>NZ_JBNGCB010000001.1:0-4434406 GCF_050433025.1 Streptomyces auratus | reverse complement strand
TGGCTGACTTCTGGCAGCTTTGTTTCGCCTGTGGCGGGCGTCCGGCCGTTCGCCGCCGTCCGCAGGGCGAGTTCCGCGAGCGCCTCCGGGGCGCCGGCCTGGCCGCGGATGCCGGGGAAGGCATTGATGTCCACGAGCAGCGGCGCGCCGCCGCCGGCGTCGAGGACGTCCACGCCGTAGACCTCCAGGCCGAAGACCTCGCCGGCCCGCAGCGCGGCGTCCCGCCAGCTCGCGGGCAGTTCGCCGGCCGGCAGCGACCGGGTCGGTCCGCGGCCGCCCGGGGCCAGCTCCGAGCGGCGCAGCCCGGCGAAGAGCCGGCCGTCGACCACCCACAGCTTGTGGTCCCAGCCGCTGTTCGCGGTGAACTCCTGGACGACCACCGGCTCGGTCGCCCAGTCCGCGGCCAACTCCCGCAGCCGGGCGGCGCTGTCGGCACGGGCCACCAGGTCGTGGCGCCGGCTGAACCGGCTCTTGAGCACCAGCGGAGTGGCCGGTTCGCCGGCCGCCGCCAGCCGGCCGACCGTGGTCAACGCGGTGGTGGCGGCGAACGGCAGCCCGGCCGCGCGCGCCACGTCGGCCATCGCGACGCGGTCCTGGCAGCGCGCGGTGGCCGCCGCGGAGTTGAGCACCGGGGCGCCGTGCTCCTCCAGGAAGGCGGCGAGCGCCAGCGCCCGCGGGGTCCGCGCCTTGAGCAGATAGACGTCGGCGAGCGGGAAGAGGCCGGGGCCGGCGGTGGCACTGCCCGGGTCCAGGGAGACGACCTCGTGCTCCGGGGCCAGCAGCGCGGTGACGGCGGCCAGCAGCGGATGGCCGGGGTCGGCGGTGAGCAGACAGACCCTCATCGGCCGCCGCCGAGGGGCGCATCGTCATCGCGATCTGGGAGTGGCGCAGGATGCGCTGAGCCACCTTGGGGTGGACGCCGAGGGCGACGAGGAGCGAGCTGCAGGTGTGCCGGGTGTTCCGCAGCGGCATGACCCGGAGGCCGGCGCGGCGGGCACGGAGAGCGAACATCCGGGTGAGGTTCCCCGGCTCGATCGGCGTGCCGTATTTCGTCGTGAAGACCAGCCCGTGACTGTCCCGCCAGAGATCACCGGCTGCTTTCCGGTCCCCGGTCTGCTGAGCGCGTCGCATCCGGAGGGCTTTGAGGCAGAGCGCGGGCAGCGGCAGGAAGTCGTCCGACTCTTTCGGTGGCTCGGGGCCACGACCTGCCCGATCATTCTCGACCAGGCCGACGGCCGCCGCCACGGACGGAGCAAAAGTGGCTCCCGATCCCGCCGATGCAGTGGCTCCCGTTCACCCCGACAAAATCAAGCACCGGCACGTCCGCCTTCGCGCTGCGCTGGGGCCTGCCGCGCGGTGGCGTCCGGGCCTCGGGATCACGGCATCAAGAAGGGCGGCGGACCGCACTCATCGTGGAGCAACGCCATCCCCAGGGCCGTGACCGTATGGATCACGGTGTTGCGGTGACGCCGGCTGCGGATCAGGTTCGCCTCGCGCAGCACCGCTGCCTGGTGGCTGGCCGTCTGGATGGGGACGTGCGCGCGTTCGGCGAGCTGAGTCGTGGTGCACGCTGCCGTCGCGACGACTTCCAGGACGCGCGCTCGCGTCTTCCCCAACAGCGCGGCCACGGCCTGTTGCCGGGGCGTGTGCGGCGACGCCAACCAGTCGAGGCTGCGTTCGACCGGATACACCAGGACGGGCGGCAGCCCCGTGTCCAGAAACGTCGTGGGAGCGCCCCAGCAGAAGAACGACGGCTGCAGCGTCAGGCCCCGGCCGTCGAGGTGGACGTCATGGTCGGCGGGAAAGGCGAGTTCGAGTACTGGATAGTGCCAAGTCGCGGACGGATGCAGGGCGGCGAGCACCCCTTCCCACCCGGTCGCGTCGATGTCGCGGGTCCGCCACTCACGATCACGCTCCACCTGCCGCCGCACCTGCGGCCAGACCGGCTCCAACGCGGCCGCGAAGTACGCGGTGACCGCGTCGGACACCGCTGACACCGCTCCCGGGGCGCCCTCCGCCAAACCGCGCGTCCAGGCGGGCAGTGGGCGTCCGGGGTGGCGGTCGTGCAACTCCTGCAGGTCGTTGCGTAATCGCGTACGCGGCGTCCGTCGCAGGGTCTCCATGCCCGCCGCCAGCGACGGGCCCGCGCCCGCCGGGGTCAGGAAGTCGACGGCGTATCCGGTCGGGGGAGCGAGAGCGGCCAGCAGATGCGCCGAAGGCGCCAGGCGCGTCGTGACCGTCCGCCGCCAGTCACCGAAGTACACCGCCCCGCTCGGATGCCGCAGCCGGTATGAGCTGAGCAGCACCTCCCACAGCGGGTCGGGCGTCGGGACCATCCGGATGCGCGCCAGATCGTCGCTGGTGAAGTGGATCCGAAGCATGGCGGGGCCTTCTCTCCTCCGTCTTCCCACCTCTCTGGGAAGACGTTGCCAGGGTTGCCCGGCCCGGGACAGTCTTCTTTCAGCACTTGTCAGGCGACATCCGCAAAGAACACACAAGTGCCTTGAAGGGGGTAAAAGAATGCGTATGAACAGGAAGCTCACAGCCATCGCCGGCGGCATCGTGCTCACCGGCAGCCTGCTGGGAAGCGCGAGTGCAGCCAGCGCGGCACAGAACTCTCCGTCGGCGGCGTCGGACTGCCCGTCGGGCTACTACTGCGTCTGGTCCGGGGAGAACTACACCGGCCACCGGCAGCAGGTCAAAAAGAACAACCCGGACCTGACCGTCTACTCGGTCTTCCAGAACTTCAAGTCGTGGTACAACCACGGCGCTTCCTGCGACTTCCGGTGGTACTCAGGCAAGAACTACAGCGGAAGCAGCGGAGTCGACGTGAGGGGATCCAAGGGGTCCCAAAGCGCGGCCATGTACATCGAGTCCAACAAGTGGGTCAACTGCTGACCAGCGCCCCGCCGAGCACAAGAGGGCGACGCCCCATCAGGGCGTCGCCCGCGCGGTACGGCGCAACACAGAAGGCGAGGGCGAGATGCTGCTGTTCGGCGGCTGCACCGCGCCCGCCGGCACACCCCTGGGGCACCGCCTGCACCTCGCCGGTCGTGTGTGGTGGTGCATGTGGCAAAGCGACATTTGCCAGTCACTCACACAGATGAACGCAGTTCGCGTCATGTCTTCGGACTCGCCCCGCCGCTCCATGCCGAGCCGGGTTGGCCAGCTCTTACGTAAACGTGAATTTACGGCCATTAGGGGTGAGCGCTCCGCCCCGAGGCTATGGGTGCCAGAGCTAGCTTGACAGCCATGACCACCTCTAACGCTGCGGCCCCCCAGCAGGGCGGCTCCTGGGTCCAGACTGGTCCACTCGCCTTCAGCCACAGCCTCACCGGCGCTGACGGCGCCTGGGAGCAGATCTCCGAGGCCCCGACACTCACCATTCCCTACGCCGGGGTATGGGAGATCGCCTACCACGCCCACGGAAGCTTCTCTCTGCCCTCGAACGGCGCGGTGGTGCTGATCCGCACAGCGCTGTACAAAAACGGCGTGATCATCGATGGCAGCGAAGCGGTGTCCGGTATTCAATCGGCCGCGGGTTTCGGCTTCCAGAACACCTTCGGGCAGACGCTCCTACACACCTTCGCCGCCCAAGACCAAGTGGCACTCTACGCGCACCGCCAAGGGCCCGCCGCCGCCGTCGCTGCCGTCAGCAGCGGTGGCGACGGACGCACCGGAGTCATGGCCCACTGGGTGAGCCCAGGCTTCTGAGAACTGGAAGGAGTGGGTGGGTTGGGCTGGTCGGTGCCACCGTCCGGCAGCGCTGACGGCAACCCTGACGGCAACGACGGCACACAGAGACCGTTGATCTCGATCATCGGCGATCAGCCGGTAGGGAGGCGTCGGCCCCGCCCAACAGCCTGCCCGATCCTACGGATCAGAAGGTTGCAGGTTCGAATCCTGCCGAGCGCACAGTAGTGAAAGCCCCGCCCGGGTCGACCGGGCGGGGCTTTTTCGTGTCGTGGGTCGGGTGGCGGGGATTGGCTGGCGGTGGGGGTGGGCTTGTCTGTTCGGTGGTGTGCGAGGGCGCCCTGTCGGGAGCCGCGTGGTCGACGGCGTGCGGAGGGTGGCTGCGGGGGCGTCGTGGATGTAGAGCACGGTCGTGGCGGGCAGGAGTGCGCGTCGGCCCCACGGGGAGGTGCGGGGTAGGGGCAGGGGAAACGATTAGGTGTTGGTGCGGGAGTCGCGTAGGGTTTGGTTTGTCGACGCGGGGTGGAGCAGCTCGGTAGCTCGCTGGGCTCATAACCCAGAGGTCGCAGGTTCAAATCCTGTCCCCGCTACTGATGTCGCAGGCCCGGTGGAAATTCTTCCACCGGGCCTGCGGCTTCTGTCGGGCGTCAGAGGTGGACCGGTGGGGGTGGGGCTGTGTAGTGGGCGGCCGGGCCGGTGGGGGGAGGGGACGGCTGAGGCAGGTCGGGGTGCAGGAGGAGGTTGTCGTCGTAGTCGCCGCCGTTTTGGTGGCGGAAGGGGAGCGGGTCGGTGGTGGGGAGGGTGCGCAGGCGCTCGCGCAGGCGGGTGGCGGCGGTGGCGTAGGCGGTCGGGGTGGTGCGGTCCGCGGCGGGGATCAGAAGGGGCGGGGCGACGGACATCCCGGTGTACCAGAGGGTGCCGTGCTGGAGGGGGAAGAGGAGGTCGTTGAGGTCTCCGTTGACGCCGCGGGGGCCGAGGGTGGCGGCGCGGGCGCCGGCGGTGGTGACGACCAGGGCGCGCTTGCCGGTGAGTTTGCCGTCGCCGTAGCGCAGGGGGCGGCCGGTGGCGGGGTCGGTGAGGCCGAAGGCGAAGCCCTTGACGAAGACACGGTCGAACCAGCCCTTGAGGATGGCGGGCATCCCGTACCACCAGAGGGGGAACTGGACGATCAAGGTGTCGGCCCAGGTGAGTTTTTCCTGTTCGGCGCGGATGTCGGGGGCCAAGTGGCCGTTTGTGTAGGCGCGTTGGGAGGCCTCGCCGACATGGAGGCGGTCGGCCGGGTCGTGGTCGTAGTCGGCGGCGTCGAGCACCGGGTTCCACTTCATGGCGTACAGGTCGGAGACGCGGTGCTGGTGGCCGTGGGCGTCGAGGGTGCGCAGGCCCTCGGTCATGAGGGCGCCGCTCAGTGAGCGCTGGTCGGGGTGGGCGAACAGCCAGAGGACCTTCATGTCGTCCACTCTCCGGGTCCGGCAGGGGGCGAACGAGTGGCCCGATGGTCAATGTGTGCCAGGATCGGGCCATGGGCGGTGTGGAGGAGAGCGGCGGTCGGGGGCCGGGCGTCCCGGAGGGCGGGCGGCGGCACCGGGTGGCGGTGCTGGTGCGGGACGGGATGCTGCCCATGGAGGTGGGCATCGTGCACCGGATCTTCGGGGAGGCGCGGTCGGCGGACGGGGAGCGGCTGTATGAGCTGGTGACCTGTGCGCTGCGGCCGGGTGAGGTGCTGACGGACACGGATTTCACGGTGCATGTGGCCTATGGGCCGGAGGCGCTGGCGACGGCCGACACCGTGGTCGTACCGGCATCCGGGGCGGACTACGACCGCAGTGCGGGGTGTGGTGCCGGGCGGCTGAGTGCGGAGTTGGCTCAGGCGCTGGGGCGGATCCGGCCCGGCACCCGGATCGCGTCGATCTGTACGGGGGCGTTCGTGCTGGCCGCGGCCGGTTTGCTGGACGGGCGGCGGGCGACCACGCACTGGCGGTCGGTGGACGATTTCCGTCGGCTGTTTCCCTCGGTCGAGCTGGATGCGGACGTGCTGTACACGGACTGCGGCGAGGTGCTGACCGCGGCCGGCGTCGCTTCCGGGATCGATCTGTGTCTGCACATGGTCCGGTGTGATCACGGGGCGGCGGTGGCCAACGAGGTGGCGCGGCGGACCGTCGTGCCGCCGCACCGGGAGGGCGGCCAGGCGCAGTACATCCAGCGGCCGGTGCCGGAGCCGCAGCTGTCCTCCACGGGCGCGGCGCGGGCCTGGGCGCTGGACCATCTGGACCGGCCGCTGAGTCTGCGGGAGCTGGCGGCGCGGGAGTCGATGAGCGTACGGACCTTCACCCGGCGCTTCCGGGAGGAGGCCGGGGTCTCGCCGCTCCAGTGGCTGACGCAGCAACGGGTCGAGCGTGCCCGGCAGTTGCTGGAGGAGACGGAACTGAGTGTGGACCGGATCGCGGCCGAGGCGGGCTTCGGGACGGCGGCCTCGCTCCGGCAGCATCTGCAGTCGGCGGTGGGGGTCTCGCCGCGGGCCTATCGGAGTACCTTCCGGGGGCCGCCGGAGAACAGGGGCGGGCCGAACGGCGGCGGGGGCTGAGGGCGGCCGCGTTGTCAGTGGGTGGTCGTACGCTGGCGATGTGTGGCGATGTACGGGACCGCGCTGGTCAGGCGGCGGGCCGGAGCCGGAGGGGCGGTTCGGCCAGCGGCTCGGTTGGTACTGCGCCGAGCGCGGTGAGGAGCGGACGAGCCTGCTCCCCGCGGGCAGGACGCTCGCCTTCGCCGCGCAGGGGGAGCGGCGCTGTCTGGGGGTGCGGCGGTCCGGCCGCTGGATCGTGTGCCCGTACGACGCGGTGCTCGACGGTGCGGGCGCCAAGGACCAGTGCGCGCGCTGCGTCCAGCTGGACCGGTCGCGTTCGGTGGCCGCGGACACCATGGCCGACGATCCGCGTCCGTACGGCGTCTATCTCGCGTACTTCGGGCCCGGCCTGCTGAAGGTGGGGATCACGGCTGCCGAGCGGGGGGCGGCCCGGCTGGTGGAGCAGGGCGCGGTGGCGTACGCACGGCTGGGGCGCGGGCCCTTGATGGCGGCGCGGCGGGCGGAGGCGGTGCTGGGGAGCGCGCTGGCGGTGCCCGACAGGTTCACGAAGTCGGCGAAGCGGGCGGCGCGCGGGGCGCTGCCCCCGGTGGCGGACCGGGTGGCCGAGCTTGCCCGACTGCACGCCAGGGCACAGGAGCCGGCGCTCTGGCCGGAGACGCTGGAGCCGGTGGAGTTCGCGTGTACGGACCATACGGAGCTGTTCGGGCTCGATCGGATTCCGGGTGAGGTGGCGGAGCTGGGCGGGATGACGGCGGGGGCGGAAGTGGTGGCGGAGGTGCTGGCCGGGGTGGGGGCGGATGTGTATCTGCGGTTGGCGGGGGAGTGGGGGCGGGGGCAGGGAGAGGGGCCGGGGCAGGGCGTCGGTGGGGTTGGTGGGGTGGTTGCGGTGATGGATGCGCGGGTGTTGTCGGGGTGGGTGTTGGGGGCGGCTGGGGGGCGGGTGACGACGGTTCCGGTGCGGGCCGCGGTGGCTGGGGTGGGGGAGCGGGAGGGGGGTGGGCAGGAGGGGTTGTTCTGAGCGGGGGCCGGGTGGGGCCCGGCGGGGAGTGTTGGCCGGGGGTGGAAAGTGGCTGATGGGGGTTGTTCCGGGGGCTGGTGGGGGCGTTAGATGCATGGTGCAGGTAGCTGGTGCATGGTGCAGGTAGCCCGTGCCGGGCGGGGTCCGTAGGGGCGCAAACGTAAGGGGAGGGGCCCGGCGTGGCGGACGGTGATGAGCGGGTCGGCGCATTCTGGCGGGAGTTGGGGCTGCCGGGGCTGATCGATGTGCACACGCACTTCATGCCCGAGCGGGTGATGGCGAAGGTCTGGGCGTACTTCGACGCGGCCGGTCCGCTGGTGGGCAAGGCATGGCCGATCGCCTACCGGTTCGAGGAGGACGAGCGGCTGGCGGTGCTGCGCGGCTTCGGGGTACGGGCCTTCACCTCGATGATCTATCCGCACAAGCCGGGGATGGCGCAGTGGCTCAACGGCTGGGCGGCCGGCTTCGCGGCCCGTACGCCCGGCTGTCTGCGGACCGCGACGTTCTTTCCGGAGGACGGTGCCGCCCGGTACGTATGCGACGAAATCGCGGGCGGGGCACGGGTCTTCAAGGCGCATGTGCAGGTGGGCGGGTACGACCCGGCCGATGCGCAGCTCGAACCGGTGTGGGGTGCGCTTGCGGAGGCAGGCGTGCCGGTGGTCATCCACTGCGGCTCGGGACCGGCTCCCGGTAAGCACACCGGGCCCGCCCCGATCGCGCGGCTGCTGGCCCGCCATCCCCGGCTGCGGTTGATCATCGCCCACATGGGGATGCCGGAGTACGCCGACTTCCTGGACCTCGCACAGCGCTATCCCGGTGTGCACCTCGATACGACGATGGCCTTCACCGACTTCTCCGAGCGGGCCGCGCCGTTCCCACGGGAGGAGCGCGCTCGGCTGAAGGACCTCGGCGAACGGGTGCTGTTCGGCAGCGACTTCCCCAACATCCCCTACGGATACGCGCATGCGCTGGAGGCACTCACCCGGCTGGAGCTGGGCGAGGAGTGGCTGCGGGGGGTCTGTTACGGGAACGCGGCGCGGTTGTTCGGCGTGTGAGCGGGGCGGGTCGGGACGGCGAGCGGTGGGGTGCGTGCCGGGGCTGCCGGGCGTGCCGGGGCGGGGTCAGGGCGTGAGCGGGGTGGCGGCGGCCGCGGCCAGGTGAGCCATGGCCACGCCCAGATCGGCGAGGGTCTCCTCGTCCGCCACGCGTTCGGTGGCCGGGTCGATCTTCGGGCCGATGGCGGGGATTTCACGGCACGCGGCAGTCACGACCTCGCCGGTCATCATGCGCAGGGTCTCGCGGAGCTGGGCGTTGGCGTGGTCGCCGCCGGTGGGGAACGGTGACGCGGTGACCACCGCGACGGGCTTGTTGACGCATTCGCCGCTGCTGACCAACCAGTCGAGCGCGTTCTTGAGGACGCCGGGGACACCGTGTGCGTACTCGGGGCTGACGAGGAGCAGGGCGTCGGCGGCGGCGACCGCGGTGCGCAGGGCGGCGACGGGGGCGGGGGGCGTGACGTCCTCGCCGTCCAGGTCGGGATTGAAGTGCGGGAGCGCGCCGATGTCCGCGAGGGCGGTCGGGCCGTCCCAGAGGGCGAGGGCGGAGCGCAGCACCGCGCCGTTGGAGGAGCGTGCCCGCAGACGCCGCCGACACCACCACGGACCCCCACCGCAACACCCCACACAGCCCGTCCCGTCGCCGGTCCCGTGGCCCCGTCCCCTCGCTGGTCCCGTGGCCCCGTCCCCCCGCCGTCCCGTCCGCCCGTCCCCTGCCCGCTCCCCCTCCCGAGTGCCGCGTACCGTCACACCATGAGACTCCTCGCCCTCTCCGGCAGTCTGCGGGCACGCTCCTCCAACGGCGCGGTGCTGCGCTCCGCCCTCGCCCTCTGGGACGGCCCGACCGCCCTCGCGGACATCGGCGCGCTCCCGCACTTCAATCCCGACCTGGACGGCGAGGACGTCACGCCCCCCGCCCCCGTCGCCGCCCTGCGCACCGCGGTCGCCGCCGCCGACGCCCTGCTCCTCGTCAGCCCCGAGTACGCACACGGTGTCCCCGGCGTCCTCAAGAACGCGCTCGACTGGTTGGTCAGCAGCGGCGAATGCGTCAACAAGCCCGTCGCGGTGGTCACCGCGTCACCGTTCCCCACCGGCGGCGACCACGCCAACGCCCAGCTCCGCGAGACCCTGCGCATGATGACCGGCGAGGTCGTGACTGCCGCGTGCCGTGAAATCCCCGCCATCGGCCCGAAGATCGACCCGGCCACCGAACGCGTGGCGGACGAGGAGACCCTCGCCGATCTGGGCGTGGCCATGGCTCACCTGGCCGCGGCCGCCGCCACCCCGCTCACGCCCTGACCCCGCCCCGGCACGCCCGGCAGCCCCGGCACGCACCCCACCGCTCGCCGTCCCGACCCGCCCCGCTCACACGCCGAACAACCGCGCCGCGTTCCCGTAACAGACCCCCCGCAGCCACTCCTCGCCCAGCTCCAGCCGGGTGAGTGCCTCCAGCGCATGCGCGTATCCGTAGGGGATGTTGGGGAAGTCGCTGCCGAACAGCACCCGTTCGCCGAGGTCCTTCAGCCGAGCGCGCTCCTCCCGTGGGAACGGCGCGGCCCGCTCGGAGAAGTCGGTGAAGGCCATCGTCGTATCGAGGTGCACACCGGGATAGCGCTGTGCGAGGTCCAGGAAGTCGGCGTACTCCGGCATCCCCATGTGGGCGATGATCAACCGCAGCCGGGGATGGCGGGCCAGCAGCCGCGCGATCGGGGCGGGCCCGGTGTGCTTACCGGGAGCCGGTCCCGAGCCGCAGTGGATGACCACCGGCACGCCTGCCTCCGCAAGCGCACCCCACACCGGTTCGAGCTGCGCATCGGCCGGGTCGTACCCGCCCACCTGCACATGCGCCTTGAAGACCCGTGCCCCGCCCGCGATTTCGTCGCATACGTACCGGGCGGCACCGTCCTCCGGAAAGAACGTCGCGGTCCGCAGACAGCCGGGCGTACGGGCCGCGAAGCCGGCCGCCCAGCCGTTGAGCCACTGCGCCATCCCCGGCTTGTGCGGATAGATCATCGAGGTGAAGGCCCGTACCCCGAAGCCGCGCAGCACCGCCAGCCGCTCGTCCTCCTCGAACCGGTAGGCGATCGGCCATGCCTTGCCCACCAGCGGACCGGCCGCGTCGAAGTACGCCCAGACCTTCGCCATCACCCGCTCGGGCATGAAGTGCGTGTGCACATCGATCAGCCCCGGCAGCCCCAACTCCCGCCAGAATGCGCCGACCCGCTCATCACCGTCCGCCACGCCGGGCCCCTCCCCTTACGTTTGCGCCCCTACGGACCCCGCCCGGCACGGGCTACCTGCACCATGCACCAGCTACCTGCACCATGCATCTAACGCCCCCACCAGCCCCCGGAACAACCCCCATCAGCCACTTTCCACCCCCGGCCAACACTCCCCGCCGGGCCCCCACCCGGCCCCCGCTCAGAACAACCCCTCCTGCCCACCCCCCTCCCGCTCCCCCACCCCAGCCACCGCGGCCCGCACCGGAACCGTCGTCACCCGCCCCCCAGCCGCCCCCAACACCCACCCCGACAACACCCGCGCATCCATCACCGCAACCACCCCACCAACCCCACCGACGCCCTGCCCCGGCCCCTCTCCCTGCCCCCGCCCCCACTCCCCCGCCAACCGCAGATACACATCCGCCCCCACCCCGGCCAGCACCTCCGCCACCACTTCCGCCCCCGCCGTCATCCCGCCCAGCTCCGCCACCTCACCCGGAATCCGATCGAGCCCGAACAGCTCCGTATGGTCCGTACACGCGAACTCCACCGGCTCCAGCGTCTCCGGCCAGAGCGCCGGCTCCTGTGCCCTGGCGTGCAGTCGGGCAAGCTCGGCCACCCGGTCCGCCACCGGGGGCAGCGCCCCGCGCGCCGCCCGCTTCGCCGACTTCGTGAACCTGTCGGGCACCGCCAGCGCGCTCCCCAGCACCGCCTCCGCCCGCCGCGCCGCCATCAAGGGCCCGCGCCCCAGCCGTGCGTACGCCACCGCGCCCTGCTCCACCAGCCGGGCCGCCCCCCGCTCGGCAGCCGTGATCCCCACCTTCAGCAGGCCGGGCCCGAAGTACGCGAGATAGACGCCGTACGGACGCGGATCGTCGGCCATGGTGTCCGCGGCCACCGAACGCGACCGGTCCAGCTGGACGCAGCGCGCGCACTGGTCCTTGGCGCCCGCACCGTCGAGCACCGCGTCGTACGGGCACACGATCCAGCGGCCGGACCGCCGCACCCCCAGACAGCGCCGCTCCCCCTGCGCGGCGAAGGCGAGCGTCCTGCCCGCGGGGAGCAGGCTCGTCCGCTCCTCACCGCGCTCGGCGCAGTACCAACCGAGCCGCTGGCCGAACCGCCCCTCCGGCTCCGGCCCGCCGCCTGACCAGCGCGGTCCCGTACATCGCCACACATCGCCAGCGTACGACCACCCACTGACAACGCGGCCGCCCTCAGCCCCCGCCGCCGTTCGGCCCGCCCCTGTTCTCCGGCGGCCCCCGGAAGGTACTCCGATAGGCCCGCGGCGAGACCCCCACCGCCGACTGCAGATGCTGCCGGAGCGAGGCCGCCGTCCCGAAGCCCGCCTCGGCCGCGATCCGGTCCACACTCAGTTCCGTCTCCTCCAGCAACTGCCGGGCACGCTCGACCCGTTGCTGCGTCAGCCACTGGAGCGGCGAGACCCCGGCCTCCTCCCGGAAGCGCCGGGTGAAGGTCCGTACGCTCATCGACTCCCGCGCCGCCAGCTCCCGCAGACTCAGCGGCCGGTCCAGATGGTCCAGCGCCCAGGCCCGCGCCGCGCCCGTGGAGGACAGCTGCGGCTCCGGCACCGGCCGCTGGATGTACTGCGCCTGGCCGCCCTCCCGGTGCGGCGGCACGACGGTCCGCCGCGCCACCTCGTTGGCCACCGCCGCCCCGTGATCACACCGGACCATGTGCAGACACAGATCGATCCCGGAAGCGACGCCGGCCGCGGTCAGCACCTCGCCGCAGTCCGTGTACAGCACGTCCGCATCCAGCTCGACCGAGGGAAACAGCCGACGGAAATCGTCCACCGACCGCCAGTGCGTGGTCGCCCGCCGCCCGTCCAGCAAACCGGCCGCGGCCAGCACGAACGCCCCCGTACAGATCGACGCGATCCGGGTGCCGGGCCGGATCCGCCCCAGCGCCTGAGCCAACTCCGCACTCAGCCGCCCGGCACCACACCCCGCACTGCGGTCGTAGTCCGCCCCGGATGCCGGTACGACCACGGTGTCGGCCGTCGCCAGCGCCTCCGGCCCATAGGCCACATGCACCGTGAAATCCGTGTCCGTCAGCACCTCACCCGGCCGCAGCGCACAGGTCACCAGCTCATACAGCCGCTCCCCGTCCGCCGACCGCGCCTCCCCGAAGATCCGGTGCACGATGCCCACCTCCATGGGCAGCATCCCGTCCCGCACCAGCACCGCCACCCGGTGCCGCCGCCCGCCCTCCGGGACGCCCGGCCCCCGACCGCCGCTCTCCTCCACACCGCCCATGGCCCGATCCTGGCACACATTGACCATCGGGCCACTCGTTCGCCCCCTGCCGGACCCGGAGAGTGGACGACATGAAGGTCCTCTGGCTGTTCGCCCACCCCGACCAGCGCTCACTGAGCGGCGCCCTCATGACCGAGGGCCTGCGCACCCTCGACGCCCACGGCCACCAGCACCGCGTCTCCGACCTGTACGCCATGAAGTGGAACCCGGTGCTCGACGCCGCCGACTACGACCACGACCCGGCCGACCGCCTCCATGTCGGCGAGGCCTCCCAACGCGCCTACACAAACGGCCACTTGGCCCCCGACATCCGCGCCGAACAGGAAAAACTCACCTGGGCCGACACCTTGATCGTCCAGTTCCCCCTCTGGTGGTACGGGATGCCCGCCATCCTCAAGGGCTGGTTCGACCGTGTCTTCGTCAAGGGCTTCGCCTTCGGCCTCACCGACCCCGCCACCGGCCGCCCCCTGCGCTACGGCGACGGCAAACTCACCGGCAAGCGCGCCCTGGTCGTCACCACCGCCGGCGCCCGCGCCGCCACCCTCGGCCCCCGCGGCGTCAACGGAGACCTCAACGACCTCCTCTTCCCCCTCCAGCACGGCACCCTCTGGTACACCGGGATGTCCGTCGCCCCGCCCCTTCTGATCCCCGCCGCGGACCGCACCACCCCGACCGCCTACGCCACCGCCGCCACCCGCCTGCGCGAGCGCCTGCGCACCCTCCCCACCACCGACCCGCTCCCCTTCCGCCACCAAAACGGCGGCGACTACGACGACAACCTCCTCCTGCACCCCGACCTGCCTCAGCCGTCCCCTCCCCCCACCGGCCCGGCCGCCCACTACACAGCCCCACCCCCACCGGTCCACCTCTGACGCCCGACAGAAGCCGCAGGCCCGGTGGAAGAATTTCCACCGGGCCTGCGACATCAGTAGCGGGGACAGGATTTGAACCTGCGACCTCTGGGTTATGAGCCCAGCGAGCTACCGAGCTGCTCCACCCCGCGTCGACAAACCAAACCCTACGCGACTCCCGCACCAACACCTAATCGTTTCCCCTGCCCCTACCCCGCACCTCCCCGTGGGGCCGACGCGCACTCCTGCCCGCCACGACCGTGCTCTACATCCACGACGCCCCCGCAGCCACCCTCCGCACGCCGTCGACCACGCGGCTCCCGACAGGGCGCCCTCGCACACCACCGAACAGACAAGCCCACCCCCACCGCCAGCCAATCCCCGCCACCCGACCCACGACACGAAAAAGCCCCGCCCGGTCGACCCGGGCGGGGCTTTCACTACTGTGCGCTCGGCAGGATTCGAACCTGCAACCTTCTGATCCGTAGGATCGGGCAGGCTGTTGGGCGGGGCCGACGCCTCCCTACCGGCTGATCGCCGATGATCGAGATCAACGGTCTCTGTGTGCCGTCGTTGCCGTCAGGGTTGCCGTCAGCGCTGCCGGACGGTGGCACCGACCAGCCCAACCCACCCACTCCTTCCAGTTCTCAGAAGCCTGGGCTCACCCAGTGGGCCATGACTCCGGTGCGTCCGTCGCCACCGCTGCTGACGGCAGCGACGGCGGCGGCGGGCCCTTGGCGGTGCGCGTAGAGTGCCACTTGGTCTTGGGCGGCGAAGGTGTGTAGGAGCGTCTGCCCGAAGGTGTTCTGGAAGCCGAAACCCGCGGCCGATTGAATACCGGACACCGCTTCGCTGCCATCGATGATCACGCCGTTTTTGTACAGCGCTGTGCGGATCAGCACCACCGCGCCGTTCGAGGGCAGAGAGAAGCTTCCGTGGGCGTGGTAGGCGATCTCCCATACCCCGGCGTAGGGAATGGTGAGTGTCGGGGCCTCGGAGATCTGCTCCCAGGCGCCGTCAGCGCCGGTGAGGCTGTGGCTGAAGGCGAGTGGACCAGTCTGGACCCAGGAGCCGCCCTGCTGGGGGGCCGCAGCGTTAGAGGTGGTCATGGCTGTCAAGCTAGCTCTGGCACCCATAGCCTCGGGGCGGAGCGCTCACCCCTAATGGCCGTAAATTCACGTTTACGTAAGAGCTGGCCAACCCGGCTCGGCATGGAGCGGCGGGGCGAGTCCGAAGACATGACGCGAACTGCGTTCATCTGTGTGAGTGACTGGCAAATGTCGCTTTGCCACATGCACCACCACACACGACCGGCGAGGTGCAGGCGGTGCCCCAGGGGTGTGCCGGCGGGCGCGGTGCAGCCGCCGAACAGCAGCATCTCGCCCTCGCCTTCTGTGTTGCGCCGTACCGCGCGGGCGACGCCCTGATGGGGCGTCGCCCTCTTGTGCTCGGCGGGGCGCTGGTCAGCAGTTGACCCACTTGTTGGACTCGATGTACATGGCCGCGCTTTGGGACCCCTTGGATCCCCTCACGTCGACTCCGCTGCTTCCGCTGTAGTTCTTGCCTGAGTACCACCGGAAGTCGCAGGAAGCGCCGTGGTTGTACCACGACTTGAAGTTCTGGAAGACCGAGTAGACGGTCAGGTCCGGGTTGTTCTTTTTGACCTGCTGCCGGTGGCCGGTGTAGTTCTCCCCGGACCAGACGCAGTAGTAGCCCGACGGGCAGTCCGACGCCGCCGACGGAGAGTTCTGTGCCGCGCTGGCTGCACTCGCGCTTCCCAGCAGGCTGCCGGTGAGCACGATGCCGCCGGCGATGGCTGTGAGCTTCCTGTTCATACGCATTCTTTTACCCCCTTCAAGGCACTTGTGTGTTCTTTGCGGATGTCGCCTGACAAGTGCTGAAAGAAGACTGTCCCGGGCCGGGCAACCCTGGCAACGTCTTCCCAGAGAGGTGGGAAGACGGAGGAGAGAAGGCCCCGCCATGCTTCGGATCCACTTCACCAGCGACGATCTGGCGCGCATCCGGATGGTCCCGACGCCCGACCCGCTGTGGGAGGTGCTGCTCAGCTCATACCGGCTGCGGCATCCGAGCGGGGCGGTGTACTTCGGTGACTGGCGGCGGACGGTCACGACGCGCCTGGCGCCTTCGGCGCATCTGCTGGCCGCTCTCGCTCCCCCGACCGGATACGCCGTCGACTTCCTGACCCCGGCGGGCGCGGGCCCGTCGCTGGCGGCGGGCATGGAGACCCTGCGACGGACGCCGCGTACGCGATTACGCAACGACCTGCAGGAGTTGCACGACCGCCACCCCGGACGCCCACTGCCCGCCTGGACGCGCGGTTTGGCGGAGGGCGCCCCGGGAGCGGTGTCAGCGGTGTCCGACGCGGTCACCGCGTACTTCGCGGCCGCGTTGGAGCCGGTCTGGCCGCAGGTGCGGCGGCAGGTGGAGCGTGATCGTGAGTGGCGGACCCGCGACATCGACGCGACCGGGTGGGAAGGGGTGCTCGCCGCCCTGCATCCGTCCGCGACTTGGCACTATCCAGTACTCGAACTCGCCTTTCCCGCCGACCATGACGTCCACCTCGACGGCCGGGGCCTGACGCTGCAGCCGTCGTTCTTCTGCTGGGGCGCTCCCACGACGTTTCTGGACACGGGGCTGCCGCCCGTCCTGGTGTATCCGGTCGAACGCAGCCTCGACTGGTTGGCGTCGCCGCACACGCCCCGGCAACAGGCCGTGGCCGCGCTGTTGGGGAAGACGCGAGCGCGCGTCCTGGAAGTCGTCGCGACGGCAGCGTGCACCACGACTCAGCTCGCCGAACGCGCGCACGTCCCCATCCAGACGGCCAGCCACCAGGCAGCGGTGCTGCGCGAGGCGAACCTGATCCGCAGCCGGCGTCACCGCAACACCGTGATCCATACGGTCACGGCCCTGGGGATGGCGTTGCTCCACGATGAGTGCGGTCCGCCGCCCTTCTTGATGCCGTGATCCCGAGGCCCGGACGCCACCGCGCGGCAGGCCCCAGCGCAGCGCGAAGGCGGACGTGCCGGTGCTTGATTTTGTCGGGGTGAACGGGAGCCACTGCATCGGCGGGATCGGGAGCCACTTTTGCTCCGTCCGTGGCGGCGGCCGTCGGCCTGGTCGAGAATGATCGGGCAGGTCGTGGCCCCGAGCCACCGAAAGAGTCGGACGACTTCCTGCCGCTGCCCGCGCTCTGCCTCAAAGCCCTCCGGATGCGACGCGCTCAGCAGACCGGGGACCGGAAAGCAGCCGGTGATCTCTGGCGGGACAGTCACGGGCTGGTCTTCACGACGAAATACGGCACGCCGATCGAGCCGGGGAACCTCACCCGGATGTTCGCTCTCCGTGCCCGCCGCGCCGGCCTCCGGGTCATGCCGCTGCGGAACACCCGGCACACCTGCAGCTCGCTCCTCGTCGCCCTCGGCGTCCACCCCAAGGTGGCTCAGCGCATCCTGCGCCACTCCCAGATCGCGATGACGATGGAGGTCTACGCCGAGGCGAGTGAGGAAGAGGTGCGCGCCGCCCTCGGCAAGCTCTCCGAGGCGATGGGTGGCAGCGGCTGACCCGCTGACCCGGTTGCTGTACTTCGCTGCTGTACGGCACGAAAAAGCCCCCGCCCGGATTACCCGGCGGGGGCTTTGACCTGCTGTGCGCTCGGCAGGATTCGAACCTGCAACCTTCTGATCCGTAGTCAGATGCTCTATCCGTTAAGCTACGAGCGCTTGGCTTTCCGGCGGTTTTTCTTGCCGGTCGGCGTTGCGGGAACAACATTACATGACCTGTGCCGTGAGGCGAAATCCATTGCCCGTAGCGCCGCTGACCTGCAGAAACGCCCTTGTGGGGGTGTTCTCGGGGGCACTCGGGCCAGGGGGCGTTCTCGATGATCCGGGCGAAGTTCGGGCGGGTGTAGCCCTCTTCGGAAGGGGTCCAGGGCGTCAGCCGTCAAGAGTGCCGAAGGCGGCCGAGGGTGCCGAGGGGTGACAAGGACCTCGCGTTCGACGGTGGCGGTGACGCGCGCCACATCCGGAGCCGCGTGGTGCGGGAGCTCCGGAGGATGCCCTCCCAGGCCAGGCGGCCGCTGGCAGTGACACGCCGGCGTGGGCGGAACCCAGGACACCGGCCGGTGGGCCCGGAACCCGGGACACCGGCCGGTGGGCCCGGAAGCCAGGCAGAACCCCAGACGCAAAGCCCCGGCGGACCCGAGCAGGAAGTCAGGCCGTGATCATTCCGGCCCGGAAAGCGCTCAGGCCCGGGTCGGGAAGACCGGGGCCTGAGCGAAGAAGAGCGGAGGCGGAGGGATTTGAACCCTCGATGGGGGGTAAGCCCCAAACCGCATTAGCAGTGCGGCGCCATAGACCGGACTAGGCGACGCCTCCACACACTCCACGCGCGCACATGCACGCTGTGGCGTGTCCAGATGATGGCACAGCTCCAAGGGCTGTCACCAATCGCCCCCTACGGTACTAGGCGCGCGGGCCACCCGGCAAAGACGTTCCTGCAGCGCAACGTCGGGGGCGGCGGCGCGTTAGGAGTGTGGGGCCGTCGCGACGCCGTTGTCGTGCGCCCCCGGCGTGTACGCACCCCGTGCCGCCCCGCACTCGCCTCTGGAGCCTGTGATGCCGCACCACCGGACGTCATCCCTCTTCTCCGCAGCCGCAGCCGCGGCCGGCGCCCGCCGCTCCGCCACGGCGGCCGCAGTGTCCCTCGCCTCCGTCGCCGCGCTGGCCCTGGCGGCGCCCGTCGCGTCGGCCGCCCCGATCCCGCTGCCGCATCACTGGTCCGGTGACGGCCTCGTCGGCGCCGGCCACCATGCCGCCGGGCCCCGCACGCCCGACGGTCACTACCTCCCGGTCGGCCACGGGCCGGCGGCGGCGCACCTCGCGGTCGGCGACCACCTCACGGTCACCGTCCAGCACTCCGGCTCGGCGCGGACCGACGGCACCTTCGAGCTGTACTGCCACCCCGGCGGCGGCAACCACCTCCATGTCAAGGCCGCCTGCGCGAAGCTCGACGGGATGACGAGGTGGGGCAGGGACCCGTTCGCCGCCGTGCCGCAGGGTGCGAACTGCACGATGATGTACGGCGGCCCGGCCACCGCCCATGTCACCGGGACCTGGGCGGGGCGTCCCGTCAACGCGGATTTCCGGCGCACCAATGGGTGTGAGATCGACCGCTGGGGGCGCTTCGAACCCCTGCTCCCCTCAACCCGTTCATGACCCGGTTCGTGCCGTAGTAGCGCGGCAGGTCAGGACGAGGGGCACATGTCGGGCCTGCGGTGAGTCGCACAGGGCCGTGGCATTACCTCCTCGTCATCCGCCTCCGCGTCCCGGGCAAGTGCCCGTAGACTCCATCCCAGCGATCCGCCACGGTGGATCGGCAAGGTGCGGTAACAGGGAGGAAGCGTCGTCGTGAGCAGCAGGCCATCCCGAGGCGCTGCTCGCCTCGCAGCCATACTCGACGCCCTCCCCGACGCCCTGTTGCTCGTGAACTGCAACGGCACGGTCGTCAATGCCAACACCATCGCGCTGGAGACCTTCGAGGCGCCGGGCACCGCCCTCGTGGGGCGCGGGCTGCTCGATCTGCTGCCGTCCTTCGACTCCAAGCGGATCCCGGGCTCCATGCGGCGCCGGGACGAGGAGGAGGAGCGCACCCGTACGAAGCCGACGCGGATGGTCGCGCGGCGGACGGACGGGACGGAGCTGCTGGTCGAGGTGACCAGCGCCAATCTGGAGGACGGGCGGACCCCGTACGAGTCGGCCTTCGAGGCGGCGTACGCCGATCACCGCAATGGCTATACGGGCAACGAGCTGCTGATGCTCGTCGTCCGTGATCTGACCGGGACGCTGGACACCGAGACCGAGCTGGCCCGTCAGCAGCGGCAGACCGAGATGATCCTGCGGGCCGCGGCCGAGGGTGTGATCGGGGTCGACGCCGAGGGCAAGGTCGTGCTCGTCAATCCGTCCGCGGCGCAGATCCTCGGCTACCGGGCGAGTGAGCTGGGCGGCAAGGAGCTGCATCCGCTCATCCACCACTCCCGGGCGGACGGCTCGGCGCTGCCGTGGGAGGACACCCCGCTGGCCGACACGCTCAAGTCCGGGCGCAAGCACCGGGTGCGCGGGCAGGCGCTGTGGGCGAAGGACGGGCGTGCGGTGTCCGTCGATCTGACGACGGCGCCGGTGCGGGACGGCGATCAGCTCGTCGGTGCGGTGATGACCTTCACCGACCGCCGCGCCTTCGATGCGCTGGCGGCCCGCCACACCCAGCTGCTGGCGGTGCTCGACCAGGCGCTGCGCGGGCCGCTGGAGGAGCTGAAGGGCGAGCTGGGCACGCTCGCCTCCGACCCGGCCGGGCAGCTGTGGCCCGAGGCGAACCAGATCCTGCACCACCTCGCGGCCGGCCACGCCCGGATGACGACGCTGGTGGACAACGTCCTGAGCTATCAGCGGCTGGACTCCGGCAAGGAGAAGCTCAACCGCACGAAGGTTTCGCTGGACGCCGTGGTCGCGGCCGGCGTGGAGGGCGCGGTCGAGCTGATCGGGCCGGGCCGGGCCCAGTTCGCGGTGCATGCGCCGCCGATAGAGGCGACGGTCGACGCGGAGCGGATCGCCCAGGCGCTGTCGCATCTGATCGCGGATGTCGCGGGGGTCGATTCGACGGGCCGGATGCCGGCCGGTGAGGCCGCCCTGGGCGGGCGGTCGGGGCCGATCCCGGGCGATTCGACGATCGTGGTGGCCGCGGCCAAGCGCGGGGATGTCGTACGGATCGAGGTGCGCGGGCCGTTCGGCGGCGGCGATCCGGTCCATGAGCCGATCGTCCGCGGCATCGTGCGGCAGCACGGCGGGCTGATGCAGACGCACGAGGTGCCGGGGGCGCCCGGCGGCGGGCCCGGTGCGGGCGGCAGTTCGTACGTGCTGGAGCTGCCGGTGGCGGCGGACGGCGCGGCCCTGGACGGCGCGACGGCCG
This sequence comes from Streptomyces auratus, assembly GCF_050433025.1. Classification (NCBI taxonomy): domain Bacteria; kingdom Bacillati; phylum Actinomycetota; class Actinomycetes; order Kitasatosporales; family Streptomycetaceae; genus Streptomyces; species Streptomyces auratus. Next base: position 4,413,726 of record NZ_JBNGCB010000001.1, on the reverse strand, counting down.
GGGCGGACCGGCCGGCCGAGCTGACCGGCAACGAGACGACGGTGATGCCGGTGCCGGCCGCGCGTGCGCGGGGCACCCAGGGCGATGCGGCGGACCCCGCGGCCGGTGAGCGTCCGGACGACGAGGGCCGCCAGGGCCCCGCCGGTGGTGACGGCGGAACCGGAGGATCCGGCCGGCCGCTCGGCGATGGTGGTGCGGGACATGGCGCGGTCCCGGCCCAGGCGGGCGGGGCGCAGCCGACCGGTCGCCGCCGGGCGCGGCACTCGGGCGCGGAGGGAAGCGAGACGGGCTCCGGTGCCACCGACGGCGGCCGGGGAGCGCACCCGCAGCACGGTGACGGGACGAACGGTGCGGGGCTGCCGCCGGGCATGGCGGGAGCCGAGGGCGTGCCGCCGACCGGACGGCGCCGGGCGCGGCAGGGGGCGACGGAGGGCGGCGGCCTGCCCGCGCTCCCCGCCGGTGCGAACGGGACGGCGGAGCAGCGGCCGGGCCACGGGGCGGCCGGCGGGCAGGGTCCCGCGGCGGCTTCGGCCGAGGCGCCCGGCCAGGATCCGGCGGCCGCGGTTCCGGCGCGTCCGCAGATTCCGGGGCAGGCCCCGGCACCGGGCCAGGCCACGGCTCCCGGTCAAGCCCACGTTCCCGCGCAGGCCGCGGGCCCCCAGGGGCTCGGCCCGGTACAGCCGGCCGGTCGACGGGCGCGCCGGGCGCTGGCCGAGGCGCCCGAGCGCACTGCGCAAGGTGCGGGGGACCGCGCCGCCGCCTCCCGGGCTCAGCAGGCGTCCGGTGCCCGTACCGCTTTTGCGCTGCCGCCCGCCGCGGCGGACCGTACCCCGCAGTCGTCGCTGCCGGAGCTGCCCGCGGCCGCCGAGCAGATGGCCGATCAGCAGGCCGGTCAGGCCGGCGGCAGCGGCTCGGGTCGCCGTCGGGCGCGCCGTCCGGTGGCCGGCGGTCCGGAGGCGTCGATGTCCGGTGCGCAGCCGGGGTACGAGCTTGCCGCGGCCGGCGACTCCACGCCGCCGCAGGGCGCCGACTGGGACGGCGAGCCGAGCGGAAGGCGGCGGGCCAGGCGGGCCGCGGCCGAGGAGCGCGCGGCGGCCGCGATGGCCGACGCCGAGTCCTCCGGCACCTTCGTGGCGGGCCCGGAGGGGCTCGTGGCGCAGCCCGCCGAACCGGCCGAGGCGACGGGTACGGCCACCGGCACGGCGGCCGGTATCGCCCCGGCGCCGGATGCCGGTGTGCCCCAGCCCGCCGCCCCCCAGCAGGCCGCCGAGGCCCCCGCCCCCACCGGCCGCCGGCGCGGTCGCCCCAGTCCTGCCGAGGAGGCCGCGGGCCCGTCTGCGCCTGCGCAGGGCGGGCCCGCCGCGGCGTCGCACCGTCAGCCGCTGCCGCCCGCCGCCGAGGACGACGGCTCACAGGGGCGGGCGTTCAGCGTGCGGACGCTGGGGCAGGGCGTGCCGTTCGCGCAGCAGATCGCCGACCAGCAGCGTCCGCCGCTGCCCCCCGGCAGCACGCCGCCCGGCGGTACCTCCGCCGGTTCGGGCCGCCGCCGTAAGCTCGCCGCGCCGCCGCAGGAGGGTGCGCGGGCGGCGGACGCCGGGCCCGCGGCGGCCGAGCATCCGCACCCCGGGGCACCGCCGCAGCAGCAGGCACAGCACCCGGCCGCCGCCCCGCCGCAGCCGCATCTGCTGGACGCGAGCGAGGGCCGGGCCTTTGCGATCTCCGCGCCCGACGAGGGCAGCGAGGGCCCCGAGCCGCTGGACGGTCCGAACGGCGCCATAGAGGTGATGGATCGTCAGCCGATGCCGAAGGACGACGAGCTGCCGCCGGAGCCGCTGGACAATCCGCGCCGGCTGCTGGTCTGGCCGGCGCCGGACGGCGCCACCCAGCAGGCGCTCAGCGACCGCGGCTACCGCCCGGTGATCGTCAACTCCCGTGAGGAGGTGGACGCCCAGATCGCCGCGTATCCGGCGGCGCTCTTCGTCGACCCGCTGACCGGGCCGATCACCCGCACCGCGCTGCAGTCGCTGCGCCAGGCGGCGGGCGCGGCCAAGGTCCCGGTGCTGGTGACGGCCGGGCTGGGGCAGGCCACCCGGGAGGCCGCGTACGGTGCCGACCCGGCCGTGCTCCTCAAGGCGCTGGCCCCGCGCGACAGTGAGGTGCATCCGCCGCGGGTGCTGCTGATCGAGCAGAACGACGACATCGCGGCCGCCCTGACCGCCTCGCTGGAGCGGCGCGGGATGCAGGTCGCACGGGCCTCCGCGGACGCCGATGCGGTCACCCTCGCCCAGCAGATGCGGCCGAACCTGGTCGTGATGGACCTGATGCAGGTGCGCCGCCGGCGGACCGGCATCGTCGACTGGCTGCGCGCCAACGGGCTGCTCGACCACACCCCGCTGGTCGTCTACACCTCCGCCGACATGGATCCGGCGCAGCTGCCCCGGCTGGCCGTCGGGGAGACGGTGCTCTTCCTGGCGGAGCGCTCCACGAGCGCCGAGGTCCAGGCCCGGATCGTCGACCTCCTCGCCAAGATCGGCACGAACTGACGACGGCCGGCGGGCCGGACGCCCACGCCGCGGACGCCCGGCCCCACAGCACCGCTCACGGCCGGCGGCTCACGCCAGCAGGGTGACCTCCAGCTGCCCGTCCGCGTACTGCTTGCGCAGCACCTTCTTGTCGAACTTGCCCACGCTCGTCTTGGGCACCGCCTCGATCACCGCCCAGCGCTCCGGCAGCTGCCAGCGCGCGACCCGCTCGCCGAGGAACGCCTTCAGCTCCTCGTAGCCGATGGTCACGCCCTCGTTGAGCACCACCGTCGCCAGCGGCCGCTCGCCCCACTTGTCGTCCGGTACGGCCACCACCGCGGCCTCCACGACATGCGGGTGCGCCATCAGGTGGTTCTCCAGCTCGACCGAGGAGATCCATTCGCCGCCGGACTTGATGACGTCCTTGGCCCGGTCGGTCAGCGTCAGATAGCCGTTCGGGGTGATCGTGCCGACGTCGCCGGTACGCAGCCAGCCGTCGGGGCTGAACTTGTCCTCCGGGCGCAGCGGTTCGCCCTTGGCACCGCCGTAGTAGGCACCGGCGATCCAGGGCCCGCGGACCTCCAGTTCGCCGGCGGACCGGCCGTCCGCGGGGAGCCGCTCACCGTCCGGACCGATCAGCCGGGCCTCGACGGAGGCGGGGAAGCGGCCCTGGGTGGCGCGGTAGGCCCACTCCTCGTCGCCGCTGACCCCGGCAGGCGGGTGGGAGACGCTGCCCAGCGGCGAGGTCTCGGTCATCCCCCAGGCGTGCACGACCCGGATGCCGTGGCGCTCCTCGAAGCCGCGCATCAGGGCGGGCGGGCAGGCCGAGCCGCCGATGACGACGGTCCGCAGACAGGCGACGTCTCGTCGGGTGGCGTCGAGTTCGGCGAGCAGGCCCTGCCAGATGGTGGGCACGGCGGCGCCGATGGTGGGCCGTACGGTCTCGATCATCTCGGCCAGCGGCGCGGGCTGGAGGAAGCGGTCGGGCATCAGCAGGGACGCGCCGGCCATGTACGCGGCGTGCGGCAGGCCCCAGGCGTTGACGTGGAACATCGGCACGACCGGGAGGGTGATGTCGCGCGCGGTGAGGGCGAACGCCTCGGCGGTGTTGACCTGCAGGGAGTGCAGATAGAGCGAACGGTGGCTGTAGAGCACGCCCTTGGGGTCGCCGGTGGTCCCGGAGGTGTAGCAGAGCGCCGCGGCCTCCCGCTCGTCGATCTCCGGCCAGGCGTAGCTCTCCGGCCGGCCGGCGAGCAGCTCCTCGTAGTCGTGCACCCGCGCCGTGGCGCCGTCCAATACGGAGCGGTCACCGGGGCCGACGACCACGACGTGCGCCACGTTCGGCAGCTTCGGGAGCAGCGCGGCGAGCAGCGGCAGCAGGCTGCCGTTGACGAGGACGACACGGTCCTCGGCGTGGTTGATGATCCATACCAACTGCTCGGCGGGCAGCCGCAGGTTGAGCGTGTGCAGCACCGCCCCCATGGAGGGGATCGCGAGATAGGCCTCCATGTGCTCCGCGTTGTTCCACATGAGGGTGCCGACCCGTTCCTCGTCGGCCACGGACAGCTCCTCGCGCAGCGCATGGGCCAGCTGCGCGGCCCGGACGCCGATCTCGGCGAAGGTGCGCCGGTGCGGGTCCCCCTCGGTCCAGGTGATGACCTGCGACTCACCGTGAACCGTCGCCCCGTGGGCCAGGATTCGCGAGACGGTGAGCGGTACGTCCTGCATCGTGCTGAGCACCGGGTGCCTCCGCTTTGTTACGGGCGGTTAGTGGTGCTGCGATTGTCGGCGCATACCGCTTGGTATGTCACGCCCTCCGGGGTGTGTTCTTGCCCGCTCATGACCGGATGCGGCGACGGACGAGCCCCTCCCCGGCTCGCCCTCCCGTGCGGGCGCACGGGCCACGTCCCGGTCCGGGTCAACCGGCCGGGACGCCGGGCCGCCCGGTTCACCCACAGGGATGGCCCTGTCGGCACGTTGCTTGTGCCGTCTCCGTGCCGCGCAGCACGCTGACGATCACCCGGAATCCGGGCACTCGTTTTTCTCCTCCGATTTCTCTTCTGACAGGAGCGTCCTATGCGCCCCCACCTCGGCCGTTGCGTCGTCCTTGCCGCCCTGGGCGGTATCGGTGTGCTCGCCTGCGGCACCGCCCAGGCGGCCCCGCAGGCCGCACCGGTCCTGCGTCCGGGCGGCGACGGCCCCTCGGTCGGCCGCCCGTTGTTCGCCGGGCAGTTCGACCCCGTCGGCGGTATGGGCGGCGGAGTGATCGCCGGTGGCGGCAAGCCGGTGCTCCTCAAGGCCGACGGCAGGCGGTAAGGCCGACGGCAGGCGGTAAGAGCGCGGCCCCGGCCGCCGCTCCCCGCCACGAGGTCCGGTCGGCCGCACCGGCCGGCCTCACGGGCGCCGGTCGGCCTCCGGGGTCACCGCCTGAAGGACCAGCACCGACAGATCGTCCTCGACCGGCCCGGTGCCGAAGTCGTGCGCGGCGCGCCGTACATGCTCGGCGAGGGCCTTGGCGCCCAGCCCCATACCGTCCCGCAGCACTTCCATCAGACCGTCGTTGTCGTCCAACTGCCAGTTGCCGCTGCGGCGTTCGGTGACCCCGTCGGTGACGCACAGCAGCGTCTCGCCCGGTGCGAGGGTGAAGGAGCTGGCCTGGAATTCGGTGCCCTCGTCGATACCCAGCAGCATCTGCGGCTCGGCGGCCGGCTCGACGGTGCCGTCGAGGAACATGTGCAGCGGTGGCGGGTGGCCGGCCGTGGCGACCGTGCAGCGGGCCCCCGGTACGCCCGGGTCGACCTCCAGCTCGCCGTACAGCAGGCTCAGAAAGCGGGAGGTGGCCTGCTCGCCGCCCAGCTCCACCGCCTCGGCGCTCTCCTCCGCCATGGCCAGATTCAGCCGGCCGAGCACCGACTCGACGCCGTGTCCCTCACGGGCCAGCAGCCGCACGAGGTGGCGGGCCAGGCCGGTGACGGACATCGCCTCCGGATCCTTGCCCTGGACGTCGCCGAGCAGGAAGCACCAGCGGCGGTCGCCCATCGGGAAGACGTCGTAGAAGTCACCGCCGACGGTCTGGCCCTCCCCGTGCGGCTCATAGACGATCGCCGTGTCGACACCGACGATGCTGGCGAGCGACGCGGGCAGCTGCCGGCGCTGGAGCGCCAGGCTGATCGTGGTCTGCCGGGTGTACTGGCGGGCGGTGAACACGGCCAGTGCGACCCGGCGTGCCACGTCCTCGACCATCCGCACCACGGTGTCGGTCATCTGGAGGTGCCCCGCCCGGCCGAGCAGCAGCACGCCCTGGTCGGTGTCCCGGGCGACGAGGGGAAAGGCGAGCGCCGACCCGCCCGTGGAGGACGCACCGGCGCACTCCGGCCAGGGCCAGGGGATGCCGGCGGTGCGGACGACCTCGGTCGGCGGGTCCCGCTCCAGGTCGTCGCGGAGCGGGACGATCCGCCGCTCGTCGACGTGCCAGACCCGGGACAGCTGCATGCCGCCGCCCTCGGTGGTCAGCCAGATCGCACACCAGTCGGCGAGCCGGGGCACCAGCAGCTGGGCGGCGAGCGCGGTGACCATGTCCTGGTCGAGCTGCCCGGCCAGCAGCTCGCTGGTCTCGGCGAGGAAGGACGGGCCCCCGCGGTCGGCCCATTCGGCGGCGAACCCGGGCCGGCGGGCGCGCTCGCGCACGGGGTGAGACAGCGGTGCGGGAGGCTCGGCGCTGCGGCTGTCGAGCTGCCGGGACGGGCTCCCGGCGGTGCCGGGCTCGCCCTCGGTGGCCTCCAGACGGAACCAGACGGTCTTCACCGCCTTGTGGTAGGTCACGCCCCAGGACTCCGCCAGCGCGCCCACCAGCTGGAGCCCGTACCCCGGCTCTCCGCTGCGGGAGTCCACCCCGCCGCGTACCCCCCGGGAGGGGTGGCGGTCGGAGACCTCCATGACGACGCCCACCTTGGCCCGGCCCCGTCGCTTGCCCTCGCCCTCTTCGCCGGGCCGGCCGTACTCCAGGCGGCAGGTCACATCGATATCGGTGCCGGCGTACATCACGGCGTTGGTGACCAGTTCACTGGTGAGCAGGACGGCGTCATGGATCAGCTCCTGGCTGATCGCCGCCGCTCCGGGCCCGGCCGTGGCGGGTGGTGCGGCCGCCCGTTCGGAGAGCAGCGCATGCACGAACTTGCGCGCACCGGCCGCGGCAAGCTGGTTCGCCGGCAGGCCTTTGCGGGAGACGGATTCCGTCATGGGCGGGGAGGACAGCGAGGTCACTGCACCCCCTGGATGTGCCGGGAAAATACATCTACGGGCGCTTTATACTATGTCATACCTGCCCAAATGGATCACTCTGCCCGACTGGACCTTCTCCATATCGATCTTTGGGGGGATGGTGTGTCATGGCGCTCGACCCGACCCGGCGCGAGTCTGCTCCGCAACCCCCGGATCCCCCCGCGTCCACACAGTCCACCGAGGCCGCCGAGAGCGCACGGCCCGCGGAGAGGCCCGGGCCCGCACCGCCCCCTGGCCGGCCCCCGTCGGATGGCCAATGGGTGCGCACCAGTGAGCTGCGGCCGCTGCTCGCGGCGCTGAATGCGCTGCGCGACGGGGACTTCACCACACGTGTGCAGACCATGCCGGACGGCGGCTCCTCGGACCCCGTGCTGGCCGACATGGCCGGCGTCCTCAACCAGATCATCGCCCGCAACGAGCATCTGGCGACCGAGCTCCAGCGCGTACGGGGCGAGGTCATCCGGCAGGGCCGGCTGGACGAGCGGATCTCCGCGAGCCCCGGCCAGGGGACCTGGACGACGAACATCGAGGCGGCCAACACCGTGCTGGAGGCGCTGGTGGTCCCGCTCGCCAAGGCCACCCGGGTGCTGGATGCGGTGGCCGACGGCGATCTGACCCAGCGCGTCGATCTGCACGACGGCAACCGCCAGCTCCGCGGCGATCTGCGCCGGCTGGGCAGCGGGGTGAACCGGATGGTCGACCAGCTGTCGCTGTTCACCGGCGAGGTCACCCGGGTCGCCCGCGAGGTCGGCACCGAGGGCCGGCTGGGCGGCCGGGCCAAGGTCCAGGGGCTCGCCGGCGACTGGCTCCATGTGACCGAGGCGGTCAACACCATGGCGTCGCGGCTGACGGCGCAGGTGCGCGACATCGCCGTGGTCACGACGGCGGTGGCCACCGGCGATCTGACCCAGCAGGTGACGGTGGAGGCCACCGGCGAGCTGCTGGAGCTGAAGCTGACCGTCAACAAGATGGTGGATCAGCTGCGGGCGTTCGCCGACGAGGTCACCCGGGTGGCCCGCGAGGTCGGCACCGAGGGTCAGCTCGGTGGCCGCGCGCAGGTCAGGGGCGTATCCGGGGTCTGGAAGGACCTCACCGACAACGTCAACTTCATGGCGTCCAACCTGACCTGGCAGGTCCGCAACATCGCCCAGGTGACGACGGCGGTGGCCAACGGCGACCTGAGCCAGAAGATCACCGTGGATGCCCGGGGCGAGATCCTCGAACTGAAGTCGACGATCAACACGATGGTCGACCAGCTCTCCGCCTTCGCCGACGAGGTCACCCGGGTGGCCCGCGAGGTCGGCACCGAGGGCCGGCTGGGCGGCCGCGCGCAGGTCAGGGGCGTCTCCGGGGTCTGGCGCGACCTCACCGAGAGCGTCAATTTCATGGCCGACAACCTGACTTCTCAGGTCCGCAACATCGCCCTGGTCGCCACCGCCGTCGCGGAGGGCGACCTCGGCAAGACGATCACCGTCGAGGCCAAGGGCGAGATCCTCGAACTGAAGACGACGATCAACACCATGGTCGACCAGCTCTCCGCCTTCGCCGACGAGGTCACCCGCGTGGCCCGCGAGGTCGGCACGGAGGGAAACCTCGGCGGTCAGGCGCAGGTCAGGGGGGTATCCGGGGTCTGGAAGGACCTCACCGACAACGTCAACTTCATGGCGCTGAACCTGACCTCCCAGGTCCGCAACATCGCCCAGGTGACCACTTCGGTGGCCAACGGCGACCTGTCGAAGAAGATCGATGTCGATGCCCGCGGCGAGATCCTGGAGCTGAAGGACACCGTCAACACGATGGTCCAGCAGCTGCGGGCGTTCGCGGACGAGGTGACCCGAGTCGCCCGCGAGGTCGGCACCGAGGGCCGGCTCGGCGGCCGCGCCCAGGTGCACGGCGTCTCCGGCGTCTGGAAGAACCTCACCGACAACGTCAACTCCATGGCCGACAACCTGACCTCCCAGGTCCGCAACATCGCCCAGGTCGCCACCGCCGTCGCCAAGGGCGACCTGTCGAAGAAGATCGACGTCGATGCCCGCGGCGAGATCCTCGAACTGAAGACGACGATCAACACGATGGTCGACACCCTGTCGTCGTTCTCGTCCGAGGTGACCCGGGTGGCCCGCGAGGTCGGCAGTGAGGGCCAACTGGGCGGCCAGGCCCGGGTCGAGGGCGTCTACGGCACCTGGAAGCGGCTGACCACCAGCGTCAACGAGCTGGCGCTGAACCTGACGACACAGGTCCGCGCGATCGCCGAGGTGGCCAGCGCCGTCACCCAGGGCGACATGTCCGGCTCGATCACCGTGGACGCCCAGGGCGAGGTCGCCGCCCTGAAGAACAACATCAACCTGATGGTCGCCAACCTCCGCGAGACCACCCGCGCCAAGGACTGGCTGGAGTCCAACCTGGCCCGTATCGCCAGTCTGATGCAGGGCCACCGCGACCTGGTCGAGGTCGCCGATCTGATCCTGCGCGAGCTGACCCCGCTGGTGAACGCGCAGTTCGGCGCGTTCTTCCTGGCCGAGGCGGGCGCCGAGCCCGGCGAGGGACTGGAGCTGATCGCCGGGTACGGCACCGGGCAGCCCGAGGGCCGCCGTTCCCTGCCGCGGCTGCGGCTGGGCACCCCCGGCTGGGGCCTGATCACCCAGGCCGCCATGGAGAAGAAGCGCATCGTCGTCGACGCCGTCCCGCCCGACTACATCACCATCAGCTCCGGACTCGGGGCCTCGGCCCCCGCCAGCATCGTCATCCTCCCGATCCTCTTCGAGGACCAGGTGCTCGGCGTCATCGAGCTGGCCTCGTTCAGCCGGTTCAGCGACGTCCACCTCGCCTTCATCGACCAGTTCGTGAACACCATCGGCGTCTCGATCAACACCATCATCGCCAACGCCCGTACGGAGTCCCTGCTCTCGGAATCCCAGCGTCTGACCGCCGAGCTCCGCCAGCGCTCGGACGAACTCCAGCTGACGAACGCCGAGTTGGAGGAGAAGGCGGCACTGCTGGCCACCTCCTCGCAGTACAAGTCGGAATTCCTGGCGAATATGTCGCACGAACTGCGCACCCCGCTGAACTCCCTGCTGGTGCTCTCCCGGCTCCTCGCCGACAACCCCGAGGGCCGGCTCTCCCCCCAGGAAGTGGAGTTCGCCGTCACCATCCACCGTGCGGGCGCCGACCTGCTCCAGCTCATCAACGACATCCTCGATCTGTCGAAGATCGAGGCCGGCCGGATGGACGTCCACCCCAAGAACCTGCCGCTGATCAAACTCCTCGATTACGTCCGGGCCACCTTCAAGCCGCTCACCCTCGACCGCGGCCTCACCTTCGACGTCAAGGTCGGCGAGAACGTCCCCAAGGAACTCTTCTCCGACGAACAGCGCCTCCAGCAGATCCTGCGCAACCTGCTGTCCAACGCCGTGAAGTTCACCTCCTCCGGCGGCGTGGAACTCATCGTCCAGCGGGTACCGGGCACGGACTTCGACGAAGAATCCCTGCGCACCGCCGACGACGTCATCGCGCTCTCCGTCAAGGACACCGGCATCGGTATCTCGTCGGAGAAACTCGACGGCATCTTCGAGGCGTTCCAGCAGTCCGACGGCACCACCAACCGCAAATACGGCGGCACCGGTCTCGGCCTCTCCATCAGCCGTGACATGGCCGCACTGCTGGGCGGCCGGATCATCGCCGAGAGCGAGCCGGGCGTCGGTTCGACCTTCACCCTGTACGTGCCCGCTCGCTACACCGGCCCCTCCACCGCCACGGGTTCCACCGCCGGGCCCCTCACCGCGGAGGGTCCCGCACCGGCCGTCCAGGCTCCGACCCGGGCTCCCCTGCCCACCCTGGGCGAACAGCGCACGTCCGCGCCCGAGGCCCTGGAGAGCACGCCGCGCGGGGACCTCTTCCGCGGCCAGGAACCCCATGAGCCGACGGCACCGGTGACGGCTCCGTCCGCCGAAGGCGATGCCGTCACCTGGCCCGAGACCACCCGCCTCAAGGACTGGCTCAGCGGCCGCCCCGGCGAGGTGCTGGCCGACCGCCGCATCCTCGTCGTCGACGACGACATCCGTAATGTCTTCGCGCTCACGCACGTGTTGGGCCGGGTCGGCATCACCGTCAAGTACGCCGAGAACGGCCGCGAGGGCCTGGAAGTCCTCAACCGGACACCGGATGTCTCGCTGGTCCTGATGGACATCATGATGCCCGAAATGGACGGTTACGAGATGATCAATGCCATCCGGCAGGCACCTCGATTCGCGGACCTCCCGGTCATCGCGCTCACCGCGAAGGCCATGCCGGGCGACCGCGAAAAGGCCATCGAGAGCGGAGCCAACGACTACATCCCCAAACCGGTGGATGTGGACCGGCTGCTGACCGTGATCTGCCGCCTCCTGGACCCTCAGGAGGGCTGCCCCGATACGCCTCCTGAGCGCCAGGAGGGGGGCGAGGCCTCCGATACGGGCGAGATCACTGACGCCGACGAGACCACCGCCGACGAGGCCACAGACCGGGACACGAGCCAGGACGACCAGGGAACGACGGGGGAGCAGTCATGACGACCGCACCGGACACCTCACCCAGCATCCTCATCGTCGACGACATGGAGGAGAACCTCGTCGCGCTGGAAGCCGTACTGGGCTCGCTCACCCAGAAGGTGGTGCGCGCACGCTCCGGCGAGGAGGCCCTCAAGGCCATGCTCCGCGAGGAATTCGCGGTCGTCCTCATCGATGTGCTGATGCCGGGCATGAACGGCTTCGAGACCGCCGCCAACATCAAGGGCCTGGACCAGACGAAGGACGTCCCGGTCATCCTCCTCACCGGCGCCTCCGTCGACCCCAACTACGCCTACCGCGGCTACACGGTCGGCGCCGCCGATTTCCTGATCAAGCCGTTCGACCCCTGGCTGCTGCGCACCAAGGTGAACGTCTTCCTCGAACTCTTCCGCAAGAACCGTCAACTGGCCGCCCAGGCAGAGCAGTTGAAGCGCCTGCTGACCTCGCCCGAGCACCCCGGCGGCGAGGGCGCGCCGGCCCCGGCGGGGGCAACGACCCCGACGGGCGCCGCAACCGCCACGGTTGCGGCCTCGACGCCGGCAGCGGAGGAATCCCAGAAACCACCGGGGGCCGAGAAGGCCGGGCAGCCGACGACGGCCCCGCACCCCGACCTCCCACCGGCCCCGGGAGCCCCGGAGCCCGCCGAGCCCCCGCAGTCGGCCGCCGGCGACGCCTCCCGCCTCGCGGAGATCGCCGGCCAGCTCGCCGAGGTGGAACTCCTCCTGCGCGACGCCGAGGGCTCCGACAAGTCCCGCCTCGCCGACCGCATCGCGGAGCTGGAGCAGGCGGTGGGGAGGCTGATGGTGAGCCGGGGGACATAAGCGGCCCACGTACACCACTACGCGTAAAGCGGCAGGTCCTGAGTGGTGATCGTCCACTCTCCGATCGTCACATCCTCGCCGTACACGAATTCCTTGCGGGTGGCGTAGCGAGGGCCGCTCGGCGTCGGGTGGATGTCGGAGAGCGGGTCGAAGATCACATACAGCGGAATACCCAGGAGGGGGTAGTCGCGCATCTTGCTCACCCAGTCGTTGTCCGGGTTGGACCGGGAAACGACTTCGATCGCGGCGATGAGGGTACGCGGATCGAAGGGTCCCTCGACTTCCATGTCCGCCTCGGCGATCACCATCACGTCAGGGTGCCGCATGATGCGCCGCCGCGGCTGGGCAGCGGCAGTGTCTAGGCTCGGAACCTCGGCGCGGCACACAGAAGCACGGGTTTCCGGGCTCCGGTGGACGGGCGGCCGGCCGCCTCATCGGCCCCACATCGGCAGGTCGAATTCCGCCCAGACCGTCTTGCAGGGGAACGGTCCGCAGCACGTCCCCCATCGGTCGGCGAGCGCCTCGACGAGGATCAGGCCGTAACCCGATTCCCGTACGCCCGTGTCCGGAGGGGCCGGGAGCCGGTCACCCCGGGCGTCCGTCACCTCGATACGGAGCGTGTCCGCGTCAGACAGGACGGCGAGGCGGAAGTCCCGGCCGGGTACGCACCCGTGCGTAGCGGCGTTCGCGGCCAGCTCGGCAACGACCTGAGCCGGGGCTTCGAACGGCAGCCCCCATGACCGGAGTTCCTCCGTGGCGAGGAGCCGCGCGAGGCGGGCACCCCGGCGGGTGGCGGACAGCTGGACCTTGAACTGGAGCTTGTACGCGGCGATTTCCTGATTCACGTCACTCAGCGTGGTCGTCCGTGTCTACGCTGAAAAGTGATTCGGCCGGTACGCACGGTGACTGTCCTGGCGTTGTCCAGGAGTGTCCCCGCTGTCCAGGAGGTGGGAGCGGATGAACGTTGACGGAGCGGATGAGGCGAGCTGGGAAGGCCCGGAAGACGAGACACAAGCCGTCGTCGAGGCGGTCGGCCGCCAGCTGAAAATGTGGCGCAAGGCCGCGGGACTGAGCCCGGCGGAATTCGGGGCGCTCATGGGGTACGGGGAGAACCTGATCTACAAGATCGAGCGGGGTGTGCGTATCCCCCGCCCGGAGTTCCTCGACAAGGCGGATGAGGTGCTGGGGGCGGGCGGCAAGATCGCCGCAATGAAGGAGGACCTGGAGCAGGCCAGGTACCCGAAGAAGGTCCGGAAATTGGCCAAGCTGGAGTCGGAAGCGGTCGAACTCGGGGGCTACAGCAACCACAACCTGCATGGACTATTGCAGACGAAGGAGTACGCGACGGCACTGTTCGAGATGCGAAGGCCTGCGTACTCGCAGGACGAGGTGGAGCGACTCGTGGCGGCCCGCATGAACCGACAGGCAATCTTCGATCGAGCTCCTGCTCCAGCGCTCATGTTTGTCCAGGAAGAGGTGACGCTTCGTCGCCCCCTCGGAGGCACAATGGCCTTGCGCCGACAACTCGAACGTCTGCTGGAGATCGGACAGTTGCGTAACGTCGAGATCCAGGTAATGCCGACCGACCGCGAGGACCACGCCGGAATGGGCGGCGAGATTGAGGTCCTGAAGTTCGGTGATGGTTCCGTTGTGGGCCGCGCCGAGGATCGATCCTTTGCCGGTGCGATCTCCGACCCCAAGCAACTTCGGGTCCTCGAACTGCGGTATGGAATCATCCGGTCCCAGGCTCTCACCCCACGAGAGTCGTTGGCATTCATCGAGAAGCTGCGGGGAGAGACATGACGCTGAGGCCTTCCGGTACCACGCTGGTGTGGAGAAAGAGCAGCTACAGCGGCAGCGACAACAACGACTGCGTAGAAGTTGCCTGGCAGAAGAGCAGCTACAGCGACCAGGGCAATGGCAACGAGTGCATCGAAGTCGCCACCACCCCCGACACCATCCGCATCCGCGACTCCATGAACCCCCACGGTCCGCAGCTGCGCGTCCAACCGGCTGCCTGGGCCGACTTCCTGGCGTACGCCGCCGACCGGGGCTGACTCGGGACGAAAGGCCTCGGGCGCCCGCGTCCCCTCAGGCGATCATCCCCAGCTCCGGGTCCTCGCGGAGCTTGGCCAGGGCGCGGGAGACGGCGCTCTTGACCGTGCCGACCGAGACCTCCATGACCTCGGCGGTCTGGGCCTCGCTGAGGTCCTCGTAATACCTGAGGACGACCATGGCCCGCTGGCGGGGCGGCAGTCGCAGCACCGCGCGCCACATCGCGTCGCGCAGGCCCTGGAGCTCGGCCGGGTCGGGCGCCGGCAGCGGGTCCGGCTCCGGCAGCTCGTCGACGGCGAACTCCTCCACCTTGCGCTTGCGCCACTGGGAGGTGCGGGTGTTGATCAGCGCGCGGCGGACGTAGCCGTCCAGGGCGCGGTGGTCCTCGATGCGCTCCCAGGCCATGAAGGTCTTGGTGAGCGCGGTCTGGAGAAGGTCCTCGGCGTCGTTCGGGTTACCGGACATCGACCGCGCAGCGCGCAGCAGGACCGGCCCCCGGGCCCGTACATAGGACGAGAACGTCGGGAACACAGCGGCGGTCGAAGCGCTTGTGCACACTGGCGTGGTCATGTGGACCACGCTAGGAGCGAGGGTGGTCCCAGCGGATCGCCCCCAGGTGCCGAAGCGTCATCCGCCTCAAGTTGTACGGGTAGGGGCCGCCGGACCTCCTTTGGGGGGACGGCCGGGGCGGTTCCCCCAAGGGGACGGCGCGTGCCACACCCTCCCCTTCTGTCCCACCCGTCCCAGGCTGCCGCCTCTTCCTGGGCGGTGTCGTAGGCCTGGCGGACGGCGGTGACCTGCGGAAGCCGCCGGGCAGCCGCTAGCCGTCCGCGCCCAGGACCAGCCCCGAGGTCGGCACCCCCGTGCCGGCCGTGACCAGTACATGCGCGGGGGTGCCGGCCTGGTTGACGGAGGTGCCGCGGAGCTGGCGGACGGCCTCGGCGATGCCGTTCATGCCGTGCAGATAGGCCTCGCCGAGCTGGCCGCCGTGGGTGTTGAGGGGGAGGGCGTCCGCGGCGACGAGATCGGCGGCCTCGCCGGGGGCGCAGAAGCCGAACTCCTCCAGCTGCATCAGCACGAAGGGGGTGAAGTGGTCGTAGAGGATCGCGACGTCGATGTCGGCGGGGGTCAGTCCGGAGGTGCGCCAGAGCTGGCGGGCGACCACCTGCATCTCGGGGAGGCCGGTCAGCGCGTCGCGGTAGAAGCTGGTCATCTGCTCCTGGGCGCGGCCCGCGCCCTGTGCGGCGGCGGTGATCAGTGCCGGCGGGTTAGGCAGCGTGCGGGCCCGCTCGGGCGAGGTCACCACGATCGCCTGGGCGCCGTCCGTCTCCTGGCAGCAGTCCAGCAGCCGCAGCGGCTCCACGATCCAGCGGGAGGCGGCGTGGTCGGCGAGGGTGATCGGCCGGCGGTGGAAGTACGCGGCCGGGTTGGTGGCGGCATGGCGGCGGTCGGTGACCGCGACATGGCCGAAGGCGTCCGGCGTCAGCCCGTAGGTGTGGAGGTAGCGCTGGGCGGCCATGGCCACCCAGGAGGCGGGGGTGAGCAGGCCGAACGGAAGGTTCCAGCCGAGTGCCGCCCCCTCGGCGGAGGGCTCCCGCTGCTGTACGCCGGAGCCGAAGCGGCGGACGGAGCGCTCGTTGAACGCGCGGTAGCAGACGACGACTTCGGCGAGGCCGGTGGCGACCGCGAGGGCCGCCTGCTGGACGGTGGCGCAGGCCGCGCCGCCCCCGTAGTGGACCCGGGAGAAGAACGACAGTTCGCCGATGCCGGCCGCCTGCGCGACGGTGATCTCGGGGTTGGTGTCCATGGTGAAGGTGACCATGCCGTCGACGTCCGCGGGGCTCAGCCCGGCATCGTCGAGGGCGGCCCGTACGGCCTCGACGGCGAGCTTCAGTTCGCTGCGGCCGGAGTCCTTGGAGAACTCGGTCGCACCGATTCCGGCGATCGCGGCACGGCCGCCGAGGGAGTCGGCGCGGTGGATGCTCATGTGGTGCCCTTGGGGTGGCTCATCGTCGTCGCGTCTTCCGGGAGGCTCACCGTCGCCGTGCCGGTTACGTGGTGGCCGAGGCCGTTCGCACCGACGATCCGCACCACGGCCGTACCGTCCGACACCTCGGTGACGGTGCCGCGCAACACCATGGTGTCTCCCGGGTAGTTGGGGACGCCCAGGCGGATGGCGACCTTGCGCAGGACGCAGCGCGGCCCGAAGTGGTCGGTGAGATAGCGGCCGACCAGCCCGTTGGTGGTGAGGATGTTCATGAAGATGTCCGGGGAGCCCTTCTCCCGGGCCGCCTCGGTGTCGTGGTGCACGTCCTGGTAGTCACGGGAGGCGAGTGCTCCGGCGACGATCAGGGTGCGGGTGATCGGGACGGTGAGCGCCGGAAGCTCGTCACCTGGATTGATCTCGTCACCGGCTTTCATGGGGTGGCCTCCTGCCGGTTCTGCAAATCCCGCGCTTCCCGTGACGTGAGCAACTGCCCCAGCTCTTCGAGCACTTCGGCGCCCGAGCCCAGATAGCCGGCCAGTTGCCGGCCCCACAGGAAGTGCCGGTGGACGGGGTGTTCCAGGTCGGCGCCGATACCGCCGTGCAGATGCTGGCCGGTGTGCACCACACGGGTGCCCGCCTCGGCGGCCCACCAGGCGGCGGTCAGCGCCTGCTCCCCGGCGTCCAGGCCCGCGTCCCGGCGCCAGGCCGCCTCGTACGCGGTCAGCCGGATCGCCTCGGTGTCCATATAGGCGTCGGCGGCGCGCAGCAGGACGCCCTGGTGGGTGGAGAGCGGACGGCCGAACTGCTCACGCGTGGTCGTGTGGGACACCGCACGCGCCAGGGACCCGGCGCAGACCCCGGCCTGGAGGCCGGCGAAGGCGGTACGGGCGGTGGCCAGGACATCGGCGTACGGGCGGGTGGCGGGCGACTGCGGTGCGGCCGCGTCCCGGCCCGGACGTTCGGCCTCGTCCGAGCCCAGGCATTCGGCCGCGTCCGGCCCCAGGCGTTCGGCAGGGGCGTCGTCGAGGGTGAGCCGGCCCGCCGACCAGGGGGCGGTGGTCTCGACCGGGTCCCGTCGCACCCCGGGGGCGTCGGTACGAAGCAGCCACAGCGTCCGCGTCGCCCCGTCCGGCACCAGCACATGGGTGGCCGCGCACAGCCACGGCACTACGGGGACGCTGCCGGTCAGCCGCCCCGCCCCGTCCGCCGACGGCGCCGCCCGCACCCCGCCCGGCCGGGCCGGAAAGGCCCCGGTCGCGATCGCGGCGCCGTCCTGGAACGCCGTGAGCAACCGCGCCCGTTGGTCCGCATCGCCGTGCGCACCGACCGCCAGCAGGCCGTAGACGCAGCTCGCGGCGAACGGCACCTGCGCCGTCGTACGCCCCTGCTCCTCCAGCATCAGGACGAGGCCGAGCAGCCCGGTCTCCGCCACCGCGCCCGGCAGCCCGGCCGTGCACAGCGCCTTCCAGAGCTCGGCGTCCGTACCGCCGCCGCAGTCGGCGAGGCGCTCGGGGGTGGACAGATCGCCGAAGATCTCCGCAGCCAGTTCGCGGGCCGCCGTCTGCTCCGGTGTGGGGGTGAAGTCCATGTCACCCCTCACCGCCCGGCGTCGCACGGAAGACCGGCAGCTCGTACTCCTCGTCCACCCGCTGAAAGGCGAGCCGGACGGGCATGCCGATGCGCACCTGGTCGTACGGGACGCCGACGATGTTGCTGACCATCCGCACCCCCTCCGCGAGTTCGATCAGTCCGACCGCGTAGGGCGGGTCGAAGGCGGGGAAGGGCGGGTGGTGCAGCACGACGTAGGAGAAGACCGTTCCCTCGCCGCTCGCCTCTACGGTGTCCCACTCCGGTGACCCGCACCGGGAGCACCCCGGCAGCCAGGGGAACCGCAGCGTCCGGCAGCCCGTGCACCGCTGGATCAGCAGCCGGTGCCGGGCGACGCCTTCCCAGAAGCCGGCGTTGTCGCGGTTGATGACGGGGCGGGGGCGCCGCGGGGCGGACCGAGCGGCTGCGGCGGGCTGCTCCGGATTCCGTTCCGGCGGCCGCTCGGGCTTCCGCTCCGGCGGGGCCTCCCGGGCGTCCGGGGCCTTCCCGGCCGCCGGGGCGTACTTGAGGATCCGGAAGCGATGCGTCCCCGCCGGCTCCCCGTCCGCGCGTACGTCCATCCGCGTCGTGACGAAGTGCCCCGTCCCCAGCTTTGTCGTCTTACGCTCCGATACGGCTTCGATCACCGCGTCGAAGGTGATGCGGTCACCCGGCCGCAACGGCCGCAGGTACTCCTGCTCGCAGTCGGTGGCGACGACGGAGGTGTACCCGGCGCCGTCCAGCAGCGCGAAGAGTTCGTCGAACGCGCCCGAGCGGTCCGTATGGCCGGAGAGGCCACCCATCGTCCAAGCCTGGAGCATCGTCGGCGGAGCGATGGCATCCGGCCCCCGATAGGCCGGTCCGGTGTCGCCCACCGCCTCGCACCAATGCCTGATCATCGGCGCGTTGACCAGGTCCTTGCCGACCCCCGAGGTCGCGGCCTGCCGCCCCTCGTACGCCTTGAGCCGCTCGTGGGGGAGCGCGTCCACGGCCCGGGCGGTACGCGCCCCAGGCCCCGGCTCCCGGTGCGCCGGCTCCCCCTCCGCCCGCTGCTCCCGCGCCGACTCCCCCTGCGCCGGCCCCTCCTGCGCCACCTCGCTCATCGCCGCCCCCTCCGCATCCCCAGCCGCATCGTCGCGACGATCTCCCGCTGGATCTCGCTCACTCCGCCCCCGAAGGTGTTGATCTGCGCGGCACGGTTCATCCGCTCCAATTCGCCGTTCCCGAAGGCGCCCGGTGAACCGGCCCGTACCAGGGCGGCGTCCCCCGCCACCTCCTGGCACATTCGATAGACCTCGACGGCGCTCTCCGTCCCGGCGAACTTCACCCCGCCGGCGTCTCCGGGGCTGAGCGTCCCGGCGCCCACGTCGCCGACCAGCCGCCAGTTCAGCAGCCGGGTCGCGGCCAGCCGGGCGTGCGCCTCGGCGAGCCGGGACCGTACCCAGGGGCGATCCGCGGGCCGCTCGCCGGTCTCCGGATCCGGCGTACGGGCGTACGCCAGCGCCGCGTCGAAGGAGTCCTCGGCCTGCATCCCGAGGGCGGCCAGGGCGACGCGTTCGTGGTTGAGCTGGTGGGTGATCAGCTGCCAGCCGCCGTTCTCCTCGCCGACGAGGTTCCCGGCCGGGACGCGGATGCCGTCGTAGTAGGTGGCGGTGGTCATCAGCCCGCCGACCGTCTCGATCGGCGTCCAGGAGAAGCCGGGTGCGTCGGTGGGCACCAGGAGGAGGGAGATTCCTCGGTGCTTGGGCGCGTCGGGGTCGGTGCGGCAGGCGAGCCAGATCCAGTCGGCCCGGTGGGCGTTGCTGGTGAAGCTCTTGACGCCGTTGATCAGCCAGTGGGTGCCCTCGGCTGCGCCCGCTCCACCCGGCTGTTTCACCGCGCGGGTGCGGAGTGCGGCAAGGTCGGTGCCGGCCTCGGGCTCCGTATAGCCGATCGCAAAGACCAGCTCGCCACTGAGGATGCGGGGCAGGAAGAAGTCCTTCTGCTGCGGGGTGCCGTACTTCATCAGGGTCGGGCCGACGGTGTTGAGCGTGACCATCGAGACCGGAGCGCCCGCGCGGTACGCCTCGTCGAAGAAGACGAACTGCTCGTCGGGCCCGCGGCCCTGCCCGCCGTACGCGGTCGGCCAGCCCATCCCCAGCATGCCGTCGGCGCCGATCCGGCGCAGCACCGCACGCTGCTGTGCGGCGTCCTCGACCGGCCCGTTCGGCAGCAACTCACGAAAGTAGCTTCGTAGCCGGCTGCGCAGCTGCTCCTGGCGCGCGGTGGGGGCGAGGTGCACGTCGGCGGCCTCCCCTTCTGGTGGCCGTACGCCCGTTGCGCAGGGAGCCGGGCACACGAACGAAGCGAGCGGGTTTCTGACTGTCTGTCAGAAACCCGCTCACTGTCAAGGCCGGCGCAGCGAACTCCGGAGCAGCCCCATTCACTCCGTGCCGGCCCTGACGCCTCACCCGTCGGTCAGCCGCACCGCACTCCCCTTGCGGCGGGCCGCCGACTCACCAGAGCTTGGTGAAGTTGACGGTGGTGTTGGTCTGGTCGATCTGGGTGGGACCGGAGCCGTTCACGCTCGCGGTGTTGTTCTGATTGGCGGCGCCGGCTCCGTTGGCGACCTGCTGGCCCGTGGTCGAGTTGCCGAGGTTGGCGCCGCCGACACCGCTCCCCTCCTGGCTCGTCGCCGCCGAACTCGACCCGCCGGTCGCAAAGCCGCCGTTGTCGGCCTGCGCCACGCCGGTGCAGAGCACGGCCGCGCACGGAAGTGCGGCGGCAGCGGCGAGAACGCGGGCGGTACGGATGCTTGCCATGTTTCTCTTCCTCCTACGGAACACGACTTCTGGATCTACCGCGCCGACTCTGGCGCGGACCTGCTGCGCGGGGGTCCGATGTACGACTGACTTACGACTCTGATGTACGGCTCTGCTTTGCGGGTCCGCTTTACGGGTCCGCTTTACGGCTCTGCTTTACGGCTCTGCTTTACGGCGCTCTTGTAGGGCTCTACTGCGCGGGACCGGAATTGCTGGACCCGCCGATCCGGTCTCACGTCCCGTCTCACACGATCCGGGCTCGACTCACTGGAACTCTGTTGCGTCACCGGGCAGTTGGCCGACCACCGCGATGCTTGCCTCGACGTCGCGCACTCAGGCTTGCCCACGAATCCGCCGCGAACCCATCGCGAGACCCCGATTCCCCCGCAAGCATGAGCACCCCCGAATAAACCCCTGCCGCCCCGCGCCCTCGCCCGCGCGCACCCCCTCGACGACGACAGGTCCCGCCACACCCCCACCACACGCCCCACGACAAGGCCTACCGCCCTAACCCCGATCCCCCGAACCCCGTCCCACCCGGCCGACGCACCCGGCGCACGGGCCGCTCCGTCCACACCCCCTTCCCTTCATCGAACGCTCGTACGAAAATAGAGCCATGGCCACGCACCGAAGCCATGGACGCCACACCGAAACACCGACCGACCGCCGGCCCGATCCACGCCCCGACCACCCGCCCGACCTGCGAGCCGACCTGCAGCCCGACGCGTCGCTCGACGTGCCGCCCGATGTGCCGGCCGGGCCGCCCGCCTCCGACGCCCTGCCGGACCCACCTCCCGGACGTCGGCCTGATGCCGCGACCGGAGCGCGCCCGCATACGGCCACCCCTGCCACCCCTCGCACCACCGAGCACCCGGACGCCCAGGGCACGGCCCCCACACCCACCGAGCCGCCGGAACCGCACGCCGCCGCGCTCGCCGAGGCACTCCTCGCGGCCGGCCGCGGCTACCCCGTCATCCCGCTGACCCGCAACAAGCTCCCCGCCATACGGTCCCCGCACCGCGGCCGCCCCGAGAGCCCGCCCTGCCGCGGCCAGTGCGGCCGGCTCGGGCACGGCGTCCATGACGCCAGCACCGACCCGCTCACCATCCGCCGGATGTTCGCCACCGCCCCCTGGGCCACCGGCTACGGCATCGCCTGCGGACGCCCCCCGCACCACCTCATCGGCATCGATCTCGACACCAAGAACGGCGCCGACGGCCTGACCGCCCTGCGGTTCCTCGCCGAACAGCACGACTTCCCGATCCCGCCGACCGTCACGGTCCTCACCCCCAGCGGCGGCCGCCACCTCTGGTTCACCGGCCCACCGTCGCCACCCATACCGAACTCAGCCGGGCGGCTCGCCCCGGGCATCGACATCCGCGGCACAGCCGGCTATCTCGTGGGCCCCGGCTCGGTCACCACCCACGGGCGATATGCCCACGCACCGCACACACCCCGCCACCCCGCCCCCCTGCCGGGCGCCCTGCTCGACCTCCTCCTCGCCCCGCCGCCGTCCGCCCACCGCGAGCCCCCGCCCGACGTTGCACCCCAGCACGCCGCGGCGCTCATACGCTTCGTACGCACCGCCCCGGACGGCCAGCGCAATGCCCGGCTCTTCTGGGCCGCCTGCCGCGCCCACGAAGCCGGCCTCGGCCAGGAACTCGCCGCCCGCCTGACCCAGGCCGCCCGCGACACCGGCCTCTCCGCACACGAGGCCCACGCGACGATCGCCTCAGCGGCCCGCGCCACTTCCTCCTCCACACCCGACAACCACTAGCAACCCCGAACACCACAACCCCAGGCACGGACCTCACTCAGGCCCCAAGGCCCCGCATCCTCCCCACCTATCCCTTACGCGCCTCGATCAGGAACCGGGTCGTCCGCGCCACGAACGCCCCCTCGCGACGCATCAACTCGTCCAGCTCCCGCAACCGCTCCCGATAGCGCTCCACCGTGAACCCGGGGACCATCCACACCACCTTCCGCAGGAAGTAGACGACCGCCCCGATGTCGAAGAACTCGGTCCGCAGCGACTCCGCCCGCAGATCGACCACCTCAAGCCCGGCCGCCTCCGCCTCCTGGCACGCGTCCTCGGGATGACGAGCCCGCCGTATGTGCTCCGGCTGCGGCCCCAGAAAGTACTCGACCAGCTCGAACACACTGGCCGGACCGACCTGTTGGGAGAAGTACGTACCCCCCGGCCGCAGCACGCGCGCGATCTCCGCCCACCACACCGACACCGGATGACGGCTGGTCACCAGATCGAACGCCGCATCGCCGAACGGCAGCGGGGGCTCGTCCGCATCGGCCACCACGACCGCCCCGCGCGGATGCAGCAGCGCGGTGGCCTGGGCGACATTCGGCGGCCAGGACTCCGTCGCCACCATCACCGGCGGCAGCTTCGCCGCCCCGGCGAGCACCTCACCGCCGCCGGTCTGCACGTCCAACGCGGCCGACGCCCGCGCCAGCCGCTCGCCCATCGCCCGCTGATACCCCCACGAGGGCCGCTCCTCCGTGGCCCGCCCGTCCAGCCACGAAAAGTCCCACCCCTCAACCGACACGGCCTCAGCCTCGGCCACCAATTCCTCAAACGAACGCCTCATACCTCCACACTCACCGCAAACCTCGTACGCTGCCAGCGTTTTACGCCCCCACTGCCCCTCGCCCCTGCTACTTCTCCCCCTGGCTCCCGACCAGGAAAGCGAGCTCCGGACGGTCCCACATCACCACCGGCGGATTCGCCGGCACCATTCCGACGGGCCGGGCGCCCACGCTGCGATAAAAACCCTCGGCGGGCGGATGCGAAACCACCCGCACCCGCTCGATGCCCAGGCGCCGCGCCTCTCCTTGCATGTGCTCGACCAGCCGACGCCCTATCCCGTACCCCTGCGCCTGATCCCCCACAAACATCAGATCAAGCTCGGCCGGCTCCACCACCAACGCATAAAACCCCAACACCCGCTCATTACAACGGGCTTCCCCACCAACTGCCTCCTCCACACCAACATCCGCATCCGCATCCATGGCCACAGCCACAAAGACCCGATGCGCCTCGATGTAATCCGGCCCCACCCGATATCCGTCGACCATCGCGGCATAGCGCCCCTCATACGCCCGCGAACTGCGCACCATCCGCGTGAGCCGCCGCGCATCCCTCCCCTCGGCCCGCCGCACCACCACAGCGCCCAACCGGCCCGCACCCCCGACCCCCGCCCTGCGCACACCCACGGCGACCACACCCCACTTCCCGCATAACGCCCGGACAGGAACCCAACAACATCGGCCATTCACATTCCAATTACCCCCAACCCACCCTACCTCGCCACCCACACAAACCTCCCCCACCAACAAATCAACCCCAGCCCAACACAAACCCCCTCCCTTGTTGCATACAAACAGCGACCAGGAACAAAGCAGTTACACCGCCACTTTCTGTTTTCTCAGAAAACTGCAGAATTGCCCCCGTAAAGAAATCCCCCTCCAGCGCCTCGACTGGCACTGGCCGGAATGACAGAGAGCCGGCACCGGCCATCAGCCCGGAGAAGGCGGTCGCCCCCCAGGAGCACCACCCAGCACCTCCCGCCACAGCGCGGGCCCGCCCGTTCGACGCATGGCATCACCTGGCATCACCCGGCATCGTCTGGCATCACATGACGTCGGATGACACAGGCTTGGCACCATCCGGCGTCACCCGGCACCACCCGGCATCACCCGGCGCCTTCTAGCGCCACCCAGTGCCACCCGACGCCACCCCCCGCCCCCCACAGCAACTGAGCAACCACGCACGGCGCCACAATGACCCAGCTCACCCCCTTAGCCTTTCACCAGCTCAGAGCGGCCCCCCTCAAGCCCGCCCCACACCCCCTCCCCACACGCACACCACTCACACTTGCGCATGGCACCACAGTGGTGCCACTATGACGCCATGGACCTCACTCCGTATGTCGACACCCTGCGTCGCGAACTCGCGGTGGCCGCCGAAGCCGGCGGGAAAGACGCCCGCGAGCTGGCCGAACGGCTCACCGCTCCCCTGGAGTCGGCGACCCGTCTGACCATGCTCAATGTGCTCTCCGCCGCGATGGACGAGATCACCCGCGAGCTCGCCCCCGGCTCGGTCGACGTACGGCTGCGCGGGCTGGACCCCGACTTCGTGGTGACGCTGCCGCCCGGCGACAGCGGCCCCCCGGAAGCAGCCGCCGCACCCGCCGAACCGCTCGCGGCGCCGCCCCCCACGGACGACGACGGTGGCACCGCCCGCGTCAATCTGCGACTGCCGGCCCACCTCAAGGCGCGCGCCGAGGAGGCCGCGAACCGCGAGGGCCTGTCGGTCAACGCGTGGCTGGTGCGCGCCGTGTCGGCCGCGGTCGACGGCGGCACACGGCCGCGTCCGACGGAGAGGGCCCACACCGTCGGACAGAACTTCAAGGGCTGGGTGCGCTAGCCGCACCCGCGCCCGCTCCACTTCACCCACACCACGTCCCCACCAGCGGGGACGACCATGAGACCCAAGAGGACGGGACAGCCATGCCTTCTTTCGACACTCCCGAACCGATCTCGGCCACGGCGCACGTGGAGGCCGGTTCCATCCGGTTCACCGCGGGCGACCGCCTCGACACGGTCGTCGAGGTGCGGCCCCGCGACCCGAAGCAGGACCGGGACGTGCGGTCGGCCGAGCAGACCGAGGTCACGTACGCAAGCGGCACCCTGACCGTCAGGACCCCCAAGCTGCGCAATTCGCTTCGCCGCCCCGGCACCGTCGATGTGACGGTCGAACTGCCCACGGGCTCACGCATCGACATGACCGGCGCCTGGGCCCAGGTGCTCGGCGAGGGCCGGCTCGGCGAGGTCCGCGTGAAGACCTCGTCCGGCGACGTCCGCCTCGACACGACCGGGCCGCTCCAGCTGACCGCCTCCCACGGCTCGATCACCGTGGACCGCGTCGAGGGCAAGGCCGAGATCACCACCAGCTCCGGCAGCCTGCGCGTCGGCCACCTCGACGGTCCCGCGGTCCTGAAGAACTCGCACGGCAGCACGACCATCGGCGCCGCGACCGGGGAGCTGCGGGTGAGCGGCGCCAACGGCGACATCGACATCGTGCGCGCCGAGGGCTCGGTCACCGCGACCACCGCGAACGGCACCCTGCGCGTGGCCGAAGTTGCCCGCGGAACCGTCCAGTTGGAGACCTCCTACGGCGCCATCGAGGTCGGAATTCGCGAGGGCACGGCCGCCTGGCTCGACGTCAGCTCGGGCTTCGGGCAGGTACGCAACACGCTCACCGCGTCCGAGTCCCCGGAGAAGGCCGAGGACACCGTAGAGGTCCGCGCCCGTACCCGGCACGGCAACATCGACGTCCTCCGCGCCAAGCCCTGAGCAACCCCGCCGCACCCTCGCATCATCCTCAACTCACCCACCTCTCCTGCTACTTGAGAATGCGAGCTGGAGGCCCCATGGCGCGATCGGGCGCGGTCTTCTGTCATGCCCACGCCACAAGCGCGCGGCCGGGCCACGCACTCGCCCACCACCCTCCAGCCGCAACAACCAACAACCGCCTCACCAAAGGACATCCGATGAGTCAACCGGTTCCCGTCCCACACGGTCTCCCCATGGATCGCGATGCGGGTCCCTTCGACCCGCCCCGCGAGATCACCCGGCTGCGCGAGGCTCGCCCGGTCAGTCCCCTGGTCTTCCCCGACGGTCACGAGGGCTGGCTGGTCACCGGCTACGACGCGGTCCGCCGGCTCATGGCCGACACCCGGTTCAGCTCCCGCCAGGACATCGGCGTTCTCCACGTCCCGTACGAGACCCCCGGCATGCCCGTCCCCACCGAACCGTCCCCGCAGATACCGGGCCTGTTCATCGCCATGGACCCGCCGGACCACACCCGGCTGCGGCGCAGGCTCACCGGCGCCTTCACCGTCAAGCGCATGAAAACGCTCGAAGAGCACATCATCGCCATCACCGAGCGACAACTGGACGCCATGGCGCGCCTCACCCCGCCGGTCGACCTGGTCAAGGAGTTCGCGCTGCCGGTGCCTTCGCTGGTGATCTGCGAAATGCTCGGTGTCCCCTACGCGGACCGGGAGACCTTCCAGGTCAACTCCGCCAAGTTCATGGTCAAGGACGTGACGCTCGACGAGAAGATGGCCGCGTACGGCGCACTGACCACGTACCTCGCCGAACTGGTCACGCGCAAACGCGCCGAACCCGGCGACGACATCCTGTCCGATCTGGCCCGCCAGGACGACCTCACCATCGAGGAGCTGACCGGCGCCGCCTTCCTGCTGCTGCTCGCGGGCCACGAGACCACCGCCAACATGCTGGCACTGGGCACCTTCGCGCTCCTGGAGCACCCCGAGCAGCTGGCCGAACTGCGCGCCACCCCGGATCTGCTGCCCGGTGCCGTCGAAGAACTCCTGCGCTACCTGTCCGTCGCCGACACCTTCTATCGCTACGCCACGGAGGACATCGAACTCGGCGGCGAAACCATAGCCAAGGGATCGACCGTCGTCGTCTCGTTACTGGCCGCCAACCACGACCCGAAGCGCTTCGAGAACCCCGACACCCTGGACATCCACCGCAAGGCCCGCGGCCACCTGTCCTTCGGCCACGGCATCCACCAATGCCTCGGCCAACAACTGGCCCGCATCGAAATGCGCGCCGGTTTCGACGGCCTGCTCCGTCGCTTCCCGACCCTCAAACTCGCCATCCCCGCCGACGAGGTGAAACTCAGGACCGACATGAACATCTACGGCGTCCACGAACTCCCGGTCACCTGGACGGAAACGCCCCGGTAAAACCGTCGGCCGCCAGCCCCTCTGTGCCTGCCAAATCCGTGCCAGATCCGCGCCAGATCCGCACCAAACAGGCCGGCACAACGCGGTCAAGAGCGGAGCGGCCAGCCACCGATGCACGGCGATCGGGCACGACAACGGCCCCTCGACCGGGAGTTACCTGGTCAGGGGCCACTTTCACTGCTCCACCTGCGGAGGCTGTGCTCGCTGAACACGGGAGTCCCCACGTGTCGGCGGCCTTCTCTTCCACCGTGACCGCCCTCGGAATCGCGCGAATGCCGTGCCGTTCAGGTGACCGAACAGGTAAGCGGAACTAGGCGCTACCGTGGCCCACTCCTTCGGTGGATCTCCACGGGCGACGGCCCTACAGGTGAGCCAGGCTGACGGCATGACGAATGCCCCATCACCGGGAAGACGCCGACGCTGCGATCATGGTCATGGCCGGGCCTTCGTGGCTGCAGCCGCTGTTCTCGCCGTCGGGATCGGTGGTGGGCTCGTCACGGCATGCGGTTCTGACGAGAACTCCGCCCAGAACGAGCTCAGGAAGCGCCTCGCCGCCACCGAGCGGCAGCTGCCCAAGGACGAGGTGCACGCCACCTTCCAGAAGCTCGCCGATGCCATGACCGCGGCCAAGGACGCGGGCATGAGCGACAACGAAATTCTCGCCGAGGTGATCGCGTCCAACGTCCGCCAGTGGAATCGGCGCGGAGGGCTGGCGGCCTACACGGCGAACGACCAGGCGTTGTCCGAGGAGACTCGGAAAGGTCAGGTCGTGACCGTCCCCGCTTCCTCCGGGCAGAACGACAAGCCGCCCCGAGGCTCCCTCCGTGCACAGGCGAAGAAACACGGGGCGCCGGCCCAGCCGGCCGCGTCGCAGGAAGTCGTGGGGGTGTTCGCCAACGGCATCGCCAACACCGGAAAGGACGGACTCGCGGTCACGGCCGCGTTGAAAGACACCCTGAAACAGGACATCAGCCTCGCCTACAACCGTAGCTTCCGAGACGCCGCCGTCTCCATCCAAGACGGCCGGCAGTCGGTCGACGCGATCAAGGACAAGATCCCTGACTCGGATGCCAGGGACCTCGCCCTCACGCTGACCAACGAGTACAAATGGCCCGGGGGCGGACTGTCCCAGGCCATGGGAGTCGACCTGTTCAAGAACTCCCTTTTCAAGACGGTGATGGAGTACGCCGGGAGCGACGCGCAGGCTCGGACGAACCCGGCGTACGACGGCCTGATGGATCAGGGCCGCAAGGCTCTGAACGCCGGAAAACCTGTCGTCTTCATCTGCCACAGCGAGGGATGCTTCGCGGGAATGGTGGCCAAGAAGGACCTGGACAGCGAAATCGCCAAGGCGCGTGAGGCGCGAGGTGAACCCCCCGGCCCCTCCCCGGTCGGGACGCTCTACATCGCGCCTCCCTTCGGGAACGAGGGCACGGAGACCCTGTCCACGGGCGACAGCAAGTACGTCCTGATCGACGGGGACATCATCATGACGATTCACGACCCGGGGGTGTTCTACTCCCTCGACCCCACTACGGAAGCGAAGCCCCCGCAGCCGACGGATGCCATCGGCAAGCACTTGATGACCACGTACCTCCAGGACGGTTCCGCATCGCGTCAGCAGATCATCAAGGCTTTCGAGGACCTCAAGAAGAACCTGTGCAGGCCGGTTCCCGGCGGCGGGCAGAAGGGCCGCCCCGGCCAGGAGGGGTGCGGCGTGATGGCGCCGCAGCCCAGTGGACCGACCGAGAGCAACGCACCGGGCCAACCGCCCGGCGGACCGACCGAGAGCAACGCACCGGGCCAGCCACCCGGCGGACCGACCGAGAGCAACGCACCAGGCCAACCGCCCGGGGAGACCCCGCAGCACACCCCCGGACAAGAGCCCAGCGAGCCCGGCGGTCAGCCGCCGAGCACTGAAGAGCCGCCCCAAACGCCCGAGCAGCCCCCCGGTGAAACACCGGAGAACCCCTGCTGCGAGCAAAGCTCTTACACCACAGGATGGGGCGTCCATCCACTAGCCGATGCCAGACGAACGGCCCCTGCCGACCCAGCCCTCATCTATCCAAAGATTCGCCGCACGATGCGAATCACAGCCGTTGAGGCGACACGGGACCACCATCCCCGGGAGCCTGACCGTGCTCCAGATAGGCCACCCGCCCTTCAACCCGTGCCACTGCCGCAGCGACGATTCGCCGAGCCGGCCGCGGGATGGTGAGGTCAGTGACAACGCCCAACGGGTGGAAGTCGTACGCCCCGATCTCCGTGACGTGCCATTCGATCCGATCCCGGAGTTCCGCCGGCAGCACACCGCCGTCGATGAGGTAGAGCACCTTGTCGCCTTCAGCTGGACCGGGTGCCCAGTCCACGGCGAGGAGACGGCCGATCTCAGGCGAGACGCCCAGTTCTTCGCGGACCTCCCGGACACCCGCCGGCAACGGTGACTCGCCGACTTCTCAACTTAGCGACCAGGAGTCTCCCGGTACTCCTTGTACGTCGGCTCCAGCATCAGAACGGCGGCACCTGGACCCGGTGGAAGTCGCCACCACAGAGTGAGGTCGCGCCACCGGCCGAATCCTGGCCACACGCCCTGGTCACGACTGAGATCCGGGCGCATGAGGTGAGACAGCAAAAGCAGTCGGAGCGGGCCCGTGGAAGTACCGGAACCCGCTCCGACCTGCATGTTCTTCTACCTCTGCGGAGGCTGTGGGATTTGAACCCACGGTGACGTTGCCGCCACGACAGTTTTCAAGATGTCTTCCCGGATCATGCAGGGTGAGCCGTTCGTGCAGGTCAGCGGCTGGCCGGAGGCTCTTCCCCAGTCTGAGGACTGTCACCGTGCCCTCCGCGTGCCCCTAGATCGATGTCGTGCCCTCCGATCCAGGACTCGGACGCCTCGGCCACCTGAGCATCCCGACCGGCAGCAGGACGGGCGTAGTGGCGCGTGGTCACGCTGGCATTGCTGTGCCCGAGCCGATGAGCCACCGTCATCACTCCGTACCGATCCGCTACCCAAGTGGCGTGCGAGGCTCGCAGATCGTGCGGGGTGACGTCCTTCAGCCCGGCCGCCGCCACCGCCGGATTGAAGTACGCCTTGCGCCACTGGTTGTACCGGAGCGGGTTGCCGGCGCGGTTGGTGAACAGGAGCGCGTCCTCTCCACCGGACAAGCGGTCGAGATACGCCGACAGCCGCTCGACCAGCGACGGGGCGAGCGAGAGAACGCGCTTCTGATGTGACTTCGGCGTGTCGAACACCAGGGCCCCGTTGGCTTCCGCCAAGTTCTCGTCCACGACCAGGAGGCGGGCGCCGACGTTGATGTCTGCTCGCCGAAGGGCGAAGGCCTCACCGATACGCAGGCCAGCGAAGGCCAGCAGGGCGATCAGCAGATCGTGCGGCGCCTTGGCGTTGGAAACGATCTCCGCTGCTTCCTGCGGCGTGAGGATGTGCGGCTCTGTCTGAGGCATGCGCGGCAGACGCACCCCACGGCACGGCGTCACAGCAATCAGCCCGTTGTCCACGGCCGAATCCATGATCTGTGCCAGCACTCGGTAGCACTGCCGGATCCAGGACGCTCCCATGCCGTCCGTCTGCATCTTGGAGACCCACTCCGCCACCGTGATGGGGCGCACGCTGGAGAGCTCCCGGTCACCCAGTACCGGGTTGATCCGCGAATTGATGATCGAGCGGTACGTAGCCCACGTCTTGTGCTTGAGCTGCGGGCCCACGGAAGCCAGCCAACGACCCGCCCAGTCCTGAACCGTCGCCTTGCCCTCAGCAGGATCGAGCCAGCGTCCCTCTTCGATCTCGATCCGCTTCCTGGCCAGCCACAGGTCCGCATCCGTGGTCGTCGGGAACGTTCGATCCGCCGGGCGGAGAATGCCGTCCGGCCCGGGGTAGCGCACCTGATAGCGCCCCGAAGGCAGCTTGCGCACCCGGCCGAACTGGCGACGGCTCTTGCGCTTACCCGGCATCAGGCCACCGCCCGCAGAGGACGGAGCGGAGCGACGGGCTGCACCGTGTTGTCCTCGATGAACACGGCAACGGCGCTTTCGGGAACACGGACATGGCGACCGATCTTGACGAAGGTGATGCGCCGTTCCTCGATCAGCCGCCGGGGGAACCGGACCGTCGTACCGAGCCGTTCAGCAACCTCTTGCACGGTCAGCAGGCGATCAGCCACGGTCACCACTCCCCTTCTGTGTCGAGTTCGGCGCGGACTTCACGGGCGATCTGCCGGTTGGCTTGGATCTCCTTGGCGAGGTTGGCGGCGAGCCAGGATTCGCCGGGCGTGTGGCCATGGCCGGCGTAGGCCCAGTGGGCGATGACGCGGGTGGTGGCCTCGGGGTGGTCGTCGGGGTCGGGGAGGCCGAGGGCGGTGCGTTGTTGGGTGGCGCGGTAGTCGGCGCGGACCTGGCGGAGGGCGCCGAGGGTGGTGGAGTAGCGGCGGGATTTGGTGGAGAAGTGGCCGCGGAAGCCCAGCATGTGCGCCCACTGCCAGAGCCGCCGGTCGGGGTACAGCTCGTCGAGGTCCCGGCAGGCGCGGATGAGGCGGCGGGTGTGGTCGGGCAGGTCGGGGTGCTTGTCGAGTTCGTGGAGTTCGCCGATGCGGCGGTCCACGGTGCCGGTGGTCTCGGCGGCCTTGGTGGCGTACTTCGCCACGTAGGACGCGACGGCCTGTTCGGTCAGGTCCTCACCGGCTCCGAAGGCGCCGATGCGCTGGACGTCGAGCTGCTTGCCCCAGCGCAGGACGCGGGCAGGTTGGTCTCCGGCCGATGCGAGGTCGATCTCCGCACGGGCGGCAGCAGCCTTGAGGGCGTCGGTGAGGAGATCGTGGGTGGCCCAGGCCGGGGGCGCGGTGTCCGGGCCGTCGGGACCGTCGAAACGGATGACGGCGTGGAAGTGGATCGCGCCACGCTTTTGGTACTCGGCGACCTTGCCGTAGGAGACCCGGAGCTGTTCTTTGAGGGTCTTCTGCGTGATGCCGGCGCGGCGGGCCAGCTCGCGGGGCAGGTAGATGGTGACGTAGCGCCAGAGGTGTCCGGCGTGGTTGTTCCACAGCACCGCACCCGCGTAGTCGTAGCGCTCCGGGTCCAGCGCGGTCCCGAGTTCGGGGGCGTCCTCCTGGTGGTGGGTGCCGCAGCGGCAGGGACGGCGGCCGTTGTCGGGGCGGTTGTGCACCGGACCGAAGGACGGAGCGGTGAGCGTGGCGAAGACGCGGGGGTGGTCGCGGACGGTCTCAGGGGTGCCTTTGGCTTCGTCGCCGGTGAGGCCTGCGCGGATGAGGTGGTAGGTGTCGCCCGCGTAGGTCCAGGCGCAGGAGGGGCAGCGCGACGCACGGCGGTTGCCACAGGCCACCCGGAGGCGTCCGCCGGGCTCGGCATCGGTGGAGTAGGCGTGCAGGACGGTGCCGGTCGCGCGGTCGATCGTCTTCGTGGTCCCGGTGAGGTGGATCGGGTCGGCGCACGCGCCGGTGCGGCGGATCTGGTCTTGCCAGCGGTCGAAGCCGGGGGACCCGGCCACGCGGAGGAGGTCCCCCAGGGTGGTCGGGTCCAGGCCCGCCAGGGTGGCGGCGTCGGTCATCGGACACCCCGTCCGGTGCAGGCGTTCTTGTGGGCGGTGTAGTCCTCCACCAGGGTCTTGACGTCGGCGTCGCCGTTGGCGTGGTCTTCCGCACCGCAGCCGCAGACGTAGTCGCCTTCGGCGGTCGTGTACTGGCTGCCTGCCTTGACGCGCAGGCCGGGGAAGTCGGCGGTGGGACGGGCGGTCTTGGGGAACATGCCGGTCACCTCGCGATCTGCGGGGCGAGGCGGGCGGCGGCCGGGGCATTGCCGGTGCCGTGGCAGGTCCGGCAGGTGGCGGTGATGGTGCGGCGGGTGCCGTCGGGGTTGGTCTGGCCGGTGGTGATGGCGACGGCGGGGAAGCCGTCGCAGTCGCGGCAGACGCGAGTGCGGGCGGGTGTGCGGGTGGCGTTCTCGGGCATGATGAGGAGTCCCTTTCGGGTCGAGTGGTCTGGAAGGGGTTGCTGGCGCCCGGGGCGGCGGAAGTTTGGCGACCGAGGCCGCCCCGGGGGCCGTTCAGCTCTTGTGCTGCTTGCGAGCGAGCTTGATCGTGATGCTGGCGCCGCCGATGGTCGGCACTGCGGCTGCGGCTGCGGCGGCGGCGATCTGGAAGGCGAGGGCGAGCACGATGAGGACGACCGAGGCGCCGAGGGTGATCGCGACCGTGAGCAGGATCGGGCCCGCGTAGGAGCGGGGCGGGGCCTGGACGATGACGACGTTGCGCGGATCGACGCCGGGCGGGATCAGATGTGCCGGGCGGTGGTTGGCGCGGAGTTGGGCGTCCGGGTAGCGCACGGCTGCCTCCCTTCGGTGGCGGGCTACTTGATAGCCGTGCCGATCACGGGGCCGAGGAAGCTGTTGGCGAGGAGGTAGCCGCCGAGCAGGAACACGGCCACGAGCCACCAGGGCGGGCGGACGAGCTTGATGCTGAGAATTCCGACGACGATCAGGGCGAGCCAAAGCGGGACGTTCACGGCGGTACCTCCTAGGCGTTGCAGCGGTGGGTGCGGGCGGCGAGTTCGGCGCCGGAGCGGTCGCGGTAGTCGGCGGAGAAGCCACAGCCGGGAGCGGTGCAGGCAGCGGTGTGCTTGGTGCGGCCACGGCCGTCGTGGTGGCTGCCGACCTGGACGGGGCCGATGCGAAGCACGTCGTAGAAGCGGTTCGGACGAGGCATCGAAGTCACCCCTCCCGGCGGACCGAGTCCCCGGCGTGCACGTCGAGCCAGCGGCGGATGGCGGGCTGCTCGTCGCGGGTGGCCTGGTCGATGGCGGCCGTACCGAGCTGAAGCGCTTCGACGATGCGCCCGCTGCGGGCGAGTTCAACGGCGAGGTTCAGGGCGACGAGGGTTAAGGGACGCATGCGTTCTCCAGTCAGGCGAGTTGGGCGGTGATGGCGTCCGCGAGCACCGGCGGGACGCCCAGGCGGGCGCGCAAGGTGTCGCGGTCGATCGGCGTACCGGTCGTGGCGCGGTGGGTTTCGGCGATCTTCCGGGCGTGATCCAGCAACGCCGGCGGGACCGAGGCAACCGGCCGAGCGGCAGCCGCAGGCTCAGGCGCCGGTGCAGACAGAGCAGGCTCGACCGGCGGGGCGGCCGGCTTATCCGGGGCCTCAGGTACCGGCTTGGGTGCGGGCAGAGTCGCGGGCGGGATCTGCGCCGGCTCCGTCTCCGGCAGGCGCTCCACGCTGGCCTCTTCGGCGCGGGCCGGTTCCTGGGCAGGGTCGGCTTCTGCTGGTTCGGTGGCGGGGGTGTGGGCGAGAAGCGTGCCGCCGAGGAAGGCCAGAGCAGGCCATCCCGCGACGAGGATCCGCAGCCAGGCCGGCACGGCGCCCAGGTCGAGAAGTCCGGCCGTGGCGATGTTCGCACCCAGCGATGCGGCCAGGGCGATCACGAACCAGGTCCAGGCGGCCCGGGCGCCCCGCTCGTCAGCCCGCATGGTGCGCAGGCGTCGCCAGGCAGCGACGAAGAGCAGATCGACGCTGACGGGATAGGCCCAGGCTTTCCAGCCGTGCTGTCCGGCCGCTTCGGCGATGTCGTGGAGGTGAGCGAAGGACAGGGCACCAGCGATCACAGCCTGAACAAGCACAGCGTCCAGGCGGAGCTTGGAGCGCATCGCGGTTCCTCCTTCCGGAATCGAGCCGGGCCGGGCGGCTCGTGAGTGCCGCCCGGCTTCCGGCGGTCAGTAGCGGTCGGGCGTGGGGTCGATGCGGGTGCCGAGGCAGCGGGGGCAGAGCACGTCCGTGGACCCGACGGAGCGGCGGCGTCCTCCCCGGCCGGCGTGGACGGACTCGGTCTCCCAGCCGGTGCCCCGGCACTTCGGGCACTCCGGCGCAGAGGCCTCCTTCGTCGCCGTGCGGCGGGCAGTGGTCTTGCGGGCAGCCACCGAGATCACCGCCGGCGCGACTGGAAGCGGGCACGACCGCGCGGGCCAATGTCGATGCCTGTCGAGTCGCACGGGTCGCAGCCGGCGGAGGACTTGCGGTCTTCTCCCGAGCCGTCGCAGTCGTCACACGGCGGGCACCCTCCGAACGCCTTGCTCTTCTCGTTGTAGGCGCGCTCTTCCTGGCTCTTGCGTCCGAACATGAGGTTCTCCTTGGTGTTTGAGACATGGGTGGGGTAGGGACCTGGCGCGAGACGGTCACGCCAACCGATGTGCGGGGAAAGGCAGTTACTCAGTGACGGGCTGCGGCTTGAACAGCGGCACCGCATCATCAGTCGTCGGCTCGGCGACAACGGCCGGCCGGAAGGGCGCCAGAGCCGGGAGGTCCGGCGTCAGGTGCGCGTAGGCGCGGCAGACCTGAGCCGCTTCGGCGGGGGACATGGCGGGGGTACGGATGCGGGACCAGCCACCGGAGGAGTCACCAGCAACCGCAACGCCGGGCCGGTCCGCCGGGATCGTCGTTGCCGCGAACACGGCATCGGGAGCGATGTCACCCAGACCCATTTCAGCGGTCTGCTTGTCATTGACGCGGTGCACCACACGGCCGCTGAGCTGGGCACGAAGCATGGTGGCGCCCTTGCCGAGCTCGGAGCCGAAGCGCTGCCCGCACACCTCCAGATAGATGCCGACCGCACGGGCCATCTGCGCGAGGCGCACCATCTGCATGACCATCCGGTCCCGGCGTTCCTCATCCTTCTTGGCGGCGATCAGGAACAGCTCCGCCACCTCGTCGACGAGGACCACCAGCGGCACCGGACGCACCTTGGCGGGCAGGTCCCACAAGTCCGAGACGTGATGCTCGCTGAGCTGGTCGAAGCGGTTTTCCATCTCCTCGACCAGCACGCCCAGCACCTGTGAGGCAGTCTCCGGCGTTGTGGCCAAGGCAGACAGACGAGGCGCATACGCGCTCTGCTCCACCCCGCGTTTGCAGTCGATCCCCACCAGCCCCACCGGCATCTTCGCCAGGCCGGCGACCAGGTTGCGTTGGAACATCGACTTGCCCGAGAAGTTCGCCCCCAGCGTCAGACTGTGCGGCACCTGCCGGTAGTCGCGCACGAACACGGTCCCGTCATCGCGCAACGCCACCGGCACGACCATGTCCGCAGCCTTGCCCCGGCGCGGCATCCGCACCCGCTTGAGCACGTCGTAGCCGGTCATCCGCAGCTCCACGACACCCGGCTTGGCCTCGATCACGTTGACCGAGTGGACACCCCAGGCATGCCGGAGCCGCTGGGAGGCCGCCGCCACATCCGCGGGCTCCAGACCGGCCGGAAGCCGCAGCGACACACGCAGGCAGGTCGAAGTGCCCCGCACCCGGCGGACCTTCGGCACAACCGGCTGCACCTCACGCCGAGCGACATTGCGCGCCATGAACGCCCGCAGACGAGACGGCTGCACCGTCAGCCCACACACATCCATCGTCGACCGGTACGTCACCGTGAACCGGCCCCAGGTGACCGGCAGGCCCACCAGCGACCAGTACACCCGCGGCGCACGAACCTTCGCGTACCCGAGGCCACTCGCACCTGCTAAGGCGCCGGCCGCTTCGAGAACGGTGGTCAGGTCCGACATGATCAGGCGCCCGCCGTGATCGCGACCGCGCGGAACGAAATCCCGTGCCGCTTCTGGCCGTTGAACTCGTTCTCCCAGTCCCGCGCCTTCAGCCCCACCACCGACACCGGAGCGCCCGGCGTCAGACCCTCCGGGATCCCCGTGTCCGGGACGGTCACCTGGTAGAGGTTCCCCTCTCCCTCGTCGGAGATCAGCAGCCCCACCGTCATCAGCCGGGCGCCGGTCTCACGATCGGTGGCGATCTCGCCGGTCTGCTTGTTCACGAGCTTCGGAGTCGGAGCAGTCGCAACGAACACCACAGCGGTCGAAGTGTCGATCTTGAACGAAGGCATAGAGCACCCCTTGTTGCTGGGGAGGCCACCCCTTCCGGCGACCTCTCTAGACATCTACGAGTGAAGCGCAGATCTCTAGAGACGTCAATAGAGATCTCTAGAGAGGTTCGCGGGAAGGGGCACCGGGCCCGGATGCAGCGACGTAGGCATGTCCTAGGCTGTCTAGAGAGGATGAAAGGAGGGAGACGCAATGACCGCGAATAGCGGCGCTCGACAGCCGAAGTACCAGCGCATTGCTGACGCGCTTCGGGAGGCAATCACGGCAGGTGAGTACGGCCCTGGCGATCGCTTGCCAGGCGAGAACGACCTCATGGCCAAGTACGACGTGGCCCGGATGACGGCCCGGCAGGCTCTTGGAGTCCTGCAGAACGAGGGACTCGCCGAGTCACGCAAGGGCGCCGGCGTATTCGTTCGGGCGTTCCGACCGCTACGACGACGCGGCATCCAGCGCCTCTCCCAAGAGCAGTGGGGCTCAGGCCGCTCGATCTGGTCGGCCGACACCGAAGGCCGGCAGCTCACGGTGGACCAAATCACCGTCACCGAGGAGCCGACTCCTGAGCGGATCGCGGGAGTCCTGGACGTCACCCCCGAGTCGGCTGTCTGTGTCCGCAGTCGGCGATTCGTCCTTGACGGAAAGCCGGTCCTGCTGGCCACGAGCTACCTGCCCGCAGAGCTTGTCGCAGGCTCGGCAATCACCCAGGAGGACACGGGACCGGGCGGTACGTACGCCCGCCTTGCTGAACTCGGAGCCAAGCCAGTCCACTTCCGCGAAGAAGTGCGGTCCCGCATGCCCTCCCAGGACGAAGCGAAGCGGCTCAACCTCTCCATGGGCACGCCAGTGATGCTCATCTGCCGAACCGCCTTTGCCGATGGAGGGCGACCTGTCGAGGTCAACGAGATGACTCTCGACTCCGCTTCCTACGTGCTGGAGTACGACTTCGACGCGTAGCCGTTTCGTGCGGTGGGGCAGGGAGCTGTTACAGGTTTCTCTACGTCATCAAGCCCCGCCCTTCGGCCGGGGAGAGGGTGTGGAGGTGGGGGTGGAAGAGCACTCCGGGAGCTCTCGCGGGTGGTGCCGTTCCCTTGCCGGGTCTCCGGATGCCGATCGCGCGGTATCAGCCCGTTGAGCCCGTGGAGTGCCGATCCAGGCCAGCACCCGCCATCCACCTCATTGGTCAGCGTCTCGCGGCTCGGTCCCCGCAGGAGGGCATGCGGCTTGTGGCACTGGCCTTGTGGGTGCTCTTGCCTTCGGCATCCGGCGCGCAGGCCAACGGCTTGACAGCCGCCGCTACGAATCACACCCCACCGGCCCGCCAAGCGGGCCGGCGCGGGCTCGGGGACTGGGGGCGACGCTCCTGCCTTCGGCCCGCTCCGCCCCCGCCCCCGGCCCCGCGCCACCACAGTTGCCACGGGGTGATCCGCTAGACGCTTTGTCCCGCCCAAAAGCAGCGCCGGACCAAGCAAACACCCCACTGACCAGCACCATCGCCGACACCATCCCTCGAACCCGACCGCGGTCACCCACCATCAGGACTGGCTGAGCAGCGGCCGAGGCACTCGTATCTCAGAGGCATGTCCAGTCGGGAGCCCCGAGGGCGGCGAGGAAGGTGCGAGTAGCGGGTGGAGGAGAGGTAGAGGGTGGAGGAGAGGTAGAGGGTGGAGGAGAGGTAGAGGGTGGAGGAGAGGTAGAGGGTGGAGGAGAGGTAGAGGGTGGCGGCGTTCCGAGACTTTAAGAAATCGACCTTGGCGCGAGCCTCTACGATCGAGCCTCAAATCGGGCTATTGCGGGCAGGTGGCAAGCCTGCCCGATCCGCTGGCGAGCGTACGAGCCTCGATCACTCACCCCAAGGCCGATTTCTCAAACTCTCTCCACGCGATCTGCGCGGGCGCCTTTCCCGTGAATGCCCCTCCCGTGCCTGAAATAAGACGAAAGCGCAGGGGTAGCGGAGTTCACAGCGGCAGCCGGTGGCGAACCACCAGGTACGGACGAGGAACGCATTCTTGTCGTTACGTGTCGAGGATAGGAGGCCAATCGTGTTCATCTTCAGGAGGGTCGCCGTCCGATTCATTCCCTTCACTTGCTTCAGCTCGTTGCCTTCTACTCGCAGACGCGACCTCTGCGATCACTGCCAGGACTACCGCGACGCCTACCAGGTCTACAAGCATCTGCGTCGTTACGATTAGTTTCGCAAGGCTTCCTTGCGGATGTACGTCTCCGAAACCAACTGTCGCCATCACGGTAACCGAGAAATATAGAGCATCCAGGCCGCTGTGTAGATTGCTGAATTGCCCGGAGTTGATATTCTCGATCACTCGATACTCTGCAGCAAAACCGCCCGCAACAACGGCAAGCGTCATCGCGAGCCATGCTGCAAGCCGCGGCCTTCTCGGCGCCACCCTGTTGGCTGCGATCAATGAAGCGGCGCTGAGCGGAATGATGAGTGCAATTAGCAGAAACTGTACAGTAACCCAAATCCGCCA
This sequence comes from Streptomyces auratus, assembly GCF_050433025.1. Classification (NCBI taxonomy): domain Bacteria; kingdom Bacillati; phylum Actinomycetota; class Actinomycetes; order Kitasatosporales; family Streptomycetaceae; genus Streptomyces; species Streptomyces auratus. Next base: position 4,373,952 of record NZ_JBNGCB010000001.1, on the reverse strand, counting down.
AGCTAAATATTCATAGAGCGGAATGAAGACTACTGCAATCACACCGCAGGGCATTACCAGGTAAGGCCAGGACCTCCACGCCAAGCGCCCGACTCGTTTCAGATCTCTCCGAGTGAGGGCGAGTACATCTTCCTTTTCCTGACTGGACACCGGCTGCCTTTCGAGGCCTCGTGAAGCTGTTCCAATTTCGGTTACCGCAAGCTGCCAGTGCCGTAACATGCGTCACCCAGTCGATGCATTTTGGTGAAAAGCATGTAATTCATGCGACGAGGGCTGGTGGGAGAGCCTGCCTACCGGTCGCGTGTGGCGATGCTCCGCAGTGTTCGCAACCGTTGTCTTGGTTCAGCGGATCAACTGGCCATGTTTCGCTGGTAGTTTGCAAAATTGGCTCCATGCGCTGTCAGTGCCTCATGGGAGGCTGGGCACATGATTGGTGAAGTGCCCAACGTCCAGGCTGGCCAGAAGTTCAGCACCCGTCGTCTTGCGCACGAGGCAGGCGTCCATCGCCCTCTCCAGGCCGGCATCTGCGGTACCAAGAGGGCCGGTGCGGAGTCCATCGTCGTGTCTGGCGGATACAAGGATGACGAAGACTACGGTGACGTCATCGTCTACACGGGGCATGGCGGCCAGGACGGCGCAGGCAACCAAGTCAGCAACCAGTCCTTGGACGATTCTGGTAACGCGGCGCTGGTGACCAGTTGCCTCGAAGGGCTCCCCGTCCGGGTTGTCCGCGGGGGGCAGAGCGGGTCCACCTTCGCTCCCTCGGAGGGCTACCGGTACGACGGCCTCTACCGGGTTACGAGCTACGGCAGCAAGCTCGGCATCGATGGGTTCTTGATCTGGCAGTTCCGGATGGAGGCGTACGACGGCACGCCGATGCCGCAGGCACAGCGGCAGGAGGAGCTTCCTGATCTGGTGGACGAGCCCTTGGTCGACGATGAGAGCAGTCAGCGGCCGGCGGGCAGTGAGGAACCTGGACGGGTCACCACAACTGTGCAGCGGATCGTGCGCAGTAGCGCCGTGAAGCGCCGGGTGAAGGAGTGGCATGACAACCGGTGCCAGATGTGCGAGCTGCGTATTGAGGGACCCGGTGGCAGCTACAGCGAAGGTGCGCACATTCAGGCTCTGGGTAGTCCGCACAACGGTCCGGACACGACAGGCAATGTTCTGTGCCTCTGCCCGACCTGCCACGTGATGTTGGACTTGGGTGTCATTGTTCTCGGCGACGACCTGGCCATCATCCGGGACGGCGAGGTAACGGGAGCCTTGCGCACTCACCCCAAGCATGTGATCGACCTGGAGTGTGTGAAGCAGCATCGCGAACGCTGGCGGCAGTGAGCTGTGCGGTACAGCAGTGGAGTACCGCAACCTCAGCAGCCGCCTACTGCCGGCGACCGCCTCCATAGGCCAGCAGATGGCCTATACAACCGCCGTTGATCGGTCCAGATAGAGCTACGGATCAAAAGCCCACCGTGCCCCTCCCGTGCCCGATCCACCGGGGAATCACGGGGAACGCCGGGTGGTCGCGGTATGCGGACAAGGCGAAGGCCCCTGGCCAATCTTCCTGGTCAGGGGCCCTTTCGCTGCACTGAGCTGCGGAGGCTGTGGGATTTGAACCCACGGTGACGTTGCCGCCACGACAGTTTTCAAGACTGTTCCCTTAGGCCGCTCGGGCAAGCCTCCCCGCGGCACCGGTGCGCGTGGGCGTGCGGTGTCGCGGGATCAGACTAGCGCGTCACTTGTCGCCCGTGCGCTGGCCCAGGGTGACTCGGGTGGTGTGCTCCTTGCCGCCTCGCTTGTAGGTGAGGGTGACCTCGTCGCCGGGCTTGTGCTGCCAGATCTCGCTGATGAGGGTGGGGCCGCTGTCGATCACCGTGTCGTCGAGCTTGGTGATCGTGTCGCCGGGCTTGAGACCTGCCTTGGCGGCCGGGCCGTTCGGGCTGACGGGGTCGGAGCCGTTGTTGCCGGTCTGGGCGATGGTCGCGCCGTTGCCGGTGTCCCGCATGCCGACCTGGACGCCGATCTGCGGATAGACCGGCTTACCCGTCTTGATCAGGTCCTGCGCCACCCGCTTCGCCTGGTCGATCGGGATCGCGAAGCCCAGGCCGATGCTGCCGGACTGCTGGGACTCGCCGCCCAGTCCGCCGCCGTTGCCGGCCGACTGGATGGCGGAGTTGATGCCGATGACGTTGCCGCCGGCGTCCATCAGCGGGCCGCCGGAGTTACCGGGGTTTATCGAGGCGTCCGTCTGCAGCGCGCTCATGTACGAGGCGCTGGCGCCGCCGCCGTCGCTGGAGGCCACCGGGCGGTCCTTGGCGCTGATGATGCCGGTGGTGACGGTGCCGGACAGGCCGAAGGGCGCGCCGATGGCGATCGTGGCGTCGCCGACCTGCACCTGGGAGGACTTGCCGAGCGGAAGGGGGTTGAGCGGGGCGCCGGAGGCGTTCTTGAGCTTGATCACGGCGACGTCGTAGCCCTGGGCGTGGCCGACGACCTCGGCGTCGTACTTCTTGCCGTTGGAGAACGTCGCGGTGAGCTTGCCGCCGCCGGCGGCACCGGCGACGACGTGGTTGTTGGTGAGGATGTGGCCCTGCTTGTCGTAGATGAAGCCGGTGCCCGTGCCGCCCTCGCCGCCGGCACCCTGGGCCTCGATCGTCACGACGCTCGGCAGCGCCTTCTGCGCTATCCCGGAGACGGAGGTGGGCTTGCGGTTCAGCGCCCCGGCGTCGCCGGGCGCGGAGACCGTCGTCGAGGCGTCGTCGCTGCGGCCCGCCAGCCAGAAGCCGACACCGCCGCCGACACCGCCGAAGACCAGCGCGGCCGCCAGGACGGCCGCGATCAGACCGCCATTGCGCCGCTTGGGAGCGGGGTTCCCGGTGAAGCCCCAGGGGTCACCGCCGCCACCGCCGCCATAAGGGGGACCGCCCCAGCCGCCGCCGGCGCCCGCTCCGGGGGCACCGTGTGCGGCGGTGCCGTACGGGGGGAACTGGGCGGTCTGTTCGGTCGTGGGCTCGTCGCCGGGGCGGCCGAAGCCGTGCTGCGGAGGGTGCCCGGCGTCGTAGGGCGGCATCCGCCCCGGGTCGCCGGAGCCGGCCCCGCCCTGGGACGAGGCGGTGGCCGGCGCGAAGTCGGGCGGCGGGGGCGCCATGGGGGGAGCGGCCGGCGGCGGGGCGCCGGGAGTCCGGGCGCCGGAGGCGGAGGCACCGTCCGGCTGCGGCCCGGCCGGCGGCTTGGCCTCCGACGGGACGGCGGCTCCCTCGTTCTCGGTGCTCACAGCTCTCTCCTCAGCTTCACGACTGTCGGCGTCCACGGTCCCGCGGGCGGTTGCCCTGTCCGCCTCATGCCTCAGCTGTCTGAAGCCTGGGGCGCGCCGTTTCTTCCGGGGCTTGCAGTTCGGCCGGACCCTGGGGGTGCGTCCGGGTGGTGCGGTCTCGTCCTGCCGGCGGGCCGGGTGGTCCGCCGGGTGGTGCGGTTGTTCCGTGCCGGCGGGCCTTGCGGGCCCTCCGGGTCGTACAGCTCCTCGATGCCGGCACATACGGAACCCGGCACTCCAGGATTCAGGATCCGGGATCCGGGCGATGCGGGCGAGTCCCGGTCCGCCGGTCCGGGGCCGCGGGCCGTGGCCCACCGGTCCGTCGGGCAGCTCCCGTCCGTCCACGAGACCCGGTCCGTACGTCCGGTCCGGGCCATTCGGGCCGGACGACACGGGCGAGTCTCCGTACCAGCCTTACCCACAGCGCGTCAGAGCACCGTAAGCCGAGACTGTGACTGTCCCCTCATCCTTTATCCCGGACAAAACCGGCGCATCCCCTGTTCCGCGGCGTAGGGAATGCACCCGCAGGCCCGGCAGCAGTGGGTGGCACGATAACGCGGTGACCTATGTACGCCCCGCCCAGGACGCCCGTCCGGATCGTCCCGCCATGTCCGTCGTAGCCCATCGCGGTGCCTCGGAGGACGCGCCGGAGCACACCCTGGCCGCCTACCGCAAGGCGATCGAGGACGGCGCGGACGCCCTGGAGTGCGATGTCCGGCTGACCGCCGACGGCCATCTGGTCTGCGTACACGACCGGCGGGTGAACCGCACCTCCAACGGGCGCGGCTCGGTCTCCGCCCTGGAACTCGCCGACCTCGCGATGCTCGACTTCGGCTCCTGGAAGGCCGAGGGGTTCGCGAACGAGGCGCCGGACCGGCAGCACGAGGACCCCGAGCGGACCGCCGTCCTGACGCTGGAGCGGCTGCTGGAGCTGGTCGCCGACGCGGACCGCCGGGTCGAGCTGGCCATCGAGACCAAGCATCCGACGCGCTGGGCCGGACAGGTGGAAGAGCGGCTGGTCGAGCTGCTCGGCCGGTTCGGGCACACGAAACCGGCCATGCGCGCCGACTGGACACCTCAGGTCCGGGTCATGAGCTTCTCGGCACGTTCCCTGCACCGTGTCCGGGCCGCGGCGCCCACCGTCCCCGGGGTCTACCTGATGCAGTTCCTCACCCCCCGGCACCGCGACGGCCGGCTCCCGCCCGGTGTCGGCATCGCGGGCCCCGGCATCCGGATCCTCCGCTCGCACCCCGACTACGTCGCCAAGGCGCACCGCGCGGGCCACCAGGTCCACGTGTGGACCGTCAATGACGCTGCCGATGTCGAGCTCTGCCAGGAATTGGGAGTGGACGCAGTCATTACAAATCGCCCCAAGCAGGTACGAATCCAGCTCGGCCTGAGCTAAAGCCCCTCACAGGGTGTGCACCGGCGCATTCGACCCGTATTCGATTATGTCCAGTGCGTCACCGAGTGTCGCTTGGCCGGTTTCCGGTCCAGTCCATTGGGGCATTCATCCCGTGGCGTGGGGCAAAGGAGGTCTCGGGGGTGGCGTTGGTGGTGGCACAAGAGGTGCCGACGTCGTCGATCATGGCCGTACCCCATGGACCAGTGGGTGTGGGCATGGCCAGGCGGCGCATGCGTGAAGAGCTACTGGCAAGTGGAGTTCAGGACACGGTCGTCGATGACGCGGTCCTTATTCTTTCGGAGCTGTTGAGCAATTCGTGTCGCCATGCGCGTCCGATATACGAAAACGGCGCACCGGATTCCGTAACGGCCGGGCAGGGTGACACCCCGTCGGCATCCGTGCGGGCCTCCTGGCGTATCGACGTACAGGGCAAACTGACCGTCGCGGTCACGGACGGCGGCGGCCCGACCCGGCCGCTTCCGGCCACTCCGTCGGTGACGGCGCGCGGCGGCCGCGGGCTGGCGATCATCCGCTCGCTCGCCAAGGACTGGGGCGTCCGCGACACCGCCGTCGGCGAAGTCACGGTCTGGGCCGCCCTCTCGCTCCATGACGCGTTCGCTACGCGCGTGGACCTGACGCCCGATCTGCCGCCCTCGCTCGCCGCGGGCGCGCCGGTGCGCACCGGGCATCCGCTGGGCCCGGGCTTCCCCGACTTCGACGACCTGGTGTAGCGGCCCGGCCGGACGGCGCCGCACCGGCCGGGACACGGCCGCGGACGCAGCCGGACGCGACCGGGTACGCAATCCTCTAGGCTCGCGCCGAAACGCGTCCGTACGCCCAGGATCGACCAGGAGACACCGTCGCCATGGCCAAGAAGCGCCGTCCCCAGTCCCAGGCCGCAGCACCGCAGATGAAGGACGGTGAGGTGCCGGTCGTCGGCGCTCGTGAGCCCTGTCCCTGCGGCTCCGGCCGCCGGTACAAGGCCTGTCACGGGCGGGCCGCGGCGCAGGCCGCCACCACACTCGTGCAGCGCCCCTTCGAGGGGCTGCCCGCTGAGTGCGACTGGGTGGCGCTGCGCGAGCTGGTGCCCGCCGCCACCGCCGAGTTGACGCTCAAGGGCGGGCTGCCGGAAGGGGTCCCGTCGGTGACGCTGGCGACCGTCCTGCCGATGGCCTGGCCCGCGCTGCGCCGGGACAACGGTGCGGTCATGCTCGGCCTGCAGAACGACACCGCCTCCGGCGACCTCAGCCGCGACCTCGCGGACACCCTCCAGCGTGCGCTGATCGCGGAGCCCGGCACTCCGGTCGCCGCCGGACGGCCCGCGCCCGACGGCCCGCGGCTGCAGGATCTGCTCGACCCGGAGGCGGCTTTTGAGCCGACCGTCCACACCGGATTCGAGTTCTGGGTGGAGAACCCCGAGAACGCCACCGGCGAGGTCGCCGCCTCGCTGGAGCGGGCCAACGCGGCGGCCATCCCGACCGCGCGGATCCCCGGGCTGGAGGGCGCGTACTGGTGCGAGGCCCCGGACAAGAACCACCTTCGCTGGGTCACCGGGCACCCCGAGGAGCAGCTGCTGGACGCGCTCGCGCGGCTGCATGTCGCGGGCGCCACCTCGCTCGGCGAAGACACCCGTCTGGTGGGCTCGTTCCGCGCCCACGGCCTGGTCGTTCCGGTCTGGGACCTGCCCTCGTCGATGAGCGCCGACGACGTCGCCGAGCCCGCCGCGGCGTTCGCCGAGCGGCTGGCGAAGGCCCTGGCCACGGACGCTCCGCTGAGCCCCGAGGAGCGCCGGGCGCGGGGCGGTCTCACCAACCGTCAGGTCACCCTGAGCTGACCGGGCCGGCCCGGAAAAGCGGACCGGATGACTCCGGGAAATCGGTGCGTGAGGCCGGTCACAACTGGCTGTACCTGCCGGTAAATAGGCGTCCGGAATTCCACGATCGAATTTGCGAACCGCCGATCTCTTGTTACGGTTCTAAAAGCCCGGTCGCTGGTGCATCCCCCGTCGCCAGCGACCGGGCGCTTCCATGTCCGGAGGCGAATGATCCGCTTCGCCGGACCGGGCGCGGGCCCCGTGGGCGGCCCGCCCCCTCGACGCCCGTCCCGTCAGTGGTCCGAACCACTGTCTTCCATGGGCGAGTTGCTGCCGGAACGCAGCAGCAGCCGCTCCCCCGCCGCGTCGGAGACCTCCGCCACCGCGTCGTACGGCAGCCCTCCCGCGTGCAGGGTCGGGCCGGCCGGGGTCTCGCACACCCCCGGCACATCGGCCGCCGGCACCGCGCAGTGCACCTGGACGGACCCGCCGTCCGGCCGCAGCAACGTGAGGGCGGCGCGCAGGGGGTGGCCCGTGCGGTTGCGGTAATACGTACGCGCCCGGGTCCGGCCCGCATGGCCGAGCACGCAGGTCTGGGCCTCGATGCCCCGGGGAACGGTGAGTTCGGGGCCGCAGCGGGCGGTGCGGCCGGGGAAGCGGCGCAGACCGAGGCCCGTGCGGGCGCTGCCGGAGCGTGTGGAACCGACGCCAAGGGCAGGGCTCTTGCCCTGATTCACCCCGCTATTGGACGGGATTCCCGTTTCGACCGAAGGGCTATTTTCGGACGTGACCGCTTTCCCGGACCGCGCCCCCGGAGCCGGGCGGCCGGCCGGACCGGCCATCGCGACACCCAGCGGCACGACGAGGGCGAGCAGCGCCACCCCGGCGAGCCCGGTCAAGCGGAGTTTTTGCGCACGCTGCATGGCCCCCACCTGCGAATTGAGATGCCGCCGACGACGGCTTGACGGTGCTGCGAACCTATCGGCCGGCGGGGGTGCCCCAGGACACCCGAAGCCCGATTCCGGGCGGGATCGGGGGCGGTCACACCCGTACGGGTGATGCGGCCGGGGGCGGTGGGCGACACCGCCCGCACAGCACGGGGGCCGGGCCGCAGCGCGGCGTCAGTACGCGAGCCGGCTGCCGCCGTCGGGGGTGCTGGTGCTCGCCATGACCAGGGCGTCCACGATCGTGGCCACCTTCGGCAGCCAGGGCCCGGCCGAGGAGGGGGGTCCCCCCTGCGCGAACGAAGCGGAGAGTTTGGGGGAGGCCGGCGGCCGCTCCCAGCGGACCCGGCCGGCGCCGACCGGTGAGGGCGGGAGCACCACATAGCCGCCCTCCCCGTGGAACCGCAGCGAGCTGGGCACCCAGTCCTGGGAGTGCAGCAGCTCGCCCAACTCCGCGAGGTCGTACGGCGATACCAGCAGCGACCAGCGGGTGGGCGTGGCCACCACGGGGCCGAGGCGTACGCCGAAGTGGTCCAGGGCCGCCAGGGCGCGGGCGCCGGCGACGGCGGGCAGGCTCACCGCGCAGGGCGCGCGGCCGCCCGTGGCCAGCACCAGCGGGGCATCGGGGCGGTTGGTCCACCACCACCGCAGCATCCGGGCATCGGTGGTGGCGGCCAGCAGGCCGGGGTCGAAGGGGTGCGCACCGGGCACCACACAGTCGGGGTCGGGGCAGTTGCACCGAGGGGCGGGCCGCTCGCCGAGGCCGAGCCGGGCGCCGGCCGCCTGCCGGCCGCCGGACCTGAGGCCCACTCCGGGAAGTACGGGCCACTGCCACTCGGTGGCGCACTGGAGCGCCGCACCGAGCAGCGCCGACCTTCCGCCGCGCCGGAACAGGAGCTTGCGTCGCCTTCCGAGGATCTCGCGCATGAGCGCTCGTTCCTTTCCGTTAACGCCGAGGGCTATGTCCATCGCACTACATGGCACTGCTTCCGGTTCGCCATCGTTTTCGCCGTGCCGCTTCATGCCGTTGTGTGACGTTTCCTGCGGCCCGGCCGTGCCGCCCGGGGTCGATCGCGCATCGATCACGCCACGTGGATTACTGGTCACCGCGTGTACAAGGCAGCGCATCACGCCGTACGCCGAGCGTGGAACGTGGCGGGGGGTGGCGCGCACATGGCGCTTGCGCTTGGGTCGTGCAGTCCCCGCCGCTCGGGAGTGCGTAGCGGTCGTCGGCGTATGAGACGCCGGTGCCCGCCGGAGGGTTCCGGTGCGGCCCCAACTGGCCCCGCACCTTTCCGATTACGTACCCGCCACTGTGGTGATGACGCGCTGCTGATCGCCGTCAGTCGACCTCAAATTGACGCTCAGGGGGCTCTTTTCAGGCCAATCTACAGACCTCGCTGACACCACAAACCCCATAGGGACAGTGCTGGACATCACATCGTTGATGCGTGTACATCTGGAGCATTGATAGCGGAGCAGCATGACATGGGGGTTTGCGATGCTATTGAGGAAATTGAGCGGCCCACTGCACCGCACAACATCACTCAACAAAATGCCGCACTCCCTGGCAAAAAGCGGCCTGACCTGGGGTCACACCCGGCGCGACGATAGCCGTCGGCCATGAGCGCCCCGCACGTACCGAAAGTGGCTGGAATCGAACCAGCTCTTCCCGCCCCCGCGCACACTGTCGCCCCCCACGCGGCGAACGCCCCCGCGGACCCCGCCTCCGGCGCCCTGTCCGAGGGCTCGCCGGGCACCCCTCCGGCCCCCGGTTCCGACACCTCGTCAGCCACCGTCACCGGGCTGGACCCCGACGTCCCCGGCGTCGCTCAACTCACCGCCGTCCAAGACCGGCTGGCCGGCTGGATCTCCGACCTCAGCACCCTGCACGACCTGACCGAACGGCTCGCGCACACCCGCACGCTGGACGAGGCCCTCCGCGAGCTGCTGCGGGCCGGCGCCGCCCTGGTCGGTGCCCGCCGCGGCCTGGTCGTCCTCGCACCGGCCGACGGCCTCGGCCCGGAGACCACCGTCGGTCTCGGCCTCGGCCACGCCGAGATCGGCCACATCGAGACCGTCCCGCGCCGCGCCCTGTCGTACGCGCGGATACTGGACGGCCTTCCGGAGCCGGGCGCCTGCGGCGACGACGTCCCGGCGCCCGGCGCGGGCCGCGCCCCCACCCCCCGCACGAGCGCGGCGGCCGCGGCCTGCACCGAGATCTCCGAACCCGACATCCCCGGGGAGAAGGGCCTCGACCCCCGTCTGCGGGAGGTCGCCGCCCGTCTCGGGTACGCCGCCAGCTATGCGGTCCCGCTCACCGCCGAGCCCATCGGCCGCACCGGCGCCGCGGTCTGGCTCTACGACGAACCGGCCGAGCCCACCGAACGGCAGCGCCATCTCGTCGGCCTCTACCGCGCGCACGCCGCCGAACACCTCGCCCGTCTCCTGGAGCTCCACCGCAGCCGGCAGGACACCGAGACCCTCCGCGAGGAGCTGCTGCCGCACCGGCTGCCGCGGATCCCCGGCGTACGCCTGGCGGTGCGGCACAGCACCGGGCCGCGCGGCGGCGGCGACTGGTACGACGCGCTGCCGCTGCCCGACGGCGCACTGGGCCTGGCGGTCGGCTCGGTGACCGGCTCCGGGCCGAGCGCGGTGGCCGCCATGGGGCGGCTGCGGGCGTCCCTGCGCGCCTACGCCGTCATGGAGGGCGAGGATCCGGTCGCCGTCCTCTCCGATCTCGAACTGCTGCTCCGGCTGACCGAGCCGGCCCGCAGCGCCACCGCGCTGTTCGCCTACACCGAGCCGCCGGCCGGCGGGCCGTCCGCGCCCCCGGTGCCGGACGGTCTCACCGGCCCTCCCCCGTACCCGGAGGACATGGAGGAGATGGAGGAGATGGAGGCGGACCTCGCGGACGGGAGCTGGGGGAGTGCGCGGCTGCCCCGCAAGCTGGTGCTCGCCGGGGCCGGCCACTGTCCGCCGCTCGTCCTGGGCGAGACGCGGACCGAGTTCGTGGAGACCTCACTGTCCGCGCCGCTGGGCATGCTGGCCTGCTGGGAGGCGCCCAGCGTGGAGATCGAGCCGGCCGGCGGCGAGACCGTACTGCTCTACAGCGACGGGCTGCTGGAGCGCACCGGCGAGTCCATGGACCGCGCCTTCACCCGGCTGCACGCGGCCGCCGCGGGCGTCCCCGGGGCGATCCGCCACGATCCCGAGGCGGTCGTCGACCACATCGTGCGCACGATGCTGCCGCAGGGCCTGGACGATCCGTCGTCGGAGGAGGACGTGGTGCTGCTCGCGGTGTACTTCGAGGAGTAGGGACGGGCGCCGCGGCCCCGGGCCGATCCACAAGGCACGCCCGGGCCCGGCCCGCGGCGCGGATGCACCGTATGACCGGACTGCCGGAGAGGTCACACCTTTCTGCCCCTGGACCGCTTTCGATCCGCACATACGATGGAAGGCGGTTCAGTCTTTAGAGGAGGCACCGTGACCGACGAGCTCACGCCGGAGACCCCGGACGAGCACGAGCAGCCGATCAAGCAGCGGAAGAACGGCCTCTACCCGGCCGTCTCCGATGAGCTCGCGGACAACATGAAGAGCGGCTGGGCCGACACCGAGCTGCGCGATCTGCAGCCGATCGAGCAGGCACCGAACGCCGCCCGGCGCCGCGCCGCGCTGTCCGCGCGCTTCCCCGGCGAGCGCCTGGTGATCCCGGCGGGCAATCTCAAGACCCGCTCCAACGACACCGAGTACGACTTCCGTGCCTCTACGGAGTACGTCTACCTCACCGGCGACCAGACCGACGACAGCGTCCTGGTCCTGGAGCCCCGGGGGGACACCCACGAGGCGACGCTCTACCGGCTGCCCCGCTCCGACCGGGAGAACGGCGAGTTCTGGCTGAACGGCATGGGCGAGCTGTGGGTCGGCCGGCGCCACAGCCTGACCGAGGCCGAGGCGCTGCTCGGCGTCCCCTGCAAGGACGTGCGCGAGCTGCCCGAGGCGCTCAAGGAGGCCGGCGGGCCGGTCCGGGTGGTGCGCGGCCATGACGCCGGCATCGAGGGCGCGCTGACCGACAAGGTCACCGCCGAGCGCGACGAAGAGCTGCGGGTCTACCTCTCCGAAGCGCGCGTGATCAAGGACGAATTCGAGATCGGCGAACTGCAGAAGGCCGTCGACTCCACGGTGCGCGGCTTCGAGGACGTCGTGAAGGTCCTGGACAAGGCCGAGGCGACCAGCGAGCGCTACATCGAGGGCACGTTCTTCCTGCGCGCCCGCGTCGAGGGCAATGACGTCGGCTACGGCTCGATCTGCGCCGCCGGCCCGCACGCCACCACGCTGCACTGGGTCCGCAACAACGGCGCGGTCCGCTCCGGCGATCTGCTCCTCCTGGACGCCGGCGTGGAGACCACCACCCTCTACACCGCGGACGTCACCCGCACCCTGCCGATCAACGGCCGCTACACCGAGCTCCAGCGCACCATCTACGACGCGGTGTACGAGGCCCAGGAGGCGGGCATCGCCGCGGTCAAGCCGGGTGCGGCCTTCCGCGACTTCCACGACGCGGCGCAGCAGGTCCTCGCCGAGAAGCTGGTCGAGTGGGGCCTGCTCGAGGGCCCGGTCGAGCGGGTGCTGGAGCTGGGGCTGCAGCGCCGCTGGACCCTGCACGGCACCGGCCACATGCTCGGCCTGGACGTCCACGACTGCGCCGCGGCCCGCACCGAGGCGTACGTCAACGGCACGCTGGCGCCGGGCGTGGTGCTGACCGTCGAGCCCGGTCTGTACTTCCAGGCGGACGATCTGACGGTGCCTGAGGAGTACCGCGGCATCGGCGTCCGGATCGAGGACGACATCCTCGTGACGGACGACGGCAACCGCAATCTGTCGGCCGGGCTGCCGCGGCGCTCGGACGAGGTCGAGGCCTGGATGGCCGGCCTGCTCGGCAAGTAGGCGCGCAGCACGCCTCGTACGTCCCCCGGTGGCCTCAGCCGCCGGGGGACGTGCCGTCACCGGGGCCGTCGGCCTTCTCCATGGTCAGTCCGCCGAACCCGCTCTCGCCCAACGCCTCGAAGACGGCGGTCAATACGGCCTCGCGGGTACGGGCGGTGCGCCCGCCGGGCCGGGTCTCGCCCGGGGCATGGTGCGCTGTCGTCACGACGGCTCCGTATTGCAGTGCGGGATCACGCCAAGTATTGTCCGAGAATGATTAATGCGAGCAACTTCGCATTAATCAGGTGCGCGCTGGTCTCGCCGGGACAGGGGACGCCGCGGGGGAGGTCCTCCCACCGCGAGACCGCGCTGCCCACCTCGCGCAGGGGTGATTTTCAGTCAGTTATCCGACTGCCTACGTTCGCCCGGTTTGACACCTCGCCGTCGGCACGTCACGAAGCCGCCCTGGTCGTCCGCCTCAGCCGCTGCCCGCCGCCGGCTCCGGGCCCCCGTATCCGGCCGTCCGCCGGCGGCATGCCACTCACCCACTGCAACCGCCCCGCGCCCCGGATGTGCTCCGGGCCGCGCCGGTGGACGCTGGAAGTGACCGCACCGCGGTGCCCCCGCGCGCCCGTGCGGGGCCGGACGGGAGGTGGGTCGCATGGACGGACGCTGGACGGCGCGCCTGGCGCTGACGGCGGCAGCGGCGGCGGTGCTGGTACTGCTGGGCTTCGCCGGGCTGCAGAGCCTCGCCCTGGTGGGCCTGGGGGCGGCAGGACTGGCCGTCGCGGCGGTCGGCCTGTGGTGGCTGCTCTCGCGCAAGGGTCCGGCACGGGTGCTCGGCCTCGTGCTCACGGTGGCCGCCCCGCTCGCCGTCCTCGTGCTCTACGTGATCGCCGGGCTGCTCTGGGTGGTGCTCGTGTCGGTCATCCTGTGGGCGCTGGCCGTCTCCACCGGCCGGGCCGCGCTGGCGGCGCAGACCGGACCGGCGGGCCGGCCGGAGCCCGTCGCCGCACCCGCTGCACACCCCTACCTGATCATGAACCCGCGGTCGGGCGGCGGGAAGGTCGGGACGTTCGGCCTGGTGGACAAGGCCGAGGCGCTCGGCGCCGAGGTCTGCGTGCTGGATCCCGCGCATCCCCAGGACGTCACCGAACTCGCCCGGCAGGCCGTCGACGACGGTGCCGATCTGCTCGGGGTCGCGGGCGGTGACGGCACTCAGGCCCTGGTCGCGGGCGTGGCGGCGGAGCGTGGTGTGCCGTTCATGGTGATCTCCGCCGGGACCCGCAACCACTTCGCCATGGACCTCGGGCTCGACCGCGAGGATCCCTCGACGTGTCTGGAGGCGCTGACCGACGGCGTCGAGCGGCGCGTCGATCTGGGCTACGCCGGCGACCGCATCTTCGTCAACAACGCCTCCTTCGGCGCCTATGCGGCGGTCGTGCAGAGCCCGGCGTACCGCGCGGACAAGGCCCGTACGACCCTGGAGATGCTGCCGGATCTGCTGACCCACCACAGCGGTCCGCACCTGGCGGTCCGCGCGGGCGGGACCTGCGTCGACGGGCCGCAGGCCGTCCTGGTGAGCAACAACCCCTACCGCTTGGACGATCCGGCGGGCCTGGGCCTGCGGGAGCGGCTGGACTCCGGCGGCCTGGGGATGCTGAGCGTCAAGGTCGACAACGCGGCGCAGGCGGCCTGGATGCTGCGCGGCCGCAGCGGCCCCGGCCTGACCTCGCTGTCCGCCCGGGACGTCGTCGTCGACGCGGACGCCCCCGTCGTCCAGGCCGGCGTCGACGGCGAGGCCGTCACCCTGCCCACCCCGGTCCACTGCCGGATCGAACCCCGGGCACTGCGCGTGCGGTTGCCCCGGCACCGCCCCGGGGTGCCGCGCGGTCTGCCGCCGATGAACTGGCGCCGGGTGCGGCGACTGGCGCTGCGGACGGGACGGGCCACGGCGGCACCGCACATGGGCTGACCGTCCGCACCGCACTCGGGCTGACCGTCCGCACCGGCGCTCCGGATGCCCTCGGCGACCCGCAGCCGGCTTCATTCGCTGACGGGCAGGCGAGGTGGCCGTCCCTCAGACGGTCCCGGCAGGGGGCGCGTTGCGGCGGGATCGTCTTCGACGAGGAGGACCAGCGGGCCCGGCGGCTCCCGGGGCCCGCTGTTCACCCTCGGCCGCCGCCCTCCCCGGACGGCCGCGCCTCGCCGGGGAACAGCAGGCGTCCGTCGTCGGACAGCGGCAGGCGCAGCTCGCCGGTGTCCAGCACCGCGTTGTTCTGCGAGCGGTGCAGCCGGGAGTACGCTCCGCCGGCGCGGGTCAGCAACTCCTCGTGCCGACCGGTCTCCACGATCCGGCCGCCGTCCAGGACGAGGATCCGGTCGGCGTCGGGCGCGAGGTTGAGGTCGTGCGTGATCACGATGGTGGTGCGGCCGCGCATCAGCCTGCGCAGGGGTTTGACGATGCGTCGCGCGGCGAGCGCGTCCAGCCCGGTGGTCGGTTCGTCCAGGACGAGGACCGGCGCATCGCGCAGCATGGCCCGCGCGATGGCCAGCCGCTGGAGCTGACCACCGGACAGTCGGGCCGAGTGGGGGTCGATCCGGGTGTCGTAGCCGTCGGGCAGCGCGCCGATGAAGCCGTCCGCGTCGGCGGCCCGCGCCGCCTCGACGATCTCCGCGTCGCTGGCGCCGGGGCGTCCGCAGGCGATGTTCTCGCGGATGGTGTCGTGCAGGATGAGGGTCTCCTGCGGCAGCAGCGCCAGCTGCTCGCGCAGCCGGCCCAGCGGGAGTTGGTGCAGTGGGACGCCGTCCAGCGCCACGGTTCCGGAGTCCGGGTCGTAGAAGCGCAGCAGCAGCTTGGAGACGGTGGACTTGCCGGCGCCGCTGGGCCCGGTGATGATCAGCAGCTCTCCTGGGCGGGCGGTGAACGACAGGTGGGCGAGGGCCGGCTTCGCGGTGTCCTGCGCTCCGGGGTAGCAGAAGCTGACGTCGTGGAACTGGAGGGTGCCGGGGGACGGCGGGACGGCACGGAGCCCGGGCGCCGGGCCGAACCGTGCGACCGCGGCCGTCGGCGTGGTCGCCGGATCGGTCACCGACGGGCGCGCGTCCAGCACCTCGACGAGCCGCTCCGCGCCCGCCGTCGCCGTGGTGACCGTCAGCCCCAGCTGGCCCAGGTCCCGGAGGGGCGGATAGAGGTAGCCGAGGAAGGCGGCGAACGTCAGCAGTTGACCGAGCGTCATCCGGCCCGCCGAGATCTCCCAGGCGCCCAGTCCGATCACGCTCAGCACGCAGACGGTCTCGATGACCTCGACCAGCCGCTCGTAGCACTCGCTCAGCCGGGCGCCGCGGACCGAGGCGGTGAACCAGGCGCGGGCCTCACGGTCCAGCCGGGCCCGCTCCGCGCCCTGCCGGCCGTACGCCTGGGTGAGCACGATGTTGCCGAGCGACACCTCGACGACGGAGGTGATCGCACCGTCGGCCGCCCGTTCGTCGCGCGCGACGGACCTGATGCTGCCGGCGAAGCGCCTGGCCGCCAGCCAGAACAGCGGGGCGCCGCACATCCCGGGCACATTCCACGCACAGCTCACTCATATCCACGAGCCGCGGCGCGAAGACCGCGCGGCCCGCTCACGACGCCATCGGAAGTGCCGCCCCCTCGCGCCACTTGAGGATCTTGTCGAAGCTGACGACCGCGCCGGGCCGGCCCGTGCGGTTGCGGTAGTGGACGTGGTCGGTGAGGGCCTCGATCAGAAAGAGCCCCCGGCCGTCCTCGGCAAACGCGGGAGCCTGCGCGGGGGTGGGCACGGGGGCCGGCGGGAGGGCGCGGTCCTCGGCGGTATGGGGTGGGGCGGGGGGCGCGGGGCGGTGGCCGAAGCCGGGGCCCGAGTCGGTGATCTCGATGCGGCAGGTGTCGCCGTCGATGAACGCCGTGACGCGGTAGTCCTCGGAGGCGGCGTCCCCGCCGTGCTCGACGGCGTTGGCACAGGCCTCGGACAGGGCCACCGCCAAGTCGTAGCAGATGTCCGGGTCCACGCCCGCCGTCTCCATCGTGCCCAGCAGCAGACGACGGGCGAGCGGGACGCTCGCGGCCTCGCGCCGCAAATGGAGTGACCACCAGATGCTCATCGCTCCAGCCTCCTGGCCGCGGCTCGACATATCGTTACCTATTGCCGTGCCTCAAGGTCCGTAAGCATGTCCGGGACGTGATACCGCTCATTCGGCGGATGCGAAGAGTGAGCGCATCGGTGTAGGTGCAGCGCCGCCCATGCGCCCTTGCGCGCCCCGCTGGCCTCCTCGGACGCCCCGGGAGGCGCCCCTTGGCGCCGCCCTGCCGTAGGCCGCCCCTCAGTGCAGTGGGATGATGGCGCCGCCATGACTCCCCCGCCCGCCCCCACAGCGCGCGCGGCCGCCGATCTCCGGCTGCTGCGGGCCGCGGTCTTCGCCGCGGCCTGTGTCGCGCTGTCCGCGGCCGGGCACGTCGCCGCCTCGTGCGCCGCCGTCCCGCTGTGGACGCTGGGCGTCGCCGCTGCCGTGATCTTCGCGGTCGCGGCACCGCTGGCCGGACGGGAGCGCTCACTGCCGGGGATCGCCACGGGACTTGCCGTGGGACAGCTCGGCCTGCACACCCTCTTCGCCTCGGGCCAGGGCCCGCAGCCCGCGATGGTCCGCGGCGGCGGCCACGGCTCCGGGGGGCTCTCGGACCAAGCGGCGATCGCCCTTGCCCGCCATGTCATGTGCGGGTTCGCCGGCGGCCGTATGGACGGCGCTCAGGCGCGGCGGATGCTCGGCTCGGGCGGCTTCGATGCGGCCTCGGCCGCCGGGCTGACCGCTCCGGCGGGGCACCCGATGGCCGGCGGCACGGCGATGCCCGACGCGCTGCTGCCCTCGCTGCCCATGCTGCTGGGGCATCTGCTGGCCGCGCTCGCCGTCGGCTGGCTGCTGCGGCGGGGCGAGGCGGCGCTGTGGCGGCTGGTGCGGCTGTCGGCGCCGGCGGCGTACGAGAGCGCGGTGCAGACGCTGGCGGGCGCGGTGCGCGGGGCGCTCCGGCTGGCCCGCGCCCTGCTCGCGGGCCTCGCGGCGGCGCACGACGAGGCGCTGCGTGCCCCCGTTTCGTACGGGGATGACAAACCCGGCCCGCAGGACCCCGCGCTCCACCACAGTGTGATCAGGCGTGGGCCACCCACCCTCGCCCTCGCGGCCTGACGTCACGCGAACCACGCTCCCACAGGACGGGTACGGGGTCGCGCGTCGTCGCCGTACGCGCGCCACCTGCACCGTTATCAGCACCTTTCTCCTTCCTGTGGAGTGTTTTTCGATGTCGAGCAATTCAACGATGGCGAAGTCCTCGCAGCAGCAGCCGGAGTCGTCGCGGACGCGGCGCTACGCGCGCCGGCTGCCGCTGGTGGGCACCCTCGCGGCCGGCGGCGTGCTGCTGCTCGCCGGACCGGCGTTTGCGCACGTCAGCGTGGAGCCGGAGGGGGCGGCCGCGAAGGGCAGCTTCGCCACCGTCAACTTCAAGGTCCCCAACGAGCGCGACGACGCCTCGACGGTGAAGCTCGAAGTCACGCTCCCGACCGACCACCCGCTGGCGTCCGTCATGCCGCAGCCGGTGCCGGGCTGGAAGGTGTCGATCACCAAGGCCAAGCTCCCCAAGCCGATCGAGATGGAGGGCGAGAAGATCACCGAAGCGCCCTCGAAGATCACGTGGACGGCCGAGGACAAGGGTGTGGGGCCGGGCCAGTTCCAGCAGTTCCCGCTCTCCGTCGGGCAACTGCCCAAGGACGCCGACCAGGTCGTCTTCAAGGCCCTGCAGACGTATGACGACAAGCAGGTCGTGCGCTGGATCGAGCCCACCAAGGAGGGCGCACCGGAGCCGGAGAACCCGGCGCCGGTCCTCAAGCTCACCGCGGCCGAGGCGGACGGCCACGGCGCCGCCGCCGCGGACGGCAAGAGCGAGGCCAAGGACGGCGGGAACACGGCCGCCACGGATGCGTCCGGGAGCGACACCACGGCGCGCGTCCTCGGCGCCATCGGCATCGTCGTCGGCATCACCGGAGTCGGCTTCGGTGTGTTCGCCGGCCGGCGCCGCAGCGTCTGATCACCGGACGGGCCGGCGCCCGACCGTGCCGGCCCGGCACCCCCTCCCGGACACCCGGGATTCACCACACAGGATTTATCTGCAATGCGTAGAAGGACCCTGCTGGCGTCCGCCCTCACGGCGGCCGCAGCCCTCAGCCTCACCGCCTGCAACGGCGACGACCAGAACAAGCCCGCCGCCGAGGTCTCCGGCGGCACCGCCGCCAAGCCGATCGTCACGCTCGACAGCCCGATGGCGAAGCCGGATCTCGTCCTGACGGACACCAGCGGCAAGAAGTACGACCTGCTGGAGCAGACCAAGGGCCACCCCACGCTGATCTACTTCGGCTACACCAACTGCCCGGACGTCTGCCCGCTGACGATGGCCAACATCGCGGTCGCGGTGAAGCAGCTGCCGCAGGCCGAACAGAAGGACCTGCGGGTCGTCTTCGTCACCTCCGACCCCGAGCGCGACACCCCGGCCGCCCTGAAGAAGTGGCTCGGCGGCATCAACAAGGACTTCACCGGACTGACCGGGAAGTTCGACACCATCCAGGCCGGCGCGCGCAGCGTGAACATCGGCATCGAGAAGCCGGTCAAGAAGAAGAACGGCGATGTCGTCTCCACCCATGGCGCGCAGGTGCTGCTGAGCTCCCCCAAGGACGACAAGATCCACTGGATGGGCATGCAGGAGGCGACCTCCGACAACTACACCAAGGCACTGCCGAAGATCATCAAGGGACAGAACCCGTGAACCGCCGCACCACCCTGGCCGCCGCCCTGACCCTCACCACCGGTCTGGTGCTGGCGGGCTGCGGCGACAGTGCCCCGAAGCTCAAGGTCACCGACGCGTACATGCCGCAGCCGGTCACCCAGGACATGGCCGGTGCCTACTTCACCGTCAAGAACAGCGGCGGCACGGCGGACAAGCTCACCTCGGTCACCAGCGGCCTGGCCAAGGACATCTCGCTGCACAAAACGGTCGGCACCAAGATGGAGCAGGTCAACTCCCTGTCCGTACCGGCCGACGGCGAGCTGGTGCTCGGCCGCGGCGGCAACCACCTGATGTTGATGGGCCTGAAGAAGAAGCCGGCCGAGGGCGACACGGTCACCCTCCAGCTGCACTTCGCCACCGCGAAACCGATCACGGTGGAGGTCCCGGTCAAGGCCGTCACCTACGCGCCGAAGAAGTAGCCGGCCGGTTCACCACAGACAACGGAGTAAGGGGAGCGATCACTATGGTCACTACCGGGCTTCGGCCAGGACGGTCCGCCGTGCTGCGCCTGCTGGTCGTCGCGGTGGCGCTGGCGGGCGCGCTGCTCGGCGGTGCCGCCCCGGCCTCGGCGCATGCCGCGCTGACCGGCAGCACCCCCGCGCAGGGTGCGGTGGTGGACCACGCCCCCGAGCAGGTGGCGCTCACCTTCTCCGAGGGCGTCGCCATGGGCGACGACTCCATCCGGGTCCTGGACCCGAAGGGCAAGCGGGTGGACCGCGGCAAGCTGCTCAAGCTGAGCAGCGGCAACGTCGTCACATACGGCGCGGGGCTGCCGGCGGGGCTCGGCGACGGTACGTACACCGTCGCCTGGCAGGCGGTCTCCGCCGACAGCCACCCGGTCTCCGGCGCCTTCACCTTCTCGGTCGGCGCGCCCTCCAAGACCTCCGCCGCCGTTCCCGCGGAGCAGGCCGGCGGCGGTCTGGTGGGCGCGCTCTACGGCATCGCCCGGGCGCTGGCGTACACCGGCTTCGTCCTGCTGATCGGCGGCGCCGCCTTCGTGGTGGCCTGCCGGCCGGCCGCGGCCCTCGTCCGGTCCGTACAGCGGCTGGTCGTCCAGGGCTGGGCACTGCTGACCGGCACCACCGTCGCGATGCTGCTGCTGCGCACCCCCTACACCGGGTCCGGCGATCTCGCCGATGTCCTCGACTTCGGCGGCCTCCAGCAGGTCCTGCTCACCAAGCCGGGTGCGGCGCTGGTCTCCCGGCTGCTGCTGCTCGCCGCCGCGGCGCTGCTCGTGGCGGTGCTCTTCGGGGCGTACGCGCGCACGCAGGAACCGGCGGAGCCGGGCGAGGAGCCGCGGGATGCCACGGCGTTGGCCAGGCAGCGCAAGGACCTCGCCTTCGGGCTCGGCGTCGGCGGGCTGATCATCGCCATCGGGCTCGCCGCGACCTGGGCGATGGCCGAGCACGCCTCGACCGGTCTGCAGACCACCGTCGCGATGCCGGTCGATGTGCTGCATCTGCTCGCGGTCGCCACCTGGCTCGGCGGGCTGGCGGCGCTGGTGGCGTCCCTGTACTGGGGCCCGCCGGTCGAGCGGGCCGCCGTACGCCGCTTCTCGCGGATCGCGTTCGGCTCGGTGCTGGTGCTGGTCGCCACCGGCATCTACCAGTCCTGGCGGCAGGTCGGCACCTGGCACGCGCTGACCGACACCACGTACGGGTGGCTGCTGCTGCTCAAGGCGGGTCTGGTCGTGGTGCTCGTCGGGATCGCCTGGGCGTCGCGGCGGTGGACGGGGCGGCTGGCGGAGGTGTCGGCGGAGGAGGGCCTGGCGGCCGAGGTTACGGAGGGGGCCGGCGCGGGCGAGAAGGCTGCGGCGGTCGAGGGGGCCGAGAAGGTCGAGGAGGAGACCGCGGCCGACGCGGATGCGGAAACGGGCGCGGAGAAGGCCACCGTCGGTGTCTCGGCCGCTGCCACCGCCACCGCCACCGCCGCCCCGACCCGCGCCACCGGCCCGGGGGCAGGGGGCGGGACCGGGTCCGGAACCGTATCCGGAACCGAGTCCAAGGCCGCGGCCGACGACACCCCCGCCTCCGACGACGCAAGCCCCTCCAAGGCCACCCCCACCCCCGACACTACAGACACCCCCAACCCCACCCGCACCGCCCAACTAGCCCGCCAGCAAGCCGCATTGGACAGCGCGCGCACCAAGCGGGAACGCGACGCCGACCCCGAGCGGCTGGGGCTGCGCCGGTCCGTGCTGGCCGAGGCGGCGGTCGCGGCCGTCGTGCTCGTGGTGACCACGGTGCTGACCGCCACCGAACCGGCCCGTACCGAAGAGGCGGTCAAGGCCGCCTCGGGCGGGCAGTCGGCCACGGCCGCCCGGCCGCAGGCGCTGACCATCCCGTTCGACACCGGCGGCCCGCACGGCAAGGGCACCGCCCGCCTCGCCCTCGCCCCCGGGAGCAGCACCGCCGCCAATACGCTGCAACTGCGGCTCACCGACCCGTCGGGCAAGGCCATGGACGTCCCCGAGGTGAAGATCTCCTTCACCCAGAAGGCCAAGAAGCTCGGGCCGCTGCCGGCCGTTCCCCGGAAGGTGAGCAAGGGCCGCTGGCGGGCGAGCGGGGTCCGGCTGCCGGTCCCCGGGCAGTGGCAGCTGTCGCTGGTCGTCCGGACCTCCGACATCGACCAGGTGACCGAGATCAAGAACGTGAAGATCGGCTGATGAGCAAGCAGACCTCCGGTAAGAAGGCCACGCAGAAGGCCACCGGCAAGCGGAATCCCGGCACACGGACCGGCGGGCAGGGCGGCGGACGCGTCCCCGCGCCGGCCGCCGTACCGGCCCCCGAGACCGGCACGTCCCTCGCCCCGGAGCTCTCCCGCCGCCGGCTGCTCGGCACCGTCGGCGCGGCGGGTGCGGCCGGGCTGGTCGTCGGCGGGGCCGGTGGTGCGCTCGCGGTCACCGCCGCGCAGGACGCCGCCCCCACCGCGCTGACCAGCATCGGCTCGACCGAGGTGGCGTTCCGGGAGGCACCCGCCACGCACCAGGCGGGGATCACCACCCCGCTCCAGGCCACCGGCCATCTCGTCGCCTTCGACCTGGCACCGGACGCGGACCGCAAGACCGCGGCCGCACTGCTGCGCCGCTGGTCGCGGACGGCCGAGGAGCTGATGGCCGGGCGCACCCCGGACGCCGACACGGGGGTCGCGCTCGATGCGGGCCCGTCCTCGCTGACCGTCACCTTCGGCCTCGGGCACAGCTTCTTCGACCGTACGGGGCTGACGAAACGGCGCCCCGTACAGCTCGACCCGCTGCCGGACTTCTCCGCCGACGCGCTGGACCCGGGGCGCAGCAACGGCGACCTGTGGATCCAGATCGGCGCCGATGACGCCCTGGTCGCCTTCCACGCGCTGCGTGCGCTGCAGAAGGACGCGGCCGGCAGCGCCCGGCTGCGCTGGCAGATGAACGGCTTCAACCGCACCCCGGGCGCCACCGCGCAGCCGCGGACCGCCCGCAATCTGATGGGCCAGATCGACGGCACCAACAACCCCAAGCCGTCGGACAAGGACTTCGACGAGCGGATCTTCGTGGGGCGCGATGCCGACCAGGCCTGGATGCGCGGCGGGTCGTACGCCGTCGTCCGGAGGATCCGGATGCTGCTGGACGACTGGGAGAAGCGCTCCCGGCACGAACAGGAGAAGGTCATCGGGCGCCGCAAGGACAACGGGGCCCCGCTGACCGGCGGTTCCGAGACCACCCCGATGCGGCTGGACGCGACCGGCTCCGACGGGCTGCCGGTGATCCCCGCCAATGCGCATGCGCGGATCGCGGCGCCGGCGTCGAATCAGGGCGCCGCGCTGCTGCGCCGCCCGTTCTCCTTCCATGACGGGTTCCGGGAGGACGGCGCCCCGGACGCCGGGCTGCTCTTCGTCTGCTGGCAGGCCGATCCGCTGCGAGCCTTCACCCAGATCCAGCGGAAGCTGGACCGCGGGGACGCGCTGTCGCCGTTCCTGCGGCACGAGGCGAGCGGACTGTTCGCGGTGCCACCGGCCGCGGAGCCGGGCGGCTACGTGGGCCGCCCCCTGCTGGAGGGCTGAGGAACCGGCCCGCCGGGACGCGGCCCCGGACTCGGAGCCGCCCGGCGCCCGGCCCCGCACCCGCAGCCGGCCCCGGACCCGGCCCGTCCCGGAAACCGCCCGCCCCGGCAGTCCGGTCCGGCCGCCGGACGGGCCGGTTATCGTGGCAGGGCAGGGAGTAGATCGGCGGGGTGCCCCCGCAGTTACGCGAGGGAGTCCTGATCCATGTCGGCCAGTCGCTATACCTATCTCGGCCCCGAGGGCACCTTCACGGAGGCCGCGCTGCGCAGCCTGCCCGAGGCGGCCACCCGCGAGCTGGTGCCGATGGTGTCGGTGCCGGCCGCCCTGGACGCGGTGCGCGCCGGTGAGGCCGCCGCGGCGCTGGTGCCGATCGAGAACTCCGTCGAGGGCGGGGTGACCACCACCGTCGACGAACTCGCCTCCGGCGAGCCGCTGATGATCTACCGCGAGGTGCTGCTGCCGATCGCCTTCGCGCTGCTGGTGCGCCCCGGTACGTCGCTCAGCGAGGTGAAGACGGTGACCGGGCACCCGGTCGCCCAGCCGCAGGTGCGCAAGTGGCTGGCGGCCCAACTCCCGGAGGCCGTATGGGAGTCGGCGGCCTCGAACGCCGACGGCGCCCGGCTGGTGCAGGAGGGCCGCTACGACGGCGCGTTCGCGGGCGAGTTCGCGGCCGGCACCTACGGCCTGGAGCCGCTGGTCACCGACATCCATGACGCGCAGAACGCGGCCACCCGCTTCGTGCTGGTGGGCCGCCCGGCCCGGCCCGCCTCGCCCACCGGCGCGGACAAGACCTCGGTGGTGCTGTGGCTGGCCGAGGACCACCCCGGTGCGCTGCTGGAACTGCTCCAGGAGTACGCGGGCCGCGGGGTGAACATGATGCGGATCGAGTCCCGGCCGACCGGCGAGGGTATCGGCCGCTACTGCTTCTCGGTGGACTGCGAGGGGCATCTCACCGACCGCCGGGTCAGCGAGGTCCTGATGGGACTCAAGCGGGTCTGCCGCGAGGTGCGGTTCCTCGGCTCGTACCCGCGGGCGGACGAGGTGCCGCCGACCGTACGCCGGGAGATGACGGACGCGGCGTTCACCGAGGCGTCGGACTGGCTGGCGCGCTGCCTGGACGGGCGGGGCTGAGCGGTCGCCGTACCGCTTCGCGGGCCCGGCCACCGGACCCTGCGAGAGCACACGACCTGCGGCTTTGGCAGCGCTGTGGGTTATCCACAAAGTTATCCACAGGCCCGGTTCTCGACCTGTGGGTAAGTCGACATGCGAACCGGACACAGTCGACAAATCGCCCTACTGACCGCACTTCACTCCACAGCACCCCACGTCGGACAGCGTCAGCACAATTCAGGTGATCAATCCTTTAGGGCGAGGCAATCCCACACGAAAGAGTGCGTGAACGGGGTTTGTACGGGGAATCCATAGCTGAGCATTTCGGGAGCGGAATGACCTCCTCCGACTTCCACAGATCTCACACACAGGCTGTGGATAACAATCCAGAAACCCCCAGCGCCTGTGGACAACCGAGG
Organism: Streptomyces auratus; assembly: GCF_050433025.1. NCBI lineage: Bacteria > Bacillati > Actinomycetota > Actinomycetes > Kitasatosporales > Streptomycetaceae > Streptomyces > Streptomyces auratus. The sequence continues at coordinate 4,349,134 of NZ_JBNGCB010000001.1, read as the reverse complement.
AATGCCGGGGGATAACAGCGCTCCGGACCCCCGCCCGGCACCCACCCGAGGCCCCCGCCCAACTACCGCTCCCCACGCAGTGGATCACAGGCACCCGCGCCGCCGAACCCCTCACCCCGGACGCCGCGAAATCTGCACCGGCCACCTCCGCACCCCGGAATACGCACGCCTTTTCCGTCGCTTTCCCACCTCCACCCCTAAGCGGAATAAATACCCCAAAACGGACAAAGTGCCGCGCCGGGGAATATCGCGTCGAGTGACGCGGTGTGGCCCCGGTAGCCTGGGGGTGTGATTGACCTTCGCCTGCTCCGTGAGGACCCCGACCGTGTGCGCGCATCCCAGCGCGCCCGTGGAGAGGACGTCGAGCTCGTCGACGCGCTTCTCTCCGCCGACGAGCGGCGCAGGTCGTCCAGCGTCCGCTTCGACGAGCTGCGTGCCGAGCAGAAGTCGCTCGGCAAGCTCATCCCCAAGGCCTCCGGCGACGAGAAGGCCGCGCTGCTGAAGAAGGCCGGTGAGCTGTCCGCCGCCGTCAAGGCCGCCGACGCCGCACAGGACGAGGCCAAGGAGGAGACCCAGCAGCTGCTGCTGAAGCTCGGCAACCTCGTCCACCCCGACGTCCCGGTGGGCGGCGAGGAGGACTTCACGGTCCTGGAGACGCACGGCACGATCCGTGACTTCACCGCCGAGGGCTTCGAGCCCAAGGACCACCTGGAGATCGGCGAGCTGCTCGGCGCCATCGACGTCGAGCGCGGCGCCAAGGTCTCCGGCTCCCGCTTCTACTACCTCACGGGCGTCGGCGCGCTGCTGGAGCTCGCCCTCGTCAACGCCGCCATCGCGCAGGCCACCGCGGCCGGTTTCACGCCGATGCTGACCCCCGCCCTGGTGCGCCCGCGCGCCATGGAGGGCACCGGCTTCCTCGGCCAGGCCGCGGAGAACGTCTACCACCTGGAGAAGGACGACTACTACCTGGTCGGCACCTCCGAGGTCCCGCTCGCCGCGTACCACATGGACGAGATCGTCGACGCGGCCAAGCTGCCGCTGCGCTACGCCGGTTTCTCGCCGTGCTTCCGCCGCGAGGCCGGCACCTACGGCAAGGACACCCGCGGCATCTTCCGGGTCCACCAGTTCGACAAGGTCGAGATGTTCTCCTACGTCACGCCGGAGGACGCGCAGGCCGAGCACCAGCGGCTGCTGGACTGGGAGAAGCAGTGGCTGACCGGTCTGGAGCTGCCCTTCCAGGTGATCGACGTCGCCACCGGTGACCTCGGCGCCTCCGCCTCCCGCAAGTTCGACTGCGAGGCGTGGATCCCCACCCAGGGCAAGTACCGCGAGCTGACCTCGGCCTCCAACTGCGATGAGTTCCAGGCCCGCCGGCTCTCGGTCCGGATGCGCGAGAACGTCGACGGCAAGCAGAAGGTCTCGCCGCTGGCGACCCTGAACGGCACGCTCTGCGCCGTACCGCGCACCATCGTGGCGATCTTCGAGAACCACCAGCAGGCGGACGGCTCGGTGCGCGTCCCCGAGGTGCTCCGTCCCTACCTGGGCGGCCGCGAGATCCTGGAGCCCGTCGCCAAGTGAGCGCAGTTGCTCCGCCGCCCTACAAGCTCATCGCGACGGATCTCGACGGGACGCTGCTGCGCCACGACGAGACCGTCTCCGAGCGCACCCGCCAGGCGCTCGCCGCGGCCACCGCGGCGGGCGCGGCGCATATCGTCGTCACCGGCCGGGCCGTGCCCTGGACCCGGCACATCCTCGATGCCCTGGAGTACAAGGGCCTTGCGGTGTGCGGACAGGGCGGGCAGGTCTACCACGCCGGTGAGCACCGGCTGCTGACCTCGGTGACGCTGGACCGCCAGCTGGCCGGTCTGGCGCTGTCCAAGATCGAGGCGGAGACCGGCCCGCTGTATCTGGCGGCGAGCCGGGACGGCCTGGAGGGCGAGGTGCTGGTCGCCCCCGGCTACCGCGTCCAGGAGGGCCCGCTGCCGAACGTCCTGCTGGACGACCCCGGCGAGCTGTGGAGGGCTCCGCTCAACAAGGTCTACATCCAGCACCCGACCCTGGACGACGATGCGCTGGCGCTGGCCGCGCGTCAGGTCGCCGGGGATCTGGTGGGGGTGACGGTGGCCGGCGAGGGCATCGTCGAACTGCTGCCGCTGGGCCTGTCGAAGGCCACCGGACTGTCGCTGGCCGCCCGTCGCCTGGGGGTCACCGCCAAGGAGACCCTGGCCTTCGGCGATATGCCCAACGACATCCCGATGTTCGCCTGGTCCGCGCACGGCGTGGCGATGGCCAATGCCCACGACGAGCTGAAGGCCGTCGCGCACGAACTCACCGCCTCCAACGAGGAGGACGGCGTCGCGGTGGTGCTGGAGCGGCTCTACCTCTCCTGACCGTCCGGCCTCCCCTGACCGCGCGGCTTCTCCTGACCGCGCGGCTTCTCCTGACCGCCCGGCGGATCGGACTCCGCGGGTGGCCGTCCGTCCGGTTCGGCAGTCTCCGGCCCCTGCGCCCCCTCCTGCGGCAGCTTCTCGGCGGCCGCCGCCGGAGTCAGCGGCCAGGCCGCAAAGCCCATGGTCAGCGCGATGGCATGGCCGAAGTCGGTGAAGGTGGCACCGGTCACCAGCGGAATGCCGAAGAAGACCAGCACCCCGCCGAAGTAGACGTAGCGCCAGGGCGCCCGCAGCCGGTACGTCAGCACCCCGGCGGCCGCCGCCAGCCCGTACGAGACACCGATGTCGACCACATGGGTCATCGACCGCGGCAGCCGGTGCCCCTCGATGGCCAGCAGCACGAGTTCCTGGCTGGCAAGGGTGGCGGCGATATGCGCACCGCCGACGGTCAGCAGCCAGCGCGCGGTCCCCGTCCAGCGCTCCACGTTGGCGTGCAACAGCTCGAACATCACCACGTACAGCAGGAAGGACTCGGGCCGCTCGATCCAGAACCCGCTGATCAGCAACGACGGCAGCGGATGCTCGTTCAGCTCGTGGATGTTGCTGCTGGTGCGGTGGACGAGGAACTGCCCCAGCCCCTCGGAGGCGGAGGCGATGACCAGGCTCGTGACGCCGATGACCAACAGCCAGATATGCGTACCGGGGCTGCTGCGGACCCACTCCTTCACCCAGAACACAGGATTGCGGGGAAGCTTCCGGAGACCGGGGCGGGGCGGCTCCATCAGGGCGGCCATCAGCGGCGGGCCCGGGGGGTGGGGGCGGGCGGCACGGTGACGGCACGGGTGAAGGCCACCGCAGGGTGCGCCGCCGGCGCCTCGCCGGTGGCGACGAGTTCGGCGGGCGGCGTACGGATGCCGAGCCGGACGGCCCGCGCCGGCCCACGGTCGGGGGCACCGAAACCGGTGCGGACGCCGCCGGGGTGGCCGTCGGCTCCCCCGCGGACCGTTCGGTCAGGTTTCCCGTCGATTTTCACCATTCGAGGCTAGCGCGTGGCGGATTGCACCGCCGGGGGCGAGCGGCCGGCAGCAACGGGCGCGCGGACCCCAGGGCGACGGGGGAACTGGAAGGGCCCCGCCCGTGCTCAGGCCCGGACCACCGGCTCCTGGAGCTCGGTGACCCATTTTTCCTGGTCGGGTGGGCACTCCAGGTAGAGCTCGCGGGCGTAGCCGGCGGAGCGGTAGCCGTTGGCGTCGATCCAGTGGGCGAGGTTCTGGGCGGTGGGCAGGATGCGGCTCATCGGGCCGCGGTGTACCACCGTGGCGGCGCAGTCGAGGCCGGGGAGGGTGACGATCGCGAAGCCGGGTCCGTCGGCGCCGGCCGTCACGGCGCTGCCGCCGGCCGGGAGACCGGCCCTGTCCAGGGCTTCCCGGGTGACCACCATCCCGGCGTGGACGACGATGGCTTCATTGCCGGGGGACGGCGTCGTGCCGCTGTCTGGCCCGGCGCTCCGCTCGTCTGCTGCCGTGGGCGGCTCGCTTCCCGCTGCGGTCGCCGGTGCGTCCTCGTAGTACGCCAGCCCGGGTCCCGCCGAGGTCACCCCGGCCGTCTCCAGGCGTCGGCACAGTTCGGTGTAGAGCGGCTGGATGACCGGCCCGATGTCCTCGGGCCCGTAACCGGCCGCGATTCCGGTCAGCTCCGCGAGCAGGACCGTTCCGGTGCGCTTGACCACCACATCGTCGGCAGACATGCGTCCCTCACTCTCGATCGTCCGGAGCCTCGCCTCGACCTGGGCCAGTCGTGCGCCCGCCGCCGTCAGCGCCGCTTCCAGCTCCGCCCGCCGCAGCCGCAGCATGCCGCGCAGTTCCGGCACGCTCACCTCCTCGGCCAGGATCGCCCCCACCTGCTGGAGGCTGAAGCCGAGGTCCTTGAGCGCGATGATGCGGTTGAGCCGGGCGAGCTGGGCCGCTTCGTAGTAGCGGTAGCCGCTGTCGGGGTCGGTACGGGCCGGGCGCAGCAGCCCGAGCGCGTCGTAATGACGCAGCATGCGGGCCGACACACGGCCGTACCTGGCGAAATCTCCGATGGTGAACATGACGCCTTCCAGTGGAGTGCTTTCCACAGTGTCAAGGTCAAGGGGGCGGTCCACCAGGCGAGGCACCCTGGCCGGGCCGGACGCCGCCCCGTCTTCCGGCGGTTCCCCTGCGTCACCGCCGTCCCACAACCGGCCACCGGGCGGCAGCATCGCGTCAAGTAGGGCTCGTAACCCGTCAATGACGCGTCAGTGACCGGCCGGATACCCCGGATCCCGGGCATAGCGTCAGAGCCGAGCCCCGGCATGTGCGCTTCCCCCGGTCCGGGGCCGCTGTTCTGTACGAGGAGCAACGCCGTGTCCCACCCCCTGTACGCGGAAGATCCCGAGCCTGTCGAACCCGTCCCGGCCGGGCTGCTGTGCGTCCCTGTCCGGTCGGGCCCCGCGGGCTGCACGGCCCGCCTGTTCCGCACTCCGCTCGGCGGCCGTACCGCCGTCGGCTTCACCTCGCCCCAGCGGCTCGCCACGGTCCTCGGCGGCGGCCAGTCGTGGGTCAGGCTCTCCGAGGCCGCGCTGCGGGCGCTGGCCGAACCCGTCGGCGTGACGGTGCTGACCGTCGATCCGGGGTTCGTCCCCGACGTGTCCCGCGGTCACCACCTACGGGCCGTCTGAGGGAGGCAACCGCCATGAGTCACCACACCTTGCCCCCGCTCGCACGAGAGACTGCCGGTGCGCCGGCGGGCACCGGCGTGGCCGTCCCGCCGCACACCGCCACGCCGCCCACCACTTCCCGGCCGTCGTCCGACGACGGGCCGCCGTCCGACGACGGGCCGTCGGTCGAAGGGCCGTCCGCCGAAGGGCCGTTGTCCGTCTGGCCCGGGTCCACGACGCCGCTCGGCCATGACGACCTCGCCGTGGGCGGCGTCCCGCTCACCGAGGTGGCCGACCGGTTCGGCACCCCCTCCTACGTCCTGGACGAGGCCGAGATACGCCGGCGCTGCCGCGCCTACCTGCGGACCTTCCCCGACGCCGAGGTCTACTACGCGGCCAAGGCGTTCCTGTGCCGCGCCATGGTGCACTGGGTGCAGGAGGAGGGCCTGGGCCTGGACGTCTGCTCCGCCGGCGAACTGGAACTGGCCGTCACCACCGGCTTTCCGCCCGAGCGGATGGTGCTGCACGGCAACGCCAAGAGCCCGGCCGACCTGCGGGCCGCACTGCGGCTCGGCGTCGGCCGGATCGCCCTCGACAACACCTCGGAGATCGCCCGGCTGGCCGCCGCGGTCCCGGCGGGCGGGCGGCAGAAGGTACTGATCCGGGTCGTGCCGGGGATCGCCGCCGGCGGGCACGCCAAGATCCGGACCGGAACCGACGACCAGAAGTTCGGGCTGTCGATCGCCGACGGCTCCGCACAGCACGCCATCGCCCGGGTGCTCAGCCAGCCACGCCTCGAACTGGTCGGGCTGCACTGCCACTTGGGCTCGCAGATCACCACCGTCAAGCCGTATCTGTCGGCCGTACGGCGGCTGATCGGCCTGCTGGCGCGGATCCGCGAGCAGCACGGCAGCACCCTGCCCGAGCTGAACCTCGGCGGCGGCCACGGCGTCGCCTACCGCCCCGGTGAACCGGCGCTCGACCTCGCCTCCCTCGGCGCCCGGATCCGCGCGGAACTGGCCCGCGGCTGCGCGGCGGCCGGTCTGCCGGTGCCCCGGCTCGCGGTCGAACCCGGCCGCGCCATCGCGGGTCCGGCCGGCGTCGTCCTCTACCGGGTGCTGTCGGTCAAACGGACCGGCGGCCACACCTTCGTGGCCGTGGACGGCGGGATGAGCGACAACCCGCGGCCCGCGCTGTACGGGGTGCGCTATGCGCCGCGGCTGGTCGGGCGGGACGCGGCGGCCGCGACGGAACCGGTCACCGTCGTCGGACGGCACTGCGAGGCGGGCGATGTGCTCGCCGCCGATGTGCCGCTGCCCGCCGACGTCCGCCCCGGCGATCTGCTGGCCGTCCCCGTCGCCGGCGCGTATCAGCTCTCGATGGCCTCCGGCTACAACCTCGTCGGGCGGCCTCCGGTCGTCGCCGTCACCGCGGGACATGCCCGCCTCCTCGTACGCCGCGAATCCCTGGCGGACATCCAGGAGCGGGATATCGGGCTGTGAGGGGGTGGGGGTGAGGGGGCACGCAGGACCCCTCACCCCCGCCTCCACCAGGGATTTTCCTTGCCGCCGCCGCTTCCGTGTACGATGAAGGCGTCAGTTGTAGGATGACAGGGCAACTGGCCGCGCCGCCCGGAGGTGGCGCCGGAGCTCATCGACACGGACGGAACGGCCATGGCACTGCAGGCAGCGGGACGTCGCTCACTCGTGGACACCGTCGTCGACGCCCTACGGGCCCAACTCGCCGCCGGGGAGTGGCCGGTGGGGTCCCGCATCCCCACCGAGCATGCACTCGCCGAACAGCTCCAGGTCGGCCGGAACACCGTCCGTGAGGCGGTACGGGTGCTGGTGCACGCCGGGATGCTGCGCGCACGGCAGGGCGAGGGCACCTTCGTCGTGTCCACGGCCGACCCCGGCGACATCATGCGCGGCGTCCAACGGGCCGGCATCCGCGACGTCTTGGAGCTGCGGATCGCGCTGGAGGCGGAGGCCGCCCGGCTGGCCGCGCTGCGCCATGAGCCCGCCGACCTCGCACGGATGCGGGCGGCACTGGACGCCCAGGCCGGCTTCGCCGACGCGGCGGGGCAGCCCCATGCCGAAAACCTGGAGCTCTACGCCGATCACGACATCGCCTTCCACATGGCCGTCGTCGAGGCCGCGCACAACGCCGCGCTGACGGCCACCTACGGCTGGTTCAGCAGCTCGGTGCGGGAGGCGCTGGTCACTGCCCTGGACGACCGGGCGATGCCACGGGTCTCGCACGGTGATCACCGCGCGGTCGTGGACGCAATCGCGGCGGGCGACCCGGAGGCCGCGGAGCGGGCCACCCGCGCCCTGCTGGAGAGGCCGAAGCGGGCGGTGGAAGCCCTGCTGTCCGCCCGTTGAAGGCTACGCATTCGGGCGGTACAGCAGGAATTCGGTGGCACAGCCTCAGGTGTCCGGGCTGCAGATATTCGGGCTGCGTAGCAGGCTTTCGTCGCTTTTCGCCGCGCGCTGCCGCGGCGCTTCAGATGTCTGTGCCAGGGCGGGGAAGCCACACAAGCGGAGGAGAGGAACAGCGCATGCCGAGCACACCCGAGCGGGGAACCGCGGTGATCGACGCCGAGGAGGATCTGGTCGCGACACCGCCGGTCGCCCTGGCCCGCCGCCGGCTGCGGGCCCACCCCGCCCTGCTCCTGGCCGGGATCGTGCTCGCCTCGCTCAACATGCGGGCGGCGCTGGCCGGCGTCTCCCCGCTGCTCGGTGAGATCGGCCGGCACTTCCGGCTGAACGCGACCACGGGCAGCCTGGTGACGACCATCCCGCTGGTCTTCATGGGCCTCGGCTCGCTCGTCGCGCCGAAGCTGGCGCGGCGGTGGGGCACGGAGGCGGTGCTGTGCGGGGCGCTGGTGGCGCTGTGCGGCGGCATCGTGCTGCGGATCGCCCCGCCGGTGGTCGCGCTGTTCGCCGGGTGTGCGGTAGTGGGGTCCGCCATAGCCCTGCTGAACGTGCTGATGCCGGGGCTGATCAAGCGGGACTTCCCGGAGCGGGCCGCGGGCATGACGGCGCTGTACTCGACCGCGATGATCCTGGGGGCGACCACTTCGGCCGCCACCGCGGTCCCGCTGGAGCATGCGCTCGGCGGCTGGCAGGGTTCGCTGGTCTCCTGGTCGCTGCTGGCCGCCGTCGCCGTGGTCGTCTGGATCCCACAGGTCCTGATCGCGCGGCGGGGCAGCCGGCACGGCGCGGCCGCGGCCACCCCGGTGCAGCATGCCGCGGCCGGGCCGAAGCTGAGCCATTCCCCGCTGGCCTGGCAGGTCACGCTCTTCATGGGCTCGCAGTCGCTGATCGCGTACGTGAGCATCGCCTGGATGCCGACGATCTTCACCGACCACGGCATGGGCAAGGGCGAGGCGGGCCTGGTCTTCGCCTTCAGCACGCTGTTGCAGATGGCCGGTTCGTTCGTGGTGCCGATGCTCGCGGGGCGGATGCGGCGGCAGCGTCTGCTGGGGGTGGCGGTGTCCGCGCTGATGGCCTGCGGCGTCACCGGTCTGCTGCTGGCACCGGTGGCCGGCGCCTGGCTGTGGGCCGCGCTGCTCGGCGTCGGGCAGGGCGGTGCGCTGGGGCTGGCCCTGACGATGATGGTGCTGCGCTCCGGCGACGCCCACACCGCCGCCCGGCTCTCCGGCATGGCCCAGACCGGCGGCTACCTCCTCGCCGCCGCCGGCCCCCTGGTCCTCGGCGCCGTCCACCAGGCCACCGGCGGCTGGACCGTCCCCCTGGCGCTGCTGCTCGCCGTCTGCGCCGGCCTCGCACTGCTGGGCACGGGCGCGGGCCGGGACCGGCGGATCGGGGAGGAGAGCAGGAAGTAACGCATACGGGGAGGGGAGCGGGAAGTCGCGCATACCGGCAGGGGGGTGCGAAGTCGCGCATACGGGGGGGGACGGGGCGCAGGGGACGACGAGGCCGGGGCCCTGCGGCGTCGCGTTACGGGGTCGCCACTTCGCGGTCAGGAAGGTGACCTACCGTGCCCCCCATGAGCGACGTTCAGCACACCGTTCGCCGGCCGGGACCGCGGGCTTCCCGTCGTGGCCGGCTCCTTCTCGTGGGCGGGGTGTCCGTCCTGCTCGTCCTCGGGGTGCTGCTCCTGGCGTGGTGGCTGCGCGAGCGGCAGGCCGAGCGGAGTCTGACCGTCCCGGAGGGGCAGCGGGCCGGCCAGATCTATGCCGCCGCGGACAAGGCACTGAAGCTGCCCGCGGGCTCCACGGCGAAGGCCGCCAAGCGCGCGCACCTCGAGCTGCCGGACGACGCCCGGGGCAATCCGGAGGGCTATCTCTACCCGGCGACCTATCCGGTCAGCTCGGACACCACCCCGGCCTCGCTGCTCTCCTACATGGCCACCACCGCGGGAGAGCACCTCTCCGACGACGGCATCTCCTCCTACCGGACGGTGGTCATCGCCAGCATCGTGCAGGCCGAGGCGGACCGCCCGGCCGATATGGGCAAGGTCGCCCGCGTCATCACCAACCGGCTCGCCCACCACATGCCGCTGCAGATGGATTCGACGCTCAATTACGCGCTGCACCGCAGCACGCTCCGCACCAGCCACGCCGACACCCGGCTCCACAGCCCGTACAACACCTACCGGAACCAGGGCCTCCCGCCGACGCCGATCGACAGTCCCGGGGCGGACGCGCTGAAGGCGGCCGGGGCGCCGCCCGCCGGCGACTGGCTCTACTTCGTCACCGTCACCCCGGGCGACACCCGCTTCACGGCCGACTACCAGAAGCATCTGAGGAACGTGCAGGAGTTCAACGACCGTCAGCGGAGCGCGGCGAGGGGCGGTGGCGCGGCCCAGGGCCCGTCGTCACAGTGATCTCGGGGTGGTGGTTCAGGGGCAGGGCAGCAGAGTCCTGACCCGGCCGGCCGCCCGGGAGGCGCGGCGTGAAAGCGCTTGCTTCAAGTGCACTTGAAGCTCCTATCGCCGGCCAGGTGGCGGGCGACCGCTATGCGGACATGTCGCTCACTTCCGTGGGCCGGGAGTCTTAGAGCCTGTCCGGCGGATCGTGGCCGGGTCCGCGACGCGTCGGCAGGCCCGCGGGGCGGCAGGGACGGTTTTCCGCCCTGCCGCCCCGCGGGCCCGGCCGTCCGGAGGGCGTTACTCCTCGCCCGCCAGGGTGAGCGCCTTCAGGCGGCGGCCGGCGTACCAGGTGGCGACGGCCGTGAGGCCGACCAGCAGGCAGATGGCGACGGGCAGTTGGACGTCCGAGGTGATCGCGCCGTCGGCGGCCACCCGCTGACCGATGGCCAGCGCCCACTGCTGGACGCTGAGGGTCTTCGCGCCCGGGATGAGCGTGCCCATGAGCGCTTCCCAGACCAGGGCGTAGACCAGGCCGAACACCACGGCGTGCCGGGTGATCGTGCCGAAGAGGAGGAAGAGGGCGCTGTAGGCGACCGAGGCGATCGCCGCCGCCACGGCGTACCCCACCGCCATCTGCTGGCTGTTGCCGTTGAGGAGGAAGCCTGCGAACAGGACGGGCAGGGCGGAGAAGGCGACCGTGACACCGATCGCGACGAAGAGTTTGGTGAAGATGATCGTCGACCGGGGCACCGGCTTCGCCAGGACGTAGACCACCGAGCCGTCGTCGATCTCCGGGCCTATCGCGCCCGTACCGGCGATGACGCCGATCAGCGGCACCATCGTGCCCAGCGCGAAGCCGCCCAGGATGCCGCCGGCGGTGGCGTCGTCCGCGTTGGCCAGGGCACGGACGGCGATGGCGAGCACCACCAGCAGGGTGGGCAGGGCGAAGAGGATCAGGGCCCGCCGCCGGCCGAGCAGGGCGCGGTAGGTGAGGCGGGCGACGGTCGGGTGGAACAGTGCGGCCTTGGGCGCACGCGGGGGCGCGGGCGGGGCCGCCGGGGTGGTCGTGGACATGCGTCAGGGCTCCTTTCCGGCCTCAGGCCGCTACGAGATAGGAGAAGACGGATTCCAGCGACTCGTCGGAGGGGGAGACCGTCAGCAGGCGGATGCCGTGGTCGCGGGCGACCCGCGGCAGGAGTTCGGTGAAGCGCCCGAAGTCGACCGCCTGGACGCGCAGGGCGCCTTCGGCGAGATCCACCTCGATCCCGGCCGTCGAGGGGTCGGCGATCAGGGCACCGGCCAGCGCCCGGTCGTTGTCGGACCGGACGAGGTAGCGGTGCGGGCGGTCCGTCATCAACCGGCGGATCTTGCGGAAGTCGCCGGACGCGGCGTGCCGTCCGGCCACCACCACCTCGATGTGCGAGGCGAGTTGCTCGACCTCTTCGAGGATGTGCGAGGAGAACAGGACCGTACGGCCCTGGTCGCCCATCTGCCGCAGCAGCTCCATCAGCTGCATCCGCTGGCGCGGGTCCATGCCGTTGAACGGCTCGTCGAGCAGCAGCACGGACGGGTCGTGCACCAGCGCGGAGGCCATCTTCACCCGCTGCCGCATGCCCTTGCTGTAGGTCGAGATCTTGCGGTCCTGGGCGTACTCCATCTCGACGGTGGCCAGCGCCCTGGCCGCCTCGGTCCGGCCCAGACCGTGCAACTCGGCGTTGGCGAGGACGAATTCGCGTCCCGTGAGGAAGTCGTACATCGCCTCGCGCTCCGGAACGATGCCGATGTGGCGGTAGATGCCGGCGTTGCGCCAGATCGTCGTGCCGTCGAGGGTGACGGATCCGTTGGAGGGGGCGAGGAAGCCGCCCATCATGTTGATCAGGGTGGACTTGCCGGCGCCGTTGGGGCCGAGCAGGCCGGTCACGCCGGGGCCGATGGACATCGTGATGTCGTTGACGGCGACGACGTTGCCGAACCAGCGCGAGACATGGTCGATGGTCAGATGCGTCATGGGCGCGGCCCATTCCTTCGGGGGGTCGTGAGGGGGCTGGGGGCGCCGCCCGGCAGCAGCCGGCGGCGGGCGGGCGTCACAGGCCGGCCTTCCGGTAGCGGCGCAGCAGCAGGGCATAGCAGCCGGCGATGACCGAGAGCGTGACGAGGAGATAGACCAGTCCGATGCCGGTCGAGGGGGTCACGGTGTCGGGGAAGGAGCTGGTGCCGCCGAGGAACACCGACTGCACCCCGTCGATCAGGGTGATCGGGGAGAACAGCCCCAGCCAGCCGACGGCGGACTCGTTGCCCTGGACGTAGGCGATCCCCTGGAGGGCGCTCACCGCGCCGTACGGAATGGTGAGGACGGCGATCACGGCGGCGACACCGAAGCCGCGGCGCGGGGTGGCCGCGGAGACGACCAGGCCTATCCCGGCGAACAGCAGCGAGAGCAGCACCACGGAGACCAGCCCCTGGGCCAGCCCCTTGGTCTGGTCGACGAAGTCCATCTTCGCCAGCAGCGCTCCGATGTAGAGGACCAGCAGGGGGGCGGTATTGAGGGCGAGCAGGGCGGCCGACAGGGCCGCGAACTTCGACGCCACGTAGTCGACCCGCTCGATGGGGCGGGAGAAGTACAGCGGTATGGAACGGAAGCGCAGATCGCGGGAGACCGACTGCGGAGCCTGGGACGCCAGGTAGAGGCCGATGACGGCCTGGAGGTAGACGGCGTAGCCGGAGTAGCCGACCGGGAGCTTTCCGGCCTTGGTGAACACCGCCACCGCGACCATGATCACGGCGGGCAGGCACATCACGACGAAGAGCAGCATCGGCAGCACCTTGCTCTTGGCCGAACGGCCCAGACCGTAGGCGCCGCGCAGGCTCTGCGAGAAGAGCGACCGGCGGGCATAGGCGCGGCCCAGACGGGGGCCGTCGTAGTGGCGGTAGCCGATGTTGTGGATATAGGCGCTGCCCGGCGCGCCGGATACGGACGTCGCTGACTCGGACGTCATGGGCTCAGGCGACATCGTGGGCGCCTCCGTCCTGGGTGGCATACGGGGCGCGCGGGGCGCCTGCGGGGGCGGGGGTGGCCTGCGCCGCGTCCGCGTCACGGAAGACCTCGGCGATCTGGTGGCGGCGCTGTTCCATCCGGACCAGGCCGAGGCCGAGCCCGGCGACGGTGTCCCGCACCAGGTCGTAGGTCTCCTCGCCGGCCGCCTCGACGTACAGGAGGTGGCCGGAGGACGCGAGGCTCTCGGCGCCGCCGGCGGCGGTGGTCACCGCGACGCCGGCGCCTTCCAGGGCCGCGCGCAGTGCTCCGGTGCCGTCCGGCTGGGCGTCGGTGTCCGTGACCTCGATCGCCAGCGAGGCCGTGACCTGCGTGAACTCATCGGTGGAGGAGGAGCGCAGCAGTTTGCCGCCGTCGATGACGACGACGTGGTCACAGGTGCGCTCCAGCTCGCCGAGGAGGTGGGAGGTCACCAGGACGGAGATCCCGAAGTCGCGGTGGACGCGCTGGATCAGACCGAGCATCTCGTCCCGCCCGGCGGGATCGAGGCCGTTGGTGGGCTCGTCGAGGAACACCAGCTGCGGGTCGTGGACCAGCGCCTGGGCCAGTTTCACCCGCTGCTTCATGCCGGTCGAATAGCCGCCGATGGGGCGGTATCGCTCCTCGTAGAGGCCGACGTGGCGCAGGGTGTCCGCGGTGCGCTCGCGGGCGGCGGTCGGCGGCAGGCCGGACATCCGGGCCATGTGCACGACGAATTCGGTGGCCGAGACGTCCGGCGGCAGGCAGTCGTGCTCGGGCATGTAGCCGACCCGCTCACGGATGGTGCTGCCGTCCTTGGTCACGTCCAGGCCGAGGACATGCGCACTCCCTTCGGTGGCCGGTGCAAGTCCCAGAAGGATCTTGATCAGGGTGGACTTGCCGGCACCGTTGGCACCCACCAGGCCCGTTACGCCGGGGGCGATGTCAACGGAGAGCCGGTCCAAGGCGGTCACCCGCGGGAACCGCTTGCTCAGGCTTTCGGTCACGATCACAGTCACGGCATCGACGGTAGTGGCGTCCGCCACACAGGTCGTCACCCCAGACGATGGGATGTTCCTCCCCCTGCGGTATTACGTGCCCGTAGGGGTCTCCTTCTGTGAGCTGCCCCGGCCTCGGGGGCGCGGAGACCGCGCGCCCACCCCCTCTTGACGCAGCCGCCGGTCATTGTCACATTCATCGGTGTCAAGTTACGAGCACGTACCGCGATGCACTGCTCAGGGACGGGACGGTTGGCGATGGCCTCAGTGACCACAGCGACCTCATCAGGAGCCGGAGAACACAGCGCCGGGCTAAGGGGGTTCAGAGAGGTCCAGCGGCTCGCCTATGCCTGCGCGGAGGCGGTGGCCGCACAGCTCAGGCCCGGGGTCACCGAGCGGACGGCGGCGCGGATGCAGCGCGAGTGGCTGCGTGAGCGCGGCGTACGGGACTGGTTCCATCTGCCGTTCGCGTGGTTCGGCGACCGCACCGCCTTCGTCAACTTCCGCGTGCCGCTGCAGTTCTTTCCCACCGACCGTGCGCTGGAGCCGGGGATGCCCTTCATCCTCGACATGGCACCGATCCACCGGGGATTCACCGCCGATATCGGCTACTCGGGCTGTCTGGGCCTCAACCCCGTGCACGACCGGCTGCTCGCCGACCTCGGAGCACACCGGGAGCTGATCCTGCGCGAGGTGCGCGAGCGGCGGTCGCTGCGGGAGATCTACGAGGATGTCGACCGGCTGATGGTGCGGCAGGGCTATGCCAACCGCCACCGTGCCTACCCCTTCGGGGTGATCGCGCACAAGATCGACCGGGTCGGGCAGCGCCGCTGGTCGCCCACCCTCTTCGGGTTCGGCGTCCACGCCCTCAAGGGCCTCGCCTCCGATGCGCTGCGCGGCCACCGTGACGGCTGGTCCCCGCTGTGGAGCCCGTACACCTTCTCCGACCACCCGCCGGCGCCGGGGCTGTGGGCGGTCGAACCCCACCTCGGATTCCGGGGTACGGGCGCGAAGTTCGAGGAAATCCTGGTCGTCACGGACTCGCGGGACCCGCAGGAGAGCGCCTTTTGGCTGGACGACGATCTGCCGCATGTGCGGCGCGGGCGGGAGGAGAGGGCCGCGTGAACAGGGAACGTGGAGGGGAGCAGGGGGATGGACATGGGCGGGAGCAGGGGAATGGGCGGGGAAAGCGGGCCGGGCGGCGGGCGGCGGCCTGGGGGCAGGAGTTGAGCCAGGGGCAGGGGGACGGGGCGCGTGACGGGGCCGGGCTCGTAGGGGCGCGGGAGCGCTGGGTGCGGACCGGCGGTATCGAGCTGTGTGTCGCGGAGCTGGGGGATCCGGAACAACCCACGGTGCTGCTGGTGCACGGCTATCCCGACAGCAAGGAGGTGTGGTCCGAGGTCGCCCGCGGACTGGCCGACCGCTTCCATGTGGTGCTCTACGACGTCCGGGGCTGCGGCCGGTCCACCGCCCCGCGGCCGCTGCGGGGCGGCTTCACCCTGGAAAAGCTGACGGACGACTTCCTGGCGGTCGCCGACGCCGTCAGCCCCGGCCGCCCGGTCCATCTCGTCGGCCATGACTGGGGCTCCGTACAGGGCTGGGAGTTCGCCACCGTGCCGCGTACGGAGGGCCGGATCGCCTCCTTCACCTCCCTGTCGGGCCCGTCCCTGGACCACTTCGGCCACTGGATCAAGAAGCGGATGACGCGCCCCACCCCCCGGCGCGCCGCCCAGCTGCTCCATCAGAGCGCCAAGTCCTGGTACGTCGGCATGCTGCACACCCCCGTGCTGCCCGAGCTGGCGTGGAGGGGCCCGCTCGGCAAGCACTGGCCGCGGATCCTGGAGCGGATGGAGAAGGTGCCGGGCGGGGACTACCCCACCGCCTCGCTGCCGAGGGACGCGGCTCACGGCGCCTGGCTCTACCGCGACAATGTGCTCCCCCGGCTCCGCCGCCCGCGCAACGACGCCTATGCGCACTGCCCGGTCCAGCTGATCACCCCCACCGGCGACGCCTTCCTCTCCGAGCGGCTCTACGACGACCTGGAGGAGTGGGCGCCCCAGCTGGTGCGCCGCACCCTCCCGGCCAAGCACTGGGTCCCGCGCACCCGCCCCGACCAGCTCGTCTCCTGGATCGGTGGGTTCGTCGACGCCAAGGAGGAGGGCGATCCGGCGAAGCGGGTCGTGGCGTCCGGCCCGCACGCCGACCGGTTCGGCGGGCAGCTGGTGCTGGTGACCGGCGCGGCCAGCGGCATCGGCCGGGCGACCGCGTTCGCCTTCGCGGAGGCCGGTGCGCGGATCATCGCCGTCGACCGGGACGCCGAGGGCGCGGCACGGACCGCGGACATGTCCCGGCTGATCGGCGCACCCCAGGCCTGGGCGGAGGTGGTCGATGTCGCGGACGAGACGGCGATGGAGAAGCTGGCCGACCGGGTCGACGCGGAGTACGGCACCGTCGATGTGCTGGTGAACAACGCCGGTATCGGGCTGGCCGGTTCCTTCCTTCAGACCACCACCGAGGACTGGAAGAAGGTCCTGGACGTCAACCTCTGGGGGGTCATCCACGGCTGCCGGATCTTCGGCAGGCGGATGGCGGACCGCGGGCAGGGCGGCCATATCGTCAACACCGCCTCGGCCGCCGCCTTCCTGCCGTCGAAGCTGCTGCCCGCCTACAGCACCTCCAAGGCGGCCGTCCTGATGCTCAGCGAGTGTCTGCGCGCCGAACTGGCAGAGCAGGGCATCGGCGTCACAGCCATCTGCCCCGGGCTGGTCAACACCGCCATCACGAACACCGCCCGCTTCACCGGAGTCCCGGCCGAGGAGGAGAAGCGCCGCCAGGACTCGGCCGCGCGGAGGTACCGGATGCGCAACTACCCGCCGGAGAAGGTCGCCGACGCCATCCTGCGTGCGGTGGTCCACAACCAGGCGGTGGTGCCGGTCACCCCCGAAGCACGCGGCGCCCGTCTGCTGTCCCGCTTCGCCCCGCGCGTGCTGCGCGCCTTCGCCCGCTACGAGCCCCGGCTGTAGCGCCCTACGGGCTCGGCTGGAGGGCCGGGCGCCCATCGGGTATCCGCGGGCCGGGCGCCCGTCGGGTATCCGCCGCACACGGCGCGCCTCCCGGGCCGGGCCGAAGCAGCTTCCGTCCGGCCCGGGGCCCCGCCCCGCCGAGAACCGGAGAACCGCGCACCTCAGGAGCCGCGCATGAGCACCCCGCACCTCCCGTCGCACCCCCAGGAGCCCCAGCCGATCGCGCCACGCCGGGTCTCGTTCGACTGGCATGCCACGCCGCTGCTGTGGATACCGGACGAGCCCACCGCCACCCACGTCATCAATGTGCTGCATCTGCTGCTGCCGGCGGGCGAACGATGGTTCGTCAAGGTCTTCAAGGAAGCCCTGCCGCTGGTCCGCGACGAGCAACTCCGCACGGACGTCAAGGGCTTCATGGGCCAGGAGGCCACCCACAGCGTCCAGCACTCCACCGTGCTCGACCACCTGGCCCACCAGGGCCTGGACACCGCTCCCTACACCCGGCGCATCGACTTCCTCTTCGCCCGCCTCCTGGGCGAGCAGCCGCCCTTCGGCATCCCGGTCACCGGCCAGGAGTGGCTGCGCTTCCGGCTCTCCCTCATCGCCGCCATCGAGCAGTTCACCGCGGTGCTCGGCGACTGGGTGCTGGACGCCGAGGGCCTCGACCGCGCCGGATCCGACCCGGTCATGCTCGATCTGCTGCGCTGGCACGGTGCGGAGGAGGTCGAGCACCGCGCGGTCGCCTTCGACATGTACCAGCACACCGGCGGTGCGGACCCCGGCCGTTATCTCCGCCGTGCCCTGGGCATGGCTGTGACCGCCCCCGTGCTGCTCTACCTGTGGGGCTGGGGCGCGGCCTACCTCCTGCGGCACGACCCACAGCTCGCCGCCCGCTCCCGCTACTCCCTGCGCGCGCACCACCAGGCCGTCCGCAAAGGGCTGCTGCCCACCTGGCGTGAGCTGGGAGCGGCGATACCGCGGTATCTGCGGCGGTCGTACCATCCCTCGCAGGAAGGGTCGCTGCGCACGGCCGTCGCCTATCTGGCGTCCTCCCCGGCCGCGCGGGCCGCGGCGGGTGCGGTGGGCCGAGCGGCCCTCTCGTAACGCGCGGCCATGGGTGAGGAGCAACCGTAGTGACCGAGCAGCCGCCGCCGGCCGAATACCGCATCGAGGACCTGGCTCACCTCAGCGGCGCCACGGTCCGCACCATCCGTGCCTATCAGGACCGTGGGCTGCTCCCCCGCCCGGAACGCCGGGGCCGGGCCAATGTCTACGGCGAGCGCCATCTGACCCGACTGCGCCAGATAGCCGGTCTGCTCGACCGCGGCTACACCCTGGCCAGCATCAAGGAACTCCTCCAGGCCTGGGACGCGGGCCTCGACCTCGGCGGGGTCCTGGGCCTGGTCGCCGAGATCGACGGGCCGTGGACCGACGAGGAGCCCTCCCGCCTCTCCCGCACCGAACTGGACGCCGCCTTCGGGGGCACCTCCGACGAGACGGCGATCGCCGAGGCGGTCGCACTGGGCGTCCTGGAACGGGTCCCCGGCCGGGACGACGAGTTCCTGGTCCCCAGCCCGCAGGAACTCGCCGTCGCGGCCGAACTGCACTCGGCCGGCGTCCCACTCCGGGCGATCTCCGGCCATCTGCGGGAGGTGCGCGGCCAGGTCGAGCACATCGCCGCCCGCTTCCTGGACTTCACCACCGAGCACGTCTTCCAGCCGTTCCTGGACCATCCGCCCACCGGGGCCGAGGCAGCGGAGGCCGCCGCCCTGGTACGCCGGCTGCGCCCACTGGCCCAGCAGACCATCGACGCCGAACTCGCCCGCGCCATGCGCACCCTGGCCACCCGGTACCTGCGCCATCACCTCAGCGACACACGGCCCGGGGAGACGCGAAAGCCGACCGAAGGGGTGGCAGCCGTGGAGCCGGTCTCGGACCCCCGCCCCGAGACCGACCCAGCGGCAGTTTCCGAGGAGGTGCTGCTCCCCGCCGACGCCGTACGGGCCGTACGGGCCCTGGTGGGCCCGGAGAACGCGGCCGACTTCATCGCCGCCGCAGCGCATCGGGAGGTCCAGGCCCGCACGATGGACGCCCTGGCGGCGGGCGGAAGCAGGCCCGCACCGTCGGGCCGAACCGGGCCCGCATCGGTGGGCGGAAGCAGGCCCGCACCGGCGGCCGCGGCAGCCGGTACGGCCGGCGGCCGCCGGGCGGACTGCCTGTCCGCCGAGGAGGACGGCCGGGGTCACCCGGACGGGCGGCCCTGAACCCCGCCCGCAGCATGACCACCCGGCCGCGCTCCCGTACCGCCCGCAGCCCGCAGCCCGCAGCCCGCAGCCCGCAGCCCGCCCAGGCCGTCGTATCCCTTTTGAGTTGTCAAGGTTCAGGCGGGCGCGGGCCCGCCGCACCCTTCAGTGACGTCAACTGGCAGGATCCGGCAGCCAGTTGCCGTGGAATCCGTAGGGCACCCGCTGGGGTAGATGGACCGTGGCGACCGGGTCGGCGGATATGTCCTCCGTGTCCAGTACGACGAGATCGCTGGTGTCGGTGGACGCGTCGTAGACATAGGTGATCAGCCAGCCGGGCCCTCCCGGGCGGTCATCGGCCGGGGCGAAGACCGCCTCGCCCGGAGTGCGCCCCGGACCGAAGTCATGCCGGACGACCGCACCCGTCTGCAGGTCGTAGCGGAGCAGGGCGCCGGGTATCGGACCGCTGCCCGGCAGCTCTGCGGTGGTGGCATGGCCGAAGCGGGCCGGTTGCCCGGCGAGGCGGTCGTCCACCCTGGGGAACTCGCAGAAGCGGTCGTCGAGTTGTTCCTCGGCGACGGTGCCGGTGGCGAGATCGATCGTCCAGCGCCAGAGATGGGCCGGGCTCGCGCCGCCGAATTCGGCGTAGCGGGCCACATGGAGAACGATGCGCTGGTCGCCCTCGTCGTGAGCGTTCAGGGCATGGAAGACATAGCAGGGGTCGATGGGCAGCCAGCGGACCTCACCATGGGGATCGTCGCGGCGCAGCACACCGAGCCGGGCACCGTACTCCGGGTCCCAGCGGTACGGCATGCCGGGGTGGCTACGGTCGAAGACCACCGGGAGGTCCATGAAGACGACATGGCTCGCGGTGAGATGGAAGTCGTGCATCATCGTCGGCCCCGGAACATCGATGGGGCGGCTGAGCACCAACTCCCCTGAGGCATCGGCACGGTGGTAGGTGAGAAAGGGCGGGGTGGGGCCGCCGTATCCGAAGAAGTGCAGCTCACCGGTCACCGGACAGGTCTTCGGGTGGGCGGTCATGGCCGTGGTGAGCCGGCCCCCGAAGTCATGGACACCGATGGTCTCCAGCTCATGGCCGGGGCGGCAGTCGATCTCGTAGGGGAACGACGA
The DNA here is from genome assembly GCF_050433025.1 of Streptomyces auratus. Classification (NCBI taxonomy): domain Bacteria; kingdom Bacillati; phylum Actinomycetota; class Actinomycetes; order Kitasatosporales; family Streptomycetaceae; genus Streptomyces; species Streptomyces auratus. The sequence continues at coordinate 4,328,817 of NZ_JBNGCB010000001.1, read as the reverse complement.
CTCGACCAGGGCGAGGGTGCGTCCGGCATGGCGGACGACATGGGTGTTGGCCACGCCCGCCGCCAGATTCCGGCGGCCCTGTGCGTCCACCGCCTGCGCGCCCTCGGTGAAGGTGGAGGTGCGCACCCAGCGGTTGCGGTAGGAGACGGCCCGGCCGCCCTCCAGGCGCAGGCCGTGGACCATGCCGTCGCCGAAGAACCAGTGCGGGCTGGCGGCGTCCCGCGGGTTGGGGCCGTTGCGCAGGAACCAGCCGGTGAGCTCGGGCGGGATCGTGCCCGTGACCGGGAGGTCGTAGGCGGTCAGCTCATCCGTCACCGGGGCGAAGTTGCCGGCCATGTGCGGCGGAAGAGCGTCGGATGCGGATGCGGTGGTCGGGGGTGTGGTGGTCATGAGGCCAGGCCTCCCTGGATGTCGGCCCGCGTGCCGGACTCCTGCATGAAGCGGGCACGGGCCCGTTCCGGATAGGCGGCGGTGAAGCGGGCGGGAAGGATGAATCCGGCGATCTGGATGAGGATCGAGAGGGCCACGCTCCACCCAAGGGCGGAGACGACGGTCTGGGCGATCGCGGTGAGAGTGAAGGACAGCGCCCAGGCGGCGGTGAGCACGACATTGATACGGCGGAACAGCTGTGTGTCCCAGACCTCCGGCGGAGCCATCCGGCGCGCGATCCCCAAGGTGAAGGGCCGTCGCACGGCTATCGACACCCAGGCGATCAGCGCCAGCCAGCCCATCGAGAGGGCGCTGCCGTAGTTCTTGAGGCCGCTGTCGGGCTGGAGGAAGGCCAGCATTCCGAGGGCCGCGAAGAACACGAGCGTGCCGTACTCCAGCAGTCGGTAGTCGAGCGAGAGGCCCGCCGCACGGTCGGCGAGGAGCAGCACGACGGCTGTCACCAGACCGGCGAGCGCACCCCACTGCCAGCCGGCCGAGGACACCCCCGCGAAGACCAGCCAAGGAATGAAGCTCCGCAGATAGTTCATGGTTCCCCCTCGTCACCCGCCCCCGCCGGCGCTCGACGCACCGACGAGCCGCCGCCTCGCGGCACATTCCAATCTCGACATGTCGAACATAGAAGCTCCACCTTTGACATGTCAACAGTGGAAGGTAAAGTCAGGACCATGAGCCTGAAACATGCCGTGCTGGGCCTGCTGGCCGAATCCCCGGCGAGCGGCTACGACCTGATGAAGCTGTTCAACGTGTCGCTGTCGAATGTCTGGCCGGCCACACAGAGTCAGGTCTACGGCGAGCTCACCAAGCTCACGACCGCCGGTCTCGTCGAAATCGCCGCCCACGGCCCGCGCGGCCGCAAGGAGTACGCGATCACCGATGACGGCCTGGCGGAGCTGCGCCACTGGCTCATCGAGGTCGAGCCCACGGGACAGCAGCGCCATGACGGCCTGCTGCGCACCTTCTTCCTCGGCATCGTCACGCCGCTGGAGGCGCAGACGTACCTCCTGCATCAGGCCGAGCGCGCCGCGCGCACCCGCGCCGAACTCGAGCACCTCGAAGAGACCGCCCAGTGGGACGAGGAAATGATTTCGGTCTACGGACGGATCGCGCTGGAGTACGGCCTGCGCATGTCGGCGACCCAGGAGGAGTGGGCGCGATGGGCGGCCGAAGAAGTGAACAGCGCAAAGGCGAGAAAAGCAGGCGAACTTGCGCGGCGGCAGCACGAGGAAGCCGGTCCACCGGCGGAAGGCCGACCGCAGGCGGAAAGCCGCCACCCCGACGAAGCCCAGCCTGAAGGGCACTGACGCACAACGGCCACCCGCCGGACCCGGCGGCCCCCGGGCCGCCGGGCCCCCGGGCCACCTGGCCACCTGGCCACCTGGCCACCTGGCCACCTGGCCACCTGGCCACCGTCCCAGTTGTCCACCGCCCCCATGCCCTCCGACCCGCAATTCAGATGCCACCGGACACGCCGCGCGGCACCCTGGAGGCATGGACAGCCAGCGCTCCGTGCGCCTCTCGAAGTACCTGGCGAAGCATCTGCGCCATGCACCGGAACGGATCGGCATCACCCTCGACGCCCAGGGCTGGGTGCCCGTGGACGCGCTCGTTACGGCGGCCGCGCAGGATGGATTCCTGTTCTCCCGGGCGGAGTTGGAGCAGGTGGTCGCCGGCAACGACAAGCAGCGCTACGCCATCGAGGGCGACCGGATCCGTGCAAACCAGGGCCACTCCGTGCGGGTCGAGCTCGATCTGGAGCCGGCCGTACCGCCCGACCGGCTCTTCCACGGCACGGTGGGCCGCCGGCTGGCCGCCATTCGGGCCGAGGGACTGCGGCCGATGTCGCGGCACGCCGTCCATCTCTCGCCCGACCGGGAGACCGCGACCCGAGTGGGCGCGCGGCGCGGCAGGCCCGTGGTGCTGACCGTCGATGCGTCCGCGATGCACCGGGCGGGCCATGTCTTCCAGGTCAGCGCCAACGGCGTCTGGCTCACCGACCGGGTACCGGCCGCATACCTCCGCTTCCCGAGCTGAGCCCCCGTGGAGCCGAGAGGCTTCCACAGCCCCCGGGGCCGAAGCCCGCACCCCCGTGAGCCCGCACCCCCGTGAGCCCGCACCCCCGTGAGCCCGCACCCCCGTGAGCCCGCCGCCCCGCCCGGCCTCAGAGCCCCGGCGCCCCCCACACCGGAAACCACCGCGACAGGTCCTGCTCGATCGTCAGGTCGTTCCCGAGCATCGCCCGCACCTGCAGTTCGAGCGGGTTGTCGCGCTTCTCGCCGGCGCCCGCCTTGGGGGCGAAGGGGTAGAACGTGCCGCGCTTGTAGAGGTAGACCAGCGCCAGCGGCCGCTGCCGTTCATCGCGGAAGCCGAGCAGCGAACACAGCAGCTGCGGGCCGAAACCCGCCTCCTCCAGCGAGGTGTTGACCGCGTGCAGGTCATTGACCAGGCCCGCCACGTCCTCCGCCGGATGCCGCGCGAGCAGCCACGAGTAGCCGTACGCGTCCTGGGAGAACTCCACCGAGCCGTCCAGCAGGGACCGTGCGTCCTCCTGGATGCGCGAGAACGCCCCGCCCTCGACGCTCGCGAAGCACACCGACCCCAGGCCGGTGGGCTCAAATCCGGCCGCGGCCTGGAGCGTCACCGCCGCGGACGGCAGCGCGAAGAGCTGGTCGAGATCGGGGCGTACCGGCTTGCTGCGGCCGAGGAGGGCGTCCAGAAATCCCATGCGCGAGGTACTCCTTGCTCGTTACGGGCGGCATCGTGCGTCACGGCCGTCCCAGCTCCGTCGCGATCCGGCCCAGCTGGTCCAGCCGCTGCTCCAGCGTCGGGTGCGAGGACAGCAGCGTGCTGAAGCTCTCCTTGTTGAACGCCGGGGCGAAGTAGAAGGCGTTGAACGGCTGCGCCTTGCGCAGGTCTTCGGTCGGGATCCGCGCGATCTGGCCGGTGACCTTGGTCAGCGCGGCGGCCAACGCCGACGGGCGGCCGGTCAGCAGCGCGGCGGCCCGGTCGGCGGACAGCTCGCGGTAACGGGACAGCAGCCGGGTCAGCAGGAAGCTGATCGCGTAGACGACCACGCTGACGGCGGTGACGATGAGCACGGCGATGGCCGCGTTCTGGTCACGGTTGTTGCGGCCGACCCCGCTCCACAGGGCGGCGCGGGTGATGATCCCGGCCAGCACGCCGAGGAACGAGGCGATGGTCATCACCGCGACATCGCGGTGCGCGACATGCGAGAGCTCATGGGCCAGCACGCCCTCCAGCTCCTCCGGCTCCAGCCGCCGGAGCAGCCCGGTCGTGGCGCAGACCATCGAATTCTTCTGGTTGCGGCCGGTGGCGAACGCGTTCGGCACATCCGACTCGGCGATCGCGACCCGGGGCTTGGGCATATCGGCCAGCGCACACAGCCGGTCGACGGCGCCGTGCAGTTCGGGGGCCTGCTCCGGCGTGACCTCACGGGCCCCCATGCTGAACGCCGCGATCCGGTCGCTGTACCAGAACTGTGCGACGAACAGGGCACCGGCGATCAGCAACACCACCACCCAGGCGCCCTTGAGCAGCACCACCAGCACGCCGACGACCACCACGTACAGCAGTCCGATGAAGAACATCGTCGTGACCATGCGCGAGGTCAGCCCGCGGTCCGGGGCGAATCGGGTCTGTGCCATGGCTCCTCCACACGCCGCATTTCGCGCAGTGCGCCGACCCGCTCGCGCGCCGTCTTTCGCACCGCGCGCCGCGTACCGCACTGCGCCGCTGCCCCGATTCTCCCTCTTCGCAGCTATATGCGGAGTAAAGCCCGGGCCAGGAGACCACCGGGCGCGTCGGAGCGGCCCGTCCCCGTACGCCGAGGGGCGGGCCGGCTCCCGGAGAAGCCCCGTCTGCCGGCCGCCCCCAGCTCCCCTTCTACCGGGCCGGCCCCAGCTGCGCCAGCCCCTCCGTGGCGATCCGCTCGAAGACCGCGGGATCGGCCTCGAAGACCGAATCGGCGATCGGCCAGTGCAGGACCAGCTCGTCGATGCCCAGCTCGGCATGGCGTCCGGCGAAGTCGACGAACGCGTCCACGGAGTCCAGCGGACGGTCCGGGGTGAAGCCGGTCAGCATGATCTTCCGCAGCTCGGCGAGGTCCCGGCCCTGGTCGGCGCAGGCCTTCCCGAGCCGTTCGAGCTGCCCGCGGATCGCCTCGCGCGACTCGTCGGGCGTACCGCCCCCGTTGGAGACCTTGGGATCGCCCGTCGTCACCCAGGCCTGACCGTAGCGGGCCGCCAGCTTCAGCCCGCGCGGCCCGGTGGCCGCCACCGCGAACGGCAGCCGCGGCCGCTGCACACAGCCGGGGATGTTGCGCACCTCGTGCGCGGAGTAGTGCTCGCCCCGGTAGGAGACGACGTCCTGGGTCAGCATCCGGTCCAGCAGCCCGACGAACTCGGCGAAACGGTCGGCCCGTTCCCGCGGCTCCCAGGGGTCCTGGCCCAGCGCGGTGGCGTCGAAGCCGTTGCCGCCGGCGCCGATGCCCAGGGTGATCCGGCCGCCGCTGATGTCGTCCAGGGAGATCAGTTCCTTGGCGAGCGTGACCGGGTGCCGGAAGTTCGGCGAGGTGACGAGGGTGCCCAGGCGCAGCCGGGTGGTGGCTGCCGCGGCCGCGGTCAGCGTCGGCAGGGCGCCGAACCAGGCCTGATCGCGGAAGCTGCGCCACGAGAGGTGGTCATAGGTGTACGCGGCGCGGAAACCCAGTTCCTCGGCGCGCTGCCACACCTCCCGCCCGCCTTCGGACCAACGGCGGACAGGGAGTATCACGGTGCTCAGTCGCATGCCCCCGAGCGTACGGCCGTCCGGAGGCGGCGGACCATCCGCTGCGGCGGCGGTGCGCTCCACTACGGGCCCCACCCGGCCGACACCGGGGCTCATGCGCGCAACCCACCGCACGCCTGTGCACGGCGGTACGGGAAGATGGCCCCGTGACTGATGCCTCCGCCACACCATCCCGGGGCCCCGATACGGCCGTTGCGCCCCGGCTGATCGCCACCGACCTCGACGGCACGCTGCTGCACGACGACAAGACGGTCTCCGACCGGACGATCGCCGCGCTCGCCGCCGCGGAGCGGGCCGGCATCGAGGTGTTCTTCGTCACCGGCCGCCCGGCCCGCTGGATGGGCGTGGTCAGCGACCATGTGCATGGACACGGCCTGGCGATCTGCGCGAACGGCGCGGCCGTCGTCGATCTGCACCGCGGCGGCCGGATCGTCGAGGTCAGCCCCCTGGAGCGGACCGTCGCGCTGGCCGTCGTGGAGGCGCTGCGCGGCGCCGCGCCCGGTACCTCGTTCGCGGTCGAACGCACCAGCGGCATCCACTACGAGCCGCAGTACCCGCCCCTCCTCCTGGACCCGGCCGCGGTCGTCGCGCCGGCGGAGAAGCTGCTCGCCGAGGACTTCGTCACCCCGCTGTGCCCGGATACGTCCCTGCCGGACGACCCGGCCGGTGCCCCCGAAGCCCCCGCCTTCCCGGACCAGCCGGTGATCAAGCTGCTCGCGCACCACCCCGAACTGGACCCCGACGCCTTTCTCGCGCTGGCCCGTACGGTCGCGGGCGGGCTCGCCTCCTTCACCCGGTCCAGCCCGACCGCCCTCCTGGAGATCAGCGGGCCCGGCGTCAGCAAGGCGGGCACCCTCGCCCACTGCTGTGCGGAGCGCGGCATCGCGCCGGAGGAGGTCGTCGCCTTCGGGGACATGCCGAACGACATAGAGATGCTGACCTGGGCCGGCACCGCGTACGCGATGGCCAACGCCCACCCGGATGTGCTGGCCGCCACGGTGCACCGCACCGAGTCCAACAACGACGACGGCGTCGCGGTCGTCATCGAGCGGATCCTCCAGGACGGCCACCGGCAGCGCTGAGCGCGCCCCCGCGCCGCCTCACAGCGGCGCCTCCCACCGCACCGTCGTCCCCGTGCCGTCCTTGCCCACCCCCGGGCCGTAGGTGCTGCACCCGCCCAGCGACTCCGCGCGCTTGGCGAGGTTCTTCAGTCCGCTGCGACGGCCGCCGTCCGGGATGCCGATGCCGTCGTCGGCGACGGTCAGACGGACGCCGTCGGTGCCGTCCGGCAGCCTGATGGTGGCGTCGACGACGACCTCGATCCGGGACGCCTGGGCGTGCCGGAAGGCGTTCGACAGCGCCTCACGCAGCGCGGCGATCAGGTTCTTGCCGGTCAGCTCGCCGACCCGGGAGTCGACCGGTCCGACGAAGCTGGCCGAGGGCTGGAAGCCGAGCGGTACGGCGGCGGTGCCGATCTCGCGCAGGACCCGGGTCCGCAGCCCCGACGGTGCCTCGGCCGGACCCTGCTGCAGGGCGAAGATCGCGGTGCGGATCTCTTGAATCGTGACGTCCAGTTCGTCGACCGCCTTGCCGACGCCCAGCGCCACATCCGGCACGATCGTTCTGCGCTGGGCGCTCTCCAGGATCATGCCCGTCGCAAACAGCCGTTGGATGACGAGGTCGTGCAGGTCACGGGCGATCCGGTCGCGGTCCTCGTAGACGGCCAGCCGCTCGCGGTCGCGCTGGGCGTCGGCCAGCACCAGCGCCAGCGCGGCCTGCGCTGCGAACTGGGTGGCCAGCGTCCGCTCGGCGGCGGTGAACGGGCGGGCACCGCGGCTCCGCGGGGTCGCGAGGGTGCCGAGTACCCGTCCGCCGCTTTTGAGCGGCAGCATCATGCTGGGGCCGAAGCGCTGCGCGATGTCCGTGACCATGCGCGGGTCGCTGGCCGAGTCCTCCACGAACACCGGTTCCCCGGTGAGGAGTTGCTCGACCACCGGGCTGTCGTTCGGGATCTGCGTCCCCATGATCCCGGCGGGGTCGTCCGCCGACACCGCGACGATCTCCAGCCCGCCTTCGTCATCGGGCAGCAGGACGATGCCGGCCGCCGAGTCCGCCAGCCTCCGGGCCTGCTCGGCGACCACCGCCAGGGCATCGTCGACATCGCTGCCGGCGAGGAGTTCGGTGGTCACGGCCACGGAACCGTCGATCCACCGCTCCCGCTGCCGGGTTGCCGCATGCAGCCGGGCATTGCCGATCGCGATACCGGCCTCGGTCGCCAGCACCCGCACCATGTGCAGGTCCTCCTCGCTGAACTCCGCGCCGCCGCGCTTCTCGGTCAGATAGAGGTTGCCGAAGACCTCGCCCTGCACCCGGATCGGCACCCCGAGGAACGTGCGCATCGGCGGGTGCCCGGGCGGGAACCCGACCGAGCGGGCGTCGTCGGTGAGGTTGCCCAGGCGCAGCGGCCTGGGGTCGTGGATGAGCGCGCCGAGCAGGCCCGTGTGGCCGTCGGGCAGAGCGCCGATCTGCTCGTGCTGCTGCGGGGTCACGCCGTACGTGACGAAGTCCGAGAGCCCCGTGCGGGTCTCGTCGATGATCCCGATCGCGGCATAGCGGGCGTCGGCAAGCTCGGCGGCGGTCGCCACGATCCGGTCGAGGGTGACGTGCAGATCGAGCCCCGTCCCGACCGTCCGCATCGCCTCCAGCAGCTGCGGCACCCGCGCGGTCAGCTCGGGCGACAGTCCCTGCAGGCTGCGCGTCGCCTCGGTGGCGGCGTCCATGGGGTCGGGGGCCGCACCCGTGCCACCGACCCCGAGGTCCCCCGGGTCCGGGAGTGGTGGTTCTGCCGTGGCTGCCATGCCATGAGCCTAATAACGGCTGTTTTCCGAGGAAAGTCCACGTATGGGACGAACTCCGCGGACCGCGCCCTATGCCACCGGCTGTGCCGCCCCGTACGCCGCCTCCACGGCCCGTTCGCGCTCCCGCATCCGACGGAACGGGCCCTCGGCCGCGGCCAGCTCGGCCGGGCTCCCGCGCTGCACGATCCGCCCGCCGTCCAGCACCAGCACCTCGTCGACCGCATCGAGCCCGGTGAGCCGGTGGGTGATCAACACCGTCGTACGGCCCTCGGTCGCGGCCAGCAGATCCGCGGTCAGCGCGTCGGCGGTGGCCAGATCGAGGTGCTCGGCGGGCTCGTCCAGGACGAGCACCGGGAAGTCCGCGAGCAGCGCACGCGCCAGGGCCAGCCGCTGCCGCTGGCCGCCGGACAGCCGGGCACCGTGCTCACCGACCATGGTGTCCAGACCGTCGGGCAGCCCCCGCACCCAGTCCGCGAGCCGCGCCCGGCCGAGCGCGTCCCACACGTCCTGGTCGGCGCCGTCCGGCGTCTCGCGGTCCCGGCGGGCGAGCCGGAGGTTCTCCCGCAGCGAGCTGTCGAAGAGGTGCGCGTCCTGCGCGCACAGCCCCACCAGCCGCCGGACCGCATCGCCGTCGGCCTCCCGGGCTTCCGTGCCGGCCAGTGTGTACGTCCCCGACTCCTGGTCCAGGAAGCGCAGCAGCACCTGCGCCAGCGTGGTCTTGCCGGAGCCGGACGCGCCGACGACGGCGAGCCGGTGCCCGGCCCGCAGGGTGAAGCCGACCCCGTCCAGCGCCGGCCGGTCCTGGCCCGGGTGGCGCGCGGTCAGATCCCGCACCACCAGCGGGAACGGCGTCGCGGGAGCGGCGGCCGGGGCGACCGGTTCGCGCACCGGCGCCGGGGCGTCCAGTACGTCGAAGACCCGCTCGGCGGCGTGCCGGGTGCGCCGGCGGTACTGCACCGCGAGCGGCAGCCCCGTGACCGCCTCGAACGCGGCGAGCGGGGTGAGCACGACGACCGCCAGCAGCACCCCTTCCAGCCGGCCCGCGTGCACCGCCTGGACACCGGCGACCGCCGCCGCGGCGGTGGTCAGCCCGCACAGCAGCGCCGACAGCCCGGCGCCGGTCCCGGCCACGGCGGCCGAGCGGGAGGCGAGCGCGGTCAGGTCCCGGTCCGCGCGCCGCACCGCTTCCGTACGGGCCGTGAGCGCACCCGCCACCGTCAGCTCGGCAGTGCCGGTGAGCACCTCGACGACCCGGGTGGCGAGCCGTCCCCGCGCCGGCGCCAGCTGACGCTCGGCCCGCCGGGCCAGGGCGCCCGAGAGCACCGGCACGCCCACCCCCGCGAGCAGCAGCCCGGCGGCGAGGATCGCCCCCGCCTCGGGCAGCAGCCATCCGGTGAAGCCGACCGTGCCCACCCCGACCAGCACCGCCGCCCCGACCGGCAGCAGCCAGCGCAGGAAGTAATCCTGCACCGCATCGACATCGGCCACCAGCCGCGACAGCAGATCACCGCGGCGGCGCCCGGTGAGTCCGGCCGGCGCCAGCCGCTCCAGCCGCTGGAAGACGGCGACGCGTACGTCGGCGAGCATCCGGAACACCGCGTCATGGGCGACCAGCCGCTCGGCGTACCGGAAGACCGCCCGCCCGATGCCGAACGCCCGGGTCGCGGTCACCGCCACCAGCAGATACAGCACCGGCGGCTGCTGTGCCGCGCGCGAGATCAGCCAGCCGGAGGTCGCCATCAGGCCCACCGCGCTGCCCAGCGCGAGGCTCCCCAGCAGCAGCGCCAGCCCCAGCCGCGCCCGGCGCGCGCGGGCCGTCCCGCGCAGCCGGGCGAGCGCCGCACCGCGGGCGGGACCGGGGGCGGTGCCCGCCGTCTCCTGCACCGCGGCCTCGGTGGCGTCCGGGTCCCGGGGCGCGGGGATCACCGCTGCTCCCGGGCGCACCGCCGCTCCCGTTCCGGCGCCGGTGCCCGGCCCCGCCTCCCCGGCGCCGGCCGGCTCCACGCCCGCCGCCGGTGCCGCCGGGTCCGGCAGCCGCACCACCCGGTCCGCCACCGCCAGCAGCGCCGGTCGGTGCACGACGAGCAGGACCGTACGGCCGGCCGCGAGCCGGCGGACCGCGGCCACGATCGCCTCCTCGGTCGCGCCGTCCAGATTCGCGGTGGGCTCGTCCAGCAGCAGGATCGGGCGGTCGGCGAGGAAGGCGCGGGCGAGCGCGAGACGCTGACGCTGTCCGGCGGAGAGCCCGGCACCGGACTCGCCGAGCCGGGTCGCCATCCCGTCCGGGAGCGCGTCGACGAAGTCCAGCGCATTCGCGTCGGCCAGGGCGGTGCGCACCGCGGCGTCGTCCGCGTCCGGCCGCGCCAGCCGTACGTTCTCGGCGATGCTGCCGGCGAACAGATGCGGCTGCTGCGGCACCCAGGCGATCCGCTGCCGCCAGCTCTCGGGGTCCAGGGACGCGATGTCCCGTCCGTCGACGAGGGCCCGGCCCCCGGCCGGTTCGGTGAAACCGAGCAGCACGCTCAGCAGCGTGGACTTACCGGCGCCGGAGGGCCCGACCAGCGCGACGGTCTCGCCGGGCCGGACCTCGAACGAGGTCGCGGGGAGCGAGGCGGCACTCCGCCCGGGGTGCCGGACGACCAGGTTCTCGACGGCCAGCGCGGTGCCCCGGGGCGCGGGTGCGGTGCCGGGCACCGGCAGCGGCGTCTCCAGGACCGCGAAGATCTCCTCCGCGGCCGCCAGCCCCTCGGCCGCGGCGTGGTACTGCGCGCCGACCTGCCGCAGCGGCAGATAGGCCTCGGGGGCCAGTACCAGCACCATCAGGCCGGTGTAGAGGTCGAGTTCGCCCTTCACCAGGCGCATACCGATGCCGACCGCGACCAGCGCGACGGAGATGGTGGCGAGGAGTTCGAGGGCGAAGGAGGAGAGAAAGGCGATCCGCAGCGTGCGCAGCGTCGCCCGGCGGTAGGAACCGGTGATGGCCCGGATCGAGGCGGCCTGGGCCTTGGCCCGGCCGAACACCTTGAGGGTGGGCAGCCCCTCCACGACGTCCAGGAAGTGACCCGACAGCCGGGCGAGCAGCCGCCATTGGCGGTCCATCCGCGACTGGGTGGCCCATCCGATCAGGACCATGAACAGCGGGATCAGCGGCAGGGTGAGCACGATGGTGAGTGCCGAGATCCAGTCACCGGTGACGATCCGCGCGAGCACCGCCACCGGGACCACGACCGCCAGCCCCAGCTGCGGCAGATAGCGCGCGAAGTAGTCGTCCAGGGCGTCGATACCGCGGGTGGCGAGGGTGGTGAGTTCACCGGTGCGCCAGTCGGCACCGCGCGGCGCTCCCTCGGACGCGGTGGCCGGGCTGGAGGCAGCTCCCAGCGGTAGCTGGGGGAGGGTGGGGCCCAGCCGCGCCGCCCGCTCGACCAGCCGCATCCGCAGCTCGGACTTGACCGCCGCACCGGCGCGGTGAGCGGCCAACTCGGTGAGCCAGGAGACCAGTCCGCGTCCGACGGAGACCGCGGCGAGCAGAATCAGCGGTGTGGTCAGGCCATCGGGGCCGAGACCGTGCTGGAAGGCGCCGACCACGATCTCGGCGATCAGCATCGCCTGGCCGACGACCAGGCCCGCTCCGGCAAGCCCGAGCACCACCACCGCGACGAGGAAGCCACGGGTGGCGCGGGCGTAACGAAGCAGACGCGGGTCGACGGGTTTCACGTGAAACATTCCCTCCTGCCGAGGCCGCCGCGAGGGGCGGCCGCTCGGCTAGTGGGCATCGGCGAGGTGCTGGGTGCCGATGCGCTTGCGGAAGACCCAGTACGTCCACCCCTGGTAGAGCATGACGAGGGGCGCAGCGAACCCGGCACCCCAGGTCAGGATCCTCAGGGTGTACGGGCTGGACGAGGCATTGCTGACCGTGAGGCTCCAGCTCTCGTTCAGCGTGGACGGCATGACGTTCGGGAAGAGCGTCAGGAAGAGCATCGAGACCGCGGCCACGACCGTGACGCCGGAGAACACGAAGGCCCAGCCTTCGCGCCCCAGCCGGTTGGCTCCCAGCGCCGCGACCAGCGCGATCACCGCGAGCAGCAGGACGACCAGGCTGGTGCTGTCGCCCTTGTCGGCCTGGGTCCAGCCCAGGAAACCGGTCACCAGCACCGCGGCGGTCAGCCCGACGACGGTCGCCGTTCGGCGCGCCCGCTCCCGGATGTCACCGACGGTCTTGAGCGAGGCGAACACCGCACCGTGGAAGGTGAACAGCGTCAGCGTGACCAGCCCGCCGAGGAGCGCGTAGGGGTGGAAGAGGTCGAGCAGGCTGCCGACGTACTCCTTGTGGGCATTGATCTGCACGCCGTGCACGATGTTGCCGAAGATGACGCCCCACAGCACCGCAGGCAGCAGCGAGGTCCAGAAGATCGCGTGCTCCCAGTTGCGCTGCCAGCGCTCCTCGGGCCGCTTGACGCGGTACTCGAAGGCGACGCCGCGCAGGATCAGACAGACGAGGATCAGCAGCACCGGCAGATAGAACCCGGAGAACAGGGTGGCGTACCAGTCGGGAAAGGCCGCGAAGGTCCCTCCGGCCGCGCTGAGCAGCCAGACCTCGTTGCCGTCCCAGACCGGCCCGATGGTGTTGATCAGTACGCGCCGCTCGCTCCGGTCGCGGGCGAGGAGCTTGGTGAGGACGCCGATCCCGAAGTCGAACCCTTCGAGGAAGAAGTACCCGACCCAGAGGAAGGCGATGAGGACGAACCAGACGTCGTGGAGTTGCACGGTCGCCTCCTAGTACGAGAAGGCCATCGGCCGGTCGGCGTCCGTGCTGTCGCCGCCGATCCTGGTGGGCGGATTGAGGTCGGAGTCGGTGAGCTCCTGTGGGCCTGCCTTGACGTACTTCACCAGCAGCTTGACCTCGACCACGGCGAGGATCGCGTAGAGCGTGGTGAAGACGATCATCGAGGTGAGCACCTCGCCCTGCGAGACGCCGGGGGACACCGCGTCCGAGGTGCGCAGCACGCCGTAGACGACCCAGGGCTGGCGGCCCATCTCGGTGAATATCCAGCCCCACGAGTTCGCGATCAGCGGGAAGCCGAGGGTGACGAAGGCGAGCGACCAGTACGCCCTGCTCAGCCGGGCACCGAGCTCCTTGTTCTTGGTGAGCGCGAGACGGGGTGGTTCCTCGTCGCCCGTACGCAGACCCGGCGCGAGCCAGAACTTCTTACGGGTGAGCCAGAGGCCGGCGAGCCCGATGGCGAACGACGACATCCCGAAGCCGATCATCCAGCGGAAGCCCCAGTAGGCGACCGGGATGTTGGGCCGGTAGTCACCGGGCCCGAACTTCTGCTGCTCGGACTTGTTGACGTCGTTGATGCCGGGGACCGGCGAGGTGAAGTCGCTGTGCGCGAGGAAGGAGAGCAGACCGGGGATCTCGATGGCGACGTCGTTGTGGCCCTTTTCGACATCGCCGTAGGCGAAGACCGAGAACGGCGCCGGCTCCTCCTTGTCCCACAGCGCCTCGGCGGCGGCCATCTTCATCGGCTGCTGCTGGAACATGACCTTGCCGAGCGAGTCACCGCTGATCGCGGTGAGGACGCCGGCGATGACCAGGGTGACCAGCCCGAGCCGCAGCGAGGTGCGCATGACCTTGATGTGCTTCTTGCGCATCAGATGGAAGGCGGAGATGCCGACCATGAACGCGCCGCCGGTCAGGAAGGCCGCGGTCAGCGTGTGGAAGGCCACGACCAGAGTGGTGTCCTGGGTCAGCACCTTCCAGAAGTCGGTCAGCTCGGCGCGGCCGGTGACGGCGTTGTACTTGTAGCCGACCGGGTGCTGCATCCAGGAGTTCGCCGCCAGGATGAAGTACGCCGACAGGATCGTGCCGATCGAGACCATCCACATGCAGAAGCAGTGGATCTTCTTCGGCAGCTTGTCCCAGCCGAAGATCCACAGACCGATGAATGTGGACTCGAAGAAGAAGGCGATCAGCGCCTCGAAGGCCAGCGGGGCACCGAAGACGTCCCCGACGAACCGCGAGTAGTCGGACCAGTTCATCCCGAACTGGAATTCCTGGACGATGCCGGTGACCACGCCCATCGCGATGTTGATCAGGAACAGCTTGCCCCAGAACTTCGTGGCCTTGAGGTACTGCTGCTTCCCCGTGCGCACCCATGCGGTCTCCAGCCCGGCCACCAGAGCGGCGAGGGAGATCGTCAGAGGGACGAACAGGAAGTGGTAGACGGTCGTGATGCCGAATTGCCATCGCGCCAGAGTCTCCGGCGCCAGCGCCAGTTCCACGCCGCTTCCTCCTTACGTCGCCGTTGCACAGCGCAGGTGCCCCTTTTGCACCAGATAAAGCGGCACATAAAAGGCGCGCTTGTGAACGCGTTCACATTCACAAGCATTATCTCCTACCGGCCTTCCGCCTTACCTATGGGGGGTGCGTGACTGCGGTCACGCCCGGATCCATGGTGCGCCGGGCAAGAAAATTCCGAGGCCGCGGGTCCAGGGAAGGACCCGCGGCCTCGGAGAGGTCGTACGACGGCTCACAGCGCCTTGCGGAACTCCTCCGCGGCCTGGAGGAACAGATCCATCGCCGGGCTCTCGCCGATCGTCACCCGCACGCCCTCGCCGGGGAACGGCCGTACCACCACGCCGGCCCGCTCACAGGCCGCCGCAAAGTCGGTCGTCCGGTCGCCCAGCCGCAGCCAGACGAAATTGGCCTGCGTCTCGGGGACCGTCCAGCCCTGCCCGAGCAGCCCCTCCACCACCCGCGTCCGTTCGGCCACCAGCGCATCGACCCGCTCCAGCAGCGCCGCCTCGCTGCGCAGCGAGGCCACCGCCGCCTCCTGCGCGAGCTGGCTCACACCGAACGGCACCGCCGTCTTGCGCAGCGCGGCGGCCACCGGCTCGTGCGCCACCGCGAAGCCGACCCGCAGCCCCGCCAGGCCGTACGCCTTGGAGAAGGTACGCAGCACACACACATTGGGGCGGTCCCGGTAGAGGTCGAGGCCGTTCGGCACCTCGGCATCGCGCACGAATTCGCAGTAGGCCTCGTCCAGCACCACCAGCACGTCGCCCGGCACCCGGTCCAGGAAGGACTCCAGCTCCGCACGGCGTACGACGGTGCCGGTGGGGTTGTTGGGGTTGCAGACGAAGATCAGCCGGGTCCGGTCGGTGATCGCCGCGAGCATGGCCTCCAGGTCGTGCACCTCATCGGAGTCCAGCGGGACCTGCACGGACGTGGCGCCGGAGACCTGGGTGACGATCGGGTACGCCTCGAACGACCGCCAGGCGTAGATCACTTCATCCCCGGGCCCGGCCGTCGACTGGACCAGTTGCTGGGCCACGCCCACCGAACCGGTGCCGGTCGCCAGATGCTCCAACGGTACCGAGAACCGCTCGGACAGCTCCGCCATCAGGCCCGTGCAGGCCATGTCCGGGTAACGGTTGAAGGAGCCGGCGGCCCTCACCGCGCTCTCCAGGACACCCGGCAGCGGCGGATAGGGGTTCTCGTTGGAGGACAGCTTGTAGGTGACGGGGCCGCCGGCCGCCGCCGGCCGGCCCGGCTTGTAGGTGGGGATGCCGTCCAGCGCAGTACGCAGCTTCGGGGTCTTCTCGCTCACCGCAGGTCCTCCTCGACCGTTGCGCTCGTCTCCAATACTGCACACCTTATGAGGATTGACCCGTTCGGCGGCAGCCCCGCCGCCGCCGGACCGCCCTGCGCCGCCCCTGGCCCCCTCACCCGGACGGCCCCGCGCAACGCCGTCGAAGGGCGCTGCCCGATCCGGTGCGCGCCGGTGGCTCGCGCCGTGGCGCGCGTCCCCCGTCAAGGTGACTTGAGGCCACTCCGAGACCTCATCCGACCGACAGGTAAAGCCGCCGCATCTCCCCCGGAATTACTGCGCCTCTCGCCAACTACCTGCGAATTAAGGCTACTTGGTGGCTATCTGCCATGCAGAAACGTGACTTTCCGGAGCCGTCACCCAAGCCCTGTGAAGGGCTCTCATGAGCCCTACTATCGGCTCGCCATGACAGCAGCAGGGAAGCACCAGGTGAGCCGGTCAACCGGTCGCCGGCTGGGGCGGGCGGGCATCCGGGACGTGGCCGCCGCAGCCGGTGTGTCGATCACGACTGTCTCCGACGCGCTCAACGGCAAGGGCCGGCTTCCGGATGCCACCCGTAGCCATGTCCGCGAGGTGGCCGACCGGCTGGGCTACCGCCCGTCCGCAGCCGCCCGCACCCTCCGTACCGGCAAGTCGGGCCTCCTCGGCCTGACCGTGACCACGTACGGGGATGAACCTTTCACCTTCACCGAATTCGCGTACTTCGCCGAGATGGCCAGAGCCGCCACCTCCGCGGCCCTGGCCCGCGGCTATGCGCTGGTCATCCTCCCCGCGACCTCCCGCCACGACGTGTGGTCCAACGTCGCCCTGGACGGCACCGTCGTCATCGACCCCGCCGACGGCGACCCCGTCGTCACCGAGCTCGTCCGGCACGGCATCCCCGTCGTCTCCGACGGCCGGCCCGGCGGCGCCCTGCCGGTCACCGGCTGGGTAGACAACGATCACGAGGCGGCCGTCCTCGGTCTCCTCGACCATCTCGCCGACGCCGGCGCCCGCCGCATCGGGCTGCTCACCGGCAACACCACCGACACCTACACACGACTGTCGACCACCGCCTACCTGCACTGGTGCGAGCGGGTCGGCCAGGATCCGGTCTACGAGTCCTACCCGGCCCACGATCCGTGCGCGGGGGCGGTCGCCGCCGACCGGCTGCTGGCCCGCCCGGACCGCCCGGACGCGGTCTACGGTCTCTTCGACCCCAACGGCACGGATCTGCTCGCCGCCGCCCGGCGCTACGGGCTGCGGGTGCCGGAGGACCTGCTGCTGGTGTGCTGCAGCGAGTCCACTCTCTACGCCGCCACCGAGCCGCCCGTCACCACGCTGTCCCTCAAGCCGCGCCGCATCGGCACCGCCGTCGTCCAGATCCTCATCGACGCCATCGAAGGGCTCGACACCGGCCGGCCCATCGAACAGGTCATACCGACCGACCTGATCATCCGGGCCTCGTCCCAGCGACGCTCTCCCAGAACGACCGTCAGTCCACCACGGGCACCCACCGGCGACTGATCTTGATCGCACATACGGAGGACCGAACGCTCCCTTGCGCACGGAAAAAACAGGGCGATCCCGGGAGAAATCCGCCGCGAACGCCGGGCTCCGGCGGATTGACCACCCCCGGGTGCGTCACAACCCGCTACCGGCATTCCTATGATGGGCGCACGACACCGCGGACCGCCGTCGACCAGGCAAAGGTCCGAGAGGTGCACGGCGGCGCGACGGTGGAGGGGTCGATGACTCAGGGGGCCAGTCAGGGACCCATGGTGTGGACCATGGCGGGAGGAACTCCGGCGTCTGTACCGCCGCCCGGAGTGCCCTCCGGCATGTCCGCCGGGTCCCCCGTGCCGCCGGCCGGCCCACCGCTCCATCTGCCCGCCGGCTCCCCGGCCGCGCCGCCTGCCGCGCCGCCTGCCGCGCCCCCCGTGGTGCCGCCCGCCGCCCCGCCGGCCGACCTGCCCGAGGAGTACACGCCGACCGCGCGTGACCTGCCCATCATCGAGCCCGGCCGGACCGAGACCCTGATCGACCGCCCGGCCGTCGTCCCGGTGCCCGAACCAGCCCCGGACCCCGACGCGCCCGACGGCATGGGCCCGTTGTACGTCGTCGGCGATGTGCACGGCTACTACGACGAGCTGCGCGAGGCGCTGGCCGCCGAGGGCCTGATCGACGCCGACGGCAGCTGGTCGGCCGGCAATGCCCGGCTCTGGTTCCTCGGCGACTTCACCGACCGCGGCCCGGACGGCATCGGCGTCATCGACCTCGTCATGCAGCTCTCCGCCGAGGCCGCGGCCGCCGGCGGCTACTGCAAGGCCCTGATGGGCAACCACGAACTGCTGCTGCTGGGCGCCAAGCGGTTCGGCGACACCCCCGTACAGTCCGGTGCCGGTACCGCCTCCTTCCAGGCCGCCTGGCTCCTCAACGGCGGCCAGAAGACCGACATGGACCGCCTGGAGGACCACCACCTCCAGTGGATGGCCCGGCTGGACGCCGTGATGGAGGAGGACGGGCACCTGCTCGTGCACTCCGACACCACCGCCTACCTCGATTACGGCGACTCCATCGAGGCCGTCAACGACACCGTGCACGACGTGCTCACCCGTAGCGAGGCGGACGAAGTCTGGGATCTGTTCCGCAAGTTCACCAAGCGCTTCGCCTTCCGCGACGAGTCCGGCTCGCAGGCCGTGCGGGAACTTCTCGACGCCTACGGCGGCGAGCGCGTCGTCCACGGCCACAGCCCGATCCCGTATCTGCTGGGCGAGGTGGGCGCGGAGGACGGCGAGAGCGAGAGTGTCGCGGTCGACGGTCCGCATGTCTACGCCGACGGTCTGGCCATCGCCATGGACGGCGGTATCACGATGGCCGGGAAACTGCTGGTAGTTCAACTTCCTTTGGCCGGCTGAACGTTATCGGTTCGGCCGGACACCCACCGGGAGGCCGGAGGCCAGGAGGGAACCGGGTGACGACACGGGCGGAAACCGGTCGCGGCATTACTCAAATTCCGCAAACTCTCTGTCACGCCGCGCCGGAGTCGCTCTACCATCGGTCTATCCGTAGCAGGCTCTCCTCCGTTTCCGCCCACTACCCGGCCCACGCCGGCCGTACGGCCCTACGGAGCATCGGGGGATCCATATGAACAGCGCTCCGCACCTGCTGAACGAGGACCGCGCGGAATTTGCGCGCATCCTCGATGAGGCGCTGCGAACCGCCGAATACCGCCCGGGCGACCTCACCGGCGCCGCGGGAAAACAGCTCAGCACCGAGCAGTTGCGCGCGATGGCGCTCAGCGCCACCACCGCCATCGCCGCCTGCGCCACGGCCGAATATCAGCGCTATGTGCAGCTCCGCGCCGAGGTGCGCGCGCCGGCGCGTGCACCGTCCGCGGCCGATACGGCCGGCGCGGAGCCGACCGGGGCCGCTGACGGGGGTACGGGACCGGCCACCGCCGCCGCGCTGGACGAGGCCGAAACCACGGGCGCCGGGCTGACCGCCATGATCGCCGTGCTCGCCCCTGTCCTCGCCGGCATCGCCGCCGTCCTCTTCCTCCTCATCGGATATGTGCTGAGCGCCATCAGCCCCGACAAGTCCCTGGCCCGGCCGCTGATCAGCGTCGGCTGGATCTTCGCGGCGCTGACCGCCGCGGGCACCCTCGTCGCGATGGGCGGTCTGCTCGTCACCGCGCTGCGCAACGGCTCGTCCGCCCAGACCGCCGGAGCCGATGACGTGGGCGAGGCGCTGCAACTGGCCCGCGAGGCCTGGCGCAGCGCCCTCCTGGAGCGCGGGCTGCTGCCGTTTCTCCGTGAGGCCCTCGCCGACCCCGCGGCCACTCCGGACGACGACCCCACCCGCTACGTCCCCCGCCGCACCACCGCACCCGAGAGCCGCATCCCGACCCTCGGCTACACCCGCCCCGAGTTCACCAGCCCCGACAGCGGCTCCTCCGGCTCCCGCCCGCGCTACTCCAGCCCGGACTTCACCAGCCCGGAGTACGGCGGGCCGGATCACCAGCCGGATCACCAGCCGGAGTAGGGCCGCGCCGGGATTGCCCCGCACCGGAACAGGGCGCAAGCCGGAACAGGCCGTGCCGATACGGGCATCGGTGCGGCGTCCGTCCCCACACCCGGGGCCGTCGGCCCCGGAACCGCCCCCGGGCAGGAATGCCGAAGCGCTGTCCGGGCGGGAATCAGAAGGTTCCCGCCCGGACAGCGCGACCGGCGAGGCCGAGTCAGTCGGCCAGCGGCAGGTACACCCGGTTCCCTGCGGCGGCGAACTCCTTGGACTTCTCCAGCATCCCCGCCTCGACCTCCTCGGGCGTCGCGTCGGCTTCCCCGCCGAACTGCTCGGTGATGCTTCGGCTGATCTTCATCGAGCAGAACTTCGGCCCGCACATCGAGCAGAAGTGCGCCGTCTTCGCCGGCTCGGCAGGCAGCGTCGCGTCGTGGAAGGCGCGGGCCGTGTCCGGGTCGAGGGCCAGGTTGAACTGGTCCTCCCAGCGGAACTCGAAGCGGGCGTCGGAGAGCGCGTCATCCCATTCCTGGGCGCCCGGGTGGCCCTTGGCCAGGTCCGCCGCATGGGCCGCGATCTTGTACGTGATCACGCCGGTCTTGACGTCGTCGCGGTCCGGCAGGCCCAGGTGCTCCTTGGGCGTGACGTAACAGAGCATCGCGGTGCCCCACCAGGCGATCATCGCCGCGCCGATGCCGGAGGTGATGTGGTCGTAGGCGGGCGCGATGTCGGTGGTCAGCGGGCCGAGCGTGTAGAACGGCGCCTCTTCGCAGATCTCCTGCTGGAGGTCGATGTTCTCCTTGATCTTGTGCATCGGGACATGCCCGGGGCCCTCGATCATCGTCTGCACACCGTGCCGCTTGGCGACGGTGTTCAGCTCGCCGAGCGTGCGCAGCTCCGCGAACTGCGCCTCGTCGTTGGCGTCCGCGATGGAGCCGGGGCGCAGGCCGTCACCGAGCGAGTAGGTGACGTCGTAGGAGGCGAGGATCTCGCAGAGCTCCTCGAAGTGCGTGTAGAGGAACGACTCCTTGTGGTGCGCCAGGCACCAGGCCGCCATGATCGAGCCGCCGCGGGAGACGATGCCGGTCTTACGGCGGGCCGTGAGCGGGACGTAACGGAGCAGCACGCCGGCGTGCACCGTCATGTAGTCGACGCCCTGTTCGGCCTGCTCGATGACGGTGTCCTTGTAGATCTCCCAGGTCAGCTCCTCGGCCTTGCCGTCGACCTTCTCCAGCGCCTGGTAGAGGGGGACGGTGCCGATGGGGACGGGGGAGTTGCGCAGCACCCACTCGCGGGTGGTGTGGATGTTGCGGCCGGTGGAGAGGTCCATGACCGTGTCGGCGCCCCAGCGGGTCGCCCAGGTCATCTTCTCCACCTCCTCCTCGATGGAGGAAGTGACCGCCGAATTACCGATGTTGGCGTTCACCTTCACCAGGAAGTTCTTGCCGATGATCATCGGCTCGATCTCCGGGTGGTTGATGTTCGACGGCAGCACCGCGCGCCCGGCCGCGATCTCGTCGCGCACGAACTCGGGGGTGACCTTCTCGCGGACGGCGACGTACTCCATCTCCGCGGTGATCTCCCCGCGCCGCGCATAGGCGAGCTGGGTGACCGCGGCGCCGTCGCGGCCACGGCGCGGCTGGCGGGGGCGGCCCGGGAAGACCGCGTCGAGGTTCTTGAGGCCGCCGCGCGGCGAGGTGTGCTTGAGGCCGTCGTCCTCCGGCCGCATGGGGCGGCCCGCGTACTCCTCGGTGTCGCCGCGGCCGATGATCCAGTTCTCCCGTAGCGGCGCCAGGCCGCGGCGGACATCGGTTTCGATATTGGGGTCGGTGTATGGCCCTGACGTGTCGTAGAGCGTCACGTCCTTGCCGTTGGTGAGGTGCACCCGCCGGACCGGGACCCGAAGATCCGGGCGCGATCCGGAGACATAGCCCTTGTGCCAGCCGATCTGCG
This sequence comes from Streptomyces auratus, assembly GCF_050433025.1. Classification (NCBI taxonomy): domain Bacteria; kingdom Bacillati; phylum Actinomycetota; class Actinomycetes; order Kitasatosporales; family Streptomycetaceae; genus Streptomyces; species Streptomyces auratus. The sequence goes on along the minus strand of NZ_JBNGCB010000001.1, from coordinate 4,307,144 downwards.
GCTCATTGCGGTCGTTGGCACCGTTTTCGGGCGTGCGTGCATCCTGCAGAGTCATATGACCCAACTCCCTACGCCGGCATTACCCGGTAACAGGTTCGGCGGTCGACGCAGCGGCTTCCGTCCATGGGCGTTTCACGTGAAACGCCGCTGGGACGAAGGTCAGCGCCCTCTCAGCCCGGTGCTCCGAGCTCCCGCGATTGCAAAGGTGGCACCACGGTAGCGGCCGTTCCGCCGCGGTGAACAGGGGGCCCGGACTTCTTGCGATGATCGGGCGGTGCCTCCTCACGAGTCCCACCACCACTCCGCCTCGCACTCCCATGGCCATGGACACGGTCCTGCCGCGCCCGTCTCCCGGCATCTGCGCAAGGTCATCGCGGCGGTGCTGATCCCCTTCGCGGCCGCGGTGGCCGTCGGTCTGCTCGTGCTCTGGCCGGGCGGTGCACCACCCCACAAACCGTCCGGTGTCGGCTTCGACCAGCCCACCGAGCGGGCGAGAGTGACCAAAGTGGCGGAGGTGAACTGCGCGGACGTCCATGCCGAGCAGCAGCCCCAGCCGCCGTCGCCGGGCGGGCAACCGCCGAGCGGGGGAGCGGCGGCCAAGGGCAAGCCCTGCCAGCAGGCGACGATCGAGGTCACCACGGGGGAGAACGCCGGACGCACCTTCAAGACGGTGGTCACGCCGGACGCCCTGCGCCACTACACCACCGGCCAGGACGTGGTGGTGGCGTACTCCCCCAAGGCACCGAAGGATCTGCAGTACTCGGTCAGCGATGTCGACCGGTCGCTCCCGATGTGGGTGCTGGCCGCGATCTTCGCCCTCGCCGTGGTGCTCGTCGGGCGGCTGCGCGGCGTCCTCGCGCTGGTGGCGCTGGCGGCCAGCTTCGTGGTCCTGACCCTGTTCATCCTCCCGGCGATCCTGCAGGGCTCCAACCCGCTGGTGGTGGCGGTGGTCGGGGGCAGCGCGATCATGCTGATCGCGCTGTATCTGTGCCATGGGCTGACGGCTCGCACGTCGGTGGCCGTACTCGGCACCCTGGCGTCACTGCTGTTGATCGGGCTGCTCGGGTCGGTGTTCATCAACTGGGCGCTGCTGACCGGCAATACGGACGACACCACCGGGCTGGTGCACGGCCTCTTCCCGGGCATCGAAATCCGCGGTCTGCTGCTGGCGGGGATCATCATCGGGTCGCTCGGTGTGCTCGACGACGTGACCGTGACACAGACAGCCGCGGTCTGGGAGCTCAAGGAGGCGGACCCGTCGGCCGGCTGGCGCAAGCTGTACGGCGCCGCGATGCGGATCGGCCGGGATCACATCGCGTCCGTCGTCAACACCCTCGTGCTGGCCTACGCGGGCGCGGCACTGCCATTGCTTTTGCTGTTCTCGATCGCACAGAGCGGCGTCGGCACGGTCGCCACGAGCGAAGTGGTCGCGGAGGAGATCGTCCGCACCCTGGTGGGCAGCATCGGGCTGGTCGCTGCGGTACCGCTGACAACGCTGCTGGCGGCGTTGGTCGTCTCCGCGGACCGCAAGGAGCGGGGCGTGGCCGGGGTCGCCGCCCGGCGGGGAGAGGGAGAAGGTTCGGGCGTCCGTACGCATACCGGGGAGCCAATCGCCGCCAGGGGGCCGACGGACGCCCTGGCCGGCCCGAGGCGGCGCGGGGGACACGGCAGGCGCCGCAAGCGGTAAGGGCGGCTGCGGGCGGGACGGGTTCGCGGCCCAGGCGAGCAGGGGCGGACGGGTACGCGGGATGACCTGCATACCCGCTATGGCCCCGGCTTGGACGGTCGGTGCGGGGGCGGAGTCGAGGGTGGACGCCGGGGCGAAGTCCGGGGGTGGCGCCGGGGCAGAGTTGGGGTAGGCGCGGGGCGGGGTCAGCCGGCCGGGGCCTCGGTGAGGATCCGGTCCAGTACGGCCTCCAGGGTGTCGCAGACCTCTTCCTTGCCGAGCGGTACGAGCCGGTCCGTACGGTCCAGGAAGGCCACCAGCGGTGCCGCGCTCACTCGGAACAGCGCACGCTCGGAGCCGACTTGAAGGCTGATGAAGACATCGCTGAGGTGCTCGGGGGAGGCCGGCTCGATACGCACATCGCCCTCGCCGGATGGCCGGCTCAGTCCGTCCAGCAGCAACTCTCGGCCGAACGCCCAGGTCACCGGTGCATCGCCGGGCAGATCGAAGGTGAGGCGGACGGCAAAGGGATCGGCGCTGGCGAAGTCCAGCTCCACCGGAATCCGGAACGCAAGCTCATCCGAGACGACGAAGCTCATGATCACTTCTGCCTGAACTGTGTCGGTCATCAACCACTGCCCCGCACTTGATCGGAGATGGCCGGGAAACATCCCCCGTAGCCCTATTGGCGCCATCGTCTGCCACGTGCCAGCAGATCACAAGGAGTGAGTTTTCAGATACTGATAGAGAAGGCGAGTGTCGTTAGTGCCGCCTCCGCCATTTTTCGTAGTCGGTCTGTAACGGACCGCAATCGATGCAGTTCGTCCGCGGGCAGGGAAATCGCCAACGCAGCAGCGGCCGCCCCGACCTGAATGGGGATGGCTGCGCACACCGTGCCAAGGGCATATTCCTGACGCTCATAAGCGACTTGACCGCGACGCACTGTATCCAAGCGGTGCAGCAAATCGTCCTCAGTTCGCACAGAAAAGGGCGTTATCGACTGGACGGGATAGCGCGCAAGGTGCTCCTTCCTTGATGCCTCGTCAAGCTGCGCGAGCAGGCACTGCCCCATCGCATGAGCGTGGGCCGTGGTGCGGAAATCGACCCACTCCTCCACGGCCGGCCGCTCCGGATCGTCGGTGAGCGCCACCACCTCGACTTCACCCTCGCGGTAGACAGCGAAGTAGACGGCGGCACTCAACTCCCGCCCGGCCACCGCCAGGGCTTCGGAGATCTGTGCCCGCTGCCGGCGCCCGGCCCCGGCCCGGCCGATGGCCTCGGCAGCCGTACCGAGGACGAACACACCCTGGTCGCGGTGCAGATAGCCCTCGTGCGTCAGGGTCCGCAGCAAGTGGTAGGTCGTCGGCAGCGGCAGCCCGGTTTCCCTGGCGAGCTGCTTGGCGAGCGCACCGCCGGGATGTGCGCCGACCGCCTCCAGCAGCCGAAGCGCCCGCTGCACCGATCCGATCAAGGTGGGATGAGAAGCGGATTCGCCATTCACGACTGACAACGCCAACCCCCAGATCCGCTCGCAGTGGGGCACGGGGGCCCCGGTCGCGGGACCCACTCCCGCCACCGCGCGCGTCTCCCAGGCCCCCGCGATGACGCCCGGACCGGTCTCGCCCCACGCGAATAGTCCGGAATGCCACCATCCGGAAGACGCCTGCGCGCCGCACTCTAACTCGGTCGATCCGGGCGGTAAGGGGGAATTCGGGGAGTTACCTCACCTGGTGCAGGTGTGGACTTGAGTGGGCGGGATTGATTCGACATCGACATCGATTGCGCCACCCTTGGGTGATTTGGGGCGGTGCCGATCGGACGTGATGGGTGTCGGTAGGTCGGTGCAGCGCGTGGGTGGCCGCCGTATGGCGCCGGACGCCCGAGAGCTGCCGCGTGTAGTGGGACGGCCCGCGCGGAGCGTGAGGAGTCAGCCATCAGCCGTGTGAGGCACGGTGCGACGCGCGGGCCCTGGATCGGACGGGGGGGGACGACGAGGTCAGGCCAGCCGTCCCCTTCTGCGGCCTACCAGTCGCTCTTCGACGAGGACGAGGACGAGCCGGCGAACCTGCGGACCAGGTAGATGGCCCCGGCGATCAGGGCCGCCGCGATGAGGACCTTGAACAACAGGCCGATCAGGAAGCCGAGCGCGGTGGCAATCAGTCCGCCGAAGACAACGATCAGGATGACGGGCACCACGACCCAGGTGACCCACCACGGAAGCCCTGTGAATATCCCCTTACCAGCCACTGCTCTGCCCTGCTTTCTGTCTGTCGCGCTGTCGCTGTGTGCACCGCGCTATCTGTCCGTTGCGTTGTCCGCCTGCTGCGCCGTATGTCGCGCCGAGGGTTCGTTTCGCGTGCTGCGTGTCGGCCGCTGCCCGCTTCCGTTCCCTTCCACCACGATGCTAGGACGCGGACCGCTGCCGTGGGGGCCGCGCAGCCCCCACCCTCCCCTGACCCTTCCCCTACGGGTCCCGGGGCCCGTCCCTTAGCTCTCAGGAGGAGAGAAGACCACCATCACCCGGAGGTCCTCGCTGATGTGGTGGAACTTGTGGGGCACCCCGGCCGGTACATAGACCACGCTGCCGCGCGCCACCGACTCCGTCTCCGTCCCGACGGTGATCGCCGCGCGGCCGCTGACCACGAGATACACCTCGTCCTGGGCGTGCGGCTGCTGCGGGTCGGTACTGCCCGCGTCCAGCGCATACAGCCCGACCGACATGTTGCGTTCCCGGATGAACTGCAGATATGCACCGTCGTTCGCGGCCCGCTCCGCTTCCAGCTCATCCAGTCGGAAAGCTTTCATGCCGTTCGCACCCCTCGATAGTTCAGAATCGTCTGCGACGATCTCACCATGAAGCATTTTCTGGTCAAGACGATCGCCAACGCCGCGGCGCTTGCCGTGGCCATCTGGCTGCTCAAGGACATCACGCTCACCGGTGAGAACACCGGCCGCAAAATACTCACCCTGATCCTGGTCGCGTTGATCTTCGGGCTGGTCAATTTCATCGTCAAGCCCGTGGTGAAGCTGCTCTCCTTCCCCCTCTTCATCCTCACCCTCGGCTTGATCACGCTGGTCGTGAATGCCCTGATGCTGTTGCTCACCTCCTGGCTCGCCGGCAAGGCAGACCTCGCCTTCCATGTGGGCGGCTTCTGGACGGCACTGCTCGGCGGCGTGATCATCTCCATCGTGGCCTGGGCGATGCACGTGATCCTTCCCGACGAGGACTGACCTTTGAACGCCCCGTTCCGTATCTGCTTCGTGTGTACCGGCAACATCTGCCGGTCGCCGATGGCGGAGTCCGTCTTCCGCGCCCACCTCGCGGAGGACGGACTCGACGGCCTGGTCGAGGTCGACAGCGCCGGCACCGGCGGCTGGCACGAGGGCGACGGAGCCGACCCGCGCACAGTCGCCGTACTGCGCGCGGGCGGCTACGCACACGCCCACACCGCCCGGCAGTTCCGTGCCTCGTGGTTCGACCGACTCGACCTGGTCATCGCGCTCGACTCCGGCCATCTGCGCGCGCTGCGCAGCCTGGCCCCCACCGAACAGGACGCCGCCAAGGTCCGCCTGCTGCGCTCGTACGCCAAGGGTGGAGCGGCGGACGCCGGCCCGGGGGAGTTCCCCGGACTCCTCTCCGACTCCGGCCTCACGGGTGACCTGGACGTACCCGATCCGTACTACGGCGGCTTCGCCGGCTTCGAGGAGTGCCTGGAGATGATCGAGACCGCGAGCGAGGGCCTGCTGGCAGCGGTCCGTACCGCGCTCACGGCCCGCGCCATGATCCCGGCCCGCGCACCGGGACACGACGCCCCCCGCGCCCCGCGGGACCCGCACAGGTCGCGCACCAAGGAGCGCGCATGACGGGCGACGGCACCCGCGTCGTACGGGCCGGGCTTCCGGAGCCCGAGGCATACGAGCCGACGCTCCCCGGGCCGGTGTTCGCGGCCCACTACCACCTCCCCGGCGATGCCGTCGGCCCGTACACGTACGGCCGCGACGCCAACCCGACCTGGACCCGTCTGGAACAGGCCATCGGCGAGCTCGAATCGCCGGAGGAAACCGCTCATACCGTCGCCTTCGCTTCCGGCATGGCGGCCATCACCGCTGTCCTCTTCTCGCAACTGCGCACCGGCGACGCCGTGGTGCTCCCCAGCGACGGCTACCAGTTGCTGCCGGCCGTCCGGACCCGTCTGGAGAGCTACGGCATCGAGGTCCGTACGGCGCCGACCGCACATGATGCACAGCTCGATGCCCTGGATGGCGCCCGGCTGCTGTGGATCGAGTCACCCTCCAACCCCGGCCTCGACCTCTGCGATATCCAGCGGCTGTCCGACGAAGCCCACCGTCGCGGCGCCCTGGTCGCCGTCGACAACACCCTCGCCACCCCACTCGGCCAGCGGCCGCTCGAACTCGGCGCGGACTTCTCGGTGGCCAGCGGCACCAAGGCGCTGACCGGCCATGGTGATGTCCTGCTGGGGTACGCCAGCACCCGGGATGCCGCGCTGGCCGATGCCGTACGGCTGTGGCGCAAGACCGTGGGCGCGATCCCCGGCCCCATGGAGAGCTGGCTCGCACATCGCTCGCTCGCCACGCTCGCGCTGCGCGTCCGCCAGCAGTCGGCGGGCGCTCTGGCGCTGGCCGCCGCGCTGGCCGACCGACCCGAGGTCACCGGCCTGCGCCACCCCGGGCTGCCGTCCGACCCGTCCCACGCGCTCGCCGCCCGGCAGATGCGCCCAGGCCGCTTCGGCTCCGTGGTGTCCTTCACACTGCCCGACAAGGCCTGCGCGGAGCGGTTCCTGGCCGCGCTGACCTTGGTGGACGACGCGACGAGCTTCGGCGGCGTGCGGTCCAGCGCCGAGCGCCGGGCCCGTTGGGGCGGTGACGCGGTGCCGGAAGGCTTCATCCGCTTCTCCGTCGGCATCGAGGAGCCGGAGGATCTGATCGCGGATGTCACGCGGGCACTGGACGTGGCCACGCAGAACTGATCCCACCGACCGGGATGAACTACACAAACGGCATGAACTGCACACGGCAGAGCGGCTCGAACAAACCGAGTGAGCCTTACGCCCCGCGCCCCTGAAGCGACAGGAGAAGGCCGGCAGGGTATCCCCCCTCGTCACCCTGCCGGCCTGCGGTTCCACGTGGCTCGAGCCCACGCGTTTCACGTGAAACCAAATGTTCCACGTGAAACCACCGCTCGAACAAGGCTAGTTGACTGTGCGTCAGTGTCCAATCACGCTAGCGACACAGCCCTATCGACAAATTTATAGTTGGCCCGCGACCAGGCTTCCGAGGGGCGCAGGAGGTACGCGATGGATCTGGCTCTGCTGCGCACCTTCGTCACCGTGCACCGAGCCGGCTCCTTCACTCGCGCCGCGGCCTTACTCGGCCTCTCCCAGCCCGCGGTGACCAGCCAGATCCGGGCGCTGGAACGCCAGTTGGGCCGTCCGCTCTTCCTCCGTTGCGCCCGCGGCGTCACCCCTACCACCATCGGCGATGAACTCGCGCACAAGGTGGCGCCGCATCTGGACGCCCTCACCGAGATCACCGAGGCCGGCCTGGACCGGGACTCCGTCACCCGCACGCTGCATCTCGCCGGGCCCCCAGAGTTCCTCGCCGAGCGCGCGCTCCCCGCGCTGACCCCGCTGATCGCCCAGGGCCTGTCCATACGCACCGCCTTCGGCTCCGCGGAGGAGCTGCTGACCGGCCTGTCCTCCGGCCATCACGATCTGACGGTCACCACGGCCCGGCCCCGCGGCGGACTGCTCACCGCCACCCCGCTGTGCGACGAGGAGCATGTACTGATCGCCGCACCGCGATGGGCGGGCCAGCTGGGAGGGCCTGCCGTACTGCAGGCCGGGGGCGTGCGGGTGCTGGATCCCGTACCGCTCGTCGAGGTCCACGAAAGCCTGCCGCTGGTCTCCCGCTACTGGTCCGCGGTCTTCGACGCCAAGCCCGCTGCCTCCGCCGCCGTGATCGCTGCCGACCTCCGGGCGGTGCTGTCCTGCGTGACGGCCGGTGCGGGGATCGCCGTACTGCCCCGCTATCTGTGCGCCGAGGCGCTGGACAGCGGCGAGGTCGTCGCCCTGCTCGACCCGCCGGTACCTCCGCTAAGGACCTACTTCCTGGCCGTACGGAACGGGACTCTCGGGCTGCCGCATATCTCACGGGCACATGAATGGCTGCTGCGGGCCGCGATCGCCTGGTGAGCGAGCACCGGGTTTCACCAGGCCTCGACTGCGGCACATGTCCCCTATGAACGTACGGCCAGTCGTCAAACGCACCGCCCGCGCGATTCTGCTCGACGGCGCGGACCTCGTTCTCATCAAGCGCACCAAGCCGGGCCGGGCACCGTACTGGATCACCCCGGGCGGCGGTGTCGAGCCCGAGGACGCCACGGTCATCGACGCCCTCCACCGTGAGCTGGACGAAGAGCTGGGCGCGAAGATCAAGGACGTGGTGCCGGTCTTCGTCGACACCGTCGAGCACTTCAGCGACGGCGGGGTGGACGGCGTGAAGGTACAGCACTTCTTCGTCTGCCGGCTCGACTCCATGGACCTCTCCCGCCGGCACGGCCCCGAGGTCGACGAGCCCTGCGGGGACTACGAGATCGTGCGGGTGCCCTTCACCCGCGTCGGCATCGCCTCCGTCGAGGTCGTGCCGCTGTCGCTACGGCACTACCTGGACGGCAATATCGAGGGCGTACGGGCGATGCACGCCCCCGACCTGGGCTGACAAACACCGTGGCACGGCCGGCGCCGGCTCAGGCGTCGCGCCGGCTCAGGCGTCGCGCCGGCTCAGGCGTCGCGCCGGCTCAGGCGTCGCGTCAGCCGAACCATCCGCGGAAGGCTGGGTCGTCCTCCACGGGCCCGCGGGGCCGTGCCCGGGCGAGCACCCGCTCGACCCGGTCGAGGAACTCCGCATTCAGCTCCTCGACGACATCCTCCCGGCCGGCCCCGGCTCCGGCCGCCGGACCGGCCTGTGCGGCACGTGACGTGGCGGCGGACACCCGTCCGCTGCCGGGCGCCGGAGCCGCGTCCTGATGCGCCGCGTCCTCGATGTCCTCGTGCAGTCCGCCACGGAGGTGTTCGTTCCGGTGCGCCGCGCGCTGGAAGGGCGGCCGCTCACCCGCCTCGGCCGCCGCGCCGAAGAAGTCCCCGCCCTTGCGCTTGACGTCGTCGGTGCCCCAGGCCCGCGCCCCGCGCTGCTGCGCCGGAACCTTCTGCAGATGCGGGATGTGCTTGGCGCAGTGGATGTACGCCTCTTCGACCTCGACCGTGACCCACAGCTGGGCGCGCCGCCCGGGGATCGGGTCGACCGGGAGACCCTCGTGGTGCGCCCGCATCTCGTCGTCCATGACGACCCGTGCGCGTCCGTTGATGTGCAGCCCGATGCGGTCACGCGTGAAGTCGATCATCAAGATGCCCAGGCGCGGGTTCTCCGACATGTTGCCGATGGACGCCATGACACCGTTGCCACGGTATTCCGGGTACGCCAGCGTCCGGGCGTCGAGCACCTGGACGAAACCGGGCGGCCCGGCCCGGAACGTCGAGTCGCATTCGCCGTGCCGGTCGGCCGTGGCCAGGAAGAACATCTCCTGCCGGGCCACGAACTCCTGCATACGGACATTGAGATGGTCCAGGACCTGGTCCCCGTAGAAACGGTCTGCGCGCTCGGTGGTACCCAGCCTCTGCTGCACCAAGTGCTCGCCGTCGCTCCCGGGGCGTTCCTGCTGCGCCATGCCCCACCTCTCCCCTGTTGGACCGTATTCGCGCTGCGCTGCCAAGACTTCAGTCTGCTGCTGCGACCAGCTCTTCCACGGAGTCGTGCCGTATGCGGTCGGCCGGGACGCCGACCCCCACCAAAGCGTCCACACCGCTGCGGATCAACCCCGGCGGTCCGGAAAGATATGCGTCGTATTCCCGGTACGGCCCGTATTGCCGTACTGCGTCCGGAAGTTGTCCGGTTTCGCTGCTCGTCCCACCACGGGCCGCGGGTCCGGTAGCGACGACCGGTCTCACAGAGAGCCAGGGATGGGCCTGTTCCAGATTCAGCATGGTGTCGAGGTCGTAGAGGTCATGGTCGCTGCGCGCGCCGTAGAACACCTCCACGGGGCGGCGGATGCCGTGTTCCGCGACATCCTCGACCAAGGCCTTCAGGGGCGCGATGCCGGTGCCGCCGCCGACGCACAGCAGACCGCTGCGGGTGGTGTGGTCGACGGTCATCGAGCCTCCGGGCGCACCGAGCCGGATGACGTCGCCGGGACGGGCGCGGTGGACCATGGCGTTGGAGACCCAGCCGGCCGGCACCGCCTTGACGTGGAACGAGAGCAGGCCGTCGGAGCGCGGCGCGGAGGCAAAGGAGTAGTGCCGCCAGACCCGCGGCCACCAGGGGGTTTCCACGCTGGTGTACTGGCCCGCGAGGAACGGGTAGGGCTGGTCCGGGCGGACCGTCACCACCGCGATGTCGGGGGTGCGCAGCTCGTGCGAGACGACCTCGGCCTGCCACCACGCGGGAGCCACGGCCTCGTTCGCGGCCGCCGCATCGATCATGATCTGCGAGATCGCGGTGTAGGCGCGCACCCACGCGGCCTCGGTCTCCGGCCCCCAGCTGGACGTCGCATAGCGCCCGAGCGAGGTGAGCAGGCATTCGCCGACCGCCGGGTAGTGGTCGGGCAGGGTGCCGTATTTGCGGTGACCGCGGCCGAGATTCGAAAGATAGGCAGTGAGCACCTCGCCGTTGTCGACATGCTGGGCGGCGGTGAGCAATGCCTTGAAGAGCCGGTCGCGCTGGGTGTCCATCGAGGCGGGAAACAGCGCCCGCAGATCGGGGTACTGGACGAAGAGCAGCGCATAGAAGTACGAGGTGACCTTGTCGGCCACGGGCTCGATCTCCGCCATGGTGCGACGGATGAGTACCGCGTCGGGAGAGGCGGGTGTGGCCGGGGAGGCCGAGGCCCGCAGTGCGTCGAGCGAGGCCTCGGGGGTGGGAGCGGCGGGAGCGGCGGGACGCGCCTTGGGGGCGAGGACAGAGGCAGCGGGGGCCGCGTTCTGACTGGCCGGTGCCTGGGTGGGCGGTGCTTGGGCGGCCAGTGTCCGGACAGCCGGTTCCTGGACGGGCGGTGCCTGGGGGGCCGGGGTCCGGACAGGCGGTTCCTGGACGGGCGCGGCGCCGGTGGGGGCGCTTTTCGCGGGCGTCTGCGCCTGCGTGGCGCGCGCCGATTCGTGTACGGGCTCGGGCTCCGGCTCCGGGGCGGATACCCGTTCCCAGACCGGCCAGCTGCCCTGGAACGGATCGGGGGCCGCGGTGGGCGTGGGCTCGGCCTCGTGGCGCGGCGCCGGGTAGGCGGAGGCGGCGTACCCGGGGGCCGCGGCGGACTGCCCGGGATGGGCAGTTGCGGAGGGGTGCTCGGTGGAGGAGGGGGCGGCGTGCTGCCGGGCCGCCTCTGCGGGCCGCGGCTGCGCGGCCTGCGGCGGCTCCGTCTCGCGCTCGCGCTCGGCCGCGGTGCCTACCGGCCGGATCGGATTGACCGGACGACTGGGTATGTGCTCCCGGTCGTTCGGCTCCGCTCTTTCCTGCCGCTCATGGCGATCTCTGTAGTCGCCGCGGTCGTGGGGTGCACTCCGCTCGTCGGTTTCGGCGCGGCCGTCCTGGCCCTGTTGCCGGTCCTGGCTGCTTTGCCGCTCCTGCGGTTCTCCGGAGGACTTCTTCGCCGACGGAGTGAACCAACCCCAATCTCCACTGTTCCCGCCGGAAGAGCCGTTATCGGCCGACGTGGTGGTCGGAGCGTCCATGGTCTGCCTCGCCTCGAACGTCTTTCGGTTGTCTTCGCACTTCCATGATCGGAACTGCCCGGAATTCCCCCGCCCTGCCCCGGAATTGTTAATCGACTCAAGCGATCCCGGCAACATCCTCCAAAGCGGACAAATCTCACGTCCTCGCGACAATGCGGAGCAGATGCCGCGTCAGCAGCATGCCACCCCTGCTCACCCACCGGACAAATTGCCGGAAGCCTGGGTATCGAGGGCCACTTCGCCGCTAGGCTGACGAGCTTTACCCGGCCTTCGTGCACTCGCGGAAGCCTTGACTCCGCCAAGCCGGAGTCGACCATACCGGCAGCGGTTGAATCCACAAGACCTGATCTTGAAGCACGCCGCGCGACCCTGTGATATCGGTGATCCTTCCCACAGAGCGCACTTTCAGCGGATACAGCCGGTGATTCCGTCGACGAAGTCAGAATTACCGGCCAGTAGGGATCAGTTCGTACGGATCAGTTCGTATGCCTCACGCAGATCACGGCCCACGTACGCATATGAGGCCAGGTCACTGACATGGTGATCCGCATTCACGGCAACGGACTGCGGAACCGCCGCGAACAGTTCGGTGTCCGACATGGAGTCGCCATATGCGACACAGTCGGCCCTGGTCAACCCGTACTGCACACAGAGTTCATCCGCGATCCGCACCTTCGCCGCCGACGAGAGGATGCCGGCCGGGTCCACGGCCTGTCGGATGGGCACCGCGGGCCAGCGCGAGCCGTGCGTCGTGTCGGCGCCCCAGGCCAGCAGCCGTTCGACGAAGAAGGCCGGCGACAGGGAGATCACCGCGCAGCGTTCGCCGCGCGCCCGGATGTCCGCCCAGACCTCCTGGATTCCGGTCAGCCAGGGTGCGCCCTCGAAGGCCGCGGCCAGCTGAAGTTCGGTGAGCTCGGCGGCCCACAGTTCACATGCCCGCTGTGCGAACTGCACGGGCGTCAGCTCACCCGTGGAAAATCCCCGTTCCAGCTCGGCGATCTCCCGCTCCAGCCCGAGCCGTCGGGAGATCTCGACGGCGGCCGCGGACCCGTAGAGCAGGGTCCCGTCCATGTCGAACAGATGCAGCTTGCTCATGCCCCGGAGCCTAAAGGGGCTGTCCGGCGGAAAGCGCGGAGGGAACCGGGGACGGCTACGACCGGCTGCTACGACCGGCCGCGTACGGTCCAGGAACGGGCGGCCGCCGGCACCGTACGCCGGACATACTCAAGCCCGCGTAGGCGCGGATACTCCCGCGGGCAGATGTAGCGCAGGGCGCGGAACACCACCGTGGACGGTATGCAGCAGCTCAGCCGCCCGGCCCGCCGGGCCGTTCTCGTCCTTCATGTCGCCGTCTCCGTCAGCTGGCTCGGCCTCACCCTGGGGCTGCTCGCGCTCGGTCTCACCGGCTACACCACCGGCTCGTCCGATATGGCGACGGCCGCCTACCGGGCGATGAAAGTCTTCGGTGACTGGCTGGTCCTCCCCATCGCGTTGATGTCGCTGGTCAGCGGGCTGGTGCTGTCGCTGGGCACGCCCTGGGGGCTGGCCAGGCACCGCTGGGTCGTCATCAAGTTCTGGCTGACGCTCCTCACCCTGCTGCTGTCGGTCTTCGCACTCCGGCCCGGCATCAACCACCTCGCCGCCGCGGCCGCGGCTGGCGCCCCGGCAGCCGACATCCAGCTCGTCATCGCGCCGGCTGTCGCCACGGCCACCTACTTCTTCCTCACCGCGATCTCCGTCCTCAAGCCCTGGGGGCCGACCAAGCGCGGCAGCCGACTGGGCGCAGCGCAGTCGGCCGGAGCCCGCGCCCGCCGGGCGCGAAGGAGCAGTACTGAGGGCGTGGGCGCCCGCTAACAGCGGGGGTCCACCAGCAGAGGAGGTGGCTGTCCTCAGGCGACGCCGCTCTCCGCTATCGCCTCGACGGCGATGCGGTGGTCCTGCTCAGGGGAGCCGCCGCCGAAGCCGAGCGCGCCGATCAGCCGGCCGTCACGGTGGAGCGGCACACCGCCGGCGAGGAAGAGCAGCGGCCGGTCCAGCGCCGTCGGCAGTGTGTGGAGGAGCCCTTCGGGCCGTACGAGGTCGACGAGGTCAGCGGTCGGCGTGTCCAACTGCAGTGCGGTGTACGCCTTGCGGGTGCTGGTCTCCCCGGAGATCAGCACGGCTGCGTCGTCGCGCCGGAAGCCGAGCAGATGACCGCCCGCGTCCAGAACGGTGACACTGCCGCGCACCCCGAGGCCCTCGGCGGCTCGGGCGGCGGATTCGATGAGGCCATCGGCTTCGCGGGTGGTGAGGGGACGGACGCTGGGGGTGGCAGCGGCGGGGGTGGTGGTGCTCATGAGGGGAGTTCCTCGAGGGATGTAGTGGTGGGGCAGTTGGTGCTCGTAAGCGCCGGTAAGGCACTGCCGGCCAGGCTGTTGGACAGGGTGATGCGGTACGGACCCGGCAAAGTCAGCTGTCCGTCGCGGGCACGGGCTCGTCGGCGACCACGGCGGATCCGCCGGCGGCCACCACCTGGCCGCGGCCCTTCTGGCGCCGCTCCAGGGCGGTGGCGAATATCGCCACCCCGAGCGCCGCAGCGGTCATCAGCGCACCGACCCAGTTGGGCGCGGTGTAGCCGAGGCCGGCTGAGATGACGAGCCCGCCGAGCCAGGCGGCCAACGCATTGCCGAAGTTGAAGGCCGCGATATTGCCGGCCGAGGCGAGGGTGGGGGCCGAGGCCGCCTGGTCCATCACCCGCTTCTGCAGCGGGGGCACGGTGGCGAAGCCGAAGATTCCGATCAGCGCGAGGGTGATGATTGCGGCGATCTTGCTGTGCGCGGTGAAGGTGAACGCGGCCAGCGAGAGCGCCAGACCGGTCATCGACACAAACAGCATCGGCATCATGGCGCGGTCCGTGAAGCGACCGGAGACCAGGTTTCCGCCGACCATGCCGAGGCCGAAGACGGCCGTCAGCCAGATCACGGAGGACGGTGCAAAGCCGGTGACCTCGGTCATCATCGAGGCGAGGTAGGTGACGGCCGCGAAGACACCGCCGAACCCCAGGATCGTCATCAGCATCGCCAGGCCGACCTGCGGGTTGCGGAACACGGCGAGTTCGCTGCCTATGGGGGAGGCCGCCTTCGCCCGCTGTGCCGGGATCAGCTTGACGATGCCCAGCAGCCCGATCACGCCGATCGTGGTGATGGCGTAGAACGTGGTGCGCCAGTCGAAGTGCTGGCTGAGCAGGGTGCCGACCGGTACACCCACGACGTTGGCGACGGTCAGGCCGCTGAACATCAGCGAGATGGCGGTGGCGCGCTTCTGGGGCGCGACGAGGTCGGCCGCCACGAGCGCACCGATGCCGAAGAACGCGCCGTGCGTGAAGGCGGCGACGATCCGCCCGGCGAGCAGGATCCCGAAGGTGGGCGCGACGGCGGTGAGCAGATTGCCCGCGATGAACAGGCCCATCAGCAGCATCAGCATCTGCTTGCGGGTGAAGCGCGTGCCGAGAGCCGTCATCAGCGGCGCACCGACGACCACGCCGAGGGCGTAGAGCGTGGTCGCGTATCCGGCGAGCGGGATGGAGATACCGAAGCCGGCCGCCATGTCGGGCAGCAGACCCATGACCGCGAACTCGGTCGTTCCGATCCCAAAGGCACCGATGGCCAGAGCCAGGAGTGCGAGAGGCATGACGGATCCCTCCGAATGATTGCGTCCATCCTTTACAAGCGTCCACAATAATTGCAGACGCCGATTAATTGCAAGCGCGGGATATTGCAGATGCCCTATCCTGGCTCGTACGACCCATGAGGAGGTCTTCGATGCCGCAGGAGACGCGCGAGAAGCAGGAGACGCAGGAGATGGCAGCCGCCGAGCCCGCCTGCCCGCCGGCGGCCACTCCCGCACTGGCACAGAGCTGGTGCGCGCTCTCCGCGCTGCACGGCCGTATAGAGACACACATCGAGCGCGCACTGCAGGCCCAACACGACCTCAGCGTCCGAGAGTTCTCGGTCCTCAACGTGCTCAGTGAGCAGCACGACGGGCCGGGCGGCCATCTGCGGATGCACCAGGTCGCGGAATCCGTCGTCCTGAGCCAGAGCGCCACCACCCGCCTGGTGACCCGGCTCGAGGAGCGTGGCCTGCTCTCGCGCTTCCTGTGCCCCGACGACCGACGCGGCATCTATACCGACGTCACGCCCGATGGCCTCGCACTCCTCGTGGAGGCTCGGCCCACCCATGACGGGGCCCTGCGCGAGGCCCTCCAGGACGCCGCGCGGCGCCCCGAACTGGCACCACTCGTCACCGCCGTCGAAACGCTCGCTCCGCCTGAGTGAGGCCCACGGGCCGGGGTCCGGCGGCAGCTCGCACGGTGGCGCCGCCTACCCGCCGCCCCTGAGGCGCCTCGGCATAGGGTCGCGCCCATGAGCGATATCGAGATACGCCGCGCGACCGAAGCCGACCTCCCCGCCATCGTGGCGATGCTCGCCGACGACCCGCTGGGAGCCGCCCGTGAGGCGCCGGACGACCTGGCTCCGTACCGTGCCGCGTTCGAAGCGCTGACCGCCGACCCGCAGCAGCACCTGGTCGTGGCGGTCCGCGAGGGGCGGACGATCGGCACGCTCCAGCTCACCGTCATTCCCGGCCTGTCCCGGCGCGGCGCCACCCGCTCGATCATCGAGGGCGTGCGGATCCACCGCGACGAGCGCGGCAGCGGCCTCGGTACCGAGCTGATCGAGTGGGCGGTCGCGGAATCCCGCACGCTCGGCTGCCAGATGGTGCAGCTCACCTCGGACGCGACCCGGATCGATGCGCACCGCTTCTATGAGCGCCTCGGGTTCGAGGCCTCCCACCTGGGATTCAAGCTCACGCTCTGAGCCGGCACGACGACCGGCGGCTCGCGGCCGGGCATGATCACCGCTGTCGGGTGCGCTCTCGCGCCCGGTGGGCCTTCTGCCGACAGGCGCCACCGCAGTAGCGCGCCGGCCGGCCCGCGCGCGCCGTCGCGAGCGCCGCTCCGCACACCTCACACCGCGACCCGTTACGTTTTGCAGGATCTGTCGCCAGTTTCGTTACGGCTCGCTCCGGCCGCAGCGCCTCGCACATCAGCTCCGTCATCCGGCCCTGCACCCCGTCATCCGTGTCGGCACCCGCCCGGGCCCGCTCCATCGAAAGACAGCCCACCAGCAGCGCCCGGATGTCCGCTATCCCGACGTCCTGCCGCACGGCGCCTGCCTCTTGGGCCCTGCCGAGCAAGACCTCCAGCGCATCATCGAAGTCCTTCCCGACCCCGGGCGACGGCTCGAAGCGGCCCGTGCCGGCCGCCTCCAGTGCGTCGCACAACGCCTTGTTCCGTGCGGCGAGCCGTACGACCGACGCCAGAAAGCGAAAGAAGACAGGTCCGGGGTCGGTGACATCGGCCAAGTCCCGTGCGGTGTCGGTGAAGAGTTCGATCCGGTCCACGATGGTCGCCCTGAACAGGGCTTCCTTGGAAGAAAAATGCCGGTAGACGGTGCCCGCGCCGACCCCCGCACGACGTGCGATCTCCCCGAGCGGAACCCCCAACCCCTGTTCCTCGAAGGCGAATCGGGCCGCCTGGAGCACCAGTGCCCGGTTGCGCCGCGCATCCGCACGCGAGGGCGGGACGCCGCCGTCCGACATCGCTCGGCCTCCTGAGAATCATCGACCTCCGGGTCGAGAGATCCACCCATACAAACGGGTCGCTCGTTCCGATTCTAGAGGAGGGTTTCAGTAAGATCGTTAATGACCTGGCCGCCGCGTTGGCGGATCGGCCGGGCGGACCGTCCGGGCGGTGGGGTCGTGCGCCAACGGCGGGCGGTCCGCCCGCCCGCGCGCGTGCCCCGCGCACACGGCGTCTTCAGCGTCCAGCCTGCCTCCGGTACCCGGGGCGCGCCACCGGACTACTCCGGACGGGACGCGGCCGCGCTTCCCTCGATGCGGCCGGCTCCCCGGGCGTACGGAACCTCGTCTCCCCCGTCAGCCCACAGAGCCCAACTCCGGTACCGCAAAAGGAACTTGGCTGGCACCGGCTCATCGATCAGGGCATGTCGGAGCCGCGACATTCGCCGCCAGACTCACCGCGTCGTACCGCCGTTTCACGTGAAACGACACCGCACCCAGACATGGACGTGGGGTCGTGTTTCACGTGAAACACGACCCCACGTCGACAACTCGCCCGCCATCCGGGCGCCGACCAGCGTCAGCCAGCGACCACCGAGTCCCACGCCGCGCCCGCGGCCAGGGCCGCCGCCTCAGCATCCACCGGCACGTCCAGCGCACGTAGCCCACCTGCCAGCGCCATCAGCGAGGCCGTGACCACGGTCCGGTCGGCGGCGCGGCCATAGTGGTTCACCCGGATCATCTCCTTGGCCAGTGCGCCCGCCGCGGCCTGCACCGGCACAGTGGCATCCGCCGCGAGCGCTGCGGCCACCACCTCCCGGGCGTCCACTCCCTCGGGCGCACGGAGCGTCGTGGCGGCCGGCGCCGCGTCCTCATCGTGTACGACGTATGGAGCGAGCCCTCCCAAGGCCTGGATACCGGCCCGGGTCGCCGCGGACGCCGCCCGGTGCCGCGTGATGACCGCGGCCAGGCCCTCGACTTCGACACGGTCCGCCGCCTGCTCCAGCGCGAGCATCTCCAGCTGTGCCGGAGCGTGCGGCAGTGCGGTGCGTCCGCCGTCGATCCAGCGCTCCTTCCAGTCCAGCAGCGAGAGGTACGAGCGCCGCGGGGCCTGCTCGTTGGCGGCGATCCGCTCCCACGCCCGGGCGCTGACCGATACCGCCGAAACCCCGGCGGGCCCGGCCAACGCCTTCTGCCCACCGATCACACAGAGATCCACGCCCCACTCGTCGGTGAGCAGCGGCTCGGCGCCCACCGAGGCGACCGCGTCCAGCATCAGCAGCGCGCCGTGCTCCCGCACCACCGCGCCGATCTCGGCGACGGGGTTGGTGTTGCCGGTGGCCGCCTCGGCGTGCACCAGGCTCACAAAGTCGATCTCGGGGTGCTGCCGCAGGGCATCAGCCACCTGCTGCGGGTCGGCCGCACCCGTGAACGGCGCAGTGAGGGTGACGACGCCGGCACCGCATGAGCGCAGCCAGCCGCCGAAGGTCTCGCCGTACGGCCCGGTGATGATGTTGAGCGCGGTGCTGCCGGGGCGGACGGCCGAGCGGATACAGGCCTCCAGCGGCAGCAGCGCCTCGCCCTGCATCGCCACGACATCGCAGCGGGTGTGCAGCAGAGCGGCGACCTTGTCCTCGATCCGCGCGAAGTGGGCCGCGGTGAGCGGCGGCAGATCGAGCAGGACCGGGGCGGAGGGGTTCGCGGTCGGGTCAGACACGGCAGTCACAGGGCCTTCCAGCGGTGGCGAGCCGACGCGGCGCGGCTCCTGACATCTGCTTCGACTGTACGGCCGGCCCCCACGCCCTCGGGTACGGGCCTCACACCCGCCAGCCCTCCGGATCCACCCCACCGGGCACCGGCTCTGACGGCTCGTACGGCCCGCGGGTGAACACGAAGGTTCCGAGGTTCAGATGGCTGACCGAACCGTCCTCGTCCCGCATCACGCGCAGCGTCTCGCCCGCGTAGTAACCGTCCAGCCCCGTCCATGTGCCGTCCTCCTCCGGCCGGAATTGCGAGGACCGCCCCACCCCGGACAGCGGCGCGAGCTCCAGCCCGCGCTCGTCCCGCAGCCGCAGGACGTGGGGGGTAGCGCCCCAGTACCAGGGCCCGGTCAACGCCAGCAGCTCCCGGTCCAGCGGCCCGGGCAGCGGGTGCCAGGGCTCGGGAATCCGTGGCTCGTGCTCGGTCACGATGGCAGTGAGGTCGGCAGCGATGGCGGAGACCACCGGGCCCGAGGTGCAGTTGGTGAGCACGACTCCGGCAACGTCCTCGTCGACGTCGGTCCACAGCGCCGCCAAATATCCGGGCATCGAGCCGAGGTGCCCGGCCAGCAGCCGCCCGTCCCGCCGTACGAGCTGAACGCCCAGCCCGTAGGCCGCGTCCCAAGCACTCTCCTCCGGTGGCACGGCCGGCATCCGCATCTCGGCCAGACTCGCCGCGCACAGCACTCGGCCGTCGCCCCGCAGCAGGAACGCCGCCCATCGGCACAGGTCCGCAAGCGTCGACCACAACTGCCCTGCCGGGCCCATCAGTCCGGTGTCCTCGGCCGGCTCCGGCAGCAGCGCATCGGCCCACGGATGCACCGCCCAGCCGCCGGCGAACGGCGGCTGTGGACGCAGCGTCGTACGGCTCATGCCGAGCGGTTCCAGCACCTCGCGGCGCAGTACCTCGTACCAGGGGGTGTCGCCCCGCAACCGTTCGACCAGCATCCCGAGCAGCGCATAGCCAGGGTTGGAGTAATGGTGCCGGCGGCCGGCAGCCAGCCGCTGCGGCCGCTCGCCGAAGAGGTCGGCCGGCGCGGGCCGCAGCCCACCGTCGGTCCGCTCCCACCACGGGCCCCGTGCCTCGGCCGTCAGCCCCGCACTGTGCGCGAGCAGCTGCGCAATCGTCGCGTCCGGCACCGGGGTCCCGTCCAGATGCCTGCCGAGCGGGTCCTCCAGCCGCAGCAGCCCCTCGTCCCGCAGCCTCAACACCAGCACGGCGACAAAGGTCTTGGTGAGTGAACCGATCCGGTACTGCACCGCGCCGTGTGGTGCCTCCCCGTCCACCGCACCCCGGGCTCCCGTCCACACCGCCCGCCCGTCGCGGACGACCGCACCCACCATCGAGGGCGCCCGGCCCTCCGACTGCCCCACCGCGAGCCGGCGCAGCAACGCCCTACGTGTCTGCGGCAACAGCTCCGCGAACTCGTCAGGCGCGGTAACCGCCCCCGGCCCGTTCGTCCCGGGCTCATGGGACTGCCTGGACTGTGCGATGGTCATGGCGCTCCTCCACAGCGGATCCGATTCGGCCGCGCCCATCCTCGCCGTATCACCGCAGCGCTGCCGACCCGATCACCGTGCCCAGCTCCGCCTGCTCGTCCTCCGGCAGCCGGCGCGCCGCATGCACCATGTGCAGCGCGGTACGCAGGCGTGCCCGGTCCTCGTCCGTGCCGAGATGGCCGAGACAGGCCGGGAGCGCCAGCGCCAGCGCCAGGAGGTCGCCCCGCGCACACCACCGCGACACCAAATCCCGCAGCCGCCCGTCGACCGCCTCATCCAGGAGGAGCCGCGAGGCGTCCCCGCCGGGGGCCGGTCCGGGCACCGCGTAGGCCGTATCCCGCAGGCCTTCCACGATCGCGAACCGGTTCCAGTCGCCGTACTGCCCCCCGGGAGCCTCGGCGACCCGCTCGGCGGCCCGCACGAAGTACGCATGTGCCGCCGCAGGCCGGCGCTCCCCCGTCGGCCGAGCCCGGGCCGTCCTCCTCGCGCCGGCGCCGGTCAGCGCACCTCTGCGCCGCGCATGACGGCATGAGGCACGCGATGCCGCCGGTCCGGACAGCTCAGGTCTGCGCCATGTCGACAAACCGCGAGTAGTGGCCCTGGAACGCCACCGTGATCGTGGCGGTGGGGCCGTTACGGTGCTTGGCCACGATCAGGTCGGCCTCGCCGGCGCGCGGGGATTCCTTCTCGTAGGCGTCTTCGCGGTGCAGCAGGATGACCATGTCGGCGTCCTGCTCGATCGAACCGGATTCACGCAGGTCGGAGACCATCGGCTTCTTGTCCGTGCGCTGCTCCGGACCACGGTTCAGCTGGGAGAGCGCGATGACCGGGAGCTCCAGCTCCTTCGCCAGCAGCTTGAGGTTTCGGGACATGTCCGAGACCTCCTGCTGGCGGCTCTCGGCGCGCTTCGAGCCACCGGACTGCATCAGCTGCAGATAGTCGATGACCACCAGCTTCAGCTCGTTGCGCTGCTTGAGCCGGCGGCACTTCGCCCGGATCTCCATCATCGAGAGGTTCGGCGAATCGTCGATGTACAACGGCGCGGCGGAGACATCCGGCATCCGGCGCGCCAGCCGCGTCCAGTCCTCGTCGGTCATGCTGCCGGAGCGCATGTGGTGCAGCGCGACCCGCGCCTCGGCGGACAGCAGACGCATCGCGATCTCGTTGCGCCCCATTTCCAGCGAGAAGATCACGCTCGGCAGATTGCTCTTGATCGAGCAGGCTCGCGCGAAGTCCAGCGCCAGGGTCGACTTACCCATGGCGGGACGGGCCGCGATCACGATCATCTGGCCGGGGTGCAGGCCGTTGGTGAGGGAGTCCAGATCGGTGAAGCCCGTCGGCACGCCCGTCATCTGGCCCTGGCGTGAACCGATCGCCTCGATCTCGTCGAGGGCGCCCTCCATGATGTCGCCGAGCGGAAGGTAGTCCTCGCTGGTCCGCTGCTCGGTGACGGCGTAGATCTCCGCCTGGGCGCTGTTGACGATCTCGTCGACATCGCCGTCCGCGGCATATCCCATCTGCGTGATGCGGGTGCCGGCCTCGACCAGCCGGCGCAGCACCGCACGCTCATGGACGATCTCGGCGTAGTACTCGGCGTTCGCCGCGGTCGGTACGGACTGGACGAGGGTGTGCAGATACGAAGCGCCGCCGACCCGCGCGATCTCGCCGCGCTTGGTCAGCTCCGCGGCGATGGTGATCGGGTCGGCCGGCTCGCCCTTGGCGTACAGATCCAGGATCGCCTGGAAGACCAGCTCATGGGCGGGACGGTAGAAGTCCTCGCCCTTCAGGACCTCGACGACATCCGCGATGGCGTCCTTGGACAGCAGCATGCCGCCGAGCACGGACTGCTCGGCGTCCAGATCCTGCGGAGGCACCCGCTCGAAGCCGCCGGACCAGGAGCCGCCGCTGTCGTCGTCACGCTCCTGCCGGTCGCCGCGCCCCCGGCCCTTGCCCTCGCCCCGCCGGGAGCGGGCGGCCGGCAGCAGGTCGCTGGGACCGGAGTCCGCCCAAGGGTCTTCCATGGGCTCGGGAATGCTCACCCCGGCACCTCCTCCCGTCCGCGGCGCGGACCTTGCTGTGCGGTTCTTTCTTACGGCACAGCTCTGACAATCGAGACGCCCGACTCCGGTTACGGCGCGTCGAGTTCGGACGTGGTCTGAAGCCAGAACAGGCGGCGGGTGCCGGACCACGGTAGGCCCGTGGGCACCGTCCGCCAATCTGGTTATCCACAGGCCATGTGGATGACTGGCCTACAGCTGTGGAGAAGTCCCCGGATCCTGTGCACGGCACGGGGGAAACTTCTGTGGACAAGCACACAATCACCTCGCCCTCACCCGTCTGACCTGCACCTTTCTCATCCATAGGCTGTGGGGGAGAAAAACTTTCCCCGGGTGTTCAAGATCGCGACAAACGGCACACGGATGACACCTACACGCAGCGGTAAGTAAGGACTGCAAATGGTTTGCATCTCTTACCTGTGGAAGATTAGATTGTGCGGATGACACAGGCTCCCGCGACAACGCGGCGCACCGACCGCCGCCATGACCGCGAGATCATCGCCCTTGCCCTGCCTGCCTTCGGCTCACTGGTCGCGGAACCGCTCTTCGTCATGGCCGACAGCGCCGTCATCGGCCACCTCGGCACTCCCCAACTCGCCGGCCTCGGTATCGCCGCCGCCCTGCTGACCACCGCCGTCTCCGTCTTCGTCTTCCTCGCCTACGCCACCACCGCGGCGGTCGCCCGCAGGGTCGGCGCCGGCGACCTCCCCGCCGCCATCCGCCAGGGCATGGACGGCATCTGGCTCGCGCTGCTGCTCGGCGCCGCCGTCATCGCAACCGTGCTGCCCACCGCCCCGTGGCTCGTCGAAGCCTTCGGCGCCTCCGGCACCGCCGCCCCGTACGCCACCACCTACCTGCGCATCAGCGCGCTGGGCATCCCCACGATGCTCGTCGTGCTGGCCGCCACCGGAGTGCTCCGCGGCCTCCAGGACACCAGGACCCCGCTCTACGTCGCCATCGGCGGCTTCTCCGTGAACGCCGCGCTCAACGTCGGCCTGGTCTACGGTGCCGGTCTCGGTATCGCGGGCTCCGCCTGGGGCACGGTCATCGCCCAGTGCGGCATGGCAGCCGTCTACCTCGCCGTGGTCGTCCGCGGCGCCCGACGGCACGGCGCCTCGCTGCGCCCCGATGCCGCGGGGATCCGCGCCTCGGCCCAGGCCGGGGTCCCGCTGCTGGTGCGTACGCTCTCGCTGCGCGCCGTGCTGATGATCGCCACCGCCGTCGCCGCCCGGCTCGGCGACGCCGAGGTCGCAGCCCACCAGATCGTGCTCACGCTGTGGTCCCTGCTGGCCTTCGCGCTGGACGCGATCGCCATCGCCGGGCAGGCCATCATAGGCCGCTACCTCGGCGCGGGGGACCGCGACGGCGCCAAGGCAGCCTGCCGCAGGATGGTCCAGTGGGGCATCGCCGCGGGCCTGGTCCTCGGGGTGCTGGTCGCGCTCGCCCGCCCGCTGTTCATCCCCCTGTTCACCTCCGACCCCGCCGTGGAAGGGCCGCTGCTGGCGACACTCCTGGTCGTGGCCGTGACCCAGCCGGTCTCCGGCATCGTCTTCATCCTCGACGGCGTGCTGATGGGCGCGGGGGACGGCCCGTATCTCGCCTGGGCCATGGTCGTGACACTGGCGCTGTTCGCGCCGGCCGCGCTCGCCGTGCCGGCCCTCGGCGGCGGACTGGTCGCGCTGTGGGGGGCAATGGCGCTGATGATGGCCGTGCGACTGCTGACCCTGTGGCTGCGCACCCGCTCCGGTCGGTGGATTGTGACCGGGGCCTCCCGCTGAACCACCTCCCGTCACACGCAGCGCATGTCAATAATGACCCTGTGCGCTCGCTTGCCAGGAAGTCCGTGCTGCCCTTGACGTCTGTCGTCATGCTGGCTGCTGCCGTGGTGGGCTACGCCACGGAGCAAACCGACATCAGCAGTGGCAGTAGCCTCGGCCGCAGCGGATTCGGCAAGTCCGGCGAGTCCAGCCAGGACCCGCAGGACCAGGATCCCAAGGCGACGGCCCCGGCCGATGACGGCAATGCGTACACCCCGCGCAGAACCGAGGAGAACGCGCGGGTCGGCGCGGTCTTCGAGAAGGACGACTCCGGCGACCACTTCTGCACCGCGAGCGTGGTGCAGAGCCCGGGCCGGAACATGCTCATCACCGCGGCGCACTGTGCCTACGACATCGACGCCGGCAGCACGGTCGACGATCTGGTCTTCGCCCCCGACTACCGCGACGGTGACGAGCCCACGGGCCTGTGGAAGGTCAAGAAGGTCATCGTGGACGATCGCTGGGCCAAGTCGCAGGACGAGGATCTCGACGTCGCCTTCCTCGTGCTCGACAAGAAGAGCGGGAAGCAGATCCAGGACGTCCTGGGCGGCAACACCCTCGGCATAGACCGTGGTTTCGACAACGACGTCAAGATCACCGGCTACCCCACCAGCCGCAACACGCCGATCTCCTGCCAGAACCGCACCACGAAGTTCAGCGACACCCAACTGCGTATCCAGTGCACCGACTTCGAGGGCGGTACGAGCGGCAGCCCCTGGCTGGCCGACTACGACCCCAAGAGCCACACCGGCACGGTCATCGGTGTCCTGGGCGGCCACGAAGGCGGCGGTGACGAAGACGATGTCTCCTACGCCGCGTACTTCGACGACGACATCGCCAAGCTCTACAAGCACGCGCAGGACGAGGACTGAGAACGGGCCTCGCGCCCGCCGCACGACGAGGCCGAGCCGGCGAGCGGCCCCGGACACGGCGAAGGGCCGCACCCCGGTGACGGGATGCGGCCCTTCGGCGCGGTACTGCGATTACGCGGCGACGACCTCGACGCCGAGCTTCGCGACGACCTCGGCGTGCAGACGCACGGAGATCTGGTGCGCGCCCAGGGTCTTGATCGGCGAACCGAGCTCGACACGACGCTTGTCGACGTCCGGACCACCGGCAGCCTTGATCGCCGAGGCGACGTCGGCCGGGGTGACGGAGCCGAACAGACGACCCGCGTCGCCGGCACGCACGGCCAGCTTCACGTTGACGCCCTCGAGCCGGCCCTTGACCTCGTTGGCCTGCTCGATCGTGGCGATCTCGCGGATCTTGCGACCGCGACGGATCTGCTCGACGTCCTTCTCGCCACCCTTGGTCCAGCGGATCGCGAAACCACGCGGAACCAGGTAGTTGCGGGCGTACCCGTCCTTGACGTCAACGACGTCGCCGGCGGTGCCGAGGCCGGAGACCTCGTGGGTGAGGATGATCTTCATGATTCGGTCACCCTTCCCTTATCGCGCGGTGGACGTGTAGGGCAGCAGCGCCATCTCACGGCTGTTCTTCACGGCCGTGGCGACGTCACGCTGGTGCTGAGTGCAGTTGCCGGTGACCCGGCGGGCACGGATCTTGCCGCGGTCGGAAATGAACTTCCGCAGCAGGTTCGTGTCCTTGTAGTCGACGTAGGAGATCTTCTCCTTGCAGAACACGCAAACCTTCTTCTTAGGCTTGCGAGCAGGCGGCTTCGCCATTGTCTCTCTCCAATGAGTTCAAGAAGTTTGTGCTGACGCCCTCAGGCCCCAGGCCGTTCCGCGGCGCCGTTTCACGTGAAACAGCGCGGAGCCGGACCGGCTCATGGACCTAGAAGGGCGGCTCGTCCGAGTAGCCACCGCCGGAGCTACCGCCCCAGCCACCGCCGCCGCCACCCTGCTGACCGCCGCCGGCCGGGCCATTGGTCGCCCACGGGTCGTCGGCGGGAGCACCGCCGCCGCCCTGCTGGCCGCCGCCGGGGCCGCCGCCCCAACCGCCGCCACCCTGGCCACCGCCCTGCTGACCGCCGCCGAAGCCGCCGCCCTGGCCACCGCGACCGCTGGTCTTGGTGATCTTGGCCGTGGCGTTCTTCAGGCTCGCGCCCACTTCCTCGACGTCGAGCTCGTAGACCGTGCGCTTCACGCCCTCGCGGTCCTCGTACGACCGCTGCTTGAGGCGGCCCTGGACGACCACGCGGGTACCCCGCGTAAGGGACTCGGCGACGTTCTCCGCCGCCTGACGCCACACCGAGCAGGTCAGGAACAGGCTCTCGCCGTCCTTCCACTCATTGGTCTGACGGTCGAAGGTGCGGGGAGTGGACGCGACGCGGAACTTCGCGACCGCCGCACCGGACGGGGTGAAGCGCAGCTCGGGGTCGTCGACAAGATTGCCGACAACCGTGATGACGGTCTCGCCTGCCATTAGGGGAACCTCTCGGCGGGTGTGCTGCTGGCTGCTGGTGTTGCTGCTACTCGGACCCGGTTACCGCTGGCGCTGTCGCGCTCAGTGGGTCTCGGGACGGAGAACCTTGGTCCGGAGGACCGACTCGTTCAGGTTCATCTGACGGTCGAGCTCCTTGACGACCGCAGGCTCGGCCTGCAGGTCGATGACCGAGTAGATGCCCTCGGGCTTCTTCTTGATCTCGTACGAGAGACGACGACGGCCCCAGGTGTCGACCTTCTCGACCTTTCCGTTGCCCTCGCGGACGACGGAGAGGAAGTTCTCGATCAGCGGGGAGACAGCGCGCTCCTCGAGATCGGGGTCGAGGATGACCATCACCTCGTAGTGACGCATGTGGAACCCACCTCCTTTGGACTCAGCGGCCACGGTCGTTCCGTGGCAGGAGGGTCAAATGCGTTTCCGCGCCGTGCCCGGCCGGTCATCCGGACAGACATGGGCGCAGACCGTACAGAGTACCTGCCTCTGGCCTTCCGGTTGAAATCCGGCCGGTGCACCCCTCAATCTGGAACACAACGGGTGTGAGCGGCGTTACAGTGCGCCGCCCTGTCATGGGAGGTGCCGCATGGCACAGGCAAGGACCCAGCGCAATCTGCTCTCGCTGCTCAACAGCGACGGCAAGGACCATCCCGTCGAGAACACCCTCGCCCTCGCGACCATCGTGCTCGGCGCGATCGCCGTCTTCACCACGCTCGCTCCCAGCCTGCACCTCATCAGCTCCTGGGTCGGTCTGATCGGCATCGGTACCGGCCTCTGGGGCCAGTTCATCTCCTCCACGACAGGCGAACGCTTCCTGTTGATCATCGGCCTAGGAGCCTCGGCCGTCGGCTTCTATCTGGGCGTGGCACACGGCGGCCTTTTCGGCGGCGTCATCGGCTAGGGCCCGCCCGACGGGCCCCGCGCCGATGCGGCATATGGGACCCGCGCCCGTACGGCCCAGACGGGGCGCTCCGCGGTCACAGTAGGCTTCGGCGCGAGAGCCGGAGCCCCGACCATGGGGACACACCTGCCGAGGAGCGCCCCGCATGAGCCTGACCCTGAGGACCATCAGCCGAGAGCAGCATCTGGCGTATATCCAGAGCCTGCCCGCGGCAAGCCACATGCAGGTTCCGGCCTGGGCGGACGTCAAGGCCGAATGGCGGTCGGAGAGCCTGGGCTGGTTCGACGCGAGCGGCGAGATGGTCGGCGCGGGTCTGGTGCTCTACCGCCAGGTCCCCAAGGTCAAGCTCTACCTGGCGTACCTCCCCGAGGGGCCGGTCATCAACTGGCACTCGCCGAACCTGGAGGACTGGCTGCAGCCGATGCTGAAGCATCTCAAGCAGCAGGGTGCCTTCACCGTGAAGATGGGCCCGCCGGTGATCATCCGCCGCTGGGACGCCCAGGCGATCAAGGCCGGCATCCAGAACCCGGATGTGAAGCGTCTGCGGGACGTCGAGGCGACGCACATCGAGCCGCGCGCCTTCGAGGTGGCCGACAAGCTGCGCCGCATGGGCTGGCAGCAGGGTGAGGACGGCGGCGCCGGTTTCGCCGACGTACAGCCCCGCTACGTCTTCCAGGTGCCGCTGGCCGACCGCTCGCTGGAGGAGGTCCACAAGGGCTTCAACCAGCTGTGGCGCCGCAACATCAAGAAGGCCGAGAAGGCCGGCGTCGAGGTTGTCCAGGGCGGATACGAGGACCTGGCCGAATGGCAGCGCCTCTACGAGATCACCGCGGTCCGTGACCAGTTCCGGCCGCGGCCGCTCGGCTACTTCCAGCGCATGTGGACGGCCCTCAATTCCGAGGACCCCAATCGCATGCGGCTCTACTTCGCGCGCCACGACGGCGTGAACCTTTCTGCAGCGACGATGCTCGTCGTCGGCGGGCACGTCTGGTACTCCTACGGCGCCTCGGACAACATCGGCCGTGAGGTCCGTCCCTCGAACGCGATGCAGTGGCGGATGCTGCAGGACGCCTATGCGCTCGGCGCCTCGGTCTACGACCTCCGCGGCATCAGTGATTCGCTGGACGAAAACGACCACCTCTTCGGCCTGATCCAGTTCAAGGTCGGCACAGGCGGGCAGGCAGCGGAGTACCTCGGCGAGTGGGACTTCCCGCTCAACAAGCTTCTGCACAAGGCGTTCGATATGTACATGGCACGCCGCTGATCCGCTCCACCGCACCGTTCGTACTCCTGACACACCGCAGCCACGAGAAAGGTTCCGGGCCGGCCATGGCGCTCACCCTCTACGTCGACACCGCGCGCTGGCGGGCGCATCACCAGAGCGTTCTCCAGCAGTTCCCCGGGCTCGTCCCGGTCTGCAAGGGCAACGGCTACGGCTTCGGCCATGAGCGCCTCGCCGACGAGGCAACCCGCCTCGGCGCCGACATCCTCGCGGTCGGGACCACCTACGAGGCGGTCCGTATCAAGGACTTTTTCAGCGGCGACCTGCTCGTCCTGACGCCGTTCCGCCACGGCGAGGAGCCGGTGCCGCTGCCCGACCGGGCGATCCGCTCGGTCTCCTCCGTCGAGGGCGTCGGTGGCCTGGTCGGCGCCCGCGTGGTCATCGAGGTCATGAGCAGCATGAAGCGCCATGGCGTCAAGCCGGAGGATCTGCCGAAGCTGGCCACGGCCATCGAGGACGTCCGGCTCGAGGGCTTCGCGCTCCACCTGCCACTGGACCGCACCGACGGGTCCGATGCGGTCGAGGAGGTCATCGGCTGGATGGACCGGCTCCGTGCCGCCCGCCTCCCCCTGCACACCATGTTCGTCAGCCACCTCAAGGCCGATGAACTCGCCCGTCTCCAGCAGCAGTTCCCGCAGACGCGGTTCCGCGCGCGGATCGGTACCCGGCTGTGGCTGGGCGACCACGAGGCCACCGAGTACCGCGGTTCGGTGCTCGACGTCACCCGGATCGCCAAGGGCGAGCGCTTCGGCTACCGCCAGCAGAAGGCGGCCTCCGACGGATACCTGGTCGTGGTGGCCGGCGGCACCTCGCACGGCGTCGGCCTGGAATCGCCCAAGGCGCTGCACGGGGTGATGCCGCGTGCCAAGGGCGTGGCGCGGGCCGGCCTGGCCACCGTCAACCGCAATCTCGCGCCCTATGTGTGGGCCGGGAAGCAGCGCTGGTTCGCGGAGCCCCCGCACATGCAGGTGTCGATCCTGTTCGTGCCGGGCGACGCCCCGCAGCCGCAGGTCGGCGAGGAGCTGGTGGCCCATCTGCGGCACACCACCACGCAGTACGACCGCCTCGTGGACCGCTGAGCCGGCCGAGGCGTGGACAGACCGAGGGCCCGGTGCCGCAGGCGTTCCCTGCTGCACGGGCCCTCGGTGCACCACGCCGGTGCCGGCTCATTCCCGTACGGCGCCCCAGCGCACCCGTGGCGCCGCCTCGAACTGCATCGCGTGCCGCGGCTGGTGGTGGGTCCGTCCGAGCACGAACACATCAGGGCTGTGGTCCAGGACTCCGCCCGAGGGGTCGTCGTCCCCGTCCCTGCGGACCACGTCGCGCTCCGGCAGCCAGATGTCCCGTACCACCACGGCACACAGGTAGAGGGTGCCCAAGAGGTGCAGGCCGATGGCCAGTTGGTATCCCTCCGTGGGGAGCCCCTGGTGCTTGTCGCCGTTTCCTGTGTAGGCGAGGTACATCCAGATCCCCAGGAAGTACATGACCTCGCAGCCCTGCCAGATCAGGAAGTCCCGCCAGCGCGGCCGGGCCAGCGCGGCGAGTGGGGTCAGCCACAGGACGTACTGCGGGGAGTAGACCTTGTTGGTGAGGATGAACAGCGCCACGACGAGGAACGCCAGCTGAGCGAAGCGCGGCCGGCGCGGCGCATAGAGGGCCAGCAGGCCGATGGCGCCGCAGCCGAGGATCATCAGCAGGGTGGCGTAGGTATTGGCGTTCTCCAGGGGATTCCCGGTGCGCTGCGAGATCAGCAGCCAGACCGAACCGAAGTCGATGGGCCGTTCCTGGCTGAACGTGTAGAACTTCGCCCAGCCCTCCCGGATGTGGAAGCCCGCGGCGTCATGCGTGATCATCACCGGGAGATTCACCACCAGCCAGGACACCAGGGCACCGGCCACCGCCTTCCGGTAGGCGCGCCAGGCTCCCGCGCGCCAGCACAGCACCAGCAGCGGACCCAGCAGCAGCACCGGATACAGCTTCGCCGCGGTGGCCAGCCCGATGAGGACACCGGCCGCCAGCGGCCGGCTGCGTGACCACATCAGCATCCCGGCGGCGGTCAGGGCGATCGCGAGGAGATCCCAGTTGATGGTGGCGGTGAGGGCGGCGGCGGGCGCCAGGGCGACCAGGAGGCCGTCCCAGGGGCGCCGCCGGTGGGTGCGGGTCACGCACACGGCGATCACGACGGCGCAGATCATCAGCATGCCGGCGTTGACCAGCCAGTAGATCTGTTCGCGCTGCTGGATACCGCCCGCGTGCGGCGTCATCCAGGAGGCAACCTCCATGAAGACACCGGTGAGCACCGGGTACTCGAGATACTCCATATCGCCGGGCAGCCGGTCGAAGTACGGGATCAGCCCCTCGGCAAAGCCCCGCCCCGCATAGAGGTGGGGGATGTCGGAGTAGCAGGCGTGGGTGTACTGGCTGGTGGCACCGAAGAACCAGCCGCCGTTGTAGCACGGCAGCTTCTGCACCATGCCGAGCGCGAACATGCCGATGGCGACGAGCGCGATGACCCGTACCGGGGTCAGCCAACTCGTTCCGAGCAGCGCGTGCCGGCCGATCGGCCCTCCGATCAGCTCGCTGCCGGCCGCCGCCACCTCATCCCGCTTTGTCGGCCGCACCGACTCGTCCCGTCGCACGCTCGTCATGGCCCCATCCTGCCGTACGGCCGGGTACGGAAAACGGCGAAGCCCCCGCCCGGACACGCCGGGCGGGGGCTTCGTGGCTCCACGTTTCACGTGAAACATTCAGCGTTTCACGTGAAACGGTCGGTGCTCATCAACCGGTCGGACCGCCGAACCAGCCGCCACCACCGGTGGCGTCCGTCGGGGCAGGCGTCGGACTGGTGCCTCCGGTGCCACCGCCCGGTCCGCCAGGTCCGCCCGTTCCTCCTCCGTTGCCTCCGCCGTTACCGGCGCCACCACTGTTCTTGCAGTTGAGGTCCCAGGTAGAGCAGGAGTCCGAGGGGCTCGGGCTGGGAGAGTTCGTCGGGGGAGCGGACTCACTGGGAGTCTCCGACGGAGTGTTCGACGGCGTGTCCGACGGCGTGGGCGTCGGCTTCGGAGTCGGCATGCCGTCCTCGTCCACCCGGTCCCCGATGGGTGTGGCGGGCGGGAAGTTCTCCGGCGTGACGCCCTTCATCGCCTGCAGCATGTACTCGGTCCACACCTCGGTGGGCAGCGCACCACCGTGGATCGAGTCGAAGCCACCGACACCGTTCATGGACAGCTGACGGGGGTTCTGTGCGTCCTCACGGAACATCGTGATGGACGTCGACAGCTGCTTGGTGTAGCCGACGAACCAGGCCGACTTGTTCTGGTCGGTGGTACCGGTCTTGCCCGCTGCCGGCATTTTCAGCTTCTTGGCTTCCGTCGCGGTGCCGTTCTGAATGACGTTCTGCAGCACCTTGGTCACGTTGTTGGCGATGTTGGAGTCCATCCCGGTCTCGGACTTGGGCTTGTCGAAGCCCTTCAGGTCCTCGCCCTCGAACGTCACCTTGGTCACCGAATACGGCTCGACCTTCGTCCCCGAATCGGCAAACGTGGCGTAGGCATCGGCCATCCGGATCGCGCTCGGCGTGGAGGTGCCCAGTGCGAAGGACGGGTTCAGGTTCTTGTCGAAGCTGGCCGGCGCGATGCCCGCAGCCTGTGCCATGTCCCGGACCTTGCTCATCCCGACATCCATGCCGAGCTGCACGAACGGAGTGTTGACGGACTGCTCCATCGCCTTGGTCAAGGGGATGTAGCCCCAGGGATGGTTGCTCTCGTTCTCCTGATAGAAGACCGAGTCGTCCCGCTTCCGGACGTAGTTACCTTCAGCGTCCTTCACCTTGAGGTGGTCATTGCCGTTGTACCGGCTGTCCGGCGAGACCGGCTGACCCTCGCTCTTGGCCGTTCCGTACTTCATCGCCGCGGCGAGCACGAACGGCTTCCAGGTCGAGCCGACCGGCACACCGAAGGTATCGGCGTTGTTGCTGAAGTGCCCCTTGTCGTAGCCCTCACCGCCGTACAGGGCGACGATCTTGCCGTCTCCCGGCACCACCGAGGCGCCACCGAACTGGACGTATTTGTCCTTCGCGCGCTTCTTGGGGTCGATGTACCGCTTGTCGACCTTCTTGACCGCGGTCTCGAGCTGATTGGTGCGCTTCTCGTCGAAGGTCGTCCGGATCGTGTAGCCGCCCTTGTCGAACTGCGCCTCACTGAGCCCGGAGTGCTTCAGCACATACTTCTTCGCGGTGTCCATCATGTAGCCGATCTGACCGCTCTTGCTGGCCACCGGCTTGGGCAGCTTCGGCTTGGGGAACTTCCCCCGGTACGAGTCCCGCTGCGCCTTCGACATGAGGTGGTTGTCGACCTCGCGGTCGAGGATCCAGGACCAGCGCGCCTCGGCACGCTTGGTGTTCGCCGCCCGGGTGGCTCCCGGACTGGTACCACCCGCGGGGTCGTACAGATCCGCGCCCTTGAGCACCGTGGCCAGGAAGGCGCTCTGGTCCGGCTTCAGCTTGGCGGCGTCCACGCCGTAGTACGCCTGAGCCGCGGCCTGGATGCCGTAGGCACCGCGTCCGTAGTAGCTGGTGTTGAGGTACCCCTGGAGGATCTGGTCCTTGTTCTTCGACCAGCCGACCTTGATCGCGATGAACAGTTCCTTGAACTTGCGGTCGATGGTCTGCTGCTGGCTCAGCATGGCGTTCTTCACGTACTGCTGGGTGATCGTCGAGCCGCCCTGGGTCTCGCCGCCCTTGGCCATGTTGAACACGGCGCGCGCAATACCCATCGGGTCCACGCCCGAGTCCGTCCGGAACGAGGCATTCTCCGCGGAGATTGCCGCATTCTGCATCGAACGCGGAATTTCATTGATCGTGACGTTTTGCCGGTTTGTCTCACCGTCGCGAGCCATGACCTTGCCATTGGCCCAGAGATAGACATTGTTCTGCGACTTGGCGGCCAGGCTCTCGTCAGGAACGTGCACCACGGCCAGCGCGACTCCGGAAACGCCGACGATCAGCCCTATGAAACCGACGCACAGGCTGGCGACCTGTTTCCAGGACGGCACAAAGCGCCGCCAGCCGCTGCGGTGGGCGCGCGGGTAATCGATCAGACGCTTCTTGGCAGGCTTTCCGCTGCCGCGACCGCGACCGCGGCCCCCCTCGGGGCCGCCGCCACCACCGCGCCGGCCTCCGCCACCGCGGCCACCGGCTCCGTCACCGGAGCCCATCCCAGCAGACTCGGGCGCCCTGCGGCGGCCGCTGCGCTGAGCGGCTCTGCGGGCCTCGGCACGGCCACCCTGCCGCGGCTCGTCGCCGTACGGATCGGAGGGGGAAGCAGGACCGGCGGCGGAGCCACGCGAAGGGGCGCCACGACGCCCTGGTGGCTGTGCGGCGCGTCGGGCCGCGGCACGTCCGCCACTCTGCGGCTGTGGCGGTTTGCGACGGTGCTCGCTCATGGAACGAATACTCCTCGGGCAGGCGCGCTATCTCGTCGCCTGAAGGCGGCAGTTGTCTTCAGGTCCCCCCGATGCACGGCTCGCTCCTGAGGCGCGAACCGCAATACACCGAGGACGGGGACGTCAGATATCGGCCCGCGGTTCCCGGCAGTCTGCATGCCGCACAGACTACGCACGTCCAAAACCTGCCCAGTGTTGAAATTCACTCCAAATCAGTCAGGTTGAGTAGCACGAATCAGTGATGTGACGCCGTTCACCATCCCCCCTCTTGTTCCACCCAGGTGACCGTTCTATCGTCTGGATGTATCGAGTCGATACATCAGCACGACATAAAGAACGCACAGACCAGGGAGGCGGAGGATGAGCAGACGTTCCGGCATCCTTGAGTTCGCCGTCCTCGGCCTGCTCCGCGAATCCCCGATGCACGGCTATGAGCTGCGTAAACGGCTCAACACCTCGCTCGGGGTCTTCCGTGCGTTCAGCTATGGCACCCTCTACCCCTGCCTCAAGGCGCTGGTCGCCAACGGCTGGCTCATCGAGGAGACGGACGGCGCCCCGGAGGCCGTACCGGCCACGGCGCTGACAGGGCGCCGAGCCAAGATCGTCTACCGATTGACCGCAGCGGGCAAAGAGCACTTCGAAGAACTGCTCGCCCACTCCGGACCGGATGCGTGGGAGGACGAGCACTTCGGCGTCCGCTTCGCATTCTTCGGCCAGACGTCGCGGGACGTGCGGATGCGTGTGTTGGAAGGCCGCCGCAGCCGGCTGGAGGAGCGCCTCGAGCGGATGCGCACCTCCCTGGCCAGGTCCCGCGAGCGGCTGGACGACTACACCCTCGAATTGCAGCGGCACGGCATGGAGTCCGTGGAGCGCGAAGTCCGTTGGCTGAACGAGCTCATCGAAAGTGAGCGTGCCGGGCGCGATCAGCGCGCACCGGATCCCGCAGCACAGGACAGCAAGCACCAGTCAGGAGATACGGGCGGCCTGCCCCGGCACCGGGGTGGTTCCCGGCCGGATCCGTCCGATGACACCACCACATGAGGTTCCGTCGTACGGAGCCTCATCGAGATCACAGGGAGCAACCGGAATGGGTTCGGTTCGCGTAGCCATCGTCGGCGTGGGCAACTGCGCCGCCTCGCTGGTACAGGGCGTCGAGTACTACAAGGACGCCGACCCGAAGAGCCGCGTGCCCGGCCTCATGCACGTGCAGTTCGGCGACTACCACGTGCGTGACATCGAGTTCGTGGCCGCCTTCGACGTCGACGCCAAGAAGGTCGGGCTCGACCTCGCGGATGCCATCGGCGCCAGCGAGAACAACACCATCAAGATCTGCGATGTGCCGAACGCCGGCGTGACGGTCCAGCGCGGCCACACCCTCGACGGCCTGGGCAAGTACTACCGCCAGACCATCGAGGAGTCCACCGAGGCCCCGGTCGACGTCGTCCAGGTCCTCAAGGACAAGCAGGTCGACGTCCTGGTCTGCTACCTCCCCGTCGGCTCCGAGGACGCGGCGAAGTACTACGCCCAGTGCGCCATCGACGCCAAGGTCGGCTTCGTCAACGCCCTCCCGGTCTTCATCGCCGGCACCAAGGAGTGGGCGGACAAGTTCACCGAGGCCGGCGTCCCGATCGTCGGTGACGACATCAAGTCGCAGGTCGGCGCCACGATCACGCACCGTGTGATGGCCAAGCTCTTCGAGGACCGGGGCGTCATCCTGGACCGCACGATGCAGCTGAACGTCGGCGGCAACATGGACTTCAAGAACATGCTCGAGCGCGAGCGCCTGGAGTCCAAGAAGATCTCCAAGACGCAGGCCGTCACCTCCCAGATCCGCGACCGTGAGCTGGGCGAGGACAACGTCCACATCGGCCCCTCGGACTATGTGGCCTGGCTGGACGACCGCAAGTGGGCCTACGTCCGGCTCGAGGGCCGTGCCTTCGGTGACGTCCCGCTGAACCTGGAGTACAAGCTCGAGGTCTGGGACTCCCCCAACTCCGCCGGAGTCATCATCGACGCCCTGCGCGCCGCGAAGATCGCCAAGGACCGGGGCATCGGTGGCCCGATCCTCTCCGCGTCCTCGTACTTCATGAAGTCGCCGCCGGTGCAGTACTTCGACGACGAGGCGCGGGAGAACGTCGAGAAGTTCATCAGCGGCGAGGTCGAGCGCTGAGGCGCCCGACACACTCTCCCTCCGCAGGCCTCCGGGTATTCCACCCGGAGGCCTGCGGGCTGTGTGAGGCTGTGCCTCATGCATGCGGTGCGCGCCCTGTCCGTACTCCTCCGGCTACGCGACTTCCGTTCGCTCCTTGCCGCACGGCTTCTGTCCCAAGCGGCCGACGGGGTGTTCCAAGTCGCACTCGCGACGTTCGTCGTCTTCTCACCCGAGAAGCAGACCTCGCCCGCAGCCATCGCCTCCGCCATGGCAATCCTGCTACTGCCGTACTCACTCCTCGGGCCGTTCACCGGGGTGCTGCTCGACCGCTGGCGCCGCCGTCAGGTCCTGCTGTACGGCAATCTGCTGCGGGCCCTGCTGGCCATGGTGACCGCGGCGCTGATCGTGTCGGAGGTCCCTGACGGGCTCTTCTACGTCTCGGCCCTGTCCGTGACCGCCGTGAACCGCTTCGTCCTGGCCGGGCTCTCGGCCGCGCTCCCCAGAGTGGTCGACGGGGGACAACAGCTGGTCATGGCCAACTCCCTTGCCCCCACCGCCGGAACGCTCGCCGCGACGGCCGGCGGCGGGCTGGCCTTCGCCATCCGGCTGGCCGGCTCGGATGTGGACGCGTTCGTCGTGCTGCTCGCCGCGGCCCTCTACTTCTGCTCGGCCCTCACCTCGCTGCGCATGACACCGCAGCTGCTCGGCCCCGACCCCGCACGCCTCCAACCGCATCTGCGAGAAGCCCTGTTGAGCACGGCGCGCGGACTTGTGGAGGGGCTGCGCCATCTTGCCGAGCGGCGCACCGCGGCGCGCGCGCTGCTCGCGATGACCGTGATCCGGTTCTGCTACGGAGCGCTGACGGTCATGGTGCTGATGCTGTGCCGGTACTCCTGGTCCGACACCGAATCCGAGGGCCTGGCACTGCTCGGGATCGCGGTCGTGGTGTCCGGTGGAGGTTTCTTCACCGCCGCTGTCGTCACGCCCTGGGCCGTCACACGGCTCACCGCGTTCGGCTGGATCGTCTGCTGCGCCGCGATGGACGCGGTGCTGGTGCCGTCCCTCGGGTTGTTCTTCACGCCGGGCCCGATGTTGGCGGCCGCGTTCGTGCTCGGCCTCAGCACACAAGGGACGAAGATCTCCACGGACACCATCGTCCAGTCCTCTGTCGACGATGCCTTCCGCGGCCGGATCTTCGCCATTTACGACGTCCTTTTCAACGTCGCCTACGTCGGCGCTGCCGCAGTCGCGGCCCTCATGCTGCCTCCGGACGGACGGTCCATCGCGCTGCTGGGCGTGGTGACCGTGCTGTACGCGCTGGTGGCCGCGACCGTGGTCTGCTTCAGCCGCGGAGAGAGGCCATTCGCCGTGCGATGAGTACCCCGGCGTCTGCGGCAGGGCACCCGGACCGGATACCTTACGGGCGTCCTACACAAGCCTGTACACATCAAAACCGGGGGAATCCCATGACCACGCCGCCTCAGGGCGCGAATCCGTACGGCCAGGCGCCGTACGGGCAACAGCCGTACGGACAGCCGCCCTACGGGCAGAACCCCTATCCGCAGGCACCGCAAGCGCCGCAGGCTCCTTATGGCCAGCCCCAGGGCGGCTACGCCCACCCCCCGCAGCCGCAGGCTCCGTACGGCCAGCAGCCACAGCCGGGTTACCCCATGGCTCCGCAGCAGCCGTACATGCAGGGCGGGCCTCCCGTACCGCCGCCACGGCCTGCCAAGAGCCGTTCCCCCAGGGCCATCTTGAGGGGCATCGGGCTCGTCATCGGGCTGATCGTCATCGCAGTCGGCTGGATCAGCAGCATGGATGACGCAGAATCCGCCGAGGTCGGCGACTGCGTGCACAAGTCCAGCAGCTCGCTCGATGACGGCCTCGAAGTGGTGGATTGCGGAACCTCGAAGGCCCAGTACAAGGTGACCGCCGTGCACAACGGCACCTCGGACACGTCGGTGTGCCCCGCGGGTCAGCCGGCCTACGTCAAGGAAACGCACCGTCGCAGGCGCGCCGACACCGCCATGGTGCTCTGCCTGACCGCTGCGAAGTAGCCGGCCTGAATGCATCGGATAGGCGAGGAGCGGTGTTTCACGTGAAACACCGCTCCTCGTTTCACGTGAAACGTGACGGCTGATCGACCGCTCGTTTCACGTGAAACATCAGCTCTGGGTGGCCCACCACTCCTTCAGCGCGGCGATGGCCGCCTCGCGGTCCATGGGGCCGTGCTCCAGCCGAAGCTCCAGCATCTGCTTGTAGGCCTTGCCGACCTCGGGACCTGGGCGAAGGCCCAGGATCTGCATGATGTCGTTACCGTCCAGATCCGGGCGGATCGCTTCCAGCTCTTCCTGTTCCTGCAACAGCGCAATGCGCTCCTCAAGCCCGTCATAGGCGCGCGACAGGGCACCGGCCTTGCGCTTGTTGCGAGTGGTGCAGTCCGAGCGGGTGAGCTTGTGCAGCCGCTCCAGCTGCGGGCCGGCGTCCCGCACGTACCTGCGGACCGCGGAGTCCGTCCACTCGCCCGTCCCGTAGCCGTGGAAGCGCAGATGCAGCTCCACCAGCCGCGAGACGTCCTTGATCATGTCGTTGGAGTACTTCAGAGCGGTCATCCGCTTCTTGGTCATCTTCGCGCCCACCACCTCGTGGTGGTGGAAGGAGACCCGGCCGTCCTGCTCAAAGCGTCGCGTCCTGGGCTTGCCGATGTCGTGCAGCAGGGCCGCCAGCCGCAGCACAAGATCGGGACCGTCCTCCTCAAGGTCGATCGCCTGCTCCAGGACCGTCAGCGAATGCTCGTAGACGTCCTTGTGACGGTGATGCTCGTCACTCTCCAGCCGCAGTGCGGGCAGCTCGGGCAGGACCTGGTCGGCCAGGCCCGAATCGACGAGCAGCCGCAGTCCCTCGCGCGGGTGCGGCGCCAGGATCAGCTTGTTCAGCTCGTCCCGCACACGCTCCGCGGAGACGATCTCGATACGGTCCGACATCGCCTTCATTGCGGCGATGACCTCGGGCGCGACCTCGAAGTCCAGCTGCGCGGCGAAGCGGGCTGCACGCAGCATCCGCAGCGGATCATCGGAGAACGACTCCTGCGGCGTCCCCGGCGTCCGCAGCACGCGCGCCGCCAGGTCCTCCAGACCGTCGTGCGGGTCGACGAACTCCTTCTGCGGCAGCAGCACCGCCATGGCGTTCACCGTGAAATCCCGGCGCACCAGGTCCTGCTCGATGGTGTCCCCGTACGACACTTCCGGCTTGCGAGAGGTGCGGTCGTATGCCTCGGAACGGTAGGTCGTGACCTCGATGTCGAACGAGTCCTTCTTGCAGCCGACCGTCCCGAAGGCGATACCGACCTCCCAGACCGCATCAGCCCAGGGACGGACGATGTCGAGGACGTCCTCGGGGCGGGCATCGGTGGTGAAGTCCAGGTCATTGCCGAGCCGGCCCAGCAGCGCATCCCGGACCGACCCGCCGACCAGGGCAAGTGTGAACCCGGCCTCCTGGAATCGACGGGCCAGGTCATCCGCAACGGGGGACACCCGCAGCAGTTCGCTCACGGCACGACGCTGCACATGGTTCAGCGCGTTCGTCGACTGCGGGGTCCGCTCGGAGAGCGGGGCGGGGAGGTCATTGTTGGCGTTCGGCACAACAAAACAGGGTACGTGGCCGCGCAGCCCCAGGCGTCACGCAATAAAGCAGCCCCCGGCGTCACGTACTAAAGGGGACAGGCTGGGCGCACTGCCCGCTGCGCCGCCATCATGTGGAGCAGTCCCTGGCACTCCGGCGCGGCGGGCCTCGTTACCATTCGTGGACGCACATTCCGAACGACCACAGACGACGACGAGGGACGGGCGAGCGCGTGGCCGAGGCGGCAGGGTTCCAGGCGACTGAACGGCCGCGTGGTCGATGGCTGCGAAGGACCGTGACACTGCTCACTGGAGTGCTCCTTCTCGTGGGGCTGCTCCAGGTCCCGCACGCTCCCTCCGCCCAGGCGGCTCCCACCGGCTCCCGGACGGTCGATGTGACGATCGACTCGATGTCCCCGGCCGCCCCGTCCAAGGGCGACACGGTCACCGTCTCCGGCACGCTGATCAACGACGGCCGCAGCACGATCACGGACGCCAAGGTCGCCATGCACCGCGGCGCCCCCATCGGCGGCCGCAGCTCCATCGAGAGCCTGTCCCGTCGCACCGGCTATCTGCCGGGCGCGGACGGCGAAGCGGTCGACGGGCACACGGAGAAGATCGGCAAGCTGGAGCCCGGCGTCAGCCAGCCCTTCAGCCTCAGCGTGCCGGTCAAGGATCTCGACCTCGGCAAGGACGGGGTGTACCAGCTCGGTATCTCTCTGTCAGGGCGCTCCGCGTCCGCGCCGTCCGGGCAGGTCCTCGGCTTCGACCGGACGTTCCTCCCCTGGCAGGAGTCCGACGCCGAGAAGAAGACGCAGCTCACGTACATGTGGCCGCTGATCTCCTCCACACACCTCACCGCGGAGACCGACGCCGACGCCCAGCAGACACCGGTCTTCCGTGACGACGACCTCGCTGCCGAGCTCGCGCCCGGTGGCCGGCTGCAACAGATGGTCGCGCTCGGCAAGAACCTCCCGGTGACCTTCGTCATCGATCCCGACCTGCTCGCGACGGTCGACGCGATGACCAAGTCGTACCGGGTGAACGGCCCGGACGGCCCCATGGGCAAGAACCAGGCGGTCGCCAAGCAGTGGCTGCACGAGCTCGAGGAAGCGGTCAAGACGCACGAGGTGGTCGCGCTGCCCTTCGCCGACCCCGACCTGGCCTCGCTGGCCCACCATGGCAAGGGCGTGCCCAGCGCGCTCAGCCACCTCGGCCCGGCCACCGACCTCGCCGACAAGACCGTGGACACGATCCTCGGCGTCAAACCGCGCACGGACTTCGCCTGGCCCGTCGACGGCGCGATCGACTCCTCCATCGTCGATGTCGCGACCTCGGCCGGTGCACACAACGTGATCACCCGCAGCGACAGCCTCCGCGAGGCCGGCGGGCTGTCCTACACCCCGACGGCCGCCCGGCCCATCGGCGGCGGCAACACCGCCGTCGTCGCGGATGCGCAGCTCTCGCGGGCCTTCGAAGGCGATATGTCGAAGGCGGGAAACTCCGCCCACGCGGTCCAGGAGTTCCTCGCCCAGACCGAGATGATCAACCTTGAGGACCCCGGCCGGCAGCGCAGCATCGTTGTCGCACCGCAGCGCATGCCGTCGGTCAGCCAGGCCCAGGCGATGGCCACCGCGCTACGGGATCTCAAGCAGTCCGACCGCTGGACCCAGCCGCTGAACCTCGGCAGCGCGGCCAAGGCCAAGCCCGACCGCGCGGCCACCCGTCACGTCCCGAGCGGCAGCGCCTACCCGTCGTCGCTGCGCCGGCAGGAACTCCCCACCGAGGCCTTCCGGCAGATCCAGAGCACCCAGTCCGCGCTCGACGACTACCAGGTGATCCTGGCCCAGCCGGAGCGCGTGGTCACCCCGTTCGGCAACGCCATAATGCGGGAGATGTCGACGCAGTGGCGGGGAGACCCCACCGGCGCCAAGGCGTTCCGTCACTCCGTCCGCAGCTACCTCGACGGCCTGACCAAGAAGGTGCACCTGATCCAGAAGTCGGAGGCGACGCTCTCCGGGCGCAGCGCCACGATTCCGGTGACGGTCCAGAACAACCTGGTCCAGGGCGTCAAGGACATGACGCTGAAGCTGACCTCTTCCCAGCCGAACCGTCTGGACGCAGGGAAGCCGCAGACGATCACCGTGGACGGCGGGCACAGCCAGTCGTTCAAGTTCGACACCACAGCGAATGC
This sequence comes from Streptomyces auratus, assembly GCF_050433025.1. Lineage (NCBI taxonomy): Bacteria > Bacillati > Actinomycetota > Actinomycetes > Kitasatosporales > Streptomycetaceae > Streptomyces > Streptomyces auratus. The sequence goes on along the minus strand of NZ_JBNGCB010000001.1, from coordinate 4,264,940 downwards.
GAATGGTCGGGCGTGGGTAACCGCCCAGCTCTACACATCGGACGGAAAGCCCTACGGTGACCCCATGACGTTCCAGGTGAACGTCACGGAGATCACCGCGACGGTGATGCTCGTCATCGCCGGCGGCGTGCTGCTGCTCGTCCTCGCCGGCGTGCGGATCTACCTCCAGCGCAAGCGGGCGGCCGGCCAGCGTGCCGAGGACGGCACCGACGGAGAGGGAACCGACGGCGACGGAACCGATGGAGACGGGACCGACGGCGATACGGGCACAGACGGCGACAACGGCGGCACGGACGGCGACGAGCCCGAGCAGCCGAGTGACCCCACGCCGGACACCGGTTCGGAAAGCTCCGACCCGTCCGGCTCAGGTGAGAAAGTAGACCGTTGATAGATGGCGGGGCCGGATGGCCGGCTACGGATGAGGTGGGGCAGCGATGAATTCGCCGTACGACGGTGACCGGGGCCGGGGCGCCAGTGGCGACCCCAACGGGCCGGTCCCTCCGACGCCCCCCTTGCCCGCGGACCAGGACCCCTACGTCCAGGACGCCTACCGCAACGATCCGCACCGCGCCCAGGACCCGACGGCACAGGATCCGGTGACCGACGCGCTCTACGACCGCGCCGCGCACCCGCCGCCGCCCCCGGGGCAGCCCACGCAGCCGCTCTACCAGCAGCCTGCCGCCGGACGACACGCCCCCGATCCGCAGCTGTGGGCCTCACCTCCGCCGCCCGAGCCCCAGGGGCCCAGCCGCAACCTTCCGTACGGCGACGCCGCGGCGACCACCCAGTTCGTGGGCGTCGACGACCTGATCACCCAGGCCTCCCAGGAACGTCCGGAGCCGGATGCCTTCGCGCATCTCTACCGGGACCAGCAGCACTACGAGCCCCAGCACCCACCCGCGGCACCCGGCCCGGAGGCCGTACCGCAGCAGCCCGCGCCGGCGCCGGAGCCCGACCCCGTGGCGGCAGCCGGCAAGCCGTCCGGTGGCCGGGCCTCCGGCCTGCTCAAGTCCAGCGCGGTGATGGCCGCCGGCACGATGGTGTCCCGTCTGACCGGCTTCGTCCGCTCGGCGCTGATCGTCGCGGCGCTCGGCGGTGCGGTGCTGGGTGACTCCTGGCAGGTCGCCTACCAGCTTCCGACGATGATCTTCATCCTGACCATCGGCGGCGGTCTGAACTCCGTCTTCGTCCCGCAGCTGGTGCGCGCGATGAAGGAGGACGACGACGGCGGCGAGGCCTATGCCAACCGGCTGCTGACCCTGGTCATCGTGGTTCTCGGCGTGCTGACGGTCCTGGCGGTCGTGGCCGCGCCACTCCTGGTGAAACTGGTCTCCTTCGACATCTCCCGTGACCCGGCGGCCAACGAGGTCGCGGTCGCATTCACCCGCTACTGCGTGCCCACGATCTTCTTCATGGGCCTGCATGTGGTGATGGGCCAGATCCTCAACGCCCGTGGCCGCTTCGGCGCGATGATGTGGACCCCGGTCCTCAACAACATCGTCATGATCGCCACCTTCGGCCTGTTCATCTGGGTCTACGGCACCGCGAAGACCTCGCACATCGGCGTCACCACCATCCCCGACCAGGGCATCCGGCTCCTGGGCATCGGCACCCTTCTCGGGCTCGTCGTCCAGGCGCTGGCCATGATCCCGTACCTGCGCGACGCCGACTTCAAGCTCCGGCTGCGCTTCGACTGGCGGGGGCACGGCCTGGGCAAGGCCGCCAAGCTCGCCAAGTGGACGGTGCTGTTCGTGCTCGCCAACCAGGCGGGCGTCCTCGTCGTCACCCAGCTCTCCACCTGGGCCGGTAACACCGCCGACCAGCAAGGACACCCGGGCACCGGCTTCATCTCGTACGCCAGCGCCCAGCTGATCTGGAACATGCCACAGGCGATCATCACCGTCTCCGTGATGGCGGCGCTGCTGCCGCGGCTGGCACGGTCCGCGCACGACGGTGACACCGGCGCCGTCCGGGACGACATGTCGCAGGGCCTGCGCACCTCCGCCGTCGCCATCGTCCCGATCTCGTTCGGCTTCCTGTCCCTCGGCATCCCGCTGTGCACGCTGGTCTACGGCTCGTCCGGCGCCGGGGTCCCGATGGGCTACATGCTGATGGCCTTCGGCGTGGGCCTGATCCCGTTCTCGGTGCAGTACGTCGTCCTGCGCGCCTTCTACGCGTACGAGGACACCCGCACCCCCTTCTACAACACGGTGATCGTCGCCGCCGTGAACGCCGTGGCCTCCGCCCTGTGCTTCCTGGTCCTGCCTGCCCGCTGGGCCGTGGTCGGCATGGCTGCCTCCTACGGCCTGGCGTACATCATCGGCGTCGGCGTGGCCTGGCAGCGGCTGAGCAAGCGGATGGACGGCGATCTCGACACCGCGCACGTCGTCCGGACCTACGCCCGGCTGGCCGGCGCGAGCATCCCGGCCACGATCATCTCCGGGGCGGCGGTCTACGGCATCATGCAGACGCTCGGCAGCGGGGTCCTCGGGTCGCTGGCCGCTCTGATCGTCGGCGCCGCCGCACTTCTGGCGGTGTTCTACGTCGCCGCACGCAAAATGCGCATCGAGGAACTGAACGCCCTGGTCGGCATGGTCCGGTCGAAGCTGGGGCGCTGAAAGAGCACAACCATCGACTGCCACCGTGTGTCGTGCATAGTGGCGGACTGTGGGCACAATTGTCTTGGCTCATTGAGCCTGCAACGGATGGGGAGGCAGGAACGACGGTGGCGGAACGGAGCACGGCTGCCGTCGACGTGGCTGACACGAGCGGTGAAGAACCGCTGACCGCCAAGGCGGGTAAGGCCACGGACGACGGTGCTAAGGCCGAGAAGGTATCCGGCAGGGAAAACGACGCCGCAGGCACCGACGAGGAGCGTGCCGAGGCGATCGAAGCCCAGCCACCGGAACTGCACAGCGGCCACAAGCTTGCCAGACGTTATCGCCTCGAGGAGTGCGTCACCCGTCTGGACGGATTCAGCAGCTGGCGCGCGGTCGACGAAAAGCTGCGCCGCGCCGTCGGCGTACACATCCTGCCGGCCGAGCACCCACGCGCCCGGCCGGTGCTGTCCGCCGCCCGATCCTCGGCGCTGCTCGGTGACCCCCGGTTCGTCCAGGTCCTGGACGCCGTCGAGGAGAACGACCTCGTCTACGTCGTCCACGAGTGGCTGCCGGACGCCACCGAGCTCACCACGGTGCTCGCCAACGGCCCGCTGGAGCCGCACGACGCCTACCAGCTCGTCAGCCAGGTCTCCCAGGCCATGGCCGCCGCGCACCGCGAGGGGCTGTCCCATCTGCGGATCACCCCCGGCTCGGTGCTGCGGACGGAGTCCGGGCAGTACCGCATCCGCGGCCTGGCCGTCATGGCGGCACTGCGCGGCATCACCTGCGAGCACCCGCAGCGCACGGACACGGAGGCGATCGGCGCGCTGCTCTATGCCGCGCTGACCCAGCGCTGGCCGTACGAGAACGACGCCCACGGCCTCACCGGCCTGCCGAAGGGCGTCGGGCTCATCGCGCCCGACCAGGTGCGTGCCGGCGTGCACCGCGGTCTGTCCGAGCTCGCCATGCGCGCTCTGATCAACGATGGCGCCACAGCGTCCCGCCAGGAACAGCCCTGCACCACCCCCGAGGAACTGGCCAAGGCCGTCGCGGCCATGCCGCGCATCCGGCCCCCGGAGACGGCGTTCACCACGCCGCCGCCGTACCAGCGCACGGGGTATCAGCAGGGCAGTCACCGGCAGACGTCGGTCCACAGCGGCCCGTCGGCCCGGCAGACGCAGCCGGTCGCCACGCCTCCGCCGCCCCTGCAGAGCCGCACCGGCCGGGCCCTGAAGTGGTCTGTCTCCGCCCTGCTCATCGCTGCGCTGGGGCTGGGCAGCTGGCAGCTGGCGGACACGCTGCTGAAGCGGGAGCACGACCAGGACGAGCCGCAGAACTCCCAGCCGCAGCAGGGAGCCAAGAAGAAGCCAGCGAAAACCCTGCCGATCGTCGGTGCCACGGAGTTCTCCCCGCTCTCGGAGGCGTTCTCCGCGGACAAGGCCTCCGCCGCGGCGGACGGCGACCCGTCGACCGCGTGGGTGACCAAGCGGTTCAAGGGGTGGCCGAACTTCGGAAACCTGCCGAACCGCAAGGACGGCAGCGGCGTCGTCATAGACCTCGGTAGCGCCAAGGACGTCTCCGGCGTGCAGGTCAGCATGTACCGCCCGGGCCAGACCGCAGAGATTCTGGCCGCCGCACCCTCCGCATCGAATCCGGCCTCTCTCAGTGACTTCTCCCAGCGGATCGCGACGTCGTCGAAGGCCGGCGACAAGCTGACGGTGAAGCTGGACAAGCCTGTGAAGACCCAGTACGTCCTGATCCACATCACCGCGCTGCCCAGCGACGGGGAATCAGGCTGGTTCCGAGGCGGAATTTCCGATGTGAAGGTCACCGGCTGATCCGCCGGTGATCCGGCGAGCGAGGCACTGACTGCGCAGAGACCTGGCGCCGAACCCGTGCGGTTCGGCGCCAGGTTGCTTTGTGGCCCCAGACAGGGCCCAAGTAGTGCCATAAGCTGTGCGGCGGGCCTTGCGACCGAGGAACGATCTTGGTGAGACCACGTCAGTCCCAAAGGGAGGGGGTCTTTTCATGAGCTCGCTGGACGACTGCAGCGATCAAGACCTCCTCAGCCGCCACGTCGCCGGCGACCCCGATGCTTTCGGGGAGATCGTCCGGCGCCATCGCGACCGGCTCTGGGCGGTGGCGCTGCGCACCCTCGGTGACCGCGAAGAAGCCGCCGACGCCGTGCAGGACGCCCTGGTGTCCGCCTATCGCGCGGCCCATACCTTCCGTGGCCAGTCCGCCGTCACCACCTGGCTGCACCGCATTACGGTCAATGCGTGTCTGGACCGAGCCCGCAAAGCTGCCTCGCGGCGCACTTCGCCCGTCGCCGAGACCGAGCGGCTGGAGCAGCTTCTCGAACCTGAGGAATCCGCCGCGGCGCCGGCCGAGCGTGAGGACCTGCACCGCGAGTTGCTCGGTGCCCTGCGCACCCTTCCCGAGGAACAGCGGGCCGCTCTGGTCCTCGTCGATATGCAGGGCTACCCCGTCGCGGAAGCCGCAGAGATCCTGGATATCCCCACCGGCACGGTGAAAAGCCGCTGTGCACGGGGCCGTGCCCGGCTCCTTCCCTTGGTCACCCATCTGCGCGCCGACGACGGGGGTAGCAAACCCGCGAGCGGGGGAAGGAACCGGGCGCAGGGGACATCCGTCCCACCGACGGCAGGACCCAAGGACACAGGTGCCGTGAAGGGCGGAGGTGGGCGAGCGTGACATCGACTACCGGCACGGGGGAGCACCCCGGGGGCGAGCACCCGGAGGTCGCCGAGATCTCCGACCTCACGGACGGCCTGCTGTCCCCCACCCGCACCGCGGATCTGCGCCACCATCTCGCCACGTGCGCACTGTGTGCGGACGTCTACGCCTCGCTGGAGGAGATCCGGGCGCTGCTCGGCACGCTCCCCGGCCCGGTGCGAATGCCGGCCGATGTCGCCGGTCGCATCGATGCCGCCCTCGCGGCCGAGGCGCTGCTGGATGCCACGGCTCCCCCCGGCGGAGTCACTGTTTCACGTGAAACAGTGACCGCTCCGGTCGCCGTTTCACGTGAAACCAAGGACGAGCCGCCCAGCCGTGCCGCGCCGCCCACCCGGCCCGCCGGGCGCCCTCGGGGCTCCTCGGGTCCGGGTCGGCCCTCGCCGGGGAGCCGCTCGTCCCGTGCTCGGCGCTGGCCCCGGATCCTGCTCGGGAGCGCCGCGGCCGCGGCGGTTCTGAGCTTCGGTGGCTTCCTGCTCCAGAACGCCGCTCTCGACGGCACCCAGGCAAGCGCTCCCCACCCCCATGCCACCACCGAGAAAAGCACCACTGCGGCAGGCGATCTGACCGCCGCCAACCTTGGCGCACATGTCGACGATCTGCTGGCGTCCAAGGGCTCGCACAAAACCCCGGATCTCGGCACCCGAAGCTCCCCCGACAGCCCGCTGCGCGGCAGCGCCGACACCGTTCCCTCGTGCGTACGCCAGGGCATCGGGCGTCCGGAAGCTCCGCTCGCGTCCAGCCACACCCGCTACCAGGGCAAGGACGCCTACCTCGTGGTGCTGCCGGACCCGGCCGACCCGAAGCGTGTCTCTGCGTATGTCATCGCGTCCTCGTGTGTCTCCGCCACACCACCCGCTCCCGGAAAGGTCCTGCTGACGCACTCGTACCAGCGAGACTGAGCGACGAGACGTGCGCTGTGACACTCCGGGAATGCTCGCCCCGTAGGATCCGTTGGGTGGGGTGAGAGATTCCGAGAGCCCCAGCAAGCAGTCGGCAGAGACAAGGAAGACACCCGTGAGCGACGTCCGCAACGTGATCATCATCGGCTCCGGGCCCGCGGGCTATACCGCAGCGCTCTACACCGCCCGCGCGTCCCTGAAGCCGCTCGTCTTCGAAGGTGCTGTCACCGCCGGAGGCGCGCTGATGAACACCACCGACGTGGAGAACTTCCCCGGCTTCCGCGACGGCATCATGGGGCCGGACCTGATGGACAACATGCGCGCCCAGGCCGAGCGCTTCGGCGCCGAGCTGGTGCCGGACGACGTCATCGCGGTCGACCTCTCCGACGAGATCAAGACCGTCACCGACTCCGCCGGAACCGTCCACCGCGCGAAGACCGTGATCGTCAGCACCGGCTCCCAGCACCGCAAGCTCGGTCTGCCCCGTGAGGACGAGCTGTCCGGCCGCGGCGTCTCCTGGTGCGCCACCTGCGACGGCTTCTTCTTCAAGGACCAGGACATCGCCGTGATCGGCGGCGGCGACACCGCGATGGAGGAGGCCACGTTCCTCTCCCGCTTCGCCAAGTCGGTCACGGTCGTCCACCGCCGTGACACCCTGCGCGCCAGCAAGGCGATGCAGGAGCGTGCCTTCGCCGACCCGAAGATCAAGTTTGTGTGGGACAGCGAGGTCGCCGAGATCCACGGCGAGAGCAAGCTGTCGGGCCTGACACTGCGCAACCTCAAGACCGACGAGACCGCCGAGCTTCCCGTCACCGGACTGTTCATCGCGATCGGCCATGACCCGCGGACCGAGCTGTTCAAGGGGCAGCTGAAGCTCGACGACGACGGCTACCTCAAGGTCGATGCGCCCAGCACGCGTACCAACCTGACCGGTGTCTTCGCCGCCGGCGATGTCGTCGACCACACGTACCGCCAGGCGATCACCGCGGCCGGCACCGGCTGCTCCGCCGCCCTCGACGCCGAGCGGTTCCTCGCTGCGCTGTCGGACGGCGAGGCGACGGCCGAGCCGGACAAGACCGCCACCGTCTGATCCTCGCACCCAGCTTTCCCATCACCCACCCAGTAAGGAGATTGCCATGGCCGGCGCCACGGTGACCGTCACGGACGCCAACTTCGAAGAGGTCGTCCTCAAGAGCGACAAGCCCGTTCTCGTGGACTTCTGGGCCACCTGGTGCGGCCCGTGCCGCCAGGTCGCCCCGTCCCTGGAAGCCATTGCCGCCGAGCATGACGAGATCGTCATCGCCAAGCTGAACACCGACGAGAACCCGGCGACCACCGCCAAGTACGGCGTCATGTCGATCCCGACGATGAACGTCTACCAGGGCGGCGAGGTCGTGAAGACCATCGTCGGCGCCAAGCCGAAGGCCGCGATCGTCCGCGACCTCGAGGACTACCTCGCCTGAGGCACCCCGTCACGTTTCACGGGAAACGGGCCCACCCCCTCGCGGGGTGGGCCCGTTCTCTGTTTCACGGGAAACAGCGCCTCACAGCGGCCGCAGCGCGGGCTCCTTCTGTACGGCTCCCAGCAAACGGTCGAGCGCCAGCTCGACGTCTTCCTTCCACGAGATGGTGCTCCGCAGCTCAAGGCGAAGCCGGGGAAAGCGGGGGTGAGGTCGTACGGTCTTGAAGCCCACCGCAAGGAGATGATCAGCGGGCAGCACACATGCCGGCTCGCTCCAGCGGGCGTCGCCAAAAGCCTCGATGGCCTTGAAACCGCGCTGGATCAGGTCCTTGGCGACCGTCTGGACCATCACCCGTCCCAGCCCCTGGCCTTGGTAGCCGGGAATGAGCCAGGCCGTCAGCAGCTGCACCGCGTCCGGCGACACCGGACTGGTGGGGAAGGCCGTGGAGCGCGGCACATAAGCCGGTGGGGCGTACATCACGAAGCCCACGGGCACCTCGTCGACATAGACCACCCGCCCGCAGGACCCCCACTCCAGCAGTACTGCCGAGATCCAGGCTTCCTTCTCCAGCTCGGGACGACCCGTTTTTACCGCGGCCTCGCCGCTGACGGGGTCGAGCTCCCAGAAGACACAGGAGCGGCAGCGCTTGGGGAGATCCGGAAGGTTGTCCAGCGTGAGCGGTACGAACCGACGGCCCATGAACCCAGGTCCTCACTTCCCTCGCCTGCCGCACCGCGCAGCACCGTCAGTGCCGCCTGCTCTCTGAGCAGACCTCCAACGAATCCTCCAACGGCTGCGAGGCTGAACCCCGCGGCCAACAGTCCGGTGCGGCTCACCGATCGCATGGCCCTCTCCTCGGTATGAGGTGTCTCCACATGGATGCGTGCCATACCCGAACGCATCGTAACCACCCTTTACGGGCACGGGTACCGCAAGAGAGCAAAGGGCGGGCCGTGTTCCGGTATGGACTCCGGAACACGGCCCGCCCAGGGCCGAGGGGTCAGCTCACTCTTCTTCGCGGCTCTCCTCGGCCAGTGTCTGGCCCAGGACGCGGCCCTCACCAGGGGCGAGGGTGCCAAGGATGCGCTCCAGATCGTCCATCGAGGCGAACTCGACGACGATCTTTCCCTTCTTCTGTCCCAGGTCGACCTTCACCCGGGTCTCGAAGCGGTCGGACAGCCGTGAGGCGAGACCCGTGAGCGCGGGGGACACCCGGGTACCCGCACGGGGCCCCTTGGCCTTGCTCGCACTCTGGGGTGTCGTCCCCATCAGTGTCACGATCTCTTCGACCGAACGGACCGAGAGCCCCTCCGCAACAATGCGGCGAGCAAGGTGGTCCTGCTCTTCCGAGTCCTCCACGGACAGCAGCGCGCGGGCATGTCCCGCGGAAAGCACACCTGCGGCAAGCCGCTTCTGTACGGACGGCGAGAGCTTCAGCAGCCGCAGCGTGTTGGAGACCTGTGGACGCGAACGCCCGATCCGGTCGGCCAGCTCGTCATGGGTGCACTTGAAGTCCTTGAGCAACTGGTCGTACGCAGCTGCCTCTTCCAACGGATTGAGCTGTGCCCGGTGGAGGTTCTCCAGCAAGGCGTCGAGCAGCAGCTTCTCGTCGTCGGTGGCCCGCACGATCGCAGGGATCTTCTCCAGGCCGGCCTCACGGCACGCCCGCCAGCGGCGCTCGCCCATGATGAGCTCGTACCGCCCCGGTCCCGTCTGGCGGACCACCACCGGCTGGAGCAGACCCACCTCCTTGATGGAGGTCACCAGCTCGGCAAGGGCATCCTCGTCGAAGACCTCGCGCGGCTGGCGGGGGTTCGGCTTGATCGCATCCAGCGGCACCTCGGCGAAGTGCGCGCCGGATACCTCAGAGACGCCCGTCTCCGATGTCTCCCTCCCGACCGGTGCTTCCGTTTCACGTGAAACACCGTGCGCCGGCAGCGAGGTCACCTTGGCGGCCGCTACTCCTCGCTCCGTGGTCAAGACCGGTACGGAGGACGGTGACGTCGCACCCTGTCCTGCGGTTCCAGCATGGTCCGTGCTCTGCGGTGCCGCGGGGATCAGCGCACCGAGCCCACGGCCCAGGCCTCTACGTCGTTCGCTCACTGCGTCCCCTCCGAGATGCTGTGCTGTGCTTCATAGTTCACGCTGAGGCCCTGGCCCCCGGTCTGCGGGACCCCACGCAATGCGATCTCGCGGGCCGCTTCGAGGTAAGAAAGCGAGCCGCTGGATCCCGGGTCATAGGTGAGCACCGTCTGCCCGTAGCTGGGTGCCTCGGAGATGCGCACCGACCGGGGGATGCTCGTACGGAGCACTTCGTGGCCGAAGTGGCTGCGCACCTCATCGGCGACCTGAGAGGCCAGCCGGGTGCGCCCGTCGTACATGGTGAGCAGGATGGTCGAGACATGGAGCGCAGGGTTCAGATGCCCTCGCACCAGGTCGACATTCCGCAGCAGCTGGCCCAGCCCCTCAAGGGCGTAGTACTCGCACTGAATCGGGATCAGTACCTCGGCGCCGGCAACCAGAGCGTTGACCGTCAGCAGGCCGAGGGAGGGCGGGCAGTCGATGAAGATGTAGTCCAGCGGCTGTTCATACGCCTTGATGGCCCGGTCCAGCCGGCTCTCGCGTGCCACCAGCGAGACCAGCTCGATCTCCGCACCTGCCAGATCGATCGTGGCGGGCGCACAGAACAGGCCCTCCACATCCACGACCGGCTGCACCACATCGGAGAGGGGCTTGCTCTCCACCAGCACGTCATAGATGGACGGCACTTCGGAGTGATGGTCGATCCCCAGCGCCGTCGAGGCGTTGCCCTGCGGGTCAAGGTCGATCACCAGCACGCGTGCACCGTGTAGAGCCAAGGAGGCCGCCAGGTTCACCGTGGTCGTGGTCTTTCCGACCCCGCCCTTCTGGTTGGCAACCACCATGACCCGAGTCTGTTCAGGCCGGGGCAGCCCCTCACCCGCGCGGCCAAGTGCCTCCACCGCCAGCTGAGCTGCACGACCGATCGGGGTGTCGTCCATCGGGGGCGGCGTTTCACGTGAAACGTCGTCCCCGAACGACTCGCTACGGGGACCGGGGACCGGATCGGTCATCGGTCCCGCGATGTTGGCGTCGGACCGCAAGGATTCACTCTCCTCGACAGAGGGCTCGCAATGTTCAGAGCCTGCCATGCTTTCGGTGTCGTGAACCAGTGAGGTCCGTTCTCCTGTGGACGAACCCACTTCTGTGGATACTTCCGTGACCCTTGTGGGCCTGCGGTCGCGCGGCGCGGCGGCCGCACGACCACGGCCGATGATCCCTTGCAGCAGAGAACGACGTTTCACGTGAAACACGATGCCAGCGTCACGTCTGAATGAGCCGCGACACTCCGTCTTGTGTCGTTTTGATGGCATTTACGGAATTTGCCGATCCTCCTTCACGGACCGGCAGACTCCACGCCTCACTCAGTGCTGATCTGTATCACTCCGACATCAACGTCGGCGACCCCTCGATACCCGGCTCGCCCGCGCCGCTTTCGCCCGCTTGGCCGCGAAGCGCACTCCGCCCGGGCTCTCGCCCACCTCGACCCGCACGACGGTGGAGGGCGGATCCACGATGCCCTCGCCGACATGCACCACCGAGGTCTCCACCACGCCAAGCTTGCTCAGCGCCGCCCGGGCACCCTTGAGCTCCTCCTCCGCGGCATCGCCCTTGAGCGCCAGCATCTCTCCGTAAGGACGCAGCAGCGGAACGCCCCAGCCGGCCAGCCGGTCGAGCGGAGCCACCGCGCGCGCCGTCACCACATGCACCTGAGGAAGCTTGCCCATGACCTCTTCGGCCCGGCCGCGCACGACTGTGACATGGTCCAGCCCCAGCAGCTCGACGACCTCCTGAAGGAAGTTCGTACGTCGCAGCAGCGGCTCCAGGAGCGTGATCTTCAGATCCGGGCGCACCAGGGCGAGCGGGATACCGGGCAGCCCCGCCCCCGAGCCCACATCACAGACCGTGACGCCCTCGGGCACCACCTCGGAGAGCACCGCGCAGTTCAACAGATGCCGCTCCCACAGGCGCGGCACCTCGCGCGGGCCGATGAGCCCTCGCGTCACGCCGGCGTCGGCGAGCAGTTCGCCGTACCGCACGGCCTCCGCAAAACGCTCGCCGAATACCTCCTCCGCCGCTTTCGGCGGAGGAGGGAGCTCCGCTGCTGCCTCCGTCACGGGGACCGCCCTTCCTTTGGACTGCTTTTCCTGCCGGGAACCCGGGTCAACCACCCGGGATAACACAGAACGCTGACAACTTTTGGCCCCGCCTGCGAGCAGACGGGGCCAAAGAAAAACGGGAGTGAGGGGTCAGGCCGGGAGGACGACCACTCGGCGCTGCGGCTCCTCGCCCTCGGACTCGCTCCGGAGCCCGGCGGCGGCCACCGCGTCATGGACGACCTTGCGCTCGAAGGGCGTCATCGGGTCGAGCTTCACCGGCTCACCGGTGCCCTTGCACTCCTCGGCCGCCTTCGCACCGATCTCCGCAAGCTCCTCACGCTTACGCGCCCGGAAGCCGGCGATGTCCAGCATCAGACGGCTGCGGTCACCGGTCTCGCGGTGAACGGCCAGGCGGGTCAGCTCCTGCAGCGCCTCCAGCACCTCACCGTCGCGGCCCACGAGCTTCTGCAGGTCACGGCTGCTCGAGTCGCTGATGATCGACACGGCGGCACGGTCGGCCTCGACATCCATGTCGATGTCGCCATCGAGGTCGGCGATGTCCAGCAGGCCCTCGAGATAGTCGGCCGCGATCTCGCCTTCCTGTTCCAGGCGGGTCAGGGTGTCGGTGCCCTCGGCGGCAGGGGTCGTGTCCGTCACGAAAGGGACTCCTTCTTACTTCTTCGACGGGTGCTTGGGCTGCTGGCCCTTGCGCTGTCCGGACTTGGTGGTGCGGGACCCGGAGGCGCCGCCCTTCTCCTTGCCGCCCTGCGCGTCCTTCTTCTCCAGCGACTGCTTCTTCCGGGCACCCTGACCGGAGCCCGCCGTGTCGGCGTCCGTGTCACGCGCCGCAGATCCGGCTCGCGTACGGTTCTGCGCACCGCCGGCCGGGGCGCCGCCGGTCTGCCGCTTGGCCTTCGTCTGGCGCTTGGGCTGCTGACGGTGCTGGCGCGCCTCCTCGGCGGCCTGCTTCGCCGCGACCTCGGCCGGGTCCTCGACGAGCTTGCCGGCGGCCCGCAGCCGCTCCTGACGCTCTGCGAAGGCCTTGCTGCCCGGGGTCGGGTTACGACGGATGACGAACATCTGCTGGCCCATGGTCCACACGTTGGTGGTCAGCCAGTAGACGAGAACACCGACGGGGAAGTTGATGCCGAAGACGGCGAACATGATGGGGAAGACGTACATCAGCATCTTCTGCTGCTGCATGAACGGCGTCTTCACCGTGAGGTCGACGTTCTTGGTCATCAGCTGGCGCTGCGTGTAGAACTGCGACGCAGACATCAGGACGATCATGATGATCGTGACCACGCGGACGTTGGTGACCGAAGCGCCGAGGCTCTCGATCTTGGCCGCGCTGTCCATGAACTTCGCCGCGAGCGGGGCACCGAAGATGTGCGCCTTCTGCGCGCTCTCCAGCAGCGACTGGTCGATGACGCCGACCGTCTTGTTCTGCGCGATGTGGCTCAGAACCTGGTACAGCGAGATGAAGAACGGCGACTGGGCCAGAATCGGGAGACAGCTCGAGAGCGGGTTGGTGCCCGTCTCCTTGTAGAGCTTCATCATCTCTTCGGACTGGCGCTGCTTGTCGCTCTTGTAGCGCTCCTGGATCGCCTTCATCTTCGGCTGGAGCGCCTGCATGTTCCGCGTCGACTTGATCTGCTTCACAAAGAGCGGGATCAGGCAGATACGGATCAGCACCACCAGCGAGACGATGGACAGACCCCACGCCGCGCCACTGTCCTTGTCAAAGATGAGGCTGTAGAACGAGTGGAACTGGACGATGATCCAGGAAACAGCGATATAGAGGGGACCGAGGATCGTGTCCACGAATCAGGCTCCTTGGGCGTTGGGCTGAGTCTCGGGCTGGGCGACAGGCTCAGGGACGGTGGGCCCGCCCAGGCGGCTCCTCAGCCGCTGATGCCAAACCGGACGCTTCCGGGGAGGGACGTGGTCGACGCCCCCGAGCGACCACGGATTGCACCGCAGGATGCGCCAGGCTGTCAGCGCAGTCCCTTTCACCGCGCCGTGCCGATCGATGGCCGTGTAGCCATAGTGCGAGCACGACGGGTAGTACTTGCAGACCGGTCCCAGCAGGGGGCTGATGGTCCACTGATAAATCTTGATCAAAAGCAGCAGCGGGTACTTCACTGTGCGCTCCCTCCCGGGTCCCGTCCGGGGTTCCGGGGGCCCGCGGCGCGGCTGGCGCCGGTCGCAGCCCCCGGGGGATTGCAGCCTCTCGGCACCCCTCCCAGCAGCCGCTCCAGGGCGGCGTCCAGGTCGCGGGCCAGCTGATCGTGATCAGCATCACCCGCTCCGGGCAGGGCCCGTACGACAACCAGGCTACCGGCGGGCAGCCGGTCCAGCCGGTCGCGCACGAGATGGCGGAGCCTGCGCTTGACCTTGTTCCGGACGACAGCGATGCCAACTGCCTTGCTCACGACGAAACCCGCACGTGCCGGGGGAACACTTTCCCCCGACCCGTGCGGGTCCGTTGCACCGCTGCGAAGATGAACGACAAGGAGCGGGCGCCCGGCCCTGCGTCCCCGGCGTACCGCGGTCGCAAAGTCCTCGCGCCGCCTCAGCCGATGCTCGGTAGGCAGCACGTCATGGACCTAGGTTCAGGCTGCTCAGGCAGACAGACGGGCGCGACCCTTGCCACGGCGGGACGCGAGAATCGCGCGGCCGGCACGGGTCCGCATGCGCAGACGGAAGCCGTGGGTCTTCGCGCGGCGGCGGTTGTTCGGCTGGAAGGTGCGCTTGCTCACTCGGGGGCTCCAGGAATGCTTGTTGTCTCAAGGAGAGACAGATGTGGGGCGTCGACTGGCTGTCACCGTGCGCCCACGAGTAGCTCGCAACGCCTAAGTGCACCGCTACACGATCACTCGAGCGTGATCTTTGCCCATCGGAGGCAGGCGGCAGCAGCCATCGACAACTCGACCTGGTCACGGTACGCGCGGCTACGCCATCCGGTCAAACCGGCTCCTCGGCAGCCCCTGCCGACCCCGCGCCGGGACACACTATGCACAGCCTGTGGACAACAACTTGAATACCCAGGCCCGCCCTGACTACCGTGGCTGAACTCCGATTCCTTCCCGCCCGTCCTGAGAATCACACATTCGTGGGACTGTGAGAGAGCGTGCCCTGTGGCTGATGTACCTGCCGATCTTGCCGCAGTGTGGCCGCGGGTGCTCGATCACCTCCTTCGTGCGGAGGCCGACGGCCTCAAGCCCAAGGACCAGGACTGGCTCAAGCGCACCCAGCCGCTGGCGCTGGTCGCCGACACCGCGCTGCTCGCCGTCCCCAATGAATTCGCCAAGGGCGTGCTCGAGGGCCGGCTGGCGCCACTGATCGGGGAGGCCCTCAGCCATGAGTGCGGCCGCCCGATCCGGATCGCGATCACCGTGGACGACTCCTCCGAGGAGCCCGCGGCCCCGTCCGCGCCCGCCGCCCCCCAGCAGCACCAGCCGCCTCAGCAGCAGTCCCCGCACGCTCAGCAGTCGCACCAGCAGTCGCGTCAGTCGCCACAGCATGAGCAGTACGACAGCTACGAGCCCCGGCACGACAGTCGGCAGGGTTACGGGCACCAGGGCGACGATCTGCCGGGCGTCCGGCCCGCCTATCCGGACTACCAGCAGCACCGGCACGAGCCCGGCGGCTGGCCGCAGCACTCCCCCATGGCCGGCGGCCCCGGCCCGCGCGACGACTACGGCTGGCAGCAGCACCTGGGCGGCTACCCCGACCGCGATCCGTACGCCTCCCCGTCGTCCCATGTAGCGCAGCACCAGCAGCGGCAGAACGACTACCGCGGGCAGACGCCCGACCGCGGCGGGCCGTCACAGCACTCCGACGATCCACGCTCCCGCTACGAACAGCCGCGCCGCGATCTTTCCGAGCACCAGCCCGGCGGGCACAGCGGCCGCTCGGGCATTCCCGGCTCCGGCCCCGGCGCCGTCCTTCCGGCGCCCAGCGGCGCGCCCAGCCCGCTCGCGGCGCAGCCCGCGCCGGCGACCGGCCCCGGTGAGCCGACCGCGCGGCTGAACCCGAAGTACCTCTTCGACACCTTCGTCATCGGCGCCTCGAACCGCTTTGCGCACGCCGCCGCGGTCGCCGTCGCCGAGGCGCCGGCCAAGGCCTACAACCCCCTGTTCATCTACGGGGAGTCGGGGCTGGGCAAGACCCACCTGCTGCATGCGATCGGGCACTATGCACGGAGTCTGTATCCGGGCACCCGGGTGCGGTACGTGAGCTCGGAGGAGTTCACCAACGAGTTCATCAACTCCATCCGCGACGGCAAGGCGGACGCGTTCCGCAAGCGCTACCGCGACATGGACATCCTGCTGGTCGACGACATCCAGTTCCTGGCGAGCAAGGAGTCGACGCAGGAGGAGTTCTTCCACACCTTCAATACGCTGCACAACGCGAACAAGCAGATCGTGCTCTCCAGTGACCGGCCGCCCAAGCAGCTGGTCACCCTGGAGGACCGGCTGCGCAACCGCTTCGAGTGGGGTCTGATCACCGACGTCCAGCCGCCCGAGCTGGAGACCCGGATCGCGATCCTCCGCAAGAAGGCGGTGCAGGAGCAGCTGAATGCGCCGCCGGAGGTGCTGGAGTTCATCGCGTCCCGGATCTCGCGCAACATCCGTGAGCTGGAGGGCGCGCTGATCCGGGTCACCGCGTTCGCCTCGCTCAACCGGCAGCCGGTGGACCTGGGGCTGACCGAGATCGTGCTGAAGGATCTGATCCCCGGGGGCGAGGACGCCGCGCCGGAGATCACCGCGACCGCGATCATGGCCTCGACGGCCGACTACTTCGGGCTGACCATCGACGATCTGTGCGGCTCCTCGCGCAGTCGGGTGCTGGTGACCGCCCGCCAGATCGCCATGTATCTGTGCCGCGAGCTGACCGATCTCTCGCTGCCGAAGATCGGCGCGCAGTTCGGCGGCCGGGACCATACGACCGTGATGCACGCCGACCGCAAGATCCGCGCGCTGATGGCCGAGCGGCGCTCGATCTACAACCAGGTCACCGAGCTGACCAACCGCATCAAGAACGGCTGAGGCCGGCCCCACGGCCCGGCACTGGCCACCACAGGCCACCACGGGACGCCCAGGGCGCTCCGGGACCCGCTCCCGGAGCGCCCTTCGTCGTACCCGCCCTCCCGAGCCCGCCGCGAGCCGGTTCGGAGCCCGTTCCGAGCCGCTTCAGGGGTGCTTCAGGGGTGCTTCCGCCGCGGATCGATCCGCCCCGCCGCCGTCCCAAACCTGTGGAGCGCGCCGGCCGTGTTCGAATCCCGGCCCGGTCACGGCCTCTCTCCACAGATTGGGCAACAAATTTCCTTCCACATCCTGGGGAGGGGAAAGTTATCCCTGTGGGATCCACAGGACGATGAGCTGACGGAGCATCGGGGGAGGTCAGCCGCGTGTGGATTTGTGGCCAACCGCCCTCCACAGGATGTGGACAGAGAATTCGTCCACAGGGGAGGTACGGTCTTGTCCACCGGCCGCCCACAGGCAAGCCGCTGTTGTCCCCAGCTTCTCCACACCCCTGTCCACTGTTCGGCAACGCAACACCCGCTCTCACCGGGCCGAGTGAAAGCCGTCACACCAAGTTGGCTGGTTGGGCTGTGGGGAACCGGGGTAAAGCTGGGGATGGCACTGGGGAGAAGTAGCCGTCTCCTGTGCATCGGGTGTGCAGAACTTCTCGCGGTCCACAGCATCGCCGGCTTATCCACGGCCGCCGCCCACAGGAGCAGTGGACAAAAAATCCGTGTTGACCTGCGCAAAAGCAGTTGTCCACGGTTTCCACAGCCCCTACTACTACGACCACGGATATCTACCGGGGAACTCGTTCGGAAACGGGGCCTGTGCACAAGTTGGCCGCCGGGCGTCCGGCATCGGTCGATCCGACTTGACCCCGAGCCGCACCGACTGTCGGTGGCGTGCGTCAGACTGGTCTCCGGCAACTCAGCCGACGACGAAGGCCAGCAGGGCGAGAGCCAGCAACAGCAGGAGGCGGTTCCGGTGAAGATCCGGGTGGAGCGCGATGTACTCGCGGAGGCAGTGGCCTGGGCGGCCAAGAGCCTCCCGGCCCGTCCGCCGGTGCCCGTCCTCGCGGGCCTGCTGCTGAAGGCGGAGGACGGCGCGCTGAGCCTCTCCGGCTTCGACTACGAGGTCTCCGCACGGGTCTCGGTGGAGGCAGAGGTGGAGGAGGAGGGCACGGTCCTCGTCTCCGGCCGGCTGCTCGCCGACATCTGCCGCGCCCTCCCCAACCGCCCGGTGGAGATTTCCACCGACGGTGTACGGGTGACCGTCGTCTGCGGCTCCTCGCGGTTCACCCTCCACACCCTTCCGGTGGAGGAGTACCCGGCGCTGCCGGCCATGCCCACCGCCACCGGCACCGTCCCCGGTGAGGTCTTCGCCGCGGCTGCCGCCCAGGTCGCCATCGCCGCCGGCCGTGACGACACCCTCCCGGTGCTCACCGGCGTACGGATCGAGATCGAGGGCGACACGGTCACCCTGGCCTCCACCGACCGCTACCGCTTCGCCGTGCGTGAGTTCCTGTGGAAGCCGGAGAGCCCGGACGCCTCCGCGGTCGCGCTGGTCCCCGCCAAGACCCTGCTGGACACCGCCAAGTCGCTGAGCAGCGGCGACACGGTCACGCTCGCGCTGTCCGGCTCCGGGCAGGGCGAGGGCCTGATCGGTTTCGAGGGCGCCGGACGGCGGACGACGACGCGTCTGCTGGAAGGCGACCTGCCGAAGTACCGCACCCTCTTCCCGACCGAGTTCAACTCCGTCGCGGTGATCGAGACCGCCCCGTTCGTCGAGGCCGTCAAGCGTGTGGCGCTGGTGGCCGAGCGGAACACCCCGGTCCGGCTGAGCTTCGAGCAGGGTGTGCTGATCCTGGAGGCCGGCTCCAGCGATGATGCACAGGCTGTGGAGCGGGTGGACGCGGATCTGGACGGCGACGACATCTCGATCGCCTTCAACCCCGGCTTCCTCCTGGAGGGCCTGTCGGCCATCGACTCCCCGGTGGCGCAGCTGTCCTTCACGACCTCGACCAAGCCCGCGCTGCTGAGCGGCCGGCCGGCCAAGGACGCCGAGGCGGACGACGCGTACAAGTACCTGATCATGCCGGTGCGGCTGTCGGGCTGACGGCCGTGCGTGCGACCCGCGGCGCACAGCCGCCGTGGGTCGCGGTGCCCCTGGCCCCGCCCCGTGTGGCGACCGGCTGAAGGGCCCCTGATGAGCGGCTGAGCCCACAGGTGTGCACGGACCTGCGGGCGTAGGCTCGGACTCGGGTACGACAGCAACGACTACGTGCAAAGAGGGTCTCTGATGGAGCTCGGTCTCGTCGGTCTCGGCAAGATGGGCGGCAATATGCGCGAGCGCATTCGCCGCGCCGGCCACACCGTCATCGGATACGACCGCAACCCACACCTGGCGGATGTCAACAGCCTGCAGGGGCTTGTGGACAAGCTCAAGGGTCCGCGGGTGGTCTGGGTGATGGTGCCGGCCGGTGCCGCCACCCAGTCCACGATCGACGAGCTGGCCGAGCTGCTGTCGCCGGGCGACATCGTCGTCGACGGCGGCAACTCCCGCTGGACCGACGACGAGAAGCACGCCGAGGAGCTGAAGGCCAAGGGCATCGGCTTCGTCGACTGCGGTGTCTCCGGCGGCGTCTGGGGCCTGGAGAACGGCTATGCGCTGATGTACGGCGGCGAGAAGGACGATGTCGCCAAGGTGCAGCCGATCTTCGACGCCCTCAAGCCCGAGGGCGACTTCGGTGCGGTGCACGCGGGCAAGGTCGGCGCCGGCCACTTCGCCAAGATGGTCCACAACGGCATCGAGTACGCCATGATGCAGGCCTTCGCCGAGGGCTGGGAGCTGCTGGAGAAGGTCGACTCCGTCACGGACGTCCGCGAGATCTTCCGCTCGTGGCAGGAGGGCACTGTCATCCGTTCCTGGCTGCTCGACCTTGCCGTCAACGCCCTCGACGACGACGAGCACCTCGAGAAGCTGCGCGGCTTCGCCGCCGACTCCGGCGAGGGCCGCTGGACGGTCGAGGCCGCGATCGACAACGCCGTGCCGCTGCCCGCGATCACGGCCTCGCTCTTCGCCCGCTTCGGGTCCCGTCAGGACGACTCCCCGCAGATGAAGATGATCGCCGCGCTGCGCAACCAGTTCGGCGGCCACGCGGTCGAGAGCAAGAAGTAGCACCCAGCAGCAAGAAGCAGTACGAAACCGCAGCAACAGCCGGGGGAGGTCGGCGCTCAGTCATGCATGTCACGCATCTGTCCCTCGCCGACTTCCGCTCGTACGCCCGGGTCGAAGTTCCGCTCGAACCGGGCGTCACGGCTTTCGTGGGGCCCAACGGCCAGGGCAAGACCAATCTGGTCGAAGCGGTCGGCTATCTCGCCACGCTCGGCAGCCACCGGGTCTCCTCGGACGCGCCGCTGGTGCGGATGGGCGCCGAGCGAGCGGTCGTCCGGGCCGCGGTCGTCCAGGGTGAGCGGCAGCAGCTGATCGAGCTGGAGCTCAATCCGGGCAAGGCGAACCGCGCCAGGATCAACAGGTCCTCGCAGGTCAAGCCGCGGGACGTGCTGGGGATCTTGCGCACGGTGCTGTTCGCGCCGGAGGACCTGGCGCTGGTCAAGGGCGATCCGGGGGAGCGGCGGCGCTTCCTGGACGAGCTGATCACCGCGCGTTCGCCGCGGATGGGCGGGGTGCGGGCGGACTACGACCGTGTCCTCAAGCAGCGCAACACCCTGCTGAAGACCGCCGCGCTGGCCCGCCGGCACGGCGGCCGGCAGATGGACCTGTCGACGTTGGACGTCTGGGACCAGCATCTGGCGCGGGCCGGTGCCGAGCTGCTGGCGCAGCGGCTCGATCTGATCGCCGCGCTGCAGCCGCTCGCGGACAAGGCCTACGAACAGCTGGCGCCGGGCGGCGGACCGCTGGCGCTGGAGTACCGCGGTTCCGCGGGCGAGGCGATGGCCGCCGCCGGGACCCGCGAGGAGCTGTACGGCGTGCTGCTGGCCGCGCTCGGCGAGGCCCGTAAGCAGGAGATCGAGCGCGGGGTGACGCTGGTCGGCCCGCACCGCGACGACCTGGTGCTCAAGCTGGGCCAGCTGCCGGCGAAGGGCTACGCCAGCCACGGCGAGTCCTGGTCGTATGCGCTGGCGCTGCGGCTGGCGTCGTACGACCTGCTGCGCGCCGAGGGCAATGAGCCGGTCCTGGTCCTCGACGATGTCTTCGCCGAATTGGACGCGCGGCGCCGTGAGCGGCTGGCGGAGCTGGTGGCGCCGGGCGAGCAGGTGCTGGTGACGGCGGCGGTGGACGACGATGTGCCGGGGGTGCTGGCCGGGGCGCGCTACGCGGTGTCCGACGGCGCCGTGGAGAAGGTGACCCCGTGAGCGAGGAGCAGCCCGAGCGGCCCAAGGCCCCGGAGCTCTCCGGTGTGGATCTGGCCCGTCAGGCGCTGGTGGCCGCCAAGGAGCAGGCGCGGGCGCGGGGCGCGGCCGCGCAGCAGAAGAAGCAGGCCAGGCGCGGTGGGCTGCGGTCGGGCGCGCGGGCGGACGGCCGCGACCCGCTGCCGCTCGGTGCGGCGATCAACCGGCTGATCACGGAGCGCGGCTGGGAGACCCCGGCGGCGGTCGGCGGGGTGATGGGGCGCTGGCCGCAGCTGGTCGGGCCCGAGGTGGCGCAGCACTGCGAGCCGCAGAAGTACGACGAGGACGCCCGGGTGCTGACCGTGCAGTGCGATTCGACGGCGTGGGCGACGCAGCTGCGGCTGCTGGCCCCGACGCTGGTGGCACGCCTCAACGAGGACCTGGGCCACGGCACCGTAAAGGTGATCAAGGTGCTGGGCCCCGGCGGTCCCGCCCGGCGCTACGGAGCGCTGCGGGCACCGGGAAGCAAGGGCCCCGGCGACACCTACGGCTGAGCCCCGTGCCCCGTGGGTGACGTGCGACGGAACCCCTGCATACGGGTGAGGCGGGTGAGACTCCGCTCACGGTAGCCGCCGGTTGACAGCCGGAAGCGCTGAGTGCCCGTGTGAGCGTCCTGAGGCCCCTTCTCGGATATGGGGAGTCGGCGGACGCCAGTTCAGGGCGGCACATGACGACTCAGGTGCCTGCAAACCCCCATGAGTGTCGGCGCTACCGGTAGACTGGTGCCAATCCCGCCCACTCGCGGAACATGTCGAACGACGCAGCCGCTCCCGCCTGTCTTTCCTGGGGTGATCCCCACAGGCGCGGAAGGGCTCGTGCTGTGCCAGAAAGGGCGCTTCGTGGCCGACTCCGGCGACCTCAACGAGAACAACACGGCTTCTACAGAAGAGGGGGTTCCTGCCGGCGCCCTGGGCGACTCCTCGGTGGAGAAGTCGTACGACGCCAGTGCGATCACCGTCCTCGAAGGCCTGGACGCGGTCCGCAAGCGCCCCGGCATGTACATCGGCTCGACGGGCGAGCGCGGTCTGCACCACCTCGTGCAAGAGGTCGTCGACAACTCCGTCGACGAGGCGATGGCCGGCCATGCGGACACCATCGACGTGACGATCCTGCCGGACGGCGGCGTCCGCGTGGTCGACAACGGCCGCGGTATCCCCGTCGGCATCGTGCCGTCGGAGAACAAGCCGGCCGTCGAGGTCGTGATGACGGTGCTGCACGCGGGCGGCAAGTTCGGCGGCGGCGGCTACGCGGTCTCCGGTGGTCTGCACGGCGTGGGTGTGTCCGTCGTGAACGCGCTGTCGCAGCGGGTGGCGGTCGAGGTCCGCACGGACGGCTACCGCTGGACGCAGGAGTACAAGCTCGGCGTGCCGACCGCGCCGCTGGCCAAGCACGAGGCCACCGAGGACTCCGGCACGTCGGTGACGTTCTGGGCCGACGGCGACATCTTCGAGACCACCGAGTACAGCTTCGAGACGCTGTCCCGGCGCTTCCAGGAGATGGCGTTCCTCAACAAGGGTCTGACGATCGCGCTGACGGACGAGCGCCCGGACCATGTGGACGAGGAGGGCAAGCCCCTCGCGGTCCGCTACCACTACGAGGGCGGCATCGTCGACTTCGTGAAGTACCTGAACTCCCGCAAGGGTGAGCTGGTGCACCCCACGGTCATCGACGTGGAGGCCGAGGACAAGGAGCGGTTGCTCTCGGTCGAGCTGGCGATGCAGTGGAACACCCAGTACAGCGAGGGCGTCTACAGCTTCGCGAACACCATCCACACGCATGAGGGCGGTACGCACGAGGAGGGCTTCCGTGCGGCGCTGACGGGTCTGATCAACCGTTACGCACGCGACAAGAAGCTGCTGCGCGAGAAGGACGACAACCTCACCGGTGAGGACATCCGCGAGGGTCTGACGGCGATCATCTCGGTCAAGCTCGGCGAGCCGCAGTTCGAGGGCCAGACCAAGACGAAGCTGGGCAACACCGAGGCGAAGACCTTTGTGCAGAAGGTCGTCCACGAGCACCTCACGGACTGGCTGGACCGCAACCCCAACGAGGCCGCGGACATCGTCCGCAAGGGCATCCAGGCGGCGACGGCCCGGGTCGCGGCCCGTAAGGCGCGCGATCTGACCCGTCGTAAGGGACTGCTGGAGACCGCGTCGCTGCCGGGCAAGCTGAGCGACTGCCAGTCCAACGACCCGACCAAGTGCGAGATCTTCATCGTCGAGGGTGACTCCGCCGGCGGCTCGGCCAAGTCCGGCCGTAACCCGGAGTACCAGGCGATCCTGCCGATCCGAGGCAAGATCCTCAACGTCGAGAAGGCCCGGGTCGACAAGATCCTGCAGAACAACGAGGTCCAGGCGCTGATCTCGGCCTTCGGCACCGGAGTCCACGAGGACTTCGACATCGAGAAGCTCCGCTATCACAAGATCATCCTGATGGCGGACGCCGACGTCGACGGTCAGCACATCAACACCCTGCTGCTGACCTTCCTCTTCCGCTTCATGCGGCCGCTGGTCGAGGCCGGGCACGTCTACCTCTCCCGGCCGCCGCTCTACAAGATCAAGTGGGGCCGGGACGACTTCGAGTACGCCTACTCCGACCCGGAGCGGGACGCGCTGATCGAGCTCGGCAAGCGGAGCGGCAAGCGCATCAAGGACGACTCGGTCCAGCGCTTCAAGGGTCTCGGTGAGATGAACGCCGAGGAGCTGCGCATCACGACCATGGACACCGACCACCGTGTCCTGGGTCAGGTCTCGCTGGACGACGCGGCCCGCGCGGACGACCTGTTCTCGGTGCTGATGGGTGAGGACGTCGAGGCACGCCGCTCGTTCATCCAGCGCAACGCCAAGGACGTCCGCTTCCTCGACATCTGAGCCCTGTCGGCCCGTAACAGCCGCAGCTCGAAAGGACTTTGAACCACCATGGCCGACGAGAACACCCCCGTGACCCCGGACGGCGTGACCGCCGAGGGCACGCCCGCCGCCATCGAAGGCGTGGGCATGCGCGTCGAGCCCGTCGGGCTCGAGACGGAGATGCAGCGCTCCTACCTCGACTACGCGATGTCCGTCATCGTCTCGCGTGCGCTGCCCGACGTGCGCGACGGCCTCAAGCCGGTGCACCGCCGGGTGCTGTACGCGATGTACGACGGCGGCTACCGCCCCGAGAAGGGCTTCTACAAGTGCGCCCGCGTCGTCGGCGACGTCATGGGTACGTACCACCCGCACGGCGACTCCTCGATCTACGACGCCCTGGTCCGCCTGGCGCAGCCGTGGTCGATGCGGATGCCGCTGGTCGACTCCAACGGCAACTTCGGCTCCCCGGGCAACGACCCGGCGGCGGCCATGCGGTACACCGAGTGCAAGATGAAGTCGCTGTCCATGGAGATGCTCCGGGACATCGACGAGGAGACCGTCGACTTCCAGGACAACTACGACGGCCGTAACCAGGAGCCGACGGTCCTGCCGGCGCGCTTCCCCAACCTGCTGATCAACGGCTCGGCCGGTATCGCGGTCGGTATGGCCACCAACATCCCGCCGCACAACCTCCGCGAGGTCGCCGCCGGTGCCCAGTGGGCGCTGGAGCACCCCGAGGCCTCCCATGAGGAGCTGCTGGAGGCGCTGATCGAGCGGATCAAGGGCCCCGACTTCCCCACCGGCGCCCTGGTGGTCGGCCGCAAGGGCATCGAGGAGGCCTACCGCACCGGCCGCGGCTCGATCACGATGCGCGCGGTCGTGGCGGTCGAGGAGATCCAGAACCGCCAGTGCCTGGTGGTCACCGAGCTGCCCTACCAGGTCAACCCGGACAACCTCGCGCAGAAGATCGCCGACCTGGTCAAGGACGGCAAGGTCGGCGGCATCGCGGACGTCCGTGACGAGACCTCCTCGCGTACCGGCCAGCGCCTGGTCATCGTCCTCAAGCGGGACGCGGTCGCCAAGGTCGTCCTCAACAACCTCTACAAGCACACCGATCTGCAGACCAACTTCGGCGCCAACATGCTCGCGCTGGTCGACGGGGTGCCGCGCACGCTCTCGCTGGACGCGTTCATCCGCAACTGGGTCACGCACCAGGTCGAGGTCATCGTCCGCCGGACGAAGTTCCGGCTGCGCAAGGCCGAGGAGCGGGCGCACATCCTGCGCGGTCTGCTCAAGGCGCTGGACGCCATCGACGAGGTCATCGCGCTGATCCGGCGCAGTGAGACCGTCGAGGTGGCGCGCGAGGGCCTGATGGGCCTGCTGGAGATCGACGAGATCCAGGCGAACGCGATCCTGGAGATGCAGCTGCGCCGGCTGGCCGCCCTGGAGCGCCAGAAGATCACCGCCGAGCACGACGAGCTGCAGCGCAAGATCAGCGAGTACAACGCGATCCTGGCCTCCCCGGAGCGGCAGCGCCAGATCATCAGCGAGGAACTCGCCGCGATCGTCGAGAAGTTCGGCGACGACCGGCGCTCCAAGCTGGTGCCCTTCGAGGGCGACATGTCCATCGAGGACCTGATCGCCGAGGAGGACATCGTCGTCACGATCACCCGTGGCGGCTATGTGAAGCGCACCAAGACCGACGACTACCGCTCGCAGAAGCGCGGCGGCAAGGGCGTCCGGGGCACGAAGCTCAAGGAAGACGACATCGTCGACCACTTCTTCGTCTCCACGACCCACCACTGGCTGCTGTTCTTCACGAACAAGGGCCGGGTCTACCGCGCCAAGGCGTATGAGCTCCCCGACGCGGGGCGCGATGCCCGGGGTCAGCATGTGGCCAACCTCCTCGCCTTCCAGCCGGACGAGCAGATCGCGCAGATCCTGGCGATCCGCGACTACGAGGCCGCGCCGTATCTGGTGCTCGCCACCAAGGCCGGCCTGGTGAAGAAGACGCCGCTCAAGGACTACGACTCGCCCCGTTCCGGCGGTGTGATCGCGATCAACCTGCGCGAGCAGGAGGACGGCACGGACGACGAGCTGATCGGCGCCGAGCTGGTCTCGGACACCGACGATCTGCTGCTGATCAGCAAGAAGGCGCAGTCGATCCGGTTCACCGCGACCGACGACGCGCTGCGCCCGATGGGCCGGGCCACCTCCGGTGTGAAGGGCATGAGCTTCCGCGAGGGCGATGAACTGCTCTCGATGAACGTGGTCCGGGCCGGTACCTACGTCTTCACCGCGACGGACGGCGGCTACGCCAAGCGCACTCCGGTCGACGAGTACCGTGTCCAGGGCCGTGGCGGTCTGGGCATCAAGGCCGCCAAGATCGTGGAGGACCGGGGTTCCCTGGTCGGCGCGCTGGTCGTCGAGGGCACCGATGAGATCCTCGCGATCACGCTCGGCGGTGGCGTGATCCGTACGCGGGTCAACGGAGTGCGGGAGACCGGCCGTGACACCATGGGCGTCCAACTGATCAACCTGGGCAAGCGGGATGCCGTCGTCGGCATCGCACGGAACGCAGAGGCCGGCCGTGAGGCCGAAGAGGTCGACGGGGTCGAGGCGCCCGAGGAGACCGACGCGGCCGAGGGGATCGAGCCCACAGTGGCCGAGGGCGAGCAGCCCGCGGCGGAGTAGTACGAGGAGTAGGTCGTGAGTGGAGCCACGGGCGCTGCAGCGGGTGGATCGGGAGCCGGCAAGGACTCCTCGTCCGGACCCGTGACCGTGACGGACGACAGCGCCCGTGGCTCCGCCGTTTCTGACACCGGCCCCCGAGACGAGGGCTCTCACCAGGGGGGACCCGTGACCGATACCCGTCAGCCGCAACCGCAGCCCCAAGGGCGGCCGGAGAGCGGCTCCGCACAGCCGTACGAGCCTCCGCAGGCGTATGCCACCGGCGGCGGCCAGCAGGGCGGGCCCGCGGTGCGCCTGCCGCGTACAGGCGCCCGTACAGCCCCGCGGACCCGCAAGGCCCGGCTGCGGGTGGCCCGCGCCGATCCGTGGTCGGTGATGAAGGTCAGCTTCCTGCTCTCCATCGCGCTGGGCATCTGCACGGTCGTGGCCGTCGCGGTGCTGTGGATGGTCATGAACGCCATGGGCGTCTTCACCACGGTCGGCGGGACGATCAGTGACGCGACCGGCTCCGGCGACGGTTCCGGCTTCGATCTGCAGTCTTTCCTGTCGCTGCCGCGGGTGCTGCTGTTCACCTCGATCATCGCGGTGATCGATGTGGTGCTGGCGACCGCGCTGGCCACGCTCGGCGCCTTCATCTACAACCTGTCGGCGGGCTTCGTCGGCGGTGTCGAGCTCACCCTCGCCGAGGACGAGTGAGCCCGCGCGGACGGGTGTGCGGAAGGCTCCCGGATCCGATTTTGGGAACGCCTCTGAAGTGCGCTAATCTTTCGGTGCAGCGAACGCGCGGCTATAGCTCAGACGGTTAGAGCGCTTCCCTGATAAGGAAGAGGCCCCAGGTTCAAGTCCTGGTAGCCGCACTGCACAGTCGGCCCGGCCGGAGAATTCTCCGGCCGGGCCGACTCGTTGTACGCGGACGGAAGTTGGCTCGCGGCAGGCGCCGCGGGCGAGGTGTTGCCGACTGTGGGCTAGGTAACCGATCGGTATCAACCGGTGTGTATCATCGGCCGACATAGGTCCCCTACGTCAACGAAAGACGAGGTCGCGCGGTGAAGAAGCTTCTCCTGGTCGCACTGGCCGCCATCGGCGGGCTCCTCGTGTACCGCCAGATCCAGGCGGATCGCGCCGAGCAGGATCTGTGGACGGAGGCGACCGACTCCGTGCCCGCAGGTTCGGGTGTCTGAGACCCCACACGCACAGCACATTCGTACGGACCCCGACTGCCTCTGGGTGGTCGGGGTTTCGTGCATCCGGGGGCGGGCGGAGCGGTCTCCGGGGGCGGGGCCGACGGTGGCGCCGGGGCGGCCGAGGGTCGTTGCGGGACCGTGACGGCGACCCCCCCTTGGGTTTGCTAAAGCACACCATTAGCTTGCATAAGCAAAGATTCTGTCGGTGAAGTGACCAGCAGGGCGCAAGGGGGAGCAGGGCATGGCGCGACGATCACGCAGGGGGGTGCCGGCGTTGCTCGGGGGGCTGCTGCTGGCCCTGACCGCCGGGCCGCTGCAGGCCGGCGCGGCCGCACCGGCCAGGGGGCCGGCCGCCGAGGGCACCGGGATGGTGATGGTGCTCGACGCCTCCGGCTCGATGGCCGGCACGGACGGCTCCGGCGGCACCCGGATCGACGCCGCCCGTAAGGCCGTCGGTACGGTCGTCGACGCGATGCCCGACGGCTACCCCACCGGCCTGCGGGTCTACGGTGCCGACAAGCCCAAGGGGTGTGACGACACCCGGCTCGCCCGGCCGGTCGCCGCGCTTGACCGGGCGGGCCTCAAGAAGGCCGTGGCGGGCGTCCGGCCCCAGGGCGACACCCCTATCGGGCTCTCCCTGCGCAAGGCGGCCGCGGACCTTCCCCGGCCCGCCGCCGGCTCGCTCGGTACGCGCACGATCCTGCTGATATCCGACGGCGAGGACACCTGCCGGACGCCGCAGCCCTGCAAGGTCGCCGCCCAACTCGCCGCATCCGGCGTCGATCTGCACATCGACACCGTCGGCTTCCAGGTGGCGGGCAGGGCTCGTACACAGCTGGAGTGCATCGCCAAGGCGGGCAACGGTCAGTACTACGACGCCCCGGATGCCAAGGCGCTCGCCCGTCAGCTCCAGCGGGCCGGCCAACTCTCCGCGGACGGCTACCGTTTCAAGGGGAAGCAGGTCCGCGGCACGGCGACCCGGGGCGGGGCACCGGTCCTCGCCCCCGGCCAGTATCTGGATTCCCTCGGGCCCAACGAGGAGCGCTACTACGCCACCGACCTGGATGCCGCCTCGGCGGCCGATTTCTCGGCGACCGTGGTGCCCCCGTCCGGCGCGGCCGTCGGCCTGCTCGATTCGCTGCACACCCGGGTCGCGTACGGCAGCGACGGCGTCTGCGACTCCACCACCGCGCTGTTCGCCCAGCGGGAGGGCGCGGCACCGCTGACGTCGGGCGTCAGCCGGATTCCCACGCAGAGCGGCACCGGCAGCTGTGACAAGGCCGGGCGGTACTGGCTGGTCGTCGAGCGCAAGGCCGCCCGGGGCTCGGACGCCGCACGGTGGCCGCTGGAGCTGACGTTTCACGTGGAACATCCGCTGAAGAAGGGCGTCACGCCCGCACAGTCCGCACCGGAGTACGGCGCGGGCGGCAAGGGCGCCACGCTGCCCGCCACCGCCCCTGAGGACGTCACCGGCGGCACCGGCTTCAATGACGCCCGCACGCTGCACCAGGGCGTCTGGCGGGACAAGATCCTGCCGGCGCAGACCCTTTGGTACAAGGTGCGGGTCGGCTGGGGCCAGCAGCTGCGCTATGACGTGGAGTTCGCCAATGAGCCCAGGAGCAAGGGCTACCGCGCCGCTCCGTCCTACGGCGCCACCCAGGTCTACACACCGTTCCGTACACCGGTCGGCAACGGCACCGGTGAATTCAGCCCCCATGTGCCCTACAACGGCCGGCCTGCGTCGCTCAGCATGGGGACGGTCCCGGTCGCCTGGACCAACCGCTACGAGGCACACCCCAACGTCCGTCCCGTGCACCTCAACGGTGACTTCTACCTCGCGGTGACGCTGGGCGCCAGGGCCTCCCAGATCGCGGAGAATCCGCAGATCGGCGTGGTGCTGCGGCTCGCCGTGCTGGGCAAGGAGAGGGACGGTCCGCAGACCGGGGCGTCCGTGTCCGAGGCCTCCCGGAGGGAATCCGGGCCCTCGGCGGACGCCGCGCAGGACAGCGGTGGAGGATGGTCCACAGGACGTGTGGTGGCGGTCGCCGTCGGCGGGGTGGGCGTACTGCTGCTGGCCGGCCTGGCGCTGGCCTACGTACGGCCCCGCCGTCGGCCGGCCGCCGCCGACGGGGATGCGGATCCGAGGAGGGGTGGCTCGTGGTGACGGCGCGTACGACGCACAGGGGCATCGCCGTGCTGGCGACGCTCGCCGCGGCGGCGGTGCTGCCGGGGACGGTGGGCGTGGCCTCGGCCGACGCGGTCCCCGGCTACCGCACCGCGGACGGCGCCACGCAGATCGGGGGCACCCCCAGCAACGTCGACGCACCGCAGCTGAAGCCCGGACTGCACACCGACGCCATCAAGCGCGGCGAGCAGAAGTACTACGCCGTCACCCTCGACGACCGGACGAACGCGTACTTCTCGGCCGTCGCGGCGCCCCGGCCCGGCACCAAGGTCGAGGACTACGGCGACAAGCTCACCATCAACGTCCAGGACAGCAACGGCAATACCTGTGACACGGGAGCCAGTCCGTTCTTCCGCGGCGGTGGCATGGCCTATCCGATCGCCGACTACGCCACCCGCCGCATCGGCGCCGACCGCCCGGACTGCCAGAAGGCCGGCCCGTACTACCTGGTGCTCAAGAGGGAGGGCTCGGCGACCTCCGGGCCCGACACCTGGCCGATCGAGCTGGACTACCTCGAAGAGCCCCCGCTCAAGGGCAGCACGCCCGCCCGGCCCGGCCAGGGCACCTGGAGCACCGCGACGCCCGCACCGCGCACCGACCCCACCAAGCGCGCCGCCAAGGGAGGCACCGGCTTCAACGATGCCGGCTCGGTGGCCACGGGAGTCTGGACGGACCGGATCAGGCCCGGCGAGACCCGCTTCTACCGCGTCCCGGTGGACTGGGGCCAGCGCCTCAACCTCAGCGCGGAGCTGCCGAACGCCACCGGCAAAACCACCGGATTCGTCGGCAACGCCCTGGGGCTGGGCGTCTACAACCCGGCCCGCGGCGCGGTCGGCACCGCCACCTTCGTCCCCTACAGCGGCAAGCCCGCCGCCGCCAAGCAGTTCACCGCGCCGGTCGACTACGGCAACCGCTTCAACCCGGTCGATGCGGTCAGCGCGATGCGGTTCGCGGGCTGGTACTACCTCGCGGTCTCCCTGCACCCCGATGCCGCGCAGTACTTCCCCAAGGGCACGGACCTCACGCTCCGGGTGGACGTCCGGCTCCACCCCAAGGCCGGGCCCGGTTACACCAAGCCGGCCGGCACTTTCTCCGTCACGCCCGAGGACCGGGAGACGGCGCGCAAGGGGGAGACCGCGCAGGAGGCGGCGACGAGCGGCACGCTGATGACGGTGGCCTACGCCGGGATCGGCACCGGGGTGGTGCTGCTGGCGGGACTCGGGACGTGGACGCTGGTGGCCCGGCGGCAGGCGCCGCGTGCGGCCGGCGTGGCGGGGGCGTCCGGCGAGCCGCCGGCACGGCCCGCGCTTCCGGGGCAGTCGACCCGGACCACGCAACAGGGGCAGCGGGGCGCGCAGTTCGGGCCGCCACGGGGCTGGTAGCGGACGGACGGCCGGACCCGCACCGGCCCGTGGCGGTGTGTCAGGCGGTCAGCAGCGCCCAGACGCCGACCGCGATGCACAGCAGGGCCACGATCAGCACCGGGACCGCGACCTTCGCGGGTGGCCCCGGTCTCCGGTACGGGGCGGGGGGCGCCGCGGCCGGCGCGGCGACGGCTGCCCCGACCGGGGGCCGGCCGGGGACCGGCTGCGGACCCGCCGTATAGGGGCGGGTCGCGGAGTGCTCTGGGTGGACGGCGGCCGTCGGCTCGTACGCGGGGGCCGGCGGCGGCAGGGGCATGCCGGACGAGGCGCCCGCCCCGACGGGTCCCGCCGGGGCGGCCGGGACGCCATGGCCGGTGGACGCACCGCCGTGGCCGGTCGGCGTACCCACGTGTCCCGTGGCGGGGCCCACCTGTCCCGTGGAGGGACCCACCTGTCCCGTGGCGGGGCCCACCTGGCCCGTCGGCATGCTGCCGTGGCCCGTGGACGTCGCTCCGTGGCCCGTGGGCGCCGTGCCCGGCGGCGACGGCGGCACCGGCGTGGGAGCGGGCGCAGGAGTGGGCGTGGGCGAGGTGCTCGGCTCCGGCGGTGCCAGCTGGAAGCTGCCGGTGTCCGACATGGAGACGTGCCCGGTGGACGCGGTGCCTGTGGTGGCGCCGGCGGTCGCGGGTCCCTGGGCGCCCCCGGCGCCTCTCAGCGGCCCGTCCGGCCCGAAGCCGGCCGGCAGCGGGCCTATGTGGTCGAAGACCTCGACGATCTCGTCCTCGATCGTGAGGTCCGGCAGCAGCTCGACGGCCGAGAGGATGGCCTTGCGCGCCCCTGTGGCCGTCCTGAACCGGGCCTCCGGGTCGGGGTGCACCAGGGACGCCAGCACCTGCCACAGCGGCTCCGGCACGCCCTCGGGCGCGTTCGGGATGCCGCGCTCGGCGAAGACCTCGATCAGCGCCTCGGCGTCCGGCTTGACGCCGGTGATCAGATAGAGCGCGACCAGGCCGACCGCGAACAGGTCGGCGGGGAAGTCCGGTTCGGCGCCCAGCATTTGCTCCGGCGCGAAGTAACCGGGCGTGCCCACCACGTAGTTGGCCTCGGTGAGCCGTGGCTCGCCCTTGCGCATCGCGATACCGAAGTCCGACAGCCGCAGATGCGGACGGCCGGTACCGGTGGCCTCCAGCAGGATGTTCGCCGGCTTGATGTCACGGTGCACCACACCCTCCGCATGCACCGCGGTCAGCCCGGCCAGCAGCTGGTCCAGCAGGACGCACACGAACCGCGGCGGCAGCGGGCCGTAATCCCCGATCAGATGCGCCAGCGAGCCGCCGTTCACCAGATCCATGGTGAACAGCACCTTGTCGTCGTCCGCGGCCCAGCTCGCCGGGGCGAGCACATGCGGATGATCGATCCGCAGTGCCTGCTCGCGGACGAAGCGCAGCAGCGTGTGCGCATCGCTCTGTTGCAGCACCTTGGCGGCAACGTAACGGCGGCGCCGGGCGTCCCAGGCGCGCCAGACCGCGCCCACCCCGCCCCGACCGATCGGGTCGATCAGTTCGTACCGGCCGGCGAAGATCTCACCCATGGCGCCCCGTCCGCTTTCTGAACTCGCAAGGTCCCCTGTGGCTAACTCTGGTGCGCCTCGTAGTGAGCGACCGCGTCCGCGGTACGACCGGCGCCGTAAACCCGGAGAAACTCTGCCAGTTCGGGGTGAGCGGGGGCGAGGGTGTTCGCCGCATCGATGATGTCCCCGGCGTCGGAGACGGACCGCAGCAGCGACTGGATCTCGCGCACCACGCGCCGCACCGTGGTCGCCCCGGTCGAAGACGTCTGCTGCGCGGTGTTGTTCAGCACCGAGCCCCCCGCCGTCTTCTTGATCTCCTCCATGCGGTCGGTCGCCTCGGCGGCGCTGACGCTGCCGTCGGCGACCTGGCCGGCCAGATCCTGCAGCGCCTGTACCCGCTGGACCACGGCCGGGTTGCCTATCTTTGCGCGCTGCCCGCTCATCAGCTGGGACAGCATCGGGGCGGACAGACCGAGCACCGAGGCAAGCCGGGCCTGGTTGAGACCGAGATCGTCGATGAGACGGCGGAACAGCGCGCCCAGAGGTTCCCCGTACCAACTGCGCTGCAGCTCCCGGGCCCGCGCGGTGGCTTCCTGCTGTGCTGCGTCCATACCGTCTCCCCTGTTCTCCCCGGTCGCTTCGCTGCCGCGAATCTCGCGAAGCATCCTACGGAGAGCGACGGTGCGCGGCGATACCCGGTCGGGAAAGGGCCCGGACACCGGGTACCCTGGTGCGCGAAGGGGCCTTAGCTCAGTTGGTAGAGCGCTGTCTTTGCATGGCAGATGTCAGGGGTTCGACTCCCCTAGGCTCCACATATAAATGCCCTCTGAACTGCGGAAACGCGGTTTCGGAGGGCATTTTGGTGTGGATGGGGGCGTACGTGTGCACAGGCCGCGCCGGGGATCGTGGCCGCGGGGCGTGCTCAGTGGTCTTCCCCGGCCCGACCGCTGACGGCCGGTGGCACCGGCCGGCGCTCTCTGTGGCGTGCACCACGCCTTCCTCGCCGTACAGGGGCGTTCGTTTCACCGGGGCGGCAAGGACGTTCCGTCGAGGGCCTGTCCGGCAAGACGGGCGGCGCTCTTCAGGTGCTGGAGCATGAGCCGCACCGCGGGCACGGATTCGTAGGCGGGCAGGGTCAGGGCGACCACCTCCCGCTGGATGGTGGGCACGATCGGCACCAGGCGGACCGTCCCGGACGGCAGGGAGCTCAGCGCCAGCTCCGGTAGTACGGAGACGCCCATGCCCGCGCCGACCAGGCCGATCACTGTGGGGTAGTCATCGGTGGTCAGGTCCATCCGGGGGGTGAACCCGGTGCTCTCGCAGACCTTCACCACATGGCGGCGGCAGCTTGCGCAGCCGAGGATCCAGGTTTCGCCGGCCAGATCGGCGAGCTCCAGTTTCCCCGCGCCGGCGAGGTGATGGCCCTCGGGGAGCAGGCCGACAAGCCGGTCGGTCAGCAGGGGATGCGCGGCCAGACCGTCCCAGTCGGCGTCTTCCTCTCCCTCCGTGCCGGGGTCCTGCGGATGCGTGCCCGGGGCACCCGGAGCCGCGCCGGGGAGCTCCGGATACCGGAAGGCCAGCGCGATGTCGCAGTCGCCGTTGCGCAGCATGGCGATGGCGCGCGGCGGCGTGGCCTCGCTGAGCGTGACCTCCACCTCCGGTCGCTCGGCACGCAGGGCGGCCAGGGCGGGCGGGATCACCGTGGAGGTGCCGCTGAGGAAGGAGACGAGCCGTACGCAGCCCGCGTGCAGGCCAGCGATGGCGGCTATCTCCTCCTCGGCCGCGGACAGTCTGGCGAGAATGGAGGTGGCGTGCCGGGCGAGTACCTCGCCGGCTTCCGTGAGATGTGCGTCCCGCCCTGAACGGGCCAGAAGCGGCGTCCCCACGGATTTCTCAAGGGCTTTTATCTGCTGGCTGACTGCCGGTTGCGTGCATCTCAGCTCACGTGCTGCGGCGGTGAATGAACCGGCCTTCATCACGGCATGCAGTACACGAAGGTGGCGGGGCTCGATCACGCGGCGAGCATACGGAATTGCTGTGTTTCCGATCAACCCCCTCAGTCGCCCGGGGAAAGAGCGGAGGCGGCCCGGGAAGCCTTCCGCTCGGCGCCGGGCAGAACCGGATCATTCAAGTCCAGGCAAAGAGATGGGTGCGGAGAAATGGAGCAGGGAAATCCGGATGGGGTCGGCGGCCGTATGAAGTGGGGCAAGTCGGGCGAGGAATCGGCGACTTGTCCGTCGCGAAGGGGTTGAATGGGGCAGAGTGGACA
Organism: Streptomyces auratus; assembly: GCF_050433025.1. Taxonomy (NCBI): domain Bacteria; kingdom Bacillati; phylum Actinomycetota; class Actinomycetes; order Kitasatosporales; family Streptomycetaceae; genus Streptomyces; species Streptomyces auratus. The sequence continues at coordinate 4,229,489 of NZ_JBNGCB010000001.1, read as the reverse complement.
CAGTTTTCCGGCCTCCAAAATATCTTTTATGGATACCTAAAGGGCACCTTGGATTGCGGCTCCGATCATGGCCGTATAGAACTGCCCGCATGCCTGCCGAGATCGTCACAACGGTCCATGGCACTTTCGGAGAAATTCTCCAGGGGTATACCTTTGGTGCGCATGGGTTCGAGCATTTTCTTTTCACTGCCCCAGTTGAGGAGTTGAAAAGCCAAGCTCGGCTGTGCCCGCATGACGGCACGGCTAAGAAGCGGCTCGGTATCACTCCGAGCGATCGGGCCAAAGCCCTTTCCGCTTTTGAATTGCTGAGCGCCGAGTTGGGATACGGCGCAACCGACTGCACTATCGAGATCGATTCCAACATCCCGGTGGCGAAGGGCTATGCCAGCTCCACCGCGGACATCCTGGCCACCGCTCAGCTCTGCATACGCAGCCGCCACCCGGAGACCCCGGAGCCGGTCGTGCATGCGCTGGCGCTCTCCGTGGCCCGGCAGCTGGAGTACGGCGACTACCTCCTGCACCCCGGAGTCGCGGCCTGTGCCCAACGCTCCCACCGGCTCCTGACCGCCTACCGCACGGACCTGCGCTGGACCCTCGTCGGCGTCGACGAGGGCGGCTGGGTGCGCACCGAGGAGTTCCACCAGGAGAGCCCCGAGGACCTGGGCAAGGCGCGCGTCTACGCGGAGCTCTTCGCGCAGCTCGACACCGCCCTGCGGGCCGACGACTACGCGGCCGCGGCCGAAGTCGCCTCCCGCAGCGCCGAGTTGCACAATGACCGGCTGCCCAAGAAGTCCCTGGAGGACCTGCGGCGGATCCAGCGCGACCAGGGCGCCCTGGGCGTCTGCGTCGCGCACAGCGGAACCCTCGCGGGGCTCATCTTCTCCCGCCACCAGCCGGACCATGACCTGCGGGTCCGGGAATGCCGCTCGGAGCTGGAGTCCTGCGGATACAGCACCGAGACGTTCACCCTGAAAGAGGCCCAGCGTTGACGACCAGCACCACCAGCACGGCTCCGGATCCGGGAGCCGCTCCCGAGCCGGCCGCGCAGGCCGCGAGCCCGCCCCGTACCCGGTCCCAGGCCCACTACCAGGGCATGGTGCTGCTCGCCGTGTGCTGCCTGGCCCTGGGCGGGGTGTTCGTACGGATCAGCGAGATCGGCCCGGTCGCGACCGGCGCCTACCGCTCCCTCTTCGCCGTCCCGCTGCTGCTCGGGATGTCCGTCGCGCTGTCCCGGCGCGCGGCCCGGACGGCCAAGGACGGCCCGGGCCCGGGGACGAGCGCGGCCCCGGCCAAGCAGGCCAGGGTGACGCCGCGCGACCGCTTCCTGATCGTGCTCGGCGGGCTGTTCCTCGCGGCCGACCTGTGCCTGTGGAACATCTCGTTCCTCTACACCTCGCTGGCCGAGGCCAATCTCCTGGCCAACCTGGTGCCGTTCATCATCGCCCCGCTGATGTTCTTCCTCTTCAGGGACCACATTCCGTGGAAGCTGCTCTTCCCCGCGCTGCTGGCGCTCGGCGGCCTGTACATCCTCGTCATCCTGGGCACCGGCCTCGACCCGGAGCACCTGCGCGGTGATGTCCTCGCCCTGCTGACCGCCGTGTTCTACGCGCTGTTCCTCGTCGTGGCCAAGGGCCTGCGCGAGCGCTACGAGGCGACCCGCATCATGGCCACCCTGAGCCTGGCGTGCGCCGTGGCCTGCTTCGTCGTCGCCGCGGTCCTCGGCGAGCGCCTCTGGCCGACGACGGCCAAGGGCTGGCTGGTGCTGATCGCGCTCGCCGTGACCTCCCAGGTGCTCGGGCAGACCCTCATGGCGCACGCGGTGAAGTTCCTGCGGCTGCAACTCGCCGCCGTCTACGTGCTGCTCCAGCCCGTCGCCGCGGCCGTGTACGGCTTCGTCCTGTTCGGCCAGGAACTCAGCCTGATCCAGCTGGCGGGCATCGCCATCCTCCTCATCTCGATCTTCTGGGCCAAGAACCTTCTGGAGGGCCGCTCATGACCGTCACCGCCGCGCCCCCGGACCGCGTCGATCCCTACGCCGTCCTCGACGGGCTCAGCCAACTGACCACCCTCACCGCCGGCCGCCTCGGCGACAGCCGGCTCGTCCTGCGCGCCATCCACGGCAGCCCCGCCACCGAGACCAGCTTCAAGTCCATCCTCGGCCTCGGCCTGCTGCTGTTGGCCAGGGAGCGCGGCCTGCTCGCCGAGGGCCAGCCGGTGATCGAATCCACCTCCGGGTCGCTGGGCCTGGGCCTGGCCGCCGCGGGCCGCTTACTCGGCCATGAGATCCACCTGGTGTCCGACCCCGGCATCCCGGCCGTGACCCGGCGCAAGATCGAGCTGGCGGGCGGCGTGCTGCACCTCGTGCCCGAGCCGCACCCCGTACTCGGCTTCCAGCAGGCTCGGGACGACCTCCTCCAGCGGCTGCGGACGGAACACCCCGACTACTACTGGACCAACCAGAACGACAGCCCGCTCAACCCCGAGGTCTACACCCGCTGGGTGGTCCCCCACCTCGTGCGCACCCTGGACTTCGCGCGCATCGCTGCCGGGATCTTCTGCGTCGGCAGCGGCGGCCACTTCTCCGCGCTGTCCGCCATGCTGGCGGCCAAGGGCATCCGCTCCTACGTCGCCGACCGGCACGGCTCCATCACCTTCGGCGGCGACCCCGCCCCCAGCATCCTGCGGGGCACCGGCAATCAGAACCGCATACCGGCCGTCATCGACTCCGCCCGGGACCGCGTGACCGGCGTGTTCGAGGTCTCCGACGCCCAAGCCTGCGCCGGCGTACAGGAGTTGGCGGCCCGCGGGATCAGCGTGGGCGGCTCCTCCGGCGTCTGCTACATGGGGGCCCGCCGGCTCGCCGCCGCGCTGGGGCCGAACGCCGAAGGGGAGATCCTCACCTTCTTCGCCGACCGCGGCGAACTCTATGGCACCACGCTACTGAACTGGGGAGACCAGCAGTGATCGACGCCGCCCTGTGGAGCTCTTGCCCGCCCACCAAGCAGCTTTACCACCACGACCCTTACGCGACCACGGGCACCGCGACCGTCCTGCAGGTCAGCGACCGCTACGCGATCTTCGACCAGTCCGTCTTCTACGCCGAGTCCGGCGGGCAGGTCGCCGATCAGGGGACCGTCAACGGGCAGCGCGTCATCGACGTACAGAAGGCCGGTGGCCGCCCGTTCCAGCTGCCCAACGGTGAAGTCGCCACCATCGAGGCGGTGTTCTACCACGAGTTCGAGGAGCCCTGTGCCCTCACCGTGGGCGAGCAGGTCTCGATGGAGATCGACTGGGAGCGGCGGCTGCACCACATGCAGATGCACACCCTGGCGCACTTCCTCTTCCATGCGACCGGCGAATACCTTCAGTCCCAGGGCCTGACCCGGTCGACGCGCGGCTGCCACATCAGCGACAGCTCCGCCCGCTTCGACTTCAGCTGCGCGATCCCGACGGACGCTGTCCCCGGCATCCAGGAGCGCATCGTGGAGCTGCTGGCCGACTCCCCGGAGGCGAGAGTCGACCCGCTTCCCGGCACGCAGGACGTCTTCGTCTGGCGCTCGGGAGACCTGGAGATCCCCTGCGGCGGTACGCACGTCCGCCACCCCAAGGAGATCCAGGGCACGGTGACAGTGCGCCGCCGCACCAAGGGCAAGGGCGGTACCCGGCTCTACATCGAACTGGACCGGAATGCCGCATGACCTCCGAGCGGCGAGGGCGCAGGAGCCCGTCGTCCGCTCCGCTCGTACGGCCTCCCCGGTCGATCTGCCGGAGCGGCCGCGCTTCATCACCGACCTCGATGTGCTGCGCGCCCGTCGCACCCTGAAGTGGCAGATCGGGCCGGCCACCCCCGACCGCATCTGCCTCGGCGTCGCCGAAATGGACCTGTATCCACCGGAGTTCCTGCGCTCCGCTCTGGTCGAGGCCCTCGGCCTCGGCGAGACCGGATACGGCCTGCCCGAGGCGCAGGAGGCGGCGTGCGGGCGCTATCTGTCCGCCCACCATGACGCCGATGTCGCCGGTCTGCGCTGCACTACAGACGTGCTGACGGGGCTGCGCACCCTGATGCGGTCCGGTCTGGCCCCGGGAAGCCCCGTCATCGTCGAGACCCCGGTGTACGGCGATCTGTTCACGGTGGTCCGCGAGGCGGGCCTCGAACCGGTGGCCGTGCCCCTGCTCCGCACCGGGGCGCAGTGGCAGCACGACTGGGCGGCACTGGCCACCGCGGCCCGGGACGGCGCCCGGGGCTGGATCGTCTGCCAGCCGCACAACCCGGTCGGCCGGGCCTGGACCCTTCCGGAGATGTCGCAGGCCATCGCGGTGTGCCGGGAGCACGACCTGCTGTTGCTCGCCAATGAGGTGCACATACCGCTCGGGATGCCCGGCCGTGCGATGCCCTCGGCGTTCGCGGACGCCGCCGTACACGGGGTACGCGCCTTCGGCCTCACCTCCGCGTCGAAGGCGTTCAACGTCCCCGGGCTGAAGAGCGCCACCGTCTACGGCTCCGAACGCTCGGCGGCCGCCCTCGCCGACCTGCCGCAGAGCCTTCTGGGCCGCCCGGGCAGCCTCGGCGCCGTCGCCACCGCCGCCTGCTACGGGCCGGCGGGCGTCGCGTGGCTGCGCACCCTGCGCGAGGAACTCGCCGAGCGCGTCCGGCTCGTCCTCGACGAACTGGCGAGCCTGCCCGTGCGGGTCTCCGCGACCGCCCCCGAGGCCACGTACCTGGTGTGGGCCGAGGCCGACGGGGAACAGGACGCGCGCCGGTTCGCCGCGGCGCTCGACACGAGCGGCATACACGTCCTCGGCGGCGAGAGCTTCGGCGGGACGGCGTTCGACCGCTGCTTCCGCATCAACGCGGCAAGCCACCCGGCAGTCCTGCGGACGGCCTTCGCCCGGCTGCGGGCCGCGCTCCGCTGAGCGGGCGTACGTACGGGCCCGGCGGCATCCTGACCCTGGAGCTTGACCGAGGCCGTACGCGAGCGGGCCGTGTCCACCACCCCCGTGACGGGAGGGCGGACACGGCCCGGTGAGCCGTTGGCGGTCGGGTCAGGGCGTGTTGCCGCGTCCGCGTTCCTCGGCCTCGGCCTCGGCCTGCTTGGCCTGGACCTCGGGGTCGAGCGAGGCGCCCTCGCTGCCGTCGACCGCGCTCAGCCGACGGCGGTCGCTGACCTCCGTCGGCGCCGGCGGCTCGACCAGCCAGTCCGGGTTGGCCTGCTTGTCCCACCACTTCCAGGCGGCGATCGCACCGCCGACCAGGATGCCCAGCACGGTGAGGCGCTTGGCGGCCTTGCCGCACTTGGCCCGCCGGCTGTGCTTCTTCTGCAGCTTGGCGATCTCCTTGGCCGTCACCTGGCCGCGGAGTGCGGCGAGCGCGGCGGTGCCACGCGCGAGGGCCTCCTCGCGGACCGGCTCGGCAGCGGCGCGCGCGCTGGTCACGGCGTTCTCCAGCCGCGGTGCCGTGTAGTCGGCCGCCTGGCGGGCGGCCTTGCGGGTCCGGCGGGCCGCCCGGGTCGCCGCGGCGTCCACCTTGGGCGGCAGGGTGCCCCGGGCGTGCTCGAACCGGGGCTGCAGATGGGCGTCGTACTGCACGCGCGCCTGGTGGGCGGCCTCGGCCACCTTGGGAGCCGCTCGGGTACGAGCCTCGTGAGCGAAGTGCACGGCGGCGTCCTTGGCCGAACCGGCATACGGAGCCACCACCTCCGCGGCGTGCCGCACGCTGTCCCTGGCCGTACCGGTCGCGGCGCGCACGCTGTCCTTGCGGGTCACGGGATCCTCCTCCTCGGTGGCATGTCCGGGGCTAGGGGGGCTGGTCCCCCGTGTCTGCTGTATCGCCTGTCCACCCGTTTGAAGATCATGCCCGCTCAGACGTCATACGGCATGTGCGAGCGGGCATCCGGGTCATTGCGGACCTTCCGGAGCCTTGTTGACGACAATGCCACGGTTTGCCGCTTCAGGCGCAAGAAATCCGTACGAAGACCGTCAAGAGGTGGCGGTCGGATGACCGGGGAACGTGCAGCGCACGCCGCGGACGCGAGGAGTGGCGGGGCGACGGCGCACAGCGGCGCGCAGGGCATCGAAGGGTGCCGGGCGGACGCCGGCCCGGCGGCGGGAAAGAGTGGCGCGCGGCTCGACAGGGGTGAGGGTCGGGCGACGGGCGGGCCGGTCCATGCGAGGATCGTGAACCGTCAGTGCAGACTTATGGAAGGTAGATCGTGGCTGAGCAGCTCTACGCCACCCTGAAGACGAACCAGGGCGACATCGAGATTCGGCTTCTGCCGAACCATGCACCCAAGACGGTCAAGAACTTCGTCGAGCTCGCCAACGGCGAGCGGGAGTGGACCCACCCGGCGACGGGCAAGAAGTCCACGGACCGCCTGTACGACGGCACCGTCTTCCACCGGGTGATCAGTGGCTTCATGATCCAGGGCGGCGACCCGCTGGGCAACGGCACCGGTGGCCCCGGCTACGAGTTCGGGGACGAGTTCCACCCCGACCTGGCCTTCAACAAGCCGTACCTGCTGGCCATGGCCAACGCCGGCCCCGGCACCAACGGCTCGCAGTTCTTCGTAACCGTCGGCGCGACCGCCTGGCTGACCGGCAAGCACACCATCTTCGGTGAGGTCAGCAACGACGCGAGCAAGAAGGTCGTCGACGCGATCGCCGGCACCAAGACGAACCCGCGCACGGACCGTCCGGTCCAGGACGTCGTCATCGAGTCGGTGGTCATCGAGACCCGCTGAGCCGCGTCTTGTGCCCCGGCGTGAGCCGGGGAACCATTGCGCCCCGCCCGGTCGTACATCAGGCGGGGCGCGACGCTCGTCCGGAGCCGGGCGGGAGGGCGAGCGACGGGCGCCCGGACGGAGAAGAGGACGAGGGGATCGATGGACCAGGTGCCAGGCAGCCCACAGGAGCCGCGGGACGCGCAGGGCGATAACGGCCTGCCGGGCTGTTTCCGTCATCCGGACCGCCCGACCGGCATCCGCTGCGCCCGCTGTGACAAGCCGATATGCCCGGAGTGCATGATCAGCGCCTCGGTCGGCTTCCAGTGCCCGGACTGCGTACGCAGCGGCAGCGGCCGTGCGGCGCAGACGACGGCGCCGCGTACGATCGCGGGCGGCACGATCGCCGCCGACCCCCGGCTGATCACCAAGATCCTCCTGGGCCTCAACGTCGCCGTCTTCGTCGCCGTGATGGCGACCGGTGGTGCGCTGAGCCCGCTGGTCGACCGACTCGATCTGGTCGGCCTCGCCGCCGAACCGGGCGGGTACCACCTCGTCGGCGTCGCCGAGGGCGAGTGGTACCGCCTGCTGACCGCGATGTTCCTGCACCAGCAGGTCGCGCACATCGCGTTCAACATGCTCTCGCTGTGGTGGCTGGGCCCGCCCCTGGAGGCGGCGCTCGGCCGGGCGCGGTTCATCGCGCTCTATCTGCTCGCCGGCCTGGGCGGCAGTGCCCTCTCGTACTTCCTCGCCGCGCAGAACCAGCCCTCGCTCGGTGCCTCCGGCGCGATCTTCGGGCTGCTCGGTGCCACCGCCGTCCTGCTGCGCCGACTGCGGTACGACATGAAGCCGGTGCTGATCCTGCTCGGCCTCAACCTCGTCTTCACGTTCCTGTGGCCGAACATCGCCTGGCAGGCGCATGTGGGTGGCCTGGTGGTGGGCGCAGCGGTGGCGTTCGGGATGGTGCATGCGCCGCGCGACCGACGGACCCTGGTGCATGTCGCGACCTGCGCGGTGACGCTGCTCGCGATCGGCGCCGTGGTGTGGGTACGGACCCTTCAGCTCGTGGGCTGAGCAGTCCGTACCGCACGTTGTCCACAGTGCGTGGCCGATCTTGTGCATGCGGTGCGGAACTCTCGTTCCGCACCGCGCTGACCTGCGTTTCCCCAGTCGGGGCAGGGGGAGGCGTGGTCCGAAGGGGGGTGCCGCCGATCACACCGGCGTCAACCTCCCGAAGGTTATCCACAGATCTTCTGAAGTTTTCCCCGGCTGTGGATAACCGTGTGGATGGCCTTGGGCAGGGCTTGCGCTACTTCCACTGGGTGGATACGCCGAAGCCCACCGCGATGAAGCCGAAGCCGCAGACGATGTTCCAGTTGCCCATGGCCCCGATCGGCAGGCTGCCCTCGGACACATAGAACGTCACGATCCACACCAGCCCGATCAGGAACATCGCCAGCATCAACGGCGCCACCCAGCCACGGCCTGAGTTCATCTTCAGGTTGGTGGTCTTCGCCGGAGGCGGCGTGAAGTCGTCCTTCTTGCGGATCCGTGACTTCGGCACGAGGAACTCTCCTGTCGATGCGCTGCTCCCCCGCTCTCGTCCGTGCTCAAGCGGGTGGTGCCCCCATCCGCGGGGAGGTACGAGGTGTGCGCCGGGGCGCGGATGCGGTGGGGAGCGGATTCCTTTCCCGGGCGTCCGTTAGCGTAGTGCTTCCGCGGCGCCGTAAGGAGTAAGGGTACGTTGAGCAATTCCGCTGACTCCCCCGATCGCCCCGCTCGCTCCCGCCTGCGGCCTGTGCGCCTTCTCACTCTCGTCGTCTTCGCGCTCGCCGGGCTGCTGTTCTGGCTGAGCTTCGACACCGCGCGGGGCACGAATCTGCGCTCGGACGACTCGATGCTGCGGCTGTCCGACCTCATCCAGGAACGCAGCCACAAGAACGGCTCCCAGGACGAGATCAACGCCACGCTGCGCGGCGAGGTCGACTCCCTCGCGCAGCGCGACAACGGCAACTCCAAGGCCGAGGAGGCCAAGCTCAAGGCGCTGGAGAAGAACGCCGGGACCAAGCCGGTCAAGGGCCAGGGCGTGACGGTCACGCTCACCGACGCCCCGCCGAACGCCACCGCCAAGATCCCCGGTATCCCCGAGCCGCAGCCCAACGACCTGGTCATCCACCAGCAGGACCTGCAGGCCGTGGTGAACGCCTTGTGGCGGGGCGGCGCCAAGGGCATCAAGGTCATGGACCAGCGGCTGATCTCCACCAGCGCGGTGCGCTGCGTCGGCAACACCCTGATCCTCCAGGGCCGGGTCTACTCCCCGCCGTACAAGATCACCGCCGTGGGCAACCGGGAGGCGCTCATCAACGCGCTGACCGCCTCCCCCGCCATTCAGAACTACCTCCAGTACGTGAACGCCTACGGCCTGGGCTGGAAAGTCGACCAGCACGAGGCGGTGACTCTGCCCGGCTACTCCGGCACAGTGGATCTCCACTACGCACAGCCTGTGAAGCCGTAGCCGCGCCCCCCCGGGGCAGCGGGGAGGGGCGGGGCCGGATGACGCTGCGGGGCGGGACGACGGCGCGGTGGATCGTGCGGACGCTCAGCGAAATCTGTGTCACCGTGGGCGCGCTCATCGTGCTCTTCGTGGTCTATCTCCTCTTCTGGACCGGCGTACGGGCCGACAGCGCCATGGACGGCGAGATCGGCAGGCTCCAGGACCAGTGGTCCACGGGCTCGGTCCCCGCTCCCGGCCGCACCCCGGCACCAGACGACAGCCCCACGCCGGCCGCGCGGCCCCACGGCTACCCACCGGGCGCCTCCTTCGCCGTGATGTACATCCCGCGCTTCGGTGCCGACTGGGCCAAGCCCGTACTGGAAGGCACCGCGACCGACGTCCTCAAGCGCGGCCTGGGCCATTACGGCCGCACCGCGCACCTCGGCGCGCTCGGCAACTTCTCCGTCGCCGGGCACCGCCGCACCTACGGCGACCCGTTCAAGGACTTCCCACGGCTGCGTCCCGGCGACGCCGTGGTGCTCACCGACGGCACGACCTGGTTCACCTATCGCATCGACAACCGGCCCTACACGACGCTGCCCGGCGATATCGGCGTGATCGACCCTGTACCGCGGAAGTCCGGTTTCCGCGGTCCCGGGCGGTATCTCACGCTGACGACTTGCGAGCCGGAATGGGGCCACAGCCACCGGCTGATCGCCTGGGCACACCTGGATGCCACCCAACCCGCGGCGCAGGGAAGGCCATCGGCTTTGACCGGCTGACCCACCAGCGCCCGCCCTCGCCCCTTACTCTGGTGTCGCAAACGACATCGTCATCGGCATCGGCAAGGGGACGGCGACAGCATGTACGGCTGGATCTGGCGGCATCTGCCGGGCAACACGTGGGTGAAGGCGCTGATTTCCCTGGTGCTCGCGCTGGCGGTCGTCTTCGTACTCTTCCAGTACGTCTTTCCGTGGGCGGAGCCGCTGCTCCCCTTCAATGACGTCACTGTCGACCAAGGGATGGCAGCCGTCCGATGACCGCACGGATTCTCGTCGTCGACAACTACGACAGCTTCGTCTTCAACCTCGTCCAGTACCTCTACCAACTCGGTGCCGAGTGTGAGGTGCTGCGCAACGACGAGGTCGCCCCGCGGCACGCCCAGGACGGCTTCGACGGGGTGCTGCTGTCGCCCGGACCCGGCACTCCCGAGCAGGCCGGTGTCTGCGTCGACATGGTCCGGCACTGCGCGGAGACCGGCGTCCCGGTCTTCGGTGTCTGCCTGGGCATGCAGTCGATGGCGGTCGCCTACGGCGGTGTGGTGGACCGCGCCCCCGAGCTGCTGCACGGCAAGACCTCGCTCGTCGTCCACGAGGGCGCCGGCGTCTTCTCCGGGCTGCCCACGCCGTTCACCGCCACCCGCTACCACTCCCTGGCCGTCGAGCCGGACACCGTCCCCGACGACCTGCTCGTCACCTCCTGGACGGAGGCCGAGGACGTCCCCGGCGGACGGATCATCATGGGCCTGCGGCACCGCGAACTACCGGTCGAGGGCGTGCAGTTCCACCCCGAGTCGGTCCTGACGGAGTGGGGGCACCGGATGCTGGCCAACTGGCTCGTCGAATGCGGCGATGAGGGGGCGGTGGAGCGCTCGACGGGGCTGGCCCCGGTGGTCGGCAAGGCCGGCGCGTGACCGCCTTGCGCCCCGAGCGTGAAGGCAGTTCCCACGAGCCCTACGAGCCGGACCGGTCGTATGCGGAACAGGGCCCGTACGGGCCGCAGGAGCCCCCTGGGCAGGCCGATGCCTTCGAGGAGGCGGTGGGGCAGCTCAACGACCCTCTGAACGATCCGCTGCCGGGCCACGCGAGCCCGGCGCCCGCGAGCCCGGCGCCCGCGCCCCCTCCGTACGGCCAGCCGGGCCGCGGGCGTCGGCGGGGCAAACCGGCGGAGGAGGGCGTACCGCAAGGCTCTCCGTGGTTTCGCCCGCATCTGGAGCCGGACACCTCCCGGCCGGACCGGCAGCCGCACGGGCCTCAAACGGCCGCCCCGGGCCCGGGGTACGAGCCCGCCCCCCGCCGTGTCTCGCCCGGGCCGATAGCCCGGCCCTACGCCGCGCCGGCCCCGGTGTCCCCCGCCCCGGCTCCGGCCGCTGCATCCGCCCCCGCGCCCGGGCGGAACGACGACGAGACCATGGCCCTGCGGCAGGCCGAGAAGCCCGCCGGCGACCCCGTTTCACGTGAAACCGAGGCCGCGGTTTCACGTGAAACCGCGGCAGAGCCGGCGCCCATCGGCGGCAGGGCGGCCCGGCGCAAAGCCGCCCAGGAAGCCGCCAAGCGCGGTGGTCGACGGGGGCGCCACGGCGGGACGGCCGGCACCACCGCGGCCGCTGCGACGGCCGCTGACTCCGCCCCCGCTGCCCCCACGTCCCGGGTGGAGGCCCGGCGGGCCGCCCGAGCCGCCAAGGACAGCCCCAGCCTGATTGCCAGCCGCGCGCTGGGCGAAGTGTTCATCTCCCTCGGCGTGCTGATGCTGCTCTTCGTCACCTATCAGCTGTGGTGGACGAATGTCCGGGCCGAGGAGGAGGCGGGGGGCGCCGCCAACAACCTTCAGCACGAGTGGGACAAGGGCGGCGGCGAGAAGAAGAACCTCGCGGACGGTGAGCGCTTCGGGATCATGTACATCCCCAAGCTCGATGTGAAGGCGCCGATAGCCGAGGGCATCGACAAGCACAATGTGCTGGACCACGGCATGGTCGGTCACTACGACAAGAACAGCGGGATCAAGACGGCGATGCCCTGGGACAAGAAGGGCAACTTCGCGGTGGCCGCCCACCGCAACACCCACGGCGAGCCATTCCGCTACATCAACAAGCTCACCAAGGGCGACAAGATCGTCGTCGAGACGCAGAGCTCGTACTACACGTACGAGATGGAGAGCATCCTCCCGCAGACCTCGCCGAGCAACACCAGCGTGATCGGCCCCGTACCGCCCGGCTCGGGGTTCACCGGCCCCGGCCGCTACATCACCCTGACGACCTGCACCCCGGAGTTCACCAGTACCTTTCGGATGATCGTCTGGGGCAAGATGGTCGACGAGCGGCCGCGGAGCAAGGGCAAACCGGATGCGCTCACCGGCTGAGTGAACAAAAGAGGGGTGCTACGCGGTGACTGCCACCGGAAACGACCAGGAATGCGACCGGTCCGCGCCGCCACTCCCGCCGCGACGGGCGCGCAGAGCCGTCGCGTCCATCGTCAGCGTCCTCGGTGAGCTGCTGATCACGGCCGGGCTGATCCTGGGCCTGTTCGTCGCCTATTCGCTCTGGTGGACCAACGTCCTCGCCGACCGCGCCGCGCACCAGCAGGGCGACCAGGTGCGCAAGCACTGGGCGAGCAGCGGCCCCAAGGGGCCGGGGGAGCTCGACACCAAGGACGGCATCGGCTTTCTGCACGTACCGGCGATGGACAACGGCGAGGTGCTGGTCAAGAAGGGCACCGACTCCGACGTCCTCAACGAGGGCGTGGCCGGCTATTACACCAAGCCGGTCAAGTCGGGGCTGCCGAAGGACAAGAAGGGCAACTTCACCCTCGCCGCGCACCGCGACGGCCACGGCGCGAAGTTCCACAACATCGACAAGCTCAAGGACGGCGACCCGATCGTCTTCGAGACCAAGGACACCTGGTACGTCTACAAGGTCTTCGCGACGCTGCCGGAGACCTCGAAGTACAACGTGGACGTCCTCGACGAGGTCCCGAAGGAATCCGGCAAGCACAAGGCGGGCCGCTACATCACCCTCACGACCTGCACCCCGGTCTACACCTCGAACTATCGCTACATCGTCTGGGGCGAGCTGGTCCGCACCGAGAAGGTCAACGCGGACCGCACACCCCCGAAGGAGCTCGGCTAGCCGACCGGTGCGGGACCGGCCGGCCCCCGGCCCGGCCTGCGGACAACGGAAAGCCCCGGCACCCTTCCCAGGTGCCGGGGCTTCGTACTGCCTAGTCGTACGGCCGCTAGCCTCCGAACGGTCCGCCGAAGATGCCGCCGCCGCCGTCATTGCCGCCGTTACCGTTGCCGCCCCCGCCCCCGCCGCCGATGGTGGTCAGCGTGACGGTGGTGTTCGCGGGGTCGGACGGCGTCTGTGCCGCCGGGTCCTGAGTGACCACGCGGGCGTTGTCGTCCTGGGTACTGCCGCCGGCGAACTGGATGTTCTTGAAGCCGGCCTGCTGGAGCGTCTTCTTGGCGTCCTTCACGGTCTGGCCGACCACACTCGGCACCGGCGTCTGTGCGCCTGCCTTGCCGACCGTGAGGTTCACCGTGGAGTTGGCCTTGGCCTTGGTGTTGCCCTCCGGGCTCTGGGTGAGCACCTTGCCGACCTGGTTGGGGTCGGTGACTTCCTGCTCGGTCTTGGTGACCTGGAAGCCCTGGGACTTCAGCTGCTGCTCCGCCGCGGCGGCGTCCTGCCCCGTGACATCCGGGACGCCCACCTTCGGGCTCGCCTGGGCGATGGACAGCGTGATCTTGGTGTTCTTGGTCTTCTTGGAGTTCGCCTCCGGGTCCTGCTCCGCGACGGTACCGGGGTCGCGGTCGGAGACCACGGGCTTGCTCACGATGTTGGTGAAGCCCTTGTCCTGGAGATCCGAGCGTGCCTCGGACTCGGTGAGGCCCGTCACACTGGGAACCGAGATCTGCTCGCGGCCCGTGCACAGTGTGACGGTGACCGTGTCGTTCTTCTGGATCTCTCCGCCGGCCGCCGGATCCTGCTCGGTGACCTGGCCCTTCTTGACGTTGTCGCAGGCCTTGCGGCCGCCCTCGGAGACCTTGAAGCTGCCGTTCTGCCCGAACGCCTTGGCTTCCTTGAGGGTCTTGCCGACGAGGTTGGGTACCGGTGTCGTACCGCCCTTGTTGCCCTTGGTGAACATCGCCTGGGCGATGAAGATCGCACCGATCAGGACGAGGACGGCCGCCAGCACCAGCAGGATCGTCGAGGTGTTGCTCTTCTTCTGGCCGCCACCGCGCCGCCGGTCACCGCGGTCGTCGTAGCCGTAGCCCCCGTCGTCCGGGTTCATCGGCGGAAGCATGGAGGTCTGGCCGGCCGGATCCTGCGGACGCAACATCGTGGTCGGCTGGTCCTGGTTGAAGCCGGCCGCACCCATCGCGGAGGTCGCCGCGACCGGCTGGCCCTCCAGCGCCGCCTCGATGTCGGCGCGCATCTCGTCCGCCGACTGATAGCGGTAGTCCGGGTCCTTGACCAGCGCCTTCAGGACGATGGCGTCCATCTCCGGCGTGATCTCGGGGTCGAAGTTGCTCGGCTTCTGCGGCTCTTCACGGACATGCTGATAGGCCACCGCGACCGGTGAGTCGCCGACGAACGGCGGCCGGACGGTCAGCAGCTCGTAGAGCAGACAGCCGGTGGAGTACAGGTCGGAGCGGGCGTCGACCTGCTCGCCCTTGGCCTGCTCGGGAGAGAGGTACTGAGCCGTGCCGATGACGGCCGCGGTCTGCGTCATCGTCATCCCGGCGTCGCCCATGGCCCGGGCGATGCCGAAGTCCATGACCTTGACCTGGCCGGTGCGCGTCAGCATGACGTTGGCGGGCTTGATGTCGCGGTGGACGATGCCGGCCCGGTGGGAGTACTCCAGAGCCTGGAGGACACCGGTGGTCATCTCCAGCGAACGCTCGGGCAGCAGCTTTCTTCCGGAGTGCAGCAGCTCACGCAGGGTGGAGCCGTCGACGTACTCCATCACGATGTACGGGATCGAGACGCCGTCGACGTAGTCCTCGCCGGTGTCGTAGACCGCGACGATAGACGGATGGTTCAGCGAGGCGGCCGACTGGGCCTCACGGCGGAACCGGGCTTGGAAGGACGGGTCACGGGCGAGATCCACCCGTAGCGTCTTCACAGCTACGGTGCGGCCCAGGCGGGTGTCATGCGCGAGGTACACCTCGGCCATGCCACCGCGGCCGAGCACCGAGCCCAGCTCGTACCGGCCGCCGAGGCGACGCGGCTCTTCCATAAGCTTCTCCAGCCCTCTCCGTCAGTCCCGACCGCACCGGTGTGTGGTCCGGCGGTGTGCTGTCCGGGCATACCGTACCCGGCACGCCCTACCGGACCCGGCCGGAGCCGCAACCTGATACGAGACCGGTATTGGCATGATCCGCATCACTTCTGGCCTTCGAGTACTGCCTCCATCACGCGCTTTGCGACCGGAGCAGCGAGTTTGCCGCCGGCGATGTCGTCGCGGAGGGTGTCGGATCCCTCAATGACGACGGCGACCGCGACGGGGGTGCCCTTGTCGGTCTTCGCGTAGGAAATGAACCAGGCGTACGGGTTGTCCTTGTTGTTCTCGCCGTGCTGAGCGGTACCGGTCTTTCCGCCGACGGTGACGCCGGGGATCTGAGCGGCGGTTCCCGTGCCCTTCTGGACGACGGTCTCCATGATGCTCTGGACCTTCTGGGCGTTCTCCGGGCTGAGCGGCTGGCTCATCTCCTGCGGCGTGTGCTGCTGGACGACATTGAGGTTCTGCGCGACCAGCTGGTCGACCATGTACGGCTTCATCAGCTTGCCGCCGTTGGCGACCGCCGAGGCGACCATGGCCATCTGCAGCGGCGTGGCGCGGTTGGAGGCCTGGCCGATGCCCGCCTGGGCGTTCTGCGGCCGGTTGTCCGTGGGGTAGATCGACTCCGAGGCACGGACCGGGGTGTTGATCCCCGGGTTGTTGAAGCCGAACTTCTCCGCCTCGGCCTTCATCTTCTTGTTGCCGAGGTCGGCGCTGATCTTGCCGAACACGGTGTTGCAGGACCAGCGCAGCGCCTCCCGCAGGGTGGCGTCCTTGCAGGGGATGTTGCCCTCGTTCTTCAGCTCCAGGCCCGAGGTGTCGGGGAGCGTGTAGGGCAGCGGCGAGTTGGTCTTGGTGTCGACGTCGTTGTAGAGACCGTTCTCCAGGGCCGCCGAGGCCGTGACGACCTTGAAGGTGGAGCCGGGCGGGTAGGTCTGGCGCAGCGCCCGGTTGAGCATCGGCTCGTCGGGGTCGTTCTTCTTCTGCAGCGCGTTGTACGCCTCGGCGTCCTTGTTGCTCATCCCGGCGAAGGACGACGGGTCGTACGACGGGGTGCTGGCCAGCGCCAGGATCGCGCCGGTCTCCGGGTTGATCGCGGCGACCGCGCCCTTCTGGTTGCCGAGCCCGTCGAAGGCTGCCTTCTGGGCCTTGGCGTTGAGGGTGGTCACCACGTCGCCGCCCTTCTGCTTGCCGCCGGTGAACATGTCGACCGTGCGGCTGAAGAAGAGCCGGTCGTCGGTGCCGGTGAGGATGCCGTCGTTCAGCTTCTCCAGCTGGTTGGCGTCGAAGGCCTGCGAGGCGTAGCCGGTGACCGGCGCCCACATCTTGCCGTTCTTGTACGTGCGCTTGTACTTGAAGTCGCCGCTGTCGGTGGTCGTGGAGCCGGTGACCGCCTTGCCGTCGACGATGATGTTGCCGCGCGGCGTGCTGTAGCGCTCGATGGCGACCCGGCGGTTGTGCGGGTCGTTCTTGAGCTGGTCACCCTGGACGAACTGCACCCAGTTGACGCGGACCAGCAGGGCGAGGACGAGCAGGCCGCAGAAGATCGCGACCCGGCGCAGGGGCTTGTTCACGGGCGGACCACCTGGGTCATCTCGGCGTCGGTGGACGGGGCGGGGGCCGGCGCCGGGCGGCGCGCGGTGTCGCTGATCCGCAGCAGGATGGCGACGAGTGCCCAGTTGGCGATCACGGACGAGCCACCCTGGGCGAGGAACGGCATCGTCATACCCGTCAGCGGGATGAGGCCGGTCACCCCACCGGCGACGACGAAGACCTGCAGGGCGAAGGCGCCGGACAGGCCGATCGACAGCAGCTTGCCGAACGGGTCACGGGCGGCCAGCGCCGTCCGGATACCGCGCTCGATCAGCAGGCCGTAGAGCAGCAGGATGGCCATCAGGCCGGCGAGACCGACCTCCTCGCCGACGGTGGCGAGAATGTAGTCGCTCTTCGGCGCGATGCCCAGGATGAGGCGGGAGTAGCCCTGGCCCAGACCGGAGCCGAGGATGCCGCCGGACCCGAAGGAGTACATCGCCTGGGCGGTCTCGGTGACACCGCCGTTGGACAGCTCCAGCGGGTTGAGCCAGTTGTGGACACGCGTCTGGACGTGCGACTCGAACGTCGCCACCGCGACCGCGCCGCCCGCGCTGAGCAGCAGGCCGAACACGATCCAGCTGGTGCGCTCGGTCGCGACGTACAGCATCACGACGAACAGACCGAAGAAGAGCAGCGAGGTACCCAGGTCGGTCTCGAAGACCAGGATCATCAGGCTCAGCGCCCAGATGACGAGGATCGGGCCGAGGTCGCGGCCGCGCGGGAGGTAGAGCCCCATGAAGCGGCGGCTGGCCAGCGCCAGCGCGTCCCGCTTCACCATCAGATAACCGGCGAAGAAGATCGCGATGATGATCTTCGCGAACTCACCGGGCTGCAGCGAGCCGAGGCCCGGAATCGTGATCCAGATCTTCGCGCCGTTGACCCCGGGGAAGAAGACCGGCGCCACCAGCAGCACCAGCGCGACCACCATCGAGATGTAGGTGTAGCGCTGCAGGACGCGGTGGTCCTTGAGGAAGATCAGGAGGGCCAGGAAGAGCGCGACACCGAACGTCGACCACATCAGCTGGTTGGGCGCCATCGCCTTGCCCAGCGAGGGTTCCTGGTCCAGCCGCCAGATGAAGATCAGTCCCAGGCCGTTGAGCAGGGTGGCGATGGGCAGCATCAGCGGGTCGGCGTACGGCGCCCACTTGCGGACGACGAGATGGGCGACGCCCGCCAGCAGGCCGAGGCCCAGGCTGTAGCCCAGCACACCGGCCGGCACCGTACCTTCCTTGGCCAGGCCGACGTTGATGTACGCGAACACCGGGATCAGCACGGCGAAGACGAGCATCGCCAGCTCGGTGTTGCGGCGGCTCGGGGCCCCGATCGTGCCGATAGTGGTGGTGTTGGTGGTACTGCTGCTCATGAGATCTACGGCCCCCTACGCCCTCACTGCTGGGTGCTGCAATTCTTTTCCAGCTTCAGCTGTTCCTCGGAGGGGGCCTGGCTGGGAGTGGCTGTGGGAGACGGGGACACGGGCGCGGCGAGCGTGCCTGCCGTGCTGGTGCCGCTGTTCCTGTCCGTTCTGTCGGTGGATCCGGGCCGGGTGCTCGGGGAGGCGGACTTGGACGGCGTACCGGGCTTGGGCGACGTGCCCGTCCGGCCCTTGCTGGGGTGCCGCGCGGCCTCGCGCTCGGCGGCCTCCCGCTGTTCCTTGCTGCGGCAGGCGTTGGCCTGCCGGCTCAGCTCGGAGACCTTTTCGCCGCCCTGGGAGCGGTTGTCGACCGCGATCGTCTCCTTGACCTGGTTGCGCTGGTACAGCGGCAGGTACTTGAGTTCGATCTCGGGGTGGTCCTCGTCCACGCCGTTGAGCTTTATCCACGCGAGGTCCTGGCTGATGCCCCGGTAGAGCGCGACGTGGTCGTCCTTGCTGCCGACGAAGTACTGGGTCTGCGTCCAGCGGTAGCCCGTGTAGAGCCCGCCGCCGACGACCGCCAGCGCCAGCGCGATCAACAGGGACCGCTTGATCCACCGGCCGCGCGGACGGGGCTTGACGAAGTCCTCGTCCATGAACGCGCCGAACGAGCCCTGCGGCGGTCCGCCGACCTCCGGATCCCCGCTGCCGGGCGGCCCGAAGGCGCCACCGGGCGCCGGCTGCCCACCCGGCCGGCCGAGCTCGGCGGCCCGGGCGGCGGGCGTCTGCATCGTGCTCGGGTCGCTGAGCTGGTGCTGGTTCTCCGCGACGGCACCGACGACGACCGGGGTGTCGTTGAGCTGCCCGGCCATGGTGTCGTTGCCGTCCACGTCCAGGACGTCGGCGACGATGCAGGTGATGTTGTCGGGTCCGCCGCCGCGCAGGGCGAGCTGGATCAGCTCCTGCACCGTCTCGTGCGGTCCGTGGTAGCTGGCGAGGGTCTCTTCCAGCGTCTGGTGGCTGACGACCCCGGACAGCCCGTCCGAGCAGATCAGATACCGGTCGCCGGCCCGCACCTCGCGGATCGACAGATCGGGCTCGACATGATCGCCGCTGCCCAGCGCCCGCATCAGCAGTGACCGCTGCGGGTGGGTGGTGGCTTCCTCTTCGGTGATCCGGCCCTCGTCGACCAGCCGCTGCACCCAGGTGTGGTCCTGGGTGATCTGGGTCAGTACGCCGTCGCGCAGCAGATAGGCGCGCGAGTCGCCGACGTGCACCAGGCCGAGCCGCTGTCCGGTCCACAGCAGGGCGGTCAGGGTCGTGCCCATGCCCTCCAGCTGGGGATCCTCCTCGACCATCATCCGCAGCTGGTCATTGGCGCGCTGTACGGCCGTGCCCAGGGATGTGAGGAGGTCGGAGCCGGGGACGTCGTCGTCGAGCTGGACGAGGGTGGAGATCACCTCGGAGGAGGCGACCTCACCGGCGGCCTGGCCGCCCATGCCGTCGGCGATGGCGAGCAGCCGTGGCCCGGCATAGCCGGAGTCTTCGTTGCCCTCGCGGATCATGCCCTTGTGCGATCCGGCGGCGAAGCGCAGTGACAGACTCATGCGCACCTCACCCGTCGGCTCGGGGTACAGCCGGTCTCGTCGAGCCACACTGCCCACCCTCCGGTCGGGAGCACACCAGGGTCCGTCGAGTGGACCGCCGCGGCTCGCTCGCTCCGCTCGCTCATTGTCGTACTACTTCCGCAGCTCGATGACGGTCTTGCCGATGCGGATCGGGGCTCCCAGCGGAATCGGTGTCGGGGTCGTCAGTCGGGTCCGGTCCAGGTACGTGCCGTTGGTGGAACCGAGGTCCTCGACGATCCACTGGCCGTCACGGTCCGGGTAGATCCTGGCATGCCTGCTGGACGCGTAGTCGTCGTCCAGCACGATGGTGGAGTCGTGCGCACGGCCCAGGGAGATGGTCTGGCCTTGGAGGGCGACGGTGGTACCGGTCAGCGAGCCCTCGGAGACCACCAGCTTGGTGGGGGCTCCGCGGCGCTGGCGGTTGTTGCCGCGGCCGCCTTCCTGGCGGCGCTGCTGTTGCTGCGGCGGCGCGGCCGCCTGGCGCTGCGCACGTGCTTCCTGCCCGCCGCGCCGCGCGGCACCGCGCTGTGTGACGCGCGTGCCGAACAGATCGCTGCGGATGACCTGAACGGCCACGATGACGAACAGCCACAGTACGGCGAGGAAACCCAACCGCATGACCGTGAGGGTCAGCTCTGACATGCTCCCCGCTTCACCCTTCGGCTTGCCGGTAAACGATGGTGGTACTGCCCACGACAATCCGCGAGCCGTCGCGGAGATTAGCGCGAGTGGTGTGCTGCCCGTCCACCACGATGCCGTTCGTGGAGCCCAGATCCTGGATCATGGGGGGCGTTCCGACCCGGATCTCACAGTGACGCCGGGAGACACCCGGGTCGTCGATCCGTACGTCGGCGTCGGTGCTGCGGCCCAGCACGAGCGTAGGGCGCGAGATCTGGTGGCGGGTGCCGTTGATCTCGATCCAGCGCCGCGTCTGTGCGTGAGGCTGCGGTCCGGCACCGGTGGGTGCCGTACGGGGTGCGGGCTGTGCGCCGCCGGGAGGCGGGGACGAGGGCATGGGGGGCGCGCTGACGTGCCCGCCGCCGGGCTGCCCGCCGCGGGGCACCGCGGCGGCGCGCTGGGCGGCCGCCGGGCCCGCGGGCTCCTGGGACGAGCTGGAGGCGAGCGTGCGGCTGCGGACGCGGTACAGGCCGGTGTCGAGATCGTCGGCCTTCTCCAGATGGACCTTGATCGAGCCCATGAAGGTGTAGCGCTGCTGCTTCGCGTAGTCGCGGACCATGCTCGAGAGCTCGTCGCCGAGCTGCCCGCTGTAGGGGCTCAGCCGCTCGTAGTCAGGGGTGCTCAGCTCGACGATGAAGTCGTTGGGGACGACCGTGCGGTCGCGGTTCCAGATGGTGGCGTTGTTGTCGCACTCGCGCTGCAGGGCGCCGGCGATCTCAACGGGCTGTACCTCGGACTTGAACACCTTGGCGAAGGTGCCGTTGACGAGACCTTCGAGACGCTGCTCGAAACGCTTCAGTACTCCCACGGGGCACCTCCTTCCTCAGTCTTCGTCGGGGTCGTCCTGATCGAGTCGTCCTGATACTGCTTACTGATCGTATCCACGCGTAGGGAAATCGGCTGGTTCCCCTTTCCCGCCTTGAGGACGAGTGTCGCCCCTCACAGGGTTGCCCGGTGCTTGTCTGCTCCTTGTCCACTGCTCGTGCACTGCGATCGTAGATGTGCCCCGAAGACAGTGTCCCGCAACCGCCCACCGATCCGGCCGGGCGGGGGCCGGAGTCGGTCGTGGCACGGAGCCCGCCCTTCCGGCCGGCCCGGAGGCAGGCCGGTGCGCGCGCTCCGGTTACGGCTACCGCGAGTGTGACCCCTCGGGGTGCTGCTCGGCCAATGCCCGAGGCACGGCGGGGTCCCGCCCGGAGGTCCCCGCGGGGCAGGGACCGGGGGAAAGGCGTGTGAAGGCACCCCCGTCAGCGTGCTAATCTTCTGGATGTCGGCAGGCGCTCGCACAAGACCCGGACGGAACACCCCGGATCGCGTGAGAGGATCAACCGGCAGCACCCATGCGCGGGTGGCGGAATAGGCAGACGCGCTGGATTCAGGTTCCAGTGCCCGAAAGGGCGTGGGGGTTCAACTCCCCCCTCGCGCACAGATGAGACCCCCGGTCTCCGGAGAAATCCGGCGGCCGGGGGTCTTTCGTTGTCTTCGTCACG
Organism: Streptomyces auratus; assembly: GCF_050433025.1. NCBI lineage: Bacteria > Bacillati > Actinomycetota > Actinomycetes > Kitasatosporales > Streptomycetaceae > Streptomyces > Streptomyces auratus. The sequence goes on along the minus strand of NZ_JBNGCB010000001.1, from coordinate 4,207,483 downwards.
TTGTTGTCTGCGTCACGCGGTTGCTTGTGTCACGCGTACGGGATGTCCGCGATGCGGGCCGGCCGGCCCGTCGGCCGGGGCGTTGTGAGGCCTACGTCACAGAATTGATCTTGGGCGCATTCTGGTCGCTGTGGCTTGTTGGCATCGGTGGGGGCGGCGGGGGTGAACCGGTCTTCCAGGTACGGGAGTTGGGTGCCTGCGGGTATGGGGCCGGGGCGGGGTGTGGTCCGGTGCTCCCCGGGGCGGGCGTGTGGAGCGGAGTGAGCGAGGGTTCCGCGGAGGCGGAGGCGGGGGCAGAGGCGGGGGCGGGGCCGGGTGCGGCTGCGCGGGGGGTCCGCGGAGGCCGTGTCCGGCGGCCTCCGCGGTCTCCGCCCGGCCGCACCCAGGGCCCGTGTGCCGGGGCCGTCTCAGGCGGCGATGCGCTCGGCGAGGGCCTTGGCCTTGGCCTTCGCGTCCTCGTGTGCCTTGTCGCGGGAGGTTTCGTACAGCGGGACCAGCTCGGCCATCGCCGGGTTGTTGGGGGCCATGGTCAGCTCGGGGACGATGAAGTCGACATCCAGGCCCAGCCCGCCGCTCAGCACGGCCTCCAGGTAGTTCTGGACGTACTCGAAGGGCTCACGGGGCGTGCCCGGCGCGTAGGAACCGCCGCGGCTGGCGACGACGGTGACCGGGGTGCCCTTGGCGGACGGCTGCTCGCCCGAGGTGCGGCCCATGAGGATCACCTGGTCGAGCCACGCCTTGAGCGTGGAGGGGATCGTGAAGTTGTACATCGGTGCGCCGATGACGATCGCGTCGGCCTGCTCCAGCTCCTCGGCGAGCTCGACGCGCAGTGCGAAGGCTGCCTGCTGCTCGGGGGAGTGGGTGGCCGGGTCGGAGAAGCCGGCGGAGGCGCCGACCGCGTCGAGGTGCGGCAGCGGGTCGGCGGCCAGATCGCGGTGGATGACCGTGCCGTCGGGGTGCTGCTCCTCCCAGGCCTTGCGGAAGGCCGCGGTGACCGAGCGGGAGGCGGAGCCGCCCTCGGGGAAGACGGAGGAGTCGATGAGCAGAAGTGTGGCCATGGGGATCGGTCCTTCGGTTCGCGGCCGGGCGGTGCGCGACCATTGGTTGAATTCCGTACGTCACTATTAATAGCACAGGAGCTTACTTTTCTGCAGTAGCCAACCGGAGGGCGGTACTCTGGGTGTATGGCGGACCACGGCGAGGCGATGTGCAGGCAGGTCGACGGCGGCATGACGCGCGTCTTCGAGCTGTTCGGGAAGCGCTGGACGGGGCTGATCGTCGCCACTCTCATGCCGGGCCCGGTGCACTTCGCCGATCTGCGGCGGGCCATCCCCGGGATCAGCGAGCGGATGCTCTCCGACCGCCTGATGGAGCTGTCGGCGACCGGCCTGGTCGTGCGCGAGGTGGACGCGGGGCCGCCGCTGCGGGTCTCCTACCGGCTGACGGAGGCCGGTCTGGCGATGGAGCCCTCGCTCAAGGAACTGGCGCGGTGGGCGGAGACGTATCTCAGCGATGGCGGGCAGTGTCCGGAGCGGTTTCGGAAGTAGGCGGGGGTAAGGGGCGGGGGCCTCGAGCGCGGGCCGGGGTGGGGTGTGGCAGAGGTGGGGCTCGGTCCGCGGGTGCTTCGTCCCGTCGAGGGCTTCGTCCTGTCGTGACGTTTGTCGTGCCCGCTCTGTCGTGACCCCTGTGGTTATCCGTGGCGTTCCTGGGCGGCGTTGTAGCGCTGCAGGTACGTCGCGAAGTGGATGGGGCTGGCGTATCTGGGCGCGTTCGCCGACCCGGCGCCGCACCACCTGCCCGTCGCGGTCGTCGGGTCGGGCCGCAGTGCACAGCTGCTCGCCCAGTCGATCAACGACAAGGCGGACGGTGGCCTGGAGGTACGGACCGTCGGCGACCGGTCGGCGGCGGTTGACCTGCTCGAGCATCAGGAGATCTTCGGCGCGTATGTGGGCAACGCCCATGGTGAGAAGGGCGCTTCCGGTGGGGCGGGTACGGCAGCGGGCTCGGGGGCGCAGGGTGCTTCGCGCGGGGTGCGTACACCGGGTGGGGCGGATTCGGCGGGCGCGTCGATGGGGCGGCACGGCGTCGGCGGGACGGCGGGCCCGACGCAGCCGGCGCCCGAGCTGTTGGTGGCGACCGCCGGGTCCGGCACCAGCGCAACCGTCGTACAGAAGGTCTTCGCCCCGGTCGCGGCACAGCAGGGCGCCCCCCTGAAGGTCACGGACGTGGTGCCGACGGCCGGGGATGACCCGACAGGTCAGGGCATCTTCTTCCTGCTGGTCGCGATCAGTATCGGTTCCTACGCCTCGGTCGCGGTGATCGGCGGCGCCGGAGCCGTGCTGCCGCTCCGGCTGCGGGCGGTGCTGGCGCTCGGTACGTCCCTCGTGGTCGGCCTGATCGGCACTGCGTTCGCTGGTCCGGTCTTCCACCTCGTCGACCACGGCTTGGCGGGTCTGGCGGGCATGGCCTGGCTCTACTCCGCCGGCATTCTGCTGATCGGCACCGGTCTGCACACCTTCCTCCGGCGCTGGACCACGCTCGGTGTGATGGCCCTCTTCGTGATGCTCAACTTCACCTCCTCCGGCGGAATTTTCCGCCCCGAAATGCAGAACGGGTTCTTCGCCGCGCTGCACTCCTTCTGGAACGGTGCGGGCTTCGTGGAAGGCACCCGCAGCCATGTCTACTTCGACGGCTTCGGCCTGTCCGGACACGTCTGGACGCTGGTGTGGTGGCTGGTCGCCGGCCTGGTGACGGTCGGTGCGGCGGCGCTGGCCGAGAGGCGGCGGCGTACCGCGGAGGCGGAGGCGGCGGCCAGTGCCGCGGCGGTGGCGGCGGCTGTGGTGCGAGCGACGGTGCCGGAGCCGGTTCCGGCACCATCGGCGGAGCGGAGCGGTGGGGCGGCGGCCGGGGCGCGGCCGGACGACTGGCGGGCTGCGGTTGCGGCTGCGGAGAGGGGGGTGGAGGAGGAGATGGAGGAGTTTGTGGGGGTGTAGGGAGGGGGTGGTTGGTTGGCTTTATGGAGGTGTGGCCGACGTGTGGGCGTGTGCCTTCAGCGGTTTGTGGAGCGATGCCCGGTGGGTGTGGTGGGGCTGGGGTCGGTGGTTCTGAAGCGGTGGCAGGGGCGGGGTCGCCGACTCCGGCGAGGCGTCAGGGGCGTCGGCTCCGTGGTCCTGACGAGACGTCAGGGATGGGGTCCGGTGGTCCGAAGGGGCGTCAGGGGCCGAGGTCGATGGTTCCGAAGAGTTATCCACAGGCTCTGCTGGCTGTGCGGGGATCTCGGTAACGTCATTGCCGTCGGCGCGCCGGGACCGTCCGTCACTGGTCGGGCCCGGTGGTGGTGATGCGGAAAACAGGGACACAAGAACGCAGTTCGTGAAGGGGGAGGTGGCCACCGTGTCGCGTGTGCCGTATGTACCGGGGTTTGCGAAGGTCGATACCCAGGGGCCGTCGCCCAAGGCAGTCGGGAAGGCACTGCGGGAGCGGCTTCCCCGTGCCGGGCAAGCCGCACTGTCGACCGCGGCCGGGCGACCGGATGCGGTGGCAGCGGTCGAGGCGTCCAATGCAGGCCGGCTGGCCGAGCTGACGCCGATACGGGTCGGCCGGATGGTCGCGAGCCCCTTCGCCTTTCTCCGCGGCTCGGCAGGGCTGATGGCCTACGACCTGACGGCCGATCCCGTCACCGGCATAGGTGCGCAGATCTGTGGAGACGCGCACGCCGCCAACTTCGGGCTCTACGGCGACGCCCGGGGCGGCCTGGTCATCGATCTCAACGACTTCGACGAGACCCTGTACGGCCCGTGGGAGTGGGATGTGAAACGGCTCGCCACGTCGATGGTGCTGGCGGGCCGGGAGGCGGGCGCGAGCGAGGATGACTGCCGCAAGGCCGCCCAGGACGCCGCGGGCGCGTACCGGCGCACGATGCGGCTGTTGGCGAAGCTGCCGGTGACCGAGGCGTGGAACGCGATCGCCGACGAGGAACTGGTCTCGCACACCGATGCCCGGGATCTGCTGGGGACGCTGGAACGGGTCGCGGAGAAGGCGCGCAAGAACACCAGCGCGCGGTTCGCGGCGAAGGCCACGGAGCAGACGGCGGACGGCGGCTGCCGGTTCGTGGACGCGCAGCCGGTGCTGCGGCGGGTGCCGGATGAGGAAGCGGCAGCCGTGGCCTCGTCGCTCTCCAGCTATCTGGACACGCTTCCCGAGGACCGGCTGCCCTTGCTGGCCCGGTACGCGGTGCATGACGTGGCCTTCCGCGTGGTCGGCACGGGCAGCGTGGGCTTGCGGTCGTATGTGGTGCTGCTGTTGGACCACCGGGGCGAGCCGCTGGTCCTGCAGGTGAAGGAGGCACGTGGTTCGGTGCTGGCGCCGTATGTGGAGAAGGCCGGCTTCCCGATGCCGCCGGTGATACATGAGGGGCGCCGGGTGGTGCTCGGGCAGCGCCGGATGCAGGTGGTCAGCGACATCCTGCTGGGCTGGACGACGGTGCAGGACATGGCGGCGCCCGGCTCGGGCGGCGAGATATCGGGTACCGCCCGAAGGGACGGACTGCCTTTCCAGGTCCGCCAGTTCAGAAACCGTAAGGGCAGCGTGGACCCGGCGCAGCTGTCCGACGACCAGCTGGACGACTACGCCCGGATGACCGGCGCCCTCTTGGCCCGAGCCCACGCACACAGCGCCGACCCGCGCCTGGTGGCCGGCTACTGCGGCAAGAACGAAGAACTCGACGAGGCCATGGCGAACTTCGCGGTGGCCTACGCGGACCGCACGGAAGCCGACCACGCAGCGCTGGCCGCGGCGGTGAAAAGCGGCCGGATCGCGGCAGAGATGGGGGTGTGAGAACGGAGGGCTCGCGTGCTGGGGCTCGGGGGCTCGGGCTCGCGTGCTCGGGCTGGTTCGGGAGGCTGGGTGCTGGGTGCTGGGTGCTGGGTGCCGGGTGCCGGGTGCCGGATGCCGGGAGCCGGGAGCCGGGAGCCGGGAGCCGGAAGCCGGGGGGCTGGGCCGGACCGGGGAGTGCGGCTGGCTTCCAGAGTCGGCTTTCGGGGTCGTACGAGCGGTGGGGGCGGGCGACTGTCCGATACGTCTGGGCTTGCGGGGCTGCGGCCTGTCGTGAGCGGGGCTCGGGCCGCTGCCACCAGCGGACTGTTGAGCTGCATCGCTTTAGAGGCGGGGCAGAGTGCGAGCTGGGGGCCTGACTGAGGTCGGCTGCTGGCGCTGGGCGCTGGGCCTGGGTGCCGAGAGTCGCTTGCCGGATGCCGGATGCCGGATGCCGGCTGTCGGATGGTTGGTGGCTGATCTCGGCTGGCTGGTTGGTTGGCCTGTTGATCAGCCGCTCAGCCGCTCAGCTCATCGGTCGGTCGATTGAGGGGCGGGAGGGGTGGGGAGGGGGGAGGGGCCCAGTCAGGAAAGGATCGGACGACCGTGGAGGGCCCGGTCCGGCATGGGCCGTACGCTGGCCGGGTGACGAACTCGCACACGGAGAACGCGCAGGACGGCCAGCACCGACCCGACGTTTCGGGAACCCCGGACGCCCAGGCCGACCCGCAGGCACCGGACGCCCGCGGCGGCGGTCAGGGCGCCCAGCTCGGTTACGGCGGTGGCCCGGAAGATCAGGTCGCGGGCCCCGAGGGGGAGGGTATGGACCCCGGTGAGCCGGCTGGTCCGCCTGCCGGTCAAACCGGAGCAGGGGCCGAGACGCCCACCCGTTCGGCCGGGGCAGGAGCGGCGCCAGGCCCGGGCGAGAGTCAGGATGAGCCAAGAGCCGAGCAGGGCGGCGCGCAGGATCAGCAGGCGGCGCAGGACGAGGCGACCAAGAGGCTGGCGAAGGCAGTGCTGGCTGCTGAGCAGGCGCTGATCGAGTTCGAGATCGCGGTGGAGACCTTCCGGGTGGAGGTCGAGAACTTCTCCCGCCTGCACCACCAGCGGCTCGGCCCCATGTACGCGCGGCTGGATGAGCTGGACGCGCAGATCGCCGAGGCGGTGGCAGCGCGTACAGGCGCCGCCGAGGACATCCGTAAGGCACAGGAGGCCCGGGCCTCGGTGCTGCCGATGCCGGAGGTTGAAGAGCTGTTCCACGGCTGGATGGGGTCGGACGGGCTGTTTCCGGAGGCGCAGGCGATGCTCACCGAACAGTCGGTGCAGCCGCCGCAGAAGGTGCGGCCCAGCGAGGAGGCTCGCAAGGTCTACCGCGACCTGGTGCGCAAGGCCCACCCCGACCTGGCGCGTGACGACGCGGAGCGGGCGCGGCGGGATGCGTTCATCGTGCGGGTCAATGCCGCGTACGCGCGGGGTGACGAGGCGGTGCTGCGTGAGTTGGCGCGGGAGTGGGAGACCGGTCCTGCGCCGGCCGAGGAGCGGCTCAGCGAGAGCGAGGAGCTCTACGCCCGGCTGGAGTGGCTGGCCGAGCGCAAGGAACTGCTGGCTGCCGTGGCCGCCGAGCTGGAGGAGAGCGCGATCGGCGCGATGATCAAGATGGCGCCGGAGGACCCGGACGCGCTGCTGGAGGAGATCGCCGAGAAGCTGCTCGCCGATGTTTCAGAACGCGAGACCTACCTCGCGCAGCTGGTCGGGTAGCGTCGGGACCATGCAATTTGGTTCTGTGCCCACGGTCGATGTCGACGCGCTCACGTCGGAGGACTTCCTCCTGGATGTGCGCGAGGACGACGAGTGGGAAGCGGGGCACGCCGAGGGTGCGCTGCACATCCCGATGAGCGAATTCGTTGCCCGATACGGCGAGCTGACCGAGGCGGCTCCGGCGGACGGCAAGGTGCATGTGCTGTGCCGGGTCGGCGGGCGTTCGGCGCAGGTCGCCCAGTATCTGATCCAGCAGGGCGTCGACGCGGTCAACGTCGCGGGCGGCATGCAGGCCTGGGAAGCCGCTGGCCGTCCCGTCTCGGACGGCAAGGGCGGCTCGGGGACGATCGTCTAGCCGGGAGCCGGGAGCCGGGAGCCGGGAGCCGGGAGCCGGGAGCCGGGAGCCGGGAGCCGGGAGCCGGGAGCCGGGAGCCGGGAGCCGGGACGAGGAGCAGCCGCTGTCCAGGCCACTTGCATCCCGGCGCCGGCCTCTCTGAGACCGGCGCTGGTTTCACGTGAAACCCGGCACCTAGGTACCCGATGCCCCCGGTGCGTGTGTGGAGTCTCTCCTCAGCCCAGCGGGTGGGCCGCGAGCAGGTCGCCGAGGGCCTCCTCGTGGGCGGCGGCGGAGCCGAGGGAGAGCTCGAGCTGTTTGGCCCAGGCGTGGTAGCGGTGCAGCGGATAGTCGGTGTCGGCGCCGAAACCGCCGTGCAGATGCTGGGCGGTCTGAACGACGCGGCGGACGCCCTCGGAGGCCCAGATCTTGGCGACTGCGACATCCCCTGCGGGCGGTAGCGGGCCGGCCGCGTCGGTGGTGATGCGCCAGGCCGCCTGCCAGAGGGTGGCCTCCATGGCGCGCAGGTCGATGAAGCGGTCGGCGGCCTGGACGGCGACGGCTTGGAAGGTGGCCACCGGGAATCCGAACTGTTCGCGCTTGCTGGTGTAGTCGCTGGTCATGGCGAGGACACGCTCGCCGAGCCCCAGGGCGAGTGCACAGGTGCCGGTGGTCAGAACGTTGCGCAGCGACGCCCAAGCGGTGGCATCGCTGATCGTTTCCTGGGCGCGGATGCGTACGGAGTCCAGGCGGACCTCGGCGTGGCGCTCACCGCTGGTGGATATCTGGTCGTCAAGCGTGACGCCGGGGTGGGTGCGGGGGACGAGGGCAAGGACCGCATGGCCTTCGGGGGTGTGGGCGGGAAGCAGGATCCGGTCCGCCATCTGGGCCCAGGGGACGGCAGTTTGGGTGCCGTCGAGGATCCAGTCGGCGCCCTCCGGGCGGGCTTGCACGGCGCGTTCGGCCGGTTCGTGCCCGGTGCGGCCGCCGGCGGCAGCGGTCACGACGAGGTCCCCGGTGGCGATCCGGGGGAGGACCTCCGCCCGTAGCCCATCGGCTCCGTAACGCTGGATGGTGAGTGCGGCGGCGCCGCACTCCAGCAGCGGGACGCGTGCCAGGACTTTGGCCGATTCGCGGAGGACGAGGCAGAGCGCGATGGCGTCCAGGCCTGTGCCGCCGTGCTCGGGCGCGATCGGCAGGCTCAGCAGATCGGCGTCGGCCAGCTTGCGCCACAGCGCTCGGTCGAAGTCGTCGGCGACGGCACCGGGGGCGAGTGCGGGGCTGGGCACGCTGTCCGGGGCGACCCCGGAGAAGACGGCCTTCGCGGCTTCGGCGGCGGCCTGCTGCTCCTCGGTGAAGGTGAAGTCCACTGGTTTGTCCTCCCACGCGGCGCCTCGAACTGACGAAGCGTCAAGGTAGAACAGGTTGCAGGAATTGGGAATGGTGAATGCGGTGGCAGGGCATGGGAGTTGAGCTTCGGGCCGGGGCTCACTGGCACGCGAGGCAGACTTTGTTGATCCGCCGCCCGGTGCGGGGCGGCGTGCGGCGCGGCCAGCGGGTATCACGGTGGGGCACGAGGGCCTTTCTGATGGCTGGTGCAGATGTCGCAATCCACGCCGAGCCGGAAAGCCTCCCCCATTTCAAGATCCGTTAGCCGAGACCTGCCTCATCCGTCCACAACCACCCCCGCCGGAACGTCTAGCGGTCGAAGTCCAGCTCGACCTTCTCTGTGACCGGGTGGGACTGGCAGGCCAGGACGTACCCCGCGTCGACCTCGTCGGATTCCAGGGCGAAGTTGCGGTCCATACGGACCTCGCCCGTGACCAGGAAGGCGCGGCAGGTGCCGCAGACGCCGCCCTTGCAGGCGTAGGGGGCGTCGGCGCGGTTGCGCAGGACCGCTTCGAGCAGCGATTCGCTGTCGTGGACCGGCCAGGTGCCGGAGCGGCCGTCGAGGGTGGCGGTCACGGTGCTGTGTGCGGGGGTGGCGACGGCGGGGGGTGCCGCGGCGCCGTTGTCGACGTGGAAGATTTCTTCGTGGATGCGGGTGCGGGGCACCCCCAGGCCCCGAAGGGCGCGTTCGGCTCCCTGGACCAGGCCATAGGGGCCGCAGAGGTACCAGCCGTCGACGGAGTCGATCGTCAGCAGGGCGGGCAGGAGGGAGCGCAGCCGGGGCTCGTCCAGGCGGCCGGAGGGCAGGCCGGCTTGTTGTTCCTCGCGGGAGAGGGTGTGGATGAGCTGGAAGCGCTGGGGATAGCGGTCTTTGAGGTCGGCCACCTCCTCCAGGAACATCGTCGACGCCGCCGTGCGGTCGCTGCGGATGAGGCAGAAGTGGGCGTCCGGCTGCTGGGCGAGCAGGGTGGCGGCGATCGACAGCACGGGAGTGATGCCGCTGCCACCGACGATGCCGACGAAGTGGCCGGGGCGCGGGTCGAGGGTGAACCGGCCGGCCGGGGCCATGACCTCGACCGTGTCGCCGACCGCCAGTTCCTTGAGCGCGTATGTCGAGAAGGCGCCGTCCTCGACGAGGCGGATGCCCACGCGCAGCACCGGCTCGTCGGTGGCCGGGGTGCAGATGGAGTACGTGCGGCGGATCTCTTGGCCGTCGACCAGTCTGCGCAGAGCGATGTGCTGCCCGGGGGCGTGCCGGAAGGTGGTACGCAACTCGGGCGGGACCGTGAAGGTGACGGCCACCGCATCGTCCGTGAGCCGCTCGATCTCCCGGACCTGGAGCGGGTGGAACATCACAACTCCTTGAAGTGGTCGAAGGGTTCGCGGCAGGACTCACAGCGGCGCAGTGCCTTGCACGCAGTGGAGGAGAACCGGCTCAGCAGGGTGGTGTCGGTCGATCCGCAGTGCGGGCAGCGGAGAGTGAGGTCGACCGAGACCGGCCCGCCGGCCGGCCCCGTGGGGCGTGGGGGGGCGATGCCGAATTCGGCGAGCTTGCGGCGGCCCTCGGCGGTGATCGCGTCCGTGGTCCACGGGGGGCTGAGGACCGTGCGGACCGTGACCTCGGGGATGCCGTGGTCGTGCAGCACCCGCTCTATGTCGGCCGACATCGCCTCGATGGCGGGGCAGCCGGTGTAGGTGGGGGTGAGCAGCACCTCGACCCGGCCCGGCGCCGTCAGCTGCACACCGCGCAGTACGCCCAGTTCGGCGAGGCTGAGCACGGGCAGCTCGGGGTCGGGAACGGAGCCGGCCAGCGCCCGCAGTTCCTCTTCGAGGGCTGTGGTGGTCACCATGTCGCCCCTGGGTGGCTGCGGTGGAGGTGCTGCATCTCGGCGAGCATCCGTCCGAACGGTTCGGTGTGCAGGCCTTGGCGGCCCGCGCCGGCCGTCCAGGCGCCGTGCCGGGGGCCTTCGGGGACTGTGAGCGTCGCTTGCTCCAGGGTGCTGGTGATGCGTGCGGTCCAGCTGTCGTGCAGGCTCGGCCAGGGCACCGTCTCCAGGCCCTCCACCGGCTCGAACAGTTCGCCGGTGAAGCGCCAGAGGGCGTCCACCGCGCGTTGCATCCGGGTATGGCTCTCGTCGGTGCCGTCGCCCAGGCGCAGTGTCCACTGGTGGGCGTGGTCGCGGTGGTAGGCGACCTCCTTGACGGCCTTTCCGGCCAGTGGCGCCAACTCGCTTTCCGTGGAGGCGAGATGGTCGAAGAGCAGCTCCTGGTAGGTGGAGAAGTAGAGCTGGCGGGCGATGGTGTGGGCGAAGTCGCCGTTGGGCTGCTCGACGAGCTGGACGTTGCGGAACTGTCGCTCCTCGCGCAGATAGGCCAGCTCGTCCTCGTCGCCGGCCAGGGAGAGCAGTATGCGGGCCTGGCCGAGCAGATCCAGCGCGATATTGGCCAGTGCGACCTCCTCCTCCAGGACCGGGGCGTGGCCGGCCCACTCGCCCAGGCGGTGGGAGAGGATCAGGGCGTCGTCCCCGAGGGGCAGGGCCGGGGTGGCGGTGATGTTCATCAAAGGTGATGCACCCCGTCCGGGATCTCGTAGAAGGTCGGGTGACGGTAGGGCTTGTCGCCGGCCGGCTCGAAGAAGGCATCCTTCTCGTCGGGCGAGGAGGCAGTGATCTGCGCGGAGGGCACCACCCAGAGGGACACGCCTTCCGAGCGGCGGGTGTAGAGGTCCCGGGCGTTGCGCAGCGCCATCTCGGCGTCCGGCGCGTGCAGGCTTCCGGCATGGGTGTGCGAGAGGCCGCGGCGGCTGCGTACGAAGACTTCCCACAGGGGCCAGTCGCCGGGCCGGGGGGCGGTGCCCGCGGCGGCTGTGGGGGTCTCGGCGGGGCGTGGTGTGGTCATCGGCTGGCCTTCCCGTGCTTGGCCGCGTGTGCGGCGGCTGCGTCGCGCACCCAGGCACCTTCCTCGTGTGCCTGCCGCCGGCGGCTGATCCGCTGTTCGTTGCAGGGGCCGTTGCCCTTGAGGACCTCGCGGAACTCGGCCCAGTCGATCGGGCCGAATTCCCAGTGGCCGCGCTCGTCGTTCCACGTCAGATCCGGGTCGGGGAGGGTGAGCCCGAGGGCCTCTGCCTGGGGGACGCAGATGTCCACGAAGCGCTGGCGCAGCTCGTCGTTGGAGTGCCGTTTGATCTTCCAGGCCATGGACTGCGCGGAGTGCGACGACTCGTCGTCGGGCGGGCCGAACATCATCAGCGACGGCCACCACCAGCGGTTCACCGCGTCCTGCGCCATGGCGCGCTGGGCGTCGGTGCCGCGGCTGAGGGTCAGCAGGAGTTCGTAGCCCTGGCGCTGGTGGAAGGACTCCTCCTTGCAGACGCGGACCATCGCGCGGGCGTAGGGGCCGTACGAGCAGCGGCACAGGGGGACCTGGTTGGTGATCGCCGCGCCGTCCACGAGCCAGCCGATCGCTCCGACGTCGGCCCAGGTCAGGGTCGGGTAGTTGAAGATCGAGGAGTACTTCTGGCGGCCGGAGTGCAGCTTGTCGAGCAGCTCGTCGCGGCTGGTGCCCAGGGTCTCGGCGGCGCTGTAGAGATACAGGCCGTGGCCGGCCTCGTCCTGCACCTTCGCCATCAGGATCGCTTTGCGGCGCAGGGACGGCGCGCGGGTGATCCAGTTGGCCTCCGGCTGCATGCCGATGATCTCGGAGTGGGCGTGCTGCGCTATCTGCCGCACGAGAGTCGAGCGGTAGGCGTCCGGCATCCAGTCCCGCGGCTCGATGCGCTCGTCCGCGGCCACGGTGGCGTCGAATACGGCCTCGCGGGCCGTGTCTTCCGGCGCGATCGTCGTCATGTGGTGCCCCCTCGCTGCTCCCGACCGACCGATCGTTCGGTTCAATGGTGAGTGGGCGGCCCGCGGGTGTCAAGCCTGTGGATAACGCGGGTGAGGGTGTGCCCGGCGCGGCCGCGTAGGTACCGTTCCGGAGCGGAGTCGACCGCATGGATTCTGGGAACGGGGCGGGAATGCAGTCATACGGGGACGAATCGCGGCCATTGGCTGCGCTCTCGCTGCCCTCGCGGATCGTCATCGGTGTGGCGGCGTGTGCCCTCGCGGTCGTCGTCGCGATTCATCTCGCCATGATGTTTTTGCACGTCGCGCCGTCGAACACGCTCAGCCGGCAGCAGGGCGCGCTGATCAGCGACTATGTGTATCCCGAGTACGAACAGAACTGGAAGCTGTTCGCGCCCAACCCCCTCCAGCAGAACATCGCGGTCCAGGTCCGCGGGCAGCTGCGCACCGAGGACGGCGCCGTGCGGACCACCGGCTGGACCGATCTGACCGCCCGCGACGGCCGCGCCATCCTCCACAACCCGCTGCCCAGCCACACCCAGCAGAACCAGCTGCGCCGCGCCTGGGAACTCTTCAGCAGCAGCCACAACGCGCAGAACCGTCCGGTCGGCCCGCGCGGTGAGCTGTCCGAGCGCTACATCCGGCGGCTCGTTCTGCTGCGGATGGAGGGCGAGTGGACCAGGGGCGGCGGTCGCGTCGAGCAGATCCAGGTCCGCTCGCAGACGACCGCGGTCACCCCGCCGTCGTGGAGCTCCGAGAAGATCAGCGACAAGCCCGTGTTCCGCGTGCTGCCCTGGTGGCAGGTCACCGCAGACGACCTGCCCGAGGGGGCGAAGCACCAGTGACGTCACCGACGCCCCAGCAGCCTCAGCAGACGCCGGACGACCGGCAGCCGCCGCACCCCACGGAGCCGACCGACGTGCCTCAGCAAGCACAGGCACCACAGACGTCCCAGGCAGCCTCCCTCTATGAGGAGACCCGCATCGAGCGCGCCATAGGCCGCGGCTTCGGGCGCGTCACCGCACGGGCGCTGGCCCAGTACCAGACCGCCGTGATCCGGATCGGCTTCTCGGCGACCTGGCTGCTGTTCCTGCTGCGCGAATGGCCGCACCGCGCGGTGCTCTACGGGCCCGACAGCCCCTGGAACCTCGACATGGCGCGCCGGCTCCTGGCCGGCAACCACGCCTTCTCCGTGCTGCCCTGGTCCGACAGCCGCGGCTGGTTCGAGTGTGTCTACCTCCTGGCCGTCGTGTCCGCCGCGCTGCTGATGCTCGGCTGGCGCACCCGCACCATGTCGGTGCTCTTCATGGTGGGCGTGCTCTCGCTGCAGAACCGCAGCATCTTCATAGGGGACGGCGGCGACAACGTCATCCACCTGATGTCGATGTATCTCGTGCTGACCCGGTGCGGCCAGGTCTGGTCGCTGGACGCACGTCGCGCCAAGAGGGCCGCGGCCGGTACGCCCGCCTCCGGTGCGGACGAAGCCGCCGGCGCCCCCGCTGCCCCCCGTGACCTGCCCGGAGTCGCCCTGTGGGCCGTGCTCGGCCTCGCTCTGGCCGTCGCCCAGCTGAACGGCGGCTACGGCCTCACCTGGTTCGGGGACGGCCCGTTCCCGCACATCGGTTGGAGTCTGGTGCTGTGGGGGCTGTGGCTGACCCATGGCCTGTGGTGGGCGGTGCAGCAGTACGCCCCGGGCGAGCCGCGGATTGTCCTGGACACCCTCGCCAAGCTTGCCCACAACGGCGCACTGCTGGTGATCATGGTCGAGGTGTGCCTGATCTACGCCACAGCCGGCTGGTACAAGATCCAGGGGAACCGCTGGCAGGACGGCACCGCGGTCTACTACCCGATGCACCTGGACTACTTCTCCCCCTGGCCGGGGCTGTCCGAGCTACTCGGCAGCAACGGCGTGATGATCATGCTGATCACCTACGGCACGGTGATGGTGCAGGTCGCGTTCCCGTTCACGGTCTTCAACCGCCGGCTGAAGAATGTGCTGCTGGTCGTGATGATCTGCGAGCACCTCTCGATCGCGGTCCTGCTCGGACTGCCGTTCTTCTCGCTCGCGATGATCACTGCGGACGCGGTCTTCCTGCCGACGAATTTCCTCACCTGGCTCTCCGCGCGCGTCTCCGGCCTGCGGGAACGGCTGTTCCCGCGCGGCCCGAAGCTCGGGTCGGGCCTCGGTGCCGGGGGTGGTGAGCCGCCGGCCCGTACGGAGCAGGGCGGTGGTGGCCATACGCTCGTGGGGTGAGCAGCGAGAAAACCGCCCCCGCCGAGCCCCTCCAGTACGACGAGGGGTACGGGACCCAGATCGGCGTCGGACCGCACCCGGAGCCCTGGCCGCAGGACGACCGGCTCGACCCCGAGCTGCTCGCGCACGGCGACCGCCGCAACGTCGTGGATGAGTACCGCTACTGGAGGCGGGAGGCGATCGTCGCGGATCTCGACACGCGCCGCCATGACTTCCATGTGGCCGTCGAGAACTGGGGCCACGACTTCAACATCGGCTCGGTGGTACGGACCGCGAACGCCTTCCTGGCCAAGGAGATCCATATCGTCGGGCAGCGCCGCTGGAACCGCCGCGGCGCGATGGTGACCGACCGCTACCAGCACGTCCGCCACCACCCGGACACCGCGGATCTGACCGCCTGGGCGGCGGCCGAGGAGCTGCCGATCATCGGGATCGACAATCTCCCCGGCTCCGTGCCGCTGGAGACGACCGAGCTGCCGCGGCGTTGTGTGCTGCTCTTCGGCCAGGAGGGGCCGGGACTGACCGAGGAGGCACGCCGGCACGCCTCGCTGGTCTGCTCGATCGCGCAGTTCGGCTCGACCCGTTCGATCAACGCGGGGGCCGCGGCCGCCATCGCGATGCATGCCTGGATCGGCCGCCATGCGCGGATCGAGGGGCCACCGGCCCGCTGACCGGGAGGTGAGAGGCCCGGAAGAACGCCCCGGGCCCCCGTCCTGCCCCGGCAGCCGTCATGCCTGCCGCCGCACCTCCACCGTCCGGAAGCGGTTCGCCACAAAGGCGCCGTCGCACAGCACCGCATTGGCCGCCGGGTTGCCGCCCGAGCCGTGGAAGTCCGAGAACGCCGCGGTCTGGTTCACATAGACCCCGCCGGTCAGATTCAGCGACAGCTGGGCGCACTCCTCCAGACAGGCCTCCTCCACCAGCTGCTCGACCTCGGCGGAGGTGGTGTACGCGCCGACCGTCATGGCGCCCTTGTCGCGGACCGTGCGCCGCAGCAGATCCACCGCGTCGGCCGCGGAATCGACGGCCACCGCGAAGGACACCGGGCCGAAGCACTCCGACAGATAGGCCGCCTCGTCATCCGGCTTGGCCCCGTCCAGCTTGACGATCACCGGGGTGCGGACCGTGGCCCCGGGGAATTCGGGGTTGGCCACCTCGCGGGAGGCCAGCGCCACCTCCCCGATCCCGGCCGCCGCATCGATCCGCTCCTTGACCTGCGGATTGACGAGGGCGCCCAGCAGGGCGTTGGCCCGCGCATCATCGCCCAGCAGTCCGCTCACCGCGGCCGCGAGATCGCTGACGACCTCGTCGTACGACTTGGGCCCGGAGTCCGTGGTGATGCCCTCGCGCGGGATCAGCAGATTCTGCGGGGTGGTGCACATCTGGCCGCTGTAGAGCGACAGCGAGAAGGCGAGGTTGCCGAGCATGCCCTTGTAGTCGTCGGTGGAGTCGATGACGACGGTGTTGACGCCGGCCTTCTCCGTGAAGACCTGCGCCTGCCGGGCATGCGTCTCCAGCCACTCGCCGAAGGCGGTCGAACCGGTGTAGTCGATGATGCGGACCTCGGGGCGGACGGCCAGGGTCTTGGCCAGGCCCTCCCCCGGCTTGTCCACGGCCAGGCACACCAGATCGGCGGGGAAGCCGGCGTCTTCGAGCACCTCGCGGGCCACCTTGACGGTCAACGCCAGCGGCAGCACGGCCCGCGGATGGGGCTTGACCAGCACCGGGTTGCCGGTGGCCAGGGAGGCGAACAGGCCCGGATAGCCGTTCCACGTCGGGAAGGTGTTGCAGCCGATCACCAGGGCGACGCCGCGCGGCACGGGCGTGAAGCTCTTGCTCAGCTCCAGCGGATCGCGCTTGCCCTGCGGCTTGGACCACGGCGCCTGCTGCGGGGTGCGGACCTGCTCGGCGTACGCATACGCCACCGCCTCCAGGCCGCGGTCCTGGGCATGCGGCCCGCCCGCCTGGAACGCCATCATGAAGGCCTGCCCGCTGGTGTGCATCACGGCCTGGGCGAACTCATGGGTGCGCGCGCTGATCCGGGCCAGGATCTCCAGGCACACCGCCGCCCGCGCCTCGGGGCCGGCGTCCCGCCAGACCGGGAGCGCGGCGCGCATGGCCGGCAGCAGGACCTCCGCATCCGGATGCGGATAGGTGATGCCCAGCTCCGGTCCGTACGGGGAGACCTCCCCGCCCGTCCAGTCGTCGGTGCCGGGCTGGTCGAGCTCGAACCGCTTGCCGCGCAGCGCCTCGAAGGCGGCCAGCCCGTCGGGTGCGGCGGTCTCGCCGTACGCCTTCGGGTGCTCGGGGTGCGGGGACCAGTACGCGCGGGTGCTGATCGCTTCCAGCGTCCGGTCGAGGGTCGGGCGGTGCTTCTCGATCAACTGCGCTGCGGTCATTTCGGCGGCCATCGAAGACCAACTCCTCGTCGAGCCGGGCGGAGAGTGGACAGGGGCTGGGTGCGCACAGGGCAACGGAGTTAGAGTAACCGAACGATCGGTCGGGGCAAGAGGGCCCGGCCCGCCTGTGGAAAAGTCGGTCGGGGAGGATCAGCTGGCATGACGGCAATCGGGACCAGCAACACCGTGGCAGTGGTGGGTACCGGCACCATGGGACAGGGAATTGCGCAGGTGGCGCTGGTCGCCGGCCATCGCGTACGGCTCTATGACACGGCCCCTGGGCGCGCCGGGCAGGCCGCCGGGGCGATCGTGCGGCGGCTGGACCGCCTCGTCGAAAAGGGCCGGATCTCTGCGGCCGGCCGGGACGCCGCCGCCGGCCGGCTCTCCCCCGCCGCGGAGCTCGCGGAACTGGCCGACGCGTCGCTGGTCATCGAGGCGATCCTGGAACAACTCCCCGCCAAACAGGAGCTGTTCACCGCCCTGGAGGGCATCGTGGCGGTGGACTGCCTGCTGGCCACCAACACCTCCTCGCTGTCCGTGACGGCCGTCGCGGGACGGCTGCGCCACCCCGGCCGCTGCGTGGGGCTGCACTTCTTCAACCCCGCGCCGCTGCTGCCCCTGGTCGAGGTGGTCAGCGGCTTCGCCACCGACGAGACGGCCGCCGCCACCGCGTACGACACCGCCGCGGCCTGGGGAAAGAAGCCGGTGCGCTGCGCCGACACCCCGGGGTTCCTCGTCAACCGCATCGCCCGCCCCTTCTACGCCGAGGCCCTGCGTGCCTACGAGGAGCGGACCGCCGACCCCGCCACCGTCGATGCGGTGCTGCGCGACGGCACCGGTTTCAAGATGGGGCCCTTCGAGCTGACCGACCTCATCGGGCAGGACGTGAACGAGGCGGTCACCCACTCCGTGTGGAACGCCTTCTTCCAGGACCCGAAGTTCGCGCCCTCGCTGGCGCAGCGCCGACTGGTGGAGTCCGGACTGCACGGCCGCAAGTCGGGGCGCGGCTGGTTCGACTACGCCGAGGGCGCCCGCCGGCCCGCGCCGCAGACCGCCGGCCCCTGCCCGGCACCGGGGTCCGTCGCCCTGCACGCGACGCTGCCCGGCCCGGCGGCGGTGCTGCCGGAGCTGATCGAGGAAGCGGGCATCAAGATCACCCGGGACGGCGCGCTGTCCGGGCCGGAGGGCGTGATCGGGCTGCCCGGCGGAGCCTGTCTGGCGCTCACCAACGGTCGTCCGGCGACGACCCGGGCCGACGGCAGGTACATCCGCTTCGATCTGTCGCTCGACTACCGGGCCGCGACCTGGATCGCCCTGGCCGCCTCGGCGGACGCCTCCGAGGCGGACCTCGCGGAGGCCGTGGGGCTCTTCCAGGCGCTCGGCAAACAGGTCAGCGTGATCGACGACGTGCCCGGCATGATCGCCGCGCGGACGATCGCAATGATCATCGACTTCGCCGTGGACGCGGCGGCCCGGGGGGTGGCGACCTCCGAGGACATCGACACCGCCATGCGGTTGGGCGTGAACTATCCCGGCGGCCCTCTGGAGTGGGCCGAGCGGCTTGGCGCCCGGTGGGTGTGGGATCTGCTGGACGCGATGTATCACCACAACGCCGGCGGACGCTATGCACCGTCCTGGGCGCTGAGGCGCCGTGCGGACCTCGAGGAGTAGGTGCTCTAATCATGACCATGGCCAAGCGCGACACCTATACGCCCGATTCGCTGCTCGCGGTCGCCGTCGAGGTGTTCATCGAGCGCGGCTACGACGGCACCTCCATGGAGCACCTCTCCAAGGCGGCCGGCATCTCGAAGTCCTCGATCTACCACCATGTGCGCAGCAAGGAAGAGCTGCTGCGCCGCGCCATAAGCCGCGCCCTGGACGGGCTCTTCGGTGTGCTGGAGGAGCCGGGCGCGCTCCAGGGGCGGGCGATCGAGCGGCTGGAGCACGTCACCCGGCGGGTGGCCGAGGTGCTGATGGACGAACTCCCCTATGTGACGCTGCTGTTGCGGGTGCGGGGAAATACGGACACCGAGCGGTGGGCCATGGAACGCCGCCGGGAGTTCGACCACGAGGTGTCCGATCTGCTCAAGCGGGCCGCCGCCGACGGCGACCTGCGGGACGACGTGGACATCCGGCTGGCCACCAGGCTGCTCTTCGGCATGATCAACTCGATTGTGGAGTGGTACCGGCCGGGGCGCGGCGGCGCGGCGAGTCGTGACGAGGTCGCCGACGCCGTGGTGCGTACGGCTTTCGCGGGGCTGCGCAAGCCCTGAGGCGCCCGCCGGGCCTCCCCCGGCCCGCCGGGCAGGCCCCCGGCGGGGTCAGTCTCCCTCGGGCCCGAGGTCGGTCTCCTCGAAGACCAGCAGCGTGCGGGTGCTGAGCACTTCCGGGATCGACTGGATCCGGGTGAGAACAAGCTCCCGCAGTTCACGGTTGTCCTTGGTGTGGACCAGCAGCAGTACATCGAAATCGCCGCTGACCAGCGCGATGTGGGTGGCTCCGGGCAGCGCGGTGAGCTGCTTGCGCACGGTGCGCCAGGAGTTCTGCACGATCTTCAGCGTGATGTACGCGGAGGCGCCCTGACCTGCGCGTTCCTGGTCGACCAGGGCGCTGAAGCCGCGGATCACGCCGTCGTCCAGCAGCCGGTTGATCCGTGCGTAGGCGTTGGCGCGCGAGACATGCACCCGCTCGGCCACGGAGCGTATCGAGGCGCGTCCATCGGTCTGCAGCATGCGCAGGATCGAGCGGTCGATGGTGTCCAGTGGGCGCGCGGGCGGGACGGGCGCGGCGCCGTCCGTCGGCGGCTGCCCGCCGGACGGTGTCTGCGCACCGGAATTGGCCATCTGTTCGTCCGGCATGTGCTCCCGCCTCCCCTTTGTGGACGCCCTGCCTTCATCTCAAGCTGTGGAGAACCGTTTGTCCACAGGCTGAACCCACCCGTAGCCAAAATGCATCAGCGACCGAACAATCGGTAGGGCAGGGTGAACCCGCCCTGACCGAATGCATCCTGCCCACCCGCCGTGTGCCCACCACCCCCATGAGGCGCATCGCGCCACCCCTTCGATCCGAGGAGGTGCTCGACATGACGGTCCTTGAGCAGCCCGGCAGCAGCAGGAACACGAGCAGCCTGGCCGGCCCGCCGCCTTCCTGGCGGCCGCGCACCGACCCCGCGCCTCTCCTGCCCGACGCGGAGCCGTACCGCCTCCTGGGGACGGACGCCGCCGCCCGGCTCGACTCCGGACTGCTGACCCGGCTGTACGCCCAGCTGGTGCGCGGCCGCCGGTACAACGCGCAGGCCACGGCCCTGACCCGGCAGGGACGCCTGGCGGTTTATCCGTCCTCCACGGGACAGGAGGCCTGCGAGGTCGCCGCGGCGCTGGCCCTCGAAGAGCGGGACTGGCTCTTCCCGAGCTACCGCGACACCCTCGCCGCAGTGGTCCGCGGCCTCGACCCCGTCCAGGCGCTGACCCTGCTGCGCGGCGACTGGCACAGCGGCTACGACCCGCACGAACACCGCATCGCCCCCCTGTGCACCCCGCTCGCCACCCAGCTCCCGCACGCCGTGGGCCTGGCGCACGCCGCCCGGCTCAAGGGCGACGAGGTGGTGGCGCTGGCGATGGTCGGCGACGGCGGCACGAGCGAGGGCGACTTCCACGAGGCGCTGAATTTCGCGGCCCTCTGGCAGGCGCCGGTGGTCTTCCTCGTCCAGAACAACGGCTTCGCGATCTCCGTGCCGCTCGCCAAGCAGACCGCCGCACCGTCCCTCGCCCACAAGGCGGTCGGCTACGGCATGCCGGGCCGCCTGGTCGACGGCAATGACGCACCCGCGATGCACGAGGTGCTCACCGAGGCCGTGCAGCGGGCCCGCCGGGGCGGCGGCCCCACCCTGGTCGAGGCCGTCACCTACCGCATCGAGGCGCACACCAACGCCGACGACGCCACCCGCTACCGCAGCGAGGCCGAGGTCGAGACCTGGCGGGCACACGACCCGATAGCCCTCCTGGAGCGTGAGCTCGCATCCCGCGATCTGCTGACCGACGCATTCGTCGGCGACACCCGGGAGAGCGCCGAGCAGCTGGCGGCCGATCTCCGGGAGCGGATGAACGCCGACCCGGAGCTGGACCCGATGGACCTGTTCACCCACGTATTCGCCGAGCAGACCAGCCAACTGCGTGCCCAGGCCGCCCAGTTGCGCGCCGAGCTGGACGCCGAGGGCGCCGGACACACCGAGGACGCGGCGGGTGCCGGCGGCGGTGCCGAGGAGGCCAGGCCATGACGACCACCGTTCCGGCGATCACGCGCAAGCCCGCCACCATGGCGCAGGCGCTGACCCGCGCCATGCGCGACGCGATGGCCGACGATCCGTCCGTCCACGTCATGGGCGAGGACGTCGGCACCCTGGGCGGCGTCTTCCGGGTCACCGACGGCCTCGCTAAGGAATTCGGCGAGGACCGCTGCACGGACACCGCGCTCGCCGAGGCCGGCATCCTGGGCACCGCCGTCGGCATGGCGATGTACGGGCTGCGGCCGGTCGTCGAGATGCAGTTCGACGCGTTCGCCTACCCGGCGTTCGAGCAGCTGATCAGCCATGTCGCCCGGATGCGCAACCGCACCCGCGGGGCCCTGACGATGCCGCTGACCATCCGCGTCCCTTACGGCGGCGGGATCGGCGGGGTCGAGCACCACAGCGACTCCTCCGAGGCGTACTACCTCGCCACTCCGGGCCTCCAGGTCGTCACGCCGGCGACCGTCGAGGACGCTTACGGGTTGCTGCGGGCCGCCATCGCCTCCGACGACCCCGTCGTCTTCCTGGAGCCCAAGCGGCTGTATTGGTCGAAGGCCGACTGGTCGCCCGATGCACCCACCGAGGTCGCCCCGCTGGGGCGCGCCGCGGTCCGGCGCCGCGGCAGCAGCGCCACCCTCATCACGTACGGCCCGTCGCTCCCGGTCTGCATGGAGGCCGCCGAGGCTGCCCGGGCCGAGGGCTGGGACCTGGAAGTGGTCGATCTGCGCTCGCTGATGCCGTTCGACGACGACACCGTCTGCGCCTCGGTGCGGCGCACCGGGCGGGCCGTGGTCGTCCATGAGTCCAACGGGTTCGGCGGTCCCGGCGGGGAGATCGCCGCACGGATCACCGAGCGCTGTTTCCACCACCTGGAGGCGCCGGTGCTGCGCGTCGCCGGGTTCGACATCCCCTATCCGCCCCCCATGCTGGAGCGGCACCATCTGCCGGGCGTGGACCGGATCCTGGACACCGTCGCCCGCCTCCAGTGGGAGTCGGACTGGACCGCCGGAGGTGGTGAGTGATGGCCGTGGTCCGTGAATTCACCCTGCCCGACCTGGGGGAGGGCCTCACCGAGGCGACGATCGTCCACTGGCTGGTCGAGGTCGGCGAGGTGGTGGCCATCGACCAGCCGGTGGTGGAGGTCGAGACCGCCAAGGCGATGGTGGAGGTGCCCTGCCCCTACGGAGGGGTGGTGACCGCCCGCTTCGGCGAGGAGGGGGCGGAAGTCCCGGTGGGCGCACCGCTGGTGACGGTCGCGGTGGGGGCGGTTCCGGACGATCTGGCGGGAGCCGTCCCCGGTGCGGAGCCGGGCTCCGGGACGGGTGCCCAGGGCGGTGCGCCCGAGGCGGCCGCGACGCCCGCTTCGTCCGCGGAGGAGGCGGATTCCGGGTCCGGGAACGTGCTCGTCGGGTACGGCACCGGCGCGGCGGCGGCGCGGCGGCGCCGGATCCGTCCTGGGGGAGCGAGCCCCATGGGCGGAGCGCAGCGGCCGCCCGGAGGGGCGGCGAACGGACCGGCCGGGGCCGCAGCGGCCGATCATGCGCCAGGTGGCTCGGGCGGGGCGCACGCCGAGCCGGCCGCCGTGGGAGCGGCCGGTACCACCGGCGCGGACGGGGCCGCCGGAGCCGGGGCGGAGGAGGCCGGCAGCCGTACGGTGGCCGTCATCTCCCCGCTTGTGCGCCGGATAGCGCGGGAAAACGGTCTGGATCTGAGTGAGGTGACGGGCTCCGGACGCGATGGGCTGATTCTGCGTACGGATGTGGAGTGCGCGATCCGGGAGCTGCGGGAGCGGGAGCTGCCGCGGGTCGTGCCCCTCCCCGGGGCTGTGCCGCCTGCCGTGCCCACCCCCGGGGCCGCGAGGCCCACCGGGGCGGCGGCCGGGGCCGGTGCCCTGCCGGAGGAGGAGCGGATCCCGCTGAAGGGGATGGTCGGTGCGGCCGCGGAGAAGTTCAGCCGCAGCCGCCGGGAGATCCCCGAGGCGACCTGCTGGGTGGACGCCGATGCCACCGAACTCCTCGCCGCCCGCAGGGCGATGAATGTGCCGGGCGCCCCCAAGGTGTCGCTGCTCGCCCTGCTGGCCCGGATCTGTACGGCCGCCCTCGCGCGCTTTCCCCAGCTCAACGCCACTGTCGACACCAAGGCCCAGGAGATCGTGCGGCTGCCCGCCGTCCATCTGGGCTTCGCGGCGCAGACCGAGCGCGGCCTGGTGGTGCCGGTGGTACGGGACGCGCATGCCCGTACGGTCGAGGATTTGTCCGCGGAGATCGCCCGGCTCACCGAAACCGCCCGGGCAGGCGGACTCTCCCTGGCCGAGCTGACACACGGCACCTTCACCCTCAACAACTACGGCGTCTTCGGCGTCGACGGCTCCACGCCGATCATCAATCACCCGGAGGCGGCGATGCTCGGCGTCGGCCGGATAGCCGCCAAACCCTGGGTGCACGAAGGCGAGTTGGCTGTCCGGCAGGTCGTGCAGCTCTCGCTCACCTTCGATCACCGGGTGTGCGACGGCGGCACGGCAGGCGGCTTCCTGCGGTTCGTGGCCGACTGCGTGGAACAGCCCGCACTGCTGATACGGACGTTGTGACCGGCGCGCGGCCGGCGAGGGCGAGCCGGCCGGCAACGGCGGGACCCGGTGGCAACGGCGGGACCGGTGGCAACGGCGGGACTGCCGACACCCGCGAGCTTGCCGGCACCCGCGAGCTTGCCCGCAACCACGAGCTTGCCCGCAACCACGAGCCGACCCGCAACGGCGAGCCCACCGCCAGCCGCCGCTGTGGCACAGCCGACACCCGCCGCAGCCCCGGCAGCGGTGTGATCCCCGTAGCCCTGGCGATACTCAAGGGGTGAACGACCACACCGACTACGACGCCATCGTGCTGGCCGGAGGTGCGGCCCGGCGGCTCGGCGGGGCGGACAAGCCCGCGCTGTCCGTCGGTGGCCGGCCCCTCCTGGACCGGGTGCTCGCGGCCTGCTCCGATGCGGCGAGCACCGTCGTCGTCGGCCCCGGCCGCCCGACCGCGCGGCCCGTCGTCCATGCCCTGGAGGACCCGCCCGGCGGCGGTCCGCTCGCCGCGCTGGAAGCCGGACTGCGGCACACCACCGCCCCGGTGGTGCTGGTCCTCTCCGCCGACCTCCCCTTCCTGACCGCAGCGACCGTGCACCGCCTCCTGGCGGCGGTGACGGCAGGCGGCCCCGGGCCGGGCGGGGGTGCCGCGCCGCGCGACGGGGCGATGCTCCGGGACGCCTCGGGGCGGGACCAGCCGCTGGTGGCGGCCTATCGGTCCGGGCCGCTGCGCCGGGAGCTGGCGCGGTTGCGGGCCGTGCACGGCACCCCGGCCGGTCTGCCGCTGCGTGCGCTGGGGGCCGAGTTGGTGCTCGAACGGGTCCCGGACGCCCGGTCCACGGCCTCCTTCGACTGCGACACCTGGGAAGACATCAACGCGGCACGCGCCCGTATCAGGGAGCATGGCACCGTGCTGGACGAATGGATCACCGCAGTCAAGGCCGAACTGGGCATCGAGCTCGATGTCGACACGGCAGCGCTTCTCGACCTCGCGCGGGACGCGGCGCACGGCGTCGCCCGCCCGGCCGCCCCGCTGACGACCTTTCTGATCGGCTATGCGGCGGGCCAACAGGGCCGGGACGTGCAGGAGCTGATGGACCGGGCCGCCGCTCTGGCGAACCGCTGGGCGGCGGAGGCCGAGGAGTCCGGGGGCGCGGCCCGGTCCGGCGGTGCCACCGGTGACGACGCGAAGCCCGCGGAATGAACGACGGACAGCCGGGCGGCACGGGGGGCGAGCCGGCGGGCGCCACCCCGGACGAGGGGCGCGGCCGCAGCGGCGACGCCTTCGACGATGCGCTCGCGCTGGTCAACGGCCCCGGGCAGCCGCGCGTACGCCCCGGCGCCGAGGCCGCGACCGTCCGGGCGCCGTACGCCGCCCGCGGGGCCGCGGCCGGCGAAGGCGGTGACGCCCCCTACACGCCCGGCGACCCCTACACGCCCGGCGACCCCTACACGCCCGACGACCCGTTCGTGCCCGGCGACCCCTTCGCCTCCGACGGCCCGGGTGCGCCCGGAAACCGCTCCGGCCCCACCGGCCCGGCCGGCGCCGACGATCCTCCGCCGACCCCGGCGCCCGGCCCCCGCCCCACCCCGGCCGCCGTCCCCTGGCACGTCGCCAGGGACATCGCCCGGCGCGCCGTGACCGAGCCGCCCGCGCCCCTGACCTCGGCGCTCGGCACCGCGCTCGGCCGTACGCTCGCCGCCCCGCTCACCGCACTGACCGACCTGCCGTCCTTCGACACCTCGGCGATGGACGGCTGGGCGGTCGCCGGCCCCGGCCCCTGGCGCCTCGACCACCCCGCCGACACCCCCGAGGCCGGCTCCCCGCCCGGCATCCTCGCCGGTCACGCCTCCACCGACGTGCTCCTCGACGGCCACGCGGTCGCGATCGCCACCGGCGCACGCATCCCGTCCGGCGCCACCGCCGTCCTGCGCAGCGAACACGGCGAGGTCCGTGCGCCGAGCGGCGGCGGGCGGCGGCTGTACGCACCGCAGCCGGTGCCGCCCGGTCAGGACATCCGTCCGCGCGGCCAGGAGTGCCGCCGCGGCGACCAGCTGCTGCCGGCCGGCGCCCTGGTGACCCCCGCCGTCCTCGGCCTGGCCGCGGCGGCCGGCTATGACGAGCTGACCGCCCGTCCCCGTCCGCGCGCCGAAGTCTTCGTCCTGGGCGACGAGTTGCTGGACCACGGACTGCCCCAGGAGGGCCGGATCCGTGATGCGCTCGGCCCGATGCTCGTCCCCTGGCTGCATGCGCTGGGCGTCGAGACGCCCGCGGCGCGCCATCTGGCCGATGACGCCGACACCTTGTACGCCGCTCTCGCGGATTCCACCGCCGACGTGGTGATCACCACCGGCGGCACCGCGTCGGGCCCCGTCGACCATGTGCACCCCACCTTGCGCGGGCTGGGCGCCGAGGTGCTGGTGGACGGTGTGGAGGTGCGCCCCGGGCATCCCATGCTGCTCGCCCGTCTGGCCCCGGGCCGGCACCTCGTCGGTCTGCCGGGCAACCCCCTCGCGGCGGTTTCCGGGCTGTGCACGCTCGCCGAGCCGCTGCTGTGCGCGCTTGCCGGCCGCCGCCCCGCCCCGCCGTACCGCGTGCCGCTGGCCGCTCCCGTCCACGGGCATCCGCACGACACCCGGCTCGTTCCGGTGGCCTACCGCGACGACGAACGGCAGGGCCTGATGGCGGCGCCGCTCCACTTCCGCGGCCCTGCCATGCTGCGCGGGATCGCCGCCGCTGATGCGCTGGCGGTCGTTCCGCCCGGCGGTGCGAAGCGCGGCAACGAGCTCGAACTCCTGGAACTGCCCTGGCCGGCGGGCTGGTCGGCGGGCTGGGCACCGGATGCGCCGACGGACTGGAGCGCCTCGGGGGAGCTGTAGGCCCGCCGCCACCGCGGGCCGCGGATGCGCCCGCGTCGTCCGGCCCGGCGGGTCAGTCGCTCGGCACCGCCTGCCGGATGGTGATCACGCGGTCGGTGAGCTCCAGCGTTGCGGCCTGCGGGTCGGTGTAATCCAGCAGCCGGTGCCCCCGTACGACCGCAAGCGAAGGAGCGGGAATCTGCCGGCCCTGCGGCGCGGTTGCTGCTCGTCGCTCATCCGACCGTCTCTTCCTGAACGGCCCGATCTGCGGCGGTCTGTGAGGGGGACATGGCTCCCATGCTCCGTGCTGCGGAGGACCGTGCGCACACTGCGGACACCGGAGCGGCGGCGGACGAGGGCGCTGCGCGGCCGGGGGTGCCCGATGTGCCGGACGCGGACCGGACCGGGCTCTGTGCAGGTGGGAAGCCCGGCCCGGTGGTGATCCGCGGGCCCCGCACCGTCGCCCCGTGCGCGGACGGCGAGTAGCCTCGCGCCCATGCGAGCGATCACTATCCCGGAGCCCGGTGGCCCCGAAGCACTTGTTCGGGCGGACGTGCCCGATCCGCAGCCCGCTGAGGGCGAGGTCCTGATCGAGGTCGCGGCCAGCGCCGTGAACCGCGCGGACCTGCTCCAGCGTCAGGGCTTCTACGACCCGCCGCCCGGCTCCTCCCCGTACCCCGGCCTGGAGTGCTCGGGGCGGATCACCGCGCTCGGCCCCGGTGTGCACGGCTGGGCCGTCGGCGACGAGGTGTGCGCGCTGCTCGCGGGCGGCGGATACGCCGAGCAGGTCGCCGTCCCGGCCGGGCAGGTGCTGCCGGTGCCGGCCGGCCTGGATCTGGTCACGGCCGCCGCGCTGCCCGAGGTGACCTGCACGGTCTGGTCGAACGTCTTCATGATCGCGCACCTGCGGCCCGGCGAGACCCTGCTGGTCCACGGCGGCGCCAGCGGCATCGGCACGATGGCGATCCAGCTGGCCAAGGCCGTCGGCGCACGGGTCGCGGTCACCGCGGGCGGCCCCGAAAAGCTGGCGCGCTGCGCCGAGTTGGGCGCCGACATCCTCATCGACTACCGCGAGCAGGACTTCGTCCAGGAGATCCGCAAGGCCACCGACGGCGCGGGCGCGGATGTCATCCTCGACATCATCGGCGCGAAGTATCTGCAGCGGAACGTCAAGGCGCTGGCGGTCAGCGGACGGCTGGCGATCATCGGGCTGCAGGGCGGGGTGAAGGCGGAGCTGAATCTCGCCGCTCTGATGGCCAAGCGCGCCGCGATCACCGGCGCCGGGCTGCGTGCCCGCCCGCTGAACGAGAAGGCGGCCATCGTCGCCGCCGTACGGGAGCATGTCTGGCCGCTGATCGCCAACGGTCAGGTCCGGCCGATCGTGGACCGCACGCTCCCGATGGCGGAGGCCGCCGAGGCGCACCGCATCGTGGAGGCGAGTGCGCATGTCGGCAAGGTCGTGCTGACCGTCTGAGTCTCCCGGCCCCCGCGCTCGGCCCTCCGGCAGCCGCCCGGCCTGCGCCCGCCCCTCCCGCATGCCCGACGAGTAACCCGCCTGATATGTCTGAGATGCCGTGAATCTCATCACATGTGACGCTGGACGGGTCACTCGACGGCTCGGCACGGGAGGGGCACCGTGGTCGCTCCAGGATTCCGTTCGCGCATTGCCACCGGTCTGTTGGTGGCTTCCGTCGTCCTGCCCGTTCCCTTGGGCGCCACCTCCGCGGTGGCTGCGGACCGACGGGCCACTCCGGTCGACCGCCCGTCGAATCTCGCCCGCCCGGACGATCAACGCGACGACTACGGCCGGGACGACTACGGAACCGGCGACTTCGGGCTGGACGATTACGGCGCCGACGATCTGACACCCGGCTCCTCGCCGGCCGACGGGCGGGGTACGGGCCGGGCGCACCCCGGGCACTCCGGGGCGGCCGCGCGGGTCCCCGGGCTGCCGGACCGCTTCCCGGGCCCGCCGTACGCCCTTCCGGGCTTCCCGCACCGGCCTCCGCATCATCACTTCGGTGGACATCGCGGGCACGGAGAGTGGCGCCACCACCACCATCACAGGTTCGGCCCCGATTTCATCGGGCAGATCCCGCCGTTCGGCCTCCCGGGCCCCGAGGGCAGGGGCAGGGATTTCCACTGGCGGGGGCATCATGGGCCGCCCGGTCCGGGAGGTCCGCCCGGTGCCGACCGTGGGCACTCCCTGCCCGGCCGGCACTCGGCGCGGAAGCATTCCAAGCCCGCGGGGTCCGCATCCCATGCGGGAGCCATCCCGGCAGGATCGTCCGCCTCGCACCGCCACAACGTCGCAGATCGGCGGGCCGTGCGCTCCTATGACGTACTGCCGCCGCTTCCGTCCGCCGCCCCGAAGAAGGACGGTTCCGTACCGGACGGCGCGGACGGCGAAGCGACGGAGCGCCCCTACGCCATGGAAACGCCAGCAGCCCCGGTGGAGCGGGTCCTGCCGATGGGTGCCGGTCTTGCGCTCACCGGTCTGGGGCTGGCCTTCTTCGCCCTTCGGCTGCGCCGCAGCTGAAGTCCGACGGTTTCACGTGAAACAGCCGGGAATCCCTTGTTTCACGTGAAACCGCGGCAGCAGGATCCCCCCGGAAGGGTGGATCACGTTCTTCAGGGGGCACCACCGTTCATAACCCCTGGTGCGAGAGAATGGCGGCATGGATATGCCGATGAACGAACGGTCGCAGGAGAACCCGCACGTCCTGGTTGTCGGCCCGGACGGCATGGCGCTCGGCAGCGCCGGCTCCAGTGGCGGGGACAACGACGAAGAGTCCCGCGAGACGCCGGTGACGGACATGGTCGAACAGCCTGCGAAGGTCATGCGCATCGGCAGCATGATCAAGCAGCTGCTGGAAGAGGTGAAGGCCGCGCCTCTCGACGAGGCGAGCCGGGTCCGTCTCAAGGAGATCCACTCCAGCTCGGTCAAGGAGCTGGAGGACGGGTTGGCGCCCGAGCTGGTCGAGGAGCTGGAGCGGCTGTCGCTGCCCTTCACCAATGAGTCGGTGCCGACGGATGCGGAGTTGCGGATCGCCCAGGCTCAGCTGGTGGGCTGGCTGGAGGGCCTCTTCCACGGCATCCAGACCGCGCTGTTCGCCCAGCAGATGGCGGCTCGTGCCCAGCTGGAGTCGATGCGCCGTGCGCTGCCGCCCGGTGTCTCGGCGATGGACGGCGAGGAGGGCCACCCCGGTCAGGGCAGCGCCCGCTCGGGTCCGTATCTCTAGGGAATTCCCAGAATCGTCGGCCGGGTCGCCGGCGCACCGCATACACAGACAGAAGGGGCCGGCACGCACTGCGCGTGCCGGCCCCTCTGTCAGGTACTCGAGGCCCGTGGGCCGGTTGTCGTCAGCCGCTGCGGCCGGTCGAGACGGTCAGATCGATGGTCTCGCTCTTGCTCGGGTACCACCAGCTGATGGCGGCCGGGCTCTGATCCGTGACGGTGTTCTTGCCCCAGATCGAGCTGTCCTCTTCCTTGACGATCTTGTATTTCCAGCCGGCCGCCTCGATGCACTTCTTCACCGAGTCCAGGTTCTTGAAGCGGAACGACGGGACGAGGATCTTGCCCTTGTCGCTGTAGCTCTTGGTCGGGCTGGTGCACTCGGACGTCAGGATCGTCGCCGTCTTGTCCTCGGGCCGGACGCTCTCGGTGGGCGAGGAGTACGACGAGTACGTCGGGGTCGGGGTCACGTCCCCGCCGTTGTCGTCGCTGGAGCCGGCGCTCAGACCGATACCGATCGCGATCGCGGTGACCACGACCACTCCGGTGATCGCCGAGACGACGATCACCGCGGAGTTGCCCTTCCGGCCGCCGGGACCGCCGGCCGACTGCATCGAGGCCGTGACGGGCGGGGGCGGAGGCGGCGGGGTGTACGCCTGCGGGGGCGGGAACCCGCCCGCGTTGAACGGTGCCGGGCCGGGAGCAGGCGTGGGCGTCGGATAGGCGTTGTTCGGCGGCGGCGGGGGTGTCGACGGCCCGAACCCGGCCGCCTGGGTCGGCTGATACGGCTGCTGCACGCTCGGCGGGGCCGGAGTGTGCGGGGCGCCGGAAGCGGTGGGGAAGACCGCGGAGGAGACCGACGAGCCGCTGGTGCGCGCCGCCGGGCCCCCGCTGATGATCAGCGGCGTCGCGCCGGACTGCCCGGACCCGACGATGCGCAGGCATTCGTCCCGCATCGCCTCTGCGGTGGGGAACCGCTCATTGGGGTTCTTCTTCAGCGCTCGGGCCACCAGCGCGTCCACGGCCGCCGGCAGCGAGCTGTTGATGCTCGACGGGACCGGGGGCTCTTCCTGGACGTGCGCGTAGGCGATGGCGAGCGGGGAGTCCGCGTCGAAGGGCAGCTGGCCGGTCACCAGCTCGAAGAGCATGATGCCGACCGAGTAGAGGTCGGAGCGGGCGTCCACACCGCGGCCCAGCGCCTGCTCGGGCGAGAGGTACTGCGGGGTGCCGACGACCATGCCGGTCTGCGTCATCGACGTCACGCCGGACTGCATGGCCCGGGCGATGCCGAAGTCCATGACCTTGACGACACCGCGCTTGTTCAGCATCACGTTGCCGGGCTTGATGTCCCGGTGGACCAGGCCCATCTCGTGGCTGACCTCGAGCGCGGCCAGCACATCGGCCGTGATCTTCAGGGCTTTTTCCGTCGGCATCGCGCCATGTTGCGCAACGTCGGTGTCCAGGTCGGAGCGCAGCGGCTGACCTGCGACGTACTCCATGACGATGTACGGCACCATGCCGCCGTCGAGCTCGTCCTCACCGGAGTCGAAGACCGAAACGATGTTGGTGTGCGTGAGCTTCGCCACGGACTGGGCCTCACGGCGGAAGCGCTCACGGAAGGCCTGCTCGCGGCCGAGCTCGGTGTGCAGGGTCTTGATCGCGACCTCGCGGTCGAGCACGCTGTCGTAGGCGAGGTGCACGGAGGCCATGCCGCCCGCACCGAGAAGATCACGAAGCTGGTAACGTCCCCCGCCGACCGAACGGCCCTCGTATTGGCCCTGAGCGCCGTCCTGGCTCATCGTTCCGCTTCCCCCTACGCGCGCACTATCCCGTACGGATAGTGATCAAAATCTGGAATTCCGCAGCCAAGTCTGCCGCAGGCCCTGGACACGTCAAGCTGTGTGCCCGTTCCGTGACCAGATACGCAAGATCGCGTCACAGCCCACAGACGATTTCGGCACCGGATCGTCCCTGGTGAACTTGCCCCCATTGGCTTCCGGCAGGTTTGCTGGTCGGTCCACGACGGACCGGTGGGTGCCGCGGAACCTGTAGCGTGCTCTAGCGAAGACCGATGACCTTACCGCTCTCATGCGGATCGATTCGACGGCGAGGACCGATGGCACCGACGCAGAGCCCCCAGGGCCCGTCCGATCCTGACGCCACCGGCTCCAATATCCCCGACGCACCGGAGATGTGGGGCAACGGCGGGCTGGTCGGCGACGGCCGCTACCGGCTCACGCGACGGCTCGGCCGCGGCGGTATGGCGGAGGTGTTCGCGGCCGAGGACGTACGGCTCGGCCGCACCGTCGCCGTGAAGCTGCTGCGCGCAGACCTCGCCGAGGACCCGGTCTCCAAGGCCCGCTTCACGCGGGAGGCACAGTCCGTGGCCGGGCTGAACCACCACGCGGTGGTCGCGGTCTACGACTCGGGTGAGGATCTGGTCGGCGGCAACACCGTGCCGTACATCGTGATGGAGCTGGTCGAGGGCCACACCATCCGCGATCTGCTGCTCAACGCCGACGCCCCGCCGGCCGACCAGGCGCTGATCATCGTCTCGGGGGTGCTGGAGGCGCTGGCCTACAGCCACCAGCACGGCATCGTGCACCGTGACATCAAGCCCGCGAACGTGATCATCACCAACAGCGGCGCCGTCAAGGTCATGGACTTCGGCATCGCCCGTGCCCTGCACGGCGCCCAGTCCACGATGACCCAGACCGGCATGGTCATGGGGACGCCCCAGTACCTCTCCCCGGAGCAGGCGCTCGGCAAGACCGTCGACACCCGCTCCGACCTCTACGCCACCGGCTGTCTGCTCTACGAGCTCCTCACGCTGCGGCCGCCGTTCACCGGCGAGACCCCGCTGTCGGTGGTCTACCAGCATGTGCAGGACATGCCGGTGGCGCCGTCCGAGGTCGCCGACGCGGTGCCGCCGGAGCTGGACGGCCTGGTGATGCGGTCGCTGGCCAAGGACCCCGACGACCGGTTCCAGTCTGCCGAGGAGATGCGCGGCCTGGTCCAGTACTCGCTGCAGATGCTGCACGAGCAGGGCGGTCACACGGGCACCTGGAACACCGGCCCGGTCGGCATGCACGAGGGCGGTCTCGGCCCGGCCATGGGCACCGCGGCCACCACGGCGCTGCCGCACCCCGACGCCGGCCAGACCACGGCGCAGCCGATCCTCACGTCCGGTAGGCGCGACGACGACGGCGGCTTCGACGGCGGCCCCCGTCCGGCCAGGGGCGGCCGCGGCAAGATCTGGCTGATCGCGGCGCTCGCGGTGATCGCGATCGCGGTGGGTGTGGCCTTCGCGCTGCAGAACACCAGCGGCCAGGACAAGAAGAAGGACACCCCGACGACGCAGTCCCCGTCGCCGTCCAAGGACGACAAGACGAGCGAGCCGCCGACGGAGGAGCCGAGCACGCCGCAGACCGAGCCCGGCACCACGGGCGGTGACGGCGGCACGTACAGCGAGCCGCCGACCCAGGAGCCCAGCACGCCGGAGACGTCCGAGCCGCCCACCTCCGAGCCGCCGACGTCGGAGCCGCCCACCTCCGAGCCGCCCACAGACTCCACCGGCGGGACGGCGGACGGCGGGACCGCCAATGGCGGGACCGCGGACGGCGGCACCACCGACGGGGGTACCACCGACGGTGGAACGACCACCGGAACGGACAGCGGGACTACGGCCGGCAGCGGCACGGACGCCGGCTCGACGCTCGGCCCGGCCGGCTGACGGGCCCCGCCGCGGTTCAGCGGGTGAACGCGTTCCGTACGGCCCGGTACTCGCGGGTCCACCACACGGCCAGTGCGGCCGCCGCCGGGAACTGGGCATCGGTGCGGCGGTCGCCGAGCTGGTAGCGCCAGGTGAGCATCCAGAAGTCGTTCAGCCGCTCCCACCACACCCGGTGGACGGCAGCGGCGAGCTCCTCGGCGCCGGCCCCGCAGGCGCTGCGGTAGGCGCCCGCGTACGCCGCCACCTTGGCCAGGTCCAGCGTCCCGCAGGGGCGTACGAAGAAGATCGCGGCGGCGCGTACCGCCTCTTCGGCGCGTGGCTGCACGCCCAGCCGGTCCCAGTCGACGATCGCGGTCGGCTCCGCGCCGCGGTAGAGGACGTTCAGCGGATGGAAGTCGCCGTGCACCCAGCCCGTCGGGGGCTCCGCGCCGGGCGCCGGGCGGTGGTGTGCCTGCTCGGCCAGCAGCGCCCGGCGCTCCAGCAGACGGTGTTCGGCGAGTTCGTCGAAGCTGGTGCGCGGACGGGCGCCGCGGGCCAGGGCCAGCAGCTCCTCGATCGTCTCGAAGGTCCGCTCCGGGTCGGCGCCGGCGTCCGCGCAGGGCAGCCGGGGCGGATGCGGTTCGTCGGCCATGGCCTGCTCCAGGGCGGTGTGGACCAGCCCGAGCAGCGAGCCCAGCCGCCAGGACTGGCCGCGGGTCAGCGCCGCGCCGCCGAGGTGCCGGCCCTCGACCCAGGGGTGCAGGGCGTAGCAGCGGCCGTCGAGGACGGTGACGGTGCGGCCGTCCGCGTCGGCGAGGGGCGGGACGACCGGCAGGCCGAGCGCGGCGAGCCGGCGGGTGGCGCGGTGCTGACGGGTGAGGGCGGCGCGGTCGCCGTCGAGGTGGTGCTTCAGGAAGTAGCGGCCGCGGGTGGTGGCGAGGAAGTAGCCGTGGTTGAGCAGGCCCTCGGCGACGGGCTCACAGGACAGCGGCGCGCCGGCGTCGGTGTAGTGGCGGAGCAGGGCTCCGAGGGTGTCTTTGTCGGGCGTCGCCGCCGTCCGGACTACAGATGAGCGCAGCACCCGCCAGATGTTAGATCAACTGCGTGCGTCGCAGTGTGCGCGGCGGAGAGCCTCACACAGAGTGCGCACCTCGGAAGGCCGGCACATCGGTGAGGTAGTGCATGGTCACGAACTCCGGCTCGATGCGCAGGAAGACGGGGGCGTAGGGGGCGCCGTCGGCCAGCCGGGGGGAGCGCCCGAAGAGTTCCCGCTCGACGGGGGTGGGCTCGACGACCCGGGCGGTGCCGGTGAACTGCACCGACCAGGTGTCGTCCTCGCCGCTGTTGACGTTGTCGGCCTCGTAGGCGACCACGCTGCCGTCCAGGGCCTGGTGGTAGTCGTAGCCCTGGTGCAGCCGCAGCACCAGCCGTCCGTCGAGGACGAGGTGCCGGGCGACGGTGGTGAAGGGCAGTGCCCGCCGACTGGCAGAGACGCGCCCGTACGGCGTGCGGCTCAGCAGCTCGATGGCACGGTAGTTGTCGGTGGGCATGGCACCACCTTGCCGGGCGGATCCGGTCGGCACGTAGGGGCCAGCAGCCCCGGGCCGCGGGGCCGATGGTCCTGAATCACCATGAGCCGGGCGGGGCGTATCCGCCACCCCCTTGGCCGCTCAGTGTCGTTCGGCCTGCATCCGCGCGACATAGGCGGCGGCCTGGGAACGCCGTTCCATGCCGAGCTTGGACAGCAGGCTGGAGACATAATTCTTGATCGTTTTCTCGGCGAGGTGCAGCCTTTCGCCGATGGCGCGATTGGTCAGGCCTTCGCCGATCAGATCGAGAATCCGGCGTTCCTGGTCGGTGAGGTTCGCCAGCCGGTCGTCACCCTTGGTGGCGGTGCCGTCGCGCAGCCGCTCCAGTACCCGGGCGGTGGCCACCGGGTCGAGCAGGGACTTGCCGGCCGCCACGTCGCGCACCGCGGAGAGGAGTTCGTTGCCCCGAATGGCCTTGAGGACATATCCGGCCGCACCGGCCATGATCGCATCGAAAAGGGCTTCATCGTCCGCGAAGGAGGTGAGCATCAGGCATTTGATGTCCTCATCCTGTGAACGGATCTCGCGGCAGACCTCGACACCGCTCCCGTCGGGCAGCCGGACATCGAGCACCGCCACGTCCGGGCGGGTCGCAGGGATCCTGACCAGGGCATCTGCGGCGGTACCGGCCTCGCCGACCACCTCGATGTCGTCCTCGACCGAGAGCATTTCGTGGACGCCACGCCGGACAACTTCGTGGTCATCGAGCAGGAATACCGTGATTTTTCCGTCTTCGCGCACCTTCCCAGTCTCACACATCAACTCTTCCCGTGCTCCAGGTCACCGATATAACGTGCCGTTGTCCCGGCGGCCTGCAACGCTGTGACCAGGAGTTGTTCCAAGCCTTAGTGATTTACTTGGAAATCCAAGCAAAATCGCAGGTCAGCGCCGTTTCCACTTCGGCTTTGACAATGGGTAACGTGCAATGAGCAGGCCACTGTCCGGGAGCTTTGTTCCACCCGGATCCGGCCGCGATCGCACACACCCCGTGCGCCGTATCGGATACCGGGTGAGCCGCAATACGGCCACCGGCGGACCCCGGGGGCCGGACAGACGGAGGAGCAGCACGTGACCGTGGAAGGCACTGCGCAGCGGAAAAACACCCGCGGCAGCAGCAAGCGCACCACCGCCGCAAAGGCGACGTCGGCCAAGAAGGCGTCCCCGGCCAAGGCCCGGAACTCCGGCCGGCCCGAGCAGGCGGAGCAGGATCAGCTCGTACAACTGCTGACCCCCGAAGGGAAGCGGGTCGAGCACCCCGATTACTCGATCGACCTGTCCCCCGACGAGCTGCGCGGGCTCTACCGCGACATGGTGCTGACGCGAAAGTTCGACGCCGAGGCGACCACCCTCCAGCGCCAGGGCGAACTGGGCCTGTGGGCCTCGCTGCTGGGCCAGGAGGCCGCTCAGATCGGCTCCGGGCGCGCGCTGCGCGACGACGACTATGTCTTCCCGACCTACCGGGAGCACGGCGTGGCATGGTGCCGCGGCGTCGACCCGACGAATCTGCTGGGTATGTTCCGGGGCGTCAATCACGGCGGCTGGGATCCCAGCACCAACAACTTCCACCTCTACACCATCGTCATCGGTTCGCAGACGCTGCACGCGACCGGCTATGCGATGGGGGTGCAGAAGGACGGCGCGGATTCCGCGGTCATTGCGTATTTCGGTGACGGTGCCTCCAGCCAGGGCGATGTCGCGGAATCCTTCACCTTCTCCGCGGTCTACAACGCCCCGGTCGTGTTCTTCTGCCAGAACAACCAGTGGGCGATTTCCGAGCCCACCGAGAAGCAGACCCGGGTGCCGCTCTACCAGCGCGCCCGCGGCTTCGGATTCCCCGGCGTACGGGTCGACGGCAATGACGTCCTGGCCTGTCTGGCGGTGACCCGGGCGGCGCTGGAGCGGGCGCGCACCGGCCAGGGCCCGATGCTCATCGAGGCGTTCACCTACCGCATGGGCGCGCACACCACCTCCGACGACCCGACGAAGTACCGGGCGGACGAGGAGCGGGCGGCCTGGGAGGCCAAGGACCCGATCCTGCGGCTGCGGACGTACCTGGAGGCCGAGGGCATCGTCGACGAGGCGTACCTCGCCTCGATCGACGAGGAGCGCGAGGCCCTGGGCAAGCGGGTCCGCGACGCCGTCCGTGCCATGCCCGACCCGGACGACATGGCGATCTTCGAGAATGTCTATGCCGATGGGCATGCGCTCGTCGATGAGGAGCGCGCACAGTTCGCCGCCTACCAGGCGTCGTTCGTCGATGCCGACGCCGCGGAGGGGAACTGATCATGGCCGTCTTCGAGAAGATCACCATTGCCAAGGCGATCAATGAATCGCTGCGCGCCTCCATGGAGGCCGACCCCAAGGTCCTCGTCATGGGCGAGGACGTCGGCAAGCTCGGCGGCGTCTTCCGCGTCACCGACGGCCTGCAGAAGGACTTCGGCGAGGACCGGGTGATCGACACCCCGCTCGCCGAGTCCGGCATCGTCGGCACCGCGATCGGCATGGCACTGCGCGGCTATCGCCCGGTCGTCGAGATCCAGTTCGACGGCTTCGTCTTCCCCGCCTACGACCAGATCGTCACCCAGCTCGCGAAGATGCACGCCCGCGCGCTGGGCAAGGTCAAGGTGCCGGTCGTCATCCGCATCCCGTACGCGGGCGGCATCGGCGCGGTCGAGCACCACTCCGAGTCCCCCGAGGCGCTGTTCGCGCATGTCGCGGGCCTCAAGATCGTCACCCCCTCGAACTCCTCCGATGCCTACTGGATGCTTCAGCAGGCCATCGCGGGCGACGACCCGGTCATCTACTTCGAGCCCAAGCGCCGCTACCACGACAAGTCGCGGCTGGACACCGAGTCGATCCCGGACCCGCTGCACAAGGCCCGGGTCGCCCAGAACGGTTCCGACCTCACGCTGGCCGCCTACGGCCCGATGGTGAAGGTCTGCCTGGACGTCGCCAAGGTCGCGGCCGAGGAGGGCAGGTCGGTCGAGGTCGTCGACCTGCGCTCGCTCTCCCCGATCGACTTCGACACCGTGCAGTCGTCGGTGCAGAAGACCGGCCGGCTGGTCGTCGTCCACGAGGCCCCGGTCTTCTTCGGCGCAGGTGCCGAGATCGCCGCCCGGATCACCGAGCGGTGCTTCTACCACCTGGAGGCTCCGGTCCTGCGGGTCGGCGGTTTCCACTCCCCGTACCCGCCCTCCCGTCTGGAGGACGAGTACCTTCCGGGGCTGGACCGGGTGCTCGACGCCGTTGACCGTGCGTTGGCGTACTAAGGGTTTGAGGAGAGTTCGTGACCATGACTGCAAGTCCAGCCCGCGCTCAGCGCTTCCGCGAGTTCAAGATGCCCGACGTGGGCGAGGGGCTCACCGAGGCCGAGATCCTCAAGTGGTACGTCCAGCCGGGCGACACCGTCACCGACGGCCAGGTCGTCTGTGAGGTCGAGACCGCCAAGGCCGCCGTCGAACTGCCCATTCCCTACGACGGGGTGGTGCACGAGCTGAACTTCGGCGAGGGCGTCACCGTCGACGTCGGCACCGTCATCATCTCGGTGGACACCGACCCCGGAGCCGGGCCCGCCGCGGCGCCGTCGGCAGGCGCGCCGCAGGAAGCCGCCCCGGCCGCCGAGGAGGAGGCCGAGCCGCAGGGCCGTCAGGCGGTGCTGGTCGGCTACGGTGCCGCGCCGTCCTCGACCAAGCGCCGGGCCCGCAAGCCGCAACCCGCGGTGCCGGCCCAGCCGGAGTCCGCGAGCGCCGCGCTCCAGGCGGAGCTGAACGGGCGGGCCACGCCCACGCCGATGATCACCCCGGTGCCCGTGCCCGCCGCGCCTGCCGCCCCCGTGGCTGCTGCGACCGCCGGCCGTCCGCTGGCCAAGCCGCCAGTGCGCAAGCTCGCCAAGGACCTCGGCATCGACCTGGCGACGATCGCCCCGACCGGGCCGGACGGCATCATCACCCGCGAGGACGTGCATGCGGCGGCCGCTCCGGCAGCGGCGGCGGCCCCGGTCGGCGCCCCGGTGCCGGTGGCCGCGGCCCCGGCGGAGCCCGGCACCGTCGACACCGCCGCACGCGAGCGGCGGGTACCGGTCAAGGGCGTACGCAAGGCCACCGCGCAGGCCATGGTCGCCAGCGCCTTCACCGCGCCGCACGTCACGGAGTTCATCACCGTCGATGTGACCCGCACGATGAAGCTCGTCCAGGAGCTCAAGCAGGATCCGGACATGGCGGGGCTGCGGGTCAACCCCCTGCTGCTCGTCGCCAAGGCCTTCCTGGTCGCCCTCAGGCGCCACCCGGAGGTCAATGCGGCCTGGGACGAGGCGCATCAGGAGATCGTCTACAAGGACTACGTCAACCTCGGGATCGCGGCGGCCACCCCGCGCGGGCTGATCGTCCCGAACATCAAGGACGCCGGGTCCAAGACGCTTCCCCAACTCGCCGCGGACCTGGGCGAGCTGATCGCCACCGCCCGTGAGGGCAAGACCTCCCCGGCGGCGATGTCCGGCGGCACGGTCACCATCACCAACGTCGGCGTCTTCGGCGTCGACACCGGTACGCCGATCCTCAATCCGGGGGAGTCGGCGATCCTCGCCTTCGGCGCGGTCAAGCTCCAGCCGTGGGTCCACAAGGGCAAGGTGAAGGCGCGACAGGTCACCACCCTCGCGCTGTCCTTCGACCACCGCCTCATCGACGGTGAGCTGGGCTCCAAGCTGCTCGCGGATGTGGCGGCGGTGCTGGAACGGCCCAAGCGGCTGATCACCTGGGGATGACCCGGGATGCGGAGCCGGGCGGTGCGAGGCGGCGTTTCACGTGAAACGCCGCCTCGCACCCGCCCCGGCCCCGTGGACGAACGTCCGCTCGCGGTCCCCGCACCCCCGCTCCGGCCGTACGTCAGCGGGTACGCCGGATACCGGCAGGCCGGGCTGCCGCCGGGCCGGCACCGTGGGCTCCCCTCGCCCCGGCTGACCCTGATCTTCACTCTCGATGAGCCGCTCACGCTGGCCGGCCACCCCGACCCGGCGCAGGCACCGGGCACCTACGGCGCCCTCCTGGGCGGTCTGCACACCCGCCCTGCGCTGATCACCCACGAGGGCCGTCAGTCCGGCATCCAACTCGGCCTGCACCCGCTGGGCGCCCGCGCCGTGCTGGGGCTGCCGGCCGGCGAGCTGGCGGACATCGACCTTCCCGCGGAAGCGGTCCTCGGACGGCAGGGCGTGGAGGTGGGCGAGCGGCTGCGGGCGGCCCGCAGCTGGCCGGAGCGGTTCGCGCTGCTGGACACGTATCTGCTCGGCCGGCTGTCCCCGGAGGCGGGCGGCTCCGGTCCCGGGCCGGCTCCCGAGGTCGTCCGTGCCTGGCGGCTGCTGGCGCGGTCAGGGGGCGCCGCACCGGTGGCGACGCTCGCCACCGAGGTCGGCTGGAGCACCCGCCATCTGACCGCGCGCTTCCGGCAGGAGACCGGTCTGACGCCCAAGGCCGCCGCCCGGGTCCTCCGGTTCGACCGGGCGCGCCGGCTGCTCGGTGCTGCCGCCGACCGGGGTACCCCACCGCTGCTGGCCGATCTGGCCATCCGCTGCGGTTACTTCGACCAGGCCCATCTGGCCCGGGAGTTCCGTGCGCTGGCCGGCTGTCCGCCCAGCCAATGGCTCGCCGAGGAGTTCCGAAACGTCCAAGCCCCGGGGGAAGCGTTCGAGGAAGGCTGAGGTCAGCGGCCCGCCGGGGGCCGCCCACCCGATCCAGGAGGTCTGGCGATCATGTCCGACACCACACCCGCACCCCAGGTATGGCCGACGCTGCGGGCCCGCGATGCCCGTGCGCTGATCCGGTTCCTGGCCGATGCGTTCGGTTTCGAGGAGACCGTGGTCATCCCTGGGGAGGGCGGGCGCGTCGAGCACGCCCAGCTCTCCTGGCCGGAAGGCGGCGGCATCATGCTCGGCTCCGTCAGGGACGAGAAGGAGGATCGCTGGCCGCTGCAGCCGGGAACCTTCGGGGCCTATGTCGTCACCGACCGGCCCGACGAGCTGTATGCCCGCGCCACGGCGGCCGGCGCGGAGATCACCGATGAGCTGACCGTCACGGACTACGGCTCACGGGGCTTCGGCGCCCGCGATCCCGAGGGCAACCGCTGGTCGTTCGGTACCTATCGCGGCGAGCCGCGGGCGGTGTAGCGAGCGGTACGGGCCGGTGGTCAGCCGCGGATGAGCTGCACCGCGCGGCTGAAGTGCCCTACCGGGCCGTCCTGGCCGGAATCGTCGGCGCGCGCGGCACCGCGGGTCAGGGCGACACCGGCCCACAGGCCGGCCACGATCAATGCCACGACGACGGTGTTCCGCGTGCGGCGGCCGGCGTTCGTCCTGGGCTGCATGGTCCACTCCCCTTGGCTGTCGGAGCCTCCCCGGCTCTCCTCTATTCACCCATGGAATGCGGGCCGATCCGTACGCGGCAGGTACGGACTCTCGTCAGTCTTTAGGTGGACCCGACATCCGCCTGAGGTCGGTCCTCAGGTCGGCTCCGGGCCGCCGTCCGGCAGGCTCCGAGCCTGCCGGGGGGAGACCCCTCCCGTCCGGCGGCCGCGGGTGTGCCGTCCGCCTCGGCGCAGATAACGCTCTTATCAGGGCATTTGGAGCCGACCATGTCCGTATCGCGGACCGAGGTGTCGCACGTATACCTGTTGTATCTATCCTGTGCGCATGCCCTCCGCATCCACACCCACCGCCCCTGCCCGGGAGTCCGCCACCAGACAGCCGCCCGCCGCCGAGCGCGTCTATGCGCATATCAAGGACGCCGTCCTGGACCGCCGCTACGAGGGCGGGATGCTGCTCACCGAGGGCGAGCTGGCCGAGGCCGTGGGGGTGTCACGGACGCCGGTGCGGGAGGCGCTGCTGCGGCTGGAGGTCGAGGGGCTGATCAAGCTCTACCCGAAGAAGGGCGCGCTGGTGCTGCCGGTCTCCGCGCAGGAGATCGCCGATGTCGTCGAGACCCGGCTGCTGGTCGAGAAGCACGCCGCGGCCAAGGCGG
The DNA here is from genome assembly GCF_050433025.1 of Streptomyces auratus. Taxonomy (NCBI): domain Bacteria; kingdom Bacillati; phylum Actinomycetota; class Actinomycetes; order Kitasatosporales; family Streptomycetaceae; genus Streptomyces; species Streptomyces auratus. The sequence continues at coordinate 4,165,445 of NZ_JBNGCB010000001.1, read as the reverse complement.
TGCCCGCGACCGAGGCACTGATCGGCGAGCTGACCGAGCTGCTGGAGACGATGCGGGAGCAGGCGGCGTCCGGCGATCTGGCCGCCGTCTCCGTCACCGACCGCGCCTTCCACGCCGCCATCGTGCGCAGCGCCGGCAACCAGATCCTGGACCGTCTCTACGACCAACTGCGCGACCGTCAGCTGCGGATGGGTGTCGCGGTGATGCATGCCCACCCGGACCGGATCGCCAAGAACATCGCCGAGCACGGGGAGATCCTCGAAGCGCTGCGGGCCGGGGACGCGGATGCCGCGACCGACGTCGTGCAGCGCCACGTCAGCTGGGTCCGTCACCTCGCACAGGGCGAGGCGCGGTGAGCGCCGGACCGGGACGTGCGGACGGCGGCGGCAGCTCTGGCATAGGTGGCGGCTGCGCCCGGCTGCTGCCCACCGACCCGCCCGGCGGTCCCAAGGCGATGGCCGTCTGGGGTATCGGCGTCGCGGTCTACTTCGTCGCCATCACCTACCGCACCAGCCTCGGGGTGGCCGGCCTGGACGCCGCCGAGCGCTTCCACATCAACGCCTCGGCGCTGTCGACCTTCTCCCTCCTGCAGCTGCTGGTGTATGCGGGGATGCAGATCCCCGTCGGCCTGCTGGTCGACCGGCTCGGGCCCAAGAAGGTGCTGACCCTCGGGGTGGTGCTCTACACCGTCGGCCAGTTCGGCTTCGCGCTCTCCTCGTCGTACGGCATGGCGCTCGGCTCCCGTGCGCTGCTCGGCTGCGGGGATGCGATGACGTTCATCAGCGTGCTGCGGCTGGGCTCCCAGTGGTTCCCGGCCCGCCGCGGCCCGATGATCGCGCAGATCGCCGCGCTGGTCGGTATGGCGGGCAACCTGGTCTCGACCCTCGTGCTCGCCCGGTTCCTGCACAGCTTCGGCTGGACCCCGACCTTCGTCGCCAGCGCCGCCGGCGGCATCGTCGTGCTGATCGTGCTGCTGCTCTTCCTCAAGGACCGCCCCGAGGGCTTCGCCTCGCCGCCCCCTTCCGCCCAGCACACCGGCCCGGGGTTCGTCCGCCGGCAGATCGTCGAGTCCTGGCGCGAGCCCGGCACCCGGCTGGGCATGTGGGTGCACTTCACCACCCAGTTCCCCGCGATGGTGTTCCTGCTGCTCTGGGGCCTGCCGTTCCTCGTCGAGGCACAGGGGCTGTCCCGTGGCACCGCCGGTGAACTGCTCACCCTGGTGGTGCTCTCCAACATGGCGGTGGGCCTGATCTACGGCCAGGTCATCGCCCGCCACCACGCGGCCCGTACGCCACTGGCTCTGGGCACGGTCCTCGCCACGGCGCTGATGTGGGCGATCGTCCTGTGCTGGCCGGGCGCTCATGCGCCGATGGGGCTGCTGATCGTGCTGTGCGCGGTGCTGGGTGCCTGCGGTCCCGCCTCGATGATCGGCTTTGACTTCGCGCGCCCCGCCAATCCGCCCGAGCGTCTGGGCACCGCCTCCGGCATCGTCAACATGGGCGGCTTCACCGCCTCGATGACGACCCTGTTCGCCATCGGGGTCCTGCTGGACGCCACCGGTGACAACTACCGGATCGCCTTTGCCTCGATCTTCGTCGTGGAGGCGCTCGGTGTCTCGCAGATGCTGCGGCTGCGCCGGCGGGCGGTACGACGCGAGCGCGAACGGCTGGTGGTCAGCCGGGTGGAGGCGGTGCACGTTCCGGCGTGACGCCGGGCGCCCAACTGGCCGTCGGGCGGGCCCGTTTCACGTGAAACGGACAGCGCAGTTTCACGTGAAACGGCTCACTCCGGGATCCACTCCCCGTTCGCCGACCGGGCGGGGTGAGGGGGTCGGCCGGGTTTTTGCCCGGCCCGTCGCCGCTACGGCGTGACGGCGAAGTTGTCCAGGATCGCCTCGGCCAGCTCACGGTCACCGTCGATCTTGACCTGCTCGGCGATGGCCGCCGCACGGACCCGGCCACAGGCCAGCTGGTGGAAGGCGTCCCAGTCCAGGGCGAACGTCACGGTCGGGCCGAGCGAGACGCTGCCGTCGATCGTGGCGTTGCCCTGGGCGTCGATACGGACCGTGCGCAGAAACTCCAGCGGTCCGCTGACGTCGAAGACCACCGCCGCATCGGCCGGAGCCTGGGCCCTCTTCGCGACGATGCCGGGCAGTGCTTTCACCAGCAGATCGCGTGTCACATGCGCGCCGGGGGAGTCGAGGTTGCCGGGCTTGCCGAGGGCCCGGCGCAGGTCCTGCTCATGCACCCAGACATCGAACGCCCGCTGCTGCAGCACGAATTCCAGCGAACGGTCCTCACCGAGCGGGCTGTGCACCACGGCGTCCGGCTGACGGGACTCGTTGCGCAGCTGCCGGGAGCGGCGGATGACGGTGTATTCGAGCTCGCTGAGCATCTCCGGCGCGGTGTGGTGCCGGCGGACGTCGACCTGCACCTCCATACGCCGCGCCGACTCGCTGCGTACGTGGTAGAGGTCGCGCGGCAGTGTGTGGATCGGCCGCGGGTCGCCCAGCATTTCGCATTCCAGGCCGATGACATGGGAGACGACATCGCGCACGGACCATCCTGGCAGGCCCGTCGCCCTGCTCCACTCGCCCTCGACGAGCGGAGTCACCAGCTCGGTTATCGCTTCTATGGAGTGAGTCCAGGCATCGATGGAGGACTGAAGGCTGGGATGGACGGTCACGGGACCCCTCGGACGGTTCGTACGCGGGCTGCTGTCTGTGCAGTTAAGTTACGCTGCGCACGGGCACCCCGGCAGTGCTTTCGGGTGACCATCGTAGGCCGATGTCTCCCGGCCGCAGAGGGGTGTGGCGCGGGGGCGGAACGCCCGCTTCTCAGTCCTCGCCGCGCTCCCGCTCCGCCAGCCGGATCACGCAGACCGCCACGGCGATGAGCAGCGCCGGATCCGCATCCTCCCGCACGACGTTGACCGCATAGGTGTCGCGCACGGTCAGCCAGCGCCGTGAGATCTCGGCGAGCAGCTCCCCCTCGTACTCGACCGCGAACTCCCGGTCGAGGATCTTTCCGCTGACGTCCAGTTCGGTGCCGTCCACCAGCTCGACGCGATAGTGGTTGCGCAGCAGCGAGAGCCGCTTGCGCCTGATCGTGGCCAGCGCCTTGTCGTCCCGCTCGATGGTCATCGTGTCGCGCAGGCTGAGCATCTTCTTGCGGATGGTGATCAGCACGCGCCGCTCCGGGTCCTTCAGCTCGAAGGTTTCCCGCAGCCGCAGCGCCTTCCCGTCCACGAGAAAGGCGTGCCGCCCGTGCTCGTCCTCGATCCAGTAGTCGTCACCGATGCCGAAAATGCGGTCACGGACCAGGTACTTACGCGAGTGCGGGGCCGGCTCCCCGGGAGATTGCAGCATGGGTGACGTGTTCCCCCCGGGACCTGCGGAATGTGCACGCACCGGAGTGACGTTGAATGTCCACATGGCTTCACGTGCACGCGTTCGCGCCCCCGAGCTGATCGGCAAGGGCGGCTGGCTGAACACCGGCAACAAGGATCTGACCCTCTCCGACCTGCGCGGACGCATTGTCGTCCTGGATTTCTGGACCTTTTGCTGTGTGAACTGTCTGCATGTCCTGGACGAGCTGCGGGCGCTGGAGGAGCGCCACCGCGACACGGTCGTGATCGTCGGGGTGCACTCCCCGAAGTTCGTGCACGAGGCCGAGCATCAGGCGGTCGTGGACGCCGTGGAGCGCTATGGCGTGGAGCACCCGGTCCTCGATGACCCCGAGCTCGCCACGTGGAAGCAGTACGCGGTCAGGGCCTGGCCGACGCTCGTGGTGATCGACCCCGAGGGTTATGTCGTCGCCCAGCATGCCGGCGAGGGCCATGCGCACGCGATCGAGAAACTGGTCGAGGAGCTGGAGGCCGAGCACGCGGCGAAGGGCACGCTGCGCCGCGGCGACGGCCCGTACGTACCGCCGGAACCGGTCGCCACCGATCTGCGCTTCCCCGGCAAGGCGGTCCGGCTGCCGCACGGCAGCTTCCTGGTCTCGGACACCACGCGCCATCAGCTGGTGGAGCTGGCGGCGGACGGTGAGCAGGTGCTGCGCCGCATCGGATCCGGGGAGCGCGGGCTGACCCCGGACTCCTTCAACGAGCCGCAGGGACTGGCGCTGCTGCCCGACGGCACGGTGGCCGTGGCGGACACGGTCAACCACGCCATCCGGGTCTTCGACCCCGAGAGCGGCGCGCTGGAGACGGTGGCCGGCACCGGCACGCAGTGGTGGCAGGGCTCGCCGACCTCGGGCCCGGCCCGCGAGGTGGCGCTCTCCTCGCCGTGGGACCTCGCCTGGTGGCAGGACCGGCTGTGGATCGCGATGGCCGGCGTGCACCAGCTGTGGACCTACGACCCGGCCACCGGCACGGTCGAGGTGGCGGCCGGCACCACCAACGAGGGCCTGGTGGACGGCCCGGCCGCCGAGGCCTGGTTCGCCCAGCCGTCCGGGCTCGCGGCGGCCGGCGAGCGGCTGTGGCTGGCCGACTCCGAGACCAGCGCGGTCCGCTGGGTGGAGCCCGACGGGACGGGCGACGGCTACGTCGTCCGTACCGCCGTCGGCACCGGCCTCTTCGACTTCGGGCACCGCGACGGCGCCGCCGGGCAGGCGCTGCTCCAGCACCCGCTGGGCGTGACCGCGCTGCCCGACGGCTCGGTGGCCATCGCGGACACCTACAACCACGCGCTGCGCCGCTTCGACCCCGCGAGCGGTGAGGTGACGACGCTGGCGACGGATCTGCGGGAGCCGTCCGCAGCGGTGCTCGTCGACGACGACATCGTGGTCGTGGAGTCGGCCCGGCACCGGCTGACCCGGCTGCGGCTGCCCGAGGAGGCGGTCCGGGTCGAGGCGGTGGCGCACCACACCCAGCGCGCGGCCACCCGGGTCGCCCCGGGCGCACTGCGGCTGGAGGTGGTCTTCCAGGCTCCCGCGGGTCAGAAGCTCGACACCCGCTACGGCCCGTCGACGCGGCTGCTGGTCAGCGCGACGCCGCCGGAGCTGCTCGCCGAGGGCGCGGGCGCGGGCACTGACCTCGCCCGTGACCTGGTGCTCGCGGACGGCGTGAGCGAGGGGGTGCTGCATGTCTCGGCGATGGCCGCGTCCTGCGACGACGCCCCGGACATCGAGTACCCCGCCTGCCATGTGCACCAGCAGGACTGGGGCGTTCCGGTCGAGATCGCCGAGGGTGGGGCGGCCCGGCTCGGGCTGGTCCTCGCGGGGCTGGACGCGGAGTAGACGCAGGAGCGCCCGGGCCCGGTGGACGGGCCCGGGCGCTCTGCCGGTCGCTGTGGTGCCGGGCTACTTCCCGACGCCGGCTGCCAGTTGAGCCCCGTGGATGCTCGACGTCCAGTTGGTGACCTTGGTCTTGCCGACGGAGAGGTGCAGCCGCTTCTCCGCGAAGTTGACGGTGACCGGCCCGTGGGTGACGGAGCTCGCCGAGACGCCCATGAAGTCGATGGCCACCGACTTCTGCTCGGTGCCCTTGGTGGCCGCGGAGTTGGTGGGGATGACCGCGTAGGCGTAGCCGTGGGCGGGCACGGTGAGGCGGGTGCCGTCGAGGTGACCGGGCGTGCCCTGCAGCAGCGGCAGCGGGCTCTTGGCGTTGTTGAAGCGCAGCAGCGGGGCGTTGTACAGCTTGCAGTCGCGGCTGGTGGTGTTCTTGAACTTCACCGTGACATGGCTGTCGGGGCCGCTCTGCTGGGAGAACGTGACCTTGTACGTGCTCGGGAAGCAGTCGGGCACCCGCCGCGATGCCGCCGCCCCCGCTCCCGCCGCGGCCGCACCGCCACCGATGATCCTGCGCTTCTTGCTCTTGGAAGACGAGGAGGACGACTTCTTCGATGTCTTCGACTTCTTCGACGAGTGGCTGTTGCAGCCGGTCAGCGCGAGCGAACCGGCCAGTCCGAGCGCCAGTGCGGCATACGCGGCGGAGCGGTGGCGGGAGCGGCGTGCGGTCATGGGTGGTTCCCCCAGTGGATTGCTGCAGTGTCAGCGAGGCGCGTGTGTCATGGCACGGCCACGATATCCACTGCCGGGGGATGCGCCAGGGCCGGTTCGTCGGCCGCCCGGGCGATCTGGCGCCATAGCAGGTCAGATGGGGCGCCGACGGTGTGAAAAGGCCTCGAAGAGGGGGTGAAGATCAGCGGGGAGCACGGACCGGGCGGAGTCCGTGCGGCACAGGTGGCTTCGCCCCTGGACAGCGAGACGCCCAGCCTTGGCGACCAGAGGAACCATGGTGAGCGGCACCGCTGGTCGCCAGGGCCGAGGCCGTTACCTGAGATAGATCCGCAGGCCGAAGTCGTTGCCTCGGTGCCAGCCGGTGCTGATCTTCGGGCTGCCGTGGGTCTCGTTGCCCCAGCCGTAGAAGTGCTCCCAGGTCACGTCGTCGCCGTACCAGTGGTTGTAGTCGGTCTCCGCGTACGCCTGGACGGCCTTGCCGTCGTGCTTGGTGTCCCACAGGTAAAAGGCGCCGGAGGCGTAGGACTTGCCGTTGACCTTCCTCGTGCACTCCATGTACTTGGCAGCGCCGCCGGTGATGTGGATCTCCTTCCAGCGGGAGCAGTGGTTGGCCGTGGTTCCCACGTTCCCGACGGACGGTGCCGACGGGGAGGCCGGTGCGGCGGTCGCGGCCGGTACGGCGGCAAGGCTGCCCGCCAGGGCCAGGCCGGCGGCTGCGAGGGCGATGCGCTTGCGTGACAGCACGGTGAGTCCTTTCCGTCGCGGCCGGCGGGCGGTCCCCCCGTTGGGTCCCCGTGGTCCGTCGGCGCAACACCACGGTGCCCGGCCGCCCCGGCCTGCCCCAACGTTCTCCGGGCAAGTGACGTCCTCCTGGGATCCCACCCCGGTGACCTGCTAAGACGTCGCCAAGGGTGGGACAGGGCGGGACGGCTCCGCGGGATGTTCCGGTGTCAGGCGCGCGCGTGCAAGGCCACTTGGCTCACATGCCTGAAACCTCGGAGGCACCTGAGATGACCGAGTTCGCCATGAACGCGGGCAATGCGGCCGCGAACTCGTGCGCGCGAGGGGCACTTCCGCTCCCCTGCGGCGGAAGTGCCCCTCGCGTCACGAACCGGGTGGGACCGGATCAGCCGGTGGCGTTTCACGTGAAACGCCGGGACGCCGCGTGGGATTCCGGCCCGGAGGTTCTTTGCCCGCTGAGGTGCTCCTGGCCTTTGGGCGTGGGTGATCTGCGACGGCGTGAGGAATCCGGGAGGGGACGGGCCGCCGGTCGAGACATGACGGAACGGCGAACGCAGGAAGGGCGCCCGCTGGGGGATGCGGGCGCCCTGGTTCAGGGACGGCTCACCGGAGGGTGGTTCCTCAACGGCGGCTCATCAACGGTGGTTCAACGGCGGCTCACCAGGCCGTTGCCTCGCGCACGTCCGACTGCCAGTACGTCACCCATGCGCTGTCGTCGACGTACGCCGCGCCGCCGGGGAGCGCCACGGCCGCCGAGCCGCCGATGCTGCCCTTGCCGTCGCGTCCGGGGAGGCTGACGGAGAGGGAGGTCATGGTGCGGCCGTGGCGGCCGGAGCCGGCGGCGGACGAGGCCAGCACGCCCGCGTAGCCGGTCTCGCCGGGGGCAAGCGTGACCACGGCCGGCGGCTTGCTGGCCGACAGCTCGGGGAGCGGCGACTGTGCGTCGTCGAAGCGGAGGTCGGGGGCGAAGTGGAGGTCGCAGGGGGTGCCGGAGGTGTTGGTGGCGGCCAGCAGCAGATGGTTGACCGGACGGGTCAGCAGCTTGGCGACGATCCGGACCTTCGCGGCGCCGCAGGCGGTGTGCCGGACGAGGGCGTCGCCGTTCCCGCCCGCACTGCGCGTGCCGACCGTGACGCCGTCCGTCCCGGCCTCCGTGCCGCTGCCGGTGCCGCCGTGCCCCGCGGATGTCTGCTCCGCCCGTCCGCCGTCGGTCTGCAGGCCGCCCGGTGCGGCAGCACCGCCGTCTCCGGACACCGGGACGCCGACCTGCTGGGACTGCGGGTGGAACGGCTTGGCGGCGCTGGTCTGGAGCGGGTTGTCCTGGCCGCCACAGGCGGTGAGGGTGAGCGCAGCGACGGCGGTCAGCCCGGCCGCGGAGATCCGCAGCGTATGGCGGCGGACGGTCCGTCCCGTGGCAGGGCCACCGGTACCGGCCCTGGCGCCGGTCTCGAGGACGGGCTCGGAGCGGATGTGGCTGCGCGGCATGTCGGTCTCCCCCGGGTTCAGGTGGCCCGCACCGCGTCTGCGGTACGCCCTGCGGTCCGGCCTGAGGTCTCCCCTGCGGCCTGATCACCAGACTGCCGCCCGCCACTGCCGTGCCACTAACGTGCGCCTAACGTTCCCGCGCGGAGTGGACGCGGGAACGGCTCATCAGCGCCCGTCGCTCCCCCCGTCACCCGTACTGCTCCCGCCCGCTTCCCCGCTTTCGCCGCGCTCGTCCCGTGCGAACAGCTGCGTCAGCGTGCTGATGGTGTAGACGTCGGTGGCCTCTTCGTCCACCAGGTGCATCTCCGCGAGCCGGTCCAGGGCGTCCTGGGTGCGCTCCTGGTCGTACCCGGCGAGCGCCGCCGCCGCCGAGGCGTTGAGGTGCCCGTCCGAGGTCGTCGCGAGCGCGCTGAGCAGCCGGGCGTCATCCGCCGACAGCCGGGCGACGGACATCCGCAGCGCCGCCGCGACCCCGGTGTCCTCCGCCGACAGCAGCGCCAGCCGGCGCCGTTCGTCGTGCAGCGCCGCGGCCAGCCGGGCCAGCCGCCAGCGCGGCCGGGCGGTCAGCTGGGCGGCCGCGGCCCGCAGCGCCAGCGGCAGCCCGTCGCACAGGTCGACCAACTCCCGTGCGGCGGCCGGGTCCTCGGCGACCCGCTCCGGGCCGAGCATGGCGCCGAGCAGCGCCGCGCCCTCCTCATGGCCGAGCGCCTGGAGGCCGACCGGCCGGGCGCAGTCGGTGGCGACCAGACCGTCGAGGCGGCTGCGGCTGGTGACGACCGTGGCGCAGTGCGGGCCACCGGGCAGCAGCGGCCGTACCTGCGCCGAACTGCGCGCATTGTCGAGGACGACCAGTAGCCGGCGCTCGGCGACCAGCGAGCGGAACAGCGCCGAGGCGGCCTGGGCGGAGCCGGGCAGGCGCTCCGGCGGGGTACCCAACGCCAGCAGGAAGTCGCGCAGGATCTCGGCCGGCGGCGCCTCATCGCCCTCGCCGAAGCCGCGCAGATCGGCGAAGAGCTGGCCGTCGGGGAAGGCCCCGGCGTGCAGATGCGCCCACTGCACGGCGCAGGCCGTCTTGCCGACACCCGCCGGCCCCGCCACGACCGCGAGCGGGCTCTCGCCGGTCGTACGGTCCGTCAAGGCCCCGGTCAGGGAGGTGAGTTGACGCTCCCGGCCCAGGAAGCGGGCCGGCGGTCGGGGCAGCAGCCTTGGGGCACCGGCCCGCGCGGGGCCGGATCCGCCCGTCGCGCCCGCCCTCGGACCGCTCTTTGCCGCTGCGGCAGCTCCGCCGTGCGTTGCCGCACCGGTGCTCCCCTGGACCGGCGGCTGCGGCTCGCCCGTGGCGGGAGGTGCCCCTCCGCCACGCGGCCCTCCGGCGGGCTCCCCGCCGGAAGCGCCCGAGGGCTTGGCCGCGGCCTTCCGCCCCTGCCCGGCCGCCTCCGCCCGCAGGATCTCCTCGTATGCGCCGCGCAAACGCTCGCCGGGGTCGACGCCCAGCTCCTCGTTGAGCAGCCGCCGGGTGCGGTGGAACCACTCCAGCGCATCGGACTGCCGTCCCGTACGGAACAGCGCCCGCATCAGCCCGGCGATCAGGCCTTCCCGCAAAGGGTGGTTGACGGCCGCGGAGTACAGGATCGCGGCCGCCTGCTCGTGTTCGCCGAGCGCGCCGTACGCCCGCCCGAGCGCCTCCACGGCCGTCAGCCGGCGCTCCTCCAGCGCATGCGCGGCGGCGGCGAAGGGCGGGCTGGTGACCGTGCCGGTCAGGGCGGGACCCCGCCACAGTCCCAGCGCCTCGCGCAGCAGGGGTACGGCATCGGCCGGCGCCGCCTCGGGCCGCGCCAGGGTCACCAGCTCACCGAACCGGTGGGCGTCGATCAGCTCCTCCGGCAGCCGCAGCAGATAGGCGGAGCCGTGCGTGGCCAGCTCGATGCCGTACGCCTCCGCACCGCCCTCGGCGAGCGTGGCGCGCAGCCGCGAGACGTGCCCCTGGACGACCGTGCGGGCATGCTCCGGCGGCTCGTCCTCCCACAGGGAGTCGATCAACTGCTCCAGGGGAACGGTGGTGTTGGGTTGCAGCAACAGCAGCGCGAGCACACTGCGCCGTTTGGCGGGCCCGAGCGACAGCTCCGCGGAGCCGGTCGTCACGGCGATCGGGCCGAGCAGCGAGAAGTCCAACTCAGCCCTCCAGGAAGGCCGTCAGGGCGTTCGCCAGCAGATACGGGTCCTTGGCACCGCACAGCTCACGCGCCGAGTGCATGGACAGGATCGCCACACCGATGTCGACCGTCGCGATGCCGTGCCGGGCCGCGGTGATCGGCCCGATGGTGGTCCCGCACGGCATCGAGTTGTTGGACACGAAGCTCTGCCACGGCACACCGGCCCGCTCGCAGGCCGCCGCGAAGACGGCCCGTCCGCTGCCGTCCGTCGCATAGCGCTGATTCACGTTGACCTTGAGGATCGGCCCGCCGTTGGGCATCGGGTGGTGCCCTGGCTCATGCCGCTCGCTGTAGTTGGGGTGCACGGCGTGCCCGGTGTCGGACGACAGGCACAGGGTGCCGGCGAAGGCCCGGGCCCGGTCCTCGTAAGAACCGCCGCGGGCGAAGACCGAGCGCTCCAGCACCGTGCCGAGCAGCGGGCCGTCCGCGCCGGTGTCGGACTGGCTGCCGTTCTCCTCGTGGTCGAAGGCGGCCAGCACCGGAATGCCGGGCAGCTCGCGCCCGCCGGTCGCCGCGGCGGCGAGCGCGGCCGTACCGGCGTGCACGGACAGCAGGTTGTCCATCCGCGGACCGGCCAGCAGCTCCTGGTCGCGGCCCAGATAGGCGGGTGCCTCGATGCTGTGCACCATCAGGTCCCAGCCCTTGATGTCACCGGCCGGGATGCCGGTCTCCTCGGCGACGAAGGCGATCAGATCGCCCTCGGCCACCTCACCCAGGCCCCAGATCGGCGTCATGTGGCGCTGCTTGTCGAGCTTGAGGCCGTCGGCGTTCACCGAGCGGTCGAGGTGCACGGCCAGCTGCGGCACCCGTAGCAGCGCCCGGTCGACATGGACGAGCCGGTGGCTGCCGTCCGCCAGCGTCACCCGCCCGCTGAGTCCCAGATCGCGGTCGAGCCAGGTATTGAGCAGCGTGCCGCCGTAGATCTCGACGGCGATCTGCCGCCAGCCGCGGGCACCGGTGTCCGGAATCGGTTTGACCCGCAGATTGGGAGAGTCGGTGTGAGCCCCGACAATTCGGTACGGAGTCGACGGGCTCACGCCCTCGGGCACGTACCAGGCGATGATCGCTCCGCCGCGCAGCACATACTTCCCGCCGCTCGTACCGTCCCATTCGTCGACCTCGGCGACCTGGTGGAAACCCGCCTTCTCCAGCCGTTCCGCCGCATTTGCCACCGCGTGGTAGGGCGACGGACTGGTGGTGAGGAAGGACATCAGGTCGTCGGTATGGCCGCGATCGAAGCGGGCGGAGTTGGTCATGGATTCAGCATAAGGAGCCGGACCCCGCATTCCTCGTGCGCATGCCTTGTGACTCCGTTCCCTTCCGGCCACGATTTCTGCGTTTCGGATCCGGATCTGCACTGGAATGAAGAATTCCGCGTTTACCTCGCGCTCGCCGGGTAGACGAGCGGCTTACCGGCGGTACGGCGGCGGGCTGCGGCCGGCCAGGAGGCCGGACAGGACGAAGCCCGCCTCTCCGGGGGAAGAGAGACGGGCCACGCCAGTCTGGACGGTCAGTCTGAGAATCCCGTAAGAACGCCGCAGCGGGCTGCGGACGGCGTTCCTAGAACGCGGCCTCGTCGAGCTCCATCAGCGACTGGTCGACGCTCTCGGCCAGACCGCGCTGGATGCCGACGCCCGGCAGGATGTTGTGCGCGAAGAACTTCGCCGCGGCTACCTTGCCGGTGTAGAACGGCTTGTCCTTCGCGGAGGCGCCGGCCAGCTTCCCGGCGGCCACGGCCGCACCCTTGAGCAGCAGGTAGCCGATGACGACATCGCCGGAGGCCATGAGCACGCGGGTGGTGTTCAGCCCGACCTTGTAGATGGACTTGACGTCCTTCTCGGTCGCCGCGAGGTCGGTCAGCATGGTGCCGACGATCGCCTCCAGGTCGGCAGCGGCCTTGGCCAGCTCGCCGCGGGCCTCGGCCAGCTCCTCGCCACCGGTGTTGTCCGCGAGGAACTGCTTGATCTCCTCGGACAGGGCGGTGAGCGCCTGACCCTGGTCGCGGACGATCTTCCGGAAGAAGAAGTCCTGGCCCTGGATCGCGGTGGTGCCCTCGTAGAGGGTGTCGATCTTGGCGTCCCGGATGTACTGCTCGATCGGGTACTCCTGCAGGTAGCCGGAGCCGCCGAAGATCTGCAGGGACTGGGCAAGCTGCTCGTAGGACCGCTCCGAGCCGTAGCCCTTGACGATCGGCAGGAGCAGGTCGTTGAGGCGGGTCGCGGCGCTCGCGTCCTCGCCCGCGGCCTCCTTGATGAGGATCTCGTCCTGGACCGAGGCGGTGTAGAGCACCAGGGCGCGCATGCCCTCGGTGTACGCCTTCTGCGTCATCAGCGAGCGGCGCACATCGGGGTGGTGGGTGATGGTGACGCGCGGCGCGGTCTTGTCGGTGAAGGCGGCCAGGTCCGGGCCCTGCACCCGCTCCTTGGCGTACTCCAGCGCGTTGAGGTAGCCGGTGGAGAGGGTGGCGATGGCCTTCGTGCCGACCATCATCCGCGCGAACTCGATGATCTTGAACATCTGGCGGATGCCGTCGTGCTTCTCGCCGAGCAGCCAGCCCTTGGCCGGGTGGTTGGCGCCGAAGGTCATCTCGCAGGTGTTGGAGGCCTTCAGGCCCATCTTGTGCTCGACGTTGGTGGCGTAGGCGCCGTTGCGCTCGCCCAGCTCGCCGGTCTCCCAGTCGAAGTCGTACTTCGGCACGATGAACAGCGACAGGCCCTTGGTGCCCGGACCGGCGCCCTCGGGGCGGGCGAGGACGAAGTGCACGATGTTCTCGGACATGTCGTGCTCACCGGAGGTGATGAAGCGCTTGACGCCCTCGATGTGCCAGGAGCCGTCCGCCTGCTGCACGGCCTTGGTGCGGCCGGCGCCGACGTCCGAACCGGCGTCCGGCTCGGTGAGCACCATGGTGGAGCCCCACTGCTTGTCCACCATCAGCTGGGCTATGCGGTGCTGCTCCTCGGTGCCCTCGTCGAAGAGCACGCCGGCGAAGGCGGGGCCGGACGCGTACATCCACACGGCCGGGTTGGCGCCCAGGATCGTCTCGGCGAAGCCCCAGAGGAGGGAGCGGGGCGCGGTGGTGCCGCCGAGCTCCTCCGGGATGCCCAGACGCCACCACTCGGCGTCCATGAAGGCCTGGTAGCTCTTCTTGAAGGTGTCCGGCACCGGCGCGGTGTTGGTGTCCGGGTCGAAGACCGGGGGGTTGCGGTCGGTGTCGGCGAAGGACTCGGCCAGCTCGTTCTCGGACAGCCGGGCGATCTCGGACAGCACGCTCTTGGCGGTGTCGACATCCATCTCCGCGAACGGTCCGGTGCCGTACACGCTGTCGCGGCCGAGGACCTCGAAGAGGTTGAACTCGATGTCGCGGAGATTCGACTTGTAGTGGCCCATGGGTACGGCTCCGTAAAGGGTTCGGGAGAGGGCCCCAAGGGAGGGACCTCAGACGCAATACCAGCTAGTAGCTAAATGATGCTACCCACGGGTAATAAGAATCAACCCCTTCGGCGCATCTGTGACGAGCGTCCCCCGGTGCGCCGCCGACTCAGTACGCTGTGCCGCATGTACGGCTACGACCAGAACGCGGGTGCCGGGCAGCAGCAGTACGGTGCGCCGCCCCCGCCGCAGCAACCGGCCCCCGGGGGTTACGGCGAGCAGCCGCTCTACCCCGAGCCGTCCCCGCCTTCCCTGGCTGATGCGGTGCGCGCCTTCACCACCGGCTCGACGTCGGCCGAGGACTTCCAGGGCATCTTCTCCACGTCCAAGATCTACTGCCCGCGCGGTGACAATCCTGGCTTCCTGGCGCTGCACAACACCCAGCAGCCGGTGATCCCGATGTTCACCTCGCTCAAGGAGCTGCGGCGGTACGCGGGCAAGGAGTCCAAGTACTTCGTGATCACCGGCGCCGAGGTCCTCGACCTGCTGCCGACCGGCTACGGCTTCGTCCTCGACATGGAGGGCGACCACCGGATGGTCTTCGACGCGAAGGCCGTGGAGCAGATGGTCGACTTCGCGATGCGGCGGATGTACGGATAGCGGCTGTACGGCGGGCGGGGCCGGGCAGGCCCCGGCCGTCGTTGGTGTGCGAGGGGTCGGTCCCGGGAGGGGGCCGGCCCCTCGGTCGTGTACCGGGTCGTGTGCCGGTCCGTGTGCCGGACTGTGTGCCGGTCTGTCTCGGCCCGTGCCGGCCCCCCGCGCCGGGACCTCCTCGTACCTCCTTTGACCTGCGCATATGTAGGCGGGAATATCGCGCCCCTTGCCAGTTGTTCACTATTCAACTAAGTTGAATGCGACCGAGGAGGCACTGATGCCCGCAGTGACCGTAGAGAACCCGCTGACCCTGCCGCGTGTGGCGGCGCCCGTCGCGGCCCAGGCCCGTCCCGCGCTGGCCGTTGCGACCGCTCCGAGTGGATTCGAGGGCGAGGGCTTTCCGGTGCGCCGGGCGTTCGCCGGCATCGACTACAAGCACCTCGACCCGTTCATCATGATGGATCAGATGGGCGAGGTGGAGTACGCGCCCGGAGAGCCCAAGGGCACGCCCTGGCACCCGCACCGCGGCTTCGAGACCGTGACGTATCTGATCGACGGCACCTTCGTGCACCGTGACTCGCACGGGGGCGGCGGCGTCATCAACGACGGCGACACCCAGTGGATGACGGCCGGGTCGGGGCTGCTGCACATCGAGGCGCCGCCGGAGTCGCTCGTCCTGTCCGGCGGGCTCTTCCACGGCCTCCAGCTGTGGGTGAACCTGCCGAAGAGCGACAAGATGATGGCCCCGCGCTACCAGGACATCGGTGGCGGCAACGTCAAGCTGCTGACCTCCGCCGACGGCGGCGCCCTGCTGCGGTTGATCGCCGGTGATCTCGACGGCCACCAGGGCCCGGGCATCACCCACACGCCGATCACGATGATGCATGTGACGGTGAACCCGGGGGCCGAGCTGACCCTGCCCTGGCGCAAGGACTTCAACGCCCTCGCCTATGCCCTGGCCGGACGGGGCTCGGCCGGTGCGGAGGGGCGCCCGTTCCGTATGGGGCAGGCGGTCGTGTTCGGCGCCGGAGACTCGATCACGATCCGGGCGGACGAGTCCCAGGAGTCGCGCAGCCCGAACTTCGAGGTGGTGCTGCTGGGCGGGCTGCCGATCCGCGAGCCGATGATGCATTACGGCCCGTTCGTGATGAACACCCACGCCGAACTTGCCCAGGCCTTCGAGGACTTCCAGGCCGGCCGGCTCGGCACCATCCCCGCCGGCGAGCACTGACGGCGCGTCGGCAGCACGGCGTGACGGGGCGGCGTTTCACGTGAAACGCCGCCCCGGCCCGTTTCGGGGCCCGTACCTGGGCCTTCGGCCGTGGTGGACTGTCCGGGTGCGAAACGATTCGGACGAAAACCGGCCCGGCGCCGAGCGTGAACGGCCGTGGCCCCCGGAGCCGTTGCTGCCTGTCGAGGCCCGCCGCGCCGCGGCCTGGTGTCTGGTGACGCTGCTGATCGCGACCGTGGTGGCCCTGGGAGTGTGGCTGTGCGTCGAACTGAGCACGGCGGTCACCCCCCTCCTGCTGGCGCTGCTGGGCAGCGGGCTGCTCGGGCCGCTCTACCGGCGGCTGGTGGCGATGCGGCTCAACCGTTCCCTGGCGGCCGGACTGACCTGTGCCGTGCTCGTCGTGGTGGTCGGTGGCGCCGGATACATCGTCGTCAGCGCGCTGGTCGACACCGGGGACCAGATCATCGCCTCGCTCAGGAGCGCGGCCAAGAGCCTTTCGGAGCACTTCGGCGCGGCCGGCACGTCGCTCGACGACCTCGCCTCCCGGTCCAAGCAGCTGATCACCAAGTTCGGCGGCAGTGCGGCCTCCGGGCTGCTGGCGGGCGTCAGCGTCGTCGGCCAGTTCCTCGCCGCGTCGGTCCTGGCCCTGCTGCTGACCTTCTTCTTCCTGCGCGACTCCGACAAGGCCGTACGGGCGCTGAACGACTGGGCACCGGGTAGCTCCGGGCCGCAGCTGGAGCGGATGGCCCGCCGGGGCTTCCAGGGCATCGAGGGCTTTATGCGCGGCACCACCTTCATCGCGCTGATCGATGCCCTCTGCATCACCGTCGGACTGCTGATCCTCAGGGTGCCGGGCGCCGTCGGCCTGGGCGCGCTGGTCTTCGTCGGCGCCTATATCCCCTACCTCGGTGCCTTCATCTCGGGCGCCGTGGCGGTCCTGGTGGCGCTGGCCGACCGCGGCTTCGTGATCGCGCTGTGGGCGCTGGGCGTCGTGCTGGCCGTGCAGATCCTGGAGGGGCATGTGCTGCAGCCGATGATTCAGAGCCGTACCGTCCAGATGCACCCGGCGACCGTGCTGCTGGCGATCACCGCGGGAGCCGGCGTCGCCGGAATCCTCGGCATGCTGCTGTCCGTCCCCCTGGTCGCCGCCGTCTCCGGCGTGCTCCACGAGCTACGGGTGCACTACGCCGCGGGCTCGGACTCCGGCGACAGCGGTCCGACCGCCTCGCCGGCGTCCTCGTAGAGCTCGAACCACGTCGACTTGCCGTCGCCGCGCGGATCCACGCCCCACGCGCCGGCGAGCAGTTCCAGCAGCACCAGACCGCGGCCCGACGACGCCAGCTCACCGGGGCGGCGCCGGTGCGGCAACTCGTCGCTGCTGTCGGCGACATCGACGCGGACGCGCCGGGCACCGCGCTCACCGCTGATCTCGGCGACCAGCAGGGCATCCCCGTCGGTGTGCAGCAGCACATTGGTGACCACCTCGGAGACCATCAGCACCGCCGAGTCCACCTGATCCGGATCGGCCCAGTCGTGCAGCACCGCACGGACCTGGCGGCGCGCCTCGGCTATGCGCTCCGGCTCGGCCTGCGCGACGGTGAGCACGGTGCGCCGGACGGGCCGGGCCGGCAGTGCGCCGGTGCCGATCCCGCAGCCGGCGCCGTCGCGGCGCAGCAGGAGTACGGCGATGTCGTCCTCGCGGCGGTCCACCAGCGGTCCGGTGGTGTGGTGGGAGGGCGGTCCGTGCACGGCCTGGACCAGGGCGTCGGCGAGCCGCTCCAGGCTCTCGTCGATGTCGCCGGGCTCATGAGCCTCGATGGTGTCGCGCAGCCGCGCCCAGCCGGTGTCCAGATCATGGCCGCCGGTCTCGATCAGCCCGTCGGTGCACACCATCATCGTCTCGCCGGGCTCCAGGACGAGCCGGGTGGTGGGGTAGTCGGCGTCCGGGACGATGCCCAGCGGCAGCCCGCCCGCGGTGGGCCGGACCAGCACCGTGCCGTCATCCAGCAGGATCGCCGGGTCGGGGTGCCCGGCCCGGGCGATGTCCAGCAGCCCGGTCGCCGGATCCACCTCGATGTAGAGGCAGGTCGCGAAGCGCTGGTCCTCGCCGTGGCCACCGAGTTCGGTCGCATTGATCCCGGCCAGGAACCGGGAGGCACGGGAGAGCACCGCATCGGGGTGGTGCCCCTCGGAGGCGTAGGCCCGCAGCGCGATCCGCAGCTGCCCCATCAGGCCCGCGGCCCGTACGTCATGCCCCTGGACGTCCCCGATGACCAGGGCGAGACGGCCGGACGGCAGCGGGATCATGTCGTACCAGTCGCCACCGACCTCCAGCCCGCCGCCGGTCGGGACATAGCGCGCCGCGACCGTCATCCCGGGGACGTCCGGCTGCACCGTCGGCATCATGCTGCGCTGCAGTCCCAGCGCCAGCTCCTGCTGCTCCTCCTGCATCCCGGCCCTGGCCAGCGCCTGGGCCAGCATCCGGGCGACGGTGGTCAGCACCGAGCGCTCATCGGGCGTGAAGGCCACCGGCTGGGTGAACGCCGCCATCCAGGCGCCGATCGTCCGGCCCGCGTTCACCAGGGGCACGAACGCCCAGGACGTACGCCGGAAGGGCGCGGCCACCGGCCATGCGGTGGGGTAACGGCGGCTGTACTCCTCGGGGGTGGGCAGATAGAGGGCCCGGCCGGTGCGGACGACCTCGGCGGCCGGATGGTCGTCGGCCAGCGCCGTGCCGGCGGACGGCCGTTCCTCTTCGCCGTGGGGACCGTGGTGGCCGATGACCGACAGCCGGTCGCCCTCGATGCCGAAGACCGCCAGCCCGTCCGGCATGAACCCGGGCATGGACAGCCCCGCCGCGACCCGCAGCACCTCGGCGGTGGACCGGGCCTCGGCCAGCGCCCGGCCCGCGTCCAGCAGGAATGCCTCGCGGGAACGCCGCCAGTCGCCGGTGATCGGGGTGTGCGCGGCCGAGGTCCCGGGCTGCGGCTCCGGCACCTCCTGGAGGGTTCCGACCAGCTCGAAGCCGCCGTCGACGACCCGGGGACGGGAGCGGGAGCGGACGATGCGCTGCACCCGCCCGCGTTCGTCGACGATGCGCAGCCGAGCCTCGGCCAGCGTCTCCTCGGCGACCGCGAGCTGCACGACCCCGTTGATCTCGGCGAAGTCGACGGGATGGAAACGCGAACGCGCCGCGGCCTCGGACAGCTCCACAGGGACGGGGGGCAGCCCCAGCAGCCGGGCAGCTTCGGCGTCGAGGGTCACCCGTCCCGATGCGTTGTCCCAGCGCCACAGGCCGGTCGCGATGGCGGCCAGGAGATCCTCGGTGCGCATTGCCTCACTTTATGGGCGTTTGGCGCGGCCCGACCAGTGAGCTGGACGTGACCATCGTCCCAGTCGGGGCGCCCGCTCCCGGGCCGCGTGGCGCTGATGCGTATATGTCAACGAAGGCGCGCGGACCGGGACGGTAACCTGGAGCGGTTATGTCAATCCTGGGGTGGCCTTTCGGGTGATCCACGGGGAGAGCGACCGGGCATCCGCGCCCGTACTCCTTTTCCTCTCCCTCTCCCAACTCCTCACCTCGACCTCGCGACGACTTGGATGAGCGATGCATCGGTACCGGTCCCACAACTGCGGCGAGCTCCGAGCCGCGGACGTCGACACCGACGTCCGCCTCAGCGGCTGGCTGCACAATCGACGTGACCTGGGCGGCATCCTCTTCATCGATCTGCGCGACCACTACGGTCTGGTCCAGCTCGTCGCCCGCCCCGGCACCCCGGCCAACGAGGCCCTCGGCTCCCTGACCAAGGAGACCGTCGTCCGGATCGACGGCAAGGTCAGCGCGCGCGGCGCCGACAACATCAACCCCGAGCTGCCGACGGGCGAGATCGAGATCGAGGTCTCCGAGGTCGAGGTGCTCGGCGCCGCCGAGCAGATCCCCTTCACGATCAACGCGGACGACGGCGTCAACGAAGAGCGCCGCCTGGAGTACCGCTTCCTCGACCTGCGCCGCGAGCGGATGCACCGCAACATCATGCTGCGCACCGCGGTCATCTCCGCCATCCGTCACAAGATGGTGGCCCTCGGCTTCAACGAGATGGCGACCCCGATCCTGTCCGCGACGTCCCCCGAGGGCGCCCGCGACTTCCTGGTCCCCTCCCGCCTGCACGCCGGCAAGTTCTATGCGCTGCCGCAGGCCCCCCAGCAGTTCAAGCAGCTGCTGATGATCGCCGGCTTCGACCGCTACTTCCAGATCGCGCCCTGCTTCCGCGACGAGGACGCCCGTGCGGACCGCTCGCCGGGCGAGTTCTACCAGCTCGACGTCGAGATGAGCTTCGTCGAGCAGGAAGATGTCTTCCAGCCCGTCGAGCAGCTGATGACCGAGCTGTTCACCGAGTTCGGCAACGGCCGCACGGTCACCTCGCCCTTCCCGCGCATCCCGTTCCGCGAGGCGATGCTCAAGTACGGCTCCGACAAGCCGGACCTGCGCGCCGAGCTGGAGCTGGTGGATGTCTCCGACGTCTTCGAGGGCTCCGGCTTCAAGGCCTTCGCCGGCAAGCACGTCCGCGCCCTGGCCGTGCCGGACACCGGCGACCAGCCGCGCAAGTTCTTCGACCAGCTGGGCGACTTCGCCGTCCAGCAGGGCGCCAAGGGCCTGGCCTGGGTCCGCGTCGGTGAGGACAACGCCCTCACCGGCCCGATCGCCAAGTTCCTCACCGAGGACGACATCAAGTCGCTGGTCGTCGCCCTGGACCTCAAGCCCGGCCACGCCGTCTTCTTCGGCGCCGGTGAGTTCGACGAGGTCTCCAAGATCATGGGCGCGGTGCGGGTCGAGGCCGCCAAGCGCGCCGGCCACTTCGTCGAGGGCGAGTTCCGCTTCTGCTGGATCGTCGACTTCCCGATGTTCGAGAAGGACGAGGACACCGGCAAGATCGAGTTCTCGCACAACCCCTTCTCCATGCCGCAGGGCGGCCTGGAGGCGCTGGAGACCAAGGACCCGCTGGACATCCTGGCCTGGCAGTACGACATCGTCTGCAACGGCACCGAGCTGTCCTCCGGCGCGATCCGTAACCACGAGCCCGAGGTCATGTACAAGGCCTTCTCGATCGCCGGTTACGACAAGGAGACCGTCGAGGCCGAGTTCGGCGGCATGCTCCGCGCCTTCAAGTTCGGCGCCCCGCCGCACGGTGGCATCGCCCCCGGCGTCGACCGCATCGTGATGCTGCTGGCCGATGAGCCCAACATCCGCGAGACCATCGCCTTCCCGCTCAACGGCAACGCCCAGGACCTGCTCATGGGCGCTCCGAGCGAGGTCGAGGAGGCGCGCCTCAAGGAGCTGCACCTCTCGATCCGCAAGCCGCAGGTGAAGTAGGCACGACCCGGGGCAGAGACCCCCGGCAGGCTCAGGGGCGGCGTTTCACGTGAAACGCCGCCCCTCGCCTGTGCAAGGCCCCGTGGCGCGTGCGGGCGGGCGACCACGGACAGGGCAGACGACGGACGGTGCGGGCGGGCCTGCGGCGCGGGCCGGGTGCCCCCACGGCTCCGCCCGGGTGCCCCCACGGCTCCGCCCGGGTGCCCCGACCGCTCCACCCGTGTGGCCGGGCCCCGGCGCCGCCCGCAGTCTGGTGCCCATGCAGCAAGCCAGCCTCCTCTCCGCGATGTCCGGCCTGGAGCCGAGAGCCCGTGCGGTGCGCTCCGGCCCGGCCCGTGACCTGTGGTGGCTCGCCGCCGTCGCCGTCGTCTTCACCGCCTGCCTGCTCTACTCGGCCCTCGCCACCCCCGGCCTGGGATGGGACGAGGCGGTCTACGTCAGCCAGGTCGACCCCCACCGGCCGGCCGCGTTCTTCAGTGCCCCGCGGGCCCGGGGGGTCTCCTTCCTGCTCGCCCCGGCCGCCACCTTGACGACCTCGGCACCCGTGCTGCACTGCTATCTGGCGGTGCTCTCCGGCGCCGGACTGCTGCTCAGCCTGTGCGTCTGGCGGCGCCTGCTGCCCGCCCCTGTACCGGCCCTGGGCGGCGCGCTCTTCGCCGGTCTGTGGGTCACGCTCTTCTACGGCCCGCAGGCGATGCCCAACCTGTGGGTCGCCTATGCCGCGCTCGCCGCCACCGGCTGCTTCCTGCGGGCCGTACGGAAGCCGTCCCGCCAACTGGCGCCCCGTGCCGGGCGGGGCGCGGCGGTGGGGATGGCCGCCGCGGTGGCGCTGGCCGCGCTGATGCGCCCCACCGACGCCGTGTGGCTGGTCGTGCCGCTGTTCGCCGCGGCGCTGTGCGTACCGACATGGCGGCGCCCCACCGTGCTGGTGGGGCTGTTGGCCGGTCTGGCTCTGGGGTGCGCGGAGTGGGTCGCGGAGGCATATCTGTCCTACGGCGGGCTCCTCGCCCGGCTGCGGCAGGCCGCGCGGATCCAGGGCGGCCTCGGCTGGCATCTGTCCTTCGACGACCATGCCCGGGCGCTCCAGGGAAAGACGCTCTGCCGCCCCTGCCATCTGGCGTGGGACCACCCGCTGGCCGCGGTGTGGTGGTTCGTGCTGCCGCTGGCGGTCATCGGAGCCGTCTGGGCGGCGCTGCGCGCCCGCGACTCCGGCGGCGCGCTGCTCGGCTACGGGCCGGTGTGGCCGCCCGCGCGCCGCGACGACCGGCACCCGCTCGGACTGGCCCCCGTCCCGCCGGCCGGACTCCGGGGACCCACCGTCCCGGCCGACGGCTCCGGTTCGGCCGAGGCGCTGTACCGCTGCCGTCCGGCGTGGGCCGGGGTGCGTCTGCGCGACTCCGCCGGTCCTGTGCACCGGTACGGACCGGCCCCGCTCGTCATGGCGGCGCTGGCCGGCCTCTGCCTCGCCGCCCCCTACCTCCTGACGGTGGACTACGCCGCTCCGCGCTTCCTGCTGCCGGCCTACGCCCTGCTGCTGATGCCAGCCGCCTGGTTCCTGTACTGGCTGACCCGGCTGCCGCGCCGCGGGCACGCCTGGGCGGTGGCCGCCCTCGTTCTCGTGCTGCTCGGCCATGAGGCGGTGCAGCTGGTGATCGTGCACAAGATGGTGCAGAGCACCGCGCGGGCACAGGCCGGTATCGGCCGGATCGCCGGGATGCTGCGCGCGGCCGGGCTACGGCCGCCGTGTGTGGTCAGCGGCGAGGAGGCGGTACGGGTGGCGTATCAGGTGGGCTGTGCGTCCCGTCAGCCGTACGGCCATGACGCCGGCATCAGCCCCGCCGCACTGGCCCGGCTGGGGGCACACCGCCCGGCCGCCGTCCTGGTGCGCACCGGTGACAAGCCGCCCGCCTACGCCCGTGGCTGGCGGCCGCTGCCGTTGCGGCGGGTGCCGGGCGTGGAGCCGCTGAGCGTGTATGTGTCACCGCCGACCCGGCCGTGAGCCGGGGCGGGCTCGCCGGCCCTTGCGGCCGTACATGCAGGCGCCCGCCCGGCCGCAAGGGCCGGACGGGCGCAGGTGCTCGGGTGCGGGGAGGCCTACTGCTCCGCGCCGCCGAAGCGTGCGCGGTAGGACTCCAGGTCCTCCTCGGTGATCTTCGCGAAGAGCACCGGCGGGACGGTGAAGGGCGTCCCGGCCGGTACCGAGGCCAGTGCCTCGGCCTCCTGCGGGGAGACCCACACCGCGGTGTCGTTCTCCAGGGCGAACGCGTCCCGCATCGCCTTGGCCGAGGCCGGAATGAACGGCTCGGAGACCACCGCGTACAGATGGATCAGGTTCATCGCCGTCCGCAGCGTCAGCGCCGCCGCGTCCTTGTCCGTCTTGATCTCCAGCCACGGGGCCTTCTCCTCCAGGTAGGAGTTGCCCGCGCTCCACAGGGCACGCAGCGAGGCCGAGGCCTTGCGGAACTGGAGGGCGTCCATGTGGCCCTCGTACTCCGCCAGCAGTCCGGCGATCTCCGCGCCCAGCTTCTGCTCGGCGGCACCGGCCTCGGCGCCCGCGGGCACCTCGTCGCCGAACCGCTTCCGCGAGAACGACAGCACACGGTTGACGAAGTTGCCGAGGGTGTCCGCCAGGTCCTTGTTGACCGACGACGAGAACAGCTCCCAGGTGAAGGAGGTGTCGTCGGACTCCGGGGCGTTGGCGATCAGGAAGTAGCGCCAGTAGTCGGCCGGCAGCAGCTCCAGTGCCGCGTCGGTGAAGATGCCGCGCCGCTGGGAGGTGGAGAACTTCCCGCCGTAGTAGTTCAGCCAGTTGAAGGCCTTGAGGAAGTCGACCTTCTTCCACGGCTCGCGGGTGCCCAGCTGCGTCGCCGGGAACATCACGGAGTGGAACGGCACATTGTCCTTGGCCATGAACTCCGTGTACCGGACGTCGTCGGCCTCGTACCACCACGACTTCCAGTCGCGGCTGTCGTCGGAGACGGCGTCCGCCCACTCCTTCGTCGCCCCGATGTACTCGATCGGCGCGTCGAACCACACGTAGAAGACCTTGCCCTCGGCCGCCAGCTCGGGCCACACATCGGCCGGCACCGGAACGCCCCAGTCCAGGTCGCGGGTGATCGCCCGGTCCTGCAGGCCCTCGGTCAGCCACTTGTGCGCGATGGAGGAGGCCAGCGTCGGCCACTCCTTGCTGCCGTTGCCGTCCAGCCAGCCCTCGACCTCGTGCTGCAGCTTCGACTGGAGCAGGAAGAGGTGCTTGGTCTCCCGCACCTCCAGCTCGCCGCTGCCGCTGATCGCCGAGCGGGCGTCGATCAGATCGGTCGGGTCGAGCACCCGGGTGCAGTTCTCGCACTGGTCGCCGCGCGCCTTGTCGTAGCCGCAGTGCGGGCAGGTGCCGACGATGTAGCGGTCCGGCAGGAAGCGGTCGTCGGTGACGGAGAAGACCTGGCGGATCGCCCGCTCCTCGATGAAGCCGTTCTCGTGGAGCTTGCGCGCGAAGTGCTGCGTGAGCTCCACGTTCTCCCGGGAGGAGCTCCGGCCGAAGTAGTCGAAGTCGAGCCCGAAGCCCTCGTAGATCGCCTTCTGCTTGTCGTGCTGCTCGGCACAGAAGGCGTCGACCGACTGCCCCGCGTCCTTCGCCGCCAGCTCGGCGGGGGTCCCGTGCTCGTCCGTCGCGCAGATGTAGAGCACGTCGTGCCCGCGCTGCCGCATATAGCGGGAGTACACATCGGCCGGGAGCATGGACCCCACCATGTTGCCCAGGTGCTTGATCCCGTTGATATACGGAAGGGCGCTGGTGATGAGGTGTCGAGCCATTGCCGGCTGCTCCCAAGTCGCTACGGTGAGTGAGGATTTGCTTTACGGAACGTCAATATCGTACTGGACGGGGTGGGGGTGCCCGCGCGGGCTTTTCCGGGGCCGATGAGCCTTCGCCGGCGTCGCGCCGCGGCCGGCGCTCAGCGGGCAGTCGCACCGTCCGGCGGGCCCCCGCCCGGTCGGCCCCGGCGCTGCCGGGCCCCGCCCTCACACCGCGGCGTCCGCCGACTCCGCGCTGTCCGCCGCCGGCATCGGGCCCTGCTTCGGGGCCCGGCCGTTGACCATCAGCCCGGCGACGAGGGCGGCCAGCAGCATGATGGCCGAACCCACCCCGATGGCGACGGTGAACCCGTGCACCACCCCGCTCTTCACGATCCCGTCGCGCACCGCCGGGGTGAGCCCGGGGCCGGTGGTCCGGCGGGCCGCGGCCGCCAGCCGGCTCGCGATGAAGGTCGCACTTGTCGAGGTCGCGATGGTGTTCAGCAGCGCCGTCCCGATCGAACCGCCCACCTGCTGCGCGGTGTTGACCGTCGCGGAGGTGACACCGGAGTCGTGCGGCGCCACCCCGGAGGTGGCCGTCGCCATCACCGGCATGAAGGTCAGACCCATGCCGAGACCGACGAGAAGCATGGCCGGCAGCACATGCGAGACATAGGCGGGCGCGGCCGTCAGGAACCTCAGCGTGAAGAGCCCCACGGCGGCCAGCAGCGCCCCCGGGACCATCAGGAACCGCGGCGGGATGCGATGCAGCAGCCGCGCCGATATCTGCGTCGAACCGACGACGATCGCCGCCACCATCGGCAGGAAGGCCAGTCCGGTCTTCACCGGGGAGTACCCGAGCACGGTCTGCAGGTAGTAGGTCATGAACAGGAACATCCCGAACAGCGCGATGACCGCCAGGCCCATGGTCAGGAAGGCGCCCCCGCGATTCCGGTTGCGCACGATGTGCAAGGGCAACAGGGGATGGCGGGCCCGGGTCTGCCACCACGCGAAGACGCTCAGCAGCAGCACGCCGCCGGCCAGCAGCCCGACGACCAGCCCGTCACCCCAGCCCCGCGGCTGCGCCTCGCTGCATGCGTAGACGATCGCGACCAGGCCGCCGCAGCCCAGCATCGCACCGGGAACGTCCAGGTGGACGCGGTCCCGCTCGGGCTTGTCGCGCAGGAACACGGCAGCGCCGGCAAAGGCGATCACCGCGACCGGCACGTTCACATACAGGCACCAGCGCCAGGTCAGGTACTCGGTCAGCAGCCCGCCGGCCATCAGCCCGATGGCCGCGCCGCCGCCCGCGATGGCCCCGTAGATACCGAAGGCCTTGCTGCGTTCCTTCCCGATGGTGAACGTCGTGGTCAGCAACGACAGTGCGGACGGCGCCAGCAACGCCGCGAAGGCGCCCTGCAGCGCCCGCGCCCCGAACAGCAGCCCGGCGCCGGTGGCCGCACCGCCCAGCCCGGACGCGACCGCGAACCCGACCAGACCGATCATGAACGTCCGCTTCCGCCCCACCAGGTCGGCGATCCGCCCGCCGAGCAGCAGCAGCCCGCCAAACGCGAGCGTGTACGCCGTGATCACCCACTGCCGGTTCGCGTCCGATATCCCCAGGTCCCGCTGGGCCGACGGCAGCGCGATGTTCACGATCGTGGCGTCCAGCACCACCATGAGCTGCGCAATCGCGATCACCACCAGCCCCCACCAGCGCCGCGGATCGGGCGGTGCCGGCACCGCCCAGCTGGGAGTACTGGGCCCGGGAGCACCGGCGGCGGCTCCCTCTTGGCTCGCGTCACGCATCACGACCGGCCTCGCTCGGCTGTAGGGCCACCCCGACCACCTCGCCGCCCACACCGGAGCAACCGGATCACACGGGGCTTGTCACCCATTCAGCGT
Organism: Streptomyces auratus; assembly: GCF_050433025.1. Taxonomy (NCBI): domain Bacteria; kingdom Bacillati; phylum Actinomycetota; class Actinomycetes; order Kitasatosporales; family Streptomycetaceae; genus Streptomyces; species Streptomyces auratus. Next base: position 4,138,721 of record NZ_JBNGCB010000001.1, on the reverse strand, counting down.
AGGTAGCGGGGCGGGGGCTCGCCTCTCGTGCGGCCGCGGAGCCGGGGCGAGGGGGTGGGCTCATGACAGCGGCCGCGGCCGGGCCGGGGGGCCCGGCCGCGGCCGGTGAGGTGTCGTGAGCGGAGCGCGGGCGTCAGCTGTCCTTGAGGATGCCGGCGCCGCGGGCCTCGGCGAGCCACTCGGGGAACTCGACCATGAGCTGCTGGTAGAGCTCGTCGTGGGAGAGGCTGCGGGGATCGCGGCCGGCGTGGAAGAAGCCGGCGTTGTCGACGGCCCGCCGCTCCGGGACGGTCAGGTCGTCGAGCTTCCGGAGGAAGTCGAAGCCCTTGGCGTCCGGGTCACCGAAGCCGAGGAACTGCCAGAAGATGGGGAGCCCGGCCGCCTCGCAGAGCGCCTTCTCGGCGGCCGGCTTGGAGGTCGGGGCGCCGTCGGTCTGGAAGATGACGAAGGCCGGCGCGGTGGAGCCGGACTTCTTGTAGTGCTCGACCACGGCGTTGATGGCCCAGTGGTAGTTCGTACGGCCCATGTGGCCGAGGCCGGCGTGCAGCTCCGCGATGCGCCCCTCGTAGTTCGTGAGGTCGAGGTCGGCGGTGCCGTCGATGTCGGTGGAGAAGAAGGTGACGGGGACCGTGGCGGCCTCGTCGAACCGGGCGGAGAGGCCGAGGGCCTGCTCGGCGAGGTTCTGGACGGTGCCGTCCTTGTAGTAGTTGCGCATCGAGCCGGAGCGGTCGAGGACCAGGTAGACGACGGCGCGCTGGGTGGTGAGGCCGTGCTTGTCCAGCACGGCGGCCGCGGACCTGACGAGGCCGTCGAGAGCGGGGGGCGTGGCGGGGGCCTTTGTGTCGGCGGCCTTTGTGTCGGTCGCCGCGGCGGCTACGGGGGCCGGCTTCGCCTCGGGGGCGGGGGCGGTTTCAGCCGTTGCCTCGGGCTCGGGCTCCGGCTCTGCGACGGCCGTTGCTGCGGGCTCGGGCTCGGACTCGGTGACGATCTTCGTCTTGGGCGCGCTCGCGGGCTCCGGCTCGGCGGCCGCGGCGACCGGCTCCGGCTCGGCGGCCGCGGCGACCGGCTCGGGCTCGGCCTCCGCTGCTACGGGCTCCGGCTCCGCTTCCGCCGCTGCCTCCGCGGCCTCGGCCTCCGCCTCAGCCGTCGGTGCGGCGGTGTCGGTGGCCTCGGCGGTCGGCTCGGCGGCCACCGCCGGCGCCGGGTTGTCGAAGGCCTGGCTCACGAGGTCGGCGACGGTGTCCGAGGAGGAGTCGGAGGACGCGTCAGCGGCTTCGACCGCCTCCACGGCAGCCGGCTCGGCCGTCGCGAGGGACTCCGCCGCAGGCTCGTCCCGCACCTCGGCCCGGGCCCGCACCTCGGCCTCGTCCCGTACGGCGGACTCCTCCCGTGCCGCGGAGGTCTCCGCCGCGCGCTCCGCCACATCGGGCCGGGTGCCCTGGGCCGGCAGCGTCGGGGTCGCCGGAGCCGGGTCGGTGGCCGGGGGCTCCGTGGGAGCCGTCCGGGCGGCCGGGACCTCGGCCTCCGGGGCCGGGGTGGCAGGAGCCGGGGTGGACTCCTCGCGGGCCTCGGGGATGGTCGCGGACTCCGGTTTGGCGGCGCCGCTCGGGGCCGCGCCGGTTTCTTCGCGGGTCGCCTTGGAGCGACCGAAAGCGTTGCGCAGCAGACTCCGAATGCCCATCGGCGAACCTCTCTTGCGTGTGGTGGGTGCGGCGTTTGTCCGTGAAGCACAGACATGTCCCTGACCAGGACGGATACGTAAGAGTAGCGGCCGGGACCGGCCTCGTCGTGGGACCCCGCGCCTTGTGTGGTGGGCCATCCGGGGGTGTTGCGGGGGCGACTGGTTTCGGCCAGTGGGTCGTCGCCGCGTTCGCCCTGCGTACGGGGTTGCCCGGTCGGACGGACGAGCCGTTCGGCAGTCCTGACGGGCCGTCTTGGCCTGCCCCGAATTGTTCCTTCGCCGTTCATCACGGGTGCCGGATGCCACGTGAAGCCCCCCGATCCCGAGCTGTTCGCAAATGGGGTGTCATGCGGCCTAACTGCCCTTTGGTGCCACGACGGACCGCCATGTGTGGCCAAGGGCCGTAGGGGGAAGGGGAATTGATTCGGCCAAGTGTGAAGTGGCGGGATTTGCAGGGGTGGGAGCGGTCGCCCGGTCCGTGCGCGTCCGTGCCACGGCGTCCGTGCCACGGCCCCGAACCACCCGCTGACCTGGGCTCTTCGTTGTCCCCGCACCCTGCGCGCGGCTCACCCGCTCCGGCGTCGCGGGCACCGTCGTCCCTCTCCCCACATCACGCCGCGGAAACGATGTGGCAAGAGCGAGGTAAGAACTGGGTCGTTCACGTATCCGATGCGCAGGTGTGCCCATCTTCTCCGGTGACCATTGTCCTGAGCCGCACGTTGTGCCTAAGGCGGCCGGAAGAAGGCAAGAACCCTTTCGCGGGTGACGGGAGATGTGGGCGCATGGGGCTGACCAGTCAGTCGCTCGAGTACACGGTGATCGTGCTGGCGGTGGCGAGTGTGGCCGCCACGGTGTGGCTCTGGCCCCGGTTGTCGCGGCGCGGGGTGGGCCCCGTCCTGGGCAGACTCGGAGCCATCGCGGTCACCCAGCTGTCGATCGTGTGCGCGCTCGCCCTCGCCGTGAACACGAACTTCGAGTTCTACGGCAACTGGGACGAGCTGCTGGGCAACAATGACAAGGCCCCGGTGTCCGTGAGCCAGGGAGGCGGTCAGTACGCCTCGGTCGGCAACATGAAGGGCGGGCTGATCCAGCCCGCAGGTCCGCAGGGCCTCGACCGCGTGTCCGGACTCCCCAAGGGGCCCGCGAACCAGGTGGGCAAGGTCGAGTCCGTACGGATCATCGGCCGCCGCACGCGGGCCATCAACCCCGGCTTCGTCTATCTGCCGCCGCAGTACTTCCAGCAGCAGTACCGCCGTCAGCGGTTCCCCGTCATGGTCGTCATCAGCGGCTACCCCGGCGGAATCATGAACCTCGCCCAGCACCTCCAGGTGCCGCAGAACGCGGGCAAGCTGATTTCGCAGGGCCGGATGCAGCCGACGGTGATCGTGATGGTCCGGCCGACGATCGCGCCGCCGCGGGACACCGAGTGTGTGGACGTGCCGGGCGGGCCGCAGGCCGAGACCTTCTTCACCAAGGACCTGCCGGACGCCATGAAGGCGACCTACCGGGTGGGCCACGACCCCAGTGCCTGGGGCGCGTTCGGGTACTCGTCCGGCGGCACCTGCTCGCTCCAGCTGGCGATGCGCAACCCGAAGGTCTACACCTCGGCGGTCTCGCTCTCGGGTGACTACGCGATCAAGGACGACCTGACCACCGGCAGCCTCTTCGGCCCGGGTCCGGAGGGCGCCAAGCGCGAGCGCGAGCACGATCTGCTGTGGCGGATGAAGCACCTGCCCACCCCGCAGATCTCCGCGCTGGTGGCCAGCAGCCGCAAGGGCGAGGCGGATTACGGCGCCACGATGAACTTCCTCCATGCGGCCAAGTCGCCGATGACGGTCGACTCGATCATCCTGCCGCAGGGCAGCCACCAGTTCACGACCTGGCGGCGCGAGGTCGTACCGGCCCTGGAGTGGCAGAGCCAGCAGCTGACGTTCCCGCAGGACACCCAGGCCGTCTCCCCGCCGCGCAAGCCGGCAGCGGGCAAGGGCGGTGCCGCGGGGCCGCAGACCGGGCCGTCCAAGTCACCGGCCCCGACCGACGACAAGGGACGCCGGCGGGTGGAGGCGGAGCGCCCGCGGGGGTGAGCCGCAGGTGTGCTGAGCGCCTGCCTAGCGCAGGGACCTGAGCAGGGGCGCCGGAGTGATCCGGCGCCCCTGCTGTGCGTGGTGGCGCCGCCGCATGATCGACCCTGCCGCGGGTACCCGCGCTTCCCGTCGGGGCGCATGGCCCGTGTCGCACACCAGGGAGCGACCTCATGGCGCGTACGCAACAGGGGCACGGGGCGGAGTGGTCACCGGTGGCCGGGCGGGCTCTGGTGGCCCAACGGCTGCGCGACACAAGGCCGGTGGGGCGGACCGGCGCGGCCGGGGCCGGGACGCAGTGACCGGCGGCGGCTCATCGGCGTCGGCCGTGCGCGGCGGGGCGGGCATCGCGACGCGAGCCCCCTGCCGTGCACTACGGCCGGTAGACCATCCCCGGCTGCGGCTTCGCCGGGGAGAGCAGCTGGGAGACCGTGACCACCGTGTAGCCGCGCTTCTTCAGCTCCTTGAGGATGCCGGGGACGGCGGGCACGGTCCCGCGGTAGATGTCGTGCAGCAGGATGATGCCGTCGCGCTCGGTCTGTTCCAGCACCCGCTTGGTGATCAGCGCCGAGTCGTTGGTCTCGTAGTCCTTGGCGGTCACGCTCCACAGGACCTGGGCCACGCCGAGTTCTTTGCTGATCTTGGAGACATTCTTGTCGGTCCTGCCCTGCGGCGGGCGCATCAGCCGGGGCGACTTGCCGGTGATCTTGCGGACCGCCTCCTGGACGCGGGAGATCTCGCGCCAGGCCGTTTCGGGCTTGATGTCGGTGAGGATCTGGTGCGACCAGGTGTGGTTGGCCAGCTCATGGCCCTCGGCGTCGATCCGCTTCACCTCGGCGGGGCGCTTTTCGATGTGGTTCTTGCCGAGCATGAAGAACGTCGCATGCACCTTCTCCCGCTTGAGGATGTCCAGCAGGCGGCTGGTGTTCTCGCTGGGGCCCGCATCGAAGGTGAGGGCGACGCACTTGGCCTTGCGGCAGTCGACCTCGTCGCCGCCCGCGTCCGCGGTCTTCCGGCCGCTCTTCGCGCCGTTTCGGTGCTTCGCGTCCCCGGCCGCGGCGAGCCGGGCGTCCTTCGCTTTCCCCTCGGCCGCCGGCGCCTCGGCGCGGGCGTCGGCCGGGGCGGTGACGTCGTAGGAGGCGCAGCCGCTGAGGGCCAGGACCAGGGACGTGGCCGTCAGCAGCCCGGCTATGGACGTGCGGCGGGCCGCGGAATTCTGCTTCGGCATGCGGGTCTCTCCTCGGGTGCGGACGGCGGCCGGCGAGCCCGTGACCTGCGTTCCGGGCAGGGCGAAGCCGGCGCGTACGGGCACGGCCGCGCCGCGCCGACCCGCGCTCACGGCGGTCGAAGGGACTCGCAGGCGACTATACATAGGCAGTACACACGCGGTGTATACGTGGGGTGTGTACGCGAGGTGAGGAGGCGAGGGGGACGGGCTGTGCGCCGGGCGGCGGCGGTCGTCCGCGGCCACCCCGATCGGACGCGTCCGCCGCGACACTCCGCGCCCGCCGGGGTGGACTCGTACCGTGACCGCACCGCCTCCGGACGACTGCCTGGCCCGAAACGACTGGATCTGCGGCGACTATCTGCGTACCCGTCGGCAGATCCTGCTCGACGCGGTCGCCCAGCATCTCCAGCTGACGGTGGTCTCGGTGGCGCTCGGGCTGGTGATCGCGGTCCCGCTGGCGCTGCTGGCCCGGCGTCGGCGCTGGACGGCCGGGCCGGTGCTCGGCATCACCACGGTGATCTACACGATCCCGTCGCTGGCGATGTTCTCGCTGCTGCTGCCGGTCTACGGGCTGTCCGCCACCCTCGTCGTGGTCGGTCTCGCCCTGTACTCCCTGACGCTGCTGGTCCGGAACATCCTGGCGGGGCTGGAGGGCGTCCCCGCCGAGGCCAGGGAAGCCGCCCGCGGTATGGGCTACGGGCCGATGCGCCAACTGCTGACCGTGGAGCTGCCGCTGGCCGTGCCGGCCGCGATGGCCGGGCTGCGGATCGCCACGGTCTCCGCGGTCGCGCTCACCACCGTCGGTGCGATCGTCGGGTACGGCGGGCTGGGCAACCTCATCTACGCCGGCATGAATTCCTTCTTCAAGGCGCAGGTGCTCACCGCGTCCGTGCTCTGCGTGCTCATCGCGGTCGTCCTGGATCTGCTGCTGCTCGGTGCGGAACGGCTGCTCACGCCGTGGCGCCGGGCGAGCCGGCGGGGGCGGGTGCGGAGCCGGGCCACCACGGGAGGCACCCGGCCGGCCGCGGCCGTCGGGCGGCGGACATGAACACCCTCGCGGCGGTCTGGGCCTGGCTGACCACCGCCGCCCACTGGTCCGGCGAGAACGGCGTCTGGCACCGCCTCGAACAGCACCTGGTGCTCACCTTCGCTTGCCTGGTCATCAGCGCCCTGATCGCGCTGCCGGTCGCGCTGACCCTCGGTCACCTCGGGCGCGGCGGCGCGCTGGCCGTCAATCTGGCCAACGTCGGCCGAGCGGTGCCGACCTTCGCCGTTCTGGTCCTGCTGCTGCTCACCCCGCTCGGACGGTACGGTCAGTGGCCGACGATCATCGCGCTGGTGCTGTTCGCCATTCCGCCGCTGCTCACCAATGCGTACGTCGGGATGCGGGAGGTGGACCAGAGCGTGGTGCGGGCCGCGCGCGGCATGGGGATGACCGGCGTGCAGCTGGTACGGCGGGTCGAGGTGCCGCTCGCCTTTCCCCTCGTCCTGACCGGCATCCGGATCGCCGCGGTCCAGCTGGTGGCCACGGCCACGCTCGCCGCGCTGGTCGGCGGCGGTGGGCTGGGCCGGATCATCACCGCCGGGTTCAACCTGGCCAGCACCCCGCAGGTGGTCGCCGGTGCGGTGCTGGTGGCGGTGTTCGCCCTGCTGATGGAGGCGGCCTTCGAGCTGGTGCAGCGGTGCGCGCCGGGGTGGGTGCGGGGGCGGGCCCGGTGAGGGCCGCCGCGACGGTCCTCGGGGTCCTCACCGCCTTCGGTATCACCGCCTTCGGTCTCGCGGCCTGCACCAGCGGGCCCTCCCTGGAGACCCGGTCCGCGATCACCGCCTCCCCCGGCGACAGCCATGACCTGGCCATCGGCTCGGCCGGCTTCACCGAGAGCGAGCTGCTCGCGCAGATGTACGCGGCCCTGCTCAACCACGCCGGCTACCGCACCCATCTCGTCACCGTCGGCAACCGTGAGCTGTACGAACCCGCCCTGGAGGCCGGGCAGATCGATGTCGTCCCCGAGTACGCCGCGACCTTCGCGGACTGGCTCAACGCCAAGAACAAGGGCTCCAAGGCGGCCCCGGTCGCCTCGCCCGACCTCGGCGTCACCATGGCCGCGCTGCGCCGGCTCGCCGGCGCCCGCGGTCTGACGGCGCTCTCGCCCGGCCGGGCCGTCGACCAGAACGCCTTCGCGGTGAGCGCCGCCTACGCCCGCAAGCACCATCTCAAGACCCTCAGCGACCTGGGCCGGTCCACACTGCCGGTGCGTCTTGCGGCGGGCGACGAGTGCGTCCAGCGGCCGTTCTGTGCGCCGGGGCTGAAGAAGACGTACGGGATCGACATCGCCGCCATCGACCCGAAGGGCGTCGGCACCACGCCCGCCAAGCAGGCCGTCCAGAACGGGCAGGACCAGATGGTGCTGACCACCAGCACCGATGCCACCCTCGACCAGTTCGGTCTGGTGCTGCTCACCGACGACAAGAAGCTGCAGAACGCCGACTACGTCCTCCCGGTCGTCAACCGCTCCCGCGCGGGCAGCGCCCGTGCGGCCGCCGCGCTCAACCGCCTCAGCAAGGTCCTCACCACCGCCGATCTGGCGTACCTCAACGAGCAGGTGGACAGCTGGCGGCGGCTGCCGGCGGACGTGGCCCGCAACTACCTTGAGTCCAAGGGGTTGTTGCCGAAGGGCTGACCGGGGGGCGGCTTACGGGGGCGGCGACACGGCATGGCATGGCGGGGACGGCGGAGCACGGCGCGGCACGTTTCACGTGAAACGACCGGTCCTTCCCGGGCTCCTCCTCCCACGGCTCCCGCCGCGCCCCTCATTGCGTAGGCACCGAATCCACCTCGTCCCGCTCCCGCGGGACGCCTCGTCCGCCCCTGCCGATGGTGCGGCGCAGCGCCTCATGGAGCGTGGTCGGGGTGAGGACGCCCAGGAAGCGGTGGCCGTCCAGGACCGCGATCCAGCCGGCGTCGTGCTGGAGCATCTCGCTGAAGGCATCCTTGAGGGTGCCGGTCACCGGCACCCAGGCCTCCATCCGGCGGGCGTGGCCGGCGACCGTGCCGGCCGCTCCCACCAGCTCCTCCGTGCCCACCCAGCCGTGCAGTTCGCCCTCCTCGTCGAGCACCACCGCCCAGCGGGCGCCCTCGGTCCGCAGCCGGGTCATGGCCTCCGCGGCGGGTTCGCCGAGCCGGGCGAACGGCGGACGTTCGAGGTCGGCGCGGTCGATGGCGGTGACCGAGAGCTGCTTCAACGCACGGTCGGTGCCGACGAATTCGGCGACGTAGGGGGTGGCGGGGGCGCCGAGGACGCCGGCGGGGGTGTCGTACTGCTCGATCCGGCCCGCCCCGTAGACCGCGATCCGGTCGCCGAGCCGGATGGCCTCCTCGATGTCATGGGTGACCAGCAGCACCGTCTTGTGCATGGTCGCCTGGAGCCGCAGGAACTCCTTCTGCAGCCGGTCGCGGACGACCGGGTCGACCGCGCCGAACGGCTCGTCCATCAGCAGCACCGGAGGGTCGGCGGCGAGCGCACGGGCCACCCCGACCCGCTGGCGCTGGCCGCCGGAGAGCTGCTCGGGGTAGCGCGAGCCGTAGACGCCGGGGTCCAGGCCGACCAGGTCCAGGAGTTCGGCGGCCCGCTCGCGTGCCTTGGCCTTCTTCCAGCCGGTCAGAAAGGGCACGGTGGCGGTGTTGTCGAGGACGGTGCGATGCGGGAAGAGACCGGTCTGCTGGATGACGTAGCCCATCCGGCGGCGCAGCTGGACCGGGTCGACGCCGGCGATGTCGGCACCGTCGACGCTGATCCGGCCGTGGGTGGGGTCGATCAGCCGGTTGACCATCATCATGGTCGTCGTCTTGCCGCAGCCGGACGGCCCGACCAGCGTCACCAGCTCACCCTCGCCGACCTCGAAGGAGAGGCCGTCAACGGCGGTGGTCCCGTCGGGGTAGCGCTTGGTGACGGAGTCGAACCGGATCATTGCGCCATTGAATCCCGGGGTCCGTGCCCCTACCCGTCATGCGCGCAATCGGGTGGGGACGGGGGCCGGACCGCTGGCCGGGGCCGGGGTACGGACCGTCAGCGGGGGCGGGGAGCCGGACCGTCAGCGGGGAGCGGGGCACCGGCTCAGCCGCGGGCGCCCGCCGTCGGTTCGGGCTCCCCTCCGCCGCCCGGTTCCGCTCCGTCGCCCATCCGGTATCCCGCGCCCGGTACGGCCTCGATCACCGGCGGGTCGCCGAGTTTGGCGCGCAGGGTGCCGAGCGTGACGCGTACGGCGTTGGTGCGGTAGCTGGGGTGCTCCTCCCACACCTCCTCGATCAGCTCGTCGCCGGTGACCACCGTGCCCTGGGCGCGCAGCAGCACCTCCAGCACGCCGAATTCATTGCGGGACAGCGCCAGCGGGCGGCCGTCGCGGAGGGCCAGCCGGCGCCCGGTGTCGACGCGGACTCCGGCCCGCTCGATCACCGGCGGTCGGTCGGAGCGGGCGCGCCGGCCCAGCGCCAGCACCCGGTCGCGCAGCGCCTCGTACGCGAAGGGCTTGGTCAGCCGGTCGTCGGCGCCGGGCTCGTGGCGCCCATCGGGGCCGGGCGCCGGGCAGGCTGCGGTGAGCTGCAACACCCGCGTCGGCAGCCCCTGTTCCACCACGTAGCGGAAGATCTCGTCGCCGTGCAGGCCGGGCAGATCGCGGTCCAGGACGAGCACGTCGTAGGCGTCGCGCCGCAGCCTGTCCAGCGCCGCACGGCTGTTGTGGGCGATGTCCACCGTGAGCTCCGCACGGCGCAGCCCCGAGACGATCATGTCCGCGAGGAACTCCTCGTCCTCCACCACCAGAACGCGCATGGCGTCATGTGTACCCGAGCTGCCGGGTCCGGCTGCCGGAACCTCCGTCGCCGCGACCTCGCGGGCCGGGGAATTCACCACGCTGGGTCCGCCCGGCGGCCCGTCGGGCCCCGGCGCCGGCCGCGGGCGCGCCCCCGGACCGGCCGCCCGGACCGGGCGGGGCGGGCCTCGGCGCCGCCGGTCGTCGGGCCCGGGGCCAGGCGGCCCCTGCCCGGGGGGCCGTAAGAGTTGCTTCCGCCGCACCGCCTCCCCTCCTGCCGCATCCGGCCCCACCGGCGTGCTTACGATCCACTTCGGCCACCGGTCGGAAGGGTGGAAGGGAACGCCACATGAGAGCCGTAGCAGTCAGCGCATTCGGTGAACAGCCGCAGCTCATGGATCTGCCACAGCCCGACCCAGGGCCCGGTGAGGTCCTGGTGCGGCTGGCCGCCGCCGGACTCAACCCCATCGACTGGAAGATCGCCGACGGGATGTTCGGGGACGCCCTGCCGGTCTCCTTCCCGCTGGTCATGGGCACGGACGGGGCGGGCGAGGTGCTCGCGATCGGCGCCGGGGTACGGCGGTTCACCATCGGCGACGCGGTGTTCGGCCAGTTCCAGCGGCCGGAGCGGGGCGGCGGTTCGTACTGCGAACTCGCCCTCGCCGACGAGGACCGCATCGCCCACGCCGCCCGCAGCGTCACCTATGCCACCTCCGCGGCGCTGCCGACGGCCGGCATGACCGCCTACAACCTGGTGGAGGAGACCCGGATCGGCGAGGGCAGACGGGTGCTGATCGTCGGCGCGACCGGCGGCGTCGGCACCTTCGCCACCCAGATCGCGGCCGGCCGCGGCGCCGAGGTGATCGCCACCGCGCGCCCGGCCAAGGCGGAGCTGATGCGCACGCTGGGCGCCGCGGAGACCGTCGACCACACCGCGGGGTCGGTCGCCGACCAGGTGCTGGCGGCCCATCCGGACGGCGTCGACGTGCTGATCGACATGACCGGTGGCCCCGAGGAGTTCGCCAAGCTGACCCGGACCGTACGCGACGGGGGCATCGCGGTCTCGCTGATCGGCTCGGCCGACGCGGACGAGCTGACCGACCACAACCTCCGCGGCTTCAACTTCGTCAACCGCCCCTCCCCGCAGCTGCTGGAGATCCTCGCCGGCCAGGTCGACGCGGGCCGGCTGACGGTCCTGGTGGGCCGCGAGGTCCCTCTGGAGGAGGCGCCGGAAGCCCTGGCGGTCAGCCGCAGCGGGCGGGCCCAGGGCAAGACGGTGCTGGCGATCTGAGCGCGGGTCAGCACACCTAGACGACACGGGCGGCCGGCCGCCGTGCGCGCAGTGCCCGGGCCGCCGGCGGTCCGCCCGCGGCCAGTGCGGCGGTCAGGGCGCCCGCGCCGATGAGCAGCCAGACCCCGGTGAGCAGCGGATCGGTGAGGGCATCGGCGTAGGCGCCCGCGGCGGGCCGGGAGACCATGGCGGGCAGCGCGTCCAGGGTGCGGCGGCGGAGCAGCGCCAGCGCCACGGCCAGCAGCGCGGCGGCCGCCGCACAGCCCGCCCCGGCACCGATCAGCGCCCGCCGGCGGCGCCGGACGAGCACCAGCCCGCCGGCCAGAAACAGCGCCGCAGCCGGCGGCAGCAGCCGCGCCCCGGTGTGCACCAGGTCGTAGGCCGCCCGGACCCGCGGCACGTCCGGGGCCTTCAACAGCACGATCTGCACCCCGGCCCGCGGCACCTGGCGCACGAGGTCGAGCCCCACGCCGTTGTGGGACAGCTGATGTCTGACCCGCTCCACGACGGGCGTGAGATCGAGCGTGACCGCGGAGCGGCCGGGCGCGGTCAGACTGCCGTCCAGGGTCCGGTGGGCGGTGCGGTGCACCCCGTTCCACATCGCCGGGAAGCCGCGGCCGGTGACGACCTGCCGCACCTGCCGGGTCACGTACTCGCGGATGCCGCGGGTGAAGTGGCGGCGCACCGCCGGGCGTTCGGCACGGGGTACGGCCTTCAGCAGCCCGTCGAGCCGGACATGCGCCATCACGCCGTCGGTCACATCGCCGACGACCGCCTCCTGGACGGCGGCGTTCCCGGCCAGTGGCGCCACCGCCGCCACATAGCCGTCGGTCTCGGTCAGCTCGGCGCGCGCCCGGACGGCGGCCAGCCCCAGCGGCAGCAGCAGCACCCCCACCAGCAGCAGCACCCCGCCCGCCAGGCCCCGCCAGGGCGTCCGCGGCCCGCGCGGTGGCGGCTCCCCCGCCGGCACCCGCCCGCCCGGGCGTACGGGTGCGCTCGCTGACATCGGTGCGGTCCTTCCTGGCGGCAATCCGGTCTGCGTCCCCTGGCTCGGCCGGGCCCCCGGCGCGCCCCGCGGCCTGCTCCCAGGCAAGTGCGAACTCCCGCCGTCCGCGAGCGGGGCCGGTGCCAACGGGTGACCGGGCGCGCGGCCCGCGCTCAGTGCCGGGCCGCGGCCCGCCGCCGTACCGCCCGCACCACACCCGGCCCGAGCAGCGCGACGGCCACGGCGCCCACCGCCCACCACACCCAGCCGTCGCCGTCTCCACGCTCCGGGTGCGTCTCCGGCAGGTCGTCGAGATCGCCCGAACAGGCCGTGGGCGCGAAGGATTCGCCGACGTAGACACAGACCGTCGCGGCGGCCCGCATGCTGCCGGGGGCCGCGGTGGTGGTGAGATCGGTGCGGTCGCCGAGCACGGCGGTGGCGGTGAACACCTGGATGTCGTGCGCGGGCAGATCGGAGCGCCAGATCACCTTCTGCTCGCCGGTGCCCCGTCCTTCGACGGTGCCGCCGGGTGCGGTGGCGGAGGTCGTGGTGGCCGGCATCTCCTGCTCGATGCGGGCCCGGTGGACGTCGGTGGGCCCCAGGTTGTGCACCGTGATGCGGTAGTCGAGCCGTTTGCCGGCCTCGGTGTCGTCGACGCCGTCGGTCACCGCGACCGACACCGAGACGGCGGGCGGCGGTGCCTGCGGGGCCGATGCGGCGGCGGACGGTCCGAGGAGCGTGGCGGCGCACAGCAGCGCGCAGACAACGGCGGTTCTCATGCCGTCATCGGAGCATCGCGGCCGCCGCCACCGGCGGCAGGCGGCCCCCTCCCCGGGCCGGGTTCACCCGAGTGAGGGGCGGCAGCGGGGCACCGTCCGGGACACGCGGCCCGTACGACCGGGCGCTCCGTGCTCCTTCAGCGCTCCCTCAGTGCTCGTGCGGCCCCGGCCGGTGCACCGGGCCGTGGGCGTCCGCGCAGTGTTCGCCCTGCTGTTCCGGGGCGGGGCCGGGTCGCGGGCCGAGCGTCAGGACGTCGTCGGGCGCGCCCTGTTCGCCGACGTGATCGACCTGGAGGGTGGCATGGGCGATGCCGTACTCCCCGCTCAGCAGCTCCTGCAGACTGCGGCGGACCTTGTGGCAGTCGCCACCCGGCTCCACCAGGATGTGCGCGGACAGCGCCGGCTGCCCGGACGTGATCTGCCAGATGTGCAGATCGTGCACCTCGACGACCTGGTCCGCGGCGCACAGGTGATCGCCCAGCGCGTCCGGGTCGACGCCGGCCGGTGCGGCCTCCAGGAAGATCCGGCCGGACTCGCGCACCAGGCTCGTACCGGCCCGCAGCATCAGCGCCACGACCACCAGCGAGGCGATCGCGTCCGCCTGCCGGAAGCCCGTCGTCAGCACGATCAGACCGGAGACGGCGGTGGCGACGAACCCGAACAGGTCGGTGAGGATGTGCTGGTAGGCGCCCTCGACGTTCAGGCTGGAGCGGTTGGCCTTGGACAGCATCCAGGTGCAGATCAGGTTGATCACGATCCCGGCCAGCGCGGTGACCAGCACCAGCCCGCCGGTCACCGCGGGCGGCGTGATCAGCCGCTGGACCGCCTCGTACCCCAGCCAGACCGACAGCAGCAGCAGGGTGATGCCGTTGGCCTGCGCGGAGAGGATCTCGGCGCGCTTGAGCCCGTAGGTGTACCCGCCACGGGCCGGGCGCGCGGCCAGCCGCATCGCGATCAGGGCGAGCACGATCGAGACCGCGTCGGTGAGCATATGCGCGGCGTCCGCGATCAGCGCCAGGGACTGCGCCACGACACCGATGACGACCTCGATCGCCAGATAGCCGGTGAGCAGGAAGAGCGCGCCGCGCAGCCAGCGCCGGTCGGCGTCCGCCGAGACACCGTGCGCATGGCTGTGGTCGTGCCCCTGGGCGTGGGCGTGCTGGGTCATGGACGCCTCCTTCCTGGCTGCTGACACCTGGCTCCTGCTGGGAAGCAAACAACACTTCGGCGAAAGATCCAAAGGCTGCACCGGTGACCGTTGTCATTACCGTCGAACGACTGATCGTGCCTGGTCAGAGCGGTGCGCGAGGCGGGGGAGGGAGAGCGGGAAACGGAGGCCGTCCGCCCGGTATCGTCCGGCGTGGGCAACGGCCGCGGCCCGGCCGGCGCGGGTAGCATCCGGCGGCATGAGCGCTACGGGGGAGACCCGGCGGCCCGCGCCCGGCAGGGGCCAGATCATGGCGGTGCTCGGTCTGCTGGCCGCCGTCGCCATCCTGTACACCCACCACGACGGCCTGCCCTTCTGGCTGGGCGCCCTGACCGGCGTGCTCGCCGTCCTCGGCCATCTGGTCTGCTTCGACGCCCCGCGCGGCATCTGGCAGTGGCTGCCGGCGGTCGTCGGCTTCTGCGCGTCGTTCCTGTTCGCGGGGCAGTTCCTGTTCACGCTGCTGACATGAGGCGGCAGGGAATGTGTGGGGCGGCCGCCCGGGGGTGACGGCCGCCTGGGGGCGCGGGCGTCAGCCGTGGGCCTTGGTCGGTATGCAGATCGTTTCCGCCTCGGCGGCACCGGGCGCCGCCATCGTCTGCGGTGCCCTCGCCCGCTCTGCCGCTGCCGCCGGTGTGGCGGCGAGGGCCTGCAGGCTCACGAGCGCCACGGCGCCCGCCGCGATCGCTGCCGCGGCCCTTTTGTCCTTCGGAGTTCTGGTCAACCTGATTCCTCTGTGCACGAGTTCTGCAAGGGGAATGATTGGACCATGATGAGCCGGATCAGCAAAATTCACGGCCGGCAAAGTGTACAAAGGTGGGGCGCCTTGCCATTCGCCTCAGGAGGTCCGCCGATGGGATCGGTTGCGGGCTTCGGATGCCTCGATGGCGGCAAGTCTGGCGGAGATCCTGGAGGCCTCCTGGGCATCGCGCTTTTGGCATATGCCAAAAGAACATTCCAACAGCATGCGGGCCTTCCCCGGGTCGCCTTCCTGAAGGTGGATTTCGGCGAGTGCGCACATCGCATGCGCCTTCTGTTCCAGTGCCTGGATCCGGTCGGCGAGCGCGCTGGCCTCCTCCAGGTGGCCGGTGGCGCGGCCCGGGTCGCCCAGTGCGGCCTCCGTGGCGCCGAGACGGTACAGGGCCTGCGCTTCTTCATGGGCGGCGCCGATGTCGCGGGCGAGCTCCAGGGCCTTGCAGAGATGGTCGGCCGCCTCGGTGTAACGGCCGAGATTGTGCTGGGCGAGGCCCAGGCCGAGCTGAGCATTCGCCTCGTTCCGGCGGTCACCGAGTCGTCGGAAGGTGACGAGGCATTCCTGGTGCATATCCAGTCCGCAGGTGATGTCTTCGGGGTCTTCCGAGGTGATGAGGAGACCGGCGAGATTTGCCTGGGCGGTAATCTGGTCGGCGAGGCTTCCCAGGGATTTTGCGATGTCCAGGGACTCCTCGTAGTAATGGCGCGCAATGTCGATGTGTCCCATGCGCATATGCAATTCACCGAGGTTGTTGATGCATTTTCCGGCGCTGCGGCGGTCGTCGGCCAGTCGGAAATTCTTGATGGCGCTGGTGAAATGCTTCAGGGCGTCCGGATGCTCCCCGAGGTACAGCAGGAAAATGCCGAGGTTGTTCTCGCAGCGGGCGCGTGCCCAGGTGTCCCCCGAGCGGAGATGGAGCGGGAGGGTCTCCCGGTGGAGGGCGAGCGCTTCCTGGTAGCGGCCCAGATGCCATTGCAGGATTCCCAGGGTCCGCAGGGCATCGGCCTCCGCGTCCGCGGCGCCCACCGCACGGGCCAGGCCGAGTGCCCGCCGGGCGGCGTCCTCGGCCTCGGGGTAGCGCGAGGTGTTCGCGTGGGTCGTGCCGAGGTCGAGCAGCGCCAGACACTGCGCGTGCCGGTCGCCCGCCCGCTCCCAGTGGCCGACGGCGTGCCGCTGCATGCGATCGGTGTCCGTCCAGTGGCATTCGGCGTCCAGGAAGCCGGCCAGGACGTGACTCAGCAGCGGGGCGCGGTCGGCCGGCCCGTGCGCGCGGGCATGGCGCTCGGTGGTCAGGAGGTTGGTGCGCTCCACCGTGAGCCATTCCTTGGCGGCGTCCGCGTCCGCCAGGGCGGGCAGCGGAGCCGGCGAGGCGGGGCCCGCCCACGGCCGCCGCAGACGGCGGGGACAGAGCAGACGGTCGGCCGCCGCCGCCGCGCACAGATAGAAGTCCACCAGCCGGCGCAGCGCGCCATTTCGCTCGTCCTCGGTGTCCTCGGCGCACGCCAGAGTGCGGGCGAACTCCGCCACAAGATCATGGAAGCGATAGCGGTGCGGGGTCGGCTCCTGGAGCAGGTGGCAGTGCAGAAGGGTTTCCAGCAGCCGTTCGGTTTCCGCCAGCGGAAGGTCGACCAGCGCCGATGCCGCGTAGGGACCGAATTCGGCTCCGAGGTGGAGCGCGAGCCGGCGGAACACGGTCCGTTGCCGGGTGGTCAGGGTCTGATACGACATCTCGAATGCGCGCGCTATCTCCGAGTAGCCGTCACGGAGTTCGCCCAGCCGGCCGGGTCCGCGGGAGAGCAGTTCACGCAGCGTGGACAGGGTCCAGGACGGCCGGGCGTTGAACCGATTGGCGGCGATCTCGATCGCCAGCGGTAAATAGCCGCATTGCCGCACGATGTGGTGGACGGCGTCGGCGTCCTGGGTGCGCTCCTCGCCCGCGAACTTCCGGAACAGCGCGGTCGCGTCGTCCGGGGGCAGCACATCGAGGGCCAGCCAGTGGGCTCCGGGGAGACCGGCCAGATGGCGGCGGCTGGTGATGATGACGAGCGAGGGCGAACCGCTGTCGGGGAGCAAGGGCCGTACCTGCTCGGTGCCCGCGGCATCGTCCAGGATGACGACCGCCCGCTTCTCGGTCAGGAGGGTGCGCCACAGGGCCGTACGTTCCTCGACGTCGGCGGGAACGGCGTCGGGCGCGACACCCAGGAGACGGAGGAGGACGGCCAACGCGGCCCCCGCGGGCAACGGGTCCTGGACGCGGGCGTGTGCGCGCAGATCCAGGTAGAGCTGACCGTCGGGAAACCGCGGGCCGAGCCGGTCGGCGGCATCGACCGCCACCGCCGTCTTGCCGACGCCGGCCATGCCGGAGATCGCTTCCAGGGCGATGACGGCCGGTGCCGGTCCGGCCGGGGAAGCCGCTTCGGCACCGGTGGCCCCGGCGGCGCCGGCGACGGCTGCACAGAGCCTGCGCATCTCCGTACGGCGGCCGACGAGGGAGGTGTGGCGCGGCAGATTGCGCGGTGCGGCGCGGGTCGGTTCTCCGTGCGGGCAGGGGCCCGCGGGGGACGGAATCAGCTCCGGTAGCGGGGCACGACGCAGGATGCGCTGATGCACCCGGGTGAGCTGATCGCTGGGGTCGGCACCGAGTTCCTCGCGCAGCCGGCGGCGCGCTTCCTGATAGACCCGCAGGGCATCGGCGTGCCGGCCGCAGCCGTAGTAGGCCAGCATGAGGTATTCCAGCAGCATTTCGTCGTGCGGATGGTGCGCGAGGAGTGACGACAGCGGGCCGAGGGCACTGTGGAAACGCCGTAGCCGGAGTTCCGCCGCGATCCGGGCCATGGCGGCGCCCAGGCGTTCCTCCGCCAGCCGGGCCCGCATCCGCTCCGGCCAGATACCGGGGAGACCCGCCAGGGCCTCCTCGTCCCACAGCGCCTCCGCCTCGTGCAGCAGAGCGGCCGCGGCGGAGTCGTCGCCCTCCTGGGACCGGGACTTCGCCTGCGCGGCCAGGTGCTTGAAGCGGAGCCAGTCGATCTGCTCCGGGGCGATGGCCAGGGTGTAGGTGTGCGCATGCTGGGTGATGGCCGGTGTCTCGTCCGGGGGCCGGCGCGACGGTGCGCCGGCGGTGGCGGCCGCCCGGAGCGCTTTGCGTACGCGGGAGACGTAGGCGTGGACGGACTGGCGGGCCTTGGCCGGCGGGCCGTTGTCCCACAGCCGGTCGATGAGGGTCTCCAGCGCCACGGGGCGGCTCGCCGACAGGGCCAGCGAGGCCAGCACGCACCGTTCCTTGTCGGAGCCGAGGCCGACGCTGCGGTCCGGCGTGCCGAGACGAACGGGCCCGAGTACATAGATCTCCACCAGCGCCTCCCCCCTGATCGGCGCATCATCCGCTCCAGCGAGCATGGCACTCACCGGTGGCGGAGAACAGACAGCCTCAAAGGGGCCGTTGGCCGGATCGAGGCGGTCCAGGTCCGGAAAGGGACTCCCGCTCCTCTCGACGGGGAATGCTGCATCGATCCATGACATACCGGGACAGGGGCTGCGGATGCACTGGAACTCCATCGGGGGCTCGGCGAGGATCAACGGGCCCAGCGTCCAGGCCGGCCAGATCCACGGGGGCGTGCATTTCCATACGCGCGCTCCGACCGGGCCCTCGGTGCCACCGCCGGTTCCCAGACAACTTCTCCCGGTGTCGGCGCACTTCACGGATCGGGTGCCCGACCTCGCGATGCTGAACGGGCTCCTCGCCCGGCGTCAGGAGGAGTCCACGCCGCTGGTCGTGGTGTCCGGGCCGGCCGGGATCGGCAAGACCTCCCTGGTGACCCGGTGGCTGCGGAACACCGCCGAGGAATTTCCCGACGGCCAGCTGTACGCGGACCTGCGCGGCCACTCCTTCGACGGTCCCGCCAGCCCGTCCGACATACTCGGGCAGTTCTTGCGCGCCCTGGGGACCGGCCCGATACCGGCGAGCCTGGCGGAGCAGACCGCGCTGTGGCGTTCGGTCACCGCAGGACTGCGGATCTCCGTGATGCTGGACAACGCCTTCTCGGCCGCTCAGGTGCGGCCCCTGCTGCCCGGCGGCCACAGCGGCCTGATCGTGGCCACCAGCCGGCACCGGCTGACCGGTCTGCGGGCGGACGGCGCGCTCTACCACCAGTTGGGGCTGCTCGACGCGGACGCCGCGGAAGAGGTGCTCTCCCGGGGTGTCGGTGCGGAGCGGGTACGCAGCGAGGCCCGGGAGACCCGCGAGCTGATCGATCTGTGCGGCGGTCTCCCGTTGGCGCTGTGCCTGGCGTCGGCCCGGCTCGCGTCCCGCCCTCGGCAGCCGATGCGCTCGCTGGTGGAGGCGCTCACCCAGGGCCAGGGCCGGCTGGCCGCGTTGACGATCGAAGGGGAGTCCTCGGTGAACCATGCGCTGGACGAGTCCTATGCGGTGCTGGCCGACGACGCGGCACGGCTCTACCGTCGGCTGGCGCTGCTGCCGGCCCGCTCGATGGAGTCCCGGGTGGCCGCGGTGGCCTGTGTCATCCCGCTGGCGGAGGCGGAGCGGCTGCTGGACGTGCTGGTCGAGGCCAATCTCGTGGAGGACATCGGCCCGGACAGCTACCGCTTCCACGACCTCGTCCGGCTGCACGCCCAGGGGCGGGGACAGGACGAGGAGCGGCCGGAGGTCCGCGCGGAGGTGTTACGGCGCGTCTGCGACTGGTATCTGGCGACCGCGACGCAGGCCCAGCAGTGCCTGTCGCCGATCCAGTTGACGCTCCGGCGGAACTACGAGTTCCGGCCGGAACTGCCCGGCCCGTTCACCGAGGCGTCCGGCGCACTGACCTGGCTGGAAACGCGCCGGCTGGATCTGCTGGCGGCGGTGCGGGCCGCGTACGACGAGGGCTGGGACGACCTGTCCTGGCAACTCGTCGACGCCCTGTGGCCGTTGTTCCACCGGCTGCGCTATCACGACCTGTGGCTGGAGGCCCACGAGATCGGTCTGCGCGCCGCCCGGCGCAGCGGGGACCGGGCCGCGGAACGCCAGATGCTCAACTCGGGAGCCATCGGATTCGGTGTCGCCGGCCGGGCCGACGACGCGATCACGTGGTTCTCCTGGTCGCTGGACGCCGCGCGGGAGGCCGGGGACGCCCGGGACGAGGGGCAGGCACTGCACGGCCTCGGCTCCGCGCACCGGCAGGCGGGCCGGTTGCGGGTGGCCGGCGACTTCCTCCACCGGGCCATCGACACGTGGGAGAAGGCCGGATATCTGCGCGGGGCCGCCCTGTCGCGCATCGTGCTGGGCGAGATGGCGCTGGAGAGCGAGGGCGAGAGGTGGGACGACCGGCGCGCGGCGGAGTTCTTCGAGCGGGCCCGCAGCACACTTCTCGACGTCGGTGATCCGTACGACGCCGCCCGCGCGCTCGCCTTCCATGGACGGGCGCGCGTGTTGGAGGGCGCCTACGAGGCCGGGACGCGGGAGCTCCGGGAGGCGCTGGTGGTGTTCGAGGACGCCGGCGCCACCCCCTGGCAGGCCCGCGTCTGGGAGATGCTCGGAAGAAGCGCCGTGGAGCACGCGGAGGTGCCGGTGGCCCGCGACTGCCTGGTGCGGGCCCAGGAGTTGTACGCCCGGCAGAGCCCGGCCGATGCCGCACGGATGGAGGTTCTGCTGGTCGGCCTTCCGGCGAAGCCAGCAGAACCTCGGGACGGGAGCGCGGCCGAGTAGGCAGCGGCCCGGCGGGAGTGCGGGTCCGGCGAGACGGCGTCAGCCGAGCGACAGCACGGTGAGGGGCAGCAGCTCCTCCAGGGAGTACCCGGTCGCGACGAGTCCGTGCAGACACGACGCCATCAGGGAGTACTCCCAGGCCGCCCGGGTGCGCTCGGGGCGCGGCGGGGAGGACCGGAGGAACGCCGACCGGATCAACCGGCAGTTGTCGAGGCGCTCCGCGACGGCCCAGCCGCCGCCGATCAGCGGCAGCCCGGCGAGTCGGCAGCCCGTGTAGCGGGTGAGCAGGTCACGCACCCAGCCCACGGCGCTCTCGGCGGGCCACGGCCGGCTGCCGTGCAGCACATCGGCGCAGGCGAGCCACCGACCGTCGGTGCAGGCCTCGGCATCCAGCGCGAAGTGCTCGTCGGTGTCGGCGGGCAGGGCGCCGCAGCCGACGGCGCGCGCTCCGCAGAACAGCGCGCAGGCCGGTACGGAGGCGGCCGGTGCCCGGCCCTCCTCCGCAAAGACCGAGACGGCGATCGAGGCACCGCCCCCGGCTGCCCGGCCGGGCAGCACCCGTACCCGCCGTCGCCCCCGGACGTTCCAGAGTGCGGCAGTTGCTGCGGCCGTCATGCCGAGGCCCCCGTTCCTGTGTCGTACCGCCCGTGCGGCGCGGTGGACCAGCGGGTCAGTGGCGGTGGCAGCGGCAGCGGCGGGGTGTGCGCCGGGTGCGCGGGCTGGCCGAGGCCCAGCAGCCGGTAGAGCAGGCGGCGCATGTTCCGGCTGAAGCGGCCGGGCTCGGAGGTGATGCGCGCGGCGATGGCTCCGTACTCCTCCCGCTGATGACCGTGGTACTCGGCCGCGGCGTAGGCCAGTTGGCTCGACAGGGAGTGGGCCGGCGACAGGGCCGGAGCCGTCCGGGCGAGCTCGGCGGCCGGTGAGGCGGGGTTGATCTCCTGTTCCGGAGAGGCGGCCAGCAGGATCGGCGCACCCGTCAGCGTCCCGTACAGGGTCACCGAACCGTGGTCCCCGATGATCGTGTCCGCCGCGATCAGCAGGGGCCGCCAGTCCGCCTCCGGGGGCACGATCGCGATGCCGCGCCGTGCGCACTGCGCCAGCCAGGCTCGCACCTGCCAGGCGCCGTGCCCCGACCAGACGTTGGGGTGGACCAGGACCGCCACCCTGCGGTGCTGCCCCACCAGTTCCAGCAGCCGGGGCAGCAGCGTTTCGATCGCTCCGAAGGACGAGCGGGTCCCCCAGGTGGAGACGACGGCGATGAACTGCTGGCCCTTGCCGAGCCCGAGCGCCCGGCGGTAGGCACGGCGGCGGGGCAGGCTGGCCACCATCCGGTCGTGCACGGGGTCGCCGACGACCGAGGCCCGCGGCAGCGCTTCCGGACAGGTGTGCGCCAGGCAGTCGAGGTCGTCCCGGTGCGGCAGGACCACGGCGGCGGGCAGCGCCCGGCCCTGCGGGGTGAGGTCCTGCCGTCCGAGTCCCGCCACCCGGGTCTCGGCCCCCTCGGTGACCCGCTTGAGGAAGTTGGCCCCGTGGGGCAGCAGGACCAGCGGGGCCCGGACCTTTTCCACCCCGCGCGGCCCGGCGGCCAGCGCGAGGTCGAAATCCATCCGGACCGCTTCGTCCCAGGGCAGTACGGCGCTTCCGAGCCGCTCCAGAAGCTGCGTCACCCCGTCGCTGAACGGGTGCGGCGGGGCGGTGAACACCACCTGGATCCGCAGATCGGATTCCAGCAGCGAAAAGACCTCCTGCAGCCGCTTTCCGTAGGGCACCGTGTGCACGACCACCAGGATCTTCTTGCGTCCGGTGAGTGTCAGCCATTCCCTGGACCGCTGTGGTCCGTCGTCGCACGCCCGCAATGCCGTCATGGCATCCCCCATGTCTGCTCGTTGTCGACGCTGTCCGGCCCCTCACGGATGACAGGCCGTCAGCTGGGGGATGCCCGAGGGGCCCGAGGAAAGCTTGCGGCACCCTTGCGGAAACCTTGTGCCCGGTGCGCCGCGCCCGGGCGCCGCACACCGCAGCCACCCTCCGCCCCACCGGATGCGGCGCCGCGTACTCCGGCGGTGCCGACGGATCGACCGAGACGTCCAGCGGGGCCGGTGCGGCGCCCGACCGGACGATGGCCGGGCCGCCGGGGGACGGCAGCCCGAGGACCCGGCCCGGCGGCCCATATGGGGCAGATTGTGCAAGTGCGACCTAGGCGCATGAAGGGCGGGGCGGTTCGGTGGAGGCTCCCCGCGGGCGGGGGCGGGCCGACCGGTCAGTAGAGTTTCGGCTCCCGTCCCCCTCGGACCGGATCCCGTCCGATCCCGTCCCCTCCCGACCCCTGAGGTACCCGGCAGTGAGCCCCGCATCATCCGCCCCGGCCGCTCCCGATCCGCTGTCCGTCGTCGGTATCGGGGCCGACGGCTGGGACGGGCTGCCCGCCGCCTCCCGCCAGGCCCTGTGCGCGGCCGAGGTGCTGATCGGCGGCGCCCGCCAGCTGGCGCTGCTGCCCGCGGAGTGCGCCGGCGAGCGCGTCCCGTGGCCGTCCCCGCTGCGTCCCGCCGTCCGCGGCCTGCTCGCCGCGTACGCCGGACGCCGGATCTGCGTGCTGGCCAGCGGCGACCCGATGTTCTACGGGATCGGGCGGACGCTGAGCGAGGTGCTGGCGGAGCAGGCGGGCCGCGCACCGGCGGACGCGCCGGGAGCCCCGGTCGCCGGCCACCGGCCGCTGCGCATCCTCCCGCACCCCTCCTCCGTCTCCTACGCCTGCGCCCGCCTCGGCTGGCCGCTGGAGGACACCGAGGTCGTCACGCTCGTCGGACGGCCCGCCGAGAACCTTCTCCGGGCGCTCTACGACGGCCGCCGGGTGCTGGTGCTGTCCGCGGGCGCCCACACCCCCGCCGAGGTCGCCGCGCTGCTGCGTACCCACGGCTTCGGCCCGACCCGGATGCGCGTACTGGAGCAGCTCGGCGGCGCCCGCGAGCGGATGGTCGAGGGGGTGGCCGACGACTGGGACCGCCCGCCCGGCGACGCCCTCAACGTCCTCGCGCTCGACTGCGTCCGCGCGCCCGGCACCCCGCACCTGTCCACCGTCCCCGGTCTGCCCGACGCCGCCTACGAGCACGACGGGCAGCTGACCAAGCGTCATGTCCGGGCCGCCACCCTGGCCGCGCTGGCGCCCGCCCCCGGCGAACTCCTGTGGGACATCGGCGGCGGCTCCGGCTCCATCGCCGTCGAATGGCTGCGGGCGCACCGCAGTTGCCGCGCCGTCAGCGTCGAGCGGGACCCGGTACGCGCCGAGCGCATCGGCCGGAACGCGCGGACGCTCGGCGTACCGGGGCTGCGCGTGGTCACCGGCTCCGCGCCCGCCGCGCTGGAGGGGCTGCCGGTGCCGGACGCGGTGTTCATCGGCGGCGGACTGACCGCCCCCGGCCTGCTCGACGCCTGCTGGGCGGCGCTGCCTGCCGGCGGCCGCCTCGTCGCCAATACGGTGACCCTGGAATCCGAGGCGCTGCTCGCCGACCGCCACCGCCGCCACGGCGGCGAACTGGTCCGGCTCGCGGTCTCCCACGCGGTGCCGGTCGGCGGCTTCACCGGCTGGCGGCAGGCGATGCCGGTCACCCAGTGGTCGGCGGTCAAGCCCCCGTCCGCCGCCTCGCCCGCCTCCCCTCCCTCCGCCCCTCCGGCCCCGTCCTCGCAGGAGAACCGACAGCCATGACCGTCCACTTCATCGGTGCGGGCCCCGGCGCCGCCGACCTGATCACCGTGCGCGGCGCCCGGACGCTCGCCTCCTGCGGGGTGTGTCTGTACGCCGGCAGCCTGGTGCCGCGTGAGCTGCTCGCCGAATGCCCGCCCGGCGCCCGGCTCATCGACACCGCCCAGCTGGACCTGGACACCATCACCGCCGAGATGGTCCGCGCGCACGAGGAGGGCCACGACGTCGCCCGGCTGCACTCCGGCGATCCGTCCGTCTTCAGCGCGGTCGCCGAGCAGATGCGCCGGCTGGACGCGGCCGGTGTGCCCTACGACGTGGTGCCGGGCGTCCCCGCGTTCGCCGCGGCGGCCGCCGCCCTCAAGCGCGAGCTGACCGTCCCCACCGTCGGCCAGACCGTCATCCTCACCCGCGTCGCCCAGCGCGCCACCCCCATGCCCGAGGGCGAGGACCTCGCCACCCTCGGGCGCAGCGGCGCGCTGCTGGTGCTGCATCTGGCGGCCATGTACGTCGACCGGGTCGTCGCCGAACTCCTGCCCCACTACGGCGCCGACTGCCCGGCCGCCGTCGTCGCCATGGCCTCCCGCCCCGACGAACTCGTACTGCGCGGCACCCTCGCCGATATCGCCGGCCAGGTGAAGGACGCGGGCGTGGTGCGGACGGCCGTCATCCTCGTCGGCCGCACCCTGGGCGCCGCGCAGTTCCGCGACAGCCACCTCTACTCGACGGACCGGGAGCGCCCGCATGCGCCGTGCGCCGCGCCGCAGCCGGAACCGGAACCGACGGACACGCCGTAGGGCAGAGGAACCGACGGGCGCGCGGTAGGGCAGAGGTGCCGACGGACACGCCGTAGGGCAGCGGTGCCGACGGACGCGCGGTAGGGCAGATGCCGGCCGACACGCCGCAGGGCGGGCGCCGGCAGACACGCCGAAGGGGCAGGTGCCGTCGGGACCGTCCGGTGGGTGATCTCACCGCATCGGGGTGAATGTCCGTTTCCTGGCTCCCGGGGGCCGGTAAGGAAGCTGCGACACCCAAGGGGGGCCGAGCAAAGGAGTACGCCACGATGCGTACCAAACTCGCCGCCGGCCTGGTAGGCGCCGCAACCGTGCTGACGCTCGTCGGCGGCCCCGTCGCCGTCGCGGACGGCAAGGACAACCCCACGATGGCGGCGGACACCCCGGCGCAGACCGACGACACCTCGCCGTGGATGCACGACACTCCGAGCCGTACCTACGACACGCCGAGCCGGTTCAACGACCGCCGGGACCGGCGGCACGACCGCCGGAACGGGCGCAACGAGGCTCAGGGACGGCACCGCAACAACCCGCTCCGGCTGACGGCCTGTGCCCTGAAGACGGCCCTGGGTGTGCTCACCGGCAGAACGGGCCACTGCGGTCTGGACCGGTTCGCTCGCGGCGGCTACCGCAACAACAACTTCGGTCGCAACAACAACTTCGATCGCGGCTACCGCAACTTCTGACCGCCGAGGCGGGGAGGCCCCTCACCCGAGGGGCCCTCCACGGCCGGTGTCCCCGGGGCCCCGCGGCTCCGCCCGCCCCACCACCATCCCCGCCCGGTCGATGCAGATGACGTCGACCGCGACGGGCGCCCCCCGCAGCACGGCCAGCGACTCCTCGCGCGCCCGCGCCGCCACCAGATCACCCAGCGGCACGCCCGCCGCGGCACACCACTGCAGTGCCGCCAGACCCGTGTTGGCCTCGGCCACCGCAGCCGCCAGCGCCTCGTGGGCCCCGCCCTGCCGGGCCAGTTCCGCCAGGAACCCCTTGTCCACCTGTGAGCGCGCGGAGTGCAGATCCAGATGCCCCGCCGCCAGCTTGGACAGCTTGGCGAAGCCGCCGCAGACCGTCAGCCGGTCCACCGGATGCCGTCGCAGGTACTTCAGCACCGCGCCGGCGAAGTCGCCCATGTCCAGCAGGGCGTCCTCCGGCAGGTGGTGCAGGGCGACGGCGACCTTCTCCGAGGTCGATCCCGTACACCCGGCCACATGCCGCCGCCCCGCGGCCCGCGCCACATCCACGCCCCGCCGGATGGAGTCGATCCAGGCCGAGCAGGAGTACGGCACCACGATCCCGGTGGTCCCCAGGATCGACAGCCCGCCCAGGATCCCCAGCCGCGGATTCCAGGTGCTCCGGGCGATCTCCTCCCCGTGATCGACCGAGATCTCCACCTCGACGTCCGGTGCCGCGTCCGCCCCCGCGCCGCCGTACCGTCCCGCGACCTGGGTCAGATGCTCCCGCATCAGCTGCCGCGGTACGGGGTTGATCGCCGGTTCGCCGACGTCCAGCGGCAGCCCCGGCCGGGTCACCGTCCCGACCCCCGGCCCCGCCCGGAAGACGATGCCGGACCCGGCGGGCAGCGGACGAACCGTGGCGCGCACGAGCGCCCCGTGCGTGACATCCGGATCGTCGCCCGCGTCCTTGACGACCCCCGCCATCGCGGAGGCCCGGCCCGCCGCCAGCTCCTCCACCGCCAGGGCGAAGGACGGCGTCTGCCCCTTCGGCAGCGTGATCGTCACCGGATCCGGGAACTCACCGCTCAGCAGCGCCGTGTACGCGGCCGTGCTCGCCGCCGTCGCACAGGCACCGGTCGTCCAGCCGTGCCGCAGCCCGGTGTGCGCGAGCTGCGCACTGCGGCCGCCCGCGGCCTTCCCCGTACCCTGCGGCCCCGTACCCTGCGGTTGCGCTTCAGCCACGGAGGAACCCACATCCCATGAACGACGCAGCCCGCCCGGTGCGCCACGTCCTGATTCTCGGCGGTACGACCGAGGCCCGCCGCCTGGCCGGCCTCCTCGTGCCGGACCCGTCCCTGCGGGTGACGAGCTCGCTCGCCGGCCGGGTCGCCGCGCCCCGGCTGCCCGCCGGGGAGATCCGCATCGGCGGGTTCGGCGGCCCCGAGGGCCTCGCCCGCTGGCTGCGGGAGCACGCGGTGGACGCGCTCATCGATGCCACCCATCCCTTCGCCGACACGATCAGTCGGAACGCGGCCCTGGCGGCCGCCACCGCCCATGTTCCCCTGCTGGCGCTGCGCCGTCCCGGCTGGGTACCGGGACCCGGCGACCGCTGGCACCAGGTCACCTCCCTGGACGAGGCCGCCGCCGCCCTCCCGGCCCTCGGCAGCCGCATCTTCCTCACCACGGGCCGCATGGGCCTCGCCCACTTCGCCCACCTCGCCGACCTCTGGTTCCTCGTCCGCTCCGTCGACGCCCCCGAGCCCCCCTACCCGCCCCGGATGACGCCCCTCCTGGACCGCGGCCCCTTCACATTGGAGGGCGAACGGGCCCTGCTGCGGGACCACCGCATCGACGTCGTCGTCACGAAGGACAGCGGCGCGGCCGCCACCGCCGCCAAGCTGACGGCGGCCCGCGAGGCGGAGGTGCCGGTGGTCGTGGTCCGGCGGCCGCCCGTGCCGGAGGGGGTGCCGGTGGCGGCGGGGCCGGAGGGGGCGGTGGAATGGCTGGGGGGAATTCTCAGCGGGGCCGGTTCCGACTGAGGTGCGGCCAAAGCCCAGGGCGTTGCCTTCGACCTGGTCCGCCAGAAGGGCAGCCACCAGATCTGGGTGTGCGGCAGTATCCGCGTCGTGCTCCCCAAGCACACCGAAGTCAACGAACTCACTGGCCAGGGCATCTGCAAGACGCTTGAGCCGGAACTCGGGGGAAGGGTGGTGGCGATGACTTCGTACCGTGTCACAGCGCGCCGCGCGGGTGAATGGTGGGCCCTGGAGGTCCCGGACCTCCCGGGGGTGTTCAGCCAGGCCAAGCGCCTCGACAAGGCAGATGAGGCGGCCCGGGAAGCCATTGCCGTCATGCTCGACGTCGAAACCGAGGACGTCGAGGTGACGGTCGAGCCGGTGCTGCCGCGGGAGGCAGTACGGGCCATCAAGGCTGCGGAGAAGGCCGAGAAGGCTGCCGAGGACGCGAGGAAGGCCGCGCAGAAGGCAATGCAGGCTGCCGCGGCCACCCTGACCGAGTCACTGAGTCAGCGGGACGCCGGTCGTGTCCTCGGGGTTTCCTTCCAACGCGTATCGCAGCTCCTACAGGCCCGGCCGACCACGGCGTCGCCGAAGACTGCAGTCAAGGTGACGAAGGCCGGACGGCCCCGCCCCGGCCACGACGAGCGTTCCGGTAGGCAGAAGCGTCCGCAGCGGGGCAGGGAACTGTCCGGGTAACCCTGCGAGGTCAGTTCTCCGGATACCTCCGAGGAGTCCACACGATCTCCGTGCCGTCGGCCCGTCGGGCCACCTCGGTCTGGGAGGAGCCGATCAGCAGGATCGTGCGCATGTCGACCTGGTGCGGGTCGAGGTCGGCGAGGCGGACGGTGTGGAGGGATTCCTCGGGGCCGCCGATGTCGCGGGCGAGGATGACCGGGGTGTCGGGGGCGCGGTGTTCCAGGAGGAGTTCGCGGGCCTTGCCGACCTGCCAGGTGCGGGTGCGGGAGCCGGGGTTGTAGAGGGCCAGGGCCAGATCGGCGCCGGCGGCCGCGTGCAGGCGTTCGGCGATGACCTCCCAGGGCTTGAGGCGGTCGGAGAGGGAGATGACCGCGTAGTCGTGGCCGAGGGGGGCGCCGGCGCGGGCGGCGGCCGCGTTGGCGGCGGTGACGCCCGGGAGGACGCGTACGGGGATGGCGCGGTACGGGTCCTGGGCGGCGACCTCCAGGACGGCGGTGGCCATCGCGAAGATGCCGGGGTCGCCGCCGGAGACCACGGCCACCCGGTGGCCGCGCCGGGCCAGGTCCAGGGCGAGTTCGGCGCGTTCGGACTCGACCTTGTTGTCGGAGGCGTGGCGGCGCTGGCCGGGGCGCCGCGGGACGCGGTCGAGGTAGGTGGTGTAGCCGACCAGGTCCTCGGCGGCGGCCAGGGCGCCACGGGACTCGGGGGTCAGCCAGAGCGGGCCGGCCGGGCCGGTGCCGACGACCACCACCTCACCGGTGCCGGGCGGGGGAGCGGCCTCGGGCGGCGGGCTCGCGAGGCGGCTGGGGACGACGGTGACGGAGAAGTACGGGACCGTTTCCGCGTCGATGTCGGCCAGTTTTTCGGTGCGTTCACCGGACATGGTGGCGCGTTCGACGTAGTGGGCCTCCGGCAGGCGGCCGGAGCGTTCCATGGCGCGGCGCACGGTGGGGAAGGTGCGGCCGAGCTTCATGACGACGGCGGCGTCGGTCGAGGCCAGCCGGGCGGTCAGCTCCTCCTCCGGCAGGGTGCCGGGGAGGATCGTCAGGACCTCGTCGGCCTCGGCGAGCGGCCTGCCCAGGCGGGCCGCGGCGGCGCTGATGGAGGTGACGCCCGGGATGACCTCGGTCGGGTAGCGGTCGGCCAGCCGCTTGTGCATGTGCTGGTAGGAGCCGTAGAAGAGCGGGTCGCCCTCGGAGATGACGGCGACGGTGCGGCCGGCGTCGAGGTGCGCGGCGAGGCGGGCCGCCGCGGCCTCGTAGAACTCGTCCAGCGCGCCCCGGTATCCGCCGGGGTGGTCGGTCGACTCGGTGGTGACCGGGTAGACCAGCGCCTCCTCGATGTGGTCGGCGCGCAGGTGTTCGGCGGCGATGGCGCGCGCGATGGAGCGTCCGTGCCGGGCGCTGTGGTACGCGATGACGTCGGCCTCGCCGATGACCTGTACGGCCCGCACGGTCATCAGGGACGGGTCGCCGGGGCCGAGCCCGACGCCGTAGAGACGGCCGGGGGCGGCCGCCCGCGGGGTGCCGTCGTTGCCGGGTGCCTGCTGCTCGCTCACGCTCATTCTTCCTCGCTCGCCAGGGCGTTGATCGCGGCGGCGGCCATGGCGCTGCCGCCCCGGCGCCCGCGCACCACCAGGTGGTCCAGCTTCGACGGATGGGCGATCAGCGCGTCCTTGGACTCCGCGGCGCCGATGAAGCCGACGGGTATGCCGATGACGGCGGCCGGGCGGGGCGCCGCTTCCTCGATCATCTCCAGGAACCGGAAGAGGGCGGTGGGGGCGTTGCCGAACGCCACCACGGCGCCGTCCATCCGGTCCCGCCACAGCTCCAGGGCGGCTGCGCTGCGGGTCGTGCCCATCCGGGCGGCCAGGTCCGGGACCGACGGGTCGGCGAGGGTGCACAGCACCTCGTTGTCCGCCGGCAGCCGCCTGCGGGTGACGCCGCTGGCGACCATGTTGGCGTCGCAGAGGATCGGGGCGCCGGCGCGCAGCGCCGTGCGGGCGGCGGCCACCACGCCGGGGGTGAAGGCCAGATCGCGTACCAGGTCGACCATGCCGCAGGCGTGGATCATGCGGACCGTGACCTGGCTGACGTCGGCGGGCAGCCCGCCGAGGTCCGCCTCGGCGCGGATGGTGGCGAAGGACTGGCGGTAGATCGCCGCACCGTCCTTCTCGTAGTCGAACGCGGTCACTGTGGCCTCGGGGTTGTCGGTTGTGGGCTGGCTCATGGGGTGTGGCTTCGGGCGGGTGGGGCCGGGTGGTGCGGGGGTGGTGCCGGGGGCGCGGGGGCGTCGTCGGCGGGCGGTGCGGTGTCCGGGCGGACGACCGCCACCCGGTAGCCCTCCCCCGTTGCCCGCACATCCACCCATGCGCCGTGGGGGTGGCCGCAGCGGCGTTCGCAGCCGGACCAGTGGACGGGCAGGCCGTCCGGTACGGCGGTGGTGTCGGGGACGCGGGCGCCCGCGGCGACGGCGGCCGCGGCGTCGGTGCGGACGTCGGTGCGGGACTTGGCGCAGCCGGGGCGGCCGGTGCAGGCGCCGAGGCGGTGCCAGGGGGAGTCCGGGTCGGTGATCAGGCCGGCGGCCGCCAGCGCGGACAGCCGGGCGGCGGCGGTGCCGGCCGGAAGCCCGGGGAGGACGATGCCGCGCCAGGGAGTCAGCCGCAGCGCGCCGCAGCCGTCGTCGGCGGCGACGGCGGTCAGCAGACGCCACTGGGCGAGCGTCAGCCGGCCCAGCGGCGCCAGGACGCAGAGCGCTGCCGTGCCGTCGGGGCCTTCGATGATTCCGGGGGCCGCGGAGTGGGGGGAGGGCGAGGAAGCGGGCGCTGGTGCCTGCGTCACATATGTGGGGGTGATGCCGGTTTCGTGGAGGTGTGCCGCCACTTGCCGGGCCGTCAGCCGCTGTTCGGCGGGGAGTTCGCGGACCCGCCAGGCGCCGCTGCCGCTCGCCTCGGCGGCGGTCAGGAAGGTCTCGGCGGCGGCGAGCGCGGCACGCGGTGCGTCCGGGCCGGCGATCCGCAGCGCCGCCGGATCGTCGCCGACCCGCAGCAGCGCGGTGCCCCCGGACCCGGCGGACTCCCCGGCTCGGTCCGCTTCTGCGACCAAGCTCACATCCCCGCCGAGCGTCGCTACGTCACCCCGGCCGTCGTCCAGGACGAAGAGGAAACGGCCCGACAGTGCGGCCGCCCGTTCGCTCGCGCAGAGGAGTTCGTCCAGCTCGCGGGCCCACCGGCGGACATCGGCAGGGGAGTTGCGGTCCAGTCCGGCCAGCGGGGAGGCGAGGATGTTGCGGATGCGTTCGTGGTGTGCGGAGGGCAGCAGTCCGGCGTCGCGCAGCAGGGCGGCCAGCTCGGTGCCGCAGCCGTCGGGCAGGCCGCGGAGCTCCGCGTTGCCGCGTGAGGTGAGGGAGAGGTGGCCGTCGCCGAGCCGGTCGGCGGCGTCGGCCAGCGCCCGTGCCTGACGCACCGTCAAGTCCCCGGCGGGCAGCCGCACTCGGGCCAGCTGTCCGTCGGCGGCGGAGTGCAGCCGCAGCGCTCCCGGGCAGGCGTCACCGCGGTCCCGTATGGGCGGTTCGGCCCCTTGGGGGCGTATCGAGGGGGAGGGCGGCATGGCGGCGAGCATACCTACGACGGTGCACGCCGGAACCGTGCCCCGGACCCCCTCGCGGCCACCCCGGGCCGCCCGTCGCAAAGGCCCGCTTACCTCCCCCGGGTCCAGCCCTTACTATGCAGGTCGGTGGGTCGGCTGATCCGCCGGACGCCAGCGACGGCGTGGGGTCGTACGACCCCGGGGAGGAAGCCCGGTGCAAATCCGGCGCGGTCCCGCCACTGTGAACCCGGCAGATGCCGGGTGAGTCAGGAACTCCCGCCGTCCATACGACCACCCGGGGCGCGGACACCCCGAGGAAGGCCTGCGCTCGCATGCTTCTGCTGCTGTCGACCTCCGACACCGATCTGCTCAGCGCCCGCGCGGCCACGGGCCCGGTGCCGTACCGTCTCGCCAACCCCGCCCGCCTCGACGTCGCCGAGCTGCCGGCTCTGCTGGAGGGCGTGGACCTCGTCGTCGTACGCCTCCTGGGCGGCATCCGCGCCTGGCAGGAGGGCCTGGACCTGCTGCTCGCCGAGGACCAGCACCGGCCCGTCGTCGTGCTCACCGGTGAACAGGCCCCCGACGCTCAGCTCATGGAGCAGTCCACGGTCCCGGTCGGCATCGCGGCCGAGGCGCACGCCTACCTCGCGCACGGCGGCCCCGCCAACCTCGACCAGCTCGCCCGCTTCCTCTCCGACACGGTGCTGCTGACCGGCCACGGCTTCGAGCCGCCGGCGCCCGCCCCCTCCTGGGGGCCGCTGGAGTGGGGCGCCCGCAACGACAGCGGCCCGCTGATCGCGGTGCTCTACTACCGCGCCCACCACATGAGCGGCAACACCGGCTTCGTCCGCACCCTGTGCGAGCAGATCGAGGCGGCCGGGGGCCGGGCGCTGCCGCTCTTCGTCGCCTCGCTACGCGCCCCCGAGCCGGAGCTGATCGAGGCGCTGGGGGCCGCCGACGCCCTGGTCACCACGGTCCTCGCGGCGGGCGGCAGCAAGCCGGCGGACGCCTCGGCCGGCGGCGACGACGAGACCTGGGACGCCGGTGCGCTGGCCGCGCTCGACGTCCCGATCCTCCAAGCCCTGTGCCTGACCGGGCCGCGCAGCGCCTGGGAGGAGAACGACGAGGGGCTCTCGCCGCTGGACGCCGCCTCGCAGATCGCGGTCCCCGAGTTCGACGGCCGGCTGATCACCGTCCCGTTCTCCTTCAAGGAGGTCGACGAGGACGGTCTGCCGGTGTACGTCGCCGACCCCGAGCGCGCGGCCCGGGTCGCCGGGATCGCCGTCCGCCATGCCCGGCTGCGCCACATCCCGGCCGCCGAGAAGCGCCTCGCGCTGGTGCTGTCCGCGTACCCGACCAAGCACTCCCGGATCGGCAACGCGGTCGGCCTGGACACCCCGGCCAGCGCCGTCGCGCTGCTGCGCCGGCTGCAGGCCGACGGCTACGACTTCGGCACCGAAGAGGTCCCCGGCCTGGTGTCCGGCGACGGCGACGAGCTGATCTACGCCCTCATCGAGGCCGGCGGCCACGACCAGGAGTGGCTCACCGAGGAGCAGCTGGCCCGCAACCCGGTCCGGATTCCGGCTGCCGACTACCGGCGCTGGTACGCCACGCTCCCGCAGGAACTCCGCGACTCCGTCGAGCAGCACTGGGGGCCGCCGCCCGGCGAGATGTTCGTCGACCGCAGCCGCAACCCCGAGGGCGACATCGTGCTGGCCGCCCTGCGCCGCGGCAATCTGCTGATCCTCATCCAGCCGCCGCGCGGCTTCGGCGAGAACCCGATCGCGATCTACCACGACCCCGATCTGCCGCCCTCGCACCACTACTTGGCGGCCTACCGCTGGATCGCGGCCTCCGCCGACGACGGCGGTTTCGGCGCGGACGCCATGGTCCATCTGGGCAAGCACGGCAACCTGGAGTGGCTGCCCGGCAAGAACGCCGGGCTGTCCGCCGCCTGCGGCCCGGACGCCGCCCTCGGCGACCTCCCCCTCGTCTACCCCTTCCTGGTCAACGACCCCGGTGAGGGCACCCAGGCCAAGCGCCGGGTGCACGCCACCCTCGTCGACCACCTCGTCCCGCCGATGGCCCGCGCCGAGTCCTACGGCGACATCGCGCGCCTGGAGCAGCTGCTCGACGAGTACGCGGCCATCTCCGCCATGGACCCGGCCAAGCTGCCCGCGATCCGCGCCCAGATCTGGACGCTGATCCAGGCCGCCAAGCTCGACCACGACCTGGGCCTGGACGAACGCCCCGACGACGACGGCTTCGACGACTTCCTGCTGCACGTCGACGGCTGGCTGTGCGAGGTCAAGGACGCCCAGATCCGCGACGGACTGCACGTCCTGGGCGGGGCGCCGACCGGCGAGGCGCGGGTGAACCTCGTGCTGTCGATCCTGCGCGCCCGGCAGATCTGGGGTGGCCGGTCCGCGCTGCCCGGTCTGCGCGAGGCGCTCGGCTTGGACGAGTCCGCGGCCACCCGTACGACCGCCGACGCGGCCGAGGACACCGCCCGCGGCCTGGTGCAGGCGATGGAGGACGCGGACTGGGACCCGGCGGCGGTGGCCGGTGTGGCCGCGGGCCACTCGTCCGCGGTCGCCGACATCCTCGACTTCGCCGCCCGCGAGGTCGTGCCGCGGCTGGCCGCCACCACCGATGAGATCGACCATGCGGTGCACGCGCTGAACGGCGGTTTCGTGCCGGCCGGCCCGTCCGGCTCCCCGCTGCGCGGCCTGGTCAACGTGCTGCCGACGGGCCGCAACTTCTACTCCGTCGACCCGAAGGCCGTCCCCTCCCGCCTCGCCTGGGAGACCGGCCAGGCCCTCGCCGACTCCCTGCTGGAGCGCTACCGGAGCGACAACGGCGACTGGCCGCAGTCGGTCGGTCTGTCCCTGTGGGGCACCAGCGCGATGCGCACCAGCGGCGACGACGTGGCCGAGGCCCTCGCGCTGCTGGGTGTCCGCCCCGTCTGGGACGACGCCTCGCGCCGGGTGGGCGGCCTGGAGCCGATCCCGCTCGCCGAGCTGGGCCGTCCCCGTGTGGACGTCACGCTGCGCATCTCGGGCTTCTTCCGCGATGCCTTCCCGCACGTCATCGGCCTCCTCGACGACGCGGTACGGCTCGTCGCCGGTCTGGACGAGCCCGCGGAGTCCAACTTCGTCCGCGCCCACGCCCAGGCCGACCTGGCCGCGCACGGCGACGAGCGGCGCGCCACCACCCGCATCTTCGGCTCCCGCCCGGGGACGTACGGCGCGGGCCTGCTCCAGCTGATCGACTCCCGCGACTGGCGCACCGACGCCGACCTCGCCGAGGTGTACACCGTCTGGGGCGGCTACGCCTACGGCCGCGGCCTCGAAGGCCGCCCGGCCCGGGAGGAGATGGAGACCGCCTACAAGCGCATCGCGGTCGCCGCCAAGAACACCGACACCCGCGAGCACGACATCGCGGACTCCGACGACTACTTCCAGTACCACGGCGGGATGGTCGCCACCGTCAAGGCGCTCAGGGGCAAGGCGCCCGAGGCGTACATCGGTGACTCGACCCGGCCCGAGACGGTCCGCACCCGCACCCTGGTCGAGGAGACCTCGCGGGTCTTCCGCGCCCGGGTGGTCAACCCCCGCTGGATCGAGGCGATGCGCCGCCACGGCTACAAGGGCGCCTTCGAACTCGCCGCCACCGTGGACTACTTGTTCGGCTACGACGCCACCACGGGCGTGGTCGCCGACTGGATGTACGACAAGCTCGCCCAGGCCTACGTCCTGGACCCGGAGAACCGCGCGTTCCTCCAGGAGGCCAACCCCTGGGCCCTGCACGGTATCGCTGAGCGCCTCCTGGAGGCCGAGTCCCGCGGGATGTGGGAGAAGCCGGACGCCGCGACGCTGGCGGCGCTGCGGGAGGCGTTCCTGGAGACCGAAGGGGAGCTGGAGGGCGAGGACTGACCCGGGCGCGGGGCCGCCCCGGCCGGGGGGCCGGGGCGACCCCGTACCCGCCCGCCGGCCCGACGGCCCCGGTGTCAGGCGGACTTCGCGGTGATGTCCCCGTTGCTGGTGGTCAGGTCCAGGCGATAGCGCCCCGCCGGGTCCTGGACGACGCCGAGGTGCTTGTCGCCGTTGCTGGTCTCCGCGGACACGCGGTAGTGGGCCTTCGGCACCGTCACCGTGATGCTGCCGTTGGACGTCTTCGCCCGGACGCTCTGAGCGGTGGCCGGGGTGAGGTCGATCGCCCCGTTGGAGGTCTCGGCGGCGATCTGCCGGCCGGACAGTCCGCGTCCGGTGATCGCGCCGTCGGTCGTCGTGGCGTCGACCGGGCCGGTGACGCCGTCCAGGTCGATCCCCCCGTTGCTGGTGGTCACCTTCACCGCGCCGACGGCGGACAGATCCAGCGCCCCGTCCGCGGTCTCCCCGCTCACCGGGAGGCCCGCCGGCACCTGGACCGTGTAGTCCACCGAGCAGTTCTCGCCGCAGCCGCCGAGCACCAACACCCCGTCCTCGATCCGGTGGGTGGCGCCCTGCGGCCGGTCGCCGTGGTACGTCACCGAGCGGTGCACCGACACCGCGCCGCCGCCCTTGCCGCCGTGGACGGTGAGGCTCCCCGAGGTGTTGTCCAGCCGGATGGACGTGATCTTCTTCGCGACCTCGGCGTCGTCCCGGAAGGTCTTGCCGGGCACCAGTCCGCAGGCGCCAAGGCCGCACATCCCGATGGCGG
Source organism: Streptomyces auratus (assembly GCF_050433025.1). Taxonomy (NCBI): domain Bacteria; kingdom Bacillati; phylum Actinomycetota; class Actinomycetes; order Kitasatosporales; family Streptomycetaceae; genus Streptomyces; species Streptomyces auratus. Next base: position 4,102,038 of record NZ_JBNGCB010000001.1, on the reverse strand, counting down.
CCGTCGCGACGACGGCGGTGAAGCGGACCCGCTTGCGCATGAATTCCCCCGGAAGTGGTCGGTGATCGGTCCGGCGGGCGATGCGCCCGTCGAGTGCCCGACGTGAGGCTAGGGCGCCGGGGCACGCCCCCACCATGGGGAAAACCCCCTGATCATGGTGCGGATGGCCCCCGTGTTGCCCCAGGTATCGCCCCAGGTGCGGCCGGTGGTGGCCGGTGCGACGATTTGTGTGGGGGCGGTTCATGTGCTGCTTGGGGGGCGTACGAGGAGGCTTCCGGTGACCGGCACGAAGACATGGAACGCCGAGATCAGCATCACCGAGATCGACAGCGAGGTCCGGGCCGAGGCCCGGCTGCGGGGCAAGGAGGGCGGCCAGCTCGTCGGCCAGGGGTCGGCACGCTGCAATCCCGCCGATGAGAACGTCCCCGACATCGGCGACGAGCTGGCGGTGGCACGGGCGATGTCCGACCTCAGCCATCAGCTGTTGCAGCGGGCCGCACACGACATCGAGGTGCACACGGCCCGGCCGGTGGAGCGGCTGCGCGGCTGAGGGACGGCGGCGCGCCCGCTGCCCGGCGGACCGGACCGCGACCGCGGCCCGGTCCGCCGGACGCCCGCTACTCCTGCGCCCGGAAGTCCGGCCCGATCGTCAGCGTCACCGCGCCCGGGGCCGCCTGGGCCGACTCCGCGGCCTTGGTCCCGGGAAGGCGGGCGGCGAGCACCTCGCTCTGTGCCTTGAGCGCGGCCGGGTAGCTGAGGGTGGTCTTGTCCGTCGACGGCGCGTTGCCGGTGGCGATGACCGTGAAGCCGAGCTTGCGCAGCTGGTCGGCGGCGGAGGCGGCCCGGCCCGGGATGCCGGTGCCGTTGAGGACGCGGACCTGCACGGAGTGGGCGGTCACCGGGTTCTTGGCGGCCTCGGCGAGCTTCTTCTTCCCGGCGGCGCCGAGCTCCCGGTCGTGCGCGATGTCGCTGAACAGCTGGCTGGCCTGGGGGTATTGCCAGACCACATTGGCCTTGTCGGTGGGGACGTCGGCCTCGCGGTAGTAGTTGGGGACGGTCACGAAGGTGAGCCGGTCGGAGGGGATGTCCTTGACGGTCGAGGCCAGGTCGTAGAGCGGCTTGATGCCGTCCAGGCCCTTGTCGGTGGTGAGGGACTTGGTGGCCGAGTCCAGGAAGTCGTAGAGCTCGCCGGGGCTGGTGAGCTTGGACTGCGCCTTGGCGCCCAGGGCCTTCATGAATTCCTGCTGGCGGCCGATCCGGCCGAGGTCGGAGCCGTCGCCGACGCTGTAGCGGGTGCGGACGTAGCCGAGCGCCTTCTCGTCCCGGACGTTCTGGCAGCCCGCGTCCATGTCGAGATGGGCCTTCTTGTCGTGGATGGCGTGCTTGGGGCAGACCTCTATGCCGCCCAGGGCGTTGACCATGCCCTTGAAGCCCTGGAAGTCGACCGAGGTGAAGTGGTCGATGCGCAGCCCGGTGTTCTTCTCGACGGTCTTGATGGTGCAGGCCGCGGCCTTGCGGATGTCGCCGGAGTCACCGCCGATCGAGAACGCCTCGTTGATCTTGAAGTGGTGCGGGGACGACTTCGAGCCGTTGCCTCGGGTGCAGGCGGGGATCTGCACCCAGGAGTCCCGGGGGAAGGACAGCGCGGTCGCCCACTTCCGGTCGGCGGCGATGTGCACGAGCATCAGCGTGTCCGACTGCATGGTCGTCAGGCCGCGGCCGTATTTGGCATTGGCGCCGGCCCGGCTGTCCGAGCCGACGACCAGGATGTTCTTGGAGCCGGGGCTGAGATTGACCGGCCGGGCGCCGTCGATCCCGATGTCCACGCCGTGGATGTTGCCGTCCAGGTGCTGATAGACCCACGCCCCGACGCCGGCGGTGCCGAGCAGCACCACGCCGAGCACGCCGCCGGTCCAGACGACGATGCGGCCGCGGCGGGTCATCCGTACCTTGTCCGGCCGGCCCGCTCTCCGGGAGCCGGCGCGGGATCCGTCGGCCGAGCCGGCCGGCTTACGGCGCGAGGAGGCGCCGGACGCACGGGAGTTGCCGGGCCCGCGGGAGCCGTCACCGGCGGCAGGGGGCGCGCCGGGGGCGCCGCTGGTGCCCCGCCGGGCCGTCTGCTGGTGCCTCTGCCTGTCATGCACGCCGGTGGCCCTTCTGGTCCTTCTGATGCTGCTGATGCGGGTGATGCCGTACGGGGGAGGGGGCGCTCGCGGTGGCCGGACGGGCCGGCGGGGCGGGCAGGGAGGAGCGGGTCAGAGGCCGGTGCTGGGCAGGAGCAGGATCGACTCGGGGTCGTAGCGCAGCCACTGCGGGCACGCACCGCCGGGCAGGGTCCGCAGCCGGCACCACAACTCGCCCGCCCCGTCCGTCCACCAGGCGTTGATCCGGCCCAATGTCCATCCGCCGTCCGGGTATTGGACCTCCACCGGCTGATAGACCCATCGCACCTCCGCCTCCGGAGGCGGGCAGTCCCAGGTCAGGAGTCCGCACCTCGTCGCCATCTCCCCCTTTGGACGCGCCTGTTGCGCAGTGCGCGCAACTCTACCGGGAAGTTCTACAGTCGTGTAGAAGTTGCCGGGTACGGGGCGGCTCACCGCGCTGTGCGCCGTACCTGCCCGGTACAGGTCATGGGTCAGTGTGCACTCAGAGCGGCGTTGCCGCCTTCAGAACAACGAACAGCGCGACGGCTGCGTTGAGCGCGCAGAGCGCGGAGGCGGCGGTGCCGGCCGCGGCGACCAGGGCCGCCAGACCCGCCGGGGTCAGCGCCGGCGGCCAGGGGCGGGCCGGCGGCACGGGCCCGAGCAGCGCCGCCACCCGGCGCGGCACCGGCCCCGGTTCGGGCCCGGCGAAGTGCGCCAGCTCCGGATGCGGTGCGGGCCGCGCGACCAGCGCCGCCCGGCCCACCGCCCGGGCGGTCAGCCGCCGGTCACCCACCACCCGCGCGGCCTCCTCGTCCGCCCAGCGCTCGGTGGCGAAGGCGACCGCCGAACGCAGCGGCAGCAGCAGCGGGTTGACGCAGCCGGCCAGGCGTACGGCGAGCAGTGCACGATGGTGATGGCAGGTCAGGTGGGCGCGCTCATGGGCGAACAGCGCGCGTACCTCGTCGTCGTCCAGGCTGCGCAGCATCCCGCGGGAGACCGCGATCCGGCCGGGCCTGGCGGGGCGCCCGGGCCGGGCGGGGGCGCCGGGCACGGCATAGGCGTACGGATCGTCGTCCGGCAGCACCGCGGGGTCGGCGCCGGCCGGCAGCGCGTCCAGGGCGTGGTGAACGCGGGCCCGGATGCGGTGGTGCCGGCGCAGCGCGGTGCCGCACACGGTGAGCGCGGCGGTCAGCAGCGGGATCGCGGCGGTGCCGGCGACCTCGGCGAACGGGACCGCGGCCCGCACCTCCGGGTCCGACCAGCCGTCGGGCAGCGGATTGCCGGGCAGCTGGGCGGTGCCGACCACCACCAGCAGTCCCAGGCACAGGGTGCTGCACAGCCCGAGGACCGCGGCGAGCAGGGTCAGCAGCCGGGTGGTGGCCCGCGGATGGAGATGCTGTTCCGCGAGCCGGGCGATCGGCAGTGCGGTGAGCGGCAGGACGAGCGGCAGGAACACGAAGACGCCCACCGGTCAGCCTCCGCGTGCTTCGTCCGAGGGGTGGTGCCGAGGCCCCGGGGCCGCGCCGGGCCCCGCGGAAGCGGCCGGGGCGTCGTCCGCGACGGAGGCCCGGGCCGTGGCGGGGGCTTCTTCCGCGGCTTCCGCGGCGCGGTCGAGGAGGGTGCGCAGCAGCTGCTCGTCCTGCGCGGAGAGGGTGGAGACGAAGCTGGTCAGGACGGCGTCCCGGTCCGGTTCGCCGTCCAGGACGCGGCGCATCCGCAGGGCGGCGAGACCGGCCTCGTCGGCGGCCGGACTCCAGAGGTAGGCGCGGCCGGACCGCTCGCGGGTGACGGCCTGCTTGGCGTGCAGCCGGGACAGGATCGTCATCACGGTCGTGTACGCGAGGTCGCCGCCGAGCCGTTCCTGCACCCAGGCGGCGCCGGCGGGGCCCGGCGCACGGTGCAGCGCGGCCAGCACCTGCGCCTCCAGCTGGCCCTGCCCGCGACGGCGGGCGCGCTCGCGTCCACCGTCGAACTCCTCCGGTTCCGGCGCTGCCCGGCCGGGGTTCCCCCCACCGCCCGGCGGCCTTCCGAAGGACTTCCCGCCCATGCCGTCGCCTCCCGTCGCGCCGGATGTCCCGAGGGCCGGGACGCCGCAGCATCCTACTGAGCGGCCGGATCTTGGGCCGGGTGGCGCCGCCCGGCCCGGAGCCCGCCGCGGCCGGTCCCCTCAGCGTACTTCTACACCCCTGTAGATTCTTCCGGACCGACCGGAATGCAGGCCATACCTGTCGATAGCCGCCCAGAGCTGCCCATAGGTGCCCGTACAGGGATTCACTGCGCCCACTCGGGGTACCGTGAAAGCACCGGACCACCGAAAGATGCCGCGGGTGACCGAGGTATTCGGCGAGGTGAGCACCATGCAGACGCTGTGGACCGTCGTCGTGCTGCTGGCGCTGGTCGCGCTGGGAGTGCTGTTCCTCGCCCGCCTCAATGCGCAGAACACCGGGCGGATGGCCCACCACCGGTACGCGGACTGGAAGCGGTCGAGGAGGCTGCGCAGACAGCTCAGGCAGGGCGGTGCTCCCCCTCCCGGAGCGCACCTCGCCGGTCCACCGCCGCCCTCCGGCAAGGCGGGAAGCGACCTGTGACCACCGCCCGCGGTCTCCCGCCGGCTCGCGACTACGACGGGACCTCGCCGTTCCCCGACAGCGGCGCCGAGTCCCCACCGAGCAGCGGCCGCAGGATGTACGTCACGGTGACCGGCATCATCGTCGTCGCCCCCTTCGTCGGCCTGGCCGTCGGCATCCCCCTCCTGTGGGGCAGCGTCGTCCACCTCACCGACCTCGTGCTGCTGGTGGTCTTCTACGTCATCAGCGGTCTGGGCGTCACCGTCGGCTTCCACCGCGGCCTCACCCACGGCAGTTACACCGCCGCCCCCGCGCTGCGGATCGCCCTGGCCCTCGCCGGCTCGCTCAGCTTCCAGGGCGATGTCATCGACTGGGTCGCCACCCACCGTCGCCACCACGCCTACACCGACCGTCCCGGCGATCCGCACTCCCCGTACCGCTACGGCACCAGCCTGCGCGGTCAGCTGCGCGGACTGGTGCACTCGCACATCGGCTGGCTCTTCGGCGACGACCCCACCTCGCACCGCCGCTTCGCGCCCGATCTGCTCGCCGACCCCGGGATCCGGGCGGTGGACCGGGCGTTCCCCGTGCTGTGCCTGCTCACCCTCGGCCTGCCCTTCGCGCTCGGCTGGGCGCTCGGCGGCACCTGGGTCACCGCGCTGACCGCCCTGCTGTGGGCGGGGTTCATCCGGATCGCGCTGCTGCACCATGTGACCTGGAGCGTCAATTCGCTCTGCCATGTCATCGGTGAGCGGCCGTTCCGCACCCGCCGCCACGACCGGGCAACCAATCTGTGGCCGCTGGCCCTGCTGTCGTTCGGCGAGAGCTGGCACAACCTGCACCACGCCGACCCGACCTGCGCCCGGCACGGCGTCGACCGCGGGCAGGTCGATGTGTCCGCCGCCGTCATCCGGCTCTTCGAGCGCCTCGGCTGGGTCCGGGACGTGCGCTGGCCCGACCCCGCACGGATGGCGGCCCGCCGCATCGGGAGCACCACATGACCGCCGTCGCCGGAGACCACCCCCACCCGGCCCCGCACCAGCACCACGCGCCCCCGCCCGTCGCCCGCCTGACCTTCGCCCCGCACACCGATACGGCGCGGCGCATCGACGGTGTCTGGTGGCCGCACTCGGCCGATCTGCTGGCCGAACTCCCCGAGCTGCTGACCGCGTTGCCCTTCGACTGGCCCCGCATCACCCACGCCACGGTGAACGGCAAGGCCTGGCCCGCGCTCCCCGCCCACATCCTCGTCGAGGGCCATGTGGTCCGCCTCCGCAGAACCACCGGCCGTCCCGGCCCGGACACCGTCTGCCTGGTCTCGATGGGCCACGGCCGCTGGGACCTGCTGATCATCCCGCCCGGCATCCCCGAGCCGGCGGGCGTGCGGATGATGGCGCAGATGGCGCGCACGGGCGAGCTGACACCGGCCTGAGCCCGGGCCCTACCGCAGGGATCCGCGCGGCGCACCCGCCGGCACCTCGGCCGGCGCTGCGAAGAGGCCGAAACCCCGGCCTGCGGGGGCCCGTGACCTGCTGCCCCTCGCCCCGCCACGGCCGTGGCTACTGCGTACGGGTGGTGTTCATCAGAAGAACGCCGATCCGGGGGCGTCGGTCCGTGAATCCTCCCATTGCGTACTCATCATAAGAAAACGCAACAGAAGCGACGCCATCTGAGCGGTGCACCGGAAGCGGCGCCTCTGGAGCGATGCACCACAGCACGAAGGAAGCAGACGCAACGGATCTCTCGGGGAGATCCTGACCGAAAGTGAGGGGCCATGGCTGCGACCAAGGTCATGAAGTTCTGGGCGGTGTGCCTTGCCGTGCTCGGCAAGCTGCTGGCATCACTGGGTGTCTCCGCGGCCGCCTCGGCGGCACGCCGGGACGCCGCACTGTACGAGCGGACCCTGGGCAAGGAGAGCGCGGGCACCGAGGCCCCGGGCGCCGAGGTCCCTAAGGCGGTGGGCTGCGGCGCACCGGACCGCGGTCCAGGAGCGGGGTCGCCCTCCGTGCCCGCTCCGCGCGGTGTACCGCTGTACGGCCAGGCCGGCTACGCACGGCGGAGATTCCCGCGGCCCGAACTGCCGCCGACGATCAAGCAGCGCATCCTTGCCGAGGCACACGGCACCTCACCCGGCATGCGCAGCCGGCGCACCTACACCGCCGCGCCACTGACGGCCGACGCCTGCGCCGAGCAGGACGGGACCGTGACGGCCACCGCGACCGCCACCGCGAGCGCCACCGCGAGCGCTGCTGGTGCCGACGCGCGGGGCGCGGCCATTCCGGCGGCCCGCAATCGTGCGCACACCGCTGGCGTCATCTGAACCCAGCGACAACAGCTCTTGACGCGAGATTTCGCCGCTCTGACGGCTCTGACGGCTCTGACCGCCTGACGCCCTGACGCCCTGGCAAGGGACGGGCAAGGCAACTGGTGCAGACACAGGCGCAGGAACTGACACCGACGCAGGAACTGACACCGACGCAGACATGTTCCACGTGAAACATCCGCAGACGCTGATCCCTCCGGAACAGCCGGTCCGCAGGCAGACCTGAACTACCCGTACCACGCCCGGAGTTCTACGGCCCAGCCCCTCGGGGCGCCGGTCCCGGACCTCTCCCAGCTCCAGCCCGAGAACCGCACGCAGCGCATGCGTAGCGGGATTTCCGTGGGTGGTGAGCGGGAAATGGTCGACGGTATGACCGCGCAGGGCTGTGCGGACTCCGCCAGTGCGCGGTGAGCCGCCGCCGTCAGGTGACGAGGCGGTGCTCTCGACGCACGCGTGAAGTGCGGTGCGGGATACCGAGGTTGAGCCTCGGCGTACCTCGCTACCGTTGCGCCCGACGGGTCCACGACGGGTCCACGACGGGTCTACGACGGTGCCGTCGCGGCGCTCGATGCCCGGCCGTATGCCGGGCCGCCGCACCCCGTACGAGACGCCGTCCGCGCGCGGTGCTCCGGCTGCTCGCCTGCCGCCCGCCGAACCGGGTCCGTGCGTGGCCACCCGGGTGAAACACGTGCATGTCGCGCTCCTTCAGCACGCCAAAAGCCATATTGCCGGGTTTGTTGGTGCGTGCCCACCGGTCGTGGCGAGTCACTCCGCCACGGCGTTGCCGGAGCACAGCGGAGGAAACCGCCATGCCGTCGCACCTTGCCAAACGGTCCGTCGAAACGCTGCTGTCCGTGCTGCTGGTCATGCTGGGCGTCCTCGGCCTCGCCGGCCGGGGCGTCGCGGTGACCCGCGCGCCCGCCGGTCCACCGGCGCCCGACTGGGAGCGCATCGCCGCCTGCGAGAGCAGCGGCCGCTGGCACATCAACACCGGCAACGGCTACCACGGCGGGCTGCAGATCGACCTCCCCACCTGGCGTGCGTACGGCGGCGAGCGCTTCGCCCCGCGTGCCGACCTCGCCACCCGCGCCCAGCAGATCGCCGTCGGCGAGCGCATCGTCCGCGACCGCGGCCTGTCCGCCTGGCCGAACTGTGCCCGGGTGACCTCGGGCGACGACCGCACCGACGGCGGCTCGGCCACCGCCGGCCAGGAATCCGCCCCGTCCGCGCGGGCCCGCCAACGGGCCACCCCGGCCCGCAGCCTCCGGTCCGTCGCCGGCCCCGCGGCACCCAGCTACGTGGTGCGCCCCGGTGACTGCCTTTCCGTCATCGCCGCACGCACCCACGCGCCGGGCGGCACCAAGGCGCTGTACGAGCTGAACAAGGACACCCTCGGGAAGGGCCCGGACCTCATCTATCCAGACCAGCGGCTGTGGCTGCCGGTCTGACGGCAGGGCCCCCGGCGTCCGTTGGTGTGCCCTCCCAGGGCCGTCACGGTGAATCCGGTGATCGGTCAGAGTGAATGCGCGGGACGGGCCGTTGCACAGGCTTGGTGGATGGGGGCAGGGCCGATAGCAAGACCGCGGGGTACCAACCGCGAGGTGCAGGAGCACACAGTGAAGAACATGGCACGGGTCAATTTCGTGATTGCGGGAGCGTGCGGTCTGCTCCTGGCCGTCGGCGGGGCATCGCCCGCCCAGGCATGGGACGGGCCGTTCGACGACGGGGGCGGCGTGTGGAACAGCGACACCTTTGCCAGCTTCCACGCCGGGTTCAACTGCTCGCACCGCGCCAGAATCTGCATCAACGGGCCGCTGAACAGCGGAAACGTTCGGAACTCGCAGAACGTCCACCTGTCGGGCAACCAAAGCAACAGCGGTAGCCCGACCAACGTCAACGGCAACACCAACGACGACGCGGGCGGCACGACCGGAGCCGAGAACAAGACCAGCAACAACCAGCAGCACATCGGTCACGGCGGCAAGCAGCGGCTGTGATCCGACGCTGATCCGCCACACCCTCCGGCCCCGGCTCGTCCGGGGCCGGAGTCGATTTCCGGCGGACCGTGCGCGCGAGGGCTTCCGGGGCCGGAAAGGGCGATCGCCCGGCGAAGGCCGCCGGGCGATCGGGGGCGGCTCGCGAAGGCCGCGGGCCATGGCCGGGCCGGGGCCCGGTCCGGGTCAGTGGAGTTTGAGGATGCGCTGCAGGTTGTTGCCGCTGCCCTTCGACGCGCCGGTGACGCTGTCGCCGCTGTTGGTGGACCCGTTGGTGTTTTTGAGATTGCCGCTGTTGTTGGGGTTCCCGTGGTTGATGAAGTTGCCGCTGTTCAGGCTGTTGCCGCTGTGTACCGGGCCGTTGATGCAGGGGTGCGGTGAGCGGAACACCGGCGACTTGTAGTTGAAGTCGGCGAGGCGGTTGTTGCAGATCACTCCGGAGATCATGCCGGCCACGGTGCCGACGTCGGCCCCTGCCACGGCCGACAGCAGGGACTCACCCGGAACGGACACGGCCTGGGCGACCCCGCCACCGAGCATCACCAGTCCGCATGCCCCGACGATGCTCCCTGCCTGCGCAATTCTTCTCACGTCGCTCCTCGCCTCCGCGTCCGTCCGATGCCAGACGTATCGTCCTGCCGTTGCCGTCCCGCACCGTCGTTCAACCCGCGGGGAACAAAACGCTCGGCGGCCACAATCAGCCGGGTGGCCCAAAGACGTGCGGACGCCATCCGACGGCCGTCCGGCGGCGTGCCCGGAGCACGAGCCGCGACGGCCGTCCGGCGGCGTGCTCAGAGGACGAGCCGCTCGGGCATGGGCTGCTCCACGCCGTCCAGCTCCAGCGTGCACCGGGGCATGGAGGGGACGAGATGCGGCTGGCGCAGCAGGACCCGGAAGGGGTGGACGGGCTCCTCGGGGAGTTCGCCGGTCAGGACGTTCATCCCGGCGCTGTGGTCCTTCTGGTAGGCGACCACCTTGCCGTCGACCAGGAGCTCGACCTCCCCGGACCGGCCGGGACCGACGTTCACGGTGATCGAGTGGTCACCCTGATCCAGGTGGAAGTGGTGGCTGTGCCCCATGTCGCACCTCCCGCGGTGATGTGCCGGCGGACGGGGCCGCCGTCCGCACGGCCGGCCATGCTTCCGTCTCTCCAGCGTAGGTTCCGCGCGCGACAATGGTGAGGTGAGGGCCGGGCGGCCGCTCCCCGGAGCGCAGGCCGACGAGGCCTGCCCCGCGGGGGCCGGGCGCCGGGCCGGCAGGAGACGACGATGAACGGCTCGGTCCGGGTGGGACGTGTGGTCGGGGTTCCGCTGCGCATGCACTGGAGCGTGCCGCTGCTGGTGGGCCTGTTCGCGTACGGACTCGGCCGGCAGGGCCTGCCCGTCTGGACGCCGGGGCGCTCGGACGCCGTCTACGCCCTCGCCGGGGTCGTCGGGGCCGCGCTGCTCATGGGCAGCCTGCTGCTGCACGAAACGGCGCATGCCGCGGTCGCCCTGCGGAAGAAGATCTCCGTCGAGGACGTGACGCTGTGGGCGCTGGGCGGCACCACCCGGATGGGGCGGCCGCAGAGCGCGGCGGCGGCCTTCGCGGTGGCGGTCAGCGGGCCGCTCACCAGCCTGGTCATCGGCGGCATCGCGCTCGGCGCCGGATTCGGGCTGCACGGGCTGTCCGGCTGGGCGGTGCCCTCCGTCGTCCTGGCGTGGCTGGGCTGGGCGAATGTGTTCCTGGGCGTCTTCAATCTGCTGCCGGCCGTGCCGCTGGACGGCGGCCGGGTGGTGCAGGCCGTGCTGTGGTGGCGCACCGGGGACCGTGACCGTGCGGACCTGGCGGCGTCCCGCGGCGGGCAGATCATGGGGCTGCTGCTGGTGGCCGCCGGCTGGATCTCCGTGCTGCGGGGCGCGCCGGGCGGGCTGTGGATCGTCTTCGTCGGCCTGTTCATCATGGTCGTCGCCGGCGCGGAACGACGCCGTGCCGCGCTGCACACCGCGCTGCGCGGGGTACGGGTGGCCGAGGCGATGTCCAGCCCGGTGACGACCGGCGCCGACTGGCTGACCGTCCAGCGCTTCATCGACGAGGTCGCCGTGCACTCCCGCCACTCCGCGCTGCCGCTGGTCGACTTCGACGGCCGCCCCAGCGGCGTCGTGCAGCTGCGCCGGCTGGCGTCGGTCCCGGCCGCGAGCCGGGAGAGCCTGCGGGTGCGGGAGGTGGCGATCCCGCTGTCCCAGTGCGCGGTCGCCGCTCCGGACGAGCCGCTGAGCACGGCGCTCGACCGGATCGGCCTGCGGACCGGGGCGCGCATCCTCGTGGTGGAGGACGGGCGGCTGGTGGGGATCGCCACCGGCAAGGACGTCTCCCGGCTGATGCAGCGCTCCACCTTGAGCGGCAAGGACACCCGCTGACCGGCGGGTGACGGCGCAGCGCGCGGGGGGCCGGGCGGCGGCGCGACAATGGGGGCACGGCATGCCACGGGCCCGCCGTGGCGGAGCACCGGAGTCGGGACGCGTCCATGCAGTACGTCACCGTGACCGCGCTGAGCCACACCGGACTGGTCCGCGAGCACAACGAGGACAGCCTGGTGGCCGGCCCCTGGACGCTCTGCGGCACGGTGACCGAGAACCCGCAGACCCTGGTGTTCCCGCTCGGCACCCCGCTGGTCGTCGCGGTCGCCGACGGCATCGGCGGCCAGCCGGCCGGCGAGGTGGCCAGCGCCCTGACCGTGCGGCAACTGGCGGCGTTCGGCCCGTCACTGGACAGCGAGGAGGCCGTCCGTGACGCCCTGAACCTCTGCAACCACGCGGTGTATGCGGCCGCCGACCGGGACCCGGAGCTGCGCACCATGGGGACCACGGTCGCCGGCGCCGTCGTCCGGGACGATGCGGTGCTGGTGTTCAACGTCGGCGACAGCCGGGTGCTGGACGCGACCGCGGACGGCCTGTGCCAGGTGAGCGTGGACGACAGCCCGGCGCCGGCGCCGGGCCGGACCACCACCTCCCTCGTCACCCAGGCGCTCGGCGGGGCACGGGAGTTCAGCCCCGTGATCCCGCACGTCGCGACCGCGCCGCTCGCCCCGGGCGCCCGCTATCTGGTGTGCACCGACGGTCTGACCGACCATGTCCCCCAGGACGAGGTCGAGGAGCTGCTGCGGCGGCACACCGGCGGCCGGGCCGCCTTCGAACTGTGGAAGTCCGCCATCGAGGCGGGCGGGCCCGACAACATCACGCTGGCGCTGATCGGCATCGGCGAGTGACGCGGCCGCGGAGCGCCGCCACCGCGCGGGCCTTCGTCCGGCGCGCCCTGGGGTCAGCCCCACCCTGGGAGCTGAGGACTGCCGGATGGGCAGGGGGGAAGGGGGCAACCACCCTTGCCCCATGACGACTTACGCCCCCAGGGCACGGGTGCTCGCGCTCTGTCTCGCGGCTCTCGCCGCCACCGTGACCACCGCACAGCCGGCCGGCGCCGCCGGGGCCCGTACCCCCGCGCTTCAGTGGCGGCCGTGTGCCGGGCCGCACGACCCGGCCGGCAAGGAGTGCGCCACCCTGCCCGTCCCGCTCGACTACCGCGACCCCGACGGCCCGCAGCTCGGCCTCGCCGTGACCCGGGTGCGCAGCGAGCGGCCCGCGGTGCGCCGGGGCACGCTGCTGGTCGTCCCCGGCGGGCCGGGCGGATCCGGGCTGCGCCGGATGACGGAGAAGGGCGCGGCGCTGAGCACGGCGATGGCGGGGGCCTACGACCTGGTCAGCTTCGATCCGCGTGGGGTGGGCGGCAGTTCGCGGGCGAGCTGCCGGCTCGACCCGGAGGACCGGCAGCTGGTCACCCTCCGGTCCTGGCCGCGGGCGGACGGCGACATCACGGAGAACGTCGCCCGGTCCCGGCGGATCGCGGAGGCGTGCCACCGGCACGGCGGGGCCGTGCTGCGCAGCATCACCACGGCCAACGAGGTGCGGGACATCGACCGCCTCCGCCGGGCCCTGGGCGAGCAGAAGCTGTCGGCCTGGGGCTCCTCGTACGGGTCCTATGTGGCGGCGGTGTATGCGCAGAAGTACCCGCAGCACACCGACCGTTGGGTGCTGGACAGCACCGGCGACCCCGATCCGTCCCGGGTGGCGCGGGGGTGGCTGGCGAACACGTCGGCCGGCGCGGACGACCGGTTCCCGGACTTCGCGGCCTGGGCGGCGGACCCGGCCCGCAAGGAACTGCGACTGGCCCGGCGGGCCGAGGACGTCCGGCCGCTGTTCCTCGCGCTGGCGGCGAAGCTGGACCGCGCGCCGAAGCAGTCCACCACGCCGGGCGTCCCGCTGACCGGCAACCGGCTGCGGCAGGCGATGCAGAACGCCCTCGCGGGCAACGACCTCTTCGAGGAGGTCGCCCGGCTCGTCCGGGCGGCCCGCAACCCGGCCGCCGAGCCGGTGCTGCCCGCCGCCCTCGCCGGGCCGCTGCCGGACCAGGACGCGTCCGGCGTGATGGCGGCCACCTGCAACGACGTGCGCTGGCCGGCGTCGGTCCCCGCCTACCGGCGCGCGGTGGCCGCCGACCGTGCCCGGCACCCGCTCACGGCCGGGATGCCGGCGAACGTCTCGGCCTGCTCCTTCTGGAAGGACGCGCCGGCCGGGAAGCCCACGCGGATCACCGCGGACGGCCCCGCCAACCTCCTGATGATCCAGAACCTCCGGGACCCCTACACCCCCTACGCCGGTGCCCTGAAGATGCGTCAGGCGCTCGGCGGCCGGGCCCGTCTGGTCACCGTCGGCCACGGTGGCCACGGTGCCTACCTGGGCAACGGCAACGTGTGCGGCGACCGCGCCGTGACCGCGTTCCTGACGACGGGCCGGCGCCCGCAGCAGGACACCTACTGCGCGGACTGACCCGCTGCGCACGGGGGGCGTCCGACCGCTGCGGCGTCCGGCCTCGAAGCTCTCCCCCGCCCCCTCCCCCTCCTCCCCCTTCGGGGGAGGGGGCGGGGGTGGGTTCGGGGGTGGGGGGCGCCCTGTCCGGCGCGGCAGCCACGAACTCGCCCTCGGACGGGCGACCTGCCCGGCCGGGTGCGCCGCCGCGGCTCCCGCTCCGCTCTAAGTTGGCGGGATGAGCGTGGCAGGGATCACCGTCCGGGGAAGCGTGCTCCTGGGCGCGTTGGGGTCCGTGCTGCTGGGGGCCGGCGCCTGGGCGGCCGGGGCGCTGCCGCCGGGAGTGCCGGACGGGGTGTGGGGCCGGCGCGGGGAGTCGCTCACCTGGGTGTGCATGGCCGCCTCCTACGCCGGGCTGGTGCTGCTGCTCACCGCCTGGTGGCAATGGGGCCGCCGCCTCGCGTCCGGTGCGGTCGTCGAGCGGCGGCAATTACGGGCGGCGCTGTGGTGCTGGGCGCTGCCGCTGGTGCCGGGGCCGCTGGTGGGCAGCAGCGATGCCTACAGCTATCTCGCCCAGGGCGCGTTGGCGGGCCGCGGCCTGGATGTGTACGCGCTGGGCCCGGCGGCGCTGGGCGGTCGGCTCGCGGCCAACGTCCCGGGGATGTGGCACCAGTCGCCGGCGCCGTACGGACCGCTGTCCGTCGCGGCGGCCCGCGCCGTGGTGGCGGTCACCGGTGAACAGCACGTGGTGGCCGCGGTGCTGGGGCTGCGGCTGGTGGCGCTGGCCGGAGTGGGTCTGATGGTGTGGGCCCTGGGGCGGCTGGCGGACACCCTGGGTCCGGGGGCGGCCGGCGCGCTGTGGGCCGGGGCGCTCAACCCGCTGGTGCTGCTGCATCTGGTGGGCGGGGCGCACAACGATGCGCTGATGCTCGGGCTGGTGCTGGCCGGGCTGCTGGCGTTCCGCCGTGGTCGCTGGTGTCTGGGGACCGTCGTCCTGACCGCGGCGTTGCTGGTGAAGGCCCCCGCCGTGGTGGCGCTGCTGTGTGCGGCCGCGGTGACGGTGGCCGGGCGGGACGGGCCGCGGCAGCGGTGGCGGCAGGCGGCGCAGCTCGCCGGGGTGGCGGCCGGCGCGCTGGTGGCGGGGGTGGCGGTGTGCGGCCAGGGGTGGGGATGGCTCTGGACCCTGCGGACGCCCGCCGCGGTGCACACGATGCTGTCCCTGAGCACCGACGCCGGCCATCTGCTGGGGTGGCTCGCCGAGGGGCTGGGGTGGGGCACGGCGGGCGGGGCGATGACGGCCGCGCGGCTGGCCGGACTCCTGGGGGGCCTGGCCGCGGTGGGCTACTGGGTGTGGCGCGCCCGGCATGTCGGGGCCGAACGGGCCGCGGGGGCCGGGCTGTTGGCGCTGGTGGTCGCCGCACCGGTGGCGCAGCCCTGGTATGTGCTGTGGGCGCTGGTGCCGCTGGCGGCGGCCGACTGGCGGCGGCTGGCGCGGCCCGCCGCGAAGGCGGCGGTGGTGGCGCTGACGCTGGTGGTGATGCCCTCGGGGCAGGGGCCCACCTGGGCGAGCGGCTGCGCGGCCGCCGTCGGGGCGGGGTTGGCGCTGGCCGTGGTGACGACAGGACTCAGGGTGCGGCCGGTGCGGGCGCCGGCCGCCGTCCTGACGGGCCCAGCAGCCAGAGTGCGCCGGTGAGCGCGCCCAGGGGGATCTCCAGCAGATGGGTGAACGCGGCGAACAGCAGCATCGCCGAGGCCACCGCGGCGGGGGCGCCGCCGAGGGCGACGAGCGCGACGGCGGCGGCGCACTCGGTGACGCCGATCCCGCCCGGCGTCACCGCGATCTGGGTCAGCAGCCGGCTGGCGGCGAACACCGCGAGGGCGTCCCCCGCCCCCGTACGGGCGCCCGCCGCCTGCAGACAGACCAGGAACAGCACGCCCTGCGCCGCCAGCGTGGCGGCCATCGCGCACACCAACTGCGGCCAGGACCGGCGCAGCACGTCCCGGCCGGCGCGTACGCCGGCCGCCAGTCGCCGGGCGTGCGCGGCGATCCGGCGCCGCGGCGCGCCGAGCGGTGCGCCCGGCCGGCGGACCCGGTGCGCCCGGCGGCGTACGACAGGCCGGACGGCGGCGTACGCCGCGGGCAGCACGAGGACCACTGCGCCGGCGGCCGCCGCCCAGCCGATGCCGGGCACCGCGGTCCGGGCCAACAACAGTGCGCCCACCGCCGACAGGAACAGCCGGGCGGCCACGTTGCACACCCCGGTGAGCGCCACGCACACCGCCACGGCGCGCGGCGGGTGCCCCCAGCGGCGCGTCATGGCGTAGGTGACCGCGACCCCCGCCCCGCCGCCGAGCGGCAGCAGATTGCTGACGGCGCTGCCGGTGCAGTGCACCAGCAGCGCCTGACGCCGCGTCAGTCCGGGGAGCGCGGCGGTGAGGACGTAGGTGTAGCTCCACAGCGTGGCGGCCGCCGAGGCGCACATCAGCGCCAGTTCGGGGCCGCTGAGGTGTCCGAGCTGGCCCCGGACGGCGGCCCAGTCGGTGCCCGCCGCCTTCGGCACGGCCAGCGCCAGCAGCACGAGGCCGGTGGCGGAGGAGAGCAGGCCCAGCAGCCGCACGGCGAGCGTCGGCAGGCGTACGGCCCGCCGCCTCATCGGTGCGCTGCCGTCGGCGCGGTGCCCGCCAGTGTGGCCAGCGGATCGCGCAGCACGGGCCCGGCGGGCAGCCCGCGCTGGATGTACCACTCGGTGCCCAGCACCTGGCGGAAGGCCGGTCCGGGCAGCCGGCCCAGGGCGGCCAGGGTGCGTTCGGAGTCACCGCCCTGCGCCTGGCTGAGGTGCGCGGCGAGGCTGGCGCGCTTGGCCCGCCAGTACCGCTTGACCGGAATCCGGTGGGTGATGTCGGCGCGGGCGCCGTACGCCTGCCGGAAGGAGTCCCGGTCGAACTGGGGCGGGAAGCGGTGGACCCAGGAGGCCGCCCGCAGTCCGCGCAGCAGCAGGGTCCGGTCGACGGTGGCCTCCAGGACCACCGGGGTGCCCGCCAGTTGGGCGGCGCGGTAGCCGACGCGGTGCACCTGGACGTGGTCCGGATGGCCGTAGCCGCCGGCCGGGTCGTAGACGGTCAGCAGGTCGGCGTGCTCCTCGGCGAGCAGGGCGGCCAGCCGGCCGGCCGCTTCGCCGACGTCGGCCGAGGCGAACGGCTGCGCGCCGCCGGGGGCGGGGGCGGCCGGGGTGCCCACGTGCCCGGAATCGGCGTACCCGAGGAAGGCGACCCGCGCGCAGCCCAGGATCCGGGCGGAGGCGTGGGCCTCCGCGCGGCGCACCCCGCCCAGGCCGCTGTCCTGCAGGGCGGTCGAGGTCAGGCCGCGTTCGCCCGCCGTGGCCAGGACCAGCACCACGCGGTGGCCCCGGCGGGCCAGGCCCGCCATGGTGCCGGCGGTCAGCAGTGCCTCGTCGTCCGGATGGGCGTGGAAGAACAAACACGTATGTCGCACGAAGCATGATGTACCACCCCATACTGGTGGACTTCACGCCAGATTTCGGAAGTGCAGCCATGATCCTTCACATTTCAGACTGCTTTGCGCCGCGGACAGGAGGTATCGAGATCCAGGTCGCCGCCCTGGCCGCCGCGCAGCACCGGGCGGGTCTGGCCACCGAGGTCGCCACCGCGACGCCCGCCGCCTCGGGGGACCCGGAGGCGCCATGGCCGTTTCCCGTGCACAGGCTCTCCGCGCGGCTGCCCGGGCAGCTGCCCGTTCACCCCAGGGCGGGACAGGCGATCGACCGGCTGTTGACGAGGCGTCACCCACGGGTGGTGCATGTGCACCTGGGCGCGGCCTCCCCGTTCGCCTGGGCGGCGCTGGCCTGC
Organism: Streptomyces auratus; assembly: GCF_050433025.1. Classification (NCBI taxonomy): domain Bacteria; kingdom Bacillati; phylum Actinomycetota; class Actinomycetes; order Kitasatosporales; family Streptomycetaceae; genus Streptomyces; species Streptomyces auratus. The sequence continues at coordinate 4,084,302 of NZ_JBNGCB010000001.1, read as the reverse complement.
GCTCGGCGGCGGGGCATCCCGGCCGTGGCCACCATCCACAGCATGTGGGATCCCGTGGTGCGGTGCATGTACCGCCTGCTGAGCCGGACCGGGCACGGCCCCGCCGCTCCGGTCGCCGTGACGACGGTGAGCAGATCGGCGGCCCGGCTGGTCCGGCAGGCGCTTCCGGACCTCGCCCCGCGGGTCGTTCCCAACGGGATCGACGCCGCGTGGTGGCGCACCCGCGCCGAGGTGGAGCGGCAGGACGGCCGGGTGCACGTGGTCGCCGTCGGCCGGCTCGTCCCGCGCAAGGAACCCATGGAGCTGCTGGCGGCGCTGCACTCCGCGCACACCCGGATGTCCCGGCAGGGCACGGGGCTGCGGGCCACCATCGCCGGTGCCGGGCCGAGCCTCAGGCCGATACAGCGCTATCTGCGCCGCCACGGGATGGACGGCTGGATCCGCCTGGTGGGCCGTCTGCAGCCCCGGGAGGTCCGGGAGCTGCTGTCCGAGGCGGACCTGTTCGTCAACGCGTCCTGCCGGGAGTCCTTCGGGATCGCTGCCCTGGAGGCGCGCACCAGCGGGATCCCGGTCCTCGCCCGGGAGCACACCGGGGTCGCCGACTTCGTACGGCACAACCGTGAGGGCGCCCTGTGCGGTCACTCGGCCTTCGCCCTCGCCGACGAGGTGCTCTGGCTGGCCCGTACGCCGGGGGCACGGCGCAGCCTGGCCGCCCACAACTGGGAGACCGAGCCGGTGCACTGCACCTGGCCGGTGGTCACCGACGCTTTCGCCCACGCCTACGACGACGTCACCCGCTGACGCGCCGAGCTGCCCCCTACGCCCGGCGGCCGCCGGGGAGCGCGGCCACCGCACCGGCCGGAAGGTTTTCATGCACCGGGTCCTCGACCGCTGTCACCGCACGCTCTTCGCCGCGCTCTCCCTCCTCGGCGTCCGCGGCCAGGGACGGCTGCTGCACTGGTACTTCGACTGGTGGCACCGGCGGCCGGACCCGTGGGGGCTGGCCGTGGACGACTACGAGCAGTTCAAGTACGCGACGACCCTGGGGCAGCTTCCCGCGCGTCCCTACCGGCGGATCCTGGACGTGGGGTGCAGCGAGGGCGCCTTCACCCATCGCCTCGCGGCGGCCTACCCGCACGCCGACGTCACCGGCGCGGACATCTCGGAACGGGCCCTCGCCCGGGCCCGCACGCCCGTCCCCGGCCCCGGCCCCCGGTTCGTGCGCCTGAACATCGTCACCGCGCCGCCGGCGGACCGCTTCGACCTCGTCTTCTGCGCCGAGCTGCTGTACTACCTGGGCCGGCCCCGGCCACTGCGGCGGGCCTGCGCCCATCTGGCCGCGGCCGTGGCGCCCGGCGGGCTGCTGGTCCTGGTGCACCCCTGGCCGGAGGCCCGCAGATTCTGTGCCTACCTGGAGGCGGCCGCGGACCTGCGCCGCGTCACCGAGCACGTGGAACGGGGCACCGGTCGGCCCTTCGCCGTCAGCGTCTACGAGGCGGCCGCGACGGCGGGCCACGGTGCGGCGGACCGCCTCGCACAGCCCGGCCGGCAGACGGGCCGGGGAGCGTGAGCCGCGCGGTCCGCGTCCCTCCGGGCGGGGCGGGCGACGTGCGCACGGCACCGGGCCGGCGCCGTATCGAGGCGGCGCGGAATCTGCTCGCCCGCCGTCCGGGCGCGGTGCTGCTGCTGTCCGCCACGGCGCTGCTGCTGCTGATGTGGATCCCGGCGTGCCTGCGGACGGGCATGGTGGATCTGCGGGTCTACCGGGCCGCGGCCCCGCATCTGGGCACCGGCGATCTGTACGCCTTCCGCCTCCATCTGCCCGGCCCCGATCTGTTCCCGCTGCCGTTCACCTATCCGCCCTTCGCCGCACTGCTCTTCCTCCCGCTCGGCCGGGTCGCCTGGCCGGTGGCGAGCGGCGTGTGGACGGCGGTTTCGATGGCGGCGCTGTGCGGGCTGGTCCACTGCTGTCTGCGGCTGGCCGACCCGGCCGCGCCCGCCGCCCGGCACCGCCGCCGGGTGCTGCTGTGGAGCGCCGCCCTGTTGTGGACCGAACCGGTCGCCGTCACGTTCGCGTTCGGGCAGATCAATCTGCTGCTGGCGGCGCTGGTCGGCTACGCGGTCCGGCGGCGTACCGCGGCGACGGCGGGCCTTTGCATCGGCCTCGCCGCGGGCATCAAGCTGGTCCCCGCGGTCACCGGCCTCTATTTCCTGGCGCACCGGCGCTGGTCGGCGGTGTGGTGGTCGGTCGCGGTGTTCCTCGCCACGGTCGCGGCCGGCTGGTGGGCGGCCCCGCGGTCCGCCACCGACTTCTGGCTCCATGAGGTCGGCGCGGCCGCACGCGTCGGCCCGGTCGGCTCGGTGCTGAACCAGTCGCTGCGCGGGGCCCTGTCGCGCACGCTCGGCCATGACGTCGGCTGGTCCGCCCCCTGGTGGGCGTGTGCCGTCCCGGCGGCGCTGCTGGCGCTGACGGCCGTGGTGCGCACGGTCCGCCGCGGCGACCGGCTGGGCGCGCTGCTCGCCGTCCAGTTCTCCGGCCTGCTGCTGTGCCCCATCTCCTGGTGCCATCACTGGGTCTGGGCCGCCGCGGCCGTGCTGTGGCTGGCCCACACCCCGCTCCGGACAGCCGCGCACACTGCGGCCCTGCTGGCCTGGTGCACCGTCCTCGCCGGGTACCCCATCCACTGGCTGGAGCTGGCCCAGCCGGACATCACGCAGTTCGGCCGGCCCTGGTACCTCGCCACGCTCGGCTGGTGCTATCCCGTGTGCGCGGTGCTCACCCTCGTCGCGCTGTGCGCGGGCGCCGGCGGCTATGCGCTCAGGCGGATTCCCTTGACGGCATTGTCGAAGACCGGCCGGTACTGATTCCACTGCGTGTCCGGCGCGGAGAGGTAGATGACGTACTGGGTGCCGTCGGTGCCGCTGAACGCCAGCTCCACCGCCCGGTAGCCGCGCGCCCGGCCCTGGAAGGTGAACTCCCAGTACCCCGCGGGCCGCCCGCGGAAGGTCGTGGCATCCATCCGTACCCGCTCATAGCCCGGGTTGTCCCGGGCGGTCTGCGCCTCCTCGGTCTCCCGCCAGTGCCGGACCGGATCGGACCCGGCGAACTCCGCGACGTTGATCCGCAGTCCCACCAGCCTGGTCGGGTCCACGTAGGCGATCTCACCGCCGGGCGGGTCCTGGCGGGCCCAGCCGTTCCGTACGGGGAGGGAGAAGCCCGTGCCCGCCTTCTCGAAGTGGTATCCCGCGGGCAACGGCGGCGGGGAGAAGCTGGGGCTCGGCGAGCTGCTGGCGGAACCGGTCCCGGACGGCCGGCCGTCGGTGGCGCCGGCACCGCCCCAGGGCCACAGCAGCACCCCGCCCGTCGCACAGGCGGCGGCCGCCACCACCGCAGCGCCCCACAGCCCCGCCCGCCGGCCGCGGCTGCCCTTCCGGGCCGGGGCGGGGTCCTGGGCCCGGTGGGGCCGGGTGGCCGGCTCGGAGGACGACTCGGAGGACGACAGGGTGGATGGGGTGGGCAGGGAGGACGGCCGGGTGTGGTCCGTCCGGGCGGGCGAGGAACCGGTGGCCGGCGCGGTGGCCATCTGACCGAGGAGGCGCTCGGCCTCGTGTGCGGCCATGCGCTCCCCGGGGTCCTTCACCAGCAGGCCCTCGATCACCGGGGTCAGGCCGCCGGCGTGGCGCGGGGGATCGTGGGCCTCGACGACCGTGGCGTAGGCCATCTCGATCGCGGTGTCCCGCCGGAACGGGGGACGGCCCTCGACGGCCTCGTACAGCGTGGCGCCGAGCGACCACAGGTCGCAGGCCGGGCCGGGCTCGGCGGTCCCGCTGCGCAGGCGCTCCGGCGCGAGGTACGGGATCGACCCGACCAGCTCACCGGTCCTGGTCAGCGAGGGCGTGCCGGACTGCACGGCGATCCCGAAGTCGGTGAGGACGATCCGCCCCGCGCTCCCGAGCAGCACATTCGCGGGCTTGACGTCCCGGTGCAGCACCCCGGCGTCGTGCGCGGCGCGCAGTGCGGCGGCCATCCCGCAGCCGATCCGGGCCGCCTCGCCGGGCGGCAGCGCACCGTCGCGCTTCAGCAGATCGCCCAGCGTGACCGAGGGGATGTACTCCATGACGATGCACGGCAGGCCTTCGTCGTCGACGACGTCGTGCACCACGATCACATTGGGGTGGGTGATCCGGGCGGCGCTGCGGGCCTCGCGGCGCGTGCGCTCATGCAGCGTGCGCACCTCGTCGTCGTCGAGGTGGGGCGGTACATGCAGTTTTTTCACGGCGACGAGCCGGCCGAGCACCTCGTCCTCGGCCCGCCACACCGTCCCCATGCCGCCGCGGCCCACGCGCTCCACGAGCCGGTACCGGTCGGCCACGAGTCGTCCCAGATCGGACACCGCGGGTCTCCTTCACCGCACCGGAACAGATTGCGGCACACCATAGCTCGTACACACGAACGAGCCGAGGGGTGGGGTTCCCGGGTGTCGGGCCCGCGAGGGGTGTCCGGTGTGCACTGCCGCTCCGCTCTCATGGCGCCACGTATGTGCCATGAGAGCTTGAAGTGGCGCCATGATGGTGCCACTATGGCGTTATGGGCCTCGCGCCTTACGTCGACCGTCTCCGGCGCGACTGACCACGTCCCACGGCGACGTCCACTCACCCCACCTCACCTCGCACCGGAGGACGCCATGCAGTACGAACCGCAGGCACCGTTACCCGAGCGCACACCGGGGGAGGCGGCACCCCTCCCCGACCCGGTCTCGCTGCCGCTGACCCGCCCCGCGGGCTGCCCCTTCGATCCGCCCGCCGAGCTCGCGCAGCTCCGCGAGCAACGGCCGCTCAGCCGGCTGCACTACGCCGACGGACACGTCGGCTGGCTCGCCACCAGCCACTCCGCGGTCCGGGCGATAGCGGCCGACACCCGCTTCAGCTCCCGCTACGAGCTCATGCACTACCCGCTCCTCGAAGGCGGGCCCGGCGGCGCGCTGCCCCCGGCCCCGGTCGGCGACCTCACCGGGATCGACCCGCCCGAGCACACCCGCTACCGGCGGCTGCTCGCCGGCAAGTTCACCGTCCGCCGGATGCGCGCCCTCACCGCCCGCGTCGAGCAGATCACCGCCGAGCACCTCGACGCCATGGAGCGCCAGGGACCGACGGTGGACCTGGTGGCGGCGTACGCCCACCCCGTACCGGCGCTGATGATCTGTGAACTGCTGGGGGTGGCGGAGGCCGACCGGGAGGCCTTCCAGCGGCATGCCGCGGCGGTGAGCGATGCGGACGCGACGGTGGCGGACCAGCTCGCCGCCTTCGAAGCCCTCGGCGACTTCGTCCGGGAACTGGTCCGGGCCAAGCGCGCCCGCCCCACCGACGATCTGCTCAGCGATCTGACCACCACCGACCTCAGCGACGCCGAACTCGCCGGCATCGGCAGCTTTCTGCTGGCCGCCGGCCTCGACACCACCGCGAACATGCTCGGGCTCGGCACCTTCGCCCTGCTGCAACACCCCGCGCAGGCCGCCGCGCTGCGCGCCGACCCCGGCCTCGCCGACCAAGCGGTCGAGGAGCTGATGCGCTATCTGAGCATCGCCCACACCGGGGCACGGGCAGCGCTGGAGGACGTCGAGGTGGACGGCCAACTGATCAAGGCCGGGGAGACCGTCACGCTCGCGGTGGGGGCCGCCAACCGCGACCCGGCCCGGTTCCCCGACCCCGACACCCTCGACCTGCACCGCAAGGCCACCGGGCAACTGGCCTTCGGTCACGGCATCCACCAGTGCCTGGGCCAGCAACTGGCCCGGGTCGAGATGCGGATCGCGTTTCCGGCACTGTTCCGCCGGTTCCCGACGCTGCGGCTCGCGGTCCCGCCCGAGGACGTGCCACTCCGCCTCCACATGGGCCTCTACGGCGTGCACCGGCTCCCCGTCACCTGGGACGAGGCGTAGTCCGGCAGGCATCGAAGCGGGCGGGGGAGCGGGCCGGGCGCTCGTGCCGCGGCGGAACCCGCCCGCACTCAGGGGCGTCTTCCGGCGTGTCGGCGTCGGCGGTCCGTGGAGGAAACCCGGTGGAGAACAGAATATTGGGGCAGCGCTACGAGCTGGTGGAGCAGCTCGGGCACGGCGGGATGGGAACGGTGTACCGCGCGCACGACCACCGGTTGCGCCGTACCGTCGCCGTCAAGACCCTCTCCGCCGAACTGGCGCTGCAGCCCGAGTTCCTCTCCCGCTTCCAGCGCGAGGCGCATGCCGCCGCCGCGCTCAACCACCCCGGCGTCGCCACCGTGCACGATGTCGGCGAGGACGCGTCCGGCGGCGTCGCCGAGCCCTATCTGGTCATGGAGTACGTGGAGGGCACGACCCTCAGCCACGTCCTCAAGGGCGGGGCGCTGCCGCCGGCGCAGGCGGCCGATGTCGTGGGGCAGGTGCTGGAGGCGCTGGAGCACAGCCACCGGCACGCCATCGTGCACCGGGACATCAAACCCGCGAACGTCATGCTCGCCGGTACGGGCAAGATCAAGGTCGTCGACTTCGGTATCGCCAAGGCGCTCAGCGAGGTGGCCACCCGCCTGACCGGCACGGGCGTAGCGGTCGGCACCCCCGCCTATCTGGCCCCGGAGCAGATCAAGGGCGGCGACACGGACCACCGTACGGACCTCTACGCCGTGGGCTGCCTGCTGTACGAGCTGCTGACCGGGCGTCCCCCCTACACCGGCGATTCCCCGTTCTCCGTCATGCACCAGCATCTGACCGCGGACCCGGTGCCGCCGTCACGGCTCCGCCCCGAACTGCCGCCCGCCGTGGACGCGGTGATCGTCCGGGCGCTGCACAAGGACCGGGCGGACCGTTTCGCCGATGCCGCCGCGATGCGTACGGCACTGAGCGCAGCGGCCCGGGCCACCCCGCCGGCCCCCGTCCCGACACCCACCGCACGCGATCCCCGGGCCGGGGCGGCGGTCCCCGCGGCGGTCGCCTCCCCCGCGCCCCCGGTCGAGGTGCCGGCGCCGCGGCCCGCCCGCCGGCGGCCGGGCCGGGTGGTGTTCCGGCCGACGGCCGAGGGGGCGGTCGCGCTGCTCGGCTGTCTGCTGTCGCTGGTGATTTCCCGGTCCGACGTGATGGAGGGCAGCGCGTTCTCCCGGGTCGCCCTGCTCGCCGCGGTGTCGGGGGGCGTGCTGCTGCTGTGGTCGGCGCGGCTGGCGTGCGCGGTGGCCTGGGGCCCGGTGGCGGAGGCCGTGGCGGTGTTCTCCGAACTCGCCCGCAGCTATATCGGCTGGGACACCCACTACGTCATCCTCGCGCTGATGCTGGGTGTGGCGGCCGCACTGTGCCTGGCCGCCGGGTACCGGGACGAGCGGGCCGGCGGATTCGCGCTGGTGGCCTTCTGGTTCACCGCCCTGACCGCCCTGTGGTTCTTCCTCGACGACGTGCGCAAGGTCGGGGTCTTCTACGTCCTGCTGCTGGGCGTCCCGCTCGCCATCGGCGCCCAGGTCCTCAAGTCCCGCACCCGTCCGCCGTCGCCCGCCCCGTCCGCCGACCCGCACGCCGCGGCGCCGCACGTCGAAGCCGCCCCTGCCGGCCGCCGCCGCGCCCGCTGAACCGGGGCCACCTAGGCCGAACGCCGAGCATCCGGCAGGTCAAGCGGTTCATGGTGGTGCCACAGCAGATGGCGATCGCCCCGGCGCAGCTCGGCGTCTCCCCACTCGAGGCGCATGACGCCTTCGCTCATCGAGCAGGCGTAGGCCAGCAGCACCAGGCGTGCTTCCGGGGCGAGTTGGTCAAGATCCCTGTGGAACTCCTGCTCCTGGAGCTCCTCGAGGCCGAGGTCCAATTCTTCCTGCATGGGCTCGGGCCCGTGACGCCGGATCAGGTCCGCTCGCAGACCGACCGCACGGCGAAGACTGGCAACGGTGACCGGGACATCGCGTTTCGCGTAGCGGATCGGATACAGCACCCGGCCGGCGACGACCATCACCGTGCGCGCTTGCAGACGCACCGCCGTGGCGCCGGGCAGGTCTGTCAGCCCTGCTGCCAGCTCCTCGTACTGCGAGGCGTGCAGACCATGTCCGTACGCTTCCAGAGTCTGTGTCCCCACGCCCCGGTGACCGTCACGCGCACGCTCGTGAGCCCGGAAGATGCACTCCGGGATCAGCTGGGCGAGCGGAGCGGCCAGTTCACCGAAGACGCCCCGCGACCATGACGAGCCCGTGCTCGGTTCCCCCATACGTTCCCCCTCGTACTCGTGGCACTGTCAGAGGCAACTGCCAATGTGACGGTGACTCACACGAGGGCGCCCCGCAAGGGCACATAGCGGGCGTACAGGCTCGGACCAGCGGCAACGCCGAAGTTCCGGCATCACGTCCTACAGCGAGAGCCGCCCGCCTCGGCCCGGGCAACCGCGGGCAGGCCGCTGTGCTCGCCTACGAGTCGGGCCTGCTCGCGGTCCGCTGCCAGGAGGACGGGCAGCGCTGAGGCGCCGCCGGAGCGGTCAGCCGACGCACACCACTCCCAGCAGGCACGTCGGCGAGGTCGGGTCGGCCGTCGGCGCGGTCTGTGCGGGGCTCGTCGTCGCGGTGCCCGTACCGGGCTGGGAGTCGGACGGGGGCGGGGTGGTCTTCGGTGCTGCCGCGGCGCCGTGGTGGTGTGTCGTCCCGGCCGGCGCGGAGGTGGTGTGCGGGGTCGCGCGCGGGGCCGCGGGGTGCCGGGGCGCGGGAGCGGTGGTGGCCGGCGGCTGGCTCGTCGGGGCGGCGGACGGCGTGCTGGCCACGGTGGGGTGCCGGCTGGCGGAACCCCTGGACGGGCGGTTGTCGTGATGCCGTGAAGGATGGCCGTCCGGCTCCTTCGAGGACGCCTTGGTGTTCATCGTCCGGGGGGTGGCCGCGTCCGTCGGATCCGGTGCCGCGGCCGCCTGGGCGTGGTCGGTGGCCGGCTTGTGCTGCAGGAGGCTTGCGGTCAGGCCGCCGCCCACGAGGGCGAGGGCCGTGGCGGCCGCGGCCCGCCGGCGGTACTTCTTCCAGCGCGCCAGCTGCCGGCGCCGGGCCGCCCGGCCGAGCCCATCGGGGGCGCCGCCCTCGTAGTGGCCGGCCGTACCGGCCCCTTCGGCCGCCGCCTCCGACGCGCCGGACGCGGCGTCGCCCTCGGGCGCGTAACCGGCGTTCGGAGCACCGAGGCCGGACAACGAGGCGGGATCATCGTCCTCCCGCATCGGCCAGGCCTCCCATGAGGGAGCGGTGGTGGCCGCATCCACCTGGGAGGCGTTGCGGCGGTGGGTCGGCGGGGCGATGTCGGGTGCGTAATCACCGCATCCCGGGCACACCAGCGCCCCATTGAGATTTCGACGGCACGACGAGCAGTAATCCATCTGCGATCTTTCTGTGCTGACTGCGTCGCCAGGGACGCCGGCGACGTTTTTTCACGTTCGCACGCGGGATCGAGCGGCCAGTAACGCTAACGGCACATACGGAAAGGCAACAAGTAGAGCTTGTAACACTTCCGTGCAGATTCCTTACCAGTCGGTATTTCCGCTCCGGACATGTCCGCATGAATGCCGGGATGCGCCAAGGAAATTGGCGACGTCGGCCGATCCCCCTTATACGGGACGGCAATTCACTTCCCAGATGTCCGCCCCATAGCGGAGAATTCGCTCAGGTGGGTGCGGGGGATCCGCTCCCGGAGCGTGCGTCCGCGACGGGCCCGCATCCGGGCCGTGCCCGCCCGCCCCGCCGGGGAGTGGGCCTGCCGCAGCCGCACGGTGCGTTCCATGATGATCTTCCCGGCACCGTCACGATATAACCCGGCACAGCTGTGGGAATCGCCTACAGGGTAGGGGTTTTGAGGAATCGTCACACACCGGGGAAACGGGAAGAGCGAGGAAAGCCTTCGCCGCCGGGCCGCGGGCGAAGCGACATCGAGATGAGGGGAACGATCGGGCCGAGGCCGGAAGCCGTGCCCCTCGGAAGCGGCGCCCACCGGAAAGGCGTCCGGCGGAAACCGCATCCGCCGGATCCCGGCCCCTCGGAAACCGCGTCACCCAGGATTCGTATCCGTCGGAATCCCTATCCCGCGGGATGCACGCCCCCCCCGGGAACCGCGTCAATTCGGCCATCCGTCCGGCCTCCTCGCGCCCCCGGTCCCTGGCTTCTCGACGCCCGACAGTCAGGAGCTGCCCGGACCGCCCCTCAAGGAGACATCCGGCCCGCCCGTCAGCAGTCCCCCGAACCGTCTCCTGTCAGGACCCGGGCGCCCGATCCGACCGACCCTCGCGCCGACGCAGCTCGTCGTTGAGGCGAAGGGCGTCTTCGAGCTGGTCTTCGAGGATGATGATGCGGCAGGCGACGTCGATCGGCGTGCCCTGGTCGACGAGTTCGCGGGCGCGGGCGGCGATGCGCAGCTGATAGCGCGAGTAGCGGCGGTGGCCGCCGCCGGACCGCAGCGGGGTGATGAGCCGGGCTTCGCCGAGGGACCGCAGGAAGGCGGGCGTGGTGCCGATCAACTCCGCCGCGCGGCCCATCGTGTAGGCGGGGTAATCGTCGTCGTCGAGATGGTCGGCGGCGTTCGGCGGGGGTTCCGGAGCCATGCGCACCCTTCGTCCTGGGCATCGAAGGGCCTCGGTCCGTGTACCCAGGCCCCACCGGGGTCGGTCTCCGCCTGTCCGCCCGGGGAGCCGCGTCCGGGATCGGGGGCGCACTCCGTGGCCCTGCTGCCAGGCAGTGCTTTCTCCGCAGTCCGTGGCCGTCCTGACCGGACGGCTTCGCGCTGCGCGCCCGAGCCTATCCGTTGGTGGTGAAGAATGTCTATTGCGGCCGCTACAGATTTGAGCCGGTCGGGGCCTGGGCCACAGAGGTGGCGTACATGGATTCGGCGTCGAATGGCGATGAATATCTCATGTCGCGACGGGAGAAATTGCGGATGCGCGGGCGCTGCTCCCGGGCTCGTGGCCGGTCGACCGGGAAACCTCTGTGCGGTGTTGTATGAGCCGTGCTACTGTCGATATCAGTTGCAGTTGTGGTTCCCAAAATCTTCAACGCTTCGGTCGGCTCTGAGCCGGTGGGAGCGTTTTGTGTAGCCGGAATTTTTCCGGGTGGGGCAATCATCGCGGCGACGCGAGGCTCGCGCAGTGCGGGTCCAAAGAATTCCCCGAAGGAGAAATCAGATATGGCTACTGGCACCGTGAAGTGGTTCAACTCGGAAAAGGGCTTCGGCTTCATCGAGCAGGACGGTGGCGGCGCTGACGTGTTCGCCCACTACTCGAACATCGCCGCCCAGGGCTTCCGTGAGCTGCAGGAGGGCCAGAAGGTGAGCTTCGACGTCACGCAGGGCCAGAAGGGCCCGCAGGCGGAGAACATCGTTCCCGCCTGACGCTGAAGCGTGTAACGCTGGGGCCCGCGCCTTGGGTGCGGGCCCCAGCGCTTGTCATTTCGCGGCCCACGCAGCCGTGCCGCTCCGGGCGGCGTCCGCCGTCCGGGAGGACGGCTACCGAGGACGGCCGCCGCGGGGACGGCGTATCCGGTCTTTACCTGCCGACGTCGCGGCTTTCGAGTCCTGCCGTTCGAGTCCCGTTTTCGAAGCCCGCCTTCCGAGGTCATCGGACGGGCCGCTGCGCTGAATTCCGCGAATTCCCGGCGCGCACCCCTCGAAAACCTCGTTCGCAGCCGGACCTGTTTCATATCTTGTTCGACTCGTCTGGCGATTCTCCGTGTGGTCCGCAGGGCCGAGATTCCTCGTACGTGTCGCTCTCGACCGAGGAAGGTTCACCATGAACCGCGCAGCACGTACGAACGGCCGCACCGCCCGCACGGGCCAGAGCAGCCCCACCGCCCGGGAGCGTTCGAAGACGCCCCATCGCGCAAAGACATCGACCCGCGGGAAGAATTCCCGTCCGTCGGCCGGCCGGAAAGGCCGCTCCGGTGGGCCGCAGGGTGAGTACAGCGTTCCGGCGTCCCTGACCCCGTCGCTGCCGGCCGTCGCCGCCTTCGATGAGCTGGACATGCCCCAGCCGCTCCTCGCGGCGCTCGGCGCCGAGGGCGTGACCGTGCCGTTCCCGATCCAGGCGGCGACGCTGCCGAATTCGCTGGCCGGTCGGGACGTGCTGGGCCGGGGCCGCACGGGCTCCGGCAAGACCCTGGCCTTCGGCCTCGCCCTGCTCGCCCGGACCGCCGGACAGCGCGCGGAGTCCCGCCGGCCGCTGGCCGTCGTCCTCGTCCCCACCCGGGAACTGGCCCAGCAGGTGACGGACGCGCTCACGCCCTATGCCCGCGCCCTGGCGCTGCGGCTGGCCACGGTGGTCGGCGGCATGTCGATCGGCCGTCAGGCCGGCGCCCTGCGGGACGGCGCGGAGGTCGTGGTCGCCACCCCCGGGCGGCTGCGGGACCTCATCGCGCGCGGCGACTGCCGGCTGGACCGCGTGGCCATCACCGTGCTGGACGAGGCCGACCAGATGACCGACATGGGGTTCATGCCGCAGATCACCGCGCTGCTCGACCTCATGCCCGCCGACGGCCAGCGGCTGCTCTTCTCGGCCACCCTGGACCGCAATGTCGATGCCCTGGTCCGCCGCTACCTGCACGACCCGGTCGTGCACTCGGTCGACCCCTCCGCGGGGGCGGTGACCACGATGGAGCACCACCTCCTGCACGTCCACGACGCCGACAAGCACGCCACGACGACCGAGATCGCCGCCCGTGACGGCCGCGTCATCATGTTCCTCGACACCAAGCACGCCGTGGACCGGCTCACCCGGCATCTGCTGAAGAGCGGCGTGCGGGCCGCCGCGCTGCACGGCGGGAAGTCCCAGCCGCAGCGCACCCGCACCCTGGCGCAGTTCAAGGAGGGCCACGTCACGGCGCTGGTCGCCACCAACGTGGCGGCCCGCGGCATCCACGTCGACGACCTCGATCTCGTCGTCAACGTGGACCCGCCCACCGATCACAAGGACTATCTGCACCGCGGCGGGCGCACCGCCCGCGCCGGCGAGTCCGGCAGCGTCGTCACCCTCGTCCTGCCCCACCAGCGCCGCGAGATGGACCGTCTGATGGCCGACGCCGGGATCACCCCGCAGACGGCCAAGGTGCGCTCCGGTGAGGCCGAACTGAGCCGGATCACCGGCGCCCGGGCCCCCTCGGGCATTCCCGTTACCCTTGCCGCACCGGCCGCGCAGCAGAACGCGCCGCGCACCACGGCCTCGCGCCGGCGGCGGGGAGGTTCCGGCCGGGGGCGTCGCTCCTCCGCGTCGGCGTACGGGCGGGCAGCTGCGCCGCGGGACCGTTCCCGCGGCGGCGCGACCGCATGAATCCGTCCGTCCGGACCGCTCACGCCATGAGCGGCCGCATTGATCCGGACCCGGCAGGAAGCGCCGGTCCCTCCCTTCAACCCTGTTGAGGCACCATGCGATGCGTTATCGCCCACTTCCCCTTCGACTTCCTCAAGAGTGAGGTGGAACAGCTCATGGCGGGGATCGCGCCGGAGCCCGCCCTCGGCCCCTGTGTGGTCATCGGCCGCCGCACCTACCCCGTCAAGCAGGTCGGTGCGGTGATCACCCGGCAGGACCGCCGGGACTTCACGGCGGGCGAGATGACCAGGGCGCTGACCCGCCTGGGCTTCACCTGTGTCACCGCCCCCGCCCCCACGCCGCCGGAGTCCACCGAACTGCCCGGTTTCCAGTTCTGACCGTCTCGGGTGGCGGGCCGGCGAGAGCGGCCCTGCGGCTGCGCGCCCGGCCGCCCGGTCAGCCGTGCTCCGCGCGCGCCTCCCGTTCCTCCTCCTCGGCCTCCATCTGCCGGATGCCCTCATGCGTCAGCGTGACCATCGCCGGCGTGTGGTGCGTCGTCCAGTCGACTTCGACCAGCCCTTCGCCCACCAGATACGTACAGGCCGCGGCCAGATCCTGCTCGGGCAGGCCGAGGTCGTCGAGCAGCCGCGCCCCCGTGGTGCCCGGCCGGTTCTCCTCGGTGGCCTGGTACAGCGCATTCAAGACCGCTCTGCGGTAGTTCTTCCGCTCGTGCAGTGTTGCCATGGCTGCCGCTCGCTCCTCGTTTCGGTACGGCGTGCGCCTCGCGGGCGGCCCGGCCGCGACCGGCACCGGCTCCTCAGATCTCGTCCGCCTGGAGGCGGTCGGACCCGGAAGACCTGCTGGTCACCAGCCAGGACCGGGGCGGCTCCGCGGTTTGGGTGGTGTCCACCGTGAGGTGCAGGCGGGTCGCGCCTTCGCCACCGGCGGGGTAGCTGCGCTGCTCGGTCGCGGCGAAGCGGCTGCGGAGCGCCTCCGCGATCATGCGGGCGACCTCCGGCGTCGCCGCGACGATACGGACCTCGGCCTGCCCGGCAGGAGGCAGCGGCTGGGTGGGTTTCATCGTGCGCCTCCCGGCGGGAACGTGGGCGGCTCGCCGAGCCCGGCTGTCCGTCGGCGCGCTGCGTTCCGGCCCCCGCGCGAGGGCCGGACCCCGCTGCGGGCGGCCGCCGTGCCCCGTCCGCCGTACCGCGCCGTGCCAGGGCCGCCCTGCTGCCCGTTGCGCAGGTTGATCAGGTACGCGACCACGGTGATCAGGGCCAGGATGGCCGCCACGGTGACAACTGTCTCCATGCGCTCACGTCCTTCGTGCCGACGGCATCCCGAGCGGCGTCCGGCCAGCGGAACCGGGAACGCCATCGGGAGAGAAAGAAGGCCGCGCCGGCCGGGCCGAGGCAGCGCGCCGGCGGGCACGGACGGTGCTGGTCTTCTCGGTCATACGACGGCCTGTCCCCGGGCTCGCGGCGGCCGCGTCCCGGTGTTGCTGCTCGCCGGGAACGACACCAACGGGGGAGCCGGTGCGCGAAGCGCTCCCGGTGCTTTCACCCTACTCCGCGCAGCGTTCCCGACGCCTTCCGAGGCTTCCGGGGCTGTGGTCTGAGCAGGGCAGATGGCCTGCAGTGCGGGACCGGCCGGGGCCGTCCACGGCGGGGTCGTGATGACGAGGGCGCCGGAGTGCCCGGCCCATAGGGCGCGTGACCCGCGGAGCCCCTGAGGTGTCCTCCGAAGGACACGGAGGGTGGCCGTCGGTACGTGCATCCGCGCCGGCCGGGGCCGCCCCACGGTCACGCCGCGAAGCGGCGGGCGCCCGTGATCGACCACACCCCGGCGATGCGGCCGCCGTCGAGGGCGAGCATGTCGATGCCGCTCTTGGTGACGACGGCTCCCTCGGGGTCCGGCACGTCGACGGTCCACCGGGCAACCACGTGTCCGGTCCCGGTGTCCACGACGGGGGTGCCGTCGACGGCGTAGCGCGGGCCAGGAGCGGGGTAGCGGCCCCGGAACGCGGCGATGTAGGGGGCGAGGTCATCGGGTCCGCGGAAGGCGTCGGTGTCGGCGGTGGGGACGCCTCCGAAGCGGATGCGGAAGCCTGGGGTGAGAATCCGCGTGGCGAGCGCCAACTCGCCGTTCCACAGCGCCGTCCACTGGTCGAACAGGCTGCTGGCGTGGTCGCGGGTCAGGTCGGTCGTCGGGGCGTGCGTGGTCATTGGGGTGCCTTTCCGCTGGGGCCGGCCGGCCCTCCGCTTGCTGTGGGCACCACTCTCCAGCGCTCCGGCGACACCGTCCCGTCGGTGATTAACCGGACCTTA
The DNA here is from genome assembly GCF_050433025.1 of Streptomyces auratus. Classification (NCBI taxonomy): domain Bacteria; kingdom Bacillati; phylum Actinomycetota; class Actinomycetes; order Kitasatosporales; family Streptomycetaceae; genus Streptomyces; species Streptomyces auratus. The sequence goes on along the minus strand of NZ_JBNGCB010000001.1, from coordinate 4,068,721 downwards.
CGACCTCGCTCAGACCGGCCTTCTCCCGGCCGAGGGTGTCCAGTTCCGCGAGGTCGATCAGCCGCGGGGGCGCGGTCTCATCGAGCCGGTGGGCCTGTTGGATCCGGTCGAGCCGGAAACCGCGGACGGCATCGCGCAGCCTGCACCAGGCGATGAGGTACCACTGCTCACCGCCGAGGAACCCCAGCGGTTCGACGAGCCGGTCGGTCGTCGCGCCCCACGCGTCCGCGTAGACGAGCCGCAGCACGCGGCGGGCGGACAGGGCATCCCGCAGGACGCGCGGCACCTCGGGTGACGGCGAAGGGGAAACCAGGAGTTGGACCCGCGCGGCGAACTCGTCCGCCGCCGCCCGCTCCGGTTCCGGCATCACGGCCAGCACTTTGCGCAGGGCGTCGCGGGCGTCCGCGGCGAAGGGGGTCCCGCCGAGGGCATGCAGTCCGACGGCCAGGGCAGTGGCCTGGGCCGGGGTGATGTTCAGCGGTGGAAGGGTGCGTCCCTTGTCCAGGACGTAGCCCCCGGTACGTCCCTGCTCCGCGAAGACCGGCACACCGGACTGCTGGAGCGCGCTGAGATCGCGCTCGATGGTGCGCTTGCTGACCTCGAAGCGCTCGGCGAGCCACCGGGCACTGCGCGGCCGGGGTGAGGCGGCGCGCAACTCCTCGACGAGCGCGTAGAGCCGGTCCGTACGGTTCACGCGGACGACCTTAGCGGGGCCGTGCCGGGGCGCTGCGAGGGCTTCCGCCGGTCCGCGCAAGCGTGTGGTCGCACAGGACCGTCACCGAGCGCCGGCCAGAAGCTTCAGGCGCCTCGGCCTGATAGCGGGTCAACAGCCCGTCGAGCGCTGGCATTTCCGAGGGGCAGGAGGGGCATGCGCAGGGCTTGGCGTTGCCCGGCATTGCGAGAGGCCCCTGAAATGCGGCCGGGCTCTGTGTGCGTTCCGGCCGGACCCGGCAGCGTGTGGCGGTCGCCAAGTGCCGAGCTGCGGGACGGCGGCCGGGTGGCATGCCAGGGGCCCCGGAGCGATGGCTCCGGGGCCCGTGACCACCCCACTGGAATTGGGCTGGACCCGAAGGGTGAGTAATAACCACCCAGGGGTCACCCGGTGGAGAGGCTCAGAGGCCGGCGCCGCCGGAAAAACCTGCCTGGCCGGAGACGGGGCCTATCTGGCCGCTCACGCCGCCGGAGACCGAGCCGCCCAGGGCGGGCAGAGCCGGCAGAGCGGGCAGGGAGTCTGCGGCGCCCGTCAGGTTTCCGGCACCGAGCACTCCGCCGGAGATGTTGTCCAGGTCGCTGTCGGCGATCTCGTGGACCTGGTTCTGGGGCATGGAGGCCTTACGCATGACTGGCCCTTCCCTTCGTGGTTCGTGGTGATTCTGAGCGGTATCGGCCGACCGGCGCGACAAGTGACCCTGCCGTTCTGACGACTCCTGATACCCGGAAGCAGAAGCGGATCTGCAATTTCCGATTGCCGCGAGATCAAACCACGCCCACGGGCGGCCCGGCGATCCCGGACCGGTCGGTTATTTCTGTAGACGGTCCGGTATCACGTGATGTCGTCGAGCAGTATTTTCGACGGGATGGTGACAACTCCTTCACCTACTTTTGGGTGGCCAAGGATTGTGGCGGGTGCCGGCGGGGCCGCTCAAAGGACATATCAACCGCTGAAGCGGGCGCTCGGCGAGCGCCGGCCCGGTGAAACGCGATGCAGCAGCGGTTGCGTGCCCATTCTGCGGAGAGAATGCGCAGGGTTGGCAGGCCACGGAAGTATGAGACTGTGTCGCCGGATGTCGGGTTCACCTGATGTGTCCCGCGCGGGGAGGTTATGACGAGGTAGGGCCTGGCGGGCCGTCAGGGCTCCGATTGACGTCACGTCACCAGGTCGGCGTAGAAAATGATGTTGTCGGCCCGATGGCCCTTCACGATGGGGCCGCCGCAGGTGATCAGTCGTAGTTCGGGGCGGTCCGTCTTTCCGTACACCTTCTGGGTGGGAAAGCCGTCCTTGCCGACCTGCTGGATCTGTCGGACCTTGAATGTCGCCGTGGTCCCGTCCTGGCGTCCGACCTTGATCTCCGAGCCGATTTTGATGTCCCCCGCGTTTTTCATCAGCGCCGGACCCTTATCGGTGTCGTAGTGGGCGACCATGATGGCTGGTCCCGATTCGCCGGGGGTGACCGACTTGGTGTAATAGCCGGGAAGGTTTCCCTGCGAAGCAGGCGGGACTTGCAGCTGACCGGAACTGTCCAGGCCCAGCGGCAGGACCTGGTTCGCCTTCACTTTGGCGTCGGGGATATCCAGGCTGACCGGTGTGGACTTGCTCAGCGGCTTGGCCGGCTTCTGCGGAGCTTGACCGGTAGTGGACTTCACGCTGATATCTGGGGCGGCTTTGGCATCGGCTGTGCCGCAGCCGGAGGCTCCCGCCAGGACTCCGGCTGCGGCGAGCGCAAGGAAGCCTGTCCTGACAGCCTGCGGGAGGTTACCTAGGGAAAGCATGGTCGGTTGGCTCCTCACGCTCTGTTTTCGATGCCGCTGCTGATCAACCCGCCTGGCCGGCACCTATGCGGCGCTTGAGAACGAAGCCCAGACCGGCTGCGGACGCGGCGGCAGCGGCGCCGACCCCCATCAGGCTGCTGCCCCCGTTGTCGGCCGGCTGCTCGTAACCGGCGGCGACGGAGCCGGTCGGAACCTGGCTGACCTGCTTGCCACCGGCGGTGGGCACAACCGCCGAACCGCGGGACTTGGCCTTGGCTGCCACCTGCGCCTTGGAGGCGGCGTTCGCCTCGGACCGGGTCAGCTGGTGCGTGACCTTCTTGCCGTTGGCGGTGGCGCTCACGATGCTGCCGTCAGCCTTGAGGGTGTACTGCGCGTTCTTCCACGTAACGGTCTGACCGGCCTTGTCGATCGTGCCGCACTTGACCGTCTTTCCGGTCTTGGCGTCCTTGCTCCACAGCTCAGCGGCGTATTGCCCGTGCGCATCGACGTAGACCTTGACGGAGACGTTGGCGCTCGCGCTTGCACTCGCGTGGGCGCTCGAGTTGGCGCTCGCGCCAGCCTCCGAGACGGCCTTGGTGGTGACCAAAGTCCTGGCGCCGGCTTCGGCCTTGGCGTTGGCCTCGGCCTTTGCGTCGGCTTCGGAGTGGGAGTGGGTGTGGGTGTTGCCGTTGCTCTTGGCCTTTGCGTCGGCCTCGGCTTTCGCGTTGGCTTCGGAGTTGGCGCCGGCGTTGCCGTTGGCCTTGGCCTTGGCGTCGGCTTCGGCCTTTGCGTCGGCTTCGGAGTGGGTGTGGGTGTTGCCGTTGCTCTTGGCCTTTGCGTCGGCCTCGGCTTTCGCGTTGGCTTCGGAGTTGGCGCCGGCGTTGCCGTTGGCCTTGGCCTTGGCGTCGGCCTCGGCCTTTGCCTGGGCCTCCGGGGAGCTGGCCGAGGACTTCGGTGCCGGAGTTGCATCGTCGGCCATGGCGGAGGCAGTCGGCGCAATGACCGCACCTCCCGCGACGGCAGTAATGGCGGCGGTACGTACGAGACTGCTACGGAGCCTGGTGCGCATGTAGGGGTTCCTCCTGCGTAAACCTAGGAATTTGCTAGTTGTGCCACATGAGCCGTCCTGTCCGGTATATGCGGCAACACGGCACAAGCTACGAGGTGAACCCATCAGGCGAACTGCTGTTGTGTAACAGCGACGCATAGGGTCTATGACCGAAATATCATTGCTTTAAGGGTAATGAGCTTGCGGTGACTTCTCTCCGACGTGAATTCTTGGCGCTAAGCGGCCTGTTGGGTTCCAAATGACCTGTACATGCACTGAGCTGTGGCTTCTGTCGGTTGTCATGGTCTTCGCCAGGTGGTGGCGCGGTACTGGTGAATGACCTCGCTGCGGGGTTATTTCTGCGCCTCGCACTTTGCACTCGCCCGCGATTCGTGGAAATGCCCTGGTGGAGCACCGGCAAGCAGTCCGGGCCGGGAACTTCCGGCCGACCGGATGCCGGCACCACTTCCCATTCGAACGCCAATTCCCTTGGTATAGGGACTAGTTGACACCACCATCGAACCGCTTCACCATCTGGAATCAGATCTGTCCAGGCACCCCAGTACTGCGCACCACCGGCACAACGCTGCACAGACTCCACTGCACTGACAGCACTCCACAGCACTCCGCTCCACTGCACTGCACAGCAACTCCGGTGTCTCCGGGCGCACCACGTGGGTGGGCGCCTTCATCCGTATCCGCTCGCTCAGCTCGCGGAGCGGGTCCGCATTCGAAAACGGGGGAAAGCGTATGAAGATCCTGTCCAGGGCCGTATTACGTGGCTGGGGCGCCGCGTTCGCCGGCCTCGTCGCCACGCTCGGCATGTCCGGGCCGGCCGCGCCCGCCGCGCAGGCCGCGACCGCAGCACCGCACTTCGCAGACGGTTTCGGCCTCACCGTCGTCAGCCAGCCGAAGTGGGCGGGTCCCGAGAAGCGCACGTTCGTCGTCACGGTGAAGTCCCGACAGGTCCCCACCTACGACGCGATGGAGGGCCAGGTCTCGGGCGAGCACGTCCTCATGGTCACCCTGCCGACCGGGTACACCGGCGCCGCCGCCACCCGCTATCCCGTGCTGTACCACCTGCACGGCGCCGGTGACCGCCCGAACTCCGTGTGGACCAAGACCCTCGCCGAACAGGCCACCAAGGGCGTTCCGCTGATCACCGTGACGCCGAACGGCAGCGGTCACGGCTGGTACGCGAACTGGCGGAACCCCGGCTCGCGCGGCCCCCAGAACTGGGAGACCTTCCACCTCAAGCAGGTGATCCCGTTCATCGACGCCAACCTGAAGACCATCGCCGCCAAGGCGGGCCGGGCGATCGTCGGCCACTCGATGGGCGGCTTCGGCGCGTTCCACTACGCCGAGGACCGGCCGGACCTGTTCCGCTACGCGGGCAGCTTCTCCGCCGACCTCGACCTCCAGTCTCCCTGGGGGCGCGGCGCCGTGGTCGGCAGCGGAGTGGTTCCGGCGTACGGCAAGCCGTACGCCGCGCCCGACGCGATCTTCGGGTCACCGTTGTGGCCCCTGGACGGCGCCTGGAACGAGGCGAGCCCCGCCCACCACGTGAAGGCGCTGCGCGGTATGGGCGTCGCGCTGTACACCGGCGACGGCGGCAACCTGTTGGACAACCCGGTCCAGGCCGCGGTCGAGAAGGGGGCACAGGTGACGACCGCGACGATGGCGGAGCATCTGAAGGCGGCCGGCATTCCGTACCGTTTCGTGGACTACGGCGACGGCAGCAGGTGGGCCAAGGGCTGCACCGGCAAGCACGCCCAGTTCCCCTGCCTGCAGGCCGACATGAACGACTACGTGAAGCTGATCATGAAGCGTCTGCGGCACCCGTGAGCAGTGCGAAAGGCCGGCCGGCGGCGCTGCATGACGGAGGGGCAGCGGCGTGAAACGGCCGTCACCGGCCACCGTGGCCCTCGGCGCGATGGTGCCTGTCGTGCGGCTGCTGCTGCTGGCCGGCGGCCTGGTGGTGGCGGGGAACGGTCTGGTCCCGGCCCGGTACGCGCCGTGGGGCCGGGCCGTGGTCCTCGCGCTGGCAGCGGCGCTCGCCGTCCGTGAGGTGCGCCGCCGGCGAACCGGCGGCGCACCGGCGGGCCGGCCGGCACTGCGCGAGGGCGGGACGCACAACGAGCTGAACGGGATCACGTACGGTCACGCGCTCATGGCCGACGTGATCAAACAGGTGACGTTCAACGACGTCCGGATGCCCCCTACTTTCAAGGGCACCTTGGACGATGCCGCGGACCGGCTTGCGGAGTCGGTCCGCAAGCAGTGGCGGGACGAGGAGGAACAGCGCAAGGTCCAGGATCCGATCCCGCTGCCGGTCCGCTGGCAACTGGCGTCCGATGCGCTGTTGGACCACTGGTCCAACATCTGCGCCGTTCGGCCCGGGGCGCTCCCCGTCCCCGGCCCCCTGCCCCTGGCCGGTCAACTGCACGAGATCGTGGACGTGTACCGGCGGATCCCGTCCGGACGGCTGGTGGTGCTGGGCCGGGCGGGATCGGGAAAATCCATTCTGACCATACGGTTCGTCCTGGATCTGCTGAAGGCCCGGACCGCCTCGACCGAACCCGTGCCGGTGATCTTCAGCCTCGCGTCGTGGGACCCGGCCATGCCCCTGCGCCGCTGGATGACCGGCCAACTGGAGCGTGACTACCCCGGACTGGCGGTGATGAGCCCCGGCCCCGGCGCCTCGACACTCGCTGCCGAGCTGGTCGAAAGGGACCGTATCCTGCCCGTCCTGGACGGGTTCGACGAGATCGCCGACGGACTCCATCGCCGCGCGCTGGAGAGACTCAACGGCCACGCGGCCATGCATCTGCTGCTGACCAGCCGTCGCGACGAGTACGCCACCGCCGTGCAGCACACCAAGGCACTCACGGCTGCCGCGGTCGTCGAGCTGACCGACCTCTCCCCGGCCGACCTGGAGCACTACCTGCCGCGCACGGCTCGTAAGGCGACCGCCACCTCGACCGGGTGGGAGCCCGTCCTCCGGTCCGTGCGCGAGCATCCGCAGGACCCGGCCGGCGCCGCGCTCGCCGCGGTGCTGACGACTCCCTTGATGGTCGCGCTCGCCCGCATCCTCTACAGCGACACCCCGGACCGCACACCGTCCGAGCTGCTGGACAGCGGGTTGGGCACGCGCGAGGCGCTGGAAGACCACCTCTTGGACAACTTCATCCCCACCCTCTACCAGGATCAGTCCCCCGCTCGCCGCGCACGCGTCCTGCACTGGCTCGGCTACCTCGCCCGGCACCTGGACCGGCTCGGCACCCGCGACCTCGCCCGGCACGTCGACGGACCCGGCATCCGCGAGCTCGCCCAGCACCCGGCCCGTCCCGGCACCCGCGATCTCGCCTGGTGGCAGCTGGGCCACAGCCTGAGCCTTTCGTCGCGCAGGTGCGTGGTCGGGCTCGTGGCCGGTCTGGCCTTCGGGCTCGTGGACGGGCTGGTGATGTGGGGCGTGACCTGGTTCGCGTTCGGGTTCGGCCCCGTGACGGGACTCATGAACGGGCTCGTGAACGGGTTCGCGTTCACCTCCATGTCCGCTCTGGCCTTCGGGATCGTGTACGGGTACAGGTATGGCGAGGCGGCATGTGAGCCGTCGCGCGTCCGCGTACGGCTGCTCGGCGGCACGAAGGAGATGCGCAAGGAGTTCGCCCCCCCGGATGGCGATCGGGCTCGCGGGCGGATTCGGCGTGGGGGCCCTGACCTGGCTCATGGCCGCGCTGGAGTTCGCGCTCGTGGTCGCGGTGCGGGAATCGCCCGGGAGTGCGGTCACGGCCTTCCTCGCCACCAGGTTCGACCAGGGCTTCAACGCCGCGCTCCTGTACGGCCTGTCGGCCGGTCTCGCGTACGCGCTGATGGCCGGGCTGGAAGCCCCCATCGACATCGAAACCGTCGCCAGCCCCCCTGACCTGCTGCGCACCAACCGTACGACGGCGCTCTTCCAACTGCTCGTGCTCGCACTCGTCTTGGGGGGCATGGGCGGGGTGCTGTACTGGACCGGGTGGTTCAACATCGCCAGCTGGGTCGCGTTCGGGCTCGTGGGTGGTCTGGGGGGCGGGTCGGCGTACGCACTCAGCATGACCGCCTGGGGTCAGTGGGTGGCCCTCTCCCGCATCTGGCTGCCGCTGACCGGGAGGCTGCCCTGGAACGTGAGCGCCTTCCTGGCGGACGCCCACCGGCGCGGCGTGCTGCGGCAGGCCGGCGCGGTCTACCAATTCCGCCATGTCCGGCTCCAGCACCACCTGACCCGCGCCTTCGGGACGACCACCCCACAAGGCGGCGCGGACCGCGTCAGGGCCGAGCGGGCCGGCTGACGAACCGGGCCGCTCGCCGTACGCCCACCGGGGGCGGAGCGGGCTCCGCTCCATCCTGCCGCCGGCCTGCCTTCCTCAGCGGCCTCCGCCCCTGCGCGCACGGACCGCAGAGGTCATCCTTCAGGCGCCTGCGAGGTCATCCTTTGGGCAGAGGCGGGGTCTGCCTCGGGGCTTACGCCCGCCCGGCGATTCTGCCCTTCGGCAGGCCGCTGATCCCCCACTTCAGAGCGACGGATCCGGCCGCCTGCGCGACCACGATGGAAGCGAGTCGAGCACCCCTTCCAGGAGTAGACATGTCGCAGGCAGCCACCACCCCCACAGCTCCCCAGGCCCCGGCCCACGCCGGGGCCGCCGCGTGGGCCGCCGGCCTGAGCAAGGTCTACGGCGAGGGCGAGACCCGCGTGGTGGCCCTCGACTCCGTGTCGGTGGAGTTCGGGCGCGGCCGGTTCACCGCGATCATGGGGCCGTCCGGCTCCGGCAAGTCGACCCTGATGCACTGCATGGCAGGCCTCGACACCATCTCGGCGGGCTCGGCCCGGATCGGCGACACCGAGCTCTCCCGCCTCGGCGACCGGCAGCTCACCCGACTCCGCCGCGACAAGATCGGCTTCATCTTCCAGGCGTTCAACCTGCTGCCCACGCTGAACGCCCTGGAGAACATCACGCTGCCGATGGACATCGCCGGCCGCAAGCCCGACCAGCAGTGGCTGGACCTGGTCGTAGCCACTGTCGGCCTGTCCGGACGGCTCCGGCACCGTCCCTCGCAGCTCTCCGGCGGCCAGCAGCAGCGGGTCGCCGTGGCCCGCGCGCTGGCGAGCCGACCGGAGATCATCTTCGCCGACGAGCCGACCGGCAACCTCGACTCCCGCTCCGGCGCCGAAGTCCTGGGCTTTCTCCGGGAGTCCGTACGGGAGTTGGGACAGACCGTCGTCATGGTCACCCATGACCCGGTGGCCGCCTCCTACGCCGACCGTGTCGTCTTCCTCGCCGACGGATGCCTTATCGACGAGCTTGCCGCCCCCACGCCCGAAGACGTCCTCAACCGGATGCGGCGCTTCGACACCAAGGGCCGCACGAGCTGACGCCGGCTCCCACGCCGGCCCCTGCGCCCCCTCATCCGTCTCGCGATGTCCCTGTCGCGTACCTCCAGGACCACCACATGCTGCGTACAGCCCTGCGCAACGTCCTTGCGCACAAAGCCCGATTGATGATGACCGCGCTCGCGGTCCTGCTCGGCGTCGCCTTCGTCTCCGGCACGCTCGTCTTCGGCGACACCACTGCCCACGCTTTCCGCAACGCCTCCGCCGTGAGCCTCAAGGACGTCGCGGTCGCCGTGCAGGCGCAGATGTCCGAACCGGAGTCCCTCCCCGCCGGTGGCCCGGCCAAGGGCGGGGAGGGCAGGCCGACCACCGTGCTGGACACCGCCCTTGCGCACAAGATCCGCGCGCTGCCCGGAGTCACTGCCGTACGCCCCACCGTCAACGGTGAGGCCATCCTGGCCGACAAGGACGGCCGCCCGGTCAACGCCGACAACCCCGAACAGCACCTCGCCACGAACTATCAGCCCGGCAAGGACGGCAAGGACAGCCGCTTCCCGCTGAAGGAGGGCCGGGCCCCCGTCGGTGGTGGCGAGCTGGCCCTGGACGCCAAGACCGCCGAGAAGGCCGGCTATCGGATCGGTGACACCGTCCGCTTCGCCACCGACGGGCCCACGCTGGCCAAGAAACTGGTCGGCATCGTCACCACCGACGACCCGCGGGTGGCGGCCGGCAGCACGCTGGCGCTGTTCGACACCACGACCGCGCAGAACCTGTTCCTCACCCCGGGCCGGTTCCACGAGATCGCGGTCGCGGCGCAGCCCGGCACCGACGAGCGTGCGCTGACCGCCCGGGTGCAGGCGCTGCTCCCCGCCGACGGGGCCAGGGCCACCAGCGGCGCCGACCTGGCCGCCAAACAGTCCGCGCAGATCACCGCGGACACCGGGTTCCTGACCAAGACGCTGCTGGCCTTCGCGGGCATCGCGCTGTTCGTCGGCGTGTTCATCATCGCCAACACCTTCACCATGCTGGTCGCCCAGCGCAGCCGTGAGATCGCGCTGATGCGGGCGGTGGGCGCCTCGCGCCGTCAGGTCGTACGCTCCGTCCTCATCGAGGCCGCCCTCGTCGGGCTCGGGGCCTCCGCCGCCGGATTCGCGCTCGGCCTGGGGATCGCCACCGCGCTGCACCCGCTGCTCAATATCGGAGACGCCGGGCTGCCCGACGGCCCGCTGGTGATCTCGCCCCAGGCCGTGCTGTCGTCGTTGGCGGTCGGCGTCGTGGTGACCGTCCTGGCCGCCTGGCTGCCGTCCCGCAAGGCCGCGAAGATCGCACCGGTCGAGGTGCTCAGCAGTGCCGGCGTGGCGCCGCCCGCCCGCACCCTGCTGGTCCGCAATGTGCTCGGCACGCTGCTGACCGGACTCGGCATGCTGGTCATGTGCTACGTCTCCACGCTCGACAGCACCGACAAGTCGAACCTGCTGATCGCCATGCTCGGCGGCGTACTGACCCTGTGCGGCGTGATCGTCCTGGCTCCCCTGCTCTCCCGCCCCCTGATCACCCTGACCGGCAAGGTCACCACCCGCTTCTTCGGCGTCAGCGGCAAGCTCGCCAGGGAGAACGCGCTGCGCAATCCGCGACGTACCGCCGCCACCGCCTCGGCCCTGATGATCGGACTCACCCTGATCACCGGTCTCACCGTCGGCGGACACTCCACTCAGCAGGCCATGGACGAGGAGGCGACCCATGGCACCACCGCCGACTTCCAGATCAGCAACAGCAACCACACCGGCTTCGTGCCCACCGACGCGGCCAAGGTGGCCAAGGTGCCGGGAGTCGCCACCGCCGCGCCCCTCACCGGCGGAAACTTCCAGGTACGCGGCCGGCTCGCCGGGATCGCCGGTACCGACCCGGCAGCCTTCGCCAAGGTCTCGGACCTGACGTTCCGCGAGGGTGCACTGGACGGCGTCCGCGCCGGCACCGTCGCGGTGTCCGACAAGTTCGCCGCGAAGAACGGCTTCGGCGTGGGCGACACGCTTGCCGCCGCCACCGACACCACCGAGCCCGGAGCGCACCCGACCACGAAGAAGCTGAAGATCGTCGCCGTGTACGAGGCGAACCCCGCTGTGCCCGACGCGCTGGGCACCCTGCAGGACGTCCTGCCGTACAGCCCCACCCACACGCTCGACAGCATCATGGTCAAGACCGAGCCCGGCAAGGCCGGTTCACTGGAGCACGATCTCCGCGCGGCGCTCGGCAACAGCCCGCTGCTCAAGGTCCAGAACACGGAACAGATCACCAAGGAAGCACGCAAGAACGTCACCACCGCCCTCAACATGATCTACGGGCTGCTCGGCATGGCCGTCGTCATCGCGGTCCTCGGCGTCATCAACACCCTGGCCCTGTCGGTCATCGAACGCACCCGGGAGATCGGGATGCTGCGTGCCATCGGACTCGACCGCTCCGGCATCAAGCAGATGGTCCGCCTGGAGTCCGTGGTGATCTCCCTGTTCGGCGCGCTCCTCGGCATCGGCACGGGCACCTTCCTGGCCTGGGCCGGCGGCCACCTGATGACCTCGTCGATGGCGACGTACGAGACGGCCCTGCCGTGGGCCAAGCTCGGCCTCTTCCTCGCGCTGGCACTGCTGATCGGCGTCCTCGCGGCCATCTGGCCGGCCCGCAAGGCGGCACGGCTGAACATGCTGGAGTCGATCCAGGCGCACTAGGCAGAGCGGCCGCTCCGGCCCGCGCGGTCCCGGGTCCCGGGCCCGAGGCGATAATGCCCCGTTGCCGTCCCATGGAGGGGCAGCAACGGGGCAGCGTCGCTCATGATGACGTCGTTACGAGACCCCGGACCATTCGCTGCGCTCGTATACGGGACCAGCCGCACCACAAAGGAACGCCGGATGAGCATGTGGACCACCAGGCTGGATGCCGCGGGCATTCATGACCCGCAGCTGCGCGAGGACTTCACCCGGCAGCGTTCACTGGTAGCCCGTTACAAACGCGCGGCCTATATCGCGGTACTTCTGCTCCTGCCGCGTCCGCTGGCGCCCCACCTGATCGCGGCCACCGCATTCATGCACCACACCGACAACCTCCTCGACCACGGCCCGCTGCCCCAGCGCGCTGCCGCCTACACGGCATGGGAGAAAGAGGTGAACGAGGCCATTGCCACCGGCGCCGGCGACCACCCCGTGATCCGCCCGCTCCTGCACACCGGCGCCTGTCACCCCCGCTTCCTCGGGTATGTCAGGGACTTTCTCCGCACCGCCTCCACCGATCTCGAATTCACGGGCTTCGCCACGGAGTCGGACTACCAGCGCTACCTCGACGCCTACTCACTGCCGGCTTTCATGCTGGTCGCCGGCCTGCTCGTGCCCGGTGACGAACCTGCCGGATACCGCGCTGCCTGCCGCACCTACATAGACGGCAGCCAGCGACTCGACTTCGTCAACGACCTCGCCGAAGACCTGGCCGACGACAGGCCGACCATCCCTCAGGAAACCCTGCTGAGCCACGGCGTGACCCGTACCGACCTCATACGGGCTCAGGACACCCCCGGAGTCCGCGCCCTGCTGCGGCACCTCCTGCAACAGGCCCGCACCGACCTGGCCGCCAGCCGCCAGGTGACCGGGTTCCTGCCGCCCGCCAACCGTCCCTTCGTCCGGGCCCTGATAGCCCTGGAAGAGGCCACCACGGATGCGGCCGAGGTCAGGGGCCCCGGCCTCCTGAAGGCCCCTGCCCGCCCCGCCGTTTCCGCCACGCTGAAGATCCTCATGCGCGAATTCCGGCACGCGCGCGGCCTGCGCCGTGGACGAGAGGGAGGATGAGCTGCTCGGGCAGCAGCAACTCACCGGCTGACGGCGAAATTCCGCTGAGCCCTCTCGTGCAGCGCGATGCCGACCGACACGGAGACGTTGAGCGACTCGGTGGAGCTGGCCATGGGAATGGAGACCGAGGCTGCGGACGCCTGCTTGAACAGGTTCGACGGGCCGCCCTTTTCGCTGCCGAACGTCAAGGCCAGCCGCTCGCGCTCGTCGCCGAGGTCCTTCACTTCGAGGTCGCCGTCGGCCTCCAGCACCATCAGCCGGATGCCGCTGTCGCGGACGAAGGAGACGGCCTCCTCGCGGCTGGCGAGCACGATGGGGAGCGAGAAGACATAACCCCGGCTGGCCCTGAGCAGACGTCGGTCGGCGATGCTCGTGAGATCGCTGTCGACGAGCACGATTCCCGAAGCTCCGAGGGCGAGCGAGGTCCGCACGATCGCCCCGATATTCCCGACGATCTTCGCTCCGTCGAGAATGACGACGTCACCGTCCCGCTTCGCGATATCGCTGAATTTGGCCGGGCGGGGAACGCGGGCGATGGCGAATGTCTTGGCCTTCCGCTCCCCCTTGAACAACTGATTGACAATCGAGGAGTCGACGAGCCGGACGGGTACCTCGTGCTGCCTGCACAGGTCGAGCAATTCGGGGGAGAACGGAGTGTTGTCGCTCCCGTAGACCTCAATGAATTGGACCCCCGCCCGGAGGCATTCCATGAGCGGTTCGGTGTCCTCGATCAACGTCGTCCTGATGTTGGACCGTGAATGCTTGGTGACGTCGATGATGCGCTGTACCGCAGGGTCGGAATTACTGGTGATCGTGTCCAACTCAGTCATGTGCCGAGTCTAGCCGTGGTCTTTCGGCCGTCGCCGTCCGTGGATGCCGCGGGCGGCTGCCCGCTGTGCCGTCGGCCTGGAGGGCAGGCGGCGTAACTGGAGTTGGCAACTCCAGATAGGTGCTACGGTGGGCTCATGGACGGAACGGATTCATCCTCGTCCCGCGGCGCACGGCGCCTGAGACGCGATGCCGAAGCCAACCGACAGCGCACGCTCCGAGCCGCTCGGGAGGTGTTCGCCGAACGGGGGTTGGGGGTGAACCTCGACGACATCGCCCGCCATGCCGGTGTCGGAGTGGCGACTTCCTACCGGCTCTTCGGCAACAAGCAAGCACTGATCAATGAGCTCTTCGAAGAGCGGGTCGATGCCTTGGCGGTGTTCGCCGAGCAGGCGCTGACGCATGACGACCCGTGGGAGGGGTTCGTCGGCCTGCTGACCATGGCGTTGGAGCTGATGGCAGCCGATCGCGGACTGCGAGAAGTGGTGTTCTCCGAGGTCGGCGGCCGTCCCCAGGTGGCGCAGGCGCGCCGCAAGTTCGTGCCCGCGGCTGACGCGGTGATGCGTCGTGCCCAGGACGCCGGCCTGCTGCGTCCGGACTTGGCGACGACCGACCTGCCGCTGATCTTCTACATGGTGAGCTGCGCAATTCAGCACACCCAGCCGGTCTCGACCGCGGTGTGGCGGCGTTACCTGACGATCGTCCTGGACGGTCTGCGCGTACGCCCCGGGCTGACGGAGATGCCGGTAGCCGCGCTCACGGCCACCGAGGAAGAGCAGGTCTCCGGTTTGAGCCCGTCCGGTTCCTGAGCGTTTCCGTCCCCCCTCATGGCTGACAGCGACGCCGAGACCGAGACCGACACCTACAGCGACGCCGACGCCACGGAGACCACGGGAACCACGGGAACCACGGAAACCACGGAAAGGAAGACATCCGTTGAAACCGACAGCTCTTGAGGTCGACTACCTGATCGTCGGGGCCGGGGCCATGGGCATGGCGTTCGCCGACACCCTCCTTGCCGAAACCGACGCGACGGTGGCCCTTGTCGACCGCTATGACCAGCCCGGCGGGCACTGGACGGTCGCCTACCCCTTCGTACGCCTGCATCAGCCGTCGGCCTTCTACGGCGTCAACTCCCGCGAGTTGGGCAGCGGCGCGATCGACCAGGACGGATGGAACGCCGGACTGCACGAGCTGGCCTCCGCCAGCGAGATCCTGGCCTACTTCGACCAGGTGATGCGCAAGACGTTCCTGCCGACCGGCAGGGTCTCCTACTTCCCCAAGTCGTTCTACGACGGCCCGGATCCGGAGCGGCCCGACGTCCAGCGCTTCCACTCCCTCGTCAGCGGGGCCGGCTTCGAGGTGACCGTCAAACGGCGGACCGTGGACGCCACCTATATGAACGTCACGGTGCCCGCCATGGTGCCGCCCGCGTACGACGTCGCTCCCGGCGTCCGCCTGATCACCCCCAACCAGCTGCCCGCACTGCAGGACCGGCCGTCCCACTACACGGTCGTCGGCGCGGGAAAGACGGGTATCGACGCGTGCCTGTGGCTGCTGAGCCGTGGCACCGATCCGTCCGACATCACCTGGATCATGCCCCGCGATTCCTGGCTGATCGACCGCGCCCACTGGCAGCCCGGGAATCTCGGCGGCGAAGCGGACGCGGCCCGCCTCCAGGCCGTGGCCGAGGCGCAGTCGGTCCAGGACCTGTTCACGCGGCTGGAGAACAGCGGCCTGCTGCTGCGGCTGTCGCCCGACATCGAGCCGACCGCCTACCGCTGTGCGACCGTCGCCCCCGCCGAACTCGCGCAGCTACGCCGCATCGACGACATCGTCCGCGCCGGCAGGGTCCAGCGCATCGACGAGCGGGCGATCGCACTTGACCAGGCCACCCTTCCCGCGCAGGCCGGAACCCTCTACATCGACTGCACCGCCGACGGCCTGGAGCGACGGCCGACGGTGCCGGTGTTCGACCACGCGCGCCTCACGTTGCAGGCGGTCGTTCCCTGCCAGCAAGTGTTCAGCGCCGCCCTCACCGCCCACGTCGAGGCGGCTTACGCCGACGACGACACCAGGAACGCGCTGTGCGCACCCGCGCAGCACCCCCACTCCGCCCTGGACTGGATACGGTTCTTCGGCGACGTCCAGGAGCGGATCAAGCGCTGGACCGCCGACCCCGCGCTCATGGACTGGCTCAGCACCTGCCGGCTCATGGGCCGCCGGCTCCCCCAGCTCTCCCCCGAGCAGCGCACCGCACTCCTGCCCATGTTCCGGGACCAGCAGCTGAAGCTGGCGGAGCTCCTCCGGCAGGCAGACGCAGTCGCGACGGTGAACTGACCGCCTGCACCACCCGCACACCGACCACGCTGCCGACTCCGAACTGGGCCTCACCCCTTGGTGGGGCCCAGTCAGTCCACGTTCTGCGCCGAGCCGGCCGGGGCGGGTCTGCTCCCGCATCGCCGCACTCATCACCTGGGTGATCACCGCTCTCGGCGGCTTCTCCATGCTCGGCACCTGGCTCTCCCGCGGAGGTGCCAAGGCCGGCAACAGCCGCCTGCCCGTCCCCGTCCTCTTCGGGCACTTCGCCCTCGCCGCGGTCGGCCTGGTCGTCTGGGCCCGCGCTGCGCGTCGCCCAGGAAACCGACGGGATCGACCTGGCCGCCGCGGAACGCGCCGCCGGACAGTTCCTGCAGGCGCTCGGCATCAGCACCGAAACCGAGAGCCTGTACGGAACACCGGGGCGCATGGCTCGCGCCTACGCCGAGCTGTTCAGCCCCCGCCCGTTCGACCTGACGACTTTCCCGAACGACGAGGGCTATGACGAGCTCGTCCTGGCCCGCGGCATCCCGGTGCGCTCGGTGTGCGAGCACCATCTGCTGCCGTTCGTCGGCACCGCCCACGTCGGCTACCTGCCCGGCCGGCGCATCCTCGGCCTGCCGAAACTCGCCCGCGTCGTCGAGCACTTCGCCTGCCGTAGCACCGCACGCGGGCGGTCGCCGGTGCTGGAGGTGTGCACGGTCTTGACGGTGGTGTAGGTCGTGGTGCCCGCCTTGCGGAACTGGAGCCGGACGGGCTGGTTGGTGAAGAGGCCCCGCCCAACGGGCAGGGCGGGGTAGTTGAAGCGCAAAGCTGAAGGCTCGGCCTTGCCTCTTCGGCGTGGAGGGGCAGCCTGGCCCGCGCCTGAGCTCCTGTTTGCGAGGCACCGGCAGCCGGGTGTGACACTTTCGCCCGGCGCGCCGCAGGGGGTGGTGCCGATCGTTTTCGGCCGCGCGGTGCCTTGATGTTTGCGGTCCCCCCGCTTCAAGTGGCCGCGCGTGGCGCGGGCGGTCCCCCCGGCCGCCCGCGCCATCGGCCCGTCTACTGCGAAGTGGCGGTCCGAGGACTTCGATGTGAAATAGCGGTGAAGGGAGTTTTGGAATCGTTCAACGGGCAATGCGCGGCACCGTGACTCACCCCAATGACGGCATACCGCAAAATCGCCCATACGGCTCCAGTGCAAACTCTCCCTACTACGGCGGATCAAACTCACCGGCTGGCGGTGATACGGCTCCGCTGCCGAATGCCGGGGCGCACGCTCCGCATGCCGGCAATTCACCCTCGTCGTACCACCCCGCCCCGGCCGACCCGTACCGCCCCGCTTCGCACACCACCTCCCGCACCAGGGAGAGTTGGCGAGGAAACCAGCAAGGCATCGGAGCGCACCGACTCGCCTTGATCATTCACAGCCTCGCGGATGTCGCCGCGGCATTTCTCGGGTTGTGGATCTTGCTGTATCTGCTCGAAGCGAATCAGGCGAATGTCTTCGTCGGCTTCGTGCGCGGTGTGGCCGACTGGCTCGCCGGCTGGTCGCAGGACATCTTCATCATGGAGACGGAAGGGCTGCGGGTGTTCTTCAACTACGCCCTTCCTGCCCTGGTTTACCTCGTGGTCGGGCATGGCGCAGCCGCCTGGCTGCGCCGCCTCTGACGGTGCTTCCGCGGAGCTCAGGGGCTCACGGGGGGCAGACGGCCCGTGTCCCCTGAGCGCCGAGGGCGGCTTCCCCACTGCCCCGCCCGCCCGGAGTTCCCCCCCCACGCGGCGAATTTCCCGGAAATCGCGATACCTGCTCCGGCCGCCGATCGGCGCCACATATTCGTTCTGCACTCGTTCTGCACGCGTTCTGCACTGCTCTTCTACACTCGTTCTGCAGTCCTGCAGTGAGGGTGCTGAGCGGGACAGTGATGCGCTGAGTCGGGGAGCGAAGAAGGCGCCGGTTTCCTTCGCCTGCCCGAATTCTCGTCATCGGCCGTTCTGCCCGTTCAGTCGCCCCCTTGCGCATTTGGCAGGACATTGCAGCCGCTTCCCTCGGGCGCTGTGCATCAGCTCGGAAACAGTCTTCCCTGAGTCGCCCCCCGGGTTGCGTACGAGACAACCGGAGAATGCACACTGCCGGGCATGAATCCAAGGCCCCATGGCAGGTACGCCGACTTCCAGGATCCGTATGAGCCCGCACATGCCGCACGCCCGCCGAATTCCTCCCCTGGCATTCCCAACCAGCGCTCCGCGGTGCCGCCCCACTCCGGAGACGGCGGGCCATATGAGTACGGACCGGCCCCACGCCGGGGCGGCAAGGTCAAGCGGATTCTGATATCCGTCCTCGTCATCCTGCTCGTGGTGGCGGCCGGCACGTATTTCTGGGCGGACTCCAAGCTGCGCAAGGAGGTCGACCTCAGCAAGGTCATCGACCGCCCGGCCGAGGGCTCCGGCACCAACTACCTGATCGTCGGCTCGGACAGCCGCAAGGGCATGTCGGCGGCCCAGCGCAAGAGCCTGCACACCGGCGGCAGCGCGGAGGCCGGCCAGCGGACCGACTCGATGATGATCCTGCACGTCGGCGCAGCCGGCCCGACGCTGATCTCCCTGCCGCGCGACTCGAACGTGACCATCCCCCGGTTCCGCGGTTCCGAGTCCGGCAAGACCAGGCCCGCGATGGGCGCGAACAAGCTCAACGCCGCCTACGCCTTCGACGGCCCGCAACTGCTGGTCCGCACGGTCGAGTACAACACCGGGCTGCACATCGACCACTATGCCGAGATCGGCTTCACCGGCTTCGCGAACATGGTGGACGCGATGGGCGGCGTCGAGATGAACCTCGACAAGGGCTTCAAGGACAAGTGGTCGGGCGCCGACTTCAAGGCCGGCAAGCAGACCCTCGACGGTGCCCAGGCGCTCGCCTTCGTCCGTACCCGGCACGCCTTCGCCACCAGCGACCTGGAGCGCACGAAGAACCAGCAGAAGTTCCTCTCGACGCTCGCGAACCAGGCGGCCGCGCCCGGCACGGTCCTGAACCCGTTCGAGCTCTACCCGGTCATGGGCGCGGGCCTGGACACCCTCGTCGTCGACAAGGACATGAACCCCTACCTGCTCGGCAAGATGTTCTTCGCCATGAAGGACGTCAACAGCGGCGAGGGCAAGTCGATGAACATGCCGATCTCCGGAAGCGTCGGCGGCAACCTCCAGTGGGACCGGCCGAAGGTCAAGCAGCTCGTGGACCAGCTGAAGAACGACGACCCGGTCACCGTCACCAGCGAGCGCTGACCGACGAGCGCTGACCGACGAGCGCTGACCGGCGCGGGCGGGGCCGGGGGGGAGGTGGCACCGCCCGCGCCGTGTGGGCGGATCCGCCGGCACGGGGGGAACGTCGGATCCGCGTCCGCCGATGACCAGTCGGCTACTCCTCCTGCGTCACCGGTTGATCGGTTGTCACACCCGCACGACCAGGCGTCTGAAAGAGCGCATATGTCCGCGCGTATCGGACGTATCGCTTGGCCGGGTAACGCGGCAGCATCCCGCGGCGCAGAACTGCATACGGGCGCGTGAGCGCCCCCGTGTGTGATCACGGCCAGGGTGACTCCTGTGGGGGGTGGCCGCCCTGGCCGCGATCGCTCTCCCTGCCCGTCGATGCGCCGCGTACGTCAGATTGCGACTCCCATGAGCCACAGCCCCGAATCCCTGCCCGTAAATGATCGGTACCGCGGCGGCCGTGGCGGCACCGCCGCACAGCGGGCGGCCCTGATCATCCACACGATTGCCGACATAGCCGCCGCGTTCTTGGGGCTCTGGATCGTGCTCTACCTGCTCGACGCGAACCAGGGCAACGTCTTCGTCCAGTTCGTGAAGGGGATGGCGGACTCGCTCGCCTGGTGGGCGCGGGACATCTTCACCATGAACACCGAAGGGCTGCGCGTCGCCCTCAATTACGGCCTGCCCGCCGCGATCTATCTGCTCGTCGGACACCTGATCGCCGGGCGCGTGCGCAGCCTCTGATTACATCCGGGTACCGGGTACCGGGAGCCGGAAACCGGGCACTGGGCTGGGCCGCTGCGGCGCTCCGCCCCCGGCCCGTCGGGAACGGGCAGGTGGCCCGCAGCCTGTGGTTCAGCTGGTGGCGGTCACGGGCGGGCAGGTGCGGTGGCGGACCCAGGCGGCGCCGGCGGCGACGGCGCCGATCATTCCGGCCGGCGCGACGGGGGCGGTGAAGAGGACCTGGTAGTACCCCACCACGGAGGCACCGAAGAGGCCGATCGCGACGCCCAGCGCGGCCGCTGCCATGAGAATGACGGGAAGAGCCTTGGTCAGGGCCTGCACGGTCGCTTCGACCAAGGGGGCGTGATGGTGCTGGAGCGTCCCGCGCACGGCGCGCCGGATCAAGAAGAAGGCGACAAGCGCGCAGAGGGGCAAGCCCACCCACATCAAAGGAACGCCGGGATTGGGGAACCGGCGCACCTCCCGCAGCACCTGTCCGTCGACCGTGGTTTGCAGGGATTCACCGCTGGGGTCCAGGAGGTGGGACCAGTTCACGAACCAGAAGGCGAGGGCGGCAAGGGCGGGCAGCACGGCGCCCTGGGCCGCCGCGACGGCGGTCTCCTTCAGGTGCCGGCGCACCGGCAGCAGACCGCGTTCGTCCGCCCAGGAGGTGGCCAGCGCCTCGACGTCCCCGCCCATGTAGTCGGTGACCGACCGGCCGTCCGCGGAGGCGGCAGCCAGGTCCGCGGCCAGCTCCTCAGCCATCTCATCGGCCGTCGCCTGTTCGACGCCGAGGCGGCGCCACGTCTCCGTGGCCGTGTGTATCGCGTCGTCGACCGTCGGTGTCATGATTCCTCCCGCGCAGGTGGGCCGATGATGGTGTGGATGCTCGTGGCGAATGCGCCCCAGTCGCGGCTCCACGACCGGAGCATCCGCAGGCCCGCTTCGCTGGGCAGGTAGTAGGTACGGGCGGGCCCCCCGCCCCCGCTGCGGCGTTCGACCGTGACCAGCTCGCGTTTACGCAAGCGCGCCAGCGCCGGGTAGATCGAGCCGTCCGCGACATCGAGCCCG
Organism: Streptomyces auratus; assembly: GCF_050433025.1. Lineage (NCBI taxonomy): Bacteria > Bacillati > Actinomycetota > Actinomycetes > Kitasatosporales > Streptomycetaceae > Streptomyces > Streptomyces auratus. Next base: position 4,047,819 of record NZ_JBNGCB010000001.1, on the reverse strand, counting down.
GCCTTGGCGAGCCGGACGGTCATCTCGTACCCGTAGACCGGGGCCTCCGCCATCAGGGCCAACAGGCACATATCCAGTACCCCTCGCAGCCACTGGGCGCGGGGGGTGGACGTCTCTTCCATGGCCGGTACCGTACACAGCAAGAGTCATGCACTACAAGCTAGTGCGGTGCAAGGTAGGGCATTCTCCGGATCTCCTGGGTCAGGGGCCCACACGGCCTGCCTCCCGGGCTCCAACGGGACCTTCCTTCCTCAGCCCCCTGCCCTCTCTCGGAAATGCCGGGCGGAACATCCGAGTTGGGGGAGGTATTCGCGAGCGGCTGTGTTGTGACGGCTTTACGTTGCTCTGTTCACAAGGGCGCCGGATTGGTGACCATCTCTCGCCACCAGTGACATTCCAGGGGCGCAGCGCGCTGGAAGGAGTGACCCGCTTATGAGGGTCGAGGCGCTCGCTCTTCTGCGGAGGTACGCGGGCGCCGACCGCAGGAGCGGGCCGGTTCCCCCCGTGCCGGCCCGCTCCAGCGCGCATGCGGCAGCCCGGCGTCCCACGTCCGGCAATGCCCCGCGGGCTGCCGTCATCAGTTGACGGCTTGCCGGGCATTCACGTCGGCGACGAGCGACTGCCGGTTCTACATCCGGAGGATCCTCGTGCTGAGGCATTCTTTGGTGCAGCTGGCCCGCAGAAAGTGGATGAGGTCAATCAGGCGAAGCGCATGCTGTCATGCAGAGCGCCGATGACGTTCGTCGCGAGACGCGGGTGTCGGTGCCGGCTCCGCGCTCGGTGCCACTTGGCACCCCGGAGTTCTGAAATCCGTATTCTCCCGGCCCAATAACCAACACCTTGCACTCAAGGGACCCAAGCGGGCGCACTCGGATCCCCATTTCATGCCGGTCTTTTCACCCAGTCGATGAGCCGAGCCCAGCAGCCGCCCCTCGATCGGCCCGGCCGACTCCCTGGGTACCCAGGAGCGTGTGTGCGTCGCGACGCCCCGCTCTGTCGGGCCGGCGCCGATTCCGATCGAGTCGTCGCCTCGACCGTGCGTGCACGCTTGCGTTCCGCGGGCTCACACATGCACCGCTGAGCCGTTGGCACACCCATGAGAACTTGGTCCACATGCCTTCCGCAGCCCTCATGGGTCAACTTCCGGCACGACCGACAGACAGCACGTTGACACATGATTACTCTCCCTTGGCCCTTCGTTTGACATACGACATTCACGCCATCGCCACAAGGAACTCCAGAATTCACACCCTCTCCATAAACGGCTGACTTGCGCCGGCGCGGGTCGCGATCACGAAGTCGAATCACGATCCAAGCGGCCTCGCCGGCGGTCGTAAATATCCGGACACGAGAGGCAGACGCCGCAAATCCGTCGCGGAGAGTATCTTACCAAGTAGTGCCAAGTGACCTGTTTGGAAAAATTCCCCGAGTTGCTTGGCGCACCGAAACAATGATTGCATCGCGCCCGGTCGAGGAATGGAGGCACAGCGCCTTCTGTCACTGCCCGCCACCGCATTGCTTTTCAGGCCGTCGACCGGGCCGGCGGGGCAGGAATCGAGAACAGCAACCGCTCTCCCCCAACGGGTGGTACGCCAGTCAGGAGGGAGCAACGTGGGTTGCTCGCACGCCGCAGGATGCCCCCTTTTCCCCCTACTCAGGGCGAGCTTGCAAGGTTGGCGCGAGTACTACTGCGACAGCGCGGATCGATGGCTCGGCTGTGCGCGCTACCAGATGTCACTCACCGGCGAGCGCGTGCCGATCAGCCTGCTGCCCAACGGAGCCCAGGCGCGGCACCTCGAAGCCCCGGCCGAGGGGGGCCAATCCAGCGCCACCCGGACGACCCGGCCACCTGAGCAGTCAGGACCTGCAACCGCGAGACCGGAGGCCATGGCCCAGTTCGGGGCAACACCTACGCAAGCAGGTGACTGGCATCACCAACCGTCACCGTCACCACAGGTTGCCCGACCTTCGGACAGCCTCGCTGCGCCCGGCTCAAAGCGCGGCTGGTGGACTCGATTTGCCGATTGGATGAGAGGACCCGCATGAGTGCCTACTGGCCCTGGTGGGCGGGCGCTATCGGGCTCGCTCTGATCACCATCAACCACACCCTCATCACCGATCGGTCTCTCGGGGTGTCGGCCGCGTGGGATCGCGTGTTGCACTGGCGTCGCGAACGCCAACTCGAGCGGATGGACGAGGAGTTCACCGACGACCAAGCTCTGGCCGAGGCGCTTGCCGCAGCCACGGCGGAGCACTTCGGCACCGGCACCGGCGCGTCCACCGTGCCGCAGGATCCGTACGAGAAGTCGCCGCCGCTCGAAGCCGAAGCCGAACCGGCAGCGAGTGAGCGCCCGGCAGCCACGAGCCTGCGCCCGGCCCCGCTGGTCACTCAGGCCGCCCTGCTGATGTCGATCTTCCTCGGTGGGTTCATCGCCGCGGTCGCCTCCGGGCGGTTCCACCTCCGCTACGACATGGGCCCGGGTTTTCGGGACCTCGTCACCGCCGATTCGACCACCATGATCGCCATGCTGTTCGTGGGAGGTGTGCTGGTCGGCTTCGGCACTCGGCTGGCCGGTGGGTGCAGCTCCGGCCACGGACTCAGCGGCTGCGGCCGCCTGCGGCCGGTCAGCATCGTCGCGACCGCCGTGTTCTTCGGCACCGCCGTCGCGGTGTCGTTCCTCCTGTGGAAGGTGATCTGATGCGCACCCGGGGCGCGATTCTGCTGGCCAACATCATCACCGGACTGGCCCTCGGTTATACCGTCACCAACATCGGTTTCGGCGACTACGCCGAGCTGAACCGCATGTTCACCTTCCAGGACCTGCGCATGTTCCTGACCTTCGCGGGTGCTGTGGTGATCCTCGTGTGTGCGTTCCTTCTGCTGCGGGTCCGCCGCACCCCAGGGCGCATCCACGCCGGCGTGATCCCCGGCGCGGTGTTGTTCGGTACGGGCTGGGCGATCTCAGGTGGGTGCCCTGCAATCCCGATCATCCAGGTCGCCAGCGGCTACCTGCCTGCCCTGATCACCATCGTCGGCGTCATCGTCGGTATCCGGTTGTGCCGCTGGGCCAACGCCCGGTACTTCCACCTCGACCGCGGCTCCTGCGGGCTGTAATCAAGCACGCCCACCGACACGAGCCATGAAGGTCGGGGCTCTCGCTTGGCTCAGCGAGAGACTGTGGGGGTCTCTCCAACGGGCAGCCGCGGAAAGCCGAAGCGCGGCGGCCCGAAGGTCGCTGTCATGGCCGGGGCGGCCACCGCCCCGGTCGGGGCCGCTGGTTACGGCGCATACGACCGCATGGGCGACTCATCGGCCACCGTTTCCAAGCCGTGCCCCGGCTGAACACCAGCCCGCCCAGCGCAACCGAGGTGCGGGCCGTCACCCGGAACTTCCTCGAATTCTGGGCGGGGGACGACGCCCGGCGGCCGCGGAGATTTGAGATGACGGCCGATCAAATCGCTCAGGAGGGTCTGGCGGACGCCAACTCGGTGCGTTAGTCGGCCCCTTATGGCACGCAACTGGCACGCGGCCCAGAATGATCCAGACAACAACTAAGCCCCAGGTCGCTGACCTGGGGCTTCCGTATGGAGCGGGTGACGGGAATCGAACCCGCGCTCTGAGCTTGGGAATCAGGGGGCTTCTGTGCACCCACGCCCTTGCTGACCAGGTAAAAAGGACGCTGCTCCGGCTGGTGAGGACGAAGAAGTTTCCCTTTGCTGACCGTGGTTTACCGCTCGAACTGGCACGACACAGGCACGACGGTCTGAGTGGCTGCGGCAGGGGGCGTTTTCGTGGTCGTCGGGTTGCCGGGGTGCGTGGGGAGTGTGGCTCGGTCGTGCGCGGATTGCTTGTGTGAAGTGATGCTCCTAGGTGGGTGCAAGCGGGGTGGGCGCGGCTGCGATGCGCCCGCATCCGCGTCGAATCAACTCGGTTCGCAGCTGCTTCGTACTTCGGTGAGACGTGCGTTCAGAGTCTTGGTGGCGTTGGGGACCAGTCGTGCTACTGCCCTGTCGATTACGTCCGGCCGCGAGAAGAAACGTGCGGCCACCGCCGGGGCCGCTCGAACGGCCACGATCTCAGCGATGGCCGTCTGCTGGCCGGTGGAGAGTGAGGGGGTCGGCCGGGGATGCACAGGGTCACCAGGGCGGCCAGCACGGCACCGGCTCCTCCGAGAACGAAGCCGGTGCGGAAGCCCGCCTGGCTCGGAACGGTGACCGACCCCATGCGGGTGGTCATGTGGGCCAGCACGACACCGACCACGGCGCTGGAGGCCGAGGTGCCGATGGAGCGCATCAGGCTGTTGAGCCCGTTTGCCGCCGCCGTTTCGTCCACCGGGACCGCACCCATGATCAGCATGGGCACGGCCGCATAAGCCAGGCCGATGCCGGCGCTGACGACGCTGGAGACGACCAGGACACCCCACAGATGACCCATCAGCGGCAGCGCGAGGGCGTAGCCCGCCGCGATGACCAGGGTGCCCAGCAGCAGCGACGTCTTCGGCCCGCGCGCCGCCGAAAGCTTGGCCGTGTATGGCGAGACCGCCATCATGACCAGACCGGAGGGGGCCATCCACAGGCCGGCGGCCATCATGGACTGGCCGAGCCCGTAGCCGGTCTCCTTGGGGAGGGCGAGCAGTTGGGGCGCGATCAGCGACATGGCGTACATGGAGAAACCGACGGCGACCGAGGCCAGATTGGTCATCAGCACCTGCTGCCGCACAGTGGTCCGCAGGTCGACCAGCGGGGCCGACGTACGAAGTTCCCACCAGCCCCAGGCGAGGAGCACCACGATCGCGGCCGCCAACAGGCCGAGCGTGGTAGGGCTGCTCCATCCCCAGTCGGCTCCCTTGGACACCGGCAACAGCAGGCAGACCAGGCCCGTGCCCACTCCCAGTGCCCCTACCAGGTCGAAACCTCCGGCTGCGGTGGCCGGTGTGCCGGGAACGAGGAACAGCACGAGGAGCGCCATGACTATGCCCAACCCTGCTGCGCCCCAGAACAGCACATGCCAGTCGGCGTGCTGCGCGATGAGTGCCGCGGCAGGCAGGCCGAGTGCGGCGCCGACGCCGAGGGAGGAACTCATCAACCCCAAAGCGCCACCCAGCCGTTCCGGCGGAACGACGTCGCGCATCAGGCTGATGCCCAGCGGGACCACGCTCATGCCCATGCCTTGCAGGGCTCGGCCCACCACCATGGCTGTGAGTGAGTCCGTCAGGGCGCAGCTCACGGAGCCGAGCACCAGCAGGGCGATGCTGACGAGCAGCAGACGCCGCTTGCCGTAGAGGTCGCCGAGGCGGCCGATGACCGGGGTGGCCACCGCGCCCGCGAGCAGGGTCGCCGTGATGGTCCAGGAGGCGTTGCCGGCAGTGGTGTGCAGGAGGCGGGGAAGGTCGGGGAGGAGTGGCACGACCAGGGTCTGCATCAGCGAGACCGTGATCCCGGCCGCGGCGAGCACGCCGATGACGGCGCTGCTGCGGGTGGTTGATGTGGTCGAGCGGTGTTTGCTCACGGGGCGGACTCCTACGGTGCGCCGAATGGCAGACGAGCGGGGAACAGGTGGCGGGCGACATGGTCGGCCGGGGATATCAGGGGCGGCCGATGGTTCACCTGCATCTCGGACAGAGGTGACAGCTGCGGCTGACGGCACACCGGTGCTCGGCCGGTCAGCCGGCGTCGGCAGCGACGGCACCGTCTCGGTCGACTGGCCGAGACGGTGCTTCTCTCAGGTCACCAGGTCACCGGCAGTTCGAACACGCCGTTGATGTTCGCCCATGACTTGAACGGGACGTCTTCGACAGGGATGGCCAGTCGCAGTGTGGGGATGCGGCGCAGCAGAGTTTCGAAGATCACGTGTAGTTCCATGCGGGCGAGCGGCTGGCCCATGCACTGGTGCACTCCGTAGCCGAAGGCCATGTGGTCGCGGGCTTGGCGGTGGATGTCGAAGCGGTCCGCATCGGGGTAGTGGGTGTCGTCGCGGTTGGCGGCGAAGTTGAGGGGGATGATTCCTTCTCCTGCGGGGATGACCACGCCACCGACTTCGAGGTCCTCGGTCGCCACGCGTGTCACCACCAGGTGGACGATGGTGAGGTAGCGCAGCAGTTCTTCTATGGCGTTGGGGATGAGTGCGGGGTTCTGCTGCAGTTCGGCGAGCTGGTCGGGGTGTTGCAGCAGGGTCAGGGTTCCCAGGGCGGTCATGCTGGCGGTGGTGTCGTGGCCCGCGACGGTCAGCACCAGGGCGATGTTGGCCACCTGCTCAGGCGGGATGACGCCCTCCCGGGCTGCCTTGACCAGCTGCCCGAGGATGTCGTCGCCGGGGTCCTCGGCGGCTTCCCGCGCGGCGCCCAGCCGGGACACGTACGCGTGGAGTTCCGCGTGCGCGTTCCGGGCCTCGTCCATGACGGTGGGGTCGGAGCCGTCGCCCCGGTGTCCCAGCTGCTCGGCGATCTTGTTGAAGAACGCCTGGTCCTCCACCGGTACGCCCAGGATCCAGCTCAGTACGGTGGAGGGCACCGGCAGCGCCAGCGCTTGGACCAGGTCGATGGGGCGGTGCGGGTTGGTGAGCATCGCGTCGATGGCGTCGTCGACCAGCGCCTGGACCGCGGGGCGCATTGCCTCCACTCGCTTGACCTGGAAGTTCTTCGACAGCAGGCGGCGGTAGAGGGTGTGTTCCGGCGGGTCCATCCGCAGGAAGGAGCGGGTGTTGTCGGGCGCCGATTCCTCATGGCTGGAGAAGATCAAGGGGAATCCCGGGTGGCGAATGTCGGCGCTGACCCTCGGGTCGGCCAGTACGGCGCGGACATCGTCGTAACGGGTGACCAGCCAGGCCGGTTCGCCGGCCCTGGTGGTCACCCTGGTGACCGGGCGCTCCTCACGGAGCCAGGCGTAGATCTCCGGCGGGTCGAAGGGGAGGCGCGGCCAGGGGAAGGACGTGGCAAGGGTGACTTGCGCGGTTTCCGGGTTCATCTCACGCACCTGTCTCATATCGCTCGAACGAAGGGGTTTCCAGCAGTTGCTGCCGATACCGGCGGAGGTGTTTGGGGCTGTTCCAGCCGAGCACCGCGACGGGACGGCCGGCCGCGTGGAAGAGGGCCACGAACGCCCCTTCGGCGGGGTCGCCCTCGACGACGGTCATCTCCGCGCCGGCCGGGATCAGGCCGTACACCTGGATCTTGGCCTCGTACTGGTCCGTCCAGAAGTACGGGAGCGGGTCGTACGCGTCCACGTTGCCGTGGAGCAGGTTGCGAGCCGCCGCCATGCCCTGTTCGGTGGCGTTCATCCGGTGCTCCAGGCGCATCCGCCGCCCGTAGCGGGCGCTGGGCCACGAGGACACGTCCCCGGCGGCGAAGACGCCCGGGGCCGCCTGGCAGTATGCGTCGCACGCGACCCCGTCCATCAGTGGCACGGCGGAGGAACGCAGCCACTCCACCTGCGGCGTGGCACCGATGGCGACCAGCACACAGTCGGCGTCCAGCACGTCGCCGTCGCTGGTTCGTACGCCCGTCACCCGTCCGCCGTTGCTGACCAGGCCGGTGACGCCTCGTCCGGTGTGGAGCCGCACACCGTGTGCGCGGTGCAGCTCGGCGACCAACGCGCCTGTCTGTCTGCCGAGCTGGCGTTCCATGGGTGTCGGTTGCGGGTCCACGACGCTGACGTCGAGGCCAAGGTCGCGGATGACGGCCGCGGCCTCAAGGCCCAGGAAGCCGGCGCCGATCACGACCACGCGCGGTTCCTGCCGCAGATGGTCACGGAGCGCGGCAGCATCGTGTTCACCGCGCAGGACGTGGACACCGTCCAGGCCGTCTGCGAACGGCAGCCGACGCGGCGCGACCCCCGTCGCGATGAGCAGGCCGTCGAAGGCCAGTTGCCCACCCTGGTCGAGGTGGAGTCTGCGCCCTGGCAGGTCGAGTCCGGTCGCGCGGCACCCGGTGCGCAGTTCGACGTCCAGCCCGGCGTAGTGATCCGCGGTGCGTAGCAGCGTCTGCGGGAAGTCCCATGTACCGGCGAGGACTTGTTTGGACAACGGTGGACGGTCATAGGGCGGACTCGGCTCATCGCCCAGGAGAGTCAGCCGCCCGGTGAACCCTTCTCGACGCAGGGTTTCGACGCCGGTGAGCCCTGCGGCTCCCGCGCCGACGACAGCGATGTGTTGCAGGTGTTCGGGCGGAGGCACGGCGGGGGTGTTCACCTCACGCCTCGGCCATGATCGCGGCTGCCGGGCAGAGCTGAATCGACTCCTGCGCCGCGCCCCGTTCGGCTTCGTCGGGCTGTTCCTTCAACAGGACCACGACGCCGTCGTCATCCTGGTCGAACAGGGTGGGGGCGACCAGGACGCACTGCCCGGACGCAACACAGCGCTCCGCTTCTATTCGTACTCGCATCAAGAGCCTCCTTCGGCCGGCGCCGCGCGGCCGCGCGGCGCCGATGGGTCGGTAAGGGATCGGTCGAACAGCTGATGTGGCGGGATCTGCGGTGCGAGGTGTCGGTCCCCCGAGGGTGGTGCCAGCGCCGCGCCATGCCGGGTCGCCTGAGGGGTATGCCAGGCGGTGAGTCGTGCTCAGCAATTTCAGACGATCAGCGTCCGTTATTGATGGTGCGACGCTATGGCTCTGGCCTTCAGGCTGTCAAGTGAGGGAAGGGCAGGCCCGTATTCAGGACGCACAACGCCCCCTCGCATCCGTGCACCCGACCACGGAGCGCACAGGAGGGCTCTTCCTGCCCGGTGCCACCTCGTCTGCGCAATCCTTGCTTTCAACACCGGTTGTTGGGACGACGCCCTCACGGAAATCGAGGCCGACCTCGATCCCGGCGAACACTTCGCCATGAGCCGAGCGCTGCGCGCGCTCGCCGCGCTCATTGCGCTGCACCGCGGTCGGCAGTCCATCGCCGCGGTCCACTTCGACGCCCTGGCAGCGGCAACCGACGTCGGAACGGTCGCCTGGTTCTACGAGTACCTGCCCCTGCGCGCCCACGCTCTCGCCGACGAGGCCCAGGGCGATCCCGAGAGCGCCTACGTCCGGCTCGCAGCTGCCTTCGACCACGGAGTCGGAAACCTGCCCAGCCGACTGATCCTCGGCTTCCTGGCCCCGGACCTCGTCCGACTCGCCCTGGTCAACGGCGACACCAGCAGTGCGCAGCGCTACGCACACGCCGCGCCCGCCCGCGCCGGACACCGCGGCGCGCCTTACCACCTCGGCGATGACCTCCGATGCCAGGGACTCCTGGCAAAGGACCCGGACCTGCTTCTGGAAGCGGAGACCTTTGAGCGAGGCGCATGCCTACACCGACGCGGCCGAGCTGACGGCCCTGCGTGAACAACCAGCCGAGGCCCGCACTCTGCTTGACCAAGCACTGACGATCTACCGAAGCCTGAACACGCGCCGGGACGCGGACCCTGCCATGTCCCGCCTGCGTGCCCTCGGCGTTCATCGCGGCGTACGCCGACCGCACACCAGCACCCGCTACGGTTGGGAGGCGCTCACCACCACCGAACGCATCGTGGCGGATTACGGCCATGGGCTCCCACCGCTGTGGAGACCCTCCTCGCTGCTGCACCCAAGACATCGGTCGCGGCCGAGCCCCGGCCAGGGCGGTCTCGTCCACCGGCGAGAACGGGACCGGCGAGGTCCCCGCCGAGGAGCCCCCCGCCCGCCACCTGCACCAACGCCGTCCTGACATGGCAGACTCGTCGTCGTGCCTCACGACACCCCCAGCAGAAAAGGGCCCGGCCGCCCTGCCGATCCCGACATCGAGCCGCGGATTCTGGCCGCCACACTCGACGTCTACCGAGAGGTCGGCTGGTCCGGGCTGACCCTGGACCTGGTGGCACGACGGGCCGGCGTCGGTAAGGCGGCGCTGTACCGACGCTGGGACAGCAAAGAGAAGCTGATCGTCAGCGCACTTGCCTCGCAGCGTTTCACCGACGAACTCCCCGACACCGGTTCACTGCGCGGTGACCTCATCGCCACCACCCGCGTTCTGCGCCAGTCGTTCTTCGGCCCATCCGGCCTGGTGCGACTCCGCGCAGCAGTCGAAGCCAAGATCTACCCCCAGCTGTTCGGACAGGCCGTGGCCGAGCTGAGACACCTGCACAGCAAGACAGTTGCCGAGGTCCTTCGCCGCGCTATCCAGCGCGGCGAAGTCGCCGACGACGCCACCACGCCGCTGATCCTGGAAACCTTGATCAGCACCCTGATACAACGCTTTCTGGTCACGCCCGTCGACGAACAGGCTGACTTCGAAACAGCCTACGATGACAACGCCACACGACTCGTGGACTTCGTCCTCGCCGGCGCCGGCTACCACCCGCCCAGAACAGCTACCGAAGACATGTAGCCGCTGCGCCGGACGCGCACCTCTCTCAATCGGGCCGCTTCCTCATACGCGCCAGCACGACCGCTTGGACCACCTGCGACGGCCGAGGGACGAGATCGGCTGCGACTCCGGGAGAACAGCTCTACGCGCTGATGGTGCTCGCCGCGTGACCTCTGAGGTGTCGTGTGCTACCTCTCTGTCCGCCCTGTAGAAGGGCGTTGGGGCAGGCCGAGGGCGTGCCCACTCCGAAGGGGTCTAGGCAACGCTGAAGCCCCAGGTCGCTGACCTGGGGCTTCCGTGTGGAGCGGGTGACGGGAATCGAACCCGCGCTCTGAGCTTGGGAATCACCGGCGGTTTGGCCTACTTATGGGCGCTGACCAGGCAGTACGGTCGTCGTGGCGCTGCCGCGAACCCTCGGATCTAACCGCCGTTGACCGCGGTTCTCCGCTGCAACTGGTGCGCTTCTGGTGCGCTAGTCGTGCGGTCGTGCCGGGCTGCGAGCGTCATGCCCGGCCCCGCTAACGACTGATGGGGATCTCGTAGACGATCTCGCACAGAGCGGCGGGGACGACGATGTCGGCCGTCTCCACGGGCCGCCCCTGGTCGCTGTAGTACGTCCGCCGGATGTGCGTGACCAGGCTGGCCTTCTGGATGCCGAGGAGCGACGCCTCCTCGGCATTCGCTTGCCGCGGTTCCGGTTGCTCTACGGCGTGGCTGACCGTGATACCGATCTCGGCCATGCGGTTCACTACCCCTACCCCGGCGTGCGGCCCACCCTCCGGGAGGACAACGAGCGTGCCGCCCGTGAGGTCGTACGGCTCCCAGCTCGTCGACAGCTGTACCGGCTTGCCGTCGGCGAGGAACTCGTACACGGTGCGGACGCACAGCTCGCCCTCGTCGATACCGAGGCGCGCCGCGATCTCAGCCGGCGCCGGCACCTTCGCCTCGGTCCGGCTTTCCCAATCGCCCTGCCTGCCCACGGCCTTCATGTCCGCACGGAACGGGGAGCCGACGGGCTGCTCGCGGGCCGAGGAACGGACCATGCGTACGCGCTGACGAGGGGCGGCGACGTACGTGCCGGAGCCGGCACGGCCCTCCAGTACTCCCTGAGAGATCAGCAGCTCCTGAGCACGACGAATCACGTTCTCCCCGACACCGCACTCCTGCCCGATCTGGGCACGTGACGGGAGCCGGTCTCCGGGCGTCCACTCATGCTCCGCGATCCGTCGCCGGAGTTCGTCAGCGATGCGGAGATACGGCGGCTGCTCAGGCATATGGAAAATCTAGTCCACTAGCTCTAATCTAGTTAACTAGCTTTACTCCAGGTGATCACTCGACGACGGAGGCTGCCCTGTGCCTGCTGAGGAAGCAAGCGCCGAAGGCATCGCAGCCCGGTTGTCCGCCGTCGGGCTCACCCCGCGCGTGGAACAGCACGCCCAACTCACGTCGATGGAAGCGGAGGTACCGGAATCGCTCTCCGCCGAGACATGGCGGGAGGTCTTGGAAGCCGTGGCGGAGGCCGATCGGTTCGGTCTCCTCGCCAACAGCTTGAACGGCCGCACCTTATGGGCCGCCGTACGCACAGCGGCCCCCGCGACGGGCGATGTCCGGGGGCCTGGCCATCAGCGATAGGAGCTGATCAGCGTGTTCAACCGTATCTGCCATACCGTCTCGCAGACCGATGAGAGGTCCAACCCGCTGGGCTGGGGGCACCACCGTTACCCGAGGCCCGTCCAGCCGGCGGCCGCCCTTCGTGATCACCTTGCGCCCCACTGGCTCGCAACGGCGGAGGCTCTCTGATGCCCCCTCGTAAGCAGCTCGGCGTGACCCACACGAAGGCCGTTACCTACCAGTCCAGTTCCTGCCGTATGGGTACGCACTGCGAGTGCGCGCATTCCTCGCCCACGGCCGCTCCGATCGGCATCCCCGTGGTCTACGAGGCGTGCAACTGCTCCTGTCACGCAGAGGCCGCCCGTGCTGCTCGAACGGACGGGCTTCAGTGAGGGGCCGCACGCTGACCGGTGCAGCGGTTGCCGCACCTATCGAGATCACCTCTGCCAGCGTCCAGCGCGGCGACGTCATCCAGATCGGCGGTTGCCCGTGCCGCGTCACGGACCTGCTCCAGCTTCCCGGCGGAGCGAAGCGCCTGTGGTTCGAGTCGGGCGAACTGCTCACCATGCACTCTCGAACTCGGCTCGTAGCCCTACGAACGCTGAGAAGGTGGTGATGCGGCCCGTGCCCCCACTCCGACACACCATCGCCAATGACATCCGAACCAAGATCGCAACCGGCCGAATCAAGGCCGGCGAACGTCTCCCCTCCGAGGCACAGCTCGCTTCCGACTACGCGGTCAGTACAGCGACGCTGCGACTCGCCCTTGCGGTGCTCCATGCTGAGGGGCTCGTCGAGAAGATCCACGGCAAGGGAAACTTCGTCCGCTATCCCCTCCGCAGAGTCACCTACGTCGGCGGCGGTCTGATCCCAAGCATGAAGCCCTCAGCCCCCGGCTTGGCATTACGTGTCAGCGTCCGCACCACCAACCTCCAGGCGCACGGTCAACTGCTCGGCCTGCTGGGGGCGTCGGTAAGCAGCCCCCTCACCGAATTCTTCTGCCTCAGCCATCAGGGGGAGTCGCCACATAGCCTCGCTCGCATCTACGTACCTCACGAGCTCGCGCCGACCGACGTTCCTGCCGAGTCGCACTGCTATGAGGGAATTGAAGCGAAGCTGGCAGAGCTCCGTCCGCCACTGGCCGAGGTCCGAGAACGAGTCAGCGCTCGTCCTCCGACGCCGGAGGAAGCAGCCACCCTGCGAATCAGCTCGGCCTTGGGAGTGCTCGCGATCACACGCGTGGCGTCCGACCACACGGGACGCGTGGTCGAGGCGGCCCTCCTGGTGCTCCCCGGTGACCGCGCCGACGCACTCTTCACCACCCACCACATGACCCATGAGGGGACGACCGGACAATGACGACCCACAGCGAGTTGCGGCTCCTCCCATGGTCAGGCATGGACGGCCAGCCTTGCTACTTGAGTACCGAGGACAGCGGTGGCTACCTGTCCCGCCTGGCTGACAACACCGAGGCGCTGCAACTGGAAGTCGCAGCCGAGCTCGGGGAGCACGCGCTCGAAGTACTCAGCGACTGGCAGAACTGGCCCAACGAGCTACGGCTCCTGGTGACGGACATGGCTGGAGCATTGCGTGACGTGCGTCGGGTAGCGATCAGCCGCGGTCACCGCCTACCGCCAACAGACCCTCCCGCGGACGAGGGAAGCGACGAGGAGCATCAGCTGCCGGCGGAGGCCTTCGGCTAACAGCAACATATGCAACAGCAGGGGAGCCCCAACGCTCTTGGGGCTCCCCTTCTATTCGATCCGGTCCCCCGACAGCAGCCACTGTTCTGCGAATGAGTGCCTGAGCTCGCGCGGTGGTGTTGCGAGCTTCTGGCCCCGTGAGCGCTGCTTTGTAAGCTTGGGGGGTGAGTCGAGCGGTTCTGCTGGTTGCACCGACGCTCGTCGGCTCCGGCCCAGGTGCCGTCATCGGGACTCCTCCACCCCCTCGTAACCGTGGTTGACCGAGTGATCTGGCACGGTTCCGGCACGGTCGAACCGACGTTCGCCCCCCAAGGCAGTCGACTGCAACCGACTCCGGAGGCCCCAAGCGATGCTCGTGTCACTGGCTCTACACCCGCCGGCCGTTCCATCGATCACCTGAACGGGGAACTCCTAGACCACTTTAGTGTTTACAGACGGTTACAGGCCGGGTAGGCAAAGGCTCTGTCGCTCAGCGCTGATCGTTTAGGGGGGATCATGCGGGTTTCGGAGTACTACAACCTCGGCCGCACGCAGGGGACGCTGGACTTTGTCGATGTCGATACCGTGGCAGACATCCCTGTCTACATCGACCCCAGCACTATCCGCCACCTGTCTGACGACTGGGGGCAAGAGTGCATATTCATGCTTACTACGTTCTTCGATAGCGTTCTGGACGCTGTCCGACACGGAGACAAGGAACGGTCAGCATATCTCCTTGGAAACCTCGGGGAACCCAACGAAACGCACCTCGGAATCTCGAAGGGGAAAAGCGCCGGGAGGGGCTTCGGGAAGCGGATGAGCGAGGACTTCGCGACTAAACTGGCCGCAAGCCAAGCCGCAAAATCCGGTCTGATCGAAGACCTGGAAGACACAGCCTTCTTCATCGATAAAGTCGACAAGGACATCGTTTCAGACATCACGACGAACATCATCCGCGGGCCATTGATTACTTACACTCAACAAATGGCTTCAGTTTTTAGGATTCCGCTCGTAGAAGGTGTTGACAGCGGGCCTGTTTGGAACCCGCAGTCGCTTAAATGGGAACAGGAATACATTAAGCTTCCGATCGCGGATGGTGAGAAGCTTCTACTGGTGCCCAAATTGATTGTACGGCGCGACCTGCACTTGTCTCGCGGTGAGTACTACAAAAACCATCTGGTGCCCGCTTTGCAAGCAGAGGAGGAGTCTGACCCTCGGAGCAAACTGGTGACGGTTTTGAAGAATGGAACGAAGAAGGTTTACAGGGGTGACATTGTAAGGGAATACGGGAGCTCGAAACCCGATATCACAAGGGAGACCCTGCGTAGGGCATCCGTGTACCATCACTACAAGGAAATAAAGAAGGGTATCGCCCCGAGGCCCATTTCGCATGAAGAGTTGAGCGAGGTGGGCAATACGGCGCCGCCCGACTATAGGGCACTGCTCAAGTCCGTAGTTGAGACGCCGTCGGGAAAAGAACACGCGAATCTCTACCACGCGCGCGTAGAGGCTCTCCTTAGCGCGCTATTCTACCCCGCACTCGCCATGCCTGAGATGGAGGAAGACATTCACGAAGGTCGCAAGAGGGTTGACATTTCCTACACCAACAACGCGACTGATGGATTTTTTCGGTTCTTGTCTCGTCACAAGATTCCATCCCAGTACGTTTTCGTGGAGTGCAAGAACTACGGAAAGGAAGTCGGAAACCCTGAGCTCGATCAACTTTCGTCTCGCTTCTCGCCGCTGCGAGGTAAGTTCGGTATTCTAGCCTGCCGGTCTTTCGCAGACAAAGAACGCTTCTTAAGTCGTTGCCGAGACACAGCGATGGATCACCGAGGGTTTGTAATCGCACTGGACGACAGCGACATGAAGCAGCTCGTCGACGACGTCTTGGAAGCAGTCAACTGGACTGCGCCAAATTCACCACCCGCAGAGCCAGTCGCACCCCCGCGAGTTCATGACTACCCGCTCCTCCACGAGAGGCTTAAAGCCCTCGTGAGCTGAAAGTCGTACGGGTATCGGCTGGTCAGCTCGCCGAGGGACAGATCCCGACTTCTGTGCGGTAGACCGCGCTGCCTCTGCGGACTTTCTCACATCGCTTCCCGTTCGGCACGTAGTGGCACGTTGCCGAGGCCTGGCTGAGGCCGTTGTCAACGCCCACGGCTCACGTTCCTCGTGTTGGGCCGGCCTGGCGCCGCATCTGCGGCCACCGCGGTCAAGGGGGCGCAGAAGAGTTCGCCCAGCGCAATTGATCTGCAATCTCGTGTGGCTCCCCCTTAGCAGCCGCCTCCTGGACCGTAGCTCTATCTGGATCGGTCGACGAGGGGTATACAGGTCGCGGCACGGTTCCCCAGTGTGGACGTCGACCGTGGTCAGTTGCTGTGACGGCTGTACAGTGCCCGAGGCGATTCCGGTGATCAAGGCTTGCTTGCCGAGTGCCGTTGGACGAAGTCGTCTGCGAGCAGGCCCAGAATGATGGCATCGTGCGAAGCGCGGGCCTTCGCGCAGTGCCCTTGTTACAGCCCAGAACGCTGTCATCCTTTGGATCAAGTGAGCCAGCTCGCGCCCAGGTCGAACGGGCGCACACTCAGTTTGGGAAGCTTGGGGTGATTTGCAGAGCATCACTGAGCCGACCTGCAGGGAAATGATTGCGACGCTGCGCGTCTCCAACTTCCCCATGGTTCCCGAAGGAGACTGGCGCGCCCCTCCCTACCCAATTAATTAGCCCCTATCGGATCTCAGCCTGAGCCACCCTGGGGTTCATCGTTGGGTGTAGAGCCGCAATTCCAACGCATTTGATCCGAATCCCAGGACGCATAGAAGGCGGCCTGGTTTTTAGTGCCCTGTGCACGCCACAGCTGGACATCATTCGACCAAATGACATACGGAGGTGAATCGTACTCATTTACCAAGAATGAGAAGTCAAGGTGGAATAGTTCAGCCACGGCCTCTGCGGGGGTGTGCGCGTCGAGTAGTACCGTACACCCGTTTTCCTCAGCCAATTGGAGTGTAGGGACTGGAATCCCAGGGCGTCGCCCTGGTCCTATGGCTCCCGTTCCAGCTCCAGCTCGAATTTCTCGCCTGATAATTCGGCGGAGGCGGAGACGCATCCACGGCCCAATCCCACCTGCCACCCGGTTTCCATAAGTCGTGGAAATTGCCTGCAGGAATGGAGTAAGGGAGGCTCCGATAAGAAGGGTCGGCCAGTCGAATGCCGCCTCCTGCTCCTCTATCCGCTCAGGGGTGTAACTAGGAGGTTCAGTAAGAACATCGTCAAATA
Organism: Streptomyces auratus; assembly: GCF_050433025.1. Taxonomy (NCBI): domain Bacteria; kingdom Bacillati; phylum Actinomycetota; class Actinomycetes; order Kitasatosporales; family Streptomycetaceae; genus Streptomyces; species Streptomyces auratus. The sequence continues at coordinate 4,030,935 of NZ_JBNGCB010000001.1, read as the reverse complement.
AACCCCCAATATCTTCCCTTTGGCGCCTGCGCCGCACCAACTCTTTCAGGTTCTGCCCCGATCCAGCCATGCGATATTGAGCATATCGATGAAACCCTTCCGGGAAGCAGTTGGAGTTTACGGCGAAGAATATCCTAAGTGCTTGAAGCTTATTTTGATAATCGAGTGCTTCGACTTCACCCTGTCTTGCCAAAAGCGTATCGGTGGCTCGATCCCATGAAGAGAGGAGCTGCTCGGCTTCCGCTGTCAAGGCTTCACGCCTCCGCCGTTCCTCATCTGACATTTCAAAGCCGAGCTCTCGCATAAGCTCTCGCATAAGCTCGCGCGTATCGCGCACGGAGCACCTCTCTTCTGGTCTTGGCAAGCATATGATGCCCCGTCGATCACCAGGTTGGCGGCGATCTAGATCCCAGACCTCCTGTGAGTAGTGGGCCGGTTGATTCACTACCGCTACAGAGATTCGGGACCCCTGGACTCTCATCGCTCCCTCTGCGCTTCCGGATTCAGCTGATCGTGACAGGTGGACCGGCTATCGCACAGGTGAATGGCCACACGCGGTCGGCGGAGCGGCTTTGGGCTGGAGCTGCTTTGGGGCGAGTGATCATGGCCCCGTAAGCTGATGGCGCGTCGGGCAGTCTGTGGACCTGCCCGGTAAAGCACGACGTTGGGGCCATGATCTTAGAGGCTCGCCCCAAAGTGGCTGCCTAAAGCCGTGGAGCCGACCGCCCCAGCCACGACGTACCCCTTCTCTGACATCAGGCGGCTGATTGCTCGGTGCGCGGCACGGACGCCGGCCGGGCTGGAGCGGGGCGGAGACAGGAGCGCAGGCCCGGCCGGGGGTCGGGCCGCGCGCGGCGAGCGGGAGCGAGCCGCCTTGATGAAGTAGGGAAAGTTTTATCGCGCCGGTGTCAGGCGCTTGCCGTCATGGCTTCGCACGTGAGGGCCCGCGCTGTCCAGGGCGTCCAGGAATCGGATCGAGTAGACCTCGGACATGGACTCGGCCACCTCGTCGGGCGTGAGCCAGGTGACTGCGGTCGATTCGCTGGAGGTTCGTTCCTCGCCGCCGACCGGCTTGCAGCGGAAGACCAGGGCGACGATGCCTCGCGTTGTGTTCTTGTAGACGCCGGTGAGCTCGTCGACCTCGACGTGGATGCCCGTCTCTTCCCAGACCTCGCGTCGTACGCCGACCTCCGGGGTTTCGTCGAGTTCGAGCACTCCGCCTGGGAGTTCCCAAGCGCCGTTGTCGGCCCGCCGGATCGTGAGGAGTCTGCCGTCCTCGCGGACCACGACCCCGGCCACGGACACGGAGTGCAGTGGCGTTGACTGGGCTTTCGCGGCGCTGTTACTCATGTACAGGAGCATAGGAGGATGGGAAGAGCTATGGGAACCGCGGTAGGAGGGGGTAAGGCCGTACCTCGGTACGTGCAGATCGCCGACGACATCGTGCAGCAGATCAGGGCCGGCGTTCTCAAGCCCGGCGACATGGTGCCGAGCGAATCGGAGCTGGTCGAGCGGTACGGCGTCGCGGGCGGCACGATCCGGAAGGCGATGGTGGAGGTCCGGGCGAGCGGCCTGGTGGAGACCCGCCACGGCAAGGGCTCGATCGTGAAGGATCGGCCACCGGTCCGGCACCGTTCCTCCGACCGCTTCCGCCGCTCGCACCGGCAGGGCGGCAAGGCTGCGTATCTGGCGGAGTCGGCGCAGTCGGGAGCCACGGCCAAGGTCAGCGTTCTGTACATCGGCCCCGTGGAGGCCCCGGAGGATGTGGCCGAACGCCTCGGAGTCGAGCCCGGTGCTCAGGTCCTCGCTCGCCGGCGGCTCTACTTCCGTAACGGCACTCCGGTCGAGACGGCGAGCTCGTACCTGCCGTGGGACGTCGTGAAGGACATCCCTGAGCTCTTCGCCGAGAACCCCGGTGGTGGTGGCATCTACGCCCGACTCGAAGACCACGGGCATGAGTTCGCCGAGTTCGTCGAGACCTTGCAGGCTCGGCCGGCTACCAAGGCCGAAGCGTCCGAGCTGGCGCTCAGCCCTGGTGCTCCCGTCGTGCATCTCGTCCGTGAGGCGCTGACGACCGAGGGGCGCGTGGTGGAGGTCTGCGACACCCTCATGGCGGCTGACCAGTTCGTTTTCAGCTACCGCATCCCTGCCACGGACTGACGCTCGCTCAACTCCTCTCAGCCCGCCCCGACTTCTTCGTCGAGGCGGGTTGACTCATGTACAGGAGTGGGGCACTCTTCTTCATGTCACTCATGTACATGAGTGACGGAGTACGTCATCTGTAGAGGAGTGATCCGTAGTGCGTCAGATCCCTGTCGACACCTCCGCCGCGACCGTGATGGTCGCGAAGCAGCCGCAGATCAAGGTCAAGGACCGCCGTACCGGTGAGGTCGCCCTCGACGTCGAGACCGGGGCGAAGCTGATGACCGTGGACGTGATGTTCGCGGCGAACAACGAGGTGGAGATCCTCTCCGTCACCGTCCCCGAGACCGGGGTCTCCGGTGAGCTGGGCATGGGCACTCCGGTGGCGCTGACCGGCCTGATCGCCCGGCCGTGGGAGAACGAGTTCAACGGGCAGAAGCGGCACGGCATCGCCTTCCGCGCGGTGGCGGTCACGTCCCTCGCTGCCGGTGGCCCGCAGGCTGAGGCGGCCTGATCATGGCCCGCCTCTCGGTCGTACTGCTGCTGGTCGTCGCCACCGCTCTCGTTCTGCGGTGGCGGCGTCCCGCCTGGTACTGGATGACCTTCGGGGTCGTTCTCGCCGCGCTGCGGGTCTTAGTCCAGTACGCCTCGGTCATGGACGCCTGCGGACTGACCGTTCCGCCCTCCCGCTGGCGACTCGCGCTCGCCCGCATGACCGATCGCCCGGCCCCCGAGCCGCGCGCCCCACGCATCCTGCGCCTCCTGCCGACCCGTACGGGGCTCGTCCTGCGTCTCAAACTCCGTCCCGGCCAGGACGCGTTCGACGTCTCCGCCGCCACCGACCGGCTGCGGCACTCCTTCGGGATGTACGGCGTCACCGCCCGGGAGATCCGCTCCGGCGTCGTCGAAGTGCGGATGACGGGCTACGACGTGCTCAAGCGCGTGCAGATGCCCGCCAAGATCGACCGTGCTCCGATGCGCATACCTGTCGCACTGCGCGAGGACGGGGCGGTCCACTACCGCGACTACCGGGCCGTTCCGCACGGTCTCACGCTCGGAGCCACCGAGTCGGGCAAGTCCGTCTACCAACGGAACCTGGTGGCCGGTCTCGCCGCTCAGGACGTCGCGCTCGTCGGCATCGACTGCAAGCAGGGGGTGGAGCTCTTTCCGCTTGCTCGCCGCTTCTCCGCCCTCGCGGACGATCAGGACACCGCTCTCGAACTGCTCGAAGCACTGGTGTCACACATGGAGTCCGTCTATCAACTCGTCCGCGAACAACAGCGCATCAGTGTGAACGTCCCGGATGCAGAGATCGCCGCCGACATCTGGGACTTGGCCGAAGAACTGCGGCCTCCTCCCGTGGTCGTCCTGGTGGACGAGGTGGCCGAACTCGCGCTCTTCGCTTCCAAGGAGGAGGAGAAGCGCAGGGACCGGATCATCACCGCGCTCGTCCGCCTGGCCCAGCTCGGCCGCGCCGCCGGCATCTACCTGGAGATCTGCGGCCAGCGCTTCGGCTCCGAACTCGGCAAGGGCATCACGATGCTCCGGGCCCAGCTCACCGGCCGCACCGCTCACCGCGTCAACGACGAGACCAGCGCCAACATGGCCTTCGGCGACATCTCCCCGGACGCCGTACTGGCAGCCATCCAAATTCCCGCGGACGCTCCCGGGATCGCGGTCGCCGGTGACTCGACCGGTGGCTGGTCGCGCATTCGTGCCCCGCACACGTCGCTTCGCGCGGCGGTCAACCTCTGCAACAAGTACGCCGACCGCACGCCGGACGTGCCCGCGCTCGCGCCCTTCCGGCCGGTCGTCGCCTCGTCGGCCACCGGTTCTCTGACGCTCAACAAGGCGTCCACCGCGACTGCTTGACCCTCCCCGTCAAAGGTTGGCGCTACCTCGACGCGCCAAGTCCCTACCCCCTCCATGCCAGATTCCGGAAGGACAACCGTCATGGGACGCATTCGCCCGGACCCCGTTCTCGTACAAGCCGTCATCGCCGGAGCGCTCTCCTTCGCCCACCTTCACGACCTGGCCGCCGCTGCCGGGCAGGACGGGTGGAAGGCGTGGGCCTACCCGATCAGCGTCGACCTGCTGCTGGTGGTGGCCTGGCGGCGGCTCCGCGGCGGCGGACCGTCCCGGCTCGCCTGGTGCTGGTTCCTGATCGCCCTGGTGGCGTCGCTCGGCGCCAACGTCGCCACCGCCGGGTTCCTCGACCTCCGGCACCCACCCGCCTGGCTTCGCTTCGGAATCGCCGGATGGCCGGCACTCGCCTTCCTCGGTGGGACCTTGCTGGCCCATACGCGGAACGTGGCCGAAGCAGCCGATCCCGCCTCGCTGGCTGACGGGACTCCGACCGCAGTTCCCGAACCCGTACCGGCTCCGGGCGGGGAGCCTGCGGCCGGTCCGCCCGCATCAGAAGCCGCCGACCTCACCGCGGCTGCACCGCCCGCCGAACCGCCCCGGCCTGCACATGCAGCCGTACCTGCGCCGGTCCCGGCCGCGCTCGTCGCCCACGCCCGCAAGGTCGCCGACGAGCACCGTGCCCGGACCGGAGACCGGATCGACACCGACACCCTGCGGGCCCGCCTCGGCGTCCCGCCTCAGCTCGCCGAATCCATCGCCGCCCAACTCACCTGATCAGGCAGGAGATCGACCATGCCCGCCCGCGACCACTTCCACTCCGTCATGCGGATCGGCCCTGTACAGATCGGCACCTACCGCGACCATTACGGCCGCACCAAGCACGCCGCCGTCTGCACCGCCGACCGCTGCGGCTGGTCCGCCGACTTCAACAGCCGCTCGGCCGCCCAGCTCGCGGCCCGCACCCACCGCTGCACCGTCCGCTGACCGACTGAGGAGATCCCCGTGAACGTCCCTCTCTGGCTCGCCCTGATCGTCGTTGGCTACCTCGGCATCAAGCTCATCCGCCCGCCCTGGTGGCTCGTGGCGGTGCTCCTGCTGGGCGGCTACCTCCTCGCCGACAGCCTTCTGGCCCCCGTCATCGACACCGCCGTCAAGTAACGCCCACAGAAGGGAGAACCAGCATGTTGCGCCCCAAGGTCCCGACCAACCCGACGCCCACCGGGCTCGTCGATCTTCCCGCCGTCGAACCGACCGCCATCGTGCGGCATACCCCGCCGCCGACCCCCGTCGCCCAGTCCTCGACCCGCCCCGCGGTCGAGCTGACGCCCGGCACCGCGCTCACCCTCGTCGGCGGTGGTGCGGCCGTGGTCCTGGTCGTCGGCGCCGTCCTGGTCTCGATGCTCCTCGCGGTCGCCATCAGCGGGGCGTCCGTCGCCGTCTGCGCGGTCGTCCTCCGCTCGCTGCTCGCCTCCGGGCGTACGCACCGTTGACCGGCCCCCGGGCGGCCTCAACCGCCAAGTCTCCGCCGCCCGGGCGCCGTGCTCCTGTCCGAACCACAGATCCGGAAGGAACCCCCATCATGACCGACCGCACCCGCGTACGCGGGAGGTCACCCGTGCCTGCCCCGCTCCTCGACCCGACCACCCTCGGCGACCTGCTGAGAGTGGCCTCGGCCCCCGACTACGACCGCTGGGCCGACCAGATCCACCGCACCGGCGGCTGCTCCGACCCGATCCACCTCGCCGGCTGGACCGTCACCAAGGACCGCATGTCCGGCGAGACCCTGCACCGCTACACGACCGCGTCTGAACCGGGCGGACGACTCCGCCTCGCCTGCGGCAACCGCCGCGCCTCCCGCTGCCCCGCCTGCGCCTGGACGTACGCAGGCGATACTTACCGCCTGATCCGCGCCGGCCTGGCCGGCGACGACCGCCGCGACATCCCCGCCACCGTCCGAGCCCACCCCCGCGTCTTCGCCACCCTCACCGCACCGTCCTTCGGCCCGGTGCACAACCGGCCTGACCGAGGCATCTGCCGCTGCGGCACACAGCACCGCGCGGACGACGCAGAGCTCGGCACCGCCCTCGACCCCGAGACGTACGACTACGCAGCCGCCGTCCTGTTCAACAACCACGCGGGCGACCTCTGGCAACGCTTCACCACCCGACTCCGCCGCGAACTGGCCGCCCGCGCCGGCCTCACCCAACGCGACCTCAAGGAATCGGCCCGCCTGTCCTACGGCAAGGTCGCCGAGTTCCAGAAGCGCGGCGCCCTTCACTTCCATGCCGTGATCCGAATCGACGGACCACACGGACCCGAAACACCCCCGCCGTCCTGGGCAAGCGTCGACCTACTGACCAACTCGATCCGCGCCGCCGCCGGGCACTCCTACACCTCGGTCACGGTCCCGGCCGCCGGCGACCAGCCCACCCGAACCTTCCACTGGGGCACACAGCTCGACGTACAGCCCGTCAAAGCCTTCGGCGACGACTCCGACATCACCGAACAGGCCGTCGCCTCCTACGTGGCGAAGTATGCGACCAAGGCCGCCGAGACCACCGGCACCCTCGACCGGCGCATCGGCGAACTCTCCGAGCTCGACCGCCACCAGGTCCCCGACCACACCCGCCGCCTGATCACTGCATGCAAGACCCTGGACCCCCTCTACCCGGACCGTCGCCTCTGGGCCTGGGCGCACATGCTCGGCTTCCGCGGTCACTTCTCCTCCAAGTCCCGCCGCTACTCGACCACCCTCGGCGAGCTCCGCGCGGCCCGCGCCGACTTCCGCGCCGCCCAGGAGCGTGAAGCCCTCGGCCTCGAAGCCCCGGAGCCGGACACCGTCCTCGTCCTGACCGACTGGCAGTACGTCGGCCACGGCCACACCCCCGGCGAATCCGCCCTCGCCGCCACCATCGCCCGCGACATCCAGCTCAACCGTGAGACCGCCCGCGAAGCCCTCGCCCAGGAAGGGGAACGAGCGTGACCGACCTCCTGCTCAACGTCGATCAAGCCGCCGAACGCCTCGGTACCACCGCCCGCTTCCCTCGCCGGCTCATCGCCGAACGCCGGATCGCCTTCGTCAAGATCGGCAGCCACGTGCGCATCCCGGAAAGCGTCCTGGTGGCGTACATCGAGGGGAACACCGTTCAGCCCGTCCGTCTTCGTCACCGCTCACGCCTCGGGAGGGCCGCCTGATGGGGAACGCCAAGGGCACCCGCCGGCGCTTCGGCGCAGTGCGCCAGTACAGGTCCGGCCGCTGGACCGCGAGCTATCGGGGACCGGATGGCGAAGAGTTCCGCGCAGCTGAGACCTTCGAGACCAAGAAGGACGCCGAGGTCTGGCTCTCGCAGATCGAGGCCGATCTCACGCGCGGGAACTGGCAGGACCCGGACGCCGGTGCGGTGAACTTCAAGGAGTACGCACTCCAGTGGGTGCAGGAGCGCGGCCTGTCCGCCACCACGGACGAGCTGTACCGGCGGCTCCTGCGGCTGCACATCCTGCCCACCTTCGAGGGCCTTGACCTCGACGAGATCACCGCACCCCGCGTCCGCACCTGGCGCACCGAACGGCTGTCGACCACCGGGGCCGCCACGACCGTCGCCAAGTCCTACCGGCTCCTCAAAGCCATCATGGAGACCGCGGTCGACGACGAGCTGATCCGCCGCAACCCCTGCCGCATCAGGGGCGCTGGCAAGGAGTCCGCCTCCGAACGCCAAATCGCCACCGTCGACCAGGTTGACGCGCTCGCCAACGCCCTCGGGCCTCGCTGGCGTCTGATGGTCTTCCTCGGCGCGTACGGTCCCATGCGGCCGGAGGAGCAGGCCGAGTTGCGGCGTAAGGACGTGGACCTGGACGAGATGACCATTCGCGTCCGCATGGCCGCCCCCGAGCTGACGACCGGCCGTCGTGCCCCTGACGACACCAAGTCGGATGCGGGCAAGCGACTTGTCGTCCTGCCGGCGTTCCTCCGGACCGACCTCCGGCGCCACCTCGACTGGTACGCGGAGAAGGGCCCGGACGGGCTGCTGTTCGTGGGGGAGAAGGGCAAGCCCTTCCGGAGGTCCAGCTTCGGGCGGAAGTGGCGCAAGGCTCGGGTGCTCGTCGGCATGCCGGAGGGCTTCCGCTTCTACGACCTTCGTCACACCGGTCACACCCTGGCGACCCGATCCGGGGCCACCCTCAAAGACACGATGGTCCGTGCCGGCCAGTCGTCGGAGAAGGCCGCGCTGATCTACCAGCACTCGGATCTTGAGCGGCAACAGGAAGTCGCGAGCGGACTGGACGCCCTCGTACGAGCTGCCCGCGACAAGCCCGCTCAGAAGCCTTCTGGTGCGGATCTGGTGCGCGACGCCTAGCGCGGTCTAGACAACAAACAAGGCCCAGGTCTCCGACCTGGGCCTCAACTATGGAGCGGGTGACGGGAATCGAACCCGCGCTCTGAGCTTGGGAAGCTCATGTTCTACCATTAAACTACACCCGCGTGATTCCGACTCTGCTGGAGAGCGGAACATCGTCGCACACTCTACCCCATCGCCACCTCGTGGTGCATTTGGCATGCCCGCGAGGCTGTGTGGGGGCGTGCCGGGGGCGTGGGTCCGGCGTGGCTCGGCGGGTGGGATGCGGGTGCGGGGTGCGGGAGTTGAGGCGTACGGTTGGGCATCGGAGTGCCGCCTGTGAGGGCGCCCAGTTCATCCCCTAATGTGGCTTTTGTTGTCCACGCAGTTGGGAGAGGGACTTGATGGAGCGCACCGTCGTACGTTGTGCCGAGGGCCACGTGTTCAGCACCGCTTCGTTCCCGATGCAGACCACCGACCGGCTCGGCCCCGGACGGCTGTTGCGCTGCCCGCGCTGTGCTCGGCTGCGGCACTCGGTGCCCGTCGAGTACGCAAAGCGGTAGCGACCGGTAGAGCGGCGGCACGCCGGACGAGCGGCAGCGGCGAGCAGAAGGAACGAGCAGAAGCGATAAGGAATGGTCTGGAGCCCGGCTTCCCTGATGGGGGGCCGGGCCCTCTTCGTGTGAGGGGGGCCGGGCGGGCGCGTATCCTCGTCTGCGTGCTTCTCTCAGACAAGGACATCCGGGCCGAGATCGATGCTGGTCGGGTGCGCATCGACCCCTATGACGAATCGATGGTGCAGCCGTCCAGCATCGACGTGCGGCTCGACCGCTATTTCCGGGTGTTCGAGAATCACCGCTACCCGCACATCGACCCCGCCGTCGAGCAGTGCGATCTCACCCGTGAGGTCGTGCCCGAGGGCGATGAGGCGTTCATCCTGCACCCGGGCGAGTTCGTGCTGGCCTCGACGTACGAGGTCATCACGCTGCCTGATGATCTTGCGTCCCGGCTCGAGGGGAAGAGCTCGCTGGGGCGGCTGGGGCTGCTGACGCATTCGACCGCCGGGTTCATCGACCCGGGGTTCAGCGGCCATGTGACGCTGGAGCTGAGCAATGTCGCCACGCTGCCGATCAAGCTGTGGCCGGGCATGAAGATCGGGCAGCTGTGCATGTTCCGGCTGACCTCGCCGACCGAGCACCCGTACGGCAGTGAGAAGTACGGCTCCCGCTATCAGGGGCAGCGCGGTCCGACGCCGTCCCGGTCGTTCAAGAACTTCCACCGTTCGCAGGTATGACCAGGTAGGACACAGCCGCGTCGGTGCGGGGGGCGCGCTCCACAGGGCGGGCGCGTGGCAGAGCGTGGAGACAGAAGGTCTGAGAGAGATACGTGAGTGACGTGCGGGAAAACCTGACGTACGAGCGGTTCGGCGGGGCGATCCGCGAGCTGGCGCAGACGATCGCCGATGACGGGTACGAGCCCGATGTCGTGCTGTCGATCGCCCGTGGCGGGGTGTTCGTCGCCGGGGGGCTGGCGTACGCGCTGGATTGCAAGAACATCCACCTGGTGAATGTGGAGTTCTACACCGGGGTGGGGACCACCCTGGAGATGCCGGTCATGCTGGCGCCGGTGCCGAACGTGATCGACTTCTCGGAGAAGAAGGTGCTGATCGCGGACGATGTCGCGGACACCGGTAAGACGCTCAAGCTTGTCCATGACTTCTGCCAGGGGACCGTGGCGGAGGTCCGCAGCGCGGTGATCTATGAGAAGCCGCACTCGCTGGTGAAGTGCGAGTACGTGTGGAAGCGCACGGATGAGTGGATCAACTTTCCGTGGAGTGTCGAGCCGCCCGTGGTGCGGCGTGCGGGCCAGATACTCGACGCCTGAAGGATCGGCATGTGAGCACTCGACGTCTCGATGCTCGACGTCTGGATGCTCGACGTCTGAGGTGAGGCGGGCGGATGCCCGCTGTGCACGTTGCGTCGTTGCGCCACCCGGTCGCCGCTCTCCGTAAGGGAGTTGGGGGCCGGGTGGTCTGCTGTGTGCGGGAGCCGGCCAATCCCGTTCCGGGTGTTCCGTCCGGGTCTGCCTGCGACTACAACCCGCGGTAACAGCAGACCGGAGGGGAGGCCCCATGGTGCGTGCGAGACGTGGGCGGGGGGCGTTACGTGGGTGGCGTACGGGGTCCGGGGCGGGTGCCGGGCGGCGGCTGCGGGCGGTGGTGGCGACCTCGGCGGCGGCACTGACCTTGGTGTTCACGGTGGCGGCGGGTGGGGCGAGCGCCGCGGGCGGGGCCGTGGGGAGGGACGGGCCGGTCGCCAAGCCGCTGGCGCCCGAGCTGGAGAGGATTCGGGCGCAGGAGGCGGCCGGGCTGTACGGGGATCCGGCCGAGCGGCCGGTCGGGGAGCGGAAGACCGCGTTGATCTCGCTGGGGGACAGCGAGATCTCGGGGGAGGGCGTCGGGACGTACGAGCCGGGTACCGACGGGCCGGACAACTGGTGTCACCGGTCACCGGACTCGGCGATCCACCGGACCGGGATCGCGGCGGATGTGACGTACAACGCCGCCTGCTCGGGCGCCTCCAGCGGCAACATCGTGATCGGTGGCAGCAAGCAGTACGCCGATGAGCTGGTGCAGAGCGACAATCTGGCGATCAAGGCGCGGAATACGCGGCTGAAGATGGTGCTGCTGGTTGCGGGCGCCAATGACGATCTGCAGTTCGGGCCGGTGATGACGGACTGCGTGGAGCGCTGGTTCCTGCTCCAGGGCACCTGCGAGCCGAAGTACCGGCCGGGCTGGCAGGCGCGGGTCGACGCTCTGGTGCCGAAGGTCGAGCGGACGGTCGGCGATCTGCGGGCCGTGATGCGGGACGCCGGGTACGCGGACGGTGACTACCGGCTCGTGGTGATGTCGTATCCGAGTCCGATCGGGCCGGATGTGACGGACAACCCGCACTACCCGGGGAAGCTGCCGGGCGGTTGTACGGGCTACACCTCCGATGCGGGCTGGGGGCGCAATGCTGCCGTGCCGGCGTTCGAGAAGGGGATGCGGACGGCCGCGCGGGACACGGGAGCGACCTATCTGGACGCCTCGCGGCTGTTCCACGGGCACGAGGTGTGCATGGAGGACACCTGGGCCCGCGGGCTGTGGGTGAACCTCACCAACCCCTTCCCGCCCAATGCGAACTCGGTGCGGCAGTCCTTCCACCCCAACGCCCGCGGGCACGGCGCGTTCGCCTCGTGTCTGACCCAGCTGTATGCGTCGGAGCTGCGGGAGGCGTCCTGCGCCGATCCGGCGAGCACCGGGCAGCCGAAGCTGTACGCGGGGGCCTGGGACGACGCGTACCGGCCGCTGAAGAACGCTGCCACGGGCAGCTGTGTGGATGCGGCCGGCGGCGCGAGCGGCAACGGGACGGCGGTCGGCGGCTGGGCCTGCCACGGCGGGCGCAACCAGGGCTGGTGGTACGACCCGGAGCGGCGGTCGGTGCATGTGGAGCTGACCCAGGACCGGTGTCTGGACGTGCCCGGTGCCCGGTACGCGGCCGGGGCCGGTCTGGTGCTGTGGAACTGCTCGGGCGCGGCCAACCAGGAGTTCGTACGGGCCGGCGGCACGATCCGGCCGGCCGCCGCGCCGTCGCTGTGCCTGACGCTGGGGGCGGCGAAGGAACCGCTGCGGCTGCAGGGGTGTGACGGGTCGGCCGGGCAGCGGTTCGCCTAGGCCGGGCGACGTCCCTCCTGGGGCCGGTCCCTGTGCGCCCGTACGACAAGGGGCCCGCTCCGGAGCTTGTGTGCTCCGGGGCGGGCCCCTTGCCCGTGGCCGGTTGGCGTTACAGCGTGCCGAGCTTCAGCAGGGCGAGCAGGGCGACCAGCTGGATCGCGGAGGCGCCGAGGGCCTTGGGCCACGGCAGGTCGTGCGACTTGCTCACCATGGAGGTGAGCAGATAGCCGGTGGCGAGCCAGGTCAGCCAGCCCAGGACCTGCACCAGGGTGCTGTCGCCGCCGAGGAACATGGCGAAGAGCAGCCGGGGCGCGTCCGTGATCGTCATGATCAGCATGGCCAGGCCGATGGTCGGCTGCCAGGCGCCGTCGCCGCCGAGCTGGCGGGCCATCGTGTGGGTGACCGCGCCGAGGATCAGGCTGCCGATGATGAACATCACCGCGGTGATCAGCACCCAGGGGATGCTGTTCGAGAGCGTGGCGTTCAGCACGTCCGCGCGGGCCTTGTCGAAGCCGAAGACCGCGAGCAGGCCGTAGATGAAGGTGACGAGGAGTGCGGGGGCCCAGACCGCGTGGTCGCGCATCTGCCAGAACGTGGCCTCGGGGCGCAGCACGATGCCGGACAGCAGCTGCTTCCAGTGCAGCTTGGGGCCGGCCGGCGGTGCGGTGGTCTGCCCGGCGCGGTAGGTGCCGCCGGCCGCGTACTGGCCGTCGGGGCCGTTGTCGTACCCGCCCGGCTGCGCGCCGTAGGCGTCCGGCGCCTCGCCGACGCTGAACTGCTGGGTGTGACCTGGGTTGTTGTCGTTCGTGTACGGCGCGTAGGACTGCTGGGGGTGGTAGCCGCCGTCGCCGAAGTACTCGGGCTCGCCGTGCTGACCGCGCGGCTGTCCCTGCGGCCCGCCGCCGTACTGCTGCGGTGGCTGCTGCCACTGCCCGTGCGGCGGTGGGGGCTGCTGTCTGTACGGCCCTTGCTGTCCGTACGGAGCCTGCTGCCCCTGCTGCCCTTGCTGTCCGTTCTGCGCGGGGCGGGCATCCCGTCCGCGACCCATCCTGAATCCAGCCACGTACTCGAAAGTACCTGGTCCGCGGGGATGGGGTGGTCGAGCTGGGGGATCGGGGCCGGGTTTGCTGCTGACCTGTGACATCCCCTAGGGGGTTCCCCGACGGGGAACCGGCACGGAAGCCGGCGTCCATCGGAGGGTGAGCTGCGGCAGGTTCTCCATGTTGCCACTGCCGTCGTCCCTGGCCACGACGCGGAAGCCGTGGTGTGCGTAGAACGCCCGGGCGTCCGCGTTGAGTTGGAAGACATGCAGGGACAGGCCGTCGGGGCGGTGCCGCCGTGCCGCGGCGAGCAGAAGGCTGCCGATGCCGGTGCGGCGGACGTCCGGGCGCAGATAGAGCTGGTCGAGCAGCTCGCCCCGCACGGCGGCATAGCCGAGGAGCTCCGGTCCACGGGCGGCGACGACGGTGTGACACTGCGGCAGCACGATCTCCCGGACCCAGCGGGTGACCTCGTCATGGGTACGGCGCTGGGGCGGCAGGTAGGGCATGGTGACCTGCCGTGATGCCAGGTGGATGGCGGCTATCGCCGGGGTGTCGGTGGGTATGGCGAGCCGGATGGTGAGGGGCGGGGCGGGGGCCGCGGTGGGGGCTGCAGTCGGTGGGGCGCCGGGGCTTGAGACGGTGGCGTACGGGGTGTCAGGCATGTTCATGCTCGCGTTGATGGCGGTGGTGCTGGTGTTGCTGCTGGCGGCGGTGGCGGTGTCCCTGTGGGGGGCCGTGCCGGTGTGGGGGCGCGCTTTCCTGTCCATGTCGTCATGGTCGGGGCGCGCCTCGGGAGCGGGCAACTTCATTGTCAGGGGGGTGTTTTGACTGGGTGTCGGCCCCCACGGCCCCATCGCCCCAATGACCGCCGTGGTCCCCTGACTCATGGTCATGAACCGGTCAGGGAGTCGTGAAGTCCGCCGTGGTGAACGACACAGCCGGCTGCGGGGGGAGGCCTGACGGGCCGCCGGGGTGGACCGTCACCCTGTCGTGGGTGTGGCCGCGCCGGGTCAGCAGTACGAGGTCGGCATGGCCGTCGCCGTCGAAGTCGGTCAGGGCGAGAACCGTGGAGAGCGGGCGGCGGGTCCCGGGGAGGCGGGGCACCGTGAGGCGGCGCACGGCGGACGGCCCTTTCGCGGAGCCGACGAGGAGGGCGGGGCGGGTGCCGCCTATGACGAGGTCGGTGTAGCCGTCGCCGGTCACCTCGCCGGCGACGAGGGTGGGTATGCCGCCCGTCCCCGTGCGGAGCGTGCCGGGGCGGCCGGCGACGGACAGCAGGCCGTCGGTGCCGGCGGTGACGGGAGTCGGTCCCCGGCCGCCGGCGGAGAAGTGGCCGAAGACCGTGGCGTAACCGGGCGGGTAGGCGGCCGGGCCCGCGCGGACCGGGCCCCGGGGGCTGCCGAGCGCCAGACGGCTGCGGGCCCGGTGGCCGGGGGCGGCGGCGCGTACGAGGAGGTCGTCGGCGCCGTCGTGATCGAGGTCGGCGGCGGAGGAGAGGGGCGCCGCGGTGGCCAGGGCGGTGCCGGGGACGTTGATCGGTGCGCCGGCTGCCTTGGGGGCGCCGGTGCGGGTGAACGGGCCCCGGAGGTAGCTGATCCGGGGGCCGGAGGCGGTGACGGCCAGGTCCGCGGCGCTGTCCCCGTCGAAGTCGCCGCAGACCGGCTGGTCGGGCCATTCGTTGCCGAATCTCGCCCGGTCGGGGATGCGGAGCTGCACGGCGCGGCCGGCGCCGAGCCCGCGCGGTGAGCCGAAGAGGAGCTGGACGGGGACGGGCGGGCGGCCGATGCCGTCGTATGGCGGGTCGGTGGTGACGACGAGGTCGCTGAAGCCGTCCTGATCGAGATCGCAGACGGTCTCGGCCTCGAAGGACGCGGGCACGGCTCCGCCGATGGACGCGGCGTTCCGGGCCGGGGTGAGCAACTCCCTGGTGGCCGGGGCGAGTCCGTGCGCGGAGCCGTAGACGATGCCGATGCCGGGGTCGTCGTCATGGCCTTTGGCGGGCGCGAGCAGGCTGTCGACGACGAGGTCGGGATGGCCGTCCCCGTTGAAGTCATGGGCGGTCCGGCTGCCGTGGCCGGCGGGGACGGGGCGCGCGGCAGGGAGCGAGGAGGCACGGTGCCGGGCGGCGGGGCGGCCGGCACCGGAGGAGGAGAGCGGGCCGCAGGAGCTGAGGAGAAGGGCGAGCGCGAGCCCGAGCCCTGCTGCCGCGGCAGACCGTCCTCGCATGCCGTCCCCACCCCGTTCGTAGCGCTGTCGTCGTGTCGTGATTCGCCGAACCTGATGATCCCCGGCGGTCCGGCCGCCCCGCAACGCCGGCCGCACAGCCTGTGGATAACGCCGGCGGCCGGCCCCGTGCACCTCCCGGGACCGGCCGCCGGCCAACGCTCGTGACCGTGCGGTTACTGCACCGGCTCCGGCTCGGGGGCGTCCTCGGACTCCTCGTCGCCCGCCGGGTCGACGGGGGTCTTGACGGAGTCCAGCAGCAGCTGGGCGACGTCGACGACCTGGATGGAGTCCTTTGCCTTGCCGTCGTTCTTCTTGCCGTTGACCGAGTCGGTCAGCATGACGAGGCAGAAGGGGCAGGCCGTCGAGACGATGTCGGGGTTCAGCGACAGGGCCTCGTCGACGCGCTCGTTGTTGATGCGCTTGCCGATGCGCTCTTCCATCCACATCCGCGCACCGCCGGCGCCACAGCAGAAGCCGCGCTCCTTGTGGCGGTGCATCTCCTCGTTCCGCAGGCCCGGCACCTTGGCGATGATCTCGCGCGGCGGGGTGTAGACCTTGTTGTGGCGGCCCAGGTAGCAGGGGTCGTGGTACGTGATCAGGCCCTCTACCGGGGTGACGGGGATCAGCTTGCCCTCGTCGATGAGGTGCTGCAGCAGCTGGGTGTGGTGGATGACCTCGTACTCGCCGCCCAGCTGGGGGTACTCGTTCGCGATCGTGTTGAAGCAGTGCGGGCAGGTCGCGACGATCTTCTTCTTGGCCGCCGGCTTCTTGGTCGACTCGTCCTCGCTGTCCTCGCCGAAGGCCATGTTCAGCATCTCGACGTTCTGCTGGCCGAGCTGCTGGAAGAGGAACTCGTTGCCCAGACGGCGGGCGGAGTCACCGGTGCAGGCCTCGTCGCCGCCCATGATCGCGAACTTCACGCCCGCGATGTGCAGCAGCTCCGCGAAGGCCTTGGTGGTCTTCTTGGCGCGGTCCTCCAGGGCGCCGGCGCAGCCGACCCAGTAGAGGTAGTCGACCTCGGTGAGGTCCTCGACGTCCTTGCCGACGACGGGGATCTCGAAGTCGACCTCCTTGGTCCACGCCAGGCGCTGCTTCTTGGCCAGGCCCCAGGGGTTGCCCTTCTTCTCCAGGTTCTTCAGCATCGTGCCGGCCTCGCTGGGGAAGCTGGACTCGATCATGACCTGGTAGCGGCGCATGTCGACGATGTGGTCGATGTGCTCGATGTCGACCGGGCACTGCTCCACACAGGCGCCGCAGGTGGTGCAGGACCACAGCACGTCCGGGTCGATGACCCCGCCCTCTTCGAGGGTGCCGACCAGCGGGCGCTCGGCCTCGGCCAGCGCGGCGGCCGGAACGTCCTTGAGCTGTTCCGCGCTCGCCTTCTCCTCGCCCTCCATGGTCTTGCCGCCGCCGGCGAGCAGATACGGAGCCTTGGCGTGGGCGTGGTCGCGCAGCGCCATGATCAGCAGCTTCGGCGACAGCGGCTTGCCGGTGTTCCAGGCCGGGCACTGCGACTGGCAGCGGCCGCACTCGGTGCAGGTGGAGAAGTCGAGGATGCCCTTCCAGGAGAAGTGCTCGATCTGCGAGACGCCGAACTGGTCGTCCTCGCCCGGGTCCTCGAAGTCGATCGCCTTGCCCTCGCTGGTCATCGGCTGGAGCGCACCCAGCGCCACGTCACCGGACGCCTCGCGCTTGAACCAGATGTTGGGGAAGGCCAGGAAGCGGTGCCAGGCGACGCCCATGTCGGTCTTGAGGGCGACCGTGATCATCCAGATGAAGGACGTCGCGATCTTGATCCCCGCGACGAGGTAGGTGATGTTCTGGATCGCGGTGAGGCTGAGCCCCTTGAAGGCCACGATCAGCGGGTACGAGGCGAAGAACCCGATCTCGAAGTGGTCCACGCCGTGCTGGACGCCCTCCAGGGCGCGCAGCGTCATGATGCACACGCCGACGATGAGAATGACGGCCTCGACGAAGTACGCCTGGCCGAAGTTGGAGCCCGAGAAGCGGGACTTGCGGCCCGCCTTGCCGGGCTTGCTCAGCTGGCGGATGACGATGAGGGTCACGATGCCCAGCGTCGTCGTCAGGCCGAGGAACTCGACGAAGATCTCGTACGGCAGCCAGTCGCCGATCACCGGGATCAGCCAGTCGGCCTGGAAGAGCTGGCCGATGGCGTTGACGATCGTCAGCAGCAGGGAGAAGAAGCCCACCGCCACGAACCAGTGCGCCACCCCGACGACACCCCAGCGGTTCATCCGGGTGTGGCCGAGGAACTCCTTGACCACCGTGATCGTGCGTTGCTTCGGATCGTCCGTCCGGGTGCCGGCGGGCACCGGCTGACCGAGCCGCACAAAGCGGTAGATCTGCAGGAGGGCACGGCCGAACAGCGCGACGCCGACCGCGATTAGGACCAGCGACACGATGATCGCGGCGAGTTGCATGGGTGGCTCCTCGAACCTGCGAGAGCGGAAAACTGAGCGGAACTACTAAGCGGTAACTTTTCGGGTCTGCGCTGAGGTTACCCATTCTCCCGGGCGCCATGAAGCCGCCCGGCCGGTGATCTGCGTCGCGAAGGCAACCCTCTGCGGCCTTGCGGGCGTCCTTGTGATGACGTGGTGACGATAAGCGCGATATAAAAGTTGAGCGGCACCGACTCACCTCTGTTGACAGGCTTTCCTCGGTGCTGCACTGTTGAGCCTGTTCCACTCAAGTCAGCTGGAGGAATTGAAATGGCACGTGCGGTCGGCATCGACCTGGGCACGACGAACTCCGTCGTCAGTGTTCTCGAAGGCGGTGAGCCCACCGTCATCACCAACGCCGAGGGCGCCAGGACCACGCCGTCCGTCGTCGCCTTCGCCAAGAATGGCGAGGTGCTGGTCGGCGAGGTCGCGAAGCGCCAGGCGGTCACCAACGTCGACAGGACCATCCGGTCGGTCAAGCGCCACATGGGCACCGACTGGAAGATCGACATCGACGGCAAGGGCTTCAACCCGCAGCAGATGAGCGCCTTCATCCTGCAGAAGCTCAAGCGTGACGCCGAGGCGTACCTCGGGGAGAAGGTCGTGGACGCGGTCATCACCGTTCCGGCCTACTTCAACGACTCCGAGCGTCAGGCCACGAAGGAGGCCGGCGAGATCGCGGGCCTGAACGTCCTGCGTATCGTCAACGAGCCTACCGCTGCCGCCCTGGCCTACGGCCTGGAGAAGGACGACCAGACCATCCTGGTCTTCGACCTCGGTGGCGGTACCTTCGACGTCTCGCTCCTGGAGATCGGCGACGGCGTCGTCGAGGTGAAGGCCACCAACGGTGACAACCACCTCGGTGGTGACGACTGGGACCAGCGCGTCGTCGACTACCTGGTCAAGCAGTTCCAGAACGGCCACGGCGTCGACCTGTCCAAGGACAAGATGGCGCTCCAGCGCCTCCGCGAGGCCGCTGAGAAGGCGAAGATCGAGCTGTCGTCCTCCACCGAGACGACGATCAACCTTCCCTACATCACCGCGTCCGCCGAGGGCCCGCTGCACCTGGACGAGAAGCTCACCCGCTCGCAGTTCCAGCAGCTCACCTCGGACCTCCTGGACCGCTGCAAGACGCCGTTCCACAACGTCATCAAGGACGCGGGTATCAACCTGTCCGAGATCGACCACGTGGTCCTGGTCGGCGGCTCGACCCGTATGCCGGCCGTCGCCGAGCTCGTCAAGGAGCTGACCGGCGGCAAGGACGCCAACAAGGGCGTCAACCCGGACGAGGTCGTCGCCATCGGCGCCACCCTCCAGGCCGGTGTCCTCAAGGGTGAGGTCAAGGACGTCCTCCTGCTGGACGTCACCCCGCTGTCCCTCGGTATCGAGACCAAGGGCGGCATCATGACCAAGCTCATCGAGCGCAACACCACGATCCCGACCAAGCGCTCCGAGATCTTCACGACGGCCGAGGACAACCAGCCGTCCGTGCAGATCCAGGTCTACCAGGGCGAGCGCGAGATCGCGGCGTACAACAAGAAGCTCGGGATGTTCGAGCTGACCGGTCTGCCGCCGGCCCCCCGTGGGGTCCCGCAGATCGAGGTCTCCTTCGACATCGACGCCAACGGCATCATGCACGTGACCGCGAAGGACCTGGGCACGGGCAAGGAGCAGAAGATGACCGTCACCGGCGGCTCCTCGCTGCCGAAGGACGAGGTCGACCGGATGCGCCAGGAGGCCGAGCAGTACGCGGACGAGGACACCAAGCGCCGCGAGGCCGCCGAGACCCGCAACCAGGCCGAGCAGCTCGTCTACCAGACCGAGAAGTTCCTCAAGGACAACGAGGAGAAGGTCCCGGGCGAGGTCAAGACCGAGGTCGAGGAAGCCCTCACCGAGCTGAAGGAAAAGCTCAAGGGCGAGGACACCGCCGAGATCCGCACCGCCACCGAGAAGGTCGCGGCCGTCTCCCAGAAGCTGGGCCAGGCCATGTACGCCGACGCCCAGGGTGCGCAGGCCGCCGAGGGTGCCGAGGGCGCCGCCGGTGAGCAGGCCAAGGCCGAGGACGACGTCGTGGACGCCGAGATCGTCGACGACGAGAAGCCGAAGAAGGATGGTGCCGCGTGACGGAGGAGACCCCGGGCTTCGAAGAGAAGCCCGACGTCCCCTCTGACGCCGCTCCCGAAGACGCGGCGCAGGCCGAGTCCGCCGACAAGGCGGGCTCGGCCCCGGCCGGGGACGTAACCGACGTAGGGCTCCAGGCGCAGCTGGACCAGGTGCGTACGGCGCTCAACGAGCGCACGACGGACCTCCAGCGGCTCCAGGCGGAGTACCAGAACTACCGCCGTCGGGTGGAACGGGACCGGGTCACGGTCAAGGAGATCGCCGCGGCGAACCTCCTGTCCGAGCTCCTGCCCGTGCTCGACGACGTCGGCCGCGCCCGTGAGCACGGCGAACTGGTCGGCGGCTTCAAGTCGGTGGCCGAATCGCTGGAGACCGTGGTCGCCAAGCTGGGTCTGCAGCAGTTCGGCAAGGAGGGCGAGCCCTTCGACCCGACGATCCACGAGGCGCTGATGCATTCGTACGCACCGGATGTCACCGAGACGACGTGCGTGGCGATCCTGCAGCCCGGGTATCGCATCGGTGAACGAACGATCCGCCCCGCGCGGGTCGCCGTCGCCGAGCCGCAGCCGGGCGCGCAGGGCGCCAAGTCCGGATCCGATGACGACGTCAAGGGCGCCGCGGCTTCGGACGAGGAGAGCGGTGGCCCGGACGAGGGCTGACGTGAGCACAGAAAAGAAGACCGCGCGGGAGGAGGGACGTCGGGGATGAGCACCAAGGACTTCGTCGAGAAGGACTACTACAAGGTCCTCGGCGTCCCGAAGGACGCCACCGAAGCGGAGATCAAAAAGGCGTACCGCAAGCTGGCCCGCGAGTACCACCCGGACGCCAACAAGGGCGACGCCAAGGCCGAGGAGCGCTTCAAGGAGATCTCCGAGGCGAACGACGTCCTGGGCGACAGCAAGCGCCGCAAGGAGTACGACGAGGCGCGCGCGCTGTTCGGCAACGGCGGGTTCCGGCCGGGACCCGGCGGGGGCGGCGGCAGCTTCAACTTCGACCTGGGCGACCTCTTCGGGGGCTCGCCGGGCCAGGGCCAGGGCGGCGGTTTCGGCGGCGGCCTGGGCGATGTCTTCGGCGGCCTGTTCAACCGCGGCGGTGCCGGTACCCGTACCCATGCGCGCCGCGGCCAGGACATCGAGTCCGAGGTGACGCTCAGCTTCACCGAGGCGGTCGACGGGGCCACGGTCCCGCTGCGGATGTCCAGCCAGGCGCCGTGCAAGGCGTGTTCGGGCACCGGCGACAAAAACGGTACGCCGCGGGTCTGCCCGACCTGTGTCGGCACCGGCCAGGTCAGCCGGGGCACGGGCGGCGGGTTCTCGCTCACCGATCCGTGCGGCGACTGCAAGGGCCGGGGCCTGATCGCCCAGGACGCCTGCGAGGTCTGCAAGGGCAGCGGGCGCGCCACCAGTGCCCGCACGATGCAGGTCCGTATCCCCGCGGGCGTCTCCGACGGGCAGCGCATCCGGCTGCGCGGCAAGGGCGCCCCGGGCGAGCAGGGCGGCCCGGCCGGCGATCTGTACGTGGTCGTGCATGTCGACGCCCACCCGGTCTTCGGCCGCAAGGGCGACAACCTCACCCTCACGGTGCCGGTCACCTTCCCGGAGGCCGCCCTCGGCGGTGAGGTCAAGGTGCCGACGCTGGGCGGTCCGCCGGTGACGCTGAAGCTGCCGGCCGGCACCCCCAATGGACGCACCATGCGGGCCCGCGGCAAGGGAGCGACCCGCAAGGACGGCACCCGCGGTGATCTGCTGGTCACCATCGAGGTGCTGGTCCCCGGTGATCTCAGCGACGAGGCCAAGGCGTCGCTGGAGTCGTATCGCGAGGCGACCGCGGGCCCGGACCCGCGGACGGAGCTGTTCCAGGCCGCGAAGGGAGCATGAGATGGACAGCCGGGGCGGGCAGCGTCGTAACCCGTATGAACTGACCGAAGAGTCGCCGGTGTACGTCATCTCCGTCGCGGCCCAGCTCTCCGGCCTGCATCCGCAGACCCTTCGGCAGTACGACCGGCTGGGGCTGGTCTCGCCCGACCGCACGGCCGGGCGGGGCCGCCGCTATTCGGCCCGGGACATCGAACTGCTCCGTACGGTGCAGCAGTTGTCCCAGGACGAGGGCATCAACCTCGCCGGCATCAAGCGCATCATCGAGCTGGAGAACCAGGTCGCGGCCCTGCAACAGCGGGTCGCCGAGCTCCAGGGCGCCCTGGAGGGCGCGGCCAGCGCGATGCAGCAGCGGGAGGCGGCGGTGCACGCCTCCTACCGGCGCGATCTGGTGCCGTATCAGGATGTGCAGCAGACCAGCGCGCTGGTGGTCTGGCGGCCCAAGCGGTCCGAGTAGCGGGCCGGCCGGGCGGCCGCCCGGCGCAGCAAGCGGCGAAGGGCCGGGGAGACCCGGCCCTTTTCGCTGTGCCGGGGCGCGGTCAGCAGCCGCTGTATCCCGCGGTCGGCATCGACAGCCGCCGGTGCACCTGCGACTTCATCGCCAGGGTGTAGACCGGCTCGTCGAGGTCCGCGGTCTCCAGCCGGACGCCGGCCGCGGCGCACCGCGCGCCGAATTCGTCGGCCCCGTCGATGGCGTTCTCCAGCGCCCGCCGGTTGGGCGTCACGAACACGTCGACCAGGCCCTCTTCGACGTCCCGCCACAGCGCGCAGTGATCGGCGCGCAGCTGGTGCAGGCTGAGGCGGCAGGCGAGGTGGTAGTCACGGGCCGCCGCCCACCGGGTGCACATGTCGTGCTGGCTGCGGTCGTCGACCAGAAACGGATCCTCGTCCAGCTCGGACAGCGGCATCAGGCAGGCGATCGCCGTGACTCGGACCGAGTTCATCGTGCCCTCCGGGGCGTGGCGACTGTGGGGGCGACGATACCCCCGCGGGCGGCCCGCGGTGGAGGGTTGTACCGGGTGGATCAGGCCCGGCCCATGGCCCGGGTCACCGCGATCTCGATCATGATGCGGTCGGGGTTGGGTGCCGGCGTCCGTCCGTACCGCTCGGCATAGCGGCGCACCGCGTCGGCCACCGACTCGGCGTCCGTACGCACCCGCGCCCGGCCCTCCAGCGTCGCCCAGCGCCCCTTGTCGACCTGGCAGACGGCCACCGTGGCACCGTCCGCCCCGGCGGCGAGGACGTTCTTGACCTTGGCGCTGTCCTTGCGGGTGATGATCCGCGCGATCCGCTGCCCGGCGTCGTAGGTGACGCCCACGGGGACGACGTGCGGCGTGCCGTCCGGACGCAGGGTGGTGAGCGTCGGCATCAGGTACTCGCCCCAGAAGGCGAGGTACTCCGGGCTGAGGGCGCTGAGGTCATGGGCCATGGGGGCAGGGTAGTTCGCGGCCCGGGGGGCAGCGGAAGCCCGGGGGGCAGCGGGAGCCCCCGGCTCAGAGGAAGTCGGTGGTTTCGAGGTCGAAGGAGAAGGGGGCG
Organism: Streptomyces auratus; assembly: GCF_050433025.1. Classification (NCBI taxonomy): domain Bacteria; kingdom Bacillati; phylum Actinomycetota; class Actinomycetes; order Kitasatosporales; family Streptomycetaceae; genus Streptomyces; species Streptomyces auratus. The sequence continues at coordinate 4,007,619 of NZ_JBNGCB010000001.1, read as the reverse complement.
GGGAGGGGGAGGGGTTTGCCGAAGGGGACGGTGTTGTGTCCGGCGTAGTCGGTCGCGGAGGGCCCGCTGAACAGCGTGAGGGTGGCGTCGCCGCGGTCCACGAGGAGGTAGAAGGGGATGCTGGCACGGGCGTAGCCGTGCCGCTTGGCAACCCGGTCCCGCTGGGGATTGCTCCACGTCACCTCGACGACCATGACGACGCCGTCGCTGGGCATCCAGGGCGGGGCGCCTCGGAAGAGGCGCAGCGCGCGCGGGGCGATGGTGGCGTCGGGGATCACGTGGTCCGCGGGCCGGTTGCCCGAAGCGGAAAGGACGAGCCCCTTGCGGCCCGAGCTCTGCATGGCGGTCGCGGACCTGTGTGTCACCTGCTCGAAGACGGTGCACAGGTAGTCCTCGTGGTCGCCGTCCGGCGGCGGTGTCACAGCGATCTCCCCCTCGATGAGCTCGGCCCGGAATCCCGTCGGGGTCTCCAGCGCCAGAAAGCCTTCCAGGAGGATGTCGTCCTGCGTGGGCATCGGCTCGTGTGCCATAGCCGTCATGCTGCACCTCCTTGTGGTCGAAGGCCAGTGTCGGCGGGCGGCGCGGAGGGATCGGCCCCGATTCCCTCGAACGAGTGAGCGAGAACCGGGCGAGGGGGCTCGCAATCAGCCTTGAGTGGAATAGACTCAACTTATCGCACGTTGGTGTGTGCAGGATGTGCCGAAGTGGGTCCAGACTGGGCACTGAGGCCGGGCAGGACGAGTCGAGGAGGATCACGAGCACGTGGACGCCGAGCTGACCAACAAGAGCCGGGAGGCGCTGAGCGCCGCCAATGAGCGGGCGGTCACCGCCGGGCATGCGGACATGACGTCCGCCCATCTCCTGCTCGCGCTGCTGGCCGGGCAGGACAACGAGAACATCATGGACCTGCTGGCCGCCGTCGAGGCGGACGCCGCCGCGCTGCGCAACGGCGCCGATCGCCAGCTCGCCGCGCTGCCCAGCGTGCAGGGCTCGACGGTCGCGCCGCCGCAGCCGGACCGCGACCTGCTCTCCGCCATCGCGGACGCCACCCAGCGTGCCAAGGAGCTCGGTGACGCGTACGTCTCCACCGAGCATCTGCTGATCGGGATCGCCGCCAAGGGCGGGCGCACCGGCGAGCTGCTGGAGCAGCAGGGCGCCTCCGCCAAGAAGCTGCTGGCCGCCTTCGAGGCGAACCGCGGCGGGCAGCGGGTGACCAACGCCGACCCGGAGGGCACGTACAAGGCGCTGGAGAAGTTCGGTACGGACTTCACCGCGGCCGCCCGTGAGGGCAAGCTCGACCCGGTCATCGGCCGGGATCACGAGATCCGCCGCGTGGTGCAGGTGCTCTCCCGCCGTACGAAGAACAACCCGGTGCTGATCGGCGAGCCGGGCGTCGGCAAGACCGCCGTCGTCGAGGGGCTGGCGCAGCGGATCGTCAAGGGCGACGTGCCCGAGTCGCTGCGCAACAAGCGGCTGGTCGCGCTGGACCTCGGGGCGATGGTTGCGGGCGCCAAGTACCGCGGTGAGTTCGAGGAGCGGCTGAAGACCGTCCTGGCGGAGATCAAGTCCAGCGAGGGCCAGATCATCACCTTCATCGACGAGCTGCACACGGTCGTCGGTGCGGGCGCCGGCGGTGACTCGTCCATGGATGCCGGCAACATGCTCAAGCCGATGCTGGCCCGCGGTGAGCTGCGGATGGTCGGCGCGACCACCCTCGACGAGTACCGCGAGCGGATCGAGAAGGACCCGGCGCTGGAGCGGCGCTTCCAGCAGGTGCTGGTCGCCGAGCCGACGGTCGAGGACACGGTGGCCATCCTGCGCGGGCTCAAGGGCCGCTACGAGGCCCACCACAAGGTCCAGATCGCGGACTCCGCGCTGGTCGCCGCTGCCTCCCTGTCCGACCGCTACATCACCTCCCGCTTCCTGCCCGACAAGGCCATCGACCTGGTCGACGAGGCCGCCTCCCGGCTGCGGATGGAGATCGACTCCTCCCCCGTCGAGATCGACGAGCTCCAGCGCGCCGTCGACCGGCTCAAGATGGAGGAGCTGGCGCTCCGGAACGAGACCGACGCCGGCTCCGTCCAGCGCCTGGAGAAGCTGCGCAAGGACCTCGCCGACAAGGAGGAGGAGCTGCGCGGTCTGACGGCCCGGTGGGAGAAGGAGAAGCAGAGCCTCAACCGGGTCGGTGCCCTCAAGGAGAAGCTCGACGAGCTGCGCGGCCAGGCCGAGCGCGCCCAGCGCGACGGCGACTTCGACACCGCCTCCAAGCTGCTCTACGGCGAGATCCCGGGCGTGGAGCACGAGCTGGAGGAGGCGGCCGCCGCCGAGGCCGAGCAGGAGGCGTCCAAGGAGTCCATGGTCAAGGAGGAGGTCGGCCCCGACGACATCGCGGATGTGGTCGGCGCCTGGACCGGCATCCCGGCCGGCCGCCTCCTGGAGGGCGAGACCCAGAAGCTGCTGCGGATGGAGGAGGAGCTCGGCAAGCGGCTGATCGGCCAGACCGAGGCCGTACGGTCGGTCTCCGACGCCGTACGCCGCACCCGCGCCGGGATCGCCGACCCGGACCGTCCCACCGGTTCCTTCCTCTTCCTCGGCCCGACCGGTGTCGGCAAGACCGAGCTGGCCAAGGCGCTCGCGGACTTCCTCTTCGACGACGAGCGGGCGATGGTCCGGATCGACATGTCGGAGTACGGCGAGAAGCACAGCGTCGCGCGGCTGGTCGGCGCGCCGCCCGGCTACGTCGGATATGAGGAGGGCGGCCAGCTCACGGAGGCGGTGCGCCGCCGTCCGTACTCCGTCGTGCTGCTGGACGAGGTGGAGAAGGCCCACCACGAGGTCTTCGACATCCTGCTGCAGGTCCTCGACGACGGGCGGCTCACGGACGGTCAGGGCCGCACGGTCGACTTCCGCAACACCATCCTCATCCTGACCTCCAACCTGGGCTCCACCTTCCTGATGGACCCGCTGCTCAAGGAGGAGCAGAAGAAGGAGAAGGTGCTGGAGACGGTCCGGGCCTCCTTCCGGCCCGAGTTCCTCAACCGCCTCGACGACGTGGTGGTGTTCCATCCGCTCGGCACCGACCAGCTCCAGCGGATCGCCCGGATCCAGCTCGACCATCTGCAGCGCCGCCTCGGCGACCGCAGGCTGACGCTGGACATCACCGACCGCGCCCTGACCTGGCTCGCCTGGCTCGGCCAGGAGCCGGTCCCCGACGCCCCCGCGCCGGACCTGTCCTACGGCGCCCGCCCGCTGCGCCGCCTGATCCAGACGGCCATCGGCGACCCGCTCGCCCGCGCCATCCTGGCCGGCGAGGTGCTCGACGGGGACACCGTGCGGGTGGACGTGGACGGCGACCAGCTGTCGGTGGAGTCGGCGGAGCACGTCGCGGGCTGACCGGGGCGCTGCGGCCGCGCTGTCCGGCGGGCGCGCCCCGGCCCGGATCCCGGGCTGCACGGGCGGGGCGTACCGTCGGGCCGCACCGCAGGGCCGTCACGGCCGGTGGTCGCCCGACGGGCACCGCGTGGCCGTGGCCTTGCCCGACACCTTGCCCGCATCCACCTCGTCCCGGGTTGCCAGTACGGGGCGGATGTGGGGGAGGATGGCAGGGACCATACGAAGGGAATTCCACGGTGAGCATCGACCCGTCCTCGATTCCGAATTTCGGGGGCCAGCCCGAACCCGAGCCGTCGGGGCCTGATGGTCCCGTCGTGCCAGACCAGGACCTGGTCAAGCAGCTCCTCGACCAGATGGAGCTGAAGTACGTCGTCGACGAGGAGGGTGACCTCGCCGCCCCGTGGGAGCAGTTCCGCACGTACTTCATGTTCCGGGGCGAGGAGGAGCAGCAGCTCTTCTCCGTTCGTACGTTCTACGACCGTCCCCACGGCATCGACGAAAAGTCGAAGCTGCTGGAGGCGATCGACGACTGGAACCGCCGGACGCTGTGGCCCAAGGCCTACACCCACACCCACGACGACGGCACGGTCCGTCTGATCGGTGAAGCATCGATGCTGATCGGCACCGGTGTCTCGCTCGAACACTTCGTGTCGAGCACGGTCAGCTGGGTTCGCGCCTCGATCGAATTCGACAAGTGGATCGTCGAGCAGCTCGGCCTGGAGGCCGAGATCGAAGGCGACTCCGACGAGAAGCCGGGTGACGACGAGGCCTGAGCCCCGTCCGTCCCACACCCACCCTGCTGCGCGGGCCCCGGAGCTTCATCGCTCCGGGGCCCGCGTCTGTCTGTGCCGGGGGTGGGGGCGCTCGGCATCGCCGCGGCTGCCGAGGCGGCAGCCATCGAGGTCGGCAAACGCATCGTCAGAGAGGTCATCCAGGAGATCGAGGACGTCCTCATCGCCGAATTGGTCTCCATGGCGGTCGAGCCCTTTCCGGCCGAGATCGAGAAAGCCGTATCCGGTCTCGTTCAAGGGCGTTGACGCGGCGCTCGGTGCTGCGGGGGGTGCCGCATGAGCAAGCAGCGGTGAAGTGAACTATGTCTACGCGGACTTCTCGACGCGCGGCCTGCTGTACGGGGTGTACCGCCCCGCTCAGGAAGTGGAGAGCGAGGACGGGCCGGAGAAAGACGCCGACCTGCGGAACACCACGCTCTACCCGTACCCGGGCGGCTACGAGGAGATAGACCCGGTCACCGCCCCGCTGGCCGACCTGGGGCTGGACGTACCCGGCATCGACCGCCGCTTTCTGCATTTCTGCGCAGGAATTCTCGGGGTCGAGGCGGTGGACGATCTCGGCATGCTGCGGGCGACGTTCGACGCGGCCTGGCCCGACTATCAGGACACGATTCGTGCGGGGTTGAGGCACCTCGTGACGAACGAGCCGCTGACGGTGGAGCAGTGGTTCGGGCTGACCTATGTGCGCTTCCCCGACCAGCGGGAGCTGCGGGCCTATCTCGCGCAGGTCTATGCCTACCTCTTCGAGAATTTCGAGGCCATGCCGCTCGCTCCGCAGTGAGCCGGCGGTGAAGTGTGCGGCCCCGGACGTGACGGCCGGGGCCCTGGCCGGTGGCCGTCAGAGACGCTTCAAGCGGTCCGCCGCCTCCTGGAGCACCTCGGGGCTCTTGCAGAACGCGAACCGCACAAACGGCGCGCCCGCGTCCTTGTGGTCGTAGAAGACGGCGTTGGGGATGGCGACGACGCCGGCGCGTTCGGGGAGGGCGCGGCAGAAGGCGAAGCCGTCGTCGTGGCCGAGGGGGCGGATGTCGGTGGTGATGAAGTAGGTGCCGGAGGGGCGGTAGACGCGGAAGCCGGCCTCGGACAGTCCGTGTGCCAGGACGTCGCGCTTGGCCCGCAGGTCGTCCCGCAGCCCTGTGAAGTAGTCGTCGGGGAGGGCGAGCGCCTCGGCGACGGCGTACTGGAACGGGCCGGCGGAGACATAGGTGAGGAACTGCTTCGCCGAGCGGACGGCGCTGATCAGCTCCGGGGGTGCGGTGACCCAGCCGACCTTCCAGCCGGTGAAGGAGAAGGTCTTGCCGGCCGAGCTGATGGTGACGGTGCGCTCGCGCATGCCGGGGAACGAGGCGAGGGGGAGGTGCGCGCCCTCGAACACCAGGTGTTCGTAGACCTCGTCGGTGATGACGAGGAGGTCGCGCTCGACGGCGAGGCGGGCGATCTCGGTGAGTTCCTCGGGGGACAGGACCGTGCCGGTGGGGTTGTGCGGGGTGTTGAGGAGGATCAGGCGGGTGTCGGCGGTGATCGCGTCGCGCAGTTCGTCCAGGTCGAGGCGGTAGGCGCCGGCCTTAGGGTCCGGGCGCAGGGTCACCGGGACGCGCCGGCCGCCGGCCATCGCGATGCACGCGGCGTACGAGTCGTAGTACGGCTCCAGCGCGATGACCTCGTCACCCGGCTCCAGCAGCGCCAGTAGCGCGGCGGCGATGGCTTCGGTGGCGCCCGCGGTGACCAGGACCTCGGTGTCGGGGTCGTAGGACAGGCCGCGGTGTCCGTAGAAGCGCTCCTGGTGGGCGGCGACGGCGGTGCGCAGTTCCGGGATGCCGGGGCCGGGCGGGTACTGGTTGCCGCGGCCGTCGCGCAGGGCGCGCACCGCGGCCTCCCTGACCTCTTCCGGCCCGTCGGCGTCGGGGAAGCCCTGGCCGAGGTTGATGGAGCCGGTCCGTACGGCAAGTGCCGACATTTCGGCGAAGATCGTGGTGCCGAATTCGGCGAGGCGGCGGTTGAGCAGCGGTCGGTCCATGCCCGCCATCCTCCGCCGAACCTCTGGAGTTCCTCAACTGTGCTTTGAGACCGCGCGGCGGGGGCATCAGCCCCGCACGAAGGACAGTGACGGCCGTCGACGAGGACGGCCACCGGCGCGGGGCGGCGCCGGAGCGGCGCACAGGGCGCCGGACGGAGCGGATGCGCCCCCATTGCCTGAAGGGCGTGGGAGGTGCCCCACGCTTCGGGGGAACGAAAGGAGTGTGAGGCACATGGGAATCGTGATGTTCCTCGTGATCTGCGCGGCGGTCATCGTATTCGTGGCCGTTGCCGCGCGGAGCGGCGCCGGGCGCGGAGGGGGCTCCCGGGGTTCGGACGGCGGCTGGTGGATCGGCGGTGACGGCTCGGGCAGCGGGCACCACGGACATCACGGCGGCGGCGGGCACCACGGCGGGTGCGGTGGCGGCCACTCCTGCGGGGGTGGTGGCTGCGGTGGCGGTGGTGGCTGCGGCGGCGGTGGAGGCGGCGGTTCCTGATCCGTCGGCGGGCCGCTCCCACCGCACTATGCGGGTGGCTCATTGCTGTCGCATATGCGCACGGGCGGGTGTGGAGGGAAACCTCAACACCCGCCTTACGTATGGGTGTTGAACAACTGAACTGCAAGGCCCCCGAGCGGATGTAAACCCGGGTGGAGATGGGTAAAACCGCTGTGGGCGACCGGACTTTCATGATTCCCTCTTCATCAGAGAATCCCCCACGTTCTCCGATCCCGCGTGGGCACGAGCCGGCAGGCAGTCGTACATTCCTGATCCTTCATGGGCGGGCCGGCCCACCATTCCACTGCGTGCTTGCGGAGCCGACCCATGCTCACCACTTTGACAACGGCGTACACCGATACCCGTGCATCCGACCTGGCCTGGGCGCTGGGCAGGGAGCCCCTGCCGGCGCTCGCCGTACTCGATCTTCAACTCCATGGCGTGCAGCTGCAGTTGAGGCTGCTCGGCGCCTCTCACCAGGTGCTTCTTGAGGAGGAGCGCGGCACGTGCTCCGAAACGGTCGCCTGTATGCCGGGCAGCAGCACACCGCTGCCGCTCGGTGTGGCGAAGCGGCTGGGGGACTGGGAGTACGAATTCGCCGCCCATGTGGAGACCCTCTCGCGCGGCTCGTTCGCCGGGCGGGCGCAGGAATTGCTGGCGCTGGTGGCCGAGCATCCGCACGGCCTCGCCGGTACGTTCCCCGGCTCGCCGCACGCCTTCACGGCCATGCTGGCGCAGTGCCAGCAGGGGCAGGTGCGCTGGCGGACCTGGCACGCGTATCCGCAGGAGGGCCGCTTGGTGGCCACCCGGACCCGGGTGGGCGTACGGGCGGCGGTCGCGGCGGTCTAGTAGGGGCCGGGTGAAAGTGACCGGTCGGCTCGACAGGAGGATGTGGGGGCGTGTGCGGTGCGAGGTGCGCGAGGGTGATGCGCCGGGGGCGTGGAGGTCCGGCGGGGCGCGAAGGAGGGTGTGTGCGCGGTCTGTGTCGTGCGGGTGCCCCCACCGTGCCCTGTGCGTCGCCCCGGTCCCAACTGGCGTCTGGGGCCCGCAGACTGTACTCGTGTGGGTGACGGAGAGGCACGGAATCGTCACGTAACGTTCACGCATGATCGACCCGCCAGAGCCCGCTCCCACCGGAGTCCTCGGGCCGCCGGAGGACCTGACACCGGCGCGGCTGCCCGTGCCGGCCGGTCTCGGCCGGCTGCTCGTCCTCGGCGTCGTCTTCGTCTGCGCCGCCTGCGGTCTGGTCTATGAGCTCGAACTCGTCGCCCTGGCCACGTACTTGGTGGGCGACTCCGTCACCCAGGCATCGGTCGTGCTGTCCGTCATGGTCTTCGCGATGGGGGTCGGTGCGCTGCTCGCCAAGCGGCTGCGGTGCCGGGCGGCGGTCGGCTTCGGGGCGGTCGAGGCGGGCCTTGCGCTGGTCGGCGGCGCCTCCGCGATGGCGCTCTACGCCTGCTTCGCATGGTTCGGCCAGTCCCGTTCCGCGCTCGTCGGCTTCTCCCTGGCCATCGGCATCCTGATCGGCGCGGAGGTGCCGCTGCTGATGACGCTGATCCAGCGGGTGCGCCGGCAGGACGCGGGCGGTGCGGTCGCCGACCTCTTCGCCGCGGACTATGTCGGTGCGCTCGTCGGCGGCCTGGCCTTTCCCTTCCTCCTGCTGCCGAGCTTCGGCCAGCTGACCGGCGCCCTGCTCACCGGCGGTGTCAACGCGGTGGCCGGCGGCGTGCTGGTGCTGTGGCTCTTCCGCCGCGATCTGACCGCCCGCGCCCGCTGGGCGCTGCTCGGCGCCAATGCCCTGGTCCTCGCGCTGCTGGCCACGGGCATGGTGCTGGCCACGCCGTTCGAACGGGCCGCCCGGCAGGCGGTGTACGGCTCCTCGGCGCGGGTGGCGGTGCAGACCGGCATCCAGGAGGTGGTGATGACCGGCGGCACGGGCGACGGAGCCGGTGCGGGGCAGGGGAGGAAAGGTTCCGGCGGGCCGCTTGCGCTGTATCTGGACGGCCGGCTGCGGGTCAGCGCGGAGACCGAGTTCCGCTACCACGAGGCGCTGGTGCATCCGGCGATGGCGGGCGGTCCGCACCACCGGGTGCTGGTCCTCGGTGGCGGCGACGGTCTCGCGGTGCGCGAGATCCTGCGCTATCGCTCGGTCCGTTCGGTGACCGTCGTCGAACTCGACCCGGGTGTCCTGCATTTGGCGCGGACCGACCCCGGCCTCTCCCGGCTCAACCGGCACTCGCTCAGCGACCCGCGGGTGCATGTGGTGACCGAGGACGCCTTCGACTGGCTGCGGGAGCGGGGGATGCGCGGCGGCGGCCGGCGGCCGGCTCCGTACGACGTCATCGTCTCCGATCTGCCCGACCCCGGGATCGCCGCGAGCACCAAGCTCTACTCCCAGGAGTTCTACGGCCTCGCGGCGCGGATGCTGGCCGGGGACGGGCGGCTGGTGGTGCACGCCGGGCCGCCGGTCGAGCGGGCGCGGCTGTATTGGACGGTGGAGGCCACCGTCCGGTCGGTGGGCCTGGCGACCGTGCCGTACCGCCTGCCCGGCCGGCCCGCGTCCTTCTACGGAGGCCCGGACCGCGCGGCGGACCCCCTGCCACTGGTGGACGCGGAGGTGCCCGCCGCCGCGCCCTCGGCCGGCCGGGGCCGCTACTGGGGCTTCGTCCTGGCCGCGCGGCACCGCCCGCGGTTCGGCCTGGCGCCCGACGCACCCCCGCTGGGGGGCCTCGGGCGTGAGGAACTGGAGGCCGGCCGGCGCGGGGTGGCCCGGGGCCGGATACCGGGGCTGCCGGCGTCGACGCTGATACATCCGCGCTATCTGGGTTGAGCGGGCGGCACCGGATCCGGGCGGTGCGGGGAGCGTGCGGGCGCGGGCCGGGGCGGGCCGATGCGGGCCGGTGCGCGGAAAACCTTGCGCGGGCGGGCACGGGTCCGGGCGCGCTGGGTAGGCTCCCATGTCATGGAGCATGAGGTGTACGTTCCGTTTCCCGTCGGGACCGTGCGGCAGGCGCTCACCGAGCCCGAGCGGGTGGCGCGCTGTGTCCCAGGAGTCCAGCTCGATGCCGAGGCGCTCCCCCGGCGCCCGGAGGGACGGCTGCGGCTGCGTATCGGAAGCTCCACCATCACCTATCGCGGCTCGCTGACGGTCGCCGCCGCGGACGCCGAACCCGGTGACGACGCCACGGCCGTGGTGGCCGTCGAGGCGAAGGGCGTCGAGTCGCGCGGTGACGGGGCAGCGGTGCTGTCCCTGACCCTGCGGCTGTTCCCGGCCACCGAGCCCGGTCCCGGTACGCGACTGGTCTGCGGCGGCACGGTCCACAGCGACGGCCGGCTCGCCGACGCCACCGACCAGTCCGCGGCGGCCGCCGGGCGCCGGCTGCTGGACCGCTTCGCGGAGCACCTGACGGAGGATCTGCGGCAGCGGCCGGTGGCGGAGGCGTCCGGGGAAGGCGGTCCGGCCGGTCCGGCGCCCGAGGGGCCCGACGCCGAGGTGCTGCCGCTGTCCCTGGATCCGCTCAGTGACGAGGACGCCCTCGGGACGGCGGACATCGGTGAGGTGGCCGGTGCCGAGGACCTCGATGCCGTCGAGGACCTCGACGCGGACGACGCGGCGGACGCCTTCCACGCCGCGCACGAGGCGCGCCCCGAGCATGCGTACGGCCATGACGAGGACGGGATCGCCCCCGCCGAGGCCGCGCATGCCCGCCGGACGATGATCGGGCGCAGCGCGGAGGAGGTCGATCACGCCCCGCCGCGCGGACGGTATGCGCCGGTGCCGGCGCCGGAGCCGAATGCCACCTCGATGACGCTGCGCTGGGCGGCGCCCGCCGCCGCGGTCGTGCTGGCGTCCGCCGTGGTCGTCGGCCGGGTGCTGCGCCGGCGCCGCTGACCTTGCTGTTCGCGGTCCGGGCGGCCGGTGGCGGGCCGCCCCGGCGTCCCGCGCCCGGTGCCGGGGCACCGCTAGGGTCGCTTCCGTGAGTACCGACAACACCACGCAGCGCGCAGCGCGGACCGAGGCGCCGGAGGGCGTACGGCTGGCCGCCGGAGACGCGGAAGTGATCGTCCGGCCGGACAACGGCTGCCGGATCGCCGGCCTTCGCGTCGGCGGGACGGAGCTGCTGCGGCAGGGCGACCATTACGGCTGCTTCCCGATGGTTCCGTGGTGCGGCAGGCTCGACCACGGGCAGTTCCGCAGCGGTGTCGCCCTCGGGGCGGGGGCGCACGGCGGTGGTGAATTGCACCAGATGCCGCTCGATGCCGCGCCGCACGCCATCCATGGCACCGGCCGCAACCTCCGCTGGCGGACGGCGCGTTCGAGCGCCACGGAGGCGGTCTTCACCTATGAGCTCACCGACCCGGCGGCTCCCTGGCCGTACCCGGGGCGGGTCACCCAGCTCGTCGAGCTCGCCGAGGATGGCGGCTCGCTCACCCTGACCATGGGCATCGAGACGATCGATGACTCCTTCCCCGCCCAGGCCGGCTGGCACCCCTGGTTCCTGCGGAACCTGGGCGAGGGCGGCGAGGACGTCCGCCTCGACTTCGCACCCGAGTGGCAGGAGGAGCGGGGCGAGGACCATCTCCCGACGGGCCGGCGGATCCCGCCGGCGCCGGGCCCCTGGGACGACTGCTTCGGTATGCCGCGGGGGGTCGAGGCCACGCTCACCTGGCCGGGCCGGCTGCAGCTGAAGATCAGCAGCCGTGCCGAGTGGGTGGTGGTCTACGACGAGCAGGAGGCCGCGGTCTGTGTCGAGCCGCAGTCCGGGCCGCCGAACGGCCTCAACACCATGCCGCGCCTGGTCACGCCCATCGACCCCCTGGAGATCTCCATGACCTGGAGCTGGCGGAGCCTGTCCGGGGAGACCGCATAAGCTCGTGCGTATGAGTGACGACGTGCGCGGTGCGCTGCTGCAGCAGATCAAGGACAAGGCCGTGGTGCACGGCAAGGTGACGCTTTCCTCCGGCAAGGAGGCCGACTACTACATCGACCTGCGCCGGATCACCCTGGACGGCGAGGCCGCGCCGCTGGTCGGGCAGCTGATGCTGGACCTGACCGCCGAGCTGGACTACGACGCGGTCGGCGGGCTCACGCTCGGTGCCGACCCGGTCGCCACCTCGATGCTGCACGCCTCCGCCGCGCGCGGCCGGCGGCTGGACTCCTTCGTCGTCCGCAAGGCGCAGAAGGCGCACGGTATGCAGCGCCGTATCGAGGGCCCGGACATCACGGGCCGCCGGGTCCTGGTCGTCGAGGACACCTCCACCACCGGCGGCTCGCCGCTGACCGCCGTCGAGGCGGCGCGGGAGGCGGGCGCCGAGGTCGTCGCGGTGGCGACGATCGTGGACCGGGGTGCCGCCTCGGCCATCGCCGAGGCCGGTCTGCCGTACCTCACCGGCTACCAGCTCGGTGATCTCGGCCTGGGCTGAGGGCCGGCCGAGCCCGCTCCGGCGTGCGTAACGGCTCTGAACTGCGGCTTTGCCGAGGGGCGGCTGGTTTCACGTGAAACCGGCCGCCCACTGTGCGAGACGGCCGGGCAGGCGATGCGGCCCAAACGGCCTCGTCTGGGAAGATGTGCTCGGCGAAGTCCTCGCCCCCTGGTCAGGGCCAAGAACGCACACCCCGCACACACAAGGAGCGGACAGATGCCCATCGCAACCCCCGAGGTCTACAACGAGATGCTGGACCGGGCCAAGGCAGGAAAGTTCGCCTACCCGGCCATCAACGTCACGTCGACGCAGACGCTGCACGCCGCGCTGCGTGGCTTCGCCGAGGCCGAGAGCGACGGCATCATCCAGATCTCCACCGGTGGTGCGGAGTTCCTGGGCGGCCAGTACAACAAGGACATGGTGACCGGCGCGGTCGCGCTCGCCGAGTTCGCGCACGTCGTGGCCGACAAGTACGACGTCACCGTCGCGCTGCACACCGACCACTGCCCCAAGGACAAGCTCGACGGCTACGTACGCCCGCTGCTGGACATCTCCGCGGAGCGCGTGGCCAAGGGCCAGAACCCGCTGTTCCAGTCCCACATGTGGGACGGCTCGGCCGAGAACCTGGCCGACAACCTGGCCATCGGCCAGGAGCTGCTCGCCAAGGCCGCCGCCGCCAAGATCATTCTTGAGGTCGAGATCACCCCGACCGGTGGCGAGGAGGACGGCGTCACCCACGAGATCAACGACGAGCTCTACACCACGGTCGACGACGCGCTGCGCACCGCCGAGGCGCTGGGCCTGGGCGAGAAGGGCCGCTACCTGCTCGCCGCTTCCTTCGGCAACGTCCACGGCGTCTACAAGCCGGGCAACGTCGTGCTCCGCCCCGAGCTGCTGAAGGACCTGCAGGAGGGCGTCGGCGCCAAGTACGGCAAGTCCGCCCCGTTCGACTTCGTCTTCCACGGCGGCTCCGGCTCCACCGAGCAGGAGATCGCCACCGCGCTGGAGAACGGCGTGGTCAAGATGAACCTGGACACCGACACCCAGTACGCCTTTACCCGCCCGGTCGCGGACCACATGTTCCGCAACTACGACGGTGTGCTGAAGGTCGACGGCGAGGTCGGCAACAAGAAGACCTACGACCCGCGCAGCTGGGGCAAGCTGGCCGAGGCCGGCATGGCCAAGCGCGTCACCGAGGCCTGCACCCACCTGCGCTCCGCCGGCACCAAGATCAAGTAGTCCGTCCCTTACGGGTCCGAAGGCCCCGCATCTCATGGAGAGATGCGGGGTCTTCGCCGTGCAGAGCGCCCTGTCGGCGGGCAAGCTCGCGGTATGAGTGCACGGCAGGAGTCCCCGGCCCCCGGCGGCGTCCGGCTCACCTCGGCACAGGGCCGGTGGGTGCTGGCGACGGCCGTGCTGGGGTCCGGCATGGCGATGCTCGACAGCACCGTCGTCAATGTCGCCCTGCCCAGGATCGGCGAGGACCTCAACGCCGATCTGGCCGTGCTCCAGTGGACGGTCACCGCCTACATGCTCACCCTCTCCTCGCTGATCCTGCTGGGCGGTGCGCTCGGCGACCGGTTCGGCCGGCGCCGGGTGTTCGTGATCGGCGTGGTGTGGTTCGCCGCGGCCTCGCTGCTGTGCGGGCTCGCGCCGCATGCCGGGGTGCTGATCGCGGCCCGGGCGCTGCAGGGCGTCGGCGGTGCGCTGCTCACCCCCGGGTCGCTGGCGCTGATCCAGGCGGTCTTCCACCCGGACGACCGGGCGCGGGCGGTCGGCGCCTGGTCCGGGCTCGGCGGGGTGGCCGCGGCCGTCGGCCCGTTCATCGGTGGCTGGCTGGTGGACGGCGCCGGCTGGCGCTGGGTGTTCTTCCTGAACGTGCCGCTGGCGGCGGTGTGCGTGCCGGTGGCGCTGCGGCACGTACCGGAGACCCGGGAGCGGGACGCCCGCGAGCGCCGTGGCTTCGATGTGCCGGGCGCGGTGCTGGGGGCGCTGGCGCTGGCCGGGGTGACCTATGCGCTGATCGCCGCGCCGGGCGGGGGCGCGTCGCCGGGCGTGATCCTGCCCGCCGTCATCGGGGTGCTGCTCGGGGCGCTCTTCCTCCATGTCGAACGGCGGCGCCCGGATCCGATGCTGCCGCCGGCCATCTTCGGGATCCGGCTGTTCTCCGCGGTCAACGCGGTCACCGTGTGCGTCTACGCCGCGTTCGGCGGGTTCTTCTTCCTGGCCGTGCTCCAGCTCCAGGTCGTGGTGGGCTACTCCGCGCTGCAGGCCGGTACGGCGCTGCTGCCCACGACCGTGCTGATGCTGCTGCTGTCCGCCCGCTCCGGGGCACTGGGGCAGCGCATCGGGCCCCGGATACCGCTCACCGTCGGGCCGCTGCTGTGTGCCGCGGGGATGCTGCTGATGACGCGGGCGGGCCGCGGCGCCTCGTACCTCACCGACGTGCTGCCCGCGCTGGTGGTGCTGGGCGCGGGGATGGTGACGCTGGTCGCGCCGCTCACCTCGACCGTGCTGGCGTCGGTGGACGTGGACCGGGCGGGCCTGGCCAGCGGCATCAACAATGCGGCGGCCCGGGCGGCGAGCCTGGTGGCGGTCGCCGCGCTGCCGCTGCTGGCGGGCATCGGCCCGGAGGCCTACCGCTCGGCGGACGAGTTCGGGGCGGCCTTCCGGCGGGCGATGCCGCTGTGTGCCGGGATCCTGGTGGTCGGCGCGCTGATCGCCTGGCTGACGGTGCGCGCCCCGGCGCTGCGGGCCGCCGAGCCGGCCCCCGCGGAGCGGTGTCACCCGGAGTGCGTCTACCACTGCGGAGTGAGTGCACCGCCGCTGGATCCGGGCGAGGCCCGGGCCCTGGAGGCGGAGCGGCCGCCGGGCGGCGAGGAGCCGGCGGGCGGAAGCAGCAGCCGGTGAGCCGCCGCGGACCCCCGTCTGATCCCGGCCGGTCCCACCCCGCCCCCGCGACCAGGCAGACTGGGAGACATGGCCATTCACGAGAACCTCCTCGGGGGACCGCCCCCGACCCATCTGCCCGACGACCCCGAACCCCGCGAGATGCTCGCCGCGGGCACGGCGCCGTCCGACGTCGCCGCGAAGTACCCGGCCTCCTCCCTGGCCTGGGCGCAGCTGGCGGACGACGCGTTCGAGGGGGGCCGGGTCGTCGAGTCGTACGCGTACGCCCGCACCGGCTACCACCGCGGTCTGGACGCGCTGCGCCGGGCCGGCTGGAAGGGCCACGGCCCGGTGCCGTTCGAGCACGAGCCCAACCGCGGCTTCCTGCGGGCGCTGCACGCCCTCGCCCGCGCCGCCCAGGCGATCGGCGAGCAGGAGGAGTACGAGCGCTGCTCGACCTTCCTGCGGGACTCCTCGCCGACCGCGGCCGACACCCTCACCTGACGCCCGCCGCGGTCCTCCGGCGGTTTCCGGGGGAGCCCCGCCCGCCGGGGCACCGGGTACGACCGAGGGCCGGCCGCGTGATCGCAGCCGGCCCTTGCGCGGTCGCTGTCCAGCACCGATGATTTCAGTGGGCCGGGCCATCCCGAGCCCGAGGGGACCGGGGCTCCCGAGCCGACGAGGAAGGGGCGGACCGCTACCCGGTAGTTCGCACCTGAGGAGTCCCTCATGTCGCAGCCGTCTCCCATAGATCCCGCGAACAGCGCGGCGAGTGCACCCGCCGGTCCCGTACCGGCCGATGCCGAGTCCGACCCGCCGTTCGCCCCCGATCTCAGCATCGGCTCCAGCAGCACGACCCCGTACGAGGACTATGTCCAGGCGGACGTCCTCACCCATCTGCAGCACCCGCTCTCCGACGACCCCGGCGAGATGGTCTTCCTGGTCACCACCCAGGTCATGGAGCTGTGGTTCACGGTCATCGTCCATGAGTGGCGCACCGCGGCCGAGGCGCTGCGCCGCGACGACCTGACGGTGGCCCGGGACGCGCTCCGCCGCTCCACCTACGAGCTGGAGGCGCTGAACGCCGCCTGGAAGCCGCTCGCCCGGCTGACCCCGGCGCAGTTCAACGCCTACCGCAGCGCACTCGGTGAGGGCTCCGGATTCCAGTCCGCGATGTACCGGCGGATGGAGTTCCTGCTCGGCGAGAAGTCCGCGTCCATGCTGGTGCCGCACCGTGGCGCGCCGCGCGAGCTCGCCGAGCTGGAGAAGGCCCTCCAGGAGCCGAGCCTGTGGGACGAGGTGCTGGGGCTGCTCGCCCGCCGCGGCTACCCGGTCCCGGAGGCCGTGCTGCGGCGGGACCCGGCGCTGCGCTACGAACCGGACCCGGGCGTCGAGGCCGTCTGGGCCGAGATCTACGACGGCCCGCAGGAGTCGGACCTCGTCCGGCTCGGCGAGGCGCTGACCGATGTCGCCGAGCTGGTCTGGCGCTGGCGCAACGACCATCTCGTCGCGACCCGGCGGGCCATGGGCGCCAAGATGGGCACCGGCGGCTCCGCGGGCGTGGCCTGGCTGGAGAAGCGGGCCCGCAAGAATGTCTTCCCCGAGCTGTGGACGGCGCGCAGTCATGTCTGAGACTCCTGGATTCCCTGCCGCCGCCGCCCGCCCCGGGTCCGCCGGCGCCCGTGAACAGGTCGCCCGTGCCGCGGAGTTGGACGCCGCCGACCCGCTCGCCGCGATCCGCGACCGCTTCGTCCTCGACGCCGCGCCGGACGAGGCCTCGGGCGGCGCCGGTGTCTATCTCGACGGCAACTCCCTCGGTGCGCTGCCCCGTGCGGTGCCCGGCCGGATCGCCGATGTCATCGCCCGCGAGTGGGGTGAGCTGCGTATCCGGTCGTGGACCGAGTCGGGCTGGTGGACCGCGCCGGAGCGGATCGGCGACAAGATCGCGCCGCTGATCGGGGCGGGACCGGGCCGGGTGGTGGTCGGCGACTCGACCAGCGTCAACATCTTCAAGGCCGTGGTCGGCGGGGTCCGCATGGCCGGCAAGGGCTGCACGGAGATCCTCGTCGATGCCACGACCTTCCCCACCGACGGCTATATCGCCCGGTCCGCGGCCCGGATGACCGGCCTCGCGGTACGCCCGGTCGAACCCGGCGGCATCGCCGACGAGGTCACCGAGCGGACCGCGCTGGCGCTGGTCAACCACGTCGACTACCGCACCGGCCGGCTCAACGACCTGCCGGGCATCACCCACGCACTGCACTCCGCGGGCGCGCTCGCCGTCTGGGACCTGTGCCACAGCGCCGGTGCGCTGCCGGTCGGCCTCGATGCGCACCACGTCGACCTCGCCGTCGGTTGTACGTACAAGTACCTCAACGGCGGCCCGGGTTCGCCCGCCTACCTCTACATCCGCGAGAGCCTCCAGGAGCGGTTCGAATCGCCGCTGCCGGGCTGGAACTCCCACGCCGATCCGTTCGCGATGGACCCGGGCTACACCCCCGCCGACGGCATTTCGCGCGCCCGGGTCGGCACCCCCGACATCCTCTCGCTGCTCGCGCTGGAGGCGGCGCTGGAGGCCTGGGACGGGGTGTCCATCGAGGCCGTACGCACCAAGAGCCTGGCCCTGACGGACTTCTTCCTGGCGTGCGTGCAGGCCTATGTGCCGCCGGACCTGGTCCGCTCCCTGACGCCGCAGGCGCACGAGCGGCGCGGCAGCCAGGTGTCGCTGGCGTGCTCCCCCAAGCTCGGCTCGTCGTTCGGGCGGGGCGGCACCCCCGTCGCCGGCCAGGTCATGGACGAGCTGATCCGGCGCGGGGTGGTCGGCGACTTCCGCCACCCCGATGTGCTGCGCTTCGGCTTCACCCCGCTCTACACCTCCTTCGCGGACGCGGAGCGGGCGGCGTGGGTGCTGGGTGAGGTGCTGCGGGCGCTGCCCGGGGTGTCGTCCGGGGACGGCGGGTGACGGTCGCGGACGAGGAGCCGGCGCTGCTGGGGCTGGCCCCGGTGGCGCCGGACCGGACGGTGGCCTACGGGCCGCATCCGGACCAGCTCGTCGACCTGTATGTGCCGCGGGCGGGCGGCGGTGCGCCGGCGCCCGGCCCGCTGGTCGTCCTGCTGCACGGCGGCTTCTGGCGCGCGGCCTACGACCGCCGCCATCTGTCGCCGCTCGCCGCGGAGCTGGCCGGGCGCGGGCTGCTGGTCGCGCTCGCGGAGTACCGCAGGGTCGGCGCGGGCGGCGGGGCGCCGCAGACGTTCGAGGACGTCACGGCCGGCATCGACGCGGCGTGCGCGGCCCTGGCGGGGGCCTCGGCGGACCCGTCCCCCGTCCTCGTCGGCCACTCCGCGGGCGGCCACCTCGCGCTGCTCGCCGCCGCCCGCCCGGACACCCCCGTGACCCGGGTGCTGGCCGTCTCCCCGGTCGCCGACCTCGCCCGCGCCCATGCGCTGGGGCTGAGCGACGGTGCGGTCGGCGAGCTGCTCGGCGCGGGGCCCGGCTTCCCGGAACGCCTCGCCGCGGCCGACCCCGCGCGCCATCCGCCCGCCGCCGTCCCGGTCACGATCCTGCACGGCACCGACGACCCGGACGTCCCGCTCGACCTCTCCCGCCGCTACGCCGCACAGAGCCCCGCCACCACTGTGCTGCGCGAGCTGCCGGGCGTCGGTCACTACGCCCCCGTCACTCCCGGCAGCCCCAGTTGTAACGTTCTGGTCGGGCTCGTGTGTCGGCCGTCTAGTACCTGAGGCGGACGCCGGCAGATCCCCACTGGTGAGGACGCCCAAGGGCGCGCGGTTGCTTACCGTTGTCAGCGTGAATGACACGACCCAGACGCAGGGCACCCTGCGATCGGAGGCCCGGATGGCGCACGGCGCGCTGCACCGGCTGCGCCAGGACCTGTTCGTCGACGCCTTCGCGTTCCGCCCGATGCCACCGTTGGAGGACGCCAAGGTGTCCCGGTGGGTGCCGTGGCTGCCGGAACGGCTGCGGCACTGGACGCGCTGGCTGCCGCACTTCACCGTCGGCTTCTTCTCGATGTGCGTCTTCCTGGCGACCCTCACCGGCGGCTCCGGCATCGGTGCGGTGCGCGGCATCCTGATCACCGGCTTCAGCGCGCTGGTCGCCGCGGGGCCGATGCTCACGCTCTTCCGCCCGGTGGGCGCCTACTGGCTGTCGCTGTCCGCGGTCGTGGTGTCGGTGGCCGCCTATGTGGGCTTCTCCTCCCCGTTCGCCAGCATCTTCTCGGGCAGCGCCTTCGTCACCCATCTCGCCGTGATGGTGCTCGTGGTGCTGCGCACCCGGCCCCGGCTGGCCATCGAGATGTGGCTGGTCACCTTTGCCCTGGCGGCCGTGCTGACGGCGGTGTTGGGCAGGGACCCCGGTGATCTGCCGCCGGTCGCGTTCTTCTGTGGTGTGGTGCTGGTCTCCGCCGCCGCGGTGCGCGCCTGGCGCGAGGAGCGCCGGCAGGTCGTCGAGACCCGGACGGTCACCGCCGAGGAGCGCGGCCGGCGCACGCTGCTGGAGGAGCGTGCCCTGATCGCCCGCGAGCTGCACGACGTGGTGGCCCACCACATGTCCGTGATCGCCATCCAGGCCGAGGCCGCTCCGTACCGCGTGGAGAACACCCCGCCCGAACTCGCCACGTCCTTCGCGACGATCCGCGAGAACGCCGTCGCCGCGCTGACCGAGCTGCGCCGCATCCTGGGCGTGGTCCGCTCCGCGGACCCGGATGCCTTCGCCGAGGGCGACCCGGAGGCGCCGCAGCCCACGCTCGCCACCCTCGACTCGCTGCTCGACAGCGTCCGCAGTGCCGGGCTGAACGTCGAGGCCGTGGTCACCGGGGCGCCCCGGCCGCTGCCGCAGGGCGTGGAGCTGTCCGCATACCGGATCGTGCAGGAGGGGCTGAGCAACGCGCTGCGGCACTCGCCGGGTGCCGATGCCCGGGTGGAGATCTCCTACGTCCTGGGGGGCCTCGGCCTGCGGATCGTCAACGGCCCGCCCAGCCGCCTCGCCAAGCCGTCCCCGGGGGCGGGGCACGGTGTGCTGGGCATGCGCGAGCGGGTACAAATGCTGGGCGGTGAGATGACCGCCGACCACACCGAGGACGGCGGCTTCGAGGTCGCGGCGTTCATTCCGGTGGGGAGTGCGGCGGGCGAGGCCGCGACAGGGGGAAGCAAGGCATGATCCGCGTACTGATCGTCGACGACCAGGTGATGGTCCGCGAGGGCTTCTCCGTCCTGCTCAACGCCATGCCGGACATCGAGGTCGTCGGTGAGGCCGTCGACGGCCGCCAGGCGGTGCAGAAGGTCGGGGTCCTGCGGCCCGATGTCGTCCTGATGGACATCCGGATGCCGGAGATGAACGGCCTGGAGGCGACCCGCGAGATCGTGGCCGCCGACGCGGACGCCAAGGTGCTCGTCCTGACCACCTTCGACCTGGACGAATACGTCTACCAAGCGCTGCGCTCCGGGGCGAGCGGCTTCCTGCTCAAGGACGCCTCGGCCGGCCAGCTCGCCGAGGGCGTACGGATCGTCGCCTCCGGCGAGGCGCTGCTCGCCCCCACCGTCACCAAGCGGCTGATCTCCGAATTCTCTCGGCTGGGCACCCCGCGCGCCCCGGCCCAGGAACGCATCGCCGACCTGACGGAACGGGAGACCGAGGTCCTGGTGCTGGTCGCCCAGGGCCTGTCGAACGGTGAGATCGCCGAGCATCTGGTCGTCGCCGAATCCACGGTGAAGACGCATGTCAGCCGCATCCTGGTGAAGCTGGGGCTGCGGGACCGCACCCAGGCGGCGGTGTTCGCGTACGAGGCGCGGCTGGTGACTCCGGGAGGCTGAGGGCCGCCGCCCCGGCGGGGACCCCGCCCGGGAGCCGTGGGCGGGGCAGGCCGGCGGCCCGGATCAGGGGCCGATGGCGTGTCCGCAAACTCCCGCCCGGCCCGCGGCGTCTGGCGCGCACGCTCACGCCGCGGGCCCCGCCCTTCGGGCGGACGACGGGACTTTGCGGACACGGCCTACGGCTGGGGCACCTCCCGCACGAGTGACGAGCTCCAGGGGCACCAGATCAGCCCGGGCAGGAACGGGCCGCCGGCCTCGTCGAGATGGTCTTCGACATAGGGGGTGGTGGCGTCACAGACCTCGATGGCGAAGTCGAAGAAGTCGATCGTTTCCGGGCGGAGATGGAAGCTCCAGCGCATGTTGTACGGGGCGGGGCGCTTCTCGATCCGGCCGATGACATGCGGCTCCGAGCTGGTCGCTCCGCTCAGCAGCTCCCGGGCGTGCTGGATCTTGCGGGGGTCGGTGAGCTTGATGACGAACTCCGCATGCGTGATGTCGGTCATCACGAAGTAGGCCGCGGAGTCGGTGTCGGTGCGCCGGGCGGTGTCGGTCGCCTGCTGTCCCCGGGCGGGCCCGGCCGCGGTGACGGCCAGCAGCGCCGCCGCCGCGAGCATGACGATCCTGGTGCTGATGCGTCGCATGGTCCCCTCCGATGCCGCGGGCCGTGGCACGACCGCGCATACGGAAAGTAACAAGACGATCACCCTGAGCTCTAGAGTTACTGTGGGTTATCGCACCGTCAGGTGAAATGGCGCAGGGTGACTGGCCATCGGGTCCGCGCTGTGCTGCCGACGCAGGGCGGCACCCGGCATCCACACCCTGTGGATGCCCGCGCGCCGCCCCGTTTCCGCGCGTGCAAGTGCGCCGCCGGAGTCCGCTACAGCTCCGGCGGCGCACGGATGCGGGGGCGGCCGGGGCCGGCCGCCCGGGATCAGCCGAGGTCGCGTCGGCGTACGCCCACCAGACCGGCGGCGGTGAAGAGGGCGGAGAGCGCCAGCAGCCAGAGGAACGGGGCCGCGGTGGCGTCCGCGCCGGGCAGCTTGGGGAGATGGCTGTACGGGGAGAGATCCATCGCCCAGCGGGGGAAATCGAGGGAGGGGCCGACCCAGCCGAGGGTCAGGCAGCCGCCGACCAGGGCCCAGACGGCGGGGGTGGCCCGGGGGAGCAGGCCGAAGACGAGGACCGCCAGGCCGGTGAGCGTCCAGACGGCCGGGGCCTGGGCGAGGGCGGCGGCCAGGACCCGGCCCGTCCGGCCGCCGGGGTCGCCGGCCGAGAGGTCGTAGGAGACGCCCAGGGCCAGACCGCCGAAGGCCAGGATGACGGCGCTGCCCCCGTAGGCGAGGGCCAGATGACCGGCCGTCCAGCGGAGCCGGCTCACCGCGCCGGCCAGCACCGGCTCGGCCCGCCCAGCGGTCTCCTCGCCGTGCAGCCGCAGCACCGCGCCCACCGCGTAGAGCGCGGCGACCATGCCGAGCATGCCGGCCATCGTGGCCAGGAAGGCGTCGGTCAGGCTCTGCTGACCGCCCATCCGCGCGAAGATCTCGCGGGTCCGTTCATTGCCGCCGACCAGGTCGGCGGCGCCCTTGGCGATACCGCCGAAGAGTCCGCCGGCACACACGAAGCCGAGCGTCCAGCCCCCCAGGGCGGTGCGCTGGAGCCGCCAGGCCAGGCCGAAGGGGCCGCTCAGGGAGCGGGGTGCGGCGGCCGGGCCGGGGCGGGCGGGCAGAAAGCTCATCCCGAGGTCGCGGCGGGCGGTCAGGGCGTAGGCGACGGAGCCGGCCAGGGCGGTCGCCGCCAGGAACAGCAGGACGAGCCACCAGCGTTCGCCGGCGTAGGCGCGCAGGTTCTGCGACCAGCCGATCGGCGAGATCCAGGTGAGCGGGGAGGTGGCGTCGGCGGTGGCGGTGTCGCCCGCGGCGCGCAGCGCGAAGGCGAGGCCGAGCGCGGCGCCGGTCAGACCCTTGGCGAGCCGTGCGCTCTCGGTGAGTTGGGCGGCGATCGCGGCCAGTGTGGCGAACAGCATGCCGGTGCCGCCGATGGCGAGGCCGAGCGCGAGCGAACCGGCGGCCGGCCGCCCGGAGCCGGCCAGGCCGCCCGCGATCACCACGGCGAGCGCGGCGTTGGCGGTCAGCGCCGTCAGCAGGGCCGCGGTCAGCGGGGCGCGACGGCCGACCATGGCGGCACAGAGCAGCTCCTGACGCCCCGTCTCCTCCTCCTCGCGGGTGTGCCGTACCACGATCAGCAGGCTCATCACGGCGGCGAGGACGGCGCCGAAGCCGGCCATCCGCCAGGCGATCAGCCCGCCGACGGAGTCGCCGAAGACCGGCCCGTACAGCGCGCGCATCGAGCCGTTGCCGTTCATCGAGGCGGCCAGTGCGGCGCGCCGGCCGGCGGTGTCGTAGAGCGACTCGAAGGACGAGCCGGTGCCGGTGACGACCAGGCCGAGGCCCAGGACCCACGCCGGGATCAGTACCCGGTCGCGGCGCAGGGCCAGGCGCAACAGGGGCCCGGTGCCCGCCAGTTGGCGTGCACGCGCGGCGGGGGCGGACAGGGGTGCGGCCACGGTGGTCATCGTGCGATCGCCTCACTGCGGGCGTCGTCCTGGTAGTGGCGCAGGAACAGCTCTTCCAGGGTGGGTGGGGTGCTGGTGAGGCTGCGGACGCCGGAGGTGCCGAGCGAGCGGAGCACGGCGTCGAGCTTGTCGGTGTCGACCTGGAACGTGACGCGCTGCCCCCGGAGCTCCAGCCCGTGGACGCCGGGGAGGGTGGCCAGGCCGTTGGGTGCGCCGGCCAGTTCGGCGACGACCGACGTACGGGTCAGATGCCGCAGTTCCCCCAGCGAGCCGGATTCGACGGTCCGTCCGTTGCGGATGATGCTGACGCGGTCGCAGAGCGCCTCGACCTCGGACAGCACATGGCTGGAGAGCAGAACGGTGCGCCCGCGGTCGCGCTCCTCGGCGACGCAGTTCTGGAAGACCTCCTCCATCAGCGGGTCGAGGCCGGAGGTCGGCTCGTCGAGGATGAGCAGCTCGACATCGGGGGCGGAGGCGAAGGCGGCGACCAGGGCGACCTTCTGCCGGTTGCCCTTGGAGTACGTCCGCCCCTTCTTGGTGGGGTCGAGTTCGAACCGCTCCAGGAGCTCGGCCCGGCGCGCGGTGTCCAGCCCTCCGCGCAGCCGCCCGTAGAGGTCGATGACCTCGCCGCCCGAGAGATTGCGCCACAGGGTGACGTCACCGGGGACGTAGGCGATACGGCGGTGCAGTTCGACGGCGTCCTGCCAGGGGTCCCTGCCCAGCAGCCGGGCGGTGCCGCCGTCGGCCCGCAGCAGACCGAGCAGGACGCGGATCGTCGTGGACTTCCCGGCGCCGTTGGGGCCGAGGAAGCCGTGTACCTCACCGGCCCCGACCCGCAGATCGAGGCCGTCCAGCGCGTGGGTGCGGCCGAACGACTTGTGCAGCCCTTCGACCCGGATCGCGGGAGCGGGAGAGAGTGCCGTGGTCATGATTTCGAAGGTACGCTAGATTCACAAATTTGTGAAGCTAAGAAACCATATAAAGTTGAGGGGCGGTTCTGATCAGGGGAGATGATGCGGATATGAGCGAGCAGCCACAGCAGAGCGCGGACCGGACCGCTGACGTCCGCCCGGACGGCGCCGACGCCACGCGCGATGCCGAGGCGGTCTCGCAGTTCGTCGAGCGCTTCGCCTCGCAACTGGTCGACGCCGGAATGCAGCGGATGTCCGCCCGGGTCTTCGCCTGTCTGCTGGCCTCCGACTCCGGTGTGCTGACCTCCGCCGAACTCGGCGAGCGCCTCCAGGTCAGCCCGGCCGCCGTCTCCGGCGCGATCCGCTATCTCTCCCAGGTCGACATGGTCAGCCGCGAGCGCGAGCCGGGCTCCCGCCGCGACCGCTACCGCGTGCACAGCGACCAGTGGTACGAGGCACTGGCCCGCCGCGACAACGTCCTCACCCGCTGGGAGGGCACCCTGCGCGACGGCGTCGCGAGCCTCGGCGAGGACTCGCCCGCGGGCCGCAGGATCGGCGAGACGCTGGTGTTCTTCGAGTTCCTGCAGAAGGAACTGACCGGGCTGCTCCAGCGCTGGCGCGAACACCGCGACCAGATGCGGGCCGACCTCGAAGACGCCGGCCGCTGAGCTGCCGGCCGGCGCTCAGCCCCGCGGCAGCTGCAGCCGCCAGGCCCCTGGCTGCACCGTCCACGTACGGGTCCGGACCGGCCCGCCGACCAGCGCATCCGCCCGGTAGTGGAAGTCCGCGCCGGACACCGTCACCGCGCGCGCCCGGGTCCGTACCGGCCGCGCGCCGCCCGGCCAGTGGACGATGACCTCGGCCAGCTCGCCGCCGTTCCCCGCCCCGGGGCCGGCCGTCCCGGGGCGGCCGCCCGGCACCACCGACACCCCGCGCACCGGCCGGTCCAGATCCGCCAGCAGCACGCCGTCCGCCTCGATCCGCAGCCGCTGCCCCGGCACCCGGGTGCGCCGCGTGCCCGCGCGCCCGCCGTCGCCGGACCGGGGGGCGGCCCAGCGCCCGGCCGCCGGTGCGCCCAGCAGCGACAGCGCCGTACGGGCGGTGCGCGCATACGGCTTCCACCAGGGGTGGTGCCCGTTGACCGCGTCCACCGGGCCGCCCTGCGCCGCCAGGGCATCCGCCGAATCCGCCGCGGCCACCGCGGACGACTGCTGGGGCACGGACACCCCGCGCCCCGCCCCGGTCGCCTCGCTGCCGCCCGGGATGCGCAGACTGCCCAGCACGATGCCGTCGCTGTCGTCCGTGAGCAGGTCCATCGGGCGCTCCCCGCCGTCCAGGACGGCACGGGCTGCGGCCACCGTGTCCGTCGGGATGCCCAGGGTGCGGCTCAGCGCGACGGCGGCCGGTGACCCGACCGGGACCATCGACAGCGGCACCCCGGCCAGCTCCCGCTCCTTGTGCAGCAGGCCCACCACGCGCAGCAGCGCCCGGTCGTCACCGATCACCACCGGCCGTCGCTGCCCGCGCCGGGCAAGCATCCGCGCGAATTCCTCCGGGCCCTCCGGAAGGCAGATTTTCGCCCCCGCGCCCGCGCACAGGACATCCTTCGCGATCCGTACGGCCTCGCCGTCGGTACTGCGGGCATCCGGGTCGATGACCACGAGCAGGGGGTACCCCCGAACGGAGTCCACGGGAGAGTGCCCAGAAGGCTGCGCCGACACCTCGGTCCTTCCTCAGGTAGCATCTCGGTGCAAGAGCCCCTTGCGCTATTGCGCCAGGGGCTTCGTCTATTCCGGGGCACCGGTTCGACGGCTCTGGCGATGACGTACGCGTGAACACGCACGTTGTCGCCATCCACGCACGTTGGACATGCCCCGCCCGGAAGGGGTGTACGCCTGTGCCCGCACTTGTGCTGCTCGGTGCTCAGTGGGGTGATGAGGGCAAGGGAAAGGCCACCGATCTGCTCGGTGGGTCCGTTGACTATGTGGTGCGCTACCAGGGCGGCAACAACGCCGGCCACACGGTCGTCGTCGGCGACCAGAAGTACGCACTGCACCTTCTCCCTTCCGGAATCCTCTCGCCGGGATGCACCCCGGTCATCGGCAACGGCGTGGTCGTCGACCCGGCGGTCCTGCTCTCCGAGCTGAGCGGACTCAACGAGCGTGGCGTCGACACGTCCAAGCTGCTGCTCAGTGGTAACGCGCATCTGATCACGCCGTACAACATCACCGTCGACAAGGTGACGGAACGGTTCCTCGGCAAGCGGAAGATCGGCACCACGGGGCGCGGCATCGGCCCGACCTACGCCGACAAGATCAACCGCGTCGGTATCCGCGTGCAGGACCTCTACGACGAGTCGATCCTCATGCAGAAGGTCGAGGCGGCGCTCGACGTCAAGAACCAGCTGCTGACCAAGCTCTACAACCGCCGCGCCATCGAGGCCGGCCAGGTCGTCGAGGAGCTGCTGGGCTACGCCGAGCAGATCAAGGGCTACGTCGCCGACACCACCCTGATCCTCAACAAGGCCCTCGACGACGACAAGGTCGTGCTCTTCGAGGGCGGCCAGGGCACGCTGCTCGACATCGACCACGGCACGTACCCCTTCGTCACGTCCTCGAACCCGACCGCGGGCGGCGCCTGCACGGGTGCCGGCGTCGGGCCCACGAAGATCAACCGCGTCATCGGCATCCTCAAGGCCTATACGACGCGCGTCGGTGCCGGTCCGTTCCCGACCGAGCTGTTCGACGAGGACGGCGAGGCGCTGCGCCGCATCGGCGGTGAGCGCGGTGTCACCACCGGCCGCGACCGCCGCTGCGGCTGGTTCGACGCGGTCATCGCCCGCTACGCGACCCGCGTCAACGGCCTGACGGACTTCTTCCTCACCAAGCTGGACGTGCTGACCGGCTGGGAGCAGATCCCGGTCTGCGTCGCGTACGAGATCGACGGCAAGCGCGTCGAGGAACTTCCCTACAGCCAGAGCGACTTCCACCACGCCAAGCCGGTCTACGAGACGCTGCCGGGCTGGTCCGAGGACATCACCAAGGCGAAGTCCTTCGCCGACCTGCCGAAGAACGCCCAGGCGTACGTCAAGGCGCTGGAGGAGATGTCCGGCGCCCCGATCTCCGCGATCGGCGTCGGCCCCGGCCGCGACGAGACCATCGAGATCAACTCGTTCCTGTCGTAGGACGGCAGGCACACCGCAGGCAGACACAGCCGCGCACCTACTCCGCCCGGGAGTAGGTGCGCGGCTGTTTGTCGTCGCCCAGGAACTCGCGGTGCAGGGTGCCGTCGCCGCCCAGGCGGAGGACGGAGGTGCTGCTCGCCGTGCAGCCGGGCGCGGGCCGGTCGACGACCGACGGGCCGACGGTCAGCGCTCCGCGCTCGGCCGCATAGAGATCGGCGTGCGCCGTGCAGCGGCCGCCGCGGCCCGCCACGACGGTGGTGAGCACCGTGCTGCCGGCCGGGGCCCTTCGGATGGTGAGCCGCTGGGTGCCGGTGTCGGTGCCGTCGTCCGGCCGCCGCTGCCAGGTGCCGAGGAAGCCGGCCGGGACGGTGCCGTCGGCCGGGCCGGTGCGGTGCAGGACCGCGGTGCGCCCGGCCGCCGCCCAGGTCAGGGTGGCGCCGCTGCCCGCTTCGAGGGTGTGCTCGCCGAGCGCGGAACAGCGGCCCGCGGGGACGGACCGGACGACCGTGGTGTCCAGCCGGAGCGCCGGATGCCCGTCGTGCGGGGTGACCGAGACCAGCTTGCCGTCGCTGCGGCACTCGTAGGTGGCGCCCAGGCTGGTGCTGTTCGCCACGACCTCGCCGACCGTGCCGTTGGTGAGCACGAACCGCCGCTGCTGCCCGGTGGGTTCCCCGTCCCGCAGTACCGGGCCGGACCAGGTGCCGAGGTAGCGGGCGGGGATGTCGGACGCGTGGTCGGCGCCGTCCGCCCCGCCGCTCAACAGCAGGGCCGCGGCTCCGGCCGCCGCGGCGCCGACGACGGCGGTGGCGAGGAGGGGGAGCCACCGGCGGCGCCGGCGGGGCGGCGGTGTGGCGTCGTCCCGGGGCGGCGGCACCGGCCCGGTCGCCTCCGGGGCCGTGGCGAGCGTCCGGGTCCGGGCCCCCGGCGGGGTGTCGGTGTCCAGGAGGCGTACGGCCTGCTGCCCCAGGCGCGCGATCAGTTCGGCCGGCAGCCAGGGAGCGGCCGGGGAGAGTGCCGGTCCGAGGCGGCCGGCGATCTCCTCAGGGGTGGGCCGCGCCGCCGGGTCCTTGGCCAGACAGTCCTGGAGCAGACCGCGGATCCCCTCCGGGGCGCCGCTCAGATCGGGCTCCTCCTGGGCGATCTTGAACATCACCGCGTGCAGACCCGAGGCGGCCCTGCCGAACGGCTGCCGCCCGGTCGCCGCGTACGCCAGCACCGAGCCCACACAGAACACGTCGCTCGCCGGGCCGACCCGATGCCCCTGGACCTGCTCGGGCGACATGAAGGCCGGCGAGCCGACGACCATGCCGGTACGGGTCTGCGTCCGGTCCCCGACCGTGTCCAGAGCCCGGGCGATACCGAAGTCGATGACCCGCGGCCCGTCGATGGTGAGCAGCACATTGGACGGCTTGAGGTCGCGGTGCACCAGACCGCCGCCGTGGATGTCGCGCAGCGCGCAGGCCAGCCCGTACGCCAGCCGCCGCAGCGAGTGCTCCGGCAGCGGGCCGTAGCTCCCGGGGCGGCCGTACGAGCCGCCGACGACCTCGCTGAGGGTGGGGCCCGCGATGTATCCGGTGGCGACCCATGGGACGGCGGCGTCGGTGTCGGCGTCCAGGACCGGGGCGGTCCAGCGCCCGCCGACCCGCCGTGCGGCCTCGACCTCGGCGCGGAAGCGGTCGCGGAACTCCTTCTCCGCGGCCAGCTCGGTCTTCACCAGCTTCACGGCGACGGTCCGGCCGCCCTCGGACCGGGCGAGGTAGACCCGCCCCATCCCGCCGCTGCCGAGGCGGCCGATCAGCCGGTAGTCCCCGATCCACCGCGGATCGTCGGCCGTTAGTCCGCCCAGTCCGCCCAGTCCGCCCAGTCCGCCCAGCCCGTCCATCCGGGCGCCCTCCCCCGTGTGTTGTTCCCCGTGCGTCGTTCTTCCCGTGCCTGCGGCGCGTTCCGGCAGCAGGCGTCCCCTGAGAGTAGGCGGCCGGGATCGCACGACGGCCGAAAGATCGTCACGACGGGAGAACGATCGGGGTCCGGGCGGAGCACGGCGGTCCGCATCCCTCCGCGGCCGGCCGCCGCCACCGAGGGGGCGCCACAACCGGCCGACTTTGTCCGAGACGCGGTGGGTGGCGGAGGTCGGTTTCCGCGTTCCGGAACTCCCCGGCGCCTCAAGGACGTAGAACGCGTACGACAACGACGCCTCCGCTACAGCCGCGCCTCCGACAACGGCGCCTCCGACAGCCACGCACCCGACGCCCAGCCGAAGGAGACCGTGTGATTCCCGCCGTACGTGCCCTCGCCCGCGCCGCCATGGCCGCGCGTCCCGTGCCGCTCACCGACGTACGGGCGCGGGCCGGCCTCCTCGATCCGTTCGACCGCAGCTACCTCGTCCCGGTCGAGGTCTTCACCGCCGTGGCGGCCGAACTCACCGACCGGCGCAGGCCGGGCGGCGCGTTCGTGGCCCTGTGCCACAACGGCCGCCGCTGGTTTCGCTGCCGCTCCGTCTACTACGACACCCCCGATCTGCGGTCCTTCCACGACCACCGACTGGGCCGCCGGGCGCGCTACTCGATTCGGGAGGCGCTCTGCGAGGACACCGGGGAGCGGCAGTTCGAGATCGAGCTCACCGGAGGGCGCGGCGCACCGGTCATACACCGGCGGCCGCTGCTGCCGGGTGACGCGGCGCTCGGCCCGGCCTCGCGCGGATTCCTCGCCTCCGTACTGGAGCGCTCCTACGGCATCGCGCCCCCCGACGGCCTGGGCCGCGTCCTCGAAACCGACTGCACCCGGGCCACCCTGGTCGCGGACGGACAGCGCCTCACCTGTGACGCGGCGCTGCGCTGCCGGGACGTGGCGACCGGCCGCACGGTGCGCGCCGAGGGCGGACTGGTCCTCGTACGGACCCGCACCGCCGGCCGGCCGGGCGAGGCGGACCGGCTGCTGGACGACTGCGGTATACGCGCCGGGGAATTCACCGCCCACTGCGGCGGGTTGTCGGCACTGCGCCCGGAGCTGACCGCCCATCCCTCACGGCGGGTGATACGCACGGTCTTCCCCGCGGCCGGCTGACCTCCCGGCGTCCGCCCCGGAGGCCGGGAGGTCAGCCGGCCCGTAGACAGTCTGTCCGCGCGCGTGGTGAGCGCCATACACAATGTCGGTGTTGTCCGGTGCCCTGTGATCCCTACGCTGAGGTCGTTCGCCGCGCCCATCCCCGGCGGACCCGAGCGACCCGATCCGAGGTACTGACCGTGACCACGACGCAACCCTCCTCCGCCGCTGCCGACCCCGCGACCGGTGCGGCCGTCAAGGCCACCGACCGTGCGCATGTCTTCCACTCCTGGTCCGCGCAGGGACTGATCGACCCGCTGCCGATCGCGGGCGCCGAGGGCGCGTACTTCTGGGACTACGACGGCAACCGCTACCTCGACTTCTCCTCCCAGCTGGTCAACACCAACATCGGCCACCAGCACCCCAAGGTCGTCGCGGCGATCCAGGAGCAGGCCGCGAAGCTGTGCACCATCGCACCGGGCTTCGCCGTGGACGTCCGGTCCGAGGCCGCCCGGATGGTCGCCGAGCGCACCCCCGGCGACCTCGACAAGATCTTCTTCACCAACGGCGGTGCGGAGGCCGTGGAGAACGCGGTCCGGATGGCCCGGCTGCACACCGGCCGCGCCAAGGTGCTGTCCGCCTACCGCTCGTACCACGGCGCCACCGCCGCCGCGATCAACCTGACCGGTGACCCGCGCCGCTGGCCCTCCGACACCGCCTCGGCCGGTGTCGTCCACTTCTGGGGTCCGTTCCTCTACCGCTCGGCCTTCCACGCCGAGAGCGAGCAGCAGGAGTGCGAGCGCGCCCTCGCGCACCTGGAGCAGACGATCGCCTTCGAGGGCCCGCAGTCGATCGCGGCGATCATCCTGGAGACCGTGCCCGGCACCGCGGGGATCATGGTCCCGCCGGCCGGCTACCTCGCCGGGGTCCGCGAGATCTGCGACCGCCACGGCATCGTCTTCATCCTCGACGAGGTCATGGCGGGCTTCGGCCGTACGGGCAAGTGGTTCGCCGCCGAGCACTTCGGCGTCACCCCCGACCTGCTGACCTTCGCCAAGGGCGTCAACTCCGGCTATGTCCCGCTGGGCGGCGTGGCGATCAGCGCCGAGATCGCGGCCACCTTCGACCAGCGCCCCTACCCGGGCGGTCTGACCTACTCCGGACACCCCCTGGCCTGCGCCTCCGCCGTCGCCACCATGAACGCGATGACCGAGGAGCGGATCGTGGAGAACGCCGCCGAGATCGGCGAGAAGGTCATCGGCCCCGCGCTGCACGAGATCGCCGGACGCCACCCGTCGGTCGGCGAGGTCCGCGGTATGGGCGTCTTCTGGGCCCTGGACCTGGTCAGGAACAAGGAGACCCGCGAGCCGCTGGTCCCGTACAACGCGTCCGGCGCCGCCAACGCTCCGATGGCCGAGTTCGCCGCGGCCTGCAAGCGCGGCGGACTGTGGCCGTTCGTGAACATGAACCGGACGCATGTCGTCCCGGCCTGCACGATCACCGAGGCCGAGGCCAAGGAAGGCCTCGCCGCCCTCGACGAGGCCCTGACGGCGGCCGACGCACACACCGTCTGAGCCCTCGGCGGCGGTGGCCGCACCCCGTCCGAGCTGTGACCTGCGGTGCCCGCGCGCACGGAAACCGCAGGTCACCGCCGCCCCCTGGCACCTCCCGGAGCAGCCTCGCCCGGCGGCCCGCCGCGGCTCTCGCCTATCGTGGGCGGGGGCCGCTCCCACCTGCGCGGTCAGGATGGCGCGAAGGAGACGCACGAGATGGCCGCCGGCGGAGACAGCTCAGTCATACGACGCAGCACCCTGCGCCAGCAGATCGCCGACGCGCTGCGCGACGAGATCCTGGCCGGCCGGCTGCCCTGCGGCCACCCGTTCACCGTCAAGGAGATCGCCGAGCAGTACGGCGTCTCCGCCACCCCGGTGCGCGAGGCGCTGCTCGATCTGTGCGCCCAGGGCCTGCTCGACGTCGAACAGCACCGCGGCTACAAGGTGCACGCCTTCACCTCCGACGACTTCCGCGCCATGGTCGAGGCCCGCACGCTGATCATCGAGGGCATCTTCCGCAGCGGCGCCGACTTCGCCCTGCGCGCCACCCCCGCCGAGGTGCTGGTCTCCATCCGGCGCCGCGCCGACGAGGCCGAGCGGGCCGCCCGGGCCGGCGACCTCGACGTCCTCATCGGCTACGACCTGCGGTTCTGGCGCGAGCTCAGCAGCATCGTGCGCAACGCCTACATCAGCGATTTCCTCGACCGGATCCGCGTCCAGACCTGGATGTTCGCGGTGCCGCTGCTGCGCCGGCAGCCCGACCTCCGGGGTCATCTGTGGCAGGGCCACAGCGCGCTGGCCGACGCCCTGATCCACCACGACCTGGCCACCGCCCAGCGGCTGATCGCGGAGTACAACGAGCACACCCTCGCTCTCGTCGGAACGCGCGGCTAGCACTACGCTGTCCCGACCGTCGGCCGTAATGGGCCGTACCCGTGGCCGTACGTGCGCCGGAGTCCCTGTTCCCGACCGGAAGCGAGCTCTCACTCGTGGCATGTGACCTGTGGCTGGTACCCCTCGTCGATGTGCTGTGCCACAGCCCCGACAACCCGTTCTCCGAAGAGATCGCCGCCTATGACAAGGCCCTGACGGAAGCGGGCCTGCCGGCGGTCCCGGTCTTCAGCTACATGCCGGGTCTCTCCGGTGACGTCGCGCCCATCGCCGGCTTCGACTACGACGCACTGCACTTCCTGCGCCGCGCCTACCTGCTGCGACTGTGCGGCCTGGAGGTGACCCCGGTCGACGAACTGGGCGGCGACTACGAGCAGTTGCTGGAGATGTTCGAGGCCACCGCGCAGGAGTCCCATCTGGTGTGGCACTACGACCACGCGGGTGCGTACGTCCCGGTCGACTTCCCGCATCCGCTCGCCAACGACGAACTGCTGGAGGGCGGCGGCCCGCTGGGCTCCTCGCACGGTCTGCTGCGCGAACTCGAACTCGTCGCGCCCTCCCTCGGTATCGATCCGGCCAATCCGCCGGCCGCACCCGCACCGCCGGCCGGGCCCACCTCACTGGAGGAGCGGGCGAGCGCGGTGCCCCTGGACGACAGCCCGTTCGCCCGGGAGCGGCACGTGTGGCTCGGCCTGCATGCGGCCGCCACCCGGAGCCTGGGCCAGGGCTCCATGATCGTCTTCAGCTGACCCGGAGCCGTACGGGCGGGAGCGGGGCGGCGGCGGGGCGCCGGAAGCCGGGGGAGCCCCGGCCGCTCCCGCCGCGCGCCGGGTCCGTACGGCGGTGCGGGCGGCCCGAGTTCAGCGCGGTGACTCCGGTGGCCGCTGCCGCGGCATGTTCGGGCGGGTGCCCGGCGGCGGCAGCGGGTACCGCGCCTGCGGCGCCGCGCCCTCCTGCCGCGGCGCCCACGGCACCATCGACTGCGTCGCCTGCGGCACCGGCCCGGCCCGGAACTCCGCCATCCAGTCGGCCGTTTCGGCCCGCACCAGCTCCCCCAGGTCCTCGTTGAACCGCCGCAGCACCCCCAGACAGCGCTCCGCCGCCTCGCCCGCCGTGCCCTCGGCCGGCCCGAGCACCTCGCGCACGCCGGCCGCCGCCCAGTCGAACTGCAGCGCCTCCAGCCGCCGGTGGATCGCCTGAGCGGTCGCCAGGTCCCGCATCCAGCCCGTCGTCACCCCGAAGTACCGGTCAGCGCCCACACACACCGCCGCCAGCAGCAGCGACAGACAGCCCCAGGACGCCCCGCCCGGCCAGACCCCGGCCAGATCCAGCAGCGGCAGCGCCCCGCCCACCGTCACCCCGGCCGCGGCACCCAGCCGCAGCACCCGCGCCCCGCGCCGTTTGCCCAGCCGGTCGTGCAGATACCAGTCGGCGGCGCGCAGCGCGCCCTCCTCGGTCCACAGATAGAGCGCGTCCAGACGGTCGGCCGGCTCGCCCCAGTCGCCGAGCGGAAAGACCCGCCCCGCAAGATCTCTCCGGCCGGAGGCCCGGCGGCCGTTCTCCCGCGTGGGGCTGCCGCCCTCCCGAGGGGGTCCCTCGGGCTGCATCTCCGGCTGACTCACCCGTGCACTCCCTCTCCATGGCTCTCTTCCGATACGTGCGATGCACGCGTGACCTCCGGGACGGTCGTTGCACGCAGCCCCCTACTTCCTACCGCCGAACGGCTGGCGTCGGCCCCACGATCACACGCTTTCCGCCCGGAAGGAGTGCCATGTCGGGTATAGGGGCATCGGGCAACTCACCCGAAAGAGTTGCCGCCGCGGCGACGTACGGTTTCCGGCCGCTTCGCGCCCGCCCGCCGCCGGGGACCGGCCGACGTCGGGCCGGCCGACGCTCTCGTCTAGGCTGCCACCGTGAAGGTCCTCGTCATCGGCGGCGGCGCCCGCGAACACGCCCTGTGCCGCTCTCTGTCCCTCGACCCCGACGTCACCGCGCTGCACTGCGCTCCCGGCAACGCCGGCATCGCCGAGGTGGCCGAATTGCATGGGGTCAACGCCCTCGACGGCGCCGCCGTCGCCGACCTCGCCGTCGGCCTCCGGGCCGACCTGGTCGTCGTCGGCCCGGAGGCCCCCCTGGTGGCGGGCGTCGCGGACGCCGTACGCGACCGCGGCATCCCGGTGTTCGGCCCCTCGGCCGAGGCCGCCCAGCTGGAGGGCTCCAAGGCCTTCGCCAAGGATGTGATGGCCGCCGCGGCCGTCCCCACCGCCCGCAGCTACGTCTGCACCACCCCGGAAGAGATCGACGAGGCCCTGGACGCCTTCGGGGCGCCGTACGTCGTCAAGGACGACGGCCTGGCGGCCGGCAAGGGCGTCGTGGTCACCGAGGACGTCGCGACGGCCCGCGCGCACGCCCTGGCCTGCGACCGCGTCGTCATCGAGGAGTTCCTCGACGGCCCCGAGGTCTCCCTCTTCGCGATCACCGACGGCGAGAGTGTCGTCCCGCTGCAGCCCGCCCAGGACTTCAAGCGCGCCTACGACGGCGACGAGGGCCCCAACACCGGCGGCATGGGCGCGTACAGCCCGCTGCCCTGGGCCGACCCCCAGCTGGTCGACGAGGTCATGGCCACCGTCCTGCAGCCCACCGTCGACGAGCTGCGCCGCCGCGGCACCCCGTTCTCCGGGCTGCTCTACGCGGGCCTGGCGATCACCTCCCGCGGGGTGCGCGTGATCGAGTTCAACGCGCGCTTCGGCGACCCGGAGACCCAGGTCGTCCTCGCCCGTCTCAAGACCCCGCTCGGCGGGCTGCTCACCGCGGCCGCCACCGGCAACCTCGCCGCTCTCCCGCCGCTGCGCTGGCGCGACGACGCCGCGGTCACGGTCGTCATCGCCTCGCACAACTACCCGGACACCCCGCGCACCGGCGACCCCATCGCGGGCCTGGCCGAGGTCGCGGAGCAGGACGCGCCGGACGCCTACGTCCTGCACGCCGGCACCAAGCGTGACGACACCGGCGCGGTGCTCAGCGCGGGGGGCCGGGTGCTGTCCGTCACCGCCACCGGCGCCGACCTCACCACCGCCCGCTCGCGCGCCTACCGCGCCGTGGACCGGATCCGGCTGGACGGCTCCCAGCACCGCACGGACATCGCCGCCAAGGTCGCGGACGAGGCGGCTCAGGCGCCGGGCGCGTAGCGGGAGCGGGCGCGCGGGGCGCACCCGCTCCGGCCGGCGAGATCTCTTCTGGGGCATATGTCACATACCGTGGCATATGCCCCAGTCTTTGTGGGTGCAGACAGGGCCGAATCGCCCGCTGCCCACATCATCCCGGCACCGGTTCCCGGCTTTGCCCAAAGCCATTCCATCGGGTGACCGCACCACATATCCCGCTGACGGGGCACGCACCCCCAACTAGGGTGCCGCGCAAGCGTCCTGCGGTGGTGGTGCCGGAATCCGGCACGGTTGCCGCGGTGGCGTCCGGCAACTGGCTCACCGGCATTGCGATGTCAGTGGCCGGTGCCACAGTGGTGGTGGAGCGCTCGCGCGCATCACCCGACGCGCACATCTCGTACGTCCGTCCCGTGTTCTCTCCGTCCGGCTCCGTCAGGACAGCAGGGGGTGTACAGGCTCGTGGCAAGTCCGGAAACAGGCGTCCTGGCGGCGCGTGCCCGCGCCCTTGCCGTGCTGCGGATCCGCAGCACGGCAAGGGCGGTGGCGCTGCTGCCCGCGGCGGCGGCCGTGGTGCTGTTCGCCGGCCGGGCGACCGGCCGGCTCGGCGCCGGCTGGGATCTCGCCGGCTGGATCGCCGGCGGTGCCGCCGTGGTCAGCCTGCTGCTGGCCGGGCTGGTCACCGCCGTCGTCGCGCGCGCCCGGCCCGCCCTCAGCCCGTCCGTGCCGATCTCCGAGAAGTCGGCCCCCGATCTCTACCGCCTCGTCCGCGATCTCGCCGAGCGCCTGGAGGTCCCCGCGCCCTCGGCCATAGCGCTCACCCCGGACTGCGACAGCTGGCTGGAGGACCGCACCCACCGCGCACACGGCCCGCCCCGCCGCCTCCGCAGACCGGACGGTGCGGGGCGCCGGGCCCCCGAGGCACCGGTCCTGGTCATCGGCTCACCGTTCCTGTGGTGGATGCGGGTCGCCGAGCTGCGCGCCCTGCTGGCGCCCGTCGTCGCCGGCACCGGTCCCTCGGCCCACCCCGACATAGCCGCCGCCCGCCGGTTCATCCGCGGCCTGGACGCCGCCGTCGCGGTCTCGGCCCGCGCCGGGGGCCGGCTGCGCGGTCTGCCGCTGCGCTTCGTCGGCCGGGTGGCGCGCCTGCTGCTGCGCGCCGGCCGCGAGCACGCCACGATCATGGAGCGCGCCGTCGCGGCCGCCGCCTCCGAGCGCGCCCAGAACGTCGACTACGGCCTGCGGATCGTCGCCCAGGAGCAGGTCGGCCTGGCGTACGCGGGCTGGGACCGGCTGCTGACCCGGGTCGCGCTGCCCGCCTGGCGGATGGGCCGCTGGCCGTCCCGGCTGGACGCCGGCGTGGTCTCCGCGCTCACCGAACTCTCCCGCCGCGACCGCCTCGCCGACGGCTTCGCCTCCCGCCTCGGCGAGCGCCCCGCCTGCGACCTCCTGGAGGAGCCCGGCGCCATCGACCGCGCCGCCTCCCTGCTGGCTGCCCGGCTCTTCCACGGCGGCCCCGCCGAGCCGGGACCGGACTGGTCACCGGTCGGCTGGCAGCAGTATCCGGAAGAGGTCGTGGACCGGAAATGGCGTCTGGAGGCCGCCCGCCTCCATCGCGTTCTCGACAATCTTCCGGCCACCGCGCTTCCCGCGGCCCCGCCCGCTACGGGTGCCGACCCCGCCGCTTCGCCCCTCACGTACGCCCACACCCCGGCCCATGCGCCCGCGGGCCGCCGCCGGGCAGCGCCCGGACCCGACGGCCGCCCGGCCGTGAGCCCGCCCGCCGACGGCCCGCCGCGCACCGAGAGCCCGCCGCCCGCCGACGGCCCGCCGGCCGCACCGGCCCCGGGCCCGACGCTGGCCCGGGTCATCGACCGGCTCGTCCAGGACGAGCGCGCTGGCGACCTGGTGGCCGCCCGGCTGGGCGCGGAGGTCGAGCGGGAGGAGCGCGAGGAGGCGGCCCGGCAGGCCGCCCGCGGCCGCTGTGAGCAGGACGCCGCCATCGGCGTGGCCTGGGGCGACGGCCTGGCCGAGGGCGGCCTTCCGCTGTTCCCGCTGCAACCGCCCCGCACCGGCCGCGAACTCCTCGCCGACCACGTCACCGCCATGGTCTGCTGCGCCGCCGTCGACACCGCCGGTGCCACCCCGGGCCTGGACTGGCTCGACGGCCCGGCGCTGCTGGTCGACGGCGCCCGCCGGGCCGACCTCGGCCGCCCGGTGCTCAGCCTGGTCGACGACGGGGATGCCGGGCCGCTCCGCGGCTGGCTGACGACCGTCGGCGTCCGCCCCGAAAAGCCGGTCCGGCTGGTATGACTCGACGGCCGCAGCTGCCCGCAACCACTGCCGCAAGGACGCGCATCGGGCAGCGAGATCCGGGCCGGTCGTCCGGGGCCGCTCGTCCCACCGGCTGAATGTTCCCTTCCAGTTCGCATTTCGGGGGCGGTGCCCTCTAAATTCACGACGAAGGGTGACGAAGTGAGTGCGTAATGTGATGTGCTGGGGGATGGCCGGCCGGGTCTGCTCAGCCGGGCGCAGCACCGGCCCGTCGGCCCGGGCCGACGGGGGATGCGGGAGGGGAGTGGAAGGTGGCGACGGATCAGATCAGGCGCTGGGAATCGGGCGCGCTGGCGCACGCGGTCACGGACCCGTTCGGACAGGGCCCGCTGCCCTGGCTGCGCGGAAGTGAGACGTACTTCAAATCCGGCCACATCATTCCCTGGTACGTCGACCCCGCCGTGGCCCAGGGCGATCTGCGCGAGCCCGTACCCCACAAGCACAACGGCCCGCGCACCGCCGATGACGTCCACCGCCAGATCAAAGGTTTCGCCGGCACCGGCGCGGTGGCCCCCGGCGAGGCCATCGACTTCCGGGTCTCGGTCGATCCGCCCCAGCCGTTCAGCATCGACATCTACCGCATCGGCCACTACGGCGGCACGGGCGCCCACAAGGTCACCACCAGCCCCCGCCTGGCCGGCATCGTCCAGCCGCCCCCGATGGCGGTCGAGCGCACGGTCTCCTGCCACCACTGGTGGCTGTCCTGGCGCCTCCAGGTCCCCACGTACTGGAACCTCGGCGCCTATGTCGCGGTCCTGACCACCGCCGACGGCCGCTACCGCTCCCACATCCCCTTCACGGTCCGCGACAACCAGCCCGCCGACCTCCTCCTGCTGCTGCCCGACATCACCTGGCAGGCCTACAACCTCTACCCGGAGGACGGCCGCACCGGCGCCAGCCTCTACCACGCCTGGGACGAGCAGGGCGCGCTGCTCGGCGAGCGGGACGCCGCCACCACCGTCTCCTTCAACCGCCCCTACGCCGGCGCCGGACTGCCCCTCCATGTCGGCCATGCCTACGACTTCATCCGCTGGGCGGAGCGCTACGGCTACGACCTCGCCTACGCCGACGCCCGCGATCTGCACGCCGGCCGGGTCGACCCGTCCCGCTACCGCGGCCTGGTCTTCCCCGGCCACGACGAATACTGGTCGGTGCCCATGCGCCGCACGGTCGAGAGCGCCCGCGACACCGGCACCTCCCTTGTCTTCCTGTCCGCCAACACCATGTACTGGCAGGTCGAGCTCTCCCCGTCGCCCTCGGGCCCGGATTCGCTGCTGAAGTGCCGCAAGCGGCAGGGCCCCGGCCGTCCCGCGCTCTGGCGCGAGCTGGGCGAACCCGAGCAGCGGCTGATGGGCATTCAGTACGCCGGACGGGTCCCCGAGCCGGCGCCCCTGGTCGTCCGTAACGGCGAGCACTGGCTGTGGGAGGCCACCGGCGCCCATGAGGGCGACGAACTGCCCGGCCTGGTCGCCGGGGAAGCCGACCGCTACTTCCCCCGCACCAGCCTCCCCGACCACAGCGAACGCATCCTGCTCGCGCACTCCCCCTATCGCGACACCGAAGGGGCCCGCCGCCATCAGGAGACCTCCCTCTACCGCGCCCCCAGCGGCGCCTGGGTCTTCGCCTCCGGCACCTTCGCCTGGTCCCCCGCCCTCGACCGCCCCGGCCATGTCGACCAGCGCATCCAGCGCGCCACCGCCAACCTCCTGGACCGCATCTGCAAACGCGACTGAACCCGCCGGCCCAGGTCGGCAGAAACGTTGCCGTACGCCGTACCGCGCGGCCGCACCCCTGGTGACCGCCCGCGGGCCGATCGCCCGCCGAGGCTTCCGCTTCGGCGGGCGACGATCACCGCCACCGGGCGCATCCGGCCCCCGCCCGTCACCACCGCCCGCGGTGAGGGAGAATCGAGGGGATTCCTGGATCAACCTACGCGGAGGAAGCGTGCCCGGTTTTGTAGAAAAGCCTGAGCCGGTGGAGGTCCCCGGGCTCACCCACCTCCACACCGGGAAGGTCCGCGACCTCTACCGGAACGCCGCCGGCGAGCTGGTCATGGTCGCCAGCGACCGCACCTCCGTCTACGACTGGGTGCTGCCCACCGAGATCCCCGACAAGGGGCGCATCCTCACCCAGCTGTCCCTGTGGTGGTTCGAGCAGCTCACCGACCTGGTCCCGAACCACGTCCTGTCCACCGACGTCCCGCCCGGCGCCCCCGCCGACTGGGAGGGCCGCACCCTGGTCTGCAAGTCGCTGGACATGGTCCCCGTCGAGTGCGTGGCCCGCGGCTACCTCACCGGCTCCGGCCTGGCCGAATACCGGCAGACCCGTACGGTCTGCGGGCTGGCCCTCCCCGAAGGCCTGGTCGACGGCTCCGAGCTGCCCGCCCCGATCTTCACCCCGGCCACCAAGGCCGCCGTCGGCGACCACGACGAGAACGTCTCCTTCGAGGAGGTCGCCCACCAGGTCGGTGCCGAAGTCGCCGCCGAGCTGCGGCACACGACCCTCGCCGTCTACGGCCGGGCCCGCGACGTCGCCCGTGAGCGCGGCGTCATCCTGGCGGACACCAAGTTCGAGTTCGGCTTCGACGGGGAGCGGCTGACCCTGGCCGACGAGGTCCTGACGCCCGACTCCTCGCGCTTCTGGCCGGCCGATCTGTGGCAGCCGGGCCGCGCCCAGCCGTCGTTCGACAAGCAGTTCGTCCGCGACTGGCTGACCTCCCCCGCCGCGGACTGGGACCGTACGGGCGAGCTCCCGCCGCCCGCCCTTCCGCCGGAGATCGTCGAGAGCACCCGCGCCAAGTACGCCGAGGCCTACCAGCGCCTCACGGGTCTTCCCTGGTCGTAGCCGCACGCGGCCCGGGCTCCGAGGGCCCGGGCGCACGAAAAGACCCCGGCCGATATCTCTACCGACCGGGGTCTTCCCCTTCTGAGCGGACGACGAGGCTCGAACTCGCGACCTCAACCTTGGCAAGGTTGCGCTCTACCAACTGAGCTACGTCCGCATGCCCCGCACAAGGCTCCTGAAATCAGTCGCCGCCGCGCGGTGCGGGGACCACTATAGCCAACCTCGCCGGCGGG
Organism: Streptomyces auratus; assembly: GCF_050433025.1. Lineage (NCBI taxonomy): Bacteria > Bacillati > Actinomycetota > Actinomycetes > Kitasatosporales > Streptomycetaceae > Streptomyces > Streptomyces auratus. Next base: position 3,966,052 of record NZ_JBNGCB010000001.1, on the reverse strand, counting down.
CGAGCCGCGCCGCCGCCCGGCAGTTCTCCGCGCCCGGCTTCGCGCTCGCCGCCGCGCGGTGCTCCCGGACCGTCCCCGGCGACGACGACGCCCGCCGGCCGATCTCCGTGACCGCCGCCCCGGCCACCGCGCATTCCCCCAGTCCGGCCTCCCGAACGGCTGGCGGCGAGCCCCCGGCACCGATCGCCTCCGCCGCCAACTCCGGGCCCGCACCACGTCTTCCGGCGCACACCGTGCGGACGATCCCGGCCGGCCACTACGTCGACACCGTCGTCGGCACGAAGCCCCGCACCGCCGCCTCCAGCGCCCGCCTCCGATGCCCCGCCCGCCCGTGGCCCTCACGATCACCGCCCAGCAGCCCGGCACCTCACCCCGCGACGATGTGGCCACCGCCACACCGCCACACTGCCCGCCCCCGCCTCCGCAGATCCAGCCGAGGAACGAGGAACTCGGACAGGAACGCGGCGCCGGCCAGGATTTCCGCATCCGTCACTTCACCGGTGCACAGCCGCGGGAGCGCCTTTTCTTCACGCCGTGCGGCATAGGCGCCACGAGGGGGAGTGGACAGCAAAGATCAAGACGCCGTGCCGCATCGTTTCGGCCGACAGTCCGGTGCGACCGGGCCCATTCCGCCGACCGCCCCTTTCCCCGCGAGCGCCCTGGCGACCGCGATGTCCGACGAAGTGGTGGATGTGGACTTGTTGCAGCCCGGAAGCACCAACTCGGCCTGCGCCAGGGGCAGCAGACGGGCCACACTCCCGGTTTGCGCCGAGTTTTTCGCCGCGGCATTGCCCAGGCGGTGTCCCCTACTTCCCCTCACGCCTTCCCCCGCCCCTTTGCCATCCGGAGAAAATCCCCTTCCGGGGATGCGGATCTGACGTCCGGTCCGCGCGGCGTTATCCCCACGTTCCGCGCCCGGAGCGGCACTCCGGTCGCGGCCCGCCGCACAGCCGCGCGATCCGGAGTGCCGGCCGTTCGAACGGCGGCGACATTGCGTCTGCGAAGCCCGGTGACGTCGATCACACTGCCCCCGCAAGGGGCGCTTCCGCCCCCGCTCGCGAGGATTTTCTCCCCCGATGTTCATGAGCCCAGCGTTTCGCCGGATCACGGTTCCGGTCAGTGCGGCCCGTCATCAGCCGAGGACAAATGTCGGTTGCCGGTGCCGGGAGTGCGGGAAGTGACCGGAGTGTGTGAAGGGAGGCAGAGAAATGAAGAAGGCCCCGGTCGTGATGACCGGGGCCTTCTTATTCTGAGCGGACGACGAGGCTCGAACTCGCGACCTCAACCTTGGCAAGGTTGCGCTCTACCAACTGAGCTACGTCCGCAGGCATCCACTCGGCTTTCACCGAGCGGCGCGACAGCTACTCTACCTGATCCATTGGACTGGTCGAGCAGTCAGAGCGGGTGACAGGGATTGCACACTGCGCCTCCCCCTTGGAAAGGGGGCGCTCTACTACTGAGCTACACCCGCGTGACTCCGTGAGGTCCGGCCTGTCGGCCTCGCCCCTCGGCGTGCTCCAGACTCTAGCTGATCAGTAGGGGTGCTGTGCAAGTCGGCTGCGCCCGGGCCGGGGGACGCCGGCAAGTCGGTTAGTGATTGGCGGCGTTGAAGGCCTCGTACACCTTCTTCGGGATCCGGCCGCGCGGCGGGACGTCCATCTGGTTCGAGCGGGCCCAGGCACGGACGGCCGCGGGATCGGGGGTCACCGCGGTGCGGTGGTAGGCCTTGCCGGACTTGGCCCGCTTGCGGCCGGCCTCGACGAACGGAGCGAGGGCACCGCGCAGTTTCTTCGCATTGGCGGGATTGAGGTCGATCTCGTACGACTTCCCGTCCAATCCGAAGGCGACCGTCTCTGCGGCTTCTCCTCCGTCGATGTCATCGGAGAGCGTTACTACTACGCGCTGCGCCACGGATATCGGTCCTTTCGTGGAGCGACCCCTTGTTGACATGGGGTGATGCTCCGGATCCGGCTGATTGGGATCAATGCTTTTTCATTTGTACAGCGATGGGCATTGCATTGTGAAGCCCAGTTAATTTTGTCAGCGTGTCTTCCCGCAATCCGGACCCCGGATCTTTTCGAGAATTTTTCCTGAGCTGCACTCCTGTCGATACCGGACCGTGATCGGGCGTCCCGCATATCTATGCGCGTAGATTTTCGAACACGGTACTGTGAGGACACCGCCTTACGCACCACACCACCGGGAGTGCCAGTGGCACGCGTCGTAGTCGACGTCATGCTCAAGCCGGAGATCCTCGACCCGCAGGGGCAGGCGGTGCAGCGCGCACTGCCACGCCTGGGCTTCGAGGGGATCGCCGACGTCCGTCAGGGCAAGCGTTTCGAACTTGAGGTGGAGGGTCCGGTCGACGACGCCGCCCTCACTCGCATCCATGAGATGGCCGAGACCTTCCTCGCCAACACCGTCATCGAAGACTTCACCGTGCGGGTCGACTCATGACCTCGCGGATCGGAGTCATCACCTTCCCCGGCACGCTCGACGACCGCGACACCCAGCGCGCGGTCCGGGTCGCCGGAGCCGAACCGGTGCCGCTGTGGCACCGCGACAAGGACCTCAAGCAGGTCGACGCCGTGGTGCTGCCCGGTGGTTTCTCCTACGGGGACTATCTGCGGGCCGGGGCCATCTCCCGTTTCTCGCCGGTGATGGAGACCGTGATCGCGCAGGCGAAGGCCGGTATGCCGGTCCTCGGTATCTGCAACGGCTTCCAGGTGCTCACCGAGACCCATCTGCTGCCCGGCGCCATGCTGCGCAACAACCATCTGCACTTCATCTGCCGTGATCAGAAGCTGCGGGTGGAGAACGCGGAGACCTCCTGGACCGCGGACTACACGTCCGGGCAGGAGATCAGCATTCCGCTGAAGAACATCGACGGCCGGTACGTCGCCGACGAGCGGACGCTCGACATGCTGGAGGCCGAGGGCCGGGTCGCCTTCCGCTACCTGGACGGCAACCCGAACGGTTCGCTCCGTGACATCGCCGGCATCACGAACGAGGCGGGCAATGTCGTCGGCCTCATGCCGCACCCCGAGCACGCCGTGGAGTCGCTGATCGGTACGGGCCGTACCGACGGCCTCGGATTCTTCACCTCGATCCTGAAGAAGCTGGTCAACGCATGATGGCCGAGCGAAGCGAGGGCACCATTAAGCACAGCCTCGACACCGTCAAGCACGCAGCCGAGACGCCGGACACCGACCAGCCGTGGGCCGAGCTCGGCCTGAAGCAGGACGAGTACCAGCGCATCCGGGAGATCCTCGGCCGCCGTCCCACCGGCGCCGAACTCGCCATGTACTCGGTCATGTGGTCCGAGCACTGCTCCTACAAGAGCAGCAAGGTCCATCTGAAGCAGTTCGGCGAGAAGGCCCCCGAGAATGACGCGCTGCTCGTCGGCATCGGCGAGAACGCCGGTGTCGTCGACGTCGGCCAGGGCTACGCCGTCACGTTCAAGGTGGAGTCCCACAACCACCCCTCGTACATCGAGCCCTACCAGGGCGCGGCCACCGGCGTCGGCGGCATCGTCCGCGACATCCTCGCCATGGGCGCCCGCCCGGTCGCCGTCGTCGACCCGCTGCGGTTCGGCGCCGCCGACCACCCCGACACCAAGCGCGTCCTGCCGGGCGTGGTCGCGGGCATCGGCGGCTACGGCAACTGCCTGGGCCTGCCCAACATCGGCGGCGAGGTCGTCTTCGACCCCTGCTACCAGGGCAACCCGCTGGTCAACGCCGGCTGCATCGGCGTGATGAAGCACGAGGACATCCACCTCGCCAAGGCCTCCGGCGCCGGCAACAAGGTCATCCTCTACGGCGCCCGCACCGGCGGCGACGGCATCGGCGGCGTCTCGGTCCTGGCGTCCGAGACCTTCGACGACACCAAGCCCGCCAAGCGCCCCGCCGTCCAGGTCGGTGACCCCTTCCAGGAGAAGCTGCTCATCGAGTGCACCCTGGAGATCTTCAAGGCGGACCTGGTCGCCGGTATCCAGGACCTCGGCGGCGCCGGGCTGTCCTGCGCCACCAGCGAGCTGGCCTCGGCCGGTTCCGGCGGTATGCGCGTCGAGCTGGACACCGTCCCGCTGCGTGACTCCTCCCTCTCGCCCGAGGAAATCCTCATGAGCGAGTCGCAGGAGCGGATGTGCGCGATCGTCGAGCCCGGCAAGGTCGACCGCTTCCTGGAGATCTGCGAGAAGTGGGACGTCATCGCCACCGTCATCGGTGAGGTGACGGACGGCTCGCAGCTGGAGATCTTCTGGCACGGCGAGCAGATCGTGGACGTGCCGCCGCGCACCGTCGCGCACGAGGGCCCGGTCTACCAGCGCCCCTACGCGCGCCCCGACTGGCAGGACGCCCTCCAGGCCGACGACGCCGCCAAGCTGGCCCGCCCGGCCGACGCCGAGGAGCTGCGCGCGCAGGTCCTGCAGCTGGTGGCCTCGCCCAACCAGGCCTCCAAGGCGTGGATCACCGACCAGTACGACCGGTTCGTGCAGGGCAACACCGTCCTGGCGCAGCCGGAGGACTCCGGCATGGTCCGGATCGACGAGGACACCAACCTCGGTGTCGCGCTCGCCACGGACGGCAACGGCCGCTACACCAAGCTCGACCCGTACGCGGGAGCCCAGCTGGCGCTGGCCGAGTCGTACCGCAACGTCGCCGCGTCCGGGGCGAAGCCGCTGGCGGTCTCCGACTGCCTGAACTTCGGCTCGCCCGAGGACCCGGCGGTGATGTGGCAGTTCGCCGAGGCCACCCGCGGTCTCGCGGACGCCTGCCAGACCCTTGGCACGCCGGTCACCGGCGGCAACGTCTCGCTCTACAACCAGACCGGCGAGGTGGCGATCCACCCGACCCCGGTCGTCGCGGTGCTGGGCGTGATCGACGATGTGAACCGCCGTACGCCGATCGGCTTCGCGGAGGAGGGACAGCTGCTCTACCTCCTCGGTGACACCCGCGAGGAGCTGGGCGGTTCGGCCTGGTCGCAGGTCGTGCACGAGCACCTCGGTGGTCTGCCGCCGAAGGTGGACCTGGAGCGCGAGCGGCTGCTGGCCGAGGTGCTGATCTCCGCCTCCCGCGACGGCATGATCGACGCCGCGCACGACCTCTCCGACGGCGGTCTGATCCAGGCCCTGGTGGAGTCGTGCCTGCGCGGCGGCAAGGGCGCCCGTGTGGTGGTTCCGGACGGGCTGGACCCCTTCGTCCTGCTGTTCTCCGAGTCGGCGGGCCGTGCGGTCGTCGCCGTCCCGCGCAGCGAGGAGCTCCGCTTCACCGACATGTGCGGTGCGCGGGGGCTGCCGGCCACCCGGATCGGTGTGGTCGACGGCGACGAGATCGACATCCAGGGCCAGTTCAGCATCCCGCTGAGCGAGCTGAAGGCGGCCCACGAGGCGACGATCCCGGGCCTCATCGCCTGATCATCGTCCGGAAGGAGCCGCGGCCCGCACGCATGGTGCGGACCGCGGCTCCTGCCATGAATTCGACGGCGCGCGGGCCCGCGGCCCCAGTAGCCTCGGCACCATGTCTCCCGCCCGCGGTACGTCCCGCGCCCGCAGCTACGACCCCGCCAGGACCCGTGCCGCCGTCGCCGTCCAGCTCGCCCATGTGCGCACGGCCGTAGGGGAGTTGGCCGCCGAGCAGTACGCGCTGCCGACCCGGCTGGGGGACTGGACGGTGCGGGAGCTGGTGGCGCACATGGCCATGTTCCTGGGCAGCGTGGCGCGCAGCCTGGAGCTGCCGACGCCGTCGCGAGCGGAGGCCACCTTGCAGGAGTATCCGTTCGCGTCCGCGCCGTTCGCCGCCGCGATCGACGAACGCACCCGCGAGCTGGCCGCCGGCGACGATCCGGCGGAGCTGCTGACCCGCACCGCCGACGAGTTCGAGCGGATCCTGTCCGAGCTGCCCGACGACCGTCTGCTGGCCGTACGGCCCGGTGCGATGCGACTCGGTGACTATCTGGTCACCCGCTGCCTCGAACTCGTCGTGCACGGTGACGACCTGGCGGCGGCGACCGGCGCGAAGATCCCGTACGACCGCCAGGCCTTGGCCGCCACCACCCGGCTGCTGGCCGACGCGCTGGCGGCCAAGGCGCCCGGCGGGTCGGTCGAGGTCCGGATTCCGCCGTTCGCCGTGGTGCAGTGCGTGGCGGGCCCCAAGCACACCCGCGGCACCCCGCCCAATGTCGTCGAGACCGACCCGCTGACCTGGATCCGGCTCGCCACCGGCCGTACGTCCTGGGCCGAGGCGCTGGACGCGGCGACCGTCAGCGCCAGCGGCGAGCGGTCCGACATCAGCGGATATCTGCCCCTGCTGAGCTGACGGGGGCGGGTCCGGCACCGGACGCGGCGACGGTCCGGCGCCCGCAGCGACGGCGGCCGCGGGGCGTCGCGCATCTCACACGGAGCGGGACGCACTCCCGTGGCCGCAAGATCCACCCGGCCGTCGCTCCGCGCCCCGCGCCCGGCCGCGCACCAGGTGAGTCAAGGGATCCGGGGGGCGGGCCGCCCCCTGCGGGGCGTGGGCACGTCAAGGCGAGCGGCCCCTCGTTCATGCACTCGTCCAGATCCAAAGTCATCCCCGGTTCGGATGAATCCGCGACCTGCCCTAGACTCGGTGCCGTGCCACGTGGTGACGGACGACTCAGCCACGACCTGCTCCCCGGTGAGAAGGGCCCCCAGGACGCTTGCGGCGTCTTCGGTGTCTGGGCTCCGGGTGAAGAGGTCGCCAAACTCACCTATTTCGGGCTGTATGCGCTGCAGCACCGTGGACAGGAGTCCGCGGGCATCGCGGTGAGCAACGGCTCCCAGATCCTCGTTTTCAAGGACATGGGCCTGGTTTCCCAGGTCTTCGACGAGACTTCCCTCGGCTCCCTCCAGGGCCACATCGCCGTGGGCCATGCCCGCTACTCCACCACCGGTGCCTCGGTGTGGGAGAACGCCCAGCCGACGTTCCGTGCCACCGCGCACGGCTCCATCGCGCTCGGCCACAACGGCAACCTGGTGAACACCGCCGAGCTCGCGGACCTCGTCGCCGCGCTGCCCCGTGAGGGCGGCCGGGCGACCCAGGTCGCGGCCACCAACGACACCGACCTGGTCACGGCCCTGCTGGCCGGTCAGGTCGACGAGGAGGGCAAGCCGCTGACCGTCGAGGAGGCCGCCCCGCGCGTCCTGCCGAAGGTCATGGGCGCCTTCTCGCTCTGCTTCATGGACGAGCACACGCTCTACGCCGCCCGCGACCCGCAGGGCATCCGCCCGCTGGTCCTGGGCCGCCTGGAGCGCGGCTGGGTGGTGGCCTCCGAGACCGCCGCCCTGGACATCTGCGGCGCCAGCTTCATCCGCGAGATCGAGCCCGGCGAGATGGTCGCCATCGACGAGAACGGCCTGCGCAGCAGCCGCTTCGCCGAGGCCCGTCCCAAGGGCTGTGTCTTCGAGTACGTCTACCTCGCCCGCCCGGACACCGACATCGCCGGCCGCAACGTGTACCTCTCCCGGGTGGAGATGGGGCGCAAGCTCGCCGCCGAGGCACCCGCCGACGCCGACCTGGTGATAGCGACTCCGGAGTCCGGCACCCCGGCCGCCGTCGGGTACGCCGAGGCCAGCGGCATCCCGTACGGCTCGGGCCTGGTCAAGAACTCCTACGTCGGCCGGACCTTCATCCAGCCCTCGCAGACCATCCGCCAGCTCGGCATCCGCCTCAAGCTCAACCCCCTCAAGGAAGTCATCCGCGGCAAGCGCCTGGTGGTCGTCGACGACTCGATCGTCCGCGGCAACACCCAGCGCGCGCTCGTACGGATGCTCCGCGAGGCCGGCGCGGCCGAGGTCCACATCCGGATCTCCTCCCCGCCGATCAAGTGGCCGTGCTTCTTCGGCATCGACTTCGCCACCCGCGCCGAGCTGATCGCCAACGGGCTGTCGGTCGAGGAGATCGGCAAGTCCCTGGGCGCCGACTCCCTCGCGTACATCTCCATCGACGGCATGATCGAGGCGACCACGATCGCCAAGCCGAATCTGTGCCGCGCCTGCTTCGACGGCGAGTACCCGATGGAGCTGCCCGACCCGGATCTGCTGGGCAAGCACCTCCTGGAGTCGGAGACCGCGAGCCGGACGAAGTCCGATGTGGACGGCGTCCAGACGCTCACCGCCGGGGTCGGCGGCGCCGACGCGCTGCGTCGCCCGTAGAGCTCGTCCACACACGACAGGAAAGTTCTCAGCCATGTCCGCTGAATCCTCCGGTGCCAGCTACGCAGCCGCGGGCGTCGACATCGAAGCCGGCGACCGCGCCGTGGACCTCATGAAGGAGTGGGTGAAGAAGGCCACCCGCCCCGAGGTCGTCGGCGGCCTGGGCGGTTTCGCCGGCCTCTTCGACGCCTCCGTCCTCAAGCGGTACGAGCGCCCGCTGCTCGCCTCGGCGACCGACGGCGTCGGCACCAAGGTCGACATCGCCCGCAAGATGGGCGTCTACGACAGCATCGGCCACGACCTCGTCGGCATGGTCGTCGACGACCTGGTCGTCTGCGGCGCCGAGCCGCTGTTCATGACCGACTACATCTGCGTCGGCAAGGTCTACCCCGAGCGGGTCGCCGCGATCGTCAAGGGCATCGCCGAGGGCTGTGTGCTCGCCGGCTGCGCGCTGGTCGGCGGCGAGACCGCGGAGCACCCGGGGCTGCTGGGCGCGGACGAGTTCGATGTGGCCGGCGCCGGCACGGGCGTCGTCGAGGCCGACCAGGTCCTGGGCGCGGATCGCATCCGTACGGGCGACGCGGTGATCGCCATGGCGTCCTCCGGGCTTCACTCGAACGGGTACTCGCTGGTCCGCCACGTCCTGTTCGACCGCGCGGGAATGGCCCTGGACCGGGAGATCCCGGAGTTCGGCCGCACGCTCGGCGAGGAGCTCCTGGAGCCCACCAAGATCTACTCGCTGGACTGTCTGGCACTGACCCGCACGACCGAGGTGCACGCCTTCTCGCACATCACCGGCGGCGGCCTCGCCAACAACCTCGCGCGGGTGATCCCGGACGGTCTGCACGCCACGGTCGACCGCGGCACCTGGACGCCGGGGCCGGTCTTCGACCTGGTCGGCTCGGCCGGAGCGGTCGAGCGCCTGGAGCTGGAGAAGACCCTGAACATGGGCGTCGGCATGATCGCCGTCGTCCCGCAGGAGTCGGTGCAGGCCGCCCTGACCACGCTCGCCGACCGCGGAGTGGACGCCTGGGTCAGCGGTGAGATCGTCGACCGCGGTGACCACGCAGAGGCTGTGACCCTGACCGGTGACTACGCGAGCTGAGCAGCCCGACCGGGCAGGCGCCCGCACCGGCAACCACCGGTGCGGCGCCCGCACCCGTCGTCATGCGGTGCGCAGCCAACGCCCCACCCGCCGTCATCCGGGCAGCACAGAACCCGGTCCGGGCAATGCCCAGGACCGGGTCCGCGATGCTGTTGCGGGTGCCGCGAGCGCAGAACGTCAAGCGCGACGACGCTGCTGGGACGAGTCGCCCTCGTCCTCATCGTCGTCGTTGTACAGCTCTGCGTACCGTGCGTACGGGTCGTCGTCCTCGTCATCCTCGAACGGCTCTGCGTTCGGAGGCTGCTGGTTCGACGGTGATGCACCCAGCTCGTCGGCCAGTCGTGAGAGATCCGTCCCACCGCTGCTGTACTTCAGCTGGCGGGCGACCTTTGTCTGCTTGGCCTTGGCCCGGCCGCGCCCCATGGGTCGACCCCCTCAATGACGGGGCTCGATGGCCCCAGAGTCTTGACACGCGTTCATGGATCAGAGCGGGCTCTCGACAGAGAGACCGGCCCGTAGGGCTTTAACGGTACCTGCTTCCGCGGCCATACGGTACGTCGCCCGCATCACCCGCCGCTCGGCACGACCTGCAAGGTGCCCCGTCCCCGCTGGTCAACTGCGATTTTAACCTGTCCTGTACGGCGACCCGCCGACGGGTGGTGAGGGATGTCTCCCCCGACCGCCCGCGGCGGGCCGCGCAAGGCTGTCTTTCCGGCCGTCCCGGCCCTCCCGGCTGTTTCGCCCGGACGTTCCCGCTCGGTCAGGCGCGCCGCCGCGCCTCCGCCATCCGCTGCTCGGCCAGACGGTCCGCGGCCGCGGCGGGCGGAATGCCGTCGGCCTTCGCACGCGCGAATATCGCGAGCGTGGTGTCGAAAATCTTCGCCGCCTTGGTCTTGCAGCGGTCGAAGTCGAAGCCGTGCAGCTCGTCGGCCACCTGGATGACGCCGCCGGCGTTCACGACGTAATCGGGCGCGTAGAGGATGCCGCGGTCGGACAGGTCCTTCTCGACACCGGGGTGCGCGAGCTGGTTGTTGGCGGCGCCGCACACCACCGTCGCGGTCAGCACCGGCACCGACTCATCGCTCAGCGCACCGCCCAGCGCGCACGGCGCATAGACGTCCAGCCCCTCGGTGCGGATCAGTTCCTCGGTGTCGGCGACGGCGGTGACCTGCGGATGCGCGGTGCGCACCCGGTCGACACAGTCGCTGCGCACGTCCGTGATCACGACCTCGGCGCCGTCCTGGAGGAGGTGTTCCACAAGGAGGTGGCCGACCTTGCCGACGCCCGCGATGCCTACCTTGCGGCCGCGCAGCGTCGGATCGCCCCAGGCGTGCTGGGCCGAGGCGCGCATGCCCTGGAAGACGCCGTAGGCGGTCAGGACGGAGGAGTCGCCGGCGCCGCCGTTGGCGGGGGAGCGGCCGGTGGTCCACTTGTTCGTCCGGGCCACGACGTCCATGTCGGCGACGTAGGTGCCGACGTCGCAGGCCGTGACGTAGCGGCCCCCGAGGGAGGCCACGAACCGGCCGTAGGCGAGCAGGAGTTCCTCGGTCTTGACCAGATCGGGGTCACCGATGATCACGGCCTTGCCGCCGCCGTGGTCCAGTCCGGCGAGGGCGTTCTTGTAGGACATGCCGCGCGACAGGTTGAGGGCGTCCAGCACGGCCTCCTCCTCGGAGGCGTAGGCATGGAAGCGGGTACCGCCGAGGGCGGGGCCCAGAGCGGTGCTGTGGATGGCGATCACGGCCTTGAGGCCGCTGGCACGGTCCTGGCAGAGAACGACCTGCTCATGGCCCCCCTGCTCCGATCGGAACAGGGTGTGCAGAACGCCGCCGTCGGTGCCGGCGGGGGCCGGACGTACGTCAGTCACTGTGGTGACTCCCATAGGTCGCGAGGGATGCCCTCCAGCGGGTGGGGAGGGCCGGTTGACAAGAGCGTAAGACCTGCCGGGCCGGTTGATCCGTCGGGTGCCGAGGATCACCCTCTCCCGGGGGACGGGCATGGGACGATCTGGTCGTATCGCAGGCCGGCGGGGGCCTTCGGGAGCCCCCGGCGGCGGATTCCCCCTTTGAAGGAGCGGGCGTGGCCCTGGCGTCGTCGGTGAAGGTCCCGTACATGGCATATCTACGGGTCTATGAGCCGCTGGCTGCATTCCCCGAGCCGGAGCGCTCTTACTGGGCGCGCTATGCCAAGCGGGAGGACACCCCGACCGCCCAGGACGAGCAGCGCCGGGCGCTGGCCGATCTGCTGGCGACACCGCCGGTGCCGGTGCCGGTCCATGAGAGCGCGGACGCCTTCGTCGCCGTCGTGGACGAGGTGACGTGCGTGTGCCCGTGGCGCACCCGGCTGCGCGGCTGGCAGGCCCTGGAGGAGCTGACCGAGCTGTTGCCGGCGTCGGTGCTGGATGCGGCGCTGCCCCCGGTGGTCCGGCTCCAGGCGGCCACCGACTACGAGCGCTGGCGCGAGCGCAACCCGGACGCCCGGCCCTGGATCCGCGGCGCGACCTGGCACGTCCCGGTCCGCTGGTTCGTGCTCTTCGACGACGACGAGCGGGAGTACGCGAAGAGTGACCAGGCGCCTGTGATGCGTTACCGGACGCCGATGGTCCAGGCCAGACGCCGGGTCGCGCGGGCGCTGCGTACGCTGCGGGACGCGCTGGAAGAGGGGCCGCTGATCGAGGGCCTGGTAGATGTGGGGCGCTGGCTCGAGGAATTCCACCCGCGTTCGCTCGTGGAGCTGGACTACGGAGGGCTGGTGCACGCGGTGCCCGAGGGGCAGCTCGCCGAGGACCGTTCCGCCGCGGAGGTGGCGGAGGGCCTGGCGGCGCTGCGCGACGGGGACGGCGAGCGGGCCGGTGTCGCGTACGAGAAGCTTTCCCAGCGGTGGCGGGCGGTGCGCGAGCGCCAGTTCTCCAGCTGAGGGCCGGCGGACGTCCAGGGGTTCACGGCGCGGAAGCGCTGCGTACGCTTTCCGGTGGTGGGGCGGTAAAGGACGTAGGTCCTGATCCGGGCGATTGCCTCAAGCGTGACCTAAAGCACTGACTTCGGGTCTTGCTCCCAAGCCATACCCTCGTGCCAAAATAGGACAAGGAGCCCGACCTGGGCTCCTTCCGTCCAACTAAGGGCGGATAGATCGGTATTGCGTTCCTTGAGGGGTCTCGTGGCGGCTGAGCACGTTGTGACTGATCGTCACGGCCGTGTGACTGTCCGCTATGGCACGGTCCATCGGCATCCGCCGAGGTTGAACACCTGAGAGGGCAATTCCATCGGTTTGGCCGACGTGGCTGGACAGATGGTGTAGTTGTAGTGCCGAGGACAAGCCGTTCGTCCTATAACCGACTCGGCCCGCGTCCGCCATTTCGGGCAACGTGGGTCAAGGTGCAGAATTTAGAGGAAAGAACCGTGATGGTTCGGTTCTCCCGAGGAGGCCGCTCATGACCGCTCGCACCCCTGACGCCGAGCCGCTGCTTACCCCCGCCGAGGTTGCCACGATGTTCCGCGTGGACCCGAAGACGGTGACCCGCTGGGCCAAGGCAGGCAAGCTCACGTCCATCCGTACGCTCGGTGGACACCGGCGTTACCGCGAGGCTGAGGTCCGCGCACTGCTCGCGGGCATTCCGCAGCAGCGCAGCGAGGCCTGAATAACCGCATAACCAGGCTGTTTTCGGGGCCCCCAACCCGAAAATGCCTGCTTTGCACCACCACGCTTCACATAGCTCCATATGACGCGGCGCCTGCCCCAACGGGCCCCACACCCGCTCCACCTGGGTACGTCATCGATCGCGCTGGACTCCGCCGGGTCCAGCGCGATTTTTTTGCGTGCGCCCGCTCCAGGGCCCCTCGGGGCGCTCGGGTCGGCCTGGCGCCGGCGCCCTCTCGGATGCCGGTCAGGGTGCCTTCACGGGGCCTGTGGGGGTCTTTCCGTGCGGACTTGGCGCCTCCGTTTCGGACCCGTTCATGGGTGGTGCAATTGCATATATTAAATTGACTGGTTGTAGGGCGGTGGTAAGTTCCGCATCTCGCCAAACTTGTTCGGTGACACCCGTCACACTACGCGGCGCTTGAAGGCGATACGTCCGCTGCGATAGAGAGCGGCACCCGCCACACTTCACAGGCTGTCAGAGCGCAGCCGCCGGGACACGCGGCAATTGGTCACCGGGCCGCGGGACTTTCGTCCTCGGCCGCCGGCGGCTCGCAGCGGGCCGGGGACGGTTCGGGAGCGGACCCGGGCGCCGGAGGCCCGGAGGGGGCCGTGTGCGGCTCCATGGCGAGCCGTAGCAGCTGGTGGCAGATGGGGCAGTGCCGCGTCAGATGGCGGTAGCCCGTGGCGGCTGCCAGGTGGGCCCGCAGCAGCGCCCTGGTCTCGTGCCGTACCGCTGAGCTCATCACGCACCCCTCCCTGCCCCGCACCCTTCCTCCGTGGGTACCGGCGGTACGTGCCGGCGTCAATACAGCGGGCCGCAAACCGGCTACGGAGCGCATGCGGCGAGGAGGGGGGAGAGCAGGCAGCGCTACGGCTCGTGTCCCGGGAGACGTGGACGGAGGTACGGCCCGCGGTCCGAAGGGTGTGGGGGCCGGACGGCGACGCGGCCGGTACCGGAGGGAGGCGCGGGCCGCGGGAGGGGGCTCCTGACGGAATGTGCTCTGGCTGAAGGCGGCCGGCGCGACGCGGCCGGGGCCGGACAGCAGAACGGCCCGCACCGGAGAGGTGCGGGCCGTAAAAAATGCGGTCCTGACGGGATTTGAACCCGCGGCCTCCACCTTGACAGGGTGGCGAGCACTCCAAACTGCTCCACAGGACCTTGCGTGTGCTTTCCGCTTGCGGCGGGCTGCGAAGCAAGACTGTACAGCAGGTCAGGGGGTGCGGTCGAACTCGATACCGGTGGCCCTGGTTCCTACGGCGCGGCGGCGTCCACGGCCTTCACGATGCGCTTGTCGGAGACCGGATACGCGGTCCCCAGGGCGTGGGCGAAGTAGCTCACCCGGAGCTCCTCGATCATCCAGCGGATCTCCCGGGCCGCCGCCGGCACCGGGCGGCCCTGCGGGAACTGCTCCAGCAGCCAGGCGTATTCGTCCTGCATCTCCTTCACCTTCGCCATGCGGGTGCGGTCCCGCTCGGCGTTGGTGGGCAGCTGCTGCAGACGGCGATCGGCGGCCACCAGATAGCGCATCAGGTCCGGGAGCCGCTTGGCGCCGTGCGCCGTCACGAAGCCCGGCCGGATCAGCGCCGCCAGCTGCTCCTTGACGTCCGTGAGCGACGGCAGCAGGGAGGGGAACGTCGTCTCCTTCAGCCGGCGCTCGCAGGCCTGCCAGGCGGCCAGCACCTCCTGCACCTGCTGGATGGTCTTCAGGGTGACGTCCACCAGGTCGGCGCGGACCGCGTCGAAGAGCTTCCGGAAGGACTCCTCGTCCCACGCCGGCCCGCCCCGGGCCGCGATCAGGCGGTCGGCGGCGGCCGTCACACAGTCCTCGAAGAGCGCCGCGATGGAGCCGTGCGGATTACGGGACAGCGCCAGCTTCTGCTGATTGCTCAGCTTGTCCTGGGCGAACTTGGCCGGGTTGGTGGGGATGTTGAGCAGGATGAGCCGGCGGGTGCCCGCCCACATCGCGGTGAGCTGCTCGGCCTCGGTGTCGAAGAGGCGTACGGCGACGCTGCTGCCCTCGTCCACCAGCGCCGGGTACGCCTTGAGCGGCTGGCCCGCGCGGCGGGTCTCGAAGGTGCGCGGCAGGGTGCCGATCGTCCAGGACGTCAGGCCGGTGCGCTGCTCGGGGCCGGCCGTCCGGCCCTCGCCCGCGCTGCCCCCGGCGGGCCGCTCGGCGGCCTGCTCGAAGGCCTTGGAGATGGCCGCCCTGGTCTTCGGCTTGAGCTGCAGCCGCAGCGCCTCCAGGTCCTTGGCCTCGGCGAGCTTGCGGCGCCGCTCGTCGACCACCCGGAAGGTGATCTTGAGGTGGTCGGGAACCTTGCCGGTGTCGAAGTCCGCGGCCTCGACCGGTACGCCCACCATCCGCTGCAGGCCGGCCGCCAGAGAGGTCGTCAGGGCGCCCTGCAAGGGGACGGTGGAGTCCAGGAAGCGGGCGGCGAAGTTCGGCGCGGGGACGTAGTTGCGCCGGATCGGCTTGGGCAGCGACCGGATCAGCTCCGTCACCAACTGCTCGCGCAGGCCCGGGATCTGCCAGTCGAAGCCCTCGGCGGTGACCTGGTTGAGGACCTGGAGGGGGATGTGGACGGTCACGCCGTCCGCGTCCGCGCCCGGCTCGAACTGGTAGGTGACCTTGAACTTCAGCTTTCCCTGCCGCCAGGAATCCGGATAGTCGTCCTTCGTGACGGCTTCGGCGGATTCGTTGATGAGCATCGAGTGCTCGAAGTTCAGCAGCTCCGGTTCTTCCCGGTGCTTCTTCTTCCACCAGGCGTCGAAGTGCGCCCCGGAGACCACATCGGCCGGGAGGCGCTGGTCGTAGAAGTCGAAGAGCGTCTCGTCGTCCACGAGGATGTCGCGGCGCCGGGCGCGGTGCTCCAACTCCTCTACCTCGCCGAGGAGTTTGCGGTTGTCATGGAAGAACTGGTGGTGGGTGCGCCAGTCGCCCTCGACCAGGGCGTTGCGGATGAACAGGTCGCGCGAGGTCTCCGGATCGATCCGGCCGTAGGAGATCTTGCGCTGGGCGACGATCGGGACGCCGTAGAGCGTCACCCGCTCGTAGGCCATCACCGCGGCCATCTTCTGTTCCCAGTGCGGCTCGCTGTAGCTGCGTTTCACCAGATGCTGGGCGAGCGGTTCGATCCATTCCGGCTCGATCTTCGCGTTCACCCGCGCCCACAGGCGGGACGTCTCGACCAGCTCCGCCGACATCACCCAGCGCGGCGCCTTCTTGAAGAGCGCGGAGCCGGGGAACACCGCGAACTTGGCGCTGCGGGCGCCCAGATACTCGTTCTTGGCGTCGGTGTCCTTGAGGCCGATATGCGAAAGCAAACCGGAAAGCAGGGAGGTGTGGATATGGTCCGGCGCCGCGTCCTCCTCGCTGAGGTGGATGCCCATGGTCTTGGCGACCGACCGCAGCTGGGAGTAGATGTCCTGCCACTCGCGTATCCGCAGATAGTTCAGGAACTCGCTGCGGCACATCCGGCGGAAGGCGGAGGAGGACAGCTCCCGCTGCTGCTCGCGGACATAGCGCCAGAGGTTGAGGAACGCGAGGAAGTCGGAGCTCTCGTCCTTGAAGCGGGCGTGCTGCTGATCGGCCTGCTGCTGCTTGTCGGCGGGCCGTTCGCGCGGGTCCTGGATGGACAGCGCCGCCGCGATGACCATGACTTCCCGGACGCAGCCGTTGCGGTCCGCCTCCAGCACCATCCGCGCCAGCCGCGGGTCGACCGGCAGCTGGGCCAGCTTGCGGCCCATCGGCGTCAGCCGCTTCTTGGGGTCCTTCTGCTGGGTGTCCAGCGCGCCGAGCTCGCTGAGCAGATCGACGCCGTCCTTGATGTTGCGGCGGTCCGGCGGGTCGATGAAGGGGAACTTCTCGATGTCACCGAGGCCGGCCGCGGTCATCTGCAGGATGACGGAGGCGAGATTGGTACGGAGGATCTCCGCGTCCGTGAACTCGGGGCGGGAGAGGAAGTCGTCCTCGGAGTAGAGGCGGATACAGATGCCGTCGCTGGTACGGCCGCAGCGGCCCTTGCGCTGATTGGCGCTGGCCTGCGAGATCGGCTCGATGGGCAGCCGCTGGACCTTGGTGCGGTAGCTGTAGCGGGAGATCCGGGCCATACCCGGGTCGATGACGTACCGGATGCCGGGGACGGTCAGCGAGGTCTCGGCGACGTTCGTGGCCAGCACGATGCGTCTGCCCGTGTGCCGCTGGAAGACGCGGTGCTGCTCGGCGTGCGACAGCCGCGCGTACAGCGGGAGGACCTCGGTGAACGGGAGGGCCTTCTTGTTGAGTGCGTCCGCGGTGTCGCGGATCTCCCGCTCGCCGGAGAGGAAGACCAGGATGTCGCCGGGCCCGGCGGACTGGAGCTCGTCCACGGCGTCGCAGATCGCGGTGATCTGATCGCGGTCCGCGTCCTGGCCGCCCTCCTCCAGCAGCGGGCGGTAGCGCACCTCCACCGGATACGTACGGCCGGAGACCTCGACGACCGGTGCGCTCGACTTCGTCTCCTCGTCGCTCCCGGCCGCGGAGCCGGTGCGGTCCGGCGCCGCCCCTACGGATGCGAAGCTGCCGAAATGCCGCGCGAACCGCTCCGGGTCGATGGTCGCGGAGGTGATCACGACCTTGAGGTCCGGGCGCCGGGGCAGCAGCTGGGCCAGATAGCCGAGGATGAAGTCGATGTTGAGGCTGCGCTCGTGTGCCTCGTCGATGATGATCGTGTCGTACTGGCGCAGCTCCCGGTCCGTCTGGATCTCGGCGAGCAGAATGCCGTCCGTCATCAGCTTGACCAGGGTGTCGCCGCCGACCTGGTCGGTGAAGCGGACCTTCCAGCCGACCGCCTCACCCAGCGGGGTCTTCAGCTCCTCGGCCACCCGCTCGGCGACCGTACGGGCCGCGATCCGGCGCGGCTGGGTGTGCCCGATCAGGCCCCGGACGCCCCGGCCGAGCTCCAGGCAGATCTTGGGGATCTGCGTCGTCTTGCCGGAGCCGGTCTCACCGGCGACGATCACGACCTGGTGGTCGCGGATCGCGGCGAGGATCTCGTCCTTCTTCTGGCTGACCGGCAGCTCTTCGGGGTACGTGATCCCGGGCACCGCGGCGCGGCGCTGGGCCACCCGCAGCTCCGCCTCGTCGATGCCGCCGGCGATCTCGGCGAGCACGGCAGCCCGGGCATCGGGCTTACGGATCCGGCGCGCGCCGTCGAGCCGGCGCCCCAGCCGCTGCTGGTCGCGCAGCATCAGCTCGGGCAGACGCTGCAGCAGATCGGGCAGGGTGGGAGCGGTGCCGTCGGGCAGGGCGGAGGCAGGCTGACTGGACATACGTCCCCCAGGATCTCACCTCGCGTAAACGACTGGCGAACCATTTGCCCGCGCAGGGCGGCTCACGGGCCCCGGGCCGGCGCGGGGGCCACCGCAAAAACCGGTTTCCGGCGCCTTCGCGGGTGCATGAGGATGACCGCATGGACAACGGAATACGACGAGTGGCCGGCGCGGCCCTGATGGCCGCCGGTATCGCCTTCGCCGCCTGGCTCGTCTTCGGCGCGCCGCACGACTGGGACGGAAATGTCCGGCTGCTGCGGATGGCGCTGGGCCTGGGGGCGACGGCGGTGATCAGCGGTGGTGCCCGGCTGATCTTCTGGCATCCGCAGAGCGAGCGCGACGGGGCCGGACAGAAATGAAGAAGGCCCCGATTCGATGAATCGGGGCCTTCTTCCAAAAGGTGTGGCTGGGGCCGGGGTCGAACCGGCGACCTATCGCTTTTCAGGCGATCGCTCGTACCAACTGAGCTACCCAGCCGCAGCGGTCCTGACGGGATTTGAACCCGCGGCCTCCACCTTGACAGGGTGGCGAGCACTCCAAACTGCTCCACAGGACCTTGCATTGTGCGAAACCGGCGTGAACCAGTCTCCCACACGGTAATGCGTGCCCCCAACGGGATTCGAACCCGTGCTACCGCCTTGAAAGGGCGGCGTCCTGGGCCACTAGACGATGAGGGCTGGTGGCCACCTTGGCGTCGTTACCGGCGCCGTCGGGGACGTGAGAAGCATATGGGATGGGAGGACCGTTCGCCAAAACGGTTTACCCGGTGCCGTCGGAAGAGTTCCTGGCTGGGCGGGAAAGGTGGCCTGCCGAGGGGCCGGACGGCGGGCCGGTGGAGTGAAGCGGAGGGGAGGGGGACGGCGTGGCGCCGGGCCGGTTCTCACGGGGGAGATGGCGACTGACCTCGGCCCGGGACAGGCCCAGGCCGCCCAGGGTGATCTCGTCCCAGGCCTGCAGCCGTTTGGTCTTCCGGTCCAGATAGAGCACCGACGCCTGGACCGGCGCGGGCTTTTTGTTCTGCACCGCGCGCAGGCCGCCGCCGCCCGTGGAGCCCTCGACCATCAGCCGGGTGCCCTGGGGGAGTGTGGTGTTCTCCCGGTGGTGGAGGTGGCCGGCGAGGGCGAGCGGCGTCAAGCCGTCCGCCTCGGTCGCGGCGGCGGGGTTGTGGGCCAGTGCGATGTCGACGGGGGTGCCGGCCAGCCGCTGGGTGCGCAGAGCGTCGGCGAGGCGGCCGCCGGCGGTGCGCTCGGCGGGGTCACCGGCCGCCACCACGGAGCGGTCCGGGGTGAACTGCGGGTCGCCGACGCCCGCGATCCGTACGCCGGCGATCCGGGTGACGTCTCCGTTGTCGAGGACCGTGACGTGTTTGCGGTGGGTCAGATACCGCTGGGTGGTGCGCGAGTCGTGGTTGCCGCGCACCCAGACGTACGGGGCGCCGAGGGAAGAGGCCGGGTCCAGGAAGTGGTTCTCGGCGGCCGAGCCGTGGTCCATGGTGTCGCCGGTGTCGACGATCACGTTGATCCGGTACTGCTTCACCAGGGAGGCGATGATCCCCCAGCTGCCGGGGTTGAGGTGGATGTCCGAGACGTGCAGGACGCGGAGGGTGGTGGGGTCCGGCTGGTACGCGGGCAGCGTCGAGGTGGCGTCGTAGAGCTTGGTGACGTTGGTCACCAGGCGCGCCAACTCCTTCTGGTAGACGTGGAATTCGCTGACGATGCTGCGGGCGTTGCCGACCACGGACGGGGCTGAGGAGAGCAGTCCGGAGAACTTCGGCTCCAGTACGGAGCGGGGGTTCCAGGTGGCGTACGCGGTGCCCGCACAGGCGGCGAGCAGGGTGAGCGCCAGCCCGCCGGCGGCCAGTGCGCGGCGCGGGCGCCGGTGCACGGCCAGGCTCAGCGCGGTGGCGCCGGACGCCACGGCGACGCAGGAGTGCAGCGCGAGCCGCAGGGCGCCGTGGATGACGTCGCGGGTGACCTCGTCCTGCAGGCCGGCGAACCGCTCGGGGTGGTCGACCAGCGCCTGGGAACGGACCGGGTCCAGCCGGTCGACGTCCACATCGAGCCGGACGGGTGCGTAGTGGCTGCTCAGTTCCAGGTCGCCGAGCGGCGCGACGGTGATCCTGGTGCCGCCGGTCAGTGAGGGGCGCAGCGCCATGCTGGTGTCCATCGGGCCGACCGGGACGCGGAGGCTGCCGATCAGCAGCAGCCCCAGCCAGGCACCGAGGACGGTGACGGCCATCAGGCCGAGGGCGGAGCGTACGGGGCGGCGCGGAGCACCGTCGGGCAGGGTGGCGGTGGGGGCGGCCGTACGGCGGGAGCGGTAGGCACGGCGGACGGCTGCGGGCAGTGCTCGTACGCCGTCGGATACGGCGGGCAGCAGCCGGTGCGGGGGGCGTTGCGAGCGGTCGGGGTGCGGTGTCCGGGAGCGCGCGGCGCGGGCCATTGGTCCCGTATGCCCCACCGCGACGCCGTTAAGCGGGGAGCGGCGGCTTCCGGTTGGGCTGCGGTGCGGCGGGCGCTCCGTGACGATCGGTGGGGGGCCGGGTGGCGGAGAATGGTGGTGTGCTGGAAATGACGCGCGAGGAGTTCGAGGAACTGGTCGCCGAGGCCCTGGACCGGATCCCGCCGGAGCTGACCCGGCTGATGGACAACGTGGCGGTCTTCGTCGAGGACGAACCCCCGGCCGACGACCCCGGGCTGCTCGGGCTGTACGAGGGGACGCCGCTGACCGACCGCGGGGAGTGGTACGCCGGTGTGCTGCCGGACCGGATCACCGTCTACCGGGGGCCGACCCTGCGGATGTGCGACACCCGCGAGGACGTGGTCGCGGAGACCGAGGTGACGGTCGTTCATGAGATCGCGCACCACTTCGGGATCGACGACGAGCGGCTGCATGCGCTCGGGTACGGCTAGGGGCCGGACGTACGGGAGGGCGGCGCCGGACGTGCCGGCCCGCCGCGGCGGTCCCTTCCGGTGGGCCCGCGGGCCTGCCGGGGCGTCCCCGGAGGCGCACCCGGCGCGATCCGCCGGGTGTCGCGCGTGTCCTCGGGCGGGCGGCGGGAGTTGGGCAGGGCGTCCGTGCCGCTGTCCCTGCGCTCCGGATCCGGAGGTCCCGCCGTGCGCCCGAGCCCTTACCGCCACTCGTCCCCGATGCCGACACCGTCCCCGTCGTCGTCCCCTGCCCCTGTCCCCTCCACCCGACCCCCGACGGGCCGGATGCGCTCCCGTGCCGCCGCGGCCGTGACCGTTTCCGCCTTGGCCTTCTCGCTGGCCGGCTGCATGAGCGTGAGCGATCCGGAACAGCCGAAGCCGTCCGGCAGTACGGCGCGGCACGGCGCGAAGGACGGGGTGCACGGTCCCGGCGGGGTGTCCGTCGACGGCCGCGGCGACGGTCCGCGGCGGATGGGGCGCGGCGGCGCGGCGCACCCGGCGGGCGGCGACGACAAGGAAGCCGAGGAGTCACAGAGCGCGGAACCGACACCGTCCGAGCCCGGCGCTCCGTCCCGTCCGGTGCAGCCGTCGGGCCCCGAGCCCGGCGCGGGAGCGGGCCACGGCGGTGGGCACGGCGGCCGTCCCGGGCACGCCCAGCCCTCGCCCTCCCACCCCGACCGCCCGGCCACTCCGCCGGCCCAGACCACCCCCGCCACGCCTCCCGCACAGCCGTCCTCGCCGCCGACCACCCCCGCGACGCCGCCGAGCACCCAGGCGTCCGGGCCGTCGCCCGTCTCGCCGGTGGCGTCGCAGTCGGACGTGTACGGGGACGAGGCGTAGGACGGCGTAGGTCCGGGAG
Organism: Streptomyces auratus; assembly: GCF_050433025.1. NCBI lineage: Bacteria > Bacillati > Actinomycetota > Actinomycetes > Kitasatosporales > Streptomycetaceae > Streptomyces > Streptomyces auratus. The sequence continues at coordinate 3,944,035 of NZ_JBNGCB010000001.1, read as the reverse complement.
GGCCCCTCGGTAGGAACCGGCGGAGGGCCGGGCATGAGGGGTTCACGGCGGGGCGGTTGAGCGTGCCGGGCGCGGGGCGGAAAGGCGTGGTCAGAAGGCCATTTGCCATTCGGGGGGCGGAGTGCGTATGGTGGTAGATCGTTTGATCCCATTTGCCCGGCGCCAGAACAGAAGCGCGCCGCGTGGCGCGTTCTCTCCCTTGCCGTGGCTGACCGCATAGAGGCGGTCGTTGTGAAACACACGGAGTTTGGGCGCGTGCCGAGACTCCGGAAGGTTTCGCATTTCGCATGTCCATTTCCACTGAGCAGTCCGTCATGCCCGCAGACGATGAGCAGACGGTTCCCGAGGTGACGGCAGCCGACGAGGCGCCCGAGACCGACACCGACACCGTCACCTTCGCCGACCTCGGACTGCCCGAGGGCGTCGTCCGCAAGCTCGCGCAGAACGGCGTCACCACCCCCTTCCCGATCCAGGCCGCGACCATCCCGGACGCGCTGGCCGGCAAGGACATCCTCGGCCGCGGCCGCACCGGCTCCGGCAAGACGCTCTCCTTCGGTCTGCCGACCCTGGCGCAGCTCGCCGGCGGCCACACCGAGAAGAAGAAGCCGCGCGCGGTCATCCTCACCCCGACCCGTGAGCTCGCGATGCAGGTCGCGGACGCCCTCCAGCCCTACGGCGACGTCCTGGGCCTGAAGATGAAGGTCGTCTGCGGCGGTACGTCCATGGGCAACCAGATCTACGCCCTGGAGCGCGGCGTCGACGTCCTCGTCGCCACCCCGGGCCGGCTGCGCGACATCATCAACCGCGGCGCCTGCTCCCTGGAGAACGTCCAGGTCGCGGTCCTCGACGAGGCCGACCAGATGTCCGACCTGGGCTTCCTGCCCGAGGTCACCGAGCTGCTGGACCACGTGCCCCAGGGCGGCCAGCGGATGCTGTTCTCCGCCACGATGGAGAACGAGATCGGCACCCTGGTCAAGCGTTACCTGACCAACCCGGTCAGCCACGAGGTCGACAGCGCCCAGGGCAACGTCACCACCATGACCCACCACGTCCTGGTCGTGAAGCCGAAGGACAAGGCGCCGGTCACCGCCGCCATCGCCGCCCGCAAGGGCCGCACCATCATCTTCGTCCGCACCCAGCTGGGCGCCGACCGCATCGCCGAGCAGCTCGTCGAGTCCGGTGTGAAGGCGGACGCGCTGCACGGCGGTATGACGCAGGGCGCGCGGACCCGGGTGCTCGCGGACTTCAAGGACGGTTACGTCAACGCGCTGGTCGCCACCGACGTCGCCGCCCGCGGTATCCACGTCGACGGCATCGACCTGGTCCTGAACGTCGACCCGGCCGGTGACCACAAGGACTACCTGCACCGCTCGGGCCGTACCGCCCGCGCCGGCCAGTCCGGCACGGTCGTCTCGCTGTCGCTGCCGCACCAGCGCCGGCAGATCTTCCGTCTGATGGAGGACGCGGGCGTGGACGCCTCGCGCCACATCGTCGGCGGCTCCGGCGCCTTCGACGAGGACGTCGCCCGGATCACCGGCGCGCGTTCGCTCACCGAGGTCCAGGCCGAGTCGGCCAACAACTCCGCCAAGCAGGCCGAGCGTGAGGTGAGCGAGCTCACCCGCGAGCTGGAGCGCCTGCAGCGCCGCGCCACCGAGCTGCGCGAGGAGGCCGACCGGCTGACCGCCCGCGCCGCCCGCGAGCGTGGCGAGGACCCGGCGGAGGCGCTGGCCGCCGCCGCGGAGACCGCCGAGGCCGAGGCCGCTGCCGAGGTTGCCGTACCGGCCCAGAGCACCGGGTCGGACGAGCGCCGCGACGAGCGGGGCAACTTCGACCGCCGCGACCGCCGTGACGACCGCTCCGGTGGCCGTTCCTTCGACCGTGGTGACCGCCGCGACGACCGCGGTGGCTTCAACCGTGACCGTGGTGGCGACCGCGGCGGGTTCAACCGTGACCGTCGTGACGACCGCTCGGGCGGCCGTTCCTTCGACCGCCGTGACGACCGTGGTGGCGAGCGTGGCGGGTTCAACCGTGACCGTCGTGACGACCGCTCCGGTGGGCGTTCCTTCGACCGCCGCGATGACCGTGGTGGCGAGCGTGGCGGGTTCAACCGTGACCGTCGTGACGACCGCTCCGGTGGGCGTTCCTTCGACCGCCGTGACGACCGCGGCGGCTTCAACCGCGACCGCGGCGACCGTCCCAGCCGCCCGTTCAACCGTGACGACCGCCCCGCCGGCCGTACCTCCGGCGGCTACCGCTCCGGCGGCGGCGACCGTCCCTTCAACCGTGACGACCGCTCCGGTGGCCGTCCCGCCGCCGGGGGCCACCGCGCCGGCGGCGACCGCCCCTACGGCCGTCGTGACGACCACCGTGGCGCCACGACCGGCTCCTTCGGCCGCCGCGAGGACAAGCCGCGCTGGAAGCGCAACGGCTGATCGCCGACGCTGAGCGACAGCGATGACGCAGGGCCCGTACGCACGCAAGTGCCGTACGGGCCCTGCGTGTTGGGGGAGGCGGACGCCCCGGCGAGCGGCCCCGCGCCACCCCGCAGGACGGCCGCACGGCTAATGCCTTCGGGCTGTGGCACCTCCTCGGGCTATGCTGCTCGGTGCGGGCCATTAGCTCAATTGGCAGAGCAGTGGACTTTTAATCCATTGGTTCAGGGTTCGAGCCCCTGATGGCCCACCGTCATCGGTCGAGGAGACCTCCTCTGACCTGCGAGGCAGCGCCCCCATCGGCTCAGGCCGCTCGGGGCGTTCCTTCGTTTTCGGCTTGTGCGTGAGCGATGCGTGAGCGGGAGCGCCGGAGCCCTCGCCAATAGGCGTTATCCGGCGGGCCCTCGGAACGAGCTGCGCCGCCTTCTCGGCTATCTCACGATCGAGCTCGGGCAGCAGGCTCGTGTACGTGTCCGACGTCAGGGCGATGGTCGAGTGGCGCAGGACCTCCTTCACCGTGTGGATGTCCCCGCCGCCTCCATGGGTCAGGGTGGCCGCGACGTGCCGCAGATCGCGGAGCGTGATCGGCGGAAGATCCGTGGACGCCAGAATGCGGCGGAAGGTCTCGGAAACAGTTTCCGGGTGCAGGGGCGAACCGTCCTCCTGTGTGAAGACCTTGCCCGTGTCCTGCCACGCGGAGCCCCATGCCAGGCGCTCCGCATCCTGCCGGGCCTTGTGGGCCCGCAGGACGGCCAGATTCAGGCTGTCGAGCGCGATCGTGCCCGCGCTGCCGTCGGTCTTGGGCTCGGACTCGTACGGGGCCCAGCCGTCCACCACGATCTCCTTGGCGGGAGTGATCAGCCCCGCCTCCAGGTCGATGTCCGTCCATTCCTGGCCGACGCCCTCACCGCGCCGCAGGCCGCGGGTTCCGACGAGGTGGAAGAACGGGTAGAGGCGGTCGCCCTCGGCGGCGTCGAGGAAGACACCGAACTGCGCCGGCGTCCACACCATGACGGAACTCGGCAGGTTGCCCGTCTCGCGCCAGCGGCGAACGCGCTCCTCCGTCCAGAGCAAGGGCTTCGGCCGCTTGCCGGATTCGAGTTCGACGTGGGCCGCCGGGTTGAACGTGATGAGTTGTTGGGCGATGGCGGCGTTCAGCGCGGCGCGTAGGGTCCGGCGGATGGCCTGCCGGGTGGCCGGGCCGTTCAGCTTCCGGAACGGCTTCATCTCGGCCAGTTTTTGCTGCTCCTCGGCCAACCGTGCTCGCTCGGCGGCGGTGGGTCGCCCCGGCTTGCTCGGTTTGCAGCGCGCGATCTGCTCACTGCGGGCTTGGTTCTCGGCCTCGATCACCTCGTTCTGGAGCGCGATGGCATCGAACATCTCCACCAAGTGGCCGACGTGGAGGCGGTCGAGACGGATGTGCCCGATGCGCGGCTTGAGGTGGACGCGGATGTGCGACGCGTAGCCGTTGAGCGTCGTCTTGCGCCGCTTCTTGGAGGCGAACCACGAGTCGAGCCACTCCCCGACGGTGATGGTGCCGCGCAGGGCCAGCCCCGCCCTCAGCCGCCGGTGGGTCTCCTCCGGCTCGGGCAGGGGCGCCCTCTCGTCGGCGATCTCCTCCAGCATGGTGGTCAGCCGCTCAGTGCTGTCCGGGTCGTCCTGGTCGACGAGAGCGAGGAGCGCGCGTAGGCGGTCCAGGTCGCCCTGTGCGGCTTTGAGGGACTCGTAGCCGGCGCGGCTGAAAGAGCGGCGGGTGCCGTCCTCGCGGGGCGGGAGTTCCTGGCGTATGGAGTACGAGCCGTGCTTGCGGCTGGTGAGCTTGGGGCAGTTCTTGCCGAGCGGTTTGCCGGTCTTGGGATCGCGGCAGTAGCAACGGCGGTGCGTGGAGCCCTTCAATGGCGTTCCTCCAATGAGGTGTGGGTGTCGCCCTCGGGCGGGTCGACGTCGGCCAGTGCGGGTGGCAGGTCAGGTGGGGTGGCTCCGTCGTCGCGGAGGTCCCGGCGGAGATACCGGAGGTGGTACTTGGCGGAGAGGGCCTGGTCGGCGAACTTGGCCCGTCTGCGTTCGGCTTCTTCCTGCTGCGCGTGGCTGGTTGCCGCTTCGGCTGTGAACCTCGCCCGTTCTTCCTCTTCGAGTGCGGTCAGTGCGGTGCTGACGAGGTTGGCGTGAGCTTCGAAGTCAGGCACCAGGCCCGCGTCGTGCCCGGGCACGTCCTGCTCGCCGGTGAAGCGCCGCAGGGCGTCCCAAGTGGGTACGAGGTCCTGGAACGGGAGTTCCTGGGTCCGGTCGACGTATCCGACCGGAAAGATCAGGCAGCCCGGGTAGGTCTCCAGGGCGGCGGCCAGGACCATGACGTCCACCAGCGGGAGGCTGGCCCGGCGTCCGGATTCCATGTTGGCGATCACGTTGCGCGGGATGGGATGCCCGAGCCTCTCGCACCGGTCGGCCAGATCCTGAGCGCTCCATCCCATCTCCTTCCTTCTCCGCCGGACTTCGCCGGCCACGTTGGCCTTGATCCGGTCCTCCCACTCAGGGAAGCCGTCCTCATCATCATCGCTACCGTGTTGTGTCACACAGACACATTAGCTTGAGGATCCTGGTTGGTGGACGCCTGGAGACGGACGTGATGACCGCGTTCGCCGACGGCTGTACCGAAAGGGATGCCGCATGCGCGAAAACGCCGCTGCCGGACGAATGAATGGGATGAGCCGGGAGGATCTGCTTGCGCTTCCAGTAGCCGTTGACCTGGAGACCAGCAATCGCGCCTTGGGGCTCGGCCGGAGTAAGGGCTATGAGCTGGCGAAGCGGGGTGCGTACCCGTGCAAGGTCCTGCGACTCGGCAACGCCTACCGGGTCGTCACCGCAGATCTGCTGGATCTGCTCGGGTTGGCGGCGTGAAGGGGCGGCAGCGTAGCAGGCGATTCTGCGTTGAGCTGACACAGAATCGCTGGACTGTGGGCAGGGGTGGACGTACGGTCCGTGTTCCCTCGCGATGGCCTGGTGTCCGCGAGACGGGGAGGGGCCCCCGGCGGTGCAACGCCGGAGGCCCCAGCAACCCCGAACGGCCCGTCAAGAACCAACCCGGCGGCAAGGGCGTGCAAGCCCGCAACCGCCAGACGAGGAGCTGCCCTGTGGAACATGCGGGAGCCGAGCCCTATTCCGACTCCGACAAGCCCGTATGGCCGCCTGTTGCCGTCCCCGGCCAGCCGAGTGATGCCCCCTCTCTGCCGTCACCGGAAGAGCCGCCCACCGTCATACCCGACCCCGCCCCGGTATCCGAGGGAGAGCAGGTGCTGACAGAACTGCGGGAGCAGATCCGTCGGTACGTCGTGCTGCCGAGCGAGGAAGCCTTCACGGCGGTAACCCTGTGGGTTGCGGCGACCCATCTGCAGACCGCATGGCAGCACGCTCCGAGGCTGGCCGTCGTGGGACCGGCCAAGCGGTGCGGCAAGTCGCGGCTCTTGGACGTGATCACCGAGAGCGTCCACGACCCGCTGATCACGGTCAACGCCTCGGCTGCCGCGGTCTTCCGGTCGATCACCGACACCCCGCCGACCCTGTTGGTCGACGAGGCCGACACGCTCTTCGGCTCCGTGAAGGTCGCGGAGAAGAACGAAGAGATGCGCGGCCTGCTCAACGCGGGACACCAGCGCAACCGCCCTACCCTCCGGGTCTCCGGCCCCAACCACGAGGTCGCGAAGTTCCCCACCTTCGCGATGGCAGCCCTCGCTGGCATCGGCGACCTGCCTGACACGATCATGGACCGGTCGATCGTCATCCGGATGCGGCGCCGCAGGCCGGGTGAGAAGGTTGCGGAGTTTCGCACCTTCCGTGACACCCCGGCCCTCCACGCGCTGCGCGACAGGTTCGTCGCATGGCTGGCACCGCTCCACGCCGACGCGATGGAGCTGACGCCGACCATGCCGGTCGAAGACCGCGCGGCTGATACCTGGCAGCCTCTGGTGTCCGTCGCCGACCTCGCGGGCGGCCAGTGGCCTGACCTCGCCCGCACCGCCTGCCGGGTCATGGCCAAGCACGAGGCCGAGCAGGACCAGGACAGCAGCAGCCTTGGCATCCGCCTCCTAGCCGACATCCGCCGCGCCTTCGCCACCGAGGGCAATCCACCGGCGCTCCGCACCGGTCGTCTCCTCGACATCCTCAACCAGGACGACGAGACGCCCTGGCCGGAGCACACCGCCAACGGCCTCACTCCCCGCGGCCTGCAGATCCTGCTCAAGGAGTACGGCATCAGCTCGGCCACACGTCGCTTCCACGGAGGTGTCCAGGCCAAGGGCTTCACCCGCCTGCAGTTCGCCGACTCCTGGGCGCGCTACTGCCCCGAGCCCACGCCGGAATCCACGACCGGCGCCTGACCCGGCACGACTCGTCGCGACTCGTCTCCACGCAGGTCAGCGCAGGGACGAGTCGGAGACCGGCAACGAGTCGACTCGACATCACCGATGCACTCGTACCTGCTCTGACCAGGCGTGCAACGAGTCGCGACGAGTCCGGCCAGACCACGGCCCCACCAGCACCCTGCATTCCTGGAGCCCCATCCTTGCCTTCACCGCACACCACCCCCTCTGCGTCCCCAGTGCCGCTGGCCGCCGCTATCCGCGCAGGTGTGGCGCTGCTGGCCGTGGCGGCCTTCGCGCTCTCCTATGACGCCCTGCGTCAAATGGCCGCGGCCAGCCACATCCATCCGGCGCTCACCTACGCCTTCCCGCTCGTCATCGACGGCTTCATCGCCATCGGGATCGGCGCTCTGCTCACCCTGCGGCAAGCGCCTCTATCCGCTCGCCTCTACGTTTCGGCTCTGGTCGGCATTGCGACCGCCACAAGCATCTGGGCCAACGTCCTGCACGCCATCCGCCTCAACCAGCAAGCCCGCCACGCAGGACTTGCCCTCGACGACATCACCGTCGGTGTCATCTCCGCCATCGCCCCACTCGCCCTGGCCGGAGCCGTTCACCTCTACCTCCTCGTCGCCCGGCGCCCAGCCACCCCCGACAGCCACAACAGCGAGGGCCACAGCAGCACCAACGGCCACACACATGCCGTGGAAACCAAGGTCAGCGCCACAGCACCGCCCCCCGCCACGAGCGCCAACGCCGCGGATGAACCGGCCACCAAGAAAGTGGCGGTAGCCGCACACCAGCACGGCAGGCCCGCAGGCAACCAGCCAAGCCTCCCCCTGGAACAGGCCATCGACATCGGCCGCACAGCCCCCCTCGGCCGAGCCGGGCGCGTCTCTCGCCGCCACATCGAAAAGGCAATCCGGGACAAGGGGTTCGGCATCTCCCGCAGCCGCCTGGATGAAGTCAAGAGCCTGCTGCAGGCCGAATTCGACAAGGCCACCGCAGGCACCGGCTGAACCCCGCAGCCCCCGTCATCCCGCCCGCCCCTCCCGCGCATCGGCACGAGAGGGGCGGGCCCTCACTCCCACCACCACTTGCAGGAGGCCACATGTGCGACCCCCATGACGAAGCCGAAATCCCCCAGCAGACGACCACCACCCCAGCTTCAGACGCAGCAAGTTGTCGGGTAAGGAGTCCTTACCCGGCCTCCGCCCCAGGGGTGGCGAAGGCGTCCGGCGCCGAGGGGGCACCGGAGTCGGCCGGCCCAGGGGAGCCGACCGAAGGTGGGACCGTCGAGCAGTCGTCGAACGTGCCGCAGAAATCCGCGCCGCGTCGCCGTCTGCGTGACAAGCAGCTGCGCGAGCACCGCATCTCTCCCCGCTACAACGACACCGAGCTTGCCCTTGTGAAGAACGCCGCCGCCCTCAGCCGCATGAACCCCGGCGGCTACGTCGCCGAGTGCTCGCTCGCCGCCGCCCGCGCCGACGACCCCACCGCAGCCGTCGCCGACTACCGCGCCATGGTGAAAACGCTGATGGCAGCCAACGGACAGCTCGGCAAGATCGGCAGCAATCTCAACCAGCTCACCCGCCATCTCAACCAGGACGGCGCCTGGCCCCACCACGACACCGTCCAACGGCTCCTGGACCGCGTCGAGGTGTCCATCGCCGAGCTGGACACCGCCGTCGCCCAGGTCACAGAGACGCGGTGAATCAGTGATACCGAAGATCATCCTCGGTACGGGTGCACACGCCACGCGCCGAACGATCGGCTACCTCTTCGGCAAGGGCCGGGCCAACGAGCACACCGATCCACACCTGGTGGCCTCCTGGAACGACTTCGCCCCTGACCCCGGCCGCAGCCCCCATCGCAACCGAAAGGACGTGGAGGACCAGCTCGCCGCACAACTCAATCAGCCCATGCAGATGCTGGGCGACAAGGCACCCAAGTACACCGTGTGGCACTGCCCCGTCCGTGCCGCACCCGAAGACCCGATCCTCACCGACGCCCAGTGGGCCGACATCGCTCGCCGGATCGTGGCCGCCGCCGGCATCGCCCCCGACGGGGACGCGGAAGCCTGCCGCTGGGTGGCCGTTCGCCACGCCGACGACCACATCCACATCGCCGCAACCCTCGTCCGCCAGGACGGCAAACGTCCCAAACGCGACCACGACCAGCGCGCTGTTCAGCGCGAGGCCCGCACGATCGAGGTCGACTACGAGCTCAGGCGGCTCAAGCCCGGCGACGGCACCGCCGCCAAGCGCCCCACCAGCAAGGAGCACTTCAAGGCCAAGCGCCTGGGCCAGGGCGCCGCCGCTCGCGATGTCCTGCGCCTGCGGGTGCGCCGCGCGGTGGCCGTGGCGACCGACGAGGACGAGTTCTTCGCCTTGCTGGAGGCGACCGACGTGACCGTACGTCTCAAGCTCGGGCCTTCCGGCGACGCGCTCGGCTGCAACTTCGCCCTGCCCGGCGACACCAACGACAAGGGCGAGCCAGTGTTCTACGCGGGCTCCACCCTCGCCCCTGACCTGTCCCTGCCCCAGATCCGCAAACGCCTCGGCACAACCGGCCCCGAACCGGTCACCGTCCGCCCGGGTAATCCGTGGCACCAGGCAACCGCCGCCACCGAACGCATCCCCAGCCACCTGACCGGCAGCGACCACTCAGTGGCCCAAGGGCAGCTGGAAGCGCTCGGTGGAGCACTGGATGTACTGTCGGTCACCGCACCGGCCGCGGTGAAGGCCGACCTCGAACGGGCCGCCGCTGCCTTCGAGCGCGCCACCCGCTCCCGCATCACCGCCGACCGCGACAGCGCCCGCGTCCTGCGCCGCAGCATCCAGACGATCTGGCGCGACGGGCCCCAGGACAGGGACGGCGCCGGGTTCGCCATGCTCCTGGACACCATGCTCACCACGGTGGCCTACGCGATGCACTGGCACCGCACCCGCCAACACGCCCAGCAGGAAGCCGCAGCCCAGCAAGCCCTCCTCCACCTGCACACCGCGTACGCACAGACCGCAGAACCGGTCCTGGCCGGCCTCGCGCACCGCGCCCCCAGGCTCCAAATGAAGCGCCGCTATGCCCACCACCTCCAAGAGGCGGTACCCGAGCACGCCGAGCGCATCCTCAACGACTCCGCTTGGGACGCACTCGCCACCGTCCTCGCCGAGGCAGAAGCCGCCGGGCACAACGCAGCCACCGTCCTCGACCAAGCACTGGGCCAACGCACACTCGACGACGCCCACAGCCCGGCCCGCGCACTGACCTGGCGCATCCGCCGCCTCGGCGAACGCCACGCCCCCAGCCCCCTGGCTCAGGCAGCCAGAGCCCGCAGCAGCCGTGCGACGCAGCCGCGTCCCACTCCGGCTCCCACTCCGCCTCAGCCTCGCGCTGTGGCCAACGAGGCCACGCGTCGTCCACCACGTCGCTGAGCTCACGACCGTTGCAACCGGAGGTCATCAGCCCTGCCCGGTGGTGCTTCCGCCGCCGCAGCTGAGTCATGCATTGTCAGTGCCCATCCGTACGGTGAGGGCACCACATCCGCGTTGTTGTTGGCTGCGGCAGCGCAACTCAGGAACCGCTCCGCCCGGAACAGCGTCCGGAGCGTGGCGAACCGTCTGGAGGAGATAGTGAGCGACGAACTGGTGGCGTTCCTACGATCACGCCTCGACGAGGACGAGGCAGTGGCGCGGGCAGCGTTTCCGGGGCCCTGGGTCCGGCGTGACCAGGTAGCTGGCGTACATGCCGCCGACGCGACACCGGAAAGACCCTTCGGGTCAGCCGTGGCCGACTGCCGCAGAGTTCCTGGAGGGTTTGGTTACGGAACCGCCAACGCCGATCACATCGCCCTCCACGACCCGGTCCGTGTACTCGCCGAGGTCGAGGCCAAGCGCGAGCTTCTGACTCGGTACGACGAGCCGGAGACATCGGGAGCTCTGCCCGAGTCATTTAACCGCCTAACGAGGCAGGTTCAGCGAAGCGTGCTCAGCGAGGCATTCCGGTGCCTCGCCTTGCCCTACGCCGGCCATCCCGACTATCGCAAGGAATGGCGGCCCTGATCACGCCCAGTGGACCCGCTCTGGGTGAGGGCGAGAGGTCCAGCGCCGTTCTTCAAGGGATGGGGAAATCCGGGCGTGGGTGACGGGAGGAATCCCAACTGTCGCCAGAAGTAACGCGGTTCAGGCACGGCACGGTCAGCGTCCTCCCCCGCTCGTAACGAAGGACAACAGGCGTTCCCGTGCCGTCTTTCAAGCCGCAATCAGGAGGCAGTGGGGCGGACCGACTAGCTGGCGAGTGTGGCGTCCAGGTACTCCTGCACCGGCCCGAACAAGCCGTACGGGACGTACTCGGGGATCTGGTCGTGAGCCACCCAGGCAAGCTCGGCCAGTTCCTCGGTGTCCGCGACATACGCGGTTCCGCTGCGCACTTCGCAGGCGGTATAGGACATCAGCCTGCCCGTTGCCGGGTGGACTCGCTCGCCCAGCAGCTCGACGGAGGAGACGTTCAGCCCGGTCTCCTCCTTGGTCTCCCGCACGGCGGCGTCCTCGCGGGTTTCACCGGGCTCGACTTCGCCGGCTGGGAACTGCCAGGAGAGCTTCCCCTCACTGACCCGGCGCCGGACCATCAGAACGCGTCCCTCGTGAACGATGATGGCCGCTGCAATGCCGGGTCGCTCATCGGCTGTCTGCTGCGTCATGTCTGCTCCTCCAGGGCGGCAAGCACGGGTGGAAAGATCGTATCGACGGGGATGAAACGGGTCACCGCGTTTCTGGGAACCCACATCACGTCGATGTTCTCGACGGCATCGGAGTTGGTGGCCTGGCCCGCGAGGTACTCGCACAGGAAGTATTCGCACTGAACGCCGGTCACCGGGTGAAGCCGGTTTCCGAGATGCTGCCGGATCGCGCAGTGCACACCGGTCTCGTCCAGCGTTTCTCGCACGGTCGCTGTCTCGGCCCTGGCGCCTGGTTTGATCACGCCAGCCGGGAACTGCCAGCTGAGGCCCGTTGCGTCATCGTCTCGCCGGCAGACGAGCAGCACCTCGCTGTCACGTATGACGACGGCGATCGCGACGCGCAGGGCCTGCGCACCTGCTGGGCCCGGTGCGGACGCGCCGCGTTCAGCGGAGACCAGAAGCGCGAACCGCTGCCGTGCCGTTGGCGGGGCCTTCTCGTGAACAGTGTCGAGGAGCTGTTGCATCTCCTTGCGCGGCACTACGGCCGGGTCGGCGTGCCAGGCTGCCACGGTCCGTACCGCGATGCCGAGCCGGCCCGCGAATTGTTCATTGGTGAGGCGCAGGGCGGACTGCAGCAGGCAGGCGTGGCGGCCATTCCAGAGTTCGATCACGTCCACGTCTACCCCCTCCTTCGCCACCGTCCTCAGTGCAGGAATCTGCGCACTGAAGGTGCACTCCGGCTGCACTGGCGGTTCATGGCCGTCCCGTAGGTGACTCGGAAGAATGATGGTTGCCAGGGCGGAGTGAACCGCAGGAATCGCCCTGAGCGGCCAATCCCACCGCGCCCGACAGCGCCGGTCGACCAAGGGGAGAGTCTAGGTGAGCGAGCCCAACGAGTAGTCAGACCAACGCACTTGGCTGAAACGAATCCCTGTTTTCAGCCCTATCGTGCCGCCTTCCGGTGTCCGCCATCTGAGGGAAGGCCCGAGAGTCCGGTCGAGCAAATGGGCGCCGGTAACCTCAGCTACCTGGCGGCTGATCCGCCGTCAATCTCTGTGCATACAAGCGAAAGGGATCCCATGACTGAGGATCAGGCACACCCCGTTGAGCGCACCCTCGTCCTGCTCAAGCCCGATGCGCTCGTGCGTGGCCTGGCGGGAAGGATCATCACCCGTTTCGAGGAAGCCGCACTGAAGATCGTCGGCACCAAGATGAAGTCGATGGACGAGGAGTTCACCCGGCGCCACTACTTCGATCTGGAGGAGCGGCTGGGGTCGGAGGTCTACCGCGTCACGTCGACGTTCATGCAGCAGGGGCCGGTCATCGCGCTGGTGCTGGAAGGGTTCGACGCCATCGCCACGGTGCGGAAGATCGTCGGCAGCACGTACCCGAACCAGGCGCCGGCGGGGACAGTGCGAGGCGACTTCTCGCACTACAGCGCCGCGGGCAGCATCGCCTCGGGCAAGGCTGTGGCCAACCTCGTGCACGCCTCAGGCAACAAGGAGGAAGCGCAGCAGGAGCTTGAGCTGTGGTTCGACAAGGACGAGCTGCACGACTACAAGACCCTCGCGGAGATCTACACGTACTAGCGGCGGGTTACAGCGTCACCGCGGGGACGCCGATGCGTTGAGCACCACCAGTGCACGACCCAACTTCAGAGGGGAAACCATGACCATCCAGACCCGCCTGGCCTCCGCCGAGGAGCTGGAGTCCACCTTCCAGCGCGAACTGACCACAGACCGGTGGACCGCTGCTGAGACCGCCTACGCCCTGGCGGTACGACACCGCGACCTGGGGGACAGGCCCAAGTCCCGTGAGTGGGTGCAGCAGTGCCTGCGACTCCTGGAGGGCTTCCCCAGCGACACCGAAGAGCAGGTGGCTACCAGCCGCACCTCGGTGGGCGGTGTCCAGCTCCCCACCTACCTGCACGAAGGCGTAGTCCGGGAACGCTTCGGCGACCTGGCCTGACCAGTGATCCATCCGGCGGGGTGGTGAGCCGGGCCGAGTGACGGCCGCCCCGCCCCGCCCCTGACCCACAACCGAAGAAGCAGTAGCCGTCCGAACCGGCACCCACCCCCTTGGCGCCGGTCCGGCTGGCTCCGTCATGCCTGATTCAGGAGGCGATACGCCCATGCCCATCGAGATCGAGATGCGTTCCCGCTTCGGCAAGGAGACCCGTGACCAGCTCGTCGGCCGTCTGAAAAGGGACGGCGAGGATCTGGGCCCCGACGACAAGCACATCTACTTCTACGTACTGCCGAACCAGTTGCTGAAGGTCACCGACAACACGGCTGCCGGCACCGCCAAGATCACCCTCAAGGGAAGCAAGATCGGCCAGGGCGCCGCATTCGCGGAGACCGAGTTCGCCATCGCCCCGACCGACGTGGGCGCCGCGGTGAAGCTATTCAACGCTCTCGGGTTCGAGGGAGCGATGCACGAGGCGTCCAACCTTCGGCACGACTACCGCTTCGACGGTGTCGAGATCGCGGTCAAGTGGAGCGAGGCATGGGGATACCACGCCGAATTCGAGGTCCTGCTGGACGACGACGCCCCCGACGCCGCTCGTGCCGAGGCAGCCGCCAAGATCACGGATGTCGCCGATGCGCTGGGCGTCACCCTGATGACCGAGCAGGAGCTGGCCGAGTTCACCGCCGCCTTCGAAGCCGCTGAGAAGGCACGCAAGGAGCGCGAGCGGCAAGCCGCGCCCATCCGGTAGGAGCACGTCATCGCGGAGACCACCGAGGGGGTGGGCACTGATGAGCACGACCCCAACGACCGCAAGCCTGATCGACCTGGCTGCCCGAGGGCAGCTACCACTCCACCAGTACATGGACCGGGCCACCATCGGCTGGATCACCACCAATCGGCCTGACCTCCAGCCCTCGCCACAACCGGCCCTTCGGCCGGTCGCGCAGTACCTCCTGCGGCGGACCGGGCTACCGCGCGACTGGATGGCCGAGCCCCGGCTGTACGACTCGATCCACGGCGTTCGGCACGCCATGCGCACCGCGGCATTGGCCGCCATCCTCGCCGAGGCGAACGGCTTGGACGATGCCGACACCACCACCGCCATCGTTGCCGCCGCCGTCCACGACTGCCAGCGCCATCACGACAAGGACGACCGTGGCCACGGGGAACGTGCGGCGATATGGCTTGCCGCCAATGCGGACACCGTCTGGGGCCGCTTCGACCTCACAGCCACACCGCGCCGCGTCACAAGGGCCGCTACCGCCATCCGACTGCACGACGTGCCCTACGGCGCATTCAGCCCTGACGACCAGGCCGACTATCTGCGGAGCCAGATCATCTGCGACGTGGTGAAGGCCGCCGATGCTCTGGACCGGTACCGCCTGCCGAAGACCAGGTGGTGGCCGAACGCCCAGCACGTCAAAGAGCCCTACTTTGACGCGTTCCGCAGCCTTGCTTTCGACCTCGTGAGCATCTCCGAGAAGGCCCACCTTGCCGGTGCCCACAGCCCTGCGGCCGTCTTGTACGCGCTTGCGGAGAAGGAGCTGGCGTGACCATGGACTTCCTCGACGCCTACCACCTCTGGGCCGACGCCCACGCCTTCTACGACACCACCCTCATCCCCAGCCCTGCCGACACAAACGACCCGCTGGCCCGGCAGTCGGCCACCTGGGACGAGCGGCTCGCCGCCACACCGAACGGGCGCCTGCTGCGCCAGAACTCCCTCTTCGACGCCCTCAACGGCAAGAGCAGACTGCACCTCCTCCACGTCACCCACGCCCTTGAACAGATCAACGAGCAAGGCGTCCTCTACCCGTCCGGCGGCTGCCTCGTCGGGAGCATCTACTGCGCCCCGCTCACGGCTACGGACCGGGGCCTGCGGATGCACAACCTGGCCGCGTACGTCCTGACCAAGGAGGCGCCGGCCTTCCTGGCCAAGCTCGGCGTCACCGACCGCGTACCCACCCCGCTGATCTTCGAGATCAACACCCCACCGCAGGCGTACCAGGGCCTGGCGGGAGTGGACTATCTCCGGCTGGGCCTCATCCACTTACGGATCTACTGCCACCTCGAATACCTGCTGAGCAAGAGCGAGCGCCACCGCTTACGCGAGACCGTCGTGGCCAGGGTGAAGAACTCTGGCGCCTTCCTCGCCACCGCGGCGGCCGTGGCCTACCGAGGCACGCACATCGCCGCCAGGCCCTTCCTCGGGCTGCTCGACGAGACCATCCCCCGCTTACCGATCCTCGGCTACCTGTACTTCGAGGCGCTGGCGGAGTACCTGATGCTCCACTCGACCTCGCAGCACACGCGACACCTGGCCGACATCGGAGAGCTGAACAACTGGCTGTACAAGGAGATGCTCTTCGCCTCCTACCCGAACATGGCCGGCAAGTTCGACCTCGCGAAGTTCCGCCCCAGGCCCGGCCAGCTGGCCGACCTCATCCACCAGGTCGACCCGACCATCGAGATCAACCACGCGGCCGACTACCTGGTCGAACGAATCAGCCACCTCATCGCAGCCCGGCTCTTCGCCCCTGGGGAGCCCCCGGAAGCCTGGCATCACAAGCGCTGGGAATTCGACGCCCTCTCCACCCAGCTCGGCCCCCTGCTGGGCCACCTCATCCACCGGGAACTGCGCACCTTCGGCCGCTACCCCGACTTCTACTTCTACTTCGACCAGTACAAGGCCCTGCAAGCCTGGAACTACTGGAACCACATGGACATCGTCGCGCCGTTCAACGGCACGATGCCCAAGGGCGAGATCGGCATCAACCCCGCCTACCCCAACCTCGACTACCGCGTCTGGCGCGCCGAACAGGACGACGCCGGCCACCTCCACCCGGCCGAGCAGCTCTCCTTGACCATTGCCCCGCGGCTGGTGGACATCAAGTACACCCTCATGCGCAACAACCAGTGGACCGCCCCGGCGCCCAGCGCGGCGTAACCACTGCAGCCTTCACCAACAGCTGCCCTGCTGCCTCTTCTTCCCAGGAGCCCCGCCATGAGCTACTTCGGCATGCCCTCCGTCGACCTCCTCGGCGAGCAGATCGACGCCGTACTGAGCGCGCCCTCCACCACCCACGGCCTGGCCCGATCACTCCGCACAGCGGCCTGGGAGATCGAACTCCACCGCTATCACCACGCCAGCCAGCGGGCCTGGCCGGACGGCCGCATCGACCAAAAGCCCACCAAGGTCCAGATCGGCGGCGGAACCCACCGCATCGAGGACTTCTTCAACATCGACGCCGTTCCGCCGGCCGACCTGCTCTGGGATGTCCGCGAAGGCATCCCCCTGCACGACGACACCGTCGAGCTGATCTTCTCCGAGCACTTCCTGGAGCACATCGACTACCCCCGCTCCGCCAAGAACTACGTCCGCGAGGCTCACCGCGCACTCACACCGGGCGGCAAGATCATCACCGGCGTCCCCGACGCCGCCTTCGCTCTCAGCCAGTACCCCGGACCGCTCAACCCCGCCGACGAGATGGTCGAGCGCTGGTATGCCAGGCGCGACTGCCGCAACGACATCAACACCCGGCTCGACCTCGTCAACCTCGTCTTCCGCGACCAGGACGACGACCCCAAGTACACCCCGCACCTCTGGGCCTACGACTACGAGAAGCTCGTCCAGCTCTTCACCGAAGCGGGCTTCGCCACCGTAGAGCCGTGGACCTTCGACCCCACGATCGCCAATCCGAAGCGCCGCTGGGGAAGCGTCTACGTCGTCGCCACGAAGTAGCCGACGACCTAGACCTCCGACCACCCGGATAGCGCCCCGCCGCACCCGCCTTGAGGGCTGTGATACCGACAGCGGTCGGCATGCGGCACCCCACCCACGCACAGCCGTCCCCGCCGAGGGAGGCATCCTCCGTGTCTCACGTCGGCCTGCCGCTCAGGGGTCTCCCCTCGCCTCAAGCCCCGGTCTGAAGTCCGTCGAAGGGTCTCCGTCATGCGCCGCCACAGCCAAAGCTTTCTTCTGGTCCGCGATCCGACCTCGGTGCCGATCAGCCGTCACCGTCTCCAGGATCTGGTGAAAAAGTGGGGGCTCCGCCTCGACGAGTCCTCCGATACCGCACTGACCGTCATTACCTCGGAACTGGTCACCAACGCGGTACGGCACGGCACCGGCACGGTGCTCACCATCACGGTGTCCGCCAACCTCAGCCGACGGCGAATCCTCGTCGAGGTCTACGACGGTTCGCTCGTCCTCCCTGTTCCGCACTGGGCGGATTCGGAGGACGAGTCCGGGCGCGGTATGGCACTCATCGACCGCCTGTCCCTCTGCCACGGGGCCGAGCACACTACCTGCGGCAAATGCGTCTGGGCAGAGATCGCCCTGCCCCCACAGCGAGTCACCCGTCAACGGATCATTCTCCGCCCCCGACGGGCCGCCCGAGCTATCGCCCGCCGTTTGGGCGCAGCCCGCCAGCCCCTGACGACCGGACGCGCAGGAAGCCGTGCCGGTCATGGGCGCCATGCGCAGGCCGTTCCGCGCAGACTCTCAGCCCCGCGGCCTGGTCACGAGCAGCGGCCGCGGGTCCGTGATCAGGAGGAAGCGGATCGGTGAGCCCGCGGAACAAGCCCAGCGCGGCCACAAGGGGTCAACCCTTCAGGCAAGTAGTGGCTGCGGGTGCTGCGAGGGGGCCCCGACCTTCACCCTGCATTCGCGATCCGACCGCGAGGCCCTCGGTCTCTCTACAGGACCACGGGAGTCCTCTGCGCAGAGAATGAAGCCGACAATCCACACCTCAACTGCAACCATGACGCGATGCAGGCAGAAAGAGCGGAACAGTACGGCAGGTGCGCAGCCATCCTGGAACAGGACTTCCAGGTGCCCGGCGCTGGCGGCGTCTTCGACCAGGCTCTAACAAACGGACTGGCCGCCATCGTTGCGCATGAATGGCCAGGTGAGGAGTCGGCTGTGCAGAAGAACGGCGACAGACGGATGAAAGCTGCTAGTGGGCTACTGGCAGTCATAAGGACTCACCTCGACGAGAGCACGCCGGGAGTTCGCACGATCTCGGACAAGGAAGTTAGGTCAGGCACCCCCTTCTGGGGGGAGGACGAAGATCCGCCAACGTTCGACGTGACGATCGAAGTCGACGTCCTCTTGGATGCGCTTGACCAGACGCAACCGGTGCGCCATGCACGCGGCATCGGAGCCCTTACTGAAGCCCACGTTGACGCCTTGATAAAGCTCGATGACCACATCAGCCTGCGCCGGCTACCCGAAGCCCGCCAGGACTCCGAATGGGTCAAGGACCAGATCCGGGATCGCTACGAACAGCAACGGGCCGCAGACTACTTGCACCTTATCGGGGAGGCCGAAGCTGAACGGCGGGCAAGCGGCGCCATCGAGTACCTGCCGGCGGACCCGAAGGAGCGTCTCCTCGACTTCGGACTAGTCGAATGCCCCGTCTGCTCGTACGAGGCCCTTCGTGTCACAGGCATGGATGACGCCGTCATCCTGCCATCGCGCCCGTGCTCACTGCTTCGGCCCCTCATGCCACCATCCGCGCAACTGCCACCCGCACCGAGGTCCATCCTCCCGACAGAACCGAAGGCTGTTCGGCGCGGCCCACGATGACCGGCTCATCGGACAGGTCCTGGATTGCCGACTCACACCCAGCCGGCCGTGGCGCAGGTTCGGTTCCTGCGCTCCAGTCGCAGGCTGACCAGCGGAAGACGCTCGCACCGCCACCCCCCTGTATCCCTTGTCGTCGAAGGAGCGTCGAAGCCTCGACGGCTTCCTCACCGCTTGCCGCGTTCGCGGCCCGTCCGGGTCTCTTCCGCCAGAACCGGGTGGGCGCGACGGGTGCCGGTGTCGATGAGGATCTGCTCGGCCTGGGTGACGTTGCCGGCCTCGACGGCCCTGGCCATCGCGGCGCGGGCTGCTTCAGGTGTCGCGTGCGGCGGAACCACCAGCAGGGAGAAGTGGTCCTGGTCGCCTCGGGTGATGAGGACGGTGTCGTCACCGATCGGGAAGGATTCGATGTGCACGACCCGGTCGTCGATGACCAGACGCGTCGGCAGTTCTTCCCAGGCACTGGCGTCCAGGCCGACGCGCAGGACGGGGCCAAGGTGCTCCGTCAGCGCCGTGATCAGACCGGGGAGCTCGGCGCCGATGTCGCGTGAACGCGGCCACCACGCGCCGTCGAGAACTTGCTCGCGGGTGTGCGTGGTCACCAGCCTCAAGAGAGCCGTCCCGGGCCTGACCGCCTGGTGGACCGCGTCCGGCAGAAGCTGCGGGACGCGGGGAGTGTCGGAGTCGGCCATGTGTGTTCACCCGTCTTCCGGGGCGGTGCGTCCGCCCGGCGAGGTGACCTCGTCACTTCACCGTACTCCGCGTGCCGGGGCGCGGGCGCGCCGCCCGGCGGCGGAGCCGGACCCGCGTTCGCCAGGAAAGTTCCTGGTCACGGGCGCCTTTACGGACTGCCGGCCGGAGTAGAGTGAAGAGACCGGGAGTACTTCGCACACCGGCTGCCACGCCGGTGTCGTTCTCGGCGAGCAACAACACCGGGACGTCGACGACGAGCCCCGGGGACAGGTCCGCGCCATGACCGCGACCACCGACCGTACGATCACCGGCGAGCGCGTACCTTCTTCACCGGCCCGCCTCTCCTTCACTCCGGCAGGATCGCCTCCGGGTCTCCTGGATGGCGCTTGGTGGCCCCGCTCTCGCGATCTCTCCCGCGAAATTCCCGCTCTGACCGACGTGCTGGATGCGCTCTGGGGCCGGATCACCCGTGCCACGGTGAACCCGACCCACTGGCCCGTGGTGCCGCGAAAGGTGCCGGTGAAGGGGCACACGGTGCACGTGGGCTGGTTCGCCGAAGAGCAGGACCCGAACAAGCTGATCCTCCTCTCCTACGCCGCGGGCCGCTGGGACCTGCTGGTGATCCCGCCGGAGACCGGCGCTGCCGCCGCCGCCCGGCTGATGTCCGCCGCGGCCACCCCCGGCGGCCTCCACACCGCCAGCGCGCTGATGACGCGCGAGGACACCACCCGTCACGCGCAGGAGGAGCTGCAGGAGGAAGAAGAGTGGGAGACCGACGGCGGAGCCGCCTCGGCGGCAGAGAAACCGGCCGAGCTCCTGACCTCCGCCCGAGGGATGTGAGGACACGGAGACGATCATCCCCGTAGCCGTGATCATCCTCATGATCGTCGCGGGCGTGATCCTGATCCATCTGCTCAACGCGCGGCGCGACGAGCGGATCGCGGCCTTCCCCTGTAGCGCCGCCCTGCGAGCATCCGGACGGCGGAGCTGCCCGAACCGACAGCCGACCGAGCCCACTGAACCGCCCGTAACCACCGACCACGAGCACCACACCGGGGGCCGCAGATGACACCGACCTTTTCCTGACCGGGGGCGGTGGGTGTGACGCGACGGCATCACACCCATTGACACGTCATCCTGCCGTCCCCAAAGGAACGAGGCCACCATGAAGCCACCAGAACTCCCCTCGGCCGGACGCGCCGACGTGCGCATCGTCGCCGCCTCCCCCGAAGCCGCCCGTCAGGTCGCAGACGTTCTCCGTCGTCACTTCGCCGCCACCGAACAGCGCAGCTACCCCGTCGACGACTCAGGCGGAACCCGCCTCCACCTCACCGTCGACACCACCCACGCACCAGAGCCGGCGCAGCCCTGGCTGGTGACGAGTCGATCCTCCGGGGACGCCCGCACACAGACGGACGAAATCTGAAGCCAGAGCCGGCAACGGGCGGCGGGGCGGGGCGGGGTGTACTGCGTCGCCTGTCCCCACAGGCTCCGAGTCGGCGCCGACACGAGTGGACAGCGATCATGGCAACACTGCAAGAGCGGAAGCACTACCGCGATGCGATCATGAAAGCCCTGTACGAGACCACGGAAGGCAATCGCTTCCTCGGTGTCACCGGGGAAAAGCTGCGCGACGACCTTCAGATCCCCGAGCAGGATCTGGCCGCCGCCTGCGCATATCTGGTGGGCGAAGGGCTCGTCACCGTCGACTGGGCACAAGGGAACACACCCGTGATGGTCACGCTGACGCACCAGGGAATCCGGCTCATGGAAGCCGAAGAGGAGAAGCGGGGCTGACGCGAAGCGAATGCTGTTCACCCATCCGGCCGTTAGCGCTCGGGCTCCGCGACGGGTACCGGTGAACCATGGCTGGCACCTTCACCACCCGCACGATCAACATCACCACCGGCTCCACGGAGACCCTGCACGACCTCACGAACGCATGCTCCGCGTTCCTCCGGGAGGCCGCTCACGGGCGAAACGGTCTGCTGAACATCTTCACCCCCCACGCGACGTCCGGCCTGGCCATCATCGAGACCGGCGCGGGCAGCGACGACGACCTGTTGGCGGCCCTCCGCGACATCCTTCCGGCGGACGACCGCTGGCAAGACCGCCACGGCAGTCCAGGCCACGGCAGCACCCACATGCTCCCGGCTCTGGTCCCACCGCACGCCACATTGCCCGTAGTCGACGGTGAGCTGGAGCTGGGGGCGTCACAGTCCGTCGTACTGGTGAACACCGACCGGGACAACCCGGAACGCCAAGTCCGGCTGTCTTTCCTCAGCTGACCACACGACCCTGCACCTGGTCTCCCCGAAGACCGAGCCAGCCGTCCTCTGCCAGGACCGCACTCAGATCAGGCTGCCCTGTGCCCCACTCATTGGAGACCGCCGGCTCGGCAGATGAAGGCGAAAGCAGGCTGGTGAGGCGAAAGGGCAAGGCTATGGCGGAGGGTGATCGGCAGCCGGGCAAGGACACGGTGGACCGGTCGGAGGGGTTCGGCGAGCGACTGCTGGGGGTGCTGCTGGACCGGGCGCACGAGATGCCGCCGCAGTTGATCGCCCCGCTGATCGCGGAAGAGGTGGCGAAGGTCGGCGGCCGTCACGTCTCGATCCTCCTTCAGGACTATGCGCAGCTGCTGCTGGTGCCGCTGCCAGGTAGGGGGCTGACCGTCGGCAGGCCCGAGCTGATCGGTGACTCGCACGCGGGCGCGGCCTTCCTGTACGGGGCCTCTGTCGAGGTACCGCAGGACGACGGCGTTCGGATGTATCTGCCGTTGCTGGACGGCAGCGACCAGGTGGGCGTGCTGGCCCTCACCCTGGACACCGTCGATGACGATGACCGGCGCTTGTTGCGCAGACTCGCCGGCCTCGTCGCCGACATGCTGGTCACCAAGCACAGCTACACCGACCAGTTCTTCCTCGCCCGGCGCCGCGAACCGATGAGCTTGGCCGCGGAGATTCAGTGGTCTTTGCTACCGCCGCTGGCGATGTCCGTCCCCCAGGTCGCGGTGGCGGGAATCCTGGAGCCGGCCTACAGCGTTGCCGGCGACAGCTTCGACTACGCCCTCAATGAGGACATCCTGCACGTGGCCATGGTCGATGCGATGGGCCACGGCCTGGATGCCGCCACCATGGCGACCGTCGCCGTCGGCGCCTACCGGCACGCCAGGCGCGCCGAAATCGGCCTGTCCGAGATCTACGCGTTCATGGACCGGGCCATCGCCGAGCAATTCGGGCCCGACCACTTCGTCACCGCGCAGATGATGCGCCTCAACATCACAACGGGCCACCTGCAGTGGGTCAACGCGGGCCACCCCTCACCGCTGCTGATCCGCAACCGCCAGGTCGTCCGGCAACTGGAGGGCCCGACCACCTTGCCGGTCGGCTTCGGTGGTGAACAGCCCCAGATCAGCGAGCAGATGCTTCAACGCGGCGACCGGGTGCTGTGCTTCACCGACGGCCTGATCGAGGAGCACGAAGCCGGCGAGGAGCAGTTCGGTGAGGAACAACTCATCCACTGGGTCAACCGCATCGAGCACACGGAGAAGGGAGTGCGGGCGGTGGTGCGCTCGCTCTCCCACACCCTGAAACAGGAGCGGGGCGGGAGCACCAGTGACGACGCAACCCTCTTCCTGATCGAGTGGCGCGGGGGCGCCGCCGACCACCTCGCCGTCCTGGAGTGAGCCGACAGCCGCACCACCATGCGGTGTGCAGCGACGATCCGTCCGCAGGAACCAGCAGTGACGGCTGCTGCGCGAGCGAGACGGTCGATGCGATCCGGCCCCGGGCTGCGTCTGCGGAAGCTGATGCCCTCGCTCCACACTGCTCAGCAGCAATTGCGACCAGGTGGCCCCGGACTGGAAGGACCTGGCGGGACGATGCAGAAGCCCCTGGCTCCTCACCCAGCGTTGCATGCGCAGTCCAGCAGTACGGCGGACCTCTGGAAGCCACGTTCCATCACGGATCGGCGGCCGAAAGCACTGCTCCACGAGCGTCGCGAACGACCGTGCCCCATCCGTGCCCTTCAGCCCGGTCAACACCGGTCACGAAGGGCACGACGGGACGCCACCGGACGACGGCCGAAAGCAACGTTTCCCCAGGTCAGCGGCGAATGATCGTCCCAGGCGCCGTTGATCCCCAAGCTCAGGGCACAGGACAGGTCCGCGTCGCGTGGCCAAAGCTGCTTGGCAATCAGTCATTACGGGGGCAGCGGAGGGTTCCGGAGGCACCCGAAGCAATCGCCGGACTGGGGCTGAGGAAGGTGGGATGGTGATCCGACTTCACCAGCTCTCGTCTCACGGGACCTGGGTGAGGAGCCGGGCATCCGACAGGAGAGGACGACAGGCCGTGACGGAACAGCGCTGCGATCGCTGTGACCTCATCATCGGGGCGGGGTGCGCCTGCCCGTCCGAGGGTGTGGCTCCTCGCACTGTTGGCGGCCAAGCACCGAAACAGGCCAGCCGCCACGGGCAGCCGCCCCACGCCATCATCGTGTCGCCCGCGGGGAACGCTCACCTGCCTGGCTGCAACCACCTCTCCGACAGCGAAATCGCTGGGCCGAAGTTCGGCTGGGTGGCCAGCCCCGATCCAGATGCCTGGTCCCGCATATCGGAGTCGCAGCCGCTGCGAGCCACCGAGGGCAACACCGGGCGAGTGGCGACCCGTCGCTGTCTGACTTGCGACACCTACGCGTAAGGCGCTGCGCCGAATGCCTGGTCAGCCGTCCGCGATGCGTGAGCGATGCGTGAGCGGACGGCGTGACACAGGCCGGTCCGGCGCTGGACCTGGCGTCAGCCGTAGGTGCTGTGACCAGGGAGAACTGGACTCCGGTGGACTACCTGGGACCGTCGGTCCCCGGTTCGTCGGGTCTTTTAATCCATTGGTTCAGGGTTCGAGCCCCTGATGGCCCACCAGAAGCGGACGGGAGAGCCGTCCGGAGTGCCGAGCGGCGCCCCGAGGGCCCGGGCCGGAGACGGTCCGGGCCCTCGTCGTTCGCCGGTGTCCGGGGCGGTGCCAAGTGCCCCTGACGCGAGTGACCCTGGGTGGTGCCGGACCTCGTGCGAGGCGGCCGGGGCCCCGCGGCTCCGCGCCCCGCCCGGCCTCCCCGTATGACCCGTCCGGCCCCCGGTGATTCGCCGCCCGGTCCCGTACCGGCAACCCTGAGGGCGGCGAGACGGCCACTTAGGGCCCGGCCATGACCCATCGGACAGGCCCTAGGTGCCCGTGTGGACGGGTGGCAGGGGAAGAGGCCGGTGCGGAGACGCGAAGGTGCGGTGACCCCGGAGGGCGGTGGGGAGCGGCGGGCCCCGGTGGCCCGGTCCGTCCGCCTCCTGGTGCGCCGGCTTCCGGTCCTGCTGATCGTCGGTGGGCTCGCCTTCGGCATGGCGGCGCCGGCCGGCTACACCGCCGCCCCGTTTTTCTCCGCCGCCCCGCCGGCCGCCGCGCCGCTGTCCTCGCTGCGTACCACCGCCCTGACGGCCCTGGCCGCCACGCTCGGCGAGATCTGGACCGTCCTCTACCGGGGCGCCGCACCGGACCGCCGGGCCTCGGTGACGGAGATCGTCCTGGTCTTCGCGGTCTCCCTGCTCGCGCTGGGCATCAACCGGGTGGTGCGGCACAGCGGCGGGCACCCGGAAGCCGTACGGGAGGCCGCGGAGGCCGCCCAGCGCGCCGTACTGCCCACGCCGCCCGCACGGCTCGCCGGGTTCGCCGTCGCCGCCCGCTATCTGGGCGGGCGGACGGCCGCGGGGGCCGGCGGCGACCTCTACGCGGTGCAGGAGACCCGGCACGGCGTACGGCTGATCGTCGGCGACGTGCGCGGGAAGGGCCTGCCGGCGGTGGTGTCCGCGATGACCGTCCTCGGCGCGTTCCGCGAGGCGGCGGATCACGAGGCCACGCTGGAGGCGGTGGCGAGCCGGCTGGAGCGGGCGCTGGAACGGGAGCGTGAGCGGTGCGACGGGCCCGAACGGTCCGAGCACTTCGCCACCGCCCTCCTTGCCGAGATCCCCGCCGACGAGCCGTCGGTGTTGCGTGTGCTCCACCGGGGCCATCCGTTCCCCCTGCTGCTCACCCCGGACGGCGGGCTGCGCGAACTGTTTCCCCGGGAGCCCGGACTCCCCCTGGGGACGGGCGTGATGGGCAGCCCTCCTGGCAGGCCGGCCGAGACGTTCTTCCCGGCCGGTGCCCTGCTGCTCTGCTTCACCGACGGGGTGACGGCGGCCCGTGATCTGTTCGGCCGCTGCTACCACCCGCCGGGCAGACTGCGCGGCGGCCGCTTCCCGGACCCGGACGTCCTCCTGGACACCCTCGTCGAGGACATCACCCGGCACACGGGCGGTGAACCGGCCGACGATGTGGCCCTGCTGGCGGTGCAGCGGCCGATGGGGGAGTAGGGGAGGGCAGGCGGTACGGGACGCGTCCGGGGCTCAGCTCCCCGGTGCGGGCGCCGTGCCCGGCAGCCGGTGCAGGCTCTGCCCGTAGGGACCGGTGAGGGCGACCGGGCGTCCGTCCAGGGCGAGGGTGAGGCGGGTGTCCCGCGGGTCCGGGTGGGGCGAGCGGTGCGCGGGCGGGGTGAGCCACGGCAGGACGGAGTGCGGCTCGTGGGAGATCCAGTGCCCGCCGCCGGGCCGTGCGTCCAGCAGCGACCGTACGAGACGCGCGAACTCCTCGCGGCGGGCGGGTGGCAGGCCGCCCAGCGCGGCGCTGTGGAAGATGACCAGGGTGGCCTCGGGCGGTGCCTCGGCGGCGAGCGCGGGCAGGTCGCCGAGCGGATCGCCGCGCACGATCCGCGGCCGCGGCGCCGCCCGCACCGCCTCGACGGCCGCCGACAGCCGCGCCGCCCGCTCGCCGTCGCCCGGCCAGACGCACGCCTGCAGCCAGCGCAGATCGTCCGGCTCGGCCACCGGGTCGAGCGGATCGGGAGCGATACCCGCCCGCCAGACGATCCTTGGCAGCGGGCCGGCCAGCTCATGGGCTGCCCAGTCCGTACGGCATCCGAAGACCGCCGGGCTCCCCGGCGCCCCTGCCTCGATCTCGGCACGAGAGTCCGCACCGTCGGCCCGTCCCGGCCCCTCTTCCGCCTCCTCCGCTTCGTCCGCATACGGGGTGTGCGCGTAGCAGTATCGATAGCGGTCGGGATGCAGGCCCAGCCCCGCGGACGACCCGGCCTCCAGTAGTGCCAGCGGCTGCGGCAGCCCGGCGAGCAGCGGCAGCAGGGCGGCGCAGCGGGCCGGTTCGTCGGCCTGGGGAGTGCGCCGCATCACGACCTCGCGTACCTCGTCCCAGTGCCGGACCGTCCACTCGCGCCAGCGTGTGTACGCGGCCGCACCGCGCGGGCCCAGATCGGCGTGCGGGCCGTCGAGATGGCGGACGGCGGCGAGCAGCAGGGCCGGCTGCCGCTTCTCGCCGGCGGGCAGCGACCCCGACAGCAGCTCGCAGAACTCCTGGTCCTGGCCGATCCGCGCGCTCAACTCCTCATGTGCCTCGGACCGCCCCCGCGCCTCGCGCCAGGAGAACTCCCGGTACCGCTCGGCCACTGCCCATGCGCCACCGGCGGCGCCCTCGACGTTCCCGGTGTTGACGACCATGATCCGACGTTACTGCTCTCACGTTCCGTCACTGAGGGGCACCCCTCCGCATAACAACTGACGCACAATCAGCGCGAGATCGTTTAGGGCCGGGCGGGCAACTCGTCCGATTGCGACCTCGATGGGCCGAGAAGTCCATGCCAGAACTCGGGTACCGGCTGTACGGATTCGCGGGAAGGCTTGGAATTCGGATGCGATCTCTATTACTGTCCGATAACGGAGCGCGGTCGTCCCAGTCGCCGCAAGAGGCGGCACCGTGCGCCGACGCCGAATCCCGCACGCGCTTTTCACGCACCCCCAGCACCTCGAACTGCACCAAGGGAACCGGGGAACCACTTCCTTGGGGTGAATCGGACGCCCTCCGCCAGGGGGCGCCCGTAGGAGACCTTCCTGCTCCGAACCCGTCAGCTAACCCGGTAGGCGAGAAGGAAGGAAAGGAGTGCGCCTCCGTGGCGTCCAACAGGCCTGCCCCCGAGGGTCCGTCCGCCTACGAATTCGATGACCGAGGTGTCTTCCCGGGCCCCGATGATCCGGACGGGAACGGCGACGGTCCGTGGGAGGAATGGAATCCCACCGAAGAATCCGTCCGATCCGTCCGCGGTAAGCACCGGGTGGCCAAGCAGCGCTCGGGCGGCCTCGCCCGCGGCGGAACGGTCCTGGGCGTCGGCGTGATCGCCGCGGTCGGCGCGAGCGGAATGGCCTCGGCCGAGGACCGCCCGCCGGTTCCGATCTCGATGCCCGACGTCGGCGGGATGGCCGACGACCTCTCCGACGCGCTCCCGGATGCCGCGTCCCTCCCCGTCGTCGGGGGCCTCATATCGGACGCGGACCCCTCCGCGGCGCCGGCTTCCGGCTCCACGGTTGCCGCCGCCTCCGGCCCCCTCACCCAGGCCACCCGCTCGGGCGCGGAGGACGGGTCCGCCGGCCCCGGCGAGGCGCTGCGCAGCCGGATCCTCCAGCAGGCCGACGCGCAGCAGGGCGCCGCCGAGGAGGAGGCCCGCGACACCGCCGAACACAGCGCTGTCCAGCAGGCCGCGAAGGAAGCCACCGCCCACCAGGCGTCGGCCGAGAAGGCCGCAGCCGCCAAGAAGGCAGCCGAGATGGAGGCCAAGCGCCAGGCCGAAGAAGCGGCCCGTCGGAAGGCGGAGGCCGAGCGCCTCGCCAAACTGGCACAGAGCTATACCGCCCCGGTCGCCTCCTTCACCCTGACCGCCGGCTTCGGCGAGTCGGGCGACCGCTGGGCCGCGGACCACACCGGACAGGACTTCGCCGCACCGACCGGCACACCCGTCAAGGCCATCCACTCCGGCACCATCACCCAGGCCGGCTGGGCCGGGTCGTACGGCTACCGCATCGTCCTCACCCTCGACGACGGCACCGAACTCTGGTTCTGCCATCTGTCCTCGATGGTGAAGACCTCCGGCAAGGTCAGCACCGGCGACGTCATCGCCCGCGTCGGCGCCACCGGCAACGTCACCGGCCCCCATCTCCACCTGGAGGTGCGCCCCGGCGCCGGCGACCCGATCGACCCGATGCCGTGGCTGCGGGACCACGGGATCAAGGTGTAACGCCTCTGACGGCAGGCGCCGTTGGGCGCGGCCACCCGAGGTGCGGCGTGGGCGGGAGGAGGCAGGAATAACTGCCGTCCCGCCGACGCTGCACCCTGCATGACCGCGACTCCAGCCCCCCGCGCCCGCACGTCCCTCGGTTCGCTCTCCGTCTCCCGGCTCTCCCTCGGCGGCAACGTCTTCGGCTGGACGGCCGACGAGGCCGAGTCCTTCGCCGTGCTCGATGCGTACGTCGCGGGCGGCGGCAACTTCATCGACACCGCCGACGTCTACTCGGCGTGGGTCCCGGGCAACAAGGGCGGCGAGTCCGAGACCGTCCTCGGCAACTGGCTGTCCTCGCGCGGCAATCGCTCCGACGTCGTCATCGCCACCAAGGTCGGCGCGCACCCGGCCTACAAGGGACTGTCCGCCGCGACGATCAAGGCCGCGGTCGACGAATCCCTGACCCGTCTGCGCACCGACTACCTCGACCTCTACTACACCCACTACGACGACGAATCGGTCGAGGTCTCGGAGTTCCTCACCGCCCTCGACGACCTCGTCCGGGCCGGCAAGGTCCGCGAGATCGCCGCCTCCAACATCTCGGCGCAGCGCCTGGAGGAGTCCCTGGCCTTCTCCGACCGCGAGGGCCTGGCCCGCTATGTCGCCCTCCAGCCGCACTACAACCTGGTCTCCCGCGACACCTACGAGGGCGAACTCGCCGACGTGGCCGCCCGCAACGGCGTGGCCGCGGTGCCGTATTACGCCCTCGCCTCCGGCTTCCTGACCGGCAAGTACCGCCCTGGCACCAGCACCGACAGCGCCCGCTCCGGCGCCGCCGCCAAGCATCTGGCCACCGACCGCGGCCTCCGCGTCCTGACGGCCCTCGACTCCGTCGCCGCCGCCCACCAGGCCGAGATCGCCACCGTCGCCCTGGCCTGGCTCGCCGCCCAGCCCACCGTCGTGGCCCCCCTAGCCAGCGCCCGCACGGTGAGCCAGCTGCCTGCGTTGCTGGGGGTGGCGGAGCTGACCCTGACCGAGGCCGAACTCAAGCTGCTGGACGAGGCTTCGGCGTAACCAGCGCCCAACAGGGCTGTGGGGTACGGCGGCTACTGTCCCGCCGCACCCCACAGCTCCTGCCGCGCCGGGCGAGCGGCGCGGCCGTCACACCTTCCGGCGGTCCACCACGAACCACGACGCCGCGGCCACCCCGCCCGCCACCGCACACACCGAAGGCCACGCCCCGATCTTCTTCGCGAGCGGATGCGACCCGGCAAACGCCGCCACGTACGCCCCGCTCAACGCCGCCGCCGTCGCATTCCCGGCCTTCCGCTGCCACCCCCTGGCCGCCACTGCCCCGGCCGCCGCAAGCGCCACCCCACCCAGGGGCCGCTTCTTGGTCCAGCGGGCTACGGAGTAGCCGCCTACTAGGCCGGTTGCGGCAATCACGCTTGTCGGTACGCCGGTCATCACAGAAACCTCCGCATCAGGGAAACCTCCAACGACCATACGCGCGGCCTCCGTGGATCCCGCAGTGAGCCACAAACCAGGAGTAGTTGCCCAGTAAAGGTGGCCCGTACCCGATGGTCGAGAGGGAGCGGGGGCCGCTGGTGACGAGCGGTGGGGAGAGCCGCCGCTGTTCGTACTGGCTTCGGGCAGGCGTCAGCCGCGGTGACTACGCGAGCCGCCGGAACTGCACGGCTGCTCTCTGGCCACCCACGCATCCGTCAATGCCGCCCGCCCCCACCCCTGGTAGTACCGCAAGTGCTGGAGCAGATGCTGCTCTCGGAGGGTGAAGTCCGGGTCGGGGCCCAGGAGATGGGCCCGGCGGCGGTGGAAGGAGAGGGTGGTGGCCACGGCCGTGTATTCGGTGACGGCGCGGGCGGCGGCGGGGCCGTGGGTGCGGCGGGCCATGTCGCGGGCCAGGGCGCGGGTCCGGGGGGAGGAGAGGGCGGTGGGTTCGGTGGGGGCGAGCCAGCCGGCGGTGATGTACGGGGCGAGGTAGCCGCGCAGGGAGAGCAGCTCCTGGTTGCGGGCCCAGACGGCCAGCCAGGTCAGAGCGATGAGAACCGGGACCATGAAGAGGCCGTAGACGGTGAGGAAGCCGGGCTCGCCGAGGGCGGAGGCGCCGTTCCAGATGGCGTGCAGCAGGACGGCGGTGAGCAGGCCGAGGACGGCGAGCGCGATGCGGGCGGCGCGGCGGCGGGGGTAGCGGGTGGCGGCGATGCCGAACGCGAGGCCGGTGAGGATGGTGAAGAGGGGGTGGGCGAAGGGGGAGACGATGATGCGGAGGAAGAAGGTGCCGGCGGTGAGGGAGTCCAGGCCTGAGTGGCCCATGGACTGGTCCTCGCCGAACGCGTTGCCCAGGTAGAGGATGTTCTCGGTGAAGGCGAAGCCGGTGGCGGTGATGCCGGCGATGACGATGCCGTCCGTGATCCTGTCGAATTCGTGTCGCCGGAAGCGGTAGAGGAGGACCACGGCGGCGGCCTTGGCCAGCTCCTCGACGATGGGGGCGATGATCGTGGCGCCCCAGGCCTCGGCCTCGGAGGGTGAGGCCGAGGCGATGTTGGCGGCCAGCCAGTCGGTCGCGAAGCCGTTGGCGAGGAGCGCGACCAGGGCGGCGGCGCAGGCGCCCCAGGCGAAGGCGAACGCGAGGTTGCGCCAGGGCTCGGGCTCGATGCGGTCGAGCCAGCAGAACGCCGCGATCAGGAGCGGTACGGGGAACACGGCCAGACCGAGGCCGACCAGGAGGCCCTCGGTGCCGGTCTCCTGGCGGACCATGCCGATGCTGATCACGCCGGAGAGCGCGAACATCGACACCAGGGCGACCGCGCGGAGGGTCTTGCTGCGCCAGGGGGCGATCCGGCGCCGGGCGTGCGCGGCGGAGTGCGCGTGCGGGTGCGGTGTGGCCGGGTGGGGTGTGTACGGGGGAGGGGCGGGCGCGTGGCGCGGGGGCGGCTCGGACGGGTACACCCATCGACCCTAACGAGCGGCCTCCGCGTTACGCGCCACGGCGGCGGAACAGGAGGTCATGCACGATATGCCCCTTGTCCAGGCCCTGGCCCTCGAACTTGGTGAGCGGGCGGAAGTCCGGACGCGGCGCATAGCCGGGGTAGAGGTTCTCCAGCGTCGGCTCGGCCGAGAGCACCTCCAGCATCTGCTCGGCGTACGGCTCCCAGTCGGTCGCGCAGTGGACGAGGGCGCCGGGCGCGAGCCGGGTGGTCGCCAGCGCGAGGAACTCCGGCTGGATGAGGCGTCGCTTGTGGTGGCGCTTCTTCGGCCAGGGGTCGGGGAAGTAGACGCGCAGGCCGGCGAGGGAGCCGGGGGCCAGCATCTCGCGCAGCAGGATGATCGCGTCGCCGTTGGCCACCCGGATGTTGGACAGGCCGTTCCGCTCCGCGAGACCGAGCAGATTGCCCTGGCCGGGTGTGTGCACGTCGCAGGCGAGGATGCCGGTGCCCGGGTCGGCGGCGGCCATCTGAGCCGTGGCCTCGCCCATGCCGAAGCCGATCTCCAGGACGACCGGCAGCCCGTCGAAGAACGCGTCGAGGTCGATCCGGGAGAGCCCGTCGATGTCCAGTCCCCAGGTGGGCCACAGCCGGCGCAGCGCATCGGCCTGGGTGGGCGAGACACGGCTGCGGCGCGGCTGGAAGGAACGGATCCGCCGCTCGTGGTGCGAGCCCGCGGGGTCGGCCGCGGGGCCGGTCCCGTCGGGGAACATGGGCGCACCGCGGCGGGGGGTGGCCGCAGAGACGGCGGTGGAGCCGAGGCTGCGGGCCTGCTCGGCGGCGGCTTCCGGAGCGTTCGCTTCCGGGGCGTGCGCGTCGGGGGCGGCGGATTCGGGGGTGGCGGAGTTCTCGGACACAGTGAGTTGATTCTACGGATGGTGGGGGAGGGGAGCGGACGGCTGTGGACAAGGGGAGCGGACGGTTGTGGGGAGGGCGAGCGGACGTCTGTGGGGAGGCGGAGCGGACGAGGACGGAGCCGGGTGGGCGCGAGCCACGGCGAGGACGGGCGCGGAGGACCGTGGAGAGGGCAGCGGGCGGGCGCGGGGACGGTGGCCCGAGTCCCTCCGTGCTCCCGTCAGCCCGCCAGCACCCCCAGGACCCGTCGTGCCACCTCCCGGCCGATGGGGAGGGAGGCCGTGGCGGCGGGGGATGGGGCGTTGAGGACATGGATCATGCCGGGCGACTCGGCGAAGAGGAAGTCGTCGACGAGGGTGCCGTCGGGGAGGACGGCCTGGGCGCGGACGCCGGCCGGGGCCGGGCGCAGATCCTCCTCGCGGGCGGCCGGGAGCAGACGGCGGACCGCGTCGGCGAAGGCGCGCCGGGACAGCGAGCGGTGCAGCTCGCCGGCGCCGTAGCGCCAGTGGCGGCGGGCTATCCGCCAGGAGCCGGGATAGGCGAGGGTGCCGGCCAGCTCGGCGGGGCGGACCGTGTGCCAGTCGTAGCCTTCGCGGGCCAGGGCGGGGACGGCGTTCGGGCCGATGTGGACGGCGCCGTCGGTGCCGCGGGTCAGATGGACGCCGAGGAAGGGGAAGGCCGGATCGGGGACCGGATAGACCAGGCCCTTCACGAGAGAGGCGCGCTCCGGGGCGAGGGTGAAGTACTCACCGCGGAACGGGACGATCCGCATGCCCGGGGCGTCGCCGGCCAGCCGGGCGATCCGGTCGCAGTGCAGACCGGCGCAGTTGACCAGGGCGCGGGCGCGGTGGACCGTGCCGTCGGCCGTACGGACCGCCACCCGGCCGGGGCGGCGGCCGATGGTCGTCACCTCGGTGCCGTAGACGATCCGGGCGCCGGCGTCCTCGGCGAGCCGGCCGAACCGGCGGGCGACCGCGGCGAAATCGCAGATGCCGGTCGTCCCGACATGGATGGCGGCCAGGCCGCGGACCTCGGGCTCGAACTCGGCTATCTGGGCGGGGCCCAGCTCACGCACCGGCAGGCCGTGCTCGCGGCCGCGCTGGATCAGGCTGTGCAGCCGCGGCAGCTCGCTGCGGTCGGTGGCGACGATCAGCTTGCCGGTGACCTCGTGCGGAATGTCGTGCTCGGTGCAGAACTTCACCATTTCCGCCGAGCCCTGGAGGGCGTAGCGGGCCTTGAGCGAGCCGGGCGGATAGTAGATGCCGCTGTGGATGACGCCGCTGTTGCGCCCGGTCTGATGGCGGGCCGGACCGGACTCCTTCTCCAGGACCACGACGCGTATGCCGGGGGCGGCACGCGTGAGCGCATAGGCCGTAGAGAGTCCGACGATGCCGGCACCGATCACCAGTACATCGCAGTCGTACGCCGCCACTGCACCTCCCCAACCGCATGACCGCAGGCCCGACCGTCGCCGCGGACCCGCGCATCGTCACCGACGACGTATCCCATCATGACGGTCGGCACTGACAATGCCGATCGGGCGGTCCCGGCCGGGACGGCTTCACCGGACCCCTGCGGCCCGGACAGCCTGCGGCCCGGGCAACCTCCGACCCGGAACCTCCGGCCCGGTCCCCTACGCCCCCTAAGCCGGCGCCGCCAGCAGCGGTCTCGCCCGCTCGCGCAGCTCCACCACGCGGGGCTCGTCGCCGTACGGCTCCAGGCGGTGCAGCAGATCGCGGACGTACTCGGTGGTGCGGGCGGAGGAGATCCGGCCCGCCACTTCGACCGCGCGGGTGCCCGCCGCGCAGGCCGCGTCCAGATTGCCGGACTCCAGTTCGGCGACCGCGGACACCACCAGGCGCAGCCCGTGGGAGCGGACGAATTCCTCGGTGGGGCGGGACAGCGCCTGCTCCGTGAAGCGGCGCACCTGGCGGGGCAGCCGCAGATCGCGGTAGCACTCGGCGGCATCGGCCGCGAAGCGTTCGTACGAGTAGAAGTCCAGCCACGACGGGTCGGGGTCGCCGCTGCGGGAGCGCTCCAGCCAGCCCTCGGACGCCTTCAGCGCCACCTCACAGGCGCGCGCCTCGCCGGCCTTGGCCTGCGCCCGCGCTTCCACCAGGCGGAAGAAGCTCATGGTGCGGGCCGTGGCCAGGCCGCGGTTGCGTTCCAGGGCGGCCTGGGCGAGATCGACGCCCTCGTCGGCGAAGCCGCGGTAGGTCGCCTGGAGGGACATCGAGGCGAGGACGTAGCCGCCCAGGGGGACGTCGGCGGCCGCCCGGGCGAGCCGCAGCGCCTGGATGTAGTAGCGCTGTGCGGCCTCCTGCTGGCCGGTGTCGAAGGCCATCCACCCCGCTAGCCGGGTGAGTTCGGAGGTGGCCCCGAAGAGCGCCCGGCCCACCTCGTCGCTGTACGAGGCGAGGAGGAGCGGTGCCGCGTCCACCCGCAGGCACTCCGGCACCATGGAGGAACGCCAGTCCCCGCCGCCGTATTTGGAGTCCCAGCGGCGCGCGTCCTCGGCCGCCTCGCGCAGCTTGCTGACGTCGCTGTGGCCGACGTGCTGCGGGATGCCGGCGTCGCCGGCCGCCGCGGCGTCCTTGTCGCGCGCCTCGGCCGCCTCCCGCGCGACCGAGCTGTCGGCCGGGGATATCAGCCAGCGCGAGGCGGGGGTGGCGTACGCGCTGACGGCGAAGGATCCGGCCAGGCTCTGCCAGATGCCGCCCCCGCCGGCCCGCCGTCCGGCCAGATCGAGACGGTACAACTCGGTCGCGGAGCGCACCGCGGCGCCCACGTCACGGGGAAATGCCAGGCCCACCTCGGGCGCCGGGTCCGCGTCGGCCAGCCCGATCTCGTGCAGCGGGACGGGCCGCCCGAGCTTGCTGCCGATCGCGGACGCGATCAGATGGGGCGCGGCACCCTGCGGCACCATGCCCTTGGAGACCCACCGCGCCACCGACGTCTTGTCATAGCGAAGCGTCAGTCCGCGCTGCGCACCGAGGTCGTTGACCCGGCGGGCGAGTCCGGCATTGCTGATACCCGCGAGGGCGAGAACAGTGCCGAGCTTTTCGTTCGGCCCGCGTATATCCCTGGACATGCGCACCCCTCGACACAGCGACGGCCGCCCCGGTACCCCGGGGCATGCGTCCACCCAGAGTAGTTCGCCGGATCCTGACCGTTAAGAGCCGGTGTCCCGGATGGCGAGATTCATGTTCAAACAGGGGTGCGGGAATTGGCATGTGCTCCGGGTACGTGTGCCCGTGCGCCCGTCCGTGCGCGCTGGCCGGGCGTCGCGGGGAGCGCTTCCATGTCTTCTGCGTGGGTCGGCCCGCTGCACTGGATCCAGTGGGCTGGGGGATACCGTCACCTCATTCCCCGCGGGTGACGGTCCGGTCCGGGGGGCGCAGCCCGCCTCCCGGACCGTCGCACAGGCCGGCCGCCCGGCCGGCCGGGGTACCGGTTGACAGCACGCCCGAATGTGTCAACTGGGCTGTACGGAGCGGACTTTGGCCGAAAGTCCACGGGTGGTGATTTCGCGCCGCCGCACATTCGGGGGTTGCCCCGGGGGCCACACGGGGGGCCTCCCGGGGCCGGGGCGGCGCCGCGCACCCGAGGGTGGGTGCGGACCGGCCCGGGTGGCCGTTCCGCCGCCGCCTTCCGCCTCGTCCGCTCCCGCCGTTCGCGGCGCGCCCGCGGTGGGCCGGTGCCGCCCCCGTGGGCCCGCCGGCGGTCCTCCGGGGGCAGCGCGCCGCGAACCGCCCGTATACAGGCCGCCTCAACACCTCCCCGGCGCCGCTGTCATGGCAGCATGGTCGCCACAACAGCCCGGCGGTGGCCGGGCCATCCGCTGTATGGGGCGGCCGTTGGCCCCGGCGGACGGGGAATCGGGTGGAGGCGGCAATGCGCTGGTTGGTGGGGTGGAGCAGTGCCGCCACGGGGCCGGTGCCGGGTGCGGAGAGCCGCACGGTCCTTCCCGTGGGCGCCCAGCTGCTGTGGGGCGACCCCGATCCCCTCTGGGCGGTCGGCGACTGGCGGGCGGACGAGGTCCGGGTCGTCCAGGCCGATCCCGAGACCCGGCTCGCGGTCTTCGGTGCCTGCGGAGCCACCGACGACCAGTTGCGGGTGGGTCTGTTCGCGGCGCGCGGGGGCGCGCTGCGCCACCTCACCGCCTGGCCCGGCAGCTACACCGCCGTCGTCCAGATAGGGCGGCGGATCACCGTCACCGGAGACCTGGCGGGGGCCCGCCCCGTCTTTCACACCCGTTGGGCCGGTGGCACCGCTTACGCCACCGCCGCCCTGCCCCTCGCCGACCTCGTCGAGGCCACTCTCGACATCGGCCATCTGGCGGCGCTGCTGGCCTGCCCGGACGTCCCGGAGGCGCTCGGCGACGGCACGCCGTACGAAGGGGTCCGCCGGATCCCGCCCGGCCACGCCCTGGTGCTGCGCGGCGGCGCCAGCGACATCACCTCCTTCGAGCCGACCGTCTCGCTCGCGGTCGCGGCGCCCCCGCTCGCCCCGGAACAGGCCGTGGACGGCGTCCGCGACGCCCTGGTCGAAGCCGTCCGCGCGCGGCTGGCCGGGCCCCGTCACGTCCCCGACCCGGACGGTCCCGACGGCCTCGACCCCGGTCCGGTGCCGGGCATGGGGCCCGCGGAGCGGCGCGCGGCACGCGGCGCACCGGCCCCCGGCATCGGCGCCGACCTCTCCGGAGGCAGCGCCTCCGGAACCCTCGCCTTGCTGGCCGCCGGGCTCCCCGGCCGGCCCGGACGGCTGGGCGGCCACGGCGAACGCCTCCTGGCGGTCACCTTCAACGACCGTGCCACCAACGGCGGGGCGGACTCCCGCGAAGCGGAGTTGGAGCGCGCCCGGACCCTTGCCGACAATCCGCGGCTGCACCATGTCGTCGTCGCGGCCGGCGAAGAGGCCCTCCCGTATGCGGACCTCGAAAGCGGCCCGCTCACGGACGAGCCGGGTCCCTCCCTCATCACCGCGAGCCGCCACCGCCGACGGCTGCTGGCCGGCAGCGCGGACCACTTCGTCGGGC
Organism: Streptomyces auratus; assembly: GCF_050433025.1. Taxonomy (NCBI): domain Bacteria; kingdom Bacillati; phylum Actinomycetota; class Actinomycetes; order Kitasatosporales; family Streptomycetaceae; genus Streptomyces; species Streptomyces auratus. Next base: position 3,906,286 of record NZ_JBNGCB010000001.1, on the reverse strand, counting down.
ACGGCGCCCGCCAGGTCCTCGACGCCCACCCGGCCCGGCTCGCCGACCTCCTCCTGGACCGCCGCCGGCGCCATCTGCTGCGCCCGGTCACCGCGCTGGCCAAGGCCGACGGCTCCACCGCGCAGTCCGTCCTCGTCCCGTTCACCGTCTACCGCGCCGCCCGGAGGCTCGCCCGTACCCCGTACGCCACCGGTATCGCCGACACGGCACGCCGCCTCCTGGAGCGGCAGTTCGCCGACGAGCCCGTGGGCGGCGGTGCCGTGGACGCCTCGCTGGCGGCGCTCGCCTGGTGCCGCCCGGGGCCCGCGGCGCGCTGGCTCACGGGCGAGGCGCTGGCAGAAGTATCGGTTCGGCTCAGCGAGGCGGCGCACCGCGCGCCCGGCGTGAGCCGCCCGGGGGAGCGCCGCGCCCGTGCCGCGCTGGCCCGTCAGGCGGCGGACCACCGCGTCTTCGAGCAGGCCGCCGAGGTCCGCAGCCAGCGCCTGCACGCCCCCTTCCTCGACAACCAGGTGGTGCTCGCCTGCCGCGCCCTGCCGGACACCCTGCGGGTGCAGCCGGAGGCGCGGGCCACCGTGCTGCGCTCCGTACTGGCCGGGGCCGGCGTACGGGATCTGCCGTCCGGCTGGGGCGCCGCCTCGCACCTCACCCATGCGGCAGAGGTACGCGCCGGGCTGCGCGGCGCCATAGGGGAGTTGGTGCGGCTCTTCGACGCGCCGCTGCTGGCCGACGCGGGGCTGGTGGAGGCGCGGGTGGTCCGCAAGGCGCTGCGGGACGCGGCGGAGGGAGCGGCCCTGCCCATGGACGGGCTGGCCGAGCTGGTCTCCACGGAGCTGTGGTTGCGGCGGCTGGTGACCCGGCGGGGGACGTGCTGGACGGGAGCGGGGGCGCCGCGCCAGAAGGCGGTCGCGGGCGGAGTGGTTCCCCGGGCGCGGCTGGCCTGAGCCGGCGCGCCCGTTGCCGGGTGACCCTGGCTCAGCAGGCGTTGCCGGTACCGGATCCCGGCGGCCAGGGGTCGCGGCGCCGGTCGGCCCCACCAACCCCTGGCGGCAGGCCCGCCCGGAGCGGGCCGCGGCGCCCGCTCAACGACAGCTGATCGTCGACTGCGCCCAGTCCCCGAGCGCCACCGCACCGCGCCCCGCCGGCTCGGTCACCAGCTGCAACGTGCGGTGGCCCGCCAGCGGGAGATGCACCGGAACCCCGGCCTCCGTGCCGCGCACCGTCGGCGAACGCCACAGCCGCACCCCGTCCGCGTAGACCGAGAAGCGCAGCGCCCCCGGCCCCACGCTCAGATCGTCGACGCCCACGACGGCGTCGTACGCGGTGCACGGGCGGTTGAGGTCGATGGTCACCGAGGACAGCGCGGGCACGCTCACCCCGTGCGCATACGTCGTGCCGCCGATCGCCGGCGCCCGCCGCGGCCACATCCAGCCGCTCCCGGTGCGCACCTCCGGCTTGCTGCCGTCCCCCATGAAGTCGTGGTCCAGCTCATTGAGCTGATACGTCGTCAGCGCGGGGAGCGGCGGTTTCGGGGACGGCTTCGGCGGGGTGGTGCCGGGGGCCGGCCGCGGGGGAGCGGGGTCCGCCGGGGGCGAGGGCCGGGCCGGGGTGGGCGGCGGCTTCTGCGGGGCCGCCGGGGTCGAGGAGGACGGCGCCGGCTGCTTCTTGTGCGCCGGCTTCTGCCGCTGCCGCCCCGGAGCCGGCTTCGCGGGCGGCTCCGGGGCGGCAGCGGCCCCGGTCGGCCGCCCCGGGTGTGACGGCGCGGGCGCCGGCTTCTGCGGCGCGGACGGGGCGGGCCGGGCGGAGCGGGCCTGCCCTTCCGCCGCCCGGTGCGGCAAACCGGTCAGCGACAGCGCAAGCACCGTGCCCGCCACCGCCGCCGCCCCGACCCCGAGACCGACCGCCAGGGAGGCACTCAGCCCGTTGCCCGCGGCAGCACCACCGGCAGCGCCGGAACCTCCTGATGCGCCCGATCCGCCCCCGGCGAGCCCGGCCGCGGTCGCCGCTCCCGCCCCCGCGGCTCCTGCCACCGCCGCCTTGACGGCGTACCCGGCGGCCAGCCAGCCGATGACCGCGACCGGCAGCAGCGCGCCGATCCGCTGATTGACGTCCTCGACCTCCAGCGCGGCCAGCCGGCACCGGGCGCAGTCCGCCAGATGTCTGCGCAGCCCCCGCTCGGCCCGCATCCGCAGCCCGCCGCGGGCGTACGCACCGAGCCGGTCGGCGTACCGGGCGCAGTCGCCGCCGGCGGTCAGCGCCTGGCTGACGTGCGCCTGCAGATAGGCCTGCTTGAGGCCCTCCCGGGCGCGGTGCGCCAATACGGCGGTGGCGTTCGCGGTCAGCCCGAGCAGCGGGGCGACCTCGCTCGGCGACTCGTCCTCGACCGCGGTGTGCCACAGCACCGTCTGATAGCGCTCCGGGAGGCTGCGGAAGGCCTGGACGGCCATCGACCGCTCGGCCTCCTGCATGGCGCGCACCTCCGCGCCCGGGTCCAGGGTCTTCTCCTCCCCCGGCGAGCCGGCCGCGGACACCGCGAACACCGCGAAGTCCTCGACCAGTTGCTCCCTGCGGGCGGTCTTCGCCCAGGATGCGGCGACCCGGCGCAGGGTCGTCAGCAGATAGGCCCGCACCGCCGTATCCGGGCCCGCACCGCCACGCACCGCCTGCAGGGTGCGGGCGAAGACCTCGCCGGTCAGATCCTCCGCGGTGTCCGCGTCCCGGCAGCAGCCGCGGGCATAGCCCCGGACCGCGGGGGCGTGCCTGCGGTACATCTCCTCGTACGCACTGTCGTCACCGGCCCGCAGATCGGCGAGCAACTGGGCGTCGGAGGGCGGCAGTTCACCGTCCTCGCGGCCGGTTTCCGGTCCCTTGCGGCGGTCGCGGCGCCATTGCCGCGGTACGACGTGCGCCGCGCTCCCGGAGCCGTCGGCGCCAGGGGTCCGCCTCTCCCCGGCAGGGCCCCACGGCTCGCTCGGGCCGGGGACCTGCCCGGACGGCGCCTCCTCGTGCGCGCCCACTCCGGATCCGCCCTCGCGTCGTTCGTCCCGCCCGTCCACGCCCATTGCCGAGGCTCCCGAAGCCGCTGTCCCACCCGTATCCCGCTATACCGCGCAAGCGTGCCACATAGAGCCCCTGTCGTTGAGGGCTGCGACCGCTTGTATTCCTCCGGGGCGCCAGGGCGGACGACCGCACGGGCGTTCACTCGTACGGGCGATCGTGCGCAGACGGACCACACTGCGCGCGGATCCCGTACGGACCATCTCTCCCGCGCACCCCGCAGGCGCCCCGAAGGGCGCGGACACGGGCCGTCGCGGCCTCTGCACCGTTCCGCAGGCCGGGCGCCGCCCGGCGGACCCGGCGATCGGGCCCCACCGGATGGCGCCGGCCGGCGGAACTCACCGCTCCTGGCGCGAGCGCAGCCCCTCCAGCAGGATTTCCAGCAGCCGCGCGGAGGCGGCCTGCTGGTGGCTGGGGTCGGGCAGCGCCGGCGCACCCGTGGCGATCACTAAGAGGACATCGGCGACCGTCACATCGGCGCGCAGCTCCCCGGCTGCCTTGGCGCGCTCCACCAGCCGCCCGACGACCTCCAGCAGCGCATCGGCGCCCGTCGTCTCCGCCACCGCGGCCGCTTCGTCCTCCGCGGCCTCGCGCGCGCCGGCCACCCGGTGATCGACGGGCACCCCGTCACTCCCCGGAGCCACCCGCTGCAGCGGCACCCGCGCGTCGCTCAGGCCGTCCGGCAGCCGCGGCTCGTCCGCGCCGTGCACCGCCGGCTGTGCGGGCCGGCCGGTGTCCGCGTCCACCCGCAGGATGCCCGGGGGCAGCAGCCGTCCGGCTCCCGAGGCGACCGAGGTCCGCAGGAAGCGCGAGAGCGCCGACCACGGATCGTCCTCCTGGCCCAGCGCCGTACGCGCCTGGTCCGTCAGCCGTGCGGTCTCCTCTTCCGCTATCCGGCGGACGAGTACGTCCTTGCTGGGGAACCGGCGGTAGACCGTGCCGACTCCCACGCGGGCCCGCCGGGCCACATCCTCCATGGGCGCGCCGTACCCCAGCTCGCCGAATACTTCGCGCGCGGCCCGCAGTACGTGTTCCAGATTGCGCTGTGCGTCCACCCGAAGCGGCGTGCTCCGGGCTCCTGTCCCCGCAGCGGCCCGGTGGGTCACGCCGGTGCCGTTGCCGTTCTCATTGGTTCTGCTGTGTGCGCCACTGCTCCCGGCGCCGTCCGTGGCATGGGCCATCGCGACGGTGGTCGGCCATTGCGAGCCATGAGTGTGCATAGTGATCCCCCGGTAATGACGTCTCCCCCCGGAGACTCCCCGCCCTGACAAGTCAGGGCGTACCGATGACAGGGTGCACCCCAACGAGATACGAACATAGTTGAGCTGGGGTCAAGAATGAAGGGGGAGTTCCGCACAATGCACCCCCGATCGGCCCAAGGGGCCTGATCCGCCCGGATTTCGCCCCTGCTTTTCCTCCGTTACGCACCCCCTGACCAGCGCACCTCGCCGCACGCGCGCGGAATGAGCCGTTCCGTCCTCCGGGTCGCGCCCGGTCACGCATTTCGCCGGGCCTGTGGACAAAGGCGCTCCGGCGATGCGTCATGGAACAGTGCTGTGCCTTTCCGGGGGTGCAGCTCCCGATGGTGGAGCGCCGCCGGCCGGCCTCCGCAATCGGTGCCGCCCCGGGCCTGGTCGACACCGCGAGGAGAACCCTGTGAAGGCTGTGTCTTCGAACAACGTGACGCGCATTCTCGTTGTCGGCGGTGGCTATGTGGGGATGTACACCGCCCTGCGGCTGCAGCGGAAGCTGAAGCAGGAGCTGCAACAGGGCACCGTCGAGGTGATCGTGATCGACCCGGATCCCTACATGACTTATCAGCCATTCCTGCCCGAGGCCGCAGCCGGTTCGATCTCCCCGCGCCATGTCGTCGTACCCCTGCGCCGGGTGCTGTCGCAGTGCAAGGTCGTCATCGGCGAGGTCACCGCCATCGACCACAGCGACCGCCGGGCCACCATCACCACCCTGGCCGCGGAGGAGACCGGCAACGGCGCCATCGAGGTGGTCTACGACGAACTCGTCCTCGCGCCCGGTTCGGTCTCGCGCACCCTGCCCGTACCGGGCCTGGCCGAGGTCGGCATCGGATTCAAGACGGTCGAAGAGGCCATCGGCCTGCGCAACCACGTCCTCGGACAGCTCGACATCGCCTCCTCCACCCGCGACCCCGCGGTCCGCGACGCCGCGCTGACCTTCGTCTTCGTCGGCGGCGGCTACGCGGGCGTGGAGGCGCTGGCCGAATTGGAGGACATGGCCCGCTACGCCGTCCGCTACTACCACAACATCAAGCCCGAGGACATGAAATGGATCCTGGTCGAAGCCACCGGCCGCATCCTGCCCGAAGTGGGCCCGGAAATGGGCCGTTACGCCGTACGTGAGCTGCGCGCCCGCAACATCGACGTCCGGCTGGAGACCCGGCTGGAGTCCTGCGAGAAGCGGGTCGCCGTCCTCAGCGACGGCTCCCGCTTCCCGACCAGGACCCTGGTGTGGACCGCGGGCGTCAAACCGCACCCCATCCTGGCCGCGACCAAACTGCCGCTGGCCGCCCACGGCCGGCTCCAGTGCACCCCCGCGCTCCAGGTGGACGGCGTCGAACATGCCTGGTCCGCCGGGGACGCGGCCGCGGTCCCGGATCTGACGGCCGAGCCGCCCGCCGATTCCGACGCGCCCCGCCCGATGTGCGCGCCCAACGCTCAGCACGCCCTCCGCCAGGCCAAGGTGCTCGCCGAGAACATCGCCTCGGCGGTGCGCGGCGGCCCGATCGTGGACTACCGGCACAAATACGTCGGGTCGGTGGCCTCACTGGGCTTGCACAAGGGCGTCGCGCACATCTACGGGCGCAAGCTGAAGGGCTACCCGGCGTGGTTCATGCACCGCGCCTACCACCTCAGCCGGGTGCCGACCTTCAACCGCAAGGCCCGGGTGCTCGCCGAATGGACCCTCGCGGGCCTGTTCAAGCGCGAGATCGTCTCGCTCGGCTCGCTGGAGAACCCGCGCGCCGAATTCGAACTCGCCGCCGGCACGGGACGGCACAACGAGGCCAGTTGACGCGCCGTACGCCCACACGAGTTGATCTGCCGTCATCCCTGCGACGACCGGATGCCGTGGAGTACGGAACTCCACAGGGGCACCCGGGAGCCTGACGGATGTCCGTCCGGTCGGCCACACTGGACGTGTGACCATGGGTGGGCTCGTATCTGCAAAGAGTGACAATCACGAGGATTCTGGACGTTTGCTGCATTCCGCAAAAGGGCGCCGAGAGTGCCCCCAGCCGACCCTCCCCCGGCCCCCGGCCGGGAGGCTCCACCCTGCCGACGGCCCGATCCCGCGCGACAACGCGAAGTAAGAGGTACCCCTCCGTGATCTTCACGCGCTGGAGCGCCAAACTCCCCGGCACACAGCGGCGCGCCGCCGCACGCTCCGACCGCGCCGCCCCGCACCCCGCATCCGGTCCGCCGGCCGCCCCGTCCGCCGCGGCGCCGTCCGCCGGACCCGCGGCGCCGGACGACACACCGGCCGCGCCCACGGGCGCCACCACCGGCTCGGTCCCCGCCGCCCGCGCCGAGCGCGCCGATCCGGCGCCCTCCCGGGACCTCGGCCCGGAGGCCCTGCCGCCCACCGTCGACGCCCTGTCCGTCCACGGCATCCTCGGCTCCATCCCCGCCCTCGTCGCCGTCGTCTACGGTCCCGAGCACCGCCTCGCCTACGTCAACGGCGCCTACGCCCACGTCTTCGGCCCCCGGCCGGCCGGCCACACCGCCCGCGAAGCCCTCCCCGAGCTCGACGAACTGGGCCTGCTGCCCCTGATGGACCAGGTCCTGCGCAGCGGCAGACCGCGCACGGTCAAGTCCCGCAAGGTCCCTGCCGGCCCGGGTGGCGACCGCTCCCGCGACGCCTACTACACCTTCACCTGCACCCCGATCGAGGTCGCGGCGAGCGGCCCGGCGCCCGATCCCGAGATCGCCTGCATCGCCCCGCACAAGGGCGTCCTGGTCTTCGGCGCCGAGGTCACCGACCAGATCGAGTCCGCCGAGCGGCTGCGCGCCAGCGAGGCCCGCCAGCGCGAGGCCGCGGTCACCCTCCAGCGCTCCCTGCTGCCCCAGGAACTGGAGCAGCCCGACGACCTGAGGGTGGCCGCCACTTACCAGCCCGGCGGCACGGACGCCGCGGTCGGCGGCGACTGGTACGACGTCATCACCCTCGGCGCCGGCCGTACGGCCCTGGTCATCGGCGATGTCATGGGCCGCGGGGTGCGCGCCGCCGCCGTCATGGGCCAGCTGCGCACCGCCGTCCGCGCCTACGCCCGCCTCGACCTCCCGCCCCACGAGGTCATCCAGCTCCTGGACGGCCTGGCCGCCGAGATCGACGCCAGCCAGATCGCCACCTGCGTCTACGCCGTCCACGACCCCAACGAGGGCCGGCTGGTCTACTCCTCGGCCGGCCATCTGCCCATCCTCGTCCGCGACCCGGACGGCACGGTCCGCCGGGCCGCCGAGCCCACCGGACCGCCGCTGGGCACCGGCGGCTGGCTGCACACCTCGGGCTCCGTCCCGCTCGGCCCCGGAAGCAGCGCCGTCCTCTACACCGACGGCCTGGTGGAGCGCCGTGACAAGGACATCGACGACGGCGTCGAGGCCCTGGAGCGCGCCTTCGCCGGTGCCGCCGGCGCCCCCGACATCGTCTGCGACCGCCTGCTGCGCTCCCTGGGCATCACTGCCGCGCACGACGACGACGTCGCCATCCTCGTCCTCCAGCACCCGGCCCGGACGGGCCACGACGCCGAGCTGTTCCACAACGCCGCCCTCGAACTCCACGGCGGCACCGAAGCGGCCCCGCGCGCCCGCGCCTTCGCCTCCGGCGTCCTCGCCTCCTGGCGCTTCTCACCCGAGCTGCACGACCTCGGCGTGCTGGCCGCCAGCGAACTGGTCGCCAACTCCCTCCAGCACGGCACCCCGCCCATGCGGCTCCGCCTGCGGCGCACGGACCGCCGTCTGATCGTCGAGGTCACCGACGGCGACGACCATCTGCCGCGCCGCCGCCGCGCCGAACCTGCCGACGAGGCCGGTCGGGGCATCTCCATCGTCGCCACCATCGCCTCGTCCTGGGGCTCCCGCCGCACCCCGGGCGGCGGCAAGGCCGTCTGGTGCGAATTCGCCCTGCCGCACGGCCAGGCGCACGGTCCGGCAGCCGGCTGATCAGGGCGGATCGCCGCTACGGATACGCGCAAGGCGGGCCAGCCACTACGGGTACGCGAAAGGCGGGGCGGGGCACCTCAGCGCCCCGCCCCGCCTCGCCCGGCCTCATACGGCCGCGGCCACCGATCCGGTCGTCTCCACCGATCCGGCCGTTTCCACCGACTCGGTCACCTCCGCACGAGGCGCGGGCACCGCGGCCACCGCCCGGTGCGGATTGTCCTGCCCCGGCCGCAGCATCCGCCCCAGCCACAACGACAGCGCGGTGATCCCCAGCGCACACACCACCAGCATCGCGATGTACGCGCCGTACATCCCGTGGCCCACCATCAAGGCCCCCACTGCCGGCCCAACTGCCAGCGCCAGCTGCTTGACCAGGGCAAACGCCGAGTTGTACTGGCCTATCAGGGAAGCCGGCGCCAGATCGGCCACCAGCGGGGCCACCGTCGGCGACAGCATCGACTCACCTATACCGAACAGCGCATACGTCGAGATCAGCAGCGTTGTCGCCACGACCTGCGCGCCGTGCACCAGCCCGGACAGACCGGCCGCCAGCCACGCCACCGTCCAGACCATCCCGACCAGCGCCATCACCCGGCTGCGCCGCCGCCGCTCGACCAGCTTGAGCACCACGAACTGCGCCGCGACGATCGCTGCTGTATTGGCCGCCAGCGCAATTCCCAGGCTCGACGGCGGAATCCGGGTGACCTCGGTCGCATACGCGGCCAGCCCCGACTCGAACTGTCCGTAGCAGGCGAAGAACAGCACGAACCCCAGCACGCACAGCCACACCATCCGCCGGTCGGCGAACATCGCCCGCCAGGCACCCTTGGCCCGCTCCTCGGTGGGGACGGCGTCCTCCACCTTCGGCGTCCGCGGCAGCCGTACGCTCGCCACCGCCGCACCGAGCACCAGGAACATCACGGCCTCTATCGCGAACAGCCGCACGAAGCTGGCGGGATGCGACTCGTCGACCAGCAGCCCGCCGACCAGCCCACCGACGCCCAGTCCCAGGTTGTTCAGGAAGAACTGGGTGGCGAACGCCCGCGACCGGGTCACCGTCGTGGAGCACCACACGATCATCGTCGCGAGCGCCGGCTGAATGACCGCGATGCCGGCGCCGAGCGCAATGGCCGACGCCACGACCAGCGGTTCAGTGGCGGAGAGCCCCAGCCCCAGGGCACCGATGGCGGCCGAGACCGTCCCGATGACGGCCACCGGCAGCGGCCCGCGCCGGTCGATGGCACGGCCGGTCAGCGGCAGAACGACGAGTGCGGCCACCGCCAGCATCGCCAGCACCACCCCGGCCGTATTCGCACCAAGATCCCGCACCTTCGCCACATAGACGTACAGATACGGAACGGTGAAGCCGTTGCCGAACGCGCTCAGCGCGTTCCCGAGCTGGATCCGGCGCAACGCGGCGCCCATCGCGGTGGTCACACTCACCTACCTAGGTCAGGTCATCAGACGGATAAGGGGTACGAACCGGCGAGCTGCGACAGGCGACAGGGCGAGACCGGACAGTCTCACCCTGAAGACTTCAACTCTAAAGTTCGAAGCTAAAGAGTACACGCCGAAGAACTTCAACGCCAATGACTTCCATGTCATACTGCGCCGCATGTCTGAGCCCTCCGATGCGGCCGCCGACGCAGCCGAGCCGAGCCTCAAGGAACAGATCGCTGCCTACCAGCGCGAATTCCAGGACCTCGACCCCCAGGTGGAGCAGGTCGTCTCCGCACTTCAGCGCCTCAACCGCCGGATGAACGTCGCCTATGGACGGCAGACCGCCACCCTCGGCCTGAGCAACGCCGAGTGGGAGGTCCTCAAGGCCCTCGTCGTCTCCGGAGCCCCCTACCAACTGGGCCCCGGCGAGCTCGCCAAACGCCTCGGCCTCACGCCGGCCGCCATGACCCACCGCATCGACCGCATGGCGAGCGAGGGTCTGGTCACCCGGGAGCGCGACGAGGCCAACCGCGTCCGCGTCATCGTCGAGCTGACCGACGAGGGCCGCGAGAAGTGGCTCGAGGCGATGCGCCTGGCATCGGTCTTCGAGGAGGACCTCCTCCAGGACCTCAGCAGCGAGGAGCGTCAACTCCTCGGCCAGGTGCTGACCCGTCTGCTGCGGCGTGTCGAGGACGCTCAGCCGGACGCCGACGGGCGTCTGAGTGACCTTGACTGACGCGAGTTGACACGGTCCTGCCCCATCCGTAGTGTTCTCCGAGTTGCCACAGAGCCGGAACGGTTCTGCGGTGGCCATCCCGCCGCTTCGCGGCACACCACTACTGCACGGCCCCTCAACGGGACCTATTTCGGCATGCCGAAATTCGGACCGTGACGTGATTATGCGTCAGCGAGGAATTCCGCTAAAGTAGTGATCACGCCGAAAGGCGCGGCAGCCAAATAGCCGCACCACGGCGGGACCCCCCTCCGACGGGGAATCGGAAACAAATTCGGACCGGCAACGGAACGAAACGGATCTGATAGAGTCGGAAAGGCCGAAAAGCGAAAGCCAAACGGCCTAGCCCGCTCCAACAGGGCGCCGGACACGGAAACGGATCTGGTAAGGTTGGAAACGCGAAGAAGCCGAAAGGCGGAAATGCACCGGCGAAAATCGGGCCCGCAAGGATCTGATAGAGTCGAAAACGCAAGACCGAAGGGAAGCGCCCGGAGAGCCTGGTGAAACAGGCACAAAGGAAGCGTCCGTTCCTTGAGAACTCAACAGCGTGCCAAAAGTCAACGCCAGATATGTTGATACCCCGTCCACCTCGGTGGATGAGGTTCCTTTGAAAGTCCATCCCGCCCATGCGGTGCGGATGGCACACACAGCGAGGACGCTGTGAACGACCGGACCTATTCCGTCTGGTCGTTCCACTCTTCTCGTGTGTGTTTCACCCGATTACGGGTAAACATTCACGGAGAGTTTGATCCTGGCTCAGGACGAACGCTGGCGGCGTGCTTAACACATGCAAGTCGAACGATGAAGCCCTTCGGGGTGGATTAGTGGCGAACGGGTGAGTAACACGTGGGCAATCTGCCCTTCACTCTGGGACAAGCCCTGGAAACGGGGTCTAATACCGGATATGACACACGACCGCATGGTCTGTGTGTGGAAAGCTCCGGCGGTGAAGGATGAGCCCGCGGCCTATCAGCTTGTTGGTGGGGTGATGGCCTACCAAGGCGACGACGGGTAGCCGGCCTGAGAGGGCGACCGGCCACACTGGGACTGAGACACGGCCCAGACTCCTACGGGAGGCAGCAGTGGGGAATATTGCACAATGGGCGAAAGCCTGATGCAGCGACGCCGCGTGAGGGATGACGGCCTTCGGGTTGTAAACCTCTTTCAGCAGGGAAGAAGCGAAAGTGACGGTACCTGCAGAAGAAGCGCCGGCTAACTACGTGCCAGCAGCCGCGGTAATACGTAGGGCGCAAGCGTTGTCCGGAATTATTGGGCGTAAAGAGCTCGTAGGCGGCTTGTCACGTCGGATGTGAAAGCCCGGGGCTTAACCCCGGGTCTGCATTCGATACGGGCAGGCTAGAGTTCGGTAGGGGAGATCGGAATTCCTGGTGTAGCGGTGAAATGCGCAGATATCAGGAGGAACACCGGTGGCGAAGGCGGATCTCTGGGCCGATACTGACGCTGAGGAGCGAAAGCGTGGGGAGCGAACAGGATTAGATACCCTGGTAGTCCACGCCGTAAACGTTGGGAACTAGGTGTGGGCGACATTCCACGTCGTCCGTGCCGCAGCTAACGCATTAAGTTCCCCGCCTGGGGAGTACGGCCGCAAGGCTAAAACTCAAAGGAATTGACGGGGGCCCGCACAAGCAGCGGAGCATGTGGCTTAATTCGACGCAACGCGAAGAACCTTACCAAGGCTTGACATACACCGGAAAACCCTGGAGACAGGGTCCCCCTTGTGGTCGGTGTACAGGTGGTGCATGGCTGTCGTCAGCTCGTGTCGTGAGATGTTGGGTTAAGTCCCGCAACGAGCGCAACCCTTGTTCTGTGTTGCCAGCATGCCCTTCGGGGTGATGGGGACTCACAGGAGACTGCCGGGGTCAACTCGGAGGAAGGTGGGGACGACGTCAAGTCATCATGCCCCTTATGTCTTGGGCTGCACACGTGCTACAATGGCCGGTACAATGAGCTGCGATACCGCGAGGTGGAGCGAATCTCAAAAAGCCGGTCTCAGTTCGGATTGGGGTCTGCAACTCGACCCCATGAAGTCGGAGTTGCTAGTAATCGCAGATCAGCATTGCTGCGGTGAATACGTTCCCGGGCCTTGTACACACCGCCCGTCACGTCACGAAAGTCGGTAACACCCGAAGCCGGTGGCCCAACCCCTTGTGGGAGGGAATCGTCGAAGGTGGGACTGGCGATTGGGACGAAGTCGTAACAAGGTAGCCGTACCGGAAGGTGCGGCTGGATCACCTCCTTTCTAAGGAGCACTTCTTACTCGGACTTGTCCGGGTCAGAGGCCAGTACATCAGCGAATGTCTGATGCTGGTTGCTCATGGGTGGAACGTTGACTATTCGGCACGGTCGGTTGGAATCATCAGTACTGCTTCGGCGTGGAACGTGAGTCTTCAACTGGTCGGGTCGGGCACGCTGTTGGGTATCTGAGGGTGCGAGCGTTGCTCGCCCTTCGCGATGCCGGCCCCGGTGAAGATCTGCGTGAGCGGGTTGTGACGGGTGGCTGGTCGTTGCTTGAGAACTGCACAGTGGACGCGAGCATCTGTGGCCAAGTTTTTAAGGGCGCACGGTGGATGCCTTGGCACCAGGAACCGATGAAGGACGTGGGAGGCCACGATAGGCCCCGGGGAGCTGTCAACCAAGCTTTGATCCGGGGGTGTCCGAATGGGGAAACCCGGCAGTCGTCATGGGCTGTCACCCGCTGCTGAACACATAGGCAGTGTGGAGGGAACGCGGGGAAGTGAAACATCTCAGTACCCGCAGGAAGAGAAAACAACCGTGATTCCGGGAGTAGTGGCGAGCGAAACCGGATGAGGCCAAACCAGTCACGTGTGATACCCGGCAGGGGTTGCGTGGTTGGGGTTGTGGGATCTCTCTTCTGTTGTCTGCCGGCAACAGGACGAGTCAGAAACCGTTGATGTAGGCGAAGGACATGCGAAAGGTCCGGCGTAGAGGGTAAGACCCCCGTAGCTGAAACATTAGCGGCTCGTTTGAGAGACACCCAAGTAGCACGGGGCCCGAGAAATCCCGTGTGAATCTGGCGGGACCACCCGTTAAGCCTAAATATTCCCTGGTGACCGATAGCGGATAGTACCGTGAGGGAATGGTGAAAAGTACCGCGGGAGCGGAGTGAAATAGTACCTGAAACCGTGTGCCTACAAGCCGTGGGAGCGTCGCTGTGTGTGCTTGCACATGCAGTCGTGACTGCGTGCCTTTTGAAGAATGAGCCTGCGAGTTTGCGGTATGTTGCGAGGTTAACCCGTGTGGGGAAGCCGTAGCGAAAGCGAGTCCGAATAGGGCGTTGAGTAGCGTGCCCAAGACCCGAAGCGGAGTGATCTAGCCATGGGCAGGTTGAAGCGGAGGTAAGACTTCGTGGAGGACCGAACCCACCAGGGTTGAAAACCTGGGGGATGACCTGTGGTTAGGGGTGAAAGGCCAATCAAACTCCGTGATAGCTGGTTCTCCCCGAAATGCATTTAGGTGCAGCGTCGTGTGTTTCTTGCCGGAGGTAGAGCACTGGATAGGCGATGGGCCCTACCGGGTTACTGACCTTAGCCAAACTCCGAATGCCGGTAAGTGAGAGCGCGGCAGTGAGACTGTGGGGGATAAGCTCCATGGTCGAGAGGGAAACAGCCCAGAGCATCGACTAAGGCCCCTAAGCGTGTGCTAAGTGGGAAAGGATGTGGAGTCGCAGAGACAACCAGGAGGTTGGCTTAGAAGCAGCCACCCTTGAAAGAGTGCGTAATAGCTCACTGGTCAAGTGATTCCGCGCCGACAATGTAGCGGGGCTCAAGCACACCGCCGAAGTCGTGTCATTGCGATATTACCCCCAACGGGGATCGTGATGGGTAGGGGAGCGTCGTGTGCCGGGTGAAGCAGCCGCGGAAGCGAGTTGTGGACGGTTCACGAGTGAGAATGCAGGCATGAGTAGCGATACACACGTGGGAAACGTGTGCGCCGATTGACTAAGGGTTCCTGGGTCAAGCTGATCTGCCCAGGGTAAGTCGGGACCTAAGGCGAGGCCGACAGGCGTAGTCGATGGACAACCGGTTGATATTCCGGTACCCGCTTTGAAACGCCCAGTATCGAATCCATTAATGCTAAGGCCGTGAAGCCGGCCTGGAGTCTTCGGACAAAGGGACGTGGTGGAGCCGCCGATCCAAGGTGGTAGTAGGTAAGCGATGGGGTGACGCAGGAAGGTAGTCCAGCCCGGGCGGTGGTTGTCCCGGGGTAAGGGTGTAGGCCGTGTGGTAGGTAAATCCGTCACACGTTAAGGCTGAGACCTGATGCCGAGCCGATTGTGGTGAAGTGGATGATCCTATGCTGTCGAGAAAAGCCTCTAGCGAGTTTCATGGCGGCCCGTACCCTAAACCGACTCAGGTGGTCAGGTAGAGAATACCGAGGCGTTCGGGTGAACTATGGTTAAGGAACTCGGCAAAATGCCCCCGTAACTTCGGGAGAAGGGGGGCCATTTCCGGTGATGAGACTTGCTCTCTGAGCTGGGGGTGGCCGCAGAGACCAGCGAGAAGCGACTGTTTACTAAAAACACAGGTCCGTGCGAAGCCGTAAGGCGATGTATACGGACTGACGCCTGCCCGGTGCTGGAACGTTAAGGGGACCGGTTAGTCATGATTCGTCATGGCGAAGCTGAGAACTTAAGCGCCAGTAAACGGCGGTGGTAACTATAACCATCCTAAGGTAGCGAAATTCCTTGTCGGGTAAGTTCCGACCTGCACGAATGGCGTAACGACTTCTCGACTGTCTCAACCATAGGCCCGGTGAAATTGCATTACGAGTAAAGATGCTCGTTTCGCGCAGCAGGACGGAAAGACCCCGGGACCTTTACTATAGCTTGATATTGGTGTTCGGTTCGGCTTGTGTAGGATAGGTGGGAGACTTTGAAGCGGCCACGCCAGTGGTTGTGGAGTCATTGTTGAAATACCACTCTGGTCGTGCTGGATGTCTAACCTGGGTCCGTGATCCGGATCAGGGACAGTGTCTGGTGGGTAGTTTAACTGGGGCGGTTGCCTCCTAAAGAGTAACGGAGGCGCCCAAAGGTTCCCTCAGCCTGGTTGGCAATCAGGTGTTGAGTGTAAGTGCACAAGGGAGCTTGACTGTGAGACTGACGGGTCGAGCAGGTACGAAAGTAGGGACTAGTGATCCGGCGGTGGCTTGTGGAAGCGCCGTCGCTCAACGGATAAAAGGTACCCCGGGGATAACAGGCTGATCTTCCCCAAGAGTCCATATCGACGGGATGGTTTGGCACCTCGATGTCGGCTCGTCGCATCCTGGGGCTGGAGTCGGTCCCAAGGGTTGGGCTGTTCGCCCATTAAAGCGGTACGCGAGCTGGGTTTAGAACGTCGTGAGACAGTTCGGTCCCTATCCGCTGTGCGCGTAGGAGTCTTGAGAAGGGCTGTCCCTAGTACGAGAGGACCGGGACGGACGAACCTCTGGTGTGCCAGTTGTCCTGCCAAGGGCATGGCTGGTTGGCTACGTTCGGAAAGGATAACCGCTGAAAGCATCTAAGCGGGAAGCCTGCTTCGAGATGAGGACTCCCTCCCCCTTGAGGGGTTAAGGCTCCCAGTAGACGACTGGGTTGATAGGCCAGATATGGAAGCGCCGTAAGGTGTGGAGTTGACTGGTACTAATAGGCCGAGGGCTTGTCCTCAGTTGCTCGCGTCCACTGTGTAGGTTCTGAAGTAACGACCTGTGTCATTGCCGGGTTGTCATCTTCATAGTGTTTCGGTGGTCATAGCGTTAGGGAAACGCCCGGTTACATTCCGAACCCGGAAGCTAAGCCTTTCCGCGCCGATGGTACTGCAGGGGGGACCCTGTGGGAGAGTAGGACGCCGCCGAACAATCATTGTGGGAAAGCCCCGCACCGTAATGGTGCGGGGCTTTTCTGCGTTCCAGGACAGAATCCGGGACAGAATTTGTGCCATGCGCCTGCGATCTGCCTGCGGGTCCGGGGAATGTGCTTAAGGTCGGGGCATGCGATACGACCTGATCATTTTCGACAACGATGGTGTGCTCGTCGACAGTGAATCCCTCTCCAACACCATCCTGGCCGGCTATCTGACCGAGCTCGGGCATCCCACGTCGTACGAGGAATCGATACGCGACTACATGGGGTCGGCGATGCACCGTATTCACGAGCTCGTCCTGGAGCGTACGGGCCGGCGGCTGCCCGAGGACTTCGACGACGTTTTCCACGGCCGGGTCTTCGAGGCGTTCGAACGGGAGCTGCGGCCGGTGCCCGGGGTGACCGAGGTGCTGGAGAAGCTGGACGCGGACGGCGTTCCGTACTGTGTCGGTTCCTCCGGCAGCCATGAGCGGATCAGCGTGGGGCACCGGAAGACGGGCCTGGACCGGTGGTTCCCGGCGGGGCGTGTCTTCAGTGCGCAGGACGTGGGGCGGGGGAAGCCGGCGCCGGATCTTTTTCTGCATGCGGCCCGGGAGATGGGCGTGGCGCCAGAGCGGTGTGCGGTGGTCGAGGACAGCCCGTTGGGGGTGCGGGCCGCGGTCGCCGCGGGGATGGACGTCTACGGGTTCACCGCGATGACCTCGCCGGAGAAGCTGACGGAGGCCGGAGGCACCGTGCTGTTCGGCCGGATGGCGGAGCTGCCGGAGCTGTTGCGATAGGCGTGCCGGCCGGCAGCCACCCCGCCGAATTGGTGCGGTGATCCATCTACCCAGTGGTAGGGGCGAGTTCTAGGCTGAGCGGCCATGACGGCCCCTCGGGTACCAGAAGCGCAACTGCGGCACGGCCGGATCTCGCTCGCCCTCAGCTTCTTCGTCCAGGGCGCGGTCTTCGCCCTCCTTGTGACCCGCATACCCGCGATCCAGGACCGGTACGGGATATCGGATGCGCTGCTGCCGGCGTTCCTGGCGGCGGTGCCCGTCCTGGCGGGCGTCGGCAGCGTCGTCACGGAGCAGCTGGTGAAGCGGGTGCCGGCCGGCCGGGTGCTGCGGTGTGTGCAGCCCGTGGTGTGCCTGGCGCTGCTGGGTGTCGGGTCGGTCGGCACGACGGCTCAGGTGGCGGTGGCGCTGGCGGTGTTCGGGCTGTCGGTGGGTGCCCTGGACGCCTCGATGAACATGCTCGGGGTGAGCCTGCAGCGGGCGTACGGGCGCAGCATCATGCTCGGGTTCCATGCCGCGTACAGCCTGGGTGGCATCGTGGGGGCTTCGCTGGCCTGGGCGGGGGCGCACTGGCAGCTCTCGTTGACGTTGTTGTACGGGCCGGTGGTGGCGGTGCTGCTGCCGCTGGCACTGCTCGTGGGCCGGTGGTTCGTGGACCGGGAGCAGCCGCAAGCGGGGGAGGGAGCCGGAGCGGCCGCCGTCCCGCTGGCGATGCGGCTGATGTTGCCGCTGTGCCTGGTGATGGCGTTTGCGTATATCGGGGACTCGACCGTCTCCAACTGGAGCGCCAAGTATCTGCAGGACGTCCTGGGGAGCTCGGAGCAGCTCTCCACCGTCCCGTACAACGTCTATATGGTCACCACGCTGCTCGGGCGGGTGGTGGGGGACCTGGGGGTGCGCCGGTTCGGGGCGGTGGCGGTGGTGCGGTGCGGGACGGTGGTCGCGGCGGGCGGTTTCGCGGTGGTGGCCGCGGCGCCCGGGCCGTGGGCCGGGATGGCGGGCTTCACCCTGTTGGGGCTGGGGCTGTGTGTGATCGTGCCGCAGACGTTCGCCGCGGCGGGGCGGTGCGCGTTCGAGAAGCACGGTCCGGGGGCCTCGGACACGGCCGTCGCGCGGCTGAATATTTTCAACTATGTGGGCTTTTTGATCGGCTCTCCGTTGGTGGGCGCCCTCGGTGATGCCTGGAGCTATCGGGGGGCGATGCTCGTACCGATGGCCCTGGTGCTGGTGACGTTGGTGTATGCCCGTTCGTTCGGGGCGCCGAAGGCCCTATACGGTGACGGACATGAGCGGCCGCGCACAGCTGATGTGGGATGAGGCAGTAACGGGCTACGACTTCGGGTCCGGGCATCCGATGGACCCGGTCCGGCTTGCGCTGACCATGCGTCTGGTGGAGGCGTTCGAGCTCGACCGGGGGCCGTTGGAGGTGGTCGCGGCCAAGCCGGCCGGGGACTCCACCCTGCGGCTGGTGCACCGTGAGGACTACATCGCGGCGGTCCGCCGGGCCTCGGCGGACCCCACTGCCGCAGACCTCTCGTACGGGCTGGGCACGGCCGACGATCCGGCGTTCGCAGGGATGCACGAGGCGTCCGCGCTGATCGCCGGGCAGTCGGTCGGCGCGGCGGAGGCAGTCTGGCGCGGGGATGCGGCGCATGCGGTGAACTTCGCCGGCGGGCTGCACCATGGGATGCCGGGCGGCGCGTCCGGATTCTGCATCTACAACGATGCCTCGCTGGCGATCGCCCGACTGCTGGAGCTGGGCGCCGAGCGGGTCGCGTACGTGGATGTCGACGTCCACCACGGCGACGGGGTGCAGGCGACGTTCTGGGAGGACCCGCGGGTCCTGACGATCTCGCTGCACGAGCATCCGCGGACGCTCTTCCCGCAGACCGGCTGGCCGGAGGAGACCGGCGGCGAGGGCGCGGAGGGCACCGCGGCGAATGTGGCGCTGCCGGCCGGGACCGGCGACGAGGGCTGGCTGCGGGCCTTCCATGCCGTGGTGCCGGAGCTGCTGGCGGCATTCCGGCCGCAGGTGATCGTGACGCAGCACGGCGCGGACACCCACTTCGAGGATCCGCTGGCGCATCTGGCGGTGAGTCTGGACGCCCAGCGTGCGGTGGCCGAGGCCTGCCACGACCTGGCGCACCAGTATGCGGACGGCCGGTGGGTCGCGCTCGGTGGCGGCGGCTATGCGGTGGTGGACGTGGTGCCGCGCAGCTGGACGCATCTGGCGGCGATCGCGGCGGGCCGGCCGATCGACCCGGCCTCGATGGTGCCGGAGCACTGGCGGCACGAAGTTTTCCGCAGGACCCGGCAGTTGGCCCCGCACCGGATGACGGACGGGCGTACGCCGCAGTGGCGGGACTTCGTCGACGACGGCTACGACCCGGCCGACCGGCTGGACCAGGCGGTGCTGGCCACCCGCCGCGCGGTGTTCCCGTCGCACGGGCTGCTGCCGTAGCGCGGGGCTGCCAGCATGCCCCTGGCGCCCCGTCATGCCGGGCTGGGGTGCGCGGGCTCCCGCCTTCTGGGGCCGGCGTCCGCGCCCGTACGGCGGCAGCCGGCGCCGGGACCCCCGGATGTGTGGCTACCCGTCAGTCGGGGCACCCGTAGGCCGACCAACCGGACAGTATGGGTCGCGTGTTGGCTACCGGTGCGCTGCGGGCGCATCTGATCGAGGCGCGGCTCGCGGGGACGATCGCGACCCTGCGGGAGAAGAGTCTGGCGCGCTACCGGCTCTTCGCGGCACGTGACCCGCGGGTGCTGCTGGGGCTGGATCCCGAACGGGACTGGCCGCTGGGTGAAGTACTGCGACTGATGGGGCAGAAGTGCGGGGTTTCGGTCGATCCCGCGCACACTTCCGGCCCGGATGTGGTCGATCCCGACCGCACGATCGCGGCGCTGGACCGGTTCGCCGACCGGCTGGCCGAGGCGGCGCGCCGGCGGGTCCCGGTGCTGCTCGGCACCGGCCATCCGCACCGGCTGCTGGGGTTCTACGCCGCCCTCGCAGACGCTCTCTCGTCGGCGGGCTGCCCCGTTCTCACCTCGGCGTATGGCGTCCGTGTCGACATAGCGACCCGGTTCGGCGTACGTACCTGCACACTCGACTACGTACGAGGAGTCGCGCTGATGCGAGAAGCGGGCGTGCGGGGCGCGCCCGCGGTGGGGGGCGTGCACACCCACTCGCCGCTCCCCGTGCGGACCGTACTTGCGGCCGCGGCGGACGCTTCGGGGCCGCTGCCGGGGCTGGTGATCGGGGACCACGGCTGGGTCTGCGGGGCAGGTCAGCTGGGTATCGAGGCGATCGGGCTGGCGGATACGGACGACCCGGCGCTGTTCGTCGGCCAGGCCGAGGGACGGGTCTGCGAAGTGGTGCCGCTCGACGACGCCGCGCGGCCGGCGTCCTATCGGCCGCTGGCGCGGTATGTACTCAATCGGGCGAGTCTGTCCCGATAGGCGGCTGTTCGCTGCTCCTCTTCCCCACTCGCATCACCCGCCCCTAATCTGGGGAGTGAGCGCATGGCGACGAAGAGTCACCGGAGGGGAAGCCGGTGTCCGTCTTATGCGGAAGGTGCAGGTGTGGCATGGCTGCAGACCAGAGGCCTCTGAACGAGGTTGTGTTCCTGACCGTGGCGGAAGTCGCCACGGTGATGCGGGTGTCCAAGATGACCGTGTACCGGCTGGTGCACAGCGGTCATCTGCCCGCGATTCGCGTGGGGAGGTCTTTCCGGGTTCCGGAGCAGGCGGTTCACGACTATCTCCGGGAGTCCTTTGTGGGGGTGGAATCGGCCTGACGGGAC
Source organism: Streptomyces auratus (assembly GCF_050433025.1). Taxonomy (NCBI): domain Bacteria; kingdom Bacillati; phylum Actinomycetota; class Actinomycetes; order Kitasatosporales; family Streptomycetaceae; genus Streptomyces; species Streptomyces auratus. Next base: position 3,885,413 of record NZ_JBNGCB010000001.1, on the reverse strand, counting down.
CTTTGCCGACCCTCGGATTACGCCGTTCGCCCGGCGCCGGGTAGGCTGGCCCGATGTAGGTAGTGTGGGCTCGGACGCCCCGCACCGAGTATTCGAAGTGAGCGAGGGTAGTCGTGGGCTCTGTTATCAAGAAGCGGCGCAAGCGGATGGCGAAGAAGAAGCACCGCAAGCTGCTCAAGCGCACCCGTGTTCAGCGTCGTAACAAGAAGTAAGCGACGCTGATCGCGAATTCGCAGCCCCCCATCGCCTTGGTGCGATCGGGGGCTGCGGTGCGTTGTGGGCCGTATGGACGGTGGTCGGACGGAAATGTCGCCGCGGGCATCCTGTGGTCATCACCGCGCAACACCGACCCGATAGCGTGGTCCGCACAGCTCGGCTAGGGCGGAAGTCGCGGCGGGAAGGAAGGCCTGATCTTGGGCAAGGTCGTGCTCGTCACCGGAGTCGCACGGCAGCTGGGCGGGCGGTTCGTACGCCGCATCCAGCGTGATCCCGACGTCGACCGGGTGATCGGGGTCGACGCCGTGCCACCGGAACACCATCTGGGCGGCGCGGAATTCCTCAAGGCCGATATCCGGCATCCGACCATTGCCAGGGTCCTGGCCGAGACGGGCGTCGACACCGTCATCCATATGGACATCAACGGCACGCCGTTGGGCAAGCGCGGTGGCCGCGCCTCGGTGAAGGAAACCAATGTCATCGGGACGATGCAGCTCCTCGGCGCCTGCCAGAAGGCCCCGAATGTGCAGCGGCTGGTCATCAAGTCCAGCACCAGCGTCTATGGCTCCGCGCCCCGGGACCCGGCCGTCTTCACCGAGACCACCACGCCGAAGTCGCTGCCCAGTGGTGGCTTCGCCAAGGACGTCGTCGAGGTCGAGGGATATGTCCGCGGCTTCGCGCGGCGCCGTCCCGACGTGGCGGTGTGTGTCCTGCGCTTCGCCAATATTCTCGGGCCGTGCGCGGATTCCCCGCTCGCCGAGTACTTCTCGCTGCCGGTGTGGCCCACCGTCCTGGGCTACGACCCGCGGCTCCAGTTCGTCCATGAGGACGACGCCATCGAGGTGCTGCGGATCGCCGCTGCCGCGCCGCGCCGCGGCACGCTCAACAGCGGCACGTTCAACATCGCCGGGGACGGCGTGCTGCTGCTCTCGCAGACCTCCCGGCGGCTGGGGCGGCCCACCGTCCCGCTGCTCCTGCCGACGGTGACGTGGGCCGGTACGGCGCTGCGGTCCATCGGCATCACGGACTTCTCGCCGGAGCAGATCCGGCTGCTCACGCACGGCAGGGTCGTCGAGACGACGCAGATGCGCGAGACACTGGGGTTCCGTCCGAAGTACACGACGGCGGAGACCTTCGCGGAATTCGCCCGCAGTCGCGGACCCGGGCTGCTGCCGCCCGAGTCCCTCGCCCGCACCGTCGACCGGCTCGCCGGCGTGCTCCCCGCACGCGGCGGCCTGAGCCAGTGAGGAGTTCACCCACCATGGCGGACGCCAAGGTCATTCCCTTCGGCGAGGAGCCCCGGGCGCGCAGGAAGGCCAGGCGGGCCCGCACGGGACGCGGTACGGCGCTGGCGCCCGTACCGGAGGCGCGCACCGAGCACCCGCCGGCGGCACCCCCGCCCTCGCGCCCGCGGTCCCTGGACGAGCGGATCGCGGGCGGGCTGGCCTTCCTGCGCCGGCGGATCACCGGCGAGTACGAGGTCGATGACTTCGGGTACGACGAGGAGCTGACCGACCAGGTCCTGATGTCGCTGCTGCGGCCCTTCTACGAGAAGTACTTCCGGGTCGAGGTGAAGGGCGTGGAGAACATCCCGTCCGAAGGCGGTGCGCTGATCGTCGCCAACCACTCCGGGACGCTGCCGCTCGACGGCCTGATGCTCCAGGTCGGGGTGCACGACAATCACCCGGCGCAGCGTCATCTGCGGCTGCTGGCGGCCGATTTGGTGTTCGTCCTGCCGGTGATAAACGAGCTGGCGCGCAAGGCCGGGCACACCCTCGCCTGTGCGGAGGACGCCCAGCGGCTGCTGGAGCGTGGCGAGATCGTGGGGGTGATGCCGGAGGGCTTCAAGGGCATCGGCAAGCCGTTCTCGGACCGCTACAAGCTGCAGCGCTTCGGGCGGGGCGGGTTCGTCTCGACGGCGCTGAAGGCCGGGGTGCCGATCGTGCCGTGCTCGATCGTGGGCGCGGAGGAGATCTACCCGATGCTCGGGAACGCCAAGACGCTGGCGCGGGTGCTCGGGCTGCCGTATTTCCCGCTCACGCCGACGTTCCCCTGGCTGGGGCCGCTGGGAGCGGTGCCGCTGCCGACGAAATGGACGATCCAGTTCGGTGAGCCGATTCCGACGGTCGGCTATCCGCCGGAGGCGGCGGACGATCCGATGCTGATGTTCAATCTGACCGATCAGGTGCGCGAAACGATTCAGCACACCCTCTACAAGCTGCTGGTGCAGCGACGCTCGGTGTTCTTCTGAGGGAATCGGAAGAACACCGAGCGCGGGGCACGGAGCGTTTCGCTACTTCGGGAGATCCTCGCCGTCGATGCCCAGTCCGGGAAGCAGCCCCGGGATCAGCGGCGGGAGGGTGACGTCGGGCTGGCCACCGCTGTCCTTGCCGTGGTGGCCGCGGTGCGGGGACGGGCTGCCGCTCTTGGACGGCGGGTCGAGCAGGCCGCCCGTACTGCCGCCGAGCAGACCGTCGTCCTGGGACGGTGAGGCCGACGGGCGGGGGGCGTGCGCGCCACCGGAGTGCCTGCCGGAGGAGGTCTTGCTGCCGGAGGGTGCCGGGTGGCCGGCGGAGCTGGAGCCCCCGCCCGCGGAGCCGGGCGTGTTGCGGTGGTGATGCTTGCCGGCCTGGGTGGGCGGCAGCAGCGAGCGGAGCGGACCGACCTCTTGGTCTATGGCGTCGAAGACCGAGCTGACCTTGTCGCGGACGTCCATCAGCTGCACCGGGAGCTTGTCGCGCAGCTGTGACCAGGTGCCGCGGTGCGACTTGGTGAAGGAGTTCAGCGCCTGGATGGGGTCGAGCGAGCCATCGCGCTCATAGGCCTGGTGCAGCAGGCGGTGGCCCTCGCCCGCGTCATGGGTGACACCCGCGAGCGCCTTGCGGATCTCGCCGAGCGATTCGTGGTCGAGGTCGGCGAGCCGGGCGCGCTCCATCAGACGGCGGACCTCCATCATGCGGGTGGAGGCCTGGTCGAGATAGAGCCGGCCGCGGGCGGAGTCGTCGTCGGCCATGCCGAGCTTGAGGTCCTCCATGCCGCGCTTGAGGCCGTAGAGGGAGTCGCCGGGGAGGGCGTCGGAGCTGGCCGCGGCGACGCCGGTGAACGCCCCGGCGGCGACGCCGACCGTCAGCCCGCCCGCTGCCAGCCCCTTGGAGAGGCGGGAGCGCGGGCGCAGCCGGCCCATCGATTTGGTGGCGCGGTGCGCGCCCTTGTGTTCGCGCTGCTCGGGCACCCTGGCACCGTCGGACGGGGCGCCTTCGGCGAAGGCGGCCTCCATCGCGGCGATGAGCTGGGCGCGCTGGACAGTCTTGACCTCGGCGGCCATCTCCGGCCTCGGGAGTCTCCCGAGGCCGTCGGCGACCGCCAACAGCCGTGCTTCGCCCGGCGCTTGCGCCGGTTCGACCTGGTCCTCGGCCGCCGTGCCCTCGAGGACCTGCTCCTCCAGGGTCTGGGCGAAGGCGTTGGCCCGCCGGTGCACCGAGACATTCGCGATCACGGGCGGCACCTCCTCTCGTCATCCCGCTCGACTCCCCGGACTGGCTTTGACTGTCCAGACGGACCGGACGGTTGCACGCAGCTGTCCGCAGCCACTCGATCGAGTGAGAGGCAGCGGGCATGGCGTGACCGCATGGAGCCTGCATTCCGCACAACGAGCGGCGCGGCACTCGGGTTACGCACTCACGATGATCTGACCGACCGGTTATGGAAGATCACCAAGCGTAGGCGGAAGAGGGCGTGGGGCGGGGCGTCGATTTTGCGGATAGGGGTCGGTCAGCGGGCGTCTTCGGGGAGCAGCCGCGCCAGGGTGCGGACGGCGCGGTACTGGAGGGTCTTGATCGCGCCCTCGTTCTTGCCCATGACACGGGCGGTCTCGGCGACCGAGAGGCCCTGCAGAAAGCGCAGCGTGACGCACTCCTGCTGCTGGGGGTTGAGCTTGCGTACCGCCTCCAACAGGGCGGCGTTGGAGAGGGATTCGAGGACGGAGTCCTCGGGGCTGCGCTCGACCTCGTTGGCGTCGAGCATCTCTCCGGTGGTGACTTCCAGGCGGAAGCGGGAGGACTTGAAGTGGTCGGCGACCAGATTGCGGGCGATGGTCACCAGCCAGGCGCCGAAATCGCGGCCCTGCCAGGTGAACGTGCCGATGCGGCGCAGGGCGCGCAGAAAGGTCTCGCTCGTGAGGTCCTCGGCCGTGGCACGGCCTCCCACGCGGTAATAGATGTAGCGGTAGACCGTGTCGGCGTACTGGTCGTAGAGGCGGCCGAAGGCTTCGGCCTCGCCGGCCTGGGCCCGTTCGACGAGGTCCATCATGCGACGGCTGTCGCTGTCGGCGGGGCGACGGGCGGTGGTCGTGCCGGTGCCTGAGCGGCGGGTTCTGCCGGCGGCCTTGCCGACCGCAGCACTCCCGTCGGCCAGGGCGTAGCAGGGTCCGGCGGCGGGGACGGCTGAGGCGAATGCGGGGACGGCGTACGCGGTGGGGACGAAACTGCGCAGGTGGTCGACGAGTGTCGTGCGCAGCGTAGCCAGGCCCGAGGCGTCAACCCCGACGTGTGGGTACACGGGACTCCCAGAGGCAGAGCTTCCATCACGTGCAGTGCGGGACCGTTCACTCGTCGTAGGGACGTGTGGGTTCCGGATTGCGTCTGAGGAGAATAACGCTTCGTACAGGCAGCGCTACACCCAGTTGCTCAAATCATCGATTACTTACGGTCCGTGCCGGGTTGGTTGCAGATCAAGTATCGATTACTGAGCAACTATTGATCGGAAGGGAACGCAATCTGCCTGGTTGGAGGGCGTGTTGTGGCTAACCGGCAGCAATGTGACTGAGCGGGCGGCGGAGGGGGTAGAGACAGGGGATGGCTCGCCGTGCCGCTCGGTGATCAGGCCTGGTCAGCGGCGTCGGCGCTGGAGCGCGACGGCGGCCGCGGCGCCGCCCGCGAGGGCGCCCACGCCGGCCGCGGCGGGGATGCCGATCTTGGCCGCTTTCCGGCCGGTCCGGTAGTCGCGCAGCCGCCAGCCCTGCTCCCGGGCGTGCTTGCGCAGGCGGCTGTCCGGGTTGATCGCGTAGGGGTGGCCCACGAGCGACAGCATCGGGATGTCGTTGGCGGAGTCGCTGTAGGCGGCGCAGTGCGAGAGGTCCAGGCCCTCGGCGGCCGCCAGCGCGCGGACCGCCTCGGCCTTGGCCGGGCCGTGCAGCGGCTCGCCGACCAGCTTGCCCGTGTAGACGCCCCCGACGGACTCGGCGACGGTGCCCAGCGCGCCGGTCAGGCCGAGGCGGCGGGCGATGATCGTCGCGGTCTCCACGGGGGCGGCGGTCACCAGCCAGACCTTCTGGCCCGCGTCGAGGTGGGCCTGGGCCAGGGCGCGGGTGCCCGGCCAGACCCGCTCGGCCATGTACTCGTCGTAGATCTCCTCGCCGATCGACATCAATTCGGCGACGCGATGGCCCTGGACGATGGAGAGCGCGCTGTTGCGGACGTCCGCCATGTGCTCGGGGTTCTCCGAGCCGGCCAGCCGGAAGTAGATCTGCTGCCAGGCGAAGCGGGCCAGATCGCGCTTGTGGAAGAAGTGCCGCTTGTACAGGCCGCGGCCGAAGTGGAAGAGCGCGGCGCCCTGCATGACGGTGTTGTCGAGGTCGAAGAAGGCGGCGGCGGCCGTGTCCCCGACGACCGGGAACTCGGGCTCGGCCGGGGCCTCCTCGACGGGCGGCGCGTCCTGGGTGGACTTGCGGGCGGCCTCGGCCGCGGCCTCGCCGGCCAGCACGCTGCGGGCCGTGGCGGGGCGTCGGCGGCGGGGGACCCAGCCCAGGTCGAAGAGCGCCCCGGAGGGCATCCAGACGGATCGGCGAGCGGGCGACATGCCGACAGCGTAGCCAGTTTGTTCGGTGCAGCCGGTTACGGGCGCGTGTCAGGAGGGCCTGGAGAGGGGGAAGGCTCCATTACGGCCACCTCTGTGGGGCCGTAGGGGGCGGGCGAACACTTCCCGTAGGGGGAAGAAGGGCCCCCTGTGGGCCTAAACCGTGGCGGGGGGAGGGGGTATTCCGCGGGTGGGCTGCGATGTGGCGGGGAGGGGGTGTTCCCGGGTGGTGGGGCGTGGGCCGGGCTCAGGCGCCCAGGGCCGTACGCAGGCGTTTCGGGTCGACGCGCCAGAAGTCGTGCTGGGCGCCGTCGACGAGGATGACCGGAATCTGCTCCCAGTACTTGCGGTGCAGCTCGGGGTCCTCGGTGATGTCTTTCTTTTCCCAGGACGCGCCGGTCTCGGCGCAGACCTTCTCGATCACGGCCTGGGCGTCGTCGCAGAGGTGGCAGCCCGGCTTGCCGACGAGGGTGACCATCCGGTCGGCGGGGCTCTTACGGGGGCTGCGGCTGAACGGGCTGAACGGGGCCATGGAGTCATTGTGCCGGGTCGCGGCGGGGCTCGGGTACGGCCTGTGGGCAGCGGTGGGCCCGTCGGGCCCGATTTCGCGGCGTGCCTCCGGCGGGTCCGGGTCGCTTACCATCGATGGGCGATTTGTAGATTTCCGGGGGTATGGCCGTGAGGAGTGAGGGCGCGTGCTCCCGTCAGTGCTACCTGGTGAGACGGGTGGCGCGAGCGAACGGCAGGACGCGGGAGTTGGTTCCGCGAAGGCCTGTAAAAGCCGCGTGACACCCATCACTTTGGCCGGGCAAAACGGACACCATCTTTGTGCACGCGTTCACAAAGACATAGCCTGCAGAGGACAGGGCGGTCGGGTTCCATACGGTCGCCCGCAGCCCCGCTCTACCCGCAGGAGCACCGTGGCAACTGGCCGAACTCACCGACCGGCGACCCGAAGCCGAGGCATTCCCGAGGCCACCGTCGCCCGTCTCCCGCTGTATCTGCGTGCCCTGACCGCGCTCTCCGAGCGTTCGGTACCCACGGTCTCCTCCGAGGAACTCGCGGCCGCGGCGGGGGTCAATTCCGCCAAGCTGCGCAAGGACTTCTCCTACCTCGGCTCGTACGGGACCCGCGGCGTCGGCTACGACGTCGAGTACCTCGTCTACCAGATCTCGCGCGAGCTGGGGCTGACCCAGGACTGGCCGGTTGTGATCGTCGGTATCGGTAACCTCGGCGCCGCGCTCGCCAACTACGGCGGCTTCGCCTCCCGTGGCTTCCGCGTCGCCGCGCTGATCGACGCCGACCCGGCCATGGCCGGCAAGCCCGTCGCGGGCATCGGGGTCCAGCACACGGACGAGCTGGAGCACATCATCGAGAGCAACGGCGTCTCGATCGGTGTCATCGCCACGCCGGCCGGTGCCGCCCAGCAGGTCTGTGACCGCCTGGTCGCCGCCGGTGTCACCTCGATCCTGAACTTTGCGCCGACCGTGCTGACCGTCCCCGACGGGGTGGACGTCCGCAAGGTCGACCTGTCGATAGAACTGCAGATCCTCGCCTTCCACGAGCAGCGCAAGGCGGGTGAGGAGGCCGGGCCCGACGGTGGTGCCCCGGTTGCCACCCGTGCCGCCGCTGCCGTCGCAGGCGACCGCAAGGGACCGGACGGGGACGTACCCGCCGTGATGCCGGCATGAGCGAGCGCAGCGAGCACACCGTGGAAAGGTGTGTCACAGGCGAAGGCTGTGCCTCGCGAAGCGAGGTGCACGCATGAGTCTGCTGGTCGTCGGGCTGAGCCATCGCAGCGCGCCGGTGAGCGTGCTGGAGCGGGCCGCCCTCGTTCCGGAGGCGCGCGGCAAGCTGCTGCAGGACGCGGTGTCGGCCGAGCCGGTCACCGAGGCCTCGGTGCTCTCCACCTGCAACCGCATCGAGCTGTACGCCGACGTGGACAAGTTCCACGCCGGTGTCGCCGAGCTGTCCAACCTCCTGGCCCGGCACAGCGGCGCCGGTCTGGAGGAGCTCACCCCTTATCTCTACGTCCACTACGAGGACCGTGCCGTCCACCACCTCTTCTCGGTGGCCTGCGGCCTGGACTCGATGGTCGTCGGCGAGGGCCAGATCCTCGGGCAGATCAAGGACGCGCTGGCCGTCGCCCAGGAGCTGCACACCGCGGGCCGGCTGCTGAACGACCTGTTCCAGCAGGCCCTGCGGGTCGGCAAGCGCGCCCACAGCGAGACCGGTATCGACAAGGCCGGCCAGTCGCTGGTCACCTTCGGGCTGGAGCAGCTCGCGGCCGGCCGGGACGTCGAGAGCTGGGCCCACGGCAAGCGGGCGCTGGTCATCGGCGCCGGCTCGATGTCGTCGCTGGCCGCCACCACCCTGGTCCGGGCCGGTGTCGGTGAGCTGGCCATCGCCAACCGCACCGTCGAGCGGGCCGAGCGGCTCGTCCAGCTCCTCACCGAGCCGGGCGGACCCGGCGCGGCCACCGGCCTCGGCGCCCGCGCGGTGGCGATGACCTCGGTCCCGCAGGAGCTGGCACTCGCCGACATCGTGGTGTCCTGCACCGGCGCGACCGGCCTGGTCCTCGCCGGTGAGATGGTCGCGGCCGCGCGCGAGGGGAACACGGCGCCGCTGGCGCTGCTCGACCTCGCGATGCCGCGGGACATAGATGCCGCGGCGCACCGGATCGAGGGCGTGCACCTCGTCGACATCGAATCGCTGGCCGACGCGTCCGCGGACGCGCCGATGGCGGCCGACGTGGACAAGGTGCGCGGCATCGTCTCCGACGAGGTCGCCGCGTTCGGCGCGGCCCAGCGGGCCGCGCACATCACCCCCACCGTGGTCGCCCTGCGCACCATGGCCGCAGACGTCGTCAGCAGCGAGATCGCCCGGCTCGACGGCCGCCTTCCCGACCTGGACGACAAGCAGCGCGCCGAGATCACCCAGACCGTGCGCCGGGTCGTCGACAAGCTGCTGCACGCGCCCACCGTGCGGGTCAAGCAGCTCGCCAGCGAGCCCGGCGGCGCCGGGTACGCGGACGCACTGCGGGAACTTTTCGACCTCGACCCGGAGACGGTCGCCGCCGTCAGCCGGGCCGACACGCGTGATGCACGGGAGCGGGCATGAACGACAGCACCACAAGAGCGCTGCGGCTGGGCACCCGGCGCAGCAAGCTCGCCATGGCCCAGTCCGGGCAGGTCGCCGAGGCGGTGCGCGCACTGACCGGCCGCCCCGTCGAGCTGGTGGAGATCACCACCTACGGCGACACCTCCCGGGAGCACCTCGCGCAGATCGGCGGCACCGGCGTGTTCGTCTCCGCGCTGCGCGACGCGCTGCTCAGCGGTGAGATCGACTTCGCCGTCCACTCGCTCAAGGACCTGCCCACCGCCCAGCCCGACGACCTGACCCTTGCGGCCATACCCGTACGGGAAGACCCTCGCGACGCGCTGATCGCCAGGGACGGGCTCACCTTCGAGGAGCTCCCCGACGGTGCCCGGGTGGGGACCGGTTCCCCCCGGCGGATGGCGCAGCTCAACGCCTGGGCCAGGTCGCTGGGCCGGAGCGTGGAGGCCGTGCCGATACGCGGGAACATCGACACCCGCATCGGCTTCGTCGAAAAGGGCGAGCTGGACGCGGTCGTGCTGGCCGCCGCCGGACTCACCCGTATCGGCCGCATCGACGTGGCGACGCAGCTGCTGTCGCCCGACGTGGTTTTGCCCGCCCCCGGCCAGGGGGCACTGGCGATCGAGTGCGCTGCGGTCAACGCAGACCTCGCCGCACAGCTCGCCGAGCTCGACGACCCGGACACCCGGGCCGCCGTGACCGCCGAGCGCTCCCTGCTCGCCGCCCTGGAGGCCGGCTGCTCCGCACCCGTCGGGGCACTGGCCGACTTTTCCCCAAGCTCTCGACTTCGTTCGAGCAGGGGAGGCCCCAAGGCTGACGAACAGGCTGTCACCGAACTGCATCTGCGCGGTGTCGTCGGCACGACCGACGGCAGCACGCTGGTGCACTTGTCCACCACCGGGCACGCACCCGCCACTCCCGACGACGCGTCGGTCCCGCTGAAGCTGGGCCGTGAACTCGCCGCCGAGATGCTCGCAAAGGGTGCGGCCGGTCTTATGGGGGAGCGAGCACTTTGAACCCCACCGCCCCAAACCACTTCGCCTCCGGTCAGGTCACCTTCCTGGGTGCCGGGCCGGGAGACCCGGGCTTGCTGACGCTGCGTGCCGTCGAGGCGCTGGCCTCCGCGGACGTCTTGATCGCCGACCCGCAGGTGCTGGACGTCGTGCGCGTGCATGCCCGCGCACAGGTCGACACACCGCTGCAGGCATCAGCTGACGAGGCGTCAATCCCTGCGGACGTACCGGCGCTTCGCGACACCGCCAATCTTGTCATGGCGGCGGCCCGTGCGGGCAAGCGGGTCGTACGTGCCGTCACCGGGGACCCCGGCCTGGACGGTTACGTCGCCGAGGAGATGCTGGCCTGCGCCGCGGAGGGCATCGCCTTCGAGGTGGTACCCGGCATCGCCGCGGCCGTCGGCGTGCCCGCGTACGCCGGGGTGCCGCTGCGGGACGCCCACGGCACCGATGTGCGGTTCATCGACGCCCGGACGGCCGATGAGCGCTGCTGGACCGAGGTCGGTGCCAGCGATGCCACCGCCGTGGTCTCCACCAGCCTCGACTCGGTGGCCGCGGCCGCCGGTGAGCTGGTGTCCGCCGGCCGCAAGCCGGACACCCCGCTGACCGTCACGGTCGCCGGCACCACCACCCGCCAGCGCACCTGGACCGCCACCCTCGGGTCGGTCGCCCAGGTGCTGAAGGCCGCGAAGGTGCTGCCGTCGGCGGACGGCGGCCAGCCGGTCATAGCCGTGGTCGGTGAGCGCAGTGCCGCGGCCCAGCGCGAGCGCCTGTCATGGTTCGAGTCCAAGCCGCTGTTCGGCTGGCGGGTGCTCGTACCGCGGACCAAGGAGCAGGCCGCTTCGCTCTCCGACCAGCTTGTTTCGTACGGCGCGGTGTCGCACGAGGTCCCCACGATCGCCGTCGAGCCGCCGCGCACCCCGCAGCAGATGGAACGTGCGGTCAAGGGCCTGGTCACCGGCCGCTACGAGTGGATCGCCTTCACCTCGGTCAACGCCGTCAAGGCGGTCCGGGAGAAGTTCGAGGAGTACGGCCTGGACGCCCGGGCCTTCGCCGGGATCAAGGTCGCCGCGGTCGGCGAGCAGACCGCCAAGGCGCTGGTCGCCTTCGGTGTGAAGCCCGACCTGGTGCCGAGCGGCGAGCAGTCCGCCGCCGGGCTGCTGGAGGACTGGCCGCCCTACGACCCGGTCTTCGACCCGATCGACCGCGTCTTCCTGCCGCGTGCCGACATCGCCACGGAGACTCTCGTCGCCGGGCTGATCGAGCTGGGCTGGGAGGTCGACGACGTCACGGCCTACCGGACCGTGCGCGCCTCGCCGCCGCCGGCCGAGACGCGGGAGGCCATCAAGGGCGGTGGTTTCGATGCCGTCCTCTTCACCTCGTCGTCGACGGTCCGGAACCTGGTCGGGATCGCGGGCAAGCCGCACAACGTGACGGTGATCGCCTGTATTGGCCCGGCCACCGCCAAGACCGCCGAGGAGCACGGCCTGCGGGTGGACGTCATGTCGCCCGAGCCGTCGGTGCACAAGCTGGCCGAGGCGCTCGCGGACTTCGGTGCGGCGCGGCGCGATGCCGCGATCGAGGCCGGGGACCCGGTTACTCGGCCGAGCGAGCGGCGGCCGGGGTCGCGGCGGCGGGCTCGGAGCTGAGCGGCAGTAGGCAGTAGTTGGAACGGCTGAAGGGCGCCTCTTTCGGGGCGCCCTTCAGCATGTCTGCCGTCAGTGCCGGGAGGCGTACGGGAGGAAGTCGGCCCAGGTGGTGGGGGTGAAGGTGAGGCGGGGGCCGTCGGGGTTCTTGGAGTCGCGGATGAGGATGGTGTCGGAAGCGGTCGCGACCTCGACGCACTCGCCCCCCTCGTCGCTGCTGTAGCTGCTCTTCGCCCAGTTCGGTTCGCGCTCGGTCCCGGAGCAAGGCTTGAGGGTCATGTCTCTTCCCGCACTTTCTCGATAAAGGCCAGTGACTCACGTGGTGTGAGAGCTTCCGCTCGGATGCTGCCATAACGCATGTCGAGCATCTGTACCTGTGGTGGTTCGGAGATCACTCGGCTGAGATGCTGGACCTCGGCGTGTGCGACCGTATCGCCCCCCTTCAGCCGACGCAGGCTGAACGAACCGCTGAGACCTGGGTTCACTTCCCGTCCCAGTGGGAGTACCTGGAGGTCCACGTTCCGGAACTGACCTACCTCCAGCAACCGTTCGAGCTGCCTGCGCATCACCGGTTTGCCCCCGATGGGGCGGCGCAGCGTCGACTCGCACTGAACAAAGCTGAAGATGGGCGGAGTCTCTGAACTGTTCAGGATCTCCTGACGGGCCATGCGGCCCGCCACCCGTTCCTCGATTTCGCGTGGTGTGAAGAACGGGCGGCGGCTCCCGATGAGTGCTCGTGCGTACGCCTCGGTCTGCAGCAGGCCGTTGAAGACGGAGCTCTCGTAGCAGCACAGCTCAACCGACGCTGCTTCCAGTTTCCTCAGGTCCCGGACCTTCTTCGGGTAGCGGACGAGTGCCACGTCCTCCTTCAGTGCGGCGAGTCGGCCACCGGCTCCCAGTACCTCGTCGGCCAGGTGCAGGTACTCCGGCTGGGGAACCCGGCGTCCGCGCTCCACCGCGGACACCGACTCCTCGCTGTACCCGATCGCTTTCCCGAATTCGGCCTGGGTGAGCCCGGCCGCCTCGCGCCACAGCTTGAGCTGCCGCCCGACGATTTTCATCACGGCCCCGGCTTCCTCGTCCTCCGGACCCGTATCCCATTCGCTCATGCCTGACGTCCCTCCGCCTTGCTGACCATGTTCAACGTCCGTCGTCCGTGACCGCTACGCCGCAGGGCCCGGACAAGAGCCGTACCGCCCCGGACAGTTGCCGCCTGTCCGGCTCCCGGTCCTTCTCAGGCCAGATACGCGCGACCACGCTGTGTGACGTGAATCAGCGAATCGCAACCAGCAATTCCGTCACCGCGCTCGCCGCGGGCCGCGCCCCGGCGCTCCGGTTCTCTGTACCGCTCTCCGCCACCCGGCGCGGAGCACGGCTGGCCCGGCTCCTGGCCACCGAGCAACTGCGCTCATGGGGGCTGCCGTTCGACCCTTCTCTGTTGCTCGTCGCCGAGCTGGCGGCGAATGCGGTGCTGCACGGCCGGGTCGCCGGGCGGTGCTTTCGTCTCGGTCTCGTCGTCACCTCGCCCGCCACGCTCCGTATCGAAGTGACGGACACCCGCGGTGACCGGTTGCCCGTCCGCACTCCGAACGTCGGCGGTCTGCTGGCCGAGTCCGGGCGCGGGCTGTTGCTCGTCGCGGAGTTGGCGGATCGGTGGGGCGTCGAGGAGGGGCCGGTGCCCTGCAAGACCGTATGGGCGGAGCTCGACCTCGGACCGGCCGCTGAGGGCTGAGGTCCGCTCCGACGACACGTCGGCAAAGGCAGGGGCAAAGCGGGCGTAGCGTGGGCGGTATGACGAAGTACGGAAGCTTCCCCGGCGCGCGGCCCCGGCGGCTGCGTACCACCCCTGCGATGCGGCGGATGGTGGCCGAACACCGGCTGCACCCCGCCGACCTGATCCTGCCCGCGTTCGTGCGGGAGGGGATCAGCGAGCCGGTGCCGATCTCCGCCATGCCGGGCGTCGTCCAGCACACCCGCGACACGCTGCGCAAGGCCGCCGTGGAGGCGGTCGAGGCCGGAGTTGCCGGGATCATGCTGTTCGGGGTGCCCGAGGACGCCAAGAAGGACGCCGTCGGCACTGCGGGCACCGATCCGGACGGCATCCTTCAGGTCGCCATCCGGGACGTGCGGGCCGAGGTCGGCGACGACCTCGTGATCATGTCGGATCTGTGCCTGGACGAGTACACCGATCATGGCCACTGCGGCGTGCTGGACGCGGACGGGCGGGTCGACAACGACGCGACGCTGGAGCGCTACGCCGAGATGGCGCAGGTGCAGGCCGACGCGGGCGTCCACGCCGTGGGCCCCAGCGGGATGATGGACGGCCAGGTCGGTGTGATCAGGGACGCCCTGGACCAGACCGGGCACGAGGACGTGTCGATCCTCGCCTACACCGCCAAATACTCCTCCGCCTTTTACGGGCCCTTCCGGGAGGCCGTCGGCTCCTCGCTCAAGGGCGACCGGAAGACCTACCAGCAGGACCCGGCCAACCTCCGCGAGTCGCTGCGCGAGCTGGCGCTCGACCTCGACGAGGGCGCCGACATGGTGATGGTCAAGCCGGCGCTGCCGTACCTGGACGTGCTCGCGAAGATCGCGGACTCGGTGGACGTGCCCGTCGCCGCGTACCAGATCTCCGGTGAGTACGCGATGATCGAGGCGGCCGCCGAGAAGGGCTGGATCGACCGCGACAAGGCGATCCTGGAGGCGCTGACCGGCATCAAGCGGGCCGGGGCGAACATGATCCTGACGTATTGGGCGACGGAGGTCGCGCGGGGTCTGTGAGGCGCCCGGCGCACCGTACGTCTTTAAAGCCCCGCTCCCGGCCCCCGGGGGCGGGGCTTTGTCCTAGCTGTCACGTTTTGCCCGCTGCCTGCCGGGCACGGACCGGTTGTCAAGGAAGATCCCGACCGACCGAGGAGCGGGTAACCATGACCGCCAAGCGCAAGATGCAGGCCAAGGGCGCGCAGGTCATCGGCGCCATGAAGGAAGTCGTCGGCCGGGCCACGCACAACCGCAAGCTCCAGGCCGAGGGGAAGGCCGAGAAGTCCGCCGGGCACGGGCTGGACGCGAGCGAGAAGACCAAGGACGCGATGCGTAAGCACGGGCAGCAGGACTGACGCCACTGACCGCTGCTGACCGCTCGCCGGGTGGCCCCGGCCCGGCTCCGGCGGACCCCCGTGGCTCAGCTCGTCACGGTCTTCGCGAGCACCCTCGTCACGCCCGCGACCAGCGGATCGTCGGCGGGCGCGGCCTGCTCGGCGCTGCCCGTCAGCACGGCCAGCACGATCGGGGTGCCGTCCGGGGTCCAGGCCACGCCCACGTCGTTGCCGGTGCCGTACGAGCCGGTGCCCGTCTTGTCGGCGAGGGCCCAGTCCCGGGGCAGTACGGCGCGGAAGCGGTCCGTATTGGTTTCGTTGGCCTTCATCCATGCCGTCAGCCGGTTCCGGTCGGGCGGCGTGAGGGCGTCGCCCAGGAGCAGGCGGGCGTAGGTGTGGCCGATAGCGGCGGGGGTGGTGGTGTCCGTCGTGCGCCAGGGCTCGGCCGAGTTCAGGTCCGGCTCCCAGCGGTCGAGGCGGGTGGTGCGGTCGCCTAGGGAGCGGGCGAAGACGGTGACGGCGGTGGGGCCGCCGAGGGCGCGCAGCAGGAGGTTGGCGGCGGTGTTGTCGCTGCGCTGGAGGGCGGCGGCGCACAGCTCGGCGATCGTCATGCCGGTGGCGATGTGCTTGCCGGTGACGGGGGAGTTGGCCACGAGGTCGGCGGCGGTGTAGTGGACGCGGCGGGCCAGTGTCTCCCCGTTGTGGTCGAGATCGCGCAACACCGCCCCTACGGCGAGGGTCTTGAAGACCGAGCAGAGGGGGACGCGGGTGTCGGCGCGGTAGGCGACCGTGGCGCCGGTGGCAGTGTTGAGGGCGAAGGCGCCGACCCGCGCCCGGTGCGCCCGCTCCAGACGGCGCAGGGCCGCGTGGGCGCCACCGGTTCGTTCCTTCGCGGCGGCCGGCGCGGTGGAACCCGCCAGCAGACCGGCCGTCAACAGGCCGGCGCCCGCGCCGAGTAGGGCCCGCCGGGTCGGTACGGCGGTCGTCGCGCTGCTCTGGTACATCGCTGGTCCTTGCCCCTCCATGGAGATGAAACGGAGCGGCCCCGTACAACAGCTGTGCTGTACGGGGCCGTTCCGGTCGGAGCCTAGGGGACTACGGGCTCAGAGGCGCTCGGGAGTACGGATTCCGAGCAGGGCCATGCCCTGGTGGAGGGTGCGGGCGGTCAGGTCGCAGAGGAACAGCCGGTTCGCGAGCTGGTCCGGGCCGCCCTCGGCCTTCAGGACCGGGCACTGGTCGTAGAAGGTCGTGAACAGCGAGGCGAGGCCGTAGAGGTACGCGGCGAGCTTGTGCGGCTCGTACGACGCGGCGGCCTCGGCGACGGTCTCGCCGAACTGGTCGAGGTGCAGGCCCAGCGCCCGCTCGGCCGGGGCGAGCGGCAGCTCGGGGTGCGCCGCGGGGGCCGCGTCACCGGCCTTGCGGAAGATCGACCGGATCCGGGCGTAGGCGTACTGGAGGTACACCGAGGTATCGCCGTTGAGCGAGACCATCTGGTCCAGGTCGAACTTGTAGTCCCGGCTCGGCGACGTCGACAGGTCCGCGTACTTCACCGCGCCGATGCCGACCTGCGCGCCGTTCTCGGTGATCTCCTGCTCGGTCAGACCGACCGCCGCGCCCTTCTCGCGCACCACCGTCGTCGCCCGCTCGGCCGCCTCGTCGAGCAGGTCCTCCAGGCGCACGGTCTCGCCCGCACGGGTCTTGAACGGCTTGCCGTCCGCACCGAGGACCGTGCCGTAGCCCATGTTGTGCGCGGTGGTCTCGTCGGTCAGCCAGCCCGCCCGGCGGGCGGTCTCGAAGACCATCCGGAAGTGCAGCGACTGACGGACGTCGACGACGTACAGCAGCGTCGTCGCCTTCAGGTCGAAGACGCGGTTGCGGATCGCGGAGAGGTCGGAGGCCGCGTAGCCGAAGCCGCCGTCCGCCTTCTGCACGATCAGCGGCACCGGCTGGTCGTCCTTGCCGCGGATCTCGTCGAAGAAGACCACCAGCGCGCCCTCGGAGCGGACGGCGACGCCCGACTCCTCCAGCAGCCGCGCCGTCTCGGCCATCATGTCGTTGTACGCGGACTCGCCGACGATCTCGTCGTCCCGGATCTCCATGTCCAGCTTCTCGAAGACCGAGTAGAAGTAGACCTTCGACTCGTCCACGAACCGCTGCCACAGGTCAAGGGTCTCCGCGTCGCCGGACTGGAGCGCCACGACCCGCTTCCGGGCCCGCTCCTTGAACTGCTCGTCGGAGTCGAAGACGGCGCGCGAGGCCTTGTAGACGCGGTTGAGGTTGCTCATCGCCTGCTGGCCGTCGACGTCGGCCGCCGGGGCCAGCTCGCCGGGGTTCTCGATCAGGTACTGGATGAGCATGCCGAACTGGGTGCCCCAGTCGCCGATGTGGTGCCGGCCGATCGTCCGCTCACCGGTGAAGTCCAGCATGTGGCGCAGGGCGTCGCCGATCACCGCGGAGCGCAGGTGCCCGACGTGCATCTCCTTGGCGACGTTCGGCTGGGCGTAGTCGATGACCGTGACGCCGGGCTGCTCCTTCAACGGGACGCCGAGCCGGTCGTCGGTGGCGCGCGCGGCCAGTGTCTGGATGATCGCCCGGTCGGTGATCGTGATGTTGAGGAAGCCGGGGCCGGAGACCTCGACCTCCTTGAAGAGGGGGTTCTCGCCGATCTCCGCGAGGACCTTGGTCGCCAGCTCCCGGGGATTGCCCTTGAGCTTCTTCGCCAGCGCCAGCATGCCGTTGGCCTGGAAGTCCGCCCGGTCGCTTCGTCGCAGCAGCGGGTCGGCGGCGCCGGCCTCCGGCAGGGCTGCCGAGAGGGCGTCCGCGACGCGCTGATGGACCGAAGCTGCGAGGGAAGTGACCGAGGCCATGGAGAGGTGCTCTCTTCCAGAAGGGAGGTGTCGTTGGAGCGGAAAGGGTTTGCCCATGAGTATCCCACGGCACTACCACTGATTTTCCGTCTGGGACAATGGGCACCGTCAGGCTTTTGCGCGTCTGCGCGCAGGACGGCGCAACGAGGATCATCCGGAAGAGGAAGGGCCGATCGTGGCTCAGCAGAGCACCGAGACCGACTGGGTCTCCAGGTTCGCGGACGAGGTCATTGCCGAGGCGGAGCGCCGCGCCCCCGGCAAACCAGTCGTCTGCGCCTCGGGCCTGAGTCCGTCCGGCCCGATCCACCTCGGCAACCTCCGTGAGGTCATGACCCCGCATCTCGTCGCCGACGAGATCCGCCGCCGCGGGTACGAGGTCCGTCACCTCATCTCCTGGGACGACTACGACCGCTACCGCAAGGTTCCGGCCGGCGTCCCCGGTGTCGACGAGTCCTGGGCCCAGCACATCGGCAAGCCGCTGACCTCGGTGCCGGCCCCGGCCGGCTCGGCGTACCCGAACTGGGCGGAGCACTTCAAGGCCGCCATGAGCGAGGCCCTCGCCGAGCTGGGCGTCGAGTACGACGGCATCAGCCAGACCGCGCAGTACACCTCCGGCGTCTACCGCGAGCAGATCCTGCACGCGATGAAGCACCGCACGGACATCGACGCGATCCTGGGCCAGTACCGCACGAAGAAGGCGCCGGCCAAGAAGTCGCAGAAGCCCGTGGACGAGGCCGAGCTGGAGGCCGCCGAGGGTTCGGGCGCGGCCAGCGAGGACGACGGCAGCGGCGGCTCGGCCGGCTACTTCCCGTACAAGCCCTACTGCGGTCAGTGCGAGAAGGACCTCACGACGGTCACCTCGTACGACGACGAGACCACCGAGCTGGCCTACACCTGCACGGAGTGCGGCTTCGGCGAGACGGTCCGGCTGAGCGAGTTCAACCGCGGCAAGCTGGTCTGGAAGGTCGACTGGCCGATGCGGTGGGCGTACGAGGGCGTGATCTTCGAGCCGTCCGGCGTCGACCACTCCTCGCCCGGCTCGTCGTTCGTCGTCGGCGGCCAGATCGTCCGCGAGATCTTCGACGGCGCCCAGCCGATCGGTCCCATGTACGCCTTCGTCGGCATCAGCGGCATGGCCAAGATGTCCTCGTCGCGCGGCGGGGTGCCGACGCCGGGCGATGCGCTGAAGATCATGGAGGCGCCGCTGCTGCGCTGGCTGTATGCGCGCCGCCGGCCCAACCAGTCCTTCAAGATCGCCTTCGACCAGGAGATCCAGCGGCTCTACGACGAGTGGGACAAGCTGGAGTCCAAGGTCGCGGAGGGCACCGCGCTGCCGGCCGACGCCGCCGCGTACTCCCGCGCGGCCCGTACCGCCGCCGGTGAGCTGCCGCGCACCCCGCGCCCGCTGCCGTACCGCACGCTCGCCTCGGTCGCGGACATCACCGCCGGCCATGACGAGCAGACGCTGCGGATCCTCGGCGAGCTGGACCCGGCCAACCCCGTCACGTCCCTGGACGAGACCCGCCCGCGGCTCGACAAGGCCGAGCACTGGATCAACACCCAGGTCCCGGCCGAGCAGCGCACCATCGTCCGCGACGAGCCGGACGAGGAGCGGCTCGCCACCCTCGACGAGCAGGCCCGCGGCTCGCTGCGGCTGCTGCTCGACGGTCTCGACACGCACTGGTCGCTGGACGGCCTGACCACGCTGGTCTACGGCGTGCCGAAGGTCCAGGCGGGCCTGGAGCCGGACGCCAAGCCGACGCCGGAGCTGAAGGTCGCCCAGCGCGCCTTCTTCGCCCTGCTCTACCACCTCCTCGTCGGCCGGGACACCGGGCCGCGGCTGCCCACCCTGCTGCTGGCCGTGGGCGCCGAGCGGGTGCGCAAGCTGCTCGGGGGATGACGTCTGCGGGTGGGCTGTTGCCGGTGTGCCGTCGCGGGTGAGTCGTAGGTCCGCGGGCGGCGGGACGGCGCATCGGTAGGGCCTGTCGGGGGGCAGGCCCTACGGGATGTGTTCGGTCTCCATCTCCGTGCGGAGCCGCAGCTGGAAGTCGCGGATGAACCCGCGCAGGTAGCTCTCGCTCAGCGGCCCGCCGTCCCGGCCGGTGGCTCCGTAGGAGTTCAGCAGGAAGCGGCCGAACTGCCGGGTGTCGGGGAAGGCGTTCTTCTCCGCCACGTACGTCCGGTAGGCGGAGTAGTACGCCTCCTCGCGGGGGACGTCGTCGGGGAGTGCCGAGAGGACGGGCAACTCGTCGGGTTCTGGGGGGAGTTGGGGTTCGGGGACCGGTTCCGGGGTCGGTTCGGGGGCGTGGCCGCGCTGCTCGGGGAACGGCGGGGGGCCGCCTGCGCTGCCCAGGGGGCGGCTTCGGCCGGGGCCTACCGGGACGGTCAACTGGGGGGTGGTCGGGGGGTGTTCGAGCGTGGGCGCGGTGTCGTAGGCGGGTGCGGCTCGGGTCGCCGGGAGCGGTTCGGGGGCCGCCGCCGTGTGTATGGGCTCGTGCTCCGGGGTCCGGGGCGGGAGGCCGTCCGTGGTTCCGGCGGGGGCGTCACCTACGGGGTAGGGGGAGCCCTCCTGTCCGGGGGCCGTGTCCCGTAGGGGTGCCGTGTCCCGTACGGGTGCCGTGTCCCGTACGGGTGCTGCGTCCCCTACGTGTGCCGAGGTGCCCGCCGGCATCGTGGCCGTCCGCTGGTCGAGGGCGGGTTGCGGGGCGCCGGTCGCGTACGGCGCGGTGGACGGCAGCGCTGACGCGGCGGCCGGCAGCTCGATGCCCGCCGCGGCGAGCCCGGCCGGTGCGGTCTTCGCCAGGGGTACGCCGTACCGGGCCAGCCGCAGCGGCATCAGCGCATCGACGGGGGCGCGGCGGCGCCAGGCGCGTCCGTAGCGGGCGCGCAGCCGGGCCTGGTAGACGAGGCGGTCCTGTTCCAGCTGGATGACCTCGTCGTAGGAGCGCAGTTCCCACAGCTTCATCCGGCGCCACAGCCGGAAGGTGGAGGGGAAGGCGAGCAGCCAGCGGGTGAGCCGGACGCCCTCCATGTGCTTGTCGGCCGTGATGTCGGCGATCCGGCCGATCGCATGCCGGGCGGCCTCGACGGCCACCACGAACAGCAGCGGGATGACCGCGTGCATCCCGACGCCCAGCGCGTCCGGCCAGGCCGCCGCCCCGTTGAAGGCGATGGTGGCCGCGGTCAGCAGCCAGGCCGTCTGGCGCAGCAGCGGGAACGGGATCCGGATCCAGGTGAGCAGCAGGTCCAGGGCCAGCAGCACCACGATCCCGGCGTCGATACCGATCGGGAAGACGACCGAGAAGCCGCCGAAGCCCTTCTTCTCGGCCAGTGCGCGCACCGCCGCGTACGAGCCGGTGAACCCGATGGCCGCGATCAGGGCAGCCCCGGCGATGACCACACCGATCAGGATGCGGTGGGTACGAGTCAACTGCGCCGTCTGCGTCGCGGACACCCGCGGTCCCTCCCCGGCTCGGCGAAATGGCGCGCCTAGCGTGGCACACCCTCGATTCCGGGCCGGTAGAGGGTTCGGGTGGCCTCGCTGCGGTCAGCCCTTGGGCTTGGTGGCGGAGGCGACGGCTTCCTTGGCGGCGGCCTGGACCTGCTTGAGCAGATCGGCGCCCTTTGGGGCGTCCGCGCCGGCCAGACCGGCACCGTTGTAGTTGATCGTGACGACGATGTTGGAGTCGCGGGCGACGACCGTGGTGTTCTTGAAGTCGTTGCCCTCCTTCTTCACGTCGTAGGTGATCGCGGTCGCCTCGTCGCCGGTGCCGGAGGTCTTGACGGCCGACAGCTTCTTGGCGCCCTTGGTGTCCTTCGCCTCGCTGACCTGCTTGGTGTAGAAGTCCGTGGCGCGCTGCTCGCCGGAGCCGACGCCGGGGTCGGAGTCGTAGCGCTGGTAGCCGATGTCCAGCCAGCGGAACTGGGTGCCGTCGACACCGTTCTCGTCGGAGCTGGTCCACGAGCAGGTGCCGTGGGCGGCGTTGTCCGAGGAGGCGCCCCGGTCCCCGGACGCGTCCTTCACCTTGGGCAGCATCTTCTCGATGGTGCCCTTGGAGAACGCCTGGCACGGGTTCGGCAGGCTCTTGTACTTCGCGGGCGCGACGGACGGCGCGGAGGACTTGCCGGAGCTGCTGGAGGGGGCGGAGGCGGAGGCGTCACCGGAGCCGGCGCTGTCCGAGCCGGAGCAGCCGGCGACGAGCAGCACCGGAACTGCTGCGCAGGTGAGAAGGCTGGCGAGTCGCTTGGCTGAACGGTGCATGGTTCCTTCGCTGTTCGTCGTCGGGTCGGCCGCTGGTCGTCCTCGGGTCGGCGTGGCCGGCCGTGGAGCCGCCCGTCCCGTCTGTGGGCAGGGCTAGACGGCACGGTACGCGGCGCGACGGGGTGGGTGACCGATTCCTGTCGATGAGAGCGCAGCTCAAAACGGGCGCTTCTTCGCCTTGCGTGGCGAGTCGGTCAAGGTGTGCGATCCGGACTATTCGCTGAGGTTGTCGGCGAGGTCGCCGGCCAGCGAACGGGCCTTGTCCTGCAGTTCCTGGCTGTCGGGCAACATCGTCTTGTCCGTGGACCACTGGTCGTACGTGAGCGTCACGATGACATTCGACGTGCGAAAGACCACAGTGACGTCCCGGTGTACTCCGGAGTCCGCTGTGACCAATTTGTCATTGAGGAAGGCCGCGTCCGCGAGGCCGTCCAGGACGCGGGGGGCGGTCGAGCCGCTCGGCTCCGCGCTCGGGTCGGAGCTCGGCGAGGGGCTGCCGGACGGCGCCTTCCCCTGCGGGCTCGAGGCGCCGTTCGGCACGGCTCCGGTGCCCTTGTCCTTGTCTTTCGAGGTGGACGGGGACGACGCGGCGGGCGACGGGGAGCCGGTGCCGGACGGTATCTGGGCGGCCAGCTCCTTCTTGTCGTAGATCCCCTGCGCCTTGTCGTCATCGCTGACGGCGCCGTCGTACGACACCACGCGCTGGATGTCGAGGCCGATGTGGCGGGTGCCGGCGGTGGTCTCGCGGGTCCAGCGGCAGCCGACGCGGCGGTCGGTGTCATAGGTGATGTCGGCCGTGCCGCCGTAGACCTTGTCGGCCTCGGTGCTCGACAGCGGCTGGCCGTCGCCGGGCAGCATGCTGCGGATGGCGCTGCGCGAGGGCAGGCCGCAGGCCTCGGGGAGGGTCTGGTAGCGGCCCGGTTCGGCGGCGGGGTTCGAGCTGGCGGCGCCCCCGCCCTTGGCGTCGGCGTCGCTGCCGTCCGGGCCGGAGCCGCCGGTGCAGCCGGTGAGGCCGACGGCCAGCGCCGCGGCCGCGACCAGCGCGGCACCGGGTACGAACGATTTGCGTGGCATCGCTCGCGGCTCCTTCCCCTGGGAAATCTGGTTGCCGCCGGTCGGCGGCCGATGGACACAATGTCTATCGCACGTCTTGCCGCCCACGCCGGTTCGGCGTCCAAGATCGGATAACTTGTCCGGCTTTTGCGTTTTTCATAAATTCGGGGGAATGAGGAAGTTATGTCCTACGTCGAGGTGCCTGGTGCCCAGGTTCCGATCCGGATGTGGACGGACCCGGCCGGGGTCGAGGACGTAGCCATGCAGCAGCTGCGCAATGTGGCCACCCTGCCGTGGATCAAGGGCCTGGCCGTGATGCCGGATGTGCACTACGGCAAGGGCGCCACGGTCGGTTCGGTGATCGCCATGCGCGGCGCGGTCTGCCCGGCGGCGGTCGGTGTCGACATCGGCTGCGGCATGAGCGCGGTGAAGACCTCGCTCACCGCCAATGACCTGCCCGGCGATCTGTCCCGGTTCCGCTCGAAGATCGAGCAGGCCATTCCGGTGGGCCGGGGGATGCATGACGACCCGGTCGACCTCGGACGGCTGCACGGCTTCCCGACGTCGGGGTGGGAGGACTTCTGGGCGCGGTTCGGGGGCGTCGCCGAGGCGGTCAGGTTCCGGCAGGAGCGGGCGACCAAGCAGATGGGGTCGCTCGGGAGCGGCAACCACTTCATCGAGTTCTGCCTCGATGACGACGGTGCGGTGTGGCTGATGCTGCACTCCGGCTCCCGGAACATCGGCAAGGAGCTCGCCGAGTTCCACATGGGGCAGGCGCAGAAGCTGCCGCACAACCAGGGCCTGATCGACCGCGATCTCGCCGTCTTCATCGCGGACACCCCGCAGATGGCGGCGTACCGCAACGACCTGTTCTGGGCGCAGGAGTACGCCAAGTACAACCGGTCCGTGATGATGGCGCTGTTCCAGGACGTGGTCCGCAAGGAGTTCAAGAAGGCCCGGCCGGTGTTCGAGCCGGTGATCTCCTGCCACCACAACTATGTGGCGGAGGAGCGCTACGACGGCATGGACCTGCTGGTGACCCGTAAGGGCGCGATCCGGGCGGGCAGCGGCGAGTTCGGCATCATCCCGGGCTCGATGGGCACCGGCTCGTACATCGTCAGGGGCCTGGGGAACGCCGCGAGCTTCCAGTCCGCCTCCCACGGCGCCGGCCGCAAGATGAGCCGGAACGCCGCGAAGAAGCGGTTCTCCACGCGGGACCTGATGGAGCAGACGCGGGGTGTGGAGTGCCGTAAGGACTCCGGGGTGATCGATGAGATCCCCGGCGCCTACAAGCCGATCGAGAAGGTCATGGAGCAGCAGCGGGACCTGGTCGAGGTGGTTGCTCATCTCAAGCAGGTGGTTTGTGTGAAGGGGTGAGGTCGGCCCTCTTGAGCAGGTGGTCTGCGGGAAGGGCTGAGTGCGGCCGTCTCAAGCAGGTGGTCTGCGGGAAGGGTTGAGTGCGGGAGGGACGGACGGTGCGGCGCGGCGCATGGGTGCGCCGCGCCGTTGTTCGTGGGCCGCTGGGCCGCTGGGCCGCTGGGCCGTCCGACCGTCGGGTGGCTGGGGCGCCGGTCCGTCGCGTCGCCGCCCGGGCTCAGCTCGTGCGGTGGACCTTGGAGTTGGAGGCCTGGGCGCGGGGGCGGACCACCAGGAGGTCGATGTTGACGTGGGCGGGGCGGGTGATGGCCCAGGCGACGGTGTCGGCGACGTCCTCCGCGGTGAGGGGCTGGTCGACGCCCTCGTAGACCTTGGCGGCCTTGGCGGTGTCGCCGCGGAAGCGGGTGGTGGCGAACTCGTCGGTCCTGACCATGCCCGGGGCGACCTCGATGACGCGCACCGGCTCGCCGCACAGCTCCAGTCGGAGGGTCTCGGCGATGACGTGCGCGCCGTGCTTGGCCGCGACATAGCCGCCGCCGCCCTCGTAGGTGCCATGGCCCGCGGTGGAGGACAGCACGACGACGGTGCCGTCGCCGGAGGCGGTGAGCGAGGGCAGCAGCGCCTGGGTCATATGGAGCACGCCCAGCACATTGACCTCGTACATGGCGCGCCAGTCGGCGGGGTCACCGGTGGCGACCGGCTCCGCGCCCAGCGCTCCGCCGGCGTTGTTGACCAGGACGTCGATGGAGGGGTAGCGGTCGAGCGCGGCCGCGAAGGCGTCGACGGCGGCGCGGTCGGTGACGTCGAGCGCGTAGGCCTCCGCGTGCGGCAGCTCGGCGGCGAGCGCCTCGATGCGGTCCTTGCGGCGGGCGGTGAGCACCACGTGATAGCCGGCCGCGGCCAGCGCTCGCGCGGTGGCCGCGCCGATGCCGCTGCTCGCTCCGGTGACGACGGCGGTACGGGCCTCGGCGGTCATGGCACTCTCCTCGGGGCGGTGGGTCCCCTGCTCCTCATGAGCTCGGGGGTGCCCGGCCAGAATATGCGGGGGGTGGTCAGCGGCCCCTGGGGGCGTACATGAGCACGGCCATTCCGGCCAGACAGATCAGCGCGCCCAGGATGTCCCAGCGGTCGGGGCGGTAGCCGTCGGCGACCATGCCCCACGCCAGCGAGCCCGCGACGAAGATCCCGCCGTACGCGGCGAGGATGCGCCCGAAGTCGGCGTCCGTCTGGAGGGTGGCGACGAAGCCGTAGAGCCCCAGCGCGATCACGCCGGCGCCGATCCAGACCCAGCCCTTGTGTTCGCGGACTCCTTGCCAGACCAGCCAGGCGCCGCCGATCTCGAAGAAGGCGGCGACGACGAAGAGGATGGCGGAACGTGCGATCACCATGGCTGAAAGCGTACGGAAAAAAGCAGGTGCTCAGCCGCGGATCGTACGTGCTCAGCTGCCGGTCGGATGTGTTCGGACGCGGGGCGCAGGTGCTCGGCAGCGGGTCGCCAGTGCTCTGCCGCGGATCGCATGGGCTCGGCCGCGGAGCGGTGTCAGTGGGGTGTGAGAGCTTCGAGGGCATGTTGATCGAACGGGCTTATGTGAACCTTCCGGAGGGCGAGGGGACGGCCGAGGACGGATGGCCCTGGACGGTGCCGTGTGTGCGCCAGCTGGCCGAGGAGGGGCTGAGTTTCCGGGCTCCGGTCACCTTTCTGGTCGGGGAGAACGGTTCGGGGAAGTCGACGCTGGCCGAGGCGCTGGCGGAGGGGTTCGGGCTGGATTCCTACGGCGGCTCGGCCGGCTACAAATACGCCAGCTCGCGGGAGGCGTCGCGGCTCGGCGGGCTGATGCGGTTCGACCCGACCCGGGAGGGGCGCGGGATGATCCGCGGGCCGCGGACCCGCCGCCGGGGGTTCTTTCTGCGGGCCGAGACGGCGCTGGAAGCGCTGAACGGCGAGCGGAGGGCGCAGCGGCTGTCACGGTCGCCCGAGGAGATGAGCCATGGGGAGGGCTTTCTGCTGGCCTTCCGCGAGCGGTTTGCGCAGCGCGGCCTGTATGTGATGGACGAGCCGGAGGCGGCACTGTCCTTCTCCTCCTGTCTGGAACTGATAGGACTGATGGGCGAGTTGGGGAGCGGCGGCGCGCAGATCATCTGTGCCACGCACTCCCCGCTGCTGACCGCGCTGCCCGGTGCCGAGATCGTGGAGGTCGGCGGGCACGGGATGCGGCGCGTGCGGTGGGCGGAGCTGGGGCTGGTCGACCACTGGCGGCGCTATCTCAGCGACCCGCGGGCCTATCTGCGGCATGTCCTTGCGGGGTGAGGGCGGCGGCTATGGGGCCGCCGGCCCCGGGCTCGGCACCGGTCCAGTGCACCAGGGCGGTGCGTAGCGCGCGGGCGCGCTCGGCGGGGGCGGTGGCGTCGGTGGCCCAGGCGACATAGCCGTCGGGGCGCACCAGGACGGCCGTGCGGCGGGCGCTGTGCCAGTGGACGGTCACGGTGCGGTCGTCGGCGGGGCGGACGCCGCCGGGCTCGTCGGCGGGGTGGAGGGCGCCGGGCTCGTCGGCGGGGGTGATCAGGACGAACCTGCCCTGGCGGAGCACCTCGTAGAGGCGGCTGCCGTCGGCCAGCCGGACATCGGGGGCACGGTGGCCGGCGAGCCGGTGGGCGCCGGGCCCGGCGGGGTAGGCGATGCCGATGCCGGAGACGGTGCGGATGGCGCGGCCGGACACCGGGCGCAGACGTGCGAGGAGCCGGGCGGCGAGGGTGCGGGCGAGGCGTCCGGGAGCGGAGTGCAGCAGGGCGATCCGGACCAGGGCGCCACTGCTGCGCAGCACTGCCCTGCCCACCGGATGGCGCTCGGTCTGATAGCTGTCGAGCAGGCTGTCGGGGGCGTGGCCCCGGAGCACCGCGGCCAGCTTCCAGCTGAGGTTGGCGGCGTCCTGGAGGCCGGTGTTCATGCCCTGGCCGCCGGCGGGGGAGTGCACATGGGCGGCGTCGCCGGCGAGGAAGACCCGGCCGACGCGGTACTCGGGGACCTGGCGTTCGTCGCTGTGGAAGCGGGAGATCCAGCGGGCGTCGTGCATGCCGTAGTCGCTGCCGAGGGCGAGCCGGGCGATCTCGCGGACCTCGTCGAGGTCGACGGGCGCGTCGTCGCCGGCCTGATGGCGGCGGTTCCAGCCGATGACGCGATACCAGCCGTCGCCGAACGAGCCGATCAGCGCGAATGCCTCCCCGGTGGCATTGACGGTGAAGGGGGAGTCGGGCTCCTGGGCCAGCCGGACATCGGCGAGCACCAGGGAGCGGATCACGGACTTGCCGGGGAAGGGCAGACCGATGGCCTCGCGGACGGCGCTGCGGACGCCGTCGGTGCCGACGGCATAGGCGGCGCGGAGGCTGCCGAGGCCCTCGGGGGTGCGGAAGCGGACCGTCACGCCCTCGGCGTCCTGGTCGAGGCCGAGCACCTCGGATTCGTAGCGGAAGGTCACGCCGGCCCGGCGGGCCCGCCGCTCCAGCAGCCGCTCGACCTCGAACTGCGGGGTGATCAGCACGAAGGGGAAGCGGGAGCGGAGCCGGCTCGCGTCCAGATATGCGTTACCGAAGAGGCGGAGGGAGCCGAGCGGATGGCCGCCGGCGACCAGCTCATCGGCGAGGCCGCGGGCGTCCAGCTGCTCCAGGGTGCGGGCGTGGACCGCCAGGGCGCGGGTGAGGTTGCTGATCTTGCTGGGCCGGCGCTCCAGCAGGGTGACTCCCAGCCCCGCCTCGGCGAGGTCTCCGGCGAGCAGCAGGCCGGTCGGGCCGGCGCCCACCACGAGGACGTCCGTGTCGCGGGCCGCCCCCGCCGGGTCGTTCCGGGCGCCGTTGTCCCTGGTCTTGGGGTTCCTGGCATCCATGGCTTCCGCCTCCTGTGCCCTGTGGCGACTGTGGCCAACTGTGCAGCCGCGCAACTGTGATCAGCTGTGCCAACGCATGTTGGTCAACGCTTGTTGGCAAGCGTAGGTCGGTCCGGCCTGGCATGTCAACAGCCGTTGGCCTACAGTTGTGGGCATGCCCGATCACGCTCCCTCCGAGGCCGGCACCGCGACCGAAGACGCGCTGGCAGCCGCACTGTCCGGCGACCCCGGCGACCCCGCCGACCCGGCGCCCGGCGACGCGGCGGCGGCCGCCCGCCCCCGCCGCTCCGCCGCCACCCGGGCCGCGATCCTGACCGCCGCCCGGGACCGCTTCGCCGCGGACGGATACGAGCGCGCCACCATCCGCGCCATCGCCAGGGACGCGGGCATCGACCCGTCGATGGTGATGCGCTACTACGGCAACAAGGCGGGCCTCTTCGCGGCCGCCTCCGAGATCGAGGTGCACGCACCGGACCTCACCCACGTCCCGCGCGACCAGGCCGCCGCCCGGCTCGTACGCCACTTCCTGGAGCGCTGGGAGTGCGACGAGACGCTGACGGCGATGATGCGCGTCGGCGTCACCAACGAGGCGGGCGCGCAGCGGATGCGCGGCGTGTTCGCCGAGCAGATCGAGCCGGTCCTCGCCGCGGTCTGCCCGGTCCCCGAGGAGGCGCCGACCCGTGCCGCGCTGGTCGCCTCACAGATCCTCGGCATGGCGCTGTGCCGCTATGTCCTGCACGTCCCGCCGGCCGTCGGCCTCAGCCACGACGAGGTCGTCGCCTGGCTGGCGCCCACCATCCAGCGCTATCTGACGGCCGAACGCCCCTGAGGGCGGCCGGCGGGCTCAGCGCGCGTAAGCCGTCGGCGGGACCCCGACGGTGGCGGTGACATCGCGGATCAGATGCGCCTGATCGCTGTAGCCCAGTTCGGCGGCGAGCGCGGCCCAGTCGACCTCCGCGTCGGACGCGGCGCGCTCCAGTGCCTCGTGCACCCGGTAGCGCAGCACCACCCACTTGGGGCTGACCCCGACGTATCCGGCGAACAGCCGCTGCAGGGCCCGCAGGGACAGGCCCTCGGACCGTGCGAAGTCCGCGACCCGGCGGATCGTCCGGTCGGTACGGATCCGGTCGGCCAGCCGCATGGCGAGCCGGGCCTGGTCGAGGATCCGCGGCTCGGCCCGCAGGAGCGGGGTCAGTACGGCGTCGAGCGCGGCGACCCGGGCGTCCTCGTGGTCCGGCTCCAGTACGGCGACCGCGGTGGCGCCGGCGTCGACGTGCCCGAAGGCCGTCGCCAGCGGCAGCCGGCGGTCCGTCCAGTCGGTGGCCGGCCGCTCCGGGGTGAACGGGCGGAACCCGCCGGGCCGGAACTGCACCCCGCACACCCGCCCGCGGCCCGCCAGCTGCTGGGCGAACACCTCCCGTCCGGCGCCCGCGACCTCCCCGAATCCGGGGCGGTCGGCGTACCGCTGGAAGACGATGTTCACGCACGGATGCGGGACGACATGGGTGGCGTACGGCTCGGACAGGTCCCAGTCGATCAGCCAGTAGTGCTCGACGTATGGGCGCAGCGGGGCGGCCGGGGTGCGGCGGCGGAACTGCACCCGCGTGAAGAGCCCGGGGGCGTCGACGATGCCCCGGGTGTCGCGCCGTGGAGCGGCCATGTCCTGGATCCTAGGGCCGTGGCTCCGCCAAGGAGCTGTCGCGTTTTTTCAAGCCACCGCCGGCAGCCGCACGTAGCGTCCTCGGCATGAACGGCATGCAGGACATCCCGGACGACACCTACGGCGGCGAATCCGCCCACCCGGCCCCGCGGGTCGGCGCCGAACCGCCCCGCACGACCCCCTCCGCCCAGCCGTCCCCGCCGATCAGCGCGCTGCTCGCCGCGTCGGCCGAGGCGGCGCTCCCCGTCCTGCGCGCGGTGCGCGAGGACCAGCTGGCGCGGCCGACGCCCTGCGCCGAGTACGACGTACGGGCCCTGCTCAACCATCTCTTCCATGTGGTGGTCGCCTTCCAGACGCTGGCCGCCAAGAAGGACGCGGACTTCAGCCGTACCCCCGACCGGCTCGGGGAGTACGGGACGCAGTGGCCCGACCGGTTCGCGGCCGAAACGGCGCGGCTGGTCGAGGCGTGGGCGGCGCCGGGCGCGGAGGACGGGCTGACCGGCGGGATGAATCTGCCGGCGCGGACCGTCGGCGCGATGGTGCTGCTGGATCTGACGGTGCACGGCTGGGACGTGGCGCGGGCGACCGGGCAGCCGTATGTGCCGGCCGATGACTGTGTGGCCGAGCTGCGGGCGCTGGTCGCACAGATGGGCCCGACGGCCCGGAAGATGAACGTCTTCGCCGAGCCGCTCCCCGTCCCGCCCGGCGCCGGTGACCTTGACGTACTGCTGGCCGAGACGGGCCGCGACCCGCAGTGGACGGCCGGCTGACGGGCCTCAGGAGGCCGGCGCGCCGGGACCGCCCCGTCCCCCGGCAGGCGGCGCCGGCAGCCGTGCTGCCACCCGCCGCAGACGCTCGTCGAACACCCCGCGGGCCTCGGGCGTCAGGGTCCGCAGGGCCACCATCGCCGTGAGGATCACATCGCACAGCTCGCCGTGCACCTCGTCCCAGGTGTGGCTGTGTCCCTTGCGCGGGTTCTGGCCGGTGGCCCCGATGACGGCCTGCGCGACCTCGCCGGCCTCCTCCGAGAGCTTCAGCAGCCGCAGCAGCCGCTCCTGTTCGGGCGGCAGGGTGCTCTCCCGGTCCAGCCAGTGCACGATCCCGTCGACCGCCTCCCAGACGGCGGACAGGTCCAGGGGCGCGGCACCGCCGGACGGAGTGGCGGGGACGGCTGCTGACGGGGCGTCGGACGCGGTATCGGACATGGCCCGATTGTGCCCGCGCCGCGCCGACTTCGTGCCTAGGGTGGAACATCACCCGCAGTCGGCGACGAGTGGGAGGCAGCCCGCAGATGGACGACCGGCACACGTCCCACGACCGGCTCCCTGAGGCGCTGATCGATTTCTACGGGCTGGCGCCGTTGCCCCGCGAGGGCGGGCGCTACCGGCGCACCTGGGCGGGTCCCGAGCGCCCCGACGGGCGGCCCGAGGGCTCGGCGATCGTGATGCTGCTGACCGCCGAGCCGGGCGACTTCTCCGCCCTGCACCGACTCCCCACCGACGAGATCTGGCACTTCTACCGGGGCGATCCGCTCACCCTGTTCCTCCTTGCGGAAGGCAGTGCCGCCCGTACGGTCGTGCTCGGGCCGGACGTCCTGGGCGGACAGCACGTCCAGTTCACGGTGCCGGCCGGTACGTGGATGGCCGCCGAGGTCGCCGACGGCGGTGCCTGGACGCTCTTCGGCTGCACGATGGCGCCCGGATTCACCTTCGAGGACTACGAGCACGGGGACGCCGCCGAATTGGCCGCGCGCTTTCCCCGGGAGGCGGCGCGGATCACGGCGCTGAGCCGGCCATGACCGAGACCCCCTCCGACGCCGCCCCCGGCCCGCGCGACCCCGGGCTGCCCGATCTGCGCGGTCAGGTCGCTCTTGTCACCGGCGCCTCCGGGGGCCTCGGCGGCGGGATCGCGCTGCGCTTCGCCGCCGCGGGCGCCGCCGTCGTGGTGCATTACCGCACGGGCGCCCGGGCGGCGCGGGCGCTGGTCGAGCGGATCGAGGCGGACGGCGGGAGCGCGCTGGCGCTGCGCGCCGATCTGGCCGTCGAGGAGGAGTGCCACCGCCTGGTGACCGAGGCGGCCGGCTGGCGCGGGCGGCTCACCGCGCTGGTGAACAACGCGGGGGTGCAGCCGACGCAGGAGCTGGCGGCGATGTCGCTCGCCGACTGGCGGGCGGTGGCGGATCCCACGGTGCACAGCGTCTTCGCCTGTACCCAGGCCGCGGTGGCCGTGATGCGGGCGGACCGGGGGACCTCCGGGCCGACGGGGGGCTCGGTCACCCACATCGCCTCGATCGAGGCGGCCCGTCCGGCGCCGCGACACGCCCACTACTGCGCGTCCAAGGCGGCGGTGGTGATGCACGCGCGGTCGGCGGCGCTGGAGTACGGGCCCTACGGGATCCGCGTCAACAGCGTCTCGCCCGGTCTGATCGCCCGTCCCGGCCTGGCGGAGGACTGGCCGGAGGGGGTGCGCCGCTGGCAAGAGGCGGCGCCCGCCGGGCGGTTGGGGCGGCCGCAGGACGTGGGCGACGCCTGTGTCTTCCTGGCCTCGCCGATGGCGTCCTGGATCACCGGACACGATCTGGTCGTCGACGGCGGTGTCTCGGCCCGCCCCACATGGTGACCCGGCGGCCCGGGACTCACCGGATGACCGGCGAGCCCCGCCCCGCCCGGTGGACCGGCCCGGCACCTCGCGCGCCGAGGGCCGCCGCGTCCGCGCTGAACCGTTACGGCCAGACCAGGCAGTACGCCTGGTGCCCCGCCTCGTGCAGCCGGTGGCTGAAGTCCTGCCACTCGTGCAGGAGCTGGTAGACGGAGAACGCGTCGCGCGGGCCGCCGCGGTCGGGGACCGTGGACCAGATGAAGGCGGCCGCGCCGACCGACTCCTCGCCGACCCCGCGCAGCGGGTCGACCACGGTCATGGGGAGCTTGACGACGGCGTAGTCGGGGTGGAGGACGACAAGCTCCAGCGGCGGAACCTTATGGAGCGGTATGCCCTCTATACCTGTGAGGACCATGGCGGCCATCGTCTCCGGCTTGATCTTGGAGAACATGCCGCCCATGCCGAGTTCGTCACCGCCGAGCTCTTCGGGGCGCATGGAGATCGGGACGCGGGCCGCGGTCGCGCCGTTGGGCGCGCCGAAGTACTTGTACGTCACCCCCATGCGGCCGCCCCTGATGTCCCCGCCCGTGGTTTCCTCGCGCCGGTGACGGCCGCGCTGGGCGCGCTCGGGACCCCGGTCATTGGTTCCCTCGCCCAGTTCGCCACCGCGATGCATATCTCCACCCGACCACTCGCAGCCCCAGCCGCGCAACCCGATCATCGTCTCAGAGACCTCCCCCGTCACCGGCGCGCGAAACGCCCGGCCGCACGCCGCCGTGCGCCTCTGAGACCATTGCTTGCGTGACTTACTCGTACGTCGGCCCCAGTTTCGCAGACGAGTGGGGGCTGACGCCCGGTCGAAAGCGAGAGGAATCAAAAAAGGATCGAGACTGAACCGAGCGGCCCGTCCACACGTACCGCGAGGGATTCTCGTACCGATGCCATCCGGGCCGCGTCCGCGCGCCGCCCTACCGCCGTTTATGCAGGTCAGGATCACCGTGTCTTTTCCGTATGAAGCCCCAGTTTCGCAGTCGCTGTTCGACCGGGCGTCCGCCGTGACGCCGGGCGGCGTCAATTCTCCGGTCCGCGCGTTCCGCGCTGTGGGGGGTACGCCCCGGTTCATGGTGTCCGGCGCCGGTCCGTACCTCACCGACGCCGATGGCCGTGAATATGTGGACCTCGTGTGCTCGTGGGGGCCGATGATCCTCGGCCACTCGCACCCCGAGGTGATCGCCGCGGTCCAGGATGCGGTCGCCCGCGGGACGTCCTTCGGTACGCCCGGTGCCGGCGAGGTCGAGCTGGCCGAGGAGATCGTGGCCCGGATCGAGCCGGTCGAGCAGGTGCGGCTGGTCTCCAGCGGGACCGAGGCGACGATGTCGGCGATCCGGCTGGCGCGCGGCTTCACCGGCCGGCCGAAGGTGATCAAGTTCGCCGGCTGCTACCACGGGCACGTGGACGCGCTGCTGGCCGCCGCGGGTTCGGGCGTGGCGACCTTCGGTCTGCCCGACACGCCGGGCGTGACGGGTGCCCAGGCCGGCGACACGATCGTGCTGCCGTACAACGACCTGGAGTCGGTGCGGGCCGCGTTCGCCGCGCACCCGGGCGAGGTCGCCTGTGTGATCACGGAGGCGGCGCCGGGCAACATGGGTGTCGTGCCGCCGCTGCCCGGCTTCAACCAGGGCCTGAAGGACCTCTGCGCCGGCAACGGCGCGCTCTACATCTCCGACGAGGTGATGACGGGCTTCCGCGTCAGCAAGGCCGGTTGGTACGGAATTGACGGGGTACGTCCGGATCTCATGACGTTCGGCAAGGTCATGGGCGGTGGCTTCCCGGCCGCGGCCTTCGGCGGCCGGGCCGACGTCATGGCGCATCTCGCCCCGGCCGGCCCCGTCTACCAGGCGGGCACCCTGTCCGGGAACCCGATCGCCACCGCCGCGGGTGTCGCCCAGCTGCGGCTGTTGGACGACGCCGCGTACGAGAAGGTCGACGCGGTCTCGGCGGAGGTGCGGGGCCTGGTCACCGCCGCGCTGGCGAAGGAGGGCGTGGCGCACCGGATCCAGGCCGCGGGGAACATGTTCACGGTCTTCTTCACGGATGCCGAGGTGACCGATTACGACGCCGCCAAGGCGCAGGACTCGTTCCGCTTCACCGCCTTCTTCCACTCGATGCTGTCGCAGGGCGTCTACCTCCCGCCGTCCGCCTTCGAGTCGTGGTTCGTCTCGACCGCGCACGACACGGCGGCCGTCGAGCGGATCGCCGCCGCACTCCCGGCCGCCGCGCGGGCCGCGGCCGAAGCGACCGCCTGAGGCAAGGGTCCGGCGCCGCCGGCGCCCGCCGGCCGACGACTGAATGAATGGGTGACATGAGCAGCGAAGACATCACCGTCGTGCATCTGATGCGGCACGGCGAGGTGCACAACCCCGACGGCGTCCTCTACGGGCGCCGGCCCGGCTACCACCTCTCCGACCTGGGGCGGAAGATGGCCGACCGGGTGGCGGAGCACCTCGCGGGGCGCGACATCACGCATGTCGTCGCCTCGCCGCTGGAGCGCGCGCAGGAGACCGCGGAGCCGATCGCCGGTGCGCACGGCCTGGAGCTGGCCACCGATGAGCGGCTGATCGAGGCCGGCAACGTCTTCGAGGGGAAGACCTTCGGGGTCGGTGACGGCGCGCTGAAGAAGCCGGGGAACTGGAAGTACCTGACGAATCCGTTTCGCCCGTCGTGGGGCGAGCCGTACATCGAGCAGGTCGTACGGATGATGGCGGCGCTGGGGGCGGCGCGCGACGCGGCGCGCGGGCACGAGGCGGTGGCGGTCAGCCATCAGCTGCCGATCTGGATCGTGCGCAGCTTCGCCGAGCGGCGCCGGCTGTGGCACGACCCGCGGAAGCGGCAGTGCACGCTGGCCTCGCTGACGTCGTTCACCTTCCACGGCGACAAGATCATTTCGGTGGGGTACAGCGAGCCGGCGCGCGACCTGGTTCCCTCCCATCTTCTGGCGGGCGCCAAACCCGTCAAGGGAAAGGCCAAGGCTTTCGGGGCCTGACGCTGCATCATCTGGCGGAGTGTCAAAGCCAGGAAAAATGAAAATCTGAGCGATTAGCCGGAACCCCAACGCTCGACATGCCCTCTTCTCGGTTGTCCGTTTATATGGATATCGAGTTCGGCGAGCACGGATGGGGTCGAGGGTATGCGCGCGATGAGTCGGCGACACCTGTTGGGGATGGGAGTGGGAGCAGCCGCGGCGCTGGGCGTCGCCGGCTGCTCGTCGTCGGACTCTGATAACGCGGGGGCGGACAAGCAGCGGGTCAAGAACTCGGTCCAGGCCCGGTCGAAGCCCATCGGTGACGGTTCGACCGCGAATTCCGGCGCGCAGCCCCATCAGCCCAAGGCCCCCGAACGGCTGGCGCCCGGTCAGACCCCTCCGCAGTTCGTGGTCTTTTCCTGGGACGGGGCCGGAGAGGTCGGCAACGGCCTCTTCCCCCGTTTCCTCAAGCTCGCCAAGGACCACGGCGCGGCGATGACCTTCTTCCTCTCCGGGCTCTATCTCCTGCCGGAATCCAAGAAGCACCTCTACAACCCGCCGAACAACCAGCGGGGCGCCTCCGCCATCGGCTACCTCAGCGACGACCACATCAAGGAGACCCTGAAGTACGTGCGGGAGGCCTGGCTGGACGGCCACGAGATCGGTACCCACTTCAACGGGCACTTCTGCGGCGACGCCCCGACCTCGGTCAAGCACTGGACGCCCCGGCAGTGGCAGTCCGAGATCGACCAGGCGATGGACTTCGTCACGAAGTGGCGCACGAACACCGGGTTCACCGATGTCGAAGCGTTGCCGTTCGACTACCGCAAGGAATTGGTCGGCAGCCGCACCCCCTGCCTGCTCGGCCAGGACAACCTGCTGCCCACCGCCAAGGAACTCGGCTGGCGTTATGACGCCAGTTCGAGCGGCGGTCTCCAGATGTGGCCGAAGAAGAAGATGGGCATCTGGGACTTCCCGCTCCAGCTGATTCCGTTCCCGGGGCACCGTTTCCAGGTGCTCTCGATGGACTACAACATCATGTTCAATCAGTCGAAGAACTCCACGAAGGGCCCGCCGGCCAACTACCCGGGCTGGCGGCAGCAGGCCACCGACGCATACATTTCCGGATTCCGCCGGGCCTACGAGACCAATCGCGCGCCGTTCTTCATCGGCAACCACTTCGAGCAGTGGAATGGCGGCATCTACATGGACGCCGTCGAGGAAGCGCTCAAGCACATTGCCAACGAGCAAAACAAAGATGTCCGCCTGGTGTCGTTCCGGCAGTTCACCGATTGGCTCGACGCACAGGACCCGCAGGTGCTGAGCAAGCTCCAGCAGCTTCCCGTCGGTCAGCGTCCGAACGGCGGCTGGAAGTCGTTTTTGTCAGCTGCTTGACATGCACAGCCGGGCTGCGACGGGCCGTCGGAGGGGGGCGCGGAAGATCCGTAAATGGCCCATGCGAAACTTTTCACATGAGTGCCTGCCGCGTCCCACGCCGCCTCACGAGCCGACGCCGTCTCGCCCTGCTCGCCGCAGGGGCCGCGGCCGCATCGCTGACGCTGAGCGCCTGCGGCGACGGCGCCTCCGGCGGCTCGGCGCAGACCCGCTTCGTCCAGGGCAAGAACGGCATCGACACCGTCAAGAAGGACGAGCGGCAGCCCGCGCCCGACCTCTCCGGTGAGACCACCACCGGCAAGAAGCTGGACGTCGCCGCCTACAAGGGCAAGGTCGTCGTCCTCAATGTCTGGGGATCATGGTGCGGCCCCTGTATCGCCGAGGCGCCGAACTTCGCCAAGGTCGCGAACGAGACCAAGAGCAAGGGCGTCCAGTTCATCGGGATCAACACCCGCGACTCCCAGAAGTCGCAGGCCACCAGCTTCGAGGAAGAGCACAAGGTGCCCTACCCGAGCCTGTTCGACCCCACCGGCCGGCTGATGCTGCGCTTCCCCAAGGGCAGCCTCAACCCGCAGTCGATCCCCTCCACGATCGCCATCGACCGGCACGGCAACATCGCCGCCCGGTCGATCGGCCCGCTCGCCGAGAACGAGCTGCGCAAGATGATCGCCCCGCTGCTCGCCGAGAAGTGATCACGTGACGCTGCTCGCCGCCGCCGCGGAAAACCAGACCGTCCTCAACGGCACGCTCCTCGCCGCCGTCCCCATCGCGCTCCTCGCCGGGCTCGT
Source organism: Streptomyces auratus (assembly GCF_050433025.1). Lineage (NCBI taxonomy): Bacteria > Bacillati > Actinomycetota > Actinomycetes > Kitasatosporales > Streptomycetaceae > Streptomyces > Streptomyces auratus. Next base: position 3,847,574 of record NZ_JBNGCB010000001.1, on the reverse strand, counting down.
CTCGTTCTTCTCGCCCTGCGTCCTGCCGCTGGTACCGGGCTACATGTCGTATGTGACCGGCGTCACCGGCACCGACCTCGGTGAGGCCCGGCGCGGGCGGATGCTGGCCGGTGCCGCGCTCTTCGTGCTCGGCTTCACCGCCGTCTTCGTCTCCGGCGGCGCGCTCTTCGGCTTCGCCGGCCGGAGCCTGCTGGAGTACCGGGACGTCATCTCGCGCGTCCTCGGCGTGCTGATGATCCTGCTCGGGCTGGCGTTCGCCGGCGTGCTGCAGCGCTTCGGACAGCGCGAGCTGCGCTTCCACATGAAGCCCGCCATGGGGCTGGCCGGCGCGCCGGTGCTCGGGGTGCTCTTCGGCGTCGGCTGGACGCCTTGCCTGGGTCCGACCTTCGCCGCCGTCAGCACCCTGACGTTCTACGATGCCAGCGCCGCGCGCGGGGCCCTGCTCACCGTGGCGTACTGCCTGGGCCTGGGCCTGCCGTTCATCGCCGTCGCGCTGGCCTTCCGCCGGGTGCTCGGGGCCTTCGGCTGGGTCAAGCGGCACTATCAGTGGGTGATGCGGCTCGGCGGCGGCATGATGGTCGCGCTCGGCATCCTCCTCGTCACCGGCATCTGGGACAGCCTGATGTCCGACCTGCAGAGCTGGGCACAAAGCTCCACCGTTGGGATCTGATTGATGTCCACCAAGACCGACACCCCCCACGAGCCGGGCTCCGCGGCCGATCCGGGCAGCGATCTCGGCGCCGCCGGGTCCCAGCTCTCGACCGCGCCGCAGGAGGAGGCCACCTTCCCCTCGCTCGGCCCGATCGGCTGGGCGCGCTGGTTCTGGCGGCAGCTGACCTCGATGCGGGTGGCGCTGCTGCTGCTCTTCCTGCTGTCGATCGGTGCGATCCCCGGCTCGCTGATCCCACAGACCAGCATCGACCCGGTCAAGGTCGACCAGTTCAAGGCCGACCACGCCACCCTCGGCGACATCTACGACAAGCTCGGGATGTTCCACGTCTACAGCTCGGTGTGGTTCTCGGCGATCTATCTGCTGCTGTTCATCTCGCTGATCGGCTGCATCGTGCCGCGCAGCTGGCAGTTCGTCGGACAGCTCCGCGGCCGCCCGCCGGGCGCCCCGCGCCGGCTGACCCGGCTGCCCGCGTACACCACCTGGCGCACCGACGCGGCGCCCGAGGAGGTCCTCGGCGCGGCCCAGCGGCTGTTGAAGAAGCGGCGGTTCCGCGCCCACCGGGCCGGCACCGCCGTCGCCGCCGAGAAGGGCTATCTGCGCGAGGCCGGCAACCTCGTCTTCCATGTCGCGCTGATCGTGATGCTGGTGGCGTTCGCCGTCGGCAGCCTGTGGAAGTCCGAGGGCGGCAAGCTGGTCACCGAGGGCGACGGCTTCGCCAACAGCCTCACCCAGTTCGACGATTTCAAGTCCGGTGCCTTCTTCGACACCGACACGATGGAGCCCTTCGGCTTCACGCTGAACAAGTTCGAGGCGACCTACGAGCGCAGCGGCCCCCAGAAGGGCACCCCGCGGACCTTCCGCGCCCATCTGACGTACTACACCGGCGCGGACGGCAAGGAGCACCGGCGGGCGGTCGAGGTGAACACCCCGCTGGACATCGCGGGTTCGAAGGTCTTCCTGCTCTCGCACGGCTATGCGCCGGAGGTGACCGTCAAGGACGGCCGCGGCAAGGTCGTCTACAAGGGCGCGGTCCCCTTCCTCCCGCAGGATCCCAAGAACCTCACCTCGACCGGTGTGGTGAAGGTGCCGGGCGCGCAGACCAAGGACGGCAAGCGCAATCAGCTGGGCTTCCAGGGCTTCTTCGTGCCGACGTTCGGCGGCAAGGGATCCGGGTCGATGTTCTCCCAGTTCCCCGCGCTGGACTACCCGGTGCTGACGTTGACCGCCTACCACGGTGATCTGGGCGTCGACTCGGGGCTGCCGCAGAACGTCTACCAGCTGCAGAAGAAGTATCTGAAGCAGTACAAGGTCAAGGGCGCCCCGCTCGCCAAGATGATGCTGCCCGGCGAGACGATGAAGCTGCCGAACGGCGACGGCAGCATCCAGTTCACCGGCATCAAGAACTGGGCTAGCTTCAAGATCACCCACCAGCCCGGCAACGGCCTCGCGCTGACCGGCGCGGTCGCCGCGCTGCTGGGCCTGGCCGGCTCGCTGTTCATCCAGCGGCGCCGGGTGTGGGTCCGGGCCGAACAGGGGGCGGACGGGGTGACCGTCGTCGAGATGGCCGGCCTCGGCCGCAGCGAGTCGCCGCGGTTGCCGGAGGAACTCGGCGATCTCGCGGTGGCGCTGGAGCCCGACGCCCCGCTCGTCCCGGACGCCGCGACCGGCCCGGAATCCGATCCGCAGCCCGATCCGGCGGCCCCCGCTGCCGACTCCGGCTCCGAAGACCCCGCGGAGCCCACTGACTCTGACGGTCCTGCTGAACCCTCCGAAGGAGCGCGCGCGTGAACATCGCTGCCGCCGCCAACGAGACGCTGGCGCACAACAGCAATCTGCTGGTCTATTCGGCAATGGCGGTCTATACGCTCGCCTTCGTCGCCCACATGAGCGAGTGGGTGTTCGGCAGCCGCAGCAAGGTCGCCCGCACCGCCGCCGCGCTGACCTCCCAGGCCAAGGCGCCCGCGACGGTCTCCGTCAAGGTGGCACAGCAGGGCGGCGGGACCGCCGTACTGGAGCGCCCCAAGGTCATCACCAAGTCCGCCGCCGGCAGCCGCGACGTCCCCGACGGCCCGGGCGCCGCGGGCGGCACGGAGAAGGGCGACCTCTACGGGCGGATCGCCGTCTCGCTGACCGTCCTGGCCTGGGGCCTGCACGTGGGCGGCGTCATCACCCGCGCCCTGTCCGTACAGCGTGCCCCCTGGGGCAACATGTACGAGTTCTCCACCACCTTCGCCGCGGTCGCGGTGGGCATCTACCTGCTGTTGCTCACCCTCCGGAAGAACGTCCGCTGGATCGGGCTGCCGCTGGTCACCACCGTCCTGCTCGACCTCGGGCTGGCCGTCTCGGTGCTCTACACCGCCAGCGACCAGCTGGTGCCCGCGCTGCACTCGTACTGGCTGTGGATCCACGTCAGCTGCGCGATCCTCTCGGGCGCGGTGCTCTACCTCGGCGCCGTCGCCACGCTGCTGTTCCTCTTCCGCGACCGTTACGAGGCCAAGCTCGCCGACCCGGCGGGCAAGCAGCCCGGCGCCTTCGCCACCTCGGTGCTGGAGCGGCTGCCCTCGGCCGCCTCGCTCGACAAGTTCGCCTACCGCGTCAACGCCACCGTTTTCCCGCTGTGGACGTTCACCATCATCGCGGGCGCCATCTGGGCCGAGGCCGCCTGGGGCCGCTACTGGGGCTGGGACCCCAAGGAGGTCTGGGCCTTCATCACCTGGGTCGGCTACGCCTGCTATCTGCACGCCCGCTCCACGGCCGGCTGGAAGGGCCGCAAGGCCGCCTGGCTGGGCCTGATCGCGTTCGCCTGCTACCTGTTCAACTACTACGGCGTGAACATCTTCGTGACGGGGCTGCACTCTTACGCCGGGGTCTGATCTGCCGGAGGCCGCTCGCGGCCGACTCCGGGCCGCGGGATTCCGGGCCGCCGGACTCCGGGCCCGCCCGATTCCGGGCCCGCCGATTCCGGCTCACCCGCACCTGTGCCGTACGGGGACCCGGGGCTCATGACGAGCCCCGGCTCCGTACGGCACGGTCGTTTTACGGGGAGCGGCGCACGGCTTACGGGGAGGGACGCACGGCCCGCCTCCTAGCGGCGCCTGCGCCGGCCCCGTTCCTGGCGCGGCGGGTGCTGGTCGGCTCCCGGCAGCGTCGGCTTCGGCAGATGCGCCACGTCCCACTGCGCCTCGGCCAGCTGCTCGGCGGTGTCGTCCGGCAGCCGCGGCGGTCGCCGGGCCGCATGGCGGAAGCCGAACGCCGAGGTCAGATCGCCGAATGCGGACCGGCGCCAGTCGCTGATGTTGGGCTCGGCCACCCCCGTCCAGCGCTCCAGGAACTGCAGCACCGAGGTGTGGTCGAAGGCCTCGCCGGCCGCCCAGCCGCCCACCGTCCACGGCGAGATGATCAGACACGGCACCCGGAAGCCACCGCCGATCGGCAGGCCCTTGACGAACTCGTCCTTCGTCCCCGGGGGCGGCACCGGCGGCGGCACATGATCGAAGAGCCCGTCGTTCTCGTCGTAGTTGAGGATGAAGACGGTCTTGGCCCACACCTTCGGGTTGGATGCGATCGCCTCGATCTTCTGGGCGACGTAGTCGGCGCCGGCGGCCGGCAGATAGTCCGGGTGCTCGGACTGGTGGCTGGTGGGGATCAGCCAGGAGACGGCCGGGAGCCGGTCGGCCCGGGCGTCGTCCTCGAAGGTGCCGGCCGGCTGCGGCCGCATCCCGCGCTCGTAGAGCGGCTGGCCGGGCTGGGAGTCCCGGAAGGTCTGGAACTGCTCCAGGAGGTTGCAGCCGTAGTCGTCCTCCTCCTGGTAGACCTTCCAGCTGATGCCGGCCGCCTCCAGCCGCTCGGCGTAGGTCGTCCAGCGGTACGCCTTGGGCGCGGTGTTGTTGAGCACCGGGCCGCCTCGGGTGCCGCCCGGGTCGAGGGTGCCGGTCATCCAGTACAGCCGGTTGGGCCAGGTGGGGCCGAAGACCGAGCAGAAGTAGTTGTCGCAGAGGGTGAACGATTCGGCGAGGGCGAACTGGAAGGGAATGTCCTCGCGGGTGTGATAGCCCATCACATACGGACCGTTGACCCCGTCGGCCTTGCGGTGCGCGGGCAGCCAGCGGTCCATCTTTCCGCCGTTCCACGCCTCGTGCTGCACGGACCAGGCGTGGCTGGTGGAGGGGATGGCCTGCGCGCTGGACGTGTGCGTGTTGAGGCGGAACGGCAGCAGGTAGCCGTCCGGGTTCTGCGCGTCCGGCTGGTGGAAGACGGACCGGCCGTCCGGCAGCGTCAGGGCCTTCGGGTCGGCGAAGCCGCGCACCCCGCGCAGGGTGCCGAAGTAGTGGTCGAAGGAGCGGTTCTCCTGCATGAGCATGACGACGTGCTCGACGTCGTGCAGTGAGCCGTGACGCGCGGGTCCGGCGGCGACGGCCTTCTGGACACTGGGCGGAAGCAGCGACAGCGCGGCGGCGCCGCCGACCGCGCCAGCCGCGGAGCCGAGGAGTCTGCGTCGGGTCATGTCGGGCATATGTGCCACTCTCCCTGAGTCGCGTGAGCCCTCAGTGGGCCGACTTGACTGTGGCGGTGGCTGAGTTTCCCGGGCAGGGGGAGGTTGCTTAACGACGCCGCAATTGGCCGTGAACGGCTGTGAGTTGGCCGGACGCCGCTACGTCCCGTACGTCACACGAAGCAGCGCACAACGGACCTTCCATGCCCCGCTCTACGTGTTTGAAAAGCCGCGTCAGGACACGCGGCCAAGGCCCGGAGTTCCCTCGGGTGCCGGGTAGGGGCGCTCCTCGGGCAGCAGCGCGGCGGCCGCCGCGGTCTCCCCGGACCGCACCCGCGCCCGGATCTCCTGGGCCAGGGGTGTGACGTCCCTGATCGCCACCGTCCACTCGTCCGCGTACCGCCGCGACGCCTCCCCCGACAGCCCCAGTTGCAGCGAACGGTAAGACAGCGGCCGAAGCCGAAGATCCCGCTCCGGATCCCACTGCACCCGCGCGGGCGACCCCTTCAACTCCCGCTGCCAGGCGCCGCGGTCGGGATGCTCGGCCGGGTCGTAATGCGACAGACAGGCCTGCCGCAACGCCCAGTCGAACCCGTCCCGGTCGATCTCCACGGCGAGCACAGTCTCCTGATCGACCTTCTCGCCCCACCCGCAGCGGTACATCATCCACAGGAACGACGGCTTGATCCATGTCATCCGCTCCCGCTTCCACGCAGCCGGAAACCGCCCGTCCCGCGCGGCCGGCAGTCCCAGCGCGGGCGCGTATGCCTGATACACCGTCACTGTTTGTGCGGTGTACCGGGCGCGGATCCGGCGGAGCGGCTCGGAAGCCGGGGGCGCGGGGGCGTCGAGTGCGTCGAGGGCGTCGGGGGTGGTGCTCATGGGGGCATCCTGGCGGAGGGCGGGGGAGGGGGGCCACCGAAATTGCGCCGGGGAGGCTTCACTCGCCCCCGATATCCTCCCGCCACAACTCCGGCCGTTCCGCGATGAAGTCGCGCATCATCTCCGTGCAAGCGGGGTCGTCCAGGAGGACGATGCGGACGCCGTGCCGGGCCAGCCAGTCGTGGCCGCCGTGGAAGGTGTGGGTCTCGCCGATGAGGACGCGGGAGATGCCGAACTGGCGGATCAGGCCGCTGCAGTACCAGCAGGGGGAGAGGGTGGTGACCATCGTCGTGCCGCGGTAGCTGCGGCGGCGGCCGGCGGCGCGGAAGGCGGCGGTTTCGGCGTGCAGGGTCGGGTCGTCGTCCTGGACGCGGCGGTTGTGGCCGCGGCCGAGGAGGGTGCCGTCCGGGCCGTAGAGCGCCGCGCCGATCGGGATGCCGCCCTCGGCGAGTCCGGCGCGGGCCTCGGCGAGCGCCGTGGCCAGCATGGCGCGGGCCTGTTCCGGGGGAGGGTCGAGGGGGCCGTCGGTGCGGGCGTGCGAGCGGAGTTCGTCGTGGCCGTGATCCCGGTCCTGCGTACGGTCCCTGCGGTCCATGCCGTCACCGTACGCCGGGCGGCAGGGTCAGGGAGTGTCCTCGGGGCCGTCCGCCGCCTCGCGGTTCTTGCGGCGGAGTTCCTCCTCGCGGCGGCGCAGGTCGGCCTCCCAGTCCTTGAGGCGGGACTCGTCCTGCTTGTTCTCGTCCTTGAGGGAGCGGAGGAATTCGGGGTTGTCGTCCGGGGCCACCCAGCGGTGGTTGCGGTGCCATTCCGAGGGCGTGGAGCCGTTGCCCGTGACCGGTCGCCGGGTCTTGCCGGCCACCAGCCAGGCGACCGGGCCGACCAGCACCTCGCCGAAGAGCAGGATGATGAGCACCCAGATGACCTTGGGCAGGCCGCGCACCTGGGATTCGGGGGTGTTCAGGCAGTCGATGAATGCGTAGATCCACAGTGCCAGCACCAGGAGGAACGGCAGATACCTGAGCATTGCGGACGGATCCCCCTGCGTGCGACGGCGGGCCCGCGGCGGGGCCCGGTGACCCGTCCAGGGTAGTGCGTACCCGATACTGGACGGCATGGCTTACGACGATCTTCGCTCGTTCCTGCGCGCACTGGAGCGGGATGGCGACCTCAAGCGCATCAAGGCCGAGGTCGATCCGTATCTGGAAATCGGCGAGATCGTGGACCGGGTGCAGAAGTCCGGTGGCCCGGCGCTGCTCTTCGAGAACGTCAAGGGCTCGGCGATGCCGCTCGCCATGAATGTCTACGGCACCGACCGCCGGCTGCTCAAGGCGCTGGGTCTCACGTCGTACGAGGAGATCAGCGGCAAGATCGGCGGGCTGTTGAAGCCGGAGCTGCCGCACGGGTTCGTCGGTGTGCGCGAGGCGTTCGGGAAGCTCGCCGGGATGACGCACGTCCCGCCCAGGAAGGTCAAGGACGCGCCCGTCCAGGAGGTCGTGTTCCAAGGCGACGAGGTCGATCTGGACCGGCTCCCGGCGCTGTTCACCTGGCCGGAGGACGGCGGCTCCTTCTTCAACCTGGGGCTGACGCACACCAAGCACCCGGAGACCGGGGTGCGCAACCTCGGTCTGTACCGCCTCCAGCGCCATGACAAGCGCACCATCGGGATGCACTGGCAGATCCACAAGGACAGCCGCAACCACTACCAGGTCGCCGCCAAGCGCGGGGAGAAGCTGCCGGTCGCGATCGCCTTCGGCTGCCCGCCGGCGGTGACGTACGCCTCGACCGCACCGCTGCCCGGGGACATCGACGAGTACCTCTTCGCGGGCTTCCTCCAGGGCAAGCGGATCGAGATGGTCGACTGCAAGACCGTGCCGCTGCAGGTCCCGGCGAATGCCGAGGTCGTCATCGAGGGCTGGCTGGAGCCCGGCGAGATGCTGCCCGAGGGCCCGTTCGGCGACCACACCGGCTTCTACACCCCGCAGGAGCCGTTCCCGGCGCTGACCATCGACTGTGTGACGATGCGTAAGCGGCCGCTGCTCCAGTCGATCGTGGTGGGCCGGCCGCCGACGGAGGACGGGCCGCTGGGGCGGGCGACGGAGCGGTTCTTCCTGCCGCTGCTCAAGATCATCGTCCCGGACATCGTGGACTACCACCTGCCGGAGTCCGGCGGCTTCCACAACTGCGCGATCGTCTCGATCGACAAGAAGTACCCCAAACACGCCCAGAAGGTGATGCATGCCATCTGGGGCGCGCACATGATGTCGCTGACCAAGCTGATCGTGGTCGTGGACGCGGACTGCGATGTCCACAACCTCCACGAGGTGTCCTGGCGGGCGCTCGGCAACACCGACTACGCCCGGGACCTGACCGTCGTCGAAGGCCCCGTCGACCATCTCGACCACGCCTCCTACCAGCAGTTCTGGGGCGGCAAGGCAGGTATCGACGCGACGAAGAAGTGGCCCGAGGAGGGCTATACGCGCGACGGGGGCTGGCCGGCGATGGTCGAGTCCGACCCGCCGACGGCGGCGCTGGTCGACCGCCGCTGGAAGGAGTACGGACTCTCGTGAGCAGCGCATCCGCGGCGGTCCCGCAGCCGGGCCGCACCAAGGCGTTTCTGCGCCTGGTGATGATCGAGCACTCGGTCTTCGCGCTGCCCTTCGCCTATATCGCCGCACTGACCGCGATGTACGAGGCGGACCGGCAGATCCACTGGGGGCGGCTGCTGCTCGTCACCGTCGCCATGGTCGGCCTGCGGACGTTCGCGATGGCCGCGAACCGGATCATCGACCGCGAGATCGATGCCCGCAATCCGCGCACCGCGCACCGGGAACTGGTCACCGGCGCGGTGTCGGTGACGTCGGCATGGACGGGCGCGGTGATCGCGCTCGTCGTCTTCCTGGGCGCGGCGGCACTGCTCAACCCCCTGTGCCTGGCGCTCGCGCCCGTCGCGGTGGTGCCGATGGTGGTGTATCCGTACGGCAAGCGGTTCACGAACTTCCCGCAGGCCATCCTCGGCCTCGCCCAGGCGATGGGGCCGATCGGCGCCTGGATCGCGATCACCGGGACCTGGTCCTGGGAGGCGGTGATCCTCGGCATCGCGGTCGGTATCTGGATCGGTGGCTTCGACCTGATCTACGCCTGCCAGGACGTCGAGACGGACCGTGCGGTCGGGGTGCGGTCGGTCCCGGCCCGCTTCGGCATCCCGGCGGCGATCTGGGGGGCCCGCGGCTGTCACCTCGTCACGACGGGGCTCTTCGTCTGGTACGCGCTGGCGACCGGCGCCGGCGTGTTCTTCTGGCTGGGGCTGGTGATCGTGGCGGCGGCCTTCCTCTACGAGCACACGATCGTGAAGCCGCACGACCTCACCCGGTTGAACCGGGCGTTCTTCCAGGTCAACGGGTTCATCGGGATTGCGCTGTTCGTCTGTGCGCTGCTGGATCTGCTGGTGCGCGGGCTGACGGTCTGAGCGCGGCACACGGCGGTTGGGAGCCGAGCCCCGCCCGGTCGGCGCTTCGCCCGGCCGATACGGCGCCGCGCGTCCTCCGGCCGGCCCGCCCCTGCCCCTCAGCCCTTGCTGAGCGGCCAGGCGATCAGCCGCGGGTAGCTCCACAGTTCGCCGCGGGTCGCCTTCACCGTGGCCATGATCGCGCAGACCAGGCCGGCTATGGCGTACGCGCCCATGATCGCGGCGACGGTCAGCAGCGGGACGGCCAGACCGGAGCTCTGGCGCTGGGATTCCGTGGCGACCGCGGCGAAGATGAAGGCGCTGCCGAAGTACAGCACCGCGCCGATGGCCGCCATGATGGCCTGGGTGATGCCGAAGTTCAGCGCCTGGGTGGCGTGGTGGCGGACGTACGGATCGTGCTTGTGGCGTTCGTTGTTGCGGACGGACAACGGGAAGATCCACCCCAGGAGCGCGCCCAGACCGCAGCACATCACCGAGCCGGCGGTGACGATCAGCAGGGTGCCGAGATGGGCCCACATCGCGGGGCTCGTCGAGGCCGACGGCGGCTGGGTGCCGTAGCCGGGCTGCTGGGGGCCGGGGTAGCCGTAGCCGCCGGGAGCGCCGCCGGGCCAGCCCTGTTGCGGGGCTCCGTACGGCTGCTGCGGTCCGCCGCCGTACGGTCCGTACCCGGGCTGGTGGTAGTCGGACATGGTCTGCTCACCCCGTATGCAGTACTGCTGTGTATGGAGGCCGCGTGGTGCGGGGCGTCGTGCCCGCCCCGCGGCTCCCGTTCGATTCCGAGGCTACGTGACGGGTCCGACAGTGGCCCCGGCCGTACCCTCCCGGGCGCGCTCGCGGAAGACGAAGGCCGCCAGCACTCCGCCGATCAGCCCGAACAGGTGCCCCTGCCAGCTGATCTGGCTGTCCGTCGGCAGCGCGCCCCACAGGATCGAGCCGTACAGCGCGCCGATGACCAGGCCGATGCCGATGTCCAGGAGGGAGCGCTCGATGAAGCCGCGCACCAGGAGATAGCCGAAGAGGCCGAAGATGACGCCGGAGGCGCCCGCGGTGTTGCTGTCCGGCGCGGCCGTGAACCAGACGCCCAGCCCGCTGGTGAGGATGATCAGCAGGACGACGGCGAGAAAGCGCCGCACCCCGCTGCGCAGCGCGGCGACGAAGCCGAGCAGCAGCAACGGCAGGGTGTTCGCCATGAGATGGGCGAAGCCGAAGTGCAGAAAGGCGGCGGGCACCACATCGGCCAGCTCGGCGGGCTCGCGCGGCTGGATCCCGAAGGAGTCCAGGGCACCCCCGCTGGCGGTGTCGACGCCCTCCAGTACCCACAGCAGGGCGACCCAGCCCAGCATCAGGCAGATCGCGGACTTCGCGCGTGCTCTCATCTCCGGCCGTCCCTTCTCGCCCCCGGTGGGGCGGCCCTCGGCGGGGCTCCGCGAGGGGCGCACAGGTAAGAACGGCCGTGAGGGGGTCCACGGTTCCGCCGGATAGGCTCGATGCCGTGGAGTCGCCGCACAACAACACCAGCAAGGACCCCGGCCGACGCCGTCCGTGGGTCGTGGGGATCTCCGGTGCGTCCGGGACACCGTATGCCGCGTCCGTCTTGCGCGGGCTGCTCGCCGCCGGGGAGGCGGTGGACCTGATCGTCAGCCGGGCGTCGCGGCTGACCCTGCTGGACGAGACCGGCATCGCCTTCCGGGATGCCCACTGGCGCGCCGACCTGCGGGAATGGCTGGCGCGAGGGGCGGACGGCAAGCCGTCGGCGTTCCCGGTGACGGAGGCGGACCTGGCGGATGTGCGGTACTGGCCGGCCGGGGATCTGGCCGCCGGGCCCTCGTCGGGCTCGTATCCGGTGAAGGGGATGCTGATCGTCCCGGCGAGCACCGCATGCGTGGCCGGGGTGGCGCTCGGGCTGTCGAAGGACCTGCTGCAGCGGGTGGCGAGCGTGACGCTCAAGGAGCGGCGACGGCTGGTGGTCACGGTGCGCGAGACCCCGCTGAACGGTCCGACGCTGAAGCATCTGGTGACGCTGGACGAGGCGGGCGCCGTGGTGCTGCCCGCCTCACCGGCGTTCTATGCGGGAGCGACGCACATCCAGGATCTGGTGGACTTCGTCGCGGGCCGGGTGCTCGATGCGGCCGAGGTGCCGCACGGGCTGTACCGGCGATGGGAGGGGGAGCTGCGGGGTGGCTCCAAGGAAGAGGAGGCCCCGGACGCTCCCTAGCGCTGCTCGGCTGCGGCGGCGCGCCCGAAGCGGCGCCGGGTCCGCGGTGCCGCGGCGCGGTGGGCACGTGAACGATTGGCCTGGTCCTGCAGCTCGCGCATGCGGGCGTAGGCCATCTCGATCGAGTACACGGTGACAACTCCTGAGATCGTCTTTGATCGTCTGAAAGATTCGCAGGGTCTAGACCCTGTATGCCTTAGATTCTACATGCAGAACACGAAAATGCGTAAAGATTGGAAGGCTTGAGGGCATGGACGCGGTGGATAGGCAGCTCATCCAGGCACTTCGTGAGAACGGCCGGGCCTCGTACGCGGAGCTCGGCCGGCTCGTCGGCCTCTCCGGGCCCAGCGTCACGGACCGGATCAACCGGCTCGAAGCGGCCGGAGTGATCACCGGCTACCGCGCGACGGTCGATGCCGCCTCGCTCGGCCTCGGCGTCACCGCGCTGGTGGGCATCTCGCTCTCGGACGCGGCCGATCACGAGGACGTCGCACGCCGGCTGCGCGACCTCGCCGAGATCGAGGACTGCTGGTTCATCGCCGGCGACGACTCGTACATGCTCAAGGTGCGGGTGGGCGATGTGGACGGTCTGGAGCGCACCATCCGGCGGCTGTCCGGCACCAAGGGCGTCTCCCGTACGCGCACCACGATCGTGCTCTCCACCAAGTGGGAGAACCGCGTCGGCGAACTGCCCGAAGAGGCCGAGTAGGCCCCGGTCGCCGGGCGGCACACCGGGAGCGGACGGGCGCGTCAAGGGGGCCCCGTCCGCCTCCATTACGGGGGAGTACGCTCGTCGAAGCCCGTTTCCGGCTCCGAAACGGCACCGATACGGCAGAGACTGGAGGCGACCGGATGGCTGCGTCGATGGATGTGGGCCTCAAGCGTGAGCTGGAGGCGAAGGTCCACGCCGGGGAGCGGCTGACCCGCGAGGACGGTATCGCCCTCTACGAGTGTGACGACCTGGCGTGGCTGGGCGGGCTGGCTCATGAGGTGCGGACGCGCAAGAACGGCGACGTCGTCCACTTCAACGTCAACCGTCACCTCAACATGACGAACGTGTGCACCGCGTCGTGCGCCTACTGCTCCTTCCAGCGCAAGCCGGGCGAGAAGGACGCGTACACGATGCGGATCGAGGAGGCCGTCCGCCTCGCCAAGGCGATGGAGAACGACAACCTCACCGAGCTGCACATCGTCAACGGTCTGCACCCGACGCTGCCGTGGCGCTACTACCCGCGGTCGCTGCGCGAGCTGAAGAAGGCGCTGCCGGACGTCTCCCTGAAGGCCTTCACCGCCACCGAGATCCACCACTTCGAGACCATCTCCGGGCTGAGTGCCTCCGAGATCCTCGACGAGCTGATCGACGCCGGTCTGGAGTCACTGACCGGCGGCGGCGCCGAGATCTTCGACTGGGAGGTGCGCCAGCACATCGTCGACCACCGCACCCACTGGGAGGACTGGTCGCGCATCCACCGCCTCGCCCACGAGAAGGGCCTGAAGACCCCCTCGACGATGCTGTACGGGCACATCGAGGAGCCCCGCCACCGCGTCGACCACGTGCTGCGGCTGCGTGAGCTCCAGGACGAGACCGGTGGCTTCCAGGTCTTCATCCCGCTGCGCTACCAGCACGACTTCGTCGACATGCAGGACGGCAAGGTCCGCAACAAGCTCCAGGCCCGCACGACGATGGCGACCGGCGCGGAGGCCCTGAAGGCCTTCGCGGTCTCCCGCCTCCTCTTCGACAACGTCCCGCACATCAAGTGCTTCTGGGTCATGCACGGCCTGCAGACCACCCAGCTCGCCCTCCAGCACGGCGCCGACGACATGGACGGTTCGGTCGTCGAATACAAGATCACGCACGACGCGGACAACTACGGCACGCCCAACAAGCTGACCCGCGAGGACCTGCTGGAGCTGATCCGGGACGCCGGCTTCCGCCCCGTCGAGCGCAACACCCGCTACGAGGCCATCCGCGAGTACCCGGGCCCGGACCCCGAGCGCCGTGAGTCGCCCCAGCCGATGCGCGTCTGAGCAGGCCGGGGCCGCTGTCAGTGGCGGGAGTTAGGGTCCGGGTCATGAACGTGCGTTTCGACCTGGACCCTTCCGTCACCCCCGCTCTCCGCGACGGGATATGCACGTTGTGGAGCGACGTCTCCAACGCCGACGGCGCCGTCGGCTTCGTCCCGCCGGTGACCCAGGACGACATACGCCCCGAGCTGCTGAGGCATCTGACCTCGATGGCCGAGGGCCGCACGCGTCTGCTGGTGGGCCGCGATCCGGACGGCCGGGTCCTGGCCGCCGCCTTCCTCACCCTCAACGGCCACCGTCTGATGCGCCACTGGCTGTGGGTCTACACCGTCATGGTCCACCCGTCCGTCCAGGGCCAGGGGGTCGGCCGGGAGCTGATGGCCGCGGTCGCCGACGCCGCCCGCTCGCTCGACGGCATCTCCGGCATCCGGCTCACCTGCCGCGGCGGCACCGGCCTCAGCCGCTTCTACGCGTCCTGCGGGTACAAGGAGGTCGGCCGGGTGCCCGGCGCGATCAAGGTCGCCGACGGTGACTTCCGGGATGACGTCACCATGTGGCGGGAGGTGGCCTGAGGTACGGGGCGGGGTGCGGGCCGGTGCGGGGGCGGAGGCTACGGCGAGGGGTGCTGCGGCGGGGGCCGCGAAGATCGCCCGAAGCGCTGTGCTTGACTGGATGCAGACCCTTTAGGTTGCCGTTGAGGAGAAGGTCCCATCCGTGAGTAGCCACAACTTCGCCACGCTCCGCTACACCGCCCTTCGCATCGGCCTCTTCGTCGCCTCGTTCGCCGTGGTCTGGGTGCTGGCCTACCTCCACATCATTCCGCTCGCCGTCGGCGCCTCCAACACCGTCTGGATGCTGCTGCTCGCCATCGTGATCTCCGCGCCGCTCAGCTTTGTGCTGCTGCGCAAGCAGCGGGATGCGATGTCCGAGCAGATCGTCGCCAAGGTCGACCGCCAGCGCGAGCGGCTCGCGGCCCACGCCGGCCAGGAGGACGGGCTGGGGTAACGGCCTGCGTAGCGGCCTGGACCTTTACGTAGGACGCCGCTGTGTAAGGCGCCTCACAGCCGCCCGTCCGCGACCGGCGCCCGCCGTCATGGCTTGTGTTCCATGACCGGGCGCCGGTCGCTTTTTTGACGGGTCGTCCGGGTCGGCGGCCTCTAGGGAAGTCAAAGATTTTCTTTGGGTTCCTCAAAGTTCAAGTGTTAATGTACGTGCCATGAAGATGGCAGCCGCGCCCCCGTTCCCCATGAGCACTCCGCTCGTGGCGCGCCTGCATGTCGATCTCTGCCGCTGTCTGTCCGCGGCCTGTTGCCGCCGCTGACTCTTCATTCAGCCGCCGGAGATCCCCCTCGCCCTCCGGGCGGGAGGCCCCCCTGCTTCGAGCTCCCTCGAACCGCTCCGCGGCCGCTCGACCTCCTGGCGCCCCGCGCCGCCTTCCGATGCCCGACCTGTCCCCGGAGTGTGTCCGTTGTCCACGTCTGCCAAGGCCGCCGAGTCCTCACCGGCGCCCCAGACCCCCAAGTCCTCCCGCATACCCAAGGTCCCGTTCTGGGCCCAGATCCTGGCCGGTCTCGCCCTGGGCGTGCTGCTCGGCGCGATCGCCAAGAACGGTGACATCGGCTGGCTCACCGCCACGCTCCAGCACATCGGCGACCTCTTCGTCCAGCTGCTGAAGCTGGCCGTGGCCCCGCTGGTCTTCTTCGCGATCCTGGTGTCGATCACCAATCTGCGGCAGGTCAACAACGCCGCCCGGCTCGCCACCCGCACCCTGCTGTGGTTCATGGTCACCTCGCTGATCGCGGTCGCGATCGGCCTGGCGATCGGCCTGCTCACCCACCCCGGCGCGGGCACCGGCCTGAGCCCCAAGGACGGCAAGCTCCCCGACCACGCGGGCTCCTGGATCGACTTCCTGACCGGCATCGTCCCCACCGACATCATCACGCCGTTCACCGAGCTCAACGTCCTGCAGATCGTCTTCATGGCGGCCGTCGCCGGCATCGCGGCGCTGCAGCTCGGCGAGAAGGCCGAGCCGGTCCTCACGATCAGCCGCTCCGTCCTGGAACTGCTGCAGAAGGCCCTGTGGTGGGTCATCCGCCTCGCCCCGCTCGGCACCGTCGGCCTCATCGGCAACGCCATCGCGACCTACGGCTGGAACCTGATCGGCAAGTACGCGACCTTCACCGTCGACATCTACCTCGGCTGCGCCCTGGTGCTGTTCGGCGTCTACCCGCTGCTGCTGTCGACCGTCGCCAAGGTCAACCCGCTGCAGTTCTTCCGCGGCGCCTGGCCGGCCATCCAGCTGGCCTTCGTCTCCCGCTCGTCGGTCGGCACCATGCCGGTCACCCAGCAGGTCACCGAGCGCCTCGGTGTGCCGCGCGAGTACGCCTCCTTCGCGGTGCCGTTCGGCTCGACGACCAAGATGGACGGCTGCGCCTCGATCTACCCGGCGATCGCCGCGATCTTCATCGCCCAGATCTTCGACGTCCACCTGGGCATCGGCGACTACCTCCTGATCGTCTTCGTCTCCGTCATCGGCTCCGCCGCCACCGCCGGCCTGACCGGCGCGACGGTCATGCTGACGCTGACCCTCTCCACACTGGGCCTCCCCCTGGAGGGCGTCGGCCTGCTGATGGCCATCGACCCGATCCTGGACATGATGCGTACGGCTACCAACGTGGCCGGCCAGTCGGTCATTCCGATCCTGGTCTCCGCCAGGGAGAAGATCCTGGACCGCGATGCGTACAGCGGCGCGAAGAGCATCAGCCTGGACACGACCAGCGCTGATGGCGCGGAGGAGAAGGTCTCCGTGCCGGCTGCTGCCTAACTTTCAGCTCGCCTCACAGGTGTGCCCCGGTCTCTTTACGGAGAACGGGGCACAGTGCGTGCACCCTCATCAGAAAGCCGTAGGCTGCGTTGCGCCACATTGCGGCACAACGTGCCCTCCCTGGGCGCATTGCTCTCTGAGCCCGCTGCGCTCGTTATCGGTCAGGCCATTCGCTCTCAGCACGCCTTCCTTCACGCCAACCGACCCGCCGACTTGTCATTGATCCCGGCATACCTGTGATCCGGTCGTGGCGTGGCCCTGTGGGCGCGTCCCGCCTAACTCTGTGCAGATAAGGCGTGTTACTCCGCCGACCACCTGAGATGGCTGCGCGAACGCGGCATCATCCCGCGCATCGCATGGCCCGGAATCGAGGCCGGCGGTGTTGGCGCACCGATTCATCGCGTACGTGATGTGTGAGATGTCTCTGTGTCTTGTCGCTACGCCCCAGTTGCTGCGCCGATGATGAGGAGCACCAAGAAGATTACGTAGCCGATGCAGCCGATGATGCCGGTCACCAGCCCAGCTACGGCCATACCGTCGCCCTTTTGCCTGGTGCGCTCTATCTCGCGGCGCGCTCTGGTGGCCAAGACGATTGCCAGGGGTCCCGTGACGATTCCTATGAAAGGTATGACCAGAGACGCGATTCCGATAACCATGGAAGCCACGGCCTTACCGCTCGTGTCTGGCTGTGGCTGGTATTGCGGATATGGAGCGAACTGCCCCTGTGGGTACTGCTGCTGGGGAGGTGGGTACTGCTGCTGGGGGGGTCGGTTCCGAGGATCCTGGGGCTGCTCAGTGCTCATGGCGCTTCCCTATTCCGTGATGCCTGGTCCCCCCTCCCCCTGCCGCAAACGGACAGATATGCGCTCTTACGACCGTCCCTCGGATACACCGGGCGTGCAACTTGATCTCGTGAGCAGTTTGGTTTCCGCCGGTTCGAGTTGCCTCTTGTTGGTGGGTACGGTCGAGGTCGCGTCCGGTGTGCGTCGGGGTGGTCACCTGTGGACGTGCGCCGGTTGATCGCGCGCGACCAGGGGAGCTGGTTCGGGCATGGCGGTTGATGCTGCGCAGGGTTCGGAAGAGGGGTTCACGTCGGCGGGGGCGGACCGGCTGAATGGCGCACGGCGGACCTGGATTCGTCGACTGCCTCCTGGCTGTTGGTCTGTGCTGCTTTAGGCGGCCGGTTGCTTCCACAAGCGTTGTGCTTGCTGCCGGTGTACCACTCGATTCCGCCCCAGCGGACGTGGCTGCTTGGCCGTCAGCTGAGTGGTCGTGGGCTCCTCGGCTGTCCGCCGCCGGAGCCGAGCAGCACGTCCGCGTCCGCGCCGCGCAGGAACTCCGCGGCGCGGACCTCGACCAGCCGCGCTCTCCGCGGGCCCCGCCCTCAGCCCGTCACCGCGCCCGTATGGGCCAGGATCGCGGTGGCCAGCGGTCCTTGGACGGCGGGCGGTAGCGCATGGCCCATCCCCGGGATCTCGACGAGCCGCGCGCCCCGCACGCACTGGGCGAGGTGGTGGGGGTGTGGCGGTGGGAAGACCGGTTCGGCGGGTGCGCAGATCACCAGCGCCGGCACCTCGTTCGTGGCGAGCTGCTCGGTGCGGAGCATGCCGTCGTGCTCCGCACGGCCGTGTGCGGTGCTCGTGCGGTGGTGCCCCGTGTGCGCGATGACGCGGTGCTCCAGGGCGCGGAAGTACTTGGCGTCGAAGGGGAGTTGGTCACCGGCGAGTACCCGCCAGTGTTCGATCCGGCGCTCCATTTCGGCCGCCGGCCCGTGATCCTCGACGGGCCGGGACCACAGCTCCAGGACCTCGGGCGCGATGCCCGGGAGTTCCCCGGCCGGCACCGTCCGACCGTCCGGGCGGGTGTAGGGGGTGGTGCTGAGGGCGCTGGTGCCGATGAGAGTGGCGCTGAGGCATCGGTCGGGGTGGTCCGCCAGCACCATTTGGGCCAGCATGCCGCCCAATGACATGCCGACGAGATGTGCCCGGCCGATGCCCAGCCCGTCCAGGACCGCGATCACGTCCGTGGCCAGATCGGCGATCCGGTAGGGCTGTTCCTCGAAGGACCACGTGGAGCGGCCGGTGTCACGGTGGTCGTAACGGATGACCCGGTGGTGCGCGGCCAGCGCGTCGACCAGTGGCTCCGGCCAGCCGACGCCGGTCGCCTGGGCGCCCATGACCAGCAACAGCGGGGGCGCATCGACGGGACCGCGCTGCTCGGTCCACAAGCGGATACCGGGCGCGGCATCGATGAACTGCTGCATGGGGCTGTCCTCCGGATAGGCGGCTCGGGCAACGTAACGATACGTATCGTCTCGCTAAGAGCGGGAACACGTCAAGCCGGCGGAGGCGGGAAGCGAAGATCGTAAACTTACTTTGCAGTAAAGGGGCGGGATGGAGGGACATTCAGGGTGGGAGCTGTGAAGAGCAAGAGGGTGCCGCGCGCCGTCCGGGAGCAGCAGATGCTGGACGCCGCGGTGCTGACGTTCGCACGGCGTGGATATCGGGCGGCCTCGATGGACGAGATCGCCGAACTGGCCGGGGTGTCCAAGCCGCTGGTCTATCTGTACCTGAATTCGAAGGAAGACCTGTTCAGCGCGGTGATCCGGCGGGAGTCGGAGGCGCTGATGGCGGCGGTTTCGGCAGCCGTCGAGCCGGGGGAGAGCGCCGACCGGCAACTGTGGGGCGGCCTGCGGGGGTTCTTTGCGTACACCGCCGAGCATCCGGGGGGCTGGGCCGTACTCCACCAGCAGGCCAGGACGCATGGTGAGCCGTTCGCCCACGAAGTCGCCGCGGTACGAGGGGAGATCGTCGAGTTCGTCACGGAATTGCTGGGTGCAGCCGCAAAGGAAGCGGGCTGCGTCGGCGAGCTGGCCGAACGGGAGGTGGCCGGGCTCGCGCACGCGCTGGTCGGCGCCGCCGAGTCGCTCGCCGAGTGGGCCAATTGCCGTACGGACGAGGGCGTTTCGGGGGAGTGGGCGCGTCCGTCGGCGAAGGATGCCGCGGCCACGATGATGAACGTCGTGTGGGCGGGCCTCGGCCGGATGATGGGCGGGGAGCGCTGGGTGCCGGGCGAACTCGTCGGCCATGAGGGCCGGTCCGGCGCCAGGGGGTGACGCGGTCCGGCGTCAGGGGGGCGTGGCCCAGCGTCAGGGGGGCGTGGCCCGGCGTGCGGCGGCCGATGGTACGCCGCGCGCCGGGCCGCCGACTGTTTGCGGGCCGCCCGGCGGGTGACGGTCCTCGGTGTGGACGGCGGCCGGGCACGCGGCAGGCGCAGGGCAGGCCGTTCGTGACCTGGAACCGTGGTCCGTGGGGTGAATTCGTGAAGGTGTCGCGCGCCCATTGGCCGGCTCCTGCTCCTCACATAAATTGACCTCGAAGTAAGGTTACCGTCGGGTCGGGAGCTGGGTCGCAGATGAGTGCCACGGTTCCCCCGGCAGGAGCGAGGCGTTCGCCGAGGGTCGCCGGCGCCGTCGCCGAGCCGTCGCAACCCGCCCGATTTCGTGCGGTGTTGGGGCCGATCGAGGCCGACGCCGCGATGGTGCCCGGTAGTTCGACGCCCCTGGGAGCGGAGCCCGGGCGTCGTCAGAAAACGGCCGCCCCAGACCAGTTACCTGCCGTGACCCGGCCGCGTCCGTGCCCGCGTCCGCGCCCGTAACGGTGACCGCTGCGGCGCGCAGGCGCACCGGCCCCACCGGCCCCGCCGCCCACAGCGCGTAGCCCCTACCACCCTGGCCACCACAAGGGCACCAGCCACGGCACCAGCCACGGCACCAGCCCCAACCCCCACGGCCACCCACCGCCCACGCGGCACCGCGCGCCCCTCCCGCACCCCCAGGCGCCCCACCCCCCTCCGCACTCCACAGGCGAAACGAGGAGCCGCTCGTGTTCCACCAGGACAGTGCAGCCACCGGATCACCCGTCGACGTACCAGCCGCCGACCCCGCCGACGCCCCTGCCCGCACCTTGCGGGAGCCCCAGAAAACCCTGGTCAACGGCGCAGTTCGGGAGGTCTACGTCCCCCCGCTGGTCCCGCCCGTCCGCAGTGGCTCACTCGGCGACCTTCCCTTCACCAACGCCGCCGAGGCGCCCGCCGACGTCGTGCTCGCCCGCAAACAACCCAGCGGTACCTGGCGGGACATCACCGCCGCGGAGTTCGCCGTCGAGGTCCGCGCTGTCGCCAAGGGCCTGATCGCGCACGGCCTCCGCCCCGGCGACCGGCTCGCGATCATGGCCCGTACGACCTATGAGTGGACCCTCGTCGACTTCGCCGCCTGGGCGGCCGGCCTGGTCACCGTCCCTCTCTACCCCACGTCCTCCGCCCACCAGGCGCAGTGGATCCTGCACGACTCCAGTGCCCGCGCCTGCGTCGTGGAGAACGTCGAGGAGGCCCGGCTGATCAGCGGCCTGCGCGGCGAACTCCCCGTGCTGGACCACCTCTGGCAGTTCAACACCGGGGCCGTCGCCCAGCTCATCGCCGCGGGCCGGGACCTCCCGGACGAGGCGGTCGACCAATGCCGCGCCGCCACCGGCCCGTACGCCCTCGCCACCCTCATCTACACCTCCGGCACCACCGGTCGCCCCAAGGGCTGCGCCCTCACCCACGCCAACTTCTTCGCCGAGGTCGACAACGCCGTCGAACTGCTGCACCCGATCTTCAGGTCGGTCAGCGAGGAGCCCGCCGCCACCCTGCTCTTCCTCCCGCTCTCCCACGTCTTCGGCCGTATGGTCGCCGTCGGCTGCCTGCGCGCCCGCGTCCGCCTCGGCCACGCCCCCAGCATTCAGACCGACGACCTGCTCGCCGACCTGGCCGGCTTCCGTCCGACGTTCCTGCTGGCCATCCCGTACGTCCTGGAGAAGGTCTTCAACACCGGCCGGGCCACTGCGGAGAAGATGGGCAAGGGCTCCTCCTTCGACCGCGCGGCCCGCGTCGCGCGCTCCTACGGCGAGGCGGTCGAGGCCAGGGAACACGGGACGGGCCCCGGCCCCGGCGTCGCCCTCAAGGCCGCCCGCAAGCTCTACGATCCGCTCGTCTACCGCCGCATCCGGGCCGCGCTCGGCGGCAGGGTCCGCCACATCCTCTGCGGCGGCTCCCCCCTCGGCCACCGCCTCGCCGCCTTCTACACCGGCGCCGGCATCGAGATCTTCGAGGGCTACGGCCTGACGGAGACCACGGCCGCCACCACGGTCACGCCACCGCTGCGCCCCCGCATCGGCACGGTCGGCTGGCCGCTCCCCGGCAGCGCGGTGCGGATCGCCGACGACGGCGAGATCCTGATCCACGGCGGACACGTCTTCTCCGGCTACTGGGACGCCACCCTCGGCGCGGCCCGCCCCGTCACCGATCACGGCTGGTTCGCCACCGGCGACCTCGGATCGCTCGACCCGGACGGCTACCTCACCATCACCGGCCGCAAGAAGGAGATCCTCGTGACCACGGGCGGCAAGAACGTCGCCCCCGCGCCCCTGGAGGACCGCCTCCGCTCGCACCCCCTCGTCGGCCAGTGCATGGTCGTCGGCGACAACCGCCCCTACATCACCGCCCTGCTCACCCTGGATCCGGACGGCCTCGCCCACTGGTGCCAGATGCACAAGAAGCAGGACGTGCCGTCCGGGCAACTGCTCCGCGACAAGGGCCTGCTCGCCGATCTCCAGCGTGCGGTGGACGACGCCAACGCACTGGTCTCCCGTGCCGAATCCATTCGCCGCTTCGCCGTTCTCCCGGTGGATTTCACCCCGGAATCCGGGCATCTGACCCCGTCCCTGAAACTTCGCCGGGCCGCCGTCTCGCGTGATTTCGCCAAAGACATAGCCAGCCTTTACGAAAGCAGGTGACCCCGCTCTGGAGCCCTCGCCCCCGGCGCGTCAGACTGGAACCCCGTGTCACCTCTGTGGGGGAGGTGGCACGGGGTCTGACGTGCGGAGTCTCTGAGGCCCGCCGAGCGGCCCCGTCGCTGGACCGCTCACTGCGGCGGCAGCGCGACCGCCGTCTGCATATCGCAGGAGTTGCACCAGAACGCCCAGCCGTTGGCGTCGACGGACCGTGAGCCACAGGCCAGGCACGGGTCGCCGACGAAGCTCGCCGTCACCCAGGAACCGGCCGTCGCCGCACGGCGTCCCTCGGCCGCGCACTCCTCGGCGTAGCACGGAATGCACAGCCCGCCCTGCTGGCCCGGCAGCTTCATCGAACGTATCCCGCAGGTCGAGCACGGCAGCCGGCCGACGTACTGCGCGTCCAGGCCGACCGGCTTACCGTTCCTTCCCAAGGGCGCCATGTCGCCTTCGCCTCCCCTAAGCCAGGACGGTGCCGGTGCCGCCGCAACCGGAGCACTGCGTCGTGACCTTGTCGCCGGCCGGCGTCTCCCAGTCCACGGTGCCTCTGCCACCACAGTCGGGACAGGTCTTCTGCGGGGGCAAGTGCTCGCTCATTCTGCCCACGGTATGCCGCGCCATGTTCCGATGTGACCACTTTCGGTGATCACTTCGTCATCTGCCGCAACTTCTTTGTACCGGTGGGCACTTACGCCAAAATGTGCCGCCGGGTCCGCCCGCTCGCCGGGCGGGCAGGCCGGGTGCGCCGACCGCTGCCATGGACGCGGCTCCGCGCGTATTTCCGGCCCTCGCGCGGGGTGAGTAGGTGGCGCGTATGCGACTGAGTACGGTGGCCGATGGCGCCCCGTGTCCGGAAGCATTGACTTCCCCTGTGACCCCCATGACCCCCATGACCCCCATGACCCCCATGGCGCCCATGACGCCGACGACCGGTCGGCCACCGCCGTCCGTCGCCGCCTCGGCGCTTCCCTTGCTGCTCACGGTTTTCTGCTGAGCGATTGCTGTACTTGCCACGCCCGGACGCGTCGAGATCCTGTTTCTTTGCGACCAAACGAGGGAGATGACTGCTGCCGGGGGGTAGCGAGCGGTGCGCGCATTGCCGGAGAATTTTCCGCATTGCTGCGCCCGATGGGTGTGTCATGCGCCGGACGAGAAAAATTCATGCGGTGGCCATTCAGGCCGGTCGTCGGCAGGAAACCAGTCGTCGGCAGGAAAAGGCAGGAGCCCCGCTCGCCACCGAAATGGCGGAGCAGGGCTCCTTGGGTACTGCTGGAAACGACCTGGAAAGATTCCGGGCCAGGCAACTTAGACCGGCGTGACGTTCTCCGCCTGCGGACCCTTCGGGCCCTGCGTGACGTCGAAGTTCACCTGCTGGTTCTCCTCCAGGGAGCGGAAACCAGAGGCGTTGATCGCCGAGTAGTGGACGAAGACATCCGGGCCGCCGCCGTCCTGGGCGATGAAGCCGAAGCCCTTTTCAGCGTTGAACCACTTGACGGTTCCGGTAGCCATAAGCCCTCCTTGGGCCAAAGGGTTGCCCTGCTCCAGAACCTGCAAAGAAGTCTGAAACTACAAGAGCCTGCGGGGTCACATGCTCCGCAGGCTCTGTACTGCAAGGGAAACCAAACTGCAACTTGCGCTGAGCTTAGCATGGTGCGCTCGCAAGGCGGAAGAGCCAAAGATCACGTTTAACCGACCGCACTAACGTCCATACGCCGACCCGCCGCGCTGCCCCTAGCGGGACAGGTCTAGCCTCCGCATGTGGACAATTCAACCTTCGGAGACGCACCCGCGGGAGCCGACGCCGGCCGCCGTCGCAGCCGGCCGCGAGTGGGCCACATCCAGTTCCTGAACTGCATGCCCCTTTACTGGGGCCTCGCCCGTACGGGCACCCTGCTCGATCTGGACCTCACCAAGGACACGCCGGAGAAGCTCAGCGAGCAGCTGGTCCGCGGGGAGCTCGACATCGCGCCGATCACCCTCGTGGAATTCCTGCGGGCCGCCGACGACCTCGTCGCCTTTCCCGACCTCGCCGTCGGCTGCGACGGCCCGGTGATGTCCTGTGTGATCGTTTCGCAGAAGCCGCTGGAGCAGCTGGACGGTGCCCGGGTCGCCCTCGGCTCGACCTCCAGGACGTCCGTACGGCTGGCCCAGCTGCTGCTGGCCGAGAAGATCGGGGTACGGCCCGACTACTACACCTGCCCGCCGGACCTCGGCGTGATGATGCAGGAGGCGGACGCGGCGGTGCTGATCGGTGACGCCGCGCTGCGCGCCAATCTGCACGACGGGCCCCGGCTGGGCCTGGAGGTGCACGACCTGGGCCAGATGTGGAAGGAGTGGACGGGCCTGCCGTTCGTCTTCGCCGTCTGGGCGGCCCGGCGCGAGTACCTGGAGCGCGAGCCGGTCGTGGTGCAGAAGGTGCACGAGGCGTTTCTGGCCTCGCGTGATCTGTCGCTGGAGGAGGTCGGCAAGGTCGCCGAGCAGGCGGCCCGCTGGGAGACCTTCGACGAGCCGGTCCTGGAGCGCTACTTCACCACGCTCGACTTCCGTTTCGGGCCCGCACAGCTGGCGGGGGTCACGGAATTCGCCCGGCGGGTCGGGCCGACGACCGGGTTCCCGGCCGATGTGCAGGTGGACCTGCTGGGGTCGGCGGCCGGGTAGTCGGCCGGCGGAGGGGCGGGTCGCGGCCCGGAGGCGGGCGGGCCAAGTGGACGGGCGGTGCGGCGGTGCCGGGCCGGTGCACGGGCGCGAGCCGCCGGGGCGCCCGCCGGGTACGGGAGGCAGGGGCCCTGCTTCCTGCGGGCCATAATCTGGGTGCGCGTATCAAGGGGGAGGCGCCATGGAGCCGCTGTCACCGGACGATCCACGGGCCCTGGGCGGATACCGGCTGCTGGGCAGGCTCGGCGCGGGCGGGATGGGGCGGGTCTATCTCGGGCGCAGCGCCGGCGGCCGTACTGTCGCCGTGAAGGCCGTCCATGCGCACTTCGCCGCGGACGACCAGTTCCGGGCGCGTTTCCGGCGCGAGATCGAATCGGCGCGGCGGGTGGGCGGCGACTGGACGGCGCCGGTGCTGGACGCCGACCCGGATGCGTCCGTCCCGTGGATCGCCACGGGCTATGCGGCCGGTCCCTCGCTCGCCCAGGCCGTCGCCGAGGCCGGGGCGCTGCCCGGGCACACCGTACGGGCGCTGGGTGCCGGGCTGGCCGAGGCGCTGGCCGCGGTGCATGCGCTCGGGCTGGTGCACCGGGACGTCAAGCCGTCGAACGTGCTGCTGACGCTCGACGGGCCGCTGCTGATCGACTTCGGGATCGCGCGGGCCACGGAGGGGACTGCCTCGCTGACCTCCACGGGGGTCTCGGTGGGGTCGCCCGGCTATATGGCGCCCGAACAGATCCTGGGCAATGAGGCTGCGGGCGCCGCCGACGTCTTCTCGCTGGGCGCGGTGCTGGCCTTCGCGGCGACCGGCAGCAGCCCGTTCCCGGGGGACTCGTCCGCGGCGCTGCTCTACAAGGTCGTGCACGAGGAACCCGTACTGGGGCCGCAACTCAGTGGTGAGCTGCGGGAGTCGGTGGTCGCCTGTCTGGCCAAGAACCCCGCGGACCGGCCCGCCCCCACGGCGCTCGCGGCCCGGCTCGCGGGGGAGGGGAGCGGCGGCGCGGCGGGCCTGGTGCGCGCGGGGTGGCTGCCCGGTCCGCTGGTCGAGCGGGTCAGCCGGCAGGCGGTGGAGCTGTTGAACCTCGACGCGGGGGAGGAGCCGGCGGCCGGCGGCCCGGCGCGGGCGGGGCAGGGCACGGCGGGTGCGGTGCCCGGCGGCGCGTTCGGGCCCCCGGATCCCTCGTACGGGGCGGTGTCCGGGCTGGTGCCGTTCGACAGTGCGGTCCAGACGGGGGCGCCGGCGACGGAGACCTCCGGGGTTCCCGCTCGGCCGGCCGGCCCTCCCGTACAGGCGGCGCCGTGGCCGGCGGCCGGCGGTGCGCCGTCCCCGGCGGCAGCGGGGGCCGGCCGCCCGGCGACGGCCGGGCAGCACGCGGCGGCCACCGGCCCGGACCGGCCGCAGGCAGCGGCCCAACTCGCCGACCTGCCGACCGGGGCGCCGCCGGCCGCCCCCAAGGAGCGGCGGATCGCGCTGTCCGGCGCGCTCGGCGGTGGAGGCAAGGACCGGCCGCGCCGGATGAGCTGCACGCTGGTGTTGTCGGTGGCCGGTGCGTTCGCCGCCGCGACGACGGCGGGGTTCGTCTTCCATCTGCTGCCCGGGGTGGGCGGCGAGGCCGACGGCGGAGCGCAGACGGGCGCCAGGCCGCCGGCCGACGCCACACCGGCGCCCCGGCCCGGCGACCAGGGGGACGGCGCGGCCACCGTGGCCAAGGCGTTCCTGGGCACCTGGACGGGCAGCGTCACGACCTCGCACGGCATCCCGAACGGCACGCTCACCAGCGTCATCAAAAACGGTGGCAAGGGTGAGTACGTCATCCACACCACCTATGACGCGGTGCTGGTGAAGTGCCGGGCCAAGGCGCGGCTGGAGTCGGCCACCGGGAAGCGGCTGGTCCTCATGGAGCGTCCGGACGGACAGCAGGGTGCCGGCTGTACGGGGAACCAGTCCCGGGTGACGTACACGCTGGGCCCGGGCGGCACGCTCGCCTTCGCCTCGGACGACGCCGCGGGCGGCACGCCGCGGGCGACACTGACGAAGCGATGACGAGGCGCTGAGAGCGGCGGCGCGCACGGGCGTATGAGGCGTGGACCAGGCGCTGCTGCCGGGCGCCGGCTGACCGGCGGCGAGGCTGTCGGACCCCTGACGTACGCTGGTTCAGTTCGTGATGCCCGCCTGTGAAAGGGACGCCCCGGTGACCGAGAACGCCGACCTCCAGTCCGTGCTCGACCGCGCCGCGCAGGGCGGCCGGATCACGCCGCAGGAAGCGCTCGACCTGTACCGCTCCGCCCCGTTGCACGCGCTGGGCCAGGCCGCCGACGCCGTGCGCCGCCGCCGCTACGCGGGCACCGAGCACATCGCGACGTACATCATCGAGCGCAACATCAACTACACCAATGTGTGTGTGACGGCGTGCAAGTTCTGCGCCTTCTACGCCGCGCCCAAGGACACCGCCAAGGGCTGGACCCGCGATCTGGACGACATCCTGCGCCGCTGCGCGGAGACCGTCGAACTGGGCGGCACCCAGATCATGTTCCAGGGCGGGCACCACCCGGACTACGGCGTCGAGTACTACGAGGAACACTTCTCGGCGATCAAGAAGGCCTTTCCGCAGCTGGTCATCCACTCCCTCGGTGCCTCCGAGGTCGAGCACATGGCCCGGATCTCCAAGGTGTCGGTCGAGGAGGCGATCCAGCGCATCCACGCCGCCGGGCTCGACTCCTTCGCGGGCGCCGGCGCCGAGCTGCTGCCGGCCCGTCCCCGCAAGGCCATCGCCCCGCTGAAGGAGTCCGGCGAGCGCTGGCTTGAGATCATGGAGGCGGCCCACAACCTGGGTGTCGAATCCACCTCCACCATGCTCATGGGCACCGGCGAGACCAACGCCGAGCGGATCGAGCACCTGCGGATGATCCGCGACGTCCAGGACCGTACGGGCGGCTTCCGTGCCTTCATCCCGTACACCTACCAGCCGGAGAACAACCACCTGAAGGGCCAGACGCAGGCCACCCTCTTCGAGTACCTGCGCATGATCGCCCTCGCCCGGCTCTTCTTCGACAACGTCGCGCACATCCAGGGCTCGTGGCTGACCACCGGCAAGGAGATCGGCCAGCTGTCGCTGCATTACGGCGCGGACGACCTCGGCTCGATCATGCTGGAGGAGAACGTGGTCTCCTCGGCCGGTGCCAAGCACCGCTCCAACCGCATGGAGATCATCGACCTGATCCGCAAGGCGGGCCGGGTCCCGGCCCAGCGCGCCACGACCTACGAGCACCTCCTCGTGCACGACGACCCGGCCAACGACCCGGTCGACGACAAGGTCGTCTCGCATCTGTCCTCGACGGCGATCGAGGGCGGCACGGCTCATCCCGAGCTGAAGCTCGTCGAGGCCAACTGACCCCGCGATGCTGACACTTCACCGCGTGCGCGGTGTCCGGCTCGTCCCCGACGGGGCGCCGGCCGCCGGCCATGCGGTCCTCGTCGACGGCGGCCGGATCGCCGCCATCGGCCCGTACGAGGAGCTGCTGGCGGCTTACGGCACGGAGGTCTCCCCTGGTCGAGCGCAGTCGAGAGCTCGGGGGAGGGTGCGGGTCCGGGAGTGGGACGGCGTGCTGACCCCCGGCCGTGCCGAACCGGACGGTGCCGTGCTGCTGGAGGACGTCTACCACCCCGACCCGCGCGAGGCCGGGGAGCTCGGCAGCGAGCCGATCGGGGGTGCGGCGCTCGCCGCGCTCGACATGACCGAGGCGCGCTGGGGCGCCAGCGCCCGCCGGGGCCTGCAGCGTCTGCTGGCCCTCGGCACGACGGCGCTGACCGGGCCGTTCACCCGGCCCGCGGTCCGTACGGCCGTCCAGCGGTCCGGGCTCGCGGAGGTGCCCGGCGGCCGCCCGCGTGCGCTGACCGTCGGCGGCGCGGCCGATTTCGCCGTCTTCGCCGAGGACGGCAGCGCTCTGGTCACGGTGTTGGCCGGCCGGCTCGTCCATCGCCGCCGCTGAAACGGAACGCCCCGTGCCGCTCGCCGGCACCGGTTCCGGCGCCCGGCCGTGCCCGGTGCGGGCCCGGGACCGGGCACGGTGGACAATGGCCGGGTGACCCGAGCATCCCTGGACAAGCAGCCGCACGAAGTCGCCGCGATGTTCGACGACGTGGCGGCACGGTACGACCTCACCAACGATGTCCTCTCCCTGGGGCAGGCGCGGCTGTGGCGCAAGGAGGTGGAGCGGGCGGTGGCCGCCCGCCCCGCCGAGCGGGTGCTCGACCTCGCGGCCGGTACGGGCACCTCCTCGCTGCCGTTCGCCGGGGCCGGTGCGTACGTCGTGCCCTGCGACTTCTCCGTCGGCATGCTGGGCGAGGGCAAGAAGCGCCGCCCGTGGCTGCCGTTCACGGCCGGTGACGGCACCCGGCTGCCGTTCGCGGACGGGGTGTTCGACGCCGTCACCATCTCCTTCGGGCTGCGCAACATCCAGGACACCGATGCCGCGCTGGCGGAGCTCTACCGGGTCACCAAGCCCGGCGGACGCCTGGTGATCTGCGAGTTCAGCGAGCCGACCTGGGCGCCGTTCAGGACCGTCTACACCGAGTACCTGATGCGTGCGCTGCCGCCGGTCGCCCGTGCGGTCAGCAGCAACCCGGACGCCTACGTCTATCTCGCCGAGTCCATCCGCACCTGGCCGAACCAGCCCGAACTCGCCGCCCGGCTCCAGGGCGTGGGCTGGACCGGGGTGGCCTGGCGCAATCTGACCGGCGGCGTCGTGGCACTGCACCGGGGGCGCAAGCCGGCCGGGAGCTGACGGCAGCAAGCAGCGGGCAGCGGGCGGTTCGCGGGCGGTGCGGGCCCGGCCCGCCGCACACGGAGGTCACGGCACAACCCTTCAGGTTCCGCTCACCACGGCCCCCATAGACTGCCCGTGCCCGGTGCCGGTCGGCACCCAGAAATCCAGATATCGACTTCCGGGAGACAGCACCGTGACCGAGTCCGCGTCCGTGACCGATTCCGTGACCACAGCCCGCTCGGAGCACAGCGCGGACGTGATCGTCGTCGGTGCCGGGCCCGCCGGCTCGGCGACCGCCTATCACCTCGCCAAGTCCGGTCTGGACGTGCTCCTGCTGGAGAAGACCGCCTTCCCGCGCGAGAAGGTCTGCGGCGACGGGCTCACCCCGCGCGCCACCAAGCAGCTGGTCGCGATGGGCATCGACATCTCCGAGGAAGCGGGCTGGCTGCGCAACAAGGGCCTGCGGATCATCGGCGGCGGCTCCCGGCTCCAGCTCGACTGGCCGGAGCTGGCCTCGTACCCGGACTACGGACTGGTCCGCAAGCGCGACGACTTCGACGAGCAGCTGGCCCGGCAGGCGCAGAAGGCCGGCGCGCGGCTGTACGAGCGCTGCAACGTCGGCGCGCCGATCGTCCACGAGCTGACCGGCCACATCACCGGCGTCCACGCCAAGCTGGGCGACGAGAAGACCCCGGTCACCTTCCACGCCCCGCTCGTCGTCGCCGCCGACGGCAACTCCACCCGGCTCTCGCTGGCCATGGGGCTGCACCGGCGCGAGGACCGCCCCATGGGCGTGGCCGTGCGGACGTACTTCACCTCGCCCCGGCACGACGACGACTACCTGGAGTCCTGGCTGGAGCTGTGGGACCGCCGCGGCGCCCAGGACCGGCTGCTGCCCGGCTACGGCTGGATCTTCGGCATGGGCGACGGGACGAGCAACGTCGGCCTCGGCATCCTCAACTCCAGCTCCGCCTTCCGGGAGCTGGACTGGCGCGAGATCCTCAAGGCCTGGTGCGCGTCGATGCCCGAGGACTGGGGGTACACGCCGGAGAACATGACCGGCCCGATCCGCGGCGCCGCGCTCCCCATGGCCTTCAACCGGCAGCCGCACTACACCAAGGGCCTGCTGCTGGTCGGTGACGCGGGTGGGCTGGTCAACCCGTTCAACGGCGAGGGCATCGCCTACGCCATGGAGTCCGGCGCGATCGCGGCCGAGGTCATCGTGCAGGCGCACGCCCGTGCCACGTACGCACAGCGCGAGCTGGCCCTGCAGCGCTACCCGAAGATCCTCAAGGACACCTACGGCGGCTACTACTCCCTCGGCCGCGCCTTTGTGAAGCTCATCGGCAACCCCAAGGTCATGAAGGTCGCCACCCAGCGCGGGCTGACCCACCCGCTGCTGATGCGCTTCACCCTCAAGATGCTCGCCAACCTCACCGACCCCACGGGCGGTGACGCGATGGACCGCATCATCAACGGTCTGAGCAAGGTCGCACCGAAGGCGTGACCTACGGGCCGGCACCGGGCGGAGGCCCGGTGCCGGCCCGCTGAGCGTCGTCGGCGGCGGTCCGGGAAATTTTCCGGGCCGCCGCCGTCACATTCTCCGGCCGGGATCCGTCAGTGCGACAACGACGGAATCTCCGGAGGAGAGCAGTGATGAACGCACGGATGAAGAACCCCGCAGTGGTCCTCCCCGAGGCCATGCAGCCCCTGCTCGACGTGTTCAAGGCGACGCGTCAGGGCGGGGTGCCGGAGGCGACCCTGGAGCTGGTGCATCTGCGCGCCAGCCAGATCAACGGCTGCAGCTTCTGCGTCGACGGGGGCGTCAAGAGCGCCCGGAAGAACGGGGTGAGCGACGAGTGGCTGTTCGCGGTGGCGGCCTGGCGGGAGGCGCCGTACTTCTCGGACGCCGAGCGCGCGGCCCTGGCGCTCACCGAGGCGGCCACCCGGCTCGCCGACAGCGCCGACCCGGTGCCGGACGCCGTCTGGGACGAGGCCGCCGACCACTTCGACGAGCGGCAGCTGGCGGCGATCATCCTGACGATCGGGGTCACCAACCTCTTCAACCGGCTCAACGCGACCACCAAGCAGCCGGCGGGCGCGGGCTGGTGATCCGCCGGCCGGCCGCGGCCCGTACGTGCCCCGGTCGGCCACGGCCGGATGTGCCGCGGCCGGCCACGGCGCCACCTGCGGGTGAGTGCCGGTGGCGCCGTGCCGGACCGGTCCGGTCAGCCGACGGGACGTGGGCCGGGCCGGTCGGTCAGCCGACGGGGACGTGGGCCGGAGCCGGCAGGTGGCGTGCCGGGTCAGGGGCCGGCCGGTGGCGGGACGGGTCGGCCACCCGGTGGGCCGGGGCGGTCAGCCGCTCGGCGCCCGCCGGGACCGGCACCGCCGCGAAGATCGCGTTCTGCTGCTCCTGGAGCTCGCGCACCCGCGCGGGCGGGGTGCCCGGCAGCCGCTGCTCCTCGTACAGCTTGTGCGTCTGCAGCTGGGCCGCCTTGCTCTGGGGCGTGTGGAACTGCACCTCGAAGAGCTGGCCGGAGCGGGGCGCGCGCCAGGCGGAGTTGATCCCTTTGTAGCCGTTGGTCCGGTTCCAGGTGTTGGACCAGCGGGTGGAGTCGTTTCCCCAGGCGGACAGCAGGCCGGCCGCGGTGTGCACGCCCTGGCTGTATTTGCCGGCCGGCCACTGGAGCGTGTAGCGGACCGCGTCATTGATCATGGCGAGCGAGCTGTCGACGGACTGCCCCGGCGACTCGTGCATCCGGGTGGCGACCTTGCGCTTGAGCGAGTCCGGCGACTTCAGCCGCTGGTCGAAGCCGACCAGCTCGGCATGGCTGATCCGGGCGATCGCGCGGACCTGGGGGCTGATGGAGCGCTCGGCCCGCCGGGCGCGGGCCACGAAGGCGTCCACCTTCCGGTTGTCGGCGGCCTTCAGCCGCAGTCCGTCCTGGTGCCAGCCGCCGTGCGGGTCGGTGCCCGGGGTCCGTACGGCGTGCGGGGCGGCGGCCGGGGCGGTCGCGGTCGCGGTGGGGACGGCGCCCAGGCCGAGGGCGGTGGCCAGTGCGGCAGCCGTAGCGGCCCGGGTGACGGTCCGGCGGGCGGTGCGGGGGATGTTCATCGGAGCGCGTGTCCTCTCTCTACGGATGCCGCACGGCGCCCTTGGGGGGGACATGTGCGGCATATGGCGAGAGGTGCAACGTTCCGCACCGTTCATCGGTCGCTCCTACGGGCGGACTTCGACCCGTACGTGGCGCGATCGTGGCGCTGCGCGGCGCGAATGGCCCGCAGGACGGCATGGCCGACCCGTCGGGCGCCGGGCACGCGCAGGCCGCCGACGAGCCCGCCGAGCCGGTGCAAGCCGCCGACGAGCCCGGTGGACGGCATGCCGAAGGACCGTCCCTCCCGAGCGGCGAGAGAAACGGCCCTTGTGCGGCACCGGGTGCGCGGCGGTCCTAGAGGACGCGCACCGCGCCGGTCGGCATGTCGTAGCTGAGCGGGCGCTCGACGATGCCGGTGCTGGGGTTCTGGGCACCGATGAACTTGCCGTCACCGATGTAGACACCGACGTGGTAGGCGCTGCCCGCGCTGCCCCAGTACAGGATGTCGCCGACCTGGAGGTTGTCCAGGCCGACCTGGGTGCCGGCGGTGGACTGGTCCTGCGAGACCCGCGGCAGGTCGATACCGACCTGCTTGAACGCGGCCTGGGTCAGGCCGGAGCAGTCGTACGCCGAGGAGCCGGTGGCGCCGAGCACGTACGCCTTGCCGAGCTGCGCCTTCAGGAAGGAGACGAGGGTGGCGGAGGTGCCGGTGGCGGAGGACGGTGCGGACAGGGTCGTCCGCTCGGAGGAGCGCGACGCACGGGCCTGCGCGGCCTCCTTGGCCTTGCGGGCTTCCTCGGCCTTCTTCTTGGCCTCGGCCTTGGCCTTCTTCACGGCCTCGGCCTTGTGCTTCTCCGCGGACTTGGCGGCCTTGGAGAAGGCGCTGTCCTGGAGTGCCTGACGCTCGTAGTTGAACGCGACCTGCTCAGCGGTGTCGGCGCTCTTCGCGGCGCTGGTGGCCAGCGCCGTCGTGATCGTCGGCATCTCCTGGGTTTCGGAGACGGGCTTTTCCGCGGCGTTGGCCGGCACGGTGGCGCCGGTCACCGCGAGGGTGAGGAAGCCACCGGTCACTCCTGCACGCAGCGCCCGCGAGGACGCGGAAGGACGGCGGGGCTTCCGGTGGCTGGGTATGAGTGCGTTCGGGGACATGGCAACTACGGCTATCAGGAGCCGCAGGTTGCTGCCAACAAAGGTGCAGTGCGCCACACCTGGCATGTACGCGACGAGCAAAGGGGACTTTTTGCCCGCCCGTCGAGCGCGCGACGGGATGTCCGGATTCGGCGATCATGCTCCTACGCATGGCATTTGCTGCTCGATGCGGGTCCGGCGGGCGCCTACCACTTCCCACTCCGCCACGCCAAGGCTTCCCGGCCGTCAAGGACTTAGCCCGTGAAATAGCGTGGGATAGGTCACTCTTGAGTGTCCGTTATGTTCCCGTGATCTGACATCGGCCGCCGCTCGTGAACCGAAGCACGTACCGGTGATCACGGTCGGGTCACGAGCGGATCACTTCTACGGCCCGACCTCCACTAGCAGTTGACCGCGTCCAGCGCCAATTTGCCCGTAGCGCCCCTCACTTGATATGGGCAACCCCACCCTGACCAGCGGTAACCCAGGCGAATGTCACCTCTCGTGATCACTCGCGCGCTTCGCGTATGAAGATCACCGCTCATCCGACTTCATGATCCTTCGCTGGGTGGTGGAGATCACAAAGGCGTGGGTCATCCCCGTGTCGCAGATCACAGACCGACGGGCATAAGATGCAGGCGGCTCGGGCTTGTGAACTGCCTCACATGTGCACGATCTCCACGGGGCGATCAGAGGGCCCGAGCGGACCGCCATCCAGTCATCGTCGACTGAAGGGAGCGAGGACGGTGAACGCTTACGCGCCCATCCTCGTACTGGGAGCCCTCGGGGCAGGCTTTGCGATCTTCTCCGTCGTGATGGCCACCCTCGTCGGGCCCAGGCGTTACAACCGGGCCAAGCTCGAGGCGTACGAGTGCGGGATCGAGCCGACGCCACATCCGTCCGGTGGTGGCCGCTTCCCGATCAAGTACTACCTGACGGCGATGCTCTTCATCGTCTTCGACATCGAGATCGTCTTCCTCTATCCCTGGGCCGTCACCTTCGACGCCCTGGGACTTTTCGGGCTCGTCGAGATGCTCCTCTTCGCGCTCACCGTCTTCGTCGCCTACGCCTACGTCTGGCGTCGTGGCGGCCTGGAATGGGACTAGGGGGCACACATGGGACTGGAAGAGAAGCTGCCCAGCGGCTTTTTGCTGACCACTGTCGAGCAGGCCGCGGGCTGGGTGCGCAAATCCTCGGTCTTCCCCGCGACCTTCGGGCTGGCCTGCTGCGCCATCGAGATGATGACGACCGGCGCCGGGCGCTATGACCTGGCCCGCTTCGGCATGGAGGTCTTCCGCGGCTCACCGCGGCAGGCGGACCTGATGATCGTGGCCGGCCGGGTGAGCCAGAAGATGGCGCCCGTGCTGCGGCAGGTCTACGACCAGATGCCGGACCCGAAGTGGGTGATCTCCATGGGGGTTTGCGCCTCATCGGGCGGCATGTTCAACAACTACGCGATCGTGCAGGGCGTCGACCACATCGTGCCCGTCGACATCTATCTCCCGGGCTGCCCGCCGCGTCCCGAGATGCTGATGGACGCCATTCTCAAGCTGCACCAGAAGATCCAGCACACGAAGCTCGGGGTCAATCGGGAGCAGGCCGCCCGTGAGGCGGAGGAAGCGGCGCTCAAGGCGCTCCCGCTGATCGAGATGAAGGGGCTGCTGCAGTGAGTGAGCAGAAGAACCCCGAGGGTTCCGGCGAGCCGGCCGGCCAGGAAGAGGCCGTGCCCGCGCAGCGCGAGGACACCGGCGAGGTGATCGGCACCCGCCGCGGGATGTTCGGCGCCAACAACGGCGGCGACACCACCGGCTACGGCGGCCTCGTCCGGACCGTCCGGCTGCCCGGCGCGAGCAGCCGGCCGTACGGCGGACCGGCCGGGTCGGACGGCTACGGGGAATTCGACGAGATCGCCGACGAGCTGGAGGGCGCCCTCGACGAAGCGGGCCTGGTCCCCGAGAACGTCATCGAGAAGACCGTCGTCGACCGCGCGGAGCTGACCTTCCACATCGAGCGCGGCGCGCTGCCGGCGGTCGCCAGGATCCTGCGCGACGACCCGGCGCTCCGCTTCGAGCTGTGTACGGGCGTGAGCGGAGTCCACTTCCCGGGCGACCCGGGCCGCGAGCTGCACGCGGTCTACCACCTGCGCTCGATCACCCACAACCGGCTGCTCCGGCTGGAGGTCTCGGCCCCGGACGCGGACCCGCACCTGCCCTCGCTGGTGGAGGTCTATCCGACCAACGACTGGCACGAGCGCGAGACCTACGACTTCTTCGGGATCGTCTTCGACGGCCACCCGGCGCTGACCCGGATCATGATGCCGGACGACTGGCAGGGCTTCCCGCAGCGCAAGGACTACCCGCTCGGAGGGATTCCCGTCGAGTACAAGGGCGCCCAGATTCCGGCTCCCGACCAGCGGAGGTCGTACAGCTGATGACTACTGCACCGCACTCGCACTCCTCGAACGGCCACCGCACGGCGAGCGACTTCGACACCCAGCAGTCCCTCGCCCGGGAGACCACCGAGGGGACCGTCTACAACGTCTCCGGTGGGGACTGGGACGAGATCGCGGCCGCCGCCGTGAAGTCCGACG
The DNA here is from genome assembly GCF_050433025.1 of Streptomyces auratus. Taxonomy (NCBI): domain Bacteria; kingdom Bacillati; phylum Actinomycetota; class Actinomycetes; order Kitasatosporales; family Streptomycetaceae; genus Streptomyces; species Streptomyces auratus. The sequence continues at coordinate 3,810,931 of NZ_JBNGCB010000001.1, read as the reverse complement.
ACGAGCGGATCATCGTCAACATGGGGCCACAGCACCCCTCCACCCACGGCGTGCTCCGGCTGATCCTGGAGATCGACGGCGAGACCGTCACCGAGGCCCGCTGCGGCATCGGCTATCTGCACACCGGCATCGAGAAGAACCTCGAATTCCGGACCTGGACGCAGGGCACCACCTTCGTCACGAGGATGGATTACCTCACCCCCTTCTTCAACGAGACGGCCTACTGCCTGGCCGTGGAGAAGCTGCTCGGCATCACCGGCGACATCCCCGACCGCGCCACGGTGATCCGGGTGCTGCTGATGGAGCTCAACCGGCTCTCCTCCCACCTGGTGTGCATCGCCACCGGCGGTATGGAGCTGGGCGCCACCACGATCATGATCTACGGCTTCCGCGACCGCGAGCTCATCCTCGACATCTACGAGCTGATCACCGGCCTGCGGATGAACCACGCCTACATCCGCCCCGGCGGCCTCGCCCAGGACCTGCCCCCCGGGGCGGTCGACCAGGTGCGGGAGTTCGTCAAGAAGATGCGGAAGAACCTCGGCGAGTACGACAAGCTCGCCACCGGCAACCCCGTCTTCAAGGGCCGGATGGAAGGCATCGGCTATCTCGATCTGGCCGGCTGCATGGCCACCGGCGCCACCGGTCCGATCGTCCGCGCCGCCGGACTCCCGCACGATCTGCGCAAGTCGCAGCCGTACTGCGGCTACGAGGACTACGACTTCGAGGTGCCGACCGCCGACACCTGCGACGCCTACGGCCGGTTCCTGATCCGGCTGGAGGAGATGCGCCAGTCGCTGCGGATCGTCGAGCAGTGCCTGGACCGGCTGGCACCCGGCCCGGTGATGGTCGCGGACAAGAAGATCGCCTGGCCCGCCCAGCTGGCCCTCGGCCCGGACGGCCTCGGCAACTCCCTCGACCACATCAAGAAGATCATGGGCACCTCGATGGAGGCCCTGATCCACCACTTCAAGCTGGTCACCGAGGGCTTCCGGGTCCCGCCGGGACAGGCCTACGCGGCCGTCGAGTCCCCCAAGGGCGAGCTGGGCGTGCATGCGGTCAGCGACGGCGGCACCCGCCCCTACCGGGTGCACTTCCGCGACCCGTCCTTCACCAATCTCCAGGCCATGGCGGCGATGTGCGAGGGCGGCCAGGTCGCCGACGTCATCGTCGCCGTCGCGTCCATCGACCCCGTGATGGGAGGCGTCGACCGGTGAACGCCACCGAGGCAAACCACGACGTGCAGCTGGGAATGCCCGCGCTCCCCGCCCCCGACTACCCGGCGGACGTCCGGGCCCGGCTCGAAGCGGACGCCAAGGAGGTGATCGCCCGCTACCCCGGCGCGCGTTCGGCGCTGCTGCCGCTGCTGCACCTCGTCCAGGCCGAGGAAGGGCACGTCACCCGGACCGGCATCCGCTTCTGCGCCGAGCTGCTCGACCTGACCACCGCCGAGGTCACCGCGGTCTCGACCTTCTACTCCATGTACCGCCGCAAGGCGAGCGGTGACTACCAGGTCGGCGTCTGCACCAACACCCTGTGCGCGGTGATGGGCGGCGACGCCATCTTCGAGGACCTCAAGGAGTACCTCGGCGTCGGCAACGGCGAGACCACCGAGGACGGCGCGGTCACCCTCGAACACATCGAGTGCAACGCGGCCTGCGACTTCGCCCCGGTCGTGATGGTCAACTGGGAGTTCTTCGACAACCAGACCCCGCAGTCCGCCCGTGAGCTGGTCGACGACCTGCGGGCCGGCCGGACCGTCGAGCCCACCCGCGGCGCACCGCTGTGCACCTTCCGGCAGACGGCCCGGATGCTCGCGGGATTCCCCGACGAGCGCCCCGGGGCCGTCCAGGCCACCGGCGGCGCGGGGCCCGCCTCCCTGATCGGCCTGCGGCTGGCCAAGGGGGAGGTCGCCCCCGGACGCGTCGACCACGTCGTCGCGCCCCGTACGGCGCACGCCCCCGCCGAGGAACCGCCCTCCGGCCAGGCCGACGCCCAGGCGCCCCCGGGCCACCCCAGTTCGCACGACGCACCGCACGAGACCTCGGCCTCCGACGACGACCACCCGGCCGGGCCCGCAGCAGAGGAGGGGGAGTGATGACAGTGGCAGCCGAGCACGGGGGCGCCTCCCGGCCCGAGGCCGGCGGCGAGGCCAGCCCCGAGAAGCTCCTCGCACCGGTCCTGTCCGCCTTCTGGGACCAGCCCGAATCCTGGACGCTGGAGACCTACCGCCGGCACGAGGGCTACGAGGGCCTGCGCAAGGCGCTCGCGATGCCCCCGGACGACGTCATCGCCTACGTCAAGGACTCCGGGCTGCGCGGCCGCGGCGGCGCCGGCTTCCCCACCGGGATGAAGTGGCAGTTCATCCCGCAGGGCGACGGCAAACCGCACTATCTCGTGGTCAACGCCGATGAGTCGGAGCCCGGGACCTGCAAGGACATCCCGCTCCTCTTCGCCAACCCGCACTCCCTCATCGAGGGCATCGTGATCGCCTGCCATGCGATCCGGTCGCACCACGCCTTCATCTATCTGCGCGGGGAGGTCGTCCCCGTCCTGCGCCGGCTGCACGAAGCCGTGCGCGAGGCCTACGCGGCGGGCTTCCTCGGGAAGAACATCCTCGGCTCGGGACTCGACCTGGATGTGATCGTGCACGCGGGCGCCGGCGCGTACATCTGCGGTGAGGAGACCGCGCTGCTGGACTCCCTGGAGGGCCTTCGCGGACAGCCCCGGCTGCGTCCCCCCTTCCCGGCGGTGGCGGGCCTGTACGCCTGCCCCACTGTGGTGAACAACGTCGAGTCCATCGCGTCGGTTCCCGCGATCATGAACCGGGGCAAGGACTGGTTCCGGTCGATGGGCAGTGAGAAGTCCCCGGGCTTCACGCTCTACTCGCTCAGCGGCCATGTCGCCCGCCCCGGCCAGTACGAGGCCCCGCTGGGCATCACGCTGCGCCAGCTGCTGGACATGAGCGGCGGGATGCGCCGCGGCCACCGCCTGAAGTTCTGGACCCCGGGCGGCTCCTCGACACCGATGTTCACCGACGAGCACCTCGATGTCCCCCTCGACTACGAGGGCGTCGGCGCGGCCGGCTCGATGCTCGGCACCAAGGCGCTCCAGTGCTTCGACGAGACCACCTGCGTCGTACGGGCGGTCACCCGCTGGACCGAGTTCTATGCGCACGAGTCCTGCGGCAAGTGCACGCCCTGCCGTGAAGGCACGTACTGGCTGGTGCAGTTGCTGCGCGACATCGAGGCCGGCAAGGGGGAACTGGGCGACCTCGACAAGATCGACGACATCGCCGACAACATCAACGGCAAGTCCTTCTGCGCGCTCGGCGACGGCGCGGCCTCGCCGATCTTCTCCTCGCTGAAGTACTTCCGCGAGGAGTACGAGCAGCACATCACCGGCAAGGGCTGCCCGTTCGACCCCGCCAAGTCGACCCTCTGGGGCGACAACGACGCTCACCTGGGGGTGAATGCATGACCGTCACGACCACGGGGTCGAACAGCGGCTCCGCCACGGGCCCCACCGGGGGCGGCGAGGCGGCGATCCCGCCGGAGGACCTCGTCACCCTGACGATCGACGGCATCGAGATCTCCGTCCCCAAGGGGACGCTGGTCATCCGCGCCGCCGAACTCCTCGGCATCGAGATCCCGCGCTTCTGCGACCACCCGCTGCTGGACCCGGCGGGCGCCTGCCGGCAGTGCATCGTCGAGGTCGAGGGCCAGCGCAAGCCGATGGCCTCGTGCACCATCACCTGCACCGACGGCATGGTCGTCAAGTCGCAGCTGACCTCCCCGGTGGCCGAGAAGGCCCAGCGCGGCGTGATGGAGCTGCTGCTGATCAACCACCCGCTGGACTGCCCGGTCTGCGACAAGGGCGGCGAGTGCCCGCTGCAGAACCAGGCGATGCAGGTCGGCGACCCGGAGTCGCGCTTCGAGGGCAAGAAGCGCACCTTCGAGAAGCCGGTGCCGATCTCGACGCAGGTGCTGCTGGACCGCGAGCGGTGCGTGCTGTGCGCGCGCTGCACCCGTTTCAGCAACCAGATCGCCGGCGACCCGATGATCGAGCTGCTCGAACGCGGCGCCCTCCAGCAGGTCGGCACGGGGGAGGGCGACCCCTTCGAGTCGTACTTCTCCGGCAACACCATCCAGATCTGCCCGGTCGGCGCGCTCACCTCCGCCGCGTACCGCTTCCGCTCCCGCCCCTTCGACCTGGTCTCCTCGCCGTCGGTGTGCGAGCACTGCGCGGGCGGCTGTGCGACGCGTACGGACCACCGGCGCGGCAAGGTCCTGCGACGGCTGGCGGCCAACGACCCCGAGGTCAACGAGGAGTGGATCTGCGACAAGGGGCGGTTCGCGTTCCGGTACGCCCAGCAGCGCGACCGGCTGGAGCACCCCCTGGTGCGCAACCAGGAGACCGGTGAACTGGAGCCGGCGAGCTGGCCGGCGGCACTTCAGGCGGCGGCCCGCGGGCTGGCCGCGGCCAAGGGGCGGGCCGGCGTGCTGACCGGCGGCCGGCTGACCGTCGAGGACGCCTACGCCTACGCCAAGTTCGCCCGGATCGCGCTGGACACCCACGACATCGACTTCCGGGCCCGGGTGCACAGCGCCGAGGAGGCGGACTTCCTGGCGGCCCGGGTCGCCGGCCGGGGCCGGGACCTGGACGGCCGTGGCGTCACGTACACCGCGCTGGAGAAGGCACCGGCCGTCCTGCTGGCCGGTATCGAGGCCGAGGAGGAGGCCCCCGGCGTCTTCCTGCGGCTGCGCAAGGCGCACCGCAAGAGCGGACAGCGCACGTTCGGGCTGGCAAGTTACGCCTCGCGCGGCCTGATCAAGGCCGGCGGCACGCTGCTGCCGGCCGCGCCCGGCACCGAGACCGAATGGCTGGACGCGCTTGCGGGCGGGGTCGGCCTGGACGGCGAGGGGCAGGCCGCGGCCGAGGCGCTGCGTGCGGACGGCTCGGTGATCGTCGTCGGTGAGCGGCTGGCGTCGGCGCCCGGCGCACTGACCGCCGCGGTCCGCGCCGCCACCGCCACCGGCGCCCACCTGGTGTGGATCCCGCGCCGGGCCGGGGAACGCGGCGCCGTCGAGGCCGGTGCGCTGCCCGGTCTGCTGCCCGGCGGCCGGCCGGCCACCGACCCGCGGGCCCGCGACGAGGTCGCCGCCGCCTGGGGCGTGGCCGCGCTGCCGCACCGGCACGGCCGGGACACCGGCCAGATCATCGAGGCCGCGGCTACCGGGGAGCTCGGTGCGCTGCTGGTCGGGGGCGTCGAGGTCGCGGACCTGCCGGACCCGGCCCGGGCGCTGACCGCTTTGGACGCGGTCGGCTTCCTGGTCAGCCTGGAGCTGCGGCCCTCGCAGGTCACCGAGCGGGCGGATGTGGTCCTTCCGGTGGCGGCCGTCGTGGAGAAGTCCGGCACGTTCCTCAACTGGGAGGGCCGGGCGCGGCTGTTCGAGGCGGCGCTCAAGCCGGACCAGATGACCCGCCGGCATCTGCAGCCCGACTCCCGGGTGCTGCACATGCTCGCCGATGCCCTCGACGTCCATCTGGGCCTGCCGGACGTCCGCGCCGTACGGCGCGAACTGGACCGGCTCGGCGGCTGGGACGGTCCGTACGCCGAGGAGCCCAGGGAGGCGGGGCGGGCGCTGCCCCGGCCCGACAGCGGCGAGGCCGTCCTCGCCGGCCACCGGCTCCTGCTGGACCAGGGGCTGCTCCAGGAAGGCGACGAGGCGCTGGCCGGTACCCGGCATGCCGCGCTCGCCCGGCTGTCGCAGACCACCGCGCAGGAGACCGGGGTCAAGGACGGCGACCTGCTCGCGGTGACCGGACCGGCCGGCTCGGTGCACCTGCCGCTCAAGGTCACGCCGATGCCCGACCGGGTGGTGTGGCTGCCGCTGAACTCCATGGGCGGTGGCGTCGCCGCCGACACCGGGGCGCACCCCGGTGACCTGGTGAAGATCTCCGCCGCCCCGGGCCTGCCGGAGTCGGCCGAGGAGGTGGACGCATGAGGCTGCAGCTCGATCAACTCGCCGCCGGCGGCGCGCTGGCCCGGGAAGACCTGTCGCTGTTCGGCCACGACCCGTGGTGGCTCGTGGTCATCAAGGCGGTCTTCTGCTTCGCGTTCCTGATGCTGACGGTGCTGTTCTCGATCGTCTGGGAACGCAAGGTCGTCGCCTGGATGCAGCTGCGCATCGGCCCCAACCGGCACGGGCCCTGGGGCATGCTCCAGTCCCTCGCCGACGGCATCAAGCTGATGCTGAAGGAGGACCTCGTCGTCAAGCGGGCCGACAAGGTGGTCTATCTCCTCGCGCCCGTGGTGGCGGCCATCCCGGCCTTCATGGCGATCGCGGTGATCCCCTTCGGCCCCGCGGGCAACGAGGTCTCGATCCTCGGGGTCCGCACCCCGATGCAGCTGACCGACCTGCCGATCGGCATCCTCTACATCCTGGCCACGGCCTCGATCGGCATCTACGGCATCGTGCTGGCCGGCTGGTCGTCCGGTTCGACCTATCCGCTGCTGGGCGGGCTGCGCTCCTGTGCGCAGATGATCTCGTACGAGATCGCGATGGGGATGTCGTTCGCGGCGGTGTTCCTCTACTCCGGGTCGATGTCGACGTCGACCATCGTGGAGTCGCAGCAGAACCGGTGGTTCGTTTTGCTGCTGCCGGTGTCCTTCATCATCTACATCGTCGCGATGGTGGGCGAGACCAACCGCGCGCCGTTCGACATGCCGGAGTCCGAGGGCGACCTCGTCGGCGGCTTCAACACCGAGTACTCGTCGATCAAGTTCGCGATGTTCATGCTCGCCGAGTACGTCAACATGGTCACCGTCTCGGCGGTCGCGATCACCCTCTTCCTGGGCGGCTGGCGGGCACCCTGGCCCATCTCCACGTTCTGGGAAGGCGCCAACCACGGCTGGTGGCCGCTGCTCTGGTTCACCCTCAAGGTGCAGCTGCTGCTGTTCTTCTTCATCTGGCTGCGCGGCACCCTTCCCCGCGTGCGCTACGACCAGTTCATGAAGCTGGGCTGGAAGGTCCTCATCCCGGTCTCGCTGGTCTGGCTGATGCTGGTCGCCACCGTCCGGGCGCTGAAGAACGAGGGCTACAACTTCTCCCAGATCGTGCTGTACGTCGCCGGCGGCGCCATCCTGCTGTTGCTGATCTCGCTGCTCGTGGACTTCTTCCGGCGTGGTGAGGCGGCGGAGGAGACCGACGGCGACGGGGCCTTCGACCCGATGGCCGGCGGGTTCCCGGTGCCGCCGCTGCCCGGACAGAGCCTGCCGCCGGTGCCCCGCCGACGACCGCGCGGCGGCGACCGAGAGTTGATTGTCAGTGGTCGGGTGGACACTGTCAGTGACGAAAATGCCCACGAGGGAAAGGGGGGCGACGGTGCCTGAGTTCCAGAACCCCGTGGCCGGCTTCGGCGTGACCTTCAAGGCCATGTTCAAGAAGCGGCTGACCGAGCAGTATCCGGAGGAGAAGAAGCCGACGGCGCCGCGCTTCCACGGTCGCCACCAGCTCAACCGCCATCCGGACGGCCTGGAGAAGTGCATCGGCTGCGAGCTGTGCGCCTGGGCCTGCCCGGCGGACGCGATCTATGTCGAGGGCGCGGACAACACCGACGAGGAGCGCTACTCCCCGGGCGAGCGCTACGGCCGCGTCTACCAGATCAACTATCTGCGCTGCATCCTGTGCGGCCTGTGCGTGGAGGCCTGTCCGACCCGCGCACTGACCATGACCAATGAGTACGAACTCGCCGACCGGTCCCGCGAATCGCTCATCTACACCAAGGAGGAGCTGCTCGCGGGCCTGGAGGACAGGATGGTCGACACCCCGCATGCGATCTACCCCGGCATGACGGAGAAGGACTACTACCAGGGCCTGGTGAGCGAGGCCGCACCGGGGACCGTCCGTCAGGTCGCGGTCTCCAAGGGCGAGAAGCCGGAGTCCGAGGGCAAGGGGGCGACGGCATGACCTCTCTGGCCGCCGCGGCCTCCCTGACCTCCACCGGCGAGGCCGTGCAGTTCTGGATCCTGGGCATCGTCGCCGTCGGCGGCGCGCTGGGCACGATCCTGATGAAGCGGGCCGTGCACAGCGCTCTTTCGCTCGCCGGGACCATGATCGTCCTGGCGGTCTTCTATCTCGCCAACGGCGCGTACTTCCTCGGTGTCGTCCAGATCGTCGTCTACACGGGCGCGATCATGATGCTGTTCCTCTTCGTCGTCATGCTCGTCGGCGTCACGGCCGCGGACTCCCTCAAGGAGACGCTCAAGGGTCAGCGGTGGCTCGCCGCCGCGGCGGGCATCGGCTTCGGCATCCTCTTGATCGCCGGTATCGGCAACGCCTCGCTGCGGGAGTTCAACGGCCTGGGCGAGGCCAACGCCGGCGGCAATGTGCAGGGCCTGGCCGCGCTCATCTTCACCAAGTACGTCTTCGCCTTCGAAATCACCGGCGCCCTGCTGATCACGGCGGCCGTCGGCGCGATGGTGCTCACCCACCGGGAGCGTACGGAGCGCGCCCGGACCCAGCGTGAGCAGTCCGAGGCGCGGGTCCGCGAGGGCAAGCAGGTGCCGCCGCTGCCCGCTCCGGGTGTCTACGCCCGGCACAACGCCGTCGACATCCCGGGCCTGCTGCCGGACGGCACCACGTCCGAGCTGAGCGTCAGCCCGACGCTGCGCGAGCGGGGCCAGGTCCGCGATGTCTCCGGTGAGTCGCTCGCCGAACTCAAGGCGCTGGAGCAGCGCTCCGAGGACTGGTTGGGCCGGAGCGCCGAGGACGAGTCCGGGCCCCCGCCGTCCGGTGGCCCGGGATCGAAGGAGCACAAGGAGGGGGCCAAGAAATGAACCCGGTCAACTACCTCTATCTCGCCGCCCTGTTGTTCACCATCGGCGCGGCCGGGGTGCTGATCAGGCGGAACGCCATCGTGGTGTTCATGTGCATCGAGCTGATGCTCAACGCCTGCAATCTCGCCTTCGTCACCTTCTCGCGGATGCACGGGAATCTGGACGGCCAGATCATCGCCTTCTTCACCATGGTCGTCGCGGCGGCCGAGGTCGTGGTCGGCCTGGCCATCATCGTGTCGATCTTCCGCACCCGTCATACGGCCTCGGTCGACGACGCCAGCCTGATGAAGCTGTAAGGGGTCGCACAAAGTGGAGAACTTGATCGCGCTGCTTGTCGCGGCACCGCTGGTCGGTGCGGCCCTGCTGTTGTGCGGCGGTAAACGACTCGACCGCACCGGCCCCCTCATCGGCACGCTGTTCGCGGTGGCGTCGTTCGCCCTCGGGGCGGTGCTCTTCGCCGACATGCTCGGCAAGGGCGCCGGGGACCGTGCCCTGCATCAGCAGCTGTTCACCTGGATCCCGGTCGGCGGCTTCCGTGCCGACGTCGCCTTCCAGCTCGACCAGTTGTCGATGACCTTCGTCCTGCTGATCACCGGTGTCGGATCACTGATCCACCTCTACTCGATCGGCTATATGGCGCACGACGAGCGGCGCCGCCGCTTCTTCGGCTATCTCAATCTCTTCCTCGCGGCGATGCTGCTGCTCGTCCTCGCCGACAACTACCTCCTGCTGTACGCCGGCTGGGAGGGCGTCGGCCTCGCCTCGTACCTCCTCATCGGCTTCTGGCAGCACAAGCCGAGCGCGGCCACCGCCGCCAAGAAGGCGTTCCTGGTCAACCGGGTCGGCGACATGGGCCTGTCCATCGCGATCATGCTGATGTTCACGACGTTCGGGACCTTCGCCTTCGCCCCGGTGTTCGCGGCCACCGACCGCACCGGCCAGGGCACGCTGACCGCCCTCGGGCTGTTGCTGCTGCTGGCCGCCTGCGGCAAGTCGGCCCAGGTGCCGCTGCAGTCCTGGCTCGGTGACGCGATGGAGGGCCCGACCCCGGTCTCGGCTCTGATCCACGCGGCCACGATGGTCACCGCCGGCGTGTATCTGATCACCCGCTCCGGGGTGATCTTCAATGCCGCGCCGACCGCCCAGCTGGCGGTCGTCGTGGTGGGCGCGGTCACCCTGCTCTTCGGTGCGATCGTCGGTTGCGCCAAGGACGACATCAAGAAGGCGCTGGCCGGCTCGACGATGTCGCAGATCGGATACATGATCCTGGCCGCCGGGCTCGGCCCGATCGGCTACGCGTTCGCGATCATGCACCTGGTCACCCACGGCTTCTTCAAGGCGGGCCTCTTCCTCGGCGCCGGCTCCGTGATGCACGGCATGAACGACGAGGTGGACATGCGCCGTTACGGCGGCCTGCGCACGTACATGCCGGTCACCTTCATCACCTTCGGCCTCGGCTATCTGGCGATCATCGGCTTCCCCGGGCTGTCCGGCTTCTTCTCCAAGGACAAGATCATCGAGGCGGCGTTCGCCCGGGGCGGCACCGAGGGCTGGATCCTCGGCGGCGCGGCCCTCCTCGGCGCCGCGATCACCGCCTTCTACATGACGCGGGTGATGCTGATGACGTTCTTCGGCGAGAAGCGCTGGGACCCCACCGAGGTGCATCCGCACGAGTCGCCCAAGGTCATGACGATCCCGATGATCGTGCTCGCCATCGGCTCGGTCTTCGCCGGCGGGCTGTTCAGCATCAACGAGATCTTTGTGAAGTGGCTGGAGCCGGTCACCTCGTTCGCGCACGGTCATTCCCCGGTCAGCGCCACCACCGTCACCGCCGCCACGATGGTGGTGCTGGTCATCGGGGTCGGCATCGCCTGGGGGATGTACGGCCGCAGGCCCGTCCCGGCGCTCGCCCCGCGCGGCTCGCTGCTGACCCGGGCGGCCCGCCGCGATCTGCTCCAGGACGACTTCAACCACGTCGTCTTCGTCCGCGGGGGTGAGCAGGTCACCGGCACCCTCGTCCAGCTCGACCGCTCCCTGGTGGACGGTGCGGTCAACGGCACGGCGGCCTCGATGGGCGGACTCTCCGGCCTGCTGCGCCAGTTGCAGACCGGCTTCGTCCGTTCCTACGCGGTCCAGATGCTGGGCGGCGCCGCCGTTCTCGTCGCCGCGACCCTGCTGATGAGGGGTGTCTGAGCCATGTCGTTTCCCCTGCTGACGGTGGTGGCCGTGGTGCCGGCGGCCGGTGCGATCGCCACCGCCGCGCTGCCCGCCGCCAAGCGCACCGCGGCCAAGTGGCTCGCGCTGCTGGTCTCCCTGGCCACCTTCGCGCTGGCGCTGGTGGTCGCGTTCCGCTTCGACCCCGGTTCGAAGAGCCCCTACCAGTTCACCGAATCGCACGCCTGGATCAGCGACTTCGGTGTCCGTTACGAACTCGGCGTGGACGGCATCGCGGTCGCCCTGATCGCCCTGACCACCCTGCTGATCCCCTTCATCATCCTGGCCGGCTGGCATGACGCCGACCCCCTGGAAGAGGCCACGCCCAACCGGCGCTGGCGGCCCACCCAGGGCTTCTTCGCGCTGATCCTGGCCGTCGAGGCGATGGTGGTCATCTCCTTCGAGGCCACCGACGTCTTCGTCTTCTACATCTTCTTCGAAGCCATGCTGATCCCGATGTACTTCCTCATCGGCGGCTTCGGGGACCGGGCCGGCGGCGACGGCGAGGACGAGGCCGCGAGCCGGCGGTCGTACGCCGCGGTGAAGTTCCTGCTCTACAACCTCGCCGGCGGACTGATCATGCTGGCCGCGGTGATCGGGCTCTACGCCGTCACCGCCGACCAGCTCGGCAGTGGCACCTTCTCGCTCCAGCAGATCGTCGAGGCGCGGGCGGCCGGCAGGCTGCATATCGGCACCGGCACCGAGCGGCTGCTCTTCCTCGGCTTCTTCTTCGCCTTCGCGGTGAAGGCGCCGCTGTGGCCGCTGCACACCTGGCTGCCGGGCGCCATGGGCGAGTCCACCGCGCCGGTCGCGGTGCTGATCACGGCGGTGGTCGACAAGGTCGGCACCTTCGCGATGCTCCGCTACTGCCTCCAGCTCTTCCCGCAGGCCAGCAGCTGGGCGACGCCCGCCATCCTGGTGCTCGCGCTCATCGGCGTGCTCTACGGCGCGCTGCTGGCGGTCGCCCAGCGGGACATCAAGCGTCTGATCGCCTACGCCTCGATCTCCCACTTCGGCTTCATCATCCTGGGCATCTTCGCGATGACCTCCCAGGGCCAGGGCGGCGCGACGCTCTACATGGTCAACCACGGCATTTCGACCGCCGCGCTGATGCTGGTGGCCGGCTTCCTGATCAGCCGCCGCGGCTCCCGGCTGATCGCGGACTACGGCGGCGTCCAGAAGGTCGCCCCGATCCTCGCCGGTACGTTCCTCGTCGGCGGTCTGGCCACCCTCTCACTGCCCGGTCTGGCCCCGTTCATCAGCGAATTCCTGGTCCTGGTCGGCACGTTCAGCCGCTATCCGGTGATCGGCATCATCGCCACCCTCGGCATCGTGCTCGCCGCGTTGTACGTCCTCGTGCTCTACCAGCGGACGATGACCGGGCCGGTGAAGTCCGAGGTGACCGGCATGCCCGACCTCCGGGTGCGGGAGCTGGTCGTGGTGGCGCCGCTGATCGCGCTGCTGCTCTTCCTCGGGGTGTACCCCAAGCCGCTCACCGACCTGGTCAATCCGGCGGTCGACCACACCCTGTCCGTCGTGGACAAGAAGGATCCCAAGCCCACTGTGCAGGTGGACGCCGTGCCCGGCGGAGGCCGGCACGGCCACGCCGTGCGTGATCAAGACGTGGAGGCCGCGAAGTGAGTTCCGTGGCAAGTGTCCACAGCCTGTGGACAGTGGCGGCCGGCGCACCGGGCAAGATCCCGGCGCCGCACATCGAGTACACCGAGCTGTCGCCGACGCTGATCGTCCTCGGTGCGGCGGTGATCGGCATCCTGATCGAGGCGCTGGTCCCGCGCCGCAACCGCTACTACTCCCAGCTGTTGCTGTCGCTGGTGGCGCTGGCCGCCGCGTTCGCCGCGGTGATCGGCCTGGCTGCGGGCGGCTTCGGCTCGTCCAAGGCGCATATCGCCGCGATGGGCGCCATCGCCGTCGACGGACCCGCGCTGTTCCTCCAGGGCACGATCCTGCTGGTGTCCCTGATCGCCGTCTTCACCTTCGCCGAGCGCCGGCTCGAACCCGCGGCGCACGGCGGTGGGGCATCCCCTGCTCGAACGAAGTTGAGAGCTTGGGGACGGGTGGACTCCTTCGCCGCACAGCCCGCGGCCGTCCCCGGTGGCCCGGCCGAACAAGCCGCGGTCAAGGCCGGGTTCACCACCACCGAGGTCTTCCCGATCATGCTCTTCGCGGTCGGCGGCATGCTGATCTTCCCGGCGGCCAACGACCTGCTGACGCTCTTCATCGCGCTGGAGGTCTTCTCCCTCCCGCTGTACATCCTGTGTGCGCTGGCCCGCCGCCAGCGGCTGCTGTCGCAGGAGGCCGCGGTGAAGTACTTCCTCCTCGGCGCCTTCTCCTCGGCCTTCCTGCTGTTCGGCGTGGCCCTGCTCTACGGCTACGCGGGCACGGTCGGCTACGCCGGGATCGCCGAGGTGGTCTCGGACGGCGCCAAGCAGATCGATCCGGCGCTGGCCGGCACGATGGGCAATGACGCACTGCTGCTGATCGGCGCGGCGTTGGTGCTGATGGGGCTGCTGTTCAAGGTCGGCGCGGTCCCGTTCCACATGTGGACCCCGGACGTCTACCAGGGCGCCCCGACCCCGGTCACCGGCTTCATGGCGGCCGCCACCAAGGTCGCGGCCTTCGGTGCGCTGCTGCGCCTGTTGTATGTCGTACTGCCGGGGATGCGCTGGGACTGGCGGCCGGTGATGTGGGGCGTCGCGATCATCACGATGCTGGGCGGCGCGATCGTCGCCATCACCCAGACCGACATCAAGCGGCTGCTGGCCTACTCCTCCATCGCGCACGCCGGGTTCATCCTCGCCGGTGTCGTCGCCACCAGCGAGGACGGCGTCTCCTCGGTGCTCTTCTACCTCGCCGCCTACTCCTTCGTGACGCTCGGCGCCTTCGCCGTGGTCACCCTGGTGCGGGATGCGGGCGGCGAGGCCACCGCGCTGTCCAAGTGGGCCGGGCTCGGGCGGCGTTCGCCGCTGGTGGCCGCGGTCTTCGCGGTCTTCCTGCTGGCCTTCGCGGGCATCCCGCTGACCTCCGGTTTCGCCGGGAAGTTCGCGGTCTTCAAGGCGGCGGCCCAGAGCGGTGCGGGCTGGCTGGTGGTGGTCGGTGTGCTCTCCTCCGCCATCGCCGCGTTCTTCTACATCCGCGTCATCGTGCTGATGTTCTTCAACGAGCCCAAGGCGGACGGCCCGACCGTCGCGGTGCCCAGCCCGCTGACGACCACCGCCATCGCCATCGGCGTCACCGCCACCCTGGTGCTCGGCCTGGCGCCGCAGTACTTCCTCGATCTGGCCGGCCATGCCGGGGTCTTCGTGCGCTGAGCGCGGCTCGGCGGCACGGCAACGGCCGTCGTCCGGAACCCTCGGGGGGCTCCGGGCGACGGCCGTTGCCGTAGGGCGCAGAGGTCAGCTCTTGGGCATCCCGCTCGGCAGCTGCGGCATGTCGGGGATCTTCACGCTGCCGTCGCTGGACTTGGTGAACTTCTCGGTGGGGCCGTTCTTCCAGTCGACGGTCAGGGTCTTGCCGTCCGCGCCGGGCTTGAGGGTGCCCATGGTGCGGGTGGTGTCCCCGTCGGTGCACTTGAGGGCGGCCATGGTCACCCCGCCCATCTCCTGGACCTTGCCCAGGCAGGCGGCCTTGTGCCCGTTGCTGAAGGCGACGGTGCCCTTGCTGACCACGAGGATCAGCGGCTTGCTGCCCGAGCCGGCCTTCCAGGCACCCTCGACCGCGCCGGCGCCCGCGGGCTTGTCGGCGCCTCCCGGAGTCGACGGCGCATCCTGCGGCGCCTTGCTCGGCTTGCTGTCGCTGCCGGTGTCGCCGCTGCTTCCGCAGCCGCTGAGCAGCATCGCGGCGATGGCTGCCGCCCCGGCGATCTGCGCTGCCTTGCGCACGTACATCTCCTAGGTCGTGGGTCAGAGTGACGCGAGGCTAACAGCGGCACCGGTCCTCGTTCGAGCCGTCCTCGTGATTGCGGCAGCGCCGGTACGGAGTTGGTGTGGGGCTGTGACGTAGGCGCGGACGCCCGGGTAGGGAGAGACGGACGCAAGGGGATGGAGAGGGGGATAAGGGGCACCGGGTCGGTTCAGTCCCCTCCCGACGACTTGTCCGCCCGTACCGCGCGCTCGACCGCATGCGCCGTCGCCATCTCCTGCGCGAGCCGCTTCATCGTGCGGCGGGCGGCGCGGTGCTCGCGGCCCGCCAGGATCTTGCGGTCCAGGTCGGTCGCCGAGACCAGTGCGGCGAGCACCCGGCTGCGGCGGTCCGGGAACCCCGCGGCCGATGCCGCCGCGAAGCGCTCCCGGACCGGGCCCGCAAGATCCACCGCCCCGGCCGGGAAACGCTCGTACGGGAAGAGGCCAAGCGCGCGCCGGGACTCCCTGCGCAGTGCCCCGCGCGCCACCAGCCGCCGCAGGCACAGCTCCTGGACCGGCCGGCCGGCGCGCTGCACCCAGCGCCGGGCGGGGACGCCCCGGCGCTGCTTGGCCGGCGCCGGCAGTGCCGCCAGCGCGCCGTCCAGCACCGGATCGCCCGGCGGCAGCGGATTGACCACCGTGATCCGGCCGCCGCGCTCCACGGTGAGCCGCCCCGCCTCCTCCAGCTCGGCCAGCGCCGCGCCGGCCAGCCCCCACTGCAGATGCCGGGAGTTGTTCCGGGGCCGGCCGCGGACCGGTTCGAGGGCGAGCAGCAGCAGCTCCTCCGGGAGGGTGAGCGGCGCGAGGGTCATACCGCGGGCAGGACGCGGCCGCTGACCTCGCCCAGCCCGATCCGGGCTCCGTCCGGGCCGGGTGCCCAGGCGGCGAGGGTGACCTCGTCGCCGTCCTGGAGGTAGGGGCCCTTGCCGTGGGTGAGTTCGAGCAGGCAGCCGAGCTGATCGGGGTCGGGCCCGGAGACCGTGCCGGAGGCGAACAGATCGCCGGTGCGCAGCGAGGCGCCGTTGACGGTCATATGGGCGAGCTGCTGGGCCGCGGTCCAGTACATGGCCGAGAACGGCGGCCGGGAGACGGTCTCGCCGTTGATCCGCACCTCGATCCGGAGGTCGATGCCGCCCGGCTCCGCCGCCGAGTCGTCGAGGTAGGGCAGCAGCGGGAAGTCCCGGGCGGGCGGCGGCGTACGGGCCTCGTCGAGGGCGTCCAGCGGGGTGATCCAGGCGGAGACGGAGGTGGCGAAGGACTTGCCGAGGAACGGGCCGAGCGGCACGTACTCCCAGGCCTGGATGTCGCGTGCGGACCAGTCGTTCACCAGGCAGACGCCGAAGACGTGGTCGCGGAAGGAGCCGAGGCCGACCGGCTCGTGGAGCGTGGAGGGGGTGCCGACGACGAAGCCGACCTCGGCCTCGATGTCGAGGCGGAGGGACGGACCGAAGGACGGCAGCTCCTCGTCGGGAGCCTTGCGCTGGCCCTGGGGCCGTACGACCGGGGTGCCGGTGGGGACGACGGTGCCCGCCCGGCCGTGGTAGCCGATCGGCAGATGCTTCCAGTTGGGGGGCAGCGCCGCGTCGTTGGGGCGGAAGATCCGGCCGACGTTGGTGGCGTGGTGCTCGCTGGAGTAGAAGTCGACGTAATCGGCGACCTCGAAGGGGAGGTGCAGGGTGACCTCGTCCAACGGGTGGAACAGCGGTGCCACTTCGTCGCGGTGCGCGGGGTCGCTCACGGCGCTGCGGACGGCCGCGCGGATCTGCTGCCAGACGGGCCGGCCGGCCGCCAGCAGCGGGTTGAGGGTCGGTGCCGCGAGCAGTTCGGCGTGCGGATGGATGGCGGCGGGCAGGGCGCTCGGCAGGGCACTCAGATCGAGGACCCGGTCGCCGTAGCGGACGCCGATGCGGTGCCGGCCGGGTGCGTCGGCCGTGCTGAAGACGCCGTAGGGGAGGTTGTGCGGGCCGAAGGGATCGCCTTCCGCCAGGTCGAACGGGCTCTGCTCGGGCATGGACAGCTCCTCGCGTTCGTCGTCGCCGGTGGGCGGCCGGGCCCGGTGGCCCGCAGGCCGTGCGGCCCGTTGATCAGAGTACGGCCGGGCGCCGGCCGCCGGGGCGGTTGGGGCGTGACGGCGCGGATGCGTAGGAAGACAGGGCTTCATCGCGCCGTGCGCTGCGCCCCGGCGCCCCGGCAATGTCCGGAAAAGCCTTGCTGCACTACGCAATTCGGGCCTAGCTTCCTTTCCTGGCGCGGGCCGGGGAGGGGCCGTGCCGTTGGGGGGGGACGCGTGGCTCGCAGTGGCGCACGGCTCGCGGTCGACCGGAGCGTTCCCGGGGTGCCCTCGCCGGCCGTCGTCTTTCCCCGCTCGTACGCGGAGATCGAGGCGTACTCCTGGCGGGCGCGCCGCCCGGTGGTGGCCACGAACCGCGAGGCGTCCGTCCGTCGCAGGCGGCCCGCCGTCGGCGCGCAGTTCCGGCGAGCAAGGGAGGGACCGAAGTGAACACTCCGGTAGCGGTGGTCGGGGCCGGGCCGTACGGCCTGTCGGCGGCCGCGCACCTACGGGCGCGCGGCCTGCCGGTGCGGGTCTTCGGGCAGCCCATGGTGAGCTGGCGCGCGCAGATGCCCGCGGGGATGCTGCTCACGTCGACGCCGGCGGCCTCCAGCATCGACGTCCCGCAGCCCGGGCACGGCCTCGGTGACTTCTGCGCGGCGACGGGGGAGGGGCCGTACGAGTCGGACTGGGACCTCGTCCCCGTCGAGTCCTTCGTCCGGTACGGACAGTGGGTGCAGCAGCGGCTGGTCCCCGATCTTGAGCAGGTCCGGGTGGTCTCGGTCGACCGGCGGGCCGACGGCTTCGAGCTGAAGCTGGACAGCGGGGAGCAGGTCGGCGCGCGGGCGGTGGTCGTCGCCACGGGGCTGAGCGGGCTGGCGCAGCTGCCGCCGGAGCTGGCCGCGGCGATCCCGGACGGCCCGTCCGCCACCGGGCCGGTCTCGCACAGTTCGCAGCACCACGACCTGGCCGCGCTGGCCGGCCGGTCGGTGGTCGTGATCGGCGCCGGGCAGTCGGCGCTGGAGAGCGCGGTGCTGCTGGCCGAGGCGGGCGCGGAGTCCGTACGGGTGGTGGCGCGCGGCCCCGGCGCGGTGGGCTTCGGCGCGCCGCCGGACCGGCAGCCCCGCCTGCGCCCGTCGTCGCCGTTCGGCAACGCCTGGTCGCTGTATGCGCTGTCGCACCACGCCGGCGCCTTCCGCCGGCTGCCGGTGCCCGCCCGGCGGTATCTGGTGCGCCGGGTGCTCGGCCCGCGGGGGGCGTGGTGGCTGCGGGACCGGTTCACCGGCCGGGTGCAGGTGACGCAGGGGCGGCGGATCGTGCGGGCCACGGTCCGCGACGGCCGCCCCGTCCTGGCGCTGCGCGGCGCCGACGGGCAGGGCGGGGAGCTCGTCGCCGATCATGTGCTGGCCGCGACCGGCTACCGGATGGATCTGGCGGCGCTGGACTTCCTGGGCCAGGGGCTGCGCACCGGGATCGTGACGCGGGCCGGCGGACCGCTGCTGACCGCCGGCTTCCGCTCGTCCGTACCGGGGCTGTACTTCACGGGGTTGCCGGCGGCGGCCTCGTTCGGGCCGGTGCTGCGCTTCGTGTGCGGCACGGGGTTCGCCTCACCGCGGCTGGCACGGGCGGTGGCGCGGGCGTACGGGTGAGCGCGGGGCGGCGGCGGGGCGGGATCTGGGCCGGGGGCGCTCCCATCCTGGCTGAAAACGGCGGGTTTCTCGCCGGTATTCGGCTCTCCCGCTCCCTCCTGTGACGGCTGCGACGCAGGGGGACCGTACGGCCCCGGCCCGCCCCGCGCTCCCGCGCCGGACGCACGTCAACCGGCGTTCCGGAACGCACCTGCCAGGGGGGCACGGTGCTTCCGGGGCGGTTCGGGGGGCGGGCGCTCACGGTGATCGAACTGCGACCGGATACGCTGGCCAATGGTGGAGACAGCGACAGATCGACGTGCAGTTTGATCGTCAGCAGACAGGAGTACCCCTCGTGACCGTCGTCGGGCCCTTCGGGCTGAGCGTGCGGGACCAGGCTCTTGAGGCCGATGTCCAGGCCGGGTTGGCGGCTGTCGAGGAGGGCCTGCTGGAGGCCACCAAGAGCGACGTGCCGTTCATCACCGAATCCGCGCAGCATCTGGTGCGCGCGGGCGGCAAGCGGTTCCGGCCGCTGCTGGTGATGCTGGCCGCGCAATTCGGTGACCCCTACAGCCCCGGCGTGGTGCCCTCCGCGGTCGTGGTGGAGCTGACACATCTGGCGACGCTCTACCACGACGACGTGATGGACGAGGCGGATGTGCGCCGCGGCGTGGCCAGCGCCAACGCCCGCTGGGGCAACTCCGTCGCGGTGCTGACCGGCGACTTCCTGTTCGCCCGCGCCTCGCACATCCTCGCCGACCTCGGACCGGACGCGGTCCGGATCCAGGCCGAGGCGTTCGAGCGCCTGGTGACCGGCCAGATCCTGGAGACCGCCGGACCGCGCGACGGCCGCGACCCCATCGACCACTACCTGGACGTCCTCGCGGGCAAGACCGGCTCGCTGGTCGCCGTCGCGGGGCGCTTCGGCGCGATGATGTCGGGCGCCGACGAGTCGACGGTCAACATCCTCACCCAGTACGGCGAGCGGCTGGGCACCGCCTTCCAGTTGGCCGACGACGTCCTGGACATCGCCAGCGACTCCCATGAATCGGGCAAGACCCCCGGCACGGACCTGCGCGAGGGCATCCCGACGCTGCCCGTACTGCGCCTGCGGGCGCGGGCCGAGAGCAGCTCCGGCACGCCCGAGGACCGCGCGCTGTGCGAGCTGCTGGCCGGCGACCTCACCGACGACGCACGGCACGCTGAGGCGCTGGCCGGGCTGCGCGCCCACCCGGCGCTCGAAGAGGCCCGGCGGGACACCGTCCGCTACGCCGAGGAGGCGCGCGCCTCGCTGGCGCCGCTGCCGTCGTGCATGGCCAAGGCGGCCCTCGAAGGCCTCTGCGACGCGGTGGTGCACCGGGCGGGCTGAGCCTTCCCCGAGGGCCCGCCCCTGAGGGCCGGTCCGTCATCCCCTAGGGAGTGATCAGACTCCCGGCGTACGGGGTTCCGCCGTGAGGTGACCGGGCGTCATACCTCAGCAGTACGACAAGTTGCTCCCGCGGGCTGACGCGTTGAGCCGGGCGATTTGGTGAGATGGAAACCACCAGAGCGCGGCGGACGGGCCACAAGGAACCCAGGGGTGGACTGGTGGACAGTGCAACAACCGCCGCATACGACGGAGGTAGGGCACATGCCACGCAACGAACCGACAGAGGGCACCGACGGGTGGGACGGGGAGGGTTCCCCGAGGCGCCGTAAGGCGGTGCGGTACGCCGTACCGGTCGCGGTGGCGGGGTTGGCGGCGGCCACGATCGGGCTGGTCCCGGCGTTCGCCGGTTCGGGTTCTCCGGATCTGCCGAAGATTTCGGCGCAGGACCTGATAGCCAAGATGGCCAAGTCGGACGTCCAGCAGCTCTCCGGCACGGTCCGGGCCAGCGCGGACCTCGGCCTGCCGTCCCTGCCGGGCGGCGCCGGCGGCGCGGGCGCCCTCGGCGGCGGGAAGGGCGGGGACGGCGGATCCGCCGACCCGCAGAGCAAGCTGATGGAGCTGGCGTCCGGTGCGCACACGCTCCGCGTCGCCGCCGACGGCCCCGACAAGCAGCGGGTGTCGATCGTCGACAAGGCCGCCGAGTACAGCCTCGTCCACAACGGCAACGAGGTGTGGGGCTACGACAGCGGCAGCAACACCGCCTTCCACCACACCGCGCCCGAGGCCGGCAGGCACGGCAAGCAGCAGGCCCCGAAGGACCTTCCGCAGGGCCTGCAGAACGCCACTCCGCAGGACCTCGCGAAGCAGGCCCTCCAGGCGGCCGGCGACACGACCTCGGTCACCGTCGACGGCACCGCCAAGGTCGCCGGGCGGGACGCCTACCAGCTGCTCATCAAGCCCAAGCAGACCGCCTCGACGGTCGGCTCGATCCGGATCGCGGTCGACGCCGCCAACGGTGTGCCGCTGAAGTTCACCCTGACCCCCAAGAGCGGTGGCGCGGCCGCCATCGACGTCGGCTTCACCAGCGTCGACTTCGCCAAGCCCGCCGCGAGCACCTTCGCCTTCACCCCGCCCAAGGGCGCCAAGGTCGTCAAGGGCGACGAGGCGGGCGCGACGGCGCAGCGCGAGCACGGCATGCACGGCACGCACGGCAAGGACAGGAAGGCCGTCACCGAGGACATGGGCGGGCTGAACGTCCTCGGCAAGGGCTGGACGTCCATCGCCACCATCAAGGGTGACGGCTCCGGCCTGCCCTCCGGCAAGGGCGAGGGCAAGGGCAAGGGGAGCGGCGGCGACGCCGCCGCGTTCCTGGACAGCATCGGCGACAAGGTGCACGGCTCCTTCGGCTCCGGCCGGGTCTTCAGCACCCGCCTGGTCAACGCCCTGGTGACGGACAACGGCACGCTCTACGTCGGCGCCGTCGACAAGCAGGCCCTGATCGACGCGGCCAACGCCGCCAAGTAACGGGCCCCGCAGCCCCCGCGGGACCGCCGCGCCGCCCCTCCCCGGGCGGCGCGGCGTGGCCCGCAGCCCCACCCGTACGACCTGCGGAGCCCGCCGATGCCGCCGCCGCCCGCACCGCGGCCGAACGGCCCGCGGACCGAAGGGCCCGGCCCGGGGCACGCGCCGGCCGGGGACCCGGCGATCGAGACACGGGGGCTGAGCAAGGCCTACCGTGGCCGGCTCGCCGTCGACGGTCTGCAGGCGCTGTACGCCCTGGTGTTCCGCTCGGCGGCCTGGGCGCGCTTCACCAGCCGGGACATCACTGCTTGAGGCCGCCGGGGGGCTGTGGTGCCGACGTCGGTGCCGCGGCGGTCCGCGCCGCCGCCGCTTCCCGGGCCGCGTCCGCCGCCTGGGCCGCGTCCGCCGCCCGGACCGCCTCGGCCGCGGCCACCTCGCCCGAGCGGGCCGCTGCGTCGGCGAGTGCCGCCCGCCCCCGCCGGGCGGTCCGCAGCGCATCCCAGGTCAGCATCGTCAGGGCCGCCCACACGAGCGCGAAGCCGGCCCAGCGCTCCGCCGGCATCTCCTCGTGGAAGACGGTGAGCCCCAGCAGGAACTGGAAGGTCGGCGCCAGATACTGCAACATCCCGATCATGGTCAGCGGCAGCCGCATGGCCGAGGCGCCGAAGCAGATCAGCGGCACGGCGGTGGCGATGCCGCAGCCCGCGAGCAGCAGCGCCTGGCCCACCCCGCCGGTGGTGAAGCTGGCGTCGCCGTGCAGGGCGAGGAAGATCAGGAAGCCCAGTGCGGGGAGCATCTGCATCGCCGTCTCGGCGCTGAAGCCCTCGATGCCGTCGAGCTTGACGCCCTTTTTGATCAGCCCGTACGTCGCGAAGGAGAAGGCCAGCCCGAGCGCGATCCAGGGCACCTTGCCGTAGGCGACGGTCATCACGACGACGGCCACGGCGCCGACCCCCACCGCCGTCCACTGCAGCGGCCGCAGTCGCTCGCGCAGAAACAGCACGCCGAAGGCGATGCTGACCAGCGGGTTGATGAAGTAGCCGAGCGAGGCCTCCAGGACGTGACCGGCGTTGACCGCCCAGATGTAGAGGAACCAGTTCGTCGAGATGACCACCGCGCAGAGCAGGATCAGCGCGAGCCTCCGGGGCTGCCGCAGCAGCGGGCCTATCCAGGACCAGCGGCGGAGCACGGCCAGGATGACGAGCGCGACGGGCAGCGACCACACCATGCGATGGGCCAGGATCTCGGACGGCGCGGCGGCGTCCAGCAGATGCCAGTAGAGGGGCAGCAGGCCCCACATGGTGTAGGCGGCGACGCCGTAGGCGAGTCCGGCACGCTGATCGCTTCGAGTCTGCAAGGGACCCTCCTGGTGGCGCATCGTCGACTCTGCGAAAGGTAGCGCCACGCGGCCGGTCTGTCATGTGTGTTTTGCCATACGGTCATGACGAGGCGACCAGGGCGGGAGATCCCCCGTGCGGGCAGGCGCCAGGAGGGGCGCGGCTCCCATGACGTGAGCGGGCGCGGCTCCGGAAACGGCGAGCGGGGTGCCCGTACGGGACGCCGTATGACGTCCCGTACGGACACCCCGCAGGTGCCCTTGAGGGTCTTCCCGTGGACGGTCCCGCCCGGGGAACGTCCGTGGACCGGCGGACCGGTCGTCAGCCGACGACGGTCCAGGTGTCGTTGCCGGCCAGCAGGGCGGCCAGATCGCCCTTGCCCTTCTGCTCGATGGCGGCGTCCAGTTGGTCGGACATCAGGGTGTCGTAGACCGGCCGGTCGACGCTGCGCAGCACACCGATGGGGGTGTGGTGGAGGGTGTCGGGGTCGGCGAGCCGGGAGAGGGCGAAAGCCGTGGTGGGCGAGGGGTTGTGCGCGTCGTGGACCAGCACACCGCCGGTGCCCTCCTCCCGGACGTCGATGATCTTGAGGTCGCCGGTGGCCGGGTCGCGGACCACGCCCTTGGAGCCGAGGCCGTCGGGGGCCAGGGCACCGAAGCGGATCGGCTGCCCGTGTTCGAGCCGGATCACGGCCTCCTGGGCCTGCTCCTTGTCCTTGAGGACCTCGAAGGCGCCGTCGTTGAAGATGTTGCAGTTCTGGTAGATCTCCACCAGCGCCGTGCCGGGGTGGGCGGCGGCCTCGCGCAGCACCGAGGTGAGGTGCTTGCGGTCGGAGTCGATGGTGCGGGCCACGAAGGACGCCTCGGCGCCCAGCGCCAGCGAGACCGGGTTGAACGGCGCATCCAGCGAGCCCATCGGCGTCGACTTGGTGATCTTGCCGACCTCGGAGGTGGGGCTGTACTGGCCCTTGGTCAGCCCGTAGATCCGGTTGTTGAACAGCAGGATCTTGAGGTTGACGTTGCGCCGCAGGGCGTGGATGAGGTGGTTGCCGCCGATGGACAGCGCATCGCCGTCGCCCGTGACGACCCACACGGACAGATCGCGCCGCGAGGAGGCCAGGCCGGTGGCGATGGCCGGGGCGCGGCCGTGGATGGAGTGCATCCCGTAGGTGTTCATGTAGTACGGGAAGCGGGAGGAGCAGCCGATGCCGGAGACGAAGACGATGTTCTCCTTCGCCAGGCCGAGCTCGGGCATGAAGCCCTGCACGGCGGCGAGGACGGCGTAGTCACCGCAGCCGGGGCACCAGCGCACTTCCTGATCGGACTTGAAGTCCTTCATGGACTGCTTGGCCTCGGCCTTGGGCACCAGGGACAGCGCCTCGATCTGCGAGGGCCGCTCCGAGATCGCCTCAGTCATTGATGGCCTCCTTAAAGACCTCCGCAAGCTGCTCGGCCTTGAACGGCATTCCGCTGACCTGGGTGTGCGAGCGCGCGTCCACGAGGTACCTGGCGCGCAGCAGGGTGGCGAGCTGTCCGAGGTTCATCTCCGGCACGATCACCTTGTCGTAACGCGCCAGGACCTCGCCGAGATTCCGCGGGAAGGGGTTGAGATGGCGCAGATGGGCCTGCGCGATGCGCTCCCCGGACCGCCGTACGCGCCGGACCGCCGCGGTGATCGGGCCGTACGTCGAACCCCAGCCGAGGACCAGGGTGTCGGCACCCTGGCCGCTGTCGTCGGCGGGGTCGTCGACCTCGATGTCCGGGACCTCGACGCCGTCGATCTTCGCCTGGCGGGTGCGCACCATGAAGTCGTGGTTGGCGGGGTCGTAGGAGATGTTGCCGGTGCCGTCCTGCTTCTCGATGCCGCCGATGCGGTGCTCCAGGCCCGGCGTGCCCGGCACCGCCCAGGGGCGGGCCAGCGTCTGCCCGTCGCGCTTGTACGGCCAGAAGACCTCGGTGCCGTCCGCCAGCTGGTGGTTGGGGCCGGACGCGAACTGCACGCGCAGATCGGGGAGTTCGTCGACGTCCGGGATCCGCCACGGTTCGGAGCCGTTGGCCAGATAGCCGTCGGAGAGCAGGAAGACGGGGGTGCGGTAGGTGAGCGCGATCCGGGCCGCGTCCAGCGCCGCGTCGAAGCAGTCGGCGGGAGTCCGGGGCGCCACGATCGGCACCGGCGCCTCGCCGTTGCGGCCGTACATCGCCTGGAGCAGATCGGCCTGCTCGGTCTTCGTGGGCAGACCCGTCGAGGGCCCGCCGCGCTGGATGTCCACGACCAGCAGCGGCAGTTCAAGACTGACCGCCAGACCGATGGTCTCCGACTTCAGTGCCACACCGGGGCCGGAGGTGGTCGTCACCGCCAGCGCACCGCCGAACGCCGCGCCCAGCGCCGCGCCGATACCGGCGATCTCGTCCTCCGCCTGGAACGTCCGCACACCGAAGTTCTTGTGCTTGGACAGCTCGTGCAGGATGTCGGAGGCCGGGGTGATGGGGTACGAGCCCAGATACAGCGGCAGATCCGCCTGCCGGCCCGCCGCGATCAGCCCGTAGGACAGCGCGAGATTCCCGGAGATGTTGCGGTAGGTGCCGGTCGGGAAGGCCTTCGTCGCCGGTGCGACCTCGTAGGAGACGGCGAAGTCCTCCGTCGTCTCACCGAAGTTCCAGCCCGCCCGGAAGGCGGTGACGTTCGCCTCCGCGATGTCCGGCTTCTTGGCGAACTTCGCCCGCAGGAACGCCTCGGTGCCCTCGGTCGGCCGGTGGTACATCCACGACAGCAGCCCCAGCGCGAACATGTTCTTGCTGCGCTCGGCCTCCTTGCGGGAGAGCCCGAAATCCTTGAGCGCCTCGATCGTCAGCGTGGTCAGCGGCACCGGGTGGACGTGGTAGGCCTCCAGCGAGCCGTCCTCCAGCGGACTCGTCGCATAGCCGACCTTCGCCATCGGGCGCTTGGTGAACTCATCGGTGTTGACGATGATGTCCGCGCCCCGGGGCACGTCCCCGATGTTCGCCTTCAGCGCCGCCGGGTTCATCGCGACCAGGACGTTCGGTGCGTCGCCGGGCGTGAGGATGTCGTGGTCGGCGAAGTGCAGCTGGAAGCTGGAGACGCCCGGCAGGGTCCCGGCAGGGGCCCGGATCTCGGCGGGGAAGTTGGGCAGCGTCGACAGGTCGTTTCCGAACGACGCCGTTTCGGAGGTGAACCGGTCACCGGTGAGCTGCATACCGTCACCGGAGTCACCGGCGAACCGGATGATCACCCGGTCCAGGCGCCGGACTTCCTTGCCTTCCGCGCCGTTACCGGATGCGCGCTGTTCCCCGACAAGCGCTGCGTCGGTCTGCTCGGCTGGGCTACTGACCTGGCTGGTCACTGCTTCGGACCTCCCTCGAGGGGTGCGGCGTCCCCGCCGGAGGCAGGGCTCGGGACGTGTCGTACCGACCGGTTGTCCCATAACCATCGTACGTGGGTAAGGGTGGCCTTCCTTAGGGCGATCGCATGCTGGACGTCAACATGAGACACCGATCTGGTGTGTTTTGTCATGAAATCACCGCCCCCGCGACCCCCTCATTCATGACGCTCCGGACTCCGCCATTGGTTCTACGCCGAAAGTCCTGAGTCCCGGTGGAAAACGCCTCGGGCCACCTACCTGACAGAGTGTCAGAGGATCAGGAGTCGAGGTAGGTGAGTACCGCGAGCACCCGGCGGTGATCCCCGTCACTCTGCGCCAGGCCCAGCTTCAGGAAGATGTTGCTGACGTGCTTCTCGACTGCACCCGCGCTGACCACCAGCTGCCGGGCGACCGCGGAGTTCGTCCGCCCCTCGGCCATCAGCCCCAGGACTTCCCGCTCCCGGGGCGTCAGATGCGCCAGCACGTCCTGCCGGCGGCTGCGGCCCAGCAGCTGCGCCACCACCTCCGGGTCCAGCGCGGTCCCGCCCCCGGCGACCCGGACCACCGCGTCGACGAACTCCCGCACCTCGGCCACCCGGTCCTTGAGCAGATAGCCGATGCCCCGGGTGGAGCCGGCCAGCAGCTCCGTGGCGTACTGCTCCTCGACGTACTGCGAGAGCACCAGCACTCCCAGGCCGGGGTGGTCCCGGCGGAGCCGGATGGCGGCCCGTACGCCTTCGTCGGTGTGCGTCGGCGGCATCCGTACGTCCGCGACCACCACGTCCGGCAGCGCGCCCTCGTCCGCCAGCCCCCCGATCACCTCGATCAGCGCCTCGGCGTCCGCCACGCCCGCCACGACCTCGTGCCCCCGGTCGGTGAGCAGCCGGGTCAGGCCCTCCCGCAGCAGCACCGAATCCTCGGCGATGACCACCCGCACCTTGTCCTCCACGGCTCAGATTCCCCCATGCCCCGTCGCGTCCCGCTCTGCTGCCCCCAGCTTCCCAGCATCCGGACGGGGGCGAGGCGGGGAAGGGGGGATCAGCAGCGGGCCGGGGGCGCCGGGCCGGGAGCCGGCGCCGCCGGCCCGGGAGTCAGCCGCGCCACGGCAGCTCGGCGGTGATGCGGGTCGGGCCGCCGGCCGGGGAGTGAACGACCAGCAGGCCGTCGACGGATTCCAGGCGCTCGGCCAGGCCCGCCAGACCGGTGCCGGCACCGGTGTGCGCGCCTCCCTGGCCGTCGTCCGCGACGAGCACCATCAGCCGGTCCTCGGTGCGCCAGACGTCCAGCGTCGCGCTGCCGGCCATGGCGTGCTTGGAGACGTTCTGCAGCAGCTCGGAGGCGGTGAAGTAGGCGATGCCCTCGATCGCCGCGGCCGGGCGGGGCATGGGCTCGACGCTCACCGAGACCGGCACCGTGCACCGCGCGGCCAGCGCCGACAGCGCCGGGCCGAGCCCGCGGTCGGTCAGGATCGCCGGGTGGATGCCGCGGGCCAGGTCCCGCAGCTCCTGGAGCGCGATCTTCACCTCGCCGTGCGCCTCATCCACCATCTTCGCGGCGGCCTGCGGGTCCTCGGCCAGCTTCTCCCTGGCCAGGCCCAGGTCCATGGCGAGCGAGACCAGCCGGGCCTGGGCGCCGTCGTGCAGATCGCGCTCGATGCGGCGCAGGTCGGCCGCCGCGGTGTCCACCACCACCCCGCGGTCCGACTCCAGCTCCACGACCCGGGTGGCGAGCGAGGAGGGCCCCAGCAGGCCCTGGACCATGATCCGGTCCACCTGGGTCAGCCCGCGGATCACCCACGGCCCGGCCAGCACCATCAGCAGCCCGATCCCGCCGGTGAACCCGATCTCCGCCGGGGTGTCGAGGAAGGAGCTGTGACCGCTGCCGTCGTCCCACATCAGGATGCCCGGCCGGTCGAGGTACTCGGGGAAGGTCCACCTCCACAGGGGGTAGGCCAGCAGCACCCACCCGACGGACCAGAACGCCACCGAGAAGACGAAGGTGAAGAGCGCCCACGGGAAGTGCACCAGGGAGTAGACGACGTGCCGCCAGGACTCCCCGCTCTTCAGCACGGCCCCGACCCACCCCATCGGCCCCGGCTTGGCGGGCCGGACCGGCCCCGGATCGGCGACGTCCAGTCCCAGCAGGGCGCGGGCCCGCGCGCGCTCCAGGCTGCCGAGGCCGCGGGCGCCGGCGAGACCGGCGGCCAGCACCGGGATGCCCAGGAACGTCACCAGCAGCCCGGCGCCCAGGGACACCACCACCATCGTGTAGGTGAACATCACCAGGGACATCGGGAGGTTGAGCAAGAGGTACAGGGTCTCCCGCCAGGTGCGCCCGGAGAACGGGGCGCGCAGCCCCACGGGCACACGGGAGCCGGGGTGCTGCGGTGCGTATGCGGAATCCATCGTCTCGTCGTCCGTTCTGCCGGTTGTGGCGCTGCCCCTGGGGTGCGCCGCCGCCCTGTCGGCGCCGTGCCCGCTCCCCGGGCCGGGCGCTCTCGTCCGTCCTCACCAGAGTCCGCGCCCGGTGCCCGGCGCACCATGAGGGCCTTCGCAGTCTTCGACGGGGGTTTTCCCCACCCCCTCCGGACGCGCGGCCGGGCGCCACGGCGGCCGGACCGGTGGGCGCCGCGGACACCGCCCCTCAGCGGCCCCTCGACGCCGCTGCCGGCTCCGTCCGCGCCCGCCACGGCAGTTCCGCCGTCACCCGGGTGGGCCCGCCCACCGGCGAATCCAGTACGAACAGCCCGTCCACCGACCCCAGCCGCCCGGCGAGCCCGGCCATCCCGCTGCCGCCGTCCAGCCGCGCCCCGCCCCGCCCGTCGTCCGACACCAGGATCAGCAGCCGGTCGCCCGCCCGTCGCCCGCCACCGCCCCGGTCCGAGGGCCCTGCGGGCCCGCCCCCCTCGACTCGCCACACCTCGACCGACGCCTGCCGCGCCGCACTGTGCTTGGAGACGTTCTGCAGCAGCTCCGAGACGGTGAAGTAGGCGATGCCCTCGATGGCGGGCGCGGGCCGCTCGTCCAGGTCCACCGAGGTGGTCACCGGCACGGTGCAGCGCCCGGCCAGCGAGGACAGGGCGGGCCCCAGCCCGCGGTCGGTGAGGATCGCCGGGTGGATGCCGCGGGCCAGGTCCCGCAGCTCCTGGAGCGCGAGCTTCACCTCGCCGTGCGCCTCGTCCACCATCGCCGCCGCCGCTTCCGGGTCCTCCAGCAGCTTCTCCTTGGCCAGCCCGAGCCCCATCGCGAGCGCCACGAGCCGGGCCTGCGCGCCGTCGTGCAGATCCCGTTCGATGCGCCGCAGGTCGGCGGCCGCGGTGTCGGTGACCGTCACCCGGTCCGACTCCAGCTCGGCGATCCGCCGCTCCAGCTCGTCGGAGGGGGAGAGCAGAGCGCGCACCATCGCCCGGTCCACGTTGGACAGCCAGCGCGCCACCCACGGCAGCACCGGCCACCCCACGACCAGCAGGACGAGGACGACCGTGAAGGTGAGGAGCACCCACGGCAGCCGGACGAAGGCGAACAGCGCATGCCGCCAGGCGACCGGATCCTTCAGACACGTCCACAACCACGGGAAGAACCCCCGCTCCCGCGGCCGCAGCCGGCTCGGCTCCGCGACCCGTACGCCGAGCAGCGCCGCCGCCCGGGCGCGCTCCAGCCTCCCGTACTGCCGGCACGCCAGCAGCCCCGTCGCCAGCAGCGGCAGTCCCACCACGGTGATGGACAGCCCGATGCCCAGCGTGAGCCACACCAGCACGAGCACGAACGCCGCGACGCCCAGCGGGAAGTTGGCCAGCAGATACGCGATCTCCCGCCACATCGGGCCGCTGAGCAGCGCTCGGGGCGGCGGTGGCGGGGCGTCGCCAAGGGCGTCATCAGCAGCACTGGACCGGGATCTCTCCGTCATACGCCCAGCCTGCCCGGCGGCTCCCCTTGGTGCCATGGGGTTGAGGGGGTGGCGGACGGTGGGGTTTTCCTCACCCCGCGCAGCCTCGTCGCCCCCGCGCACGGCAACGGCCCGGCCGGCCGCGGCCCGTGGGCGAATTGCTCCGGCCGTGCTGGACAGGTTGTCGCAGGGGCGCCGTATCGTGTCGCGGTACGGAACGGGAGGGGGCGACGATGGCGCGGAACTGCGACGGCCAGTTGCGGGAGCCGGTTTCCGCGGCGGACGGTTCGCGTGCGCCCGGAGTGAGCTCCACACACAGCAACACAGGGACCGCGGCGGCATGGTGAGTGTAAGTACGGAGCGGGATCCCGGGGCCGTGTCGGCCACCTCCCTCGGCCGGGTCGTCCCTGACGCGACGGGCGGGGCCGCCGACGATCCGGCGGTGCACGGCTGGCACTGGGGCGAGCGGAGCCGGACGTGGACGGCCGGTGCGGCGAGTGTGCTGCCGGCCCTCATCGCCGGGACGGCGGCGGCGAGTTGGTACGGGCCCGGTGCTGCCGCACTCGGGCTCGGGATCGCCGGGGCTCTTGCCGCGGCGGCCGGAGCCCTCTGCGGGTGGCTCGGCCGGCGTCCGCTGGGCACCGCGCTGGTGGTGCTGGGCGGTGCGCTCGGCGTGCTCGCCTCGTGGCAGGCCTCCTCGGCCGGCACGGTGCGGCTGGCGGCAGTCGGACTGACCGTCGCGGCCGTGCTCGCGCTGCTCGGGGCCGGTACGGAGCTGGGGCGCGGCGGACTCGTCGGCGCGGCGACGATCGCGTGCGCGGTGGGCGTCTGGGAGGCCGGGCTGGCGCTGACCGGTGTGGCCCGTACGGGAGTTGCGCTCGGTGTGGTCTCGGTACTGGTGCTGGGGTATCTGCCCCGGCTGGCGCTGCGGGCGGCCGGGCTGACCCGGCTCGACGACCGGCACTCCGGCGATGCGCCGGTGAGCCGCCACCAGGTGGCGACCGCGCGGGGCGCGACCCATCGCCATCTCGCGCCGGCCACCGTCGCCGTGGCGGCCTCCGCGGGCGCGGCGGGAGCGCTGGCCGCGGGGCAGGGGGACGGCTGGTCGGTCGCCGCCGCGGCCCTGTTGTGCGTGGTGACGCTGTCGCGGGCGCGGGCCTACCCCCTGGCCGTCGAGGTCATCGCCCTGCTGGCGGCCGGTGCGGCGGTCGGGGTGTGTCTGCTGCTGCGGTGGGCGGCCGGTTCGGGCGATCCGTCGGGTGCGCTGGCCGTGTGGGGTGTGCTGACGGTGCTGCCGCTCGGCGTGCTCGCGCTGCGGGTGCCGGAGCGGGTGCGGGTCCGGCTGCGCCGGCTGCTGAATCTCGTCGAGTCGGTCAGTGTGGTGGCGCTGATCCCGGTGGCCCTCGGGGCGCTCGGGGTCTACGGCCGGCTGCTGCATACGTTCTGAGCCGGGGAGACGGGGATGGACATGGCAGCGGACGGGCCGGCGGCGGCGACGGACGGACCGGCAGGAGTGGAGGGATCGGCGGCGCCGGATGGGTCGGCAGCAGCGGGTGGACCGGTGGCCTCGGGTGGACCGGCGCAGAACAACTGGCAGCACGATCTGCTGCGTGATCTTGGTGGGGGAGCGATGACGCCGGGTACGGGCGGGGGGCCGGATACGGACACAGGGCCGGCGACGGCCGGCGGCTCGCCCCTGTCCGGCCCGGGGCACGCGGCCGACGCGATATCCGCCTCCGCCCCGGTCGACGCGAGTGTGTGGGACACGCCCACGACCGCGAAGGCGGCGCCGGCCGGGCCCGAGCAGACGGGTGCGCCGTCCGCCGGGCCGATGCCGACGGCTGCCCATGCCGCCCCGCCCGGCGCCGGCGGCGCGCCCGGCCCCATGCCGACGCCCGTGCCGTCGGCCCCCGCGCCCCCGGCCCCTCCCACACCGGCACCCCACCCCGGCCCGGGGCACGCGGCCCCCGCCCCCACTCCGTCCGTGGGGGCTCCCCAGCCGGGACCGCCCCCGCAGGCCGCCGCGCCCGCTCCCGCCCCCGTGCACACGCCCATGCCCCTGCACTCGCCCGCTCCCGTCCGCGGGTCCGCCCCGGCCCGCAGGTCCGGGCCCACCCCCGTCTCCGTACCGCTGATGCCGCCCGAACTGGACGCGCTGCGGAGCAAGCCGCGGCACGGGGAGTCCGTCGCCCAGCGCGCGGGGCGGGCCGTACGGCGGGCCATCGCGTCGGCCCCCGCGGCCGAGACCACCGCCGTCACGCAGACCGCGTACGCCATCCAGCAGCCGGTCACCACCGGCCGGCAGATCTCGGTGACCAGCATCCGGGGCGGTGCCGGCAAGTCCACGGTCTCCGCGCTGCTGGCCCTCACCTATGCGCACTACCGCGCCGATCCGGTGCTGGCGGTCGAGGCCGATCCGGCGCTCGGCACGCTCCCGCACCGGCTGGGTGCGACGGAGGTGCGCTGGTCCGGTACCGACCTGGCGCAGATCGTCGATCCGTCGATGCTGATCACGGATCTGACGGGGTATCTGATTCCGTTTCCGGGCGGCGGCTGGCTGCTGCCCGGCAGCCAGGGCGCCATTGGCACCCGCCTGGACATCGATACGTACCGGGTCGTGATGACCTCGCTGCGCCGGTACTTCGCGACCACGGTCGTCGACTGCGAGACGCTGCCCGCGGAGGTGGCGCGCACCGCGCTGGTGACGACGCAGGCTCGGATCCTGGTCTGCCCGGCGACCCCGGAAGGCGTGGCCGCCACCCGCTCCGTCCTGGACTGGGTCGGCGGCGTCCACCCCCGGATGCTGCCGACGACGGTCGTGGTGCTCAGCCACGTCGCCCCGGACACCGGACTCGACGTCCGCAAGGCCGCCGAGCATCTCGGCGTCGGCGGCGCGGTGGTGCTTCCGCTTCCGTACGACCGCCATCTCGCGGCGGGCGGCGCGATCCGTACGGAGCTGCTCGGCGAGCGGACGCTGCAGGCGGCGGGGCGGATCGCGGCCGAGGCGATGGACCGGGCGGTCTCGCGGGCGGACAGCGGCAGCCGGCAGCGGACGGACCAGGACGCCCCGCCGGCCCCCGGCCGCGCCGGCCACCCCACGCCGTACGCGGGCGCCACGGGCCCTGGAGGGCCGGCTCCCCACGCCGCTCCGGGCGGCCCCGGCCCCTACGGCGCCCCCTCCGCCGCGGCCGGTCCCGCGCCCTACCCCTCTGCCGCGGGCGGTCCGGCGCCTTACCCCCACCCGTCAGCCCACCCCTCAGCCCACCAGTCCGCCCACCCGGGAAACCCCACCCCCTACGGCGCCCCGTCCGCCCCTCTCCACCCCCCAGGCGGCCCGCCCCGGTGAGCGCCCCAGGGGGAACATCCGGCCACCGCAGCACCTCCCGCGCGTCCGCTCTGTGAGACACCTGCTGAGACAACCGGACGCCCGGTCTACGCTCCCTGCCGCCCAGGTAGGGCGAAGTAGGGACAAGCTCACCGTCGGCGACGATGCGGCTTCTCGGTGCGGCCCGGCCAGGGCCTAGACTCCCGTCCGTACAGATCGTCGAAGTCGTTGAACAAGCGCAGTCAGGGAGCGAGGGGCGGACGTGGTGGACGCGACCGGACGCACCACCGTCGCCGCGGACTATTTCCAGGGCTACTCGGTCGTCGGGATCATCGCCGTGATCGGGGTGCTCTTCGTCGCCGTGGCCTTCGGGGCCGGGCGGCTGCTGCGGCCGGTGGTGCCGACGCCCGAGAAGCTGCTGACGTATGAATGCGGCGTGGACCCGGTCGGCGAGGGCTGGGCACACACCCAGGTCCGCTATTACGTCTACGCCTTCCTCTACGTCATCTTCGCCGTCGACTCGATCTTCCTGTTCCCCTGGGCGACGATCTTCGCCGCCCCCGGCTTCGGTGGTGTGACGCTGGTGGAGATGTTCATCTTCCTCGGCTTCCTCGCCGTCGGCCTGCTCTACGCATGGAAGAAGGGCGTCCTGGAATGGACGTGAACCCCGCACCCCACGGATCCGCAGCCGCGTCCGAGGGCGCCAGGGCCGAGTTCCTGCCGGAGCCACGGCGCCTGGGCACCCTCGCCCGACTCGCGCCCGAACCGATGAAGGTGGTCCTCAACTGGGGCCGCCGCTACAGCCTGTGGGTCTTCAACTTCGGCCTGGCCTGCTGTGCCATCGAGTTCATCGCCGCGTCCATGGCGCGGCACGACTTCATTCGGCTCGGCGTGATCCCGTTCGCGCCCGGCCCGCGCCAGGCCGACCTGATGGTCGTCTCCGGCACGGTCACCGACAAGATGGCGCCGGCGGTCAAGCGGCTCTACGAGCAGATGCCCGAGCCGAAGTACGTCATCTCCTTCGGGGCATGCTCCAACTGCGGCGGCCCCTACTGGGACTCGTACTCGGTCACCAAGGGCGTCGATCAGATCATCCCGGTCGATGTGTACGTCCCGGGCTGCCCGCCGCGTCCGGAGGCGCTGCTGCAGGGCATCCTCAAGCTCCAGGAGAAGATCGCCCGCGAGTCGCTGGGGGAGCGGTACGCGCAGGGCGGCGCGGCCCGGCCCTCGGCGGCCGCGCTGCGCAGCGGACTCGTCACGCCGCCCGCGCCGACGACGGCGGGGGAGGAGCCCCGATGAGCGAGCAGCCCGAGACCCCTGAGCAGGAGCCGGCGAGCGCCGAGCAGGCAGCGGCGGCGGAGCAGCCGGAGGCGCCCGCGGCCGAGCCCGTCGTCGGCTGGCTGCCGCGGCCCGCGAGCGAGATCTTCGGCACCGGGGCCACGGCGGAGCTGGCGTACGACCTGCTGACCGTCGACGTCCCGGCGGACGGCTGGCTCACCGCGCTGACGGCCGCCCGCGACGACCTGGGCTGCAGCTATTTCGACTGGCTGAGCGCCGTCGACGAGCCCGGCACCGGCTTCCGGATCTGCGCCCATCTCGCGGATGTGGCGCGTCCCGGCACCGTCCGCCGGCTGATCGTCCGGACGACCGTGCCGCATGAGGCGGCCGCGCTGCCCACCGCCGTCGAGGTGTACGCGGGCGCCGGCTGGCACGAGCGCGAGACCCACGAGATGTTCGGGGTCGACTTCACCGGCCATCCGCACCTCGTACCGCTGCTGCTCCCGGACAGCTTCGAAGGGCACCCGCTGCGCAAGGACTTCGTGCTGGCGGCGCGGGTGGCGAAGGCATGGCCGGGCGCCAAGGAGCCGGGGGAGCCCGAGCACGGCGGGCCCAAGCGCCGCCAGATGCTGCCCCCGGGCGTCCCGGACCCGAACGAATGGGGCCCGCTCAAGGGCCAGCTGCCGCCGGCACCCGCGCGGCCGGCGCGGGGTGCGCGGGCCGCGGGCGGTGCCCGTGCGGCTGGTGCCGCCGCGGGCGAGCGCCCGGCCCGGCGGACCCGGACCGCCGGCGCGGGCTCGGCCGGTCAGCAGGCGGCCGGGGAGACGGCCGGCACGCCGGAGGCTCCGGCGGCCCCGTCGGGTACCGAACGGCCGGAGCGCCCGGCCCGTCGCACGCGGTCGGCGAGCGCGGGCTCGGCCAGTCAGCAGCAGGCGGCGCAGGCGGCCCCGGCAGAGGAGACGCCGGCGGCGGCCCCGGATGCGGCGGCCCCCAAGGCCGCGCCCCCGCGCTCCTCCGACGCCCCGTGGCACCACGCACGCCCGGCCTTCGACGAGGCGGGGGAGGCCGACGAAGCCGGGAAGGCCGAGGAGGCCGGAGAGGCCGACGCGGAGCAGTCCGAGCAGAAGAAGACGCCCGGACCAGAGCCCGAGCCCGAGGAACGCCCCCGTCCCGCAACCGACGAGCCCCAGGCCCCGGAAGGAGGCGACACCCCATGAGCGACGCGTTCGACATCGCGCTGCGCCTCGCCGCCGTCTTCGTCGTCTTCCTGGTGTTCCCCCTGGTCATCGGGCAGACCGAGCACAAGGTCATGGCCCATATGCAGGGCCGGCTCGGTCCCATGTACGCGGGTGGGTTTCACGGCTGGGCGCAACTGGTCGCCGACGGCGTGAAGTTCGCGCAGAAGGAAGACATCGTTCCGGCCGGCGCCGACCGGCGGATCTTCCAGCTCGCGCCCGCCGTCGCCCTGCTGCCGTACCTCCTGGTCCTGGTCGCCATCCCGATAGGCCCGCACAACGCCGTGGGACAGGCCCTGGACGCGGGGATCTTCTTCGTCCTCGCCGTCATGGGCGTCGGGGTGCTCGGCTCGCTGATGGCGGGCTGGGCCTCGGCGAACAAGTTCTCGCTGCTCGGCGGTCTGCGGACGGCCGCACAGCTGCTCGCGTACGAGCTGCCGATGCTGCTCGCCGCGGCGTCGGTCGCGATGGCGGCCGGCACGCTCTCGCTGCCCGGCATCATCGAGGCCTTCCACTGGTGGTGGGTGCCCTGGCAGATCGTCGGCGGCGTCGTCTTCTTCACCGCGGGGCTCGCCGAACTGCAGCGACCGCCGTTCGACATGCCGGTCGCCGACTCGGAGATCATCTTCGGTGCGTACACCGAGTACACCGGACTGCGCTTCGCGCTCTTCCTCCTCGCCGAGTACGCGGGCATCGTCGTTCTCTGCGCCCTGACCTCCGTCCTCTTCCTCGGCGGCTGGCACGGCCCGTTCGGCGCCGACGGCCTGGGCTGGCTGTGGACGCTGCTGAAGACCGTGGTCCTCGCCTTCGGCGTCATCTGGCTGCGGGTGACCTACCCGCGGCTGCGCGAGGACCAGCTGCAAAAGCTCGCCTGGACGGTCCTCATTCCGCTCGCGCTCGCCCAGATCGCCCTCACCGGCGTCATCAAGGTGGTGATCTCGTCATGAGCTTCCCCGGTTCCGGCCTCGCCAAGGGGCTGGCCGTCACCCTGCGGACGATGACGAAACGATCGGTCACCGCGCAGTACCCGGACGTCCAGCCCGACCTCCCGCCCCGTACCCGCGGCGTCATCGGGCTGTTCGAGGAGAACTGCACGGTCTGCATGCTCTGCGCCCGCGAGTGCCCGGACTGGTGCATCTACATCGACTCCCACAAGGAGACGGTGCCGCCGGCCGCCCCCGGAGGCCGCGAGCGCAGCCGCAATGTGCTGGACCGCTTCGCGATCGACTTCGCGCTGTGCATGTACTGCGGGATCTGCATCGAGGTCTGCCCCTTCGACGCGCTCTTCTGGTCACCGGAGTTCGAGTACGCCGAGACGGACATCCGCGAGCTGACCCATGAGCGCGACAAGCTCCGTGAGTGGATGTGGACGGTGCCCGAGCCGCCGGCGCTCGACCCGGCCGCCGAGGATCCCAAGGAGCTCACCGCCGCCCGCAAGGCAGCGGACAAGCTCGCCGCCCAGCAGGCGGCGGAGGCCGAGGCCGGGGAAGAAACGCCGCAGGACCGACCGGACACCCCAGGGGAGGGCACGTGACGCTCGCCGCCACCGCAGCCGGCCACGGCTTCCTTTCGCCCAGCGGCGTCGAGATCGCCTTCGTCCTCGTCGGGATCGGCACCCTCGGCGCGGCCGCCCTGACCGTCACCACCCGGCAGCTGGTGCACGCGGCCCTCTGGCTGGTCGTCGCGCTCGGCGGGGTCGCCGTGGAATATCTGCTCCTGACGGCCGAGTTCATCGCCTGGGTGCAGGTACTGATCTACGTCGGTTCGGTCGTCGTCCTCCTGCTCTTCGGGCTGATGCTCACCAAGGCGCCCATCGGCCGTTCCCCGGACGCCGATTCGGGCAATCGCTGGGCCGCGCTCGTCGTGGCCCTCGCCTCGGCGGCCGCGCTGGTCTGGGTCGTCGTGGACGCCTTCCGTGCCACCTGGATCGACCTCGACGGCGCCGCCCAGGGTTCCACCGAGGTCTCCGGGCGCAGCCTCTTCCAGTACTGGGTGCTGCCCTTCGAGGCGCTGTCCGTGCTGCTGCTGGCCGCGCTCGTCGGGGCGATCGTGCTGTCCCGCAAGTCGGGTGAGGGCAAGGCCGCGGCGGCGGCCCTCGACAACGGTGCCGCCCGCGCGCCCGCCGCCCGAGAGGAGCAGCGCTGATGCATCTCGCCTACCCGGCCGTCCTCGCTGTCCTCCTCTTCTGCACCGGGCTGTACGGCGTGCTGGCCCGCCGTAACGCGATCCTGGTGCTGATGTCCGTCGAGCTGATGCTCAACGCCGTCAACCTCAACCTCGTCGCCTTCGACGTCTGGCTGCGCGACACCCTGCACGCCGGCCAGGCGCTCACCCTCTTCACCATCGCCATCGCCGCCGCCGAGATCGGCATCGGCCTGGCGATCGTGCTGCTCGTCTACCGCAACCGCGGCAGCTCCGACATCGACCGGCTCCGTGACCTCGCCGAGAAGCCGGGGGCCGCGGACGGGGAACCGCAGCCGGACACCACGGCGGAGGCCGCCGCGTGACGCTTACGACCACTGCCGTTCTCGTACCTCTCCTGCCCTTCCTCGGGGCCGTCGCCGGCCTTCTCCTGGGCCGCCGGGCGCCCGGTTTCGTGCGGCCGCTGGCGGTGCTGCCGACCCTGGCCGCCGCCGTGCTCGCGGTGGACGTCGCCGTCGGGCAGGGCACCGGCCCGGCCACCGACGTCGCCACCGAACTCACCCCGACCGGCTCGATCCCCATCGATCTGGCCCTGCACCTCGACGGCTTCGCCGTGCTGATCGCCGTCCTGGTCGGTGTGGTGGCGACCTGTGTGCAGCTCTACTCCACCGGCTATCTGCGCAACGACCCGCGCTACGCCTCCTATGCCGCGCTGGTCTCCCTCTTCACCTCCGCGATGCTGCTGGTCGTCTACACCGGCGACCTGATGCTGCTGCTGGTCGGCTGGGAAGTCATGGGCATCTGCTCCTACTTCCTCGTCGGCCACTACTGGGAGACCGAGGCCGCCCGGGCCGCCTCCCTCAAGGCCTTCCTCGTCACCAAGCTCGGCGATGTCCCCTTCCTCTTCGGCATCTTCGCGCTGGCCGCCGACGCCGGAACCTTCCGCATCACCGGCATCCTCGGCTCCGTCGCGAGCGGCGGGCTGGACCACCCGACGCTGATCGCACTGCTGCTGCTGGCCGGTGTCGCGGGCAAGTCGGCGCAGTTCCCGCTGCACACCTGGCTCCCGGACGCGATGGCCGGCCCGACACCGGTCTCGGCGCTGATCCACGCCGCGACGATGGTGGCGGCCGGTATCTATGTCGTGGCCCGTCTCCTCCCCGTCTTCGCGGCCTCCGCGGCCGCGCTGGTGGTGATGGCCGTCATGGCCGCGCTCACCATGGTCGGCTCCGGTCTGGCCGCGCTGGCGCAGGACGACATCAAGCGCGTCCTGGCCTATTCGACGGTCGGCCAACTCGGCTACATGCTCGGCGCGCTGGCCGTCGGCGACCGCGGCGCAGCCGTCTTCCACCTCATCTCGCACGGTGCTTTCAAGGCCCTCCTCTTCCTCGGCGCGGGCGTGATCATCCACGCCGCGGGCACCAACTCGCTGGCCGCCATGTCCCGGATGAGCGGCCTGGCCCGGCGCATCCCGGACGCCTACTGGACGATGACCGTCGCGCTGCTCGCGCTCGCCGCGATCCCGCCGTTCGCCGGCTTCTTCTCCAAGGAAGCCGTCCTGGGCGCCGCCGAGCACGCCGCCACCGGCGCCGCGCACGGCATCCCCGGCGCGGCCGGCTGGACCGTCCTGGTCTCCGGACTGCTCACCGCCCTCCTCACCGCGGCCTACGCCACCCGCCTGTGGCTGCGGGCCTTCCGGGGCAAGGGCGTCGAAGCCCCCGACCACGGCCGGCAGCCCGTCGTGATGAACGCCGTCCTGTGGGCGCTCTTCGTCCCGACCGTCGCGCTGGGCCTGGCCGCCCCGCTCCTGCCCGCGTGGTTCGACGGACGCTCGCTCGCGCCGACCCTGACCACCTCCGTCCTGGGTACCGGCACCGCCCTCGTCGGCGGCCTGGTCACCTACGCCGCCTGGCGCCACACCACGGCCCTGGCCGCCCGCACCCCCATCGGTGCGGTCGTGGCCGCCCCGGACGCCGGACCCGAGGCCGCCGAGGAGACAGCCATCGCCACCCACGCCGCGGTCTACGGCGACAACGCCGGCGCCGCGGACCCGGCCGACCCCGGCCGCCTCCTCCTCGGCCCGCTCCAGCCGCATGCGGCCGTCGGCTTCCATCTCGACGCCGTCTACTCCGTGCTCTTCGTGCGGCCCGTACGCGCCGCCGCCACGCTCGTCCGCTTCCTGGACCGTGCGGTCGTCGACACCTACGTCAGCGGTGCGGGCGCCGCTCCGCGCTGGCTGGGCGCCGCCGTCCGCCGGGCCCAGACCGGGAACGTGCAGACCTACCTCGGCGCGCTGCTCGCGGGCTCGCTCGTCCTGGCCATCGCCGCCGTCCTCGTCGCCACGGGCACGGGAGCCTGACGTGCTGCCATCCCCCGGGGGCCGACCCCCGTACGCCCAGCCGACAGCCCTCGTGGCCTGCCTCGCCGGAGCCGAAACCCTGAGGAGGGCCTGACCCGTGAATCACACCGCTCTGCAGTTTCTCCTCGCGGGCCTCGTCGTCCTGCCCCTCGTCGGCGCGCTCGCCGCACTGCTCCCGGCGCCGCCCGGCCTGAGGGGCAAGAACCCCGACCAGGCCGTACTGCGCCACGGCGTGACCGTCACCGGCGTCGTGCTCGCCGCCGCCATCGCGCTGGCCGCCGGCTTCGACCACGGCCACCCGGCCCGTATGCAGGCCACCACCGACATCAGCTGGATCCCGGCCCTCGGCATCCGTATCCACCTCGGCGTCGACGGCATCTCGCTCCCCCTCCTCGTCCTGACCGCGCTGCTGACCTTCCTCTGCGCGCTCTACAGCTACTTCAAAATGCCAACGGGCCCGTCACCCAAGGCATTTGTGGCCCTGCTGCTCACGCTTGAGGCCGGCACCCTCGCCACCTTCGCCGTCCTCGACCTGATGCTCTTCTTCCTCGCCTTCGAGATGGTCCTCATCCCGATGTACTTCCTCATCGCTCGCTGGGGCGGTGCGCAAAAGCAGGCGGCGGCCTGGAAGTTCATCCTCTACACGCTGCTCGGCTCCGTCGTGATGCTGCTCGGCCTCCTTCTCATCGGCGTGAAAACCGGCACGTTCGACATGGTGGCACTGGCCACTGACAACGGCCCGAAAGCCCAGCTCAGCCACACGGTTCAGCTTCTCGCGGTGCT
Source organism: Streptomyces auratus (assembly GCF_050433025.1). NCBI lineage: Bacteria > Bacillati > Actinomycetota > Actinomycetes > Kitasatosporales > Streptomycetaceae > Streptomyces > Streptomyces auratus. The sequence continues at coordinate 3,769,664 of NZ_JBNGCB010000001.1, read as the reverse complement.
CGCGATCGGCATCGGCCTGGCGGTCAAGTCCCCGATGTGGCCGCTGCACAGCTGGCTGCCCGACGCGCACACCGCCGCCCCCACCGTCGGATCGGTGCTGCTGGCCGGCGTGCTGCTGAAGATGGGCACCTACGGCTTCGTACGGATCGCGCTGCCCATCACGCCCGAGGGCATGCACACCTTCGCGCCGTACCTCGCCGCGCTGGCCGCCGTCGGCATCATCTACGGCTCGCTCGCCTGCCTGGCCCTCGTACGCAAGGGAGCGGGCGGCGACCTCAAGCGCCTGATCGCCTACAGCTCCGTCGGCCACATGGGCTTCGTCCTGCTCGGCATCGCCAGCATGACCCCCACCGGCGTGAACGGGGCGCTGTTCGCCAACATCGCACACGGCCTGATCACCGGCCTGCTCTTCTTCATGGTCGGCGCGCTCAAGGACCGCACCGGCAGCACCGACCTCGACACCCTCGCCCGCTCCGCGCCCGGCCCCCGGGCCGCAGGGTCCGGCGCCGCCGCGCTGCTTCCCGCACCGTCCGGCGCCGCCCTCTACGCCCGGGCACCCCGCTTCGGCGGCCTGCTCGCCTTCGGGGCCGTCGCCTCCCTGGGCCTCCCCGGACTGGCCGGATTCTGGGGCGAGATGCTGGCGATGTTCGGCGCCTTCCGCCCGGCCGCCGGCCTCAGCCGCCCCGCCTTCCTGACGTTCATGGTCCTGGCCGGTCTCGGCACCCTGCTGACCGCCGCCTATCTGCTGCTCGTCGTCCGCCGCGTCTGCATGGGCGGCTCGGTGGACCTGGCCGGGGCCGCCGTGCTCGGCGCCGCGGACCCGGACGGCGAGACCGGCGCGGACCCGGACGGCACGCCCGCACCGGCCCCCGCCGTCCCCGACCTCGCGCGCTACGAATACGCGGCCTGGTCCCCCCTGGCCGCCCTCACCGTCCTCGCCGGACTGTGGCCCGCGGCCCTCCTCGGCCTCACCGACCCGGCCGTCCAGCAGCTCCTCGGAGGCGGTAAGTGATGAGCTCGGTCCCCTCGCTGGTCCAGTCCGTCGACTGGCTCGCCCTGGCGCCGCCCACCCTCACCGCGGCCGTCGCCCTGGTGGTGCTCGTCGCCGACCTCTTCCTGCCCGCGGCCCGCAAGCCGCTGCTAGGCCTGCTCGCGACGGCGGGCCTCGTGCTCGCCGCGCTCTCGCTGCTGCCGCTCCTGGGCGGCGACCGCCGCACCTTCTGCCTGTCCGGCCACCCCGACGTCTGCAGCTATGTGGCCGACCCGTTCGCCCTGGTCATCCAGTTCCTGGTGCTCGCCGGGGCGCTGCTGACCGCGCTGCTGTCCCTCGACACCATCAAGGACTGGGACCTGCCCGCCGGCGAATACTGGTTCCTGCTGCTGTCGTCGGCGGCCGGCGCCGCCCTGCTGCCCGCCTCCCGGGACCTGGCCACCCTCGTCATCGCGCTCGAAGTCGCCTCGCTGCCCGCCTTCGCCCTCGTAGGACTGCGGCGCGGTGACCGGCTCTCCTCCGAGGCGGCGCTGAAATTCTTCCTGTCCTCGGTGGCCGCCACCGCCGTGATGCTGCTCGGCGTGAGCTTCCTGTACGCGGCCACCGGCAGCCTGCACCTCTCCCGGGTGGCACACGCCCTCACCGTCCTCCCCGACCCGCGGCTGGCCACTCTGGCGAGCGCCGGCGTCGCCCTCACCCTGGTCGGCTTCGCCTTCAAGACCGCGGCCGCGCCGTTCCACTTCTGGGTGCCGGACACCTACGTCGGCGCACCGCTGCCGATCGCCGGCTACCTCTCCGTGGTCGGCAAGGCCGTCGGCTTCTCCGGCCTGATCCTCGTCACGGTCCAGGGCTTCCCCTCGTACGCCGGTGTCTGGGGGCCGGCGCTGGCCGTCCTGGCCGCGCTGACCATGACCGTCGGCAATGTCGGGGCGCTGCGCCAGGACCCCCGGCGCGCCCACAGCGCCGTCCGCCTGCTCGCCTGGTCCTCCGTCGGCCAGGCCGGCTACCTCCTGGTCCCGATCGCGGCGGCCGGCTACCTGCACGACCCGGGGCGCGCCATCGGCTCCACCGTCGCCTACGCCCTGATGTACGCGGCCGTGAACCTCGGCGCCTTCGCCGTCGCCGCCGTGGTGGCCCGCAGCCGCCCCGCCAACCGGATCACCGACTACCGGGGGCTGTACCACCGGCGGCCCCTGGTAGCGCTCGCCCTCGGCTTCTTCCTGCTCTGCCTCGCCGGCCTGCCGCCGGGCATCATCGGCCTGTTCGCCAAGGTCACGGTCTTCTCCGCGGCCGTCGACGCGGGCCTGGCCTGGCTCGCCGTGGTCATGGCGGTCAATGTCGTGATCGCGCTCTACTACTACCTGCAGTGGACCACGGTCCTCTTCCGGGGAGCAGAGGAGCCCGCGGCGGCACAGGCTCCCGAGGCCGCTTCCGGGCAAGCGCCGCACCGCACCGACCTCCCGGCCCCGCTCGCCACCGCCATCGCGCTCGCCGCCGTCCTCGGCATCGCCCTCTCCGGCGCCCCGCAGCTCGTGCTGCGCTTCGCCTCCGCGGCGCTGCTCTGAGCCACCGGCCGGCCCGCCGCACACGGAACACCCGGCGCCCCTGACGGCCCGCACGGCCGCCTGCCCACCCGTACGGAGGCACGGCCCCACGGGGCGCCTGGGTACGCCCTGCCCGGCCGCCGCCCGCACACCGGGGAACCAGGCCCGTTCATCCCGCGTTGACCAGTGAGTAAGGATCCACTGGAGAGTGGAGAAACGCAGCCCAGGGTTCCCCTGCCGCACCTCTTGGAGGGCCTACCGTGCACCGCCGGCACAACGGGCTCAGGACCGCCGTACTCCTCGGGGGCCTGTCCGCCCTCATCATCGTCATCGGCGGCCTCTTCGGCCGTACGGGCCTGATCGTCGCCGTTCTCGTCGCCCTGGGCACCAACGCGTACGCGTACTGGAACAGCGACAAACTGGCGCTGCGGGCCATGCGCGCCCGCCCCGTCAGCGAGTTCGAGGCCCCACAGCTGTACCGCATGGTCCGCGAGCTCTCCACCACTGCCCGCCAGCCGATGCCGCGCCTCTACCTCTCCCCGACCCAGGCGCCCAACGCCTTCGCCACCGGCCGCAACCCCCGCAATGCCGCGGTCTGCTGCACCGACGGCATCCTTCAGCTCCTCGACGAACGCGAACTGCGCGGCGTCATCGGCCACGAACTCAGCCACGTCTACAACCGCGACATCCTCATCTCCTCCGTCGCGGGCGCGCTGGCCTCCGTCGTGATGTTCCTCGTCAACTTCGCCTGGCTGATCCCCCTCGGCCGTTCCGACGACGACGAGGGCCCCGGCCTCCTCGGCATGCTGCTGATCATGATCCTCGGCCCGGTCGCGGCCTCCCTCATCCAGCTCGCCGTCAGCCGCTCCCGCGAGTACGCGGCCGATGCCTCGGGCGCCCAGCTCACCGGCGACCCGCTGGCCCTGGCCTCCGCCCTGCGCAAGCTGGAGGCCGGCACCCAGCAGCTGCCGCTCCCGCCCGAACCGCGCCTGGAGACCGCCGGCCACATGATGATCGCCAACCCGTTCCGGGCGGGCGAGGGCATGACCCGCCTGTTCTCCACCCACCCTCCGATGCGCGAGCGCATCGCCCGCCTCGAACAGCTGGCGGGCCGCCGCCCCTGACGCCCGTCCGGCGCCGGGAGCGGAGAGTGGCCGTCACCGCGGACTCATCGCATGATGAAGGCAAGGCTGTGACGGGACGGCACCGATACGAACGCAACGATTCACCGGACTCAGCGCGTCTAGCTCGGCAGACACACTCTCCGCCGTGCCCTGGGAAGGCTGCTGATCATGAAGCTCATCCTCAACGTCCTCTGGCTGGTCCTCAGCGGCTTCTGGCTGGCGATCGGCTACGTCGTCGCAGGAATCATCTGCTGCATCCTGATCATCACGATCCCGTTCGGCATCGCGTCCTTCCGGATCGCCGGCTATGCCCTGTGGCCCTTCGGCCGGACGACCGTCCAGCGCCATGACGCCGGTGTCGGCTCGGCGATCGGCAACGTCATCTGGATCATCTTCGCGGGCTGGTGGCTGGCGCTCGGGCACATCGTCACCGGCCTCGCCCTGTGCGTGACGATCATCGGCATCCCGTTCGGCATCGCCAACTTCAAGATGATCCCGATCTCCCTCGTGCCCCTCGGCCGCGACATCGTCCCGACGGACGAGCCCTTCGCGGTGCGCTGACCCGCGCCCCAGCGGCCCCCCAGCCCGGCCCCTCGCCACCCAGACGCGTACGAGCCTCTGAGGCGCCCATACAGCCAAGGGGTCCATACACAGGTGGGGCGGCCCGCCGCAGCGCGCCGCCCCATCCTTGTGGCACCCGAAAACCCGGCTCCTACCGGTAGTTCACGAACTGCAGGGCGAAGTCCAGGTCCTTGCCCTTCAGCAGCTGCTGCACCGCCTGGAGGTCGTCCCGGCTCTTCGAGCTGACCCGCAGCTCGTCGCCCTGCACCTGCGCCTTGACGCCCTTCGGGCCCTCATCGCGGATGATCTTGGCGACCTTCTTCGCGTTGTCCTGCGAGATCCCCTCCTCCATCGAGGCGAAGATCTTGTACTCCTTGCCCGAGGCCTGCGGCTCGCCGGCGTCCAGCGCCTTCAGCGAGATCCCGCGCTTGACCAGCTTGGACTGGAAGATGTCGAGTACGGCCTTCACCCGCTCCTCGGCGTTGGCCCGCATCTCGATCTTCTCGCCCGACCACTCGATCGACGCGCCCACGCCCTTGAAGTCGTAGCGCTGCGAGATCTCCTTGGCGGCCTGGTTGAGGGCGTTGTCGACCTCCTGCCGCTCTACCTTCGAGACGATGTCGAAACTGGAGTCGGCCATGTTGAGTTGGCTCCTCGTACGTAGATCCGTCAGGGGTACGGCCCGTCCCGGACCGCCTGCCAAGCCTAGCCACCCGACCAAGATCCAGCGCTTCCGAATCGAGTGGCAGACCACCCCCGGTCATCGGGTATGGTTTACGTCGTTGCCACGGAGCACCGCCCACAGCGGGTCTCCCGGCAGCAAACCCAGGCGGTGTGCCCGAGCGGCCAAAGGGAGCAGACTGTAAATCTGCCGGCTCAGCCTTCCCAGGTTCGAATCCTGGCGCCGCCACAGTAAATGCAAAGGGCCCTTGGCTTGCGAACTCGCAAGCCAGGGGCCCTTTGTGATGCGTTGCGTCGACCTGATCAACAGGTAACGCCCCGCCTCCGCACGGCTCTCCGCACAGCGGAAGCGGGGAGCCGTAGCGGTCCGTCAGATCCCCACACGCCGTGCCGGCCCGGCCCCCGCTGCACCCGGCGGACGCCGCTCCTCAGCGCCCTGCCACCGCCCGCACCGCGTCCGCCACCGGCGTCTCCCCGCCGATCAGCTCCAGCGTCCGGCCGATGGTGCCCGGCTCGTCGAGCAGCGCCGCCAGGACGGCTGCCACGTCGTCCCGGGGCACCTCGTCGCGGCCGGTCGACTCGGCCAGCGTCACCAGGCCCGTTCCGGGGTCGTTCGTCAGCCGGCCGGGCCGCAGGATCGTCCAGTCCAGCCCGGCGCGGGCCCGTACGTCCGCGTCCGCGGCACCCTTCGCCCGCAGATACGCCGCGAAGACCGGATCGGTGCCCTCCGGTGGCTCACGGTCCGCGCCCATGGAGGAGACGACGAGGAAGCGCCGGACGCCCGCGGCCTCGGCCGCGTCCGCGAAGAGCGCCGCCGCGCCCCGGTCCACCGTGTCCTTGCGTCCGACGTCGCTGCCCGGGCCCGCGCCCGCCGCGAAGACGGCCGCGTCCGCCCCCTCCATGTGCCGGGCGACATCCTCCACCGACGCCGACTCCAGGTCGCAGACCACCGGCTCGGCACCCGCGGCCAGCACGTCGCCGGCCTGTTCCGGCCGGCGGAGGATGCCCGCGACCTCGTCCCCGCGCTTGGCGAGCAGCCGCTCCAGCCGCAGCGCGATCTGACCATGTCCACCTGCGATGACAATGCGCATGATCCCGACCGTACGCCGATGGGCCGCCGCGCGGTGCGGGACCGGCCGGGTGCCGCCGCCTTCTCGCCGCCGCGGCTCAGCGCTGCGACTGCCGCGGCAGCTCCAGCGCCACCTCCGCCGCCGAGTCGCAGTACTCCCGCACCGCACTGGTCCGGGCGACCACCCGCCCCCGGTGGATCACGATCCGGCTGTACGCGAGCGAGAGCACCCCGGCGATCCGCTCCCCGCGCACCGCCAGCAGCTCCGCGGGGAAGCCCGCCTCGACGCGCACCTCCGGCAGGCTCAACGTGGCCCGCGCCGCCGAACTCACCGTCTCGTACGCCGCCTCCGGCGTGGCCTCGCCCAGGGACGCCAGGAGGTACGCGGCCTCCAACGGGTCGCCGCGCCCCACCGGGTTCGCCACATCCCGCAGCGCCCCGCTGCCCGCCGCCACCCGCACCCCGGCCGCCCGCAGCAGCCGTACCGGCGCCGGCCGCGACACCCGCGAGCCGTAGCGCTCCAGGCCCGTGCAGTCGCCCTGCGGCAGACAGACCACGGCGACACCGGCGGCGGCCAACTGCTCGGCGACCCGCGCGGCCACGCTCCGAGGCATCCGCGCCATCCCCGCACACGGCCCGAGCGCGACCCCCGGCCGCAGCCCGCCCGACATCGCCGCGAACCGCGCCAGCCGCGCCGGATCGTCACCGTCGGTGTGCAGATCCACCGGGCAGCCGTGCTCGCCGGCCAGCTCCAGCACCGTCTCGACGTACCCGGCGGGGTCGGGGTCGAGATCCGGGCAGCCGCCGATGACCGAGGCGCCCATCTTCACCGCGTCCCGCAGCATCGCCAGCCCGTCCGCACCGGCCACCCCGGTCAGCACCCGCGGCACCGCCACCGCGGCCAGGTCGGCCAGCCCGCGCAGCGACCTGCGGGCCTGCAACACCGCCTCCAGCGAGCGCAGGCCCTGTACGTCGCCGATCCTGACGTGGCTGCGCGAGGCGGTGGCCCCGTGCCCCAACTGGAGCAACGCGGCCTCGGTCGTCCGCCGCTGGACGTCCTCGGGGGAGCCGGAAGCGGGGCCGTCGGAGTCCGCCGTCAGCGCGGTGTCGCAGTGTGCGTGCGGCTCCGCGGGCGCGGGGAGCAGGAGGTAGCCGGCGAGGTCGACGCGGGCACCCTGCGGGGCGAGGCTGCCCGCCGTCCCGACGGCCTCGATGCGCCCGCCGCCGAGCCGTACGTCCACCGTCCGGCCGTCGGCCAGCCGGGCCCCGCACAGCACCAGCGCACCGCTTTCCGGCCTGGCGTATTGGCCGGCGCCGCCGGGCTTTCCGGGCTGGGGCTGCGGCGAACTGCTGTCGGACATCGCGCTCCTCGAAAGCACCGGCGTGCAAGATCACGCAGCGTTCTTCCGAGCCTAGGACGCTGCCCGGAGAGCGTTGCGCAGGCGCGAAATAGTCGTACCGGTGTGGTGCCCGGGGCCGTTGGGGCACGGCCCGATACGGATTTCACGTTTGGCGGCGGGCCGTGTAATGTCTTCATCGCTCGCCCCAATAGCTCAGTCGGCAGAGCGTCTCCATGGTAAGGAGAAGGTCTACGGTTCGATTCCGTATTGGGGCTCTGATGTGTGAGGTTCCCGCCCTCGGGCGGGGTCCCCTCGCATCACAGCGGTGTAGCTCAGTCGGTAGAGCAAGCGGCTCATAATCGCTGTGTCACCGGTTCAAGTCCGGTCACCGCTACTGACAGTAGCCGATTGTGGGGTCGGTCCTCCGATCGGCTACTCTTCTATGCGTTAACCCGACCATCCGTCCGTCAAGGAGCACTCACGTGGCTGCCACCGACGTCCGCCCGAAGATCACGCTGGCCTGCGTGGAGTGCAAGGAGCGGAACTACATCACCAAGAAGAACCGGCGCAACGACCCGGACCGTCTTGAGATGAAGAAGCACTGCCCCCGTTGCAACTCGCACACTGCGCACCGCGAGACGCGATAACACAGGCTCGTCCGTGAGGCCGTCCCCATTCGTGGGGGCGGCCTCACGGCGTTATCACCATCAGTACAGGGAGGTTGCGAGCCCATGGCGCTCGACCAGTCATTCGTGGGGCGCACGTACCCGCCCACCGACCCCTACGAGGTCGGCCGGGAAAAGATCCGGGAATTCGCCGAGGCCATCGGTGACACCAACCCCGCCTACACCGACGCCGAAGCAGCCAAGGCGCTCGGGTACTCCGATGTGATCGCGCCGCCGACGTTCGTCTTTGCGATCACGTTCAAGGCCGCGGGACAGGTCATCGAGGACCCGCAACTGGGCCTGGACTACAGCCGGGTGGTGCACGGCGACCAGAAGTTCGCCTACACCCGGCCGGTGCGCAGCGGGGACCGGCTGAGCGTCACCTCCACCATCGAGGCCATCAAGTCCATGGCGGGCAACGACATCATCGACATCCGCGGTGAGGTGCACGACGAGGCCGGCGAACACGTCGTCACCGCGTTCACCAAGCTGGTGGCCCGCGCCGACCGGGAGGCCTGAGATGACCGCCAAGATTTCTTACGACGAGGTCGAGGTCGGCACCGAACTCCCGGCGCAGACCTTCCCGGTGAGCCGCGCCACGCTCGTCCGGTACGCGGGTGCCTCCGGCGACTTCAACCCGATCCACTGGAACGAGAAGTTCGCCAAGGAGGTCGGACTGCCGGACGTCATCGCCCATGGCATGTTCACCATGGCCGAGGCGATCCGCGTGGTCACCGACTGGGCCGGCGACCCGGGCGCGGTCGCCGAGTACGGCGTGCGCTTCACCAAGCCCGTCGTCGTCCCCAACGACGAGACCGGTGCGCTGATCGAGGTCAGCGCCAAGGTCGCGGCCAAGCTGGACGACGACGACCGTACGGTCCGGGTCGATCTCACCGCGATGAGCGCGGGCCAGAAGGTGCTGGGCATGTCCCGCGCCGTGGTCCGCCTCGCCTGACTGCGGCCGCCGGGGGCGGCCGGCCGAGGATGTCGGACCGCCCCCGTACCCTTGGGCGCGTGCAGGAACTCCATGACGCGCCCCTCGCCCCGCTGACCACCTTCCGCCTCGGTGGCCCGGCCACCCGCCTCGTCACGGCCACCACCGACGACGAGGTGATCGCGGCCGTCCGCGCGGCCGACGACGCCGGGGACCCGCTGCTGATCATCGGTGGCGGCAGCAACCTCGTCATCGGTGACAAGGGCTTCGACGGCACGGCCCTGCGCATCGCCACCCGTGGCTTCGAGCTCGACGGCACGGCCCTCACGCTCGCCGCCGGTGAGAACTGGTCCGACGCGGTCGCCCGTACGGTCGAGGCCGGACTGGCCGGGGTGGAGTGCCTGGCCGGCATCCCCGGCTCGGCGGGCGCCACCCCGATCCAGAACGTGGGCGCGTACGGCCAGGAGGTCTCCACCACGATCACCGAGGTCGTCGCCTACGACCGCCGGGCCGGGGAGACCGTCACGATCCCCGGTGCGCGGTGCGGCTTCTCCTACCGCCACAGCCGCTTCAAGGAGCACCCCGAGCGGTTCGTGGTGCTGCGGGTGCGCTTCGCCCTGGAGGACGCCGGGGGCCTCTCCGCGCCCCTGAAGTACCCCGAGACCGCCCGCGCCCTCGGCGTCGAGGCCGGTGACCGGGTGCCGGCCGCCGTCGCCCGACAGACCGTCCTGGCCCTGCGCGCGGGCAAGGGCATGGTGCTCGACCCCGAGGACCACGACACCTGGTCGGCCGGTTCCTTCTTCACCAACCCGATCCTCAGCGAGGCCGAGCACGCCGCCTTCCTCCAGCGGGTCCAGGACCGCCTCGGCCCCGATGTCGCCCCGCCCGCGTTCCCGGCCGGCGACGGCCTGGTCAAGACGTCCGCCGCCTGGCTCATCGACCGGGCCGGCTTCACCAAGGGCTACGGCAGCGGCCCGGCCCGCATCTCCACCAAGCACACCCTCGCGCTCACCAACCGCGGCAAGGCCACCACAGAGGACCTGCTCGCACTGGCCCGCGAGGTCCGCGACGGCGTGCACGCGGCCTTCGGCGTCACGCTCGTCAACGAACCGGTCACGGTCGGCGTCAGCCTCTAAGGGGCCCCGGGCTCCGCTCCGGCCAGCCAGGCGTCGATCCCCGCCAGCAGCCGCTGCTGCTCGTCCAGTGGGGCGCACGAGCCGCGGACCGACTGCCGGGCCAGCTCGGCCAGTTCGGCATCGGTGAAGTCGTGCGCGGTGCGGGCGATCTCGTACTGCGCGGCCAGCCGCGCCCCGAACAGCAGGGGATCGTCCGCGCCCAGCGCCATCGGCACGCCCGCGTCGAACAGCGTCCGCAGCGGCACGTCCTCCGGCTTCTCGTAGACCCCCAGTGCCACATTCGACGACGGGCACACCTCGCAGGTCACCCCGCGTGCGGCCAGCCGGCGCAGCAGCGCGGGGTCCTCCGCGGCCCGGACGCCGTGCCCCACCCGGCCGGCGTGCAGATCGTCCAGGCAGTCCCGGACGCTGGCCGGCCCCGACAGCTCCCCGCCGTGCGGCGCCGCCAGCAGACCGCCCTCGCGCGCGATGGCGAATGCGCGGTCGAAGTCCCGGGCGAAACCCCGGCGTTCGTCGTTGGACAGCCCGAAACCGATCACTCCGTGGTCGGCGTAGCGCACCGCGAGCCGCGCCAGCGTCCGGGCGTCCAGCGGGTGCTTCATACGGTTCGCGGCGACCAGGACGCGGATGCCGAGCCCGGTGTCACGGGAGGCGCTGTGCACCGCGTCCAGGATGATCTCCAGGGCCGGGATCAGCCCGCCCAGCCGTGGCGCGTACGAGGTCGGGTCGACCTGGATCTCCAGCCAGCGCGACCCGTCGCGGACGTCCTCCTCGGCGGCCTCGCGCACCAGCCGCTGGATGTCCTCGGGCGCCCGCAGACAGGACCGCGCGATGTCGTACAGCCGCTGGAAGCGGAACCAGCCGCGCTCGTCCGTGGCCCTCAGCCTGGGCGGCTCACCGCCCCGCAGCGCCTCCGGCAGATGGACGCCGTACTTGTCGGCGAGCTCCAGCAGGGTCGCCGGCCGCATCGAACCGGTGAAGTGCAGGTGCAGATGGGCCTTCGGCAATCGGCGCAGGTCTCGGATGGCGGCTCCGCCGCGGGCACAAACGCTCTCCATCCCAGGATCTTGCCGTATGAGACCGGTACGCCGGTAGGCCCTTTCCCGAAGGGGTGTCCGGGAGAACGGACGAGCGGGCGCCGGGAAGGGATCCCGGCGCCCGCTCGTGTCACCTCCGGATGTCCGCAGGTAGGGCCGTTCTGGTGAACTACTTGGCCTCGGCCAGCAGCTTCTGGAGGCGGGACACGCCCTCGACCAGGTCCTCGTCGCCCAGCGCGTACGAAAGCCGCAGGTAGCCGGGGGTGCCGAAGGCCTCACCCGGGACGACGGCGACCTCCGCCTCCTCCAGGATCAGCTCGGCCAGCTCCACGCTGGTCTGCGGGCGCTTGCCGCGGATCTCCTTGCCCAGGAGCTCCTTCACCGACGGGTACGCGTAGAACGCGCCCTCCGGCTCGGGGCACAGCACGCCGTTGATCTCGTTGAGCATTTCCACGATCTTGCGGCGGCGCCGGTCGAAGGCGACCTTCATCTCCTCGACGGCCGTCAGATCGCCGGAGACCGCCGCGATGGCCGCGGCCTGCGCGACGTTCGAGACGTTGGACGTGGCGTGCGACTGGAGGTTCGCGGCGGCCTTGATGACGTCCTTGGGGCCGATCGCCCAGCCCACCCGCCAGCCGGTCATCGCGTACGTCTTCGCCACGCCGTTGACGATGATGCACTTGTCGCGCAGCTCGGGGACGACCACAGGCAGCGACGAGAACTCCGCGTCGCCGTAGACCAGGTGCTCGTAGATCTCGTCGGTCAGCACCCACAGGCCGTGCTCGGCGGCCCAGCGGCCGACCGCCTCGACCTGCTCGCGGGTGTAGACCGCGCCGGTCGGGTTCGACGGCGAGACGAACAGCAGCACCTTGGTGCGGTCCGTACGGGCCGCCTCCAGCTGCTCCACGGTCACGCGGTAGCCGGTGGTCTCGTCGGCGACCACGTCGACCGGCACACCGCCGGCGAGACGGATCGACTCGGGGTAGGTGGTCCAGTACGGCGCCGGGACGATGACCTCGTCACCCGGGTCCAGGATCGCTGCGAACGCCTCGTAGATCGCCTGCTTGCCGCCGTTCGTCACCAGGACGTTCGCGGCCTCGATCTCGTAGCCGGAGTCGCGCAGCGTCTTCGCGACGATCGCGGTCTTCAGCTCGGGGAGGCCGCCGGCCGGGGTGTAGCGGTGGTACTTCGGGTTGCGGCAGGCCTCGACGGCGGCCTCGACGATGTAGCCGGGCGTGGGGAAGTCGGGCTCACCGGCGCCGAAGCCGATCACCGGGCGTCCGGCGGCCTTGAGGGCCTTCGCCTTGGCGTCTACGGCGAGGGTCGCGGACTCGGAGATCGAACCGACGCGGGCCGAGACCCGGCGTTCGGTGGCGGACGATGCGGAAGGGGTTGCAGCGCTCATACATGCATCGTTGCAGACCTCCGACGAGCCCGGCACACGGGTTTGCGGGCACCACCCGCGAGGATCGTGTTCGACGACCGGCCCCGAACCACGTACACTCGCTGACCGTTGGCTCCCAACAGGTCGCCGCGGCACATGCACCAAGTGCAGTCGCCCGCATGCGGTAGGTTGGGGGAACCACAAAGGGTCGTAGCTCAATTGGTAGAGCACTGGTCTCCAAAACCAGCGGTTGGGGGTTCAAGTCCCTCCGGCCCTGCTACACGCACTCTCCACCGCAGTGCGTGCACGCGTACGTATGACATGCACCGCCGTGCGGCAGGAGCAGGGCGCGGCACGGCCACGACCCGGATTCAGGTGAGGACGAGTGACGGACGCCCTGGGCTCCATCGACATGCCTGAGCGCGGTCGCTCCGAGGACGAGACCGCGGAGTCCCAGAAGAAGCCCCGTCGCGGCGGCAAGCGCGGCAAGAAGGGCCCCTTCGCGCGGCTCGCGCTTTTCTACCGCCAGATCGTGGCGGAGCTCCGCAAGGTCGTCTGGCCCACGCGCAACCAGCTGTCGACGTACACCAGTGTGGTGATCGTCTTCGTTGTCATCATCATCGGTCTCGTAACCGTGATTGACTTGGGAATCAACCGAGTCGTCGGGTACGTCTTCGGCTGATCCCGCGGAGGGCGCCTCAGCGGGCGCCCATTTCGCATGTTCAACCCCTTGAAGCCAGGAAGAAGCAGCCACCGTGTCTGACCCGAACCTGAACGACGCCGCCGACTCCGCCGAAACGGCAGCGGCCGACGTGGACGCGGCCGCCTCGGCCGAGGTCGAGGGCGACGACACCGCGCGTGACATCGTCGAGAACGCCGACGCGGTCGACGAGCTCGACGCCGAGGACGCCGCCGCCGGTGAGCCCGCCGAAGAGGCCGCGGTGCACGTCGACGAGGAGGCCGAAGCCGCCGCCGAGGTCACCGAGGACGAGGAGGAGCCGGTCGACCCCGTCGCCGCCCTCCGCGACGAGCTCCGTGGCCTGCCCGGTGAGTGGTACGTCATCCACACCTACGCGGGGTACGAGAACCGCGTGAAGACCAACCTTGAGCAGCGTGCCGTCTCGCTGAACGTCGAGGACTTCATCTTCCAGGCCGAGGTGCCGCAGGAAGAGGTCGCCCAGATCAAGAACGGCGAGCGCAAGACCATCCGCCAGAACAAGCTCCCGGGCTATGTGCTGGTGCGGATGGACCTGACGAACGAGTCCTGGGGCGTCGTCCGCAACACCCCGGGTGTCACCGGCTTCGTCGGCAACGCCTACGACCCCTACCCGCTGACGCTGGACGAGATCGTCAAGATGCTCGCCCCGGAGGCCGAGGAGAAGGCCGCCAAGGAGGCCGCGGCGGCCGAGGGCAAGCCGGCGCCGTCCCGCAAGGTCGAGGTCCAGGTGCTGGACTTCGAGGTGGGCGACTCCGTCACCGTCACCGACGGCCCGTTCGCGACGCTCCAGGCGACGATCAACGAGATCAACGCCGACTCGAAGAAGGTCAAGGGCCTCGTCGAGATCTTCGGCCGCGAGACCCCGGTCGAGCTGAGCTTCGACCAGATCCAGAAGAACTAGGTTCTTCCGGCCCACCAGCCAAATCGACCAGGTCAGACGGGCTCACAGCCGGTCTGACCTGCTCGGTTTTTGGCCGCACGACCATACCCGTTATCGTTGTGCGGTATGCCTCCATCCGGATGACCGGGTGGATCGGCGAAACACCTCTCACTAGGACCCGGAGAGAGCATGCCTCCCAAGAAGAAGAAGGTCACGGGGCTTATCAAGCTCCAGATCAGCGCCGGCGCCGCAAACCCGGCCCCGCCGGTCGGCCCTGCACTGGGCCAGCACGGCGTCAACATCATGGAGTTCTGCAAGGCCTACAACGCCGCGACCGAGTCGCAGCGTGGCATGGTCGTGCCGGTGGAGATCACGGTCTACGAAGACCGTTCCTTCACCTTCATCACCAAGACCCCGCCGGCCGCGAAGCTCATCCTGAAGGCCGCGGGCGTGGAGAAGGGCTCCGGCGAGCCGCACAAGACCAAGGTCGCCAAGATCACCCGCGACCAGGTCCGCGACATCGCCACCACCAAGATGCCCGACCTGAGCGCCAACGACCTCGACTCCGCCGAGAAGATCATCGCTGGCACCGCCCGTTCCATGGGCATCACGATCGAGGGCTGATCCTCAGCCTCTTTCGGCACCCCGTGGCAGGACCAGGCGCTGGTCCGCACCACGACTCCACCCCACTGCACCAGGAGCAGAAGTGAAGCGCAGCAAGACTCTTCGCAATGCGGACGCGAAGATCGACCGGGAGCGTCTGTACGCCCCCCTCGAGGCCGTCCGTCTCGCCAAGGACACCACCTCCGTCAAGTTCGACGCGACCGTCGAGGTCGCCATGCGTCTGGGCGTCGACCCGCGCAAGGCCGACCAGATGGTCCGTGGCACCGTGAACCTCCCGCACGGCACCGGTAAGACCGCCCGGGTCCTGGTCTTCGCGACCGGTGACCGTGCTGCGGCCGCGGAAGCCGCCGGCGCCGACATCGTCGGCTCGGACGAACTGATCGACGAGGTCTCCAAGGGCCGTCTGGACTTCGACGCCGTCGTCGCCACCCCGGACCTCATGGGCAAGGTCGGCCGCCTCGGCCGCGTGCTCGGTCCCCGTGGTCTGATGCCGAACCCGAAGACCGGCACCGTCACCCCGGATGTCGCCAAGGCTGTCACCGACATCAAGGGCGGCAAGATCGAGTTCCGCGTGGACAAGCACGCGAACCTCCACTTCATCATCGGCAAGGTCTCCTTCGACGAGACCAAGCTGGTGGAGAACTACGCCGCGGCCCTCGAGGAGATCACCCGCCTCAAGCCGTCCGCCGCCAAGGGCCGCTACATCAAGAAGGCCACCATCACCACCACGATGGGCCCCGGCATCCCGCTGGACGCCAACCGCACCCGCAACCTCCTTGTCGAGGACGAGGCCGTCTGATCTCCTTGATCAGCGCCTCGTAGCGCGTCTGCATCGCGTCAGGCCCCGTCTCTCCTCCGGGAGGGACGGGGCCTGACGCATGTGCTGTCGGTGCCCTGCATTACAGTCGCCCCGAGGTCCATAAAGATGATCTAAGGGGGAGCCTCACGTGCGTAGCACGCGTATAGCCGCCGCCGTGGCGGGTGCAGTGATGTTGGTCGGCAGCCTGAGTGCTTGTAACGACGACGGCGGCAAGGCCTCTGGCGGCAGCAGCGGCGGCGGGAGCAGCGACACGGCGGGCGGCAAGCAGGACCCGGCGCAGAACCCGGTGGACGCCCTGAAGGCCGCCCAGGAGGCGACCGCGGGCAAGAAGACCGCGAAGATCGACGGCTCGACGACCACGACCACCACCAACGGCCAGGTGAAGCAGTCCACCAAGGGTGGGCTGGACTGGACGCAGGGCATGCAGATGAACGTCGAGAACACCATGACCGGCGGGGGGAGCCCCGGTAAGCCGATCAAGGCGATCTACACCAAGGACGCCGTGTACATGAACATGGGCGCGGCCATGCCCGGCGCGAGCAGCAAGCCCTGGATGAAGTACTCGTACGCGGCGCTGTCGAAGCAGCTGGGCGGCTCCGGCACGCTGTTCCAGGACGTTCTGCAGAACGCGAACCCGAGCCAGCCGATCGAGCTGCTGATCGCCTCCGGCACGGCCAAGGCCGTCGGCAAGGAGGCCGTGAACGGCGTCCAGGCGACGCACTACACCGGCACCGTCACGATGGCCCAGCTGAGCGGCAAGGTCAGCAAGTCGGTCCGTGACCTGGTCCAGAAGCAGCTCGAAAAGGGCGGTGCGAAGAGCGAACAGCTCGACGTCTGGATCGACGCCGACAACCTGCTGGTCAAGAAGGAGGAGAAGCTCGGCGGCAAGCAGCCGAGCAGCTCCACGGCGCTCTTCTCGGACTACGGCACCAAGGTCGACGTGTCCCCGCCGCCGGCGAGCCAGACGACGACCGCGCCCGGCGCCTGACCGGCACCGCAGCGCGTGTGACGGCCTGGGCGGGGGCTCACGGATGCCCCTGCTCAGGCCGATTTGCCTGACCGCCGTCCGCTCCCGTATCTTTTCCCGGAAGCCAAAGACCGCTGGTTGTCTCTGCGCGTCCGAACTCCGGGCGTGTGGTGGCCGAAGGATCCGCTAGCTGCGGACGGCCTGCGCAGGCGTGTATGGATGAACTCCCGGACGGAATTCCGTTCCGGTGGAGTACGCCCCGTGCGCCTGCGCCGGGGCGTTTGTTTTGCCCAGCCCCTTCTGCGCGGTCCTCATCACCCGGAAGGAGGCCGAGGCTCATGGCGACGTCTGACAAGAACGCAGCCGTTGCGGAGATCACGGAGAAGCTCCGCGACTCGCACGCAGCTGTTGTGACTTCTTACACCGGACTGACTGTGGCGCAGCTCAAGGAGCTGCGTCGTTCTCTCGGCGAGAACGCTCAGTACCGTGTGGTGAAGAACACGCTGACCAAGATCGCGGCCAAGGAGGCCGGGATTCAGCTGGACGAGCACCTCAAGGGCTCGACCGCTGTCGCCTTCGTGACCGGTGACCCGGTCACGGCGGCGAAGGGTCTTCGTGACTTCGCCAAGGAGAACCCCTCTCTCGTCATCAAGGGCGGTGTCCTTGACGGCAAGGCACTGTCTGCCGACGAGATCAAGAAGCTTGCGGACCTTGAGTCCCGTGAGGTTCTGCTCGCCAAGCTGGCGGGAGCGATGAAGGCGTCCACGGCCAAGGCCGCGGCGACCTTCCAGGCCCCGCTCACGAAGTTCGCCCGCACCGCGGACGCGCTTCGCAGCAAGGTCGAGCAGGGCGGTGCCGGTACGCCGGCTCCCGCCGAGGCTGCCGAGTAATCACTCGGACGCCCAGCGGGCCCGAAGTACGCCCGCCAGACATGTACATCCGGCACCAGCCGAATTAGTGGAAGGACCGCCACCATGGCGAAGCTCAGCCAGGAAGACCTGCTCGCGCAGTTCGAGGAGATGACCCTCATCGAGCTCTCCGAGTTCGTGAAGGCGTTCGAGGACAAGTTCGACGTCGAGGCCGCCGCCCCGGTCGCCGTTGCCGCTGCCGGTGCCCCGGGCGCCCCGGCCGCCGAGGCCGTCGAGGAGCAGGACGAGTTCGACGTCGTCCTCACCGGCGCCGGCGACAAGAAGATCCAGGTCATCAAGGTCGTGCGCGAGCTGACCTCCCTGGGCCTGAAGGAGGCCAAGGACCTCGTCGACGGCACCCCGAAGCCGGTCCTCGAGAAGGTCGCCAAGGACGCCGCCGAGAAGGCTGCCGAGTCCCTCAAGGCCGCCGGCGCCTCCGTCGAGGTCAAGTGACTTCACTGAGTCTCCGACTCACGTCCTGAGCGCCTGAGGCGTCAGGGACACCAGCCAAGGGCGATCACCCATGCGGGTGGTCGCCCTTCGGCGTGCTCGTCACAGCTGCATTGCCTCGCGCCTGCGTGCGAGTATGGTGATCTTCGTTGCCCGGACCTGCCCCCATGTGACGATCTCCCAGAGGTGGGGGGCCTTGACGAACCGGACGCGGCGCGCAATTCTCGGGACGCGACGCAGAAGCGATCCAGGGTTCGAGGCATGGATCGCCGACGAAGAGGGAAGCATCGGTGTGCGCCACTGGCGCAGGGCTTTCGGCAGGCGCAGGGCATTGAGAAGAACAAACGAGGGCTTCCTCCGGTGCGGAGGACATGACCTCCCGGAGGGAGAAGATCGGTATCACGGTGCTGAACCGGTCTCCGGAAACTCGCTCTGGACATCAGTGGGCCGAGTGGCTACACTGACCCTTTGCGCTGCCTGTTAGCTGCTCCCTGCCCGTCACCAGGGGCATACCCGAGCCCGAGCAAAGCTGAAGAACCGCCCTGACCTGGGCTCTCCCTCAGTCTGTTCGGTTCGGGACCGGTACGCGCGTAGTGAGTCCGAGCCCTCGGAAGGACCCCCTCTTGGCCGCCTCGCGCAACGCCTCGACTGCCAATACGAACAACGGCGACAGCACCGCCCCGCTGCGCATCTCTTTTGCGAAGATCAAGGAGCCCCTCGGGGTTCCGAACCTCCTTGCGCTGCAGACCGAAAGCTTCGACTGGCTGCTCGGCAATGCCGCATGGAAGGGTCGCGTCGAGGCTGCGCTGGAGAGTGGGCAGGAAGTCCCCACCAAGTCCGGTCTGGAAGAGATCTTCGAAGAGATCTCCCCGATCGAGGACTTCTCCGGGTCGATGTCGCTGACGTTCCGCGACCACCGCTTCGAGCCCCCGAAGAACTCCATCGACGAGTGCAAGGAGCGCGACTTCACGTACGCCGCTCCGCTCTTCGTCACCGCTGAGTTCACGAACAACGAGACCGGCGAGATCAAGTCCCAGACGGTCTTCATGGGCGACTTCCCGCTCATGACCAACAAGGGAACCTTCTGCATCAACGGCACCGAGCGTGTCGTCGTCTCGCAGCTGGTCCGCTCGCCGGGCGTGTACTTCGACAGCTCCATCGACAAGACGTCCGACAAGGACATCTTCTCCGCCAAGATCATCCCGTCCCGGGGTGCCTGGCTGGAGATGGAGATCGACAAGCGCGACATGGTCGGTGTGCGCATCGACCGCAAGCGCAAGCAGTCCGTGACCGTCCTGCTCAAGGCGCTCGGGTGGACCACCGAGCAGATCCTGGAGGAGTTCGGCGAGTACGAGTCGATGCGCGCCACCCTGGAGAAGGACCACACCCAGGGTCAGGACGACGCGCTGCTCGACATCTACCGCAAGCTGCGCCCGGGCGAGCCGCCGACCCGTGAGGCCGCGCAGACGCTGCTCGAGAACCTGTACTTCAACCCCAAGCGCTACGACCTCGCCAAGGTCGGCCGCTACAAGGTCAACAAGAAGCTCGGTGGCGACGAGCCGCTCGACGCCGGTGTGCTGACCACCGATGACGTCATCGCCACGATCAAGTACCTGGTCAAGCTGCACGCCGGCGAGACCGAGACGATCGGCGAGAACGGCAACTCCATCGTTGTCGAGACCGACGACATCGACCACTTCGGCAACCGTCGTCTGCGCAACGTCGGCGAACTCATCCAGAACCAGGTCCGTACGGGTCTGGCGCGTATGGAGCGCGTCGTGCGTGAGCGCATGACGACCCAGGACGTCGAGGCGATCACGCCGCAGACCCTGATCAACATCCGGCCGGTCGTCGCCTCCATCAAGGAGTTCTTCGGCACCAGCCAGCTGTCCCAGTTCATGGACCAGACCAACCCGCTGTCGGGTCTGACCCACAAGCGCCGTCTGTCGGCGCTGGGCCCGGGTGGTCTCTCCCGTGAGCGGGCCGGTCTGGACGTCCGTGACGTGCACCCCTCGCACTACGGCCGTATGTGCCCGATTGAGACCCCCGAAGGTCCCAACATCGGTCTCATCGGCTCGCTGGCCTCCTACGGCCGGGTCAACGTCTTCGGCTTCATCGAGACGCCGTACCGCAAGGTCGTCGACGGCCAGGTCACGGAGGAGGTGGACTACCTCACCGCTGATGAGGAGGACCGCTTCCTGATCGCCCAGGCCAACGCGAAGCTCTCCGAGGACATGCGGTTCTCCGAGCAGCGTGTCCTGGTCCGCCGTCGTGGCGGCGAGGTCGACCTGGTCCCCGCCGACGAGGTCGACTTCATGGACGTCTCGCCGCGCCAGATGGTGTCGGCCGCGACCGCCATGATCCCGTTCCTCGAGCACGACGACGCCAACCGCGCGCTCATGGGATCGAACATGATGCGCCAGGCCGTTCCGCTGATCAAGGCGGAGTCGCCGCTGGTCGGCACCGGCATGGAGTACCGCTGTGCGGTCGACGCCGGTGACGTCATCAAGGCGGAGAAGGACGGTGTGGTCCAGGAGGTCTCCGCGGACTACATCACCGTCGCCAACGACGACGGCACGTACACCACGTACCGCGTCGCCAAGTTCACCCGCTCCAACCAGGGCACCTCCTTCAATCAGAAGGTCGTCGTGGACGAGGGCGCGCGGGTCATCGAGGGCCAGGTCCTCGCCGACGGTCCGTCCACGGACGAAGGCGAGATGGCGCTCGGCAAGAACCTGCTCGTCGCGTTCATGCCGTGGGAGGGCCACAACTACGAGGACGCGATCATCCTGTCGCAGCGCCTCGTGCAGGACGACGTCCTCTCCTCGATCCACATCGAGGAGCACGAGGTCGACGCCCGTGACACCAAGCTGGGCCCCGAGGAGATCACCCGGGACATCCCGAACGTCTCCGAGGAGGTCCTCTCCGACCTCGACGAGCGCGGCATCATCCGGATCGGTGCCGAGGTCGTCGCCGGCGACATCCTCGTCGGCAAGGTCACGCCCAAGGGTGAGACCGAGCTGACCCCCGAGGAGCGCCTGCTCCGCGCGATCTTCGGTGAGAAGGCGCGCGAGGTGCGCGACACCTCGCTGAAGGTGCCGCACGGTGAGATCGGCAAGGTCATCGGCGTCCGCGTCTTCGACCGCGAAGAGGGCGACGAGCTGCCCCCGGGCGTGAACCAGCTGGTCCGCGTCTACGTCGCCCAGAAGCGCAAGATCACCGACGGTGACAAGCTCGCCGGCCGGCACGGCAACAAGGGCGTCATCTCGAAGATCCTGCCGGTCGAGGACATGCCGTTCCTGGAGGACGGCACCCCGGTCGACATCATCCTCAACCCGCTGGGTGTCCCGTCCCGAATGAACCCGGGTCAGGTCCTGGAGATCCACCTCGGCTGGCTCGCCAGCCAGGGCTGGAAGGTCGAGGGCGTCGAGGAGGAGTGGAAGAAGCGTCTCCACTCCATCGGCGCGGACGAGGTCGCCGCCGGTTCCAACGTCGCCACCCCGGTGTTCGACGGTGCGCGCGAGGACGAGATCTCCGGTCTCTTCGAGTCGACGATCCCCAACCGTGACGGCGAGCGGATGGTCAAGGGCTCCGGCAAGGCCCGGCTGTTCGACGGCCGCTCCGGTGAGCCGTTCCCGGACCCGATCTCGATCGGGTACATGTACATCCTCAAGCTGCACCACCTGGTCGACGACAAGCTCCACGCGCGTTCGACCGGTCCGTACTCGATGATCACCCAGCAGCCGCTGGGTGGTAAGGCTCAGTTCGGTGGCCAGCGGTTCGGTGAGATGGAGGTGTGGGCGCTGGAGGCATACGGCGCCGCATACGCCCTCCAGGAGCTGCTGACGATCAAGTCCGACGACGTGACCGGCCGCGTGAAGGTCTACGAGGCCATCGTCAAGGGCGAGAACATCCCCGAGCCCGGCATTCCCGAGTCCTTCAAGGTGCTCATCAAGGAAATGCAGTCCCTGTGCCTCAACGTGGAGGTGCTGTCCTCGGACGGCATGTCCATCGAGATGCGCGACACCGACGAGGACGTCTTCCGCGCTGCGGAGGAGCTCGGCATCGACCTGTCCCGGCGCGAGCCGAGCAGCGTCGAAGAGGTCTGACGGGAGTCCGGCCGGGGAGCCAGTGATGGCTCCCCCGGCCGGCCCCAGGACCCCCGTTTCAGACCCCAAGACTTACAACCCTGAGAGGGATTGACGCATAGTGCTCGACGTCAACTTCTTCGATGAGCTCCGGATCGGTCTGGCTACCGCTGACGACATCCGTCAGTGGAGCCACGGCGAGGTCAAGAAGCCCGAGACCATCAACTACCGCACGCTCAAGCCCGAAAAGGACGGACTCTTCTGCGAGAAGATCTTCGGTCCGACCCGGGACTGGGAGTGCTACTGCGGTAAGTACAAGCGCGTCCGCTTCAAGGGCATCATCTGCGAGCGCTGCGGCGTCGAGGTCACTCGCGCCAAGGTGCGGCGTGAGCGGATGGGCCACATCGAGCTGGCCGCTCCCGTCACCCACATCTGGTACTTCAAGGGCGTGCCGAGCCGGCTGGGCTACCTGCTGGACCTCGCGCCCAAGGACCTCGAGAAGGTCATCTACTTCGCCGCCTACATGATCACGTGGGTGGACGAGGAGCGCCGTACGCGCGACCTGCCCTCGCTGGAGGCGCACGTCTCCGTCGAGCGTCAGCAGATCGAGCAGCGCCGCGACTCCGACCTGGAGGCCCGCGCCAAGAAGCTCGAGACCGACCTGGCCGAGCTGGAGGCCGAGGGCGCCAAGGCGGACGTGCGCCGCAAGGTGCGCGAGGGCGCCGAGCGTGAGATGAAGCAGCTGCGCGACCGTGCGCAGCGCGAGATCGACCGTCTCGACGAGGTCTGGAACCGCTTCAAGAACCTCAAGGTCCAGGACCTCGAGGGCGACGAGCTGCTCTACCGCGAGCTGCGGGACCGCTTCGGCACGTACTTCGACGGCTCCATGGGTGCCGCTGCCCTGCAGAAGCGCCTGGAGACCTTCGACCTCGACGAGGAGGCCGAGCGCCTCCGCGAGATCATCCGTACCGGTAAGGGCCAGAAGAAGACCCGTGCGCTCAAGCGCCTCAAGGTCGTCTCCGCCTTCCTGCAGACCCGCAACAGCCCCAAGGGCATGGTGCTGGACTGCATCCCGGTGATCCCGCCGGACCTGCGTCCGATGGTGCAGCTGGACGGTGGCCGCTTCGCGACCTCCGACCTGAACGACCTGTACCGCCGTGTGATCAACCGCAACAACCGCCTCAAGCGGCTTCTCGACCTCGGCGCGCCCGAGATCATCGTGAACAACGAGAAGCGGATGCTGCAGGAGGCCGTCGACGCGCTGTTCGACAACGGCCGCCGCGGTCGCCCGGTCACCGGTCCCGGTAACCGCCCGCTGAAGTCCCTCAGCGACATGCTGAAGGGTAAGCAGGGCCGCTTCCGTCAGAACCTGCTCGGCAAGCGAGTCGACTACTCGGCGCGTTCCGTCATCGTCGTCGGCCCGCAGCTCAAGCTGCACCAGTGTGGTCTGCCCAAGGCCATGGCGCTGGAGCTCTTCAAGCCGTTCGTGATGAAGCGCCTGGTGGACCTCAACCACGCGCAGAACATCAAGAGCGCGAAGCGCATGGTCGAGCGCGGCCGCACGGTCGTCTACGACGTGCTCGAAGAGGTCATCGCCGAGCACCCGGTGCTGCTGAACCGTGCACCCACCCTGCACCGTCTGGGCATCCAGGCCTTCGAGCCGCAGCTGGTCGAGGGCAAGGCCATTCAGATTCACCCGCTCGTCTGCACCGCGTTCAACGCGGACTTCGACGGTGACCAGATGGCCGTCCACCTCCCGCTGTCCGCGGAGGCCCAGGCCGAGGCCCGCATCCTGATGCTGTCCTCGAACAACATCCTCAAGCCGGCCGACGGCCGTCCGGTCACCATGCCGACCCAGGACATGGTGCTCGGCCTCTTCTTCCTCACCACGGATGAAGAGGAGCGCAAGGTCATCGGTGAGGGCCGGGCGTTCGGCTCGACCGCCGAGGCGATCATGGCGTTCGACGCCAAGGAGCTCTCGCTCCAGGCGAAGGTCGACATCCGCTTCCCGATCGGCACCGTCCCGCCGCGTGGCTGGACCCCGCCGCTTCCGGAGGAGGGCGAGCCCGAGTGGCAGCCCGGTGACAGCTTCCGGCTGCGGACGACCCTGGGCCGTGCGCTCTTCAACGAGCTGCTGCCCGAGGACTACCCGTTCGTCGACTACTCGGTGGGCAAGAAGCAGCTCTCCGCGATCGTCAACGACCTGGCAGAGCGCTACCCGAAGGTCATCGTGGCGGCGACGCTCGACAACCTGAAGGCGGCCGGCTTCCACTGGGCGACCCGTTCCGGCGTCACCGTCGCCGTCTCGGACATCGTCGTCCCGGAGGCCAAGAAGGCCATCGTCGCGGGCTACGAGGCCCAGGACGAGAAGGTCCAGAAGCAGTACGAGCGCGGTCTGATCACCAAGGACGAGCGCACGCAGGAACTCATCAACATCTGGACCAAGGCGACCAATGAGGTCTCCGAGGCGATGAATGAGAACTTCCCCAAGACGAACCCCATCTTCATGATGGTTGACTCGGGTGCCCGAGGAAACATGATGCAGATGCGGCAGATCGCCGGTATGCGTGGTCTGGTGTCGAACGCGAAGAACGAGACCATCCCGCGTCCGATCAAGGCGTCGTTCCGCGAGGGTCTGTCCGTGCTGGAGTACTTCATCTCCACCCACGGTGCCCGTAAGGGTCTGGCGGACACCGCCCTTCGTACCGCCGACTCCGGTTACCTCACCCGTCGTCTGGTCGACGTCTCCCAGGACGTCATCATTCGCGAGGAGGACTGCGGCACCGAGCGCGGCCTCAAGCTGCGCATCGCGTCGAAGGGTGCGGACGGCGTCCTGCGCAAGGCGGACGACGTCGAGTCCAGCGTCTACGCACGGATGCTGGCCGAGGACGTCGTCGTCGACGGCAAGGTCGTCGCGCCGGCCAACGTGGACCTCGGTGACGTGCTCATCGACGCGCTGGTCAACGCGGGCGTCGAGGAGGTCAAGACCCGTTCGGTCCTGACCTGTGAGTCCGCGGTCGGCACCTGTGCCTTCTGCTACGGCCGTTCGCTGGCCACCGGCAAGCTGGTCGACATCGGTGAGGCGGTCGGCATCATCGCCGCCCAGTCCATCGGTGAGCCCGGCACCCAGCTGACGATGCGTACCTTCCACACCGGTGGTGTGGCCGGTGACGACATCACCCTGGGTCTGCCGCGTGTCGTTGAGCTCTTCGAGGCCCGTACGCCCAAGGGTGTCGCCCCGATCTCGGAGGCGGCCGGCCGCGTCCGGATCGAGGAGACCGAGAAGACCAAGAAGGTCATCGTCACCCCGGACGACGGCAGCGACGAGACCGCCTACGGCGTCTCCAAGCGCGCCCGCCTCCTGGTGGGCGAGGGCGACCACGTCACGGTCGGCCAGCCGCTGACCGTGGGTGCCGTCAACCCGCACGACGTGCTGCGGATCCTCGGCCAGCGCGCCGTCCAGGTCCACCTGGTCGGCGAGGTCCAGAAGGTCTACAACAGCCAGGGCGTGGCGATCCACGACAAGCACATCGAGATCATCATCCGGCAGATGCTGCGCCGTGTGACGATCATCGAGTCCGGCGACGCGGAGCTGCTGCCGGGCGAGCTGGTGGAGCGCACGAAGTTCGAGGGTGAGAACCGTCGGGTCGTGGCGGAGGGTGGCCACCCGGCCTCCGGCCGTCCGCAGCTGATGGGTATCACCAAGGCTTCGCTGGCGACGGAATCCTGGCTGTCGGCCGCCTCCTTCCAGGAGACGACCCGAGTGCTGACGGACGCGGCGATCAACGCCAAGTCCGACTCGCTCATCGGCCTCAAGGAGAACGTCATCATCGGTAAGCTCATCCCGGCCGGTACGGGCCTGTCCCGCTACCGCAACATCCGGGTCGAGCCCACCGAGGAGGCCAAGGCCGCGATGTACTCGGCCGTCGGTTACGACGACATCGACTACTCGCCCTTCGGCACCGGCTCCGGCCAGGCGGTCCCGCTGGAGGACTACGACTACGGTCCGTACAACCAGTAAGCCTGGTCCGTACGACAGCAACAGGGCGGCCATCCCTAACGGGGTGGCCGCCCTGCGGCGTGTGGCGCCGGCATCGTGCGGTATCCGCGGTCGTGGGCCGCGCGGGGGAACTCGTCTGCCCATCTCTGCGTCTGTGATGAGAAGATGGGGAGAACTGTCGAGCGGGGGGAGGTTCGCGAAGTGGCATTCCAGCCGTGGCAGGGTGGGCAGCCCGTTCAGCCGTCGAATCAGGTGCCTGTCATGCGTGCCTCGCACGCCGATCGTGAGCGGGCGGTCGATGTGCTCAAGGCGGGGTTCGCCGAGGGGCGGCTGCAACAGCCGGAGTACGAGCAGCGGATCACGCGGGCCTACCACGCACAGACCCATGCCGAACTGCAGATGCTGGTCGCGGATCTGCCGCAGGGACCGGTGCCGCAGGCGCAGTTCCTGCCGCAGCGCCCGGTGCCGGCGACGTTCATGCCGATGCAGATGCCGCCTCCGGTGTCGACGAACGGCTCGGCGACCGGCGCGCTGGTCTGCGGGATCATGACGCCGGTGACGTGGGGGCTGACGGCGATCCCGGCCGTGATCCTGGGACACAAGGCGCGCGCCGAGATCCGCCGCACCGGCGAGCGCGGGGACGGGCAGGCCCTCGCGGGGCTGGTGCTCGGCTGGCTGGGCATCGGCGGCTGGTCGCTGTTCTTCCTGCTGTCGGTCCTCCTGGCCGTGGCGCATCTCTAGGGCGCGTCCGGGGCCTCGGGTGGGCCGTACGGGGGCAGCAGTGGGCACGCGGTGCCTTCTTCCGTACGGCCGTAGATCGCACTACGGTGGCCGCAACGCCGTGTGGAGTCCGGCGTGTCCTTCGCGTGTGCATTTGTTTTGACCGCAGCCAATGCGGTAGGTACGCTCTGACCTTGTGCCTGGGGTGTCCCTGGGCTGCCGTGCGCGCAATCTCCCGAGCTTCCGGCCGGGAGTGCCCTCAGTACGGAAGCCAGGTTTTGACACCGCAATCTGCCGCCACGCTCGTTCCAGCGAGGGATCGGACTGCAGTATTCGACACACCCGACCGCGTGGGTCGGGGAAGTTCCAGGTTAGCTTTACCGAGACTGGCACACAGAAACCGGAGAAACGGTGCCTACGATCCAGCAGCTGGTCCGCAAGGGCCGGCAGGACAAGGTCGAGAAGAACAAGACGCCCGCGCTCGAGGGTTCCCCCCAGCGCCGTGGCGTCTGCACGCGTGTTTTCACGACCACCCCGAAGAAGCCGAACTCGGCCCTGCGTAAGGTCGCGCGTGTGCGTCTGACCAGCGGGATCGAGGTCACCGCTTACATTCCGGGTGAGGGCCACAACCTGCAGGAGCACTCGATCGTGCTCGTGCGTGGTGGTCGTGTGAAGGACCTGCCGGGTGTTCGGTACAAGATCATCCGCGGCTCCCTCGACACGCAGGGCGTCAAGAACCGCAAGCAGGCTCGCAGCCGCTACGGCGCCAAGAAGGAGAAGTAAGAATGCCTCGTAAGGGCCCCGCCCCGAAGCGCCCGGTCATCATCGACCCGGTCTACGGTTCTCCTCTGGTGACCTCCCTCATCAACAAGGTGCTGCTGAACGGAAAGCGCTCCACCGCCGAGCGCATCGTTTACGGCGCCATGGAGGGTCTGCGCGAGAAGACCGGCAACGACCCGGTCATCACGCTCAAGCGCGCGCTCGAGAACATCAAGCCGACCCTTGAGGTCAAGTCCCGCCGTGTCGGTGGCGCGACCTACCAGGTCCCGGTCGAGGTCAAGCCCGGCCGCGCCGCCACCCTCTCGCTCCGCTGGCTCGTGGGCTACTCCCGCGCCCGCCGCGAGAAGACCATGACCGAGCGCCTCATGAACGAACTGCTCGACGCCTCCAACGGCCTCGGCGCTTCGGTCAAGAAGCGTGAGGACACGCACAAGATGGCCGAGTCCAACAAGGCCTTCGCGCACTACCGCTGGTAGTCGCAACCCACATCGAGACCGAGAGAAGATTGAGCCACTATGGCCACCACTTCGCTTGACCTGGCCAAGGTCCGCAATATTGGGATCATGGCCCACATCGACGCGGGCAAGACGACCACCACCGAGCGGATCCTGTTCTACACCGGTGTTTCGTACAAGATCGGTGAGGTCCACGACGGCGCTGCCACGATGGACTGGATGGAGCAGGAGCAGGAGCGCGGCATCACCATCACGTCTGCCGCGACGACCTGCCACTGGCCGCTGGAAGACGTCGATAACACCATCAACATCATCGACACCCCGGGCCACGTCGACTTCACGGTCGAGGTGGAGCGCTCGCTGCGCGTGCTCGACGGCGCGGTGACGGTGTTCGACGGCGTTGCCGGTGTCGAGCCCCAGTCCGAGACCGTTTGGCGTCAGGCGGACCGCTACGGCGTGCCGCGTATCTGCTTCGTCAACAAGCTCGACCGTACGGGTGCCGAGTTCCACCGCTGCGTCGACATGATCACGGATCGCCTTGGCGCGACCCCGATCGTCATGCAGCTGCCGATCGGCACCGAGATGGACTTCAAGGGTGTCGTCGACCTCGTCACGATGAAGGCCCTGGTCTGGTCGGCCGAGGCTGCCAAGGGCGAGATGTACGACACCGTCGACATCCCGGACACCCACATCGAGGCGGCCGACGAGTGGCGCGGCAAGCTGCTCGAAGCCGTTGCCGAGAACGATGAAGAGGTCATGGAGCTGTACCTCGAGGGCCAGGAGCCCACCGAGGAGCAGCTCTACGCGGCGATCCGCCGGATCACCATCGCTTCGGGCAAGGCCGAGAACACCACCGTCACCCCGGTGTTCTGCGGTACCGCGTTCAAGAACAAGGGTGTGCAGCCGCTGCTCGACGCGGTCGTGCGCTACCTCCCCTCCCCGTTGGACGTCGAGGCCATTGAGGGCCACGCGGTCAACGACCCGGAAGAGGTCATCAAGCGCAAGCCGTCCGAGGACGAGCCGCTTTCCGCCCTGGCGTTCAAGATTGCGAGCGACCCCCACCTGGGCAAGCTCACCTTCATCCGGGTGTACTCGGGCCGCCTTGAGGCCGGCTCGCAGGTGCAGAACTCGGTGAAGGGCAAGAAGGAGCGCATCGGCAAGATCTACCGGATGCACGCGAACAAGCGTGAGGAGATCGAGTCGGTGGGTGCCGGTGACATCGTCGCCGTCATGGGTCTGAAGCAGACCACCACCGGTGAGACCCTCTGTGACTCCGCCAACCAGGTCATCCTGGAGTCGATGGAGTTCCCGGCCCCGGTCATCCAGGTCGCCATTGAGCCCAAGTCCAAGGGCGACCAGGAGAAGCTGGGTGTCGCCATCCAGCGTCTCGCCGAAGAGGACCCCTCGTTCCAGGTGCACACCGACGAGGAGACCGGCCAGACCATCATCGCGGGTATGGGCGAGCTGCACCTCGACGTGCTGGTCGACCGTATGAAGCGCGAGTTCCGGGTCGAGGCCAACGTCGGCAAGCCGCAGGTCGCCTACCGCGAGACCCTGCGCAAGCCGGTCGAGCGTCTCGACTACACGCACAAGAAGCAGACTGGTGGTTCCGGCCAGTTCGCGAAGGTGCAGATCGCGATCGCGCCGCTCGAGGGCGACGGGTACGAGTTCGAGAACAAGGTCACCGGTGGCCGTATCCCGCGGGAGTACATCCCGTCCGTGGACGCGGGCTGCCAGGAGGCCATGGAGTTCGGTGTTCTCGCCGGCTACCCGCTGACCGGTGTGAAGGTCACGCTCCTCGACGGTGCCTTCCACGAGGTCGACTCGTCCGAGATGGCCTTCAAGATCGCCGGTTCGATGGCCTTCAAGGAGGCTGCCCGCAAGGCCTCCCCGGCCCTGCTCGAGCCGATGATGAAGGTCGAGGTCACCACGCCCGAGGACTACATGGGCGACGTGATCGGCGACATCAACTCCCGCCGTGGTCTGATCCAGTCCATGGAGGAGCGCAGCGGCGCCAAGCTCGTCGTGGGCCTGGTTCCGCTCTCGGAGATGTTCGGCTACGTCGGAGACCTCCGCAGCAAGACGTCGGGTCGCGCAAGCTACTCGATGCAGTTCGACTCCTACGCCGAGGTTCCCCGGAACGTCGCCGAGGAGATCATCGCGAAGGCCAAGGGCGAGTAAGTCCCGTCTCCCGAGAGTCGGAACACGCTTTAGGCTTGACACCGTCTGACGGGGCAATCCCCGCAACCGTGAGGATTGCCCCGTCAGCCGGCACCCCAGCAAAGATCACCTGGCGCCGATGAGTAAGGCGTACAGAACCACTCCACAGGAGGACCCCAGTGGCGAAGGCGAAGTTCGAGCGGACTAAGCCGCACGTCAACATCGGCACCATCGGTCACATTGACCACGGTAAGACGACCCTCACGGCCGCCATTACCAAGGTGCTGCATGACGCGTACCCGGACCTGAACGAGGCCTCGGCCTTCGACCAGATCGACAAGGCTCCTGAGGAGCGCCAGCGCGGTATCACCATCTCCATCGCGCACGTCGAGTACCAGACGGAGAACCGTCACTACGCCCACGTCGACTGCCCCGGTCACGCGGACTACATCAAGAACATGATCACGGGTGCGGCGCAGATGGACGGCGCCATCCTCGTGGTCGCCGCGACCGACGGCCCGATGCCGCAGACCAAGGAGCACGTGCTCCTGGCCCGCCAGGTCGGCGTTCCGTACATCGTTGTCGCCCTGAACAAGGCCGACATGGTGGACGACGAGGAGATCCTGGAGCTCGTCGAGCTCGAGGTCCGTGAGCTCCTCTCCGAGTACGAGTTCCCCGGCGACGACGTTCCCGTCGTCAAGGTCTCGGCGCTCAAGGCGCTCGAGGGCGACAAGGAGTGGGGCGACTCCGTCCTCAAGCTCATGGCCGCCGTCGACGAGTCGATCCCGCAGCCCGAGCGCGACGTCGACAAGCCGTTCCTGATGCCGATCGAGGACGTCTTCACGATCACCGGCCGTGGCACCGTTGTCACCGGTCGTATCGAGCGTGGTGTCCTCAAGGTCAACGAGACCGTCGACATCATCGGCATCAAGACCGAGAAGACCACCACCACGGTCACCGGTATCGAGATGTTCCGGAAGCTCCTCGACGAGGGCCAGGCCGGTGAGAACGTCGGTCTGCTCCTCCGCGGCATCAAGCGCGAGGACGTCGAGCGCGGCCAGGTCATCATCAAGCCGGGTTCGGTCACGCCGCACACCTCCTTCGAGGCCCAGGCGTACATCCTGTCGAAGGACGAGGGCGGCCGTCACACCCCGTTCTTCAACAACTACCGCCCGCAGTTCTACTTCCGTACCACGGACGTGACCGGCGTCGTGACCCTCCCCGAGGGCACCGAGATGGTCATGCCGGGCGACAACACTGAGATGACCGTTGAGCTCATCCAGCCCGTCGCGATGGAAGAGGGCCTGAAGTTCGCCATCCGTGAGGGTGGCCGGACCGTCGGTGCCGGCCAGGTCACCAAGATCACGAAGTAATTTCGCTGATCCGGTTGATCCGGTCGTAGCTCCCCGGAGCTCACAAGGAGCCCCGTCCACCATCAGGTGGGCGGGGCTCCTTGACGTTCAGGCGGTCTTGCAGTTTTTCCACGCGGGCGGGCGGATTACCCATGCGGGCCGCAACGGGCCATTTCGAGGTGGGGGTAAACCTTGCGGCATCACGGCCCTCTCCTGGCCTTGGAGAGGGCGCCAGGGGCTTTTCTTGGCACAGCCTGCATGGCAGGGCTGTGACTCGTATGGCCTCGGCTGAGCCCTCGCAGACGGCGCTTGGCGTCACCGCGGACTCGTGCCAGGGCGTTCGAGACGCGCCTTCCCCCTATCCGAATGCTTGCTGCGTGTCTCTCTCGGTCGCGGCGCCCGCCGGGCCGGCGGGGTGATCGACGGCGGAGCCTGCCGGTGCCGGAGACGGTACGTCTCCCCAGGTCCCGTCCGCCCGAACGCGGTACGGGCGGCGGCCCTGAATGAGTGTCGTCAGACCGGCCAGCACGCTATCGCCGAGAAACCACCAGCCGCCGTGATTCAAGAGAAAGAGCCTGCTCAGCTCGTCCACGGCGATTACCGAGTGATCGCCGTAGGAGCCGAACGGGAAGAGTCTGCTTCCGATGCGCTCCGTGAGATCCCGCATCGCCGAGAGCGCGAACCGGCCCTCTCTCGGATCGACCACCAGTCCGTGCCGCGCTACCTCGATACCCGGCCCTACAAGGAGCAGCTCGATCCCGTGAAACTCCTGGAGAGCTTTCTCGGCGGCGGGAAAGAGCTGCCAGGCCTCATTGCCCTGGTGGCTGACCGTACTGATGGTTTCCAGGATGGCGAGGTGACAGGGTGAGCCGGTCTCCCTGCCGGGTGACCAACCGGCTTTGGCCAACACCCCTGCGACGCCTTGAAGCGCCCGTTCATGCTGCTCAGCATCCATGGTGCGGTCACCCCTCGATGAATCTGATGCCGAGCTGGTCGAGAAGGCCCTGGCAAGCGCCACACGGCACGGTGGGGCGGCCGTGATCCGGATCCCCGTGATCCCTGATCAACTTCGAGACCATGGCTGCCCCGGCGAAGTGCGGCGCCGCTTCGTTCAGCGAGATTGGGGGAAGTCCAGGACGCCGGGAATCCAGTTCCCAGAGTTGGTCGGAAACCAACGCGGATTCTGCGCAGTACCCGAGGAACGTCTCCCGTTGCGCAATGAGAAGTTCATCGAAGTAATTCTGAACGGCGGGGTGCAGTCTGGGTTCTCCATCGCCACTCAGGTTCGTGTGGCTCACGACGTGATTTCCCACAAGCAAGGATGAAGCAACGCCGGGAACGACGTTAGACATGATAATCCTCGATAGGCTGGAGACGGCCGGTGTACAGGCTGGAGATTACTTCGTGTATTCCCGTCCCTGCGTAGTAGGTTCCCGAGTGGTGAATATAAAACATGCGCTCGTCGGGGGTCATCACGGCAAGCCCATTCTCCATTTTGTCCCAGCCGACGGGGAAAACGGATTGTTGCAGATCATCCATGAGTTCGGAGATCTCTTCGGCCTTATCGCTGCAGAACCTTGCGCAGGTATTGAACGTGTCCGTGCGTTCTGCATCGTAGGGAAACTCTACGGTCAAGAATCCGTAGGAACGCAGGAACGCTTCCGCTTCTGGGAACAGCTCGAGTTGGCAGTCGTGCGCCGCCAGGTCGGAAATCACGAACTCTGTCAACTCGGGCACTTTGTCGGACATATCGCGAGCGGGATGCCATCCCGCGGCAGCCAAGAGTTGATCGATTTCTTCACGCGCCGGCCCAGTCGACATGGTCAAATCCTTTCATGCTGCTGCCCCGCTATTACCTGTGGGGCCTCACGCCCAGCTTGGGAAGCATCGAGCTACAGGAACGGCAGGGAGCCTTGTAGTCGCCATGCCCCAATGTTATTTCACCTGTTTCCCGGTCGCGCTCCTCCCCGATCTGCCGCGTGTGTATCGCGCTGCCGGTGAGCGCCTGTCGCGCTTCCTCGGGCGTGGTGATGCGTGTGCCGTCGGGATCCAACTGATGCAAGCGGTCGGATATAAGCGAGACCTCGGCGCAGTTCCCGTGTCCGCGCCCCCTCTCGATCGTGGGGTCCGACGCGATGTCATCGAGGACCTGCTGTACTACCGGATGGGCCTCTGGGTTCGTCTGCGGTTTTGGTTTCTCCATCTCACCCTTGTCGATCAGTTTCTTATCTGCCGGAGTGATGATGGGTTTCCGTTTATTGGTGCTGGTGTGCGACGTCACTGTGCCGTCATGCAAAAGACTCCCTGCGCAACCGTCGGCTTTTCGGTCGCCGCCCGGTGTCCGGTTGTTGGGGTCGGCGTTGCGCGCGTCATCGGCCAAGCGTCGTGACTCGTTGCTCAGCATTTCCATTCGGGAGTCCTCATTGAGATGGGACACATCGACGGGGTCGCGGCGATGATGCCTCATCTCTCCGGCGCTCCGTCCGTGCCAGTGGCGGGGATTGCCACCAGAAGCCCCGGACTGGCCGCCGTTCCCGCCGCCATCATGCCCACTGCCGCCTGAGGACCGCGGCTTCTTGGGGTCCTTCTTGTCGTCCTTGCCGAGGCTCTTGAAGTGGTCGGAGAGTTTCTGGTCGTTCTCGTGATGGTTCTTGGCCATCTGCTTGATACCGCGGGTCATGTTGTCGTCGAGATGTCGGGCGGTCTTCTTAACGCCGTCCTCAATGCCCTCGATGACCTTGTCGAGCATCGTGTTCGCGGCGTCGGCGATGGCGTCTTTGCCGCGCGTACGGCCGTGATGGCTCTTGGCTCGGCCGATTTTGCCGCCGGCCTTGTTCCGGAAGGTACCGCCAGCACTCTCCAGTCCGGTGACCACCCGGTCGTGTTCATCGGGGTCGAAGCTGAAGCCGCCGCTGCTGACGCCGCCTCCGCCCCCACCACTGCTGCCACCAGCGCTGAGCAACTCCATCGGGTTGTCGGCTGCTGACTTTGCCGAGGATTTGGCGTGCTGGACGCCCTGTTTGAACCCGCCCTTGCCTGCCTGCGCGGCGTGCCCGAGGTCTACACCGTCCTGGACTCCCAGAGCGTTGGCGCCCAGTTGCACGACCAAGTCGCCCACCATCGCGCCGAGCGCTTCCTCGACGGGGGTCAGGGCGATGCTGATGACCTGCTCGGCGACCTGTTGGCAGACCTCTTTGAAGATCCGGCGTACTGCGAGGCGAGTGACCTGCGTCCCCGCCAGAGCGCCGATCTCCGAGAGTCCGAGGGTGAATGGGGCGGCTGCCTGGGCGGCAATCACCTCTGCTGCGAGGATGCCGAGCTGAACGATCGCACCTACCTTGGCGCCCTCGATGAGCAACGCCACGCCGTCCATGGCTGTGGCTGCCAGCCGACCGCACTCGCCGAGGTTCCTGAGATGAGTGCCGTTGATCTTCCCCCAGTGGGCGTTCAGTGCCTCGACGGCGAGAGAGCCGCCGGCGGACGAGACCAGGCCCTGGATGGCTTGGTGCGCTTCGTTCGAGCCGCCGTCGATGTCGTCGGCGAACTCCCGCATGGCATCGGCCATATCGCGGTAGTCGTCTTCGTCGACATTTGGCCACGACACCCCGATGATGTCGAGAATCTCATCTGCCCAGCCGGGCAGTACCACACCCACGCGAACTTCCCCCGTTGAAGGCCGTCTGACTCTAGGAAGACCCTCTCAGCTGGGAAAATGGTTCCTCAAGTTGCTTATGAGACATGCTGATCCGTTGCCAGGACTCCGCTTGCCACTCGACGTGCCCTCTGTCCTACGCAATGGCGGGGCGCCGGTGCGACGTCGATCGCGGAGGCGCGGAATCCGCGGCCGCGGGGCGGCGGTGGCCCGTTCGTGGTGAGGAGCTCGTTGGGCGGTTCGCCTGCCGAGCGCTGCGACGCGCCCGGCCAGGCGTGGACCACCACTCCCTGCTCCAGCTCCCACACCACGCGTAACTCCTCGTCGTGTGCGTCGTCCTCGACGGAGACGAGTACGACGAGGTGCGGGGCGGCGGCACCGGCGGCGCGGCGGGGATCCTCCGCGGCGATTGAGGAACGGCTCACGTCGGTGACGATCCACTGACGGTTGCGT
Source organism: Streptomyces auratus (assembly GCF_050433025.1). Taxonomy (NCBI): domain Bacteria; kingdom Bacillati; phylum Actinomycetota; class Actinomycetes; order Kitasatosporales; family Streptomycetaceae; genus Streptomyces; species Streptomyces auratus. Next base: position 3,734,171 of record NZ_JBNGCB010000001.1, on the reverse strand, counting down.
ACGGTCACGAGCTGGCCGGTGGCCGGCACCCCGTCCGCAGGCACGGCCTCGGTCCGCATGGCTGCACTGGTCATCTGCCGGCCTCCCCCGCCTGGGCTTACCGCGGCCGTTTGGCGCACTGCGGCATCCAGGAAGTTTAGGGCCGCACGCATGATCGCTGGCTGGATTCAGACAGGTCGCCCAGTGCTTCTCAGGAGAGGAGCCGGCGACCATTCGACGCGCCCGCTGCCCGCGGAGCTCCGCTGCGGCCGGCGGTCGGGTAGTCTCTCCCGCTTCAGTTGGCCAGCTGTGTCGCCCGTGTGGCACACTGTCCAGGTTGCTCGGTTGAGTGCCGATGCTGCGCGCCTCCCGCCGGGAGGACTGGAAGCGAGTCCCAGGTATTCGTCGTCCCTTCTCAGGGCCGGAAATACGGGAATCTTCCGGGAAGCGTCAGCGGGGTGCCTCGGCCAGGCGCCCGGTGGGTGTTCTTCCCCTGCCTTCTCCTTCTTGAAGGATCCCCCTTGTGGGGATTTACGAGAAGGGGTGCGACACGCCCGACCGCGTGGGTCGGAGAAGAACAGCGCTTCCCAGGGAGCGCAGCGCACCGGGTCCCAGAGCGTTACGAGAGACAGGACTACGAAGTAGCCATGGCGGGACAGAAGATCCGCATCCGGCTCAAGGCCTACGACCACGAGGTCATCGACTCCTCGGCGAAGAAGATCGTCGAGACGGTGACCCGCACTGGTGCGTCGGTCGCGGGCCCGGTGCCGCTGCCCACTGAAAAGAACGTGTACTGCGTCATCAAGTCGCCGCACAAGTACAAGGACTCGCGCGAGCACTTCGAGATGCGCACGCACAAGCGCCTGATCGACATCCTCGACCCGACGCCCAAGACCGTTGACTCGCTGATGCGCCTGGACCTTCCGGCCGGCGTTGACATCGAGATCAAGCTCTGAGAGGCGCGGAAGAGATGGCTAAGCAGATCAAGGGCATCCTGGGCGAGAAGCTCGGCATGACCCAGGTCTGGGACGAGAACAACCGTGTCGTCCCGGTCACTGTGGTCAAGGCCGGCCCCTGTGTCGTTACCCAGGTGCGCACCAATGACCAGGACGGTTACGACTCCGTCCAGATCGCCTTCGGCGAGATCGACCCGCGCAAGGTGAACAAGCCCCTCAAGGGCCACTTCGCGAAGGCCGACGTCACCCCCCGTCGTCACCTCGTCGAGGTCCGTACTCCCGATGCCGGCGAGTACACCCTCGGCCAGGAGCTGACCGCTGAGACCTTCGAGTCCGGCGTCAAGGTGGACGTGACCGGCAAGAGCAAGGGCAAGGGCTTCGCCGGCGTCATGAAGCGTCACGGCTTCCATGGCGGCAAGGCGTCCCACGGTGCCCACCGTGTGCACCGTAAGCCGGGCTCCATCGGTGGCTGTGCCACCCCGGGCCGCGTGTTCAAGGGCATGCGGATGGCCGGCCGTATGGGCAATGAGCGGGTCACCACCCAGAACCTGACCGTCCACGCCGTTGACGCGGAGAAGGGTCTGCTGCTCATCAAGGGCGCAGTTCCTGGTCCGAACGGCGGCCTCGTCCTGGTCCGTACCGCGGCCAAGGGGGCCTGAGGTAACCGATGAGCACCATTGACATCCTTTCGCCGGCAGGCGACAAGGCCGGTACCGTCGAGCTCCCCACGGAGATCTTCGACGCGAAGGTCAGCATTCCGCTGATCCACCAGGTCGTTGTCGCACAGCTGGCCGCGGCCCGTCAGGGCACGCACAAGACCAAGACTCGCGGCGAGGTCCGCGGCGGTGGCAAGAAGCCGTACCGCCAGAAGGGCACCGGCCGGGCGCGTCAGGGTTCGACCCGTGCGCCGCAGTTCGCCGGCGGTGGCATCGTCCACGGCCCCGTGCCGCGTGACTACAGCCAGCGGACCCCGAAGAAGATGAAGGCCGCCGCCCTGCGCGGTGCCCTCACCGACCGGGCCCGCAACAGCCGCATCCACGTCGTTTCCGGCGTGGTCGAGGGCGACATCTCCACCAAGGCCGCCAAGACTCTCCTCGGCAAGGTCAGCGAGCGCAAGAACGTGCTCCTGGTCGTCGAGCGCAGCGACGAGGCCGCGTGGCTGTCCGCCCGCAACCTGCCCCAGGTTCACATCCTGGAGCCGGGCCAGCTGAACACGTACGACGTGCTCGTCTCCGACGACGTGGTCTTCACCAAGGCCGCCTTCGAGTCCTTCGTGTCTGGCCCCAAGGCCGCTGAGACCGAAGGGAGCGACGCCTGATGACTGAGGCCGTCGTCACCAGCAAGACCTTCTCGGACCCGCGTGACGTGCTCGTCAAGCCGGTTGTCTCGGAGAAGAGCTACGCGCTGCTGGACGAGAACAAGTACACGTTCATCGTCGCGCCCGGCAGCAACAAGACCCAGATCAAGCAGGCCGTCGAGGCGGTCTTCTCGGTCAAGGTCACCGGGGTCAACACGATCAACCGGCAGGGCAAGCGCAAGCGCACCCGCACCGGTTACGGCAAGCGTGCGAACACCAAGCGCGCCATCGTGACCCTCGCCGAGGGCGACCGTATCGACATCTTCGGCGGCCCGGTCTCCTAACGGAGTCCGAGTCGTCCGGAATCGGACGAGGACTGAGAAATGGGTATCCGCAAGTACAAGCCGACGACCCCGGGCCGTCGTGGCTCCAGCGTCGCCGACTTTGTCGAGATCACGCGGTCCACGCCGGAGAAGTCGCTGGTCCGCCCGCTGCACAGCAAGGGCGGCCGTAACAACGCCGGTCGTGTGACCGTTCGCCACCAGGGCGGTGGCCACAAGCGCGCCTACCGAGTGATCGACTTCCGTCGTCACGACAAGGACGGCGTGCCGGCCAAGGTCGCGCACATCGAGTACGACCCGAACCGCACCGCGCGCATCGCGCTCCTGCACTACGCAGACGGCGAGAAGCGCTACATCATCGCGCCCCGTGGCCTGGCCCAGGGTGCTCGGATTGAGAACGGCCCTGGCGCCGACATCAAGCCGGGCAACAACCTGCCGCTGCGTCACATCCCCGTGGGTACGACGATCCACGCGATCGAGCTGCGTCCGGGCGGCGGTGCGAAGTTCGCCCGCTCGGCCGGCGCCTCCGTGCAGCTGCTGGCGAAGGAGGGCGCAATGGCCCACCTTCGTATGCCGTCCGGTGAGATCCGCCTGGTCGACGTGCGCTGCCGCGCCACCGTCGGCGAGGTCGGCAACGCCGAGCAGTCGAACATCAACTGGGGCAAGGCCGGCCGTATGCGCTGGAAGGGCGTCCGCCCGACCGTGCGTGGTGTCGTGATGAACCCGGTTGACCACCCGCACGGTGGTGGTGAGGGCAAGACTTCCGGTGGTCGCCACCCGGTCTCGCCCTGGGGCCAGAAGGAGGGTCGTACTCGCTCGCCGAAGAAGGCCAGCAACAAGTACATCGTCCGCCGCCGCAAGACGAACAAGAAGCGCTAGGAGCGGGTTTAGATGCCGCGCAGTCTCAAGAAGGGGCCCTTCGTCGACGACCACCTTTCCAAGAAGGTGGATGGTCAGAACGATGCAGGCACCAAGAACGTCATCAAGACCTGGTCCCGCCGCTCCATGATCGTCCCGGCCATGCTCGGCCACACGATCGCGGTGCACGACGGCCGCAAGCACGTCCCGGTGTTCGTCACCGAGTCGATGGTCGGCCACAAGCTCGGCGAGTTTGCGCCGACCCGCACCTTCCGCGGCCACGAGAAGGACGACCGCAAGTCGCGTCGTCGCTGATCGACCGGAGTGCGAAGACTATGACTGACACCGAAGGGACAACCATGGAAGCCAGGGCCCAGGCGCGGTACATCCGCGTCACGCCCATGAAGGCCCGCCGCGTGGTGGACCTTATCCGTGGCATGGATGCCACGGAGGCTCAGGCGGTCCTGCGTTTCGCCCCGCAGGCCGCGAGCGTGCCGGTTGGCAAGGTGCTGGACAGCGCCATTGCCAACGCTGCACACAACTACGACCACACCGACGCCGGCAGCCTCGTTATTTCCGAGGCGTACGTCGACGAGGGCCCGACCCTGAAGCGGTTCCGTCCGCGTGCCCAGGGCCGTGCCTACCGGATCCGCAAGCGGACCAGCCACATCACCGTGGTCGTCAGCAGCAAGGAAGGAACCCGGTAATGGGCCAGAAGGTAAACCCGCACGGGTTCCGCCTCGGTGTGACCACGGACTTCAAGTCCCGCTGGTACGCCGACAAGCTGTACAAGGACTACGTCAAGGAAGACGTCGCCATTCGTCGCATGATGACGAAGGGCATGGAGCGCGCCGGTATCTCGAAGGTGGAGATCGAGCGCACCCGTGAGCGCGTCCGCGTTGACATCCACACCGCTCGTCCGGGCATCGTCATCGGCCGCCGCGGCGCCGAGGCGGACCGCATCCGCGGCGAGCTGGAGAAGCTGACCGGCAAGCAGGTTCAGCTGAACATCCTCGAGGTCAAGAACCCCGAGACCGACGCTCAGCTGGTGGCCCAGGCCGTCGCCGAGCAGCTGTCCTCCCGCGTCTCCTTCCGTCGCGCCATGCGTAAGAGCATGCAGTCGACGATGAAGGCCGGCGCCAAGGGCATCAAGATCCAGTGCGGTGGCCGTCTCGGCGGCGCCGAGATGTCCCGCTCGGAGTTCTACCGCGAGGGCCGTGTGCCCCTGCACACCCTCCGCGCGAACGTCGACTACGGCTTCTTCGAGGCCAAGACCACCTTCGGCCGCATCGGTGTGAAGGTCTGGATCTACAAGGGCGACGTCAAGAACATCGCCGAGGTTCGCGCCGAGAACGCTGCCGCCCGTGCGGGTAACCGCCCGGCCCGCGGTGGCGGCAACGACCGCCCGCGTCGCGGTGGCGGCGAGCGCGGTGGCCGCGGCGGCCGCAAGCCGCAGCAGCAGAGCGCCGCTGCCGAGGCCCCCAAGGCCGAGGCCGCAGCCGCTGCTCCGGCGGAGACCCCCGGAACGGAGGCCTGACCGACATGCTGATCCCTCGCAGGGTCAAGCACCGCAAGCAGCACCACCCGAAGCGCAGTGGTATGGCCAAGGGTGGCACCGAGCTGGCCTTCGGTGAGTACGGCATCCAGGCAGTGACGCCGGCCTACGTGACGAACCGGCAGATCGAGTCCGCTCGTATCGCCATGACCCGTCACATCAAGCGTGGCGGCAAGGTCTGGATCAACATTTACCCGGACCGCCCGCTCACGAAGAAGCCGGCCGAAACCCGCATGGGTTCCGGTAAGGGTTCTCCGGAGTGGTGGGTCGCGAACGTCAAGCCCGGTCGGGTGATGTTCGAGCTGTCCTTCCCGAACGAAAAGGTTGCCAAGGAGGCGCTGACCCGCGCCGCCCACAAGCTTCCGATGAAGTGCCGCATCGTGCGGCGCGAGGCAGGTGAGTCGTGATGGCGGCCGGTACCAAGGCGACCGAGCTGCGCGAGCTGAATGACGAGGACCTCGTCGGCAAGCTTCGTGAGGCCAAGGAGGAGCTGTTCAACCTCCGCTTCCAGGCGGCGACCGGACAGCTCGAGAACCACGGCCGGCTGAAGGCCGTCCGCAAGGACATCGCCCGGATCTACACCCTGATGCGTGAGCGCGAGCTGGGCATCGAGACGGTGGAGAGCGCCTGATGAGCGAGAAGAATGTGACTGAGACGAACGAGCGCGGTTTCCGCAAGACCCGTGAGGGTCTCGTCGTCAGCGACAAGATGGACAAGACCGTCGTCGTCGCTGTCGAGGACCGCGTCAAGCACGCGCTGTACGGCAAGGTCATCCGCCGTACGAACAAGCTCAAGGCGCACGACGAGCAGAACGCTGCCGGCGTCGGCGACCGCGTCCTCCTGATGGAGACCCGGCCGCTGTCCGCCACCAAGCGCTGGCGCATCGTCGAGATCCTCGAGAAGGCCAAGTAATCCCTCCTAGGGGGACCCCCTAGGAACAGTTCCGCCAGGCTCGGCGAGAAGCGCGAAGCACTCGCGCTTCTCGCCGGGAACCGGCAGACATTCAGGAGATAGACGTGATCCAGCAGGAGTCGCGACTGCGTGTCGCCGACAACACTGGTGCGAAGGAGATCCTTTGCATCCGTGTTCTCGGTGGTTCCGGTCGCCGCTACGCGGGCATCGGTGACGTCATCGTCGCCACCGTCAAGGATGCGATCCCCGGTGGCAACGTGAAGAAGGGTGACGTCGTCAAGGCGGTCATCGTTCGCACCGTCAAGGAGCGCCGCCGTCCGGACGGCTCGTACATCCGCTTCGACGAGAACGCGGCCGTCATCCTCAAGAACGATGGCGACCCCCGCGGCACCCGCATCTTCGGCCCCGTGGGCCGGGAGCTGCGCGAGAAGAAGTTCATGAAGATCATCTCGCTCGCGCCGGAGGTGCTGTAACCGATGAAGATCAAGAAGGGCGACCTGGTCCAGGTCATCACCGGTAAGGACAAGGGCAAGCAGGGCAAGGTCATCCAGGCCTTCCCCCGCGAGGACCGCGTCCTGGTCGAGGGTGTCAACCGGGTCAAGAAGCACACCAAGGCCGGACAGACCGCTCGTGGGTCGAAGACCGGCGGCATCGTGACGACCGAGGCTCCGGTCCACGTCAGCAACGTTCAGCTGGTCGTGGAGAAGGACGGGAACAAGGTCGTCACCCGCGTCGGATACCGCTTCGACGACGAGGGCAACAAGATCCGCGTTGCCAAGCGGACCGGTGAGGACATCTGATGACTGCCACCACCAACGCGCCGCGTCTCAAGACGCGCTACCGCGAAGAGATCGCCGGGAAGCTGAAGGACGAGTTCTCGCTCGAGAACGTCATGCAGATCCCCGGTCTGACCAAGATCGTGGTCAACATGGGTGTGGGCGACGCCGCCCGCGACTCCAAGCTGATCGAGGGCGCCATCCGCGACCTCACCACGATCACCGGCCAGAAGCCGGCCGTCACCAAGGCCCGTAAGTCCATCGCGCAGTTCAAGCTGCGTGAGGGCCAGCCGATCGGTGCCCACGTCACCCTCCGCGGTGACCGCATGTGGGAGTTCCTGGACCGTCTGCTGTCGCTCGCGCTGCCGCGCATCCGCGACTTCCGTGGTCTGTCCCCGAAGCAGTTCGACGGCCGGGGCAACTACACCTTCGGTCTCACGGAGCAGGTCATGTTCCACGAGATCGACCAGGACAAGATCGACCGCACCCGGGGTATGGACATCACCGTGGTCACCACGGCGACCAACGACGACGAGGGCCGCGCCCTCCTTCGTCACCTCGGCTTCCCGTTCAAGGAGGCGTGAGCGAGATGGCGAAGAAGGCTCTGATTGCCAAGGCTGCTCGCAAGCCGAAGTTCGGTGTGCGTGCGTACACGCGCTGCCAGCGCTGCGGCCGTCCGCACTCCGTCTACCGCAAGTTCGGCCTGTGCCGCGTGTGCCTTCGTGAGATGGCTCACCGTGGCGAGCTGCCGGGCGTGACCAAGAGCTCCTGGTAATCCCTTAGTTGGGATGACCAGAAGCTCTCGGTAAGCATTCGGTCGGCGGGCGCCCCACCCCTTCTGTCCCGTAGGCTAGAAGGGTTTGGGCGCCCCGCCGCCCGAGACCGACCGCGGGCCGAGCCCGCATAACGTCGCTTACTACGCCGTAGGTCCCCGCGCCGCACCCGTCCCGACTCTGATCGGGGAGAGGGATGGCGCACATAGGAAACCCCGGCGAGAGAGGCCGAAGGCCAATTCATGACCATGACTGATCCCATCGCAGACATGCTGACCCGTCTGCGGAACGCGAACTCGGCGTACCACGACACCGTCGTGATGCCGCACAGCAAGATCAAGTCGCACATCGCGGAGATCCTCCAGCAGGAGGGTTACATCACCGGCTGGCGTGTCGAGGACGCAGAGGTTGGCAAGAACCTCGTCCTCGAGCTGAAGTTCGGCCCGAACCGCGAGCGCTCGATCGCCGGCATCAAGCGGATCTCGAAGCCGGGCCTCCGGGTCTACGCAAAGTCCACCAACCTGCCGAAGGTCCTCGGCGGCCTGGGCGTGGCGATCATCTCCACGTCCCACGGTCTCCTGACCGGTCAGCAGGCCAGCAAGAAGGGCGTGGGTGGGGAAGTCCTCGCCTACGTCTGGTAACCAGGGAACGGAGGAATAGCTAATGTCGCGCATTGGCAAGCTGCCCATCCAGGTTCCCGCTGGTGTGGACGTCACCATCGAGGGCCGCACGGTCGCGGTGAAGGGCCCCAAGGGTTCCCTCTCGCTCACCGTCTCGGCGCCCATCGAGGTCGCCAAGGGTGAGGACGGCGTGATCAACGTCTCCCGCCCGAACGACGAGCGTCAGAACAAGGCCCTGCACGGCCTGTCCCGCACGCTGGTGGCGAACATGATCACCGGCGTGACCCAGGGGCACACTAAGGCGCTCGAGATCAGCGGTGTCGGCTACCGCGTTCAGGCGAAGGGCTCCAACCTGGAGTTCGCGCTGGGCTACAGCCACCCCATCGTCGTCGAGGCGCCCGAGGGCATCTCCTTCAAGGTCGAGTCCCCGACCAAGCTCAGTGTCGAGGGGATCGACAAGCAGAAGGTCGGCGAGGTGGCGGCGAACATCCGCAAGCTGCGCAAGCCTGACCCGTACAAGGCCAAGGGCGTCAAGTACGCCGGCGAGGTCATCCGCCGCAAGGTCGGAAAGGCTGGTAAGTAAGCCATGGCATACGGTGTGAAGATCGCGAAGGGTGACGCTTACAAGCGCGCCGCCGCCAAGCGTCGCCACATCCGCATCCGTAAGCGGATTTCGGGTACCCCGGAGCGTCCGCGTCTGGTGGTGACGCGGACCAACCGTGGCATCACCGCGCAGGTCATCGACGACATCCAGGGCCACACGCTGGCCTCGGCGTCGAGCCTGGACGCGTCGATCCGTGGTGGCGAGGGCGACAAGAGCGCCCAGGCCCAGAAGGTCGGCTCCCTGGTCGCTGAGCGTGCCAAGGCCGCCGGTGTCGAGGCCGTCGTGTTCGACCGTGGTGGCAAGCAGTACGCCGGGCGGATTGCCGCTCTGGCCGACGCCGCCCGCGAAGCCGGGCTGAAGTTCTAAGCCCCGGTTCCGGAGCTAGCGGACGTAACAGAGAGAGGTAAATCCAATGGCTGGACCCCAGCGCCGCGGGAGCGGTGCCGGTGGCGGCGAGCGGCGGGACCGGAAGGGTCGCGACGGTGGCGCTGCCGCCGAGAAGACCGCGTACGTTGAGCGCGTTGTCGCGATCAACCGCGTCGCCAAGGTTGTCAAGGGTGGTCGTCGCTTCAGCTTCACCGCGCTGGTCGTGGTGGGCGACGGTGACGGCACCGTAGGTGTCGGTTACGGCAAGGCCAAGGAAGTTCCGGCTGCCATCGCCAAGGGCGTGGAAGAGGCCAAGAAGAACTTCTTCAAGGTCCCCCGTATCCAGGGCACCATCCCGCACCCGATCCAGGGCGAGAAGGCTGCGGGCGTCGTCCTGCTCAAGCCGGCTTCCCCCGGTACCGGTGTGATCGCCGGTGGCCCCGTGCGTGCCGTTCTGGAGTGCGCGGGCATCCACGACGTGCTGAGCAAGTCGCTCGGCTCGTCCAACCCGATCAACATCGTGCACGCCACGGTGACCGCGCTTCAGGGCCTGCAGCGCCCCGAGGAGATCGCGGCCCGTCGTGGCCTGCCGCTGGAGGACGTTGCTCCCGCCGCTCTGCTGCGGGCGCGTGCTGGGGTGACCGCGTAATGGCGCACCTCAAGATCACGCAGACGAAGTCCTACATCGGTAGCAAGCAGAACCACCGCGACACCCTCCGTTCGCTGGGCCTCAAGCGGCTCAACGACGTGGTTGTCAAGGAGGACCGCCCCGAGTTCCGCGGCATGGTGCACACCGTCCGCCACCTCGTGACGGTTGAGGAGGTCGACTGACATGGCGGAGAACAACCCGCTGAAGGTCCACAACCTCCGGCCCGCCCCGGGCGCCAAGACCGCCAAGACCCGTGTCGGTCGTGGTGAGGCGTCCAAGGGTAAGACCGCTGGTCGTGGTACCAAGGGCACGAAGGCCCGTTACCAGGTTCCGGAGCGCTTCGAGGGCGGGCAGATGCCCCTCCACATGCGCCTCCCGAAGCTGAAGGGCTTCAAGAACCCCGCTCACAAGCAGTTCCAGGTCGTGAACCTGGCCAAGCTGGCCGAGCTCTACCCGCAGGGTGGCGAGGTCACGGTGGCCGATCTGGTCGCCAAGGGCGCGGTGCGCAAGAACGAGCTCGTCAAGGTCCTGGGCCAGGGCGAGGTCTCCGTGGCGCTGCAGGTTTCGGTTGACGCCGTTTCCGGCTCCGCCAAGGAGAAGATCGCCGCTGCCGGCGGCAGCGTCACCGAGCTCATCTGAGTTCGTTGCTTCAACTGACCGGGGATGCCCAGCGAATGGGGCATCCCCGGTTGGTCGTTCCACGGGGGTTCCGTCGCCGGTAAGGTGGCATGGACCGTTATTTCCGGGGCCCCGGGCCCCGGTCCCCGCCGCGTGGGCCGTGTCCGCGTGGTTTGGCCGCTCACTATTCGTCGATCCTCAAGACCGTCACCTCTCGCATTCAAGGCGGGAGGCGCAGGAGGCACCGTGCTCACCGCGTTCGCCCGAGCGTTCAAGACGCCCGACCTGCGCAAGAAGCTGCTGTTCACGTTGGGCATCATCGTGCTCTACCGGATCGGCGCCCATGTCCCGGTCCCCGGGGTGAACTACGCGAACGTCGAGACCTGCATGAAGCAGGCCGGCGGCAACAGCGGGTTGTTCGCCCTGGTGAACATGTTCAGCGGTGGTGCGCTGCTGCAGATCACGATCTTCGCGCTGGGGATCATGCCGTACATCACGGCGAGCATCATTCTCCAGCTGCTGACCGTGGTGATTCCGCGGCTGGAAGCCCTCAAGAAAGAGGGGCAGTCCGGCCAGGCGAAGATCACCCAGTACACCCGCTATCTGACCGTGGCGCTCGCCATCCTGCAGGGCACCGGCCTGGTGGCCACCGCCCGCAGCGGTGCGCTGTTCCAGAGCTGCCCGGTCGCCAGTGAGATCGTGCCCAGCGACTCGATCTTCACCACCATCACCATGGTCATCACGATGACCGCCGGCACCGGCCTGATCATGTGGCTCGGCGAGCTCGTCACCGACCGCGGTATCGGCAACGGCATGTCGATCCTGATGTTCATCTCGATCGCCGCCGGCTTCCCGGGCGCCCTGTGGCAGATCAAGCTCACCGGCAAGCTGGCCGACGGCTGGATCGAGTTCTTCGCGGTGATCGCGGTCGGTCTGGCGATGGTCGCCCTGGTCGTCTTCGTCGAGCAGGCCCAGCGGCGCATTCCGGTGCAGTACGCGAAGCGGATGATCGGCCGCCGGTCCTATGGCGGTACGTCCACGTACATCCCGCTCAAGGTGAATCAGGCGGGTGTGATTCCCGTCATCTTCGCGTCATCGCTGCTCTACATTCCAGCCCTCGTCGCACAGTTCAGCGGGTCGAAGGCGGCATGGGCGACCTGGATCGCCACCAACTTCACCAAGGGAAACCACCCGGTTTACATCGTTACGTACTTCCTGCTGATCGTGTTCTTCGCCTTCTTCTACGTCGCCATCAGCTTCAACCCCGAAGAAGTTGCCGACAACATGAAGAAGTATGGTGGCTTCATCCCGGGTATCCGGGCTGGTCGCCCGACGGCCGAGTACCTCAGCTACGTGCTCAACCGGATCACGTGGCCGGGCTCGCTGTACCTGGGGCTGATCGCGCTCGTACCAACAGTGGCGTTGGTGCTTTTCAACGCGAACCAGAACTTCCCGTTCGGCGGGACGAGCATCCTCATCATCGTGGGTGTGGGCCTGGAGACCGTGAAGCAGATCGAGAGCCAGCTTCAGCAGCGCAACTACGAAGGGTTCCTCCGCTGATGCGAATCGTCCTCGTCGGACCCCCGGGGGCCGGCAAGGGTACGCAGGCTGCGTACCTTGCCAAGAACCTCGCGATCCCGCACATCTCCACGGGGGACCTGTTCCGCGCCAACATCAGTCAGGGCACGCCCCTGGGTGTCGAGGCGAAGTCGTACATGGACGCCGGCAATCTGGTCCCCGACTCGGTGACCATCGGGATGGCCGAGGACCGTATGGAGCAGGCCGACGCCGCCGAGGGTTTCCTCCTCGACGGCTTCCCGCGCAACCTCGGCCAGGCCGAGGCGCTGGACGAGTACCTCAAGAACAACGGCCTTACGCTGGACGCCGTGTTGGACCTGGAGGTCCCCGAGGAGGAGGTCGTCAAGCGGATCGCCGGCCGGCGCATCTGCCGCAACGACTCCAGCCACGTCTTCCACGCCGAGTACAACAAGCCCAAGGCCGAGGGCGTCTGTGACGTCTGCGGCGGCGAGCTGTACCAGCGGGACGACGACCGTGAGGAGACCGTCCGCAAGCGGCTGGAGGTCTACCACACGGAGACCGAGCCGATCATCGACTACTACAAGGACCAGGATCTGGTCGTCACGATCCCGGCCCTCGGCAAGGTCGAAGAGGTCACCAAGCGCGCGATGGACGCCCTCCAGCGCGGCGCATAAGCAGCAGGCCGCACGGCCGCGGTGCCCTTACGGGGTACCGCGGCCGCGGTGTATCCGGGGGCGGGCCGCCCGGCTCCGGACCGGTTACCGTAGGCAGCGACCATCGAGTGAGACACAGCGGCGGTCGGCCACCACCGTGGGAGCGGCGGCGGCCCAGCCGCAAAGGAAGGCCGTAATGGTGGAGATCAAGACCCCCGAGCAGATCGCGAAGATGCGCGAGGCGGGGCTGGTGGTCGCCGCCATCCACGCGGCGACCCGGGAGGTCGCGGTGCCGGGCGCCACGACCAAGGACCTGGACGACGCGGCCCGCAAGGTGCTCGCCGAGCACGGAGCGAAGTCGAACTTCCTCGGTTACGGCGGCTTCCCGGCGACGATCTGCACCTCGGTGAACGACGTCGTGGTCCACGGCATCCCGGACGCCGAGACGGTGCTGCAGGACGGCGACATCATCTCCATCGACTGCGGCGCGATCATCGACGGCTGGCACGGCGACGCCGCGTACACCGCCTTCGTCGGCTCCGGTCACTCGACGGAGCTGGTCGAGCTGAGCCGGGTCACCGAGGAGTCCATGTGGGCCGGTATCGCCGCGGTCGCGAAGGGTAACCGGCTGGTCGACATCTCCAAGGCGATCGAGGGCTACATCCGCCGCCAGCCCCGTCCCGCCAGCGGCAAGTACGGCATCGTCGAGGACTACGGCGGCCACGGCATCGGCTCGCAGATGCACATGGACCCGCATCTGCTGAACTACGTCGACCGCAAGCGCGGCCGCGGCCCCAAGCTGGTGCCCGGCTTCTGCATCGCGATCGAGCCGATGGTCAATCTCGGCACGGCCAAGACCCACGTCCTCGACGACGACTGGACGGTCAAGTCGAACGACGGCAGCTGGTCCTCGCACTGGGAGCACTCGGTCGCGCTGACCGAGGACGGCCCGCTGGTGCTCACCGCGCCGGACGGCGGCAAGGCCAAGCTGGCCGAGCTGGGGATCACGGCGGCACCCGACCCCCTGGCGTGAGCCGGGTTCCGAGGCGTCGGCCGCCCTTGTGGCGTAAGGATCACGCCGGCTGGGCAATAATCCAGGATTCGTCTTTTCCTAGGCGCTGACGTAGACTGACGCGTCGACTCTCGTGCATCCGTATGCCCTCTTGGTCGAGGGCGTGGTGCGGGCGTGTCGATCAAGGTAGCCGATTCGAAGGGCGAAGCGTGGCCAAGAAGCAAGGTGCCATCGAAATCGAGGGCACCGTGATCGAGTCCCTCCCGAACGCCATGTTCAAGGTGGAGCTCCAGAACGGTCACAAGGTCCTCGCGCACATCAGCGGCAAGATGCGGATGCACTACATCCGTATCCTCCCGGATGACCGGGTCGTCGTGGAGCTCTCTCCCTACGACCTGACGCGTGGCCGGATCGTCTACCGCTACAAGTAGATCTTGTCGGCGCCCCGCTCCCGTGGGGTGACGGCACTGACCCGGAGAACCTCACATCCCATGAAGGTCAAGCCGAGCGTCAAGAAGATCTGCGACAAGTGCAAGGTGATCCGCCGCCACGGCCGGGTCATGGTCATCTGCGACAACCTGCGCCACAAGCAGCGCCAGGGCTGACGCACGCCGACCACCTGCATTTCGCAGTTTTCGCGCGACGCAACACATACGTACATACGCAGTCACCCGACCCCCGCATCCTCGCGTGGGACGACACCCCCGGCTCGGAGGCCGGGGACCCGGCTCGTAATTCTGAAGAGTCTTACGGGAACGGTGCTGCGGAAGACCTCCGAATAGCCATCAGGAGCCACATCAATGGCACGCCTCGCAGGCGTTGATCTCCCGCGCGAAAAGCGCGTGGAGGTCGCCCTCACCTACGTCTTCGGTATCGGGCGGACGCTGTCGCAGCAGACTCTCGCCGCCACCGGCGTGAACCCGGACACCCGTGTTCGCGACCTGGCCGAGGAAGACCTCGTCAAGATCCGCGAGTACGTGGACAACAACCTCAAGACCGAGGGTGACCTCCGTCGCGAGATCCAGGCCGACATCCGCCGCAAGGTCGAGATCGGCTGCTACCAGGGTCTGCGTCACCGCCGCGGTCTGCCGGTGCACGGTCAGCGCACCAGCACGAACGCCCGTACCCGCAAGGGTCCGCGTCGCGCGATCGCCGGCAAGAAGAAGCCGGGCAAGAAGTAGTCCTCAGCAGGACGCTCACCAGCGGTCTTCGCTGTAGGACCGACCACCTCCACGGGAGTAATGAATGCCTCCGAAGGGCCGTACGGCCGGCGCCAAGAAGGTGCGCCGCAAGGAGAAGAAGAACGTCGCCCACGGGCACGCTCACATCAAGAGCACGTTCAACAACACGATCGTTTCGATCACGGACCCCACGGGCAACGTGATCTCTTGGGCCTCTGCCGGCCACGTCGGCTTCAAGGGCTCGCGCAAGTCCACCCCCTTCGCCGCGCAGATGGCCGCCGAGTCGGCCGCCCGCCGCGCGCAGGAGCACGGCATGCGCAAGGTCGACGTCTTCGTCAAGGGTCCCGGCTCCGGCCGTGAGACCGCGATCCGCTCCCTCCAGGCCACCGGCCTCGAGGTGGGTTCGATCCAGGACGTCACCCCCACCCCGCACAACGGATGCCGCCCGCCCAAGCGTCGCCGCGTCTGACCACCTGAAGTAGGAGACAACTAGACAATGGCGCGTTACACCGGGGCCGACTGCAAGCGTTGCCGTCGGGAGAAGCAGAAGCTCTTCCTCAAGGGGAGCAAGTGCGAGAGCGCAAAGTGCCCGATCGAGATCCGTCCTTACCCCCCGGGTGAGCACGGTCGCGGGCGCACCAAGGACAGCGAGTACCTGCTCCAGCTTCGTGAGAAGCAGAAGTGCAGCCGCATCTACGGTGTCCTTGAGAAGCAGTTCGTGAACTACTACAAGGAAGCGAACCAGAAGACCGGCAAGACCGGTGAGAACCTTCTGCGCATCCTTGAGACCCGCCTCGACAACGTGGTCTACCGGGCCGGCTTTGCCAAGTCCCGCGACCACGCCCGTCAGCTGGTCCGTCACGGACACATCAACGTGAACGGCCGCAAGACCGACATCCCGTCGGCTCGTGTTTCCGTGAACGACATCGTCGAGGTCCGCGAGGGCTCTCGGAACCTGACCCCCTTCGAGGTGGCCAAGGCCGAGGCCGGCGAGAAGACGGTTCCGGCCTGGCTGGAAGCGATTCCGTCGAACCTGCGGATTCTCGTGCACAGCATGCCCGAGCGCCAGGTGATCGACACCCAGGTGCAGGAGCAGCTGATCGTTGAGCTCTACTCCAAGTAAGAGCTGACCGGTGGGGGCGGTACGGAGCGTTTTGCGCCGTGCCGCCCGTACCCTTGTCAGTACAGCGGGCGTCAAATAGCGGGCGTCCACGACTGAAGGATCAAACACCATGCTGATTGCTCAGCGTCCCTCGTTGACCGAAGAGGTCGTCGACGAATACCGCTCCCGGTTCGTGATCGAGCCGCTGGAGCCGGGCTTCGGCTACACCCTCGGTAACTCCCTGCGTCGTACCCTCCTCTCCTCGATCCCCGGTGCTGCCGTGACCAGCATCCGGATCGACGGTGTCCTGCACGAGTTCACCACCGTGCCGGGCGTCAAGGAGGACGTCACCGACCTCATCCTGAACATCAAGCAGCTGGTCGTCTCCTCGGAGCACGACGAGCCCGTCGTGATGTACCTGCGCAAGCAGGGCCCGGGTCTGGTCACCGCCGCGGACATCGCGCCGCCGGCCGGTGTCGAGGTGCACAACCCCGACCTGGTCCTCGCGACCCTCAACGGCAAGGGCAAGCTGGAGATGGAGCTGACCGTCGAGCGCGGTCGCGGCTATGTCTCCGCCGTCCAGAACAAGCAGGTGGGCCAGGAGATCGGCCGTATCCCGGTCGACTCCATCTACTCGCCGGTGCTCAAGGTCACCTACAAGGTCGAGGCGACCCGTGTCGAGCAGCGCACCGACTTCGACAAGCTGATCGTCGACGTCGAGACCAAGCAGGCCATGCGCCCGCGTGACGCCATGGCGTCCGCCGGTAAGACCCTGGTCGAGCTGTTCGGTCTGGCGCGCGAGCTCAACATCGACGCCGAGGGCATCGACATGGGCCCGTCCCCCACGGACGCCGCCCTCGCTGCCGACCTGGCGCTGCCGATCGAGGAGCTGGAGCTCACGGTCCGCTCGTACAACTGCCTCAAGCGTGAGGGCATCCACTCCGTGGGTGAGCTCGTGGCGCGCTCCGAGGCCGACCTGCTCGACATCCGCAACTTCGGTGCGAAGTCGATCGACGAGGTCAAGGCGAAGCTGGCCGGCATGGGCCTGGCGCTCAAGGACAGCCCGCCCGGATTCGACCCGACGGCTGCGGCGGACGCCTTCGGCGCGGACGATGACGCGGACGCCGGGTTCGTCGAGACCGAGCAGTACTAAGAGCTCGGTCGAGACAGCCGGATTGTGACTGCGCGGCCGCTGTGGCTGGTCGCGCAGTTCCCCGCGCCCCTTACGGGGCGCTGGTTGTTGCCGGTGAGCAACCGCTCACCGGGTCCTGACCCCGGTACCTGATACGGCCGGGGCAGATACCAAGGAGAAAGAAATGCCGAAGCCCGCCAAGGGTGCCCGTCTGGGCGGCAGCGCCGCGCACGAGCGTCTGATGCTGCGCAACCTGGCCACCGCTCTCTTCGAGCACGGCCGCATCACGACGACCGAGGCCAAGGCCCGTCGTCTGCGTCCGTACGCGGAGCGCCTGGTGACCAAGGCGAAGAAGGCGGACCTGCACAACCGCCGCCAGGTCATGCAGCTGATCTCGGACAAGAGCGTCGTCCACACGCT
This sequence comes from Streptomyces auratus, assembly GCF_050433025.1. Classification (NCBI taxonomy): domain Bacteria; kingdom Bacillati; phylum Actinomycetota; class Actinomycetes; order Kitasatosporales; family Streptomycetaceae; genus Streptomyces; species Streptomyces auratus. The sequence continues at coordinate 3,716,828 of NZ_JBNGCB010000001.1, read as the reverse complement.
GTTCACCGAGATCGCCCCGCGGTTCGAGAACCGCCCGGGTGGCTACACCCGTATCACCAAGATCGGTAACCGCCGTGGCGACAACGCGCCCATGGCCGTCATCGAGCTGGTGGAGGCGCTGACCGTGGCCCAGCAGGCCACCGGTGAGGCCGAGGCCGCGACCAAGCGTGCGGCCAAGGACGCCGAGGCTGCCGCGGAGGCCACCGAGGCTCCGGCCGAGGAGTCCAAGGACGCCTGAGGCACCGTCTCGCGGTGAGCGGGTCCGCCCTTCGGGGCGGGCCCGCTTTCGTCTGCCCGGGGCGTGCTGCCGGTGGTGCGGGATGCCCGGGCCCGGCCGGTGTGCCCGTGCGGAACGGCCCGCGCGTGGCGTGAGGGAGGATTGCTGTCGTGAGTGACGAAGTGGAGCCCGGGTTCGTACGGGTGCGGCTGGACCTGTCGTACGACGGAGCGGAGTTTTCCGGGTGGGCCAAGCAGGCCGGCGGCCGGCGGACGGTGCAGGGGGAGATCGAGGACGCGCTGCGCACGGTGACGCGGTCCAAGGAGACCTATGAGCTCACCGTCGCCGGGCGGACGGATGCGGGGGTGCATGCGCGGGGCCAGGTCGCGCATGTGGACCTGCCGGCGGAGGTGTGGGCCGAGCATGCGGACAAGCTGCTGCGGCGGCTGGCCGGGCGGCTGCCGAAGGACGTGCGGGTGTGGCGGGTCGCTGAGGCGCCGTACGGCTTCAATGCGCGGTTCTCGGCGATCTGGCGGCGCTATGCCTACCGGGTGACCGACCACCACGGGGGAGTGGACCCGCTGCTGCGCAGCCATGTGCTGTGGCACGACTGGGAGCTGGACGTCGACGCCATGAACGAGGCGTCGCGGCCGCTGCTGGGGGAGCACGACTTCGCGGCGTACTGCAAGCGGCGGGAGGGCGCGACGACCATCCGCACCCTCCAGGAGCTCAGCTGGGAGCGGGGCGCGGACGGGATCATCACGGCGACCGTGCGGGCGGATGCCTTCTGCCACAACATGGTGCGGTCGCTGGTGGGGGCGATGCTGTTCGTCGGGGACGGGCACCGGGCGCCGGACTGGCCGGGGAAGGTGCTGGCCGCGGGCGTACGGGACTCCGCGGTGCATGTCGTACGGCCGCACGGGCTGACGCTGGAGGAGGTCGGCTATCCGGCCGACGCGCTGCTGATGGCGCGCAACCAGGAGGCGCGGAACAAGCGGACGCTGCCGGGGGCCGGCTGCTGCTGAGGCGGCGGGCTGCCGGGCCCGGCGGTGGCGCCGCCGGGCCGTGCGAACGGCGTCAGGAGGCCCGGCCGGCCTTCCGCCGGGCTTCCTTCAGCTGCCGCTCGGCGGCCTTCGCGGCCTGGTCCTTGCCGCGCTGGGTGATCTGCGCGAACGCATAGGACCCGCCGTCCCGGGCGATCTGCTGGGCCTTGGTCTCGCTGCCGGTGACGTCCTTGCCGTTGAGGTAGCCGGCGATGGTGAAGTAGGCGTAGCGGCCGGTGGCATTGGTCGCCATCCGGCACTTGGTGCCCTGGCAGAAGTCCGAGGGGACACCCCCGCCGGGCAGCGGCATCAGGTTGGGCTTGCCCTCGTTCATGACCTTGGCGGCCCTGGCGGGCGAGTCGAAGACCGCGACGCCGATGGTGACCGCGACGCCGCCCTTGGAGTACGTGGCACGCAGCAGCTGCTTGCAGCCGTTGTGGGACAGCGAGGAGACCAGCGCGCCCTGGGCGGCGGCGGTGCAGTCCTTGGTGGTGGCGGTGCTGGTGCGCGGGTAGGTGTGCTCGCCGACGACCATGCTCTTCTGCGGGAAGAGGGTGGCCGGGGTGAGCGGCGCGGTGTCCTTCTTGGGGTCGGAGATGTAGTCCTGCGGGTTCGGCGGGGGCGGCACCGACACGTCGGGGAAGGACGGCTTGTCGTCCGGCGCCGCGGCCTGGCCGGACGCCGTGGGCGCCGCCGTCGCGCCGCCGCCTCCGGAGCCGCCGCCGCTGGACAGCACGGCCGCGGTGACGATGCCGGCCACCGCGAGGGTCGCCAGTGCGCCGCCGCCGATCCACAGCCAGCGTTTGCGGCGGGCCTGTGCCTCACTCTCCTCGGCGAGTGCGCCCCAGTCCGGAGTGGACGACGAAGAACCCCCGGGGCCGTCGAACGGCCCCCCTTGCCCAAAGCTCATGCCGCGCATCCTAATGGGGTTGGTGGAATGCCGAACGACCGGTGACAATCCCGCTCATGGGACATCTTGAGGCCGGGCATCTGGAGTACTACCTGCCGGACGGGAGGGTCCTGCTGGGAGATGTGTCCTTCCGGGTGGGGGAGGGCGCGTCGGTCGCACTGGTGGGAGCCAACGGCGCGGGAAAGACGACGCTGCTGCGGCTGATCGCGGGGGAGCTGCAGCCGCACGGCGGGACGGTCACGGTCAGCGGCGGGCTGGGCGTGATGCCGCAGTTCGTGGGCTCCGTACGCGATGACCGTACGGTGCGTGACCTGCTGGTTTCGGTGGCGCAGCCGCGGATTGCGCAGGCGGCCGCGGCGGTGGACGCCGCCGAGTTGGCGATGATGAGCGCCGAGGGCGACGACGAGGCCGCGCAGATGGCCTATGCCCAGGCGCTGAGCGACTGGGCCGAGGCGCGCGGCTACGAGGCCGAGACGGTCTGGGACATGTGCACCATGGCGGCGCTGGGGATGCCGTACGAGAAGGCGCAGTGGCGGCAGGTGCGCACGCTGTCCGGGGGCGAGCAGAAGCGGCTGGTGCTGGAGTCGCTGCTGCGCGGCACCGACGAGGTGCTGCTGCTGGACGAGCCGGACAACTATCTGGACGTCCCGGGCAAGCGCTGGCTGGAGGAGCAGCTGCGGGCGACCCGGAAGACGGTGCTGTTCGTCTCCCACGACCGGGAGCTGCTGGCCCGCGCCGCGGAGAAGATCGTCAGCGTCGAGCCGGGGCCGGCGGGCTCCGACGTCTGGGTGCACGGCGGAGGCTTCGCCACGTACCACGAGGCGCGCAAGGAGCGCTTCGCCCGCTTCGAGGAGCTGCGGCGGCGCTGGGACGAGAAGCATGCGCAGCTGAAGAAGCTGGTGATCTCGCTGCGGCAGGCGGCCTCGGTCAGCCATGAGCTGGCCTCGCGCTATGCGGCGGCGCAGACCCGGCTGCGGAAGTTCGAGGAGGCCGGGCCGCCGCCGGAGCCGCCGCGGGAGCAGGACATCACGATGCGGCTGCGCGGCGGGCGGACCGGTGTACGTGCGGTGACCTGCGAGGACCTGGAGCTGACCGGCCTGATGAGGCCGTTCTCCCTGGAGATCTTCTACGGCGAGCGGGTCGCGGTGCTCGGCTCCAACGGCTCCGGCAAATCGCACTTCCTGCGGCTGCTGGCCGGGGACGCGGAGAGTCCGGTGGCCCACACGGGCAGCTGGAAGCTGGGCGCCCGCGTGGTCCCCGGCCACTTCGCCCAGACGCACGCCCACCCCGAGCTGATGGGCCGCACCCTCCTCGACATCCTGTGGACCGAGCACGCCCGGGACAAGGGCCAGGCCATGTCGGCGCTGCGCCGCTACGAGCTGGAGAAGCAGGCCGAGCAGCGCTTCGAGCGGCTCTCCGGCGGCCAGCAGGCCCGCTTCCAGATCCTGCTGCTGGAGCTGGCCGGCACCACCGCCCTCCTGCTCGACGAGCCGACGGACAACCTGGACCTGGAGTCGGCGGAGGCGCTGCAGGAGGGGCTGGAGGCGTACGAGGGGACGGTGGTGGCCGTGACCCACGACCGGTGGTTCGCGAAGGCCTTCGACCGGTTCCTGGTGTTCGGGTCGGACGGGCTGGTGCGGGAGACCGCCGAGCCGGTGTGGGACGAGCGCCGGGTGGAGCGGAAGAGGTAGCGCGGGCGGCCGGCGGGCGGGTGCCCGCCGTAGGGCGGGCGATACCGACGGTGACCGCGGCCCCGTGCCTGGTCCGGAACCGTACGCCGGTTCGGGGCGTGTTTTGACCCCACTGGGGACGGCCCGGTATTCTGCCAGTTCGTTATGCGTATTGGCTTGCTCTATCTCACGTGAGGGGCCCTTACGCCGGTCCCAACGGCCGATGGCCAGCGGCGGACGATCGGGTTGCGTCACCCGTAGTGCCGCCCTGCTGTGTGATCAGCCGAGGCGACCAGTACAGGACCCTTCCCCAAGGTCTTAATGACCAGGGGAGACCCCAACTCACAAGCAAAGGCTAAGACGTGCGTACGTTCAGCCCCAAGCCCGGCGATGTCCAGCGCCAGTGGCACATCATTGACGCGCAGGACGTTGTCCTGGGCCGCCTGGCCACCCAGGCCGCGTCCCTCCTGCGGGGTAAGCACAAGCCGGTCTACGCGCCCCACGTTGACATGGGTGACTTCGTCATCATCGTCAACGCCGACAAGGTGCACCTGTCCGGCAACAAGCGGACCCAGAAGATGGCCTACCGGCACTCCGGCTTCCCGGGTGGTCTGCGCTCCGTCCGCTACGACGAGCTGCTCGACAAGAACCCTGAGAAGGCCGTCGAGAAGGCCATCAAGGGCATGCTCCCCAAGAACACCCTCGGCCGTCAGATGCTCTCGAAGCTGAAGGTCTACGCGGGCGCCGAGCACCCGCACGCTGCGCAGCAGCCGGTCCCGTTCGAGATCACCCAGGTCGCGCAGTAAGTCCGGCCACCCCCTAAGACGACAGAGAGAATCTGAGGAGCATCGTGGCTGAGACCACCCCCGAGACCCCGCTGGACGAGGTCGAGGAGTACACCACCGAGACCGAGGTCGTGGAGTCGGAGTACACCTCCGAGTCCCTCGCGTCCCGCTTCGGCGACCCGCAGCCGGCGGCCGGCCTGGGCCGTCGCAAGAACGCCATCGCCCGCGTCCGGATCGTTCCGGGCACCGGCCAGTGGAAGATCAACGGTCGCACCCTTGAGGGCTACTTCCCCAACAAGGTGCACCAGCAGGAAGTCAACGAGCCCTTCAAGGTGCTCGAGCTCGACAACCGCTACGACGTCATCGCCCGCATCGCCGGCGGCGGCATCTCCGGCCAGGCCGGTGCGCTGCGCCTGGGCGTGGCCCGTGCGCTGAACGAGGCGGACGTGGACAACAACCGCGCCGCGCTGAAGAAGGCCGGGTTCCTCAAGCGTGACGACCGTGCGGTCGAGCGCAAGAAGGCCGGTCTGAAGAAGGCCCGCAAGGCGCCGCAGTACAGCAAGCGCTAACCGCGCGGCTGCTCCAGGCAGCCCTTGGCGTACGCCCCGGTGGCACCTCCGTGCTGCCGGGGCGTTCGGCTATCCGGGACCGGACGCGTATACCTGGACGTAAAACTCTGGTCCAAGCTCATCTACTCGGAGGACACCAGTGGGACGACTCTTCGGCACGGACGGTGTGCGCGGTGTCGCCAATGCGGATCTGACGGCGGAGCTGGCGCTCGGTCTGTCGGTCGCTGCGGCGCATGTGCTCGCCGAAGCGGGCACCTTCGAAGGTCACCGGCCGGTGGCGGTGGTCGGACGCGATCCACGCGCGTCCGGGGAGTTCCTGGAGGCCGCGGTCGTCGCGGGCCTGGCCAGCGCCGGCGTGGACGTGCTGCGGGTGGGTGTGCTGCCGACCCCGGCGGTCGCGTATCTGACCGGTTCGCTCGGGGCGGACCTCGGCGTGATGCTCTCCGCCAGCCACAACCCGATGCCCGACAACGGCATCAAGTTCTTCGCCCGCGGCGGCCACAAGCTCGCCGACGAGCTGGAGGACCGCATCGAGCAGACCTACCGTGCGCACAGCTCCGGTGAGCCCTGGGAGCGGCCGACCGGTGCCGGCGTGGGCCGGGTCACCGTCTACGACGAGGGCTTCGACAACTACGTCGCGCACCTCGTCGGTGTCCTGCCCAACCGCCTGGACGGGCTGAAGATCGTCATCGACGGTGCGCACGGCGCGGCGGCGCGGGTCTCGCCCGAGGCGTTCGCCCGGGCCGGCGCCGAGGTCATCACGCTGGGCACCGAGCCCGACGGTCTGAACATCAACGACGGCTGTGGCTCCACCCACCTCGCGCTGCTGCGCGCGGCCGTCGTCGAGCACGGCGCCGACCTGGGCGTCGCCCACGACGGCGACGCGGACCGCTGCCTGGCGGTGGACCGCGAGGGCCACGAGGTCGACGGGGACCAGATCCTGGCGGTGCTGGCGCTCGGGATGCGCGAGGCCGGCACGCTGCGCAAGAACACCGTGGTCGCCACCGTCATGTCCAACCTGGGCTTCAAGCTGGCCATGGAGCGCGCGGGCATCGAGCTCGTGCAGACCGCGGTCGGCGACCGGTACGTCCTGGAGGAGATGAAGGCGCACGGCTTCGCGCTGGGCGGTGAGCAGTCCGGGCACGTGATCGTGCTGGACCACGCCACCACCGGCGACGGCACGCTGACCGGTCTGATGCTGGCGGCCCGGGTCGCCGCGACCGGCCGGCCGCTGGCCGAGCTGGCGGGCGTCATGGAGCGGCTGCCGCAGATCCTCATCAACGTCCCCGACGTCGACAGGGCGCGGGTGGCCACCTCTCCCGAGCTGACCGCGGCGGTCACCGAGGCGGAGCGGGAACTGGGCGCGACCGGGCGGGTGCTGCTGCGGCCGTCCGGCACGGAGCCGCTGGTCCGCGTCATGGTGGAGGCGGCCGACATCGAGCAGGCCCGGGCGGTGGCCGGACGGCTGGCCGACGCGGTCAAGTCCGCACTGGGCTGAGCACGGGGCGGGACGCTTCGGCGGGCGGGTTCCTGACGGCGGTCAGGTGCCCGCCCGTTCGCGTGGCGGGCCGACCGGAGCGTGTGGACGGTGGTCGTTTCAGAGCTTGCGCAGCGACAACCGCTGCACCTTGTGGTCCGGGCCCTTGCGGAGCACCAGGTTCGCGCGGCCGCGGGTCGGGGCCACATTCTGTTGCAGATTGGGCTTGTTGATGGTCCGCCACATCTTCCGGGCGTAGTCGAGGGCCTCGTCCTCGGAGACCTGGGTGTACTTGCGGAAGTACGAGAACGGGTTCTGGAAGGCGGTCTCGCGCAGCTTGCGGAAGCGGCCCAGGTACCACTTCTCGATGTCCTCGGTGCGGGCGTCGACGTAGACGGAGAAGTCGAAGAAGTCGGCGAGGCCGAGGCGGGTGCGGCCGTCCTTGCCGGGCAGCGCCGGCTGCAGGACGTTCAGCCCCTCGACGATGAGGATGTCCGGGCGGCGTACGGTCAGCCGCTCGCCGGGCACGATGTCGTAGATCAGGTGGGAGTAGACGGGCGCGGAGACCTCGGCCCGGCCGGACTTCACATCCGCGACGAAGCGGGTCAGCGCCCGCCGGTCGTAGGACTCCGGGAAGCCCTTGCGGGACATCAGACCGCGGCGGTGCAGCTCGGCGTTGGGGAAGAGGAAGCCGTCGGTGGTGACCAGCTCCACCCGCGGATGCTCGGGCCAGCGCGCCAGCAGCGCCTGCAGCAGCCGGGCGGTGGTGGACTTCCCGACCGCCACGCTGCCCGCGACCCCGATGACGAAGGGGGTGCCGGTCTGGGGGCCGCCGCCCGCGTCGCCGAGGAAGGTGTTCAGCGCGCCGCGCAGATTGCTGGTGGCGCCGACGTAGAGGTTGAGGAGCCGGGACAGCGGGAGATAGACGTCGCGGACCTCGTCGAGGTCGATGACATCGCCGAGCCCCCGCAGCCGTTCGACCTCGTCGGCCGTCAGGGGCAGCGGGGTCTTCTCCCGCAGGGCGCTCCACTGCGCGCGCGTCAGATCGACGTACGGGGAGCTTTCGGCGCGGCGTCGTTGCTGCGGATCGGTCGTCGAGGGCACGCGCCCATTGTGCGCAGCAGTCATGTTGCGTTCATCTCCGGGTGGCACGCTGGGCTCTGCGGGTGGGGTTGTGCCTGTCAGGGTCGGCTTGGGTGCTTCTCCGCCTGACTGTCTGTACCCGAATGGATATTGCCCGGTACGGTCGGTGGCGGGGACACGCCCGCCCAGGGCCGTGGACGATGCAAGGGGGCACGTGTGAGAGCGCGTAAGGCCGGTCTGTTGGGACAGCGGCCGTGGGGGAGGACCGCGGGGGCGGTCCGTACCCGGGGAACGAAGGCCGCGTCGGACTGCTTCGCCGCGCGGGTGTACGCCGAGTTGGCGGAGGATCTGCCGGACGAGGATCTGGGCGAGGACCTCGCCGACTTCCTGGAGCGCTATGAGCCGGTCACCGGGCACGGCGTGGACGCGGAGGCGGACGAGGAGTTCCTGGAGACGGTGCGTGAGGCGCATGATCGGATAGCACTGGGGTATTGAGAGCGGGCCGGTTTCTTCCGGCTGTGACCCGCCGCAACGTGCCGCTGCGGGCCGTGCGGGCCCGCAGCGTACGCTGCCTTCATGTGCGGAATCGTGGGATATGTGGGCGGGCAGAGCGCCCTTGACGTCGTCCTGGCCGGGCTGAAGCGGCTGGAGTACCGCGGCTACGACTCGGCGGGTGTCGCCGTGCTGGCCGACGGCGGGCTGGCGGCGGCCAAGAAGGCCGGCAAGCTCGCCAATCTGGAGAAGGAGCTGGCGGACCGTCCGCTGCCGGCCGGTTCGACCGGTATCGGGCACACCCGGTGGGCTACCCACGGCGGGCCCACCGACGCCAACGCCCATCCGCATCTGGACAACGCCGGCCGAGTCTCCGTCGTGCACAACGGCATCATCGAGAACTTCGCCGGGCTGCGTGCCGAACTCACCGACCGCGGGCATGAGTTGGCGTCCGAGACGGACACCGAGGTCGTGGCGCATCTGCTCGCCGAGGCCTACTCGTCCTGCGGGGAGCTGGCCGAGGCGATGCGGCAGGTGTGCCGGCGGCTGGAGGGCGCCTTCACGCTGGTCGCGGTGCATGCCGACGAGCCGGATGTGGTGGTCGGGGCGCGCCGGAACTCGCCGCTGGTGGTGGGGGTCGGGGACGGCGAGGCGTTTCTCGCCTCGGATGTGGCGGCGTTCATCGCGCATACGAGGGAGGCCGTCGAGCTGGGGCAGGACCAGGTGGTGGAGCTGCGCCGGGAGGCCGTGACGGTCACCGACTTCGACGGGGCGCCCGCGGAGGTCCGCGAGTACCACGTGGACTGGGACGCCTCGGCCGCCGAGAAGGGCGGCTACGACTACTTCATGCTGAAGGAGATCGCGGAGCAGCCGAAGGCCGTCGCGGACACGCTGTTGGGGCGGATCGACGCGTCGGGCGTGCTGTCGCTGGACGAGGTGCGGATTCCGGCGGAGGTGCTGCGCGAGGTCGACAAGGTCGTCATCGTGGCGTGCGGGACGGCGTACCACGCGGGGATGATCGCCAAGTACGCGATCGAGCACTGGACGCGGATTCCGTGTGAGACGGAGCTGGCGAGCGAATTCCGGTACCGGGACCCGATTCTGGACCGGCACACGCTGGTGATCGCGATCAGTCAGTCCGGCGAGACGATGGACACCCTGATGGCGCTGCGGCATGCGCGCGAGCAGGGCGCGAAGGTGCTGGCCATCTGCAACACCAACGGGTCGACCATCCCGCGGGAGTCGGACGCGGTGCTGTACACGCATGCCGGGCCGGAGGTCGCGGTGGCGTCGACGAAGGCGTTTCTGACGCAGCTGGTGGCCTGCTATCTGGTGGCGCTCTACCTCGCGCAGGTGCGGGGCACGAAGTGGGGCGACGAGATCCGGGCCGTGGTGCGCGAACTCGCGGCCATCGGCACCCAGGTCGAGCAGGTGCTCGGCACGATGGAGCCGGTACGGGAGCTGGCGCGCAGCCTCGCCGGCAAGAACACGGTGCTCTTCCTCGGCCGGCACGTGGGCTATCCGGTGGCGCTGGAGGGCGCGCTGAAGCTCAAGGAACTCGCGTACATGCACGCGGAGGGCTTCGCGGCCGGTGAGCTCAAGCACGGGCCGATCGCGCTGATCGAGGAGGATCTGCCGGTGGTGGTGGTCGTGCCGTCGCCGCGTGGGCGGTCGGTGCTGCACGACAAGATCGTGTCGAATATTCAGGAGATCCGGGCCCGGGGGGCGCGGACCATCGTGATCGCGGAGGAGGGCGACGAGACGGTCGTGCCGTACGCCGATCACCTCGTGCGGATTCCGCGGACGCCGGTGCTGCTGCAGCCGTTGGTGTCCACGGTGCCGTTGCAGGTCTTCGCATGTGAGCTGGCCACCGCCCGCGGCAACGAGGTCGACCAGCCGCGCAACCTCGCCAAGTCGGTGACCGTCGAATGATCGTCGGGGTCGGGATCGACGTCGCCGAGATCGACCGCTTCGGGGCGGCGCTGGACCGTACGCCGGAGCTGGCGCGGCGGCTGTTTCTCCCCGCGGAGCTGACCCTGCCGAGCGGGGAGCGCCGCGGTACCGCCTCGCTGGCGGCCCGGTTCGCCGCCAAGGAGGCGGTGGCCAAGGCGCTCGGGGCACCGGGCGGGCTGCGCTGGACCGATGTCGAGGTGTGTGTCGAGGACAGCGGGCAGCCGCGGCTGCGGGTGTGCGGGACGGTCGAGGCGCGCGCCGTGGAACTCGGCGTCCGGTCCTGGCATGTGTCGCTGAGCCATGACGCGGGGGTCGCCTCCGCCGTGGTGGTCGCCGAGGCGTAGGGCGTCCTCCTGGAGCCTGCTGTGGCGCCCGCCCCCGTTCGTCGGTGGGCGGGCGCCGCTCTCGTGCGGGGAGGAAATGCGCCGTACCCCGCCTGCCAGGGGCGAGACTTGTCGGTATGAGGACTGCCTACAGCGTGGAGACCGTGCGGGCCGCCGAGCGAGAGCTCATGGCCCGGCTGCCCGAAGGGGCCCTGATGCAGCGGGCCGCGGCCGGACTGGCCGTGGCCTGTGCGGAGTTGCTGGGGCGGGTGTACGGGGCCCGGGTGGTGCTGCTGGTGGGCAGCGGCGACAACGGCGGGGACGCGCTGTACGCCGGCGCCCGGCTGGCGCGGCGGGGCGCCGGGGTCGTGGCGGTGCTGCTGTCGCCCGAACGCGCACACCGGGGCGGGCTCGCCGCGCTGCGGTCGGCCGGGGGCCGGGTGTCCAACGAGGCGCTGCGGGACATCGCCCGGGCCGATCTGGTGGTGGACGGGATCGTCGGGATCGGGGGACGCGGCGGGCTGCGGCCCGAGGCGGCACAACTGGCGCGGGCGGCATGGGAGTCGGCGCCGGTGTTGGCCGTCGATCTGCCGAGCGGGGTGGATGCGGACACCGGCGAGGTGCACGGGGAAGCGGTACGGGCCGATGCGACGGTGACCTTCGGCGCATACAAGCCGGGGCTGCTGACCGACCCCGCGCGGGAGCGGGCGGGGGCGCTGCGGCTGGTGGACATCGGGCTCTCGCTGCCGGCGGACGCCGCCATGGAGGCGTTGCAGCATGCGGACGTGGCGGAGCTGCTGCCGCGCCCGGCGGCCGAGAGCGACAAGTACCGGCGGGGCGTGGTGGGGGTGGTCGCCGGGTCCGCGCGCTATCCGGGGGCGGCGGTGCTCGCGGTGGCCGGGGCGCTGCGGGGCGGGGCGGGGGCGGTGCGCTACGTCGGGCCGGCCGCGGACGCCGTACTGGCCCGCTTCCCGGAGACGCTGGTGCACGCCGGGCCGCCGGACAAGGCGGGGCGGGTGCAGTCGTGGGTGATCGGGCCCGGGATCGGGGACGAGTCGGAGGCGCTGGACGACGTGCTGGCGTCGGATGTGCCGGTGCTGGTGGACGCGGACGGGCTGCGGTTCCTGACGCCGCAGCGGGTGCGGGAACGCCACGCGGAGACGCTGCTCACGCCGCATGCCGGGGAGGCCGCGGCGCTGCTCGGGAGCGGGCGCGCGGAGGTCGAGGCGGCGCGGCTGGCGACCGTAGGGGAGTTGGCGCGGCGCTTCGGCGCCACGGTGCTGCTCAAGGGCTCGACGACGCTGGTCGCGGCGGCCGACGGGCCGGTGCGGGTCAACCCCACCGGGACCAGCTGGCTGGCGACCGCCGGGAGCGGGGACGTGCTGTCCGGGGTGACGGGCTCCCTGCTCGCCGCGGGGCTGCCGGCCCGGGACGCGGGATCCGTCGGCGCGTATCTGCACGGGCTGGCCGCGCGCCGGGCGGCCGGGCCGGCGGGCGCCCCGATCCTGGCCTCCGAGGTGGCCGCCCATCTGGACGCGGCCTGGCGGGATGTGACGGGCTGACAGCTCTCGCGACGGCGTTACGCCCCGCGGGGGAAAGCGGCGGGCACCAGGGCGAACCTGCTACGCGGCGGGCGGTATGACCGTCCGATCATGGCATGCGTGAGGGCATGAAACGCACCTTTTCGGCGCTGCTGGTCTGCGCCTCGCTGCTCGTGGTCGGGCCGCCCGCGGTGGCCGTCGCCCCGTCGTCCGCGCCGTCGGAGGCGTCCGACCTGGTACCCGGCCTCCCGCGGGAGTCGGCCCGGCCCGCGGCCTCCCCGGACGGGGTGCCGCGGCCGCACATCGAGTACGTACCGCGCTCCGAGGTGGTGCCCCACGGCCTCCGGGCGGCGGCGTGCAGTCGGACCACCGGGCCCTACCAGCGGCAGACCGAGCGCTATCTGCGGCGGGACGTGGACGGGCGGCAGAGCCAGGGGGACTGCCGGGCGATCCGGCGCTTCCAGCAGGCGCACCGCATTGCGCCGGCGACCGGCTTCGCCGGGCCGGTCACCGGGGCCATGGTGCGGTTGATGCGGGCCAAGAAGGACCCCAACCGGGCCGGGCACTGCCCCGACCGGGCCGAGCGCACGGCCTGCGTCGATCTGAACCGGCAGCTGATGTGGGTGCAGCAGAACGGGCGGGTGATCTTCGATCCGGTCACGATCCGCTCCGGTGCGCCGACGATGGAGACCCGTACCGGGATGTACCGGATCTATCTGCGCCACCGGCGCCACATCTCGAACCTGTACCACACGGCGATGCCCTACGCGCAGTTCTTCGACCGCGGGGAAGCGCTGCACGGCGTCTACGAGGACATCTTCTCCGGACCCGGCTCGCACGGCTGCGTCAACCTCACCATGACGGACGCGCGGAGGGTCTGGGACGTACTGAAGAAGGGCGACATCGTGTACGTCTGGGGGCGGAAACCCGGGGTGTGAGAACGGTTTCCCCGCCCGTCCCCCGGGGCGCCACGGCATCGCCTGCGACACTGAGGGGGATGAACGAGACAGCGAAGCGCGCCCGCGCCGCCATCGACCTCGCCGCCGTGCGGTCGAATGTGCGTGCCCTGCGGGCCCGTGCACCCCGGGCAGAGCTGATGGCCGTGGTCAAGTCCGACGGCTACGGACACGGGGCGGTGCGCTGTGCGCGCGCCGCCCGTGAGGCCGGTGCGGACTGGCTGGGCACGGCGCTGCCCGAGGAGGCGTTCGCGCTGCGGGCGGCGGGTGACACCGGGCGGCTGATGTGCTGGCTGTGGACGCCGGGCGGCCCCTGGCGCACGGCCGTCGAACAGGACATCGACGTCTCGGTGAGCGGGCTGTGGGCGCTGCGCGAGGTGACCGCGGCGGCGCGCGCGTGCGGCCGGACCGCCCGCGTCCAGCTCAAGATCGACACCGGTCTCGGCCGCAACGGCTGTGCGCCCGCCGACTGGCCGGAACTGACCGCCGCGGCCCGCGCCGCGGAGGCCGACGGCGCGCTGCGGATCACCGGCGTCTGGTCGCACTTCGCCTGCGCGGACGAGCCCGGCCACCCCTCGATCGCGGCCCAGCTGACCGCCTTCCACGAGGGGTTGGCGACCGCCGAGGCGGCCGGGCTGCGCCCCGAGGTGCGGCACATCGCCAACACCCCGGCGCTGCTGACCCTCCCCGAGGCGCACTTCGACCTGGTCCGCACCGGTATCGGCATCTACGGCATCTCGCCCAGCCCCGAGGTCGGCACCTCGCAGGAGCTGGGGCTGCGGCCGGCGATGACGCTGGAGGCCGCGCTGGCGTCGGTCAAGCGCGTCCCGGGCGGCCACGGTGTGTCGTACGGGCATCAGTACACGACACCCGGCGAGACGACGCTGGCGCTGGTCCCGCTCGGCTATGCCGACGGCATCCCGCGGCACGCCTCCAACGGCGGCCCGGTGCTGGTCGCCGGCAAGTGGCGCACGGTCGCCGGGCGGATCGCGATGGACCAGTTCGTGGTCGACCTGGGCGGCGACAGCGCCGAGCCGGGCGATCCGGCGGTGCTGTTCGGCCCCGGTGACCGCGGGGAGCCGACCGCGGAGGACTGGGCCCGGGTGGCCGGAACCATCGGCTATGAGATCGTCACCCGGATCGGAACGCGGGTGCCGCGCGTCTATGTGGACAGCGACACACGCAGCACAACCGAAGGAGACCGCACGCTCACGGGGGGTACGGCATGACCGAGGGGCAGGAGGCCGCCGCGCAGGCGGTGGAGGCGGCGGCCGAGGCCGCCGGCAACTGGGCGCGGGCGGGCCGGCACGCCGGTATCGCCGGCGCCGCGATCGGCGTGGTCGCGGCGGGTGCCGCGGCCGGGGTGGCGATAGAGCGGATGACGGTCGGCCGCGGGATGCGCCGCCGGGCCCGGCTCGCGCTGGACGCCGCCGGACCGTACGGCACGCTGCGCGGCACACCGGGCGCGGCGATCGCCGAGGACGGCACCGAGCTGTACTACGAGGTCGACGAGGTGGGCCCGGACCCGGGCCGGCCGGAGAAGGACGACCGGACGGGCCGGGCGGCCAAGAACGGCCGGAACGGCAAGGGCGAGCGGTCGGCCAAGCCCGTCCGCGGCAAGGAGGCCCGGGCCGCGCAGGAGGCCCAGGGCGGGCTGCGCAAGCGGCTGACGGCGGCGCTCGGCCGGCGCTCCGCGGCCCCCACGGTCGTCTTCAGCCACGGCTACTGCCTCAGCCAGGACTCCTGGCACTTCCAGCGCTCCGCGCTGCGCGGCACGGTGCGCACCGTCCACTGGGACCAGCGCAGCCACGGCCGCTCCTCGCGCGGCCACGGCCAGATCGACGGCACCGAAGAGGTCACCATCGATCTGCTGGGCCGGGACCTGAAGGCGGTGCTGGACGCCGCGGTCCCCGAGGGGCCGATCGTGCTGGTCGGGCACTCCATGGGCGGGATGACGGTGATGGCGCTGGCCGACCAGTTCCCGGAGTTCGTCGCGGAGCGGGTGGTCGGGGTGGCCCTGATCGGCACGTCCGCGGGGCGGCTCAGTGAGGTCACCTACGGGCTGCCGTCGATGGGCATGAAGGCCTTCCACTGGCTCGCGCCGGGCGTGATCAAGGCGCTGGGCTGGCAGCACGAGATCGTCGAGCGCGGGCGGCGGGCCACCGCCGATCTCTTCGCGGGGCTGATCAAGCGGTATTCGTTCGGGACGCCGGAGAAGGTGGACCCGGGCATCGCGCGGTTCGGCGAGCGGCTGATCGAGGCCACCCCGATCGATGTGGTCGCCGAGTTCTTCCCGGCGTTCGCGGTGCACGACAAGACCGAGGCGCTGGTGGCGTACGACGCGGTGCCCGCGCTGGTGCTCGCCGGGGAGAGCGATCTGATCACCCCCGCCGACCACAGCCGGACGATCGCCGAGGTGCTGCCCGACGCGGAGCTGGTGTGTGTCCCGGGCGCCGGACATCTGGTGATGCTGGAGCGGCCCGAGCTGGTCAATGACCATCTGGTGTCGCTGGTGGAGCGGGCGAGCGCGGCGGCCCGCAGCTCCCGGCACGCGCGCGCCTGAGCTGGGGCCCGGCCGGGTCCGGTCCGACAGGCCCGGCCGGGTCCGGTCCGACGTGGCCGGGCGGGTCCGGGCCGACGTGCCCGGGCGGGTCCGGGCCGACGTGCCCGGGCGGCCTGCTTGAGGTGGCCCGGTGGGCTGCTTGACGTGGCCCAAAGGCCTGCCCCCGCACGGCCGCCGGGCCCCCGACCAGGCATGATCCACTCGCCGGGCGGCCCGGCCGGTCACCCGGTCCGGGACCGCCACCGCGTCCGGGCCGTACCATTTGCGGCATGAGCACCACCGGCGCGATCGCGCACCTCACCGTCAAGTCCCCTGACCAGATGCAGGAGTTGGGCCGTCGGCTGGCCCCGCTGCTGCGCCCCGGCGACCTGGTGCTGCTCACCGGTGAGCTGGGCGCCGGCAAGACCACGCTGACCCGCGGCCTGGGCGAGGCCCTGGGCGTGCGTGGCGCGGTCACCTCCCCCACCTTCGTCATCGCCCGGGTCCACCCCTCGCTGACCGGCGGCCCCGCGCTGGTGCATGTCGATGCGTACCGGCTCGGCGGCGGTCTGGACGAGATGGAGGACCTCGATCTCGATGTCTCGCTGCCGGAGTCGGTGGTGGTCGTGGAGTGGGGCGAGGGCAAGGTCGAGGAGCTGTCCGAGGACCGGCTGCATGTGGTCATCGGGCGAGCCGTGGGGAGCGACGGCCCGGCCGGGGCGCCGGAGGCCGAGGTGGCCGAGGTGGACGACGTCCGTGAGGTGACGGTGACCGGCTTCGGCGCGCGCTGGGCGGACGCCGGGCTGCCCGCCCTGGAGACCTGCTGACCGCGGGGCGAAACCCCCGGCTGCCGCGCCGCTGTGGAGCGGCAGCGGGACCGGCCGCCCGCCGGTAGTTTCCGACAAGCCGTCGGTAAGATGTTGCGTACCTGGTGCCGGGCGTGGTGACATGGGGAGAGACCCCTAGTTAGGTCAGCCTAAGTAGCCAGCCTAGCTTCTGTCGCTTTGCCCCAGGAGCCCCGGGAGGCGTCCATGTCGGCCCACCAGCCCTTCCCTACGCCTGAAGGGCCCGTCGAGGCGGCCGAGCGCGAGGCGCGCGAGACGCCGACGATGAATGAACTGCTGGCGGCGGGCGCCGCGGCCAGCGCCGTCTCCACGCCCCCCGACGCCGCCGAAGAGGCCCGCCGGACCGCTGAGCCGGGCGCTCCGGAAGAGCAGGACGTGCAGGAAAAGCAGGAAGAGCAGAAGGACCGGGAAGAGGAAGCCGGGGCCGGGAAGAGGCCGGCGTCCACCGGCGGCCGGGACGCGGCGTAGCCCGTAGGGGCGACAACACCGCGGCGCTTCGGGACCTGCCCGGTCCGGGTACCGCGCGGGTCAGGAGACCACGACGACCTTGGTGCCGTGCAGCGCGAAGTCCCACATCGCCTTGCCGTCCTCGCGCGACTCACGGATGCCGCCGGTCTTCTTCGCCGGGCCCGGTGCGGGCCGCGAGCCGTTCACGGCGGCGCTGAAGCCGACCGTGACACCGTTGACGGCGGCGAACCGCACGACGTGCTCGATCGCGATGCCGTCCGAGCCCGTCACGCTCACCGACCGCGAGCCGACCGCGTAGCTGCCCGGCGGGGGGCTGACCGTACTGGGCGTGACCGGGAACGTACGCCGTGCCGTGCCCTTGGCGTCGACCAGCCAGACCCGCTTGGCGCCGAGCGAGTAGACGATCCGCCGGCCGGTGCCGGAGGCCGCGGGGACCGGGGCCGGAGCGGGCGCCTTGTCCTTCTTGTCGTGCCGGTCCCCGTGGTTCTTGGGGGCGTGGTGGCTGTCCTTGCGGGCCTCTTTGAGGGTGTCCGGGGCGGACGCCGAGGCCTGGTACCCGAGCACCCCGACCGCGACCAGGGCCGCCGCCGTCAGCGCGGTGACGATCGTGCTGCTCTTAGCGGGCACCGCTGTGCCACCTTTCCTCCCGCTCCCTGCCGCCGGCGGGGAGTCCCGGGCCTGGATGCCGGGCTGCTTGCTGCTGACTACGGGGGCGACGGTAGCACCGGAACGGGGACCGCCCGCCGCGCCGTAGTCTTGAGGCGTGCTGCTGCTAGCTCTTGACACCGCCACCCCCGCCGTCACCGTCGCGCTCCACGACGGATCCGGCGTCCTCGCCGAGTCCCGTCAGGTGGACGCCCGCCGGCACGGCGAACTGCTGCTGCCCGCCGTCGACCGGGTGCTGGCCGAGGCCGGCCGGAAGCTCGACGCGGTCAGCGACATCGTGGTCGGCGTGGGCCCCGGGCCGTACACCGGCCTGCGGGTCGGCCTGGTGACCGCCGCGACCTTCGGGGCGGTGCTCGACGTACCCGTCCACGGCCTGTGCACGCTCGACGGCCTCGCCCACGCCGCCGGGCTGACCGAGCCCTTCATCGTGGCCACCGATGCCCGCCGCAAGGAGGTCTACTGGGCGCGCTACGAGCCCGGCACGGCGCCCGGCGAGCCCGGCACGCCGTCCCGTCCGGTGACCCGGGTGACCGAGCCCGCCGTCGACCGCCCCGCGGACATCGCCGACGAGGTGGCCGGGGTCCCCGCCGTGGGCGCGGGCGCGCTGCTCTACGACACGGTCTTCACCGGCGTCCGGCGCGACGGGCCCGAGCACCAGTCCGCCGCCGCGCTGGCCGCGCTGGCCGCACAGAAGCTGGCGGCGGGCGAGGAGATGCTGCCCCCGCAGCCGCTGTATCTGCGCCGCCCGGATGCCCAGGTCCCGGCCAACTACAAGGTGGTCACTCCCCGGTGAGCGTCCGCCCGTCGCCCGACCCCCGCCCCCCGGCGCCGCCGCCGGGCAGTCCCGCCGACCGCGGCCTGGTGCTGCGCGAGATGCGCTGGTGGGATCTTGCGCCGGTGCTGGAGCTGGAACGGGAGCTGTTCCCCGAGGACGCCTGGTCGCCGGGCATGTTCTGGTCCGAGCTGGCCCATGCGCGCGGCCCGCGGGCCACCCGCCGCTATCTCGTCGCCGAACTGGTGCCGCCGCGCTGGGGGTCCCCCCGGACAGCGTCTGGGGGAGGCGCCGATGACGGGCGGGCGGGCCGGCTGGTCGGCTACGGCGGACTCGCCGCCATCGACGGCACCGGCGACATCCAGACCATCGCCACCGCCCGCGACCAGTGGGGATCCGGCCTCGGCTCCCGGCTGCTGACCGAACTCCTCGGTGCCGCCACGGACTTCGAGTGCCATGAGGTGCTGCTGGAGGTACGGGTCGACAACCTCCGCGCCCAGCGCCTCTACGAGCGGTTCGGCTTCGAGCCGATCGGCTTGCGCCGCGGCTACTACCAGCCCGGCAACGTCGACGCCCTGGTGATGCGCCGCACCACCCAGACCTCGTCCGAAGCACCCCCCGTACAAGGAACTTGACACTCATGGCTGACTCACGCGGCGGACCGCTCGTCCTCGGCATCGAGACCTCCTGCGACGAGACCGGTGTCGGCATCGTCCGCGGCCACACCCTCCTCGCGGACGCCGTCGCCTCCAGCGTCGACGAGCACGCCCGCTTCGGAGGGGTGGTGCCGGAGGTGGCCTCGCGCGCCCACCTGGAGGCGATGGTCCCCACCATCCAGCGGGCCCTGAAGGACGCCGGGGTCACCGCCTCCGACCTGGACGGGATCGCGGTCACCGCGGGGCCGGGCCTGGCCGGTGCGCTGCTGGTCGGCGTCTCGGCCGCCAAGGCGTACGCCTACGCCCTCGGCAAGCCG
The DNA here is from genome assembly GCF_050433025.1 of Streptomyces auratus. Classification (NCBI taxonomy): domain Bacteria; kingdom Bacillati; phylum Actinomycetota; class Actinomycetes; order Kitasatosporales; family Streptomycetaceae; genus Streptomyces; species Streptomyces auratus. The sequence continues at coordinate 3,697,543 of NZ_JBNGCB010000001.1, read as the reverse complement.
CTCTACGGCGTCAACCACCTCGCCTCGCACATCTGCGTCGACCAGCTGGAGCACGGCCCGCTGCCCGAGCCGACGATGGCCCTGCTCGTCTCCGGCGGCCACTCCTCCCTCCTCCTCGCCCCCGACATCACCTCCGACGTACGCCCGCTCGGCTCGACCATCGACGACGCGGCCGGCGAGGCCTTCGACAAGATCGCGCGGGTGCTCCACCTCGGCTTCCCGGGCGGCCCGGTCATCGACCGCTACGCCCGCGAGGGCAACCCCGACGCGATCCGCTTCCCGCGCGGGCTGACCGGCCCCCGCGACCCCGTCTACGACTTCTCCTTCTCCGGGCTCAAGACGGCGGTCGCCCGCTGGATCGAGGCCAAGCGGGCGGCCGGCGAGGAGGTGCCGGTGGCGGACGTCTCGGCGTCCTTCCAGGAGGCCGTGGTGGATGTGCTGACCCGTAAGGCCGTCCGGGCCTGCAAGGACAACGGCGTGGAGCATCTGATGATCGGCGGCGGGGTGGCGGCCAACTCCCGGCTGCGGGCGATGGCCGAGCGTCGCTGCGAGGACGCCGGCATCACGCTGCGGGTGCCGCGGCCCAAGCTGTGCACCGACAACGGCGCGATGGTCGCCGCCCTGGGCGCGGAGATGGTGACCCGCGGCCGGGCGGCCTCCGACTGGGACCTGTCCGCGGACTCCTCGCTGCCGGTCACCGAGCCGCATGTGCCCGGCGAGGCGCCCGCCGCCCCGGCCGCGCACCACCACGGCCACGACCACGACCACGTGCACGAGATGAGCAAGCACAACCTCTACTCCTGAAGACGGCCGCGGGCGGGGCGCGTTTGTCGTTCTTCGCGTGCTGTCGACTCCGCCCGCCCGGTGCGTGGCCCGAGGTCTTACCCTGGCAACCAGCACTGGGCGCGCATGTGGGGAGGCGGCAGGCCGTGGACTGGTTCTGGTGGGTCTTCATCTTCTTCATGGCGGGCGGATTCGCGAAGGTCGTCGACGCCGCCCGTACGGCGCTGCGCACCCGCCATGAACGCAAGATGGAGCGGCTGGAGACCGTGCGCCAGGAGCGGCAGGAGCTGGCCGCCGCCCACAAACCGCCGGAGCCGGTGTGCGGCTGCACCCACCACCTCGCCAAGCACGACAAGCGGGGAAAGTGCCATGAGCGGGTCGAGGTGGCGGTGGTCTGGGACGAGGACCACCGGCCGGTGCAGTACGAGGCCGGGCAGTGCACCTGCCAGCAGTACATCGGCCCGCAGCCGCTCTCCCAGATCTACGCCGAGGACCTCACCGACCTGGCGTGACCGGGTCCGTGGCCGGGTGCCCCAGCAGCATCGCGGGGGCGCCGGCGACCCGGGTGAGGAAGATCGTGCAGGAGTTGCGCCCACCGCCGAGCTTCAGCTTCTTTCGCAGCTCCTCGGGCTCCACCGCGGAACCCCGCTTCTTGATCACTGCGATGCCCACCTCGCGCTCCCGCAGCAGCGCCTTGAGCCTCTTGAGGTTGAACGGCAGCACGTCGGTGAGCGCGTAGGCGGTCGCGTACGGCGTCGCCGTCAGCCGGTCCGCGGTGATGTACGCGATGGTCGGATCGATCAGCCGGCCGTCGATCTGCCGGGCGACGTCCGCCACCAGATGGGCCCGGATCACCGCGCCGTCCGGTTCGTACAGCCAGCCTCCGACCGGGCCGACCGGGGGACGGTCCGCCTCGTCCGCGGCTGGGTCGGCGGACGGGGCCGGCCGGGCCGCGCCGAGCAGGGTCTCGCCGGCCGGCAGCAGGGTGGCGCGGCGGCCGCCCGGGGCCGGGCGGGCCGGGCCCTCCTCTGCCGACCCGAACCACACCACCGCCTCCTTGACGTCGCCGCCGTCCGAGATCCACTCCGTCTCGGCGTCCTCGGGCAGGGCGTCGTGCGGCACCCCGGGCGCGATCTTCAGCGCCGCGCACGGCGCCGTACGGGCCGCCTCGACCGCCCACGACAGCGGCGGTGAGTACGCCTCCGGATCGAAGATGCGGCCGCCGCGGGCCTTGCCGCGCCGCGCCGGATCGACGAACACCGCGTCATATCCGGCGGTGTCCACCTCCGTCACGTCCGCGCAGCGCACCTCGATCAGCTCCGCGAGCCCCAGCACCTCGGCATTGGCCCGGGCCGCCGCACAGGCCAGCGGGTCGCGGTCGACGGCCAGCACCCGGATTCCGGCCCGCGCCAGCGCCAGCGCGTCACCGCCGATGCCGCAGCACAGATCGGCCAGCGTACGGACGCCCAGCGCGGCGAACCGGGCCGCGCGGTGGGCGGCGACGGTGGTGCGGGTGGACTGCTCGACGCCGTTCGGCGTGAAGTACATCCGCTGCGCGTCCGCCCCGAACTTCGCCGCCGCGCGCTGGCGCAGCCGGGCCTGGCCGAGAGCGGCGGAGACCAGCGGCGCGGGGTGCTCCCGGCGCAGCCGGGTGGCTGCCGCCAGCTCATCCGCCGGGTCGTGGTCCCGCAACTCGGCCAGCAGAGCCTGTCCCTCCGGGGCGAGCAGGCCGACGAAAGTGTCGAGGTCGTTCATGGGGGTCATTTTCCTCCCACGTTTTTGTCTTTGCTTCCCACGTTGTCGGCTATCCCGCCGTGGTGGTTGCTCGCCGTTGCGCTTTGCGGCGCCGCCGGACGTTGTCGGCTTTCCCGCCGTGGTTGCTTCTCGCCGTTGCGCCTGCGGCGGGCTGGGTGGGTTTCGGGTGCGGTGACGGGCCTCCGGGGCCTGGTGTGTGGACTGCTTCGCTTTACGTCCACACAACAGGCCCCTCCGGCCCGTCCCCTCCCGTTGTGGGGAAAGTGAAGGTGGGAGGGGGCTGGCCACTCATAGCCAGTTCACTGCGACCGACGAGGCGCACTGGACCACCTACGAGCACCCCCACCGGCCTTTTTCCTCCCCCACTCACGGGAGGGGCCGAGCCGCAGGACGAAGTCCGGAGGAGCGGCACCGCACCCGACAAACCACGCTCGCCGCAGGCGCAACGGCGAAAAACCACCACGGCGGGCCAGCCGAAAACGTGCGGGTGCGCCGCAAAGCGCTACGCCGGCTCTCGCCGGCGCTGCGCATGGTCGCTGATGCGTAGCAGTAGCGCCACCATCACCCAGTTCGCGACGAGGGAGGAGCCGCCCTTGGCCAGGAACGGGAGGGCCTTGCCGGTCAGGGGGATCAGGCCGGTGACTCCGCCGGCGACGACGAAGACCTGCAGCAGCAGCGCTCCGGAGAGGCCGACCGCCAGCAGTTTGCCGAACGGGTCGCGGGCGGTCAGGCCGACCCGCAAGCCGCGCTGGGCGAGCAGCACGTACAGCATGAGCACGGCCATCACCCCGGCCAGGCCCAGCTCCTCGCCCACGGTGGTGAGGATGAAGTCGCTGTTGCCGGCGAAGCCGATCAGTTCGGGGTGGCCCTGTCCCAGGCCGCTGCCCGCGATCCCGCCGCTGCCGAAGCTGAACAGCGCCTGCGCGGCCTGGTCGGAGATCAGCCCCGGCGGCCGCTGCGCCTGCGGCAGGAAGATGTCCATCGGGTGCAGCCAGGCCATGATCCGGCCCTTGACGTGCGGTTCCGTCGAGCCGACCACGGTGGCACCGACCACGGCCATGGCCAGTCCGCAGAGCACCCAACTGGTGCGCTCGGTCGCCATGTAGAGCATGATCACGAAGACCCCGAAGAAGATCAGCGAGGTGCCCAGGTCCCGTTCGAAGACCAGCACCAGCAGGCTGATCACCCAGATCGTGAAGATCGGTGCGAGCTGCCGCCCCGGGGGCAGCTGGACGCCCAGCACCCGCCGCCCGGCCAGCGCCAGCGCATCGCGGTTGACGGTGAGATAGCCCGCGAAGAACACCGAGATCATGATCTTCACGAACTCGCCGGGCTGTAGCGACAGCGGCCCGAGCAGGATCCAGCGCTTGGCGCCGTACATGTCGGCGCCGAAGAAGGCGGGCGCCATCAGCAGCACCAGCGCGACCACCATCGTCAGATAGATGTAGCGCTGGAGAATGCGGTGGTCGCGCAGCACCAGCAGGATGACGATGCACACGGCGACCCCGATCACCGTCCACACCAGCTGGCCGCTCGCCGCCTCGGCGATCTTCAGCCGGGGCTTTTGCGCGTACGTCACGTCCAGGCGGTGCAGCAGCACCAGACCGATCCCGGTCAGCAGCGTCGCCAGCGGCAGGATCAGCGGATCGGCGCGCGGCGCGAAGCGGCGCAGCACCAGATGCGGCACCAGCGCCACGAACAACATGCTGACGGCGAAGCCGGTCAGCCCGCCGGGCAGTCGGCCGGTCATCGACAGACCGGTGTAGGCGTAGCCGAAGTCCGCGATCAGGACGACGAGGACGAGCAGCCACGCCTCGGTCCGCCGGCGGTCCGGTGCCTGGGCCAGCGCGGCGAACGTCATGGTGCGTTCGGCATCGCTCTCCCGCTCCCTGGCAGCCCGGGGAACGCTGGTCGGTCCACGCACGGGAGTCCTTCCGCCATCGGTCGTCGACGCCGCCGGCCGTCCGGGAGTGGGCCCGGTTCGTCGGTTCGGCGGCAAGGAGGTAGACGAGGCAGCCCCTGGCGTGGTTGCGAGGGAAGGGAAGGTGTGTCCGATTTATGGCTGATTTGGCGGGAGTCGCCGGGGGGTCTTCCCCCAAAACTGCCCGGATTCGGCCCCGGAGGGCCGTAAGTGGGGGCCGGGGGCGGCCTGGGGGCGCGGTTCCGTACGGCGGGTCGGCCGGCGTCGGCGGAAGCCTCCCCTCGCCGCGCTGGCACTCCGCTTGACCGAGTGCTAACCGCGTCATAGTCTCAGCGTTGGCACTCTCCAGTGGGGAGTGCCAGACATACAGCGACGGGCAGGTCCGGCACCCGCGACGACGGATCGACCTGGTCGCCACCTCAGACAGTTAACCCCGTGAGATCTCCGAAGGGGGAGGTCGGATCGTGACGACCGCCAGCTCCAAGGTTGCCATCAAGCCGCTCGAGGACCGCATTGTGGTCCAGCCGCTCGACGCCGAGCAGACCACGGCTTCGGGCCTGGTCATTCCGGACACCGCCAAGGAGAAGCCCCAGGAGGGCGTCGTCCTGGCCGTGGGCCCGGGCCGTGTCGAAGACGGTAAGCGCGTCGAGCTCGACGTCACCGTCGGCGACGTCGTTCTCTACAGCAAGTACGGCGGCACCGAGGTGAAGTACAACAACGAGGACTACCTCGTTCTCTCGGCCCGCGACGTTCTCGCGATCGTCGAGAAGTAAGTCACCGGTTTTGCCGTGATCTGCGCCCCTGGTTCCCGCGTCTAAACAACCCGGGGCAGGGGCGCAGTTCGTTTGAGCGACAGCGGTCCCCACTGCGTGGCCGAGGATCGCAATGAGAGGACTTGAAGCAACCCATGGCGAAGATCCTGAAGTTCGACGAGGACGCCCGTCGCGCCCTTGAGCGCGGCGTCAACAAGCTCGCCGACACCGTCAAGGTGACGATCGGCCCCAAGGGCCGCAACGTCGTCATCGACAAGAAGTTCGGCGCCCCGACCATCACCAACGACGGCGTCACCATCGCCCGTGAGGTCGAGGTCGACGACCCGTACGAGAACCTTGGCGCCCAGCTCGTCAAGGAGGTGGCGACCAAGACCAACGACATCGCGGGTGACGGCACCACCACCGCCACCGTGCTGGCCCAGGCGCTGGTCCGCGAGGGCCTGCGCAACGTCGCCGCGGGTGCCTCCCCGGCCGCGCTCAAGAAGGGCATCGACGCCGCCGTCAAGGCCGTGTCCGACGAGCTCCTCGCGACCGCGCGCCCGATCGACGACAAGTCCGACATCGCCGCCGTGGCCGGCCTGTCCGCCCAGGACAAGCAGGTCGGCGAGCTCATCGCCGAGGCGATGGACAAGGTCGGCAAGGACGGTGTCATCACCGTCGAGGAGTCCAACACCTTCGGTCTGGAGCTCGACTTCACCGAGGGCATGGCCTTCGACAAGGGCTACCTCTCGCCGTACATGGTCACCGACCAGGAGCGTATGGAGGCCGTCCTCGAGGACCCGTACATCCTGATCCACCAGGGCAAGATCTCCTCGATCCAGGACCTGCTGCCGCTGCTGGAGAAGGTCATCCAGGCCGGTGCCTCCAAGCCGCTGCTGATCATCGCCGAGGACGTCGAGGGCGAAGCCCTGTCGACCCTGGTCGTCAACAAGATCCGTGGCACCTTCAACGCCGTGGCCGTCAAGGCCCCGGGCTTCGGTGACCGCCGCAAGGCCATGCTCGGCGACATCGCCACCCTCACCGGTGCGACCGTCATCGCCGAGGAGGTCGGCCTCAAGCTCGACCAGGCCGGTCTGGACGTGCTCGGCACCGCCCGCCGGGTGACCGTCACCAAGGACGACACCACCATCGTCGACGGCGGCGGCAAGGCCGACGACGTCACCGGACGCGTCGCCCAGATCAAGGCCGAGATCGAGACCACCGACTCCGACTGGGACCGCGAGAAGCTCCAGGAGCGCCTCGCCAAGCTCGCCGGTGGCGTCTGCGTCATCCGCGTGGGTGCGGCCACCGAGGTCGAGCTCAAGGAGAAGAAGCACCGTCTGGAGGACGCCATCTCCGCGACCCGCGCCGCGGTCGAGGAGGGCATCGTCTCCGGTGGTGGCTCCGCTCTGGTCCACGCCGCCAAGGTGCTGGAGGGCTCCCTCGGCAAGGAGGGCGACGAGGCCACCGGTGTCGCCGTCGTCCGCCGCGCCGTCGTCGAGCCGCTGCGCTGGATCGCGGAGAACGCCGGCCTCGAGGGCTACGTCATCACCGCGAAGGTCGCCGAGCAGGACAAGGGCAACGGCTTCAACGCCGCCACCGGCGAGTACGGCGACCTGGTCAAGGCCGGCGTCATCGACCCGGTCAAGGTCACCCGCTCCGCCCTGGAGAACGCCGCGTCGATCGCCTCGCTGCTGCTGACGACCGAGACCCTGGTCGTCGAGAAGCCCGCCGAGGACGAGCCGGCCGAGGGCGGCCACGGCCACGGTCACGCGCACTGACGTGAGCTGATTCGGCGACGGTCGGCCTCCGGGCCGGTCGCGTGCCGCACTGAAGACCCGGTTTCCGCTTGGGCGGGGGCCGGGTCTTTGGGGTTTTGGGGAGGGGGCTGGAGCTGGGGCTGGGGGCTTGGTTTTTGGGGCCTTGTTCTTTGAGGGGCCTTGGGGGCATCGCTGCACGCTCCGCGCCGAGCCTGCCGCGGCGGCGCGCGGCGGGCGCGGCGGGCGCGGCAGGCTCCGCCCCGCGTGCGCCCTTGGCCTTTGGGGAGGGGCGAGGTTCGGGGCGTCCCTGGGGGGTGGGGGATTTCGGCTCGGGGTGGGGGTGGTGTTTCCCTGCGGCCCCTTGGGTTGTTGTTTCTCCGCCGCGCACCCCTTGGGTTGTTGTTTCCCCGCCCCCCACCCCTTGGGTTGTTGTTTCCCCGCCGCGCACCCCCTGGTTGTTGTTTCCCCGCCCCCCACCCCCCTTCGGGGGGTGGGCGGGTGTGGAGGGGCGCCTTGCGTGAGGGCCGGTGGAATCTGGCGTGAGGCTCGGCGGGTGTGTGGGGCCACCTCACATGACGGCCGGCGGCGGTGTTGAGCCACCTCGCGTGAGGACCGGGTGTGGAGGGCCAGAGCGCGAATGCCCCGCGCCCGTCCCCCAACGCGCGCTCACGCCGAACGGCGCAAATGCTCCGGCAGTACGGGGTCCCTGAACGGGCAGCCATGTGCATAACGTTCGAGTTCGGCGAGGGCGTGGTCGGCCAGGCGGTGGAGCTCGGTGCCCAGCGATCCCGCCACGTGGGGTGTCAGCAGCACGTTCGGAAGGTCCCACAACGGCGAGTCGGGTGGCGGAAGTTCGGGCTCGGTGACGTCGAGGACGGCGTGCAGGCGGCCGCTGAGCAGCTCGGGGAGCAGCGCCGCCGGGTCGACCAGGGAGCCACGGGCGGTGTTGATCAGGGTGGCGCCGTCGGGCATCAGGGCCAGTTCGTGTGCGCCGAGCAGATGGCGGGTGGCGGGCAGCTGCGGGGCATGCACGGTGACGATGTCGCTGCCGGCGCAGAGCGCGTCGAGCGGGGCCGGTGTCACGCCGAGCCGGGCGGCCTCGGCGGCGTCCACGTACGGGTCGTAGAGCAGAACGCGCAGGTCGAACGGGCGCAGTAGCTCGATGACGCGGCGGCCGATACGGGAGGCGCCGAGGACGCCCACGGTGCGGTGGTGGTTGCCGGCGCCGGCGAGTTCGTCCTGCCAGTCGTGCGGTGCGCGCAGGCTCCGGTAGCGGTGGGCGGAGTGCAGCACCCGCTTGTTGGCGAAGAGGATCGCGGCGAGGGTGTACTCGGCGACCGGGAGCGCGTTGGCAGCGGCGGCCGAGCTGACGGCGAGACCGCGCTCCCAGCAGGCGTCGGTGAGGTGGTGCCGGACCGAGCCGGCGGCGTGGATGACGGCTCGGAGCCGGGGCGCCGCATCCAGGACGGCGCCGGTGAGCGGCGGGGCGCCCCAGCAGGTGAGGAGGACCTCGGCGTCGGCGAGGGCGGCGGCGACCGCGGGGGTGGGGCCGGCCAGGTCGTGTGCGACGAGGTGCGGGTCGGTACGGGCCAGCGCCACCAGGCGGGTGCGATGGCGGTCAGCGAGCAGTCGGCCGGCGATGCCGGGTGCCATCGAGAGCAGCAAGGCGGGCCGGGCAGGGGGGTTTTCCACAGGCCCGGCGGCAGTGTCAGGGGTCGGGTGCATAGTGAGGAACGTGCTCCTTCGCGGTCGCCCGTCAGTGCGCGTCACCTGCCGCCACCGGTGGCGGGAGCGGCTCGTCCAGTGTGTCGCCGCAGGGACGGGGTGGCGACCGCCGGCGGGCGGACGGCGCGAGGAGCGGACCGGTGACGAGGAGAGGGGAGTGGGGCATGAGGGGCGCGGGGGGACAGGGAAACCGCTGGCCGGTACGCCCGATTGACGCGTGGTCAGGCACGGCTGAAGGATGCCGTCACCCGGCCACCGCCCACCGCCCCAGGGGGAGCCATGTCCGAGCCGCACCCCGAGCCCCCTGCCGTACGGCGCCCGCGTCCTCCGTGCCCCCTGCCGTTTGCGCTGCCACCCGAGGACCGCCGCCGTAGCCCGTACACCGGCTGGACCCGCGCCCATTGGGAGGCGACGGCCGACGGCCTGCTGCGGGCCACCGCCCGCCATGCCTCCCCGCGCCACGGTCTGATCGTCCTGCCCGGAGCCCGCCCCAGCTCCTCCGGCCCCCGCTCGGACGGCCTCGAAGGCTTCGCCCGTACGTTCCTGCTCGCGGCGCTCCGCGTGGCCGGTGCCGGCGGCCGCGATCCGCACGGCTACCTTCCCCGTTATGCCGAGGGTCTCGCCGCAGGCACCCACCAGCCCAGCGCCGCACGCGAGCTGACCCCGGCCGACCCGGATTCCTGGCCCCGTATCGACACCGTCCGCCAGGCCCGGGTCGAGGCCGCCTCGCTCGCCCTCGGGCTGCGCCTGACCCGGCGCCGGCTGTGGGACACCCTCGACGAGGGCGTTCGCGCCCGCGTCGTCGAGTGGCTGCTGCCCGCCTTGGGCCCGTCGCCCGTCGACAACAACTGGTGGCTCTTCGGCCTCACCGTCGGCGGCTTCCTGCGAGAGGCGGGCATCGAGACCGACCGCGCCGGGGCGGCCATCGACCGCGCGCTGACCCGCATCGAGGACTGGTACCGGGGCGACGGCTGGTACGCGGACGGCGACAACCGCGCCTTCGACCACTACAACGCCTGGGCGCTGCACTTCTACCCGGTCCTGCACGCCCATCTCAGCGCCGACCGGACCCTCCTGGCCACCTACGGCCCCCGCCTGAACGCCCAACTGGACGCCTGCACCCGTCTCTTCGACTCCAACGGGGCACCGCTGCCCTTCGGCCGCTCGCTCACCTACCGCTTCACCGCCGCGGCCGCCCCATGGCTGGGCGCCCTCACCGGACACACCCCGCTCACCCCCGGCGCCACCCGCCGCCTCGCCTCCGGGACCCTGCGGCACTTCCTCGACCGCGGCGCCCTCACCCGGGACGGCCTGCTACCGCTCGGCTGGTACGGCCCGTACACACCGATGCTCCAGAGCTACTCCGGTCCGGCCTCGCCCTACTGGGCGGCCAAGGGCTTCCTCGGCCTGCTGCTCCCCGCCACCCATCCCGCCTGGACCGCCCCCGAGGAGGCGCTTCCCGCCGAAACGGCCGACGCCGCCGGGCCGTTCGGTACCACGGGCCTGCTGCTCCACTCCACCGCCTCCGACGGCCTGGTGCGTCTCCACAACCACGGCAGCAATTCCGTCCGCAGCACCCCTGACCCCTACTACGCCCGCTTTGCCTACTCCACCCGCACCGGCCCCACGGCCCCCGCCGGCGAGGACCCGGCCCTGCCCGACAACCACTTCGCCCTGCTCCTCGACGGCCGCCCCACCACTCGCGGCCCCGCCACCCCGTATGCGGACGGGCCCGACCGGGCCTCCTCCCTCCACACGCCGCGCCATGCCGACGGCACCGAACTCGCCGGCGTCCGGATCCTGTCCGCCACCCTCGTCCACGGCCGCGCCGAACTCCGCGCCCACCGGGTCACCGGCGCCGCCCCTGGCACCCGCGTCCGCCAGACCGGCTGGGCCACCACCCCCGACGGCCCCACCGCCCAACTCCACCCCGTCCACGGCTACGACACCCCGCCCCGCCGCACCCCTACGGGAAGCACCCTCTTCGGCCCCCGTACCGAAACCGCGGCCGTGGAGGGCACCATCACCGCCGACCCCCGGGGCACCCTCTTCGTGGCCCTGGCGTCGCTGACCGGGGACATGGACCCGGCCCCCGTAGAGGAACTGGCAACAGCAGTCGTCACGGGCCATGACATCCACATCAGCTGGGACGACGGCACCAGCACCCACCTCGCCCTATCTCACCCACCTACGGGAGGGGACGGGCCGGAGGGGCAGGGTGCCCGGACGTAAAGCGAAGCAGTCCGGACACCCTGCCCCGGAGGCCCGTCACCGCACCCACAGCCCCGCGCAGCGGACCCCGCCCGCCGCGTGGGGGTACCTCCCACGCCCTTCAGGCAGTGGGGGAGCCACGGCGAAAAACCACCGTGGCGGGAAAGACGACAACATGGGAAGGCCGCCAAGCGCAGCGATTAGCGCGGTCCGTACTTCCGGCCCGTACGCGAGGTGACCCCGCCCAGCACCCCACGGGGCGCCAGCTTCACGGCACCCATCAGCGCCTTGTAGCGCGGGTCCGGAATCGACAGCGACTTCCCCCGCGTCAGGTCCTTCATCGCGGCATCGACGAGCTTGTCCGCATCCAGCCACATCCACCCGGGGATGTTCTCCGTCCCCATCCCGGCCCGCTGATGGAATTCGGTCCGTACGAAGCCGGGGCACAGCGCCATCAGCCGCACCCCACTGCCCGCCAGATCCCGCGCCGCGCCCTGGGTGAACTGCACGACCCACGCCTTGCTCGCGCCATAGGTGCCGCGCGGCACGAACGCCGCCACCGACGCCACATTGACCACCGCGCCCCGCCGGCGGTCCCGCATCCCGCGCACCCCGGCCGTGGTCAGCCGCAGGACCGCCTCGCAGTGCACCTTCAGCATCGTCAGCTCGTCGGCCATCGAGACCTCGAGGTACTCGCCCTTGTTGCCGAAGCCGGCATTGTTCACCAGCAGATCCACCGGGTGCTTGGTGTCCGAAAGTCGCGCCTCGACGGCCGCGATGCCGTCCTCGGTGGCCAGATCGGCGCTCAGCACCTCCGCCTCGATGCCATGCCGGTCGTGCAACTCGGTGGCCTGCTCGTTCAGTCGCTTCTCGTCGCGGGCCACCAGCACCACGCTGTGGCCGTCGCTCGCCAGCCGCCGGGCGAACGCCGCCCCGATGCCCGCCGTGGCTCCTGTGATCAGTGCAGTCGTCATACGGGCACGCTATCCGCCCCGGCCGCACGGCCCGAGCCCCAACCCCACCGACGCGGCCGCCCGTCCGGCCGCCGCCGCGCCGCCCCGCCGTCCGTGCCCTGGAGCCCACCGCCCCCGGCCCGCAAGGCCCTTGCCCTCCGAGCTCCCCGAACCAGCCGTCCGGCCCGCCCCGCCACGGAACCGCCCGGCCCCGGGACTCAGCCCTTCTCCCGCTCCATGTACGTCTGCGCCCGCCGCCGCGCCTCCTCCGGGAGCGCCCCGCCCGCCTCCAGCAGCCGCGGCAACAACTCCCGACGGGTGGTCAGCGCCTGGAACATCAGCCGGATGCTCACCTCATGAGCCGGCCGGTGCACCAGCTCGACGGTGTCCCCGGCGCGGATCTCCCCCGACTCGATCACCCGCAGATACGCACCGGGCACCGCGGCCTGGGTGAACCGCTTCAGCCACCCGTGCTCGCCCAGCCACCCCTGGAACGTCTGGCAGGGGATACGCGGACAGCTCACCTCCAGCAGCAGCCGCGGGCCGACCCGCCAGCGTTCCCCGATCAGCGCTCCGGTGACCTCCACACCCGACGTGGTGAGGTTCTCGCCGAACGAGCCGTTGGCCAGCTCGCGGCCCAGCTCCCGCTGCCAGTCGTCCAGATCCTCCCGGGCGTAGGCGTAAACGGCCTGGTCGTCGCCTCCGTGATGGCGCAGATTGACCACCGCGTCGCCGGCCAGCCCGCTGCCGCCGGTGCCCTTGGGCCCGGGCGCGGTCACCGCGACCGGGCCGTCCACCGGCCGCTTGTCGATACCGGTGGTGCCCCCCGCCGCTTGGGTGTGTTCGGACGGTGCGGGCTGCCCCAGATTCACGGTCAGCAGCTTCATAGGGCGCTCCGTTGGTCGGTCGGTGCGGCTCTTGCGGGCCTCCTTCACATCTTCCCCGTTCGCGGCCCGTCATGGATCACTCCGGGCCGGGCCCATGCTCCATGCCGGGAACCACCCAAAAGCTTTGGCGCACCTTTTCCCGACCACCCCAAGAATCGCTTATGATTGATCCATGATCGAGGCCCGTCATCTCCGTGTGCTGCGTGCGGTCGCCCGGACCGGTTCGTTCTCCGCCGCCGCGCGCGAGCTGGGCTGCACCCAGCCGGCCGTCAGCCAGCAGATGAAGGCCCTGGAACAGTCCGCCGGCACCCCGCTGCTGGTGCGTACGGGCCGCGAGATGCGGCTGACCCAGGCGGGCGAGGCACTCGTCCGGCATGCCGTCGGCATCATCGCCGGACTCACCGCCGCCGAGGAGGAGATCGCGGCCATCGCCGGCCTGCGTGCCGGACGGGTGCGGCTGGTGTCCTTCCCCTCCGGAAACTCGACGCTGGTGCCGACCGCCCTGGCGACGATGCGCGCCGCACACCCGGGCACCCGGGTCTCGCTGGTCGAGGCCGAACCCCCGCGCTCGATCGAGATGCTGCGCAACGGCGACTGCGAGATCGCCCTGGCCTTCCGCTACCCGGAAGTGCGTGGCGCGGACCCGGCGGCCGCGGCGGAGTGGGACGACCTGGTCGTCCGGCCGATCCTGGCGGACCGGCTGGTGGGCCTGGTGCCGGACGGCCACCGGCTGGCGAGGGAGGGGAGCGCACACTTCTCCGAGCTGGCCGACGAGTCCTGGATCGCGGGCTGCCCCCGCTGCCGCCGGCATCTCGTGGAGGTCTGTGAGAGCGCGGGCTTCACCCCGCGCATCGACTTCGCGACGGACGACTATCCCGCGGTGATCGGCCTGGTCGGCGCCGGCCTGGGGGTCGCCGCGCTGCCCGAGCTGACGCTGACGTCGGTACGCCTCAAGGGAGCCACGGCCGTACGGATGGAGCCCGCCGTCCACCGTGAGATCGTCGCGCTCACGCTGCCGGATCTGGCGCACGTCCCCGCCGTCGAGGCCACGCTCGACCAGCTGGCGCACGCCGCAGGGCGCTGAGGGGACCGGAGCACACGGCCCGCCCGGCTCCGCCCGCCGGCACGGCTCCGAGGAGGTCGCCGGCCCGCCCGGCTCCGCCAGGTCACTCGCCCATCCCCGCCCCGCCGGCCCGCCCGGCTCCGCCAGAGCACCCGGCCACCCCACCCCGCCGCTCACCGCAGCCCTCTGCCATCCGAGCCCGCGGCCGCACGGCTCGTGCAGGAACGTTTCTTCAGGAGCGATCCGCTCCCGTGGGTCAGGCGCCGGAGCCGCCCGCATGACCGGTCATGGAGGACGCGGGGATCAGCCGGTGGCGCGCCCGACCCATGAGCTCCTCGCGTTCGTCCTCCGTCAGACCGCCCCAGACCCCGTAGGGCTCCCGGACGGCCAGTGCATGCGCCGCGCACTCGGCCCGTACGGGGCAGCGCATGCAGACCTCCTTCGCCGATGTCTCACGCGCGCTGCGGGCCGCTCCGCGCTCGCCCTCCGGGTGGAAGAAGAGGGAGCTGTCCACGCCACGACAGGCGGCCAGCAGCTGCCAGTCCCACAGGTCGGCGTTCGGGCCCGGGAGGCGGGAGAAATCTGCCATTGCGTGTCCCCTCGAAGCGATGCTGATGCGGGCTCGGTGCTCACGACGGTACATCTACTGTCGAAGTAGATGTAAATATGACTCATTGCGAATCTAGTCATAGTCACCATCAAAATGGAAGAAAGAGAGCCAAATAGGGCATAGGGTGCACGCGCGGATGCCGGTCGCCCGTTGAGTCGTCTGCGTATCCGGCTCCTCACGGAGCGTGCTGAACTCGGTCGCCGAAGCCGTAACTCTTTCGAGTGACCGTCGTTGAGTGTGCGGAGGCGATTGGCAGAGGTAGCCGTAGGGCAGGTGTCCGAGGCCGTCAATCGCAACAGGTGACGATACGTACCAGCCTGGAGGCTCAAGGTGACGCGCATCAGCTGCGGAGGACGGTCATGACATCCGTCCTCGTCTGCGACGACTCCCCGCTTGCCCGAGAGGCGCTCCGTCGGGCGGTTGCGACCGTGCCCGGCGTCGAGCGTGTGACGACCGCGGCCAACGGCGAGGAAGTCCTCCGCCGCTGGGGCGCCGATCGCTCGGACCTTATTTTGATGGACGTACGGATGCCCGGGCTCGGCGGTGTCGAGACCGTGCGCCGGCTGCTGTCCGCCGATCCCGGCGCCCGGATCATCATGCTCACGGTGGCCGAGGACCTGGACGGCGTCGCGCTCGCGGTCGCCGCCGGTGCCCGCGGCTATCTGCACAAGGACGCCTCGCGCGCCGAACTGCGGGCGACGGTGACCCAGGCGCTGGCCGACCCGACGTGGCGGCTCGCTCCACGGCGGCTGCGGTCCGCCGAGATGGGCGCCGCACCGACGCTCACCGCGCGGGAGATCCAGGTGCTGGAGGGCATGAGTCACGGCCGCTCCAACGCCGAGATCGGCCGTGAGCTGTTCCTCTCGGAGGACACGGTCAAGACCCATGCCAGGCGCCTCTTCAAGAAGCTCGGCGCCTCGGACCGCGCGCATGCGGTGGCCCTGGGCTTCCGCTGGGGACTGGTCCGCTAAGGCGTTGTGACGTGCAGCGATGCGGGGGAGTGAGGATCCCCGCCCGCCCTGTGGCGGGCGGGGTGACAGGGTGCCCCGCACGCCGCCGCGTCCGCCGGCGGTCCGATTCGCCGCGCGGTGCCGCATCCTTGAGGTATGGAGTTCCTCGGGGACGGGTCGGTCGGGCACGAGGGGAGGGCGCACATGACAGCCGGCGCACCTGCCGCTCATAACGCTTCAGCGCACAAGTACGGACCTGATGCCGCGGATCGTGCGGCGCCAAGGCACCATGGTCCGATGCGTGAGGACGGGAAGCAGGAAATCGGCGATCTCGTCGCTCGCGCAGTCGAGGGTGACCAGCGAGCCACCCACGATCTGCTGGCCCATGTGCATCCCCTCGCCCTGCGCTACTGCCGCACCCGGCTGTCGAGGCTGCCGGGTGATGCCCGGCACTTCGTCGAGGATCTGGCACAGGAAGTGTGTGTCGCGGTGCTCTGTGCGCTGCCGCGCTACCGCGACACCGGCAAGCCCTTCGAGGCGTTCGTCTTCGCCATCGCCGGCCACAAGGTCGCCGATCTGCAGCGGGCGGCGATGCGGCATCCGGGCAGCACGGCCGTGCCGTCCGACGAGATGCCCGAGCAGCCGGACGACTCCCTCGGCCCGGAAGAGCGGGCGCTGCTGAGCAGCGACGCGGAGTGGGCCAAAAAGCTGCTGGCGAACCTTCCGGAGAACCAGCGCGAGCTGGTCCTGCTGCGGGTCGCCGTCGGGCTGACCGCCGAGGAGACCGGCCAGATGCTGGGGATGTCGCCCGGCGCCGTACGGGTCGCCCAGCACCGTGCGCTGAGCAGGCTGCGGGCGCTCGCCGAGCAGTAGCAGATTCCCGGCCTCCACGGCGCCTTTCCGCTGTAGAAATACACAAGTGACGAGGCCCTCACCGCTCGTGGATTGGGACACTTCCTTAGGCCGTTAGCATGGGAGTCCGCGCTGAGGCAAGAGCATTGGGGAAGGTGTCATGAGTGACAACGTCGACGGTATGCCCGCCAAATTCGCCATGCTCGGGCTGACATACGACGACGTGCTGCTGCTGCCGGGTGCGTCGGAGGTGCTGCCGAACGCGGTGAGCACCGCGTCCCGGGTCTCGCGCAATGTCACGGTGAACATCCCGCTGCTGTCGGCGGCGATGGACAAGGTGACCGAGGCGCGGATGGCCATCGCCATGGCGCGGCAGGGCGGCGCGGGCGTACTGCACCGCAATCTGTCCATCGAGGACCAGGCCAACCAGGTCGACCTGGTCAAGCGCTCCGAGTCCGGCATGGTCACCGACCCGATCACGGTCCGCCCGGACGCCGCGCTCGCCGAGGCCGATGCGCTGTGCGCCAAGTTCCGGATCAGCGGGGTGCCGGTCACCGACGCCGCGGGCAAGCTGCTGGGCATCGTCACCAACCGCGACATGGCCTTCGAGATGGACCGCAGCCGTCAGGTCCGCGAGGTCATGACGCCGATGCCGCTGGTCACCGGCAAGGTCGGCATCTCCGGCGAGGACGCCATCGAGCTGCTGCGCCGCCACAAGATCGAGAAGCTGCCGCTGGTCGACGACGCGGGCGTGCTCAAGGGCCTGATCACGGTCAAGGACTTCGTCAAGGCCGAGAAGTACCCGAACGCCGCCAAGGACGCCGAGGGCCGGCTGGTCGTCGGTGCCGCGGTGGGCGTCGGCGGCGAGGCGTACGAGCGGGCGCAGGCGCTGGTCGAGGCCGGTGCCGACTTCCTCGTCATCGACAGCGCGCACGGCCACAGCCGCGGCATCCTCGACATGATCGCCAAGGTCAAGTCCAACATCGACGTCGATGTCGTCGGCGGCAACGTCGCCACCCGCGACGGCGCCCAGGCGCTGATCGACGCGGGCGCCGACGGCATCAAGGTCGGTGTCGGCCCCGGCTCCATCTGCACCACCCGGGTCGTCGCCGGTGTCGGCGTCCCGCAGGTCACCGCGATCTACGAGGCGGCGCAGGCCGCGCACGCCGCGGGGGTGCCGCTGATCGGTGACGGCGGTCTGCAGTTCTCCGGCGACATCGCCAAGGCCATCGCGGCCGGTGCGGACACGGTCATGCTCGGCTCGCTGCTGGCCGGCTGCGAGGAGTCGCCGGGCGAGATGGTCTTCATCAACGGCAAGCAGTTCAAGTCGTACCGTGGCATGGGCTCGCTGGGCGCGATGCAGTCCCGCGGCCAGGGCCGCTCCTTCTCCAAGGACCGCTACTTCCAGGACAACGTGCTGTCCGAGGACAAGCTGGTCCCCGAGGGCATCGAGGGCCAGGTGCCCTACCGCGGCCCGCTCTCCTCGGTCGCCCACCAGCTCGTCGGCGGCCTGCGGGCCTCCATGGGCTACGTCGGCTCCGCCGACATCCCCGAGCTCAAGGAGAAGGGCCACTTCGTGCGCATCACCTCCGCGGGTCTCAAGGAAAGCCACCCGCACGACATCCAGATGACCACCGAGGCTCCGAACTACACTCGGCGCTGACCTGCGCGTACGGCACCGCCCGCACGCGTGCACAAGCCCGTGGCCGCTTCCCGGCCGCGGGCTTCGGTGTGTCGGGGATACTGGTACGGCAGACGTAGAGGGAAAGGCCACACACGTGACTGAGATCGAGATCGGGCGCGGCAAGCGCGGCCGCCGGGCATACTCATTCGACGACATCGCCGTCGTACCGAGTCGCCGCACCCGCGACCCGAAGGAGGTCTCGATCGCCTGGCAGATCGACGCCTACCGTTTCGAGCTGCCTTTCCTGGCCGCTCCCATGGACTCCGTGGTCTCACCGCAGACCGCGATCCGCATCGGTGAGCTGGGCGGCCTGGGCGTCCTCAACCTCGAAGGTCTCTGGACCCGGTACGAGGACCCGGAGCCGCTGCTCGCCGAGATCGCGGAGCTGGACGGCGCCACGGCCACCAAGCGGCTCCAGGAGATCTACGCCGCGCCGATCAAGGAAGAGCTGATCGGGCAGCGCATCAAGGAGGTGCGGGACGCGGGCGTCGTCACGGCCGCCGCGCTCTCCCCGCAGCGCACGGCGCAGTTCTCCAAGGCCGTCGTGGACGCCGGCGTCGACATCTTCGTCATCCGCGGCACGACCGTCTCCGCCGAGCACGTCTCCTCCGCGGCCGAGCCGCTGAACCTCAAGCAGTTCATCTACGAGCTGGACGTCCCGGTCATCGTCGGCGGCTGCGCCACCTACACCGCGGCGCTGCACCTGATGCGGACCGGCGCGGCCGGTGTGCTGGTCGGCTTCGGCGGCGGCGCCGCGCACACCACCCGTAACGTCCTGGGCATCCAGGTCCCGATGGCGACCGCGGTCGCCGATGTCGCCGCCGCCCGCCGCGACTACATGGACGAGTCCGGCGGCCGCTACGTCCATGTCATCGCCGACGGCGGTGTGGGCTGGTCCGGCGACCTCCCCAAGGCGATCGCCTGCGGCGCCGACGCCGTGATGATGGGCTCCCCGCTGGCCCGCGCCACCGACGCACCCGGCCGCGGCCACCACTGGGGCATGGAAGCGGTGCACGAGGACGTGCCGCGCGGCAAGCGGATGGACCTCGGTGCGGTCGGCACGACGGAGGAGGTGCTGTTGGGGCCGTCCACCGTTCCCGATGGCTCGATGAACTTCTTCGGTGCGTTGCGCCGGGCGATGGCGACGACCGGTTACTCGGAGCTGAAGGAATTCCAGCGTGTTGAGGTGACGGTCGCCCCTCGGCGTTGAATTCCCACGTTGCCGGGTTTCCCGCCGTGTCTGTTCCGTGCGTTTTCCCCGCCTTCGGCGGGAGCGGAAGTGGTGGTGGGGTGGGGCCCGGTTGCTGTGTGGTGGTGGCGGGGGCAGGGGCTCCGGGGTGTGTTGTCGGACTGCTTCGCTTTACGTCCGACAACACACCCCTCCGCCCCTGCCCCCTCCCGTAGCGATGGGGGCGCCACCCCGGTGGGGGTGGGGAAGAAAGACAAAAGCCGGAAGCGCGGCCGGAGTACGAAGACCGGAAGCGCAGCCGGATGACAAAAACCAGAGGCTCGGCCGCAGTACGACGCGGCCGAGCTTCTGGCTTTTTGACCATTCCCCCCACCGGGCGGAGGCGCCGTCCCGAGCGGTAGGGGGTGGGCCGGAGGGGGTGGGTGTTCGGACGTAAAGCGAAGCAGTCCGAACACCCACCCCCGGAGGCCCGCCACCGGCACCCACCACACACCACAGGCGCCCCCGGCCAAACAAACCCAACCCGCCGAAGGCGAAAACGCACGGCGCCGCAGCCCAAAACGTCCGGCGATGCCCGCCGCTAAAGGCGATGCGCGGCCCCCGCCGGCGTGGCCCCCCTGGTATCCAGCAGCAGCTGGGCCTTGACCGACAGCCCCTGAAGGTCATACGTGCGATGCGCCTGGAGCAAAATCGTCAGGTCCGCGGCGGCCGCCGCTTCGTAGAGGGAGTCGGCGCGGGGGACGGGGCGGTCCAGGACGTTCCACTGGGGGACGTAGGGGTCGTGGTACGTGAGGTGCGCGCCCAGTTCCCGCAGGCGGGAGGCGATCTCGCGGGCCGGGGAGCCGGTCTGGTCGGCGATGTCCGGCTTGTAGGTGACGCCGAGCAGCAGGACCCGGGCGCCGCGGGCGGATTTGCCGTGGTGGTTGAGGAGGGTGGCGCAGCGCTGGATGACGTAGCGGGGCATCCGGCCGTTGACTTCCTGGGCCAGTTCCACCATGCGGAGCGGGTGGCCCGGTGAACGGCCGTTGTAGGCAAGGTAGTTGGGGTCGATGGGGGCGGCGTGGCCGCCGACGCCGGGGCCGGGGCGGAAGGACTGGAAGCCGAACGGTTTGGTCTCGGCGCAGCGGATGACGTCCCACAGGTCGACGCCGATGTCATGGCAGAAGACCGCCATCTCGTTCATCAGCGCGATGTTGATGTGGCGGTAGTTGGTCTCCAGCAGCTTGGCGGTCTCGGCCTCGCGGGGGCCGCGGGCGCGGACGACCTTGTCGGTGAGGCGGCTGTAGAACGCGGCGGCCGCCTCCGTGCAGGCGGGGGTGAGGCCGCCGATGACCTTGGGGGTGTTGGCGTAGCGGTGGGTGCGGTTGCCGGGGTCGTGGCGGCCGGGGGAGCACGCGAGGTGGAAGTCGCGCCCGGCGGTGAGGCCGGAGCCCTCCTCCAGGAGGGGGCGCAGGAATTCTTCGGTGGTGCCGGGGTACGCGGTGGATTCGAGGATCACCGTGGTGTGCGGGCGCAGCTGTGCGGCCAGGGTGCGGGCGGCGTCGGCGATGCAGCCCAGGTCCAGGGTGTGGTCCTCGCCGAGGGGGGTGGGCGCACAGATGACGGCGGTGCGGACCCGGCCGAGGGTGGTGGGGTCGGTGGTGGTGCGGAAGCCGGCCGAGAGCAGACGGCGGAGTTCGGTGGCGGACAGCGGCCCGTCGGCGCCCGAGAGGGCGGCGGTGTGCGGGTCGGGGTCGTAGCCGAGGGTGCTGATGCCGGCGGTGGTGGCGGCCTGGGCGAGGGGGAGGCCGAGGTGACCGAGTCCGATGACGGCGAGATCTGCGGGCATGCTGCGGCCGTCCTTCCCGAGCGACTGCGAATGACGTGGGCGCATGACGTATGCGGATGGCGCATAAGTAGACTAAGCGGATATTTGACCCAGAATAGGGATTGGTGGATCAAGGCGGCGGGGTGTTGCCGTCATGAGTGGAGGGTGGATACCGGAACGCAGCGCGGACAGAATCGACGGACGGCGGGTGTGGCCCCGAGCACAGCGGGAGGCAGCGGTGCAGACAGCGATACTGGGACCGGCGCAGCGGGCCGAGGCGCTCGCCCGAATGGCGGAACGGGAGCTGGACGTCCTTGTGGTCGGCGGGGGAGTCGTCGGCGCGGGGACCGCGCTGGACGCGGCGACCCGCGGTCTGGCCACCGGACTCGTCGAGGCGCGGGACTGGGCCTCGGGCACGTCCAGCAGGTCGAGCAAGCTCATCCACGGCGGTCTGCGGTATCTGGAAATGCTGGACTTCGCGCTGGTCAGAGAGGCGTTGAAGGAACGGGGGCTGCTGCTGGAGCGGCTGGCGCCGCATCTGGTCAAGCCGGTGCCGTTTCTGTACCCGTTGCAGCACAAGGGGTGGGAGCGCTGGTACGCGGGCGCGGGTGTGGCGCTGTATGACGCGATGTCGGTCTCGTCGGGGCACGGCCGCGGCCTGCCCGTACACCGGCATCTCTCGCAGAAGCGGGCCCTGCGGGTCGCGCCCTGTCTGAAGAAGGGCGCGCTGGTCGGTGCGCTGCAGTACTACGACGCGCAGATGGACGACGCGCGCTATGTGGCGACGATGGTGCGGACCGCGGCGTCCTACGGTGCGGCGGTCGCCAACCGCGCGCGGGTGGTGGGCTTTCTGCGTGAGGGCGAGCGGGTGGTCGGCGCGCGGGTGGAGGACGTCGAAGGGGGCGGCGAGTACGAGATCCGGGCGCGGCAGATCGTCAACGCCAGCGGGGTGTGGACGGACGACACCCAGGCGCTGATCGGGGAGCGCGGGCAGTTCCACGTCCGGGCGTCGAAGGGGATTCACCTGGTCGTCCCCAAGGACCGGATCCATTCGTCGAGCGGGCTGATCCTGCGGACCGAGAAGAGCGTGCTGTTCGTCATTCCGTGGGGGCGGCACTGGATCGTCGGGACGACGGACACGGACTGGGATCTCGACAAGGCGCATCCGGCGGCCTCCAGCGCGGACATCGATTATCTGCTGGAGCATGTGAACGAGGCGCTGGCGACGCCGCTGACCAGGGATGACGTGGAGGGTGTCTATGCCGGGCTGCGGCCGCTGCTGGCCGGGGAGTCGGACGCGACCAGCAAGTTGTCGCGGGAGCACACCGTCGCGCATCCGGTGCCGGGGCTGGTCGTGGTCGCCGGCGGCAAGTACACGACGTACCGGGTGATGGCCAAGGACGCGGTCGACGAGGCGGTGCACGGGCTCGATCAGAGGGTCGCGGAGTGCGTCACCGAGGACGTGCCGCTGGTCGGTGCCGAGGGGTACCGGGCGCTGTGGAACGCGCGGGCCAGGATCGCGGCGCGCACCGGGCTGCATGTGGCGCGCATCGAGCATCTGTTGAACCGTTACGGGTCGCTGGCCGAGGAGCTGCTGGAGCTGGTGGTGGCCGACCCTTCGCTGGGCGAACCGCTGTCGGCCGCGGACGACTATCTGCGGGCCGAGGCGGTCTATGCCTGTACGCACGAGGGCGCCCGGCATCTCGACGACGTCCTGACCCGGCGCACCCGGATCTCCATCGAGACCTTCGACCGGGGCGCCCGCAGCGCCCGGGAGGTGGCCGAGCTGATCGCACCGGCGCTGGGCTGGGACGACGATCAGGTCGAGAAGGAGATCGCGCACTACCACAAGCGGGTCGAGGCGGAGCGTGAATCGCAGCGCCAGCCGGACGATCTGACGGCGGATGCGGCGCGGCTGGGGGCGCCGGACATCGTGCCCCTGTAGGCCGCGGGCGGGCGGATGCCCCTACGGGGCCGGCGGGCCGGGGGCGGGCCGGCCGCCGGTCTGCCGCCGCGCGCAGAACTCCGCCGTCAGGACGGCGGTGCCGTGCGCCGGGTCGGGCAGGGGGGCGGTGTTGATGCGGTAGCTGACGACCTGACGGCCGTCGGCGGTGCCCGCGGTCCGGGTGTAGGAGCCGTTGATGTCACCGTCGTGACCCCAGACCGTGATGCCGCAGGGCAGCGCGGTGGCGTACAGGCCGAGGCCGTAGGTACCGCCGGTGCTCTTCTCGCTGCGTATCTCGGCCATCTGGCGCGGCGCCAGGAACTCTCCGCCGAGCAGCGCGGAGAAGAAGCGGTTGAGATCGCCGAGGGTGGTGATCATCTCGCCGGCCGCCCCGGCCCGGCTGGGGTCCAGGGAGGTGGCGTCGACGCGGCGGTGGCCGATCCGGGCGTACCCACGGCCGTGCGGCTCGGGCAGGACGGAGTCGGTGCCGGGGAAGGAGGTGTGGCCAAGCCCGGCGGGGACGAGGATGCGGCGGCGGATCTCCGCGTCGTACGGGTGCCCGGTGACCGCCTCGATGACCAGGCCGAGGACGAGGTAGTTGGTGTTGGAGTAGGCGAAGCGGGTGCCGGGTGCGGCCACCGGCGGATGGTCGAGTGCGATCCGCAGCAGCTCGCCCGGGGTGTGGCTGTCGTAGCGGTGGGCGCCGAAGCCCGCGCCGCTCAGCTGCCGGGACAGCCGGGGGTCCGCGGTGTAGTTGAACAAACCACTCGTATGGTCCAGCAGCTGGCGGATCGTCACCCGTCGCAGATCGCTGCCCTTGCCCCTGGCCGGTACGCCCGGCGGGAGGTGGGCCGCGGCGCTGTCGTGCAGGGTCAGCCTGCCCTCGGCGACGAGTTGCAGGATCACCGTCGCGACCAGGGTTTTGGTGATGGAGCCGGCCCGGAAGTGGTCCTGCGGCCCGATCCTGCGGCCGCTGTGCAGATCGGCCACCCCGGCGGTGGCGAACCGGGTGGCGAAGTCGCCGCCGCCGCGGGTGGTGAGCGAGGCGGCGCCGGGCGCCCCGTCGGCGACCAGACGGTGGAGTGCGGACACCGTCCCGCCGTCGGCCGGGTCGCGCGGTGCGGACACCGTCCCGTCGTCGGCGGGGTGGCGCGGTGCGGGCGCCGTCGTCCCCGCCGTCGGCTGCCGGTGGGCGATGGCCGCAGGTGGGGAGAGGGTTGCGTCGGGCCGGGCGGTGCAGGCCGTCAGGGCCAGCGCGGCCAGCAGGCCCGTTCGGACCGCGGCGCGGCGGCGGCCGGCCGGGCGCAGGCCGCCGGCCGGGGCCGGGTGCGGCGGGCGCATCGTCATCGGGACTCCCGTTCGTCCGGGCCATCATGACGGGCACCAGGTGTCGTTCGGCACAGACCCGGGCCTTCCGCATGGCTCCGGATGAGGGAGAATGAAGGCTCTGCCAGGGTGGGTTGTCCGAGTTGGGTCAGTTTGGTGATCGATGGGACGTCGAAGCTGCCAACTCGACTGGATTGCAGAGGGGATTCAGTGGGTGACGAGGTCGAGATGGACGGCAAGGAGGGCAGGCTGCTCGCCGGCCGGTACCGGCTCGCCGATGTTCTCGGCCGTGGCGGTATGGGCACCGTATGGCGGGCACGCGACGAGGTCCTGGGCCGTACGGTCGCAGTCAAGGAACTGCGCTTCCCGGGCGGGGTCGAGGAGGACGAGAAGCGTCGTCTGATCACCCGTACGCTCCGCGAGGCCAAGGCGATCGCCCGGATCCGGAACAACGGCGCGGTGACGGTCTACGACGTGGTCGACGAGGACGACCGCCCGTGGATCGTGATGGAGCTGGTCGAGGGCCGCTCGTTGGCCGAGGTCGTCCGGGACGACGGCCCGCTCACCCCGCGCCGCGCCGCCGAGGTGGGCCTGGCCGTGCTCGATGTGCTGCGTGCCGCGCACAGCGAGGGCATCCTGCACCGCGATGTGAAGCCGTCCAACGTCCTGATGTCCGACGACGGCCGGGTCGTGCTGACCGACTTCGGTATCGCCCAGGTCGAGGGCGACCCCTCCGTGACCTCGACCGGCATGCTCGTCGGGGCCCCCTCCTACATCTCCCCCGAGCGCGCCCGCGGCCAGAAGCCGGGCCCGCCGGCCGATATGTGGTCGCTGGGCGGGCTGCTGTACGCCTGTGTCGAGGGCGTGCCGCCGTACGACAAGGGCTCGGCGATCGCCACGCTGACGGCGGTGATGACCGAGCCGGTCGAGCCGCCGAAGAGCGCCGGCATGCTGGAAGAGGTCATCTACGGGCTGCTGGTGAAGGACCCGGCGGGCCGGCTGGACGATGCCGGTGCGCGGGCGCTGCTGCTGGATGTGGTGCACGCCCCCGAGGTCCAGAAGCCCGAGCCCCCGCTGGACGAGACCCGGGCGATGGTGTTGCCGACGGTGCCCAAGGAGCGGGCGGAGGCGAAGCCCCAGGCCGCCGCGAAGCCCGCCCCGAAGGCGCGGCCGGTGCGCAAGCCGAAGGCGAAGCCGGCCGCCGCGCCGGTCACGGAGCCGACGGCCCCGCGCGAGAGCAGATCCGGCGGCCCCACTACGGACAAGAGCCCGGCCGCCTCCGGCAAGGCCGCCGCGGCGAGCGCGCCGGCGCGGACCGGGCGCCCGCAGAAGGCGGCCGGCCCGGCCACCACGGAAGCCGCCGGCTCCGAGCCGGCGACGGCGGACCGTAAGACCCCGGCCGTCTCCGAAGCGGACCGCGGGGCGGGTGCCCGTCCCGGGGTCGACGTCGAAGCCGCCAAGGAGCGGATGCGCGGCGCCCTGGAGGCCCTGCGCACCGCGGCCGCCGCCGCGAAGACCCGAGTGGAGGCCCGGCCCGGCGACGGCAACCGCCCGTCCGCCCGCGCGTCGGTGACCGATGTCGTCCCGCGCCGCACGCTGATCATCGTGGCCGTGGTCGTCGCCCTGGCGGTGCTGGGCACGGTGCTGGCCATCGCGCTCAGTGGCAGCGACTCCGCGCAGACGCACGGCAAGGGGGCCGGCAAGCCGGCCAAGGCGTCGTCCGAGGGTCGGGCGAAGCCCAAGGCGGAGTCGGCCGGCAACGGCGGGGACACCACGAAGGAATCAGCCGGGGAGCCCGCCCCGCAGTCGACGGGGGTCACCCCGGCCGGCGACAAGGACGCCGGGGCTACCGGGGACGGCAAGGACGGCAAGGACGGCAAGGCGGTGCCGGACGGCTTCGCCGAGCAGACCAACGGCGCGTTCCACTTCCGTATGGCGATGCCCAAGGGCTTCAAGCAGACCGGCACCGCGGGCGAGGGCTCCGGCGCCATCTACAGCGCCTCGGGCGGTTTCCCGCGCATCCAGATCGACTACAACGCCAAGCCCGGCTCCGATGCGGCGGCCTCCTGGCGCAGCCTGGAGCCGGCCGTGCGCAGCTCCAGTGAGGACTACCACCTCATCGGCATCAAGTCGGTGAAGTGGCGGGACTACCCGACGGTTGCCGACTGGTCGTTCACCCGCCGGCAGAGCGGGCAGAAAGTCCGGGTCCTCGACCGCGGTTTCCGGGCCGACGACCAGCACGGCTACGCGATCATGATCACCTGCAAGGCGGACGCCTGGTCGGACAAGGCGTGCCAGCAGCTGATCAATACCGCCTTCAAGACCTTCGCGCTGAAGGACTGAGGGACGGTCAGGTGAAGAACGGACGGGGCGCGCGTCGTTGGGCCGAGCGGGCCGCGCGCTCCGGCGCCGGGACGTATCGTGAGACGGCGAGGACCGTACGCATCCGCAATCGGCGGGAATGCGACCGGAAGTGACCGGAGGCGCCGGCGCCGATGGGCGGCTCCGGCGCGCGACGGCAGACACAGTGCGCGCTGCGGGGAGGCGTCGTGGACGAGTACGCGGGACGGGTGCTCGCCGAGAGATACCGCCTGCCGTTGCGGCCCCTCGGCGAGGACGAATTCGCCGAGACCCGGGCCTTTGACACGTTCAGCGGCCAGGAGGTGCTGCTCCGTCAGGTGCCGCTGCCGGAGGTCGTCGACGCGGAGGTGGTGGGGGCCGAGACGGCCGGGCCGGCCGAGGGCTATGGCGGCGGCCGTCCGGGCGGTGGGCGGGCGGCGGGTGCGTCGGCGGCGGACCGCAGTCCCCGGGACCCGGCCGCACGGCGCGCGCTGGAGGCCGCGACGACGGCGGCCCAGCTGGCCGACCACCCCCGGCTGGAGCAGGTCTTCGATGTCTTCGTGCAGGACGGCAGCCTGTGGGTCGTCGCGGAACTCCTCACTGCCCGCCCGCTGTCCGCGCTGCTCGCCGAGCGGGCGCTGTCCCCGCACCGCGCCGCGGAGATCGCCGCGGATCTGCTGACCGCGCTGCGGGTGCTGCATGCGGACGGCTGGCTGCACCGCAACATCACCGCCCGTACGGTCCTGGTCTGCGACGACGGCCGGGCCATCCTGACCGGCCTGGCGGCGGGCGCGGCCCAGGAGGCGCTGTGCGGAGACCAGGCGCCCGCCGCGCCCGGGACCCCGCGGGCGGCGGCGGCACCGGAGGGCGCGGCGGAGCGTGGCACGGCGCCGGGGGGCGCGGCGGCGGAGGGTTCCGTCACGGGCGGTGCCAAGACCTCGCTGGTCAAGGATGCCCCTGAGGAGCTGCCCGCAGCGGACGGCACCGGCACCGGCACCGCCACCGCCTTCGGCCGCCCCAGTGCCGGGCTCGCCGCCGAGCGGGCGCGGCAGGCGCGGCTGACGGTGGTCGGCCCGGTCACCGAGCGCTGGGCGCCGGAGCAGGCCGGACCGGTCCATGAGAAGTGGCAGCTGGCGCCGCCGGTCGGTCCGGCCACCGATCTGTGGGCGGTCGGTGCGCTGCTGTACCGGTGTGTGCAGGGGGAGCCGCCGTTCCCGGAGGACAGCGCCGTCGAACTGGCGCAGCTGGTCTGCTCCCGGCCGCCCGCGGTCGCCGAGGAATGCGGGGCGCTGCGTCCCGTCGTCGAGTCGCTGCTGCGTCAGGATCCCGCCGACCGTCCGGACTTCGAGGAGCTGAGCGGCTGGCTGCGGTCACTGATCCGTACGGCACCGGAGCCGGTGGCCGAGAGCCGGCTGGTGACCCTGCCGGCGCCGGAGCGGGACGCCGATCCGCGGCGGCTGCCGATCGTGCGGCGCCGCGGCGAACTCGTGCGGAAGGGGCGGCACAAGAAGACCCGGACCTCGCGGCGGGCCCGGCCGCAGCCGGCGCCGTCCGTCGTGGCGGCGTCCGCCGTCGCGCCCGCCCCGCCGGCGCCCCGCCGGGCCGCGCCGGAACCGGAGCAGTCCGCCCCGCCGGCGCCCCGTCGGACCGCGCCGGCCCCGGAGCAGTCCGCTCCGGTCGCCCCCGCCCCCCGTCCGCCCCGTCCCCCAAAGCAGCCCAAGCCGCTCCGCGCGCCCAAGCCGGCCCGGCCCGTCAAGCCGTCCGGGCCGCTGGGCCGGACCGGGACGCCGGAGGGCGAGCCGTACGACCAGGAGCGAGAGAGCTGGAGCGGCCCGGCCGACGTACCGTCGTCGCCGCGGCCGGACCGCGCCCCGCGCCCGCTCGGAAGGCTGCTGCTCGCCGCGGTTGTGCTGCTCCTCGTCGGGGCGGTCGTCTATGCGCTGGCGTTTCTGCCGGACTCCGGCCAGGACTCCAAGGCCGGCGGGCGCGGCGCGCACCGGCCGGGCACCGCGAGTGCGGCTCCCGGCGGCAGCCCGTCCGGCGACGGCGGCGGCGACCGGGGCGGCAGCACCGGCGCGCCGCAGACCACCGCGCCCGCGGGCGTCGCCAAGGGCTTCGAGGTACGTACCGACCCGGAGGGTTTCCAGGTCGCGGTCCGCAAGGGCTGGCAGCGGCGCGGGGCCAACGAACGGGGCCAGGTGCGGTACGTCGGCGGGGACTACGAGCTGGTGGTGGTGCCCGGCCGGGACACCACGGCGCGCTTCGGCACGGACCCGATGGCGTATCTGCAGAACAAGGAAGCCGAGCTGGCGCCGTACCGCTCCTCGGGCTGGGCCTCGGCCTCCGGCCTCCAGCGGATCGACGTCGGGAAGACGGCGATGGCCGAGGGCACCTTCTCCTGGCGCGACGGCAGCGGCCGCGAGGTGTACGTACGCAACCTCGCAATGATCCACAACGGCCGCTACCACCTCGTCCTGGTGATCGGCCCGGACACCGGACGGCATGAGGTGGACCAGCTGTACGCGCAGGCGACCAGCGCCTATCGGCCCGGCTAGCGGCTACCGCCCCGGCTGAGGAGGGGCCGTCGCGCACCGGCGGCGCTCGCGCACCGGCCGCCGTCGCTCAGGGGCGGCGGCCCCGCCCTGCATCGGCGAACCGTTCCCGCAGCTCCTGCTTGAGCACCTTGCGCAGGGTCGCGCCGCGCGGCAGGGCGGCCAGCACCTCCAGCCGTTCGGGGAGCTTGTGCCGGGCCAGGCCCTGGGCGGTGAGGTGCGCGGTGATCCCGTCGAGGGTCAACTCCCTTGATCCCTGGGGCTGTTCGACGACCGCACAGACCAATTCGCCGCGCAGGTCGTCCGGCAGCCCGATGACCGCGGCGGCGGCGACGTCCGGATGCCGGTGGAGGAGCGCTTCGATCTCCTGGGCGGAGATGTTCTCGCCCTTGCGGATGATGATGTCCTTGAGCCGGCCGGTGACCACGAGATGGCCGGTGGGCGTGAGCCGCCCGGTGTCGCCGGTGGGCAGAAAACCGTCGGCGGTGAAGGGGTCGGGCTCGTCGAGATAGCCGCGGCAGAGGACCGGTCCGCGCAGGGAGATCTCGCCGGTGTCCGGGGCGATCCGGATCTCCATCCCGGCGGGTGGCCGGCCGTCGGTGCCCGCGAGGTGCTCGGCGCTGTCGCAGGGATCGCCCATGGTGACCATCGGGGCCTCGGTCAGCGCGTACCCGTGGGCGAGCGCGCAGCCGAGAGCGGCGGTGACCTCGTGGTACAGCGCGGCCGGCAGGGGCGCGCCGCCGCCGGCCAGCAGCCGCAGCGACGGCAGCAGCCGCCGCCCCGGCGGCAGTGCGCGCTGGGCGGCGAGGAAGAGGGCGTAGAAGGCGGTGGAGCCGCCGGCGACGGTGACGCGGTGGCGGCGGTAGGCGGCGAGCGAGCCGGGCAGCGCGAAGTGCTCCAGCAGTACGGCCGGGATGCCGTGCCACAGCAGCATGACGGTGTAGTCGGAGCCCGCGACATGGGCGTACGGAAAGGCCATCGAGCCGATGTCGGAGGGGCGCAGCCGCAGCGCCTCGGCCAGCCATCGGCCGGCCGTGCGCAAGCTGTGGTCGGTGTGCAGCACGCCCCTGGGGCCCGCCGTGGTGCCGGACGTCCAGTAGATCCAGCGGGTCCGGTGCGCGCTGTCGGGCGGTGGGGGCAGGTGGGCCGGGTCGCCGTCGGGCAGGGTGTCGCGGGCCTCGATGACGGTGAGCGGGCGGGGCAGGCCGGCGGCCAGGCGGCCGGCCATCGCGCGGTGGTCGAAGCCGCGCCAGACGCCGGGGTGCACGAAGCAGTCGGCGCGGGTGCGACGCAACACCTGGCCGGTCTCATGGTCGCGGAAGTGCGGGATGACCGGGCTCTGGACGGCGCCGATCCGGGCCAGCGCGAGGCTGAGCAGCACGGTCTCGATCCGCGTCGGCAGCTGCCAGACGACCCGGCTGCCGGGCCGTACGCCCCGGTCGTGGAGGCCGGCGGCGACCCGTTCCGCGCGCCGTTGCAGCCCGCCGAAGGTGATCCGCCGCTCGTGCCGGGCGGCTGCGGCGCCCTGGATGAGGGCGGTGGCGTCCGGGGTGCGGGCGGCGCGCCACCCGACCAGGTCCCAGAGGGTGGTGCCGGTCATCTGCCCTCCCGTGGCTGACGGTTCGTCAGATTTCGAGCGAGAGTAGAGGCCGGAGCCTTGTCGGTCCAGAGGTGCCGGGGCTAGCCTATTTCTGACGGTGCATCAGATATCCCGGTTCCGGCCGGACACGGGGCGAGGCACGACGAGGGGAAACCCCATGGAGCCACCGCGCAGCATCGGCGTCGACGACCGTGCGAGCGAGCCCGCGCACCGCTTCGGGGCCGGGCGCGGGCCACGGCCGCCGGCCTCCGGCATCGGCGAGCCGGCCCGCCCCGGCACCGCGAGCCACCTGCTCGCCCCGGGCCTCGACCGGTAGCCGCCCCATGGACCTCACCTGCACCGAGGAAGAGGACGCCTTCCGGGAACGGCTGCGCCGGTGGCTTCGCGAGGTGCTGCCCACGCTCCCCGCGCAGCCCGCGGCGGACGACTGGCCCGGCCGGCGGGCGTACGACGCGGCCTGGCAGCGGCGGCTGTACGACGCGGGGTACGCGGGCCTGCACTGGCCCAAGGACGCCGGCGGGCGGGGCGCCACCCCCACCCAGCACCTGATCTTCCTGGAGGAGGCGGAGCGCGCCGGAGCCCCCTACGTCGGGGCGAACTTCGTCGGCCTGCTGCACGCCGGGCCGACCATCGCCGCCGAGGGGACCGACGAGCAGCGCGCCCGCTGGCTGCCGCCGATCCTGCGCGGCGACGAGATCTGGTGCCAGGGCTTCAGCGAACCGGACGCCGGCTCCGACCTCGCCGCGCTGCGCACCACGGCGGTGCGCGACGGGGACCACTACATCGTCAGCGGCACCAAGCTGTGGACCTCGCACGCCGAGGTCGCCGACTGGTGCGAACTCCTCGTCCGCACCGACCCGGACGCGCCCCGGCACCGCGGCATCAGCTGGCTGGCGATGCCGATGGACGCCCCGGGGGTGACGGTCCGGCCGCTGCGCACCCTCGCCGGCTCGGCGGAGTTCGCGGAGATGTTCCTCGACGAGGTCCGGGTGCCGGTCGGCCACCGCGTGGGCGCGGAGAACGACGGCTGGCGGGTGACGATGGTGACGCTGTCCTTCGAGCGCGGCACCGCCTTCGTCGGCGAGGTGGTGGCATGCCGCCGGGTGCTCGGCGCCCTCGCCCGTGCGGCCCGTGCCAACGGCCGCTGGGACGATGCCGTGCTGCGCCGCAGACTGGGCCGGCTGCACGCGGAGTTCGCGGCGCTGTGGCGGCTGACCCAATGGAACGTGAGCGAGGCCGGCGCCGCCCGTCCGCGCGGCGGCCGGCCGGGCATCGGGGGCGTCCCGGGAACCGGCGGCTCGGTCTTCAAGCTGCGCTATTCGCACGCCCGCCAGGAGCTGTACGACGCGGCCGCGGAGGTGCTGGGCGCCGGTGCGCTGGACGCGGACCACGAGTGGGTGGCCGGCCGGCTGTCGTCCCTCTCGTACACCATCGCGGCCGGTACCTCGCAGATCCAGCAGAACATCGTCGCCGAGCGGATCCTCGGCCTGCCGAAGGGGCGGTGAGCGGGCCGGTGGACTTCCAACTCACCGAGGACCAGCGGGCGTTGCAGGGGGCGACCCGGGAGCTGCTGGCCGGACGGTTCGGGCCGGACCGGCTGCGGGCCGCGGTCGGTAACCCGGCGCCGGACCGTGCGCTGTGGCGGGAGCTGGGGGCGGCCGGGTTCTTCGTGCTGCGGCTGCCGGAGGAGGCCGGCGGGGTGGGGCTCGGGCTGCCGGAGGCGGTCCTGGTCTTCGAGGAGGCCGGCCGGGCGCTGCTGCCCGGACCGCTGGTGGCGTGCCAGCTGCTGGCCGGGGTGGTGGACGGGGTCGCGTCCGGCGAGAAGATCGTCGGGCTGTGCGAGGGCGGGCGGGAGCCGGTGCTATGGGAACACCCGGCCGCCTGCGAGGAGTTGATCTTGGTGGAGGCGGGTCCGGGGTGCCCCGACGGCGCGGGCAGGGGCGCACAGGGGCGCACGGACGGCGTATATCGGAGTGCAGCGGACCAGGTGTCCTGCGCCCCTTTTGCTTCCGTCGATCCGCTCACCCCGCTCGCCCGCGTCACGGATCTGCCGCGCACCGAGCCCCTCGCCCTGGACGTGCCGCGGCTGCGCCGCGAGGCCGCCTTGCTCACCGCGGCCCAGCAGCTCGGCAGCGCGGCCCGGACGGTCGAGCTGGCGGTCGCCCACGCCCGCCGGCGCGAGCAGTTCGGCGCCCCCATCGGCGCGTTCCAGGCGATCAAGCACCTGTGCGCGCAGATGCTCGTACGGGCGGAAATGGCCCGGTACGCCGTCTATGCGGCGTCGGTCACGGACGGTGATCTCGACGTCACGGGGGCGAAGTTGCTCGCCGACGAGGCCGCGGTGCGCAACGCACGGGACTGTGTGCAGGTCCACGGGGGGATGGGCTTCACCTGGGAGGCCGATGTGCATCTGCATCTCAAGCGGGCCTGGTTGCGGGCGGAGTGCTGGGGCGTCGTCGGCGAGGCGGAAGAACTCCTGGCCGCGGACTTGATCGCCTGACGGTGGGGCCCGGGGTGGTGACGGCGGTGGCAGGAGAGGAAGAAGTCAGACTCTGGCAACCACGGTGCGCAATGTCGGACTCACTACGCAGAAGTGGTCACGGAGGGTCGATATCGGGTTGTGTCCTAGGCGTGACTCGTCACAGGGGGGAGTCGGCGTTCCGCTCGGGTACCCTCCGTTGGGTGCGAGTGGTTCTGTGGCGCAACGAACCCGGTGTCGTCGTGGCGACGGCTCCGGGTGACGGACTGCGCGCCGCTCGCCCAAGGCGCGGGCCCGATCGCCCCCCTTGTTCGACTCCCCGCAAAGTGCGTCGCACAGTATGCAGGACGCATACTCCCTTGCGCTGGAATATGCCCGAAGCGCTTGTTGGGGTGACTGAACGTCAACCATGCTGTGCTTCACCGGGGTCACGCACCGTGACTCCGTGGAGGCGCGAGGCGATGTTTCCGCCGGTTCGGATGGTGTGAGCGGTGCAGGTGCTTCAGGTGCAGTTGGACGTACGACCCGACCCCGCGGAGGTGGGGCGGGCTCGGCGATGGGCCCGGTCGCGGCTCGTGGGCTCGGGTATAGGGGTCGATGAGCCGGTGGCGGAGACGTTGATCCTGTTGATCTCCGAGCTCGTCACCAATGCAGTGGTCCACACCGGCACGTCCGCCGTACTGCGGATGTGCTTCTCCGGGTCGGGGGCCGTGGTGGGGACGGTCCGGGTCGAAGTGGCGGACGCCAGCGCACGTCCGCCGCGTCAGCGGCACGCCGACGGCGACGACACCAACGGCCGCGGCCTGGAGCTGGTCGACGGCCTGGCCGACCGCTGGGGATGGCAGCAGGAGGCCACAGGTAAGCGGATCTGGTGCGAGGTGGACCGCAGCCAGCCGCTGCTGATGGCGGCAGGGTCCGACCTGGGGACTTTTGAGCCCCGTTGCGCGACGCCGCGTGCCGTGTCGCATCAGGCGTAACTCCCGCTAGTCGGTACATAGTCGACACTCTTCGCCAATCATGGCAAATCGGTCGTCATGCGAGGAGCGCGGACCGGGTGCCGAGGTGGCGTACCCGGTTGATCACTCCCGGGTGGCGTGCCGCGCCGCGAGGGGACGTCGAGGCCGCCGGGTCACCGGCAGGTGCTGTCGGTGGCCCGGCGCGGCCACGTCAGAGCACCGCCACGGGCGCGACCGGTGCCCCGGTCCCGCCGACGAACGGCTCGGCCGTCGCGGACAGGAAGAACGCGCCGCGCCCCTCCTCCGCGCACACCGCGGACAGCTCCTCCAGATTCCAGTTCTGGCCCTGCAGCATGCCCATCTCGACCAGGTGGAGGGCGTGCACCGGCATCCACAGATCCTCGATCTCCGGCGGGAAGATCTCGAAGGTCAGGGTGTCGTTGGCGACCGCCGCGACATCGCGCGCACGGAACCACTCCGGGGTGCGCAGCGACAGTCCGGGCGAGGGGAAGGCGTACGCCTGGCGGTCGCCGGCGAGGTAGTGCTGTAGCTGCCCGGTCCGTATGAGGACGATGTCGCCGGGCCGGACCGTGGTGCGGGCCAGTTCCTCGGCGGCGTCCAGGTCTTCCGGGGTGATGGCGTGGCCGGCGGGCAGCCGGTCGGTGCGGTGGGCGCGGGCCACGTCCAGGAGGACGCCGCGGGAGACGATCGGGGTGGCCCGCTCGATGCCGAGGGCGGTGGCGCCGAGGTGGGCGGTGACGGTGCCGGCGGGGCGGTTGTTGTAGAGCCGCCCGGAGTGCGAGACATGGGCGAGGCCGTCCCAGTGGGTGGCGGACTGCAGGCCCATGGTGACCGCGTCGTCCGAGGTCGCGACCGTGCCGGGGCCGAAGATCTCGTGGTTGACGGCGGTCATGGTGTGCAGCGGGTTGACCCGGCCGGGGATCACGCCGGTCTGTACGCCGTCCTGCCGGAGCGGGAGCGCCAGCGGGATGCGGCGGCCGCTGCGGATGCAGGCGGCGGCCTCCCGTACGACCTGGGTGGTGATCAGGTTGAGGGTGCCGATCTCGTCGTCCGGCCCCCAGCGTCCCCAGTTGTTCACGCGTGCGGCGAGGTCGTGGAACTCCTGCGGCAGGGGCATCGGGCCCTCCTCGGGGTGGCCGGGTCCGTTCGGCCCGGGGTCTTGTGTTCGTACCGGGTCTGCTCAAAAATCTAACGGTCCGTCAGAAACTGTGGGAGGGGCTGGACATGGGGAACTTCTTGGCCGGCAAGGTGATCGCCGTCACGGGGGCGGGCCGGGGCATCGGCCGGGCGGTCGCCCTGGCCTGCGCGGCGCAGGGCGCACGGGTGGTCGTCAACGACTACGGGGTCTCCATTGCGGGCGGCGAGCCGAGCAGCGAGGTCGCCGAATCCGTGGCCAAGGAGATCCAGGCGGCGGGGGGCGAGGCGACCGCGGTCGCCGACGACGTGTCCACCATGGCCGGCGGCCAGCGGATCGTGGACACCGCGCTGGCGCAGTACGGGGCGATCGACGGTGTCGTGTGTGTGGCCGGGATCCTGCGGGAGCGGATGCTGTTCAACATGTCCGAGGAGGAGTGGGACCCGGTCGTCGCCACGCATCTGAAGGGCACGTTCACGCTCTTCCGGGCGGCGTCGGCGGTGATGCGTCGGCAGGGGTCGGGCACCCTGCTGGGCTTCACCAGCGGGAACCACCAGGGGTCGGTGTCGCAGGCCAACTACGCCGCCGCGAAGGGCGGGATCATCTCGCTGGTGCGCAGCGCCGCGCTGGGACTCCACAAGTACGGCGTGACGGCCAATGCGGTGGCACCGGTCGCGCGGACGCGGATGTCGGCGAACGTGCCGATGGAGCTGACGGAGATCGGCGAGCCGGAGGACGTGGCGGCGCTGGTCGTCTACCTGCTGAGCGAGCGGGCCCGGGAGATCACCGGGCAGGTCTACACGGTGGCCGGACCCAAGATCGCCGTATGGGCGCAGCCGAGAGAGCTCCGCTCCGTCTATGCCGACGAGGGCGGGTGGACACCGGAACGGGTGGCCGAGGCGCTGCCGGGGTCGGTGGGGACCGATCCGATGCCGATGCTGGCGCAGCTGTCCCAGATGGCTGCCGCGGCGGCCGCGGCCAAGGAGCAACCGCAGCAATAGGCGGGGCGCGATCGGCAGGCGAGCCCGATCGGCAGGCGGGGCCCGCCCCCTCCCGTGAGGGGACGGTCGGTGGGGGCGGGTGTGGGAGGTCGACGTGGACTTCGGATTCGGGCGTGCGGACGACCGGTTCCGGGCGGAGGCCCGTGACTGGCTCGGGTGTCATCTCGTGGGGCCGTACGCCGCGTGGGCGGGGCGCGGCGGACCCGGCAGCGAGCACGAAGGGGCCGCGGTGCGCCGGGCCTGGGAGCGGGAGCTCGGGGCCGGCGGCTGGATCGGGCTCGGGTGGGACTGCCCGGCGGGCTGTTACGGGAACCGGCCGGTGAGCCTGACCCGGCAGGTCGTCTGGGCCGAGGAGTACGCGCGGGCCAGGGCGCCGGGGCGGGTCGGGCACATCGGGGAGAACCTGCTGGCGCCGACCCTGCTCGCCTACGGGGACGAGGCGCAGCGGCGGCGGTTCCTGCCGGCCATCGCCCGGGGCGAGGAGTTGTGGTGCCAGGGCTACAGCGAGCCGGACGCGGGATCGGACCTGGCGGGGCTGCGGACGGCGGCGGTCCGCGACGGCGCCGGGTACCGCGTCACCGGGCAGAAGATCTGGACCTCGCTGGCCCGGGAGGCCGACTGGTGCTTCGTGCTGGCGCGCACGGATCCGGCCGAGCGGCGGCACCGGGGGCTCTCGTTCCTGCTGGTGCCGATGGACCAGCCGGGGCGGATCGAGGTGCGGCCGATCCGGCAGATGTCCGGGACGGCGGAGTTCAACGAGGTGTTCTTCGACGGCGCGGTGGCCGGGCACGTGGTCGGCGGGGAAGGGGCCGGCTGGCGGGTCGCCATGGGGCTGCTGGCGTGTGAGCGGGGGGTGTCCACGCTGGTGCAGCAGATCGGGTTCGCCGCGGAGCTGTCCGACGTGATCGCCGCCGCGGTCCGTGGCGGGACGCTGCGTGACCCGGTGCTGCGCGATCAACTCCTCACTCAATGGGCCGAGTTGCGGGTCATGCGGTGGAATGCGCTGCGGACCCTGGGCGCGGCCGGGGACGCCGGTGCGCCGAGTGTGGCCAAGCTGCTGTGGGGCGGCTGGCATCAGCGGCTGGGGGAGCTGGCGATGCGGGTGCGGGGCGCCGCGGCCGCGCTGGGGCCCGTCGAATGGACCGCGCAGGCGCCGTACGAACTGGACGCGTTCCAACGGCTGTTCCTGTTCACCCGGGCCGACACCCTCTACGGCGGCTCGGACGAGATCCAGCGCAACATCATCGCCGAGCGCGTGCTCGGCCTGCCCAGAGTGGAGCGGTGAATGACCAGAGTGGAGCGGGGATGAGGGGCGTCATTTTCGACGGCGAGCGGCCGCAGGTCGTGGACGATCTGGAGGTACGGGCTCCGGGGCCGGGCGAGGTGCTGGTCGGGATCCGGGCCGCGGGGCTGTGCCACAGCGATCTGTCGGTGATCGACGGGACGATTCCGTTTCCGGTGCCGGTGGTGTTGGGGCACGAGGGGGCGGGGGTGGTCGAGGCCGTGGGCGCGGGCGTGAGCCATGTGGTGCCCGGCGACCATGTCGCGCTGTCGACGCTGGCCAACTGCGGGGCGTGCGCGGAGTGCGACCGGGGGCGGCCGACGATGTGCCGCAAGGCGATCGGGATGCCCGGCAAGCCGTTCCGGCGGGGGGAGACCGAGCTGTTCAACTTCGCGTCGAACTCGGCGTTCGCGGAGCGTACGGTCGTCAAGGCGGTGCAGGCCGTCAAGATCGCCGAGGATATCCCGCTGACCTCGGCCGCGCTGATCGGGTGCGGGGTGCTGACCGGGGTCGGGGCGGTGCTCAACCGGGCGAAGGTGGACCGCGGGGACTCCGTCGTGGTCATCGGGGCCGGCGGCATCGGCCTCAATGTGCTCCAGGGGGCGCGGATCGCCGGGGCGTCGACGATCGTGGCGGTGGACGCCAACCCCGCCAAGGAGCCGGTGGCGCGGCAGTTCGGGGCGACGCACTTCATCGACGCGTCGGCGGTGGCGGACAGCGTCAAGGCGGTGAAGGCGATCCTGCCGACCGGCACCGACCATGCCTTCGAGTGCGTGGGCAGCACCCGGCTGATCCGGCAGGCCGTCGATCTGCTGGACCGGCACGGCCAGGCGGTGCTGCTCGGGGTGCCGCCGGCCACCGCCGAGGCGTCGTTCCTGGTGTCGTCGATGTACCTGGACAAGTCGATCCTGGGCTGCCGCTACGGGTCGGCGCGGCCGCAGCGGGACATCGCGCTGTACGCCCGGTTGTACCGCGAAGGGCGGCTGCTGCTGGATGAGTTGGTGACTCGGACGTATCCGGTGGAGGACTTCGCCAAGGCGGCGGAGGATGCGCAGCGGGGGAGGGTGGCGCGGGGGGTGTTGGTGTTCGGGTAGGGGGAGGGGCGCCGGGGGCTGTACGGCTGCCCGTGCACGGTCCGGGCGCAACCGCCGCCGGGGGCGCCGCCCTGCCGCCCGCGCTCACGGACGGAACTGGCCGAAGGTGCCCCGGTGGAAGAGGAGCGGGCCGGTGCGGGCGGCGGCCGGGTCCGTGCCGAGGGCTTCGACCCTGCCCACCACGATCAGATGGTCGCCGCCGGTGTGCACGGCGTGGACCGTGCAGTCGATCCAGGCGGGGACCTCCGCCAGCCGCGGCGAACCGGTCGCCGGCGCGGGCCCGTAGGAGACGCCGGCGAACTTGTCGCCACCACTGACCGCGAACCCGCGGCAGAGCGCGCCCTGTCCGGCACCGAGGATGTTGACGCAGAACACGCCGGCGCGGGCGATCCGTGGCCAGGTGGTCGACGTACGCCCCACCATGAACGACACCAGCGGCGGGTCGAGGGACAGCGAGGCGAAGGACTGGCAGGCGAACCCGGCCGGCTCCGGCTCTCCGGGGGCCGTGATGACCGTGACGCCGCTGGCGAAGTGCCCCAAAACGGCGCGGAAGTCGGCCGGATCCAGCGGGGCGCGCTCATCGTCGCGCACGGCGCGCAGCGCGGGCCGCGGCGGTGCGGAGGCGGCGGAGGTGGCTGGTGCGGCGGCCGTGGTGGGCGCGCCGACGGAGCGCAGGTACCGCACGGCCGTGGCTGCCATTCCCGCATGTCCCATCATGTCTTTCATTGAATCTGATGCAGCGTCAGATGTGAAGGTGCGGGGCGACGGCGGCCACCCGCGGCCGCCCGATGGCGGGCCACCCGCACGTGTGGTTTACCGGCACATCGGATCCGATCTCGGTGGATTCGCGCGAGATTGGTCGGCGGATTCCTGATTGCGTGTCGTCCGCGCGGGTAGCGTCCAGCACGGCCGCGTCCGTAGCCGAACACGGGGGAGAGTTCCGGTACATGGCCGATGCGAGACCAGCGACGTCAGCTTCGTCCGCCGCGTCACCCACCTTCGACGAGGTCTTCTGTGGGCTGCTGCCCCGCCTCTACCGGAGGGCGGTGATGCTGGCGGGATCGAGACAGTCCGCGGAGGACGTGGTGCACGAGGCGTACCTCAAACTCGCCCGCCGCCCCCAGCGCTTCCTCGCCCATCCGGAGCCGTACGCCTACGCCTTCACCGCCGTGCTCAACGTCGCCCGCGACGCGTACCGCAAGGACCGGCGCCAGGTGCTGGTCGACGGCATGGAGGAGGTCGAGGAGACCGGTGCGGGCGGGGCGCCGGCGGGCCCGGGGTCCGGCGGCTGGGACGGCGGGGTGGAGCGCCGGCAGGCCGAGATCGAAGCCGTGCGCCTGCTGGGGAAGCTGTCGCACCGGCAGGCGGGCATCGTCATCCTCGTCGACCTCGACGGCTACACCATCGATCAGGCCGCGAAGATCATGAAGGTGCATCGGGGCACCGCCGCCCGCCATCGCGCCCGTGCGCTGGACAGGCTGCGCGCCTACCTCGTTGAATCGGAGCACGGGCAGGCCGGGAGGTGAGCGGCGCGGTGGGTGTGGGGTCACGCTACGACGGCGGCGCGGGCGGCGGCGGCCGGGATACCGGCGGCAGCCGGGCGGACGGAGCCGGGGACGATCCCGAGGCGCTGCTGCGCGCACGACTGCGGCGGGCGGACGAACGGATCGAGACACCGCCCGGACTGTGGGACCGCATCAGAGAATCCGACGCCGGGCCGGCGCCCGCCGTGGTGGCGCTGCCCCGGAGGCGGCCGTATACGGTCGCGCTCACGGTGGCGGCCGCGGTGGCCGCGGTGCTGCTGGGGGTGTGGTGGCTGATGCGTCCCGGGCCCGTGTCCGTGCGGCCGGCCGGGCCGCCCCCGACCGTGAAGATCACGGTCTACAACAGCGAACGGGCGTGCCGCACCGGCCGCTCCCTGGAGTGCGCGCTGCGGCTGGCCAAGGACCCGCACACCGCGTACGCCGCCCGCGGCAATTCCGCCGGCCGGGTCTGGCACGGCGATGACCTGGCCGCGCGCTGTGTGGTGACGGACGGCCGGATGGTCCGCGACGAGGAGGGCGTCACCTCCACCCGCTGGTATCTGGTCACCAGCGGGCAGGGCGTACGGGGGTGGCTGCCGGGGGTGCGGACACGCAACACCCGTGAGGTGCCGGAGTGTCCGGATGGGGTGGCGTAGGGCCGCGCCCTGAGGCGGCGTAGGGGCGGTGGCGGTCCCGGGGCCGGTCAGCGTCCCCGGTACGTAGGGGTGCGGCGCGCCACGAAGGAGGCGACCCCCTCCTGGGCGTCCGCCGTCGTCATATTGATCTCCTGGGCGGTGGCTTCGGCGGTGAGAGCCGCGGCCCGGTCGCTGTCGAGTGAGGCGTTGACCAGCTGTTTGGTCAGCGCCAGTGCCCGGGTCGGGCCGGCCGCCAGCCGCTCGGCCCACTCCCGTGCCGTCGTGCTCAGCTCGCCGTCCGGGACGACCCGGTTGACCAGCCCCAGCCGTTCCGCCTCCGCGGCCGGTACGGCGTCCCCGAAGAACAGCAGCTCCTTGGCGCGCTGCGGGCCGATCAGCCGCGGCAGGAGGTAGGCGCCGGCGCCGTCCGGGACCAGGCCGCGACGGACGAACACCTCGATGAATCGGGCCGATTCGGCGGCCAGTACCAGATCGCAGGCGAGCGCGAGATGGGCACCGAGCCCGGCCGCGGTGCCGTTGACGGCGGCGATCACCGGCTTCTCGCAGTCCAGCACCGCCGTGATGAGCCGCTGGGCGCCGTGCCGGATCAGCCGGGCGACATCACCGGCGACCCGCTCCTCGGCGGACGGTGCGCCGCGCAGATCGGCGCCGGCGCAGAAGCCCTTGCCGGTGGCGGTGAGGACGACGGCCCGTACGTCCGGGTCGGCGGAGGCGTCGGCGAGCTGGCCGATGAGGCGTTCGCGCTGGTCAGCGGTGAGGGCGTTCAGCACCTCCGGCCGGTTGAGAGTGAGCCGGCAGACGCCGTTGTCAGTGGTGTGCAGTATCAAGGAGTCGACGGGGTCCGTGAGTTCGGCAGAGCCGGCGCGGGCGGTGCGGCCGTCGGGCCCGGCGGGCTCGCCGGGCGCTTCGGGGGGCATGGAAGAGGGGGACGGTGAGCGGGTCATGGGTGAGCGGCTCCAAAGGGGACGGAGGGGACGGAGGGGACGGCCGGGGTGCCTGCGCCGGGTCGCGGCCGGGTGGCTGTGGTGGTGGTCGCGGGCGTGGCGGCGGGCGTCGGGTCCGGCAGGGCGGCGGTGGCCGGCGGCGGGGCGGCGGTTGCCGGCCTGGTGGCGGCGGGGGTGCGCGCCGGTGCGGTCAGGGGCAGACGGCGAGTGCGTCGAGGGCCACGGCGCCCTGGCCGCGCTCCAGGACCACCAGCGGATTGATGTCCAGCTCGGCCAGTTCGCCGTCGAGTTCGAGGGCCATCCGCTGCACCCTCAGCACGACCTCGACCAGCGCATCGACATCCGCGGGCGGTGCGCCGCGCACGCCCTCCAGGAGGGCGTGCCCGCGGAGTTCGCCGAGCATCGCGCGCGCCTGGTCCTCGCCGAAGGGCGGTACGCCCACCGCGACATCCCGCAGGACCTCCACCAGGACCCCGCCCAGGCCCACGGTCACGGTCGGCCCGAAGAGGCTGTCCCGGGTGACGCCCACGACCATCTCGACGCCCCGCTCGATCATCTGGCAGACCAGCACGCCGTCCAGCGGGGCGTCCTCGTAGCGCGCGATGTCGGTGAGCTCGCGATAGGCGTCCCGGATCTGGCTTGCCGAGGTCAGACCGACCTTGACCAGGCCGAGTTCGGTCTTGTGCGCCAGCTGCGGCCCGGAGGCCTTCATCACCACGGGGTAGCCGACCAGGCTCGCCGCCCGTACGGCCGCCGCCGCGCTGGTCACCAGCTGTTCGCGGGGGACCCGAATCCCGTAGGCGCGCAGCAGCTGCTTGGCCGCGTGTTCACTGAGCTGCTGGCCCGGACGCATCAGCGCCCGCGCCTTGCGTGCGGACGGGGAGAGGACGCGCGGGGCGTCGTCGAAGGGGGAGCGGTAGCCGGCCGCGAAGCGGTGGTGGTCGAGATAGGCGCGGACGGCGGTGATGCAGTTCGCGAAGGTGCGGAAGGTCGCCACCCGCGAGGAGCCGAGGAGGGTGCTGCGGTAGGCCTCCTCCGTGCCGACCGGCGAGCCCCACACCACACACACCAGCTTGTCCGTGCGCTCCGCCGCGTCCACCAGATCCTGCGCGAGCTTGTCGCTCATCGGCGGGAAGGGCCCGGTGATCGGGCAGATCAGGACGCCGATGGACGGGTCGGCCAGGATCGCCTCGATGATCTTGGGTCCGCGCCAGTCGCCGACCGGGTGCCCGCCGTTGTCGACCGGATTGGCGACGCTGAGGTAGTCCGGTATCCACTGGTGCAGTTCGGCCTGCTTGGCGTCGCCGAGGGTGGGCAGCCGCAGCCCCGCCGCGGTCGCCAGATCGGCGAAGTGGGCGCCGGTGCCGCCGGAGATCGAATAGACGGCGACGCCCTCGGCGGTGGGCTTCCTTGCGCGGGCCAGCAGCGCCGCGGTGTCCTGCAGCTCGTCGAGCCCGTCCACCCGGATCACCCCGAACTGCCGCATCGCGGCGTCCACGACCCCGTCGGCGCCGGTCAGCTTGCCGGTGTGCGAGGCGGCCGTCCGGGCGCCGGTCTCGGTACGGCCGACCTTGACGGCGACGACGGGGACCTTGTTGCGGGCGGCGCGGTCGGCGGCGAGCAGAAAGCTGCGGCCGTCCTTGAGCCCTTCCACATACGCGGCGATGGCGCCGACCTCGGGGCGGGTGGCGAAGTAGGAGAGGAAGTCGGCGGTCTCCAGATCGGCCTCGTTGCCGGTGGGGGCCCAGTGCGAGAGGCGGATGCCCAGTTCCTGGAGGCTGAAGACCGGCCGGCCCTGGTGGCCCGACTGTGTGATGAGGGCGATGGCCGGGCCGTCGAGGTCCGTGCGGAACTTCTCGAAGGCGTTGAGGTTGGTGTTCGGGCCGAGCAGCCGCAGGCCGGAGCGTGCGACGGCCTCGGCCAGCCGGGCCTGGGCGGCCGCGCCGCGCTCGCCGGTCTCGGCGAAACCGGAGGCGAAGGCCACCGCGAACTTCACCTTGGCCTCGGCGAGTTGCTCGATCACCGGCAGCGGGTCGCCGACCAGCAGGACGGCGAGATCGACGGCTTCCGGCAGATCGGCGACGGTGGCGTGACAGGGCCGCCCGAAGACCTCGGCGCGCCCCGGGTTGACGGGATGGAGCCGGGCTCCGACGCGCTCCGCCCAGGCGATCAGCTGGCGGGTGATGCCGGTGTTGGGGCGGCCCGCGCTGTCCGAGGCGCCGATCACCGCCACGGACTCGGGCCGGAAGAACCGGTCCAGGTCGGGCACCGGAGCCTGCAGCGGACGTCCGCTGACATCGCGGTCGAGGGCGTCGGCGCCCTGTCCGCCGCCG
This sequence comes from Streptomyces auratus, assembly GCF_050433025.1. NCBI lineage: Bacteria > Bacillati > Actinomycetota > Actinomycetes > Kitasatosporales > Streptomycetaceae > Streptomyces > Streptomyces auratus. The sequence goes on along the minus strand of NZ_JBNGCB010000001.1, from coordinate 3,653,454 downwards.
CCGGAGTGCGGTTCACTGATGCCGTGGACGGTGTGTGGTCGTTGCTCCCCGCAGGCCACGACGCGGGCCGGCCGGGAGTGCGTGGTGAGGGTGCCGTGAGTCGATCCAAGCATCGCAGACGCCCGCTCCTCTGAGACGGCTCTGATTACCTGACACATAGTCAGGTTACTGAACTGACGCCCCGTCAGGAATATGGATGCACGGTAAACCTTGGGCGGGGGTGGGGCGGGTGCTCCCCGGCCGCGGGCTGCGCCCCGCTCGTGGCTCGCCGTGATGTGCCTCGCCGTGATGCGCCTCGCCGTGACGTGGCTCGCCGTGATGCGCCTCGCCCCCATGTGCCTCGCCGCGATGTGCCCCCCCTTGCGGACTTCCCCCGCTTCGACTGAACTGACGTACCGTCAGAGATCCGACGGCGGGTGCGGGAGGGCGTGCGGAATGCAGACGATCTGGCTCGGTGGGGCCGAGCGGCCGGCCGTGCTGCGCATCGGCCGTGGCCTGGGGTGGCCGGAGGGTCGGCGGCGCAAGGGCAAGCAGGGCTGGTACAAGCGCGGTGCGGGCTTTGCGCGGGGTGCGGAGGGGGGCGGCGGCCACCGCTGGAGCGGCGTGTGGCTTCTCGATGCTGCGACGGGGGAGTTCCAGTGATGGCCGGGAGCGCCGGGAGCGCGGGTGCTGCCAGGGCAGCGGGAGCCACCGAGACCGTCGGAGCCACCGGGAATGCCAGGACAGCGGGGGCTTCCGACGTCACCGGAACCGCCAAGGCCGCCGGGACTGCCGGCCCCGCCAAGTCCGCCGGGGCGGAAGGGCCGGCAGGGACAGCGGGGCCTGCGCGCAAGGCGGTGCCGGCCGCCCCGCGGGCCGCGGCGCGCTTCGACCTGCCGGAGAGTGATGCCTTCACGCGGCCGTACTGGGACGCGGCGGCTGAAGGGCGGCTGCTGCTGCGTCGCTGCCGGGCCGAGGGGTGTGGGGCGGCCCATCACTACCCGCGCGAGTTCTGTCCGTATTGCTGGAGCGAGAACGTCGGATGGGAAACGGCCACCGGTCGCGCCACCCTCTACACCTGGTCCGTCGTGCACCGCAATGATCTCCCGCCCTTCGGTGACCGGGTCCCGTACACCGCGGCCGTGGTCGATCTTGCCGAAGGCCCGCGGATGATGACCGAGATCACCGACTGCCCCGAGTCCGAGCTGCGGATCGGGATGCCGCTGGTGGTGCACTTCCGCAGCGCGGGGGCGACGGGAGCCGCGGCCGCCGGCGGCGAGTTCGCCTTCCCCGTCTTCCGGCCCGCTTGATGGGCGGCCGGCCCCGGGGAATTCCGGTGGCGGGCCGTCCGGGCCCGCGGCATGCTGTGGGCGTGCTGATCCGTACGGCGACCGCGGCCGACTGGCCCGCCATCTGGCCCTTCTTCCAAGCCATCGTGGCGGCCGGGGAGACCTACACCTATCCGCGGGACCTCGATGAGGCGACCGCCCGCGAGATGTGGCTGCTCGCACCGCCCGGCCACACGGTCGTCGCCGTCGATGACGCCGGGGCGGTGCTCGGTACGGCCAAGATGCACGCCAACCACATGGGCGGCGCCTCGCACATCGCCACTGCCAGCTTCATGGTCGACCCGCAGTACGGGGGTCGCGGCGCCGGTCGGGCCCTGGGCGAGTACGTACTGGACTGGGCCCGCGCCGAGGGCTATCGGGCGATGCAGTTCAACGCTGTAGTGGAGACCAACACGGGTGCCGTCGCGCTCTGGAAGTCCCTGGGATTCCAGATCATGACGACCCTGCCCGAGGGCTCCCGGCACCCCACCAAGGGCTATGTGGGGCTGCACATCATGTACCGGCAGCTGTGAGGGCGGGGCGAGCACGGCGCCCCCGAGTCACCGCCGCCCCGAGTCACCGGCCCCCAGCGTCAGCGCCGCCCTGCGTCACCGGCCCCCGGAGTCACCAGTCCCCTGGAACCGTCGGCACCCCGAGCCCCCGGGCAGCCCCGAGCGCCCACCGCCCTACGGCCACAGCAGTTCCCGCACCCAACCCCCGCCCTGCCGGCGGTAGTTGACCCGTACGTGCCGACGTTGTGCATCCCCCTGGAAGAACTCGACCTCCTCGGGGTGCAGCACATACAGCGTCCAGCTCGGCACCGGTGCCTCCGGTTCGCGCCGGGCGCGCTCCCACGCGGCGTCCGAGGCTCGCGCCAGCTCCCCGACTGACCCCAGCACCTCGCTCTGCCGGCCGACCAGCGCCGCGGCCAGCGCACCCGTGGAGCGGCGATGCAGATCGGCCGCGCTCTCCTCGGGGCCCGCCGCGGCCACCGGTCCGCGGACCCGCACCTGGCGGCCGACCGCCGCCCAGTAGAAACCGAGCGCCGCCCGCGGCCGGGCGTCCAGTTCGCGGCCCTTGCGGCTGCCGCGGTGCGAGGCGAAGTGCCAGCCGCGCTCATCGGCGTCGTGCAGCATCAGGGTCCGGACGTTGGGGGCGCCGGCCGCGTCGGCCGTGGCCAGCGTCATGGTGTGCGGCTCGGGAACACCGGCCTCGGCGGCCTCCCGCAGCCACTGCCGGAACAGCGGCAGCGGCTCGGCGGGGGCCGTCTCCGGATCGAACGACGGCAGCGCGGTGTCCCAGACCCGCAGCCCGCGCAGCAGCTCCCGGAACGCGCGTGCCTCGGCATCGTCGGAGTGGTGCGCCGCCGGGGTGTCGGTGGGGGCGGTGTCCGGGGTGTCCCGGTGCGCGGGGTGATCGGTCATGTCAGGCAGCGTACGGCGGTGGACGGACGGGGCAGGCGAGCGGGCGGCGTACGAGGCATCGAAGGCCGATCACGAGGTGATGCCACGGCCGGGTCGGTCGGCGACCCCGTCGCCACTGCGGACATCACGGAAGCCATGCGCCAACTAGGACACTTACCGTCCTCAATGCTCACTAGCGTGGCCCCCGGCAATGCCACCTGCGAAGGGGATCCGATGAGCGAGATCAGTACCAACCAGCCGTTCGGGACGCCGACTTGGATCGACCTCGGGGTCCCCGACCTCGACCGCGCGAAGGCGTTCTACCGCGCATTGTTCGGCTGGGAGTACGAGCAGGTGCCCACGGCAAGCGGCCCCCTCGCACTGTGTCTGCTGCGCGGACGGCGGGTGGCGGCGCTGCGGCCCGTGTCCGCCGCCGATGTCGAGGGCGAGTCGTGGTGGCATCCGTATCTCGCCACCGACGACTGTGACGGCGCGGTCCGGCGGATCACCGACAGCGGCGGGACCCTGCTCGCACCGCCGTCGGACCTGGCGGACCTGGCCCGTACGGCCGTGGTGGCGGACCCCGTAGGGGCCCGCTTCAGCCTCTGGCAGGGGCGTACGCAGTCGGGCTGCGAGCTGGTCAACGAGCCCTGCACACTGGTCCGCAACGATCTGGCGTCCCCGGCCCCCGAGCCCGCCCGGCGCTTCTACTCCGAGGTCTTCGGCTTCACGCTCGACGGCAACGACGCCGTCCCCGACCTCGACTTCACCTTCCTGCGCCGCCCCGACGGCCATGAGATCGGCGGCATCTTCGGTACGCCCCAGGCCACCGCGTCCCGCTGGCAGACCGTGTTCGAGGTGGCGGACACGGATGAGCTGGTCACCCTCGCCCGCGGCGCGGGCGGCGCGGCGGACGCCCCCGAGGACGCCCCTTACGGGCGCATGGCCGCGATCACCGACCCCTTCGGCACGGCCTTCAGCGTCATCACCCGCCCGCCCGTCCGGTCCACTTCCTCCGAGCCGTCCGCCGCGTAGCCGCCGCCCCCACTAGCCGCCGCACCCCTCCGCACCCCTCCGCACCCCTCAGTCCCGCCCCAGCACGACCGTCCCCGACGAGCAGAACCAGCCGCCGGTGCCCGACGCGACCGCGAGCCGGGGCAGTGCGCCGTCGGCCTTGCGGACCTGGCGGTCCGGGCCGGCCTCGCCCCGCAGCTGGCGTACCGCCTCGACCAGCAGGAACAGCCCCCGCATTCCGGGGTGGCAGGCGGACAGCCCGCCGCCGTCGGTGTTGACCGGCAAGTCCCCGTCCCGCAGCAGCCGTCCCGTCCCGACGAAAGCGCCGCCCTCGCCCTTGGCGCAGAACCCCAGGTCCTCCAGCGTCACCAGGGTCATATAGGTGAAGGCGTCGTAGAGCTCGGCGAGATCGATCTCGTCGGGGCGGACCCCGGCCCGTTCGAAGGCCAGCCGGCCGGAGACCGCCGCGGGGGAGACGGTGAAGTCGTCCCACTCCGACATGGTGGTGTGCGAGACCGCGGTACCGGAACCGAGCACCCACACCGGGGGTTTGGCGAGATCCGGGATGCGGTCCTCGGAGACGAGAAGAACGGCACAGCCGCCGTCGGAGCGGATACAGCAGTGCAGGGTGGTGAACGGGTCGGCGATCACCGGGCCGCCGAGGACGTCGTCGACGGTGATCGGATCGCGGTACATGGCCTCCGGGTTGGCCGCCGCGTTGGCCCGCGTCTGGACCGCTATCCGGGCCAACTGCTCCAGTGTCGTGCCGTATTGGTGCATATGGCGGCGGGCGGCCATGGCGTATTTGGCGATCAGGGTGTGCCCGTAGGGGACCTCGAACTGCAGTGGGCCGCGGGCGCCGAAGGAGAGGTTCGAGGTGCGGCGCCCGGCCTTGATGTCGGCGCGGGCGGTCGAGCCGTAGACGAGGAGCACCGCGTCGGCATGGCCGGCGGCGATCGCCTCGGCGGCGTGCGCGGCCAGCACCTCCCACGTGGCGCCGCCGACCGAGGTCGAGTCGACCCAGGTGGGGCGCAGGCCCAGATATTCGGCGACCTCGATGGGGGCGAGGGTGCCCAGCCCGGTCGAGGCGAAGCCGTCGATCACCGAGCGGTCCAGGCCGCTGTCGGCGAGCGCCCGGCGGGCGGCCTGGGCGTGCAGGGCGTACGGGGTGGCGTCGTCCACGCGTCCGCAGTCGGACAGGGCGACTCCGGCGACAGCGACCTTGCGATTCCCGTAAGGGGTCCCTGAAGTCATGAATCTGACGGTACATCAGATGCGGTGGGGCGGGCAGGGCGCGGGGCGCCGGCAGGCAGCCCCGTCCGCCCGGTGGATCGCGACCGGGTGCGCCCGGCCCGTGCCCTAAAGCGATTATCGGAGATATCGCGCGACCTTTAAATGCTTTCCCGGGGAGGGTATTCTCCGTTTGCCTGTGTATTTAGCCGTCGGATTCACTGCCGGTTGACTGCTCGCTGTTTGCCCATGCGGCGGAGCAGACATTTCCACGTGCGGGACAAAGATCGTCCCGCCTTCTTTGGGGAGTGTCATGTTCGCCTTGGATTCACCATCTCCGGAGCCTGCCCGGGCAGGCTACTCCGCATTAAATGCGGCGTTTGTTGCAGGTGCTGTTATTCCCGTGGGGAACACCCCGGAGGGAATTACCCTCACCCCGGACGGGGCCCGCGCCTATGTGGCCAACCGGGGCTCGAACACGGTGAGTGTGATCGACACCGCCACCGACACCGTGATCGACACCATCGCCACGGGGGCCGGTCCCACCGACGTGGCGATCAGTCCCGACGGGACCCGCGCCTATGTGGCCGTCTTCGACGACGGTCTGGTCAGCGTGTTCGACCTCGCCTCCAACACCCTCGTCACGGACATCCCCGTAGGGTCCGGGGCGACGATGGCGGCGGTCACCCCGGACGGGACGCGTGTCTATGTGACGCGGCAGACCACCGACACGGTGAGTGTGATCGACACCGCCAGCAACACCGTCACCGACACCGTGACCGTCGGGACCGGGCCGACCGGCGTGGTCATCACCCCGGACGGGACCCGCGCCTACGTGGCGAGCTACTCGGGTTCCGTCAGCGCGATCGACATCGCCACGAACACCGTGATCGCCACGATCCTCGCCGGCGACGTCCCCATCCTGCTGGCGGTCAGCTCGGACGGGGCCCGCGTCTACGTCACAAACGCCGGCAGCTCCTCGGTGAGCGTGATCGACACCGCCACGAACACCACCACCGACAACATCGGCGTCAGCGCCCAGCCGCGCTTCCCGGCACTGAGCCCCGACGGCGCCCATCTGTACGTGCCGAATTCCGGACCGGACACGGTGAGTGTGATCGACACCGCCACCCGCACCGTCGTCGAGAACATCGGGGCGGGAGAAGGCCCCACCGGCATCGCCGTCTTCCCCGCCGGGACACGCGCCTATGTGGGCAATGTCGATGCCGGCACCGTCGACGTCATGGGGACGACCGTGATCCCCGACCAGGGGCCCATGGCAGGCGGAACCACCGTGACGCTGACCGGTCACCACCTGGCCAACGCCACCGCCGTGCACTTCGGCACCGCCCAGGCCGTCATCACCGCCAACACGGCGACATCGGTTACCGTCATCTCCCCCGCCGGCGCCGGTGTCGTCCCCGTGACGGTCACCACCGCGGGCGGCACCGGCACCCTCGGGGCCTTCTACTACATGCCGGTGCCCGCCCTCACCGGCATCAGCCCCGACGCCGGCCCCGTCTCGGGCAGCGACCAGGAGATCGTCATCACCGGCCGCAACCTCGCCGGAGCGATCGACGTGTACTTCGGCACCACCCGAGCCGTCATCCAGAGCGTCTCCGACACCCAGGTCACCGTCCGAGCCGCCCGTGCCCCGGCCCCGGGCGCCGTCGCCGTCACCGTGAAGACCAGCGGCGGGAGCGCCGACGGCCTGTTCTACACCTACGTCGACCAGCCCACCATCACGGACGTCAGCCCCAGCTCGGGACCGATCACCGGCGGTACCGGCGTGACGATCACCGGCACCGGCCTGACCTACACCGAACAGGTCACCTTCCACGGCACTCCGGCGCCCTTCTCGGTTATCTCCGACACCACCGTGACCGCCGTGTCCCCGCCCAGCGCCACCGAGGGCACCTTCGACGTCACCGTCACCACCCCCGGCGGCACCTCATCGGAATCGTTCACCTACGTCGCCGCGCCCAGCATCTGACCCGGCCGCGCCACCGCCGTCCGGGCACGAGAGCCCCTTCAGGCATCCAGCCGAGTGCATTTCCCTTCCAGTCCCACAGGAGGAATCGTGCGTCACTTCAACGTCAAGCGCATCGCCCTGAGCGCGGCCACCGGAATCGCGGCCCTTCTTTTCTGCCCGCAGCCGGCGGCGGCCGCTGCCGGATCCGGTGGTATTCACTACCCGAGAGAGGAAGTATTCCAGCTGGCCGCGCAGCAGACTCAGGGCACTTTTGTCGATGTGGACGGGTCGTCCGGGCCCAGCCAGGGGGATGAATTCGTCATCACCGGGAATCTCCTGCGCAGCGGCGTCACGGTCGGCACCTACAGCCAGATCTGCACGCTGACCCGCACCGCCCCCGCCGATGAGTTCGACCTCCAGTGCACGGCCGACCTCGCCCTTCCGCTGGGACAGCTCACCGTCACGGGCCGGTTCACCGTCACAGGTGCCGGCCCCGGCAACATCGACCTTGCGATCACCGGAGGCACCGGGCGCTACCGCACCGCGCACGGCACCGTCCACGGCGACAACGTCAGCAACACGGAAACGCTGATCACCGTGCATTTGATCCGCTGACCGGGCGGGCAGCGCCCGAGGACGGCCTTAGGCGACTCCGGGGCCGCCCACGGGAGTTCGAGGGGCCGGGCCGCGGCGACGTGGCCCGGCCCCGTGGTGCGCCCGGCGACGTCGCCTGGCTCCGGCGTGCGCCCAGCGACCTTCCGGCTTCGGCGTGCGCCCGGTCATATCGCGCGCCCGGCCCCGGCCTGCGCCCGGCCCCGGCCTGTGCCCGACCGGACGTTGCGGGATCGCCCTAGGAAAGTGCACCGTCCGTCCCTACTATGACGGCCCGTCAGATCGGAAGCCGGCGGCCCGTCGGACCGGACGGGTGTTGTCGCACGGCCGGGAGGAGCCCGCCGATGGATGCCGCGTTCACCGAGGAGCAGCACGAAATCCGCCGTACGCTGCGCGAACTGCTGCTCAAGCGCTGCGGTCCGGACGGGGTCAAGGCGGCGGTGCGCACCCCACCGGGATACGACCAGGAGCTGTGGCGGGAGCTCGCCGGCCGGCTCGGCCTGCCCGGCCTGGCGCTGCCGACCGCGTACGGAGGGGTGGGCTGCGGTCCCACCGAACTCGCCCTGGCCTGCGAGGAAACCGGCCGCGCCGTCCTCCCCTCGCCGTTGATCGCCACCGCCGCGCTGGCCGCCCCGCTGATCCTCGCGCTGGGCAGTGCGCGGCAGCGCGAGGGACTGCTGCCGGCCCTCGCCACCGGGGAGCTGACCGGCACGCTGGTGGTACCGGGCGGGCAGCTGGCCACCGCACTGGCGCTGACCGGGCCGAACGACGGCGACTGGGCGGGCGGCGGCCGGGCCGGCGGGATCCAGGCGCGGCCGGCGGACGACGGCTGGCGGCTGTACGGCGAGGCCGGGCAGGTGCTGGCCGGGCACACCGCGGAGGTGCTGGTGGTGGCCGCCCACACCGGCGGGTACGCGCGCAGCCGCACCCTGCTCTTCCTCGTCCGGGCGGCAACGGCGGGCGGGTCGGGCGGGCGGCGGGACGGCGGGCCCGGCGTGCCGGGTCTGCTGCGCACCCGGCAGACCGCCCTGGACGAGACCCGGGCGCAGGCGCGCCTCGAACTGCGCGAGGTTCCGGCCGAGTTGCTGGGCGAGGGGGACGGCGCGGAGGCGGCGGTGAGCGCGGCGCTCGCCGCGACCGGGGTGGTGGCGGCCGCGGCGCTGGCCGCCGAGGCGGTCGGGACGGCCGATGCCGCGCTGACCCGCACCGTCGCCTACGTCAAGGAGCGCGAGCAGTTCGGCCGGCCGATCGGCTCCTTCCAGGCGGTCCAGCACCGGCTCGCCGACCTGTACGTACGGCTGCAGGCGGCGCGCTCGGCGGCGTACTACGCGGCGTGGTCGGCGGGCGGCAATGGCCCCGGGGGCGCGGGGCCGGACGGTGCGGCCGAGCCCGGGGCGGCGGCGCTGGCGCTCGCCCAGGCGCTGGAGACGCTGCGTACGGTGGCGGCCGAGGCGGTGCAGCTGCACGGCGGGATCGGCTTCACCTGGGAGCACGAGGCGCAGCTGTACTTCAAGCGCGCGGCATGCGACGAACTGCTGCTGGGACCCGTGCACCGGCTGCGGGCGCGGGCCGCCGAGGAGGCGGGGCTGTTCGCGGGCGCCGGCGGCGGGCCGGGCCGCGGCGGCGCGGCGGCCGGCGGGCCGGCGGCGGTGCGCGCGCCCGAGGCGGTGGACGTCTGATGCCGCCGGGTGAGCGGCTGCTCCAGAGGATCTCCGCGACCCGTACATTCGCCCGGATCGCGCCGCACGTCGTCCCCGGGCTGGACCGCGCGGTGCACCGGCTGACCCGCGGAAAGGTGCTGCTCAGCGCCCGGATGCTGCCCGGGGTGATCCTGACCGCCACCGGTGCCAGGAGTGGGCAGCCGCGGTGCACTCCGCTGGCGTGCCTGCCGCAGGAGGACGGCAGCTGGATCGTGGTCGGCAGCAATTTCGGGCGGCCGGGGCATCCGGCCTGGACCGGAAATCTCCTCAAGAACCCGGAGGCCGAAGTGAGTTGGCGGGGCCGGGACATTCCGGTGCGGGCCCGCCTGCTGACCGGCGGGGAGCGGGCGCGGGCGTGGCGGACGGCGCTGGCGTTCTGGCCGCCGTACGCCGCGTACCAGGCGCGGGTGGCACGGGAGATCCGGCTGTTCCGGCTGGAACGGCGCTGAGTCGGGCGGTGTGCGAGCCGGTGTGTGGGGCGGTGGGCGCGGCGGTGGCGCCGCTGCCGGGCCGTTCCAGGCGGCGCGCGGACGGCAGCGGGCACCATACGGCAGCGGGCGCCGCGGCAGACCCCGAGGGGTCGCGCGGCGCCCGCTGCGTGGGTAATACAGCTATGGCAGGACGGATACAGGACCGACGGCGAACCGTCCCGGGAACACCGGGACTTCGGGGCGCGGCGGATTCTTCGGCCGCTTCCCCGGCTGCTGTCTCGGATGCTTGGTCAGGCGGCCGGATTCAAAAAGGCGACGCTATTTGGTCGGCTTCTTTCCGGTGACGCCGAAGTGCACCAGCAGTGCCAGGTTCGGCTTGAGCTCGGCCTGCTTGACGCCCCAGCTCTGGAAACCCTTCTGGTGCCCCGCGACCGCCGCCAGCATCGCGACGAGCGAGCCGGCCATGGCGGGCGCGCTCACGTCCTTGTCGACCTTGTTCTTGCTCTGGAGATCCTTGATGGAGTCCGTAAGAGAATTGGTGACGGCATTGAGGATCTTCATGCGGATCTTGTAGAACCGCTTGTCACCCTCGGCCGCGCCCAGGTCGACGACGCGCAGAATCGCATCGTGCCTGCGCCAGAAGGAGAGGAAGCCCTCGACCAGTTCCTCCGCGGTCTGCCAGCCGGACTTGCCCACCCAGGAGCGTTCGGCGACAAGATCGGTCAGAGTGGCGCCTTCTTTGGCCATCTCCTCGGCGATTTCGAGGACAGCGCCCTCGACGTCCGGGAAGTACTGATAGAACGTAGCGGGTGAAGTCCCCGCTTTTCGGGCTACATCGATGACCTTGACGTCCCGATAGGGGGACGAACTGAGCATTTCGCTGAGGCAGTCGAGAAGCTTTTGCCGCGTCGCCTGTCCGCGGCGGCCGGCAACTCTGCCGTCGACGGTTCGCACTTGTCCTGTCATGCCGTCAGCTTACCGAGGGGTGATCGGAGCGCGATTTGGCTGCCTGCAAATGGGGATGGGGGAGTTCGGGTTGCGCGGCCGGCCCGTCTGTGCGGGTGGCGGGCCCGCCCGCGGCTGCGGCCCGCATGGCCCCGCTTGGCCCGAATCGGTGAACGGTCTTATCAACAGGCTGTGGACAACTTTGGTGGACAAGTGGTCCCTCTCTGCGGCGCAAGTACAGTGCGATGGCCGTCAGTTGAACTTCTGCCCCGTGCGTTCCGAGTCGTCGGCGGCCCCGATGCGGCCCCTGTGGATCGATCAGGTATTCGAATTCTCGCCGGGCGGGCCGGGTGAACCGGGGCTAGCGTGGGCATACGGCCGAGACGGCTGCCGCTGTGCGCTGTCTCACGGGCCGCACGGCGCCGCATCGGGGAGTCGTGGCGCCGAAATGACCTTCGAACACGCAGAATTGGACCGCAGGGCCGGGAGTGAGGACGGGGAGGGCATAACCGGTGGGGGAGGGGCGCGCGCAGTCGATGCAATGGCATGGTTTCGGCCACCGCGGATATCGGATGCCGGAGAGTGTGAACCGCTCCCTCGATACGCCCGTCAAACGGAATGGTGAACGTCCATATGTCGGGCGGTACCGCGCGAAGAACGTCCATAACCGATGGGTAACCCCTGGGGCAACCACCCGTCGAGGGACGTATAGGAGCACGTCAGGCGGGGTTGGGTTACATCGGGTAACGGGCTCGGTGCGGGCTACGGGGGGTATGCCGTGACACGGCGGACAGGCCCCGGGTTCGCAACCGTCGGCTCGGCCAGGAAGAATCAGCACGCGTACGGCCGTTTCGACAGTCCTCGCCGCAAGGCGGGGAGACGCTGCACGGGGCAGTGGCTCTCGGCGGCTCGTGGCTATTGAGAGTCTCTTTTTACGCCCCACGGGGAGGTGGCAGGCAAGTGGTGGAGCAGCTGAAGCAGCTGACGCAGCACGATCCCCGGCGGATCGGCCCGTTCGAGGTGCTCGGCCGTCTCGGGGCCGGCGGCATGGGACTGGTCTATCTGGCGCGCTCGGCGTCCGGCCGGCGCGTGGCGATCAAGACTGTGCGTACCGAGCTCGCCGAGGACCAGCTGTTCCGGGTCCGCTTCACACGCGAGGTCGAGGCGGCCCGCGCGGTCAGCGGCTTCTACACCGCGGCCGTGGTGGACGCCGACCCGCGCGCCGCGGTGCCGTGGCTCGCGACGGCCTATGTGCCCGCGCCCTCCCTGGAGGAAATAGTCAATGAGTGCGGGCCGCTCCCGGCCCAGGCGGTGCGCTGGCTGGCGGCCGGTATCGCCGAGGCGCTGCAGTCCATCCACGGCGCGGGCCTGGTGCACCGTGACCTGAAGCCGTCGAACGTCCTGGTCGTCGAGGACGGCCCGCGGGTGATCGACTTCGGTATCGCCTCCGGGGTGTCCAACACGCGGCTCACGATGACCAACGTGGCCGTCGGCACGCCCGCCTACATGTCGCCCGAGCAGGCGCGTGACTCGCGCAGCGTGACGGGCGCGAGCGATGTCTTCTCCCTCGGCTCCACCCTGGTCTTCGCCGCTACGGGACATGCGCCGTTCCACGGTGCCAACCCGGTCGAGACGGTTTTCATGCTGCTGCGGGAGGGCCCCGACCTGGCCGGCCTGCCGGACGAACTGCGTCCGCTCATGGAGTCCTGTATGCAGATGGAGGCCGGCCAGCGGCCGTCCCCCGCCGATCTGCAGTCCCAGCTCGCCCCGCATCTCTTCGGCTCCGGCAGCGACGACAGCGGTACCGCCTCGGCCTGGCTGCCTCCCGGCGCGGTGGCGCTCATCGAGGGCCGGCGCGGCGGCCGCTCCGCCGTAGCCGCCAACGGCCAGCGGGCCGGCTCCGGCCGCGCCGCAGGCCGCCCGGCACCGGCCGCACCGCCGGCCCTGCCCGCCTCGCCCCCGATGCCCGCGGCACAGCCCGTCCCGGCGCCGCCGCGGCCCGAGAGCGCCCCCGTCGGCGCGGAGTCCGGCTGGGGCGGCCAGGTCGGCGCGGGCCCCGGCGCGCACCGCGTCAGCGACCCGCGCGGCGCCCACCCCGGCCCGATGCCGCAGCCCGCGGCGCTCGGCACGGACGCCCCGGCCCGGGTGACCCCGGTCTCCGCGGCGCCGCCCGTCGGTGCGCTGTCCGCCGCGCCGCCCGCCCCCGCGGACGGCGCGGCCGGACCCGTACGCCTCGGCGGCTCGCCCTCCCCGATAGGGCCGGGCCCGCGCGCCGACTCCCCGGGCCCGCAGCCCCGCGGGCAGGCCGGTGCCGCCACGAACTGGGTACGCCCGCCCGGTGCCCCCACGACCGGTGTGCCGCCGCAGGGTCAGGCCGGCGGCGCAGCGGGGGAGGGGCCGGGCCGCGGTGAGGCCCCGCCGCCGCCCGAGGCACCGCCCGCCGAGCCGGGCCGCTGGCGCCCCTGGCGGTTCCGGATGTCGAACGACGTCTGGGGCACCCCGGCCGTCGCCGACGATCTGCTGTACGTCACGTCCTTCGAGGTGCATGCGCTCGATGTGGCCAGCGGGCGCCGCAAGTTCAAGACCCGGGACGTCGCCTGGGCGATGGCGGTCGCGGAGGGCCGGATCCATGCCTCGGACGGCCCGAGCCTGTATGCGCTGGACGCCGAGGACGGCAGCGACCGCTGGCGGCTGAACACCGAGGGCTGGGTCTACGCCCTGCAGGTCGACCGCGGGACGGTCGTCACCACCACCCGCGGCGGCGGCATCCAGGCATGGGAGGCCGGCACCGGCGAACTGCTGTGGGAGGCCGGCGGCGTCCAGACCGACTTCGAGAGCGCCGAGGCCGGGCCCGTGGTGCACGACGGCACGGTCTACGTCTGGGCCGATGCGCGGCTCAAGGCGCTGGAGGCGCGGACCGGCGCCGAGCGCTGGTCGTATCCGATCGGCGACGCGGCGGCCTGCGGCGGCGTGCCGATGCGGCTGCTGCCGGCGTCGGACGGTGCGGTCTACGTGGTCGCCGGCACCCGGGTGCTGGCGCTCGACAGCGCACGCGGTGATGTGCGCTGGCACTTCGAGGCGCCCGCGGTGTTCCTGAGCCCGCCCGCCTTCGCCCCCGGCCCGGCCGTCACCGGCGGCGGGGTCTATCTGGCGGACTACCTCGGCACGGTCTACGCGCTGGACGCGGCGGACGGCCGCGACCGCTGGCGGATCGCCACCGAGGCGCGGCAGTCCGGCGAACCGGTGCTGGTCGCCCACGGTGCGGTCCATCTGGGCAGCGGCAAGGCGCTCTACACCCTGGACGCGGTCACCGGCACCCCGCGCTGGCGGTTCCAGGCCGGAGCCGAGGTCGTCGGCGCCCCGGTCGTCGCGGAGGGCCGGGTGCACTTCGGCTCGGCCGACCACTGCCTCTACACGCTCGATGCGATGGGCGGCCAGCTGCGCTGGAAGCTGGAGACCGGCGGCGAGATCACCGGCTCCCCGGTGGCGGTCGGCGGCGTGGTGTACGCCTGCAGCAAGGACCGCTGTGTGTACGCGCTGGACGCGGCCAAGGGGACGGGGCTGGCGCGGCGGTCGTAACGAGCAGTGACCGGCAGGCCTGAGGTGCCGCGCGCGGCACCGCCGTAGGGGCCCGGCCGTCTACTGCCGCTCCTCCGGGGGCTGTTCGGGTTCCTGCCGCCGTGGGGGCGGTTCCGGTTCCTGGCGCCGTGGAGGCTGTTCGGGTTCCCGGTGTCCCGGCTGCCGCTGTTCCCTGCCCCACTCCACGGGAGGTGTGGGCGGCTGCTGATGGGCCGGCATGGTCGGCGGGGGCGGCGGGGGTTGCTGTTGCTGGGGCTGCTGGGGTGGCGGTGGCTGCTGCCGGGTGGGCGGGGGCGGCGGGGGCACCGGCTGGGGAGCGGTGGGGGTGTCGTCGCGCGGCCCGTAGGCGCCGCCGCCGTGGCCGCCGGGGGCGGGGCCCGCCGGTGGTCCGGTGGGGGTGGGGCCGGTCGAGTACGGCTCCGGGTTCCACTCCTCGGCGCCCGGGCGGCCCGCGTCCCAGGGTTCGGGCGTCCCCGGGGGGTAGGGCGTGTCCTCGTCGTAGCGCGTGGGGGCGGCATAGCGCTCGTCGTACGGCGGGCGTCCGTAGTAGCCGTCGTCATACGGCGGCCGTCCGTAGTACCCGTCGTCGTACCCGCGGTCGTATCCCCGGTCGTCGTAGTCGCGGTCGAGGACCCGGCGGCCGCGGCCCCGCATGACCAGGGCGCCGAGCAGCAGCAGGGCGCCGCCGCCCAGGGCGTTGGCCACGCCCACCCCCAAGCCGCGGGCGCCGGCCGTCAGCTCGCTTGCGGCCTGCCCCTGGCGGACCATCCACAGGACCGTGAAACCGAGCACCACCAGGCCGGCGACGGTCACCAGCAGCCGGGAGCGCAGGGCGACACCGATCAGGGTCAGCAGCGCGGCGAAGGCCATGGGGAGGAGGAGCGAGCCGAAGAGCGCGGCACCGTTGCCCGTGATGCCGTGGAAGAGGTCCTCGATGCGGACGTCATTGCCGTGACGGCCGTCGTACCAGGGACGGAAGGGGCTCCAGACGGCGGCCGCCGCTCCGGCGAGGGCGATCAGCGACCCGAGAACGTTGCGCACCACGGGCGTCGCCTCGCTTCGGGTCGTCCAGTCGTCCTCCGTGACCGACGCTACGCCTGCGCGTCTGCGCCCGCGAGACAGGTACGCCCGCCCGCGTGGGCCGGTGCCCCGTCCGGGGTGTCACCGGCTCTTGCTAGGGTGCCGTGCACGCGTCAAGCCACAGTGTGGCGACGGGGTCGGACGTTCTCACGGGGGATCGAGCGGAGTATGAAGCAGCGCATGCGCATGGGCACGGCCGTCCGCGGGGGCGTCCGCAGGGGGAGCAGAGCGGCGGCCGCAACCGCCCTGGTACTGGTCACGGCCGCCACGGCCAGCGGCTGTCTCCTCCCTCAGCGGCACCCCGTGATCCTTCCCCCCTCCCCGACGCCCACGTCCACGTCCAGCGACGGGTACGACACGAGCGAGCCGTCGGAGGAGCCCACCTACTCGCCGTCGCCGGCCGAGGAGACCTACGACCCGGACGGCCGGGATGACGTCAGCGGCCGCAACTGCGACTTCTCCAATTCGCTGCGGCAGTTCACCTACACGGTCTCCATCACCAATCCGTCCACGACGGACTCCTTCTCCTACGACATGGCCGTCAACTGGATGAAGGCCAAGCCGGCCGACGGCAAGGCGTACGGGCTGCACCAGCGCTCCATCGTCGTCGGCCCCGGGGACACCGAGACGTACACCGCCAAGTACACCGTCAACCAGTCCTCCATCGGGCAGTTCTGGTACACCTGCCAGATCACCCGGGCGCACAAGACCCGGATGTAAGGGGTCGCTGCCCGGTGGGCCGCCGCTTCGGTGGGTCATCTCACCGGAGGGCCGCCGTCGGGTCCGCCCTCCTGGTGGCCGGGCCGCTTCCGGGCGGCGAACAGCTCCGCCTGGCGGTCCGGGGGCAGATTGCCCAGCGCGATCAGCTGCGGGGCGTGGGCCAGGGCCGGCGCCGCGGCCGCCTCCCGGGCCGCCCACAGGGCGCGTACGGTGCCCTGGACCGCCTCGGTCGGCTGAGCGGCGAGCACGGCCGCACGGCGCAGCGCCACCTCGGCCGCGGCGCCGGGCGCGGTCAGCTCGGAGACCAGGCCGATCCGGTAGGCACGGGGTGCGCCCAGCCGCTCCGCCGTTCCCATCAGGGCCAGCCGGGCGATCTCCCCGTAGGGCATCCGCTGTGCCATCGCCATGGATTCGTACGCGCTGACCATCCCGTAGGTGGTGTGCGGGTCGAAGAAGGTGGAGTTCTCCGAGGCGATGAGGAACTCGGCCTCGCCCAGGAGGTAGAAGGCGCCGCCGCAGGCCATTCCGTCGACGGCGGCGATCACCGGCTTCCACAGGTCGTTGGCCTTCGGGCCGATGTGGAGCAGCGGGTCGTCCAGGGAGAAGGGCGAGGACGGCTGGGGGACGTGTGCGGAGCGGTCCAGGCCGGTGCAGAAGGCCCGGCCGCCGGCGCCGGTGATCACCGCGGCCCGTACGGCGTCGTCGCAGCGGAACGCCCGCCAGGTGGCGGCGAGTTCGGCGGCGGTGTCCAGGTCGATGGCGTTGTGCCGGTCGGGCCGGTCGAGGGTGACCAGGGCGACCCCGTCCTTGACCGCGGTGCGCAGGGTCATGGCCGCTCCAGGAGCCAGCGGGGCACGGTCATGCCTTCCGGGAGGGTGTGGAAGGCGGCCTTCACCGGGGCGCCGATGCGCAGCCGGGCGGGGGCGACGGAGTTGAGCGGGGCGTCGGCGGCGGTGACGAGGTTGCCGACGAGGCGGATGCGCGGGGCCTCCGCCAGCTCCACGACGATCGCGTTGTAGCCGGGCAGGGCGGCGTACGCGGGCAGCAGCGGCGGGTGCGGCAGCACGTAGGACCAGATGCGTCCGCGGCCGCTCATCTTCTGCCAGCGGGCGGCGAAGGACTGGCAGTACGGGCAGCAGGGCCGGGGCGGGAAGCGCAGGGTGCCGCAGTCGTCGCAGGCCTGGATGCGCAGCTCGCCCCTGGCGGCGTACTCCCAGAACGGGGCGCCGTCCTCGTCGGGGACGGGAAGCAGCAGGCCACAGCCGTCGTCGGGCCGGCTGTCAGTGGCGGCTGGCACCCTCGGTGTCATGGCATCGCGCACGGATTCCCGCACGGGCCCGCCGGCGGGCTCACGAAGGGTCATGGCATCTCAACTCCTCAGCAGCAGGGCCGAGGTGGGGACGCCCTCGCCCGCGGTGACCAGACAGGTGGCGGCGCCGGGGACCTGCGCGGTGCTGGTGCCGCGCAGTTGCTTGACGCCTTCGGTGATGAGGTTGAAGCCGTGGACGTAGGCCTCCGAGAGGCCGCCGCCGCCGGTGTTGAGCGGCAGCCGGCCGCCGGTCTCCAGGGCACCGCCCTCGGTGAAGGCCGCGCCCTCGCCGCGCCCGCAGAAGCCGTAGCCCTCCAGCGAGAGCGGGATCAGGGGGGTGAAGGCGTCATAGATCTGTGCCACGTCGACGTCCTGCGGGCCCAGGTCGGCGCCCTTCCACAACTGCCGGGCAGCGGTCCAGGCGGGGCCGGTGAGCGGGTCGTCGTTCCAGTAGTTGACCATGCCGTGGTGCTGGGCGGGCAGGCCCTGGGCGGCGGCGTGGACGTAGACGGGCCGGTGGCGGCAGTCGCGGGCGCGCTCGGCGGCGACCACGACACAGGCCAGCGCGCCGTCGGTCTCCAGGCAGTTGTCGAAGAGGCAGAGCGGCTCGCTGATCCAGCGGGCGGTCATGTACATCTCGCGGGTCAGCGGGCGTTCGTACATCAGCGCCGCCGGGTTCTGGTTGGCGCGGTTGCGGCAGGCGAGGGCGACGTTGAAGAAGTGGTCGCGGGTGGCGCCGTATTCGTGCATGTAGCGGCGGGCCAGCATGCCGATCTCGTCGGCGGGGCGCAGCAGTCCGAAGGGGCGCGTCCACTGCCCCGGGGTGGGCAGCTGGACCCGGGTGTTCTTCCAGGGCCGCGGTCCGGAGCCGCGTTTGCGGGACCGCCAGGCGACGCCGACGCTCGCCTGGCCGGTGGCGATGGCGGCGGCCAGATGGGCCACCGTCGCGCAGGAACCACCGCCGCCGTAGCCGACCTTGGAGAAGTGGGTGACGTCCCCGGCGCCGATGGCCTTGGCGATCTCGACCTCGTCGGTCTCCTCCATGGTGTAGGAGGCGAAGGCGTCCACCTCCGAGGGGGCGATCCCGGCGTCGTCGAGCGCCGCGACGATCGCCCGGCAGGCCAACTCCTTCTCCGAGGCGGGGAGTTGTTTTGCGAACGGCGTCTGCCCGATGCCGGCTATCGCCGTAGCGTCCTTGAGGGTCGCCACCGTCGCCACCTCCGTGGTCGGTCGTCAGTGCTGACAGCGGAGGAGGCTACCGCTAATCTGACGACCAGTCAGCTAGTGGGACCGGCTCTTCGGCGGGAGGCAGTGCGATGCAGGACGATCCGGATGTGCGCGCCGATCTGGAGTACGGCGTCATCCCGCACCTCGTGCGCGCGGCGGCCCTGCGGTACGGCCCCCGGGAGGCCGTCGTCGAGGGCCGCACCCGGGTGTCGTACGCCGAGTTGGGGGAGCGGGTGGAGCGGGCGGCGGCCGCCTGTATCGCCTCCGGCGTCGCCCCAGGGGACCGCATCGCCGTCTGGGCGCCCAACACCCTCGACTGGATCGTCTCCGCCCTCGGGGCGGTCACCGCCGGCGCCGTCCTCGTCCCGGTCAACACCCGCTTCAAGGGCACCGAAGCCGCCTACGTCCTGCGCCGCACCCGTGCCCGGCTCCTCTTCGTCACCGGCACCTTCCTCGGCACGTCCTACGCCGCCTCGCTCCGCCGCGCCGCCCGGGAAGGCACCGGCCGCGGCCCACTGCCCGGCCTGCCGCAGCTGGAGCGGGTCGTGGTGCTCGCCGACGACGCCCCCGCCGACTTCGTCACCTGGCGGGACTTCCTCGCCGGCGGTGCGTCCGTGCCCGCGCGGACGGTCCGCGCCCGGGCCGATGCGCTGTGCCCCGACGACGCCTCGGACATCATCTTCACCTCCGGCACCACCGGCCACCCCAAGGGCGCTGTGATCACGCATGGGCAGACCCTGCGCGCCTATGACGTCTGGAGCGAACTCGCCGGCCTGAGGGAGGGCGACCGCTATCTGATCGTCAACCCGTTCTTCCACACCTTCGGCTACAAGGCCGGGGTCATCGCCTGTCTGCTGCGCGGCGCGACGATGATCCCGCAGCCGGTCTTCAGCGTGGAGACCGCGCTCGCCCATATCGCCGCCGAGCAGATCTCCGTCCTCCCCGGCCCGCCCACCCTCCACCAACAGCTGCTCGACCACCCCGCCCGCGCCCGGTACGACCTGTCCGCGCTGCGCCTGGTGGTCACCGGCGCCGCCGTGGTCCCGCTGGAGCTGGTCGAGCGGCTGCGCAGCGAGCTGAAGATCTCCACCGTCCTGACCGCCTACGGCCTGTCGGAGAGCTCGGGCATCGTCACGATGTGCCGCCGCGGCGATCCGCCCGAGGTCATCGCCACGACCTCGGGCCGGGCCCTGCCCGGTACCGACGTGCGGATCGCCGACGCCTCGGGCGGCCCGGTGGCCCCCGGCGAAGCGGGCGAGGTCCTGGTCCGCGGCTACCACGTGATGTCGGGCTACTTCGAGGACCCGGCCGGCACGGCCCGGGCCCTCACCCACGACGGCTGGCTGCGCACCGGCGACATCGGCGTCCTCGACGCGGCGGGCAACCTCCGGATCACCGACCGCCTCAAGGACATGTTCATCGTCGGCGGCTTCAACGCCTATCCCGCCGAAATAGAGCAACTCCTCGGCCGCCACCCGGACATCGCCGAGGTCGCCGTCATCGGCATACCCGACCCCCGGCTCGGCGAGGTCGGCAAGGCCTATGCGGTCCGCCGGGCCGGCTCGCTGCTCACCGCCGACGATCTGATCGCCTGGTCCCGCCGCGAGATGGCCAACTACAAGGTCCCGCGGGAGGTCGCCTTCGTCTCCGCGCTCCCGCGCAACGCCAGCGGCAAGATACTCAAGACCCGGCTGCGGCACGGCGTCCCGGGGCCTGCTCCTGCCTGATCCGCCGGCTGCCGGACCGGGCCCTGCGGACCACGGCGGCCTATGCGCCCGGGGTGGCCAGCGGGGCCGGCGGCCACTGCGGTCCGCCGGACCGGCCCCGCGTACGCAGCGCCCTACGCCCCCGCAGGCGCCCAGTCGGGCCGCCGGCCGCTGAGCCGTGCAGCACCAGCTCATCGAGGGCGACCCGGCCCGCGACCGCGCCCGGCGACTACTCCGTATACCGCGCCCGCAGGGCCGCCTTCAGCACCTTGTTCAGCGGCCCGCCGCGCGGCAGCTCCGCGGTGATCTCCAGCTGCTCCGGCAGCTTCTGCACCATCAGCCCGGCCGCCCGCAGATGCGCGGTCAGGCCGTCCAGGGTGGGCGGCGGCGCGGCCGGGTCGGCGGGGGTGACCACCGCGCACACCCGCTCGCCGCGCTCCCGGTCCGGCAGCCCGATCACCGCCGCCTGCGCCACCGCCGGATGGGTGTGCAGCAGATCCTCGATCTCTTGCGCGCAGATGTTCTCGCCCTTGCGGATGATGATGTCCTTCAGGCGCCCGGTGAGCACCAGATGCCCGTCGGGGCGCACGGTCCCCAGGTCACCGGTGTGGAAGTAGCCCTCGGCGTCGAAGGCCTCGGCGGTCAGCGCCGGGTCGGTGTAGCGCCGGAACAGCATCGAGCCCTTGAGCGTCACCTCACCGCTCTCCCCGACCCCGGCCTCGGACCCGTCCGGCCGGGCTATCCGCACCCGTGCGCCGACGACCGGCTTGCCGACCGTCCGCGCGAGCTGCTCGTCGCTGTCGTACGGCGTGCCCATCGCGATCATCGGGCACTCGGTCATCCCGTAGCCGTGCACGATCGCGCACGCCAGCTCCCGCCCGGCCTCCCGGTAGAGCTCCGGCGGCATCGGCGCCCCGCCGCCGGACAGCAGCCGCAGCGACGGGATCAGCTGGCCGGCTTGCGGCAGCCGCTGCCGGTAGTGCCGCGACTCATCGAGAAATGCCTGGTAGAAGGCGGTACTGCCGCCGGCCATGGTCACGCCGTGCCGCCGGTAGACATCGGCCGCCCGGCCCGGCTCGAAGCTGTCCAGGACGACCGCCGGAAACCCGCTGAC
The DNA here is from genome assembly GCF_050433025.1 of Streptomyces auratus. NCBI lineage: Bacteria > Bacillati > Actinomycetota > Actinomycetes > Kitasatosporales > Streptomycetaceae > Streptomyces > Streptomyces auratus. Next base: position 3,632,105 of record NZ_JBNGCB010000001.1, on the reverse strand, counting down.
CAGCATGGCGACGACATAGTCCGGACCGGCGATATGCGCGTACGGGAAGGCGATCGAGCCGATGTCGTCCGGGGACATTCCCAGCGCGGTGGCCAGCCCGATGCCACCGGCGATGAGGGTGGCATCGGTGTGCTCGACGCCCTTGGGGGCACTGGTGGTGCCGGACGTGTAGTAGATCCAGGTGGTGTCCCCGTCGCCGGCCGGCACCGGCTCCGGCAGCCCGCCCGGGTCCCCCACCGGCAGCCCCTCGTCCACCGGGAGCACCCGCACCCCGTCCCCGGCGAGCCTGCGCACCATCGCGGTGTGGTCGAACCCCCGCCACACGCCCGGTACGAGCGCCCACTCCGCCGCCGACTCCGCCAGGATGAAGCCCACTTCGCGTTCCCGGTGAAGGGGAATGACGGGTATCTGTACGGCCCCGAGCCGGGCCAGCGCCAGCGACGCGATCACCGTGTCGATCCGGGTGGGCAACTGCCAGGCCACCCGCGTTCCTGCCCCGATCCCCAAGGCCAGGAATCCGGCGGCGACATGGCGCGCCTGGTCCCGCACCTCGTCAAAGGTGGCGGTCCGTCCATACGCGTCGAAGAACATCGGCACGCCCTGCGAGGCCCGCGCGCGGTACTCGACCAGTTCCCAGAGCGTGTCTACGCGAGCCGATTCGAACACGGCGCCTCCTCGCTGAACGCGGGTGGCGTGACTGTAGCACCAAGGGCTGACGCCTCGTCAGATACGTGCGTCAGGCGTCGACATGGGAACCCGTTAGGGGATGTGGCTGTCCAGCGGCACCAACGGCGTGTGACCTTCGCCGGCCGGCACCGGCCGGTGCCTGTCCAGGGGCGCCACCGGCATGTGCTTGTCGCCGGCCACTATCGGCCGGTGCCTGTCCAGCGGAACCACCGGAGTGTGACTGTCCAGGGGCGCCACGGGCGCGTGCCCCTTCGGTGCGGCCGCGGTGGTGGGCGGGGCGGGCATGTGGTTGTCGGCCATGGCGGGTACGGCGGTACCGCCTAAGGCGACGAGCGCCAGTGCGCCGATGGCGAGGGCTTTCTTCGGGTAGATCATGCCAACTCCTCCATAAAGAAACGGGTGTTGCTCGGTGTCACAAAAATAGCGGCTGAAGTGCGCAAATGTTCGACTTCTCGCCGGAGAGATGCATACGGAGGCCGTACCGACCGCAGGAACGCCGCAGGGACTGGTGTCGGTGGCTTCCCCTCCCGGCCATCGACACCAGCCCCTGCGGTCCCCCGAAACGCCCCCGTTGGTTCAGGTGGTGCAGCGATCCCCCGTATCCCCCGTTGGTGCTGCGTTCCCCCGTATCCCCCGTGTCCCCCGATTCCCCCGTGGGCCCTCTAGGAGTTAGTTGGGCTTGCCGATGGGCTGGTGACTGTCCATCGCGACACCCTCACCGGGAGTCGGCTGGTGACTGTCATCGGCAGTGGGGTTGACGCCGTTTCCCGCAATGGGCTGGTGGCTGTCGGAGGGCTTGATGATGTCGCGGTCCCCCTGCGGCGTGACACCGTTCCCCGCGATGGGCTGGTGGCTGTCGGAGGGCTTGATGATGTCGCGGTCCCCCTGCGGCGACACCTGCGACGTCACGCCGTTCCCCGCGATGGGCTGGTGGCTGTCGAGGGGCTTGATGATGTCTCGGTCCCTCAGATGCTGTACCTGCTTCTCGGTGCTCAACGCAATCAACTCCTGTGTGGGCGCTTTGTGCCCCGCCCGCCCGGAGACTCCCCCGTGGGCCGCCGGACGGGCGCGGCGCGGCCGCTTACCTTAACGGTGCGACCTGGTCACCGAGCCGCTTGCCCCCCGAGGCGGCGGATCGGTAAGGAAAAGACTGGCCCTCGTCGATGAACGATCGATAAACGTCGACGATGACTGCGCCCACCTGCGCTTATGTGAGCGCCGCGGGAAACAGGAGTGCTTGCACGGTGCTGCTCTCCGCGGACCCGAGACGCTCAAAGATGGCCAACGCCTCCTGCCAGCACACCCGTGCCCGGTCGGTGTGCCCGATGTCGTTGAGCGCCCGTCCGAGCGTGGTGAGGACGCTGGCCCGCCGGGATTCGCCGCCGATGCCGCGCAGGGCGGCCAGCGCCAGCTCGGCATGGTTGGCGGCGGCAGCCGGCTTGCGTGCCGCGAGATCGACCTCGGCCAGCCGGAAGTTGGTCATGCCTTCCCAGAACCTCTGTCGGCTGTCCTGGAAGATGGCCAGGGCGGCGCCGAGTTGCTCGGCCGCCTCCACGAGCCGGTTGGCCTGTGTGTACGCCAGAGCGAGCGCGTACATGCCGTTGGCGAGGCGGCGTTTGGCGCCCAGCCGGCGGTAGATGGCGATCCCCTCCTCCGCCAGCTGTATGGCGCTTTCCACCCGCCCGGTGTCCAGATGGACCCGGGAGAGATTGCAGAGCGCGCTGGCCTCGGACTGCTGGTTGTGGTCTTCGCGGAACGCCGTCAGGGCCTGCCGCAAATAGGCTTCCGCATCGGCGTGCCGCCGCTGGGAGTTGGCGATGATGCCCCGGTCATTGGGGGCGTAGGACGAGGAGAAGGGGTCTTCGGCGGCGAGGCCGAGGAGCATGGCGGACTTGGCGTTCTCGTCCGCTTCGTCCAGCCGTCCGGCCAGCGTACGGGCATAGGCGAGCGCGGTATGGATCCGCGCTTGCGCATGCTGGTCCCCGGCTTCCCGGGCAGCGGCCAGCAACGCCACGTTGGACTGCTCGTACTGGAGCGCGTCGGCGCCGGATTCGGCCAGGTCCTTGGTGAGCAGGAGGAGGTCGGCGGCGCGGCGCAGTGTCTCCGGACCACCGCACTGGCGGGCGCAGGCCAGCAGGCAGCCGGCCTCGCTGAACAGCCATTCCAGGGCGGTGGTGCGGTCGGCGAACTCCAGCCCTGCGAAGGCGGTGGCCTCCATGTGGTCCACGAGCCGGTCGCCGGGGCGTTCGAGTACGTACATGTTGGCGGCCGTGGCGGAGTAGAAGTCCAGCAGCCGCGACAGGGCCGCGGTGCGTTCGGAGGGCGGCTGTTCGTCGCGCTCGGCGCAGTCACGCGCGTAGAGCCGTACGAGGTCGTGGTAGCGGTAGCGCCCCGGCGCCGCGGATTCCAGCAGGGAGGTGTCCACGAGGGACTCCAGCAGCTCCTCGGCCTCATCGGCGTCCAGATCGAGGATCGCGGCGGCGGCCGCGAGCGAGATGTCCGGCCCGTCGGCCAGCCCCAGCAGCCGGAACGCCCGGGCCTGCGGGGGTTCCAGTTGGCCGTAGCCCAGTTCGAAGGTGGCCTTGACCGCGAGGTCGCCGGCGCGGAGTTCGTCCAGCCGGCGGCGCTCGTCGGCGAGCTTGCGGGCCAGGATGGAGACCGTCCACGTCCGGCGTGCCGCCAGGCGGGAGGCGGCGATGCGGATGGCCAGGGGCAGGAAGCCACACGCGCCGACGACCGCCATCACCGCCTTCCGCTCGGAGCTGACGCGTTCCTCGCCGACGATCCGGGTGAAGAGGTTCATGGCCTCCTCGGGGCTCATGACGTCGAGGTCGATGAGGTGCGCGCCGGCCAGGTCGATCATGCGGGCGCGGCTGGTGATCAGGGCGGCGCAGCCCTCCGTACCGGGGAGCAGTGGCCGGATCTGCGCGGCGTCGCGGGCGTTGTCCAGGAGCGCCAGGACGCGCCGGCCGGCGAGGGTGGAGCGGTAGAGGGCGGAGCGCTCCTCCATTCCGTCGGGGATGGAGGAGTCCGGGGTGCCCAGTGAGCGCAGGAAGGCGCCGAGGACGGCTTCGGGCTCGGACGGGGTCTGGCCGGCGCCCTGCAGGTCGACGTAGAGCTGCCCGTCGGGGAAGTGCTCGCGGGCGGCGTGTGCGACATGGACGGCGAGGGTCGTCTTGCCGACTCCGCCGATGCCGGTGAGCGCGGAGACGGCCATCACGCTGCCCTCGGCGGTGGCGAGCTGTGCGCCGAGTTCGGAGACGAAGGTCGTACGGCCGGTGAAGTCCGCCACGGTCGCCGGTAGTTGCTGCGGGCGCACGATGACCTGGTCGGTGGACCCCGGGCCGTCGCTGGTGACGGGTGGCGCGTCCAGATCGATGTCCGCACGCAGGATCCGTTGGTGGAGGTCGGAGAGGGAGGCGCACGGATCGACCCCCAGCTCATCGGCGAGCAGCCGGCGGGTGTCGGCGTACACCGCGAGCGCCTCGGCCTGCCGTCCGCTGCGGTACAGCGCCAGCATGAGGAGTTCGCGCAGCCGTTCGCGCAGCGGGTGGGCGGCGGTGAGCGCGGTCAGCTCGGACACCACGTCGGCATGACGACCGGATTCCAGTATCAGTTCGAGCCGGGCCTCGGTGAGGGACAGCCGCCACTCGTCGAGGCGGGTGCGCTGGGTTTCGGCGTACGGACCTGCGAGACCGGCCAGCGGCTCGCCGTCCCACAACGCCAGTGCGGATTCCAGGAGTTCGCGGGCTCGCCCGCGGTCGCCGGAGGCCTTGGCCTTCTCCGCCTCGGCGGCGTACTGCTCGGCACGGTCGTGGTCGAGGTCCAGGGAGCGGCCGTTCACCGGCCGGATCGCATAGCCGCCGGACTCGCTGACCAGGGCCTCGGAGTCGTCGCCCAGCGCCTTGCGCAGCCGGGAGGCGTACGTACGCAGCGCGGCGAGCGCGGCATGCGGCGGCTCGTCGCCCCACAGGGCGTCGACGAGTTCGGCCGCGGTGGCGGTCCGTCCGCCGCGCAGCAGTAGTGCGGCGAGCAGCGCACGCTGCTGCGGGGAGCCCGCTGCCAGCGGCGTTGCGCCGCGCCAGGCCCGTACGGGACCGAGCACGGTGAAGCGGAGTCGCTCCCGCCCCGGACCGTCGTCCATGGTGCCCCCCTGCCGTGTGCCATCTGTCGCGCTGTACGCACTGCCTTGCTGTGCGCAACGGTCAGTCTGCCTTGTTGTGCCCGCTTCCGTCAGTAGGGGTCCCGACCGTGCACAAAGCCTCCCCGCCTGATCGGGGCCGGGGGTGGGGCGGCGCACGGATAGGGCGCGGAGGCAAACCCTCCGTGCGCCCCCACGTTCCCGGCCTCCCGGGCGTCCATTACTGACGGATCGTCAGATCGGCGCTACCGTATCCGGCATGGCGACCTTCCCCAGGATCATTTCGGTGGACGACCACACGGTGGAGCCTCCCCACGTCTGGCTGGACCGGCTCCCGTCGAAGTACCACGGCATCGGCCCGCGCATCGTCCGGGCGCCCGTGAAGGAAATGTCCTTCGTCGGCGGAAAGTTCGCTCCAAAGATGGGCGCAGAGGGTGACGACGGCCCGATAGCCGACTGGTGGGTCTACGAGGATCTGCACCGGCCGCTGACCCGCCTCGACACCGCCGTCGGCCACTCCCGCGACGACATCCGGCTCGAAGGGATCACCTACGAGCAGATGCGCCCCGGCTCCTTCAGCGTGCCCGAGCGACTGGCCGACATGGACGTCAACCACGTCCAGTCCGCCCTGTGTTTCCCCACCTTCCCCCGCTTCTGTGGCCAGACCTTCACCGAGGCCAAGGACCGCGAGCTGGGGCTGCTCGGCGTACGGGCGTACAACGACTGGATGGTGGAGGAGTGGTGCGGCCCGCAGGCGCAGGGCCGGCTGATCCCGCTCACCCTCGTCCCCCTGTGGGACGCGGAACTGGCCGCCGCGGAGGTGCGGCGCAATGCGGCCCGCGGCGTTAGCGCCGTCTGCTTCAGCGAAATCCCGCCGCATCTGGGGCTGCCCAGCATCCACACCGACTACTGGGACCCGTTCCTGCGCGCCTGCGACGAGACCGGCACGGTCATCGCCATGCACATCGGCTCCTCGTCCAAGATGCCCTCGACCTCGGCGGACGCCCCACCCGCCGTCGGCTCCACGATCACCTTCGCCAACTGCTGCTTCTCGATGGTCGACTGGCTGATGAGCGGCAAGTTCGACCGTTTCCCCCATCTGAAGATCATGTATGCCGAGGGCCAGATCGGCTGGATCCCGTACATCCTGGAGCGCGCGAACGTGGTCTGGGAGGAGAACCGCGCCTGGGGCGGCGTCGCCGACAAGGTCCTCCGCCCGCCGGCCGAACTCTTCGCCGAGCACGTTTATGGCTGCTTCTTCGACGACGCCTTCGGCCTGCGGAACCTCGACGCGATCGGCGTCGGGAACGTCCTGTACGAGACCGACTACCCGCACTCGGACTCGACCTGGCCCAAGTCCCGGGAGGTCGGCGAGTCCCAGATGAGCCACCTGCCCCCGGACGTGGTGGAACGGATCGTGCGCGGCAATGCGATTGAGTTGTTGGGGTTGACGGGGGAGGGGCTTTGGGCGGGGGCGGGGGGCTGAGGCGCTACGGCTGCGCGGATATCAGCTCGACGGGCAGGCGGAGGCCGCCCTTGCCGCCCTCGGCAAGGCGTACGAGGCCGCACCGGAAACCGTGCGCTACACATGACCCACCTGAGAAAGCAGGCCGACATGGCGAACTGTCTCGCTCGCATCTTCCCTTCGCTGTTGCGGCTGTTACCGCCAGCCCAGGGCCGCCATCGGCAGGCCGGTGCCGCCGCCGTCGCGGCAACGCGTCCGCGCGCACTGCCTTCCTCCCCGTCCCGGTTTGCTCGGTCATGCGGCCGACATGCTGGCGGATCGCAAGGCCACATTCCCGGAACTGCACTACCTGGCCCGCCAGTTGAGCGGAAGTTTGCGTGACGTACGCCGGGTGGCGGAAAGCAGAGGAGCGCGGCTGCCGCGCCGGGGAGCTGGTTATCGCATGACGGGATTCCTTCAGGTGTCCACCGCCACACAGAGCCATGCGGAGGCCGTGCGGCCGGCCCAGTCCCTCGTGTCCGCGCGGCTCGCGGCCGGGGCGCGGATCGCGGGGCCGGTGACCTCCGTGTTCCGGCACGAGGGCGAATGCGGCACGGGTGCGGAATGGCAGCTTCTTCTCGCGACCCGTGCCGACAGGTACGACGAGGTCGAGGCGCATCTGCTGGCGCACCACCCGTGGTGGAAACCCGAAGTGACGGCCGTCCCGATGGTGGCCGGGTCGAAGGAAACATCTGCACTGGGTCGAGACGGCCACGACGCCGGAGTGAGCGCGGGCCGGCACCCGTGCCTGTGCGGCGGCCGGCACCCGTACCTGGCGGGCCGGGCGCCGTCGGCGGGGCTGTCGCGCCCGTCGTTCACTCTCCCGACGGAGCAGCTTTCCGGGGTGGGCGCGGTAGAACCACCACATCCCGCCCCGAAGGAAATCTGTCATGGCGAGTGTAGACATGTGGTTTGGGAGAGGTTAGGGTTCCTTTTGTAGTCAAGACAGCGAAGAAGGCATGGCAGACATGAACTGCCGTGCATGCAGGTCACAGCAGGTGTGGAACGGCAGTGGAGTAGCGGGGCCGGAAATGGTGGGTCCCGTCGCTGGCTGCCGGGCCAAGCGGTCCAAGGGGCCGCAAGCAGTACCCGCAAGACCCGCAGTACGACCGATTCAGCGAACGAGGTAAGGAGCAGACGCCATCAGGATCGCCCGGGCGAGGAAGAACACCGCTCGGGTACCGCAGGCCCCAGAATGGAAGGTGGTCCCCGGTCACGTATTTGCGATCCCCGCACCTCCGCCCTCCCAGGTGGACAAGCGGAAAAAGAAGGCCGGCGCAGTGAGCCGGTAGATGGTGTTGAAAGCTCGGGGCCCGGGTGCCGCACGGCACCCGGGCCCCTCGACGCGTCCCCGAAAGACGAGGTGCTATGCCCCCTAGCAGTCCCCGCCCCACCGACAATCTCGACGACGACGATTACCCCGCCTACACCATGGGTCGGGCCGCCGAAATGATCGGCGCAACGCCCGCCTTCCTCCGCACCCTCGGTGAGAACCGCCTGATCACCCCGCTGCGCTCCGAGGGCGGCCACCGCCGCTACTCCCGTTACCAGCTGCGCATCGCCGCCCGGGCCCGTGAACTCGTCGACCAGGGCACCAAGATCGAGGACGCCTGCCGCATCGTCATCCTCGAAGACCAGCTTGAGGAAGCCCGGCGGATCAACGAGGAACTGCGCTCCCGCGGTGCCGGCTCGCAGCCGAACGCGGCACGTGCCTCGTCCGGCGGCGAAAGCTGAGCGGTGGTGCGGGCTGGTAGGCCGCGGGAGGCAGGGCCCTCCTCGGACCGAATCCCGGTGGTCCGCTCTCCTGCGCCCCTTGCCTGATGCCTCGGCAGGTACGACGATGTCCCGCGCAAGTTATATGACGCTCCGTCAGGTATGGCCGGGGAGGGCGTATGGACAGCGCGGACGAGGCGGTGTGGCGGCCCGGGGCGGGGCGGCTGGCGTACGGGATGCAGCTTCCGGTGCAGGCGCAGAGCACGCTCTTCGCGGAGAGCTGGGAGCCGGCCGCTGGGCCCGCGGATCTGGTCGCCGTCGCGCGGGCCGCCGACCAATACGGGTTCGCCTACCTCGCCTGCTGTGAGCACATCGCGATCCCGCGGCGGCTGGCCGAGGCGATGAGCACGGTCTGGTACGACCCGGTCGCCACCCTCGCGCATCTGGCCGCCGTCACCGAGCGGGTGCGGCTGCTCAGTCATGTGGCGGTGGTCGGGCTGAAGCATCCGCTGGTCACGGCCAAGCAGTACGCGACGGTGGACCGGCTCTCCGGGGGGCGGCTGATTCTCGGGGTCGGGGCCGGGCACGTCCGGGAGGAATTCGAGGCGCTCGGGGTGGACTTCGCGCGGCGCGGGGCCGTATTGGACGAGACGGTCGATGCGCTGAAGGCGGCGCTGGGGCCGGAGGAGTTCCCCGCGTTCGCGGGGGAGCGGTTCGCGTTCGAGGGGCTGGGGCAGGCGCCGCGCCCCGTGCAGACCCCGCGGCCGCCGGTCTGGGTGGGCGGCTCCTCGCCCGCCGCCGTACGCCGGGCCGCGGTGCGCGGCGACGGATGGCTGCCGCAGGGCGACCGGCGGGACGAACTGCCCGGGCAGATCGCGAAGCTGCGGCGGCTGAGGGAGGCGGCGGGGATCAAGGCGCCCCTCGTGATCGGCGCCCTCGCCGAGCCGCTGTATGTGGGCGAGCCGGGGTGGGCGGTCGGGCGGCGGACGCTGTCCGGGGCGCCGGAGCGGCTCGCGGACTCGCTGCGGGAGTACCGGGCGATGGGGGTGGATCAGGTCCAGGTGCGGTTCCGCAGCCGTAGCAGTGCCGAACTGACGGACCAGATGGCGGCGTTCGGGACGGAGGTGGCGCCGCTGCTGGGCCCGGCTGACGGCCCGCCCGGACCTGCCCGCCGGTAGGAACGCACCTACCCCGTCGGCGGAAACGCACGTACGCACCAGCAGGCACGGACGTACTCACCAGCAGAGGAGTGCAGGCATGGGCAAGCTCGACGGGCGGGTCGTCATCGTTACGGGTGCGGCGCGTGGGCAGGGGGAGCAGGAGGCGCGGCTGTTCGTCGCGGAGGGGGCGCGGGTGCTGCTGGGGGACGTGCTCGACGAGCGGGGGGAGGCACTCGCCGGGGAGCTGGGTGAGCATGCCGCGCGGTACGTCCATCTGGATGTGACGCGGGAGGCGGACTGGCAGGCCGCCGTGGTCGCCGCCAAGGACACCTTCGGGAAGATCGACGGGCTGGTCAACAACGCCGGGATCCTGCGTTTCAACGAGCTGGTGTCGACGCCCTTGGCGGAGTTCCAGGAGGTGGTGCAGGTCAACCAGGTCGGGTGCTTCCTGGGGATCCGTACGGTCGCGCCGGAGATCGAGGCGGCGGGCGGCGGGACGATCGTCAACACGGCCTCGTACACGGCGCTGACGGGCATGGCGTTCGTCGGGGCGTACGCCGCGACCAAGCATGCGGTCCTCGGGCTGACCCGGGTCGCCGCGATGGAGCTGGCGGCCAGGAAGGTCCGGGTCAACGCGGTGTGCCCGGGGGCGGTGGACACCCCGATGACCCGTCCCGCCGCGCTCGACCCGGCCGTGGACCCCGCCGAGTCGAAGCGGGCCGTCGACGAGCTCTACCAGAAGCTGGTGCCGCTGGGGCGGATCGGGCAGCCGGAGGAGGTCGCCAAGCTGGCGCTCTTCCTGTCGTGCGCGGACTCGTCGTACATCACCGGGCAGCCGTTCGTCATCGACGGGGGCTGGCTGGCAGGGGTCAGCATCATCTGATGTGGCGTCAGGTCGAGTGGTGACGGCCCTTGACGCTCCGTGCGTGCGCTGGAACAGTCGGCACATCGAATCTGACGGTGTGTCAGAAGTAGCCAGGGACGGTGAACCTCCGTGGAATTCGGGCTCTTTGTACAGGGGTACGTGGGAAAGCGGGCCGAGACCGATCCGCTCGCGGAGCACAAGGCGCTGATGGAGGAGACCGAGTACGTCATCCAGGCGGACGCGTCCGGCTTCAAGTACGCCTGGGCGTCCGAGCACCACTTCCTGGAGGAGTATTCGCACCTCTCCGCCAATGACGTCTTCCTCGGCTATCTGGCCCACGCGACCGAGCGGATCCACCTGGGGTCCGGGATCTTCAACCCGCTCGCCCAGGTCAACCACCCGGTGAAGGTCGCCGAGAAGGTCGCCATGCTCGACCACCTCAGCGAAGGGCGCTTCGAATTCGGCAGCGGGCGGGGCGCCGGCAGCCACGAGATCCTGGGGTTCCTGCCGGGCATCACCGATATGAACCACACCAAGGAGATCTGGGAAGAGACCATCGCCGAGTTCCCGAAGATGTGGCTCCAGGAGGAGTACCCGGGGTTCCAGGGCAAACACTGGCAGCTGCCGCCGCGCAAGATCTTCCCCAAGCCGTACGGGGCCTCGCACCCGGCGATGTGGTACGCGGCCGGCTCGCCGTCCTCGTACGCCATGGCCGCGAAGAAGGGGCTGGGCGTCCTCGGCTTCAGCGTGCAGAAGGTCTCCGACATGGAGTGGGTGCTGGAGCAGTACAAGACGGCGATCCGGGACGCCGAGCCGATCGGTGACTTCGTCAACGACAACGTGATGGTGACGTCCACGGCGATCTGTGCCGAGACGCACGACAAGGCGGTGGAGATCGCGGTCAACGGAGGGCTCAACTACCTCCAGTCGCTGGTCTTCCGCTACCACGACACCTTCCCGCGGCCCGACGGCATCCCCGAGTGGCCGGAGCTGCTGCCCGACTACACCGCCGAGGTCATCGAGCTGCTGATCGCCGAGGAGCTGATGATCTGCGGTGACCCGGACGAGGTGCTCGGGCAGTGCCGGCGGTGGGAGCGGGCCGGCGCCGACCAGCTGAGCTTCGGTCTGCCGATCGGGATCTCGTACGAGGACACCATGAACACGATCCGGCTGATCGGTGCGCACGTGATCCCGGAGATCGATACGGATCCGGTGCACCGGACGAGTCGGTTCCGGAAGGCCGCGCGCGGCTGATGTCCGACGGATGGTGCCGCTGAGCAGGCCGTAAGGCCTGAGTTCCGCCGAGGAGAAGCCGTGCAGCGGGCCTGGTCCGCCGGGGCCGGGTTCCGCCGAGGAGAAGCCGAGGAGACGGCCTGGTCCGCCCGGGCCGGGCCGAGTTCCGCCGAGGAGAAGGGGGCATCGCCCGTGCTCGACCATCTGATCAAGGGCGCGACCGTAGTGGACGGAACGGGCGCGCCCTCGTACGCCGCCGATGTCGGCATCCGGACCGGCCGGATCGCCGTCGTCGCGCCGGCCGGCACCGTCACGGAGGACGCGACGCACAGCGAGGACGCCACCGGGCTGATCCTCGCCCCCGGCTTCGTCGACCCGCACACCCACTACGACGCCCAGCTCTTCTGGGACCCGTATGCGACCCCCTCGCTCAACCACGGGGTGACGACCGTGGCGGGCGGCAACTGCGGATTCACCCTGGCCCCGCTCCACCCCGGGCGGCCCGCGGACGCCGACTACACCCGCCGGATGATGTCCAAGGTCGAGGGCATGTCCCTGGTGGCGCTGGAGCAGGGCGCGCCCTGGTCGTGGAGCTCGTTCGGCGAGTATCTGGACGCCCTGGAGGGGCGGATCGCCGTCAACGCGGGCTTCATGGTGGGGCATTGCGCGCTGCGCCGCTACGTCATGGGGGAGGAGGCCGTCGGCGGGCAGCCCACGCCCGCGCAGTTGGAGCAGATGCTGGCGCTCTTCCACGAGGCGATGGACGCCGGGGCGTGGGGTTTCTCCACCACGCAGTCCGCCACCCACTCCGACGGTGACGGCCGGCCGGTCGCCTCCCGGTACGCCGAGCCGGCGGAACTGCTCGCGTTGGCACGTGCCGTCGCCGCGCACGAGGGCACCCAGATCGAGGCGATCGTGGCCGGCTGTCTCGACCGCTTCAGCGACGCCGAGATCGAGCTGCTCGTCGAGCTGAGCGCCACGGCCGGACGCCCGCTGAACTGGAACGTGCTGACGATCGACGCGGCCGTGCCCGGGCGGGTGCCGCGGCAGCTGGTCCCCAGCGAGCGGGCCCGGCAGGCCGGCGGCCGGATCGTGGCCCTGACGATGCCGATCCTCACGCCCATGAACATGTCGCTCGGCACCTTCTGCGCCCTGAACCTGATACCCGGGTGGGGCGACGTCCTGGGCCTGCCCGTGCCCGAGCGGATCGAGCGGCTCCGCGACCCCGGCGTCCGGGACGAGCTGCTGCGCCGGGCGAACAGCAAGGAGGCGGGGGTCTTCCGCCGGCTCGCCCACTTCGGCCGGTATGTCATCGGGGACACCTACTCGACCGCGAACGAGGGCCTGACCGGGCGCGTCGTCGAGGACATCGCGGCCGAACGCGGCCAGGAACCGTTCGCGTGCCTGGTCGAGATCTGCGCCAACGACCAGCTGCGGACGGTGCTGTGGCCGATGCCCAGCGACAACGACCCGGCCTCCTGGGCGCTGCGCGCCGAGACCTGGCAGCACGAGGACGTGCTGCTGGGCGGGTCGGACGCGGGCGCCCATCTGGACCGGATGTGCGGGGCGCCGTACACGACGCGCTTCCTCGGCGACTGTCTGCGGGGCAGGAAGCTGATGGGGCTGGAGCAGGCCGTGAAGATGCTCACCGACGACCCGGCGCACCTCTTCGGCCTGCGGGAACGGGGCCGCATCGAGGAGGGCTGGCACGCGGACCTGGTCCTCTTCGACCCCGAGCGGATCGACGCGGACAAGGCCACGCTGGTGCACGATCTGCCCGGCGACAGCCCGCGCCTGGACTCCCGGGCGATCGGCATCAACGCGGTGTGGGTCAACGGCGTCGAGGTGATCCGGGAGGACGTGGTGACCGGCGCGGTACCGGGGACGGTGCTGCGCTCGGGGCGGGACACGAGAACCGTGAGCACCAAGTGACGGCAGCGGAACGGCCTGAGCACCAAGTGACCGCAGTGGAAGGGCGCGAGCACCAAGTGGCCGCGGTGGAACGACTGTTCATCGGTGGTGAGTGGGTCGAGCCCGACGGTGGCCATTATGAGGTCATCGATCCGGCGACCGAGGCGGTCGTCGGGCTCGCGCCGGAGGCGAGCCGGGCGCAGGTGTACGAGGCGGCGGCCGCGGCGCGCGCGGCGTTCGGGGCCTGGTCCCGTACGTCGCCGCAGCAGCGCGCCGCGCTCCTGGACCGGGCCGCGGATCTGATGCAGCGGGACTTCGCCGCGCATGCCGAGCTCGCGCAGGCCGAGAGCGGCGCGACGACCGCCACCGCGCGCGGGATGCAGGTCGCGGTGGGGGTGGCGCGCTTCCGGCGGTATGCGAAGGGGGCGCTGGAGCCTGTCGAGCAGGGGCTTGCCCCGCAGATCAACGAGGCGGGGCCGATGGGGAAGGCGGGGGTGCTGGGCGCGCTGGCCGTACGGCAGCCGGTCGGCGTCGTCACCTGCATCACCTCGTACAACAACCCCTGGGCGAACCCCGCGGGGAAGATCGCGCCGGCCCTGGCGATGGGCAACACCGTCGTGGTGAAGCCGGCTCCGCAGGACCCGCTGTCGGTGTACCGGATGGCGGCGGCGCTGGCGGAGGCGGGGGTGCCGCCGGGGGTCGTGAACGTCGTCGGCGGGGCCTCGGCGGAGGTCGGTGCGGCGGCCGTCGACTCGCCCGACGTGGACATGGTGAGCTTCACCGGCTCCACGGCCGTCGGCCGGCAGATCGCCGAGGTCTGCGGACGCGGGATGAAGCGCCAGCTCATGGAGTTGGGGGGCAAGGGCGCCGCGGTGGTCTTCGACGACGCGGACCTGGACGCGGCGGTGGCCGGCATCGGCACGACGTACTCCTTCTACAGCGGGCAGATCTGTACGGCGCCGACCCGGGTGATCGCGCAACGGGGGGTGTACGAGGCGCTGGTGGAGCGGCTGGCGCAGTACCTCGGACGGCTGCCGGTCGGCGATCCCCGGGCGCGCGGGACGGTGGTCGGGCCGGTGATCTCGGCCGCGCACCGAGACCGGGTCGAGTCGTATGTCGAGCTGGGCCGCAAGGAGGGGGCGCGGGTCGTGGCGGGTGGTGAACGGCCCTCCGCTCCGGAACGGGGTTTCTATGTCGCGCCGACGTTGCTGGCCGACTGCACCCCCGAGATGCGGGTCGTACGGGAGGAGATCTTCGGCCCGGTCGTCGTGGCCGTGCCCTTCGATGAGGAGGACGAGGGCGTGGCGCTGGCCAACGACAGTGACTACGGCCTCATCGACTACGTGTGGTCCGGCGATGTCGCCCGCGCCTTCCGGGTGGCCCGGCAGCTGCGGGCCGGCGGGGTCGGGGTGAACACCGTCGGACGGAACATGGAAGCGCCGTTCGGCGGCTTCAAGCGGAGCGGAGTGGGGCGGGACGTGGGCTCGTACGCGCTGCATGCGTACAGCGAGTTGCAGGCGATCGTTTGGGCGGGGTGAGGCGGGTCGGCCGGGCGGTGGGCAGGGTGACGTGGCCGAGGGCGGTCGGGTGGGGCGAGCCGGGGGCGACCGGGGCGAGGTGCCTGGCGTGCGTTGTCAGGCGGGTGCGCCGGGTCCGGACTCAGCCCCAGCGGCCCACGAAGACCGGGTTGGTCATCGCCGCCATCGGGCCGGGGAGGCCGGGGGTGGTGGAGGGATGGCGGACCTCCGCGCGTATGTAGGCGGCGTTGTCGGGGGTGGTCTGCCAGGTGAGGGTGCCGTCGCCCGACGGCGGCAGCGGGGCCGTATACAGCCGCCCCTGGTCCGTGACGAAGGAGGCCGTGCAGCCCGGGGCGCCGGTGACCTGCAGATGGGCGGTGACCTTGGAGGTGCCTGAGACCTCCAGGCGCTCGGCGATTCCGGCGTGTTCGCCGTGCTCACCGGTGACGGAGAAGGTCAGGTCGATCTTTGCGGACTCGGCGATCCAGACGCGGCCGGCCCGGATGCCGTCCTGCACTGCGCGGCGGGAGAGGTCGTCGGCGAGCACCACGGTCTGCGGCAGGCCGATGACATCCGGATCGCGGTGGGCGTCGCTGTGGCCGACGGCCGGCAGCCAGTCGGCACGGCCCTGGACGTGTGCGACCAGGGTGTTGTCCCACTCGGCGAGGGTGACCTCGTCATCGGGGGTGTACGGGCCGTTCCAGACCTCCACCGCATCGGCGTCGTTGAGCCCGAACTTCCAGTTGCAGCCGATGCAGGTGGCGTGCGGATGCGCCGGGATGACCAGACCGCCGGCTCGTCGGACGGCGCGGGCGTACTTGCCGAAGGCGTTGTCGCGGGCCCGGTAGCGCCAGTCGATGAAGACCCCGGGGTCGGTGCCCATCGCCACCACGTGACCGTTGCGGGTGGTGACTTCCTCGCCGGTGAGGATCAGCAGGTCGTCGCCCCACAGGCCCTCCCAGGCGCGGTGGGAGGAGGTGGTGTTGTGCTCGGTGGTGGTGAGGAAGTCCAGCCCGGCGGCACGGGCCAGCGCGGCGATCTCGGCGGGCGTGCGCTTGCCGTCGGAGTGGACGGAGTGCAGATGGCTGTCGCCGCGGTACCAGGCGCGGCCGCGGCCCCGGGCGCGCTCGGGCGGATACCCGGGAGCCGGGGTGTGGCCCCGAGGGCCGTACCGGACGGTGACCGTGACGTCGTAGGACAGCCCCTGCGGCGCGACCGTGTACGGGCCGAGGGCGATGTGCCAGGTGCCGGCGTTGACGGGGCCCGGGAGGTAGCCGGGGGTGGCCTCGTCGGCACGCAGGAAGAACTCCGTACGGGCCCCGCCCGACCAGCCGCGGAAGCCGGCGCCGCCGAGGTCGGTGCCCCGCTCGTCGAAGATGCCGATGTCGCAGGCGTTGCCGGCCGTGCCCTCGGGGACGGGGGGCTTGTCATAGGTGTAGGAGACGGCGATCTCACGGACCCCATGGGGCACTTCGACGGGCAGATACACGAAGTCCGGTGCGCCCGTGGGCAGATGGCCGGTGATCCGCCGGGTCTGCTCGGCCGGCCCGCCGCCGGGCCGCCCCTCCGCGGGCGCTGCGTCGGCGAAGCTCACACGTCCGAGCGTAAGCGCGCCCGTCGCGCCCGCAACCGCTGAAAGTCTCAGAACCTCGCGTCGTTCCATCCCCGCCCCCCCGTGCCGTATGGAGTCCGTTCCGTGTTCGCTGCGCGGCCGGCTCGTTGCGCCGCGTGAAAACTGTTGTACGCGGGTGCGACACGGAGCGAAAGGGCTGTGGATAACCGTTGGCCGGTGAGGCACCATGCGGTCACCCACACGTCTGACGGAGGTTTCCCCACCATGCGGATCGCGACCACGATCTTCCTGACGGACGAGACGATCCGGCCGGACCGGCTGGGCCGCGAGCTGGAGCAGCGCGGATTCGCCGGGCTCTACCTCCCCGAGCACACCCATATCCCCGTCAGCCGCGACACTCCCGCCCCCATGGGCGAACCCCTGCCCCGCGAATACGGCCGCACCCTCGACCCGTTCATCGCGCTCTCCCAGGCCGCCGCGGTCACCGAGCGGCTCGCCCTGGGCACCGGCATCACCCTCGTCGGCCAGCACGATCCGGTCGCCCTCGCCAAGCAGATCGCCACCCTCGACTTCCTCTCCGGGGGCCGCTTCACCCTCGGCATCGGTTACGGATGGAACGTCGAGGAGGCCGCCGACCACGGGGTGGAGTGGTCGACCCGGCGCGAGCTGACCCGTGACCGGGTGGCGCTGATGCGCGCCCTGTGGGCCGCGGAACCCACCGCGTATCAGGGCGAATTCGGCTCCGTACGGGCGTCCTTCGCCCACCCCAAGCCGGTGCACGGCGCGCCGCGCATCCTGCTCGGCGGCGGGGCCGGTCCCAAGCTCTTCGGGCAGATCGCGGACTACGCGGACGGGTGGCTGCCGATCGGCGGGCGGGGGCTGGCCGAGACCGTGCCGGCGCTGCGGCAGGCGTGGACGGACGCCGGGCGCACCGGCGAGCCGGTGGTGGTGCCGTATGCGGTCCGCCCCTCGCCCGGGAAGCTGGCGCACTACCGCGAGCTGGGCCTCGGCGAAGTGGTCCTGCAACTGCCACCGGCCGGTGAGGCGGAAGTGCTGCGGACGCTCGATGATTTCGCGCAGTATCTGTGACGCAGCAGTACCTGTGACGCAGGGGAGCGAGCCGTAAGGGAGGGGTGACGGCCGGGGGTGTCGCGGTGCCGGGGATGGCGGCGCGAGGGCGCCTACCGGGCGTCGGGACGGGAGCGTGAGGGCCGCCTACCGGGGCGGCGGGAGGGGAGCGCGAGGGGCGCCCACCAGGCGACGGGAAGCGCGCGGTCACGCCCTAGGACCATCGGAGTACGAAACCCTGCCCAGGTCGATACCGAAGGCTGTTCCGGGTCCGCCCCTCCGGTCGTAGCGTCGAAGGTGAGGACCCCGCCGATCGGCGATGCAGCGGATCAGCGGGCCGAGACCGGTCAGCGGCCCCGGAAGAGCGGCCCGGCCCGATCCGGCGGCGGATCGGGGGCGGCCTCGCCGTTCACGGGACCAGAGAGATCAAGGAGATCCCATGCCCCGCCTCGACCACACGATCGTGCACAGCACCGACCGGTTCGCCTCCGCCAGGTTCCTGGCAGATCTTCTCGGCGCGCCCGAGCCGAAGGCGTACGGCCCCTTCGCCGCTCTCAAACTGGACAACGGGGTGACCCTCGATTACGCCGAGCACGTCGCCGGCGGCAGCGAGTTCGTCCGCACGCACTATGCGTTCCTGGTGACCGAGGAGGAGTTCGACGCGATCTTCGCGCGCATACAGGAGCGCGAACTGCCTTACTGGGCCGACCCCATGCACAACAGGCCGCAGGTGATCAACACCCTGGACGGCGGCCGCGGTCTCTACCTCAACGACCCCGACGGTCACAACATGGAGTTCCTGACCCGGACGTACTCCGAAGAGCTGCTGACCAGTATGTAGGCGTGCGGCGAGCCGCCGCCGGGAAGTGCCCCCTGGGGGCTCGGACGGAACCTCCGCCCGTAGTGATCAGCGGCACATGGACGGCCGGTTCTTCCGCGGCGGCGCTGTCGGTGGGCGCTCGTATCCTCGGAGAATGACTTCCAGCGCGCAGGGACCTGACCAGGCATCCGACCGAGGGACCGACCGCGAAACGACCTCCGGACCCGCCCAGCCGGGCCGGCCCACGGCGAACGCGATGCGCCGCGCGCTCAAGCGGGCCCGCGACGGAGTGGCGCTGGACGCCGGCGAGGCCACGGTGCTGCTGCAGGCCCGCGGCGAGGACCTGAGGGACCTGTGCGCCTCCGCGGCCCGGGTGCGGGACGCCGGCCTGGAGGCCGCGGGCCGCCCCGGGGTCATCACCTATTCGCGCGGTGTCTTCATCCCCCTGACGCGACTGTGCCGGGACACGTGCCACTACTGCACCTTCGTCACCGTCCCCGGCAAGCTGCGCCGGGGCGGCCACGGGATGTTCATGTCGCCCGACGAGGTGCTGGACATCGCCCGCCGCGGCGCCGAAATGGGCTGCAAGGAGGCCCTGTTCACGCTCGGCGACAAGCCGGAGGACCGCTGGCCCGAGGCCCGCGAGTGGCTGGCGGCGCACGGCTACGACGACACGCTCTCCTACGTCCGCGCCATGGCCATCCGCGTCCTGGAGGAGACCGGTCTGCTGCCGCACCTCAACCCCGGGGTGCTGTCCTGGACGGACTTCCAGCGGCTCAAGCCCGTGGCCCCCTCCCTGGGGATGATGCTGGAGACGACCGCCGAGCGCCTGTGGAGCGAGCCCGGCGGTCCGCACTTCGGATCGCCCGACAAGGAACCCGCCGTCCGGCTGCGCGTCCTGGAGGACGCCGGCCGCTCCAACGTCCCCTTCACCACGGGGCTGCTCATCGGCATCGGCGAGACGTACGAGGAGCGCGCCGAGTCCCTCTTCGCGCTGCGCCGCATCCAGCGCGCGTACCACGGCATCCAGGAACTGATCATGCAGAACTTCCGCGCCAAGCCGGACACGGCGATGCGCGGCATGCCGGACGCCGAACTGGAGGAACTGGCCGCGACGATCGCGGTGGCCCGGCACATCATGGGCCCCTCGACCCGCATCCAGGCGCCGCCCAACCTCGTCGACGGCGAGTATGCGCTGCTCATCGGCGCCGGGATCGACGACTGGGGCGGCGTCTCCCCGCTGACCCTCGACCACGTCAACCCCGAGCGTCCCTGGCCGCAGATCGAGGAGCTGACCGAGCGCTGCGCCGCCGCCGGCTTCGAGCTGCGCGAACGGCTCCCCATCTACCCGGAGTTCCTCCAGCGCGGCGAACCCTGGCTCGACCCCCGCCTGCTGCCGCACGTCCGCGCCCTCGCCGACCCTGAGACGGGCCTGGCCGTGGAGGACGCCCCCGTAGTGGGCCGTCCCTGGCAGGAGCCCGACGAGGGCTTCACGATGAGCTCCTCGGGCCGTACGGACCTGCACCACACCATCGACACCGAGGGCCGCACCACCGACCGCCGCGACGACTTCGACGAGGTCTACGGCGACTGGGAGGCGCTGCGCGAGGCCGCCGCCCCCGGGATGGTGCCCGAACGCCTCGACGCCGACGTACGACAGGCGCTGTCCCAGGCCGCCGAAGACCCCACCAAGCTCACCGACGCCGAAGCGCTGGCGCTGCTGCACGCCGACGGGCCCGCGCTCGACGCCCTCTGCACGATCGCCGACGAGCTGCGCCGCGCCACGGTGGGCGACGACGTCACGTACATCGTCACCAGGAACATCAACTTCACCAACGTCTGCTACACCGGCTGCCGCTTCTGCGCGTTCGCCCAGCGCCGCACCGACGCCGACGCCTACACCCTCTCCCTCTCCCAGGTCGCCGACCGCGCCCAGCAGGCCTGGGACGTGGGCGCGGTGGAGGTGTGCATGCAGGGCGGCATCCACCCCGATCTGCCCGGCACCGCGTACTTCGACATCGCGCGCGCCGTCAAGGAACGCGTCCCCGGGATGCATGTGCACGCCTTCTCGCCCATGGAGGTCGTCAACGGCGCCACGCGTACCGGGCTGTCGATCCGCGAGTGGCTGACCGAGGCCAGGGCCGCCGGCCTGGGCTCCCTCCCCGGCACCGCCGCCGAGATCCTCGACGACGAGGTCCGCTGGATCCTCACCAAGGGCAAGCTGCCCACCGCCACCTGGGTCGAGGTCATCAAGACCGCCCATGAGCTGGGCATCCGCTCCTCCTCGACGATGATGTACGGCCATGTCGACCAGCCGCGCCACTGGCTGGGGCATCTGCGTCTGCTGGCGCAGATCCAGCAGGAGACCGGCGGTTTCACGGAGTTCGTCACCCTCCCCTTCATCCACACCAACGCCCCTGTCTACCTCGCCGGCATCGCCCGCCCCGGCCCCACCACGCGGGACAACCGCGCGGTGACGGCCATGGCCCGGGTGCTGCTGCACCCGCACATCACCAACATCCAGACCAGCTGGGTCAAGCTCGGCACGGAGGGCGCCGCCGAGATGCTCCGCTCCGGTGCCAACGACCTGGGCGGCACCCTGATGGAGGAGACCATCTCCCGTATGGCGGGTTCGAGTTACGGCTCCTACCGCTCCATCCAGGACCTCATCGCCATCGCCGACCTGGCCGGCCGCCCGGCCCGCCCGCGCACCACGACGTACGGCCCGGTCCCCGAGGAACGCCGGACCGCCGCCCTCGCGTCGGACGGCCATCTGCCGGAGCTGCTGCCGGTCGTGGAGTAGCCGGGGATAGGGGGAGCCGTCGGGGAGCGGGGCAGGGGCGGCCCCGGGCTACCGAGGCCCGGCTGCGGACGCCGCACCCGGACGCGGCGCCACGGCCGGGCCCCGCTACTCGCCGCCCTCGTACTCGGCCTCGTGCTGCAGGATGCACTGCTGCCACTGCGACAGTGCCTCCTCGCGGTCCCCTCCGCTGTCCTGGGCGGCGACGATCAGCGCGTCGGCGGCCATCGCGGCAAGCCGTACGGCGATATGGCAGACATCGCTCTGGGGGAGCGGACGGAGCAGTTCCACCGCGCCGTCGCTGTCTCCGGAGAGCGCGGAGGCGACAACAGCCATGGTGGTGCGATCCCACTCGTACTCGGACATGGGGACAGCATGCCCAGCGCGCACCGCCGCCATGGTCGAACGAATGAGCCCTCTGCTGGGGCTGGACGGGCCGGAGGGGCGGGTGGGGCATCCGTCCGCCGAACCTGCCCGTCGAACCCCCTGATCGAACCCCCTGATCGAATGCCCTCCTCGAACCCCCTCGCCGATCCCGCCCGCGCCGGCCCAGCCGCCGGAGCCCGGCCCCCGTCAGCCCAGTTCGCGGATCGGGCTCCCCGCCAGGAAGGCGGTGATGTCCTCGACGGCCTGCTGGAAGTAGCCCTCGTAGTTGCGGCGGGTGACATAGCCGAGGTGGGGGAGGGCGAGCACGTTCGGGAGGGTGCGCAGCGGGTGGCCGGCGGGCAGCGGCTCCTGGTCGAAGACGTCCAGGCCGGCGCCGGCGATCCAGTTCTCGCGCAGCGCCCGCAGCAGCGCGGGCTGGTCGACGATGGCGGCGCGGGAGGTGTTGACGAGGTGGGCCGTGGGCCGCATCCGGCGGAGCTCGTCCGCGCCGAGCAGGCCGCGGGTACGGTCGCTGAGGACGAGGTGTACGGAGACGAAGTCGCTGGTCTCCAAGAGCTCTTCCTTGGTGGCGGCTAGCCGGACGCCTGCCTCCGCGGCGCGCTCGGCGGTCAGATTCCGGCTCCAGGCCGTCACCTTCATGCCGAAGGCCTGGCCGATCCGGGCGACGCGGGTGCCGATCTTGCCCAGTCCGAGCAACCCGAGCGTGCGGCCGTGCAGATCGGCACCGAGCGTGCTCTGCCAGGGCCCGTCGGCGCGCATCGCGGTGCTCTCGGTGACGAGGTGGCGAGCGAGGCCCAGGATCAGCGCCCAGGTCAGTTCGACGGGCGGCTCGGTGTTGCTCGCGGTGCCGCAGACGGTGACGCCGTGCCGGGCGGCGGCTTCCAGATCGATGGCGGCATTGCGCATCCCGGACGTGACCAGCAGCCGGAGACGGGGCAGCCGGGCCAGGAGCGAGGCGGGGAACGGGGTGCGCTCGCGCATCGCGACGACGATCTCGCAGTCGCCGATCGCCGCGACCACCTCGTCCTCGGAGCCGAAGGGCCGCCGCAGCGTACGGACGTCCACCTCGCCCGCCAATACGGACCAGTCGGCCATCGAGCGGGCGATGTCCTGGTAGTCGTCGAGTACGGCGCAGCGCCAGGTCATGCGGATTCTCCCGGGAGGGTGGGGCGGTCGGTCAGGGTGGCCGGATGGTGCTCATCGGGACCGTACCGGCCAAAAGCCTCCTTGTGAGTGACTATTCGCATTACTCTCCTGCGCAAAAATTGATCAATCCTGAACGATTACAGTGCTCTCCCGGGGGGCCTGTGCTAGGCCCCGGAACGCAGTGAGCTTCGGGAGGCGCAGTGAGCGCAGCGGGAGGCGGCGCCATCTGGGGGCGCGCGGAACAGCAGGACTTCCGCAGCCGGGTGCGCGGCTGCCTGCTCGGCGGCGCCATCGGTGACGCGCTCGGCGCCGGTATCGAATTCGACGCTCTCGACGCGATCCGTGCGGCGCACGGCCAGGAGGGCGTCACGGATCTCGTGCCCGCCTTCGGGCGGCGCGGCGCGGTCACCGACGACACCCAGATGACCCTGTTCACCGTGGACGGACTGATCCGGGCCCAGGTCCGCCGCGACACCGGAGCCTGGCATCCGCCCACCGACGTCCACCGCGCCTATCTGCGCTGGGCCGCCACCCAGCGCGACTGGGGCCCGGACGAGCGCAAGAAGGAGGACGGCTGGCTCGCCCGCGAGGAGTGGCTCTACTCCCGCCGCGCGCCCGGCCGGGCCTGCCTGAGCGGACTCGGCGACGAGGTGATGGGCACGCTGGAGGCGCCCAAGAACCCGGACTCGAAGGGCTGCGGCGCGGTGATGCGCTCCGCGCCGTTCGGGCTGCTGGTCGGCTGGGAGCCGCAGCTGGTCTTCCAGCTCGCCGCCGAGTGCGCCGCCCAGACGCACGGCCATCCCACCGGCTACCTGGCGGCCGGCGCCTTCGCGGTCATCAGCCACTCGCTCGCCCGCGGCGAGGTGCTCGACGGCGCCGTGCAGAAGGCGCTGGCGCATCTGGCCACCCGCCCGGGCCACGAGGAGACCTCCGACGCCCTCAAGCGTGCGCTCGGCGCCGTACGGCAGGGGATGCCGACGCCCGCCCGGGTGGAGTCGCTGGGCGAGGGTTGGACGGCCGAGGAGGCGCTGGCGATCGGGGTGTACTGCGCACTGGTCGCCGAGGACCTCCGGCACGGCCTGCTGCTCGCCGTCAATCACGGCGGGGACAGCGACTCCACCGGCTCCATCTGCGGCAATCTGCTGGGTACGCTGCACGGCGAGACGGCGCTGCCGCCGGACTGGCTGGTCGAGCTGGAGGGCCGGGAGACGATCCTGCAGATGGCCGACGACTTCTCGATGGAGATGACGCAGGGGGCCGCGCTGCACGGCCCGGCCGGATCGGCGCCGGGGTGGCTGGCCCGGTATCCGAGGGCGTAGGGCGCACTCCGGCCGGTGGCCGCCCTGGCAACCGGTCGGCCCGCGCTCCCGACGGACGCGGTCGGCACAGCCCGGACCCGAGGTCGCGCGCCCCGGTGGGCCGGCTTCCCGGACCCGGCACCGCGCACCCCGACGGGCCGACCGGCAGGTCAGCCGGCCGCCTACCGCATCAGCTCGCCCGCGTTGACCAGCAGTGACTGGCCCGTGATGGCGCGCGCCCGGTCGGAGGCCAGAAAGACGGCGGTCTCGGCCACATCCGCGTCCGTCGCCAGGTCGGGCAGCGCCATCCGCGCGGTGAGCCGGTCGCGCACCTCGGACTCCGGGATGCCTTCGGTGTGCGCCTGGAACCGTACGTACGCCTCCACCGGCGGGCCCCACATCCACCCCGGCTGCACGGTGTTGACCCGGATCCGGTCCGGTCCCAGCTCGCGCGCCAGTGAGTACATCGCCGAGACCAGCCCGCCCTTGGACGCCGCATACGCCGCCTGCTGCACCTGCGAGGGCGCGGCGACCGAAGACTGGGTGCCGATCATCACCACCGACCCGCCGCCGCGCGCCGTGAGCGACGGCAGGCAGGCGCGGGTCATCCGCAGCGTGCCGAAGAGATTGACGTCCACGACGCGGCGCCAGGAGTCGAAGTCGGCCTCCCGCAGGCCCCCGAAGAGCGAGTCCAGCGCGGCGACATGGATCACCGCGTCGATCCCGCCGAACCGCGCGACGGCCAGCGCGGCCAGCTCCGCGCACTGCGCCTCGTCCGCGATATCGGTCGCCCGCCAGGCCGTCCGTTCGCCCGAAGGGTCCAACTGGGCCGCCGACTTGGCGAGGTTCGCCGCCGTACGGGCGCCCAGCACCACCGAGGCGCCGTCCCGCAGACAGGCCGCCACGACCTGATGGCCGAGCCCGGCCCCTACGCCCGAGACGACGACGGTCTTGTTCCGCAGCAGCATGCGCGCCTCCCGGCCGGGCCGCCCGTGCATTTCTGATGGGGCGTCAGAATAGGCGCGGGGGTGTGGGAAGGCCAGAGCCCGTTCGTTCCCCGGGGAACGTAGGCAGCCGCCCGCCCCGCTCACCCGTCCCGGCGCGCCTGCTCCAGCGCCTTCTTCAGCCGGCCGAGCCCTTCGCGTATCTCCTCCGGGGCGTGCGTCACGAATGAGAGCCGGGCGGCCGTGGCGTCCGGCGTCCCGGCGAAGAACGGCGCCCCGGGGACGTAGGCGACATCGTGCCGCACCACCTCCGGCAGCAGCGCCGTGGCGTCGTACCCCTCGGGCAGCGTCGCCCACACGAACATTCCGCCCGCCGGACGGTTCCACCGCGAGCCCTCGGGCAGCGCCTCGGACAGCCCGTCGACCAGGGCATCCCGTCGCTCGTGGTAGGCCGTCCGGACCCGCACCAGATGCGCGTCCAGATCCGCGACCGCCAGATACCGAGCCGCGGCGGCCTGGTCGACGGTGGAGGTGTGCAGATCGGCGGCCTGCTTGGCGATGACGCAGGCACGCCGCAGCGCGGCCGGTGCGCGCAGCGACCCCAGCCGCAGACCGGGCGCCATCACCTTGGAGAACGAGCCGAGCAGCGCCGTACGGTCCTCGGCCCCGGGGAAGGAGGCGACCCACGGCACCGGCTCGCCCTCGAACCGCAGTTCGCCGTACGGATCGTCCTCGGCTATCCACAGCCCGCGCCGGGCGGCGACCTCGGCCACCGCGGCCCGGCGCTCGGCGGACAGCGTGCGGCCGGTCGGATTCTGGAAGGTCGGCACGACGTACAGCAACTTGGGCCGCTCGCGCGCGGTGATCTCGTCCAGCGCGGCCGGGTCCAGGCCCTCGTCGTCGGTCGGCACCGGCACCACCCGGGCGCCGGCGAGGGAGAAGATCTGCAGCGCGGCGAGGTAGCAGGGGTCCTCGACCAGCACCACATCGCCCGGCTCCAGCAGGGCCGTGGCCAGCAGCGTCAGGCCCTGCTGGGAGCCGGTGGTCACGATCAGGTCGTCGGCGTCGGTGGCCAGTCCGCGCGCGGTGGTGCGCGCCGCGACGGCCGCCCGCAGCTCCGGGTTTCCCTCACTCGTGGAGTACTGGAGCGCGCGCGACGGGTCCTCGGCGAGCACCTGGGCAAAGGCGGCTGCGATACCCGCCGCATCGAACAGCTCGGGTGCGGGCAGCCCGCCGGCGAACGAGATGACCTCGGGCCGCGCGGTGAGCGCCAGAATCTCGCGCACGGGCGAACCGCCGGTCCGTGCCGCACGGGCGGCGAGCCCGGGGACGGGGGCGCCCGCATGGCCAAGTGGTGCGTCCGGCATGGCGACTCCCATCGCTCCTGGCCTGCGGGGCACTGGTTGAACCGCAGACGACAGGCAGCTTAGGCGGGCGCGGAGGGGCGCACGGGGTTTTCCACAGGCCGGACGCCCGCGGCAGCCGCGGCCCCTGGCGAATTGTCTGACGGAGCATCAAGCTAGCGCTCCTGCAGGTGACTTAACCCGGGAGGACCGCCATGAGCGAGGCCACGGACCTGGAGACCTACGCGCGGCTGGCCGGCACGGGCCCGTACGGCGTTCGTCCGGGACATGCGCTCATCACGATGGTGGAGCCGCATGCCGGCCAGGAGCGCGCCTACAACCGCTGGTACGAGGACGATCACTTCATCGCCGGGGCCATGGCCATGCCGTGGATGTATGCGGGCCGCCGATGGGTGGCGACGCGTGACCTCCAGCTCCTCCGGTATCCGGCGGAGTCAGCGGTCGCCCGGCCCGTCACCAGGGGGTGTTATATCTCCACATACTGGGTCACGGAGGGGCGCTATTCCGAGCACCTGAAGTGGAGCGTGGGAATCAATCAGCGCCTCCGTCGCGATGGCCGCGTCCATCACGACCGGACCCATGTCTTTACGGCGTTCCACGGGCACCTGGCCACGGTGTATCGCGACGGGAGTGACGGCCCGCGTGACTTTCATGCCCTGAATTACCCCTACGACGGATTGGTCGTGGAGGTTATCGATGCCGCCGGCCCGGTTCAGCGTGCGAAACTTCTGGAGTGGCTGTGTTCGCAGCACCTCGGGGCGCGGCTGTCGGGGTCTCCCGCGGCCATGGTGATGGTCTTTCGTCCCCACCCATTGCCGGACGACCGAATGTCATACGTCGAGCAGGTGGCCGGGGTGGATACCCGGCTGACACTTCTCTGGTTCCTGGAACAGGATCCGCGTACGTGCTGGGACGAGCACTTCACAGGGCTCGATTCCCTGGTCGCGGAACAAGGTCTCGGCTCCGTCGAATTCGTTGCGCCGTTCATTCCCACGGTGCCGGGAACCGATCGCTATGTCGATGAACTCCGCTGACGCCGGGCGCTCCGTTCCCGGGGGGAGCCGGGCGGGGGCTGGGCAGCGGGCGAGGCTGAGCCCCCTCGGCCAGGACGGCGGACCAGTCGAGAGGGCTCGTATCGTGATGCGGTGACGATCGTGTCAGGCGCTGCCAAGGCGTCCGCGGTCGATATCCGAAAGCAAGGCAGTCCATGCCTGTGCCGAGAAGGAGAGGACCGGTCCACGAGGGGCCTTGCTGTCGCGGACACCGACAACTGAGTCGTCCACGCGGGCGACCTCGACGCAATTTCCGTCCTTACCCGAGTATGTCGACTTCCGCCACATCAGATCGGCGTTGAGATTCCTCGTCATTTTGCACTCCCGTGCGTTCAGGTGGGCGAGAAGTGGTGACTTCTCGGGGTGCTGATGACGCTACGCTCCAACATCGCTAACAGGAGGAGCCGCTCACTCGACCGGATGACATATGTCGGAGGACTCTTCCTTCAGTTGGCGTGGTGGTGTACTTTCCGGCCCGCCGTATCAGGCGGCGTACTCCTTGGCCACATCTGAGATGAATTTGCGCGTCTCGTCCGCATTTAGTGCTTGAGCCCGGAGATGCTCGTACATGATCCCGTACTTGTGGACGTCCCCGTGCTTCTCCAGGTAGAGGTCGCTGGTGACGCCTTCCAAATAGACCGTGGTCGAGTCCGAGGGGTCGTCGAACTCCAGGATCGAGAACGTCCCTGTCATTCCGGGGTGGGACCCTACGGAGTACGGCACCACCTGGAGCGTGACATGGGGGAGCCGGCTCAACTCGACGAGGCGCTCCAGTTGTTCGCGCATCGTCCGGCGGTCCCCGACGACCCGGCGGGTGGCCGACTCGTCGATCACGGCCCAGAAGCGGAGCGGGGCCTCGGCGGCGTGCAGCCGCTGCTGCCGTTTGAGGCGTACGCCGACGCGGCTGTCGACGTCTTCCGGGGTGGCCTCGGGCCACATTCCGCGGATCACGGCCTCCGCGTACTCGGGGGTCTGCAGGAGACCGGGCACCAGAAGCGACTCGTAATTCCGCACGGAGAGCGCGTCGGCTTCCAGCCCGATGTAGACGCTGTAGCTCGGGGAGAGGCTCCCGAATGCGTGCCACCAGCCCTGCTGACGGGACTCCTTCGCCATTTGCATCAGAGATTCGACCATGTGCTGGTCGGCCACCTCGTAGACCCCGCAGAGATCGCGCACATCCCGCTGGCTGATGCTGCGACGGCCGTTCTCCAGGCGGCTGATCTTCGACTGGGAGACCAGCAACCGGTCCGCCACCTCTTCTGCCGTCATGCCTTTGGCCTCTCGAAGCCTGCGCAGCTCCTGGCCCAATCGGCGTCGCCTGACGGTGAGATTGACATTGGACGCCACGCTAAGTGCACCTCCGGCTCCGTACTGCTGTTTTCTGTTCAGCAGACTGCCACCAACGGTCCACATCGCGCTGGCAAATGGCTGGACAAGGTGCTCAGGCTGGAAATTTGGGGCCGGAACCGGTAAAGCGCGGCAGAGCAAAGCGCGGGGTGGCGGGCCGGCCGTCGTCCAAAACGGCCGGCCCGCCACCCCGCGCTGTGTGCTGCGGCTCCCGAACCGGTCTGTGGGTCGGTGGTGCGGGTGCGCCACCGATGCTCTACCGATGTGGGTGCTGTAGCGGTGGTGCGGGACGTCGTACGGCGTCCGCCGGCGTCAGCGGGCGCCCACCCGGGCCATTCTGCCGTGGGCGTGCCGCGACTGGCCCGGCGCGCCGGCCGGCTCCGCGGTGGCCCGGGCGGCCGGTTGGCGTACGGGTCCCGCGGCGGTGGCCTGCGGCCGCCGTGGCTGGGCCCCGACGCCGTTCTGCACATCCATGACGGCGTGTGCGACCAGCCCGCCCATCGGGTCGTGGCGGATCAGATCCCGGAGACGGGAGCGCGATGACCGCCCCTCGTTGCCGGGGTACAGATGCTTGCCGAGCCCGACTGCATGCGCCAGCGCGGCCAGCGCCGCGGTCCGCGGGTCCGGGGGTACGCCGGTGCGGATCGCGTTGTCCAGCCGGACCCTGATTTCCCGGCTGATGGCCGTCTCCGTCGCTTGGTAGCGCGTCGTCGGCAGTACCCCGCACATCTGTCCCGCCACGGCATGCACCATGCCGCACCGTTCGAGATGCGTGAGGTAGGTCTGGCGCAGCCCGAGTCGGGGCCCGCCGATCCAGTGGACCGCGCGCACCGGACTGCCGCGTCGGCGCAGCAGTTCGAGCGCGGAGTCCAGTGTTGGATCTCCTGTCGGCCGTGCCATCACCACGGCGATACGATCCCCGTCTGGGGCTATCCGTCCTGCCAGAGCCAGCTCTACTAGCTGGGCCCCGGCCAGGCCGAGGTCGAGCGACTGCGGCTGCGCTGTGGTGCCCGTGGTCGGGTCCAAAGCGAGCAGCAGAAGCTCCTCCGGAATTGTTCTTCGGCTCCTGCCCATCCATGCCTCCCCGCGTGGATGAATGACAGGGTGACCCCTCTCACATTCATCTGTCGAGAGTGCATGGGGGATTCGATAGGGAACCGGTAGGTATGTCGTTCTCGTCTTGCACGTCGGCGACATCTTTCTGTGGGGTGCGGCGCGTCCTGATACGCGTGGCGGCGGGACGGTGCTGCACAGACACAGGACACTTGGAAACACTGGGCCAGGCAGGCAGTGCGACAAATGAAGGAGACATCGGTGGCGGGCGAGTCCCCCGACAAGTCGGACAAGAAGCAGTCGTCGGGGGAGACGGCGCGGAGCGAACGTGATCCGCGCCTGTCCGCCTTCCGCCGAGAGCCGGACGAGCCGGCGAAGAAGCAGGAAGCGGGGGCGGGGGAGGACGCGCGCCCGCAGGACGATCCGGAGGCCGCGGCCGGGACGAAGTCTTCGGCCAAGTCGAAGTCGAAGCCCGAGACGGATGCGAAGCCCGAGGCGAAGTCGAAGCCCGAGGCGAAGTCGAAGGCTGTGGTGAAGCCGGGTGCTGCAGCCGGGGCGAAGGCCGTGGATGCGTCCGCGGCGGAGGCTGCGGGCCCGTCCGAGGTGTCCGAGGAGGGCGAAGCGTCCGAGGGCGCTGAGGCGTCTCAGAGGGCCGCTGAGGGCGACGGGGGCGGGGAGGGCGGCGACGACCGCCTCCGTGCCGCTGTGGCCGCCTGGGTCGCGTCGACGGACGGTGACGGGGCCGAGGACGGCGAGGGCGACGGCGGCGGTGCGGGCGACGCGGCCGGGTCGGAGGAGTCGGCACCGGCGGCCGCCGGTGCCGATGCGGAGGAGGCCGTTGAGGCCGCTGAGGGTGCCGCCGCAAAGCCGGAAGCAAAGTCGAAGGCGAAGGGTGCCGCTCGGCCGGACGTAAAGGCCGGTGAGAAGGCGGACGCGAAGGCGGACGGGAAGGCTGCCGCCAAGGCGGAGCCCGCGGCCAAGGCGGACGGGAAGGGTGCGGCGAAAGCCGAAGTCGTCTCGGAGGGCGAGGGCGAGGCCGAGGCCGAGGCTGCGTCCGCTTCGCTGCCCCGGCAGGCCAAGACCGTCGATCAGCCGACCGCTGTGTTCAAGACCGTCGGGCCGCAGAAGGGGAAGCCCTCGGGTGCGGCAGGCGCTGCCGGCAAGGGTGCGGGCGACGGCGACGGTGGCGGCGGGAGTGACGCCGAGGAGGCGCCGGGCGATGACGCGACCCGAGTGTTTGCCAATGCGAAGCTGAAGGGGAAGGGGGCGGAGGCCGAGGTCGTCGACCAGGCGACCACCGCCTTCAAGATCAACCCGCCCGCCAAGAGCAAGGACGGGGCCGACGGCAAGCCCGGCAGCGGCAGCAAGGCCGACGCCAAGGACAAGGCCGACACCAAGGACAAGGCCGACGCCAAGGCCGACGCCAAGGCCGACGCCAAGGCCGACGCCAAGGCCGACGCCAAGGACGCGTCCGACAGCGACGGCAAGACCGATGCCACGAAGGACGGCGAGGCCAAGGCCGACGCCAAGACGGACGGCGACGCCAAGAAGGACGCCGGCGGCAAGACGAAGGGTGCCCCCGAGCGGGACTCGGAGCGGACCAGTCAGTTCGTGGCGCTGAAGTCGGCGGACGACGGTACGGCGGGCAAGTCGCTGGGCAAGACGGCGCCCAGGACGCCGGCCCGTACACCCGACAAGGCCGCGGACAAGCCCTGGGACAAGGCCGCGGAGAAGGCGGCGGACAAGCCCTCGGACAAGGCGGCCGGGAAGGCCGCCGGCGGCACGGCCGACGAGGTGGCCGAGAAGCCGGCGCAGAAGTCGCCGGAGAAGCCGGCGGCCAAGGCTCCCGGCGCGCTGCCCGCCGCCGAGCCCGCCAAGCCGGCCGCGTCGCCCAAGCAGACCGGCCGGACGGGTGCGACACCGTCCGCCGCGGAGGCCACCGGCGCCGCGGCTCCTGCCGCGCTGCCCGAGTCGGAGCGGACCAAGCAGGAACCGCTGCCGCCGCTCGACCTCCTGGCGCAGCTCACCAACACCCCGCCGCCGCCTCAGACCCCGCTGCGCACGGTCGTCCGCCGCTTCAAGATCTGGACCCCGCTGGCGGTGCTGCTGGCGATCGTCTTCGTGGTCGCGCAGGCGGT
This sequence comes from Streptomyces auratus, assembly GCF_050433025.1. Classification (NCBI taxonomy): domain Bacteria; kingdom Bacillati; phylum Actinomycetota; class Actinomycetes; order Kitasatosporales; family Streptomycetaceae; genus Streptomyces; species Streptomyces auratus. Next base: position 3,600,384 of record NZ_JBNGCB010000001.1, on the reverse strand, counting down.
GCGCCCGCTGCCCGCCCCCGAGCTCACCGTCGGTGCGTCGACCGCGTTCACCTTCAAGGGCGGCAAGCTCGCGATGCCGTGGCCCGACCAGGGGCAGGCCGCCGCCGAGGTCGTCGGCGTCGGCAGCCTGGGCACGTCCGGCAAGGAGAAGCCCGTACCGACCGCGAGCGTCGCCAAGGTGATGACGGCGTATGTGCTGCTGCGCGACCACCCGCTCAAGAAGGGCCAGAAGGGCCAGACGATCACGGTGGACGCCCAGGGCGAGGCGGACTCGAACAAGGGGGACGAGTCGCGCGTTCCGCTCAAGAAGGGTCAGCAGTTCACGCAGTACCAGATGATGCAGATGCTGATGATCCCGTCGGGCAACAACGTCGCGCGGCAGCTGGCCCGTTGGGACGCCGGGTCCGAGGCGGCGTTCGTGAAGAAGATGAACGACGCGGCCAAGAAGCTGGGGATGACGAAGACCCACTACACCGATCCCAGCGGCCTTCTCCAGACGACCGTGAGCACCGCCGTCGACCAGCTCAAGCTCGCCGAACAGGTCGTCAAGAACGATGTGTTCCGTGAGGTCGTGCGTACCGAGAACGCCCAGATCGAGGGTCTGCCGGACCGGATCTACAACAACAACCGCCTGCTCACGACGATGGCGGGCAAGGTCAGCGGCATCAAGACGGGGTCGAGCACGCCGGCCGGCGGCACGTTCATGTGGTCCGGCTACCGCACCGTCGGCGGCAAGGACCAACTGCTGCTCGGGGTGACGATGGACCAGCACACCAACAGCCCGGACCCCAACGCCCAGCTCGACCTGGTCCTGACCAACACGGAGAAGGTGATCACGGCGGCCCGGGACGCGCTGGTCTCGGACACCGTGGTGAAGAAGGGGCAGGTCGTCGGCTATGTGGACGACGGCCTCGGTGGTGAGACGCCGGTCGTGGCGACCAAGGACCTGTCGGCGATCGGCTGGTCCGGGATGAAGGCGACGTTCTCCATGAGCGACGCCGGCAAGAGCATCCCGCACACCGCGAAGGCCGGTACGGAGGTCGGTGTGCTGACGGTCGGCAATGGCGAGAGCACGCAGAAGGTGCCGGTCGCCCTGCAGAAGGACCTCGTCGAGCCGACCTTCGGGGCGAAGCTGGTCCGTATTACGTGAGCGGTGCCGGGGGCTCCGGGCGGCCGGCCCGGAGCCCCCGGACCACCGTCCGGGGCCCGGCTCCCCGTGCCCGCCGAGCACCCGGACTCAAGTCCCCCGGGCACCACGCGCGTTCCTCCGCCTGAGGCGTGACCGGAGTCCGTCATCGACGTAGCGCAAGCACAGAAGACATACGCGTCCGCCGTATCCGCCCGCGGTGCGTGGGTGGCACAGGGCGCGGTGGTGCTGATGCCCTCCGGGCTGATGCTGTTCCTGGGCGCCTGGGGGATCCGCCGGCAGGACGCCATTTGGCGGGACGAGGCGGTCACCTACGACATGGCGCACCGCAGCCTGGCCGACCTGTGGCCCACGCTCCAGCACGTCGATGTCGTACACGGCCTGTACTACGCGCTGATGCACTGCTGGTTCCTCGTCTACGACGCCACCCTCGGCGATGTTCTCGGCGCGGTCATCGGCCTGCGGCTGCCGTCGGTGGCCGCGATGACGGCCGCCGCCGCGGGGGTCGCCCTGCTGGGGCAGCGCCTGGTCGGGCGACGGGCGGGGCTGCTCGCGGGCCTCACCTTCGCGCTGATCCCCGTCGTGCAGCAGTACGCGCAGGAGGGACGCTCGTATGCGACCGTCTGCGCGCTGGTCGTCTGGGCAAGCTATCTGCTGGTCCTGGCCGCTGCCCGCCCGCGCCGCGAGCTGTGGCTCGGCTATACGGCGCTGATGCTGTTCGCCTGTCTGCTGCACGAGTTCGCCTCGCTGGCGCTGCCCGCGCACGGTGCGGCGGTGATCCTGGCGCGACTGCCCCGCCGTGTACTGCGCGCCTGGCTGCTCTCCGCGGCGGCCGTCCTCGCCGGTCTGGCCCCGCTCGCGGTCTTCAGCACCCGGCAGTCGGCGCAGATCAGCTGGCTCATGTGGCCGGACCCCGTCCAGCTGCTGACCTTCGCCGTGCTGGCGGTCCTCGGCATCGCCTGCTCCCGCGTCCGGGTCCGCTCCCGCGGCCCGATCGGCCTGCGCGCCCTCGCCCTCCCCCTGCTCCTGCTGCCCACCCTCCTGCTGCTGCTCCTCTCCCATGTCGAACCGGCGTATGTGGACCGCTATGTCCTCTACTACGTCGTCGGGTTCGCGCTGCTGGCGGGCGCCGCACTGGCGCGGCTGCTGCGGCCCGCCGGTGAGCTGGGCCGGCCCCGTGGCCGGCGGCTGCGGTGGACGCTGGCGGTGGTGCTGGTCCTGGCGGTGCTGCTGCCCGTCGACGGCCATCTGCGCAGCCCGAACAGCCGGGTCGACGATGTCACCGCGGTCGCCCACGCGGTCCGTGCGCTGTCCGAGCCCGGTGACGGCCTGCTGTTCATGCCCGCCCGGCGGCGGATCTGGCGCGCGACCCTGCCGCACGACTTCCGCGGGCTGCACGATCTCGCGCTGGCGAAGAGCCCGTCGGCCTCGCACACCCTCTACGGCACCGAGCGGTCGGGCGATGCGATCCGCGCGCGGATGCTGGCCGCCCGCCGGATCGTCGTAGCCGGCGACCCGGACGGCGCGCCGCCCGACGACAACGACCAGGAGATCGCCAAACGCGCCACGCTGCACGACGCCTTCACGATCTGCCGCAGCACGGTGGTGCGGGGGGCCCGGGTCACGCTTTATGGGCGCCCGGGGGCGTGTCGTGGGGGTGGGTAGCGGGTAGAGGGGCCGGCCGTGGTGGTGCGGGTCCCGCCCGTGGCGGTGCGGATGCGCTGGGCCGAGGGCAGCGTGGCCCGTCAGGGCAGGAGGTGGTGGTGCGTCACGGTGCCTGCGGTGGACGGAAGGTGTGGACCAGCTCGATCCGTCCCACGAGGTGCCGGTTGAACTCGGCCAACTCCTCTGCCGGAACCCACAGTTCCAGGATCGTGCGGCCGCCGGCCTGCCGCACCGGATAGCGCTCGGCGAAGTCCGCCTCGATCTCGAAGCGGGTGACGTGACCGATGTCGGAGGCCGGTACGTTCCAGTCGCGGGCGATCCGTATGGCGTAGTCCTCGTTGAGCACGGGATAGAAGATCGGTTGGTCGGGCAGGCGCGGCGGCCATGCGCGCCAGCCGGAGGCCTCGACCAGGGCGAGCTCCTCGGGCCCGGTGGGCCGCCAGAGGGTGCGGGTGGCGGGGGAGGTCTCCTCTTGATGCGGCATTTCGATCATGCTCGTACGGTACGGGGGCGCGAGGGCAGGGGCACGGGGGTTTCGGGGCACGCCGTCCGGGGTGCGGGCTTCCGGTGTGTGGGCCGGGCCGAGCGGGCCCCGGGGCGGCGGTGAGCCGGTGCCGTGGAGGTGGTCCGGGAGCGGCGCGGTCGGCCGTGTGAGCGTGGCGCGGGCGGCCTCGTGAGGGCGGCTGCTGTACGCCGGAGTGGTCATCACTCCGTTGTCCGCCGCGAGTCTTCGGTGCCTACCTGAGGGAGTCCGGCCTACGGTGCCCGTATGAGCACCTCCCCGGAGTACGCCACCTTTCACTTCCATGCGCTGCACCACGCCGATCAGCCGCTGCTGCTGCCCAACGCCTGGGATGTCCCCTCGGCCCTCGCGCTCGCCGGGGCCGGGTATGCGGCGATCGGCACCACGAGCCTGGGCATCGCCGCGGCTCAGGGCTGTCCGGACGGGCAGGGCCGCCCCGAGGTCCGGGACGCGACGCTGGCCCTGGCGCGGCGGCTCGCGGGCCGGCTGCCCTGCCCGTACACGGTCGATATTGAAGGGGGGTTCGGCGGTGACATCGCCCAAGTACGGGAGCTGGTGGGCGAGTTGGCGGATGCCGGGGCCGCGGGCCTGAACCTGGAGGACGGGCTGCCCGGCGGACAGGGGCTGCAGGATCCGGTCCGTCAGGCCGAGTTGATCAGCGCGGTGAAGGAGCGTGCGCCGAGCCTGTTCCTCAACGCCCGGGTCGACACCCACTGGCTGGAGGACACCCCGCCGCCGCTGTCGGTGACGCTCTCCCGCGCCGAGTCCTATCTGGCGGCGGGTGCGGACGGCATCTTCGTGCCGGGAGTCACCGCCGACGAGGACGTGTCGGTCCTGGCCGCCGAGGTCCCCGCCCCGCTGAACATTCTCTTCGCACCCGGGCGGCACACCGTCAGCCGTCTGGCGGAGCTGGGCGTGCGCCGCATCAGCACCGGCTCGCTGCTCTTCCGTACGGCCCTGCAGGCCACCCTCGCGGCGGCGGACACCATCCGTACGGCTCAGCGCCCGGCGGACGCGGCGGGCGGCGAGGTGATGGGGTACGAGGAGGTGCAGCGCCTGGTGGCGGGTGAGGAGTAGGGGGTGGACGCAGCGCTTCGGTGCGGCGGCGGCTCAGGCCTGCCGACCCCGGCTAGGGCGACACGCCCTAAGCCTTCCGGTCCCCGCTCAGGCCTGCCGACCTCGGCTAAGCCTTCCGGTCCCCGCTCAGGCCTGTCGGCCGCGGCTTCCGTTGCGTCGGCGGTGCACGGCGGTGGCGGCACCGGCCACGCCCAGCGCACCCACACCGGCGACCAGCCCCGCCTTGGGCAGATGGCCGGCCTTCTCGGCCAGTCCGGCCAGCCCGTTGTCGGGCAGCATGATCGATGTCCGGCTCTCCGTGGGCGCGGTGGAGTCGGCGAAGGCGGCGCCCGCGGGAAGCAGCAGGACGGCCAGCGCGCCGGTCGCGACGGCGGCGGTACGGATCACGGAGCGGTGCTGGGCCCGCATGGGCACTCCTCGACGTGGGCGGCTCGGGCCGTCCTAGGGGCAGGTACAGGAGGCACGGTACGGAGCGTCCTTAACGGCAATCCGTAGGTTGTGTAACAGTCACCGGGATCTCTGGGATCGGTCCTGTGACGGCATCGCCCAAATGGCCCAGTCGACTGCCGTAAAAGCCCTGCGGAGCCACGTAATGGTCGAGTTGGAGGTTCCGCCCGTTGCTGCCTTGGATAGCGTGATGTAGAGCTACGTCCGCCTATCTGATGAATTGCCGAATTGCTGGTGCGGCGATCGGCCGGGCACCTGCCCTGTGCGGCAGGCGCAGGGTGGCGACGCGGCGAGACGGCAAAGGCGGTGGCGAGGAGATGCGACGGCGGCGACCACGCACGGCGGCGACCCTGCCTTCCGGCACCGCCCCGCGTTTCGGCACCGCCCCGTGTTCCGGCATCGCCCCGACCTCGCGCACCGTACTCGCCCTCGCCGCACTCGCCCTCCTCACCGGATGCACGAACCTGGAGGGCCTGCAGGACGAGGGGCGGGCCAGGGACGTGGATGCGCCGCTGGTGCTGTGGCCCGGCTCTACGCCCGCCCCGCCCAGCCGGAACGAGAATCCGGCGGTGCTGGTGCCCGTACCGGGCGTCCCGCGGATCCCCGGCGGCAGCATGGCCGCCGCGAACCCGCTCGCCGTCCTCGATGCGGATGTCGCCGCGCAGGGCGGGACCCCGCCCGCGCCGCGGGCCGTACGTCGTCCCGTGCTGCACGACCTCACGGACGACGGGAAGCCGGATCTGCTCATGGCCGTCGACCTCGGCCCCCGGATCAGCGAACTGCGGGTCTACAGCGTCCGGAACACGGTGGTGACCCGGGTGCTCGTGGTGCGCGGGGTGCTGGCCGGGGTCGAGCTGGCGGCGGGTCATCTCGCCCTCCGCGAGCCCACCAAGGACCCGCGCTACGTCAGCGTCACCGACTACGTCTGGGACGGCCACGCGATGGACCTGTGGAACCTCACCCTCGACGACGCCCGGACGCCCCAGACCCCGCAGGCCGTCGGCGGCAGCCCGTGAGGCCGCCGGCGGTCTCCCTCCGCTGGAAGATCGCGCTGACCGTGATGGCGGTGAGCTGCGCGGTCGCGGCGGTCCTCGGTGTCCTCGTCCACAATGCGGTGGCCCGTCAGACCGTCGGCCAGGTACGGAAGGAGGCCCGCGCGAACCTGGACACCGCCCTGGACCTGTTCGAGTACGGCACCTCCCGCGAGGGCCTCAACTCCCTCCTCGACCCGGCTGAACTGCCCGCGGAACTACGCCGGTTGGCGCGCTCCGGTCAGCGCGGCACCATGGTCGGGACCTACCGCGGCCGCTCCGTCATGTGGGCCGCGGCGCCGGCCGACGGCCAGGTCATGGCCGCCTGGAGGCCGTACGGCACCGTCCACCGCTCCCTGGACCACTTCGACACCGCCATCCTCGGCTCGGCGGTGCTCGCCGCCGCGACCGTCGCTCTCGCCGGACTGTTCCTGGCGCATCGCATCAGCCGCCGGCTGGGCACCACCGCGGCGGTCGCCCGCCGTATCACCGCCGGAGACCTGGATGCCCGGGTCGGCGACGGTCGGGGGCCGGGCGGCGGCGCGGCGGGGCAGGACGAGGTGGCGGCGGTGGCCGCGGCGCTGGACTCGGTGGCCGGCTCGCTGCAGAGCCGCCTCCAGGCCGAACAGCGCTTCACCGCCGATGTCGCACATGAGCTCCGGACGCCGCTGACCGGCATCCTCGCCTCGGCCGAGCTGCTGCCGGAGGGCCGCCCCAAGGAGATGATCAACGACCGGCTGCGGGCGCTGCGTCGTCTCACCGAGGATCTGCTGGAGATCTCCCGGCTCGACTCCGGCACCGAGCGCGCCGATCTCGCCGCGTACGACCTCGGGGAGCTCGTCCGGCGCTGCGTGGCCGCCACCGGCCTCGACACCGAGGTACGGATCGCCGCCGACGCGGTCGTCGAGACCGACCGGCGCCGCCTCGACCGCATCCTCGCCAACCTCGTCACCAATGCGCACCGGCACGGGCGGGCCCCGGTCGTCGTCACCGTCGACGCCGCGTCCGAGCCCCGGCCGACCATCGAGGTGCGCGATCACGGACCCGGCTACCCGGCCGACCTGCTGCACCACGGCCCGCAGCGCTTCCGCACCGACGCCCCCGGCCGCGGCAAGGGCCATGGGCTGGGCCTGACCATCGCCGTCGGCCAGTCCGCCGTCCTGGGCGTCGACCTCCGCTTCGCCAACGCCTCCGACGGAGGCGCCCGCACCCTCCTGCGACTGCCTCAGGGGGCGGTCGTCGGATGAGGCGGCCGTCGTACGGCTTGGGCGTCTTGGGCCTCACCGTTGCCGGATGACCCGGTCGTCGCCGGACGATCTGGTCTTCGTCGGCGCCGGCGGATGACCCGGTCGTCGCCGGCGGATGACCCGGTCGTCGCCGGCGCCGGCGGCCGGTTCGCCGGGCGGCTCCCGTGAACGCCGCGCCCCCGCGGGGGACTTCGCCTCACCAGTCGATGTCGTCCGGCGGCTCCGGGAGCGCCTCGTCCTCGGGCTCCGGTGCCATGGGACCGGGATCGAACGCGGCTACCGGGGCGGTTGCGGAGGCCCGGGCGGGCCCGGGCGCCGCTGCGGGGTCGGCGTCTGCACCCTCCGCGCCCTCAGCGCCCTCGTAGGGGTCCCGCCCCGCCAGCACCTCCAGGATCTGCGTGCCGTACTTCGCGAGCTTGTTCTCGCCGACTCCGTTGACCGTGCCCAGCTCGGTCGTCGTCGAGGGCCGGAGGGTGGCGATCTCCCGCAGCGTCGCGTCGTGGAAGATCACATATGCGGGGACGCCCTGCTCCTTGGCCGTCCGGCCCCGCCAGCCGCGCAGTGCCTCGAAGGCCGGCTGCGCCTCCGCCGGCAGATCGGCCGGTGCCGCGCGCTTGCCCTTCGCCTTCGACCTGGCCGCTCGCGCCGGCTTCTCCGGCTCCCGCCGCATCGGCACCTCGCGCTTGCCGCCCAGCACCTCGCCACTCGTCTCCGTGAGCACCAGCGTGCCGTAATCACCCTCGACGGCGAGCAGTCCCTGTGCCAGCAACTGCCGTACGACGCCGCGCCATTCGGCTTCCTTGAGGTCGTCGCCCACGCCGAAGACGCTCAGCTGGTCGTGGTCGAACTGGATGACCTTGGCGGTCTTCTTCCCCAGCAGAATGTCGATGATCTGGCCCGCGCCGAACTTCTGCCCGCGCTCCCGCTTCAGCCGGACGATCGTGGACAGCAGCTTCTGCGCGGACACCGTGCCGTCCCAGGTCTGCGGCGGGGCCAGGCAGGTATCGCAGTTGCCGCAGGCGGCGCTCTCCTGCCCGAAGTAGGCCAGCAGGCGTACCCGCCGGCACTCCACCGTCTCGCACAGCGCCAGCATCGAGTCGAGATGGGCCGACAGCCGCCGCCGGTGCGCCTCGTCCCCCTCCGACCCGTCGATCATCTTCCGCTGTTGCACCACGTCCTGCAGCCCGTACGCCAGCCAGGCCGTCGACGGCTGGCCGTCCCGCCCGGCGCGCCCGGTCTCCTGGTAGTAGCCCTCCACCGACTTCGGCAGGTCCAGATGCGCCACGAACCGCACATCCGGCTTGTCGATGCCCATTCCGAACGCGATCGTGGCGACCACGACCAGCCCGTCCTCGCGCAGGAAGCGGGACTGATGCGCGGCACGGGTCCGGGCATCGAGGCCCGCGTGATACGGCACCGCGGCGATGCCGTTGTCCACCAGGAACTGTGCGGTCTTCTCCACCGAGGCCCGCGACAGGCAGTAGACGATCCCCGCGTCCCCCGCATGCTCGCTCCGCAGCAGCTCCAGCAGCTGCTTCTTGGGCTCGCTCTTCGCCGCGATCCGGTACTGGATGTTCGGCCGGTCGAAGCTCGCCACGAAATGGCGGGCCTTCGCCATCTGCAGCCGTGAGGTGATCTCCGTGTGGGTGGCGTCGGTCGCGGTGGCGGTCAGCGCGATCCGTGGCACATCGGGCCAGCGCTCGTGCAGCATCGACAGTGCCAGGTAGTCCGGGCGGAAGTCATGGCCCCACTGGGCGACGCAGTGTGCCTCGTCGATGGCGAAGAGCGAGATCTTGCCGCGGTCCAGGAGGTTGAGCGTCTGCTCGACCCGCAGCCGCTCGGGCGCCAGATACAGCAGGTCCAGCTCCCCGGCCAGGAACTCCGCCTCGACGAGCCGACGCTCCTCCAGATCCTGGGTCGAGTTGAGAAAACCGGCCCGCACGCCGAGCGCCCGCAGCGCGTCGACCTGGTCCTGCATCAAGGCGATCAGCGGTGAGATCACCACGCCCACACCGCCCCTGACCAGGGAGGGGATCTGGTAGCACAGCGATTTGCCGCCACCGGTCGGCATCAGGACGACCGCGTCCCCGCCCCCTATGACGTGCTCGATGATCTCCTGCTGACTGCCGCGGAACGCCTCATAGCCGAACACACGGCGCAGCACCTGCACCGCCTCGCTTACCTCCGAAGCGTCTTCCACATCCATGTCCACGACCACTTCCACGTCCGCCAGAGCCATTCCGAAAGCCTACGAGCTTCGCGGGGGTCGCCGCTGACCCTGTGGATAACCCGGCTCTCATGACCCGACCCGCCCCGACCCGACCCGCGCCGCCTCGCCCCGGCCGCACCGCGCTCGGTGGCCCGGCCTGCGCCCGGCCGGGAGGGCGGCAGCGGCCCTGGTGGCGGTGAGCGCCACCGCCCGCATCACGAGGTTGGTATGGGAATGGTCAAGTCCGGCGAACAAAAGGGGCATTACGCCCGTGGGTTCGTGTCACCCTTCCTCACGTATCCGACCGATCGTGCAAATGCGTGTAAGTATTGATCCGCTCAACCGACCGGAGTGAAGGCTTCGGCATTCGGAATCGATCTTTCCATATGCCGCGCCGGAGGTCCGTCCACGCCCAGCACAATCACGCGCAGCCCCAACGCTCCCATTCCCCCCACACCCGCAGCCCCTTCCGCAGTCACGACTACCGGGACCAGGTGTGAGACAGTGTTGATTTTGCAGCGTGATATCGAAGTGAAACTCCTGCGGACTTTCATTGCCGTGGTCGACGAGAATGGATTTGCCCGCGCCGCGCAGGCACTTCACGTGACGCAGCCGACCGTGAGTCAGCAGATCAAGCGTTTGGAGACCATTGTCCAGGCGCCGCTGTTCCAGCGCACCAAGCGTCCCTTACAGCTCACCCCCGCTGGGCGCGAGGTAATGGCGCACGCCCGCCGCGTCATCCTGCTCAATAACGAGGTGCTCAGCAAGATATCGGCCTTCAGCAGCCAGGAATTATTCAGCATGGGCTGCTCGGTCCATTTCGCCGACGGGCTGCGGACCATGCTCGCCCAACTCGCGGTGGAGCGGCCACGACTCCGCTGCGCCATGGCGACCGGCCTCAGCGCCGTGCTCGCCGACAAGCTCGCCCAGGGCGAACTGGAGGCGGCGATACTCCTGGGGACACAGACTCCGCGCAGCGAGATCCTGGGGCGACTGCGCCTGGCCTGGTTCGGACAGGCACTGCCCGCTCCCGGGGAGCGGCTGCCGGTGGCCCTGGTCAGTGAGCGCTCGGCCTTGAGTGACCGGATCATCGAGACGCTCGCCGAGCGCGACGTCGCCTGGCACTCCGTCCCGCGCTGCTCCGACCCGCTGGCGGTCCGGGCCTCCATCCAGGCGGGCCTGGCATATACGGCGCTGCCGGCCAACGCCCACCACAACCACCCCTCGCTGCGCCCCGCGCCGCTCGGCGCCCTCGGCCCCGCACCGGAGCCGCTGCCCGTCTACCTGGCCTTCTCGCCCTCGGTGCGCGAACCCGTCGTCGATGCGGCGCGTGCGGCGGCCCGCGCGATGCTCAAGGACGTACCGCTGTCGCCTCCTTGACCGCCGCGCCGGCCGGCCACTACGCCCGGCTCGGCCGGGGGCATCGGTCACCCCGATCGGCCCGGCCCGCCCCTCAGTACGAGCTCCGCGCCGCCCTGGGTGCCGCCAGTTTCGGGCCGTACGGCGCGGAGTCCAGCCAGGCTCCCGCCTTGCGGCCGGTGCTGGCCACGGCCGCGGCGGCCCGCCGGCGCAGCCAGACCGACGGGCGGTGGGCCAGCATGTGCTCCAAGGCGGCGCCGGCGCAGGCGCGGTTGTACGTGGCGGCCTCCTTCCGCTCGTCGGCGAACCGGACGATCTCGGCGTCGGCCGCCCCGGACGCACCGGCCGACAGCGCCGCCTGCGCGGCCCGCACCGCCCTGATGGCGTCCGGGATGCTGGAGTTCATGCCGCGGGCGCCGAAGGGGGCGAACAGGTGCGAGGCCTCACCGGTGAGCAGCACCCTGTGGTGGGCGTCGGTGAATTCGGCGGCCACCTGCTGGGCGAACCGGTAGGTCGACACCCAGCGCACCCGCTCGCCGTACGGGGCGGGCAGCACCCGGGGGATCCAGCGGCGCAGCCCCTCCGGTGAGGTGAACCGGTCCGGGTCGTCGTGCACCAGGAGGTTGAGGTCGACCCGCCAGCCGCCCGCGAACGGCACCAGGAGGACGTTGCGGCCGCCGACCCTCGGGTGCTTGTAGTGGAAGACCCGTTCCAGGGGCAGCGGATGGGCGGGATCGTCGTCGAGGTCCACCACCACGAAGGTGTTGCGGGAGCGCGGCCCTTCCAGGGGGATGCCGGCGGCGGACCGCAGCACCGACCGCGACCCGTCCGCCGCGATCACGTAATCCGCCGCCCACTCGCCGCCCGCGGAGTCCACCAGCCGTACCCCCTCCGGGGTGCTCTCGGCGGTCCGTATCTCCACTCCCCAGTGGAACTCCACCCCGCGGTCCCGGCAGGCGGCGGCCATCAGATCCTCGGTGTGCACCTGCGGAAGGCTGGTGAACGGCGGCAGCCCGTCGCGACCCGTCGGCGGGTAGGTCCGGGTGTAGATCTCCTCGCCCGCCCAGTACGACCTCTTGGTGGCCCACATCAGACCGCGCACGGCGACCTCGTGCCCGAGGCCGGGGCTGAGCTGCTCCAGGGCGCGCAGCGACGTGCCGTGCAGGTAGGCGGCGCGGCTGCCCGGACGGACCGCGTCCCGGGCGCGCTTCTCCAGGACCACCGCGGGCAGGCCGGCCGCGCGCAGGGCCAGCGCGGCGCTCAGCCCGGCCGGACCGGCACCGACGACGAGCACGGGACGGCGAGCCGTCGGGCCGTCTGTGGTGGCGCTCATGCGTCCTCCCTCGAAAGGTGCAGCGTGCTGGGGGTGAAGGAGACGATGCGGCCCACGAGGCCGCCGGTCAGCGCGGCGTGCCAGACCGCGGTGCGCATCCCGGTCACCTCCCGGTCCAGCACCACCTCGCGCGCCGTGGTGGTCAGCTCCAGGTAGTCGCCGGCCGCGCGGACGTCCATCCCGGCGGCCTCGGCGCAGCGCACCACGGGGGCGAACTCCGGCACGGCGAGCACATACAGGGCGAGCGTCACGACCCTGCCACCTCCGTGTCGTTCCGTATCAGCGCGGCCTTCCGTACGAGCTCCGCCTTGCGTACGAGCTCCGCCTTGCGCTGCCACAGCGCCTGCGCGGACGGACGGGGCGACCCGGCGACGTCGGCGAGCGCGCGGAGGGTCAACTCCGCGTCCCGGGCGTCGCTCCCCGACATCTCGCGCAGCGGCCTGGTGATCTCCAACTGGATGCCGTTGGGGTCGTCGAAGTAGATCGACTCGATCAGCTCGTGCGGCAGTGGCGGGGTGACCCGCACCCCGTGCGCTTTCAGCCGCTCCCGCCAGGCCAGCAGCTCCTCCTCGGTGTCCACATGGAAGGCGACGTGCCGGGAGCGGTGCATGAGGTCGCTCGGCGGCTCCTCCTCCGGCAGGCCGAAGTAGTAGAAGAACGCGATCCGGTTCCCCTTGCCCATGTCGAAGAAGAAGTGCACGAAGTCCGGGTAGTCCTCGGTGACCCAGCCGGTCGCGGTGATCGCGTGTACGAGCGGCATGCCCAGCACCTGGGTGTAGAACTCGCAGGTCGCACGCGGCTGCCAGGTGACGAAGGCCAAGTGGTCGACCCCGTCCACACGCGGGCCGGGCGGGCCGGCCTGCGGGCGGACGGACGGTGAGGTGAGGGTCATTGCTCCTCCTAGGGGCAGGGCGGCACGGGGCCGCGCCGTCGGGAAGGGTCAGCCGGCCGTGGCGGGAGACCGGCCGCGCAGCCCCGAACCGGCGATGAGCGCACCGACGAGCAGGCTCAGACCGCCGACGACCAGCGCCCAGCGGGTGCCGGTCGCGGGGGACGAGGACAGGTTGAGGATCACGCCGAGGACGGCGACACCGAGTGAGGCGCCCACCTGGCGGGCGGAGTTGAGCGCTCCGGCACCGATGCCGGCCAGCTCGGCCGGTACGGAGCCGGCGACCCCGGCGACCAAAGCGGGCAGCGCGAAGGAGACACCGAATCCGAAGGCCAGCAGGCCCACCACGGTGGCGACGAGCGCCCCCGCGGAGTTCCCGGTGAACGGCGCCTGGATCAGCGCTCCGACACCCATGAGGACGAAGCCGAGCGTCGCCGGGCGCCGCGGCCCGATCCGGCCGACCAGCCGCCCGGTGTAGATCGGGTTGAAGGCGGTGGGCAGGGTCAGCGGCAGGAAGGCGAGGCCGGCGGCGAACGACGAGTATCCGCGGCCCTCCTGGAAGAACAGCGACAGCGCGAACAGCAGCCCGGACAGCCCGAAGTTGGCGAGCAGACCGGCCACCAGCGCGGACGAGAAGCTGCGGCTGCGGAACATCCGCAGCGGCAGCATCGCCGCGTCACCGGAGCGCAGTTCGGCGAGGAGGAAGACCGCCGCCGCGACCACCGCCAGCGCGAAGCCGCCGAGCACCGTGCCGCCCGTCCAGCCCTTGTCCGGGCCCTCGATCAGCGCGTACACCAGCGCGGCCAGCGCGACGACGGCGCTGAGCTGCCCGGTCAGGTCCAGCCCGCTGCGCTGCTTGCGCGCGGTCTCCGGGGCCAGCCGTGCGGTGACGACCAGAGAGAGAAGCGCCAGCGGCACGTTGATCAGGAAGATGGCGCGCCAGCCGACCGTGTCGGTGAGCACCCCGCCCACCAGCGGACCGGCGGCGAGTGCCGCACCCGTGATCGCCGCCCAGGCTCCCACCGCGCGGGCACGCTCGGCGGGGTCGGTGTACGAGTGGACGATCAGGGCCAGCGAGGACGGCAGCAGCAGCGCGCCCGCGACGCCCAGGGCCAGCCGCAGGACGACCAGCACGCCGAGCGTCGTCGCGACGGCCGAGACGCCGGACAGCACCCCGAACGCCACCAGGCCCCAGAGGAAGACCCGGCGGCCGCCGAAGCGGTCGGACAGCCAGCCCGCGGTGAGCAGCAGGGCGGCGAAGGTGATGGTGTACCCGTTGGTGACCCACTGCAGCCCGCTCAGGCCGATGTGCAGGTCACCGGCGATCGCGGGCAGCGCCACCGAGACGATCGTCATGTCGAGCAGCACCATGAAGTAACCGAGAGAAAGCCCGATCAATAAGGTGCGCGAGGGCTTACCAGTTCTCTTTGGTGCGGCAACGGAATCCCGCTCCCGTTCCGCCTGCGTCGTCATAGGATTTCTGCTCCCTTTCGGAATCTCTCCATTTGCCGCCACCGCTGTTGAGGACGGCACAATCCATTCAACCGGAACCAGCAGGGGAATTGCGGGTGGTGACGACGGGGATGCCCTATGGGTACGATCGGCCCAGCCGATAGGTCAGCTTTAGAGGGCGGCACAGTCGTGGAGCTTCGGCATCTTCGGACGTTCGAAACGGTTGCCAGAACACTCAGCGTCACCCAAGCGGCCAAGGAGCTGCACTACGCACAGTCCAGCGTCAGCGATCAAATTCAGGCGCTGGAGCGCGATCTGGGGGTCGAGCTGCTCGACCGGTCGCAGCGCCGGGTGCGGCTGACTCCGCAGGGGGTGGCGCTGTCGGAGTACACGGACAAGATCCTCAAGCTGTTGGAGGAGGCGCGCTGGGCGGTCGCCCGGCCCGGCGCGGAACTCGCCTGCGGCGCACTGGAAACCGTCTGCCAGCACCTGCTGCCGGAGGTGCTCTCGCACTACCGCTCGCTGCATCCGCACGCACGGGTGCGGGTCGCGCAGGACAACCGCGGCGAGCTCTACAAAGCGGTGCGCCGCGGCGACTTGGACCTGTGCCTGACCTTCGGCGCTCCGCCGGCCGACGCGAGCCTGCGCGCCGAGACGCTGGCCGAGGAGCCGCTGGCCGTCATCGTGCCGCCGGGGCACCATCTCGCCGAGCGCGGTGCGGCCGGTCTGGAGGAGCTCGCCAGGGAACCCTTCCTGGCCACCGAGCGGGGCTGCGGCTTCCGGGAGATGTTCGACAGCGCCTTCGGGGCGGTGGCCGCGAAGGAGCCGGTCGCGGAGGTGTCCAGCATCGGCACCCTCGGCGCGTGCGTGGCGGCCGGGATGGGCTGCGCGCTGCTGCCGTTGGTGGCGGTGCGCGATCAGGCGAGCCGCGGCGAAGTGGCCGTGGTGAAGGCCGGAGACACCACCCTGCATACGACGGTGACCATGACCTGGCTGGACCGCAACTCCGCGAACCCGAACCTCCTCGCCTTCCAGACGGTGCTCCGTCAGCAACTGGGAGGATGACAGCGGCAGTTCACCGTTCACCGGTCCGCCTCTTCGCGCGCCGGCACGGGCTGTGGTGCAAAAGCCGACGGCCTCGGCGGACCGAGGGGCGGCAGCGGGACCGTCTTCAGCCGGTTGCGGGCGATCTTGCCGGTGACCGTGGTCGGCAGCCGGTCCACGATCACCAGCTCCTCGGGCAGCTTGTACGTGGCCAGCCCCTTGCGGGCCAGATGCCCGGTCACCTCGTCCAGCGTCAGGCCGGCGCCGTCGCGGAGCGCGGCCAGCAGACACGAGCGCTGGCCCAGGCGCGGATCGGGCCGCCCCACTACGGCGTGCTGGGCCAACTGCGGCAGATCGTCCAGCAGTTCCTCCACTTCGAGGGCGCTGAACTTCAGCCCGCCGCGGTTGATCAGCTCGTCGGCGCGCCCCCGGTAGCTGACCGAGCCATCCGGGTGGAGCGCGGCCAGGTCGCCGGTGCGCAGCCAGCCGTCGGCGGTGAGCGCGGCCCGGGTCAGCTCCGGCGCGCGATGATAGCCGCGGAACATATAGGGGCTGCGGTACTGGAGTTCCCCGGTCTCGCCCGCCCCGGTGCGGTGGCCCTCGGCGCCCACCACCCTGACCTGTCCGCCGGAGACCGGCCGTCCGATGGTGGACGCCGCCTCGGGCGGGTCGCCGGGACGGGTGAAGGTGCCCGCGCCGATCTCCGTCATCCCCCACTGCACGACGAGCCGCGCGCCCAGCGTCCGCCGCACGCCGTCGGCCAGCTCGCGGGGGACGGGGGCGCCGCCGGTGCGGACCTCCCGGAGGGCGGCGGGCGGACCGCCGGCCTCCGGATCGTTCTCCGACAGGGCGACCAGATCGCGTAGTTGGGCCGGGACCAGGAACGCCGTGGTGGCCGAGGCGCCGCGCAGGGCGTCGAGGAACCGCCGCGGGTCCCACCCGTCGAACAGCCCGACCCGGCCGCCGACGACCAGGGCCAGATGGACCGAGAGCAGTCCGAAGGCATGGCTGAGCGGGCTCGCGGAGACGATCGTGTCCGCGGGTCCCAGCCCGCCGTCCGCCGCGACGGCGGCCGCGTTGCCGAGCAGGCCGCCGTGGCTGTGCACACACAGTTTCGGGCGCTGGGAGGTCGTCCCGGAGGAGGCGAGCAGCATCAGGGGGGCGTCTGGGGCCCGTGGCGGATCTGGCAGCTTCCCGGCCGGGGTCGGTGCCTCATCCAGCAACTCCGCTGCGCTCGGCAGGGGATCGGCGCCCGTCGGGTGTGGCCTACGGGCATCGGTCCCCGAAGACGCGCCGCCCGCGACCCATACCTGTCGCAGGGACGGGCACCGTTCACGCACCGCGTGGATCTCCCCGACGCGGTCACGGCCGCGGTAGGAACCCTGCGCCACCAGCGCGGCCGCCCCGGCCTGTGTGACCAGCGACTGCACCTCGCGGGCACCGTAAGCGCAGTGGAGCGGCAACAGCAGCACGCCGAGCCGGGCGGTGGCCGCATGGAGCACCACCAGCTCCCAGGAGTTCGGCAGCTGTGCCGCCAGTACGTCACCGGGCCGCAGCCCCCGCCGGTGCAGCGCGCCGGCGGTCCGTTCGGCCTGGAGCAGGCAGTCGCGCCAGGTCCGTCGGCGGGTGCCGTCCCATACGGCGGGATCCGTACGGCGGGCCGCGGCACGCTCAAGGGCTTCGGTGAACGTGGACGTCGATGCCGATGCCGATGGCGATGGCGATGGCGATGGCGATGGCGGTGCCGACGTCGACATGGACGTGAACGCGGACGGCGACGCGGAAGTGGACGGAAAAGAATCCGCCGTCGATTCCGTGGAGAGAGCGTTCACGAAGAATCCTCCGTTCCGGGCAGAACCCACAGTCCTTGCCTTGCCTTGCCGCACGGATTCTGGGCGGCCGTCGAGCAAAACGTCCAGAGGAGAATCGATAAGAACTCCTGATCCGGTTCACCGGACCGGCCGCGATAACGAAATCCCTGACCCGGGATCACCTCCGCGGTGAAGCGGGACCGAAGATAGGTGGGGGCGGCCACTGTTGATTGATTTTTCCGCGGTGGTTCGGCCGCGCCGATGGATGCCACCCGCACGGACAAGGCCCGGCCGGGGCGCCGCTGCACAGCCGGCGCCCCAGGACTGGGCCGCCACGCCGGGAATCCATAAGGAAACTCAATAGCGAAGCCCCGACTTCCGGTTGAAAGTGCTGCCGCGAAAGGTTCCGGCAGGGGCATTCGGTGGTTCCGATGAACGCCATCGAGAAAGCCGAACGCGCGACGTTTCCCCTGGTCAACCGCCATGCCGACCGAAATTCGGCCGAGCCGGTTCGGCTGGGTTACCGAATCCGGCCACGTGAGGGCTTGCCGGGCGCGGGGAAGCCACCACAGAATTCCGACGGCCCCGATACAGGAGGTATCGATGTCCGTAGTCCGCGCTTCTCACGCAACAAAGGAAAGTGTGCGCTCCGTCGGTGAATTCCCCTCCGTGGGCAGCGAATTGTCGGTGGGCAGCGCATTCTCCGGCACCGATCTGCGGCGGCTTGACGACGCGATCCACGAGGCCCGCCGCGCTTCGACGGCCTCGGTGTCATCGCTTCTCGAACCGGCCGTCGCGGAGGGCGCGGCCACGTCCCTCACCGAGCAGAACTGCGTGTTCGACCACTGCGCCGTACTGCTGTTTCCGCTGACCCTCGCCGCGGGGCTGCGCCATCTGGAACAGCGTGGCCTGGCACCGCTCCCCACCGTGCCCAGCACGGTGGTGCGCCGCAGGCTGAGCGAACGCCACGGTCTCGACCCGGCGCGCTGCGACGTCCACCTCACGCGGCTCCGGCTGGAATTACCGGACGGACGGCGCCATCCGGCGGTCGAGGTGTTCCTCTTCCCCCGCGACAGCAGCACGTTCGACCGGTCGATAGCCGCATCCGAAGTCGCGCACGGCTTTGAGGACCACACCGCGTTCGTCGTGGGCCGGCCGAGCCGAGGTCTGCTCGCGCACCTCGTCGCGGCCTGGCGTTCCGAGGCCGGCCTGCTGTGGGAGGGCGGCGGACACAACCCCCACGAGGGCGGCCCCGAGGGCTCGACCGTCCTGTACTTCGTCAGGGAGCACGGGCAGCCGTCCCGGCGCCGCCGCTTCGAGCTGCACTGTGCGGGCGATCTCCGGTCCTTCATCGACCAGGCCCCTGTGGACACCGAGGCCGTACGCCACGCCTACCGCGCATGGCGGCACCCCGGCCGAGACCTGCCCGCCTGAGACCCGCGCCCGCCGCGGCCCGTACGCCGCCTTGCCCCTACCCACCCGGGAGAACCCATGCTGCGGAACGACACGCTGACCCCCAGGAACCTGACGCTCACCCCCGAGCTGCACGGCTACCTGCTCGACCAGGGCAATATGACCCCCGACCCGCTCCTGGCCGAGGTGATCGAGCGCACCAGTGCCGCGATCCCCGACCAGGCACACATGGTGGTCGCGCCCGAGGAGGGCGCCCTGCTGACCTTCCTGGTGCGCCTCCTGGGCGCCCGCCGCATCGTCGAGGTCGGGACCTTCACCGGCTACTCCTCGCTCTGCCTGGCCCGCGGTCTGCCCGCCGACGGTTCGTTGATCACCTGCGACGTCTCGGCCGAATGGACCGCTCTCGCCCGCGACTTCTGGGCCCGCGACGGGGTCGGCGACCGCATCGAGCTACGGCTCGGGCCCGCACTGGACACCCTCCGCGCGCTGCCCGCCGAGCCGCATCTGGACCTGGCGTTCATCGACGCCGACAAGCCCGGCTACCTCGGCTACTGGGAGGAACTGGTGCCCCGGCTGCGTCCCGGCGCGCTGCTCCTCGTCGACAACACCCTCTTCAGCGGCGAGGTGATCGCGGAACGGCCCGGCGAAAAGGCCGCGGCCATCCGCGAGTTCAACGCCCACGCCCGCCGCGACCCACGCGTCCAGCTGGTCATGCTGCCGATCGCGGACGGCCTGACCCTGGCCCGCCGCCTGCCGCCCGGGGAGTCACCGGTCCTATGAGGCGAGCCAGAACGCACCGCACCAGTACGCACGGTACGAGTACGCACCGCACAGAAGGAGGACACCTATGACCCGGGTGCCCCTCTCACCCGGCGCCCCACAGCCCGCGCTCCGCTCCGCCGACGGTCCCTTCGTGGCACGCGGCGAGCGCGGCCCCTGGGACATCGGCTCGGCCGAACAGCAGCCGGACTGGCCCGATCCCGTCCAGGCCGCGGCCGTCGGCGCCGAACTGGCCCGGCTGCCCGGCCTGGTCACCTGGGAGGAGGTCCGCCTGCTGCGGACCCTGCTCGCCGGGGCCGCGGCCGGTCACTACCAGGTGATCCAGGCGGGCGACTGCGCCGAGGACCCGGCCGAGTGCGCACCGCCGGCGGTCGCGCGCAAGGCCGGACTGCTCGACGCCCTCGCCGGGGTGATGGAGGCCGGCACCGGCACGCCGGTGGTGCGCATCGGACGTATCGCCGGCCAGTTCGCCAAACCGCGCAGCGCCAGCACCGAAACGGTCGCCGGCCTGACCCTGCCGGTCTACCGCGGCCACCTGGTCAACGCCCCCGAACCCACCCCACTGGCGCGCCGGGCCGACGCGCAACGGATGCTGGACTGCTACCACGCCGCGGCCCGCGCCCTCACCTGCCTGCGGCAGCGCACCAGCGCCGGGACGCCGTCCACCGCCGCGCCGGTGTGGACCAGCCACGAAGCGCTCGTCTTCGATTACGAGCTGCCGCTGCTGCGCCGCACCCCGACCGGCCACACCCTGCTGGCCTCCACCCATCTGCCCTGGATCGGCGAGCGGACCCGGCAGCCGGACGGCCCGCACGCCATGATGCTGGCGCACGTGGCCAACCCCGTCGCCTGCAAGGTCGGCCCGACGACCCGGTCGGACGAACTGCTCGCCCTATGTTCCCGCCTGGACCCGGCGCGCGAGCCCGGCCGGCTCACGCTCATCGCCCGCATGGGCGCCCGGACGGCCGCCACCGCACTCCCGCCCCTGGTCTCCGCCGTGCACCGCGCCGGCCACCCCGTCGGGTGGCTGTGCGACCCGATGCACGGCAACACCGTCAAGTCACCAACTGGCGCGAAGGTCCGGTCGGTCCGGTCACTCCGCACCGAGGTCCGAGCCTTCCTTACGGCCGTCACCGAAGCCGGCGGAACCCCCGCCGGCCTCCACCTCGAAACCACCCCGTACGACGTGACGGAGTGCGTCTGGGACGACGTCGCGGAACTGACTCCGACGCACTCCGTTTCCGCGAAGCCCGTTCCCACCTCCCACTGCGATCCCCGCCTCAACCCGGCCCAGGCCGTCGAGGTGGCGCGCGCATGGGCGACGGCCCCGTCCGCGAGATCCACCTCCACCACGCGCATGGCAGGCTCCGCGCTCCACTGAACGAGCCCGCCACCGCCTGTCCGTCCCGAAGCCCCTCATGACCCCGATGACCCCAAAGGCCCGCCCGCGCAGGCCAGGAAAGGAACCAGACCCCATGAGTGAAACCGTGATCCGCACCGACGACGGCACCTTTGCCATGATCAACGTCTTCGACGTGGAGCCCGACCGCCAGAAGGAACTGGCCGAAGTGATGAGCGAGGGCGCCGACCGTTTCATCCGGCACCGCCCGGGGTGCATCTCGGTGAATATCCTCACCAGCCTCGACGGCAAGCGCCTCGTCTACTACGCCCAGTGGCGCAGCAAGGCCGACATCAAGGCGACCATGGGCGACCCCGACGTCCAGTACTACCGCGACAAGGCCGCCGAACTCGCCAAACCCGATCCGCACGCCTACACGGTGTTCTCCGTCCACCACCCGGAGAACTGACGCTCAGCCACCCCGATCGAGCACCAAGAAGCCAGGTCGGAAAACGTCCGACCTGGCTTCTTGGCGAGCCGCCTACCGGGGGGCGAACTTACGGCGATTCACCGACCGGGTCCGTGGCGGACGCCTCCTCGAAGGCGCGGCCGACGCCCGCGAACGACTCGATCACGCTGACGCCTTCTGCGATCGCCTCGACTGCGAAAACGCTGGTGGTCGTCGGCGGGTAGCCGATGAGTTCGATCGCCCGGCTCACCGACAGCGGATTCTCCATGTTCACGCCGTCCCAGAGGTACACCGCCCCCCAGTAACCCCTCTCGGAGTCCGCGAACCAGGTCTTCATCCGCATCCCCTTGAGCGTGGAGAACGCGTCCACCGCGTAGTCACGAAGGTACTCGCGAAGGCTTTCGACCGTGGCGTCCGAGTTCTTCAGGTTCCACAGGACGATGCTGATGTACATGCTCATACCTCCCAGGACGGCGAAGCCCAGCGCCGCAGCCGGTACGGCGCCCACCAGACGCCGCCGCCGATCCGGATGACCAGGTGGTGCTTCTCGAACACCGACATCACCGCGGTCGGCACGGAGTCCGCTCCGCGGTCGGCCAGCAGCGACTCGATCGCGGAAACATGGGCACCGTCCGAGACCGTGAGCCGGCGCAAACCGGCGTGGCGCCGGTCCCGGATCTGCAGGAATCCGGGACCTCGACGGAAGAAGCACCTGCCTACGTGGTACCTCGCCCGCCAGATGTTCAGTGCCTCGGCACCGCGCGGCCCCTCCAGAACCGACGGGGGGAAGAGGTGGCTGAACACCCACCACTCGGGACCGTCCGGCGCCGTCATCCGTGCCCGCCAGTCCACTTCCACGCCGTAGCTGGTGAGATCGCGGATGAAGGAGAGCGCGGGGATGACGTGCTCCGTCCCTGCTCGTCCACCGAGATCGACGGTGGGCTCGATCGACACGAACCGCGCGCCGGACTGGTAGATCCGGCGCGCCTCGTCCGCGACGTCTGCGCCGAGCACGCGGTCGCCGAGGTGCATGTCCGGCATCGCGCGTACCGTCGCGTCACCGTGGCGCCACATGCTGAACCGGACGTCGAACCCGTTACCGGGGATTGTCGCGGCATCGTTCATCGTCGGCACGGCAGCCTCACCTTTCACACTGCTACGGACTCTGAAGACGGACGGTCGGCCTCCGACAGCGCCGCCAGTCCCTGGCCCACCCGGATCTGCATGAACCTCTGGTTGCGGTCCTTCGTGACGACGTGGATCATGCGGCCGTCGTCCGTGAAGAGCAGGCCCAGCTCCATCCATCGGTCGATCACGGAGCTGATGTCGGACTGCCCGAACCGCTTCGCGCACTGGCGCTCCAGGTATTCGAGCGTCCTCGGCTGGTCGAGCAACTGGAAGAGCGCGAGCTCGATGTCGGTGGTGAGCTGAATGACGTCCCAGTCGAAGCCGGGCCGGGTGTTGGTGAGCGTGATGCCCTCCGCGGTCTCGAAGTA
Source organism: Streptomyces auratus (assembly GCF_050433025.1). Classification (NCBI taxonomy): domain Bacteria; kingdom Bacillati; phylum Actinomycetota; class Actinomycetes; order Kitasatosporales; family Streptomycetaceae; genus Streptomyces; species Streptomyces auratus. The sequence continues at coordinate 3,577,653 of NZ_JBNGCB010000001.1, read as the reverse complement.
CGACAGCTGGCTGCGCCAGCGCGCGTCGCGCCACTCGCCCATGGCGGCTCGCAGCTTCCACGCCGTGTCGTTCCCGATACCTTGGTGCGTCGCTTTGAAGATGTACGCGATGTCGAACAGTTCCTTCTCGGGAAGGTCATAGGTGAGTCCGTACTGAGGAGCCGCCCACCGCTCCTGGAACCCGAGCGAGGGGTTCTCGAAGTACGGGGCGAACCGCTGGACCGCGAGCCGGTCGTCGCCGCCGGCCGGCTCCAGGTGGTGCAGCTTGGGGAACTGCTCGATGATCTTCGTGTAGTCCTCCGCGGTTTCCCCGGGGAAACCGTAGAGGTAGGCCCATGCGACGGTCAGGCCCAGCGACTCGGCGTCCCGCAGCATGCGCACGTTCAGGCAGCCGGAGACACCCTTGTCCATGAGCTTCAGCACCTTGCTGCTCAGGCTCTCGACCCCGGGCTGGACGCAGACCACGCCGGCCTTGGAGATGACCTCGAGTTGCTCGTAGCGCAGGTTGGCCTTGATCTCGTACATCAGCCGGAGGTCGATATCGGCCTCGGCAAGTGCGGGAAGCATCGAGTCCAGGTAGGCCATGTCCAGGATGTTGTCCACGAGCATCACGTCGAGGATCCGGTGGCGATTGGCGAGCGTCACGAGGTCGTCGATGAACTGGTCGGGCCGCTTGCTGCGGAACATCATGCTGGCGCCGTTCAGGCCGCAGAAGGTGCAGTGGTGCTTCTCGCCCCACCAGCAGCCGCGGGAACTCTCGAGGATCAGCCTGGGCTCCAGCCAGAACCGGGCGTGTGACTTCGCGAACTGCTCGACGTATTCGTCGTAGTGAGGCAGCACCATCGCGGCGGGTGGCAGCGGCTTGGTGCTCACGGCGTTGTACACCGAGGCTCCGCTCTCGTCCCGCCAGCACAGCCCCGGCACGGTCTCGAAGGCCGCCTCGTCCGTCAACGAGCGCAGCAGCCCCGGCCAGGCCAGCTCGCCCTCGCCGCGGACCACGTAGTCGACGAAGTCGAAGTTGCGGTGCAGCGCCTCGCCCATCGACCCTTCGCAGTTGGCGCCGCCGAACACGGTCACCGTCCGGGGCGAGAGTTCCTTGAGCCGCCGGGCGACCGCCATGGATGCGGTGAGGGTCTGGAATGTGGTCGTGAAGCCGACGACATCGGGTTCGCCGGCGGCGATCCGGCGGGCGAGTTCGTCGGTGAACTCCTCGATGTGCTCGTGCAGCCAGAGCGTGGTCCGCATCTGGTTTTCCTCGGTCGTGCCGTGCGCCAGATCCTGGCCGTCGACCGCCGCCTGGGGGCCGAACTGCTCGAGGAACTCCGGAACCTTCCACTTCGGATCGTGGTAGAGGGCCGAGGAGAACACCCAGTCGCCGGTGCCGATGTAACAGCTTTCGAGGTCGTAGTACCGATAGTCCTCGTAGCTGAAGTCGGGGCGACGGGAGACGATCCAGTCGACGAAGTCGAGGTTTCCGTACACCACGTCGACCTGGGCGTCGGGAAACTCCTTGAGGGTGAGGCTCTTGAGCAGGCCGAGAGCCACCGAGGGAAACCCGATCGGACTCCACGGCACATTAACGAGCGTAATGCGCATGATTCACCCCGCTAATTCCTAGATCTGCTTGACAATTTCTTCACCGGATTCATGGTGTTCTGATCCCGGTGGCTCGTGGTGACGGGCTGCCGATTCGCGAGTTCCCGGGCGACGGCATCGAGTCCTTGCGCCAGCTCCTCGGTGGATTTTCCCGAAACTTCCTCGTTGGCGCGCGCGAGAATGTAGCAGAACAGGAACCGTTCGGCCAGGCTGAATCCCATCGTGTGGAGGCAGCTGTACAGCAGGCTCGCCTGAATTCGGTACGCCAGGAAGTCCGGGCTCCGATGCAGCAGATCTGACATTTCCGCGGACAGCTTTTGCGCGTGGAAGCTGCTGGGAGACATGTGATCGTCGTGGTGCTCGCTGAAGTCGTCGAGAGTGGGGCCGAAATGGGTGATGAGACCGGCGCGGCACTCTTCGCGCAGTGCTCCGAAGTGCTGCCGTACGACATCCACCCAGGCGCGTGCCGACTCGTCATCGAGGGCGGTCACCGGTGACGCCGCACAGCTTCGGATGAATTCCCGGACATGTGGGCCGAGTTTGTCGTAGTACGCCGCGCAGCGACGCTCGAAGGAATCGGGATCCTTGGCCAGCGCGTTCTTGGCGCCCTCGTAGTGTGACCGATAGCTGAGCATGCGCAGACTGAGCAGCTCGTCGAAACCACGAGAGGACAGCTGTCGCTGTTCGGACTCCAGCACGGTGGCTGCCGCGTTCGCGACCATCAGGTCCAGCGCCAGCAGGTACGCCTTGACCTTGTCGTCGCCGATCGCCGACACGCTCCGGGCGAGGATAGGGGCCACCGCGCGGTAGAGGCGCTTGGCCGCGGCGTCGAACCCGTCCCCGCCGATCCCGGAGTTCCACAACGGTGAAGGGATCTCCTCGTAGGGGAGCTCCCTCACGGTCGGCCGGAAGCCGCGGGCGTCCGCCGCACGTTGGAGCCGGTCACGCGCCTCGTCGGCGGTGGCCGTGTCGGACTGGAGGCTGATCTGCAGGCAGTCGCGCCCATGCCCCCGCTCCCAGGTGCGCACGAAGTAGTAGTCACCGGGCCAGGCCGGCTGCTCCGGCCCGAACAGGTCGTTGAGGAAACCGCGGATGCTCTGCGGCAGCGTCGTGTCCCCCTCGTCGAGGGGGATCGTCACAAAGACGTGCACATGAACCCTCCATGGTCACGATGCACCTTGCCGAGGGGAATCAGAGCCTCCGGGTACATCGCTGCCGACGGGCGCGCATTCGCTGAATGGCGCCCGCCGACAGTGACTTTCTAGCTGTCCGGTCAGGACGACGACGACGAACACGAACTGGTCGTGCAGCCCGTGGTCGTGGTCGACGCCGCCATGGCCTGCGACAGCGTCTCGTCGCTGTAGTTCGAATCCTCAATCAGATCCGAGATTTCCAGCGCATTCAGGTCGAGCTCCTCCACAGCATCCACTTGGAACACCTCCCTTCGTGGTTCCTGGTACGTATCCATCTTACTGCGAAAGAACGGTAGTTGTGAGGATAAGAAGCGAGAAAATCAAATAGTCACGAACGGATCACCGGATTCCGTTCGGGTCCGGTGTGGTGCCCCGCAGTTCAGTCAGCGAGCGCTGGATTACGTACGCCAGAAACGCCTCTGCCGCGGGAAGGATTCCCAGCCGGTTGTTCGTGGTGTGAATGTAGTTGGCCACGCAGTGTGCATACGGGGTTTCGTCGAGTACGAGCTCCGCGAGATTCCCCTCCGACGATTCGGCCTGCGCCATCCGTGTGGAATGCAGAGCAGCGGCATAGGTGTCGTGGAAAACGTCGGTGGTTCCGTCGCGCCAGACCGCGCCGCACAGGTTCGTCACCCTGTTCCGCGTCTTCTCGTACATGGCCGCCCAGTGCTCCTCGTACCCGGGCGGTACCCATCTGCGCCAGTTCTCCTCGTAATCGCTGAGGAAGTCCTGGCTCTGCGCCATGTTCAGCCCGGAGCCTTTGAGGGACATGGCCATGACGCGAATGGCCGGACCTGCCGGCGACGCCGTGAGTTGGCGATCCGTCAGACCGGCGAGGAGGTCCAGCACGGCGGTCGACGTCGAGCGGAAGAGCTCTTCGGCGATGCGGAGTCCCGTGGTGCCGCCGTACTTTGCGTACTCGGGTGAGTAGCGGGCCGCTTCGACGGTGCCCGGTGCCCTGACTTCTTCGGGCTTCGCCCCTTCGAGTTCGGCCAGGCCGGGTTGGTGGGCAGACTGCTGTGCGTACTCGGCGGTTTGCTCGGCGTCGAGTGCGGGCATCGCCGCGGTCAGCCTGCTGCGTACCCACTCGACGGTCTGCTCCGAAGCCTTGTGGAGCCGGAACCTGATGTGCGGACCGCCCTGCCAGTACCGCAAGTACCAGAAGCGATTGCGCACCCCCGCCTCGCGCACGACCGGGTGGATCACATCCCGCAGGAAGCCGGGCTGCAGCGACATCGGCAGATAGATGTGGAGCGGTGACCACTCACTGGTCCGCTCAGTCTCTGTAGAGCTCAACGAAAAACTCCTCTGCTGCCGCCGGTCCGGGACCGCCGTATTCGTCGGGGGCCGGTATGCACTCTCGAATGGACACATAGACGTCGTCCCGCGTCAGCGCGGACTTCGCGAAGCTCCGCACCAGATAGGGATTACGGAAGTCGACGTACATGGGCTTGTGGACACTTGCCCGTGTCAGATGCCTGAAGTCGGACCAGTCCCTCGGGATCTCCTCGACCAGCCCGGACAGCAGGTTGTACTCGTCCAGACGCTGAGTCAGTACGAACACGTGCTGGGGCAGGCCCTGTTCGCGACGCCACTGGTCGAAGCGGAGCAACGCCGGGTAGGAGTCCTTGCTCAGCTCGGACAGTCCGGGGATGTCGCGTGCGGGCACCGTCCAGGTGCGCCGGCTGGCGACGACGTCACCGACCATCAGCCGCGGCGAAGAGCCCGGGTACCCGCGATGCCCCATCGCCCGGCCGATGTCGTCCATCGGCGCGTAGTTGTACCGGATCGTCGGACTGAGGACTTCCAGCAGGTTGTAGAGGACCGGAACCACGATGGGGAGCATGAAGTTCATCGGGGTCAGATTGACGGGCTCGTCGAGCTCGGGGTCCCAGAGGCACAGGCCGCGGTGGGCGTGGTCGATCCGGATCATCAGCTTGTCGAGGCTGTAGGCCTTCAGCTCCGGTGCGGTGGGCCAGGTGCCGGGATAGTTCAGAGTCCGGTCGGTGAGAGGCGGGTGCAGGTTGAAGTTGAGCCCGGCGACCATGTTCAGGTCCACCTGCCCCGGGAAGGCCTTCCGGAGGTGTTCCCTGACAGCGGACCGCAGCGTCCAGTCCTCTGCGGCCGCCGACGACCCCTCGATGAACGAGCTGAAGCGCGAGAAATAGACGCCGTATCCGGTCAGGACGCCGTTCACCACGAGGTCGGGAGAGGGGGTGCCGCCCGCGAACTGGACGCGGAAGGTGATCGAGTCGGGGTCGACGCAGTCGTCCACGCCCGCGCACGCGTCCTTGAGCGCCTCGGGCGTCAGCCTGACGACGCCGTCCTCGGGCACGAACTGTTCGCCGAGGTCGCGGAGGGCCTGTTCGCGTTGCGCCACGAAGGTCCCGGCAGCGGACGATGCGTGCCCCCAGAACACCGCGTCCTGCTCGGCCTCCGAGAGCTGTACGAGCTTCTCGAAGAACGTCAGGAGGGGCACGGTCTCGCGGTCTCCGAACGTGGTGGCAGCGAAGTGGTACACGCCGAGACGCTTCGTCTGGCCGTAGTCGAGCATCGACGACAGCCGCCACAGGCCCTCCAGCGCGGGGACGCTCGCGGCCACGGCATCCCGGCTCCAGGTGGCGGGCCTGTCGGGCGTCCAGAGATCCTCGTACACCGGCGCCCTGGAGATCTCCGCAGGGGGCGACTCCATTTCGCAGACCTCTGCGATGTCGGTGATGGCCTGGTCCGCTGCGCGCAGCAGCGGCCCGCGCTTCTCCGCCGGCGCGTCGGAAAGCGTCGTCTCCAGCTCCCTGAGAGTGGCGAGATGGCCGCTCAGGATGGAAACGGGCCGGGTCGTCCCCGCGCTCAGGACGCCCGCGAGCCTCTCGGAGTACGCGGGGTCCTGCTCATCGAAGCCGGGGCTGACATACAGCAGCTCGATCCGCATCAGCGTGCGCAGGGCCTTCCTGCTGGCCTCGTCGTTGCCGGTCAGCTCGGTCAGCGCCGCGAGCACCTCGGGCACCGAAGCCGTGCCGCCGTCCATGACGGCCAGGACGCGGTCGACGACCCCGCCGCGCTTGAGCCTGACGACCGTCTCCGAGAGGCCGTGCTCGGAGGTGTCGGCCACGAGCCCGACGAACTCGATCATCTTGTCGTCGACCCGCAGCGACGAGTTCAGCAGCACCTGGCAGAGGTCGATGCCGCCTTCGACCCGTCGCAACCCGGTGGACAGCCAGTTCACCAGCACCCGGTTCAGCGTCGACGTCGAGTACGTGCGGGGCTCGGACACGGCGTGGCCGGCCTCGGGCAGATCCGTCGGGAAGGCTCCGACCTCGGTGAACCGGCCGAAGGGAGACGGCTTCAGCGCGGCGCGATAGGCGAAGTTCACCAGCGAGGATTCGAGGACCCGCAACCGGCTCGGCTTGACCGAGCCCATCTCGCCCGAGGTGTACCGGCGCAGGCTCTCGTAGAGCTGGTCGCCCGAGAGCTGGATGCTCCGCGCCATCGAGTCGTGCTCGAAGAGCCGGGCGAAACCGGCGCGTGCCGACCGCATCCTGTCGTCGAACAGCGACCGCGACTCGTCCTCATGCCGTCGCGCGCGCTGTACGAGGTCGAACCACTCCCGCACCCCGGCGAGCGTGTCGGCGTCGAGGTGCGGCTCCACGACGCCCATGCGCCGCGCCGCGGGATCGGCACGCTGGTTGTAGACGTCGCGACGCAGCCGGACGAGCTCGGCACGCACCGTCTGATCCACGTGCGGTACGCACGCGGCCAGCCGATCGGACACCTCGCCCGCACGCTGCACACAGTCCTCCTGGAGGCGGCGACTCTCGTCGATCCGCGCCCAGGCCTCGTCGAACCGGAGGTCCTCGAGTTCGGCCAGAGGCAGCCGGCTACGCCGGAAGAGGACGTAGGGGCTGACCCTCGCGGTGGATTCAGCCGGGGGCCGTGAAGGCTCATCCGATCGCACGAACAGGTTCTCCTTGTCTTACCGACAGCGGGCTACGCAAACGGGTGTGGCGGAACGTCCGCCGGGCTCATGCCGTCAGGCAACTGGGAGGCATAGGGGAGCGATGCGCTGTGGAGCCGCGGCAGTCCCTCAAGACGCCGGGTGCCGTGCCCGAACGTCATCGGCACGCATCCGGGCACGAAGCTGCGCGTGCACACCAGCCCGCGCCAGCGCAGCTCCGGCGTCGTGACGTCGGCCGCGTACACATGACTGCCGGTGGTCTCGATCTGCGCTCGCACGTAGTCGAGGTCCTTGTCGAGGGTGTCGAACTTCGGGGCCCTCGCGGCCGCCGCCGTGAGGCTGAGTTCGGGCCTGTCCGGCGTCGTCAGGAACGCGAACCACTCCCGGGACGTGGGCAGAGCGCCGAGCAGACTGTGGTCGTCCATGTCGACCACCGAGTCGAAGTCCTCCGCCAGCCGCTGTCTGTGCACCGGGTCGTCGTCGAACACGACCCGTATGGAGGCCACGCGCGCAGACACCTCGAAGATGGCCGACTCGGCCGCCGCCCGCGGGTACAGGCTTGCCGCGGTCGACACGAGCGTGCAGGGCCCCGAGCCGGCGTCGCGCTGCGCGAGTGCCAGCACGACAGGAACGCCGATGTCCAACGTCGCCCAGAACAGGCGGACGCGAAATCCCGTGACCACCTCGACGCGCTCCATCAGCTCCCTGATGTGGCTGTCGGCAGGGCCCAGGGTGAGTTCGGGCAGCAGCAGCTTGCGGTACCAGGTGAGCAGGAACGCGTCCCGTTCGACGATCTCGAAGAGCCCGTGCAGGGTCGCTTCCTCGTGGCTCTGGCCCAGCGCGAAACCGTTCGAGGTGTCGTAGAAGAACGGTTTCCGCTTTCCGGTGCGGCGCACCCACGAGAGCGCGACCTCAGGAAGGTAGCGGGCGGGTCCTTCGCCGACCGGCGTGACCGGTACCCACTCCACCGGTTCGGACGCCTCCAGGGGCGCCCAGAGGAAGCCCTCCCGCGCGTACTGTTCGGCGGAGTGGTAGCCGAGGGTGCGGGGGTCGATGGCCCGTTCCCCCAGCTCCGCGAGCGAGGCCTGCACGGTGCCGGCGGACGGCTGGTGGCAGAAGCCCGTGTGGCGCTCCAGGCCCTCGAGCACCGCTGTCGTCCGGCTCGTGGCGAAGCTCCGGGAGCGTCCGATCCCGGGTTCCAGTGTGCCGTTGCCCAGTGGCAGGCCGATCTGCGCCGTGGGGACGGGGCCGTCCAGATCGACCAGCGGTTCCCGGAACAGGGAGTGTGGTCCCAGGTAGTCGGACGTGAGCGTCGGCGGCAGTGGACGGCTGGCCCTGAGCGCCCCGTCGGACTTCTGCAGCAGCTCGGGCGCGGAGCCGAACGCGACCATGGTCGTGGCCGCCGCCGAGGGGCGTGCGGGGCATCCCGTCCTCGGCGGTACCTGCCCTTGGCGCACCGCGCCGCCGAGGCGGTCGACCGTGACGAGCGTGCCCGCGGGGGAGTCTTCCCGCAGGAGCCGTGTCGCGATACGGGTGACGGTCGTGCGCAACGCGGGGCCGGCCTGCTGCCAGAGCGTGTGGCCGCGCGTGGCTTCCCCGGAGCCGCTCCCGGACTCCTCCTCGTACGGCGTCTCGTACGGCAGCTCGGCAGAGTCCACGTTCCTGGTGAGGAACCACGCCAGGCACCGCGGGCATCCGCCGCCGCGCTCGTGCCCCGGATCGTAGGCCAGGACGTGGACGCCGCCGCACCAGAACAGCACTGCCAGGCCCCGCCCCGGACCGCTTCCGTCGGCGCGTACCCGCGTGGGGCCGGTCAGCGGGCCGAGGAGTACCTCCGTGGGCTCCGGTGTGCCGCTCCCGGCCGACAGAGCGGAGAGCAGACCGGCGGCGAACGGAGCCCGCGTCTCGGTACTCATGACCTCCACACTCATATGACCTCCACCAGTCGGACCTTGCCTCGCGCGAAGGGAACCGCCCGCGCGGTCACCTCGGCCCACTCCGGCCGTGCGAGGTGCCGCCACACCTCGGGCCAGGTGAGGAAGTGCGGGTTGACCGGGACCAGGAGGTCGTCGTCGTTGACCAGCCCGAGCAGCGCGGTGGAGACGGCCTCCGCGTAACAGGCGCCCGCGCCCCGCGCGACCACGTTCCCGGCGACGCGCCCGGAGACCCGGTGGATGCCGTCCGGCAGGCGGGTGCCGGTCCACTGCGGTGCCTCGTGGCCATGGGTGCGGGCGACGCATCCCTGGATGTACCGGCTGAGTCCGGCGCACGCGTCGTGGCCCAGGTCGTCATCGCAGACCGGCACCCACTCGGCGTCGTCCACGGACCGTGCCAGCGACCGCCTCAGCAGCGCGCGGTAGACCGCCTCGTCCAGCGTCCATCCGGCGCCCAGGTCCGGCCGCTGCGCGTCGGGCCGGGCGGCGAACATTTCGAGGGCGTTCAGCGCCGCCTGATACAGGGCCTCCCGGGACGACAGCGTGGCGGCGGTGAGCTCGCGGACCCGGCACTCCCCGGCGAGTCCGACGAGGGCGGTGGCCCGGGCCTGTCCGAAGGGGACCTGGGGCAGGTCGCCGCCGTCCAAGTACCGGAAGGGGCCGGCGAATTCGTCCGTCCAGCTGCGCAGCGTCTCGATGATCCGCTCGTGGTCGTCGTCCAGCCGGTCGTCGTCCTCGGGACTGACGATGTTCCTGCGGATCAGCGCCTCCGCCGGGCCGTCGCGCTCGCCGTCGGCGGCCTGTGGCACCACCGCCCGGTGGCAGCGGCAGCCCGCGACCGACCACACCGGATGCTCTTTCACCGTCGGGGGGCCCGGTTCGAGGGGGATCGACACCGCTGCTGCCGCGTGCTCGCCGAGCCCGGCACCGCGCTGGTAGATCGCGTGTATCAGTGCGGCGGCGGCGCTGTCGTCCGGCACGGTCGACGCGGTTTCGGGCGGAGCGGCCGACTCTGCCGTGCGACCGTACCGGCACAGGCATTCCCAGCAACCGGTCGACTCGTCGTCGGACCAGAGAATCCAGCGGCGCCCGCAGACCTCGCCCACGATGCCGTGCGGCAGGCCCCGGTCGAGCAACGCGTCCTGCAGGCGCACGGTGCGCTCGTAGGGGAGGCCGTCCGCGTCGACGACGGCCAGACCGGCGTCCTCCCAGTGCGGCACCTGGTCCTCGTCCGTGACCGTGTGGAACTCGACCCTCATCCCGAACAGCGGCTGTGCTGCGAGGAGTTGGCGCAGTCGGGCGAGCCAGTCGGGACGGCCGTACAGGTGGACGGGGGTGGCGAGCACGCGGTCCAGCGCGCGCACCGGGTCGTCCGTCAACTGCGAGAAGTACGGAATCAGCCACTCCGACGCCGGGCCTCTGGCGCCGATGTGCTGGCTCAGCGGCGCGTCGAGGACGGTCACGCACCGGCGGGCCACCAGCGCGTGGAGCACGCGCGACACCGCGACGCGCGATCCGGCCGGGAACTCACTCAACAGGTCATCGCCGCTGCGGCTGCCGTCGGAGCGGTCCAGCAGCGTCGAGACCACGTCGAAGGCCGCCGCGCCCTTGACCGTGAAGGACGACGTGGCGCCGAAGCCGATCCATGCGCCGTGCTTCGTCCGTAACGCGGATACGTCCGGGCGAGCAAGGACCGCGCCGCCGGACGGCGACGCACCCCCGTAGGACATCAACTCACTCACTCACTTTCGTCGTACGGCGATCACGGCAGAGGGTGGGCATACGTAGCGGCGAGCAGGGGGTGTCTGGTCACACCGTCGCTCTGGATCAGGTTCCGGACCGCCGCGCCGATGAAGCCACCGAAGATGGTGCCGACGAGCCCGTCGGACTGGCAGCGAAGATGGAAGTCGTAGAGAGACATGGAGGCGCGTACCGCGCACAGGCGGAAACCGTGCGCGCCCGCCCACGAGTCCGCGGCGTCGAGGTTCGCGCAGACCGTAACGATCCCGCCCGCATCGGCGAACTCACGCTGGATACCCAGAAGTTCGGGATCGCCGATGGCCGAGGCCGGGGCGATGAACGACGCCTCGTGCGCGGTGACCCGGTAGACCCCGGCCGGCTCACCCTCGCTGCGCAGCGCGAAGACGAATGCCTCCAGCGGGCCGATGTCGTCGTCGAGCGCCCAGTCGCCGGCATCACGTGACAACGCCTCGCGCACCCACCTCAGGATCAGGTCCGTGCGCACGGGTGCGTCCCCGTACTGCAGGGACGACCGGCGCGCCTGCAGGGTGTCGTGCAGGTCGAGGGGCTGACCGGAACCCGTTGCCTGCTCGTCGATGTCGACGGGCAGGGCATCCGCGAACGGCATCGGCGACCGGTCTGCCGCGAGGCCGTCGCTCGTACGGGTCCGCTGGGCGAAGGCCGCAAGCAGCGGCTCCATCTTGGAGGAGTCGGTTCGCATGGTTCAGCCCACCTCCATGACGGCTGTGATGGGTTCTTCGTCGGTGGAGAGGCCCAGGTACTCGCTCAGGGCGTGGTCGTCCCAGTCCGTGACCAGTGAGTAGCCCAGGTTCAGCCGGTCGACGACCTTCCGGGCGGCGGACAGGGCGACGCCGCCGTCACAGAAGGAAATCCGAAGCCCGAACGTGCCGTACTTGGCACCCATCTTCTTGAGGTTGGCGGTGACGACCAGCAGCAGCGGACTCTCGCCCGGTAGCGCCTTGCCGGTGAGCCGAGCGAGGTCGTGGTCCCGTTCGCGGTACGCGTACCCGCCCACGGGCAGCACGGACTCGTCGCGACTCACCACGTAGGCCGTCGCCGAGCCGATGTTGCCGCCGGCCGCGGTCCACCGCTGCACCCAGCCGTCGGACCGCTGGCGGATACCGAAGGCGACCGCGAGCATCAGGGCGACCTCGGGCCGGCCGACGTCGGCGCGATCCGCCATGGGCGACGGCGTTCCTGCCAGCCTCGACACGTCCGCTGTGGGCAGCGTCACCCGCGGGCAACTGGGCCAGTCGCGGAACTGCCACTGCAGGTTCATGTTCTTCGAATGAAAGTGGGCCAGATGCCCGTTGGTGTCCAGGAACTTGCGTACCGGCAGGGCGATCGACGCCTCGTACACCGCGCTGGAGGGCGGCACGGACGCCGTGGTGCCCTTGCTGAACGAGCACGTGGGACACCCGGGGCGGGTCGCGCTCGGGCGGTAGCGCGTCGACAGGGTGGTCAGGTCGACGATGCCCGCGTCGAGCGGCAGAGAGGTACGGATCGACCGCGAGAAGAGCGCGAGCACCTGGTGGGCGGCGAGGCCCGCGATGAGGTCGCAGGCGTGTTGCGGCGGATCGTCCGGCAGATCGTCCTCGCCCGCCGCGCCGCACTCCAGGCAGGGGGTGAACGCGGGGTCCACGTACGGTCCCATGGTCATCGAGGTGCCGTCGGCGCGGACGCGCAGCAGGGCCCGCTTCTCCAGCCAACATCGGCGCTGTAGTGCGGTGAGCTCGGGCCGGGACCGCCGGGTCTCGAAGAAGACGACGAGGGCTTCCGCGTCCCCCGGCATCCGGTCGATGTCGTCGACCACCTCGCATACGCCGTCCAGGCACCTCGTCGTGGCCTCCGCGAGGGAGCGGTCCCCGGCCACATGGACGCTGGCGCGGCCGAGCCGCGCGGCGGCGTCGGTCCAGGACGGGTTCACTCCGGTGGAGTTGCCGAGCCGTGACAGGAGACAGGCGAGCTCGGGCGACACCGCCGACCGCGCGGGATGCGCCGGATCTCCGTCGGCGGGGGCGCCCTCTTCCAGGGCCCCCGATGCCCACAGCAGCGCCAGGGACTTGAGGACGAGCGGCTCGCTGAGCCCCACCGCGGCGCCGATCTCGGCATGCGTGGCGCTGCCGTCACAGGCGGCGGCCAGCCTGCCGAGACTCTCGCGCGCGAACTTCCCGGTGAAGGCCTGCCGTTTGTCCGCGCCGTCGAGCATCACGGCGTCGCCGGAGCGACGCAGCCGTACTCCCCTGCGCAGAGCAGGGCGTACGGGGACAGTGATCTGCTTGTCCCGACGCGCGACCCTGCCGAGGGTCTCCGCCTTCAGCTCCACACCCATCGATTGCACTCCTCCCCCACAGCGAAGACGTCAGATGAGACCGGCCACCGCGCCGACACCCGTCCTGCGGTCGTCCCATCGGGCACCGCACCGCGCACAGCGGTCCACCGCGACCGTCGACGCGGTCGAAAGCGCCCCCGCGACCAGACCGAAGGTCCGTACCGTGCCGCCGATCCCCTCGGGGCCGGCGCGCAGTTCGGCCGTCGCCAGCGTCAGCAGGCCGTGCGCGACCGCGAGGTGCATCCGGCCGAAGCCCTCCGGCAGGTCCCGGGTCGCCTCACCCACGTCATCGGTCCGTGCGGGGTCCTGGTGCTGCTCGACGCGTCGCAGGTAGCAGGAGTAGCAGGCGGTGGCTCCGGGGATCACGGCCGGACCGCACACGATCCTCGTCGGGAGCAGTTCGACCCCTACCGTCGGGACACCCCGCTCGAACCCGAACTGGTCGAGTGCGTCCCGCAGCTTCTCGTCCCGCCCCGAGTGCACGGCCGCGATCATCGCGGCGCTCGACAGTCGCGCGTCGTCGGGAAGCTCACTGCCGGTCACCCGAATCGATGCCGCCGGATCCGCGTATGCGTCGGCGTACTGCTCTCCGAACGCGTCCCGCACCAGGTACAGGCATTCCACCGACTGGTCTGACTGCACGTGCTCTCTCCCCCTATCTGCCGGCTGTCTTCGCCCCCGCCTACGCGGAGGGCTGCGGTTCCGGATTCAGCGACTCTTCGCCGTGGCTTTCGTGGCCCATCGCCGTCGGCGCGGCGTAGAGCCTGGGCGTGCCGAGGTAGCGCTCGCTGTGTATGAACGACAGGGGCATGGCCTCGGGGACCAGCACCTTGATGGCGTGCATGCCGACTTGCCGCGCCTCGTCCGTGGTGATGTCGGCCACGAGTACCTCGGCGCCCCGCGCGGCCACTCGGGAAACCGCGGCCGCCAGCGGGTCCGCTTCAGCGGACAGGCCGGGCAGCTCTTCGAGACGTCGTAGGTCCCGCTCGCCTTCCAACAGGTGCGAAAAGACGTGCCGCCGCTCGGCGGAGGCGTTGTACGCCGCCGAGCCGGTCACGCTGACGGTCCCGTCGTCGGGCCGCCGCACCTGCCCGTCCCCCACGCGCTGACGCAGCGCCACCCGCAGGCTGGCGAGCTCACGGTAGATCTTGGCCACCGCTTGCTGTGGATCGGCGTCGCACGTCGCGCAGACGATCTGCGCCACCTGGTCCTCGTGGGGCGAAAGCTGCACGGCATACACCACGGGGATGCCGAAGTCCGTCGTCGCGTCGAAGAGCCGGACCTCGAGGTGACGTGCGGTTCCGGTCTCGTGGTAGGCGCGGACGAGCGGCCTCAGCAGCTCCGGGTCGACGTCCAGTCGCGGCAGCCGCAGGCGCTGCAACCACGCGAGCGAGAGCGCGTCCCGCTCCACGACTTCCAGCAGCCCGCCGAGCACCGCGCTGCGGACGTCGGAGTGAACGGCCGCTCCCGTGGTGATTCCCCGGGTGAAGAGCTCCGACGGCGACTGCGGCGCCATGTGCAGGTACACCGTGATGGCCGGCACGAGGACGGGGCTGCGCCGGGTGAGCGACCAGGCCCGGACCCACCGGATCGGGACGGCCGGGTCGTAAGGGACCAGGCCGCAGTCGGCACGGGCCAGCTCGCGCTCCGAGCACTGGGGCCACCGCCTGGGAGAGACGAATTCCTCGCCCCGGTCGGCGAGTTCGTCCTCGGCGGCGACGCTGATGTCGTCGTCGTGCCAGGAGCAGGTCGAGTACCGCTCTAGGGCTTCGGCGACCGAGACGAGTTTCGCCCGCTCGGCGGCGAGCGCGGTGCCGACGCCGTGGACATTCCCCATGTCGCCGTCGTTGCGCCAGCCATTCAGGCTGTGCAGAACCTTCGAGGGGTCACCGATGCTGGAAACGCGGACGGCGAATTCCGGATCGCCATCGGCGACCGGCAGGGCCGTGGTGCGGGATACGAGGCCGTACGGAGAGACGAGAGAAGCTATTTGCTGTAATTCAGGCGTACTGACGTCCACAGGCTCACCCCCCGTTGGGTATCTCAGGCCTACGACGACTGACTACTGCGGCCCGATCGTTGCCCGAAGCTCCCCGGGCTGTCAAGCAATATGTTGCCGATCCTCCCCCCGCTTCCCTCGTTATTCCTGCTGGTCAGAAAGCTTCTCGCTGGGCACAGCGAGAAGGCGCGCCGCCCTGCGGCGGAATTCCGTGCTCTCCGGGTACGGCGGTGAGTTTCCGCTGGTCACGCACGACGAGGCGCAGCCCGATATCCCGCATGCGGAACCGGTGGAATTGCTAATTCCGGGACGATCACCGATTCTGGCGGGCCGGACCCGCGGCGGCGGATGTGGCCTGCGGATGCGGCCGATGTGGCCTACGGATGCCGCCTACGTATATGGCTCACCGGGGACCGGTGGGGTACGTTGATGAACCTCCGCGTTCGAGCGGCACGGAAGCACCGATGCGTACGCGTGCCGGCGGACGCCAAGTCGGCCCGGGACATTCCGCTTTCTCTCGATCCGCTGTCGGGGAGCTGTGCCTGGCGGTACTTTCTGGCACAGTCTGTTGGCACGGCTTTCCGGCGCAGTTTGCCGGCATGAAACGAATTCGCTGGATTGCTGCCCTCATGCCGCGTCCGTGCGGCGAGGCTCGCCACGGTGGGTGGGTTTTGGCCCGAGCCGGCGCGGGGCGGCTCGATAAGTGACAGGGGGAGAACGACGTGACCGACGTGACCCAGCAGAACGTGCGGCTCCGCAAACTGTGGCAGGAATACGCGCCCCGCTACGACCGTGATGCCGCGCGTCTCGAACGCATGCTGCTCGACGACGGGCGCGCCTGGGTGGCAGGCCAGGCAAAGGGGGAAGTCCTCGAAGTCGCCATCGGCAGCGGCCTGAATCTGGAATTCTATCCGGCAGGGATATCGCTGACCGGGTTCGACTTGAGCCGGCCCATGCTGGACCTGGCCAGGGACCGTGCCGCCGCGTTGGGCCTAGAGGTCGACTTGCGGGAGGGAGAGGCCCATGAGCTGCCTTTTTCTGACGACTCGTTCGACACGGTCGTCTGCACGCTCGGGCTGTGCAGCGTGCCGGATGAACGGCCGGTGATCGCCGAAATGTACCGGGTACTGCGGCCCGGAGGGCAGTTGCTGTTGCTCGACCATGTGGGCAGCCACCACAAGCTGGTCTTTTTCTGGCAGCGGCTGCTGGAGAAGAACATGCTGAAACAGTGCGGTGACTACCAGACCCGTAGGCCGCTCCCGCTGGTCAAGCAGGCCGGATTCGTCATCGAGTACCAGAAGCGGTTCAAGCTCGGGGTCGTCGAGCGGGTCGCCGCGCGTAAGCCCGACGCGTAGCCGTCCCGCAGCACTACTTCTGTTTGATGGACAGCTGAATCTGCATGCGCTCCGTGTCACGTGCCGGTGGTGCGGGTGGGTAGCGGGTGCGGCCGTCGGCCTCGCCGGAAGCTGCGGCGAGGCCGAAAACGACGGTCTTCGATGTGGCCCACTCCCCACCGACGAGCAGCTGACTGCCCGGCCGGATGGACATCCCGGCCGCGGATTCCTTGGTGCACGTCGGCAAGGAACCCTGTGAGCCCAGGACAAAGCCCTCCGTCAGAGCCCTCCGCCAGAGCCTGCTGATGACTTCGCAGGGAATCAGCGCGATATCCGCCGACTTACCTCCGATCCGAGCTTCCGAGCTTCCGCAAGCGGATCTCTACTTACGATCTAGCAAAGGATGACGAAACATGACATCCATGGCCGACACCTGGGGAATCCACGAGGCGCAGTTCTGGCTACGTGGCCAGGCGCCGGAAGCCCCGGTGCGCTACGACGCGGAGGCCGGGATCTGGTGCGTCTACGGCTATCAGGAGGTCCAGCATGTCCTGGCCAACCCCGCGACGTTCTCCTCGAACACCCAGCGCGTCGTACCCCAGGAGATGATGGAGGGCGCGGATCAGTTCAGCGAGGGCAACCTCATTCAGATGGACGCGCTGGAGCACAAGAAGCTCCGCGGGCTGATCAGCCATGCCTTCACCCCGAAGGTGGTGGCCGATATGGAACCACGTATCGCCGAGCTGACCCACGAGTTGCTCGATGCAGTGGCCGACGGCAACCGGATGGAGCTGGTCAACGACCTGGCCTATCCGCTTCCGGTCATCGTCATCGCCGAACTGCTCGGAGTACCGGCCTCGGACCGGGACAAGTTCCGGGAATGGGGGAGCGCGCTGATGGAGGCCACCCAGGAGTTTTCCTTCGTCGACCGGACCGAAACGCAGCGGAAGCGGCTTCAGGACGCGATGCAGCAGGTCGCGAAACTCGGCGACTACCTGCGCGAACACGTGGAGGACCGGAGGAGGAATCCCCGCGAAGACCTGATCACCAAGCTGGTTCAGGCCGAAGTGGACGGTGAACGCCTCAGCGACAACGAAGTGGTGAACTTCTCCAACGTACTTCTGATCGCTGGGCACATCACCACCACGATGCTGCTGGGCAACTCGATCCTGTGCCTGGACAGCCATCCGGAGTGGCTCGCCAGGGTTCGTGCCGACCGGAGCATGGTCCCCGCGGCGATCGAGGAAGCGCTGCGGTACTACAGCCCGTTCGCGGGAACGGCGCGGGCCACCACGACCGAGACCGAACTCGGCGGCGAGCACATCCCCGCCGACTCCTTGGTGGTGACCTTTCTCGGCGTGGCGAACCGCGATCCGAAGGTGTTCACCGATCCGGACACCTTCGACCCGACGCGGGACCCGAACCCGCATATGGCGTTCGGCCGTGGGGCACACTTCTGCATCGGCGCACCGCTGGCAAGGCTGGAAGGCAGGGTGGCGCTGAACATCCTGCTGGACCGCTTCCCCCACCTGCGCAGCGATCCGGACAGGTCGCCCGTGTTCCTTCCCAGCCTGAGCATGACCGGACTCAAGGAACTACCGCTGGTGTTCTGAGCACGCCACCCCGCAGACCATCACCGGAGAAACGCCGAGTGGTTCGTCCACAATGGACTGCTCACTCGGCGCCCTCCGGCCAGCGCCATTGCCCAAGCACACACGCAAGCCCGCGGCCTGTCCTCAGACCACGGGCTCACGCGCGGATGCCGTACGTGCCCCCGGCAGGATTCGAACCTGCGACACCTGCTTTAGGAGATCTTCCGGGCGATCCGTTGGTCAGCGGTGAGGCTTGCCTGCTTCCTTTGGAAGGTCTGCGGTCGGTCCCCCTGGTACGGCAACGTGCGCCGGTGTTGCCGTCAAAGACTGCCGTCACCCCACTGCTTCCGCCGTCCGGTTGCTGCACTCATCGGGGGACGGCTGAGGAACCAGGGCGTGGTCTCATTGTCAGTGCCTTGATCTACCGTGTCGCCTTATGGCCCCATCTGAGATCACACGCGCGGGAATCCTGCGAGCGATTGACGAGCACGACCGACTTGGGGTGGAAGAGTTCCGCGCCACCTACGGCTTCCATGCGGCTGCAACCTATCTACTCGTTCACGAGGGGCGGCAGTACGACTCCAAGGCCATAGCTGGCGTTGCCCACAAGTACGATTTCGGCGAGGCGCTCAAGCCCTCATCGCGAGGGTTCAGCGGTGGCCTCAAGCACGCCGTGGCTTGGCTGAGGCGCGAGGGATTCACCGTCGTGGAGCCACCCAAAACCTTCCACCGACGCGTCGGAGACCTGCGGCCAGCACGACGCGCGACCGGCATAGCGTTGCACCGGCCCGTGCTTCTCCTGTGGGCGATCGGACAGGCCGCGGCCGGTGCACCGCGCATGCGGTCCTGGTCTGCCACGCGCGATGCCGTAGCCCCACTGATGGAGAGGTACGCCCAGGTTGAGGACGGCGTGGACGGCGCGCGATACCCGTTTTGGGCACTCGTGCGCGATGACTTGTGGATCTTGGATCGCGCAGAAGACCTCGTCCTCACCAGCCGTGAGCGGCGCCCTACCGCGGAGTCCCTGGACCAGGTCGACCCCGCCGGCGGCCTCCGCGAGGAAGACTACGCGCTGCTGCGATCGCATCGCCGGCATCCGACACGTCGCCACCCTGACCGCGACCAAGCTCGCCTTACTCGCCCTGGTCGCAGCCCTGCTTGGGCTGAGCCTCTCCGTCGTCGGTCTGGTGGTCGGGATGGGCATGGACGCCCTCACCCACTGGTGGGCCGATCGCCGCTCCACCCTCGCTTGGCTGGCCAAGGTCACCGGCAAGGCCGAGTTCTACTCCCTCGGCACCGGCGCCCACCCCGCACACCCGGTGACCGCCACGGGCGGCCCGGCCGCCCACCTTGGCACCGGTGCCTACGCGCTGGACCAGTCCTTCCATCACCTGTGGCTGCTGGTCGCCGCGCTCATCATCGCCACCGTCTGAATCCACCCCATACGACGGCGCGGCTCCGGTGCTGGAACACCGGAGCCGCTGTTGGGCCGTCACTTCGAGAGGAACCACGACCCATGAAGCTCATTCTCCCCGCCCAGGACCGTTTCACCGCCACCGCGATCGACCTGGAGCCGACCGCCGCCGAACTCGACCAGATCGAGCAGGAGATGCCGGTCATCTCCGCCGAGGTCGAGTTGCTGGACGCGCAGATCATGACCCTGGACCGGACGCCGAACGAGGTGGACGCCCGCCGCATCCGCCGGGCCCGGCGCAAGGTGCTCGCCGCTCGCCGTGAGCTGGCCAACCAGGCCGGGACGGGGGACGCGGCATGAACGCCAAGACCACCAAGACCGTCCTGCCTGCCGTCGCGATGACGGCGGTGTCCATGGTCTTGACCCTGGCCGTGGTCGTGATGTGGCTGGGCACCTCGGTGCCCTGGCCCGTGGCCCTGGTCGTCGGTCTCGGGATCGACGGGGGATGGCTGGCCACCCTCGCCTACGAACGGCGCCTGGCAGCCCAAGGCGACCACAACCGTGCAGTCACCGCTGTCGGCTGGTGCTTCGGCCTGCTCGCGGCCGGCGTCCTGGTGGCGCACGCGCTGACCGCCGAAGCATCCGCCGGGGCGTGGCTGGCCGTGGCGTGGCTGCCCATTGCGGCGAAGGCCCTGTGGCTGGTGCACAGCCTGTGGGAGCGCACCGCCCTCACCCCCGGCGCGCTCGGAGCGATCCGGGGCATCCAGCAAGAGGCCCGCGACGAAGCGGCCGTGGCCCGCGCCCGTCTACAGGCTGAAGCGGTCACCGAGGAGACGCGACTGACGGCTGTGACGGCGGCCGGCGCCCGCGTCGCACACGTCCAGGCCAAGACCGCCCACAGCCTCTCGCG
This sequence comes from Streptomyces auratus, assembly GCF_050433025.1. Taxonomy (NCBI): domain Bacteria; kingdom Bacillati; phylum Actinomycetota; class Actinomycetes; order Kitasatosporales; family Streptomycetaceae; genus Streptomyces; species Streptomyces auratus. The sequence continues at coordinate 3,557,636 of NZ_JBNGCB010000001.1, read as the reverse complement.
GGCATGGTCGACGCTGAAGACGGCGCGGGACGGTGAGGACACCGGACCGGCGCTGACCAGCGTGACGACCCCCGTCACGCCCGGCGTCACGCCCCGTTGGGAACTCCCCGTCTGGGGCCCGACCGAGCCGGCCCCCGCGCTCGCGGAGGCGGCCCGGCGGCGCCGGGCTGACAGTGGTCGACCTGGACGACGCAGACGCCATCGCATGGGCCCGCATCGCCCTGCCCGCCACGAGGACCGTGCCGACGACACGCGGTGAGCACTGGATCTACCAGGGCGCCATGCGCTCCGTGAACGCGGTGCGCCCCGGCGTCGACATCAAGTCGACCATGGCCTACGCCCGCTACCTCGGGCCCGGCACCGGCACGATGGCCGACCTGCCGGACGCCGTGCGTGCAATGGCCGTCAAGGAGCCGCCCACGGGCCGCCCGGCGCCGTTTGCGGCCGTGCCTACCGGCGCCGGGGGCGGGGAGTGCCGGCACCGCACGCCCGCCTACTTGGAACGGGGCATCGCCATGGCAGAGCAGCACATCACCGAAGCGGCCAGTGCGGTCCACGCGACCGTGTACCGGACGTTCCTCGCCGTGCTGTCCACGCACGGCCGGTGCGGCTGCCTCACCGACGCTCACGTCGCTCGCCTGTTCACCGTCGCGCAGAGCAAGGGCGAAAGCCCGGCACTGCACGGACGCGTGGACCAACGCCCGCACTCGGTTGGGGCTGTGACCGTGGCTGACGACGAGAAGAACCCCGCCCGCGAGATCATCACCGACTACGCACAGGCGCACTTCCGGTACTTCCGCACCGCCGACGGCACCGTGTACGCGCAGCGCAACGGCCACCCCGTGGCCCGCCCGATCCGCTCCCAGGGCACGACGGGCAGCCACCGGCAGGAACTCATGGTCGGACTGTTCAGGGACGGCATCGGCGTCTTCAACGGCACTGCGATGAAGGAAGCGCTCGACCTGATCGAAGCGCTGGCGCTGACCGAGGACGTCCAGCCCGTCCACATCCGCGTCGCCCCCGGCTACGACGGGGCCACGTGGCTGGACCTGGGCCGCAGCGACGGGCAGTCCGTGCGCATCCACCCCACCGGCTGGGACATCCGCACCCCGGACCCGCAGGAAGTCTGCTGGCGGCGCACCCAGCTCACCGGGGAGCTGCCCTTGCCGGTCAAGGACACCGACGGCAAGGGCATCGATCTCCTGATGCGGCTGTGCAACTTCGCCACCGCCGAGACGGAGTGCCTGGCCATCGCGTGGCTCATCGGCTGCCTGGGACCGACGGTGCCCGTCCCGGCACCGTTCCTCACCGGCCCGCAGGGCGCCGGCAAGTCCACCGGCGGACGCATGCTCGTGCGGATCATCGAGGGCATGACCGGGGACCTGCGCCGGGCCCCGAAGGACGAGGAGAACCTGATCACGGCGGTCGCGGCCGGATGGGTCACCGCCCTGGACAACCTCTCCCACATGACCCCAGAACTGTCCGACGCGATGTGCTGCATCGTGACCGGGGCCGAGAACGTCAAGCGCGCCCTGTTCACCGACGGGGACGTCTTCCGCATCGGCTACCGCCGCCCCCTGCTCCTGACCGGCGTCGACGTCGGCGTCATCCGGCCCGACCTCGCCGAACGGCTCCTGCCGCTCCGCCTGGAACGCCCCCGGGTCCGGCGCACCGAAGCGGAACTGTGGTCCGACTTCGCCCAGGTTCTGCCCGTCATCCTCGGCTCGCTCCTGGACCTCACCGTGCAGGTACGGGCAGCGGAGGCCGACATCCCGACCGACCTGCGCATGGCCGACTTCGCGCACCTATGCGCGCAGCTCGACGCGGCCACCGGTCTGGGAGCGCTCGCCGCCTACCGGGCCAGCCTGGACGACCTCAACGACGGCGTCATCGAGGGCGACCTGTTGGCACAAACGGTGCTCAAGCACGCCGCCGGGGCCGACCCAGGCACCGAGCAGCGGATGACTTCCGCCGAGTGGCTGCACTGCCTCACGGGCCTCTACACGGGCGAGGACTTCCGTCCCCTGCCAAAAGGGTGGCCGACCACCGGCAAGGTGCTCTCCGACCGGCTCAAGCGCCTACAGCCCACCCTCGCGGCCCGGGGCGTCCTCATCGACTGGGGACGCACCAAGACATCCCGCTACATCGAGATCGCGCGTCCGGCTGCCGCGCCGCCCTCACCGGAGCAGGAAGCGGCCTTCTGACTGCACGGCACCAGGACCGCCCGCACAAGCAAGAGGAGCACCCGGCGGCGCGTGCTCCTCTTGCTGTTCGGCGGCGGCGCCGCCCTGTGAAGGTCGCGCCGCGAGCGGCTCCTTCTTCACTCTCTGAGCCGCGCACCACAACAGACACCACCCACTCTTTGTCCGAAGTAGAGAGACGCTGCGTCACCTGCGTCACCCACACCCCGAAAACGGCCGATGACCTGCCAGAAGACGGGTGACGCAGACAGCCGAATCCTGCGTCACCACGCGTCATCTGCGTCACCCGATGACGGAGGCCCGCGTCACCGGTGACGCACCCCCACCGTGCTGCGTCACCTCGAAAGCGCAGGTCAGAGCGACGAATGACGCAGGTGACGCAGGTGACGCAGGTGACGCAGAAATCCGCACCTCGGACAGGTGCGGGCTCCTGAGAGGCCCCCCAACTCCGTTCGCAGGCCCCCGAGAAGGAGTCACCACATGAACTCCCCCCTGCCCACAAGTCACCAGGCCCTGACCGTGCCCGAGGTCATGAGCGCGCTCCGGATGAGCCGTTTCAAGGTCTACGACCTGATCCGGTCCAAGCGGCTCTCGAGCTTCACCGAAGGGCGTTTGCGCCGCGTTCCGGCAGATGCGGTGGCCACGTACATGAAGAACTGTCTTGAGGAGGCCGCCTGATGGCGCGCAAGCGAAACCCGAACGGTGCCGGAAGTATCTGGCAGCGAAAGGATGGCCGTTACGAGGGCCGCGTGTACGTTCCCCAGCCGGACGGCACCCGCGCTCGCAAGACGGTGTATGGCAACACGTGGGAGGAGTGCGACGAGAAGCGTCAGGAACTGGTGCGCCGAGCTCGTCAGGGCATCCCGACGCCCACCCGCTCCGCCAAGCTCTCCGAGTGGCTGCCGTACTGGCTGGCGCAGTACATCGAACCGCGCCGCAAGCTGAGCACGTACGACAAGTACGAGATGCATGTAAGCCGTTACCTGGTCCCTCAGTTGGGGACCAAGCGGTTGGAGACGCTCAGCGTCGCCGACGTGCGCCGCTTCACCACACGCATGCAGAGCACCAGCACGGCCGCGACCGCGAAGGAATCACACCGTGTGCTCCGTACCGCGCTCACGGCGGCCGTGCGCGAGGAACTCATCACGCGGAACGTCGCATCGCTGGTGGAACCTCCCCGGGTGAAGCCGCGCGAGATAAGTCCGTGGTCCCTGGAGGAGACACTGACGTTCCTCGAAGCCGCACGGCGAGACCCGCTTTACGCCGCGTTCGTCCTGGCCATCGCCATGGGTCTGCGGCGCGGTGAACTGGTGGGCCTGCGCTGGTCGGATGTGGATCTGGACAACCGTGTCTTGCATGTACGTCAGCAGACGCAGCGCCGACGCGGCACGCTGTACGACGACGACCCCAAGAGCCGCCGCCGGCGCGTGGTCCCGATGCCCGCGTTGTGCATCGCGCCGCTCCGCTGGCACCGGCTCCGGCAGCGGGAAGCGTTCGCGCGCACCGGAGTCGCGTGGTCCGAGAAGGGCTACGTCTTCGCCACACGCAACGCCCGCCCGGTGGAGCCCCGGAACGTCTACCGGTCGTTCACGCGGGTGGCCGCCGATGCCGGGCTGTGGGTGGTCCGGCTGCACGATGCCCGGCACGGCTGCGCCACGCTGCTGACGGCGCCCGGCGTCGCGCCGCGCGTCATCATGGAGATCCTCGGACATAGCCAGATCAGCATCACGATGGACGTCTACACGCACGTTGTGCACGACACCCAGCGGGAGGCGATCAGTCACATGGACCGGCTGCTCAAACGTCGACTGCCTGCCGCCGAGAGCCCACGGTCCTGAGCTGTACTTGGTCGGGCGGGCGTTTCCCCGCCTGCCCGAACGAGTGTGGAATGTCGTACTCGATATACGCTTGCATGTCGTACTCGATACATGCTCGACTAGTTCCATGACGAACATCCGGCTCACTAAGCCGACGATCGCCGTTCTGGAGGCGCTGCTCTCCGCAACGGACGACGTCCCGGCGTGGGGTCTCAGTATTTGCAGAGATGCCGACCTGGGACCCGGCACCGTCTACCCCATCCTGGAGCGGCTCAGCGAGCGCGGTTGGGTTGTCAGCCATGAGGAGACTGGCCTTCACCCTGGGCGACCTGCACGCCGCTTCTACGAGATGACGGGGGCCGGGCGCCGGCAGGCCACCGAAGTGCTGGAAGCGCGTAGGGCACGTCGGTTTGGTCTCGGGCTGGCTGCGGGGGCGACATGACGAGTGGCAACGTAAAGGTGAGCCTCGCGCATGCAGCTGTCGAGGACTTGGGTAGGCAACCTGGGGCCGTTGTCGAAGCTGCGCGTGAGGCGATCTCTCGGCTAGAGGCGAACCCCCAACACCTCTCGCTTGCGTTCAAGCGGTTCGCGAGTACTGGCAGCGTTTTCATCTTCCGCCTGAGCGCCGAATATCGCGCACTCGTTGTCGCACTGTCCCCCGACCAGCTTTTGCTCGTTTGCGTGGACCATCGCCGCAACTCTGAGCGATTCTCAGCAGTTGCCCAGACATGGATCCGAGAGAGGCTGACATCGCGGGATGAGAGTGCCCTGCTGGGTGTCAGCGAGGCAGCCAACGCCACCCGTGCTCCCGCTCGATCGGCGGCGTGGGCGACGACCTGGGCTTCAAGGTTGGCGGGCCCGCAGCGCGCTCATCTTTATGATGAGTGGGCTGCCGTGCTCGCTGGTGCCCCGGAGATGGATATGGCGCTCAGGCCAGCCCAGCAAAGGATGTTAGCTGTCGGTTTCCTCTTCGCTGCGATCCGCCTACGGGCACGCGACAGCGCCCGCCCTCTCTGGCTCCCAGTGGACTGGCTCCTGCGCGCACCGTCGCGAACCAACGCGTTCATCGCAACGGTGGTTGGGGGACAGGCGATCCTTATCGTCGGCGACGGTGGACTCGCTGCTCTCTTGACGGAGGTATGGGAGCCCTGCGGTATCGCTGGTGCGTCGCTGTTTGGACTGGCGCGCTGGCTTCGCCGTGTACGGGGCATCGAGCTTGCCGCATCGGACAGGGGGAGCGCAGGCGAGTGAGACATCGCCGGCGGCTTCGCTTCCTCGTGGGGGATCAGGCCGGCGTTTCGTTGAGCGGGGGGGGGGAGCTTCGCTTGGCGGACTAGAGGCGACTGCCGTCAAATGCTGCCGTCAAGAAGGCCCGGACCATGATCGGTCCGGGCCTTTTGGCTGGTGCCCCCGGCAGGATTCGAACCTGCGACACCCGCTTTAGGAGAGCGGTGCTCTATCCCCTGAGCTACGGAGGCGGGGATCTGTCGGACCGCGTGTCGGAAGATCGGTCCAGGTGGACGCGATGATCCAGAGCGGTTTGCCGACAGCGAGCGGAGGCCTGGCCGTGAGGCCGGGCCACCGCGGCCAGTGTAGCGGGTGGTGCTTGATCCGCATTCGGATACATGGCGCCCGGAGCTCCCCGGCGTGGGTGGTAGGGGCGGGCCGTCACGCTGCGGGGGTTAAGTCGATCACGGCGCGGGTGAGGCAGTTACTGAGCCAGAACGGGAAGCCGGGCTGCTGCATCGCCTGTCGTTCCGCTTCGCAGGGATGCCGCGCTTGCTCAGAGCGCCGGGTGTCGTTCGCGGACCGGACTTACGGACTCCAGGAGGGCGCCGAGGCGTAGCAGTGTGTCCTCGTTGTGCCACTTCGTTACCAGCTGTACTCCGATCGGTAGTCCCTCGGGGCTTGTGCCGAAGGGTACGGAGAGCGCCGGCAGGCCGGTCAAGTTGAACGGCACGGTGGCGCGCATGACGTTCCAGGCGGGCACCGTTACTCCGTCGACGTCGTACTGGGTCTGGTCGTGAGGGGGGCGGGCATGGTCACGACGGGGCACAGGAGTGCGTCGTAGCGTGCGAAGTACGTAGAGAACGCCGACTTGAGGTCTTCGACGGTGCGCTGCGCCGTCACGTACGCGTCGAGTGGGACGTCCGGCAGCGACAGCGTGTGGCGGAGCACCGCGTGCAGTCGGCCACTGGCTCTACCGCAAGTGCCGATCGCCCCTCCCGGCACGGGCGATCGACACCTACCTCCGCACGCTGAAGACCCCACCCGACGGCACGGTCTTCCCTCGCCCCTGAGGGCCGGCCGGACCGAGACACCCCTCAGCCGTAGAGGGTGCGAGAGCCCCATCGCGCAGTCGGGTGGGGGCGCGCCGCGCGGCGGCTGGGGGAGTGCGGCGGGGCTCAAGCCGGGGATCCGGTGGGGTGGTCAGGCCCCCCGGCTAGGGCAAGTGCCGCTCGGCGAGGGAGGGTTGCGCTGCTGGCAGGCCGATGGCGGTGGTCGGGAATCGACCACCGCCATCGTGGTGCCTGATGCCGCGGTGCGGAGGGGCGTCGTCGCGGTCGTCGCCGCGGCGGCTGCGCCCCCGTGTGGCGGGTGTCAGCCGCCGATGTGCCAGCTGACCGTGCCGTCCGTTGTGGTGAGGAGGGCGAGGAGGAGCAGGTCGACGGCGCCGAGGGCGATGCCCAGGAGGGCGCGGCCGCGGCGGTTGGTGCCGCGGGCCAGGGCCAGGCCACCGAGGGTCAGGGCGCAGGGGCCGAGAAGCAGGTTGAGGACCAGGGTGCCGAGCAGGCCGAGGATGAACGAGGCCACGGCCATGCCGTCCGCGTGGTCGCGGAGGCGGGAGGCGGGGCGCTGCGGGGTCTCGGCTGCTGTGGCCGGTGTGGGCGTGGTCGTCCGCGCGGTCTGGCTGAGCGTGGTCATCGGGAGGTCACCTCGTCCTGGTGGCGGCGTTCGCGGAGGAAGAAGACGAGCAGCCAGCCGGCGATGACGGCGGCCGCGACGAGGGTGACGGGGAGGGGGAGGTGTGCCGCGGTGCCCAGCATGATCCCCATCAGGAGAAGGGCTGCGACGAGGAAGAGCATGATCTTCCTTTCCGATTCCAGAGGACAGTTGTTCACTCAGTTCCTCCAGTCTACGGCTGCCCGCGAGTGGAGTTGTTCGGAGAACGGTTGTTTACTGGATGACATGAGTCACAGTCTTGGGGTCCGGCAGGCCCAGAAACAGAAGACCCGTCAGGCGCTGCTCGACGCGGCCCTCGGACTGCTGGAGGAGCAGAGCCTGAGCAGCCTGGGGCTGCGGGAGGTGACGCGGGTGGTGGGGATCGCCCCGACCGCGTTCTACCGGCACTTCCGCGATATGGGCGAGTTGGGCGTCGCGCTGGTCGAGGAGGCGCTGGGGAGCCTGCATGTGATGGTGCGGGCGATCCTGGCCGAGCAGGACGGGGCCGAGGAGCGGATCGACCGTACGGTCGCGGTCGTCGAGCAGCATGTCCGCCGGTATCCGCTGCACATCCGGTTCGTGGCACGCGAGCGGCACGGTGGCGTACGGGCCGTACGGCAGGCCATCGCGGGGGAGCTGGACCGGTTCGCGGAGGAGGTCGCGGCGGCGCTCAAGTCCCAGCCGGTGTCGGAAGGCTGGTGCGATGACGATGTACGGATGCTGGCGGAGCTGTACGTGGACCGGCTGGTGACGACGGCCGCGGCACTGCTCGACGCCGAGGCGGACGGGGTGGAAGGCGCGGCCGAGCAGGTGGTCCGGGTGGCGCGCCGGCAACTGCGGCTGATCAGCATCGGCCGGCGGCACTGGCGGGAGGATCACTAGGGCCGCCTGCCCGGTGGATCACGGCCGGATCATGGCCGGGGCCGCGCGGTCCCGCCTGGCCCGCGTCGCCTGGCCCGCGCGTCCGGATCTGCCTCGTCCGCGCGCTCGGGGTTCCGTCAGTCGCGCGCCGGGGTCACCCGTACGCGATAGGTGCCGTCGGAGTTTTCCGTGAGGACGGTGACGGCCGCGCCGCTGGTGCGGTCCGTGAAGGTCTCGCCGGGGCCGAAGGTGGCGTCGGTCAGCTCCGGGTCGACGTATTTGTTGTCCCGGTAGCAGCCGCCGCTGTGCGGGGTGGCGTCCACGATGCGGAGCGGGCCGCGGCCCGAGGCGACACGGGTGGCGACGCGGTAGATGAGGACGCCCGGTTGGCAGACCGCCGGGTCCAGCAGGCCGCGGATGCGCGCCTCGACGACCAGCGCGGTGCGGGGCGAGGTCGGGATCACGACGATCTTGGTGCCGCCGGGGGTGGAGATCGGGGTGAGGGTGTGTTCGCCGGGGGTGCCGTGGCGCGGTGCGCAGTGCACCTGCTCGGCGGAGAGCCAGCCGAGCTTCCACTTGTGCCAGCCGACGAAGTCGTTGCTCGGCCCCCAGTCCTCGTCCATCGGGTCCCAGTGGCCTACGGGGGGCGAGGAGTCGCGGTCGTCGGTGAAGTAGAGGTCGGGCAGGCCGAAGCTGTGGGCGTTCTCGTGATTGAGGACGCGGAAGGCGCTCGTCCCGGTTTGCCGGCTCCAGATGAAGGACGCGTTGCGGAACGGCACCCCGTCGGCGGTCCGCAGCCCCATGTCGCCGCCGCTGAAGGTGACCGACAGGACCGTACGGGTCGCGGGCGGGCCCGCGTTGGGGGTGGCGATGACGTTGATGACGTCGTAGTCGCGGAAGTCGACGAGCGGGTCGACGGCGCGGACCACCTCCCGGGAGAGGGCGTGGTAGCCGCCGTCCGAGCCCGGGTCGAAGCTGGCGCCGCGCCCGATGCCGTACGCCGCGAGCGGCCGTGACATACGGAGCCACCGGAACAGCGGTATGGGGCGGTAGGTCAGCCTGCCGTACGAGCTGAGGCGGAAGTACTCCGTCGCGGCGGGGAAGAACTCGGCGAAGCGGGCGCGGGGGGACAGGGTGGCGTGGGCGTCCGGGAAGTCGATGAAGAGGGTGAGCGCCCGTACGTGGCCGGATGAACGGGCGAAACCTGTCGGGGTGTCCGCGGATTCGGCGACGTCGTCGCTGATCCCGCGCAGGGCACACGGGCCACTCGGCGGGGCGCCGGGCCCGGTGGGTATGGCCACGGCGCTGGGCGGTGAGCCCAGGGCTATCGCCGCGGCCGCGGTCGCCGCTCCTGCGGCCAGAACCGCGGATACCTTGTGCTTCATACCGATCACCTTGTGTCGACGGGTGATCGCTCGCGCGCGGGGTTACGACAACCGGAGTCATGGCGGGGCCGGATGGGTCGGTGCGGACGCGGCGGGTGGGGGCGCCCCCGGCGCGGGTGGGTGGGGTGTGGTTCAGGTCACGTCGGGGCGTGAAATGTCCGGGGAGGGGGTCCCCGTTTAACCAGACGTCGGATGAAGCGGGGAGCTTTTCCCCGGTTCGGTGCGCAGCGGTGCCGGAGCGGTGGAGAGGTCCCCGCCGCCGGTCACCCGACCGAGTTGCCAGAGATGTGCCGAGAGAGCAGAGAGGAGCCAGCCGCCATGGCCGCCACCACCGCTTGTGCGACGTCCGGGAAGGAGGGGCAGCAGCCCCGTCTGCGGGCCGATGCCCTGCGCAACCGGGAGCGGATCATCGCGGCCGCCCGCGAGACGATGGTCGAGTTCGGGGCCGAGGTCCCGCTCGATGAAATCGCTCGACGTGCGGGTGTCGGCAATGCGACGCTCTATCGTCACTTTGCGGATCGCCTGGAGTTGATCCACTACGTCACGCTCTCCGTCATGTCCCGTACCGCGGACCGAGCGGAGAGCGCCCTTGCCGAGGAGCCCGATGCTTTCCAAGCGCTGAGGCGCTTCGTGCACGCCGCGGTGGAGGAGCGGATCGGGGCGCTGTGCCCGCTGCTCTCCGACGGCGTCGACCGCGACCACCCCGAGCTGCTCGCGGCGCGCGACCGTCTGGAGTCGGCCATCGAGGCCGTCATGGGCGCCGCACGCGACAGCGGCCAGCTGCGTACCGACATCGCGGTCGGCGACCTGATGGTGGCGATCACCCAATTGACCCGGCCGTTGCCAGGCAGCGGATGCATGGACTTCGACAAGTTCGTGCACCGGCATCTGCAACTGTTCCTGGACGGTCTGCAGACGCCCGCCCGCTCCGAACTCCCCGGTGCCGCAGCCACCTTGGAAGACCTGAGGCGCCGCTCATGACCCGGGCGAGCACCGTGCCGTAACACCTCGCCTGCCGTAACACCTCGTCCGCCGAAGCACTTCGCCCGTCCCGTCCATACCTACGTCCCGCCGTCGTCCCGTCGTCCCGCCCTGCGTTCCCGGCATCCCGTCGGCCGTCCGGTGCGCCGGTCCTTCGCTCCTGTTCGCTCACCGCACCACTAGGTGGATCCCGCCATGCCTGAAAAAGCCACATACGTCGATCCCCGGCGCTGGAAAGCGCTGATATTCATCGCTCTCGCCCAGCTGATGGTCGTGCTCGACGCGACCATCGTGAACATCGCGCTGCCCTCCGCCCAGGAGGATCTCGGTATCACCGACGCCAACCGGCAGTGGGTGATCACCGCCTACGCACTGGCCTTTGGCGGGCTGTTGCTCTTCGGCGGGCGCGTCGCCGACCTGTGGGGACGCAAGCGGACCTTCATCACCGGACTCATCGGCTTCGCGGTCGCCTCCGGGCTCGGCGGGGCCTCCGCCGACCAGGCCATGCTGATGGGCGCGCGGGCGCTGCAGGGCGTCTTCGGTGCACTGCTGGCGCCGGCCGCGCTGTCCCTGCTGGCCGTGACCTTCACCGAGGCCAAGGAGCGCGCCAAGGCGTTCGGCATCTTCGGCGCGATCGCCGGTGGCGGCGGCGCCGTGGGTCTGATCCTCGGCGGGGTGCTGACCGAGTACCTGAACTGGCGCTGGACCTTCTTCGTGAACATCCCGTTCGCCGTGATCGCCGCGACCGGCGCCCTCCTGGTCGTCCGCGAGCCCGCGGAGAGCCGTAACACCTCCCGGCTGGACGTCCCCGGCGTCATCCTGGCCACCCTCGGCCTGGTCTCGCTGGTCTACGGCTTCACCCGCGCCGAATCCGACGGCTGGCTGGCCGGCCCGACGCTCGGCCTGTTCGCCGCGGCCGCCGTGCTGCTGCTGACGTTCGTGCTGGTCGAGTCCAAGGTGAAGGCGCCGCTGCTGCCGCTGCGGGTGGTCACGGACCGGAACCGCGCGGGCATCTACGCCTCGCTGGGTCTGGCCGTGATCGGCATGTTCGGTCTCTTCCTCTTCCTGACCTACTACCTGCAGATCGTGAAGGGCTACACCCCGGTGACCACCGGCCTGGCCTTCCTCCCGATGATCGTCGGCATGATCACCGGCTCGACGCAGATCGGTGCCCGGCTGATGACCCGCGTCCGGCCGCGGCTGCTGATGGCGCCCGGCTTCACGGTCGCCGCGCTCGGCATGCTGGTGCTGACCCAGATCGACCTGGACACGTCCTACCCGACGCAGATCCTGCCCGGCTTCCTGCTGATGGGCCTCGGCATGGGTACGGCGTTCATGCCGGCCATGTCGCTGGCCACGCACGGCGTCCAGCCGCGCGACGCCGGTGTCGCCTCCGCCATGGTCAACACCTCGCAGCAGGTGGGTGGCGCGATCGGTACGGCCCTGCTGAACACCATCGCGGCCAGCGCCACCACCGCGTACGCCACCTCGCACGCGGCCGGCGCCCGCTCGGCCGACCTGCTCAAGCTCCAGTCGATGGTGCACGGCTACAGCACCGCCATCTGGTGGGCGGTCGGCATCCTGGCCCTGGCCGGGGTGATCGCCTTCACCTTCATCAACACCGGGCGGCCCGGCGGCGGTTCGCCGGTGGCCTCGTCGCAGGACGGCGAGGGCGCGGCGCTGGGCGAGGACGAGGTGCCGGTGCCGGTGATGGCGCACTGATCCGGTAGGGGTGGCGCACTGCTCGGACAGGAGGGCGGTCGCGGGACGCTCGGCGAGCCGACGTCCCCGGCCGCGCTCTTACCGCATTCCTACCTCACTCCTACGTACGCCGGCCGGGAAGGCCTTCCGGGCTCCTGCGTACGCCGGGGCCTCCCGGACTCATACGTGCCGACTTCTTCCGGCTCCGCCGAAGCGTCAGCGAAGCCAGGGGAGGTCGGCACCTTTCGGCTGCAGCCCCTCGGTCATGACCTGGCAGATCTCGGCCAGTTGACCGACCTGCTCCGGGGAGAGCCGGTCGAAGATCGCGGCGCGTACGGCCGCGACATGACCCGGGGCGGCCTTCTCCAGGACCCGCATCCCCTCGTCCGTGAGGTGGGCGTTCTGGCCGCGCTTGTCGGACGAGCAGTTCTCCCGCTGCACCCAGCCGTTCCGCTCCAGACGCGCGATCGCGTGGGAGAGCCGGGAGCGGGTGATCTTGGCATTCTGAGCCAGCTCGGTCATCCGCAGCCGCCGCCGGGGCGCGCGGGAGAGCTGGACGAGCAGGCCGTAATAAACATGCGGCATTCCGGCATCCCGCTGCAGCTGACGGTCGAGGTGATCCTCCAGGAGCGTGGTGGCATGCAGGTAGCACTGCCAGGCGTATTGCTCCTCGTCGCTGAGCCAGTGCGGCTCGGCTGCGGCTTCGTTGCTCATACCATCCACTCTCTCACCACTCGGAGAGTTATTTAAGCTTTAACAACGTCGCTTTGGTGACACCGTGGTGCGACGCTTGAAGATTCATTCATCGGTTGTCGATGGCTGAATGTTCCCGCGTACCGGCCTACTGCCCAGTGTGCCGCCGCGAAGTTGTGATGAGCGTAATGCCGGTCGCGGGGTGGATGTCCCGCCCGTGGCGATGCTCCCGGGTGCCATGGACTCGTACGTGTCCGGGCGGAGCATGATCGACGGGTTGTGGGGGGCCGGCGAAGCAGCCGGTGCAGTTCGGCTGTCTTCAACGCGTGTCTTCAACGTGCCGTTTGTGGTGGGTAATTGGGTCGGCCAGCTGTGGGCGGCGGCCGTGGCCCGGGCGGCCTGCTGTCGACTGCGGGTTTCGCCTCCATACCGGACAGGAGGTGTCGGGTATGGCTGAGAGGCTGCTGCCATGACGAGTGAGAGCGCGGGCGTCGAGGGTGTGGCGGGCAGTACAGCGGAGGGCGGCGGCCGGGGTGAGGCGGTCGGCTGGGCGGCGGTGGAGGAGGCGGAGCCGGAATTCGCCGGGTGGGTGCGGAAGCGGTTCGGGGCGTACCAGCACCATGTCCTGGCGACCCTCCGGAAGGACGGGGCGCCGCGGCTCACCGGTCTGGAGGCGGACTTCCGCCATGGGGAGTTGTGGCTGGGCATGATGGTGGGCTCGCGCAAGGCGCTCGATCTGCGGCGCGACCCCCGGTTCTCCCTGCATGCCAATCCGGGGCCGGACGCCGGGCTTGCCGATGGTGACGTACGGGTGACCGTGCGGGCCGTCGAGGTGACCGACCCCGGGGTGGTGGCGCGCTATGCGGCGCAGGTGAAGCCGCCGGAGCCGTTCCATCTCTTCCGGGCGGAGCTGACGGAGGTGGTGCGTACGTACGTCGTGGACCCGTATGTGGTGCTGGTGAGTTGGGCGCCGGACCGGCCGCTGCGCACGATCCGGAGGACGTCGGACGACGCTGCGCTACGGGTGGAGTGACCGTGGGGTGGCAGATGGGTCGGCAGTGGCAGTCGGGGCGGCGGCGGACGGCTGCCCGGGGCCGGCTCAGTCGACGTTGCGGGCCCGGGTGCCGTCGGCGTCCGGTTCGAGGTGCCAGCTGATGATGCGCCGTGGATAGACGCGGATCACGTCGTTGCTGAAGAAGTCGGGCGCCATCGGGGGCGCGTCGAGGGTCAGCAGTTCGGCGCGGCCGCGGATCTCCACGCCGCGGCCCCAGCCGGGCGCGATCGGGTCGTCGGCCGGCGCCATGTCGTCGATGAGCAGGGAGACTTCGGGGCGGGCCTGGGCGTTGCGGTACTTCTGGCTGCGGTGCAGCGCGGGCCCGCCGATGTCGAGGGTGTCGTCGTCGTTGAGGACGAAGCCGACCGGGCGTACCTGCGGGCCGCCGTCCGGCCCGGTGGTCGCCAGGCGGGCCAGCGGTTGGCCGGCGAGGTACGCGCGCTCCTTGGGAGTGAAGGCGTGCGCGGTGGTCGCGGGAGCGCCGGCGGGGCCCGTGGTGGCGGCGTCCGCGGGCGAGGCGTCCGGTGTCGGTGTCGGCTTCGGTGTCGGCTTCGGTGTCATGGCGGCGACGCTAGATCCTCCATCGCGGTTGAGGTCAAGGGGTGCCCTCGGTGGCTCAGTGGGTGGCCACGGGGAGGCGGTCGGTCCGGTGGGTCTTGTGGGGGCGGTGTTCGCCGTGCGGCTCGCGGACGCGGTGGGTGCGGAAGACGTAGAGGGACGCGACGAACATGACGGCGCCCATGGTGAAGCCGAAGGCGCACGACTTGAGGATGGCTTCCCCGCCGAGGCTGTAGCACCAGCCCAGCGCGCCGCCGAAGAGCACCCCGTAGGCGATCGCCCGGGTCTCGGTGAGCATGGACGACTGGAAGTGGGCCACCACCAGACCGAGCGCCCCGGAGACCACGAACGCGGTCAGCCCGTAGAGCATGGCCGGGCCGCCCTTGGTGCCGTCGGTGTGGGTGCGGAAGATGGTGACGAGGCCGAAGGCGAGTGCGGTGATGATCGGCAGCGATACCTTCGCCGGGATACGCCCGGCCATCCCCTGGGTGTGCTGCGGGGCACCGGCCCGGCCGGGTGCGTGGGCCGTCGCTCCGTGTTCGGTCTCCACGGTGCCGTGCGAGCGGGCTGCCTTCGCGCCATGCCGCTGAGCGATCTGGTCCATGACGGGCTCCTCTCGGTTGCCCCGCTGTCTTCCTGTCCAGGCGACACCCGGGGGTCGCCGGCGTCAACCGGAGCGGCAGGCACGGTTCGGCTTCAGCCCAGGTCCTTCTGGTACCAGGCCACGTCCCAGTAGCGGCCGAATTTGCGGCCCACCTCCGTGTACGTACCGATGTGCCGGAAGCCGAAGCGGGTGTGGAGGCGGGCGGAGGCCTCGTTCGGCTGGGTGATCCCGGCGTAGGCGCGATGCACGTCCTCGCCGGCCAGCGCCTCGAACAGGGCCTGGTACAGCAGTGTGCCGACGCCCCGGCCGGCGGCGTGCGGCGCGCAGTAGACGGTGACCTCGACGGAGGGGGCGTAGGCGGCCTTCGGGCGGAACGCGCTGCTGGTCGCGTAGCCGAGCAGTGCGGGGTGCGGCGCGCCCGCGACGCCGGGGTGCGGCGTGCCCGCCGGCCCGTTGTGCGGCTCTTTCGCCCGGTCTGTCGCCTCCTGGGCAACCAGAAGCCGGTGCGGGCCGTCTTGGGGGTGGGAGAGCAACCACGGGCGACGCTGTTCGGGGGTGAAGGGCTCGGTGTCGAACGTGATGCAGGTCTCGCGAATGTAGTGATTGTAAAGATCGGTAAGGGCCGTGAGGTCCGCTTCGGTGCCCGCTCTGACCTGCACTTCCCCATGTCCTCGCAGCATGTGACCTCCCTGGGTGGCGCCGCAGGGTACTGCATGATCAGAAAAATAGCGGGGCGGCGTGGGAATTCTGTCCGGATTCCAGCCGTTGTTTCCTTCGGACGGGCCGCTCGGCAAGCATCGGCTTTCCGATGGACGATCCGGCCCGCCCCACCGTCCCGCGACCTTCCCCAAGCTCTCGGCTTCGCTCGAGCAGGGGAGACCCCAACATCGCAAAGGGAGCACACGCATGGCAACCCGTGCCGTCGCCCGGCGTCAGGAAAGCACCAGCACTTCTGACGGGGCCAACAGTGTTCGCGCAATAGGCGGGGAGATCGCCGACCGCGACCTGGTCGGCATGTACCTCGACGAGATCGCGCGTACGCCACTCCTCGACGCCGCCAAGGAGGTCGAGCTGTCCCAGACCATCGAGGCGGGCGTATACGCCCAGCAGATCCTGGACGGGGAGGTCACCGACGGCAATGCCGCAGGTGCCAGCCCCGAGGAGCTGTCGGCGCTGGCCGAGGAGAGCGCCAGGGCCAAGGACGTCTTCATCCGCTCCAACCTCCGGCTGGTGGTCGCGGTCGCCCGCCGCTATCCGCGCGCCGGGCTTCCCCTGCTCGACCTGATCCAGGAGGGCAACGCCGGCCTGGTGCGTGCCGTGGAGAAGTTCGACTACGCCAAGGGCTTCAAGTTCTCGACGTACGCGACGTGGTGGATCCGTCAGGCCATCACCCGTTCCATCGCCGATCAGTCGCGCACGATCCGGCTGCCCGTGCACCTCGTCGAGGAGCTGGGTCGGATCCGCCGGGTGCAGCGCGAGTTCAACCGCGAGAACGGCCGCGACCCGGAGCCGGCGGAGGTCGCCGGCGAGCTGGGCTCCACGCCTGCCCGTGTCATCGACGTCCTCGACTGGGCGCGCGACCCGGTCAGCCTCAACATGTCGGTGGACGACGACGGCGACACCCAGTTCGGCGATCTGCTGGAGGACACCTCCGCGGCGTCGCCCGAGCAGTCCGTCCTGACGCTGCTGCGCAGTGAGGAGCTGGAGGACCTGATAGACCGGCTCGACCACCGCACCGCCTCGATCATCAAGGCCCGGTACGGCATCGAGGACGGCCGCGAGCGCACGCTGACCGAGGTCGGCAAGCAGCACGGCCTGACCCGCGAGCGGATCCGCCAGATAGAGAAGCATGCGCTGCTGGAGCTGAAGCGGATGGCGCGCGACACCGGGTTCGACGCGGCTGCATAGCCCGACAGCTGCATAGCCCGACAAGCGAGTCGGCGCGACAGGTGAGACGGCGCGGCCGCGCAGGGTGCGGCCGCGCGGGGGTGCGCGAAGGCTGCCTGCCCGGGCGTGTCCGCCCGTGGGTGCCCGTGCGCGTCCGCGTGCCCGGATCGACGTGTGTGCCCTGTCGAAGGCGCGACCTGTGGAGGACGAGCCCCGGTGCCGTTTCGGCGTCGGGGCTCTTGTGTGCCCGGGGCCGGAAGCCGGCGGCCGCGCAACGATGTCCGTTTGAGTCCACCTGAAGCCCACTTCCGTTTACTTTCCAAAAATCTGGGCGTAGCATCGCGCTGAAACCACAGGTTCGGGCATGGAACGGACACAGACGCAGATGTATGCACCGGAACGCCAGCAGGAGATTCTGCGGCTCGCCCGTGAGGGCGGGCGGGTCGATGTGCTCTCCCTCGCGGAGGAGTTCCAGGTCACCGCCGAGACCGTGCGGCGTGATCTGAAGGCGCTGGACCGGGCCGGCCTGGTGCGCAGGGTGCACGGCGGGGCCATTCCGGCCGGCCGCCTGGACTTCGAGCCCGACCTCGCCGAGCGGGACGCCGTCGCGGCCGATGAGAAGCAGCGCATCGCCCGGGCCGCGCTCGCCGAGCTCCCCGGTGGCGAGGGCGGGATCGGCAGCTCCGGGAGCGTGATCCTGGACGCCGGTACGACCGCCGCCCGGCTCGCCGCCGAGATCCCGCTGGAGGCCGAGCTGACCGTCGTCACCCACGGCCTGCCGGTCGCCGCGCGGCTGGCCGACCACCCCGGCCTCACCCTCCATCTCGTGGGCGGCCGGATCCGGCACCGTACCCGGGCCGCGGTCGACGACTGGGCGCTGCGCGCCTACCGCGAGATCAACGCCGATGTGCTGTTCCTGGCGACCAACGGCTTTTCCCCCGACGGCGGTCTGACCACCCCCGACCTCGCGGAGGCCGCCGTCAAGCGGGCGCTGATCGCCGCCGCCCGCCGCGTCGTCCTCCTCGCCGACTCCGCCAAATACGGGCAGCAGCACTTCGCCCGCTTCGGCGAGCTGTCAGACGTGGACCTGCTGATCACCGACACCGGTCTGAGCCCCGACGACGCCCTCGCCATCGAGCGCGCGGGCACGGAAGTAGTACGCGCATGATCCTCACCGTCACCCCCAACCCCAGCCTGGACCGTACGTACGAGATCCCGGCGCTGGACCGCGGGGCCGTGCTCCGGGCCACCGGGGACCGGATCGACCCCGGCGGCAAGGGCGTCAACGTCTCACGGGCGGTCGCCGCCGCCGGACACCGCACGCTGGCCGTACTGCCGCTGGGCGGTCCCGCCGGTGCGGCGCTGGCCGGGCTGCTGGGCGCCGAGGGTATCGAGGTGGCCGGGGTGCAGGTGGCCGGGCAGACCCGCTCCAACATCTCGGTCGTCGAACCCGACGGCACGCTCACGAAGATCAACGCGACCGGCCCCGTGCTGACCGCCGAGGAGTCGCAGGCGCTCCTGCGGAGGGTCGGCGAGCGTTCGGCGGGAGTCGGCTGGATCGCCTGCTGCGGCAGCCTGCCGCGCGGTCTGGCGCCCGAGTGGTACGCCCAACTGGTCGCCCGCACCCACCGCGCCGGCGCCCGGATCGCCCTGGACACCTCGGGCCCCTCGCTGGTGGCGGCGCTGCGCGAGCGCCCGGACGTCGTCAAGCCCAATGCCGAGGAGCTGGCGCAGGCCGTCGGCCGTCCGCTGGCGACCCTCGGCGACGCGGTCAAGGCCGCCGAGGAGCTGCGCGCCTGGGGCGCCCGCGCCGTACTGGCCTCCCTCGGGGCGGACGGCCAGCTCCTGGTCGACGAGGGCGGCGTCCACTACGGCAGCGCCCCGGTCGCGGCCGTCCGCAGCAATGTCGGCGCGGGCGATGCCTCGCTGGCGGGCTTTCTCACGGCGGGCGGTACGGGACCGGCCGCGCTGGCCGCCGCGGTGGCGCATGGTGCGGCCGCCGTCCAGCTGCCCGGCAGCCTGATGCCGACGCCGGCCGATCTGGACCCGGCGGCGGTCACGGTGACCGGTGACGTACCCCTCGACCGGCTGCTGACGGAGCCGACGCCATGACTGCCGACCGGGGAGCCGACGCCATGGCCGGCGGTCGTGCTGCCGTTGTCCCCACCAGCCACCCCCGTTCCAGCCACCCCCCGTTCCGTCCCCACCGTCCCCCCGGCGGTGCCGCGCGCAAGGGAGCCCGTGATGAGTGAGCTGATCACTGCGGAACTGGTCGACCTCGACCTGTCCGCCGAAACGAAGGACGCCGCCGCACGGGCCCTGGCCGAGCGGATGGTCGCGGCCGGCCGGGTCACCGACCTGGCGGGCTTCCTCGCGGATGTGGCCGCGCGCGAGGCGCAGATGCCGACCGGGCTCGACGGCGGGATCGGCATTCCGCACTGCCGCAGCACGCATGTCACCGAGCCGACGCTGGCCTTCGGACGCAGCGCCGCCGGTATCGATTTCGGTGCGCCGGACGGCCCGGCCGACCTGATCTTCCTGATCGCAGCCCCGGCGGGCGGCGACGCGGACCACCTGTCGATCCTGTCGACCCTCGCCCGGCAACTGATGGACGAGACCTTCACCGGTGCGCTGCGCTCCGCCACCGGGTCGGAGCGTACGGCGGCACTCATCCGCGGGGACGAGGCGCCGGCGGAACCGGCGCCGGAGCAGACGGAACCGGAACCGGCGGCTCAGGCCGCGGAGGCGGGCGGCGAAGCCCCCGCACCCGGCGAAGCCCCCGCCCCGCAGCCACCCGCGGAGACGACCGCCGCCCCCGCCGGCCAGCCCACCCCCGCCCCCTTCCGCATCGTCGCCGTCACTTCCTGCCCCACCGGCATCGCGCACACCTACATGGCCGCCGAGTCGCTGGAGCAGGCCGGGAAGGCCGCCGGCGTCGAGGTGGCCGTCGAGACCCAGGGCTCGGCCGGGTTCCAGCGGCTCGACCCGCAGTTGGTCGCGGACGCGGACGGCGTGATCTTCGCGCATGACGTCGAGGTACGGGACAAGGAGCGGTTCGCCGGGAAGCCGACCGTCGACGTCGGGGTCAAGGCGGGCATCGGCCGCGCCGCCGAACTCATCGCCGAGGTGCGCCGGAAGGCCGCCCACGGCGAGGCGAGTGCCCCGGCGCGGGCCGCCGCCCCCATGGACAAGGACGCCGAACCGGGCGACGGCTTCGCCACCCGGCTGCGCAAATGGTTGATGACGGGCGTCAGTTACATGGTGCCCTTCGTCGCTGCGGGCGGGCTGCTCATCGCGCTCGCCTTCGCCATCGGCGGCTACACGATCAACAAGGCACCGTCCGTCGCCGACCACTTCCTCTGGACCGAGTCCACCAGCTGGGCGGCCCTGCTCTTCCAGATCGGCACCGTCGCCTTCGGCTTCCTCGTCCCCGTCCTGGCCGGCTTCATCGCCTACGGCATGGCGGACCGCCCCGGCCTCGTCCCGGGCTTCGTCGGCGGGGCCATCGCGCTCACCGTCAACGCGGGCTTCCTGGGCGGACTGATAGCCGGTCTGCTCGCGGGTGCGGTGGTGACGACCATCCAACGGGTCCGCATACCGGGGCCGTTGCGCGGCATCATGCCGGTCGTGGTCATCCCGCTGCTCTCCTCGGTGGTCGTCGGCTTTCTGATGTTCCTGGTGGTCGGCAAGCCGATCGCCGCGCTGCAGAAGGGGCTGACCGACTGGCTGTCCGGTCTCACCGGCGCCAACGCGGTCATCCTGGGCGCGCTCCTCGGCCTGATGATGTGCTTCGACCTCGGCGGCCCGTTGAACAAGGTCGCCTACGCCTTCGCCGTCGGTGGCCTCGCCAACCCCAATGCGGGCAGTCTGAAGGTCATGGCCGCGGTGATGGCGGCCGGCATGGTCCCGCCGCTGGCGATGGCGCTGGCCACGATCGTGCGCGGCCGGCTCTTCACCAAGGCCGAGCGGGAGAACGGCAAGGCGGCCTGGGTGCTCGGCGCCTCCTTCATCACCGAGGGCGCGATCCCGTTCGCCGCCGCCGACCCGCTGCGGGTGATCCCCTCGGCGATGGCCGGCGGCGCGGTCACCGGCGCCCTCTCGATGGCCTTCGGCTGCACCCTGCGCGCCCCGCACGGCGGCATCTTCGTCGTCCCGCTGATCGGCCAGCCGCTCCTCTACCTGCTCGCCGTCGCCGCGGGTACGGGCGTCAGCACCGCCCTGGTCATCCTCCTCAAGGGCCTGCGCAAGCGACCGCAACCCCGCCCGGCGGACTCACCCGCCCCCGACGGGGCCGGCGTGACGGTCGCGGCCTGACCCCCTGGAGCGCGGAGGACGCGGCGGGCCGACGGCCGGCGGACCGGTCAGGCGCGCCGGGAAAGCGAACGGCGGTGGCCGGCCCCCTGGGGGACCGGCCACCGCCGCTGTGCGTCAGTCGCGGGCGTTCGTCAGCCCGCGCTGCCCGCCTGCCACTCGGACCACGGCATGTTCCAGCCGTTGAGGCCGTTGTCCGGCTTGACCGTCTGGTCGTGCGAGTTCTTCACGATGACGACGTCGCCGATCAGCGACTCGTTGAAGAACCACTTGCCGGGGGTGTCGCCACCGCCGCCCTTCTGGTCGCGCAGGCCGACGCAGCCGTGGCTGGTGCCGGAGTTGCCGAACACGGACGGGGAGCCCCAGTAGTTGCCGTGGATGAAGGTGCCGGACTGCGACAGCCGCATGGCGTGCGGCACGTCGGGGATGTCGTACTCGCCCTTGCCGCTCTCGTTCTTGAAGCCGACGGTCGAGCCGTCCATCCGGGTCTTCTCGAACTTCTCCGAGATCACCATCTGGCCGTTGTACGTGGGGTGCTCGGCGCTGCCGCCGGAGATCGGGATGGTCTTGTACGTCTTGCCGTCCCGCTTGACGGTCATCTGCTGGGTGTTCATGTCGACCGTGGAGACCTGCGACCGCCCGATGGTGAAGGACACCGTCTTGGACTGGACACCGGTGATGCCCTGGCCGCCCTTCACCCCGTCCAGGTCGATCTTCATGGTGACCTTGGAGCCGGCCTTCCAGTAGTCCTGCGGCCGGAAGTCCAGGCGCTGGGCGCTGAACCAGTGGCCGACGACCTGCTGGCCGCTGCTGGAGGTCACCTTGATGTGGGACTGGACGTCCTTCTTGTTGGTGATCGCCTTGTCGAAGTTGAAGGACACCGGCATGCCCACGCCGACGGTCTTGCCGTCGTCGGGGGTGTAGGAGCCGATGAAGCTGTCGGCCGAGGAGACCGTGGTGAAGGTGGCGTTCTCGGTGGCGGCCCGGCCCTTGGCGTCCTTGGCGTTCGCCACGATCTTGTACTTGGTGCCGCGCTCCAGCTGGACGCCGGGCTTCCAGGACGTGCCGTCGGGCGATATGGCGCCGGCGATGTCCTTGCCGGTGTCGGCGGCGGTGAGCTTCACATCGGTCAGCTTGCCGCTGGTGACCTGCACGCCGGTGTCGTTGATGCTCGCGTCGGTGGCGCCGTCCTTCGACGAGACCTTGATCTTGGCGTCGGAGGCGTTCTTGGCGGCCGCGGCGTCCGCGGCGGCCTGGCCGTTCTTGCCGTCGTCGCCCCCGGCCTTGGCATCCCCGCCACAGGCGGACAAGCTCAGCGCACCCGCTGCGAACAGGGCCGTCACGGCAAGCGTGCGGCGCATCCGCCGGTGGCGGCGCGGCGCACCGGATGCCGGCTGCTCGTCTGACGGGAGCAGCTGGTGCGGGGTGCGGGACCGAGCGGGCGCGGGGTTGTCCGGCGATGTCACGAGCTGCTCCATACAGGGGGGTTGTGGTTCCGTGCTCATAAACAGCACGAGCGGGCGGATTCGGTTGCGGGTGCGGCCTGCTTGTGAGGAAGCTCACGCGCGCGGTGGTAGGGGGTGGTCGGCCGGCCCTGACAGCCAGGTTCGCAGCGCGGGGCCGTTTTCGTCCAGGCGGGGCGGAGGGGAGGGTTGGGTCACCGGGGTCCCCGAGAGGCGGAGCGGGCTGGC
This sequence comes from Streptomyces auratus, assembly GCF_050433025.1. Classification (NCBI taxonomy): domain Bacteria; kingdom Bacillati; phylum Actinomycetota; class Actinomycetes; order Kitasatosporales; family Streptomycetaceae; genus Streptomyces; species Streptomyces auratus. The sequence continues at coordinate 3,534,949 of NZ_JBNGCB010000001.1, read as the reverse complement.
GACTTGGGGGATCCGACCCTCGCCGACCGGAATCACCGGATCGAGACCGAGTCGCGCCGCCAACGCCAGGGCCTCGGAGACGGTGTTGACCGGGCCGCAGGCCACCGACGCCGCGGTCAGCCGCTCGGCCCAGGCCTGCGGTGTGTCGGCGGCCAGTAGATCTTCGAGTGTTTTGATGAGATCTGTACGGTTTTGTACGCGATCCCGATTGCGGACGAACCGGATGTCGTCGGCGAGCTCCGGTGCGCCCAGAGTCTGTGTCAGTGCCCGGAATTGACGGTCGTTCCCCGCCGCCACCGCGAGCAGCTCCCCGTCCCGGCAGGCCAGCGTCTCGTACGGGGCGATGCTCGGATGGCGGTTGCCCATCGGTTCCGGATCGCGGCCGGTGGCCAGATGGCCGGACGCCTGATTGACCAGCGAGCCCAGCAGCGATGAGAGCAGATTCACTTCCACCAGCTGGCCCTCGCCGGTGCGGTCGCGGTGCCGCAGGGCCGCGAGGATGCCGGTGGCGGCGTCCTTCGCGGTCAGCACGTCCACCAGGGCGACGCCCGCCTTCAGCGGCGTCCCGCCGGGCTCACCGGTGATGCTCATCAGCCCTCCGACGGCCTGGACGACGAAGTCGTAGCCCGGCAGCCGGGCGCCCGGGCCGGCGCCGAAGCCGGTGATGGTGCAGTGCACCAGGCCGGGGTTGGCGGCCCGGGTGGCGGTGTGGTCCAGGCCGTAGCGGGCGAGCGAGCCGGGGCGGAAGTTCTCGATCAGCACGTCGGCCCGGCGGGCCAACTCGCGGGCCGCGGCCGCATCGTCCGGGTCGCCGAGATCCAGGGCCAGGCCGCGCTTGGAGCGGTTCGCGGCGTCGAAGTACGCCGCGGTGCCGCGCCGGGGCGCACCGTCCCCGTCCGGCTCCGGGTCCTCGGGGTCGGGGACGAACGGCGGGCCCCAGGCGCGGGTGTCGTCGCCGGTGCCCGGCCGCTCCACCTTGATCACCTCGGCGCCGAGGTCGGCCAGCGTCGCGGCGGCCAGCGGCCCGGCCAGCACCCGGCTGAAGTCCGCGACGAGGATGCCGTCCAGGGCGCGGGCGGGCGGGCCGGCGGCAGGGGGCTGCGGGGCGGCGTCGGCGGGCGGCCGGGGCGGCTGCGGCACGGTGCGTTCTCCTCATGTCGCGGACGAGGTGCCGTCATCGTCCGGGGTCGTTCTTCGCCGGGGGAAGCCTCCGGCATGTCCAACGGAGCGGGTCGTTCCCTGCCAGGGTGGCGTCTCGGGCCGCCGCCGGAAGGTGTCGAGACCGGAAATGTAGCGAAATGCCATAGGAGATGCGTCACTTCAGGACTTAAGTCCTAAGATCCCCTGTCGGAAGTCCCGAGGTGTGGTGTCTACTGGCGTGAGCCCAGCGCCGCATCCCTCCGGGAGGACCGCATGCTCCCCGTCTCGATTGTGCAGCAGATCGGCCTCGGCGTGCTTTTCGCGCTGGCCGTCGTCTGGACCGTCGGGCTGACCAGAATGCTGCGCCGGGGCCGGTACGAGGCGGCCCTGCGGCGCGACCAGCAGGAGATGCGGGCCCGGTACGCGCCGCGCGGCCGGTCCGCACGGCCCGGCCCCGAGGCGCTGCCCGGCGGGCCGGAGCTGCTCGGTTCGGTGCCGCGGCAGACCGGTCCGCCCGGTCCGCCGTCGGAGTGCGTGCAGCTCAGCGACGCCGAGCGCACCGCGTTCGAGGGGCTCGTACGGCAGTTGACCAGCCCCAGTTGAGCCGGCGGCCGGCGGCTAGGGCGTGTCCGCAAAGTCCCGCCTGGCTCGCGACGCCTGGCACGCACTCCCCCACACCTTAAGGGCGCGGGGGGACCCCCATGCTGCGTTGTCGGGATCATCCACGTAGACCCACTACGAGGACGACCCTCCGCCTTGCGATCGCGCTCGGCATCCGGTGGCCCTTTCGAGGAGCCGAGACGAAGCGAGTGCAACGAGCGGAGTGCACCAGACGCCGCGAGCCCCGCCCTCCGGGCGGACGACGGGACTTTGCGGACACCCCCTAGCGCCCCGGCCCCAGCCTCAGCAGGGCCAGCGCGGTCAGCATCTGCACCGAGACGGCTGCCGTCGACTTCCACGTCGACAGATGGTGCTGGCCCCGTATGAGCAGCACCGCGAGGAGATAGCCGAAGCCCCAGGTCGTCCAGGTCGCGGCCTGCACGAAAGTGGCGTCGGTCGGCAGCCAGGAGGCGATCGCCAGCCGCGGCAGATCCGTCACCCAGAACAGCACGATGAACAGGCTCGCGGTCGGCGCGAACCGGCCTATGCCACCGAGCGTGCGGGCGATGGCGTGGGCCACCGCGCCCAGGACCAGGCTGGCGGTCAGCACCCCCGCCTCGGCCAGCCCGACGAGCTGCAGTGCCGCGGTGCGGTCGACGGCCCACTGGGTGTGGAAGGCGTCCATCGACACCACCCCGATGCCGCCGCTGATCAGCGACAGCAGTATGGCCGCGCTCCAGGCACTGCGGTCCCGCGCCTCGTCCAGCACCTCCACCGGCCGGTACCACAGCCCCAATATCAGCCGGTGCCACCACAGCCGGCGGCGTGGTGCGGGCTCCGGGGGAGCCGGCTGGACGAGCGTGGGCGGCGGGTGCTGGGGAGACGGGGAGGGGGGTGGTGCGGGCATAACGCCGTTTCTACCACCGGCCAATTCGCCGCGATGCGGGGGCGTCGAGCCCGGCCACGGCCGGTTCGGATGAGAGGCTCTGCCGGTGACTGTGCAGACACCGGAGCACGACGAGGCGCACGGCGGCGGACTCGGCAGCCGGCTCAACTGGCTGCGGGCCGCGGTCCTCGGCGCCAACGACGGCATCGTGTCCACCGCCGGACTGGTCGTCGGGGTCGCCGGCGCCACCGATGAACGGGCCGCGCTGCTGACGGCGGGGCTGGCGGGGCTGCTGGCCGGATCCATGTCGATGGCGGCCGGTGAGTACGTCTCGGTCTCCACCCAGCGGGACTCGGAGAAGGCCGCGTTGGCGCTGGAGAAGCGGGAGCTGGCGACCGAGCCGCAGGCGGAACTCATCGAGCTGACGGAGCTGTTGGAGGGCAAGGGGCTGGATGGCCAGCTGGCCCGGGAGGTCGCAGAGCAGCTCACCGAGCACGATGCGCTGCGCGCCCATGCGGAGGTGGAGCTGGGCATCGACCCCGACCAGCTCACCAACCCCTGGCATGCGGCGGGCGCGAGCTTCCTCGCGTTCACGGCGGGGGCGCTGCTGCCGCTGCTGGCGATCGTGCTGCCACCCGCCGGACAACGGCTGTGGATCACGGTGGTGGCGGTACTGGCGGCGCTGGCACTGTGCGGCTGGAGCAGCGCCCGGCTGGGCGCCGCACCGGTGCGCCGCGCGATGCTGCGGAACGTCGGGGGCGGGGCGCTGGCGATGGCCGTGACGTATGCGGCGGGGTCGGTGCTGGGGGCGGTGGGGGCCTGACCGGCCGGCCGCGGCGGACCGTAATGGTGCGTGCTGCGGGAGCCCGTCCGCATCACCGGTACGAGTGAGCGGCTGATCCCGTCTCAGTCCGCCCCGTAGAGGTCGCGGTACGAGGGGAAGCGGCCGCCGGGGCCGTCCACCGTCCTTGCCGCCAGGGCGGCCCGGACCACGGCGCGGCAGACCACGTCCGCGCCGGCGGACAGGATCTCGTTGAGGGCGCCGGCCTCGGCATGAATGCCGAAGGCGGTGTCGGCGAGGGCCGCTTCGGACGCGAGCGGGCGGGCGGCGGTGGACAGGGCGAAGACCGTGTCGCCGTCGGACAGCAGATGCACGGGGCGGACGGCGCGGGCCAGCCCGTCGTGTGCGGTGCCGGCGAGTTTGTGGGCCTGGGCGCGGGTGAGGGCGGCGTCGGTGGCGACCACCGCGAGGGCGGTGTTGAGCGGCGGGTGGACGGACGCGGCCGAGCGGGCCGCGGATATCTCGGCGGCCTCGGCCAGGCGGCGCAGGGCGGCGGCGTGCACCTCGGGGTCGGGACAGTCGGTCCGGCCCTCGTACAGCCGGCCGTAGAGGGCGCCGGTGCGCGGGTCGGCGACGGAGCCCACGGCGTTGACGGCGGCCAGCGCGGCGACGGTGGTGCCCGACGCCAGGACCGCGCTCGCGGTGCCGACGCCGCCTTTGAGGCCGCCGGCCACCGCGCCCGTGCCGGCGCCCGTGTTGCCCTCGGCGACCGGGACGCCGGGCTCGGTGACCGCCGCGGCCGTGACCGCGGCGCGGCCCAGTGCGGCGTCCGGGCGAGCCCGCCAGTCGCCGCCGCGCCCCAGGTCGAACAGGGCCGCGGCCGGCACGACCGGGACGACCTGCGCGGCGTCGGGGCCGACACGGAAGCCGCGGCCCTGTTCCTCCAGCCAGGCGACGACCCCCGACGCGGCGTCAAGCCCGAAGGCGCTGCCGCCGGTCAGGACGACCGCATCGATGCGCTGGACGAGGTTGCGCGGGTCCAGCGCATCGGTCTCCCGGGTGCCGGGCCCGCCGCCGCGTACGTCGACGGCCGCGACGGCGCCGCCGTCGGGGGCCAGCACGACGGTGGTCCCGGTCAGGTACCCGTCGGCGGTCCGCTCGGCATGGCCGACCCGGAGGCCGAGGACGTCGGTCAGGGCGTCCTGCGGCCCCGTGGGGAGCGGCGCGCCCGGTGGCTGCTCAGTAATCGGCCGGTCCCATCACGATGACCGGGTGCAGGGCGGGGTCGAGGGTGCGCAGCAGTTCCCGCATCACCTTGGGCTTGAGGCTCACACAGCCCTGGGTGGGGCCGTCGTGGTCGACATGCAGCCACACCCCGCCGCCCTTGGCATCGCCCCACGGACGCTGCTTGTCCATGGGGGAGGTGCCGGGCTCCCGGTTGTAGTTGATGGCGATGACGTAGTCGAAGGCGCCGGCCAGCGGCTCGCCGTCCACGCCCGTGCCGTCGGCGACGAAGCCGTTGTTGTGGTCGTAGGGGAACCGGGTGCCCTCGGGGGCGGCCAGCCGCCCGCCCGCGTCGGTGAGCGAGAAGACACCGATGGGGGAGCGCAGATCGCCGTAGCGGTGGTCGTCGGTCCAGCCGTGCGCGGCGTTGTGCGCGCCCCAGACGGGGCCCGGCGTCCAGTCGTCCGAACCCTCCGCGCGGGTGTAGAGGACGACACGGGACTCGAAGGAGTCCATGCCCTTGCCCGTGACGACCAGAACCTGTCGGGAATTGGCCGGTATCCGCTTCCTGGCGGCTTCGCTGAGGCCGGGGATCTGCCGCCCGGCGGGACCGTTCGGTGCGGCGTTCGGGGCGGTTTTCGGCGCGGCCGCGGGAGTACGTGGCGTGTCCGGGCCGGAAGCCGTCGTGGACGTGGTGCTCTTGGCGTCGGTCCCGCCACTGTGGTCGTCCCCCGAGGCCGGCCACGCCCACAGGGCGGTGCCTACCAGGGTGGAGAGGGCGAGACCGCTCACGGCCTTGCTGCGCCGGGACAGTCTCGTCCGCGCGCGGCACTGAGCGTGGCGGGCCATGGCTGGCGTCTCCTCAAGTACGGACGGCGGTCTGCCCCGTGGCTTTCCGTAGTTCTTCACAGGGGCACTCCCTGTCATAAAAAGGGCAATCTGCACCCTACCGCGTCAGCATCGGCGCGCCTCCGCTGGCTCAGGCGCCCCCCGGGGAACACGAGCGCGAAGCGGCGGGAAGTGGGGTCCATTGGTGGGTAATTGACGAGCCATCGACGGGCCGGGGGCACGGCCGGGGCGCGGACCGTGCTGGTGGCGGGGCCTCGCCCGGCCGGGGGACGAAGATGGCTCGATCTGATGCAGAATCAGGGCCGGCACGGGGCTGTACGGCCGTTCGGCACGCTTATGGCGGAGCGGCGCGGCGCGCCGCGGGAGCCCGCCGCGGGGGCGCGTCCGGGGCACCTCCCGGAGATCGGTGCGGCACGATCCCCGAGACGGGTGACGGCGCGGGGCATCCGGCTCCCCACTACTCCGCCGGTGCGGTGTCCTGACGGGACGTGAGGTGGACGCCGACCGCGACGGTCGCGGCGGCCACCAGGCCCGCTGCCGGCACCGCCGCGCGCCCGGCGAAGGTGCACGCCAGGACCAGCAGCGCCGACACCGGCAGCACCAGCTGCTGGGCCGTGCCGCGCTTGTGGTGCCGGGAGTGGATCAGCCACACCGTGCACAGGAACAGCGCGCCCGGCACCGTCACGCACGCGGCCGCCCCGTACGCCGACAGGTCCGCCCTGCCGACCGACTCCCGCACCGCGACCTCGATACCCGCGCCGATCGCGGCCGCCGAGCCGAACACGGCGTAGTGGCCGTAGCCCCACAGGAACGCCTGACGGTTCCCGCGCAGGTGGCGGTGGATGGGCACCGCGAAATAGATCCAGTACGCGGCGAAGACCAGCAGCAGTCCGCCGCCCGCGATCGGCAGCAGACGGCCCGGCGCGTCGTGCGCGTCCAGCGCCGACTGCACGGCGAGGGTGGCCGCCGCGATCGTCTCGCCCAGCACGATGATGGTGAACAGGCCGTAGCGCTCCGCGATGTGACGGGCATGCCAGCTCGTCTGCCAGCCCCGCTCGGCCAGACCGGGGACGGCCAGTTCCAGCGCTCCCACGAGGACGAACACCAGGGGCACGGCCCCCTTCGGCAGGAGCAGCAGCCCCAGCCAGCCGACCTGGCACACCGTCACCCCCAGGGCGTAGGACAGCGCGGTGCGCCGCTCGGCGCCCCGGCTGCCGTACGCGGCCCGCAGCCACTGGGTGACCATCGCCAGCCGCATCACCACGAACCCGCACCACACGAGGGTGAAGTCGCTCTCGAAGGCCCGCGGCACGCCGGCGGCCAGGATCAGCACCCCCGCCATCTGGACCAGCGTCACCACGCGGTAGAGCGGGTCGTCGGTGTCGTACGCCGAGGAGAACCAGCTGAAGTTCATCCAGGCCCACCAGATGGCGAAGAAGAGCATCAGGTAACCGGCGAGCCCGTGACCCGGATGCCCCTCGGCCAGCGCATCCGCCAGCTGGCGGCCCGCCTGGGCGATCGCCACGACGAAACACAGGTCGAAGAAGAGCTCCAGCGGGGTGGCGGCGCGGTGCTCCTCGTCGCGTCGGCGTGCCCGTATGGGGACCGGCACCTCGGCTCCTCTCGTCGGCCGGAGCGGCCGCCCTCAGTACAGCGCGGGCGGGCCGCGGCGCCAATGAGGGGAGCGGGTGTGTCGGACGGAGGCGGCGGCTACTCGGCGACCGCGTCCACGATCGAGGGGAAGGCCGAGGTCGGCAGCACCCGGGTCAGCCGGAACCCTTCGGCCGACAGCAGGGTCGCGAACTCCTGCGCGGTGCGCTCCTTCCCGTCGACCACGGCCATCATCGCCACGTCCAGGGTCTTGCCGAAGTGCGGCGCGTTGCCCGGCGGCAGTACGGAGTCGATGACCAGCAGCCGGCTACCGGCCGCCATCGCCCGACGGCAGCTGCGCAGGATGCGCCGACAGGCGTCGTCCGGCCAATCGTGCAGGACCTGCTTGAGGACGTAGATGTCCCCGCCCTCCGGTACGGACGCGAAGAAGTCGCCCTCCTGGACGCGCCACCGGCCCTTCAACTCGTCGCCGTCCAGAAGGTGGTGGGCGAGCGGTGGCGCCTGGTCGAAGAGCACGCCGGTCAGTTGTGGATGGCGGTTCAGCACGGCGCGCAGCAGTCCGCCGCGGCCGCCGCCGACGTCCACGACGGTGGCGCCGGTCGCGGGGAACGGATAGACCGCCGCCACCGCCTCGTCGACCGGTGCGGACAGCGACGACATCCCGTCGTCGAAGAGCCGGCGGGCGTCCGGATCCGACTGCAGATGCGTGAAGAGGGGCGCCCCGTAAAGCCGCTCGAAGGAGGTGCCGCCCTCCCGGACCGCCTCCGGCAGATCGGCCGAGGTCCGCCGGAAGAGGTCGTCGGTCATCATCATGATCCCGTGGTGCAGCGAGTCGGGGACGCCGGTACGCAGCAAGGCGGCGGCGGGGGTCAGCTGGAAGGCCCCCGCGGTGTCCTCCCGGAAGATGCCGCGGGTGGCGAGGTAGCGCAGGACGCGGCGCAGGTGGGGGGCGTGGGTGCCGGTGGCGGCGGCCAGCTGCTCGGCGGTGCGCGGGCCCTCGGCGAGGTGGTCGGCGATACGGTGCTCCGCCGCCGTGCGCAGGGCGGCGGAGAAGAGGTGGCCCATGGCCTGGTCCATCAGGTGAGCCGTGAGGTCGCGGGGCTCGCCGGTCGTTCGGTCGGGGGAAGTGGCCAACGTGAGCCTCCAGTCAGCGGCTTGGGCTTGCTGGTCCCGGTCGCAGGGGGTGATCCACGGTTGCAGCCGCGCGCTCCGGTGTCACGGGCGGGCTCCGGGTCAAGCGCGAAGTCCGGCCAGGGGAGCGTGGGGTGCCGGGCCCTTGGTGGTCGGCCTGAGCCCGGCCCTGACCCATCGGACAGGCCCTAAGGGACGGATCCGGGGGATGCCAGGGATCCGGCTTCGATGCGGCGCGGCCGTTCGTGGTCGAATGCGCGTATGAGCGACAGCGACACGACAGGCACGACCAGCCCGAACGATGACGCCGAGCACCGCAACGACTCCGCATCGGCCGCCGCCCCGGCCGCCGTCCTGGCCCCGCTCGACGACCGCCTCGCGGATCTCGTGGCCCTCTACGAGGACCTGCACCGGCATCCCGAACTCGGCTTCCAGGAGACCCGTACGGCCGCCGAGGCCGCCCGCCGGCTGACCGCGTCCGGCTATGACGTCACCACCGGCATCGCCGGGACCGGCGTCGTCGGCGTGCTGCGCAACGGACCGGGACCCGTGGTCCTGCTGCGCGCCGACATGGACGCGCTGCCCGTCACCGAGAACTCCGGTCTGGACTACGCCTCCACGGTCCCCGGCCGGATGCACGCCTGCGGGCACGACGTCCATGTGACGTGTCTGCTGGGCGCCGCCGATCTGCTCGCGGCGGGCCGCGCCCACTGGTCCGGCACGCTGATCGCGCTCTTCCAGCCCGCCGAGGAGGTCGGCGGCGGCGCCCGCGCCATGATCGACGCCGGGCTCTACAGCAAGGGCCTGATACCCACCCCCGAGGTGGTCCTGGCCCAGCATGTCGCCCCGCTCGCCGCCGGGCTGATCGCCTACTGCCCCGGCCCCTGTATGGCGGCCGCCGACACTCTGGAGATCACCTTCCACGGCTCCGGCGGCCACGGCTCGCGGCCCGAGACCACCGTCGACCCGATCCTGATGGCCGCGTCCTTCGTCCAGCGGGTGCAGTCCGTGGTGGCCCGCGAGGTCGCGCCGAAGGACCGGGCGGTGGTCACCGTCGGCTCCTTCCACGCCGGGGACTCCGCCAACGTCATCCCCGACCGCGCCGTCGTCCGGCTCAGCATCCGCACCTTCGACGATGCGGTGCGCAGCGCCGTGCTGGCCGCCGTCGACCGCATAGCCCGGGCCGAGGCCGCCGCTTCTGGTGCGGACCGTGCCCCGGAGACCGTGGTCCTGGACAGCTTCCCCGTCACCGTCAACGACTCCACGACGCTGGGGCAGGTCAACGACGCCTTCACCGAACTCTTCGGTGCACAGCGGCTGTTCCCCTACGAACCGGCCACCGGCAGCGAGGACGCCGGACTCCTGGCGACCGCCGCCGGGGCACCGCTCTACTACTGGTGGCTGGGCGGCTGGGACCCGGAGGAGTTCCATACGGCCCTGGCCGCCGGCCGTCTGGCGCAGGACATCCCGTCCAACCACTCGCCGCACTTCGTACCGGTGGTCCGGCCGACGCTCACGATGGGGGTGGAGGCGTTGACTGCGGCGGCGCTGAATCAGTTGGGGGCGTTGGCGGGGGATGGGGTGGGTTGAGGGGCGGGTTGGAGACGGGGGGCTGGGTGTGACGGCCGTACCGGAGAAGGTGGGCGTGGCGGGCTGAGGGCCGCACCGGAGACGGTGGAAGCTCCCGTGAGGCAGGCCGGGCTGGCAGCCGCCGGCGGGTCGACGGCGGTCGTTTGACCTTGCCCTTGGGGGAAGCCCCAGCATCGGCGGCGCCGGGTGAGCGCCCGGTACGAGGAGGACGGACGGGTGGACGGAGGCGCGGAGATGACGCCGTACGAGGACGGTCAGCTGCTGACCATCGGGGCGTTCGCACGGGCCTCCCGGCTCTCGCCGAAGGCGCTGCGCCTCTACGACGAACTCGGCCTGCTGACCCCGGCCCGTGTCGACCCGCACAGCGGCTACCGCCACTACGCCCCGGCCCAGCTGGAACGGGCCCGGCTGGTGGCCTGGCTGCGCCGGCTCGGGATGCCGCTGGCCCGCATCCGTGAGGTGTGCGAGCTGGCCCCGGCCGCGGCGGCCGGGACGGTCGCCGCGTACTGGGCGCAGGTCGAGGCCGACACCGCGGCCCGCCGGGACCTGGCCGCCTTCCTCGTCGATCAGCTGAAGCGGAAGGACACCGAGATGACCGCACCCCGTACGCCCCTGACGATGCGCTGCGCCGCCCTGACCGACCGGGGGCTGGTGCGCCCGGCCAACCAGGACGCGGCCTACGCGGGACCCCGTCTGCTGGCCGTGGCCGACGGCTACGGCCCGCGCGGCGGCCCGGCCGCCACCGCCGCGATCGACGCCCTCAAGGTCCTGGAGCACCAGGACCCGACCTCGGAGGACCTCCCGGGCGCCTTGGAGGAGGCGGCCCGTCGCGCCCACCGCGCCGCCCCCTCGGCGGACGAGGCGACCGGCAGCACCCTGACCGCGCTGCTGCGCTCGGGCAGCCGGCTGGCGCTGCTGCACATCGGGGACTCCCGCGCCTATGTCCTGCGCGACTCAGGTCTCTTCCGGATCACCCACGACCACAGCCTGGTCCAGTCGCTGATCGACGAGGGCCGGCTCACCCCCGAGGAGGCTCCCGCACACCCGCAGCGCGCCCGGTTGCTGCGCTCGCTCGACGCGGACACCGAGTTCACCCCCGATGTGCAGCTGCTCGAAGCACGGCCCGGGGAGCGCTATCTGCTGTGCACCGACGGCCTGACCGGAGTACTGCCGGCCGAGACGATCCAGGACGTGCTGACCGCTGCCGACACCCCCGACCAGGCCGTACGGGAGCTGATCCGCCTGGCCCACGAGGCGGGGGCGCCGGACAACGTGGCCTGCGTGGTGGCGGAGATGACGGCGGCGTAGGGCAGCGGCGCGTAGGGCAATCGCGGGCGCGCCGGCCGGCCTCTTCAGCCGGCCGCCGCGCTCCCGGCCCCTCCGGGCGGGGGTGCCGGCCGCGCACGCCATGGCGTCGGACCGCTCGGCCGGTCCGCGATGAGCGGCCGCGCCCATCACCCCACCCCTAAGGCCCGTAAGGCCTTAGGCCAACCCCTTCAACATCCCCTTGAAGTAGAGCTGCGGCAGGCCGTAGCGCTTGAGGAACCACATGTCGGTGCGTTCCCGGGTGGTGTCGAGGAAGGGGATCGAGGGGGTGTGCTGCAGCTCGTAGTCGAACTCGGCGAGCAGCATCTTGTGCCGGGCGGTGACCAGGGGGCAGGAGGTGTAGCCGTTGTAGCGGGCGGTGGCGGGGCGTCCGCGCAGCCCGGCGAGGAGGTTGGCGACGACGACCGGGGCCTGCTTGCGGATCGCCGCGCCCGTTTTGGACGTCGGGAGATGGGCGACGTCGCCGAGGGCGAACACGTTCGGGAAATCCGGGTGTTGGAGGGTTTCCCGGTCGGTCTTGACGTATCCGTGCGGGGAGTCGGGGTCGGCGAGCGGGCCGTCGGCCAGCCATCCGGGGGCGCGCTGCGGCGGTACGGCGTGCAGCAGGTCGTAGTGCACGGTCTCGGTCTTGCCGGTGCCGTGGTCCGTGATCTCCGCCTCGCGCGCGGCGCCGTCGAGGCGGGTCATCTCGGAGCTCAGCCGCACCTCGATGCCGTACCGCCGGGCCGTCTCCGTCAGCGCACGGTCGAAGACCGGCACCTTGAACATCGCGGGCTCCGGGAGCACCAGGATGGTGCGGATCGCGCCCAGCACGCCGCGCTTGCGCCAGTGGTCGGCCGCCAGATACGCGATCTTCTGCGGGGCGCCACCGCATTTGACCGGCCCGGACGGCATGGTGAACACGGCCGTGCCGCTCCGCATCCGGCGGATCAAATCCCAGGTCAGCGGGGCGAGATCGGGCCGGTAGTTGCTGCTCACCCCGCCGTGGCCGAGCGCCGCGGACAGACCGGGCACGCCGTCCCAGTCGAGCTGGAGGCCGGGGGCGAGGACCAGCCGCCCGTAGGAGAGGACCCGGCCGGAGGCGGTGGTGACCGTCCGCGCGGTGGGGTCGACGGCGGTGGCGCGCTCGCGCAGCCAGCGCACTCCTGGCGGTATGACGTCCGCCTCGGTGCGCAGCGAGGCGCGCAACGGGGCCTGGCCGCCGCCCACCAGCGTCCACAGCGGCTGGTACCAGTGCGTTTCGGACGGCTCCAGCAGGGTGACGTGCCGGATGCCGGCACGTCGTAACCGGGCGGCGACGGTGATGCCTGCGGTGCCGCCGCCGACGATCAGGACCTGGTGGTGGGACGGGGCGGCGGATGCCGGAGCCATGTGTACCTCCTGGAGGGTGGGTGGAAAGGGACGCGTCGATACGGGGCGGGCCGGATTCATGGGGCCCAGAGGTGCGGGAGGGCGACGGCCGCCATCGCGACGGCAAGGACGGTGACGAGGCCGGCGAAGGCCGTGGTCAGGGCCTGCGGGGGGAGGCGGGCGGTGAGGCGGTTGCCGAGGTTGCTGCCGACCGCCGCGCAGGCCGCGAAGCCGGCCAGCAGCGGCCAGTCCAGGGTGCCGGTGCCGGCCCGGGTGCCCAGCGCGGTCAGGGAGTTGATGAGGATGACGAGGAGCGAGGTGCCTATGGCCACCGGCATCTCCAGGCCCAGGACCAGGGTGAGGGCCGGTACGACGACGAAGCCGCCGCCGACCCCGAAGAAGCCGGTGAGCAGCCCGACGGCGGAGGCGGTCGCGGCTACGCGGGCGGGGCGGGTGCGGGTGGGACTGGTGTGTACGGGGGCGGCGGCCGTAGTCCGGGGGACCCGTAGGGGGTCAGCCTGTACGGGATCCGGTACCGGGGCGAGATGCGGGGGTTCCGCCGAGGGCCTGGCATCGTCCGCCGTCCGTGGCAAGGGCTCCCCCGAGGGCTTGGCACCGTCCGCTGTCCGCGAGGAGGTTTCCCCCGAGGGCCCGGCATCATCCGCCGCCCGCCGCTCGGGCACCCCTAAGGGCTTGGCACCCACCCCCGCCCGCCGTGCGCCCCGCCCCCGTAACAGCAGCATCGCCGCCACTACGAGCATCAGGCCGGCGAACGCCGCCATCAGCACCGTGGGGTCCAGGGCCGCGCTCCACCGGGAACCGAGGTAGCTGCCCGCCGTGCCCAGCGCCCCGAAGGCCGTACCGGCCGCCCAGCGGACACGTCCGGCACGGGCATGGCACACCAGCCCGGTCACCGCGCCGGCCGTGACGACGACCAGCGCGCCCGCGGTCGCCTCGTGCGGCGACTGCCCCAGCAGATAGACCAGCGCGGGCACCGCCAGCACCGAACCGCCGCCGCCCAGCGCGCCCAGCAGCAGCCCGATCAGCAGCCCGCACGGCAGCGCCGCGACGGCTATGAGGACGGACACGAGGCCCGCGGTGCCAGGGCGACGGCCCGGCTGGTGTCGGACCACTCCGCGACGAAGGTGAACCGGTCGCCGCGGACCACCGTCTCGCGCCACTCCACCGGCCGTTCCCCGGCCCGCCCCAGCCGCTCGATGGCGAACGCCGGCTCCCGGTCGGCCAGTCCCAGCAGCCACGCCTGCCGGATGTCCGGCAGGAACGGATGGATCCGCTCCCGGCCGCCGGTGACCTTCACCCCGCAGCGCCGGGTCAGCTCCCCGTAGAGGGAGGTGTGCCCGAAGTCGGCGTCCAGCAGCGGCTCGGCGACCTCGGCGGGCAGATACGCGGTGTCGTGGGCGAGCGGTTCGCCGTCCGCGAGCCGCAGCCGTTCCAGGACGATCAGCGGCGCATCCGGGATCAGCCCTAGGTGCCCGGCGATCGTCCCCTCCGCGGTCCGCTCCAGCCGCAGCACCTCGCTGCGTTGCTCGACGCCCTGGCCCTCCAACTCGCGGAAGAGGCTGTAGAGCGAGCCCAGCGGCTGCTGTATGTGGCGGGTGCCGAGCCGGCTGGCGCGGCCGCGTTCGGCGATCACCAGGCCGTCGGCGCGCAGCTTGCGCAGTGCCTCGCGGACGGTGTGCCGGCTGACCCCGTACTCGCCGGTGAGCCGGTGCTCGGCCGGGAACTCCTCCTGGAACGCGCCGGCTTCCATCCGACGGCGCAGATCGGCGAAGAGCTGCGCCCACAGGGGCAGCGGCGAGTGCCGGTCCAGGGGGCGCGGCTCGTGCGCGCCGTCCGACGGCTCGGTCGTCATGGTGATTCCTCCGCGGACTGACGAGTGGGGGGTGTGGGGTGGGGCGAGGCGGAATGGTGCGGGATGGGGACGCCAGCTCGGCTGATACACGGTCATTTCGCTTGACGGGCAGCCGACCTCGGCTTGTCGCCTGCCCCTCGGCGTACCTAATGTACGTACATCCGTGCATCCGCACAACGCACCCTGCCCGGACGGGTCCCGGCCCGGCCGCCGGACGGGCCCGCACACTCTGGAGGCCGACCGTGCACTTCGCGCAGTACTACCTCGACTGTCTGTCCCAGGCGTCGTATCTGATCGGCGACGAGACCACCGGACGGGCCGTGCTCGTCGACCCGCGCCGCGACACCGACGAATACGTGCGTGATGCGGAAGCCGCCGGTCTGCGCATCGAACTCGTCGTCGAGACGCACATTCACGCCGACTTCCTCTCCGGGCACCTCGAACTCGCCCGTGCCACCGGCGCCACCGTCTGTTTCGGCGAGGCCGCCGAAACCGGCTTCCCCATACGGCGGTTAAGGGACGGCGAGCGCATCCTGCTCGGTGGAGACGACGGCGACGGGGTCACCCTCACCGTCCTCGCCACCCCCGGCCACACCCTTGAATCCATCTGTCTGGTCATCCGCGAACACCCCGACGACGAGGTGCCGTTCGGCGTGCTGACCGGCGACACCCTCTTCGTCGGCGATGTCGGCCGCCCCGATCTGCTGTCCGCCGCCGGGCACTCACCGCAGGACATGGCCGCCCGGCTGCACCACTCCCTGCACACCAAACTGCTGGCCCTCCCGGACGCGACCCGGGTCTTTCCCGCACACGGCGCCGGATCCGCCTGCGGCCGCAGTCTCTCCACCGAGACCAGCTCCACCATCGGCGACCAGCGGCGTCTCAACTACGCCCTGCAGCCCATGCCGGAGGCCGACTTCGTGCGGCTGGTCACCGCGGGCCAGCCCGCCACCCCCGGCTACTTCGCCCACGACGCGGCCCTCAACCGCGACGGCCACCCCCTACTGGAGCCCGGCCCGCCCGCCGCCCTCACCTTGGACGAGGCCCTCGCGGCCCGCGAGCGACAGGGCGCCGCCCTCCTCGACTGCCGCCCGCTGACCGCCTACACCCGCGCGCACCTGGCCGGTTCGTTCCATACGAGCCTGGACACGCGGTTCGCGGAGTACACCGGCAGCGTGCTCGCCCCGGGCACCCCGATCGTCCTGCTCGCCGACCCCGGCGCCGAGCAGGAGGCCCGCCTCCGCCTCGCCCGCATCGGCTACGACCACGTTCTTGGGCATCTGCCCGACCCTGCGGCCGTACTGGAGCGCTGTCCTGCGCTCATCCGCCGCAGTCATCGCATCCGTTACGAGGAACTGCTGGGGGAGCAGGGCTGGGTGAGCGGTGGAGCGTCGGGCGGGGGAGGGCCGGTGGGGGAGGAGACGGCTGGCGAGGAGGCGGGCGGAGAGGAGTTGGGCGGAGAGGAGTTGGGCGGAGAGGAGTTGGGCGGCTCGGAGGTGCCCGGTGAGGTGTTGGGCGGCGTCGAGTTGGCCGATCGCGAGCCGGGCGGTCGTGAGGCGTGCGGTGGCGGGGCGGACTGTGACGAGCTGGGCGGTGGCGAGCCGGGCGGTCGTGAGGCGTGCGGTGGCGAGGCGGACCGTGGCGAGCCGGGCCGTGGCGAGCCGGTGGGCCGTGGGGCAGCCGGCCGTGGCGCGGGGGGCTCGTGGCCGGCCGGTGTCCAGTTGATCGATGTCCG
Source organism: Streptomyces auratus (assembly GCF_050433025.1). Taxonomy (NCBI): domain Bacteria; kingdom Bacillati; phylum Actinomycetota; class Actinomycetes; order Kitasatosporales; family Streptomycetaceae; genus Streptomyces; species Streptomyces auratus. The sequence goes on along the minus strand of NZ_JBNGCB010000001.1, from coordinate 3,518,853 downwards.
CAACCCGGCCGAGTACGAGGCGGGGGCCCTCCCCGGAGCCCGCAACATCCCGCTGGCCGGCCTCCGGCACCGCATCGGCGAACTGGACCCGGACCGCCCGGTGGTCCTGTACTGCCGCAGCGGCAACCGGTCGGTGATCGCGGCGGCCCTTCTGGAGGCGCACGGGTTCGGGGACGTGTGCGATGTGGTGGGGGGCTACGAGGCGGTGGCGGCGGCCGCGGTGTGAGCGGCACCGGAGGGCCCGCCCCGTGGGCACTCCCGTCCCAGTCGCTCGGCCTGGCCCCGTGGACGCCACGGCCCCAGCCGCCCGGCCTGCCCCGCGGAGGCCACGGCCCCAGCCACCCCGGCCTGCCCTGTACGGCTCCAACTCAGCCGCTCCGGTGGACGCCCCTGCCCCGGCCGGCCCGGCTACGTAGGCGCTCGCGCACCCGGGGGACCAGCACCATGAGAACGAGGACCGCGGCGCCGGCCAGGCAGGCGACGGCGGGGAGCGCCAGCGCCGGGCGGGCGCCGCTGCCCGTTCCGGCACTGCTGACGCCTGTTCCGCCGGCCCCGGTGACGCCGCCCGTCCCGCCCCCGGTGACGGCGAGCCAGATCCCCGCCGTCGCGGTCAGCGCCGCCTTCGTCACCCCGGACGCCTCGCCCACCCGCGCGCGGCGTACCACCGCCTGGGTGCCGGTGAGAGCCAGGCCGCCGGCCACGCCCAACGCCCCCGCGCCCACCGTCGACGCCATCAGCAGCGCGGGGGCGCCCGCACCGTACGCGACCCACCCCAGCACGGCCGCGGCGAGGGCCAGGCAGCCGGCCATCACCGGCACGGCGGCCGCGGGCCGCACCCGGCCGGCCGCCGGGCCGCCGACCGCCAGCGCGACGGCGGGCGCAAGAAACGCCACCCCCGCATCCCGCACCGACCACCCCTGATCCCGCTGGAGCACCCACGGCACCACGTACAACAGCGCCACGGTCGCGGAGTTGGCGACCGCCCCGCCCGCGGTCAGCGCCACGTACGGGCGGTTGCGGAACAGCGCAAGGTCCACCAGCGGCGCGGGGGAACGCCGTTCGGCCCGTACGAAGAGCGCGCCGAGCGCCGCCGCACCCATCGCCCAGCCCCAGGCCGCGGGATGCTCCAGCCAGCGGACGAGGCAAACCAGCGCGCCCGTGGCGGCGGCCGCACCGGCGGTGTCGAAGCGCTGCCGGGCCTGTGGATCACGGGATTCCGCCGCCCGGCGGGCGCACAGAGCGGCGGCCAGGGCAAGGGGCACGGCCAGCCAGAAGACCGCCCGCCAGGAGACGGACCGGGCGAGCACACCGCCGATGAACGGGCCGCAGACGGTGGCCAGTCCGGCCAGCCCCAGTGCCCGGCCGGTCGCCCGTCGCCCCTGCCCCGGCGGACAGGCATGGGTCAGCAGGGCCAGCCCGGCCGGCATGAGCAGCGCACCGCCCGCACCCTGGAGCACCCGCGCCGCCACCAGCAGCGGCAGCGACGGCGCGAGCGCGCACAGCACGGCGGCGACGCCGAAGAGCGCCGTGCCGAGCGTCAGCATCCGGCGCCGCCCGTGGAGGTCGCCGAGGCGGCCGGCCACCGGCATCAAGGAACCGGCGGCGAGGAGATAGCCGCTGACGATCCAGGGGGTGGCGGCCGCGGAACCGTGCAGCTCGTCGCGGACGACGGGGAGCGCCGGATTCAGTGCGAAGGCGTCCAGTTGGACGCAGCAGGCGCCGGTGGCGAGGGCGGCCTGCGCCCAACGGGCCGGCCGGCCCAGGCGCGGGCGCTGTGCGGATGGGGGCATGACGGGCATCGAGCCGCCTCTCAGGTGCCCTCTCGCACGTGCGGGAGGGAAACGGGAAAAAGAATGGGGTGAGAGGGGATGGAGTGCACCGAAGAGGGGCATGAGTGCCGGGGCGGGCTGCGCGCACGGCCGGAGGAATCCGGGGCGGTGCGCCGGGGCCGGAATGGCGTGCCGGGTCGGAGCGAGGTGCCGGCACAGTCCGCGGCGAGGAGCCGGGAGGGTCTGGCCTGAGGTGCTGCCGCGCGGGTGCGGGAAGGGCGGGCGCGGGCCCGTACAACGGACGTTCAGCGATCGTTGATCGGCGATCTCCAAGCTGGTCCGCATGTTGCGCCGTGTGACTTCAGAGCATGCAGATGACGCCAGAGAACTGCAAGAGCCGCAGGCGTCGCGGATCGCCCTCACCTGGAACGGAGAACCCGGACGCCAGGAGGAGCTGACGCACGGCATGCTCCTCGACCAGGCCGTGCGAGCCGCGGCCGCACTCAGCCGGCTCGGGGTACGGGCCGGCGACCGGGTCGCGGTACACCTGCCGCTGGTGCCCGAATCCGTGATCGCCACGCTCGCCTGCGGGCGGTTAGACGCGATACGCACCACGCTGCCGGTCTCGCTGACGGTGCCCGAACTGGTCGCGCGGACCCAAGAGTCCTCCGCCCGGGTGCTGATCACGGCCGATGCGGCGTTCTGGGACGGGGCGGTACGTCCGGTGAAGGCGCTGCTGGACCATGCGCTGGCACGGGGTGCGGCCTCGGGCGGTGTACCGGACCGAAAGGTGCTGGTGGTGAACCGGTGCTCGCGCCCGGTCTCCTGGAAGCCGGGCCGCGATCAGTGGTGGCACGAGGCCCTGGGCATGCCGACCGTTCCCTGCTGACGAACGGCGGCCCCGGGGGGCATGGCGCGGGTAACCGGGGCCCGGGGGCAGCCCCTGGGGTCCGTAGCCGAGGGGGCGCGGGCCGGGCGATGGTGGCTGAGGCGGCCTGGCCAGGGCGAGCGTGGCCGAGGTGGGTGCGGGGATGGCGCACAGCCGGGGGAGGTGCGGGCCTGGCGATCACGGCCGTGGGGGCGGCCGTAATCCCGGCGGAGGGGGCGCGGCGGCGATCGTGCCGAGGCCGGCGCGGGCCCGCCGACCACAGCCGAGCCGGTCGGAGCTCCGGCCACCTGGCCGAGGCAGGCGCGGCCAGGAGGCCAGAAGAGGCCTGCGTGGCTAGGGGAGCGCAGTTCTGGCAGGCGCGGCCTCGTTCGCCGCCCTCGCTGCGGAGGAGACGCGCGGACCCCGTCCGCGGACGGGGAGCGGCCCTCACCCACTAAGGCCACAAAACAGGACCATTGCTCTATATCCACCTAGCGTGGGCTCCGTGCCACAGCCATCAGACGCCCCAGCAGCCTCGGGAGTGGACCCGGGGGACATAGCGGCGCCGCCCCGGCCCAGATCCCTGGCGGTCCGCGCGACGTTGATGGGCTCGGTCGCCGCGCTCCTGCTGAGCGCCGCCATCGTTCTGGGCAGCCGCATGCTGCGGGACTTCGACTCCGCACTCCTCCCCTACGCCGTGGCCACGGTCTTCCTCGCCTTCGGCATCGCCTACCGCTGCACCGTCCGATGCAGCGATCCGGCCGCCCGCCGTCCCCACAGGCAGGCCCGCCCCACCCTCTTCTCCAAGGACGCACGCTCCAGGAAAGACGCCACCAGGGTGGAAATATCCAGCGCGGACGCCCCACCCGCGGACGCCCCAAGCACAGACGCCCCAAGCGCAGGCGTCGCAAGCGCAGAATTCCCGAACGCAGAAATCCCAAGCGCGGACGTCTCCAGCGACGGCAGCCCCAGGCCACGCAGCCCCAGGCAACCCAGCCCCAGGCCAGGCCTCTCCAGAGTCGGCAGCCGCGACGAAAGCCTCTCCGAGGAAGATCTCCGCAGCCTTCCCGAGGAAGATCCCCGCCGGGCATCCGCCGCGCTGCCCCGGGAGACCGTCGCGGGTCTCGGTTTCCGGAAATTCGTCGGCGCGCACTCGGCCGCTCGCTGGGTCGCCCACCAACTCCTCTTCTGGGGCTGCCTTCTGGCAGTGCTCATCAGCATCCCGCTCGTCTGGGGATGGCTCACCTTCACCGCGGCCACCGGGCCCGGGCCGGGACCCGGTTATGACATGCGGATCTGGGGCTTCAGAGTCATCGGCTTCGACTCCTCCGACGTCGTCGGCTGGATCGTTTTCCACGGGCTCGACCTCGCCGCCCTGCTCGTCATCGCGGGCGCCGGATACTTCCTGTGGCGACGCCTACGGGACCGTGCGGCCGCACCCGGAGCACGTGTCGCCTATGACCTCGTTCCGTTGCTCGCCCTCCTCGTCGTCTCCGTCACCGGACTTCTGCTGACGTTCTCGGCGCTCTTTCTGCACGGCGGCGGCTATCGGCTCCTGGCGCTGCTGCACATGGCGTCGGTGGTGTTCACCCTCGTTTACCTGCCGTTCGGGAAGTTCTTCCACCCCGTACAGCGGTCCGGCCCGGCCGGCGGAAAGCCGTTCGCCCGTGCCGCCCGGCTGGACGAATAACCCCTTCCCTGAGCCGTCGCGGTGAACTCCCCGGCTCCGCCCCGTACTTCGAGAATTCCCCGATCGGAAAGGCCGGTGCCCAATGGCTCCCCATGAGAACGCACACTCCCGCCATTCGCTCCCCGGCTCCGACCGGAATCGGCCCCACAAACGCAGCCATGCCTCGCAGAGCCCACCGACCCGGCCCCACGACGGCCATCGCCCGCACCCCATACCCACGCACGACAAGGGCCGCTGAGCCGGGCGGAATCCGGGTACGGCCGCGGTCGTACGGCCGCCCGGAGCGCTCCCCGGGCGGTGGCCCGAAGCACTGCCCGCCCAGATCACTGCCCGGACGGCTACCGGGGCAGGGCCCCGCTCCCTTCTCGCGGCCCACCGGTATCCCGCCCCCCGGCCCACCGGTATCCCGCCGAGGGGCCCGGCGACCAGCGATGGCAGGATGCCGGAATGGCGACATATTCCGGGGCACCTTCGGACCACGGCCCCACAGTTCCCACACCGTGGCCGGACGGAGAATCGCTGCACGGTGAGCTTCTTGCGGCGAAGGCATCGGTGTACGACCCGTGCGGATTCGTCTGTTCGCGGCCGGTGCCCGAAGCCGAGAGCGCCGAGTACGCGGCGCATGAATTCACTCTCGACGGCTCCTCCGTCAGGTTTCGGGTGGGCAAAACAACGCCGACGAAGGTCGGCCAGTTCGTCACGGTGTGGAAGCGGCGCCCCGGCGGGCCGATTGAACCCTTCGATTCCTCGGACCCGGTCGATCTCTTCGTCATCAGCACCCGCGACGGCGAGCGGTTCGGGCACTTCGTCTTTCCGCGGGAGGTGCTCTGCGAGCGGGGCATCGTTTCCCGGAACGGGGCCGGTGGAAAGCGGGCCTTCCGCATCTATCCGCCGTGGGTGGAGACCACCAGCCGCCAGGCCCGAAGTACGCAGGCGTGGCAGGTGAAGTACTTTCTGCCGATCCCCGAGGACGGTCCCGTCGACGCGGCCCGTGCACGGGCGCTCCATCACCGGTGAGCGACGATCCCGTCGGGGAGGCTGAAGGCGGTCGCTGCCGGCCCGCCTTCCCGTATCGCGGTCCCTTCCGGCCCGCCCTCCCACATCGGGTGCGCTGAGCACGGCATAGCCCGCGGTCGCCCGCCGCCAAGGGAGCCGCGGGCGGCCCGCGCCGGTCGGTAGCCGCATCCGGGCCGGCCGTACCCTGGACGGGTGAGCACCACCCCCGAACACGAGCCGGCCGCCGCGCCCCAGGACGCCTCCGCCGCCGAACAGGCCGCCGAGCCCGCGCCCGCCGCGCGCCCGGCCCGCAAGCCCGCGCCCCGCAAGCCCGCGGCGCGGCTGATCTTCGACGATCCGCTGAACCAGCAGTCCTCGGACGACACCGACCGCGGCTGGGGCGAGCGCCCCAGTGGCGGGGACAGCGCCGCCGACCTCGCCCGCTTCCTCGACGAAAAGCCGCCCCACCACCTCTGAGCGAGGCGACGGGGCGGCTTCGGCCGGCCGTTCGGCGCCTGCTACTCGCGCGTCTTCTGGATGCCGATGGTGCGCGAGGGCACGGGCATCGTGCCGTGGTGCTGCGCGATCAGCGCATCGCGGATCTCCGTCAGCAGCTCGATCTCGGTCGGGCCCAGCGGGGCCTCGTCCGCGGGCTTCCTGGCCGCCTGGCGCTCCTTCCACTTGTTTATCGGAAGGATCATGAGGAAGTAAACGACCGCGGCGGTGATCAGGAACGTCAGGGCGGCGCTGAGCACGGAGCCCCAGAGGATGTAGATGCCGTCGGTGAAGGCGCCCGTCTTGGAATCCGTGGCGCAGGTTGCGGTCAGACAGGACTGGTAATGATCGAGGTTCTGTGAGCCGAGCGCACCCACCAGGGGGTTGATGATCCCCTTCACCACCGCGTTGACGATGTTCGTGAATGCCGCACCGACGACGACCGCCACCGCGAGTTCGATGACGTTGCCGCGCATCAGGAATTCCTTGAATCCCTGCAGGACGCCCTTGCTCTCGCTCACCTGACAGCCTCATTCCTTGCTCACTACACACGGTGCACCGACGTTCAGCACCGCAACTTACGTCAGAGCAGGGCGGAGGTGTCCAGTCCTGCCGCGCCGACCGGCGACCGGCGACAGCGTGGGTGCGGGTCGGGCGGAGGGGGCCGCTCCTGCGGTCCGGGTGGGCAGAGAGCGCGGTACCGGGGCGCTGGGCGGGCCGCCACGGGCGCACGGCAGCCGCTCTGCCACTCGCAGCAGTGTCACGTGACCCGGCTGCCGAAGCCACTCGATCTTGAAGCATGGTCACCGCCTGCCCACGGCCGTCGGCGAGGGGCAGCCGGCGGCGGGAGTGGCTCGTACGGCGCCGTACGACGCGCCGCCGGCCAGTACCGCGGCGGCCGTCGCCAGTCCGGCGGCCAGCAGGCGCCGCCGCCCGGTCCGGCCCAGCCGGGGCCGGCCGCCTCCGGCCCGCACCGGTGGGAAGTGCGGCACCTCACACGGCGGGGGAGCGGGAAGCGGAGGGGAGAGGAGATCGGAGTCGGTCGGAGGAGAGGGAGCGGACGGGGTAAGGGACATCGACATCTGGGCACCGCCTGGGGTGAGGGGTTCGGAGAACCGGCGATCACCACCGTGCCGGAGTCCGCGCCGGCCCGCTCCAGGCTGTGTACGACCCCGCCCCTGTGGACAACTCGGCCACCCCGAAGGGTGAGGCCGCGTCGCGTTACGGCAGTTCGATACCCAGGTCCCAGCCCGCGTGGGCGTCGGTGCACAGGCAGTTGCGGGCGGCGTTGTCGGGGAGTGCGGCGACCGCGTCGAAGAGGACGTCGCGCAGCCGGTCCACGTTCTGCGCGAAGACCCGGAAGACCTCTTCGTGGGAGACGCCATGGCCGGTCTCGGTGCCCGCGTCCAGGTCGGTGACCAGCGTCAACGAGGTGTAGCACAGGCTCAGTTCACGGGCCAGGACGGCCTCGGGGTGCCCGGTCATGCCCACCACCGACCAGCCCTGCGCGGCGTGCCAGCGCGATTCGGCGCGGGTCGAGAAGCGGGGACCCTCGATGACGACGAGGGTGCCGCCGTCCACCGGCTCCCAGTCCCGGCCGCGGGCCGCCGCGAGGGCGGCCTCCCGCCCGGTGGGGCAGTACGGGTCGGCGAAGGTCAGATGGACGACGTTGGGGGTGCTGCCGTCCGGCAGCGTCTCCCCGTCGAAGTAGGTCTGCGTCCGGGCCTTGGTGCGGTCCACGAGCTGGTCGGGGACGAGCAGCGTGCCGGGGCCGTACTCGGGGCGCAGCCCGCCGACCGCGCACGGGCCGAGGACCTGGCGCACGCCGAGCGAGCGCAGCGCCCACATGTTGGCGCGGTAGTTGATGCGGTGCGGCGGGAGATGGTGGCCGCGGCCGTGCCGGGGCAGGAAGGCGACCTTGCGGCCGGCGATCTTCCCCAGGAAGAGCGAGTCGCTGGGGCGCCCATAAGGGGTGTCCACCGTGACCTCGGTCACGTCGTCGAGGAAGGAGTAGAACCCCGAGCCGCCGATTACGCCAATCTCCGCTTCAGCCATGCCGGTCACACTATCGGGGCGCGGTGTCGTGGGGCATAAGGGTGACGCGGACGAAAGCAACCCGTAAGACAGCGGGCCCCGCCGTCGGTGACGGCGGGGCCCGGAACGCTGTGGGTCAGGCTGCGGAGCTGGTGCCCGAGCTGCTGCCGGAGGACGAGGCGGCGGGAGCTGCGGCCTTGGTCTCGGAGCTGCCGGACGAGGAGCTCGACGAGTCCGAGGAGGACGCGGTGCCGGACGTGGCGGGGGTCTTCGCGGGGCTGCTGCTGGACGACGAGCCGCGGCTGTCGTTGCGGTAGAAGCCGGAGCCCTTGAAGACGATGCCGACCGCGGAGAACACCTTCTTGAGGCGTCCGTTGCAGCTGGGGCACTCCGTGAGCGCGTCGTCGCTGAACTTCTGCACCGCCTCGAGGCCCTCGCCGCACTCGGTGCACTGGTACTGGTAGGTCGGCACTTGTCTTCCTCCTGGCACTCTCACTCGATGAGTGCTAACGACGCTCCATCTTGCAGTATTCCTGGCCATCAGTCCACCGTGACCGGCGCAACGGTGACCGACTCCACGTCCGTTCAGGCGCGCGCCAGCTCCCGCTCCCGGTCCTCGGCGCCGGCGCCGGCCCGGTCCGGGACGTGCTGAGTGACGGCGCCGGCACCCGCGGCCGAGCCGCGCGGCAGCAGGTGGGCGCGGAGCGCCAGCAGCACGGTGCAGGCCAGCGCCGTACCGGTCAGCGGCACCAGGAATCCGCTGCTCGGCCCGAAGCCGTCCGCGAGCTGACCGGCCGAGGTGGCCGCGGCCGCCTGGCCCAGCGCGACCGCACCGGTCAGCCAGGTGAAGGCCTCGGTCCGGGCGGCGGCCGGCACCAGCGTCTCCACGAGGGTGTAGCCGGTGATCAGGGCCGGGGCGATGCACAGGCCGACGACCAGGCCGACGGCGCCCAGCAGCGGCACCGCGGTCACCGCCCACAGCGGGGTCGTGGCCAGCGCGAGCAGCCCGTAGGCGACCAGCAGCCGGCGCCGCGGGCCGACCTTCCAGGCGATCGCGCCGCAGGCGATACCGGCGAGCATGTTGCCGCCCGCGAAGATCCCGTAGAGCACGCCGTTGATGCCGGGCTGCCCGATGTGCTGGGTGAACGCGGTCAGCGAGACCTGCATCCCGCCGAAGACGGTGCCGATGCCGAGGAACGCCACGATCAGGACGCGTACGCCGGGCACCGACAGCGCCGAGACGCGCGGCCGGTCGCCGGCCCCGGCCCGGTGCACCGCCGGCTGGCTGCGCTTCTGCGCGGCGAACAGCAGCCCGCCGGCCAGGGTCAGCGCGGCCTCGGCGATCAGCCCGGCCGCCGGGTGGATGCCGGTGCACAGCGCCGTGGCCAGCACCGGGCCGACCACGAAGGTGAACTCGTCGGTCACCGACTCGAAGGCGGCGGCCGTCGGCATCAGCGGGCTGCCGCCGAGCCGGGCCGCCCAGCGGGCCCGCACCATCGGGCCGACCTGCGGCGTCGAGGCGCCCGTGGGGACGGCCACCGCGAGCAGCGCCCACAGCGGGGCGTGCGCCAGGGCGAGGGTGATCAGGGCCACGACGCCGGCAGTGTGCGCCAGTACGCCGGGGAGCAGCACCGCGCGCTGGCCGAAGCGGTCGGCGAGCCTGCCACTCTGCGGGGCGAACAGCGCCATCGAGACGCCGGTGGTGGCGGAGACCGCGCCCGCGGTGCCGTACGAGCCGGTGGTGGACTGGACGAGCAGCACGATGCCGATGGTCAGCATGGCGAAGGGCTGCCGGGCCAGAAAGCCGGGCAGCAGGAATGTCCATGCACCAGGGGTGCGGAGCAGTGATCCGTAACCGGAACGGGAGTCCTTGACCGCGGATGCCACGGCCGGGCCTTTCTGCCGCCTGGTAGCGCGCCACCCGCGAGGTCGTCACGGATGCGCGCCGAGAGCTGTCCTCTCGCGCAGGACCGAGTGATACCGCGTGGTCCGCACCGGAGAGGTGGCTGCGTGGGGCAGAGGACCGCGGCCGCCGAGCGGTCGCGCCAGCTCTGCGTCAGGCAGAGTTGGTTCGTCTATGTGCCTCTTCATACTACAGGCCGCAGCGCGGGAAGCCCTGGGATCGGGCAGGACTTCCCGGGAATTTCCTTAGGATCCGTGGAGATGTGCAGCACATTTCCGGGTCCGCGGCCGCTCAGCGTGAGTCGTGCCGCCGCCCCGGGGAGCCATGGATGCCCAGCCAGCCGGCCAGCTTGCCGCCCTGGGAAACCGCCTGCAGCCGCCGCTCGGCAGTGTCGCGCACCGGGTCGGTGGCGACCACCAGCAGCTCGTCGCCGCGGCGCAGCACCGTCGTGGGCGCGGGGACGAAGCTGGTGCCGTCCCGTACGACGAGGGTGACCGCGGCGCCCGCGGGCATCCGCAGCTCACCGACCTCGACGCCGTGCATACGGGACGTCGGGCCGATGGTGGTCGACAGCAGATGGCCGCGCAGCCGCTCCAGCGGCGCCGATTCGATGCCCAGGTCGGCGGCCTCCTCGCCGTCGCCCAGCCGCAGCCGCCGGGCGAGCCAGGGCAGCGTCGGCCCCTGGACGAAGGTGTAGATGACGACCAGCACGAAGACGATGTTGAAGACCCGCTCGCTGCCGGGCACATGGGTCACCATCGGGATGGTCGCCAGCACGATCGGGACCGCACCGCGCAGCCCGGCCCAGGACAGCAGGGTCTTCTCCTGCCACGGCATCCGCCACGGCAGCAGCGCCACGAACACGGACATCGGCCGGGCCACGATCGTCAGGATCATGCCGATCAGCAGCGCGGGCACGATGTCGTCGAGCAGGTTGTGCGGGGTCACCAGCAGCCCCAGCAGGACGAACATGCCGATCTGGCCGATCCAGCCGAGGCCTTCGGCGAAGCCGCGGGTGGCCGGGGCGTGCGGCAGTTTGGCGTTGCCGAGGATCACCGCGGCCAGATAGACGGCGAGGAAGCCGGACCCGTGCGCCAGCGCACCGGCCGCGTACGCGGAGACCGCGATGGCCATGACGGCGATCGGGTACAGGCCGGACGCGGGCAGCGCGACGTGCCGCATGGCGTAGGCGCCGAGCCAGCCTATGGCCAGTCCGATGGCGGCGCCGATCAGCAGCTCCAGGGCGATCGTGCCGAGCAGGACGTACCAGGGGCCGACCCTTCCCACGGCGGAGAAGGCGACGACGAGGATGACGACGGGGGCGTCGTTGAAGCCGGATTCGGCCTCCAGGATGCCGGTCAGCCGGGCCGGCAGCGGCACATTGCGCAGTACGGAGAAGACGGCCGCGGCGTCGGTGGAGGACACCACGGCGCCGATCAGCAGCGCCTGGCGCCAGTCGAGTCCGGCCAGATAGTGCGCGCCGGCCGCGGTGACCCCCACGCTCACCGCGACGCCGACCGTCGACAGCGCCGCCGCCCTTGGCAGCGCCGGTTTGATCTCTTTCCACTTGGTGCCCAGGCCGCCCTCGGCGAGGATCACGACCAGTGCGGCATAGCCGAGGAGTTGGGTCAGTCCGGCGTTGTCGAAGACGACGCCGCCGGGGCCGTCCTGCCCGATGGCGATGCCTATCCCCAGGTAGATGAGCAGGCTGGGGAGCCCGCTGCGCGAGGAGACCCGTACCGCGGCCACCGCGATGAGCAGTACGAGCGAGCAGATCAGCAGGAGTTCGTTGAGGTGGTCGACAGTCAGGAGCTGATCCTTTCGCACAGGTGCCGGAGCGCTTTTCCTTAACGTATCTAGTTACTGAGACTAACAATTTACCATTACTTGAAGGTTGGATGTGCTGGCGGTGACTCCGCGTAGGGGTCGCCCAACCCGTGCGCCTATGGTTGCTCCAGCACTCCCACCCTGCCCCTCGAAGGACAGAGATGCCCGCCAACAAGTCCGGCCCAGTCCCCAGGAAGAAGAAGGGGCGGCGCGGCCGCCTCGTCGCGATCACGGTCGTGCTGCTGCTCGTGGCGGGCATCGGCTTCGGCGCGTTCTGGGGTGTCAGTACCGTCCGGGCCTCGTTCCCGCAGACCACCGGCTCGCTCAAAGTCCCGGGTCTGACCAACCCGGTGGACGTCACCCGCGATGCCAACGGCATCCCGCAGATCTACGCGGACACCGACGAAGACCTCTTCCGCGCCCAGGGATACGTCCAGGCGCAGGACCGCTTCTGGGAGATGGACGTCCGGCGGCACATGACCGCCGGCCGGCTCTCGGAGATGTTCGGCAAGAGCCAGGTCAAGACCGACTCCTTCCTGCGCACCATGGGCTGGCACCGGGTGGCGCAGAAGGAGTACGACACCAAGCTGTCGCCCGCCACCAAGAAGTACCTCCAGTCCTACTCCGCGGGCGTCAACGCCTACCTCAAGGACCACGAGGGATCCGCGCTGTCCCTGGAGTACGCGGCGCTGGACTTCCAGAACGACTACAAGCCCGAGAAGTGGACGCCGGTCGACTCGGTGGCCTGGCTCAAGGCGATGGCCTGGGACCTGCGCGGCAACATGCAGGAAGAGATCGACCGGTCCCTGATGACCAGCCGCTTCAGCCCGGCGCAGATCAATCAGCTGTACCCGGCATACCCGTACAAGCGGAACAAGCCGATCGTCGAAGGCGGTTCGGTCGACCCGGCCACCAAGCAGTTCAAGCCCGGCGCGGCGGCCAACGCCGCCCCCGCGGGCGCCGCGGGCGCGCTGACCGGCTACCAGTCGCAGCTGTCCTCGCTGTCCAAGACACTCGACAAGGTGCCCGCGCTGCTCGGCCCCAACGGCAACGGCATCGGCTCCAACTCCTGGGTCGTCTCCGGCGCCCACACCACCACCGGCAAGCCGCTGCTCGCCAACGACCCGCACCTGGCACCGCAGATGCCCTCGCTCTGGTACCAGATGGGCCTGCACTGCCGCACCACGAGTCCCAAGTGCAACTACGACGTCTCCGGCTTCACCTTCTCCGGTATGCCGGGCGTCGTCATCGGCCACAACCAGGACGTCTCCTGGGGCATGACCAACCTCGGCGCGGACGTCACCGATCTGTACCTGGAGAAGGTCGACGCCGACGGCTACCTCTACGACAACCGGCAGCAGCCCTTCGTGACCCGCAAGGAGACCATCAAGGTCGCCGGCGGTGCGAGCCGCGAGATCACCGTGCGCTCCACCAAGAACAACGGGCCGATCGTCTCCGACCGCGACAACGAACTGGCCGGTGTCGGCAAGGACGCCCCGGTCGGCAACGCCGCCCCGGACCGCGGCGACGGCTACGCCGTCTCGCTGCGCTGGACCGCGCTGAACCCCGGCAAGTCCATGGACGCCGTCTTCGAACTCAACCGCGCCAAGAACTGGACCGACTTCCGCAAGGCCGCCGGGCACTTCGAGGTCCCGTCCCAGAACCTGATCTACGCCGACACCAAGGGCAACATCGGCTACCAGGCCCCGGGCCAGATCCCGGTCCGCGGCAAGGGTGACGGCGGCTTCGACGGCACCTACCCGGCACCCGGCTGGGACCCGAAGTACCAGTGGACCGGCTATGTCCCGCAGAAGTCCCTGCCGTACGAGTACAACCCCAAGCGCGGCTACATCGTCACCGCCAACCAGGCCGTCACCGACGAGAAGTACCCCTACCTCCTCACCAAGGACTGGGGCTACGGCTCCCGCAGCCAGCGGATCAACGACCTGATCCAGTCGAAGATCAAGGACGGCGGCAAGGTCTCCACGGACGACATGCAGGCCTTCCAGAAGGACAACAGCAGCGAGATCGCCCGGCTGCTGACGCCCTACCTGACGAAGATCGACATCAAGGACAAGTACGTCCGCGACGCCCAGCAGCTGCTGGAGGGCTGGGACTTCACCCAGGAGCCCGACTCCGCCGCGGCCGCCTACTTCAACGCCGTCTGGCGCAACACCCTCAAGCTCGCCTTCGGCAACAAGATGCCCAAGGAGCTGCGCCCCGAAGGGCAGTGCCTGACCGTCCGCCCGGCCGACGAGACCGGTCCCGCCGACGAGAACGACAAGTACGTCCGCGAATGCGGCGAGCGGGCCGGCGACACCGCCCAGCCCGACGGCGGCGACAGCTGGTACGAGGTCGTCCGGGGCATCCTCGACGACCCCAACAACGCCTGGTGGAAGACCGAGGACCGGCCCGGCCGCCCCGGTGACAAGAACCGCGACCAGCTCCTCGCGCACGCCATGGCGGACGCGCGCTACGAGCTGACCTCCAAGCTGGGCAAGAACATCGACAACTGGAGCTGGGGCCGGCTCCACCAGATGTTCCTGAAGAACCAGACGCTGGGCACCGACGGCCCCGGCATGCTGCAGGGCCTGTTCAACCGCGGTCCCTGGAACGTCGGCGGCGGCGAGGCCGCGGTCGACGCCACCGGCTGGAACGCCGCCGGCGGCTACAACGTCACCTGGGTCCCGTCGATGCGGATGGTGGTCAACCTCGCCGACCTCGACAAGTCCCGCTGGATCAACCTCACCGGCGCCTCCGGGCACGCCTACGACGCCCACTACTACGACCAGACCGACAAGTGGGCCAAGGGCGAACTGCTGCCCTGGGCGTACAGCGAGGACGCCGTCAAGAAGGCGGGCAAGGACACCCTGACGCTGTCGCCGTAGGGGCGGGCGGCGCGCGCCGCCGCTGATCTCCGCACCGTAGGGGCGGGCCGGAACAACCCGGTCCGCCCCTACGGCTTCCCGGTGGCGGGACGTGCTTCAGCCCTCTGTACGGGCCCCCGGCGCCGCGAACCGGTGCACCCCCGACGGGGTCACCGCGGCATGGACATGCCGGTCGTGCGGCTCGGCCGGCACCTCGGCCAGCAGCTCCGCGTCATAGAGCAGCACCACCAGCGACGTCCGCGCACCGGCCCGCTCCAGCCGCGCCAGCACCCGGTCGTAGGAGCCGCCGCCGCGCCCCAGCCGCAGCCCCGTACGGTCCACGGCGAGCCCCGGCAGCAGCACCACGTCCGCCTCGGTGACGGCCTCGGGGCCCCGCCGCGGCCCGGCCGGCTCCAGCAGCCCGCGGCCCGCCCGGACGAGCCGCTCGGCGCCCTCGTAGTCCGCCCAGTCCAGATCGTTGTCCGCCAGCAGGACCGGCAGCAGCACCCGCACCCCGGCCGCCCGCAACCGGTCCAGCAGCGCGCGGGTGGAGGGCTCACCGCCGATGGAGACGTACGCGGCGACGGTGCGCGGGGAGCCGGTCGCGGCCAACTCGGCCAGCTCCAGTGTGTGCCGGGCCAGCGCCTCGCCCGTCGACGCGAGGACATCCGGCGGCAACGCACTCCTCACCTCCAGGAGGTCCCGTCGCAACCTGCGCTTTCTACCGTGATCCACGCTCACTTGTGTGCCCTTGCTCCCGCTCTTGTGCCTTTTCGCCGTACCCTCATCATCATTCCGATAGGGCCGGTTATGGTGTCGCGCATGACCCCATCGCACACGCGGATCAGCAAGGCTGTCATCCCCGCAGCCGGCCTCGGCACCCGGTTTCTCCCCGCCACCAAGGCCACGCCCAAGGAGATGCTCCCGGTCGTCGACAAGCCCGCCATCCAGTACGTGGTGGAGGAGGCGGCCGCCGCCGGACTCTCCGACGTCCTGATGGTGACCGGCCGCAACAAGCGCCCCCTCGAAGACCACTTCGACCGCAACTACGAACTCGAAGAGGCCCTGCACCGCAAGGGCGACGAGTCCCGCCTCGCCAAGGTCCAGGAGTCCAGTGACCTGGCGACCATGCACTACGTACGCCAGGGCGACCCCAGGGGCCTGGGCCACGCGGTGCTGTGCGCCGCGCCACACGTCGGCGACCAGCCCTTCGCCGTCCTCCTCGGCGACGACCTGATCGACCCCCGTGACCCGCTGCTGGCGCGCATGGTCGAGATACAGGCGCAGTACGGCGGCTCGGTCATCGCCCTCATGGAGGTCGACCCGGCCCAGATCCACCTCTACGGCTGCGCGGCCGCCACCCCCACCGGCGACGACGACGTGGTGAGCGTCTCCGACCTGGTCGAGAAGCCCGATCCGGCCGAGGCCCCCAGCAACCTCGCCATCATCGGCCGCTACGTCCTCGACCCGGCCGTCTTCGAGGTGCTGCGCAAGACCGCCCCGGGCCGCGGCGGTGAGATCCAGCTCACCGACGCCCTCCAGGCGCTGGCCGCCGACCCCGCCCTCGGCGGCCCGGTGCACGGCGTCGTCTTCAAGGGCCGCCGCTATGACACCGGTGACCGCGGCGACTATCTGCGTGCCATTGTCCGACTCGCATGCGAACGTGAAGACCTCGGCCCGGACTTCCGGTCCTGGCTTCGCAGTTACGTGACCGAGGAGATGTAAAACGTTGAACGGCACCACCGGCCAGACCCGCCACCAGGACCGCGTCTGGTCGGTGGACGAGCATCTCGACGACGTCCTGTCGAAGATCGCCCCGCTCGACCCGATCGAGCTGCAACTCCTCGACGCCCAGGGCTGCGTCCTGGTCGAGGACATCACGGTCCCGGTCGCCCTGCCGCCGTTCGACAACAGCTCCATGGACGGCTATGCCGTCCGCGCCGCCGACACCGCGTCCGCCACCCAGGACGCCCCGGTCCCCCTCACCGTCATCGGGGACATCGCGGCCGGCCCCGGCGAGCTGCCGTCCGTCGGCCCCGGCCAGGCCGCCCGCATCATGACCGGCGCCCCGCTGCCGCCCGGCGCCGATGCCGTCGTCCCCGTCGAGTGGACCGACGGCGGAGCGGGCGAGGGCCCGGCCGCCGAGATGCGCGCCCACAGCGCCGCCCCGCAGGACGCCGGCGGCGAGGTCCGCGTCCACCGCCCGGCCGCCGCCGGCGCCCATATCCGCACCCGCGGCAGCGATGTCACCGAAGGCGAGCCGGCCCTGGCGGCGGGCACGGTCCTCGGCCCCTCCCAGATCGGCCTGCTCGCCGCCCTCGGCCGCGGCACGGTCCGGGTACGGCCCCGCCCCCGCGTCGTGGTGCTGTCGACCGGCAGCGAACTCGTCCAGCCCGGCGAGGCGTTGGGCCCCGGCCAGATCCATGACTCCAACAGCTTCCAGCTCACCGCCGCCGCCCGCGCCGCCGGCGCCCTCGCCTACCGCGTCGGCGCCGTCGCCGACGACGCCGAGACCCTCCGCTCCACTCTTGAGGACCAGCTCATCCGGGCCGACCTCCTCGTCACCAGCGGCGGCGTCAGCGTCGGCGCCTACGACGTGGTCAAGGAGACCCTGACCGCGCTGTCCGCAGAGGAGGGGACGGTCGAGTTCCGCAAACTTGCGATGCAGCCCGGCAAGCCCCAGGGCTTCGGCCTCATCGGCCCCGACCGCATCCCGCTGCTCGCCCTGCCCGGCAATCCGGTCAGCTCCTACGTCTCCTTCGAGCTGTTCGTACGCCCCGCCCTCCGCACCCTCATGGGCCTGTCCGACGTCCACCGCCCCACCCTCCGCGCCCGGATCACCGACGCGATCGCCTCCTCGCCCAAGGGGCGCCGCCAGTTCCTGCGCGGCTCCCATGACGCCGAGGCCGGCACGGTCGCCCCCGTCGGCGGCGCCGGCTCCCACCTGATCAAGGCCATGGCACACGCCAATGCGCTGATCGTCGTCCCCGAGGAGGCCACCGAGGTCACCGCGGACAGCGAGGTGGACGTCGTCCTGCTCGGCTGAGCCGCTTCCGCCGGGGGTACGGTGTCGTCCCACAGGCGGCAGTTTTGACCGGGAGAACGATGAGCAGCGGCCAGCACCACCTCACCCATCTCGACGCGGCGGGCGCGGCGCGGATGGTCGACGTCTCCGCCAAGGACGTCACCGCCCGCACCGCCCGCGCCCACGGCCGGGTCCTGGTATCGCCGCAGGTCATCGAGTTGCTGCGGGGCGAGGGCATGCCCAAGGGCGATGCCCTGGCCACCGCCCGGATCGCCGGCATCATGGGCGCCAAGCGCACCCCGGACCTGATCCCGCTCTGCCACCCGCTGGCCGTCTCCGGCGTCACGCTCGACCTCTCCGTCGCCGACGACGCCGTCGAGATCACCGCCACCGTCAAGACCACCGACCGCACCGGCGTCGAAATGGAGGCGCTGACCGCGGTCTCCGTGGCCGCCCTCACCGTCGTCGACATGGTCAAGGCCGTCGACAAGGCCGCCGTCATCTCCGACATCCGCGTCGAGGAGAAGACCGGCGGCAAGTCCGGCGACTGGAGCCGGTCATGACCCCGGCCCGCGCCCTGGTCGTCACCGCCTCCAACCGCGCCGCGGCCGGCGTCTACGCCGACAAGGGCGGCCCGCTGCTCGCCGAGGGCCTGACCGCCATGGGCTTCGAGGTCGACGGCCCGCAGGTGGTCCCCGACGGCGACCCGGTGGAAGCGGCCCTGCAGGCCGCCGTCGCCTCGGCCCGCTACGCCGTCATCCTCACCACCGGCGGCACGGGCCTCTCGCCCACCGACCGCACCCCCGAGGCCACCCGCCGCGTCCTGGACTACGAGGTCCCCGGCATCCCCGAGGCGATCCGCGCCGCCGGCCGGACGAAGGTCCCCACCGCCGCCCTCTCCCGCGGGCTCGCGGGCGTCGCCGGTACGACCCTGATCGTCAACCTCCCCGGCTCGTCCGGCGGGGTCCGCGACGGCCTCGCCGTCCTCACCGACCTGCTGCCGCACGCCGTCGACCAGATCCGCGGCGGCGACCACCCCGGACCGTCCGGGAGCCCGAGCTGAACGCGTCCTGGCCCGTGGTCCTCACGGACGGAGAGGTCACCCTCCGCCCGATAAAGATGCGCGACCAACGGGCCTGGCGCGAGGTCAACCGCCGCAACCGCGACTGGCTGCGCCCCTGGGAAGCGACCATCCCGCCGCCCCCGCCCGGCCTCGTCCCGCCGCACCGCCCCACCTACCGCCAGATGGTCCGCCATCTCCGCGCCGAGGCACACGCCGGCCGGATGCTGCCGTTCGTCGTCGAGTACCGCGGAGAACTCGCCGGACAGCTCACGGTCGCCGGAATCACCTGGGGCTCCATGTGCTCCGGCCATATCGGCTACTGGGTCGACAAGGGAGTCGCCGGCCGCGGCGTCATGCCGACCGCCGTGGCGCTCGCCGTCGACCACTGCTTCCGCGCCGTGGGACTGCACCGCATCGAGGTCTGCATTCGGCCCGAGAACACCCCCAGCCGGCGGGTGGTCGAAAAACTCGGATTTCGCGAAGAGGGCATCCGCCCGCGCTATCTGCACATCGACGGCGCCTGGCGCGACCACGCGGTATACGCGCTCACCGCGGAAGAGGTACCCGAGGGCCTGCTCAACCGCTGGCGGCGGGAGAAACCCGGTGCCCCCGGCATGCCTCACAAATAAAATAAATGTTCGAAAAAATTCCGCGACCGAGCCGATAGGCGACCGCGCCGATCTCTACCATCACAAAAAAGTTCGAGATATCAGCCAGATCGTGCGACACACCGGCTCAATTGGCGGATGGCCCCCTGCAAACCCCTCTACCGTGTGAGTCGTGAGAAGCAGCGGCCTCATCTACGCAGTCATCGTCGGGGCCTGGGCTGCCTATTTGGTGCCGATGTGGCTCCGTAGGCAGGACGAGCTCAACGAGGCCCGTCCCACCGAGCGCTTCAGCACCGCCATCCGGCTGCTGTCCGGACGCGCGGCCATGCAGCGCCGCTACGACAAAGAGCGTGGGGAGTACCCCGCCGACGATGCGGGCGACGAAGTGGACCCGGACGCTCCGGCCGACGAGGCCGCCGCCCGGCCCTTCGGCGACCCCGCTGCGGCGGACGCGCCCGAGGCCCCCCGCACCCGCGTGCAGGCCGCCCCGCCGCGCCCCTCCGCCGCCGAGCGGACCAAGCGCGCCAAGGTCCTCGCCCGCCGCCGGCGCACCACCACCATCCTCTTCCTCGCTTTCACCGTCGGCGCCATCGTCGCCGCGGTCGGCGGCACGCCCTTCCTCTGGGCCCCCGCCCTCCCCGCCCTGCTCCTGACCGCCTACATCGTCTACTTGCGCGCCCAGGAGCGCCGCCGCTTCACCTTCACCATGGACCAGCGCAAGGCGGAGGCGGCAGCGCAGCGGCTGCGGGAGGGCCGCCGACGCCCTCACCAGGCGGCCGACCAGCCGCCCGCCGACGACCACCCGGCCGACGCCCGCACTGACGCCCCGGACGCCACCCCGGAACCGCCCCGGCCCGCCACCCCCGTCCACACCGCCGGCCGCCGCGCACTGGTGGAGGAGACCGACCACGCCGAGTGGGTCGACCAGCAGCGCGAACGCGAGCGCCCGCGCCCCGCGGCCGGCAGCTGGGAGCCCGTCCCGGTCCCCCTCCCCACCTACGTCACCGCCCCCGTCGCCCCGCGCGCCACCAGCCACGTCGACCTGGACGCCGAGGACGCCTGGAGCTCCGCACGCTCCAGCGCCGCCCCCGACCACCCCCAGTCCGACGCCCCTCAAGCGGACCGCCCCACCCACCCCGGCCGCCGCACCCGCGGCCGTACCCCGCTCTTCGACCAGTACGAGGACGAGGACCGCCCGCGCGCGGCGAACGAGTGACGGCGCTCCGCTGACCAGCACCGGAAGCGATTTCCGAGCACCGCGAACGAGATGCTAGAGTTTCACTCGTCGCAAGGGCCTGTGGCGCAGCTGGTAGCGCACCTCGTTCGCAACGAGGGGGTCAGGGGTTCGAATCCCCTCAGGTCCACAGCACGTCAAAGCCCCCACCGGGAATGTCCGGTGGGGGCTTTTTCCTGTGGTGCGGTGGTGGAGTGCGGCGTGGTGTGCTTCGCCTCGTCAGGGTCCTTGTGTGGGTGGTGGTCGGGCTCGTCGACAGTCGGCGGATCGGCATGCTCGACTGGTTCGTCCGCATCGACTGCACGCTGACCGCCGCCGACGCGCTGACCGCCGCCCTCGTGCAGCGGGACGACACCTCGTGGATCGCCCCGCTCGCCGGCGGGACGCGGCTGACCTGCATGGTCCGCACTCCGGACGCGGGATCGGACGGAGGACGACCGCTCTTCGACCACCTGCTCCGGACCCCGGGGATACGAGACGTCGAGGCGGGCTGTGTGCTGCGCGCGGTCGCCGGGGTCGGCGGCTGGGCAGGCCGGACGAGCGCGCTGGACGCGTCCGAGCAGGCGGCACTCCTCGGCCCCGCGCCGGAGCCACCGGACGGCCCGGAAGTCCCTGCCGAGGCGTCCGGCTGGGGTGGGGCGGAGGCGCGACTGGCGGGCGAACTGGCCCTGGACGGCCGGGCGGACGTGGCACGACTTGCCGCCGTCACCGGGTGGTCGGCCTCGACCGTGCGCCGCCGCGTCGCCGGGCTGCGTGCCGCTGGGGAGTATCGGGGTGGTGTTGGACTTCGGCCATGACGAGCGGGAACGGGCCCCTCGTCAGGTCCTCACGCCCCGCCCCCCCCGGTAGGGCCCCGGTGGACCCCGGGCGTCGCGGGCGCATCTCCAACTGCGCCCGGGTGGCGTGGGGTTGGGCCTGGCGGATGGGCGGTCGCTACCGGCGGAAGGGGCCGGAGGTGAGGCGTACGCCGTGTCTGGCCAGGTAGGACAGGGGGTTGATGTCCGAGCCGTAGCGGCGGCTGGTGCGGACCTCGAAGTGGAGGTGCGGGCCGGTGGCGCGGCCGGTGGCGCCGCTGTAGCCGAGGGGGGTGCGGGCGTGGACCTTCTGGCCGGGGCGGACGGTGATGCGGGAGAGATGGCCGAAGAGGACGTAGCGGCCGTCGTTCATGCGGATCGTCACGGCCTTTCCGTAGTCGCCCGAGCGCCGGGCCAGGACGACGGTGCCGGAGCCCACGGATCTGATCCGGGTGCCGGCGCGGACGGCGAGGTCGACGCCCGTGTGGTGGCCGGCGCGCCAGTGGCCGCGGACGCCGTAGGGCGAGCTGATGCGGTAGCGGGCGGCCGTGGGGTGCGTCCAGTGCTTGCCGGCGGAGGCGGCGAGGGCGGCCTGGGACGCCGCCAGGGTGAGGACGGATCCCAGGGCCGCCGGGGCTATGGCGTGCAGCAGCATTCTGCGCAGCGGGGTGCGGGTGCGGAACGTCGTCATACTTGCGAGCCCACGCCTTGTGGCGGGTGGACGCATCCCGGGGCCGGGCACCGGGCCGCCGAACAGGTGGCGCTTGGTCCGCCGGCCGGGTGGTTGCGGCAACGGCCGGGTGAGGCCGGCGGCCCGCGCGGCCTCATGCCGTCAGTCGGTCGACCGCCTCGGCCACTTCGCCGGCGCCGTCCTCGGCGGCGAGCCGGTGGGCGGCGGCGAGGGCGTGATCGCGGCGGGCGGCGGGGGCGGCGGTGGCCTGGGTGAGGGCGTGTGCCAGGCGGGCGGCGCCGTGCTCTGCGGACAGGTCCCGGAAGGGGATCGGGGCGGTGGCGACGCCCAGGGCTGCCAGGCGGGCGGCCCAGAAGGGCTGGTCGGCGGTGACCGGGACCGGGACGGTGGGGACCCCGGCGCGCAGCCCCGCGGCGGCGGTGCCCGCCCCGCAGTGGTGCACGACCGCGGACATCCGCGGGAAGAGCAGGGCGTGCGGGAGGGCGCCGACGGTGAGGAGGTCGGGGTGCTCGGGCGCGGTCAGGCCCGCCCAGCCGGACTGGAGGATGCCGCGGAGCCCGGCGCGGCGCAGAGCGTCCGCGGCGAGGGCGCCGAGCCGCTCGCCGTCGCCGCCCGCCATGCTGCCGAAGCCGAGGAAGACCGGGGGCGGTCCGGCGGCGAGGAAGTCCTCGACGACGGGCGGCAGGCGGGCGTCCGGGGCGTGCCAGGGCCACCAGTTCCCGACGACCTCCAGGCGGGCGGGCCAGTCCGCCGGGCGGGGCAGCAGGACCTCGCTGAAGCCGTGCAGGACCGGCCGGCCGGCGGCTTGTGTGCGGCGGCGGACCGTACGGGCCGTGGCGGGCGGCAGTCCGAGGCGGGTGCGCAGCTCGCGCGTCGCGTCGGCGTAGAGGCGGTCGAGGACGCGGAGCGAGAGCCGGCCGGCGGTGCGGTTGCCCCAGCGGCCCAGGGAGCGGCCGCCGCTGACGACCGGGGCGAAGTCGCCGGTGGGGGCGCCGGGTACGAGGGGCAGGTCCAGGGACGGGAGGTGCATCGCCTCGGCGAGGTGGTGGCCGAGCGGCGCGGTGGTGGTGGAGAGCAGAAGGAGGTCGGCGCCCTGGAGGGCGGCGTCCGCGAGGCCACCGCTCAGTTCCCGGAGGAAGGCGGCGGCCTTGCCCATGAGGGCGCGGGTGCCGCCAGGGCCTGCGGGCCGCGCCGGCTCGGCGGTGCCGGGGCGCGGGGCACGGGGGTCGGCCGGGAGCCGGCGGAACTCCAGTCCGGCGGCCCGGACGAGGGGGGCGTAGCTGTCGTGGGTGGCGAGGGCGACCTCGTGTCCGGCTTCGCGCAGCCAGGCGCCCACACCGGTGTAGGGGGCGACGTCGCCGTACGAACCGGCGGCCGTGAGGAGGATTTTCGGCATGGGTGGGTCGGCCTTCGGGTCAAGAGGGGTGGGGGAGAGCGCGGGTGGGGGGGGGGCTGCCGTGGGCGCGGGGCCCTGCGGATCCGCCGGGCGGGGCTCAGGCCGGTGACGACCGGCGTACGGCGTTGGCGTGTACGGCGGTGCGCAGGTACGGGGCGAGGCCGGGGCGTTGGGCGGTGGGCGGGACGACCAGGGCGAAGGCCCGGGGGTCGGCGGCGAAGTCGTCGGCGATCCGGCCGTGCATATCGGTGGGGCAGGGGGTGAACCAGCGGCTGATGTGCTGCCGGTGTTCTTCCGCGAGGTCCATGGCGCGCTCGCCGTCCGCCGGTTCCCCGGTGTCGAAGGCGGCGGTCAGTCGTAGCCGCCAGTCGGCGGCCTCGGCCATGATCGTCACCCAGTCCTCCTTGGAGTGTGTGGCGGCCCGCGCCATCGAGCGCTGATGGCCCTCGTGGTGCTGCCACTTCAGGTGGGCCTCGGTGGCGTAGGTGAGGTCGAAGGTCACCTCGCCGAAGACCTCGAACCGCTCCTCGGGCGTCAGCTCCACCCCGGTCTGCTGGACCTCCATGGCGTGCTCGGCGACCTCGACCAGCCGCTGGAGCGTGCTGATCTGTTCGGTGAGCAGGCGGTGCCGGGCGCGGAGGTGGTCCAGGGCGTTGGCCTGAGGGTCTTCGAGGATGGTGGCGATCTCGTCGAGGGGGAAGCCGAGTTCCCGGTAGAAGAGGATCTGCTGCAGCCGGGCCAGGTCGGCGTCGCTGTAGAGGCGGTAGCCGGCCGGGCTGCGGTCGCTGGGGGAGAGCAGGCCGGCCTTGTCGTAGTGGTGCAGGGTCCGCACCGTGATCCCCGCGAAACCGGAGACCTGCCCGACCGAGTAGCCCATCGCAGCGCCTTTCGTCCCGTCATGTCCGGCCGGCCCCGGGTGGTGTGGCGGTGGTGCCGCCGGCCGCCGGGCCGTGCCGTACTTCAGGGTGGAGCCTGACGTCGGGTGAGGGTCAAGCAGGCAGGGGCGTCCCGGCCGGCTCACGGTCCGACGACGCCGCCCGGTCAGCCGTCGGGATAGCGCTCCTGGAGCACCGAGTTCACCAGCGCCCGGACGTCCTCCCGGTCCAGCCCCTCCGTATGGGCCCGGTTCATCCAGGCGCTCAGCTCCTCGCGCAGCTGGGCGTCGGCCGCGGAGGTGGGGCGGGCGAGCGTACGGCTGACGAAGGTGCCGAGGCCGGGGCGTGGTTCGACCAGGCCCTCGCGCTCGAGTTCGCGGTAGGCCTTCAGGGTCGTATTGGGGTTGACCTTGGTCGTCGCGGCGACCTGGGCGGCGGTCGGCAGGCGGTCGCCCTCCACCAGGATGCCCAACCGCAGGGCCTGCTGGACCTGTTGGACGATCTGGAGGTAGGTGGCGACGCCGCTGCGGCGGTCGATCCGGAACTCGACGACGCTCACCACCTCTCTGCTTCTTCCGCGGGTGCCGCGCTGCCCGACCGCTTGATGATCGGTCTGCCCGTGCCGGGTGTCAAAGCGCCGCCCGGTGCGGGTCGGGTGCGCGCGGCACCGGTGGGCCGCCGTCCGCTCCGGCCGCCGCGCGCCCGCCCGTTCAGAGCGGCCGCCGCTGCGCCCGCCACACCACGAACGCGAGCACGAGGACGGTCAGCGCCATCAGGATCCCCGCAGCCAGCCACTGCATCCCGGCCATCTGCCCGTAGTCGACGTACTGGGTCACGCGGTTGACGATGCCCAGTTTGGCCCGGCAGGCGCCGGTGTCGCCGGTGGTGCAGGTGCCGAAGCCGTAGAGCCTGCCGTCCGCGGTGGACACCCAGTCGTCCATCCGTACGGCGCCGGGCGGCAGATCGGGGCCGTTGCCGTCGTAGGGGTAGCTGACGCTGCGGAGGGTGCCCAGCCGGCCGCGCAGTTCCTCGGACCAGAGCACGGAGGTGACCAGGGCGAGGACGAGGGTGCCGGCCATGGCCGGCACCGCCCGCTTGACCAGCATGCCGAGCGCGATGCCGCAGACGGTCAGGAACAGCGTCCGGGCGACCGGGACGGGGCCGGTGCTCTCGAAGATCCCGCTGGTCAGCCAGTCGCCGTCCATGACGAGGAGGTGCGCCGGTGCCCACAGCCAGGTGAAGACGGCCGACAGCAGGGCGGTGCACAGCACCGCGACGGCCAGCGGCAGGCCGAGGGCGGCGGCGACCCAGCGGCCGCGGCTCACCGACTGGGTGCTGATCAGCTTGATGGTGCCGTGCTCCTGCTCCCCGGCGATCAGCGGGGCGCCGAGGAAGACGCCGAGCAGGACGGGCAGGTACGTCATCAGCTGGGTGCCGTCGCGGAACAGCCGGCCGTAGGCGTTCTCGAAGTCGGTGCTCAGGGTCCCGTGGCCGGCGGGGTCGGCAGGGCCGGCTCCGTGGGTGTGCAGAAAGTCCGTCAGGCCGGCGCGCTGGTAGGCGAAGACCGCGCAGCCCACGGCGGTGGCCAGCAGGAGGAGGCGCAGGACGGTGCGGTGCCGGCGCCACACCAGCCAGGGCAGACCGTGCAGCAGGGTGCGGCGGGCGGCGGGGCCGGCGGGGACGCTGCCGGGGTCGTCCGTCGCGTCCGCCGCCTGGGCGCCGGCGGTGCTCGTGCGCGTCATGCCGCGGCCTCCCCGGGGCCGTCGAGGCGGGCCTCGTCCGCGATCAGGCCGGGTGCGTCGGGCGAGCGCAGATAGCCGAGCAGGACCTCCTCCATGCTCGGTGACAGCGTCTCCCAGCCGTCCGAGACCGGTCCGCCGGGCCGGATCAGGGCGCTGAACTGCCGTCCGGTGATCCGGGCCTCGATCACGGTGTGCCGGCGCCGCAGCTCCTCGGGCACCCCGTCGTCGCCCTCGGCCACGCCCGTCACCAGCAGATGCGCCGGTACCAGCTCCTCGGTCTGGCCGGCCATCCGCAGCCGGCCCTCGGCGAGGACGAGGAGGTAGTCACACATGACCTCCATCTCGGAGAGCATGTGGGACGACATCAGCACCGTCGTGCCGTGTTCGGCGGCCTCGGCCATCAGCAGCCCCGAGAGCTCGTGCCGGGCGAGCGGGTCCAGGTCGGACATCGGCTCGTCGAGCAGCAGCAGCTCGGGCCGCTTGCCGAAGGCGAGGGCGAAGGCCACGCGGGTGCGCTGGCCGCCCGAGAGGGTGCCGATCCGGGCGGTGAACGGCACGTTCCCGGACCGGACGATCCGCTCGGCCAGCGCCTGGTCCCAGCGCGGGTTCAGCTCACGGCCCAGCCGCAGGGTCTCGGCCACGGTGAAGCGGGGGTAGAGGGGCTTGTCCTGGGCGAGGAAGGCGATCCGCTCCAGGACGGCCGGGTCGGAGACCGGGACGCCGAACAGCTTCAGGGTGCCGGTGGTCGGCTGCACCAGCCGGGTCGCGGTGCCCAGGAAGGTGCTCTTGCCCGCACCGTTGGGGCCGACCAGGGCGCAGATGTGGCCGGCGGGGAGCCGGAAGGAGCAGTCCCGCAGGGCCCAGCCGCCGCGGTACTTCTTCCCCAGTCCTTCGGCCTCGATGGCCCACGGGCTCGGGTCGCTCACCCGGATCCCCCCTTTAGCTAGTTCATTAGTGGAATGAGTATGGGGAGCGGCCCGGATGCCTGTCAACAAAAGATGCCCGTCAACAAGGGGCGGGAAGGCGCCGGGGCGGCCTCGAAGCCCGGGGGCCGGCGCCGTCCGCCCAGGTGCCTCTCAGTCGCGCTCCAGCAGCGATTTCGCCATGCACCGGCTGTCCTCGTAGGTCCGGTACAGCCCGAACTTCTTCTCGGCCATCACATAGCCGCTGGAGGCGTACAGCTCCAGCGCCTCGGGCTGCTTGGTGCCGGTCTCCAGCACCATCCGGGAGCGCCCCGCGGCCCGCGCGTCCGCTTCCAGGGCGGCCAGGATCCGCCGGGCCAGCCCCCGCCCGCGGGCCTCCTGGAGCACGAACATCCG
This sequence comes from Streptomyces auratus, assembly GCF_050433025.1. Classification (NCBI taxonomy): domain Bacteria; kingdom Bacillati; phylum Actinomycetota; class Actinomycetes; order Kitasatosporales; family Streptomycetaceae; genus Streptomyces; species Streptomyces auratus. The sequence goes on along the minus strand of NZ_JBNGCB010000001.1, from coordinate 3,491,657 downwards.
CTTGATCTCGGCGTCGCCGACCTCGTACCCCTCGGCCGTGTCCTCCTGTCGCCGCCATCCGCCGGTGGCCAGCGGGCGGGTGCCGTCGTACGCGATCAGGTACGCGCCGTGCGGCGGGGCGAACATCTCCGGGGTGAGCGGGGTGATGTCGCCGTCGTCGCCGTAGCGCCGGGCGTACTCCTGCTGCACCAGGGCGTCGAGGGCGACCGCGTCGGGGTGGTCGTAGCGGGACGGGCGTATCTCCATTCCAGAAATCGTACGGGCGAGCGGGCGCGCGGCGCGATGAGGCGCCGGGGATGGGTATCGTGCCCGGATGCTCACCGTGACCTCTGTGAATGTGAACGGGCTGCGCGCCGCGGCCAGGAAGGGCTTCGTCCCGTGGCTGGCGGAGACCGCGGCCGATGTGCTGTGCCTGCAGGAGGTACGGGCCGAGACCGCCCAGCTCCCGGACGAGGTGCGGGAGCCCGCGGGCTGGCACACCGTGCACGCCCCGGCGGTCGCCAAGGGCCGGGCCGGCGTCTCGCTCTTCACCCGGCGCGAGCCGGAGCGGGTCCAGGTGGGCTTCGGGTCGGCGGAGTTCGACGGCAGCGGGCGCTACGTCGAGGCGGATCTGCCCGGCGTGACGGTCGCCAGCCTCTATCTGCCCTCCGGCGAGGTCGGCACCGAGCGGCAGGACGAGAAGGAACGCTTCCTGGCGGAGTTCCTGCCCTACCTCGTCGACCTGCGCAAACGCGCCGCCGCGGACGGCCGCGAGGTGGTGGTGTGCGGCGACTGGAACATCGCCCACCAGGAGGCCGACCTCAAGAACTGGAAGGCCAACCAGAAGAAGTCCGGCTTCCTCCCGGAGGAGCGCGCCTGGCTGACCGAGGTCCTCGACGAGCACCACGGCGGCTATGTGGACGTCGTCCGCACCCTGCACCCGGACACCGCGGGCCCGTACTCGTGGTGGTCCTACCGGGGCCGGGCCTTCGACAACGACGCGGGCTGGCGGATCGACTACGCCATGGCCACGCCCGGGCTCGCCGCGCGGGCGGTCAAGGCGTACGTGGAGCGGGCGGCCAGCCATGACCAGAGGTGGAGCGATCACGCGCCCGTCACCGCGGTGTTCGAACGGTAAGGCTTCGGGCGAACGGTAAGACTCCCGGCGAACGGTAAGGCTTCGGGCGAACCGTAAGACTCCGGACGACCCCGGACGGGCACCGCCGGCGAAGGACTGGTGAGGAACGGGTTTCCTGCGGGTCTCGCACGGTGGGCGTATGTGGCGCATGATCACCGGATGCCCTAGCGTGCGTCGCCGTGCACATGACACGGCGGTGATCCGCCGTCATTCAGGGGGTCTTTTCTTCATGCGTTCTGCCACCGTATTTCTGCTGCTTGCTGCCCTGCTCGGGGCCGCACCGGCGACGGCCGCGTATGCGGCGCCGTCGAACGACTCGGTCTCCTCCGTCGCGTACGGACAGGGCGGGAGCGGCAGTCACCGCGCTTCCAGCGGCCGTTACAGCGATCTCGGCAGGGCCGGCGTCAGCAAGGTCGCCTTCAAGAGCCGCCGCAGCTCCGGGACCAGCCGCCACAGCTTCGGGACGGGCACCAGCTCCCACGGCAAAGTGACGGAGTGGTGGGAGGTGATCCTTGTCCTCGTCGTCTTCCTCGGTTTCTTCGGCTACGTGGGCTACCTCGGTGTCAAGAAGGTGCAAGGGTTCTTCCGGCGGAACGCCTGACACCCGGGGCCGGTCCGCCGGGTGCGGTGCGCCTGCGGGCTCAGGTCCCCTCGCGCCCCTGCTCGCGCAGCCACTGCGCCACCTCCTCCCGGACCCGGCGGTCCATGGCCATGGCGAGTTCGGCCTCCACCACCCCCTTGGCGAGCGGGCGCAGCTTCTCGACGGTGCCGGCCAGCAGGTCGACGTCGTGCGGGGAGGGGCAGGCGCCGGTGTCGGTGCTCTCCAGGAGGCCGGAGAGGAGGTGGGTGCGGATGAGCGTGGTGAAGACGCCGGCCAGGGCGTCGGCGTGTGCCCGCACCTGGCGGCCGGCTTCGAGGACGGCGGCCAGCGGGACGCCCCGGCCGACGAGTTCGGTGGAGGCGTCCAGCAGCCGGCGGCTGATGTGCACGAACTCGTCGCCGTCGACGGCGAGATAGCCGATGTCCAGGGACGTGCTGAGGTTCTCGGCGGTGACGTCCTCGCTGAAGTGGTCGGCGAGCTCCTCGGGGGTCAGGCGGACCGGTGTCTCCTCGGACCAGGGCGGGACGAGAGGGTTCTCCATGCCGAGGAGTTCGCCCACGTCGCGGCCGGCCTCGAAGGCCGAGAAGAGCTCCGCGATGCCGCCGAGGGTGTGGCCGCGCTCCAGGAGGGCGCCGATGGTGCGCAGCCGGGCGAGATGGTGCTCGTTGTACCAGGCGATCCGGCCCTCGCGGCGGGGCGCCGGCAACAGCTTGCGCTCGCGGTAGAAGCGGAGCGTACGGACCGTGATGCCGGCCTCCCTGGCCAGGTCGGCCATGCGGAATTCGCGCGCCGGGGGGTCCGTCGGCCCGGGGTGCTCGTCCTGGGTGTGCTCGTTCGCTGCCACGGGGTTCAGCCTATGCCGGGGGGAGGGCGCCGGTCCTGGGTCCCGGACCGCGGGTGCGACCGGCGGTAACTTCCCGCCGTCCGACCCCTACCGCTCGGTACGCGGCTGCCCTACGCTCCCACTGTGCCAGTGATTGCTGGCACGGTTTTCGGGGGCGGCGGTGACGTCGGATGTCACGGCACCGAAGATGGCAGGGAAAAACGTCGGACTCGGGAGGCGGCGGGATGGCCGAGCACGAGCGCAGGCATGTGCGGGTTGCGGTGATCGGATCGGGCTTCGGTGGTCTGGGGGCGGCCGTCCGGCTGCGGCGCCAGGGCATCACCGACTTCGTGGTCCTGGAGCGGGCCGGCTCCGTGGGGGGCACCTGGCGGGACAACAGCTATCCGGGGTGTGCGTGCGACGTGCCCTCGCACCTGTACTCGTTCTCCTTCGCGCCGAACCCCGAGTGGCCGCGGAACTTCTCCGGACAGCCGCACATCCGCGCGTACCTGGAGCGGGTCACCGACACCTTCGGGCTGCGTCCGCACCTCCGGTTCCACTCGGAGGTGCGGAGCCTGCGGTGGGACGGCGCGGAGCTGCACTGGGAGATCGAGACGGCGAGCGGGCCGCTGACCGCGGATGTCGTGGTGTCGGCGACCGGGCCGCTGTCGGATCCCAAGCTCCCCGGCATTCCGGGACTGGACACCTTCCCGGGCAAGGTCTGGCACTCCGCGCGCTGGGACCACGACTACGCGCTGCGCGGCAAGCGCCTCGCGGTGGTCGGCACCGGCGCCTCGGCCATCCAGATCGTGCCGGCCGTCCAGCCCGACGTGGAGCGCCTCACGCTCTTCCAGCGGACCCCGCCCTGGGTGCTGCCGCGCGCCGACCGCAAGATCAGCGCGGCCGAGAAATGGCTGCACACCAAGCTCCCGGCGACCCGGGCCGCGCGCCGCCAGCTGCTGTGGAGCATCCGGGAGTTGCAGGTCAGCGCGTTCACCAAGCGCCCCAATGAGCTGGGCCTGCTGGAGTTGCTGGCCCGGAACCACATGAGGAAGGCCGTCAAGGACCCGGCGCTGCGGGACGCACTGACTCCCGACTACCGCATCGGCTGCAAGCGGATCCTGCTCTCCAACTCCTACTACCCGGCCCTGGCCCAGCCGAATGTGGACCTGGTCGCCGCGGGGCTCACGGAGGTGCGCGGGAGCACCCTCGTGGGGGCCGACGGGAGCCAGACGGAGGCCGATGCGATCGTCTTCGGCACCGGGTTCCATGTGACGGACATGCCGATCGCGCAGCGCGTCACCGGCGCCCACGGCACGACGCTGGCCGAGGAGTGGAAGGACGGCATGGAGTCGCTGCGCGGCACCAGCGCGGCCGGCTTCCCCAACTTCCTCACCCTCATCGGACCCAACACCGGCCTCGGGAACAGCTCGATGATCCTGATGATCGAGGCGCAGCTGAACTACCTGGCCGACTACCTGCGCCAACTGGACGTCCTCGGCGGGAAGATCGCGCTGAGCGCCCGGCCGTCCGCCGTACAGGAGTGGAACCGTACGATCCAGCGCCGGATGGAGCGCACGGTGTGGAACACCGGCGGCTGCGACAGCTGGTATCTGGACGCGAACGGCCGCAACACCACCGTCTGGCCGGGCACGACCGGGGAGTTCCGGAAGGCCACCCGGCAGGTCGACCTCGCGGAGTACGAGGTGCTGCGGCCGGCCCGCACCCCCGCGGACCGGACTCCCGGCACGGCCGCGGAGGCGGCCGCATGAGCCGCCGGCCCGCCCACCTCACCAGCGGCCCGTACGCCCCGCCGGTGCCGCGCAGCACGCTGACCGTCACCTCGGCCGACGGCGCCCGGCTGTACGCCGAGGTCCACGGCCCCGAGGACGCTCCGGCCGTCGTCCTGGCACACGGCTGGACCTGCTCGACCGCCTTCTGGGCCCCGGTCGTCCGCGAGCTGGCCGCCGACCACAAGGTCGTCGTCTACGACCAGCGGGGCCACGGCCGCAGCCCCGCCGCCCCGCCGGCCGGCCACAGCACCGGCGCGCTCGCCGACGATCTGGTCGCCGTCCTGGAGGCGGCGCTGCGTCCGGGCGAACGGGCCGTGCTGGGCGGCCACTCGATGGGCGGGATGACGATCATGGCCGCGGCCGGGCGGCCGCAGCTGCACGAGCGGGCCGCGGCCGCGCTGCTGTGCAGCACCGGCAGCGCCGATCTCGCCGCCGAAGCACGGGTGTTCGCGCTGCGCAGCCCGCAGGGACGCCGCCGTGCGCACCGTCTGCTGCTGCGCTCGCGCGCCCCGCTCGGCCCGATGACGCCGCTCACCCGGCGCGCCCTGAAGTACGCGACCATGGGCCCCGGCGCCACCGCCGAGCAGGTGGCGGCCTGCGCGCGCATCGTGCACGGCTGCCCGGCCGGCGTACGGGCCCGGTGGGGCGCGGTGCTGGCCGGGCTCGAACTCACCGGCGGCGCCGGCCGGCTGGAGCTGCCCACCGAGGTCCTCGCCGGCAGTGCCGACCGGCTCACCCCGCCGGTGCACGCCCGCCGGCTGGCGTCCGTCCTCCCCGACTTCCGCGGTCTGACCGAACTTCCGGGGCTGGGACACATGACGCCGATCGAGGACCCGGGCGCGGTCGCGGGACGGCTGCGCGCCCTCGTCCGGGACCAGCTGCCCACGACCGGCACCGAGGCCACCGACACCGCGCCCGGGGGCGGGCCGCAGACGAAGGAGAGCACGGCATGAGCGCACGCAGGAGTCTGGAAGGCCAGGTCGTCGTCGTCACCGGGGCGGCACGCGGGGTCGGTGCGCTGCTGGCCCGCAAGCTGTCGGCGCGCGGTGCGACGCTGGCGCTGGTCGGGCTGGAGCCGGACGAGCTGCGCGGCGTCGCGGCCGCCCTGCACGGCCCGGCGCATCACTGGCACGCCGATGTCACCGACCACGAGGCGATGGACCGGGTGGCGGGCGAGGTCAAGGACCGCTTCGGGAAGGTCGATGTGGTCGTCGCCAATGCCGGGGTGGCGACCGGCGGCCCGTTCGCGGACTCCGACCCGGTCGCCTGGAAGCGGGTCATCGAGGTCAACCTCATCGGCGGCGCGGTCACCGGCCGCGCCTTCCTGCCCCAACTCACCGAATCCCGCGGCTACTTCCTGCAGATCGCCTCGCTGGCCGCGATCACCCCGGCGCCGATGATGACCGCGTACTGCGCGTCCAAGTCGGGCGTCGAGGCGTTCGCGCACAGCCTGCGCGCCGAGGTCGGCCACCGCGGCGTACGGGTCGGCGTCGGCTACCTGAGCTGGACCGACACCGACATGGTGCGCGGCGCGGACGAGAACGACGTGATGCGCGAGCTGCGTTCCCGGCTGCCCTGGCCGTCGAACAAGACCTATCCGCTGGGCCCGGCCGTCGACCGGATCGTCGCGGGCATCGAGCGCCGCTCCGCCCATGTCTACGGGCAGTGGTGGCTGCGCGGGATGCAGTCGGTCCGCGGGTATCTGCCCTCGCTCATCGGGACGGTGGGCGGCCGGGAGGTGCGGCGGTTCGGGGAACGGCTGGACGGGATGCGGGTCGGGCTAATGGGCGCCGGCGGGGAGGCGGACGAGAAGGCGCGGGCCGGCCGGTGAGCGGGCGTGCGCACGGCCCGTGAGCGGCCGGGCGTCACGGAGAGTATCCGTTCGTGATCGAAATGCGAGCAATGTCCGGGCGTGTCACGCTGAATCGGGGTTATCACCCCCCTACACCCCACTAGGAGTGAACAGCATGGGCATCAAGGACCAGTTCCAGGACAAGGCCAACGAGCGCAGGGACCAGTCGCACAACGCCATGGGCGACTCTCGCGAGCAGGGTCACGAGCGCGGCCAGCGCAAGGACCAGGAGCGCGGCGGTCAGCGTCAGGACCAGGAGCGCGGCCAGCGTCAGGGCCAGCCGCGTGAGCGCGGCCAGCAGGGCCGTCAGCCCGCCCAGGACGCGATGGACGCGGCCGAGGGCCGCCACCAGAGCTGAGTCGGCACGTCCTGAACACCACGCGGGGCGACGTACGCGCCATGCGTGAGGGGCGCACCCGGTCGACCGGGTGCGCCCCACCGGTGTGCCGGTCCTCGCCGGTGCCTCCCGTAAGCCGGTGTGTCCCAGCTCCGGTTCAGCCTCCGGCCGCCTCCACCTCGTCCTCGCTGCGCGGCGGCAGCGGGGGCCGCCGCAGGTCCGGGACGTCCGACAGGTCCGGAGGCGTCGCCGCCGGATGCCGCTCCAGCAACTCCAGTGCCGTGCGCACCGCGACGCCCAGGGTCGGATGCCGGCCCTCGGCCCAGTGCAACGGCGAGCGCAGCGCCTCGATGTCGACCTCGACGCCGTGGTTCTCCACGCCCCAGCCGTAGAGCCGGAACCACGCGGCGTTCATCGGGACGGTGATGGTGGTGCCGTCGCCGAGGAGGTGCCGGCCGGTCATCCCGACCACCCCGCCCCAGGTGCGCATGCCCACCACCGGGCCGATGCCCTGGAGCTTGAAGGCCGCGGTGATCATGTCGCCGTCGGACGAGGTCATCTCGTCGGCCACCGCCACGACCGGGCCGCGCGGGGCGTTGCTGGTGTACGAGACGGGCTCGGCGTCGCGGGTCAGGTCCCAGCCCATGATGGTGCGGGTCAGCTTCTCGATGACCAGCTCGGAGATGTTGCCGCCCGCGTTGCCCCGGACGTCCACGATCAGCGCGGGCAGCGAGACCTCCTTGCGCAGATCGCGGTTGAACTGCGCCCAGCCGGAGCCGCCCATGTCGGGGATGTGCAGATAGCCGCACCGCCCGCCGCTCAACTCCCGTACCACCGCCCGGCGTTTGGCCACCCAGTCCTGGTAGCGCAGCGGCCGTTCGTCGACCAGCGGGACCACCGCGACCCGGCGGGCCGGGCCCTCGCCCTCGGGCGCGGAGAAGGTGAGCTCCACCGTGGTGCCGCCGGCCGCGGCCAGCAGCGGGGCCGGCCCGGCCAGCGGATCCACCCGGCGGCCGTCGATATGGGTCAGCGCCGCGCCCTCGCGGATGCCCGTACCGGCCAGCGGGGAGCGGGCCTTGGAGTCCGAGGACTCGCCGGGCAGGATTCGCTGCACCACCCAACTGCCGTCCCGGCACACGAAGTTGGCGCCGAGCAGGCCCATGGCGCGCTGGTAGTGCGGCGGCCCCTCGTTGCGCCGGGCGCCGGTGACGTACGCATGCGAGGTGCCCAGCTCGCCCAGCACCTCCCGCAGCAGATCGGCGAACTCGTCGGGGCTGGCGACCCGTTCGAGCAGCGGCCGGTACTGCGCGAGCACCCCGTCCCAGTCGATGCCGCACATCCCCGGGTCCCAGAAGTACGCCCGGACGATCCGGCCCGCCTCCTCGTACGCCTGGTGCCACTCGGCCGCCGGATCGACGTCGTGCAGGATGCGCCGCAGATCCAGAAAGACCGTGGAATCGCTGTCCGGCGGCTCGGTCGCGGGCACCGCACGCAGCTCGCCCTCGTCGTTGACGACCAGCCGGGAGCCGTCGCCGCTGAGCGCGAACCCGTCCAGGGAGCTGGTGAGTTCGGTGCGCCGGGCCTTGGTCAGATCGAAGTGTTCGAGGGTGGGCCGGCCCGAGGTCTCGGCGGGGTTGGCGAAGGTCTCGCCCAGCGCGCCGGAGATCGGCCAGCGCAGCCAGACCAGTCCGCCGCCGCTGACCGGCTCCAGGGACGAGTACTTGGACGCCGCCACCGGGAACGGGGTGACGCGGTTCTCCAGCCCCTCCACCTCCACCAGCACCGGCCCCTCACCGGGCGCGGGTGGATTCTCGTCCGGGTCCAGGCCGCCCGCCGCCGGCCGCCCCTCCGGGGACAGCGCGAAGGGGGAGGGGGTCGCCGACGACAGCGGGACGAGATACGGGCGGCAGCCCAGCGGGAACGACAGATCGCCGGTGTGCACGTCGTAGACCGGGTCGAAGCCGCGCCAGGACAGGAACGCCAGATAGCGGCCGTCGCGGGTGAACACCGGCTGCTCGTCCTCGAAGCGGCCGTTGGTGACGTCCACGATGTGCCCGTCGGACAGCCGGGCCATCCGGATCTGCCGCAGCGTACGGCCGATGCCGGGGTGCGACCAGGTCAGCCAGCGCGAGTCGGGGGAGAACGCCAGGTCGCGGACCGGGCCGTTGGCGGAGCGGACCAGCTCGGTGACCGTGCCGTCGGCCGGCCCCTCGCCGGTGCCGCCCTCCTCCTCCGGGCGGGCCACCGCCACCAGCAGCAGCCGGCCGTCGTTGGCGGCCACCGCGAGGCGGTCACCGTCGGGCGAGGCGGTCATCTCGTGGACCCGGCCCAGCTCACCGGCGGCCAGCCGCCGGGGCTCGCCCGGTTCGCTGGCCCGCGGCAGATCGGTGATCTCGATCGCGTCCTCGCCCTCGGCATCGGTGAGGTAGGCGATCCGGCCGGTGGAGCCCAGCATTTCGGGCAGCCGGACCCGTACGCCCGGGGTGTCGTGGATGGTGCGGGCCGGGCCGTCGCGGTGGGTGAGCCAGTACAGGCTGCCGCGGATGCCGACCGCGCTGGCCCGCCCGGTGGTGTCCACCGCGAGCGAGGTCACGTGCGAGGCGGCCGGGACCTGGTACGTCCGCCGGCCGGCCCGCGGACCTCCCAGGCGCACGGCCAGCTTGCGCGGCACGGCCTCCGGGCTCAGATCGTCGATCAGCCAGAGGTCGCCGGCGCACTGGTAGACGATGCGGGAGCCGTCGGTCGAGGCGTGCCGGGCGTAGAAGTCGGCGTGGTCGGTGTGCCGGCGCAGATCGGTGCTGTCGGGCAGGCAGGAGTAGACGTTGGCGATGCCCTCGTGGTCGGAGAGGAACGCGATCCGGCCGTCGACGAACATCACCGAGTCGAGATGCCCGTGCAGATCCGGCATCAGCCGGGTGCCGTGCAGCCACATCCGCCCCGTCGCACCGCCCCGGTAGCGCTTCCAGGAAGCGGGTTCGTGCGGCGGCTTGCCGGTGAGCAGCAGGGTGCGGCGCTCGCCGTCGACATCGGTGACCGCGATGTCGGAGACCGGCCCCCAGGGCAGCTTGCCGCCCGTGCCGCCGTCGGTGGGCACGTTGTAGGCCCACGAGTAGTACGAGAACGGCTGGCCGTGCGAGGAGACCGCGAGGACATGGGCGTTGCCCTCGTGGTCGGGCGGCGTCCAGCCGCAGACCCGGGCATCGGTGCTGCCCCAGTACGTCAGCCGGCGGGCCGGGCCGCCCTCGACCGGCGCGAGATGGACCTCCGGGTCGAGGCTGCGCCAGGACGTGAAGGCGATGTGCTGCCCGTCGGGGGAGAAGCGGGGGTGGCCGACGCGGGTGCGGTCCACGGTCAGCCGCCAGGCGCGGTCGGCCTCCCGGCCCTCCGGGGCGAGCGGGGCGACCCACAGATCGTCCTCGGCGGCGAAGCAGAGCAGTTCGCCGTGCAGATGCGGATAGCGCAGATACGAGCCGGCGGGCGGGCCCGGGGTGGCGGGCATGCGGCGCAGCCGTCCGCGAGGCCCCGCGGGGTTCGGCTCCGGGCGCGGCCCGACGGCCTCGGGTGCATCGCTCATGCCGAAACCTCGCTTCGCTCGGCCCCGCATTCGCGAGGCGCGCACCTCTTCATGGTTCGCTCGCTGCCCTCGCTCACGCCCCCATCGTTTCGGGACGGGCGAGCCGCGGCAAGTCGGTCGGGTGATGCAGACCACTTTCGAAACGGTTCCGTTTCGCTGAACCTGTCGCTACGGTCGAGGTGTACGAAACCGTTTCGTTCGCAATCGACGGGGCGGCGCCGCTGATACGGTCCGGACGGAGGTGTGTGCCATGGGACGCAGCCGGCTGACTCCCGAGCGGGAGGCCGAGCTCTACGACGCCGTACTCGACCTGCTGCGCGAGGTCGGCTACGACGCTCTGACCATGGACGCCGTCGCCGCCCGTACCCGCTCCAGCAAGGCCACCCTCTACCGCCAGTGGCAGGGCAAGCCGGAGCTGGTGGCCAGGGCGCTGGGGCGCTGCAAGCCGGTCAGCGCCCGCGATGTCGACACCGGAACGCTGCGCGGCGACTTCGCCGAACTGGTGCGCCGCGCCGGCGAACACGGAAAGGTCGAGAAGGACGCCGCGCTGATGCGCGGTCTGGGGATGGCCATCCACGGCAACCCCGATCTCCACCAGGCCCTCCGTGACGTGCTCCTCGACCCCGAGGTGACCGGACTGAACGCGATCCTGCAACGCGGCATCGACCGGGGGGAGATCGCGGCCGACTGCCCTGCGCTGCGCTTCATCCCGCACCTTTTCGTCGGTGCGCTCATCGCCCGTGGGCTCATCGAGGACCGCCCCGCCGACGGTGCGTTCCTGTCCGCCTATCTCGACGCCGTGATCTTCCCCGCCCTCGGCGTCTGACCCACCCAACCCGCCCGACCCTGCACCTCCAGCCTCCGTACCCGGCACGCCGCTCTCGTCGCCGGGGCGATGGCGCACGCCTCCATACCCTTCTCACGACGGGAGCACCCGGTCTCGTGGCCACTTTCCTCTACAAGCTCGGACGCCTCGCCTTCCGGCGGCGCCGCTTCGTCGCCCTCATATGGGTGGCCCTGCTGGCCGTCGCCGGCGTCGGTGCCGCCACCTCCGCCTCCCCCGCCGCCGACTCCTTCTCGGTCCCCGGCACGGAGGCCCAGCGCGCCTTCGACCTGCTCGACCAGCGGTTCCCCGGCGGGAATGCGGACGGCGCCACGGCTCGGGTGGTCTTCCAGGCCCCCAAGGGCGAGACGATGAAGGACCCGGCGAACAAGGCGGCCGTCGAACGCACCGTGCGCGCCCTGCAGTCGGGCTCCGGGCAGGTCGACCGGGTCGCCGACCCGTACGCCGCCAAGACCCTCAGCAAGGACGCCCGCACCGCCTACGCCCAAGTCACCTACAAGGTCACCGGGTTCGAGCTGACCGACGCCTCCAAGGACGCCCTCAAGGACGCGGCCAAGGACGGCCGGAAGGACGGGCTGACGGTCGAGGTCGGAGGCAACGCGCTGCAGGCCGTCCCCGAGACGGGGTCCACCGAGGTCATCGGCATCGCGGTCTCCGCCGTGGTCCTCGTCCTCACCTTCGGCGCGCTGATCGCGGCCGGACTGCCGCTGCTGACCGCGCTGATCGGCGTCGGCATCGGCGTCTCCACCATCACCGCGCTGAGCAGCGCACTCGACCTGTCCAAGACGACCTCGACGCTGGCGATGATGATCGGCCTCGCGGTCGGCATCGACTACGCCCTGTTCATCGTCTCCCGCTACCGCGCCGAACTCACCGAGGGCCGGGAGCGGGAGGAGGCCGCCGGACGTGCGGTGGGCACCGCGGGCTCCGCGGTCGTCTTCGCCGGGCTGACCGTGGTGATCGCGCTGGTCGGCCTCATGGTCGTCAACATCCCGATGCTGACGAAGATGGGCCTGGCTGCGGCGGGCACCGTGGTCATCGCCGTACTGATCGCGCTCACCCTCATCCCGGCGCTGCTGGGCTTCGCGGGGAAGCGGGTGCTGCCCCGCAAGGCACGCGCCGCGAAGGGCGCCGACGGGCAGGGCGCCACGAGCGCCGCCGGCCGGCCCAACATGGGCACCCGCTGGGCGCGGTTCGTGCTGCGCCGCCCGGTCACCGTCCTCCTCACCGTGGTGCTCGGCCTCGGCGCCGTCGCGATCCCCGCCGCCTCGCTGGAACTCGGCCTGCCGGACGACGGTACGCAGCCCACCCACACCACGCAGCGCAAGGCGTACGACCTGCTGTCGGACGGCTTCGGCCCCGGCTTCAACGGCCCGCTGCTGCTGGTCGTCGACGCCCGGGACGCGCACCAGGGGCAGAGCGCCAAGTCCGCCGCCGCGCAGGTCGCCAAGGAGGTGCGCGCCCTCGACGACGTCGCCGTCCTCACCCCGCCCACCTTCAACAAGGCCGGCGACACCGCCACGTTGACCGTCGTCCCGAAGTCCAAGCCCAGCAGCGCCGCGACCGAGGACCTGGTCCATGACATCCGGTCGACGACGGCCGGCATCGCGACGGACACCGGCGCGCGGACCCTGGTCACCGGCACCACCGCGATGAACGTCGACGTCTCGCAGAAGCTCAATGACGCCCTGGTGCCCTACCTGGCGCTCGTCGTCGGCCTGGCCTTCCTCCTCCTGATGGTCGTCTTCCGCTCGGTGCTGGTCCCGCTCAAGGCGGCCCTCGGCTTCCTGCTGTCGGTGGTGGCGGCGCTCGGCGCGGTGGTCGGGGTCTTCCAATGGGGCTGGCTGGCCGACCTGTTCGGGGTCGAGCAGACCGGACCGATCATGAGCATGATGCCGATCTTCCTGGTGGGTGTGGTCTTCGGACTGGCGATGGATTACGAGGTCTTCCTCGTGACCCGGATGCGCGAGGCCTTCGTGCACGGCGAACGCCCCGGCGAGGCCGTCGTCACCGGCTTCCGGCACGGCGCCCGGGTGGTCACGGCCGCCGCGGTCATCATGATCAGCGTCTTCGCCGGCTTCATCGGCTCCTCCGACTCGATGATCAAGATGATCGGCTTCGGCCTCGCCGTCGCCGTCTTCTTCGACGCCTTCCTCGTCCGGATGGCCCTGGTGCCCGCCGTCCTGGCCCTGTTGGGCCGCGCGGCCTGGTGGCTGCCGCGGTGGCTCCAGCGGATCCTGCCCAATGTGGACGTCGAGGGCGAGGGCCTGCGCGAACAGCCCACCGCCGAACCGGACGGGCACACCTCGCGTACACCGGTCCGCGTCTGACGGGCCGTCACCGCGCCGGCCGGCGGCCACCCGCCACCGGCCGGCGCACCGAGACCTCCGGGGCCGCTGTATGAGCGGAGCGGCACCCCGGAGTGGGGCGCCCGCCCGTGGGGACGGGAGCGGCGCACCAGAAGGGCCCGGCAACGGCCTCCCCGTGGGGACGGGGGCCGTTGCCGGGCCGTCCGTTGCCACTGACGGCCTGGGCCGCCAGGCCGCCACCCGTGGCACGAGAAGCGGTGAGGTGGGGGTGCGGGAGAGCTTCCCGGGGCGCTTCGCCATGACCGTTTCTCCGGGCCTGCACTTCGGCCGGGGCGTCTCGCTCATCCGGCAGCAGGCCGTCGCGAGGAGATCCTCTGCTTCCAGTCTCCGCTCGTTCGCACGCATGTGCCACAGGGGGGCGGTGTCCAGCTGGGACCCCGTGCGTGCGCCGCCGTGGCGGTTTCGCATCATGGGTGCTCTTGCAACATATTTGCAGGAGCCGCCACCATGGGGGCGCTGCAGAGCCTGAAGCGGAGAACCCTGAGATGCACGTACCCGATGGATTCATCGATGCGCCGGTGTCGGTGGCGACCGGTGCGGTCGCCGCGGCCGCGATCGCGGTCAGCCTGCGCGGCGCCCGGCGGGAACTGGCGGGTGCGGCGCAGGGCGGCGGCACGGGTGCCGAGCGCACGGCGCCGCTGGCCGGACTGGTCGCGGCGTTCATCTTCGCCGTGCAGATGCTGAACTTCCCGGTCGCGGCCGGCACCAGCGGGCATCTGCTGGGCGGTGCGCTGGCGGCGATCCTCGTCGGCCCGTACACCGGTGTGCTGTGTGTCTCCGTCGTGCTGCTCATGCAGGGCGTGCTGTTCGCCGACGGCGGGCTGACCGCGCTCGGCGTGAACATCACCGACATGGCGATCGTGACGACCGTGGTCGCCTACGCCCTGTTCCGCGGGCTGGTGCAGGTGCTGCCGCGCCGGCGCCGCTCGATCACCGTGGCCTCGTTCGTCGCCGCACTGGTGTCGGTGCCGGCCGCCGCGGTGGCCTTCACCGCCCTCTACGCGCTCGGCGGGACCGCGGACGTGCCGATCGGCAAGGTCTTCGCCGCCATGGTGGGCGTGCATGTGCTGATCGGCATCGGCGAGGCGGCGATCACCGCGCTGACGGTCGGTGCCGTCATCGCCGTCCGTCCCGACCTGGTCTACGGCGCGCGCGGCCTGACCGCCCCGCTGGAACTGCGCACCTCGCCGCTCGCCGCCCCGGACGGGGAGCCGGCCGCCGAGCCCGTCCCGGCCGCCGCGTCCGCCGCCGCACCCCGCCGCTCCGTCCGCCGCGTCTGGCTGGCCGGGCTGGCCGCCGCCCTGGTGTGCGCCGGCGGCCTCAGCTACTACGCCTCCGCCAGCCCCGACGGCCTGGAGAAGGTCGCCCAGGACCAGGGCATCGACGCCAAGGCCAGGGACCACGCCGCCAAGGACTCCCCGCTCGCCGGCTACAGCGTCAAGGACATCACCGACCCGCGGCTGGCGGGCGGCCTCGCCGGCGTCATCGGCGTCGGTGCGACACTCGCCGCGGGAACGGGCGTGTTCGTCGTCCTGCGCCGCCGCCGGAGCGCCGGCGCGGGCGAGGCCGCAGCGCCGGCCGCCGAGCGCCCGACGCCGGAGCAGGTCTGAGATGGGCGCGGGTCACACCCACAAGCTCTACCGGCACGGGCACTCGCCGGTCCACGCGCTGCCCGCGCACTGCAAGATCGCCGCGGTCTTCTGCTTCGTGCTCATCGTCGTCTCCACCCCGCGCGAGGCGCTCTGGGCGTTCGGGCTCTATGCGCTGCTGATCGCCGCTACCGCCGCAGCCGCCCGCGTCCCCGCCGGATTCCTCCTCAAACGACTCCTCATCGAGGTGCCGTTCGTCGCCTTCGCCCTGCTGATGCCGTTCGTCGCCGAGGGCCCGCAGGTCCATGTCGGCGGCCTGAGCCTGAGCGCCTCCGGTCTCTGGGGCGCCTGGAACATCCTCGCCAAGGGGACGCTGGGCGTCGCCGCGTCCGTCCTGCTCGCCGCCACCACCGAACTGCGCGAACTCCTGCTGGGCCTCCAGCGCCTGCGGATGCCCCCGCTGCTCGTCCAGATCGCCTCCTTCATGATCCGCTACGGCGATGTGATCACCGACGAGATGCGCCGGATGCGGATCGCCCGGCTCTCCCGCGGCTTCGAGGCGCGCGGCCTGCGCCACTGGGGCGTGCTCGCCAAGTCCGCCGGCGCGCTGTTCATCCGCTCCTACGAGCGCGGTGAGCGGGTCCACCTCGCCATGGTCAGCCGGGGCTACACCGGCACCATGCCCGTCATCGACGCCACCACCGCCACCCGCGCACAATGGAGCCGCGCGGCCGCCCTGCCGTTCGCCGCGCTCGCCGTCTGCCTCCTGGGATGGACCCTTTGAGCACCACCACGCCCGCACCCGCCCCCTCCCTCGCCGTCTCCCGGCTCGCCTACGCCTACCCCGACGGCCACCAGGCGCTCTTCGGCGTCGACCTGACCGTCGGCCGCGGCGAACGCGTCGCCCTCCTCGGCCCCAACGGCGCCGGCAAGACCACCCTCGTCCTCCACCTCAACGGCATCCTCGAAGCGGGAGCCGGCACCGTCGCGGTCGCCGGGCTCCCGGTTGCCAAGGAGAACCTCGCGGAGATCCGCCGCCGCGTCGGCATCGTCTTCCAGGACCCCGACGACCAGCTGTTCATGCCCACCGTCCGCGAGGACGTCGCCTTCGGGCCGGCCGCCGCGGGCCTGCGCGGCGCGGAACTCGACGCCCGCGTCACCGAGGCACTCACCCGGGTCGGCATGGCCGACTTCGCCGACCGCCCCCCGCACCACCTCTCCTTCGGGCAACGCCGCCGGGTCGCGGTCGCCACGGTCCTGGCGATGCGCCCCGAGATCCTCGTCCTCGACGAGCCCTCCTCCAACCTCGACCCGGCCTCCCGCCGTGAACTCGCCGACATCCTGCGGTCGTTGGACGTCACCGTCCTGATGGTCACGCACGATCTGCCGTACGCGCTGGAGCTGTGCCCGCGGTCCGTCGTGCTCTCCGGCGGCGTGCTCGTCGCCGACGGCACCACCCAGCAACTGCTGTGCGACGAGGACCTGATGCGCACCCACCGCCTGGAGCTCCCCTTCGGCTTCGACCCGCGCTCGGTCGACGTCCCGCTGTGACCCACCGCGGCGCCCGGGCCGTGTGACGAACGCCACCCGCCACCGTCCTGGTCATCAGCACTGATCCGCGCGTTGCACCATGGATGGGGCACGAAAGTGACGGATGAGTGGGAAGCAGGAATCAGTGGTGGACGTCCAGGGCACGGTCGAGGACGGCTTCGAGCCGGTCCGGGACGCCTTCATGGCCAACTTCGCACGGCGCGGCGAGCGGGGTGCGGCGGTCGCCGTCTACCAACACGGGCGCAAGGTCGTCGATCTGTGGGGCGGCACGAAGGACGGCGACGCCCAGGGGGAGGCCGCGCCCTGGGAAGCCGGTACGGCCCAGGTGATCCGCTCCGCGTCCAAGGGCATCGCCGCCGTCGTCCCGCTGCTGCTGCACCAGCGCGGACAGCTCGACCTCGACGCCCCGGTCGGCACGTACTGGCCCGAGTTCAAGGCCGCCGGCAAGGAACGGGTCCTGGTCCGCCATCTGCTCTCGCACCGCGCCGGGCTGCCGGTGCTGGACACCCCGCTCACCCCCGCCGAGGCCATCGACGGGGTCAGCGGCCCCGCCGCGGTCGCCGCGCAGGCACCCGTCTGGGAGCCCGGCACCGATCACGGCTACCACGCCCAGACCTACAGCTGGCTGCTGGGCGAGCTGGTGCGGCGGATCACCGGCCGCACCATCGGCAACTGGATCGCCGAGGAGATGTCCGGGCCGCTCGGCCTCGATCTGTGGCTCGGCCTCCCCGAGGCGGCGCAGTCCCGCGTCGGCCGCCTCGCCGCCGTCGAGACACCGGCCCCGCCGGCCGCGACGGGGCTCCGGGTCCGCCCGAAGCCGTCCGTCGCCGAGGCGTACGCCGATCCCGAGTCGCTCACCAGCCGTGCCTTCGCGGCGATCTCCCCGGCCCCCGACGAGAACGACCCCGCCTACCGGGCCGCCGAGCTGCCCGCCTCCGCGGGCATCGCCACCGCCCGTTCCCTGGCCCGCTGTTACGCCGCCCTCATCGGCCCCGTCGACGGCCACCCCCGGCTCTTCGCCCCCGCGACCCTCACCCTCGCCCGCACGGAGGAGTCCGCCGGCCTCGACCGCACGTTGCTCGTTCACACTCGCTTCGGCCTGGGCTTCATGCTGCACGGCTCCGCCGCTCCTCTTCTGGGGCCCGGCTCGTTCGGTCATCCTGGACGCGGAGGCGCCCTCGCGGCCGCCGACCCCACGACGGGCCTGGCCTTCGGCTACGTCACCAACGGAATGCAGCGCAACGTGACGGCGGATCCTCGTCCTCAGGCGGTGCTGCGCGCTCTTTCCCACGTTGTCGGGTTTCCCGCCGTGTCTGTTCGGTGAGTTGTTTCCCGCCTTCGGCGGGAGCGAGGTGGGTTTGTGGGGTGGGGCCCGGTGGCTGTGTGGTGGGTGGCGGGGGCAGGGGCTCCGGGGTGGGTGTGTGGACTGCTTCGCTTTACGTCCACACACCCACCCCTCCGCCCCTGCCCCCTCCCGTAGCGATGGGGCCCAACCCCGGTGGGGGTGCAGAAGAAAACAAAGACAAAGACCAGAAGCTCGGCCGGAGTACGACAGGGCCGAGCTTCTGGTTTTTGACAGATTCCCCCACCGGGCGGGGGTCGCCAACCGAGCGGGAGGTGGTGGGCCGGAGGGGCCTGTGTTGTGGACGTAAAGCGAAGCAGTCCACAACACAGGCCCCGGAGGCCCGCCACCGCCACCCACCACACACACCCAGCGGCCCCCGCCCAAACCCCCACCCCGCCGAAGGCGAAAACCACAGACGAGGCCCGGCGCCGCAGCCGACTTCGTTCGGCTGGCCGCCAGGCGTTACGTCAACATCAGGCCGATCCCGATAACCATCAGCCCCGCCGCCGCGATCCGTGGCGCGCCGAACCGTTCCTTGAAGAAGACCGCGCCGATCGCGGCGCCGACGATGATCGAGGATTCGCGCAACGCGGCGATGGGGGCGAGTGGGGCGCGCGTCTGGGCCCACAGGACCAGGCCGTAGGCGAAGACGGAGAGCACCCCGCCGACCAGGCCGCGCAGGGCGACCGGGCGCAGCTCCGTGAGGAGTTGGCGGCGGCGGGTGGCCAGCGCGTAGGCGGGGATCACGGTGCCTTCGAGGACCATCAGCCAGGCGATGTAGCCGAGGGAGCTGCCGGAGGCGCGGACGCCCAGGCCGTCGACGGTGGTGTACGAGGCGATGGCCAGGCCGGTGGCGAGCGCGGCGATGATGGCCGGCCAGTGGGGGCGCGTGCCAGAACCGCGTATCCCCCACAGGGCGACGCCGACCAGGCCCGCGGAGGCCAGCGCCACGCCGGCCAGTGCCCAGGGGCCGGGGACCTCGTGGACGAAGACGGCGGCCAGGACGGTGACGACCAGCGGGGCGGTGCCCCGGGCGATGGGGTACATCTGGCCGAAGTCGCCCAGGCGGAACGACTGCATGAGCAGGGCCTGGTAGACGATGTGCAGCACGCCGGAGGCCAGCAGGTAGGGCCAGGCGCCGGCGGCGGGGAGCGGGGTGACGGCGGCCATGGCGAGGCCGCAGAGCGCACCGCCGCCGCCGACCAGGGTGAAGGCCAGCAGCTGATCGCGGATGCCGTGGGCGAGGGCGTTCCAGCTGGCGTGGGTGACGGCGGCCAGCAGGACGGCCGCGACGACGAGCGGCGTCACGAGGTGCGCTCGCGCACGTCCACGACACGGCCCTGGGCGTACTCGATCAGGGACGCGGGGTCGAGCGGGAACACGGTGTGCGGGGTACCGGCGGTGGCCCGGACCGTGTCGTGCGCGAGCAGCCCGCGGTCGGCGAGTACACGGGTGCGGGTGGCCTCGGGGAAGCGGCGGACCTCGACGGTCGGGCCGAGTTCGGCGAGGGCCTCGGCGAAGCGGGGGTGAGCCGGTGAGGTGGTGGCGGTCTCCAGGGGGGTACTGGACGCGGAATCGCTCATGGCCCGCACGCTAACGAAAGCTGTACGGGCCATGCGACCTTCTTTTGACCGATGAGACGAGGCGCACGCGGCCGTGCGCCCCGCTCCCTCAGCCGGCGGTGAGGATGGCGCGGACCACCGGGCCCGCGTTGGAGCCGCCGTGACCGCTCGCCGGGACGACGGCCCCCGCGGCGAGGTCGTCGCGGTAGGCGGTGAACCAGGCGTTGGGCTTCTTCTGGTTGTCGACCTCGGCCGAGCCGGTCTTGGCGCCGACGTCACCGCTGACCCCGGCCATCGCCTCGGCGGCCGTACCGGAGGTCGCGGTCAGCTTCATCAGCGACTTCAGACCGCTGAGAGTGGACGGCTTCATCGTGCGGGAGGCCTTGGCGAGCGTCCGGTTGTCCAGCGACGGCGCGACGATGTACGGCTGGTGGAAGGAACCGGCCCGGACCGTCGCGGCGAGCGAGGCCACATTGAGCGGGTTCATCCGCACCCCGCCCTGACCGATCAGCGAGGCCGCCATCTGGGCGTCGTGCTGCACCGGCACCGCGCCGTCGAAGGTGGGGATGCCGGTCTGCCAGTTCAGGCCGATGCCGAAGACGTCCCGGGCCTCGTTGGTCAGGTCGTCGTCCTTGAGGTCCTTGGCGTGCGAGATGAAGGCGTTGTTGCAGGACGCGGCGAAGCTCTGCGCGAAGGTGCCGTGCTTGATCTCGGACTTGTCGAGGTTCTGGAACTTCCAGCCGCCGACGGTCACGTACTTGGGACACGGGTTCTGCTTGCCGGGCGAGGTCAGGCCCTTGTCCATGAGCAGCGCCGAGGTCACGATCTTCATCGTCGAGCCGGGGGCCAGCGACCCCTGGGTGGCCAGGTTGAAGCCCTTTTCCGGGGAGTTGGCGATCGCCAGGATCTCGCCGGTGCTGGGCTTGACCGCGGCCGCGGAGGCGGACTTCTTGCCCTTGACCGCCCGCTCGGCCGCCGACTGCATGGCGGCGTCCAGGGTGGTCTTGAGCGTGCCCGGCGTCCCCTTGGAGAGCACCTTCAGCGTCTTGTCCGGCAGCTGGTCGGCGGGCTTGGCGCTCTTGGCGCGCTGGATGAACAGCTCCACGCCGGGCTTGCCGTCGGTCTTGTCGCCGTACTTGTCGCGCAGGCTGTCCAGCACCCCGGCCAGCGCCGGATGCGCCTGGGGGGTCAGCGCGGCCCCATGGCGGTCCACGGCCTTGATCGGCGGCGCCTCGGCCTCGCCGGTCCGCAGCTGGTCGCCCTTGGCCAGGCCCGGGTGCAGCACCGTCGGCCGCCAGGCGACCTGCGGCTTCCCGGTGGTGGTGTCCCGCTGCACGGTCGCGGACGTGCGGTACGAGTAGGCCGCCTTGGTGCCCTTGTAGTCGATCTGCGCGGAGACGGTGTACGGCACCTTCTCGCCGTCCGGTGTGCCGGGCGTCACCGTCATCTTGGAGAACTTCGCCTGCTTGCGGAAGGCCTCCATCGCGCTCTTGCAGGTCGACGGACTGTCCGTCAGCCCGGCCGCCTTGGCGGTGTCGCCGGACTGCCAGGCGGACAGGAACTGCCGCGACGCCGTCTGCACTTCCTTGGCCGACAGGGGGCCGGTCGGCACCTTGGTCCCCTTTTCGCCCGACTTGGCATCCGCCGACTTGACCTCGCGCGAAGACGAGTCGTCCGAGCCGAACAGCGTCAGGCCGCCCACAACTCCCGCGACCAGGGCCACCGATCCGCCGATCAGCCCGTACATCACCTCACGGCGCATGCCACCCATTCCCTCCGAAGCGTCGTCCTTGAATACGCACACAAGAACGTGCCTCGCACTCTAAGGGACACGGGGAAGCCATGAGTCTCGATCCGGGCACGGTCCGGTGACGCACTGTTGTAAGCCTGTGACAGAACTGTCGAATAACTCGGTTCACACCCAGGTGTCGAACCACATCCGGTGGTGCCAGGCCGACTTGGGGATCGGCATACCCGTATAGAGCGGATAGAAGTAGATGAAATTCCACACGATGAGGAGGACCAGGACACCGGCCCCCACCGCGCCGACCGTGCGGCGCCGCTCCGTTGACCCCGGGGGCCCGATGAGCGCGCCGATCATCATCGCCAGCGCCAGACACAGGAATGGGACGAACACCACCGCGTAGAAGAGGAAGATGGTCCGCTCCTGGTAGAGGAACCACGGCAGATAGCCGGCCGCGACTCCGCAGGCGATGGCCCCGGCCCGCCAGTCCCGCCTGAACAGCCAGCGGTAGAGCACGTAAAGCAGCGCGAAGCAGGCCGCCCACCACAGCAGGGGGGTGCCCAGCGCCAGCACCTCGCGGGCGCAGCCCTCGGCCGCCGTGCAGCCGTCCTGGCCGGCTTTGGGGTCCTCGTAGAAGTACGAGACCGGTCGGCCCAGGACCAGCCAGCTCCACGGGTTGGACTGATAGGTGTGCGGGGTGGTCAGTCCGGTGTGGAAGGCGTAGACCTCGGTTTGGTAGTGCCACAGGCTGCGCAGCCAGTCCGGCAGCCAGGTCCAGGCGCCGGTACGGCCCTCCGGGGTGGTCGCCCAGTCGCGGTAGTAGCCGCCCTTGGTGGCGATCCAGCCGGACCAGGACGCGAGATACGTGGCGAGGGCGAGGACGACCGTGGACCCGAACGCGGGCAGCGCATCGCGGCGGAGAACCGACCGGAAGGGGCGGCGGGCACCGGCCGTACGGCGGGCCGCGACATCCCACAGCACCGACATCAGGGCGAACGCGGCGA
Organism: Streptomyces auratus; assembly: GCF_050433025.1. Classification (NCBI taxonomy): domain Bacteria; kingdom Bacillati; phylum Actinomycetota; class Actinomycetes; order Kitasatosporales; family Streptomycetaceae; genus Streptomyces; species Streptomyces auratus. Next base: position 3,469,552 of record NZ_JBNGCB010000001.1, on the reverse strand, counting down.
GGTAGTACAGACCGTTCCACTTCGTCGCGGCGGACAGGCCCAGACACAGCCCCGCCGCGATCCGCCACGGCCGCCACCCCAGCCGCAGCCGGTCACCGACCGCGTCGTCCGGGCGGGCCGCCCCCGCCCCGTACCCGGTGTCCTCGGCGAGCGGCAGCGCCGCCGCCAGCCGGGCCCGGGTGCGGTCCCGGTCCACCAGCAGACAGCCGAACGCGGCCACCACCCAGAACATCACGATCAGGTCGAGGAGCGCGGTGCGGCTCATGACGAAGTGCAGCCCGTCGACCGCCAGCAGGGTCCCGGCCAGACAGCCCAGCGCCGTCGACCGCAGCAGCCGCCGGCCGATCCGGCAGACCAGCAGCACCGACAGCGTGCCGAGCAGCGCCACCATGAACCGCCAGCCGAAGGGGTTCATCCCGAAGGCCCACTCGCCCAGCGCGATCAGCCACTTGCCCATCGGCGGATGGACGACGTACGAGTGCTCCGGCGAGAGCAGCAGCTGCGGCGGATGCCCGACCAGCGCGGCATTGGCGTTCTTCGCCCAGGTGCCCTCGTAGCCGTACTGCAGCAGCGACCAGGCGTCCTTGGGGTAGTACGTCTCGTCGAATATCACCTTCCGCGGGCTGCCGAGGTTCCAGAACCGCAGCACCCCGGCGAACACCGCCACCAGCAGCGGACCGGCCCAGCCCGACCAGCGCGCCAGCCGGGCCGCCGCGGCCGGGCCCGCGCCGAACACCGCCCACAGGCGGCCGCTCGGCTCGGGGAAGGGGGGCACCAGCCGCGCCCGGACATCGGGCTGCGGGCCGGCGGGGTACCCGAAGCGGCGCAGCCGCCGCCGCCACACGGGCGGCCGCCCGGCCGGCTCCGGGGCGTGCTGCGCGGCGGCGTCGGTCGCGGTGGTGTCACTCGTCACGCGGCCCATCGTAGGGAAGCCGCCTGTGCACCTGCGGGGAGCGCCACCGTGCGAACCGGCGGGTCGGGGCGCGGCGGCCTCCTGGGAGGATGGGCGGGTGACTGGAACGCTGGTACTTGCAGGGACGCCCATCGGCGAGATCGCGGACGCGCCGCCGCGGCTCGCCACCGAGCTGGCCGCCGCGGATGTGATCGCCGCGGAGGACACCCGGCGGCTGCGCCGGCTGACCCAGGCGCTGGACGTCCAGCCGTCCGGGCGGATCGTGTCGTACTTCGAGGGAAACGAGGCGGCCCGGACGCCCGAGCTGGCCGAGGCGCTGGCCGGCGGGGCGCGGGTGCTGCTGGTCACCGACGCGGGGATGCCCTCCGTCTCCGACCCGGGCTACCGGCTGGTCGCTGCGGCCGTCGAGCGCGACATCAAGGTCACGGCCGTACCGGGCCCCAGCGCGGTGCTCACCGCCCTGGCCGTCTCCGGTCTGCCGGTGGACCGCTTCTGCTTCGAGGGGTTCCTGCCCCGTAAGGCCGGCGAGCGGCGCACCCGGCTGCGCGAGGTCGCCGACGAGCGGCGCACGCTCGTCTATTTCGAGGCACCGCACCGCCTGGACGACACCCTGGCCGCGATGGCCGAGATCTTCGGTGCGGACCGGCGCGCGGCGGTCTGCCGCGAGCTGACCAAGACCTACGAGGAGGTCAAGCGCGGGCCCCTGGGAGACCTCGCGTCCTGGGCGGCACAGGGCGTACGCGGCGAGATCACGATCGTCGTCGAGGGGGCGCCGGAGGCCGGGCCGCAGGAGCTGGGCGCCGAGGAGCTGGTTCGCCGGGTGCGGGTCCGTGAGGAGGCCGGGGAGCGCCGCAAGGAGGCGATCGCCGCGGTCGCCGCGGATGTGGGGCTGCCCAAGCGGGAGGTCTTCGATGCGGTGGTCGCGGCAAAGACCGCTGAGAAGACCGCGGCAAAGACCGCGGAGCAGAGCTCGGCGAAAACCGACTCATCAGAAGGTAAATGACTGGCCTCGAAGGTAAAGGGTGTGGCTGCGCGATCGGGTGTTTTTCCTGCCGCGGGCCAAAACTGGGCCAATACGATAGAAGCACTACTGCGCTGTGGCCGGAAAAGGCGTTCCCTGGGTCAGGGGCGAACGGTTCCCCGAAGACCTTGTCCAGCGGACAAGAGGAGCGCACATGAGTGAGATCGCGAAGGCCACCGGCGTCACGACCAGCGAAGACCGCACCCTCTCCAGGCCCGAGGCCGCCGCACACGAGGCGTACTCCTTTGCCTGCATGCGGTGCGGCCACGGCTGGGAGCAGGCGTACGAGATAGTCCATCAGGTCGACGGCAAGGGCGATCTGCACGTCGTCTACTACGCCGACGGCGAGCGGGTCCCGTCACCGCTGACCCACCCCTCCTGCCTGAACTGCAGCAGCAATATCGTGCGGATCATGCGTTCCGGGCAGGTCTCGATGGTCTCCGACGCGATCGCGAACATGCACCAGCGCCAGCCCGGCAGTGAGAAGCGGAAGGAACCGGCCCCCGCGGCGGACACCGGCGGCAGCGGCAGCACCGCCGAGGACACCGGCCGCCACCACTGGCACCTCTCCGACCTGCTGCACCCCTTCCAGCACCACCGCAAGTGAGGCCCGCGCCGCGGCCCTCGTAGGATCGCGGCCATGGCACCGCAGGACAAAGACACTCCGCCGCCGCTGCCCGAACCACTTCGGGTGGCGGTGGCGGATTCGCACACCCACCTGGACATGCAGGGGAGCACCGTCGACGAGGCGCTCGCCAAGGCGGCCTCGGTCGGGGTGACCACCGTCGTCCAGGTGGGCTGCGATCTGGCGGGTTCGCGGTGGGCCGCCGAGACCGCGGCCGCGTACGACAGCGTGCACGCGACGGTGGCGCTGCACCCGAACGAGGCACCGCGGATCGTGCTCGGTGATCCTGGGGGCACCTCCCAGCCCCCCGGGGCTGGGGGAGGCTGGTCGCGGCAGGGGGCACGGGAGCCGGGCGGCGACGCCGCGCTCGACACCGCGCTCGCCGGGATCGCCGAGCTGGCTGCGCTGCCGCAGGTGAGGGGCGTCGGCGAGACCGGACTGGACTACTTCCGTACGGGTCCTGACGGCATGGCCGCCCAGGAGCGCTCCTTCCGCGCCCATATCGAGATCGCCAAGCGGCACGGCAAGGCCCTGGTCATCCACGACCGGGAGGCACACGACGACGTGCTGCGGATCCTGCGCGAGGAGGGCGCCCCCGAACGGGTCGTCTTCCACTGCTACTCCGGTGACGCCGCGATGGCCGAGATCTGCGCCGCGGCCGGCTACTTCATGTCCTTCGCCGGCAACGTCACCTTCAAAAACGCCCGGCAGTTGCGCGAAGCCCTCGCCGTCGCCCCGCCCGAGCTGGTGCTCGTCGAGACCGACGCCCCCTTTCTCACCCCCGCGCCGTACCGCGGACGGGCCAACGCCCCGTACCTCATTCCGGTCACCCTGCGGGCGATGGCCGAGGTCAAGGCGATGACGGAAGACGCGCTGGCCACCGCCGTCGCGGCGAACACGGCGCGGGCCTTCGGCTACTGAGCGGCCGGCGGCCTGCGGCAGCGGGCGCTGACGGGCCCGCCACCGGTACCACCGGCCCCCTCGCGGCAACCGGAGTCCCCCGGAACGCCCACTATCCGTACCGGTCCGACTTTGGAGAGTGACCGGGCATTCCGCTACATTCCGGCCGTCAACCGCAGCCGGGGCATGTGGAGCGCGCCGTGAGTCATTCGCAGAGCAGCCACCGCGTCGCGCGCGGCCGTCGCAGACGTCGCGCCGAACACCCCGAAGCGCTGCGCCGGTTGCTGCCCCGGGCGCTGGTCGTCGCCTTCCTCGCCGGCGGCACCACCGCCTTCATCGCGCACGACAAGGCCGTCCGGCTCACCGTCGACGGCACCCCGCGCACCCTGCACACCTTCGCCGACGACGTCGACGACCTGCTGGCCGACGAGCATCTCGCCATCGGCGCCCACGACATCGTCGCCCCCGCCCCCGGCACCGCACTCGGCAGCGGCGACGAGATCGTCGTCCGCCACGGCCGCCCGGTCGTCCTGACCATCGACGGACAGCGCCGCACGGTGTGGACCACCGCGGACACCGTCGCCGGCGCGCTCCACCAGCTCGGCGTGCGCGCCGAGGGCGCCGTGCTGTCCGCCGACCGCTCCCGGCGCATCGAGCAGCACGGCATGGAGCTCGCGGTCCGCACCGAACGCTCGGTGGTCATCGTCGCCGACGGCCGGGAACACCGGGTCCGCACCAACGCCGCCACCGTCCGCGAGGCCCTGGCCGAGGCCGGACTCGCGCTGCGCGACCAGGACACCACCTCGGTGCCGCCGGACAGCTTCCCGCGCGAGGGCCAGACCATCTCCGTGCTGCGGATCACCGGCTCCAAGGAGGTCCGCGAGGAGCGCCTCCCGTTCCGTACGATCCTGCGGGCCGATCCCCGTCTGGCCCGCGGCGTCCGGTCGGTCGTCCAGCAGGGACGGTTCGGCGTGCGGCGGGTCACCTACCGGGTGCGCACCGTCAACGGCGTCCGGCAGAAGCCGAAGCGGCTGCACACCGAGATCGTGCACGCTCCCCGCCCGCAGATCGTGCACCTCGGCACCATGGTGCTGCCCACCTCCGTCCGCGGCGCCGACCATCTCGCCTGGCATGCGCTGGCGCAGTGCGAGACGGGCGGGCGGCCGAACGCCGTCGACGCCTCGGGCACCTACGGCGGGCTCTACCAGTTCGATGCCGGCACCTGGCGGGCCCTGGGCGGCCGCGGACGTCCACAGGACGCCTCCCCCCAGGAACAGACCTACCGGGCCAAGAAGCTCTACATCAGAAGGGGGGCGAGCCCGTGGCCGGTCTGCGGCCGTAAGCTTCACGGGTGAACGAGCGCACCGAGGCTTTGGCATGAGCAAGAGCACCACCGACGAATCCGGTCCCCTGCTGGGCGCCGCCGACATCCGCGAGCTGGCCGCCGCGCTGGGCGTCCGCCCCACCAAGCAGCGCGGCCAGAACTTCGTCATCGACGCCAACACCGTCCGCCGGATCGTGCGGACCGCCGAGGTGCGGCCCGACGATGTCGTCGTCGAGATCGGCCCGGGTCTCGGCTCGCTGACCCTGGGACTGCTGGAGGCCGCCGACCGGGTCACCGCCGTCGAGATTGACGAGGTGCTGGCGGACGCGCTGCCCGGCACCGTCGCCGCCCGGATGCCCGACCGCGCCGACCGCTTCGCGCTGGTGCACAGCGACGCCATGCACGTCACCGAGCTGCCCGGCCCGGCCCCCACCGCCCTGGTCGCCAACCTGCCCTACAACGTCGCGGTGCCGGTGCTGCTGCACATGCTCGCGGCCTTCCCGACCATCGACCGCACCCTCGTCATGGTGCAGTCCGAGGTCGCCGACCGGCTGGCCGCCCGCCCCGGCAACAAGGTCTACGGCGTGCCGTCGGTCAAGGCCAACTGGTACGCCGAGGTCAAGCGGGCCGGCGCGATCGGCCGCAACGTCTTCTGGCCCGCCCCCAACGTCGACTCCGGCCTGGTCTCCCTCGTCCGCCGCGACAAGCCGATCGAGACCTCGGCGAGCCGCGACGAGGTCTTCGCCGTCGTCGACGCGGCCTTCGCCCAGCGCCGCAAGACGCTGCGGGCCGCGCTGTCGGGCTGGGCCGGCTCGGCCGCGGCCGCGGAGTCCGCCCTCGTCGCCGCCGGCGTCTCTCCGCAGGCCCGCGGCGAGGCACTGACCGTCGAGGAGTTCGCGCGGATCGCCGAGCACAAGGGACCGGGCGGGGAGCCCGGCATCCGGCAGTCACGGGGACAGCAGGCGTCAGCACAGGGAGAGCAAGCATCAGGGGGAGAGCAGACATCCGGGGGAGAGCAGGCATGACGACCACCACCACCTCGATCACCGTCCGGGTACCGGCCAAGGTCAACGTCCAGCTGGCGGTGGGCGCCGCCCGCCCGGACGGCTTCCACGACCTGGCGAACGTCTTCCTCGCCGTCGGCCTCTACGACGAGGTCACCGCCACCCCCGCCGACGCCCTGCGGATCACCGCCGAGGGCCACGACGTCGACCGGATCCCCCTGGACCGCACCAACCTGGCAGCCCGCGCCGCCGAGTTGCTCGCCGCCCGACACGGCATCGAGCCGCACGTCCACCTCCACATCCGCAAGGACATCCCCGTCGCGGGCGGCATGGCCGGCGGCAGCGCGGACGCCGCCGCCGCCCTCCTGGCCTGCGACGCCCTCTGGTCCACCGGCGCGTCACGCGACGAACTCCTCGACATCTGCGCGCAGTTGGGCAGCGACGTACCGTTCAGCCTGGTCGGCGGCGCGGCCCTGGGCCGAGGCCGCGGCGAACTGCTGACCCCGCTCCCCGTCGGCGGCACCTTCCACTGGGTCTTCGCGGTGGCCGACGGCGGGCTCTCCACCCCGGCCGTCTACGGCGAGTTCGACCGGCTGACGGCGGGGACGGCGGTCCCGGAGCCCGAGGCCGCCCCTGAGCTGCTGGGCGCGCTGGAGTCCGGCGACTCCACCGCCCTCGCCGCGACCCTCGCCAACGACCTCCAGCCCGCGGCGCTTTCCCTGCGGCCGTCGCTCACCGCGACCCTGGAGGCGGGCACCGCCGCCGGCGCCCTGGCCGCCCTGGTTTCCGGCTCCGGCCCGACCACGGCCTTCCTGGTCAAGGACGCGGAGTCGGCAGGCGAGGTGGCCGCGGCACTGCTGGCGTCGGGAACCTGCCGCCAGGTACGGGTGGCGGATTCACCGGCGGTGGGGGCGAGGGTTCTTTAGGGCGCGCCCCGTCCGCCGCGCCTTCCGCACGAGGTGCGGACAGCAGCCTCGTGCGACCGTACGTCCCTGCCGCGGAGGCGCGGCAGCGTGCTGCGGATCAGGACGTCCGGCGCCGGGAGCTGGAGGAGTCCGTGCGCAGGCTCAACACCTGGTCGTCGGGTGGGGGCGCGCGTCGTTGAGGCGCACCGCGAGCGGGCGGAGCGTTACGCCGAGGCCCCGGCGGCCTCGGCCAGCGCCTGGGCCACCAGCCGTCCCGCTCGTACGGCGTGCTCGGCAGCCGTCGGCACGCAGCGGTCCGCCGCAGGGTCGTACTCGGCCATGATCACGCCTGCGTGGTCGGTCTCCGGCTCCTGGAGGGTCGCCGCACGGCCCGCGGCCCGCAGCACCTCGGCGAGGTCGTGGGAGTGCCGCGCCGCCAAGACGGTGTCGCGGCTGCCGTGGACGAGGTGGACCGGGACGCTCGGGTCCCGGCCCGCGGCGAGGTCGGCCAGTGGTGCGGTGCCGGTGGTCCGCGCCGTCAGGTCGTAGCGGCCCGCCACGCACACCACGGTCCGCGGCCGCCATCCGTCCGCGATCTCGGGCCGCAGCGCGACCCCCAGCGCGGCCCCGGCCCCGGCCGACCACCCGGCGAGCACGTACGACTCCCCATCGCTGCCCAGCCCGCTCGCTTCCTTGCGGGCGAACGCCAGCGACTCCAGCAGGTGCGCCCGGCCGCCGTCCGTGGCGTCCGAGCGCCAGTCCGGTACGAGCACCAGCAGCCCGCGTGCCGCCGCCGTGCGGGCCAGCGGTTCGAGCACATCCCGCTCGTCGGGGCCGATGCCGTGCCAGAGCAGCACGGTGGGCGCCGGCCCAGGGGCTTTGGATTCCCCCGCCGGACGGTGGACGTCCAGCCGCTTGCCGCTGGGGCCGTAGAGCAGTCCGCGTTCCGTCTCCACTGCCATGTCCGCCATGCCCATGTCCGGTGCCATGACGGCACGTTACAACGGCGGCGCGGTGCCTCAGGCGCCCGCGATGGCCAGCGACACCACCCAGGCCAAAGCCAGCAGACACGGGGCCGCCAGGAGGCAGCACCGGCCGGCGCTACCCCTGCTGCCCATGCCCACCACCGTCAGGAGGGCGGCCACGAAGGCGGCGGCGACCGGCAGGGCGCCGACGATCTGCTGCCCGTCCACGGAGCAGATCATGCGGGCCTCACCCTCGGAGCAGCTGTAGCTCGCCATCTCCAGGAGCGGCCCGAACAGACCGGTCACCCCGGCCAACACCAGCAGGAGCAGACCGATGCCGAAGCGGCCCGCGGCGGAGCCCGGCACAGGCGGTGCAGCGCCGCGCAGGGGAGGGGCGGCCGATGCCTGGTCGTTGATCATGCGGCCCACGCTAGGGGCGCCGGCCGCCCCTGCCCTCAGTACGGATACTCATCTCCCGACGGCCCTCCTCCCCACGCCGACTAGGCTGGGAAGGTCGATCGATCTGAAGTGCAGGAGCGGAATGGCCACGAACCTCGTCAATCTGGAAGCCGTCGGCAAGGTGTACGGAACCCGTGCCCTGCTCGATGGTGTCTCGCTCGGCGTCAACGAGGGGGACCGGATCGGCGTCGTCGGACGCAACGGGGACGGCAAGACCACCCTGATCCGGATCCTGGCCAAGCTGGAGGACGCGGACGACGGCCGGGTGACCCACTCCGGCGGCCTGCGCCTGGGCGTCCTCACCCAGCACGATTCGCTCGACCCGGCCGCCACCATCCGGCACGAGGTCATCGGCGATCTCGCCGACCACGAGTGGGCCGGCAACGCCAAGATCCGCGACGTCCTGACCGGCCTCTTCGGCGATCTGCACATGCCGGGCTTCACGCACGGCCTGGACACCGTCATCGGCCCGCTCTCCGGTGGTGAGCGCCGCCGCATCGCCCTCGCCAAGCTGCTGATCGCCGAGCAGGACCTGATCGTCCTCGACGAGCCCACCAACCACCTCGACGTCGAGGGCATCTCCTGGCTGGCCCGCCACCTCCGGGCCCGGCGCTCCGCCCTCGTGGTCGTCACCCACGACCGCTGGTTCCTCGACCAGGTCTGCACGCGGATGTGGGACGTCCAGCGCGGCGACGTCCACGAGTACGAGGGCGGCTACAGCGACTACGTCTTCGCCCGGGCCGAGCGCGAGCGGATCGCCGCCACCGAAGAGGTCAAGCGGCAGAACCTGATGCGCAAGGAGCTGGCGTGGCTGCGGCGCGGCGCCCCGGCCCGTACGAGCAAGCCGCGGTTCCGCATCGAGGCCGCCAACGAGCTGATCGCGGACGTCCCGCCGCCGCGCGACAGCGCCGAGCTGATGAAGTTCGCCAGCTCCCGCCTCGGCAAGACCGTCTTCGAGCTGAAGGACGTCAGCGTCCAGGCCGGGCCGAAGGTCCTCCTCAAGCACCTGACCTGGCAGCTGGGGCCCGGCGACCGGATCGGCCTGGTGGGCGTCAACGGTGCCGGCAAGACCTCACTGCTGCGGGCGCTGGGCGAGGCGGCCCGGACGCAGGGAGAGACCCAGCCGGTGGCCGGCCGGATCACCGTCGGCAAGACCGTCAAGCTGGCGTACCTCTCCCAGGAGGTCGGCGAGCTCGACCCGGCGCTGCGGGTGCTGGAGGCCGTCCAGCGGGTGCGCGAGCGGGTCGACCTGGGCAAGGGCCGGGAGATGACCGCCGGCCAGCTCTGCGAGAAGTTCGGCTTCACCAAGGAGAAGCAGTGGACGCCGGTCGGCGACCTCTCCGGCGGCGAGCGCCGCCGCCTCCAGATCCTGCGTCTCCTCATGGACGAGCCCAACGTCCTCTTCCTCGACGAGCCCACCAACGACCTCGACATCGAGACCCTGACCCAGCTGGAGGACCTCCTCGACGGCTGGCCCGGCTCCCTCATCGTCATCAGCCACGACCGCTACTTCATCGAGCGCACCACCGACCGCGTCCACGCCCTGCTGGGTGATGCCACGCTGCGGATGCTGCCGCGCGGCTTGGACGAGTACCTGGAGCGCCGCCAGCAGGTCATCGACGCCGCGACGCCGGCGCCTGCCCAGCAGACCACCGCCGCGCCCAAGAAGGCCGCCGCCGTCAACCGCGCCGCCCAGAAGGAACTCCAGAAGATCGAGCGCCAGTTGGACAAGATCGGCGACAAGGAGACCAAGCTGCACGCCCAGATCGCCGAGAACGCGACCGACTTCGAGAAGGTCGCCGGCCTCGACGCCCAACTCCGCGAACTGAGCACGGAGAAGGATGAGCTGGAGATGCGGTGGATGGAGTTGGCGGAGGACGTGTAGGGGCGGACGGCGTGCCCCATGGAGCGCCGCCGGTCACCGCGTGACACCGACTTCGTGATCACTGGTGACCGGAGGTACCGCACGGGGTGCCCGGCTGCCCGGCTGCCCGGGAACGGGAGCTCACCCCAGCGGTTTTCTGACCTCACCGCGAATCGTGTCGGCCTTGTCGGCGAATTCCTGAAGGTCGATGGACTGCGGGTCTTTTGCCAAGTGCGCCGCGTCGGTTTCGGCGACATTCCCGCTCGTACTGGAATCGGCCCAGACGCAGAACGGCAGCGTGACTTTCTGCCCCATCTCCGTCCGCACGTCCACACCGCAGGTGAGCGAATCTCCGCCCCCGCTGGGCGTGAACTCCTTCTCCGGCACGGCGACTTCTGTCTTACCGTCACTCGTCATGCCGTGGATGGTGTGGTCGACGGTCGTCCCGGGATCGTCGATGGTGCCGTAGAGCCCCAGCATCACCAGCGACTTGGTTCCGGACGAGTACTGTCCGCCCGCCGCCTTGATGTCGTGCTCATTGGCCCCTTCCTGCGGCACCGAACCGCCGGCCTGCTGGGATATGTCCTTCGCGAGCTTGTACTTGCCGCCTGCCAGCGTCTGCGGCACCGTGATCCGGTACCTCGGTCCGCCGGCGGACCCGCCGGACGAACCGCCTCCGCCCCTGAATGCCCCGGCCGACGCCAGCGTCCCGATCACCAGCACCCCGGCCACGGCACCGATGATGCCCCACACCTTCCCGGCTTTCCGCCTGGGCGGAACGGGCGGCGGCATCCCGGGCCCGCCGCCGTACCCGAAGGGAGGGGCTTGCTGCGGCATCCCGTAAGGCCCCGGGCCCGGCTGCCCGTACGGCACCGGCCCGCCGGGATACGGCTGCTGCCCGTACGGCGCCGGCCCACCGGGCGCGGCAGCCCCCGGATACCCGGCCGGCTGCCCGGGCTGCGGCATCCCTTGCGGCGCACCGTAACCCGGCGTCTGCCCGAAACCACCTGGGGGCTGTTGCGGTGTGGTCATTTACTTCTTTCTCTTCCGAGGCGCGGCCGAAAACCGGGTAGGGCTTCAGTGAGGTGATGACGAGGTGTCAGTGTCACTGGGAGCGGCCGTCATCTGTTGGAGCTGGGGGCTCTCGACTGTACCTAAAACACGGGTAGGTGACTGTCCTGAGGCTGACGCAAGGCGGTCTCCATAGGTGCCATGAGACGCGCAATTCCACATGGATTCAAAGTCGGCCTTCGAGATGACAAATGCCGAGAATTCTGACTGTGCGGCAATCGCTTCGATACGTCCGACGGGGATTTCGCTCAGTCCAATTTCCGCGGTCTCGTCAGCCCCGTCCGTGCGCAGAAGGCGCCCATCTCGGTACTCTTGGATCTTGCGTGTCTCATAGCCATCCTCGCCAAATTCGCTGAAGAGGGTGACAGGCTCTTCCCTGAAGTCGTGATGCCAGGTGACTTTCCAGTACTTCACAGTCAGTTCGTCGTTTCGTGGGTGTTGACCTGGTAAAAGATACGCGGCCGGTCGATCCATGGGGCGGCATTTCGAAGTCCCGCTCGGCGCAGGACGTGGCCGGTGTGCGGTCGAGTTGAGTCTGTTCGCGGCCGGTCCGGCGCAGAGCTGCGGTTCGTCTCTCCACTCTTCAACAGGGCAGCCTGGTGCCGTCCAAGACCCCATCGGTCGAGCCAAGTTGGGCCCAGGCGCCCCCGCACCAACGCCAACCAGCCCACATTGGCCGGGATTCCAGCATTCCGGGGGCTTCTCCCCGGTTGGGGGCGCAGTATCGCAGCCGAGCGTGTAGCTTCCCGGGGACACAGCGGCCCGGCCGGGGGGTCGCGCAGGGGCCCGCCGGTGGTGGGAGGGGGTTGCTCGATGGGCGTGCGGCTCATGGTGGTCGACGATCATCGTTTGCTCGCGGAGGCGCTCGCTTCGGCGTTGAAGCTGCGCGGGCACCGGGTTCTGGCGGCGGCCGCGCCGAGTGCGGGGGCCGCGGAGCTGGTGGTGAGCCGGGCGCCCGAGGTGTGTCTGCTGGGCACTGCCGCGCCCGCCCAGCCGGGCGCCTTCGACCCCGTCGTACGGATCAAGAAGGAGCGGCCGCAGGTCGCGGTGGTGGTGTTGGGGCCGGTCCCCAGCCCGCGCGGAATCGCCGCCGCTTTTGCGGCCGGGGCCTCGGGGTACGTCCGCAACGACGAGCGGATCGAGGGCGTGGAACGCGCCATGATGAAGGCGCGGGCGGGGGAGTCGGCGGTCTCGCCGCAGTTGTTGCAGCAGGCCTTCGAGGAGTTGTTGCATCCCGCGGCGCAGCCGGACGACGAGGGTGCGCGGCTGTTGGAGCTGCTCACTCCGCGCGAGGTCGAGGTGCTGATGCGGGTCGCGGACGGCGAGGACACCCGGCTGATCGCGGCGGGGATGGATATTGCGCCGAGTACGGCGCGTACGCATGTCCAGCGGGTGTTGATGAAGCTGGAGGTGGGTTCCCGGCTGGAGGCCGCCGCGCTGGCGGCGCGTACCGGGCTGCTGGACCGGGCGGCGGGCGGCCGGGCCGTACGCGCCACGGCGGCGGAACCGGGCGATCCGGTGCCGCCGCCGCAGTGACCGGCGCCGCGCTCAGCCCTCCGCGGGGCCGTCCTCGGCCGCGGCCCGCAGCTCGTCGGCGGTCGGCGGGACGGTCGGCCGCAGCTTCAGCCAGACCAGGAAGAACAGCCCGAGCGCGAGCATGCCCACGCCCGTCCACAGGTTGATGTTGATGTCCTGGGCCTTCCTGAGGTCCGCGTCCGAGGCGGTCAGGCCGGCGATGGTCACGATCACGCCGTAGACGACGAACAGGCCGCCGATGATGCGCCGTACGTCGAAGAGCCGCGCGGCGGTCGCCGATTCGCGCTCCAGCTCCTCGACCTCGTGCTGGTAGTCACTCATGGTGGGTCAACTCCGCTGGTTCAGGCTGGGTCAGAGGGAGAACGGGAGGTAGCAGACGGCGGCGAGGACGAGCGCGCCCCAGCCCAGCAGGGCCGGCTTGCGGTACCAGGCGTCGTCGCCCTCGGCCGGCGGCTCTTCCATGCCGGGCGACCGGGTGCCGTAGACCAGGCCGGCGAGGGAGGCGGCGGGTTTGGGCTTGGTGACCATGGTGACCACGACCATCACGAGCGCGCCGACGACGAAGGCGACGATCGAGGAGACGAAGTTGGCGCCCTGGTCGGAGGGGATCGAGATGATGCCCTGCTTGTAGAACCAGAAGTAGTTGACCATCGCGGCCACGGTCCCGGAGAGCAGCCCCCAGAAGCCGGCCGCGGCGCTGGTCCGCTTCCAGAACATGCCGATGATGAAGACGACGAACAGCGGCACGTTGAAGAAGGAGAAGAGCGTCTGGAGGTAGTTCATGATGTTGCTGAAGGACGAGGCGATGAAGGCGGTGCCCATGCCGATCAGCACGCCGACCGCGGTGACCACCCGCCCGGTCGCCAGGTAGTAGCGGTCCTCGCGGCCCTTCTTGAGGTACGCGGCCCAGATGTCGTTGGTGAAGACCGTGTTGAACGACGAGACGTTGGCGGCCATACCGGCCATGAACGCGGCGAGCAGGCCGGTGACGGCGATGCCGAGGACGCCGTTGGGGAGCAGGTCCCGCATCAGCACCGGGATGGCGTCGTTGTACTGGAGCCCACCCTTCGACGGATCGGTCTTGCCCAGCGTCGGCTCCATGACCAGCGCGATCAGGCCGGGGACGACCACCACCAGCGGGATGAAGATCTTGGGGAAGGCGGCGATCAGCGGGGTGCGCTGGGCGGCGGAGAGGTTCTTTGCGGACAGCGCGCGCTGGACCTCGGCGAAGTTGGTGGTCCAGTAGCCGAAGCTCATCACGAAGCCCAGACCGAGGACGATGGTCAGCCAGTTGGCGCCGAGCGGGTTGGTCTCGCCGATGCCGGTGCCCTTCCAGGCGGTCAGGAAGGCGTCACCGTGCGAGGAGGTCAGCGAGTGGGTCAGCCCGTCCCAGCCACCGACGCGCTTGAGGCCGACGACGGTCAGCGGGATCAGTGCGGCCAGGATGACGAAGAACTGCAGCACCTCGTTGTAGATCGCCGAGGAGAGGCCGCCGATGGTGATGTACACCAGGACGAACAGGCCGGCGATCACGATCGCGACCCACTGCGGCCAGCCGAGCAGCGCCTGCAGCACGATCGCCATGGCGTAGAGGTTGACGCCCGCGATCAGCACCGACGAGACGGCGAAGATCACCGACGACAGCAGGTGGGAGGACGGGCCGAAGCGGTGCAGCAGGAATTCCGGCACCGAGCGGACCTTGGAGCCGTAGTAGAACGGCATCATCACCAGGCCGAGGAAGACCATGGCCGGGATGGCGCCGATCCAGTACCAGTGGACGGTGTAGGCCCCGTACTGCGCGCCGTTGGCGGCCATCCCGAGGATCTCGGTGGCGCCGAGGTTGGCGGCGACGAAGGCGAGGCCGGTGACCCAGGCAGGCAGTGACCGCCCGGAGAGGAAGAAGTCCAGGCTCGTCTTCACACTGCGCCTGGCCGCGAATCCGATGCCGAGGACGACGGCGAAGTAGATGGCCAGGATGGTGTAGTCGAGCCCGTTGGTGGGGAGCCGTAGCCCTTCGGCCAGCGTGATCATAAGGGCACTCTTTTCGGGGGTCCGGGGGTTGTCCCCCAGGAGACAGAGCGGTGTGCGCGAGCTGAACGCACAAAAAGCTACGCTCGGTCCTTGAGAAACTGAACACTTCTGTTCGTTTGAGTTGTTGATTCGTGACCGGGGTAGACAGTTTGTCCCGGATGTCTGGCCACGAGCCCCACGTTGACGCTGCTGTTTAGTTGTGCTTCATTGTGTTTGTTTGTGTTTGGAGTGGGTGAGGAGCTCCCGTGAAGAAGACGACGACCCGGCTGGCGGACGGCCGGGAGCTCATCTACTACGACCTGCGCGACGACGCCGTACGCGATGAGCCCGACCCCCGCCCGCTCGACCCCGTCGCCACCGCCGCCGAGATCCGCGAGGACCGCCTGCTCGGCGACCGGGTCGCCATCGCCTCGCACCGGCAGGCCCGCACCTACCACCCGCCGGCCGACGAGTGCCCGCTGTGCCCCTCCCGCGAGGGGCGGCACTCCGAGATCCCCGCCGACGACTACGACGTCGCGGTCTTCGAGAACCGCTTCCCCTCATTCGCCGGGGACCGCGGCCGCTGCGAGGTGGTCTGCTTCACCTCCGACCACGACGCCTCCTTCGCCGACCTCACCGAGGAGCAGGCCGCCCTGGTCCTGGACGCCTGGACCGACCGCACCGCCGAACTGTCCCAACTCCCGGGCGTGGAACAGGTCTTCTGCTTCGAGAACCGCGGCGAGGAGATCGGCGTCACCCTCGGTCATCCGCACGGCCAGATCTACGCCTACCCCTTCGTCACCCCGCGCACCGCGCGCATGCTCGGCTCGCTCGCGGCGCACCGTACGGCCACCGGCGGGGGCAACCTCTTCGACGAGGTGGTCGACGGGGAGCTGGCCGACGGCCGCCGCATCGTCCTGGAGGGCGCGCACTGGGTGGCCTTCGTCCCGTACGCCGCCCACTGGCCGTACGAGGTGCACCTCTACCCGAAGCGCCGGGTCCCCGACCTGCTCGCCCTCGACGAGGCGGCGCGCACCGAATTCCCACAGGTTTACCTGGAAGTCTTGCGGCGGTTCGACCGGATCTTCGACGAAGGGGACGGGGGGCGCACCGCCCGTACGCCGTACATCGCGGCCTGGCACCAGGCTCCGCTGCGCGCCGAGCACCGCGGAGAATTTGCACTCCACCTCGAGCTTTTCACCATTCGCCGCACTTCCGGCAAGCTGAAGTTTCTCGCGGGTTCCGAATCCGGCATGAACGTGTTCATCAATGATGTGCCGCCGGAGGCCGCGGCCGAGCGACTGCGAGAGGTAGCGAGCAAGTGAGCAAGAAGTACCTGGTCACGGGCGGTGCCGGATATGTCGGCAGTGTGGTTGCGGCGCATTTGCTCCAGGCCGGCCACGAGGTCACCGTGCTGGACGACCTGTCCACCGGCCACCGCGACGGCATCCCCGCCGGAGCCCGCTTCCTTGAGGGCCGCATCCAGGACGCGGCGCAGTGGCTCGACCCGTCCTACGACGGGGTGCTGCACTTCGCCGCCTTCTCCCAGGTCGGCGAGTCGGTGGCCGACCCCGAGAAGTACTGGCGCAACAACGTCGGCGGCACCATGGACCTGCTCGCCGCCATGCGCGATGCCGGGGTCCGCACCCTCGTCTTCTCCTCCACCGCGGCCACCTACGGCGAGCCGACGTCCACCCCGATCACCGAGTCCGCCGAGACCGCGCCCACCAGCCCCTACGGTGCCAGCAAGCTCGCCGTCGACCACATGATCAGCGGCGAGGCCGCCGCGCACGGCCTGGCCGCCGTCTCGCTGCGCTACTTCAACGTCGCCGGCGCCTACGGCACCTGCGGCGAGCGCCACGACCCCGAGTCGCACCTCATCCCGCTCGTCCTCCAGGTCGCCCAGGGCAAGCGCGAGGCGATCTCCGTCTACGGCGAGGACTACCCCACGCCCGACGGCACCTGCGTACGCGACTACATCCACGTCGCCGACCTCGCCGAGGCCCACCTCCTCGCCCTCGACGCGGCGAGCGCCGGAGAACATCTGATCTGCAACCTCGGCAACGGCAACGGCTTCTCCGTCCGCGAGGTCATCGAGACCGTCCGCAAGGTCACCGGCCACCCCGTCCCCGAGATCGCCGCCCCGCGCCGCGCCGGCGACCCCGCCGTACTGGTCGCCTCCGCGCAGACCGCCATCGACCGCCTCGGCTGGCGGCCCAGCCGCGCCGACCTCGCCGGCATCGTCGCCGACGCCTGGCAGTTCGCGCAGTACCTCGACCGGACGAAGGAGTCCTGATGGCCGCGCACGGAGCCGTCACCCCGGCCACCGGGCACGCGCACCGCGCCCGGCACACGGCGGAGCGGTTCGCCGCCGTGTACGGCGCCGCGCCCACGGGCCTGTGGGCGGCGCCCGGCCGGGTCAACCTGATCGGTGAACACACCGATTACAACGACGGTTTCGTGATGCCACTGGCCCTCCCGCACACCACGATCGCCGCCGCCTCGGCCCGCACCGACGGGGTCCTGCGGCTGCACTCCGGCGGCGCCGACGGCGGCATCGTCGAACTGCGCACCGATGAGCTGCGGCCGGCGCCGGGACCGGCATCCGAGGCGCTGGAGCGAAGCCGGGGCGGAGCGCAGCGCAGCGGGGGCTGGGCCGCGTATCCGGCCGGTGTCGTCTGGGCGATGCAGGAGGCCGGCCTGCCCCTCGGCGGTGCGGATCTGCACTTCGAGAGCACGGTGCCCACCGGAGCCGGACTCTCCTCCTCCGCCGCCCTGGAGGTCGCCACCGCGCTCGCCCTCAACGATCTTTATGCGCTCGGTCAGGAGCCGCAGCGGCTGGCGCAGCTCGCCCAGCGGGCCGAGAACGCCTTCGTCGGGGTGCCCTGCGGGATCATGGACCAGACCGCCGCGGCCTGCTGCACCGCGGGCCACGCCCTGTTCCTGGACACCCGCGATCTCACCCGGCGGCAGATCCCGTTCGACCTGGCGGGGGAGGGGCTGCGGCTCCTCGTCGTGGACACCCGGGTGCAGCACGAGCTGGGCGACGGCGCATATGCCGAGCGGCGCGCCGGATGTGAGCGTGGCGCGCGGGCGCTCGGAGTGCGGGCCCTGCGTGAGGTGCCGTACGCGCATCTGCCCGAGGCCCTCGCCGAGTTGGCCGGCGATCCCGTCGTCCAGGCCCTCGTCCGGCACATCGTCACCGAGAACCACCGCGTCGAAGAGGTCGTCGCCCACCTCGACGCGGGCCGCCCCCGAGCCATCGGCCCGCTGCTGACGGCCGGTCACGCCTCGCTCCGCGACGACTTCAAGATCTCCTGTCGCGAACTCGATCTCGCCGTCGACACCGCGCTGGCGGCGGGCGCCCTCGGGGCCCGGATGACCGGCGGCGGCTTCGGCGGCTCGGCGATCGTGCTGGTCGAGGAGGCGGACGCCACGGCCGTCGGTGCGGCCGTCACCGAGGCGTTCGCGGCGGCCGGCCATGCCCGGCCGCGGATCTTCGAGGCCGTTCCCGGCGCGGGGGCGCACCGCATCGAGTAGGGCGTGCCGGGCGGCGCGCGGCCGCCCGACGGCTGCCGAACGGCCCGTCGGGGCAAGCAGTTTCGTCAATCACCTTCCCTCGCCGCACCCCGTCCGTACGCTGAGATCCTGCACCGGTGGGGGCCGGTGTCGATCAGGGGGCGAGACCGTTCGGGTACGACGCCCGGGGTGGGGTGGCGAAGCCGGCGCGGCGGCGGCCGTGCGGCTGAGGCGATCTTCAATCCGGGCGTCGTGCCCGCTATGGTCCGTTCACCGGGACAGGGGGTCTCTGTGCAACGCATCCGGGTTCTGGTGGTCGACGACCACCGCATCTTCGCCGAATCCCTGGCGGCCGCGCTCGCCGCGGAGCAGGACGTGGACGTCGCGGCCGCGGGCAGCGCTCCCGCGGCGCTGCGCAATCTGGACCGCGCGGCCACCGACGGCCGCCGCTTCGACGTGCTGCTCGCCGACGCCGACCTCACCGCGCCGCTGCTGGCGGTGCCGCCGCAGTCGCCGGCGCCGCTGCGCGAGAGCGTGCCGCGCGCCTGCCCGCGGGACGGCATCGCGCTGGTCTCCGGCCTGCGCACCAGCCATCCGTATCTGCGCACCGTCGTCCTCGCCGACCGCGACGACCCGCGCCGCGCGGCCGCCGCCCTGCAGGCCGGGGCCTCCGGCTGGGTCGCCAAGGACTGTTCGCTCTCCCGGCTGCTCGCCGTGATCCGCGGCGTGCTGCGTGATGAAACGCATCTGCCGCCCGCGCTGCTGACCGGTGTGCTGCGGGAGTTGACGGCCGCGCGCAAGCACCGCTCGGAGAGCGAGCGGCTGGTGGAGTCGCTGACCCCGCGCGAACGCGAGGTGCTGCGCTGCATGGTGGCGGGCCTGGGCCGCAAGGCGGTCGCCGAGCGGCTGTTCCTCTCCCCGCACACGGTCCGCACCCATATGCAGAACGTGCTCGGCAAGCTCGGGGTGCACTCCACCCTCGCCGCGGTGGCTCTGGCCCGCCGGGCCGGCGTCGGCCCGGTCGAGCTGGAGGCGGCGGCTTCGGTGCCGGTGCCGTAGGGGGTGGGCGAACACATCCCGTAGGGGACACGATCGCCCCCTGCGGGGCCCAACGTGGCGGGCCGGGGGCGGTATTCCTGGCACCGGGTGGTGTTCCCCGTCAGACGTCCGTCAGCACGGCCACGCCCCGGGCCGCCAGGACGACCCGGTTCACGGTCCTGTCCGCCGTCCTGTCCGCCGCCCCGGCCGCCAGGGCGTCCCGCATCGGCTCGGGCAGCGCCACCTCGACGGCCGCCGCCCCGTGGTTGAGCAGGAAGAGGTACCGCCCGTCGGCACCCTCGCGCACAGTGGCCTGCACACCGGCCGGCAGCCCCGACAGTACGGGCCGCACCCCCGCAGCCTCCCGTACGTCGTCCAGCAGGGCCCGCATCAGCGCCGCTTCGAGCCGGGTGCCGACGTACCAGGCCGTGCCCCGCCCGTAGGCGTGCCGGGTCACCGCGGGCCGCCCGGCGAGGTCGCCCTCCGTGAAGCGGGCCAGCGCCTCGGCCCCTTCGAGATCGATGGCCTCCGACCACAGGTCCGCCCGCCCCGTGTAGGTTCCCCCAAGCTCTCCACTCCGGTCGAGTAGGGAGGTACCCTCACCGCCGATCGCCACCGACCGCCCCGCGTCCAGCGGCCAGAACTCCTCCACCCGCAGCCCCAGCAACTCCCGCAGCGGCGCCGGATAGCCCCCGGGGTGCACCCGGTCGTGTTCGTCGACGATCCCGGAGAAGAAGGACACCAGCAGCTGCCCGCCGGCGTGGACATAAGCGGCCAGCCGCCGGGCGTCGGACGCGGTGAGCAGATACAGGTTGGGCGCCACAACCAGCCGGTAGCCGGACAGTTCGCGCTGCGGCGGCACCACATCGCAGGCCACGCCCGCCTCGAAGAGCGGCCGGTAGTGGTCCAGCGCGATCCGGGAGTGGTCCAGCGCGGTCGACGGTTTGGAGTCCAGCTCCAGCGCCCACCAGCTGGGCCAGTCCGACAGCAGCGCCACCGCTGCCCGCGACCGGGTCCCCTCGATGTCCGGCAGTGTCGCCAACTCCCTTCCCAGCTGGGCCACTTCACGGAAGATCCGGGTGTCGGTGCCGCCGTGCGGCAGCATCGCCGAGTGGAACTTCTCCGCGCCGCCCAGCGACTGCCGCCACTGGAAATACAGCACCGCATCCGCGCCCTGGGCGACCGCCTGCCAGCTCCACAGCCGCATCGCGCCGGGCGGCTTGGGGCCGTTGCGGGGACGCCAGTTGACGGCGCCCGGCGCCTGTTCCAGCAGCATCCAGGGCTGCCCGCCGCGGGCCGAGCGCATCAGGTCGAAGACGTAGCCCGCCCGGATGTGGTCGTCGGGCACATACGGGTCCTGGTAGAAGTCCAGCGCCATCGCGTCCATGTGCGGGGCCCAGGCGAACGCGTCGACGGGCTTGTGCTGCGGCATCAGGTTGGTGGTGACCGGCACCTCGGGCGTGACGCGCTCCAGTACGGCCTTCTCGGCCAGATAGCAGGCGCGGAGGGCCTCGTCGCCGAAGCGCAGATAGTCCAGCTGCTGTGCGGGGTTGGGGAAGGTGGGGGCGGTGCGGGGCGGCAGCACCTCGTCGAAGTCGCCGTACGCCTGCGACCAGAAGGCCGTCGACCAGGCGGCGTTCAGCGCCTCGATGCCGCCGTAGCGGGCGCGCAGCCAGCGTCGGAAGTCCTCGGCCGACACTTCGCAGTAGCACTGGCGGGTGTGGCACCCGTATTCGTTGCCGACGTGCCACATGGCGAGCGCCGGATGGCCGGCGTAGCGGGCGGCGAGCTGTTCGACGAGGCGTACGGCGTGGGCGCGGTAGACGGGGCTGGAGGGGCAGTAGTGCTGCCGGCCGCCGGGCCAGCGGCGCCGGCCGTCGGCGTCCTCGGGCAGCATCCCGGGGTGCGCGCGGGAGAGCCAGGGCGGCGGTGAGGCAGTCATGGTCGCCAGGCAGACGGCGATCCCGGCGCCCGCCAGCCCGTCCATGACGCGGTCGAACCAGCCGAAGTCCCATTCCCCGGGCCGGGGTTCGGCCTTCGCCCAGGAGAAGATCCCGGCGGTGACCATGGTGACATGGGCCGCCTTCATCAGCTTCAGATCCTCGGCCCACACCTCCTCGGGCCACTGCTCGGGGTTGTAGTCGCCGCCGAATCGGATGCCCATCGGACCTCCTGCGTCGAAGCTCGGGCGGGGCGCGCGGCCCCGCCGCCCGGTTCAAGAAGAGTTCTTGTACACGCTCCAGCCGCCGTCGACGACGAGGCTCGCGCCGGTGACGAAGGACGCCTCGGGGGAGAGCAGAAAGGCGATGGCGGCGGCGACCTCCTCCGGCCGCCCCAGCCGCCTAGCCGCCGTCTGCGCGGCGCTGGCCTGCCGTTCCTCCTCGCCGATACCGTCCCAGGCCGCCGTCAGCACGGGGCCCGGCAGCACGCAGTTGACCCGCATCGCGGGCCCGTACTCGACGGCCAGCTGGCGCCCGAGCCCGGTCAGCCCGGCCTTGGCCGCGGCATACGCGGGCCGCCCCGGCAGCCCGACCAGCGCATGCACGGACGAGGTCAGCACCACCGCGCCGCCGCGCGCCCGCAGATCCTCCAGGGCGGCGCGCACCCCGAGGAACGAGCCGGTGAGATTGACCGCGAGCTGCCGGTCCCATTCCGGGAGCGGGGTGTCGCCGGCGGCCGCCACATTCCGCAGAAAGGCGTTGCTGACCAGCCCGTCCACCGGGCCGTAGCGCCGCCGGGCCGCCTCGACGGCCCGCCGCCAGTCGTCCTCGACCGCCACATCGCAGTGCTCGTACGAGGCATGACCGCCGGCCGCCCGGATGCGGCGGGCGGTGTGCTCGCCGCGTGCGTCGTCGATGTCCAGCAGCAGGACGCCGGCGCCCTCGGCCGCCAGCCGGTCGGCGGTGGCCGCCCCGATCCCGGCGGCGGCGCCGGTCACCAGGACCGTACGGCCCTCGAACCGCCTGCCGTACGGGCCGTTCGACGGATGCGGTGCGCGCTGCTGGCTCATGGCGCGATCCAAGCCCACCGGCCGAGCGGCGGGCAAGGGGACGCGGCGCAAGGGGGCGTGCGCAGAACTAGGGGGCGCACGTGAACCTCTGACGCACCATCAGTTACGCGAATGCCCTCCCGTCGTGCGCCGGTGTCGAGCCGCCTCCGCGGGCGCCCGCCGGTCGGCTCCGCGGCCCCGCCGGCAGCGCCCGCGCGCCTGGCCGGGAGTCGCCGTCGCTCGCCCGTACACGAAAGAAATCGGCCACGGAGGGAGAGGAAAAGTCGGCCGCTCGGCCCGGAATGCGCCCGATATCGCCGGGGAATACAGCCGAACGGACCGGCCGGCTAGCCGGGAATGTTGTCGAACGGACCGGTCAACCGCCGCAGCAGCCCGGCCAGTTCGCCGCGCTGCTCGCGGGAGAGCTCGGCGAGGATGGCGCGCTCCTGGATCAGCAGTCCGGCCAGTGACCGGTCGGCCTTGTCTCGGCCCGCCGCGGTCAGTCTGACCAGCACTCCGCGCCGGTCACTGGGGTCGGGCAGCCGCTCGACGAGGTCCTTTTTGGCCAGCCGGTCGATGCGGTTGGTCATCGTCCCCGAGGTGACCAGGGTCTGCGTCAACAGCGCCCCGGGGGAGAGCTGATAGGGCGCACCGGCGCGCCGCAGCGCGGTGAGTACGTCGAATTCCCAGGGCTCCAGGCCGACCTCGGCGAAGGCGATCCGGCGGGCCCGGTCGAGATGCCTGGCCAGCCTGGAGACGCGGCTGAGGACCTCAAGCGGCTCCACGTCGAGGTCCGGGCGCTCGCGGCGCCATGCTGCGACCAGTCGGTCGACCTCGTCCTCCATGACGATCAGTGTAGAGGGTCTGTCGACATGAAGTCTCTTGACGTCGAGATATATTTCGCTGGACTATGGGCATCGTCGGCGGGGACCCGGTTTCCGGCCGAGACGGCCCGAACCAGACCGTGCCAGATTGTGCCTGCCCTGCACCAGCGAAGGGGTTTCGAACCATGCACGACGCACCAACCTGGGATCCACAGCAATATCTCCGCCACTCCGGGCACCGGACCCGCCCCTTCCTGGACCTCCTCGCCCGGATATCGGACCTGCCCCGGCCCGAGCGCCCCGCCCGCATCGCCGACCTCGGCTGCGGCCCGGGCAACGTCACCACCCTGCTCGCCGCCCGCTGGCCGGACGCGCACATCACCGGATACGACAACTCCCCGGAGATGCTCAAGGAGGCCGAGGCCCACGCCGGCCCCACCCCGGGCGGCGGCCACCTCGACTTCGCCCCCGCCGACGCCACCGACTGGGCACCCGAGGAGACCTACGACCTGATCGTCTCCAACGCGGCACTGCAGTGGGTCCCCAACCACCCCGATTCCTTTGCCCGCTGGATCGACGCGCTCACCCCCGGCGGCACCTTCGCCTTCCAGGTCCCCGGCAATTTCACCTCGCCCAGCCACGCCCTCCTCGGCGAGCTGTGCGACTCCCCGCAGTGGCGCGAGCGGCTCACCACCCACGGCCGTCGCTTCGTGCACATCCTCGAACCGGCCGACTACCTGGAACGCCTCGCCGACCTCGGCTGCGCCACCGACGTGTGGGAGACCACCTACGTCCAGCTCCTGGAGGGCGAGGACCCGATCCTCGACTGGGTCAAGGGCACCGCGCTGCGCCCCGTGCTGACCGCGCTGGAGAACGATCCGGACACCCGCGAGGCCTTCCTCGCCGAATACCGCGACGCCCTGCGCAAGGCCTACCCCACCGGCGCCCACGGCACCGTCTTCCCCTTCCGCCGCATCTTCGCGGTGGCCCGCAAACCGGCTGACGGCTGACGCCCGCCGCCCCTTCTCTCCCCCGAGGTGACGCCGTGATCACCGGCCTCGACCACATCCAGCTCGCCGCACCACCCGGCATCGAAGACGCCCTGCGGGCCTATTACGCGGACCTCCTCGGCATGACAGAGGTCCCCAAGCCGGCGGCGCTCGCGGCACGCGGCGGGTGGTGGTTCGAGGCCGGTACGGCCCGGCTGCACCTGGGCATCGAGCCGGATTTCCGCCCCTCTCGCAAGGCCCACCCCGGCATCCGCGTCCAGGGCATCGACGCCTTCGCCGCCCGCCTGACCGCCGCCGGGGCCGCCGTCACCTGGGACGACGCCCTCCCGGGCCACCGCCGTTTCTACTCCGTCGACCCGGCCGGCAACCGGCTGGAGTTCCTGGAGCCGACGCACCACGGCTGAGCAGGCCTGACCCGCAGGCCGGGCCCGTCCGCGGTCCTCAGTTCTTGCGATGCCCTATCAGCCGTGGCCGGGCCTCCAGATTGCCCAGGCCGTGCCAGGCCAGATTCACCAGATGGGCCGCCACCTCGGCCTTCTTCGGCTTGCGGGTGTCCACCCACCACTGGCCGGTCAGGGCGACCATGCCGACGAGGGCCTGGGCGTACAGCGGCGCCAGCTTCGGGTCGAAGCCGCGGGCCTTGAATTCCAGGCCCAGGATGTCCTCGACCTGGGTGGCGATATCGCTGATCAGGGAGGCGAAGGTGCCCGTCGACTGGGCCACGGGGGAATCGCGGACCAGGATGCGGAAACCGTCGGTGAAGGTCTCGATGTAGTCGAGCAGCGCGAAGGCCGCCTGCTCCAGGAGTTCGCGGGGGTGGCCGGCGGTCAGTGCACCGGTCACCATGTCCAGCAGCTGCCGCATCTCGCGGTCCACGACCACCGCGTACAGGCCCTCCTTGCCGCCGAAGTGCTCGTAGACGACCGGCTTGGAGACCCCGGCCTTCGCCGCGATCTCCTCCACCGATGTGCCCTCGTAGCCCCGCTCGGCGAAGAGCGTGCGACCGATGTCCAGCAGCTGCTCCCGGCGCTCCGCCCCGGTCATCCGGACCCTGCGGGCCCGTCGGGTCGCCGGAGCCGGGGAGGGCTTGCCCTTGCTGTTGCTCGCGCTGCTGTTGTCGATCGCCACCCGTCAATCATGCCTTCCCTGGTTACCGCTGGGAGGTACCCCCGGCGGTAGCCGCCGCGCGCCGGGCCGCGAGCCGGGCGGTGTCCGGCCAGCGGACGTCGTACGCCCAGCCCGCCTTCTCGAACCAGCGGATGAGCCGGGCGCTGGAATCGACCTGCCCCTTCAGCACGCCGTGCCGGGCGCAGGTCGGGTCCGCGTGGTGCAGGTTGTGCCAGGACTCACCGCAGGACAGGACGGCCAGCCACCAGACGTTGCCCGAGCGGTCGCGGGACTTGAAGGGGCGCTTGCCGACCGCGTGGCAGATGGAGTTGATCGACCACGTGACGTGATGCAGCAGCGCGACCCGGACCAGGGAACCCCAGAAGAACGCGGTCAGCGCGCCCTGCCAGGACCAGGTGGCCAGGCCCCCCACCAGCGGCGGGATCAGCAGCGACACCGCTGTCCACAGGACGAACTGGCGGGAGACCATCCGGATCGAATCGTCCTTGACCAGGTCCGGCGCGTACTTCTGCTGCGAGGTCTGCTCCTCGTCGAACATCCAGCCGATGTGCGCCCACCACAGCCCCTTCATCAGGGCGGGCACCGTCTCGCCGAAGCGCCACGGGGAGTGCGGGTCGCCCTCGGCGTCGGAGAACTTGTGGTGCTTGCGGTGGTCGGCCACCCAGCGCACCAGCGGCCCCTCCACGGCCAGCGACCCCATGATCGCGAGCGCGATCCGCAGCGGGCGCTTCGCCTTGAACGCACCATGGGTGAAGTAGCGGTGGTAGCCGATCGTGATGCCGTGGCAGCCGATGTAGTACATCGCTGTCATCAGCGCCAGGTCCAGCCAGCTCACCCCCCAGCCCCAGGCCAGCGGCACCGCGGCGAGCAGCGCCACGAACGGGACGGTGATGAAGAGCAGCAGGGCGATCTGTTCGAGCGATCTGCGCTGCTCGCCGCCCAGCGTCGCGGACGGCGCACCGGCACCGGCGACGGACGGATCGGCAGGAATCGGGGGATCTTCTACGGCTTCAGGACCAGCGGTCATGGTGTCCCTCGTCGGGGGCTCGGGGGCACGGCTACGGCTACGGAACCGTAACCTACGGTTTCGTAAGTATGGCAGTGACACCGTCACGGGCAAGGCCGTGACAGGCGCCACACCTGCCGGTGCCGCGGCAGATGCCCACTAAGCGGACGGTGTGATTCCTGGAAGCTGGGCAGACCTATCCTGGGGACGTCGGACAGCGCGGTCCGCACACGCCCGCATCAGACCAGCCCATTCGTCGCCCGCCACCCCTCATGCCAGAGCCGCGGCGCGACGTCCCTGATCGCTGCAAGGAGCCGCACCTGTGAGCAGTGCCGACCACACTCCGGCCGAGACCGCGACCGCTGAGAGCCTGGACGCCGGCCCGAGCGACAACATCGCCCTGCGTGCCGACATCCGCCGTCTCGGCGACCTCCTCGGCGAGACCCTTGTCCGCCAGGAAGGGCAGGACCTGCTCGACCTCGTCGAGCGGGTACGCGCCCTGACCCGCGAGGACGGCGAAGCGGCAGCCCGGCTCCTGGGCGACACCGACCTGGCCACCGCCGCCAAGCTGGTGCGCGCCTTCTCCACGTACTTCCACCTCGCGAACGTCACCGAGCAGGTCCACCGCGGCCGCGAGCTCGCCGCCCGGCGCGCCGCCGAGGGCAGCATCCTGGCCCGCACCGCCGACATGCTGAAGGACGCCGACCCCGGGCACCTGAAGGACACCGCCCGCAACCTCGGCGTACGCCCCGTCTTCACGGCGCACCCCACCGAGGCCGCTCGCCGCTCCGTCCTGACCAAGCTCCGCAAGGTCGCCGAGCTGCTGGAGATCGCCGACGGCAGCGAGCGCCGCCGCGCCGACCTCCGCCTGGCCGAGAACATCGACCTCATCTGGCAGACCGACGAGCTGCGCGTCGCCCGGCCCGAGCCCACCGACGAGGCCCGTAACGCCATCTACTACCTCGACGAGCTGGGCCGCGGCGCCGTCGGCGACGTCCTCGAAGACCTCGCCGCCGAGCTGGAGCGGGCCGGCGCCGAGCTGCCCGCCGACACCCGCCCGCTCACCTTCGGCACCTGGATCGGCGGCGACCGCGACGGCAACCCCAACGTCACCCCGCAGGTCACCTGGGACGTCCTGCTCCTCCAGCACGAGCACGGCATCACCGACGCGCTGGAGCACGTCGACGAGCTGCGCGGCGCGCTGTCTAACTCCATCCGCAACTGCGGAGCCACCGACGAGCTGCTGGAGTCCCTCCAGCGCGACCTCGATCTGCTGCCCGAGATCAGCCCCCGTTACAAGCGGCTGAACAGCGAAGAGCCCTACCGCCTCAAGGCCACCTGCATCCGGCAGAAGCTCGTCAACACGCGCGAGCGGCTGGCCGGCGACACCCCGCACGTCCCCGGCCGCGACTACCTCGGCACCCCGGAGCTCCTCGACGATCTCGCCCTGATCCAGACCTCGCTGCGCGCACACCGCGGCGGTCTGGTCGCCGACGGCCGCCTGGAGCGCACCCTGCGCACCATCGCCGCCTTCGGTCTGCAGCTCGCCACCATGGACGTCCGCGAGCACGCCGACGCCCACCACCACGCCCTCGGCCAGCTCTTCGACCGTCTCGGCGAGGAGTCCTGGCGCTATGTGGACATGCCGCGCGACTACCGCCGCAAGCTCCTCGCCAAGGAACTGCGCTCGCGCCGCCCGCTGGCTCCCACCCCCGCCCCGCTCGACGAGGCCGGCGCCAAGACCCTCGGGGTCTTCCGCACCATCCTGCGGGCCAAGGAGACCTTCGGCCCCGAGGTCATCGAGTCCTACATCATCTCGATGTGCCAGGGCTCCGACGACGTCTTCGCCGCCACCGTCCTCGCCCGTGAGGCCGGTCTGATCGACCTGCACGCCGGCTGGGCCAAGATCGGCATCGTGCCGCTGCTGGAGACCACCGACGAGCTGAAGATCGCCGACCAGCTGCTCGACGAGATGCTCGCCGACCCCTCCTACCGGCGCCTGGTCGCCCTGCGCGGCGACGTGCAGGAGGTCATGCTCGGCTACTCCGACTCCTCCAAGTTCGGCGGCATCACCACCTCCCAGTGGGAGATCCACCGCGCCCAGCGCCTGCTGCGCGACGTCGCCCACCGGCACGGCGTCCGGCTGCGCCTCTTCCACGGCCGCGGCGGCACCGTCGGCCGCGGCGGCGGCCCCTCCCACGACGCGATCCTCGCCCAGCCCTACGGCACCCTCGAAGGCGAGATCAAGGTCACCGAGCAGGGCGAGGTCATCTCCGACAAGTACCTGGTGCCGTCGCTGGCCCGGGAAAACCTGGAGCTGACGGTCGCGGCCACCCTCCAGGCCTCCGCCCTGCACACCGCCCCCCGGCAGTCCGACGAGGCGCTGGCGCGCTGGGACGCGGCCATGGAGACGGTCTCCGAGGCCGCGCACGGCTCCTACCGCCGGCTGGTCGAGGACCCGGACCTGCCCGCGTACTTCTTCGCCTCCACCCCCGTCGACCAGCTCGCCGAGCTCCACCTCGGCTCGCGCCCGTCCCGCCGCCCCGACTCCGGCGCCGGTCTCGACGGACTGCGCGCCATCCCGTGGGTCTTCGGCTGGACCCAGTCCCGCCAGATCGTCCCGGGCTGGTACGGCGTCGGCACCGGCCTCAAGGCCGCCCGTGAGGCCGGACTCGACAGCGTGCTGGACGAGATGCACGAGCACTGGCACTTCTTCCGCAACTTCCTGGCCAACGTCGCCATGACGCTGGCCAAGACGGATCTGCGGATCGCCCAGCACTACGTCGACACCCTCGTCCCCGACGAGCTCAAGCACGTCTTCGAGCACATCAAGGCCGAGCACGAGCTCACCGTCGCCGAGGTCCTGCGCGTCACCGGCGAGAAGCAGCTGCTCGACTCCAACGAGGTCCTTCAGCAGACCTTCCACATCCGCGACGCCTACCTGGACCCGATCTCCTACCTCCAGGTCTCGCTGCTGCACCGCCAGCGGACCGCCGCCGAGCGCGGCGAGGAGCCGGACCCGGTCCTCGCCCGTGCGCTGCTGCTCACCGTCAACGGTGTCGCGGCCGGTCTGCGCAACACCGGCTGACCCGGCCGGCCCGGTACACGACGGCGGCCCGTCCTCTCACCGGAGAGGACGGGCCGCCGTCGTATCTGCCCCGTGCCCTACATCGCCGCGAAGGCCGCGCCCAGCAACACCGCCCCCAGCAGGCCCATCACCCACGCCGTACGCCGCAGCCGCATGCCTCCGGCCACCACCAGCGCCGCCAGCAGCAGCGCCCCGGCGAACGGCACCCACGCATGCAGAATCCCGGCCGGCCCGGTCCGCACCGCATGGGTCGTGCCCGGCTCGACGGTCACCTCGACCTGCTCGCCCTTGGCGGGCGCGGCCGCCTGTGCGATCGACACCTTCGCCCGCCGTTTGCCGTCACCGCCCGTCGGCCGGTACGGCCCGGTGCACTGCTTACCCGCACACGCCGAGACCGTCATCATCCCGCGCTCCCGCGCCTTGACGAGCATCGCGTACTGCGCCGTGTGCCATGACGTCCACACCCCCGCCACCAGCAGCAGCGAGGCCAGCAGACCCATCACGACGATCCGGGCGACGAGCAGCGCCCCATAGGCGCTCTCACCGACCCGGCGGGTACGACTGCGTCTGACCGAACGGGTGCGCGTGCTGCTTTTGGGCATGGCGGCGATCCTTGGCCATGCACCAGCGCCCGGTCAACCTCCGACAACGGTTCGTCAGCGCCTGACCCCCGCTGTCCCATTCAGGAGTTGTACGTACTCTGCGCCCGTTCCAGACCGTCCACGATCAACGTTTCCACCGCATCCGCGGCGCGGTCCACGAAGTAATCCAGTTCGCGCCGCTCCGCCGAGGAAAAGTCCTTCAGCACGAAATCCGCCACCTGCATACGGCCCGGCGGACGCCCGATACCGAACCGCACCCGGTGATACTCCGCGCCCAGGGATTTCGTGATCGACTTCAGACCGTTGTGACCGTTGTCACCGCCGCCCAGCTTCAGCCGCAGCGCACCGTAATCGATATCCAACTCATCATGAATGGCAATGATGTTGGCGACCGGCACCTTGTAGAAATCCCGGAGTGCGGTGGTCGGCCCGCCCGACACATTCATGTACGACGACGGCTTCGCCACCACCACCCGCCGGCTTCCCGGCCCCGGCGCACCGCAGCGGCCCTCCACCACCTGCGCCCGCGCCTTGTGCGCCTTGAAACGGCCCCCCATCCGCTCCGCCAGCAAATCCGCCACCATGAACCCCACGTTGTGGCGATTTCCCGCATACTCCGGGCCCGGATTACCCAGCCCCACGACCAGCCACGGATCCGCGTCCGACATTTCCGTCACTCCCACATCCCGCCGACCGCCGCCGGCCCCGACCGCAATTGCCCATGAAACAGGCCAACCGCCGCCCCGCACCCAAAGGCACGCGGCAGCGGTTGGACGACTCGCTGAGAAATCTACCCAGCAGAGGCGACTCAGGCCTCGGCGGCCTCTTCGCCACCCTCGGCGGCCTCCTCGGCCGGCGCCTCGGCCTGCGCGGCGATGACCTGCACCACGACGGCGTCGTCCTCGACGGCCAGCGAGGAACCGGACGGCAGGACGATGTCCTTGGCCAGCACCGAGGAACCCGCGTCCAGGCCCTCGACGGAGACGGTGACCGACTCCGGGATGTGGGTGGCCTCGGCCTCGACCGGCAGGGTGTTCAGGACGTGCTCCAGCACGAGCTGGCCCGGGGCGAGGTCGCCCTCGACGTGGATCGGGATCTCGACGGAGACCTTCTCGCCCTTCTTCACGGCGAGGAAGTCCACGTGGACCAGGAACTGGCGGATCGCCTCACGCTGCACGGCCTTGGGGATGACCAGCGCGCTCTTGCCGTCGAACTCCAGGCGGATCAGGGCGTTCGGCGTCTTCAGCGCCATCATCAGCGCGTGGTTGTGGATCGCCACGTGCTGCGGCTCCGCGCCGTGGCCGTAGACGACGGCCGGAACCAGGTCGGCGCGGCGCGCACGACGGGCGGCACCCTTACCGAAGTCGGTACGGACCTGGGCGGCAAGCTTGACCTCAGCCATAACAGCACTCCTCGTATCGCAGAAACATCTGGTGGGCGTCACCCGGCCCACGACAGACCTGCTACGAAGAGCGCGTCGATAACGGACAGCCACCACAAAGGGCGGCCTCCCTCGCCGAGCAACTCGATGAGTCTACCCGGCCGGGAGGCCGCCCCAAAGTCGATCAGTGCCGGCTAGCGCACCGGCCCGCTCACTGCTCCTCGAAGAGGCTCGTCACCGAGCCGTCCTCGAACACCTCACGGAGCGCCCGGGCGATCGTCGGCGCCATCGACAGCACCGTGATCTTGTCCAGCTCCAGCTCCGACGGCGTCGGCAGGGTGTTGGTGAAGACGAACTCGCTGACCTTCGAATTCTTCAGCCGGTCCGCGGCCGGGCCCGAGAGCACACCGTGCGTCGCCGTCACGATCACGTCCGACGCACCGTTGGCGAACAGCGCGTCCGCCGCGGCGCAGATCGTGCCACCGGTGTCGATCATGTCGTCGACCAGGACGCACACCCGGTCCTTCACATCGCCGACGACCTCGTGGACGGTGACCTGGTTCGCCACGTCCTTGTCGCGCCGCTTGTGCACGATCGCCAGCGGCGCACCCAGCCGGTCGCACCAGCGGTCGGCGACCCGTACCCGGCCGGCGTCCGGCGAGACCACCGTGAGCTTGTCGCGGTCCACCTTCGCGCCCACGTAGTCCGCGAGGACCGGCAGCGCGAAGAGGTGGTCCACCGGGCCGTCGAAGAAGCCCATGATCTGGTCCGTGTGCAGATCCACGGTCACCACACGGTCCGCGCCCGCGGTCTTCATCAGATCCGCGATCAGCCGCGCCGAAATCGGCTCCCGGCCGCGGTGCTTCTTGTCCTGCCGCGCATAGCCGTAGAACGGCACGACCACGGTGATGCTGCGGGCCGAAGCCCGCTTCAGCGCATCGATCATGATCAGCTGTTCCATGATCCACTTATTGATCGGAGCGGTGTGGCTCTGAATCAAAAAGCAGTCCGCGCCACGTGCCGATTCCTGATAGCGGACGTAGATCTCGCCATTGGCGAAGTCGAAAGCCTTCGTCGGGACCAGGCCCACACCCAGCTGGTGCGCGACCTCCTCGGCAAGCTCGGGGTGGGCGCGGCCGGAGAAGAGCATCAGCTTCTTCTCGCCGGTCGTCTTGATCCCGGTCACAGCAAATCTCCTCGAATCACAGTTTGCGTGCGCTCATCAAAGGTACGCCCCGCACGGCGCACCCCTTGCACGATCACCGCTCGCCCTCGGATTCCTGACGAGCGGCCGAAGCCGCCTGCGCGGCGGCGCTTCCGGGCCGCTTGCGCGCGACCCAGCCCTCGATATTCCGCTGCTGGCCACGCGCGACCGCCAGCGAACCCGGGGGCACATCCTTGGTGATGACCGAGCCGGCTGCCGTATAAGCGCCGTCCCCGATCGTGACGGGAGCCACAAACATGTTGTCCGAACCCGTCTTGCAATGTGATCCGACCGTGGTGTGATGCTTCGCTTCACCGTCGTAGTTCACAAAGACGCTCGCCGCACCGATATTGGTGTACTCGCCGATCGTGGCATCTCCCACATAGGACAGATGCGGAACCTTTGTGCCCTCGCCGATCGTGGCGTTCTTCATCTCCACGTACGTGCCGGCCTTCGACTTCGGACCAAGATCCGTCCCCGGCCGCAGATATGCATAGGGGCCGACATTCGCGCCCTCGCCGATCCGCGCACCCTCCGCGACCGTGAAAGAGGCCACCGCGCCCGCGCCCACCGACGTGTCCGTCAGCCGCGAATGCGGGCCCACCTCGGCACCGGTGGCGAGGTGCGTGGTGCCCAGCAGCTGGGTCCCCGGGTGCACCGTGGCGTCCGGCTCGAACGTCACCGATACGTCCACCCAGGTCGACGCCGGGTCCACCACCGTCACGCCGGCGAGCATCGCCCGCTCCAGCAGCCGCTCGTTCAGCAGCGCACGCGCCTGGGCCAGCTGTACCCGGTTGTTGATCCCGAGGATCTCGCGGTGATCGGCGGCCACCGCGGCGCCCACGCGGTGCCCGGCCTCGCGGACGATCCCCAGCACATCGGTGAGGTACTCCTCGCCCTGGCTGTTGTCCGTCCGCACCTTGCCCAGGGCGTCCACGAGCAGCCGGGCGTCGAAGGCGAACACCCCGGAGTTGATCTCTCGGATGGCCCGCTGGGTGTCGGTGGCGTCCTTGTGCTCGACGATCGCCGTCACCGCGCCGTGGCCCGCCTCGCGCACGATGCGGCCGTAGCCGGTGGCGTCCGGGACCTCGGCCGTGAGGACGGTCACGGCGTTGCCGTCCGTGGCGTGGGTGTCGCTGAGCTGCTTGAGGGTCTCGCCGGTCAGCAGCGGGGTGTCGCCGCAGACCACGATCACGGTGCCGTCGAGGGCGACACCGCTCTGGCTCAGCTCCTCCAGCGCCGTACGGACCGCATGGCCGGTGCCGTTCTGCTCGTGCTGCACGGCGGTGCGTACGGCGGGGTCGGCCTCGGCGAGATGGGCCCGCACCTGCTCACGGGCGTGGCCGACGACCACGACGAGGTGTTCGGGGTCCAGCTCGCGGGAGGCGGCGACGACATGTCCGACGAGGGAGCGGCCGCAGAGGGCGTGCAGGACCTTGGGGGTCGCCGACTTCATGCGGGTGCCCTCACCCGCTGCGAGAACGACGACGGCTGCCGGGCGGTTGGCGCTCACGGGGATGCCCTTCGGCTTCTTGGCTACTTCGGGTGGTGGTCACCCGAAGGATACCGGTGCGTATTGCAGCCGAAACGCGTGCGGGTCCTGACGTGGTGGTCAGGACCCGGAAATTGCCTGCTATGTGTGTGCTCCCCTGCCAGGACTCGAACCCGGACATAAGGCACCAAAAGCCTCAGTGCTGCCAATTACACCACAGGGGATGGTAGGGCGAACCACACCGGACAGTGC
Source organism: Streptomyces auratus (assembly GCF_050433025.1). NCBI lineage: Bacteria > Bacillati > Actinomycetota > Actinomycetes > Kitasatosporales > Streptomycetaceae > Streptomyces > Streptomyces auratus. Next base: position 3,435,422 of record NZ_JBNGCB010000001.1, on the reverse strand, counting down.
ACCGGTCCGGTCGCTCGGCCTCCCACACTATGCCGTACCGCCCGCCTCCGATGCGACGGTATAGCGCTTCAGTTCGCCGCAGCCGGATCACCGGGCGGCCATGATCCCCTCCGGGTTGCCGCTGTGCGCGGCGAGGCGAGGGGGTGCGGGAGCAGGGTGGCGCGCGAGCATACGGGGCGGACGTGCCAGGGGTGTCGAAATGCGCGTGATTTTATAGTTCGCGGGAATTCCGGGGGTAAGGCCTGGTAATGGGCTGCGCAACTCCTAGGGGGATCCCGCACGGGCGCCCGTAGGCTGGTCGGCATGACCGCGACGGGGGCAAGTGAAGAAGGCGTGGGCGCGCGGGGTGCGCCGGAGAGCGGGCCGTGGTGGTGGGCCCGGCGGCGGAGTGCCGTACTGGATGTGTTTCTGGCGGCGGCATCCGCGCTGGAGTGTGTGGCCGAAGGAACCAGCTTCGCGGACGAGGCGCAGCTGCCCGAACTGCTCGGGCTGCTGCTGGGTCTGCTGGCGGGGTCGGTGCTGTTGGTGCGCCGGCGGTGGCCGGTGGCGGTGGTGCTGGTCTCGATCGCCGTGATGCCCGCCGAGATGGGCGGAATGCTGGGCGTGGTGGGGCTGTACACGCTCGCCGCGTCGGATGTGCCGCGCCGGATCACCGCGTTGCTGGCGGGGATGACGGTGGTGGGGACGTTGGTGACGACGTACCTCAACGTGCAGCAGGAGATGGCCGAGCAGCAGGACTTCCATCCGCCGGTGTGGTTCGCGCCGGCGCTCTCGGTGGCGATGGGGCTGCTGCTGACGGCCCCGCCGGTGCTGTGGGGCCTGTACATCGGGGCCCGGCGGCGGCTGGTGGAGAGCCTGCGGGAGCGGGCCGACGGTCTGGAGCGGGAGCTGTCGCTGCTGGCCGACCGCGCCGAGGAGCGGGCCGAGTGGGCCCGTAACGAGGAGCGCACCCGCATCGCGCGCGAGATGCACGACGTGGTCGCGCACCGGGTGAGCCTGATGGTGGTGCATGCAGCCGCGCTGCAGGCGGTGGCGTTGAAGGACCCGGAGAAGGCGTCGCGGAACGCGGGGCTGGTCGGCGACATGGGACGCCAGGCGCTGACCGAGCTGCGGGAGATGCTGGGGGTGCTGCGTACGGCCGAGGGGGCGGCGGTGCGGGGCGCTTCGGCGTCGGGTGCGCCCGAGCGGCTGGCCGCAGTGGCTTCCCGGGTCGGCGCGAAGGCGACGGACGCGAAGGCGACGGAGCGGGAACGGCCCGCGGAGCTGTCCGGGGTCGGGGCCGCGGCGGAGTCCTCGTCCGCCGGGCCGTCATCCGGTGGGGCGCCGGTCCCGGAGCAGCGGGCGGGGGAGGCGGAGGTCGAGGGGCCCTGCCTCGCGGAGCTGGCGGATCTGGTGGGGCAGTCCCGGGCGGCCGGGATGGTCGTCGAGCTGCTGGTGAGCGACGCCGCCGAGGCCGCCGAGGAAGCCGAGGCCGCCGAGATCGATGCGGAGGTGCCGGCGGTCGATGCCGGGCGCCGGTATGCGGCGCGCGTGGAGCGGACCGTCTATCGGGTGGTCCAGGAAGCGCTCACCAATGTGCACAAGCATGCGCCGGGTGCGCAGGCGCGGGTGCGGCTGGCGCACCGGGACGGCGAGCTCGCGGTCCAGGTGGAGAACGGCCCCGGCGAGAGCGACGCGGCCGGTGCCGGGCTGCCGAGCGGTGGCAACGGCCTGGTGGGGATGCGGGAGCGGGTGACGGCGCTGGGCGGCGTGTTCGTCTCCGGCCCGACCGAGGCCGGCGGCTTCCGGGTGTCGGCGGTGCTGCCGGCGGCCCGGGTGGCGGCCTGAGCACGCCGGAGCCGGCTCACTCGGCCGCAACCGCGTGCGGCGCCAGCCGCGTGGGCCGGCTCCCCAGCACCAGCATCCCCAGCGCGGTGTCGAGGTCGGGCCCCAGGTACCAGTCACCGGTGTGGTCGAGGCTGTAGATGCGGCCCTCGGCGTCGATGGCGAGGGTGGCCTGGCCGTAGGTGGTGCCGTCGGGGCCGGTGAGCTCCTCGCGGCCGAGCGGGGCCACATCGGTCTCCAGGGCGCGGCCGAGGTCGCCGAGGGTGCGGGCGAGGTGGAGGCCGTGCAGGGGATCGAGCACGAAGGGGGCGGGCGCGATATGGCGGCCGGGCCCGGGGCCGTTGATGTGCAGACCGCCGAATTCGGCCCAGGCCTCGACGGCGGCGGGGAAGACGGTGTGGCGGTGGCCCGCGGGCGAGGTGTGGGCGCGCAGGGTGTCGGCCCAGTGTTCCGCCTGCTTTATGTCCCAGCGGCCCGGGCGCCAGCCGGCGTCCTGGAGGGCGACGTCGACGGCGGCGGGGAAACGGGTGGAGTCGCCGCGGTCGTGGGCGGCGGTGCGCGGGCCGGGGGTGGTCGGCATGGTGACGGTCAGCTTCCTGTGGGCGTCGCGCCGATGGGCATGACGCCGAAGTGGGCGAGGAGGGCGTCGCAGGAGCGGCAGGGCGGGGCGTAACTGCCGTGCTGGGGATCGCCGTCCTCGCGGATGTGGCGTGCGGTGATCTTGGAGTGTTTCAGGGAGCGGCGGGCCTCGCCGTTGGTCAGGGGCTTGCGGGAGGCGCGCTTGCCGCGGTTGGCCTCGACGGCGGTGAGGTGGCGGGAGAGCAGGACCGCTTCGGGGCAGCGCCCGGTAAAACGTTCGCGCTGTGCGGTGGCGAGGGTGTCGAGGAAATCCTGGACCAGGGGGTGGAGCGTGGGCGGCTGTTCCGCCTTGCTCGCGGTGCAGGTGAGGGTTTGTCCGCGTACTGACAGGGCGGCGCCGATGGTGGGGAGGATGCCGTCGCGGCGGTGGTGGAGGGCGGGCGCGCGATGGGTGTCGGCGGTGCCGCTCCAGCCGATGCGGGGGTCGCCGGCTGAGTTGTGGTGGCGTGCAGTGGTGCTCATGGTGGTGCTTTCCCTCCCCGAATCCCCGTGGTACTGGGGGTCCCCCCGCCCAAGGTGGGGGAGGGTCAGCCTGCCAAATGTGCTGGGTGTTGTGGTAGTCGGGCGCCCTGTCGATGATCTCACGAGGAGCTGACGGGGCGTCGGCCGCGAGGAAACGAGGCTGGTCGGCGGGGTGGTGCGCGGGGGGCTCGGGGGTGGTGGGGCGGCGGGTGACGTCGGTGTGTCGCCGGGCTGACGTGTGGGGGACGGGGGCAGTGGAGGGTGGAGCCGTACGGCTTAGGCTGTGCTGCAAAGCCAGCTTCAGCCAGGGGGCAACCGCGATGACGACAGGTCGGCAAGGGCTGGGGGCACTCCCCGGCCCCCGCGCGGCGGGACATGCCGCGCCACCGAATACGGCCTATGCCGGACAGGTCGTGCATTTCCCGGACCCGGTCCGCGCCGCGCGGTACCCGGCCGGGGTGCGGATGGACGAGCGCGGTTTCCCGGAGTTCACGCCGTATGCGCGCGCCGCAGCGGAGATCGCCGAGCCGCCGGAGGGCTTCGGCGTCGACGAGCTGCGCCTGACGGACTACGTCTCGGCGAATGCCGCGCTGCACGCGCAGGGGCACGAGCTGTGGATAGATGTGCCGGCGGTGGCGACACCGCACGGCTGGACCTGGCACCACGTGGCCGGCACCCGGCGGATGGAGCTGGTCCCGGTCGAGGTGAAGGCGCTGTTGCGGCATCACGGCGGGCTGGCGACGGCCGCGGTGGCGCACGACCGGCGCGGCACCCGGCCGTTGCAGGAGACCCGGCCGGCCCATTTCGGGCTGCCGCACCGCGATCTGTCGGTGGGTGAGGAGCAGCTGGCGCAGGCCGAGGAGTCGTTGGGCTACCGGCTGCCGGAGGCGTACCGCGCGTTCCTGAAGGCGGCGGGCGGGTGCGCGCCGGTGGGCACGGCGCTCGACGCGGAGTTGGGGCTCCTGGTCGACCAGCCGTTCTTCACGGTGCGCGACGACGCGGCGGTCAACGATCTGGTCTATGTGAACAAGTGCCTGCGGGACCACTTCACCAAGGACTATCTGGGGGTGGCGTTCGTGCAGGGCGGTGTGGTCGCGGTGAAGGTGCGCGGCGAGGCGCTCGGTTCGGTGTGGTTCTGCCCGTACGACGATGCCCGGGATCAGGACGGCTGGACGGTGCAGGAGCGGGTGGAGCGGCTGCTGTTGCCGTGCGGCGCGGACTTCGACGACTTTCTGCTCCGGCTGGCGGGCGATCCGCCGGAGCTGGAGACCGTGGCCAACCTGATGGTCGACGGCGGTTTCGCGTACCAGGTTGCGGTGGGGGGCTGAGCACGGTGGTGACGTTCGCGCAGGCGCAGGAGCGCGCGGAGCAGTGGGTGAACGGCGAGGTGCCGCCGCACCTTCACCGTGCCGTCCAGGTACGGGAGTTCGACCTGGGCTTCGTGGTCTGGGCCGAGGACCGGGAGGCCGGGCCGTCGACGGGCGGCGGCCGGGCCCGGCTGGTGATCGCACGGGACAGCGGGGAGACCACGCTGTGGCCGGGGCTTCCGGTGGGCGAGGTGATCCGGCGTTACGAGGAGCACTACGGCGCCCCTGCGGACGGCGGGTACGCCGCGCCGGAGCCGCCACAGCGGATCGATCTGGAAGCCACCTCGTTTCTGCTGACGCCGCCGGAGTGGCTCCAGGAGGCGGCGGACGCGCGGGGGCGCGCGGACCGGACGGGGGCGGGAAGCACGGGGGCCGCGGGCGCGGTCCCGACGCCGCCGCCCGCTGCGCCGCCCGCGGACGCCTGGGCCGAGGTGAACGTCAACGCCGCCGACGGCGGGCCCGCCCGGGACGGTGCGGGCCCGGACACGGGTGCCGGCTCGCCCGGTTCCGGTGCGCCGGCCCCATGGGCCGGGACGGACACGACGCACGGCGCGGGGGCCGAGGACCGCTCGGTGGGGCTGCCCCAGACGGTCTTCGCCCCGCCGCTGGCCGCGTTCGACGAGACGGACGACACCCCCTCGGTGCCGCGGGCCCGCCCGGAGGCCAAGACCGAACTGCTCCAGGGCGGAAGCCAGTTGCCGCGTACGCAGGTCGCGCCCGCGCTGGAGCTGCCGGACGGGTCCGGGGCCGACGGCGATCCGGCGGGGCGGCCGCGCCCGGCCGGCGGGCCCGACGGCGGTGCGCTGCCGCCGCCGATGCCCACCGCGCCGCCGGCCGCCGCGGGGCTGTCCGCGCTGCCGCCGCCGTCCGGTCCGCCGGTCGCCGATGTCCCGCCCCCGCCGGGCGCCGGTACGGCCGCGGCGGCGGGACCGGGCGTCCCCGCTCCGCCGGCGCCGCCCGCACCGCCCGCGGGCGGCGGGGTGCATGCCGCCGCGACGATGCTGGCCGACGGCTCGGCGCTGCCCGGTAACGCCGCCGCGGGCCCGCCGCCGCCTCCCGGTCCCCCCGGCGCGCGCCGGGGCGGTGCACCGCAGCAGGCGGCGGAGGCCCCCCGGGCCGAGGTGCCCCCGACCGGCGGACCGGCGGCGTCCGGCCCCGGCGCGTCCGGTGCCCCGGCCGGTGGTTACATCCCGACGCAGCTGGTGTCGCAGCTGGACGCGGCGGACGTGGATCTCAGCGCGGTGGACGGGCCGGACGGGGCGGGGACGCCCGACGGTGCCGGGGCCCCCGGTGACACGGGTTCCCCCGCCGCCGGCGGCCCCCGCTCCGGCGGGGTGCATGCCGCCGCGACGATGCTCGCCGACGGTGCGTCCCTGCAGGCCGGCCTCGGCGCCGCGGGCGGCCCGGGCGCGGCCGGCGGCCCCGGTGTGCCGCCGCCCCCTCCGGGGGTGCCGGGCGCGCCCAAGCCGCCCGGGCCGCCCGGGAAGCCCGGCGCGTCCGGGAAGCCCGGCGCGTCCGCGGGTGGTCAGGGCCCCGGTGCTCAGGGTGGTCCGCCCCCGCCGCCGGCCCCGCCCGCCGCGGGTGGCGGGGTGCATGCCGCGGCCACGATGCTCGCCGACGGCGCCGCGCTGTCCGTCGGCCCGGGCGGCCCCGGTGCGCCGGGCGTGCCCGGGATGCCGCCGGCGGCCGGTCCGGGCGTGCCCCCGCCGGGCGTGCCCACGGCCCCGCCCGGCCCGCCGCCGGCCCCGCACGGTGCGCACGGCGCCGGTGCGCCGGCCGCCGGTGGCCAGGGTTCCGGCGGCCCCGGTGCGTACGGCTACCCGCAGGCGCCCAGCGGTCAGCCGACCGTCGGCCCCGGCTACATGGCCGTCCTGAGCTATCGCGCGCCGGACGGCTCCGAGCAGAAGATCGTGCGCCGCTCGGCGCCCGGTACGCCGCATCCGGAGTGGCAGTTGCTGCACGAGCTGCGCGCGCTGAACGTGCCGCCGCAGCAGGTGCTGGAGCTGCACACCGAGCTGGAGTGCTGTGATCTGCCGGGCGGTTACTGCGCCCGGATGATCCGGGACAACTGGCCACAGGTGCGGATCAGCCACACCGCCGCGTACGGCCGCGACCACGCCTCGCGGCAGCAGGGCGTACGGCATCTCGTCGAGCACCAGGGCGAGTTGCACCAGGTCGCGGACGGTCCGGCGCGGCCGGCGCCGGTACGGGTGCCGTTGCCGCACCCCGCGCAGGTACAGCCGATACCGCCGGTGCCGCCGCAGATGATCGGGCAGGAGCTGGAGCAGGCCTTCGGGCCGCAGGGGATCTTCCGTTTCGAGCAGCGGGCGGTCTCGCGGCAGGGGGTGCCCGATGTGGTGGCCCAGATGCTGGTGTGGGCCGGACTGCCGGTCGACTTCGGGCCGTTCTTCTGGGCGCAGGCGCAGCCGGGCCGCCCGGTGCCGACGCTGGCGGAGCTGGCCGCCGAGCGCATGGTGCAGCCTGCCTCGGACGCCGGTTCCTATCTGGTGATGGGCAACGACTTCGGCCGTCAGCTGTGTGTGCAGTACGGGACCGCGCACATCGTGGCGGTGCCGATGGAGGCCGGGCCGGGCGGTGCGCCGGCGACGCCGCAGTTCGTGAACTCCGGGCTACCGGAGTTCGTGCGCGCGCTGGCGATGCTGGGGCGGATGTGGCGGCTGCGGTACGGGCTGACACCGGAGCAGGCGGGCCGCTGGACCGTCGACTTCCAGGCACAGCTGGTCGCGCTGGACCCGCCCGCCCTGGGCTCGCCGGAGACCTGGTGGTCGGTGCTGCTGGAGCAGATGTGGGACGGGCTGCTGTAAGGCCTGCCTCGGGGCGCCGCTGACCGGCGCCGGGGTGACCCGCGCCGGCGCCGGCGGGCCAGGCCGGCGCGCTCGACCTGCGGACCCGGTCGGGTGCCCCGACCATGCGTATATGGGCCGTCCGATACCCCCGCCGCCCGGTACGTCGTCGCCGACGACGTACCGGGCGGCGCGCGCACGGTGGTGGCACCGCCGGCGGGTGGCCAGGTGGCTGGGGGCGCCCGGTCCGCCCCCGGGCCGGTGGTCGTGGCTCCCCCCGACCCTGGTGACCCTGCTGGTGCTGGTGATCCTGGTGGTCGCGGGCGGGGCCTGGCTGTACATCTGGGCGGAGGGCAATCTGCGGCATGTGGCCGCGCTGGGCGATTACGCCGGGCGGCCGGCCGCGGGCAAGGGCACGAACTGGCTGCTGGTCGGCTCGGACAGCCGCAGCGAGCTGACCCCGCAGCAGCGCCGGGACCTGCACGTCGGCAACGGCCGGGTGCAGAACACCGACACGATCATGGTGCTGCACTCCGGCGATCACGGTCCCACCCTGGTCAGCCTGCCGCGGGACAGCTATGTGCCGATACCGGGCCACGGCAGCCGGAAGATCAACGAGGCCTTTGCCGACGGCGGACCGCAGCTGCTCACCCGAACGGTGGAGCAGGCGACCGGGCTGCGCATCGACCGCTATGCCGAGGTGAGCTTCCTGGGGCTGGTGCAGGTCGTGGACGCGCTGGGCGGGGTGCGGCTGTGCCTGGACGAGCCGCTCAAGGACGAGAAGTCGGGGGCGGACTTCCCGGCCGGCTGCCGGCGCATGAACGGCCCCCAGGCGCTGGCGTACGCACGGGCCCGCTATGCCGACCCCAACGGGGACCTCGGACGGGTGAAGCGCCAGCGGCAGCTGATCGGCGCGGTGGCGGACGGGATGGCGTCCTCGGACGTGCTCCTCGACCCGCCCCGGTCCAAGCGGGTACTGGATGCCGCGCTGGCGGCGCTGACCGTGGACGAGGACGCGGATATGGCCGAGTTGCTGGGTATGGGCAGGTCGATGCGGCAGATCGCCGGGGGCGAGGGGACGGCGACGACGGTTCCGGTGGTGCGGCCCGGGGTGATGGTCGGCGGTGTCGGCTCGGTGCTGCCGTGGGAGGAGAACGGGGCGAGCCGGTTGTTCCAGGCGCTGCGCGAGGATGATCGGATTCCGACTTCTGCCGATAAATAACGCATCCTGTGGGGTGGGTTGGGTGGAGTGTCGTGAAGGTGATGCTTCGAACCGATCCCATGGGAAGTGCGGGTCATTGCGCGGAGAGGGGCTTGAAGGATGAGTGCATCGGTTTCGCCTCACGGGTTCGAGACCGTACGAGGGCGTGGCTACCGGACGGAGGATGTGGACCGCCGTGTGGAGGGACTCTCGGTCGATCGCGACTCCTGTTGGGAGCGCGCCGCACGGCTCACCGTTCTCTCCCACGAGATGGAGGCCGAACTCGCCGAGCTGCGCGACTATCTGGCGCACCTGCCACCGCAGACCTTCGAGTCCCTCGGCAGCGAGGCCCGGCTGATCTTCACGACCGCGGAGTCCGAGGCGGCACGGCTGCGGAACGAGGCGGAGAAGGAGGCCCGGCGGGTCGGCGACGGGGCCGCCGTCCACGCGGACGAGGTCCAGGACGCGGCCGAGCGGGCGGCGTACGCGCTGCGCACCGAGGCGGAGGCCTGGGCCAGGCGCACACAGGAGGCGGCGCGGGGCGAGGCCGCCGAGCTGGCGGTCGCGGCGGCCAAGGAGGCCGCGCAGGTGCGGGACGACGCGGCCGAGGCGCTCTCGCAGGTGCGCGCGCGGACCGCGCAGTTGCTGTGCGACCAGGAGAAGCGGCAGTCCGAGGAGTGGGACGCGGCCGGGCGGGAGCAGGCGGAGCAGGAGGCGGAGACCGACCGGCTGCTCCTGGAGCTGGACGCCCGGGGGAAGGCCTCCCGTGCCGAGGCCCAACGGCTGTACGCGGAGGCCGAGGAGGAGGCCCGGCACCGCCAGGAGGACGCCGACAGCCGCGCCGCCGGCATGCTGGCCCAGGCCCGCGCCGAGGTGGAGCGCATCGAGCGGGCCACGGAGCGGGCCGTGGCCGCCCATGACGCGGAGCGGGCCGAGGTCCGGGTCCACATGAACCACGTCCGCAACAGCCTGGCGGCGCTCACCGGGAAGACGCCGGTACCGGAGGAGGACGGCGCGGGCACGGCACAGGCGCCGGACGGCGGACGCGGCTCCCGCCCCGGCCGGTCGCCGCGCTCCGACGACGAGGACACCGTGGAGACGCAGGTGCCCCGCACCCGCGGCAGCGCGGACTCCTGAGCCCGCCCGCCGGCCCGTCAGGTCCCGCCCGGCTCGCCCTCGCCCGCCGCGCGGACGTCGGCGTGCACCGGGAAGCGCCGCGGCGCCAGCACCAGCAGCGCGGTCAGCGCGAGCGCGGCGGCCGCGGCGGCGCCGAGGTAGACGTGGTCGACGGTGGCATCGACGGCACGGCGGAGATAGTCGGTGGCGTGCGCGGTGAGCGCGCCGGGGTGTTCCAGCGCGCGCGAGACCGCGTCGAGGTCGTCGGGCAGGCCGCGGCGGATGCCCGAAGGGGCCTGTGCGAGACGGTCGTTGAGGGTGGCGTTGGCGAGCGCGCCGAAGAGCGCGGCGCCGAGGGACTGCCCGACCTGGCGGCAGAAGAGTATGGAGGCGGTGGCGGTGCCGCGCTCCGGGTAGCCGACGGAGGACTGGACGCCGATGATCAGCGGGAGCTGGAAGAGGCCGAGGGCCGCGCCGAGCGCCAGCATGATCAGGGCGGGCTGCCAGGCCGCGCCCGGATACGGCAGCAGCGGGAAGGCGAGCAGGATCAGACCGGCCGCGGCGATGCCGAGCACCGCGCACGTGCGGATGCCGAGGCGGTTGTAGACGTGGCTGCTCAGGGCGGCCGAGACCGGCCAGCTCAGGGTCATCACGGAGAGCACGAAGCCGGCCGCGGTCGGGCCCAGGCCCAGTACCGCCTGTGCGTAGGTCGGCAGGAACACCGTCGGGGCGACCATCAGCAGACCCAGGGCGCCCAGGGAGAGGTTGACGGCACTGATGGTGCGGCGGCGCCACACCCAGCCGGGGATGATCGGTTCCGCGGCCCGCCGTTCGATGAGCACGGTGAGCGCCGCACCGAGGGCGCTGCCGGCGAACAGCAGCAGCGACGGCACGGAGCACCAGGCCCAGGCCACCCCGCCCTGGACCAGGGCGGTCAGCAGCAGCCCGCCGGTCGCGAAGATCGCCAGGGCGCCGGGCCAGTCGACCCGGGGGCGGCGGGCCGTGGCGCGCTCCGGGCTCCGCTGCGGCTCGGCGAAGTGCCGCACGATCAGCCACAGCGCCACCGCCCCCACCGGCACATTGATCAGGAAGATCCACCGCCAGCCGGCCCCGGCGGCGAGCAGCCCGCCCAGCGCGGGCCCGGCGACCGACGAGGCCGCCCAGACGCTGGAGAGCCTGGCCTGGATCCGGGGGCGGTCGCGCATCGGGTAGAGATCGGCGGCGATGGTCTGCACGGTGCCCTGGAGGGCGCCGCCGCCCAGGCCCTGCACCACGCGGAACGCGATCAGCGCCGCCATGTTCCAGGCGCCCGCGCAGGCCAGTGAGCCGGCGAGGAAGAGCACGATCCCGGTGATCAGGATGGGCTTGCGGCCGAAGGTGTCGGAGAGCTTGCCGTAGACGGGCAGGGTGACGGTGACGGCCAGCAGATAGCCGGAGAACAGCCAGGAGAAGACCGCGAAGCCGCCGAGGTCGCCGACGATCTGCGGGACGGCGGTGGCGATGATCGTCGAGTCGAGCGCGGCCAGCGCCATGCCGAGCATGAGGGCGGCGACGACGGGGCGGGGCGGCGGGCCCGCGGGCGACGGGCCCGCCGTGTGCAGGGCATCGCGTCCACTGTGGCCGGTACGCCTCGTGCTTCCGCTCACCGTTCCCCCTCCGAAGGTCGTTGTACCGTGCACCCTTCCATGCGGGCACCGGGGGAGGGAACCGCGCCCACGCGCAAGGGGACGCTCGCGGCCAGGTCACCGGGCAGTCCCGGGTTCCGGTCCGGCCGGGCGGCGGGCGGGCGTACTCTTGGCAACCCCGGCCCGTGAGACGTGTCGGGCTGCTGTGTTGTTCGCCTCGCTGGGACGGAACCCTTTTCATGAGCCTGACTGGTCTGCTCGACGCCGTCGTACAGGACCCGGCGCTCGCCGAAGCGGTGCAGGCCGCGGCCGACGGAAAGCGGCCGCACGTGGATCTGGTGGGGCCGCCGGCCGCCCGCGCGTTCGCCGTCGCCGCGCTCGCCCGGCAGGCCGGCCGCCCGGTGCTCGCGGTGACCGCCACCGGCCGGGAGGCGGAGGACCTCGCCGCCGCCCTGCGCAGCCTGATGCCGGCCGGCGAGGACAACTCCGTCGTCGAGTTCCCGTCCTGGGAGACGCTGCCGCACGAGCGGCTCTCGCCGCGCTCGGACACCGTCGGCCGGCGCCTCGCGGTGCTGCGCCGGCTCGCCCACCCGCGCCCGGACGACCCCACGGCCGGCCCCGTCTCCGTCGTCGTCGCCCCCGTCCGCTCGGTGCTCCAGCCGCAGGTCAAGGGGCTGGGCGAGCTGGAGCCGGTCAGCCTGCGCACCGGCCAGAGCGCCGATCTCGAAGAGATCGTCGACGGCCTGGCGGCGGCTGCGTACGCACGCGTCGAGCTGGTCGAGAAGCGCGGCGAGTTCGCCGTCCGCGGCGGCATCCTGGACGTCTTCCCGCCGACCGAGGAGCACCCGCTGAGGGTGGAGTTCTGGGGCGACGACGTCGAGGAGATCCGCTATTTCAAGGTCGCCGACCAGCGGTCCCTGGAGGTCGCCGAACACGGCCTGTGGGCGCCGCCGTGCCGGGAGCTGCTGCTGACCGAGGACGTCCGCGCCCGCGCCGCCGCCCTCGCCGAGCGCCACCCCGAGCTGGGCGAACTGCTCGGCAAGATCGCCGAGGGGATCGCGGTGGAGGGCATGGAGTCGCTCGCCCCGGTCCTCGTCGACGAGATGGAGCTGCTGCTCGACGTGCTGCCGGCCGGGAGCATGGCGGTGGTCTGCGACCCGGAGCGGGTGCGGACCCGCGCCGCCGACCTGGTGGCGACGAGCCAGGAGTTCCTGCAGGCGTCGTGGGCGGCGGCCGCAATGTCCAGCACGGACGAAGTCCGTTCCGTAACGGGCGGTGGTGGGCGACGGGCGGGCGCCGGTGGGGGAGCGGCCCCGATCGATGTGGGCGCGGCGTCCCTGTGGGGCATCGCCGACGTCCGGGACCGGGCCCGTGAGCTGGGCATGATGTGGTGGTCGGTCTCCCCCTTCGCGGCCGACGAGGACCTGACGGCGGACGGCGACACCATCAAGCTGGGCATGCATGCCCCCGACACCTACCGCGGCGACACCCAGCGCGCGCTCGCCGACACCAAGCAGTGGCTCGCGGACGGCTGGCGCACGGTCTACCTCACCGAGGCGCACGGACCCGCGGCCCGTACGGTCGAGGTGCTCGGCGGGGAGGGCATCGCCGCCCGCCTGGACGGCGACCTCCCCGAGATCTCCCCCTCCGTCGTCCATGTCTCCTGCGGCTCCCTCGACAACGGCCTCATCGACCCGGGGCAAAAGCTCGCCGTCCTGACCGAGACCGATCTCTCCGGCCAGAAGGCGGCCGGCAAGGACGCGGCCCGGATGCCGGCCCGCCGCCGCAAGACCATCGACCCGCTGACCCTCCAGGCCGGCGACTTCATCGTGCACGAGCAGCACGGTGTGGGCCGCTACCTCGAAATGGTGCAGCGCACGGTCCAGGGCGCCACCCGCGAGTACCTCCTCGTCGAGTACGCGCCCGCCAAGCGCGGCCAGCCCGGCGACCGCCTCTACATCCCCACAGACCAGCTGGAACAGGTCACCAAGTACGTCGGCGGCGAGGCCCCCACCCTGCACCGGCTCGGCGGCGCCGACTGGACCAAGACCAAGGCCCGCGCCAAGAAGGCCGTCAAGGAGATCGCCGCCGACCTCATCAAGCTCTACTCGGCGCGGATGGCGGCCCCCGGCCACACCTTCGGCCCGGACACCCCCTGGCAGCGCGAGCTGGAGGACGCCTTCCCGTACGCGGAGACGCCCGACCAGCTCACCACCATCGCCGAGGTCAAGGAGGACATGGAGAAGTCGGTCCCCATGGACCGCCTGATCTGCGGCGATGTTGGATACGGTAAAACTGAAATCGCTGTGCGAGCGGCCTTTAAAGCCGTCCAGGACGGCAAGCAGGTCGCCGTCCTCGTCCCGACCACGCTGCTCGTCCAGCAGCACCACGGCACCTTCACCGAGCGCTACGGCCAGTTCCCCGTCAACGTCAAGGCGCTGTCCCGCTTCCAGACCGACAGCGAGGCCAAGGGCGTCCTCGACGGGCTGCGCGAGGGCTCCGTCGACCTCGTCATCGGCACCCACCGGCTGTTCTCCTCCGAGACCAAGTTCAAGGACCTCGGCCTGGTCATCGTCGACGAGGAGCAGCGCTTCGGCGTCGAGCACAAGGAGCAGCTGAAGAAGCTCCGCGCCAACGTCGACGTCCTGACGATGTCCGCCACCCCCATCCCCCGCACCCTGGAGATGGCGGTCACCGGCATCCGCGAGATGTCGACGATCACCACGCCCCCCGAGGAGCGCCACCCGGTCCTGACCTTCGTCGGCCCCTACGAGCAGAAGCAGATCGGCGCCGCCATCCGCCGTGAACTCCTGCGCGAGGGCCAGGTCTTCTACATCCACAACCGGGTGGAGTCCATCGACCGCGCCGCCGCCCGGCTCCGCGAGATCGTCCCCGAGGCCCGCATCCAGACCGCGCACGGCCAGATGGGCGAGTCCCAACTGGAACAGGTGGTCGTCGACTTCTGGGAGAAGAAGTTCGACGTCCTGGTCTCGACGACGATCGTCGAATCGGGCATCGACATCTCCAACGCCAACACCCTGATCGTCGAGCGCGGCGACAACTTCGGCCTCTCCCAGCTCCACCAGCTGCGCGGCCGGGTGGGCCGCGGCCGCGAGCGCGGTTACGCCTACTTCCTCTACCCGCCGGAGAAGCCGCTCACCGAGACCGCCCACGAGCGGCTGGCGACCATCGCCCAGCACACCGAGATGGGCGCGGGCATGTACGTCGCCATGAAGGACCTGGAGATCCGCGGCGCGGGCAACCTCCTCGGCGGCGAGCAGTCCGGCCACATCGCCGGCGTCGGCTTCGACCTCTACGTACGGATGGTGGGCGAGGCGGTCGCCGACTACCGCGCCTCCCTGGAAGGCGGCGTGGAGGAGGAGCCCCCGCTCGAAGTCAAGATCGAACTCCCGGTGGACGCCCATGTCCCGCACGACTACGCGCCCGGCGAGCGGCTGCGCCTCCAGGCCTACCGCGCCATCGCCTCGGCCGCCTCGGAGGAGGACATCGCGGCCGTCCGCGAGGAGCTGACCGACCGCTACGGCAAGCTGCCCGAACCCGTCGAGAACCTGCTGCTGGTCGCCGGCCTGCGGATGCTTGCCCGCGCATGCGGGGTCTGCGACATCACGCTCCAGGGCGCCAACGTCCGCTTCGGTCCCGTGGAGTTGCGCGAGTCCCAGGAGCTGCGGCTCAAGCGGTTGTATCCGAGGACGGTCCTGAAGCCGGCCGCGCAACAAGTTCTTGTTCCGCGGCCTACGACGGGGAAGATCGGCGGCAAGCCGGTGGTTGGGCGCGAGCTGCTCGCGTGGACAGGGGAGTTCCTCTCCACCATTTTGGGCTCGTAGGCCCCCCTTCCCACGTTGTCGGCTGCGGCGCCGTGCCTCGTCTGTTGGTTCTTTTCGCCTTCGGCGGGGTGGGGGTTTGGGCGGGGGCCGCTGGGTGTGTGTGGTGGGTGGCGGTGGTGGGCCTCCGGGGCCTGTGTTGTGGACTGCTTCGCTTTACGTCCACAACACAGGCCCCTCCGGCCCACCACCTCCCGCTCGGTTGGCGACCCCCGCCCGGTGGGGGAATCTGTCAAAAACCAGAAGCTCGGCCCTGTCCTACCGGGCCGAGCTTCTGGGCTTCGTATTCCGGCTGGTCTTCGTATTCCGGCTGAGCTTCTGCCTTTTGTCTTTCTTCTGCACCCTCCACCGGGGTGGGGCCCCACCACTACGGGAGGGGGCAGGGGCGGAGGGGTGGGTGTGTGGACGTAAAGCGAAGCAGTCCACACACCCACCCCGGAGCCCCTGCCCCCGCCACCCACCACACAGCCACCGGGCCCTACCCCACAACCACCCCCGCTCCCGCCGAAGGCGGGAAACAAACCACAGAAACAGACACGGCGGGAAACCCGGCAACGTGGGAAGCAGCCCTCATCGCGCAGAGGTCCGGTGGAACACCAAAAGATCCCCCGTGCTGCCGAGCAGCACATACGTCGAGCGGGGATGGCGCGCCATGACGTCCGCCAGCATCTGCCGCGGTGTGCGGTCGGCTCGCAGCTGGGTGGCGACGTAATCGGGCGACAGCCCACCCGTGTCGCCGGTCCAGAAGACCCGGGTGCGGCCGGTGAGGCGGCTCAGCGGCCGGATGTCGGACTCGACGGTCGCACCGTCGGGTATCCGTGCCAGCAGCTTCTTGGCGGCGACGGCGGCCGGCGGGGTGCGGTAGGTCGCCGCCTCGGTGAGGCGGCTCAGCGGCAGGGTGGTGGTCAGCGCGAGGGCCGTGGCCAGTACGGCGGCCGGCAGATGGTGGGCGTAGGAGCGCAGCCAGGGGCGGGCGGAGACCCGGATCCGCGGCAGCGCGTCGATCAGCGCAAGGAAGACCACCGGCATCAGCACGGCGTTGTAGTGCCAGTCGATGCCCCAGTAGTGCGGCTCGTGGGACAGGAAGCGCCACCCCAGGGTGGGCAGCGCGACCAGCAGAAGAGGGGAGCGCAGGGCGAGCAGGCCTGTGGTGGGCAGCAGGACCCACAGGGTGGTGCGGACGGCAGTGACGAGGGGTATCGCGGCGCCGCCGCCCTCGGCCCCGAACTTGCTCCAGTAGTCGTAGGAGCCGGAGCCGTTGAAGCCGGGTATCAGCACGCCGAGGGTGATGGCGGTGGCACTGAGGCCGAAGGCGACCAGCCCGATGGCCAGCGGGCTGGCCCGCCGGGTACGTATCAGGGCGAGCGCACCGATGGTGGCCGCGGTCACCCCGAGGTCCTCCTTGACCAGCACCAGCGGCGCGGCCCAGCACACCACCGCGGTCCACCGCCCGCGCAGCACCGCTTCGAGCGCGAAGGCGATCAGCGGCAGCGCGAAGGCGATCTCGTGGAAGTCGAAGTCGACGGCCTTCTGCACACCCCACGACAGCCCGTACGCGACGCCGATGGCCAGGCCGGTGAGGCGGCCCAGGGAGCGGGCGGCGGCGCGGGTGACCGGCAGCACCGACAGCGCGAAGAGCGCGGCCTGCGCGATCAGCAGGGTCAGCGACGACGGGAACAGCCGGTAGAAGGGGGCGAGCAGGACCAGTACGGGGCTGAAGTGGTCACCGAGGATGTTGGTGCCCGGCCCCTTGAGGTCCACGATCGGGGCCCCGAAGTGGGCGTAGCCCCGTATCGCCTGCTCGAATATGCCCAGGTCCCAGGAGGACGTGGACAGGGTGCGGAAGTGCCAGCACGCGAGCACCGTATAGGCGAGGAAGAAGAACCCGGCGGTCCAGTACGGGTCGAGACGCGGAACGCGCAGGGGCGCGGTCCGCTCGCGCAGCCGGTGCGCGGTGTGCCGCAGCCGGTCCCGGACAGCCGGTGCGGCGTCGGCCGGGACCGACGGTCCGTCCGGCGCGGCCGCCCGCTGCGGTGGTACGACACCGCTACCGGCGCCGGCTCCCGGAACGCGTCCGGGGGCCTCCCCAGCCGTTGCTGCGGCCGTGTTCATCCGGAACCTCACTCTCCCCCAGCTCGAAAAGATACTCGAACCAACGCCCTGTCCCGCCCGGCTCGGCCCGGCGGCCACCGCGCCGCGCGCCGAGCGATGACAGTGATTCAGACGTGGGGTGGTGCGGGCCCGTTCCCGGAGGGGCGCTTCCCGGACGGGGCGGGCTCGGGCCGCGGGGTGGCGGGTCGACGCCGGACCCCCAGGCCCGCGGCACAGTGGTTTCGGTGCGGACTTCGACGGAGAAACCCACCCCGTCCCAGATCGTTGCCCGAAGCAGTGGCCCAGGCCACGCCGACTCCATAGCATCGATCCACCAAGGTCGAGACTCCGTCGCACGATCTGCCGGGAGGCCATGTGTTCCGCCGTAGGACAGCGCTCTCCGTATCCGCCACCGCCGCACTGCTGGCTGCGACTCCGCTGCTCGCCGCCTGTGGCGGTGCCGCACATCCGGGTGCCGCGGCCATCGTGGACGGGAAGCGGATCACCGTCTCGCAGTTGCAGGCGAAGGTGAAGGACGTGCGCGCCGCGCAGACCGAGTCCCCGCAGGGCAGCGAGCTCGTCATGAACACCGGCCGGCTGAGCCTGGCCACCCTCAACGGCATGATCTTCGACGAGGTGCTGGCGCGCAGCGCCAAGGACGCCGGGGTGACGGTCAGCCGCGCCGACGTGCAGCGGTGGCGGAGCGACGCCGAGCGGCAGGCCGGGGGTGCCGAGCGGCTGCAGGCCATGTGGCTCCAGCAGGGCATCGCGCCCGACGAGATCGACACCATGGTCCGCAACCAGCTGCTGCTCGACGGCGTCGCCAAGCACCTCGGCGCGGACCGCGGCAAGCCGCAGGGCCAGCAGAAGCTCGCCCGGGCGCTGGCCAAGACCTCCCGCTCCATGGGGATCGACGTCAATCCGCGGTTCGGCAAGTGGGACGACCAGCAGGTCATCCTCGGCGAGACCAAGGAACCGTGGATCACCCCGGCGTCCGCCAAGGAACAGGTCTGACCGGAGGGCGTACGGCGGGGGCCGCGGCGGTCGCCGGGCCGCTCCGCCGGGCGGCGCCGGGCGTTGTCGGTGGGGTGCGTTACGTTCGAGGCGTGAACGCTGACGCCTCCGCCGCCGAGACCGGCGCCGACACCCGCCCCGAGGGCACCGGCACCGGCCGCCTGGTCCTGCTCACCACCAGCCACCGGGTCGCCCCCGGGCTGCTGTCCTGGCCCGCGTGGCAGATCCTGCGCGCGGCCGAGCGGGTGCTGTGCGCCGATGCCGGCCATCCGCAGCTGCCCTATTTGCGCGAGGCCGGCATCGAGGTGGAGACCGCCTCCCTCACCGCCCGCGAGCTGGTCGATTACTGCGTCCCCGAGGCGCGCACCGCCGTCGTCCTGACCTCCGCGGAGGGCGAGAGCGCGCTGACCGACGGCCTGGCCCGGCTGGCCGGTTCCGGCCGGGAGACGATGCCCGACCTGGAGCTGCTGCCCGGGTCCTACGACCTGCCCGGCGCCCGCCTCCTCGATCTCGTCCAGGTCATGGACCGGATCCGCGCCGAGTGCCCGTGGAGCAGCATCCGTACGCACCAGGACCTCGCCAAGTACGGCCTGGAGGAGGCGTACGAGATGGTCGAGGCCATCGAGTCGGGCGACCGGGTGGAGCTGCGCGAGGAGCTGGGGGACGTGCTCCTCCAGGTCGTCTTCCACGCCCGGATCGCCCAGGACGACCCGGACGAGCCGTTCTCCGTCGACGATGTGGCGGGCACGATCGTGGAGAAGCTGATCCACCGGCATCCCCATGTTTTCGGGGAGGAGGATGCGGCGACGCCGGCGGACGTCAAGGCGCACTGGATGCGGAAGAAGGCCGAGGAGAAGCAGCGGGAGTCGGTGACCGAGGGGATTCCGCTGGCCCAGCCCGGTCTCGCGCTGGCGGCGAAGCTCGCCTCGCGGGCGCGGGCGGCGGGGCTCGATGTCGCGGTGCCGTCCGGCCAGGGCATCGGCTATGAGCTGCTGGCGATGGCGATACGGGCCGAGGCGGACGGGGTCGACCCCGAGGCGGCACTGCGGGCGGCCGCCCGGGCCTACCGGGATGCGGTGCTGGCCGCGGAGGGCGGCGCCGTGTGAGGACCGTCAGTTGCCGCTGAGGCGAGGGGCGCGGCGCCGGCTCAGCAGGTCCGCGGCCCAGACCAGCACGGTCGCCGCTGCCAGCGCCGCCCCCAGGACGCACACCCCGCCCCAGCCCCCGGTGCTCCAGACCACCGAGGTCAGCGCCGAGCCCGCCGCGCCGCCGACGAAGTAGCTCGTCATGTAGGCGGAGTTGAGACGGTTCCGCGCCTCGGGGCGGACCCCGTAGACCAGGTTCTGGTTGCTGATGTGCACCGCCTGGGCGGACAGGTCCAGCACGATCACCCCGGCCAGCAGCGCCGCCAGCGACCAGCCGCCGCCCGCCCCGCCGGCCGCCAGCAGACCCCAGGACCCCAGCAGCAAAAGCGCCCCGGCGCCGCTGACGTGGTGCACCAGACCGCGGTCCGCCAGCCGCCCGGCGGCCGACGCGGACAGCGAACCGGCCGCGCCCACCAGCCCCAGCAGCCCGATGGCCGACTCCTGCCAGCCGTACGAGGGACCGGACATCAAGAACGCCAGCGCCGTCCACAGCACGCTGAACCCGGCGAAGGTCAGCGCCCCGAGCGCCGCCCGCCGGCGCAGCACCGGCTCCTGGGCGAACAGCGCCAGCGTGGAGCGCAGCAGCGCCGGATAACGCAGCCCGGCCGGGGTGCGCAGGGTGGGCAGCTTGAGCCGCAGCAGCACCGCCATCAGCAGCATCAGCGCGGCATTGACCCAGTACACGGTGCGCCAGCCGCCCACGTCGGCCAGCAGCCCGGCGGCCGTACGGGCCAGCAGGATGCCCAGCAGCAGTCCGGTCATCACGGTGCCGACGGTCCGGCCGCGTTCGGCGGGGGCCGCGAGGGTCGCCGCGTAGGGCACCACGACCTGGGCGGCGACCGAACTCAGCCCGGTCAGCGCGGTACCGGTCAGCAGCAGGGCGGCGTTCGGGGCGCTCGCCGTGACGGTGAGGAAGACGGCGGTGGCCGCGGTCAGGGCGACGGCCAGCCGGCGTCGCTCCAGCAGATCACCGAGCGGCACGAGCAGCAGCAGCCCGAGCCCGTAGCCGACCTGGGCGACGGTCACCACCAGCGCGGCGGTGGACGCGGACAGCTGTAGATCGCGGCCGATGACGTCCAGCAGCGGCTGGGCGAAGTAGTTGCCGGCGACGGACAGACCGGTGGCGACCGACATCAGCAGCAGGGTGCCGCGCCCCAGTCCCGGTCCGGTCGCCGCGGTATCCCCGGCGACCGGCTCTTTTATGTGCGTGGTCTGCACGACCTGACCTCCCCTGTACCGCCCGCCGCCACGGCGGCGGCGGACACCCTCCACCGTGCGTGACGAAAATTAATGAGTCCAACACATTGTTTGCATTGGATCCATCGTGAAGAGAGATGGATGTCGCTAGGGTCGGTGGGTGTGGAGCTGCAACAGATGCGGTACGTGGTGGCGGTGGCCGAGACCGGCGGGTTCACCCGCGCCGCCGGGCGCTGCCATGTGGTGCAGTCCGCCCTCAGTCATCAGATCGCCCGGCTGGAGAAGGAGCTCGGCGCCCGGCTCTTCGAGCGGACCAGCCGCAGCGTCCGGCTGACCGCGGCCGGTGAGGCCTTCCTCCCGGTCGCCCGGCAGGCGCTTGAGGCGGCCGAGCGGGCCCGCGCCGAGGTCGCGGCGGCCATCGGCGAGGTCCGCGGCCGGCTGGCGGTGGGTGCGATCTCGACCGTCTCGGCCGT
Organism: Streptomyces auratus; assembly: GCF_050433025.1. Taxonomy (NCBI): domain Bacteria; kingdom Bacillati; phylum Actinomycetota; class Actinomycetes; order Kitasatosporales; family Streptomycetaceae; genus Streptomyces; species Streptomyces auratus. The sequence goes on along the minus strand of NZ_JBNGCB010000001.1, from coordinate 3,414,622 downwards.
CGATCTCGCCCGTGCGCTGGGCGATTTCCGTACCCGCTATCCCCAGGTGCAGATCCGTCTGCAGATGGAGATGACCGAGTCCCTGGTGGAGAAGGTGCGCGACGGTGCGCTGGACGTCGCCTTCATCGGGATGGTGCCCAGTGCGCGCAACACCGGTGTAGGGGAGAAGGAGCTGACGCGGACCGAGCTGGTCGCGGTGGTGCCGCCGGGGCATCCGCTGGCCGGGCGGGAGTGGACCACGCTGGCGCGGGTGGCACGGGAGACCTTCGTCGACTTCACGGCGGGGTCGGCCGCGCGACGGCAGCGCGACGACGCGTTCCGGGCGGCGGGGCTGGACTCCGAGGTGGCATTCGAGGTGACCACGGTCGAGTTCCTGGCGAAGCTGGTGCGGGCCGGTCTGGGCATCGGCATGGTGCCGGAGACCATCGCCGCCGGCCTGCCCGGGCTGCACGCCGTACGGGTCCGGCCGGCGCCCGAGCGGACCGAGCGGGTGGTGTGGAGCGCCCGGGGGCCGTCGCCGGCGGCGCTGGCGTTCCTGTCGGCTGTGGGGGTGGATCCGGGGTAGCGGATCCGGCGTTCCGGACGGGCCTGCGGGGCTCGGGCCGGTGCGCGGGCGCGCCCTGCCGCGCCCACCGGTTACGGTCGACAAGTGCCCCACCAGTCCCACAAGTCCCGCCGGCCGCAGGTCACCGCCGCCGGCGCCCCCGCCGGCTGCCCCGCCGCGGCGGCCGCCGAGACCGCTGCCGAGACCGTCCCCGAGACCGCCCCCGCGACCGTCCCCGAGCTGTTCACCTGGGAGTTCGCCGCCGACCCGTACCCGGCGTACGCCTGGCTGCGGGAGCATGCGCCGGTGCACCGGACCCGGCTGCCCAGCGGCGTCGAGGCCTGGCTGGTGACCCGCTACACCGAGGCGCGGCAGGCGCTGGCCGACGGCCGGCTGTCCAAGAACCCGGTCCACCACAGTGAGTCCGCGCACGGCAAGGGCAAGATCGGCATCCCGGGGGAGCGCAGCGCCAACCTGATGACGCACCTGCTCAACATCGACCCCCCGGACCACACCCGGCTGCGCCGGCTGGTCTCCAAGGCGTTCACCCCGCGCCGGGTCGCCGCCTTCGCCCCGCGGGTCCAGGAGCTGACCGACCGGCTCATCGACGGCTTCGCCGGGCGCGGGGAGGCCGATCTGATCCATGAGTTCGCGTTCCCGCTGCCCATCTACGCGATCTGCGATCTGCTGGGCGTCCCGCCCGAGGACCAGGACGACTTCCGCGACTGGGCGGGCATGATGATCCGGCACGGCCAGGGGCCGCGCGGCGGCGTCGCCCGTTCCGTGAAGAAGATGCGCGGCTATCTCGCCGAGCTGATCCACCGCAAGCGCGAGACCCTCGGGGCCACCGCCGAGCCCGACGAGGACCTGATCTCCGCCCTGATCCGCGCCTCCGACCACGGCGAGCACCTCACCGAGAACGAGGTCGCCGCGATGGCCTTCATCCTGCTTTTTGCCGGTTTTGAGACGACCGTGAACCTGATCGGTAACGGCACGTACCAGCTGCTGCGCCACCCCGCCCAGCGCGAGCTGCTGCAGAAGTCGATCGAGACGGGCGACATGGACCTGCTCGGCACCGGCATCGAGGAACTGCTCCGCTACGACGGCCCCGTGGAGCTGGCGACCTGGCGGTTCGCGACCGAGGAGCTGACGCTGGGCGGGCAGCGGATCGCCGCGGGCGACCCGGTGCTGGTGGTGCTGGCCGCCGCCGACCGCGACCCGGCGCGCTTCGATGAGCCGGACGTTCTCGACCTGACCCGGCGGGACAACCAGCATCTGGGATACGGGCACGGCATCCACTACTGCCTGGGTGCGCCGCTCGCCCGGCTCGAAGGACAGACCGCCCTCGCCACGCTGCTGACCCGCCTCCCGGGCCTCCGGCTCGCCGCGGAACCCGACGAGCTGCGCTGGCGCGGCGGGCTCATCATGCGCGGACTGCGGTCGCTGCCGGTGGAGTTCCCGCCCGAGCGTCCCTGACCAGCGGCAAGGCCATATTTGACAGCGCGTCAGCCGCGTGACCATTGCGTGATCTGCGCTACACCGACTTGTGACTACCCGTGACCCCGGCTACCTTTCGACCGACGATCGACGGGCTTCATTCGATCGGCCGAAGCGGGGGAGCGGTGAACCGGTGTATTGGTGCTGCCCTGCCCGCCCCGGCCGGAAGTCCGTCGGACAGCTCGTCCGACAACTCCACCGCGCGAAAGGCATCCGCATGCGTTCCGGGACCGGCCGACACCGTCGCCCCCGTCAGGCACCGGCCATCTTTGTCACCGCGGGAGTGACCGGCGCCGGCATCGCCCTGCCGCTGCTCGGCGCGAGCGGCGCCCACGCCGCCGACACCACGACCTGGGACAAGGTCGCCCAGTGCGAGAGCAGCGGGGTGTGGAGCGCGGCCTCGGGCAACGGCTACTACGGCGGCCTCCAGCTGACCCAGGAGATGTGGGACAACTACGGCGGCTCGGCCTACGCCTCGCGCCCCGACCTCGCCAGCCGCGCCCAGCAGATCGCGGTGGCCGAGTCGATCCTCGACCACCGCGGCCCGGACGTCTGGACCAGCTGCGCGGCGAGCGCCGGGCTGAGCCAGGGCGGCCGTGCGCCGGAGGTCAACCCCGGCAGCACCAGCACCCCGGAGCCCGCCCCGTCCGACGGCGGGGACTCCCGGGACCCCTGGGACCAGCCCGGATCCTCCGGCATGCACGACGGTTCGGACTCGACGGGCACGCAGGACGAGCCGGGCGACGACACGGACAGCCGGCCGTCCGACGAGCCGACCGAGTCGACGCCCTCGCCCGACGCCCCGGACACCGGCCGCACCGGCGACCCGTCCGGCAAGCCCGACCCGTCCGACGCCGCGACGCCCGGCGACCGGCACGAGGACCCCTCGCCGTCCGCCGACCCGTCCGATGCCGGCAGCCGCCCGGACACCTCCGGCACGCCGCAGGAGACGCCCGCACCGGGCCGGCACCGCGGCGGTGCGGACGACGAAGCAGGTCAGGGCGGTCAGGGCAGCCAAGGCGACGAGGACGGCGGCCGGGCCTCCGGCGGCCGGCACGCCTCGCGCGGCGGCGACGCGCACCGTACGGGCCCGGCGGCCGACGGCGACTACACCGTGCGGCCCGGTGACAGCCTGTCAGCCATCGCCACGGCCCACCGGCTGCCCGGCGGCTGGAGCGCGCTCTACGACCGCAACGAGGGCGTCGTCGGCTCCGACGCGGACCTGATCCAGCCCGGCCAGGTGCTCGATCTCGGGCAGAACGCAGGCTAGTTCGCCCCCCTTCGCCCCCTTTGGTGAAAGTGAGACAAGGGTCTCGTTGACCTCAGGGGGCCCAGGGCCGTCCGCCCCCGCCGTACCGCGTCCCACCTGCGGAGATGTGCCCCACTCGTGATCGAAATCGGTCAACTTGGTTCAGATGATGGGGTTTGAACACCAAGGGGGTTGCTGCTTAACGTCAGGATCGCTCGCCAAAGCGGGCCCTCCGGTCACACGCCGAATCCTGCCGGTGATCGGGGGCAGTTGACGCGCAAGCGCCGTAGGCAGGAGCGGGGGAACCAAGGTAAGTGCCGGCCCCGCCCGTGAAAGCGGGCGACCGGCTTGGGGTGAAGCCAGAAGCGTCAGCGCGGACGGCCGGGCAACTCACAGCCCGAACCCGACAGCTCACCTCGTAGGCGCCGGTGAGGAAACGAACGAACCATGCTGATCAACAAGGGCAAGCACAGTCGTCGCTCCAAGGCCGTCCGCGTCGCCACCCTCGCCGGTATCGCCGGCGCTGCCGTGGCCGTCCCGCTGATGGGCGCCACCTCCGCCTCCGCCGCCTCCGTCAGCACCTGGGACAAGGTCGCCCAGTGCGAGTCCGGCGGCAACTGGTCGATCAACACCGGTAACGGCTACTACGGTGGCCTGCAGTTCTCCAACTCCAGCTGGGCCGCCGCCGGCGGTACCCAGTACGCGCCGCGTGCCGACCTGGCCTCCAAGAGCCAGCAGATCGCCGCCGCCGAGAAGCTCCTCGCCATCCAGGGTCCGGGCGCCTGGAGCTGCGCCGGTGCCGGCAACCTGACCGCCGGCGGCCCCGCCGCGAACGTCGACACCTCCGGCTCCTCGGCGCAGACCAAGTCCGCCCCGCAGCAGGACACCAAGACCGAGGCCAAGAAGGCCCCGGCCGCCCCCGAGCAGCGTGCCTCGCGCTCCACCGAGCGCAAGTCCATGGGCCACGGCAACTACACCGTCAAGGCGGGCGACACCCTCGCCAAGATCGCCAAGGCCCACGGCACCAGCTGGAAGTCGGTCTACGAGGCCAACAAGTCGGTCATCGGCGGCAACCCGAACCTGATCCTCCCGGGCCAGAAGCTCAACGTCTGAGCCACCCCCTCACCGGGACTTCGGCAGGCCCGAGCGGCGGGCCCGCTTCCTTGGTGAGACAGCCCCGCCCGGCGCGCCCTTCCCCCAGCGCGCCGCGGCGGGGTTTCTCACACCCCGGGTCGCACCCGGGTGAGATCCGCTGCGGCCGCACGCCGGTGACCGGCTGCGATCCACTGCTTGTCCCGGTTGGCGAACAAGGGCCCAAAGGTCCCGTGAACTGGGTCTTTGGGCTCTTCATTCGGCAATTCCGTCCCACGGAGCGGGCCAAGGGCAGGCGGACGAGCCCGGGGCCGTTAGGCTCATGCAGCAGAACGCCAGACACCCACGAAGGAGACAACGTGCCGTCGATCGACGTCGTCGTAGCCCGCGAAATTCTCGACTCGCGAGGGAATCCCACGGTCGAGGTCGAGGTCGGCCTCGACGACGGCAGCACCGGCCGTGCCGCCGTGCCGTCCGGCGCCTCCACCGGTGCCTTCGAGGCCGTCGAGCTTCGCGACGGCGACCCGAACCGCTACCTCGGCAAGGGCGTGGAGAAGGCCGTCCTGGCCGTCATCGAGCAGATCGGCCCGGAGCTCGTCGGCTACGACGCGACCGAGCAGCGGCTGATCGACCAGGCGATGTTCGACCTGGACGCCACCGACAACAAGGGCTCGCTCGGTGCCAACGCCATCCTCGGCGTCTCCCTCGCCGTCGCGCACGCCGCCTCCGAGGCCAGCGACCTCCCGCTGTTCCGCTACCTGGGCGGCCCGAACGCGCACGTCCTGCCCGTCCCGATGATGAACATCCTGAACGGCGGCTCGCACGCCGACTCCAACGTGGACATCCAGGAGTTCATGATCGCCCCGATCGGCGCGGAGTCCTTCTCCGAGGCGCTGCGCTGGGGCGCCGAGGTCTACCACACCCTCAAGAAGGTCCTGAAGGAGCGCGGGCTGTCCACCGGCCTCGGTGACGAGGGCGGCTTCGCCCCCAACCTGGGCTCCAACCGCGAGGCCCTCGACCTCATCCTGGAGGCCATCAAGCAGGCCGGTTACGCCCCCGGCCAGGACATCGCGCTCGCGCTGGACGTCGCCGCCTCCGAGTTCTACAAGGACGGCAAGTACCAGTTCGAGGGCAAGGACCGCTCGGCCGCCGAGATGACCGAGTACTACGAGGAGCTGGTGGCGGCCTACCCGCTGGTCTCCATCGAGGACCCGCTGTTCGAGGACGACTGGGCCGGCTGGAAGGTCATCACCGACAAGCTCGGCGCCAAGGTGCAGCTCGTCGGCGACGACCTGTTCGTCACCAACCCCGAGCGCCTCGCCCGCGGCATCGAGGAGGGCTCCGCCAACGCGCTGCTGGTGAAGGTCAACCAGATCGGCTCGCTGACCGAGACCCTGGACGCCGTCGAGCTGGCTCAGCGCAACGGTTTCAAGTGCATGATGTCGCACCGCTCCGGTGAGACCGAGGACGTCACCATCGCCGACCTCGCCGTCGCCACCAACTGCGGCCAGATCAAGACCGGCGCCCCGGCCCGCTCCGAGCGCGTCGCCAAGTACAACCAGCTGCTGCGCATCGAGGAGATCCTCGACGACGCCGCGGTCTACGCCGGCCGCTCCGCCTTCCCGCGGTTCCGTCACGGCAGCTGACCTACGGCGGCCCGCCGCCCCGGCCCACCGGGGCGGCAAGGGCTGAACGGGCGAGACAACCGCCCAGCACCCCGTACGTCCCCGGCGACGGTCCCGTACCGTTGCCGGGGACGCGTCTGCTTCAGCAGTCAGGCGTCCGTCAGTGAAGGGGAGACGACGTGCCCGCGGACCGGTTCTCGACCGCGACCCGACTCAAGGCGCTCGGCGAGCAGGCCGCCGCCCGCGTCTACCGCGCCCGCCCGCCCCGCCGCAACCGCCTCACCGGCCGCGCCGCCCTGCTGGCCCTGGTGATGTGCTCGCTGGTCGTCGCCCTCGCCTATCCGATAAGGCAGTACGTCTCCCAGCGCTCCGACATCGCCGACCAGCGCCGCAAGGCCCAGGACGCCGGCGCCGCCCTGGAGCGGCTGCGCGAGCAGAAGGCCCGCTGGCAGGACCCGGAGTTCGTACGCCAGCAGGCCCGCCGCCACCTTCACTACGTCATGCCGGGCGAGACCGGATACCTCGTCCAGGACGGCTCCGGCACCGGCTCCGCACCCAAGGGGCCGCAGGCCGCCCAGCCCCCCTGGTACGACAATCTCTGGGACGCCGTCGACTCGGCCGACAAGCGGTAGGGCCGGGCCCGTACCGTCGGCGGGCGCCGGCCCGTACTGTCGGACGCAGGACGGCCCGCCCGCCCCTGCTCACCACTCACCTCACCGAAAGCGCACATGGACACCCCCCCGCCCCAGACCGAGCCCACCGAGCCCACCGCCGCGGACATCGCCGCCTTCAAGCAGCAGCTCGGCCGCCCGCCCCGCGGGCTGCGCGCCATCGCGCACCGCTGCCCCTGCGGCCAGCCGGATGTCGTCGAGACGGCGCCGCGCCTGGAGGACGGCACGCCCTTCCCCACGCTCTACTACCTCACCTGCCCGCGCGCGGCCTCCGCGATCGGCACGCTGGAGGCGAACGGCGTGATGAAGGAGATGTCCGAGCGGCTGGCGACCGACCCTGCGCTTGCCGCCGCCTACCGGGCAGCCCACGAGGACTACATCCGGCGGCGGGACGCGATCGAGGTGCTCCAGGGCTTCCCGAGCGCGGGCGGGATGCCCGACCGGGTCAAGTGCCTGCACGTCCTCGTCGGCCACTCGCTGGCCGCCGGACCGGGCGTCAACCCGCTCGGTGACGAGGCCCTCGCGATGCTCCCGGAGTGGTGGCGGAAGGGGCCGTGCGTGACCCCGTGCCAGGACACCTCCGACGACCGGAACACCCCCGAAGCCCAGGACGCTCCCGAAGGAGACGCCACGTGAAGCGGGTCGCCGCCATCGACTGCGGTACGAACTCCATCCGGCTGCTGGTCGCGGACGCCGACCCCGCGACCGGTGAGCTGAAGGACCTCGACCGCCGGATGCAGATCGTCCGGCTGGGCCAGGGCGTGGACCGCACCGGGCGGCTGGCGCCCGAGGCGCTGGAGCGCACCTTCGCGGCCTGCCGGGAGTACGCCGCGGTGATCAAGGGCCTGGGCGCCGAGCAGGTCCGCTTCGTGGCGACCTCCGCCTCCCGGGACGCGGAGAACCGCGAGGACTTCGTGCGCGGTGTGGTCGGCATCCTGGGCGTGCAGCCCGAGGTGATCACGGGTGACCAGGAGGCGGAGTTCTCCTACACCGGCGCCACCAAGGAGCTGACCGGGCGGACGGACCTGGAGCAGCCCTTCCTGGTGGTCGACATCGGCGGCGGCTCGACCGAGTTCGTCCTCGGCGACGGCTCCGTCCGCGCCGCCCGCTCGGTCGACGTCGGCTGCGTACGGATGACCGAGCGGCATCTGGTGCACGAGGGCGAGGCCCACCCGTCTCCCGGCCACCGCCCCTCAACGAGTGCTTCGCACGCCTCCCTCACCGACCCGCCGACCGCCGGGCAGATCGCCGCCATAAAGGCGGATGTCGCCGCGGCACTGGACCGCGCCGAGGAGACCGTCCCGCTGCGCGAGGCCGCCACCCTCGTGGGCTTGGCCGGCTCCGTGACCACGGTCGCCGCGATCGCGCTGGGCCTGGAGAGCTACGACTCCGAGGCGATTCACCACTCCCGGCTCTCCCTCGCGCAGGTCCGCGAGATCACCGGCCGGCTGCTGTCCTCCACCCATGCCGAGCGCGCGGCCATCCCGGTCATGCACCCGGGCCGGGTCGATGTGATCGCCGCGGGCGCGCTCGTGCTGCTGTCGATCATGGAGCGGACGGGCGCCGGGGAGGTCGTCGTCAGCGAGCACGACATCCTGGACGGCATCGCCTGGAGCATCGCCGGCTAGTGACGCGGGGTGCGGCAGAGGCCGGGCAACGGCCTCTGCCGAGGAGCCCTTTGAGCGGGCAGGACGCCCGTCTGAGCGCGCTTTTGGGGCCTCCGGAAGGCTCCGCGAAGGGGTCCGCGGAGAAAGTTCGTGAAATCCTTCACATGAAAAAACCGCTCCTTGGACGAAGAATCTGATCGTCCGGCCCTCGTTCGAAGGTCCTTGGCGCTCTCGACCCGGAGAATGCGCGGCTCCCGGGGAGTTGGCGGTGCGTGCCCCAAGACTGTGGTCCAGTCGTCCGGCGGCCCACAATCCCTGATCAACAGGGGTCTCCAACGCCCGCCATGGCAAGGTGGTTCCCTCTTGAACTATGGCGTCGATCACGAAGCCGGCGGAGTGTAGCAGACGCCCCCCAGGTGCTTGTGAAGGGGCTCACGAGCGACCCCCCATGTGGGGGTGGATACTCGATTGCATGAGCACCACGGAGCGTCCCAGGATCCTCGTTGTAGGCGGTGGGTACGTAGGCCTGTACGCGGCACGTCGCATCCTCAAGAAGATGCGGTACGGCGAGGCGACCGTCACGGTCGTCGACCCGCGCTCGTACATGACGTACCAGCCCTTCCTCCCTGAAGCTGCAGCCGGCAGCATCTCCCCCCGCCATGTCGTGGTGCCGCTACGACGTGTGCTCCCCAAGGCGGAGGTCCTCACCGGCCGGGTCACCACCATCGACCAGGACCGCAAGGTCGCCACCGTCGCCCCGCTGGTCGGCGAGGCGTACGAGCTGCCCTTCGACTACCTGGTCATCGCGATGGGCGCGGTCTCCCGTACCTTCCCGATCCCCGGCCTGGCCGAGAACGGCATCGGGATGAAGGGCGTGGAAGAGGCCATCGGCCTGCGCAACCACGTGCTGGAGCAGCTGGACAAGGCCGACTCCACGACCGATGAAGAGGTCCGCCGCAAGGCGCTGACCTTCGTCTTCGTCGGCGGTGGCTTCGCGGGTGCGGAGACCGTGGGCGAGGTCGAGGACATGGCCCGCGATGCCGCGAAGTACTACAACAACGTGAAGCGCGAGGACATGCGCTTCCTGCTGGTCGACGTCGCCGACAAGATCCTCCCCGAGGTCGGTCCCAAGCTCGGTGCGTACGGCAAGGAGCACCTGGAGAGCCGCGGTGTCGAGGTCTACCTCAAGACCGGCATGGACTCCTGCGTCGACGGCCATGTGAAGCTCAACAACGGCCTTGAGGTCGACTCCAACACCATCGTGTGGACCGCGGGCGTCAAGCCGAACCCGGCGCTGTCCCGCTTCGGTCTGCCGCTCGGCCCGCGTGGCCACGTCGACACCGCCGCCACCCTCCAGGTGCAGGGCACCGACTACATCTGGGCCGCCGGCGACAACGCCCAGGTCCCGGACCTGGTCGGGCGCAAGAACGGCAACGAGAACGCCTGGTGCCCGCCGAACGCGCAGCACGCGCTGCGGCAGTCCAAGGTCCTCGGCGACAACGTGGTGTCCGGGATGCGCGGCTTCCCGCAGAAGGAATACAGCCACGCCAACAAGGGTGCGGTCGCCGGTCTGGGCCTGCACAAGGGCGTCGCGATGATCGTCATGGGCAAGATGAAGATCAAGCTCAAGGGCCGTCTCGCCTGGTACATGCACCGCGCGTACCACGGCATGGCGATGCCGACGTTCAACCGCAAGATCCGGGTCTTCGCCGACTGGACGCTGGCCATGTTCCTCAAGCGCGAGGTCGTCTCGCTCGGCGCCATGGAGAACCCCCGCGAGGAGTTCTACGAGGCGGCCAAGCCGGCCCCCGCTCCGGCTGCCGCGGCCGACGCCGACAAGCCGAAGGCCAAGGCTTCCTGAAACCCCGGTCGGGTACTCCGACCAGCCCGAAGGGCGTCCGCCATCCGTGGGGCGGGCGCCCTTTGGCGTGTCCGCTCTGGCGGAAGACGGGCAGTTTGCGGTTCTCTTACGTGCGAACGGGACTAACTGGGCGCTTCATTGGCGTTTACGTGGTGGGTGAATCTTTTTTGCCCGACTCGTCAACACGGAGGTGTGCGACATGGCCGACGCCGCTGGACGGCTCACCAAGCTCGCCGAGGAGGTACTGGGAGCGCCGCTGCCGGTGCGCATCCGCGCCTGGGACCGCAGCGAGTCCGGCCCGCCGGGGGCACCCACGCTCGTCATCCGCCATCGCCGCGCGCTGCGCCGGATGCTGTTCCGGCCGGGCGAGCTGGGCCTGGCCCGCGCCTGGGTGGCCGGCGACCTCGACATCGAGGGCGACCTCTACGCCGCACTCGATCTGCTCGCCGGACTCATCTGGGAGCGCCCCGGCAGCCCCGGACCGCAGCGCGCCGCCGTGCTGCGCGCCCTGGCCCGCCCGGAGATGCGCGCCGCCGCCCGGCAGCTGCTGACGCTGGCCGGCGCCCCGGTCCCGCCGGCACCGCCCGCGGAAGAGGTCAGACGGCGCCGTGGGCCGCTGCACACCCTGCGGCGCGACAAGGAGGCCATCAGCCACCACTACGACGTCGGCAACGACTTCTACGCCCTGGTGCTGGGCCCGTCCATGGTCTACTCCTGCGCGTACTGGGGGACCGCCGACCAGGGTGTCGCCACCCTGGAGGACGCCCAGCGCGGCAAGCTCGACCTGATCTGCCGCAAGCTCGGTCTCCAGGAGGGCATGCGGCTGCTGGACGTGGGCTGCGGCTGGGGCTCGATGGTGCTGCACGCGGTCCGCGAGTACGGCGTGCGGGCGGTCGGCATCACCCTCTCCGAGGAGCAGGCCACCTTCGCCCGCAAGCGCGTCGCCGAGGCCGGGCTGGCCGACCGGATCGAGATCCGGGTGCAGGACTACCGCGAGGTCCACGACGAGCCGTTCGACGCGATCTCCTCGGTCGGGATGGCCGAACACGTCGGCCGGACGCAGTACGCGGAGTACGCCGGCGCGCTGTACTCCCTGCTCAAGCCCGGCGGGCGGCTGCTCAACCACCAGATCGCCCGGCGGCCGGTCGCGGACGAGGAGGCCTACCACGTCGATGAGTTCATCGACCGCTATGTCTTCCCGGACGGCGAACTGGCGCCGCTCGGCCGGACCGTCGGCCAGCTGGAGGAGGCCGGGTTCGAGGTGCGGGACGTGGAGGCGATCCGGGAGCACTATGCACGGACGCTGCGGCAGTGGGTGGTCAACCTGGAGCAGCACTGGGAGCAGGCGGCGCGGCTCACGTCACCGGGGCGGGCCCGGGTCTGGCGGCTCTACATGGCGGCCTCGGCCCTGTCGTTCGAGCGGAACCGCATAGGAGTCAATCAGGTGCTGGCCGTGAAGACGCCCGATGGCGGCGACTCCGCGCTGCCGCTCCGGACGCGCATCTGGTCCGCCTGAGGCGCGGTGTGCCGGGCCCGGTCGGACCCGGCACACCGGCACCGGCTACTCGGCCTTGATCGCGGCCAGCATGTTGAGCCGGGCCGCCCGCCGCGCCGGCCACAGCGCGGCGAGTACGCCGACGACCGCGGCCAGCCCGAGGAAGATGCCCATCCGGCCCCAGGGCAGCACCAGTTCGTACGTCGCCAGTGAGCCGCTGATCAGCTCACCGGCCGCCCAGCCGAAGAAGACGCCCAGGCCGATGCCGAGCACGCCGCCGAAGAGGGAGATCACCAGCGACTCCAGGCGCACCATGCGCTTGATGCCGCGGCGGTCCAGGCCGATGGCGCGCAGCATGCCGATCTCCTGCGAGCGCTCGAAGACCGACATCGCCAGGGTGTTGATGACACCGAGCACCGCGACGATCACGGCCATGGCCAGCAGCCCGTAGAGCATGTTCAGCATCAGGCTGAACGCCTTGGCGATCTCTTCGGAGATGTCCTTCTTGTCGGAGACGGTGAGCGCCGGGTTCTTGCCGAGCCCCTTGACCAGCGATTCCTTGGCGGCGTCGGTGGTGCCGTCCTTGGTCTTGACCATCACCTGCCGGTCCGTGGCCTGCTGCTGATGCGGGGCCAGGGTGGCGTTGTCCACGATGATGCCGTTGATCAACTGGTTGCCCTTGTAGACGCCCGAGACGGTCAGCGTGCCCGTCTTGCCGTCCGCGAACGTCACCAGGAAGCGGGAACCGGGTTGCCAGCCCTTCTTCTTGGCGGTGGCATCGTCCACGACCACCCGGCCGCCGTGCAGGTCGCCGAGGGAGCCCTGGGTGAAGTCGAGCCGGGTGACCTTGCCGAAGTCCTTGCCGTTGACGCCGGTCAGAGACTTGTCGGCACCGTCGATCCGGGACGGGGAGATGCGCAGCGGGCTGACGGCGGTGACCTCGTCCAGGCCGTCGAGCTTCTTGGCCACGTCCGGGGAGAGCGGAAGGTTGTTGGTCATGGAGACGACGTAGTCGGCCGTGAGCGAGTCGGTGGCCATCTTGTCGATGCTCGTCTGCACGCTGCCCGCGATCACCGTCAGGCCGGTGATCAGCGTCAGCCCGACCATCAGCGCGGAGGCCGTGGCGGCCGTACGGCGCGGATTGCGCACCGCGTTCTGCCGGGCGAGGCCGCCGGAGATACCGAAGGCCCGCAGCACGGGTGCGGCCAGCGCGATCAGCGGCCGGGACAGCAGCGGCGTCAGGATGAACACGCCGATCAGCAGGAGGACCGCGCCCGCGCCCATCATGGTCCTGCCGTCGGACATGCCGGTGGCGACCAGCACCCCGGCGGCGCCGGCGCCCGCGAACAGCGCGCCGATGGTGTTCCGTACGACGAGCGACTTGGTGGTGGCGGCGGCGTGCACGCTGTTCATCGCGGCGACCGGCGGGATCTTGGCGGCGCGGCGGCCCGGCAGCCAGGCGGCCAGGACGGTGATGACGATGCCGACGAGGAACGAGGCCAGGACCGTGGACGGCGAGATCACCAGGGGGCCGTCGGGGACGGTCGCACCGGTGCTGCTCATCAATTCCCGCAGGCCGGCGCCGATCCCGATACCGGCGGCCAGGCCGGTGACCGCGGCGACCGCGCCGACGACGAACGCCTCCATCAGCACCGAGCGGGTGACCTGGCGGCGGCTGGCGCCGACCGCGCGCAGCAGCGCCAGCTCCTTGGTGCGCTGGGCGACCAGCATGGTGAAGGTGTTGGCGATGATGAACACGCCGACGAAGAGCGCGATACCGGCGAAGGCGAGCAGGGCGGTCTTCATGCCGTCCATGCTCTTGGCGATCATCTCGGCCTGGTCGTCGGCGAGCTGCTTGCCGGTGGTGGCCTCGGCGGCGCCCTGGGGCAGGACCTTGTCGACCGCGGACTTCAGGGCGTTCTGCGAGGTGCCCGGCGCGGCCTTGACGTCGATCTCGCTGAAGCCGCCCGGCATGGCGAAGAGCTTCTGGGCGGTCGGGGTGTCGAACAGCGCGAGGCTGCCGCCGGCCGCGACCGCCCCGTCGTCGGTGGTGAAGATGCCGGTCAGCTTCTGCTCGCGGACCGGCCCGTCGACGGAGAGCCGGACGGTGTCACCGACCTTGTAGCCGGCCTTGTCCGCGGTGTGGGCGTCCAGCGCGAACTCGTGCGGACCCTTGGGGGCGGCACCGCTGCGCATCGGGTAGCGGGCGTCCTTGCCGTCCTTGCCGGGGAAGTAGTTGCCGCCCGTGGTCGAGAAGCCGCTGCCGAGCAGCTCGCCCTTCTTGTCGGCGATGGCGGTGAAGCCGGAGACGGTGCCGGTGGCGGACGCGGCGCCGGGCACGTGGGCGGCCTTGTCGAGCAGCTTCTGGTCGAGCTTCGGCTCCGCGCCGGGGGCGCCGCGCCGGCTGTCGGAGGACTGCGGGTGGACGGCGACGTCGACGTTGTCGTAGCCCTTTTGCGAGCTGGCCTGGTACGCGTCGGAGATGGTCGAGGTGAAGACCAGGGTGCCGGAGACGAAGGCCACGCCGAGCATCACGGCGAGGACGGTCATCAGCAGCCGGGCCTTGTGCGCAAGCACGTTGCGCAAGGCGGTACGGAACATGGGGGTCAGTCCTGGAGGAGAGGGCCAAAGGTCAGGTGACGGCTGCTGATCAGCTCGTGCGGCGCTTGGCGTCGAAGCCCTTCATCCGCTCCAGCACCAGGTCGGCGGTCGGATCGGGCATGTCGTCGACGATCCGGCCGTCGGCGAGGAAGACGACGCGGTTCGCGTAGGAGGCGGCGACCGGGTCGTGGGTCACCATCACCACGGTCTGGCCCAGTTCCCGCACCGAGTTGCGCAGAAAGCCGAGGACCTCGGCGCCGGAGCGCGAGTCGAGGTTTCCGGTGGGCTCGTCGGCGAAGATGATCTCGGGCCGGGAGGCGAGCGCCCGGGCGACCGCGACCCGCTGCTGCTGGCCGCCGGAGAGCTGGCTGGGGCGGTGCTTGAGGCGGCCGGACAGGCCGACGGTCTCCACGACCCGGTCCAGCCAGGCGCGGTCCGGCTTACGGCCCGCGATGTCCATGGGCAGGGTGATGTTCTCCAGGGCGTTCAGGGTCGGCAGCAGATTGAACGCCTGGAAGATGAAGCCGATCTTGTCGCGCCTGAGCTGGGTGAGCTTCTTGTCCTTCAGCCCGGTCAGTTCGGTGTCGCCGATGCGCGCGGAGCCGCCGGATATCGAGTCCAGCCCGGCCATGCAGTGCATCAACGTCGACTTGCCGGACCCGGAGGGGCCCATGATCGCGGTGAACTGGGCCTGGTGGAAGTCGACGGAGACCGCGTCCAGGGCGACCACCTGGGTCTCGCCCTGTCCGTACACCTTGCTGAGATCCGTGGCGCGGGCAGCCACTGCGGTGGCGCGCTGGGCGGTGGTTACGCCGGAGTGGGTCGGGGTCACGGGAAGGAGCTCCTGTCGGGTGGAAGGGCCTGGTTCGGGCGGCCGCGCGGGCGCGGGCCGCGGAGCGGAGGCGGACATTTCCATCGTGGATCAGGCATCGGCCCGGGGACGTCAACCGTTGTGACCGTCCTGGACCACCCCTGGGGCGTAGCCGCGGTCCGACCGGTCATCCCTGGGGAGGAGACGGGGCCCCGATGCGGCTGCTGCGCCCGCAGCAGCCGGAGGGGCGGGCCCGCCGCGGTGACGGGGTGTCGAGGGGGCGTCGAGTTTCCGTCAATTCAGGCATGAAATTGCGTCGGGGGGCTTCCCCGCGTAGGCGGGCTTCAGGCATGTGCCGAAGGCCTGTACCGGGCACTGATGCTCCCTCAGTTGCCAATAAAATAAGACAACCTCGGGAAGAGCGGCCGAACTGTGTGGTGCGCTGCGGGCTACGCTCGTGCTGCCCTCTTTGAGGCGGCATGGGGGATCCCAGGCCCGGATGGTGGAATGCAGACACGGCGAGCTTAAACCTCGCTGGCCTACGGGCCGTGCCGGTTCAAGTCCGGCTCCGGGCACCACCCAAAAGGCGATTTTGGGTGAAGCATCAACTGAATCGCAAATTGCTGTGCGTCTTCCCGCTTCGACCACGGGAAGCGGACCGGTATCCAGGGCAACGGCAAGCGAGGTCGCGCTTTCGGGGGCGTGAACACCCGGTGCGCCGTACGGCAGTTGACCGAGGCGCCACGACTCTTGGCAGCTCGCTGCCGCGCCGCGGTCGGAGGTGTCGTCCGCGGCGTCCTTCCGTGCAGGGCACGGGCGTTCTCGTGAGGGACGGTCAGAAGTTCTTCCGGCAGCCCCGTGCCCGGAGTTGACGACGCGTCGGGGCCGCAGGGGCGTCCGTGCGGGGGCTCCGTTGCCGTCCCGCGTCCGGCCGCTCCGTGCCCGTACGAGGAGATGCCGGACGGGTGCGGGACGGCCGGAGCCGAGGAGGCTCCGGCGGGCGCGGTGGCCGACGTACGACCGGCGCACGGCCGGCGGGACCCGGTCGGCCCTGCGGCCCGCACGCGGGTTTCTGCTATTTCCGGGCGCCGCGGGTTTCGTGCCCTTTCGGCAGTACGGACCGCGGCATGTAACGGACGGCAAAGGCAAATGCCTTGTGATGCCATCCCGTGATGCCGATCAGCCTTCTGGGGCGCACGTGTTTGGTACGTGCGCCGTCGCCTTGTCGGCTTCCGGGCGAGCGCACTTCAGGAGACGGCCGGCAGCATTCCGGCCCGCTTCCGGAATTCCCGGCGCACGGAATGCATACGGGGGCGCGTGGGCATGCTGGGTGCGCCCCGGAGGGCGTCTCAGGGAGACCCTGAGCCGGGAGCCGGGAGCCGGGAGCCGGGAGCCGGGAGCCGGGAGCCGGGAGCCGGGAGCCGGGAGCCGGGAGGCTGGCCGCGTGGGTGGCCGCGTGGGTGGGTGGGGTCAGGCGGTGGCCACCGGGGCGGGCGGGGTCGTCCGCGGGGCGGGTGCCCGCAGGGTCTGGACCTGTGCGGGAGGGAGGTTGCCCCAGACCGTCGAGTGGTGGACCCCGTAGCGGTGCTCGAAGTCCTCCATGACGGCGGTGACCGCCCGATGGCGGGTGATCTCCGTACGGCGGCTGAAGACGGTGCGGGCGACCTGGGTGCCGAGATAGCGGAAGTAGGTCAGATGCCCGCCCGGGGTGAGCGCGGAGAGGTAGCGCTCGAAGATCGACTCGACCACGTCCGGTTCGAAGTTCGCGAAGGGCAGGCAGGAGACGATGACGTCGTAGCTGTGCGGGGCGAGGTGCATGTCCGTGATCGACTCGGGCACGAGCCGGATCTGCGGAGCGGCCCCGGACAGATCTGGGTCGGTCTCCATGGATTCGGTGAGTATCCGGACGAAACTGGGGTTGACCTCGACCACGTCCAGCTGGTCCGCGGGTCCGACGAGCCGGGCCAGGGCGCGGGTGACCGTGCCGGTGCCGGCGCCGACCTCCAATATCGCGGCAGGGTTGCTGGGCTTCCGCTCCCGCAGGGGGACCGCGAGCCGGGTGGCCAGCCGCCGGCTGCTGGGGGCGATCGCTCCCGTGAGGCGTTGGGTGCGGGTCGCCTCCTGGAGGAACGCCAATCCTGCGGACGGGCGCCAGGGCGCACTGGGCCGGTGCGTGGTCTGCGTCAGATCCATGCGCACACGCTAGGGGTCTGACCAATTCCGGCCAATGCTTGGACCGAGCCGTGACAGTGCCGCTGACCGGGGCGGACGCGGCGGTCCCGCACGGCTCGGCCCTCAAAAAGCCCGGAATTAGCGGCTCCGGAGCACCGTTGTGGCCATGGCGTGAGAGGGGTCACCCGCAGTCGGAAGTGACCTCTCTCACACCGCAAGCGGCCCCGCTCAGCGCTCCAAGAGCGCGAACAGACTCTCCCAGCGGGGAACGATCTCCTCCGTGGAGAACCGCTGGATGTTCGTCCGCGCCGCCTCGCCCATGGTGTCCCGGAGGTCCTTGTCGGACATCAGGGTGTCCAGGTGGCGGGCGAATTCGGTGATGTTGCCCGGAGGTGCGAGCAGTCCGTCCACACCGTCCGAAATGATCTCGTGAACACCCGGCGCCACATCGAACGCCACACACGGGACGGCGGTCGCCATCGCCTCCATGGGAGCCAGCGGGAAGCCCTCGCCGCGCGAGCTGAGCGCGAACACCGCGCTCTCCCGCAGCGCCCCGGGAACATCGCCGGTCCGGCCCATCCAGTCGACCGTGTCCGTAATGCCCAGCTCCGCGGCCTGCTTGCGCAGGGCCTCCTCCTCTTCGCCGGAGCCGTAGATCCGCAGCGTCCAGTCGGGGTGCTGCGGCGAGACCTTCGCCCAAGCCTCCAGCAGCAGGTCCACGCCCTTCTCCTCGTGGAGCCGGCCGATGCTGACCACGCACTTGTGGGAGCGGTCCGAGGGGACCTCGGGGAAGAACGGCAGCGGGTTCGGCATGAAGCCGACGTTGTCCATCCGCTGCCGGATCCAGCGGTCGGCGTCCTCGCGGGTGAGCGTCAGCATCCGGTCGACATCCTCGTAAAACCGCTTGACCCGAGCGAAGCGGGACGACTTGCGGCAGGTGTCGAAGGATTCATGGCTCATTCCGATCACCGTCAGCCCGGCGGTGTCGGCCAGCGCGACCCACTCCATCGCCCACACCTGGGTGACGATCACCACCCCGCCCGGCTTCGCCGCCCGGAACAGCGCGCTCATCTTGGCGGCCTGCTCCTGCATACCGGCCTCGCGGGCGGCCCGGCGGCGCTGCTCGACGAGGTTGAGCTTGTCCTTGAGGCCGCGTACGGGCCGGACGGAGGGCGGGTGCTCCGTGTAGAGCGTGGTCGTCTTGAACGGCACGTCGGGGGCGAGCTCATGGACCCGGCCCTCGGGGGGCGGCACCACACCGACGATGTGCACCCGGTGGCCCCGCTCGCTGAACAGGCGCGCCATCTGGTGCGACCAGCTGGTGACGCCGCCCATCTCATTGACGCTGTTGGAGACGAAGAAGATGTCCCGCGGTTCGGCTGCGTTCGGCTTGGTCATCAACGGCTCCACTGCGCAAAGAACTGATCGACGATGCTCTTGGCGGCGTCGCCCCGGTCGTATTCGCCGAACTTGGCGATGAATTCCTGGCGGCTCTTCGTATAGTCCAGCGCCTGCGACTCGAACGACTTGATCGCCTTGTGGAAATCGTCCTCGGTGCGGACCACCGGGCCCGGCGCATGCTCCAGCAGATCGAAGTAGGTGCCGCGGCCCTCGTGCACGTACTCGTCATAGTCGTAGGTGAAGAACACCAGCGGCCGGTCGAGCAGCGCGTAGTCGAACATCACCGACGAATAGTCCGTGATGAGCCCGTCGGCCAGCTCCAGCAGGGGCGTCACGTCATGACGCGCCGAGACATCGATGACCCGGCCCGCGACGGTCGGCGGCAGCACCACGTGATTGAGGTAGTGCGAGCGCACCAGGAGGACATAGCGGTCGCCGAACTGGTCGGCGAAACGCTCTACGTCAAAGGGCAATTCGAAGCGCCCGTGCCGGCCGCCCGCCTTGCGGAACGTCGGCGCGTAAAGCAGTACGGTGCGGTCCTCGGGAATGCCCAACTCCGCGGCCAGCGGCCCGCGTTCACGCCGACCCAGCTCCGTTTCCCGCTGGCGGGCGCGGACCAGTGCGTCATTGCGCGGGTAGCCCACCCGCAGCAGTGTCTTCTCCTTGAGCCGGAAGGCCTTGGCCAGGGTGCGCACATCGTGCTCGGAGCGGATCAGGAAGCGGTCGAAGCGGTCCAGCGAACGCTGCTGCTCGGCCTGCTGCTCCCGGGTCTGCGCCTTGAGCGACGGCATGTCGAAGCCCATGTTCTTCAGCGCCGAGCCGTGCCAGGTCTGGACGTAGGTGGTCTCCGGGCGCTTGGTGAGCTTGAGCGGGTAGCTCTGGTTGTCGACCCAGAACTCGGCCTGCGCCAGCGCCTTGAGATAGGGCAGGGACCAGCGCTTGACCAGGGTGGCGTCCTTCGGGAAGCCCTCCGGGGACCCGGCGTACGACCAGATCGCCTCGAAGTCCAGGCCCTGCCGGCGCATCTCCTCGTAGAGGGCGCGCGGGCTGTCGCTGTACTGCTTGCCCAGGTGGCTCTCGAAGACCACCGTGCGCTTCTTGATCGGCAGCCGGCTGAACACCTCGTGGTAGGCGCGCAGCTTGTTGTCGCCGGAGACGACCTTCTGCCGCAGCGCCTTCGCCTTGCGGTACCCGGTCTTGGCCAGCGTCCCCGGCTTGCCCTGCACCCCGCGGGTGATCAGCTCCTGCACCCGCTCGGCGTTACGTCCCTCGCTGACCAGGCGGAACGCCAGATGCCCCTTGGCCGAGGCATGCGGCTCCAGATGATCGGCGACCATCCGCGTCAGCCGCGGCCGCACCGGCAGCCCGCCGGACAGCTCGGTGTCGGCGACGGTGAGCCGGGTGGTGGTGCGCACCCCGTTCACGTCCAGGCGCAGCCGTACGTCCCAGATGGTGTCGACGATGCCCAGCGGGCGCAGCTTCGCGGTGAGGTCCGCGGCGGCCTCCCAGTGGACGGTGTCGCCGTCGTGGCGCAGCACCCGCACGGGGAAGTGGAAGGACTGCAGACTGCGCCGACGGGCGCTGAACTCCAGCTCGCCCTTCAGCGTGGCGTCCGGCGGGATGACGCCGAGCGGGTTGGTGATCTGCCCGGTCAGGGCGACGGACCGGCCGGAGGAGCGGAAGCCGGTGAGCTGATTGCGCAGGAACAGCTGGTTGACCGGCTTCTCGTGGTAGCCGACGTCGGTCACGTCCAGCACCTCGCGCCCGAACGCGTCATCGAAATGGCCGTCGCACCAGTAGATCCGGCCGTCGTGCTCGGTGAGCGGGGAGGAGACCTTGGCGCGGTTGATGAGCGTGTCGACCGCCGGGATCAGGTTGTCCCAGTCGCCCTTCTGGAGCAGGTAGGCGCAGATGGCCTGGATCGGCTGGACGTGCTCGTACGCCTCGGGGGCGATGCTCGCGAGGTATTCCCGGGAGAGCTCGGCGAACTCCCGGCGATACGCATCGTCGCGGAAGGGCAGGTCCCGCAGGTACAGCACCAGATCGTGCTTGAGGAATTTCACGTCCTTGGCGAGCTTTATGTCGTCCAGCCCGCGCTCCGCCAGCAGTGCGTCGATGCGCCGGTGGATCTCCAGCCGGTGCGCATAGTTGGCCATTTCGTGGCGTCGGTTCGACACCGACTTCACGGCGGCCCGCTGGTATACGTGCCAGAAATAGACCTGATTGGGGATCAGGGTGATGCGGCGCGCCGAGAGATAGGCAGCGGCAATAAAGATCAGGTCCTCGTAGAAAATCCCCTTGGGAAAGCGGAGATTGTTCTCGATAAGGAATTCTCGGCGATAGCACTTATTGGTGGACAAGGTGTCCCAGACAAACAGGTCCGGCAATTCCGTGACGGACTCCACGGTGCGGGTCGTGGAGTACAGCCAGGCGTACCATTCGTCGCGCTTCTGATTGCGGGTGTCCTTGTGCAGCCGGACACACAGGCCGGAAACGATATCCGACCCGGATTTCTCGGCGGCCTCCAGCATATTGCGGCACGCATTGAGTTCCAGGACGTCATCGCTGTCCAGGAACATGACGTACCGGCCCTGGGCGTGCTCGATGCCGACATTCCGCGGCTCGCCCACCGCACCACTGTTCTCCGGCAGCTGGATGGCCCTGACCCGCCCGGGGTGCTCGGCGGCGAACCGCTGCGCCACTTCGAAAGAGCGGTCTGTGCTGCAGTCGTCGACGATCACCACCTCGACGTCCCGGAGCGTTTGATCCAGCACGGACTGGATCGCGGTCGGCAACCGGTCGGCGTCGTTGTAGACGATGACGACTACTGAGACGTCAGGCACAGGCATCTCAACCCTCTTTCGCTGCTGTTTCCCGCCAGAATAGCCCTGTCTGTACCCTCGGATTACAACCGATCGCGCCCATGGCACTACGTACGGTGAGCCACGGGGGCGTCGAGAAGGGGCACTCCGGGGTTCGGATCCTGACCATGCGTCAGCCCTGCGGATCCACCCACCAGGGCAGGCTCCGGACGGGAGGAAAGACGACCCCTCCCGCGAATCGGTTGCCTGCCGTGCCATGTGACGTCCGTTGCGATCAGACATTTATCGGATTCCGTTCGTCATGCGGCGGGAAGGAGCCCCGCGCGGAGCAGAAGGAAAATCCCAGTTCGAGTGCGGCGGCATCACCCGTTGACCACGGACGAGGACAACAGACGATGACAAGAGCGCGGCAAGAAGGCGGTAAGGGAGCGAAATACCCGGGAATACCGGACAGGGTGACGTGACGCTGTGTCAGCAGGACGGCGGGCCGACGGCGCGACGCGGTCCGGACCCTGCCGCGGGCACCTCTCCGGCCTCCCGGACGTCCTCCTCATGGTGGATGCGCCGTCCCGCGATCAGGGAAGATCCTGCTCAAGAACGAGCGACGCGCCTTTGCCAAGCCATTACGCTTGCCGTCAAGGCCGCGCAGGGCGGCCATGGAGGAGTGAGATGAGGAGCAGCAACCCGGTCTTCTCGCGACGGGGGTTCAGCCGCGACACCGGCTACGCGGGCTTCAACGCACCGCCGCAGGCCGGGGGCCCCGCCGCACCGCCGTACGCCGGCGCGAACCCGTACGCGCAGGGCGGCAACCCCTACGCGGCGGACGCGACGAACCCGTACGCCCAGGGCCAGCAGCACGTCACCCACGCACCGCCGCAGTACACGCCGCAGACCCGCCCGATGACGATGGACGACGTCGTCGCGCGGACCGCCATGACGCTCGGCACGGTCATCGCCGGCGCCACCGTCGGCTGGCTCTTCCTGACCGGGAGCCTCGGCTTCGCGGTCGGCGCCGGCCTGGTCGCGATGGTGCTGGCGTTCGTCCAGTCCTTCAAGCGCAAGCCCTCGCCCGCGCTGATCCTGTCGTACGCGGCGCTGGAGGGGCTCTTCCTCGGCGCGCTCAGCGGCTTCATCAACGACCTGCCGCGGATGAACGGCGCCCCCATGCAGGCGGTGCTGGGCACGATGGCGGTGTTCGTCGCCATGCTGGTCGCCTACAAGACGCGGATCGTGCGGGTCACCGCCCGCTTCACCCGCTTCGTCATGATCGCCGCCATGGGCTTCGTCCTGCTGTCGCTGGTCAACGTGCTGTTCATGGTGTTCGGCGGCGGTGACGGCCTCGGCTTCCGCAGCGGCGGCCTGGGCATCGTCTTCGGCATCGTGGGCGTGGTCCTCGGCGCGCTGTTCCTGGCGCTGGACTTCAAGCAGGTCGAGGACGGCGTCACCTACGGCGCGCCGCGCGAGGAGTCCTGGCTGGCGGCGTTCGGTCTGACCCTGACGCTGGTGTGGATCTACATGGAGATGCTCCGGCTGATCTCGATCCTCCGGGGCGACTGACCCGTCCGGCGCCCCTGAGCGCCACGCCGAAGGGCCCGCAGGCTGTTGCCTGCGGGCCCTTGGCATGAGGGATGTCGCGTGTCCTGCGCCGGAGGGGCCCTTAAGCCCGTCATCGGCGGTCAGAACTTCCGCGCAGCACGCCTGAGATCGTGTTCATGAACGATTGCCTTGGCATGTCCGTAGGCGAGATTGTGCTCGCCGCGGAGCCAGCTGACCTTTTCGTCGAAGCGGAAGAGAGCGGGGCCTTCGTCAACGGTACGGAGCCAGTCGGAGATTTCCCGGCCTGTGCAGTGCGGGATACGGGAGAGCATGTTCCGGTGGGTCTCTTCGGAGAAGAGCTGAGACATCGGCGCCTCCGGACGCGGTCGATGCTGGTACTTCAGCCCACCGTGCCTGAGCGTTCGGGCGTTGGCAACCACCCGGGAGTGGCGCATAGGCTCACGACGTGCTTGACGTGACCCCCTTGCAGACCGCCGTGGACGCCCTCGCCGACCGCCTCAGGTCGCTGCCGCAGAGCGCGCTCGGCCGCGGCGCCGCGGCCGAAGGGCTCGCCCTGGCACGGCAGTTGGCGACCCGTGCACAGCTGATCGAGCAGCCGGGACGGCCCCCGCACGAGATGCCGGACGCCGGGATGTTCGCGGCCGGCGACCAGCTGGCGGTGGCCGGACACGATCTCGTCGAGGCGCTGCGGGCCGCGGCGGCCCGGGTGGCCGACGAACCGGCCGAATCTGACGCAAAAGTGGCCCCCGCCGAGGAGCTGGCGGAGGCCGTGCGATGGGTACGGGCTGCGGCGGACCGCTGCTAGCGGGAGCCGCCGCGCCGGATCAGAGCGAGGCGATGACGCGGTCGGCGAGGATGTAGACGCTCTCCTCGCGGCATTCGCCCCAGGAGAAGGTCAGCGCATACGCACCGGAGATGCCGGAGCCGCCCAGCAGCACCGGACAGTGCCCCGCCTGCAGTGCGCCGGCCACCCGCTCCGCGGTCTCGCGCTGCCCGGGGGTCAGGCAGAGCGTGGTGCCGTCGGTGAAGACGTAGACGTCCAGGGTGCCCAGCGGGCCGGGGCGCACATCCGCGAGCGGGGTGGCCTGCTGTGCCAGCTCTTCGAGGCGCGCGACCGTGCGCTCGTGATCACTGAGCACCGGGGACGGGGAGAAGTCCGGGTGCGAGGGGTGGCGCCGGCGCGCGGCGGCCAGTTCGGCGGACTCGGTCTCCTCGACGGGTTCCCACTCGGGCGCGTCCAGTGCCTCGACGGACTCCAGGGCGTCCGGCCCCAGCAGCGGCTCCAGACCGGCCCAGTCCGCCTGGCGGGGCAGGAACGGGTGGGTGTCGAAGCGCTCGGACTCCGGGCGCTCGGGCAGCTCGCGCTGGTCGGCGCGGGCGTCCAGCGGGCTCTCGTCGCCGAGGCCGGCGAGACCGCCGAGCAGGGAGGGGGCGTCGGCGGCGTCCCTGGCCTCCTGTGCGGCCCAGAACGCCCGGGCCTCGGCCAGTTCGCGCTCCCGCTCCTCGGCGAGCGCATCCGCGACGGCGGCACGTATGTCCGCGAGCGGGGTCTCGGCGGCCGGGACGGTCCGGGCGGCCGGGATGGCCGCGGCGGCCGGGTGTGCCATCTCGGTGCGCGCGGCGACGTCCTGACGGGCGGCGACGAGTTCTGCGTGCAGCTCGGCGATCTGACGGTGCAGGGCACGGGCGGTGCGCAGGGCGACGGCGCCCAGCGCCACGGCGGTGGCCGCGGCCAGTAGCAGGACGAGGGTGGTGACGCTCATGCGTCCTCCCCACTTCGCTCGGCGGCCCTGTTCCCTCGGGCCGCGCATCGGTACATGGACTTGCCCCGGCCGTCGGCCGCGGTGACCCCCTTGATGCGCTCGCTCACGGGGTCACTCCTGGTAGCGGCTCACTCACCGGCGTACTCCCGTTAGCAGAATGTTCTCCGACTTCCTACATCAGGCTGCCGGTGGTCGGCGACCGCTCCGGGCGAACTATGTCCCGAAATGGAGTGGGGTGAGGGCCGTATATGTTCGAGCGAACCCATGCTGACCTGCAAGAACGCCTCCACCTGAGGGCGTTGGTCACAATCCTGGGGGAGATTGGGTCGCGATCTAGTTAACGAGTGGCGCAGGTCACGCCGTGTCGCCGCCTGTATGCGCACGACAGCGAAGGGTGTGCGCGGGGCGGGAGTTGGTCCGTTTTGTCGGCGCGGGCGGGAGTGGCCCGGGGGAGGGGGCGGGCGCGCCCGGCCCCCTACGCTCCGCTACGGCTCAGCTCAGCCGCACGTGCCCGTGGTCGCGCTGAGCTTCGCTTGCGCTGCGGGCAGGGGCCGGGCACTCGTTCCTCGCACCCGGCCCCTACCCTCCGCTCCAGCTCAGCTCAGCCGCACGTGCCCGTGGTCGCGCTGAGCTTCGCTTGCGCTGCGGGCAGGGGCCGGGCACTCGTTCCTCGCACCCGGCCCCTACCCTCCGCTCCAGCTCAGCTCAGCCGCTCGATGACCATCGCCATGCCCTGGCCGCCGCCGACGCACATCGTCTCCAGGCCGAACTGCTTGTCGTGCCACTGGAGGGAGTTGATCAGGGTGGTGGTGATGCGGGCGCCGGTCATGCCGAAGGGGTGGCCGACGGCGATCGCGCCGCCGTTGACGTTCAGCCGGTCCAGGTCGATGCCCAAGTCCCGGTAGGACGGGATGACCTGGGCGGCGAACGCCTCGTTGATCTCGACCAGGTCGATGTCGGAGACCGAGAGGCCGGCCCGCCGCAGCGCCTGCTTGCTGGCCTCGACCGGGCCGTAGCCCATGATCTCGGGGGAGAGGCCGGAGACGCCGGTGGAGACGATCCGGGCCAGCGGGGTCAGTCCCAGCTCGCGCGCCTTGGTGTCGGACATGATGACCAGCGCCGCGGCGCCGTCGTTCAGCGGGCAGCAGTTGCCGGCGGTCACCAGGCCGTCGGGGCGGAAGACCGGCTTGAGACCGGCGACGCCGTCGACGGTGACGCCGGCGCGCGGGCCGTCGTCCTTGGCGACGACCGTGCCGTCGGGCAGCGTGACCGGGGTGATCTCGCGCTCCCAGAACCCGTTGCCGATCGCCTTCTCGGCGAGGTTCTGGGACCGTACGCCGAACTCGTCCATGTCCTGGCGGGTGATGCCCTTGAGGCGGGCGAGGTTCTCCGCGGTCTGGCCCATCGAGATGTACGCGTCCGGGATCAGGCCGTCCTCGCGCGGGTCGTGCCAGCCCGCGCCCTCCTCCTCGGCGCGCGCCGCGGTACGGGCCTCGGCGTCGGCGAAGAGCGGGTTGTGGGTGTCCGGCAGGCCGTCGGAGCTGCCCTTGACGCTGCGCGAGACGGTCTCGACACCGGCCGAGATGAAGACGTCGCCCTCGCCCGCCTTGATGGCGTGCAGCGCCATGCGGGTCGTCTGGAGCGAGGAGGAACAGTAACGGGTGATGGTGCAGCCCGGCAGGTGGTCCATCCCCATCTGGACGGCCACGATGCGGCCGAGGTTGTGGCCCTGCTCGCCGCCGGGCAGACCGCAGCCGAGCATCAGGTCGTCGATGTCCTTCGGGTCCAGCTCGGGGACCTTGGCCAGGGCGGTCTCGATGATCTGCGCGGTCAGATCGTCCGGGCGCACATCCTTGAGCGAGCCCTTGAAGGCGCGGCCGATCGGGGAGCGGGCGGCTGAGACGATCACGGCTTCGGGCATCACGGCTCCAGAGGGCGTAAGAACGGGCGGCGCGGGGCGCCTCGTTGCGGTGGGGTGGTCGGGCGGCGTGCTGGTCGGACGCGGACGGGCAGGACTGAGTGGGAAGTTACCTGCACGTACTGCTGAGGTCACGGGGTGCGCCCTGTGATGCGGGCCTCTTTTCTAAGCGAGCGCTTATGGCGAGCTCATTACCCAAAACGGGGCGGGGCCGCCGGGTATTCCCGTACGGCCCGCCCCGGGCACCGTGCCGTCCCGCTGCCGCGGCGTCAGCCCGTGACCGACGACGGATCCGTCGGCTCCGGCTCCGGCAGCTGGCGGCGCCTGCGGTGCTTGAGCAGCGCCCAGGGTGCGCGGGAGGCGGTGACCTCGGTACCGCCCTCGGAAGCCGCCTCGGCGGCCGCCTGCTCGACCGGCAGCAGGCCCTCGCCACGGGCGGGCTCAGGCCGCTCCTCCTCCGGCCACAGGCCCAGTGAGACGCACAGAGTCGGCAGGACGGCCATCGCGGCGGTGGCATAGCCCTCGGCCGACGGGTGGTAGTTGTCCGGCCCGAACAGCTCCCGTGGACGCGCCTCGAACTCCGGCCCGAGCAGATCGCCGAGCGAGACCGTCCGGCCGCCGCTCTCGATCACGCCGATCGTCTGGGCGGCGGCGAGCTGCCGCGACAGCCGCCGGGCGACCCAGCGCAGCGGCTGATAGACCGGCTCGATGGTGCCCAGATCCGGGCAGGTGCCGACGATCACCTCGCAACCCGCCGCGCGCAGCCGGCGCACCGCCTCGGAGAGGTGGCGTACGGACTGGGCGGGCGCCATCCGGTGGGTGACGTCATTGGCGCCGATCATGATGACGCAGACGTCCGGGGTGGCGGCGCTGTCCGCAAGCATCAGCTCCACCTGGCGCGCCAGGTCGTCCGACTGCGCCCCGGGCAGCGCCACATTGCGGAAGTCCACGGGCAGCTCGGAGAGCGCGGCCAGCCCGGAGGCGAGCAGTGCGCCCGGGGTCTGGGACGGGCGGTGCACCCCCTGGCCGGCGGCGGTGGAGTCGCCGAGGAAGCCCAGCCGCAGGGGCGGGCGGTCGGTGCGGTGGCCGAAGGCGGCGCCGTAGCGGCCGTCGGCGCACGGCGGGATGTCGCTGGAGCCGCCTACCGTACGGCGGGCCAGCCGGACCTCGGTCAGCAGCACGCCGACGGCGGCGACGCCGAGCAGCCCGACCCCGCCGCCGCCGAACGCGGCCGCGGTGGCGATCCGCCGTGCCACTCTCGCCCTGGACATCGTCATCGGCATGGGCCGGGCACCTCCCCGCGCAGTGCGGGCGCGCCGCGGCACCGGGGGCCGGACGCGCTCTTGAATCGGCAAGAACTCCTACAACAGGGTGTTGCCCGTTCCTGCACGGAACGCAACTCTTCCCTCCTCTAACGGACCCGGGCAATAGGCTGGCCGCACGGGCGCAGGAGAGCGTGCCCCCGACCGCGGAGACCACCGTGCAGTTTTACGATTCGATGATTGAGCTAGTCGGCAACACCCCGCTGGTGCGGCTCAACAACGTCACTCGAGGTATCCAGGCCACCGTCCTGGCGAAGGTCGAGTACTTCAACCCCGGCGGATCGGTCAAGGACCGGATCGCCGTGCGGATGATCGAGGCCGCCGAGCAGTCGGGTGAGCTGCAGCCTGGCGGCACCATCGTCGAGCCGACATCCGGCAACACCGGTGTGGGCCTGGCGATCGTCGCCCAGCAAAAGGGTTACAAGTGCATCTTCGTCTGCCCGGACAAGGTGTCCACGGACAAGATCAATGTGCTGCGGGCGTACGGCGCCGAGGTGGTGGTGTGCCCGACCGCCGTGGACCCCGAGCACCCGGACTCGTACTACAACGTCTCGGACCGGCTGGTGCGCGAGACGCCCGGGGCCTGGAAGCCGGACCAGTACAGCAACCCGAACAATCCGCGCTCCCACTACGAGACGACCGGTCCCGAGCTGTGGGCGCAGACCGGCGGGCGGATCACGCACTTCGTGGCGGGTGTCGGCACCGGCGGCACGATCAGCGGCACCGGCCGCTATCTGAAGGACGCCAGCGACGGCAAGGTCAAGGTCATCGGCGCCGACCCCGAGGGCTCGGTCTACAGCGGCGGCTCCGGGCGTCCGTATCTGATCGAGGGCGTCGGTGAGGACTTCTGGCCGACCGCCTACGACCGCACCGTCGCGGACGAGATCGTGGCGGTCTCGGACAAGGACGCCTTCCAGATGACCCGGCGGCTCGCCAAGGAGGAGGGCCTGCTGGTCGGCGGCTCCTGCGGGATGGCCGTCGTGGGTGCCCTGGAGGTCGCCTCTAAGCTCGGCCCCGACGACGTCGTGGTCGTGCTGCTGCCCGACAGCGGCCGTGGCTACCTCTCCAAGATCTTCAACGATGAGTGGATGGCCGACTACGGCTTCCTGGAGGAGGGCGGTCCCGCGGCGCGGGTCGGCGAGGTGCTCCAGCACAAGGAGGGCGCCCTGCCCTCGCTGGTGCACATGCACCCGGAGGAGACCGTCGGCGAGGCGATCGAGGTGCTGCGCGAGTACGGCGTCTCGCAGATGCCGATCGTCAAGCCCGGCGCCGGGCACCCCGACGTGATGGCCGCCGAGGTCATCGGCTCGGTCGTCGAGCGCGAGCTGCTGGATGCGCTGTTCACCCAGCGCGCCTCGCTGACCGACCCGCTGGAGAAGCACATGTGCTCGCCGCTGCCGCAGGTCGGCTCCGGCGAGCCGGTCGCCGATCTGATGGCGGTGCTGGAGAACGCGGACGCGGCGATCGTCCTCGTCGAGGGCAAGCCGAAGGGCGTGGTGAGCCGGCAGGACCTGCTGGCCTATCTGGCGCGCGAGGCCGGCAAGTAGCAGCGTCTTCCGGCGGCGGCAGCCTCTTTTGGCGGTGGTCGTGCGCGGCGGCCCGGTTCCCCTGTCCGCAGGGGTACCGGGCCGTTCGCGGTGTGGCGGCGGGGCGTTCCCGTTGTGGCCGTCGCCGGGCCGTCCCCGTTGTGGCCGCCGCAAGCGGTCCGCTTCCGCAGCCGTCAAGGCGTCAAGTTGCCGTCAGGAAACGGCCGGTCACCGCAAGGTGTACGTATGCGTCATGTGTACGCAGCACGCGCTTAACACTTGTCCGGCACATTGGTGTGCACGGCGACACGGGCCTCCGGAGCGGCTCCCGGACCTCCAGCTCGCCGCCGGATGCGACGACCGGCCCTGACCCGGTGCGCGTCCCTTGCGGGGACCGCCGTCGTCCCGCCCCCGGCTCAGGCCGGGGTGCGGCGGTCCCCGCAACAGCCTTTTCCGTCCGGCTTCCGCCGCCGCGTCAGTCCGCTGCGCCGTCGCGGTCCTCGGCTCGCAGGCGCAGCGGATTCCGCAGGCCCGCGCCGTGCGCCGCGTTGACGCCGACGATGCCCGCCCAGCACACCAGCAGGCCCGGCAGCCCGGTCGTGCCCGCCGCGATCGCGGACAGCGGGATGGCCAGCACCAGCGAGAGCGCGGCGAACCCGAAGCGCTGCCAGAAGGGGTGGATCTCGCTGTCCCGGGGCTGCGGCCGGATGCCGCGCGCGACCTGGACCTGCTGCTCGGCGAGGTGCCGGCGCACCCGCCGGTCGACGTTCTGGTCGACCTTCTCCAGGAAGGACTCCAGCAGCTCCGACTCGTACTCCGGCCCCAGCTCCTTGCGGGTCTGGAGGGTCGCGTCGAGGTCTCTGCGCAGATCGGGGTCGTGTGTTGCCATACGGCCGAGCGTACGCAGGCCGGGCGGGCGGCGCGGTAGGGCTATCCCCCGGTTCCGGCGGGGGAGCGCTTGCCGGAGGCGCGCGGGCGGCGCCCCGGACACGGCGCGGGCCGGTCCATCCTGCGCTGAGCGCCTGAGCGCCTGAGCGCCGGTGGACCGGCCCGCCCCTGTCGGCGGTTTCGTCAGAGGGCGAACTGGGTGATCACGGCCCGGTGGTCGGACGGCCAGTTCTCCTTCTCACCGCCGTAGACCTTCGAGCTGGTGGCATCTAGCGAGCCGCCCTTGTACAGGATGAAGTCGATGCGGTCCTGCGGCTCGGGCTTGTTGCCGTAGTCGCTGTTGGTGGCGTTCTTCGGGCTCCAGGTGTCGCCGGGGGAAGCCGCCTCGTCCGGATTGACCTCGCGGTACGAGTCCCCGTACCCCCCGTTGGCGAACGCCTTCGTCGCGGGCCACTCCACGACCGAGTCACAGTGCTTTGCCTTGGTCTTCTCGGTCCAGTCCAGGTGGGACGGGGAGTTGAGATCGCCGGCGATGACGGACGGTCCGGAACCGGCCCACTTGACGATCTTCTCGGCCTGCTCCTTGCGCTCGGCCTCGTCCGCGTAGATCGTCTCGTAGCTGTCCTTGTCGAAACAGGCGTTGTACGGCCCGTACTTGGTGTAGCCCAGGTGGATCGAGTACACCCAGACTCCCTTGATCTTCGCGGCCACCGCCAGATCCGACAGCGAGTCGACCTTCTCGATGGGCTGACTGCTGATGATGTCGACGTCGGAACCGCTCTGTGTGTAGTGCTCCCAACCCAGCTTCTCGGCGATCTGCTTGGTGACGGCCTTGTCGGTCTCCTGCAGGGCGACCACCTCGGTGCCGGAACCCTTGATCTCCTGGACGGTCGTGTCGACCCCGTCCGGGACCTGGGAGCCGCCGTGCCAGGTGTTGAGACTCATCACGGTCAGCGTCTGATCGTCCGCCTCGGCGGTGCTCACCGTGGCGACG
The DNA here is from genome assembly GCF_050433025.1 of Streptomyces auratus. NCBI lineage: Bacteria > Bacillati > Actinomycetota > Actinomycetes > Kitasatosporales > Streptomycetaceae > Streptomyces > Streptomyces auratus. Next base: position 3,383,206 of record NZ_JBNGCB010000001.1, on the reverse strand, counting down.
GAGGCTGCCGCACTCAGGGCGAGTGCGGCAGCAAGTGCGGGTATGACGCGTCGGTTCATCGCGTGGACTCCTTGGTGTGGGGGTGGCGTCAACGTGCCAGACGTGAATGGAGCGGCCACTAACAGAGGTTGAACGAATGGGCAGCCGTTGCTCAACCGGCCAGGGGCTTGATGGCAGGCGCTTCGCGGCCGTGGAACGACGGCCTACGCTCGGACCATGAGCGCCCACATCGGCAAGCGGCTCGCGGTGGCGCTCGGTGTGCCCACGACGCAGCTGGTTGCGGAAGGGGCTGCGGACCGTGCGGCGTCCAGTGTCACCGCGGACGAGTGGGGCGGCGTACGCGATGCTCTCTTGGCGCCGGTTCCGTCTGATGGCCTGGACGAGGCGCCCACAGCTGCCGGGCTTCGTGCTGCCGTGGAGAGCGCTCAACCACTCTTCTCGGGCGACAAGTTGGCAGAGTTGATCGCCGTCGCGATAGGGCTCCCGCTGTGACACTGCGTGGCAGCGATATGTATGGCCCCGTCCATCCGCTCTCATAGGGACTGGACGGGGCCTGGGTTGTCGGGGTGGGGTGCCACGCAGGCGCGCTCGCCCGTCGGGGCCGCGCTCGCCCGTCAGGCCGCGCTCGCCCCGTCCGTCGGCCGCAGTTCGTCCGCGTACGAGACCGAGATCCGCCGCATCAGCCCGTCGTCGGTGATGTCGTACTGGCCCAGGCGCCACAGCGGCGGCGAATAGGCGTGCACGGACACCGCGTCGTCGGTCGCGCCGGTGAGGCGGTGGATGTGGTCGGGGCCGAAGCAGAACGAGGAGCCCGCGCCGACGGCGGTGGCCCGGTGCTCGCCGCCGATCCGGGGGTTGGACTCGGTCAGCACGCCCTGGACGACGTGTACCGCCCCCGAGGACAGGTCGTGGTCGTGCCAGCCGGTGTCGTTCTGCCGGGTCCAGCACAGCAGCCAGACATCGACGAACTCATCGCGGTGCAGGGAGACGTAGTGGCGCTCGGTGTCGGAGAAAGCGACCTGCGCGCGCCACAGGTCCGGGCGGGCGGCGAGCTCCTCGACCAGGGCCCGCAGCTCGCGGCGGTCGAGGTTGCGCTCGGGCAGTGCGGTGAACGGCTGCTCGCCGTCGGGGACCTCACGGGCGGCTTCGGCCTGGGAGGTGCGGTACGTCATCGGCGGGCTCCTTTCGTCGGGCCCAGAAGGCGGGCCGGGTTGGCGGTGCGCAGGGCGTGGATCGCGGCCTGCGCACCGAGGTCGGGGAGTACGGGGGCGGCGTAGGGGCGGTCGCTGCCGCTGACGACGACATCGATACCGGCGGCCCGGACGAGGGCGTCCACCGCACGGGTCCCGTACGAGGACGTCTCGTAGAAGGCGTTGCAGTCGACCCGCCCGCGCTCCCGTCCGCCGCCGCGGGCGACCAGCCGCTCCCCGTGCAGCGGCGCCAGGCCGGCCAGCGCCGCGAAGCAGACCCGCAGGTCCGGGTGGCGCGGTCGGCCGAAGGCGCGGAAGGCGAACCAGGCGGCGTGCAGCTGCTGGACGTACGGGACCAGGGCGGGCCACCAGGCGGGCGCGTCCGGGGTGCCCGGCGCCGCGCCGGGGTGGACGAACAGCGGCTTGTCCAGTTCGGCGACGGCGTCCAGCAGCGGCGCGCAGCGGGCCCAGCCCGCGGCGTCGAGCAGTGCGGTGGCCGGGAGTTGCAGCCCCACGCAGCCGCGCGCCAGCTCGTGCCGCAGCGCCCCGGGGTCCGGTTCGGGGGTGGAGAGGCAGACCGAGGCCCAGGCGCCGAAGGGGGCCGGCAGGTCCAGCGCGCCGTCGTGGAACGCGGCGAGCAGCGGTGCGGCCTCCTCGGGCGGCAGATCTTCGATGCCGAGCGGGCTGGAGAGCGAGACCAGGGCCAGATCGAGGCCGTCGGCGCGGGCGAGCCGGGCGCGGGCCGCGATGTCGTGGTCGGCGGGGTCGACGGGGTACGGCGGTTCGCCGGGGAGGTGGAGCGTCCAACCGTCGAGCCGCGGCGGCGCACTGCGCGCCCGCAGCAGCGCGAGGAACTCGGGCGGCCAAAGGTGCTGGTGGACGTCGGTGGGCACGGGCCTCCCTCAGCTGCGGGTGGTGGTGCGGACGGCACCCGGGGCGCGGATCCGTCGTCCCGGGCGCGCTGTACTTAACCGTTTAACTGATGCGTTTCAGTGAAACGGTTAACAGCGGCCCTGTCAAGGCCGGGCCGGTCCGCCGGGAGGACGCCGCCCCCGCGCGCACAGCGCATCGGGGCGGGTGGCGCGCCCTCCTTGGGTAGGCTTCCGGACATGGCCAGGCCCAATAAGCGCACCACCCTCCGCGAGGTGGCCGAGGCCACCGGACTCTCCACCGCAGCCGTCTCCTACGCCCTGCGCGGCAAGCACGTCTCCAAAGAGACCGAGGAGCGGGTGCGCAAGGCCGCCGCGGAGCTCGGCTACGAGGCCGACCCGATCGCCCGTGCGCTGGCCAGCGGCCGTACGAGCACGGTCGGGGTGCTCGCCGGCGATCTGCGGGATCTGTGGCAGCAGCAGCTGATGGCGGCCATAGGGCGCGAACTGCTGGCCGGCGACCGCTATGCGCTGATCCTGGATGCCGGCGGCGACCCCGAGCGCGAGCTGGCCCTGGCCAAGCAGCTGCGCGACCAGCGGGTGGACGGCCTCCTGGTCTCTCCCGTCGACCCGTCCGCCGAGGGCTGGTCGAAGATCGCCGACGCCGTGCCGGTGGTCTCCATCGGTGACGCCCTGAGCCGGGCCCGTACGGCGGGCGAGGTGCTCTTCGACAACCGCGCCGGCATCGACGCCGTCCTGGACTACCTCCGCGGGCTGGGTCACCGCCGGGTCACCGTGCTGACCCCCACCGGCCCCTCCACCCCGGACCGCCCGGCCGACGTCTATGTGCGCGAGGCCGCCGACCGTCTCGGCATCGAGGTCGAAGTCCTGCCCTGCGCCCAGGAGTTGGGCGAGGCGACCGCCATGGCCCGCCGGGTCCTGGCCAACAGCCCGGACGGCCGCCGCCCCACCGCGCCCGGCCTCGCCCCGCCCACCGCCGTCTTCTGCTTCTCCGACTCCATCGCCTACGGCGTCTACGCGGCCGCCGCCGAGGCCTCCCTGGCCGTCGGCCAAGACCTCTCCGTCGTCGGCTTCGACGACCACCCCGTCTCCCGGGTCCTCACCCCGCCGCTGACCACCGTCGACTGGGGGCTGGGCGAGATCGCCAAGGAGGCCGCCCGGCTCGCGGTCGCCGCGATCGAGGGCCGCCGGGTCCGCCGCAAGCGCATCCTGTGCGCCCCGCGCCTCTCGGAGCGGGGGTCGGCGGTGGAGCTCCGGCGGGGGTGACGCCAGCCAAGGAAGCGATGACAACGAAGCGATGACAGCGAAGCGATGATGGGCAAGAAATGGAAAAGGCATTGCTCGCCGGAATTCTCGCGGTCGTGGTCGTCTTCGCGCTCACACACACCGTGTTCTCCGGTTTGGGGGAGCCCGCCCGGCTTCTGCTGAGCATCCTGGCCGGTGCGGTCGTAGGAGGGGTGCTCCGGGGCGTGCAGTTGCGCAGATGACCGGAGGCGGCGGACGGGCCGGGGCGATGCGCCCCGGCCCATTCCGTGCCCGGTTCCGGCGCCCGGTCTCCGGCTGCACGGCGCTGCGCCGCGGAGCAGACTGGAGCCGGGTGCTCCGGTACGGTCGGGGCGTGCGTACCGGTGGTCGGCCGACGGGCGGATGGGCGGGTCCTCGATGAAGCGTTCCGCGACGAGTCGTTCCGCGACGAGTGACGTCACGGCGGAGAGCGCGGCCGCCGTAGTGGACGGCGGCGCACCGGACGGCGCGCAAGGCGAGCCGGCGGACCGACTGGAGGCGCACCGTAGCGAACTGACCGGCTACTGCTACCGGATGCTGGGATCGGCGTTCGAGGCCGAGGACGCCGTGCAGGAGACGATGGTGCGGGCCTGGCGGAGCTACGACCGGTTCGAGGGGCGCGCCTCGCTGCGGTCCTGGCTCTACCGGATCGCCACGAACGTCTGCCTGGACCTGCTCAAGGGCAGCCGGCGCCGGGCCCGGCCGATGGATCTCGCCTCCCCGTCGAGCGTGGACACCCCGATCGGCACGGGGCTGCCCGAGACGACCTGGATCGGCCCCGTCCCGGACCAGCGGGTGCTGGCGTCCGCCGGGGACCCGGCGGAGACCGCCGTCGCCCGGGAGTCGATCCGGCTCGCCTTCATCTCCGCGCTGCAGCGGCTGGCGCCCCGGCAGCGGGCGGTGCTCATCCTGCGGGAGGTGCTGAGCTGGTCGGCGAGCGAGGTCGCCGAGTTGCTGGGCAGCTCGGTCGCCTCGGTCAACAGCGCGCTGCAGCGGGCCCGGGCCACGCTCGCCGCGTCCGCCGATGCCGCCGAGGAACCCCCGCGGCCGCTGGACGACGCCCAGGAGGCGCTGCTGCGGCGCTACGTCGACGCCTTCGAGCGGTTCGACATGGACGCCCTGACGGCTCTGCTGCACGAGGACTGCACGCTGTCCATGCCGCCGTACGCGCTGTGGCTGCGCGGCCGCGACGACATCCTGAAGTGGCTGCGCGGGCCGGGCTGCGGCTGTGCGGGGTCGCATCTGGTGCCGGTCGCGGCGAACGGCCGCCCGGCGTTCGGGCAGTACCGCGCGGACGGCCTGCCCTGGGCGGTCCAGGTCCTCGACCTCGCGGACGGCCGGGTCACCGCCCTGAACTCCTTCCTGGACACCGAGCGGCTGTTCCCGCTGTTCGGGCTTCCGCTCCGGTACGGCGGGCCGCCGCCCGCGTGAGGCGTGCGGCCGCCAGGGCCTCAGCCCAGCTTGCGCTTCTTCAGCCAGGCGGCCGCCACCCGGTCCGGGTCCTGCTTCTCCTTGTCGACCAGGCGGTTGAGCTCGGTGAGATCGGGGGTGGTCAGGGCGTTGCCCAGCCGGGCGAGGGCCTTGCGGACCTTGGAGTCGGCCTTGCGGGCGGCGATCAGCGGGACGACGTGCTGGGCGGGGATCAGATGCTTGGGGTCCGCCAGCAGCACCCAGCCGTTCTCCGCGGTGTCGACGTCGGTGGTGAAGACATTGGCGATGTCGATGTCGCCCTTCTTCAGGGCGCCCTTGACCAGCGGCCCGGACGAGTCCAGCGCCTTGAACTCCTTGAGCTCCACGCCGTATCGGTCCTTCAGGCCGACGACCCCGACGACCCGCTTCTTCATCTCCGCGGCCGCGCCCAAGGTCAGCTTGCCGTTGACCTTACGGAGATCGGCGAGCGTCTGCAGGCCGTAGCGGTCGGCGGTCCGCCGGGTCACGGCGAAGCTGTCGCGGTCCTCGGCGGCCGCGTACGGGAGGACTTCGAGACCGTCGGGGACCACCGTGGCCAGCGCGTTCTGCATGGCTCCCGCCTCGGTCGCGGTGGCCTTCTTGTCGAGGTAGAGCAGCAGGCTGCCCTGGTACTCGGGGAGCAGATCGATATCGCCGGAGCGCAGTGCGGGGACCACGATCTCGCGGGAGCCGAGGTTGGGGCGGACCGTGGTCTTGACCCCGGCGGAATTCAGCACCCCCGCGTAGAGGTAGCCGAGGACCTGGTTCTCGGTGAAGTTGGCGGTGCCGATGACCAGTCCGCCGCTGCTGCTGCCGCTGTCGCCGCCGGCGCCGTCCCCCTTGAGGGAGGTGATGCCGGAGGAGCAGGCGGCCAGCAGCGGGGCCGAGGCGCCGGCGAGGAGAGTGGTCAAGGCGGTACGACGGTTCATGGGCGGGCTCCTCGGTGCGTACGAAGGGGGCGGGGCGGCAGATGCTCAGCGGGCGGTGGCCGGGCGGCCGCGGAACAGCAGCCGGGTCAGGCCGCCCAGGGCCAGATCGGCGACGACGGCGAGCACGGCGACCAGCACCGCACCGCCGAGCACCTGCACCAGGTCGCGCTGCGCGAGGCCGTCGAAGACATAGCGGCCCAGCCCGCCGAAGCTGACGTAGGCGGCGATCGTGGCGGTGGCGATGACCTGCACGGTCGCCAGCCGTACGCCGGTCATGATCAGCGGCAGCGCGAGCGGGATCTCGACCTGCCAGAGGATCTGGCGGCCGCGCAGCCCCACGCCCCTGGCGGCGTCCTTGACCTCCGGGTCGACCGCGGCCATCCCCGCGTACGTATTGGTGATGATCACCGGCACGGCGAGCGCGACCAGGGACACGTACACCGGCCACACGCTCAGTCCGCCGGCCAGGAAGACCAGGGTGACCAGGCCGACGGTGGGCAGCGCCCGGCCGAACGAGGAGAGGTTGACGGCGAGGAAGGCGCCGCGGCCGGTGTGCCCGATGAGCAGCCCGACCGGCAGCGCGATCACGGCCGCGGCGAGGGTGGCGAGCACCGAGTACTCCAGGTGCTCCAGGACGCGGGTGGCGATGCCCTCGGGGCCGGACCACTGGGCCGAACTGGTCAGCCAGGCGGCGAGGTTCTTCAGGAGTTCGAGCATCGGGGCTCACGCTCGCTTCTGCGATTCGAGGCTTTGCGGCCGGGAGGCGCTTTGCGGCCGGGAGGAGCGTTGCGGCCGGAAGGCGCCGCGCAGCCGGGAGGTGCCGTGCGGCCGGGAGGTGCCGCGCAGCCAGGGGGTGCACAGCCACTGGACGGTCACCAGCACCGCGTCGGCGACCAGGGCGAGCAGCAGGGTCAGGGCCACGCCGGCGACGACCGGGGTGGGGAAGTTGCGCTGGAAGCCGTCGGTGAAGAGCTGGCCGAGGCCGCCGTATCCGATGTAACTCGCCACGCTGACCAGGGAGATGGACATGACGGTGGCGACCCGTACACCCGCCATGATCACCGGGAGGGCGAGCGGCAGCTCGACGGTGAGCAGGGTGCGCAGCGGGCTGGTCCCCATCGCCTTCGAGGCCTCCCGGGCCCGCGCCGGGACCGCGTCCAGCCCCTCGACGGTGTTCCGTACGAGCACGACCAGGGTGTACGCGGTCAGGCCGGTGATCGCGGTGGTCCGGGTCAGCCCGGTGACCGGCAGCAGCAGGACGAAGAAGGCCAGGGAGGGGATGGTGTAGAGGATGTTGGACGCGCCGAGCACGAAGCCGCGCAGCGGCCGTACCCGGTGGGCGAGGACCGCCAGCGGCAGCGCGATCAGCAGGCCGAACAGGACGGCGGGTACGGCGGTGGCGAGGTGGTCCGCGGTGAGGCGGGCCAGTTCGCCGGTGTGGTCGGGGAACCAGCCCCACTCGATGGTCATGCGGGGCGCTCCGTGGCGGCTTCGGCCGGGCCGGGCGCGGCGTCCTCGGGGGTCCGCTGTCCGGCCGCCGCCCGGCCGGCCTCCGCATGGCTGCGGCCGGCTCGTTCGTGGATGGCGTCGCGGGAGGTGAGGCCGGTCAGCACGCCGTCGGCGGTGACCCGGGCGACCGCGGCGGCGGGGGAGGAGACCGCCTCGTTCAGCGCGGAGAGCAGGGAGTCGGAGTCGCGCAGCGGCCGGACGGGCTCCAGCGGCGCCTCGCCGGCCGTGCCGCCGGCGGGCAGCGCGTCGGTGTCCAGCCAGCCCAGCGGTTCGCTGCGCGGGGAGGTCACCAGGCGCCAGCGGTCCCCGTCGCGGGGTATGCCGCCGACCGGTTCGTCCGCGCGTATCTCCCCGCCGGGCGCGTGGGGCACGTCCGCGAGGTCGGTGAGCGAGAGCAGCTTGAGGCCGCGCTCGGCGCCCAGGAAGCCGGCGACGAAGTCATCGGCGGGGCGAGCCAGCAGCTCGGCGGGTTCGGCGCACTGGACAAGCCGGCCGCCGGTGCGGAAGACCGCGATCCGGTCGCCCAGGCGGACCGCCTCGTCGATGTCGTGGGTGACGAAGACGACGGTCTTGCGCAGCTCCTCCTGGAGCCTCAGCAACTCGTTCTGCAGCTGGGTGCGCACCACGGGGTCGACCGCGCCGAACGGCTCGTCCATCAGCAGGACCGGCGGGTCGGCGGCGAGCGCGCGAGCCACGCCGACGCGCTGCTGCTGGCCGCCGGAGAGCTGGTGCGGATAGCGCTTGCCGGCGTCGGCGGGCAGGCCGACCAGCTCCAGCAGCTCGGCGGCGCGGGCGCGGGCCTTGCGCCGGCCCCAGCCCAGCAGCAGCGGGACGGTCGCGATGTTGTCCAGGATCGTACGGTGAGGGAAGAGGCCGGACTGCTGGATGACATAGCCGATGCCGCGGCGCAGCTCGGCGGCGTCCGTCTCCAGGATGTCGCGGCCGCCGACGCTGATCGTGCCGGAGGTCGGCTCGACCATGCGGTTGACCATCCGCAGGGTGGTCGTCTTGCCGCACCCCGACGAGCCGACGAGGACGGTGACGCCGCCCTCGGGCAGGTCCAGGGACAGCCCGTCCACGGCGGTCGTGCCATTCGGGTATCGCTTGCTGACTGCGTCGAACTTGATCATCCGCTGCCCCTTGCCCGGCCTGCATATGGTCATGCAGAGTCTTAGGCACGTGAATAGAAGTCAATAGACGGGCGTAAAGACCCTGTTACATCGCCTGTTACGTCGCTTCACCGTACGGAACGAGCTGTCGGACGTACCGCACTAAAGGGTGCTATAAGAGGGAGTTGAGCCCCTTGGAATCCCACATGCTGGACAACGGCCGACGGGCCGGCCGGCGTATCACGCTCGACGGCACCGCGCTGCACACCGCCGATATCGCCGCCCTCGCGGAGCGCACCGCACACCCCGCGGAGCCGGACCCCAAGGCGCTCGCCCGCGCCGAGGAGTCCTGGGAAACCGCCCGCCGTCTCGCCGCCACCGGCCGGGTCTACGGGCGCAGCACCGGCGTCGGCGCCAACCGGACGGAGGACGTCGGGGCCGCCGACGCCGACCATGGACTGCGGCTGCTGCGCAGCCACGCCGGCGCGATCGGCGACCCGCTGCCCGCCCGCGAGGTCCGCGCCATGCTCGCAGTGCGCGCCAACCAGCTGCTGGCGGGCGGCGCCGGTCTGCACCCCGCCGTCATCACCGCGCTGCTCACCGCCCTGGACAGCGGTGCGTACCCCGTCGTCAACGAACACGGCGCGGTCGGCACCGGCGATCTGGCCGCGCTCGCCCAGACCGGCCTCGCACTGGCCGGCGAACACCCCTGGCACTGCGCACCCGGCGCCCGCGCCCCCGCCCCCATCGCCCTGGACAACAACGACGCCCTGGCCCTGATCAGCAGCAACGCCCTGACCCTCGGCCAGTCCGCGCTCGCCCTCGACGAACTGCGGCGGCTGCTCGCCGCCTCCCTCCCCGTCGCCGCGCTCTCCCTGCTCGCGGTCGGCGGCTCGTACGAACCCTTCGCCGAGCCGGTGCTGCTCGCCCGCCCGCACCCCGGCTCCGCGGCCGCCGCCGCCCGGCTGCGCGCCCTCGCCGGTGTCCCGCCCCGTCCCGCCCCGCCGCTCGGCCGCATCCAGGACCCCTACGGCTTCCGCTGCCTCCCGCAGATCCACGGCCCCGCACTGGACGCCGCTGCCACCCTCGACGCGGTACTGACCATCGAGGTCAACGCCGCCGCCGAAAACCCCCTGATCAGCATCGAGGACCAGGCCGCCTACCACCACGGCAACTTCTACGCCGCCCACACCGGGCTCGCCCTGGACACCTTCCGGCTGGCCGTGCTGCAGACCGCCCGGCTCTCCACCGCCCGGCTCGCCGCGCTCTCCGAGCCCGACTTCACCCGGCTACGGCCGTTCCTGGGCGACGCGGCCCCGGCCAGCTCCGGCGTGATGATCCTCGAATACGCGGCCGGTGCGGCGCTCGGCGAGATGCGCGAGGTCTCCTACCCGGCCTCCCTCGGCCACGCCGTCCTCTCCCGCGGAGTCGAGGAACAGGCCAGCTTCGCCTCCCTGGGCGCCCGCCAGACCCTGCGCGCCTGCGCCTACTACCGTCAGATCCTCGCCTGCGAACTCGTCGCCGCCGTACGGGCCTTGCGGATGCGCTCCCTGGAACCCGACCCGGGCCTCCCCCTCGCCACCGCCTTCCGCCGCGCGGCCGGCGTCCTCGACCCGCGGATGGCGGACCGCCCGCTGACCGATGATGTGGCGGTGGCGTCGGGGCTGCTGGACGAGCTGGCGGAGCTGGCTGAGCCGGCGGAACCGGGGGAGAGGTGAGTGCCGTGGTGGGCGGCGGGATGGTTCCGGCCGCGGGAGCGGGAGCGGGGTCGGGGCCCCCGGGGGCGCGCGTACGGCCGGATCGCGTACGACCGGATCCCGATGCCTGTCCCGGACCGGAGCGGGCCGGGAATTCCGTACAGTCGGTCGATCAGTCGGTCGAGCAGCCGGTCGACACAGGACAAGGCCCCCGACCGGGCCGGGAAGAAGAGGCGATGAGCGGGGACGGGGACAACGGCGGCGGTGGTGGCGGGATCGGCGGTGCGGCCGGTGGCGGCATCGGCGGCGTGGCCGGTGACGGCGTCGGCGGTGCGGCCGGCGACCGGGCGGTGGGTGGTGCCGAGGGGGCGACGGGCGGTGCGGCTGCCGTGGCTGGTGCGGCCGGTGCGGCTGCCGTGGCCGGTGCGGCCGGTACGGATACCGGCACCGCCGCCCGGCTGCAGAAGCTCTTCGAGGGTCACCGGCTGACGCCCACCCAGCGCCGGATCGCCCACTGCATGGTGCGCCGGGCGGCCGACGCGCCCTTCCTCTCCAGCGTCGAACTGGCCGATCTCGCCGGCGTCAGCCAGCCGTCCGTCACCCGCTTCGCGGTCGCCCTGGGCTTCGACGGCTATCCGGCGCTGCGCCGCCATCTGCGCGAGGTGGCGCCGACCGGGGGAGCCGCCGAGGCCGGTACCGCCAACGAGTACCAGCAGGCCGTCCAGGCGGAGATCGACAATCTCCGTCAGCTCGCCGCCGCCCTCACCGACCCCTCGCCGGTGGCCGAGGCGGGCCGCCTCTTCGCCGCCTCCCGCCCGCTGCTCGTCCTCGGGCTGCGCGCCGCCACCGCCCAGGCCGCGGGCTTCACCTACTTCGCCCGCAAGGTCCACCCCGACGTCCGGCTCCTGGACGAGGGCGGCACGCTGCTCACCGACCGCATCGACGCCGCCGTACGCGCCGGCGCGAGCGCGCTGCTCTGCTTCGCCCTGCCCCGCCACCCCCGCGAGGTCGTCGAGGCGCTGGAGTACGCCCGCACCGCCGGACTGACCGTCGTCACCGTCGCCGACAGCGCCTTCGCCCCCGTCGCCCACCACACCGACCTCCTCCTCCCCGCCCCCGTCGGCACTGGGCTGTCCTTCGACACGGCCTGTGCCCCCATGCTGCTGGGCCGGGTCCTGCTGGAGGCGATGTGCGACGCCCTCCCGGACGCCCAGGCCCGCCTGGAGCAATTCGACGCGAGGGCGGCGGAACGCGGCCTGTTCGTCGAGTGAGGAGGGGGTGCGGGGCGGGGCGGGAGCGCGGGAGGCCGTGGCCGCGCCTAGGGCTGCCAGCCCGGGGCGCGCTGAGGCCTGACCGCCCGTGGGAGCGCCGTCTCAGGGAATCCTCATGCCGGCTGGCTACGATCCGCCGCCGGTACAGCTGTGCCCGGACAGGCGGGGCACAGCGGTCTCGGGGCGAGGAGGTCTGTCGTGGGACGCGGGGCATATGGGCTGGTCCGGGTGGCAGTACTGGTACGGGCACCGGCCGGCTGGCTGTGGTGGCCGGGACTGCTGGCCGCGGGGATCGGGGTGCTGGTGCCGGGACTCACCGGCCGGACGATCGGCCTGCTGGCGGGGGCGGTACTGGCCGTGGTCGCGGCGCTGGTGGTGTGCGTGGCACGGCGCGGGCGCTACGCGGAGCTGGCCGGTGGCGCCTCGCGCGCCGGGAAGGCCGTCATCCTTCAGGACCGCTCGGTCACCCTCCGCACCTGGCGACGGGCGCACCGCTGGTGGTTGCTGCTCGCCTTCCTGGCGGCGATCGGCTCGTCGTTCGTACTGCCGGCGGCCGGCGGGCTGCTGATGGCCGGGGCCGCGCTCGGCCTGTGGGGCAAGGCGCTGTGGTTGGGCCGCTGGGAGCGGAAACATGAGGCGCTGCTGTGGGTCCGGACCGAATCCGCCGGTCGCGGCGGTGCCGCGGGCAAGGCCGTCAGCGCGTACGTACTGACCGGAACGGCCGCCGGGGACGCCCGGCCGGGCGGGGCACGAGCCGGGCACGTACGAGCCGGCGGAGCGCGGGCCGGGAGTGCGCGGGCCGGGAGTGCGCGGAGCGGGCGCTGAGGGCTGGGCCCGGGGGCTGTCCTCCCGGGTTCTCCTGCCTTCCCGAGTTCTACTGCCCCTCAGGATCCACTGCTTCCTGAGGGGGCTACGGCCTCCTGAGGCCCTGAGGATCGATCTACTGCCTTCCGAGGTCGCGCAGCGACTCCGTGTGGGCGCCGCCGCTCTCCGCGGTGAGTTCCTCCAGGGTCTGCGGGGTGCGGACGGTGGCGAAGCGGACGGTACCGTCCGGATCCGCCGCATAGCCGTAAATCCCGGGGCGGGGGAGGGAGTTGTAGGCGAAGTGGGTGGAGTAGTAGTACGCCCCGGTGTCCAGGAGGGCGGCATGGTCGCCGGACTCCAGGAGCGGCAGCGGCCGGTTCTCGGCGACCAGATCACCCGCGAAGCAGCACGGTCCCGCAACGTCCTGTGCCACCGGGGCACCCGTCTTGGGGCGGCCCTCGGCGTCGTAGGCCGCGACCCGGATCGGCCAGGACTCGGGGGCGAAGACCGTACGGGTGGCGACCTGGGCACCGGCATGGGTGACCGCGATGGGCCGGCCGCCGGCCGACTTGGCGTACTCGACGCGGGCCAGGACCGTGCCGTGCTTGGCCAGCAGCGAGCGGCCGAATTCGGTGACCAGCCCATAGCGTCCGGACAGCAGCCCGGGGACGGTGGCGTGGAGCTGCGCGACGTACTCGCGGTACGTCGGGGTGACGGCGTCCGAGGAGAAGTTGACCGGTAGGCCGCCGCCGATGTCGAGGGTGTCGATCTGACGCCGGCCGGCCCGCTCGTTGATCTCCTCGGCGAGGACGAACAGGGCCCCGACGCCCGCGGTCATCAGCTCCAGCGGCATGCCCTGGGAACCGACATGGGCATGCAGCCGGGTCAGCCACGGGCGGGCGAGGAAGGAGCGTACGACCCAGTCGCGGGCGCCCTCGTCCCGCAGCCCCACACCGAACTTGGAGGTGTCGGTCGCGGTGCTCATCGCCCCGATGCTGCCGCCGCCGATCTGGGGGTTGACCCGCAGCCCGACGGGGGCGCTGCTCGGCGCCGAGGCCATCAGGGAGTCGATACGGGCCAGTTCCTCGGGGTTGTCGGCATTGACGGCGATCCCGAGGGCCAGCGCCTCACGCAGCTCGGCGCGGGTCTTGGCCGGCGAGTCCAGGACGGTCCGCGCGACCGGCACACCGGCGGCCCGGGCCAGCGCCAGCTCGCCCGGGCTGGCCACCTCGCACCCGAGACCCTCCTGCGCGAGCAGCCGCAGGACGGGCACGAGCGAGGCGGCCTTCACCGCGAAGGCGTGCAGCACCGGGGTGCCGGGGGCGGTGAACTCCTCGAAGGCGGCACGGAGCTTGGCCGCCGACCGCCGGATCCCGGCGATATCGAGCAGCCCGGCGACGGGCTCCGAGGGCCCCACCAGCTCTTGTGCAACGGCGGCCCGTACGGCCCGGTCTCGGTCCGTGAAGTTCATGGGGCAACTCCATCATCGGGTGGGGCTGTCACGCCAACTGATACCCACGCCGTCCGCACCTTCCTGGGGGGAGGGAGGAGGCTGACCAGCGCCTGCCAACGGGCCCGCCGGTCCCTCGCCACGCGGCCATCAGCCACCAGCCCGCTAGCTCACCGGCCTGCTGGCTCGCCGCCCACCGGCTGACGGGCCTGCTGGCTCGCCGCTCCCCGGCTCACGGGCCGCCGGCCCACCGCACCCCGGCCCACCACCAGCTGTGCTGCCGTGTGGCCCTGTCTGCCACCCGCGCCGTCCGACGCCTGGCCGGACGACACGAGCGGCACCCAGGACCACACGGCAGCAGTCTCAGGCCGCCCGGCCGCCGCTGATTTCCGCCTTGCGGTGGCGTTCGGAGAGGCGGGAGCCGGACTCGCGGCGGGTGGCGCGGCGCAGAAGCGGGACCGCGAGGAGGAAGCCGATGACCGCCCAGGCGCTGAGTATCAGGGCCACCGTCGGCAGCTCCCAGGAGCCGGCCAGTTCCGCGGCGCGTGCGGAGTCCGGCAGGAGGGCCGAGCGCAGGCCCTGGGCCATCCACTTGAGCGGGAAGACCGAGGCGATCTTCTGGACCACCTCGGGGAGCGAGCTGAGCGGGAACATCGCTCCCGAGGTGACCAGCAGCGCCAACGTGGGCAGCATGATCAGCGCAAGCGCCTCGCGCGGGTTCGGCAGCACGGCGCCGATGGCCGCACCCAGCGGTACGACGGCGAGCAGCCCGAGCGCGCTGACCCACAGCAGCGTCAGCCAGCCGCCGGGCCCGTGCGGCAGCGGCCCGTCCACCAGTACGGCGGCGGCCCCCAGCAGGACAAGCAGGGTGCCGAAGGCCATGACGACCACCAGCAGCGACTTGGCGATGAGGTAGGCGGATATGCCGCCGGGGGTGGCGCGCAGCCGCAGCAGGGTGCCTTCCTCGCGCTCGGTCACCAGAATCTGCGGGAGATTGACCAGGCCGATCTGGAACAGCAGATAGGCGGCGAAGCCCGCGAGCGTCAGATGGGCCATCGGGATATGGGTGCCGGGCACCTTGCCGCTGATGTTGTCCGCGAGCAGCAGCGCCACGACGATATTGATCACATGGCCGCTGAACTCCTTGCGGTTACGCAGGAGGTGGCGCAGTTCGATCCGCCCGCGCTGGAGGCCGGCGCGCCAGGGACGGCGGCGGGAGCGTCGTGCAGTCTCCCCCGGGGCCGCGCCGCGCGGGTGGCCCGGCCCGGTCCGGCCCGTCGCCCCGGCCGTGTCCGTCGCCTCGGTCGTCTCGATCCCGTCGGTCGTGCCCGTCGCCGTCGTCGCGGCTGTCATATCGGTCCCCCTCATGCGGCTCGTTCCTCCCCCTCCGGGGCGCCGGCCCCGGCCTCGGTCCCGTCGGCTCCGTCCCCGGCTTCCCGGTGCACCATGTGCAGATAGGTGTCCTCCAGCGTCGGGCGGCGGACCTCCAGATCGGCGATCGGTCCACCGGTGTGCTGGTGGAGTTCCCAGACCAGCCGGGACGGGTCCGCGGTGCGTTCCGCGCGGGCCGTGCCGTCGGCCGCCGTCCAGCGGACCTCGGCCTGGGCGGCGGCCCGCCGGGACAGTTCCGTCGGGGTGCCGTGGACCCCGATCCGGCCGTTGACCAGCATTGCTATCCGGTCGGCCAATCGCTCGGCCTCGACCAGGTCGTGGGTGGTGAGCAGGATCGTCACGCCCTCGTCGCGGGCGAGCCGTTCGACCAGCTCGTGGAAGTCGCGCCGGGCCTCGGGGTCGAAGCCGGTGGTCGGCTCGTCCAGGAAGAGGAGTTCGGGGCGGCCGACGATGGCCAGGGCCACGTCCAGACGCCTGCGCTGGCCGCCGGACAGATGGTTGACCTGCCGGCCGGCCTGCTTGGTGAGGCCGACCAGGGCCAGCAGCTCGGCCGGGTCGCGGGGGTTCGGGTAGTACGTGGCGAAGTGCTTCAGCAACTCGGCGACCTGCCAGCGGCCGTGGTCGCGCCAGTACTGCAGCACCAGACCGATCCGGCCGCGCCAGGAGTCGTCACCGCGCGCCGGGTCCGCACCCAGGACGCGGACCTCCCCGGCGGAGCACTGACGGAAGCCCTCCAGGATCTCGACGGTGGTGGTCTTCCCGGCGCCGTTGGGGCCGAGCAGCGCGAAGATCTCGCCGCGGTGGATGTCCAGGTCGATGCCGTGCAGGATGGTGGTGTCGCCGTACGACATCCGCAAGTCCCGTACGTGGACGACGGCTTGGCGAGCTGCGGCGTTGCCCGGAGTCGCGTCCGGCGCGGTCCTGGCCGTGGGTAGGTGCTCGGTCGTGGTCATCGGCCTGCCTCCGCGCGCTGTTGCTGGTGCTGTGTTCCTGATGTCGTCGCCGTGGCGGACTCCGTCGCCGGCGTGGCGCCCGTCGCGGGAGAGGCGCCCGCCGTCGGTCCCGCGCCCTCGACGATGGCCCGGAGTGCGGCCACATGGCCCTCGAATGCGGTGCGGCCGCGGCTGGTCAGCCGTACCTTGGTGCGCCGTTTACGGCCGCCGCCCTCCTTGTGGATCTCCAGATACCCGGCCTCTTCCAAGGTGTGCAGCTGCTTGGAGAGCGCGGAGTCGCTGAGCGAGAGGCTGTCGCGGATGAAGGAGAAGTCGGCCCATTCCGTGGCGGCGAGCAGCGCCACCACGGACAGGCGGGTGGACGGGTGGATCAGTTCGTCGAAGCCGCCCGGGGTACTCATCAACCCACCCCCTGGTGGCCGGCTCTCGCACCGCGGGCGCGGAGCGCGCTGACCGCCCAGCGGTTCGCCGGGCCGACGAAGAGCACGAAGGCGCCCGCTGAGGCGGTGGCCTGGATCAGGCTGCCGAACGGCAGCGCCAGCTGGTTGGTCACGAAGCCGGACACCAGGATGGTCACGAGGGTGACCGCCATGCCCGCGAAGAAGGTGGCGAACGACCGCCAGCTGTGGCGCGAGCGGTGCAGCCGGATCCGGCTCCTGCGGTTGTAGATCACCGCCACGGTGCCCAGTACGGCGAAGTAGGCGGCCAGTACCAGCCAGAACGCCCACGTGGGCAGATTCATGCCCGTGACGGCGAGGAACACCCACATCACCGCGGCCGTGAAGTACGTCGACCTGGGGTCGCTCTGGGCGCTTCTCTCGATCTCGTCGTACACCCGCTCCTGCGGTACCCGGATGCGCTGTAGGTCTTGCCAGGCCCGTTCGGCATCCACCGGTGTGCTCATGGCGCTCGCCTCCCCAAGGCGTTCGTGCGTTCCCCGTTGACTTGCCCACTAGGAAAGTTAGCGCAGACTTTCCCGGTGGGCAAGTCAAAAATTGACCGCGGCGCCCGGCTGGTTCCCATGCCCTGTGGCGGCGCCGCGCCCGCACCCTGTTGACTAACGCTATTCATCGACATCAATATGTGAATAGCTCAATCCATTCGACGTCAGGGAGGCACGGCCCATGTCGGGACCGCGACCCGTGCGGGCACCGCGCGGTACGGAGCTGAGTGCTCGGGGATGGCAGCAGGAAGCCGCGCTGCGCATGCTGCAGAACAACCTCGATCCGGAGGTGGCCGAACACCCGGACCAGCTCGTCGTCTACGGCGGTACGGGCAAGGCCGCACGTGACTGGCGCTCCTTCGATGCGATGGTGCGCACGCTCACCACGCTCAAGCAGGACGAGACGATGCTCGTCCAGTCCGGCCGGCCGGTCGGCGTGATGCAGACGCACGAGTGGGCGCCGCGGGTGCTCATCGCCAACTCCAACCTCGTCGGCGACTGGGCCAACTGGGAGGAGTTCCGCCGCCTGGAGGCCCTCGGGCTGACCATGTACGGGCAGATGACGGCCGGTTCGTGGATCTACATCGGCACCCAGGGGATCCTGCAGGGCACGTACGAGACGTTCGCGGCCGTCGCGGCGAAGAAGTTCCACGGCACCCTCGCCGGGACGATCACGCTCACCGCCGGCCTCGGCGGCATGGGCGGTGCCCAGCCGCTCGCCGTCACCATGAACGACGGCGTCGCGATCTGCATCGACGTCGACCCGCGGGCCATCGAGCGCCGGATCGAGCACCGCTACCTGGATGTGAAGGCAGACAGCCTCCAGCACGCCCTCCAGCTCGCCGTCGAGGCTCGTGACCAGCGCAAGCCGCTGTCCATCGGGCTGCTCGGCAACGCCGCGGAGCTGCTGCCGCAGATGCTCGCCGAGGGTGCCCCGATCGACATCGTCACCGACCAGACCAGCGCCCACGACCCGCTGGCCTATCTGCCGGTCGGCATCGACTTCGACGACATGGCCGCCTACGCCGCCGAGAAGCCCGCCGACTTCACCCAGCGGGCGCGCGAGTCGATGGCCCGGCACGTCGAGGCCATGGTCGGCTTCATGGACGCCGGCGCCGAGGTCTTCGACTACGGCAACTCGATCCGCGGCGAGGCCCAGCTCGCCGGGTACGAGCGGGCCTTCGCCTTCCCCGGCTTCGTCCCCGCCTATATCCGCCCGCTGTTCGCCGAGGGCAAGGGGCCCTTCCGCTGGGCCGCGCTGTCCGGCGACGCCCGCGACATCGCCGCCACCGACAAGGCGATCCTGGACCTCTTCCCGGAGAACGAGTCGCTGGCCCGCTGGATCAAGCTGGCCGGCGAGCGGGTCCACTTCCAGGGCCTGCCCGCCCGCATCTGCTGGCTCGGCTACGGCGAGCGGGACAAGGCCGGCGAGCGCTTCAACGAGATGGTCGCCGACGGGACGCTCCAGGCGCCGCTGGCCATCGGCCGCGACCACCTCGACTGCGGCTCCGTCGCCTCGCCCTACCGCGAGACCGAGGCCATGAAGGACGGCTCGGACGCGATCGCCGACTGGCCGCTGCTCAACGCCATGGTCAACGTCGCCTCGGGCGCCTCCTGGGTCTCGCTGCACCACGGCGGCGGCGTCGGCATGGGCCGCTCGATCCACGCCGGCCAGGTCACCGTCGCCGACGGCACCCCGCTGGCCGGCGAGAAGATCCGCCGGGTGCTCACCAACGACCCCGGCATGGGCGTCATCCGGCACGTCGACGCGGGCTACGAGCGCGCCGACGAGGTGGCCGCCGAGCGCGGCGTCCGCATCCCGATGCGCGAGGCCGAAGGCGGGGGCGCGTGACCGCCTCGTTCCACGAGATGTGGGAGGAGTTGCGGCCCCTGGGCCGCGACTCCTCCTCCGGGGGCTACCGCCGTTACGCCTGGACCGGCGCCGACGCCGACTGCCGCGCGTGGTTCCGGGCCCAGGCCGAGGCCCGCGGTCTCGCCTACGAACTGGACCGCAACGGCAACCAGTGGGCCTGGCTCGGCGCCACCGGCCCCCAGGACGTGGCCCCCGGCGACGCTGTCGTCACCGGCTCCCACCTGGACTCCGTACCGGACGGCGGCGCCTTCGACGGCCCGCTCGGCGTCGTCTCCTCCTTCGCCGCCCTGGACGAACTCCGCCGCAGGGGAGTGGAGTTCGGCAGGCCGCTGGCGATCGTCAACTTCGGCGACGAGGAGGGCGCCCGCTTCGGCCTGGCCTGCGTCGGCTCCCGGCTCTCCGCCGGGGCGCTGACCACCGAGGCCGCGCACCGGCTGCGCGACGGCGACGGCATCACCCTCCCGCAGGCCATGGAGCGCGCGGGCTACGACCCCGACGCCCTCGGCCCGGATCCCGAACGGCTCGCCCGGATCGGCGCGTTCGTCGAACTCCACGTCGAGCAGGGGCGCGCCCTCGACCTGTCCGGCGACCCGGTGGGCATCGCCTCCGCCATCTGGCCGCACGGCCGCTGGCGGTTCGACTTCCGCGGCGAGGCCAACCATGCCGGCACCACCCGCCTGGAGGACCGCCGCGACCCGATGCTCAGCTACGCCGCGACCGTGCTCGCCGCGCGGGAACAGGCCCGGCTGGCCGGCGCCCTGGCCACCTTCGGGAAGATCAGCGTGGAGCCGAACGGCGTCAATGCCATCCCCTCGCTGGTGCGCGGCTGGCTGGACTCCCGGGCGCCCGACCAGGACACCCTGGACACCGTGATCACCGGGATCGAGCAGGCCGCCACCGAGCGCGCCGCCCGCGACGGCGTGGACCTGAGCGTCGTCCGCGAATCCTTCACGCCCGTCGTGGAGTTCCAGCACGCCCTGCGGGACGAGCTGAGCGCGATCCTCGGCAAGGCGCGGGAGCGGGCCGTGCCCGTGCTGGGCACCGGAGCCGGGCACGACGCCGGTATTTTGTCCGGGACCGTCCCCACCGCCATGCTGTTCGTCCGCAACCCCACCGGGGTGTCGCACTCACCCGCCGAAACGGCGGACGAGGACGACTGCGCCGCCGGGGTCACCGCACTCGCCGACGTACTGGAGGGGCTCGCGTGCCGCTGACGACGCAGGCAACACCGACGACGTACTGGCTCGAACACGCCTGGCTCGGCACGCATGTCGAGCCGGGCGTGGCTGTGGATGTCGCGGACGGGCGGATCACGTCCGTCCGCACGGGGGCCGACACCCCGCCGCCCGGCGCCACCACGCTGCGCGGCCTGACCCTGCCCGGCCTCGCCAACGCCCACTCGCACGCCTTCCACCGCGCCCTGCGCGCCACCGTCCAGGTCGGCACCGGCACCTTCTGGACCTGGCGCGAGGTCATGTACAGCGTCGCCGACAAGCTCACCCCGGACTCCTATTACGCCCTCGCCCGCGCCGTCTACGCCGAGATGGCGCTGGCCGGCATCACCTGCGTCGGCGAATTCCACTACCTCCACCACGCGCCCGGCGGCACCCGCTACCGCGACCCCAACGCCATGGGCGAGGCGCTGCTCGCGGCCGCCGCCGACGCCGGAATCCGCATCACCCTCCTCGACACCGCCTATCTCTCGGCCGGCTTCGGCGCTCCGCCCAACCAGCACCAGCTGCGCTTCTCCGACGGCACCGCCGAGAGCTGGGCCCAGCGCGCCGACGCCCTCAAGGACGGCCATGAGCACGCACGGATCGGCGCCGCCATCCACTCCGTGCGCGCCGTGCCCGCCGCCCAGCTCGCCACCGTCGCCGAGTGGGCCCGCGGTCGGCAGGCTCCCCTGCACGTCCACCTCTCGGAGCAGACCGCCGAGAACGACGCCTGCCGCGACGCCCACGGCCGGACCCCCACCCAACTGCTGTCCGAGCACGGGGTGCTGGGCCCGCGGACCACGGCCGTGCACGCCACCCACCTCACCGGCGAGGACATCGAGCTGCTGGGCGACTCCCGCACCGGCGTCTGCATGTGTCCCACCACCGAACGCGACCTGGCCGACGGCATCGGCCCGGCCGCCCGCCTCCAGGGCCGTGGCAGCCCGCTGTCCCTCGGCAGCGACAGCCACGCCGTCATCGACCTGCTCGAAGAGGCCCGCGCCATGGAGCTCGACGAACGGCTGCGCACCCGCACCCGCGGGCACTGGACGGCCGCCGCCCTGCTGCGCGCCGCGAGCACCGACGGCCATGCCGCCCTGGGCTGGGAGGACGCCGGCACCCTGGAATCCGGCGCGCTCGCCGACCTCACCACGATCGCACTGGACTCCGTACGCACCGCCGGACCACTGCCCCGGCTGGGCGCCGAGACGGCGGTATTCGCCGCCTCCGCCGCGGACGTGCGACACACCATCGTCGGCGGGCGGCAGATCGTCCGCGACGGCGTGCACACTCTTCTCGCCGACGTACCCACCGCCCTGGCAGAGTCCATCGCCGCCGTACGCGGCTGAAGGAGAATACCCCCGCGATGACGACGACCTCCGCGCCGACCACCGCCATCACCCACATCGCCCAGCTCGTCACCAACGACCCCTCCCTCGGTGAAGGCCCCCTCGGTCTGATCCAGGACGCCGCGGTCGTCATCGACGGCGACCGCATCGCCTGGGTCGGTGCATCCAGCAAAGCACCCGCCACTGACAACGCCGTCGACGCCGGCGGCCGGGCAGGCATCCCCGGCTTCGTCGACTCCCACTCCCACCTGGTCTTCGCCGGCGACCGCACCGCGGAGTTCAACGCCCGGATGTCCGGCCGCCCTTACTCCGCCGGCGGCATCCGCACCACTGTCGCCGCCACCCGCGCCGCCTCCGACGAGGCCCTGCACGCCAACGTCGCCCGCTACCTCGCCGAGGCGCTCCGCCAGGGCACCACCACCCAGGAGACCAAGTCCGGCTACGGCCTCACCGTGGAGGACGAGGCCCGCGCGCTGCGCATCGCCGCCGCGCACACCGACGAGGTCACCTTCCTCGGCGCGCACATCGTCTCGCCCGACTACGCCGACGACCCGGCCGGCTACGTCGACCTCGTCACCGGCCCGATGCTGGACGCCTGCGCCCCGCACGCCCGCTGGGTCGACGTCTTCTGCGAGAAGGGCGCCTTCGACGGCGACCAGGCCCGTGCCGTCCTCACCGCGGGCAAGGCCAGGGGCCTGGTGCCGCGGGTGCACGCCAACCAGCTCGGCCACGGCCCCGGCGTCCAGCTGGCCGTCGAACTCGGCGCGGCCTCCGCCGACCACTGCACCCACCTCAGCGCCGCCGACATCGACGCCCTGGCCCAGTCCGACACGGTCGCCACCCTGCTCCCCGGCGCCGAGTTCTCCACCCGTGCCCGGTGGCCCGACGCCCGCCCGCTGCTCGACGCGGGCGCCACCGTCGCGCTGTCCACCGACTGCAACCCGGGCTCGTCCTTTACGAGTTCGATGCCGTTCTGCATCGCGCTCGCCGTCCGTGACATGGGGATGACCCCCGACGAGGCGGTGTGGTCGGCGACCGCGGGCGGCGCCCGTGCCCTGCGCCGTACGGACGTCGGCCGGATCGCCCCCGGCGCCCGCGCCGACCTGGCCCTGCTGGACGCGCCCTCGCACGTCCATCTCGCCTACCGGCCCGGTGTCCCGCTCGTCTCGGCCGTGTGGCACAAGGGCGTGCTGGTCTGACGGGCCCCACCGGACGGCCTGACGGCTACCGGTGTGCCCCGGCCACGCGAAGGAGGGCCCGTCCCGAACAACTCCGGGGCAGGCCCTCCTTCGCGCGGGCGGCCGCCGGTCGCGGACGACCGGCAGTGACCGCGGTTCCTCACTCGTCGATCATCAGACCCTTGCGGAGCCGTCCGAGGGTGCGCGAGAGCAGACGGGAGACGTGCATCTGGGAGATGCCCAGCTCCTCGCCGATCTCGGACTGCGTCATGTTGGCGACGAAGCGCAGCGAGAGGATCTTCCGGTCGCGCGGCGGGAGTTCGGCGATCAGCGGCTTGAGGGATTCCACGTACTCGATGCCTTCGAGGCCGTGGTCCTCGTAGCCGATGCGGTCGGCCAGCGCGCCTTCGCTGTCGTCCTCCTCGGGCTGGGCGTCCAGCGAGCTCGCGGTGTACGCGTTGCTCGCGGCCATGCCCTCGACGACCTCGTCACGGCTGATGTCGAGGCGCGCGGCGAGTTCGTGCACCGTCGGCGCGCGGTCCAGCTTCTGCGCGAGCTCGTCGCCCGCCTTGGCGAGGTCCAGCCGCAGTTCCTGCAGCCGCCTCGGTACGCGCACCGACCAGCTGGTGTCGCGGAAGAAACGCTTGATCTCGCCGATGATGGTCGGCATCGCGAACGTCGGGAACTCGACGCCACGGCTGAGTTCGAAGCGGTCGATCGCCTTGATCAGGCCGATCGTGCCGACCTGGACGATGTCCTCCATGGGCTCGCTGCGGGAACGGAACCGGGAGGCCGCGAACTTCACCAGGGCGAGATTGAGCTCGACCAGCGTGTTACGGACGTACGCGAATTCGTGGGTGCCTTCTTCGAGGTTCTCGAGCCGCTCGAAGAGGGTCTTGGACAGAGCCCTCGCGTCCACCGGCCCCACCTCGTCGAACGGCGGGATCTCGGGCAGAGCGTCGATCTCAGTCTCTTCTGCCAGGTCTGATTCGGCAGGGAGCAGCTGGGAAGGGATAAGCCCGGTCGGGTCGGACGGGGGTGTCGACGAAGCGGGCTGCCGGTGGTCGTCGGTACGCAATTCGTCGAGCCGGGGTGACATGGTCTCCTCCATCGTTCTCGGCATATGGCTGCCGATGCCTCTACACAGAAGCTGCGGTGTGCGGCGCCTCCAAAGCCGGCCGTGTTGGATGTGTGCTTCTACGCCTACCTGGCTTTGCGTGAAGATGGCAAGTGCGCGTTGTCCGTATATTGGGCTATATGCGGATTGTTCCGGCTACCGGCGGGCGTCGGGAGGGCGTAGGGTTCGACAAGCGCAGTCGTAAGCAAACAGTCGTCTAGACAGCAATGAGGGGTGCGCACGCATGGACCGCGGGACGGTCGGCAGTGCAAGCCGGGGCCGGCTTCATGTCGAGATCCGCCATCACGGCGCCAGCGCGGTGGTGACGGTCGCGGGTGAGCTCGATCACCACACCGCGGATCTGTTGCGTGAATCACTGGAGGGTTGCGTGGACGACGGCTACGCACGCCTCGTAGTGGACTGCTCACCCCTTGAGTTCATGGATTCCACCGGACTCAATGTGCTGCTCGGCGCGCGCCTGAAGGCGGAGGCCGAGGGGGGTGCGGTCCATCTGGCCGGGATGCAGCCCGTGGTTGCCCGGGTTTTCGAGATCACCGGCGCGGAGGCGGTCTTCACGGTGCATGACTCTCTCGACGCGGCTCTGACCGACTGACGTGACGCGGTGTCCGGAACGATGCATTCCGGGCACGTAGTCCGTGTCACAACTTCCGTACTCAAGAAGTGGGTGTTCTCACGGTCCGGTCGGGCAGGAGACATCTGAATCCGTTGAATCAGTCAGCATCTGTTTTCCGTGAACAGGCGAATCGGTGAGGTGAAGCGCTGATGAGCACCACCCGGCCGTACCCGCCGGGCGATCTCGGCCCGGAGCCGGGCAGCGCCGGCGCTTCCGCCGCCTCGGCTGCCGCCACTCCGGCGGGCCAGGTCCGCCGGCTGCGCCTGGCGGGCACCCGAGGCGCCGTGGCGCGCGGCCGTGACTTCGCCCGACAGGCCCTGCACGACTGGGGCTGGCTGCCGGCCGTCGGCGCCGATCAGCGTGCCGCGGCCGAGGATGTGCTGCTCGTCGTCTCCGAACTCGTCACCAACGCCTGTCTGCATGCCGAAGGGCCCGAGGAACTGCGGCTGCGCTGCAGCGCCAAAGTGCTGCACCTCGAGGTCAGTGACCTCGGTACGGGCCAGCCGGCGCCGCGCAGCCCGCACCGCCCGGGCCGCCCCGGAGGCCACGGCATGTTCATCGTGCAGCGCCTGTGCCTGGACTGGGGCGTGGTGCGCAACACCGACGGGACGGGCAAGACCGTCTGGGCGGAGCTCGCGGCGCCGTCCTAGACGCCGGTACGGACGCCGGGAAGTACTGAGCGCGGGCCTGCGGGCTCGCGCTTCGTCGTGTGCGGAACCTGCCGTTCGGGGCCTCCGGGCCGCCCGCTGGAGGCCGGAATTCCCCGTCGCCGCGGGCCCGGAGCCGATCGGGGCTGTGCTGTGCCTTCCCTCGGCACGGTCCCCGGCGTACCTTGAGCGCCCAATCTGATGTGCCGTCAGTAAATTGCGGCGGTGCGCTCATCGGGAGAAGGGGAACACGAGGTGGCCCGCTTCCACGAACAGCACGGCAGGCGCCCGGGCCGGGCCGCCGGCCTCGCCGCGGCGGCGGCGCTGACGGCGGGGGCCGCGGTGATGCTCACCGCCCCGGCCGCCCACGCCGAGGTCGTCGACGTCAACTACCAGTGCAGAACGCCCATCGGCAACAAGGGCGCGGTCTCGCCCATCGACATCAGGAGCACCCCGAGCGGCGGGGGGTACAAGCTCGTGATGTCGTTCCAGAAGGGCGTCTCCGCCAGCCCCGTCGAGCTGGGCAAGGGAGCGATGAAGCCGAGCGCGCTGATCAGCCTCGGTGGTGCACAGAGCGGTACGGTGCCGGTCGCCGGGCCGCCCAACGACAAGGCCATTCCGGCCAACACCCCCATCAAGATCAGCGACTTGAGCGGGACGTACACGCCCAAGGGCAGCGGCAAGGTCACCTTCACGGCGGGCACGCTCACCATCAAGGCGCTGGGCACCACCACCACCTGCACACCGAGCAACCACCCCAAGCCCTCGCTGACCCTGGACGTGAAGGGAACCGGCGGTTCCGGCGGGAGCCAGGAAGGCGGTTCCGCCACGGGCGGCGGTTCCTCGGGCGCGCAGCTGCCGCAGACCGGACCCGCGGACTCCGCCGTGGCGCTGGGCACCCTCGGCGGCACGGTGCTGCTGGCCGGTGCGGCCGGTGTGCTCTGGCTGACCCGGCGCCACCAGCGGGCCTGACGGCCGCGCGGGGCGCCAGGACCCACGCAGCGGTGCCCCGTTCTCCGTACGCCTCCGTGCCGCACGCGGAGGCACCCCCTCGCACCAGCAGGAGCCGCCGATGCCGTTCCGTCCCCGCACAGCGGTCGGCGGTGCGATCCTCGCCACCGCCGCCGTGCTGCTGTGTCCCGCCGCGGCCGTGGCCCGGCCGGCCGCCGCGCCGGCGCCACCGGGCTGGTCCGCCGCGCCCGCACCAGGGGCCGGCGCCGCCCCGCGCGACCAGGACCGCCCGTTCTTCTACCTGGAGGGCGCACCGGGGACCGTCCTGGCCGACCGGCTGTCCCTGAGCAACCCCACCGGCCGCACCGTCGCCGTACGGCTGCGCGGCTCGGGCTCCGGCGCCGGGGCCTGGCTCACGCTCGCCTCGAAGGAGGTGCGGATCCCGCCGCGTACCAGGGCGAGCGTCCCGTTCACGGTGACCGTCCCGCGCGACGCGGTCCCCGGCGACCGCTCCGGCGCGCTCCTGGCCACCGGCCGGACGGGCGGGCGGGCGGCCGTACCGCTTCATCTGCGGGTGACGGGGCCGGTGTTGTCCGCGCTGACCGTCGAGAAGGTGTCGGTGCGTGCCGCGGGCGGGTCGGCGGTCATCCGGTTCACGCTGGTCAACCGCGGTAATACGGTGCTCAGGCCGCGGATCGCGGTGCGCGCGGACGGGCTCTTCGGCCCGGTGCTGCGGCGGGCCGCCCGTGCGCTGCCGTCCGCACTGGCGCCCGGCCGGGCGGTCGACCTGACGGAGACCTGGCACGGTCCGCCCGCTCTGGACGCGGTGGAGGTCCGGCTCACGGCGACCGCGGCGGGCGGTGCCCACGGGGCCGCCACCGCCTCGTACACCGCGGTCCCCTGGGGCGTCCTCGCCGCCCCGGCGCTGCTGCTCGCGGCGGGCGCGGGCGGGCTGGTGGCCGTACGCCGGCGACGCCGCGGCGCGGGGCGGGGCGGGGCTCGGGGCGAGCAGGCCGCCCAGGTTACGGACGGCGGGGCGCGGCCGTCCGGGGGCGACGCGGCGGATGTGGCGGCCGAACTGGCGGGCACGGGGCCGGGAGCGCGCGGGTGAACGGCCGGACGGGGGAGGGGCGGACGGTGGTCAGGACCCCGGCCCGCGCCGCAACGCCCCGACGCCGCGTACGGGGGCGGGCGGTGGCGGCGCTCGCCCTGTGCGCCGCGCTGGCGCCGGGGCTGTTGACGGCCGCCGCCGGGGCTCAGGCCGCCCCCCGGGCCGTCGCCCACGCCGCCGCCGACGGCAAGCCCGTCGTCCAGCTCTCCGCCAAGGAGGCGGGCAAGGGCGGCAGCCTCACCGTGACCGGCCACGGCTGGCGCCCCAAGGCGCTGCTCACGCTGCTGATCTGCGGACAGAACATGATCGGCGGCAGCAATTCCTGCGCCAACGGTGACGGACGGGCCACCACCACCGATGCCCACGGCGCCTTCCGCAGGAAGCTGCCGGTCGCCGAGCCGCCCACGCCCTGCCCCTGTGTGGTGCATGTGGCGACGGTGACCGGTGCGGCGGCCGCGGCGGATGCCCCCTTCACGGTGGCGGGCCACCCGGTGGCGCCGCTGCCCCGGGAGACCACCGGCGGCCGGCTGGCGGTGCTCGCCCAGCCGCGGCTGGCGGGCAGCAGCGGGCTGCTGACCTGGTTCGGCGCCCCGGCGCAGCGCGAACTGACCGTCACCGTCGGCAATCTGGGCCCGGCGCCGGCCCGGGACCCGCTCTTCCGGGTCGGTACCTCGCACGGCGTCTTCGCCCCCAAGTGGGAGGAGCAGCAGTGGCGGGGCACGATCCCCGCCGGGAAGAAGGCGCAGATCAGGCTGCCGGTCGAGCTGCCGGCCGGCGCGCACGGGGACTATCTGGTCTCCCTCGCCTACGGCGGCCGGACCCTGGTCGAGCAGCCCTGGGGGGTCGGCCGGCCCTGGGGCGTGACGCTCTTCTGGGTGCTGCTCTGCGGGGTGATCCCGACGGCGGTGTTCCGCATCGGGATGGCGCTCGTGGACCGGGTACGTCCGCATCGGACGGACCGGACCCGCAGGCGCTCCACCGGCCGCGGCCACGCCGCCGGCCGGCCGCCCGGCACCCGCACCCGCACCAAGGACCGCACCGCGCACGACGGCTCCACGGACGGCCCCGGTACGCCGGGCGACTCCGGCGGGCTGCCGTGGTTCACCCCGGACACCGCACCGTCCACCACCACATCAACCGAACGACCGACGTCGAAAGGTTCTGCGTGATGAGGCAACGGAGGAGAGCGGCGGTGGCCTCGGCGGCCGCGCTGATGCTCGCGGGGGCGGGCATCATGACCGCGGCCGGGACCGCCCAGGCAGCGGAGGTGTCGTACAAGACGGAGTGTCTGCCGCCGCCGATATCGGGGCTGCCGCCGATCGAGGGCACCACGAAGGTCGCGGTCAGCGCGCCGGCGACGGCCAAGGTGGGCGACGAGATCGAGGTGGTCTGGAAGACGGTCGAGGGCGCCTCCAAGAACCCCGACATCCTCGATCTGGGGGAGAACACCGTCCAGCCGACCGGCACGATCAAGGTGGCCGGGGCACAGACCGGCGATCTGGCGATGCAGGGGCCGCGGCAGAATCCGCCCATCCCCAAGGGCGGCGCGATGAAGCTGTCCGACATGAAGGGCAAGCTGAAGCTGACGAAGGCCGGCGAGGTCACCCTGGCGCCCGGCTTCTACAACATCAACGTCAACAAGCCGATCTCGACGGACACCAAGTGCTCGCCCAAGGAGACGGTGAAGCCCGCGGTCACCATCAAGGTCACCGACGGCGGGGGCGGTTCCGGCGGCACGACCGGAGGGACCACGTCCGGCACGACGACCGGCACGACGGGCGGCTCCACGACCGGCACGACGGGCGGGACCACGGCCGGGACCTCCGGCGGGACCACGGCCGGGAGTTCAAGCGGTACGACGTCCGGCACCTCCGGCGGTGCGACCTCGGGCAGCACGGCCGGCGGCAGCACATCCGGCGGCAGTACGACCGGCGGTTCCGGCGGCGACCCCGACGGCACCGCGTACAAGGGCAAGGAGGTGCAGGTCCCGTACGCCTGCAAGACGCCGATCGGGGACAAGAAGGCGACCTCGCCGGTCCAGATCAACGCCGTGAAGAAGAGCGGCAGTTACGGCCTGACGGTGAAGTTCGCCAAGTCCGTGA
The DNA here is from genome assembly GCF_050433025.1 of Streptomyces auratus. Classification (NCBI taxonomy): domain Bacteria; kingdom Bacillati; phylum Actinomycetota; class Actinomycetes; order Kitasatosporales; family Streptomycetaceae; genus Streptomyces; species Streptomyces auratus. The sequence continues at coordinate 3,354,160 of NZ_JBNGCB010000001.1, read as the reverse complement.
TGGACAGCCCGGCGGACATCCCCAAGGGTTCCGTCAAGCCGTCGATGGACGTCAAGGTGGGGGGCGCGGACAAGGGGTCGGTGAAGGTCGCGGGGCCGGCGAACGCCGCGCCCATCAAGTCGGGCCAGCCGATCGCGATCCCCGATCTGACGGGCACCTACAAGCCGGGCGCCACCGGCAAGGCCACGCTGACCCCGGGTGTGCTCACCGTCAACGCCCTCGGGACGACCACCACCTGCACCCCGGAGAAGGACCCGGGGGCCTCGCTCACCCTGGACACCTCGGCACAGCAGGGCGGCACCTCCGGTGGCGCCTCGGGTGGTGCGACGGTCTCCGGAGGCGGTACGGCGGGTTCGGCCGGTGCCTCGGGCGGCAGCGGCAGCAGTGGCGGCCTCGCCGAGACCGGCGCGAGTGAGCACGGCGGGCTGACGGCGCTCGGCCTCCTCGCCGGGACCGCCATCCTGCTGGGCGGGGCGGTCTTCACGTTCCTGCCGCGGCGCCGGGCACGCATCCGCTGACGCGGCACGTCCACGGGACGCACGAAGGGGGCGTCGCACCGGCACGGTGCGACGCCCCCTTCCGCTGTCCGGGGCAGGGGCAGGCGTCAGTTGACGCTGCCCATCAGCTCCTTGACCCGCTTGCGGTACATCCAGATGCCGACGCCGGCGACGACCGCGAGGGCGGCCTCGACGGCGACCGAGACCGAGTTGTTCAGGTCGACGTTCAGCTGCGGCGACGTCAGCAGACCGGACACGGAGTCGCCCGCGGTGACCGCGAGGAACCAGACACCCATCATCTGGGAGCTGTACTTGGCGGGCGCCATCTTCGTGGTGACCGACAGGCCGACCGGAGAGAGGCACAGCTCACCGATGGTCTGGATGAAGTAGACCGCCACCAGCCACATCGGGCTGACCTTGCCGCCGTGGGCGGCGGTGTCGAGCAGCGGGATGAGGAAGACGACGAAGGAGATGCCGATCAGGGTGAGGCTGGACGCGAACTTGACGGCGGTGCTGGGCTCCTTGCCGCGCTTGTTCAGCCACAGCCACGCCGAGGCGACCAGCGGGGCCAGCGCCATGATGAAGACCGGGTTCAGCGACTGGTACCAGGACGTCGGGAAGTGGAATCCCAGCAGGTCGTTCGTCGTGGAGTTCTCGCCGAAGATCGACAGCGTCGAGCCGTTCTGGTCGTAGATCATCCAGAAGACGGCGGCGACCACGAAGAACCAGATGTAGCCCGAGAGCTTGGACTGCTCGACTTCCGTGACCTCCTTGTCGCGCTTCATGCGGATCAGGACCGCGATCGGGATGACCAGACCGGCGATGGTGATCGGCATCAGCGCCCAGTCGGCGAAGTTACCGCTCACGCCGAGCAGGGTGTAGAACACGGCCGCGACGGCCAGCCAGATCAGGCCCTTGCGCAGCACGGACGCCTTCTCCTCCGGCGTCGCGGGCTGGGCGACGACGTTGCTCTCCGGGCTGAGGTGGCGGGTGCCGAGCATGAACTGGGCGAGGCCGAGCGCCATGCCGACGGCGGCAAGCGTGAAGCCGAGGTGCCAGTTGACGTTCTCGCCGACGGTGCCGATGGACAGCGGGGCCAGGAACGCGCCGAGGTTGATGCCGATGTAGAAGAGCGTGAAGCCACCGTCACGGCGCGGGTCCTCCGGGCCGTTGTAGAGGTGGCCCACCATCGTGGAGATGTTGGCCTTCAGCAGGCCGGAGCCGAGCGCGACCAGTACGAGACCGGCGAAGAAGGTGGCCGCGGTGGGCAGGGCGAGCGTGATGTGGCCCGCGATGACGACTCCGGCGCCGATCGCGACCGTCTTGCGCGGCCCCCAGAAGCGGTCGGCCATCCAGCCGCCGGGCATCGCGAGCAGGTAGACCATCGCCATGTACACCGAGTAGATCGCCGTGGCCGTAGTGGCCTGCATATGCATGCCGCCGGGCGCGATCAGGTACAGGGGGAGGAGGGCCTTCATGCCGTAGAAGCTGAAGCGCTCCCACATCTCGGTCATGAAGAGAGTGGCCAGTCCGCGGGGGTGGCCGAAGAAGGTTTTGCCGCCGTCCGCAGGGTTCCCCTGCTGGGCCGCGTCCTTCGTCAGGCTGGACGCCATAGAAGCTTCCTTGCTGCTACGGGACGCGTTCGCAGGCGATACGCGCCCGGGTCGGGGGGATGACCGGCACCGGCGTAGCCCCGTCCGCCCCCACGTCCGGGAGGTTCGGCTCCCCGCAAGGAGCCGGCAGGACGGTCGTACCCCGGAATCCACGCCCCCCGTAGTGCAAGCGCGCGGCGGACCCGGTCGGCAGGTCGATCACTGTGTATCAGGGCCGGTGGTCCCGGCCCGGGACACAACGAGGGACCGATGACGTCGGTTGAGCGTCAAAGGTCCCGAGGGTTGTGCGATGGACGTCGAACCACCATACGTCTGGTTACCGGCCCGTTGGGCTGCGTGAGACAACGGTCACACCCATCTCGGGAACTATGAGCGCCCCTCGGGACGCCCGCGCGCCCTCGCGCGCGCCCGGGCTTGCGCAGCTCACAGCGCCAAAGGCGCGGGAACGGGTCCGCCGTCGGCCATCCGCGCTGGTCCGCCCCTCGCTACGGATACATCGGACTACCATCGGCCCATGACCCGTGTACTGCTCGCCGAGGATGACGCGTCCATCTCGGAGCCGCTCGCCCGCGCACTGCGCCGCGAGGGTTACGAAGTCGAGGTGCGCGAGGACGGCCCGACGGCGCTCGACGCCGGTCTCCAGGGCAATATCGACCTCGTCGTCCTGGACCTGGGACTGCCCGGCATGGACGGCCTGGAGGTCGCCCGCCGGCTGCGCAACGAAGGCCATTCCTTCCCCGTCCTGGTGCTGACCGCCCGCGCCGATGAGGTGGACACCGTCGTGGGCCTGGACGCCGGCGCCGACGACTACGTCACCAAGCCCTTCCGGCTCGCCGAACTCCTCGCCCGCGTACGGGCCCTGCTGCGCCGCGGCTCCACCGCCGAGCCCCAGCAGCCGCCGGCCACCCACGGCGTACGGATCGACGTCGAGTCGCACCGCGCCTGGATGGGCGAGGAGGAACTCCAGCTCACGGCGAAGGAGTTCGATCTGCTGCGGGTCCTGGTGCGGGACGCCGGCCGGGTCGTCACCCGTGACCAGCTGATGCGCGAGGTCTGGGACACCACGTGGTGGTCGTCCACCAAGACGCTCGACATGCACATCTCCTGGCTGCGCAAGAAGCTCGGGGACGACGCCGCCAATCCCCGCTACATCGCCACCGTCCGCGGAGTCGGTTTCCGCTTCGAGAAGAGCTAGGGGCCCGTGCGCCGCCGCCTGATCAACTCCACGCTCGCCGTGGTGCTCGTCGTGATCGCCGTCTTCGGCGTCTCGCTGGTGATCGTCGAGACCCGCACCATCCAGTCCGGCGCGCAGGAGAGCGTGGCGTCGGAGGCGGTGCGGCTGGTCGGGATAGTGGAGAGCCGGCTGGGCAGCGGCGAGAAGATCACCCCGGGCATCCTCTCCGAGCAGATCACCGCCAAGCGGCACGCCGAGATCAAGGTGCCCGGCAAGGCACCGATCGAGATCGGGCACCGCCCCTCGGGCGATGTCATCGCCTCGACGGTGCGCGGCGACCGCGGGGAGTCCGTCACCGTCCAGGAGTCCCGCTCCACGGTCAGCGCGGAGATCGGCCGCACACTGCTCGTCATTCTGGCCGTGGCGCTGCTGGCGATCATCGCCGCCGTCATCCTGGCCATCCGCCAGGGCCGCCGGCTGACCGCGCCGCTGACCGACCTCGCGGAGACCGCCGAACGCCTCGGCTCCGGCGACCCCCGCCCGCGCCACCGCCGCTACGGCGTGCAGGAGCTGGACCGGGTCGCCGATGTGCTGGACGCCAGTGCCGAGCGGATCGCCCGGATGCTGACCGCCGAGCGGCGGCTGGCCGCGGACGCCTCCCACCAGCTGCGGACCCCGCTGACCGCGCTGTCCATGCGGCTGGAGGAGATCACCCTCACCGATGATCCGGACACCGTGAAGGAAGAGGCCACCATCGCGCTGGCGCAGGTGGAGCGGCTGACGGACGTCGTCCAGCGGCTGCTGACCAATTCCCGCGACCCGCGCAGCGGCTCCGCGGTCGCCTTCGATCTGGACGAGGTGGTCAAGCAGCAGATCGAGGAGTGGCGGCCGGCCTACCGCAGCGCGGGACGGGCCATCGTGCGCTCCGGCAAGAAGGGCTTGCGGGCCGTGGGCACGCCGGGTGCGGTTGCCCAGGTGATGGCCACCCTCATCGAGAACTCGCTGATGCACGGCGACGGAACGGTCGCGCTGCGTACCCGCGTCACCGGCAACCAGGCGGTCGTCGAGGTCACCGACGCCGGTCCCGGCGTCCCGCCCGACCTGGGCTCCCGGGTCTTCGAGCGGACCGTCTCCGGCCGCAACTCCACGGGGCTGGGGCTGGCCGTCGCCCGCGATCTGGCCGAGGCGGACGGCGGGCGGCTCGAACTGCTCCAGCAGCATCCGCCGGTCTTCGCGCTGTTCCTGGCCCGGGAGCAGGAGCTCACCGACGAATAGGGCCCGCGGCCCGGGCTACCTCCGCGAGGCGCTGCGCGGTCGCGGCGAGTCGTCGGCGAGGAAGGACTCGGCGGTCTCCACGGCCTTGCGGGCGGGCAGCGCCCGGAAGACCCAGGTGCGGTAGGACCAGAAGCGGAAGAGCGTGGCGACGGCGATGCCGAGGAACTTGAAGACGTTGCTCTGCAGCGGGGAGTCCCAGTCGAAGCCGTAGGTCGCGATGTAGAGCACACCGTTCTCGATGACCAGGCCGACGACGCTGAACAGCAGGAAGAGCGTCAGTTCCTTCGTGCGGCCCTGCTTGTCGCGGTCACGGTAGGTGAAGTAGCGGTAACCGAGATAGTTGGTGCCGGTCGCCACGACGGTCGCCACGATGCTGGCCCGCACGACGGGCACCTCGGTCAGATGCCGTACGAGGTTGAACACCGCGAAGTTGACCACGACGCCCGCGCCGCCGACCGCACCGAACTTCACCAGTTCCCGGGTGAGCGCCTCCAGCCGTGACCGCAGTGCGCTCCGTTCACTCATGGTGATCGTTCAGCTCCCCGTCGTGGGCGGTGTCCGCGGCCGTCAACGCTGGTCCGCTCCCTCATGCTAACCACCGGTCGACGGCGGTGCTTGCCGCCCGGCAACTCCGTGCGCAAGCCCCTGCGGATGTGGGGGTCAGCCCACGGTCACCCGGAAGTTGAGGCTGCGGGCGCCCGCCTCGTCGGCCGCTGCGGTGCCGCAGCGCCGGCAGCGCAGCAGCCGTAAGTCCGTACGGCCCGGGCGGACGGCCCGGAAGCCGAGGCGGCGGACGGGGCCCGAGCCGGCCCGTGCGCCGCCGGGGACCACCCGGGAGCCGGTGGCCCGCAGGACGGCCGGGTCGGGGCGGGGCTCGGCGATGATCCAGCGGTAGCCGTCGGTGCCCTCGTCGTCGACCTGCACGCTGAAGCGGTCACCGGGGGAGACCGCGATCTCGGTGTCGTCGGCGTCATAGATCCGCGGCGCGGACAGCTGGCTGAAAACGGAGTGCAGGGCGATGAGCAGTGCGGCGATCGCGACCGCGATCACCAGCGTCCTCGTGCCCCTGGTTATGCCGCTGTTCTCCATCCGGCCTCCCCCTCGCCGGGCCCGCTCCGGGCGCCGGCCGTGCCCGCCGGCCCGGGAGTCGGGGCAGGCGGCGGTCCTCTGTCGGCGATCTTCGAACGTGCGAACTCAGAGGATCATCCAAGCCGGGGTCCGGGCCGCGGCGCCGTACGGATACCCTGGGGGCGTGACGTTCCCGGTAGTCGGCATGGTCGGCGGCGGTCAGCTCGCCCGTATGACCCACGAGGCGGGTATCCCCCTCGGCATCAGATTCAAGCTCCTCAGTGACACTCCGCAGGACTCGGCGGCTCAGGTGGTCGGTGATGTCGTCATCGGCGACTACCGAGATCTGGACACGCTGCGTGCCTTCGCGCGTGGCTGCGATGTGATCACCTTCGATCACGAGCACGTTCCCACCGAGCATTTGCGGGCCCTGGAGGCCGACGGGATCCCCGTCCGGCCCGGCCCCGATGCGCTGGTGCACGCCCAGGACAAGGGGGTGATGCGGGCGAAACTGGACGCGATCGGCGTGCCCTGTCCACGCCACCGCATCGTCTTCGACCCCGCGGACGTCGAGCGCTTCGCGGCGGAGCTCGGTGGCGGGCAGGCGCCGGACGGCTTCCCGGTGATCCTCAAGACCGTCCGCGGGGGCTATGACGGCAAGGGCGTCTGGGTCGTGCGATCCTCCAAGGAGGCCGCCGAACCGTTCCGCGCCGGGGTACCCGTCCTCGCGGAGGAAAAGGTCGATTTCGTACGCGAACTGGCGGCCAACATCGTCCGCTCCCCGCACGGCCAGGCCGTGGCCTACCCGGTCGTGGAGTCCATCCAGGTCGACGGGGTCTGCGACACCGTGATCGCGCCGGCGCCCGGCCTCGACGAGGAACTCGCCGGCCAGGCCCAGCAGCTGGCGCTGCGGATCGCCCAGGAGCTGGGCGTCGTCGGCCATCTGGCGGTCGAGCTCTTCGAGACCGCCGACGGCCGGATCCTGGTCAACGAGCTCGCCATGCGCCCGCACAATTCCGGCCACTGGACCCAGGACGGCGCGATCACCTCGCAGTTCGCCAACCATGTCCGTGCCGTGCTCGACCTCCCGCTCGGCGATCCGCGCCCGCGCGCCCGCTGGACGGTCATGGCCAATGTGCTCGGCGGCGACTACCCCGACATGTACTACGCGTACCTCCATTGCATGGCGCGGGACCCGCAGTTGAAGATCCATATGTACGGCAAGGACGTGAAGCCCGGCCGTAAGGTCGGACACGTCAACACCTACGGCGACGACCTGGCCGACGTGCGCGAGCGCGCCGCTCATGCCGCCGGCTACCTGCGAGGAACGATCACCGAATGACGTCCAGCCCGTCGCCCGACGCCCGCCCCGCACCGACCGCCGACACTCCCTCGCCCGAGGCGGCCGGCGCCCCGCTCATCGGCATCGTGATGGGCTCCGACTCCGACTGGCCCGTCATGGAGGCCGCCGCCCAGGCCCTCGACGAGTTCGAGATCCCCTACGAGGTCGATGTCGTCTCGGCACACCGCATGCCGCGCGAGATGATCGCGTACGGCGAGGAGGCGGCCGGCCGCGGGCTGAAGGCGATCATCGCGGGCGCCGGCGGCGCGGCCCACCTCCCCGGAATGCTCGCCTCCGTCACCCCGCTCCCGGTCATCGGCGTCCCCGTGCCGCTCAAGTACCTGGACGGCATGGACTCCCTCCTGTCCATCGTGCAGATGCCGGCCGGCGTCCCGGTCGCCACCGTCTCGGTCGGCGGCGCCCGCAACGCCGGGCTGCTCGCCGCCCGGATCCTCGCCACTACGGACGCCGAACTCCTCGGCCGGATGCGGGAGTTCCAGCAGGAGCTGAACGACCAGGCCACCGAGAAGGGCAAGCGGCTGCGCAACAAGGTCGCCACCCCGGGCGGCTTCGGCTTCGGAGGCGCCCGGTGAGCTCGTCCCGGGAGGCCGCACGGGATCTGCTCGCCCGCTGGCCCGTCGTCGACGGCCACAACGACCTGCCCTGGGCGCTGCGTGAGCAGGTCCGCTACGACCTCGACCGGCGCGACATCGCCACCGACCAGTCCGCGCATCTGCACACCGATCTGCCGCGGCTGCGGGCCGGCGGCGTCGGCGCACAGTTCTGGTCGGTGTACGTCCGTGCCGACTACGCGGGCGACAAGGCCGTCAGCGCCACCCTCGAACAGATCGACGTGGTCCGGGAGCTGGTCGCCCGCTACCCCGGTGAGCTGCGCCTGGCACTGACCGCCGACGACATGGAGGCGGCCCGCGCCGAGGGCCGGATCGCGTCCCTCATGGGCGCCGAGGGCGGCCACTCCATCCACAACTCGCTGGCCACCCTGCGCGCACTGCACCGCCTGGGTGTGCGCTATATGACGCTCACCCACAACGACACCATCGACTGGGCCGACTCCGCGACCGACGAGCCGCGCCACAACGGACTGTCGGCCTTCGGTGAGGAGGTCGTCCGGGAGATGAACCGCTGCGGGATGCTGGTCGACCTCTCGCACGTCTCGGCCGACACGATGCGCGATGCGCTGCGGGTCAGCACCGCACCTGTGATCTTCTCGCACTCCTCCGCCCGCGCCGTCTGCGACCACCCGCGCAACATCCCCGACGACGTGCTGGCCCAGCTGCCCGCCAACGGCGGGGTCGCGATGGCCACCTTCGTGCCGAAGTTCGTACTGCCCGCAGCCGTCGAGTGGACCCAGCGCGCCGACGAGAACATGCGGGCGCACGGGCTGCACCACCTCGACACCACCGAGGAGGGCATGCGCGTCCATCGCGCCTTCGAGGCCGCCCACCCGCGGCCGAAGGCCACCGTGGCGACCGTCGCCGACCACCTCGACCACATGCGGGATGTCGCCGGCGTCGACCACCTCGGCATCGGCGGGGACTTCGACGGCACCGCGTTTACGCCCGACGGCCTGGCCGACGTTGCGGGCTACCCGAACCTGATCGCCGAGCTGTTGGACCGCCAGTGGTCCGAGTCGGACGTGGCCAAGCTCACTTGGCAGAACGCGGTGCGCGCGTTGCGCGCGGCGGAGGACGTGGCGCGCGCCGAGCGGCAGCGACGCGGGCCGTCCCACGCAGTGATCTGACGCCGTACGTTGTCGGCTGGCCCGCCGTGGTGGTTTTTCGCCGTTGCGCTTTGCGGCGCCGCCGCACGTTGTCGGCTGGCCCGCCGCGGGTGTTTGTCGCCGTTGCGCCTGCGGCGGGCTGGTTGCCGCTGCGCTGGCTGTTCGGCTGCGGGACCGGCCCTCCGGACTCCGTCCTGCGGTCCGCCCCCTCCCGTTGGGGGTGGAAGAAGACCGGTGGGGGCGAGCCTCATCCCTCGACTGCACGCAGTTGAGGGCCGGGGCCCGCCCCCACCGGCCTCTTCCCACCCACTACGGGAGGGGCCGCGCCGCAGGACGAAGTCCGGAGGAGCGGCACCGCACCCGACAAACCACGCCCGCCGCAGGCGCAACGGCGAAACGCCACCACGGCGGGCCAGCCGACAACGTGCGGCGGCGCCGCAAAGCGCAACGGCGACAAACCCTCACGGCGGGAAAGACAAAAACGTGCGGCGGCGCCGCAAAGCGCAGCGTCACGGCGGGAGAGCCGACAACGTAGGGGGTCAGGCGCTCGGGCGCCCAAGCGCCCGGTACGTCCAGCCGGCCTTGCGCCACAGCGCAGGGTCAAGCGCATTGCGGCCGTCCAGGATGTGGCGTTCGGCGACGACCTCGCCCAGGCTGGCGGGGTCGAGTTCGCGGAACTCGCGCCACTCCGTGAGGTGGAGCACGACGTCGGCGCCGCGTACGGCGTCCAGGGCGGTGTCGGCGTACCTCAGCGTCGGGAAGACGCGCTGCGCGTTCTCCATGCCCTTCGGGTCGTAGACCGTCACCTGGCCGCCCTGGAGGTGGATCTGGCCGGCGACGTTGAGCGCGGGGGAGTCGCGGACGTCGTCCGAGTCCGGCTTGAAGGTCGCGCCCAGTACGGCGACCCGCTTGCCCAGGAAGCCGCCGCCGACCGCGTCCCGGGTCAGCTCGACCATGTGGCCGCGGCGCCGCATGTTGATCGAGTCGATCTCGCGCAGGAACGTCAGCGCCTGGTCGGCGCCCAGTTCACCGGCGCGCGCCATGAAGGCCCGCAGGTCCTTGGGCAGGCAGCCGCCGCCGAAGCCGATGCCGGCCCGCAGGAACTTCTTGCCGATCCGCTCGTCGTGCCCGATGGCCTCGGCGAGCTTCACCACATCGCCGTTGGCCGCCTCGCAGACCTCCGCCATCGCATTGATGAAGGAGATCTTCGTCGCCAGGAAGGAGTTGGCGGAGGTCTTCACCAGCTCGGACGTCGGGTAGTCCATGACGATGAAGGGGGAGCCCTCGGCGAGGGGTGTGGCGTACACCTCACGCAGCAGTTGTTCGCCCCGCTCACCGGCCACACCCACCACGATCCGGTCCGGGTGCAGGGTGTCCTGGACGGCGAACCCCTCGCGCAGGAACTCCGGGTTCCAGGCCAGCTCGACCGCCGCGCCGGCCGGGGCGGCCGCGGCCAGCCGCTCGGCGAGCCGGGCCGCGCTGCCCACCGGCACCGTCGACTTGCCGACCACCAGGGCGGGCCGGGTCAGATGCGGAGCCAGCGCGTCGAAGGCGCTCTCCACGTACGACATGTCACAGGCGTACTCGCCGTGCTTCTGCGGGGTGTTCACGCAGATGAAGTGCACATCGCCGAAGGCGCCGGCCTCCTCGTAGGAGGTGGTGAAGCGCAGCCGTCCGCTCGACCCCTCGATCCCGGCGACATGGCGGCCCAGCAGCTCCTCCAGGCCGGGCTCGTACATCGGGACCTCGCCCCGCTGCAGCATCTCGATCTTCTCGGGGACCACATCGAGCCCCAGCACCTCGAAGCCCAGCTCGGCCATGGCCGCGGCGTGGGTGGCGCCGAGGTAGCCGGTGCCGATCACTGTGATCTTGAGGGCCATGGATGCTCCAAACAAGCGGGGCGGCGCGGGCGCCGGCATTCAGGGTGGTGGTCGGTGTGCGGGCGGGCAGGAAAATGGCGCTGACCGAGCATAGTCGGGCGCGGATGGGCCCACTCCAGCCGCTCGCCCCCGCTCCGTGCGTCACTGTCGGCAACCTCACGTATCCGCAGCCGGGATCCGGCGCCTAGAATCCGGAGAGGTAACGGGTTACTTAACGGTAATTAGCACTTGCAGTCAGCTCTCAGGGGAGTGAGAAACCTTGGCGGGAACCGCTGATTTCGATCTGTACCGGCCATCCGAGGAGCACGACATGCTCCGCGAGTCGGTGCGCTCGCTCGCCGAGGCGAAGATCGCGCCGTTCGCCGCCGCGGTGGACGAGGAGGCCCGCTTCCCGCAGGAGGCGCTCGACGCGCTGGTCGCCAACGACCTGCACGCCGTCCACGTCCCGGAGGCCTACGGCGGCGCCGGCGCCGATGCGCTGGCGACCGTCATCGTCATCGAGGAGGTCGCCCGTGTCTGTGCCTCCTCCTCCCTCATCCCGGCGGTCAACAAGCTCGGCTCGCTGCCGGTGATCCTCTCCGGCTCCGAGGAGCTGAAGGCGAAGTACCTGGGCCCGCTGGCCAAGGGCGACGCGATGTTCTCGTACTGCCTGAGCGAGCCGGACGCCGGCTCCGACGCGGCGGGGATGAAGACCAAGGCCGTCCGCGACGGCGACCACTACGTCCTCAACGGCGTCAAGCGCTGGATCACCAACGCCGGTGTCAGCGAGTACTACACGGTGATGGCCGTCACCGACCCCGAGAAGCGCTCCAGGGGCATCTCGGCCTTCGTCGTCGAGAAGGGCGACGAGGGCGTCTCCTTCGGCGCTCCGGAGAAGAAGCTCGGCATCAAGGGCTCCCCGACCCGCGAGGTCTACCTCGACAACGTCCGGATCCCCGCCGACCGCATGATCGGCGCCGAGGGCACCGGCTTCGCCACCGCCATGAAGACCCTGGACCACACCCGCATCACCATCGCGGCCCAGGCGCTCGGCATCGCCCAGGGGGCCCTGGACTACGCCAAGGGCTACGTCCAGGAGCGCAAGCAGTTCGGCAAGCCGATCGGCGACTTCCAGGGCGTGCAGTTCATGCTCGCCGACATGGCCATGAAGGTGGAGGCGGCCCGTCAGCTCACCTACGCCGCGGCCGCCCGCTCCGAGCGGATATCCGCGGGCGGCAAGGGCGAGGACCTGACGTTCTTCGGCGCCGCGGCCAAGTGCTACGCCTCGGACGCCGCCATGGAGATCACCACGGACGCCGTCCAGCTGCTCGGCGGCTACGGCTACACCCGTGACTACCCCTGCGAGCGGATGATGCGCGACGCCAAGATCACCCAGATCTACGAGGGCACCAACCAGGTCCAGCGGATCGTGATGGCGCGCAACCTGCCGCAGTAGTAGGGGCAGTAGAACGGCATACGGCGAGGGGCCCGGACCGCAGCGGCGGTCCGGGCCCCTCGTGTGTCGGGCGGCCGTGCGTCAGTTGCCGCTGACCGTGACCTTCTCGTCGTTGTTCAGCTGCTGGACCAGCTTCGGGAGCTTGGCCTTGTCCCAGACCAGGTTGCCGCCGGTGGAGCCGGAGATGGGCATGTTCATCGACTTGCCGTCGCCGCCGGTGACGCCCTTCATCGCGAAGAACATGCTGCCGAGGTCGAACAGGTTCATGTCCTTGTCGACGATGAGGGTGTCCAGGCCGGCGCTCATCGTCGGGTAGAGCTTGAAGGGGTTGAGCACGGTGCCGGGGGTGGCCGTCTGGCTCGCCAGGGTCGCCAGGAACTTCTGCTGGTTCTTCGTCCGGTCCAGGTCCTGGCCGGCGAAGGCGTGCCGGGTGCGGACGAAGGCGAGCGCCTGCTGGCCGTTGAGCGTCTGCTTGCCGGCCGGGAAGTCGGCGCCGGAGTTCTTGTCCTTGAACGCCTTGGGGATGTCCATCTCGACGCCGCCGATGGCGTCCACGATGTTGGCGAAGCCGGCGAAGCCGATCTCGACGTAGTGGTCGATGTGCAGCTTGGTGTTGTACTCGACGGTGCGCACCAGCAGCTCCGGGCCGTCCTCGGCGTAGGCCGCGTTGAGCTTGGTGTGCCGCCCCGTGCCCGGGTACTTCTTGCCGGAGTCCGAGCCGACGAACGACGGTATCTCGACGTCCGAGTCACGCGGCAGGGATATCAGCGTCGGGCCGTTGCTGCCGTCGTGCAGGATCATCATCGAGTCGGTGCGCTTGCCCTCGGCGGAGCCGGTGTGCAGCTTCTGCTTCTCCGCGGCGGACATGCCCTCACGGCTGTCCGAGCCGACGATCAGGTAGTTGGTGCCGTCGCCCGCCTCCGGCCGGTCGATGACCTTGCTCAGGTCCACCTGGCGGCGGAGCTTGCCGTCGGCCCAGAAGTAGGTGGCGACCGAGGCCACCGCGAGCACCGCGACCAGGGTGATCACGGTCCACTTGATGCGCCGGCCCCAGCGCGGCCGCGGCCGCCCGGCACGGCCGTAGTCGTAGTCGTCGCCGCGACGGCCCCCGCCACCGCCGCCGCCGTAGACCTCGCCGGTGTTGTAGCCGCTGTCGTATGCGTCGTCGTAGCCCTGGGACTGCTGCGGCGGCACGGTCGCGCCCCTGTGCGGGGACATCGACGGCGGCAGCGGCGGCTCGTGCCGCTGGTAGCCGGGGGCCGCGTCGCGCCGTACCTGGGGCATGGCGCGCGCACCCTCCGGCTCGGCGTTGCCGCTGCCGTATCCGTACCGGTTGCCGCTCTGGTCGCCGGACCACCCATTGGGCCACTCATTCATACGGGGAAGTGTGCACGCCGCGGCGGGGTGCTCCATAGAGCGGGTGCCGGATCGGGCCAGGGCTGTTGCAGAGCTGATGCAAAGCCACGGCGGCCTTGCGCCGCATTCCGGAAGGGGTCGTCACCTTCCCGACCTGGGATAACGGAAGACCGTATTCCGGTTTGTATCCGGCAGCGATCACGAGAGCAATGTCACGGACCTGCGCTTCGGTGCGAGAGCTGTCTCACGGACGGTGCGGGGCCCGGCCGTCCTCCGCCCACTTAGGCTGGCTGCATGACCGAACTCGTCACCCAAAACCCCGAGGAAGCGCAGGCGGGCAAGCCCACCTCTGTGTCCCGCATCACACTCAGCCACATCATGACGGCGGTCGACACCAACCTGCTGGGCACGGTGCACGGTGGCGTGATCATGAAGCTGGTGGACGACGCGGCGGGCGCGGTGGCCGGGCGGCACTCCGGCGGACCGGCCGTGACCGCCTCCATGGACGAGATGGTCTTCCTGGAGCCGGTCCGGATCGGTGACCTCGTGCATGTGCGCGCCCAGGTCAACTGGACCGGCCGCTCCTCGATGGAGGTCGGCGTCCGGGTCCTGGCCGAGCGCTGGAACGAATCCAGCCCGGCCCAGCAGGTCGGCTCCGCCTACCTCGTCTTCGCCGCGGTCGACGAGCAGGGCAAGCCGCGCCGGGTGCCGGAGGTGGTCCCCGAGACCGAGCAGGACAAGCGCCGCTACCAGGAGGCGCAGATCCGCCGTACGCACCGCCTCGCCCGGCGGCGCGCCATCAAGGAGCTGCGCGAACGGCGCGCCGCGGAAGGCCTCGACGACGCATAGCGGCGACCGTCAGCTGGGCGAGCAGCGCCAGCCCCGTGCCGATGACGGTGCCGGCCGCCGCGCAGATCACATCGTCGACATCGGCGATCCGCCCGGCCCGCATCAGCAGCTGCGCCGTCTCGATGGCCAGGCACAGGCCCACCCCCAGCAGGAACGCCGCGGCGGCCGACGTGCGCGGCGCCGCGAACCTCAGCATCAGCGGTGCGGGGACGAACAGGGCGGCATTGGCGATCTGCCGCCGCACCAGCATCGCCAGCTCCCCGGGCTCCAGTTGGGCGCCCAGCTCGAACAGCCCCTCTCCGGGCCGCCACCACACCGTCGCGTCCCCGGAGCCGATCGGCTGGCTGGGGGCGAGCGTCGCCGCCAGGAGCAGCAGCAGCCAGCCGGCCAGCAGCATCCGGGCCGTGGTGCGCGGTGCGCGGCCGGCCGGGGCCCGAGCCGCCCACAGGGCCAGCGCCAGCGCCAGCAGCAGCGCCAGGACCAGGAAGAGCGCCACCGAGGCGGGGGTGATGCCGAGCACTACCTGCCACACGATGCGCACCTTTCAGGACATCCAGGACATCAACTGCAGCTCCACTTTGTGACGTAGATCGTCTGCGCCTGCTCCATGACGCCCCGGATGCACTCGTCCCGGAGCATCTCCACCCGGCCGCTCAGCCCGACGGCACCGCCCTGCGTCCGCCGGGTGCCGAACCAGCCGGGGAAGGCGGTGATCCGGTCGTTCTTGCGCTGGTAGCCGAGCCGCACGATGATCTCGTCCAGCCCGGCCGGCTCGTCCCGCCGGTAGGTCGCGGTGTACGTCCCGTCGGCCCCCACCGGACCGCGCAGACACAGCTGGCCGCGCACCAGATCCCCGCAGCCGGTCGGTGCGGCCGGCGCCGGCGGCGCCGCGGCAGCGGTGGCCGCGACCAGGCCCAAGGCCGCGAGAGCCACCGTGACCCGGCGCGCACGGTGGTGTGCGTCCGGCCGGCGGGCCGGCGGCCCGGGCAGGGTGCGGCGGGGCGCGGGGACGCTCATACCGCCTCGCTTCGCTCGGCCCCGCCCGCGCGAGGCGCGCAGGCTGCGCTGCGGAGCTCGCCGCGCCGCCTCATGGGCACACCGCCTGATCGCCGGTGATCGCCGCGATCCCGCCGGGCTTCTGTAGCGGCTCCTCGGCCCGCACCCGCTGCACGGTCCGGTGGTCCCGGCCGACCGTCACCTGCATCACCGGCCCCTGCCCGGTCACCGGGTGCAGCTCGGCGCCGGGCAGCGCGACGGCCAGCGAGCGGGCCGAGCGGTCCCAGCGCGGGTCGTAGGCGAGGACCGTGCGGGGCACCGTGCCGAGGGGGGAGGTGCTGGGAGCGCCGGTCGTGGCGAAACCCGTGGCATGCAGCTCCCCGGCCACCGAGGTGCCCGCCCCGGCCCGGCCGCTGCCGTTGTCGACCTGCACCTGGACCTGGCCCGGCGGTACGTCGACGACCCGGCCGCGCGGCCCTTTCCCGTCCCGGTGCGCCGCGAGCGGCTTGTCCTCGCGGATCGCCTGGAAGAGCTTCGGCGCCTGCACCGGATCCCAGCGCACGGTCGACCCGACGCCCGGCACCGTCTGGGCCGTACTGGCCAGCGGCACCGACGTGAACTCCGAGGACGACGGGGAGAAGCCGCGCATCGCCTGCCCGAGGTCGACCAGGTCGTTGGCCCCGAAGCCCGAGTCGGCCCGTACGGACCGCAGCATCGTGTCGGCGACGTCCCTGAAGCGGATGGGGTTCATCAGCACTCCGGAGGAGGTGATCTTGTGGATGAGGGCGGCCAGGAAGCGCTGCTGGCGCTGCATCCGGCCCAGGTCGGCGGAGCCGTCGATGTGTCGGGAGCGCACGTACTGCAGCGCCTGCCCCCCGTTGAGCTGCGACTTGCCGACCGGCAGGGCCAGGCCCGTGTAGCTGTCCCGCAGCGGCCGTACGGTGCAGATCTCCACCCCGCCGACCGCGTCCACGCTGCGCATGAAGCTGGTGAAATCGACCTCCAGATAGTGGTCGATGTGCACCCCCGTCATGTGCTCGACGGTCCGCACGGTGAGGCTGGGGCCGCCCTCCGCGTAGGCCGCGTTCAGCTTGATGGCGTGGACCGGGCGCGGTGCGCCGGTGACGGCGTCCGTATGGGCCGGGACCTCGGCGTAGGAGTCACGGGGGAGGCTGATCACGCTGGCGCGGTCCCGGTCGGCGGAGAGATGCACCAGCATGAGGGTGTCGGTGCAGTGACAGGGCGCGCCGCCCAGGTGGTAGCGCTGCTTCTCCGCGGCGGTGAGCTTGTCCCGCCCGTCCGTGCCGACGACCAGGAAGTTCAGGCCGTCGCCGCCGCCGGGGCGATTGCTCATGCCCTTGAAGGCGTCCACCCGGCCGAGGCCGCTCTCCACGCCCGTGACCATGGCGTGCCCGATCCCGCTCGCGGCCAGCACCAGCACGGACGCGGCGGCGCCGATCCGCAGCCCCCAGCGCTTCCCCGGCGGGCGCCGGCGCGGCGCGGGCCGGGGGGCACGGCGCCTGGCCGGACGGGGGGAGCGGAACGGCGCGGTCACGGGGGACACCTCCGCGGCTGGACGGGCGTGAGCGGTGCCCGGCGGGGGAGCGGGGCAGGACAGGAAGGAGGCGAACGGGGACGAAGCCGGCGAGGACACCGTAGGCCCATACGATCGGCTGCAAAGCGTCACACGCCGGGCATCCGCCGCCCGGCCACCCGGCTGCGCCCGAGGGTGTCCCCCATTCGCGGTAACGTGAGGCGCGATTCTGCAGTCTCCCGGCGGGCGCTGCCGTCGCTGGCGGCCGCCGCGGGCCGTACCCCCTGAGGAACCATGCCGCAGCAGCAGCCCCCGGCCGTCTCCGTGATCATGCCGGTGCTCAATGAGGAACGTCACCTGCGCAATTCGGTCCGGCACATCCTGGAGCAGGAGTACGCCGGAGAGATGGAGGTGGTGATCGCCCTCGGCCCGTCCGCGGACCGTACGGACGAGATCGCCGCCGAGCTCGTCGCCGAAGACCCGCGGGTGCACACGGTGCCGAACCCCACCGGCCGTACGCCCGCCGCGCTGAACGCCGCGATCAAGGCGTCCCGGCATCCCATCGTGGTGCGGGTCGACGGTCACGGCATGCTCTCGCGGAACTACATCGCCACCGCCGTGCGCCTCCTGGAGGAGACCGGCGCGGCGAACGTCGGCGGCATCATGCACGCCGAGGGGGAGAACGCCTGGGAGGACGCGGTCGCCGCGGCGATGACCTCCAAGATCGGCGTGGGCAATGCCGCCTTCCACACGGGCGGGCAGGCCGGCCCCGCCGAGACCGTCTACCTCGGCGTCTTCCGGCGCGAGGCGCTGGAGCAGCAGGGCGGCTACAACGAGGAGTTCATCCGCGCCCAGGACTGGGAGCTGAACTTCCGCATCCGGGAGGCCGGCGGCGCGATCTGGTTCTCGCCCGAGCTGAAGGTCCAGTACCGCCCGCGGCCGAGCGTCCGGGCGCTGGCCAAGCAGTACAAGGACTACGGCAAGTGGCGCCATGTCGTCGCCCGCTACCACGCCGGATCGATCAACCTGCGCTACCTCGCGCCGCCGACCGCGGTGTGCGCCATCGCGGCGGGCCTGGTGGCCGGCGCGGCGGTCACGCCCTGGGCGCTGATCGTCCCGGGCGGCTATCTCGCCGCCATCGTCGCGGGCTCGGTACCCGCCGGCAAGGGCCTGTCACCGAAGGCTCGCCTCCAGATCCCCCTCGCCCTGGCCACCATGCACATGGCCTGGGGCGTGGGCTTCCTGACCAGCCCCCGCTCGCTGGCCAAGCGGGTCATCGCCAGCCGCCGTCCGGCGGTCATGGCCCCGCCGGCCGGGGGCGAGTAGGGGCATTCCCCGGCGGTGTTCACCGTCGAGCCGGCCCTGCTGCATGCTCGGGCAGGGCCGGACGCAACCCTCAGCTCAACAGCTGACCAGTCCTTCGCCGCGCTCCGGCAAGCGGCGACCGCCGGCGGCTGCGCGCCGCCCGGTCCATGCCGTGATGTCCCTCAAAACGCCTGGTCATCGCGTATGAGGGGGAACTCACGCCAGCGAAGAGGGGGTTGGCCTGCAAAAGAAGTGGCGGGTGGGGCCCCGGATCCCGCGACTCAGAAGCTGTACTGCGGATTCACCTTCATACAGACCTTGGAGTCCTCGCCGTTGAGCGCGTCCGCGCTGTCCGGGGCCTTGTCCGCGCTCTTGTCGTCGCCCGACGTCTTCGGGTACGCCGAGCCGGTGCGCCAGTCGTTGCCGATCACCAGCCGCATCCCGGTGGCCGAACTGGACTCCCGTACCGCGCCCTTGGGCAGACCGAGCGCCTTCGCCAGCGCCAGGGCGTCGCCCCGCAGCCCCTTGTCCCGGTAGGTGATGGTGGTGTCGGCCTGGGTGGTGAGCGCCGGGTCGGTGCCGGCCGCGCCGTAGCCGAGGCCGGCGAGCCGCTGCTGGATGACGGCCGCGCGGCCGGAGACCGGGCCGTTCACCGTGCTGTTGGTGCCGTTCTGCACCACCACCTTCAGCTCGCCCTTGGGCGTTGACGCCTTCGGTTCCGGCGTCGCCTTCTTCTTCTTGTCCTTGCCGTCCAGCGCGGTGTCGTTGCGCAGCAGCGCGAAGGTGGCCTCCGCGTCGCCGGGCTTGGGCATGACGTACGACTCGTCGGGGCTGTACTGCCAGGGCATGGTGACCATCGTGATGCGCTTGGTCGGGACCCGGTTGAGGTCGCCGCCCAGGTCGTAGAGCTTCTTGACGGTGTCCAGGCCGTCGTCGACGGTCAGCGACTTGGTCGCGGCCTCCGCCAGATCGCGCAGCTGTCCCGGGTCGGTGAGCTTGGTGCCCTTCTTGAGCTGGCGGACCATCGAGTTCATGTACATGTGCTGGGCCTTGGCCCGGCCGATGTCGGTGTTGTCCTCGAAGCCGTACCGGGTGCGCAGCCACTGCAGGGCCTGCACGCCCTTGACGGAGTGGGTGCCCTTGGTGAGCTTCAGCCCGCTGCCGTGGCCCTTGCTGTCGTGCGAGTAGACGTTGTTGTCGACACAGACCGGGACCCCGCCGATGGCGTCCGCCATGGAGACGACCCCGGAGAAGTCGACCATCATGAAGTGGTCGATGTAGACGCCGGTCAGCTCCTGCCAGGTGGCCAGGGTGCACCCCGGACCGCCGTGCTGGAGCGACTGGTTGATGGCCGCGGAGGTCTGCGGATAGACCTGGTGCGTCTTGGGGTCGGTGCACTGCGGGATCGTCACCCGGGTGTCCCGCGGGATGGAGATCACCGACATGTTGCTGCGGTCCGCGGAGACGTGCAGCAGCATCTGCACATCCGCCAGCGGCTTGCGGTCCGCGTCCTGCCGGGCGCCGCCGAGCTTGATGTTCTCCGCGCTGTTACGGCCGTCGGAGCCCAGCAGCAGGATGTTCAGCGGGCTCTGCCCGAAGGCGTTGGGGTCCGGCTTCTTGAGCCCGCCCCCGCCCAGGGACCGCGGAGCCTTGCGGAGGTTGGCATTGAGGTGCTCGTAGTACCAGTACCCGGCGCCCGCGCCGCCCACTATCAGGACGGCGAGGGAGAAGGCCGTCCAGCGCAGCACCCTGCGGCCCTTGCCCCGGCGCGGACGCCCCCCTTTGCGGTGGCCGCCGTGGGCGGACGTGTCCCCGTCCTCGGGGGGCACGCCGTCGTCGGCGGGCGTCCAGCCGGGGGCGTCCGGCGGCAGGCCCCCGTCCGCGTAGAGACCGTCGTCCCAGCCCAACTCCTGTGCGTCCGGCTCGCGTCGCCGGCGCGATCGGTCACCACGCACACTGCTCTGCCGCATCTGGCTCTCTCCCCGCTGTCCGTCCGATGGTGCGCTCGGCGCCTCGGAGGGGCGGCCGGATCGTGCTCAGATCACTTTGCGCAGACGTTCTTGTCATCTGCATTGACGTTCTGCACCCCGTCCGGGGTTTCGGTCGGCGCCTCGATTGGTGAGCCCGGTGCCTTGAAGTCCTTCCCGAGGGTGAGCTTCATCGGCTGACGGTCACCGGCGTTCTGCGCCGACTTCTTCAGTGCGCTCTTGGGCAGACCCATCCAGTCGGCCAGAGTGGCGGCCTGGTCGGCCTGGTTGGGCGCGTATTCGAGGCGGGTGGCGGCCAGCTTCGCCGGGGCGTTGCCGGCGTTGGTGGAGAGCTTGGCGGCCTTGGAGTTCTGCAGCCAGTCCACGGTCTCCTGTGCCGAGCCGATCGGCCCGCCGCCGTTGGTGACATCGACCCGCACCTGCTCGGGCGGGGCCTTCTGCACGGGGGCGGACTTCTTGCCCTTGCCCTTCTTGCCCTTGACCAGTGCGTGGTCCGCCCGCACCATCGCGAACAGCGGGTCCGCCTTGGTCTTGTCGAGAATGACGGTGGCCGGGTCCTTGGGGTTGTCCAGCACCGGCACCGTGGCGAAGGTGATCTTGTCGATGTCGACCTTCTTGAGGTCGTTGCCGAAGTCCAGCAGCTTCCCCGCCGTGCCGATACCGGTGTCGACGGTGAGCGCCTTGGTCGCCGCCTGGCTGACGTCGTAGAGCTTGCCCGGGCTGCTGAACGCGCTGGACTTCAGCTTGCGGATCAGCGAGCTGAGGAACTGCTGCTGCATCTTGATCCGGTCCAGGTCGCTGCCGAACCCGATGGCGTGCCGGGTACGGACGAACGCCAGCGCCTGCTCGCCCTTGACGATGTGCCGGCCGGCCTTCAACTTCAGGTGCGACTTGGGGTCGTTGAGGTCCTTGCCCGCGCACACCTCGACGCCGTCCACCGCGGTGGACAGCTCCTTGACGGCGTTGAAGTCGGCCATCATGAAGTGGTTGATCTTCAGCCCGGTCATCTGCTCGACGGTGCGCCAGGTGCAGCCGGGGTCCCGGCCCTCCTGGCCCAGGCTGGTGTTGAAGCGCACCTGGTTCTCGCCCGGGATGGTCTTCTTCGAACCGTCCTTCTGCTTCGTGGGACAGTTCGGGATATTGGTGATCATGTCGCGCGGAATGCTCAGCGCGGTGGCGTTCGTCCGGTCCTTGGAAATGTGCATCAGGATCGTGGTGTCCGCGTGCCCGACGCTGCCGGCATCGCCGTAGCCGGAGTTGCCCTTACCGTCGCGGGCGTCCGTCCCGATGATGAGGACGTTGACCGGGCCGCTGGAGACCGCTTCGTTCTCCACGCCGACGTCGACCTTGGAGATGTTGCCGTCCAGCTGCTGGTAGACGAAGTACGCGGCACCGCAGCCGGCGACGAGCACGAAGCTCACCACACCGGCCGTCCAGTACAGCGCCTTCTTCTTCCCGGACGCCTTCGGCTTGGGCTTGCGGCGGCCCACCGGGCCCGACGCCGTTGCCGTCGCCGTCCGGTTGGCGGCCGCCCGGCGCGCCGCCCGGCCGCCGGCCGGGCGCTCGCCGTCCTCGTCCCGCCGGCCGCGCTGGGTCGGCAGCGGACGGGTGTCGGTGTCGCCGCCCTCGCTGCCCGGCGTGCGCGCGGCGCGTCTGGTGCCGGGAGCCTTCCGGTCGGAGGGCCGAGCGGGGGCTTGACCGGCATGGTCAAGTCGCAGCTCGTAATTGCCGGTGTTCGGATCGAACACCCACTGATCGGCGGGATCGACGTTGTTGTCGCCCGCCCGCCCACGGCCTTGCGCGTCCACGGTGCCTTGAGTCCTCCGTCGGTGCCACGCGGCGCCATCCCCTCAAGGCGCTCGGTCGGTCGATCGTGCATTGCATGGTCATCGGTCGGATGGTGGCCCGACCGGATCGCTCACACTATCCGCCCAGTTCAGCGCCCCGCGACGCCCGTGACAAATTCCACTTACCTACAACTGGGCAATCCGCCCAATCCATTCGAGTAGCCGGGTGTACTTTGCGGCATCTTTATTCGCAGCTCCCGTGTTCCGCGGTCGTCCCGGGAAAGGCCGGCCCCGAACTCGGCCCCGAACTCGGCGCCGGCGAGGGTGATCCTTCCGGCCGGCCGGCCGGCGAATCGTCCCCCGTGCGGACGGGTGCCTCCGCGCTGTCGGGCGGGGGCGTCACGGTCACCCGAAGATCCCTGCGCAACTGCCCGAAGAGCCGCTCGGCGTCCGGTTGCACCAGCTCGTCGCGGTTGCGGTCGTAGCGGTACTCCTGGCGCGGCACGGTCAGGAACTGCACCCGGTCGGTGGGAATGCTACGGGTGCTGCGAACCAATTCGTACAGCCCCCTCAGGGAAGCCAGCGCGGCGTCGGTGGTCAGGGAACTCGTCGCGGCATCGAGCACCGGATACAGCCGGGTCGGATTGAGCAGGACACCATTACTCTGCACTTTCTTCACGAGAGCCCCAAGAAACTGCTGTTGTCGCTGCATGCGCTGGGTGTCGCTGCCGTTGCCCAGGCTCTTGCGTGCCCGTACGTACCCGAGGGCGGCCTCCCCGTGCAGCGTCTGCCGGCCGGCGGGCAGCGTGAGGTGTGCCTCGGTGTCCTGGACCGGCCGGTTCAGACAGACCTGCACCCCGCCCACCGCGTCCACCATCCTCGTGAAGCCGACGAAGTCGAGGATCATGTAGTGGGCGATGCGGATGCGGGTGAGCTTCTCGACGGTACGGATCGTGCAGGCCGGCCCGCCGAGGGCGAACGCCGAGTTGAACTGGGCCGTCCGGGGCCCGGTCTCGGTGCCGTCGGCGCGTTTGCAGTGCGGCACCTCCACCATCAGATCGCGCGGGATGCTCACCGCGGTGGCGCTCTTCCGGTCCGCCGCCAGGTGCAGCAGCATCGTGGTGTCCGAGCGCTGGCCGCCGCTGCGGCCGTATCTGCGGTTGCCGCCCTTACGGCTGTCCGAGCCGATCAGCAGCACGTTCTCGGCGTTCGGCGGGCCCGCGGGCGGCCGCTCGGACTCCCACTTGCGCAGTTCGCGCTCGGTGGCGCTGTCGGTGCGGATGTTGCCGTTGAGCTTGGTGTACACCACCCAGCCCGCTGCGGACCCGGCCACAAGGGCGCCGACGGCCACGGCCGCGGCCCAGCGCCACCGGTGCCGGCGGTGCGGCGGGATGCGTGGCGGCCCCGGCCCCCCGGCCGGGCGCTCGTCCCAGCCGGCGAACCTGGGGGGCTCGGGAGTATCGGTCACGTCTGCGTCCATCCCTCCCGGAGTCGGCGTCGCGCCCGCACGCGGGGCCCGGACGCAACAGGAGACGGACGAAACCCGCGCAGGGTTGTACGTACTCAAGATCCTGGACCTAAACGGGCGTACCGGCCCGCCGCGGGCGCCTCCGGTCGGCCGGACGGGGGAGGGCGCCCCTCAGGGCCCGTCCGGTGGATCATGGCCGGGTCCGCGGCCTGATCCACCGGACAGCACACCTAGTCCGGCAGCGGCGCCCGGAAGGTGATCTTCTCGCTGGTCTCGCGGGTGGCCGCGGCCGGTGCGCCCAGCTGGTCGAGGTGGCGGCACAGCACTACGGAGCCGCCGGTCACCAGCGGCGCGTACAGCCCGTACGCCAGGCCCTGCCAGGTGTCGTACGGCAGCCCCGACAGCACCCGGGGTGCCCCGGGCATCCCGGCCGCCTCCGCGTCGGCCAGCGCGCGCGCCACGACCCCGGCGCCGGTCAGCTCCTCGCCGCCGACGACCAGCGCCGCGTCCCCCGGATCCACCGGCGCGAACGGCGCGAACCGGTCGCCCTGGGCCGGCACCTCGACGGCGTAGTCCGCGAAGCCCTGCGGCGGCTGCGGGAAGCGGCCGCCCAGCGGCCGCAGCGCCAGCGCTACCCGCTCCCCGGAGCAGGCGCGCGCCGCGTCGAGCCGGTCGGGCCCGGCGACGACGAGATCGGCGGCGGCCGGATCGCCCTCCACCTCCGCGACCACGCCCACCGACGAGCAGGCCAGCAGCCAGACGGCGGTCTGCCAGTGGGCGGGCAGCAGCAGCGCGAGCCGGTCGCCCGGTTCGGCGGACAGATCGCCCTGGAGGTAGTTGGCGGTCTTGGCCACCCAATTGGCGAAGGTCGCGACGGACAGTTCCACGCGTTCGCCGGTGGCGTCGTCGTAGAAGGTCACCAGCGGGCGGGCCGGGTCCGCGGCGAGCGCGGAACTCAGCAGGTCGGCGGGGGTGCGATCGGTGGCGTTCATCGCGGCCAGGGTACGCGCGGCGGCAGCCGGCGGTGGGCCGGCCGCGGCAGGTCCGGGCCACCGGATCGGCCGATGCCCCGTCAGATCAGCATTGGCGCGTTCGGTCCGGCCGGGTCCACGATTTTGTCCATGCGCCCCTTCCTTGCGACCTGTCTCGGCGCCCTGTGCACCGCGGCCCTCACCCTGCCCCTCGCCGCGACGGCCGGTGCGGGCGCCGCCCCCGCCGCACCGCACCCGGCGCGCACCGACGACCTGCCGGGCAGCACCCAGTCCCTGCCGGTCGGCGCGCTCGGCGCCGCCGCCCCGCACACCCCCGACCGGGACACCACCACGGGGCCCGCGCCCCAGGAGCTGGGCCTGCCGCCCCGCACGGTACGGCCGTTCTCCCTCCTGGGGGTCGTCTGGGACGACGCCGCGGCCGAACTGCACGGCCGGGTCCAGGTCCGTACCCGCGCGAACGGCAGCGGCGACTGGTCGGGCTGGCAGGACGTACAGGTCCACAACGACGACGCCCCCGACCTCGGCTCCGCCGAGCGGCACGGCAGCGACGTACGGGGCAGCACCGCGCCGCTGTGGGTCGGTGACTCCGACGCCGTCCAACTGCGCATCACCCCCGAGCACAGCGACCGTGCCCGGGCCGTCCTCCCGGGCGGGCTGCGGCTGGAACTCGTCGACCCGGGCGCACCGCCGCGGGGCCTGCGCGGCGCCCGCCTCGATCCGCCGGCCCCGCTCTCCGCGGAGGCTGCCGCGGCCTCCGCCGCCAACGCCGGGTTCGCCCCGCTCGGCGCCACCGAGATCCCCGCCCTCGACCAGGCCGCGTCCCAGGGCGACATCGCCGCCGTGGACGGGCCGCGGCCGGACCAGACCTTCGTCGGGCCGCGCCCCCGGATCGTCACCCGGGCCGGCTGGGGCGCCGACGAGAAGCTGCGCGAAAAGGCCTTCACCTACACCAAGACCGTGCGCGCCGCCTTCGTCCACCACAGCGGCTCGGGCAACAACTACAGCTGCGAAGAGGCCCCTTCGCTGATCCGCGCCATGTACCGCTTCCACGTCAAGAGCAACCACTGGCGCGACATCGGCTACAACTTCCTCGTCGACAAGTGCGGAACGGTCTACGAGGGCCGTGCGGGCGGCATCGCCAAGCCCGTCATGGGCGCCCACACGCTCGGCTTCAACACCGACAGCACCGGAGTCGCCGTCCTCGGCACCTTCACCGACACCGAGCCGGCCAAGCCCGCCGTCGATGCCATCGCCCGTCTGACGGCCTGGAAGCTCGGCCTCTACAACGTCGACCCGCGCGCCATGGCGCACCTGCTCTCCGGCGGCGGAAACCGCTTCGCCAAGGGCACCAAGGTCTCCCTGCACGTCATCTCCGGCCACCGGGACGGCTTCACCACCGACTGCCCCGGCACCCACCTCTACGACAAGCTCGCCGCCACCCGCCGCGCGGCGGCCACCCTGCAGGGCCGCTGACCGCGGCGGCCGGGCCGGGGGCGGCGCGGGATTGCGGGCGTCCAGTGGGGGCGCATGTTGCCGGGACCACTGAACCGTTCCTGCCCCCGACACGTCCTAGTGATCACGACGTTCGCGCCGCCGGCCCGCGCTCCCCATGGCGCGTACGGCGCCGGGGGACCGCCACTGCCGAGGTTTTTCGCGCGCCCGTCTGCCTACACTGGTCGGCCGATCGGCCGACCCCAGCAGGAAGCAGAGAAGACACCGTGAGCGTCGCACGTGCAGCCGCCGGGCTGTGGTCGACGACGAGAGCCGCACCGTTGCTCCCTCCTTGCCCGCCATCGGGCAGCAGGGGCCCAGCGGGCGGAGAAGCGAACAGAGGACACATTGACTGAAGCGATCCTCCTGGTCGGCGGCAAGGGCACGCGGCTGCGCCCGCTGACGGTGCATACGCCCAAGCCGATGGTCCCGGCGGCCGGTGTGCCGTTCCTGACCCATCAGCTGGCCCGCGCCCGGGCCGCCGGCGTCGAGCACATCGTCCTCGCCACCTCCTACCTCGCCGAGGTCTTCGAGCCGTACTTCGGCGACGGATCCGAGCTCGGCCTGCATCTGGAGTACGTCACCGAACAGGAGCCGCTGGGCACCGGCGGCGCCATCCGCAACGTCGCCTCGCGACTGCACTCCGGCCCCGACGACCCGGTGCTGATCTTCAACGGCGACATCCTCACCGGACTGGACATCGCGGCCCTCGTCGACACCCACCGCACCTCCGGCGCCGAGGTCTCGCTGCATCTCACCCGGGTCGAGGACCCGCGCGCCTTCGGCCTGGTGCCCACCGACGACACCGGCCGGGTCACCGCCTTCCTGGAGAAGCCGCAGACCCCCGAGGAGATCGTCACCGACCAGATCAACGCCGGTGCGTACGTCTTCAACCGGTCGGTCATCGACACCATCCCGGCCGGCCGTCCGGTCTCCGTCGAACGCGAGACCTTCCCCGGACTGCTCGCCGACGGCGCCCACCTCCAGGGCATGGTCGACTCCACCTACTGGCTCGACCTCGGCACCCCGCAGGCCTTCGTCCGCGGCTCCGCCGACCTGGTCCTCGGCCGCGCCCCGTCCCCGGCGGTCCCCGGCCGCCGCGGTGACCGCCTGGTCCTGGAGACCGCCGAGGTCGCCGGCGACGCCAAGCTCACCGGCGGCACGGTCGCCGGCCCGCGCACCGTCATCGGCCCCGGCGCCCGGATCGACGGCAGCGCGGTCCTCGAAGGTGCCGTCATCGGGGAAGGCGCCCAGATCCGTGACTCCCTGATCGGCGCCGGCGCGCACATCGGGGCCCGTACGGTCCTCGACGGTGCGGTCATCGGCGACGGGGCGCGCATCGGCGCCGACAACGAACTGCGCGGCGGCATCCGCATCTGGTGCGACGCCGAGATCCCGGCCGCCTCGGTGCGCTTCTCCTCCGACCAGTAGGCCGCCCGCCGGGCCCGGGCGGGCGTTGTCCACAGGCCCCGGCGCCGCCCCGGCACCATCGCCTAATCTGGCCGCATGCCCGACCGCACCTGGGTTCCGCCCGGCCCGTTCGACCTGCACCGCACGCTGGGCGTGCTGCAGCGGGGCCCGGGCGACCCCGCGTTCGCGGTGCGCGGCGGAGAGCTGTGGCGCGCGTCCCGTACGCCGCAGGGCCCCGGCACCCTGTGCGTGGCGGCCCGGCCCGCCGACGGCCGGGTCGAGGCCGAGGCCTGGGGCCCGGGCGCCGAGTGGCTGCTGGAGCAGCTGCCCGAGCTGCTGGGGGAGGGCGACGACCCGGAGCGGCTGACCGCCCGGCACCGCCTCGTCCATGAGGCGCGACGCCGCCACCCCGGCGTCCGGCTCGCGCGCACCGGCCTGGTCCTGGAGTCGCTGATCCCCTCGGTCCTGGAGCAGAAGGTCACCAGCGACGAGGCCTACCGCGCCTGGCGGCTCCTGCTGCAGCGGCACGGCGAGCCGGCCCCCGGGCCCTGGGAGCGGATGCGGGTGATGCCCGAGCCGCGCGGCTGGGCGCTGATCCCCTCCTGGGAGTGGCACCGCGCGGGCGTCGACGCCAAGCGCTCCGGCGCGATCCTGCGCGCGGTGCGGGCCGCCCGCCGGATGGAGGAGGCCGCGCGGATGGATCTCGCCGAGGCCACCCGCCGGCTCCTGGCGATACCGGGCATCGGCCCGTGGACCGCCGCGGAGACGCTCCAGCGCACCCTCGGCGCCCCGGACGCGATCACGGTCGGCGATCTGCATCTGCCGAAGATCATCGGCTATGCCCTCACCGGCCGCCGCGGCACCACCGACGAGGAGATGCTCGACCTCCTCGCCCCCTACGAGGGCCAGCGGCACCGCGCGGCCCGGCTGATCCTGCT
Source organism: Streptomyces auratus (assembly GCF_050433025.1). Taxonomy (NCBI): domain Bacteria; kingdom Bacillati; phylum Actinomycetota; class Actinomycetes; order Kitasatosporales; family Streptomycetaceae; genus Streptomyces; species Streptomyces auratus. Next base: position 3,326,021 of record NZ_JBNGCB010000001.1, on the reverse strand, counting down.
CTCCGGCCGCGTCCCGCCGCGCCGCGCCCCGCGCTTCCCGGTGGGGGACATCGCCCGGCTGTGAGCCGCGCGCGGGCGCCGGTCAGCGCACGGTGACGAAGTCGTCGGCGGTGCGCGGCGGCCGCGGCCGCGGCGGCTCGGCGGGATGCCCGATGGCCACCGCCCCCATCGGCTCCCAGTCCGCGGGCAGCCCGAGCACGTCGCGGACCACGTCCTTGCAGAACATCGTCGACGACACCCAGGCGGAGCCGAGCCGTTCGCCCGCCAGCGCCACCAGGAAGTTCTGGATCCCCGCGCCATGGGCCACGAGGAACATCTCGCGCTCGGCCGTGCTCCGCCGCGCGTCGGGGTAGCGGTGCGCGCCGTCCGTGACCAGGCACGGCACCGCCAGATACGGCGCGGCACGCAGCAGATCACCGCGCCGCACCCGCTTGGCGACGGCCTGTGCCGACTTGCCGTCCGCGCGCAGATCCGCGATCCAGGCGTCCCGCATCGCGTCCAGGAGCCGCTCGCGCGCGGCCGGCGACTCCAGGAGGACGAACCGCCACGGCGTGGTGTGGTGCGGCGCCGGGGCGGTGACCGCCGCCGCCACCGCCCGCCGTACCGCACCCGGATCGACCGGCTCGCCGGTGAAGGCACGGACCGTACGCCGCGCCGTCACCGCTTCCCGTACGGCCTCCGAAGTACCCAGCCGGAACATGTCGTCCTCGGCGGGGCGCACCATGGTGCGCGCCCCGGGGCCGTCGCCCACCTCCCCGACGAGGTGCCCCAGCCCGCGCACCACCGCGACCGGCAGCCCGGCCACCTTGCCCTTCACCAGGTCCCCGGCGGCGGCCAGTTCGTCCGCGGTGGCCACCACCGTCGCGCTGAGCGGATTGCCGTGGGCGTCGGTGCCGCCGCGCAGATCGTCCAGCACCCGCACGCCGGCGGCACCGATGGCGACATCGGTGAGCCCGTTGCGCCACGGCCGCCCGAAGGTGTCGCTGATGACCACCCCGACGTCGACACCGAGGGTGGTGCGCAGCCCCGCCCGCAGGCCGCGCGCCGAGGCGTCCGGGTCCTCGGGCAGCAACAGCACCGTGCCCTGCGGGGTGTTGGACGCGTCCACGCCGGCCGCGGCCATCACCAGGCCCTGCCGGTTCTGCACGATCCGCAAGGGGCCGCGGCGCGCCACCACCCGCACCGTCTCCCGGTCGATCGCCGCCTCGCGGTCGTCGGCCTCGACCACCCGGCCCTCGGCCTTGCTGACGATCTTCGAGGTCACCAACAGCACATCGCCGTCGGCGAGTTGCGGCAGCCCGTCGGCGGTCACCGCCGCGGCGATCAGCTTCACGAGATCGTCGCCGGGCCGCACCTCGGGCATCCCCGGCAGCGCCCACACCCGGTAGCCGGGCACGGCGGGTTGGCTCACGCCCGGACCTCCTCGGCCAGCGCCAGCGCCTCGCGCACCATCGCGGCCGTGGCGTCCGTGTCGGTCATCATCAGCGGCACGGCCCGGCAGCGGATACCGGCCGCCTCGACCTCGGCCACCGCGCCCTCGTCGGACGAGTCGACCAGCCAGCCGTCCAGCAGCCCGGACCCGTAATGGCGGGCGACGGCCGAGGCGGTCGACTCCACCCCCACCGCGGCCAGCACCTTGTCGGCCATCCCGCGCACCGGGGCGTCGCTGACGATCGGCGAGAGACCGACCACCGGCACCCCGGCGTCCGCGATGGCCTCCCGGATGCCCGGCACCGCCAGGATCGTGCCGATGCTGACCACCGGGTTGGACGGCGGGAACAGCACGACGTCCGCCTCGGCGATGGATTCCAGCACGCCCGGTGCCGGCTTGGCCTGATCGGCGCCGACCGGCACCACGGCATGCGCGGGCACCGAGGCGCGCAACCGCACCCAGTACTCCTGGAAGTGGATCGCCTTGCGCTCGCCCTCTTCGTCGACGGCGACATGGGTCTCGACCCGGTCGTCGGACATCGGCAGCAGCCGCACCCCGGGCTTCCAGCGCGCGCAAAGCGCCTCGGTGACGGCGCTGAGCGGATAGCCGGCGCTCAGCATCTGGGTCCGCACGATGTGGGTGGCGAAGTCCCGGTCGCCCAGCCCGAACCACTCGGGCCCGACGCCGTAGGCGGCCAACTCCTCCTTCACCTTGAAGGTTTCGTCACTGCGTCCCCAGCCCTGCTCCTCGTTGATGCCGCCGCCGAGCGTGTACATCACGGTGTCGAGGTCGGGACACACCTTGAGCCCGAACAGATGGATGTCGTCGCCGGTGTTGCCGATGACGGTGATGTCCGCGTCGGGAGCCGCTGCCTTCAGTCCCCGCAGAAAGCGGGCGCCGCCGATACCGCCGGCCAGAACCACGATTCGCATGGGCCCAGTGTGTCAGTCGCCGACGGGTCGATGAGGAGCGGTGGCCGGGAGGGGGCGGGAGGGCGGTGCGTCAGGGAGCCGTGGTCTCCAGGGCCGAGGGGGTGCAGTGGGGCGCGCCGTGCATCGGCATCTCGGTCAGGCCGGGGAAGTAGATGTGCAGGCTGACGGCCGGGGTCAGGGCGTCATTGACGACCTCGTGGACGTAGCCGGGGGCGAACACCCGCTGGGCGCCGGCGGTGAGCGTACGGCGCCCGGTCCCGGCGTGCTCGGTCAACTCGCCCTCCAGGACGGTCAGCACACCGGAGGACGGCCCGTGGTCGTGCCGGCCGCTGCCCTGGCCCGGCACCCAGCTCAGCAGCCACACCTCGTAGCCCGGCCCGGTACGCAGCCGGTGGTACCAGCGGCTGGTCGTCTCGTAGCGGACGAGGTGCGCCCAGGCGTCGCGGTCGGCGGCGATCGAGCGGGCCAGCCCCACGAAACCGGCGACGGTGGCCGGGTGTGCGGGGACGGGCGGCAGCAGGTGGGGGATGGCGAGCGGATCGCCGGCGATCTGGACGTCGCTGTTCATGGGGGTTCGGGTTCCTCGGCGGACGTGCTGGGTGACGCTCGGGAGAGCGCCCAGCGTGAGCTGGGGAGGCTGCGGCACGGTGCGGGCTTTCCCTGTGGGGGGCGCGGCACGTGGCGCGGAGCAGGGGCGCTGCGGGGTGGTGCGAGCGGAAAAGCTGGAGCTCAGTGGCTTCGACAGCTGGAACAGCGACAGCGAGCCTGCGCAGCACAGAGCGACCCGTAGGAACGGGACAGTCGGAGCGCGGGGGTCACTGGCATGCGGTCAAGGAGACCGGGTTCGCGGCGCGATGTCAACTGGACGTCTGGTTTGCCGTAAATCTTTCACCTCATCCGGTTACTCCGCCCGGCGAAAGGTTTGTGCAGTCTCCGACCCGGAGACATCGACCGGCAACCGCACCCTCAAACGCCGTTGCGGCCCCGTGATCCATCTGTGATCTCCCCCGCTTCGGCGCGCGGGGGTGCAACGTGAATGCCGCCTGATTGCGTCTCGATAAGTGAAGGGGATGCGCCGGGGGGCAACGTCCGGGGAAGTGTCCTGGTTTTTACTGATTTGAACACTTTCCGCATACGCTTGGTTCCGCCGAGTGAATAAGAGGCCCAATAGCAGATCTCGGCTTGACTGGCCCGGATCACCACACTTGTAATTTCACTCGTGTCGTTCAGCCGAAATCGATCACGGCTTGATCACGGGGACGTAAAGACAGACGAGGGGCGCACATGACCGAGCTGTTCCAGGAATTGCTGGTCGAGGAGGCGGATGAGGAGCTCGGCTGGCAGGAGCGCGCACTGTGCGCCCAGACCGACCCCGAGTCCTTCTTCCCGGAGAAGGGTGGCTCCACCCGCGAGGCCAAGAAGGTCTGTCTCGCCTGCGAAGTCCGGTCCGAATGCCTGGAGTACGCGCTCGCCAACGACGAGCGCTTCGGTATTTGGGGCGGCCTGTCCGAGCGCGAGCGGCGCCGGCTCAAGAAGGCCGCCGTCTGACGATGACCGCACAGCCACCCGCACCAAGGGCGCGCGGCCGCACGGACCACGCCGCCGTCCCGCCTCAACTCCCCATATCCCCCTATAACGAACACTCCGCCTCCAGCGACCTTCTCGCCGGGGGCGGACTGCTTGTACGGACCGGTCGGGGCACCGGCGCGAACCATTAGTGTGGGGCCCCGTCCGAGATGCGCCGCCGCCCTGCCGGGCGCTCGCGTCGCCTCGTAGTCCGTCGCAGTGTCTTCCGGGGGCGGGTGCCCAGCGCTGACTGCGCAACGGGTCCCGAACTCCCGGGTCCGGAGGGCCCGTACCTCGATGTCCGTGCACAGCCAGTCGGCGGCCCAGGCCGCCTCATATGCAGCCGCCACCCCAGAGTTCCCGCGGCACGTGGTCACCGCCGTGATCGTCTCCCATGACGGAGCCCGCTGGCTGCCCGATGCGCTCACCGGCCTGCTCGGCCAGGAACGCCCGGTGCAGAACGTCATCGGCGCCGACACCGGCAGCGCGGACGACTCCGCCCAGCTGCTCGCCGAGGCCATCGGGGACCAGCGGGTGCTGCATCTCGCCCGCCGCTCCGGATTCGGCACCGCCGTCGACGAGGCCGTCCGTACGGCCCCCGTCCTCACCCCCGACGACCTGCCGTATCTGCGCCGCCCCAGCGGCTGGGACCCGGTCAGCCGCACCTGGCACGACGAGGCGTACGAGATGCCCGAGTTGCCGCACGGCGAACCGGTCCAGTGGCTGTGGCTGCTGCACGACGACTGCGCACCCGAGCCCGATGCGCTCGCCGAGCTGCTGCGGGTCGCCGACGCCAGCCCCTCCACCGTGATCGTCGGACCCAAGCTGCGCAGCTGGTACGACCGCCGGCAGCTGCTCGAAGCCGGTGTCAGCATCGCCCGCAGCGGTCGCCGCTGGACCGGCCTGGACCGGCGCGAACAGGACCAGGGCCAGCACGACCAGGTGCGTCCGGTGCTGTCCGTCTCCACCGCGGGCATGCTCATCCGCCGCGACGTCTACGAGGAGTTGGGCGGCTTCGACCGCCGGCTGCCCCTGATGCGTGACGACGTCGATCTGTGCTGGCGCGCCCAGGCCGCCGGCCACCAGGTCCTGGTCGCACCGGACGCGATCCTGCGGCATGCCGAGGCCGCCGCCCGTGAGCGCCGCCCCATCGACTGCGTCGGCCGCTCGGTGGCCAACCCGCACCGCGTCGACAAGGCCGGCGCCGTCTACACCCTGCTCACCAACACCCGCGGCCGGACCCTCCCGTACGTCCTGCTGCGGCTGCTGATCGGCACCTTCCTGCGGGTCATCGCCTACCTCGTCGGCAAGGTCCCGGGCCAGGCGCTCGACGAACTCGCCGGGCTCTTCGGCACCCTGCTGCGGCCCGGCAAGATCCTCGCCGCACGGAAGAGGAGAGGCCGGCCAGCGGTCGAGGCGAGCGAACTGCGCTCGCTGTTCCCGCCACCCGGTGCGACGGTGCGCGCCACCGTCGAACAGGTCGCCGGCAATCTGGCCGGGCGGGCCGCCCCCGACGTGGCCTCGGCCGGCCGGCACGGTGCGGTCGAGTCCGGGCCGGGCGGTGACGACGCCGACTTCCTGGAGATCGAGCAGTTCGCCCGGCTCAAGCGGATCGCCCGCAAACCGGCACCACTGCTCTTCCTCGTCCTGCTGCTGGTCTCGCTGGTCGCCTGCCGCGGGCTGCTCGGTTCCGGCGCGCTGACCGGCGGCGCCATGCTGCCCGCGCCCGGCAGCGTGTCCGACCTGTGGTCGGCGTACCTCGACAGCTGGCATGCGGTCGGCGTCGGGGACAGCGCCTCTGCGCCGCCCTATCTGGGCGTCGTCGCCCTGGTGTCGAGCATCTTCTTCGGCTCCACCGGCTTCGCCGTCACCCTGCTGCTGGTCTGCTCCGTTCCGCTGGCCGGTCTCACCGCCTACTTCGCCTCCCGCCCGCTGGTCGCCTCCCGGCTGCTGCGGGCCTGGGGCAGCATCGCCTACGCCTTTCTCCCGGCGGCCGCCGGAGCGCTGGCCGGCGGCCGGCTGGGCACGGCGGTGCTCGCCATCCTGCTGCCGCTGATGGCGCGCGCCGGAGTCGCCGCGAGCGGGCTGCGGCTGCCGCGCGGCACCCGGCCCAGCTGGCGGGCGACCTGGGCGTATGCGCTGCTGATCACCTTCACCACGGCCTTCACCCCGGTCGTCTGGCCGATCGCGGTGCTGCTCGGGGCCGGCCTGCTGGTGCTGCGCTTCCTCGATGGCAGCCGCGACCAACTCCTCGCCTACGGGCTGCGCTTCCTGGCCGTGGTCCTCGCGCCGATGGTCGTGCTCGCCCCCTGGTCGCTGTCGCTGCTGACCCACCCCGGGCGCTTCTTCCAGGAGGCCGGGCTGGGCTACGGCGCCGGCTCCGCCTCCGTGCTCGACCTCATCGGCCTCAGCCCGGGCGGCCCCAAGGCCGCGGGCGGGGTGCTGCTGTTCGGCATCGTGCTGGCCGCGCTCGCCGCGACCCTGCGCGACGAGCGGCAGCTCGCCATCCGTACCGCCTGGACGGCGGCCCTGACCGGGCTGCTGCTCGCCGCGCTGGGCAACGGCTCCGGCTGGACCGGGCCCGCGATGCTCGTCTACGGGCTGGCGCTGCTGTGCGCCGCCGCGGTCGGCGCCGAGGGCATCCGCACCCGGATGGCCAACCTCGGCTTCGGCTGGAAGCAGCCGGTCGCTGTGCTGATCGCGCTGGCCTCGCTGCTCGCCCCGCTCTACGCCGCGGTCAGCTGGATGATCAGCGGAGCGGCCGGGCCGCTGGAGCGCCGCAACCCCGAGCAGGTCCCGGCGTTCGTCGCCGAGGAGAGCGGCACCGCCGACCGGGCCCGCACCCTGGTCCTCGACGGCACGCCGGGCCACGTCGACTACTCGCTGGTCCGCGGCTCCGGTGCCCGGCTCGGGGACGCCGATCTGGCCGCCGAAGCGGGCGAGGACACCCGCCTGGGCGGCATCGTCGCCCACCTCGTGGCCGGCTCCGGCGCCGACCAGACCAACCAGCTCGGGGGCTATGCGGTCCGCTATGTGCTGGTCCGGAACGGGGCGCCGCGCGAAATGGGCCGGGTGCTGGACGCGACCCCGGGCCTGACCCGGCTCAGCCAGGAGGACGGCAGCGCACTGTGGCGCGTCGACCGACGGGTCTCGCGACTCTCGATCGTCGCGGGCGAGGCCAAGGACGGCACCAGCGCCGCCGAGTCCGTCGCCCCCATCGCCGTACCGGCCGGCCCCGTCGACGCGCACACCAAGGTGCCGGACGGCGCCGACGGCCGGGTGCTGCGGCTCGCCGACGCCGCCGACGAGGGCTGGCAGGCCACTCTCAACGGCACCCCGCTCAAGCCCATGACCGTCGACGGCTGGGCCCAGGGCTTCGCGCTCCCCGCGGGCGGCGGCACCCTCGACCTCACCCACGAGAACCCGCTCGGCCACACCCTCTGGCTGTGGACGCAGGGCCTGCTCGCCGTCGTCCTGGTGGTGCTGGCACTGCCGGGCCGCCGCCGGGAGATCGACGACGACCTGCCCGAGGACGCGGCCGTCGCCCAGGCCGCCGCGGCCTCCGGCGACGGCCGCCGGGCCCGGCGCCTGCGGGCCCAGGCCGAGGCCGCCGGCGCCCCCGACGCGGCGGGCGCCGACGTCCCCGCGGCACCCGAGGGAGAGCAGCCGCTCGACCCGTCCGATCCGGTGGTCGGCGCGGCACCCGTCCCGGACCCCGCGGCCGGCGACCCCTACGGGGCGGTGCCGCAGCAGCCGTCGTACGACCAGTGGCCGGCCGCCCCGCAGGCCGCGCCCGACGGGCAGCAGCCCTACGCCCCCGCCGACCCCTACCAGGCCGGGCAGTACGGGCAGCAGCCGTACCCGCCGGCGGATCCCTACCAGGCCACCGACCCGTACGCCGCGGACCCCTACCAAACGGGCGTCTACGACCCGTACGGGTACGGGCAGCAGCAACAGCAACAGCAGCAGTACGACGGCGGCCCGCAGCAACAGCAGCCCTACGACGACGGCGCCCCGTATCCCGGGTACCCCGGCTCCTACTCCGAGCAGCGCCGTGACGGGAGCGACCAGCAGTGAAGCGCACCATGATGTCCCTGATCGGCGTGGCCGCCGCGCTGGGCGCCGTCACCGGCGTCGCCGCCGTGACCGCCCCGGGCGGCGGCGCCCAGGAGGCGCCCCACAGCAGCTCCCTGCTGCCCGTCCAGCGCTCCGCGCTGCTCTGCCCGGCCCCGACCTCCTCCGAGGTCGGCCAGACCGACTACACCGCCTTCGCCCCCAAGGGCGCCGCGACCGGCGCGGACGGCAAGAAGGGCACCGCCCAACTGCTGCCCGCCGGGACCGTCAAGGACGCCGGCGGCACCGACAACGGCAAGGGCAAGAAGAACACCGGCAAGAACGGCAAGGGCGCGGACGCCGCCGCCGGACAGGCCGTCGCCCCCCGCGACACCAAGCCCGTCGTGCCCCTCCGGGAGGCCGGCAAGCCGGTCACCACGTCCACCGACAGCCCGGACGCCCCCGCCCTCGTCGGCGCGGCGGACGGCACCCTCGCCCCCGGCTGGACCGTCCAGCAGACCACCTCGGTAGCCGCCGGCGCGGGCCGCGGCCTCCTGGGGCTGAGCTGCACCACCCCCGACACCACGTTCTGGTTCCCGGGCGTCAGCACCGCCACGGACCGCCAGGACTACGTCCACCTGACCAACCCCGATCCGACCCCGGCTGTCGTCGACCTCCAACTACGGGGCAAGGACGGGTCGTTGGGGGGCTCGGCGGGTGAGGACATCACCGTCCCGCCGCACACCACGGTCCCCGTCCTGCTCTCCACCCTGACCACCGCCCCCACCACCAACGCGTCCTTGCAGGTCGTCGCCCGCGAGGGCCGGATCGGCGCGGCCGTCCAGGCCACCGACAGCAAGCTCGGCAGCGACTGGCTGCCGGCCGCCGCCGACCCGTCGCCGAGCGTGGTGCTGCCCGGCATCCCGAAGGACGCCACCTCCGTGCGGCTGGTCGCCCTCGCCCCCGGTGAGTCCGACGCCGACCTCAAGGTGCAGCTGGCCACCCCGACCGGGCTGATCACTCCGGCCGGTCTGGAGAGCCTGCACCTCAAGAGCGGGATGACCACCGCGGTGGACCTCAAGGACGTCACCAAGGGCGAGGCCGGCTCGCTGGTGCTCACCCCCTCCGACGGCGGCTCCAAGGCCCCGGTCTCGGCCGCGCTGCGGGTGACCCGAGGCAAGGGCGCCAAGCAGGAGATGGCCTTCATCCCGGCGACCCGGCCCGTCGAGCAGCGCGCCACCGCCGCCGACAACCGCGACAAGGGCAGCACCCTCTCGCTGGTCGCGCCCGAGAAGGGCAAGGACGCCAAGGTGAAGGTCACCGCGTCGGCCGGCAGCGGCGGCGGCACCCCGGTCACCAAGACGTACACGGTCAAGGGCGGCACCAGCCTCGATGTCGCCCCGCCGACCCCCCAGGGCCTGAAGGGGACGTACGCACTGACCGTGGAACCGGCGGCCGGCAGTGGTCCCGTCTACGCGGCCCGCATGCTCGCCCGGCCCCAGGGCGGAGTGCCCGCCTTCACCGTCCAGACGCTGCCCGACGACCGGGGCACGGTCCTCGTCCCGACCGCGGGCCAGGATCTGTCGGTCCTGACGAAGTAACCGCGTACCCGCCCCCGGACCCGCGCGACGGTCTCATTCCTGGCCGTAGCGCGGGTCCACCGATTCCGGGGCCAGCCCCAGGAGTTCGGCGACCTGCTCGACCACCACTTCATGGACCAGGAACGCCCGCTCGTCACGGCTCTTGGTCCGGATCTCCACCGGCCTGCGGTAGATCACGATCCGGTCGCGATGTCCGCCCGCGGCCGGCAGCATCCGGCCCAGCGGCACGGTCTCCGCGTCGGCGGCCGCATCCGGCCCGTCGTCCGGGCCGGAACCGGGCACGTCGAGGATCAGGAAGTCGACCTGGGAGAGCTGCGGCCAGCGCCGCTCCAGCCGGTCCCGGGAGTCGTAGACAAGATCCACGAAGGCGTCGGCACGGGTCACCGAGAGCGGCACCTGGGGCGGTGCGATCGGGCCGCGCATACCGCGGCCGTGGCGGTCACGGCGGCGGAGCCGTGGCTGTGCCGGTCGGGGGGGTACGGGACTGTCCATCAGCATCGAGCGTAGCCGTCAAGGACCCTCGGACACCGGGGAGCGCGACAAGACGTGGCATGTCGTCGACTGACCGGACCTGTCCGTCTCGATTTCGATTGCATCTCTGTATGAGATCGCGGATCGACATCGGAATGGCAGGAAATGCATCGACTCGTGACGGGATTCCTCCCCGCGGGTCGTCCGCCCCCGCTCGCCCGGCCCAGGTCAGGTCGAGCGGGTGCAGGTCAGACGCATCGGACGAAGCGGGACGACACGGTTGGGTGAGCCTGGGGAGAGTCGTCGCGGCCCGCTCAAGAGTGCGGTACCGTCCAACGTCGTGAGCCCTGTACGTCGCTGTTCGCGCACTGCGTGCGGCCGCCCCGCCGTCGCAACGCTGACGTACGTCTATGCGGATTCGACCGCCGTGCTCGGACCGCTCGCCACCTACGCCGAACCGCACTGCTACGACCTGTGCGCCGAGCACTCCGAGCGGCTGACCGCGCCCCGTGGCTGGGAGGTCGTCCGCCTCGCCCTCGACTCCGGCCCGCCCCGCCCCAGCGGCGACGATCTCGAAGCCCTGGCGAACGCCGTACGCGAGGCGGCCCGCCCCCAGGAACGCGCCGCCGGCGCCGGCGGCGCACCCGCCCACGGCGACCGTGACACCCACCCCATGGAGGTCGCCCGCCGCGGCCATCTGCGGGTGCTGCGCTCCCCGGATTCCTGAGCCCGCCCACCGGCCGGGTACGAATCCCGCGCTCCGGCCCGCCGGGTAGGTTGGAGGTCCCAAGGACTCCAGGAGGGCAGGCTTGTGGCTGATCTGTCGCAGATCGTGAAGGCGTACGACGTACGCGGTGTCGTCCCCGCCCAGTGGGACGAATCGCTCGCGGAGTTGTTCGGCGCGGCCTTCACCGAGGTCACCGGCGCGGACGCGATCGTGATCGGGCACGACATGCGGCCCTCCTCGCCCGGCCTGTCCGGCGCCTTCGCCCGGGGTGCGTCGGCCCGCGGCGCCACGGTCACCCTGATCGGCCTCTGCTCCACCGACGAGCTGTACTTCGCCAGCGGCGCCCTGGGCCTGCCCGGCGCCATGTTCACCGCCTCGCACAACCCGGCCCAGTACAACGGCATCAAGATGTGCCGGGCGGGCGCGGCGCCGGTCGGCCAGGACACCGGACTCGCCGACATCCGCGCGCTGGTGGAGCGGTGGTCGGACGAGGGCGCCCCGGAGCCGGCCGCCCACACCGGCACGATCACCCGGCGCGACGTCCTGGGCGAGTACGCCGCCCATCTGCGCGGCCTGGTGGACCTGAGCGGCATCCGTCCGCTGAAGGTCGTGGTGGACGCGGGCAACGGCATGGGCGGGCACACCGTACCGACCGTCTTCGAGGGCCTTCCCCTCGAACTGGACGCCCTGTACTTCGAGTTGGACGGCTCGTTCCCCAACCACGAGGCCAACCCGCTGGATCCGAAGAACATCGTCGACCTCCAGGCGCGGGTACGCGAGACCGGCGCCGATCTCGGCCTCGCCTTCGACGGCGACGCCGACCGCTGCTTCGTCGTCGACGAGCACGGCGACCCGGTCTCCCCGTCCGCGATCACCGCCCTGGTCGCCGCCCGCGAGCTGGCCAAGCACCCCGGCGGCACGGTCATCCACAACCTGATCACCTCCTGGTCGGTGCCGGAGGTCGTCAAGGAGAACGGCGGCAAGCCGGTCCGTACCCGCGTCGGGCACTCCTTCATCAAGGAGGAGATGGCCAAGACCGGCGCGATCTTCGGCGGCGAGCACTCCGCGCACTACTACTTCCGCGACTTCTGGAACGCCGACACCGGCATGCTCGCCGCGATGCACGTCCTGGCGGCCCTCGGCGGCCAGCAGGGCCCGCTGTCGGAGCTGGTCGCGCAGTACGACCGGTACGCGGCCTCCGGCGAGATCAACAGCACCGTCGACGACCAGGCCGGCCGGCTCGCCGCGCTCAAGGCGGCCTACCAGGACCGTGCGGGCACCACCCTGGACGAGCTCGACGGGCTGACCGTCACCGCCGACGACTGGTGGTTCAACGTGCGCGCCTCGAACACCGAGCCGCTGCTCCGGCTGAACGTCGAGGCCAGGGACGCCGCCACCGTCGACCGGGTCCGCGACGAGGTACTGGCGATCATCCGCGCCTGAGCCCCGGCGCCCGCACCGGTCAGGCCCGCCCGGGAAACCGGAGGACGTCTCTGGGCGAGGCGGGCGGCAGCCGCATCCCTGCCGCCCGCCCCGCCGCTCACCACCCCGAATCTCCGCCGGGCAGGCCCGGGGCCCCCGTCCGGCGGTACGCTGGCCACGCCGCAACCGCCCCGAAGGAGCAGCATCCATGCCGGTCGAAGCCAGCTTGATCCAGATCCTCGCCTGCCCGGCGTGCCATGCCCCGCTGGAGGACCGGACCGACGCCCCTTCGGGCCCCGCTTCCGAACCCGCGCTGCTCTGCACCTCCGGCGACTGCGGCCTCGCCTACCCCGTCCGGGACGGCATCCCCGTGCTCCTCGTCGACGAAGCCCTCCCCCACAGCCCCAAGGGCGTGGGAGGTGCTCCCAGCCCCGCCTGACCGGGCGCCGCCGGGCCCGTCCCGGCACCGCCCGTTTCCCCGCCCGCACCGGCGATCGGAGGCCGCGCCCACCATGCTCGACGAGTCACTCCTCGACACCCCTGACGCACTGGCGGGCGCCGACCGCTTCGGTCTGCTGCGCGGCGTCGCCGAATCCGGCGCCCGGGTCCGCACCGCCGCCCGCGGCGCCGCCGAATCCGGCATCCACGAGTTGACCCCCGACGGGCGCCCGCGCACCGTGCTCGTCGCCGGCCCCGGCCCGGCCGCGGCCGGTGTGGCCGACCTGCTCAGGGCGCTCGGCGGCGGCAGCTGCCCGGTCACCCTCATCCCGCCGACCGGCGTCGCCCCGCTGCCCGGGGCGCTGCGCTGGGCACTGCCCGGCTGGGCCGGGCCCCTGGACCTGCTGCTGCTCCCCGGCCCGGACGCCGCCGACCCCGGCCTCGCCGAGCTGGTCGAGCAGGCCTATCGCCGCGGCTGCGCCGTCGTCGCCGTCACCCCGGCCGGCGGCCCGCTCGCCGAAGCCGTCGTCCAGGCCCGCGGCCTCGCCGTCCCGCTGGCGACCACCCCCTACGACGCCGAATTCGACGTCGAGGGCGCCCCGCCGGCCGCCCCCGGCACCCTGTGGTCGGTGCTCATCCCGCTGCTCTCGCTCGCCGACCGGATCGGCCTGCTCAGCGCCCCGCCGGAGGCCCTGAGCAAGCTCGCCGACCGCCTCGACCAGATCGCCGAACGCTGCGGTCCGGCCATCCCGACCTACACCAACCCCGGCAAGACGCTGGCCGCCGACCTCGCCGACGCGCTCCCGCTGCTCTGGACCGAGGGCGCCATCGCCGGCGCCGTCGGCCGGCACTTCGCCACCGAGCTGGCCGGGCTGGCCGGCCGCCCCGCCCTCGTCGCCGAGCTGCCCGAGGCGCTCGCCACCCACCGCACCCTGCTGGCCGGCGCCCTGGCCGCCGGTGCCGACCCGGACGACTTCTTCCGCGACCGGGTCGAGCAGCCCCCCGCGATGCACGCCAGGGTCGTGCTGCTGCGGGAGGAGGAGCCGGGCCCGCTGTCCGCCGCCCGCGCCGCCCAGGCCCTCGCCGAGGAGCGCGACACCGCCGTCAGCGAGCTGGAACCGGACATCGGCAGCGATCTGGAGAAGGCTGCGGAACTTCTCGCCATCGTGGATTTCGCCGCCGTTTACCTCGCGCTTGCCGGCACCGAGTGACCTGGACGGCCGGCCCGCACCCGCAGGCCCGGAAGCCCGCCGCCACGTACGACTGTCAGGAAGCAAGCCACCCATGGACCGCCTCGCCAATACCGTGCGCCCCTACGCCTGGGGCTCCACCACCGCCCTCCCGGAGCTCCTCGGCACCGCGCCGACCGGCGAACCGCAGGCCGAGATGTGGATGGGCGCCCACCCCGGCGCCCCCTCCCGCCTCGACCGCGGCGCGGGCCCCGTCTCCCTGGCCGAGGTGATCGACGCCGCCCCCGAGGCCGAGCTGGGCGCCGACGCCGTCCGCGCCTTCGGCCCCCGGCTGCCCTTCCTGCTCAAGCTGCTCGCGGCCGGCTCGCCGCTCTCCCTCCAGGTCCACCCCGACCTGGACCAGGCGCGCGAGGGCTTCGCCGACGAGGAGCGGCGCGGCGTCCCGATCGACGCCGGCCACCGCAACTACAAGGACGCCAACCACAAGCCCGAACTGATCGTCGCGCTCACCCCCTTCGACGGCCTGTGCGGCTTCCGGCACCCGGCGCAGACCGCGGACCTCCTGGCGGGCCTGGGCGTCGACGGCCTCAAGCCGTACGTCGACATCCTGCGCGCCAGCCCCGAGGAGGACGCCCTGCGCGAGGTGCTCACCGCCGTCCTGAGCGCCGAGCACCACGCCATCGCCGAGACCGTCGAGCAGGCCGCCGTCGCCGTCGGCCGCCTGGCGGACCGGGGCGGGCCGCACGCCGGTGACTACGCCGCCTACGCCGCCCTCGCCCACCACTACCCGGGCGACCCCGGCGTCCTCGCCGCGATGCTGCTCAACCACGTCCGGCTCCAGCCCGGCGAGGCGCTGTTCCTCGGCGCCGGCATCCCGCACGCCTACCTGAGCGGCCTCGGCGTCGAGCTGATGGCCAACTCCGACAACGTGCTGCGCTGCGGTCTGACCCCCAAGCACGTCGACGTACCGGAGCTGCTGCGGGTGGTCCGCTTCGAGGCCGGCGACGCGGGCGTACTGCGCCCCGAGGCCGTCGGCGGCGAGGAGGTCTACGAGACCCCCGTCGACGAGTTCCGCCTCTCCCGCTTCGTTCTGGCCCCCGGCGCCGCACCGCGCCCGCTCGTCTCCCGTACGCCGCAGATCCTGCTGTGCACGGCGGGCAGGGTCCGGCTGCGGGACGGCGCGAACGGCGCGGCGGCCGAGCTGGCCCTGGCCCCCGGCGAATCCGTCTTCGTACCGGCCGGGGAACCGCTCACGCTCGCCGGGGAGGGCACGCTCTTCCGCGCGACGGTGGTCGCCTGACCCGGCGGCCACGGCGCGGACGGCCGCGACGCCCGGCGGGCGCCGGATCCCGTCCGCCAGGTGGCCTCCTGGCGGCCGCCTCCGGCCGGGCTGCAACAATGACCGCCGCACGGCATTAAAGCGGTGGTAAAAGCCGGACGACGGAAGGGACATGCAGCACCTATGAGCGCATCAGGCGGGACAAAGGCGATCGTTGCGGCGCTGGGCGCCAACCTGGCGATCGCCGCAGCGAAGTTCGTGGCCTTCGCCTTCAGCGGCTCGTCCTCGATGCTGGCCGAAGGCGTGCACTCCCTCGCGGACTCCGGCAACCAGGGCCTGCTGCTGCTCGGCGGCAAGAAGGCGAAGCGCGCGGCGACCGCCGAGCACCCCTTCGGCTACGGCCGGGAGCGCTACATCTACGGCTTCCTGGTCTCCATCGTCCTGTTCACCATCGGTGGCGTCTTCGCGCTCTACGAGGGCTACGAGAAGATCCACGCCCCGCACCCGCTGGAGGACTGGTACTGGCCGATCGGCGTCCTGGTCTTCGCCGTCATCGCCGAGGGCTTCTCCTTCCGTACGGCGATCAAGGAGTCCAACGAGCTGCGCGGCAAGCAGACCTGGACCCAGTTCGTCCGCCGCGCCAAGGCCCCCGAGCTGCCGGTCGTCCTGCTGGAGGACTTCGGCGCGCTGGTCGGTCTGGTCCTCGCGCTGGGCGGCGTCGGCCTGACCGTCGCCACCGGTGACGGCATCTGGGACGGCATCGGCACCATGTGCATCGGCGCGCTGCTGGTGCTGATCGCCCTGGTCCTGGCCGCCGAGACCAAGTCGCTGCTGCTGGGCGAGGCGGCCGGGCCCGAGCAGGTCGCCAAGATCCGCGAGGCGGTCGTCGACGGCGATGTCGTCACCGGCGTCATCCACATGCGCACGCTTCACCTCGGCCCCGAGGAACTGCTGGTCGCCGCCAAGATCGCGGTACGTCACGACGACACCGCCACCCAGGTCGCCCGCGCCATCGACGCCGCCGAGGCCCGCATCCGCGCGGCCGTGCCGATTGCCCGGGTCATCTACCTGGAGCCGGACATCTACAACGAGGCCACGGCCGCCGCGGGCGCCGACCCGTCGAAGACGCCCGGCGGGAACTGAGCCGCCCCGCCATCGAACGGCCCCCGCACTCCTGGCGAGTGCGGGGGCCGTTGCGGTACCGAGGCGGGGGGCTGTTGCCGCAGGGCGCCAAGGCTGTCGGGCACGGGCTGTCGGTCACCACCCGTCGATCATGTGGTGAGCCACTGGGAGGTGAGCCACGGGGAATATCCCCCCGGCTGGGAATAACCGACCCTGTCTGGGGATACCGACCCTGCCTGGGAATACCGCCCCCGGACTGCTGTGTTGAGGCCCCGAGGGGGCGCTCGCAGCCCCTACGGGATGTGTTCGCCCATGCCCTAGTGGATCTCGCCGAGGGTACGCAGAATTGCCGCCTCGTCCTCCGCTCCCTGGAGCCGGGCCCGGAAGCCGGCGTCCATCAGCTTCCGCGACAGCAGCGCCAGGATGCGCAGATGCTCATCCCCGGCCGCCGCCTCCGGCACCGCTATCAGGAAGACCAGCTTGGCGGGCGTGCCGTCCGGCGAACCCCAGTCGATGCCGTCCGCGGACCGCGCGAAGCCGACGACCGGAGCCGTCACCGCGTCCGTCTTGGCGTGCGGGATGGCGATTTCCTCACCGAGACCGGTGGTGCCCTGCGCCTCCCGCGCCAGCGCCACTCGCACCAGTTCCGCCACGTCAGCCACCTTGCCGGTGCCGGCCGCCAGCTCGGCCATCTCACGGATCGCCGCTTCCTTCTCGCCGGCGGCGAGCTGCGTCCTGACGGTCTGCTCGGTCAGGTAGCCGGACAGCACCTGATCCCCGTCCCCGGCGGGCGCCTTGTCCTCGGCGGGCGCCTTGTCCCCGGCGGGCTCCCCGTCTCCGGCGCGATCTCCGTCTCCGTCGGACGCCTTCCCCTCCGTACGTGCCTCCGCCGCCGGAGCCTTGGCCAAGGTGGCCGTCGCCGTACCGCCGGCACCGCCTGCACCGGCATCAGCCCCCACCCCGCCACCGGCACCGGCGCTCGCGACGGCACCCGCTCCACCGGCTACGGCTCCGACTGCGGCTCCGTCTCCGGCCAGAGCGGGCACGGGGTTCAGCGAAGCCGCCGCGGCATCGCCCTTCCTGCGCTCCGCGACATCGACCAAGGTGACCGTGGTCAGCGCGGTGATCACCGTTCCGATGGCGACGGCGAGGAAGAACACCGGCACCCCGCCGACCGCACCCAGCACCGCCACGATCGGCCCGCCGTGCGGCACCGCGTCCGTCACCCCGGCCGTCCCCGCGACCGCACCGGCCACCGCGCCGCCGAGCATGTTCGCCGGAATGACCTGCGCGGGCCGCGCCGCGGCGAACGGGATCGCCCCCTCGGAGATCCCGAAGAGCCCCATGAACAGCGCCGCCATCCCCGTCTCGCGCTCCTGCTCGGAGTACAGGCGTCGGCGAATCAGCGTGGCCAGCCCCTGGCCGAGCGGCATCACCGAGATCGCCGCGGCACACATCCCCATCACGGTCTGGTTGCCGGACGCGATCAGCCCCGCACCGAACAGGAACGCGGTCTTGTTGACCGGGCCGCCCATATCGAACGCGATCACCAGGCCGAGTATCGCGCCGAGCAGCACCGCACTGGACCCGGTCATGCCGCCGAGCCAGCCGGTGAGATGGGTGAACACCCAGGAGATGGGCCTGCCGATCACATAGATGAAGAAGAGCCCCAGCGCCGTCGTCGCCACGATCGGGATCACGATGATCGGCATGATCGGCCGGACGAACGCGGGGACCTCGACCTTCTTGATCCACTGCACCAGATAGCCGGCCAGGAAGCCGGTGACGATCGCACCGATGAAGCCCGCGCCCGCCTTGGAGTCGTACAGCGCACCGGTGTTGGCTATCCAGCCGCCGATCATGCCCGGCACCAGCGCCGGCCGGTCGCCGATCGCGTACGCGATATAGCCGGACAGGACCGGCACCATCAGCGTGAAGCCGATCACGCCGATGTCGTTCACATGCTTCCAGAACGACCCGTCGGGAATGACCAGACCGCCGTCGGCCTGCGGATGCCCGCCCACCGCCAGCGAGATCGCGATCAGCAGCCCGCCGACCACCACGAACGGGATCATGTAACTGACCCCGTTCATCAGCGCCTTGTACGTGACGCTGCGCTCCTTGCCACCTCCGCCGCCCGCGGCTGCCGCGGCCGCGCCGCCGCCCGTACCGGCCCCGTCGGCCTCCCCGCCCCCGTACACCGGCGCGCTCTGCGCCCGCTCGATCAGCCGCTCGGGGTGGCGGATGCCCTCCGCGACCCCGACCGCCAACACCCTCTTCCCGGCGAAACGGCTGAGGTCGACGTCCTTGTCCGCGGCGATGATGACGGCATCGGCACCTCTGACATCGTTGTCAGACAGGATGTTCTCAGCCCCGATGGAGCCCTGGGTCTCCACCTTCATCTCATGACCGAGCGCGCGGGCGGCCTGAGCCAGCTTCTCCGCGGCCATGTACGTGTGGGCGATACCGGTCGGGCAGGCGGTCACTGCGAGCAGCTTCAGCCCCTGCCCGCCCCTCCCCGCGCCCTTGGGGGGATCGGCTGGACTCGTCGTCACGTGGCTCTCCTTATGGACGTGCGCGCGGTCGTGCATGATCCCGCGCTGCACGCATCCTGCACGACGGCCCAGCGCGCGCATACCCCCGAGGCCGCGGTCCGCACCGGCCGGCATCCCGGCCCCGGGCGTTCAACCGCCGCCCTCCCGCCGCCCGATGGCCGGGATCCCACTGAATCGGACCCTCCGGGCTGGGGTTCACTGGGCCGATCGGTGTAGATTCGTGACCAGTGCCAGACGTCGCTGCTGATGGCGGTCGGGCGGTCCGCACCCGGACCGGCCGAGGGAGAGAGGGCCTCCGACGGACTGCGCTGCGGCCAGGGGGAGAGGTATGTGCGCTACCGCGTACGCTCGTATCTGCCCGCGCCGCAGACTGCCAGCCCATCCACCTCGACCCTCGAGGAGCAGCACGCATGACGACAGCAGCCACCGGCCAGGACTTCAAGGTCGCCGACCTGTCCCTCGCCGCTTTCGGCCGCAAGGAGATCACCCTCGCCGAGCATGAGATGCCCGGTCTGATGGCGATCCGCAAGGAATACGCCGCCGCCCAGCCGCTGGCGGGCGCCCGGATCACCGGTTCGCTGCACATGACCGTGCAGACCGCTGTGCTGATCGAGACCCTGGCCGCCCTGGGCGCCGAGGTTCGCTGGGCGTCCTGCAACATCTTCTCCACCCAGGACCACGCCGCCGCGGCGATCGCGGTCGGTCCGAACGGCACGCCGGACGCGCCGGCCGGTATCCCGGTCTTCGCCTGGAAGGGCGAGACGCTGGAGGAGTACTGGTGGTGCACGGAGCAGGCGCTGACCTGGCCCGACTCGCCCACCGGCGGCCCGAACATGATCCTCGACGACGGCGGCGACGCCACGCTGCTGGTGCACAAGGGCGTCGAGTACGAGAAGGCCGGCAAGGTCCCGTCCGTGGAGACCGCGGAGAGCGAGGAGCACCGCGCGATCCTGGAGCTGCTCACCCGCACGCTGGCCGAGTCGCCGCAGAAGTGGACGAACCTGGCCTCCGAGATCCGCGGTGTGACCGAGGAGACCACCACTGGCGTGCACCGTCTCTATGAGATGCACCGCGACGGTGACCTGCTCTTCCCGGCGATCAACGTGAACGACGCCGTGACGAAGTCGAAGTTCGACAACAAGTACGGCTGCCGCCACTCCCTGATCGACGGCATCAACCGTGCCACCGACGTCCTGATCGGTGGCAAGACGGCCGTGGTCTGCGGTTACGGCGATGTCGGCAAGGGCTGCGCGGAGTCCCTGCGCGGCCAGGGCGCCCGGGTGATCATCACCGAGATCGACCCGATCTGTGCGCTGCAGGCGGCGATGGACGGCTACCAGGTCACCACCCTGGAAGACGTGGTGGAGACCGCCGACATCTTCGTCACCACGACCGGCAACAAGGACATCATCCTGGCCTCGCACATGGCGCGGATGAAGCACCAGGCCATCGTCGGCAACATCGGTCACTTCGACAACGAGATCGACATGGCGGGCCTGGCGAAGCTCGAAGGCATCGTCAAGGACGAGGTCAAGCCGCAGGTGCACACCTGGACGCACCCGGACGGCAAGGTGCTGATCGTGCTGTCCGAGGGCCGGCTGCTCAACCTGGGCAACGCCACCGGTCACCCCTCCTTCGTGATGTCCAACTCCTTCGCGGACCAGACGCTGGCCCAGATCGAGCTGTTCACCAAGCCGCAGGAGTACCCGACCGACGTCTACGTGCTGCCCAAGCACCTCGACGAGAAGGTCGCCCGTCTCCACCTCGACGCGCTGGGCGTCAAGCTCACCGAGCTGCGCCCGGAGCAGGCCGCCTACATCGGCGTCCAGGTCGAGGGCCCGTACAAGCCCGACCACTACCGCTACTGATCCAGTCGGCGATCACCGGCCGGTCGGCGCCGCCGACCAGCTGGTGCTCACCCACAGCAGCCGGTGACACCAGGCCCTCGCCCCTCACGGCGGGGGCCTGGCCCGTAAGGACCCCACACATACGCCCCGACGCACCGGCCCGTCGCCGCCCGAAGGACTGCACCCCTCATGCCACGCGGCCACTACTCCCTCCACGACCCGCACGATCACACCCCCCTGGGTGAAGAGCACTTCCACTGCGCCACCGGCCCGTCCGGCTGGCGTTACGTCTCCCAGATCGTCAGCCCCTCCGGCGACCACACCGGCTCCGTCGACCTCACCCTCGACGAACTCGGCCGCCCCATCCGCCTCGAACTCCACGCCTTGGCCTGGCAGGTCCGGGGCGCAGCCCTGGAGGGCGTCACCTGGGTACGCACCGACCCGACCGGCGAACACGCCACCGAAGGCAACGTCCCCGCCCACGCCTTCACCGGCGCGTCCCCCGCCTTCCTCATCGCCACCGCCCGGCTGCTGCGCCCCGCCCTCGGCGCCGGCGCCGTCCGCACCCGCCTCGTCGCCTTCACACCCCCCGTCCTCGCCCCGCGCACTCTCGACCAGTCCTGGGCTCTGCTGAGAAGCACACCACACGCCACTGACAACGCCCCCCTCATCGCCGACGAATACCAGGTCAACGACCTGGAAACCGGCGAGCAGCACACCGTCCACATCACCGGCGACGTGGTCCTCTCCGCGCCCGGCATCGAACTCGAATCCCTCGACTCGCCACCGTCGACATTTCCCTGACGTGCCGGACCGCCGGCAAACGGCGCTGGGCGCCTGCCTTACACCGGCGGCGCAAACCCCGTACGCGACGCCCCCTCCCGTCCGCCGGCCGCACCGCCGTCATGGCCACCACCGCCAGGCTCCCGCCCCGGCACCCCCACAGGCCCGCTGCCCCGCCCCTGGCTCATCGGCCCCTCATCAGCAGCAGACGCACCACCAGCCCCAGGAGCCCCCGCCCGACCACCCGGCGGCGCCCAGGCACCCACCGACGCCGCCGCCTCCACGTCCCCCACCACTCCCACCTGCGGCGATGTGGTGCCGTCCCCCGGACCCACGACAGCCCCCTCGCCCCGCTCCACACGAACCACTCCGGCCATCCCGGCCACTCCGGACACCCCCGACCTCCCGAACGCCCGCTGCGACTCCCGTGCCTGCCGTTCCCCGACCACCGCCGCCAGATACGCCGCCGGATGCCCCCCCGCAGGCCCCGGCACCCCGGTGAACCTCTGCAGGTCCTCCGCCAGCCGGCCGGCCATCGCCCCGCCCGCCTGCGGATCCAGCTGCCCCATCCGCGCCAGGTACTGCCGCACCGTCAACCACCACCCGTCGGGCACCCGTGACAGATCCAGCGCCCCGAGCTCCGCCACCAGCCACGGAGGCGGAGGCGGCAGCGCCGTACCTGCCCGCGCCACCGGCATCCGCTCCCGTATGACCAGCGTCCCCGCGAACACATCCCCCAGCCGACGCCCGCGCGCCGACACCAACGACGCGATGGCCGCCACCACCCCCATCGTCAGCACGATCTCGATGGCTCCCATGGCCCCGCGCACCAGCGCATGCCGGAACCGGATCGGTCCGCCGTCCTCCCGTACGACCCGCAGCCCGCAGATCACCTTCCCCAGGGACCGGCCCTGGCTCAGCGTCTCGACGACGATCGGTATCCCGACCTGCACCAGCAGGAACGACGCCACGGATACCGCCGCCACCGCCGCACTGTCCATCGACGACGTCGCGCTCACCAGCATCAGCGAGATGCCGATGTAGCTCACCCACGCCACAGCCACATCGACCGCCACCGCCAGCCCCCGGCTCGGCAGCCGGGCCGGCCGCAGCCCGAGCACCACCGCTTCACCCGTTACGAGCTCACTCACGCCGCGCCCCACTCCTTCTCGATCCCCGAAGTCCCGCCCACCCCACGCCGGGCACGGTCAGTCTGCCAAGCTGACCGGCACCTACCCACGGCGCTGCGAGGAGCGACACCAGATGGACCTCGATGTCTTCGTCACGTCCCATGGCGCCGACTGGGACCGCCTGGAAACACTGCTGCACCGCAAACGCAGCCTCACGGGAGCCGAGGCCGACGAACTCGTCGCCCTCTACCAGCGCACCACCACCCACCTCTCCCTCCTCCTTTCCAGCGCCCCCGACCCTGCGCTGACCAGCCGCCTCACCTCTCTTGTGGCACGCGCCCGCAGTACGGTCACCGGCGCCCGCAAGGCCTCCTGGCGCGATACCGCCCGCTTCTTCACCACGGCATTCCCGGCAGCGGTCTACCGCCTGCGCCACTGGTGGATCCCCACCGCGATCCTGTCCACCGCGGTGGCCGCCCTCCTGGGCTGGTGGATAGCCGCCCACCCGGAGGTCCAGGCGGCGATCGGCGCCCCGGATGACCTCCGCAGCATGACCCGTCCCGGCGGCGAATACGAGACGTACTACTCCAGCCACCCCGCGGCATCCTTCGCCGCCCAGGTATGGACGAACAACGCCCAGGCCGTCGCCATGTGCCTCGTCCTCGGCGCCTTCCTCGGCCTCCCGGTCCTGTGGATCCTCTTCGAGAACCTGCTCAACCTGGGCGTCGGCATAGGCCTGATGTCCTCAGCGGGCCGCCTCGACACCTTCCTCGGCCTGATCCTCCCGCACGGCCTCCTCGAACTGACCGCCGTCTTCATCGCCGCCGGCATCGGCCTCCGCCTGGGCTGGACCCTCATCGATCCGGGCCCGCGCACCCGCCGTACGGCCCTGGCGGAGGAAGGCCGCTCCGCCCTCGGCGTCGCCATCGGACTCGCCGCAGTCCTCTTCATCTCCGGCGCCCTCGAAGGCTTCGTCACCCCGTCCGGCCTGCCCACCTGGGCCCGCATCGGCATCGGCATCACCGCCGAGGCAGCCTTCCTCCTGTACGTCTACGTACTGGGCGGCCGCGCCGTACGTGCCGGAGCCACCGGCGACGTCGAGCTCGCCGACCGCGAGGCCGTCCTCCCGACGGCCGCGTGATGTGCATCCAACCCCGCTGACCTGCTAATCTCCTCTTCGCCCCAGAACCCGTTGACACGGGCATCAGGGGGAGGTAGATTCGAACGGTTGCAACGAACTGGACAAGTTCATCCGCGACGGTTAGCATCTTCTCCGCTTCGGCCGGAACTTCAATTCGGCGAAGCGCAACCGACCACTTACCGGAAGCCCCGGTCGATGAATTCGACCGAATGTCTTCTGATAAAGTCGGAAAAGCCAAATGGCAAGCCCCCTCCGACGGGGACTCGGAAACAAATTCGGACCGGCAACGGAACGAAACGGATCTGATAGAGTCGGAAAGGCCGAAAAGCGAAAGCCAAACGGCCGAGCCCGCTCCAACAGGGCGCCGGACACGGAAACGGATCTGGTAAGGTTGGAAACGCGAAGAAGCCGAAAGGCGGAAACGCACCGGCGAAAATCGGGCCCGCAAGGATCTGATAGAGTCGGAAACGCAAGACCGAAGGGAAGCGCCCGGAGAGCCTGGTGAAACAGGCACAAAGGAAGCGTCCGTTCCTTGAGAACTCAACAGCGTGCCAAAAGTCAACGCCAGATATGTTGATACCCCGTCCACCTCGGTGGATGAGGTTCCTTTGAAAGTCCATCCCGCCCATGTGGTGCGGATGGCACACACAGCGAGGACGCTGTGAACGACCGGACCTATTCCGTCTGGTTGTTCCACTCTTCTCGTGTGTGTTTCACCCGATTACGGGTAAACATTCACGGAGAGTTTGATCCTGGCTCAGGACGAACGCTGGCGGCGTGCTTAACACATGCAAGTCGAACGATGAAGCCCTTCGGGGTGGATTAGTGGCGAACGGGTGAGTAACACGTGGGCAATCTGCCCTTCACTCTGGGACAAGCCCTGGAAACGGGGTCTAATACCGGATATGACACACGACCGCATGGTCTGTGTGTGGAAAGCTCCGGCGGTGAAGGATGAGCCCGCGGCCTATCAGCTTGTTGGTGGGGTGATGGCCTACCAAGGCGACGACGGGTAGCCGGCCTGAGAGGGCGACCGGCCACACTGGGACTGAGACACGGCCCAGACTCCTACGGGAGGCAGCAGTGGGGAATATTGCACAATGGGCGAAAGCCTGATGCAGCGACGCCGCGTGAGGGATGACGGCCTTCGGGTTGTAAACCTCTTTCAGCAGGGAAGAAGCGAAAGTGACGGTACCTGCAGAAGAAGCGCCGGCTAACTACGTGCCAGCAGCCGCGGTAATACGTAGGGCGCAAGCGTTGTCCGGAATTATTGGGCGTAAAGAGCTCGTAGGCGGCTTGTCACGTCGGATGTGAAAGCCCGGGGCTTAACCCCGGGTCTGCATTCGATACGGGCAGGCTAGAGTTCGGTAGGGGAGATCGGAATTCCTGGTGTAGCGGTGAAATGCGCAGATATCAGGAGGAACACCGGTGGCGAAGGCGGATCTCTGGGCCGATACTGACGCTGAGGAGCGAAAGCGTGGGGAGCGAACAGGATTAGATACCCTGGTAGTCCACGCCGTAAACGTTGGGAACTAGGTGTGGGCGACATTCCACGTCGTCCGTGCCGCAGCTAACGCATTAAGTTCCCCGCCTGGGGAGTACGGCCGCAAGGCTAAAACTCAAAGGAATTGACGGGGGCCCGCACAAGCAGCGGAGCATGTGGCTTAATTCGACGCAACGCGAAGAACCTTACCAAGGCTTGACATACACCGGAAAACCCTGGAGACAGGGTCCCCCTTGTGGTCGGTGTACAGGTGGTGCATGGCTGTCGTCAGCTCGTGTCGTGAGATGTTGGGTTAAGTCCCGCAACGAGCGCAACCCTTGTTCTGTGTTGCCAGCATGCCCTTCGGGGTGATGGGGACTCACAGGAGACTGCCGGGGTCAACTCGGAGGAAGGTGGGGACGACGTCAAGTCATCATGCCCCTTATGTCTTGGGCTGCACACGTGCTACAATGGCCGGTACAATGAGCTGCGATACCGCGAGGTGGAGCGAATCTCAAAAAGCCGGTCTCAGTTCGGATTGGGGTCTGCAACTCGACCCCATGAAGTCGGAGTTGCTAGTAATCGCAGATCAGCATTGCTGCGGTGAATACGTTCCCGGGCCTTGTACACACCGCCCGTCACGTCACGAAAGTCGGTAACACCCGAAGCCGGTGGCCCAACCCCTTGTGGGAGGGAATCGTCGAAGGTGGGACTGGCGATTGGGACGAAGTCGTAACAAGGTAGCCGTACCGGAAGGTGCGGCTGGATCACCTCCTTTCTAAGGAGCACTTCTTACTCGGACTTGTCCGGGTCAGAGGCCAGTACATCGGCGAATGTCTGATGCTGGTTGCTCATGGGTGGAACGTTGACTATTCGGCGCACTTGATTGGTTGTCACTAGTACTGCTTCGGCGTGGAACGTGGTGATGGATCGAGTGGGCCGGGCACGTTGTTGGGTATCTGAGGGTACGGACTGTGGTCTGGACCTTCGCGATGCCGGCCCCAGTGAACTCAGCCTTCGGGTTGGGGTGGTGGGTGGCTGGTCGTTGCTTGAGAACTGCACAGTGGACGCGAGCATCTGTGGCCAAGTTTTTAAGGGCGCACGGTGGATGCCTTGGCACCAGGAACCGATGAAGGACGTGGGAGGCCACGATAGGCCCCGGGGAGCTGTCAACCAAGCTTTGATCCGGGGGTGTCCGAATGGGGAAACCCGGCAGTCGTCATGGGCTGTCACCCGCTGCTGAACACATAGGCAGTGTGGAGGGAACGCGGGGAAGTGAAACATCTCAGTACCCGCAGGAAGAGAAAACAACCGTGATTCCGGGAGTAGTGGCGAGCGAAACCGGATGAGGCCAAACCAGTCACGTGTGATACCCGGCAGGGGTTGCGTGGTTGGGGTTGTGGGATCTCTCTTCTGTTGTCTGCCGGCAACAGGACGAGTCAGAAACCGTTGATGTAGGCGAAGGACATGCGAAAGGTCCGGCGTAGAGGGTAAGACCCCCGTAGCTGAAACATTAGCGGCTCGTTTGAGAGACACCCAAGTAGCACGGGGCCCGAGAAATCCCGTGTGAATCTGGCGGGACCACCCGTTAAGCCTAAATATTCCCTGGTGACCGATAGCGGATAGTACCGTGAGGGAATGGTGAAAAGTACCGCGGGAGCGGAGTGAAATAGTACCTGAAACCGTGTGCCTACAAGCCGTGGGAGCGTCGCACAAGGGACTTGTTCCTTGTGTCGTGACTGCGTGCCTTTTGAAGAATGAGCCTGCGAGTTTGCGGTATGTTGCGAGGTTAACCCGTGTGGGGAAGCCGTAGCGAAAGCGAGTCCGAATAGGGCGTTGAGTAGCGTGCCCAAGACCCGAAGCGGAGTGATCTAGCCATGGGCAGGTTGAAGCGGAGGTAAGACTTCGTGGAGGACCGAACCCACCAGGGTTGAAAACCTGGGGGATGACCTGTGGTTAGGGGTGAAAGGCCAATCAAACTCCGTGATAGCTGGTTCTCCCCGAAATGCATTTAGGTGCAGCGTCGTGTGTTTCTTGCCGGAGGTAGAGCACTGGATAGGCGATGGGCCCTACCGGGTTACTGACCTTAGCCAAACTCCGAATGCCGGTAAGTGAGAGCGCGGCAGTGAGACTGTGGGGGATAAGCTCCATGGTCGAGAGGGAAACAGCCCAGAGCATCGACTAAGGCCCCTAAGCGTGTGCTAAGTGGGAAAGGATGTGGAGTCGCAGAGACAACCAGGAGGTTGGCTTAGAAGCAGCCACCCTTGAAAGAGTGCGTAATAGCTCACTGGTCAAGTGATTCCGCGCCGACAATGTAGCGGGGCTCAAGCACACCGCCGAAGTCGTGTCATTGCGATATTACCCCCAACGGGGATCGTGATGGGTAGGGGAGCGTCGTGTGCCGGGTGAAGCAGCCGCGGAAGCGAGTTGTGGACGGTTCACGAGTGAGAATGCAGGCATGAGTAGCGATACACACGTGGGAAACGTGTGCGCCGATTGACTAAGGGTTCCTGGGTCAAGCTGATCTGCCCAGGGTAAGTCGGGACCTAAGGCGAGGCCGACAGGCGTAGTCGATGGACAACCGGTTGATATTCCGGTACCCGCTTTGAAACGCCCAGTATCGAATCCATTAATGCTAAGGCCGTGAAGCCGGCCTGGAGTCTTCGGACAAAGGGACGTGGTGGAGCCGCCGATCCAAGGTGGTAGTAGGTAAGCGATGGGGTGACGCAGGAAGGTAGTCCAGCCCGGGCGGTGGTTGTCCCGGGGTAAGGGTGTAGGCCGTGTGGTAGGTAAATCCGTCACACGTTAAGGCTGAGACCTGATGCCGAGCCGATTGTGGTGAAGTGGATGATCCTATGCTGTCGAGAAAAGCCTCTAGCGAGTTTCATGGCGGCCCGTACCCTAAACCGACTCAGGTGGTCAGGTAGAGAATACCGAGGCGTTCGGGTGAACTATGGTTAAGGAACTCGGCAAAATGCCCCCGTAACTTCGGGAGAAGGGGGGCCATTTCCGGTGATGAGACTTGCTCTCTGAGCTGGGGGTGGCCGCAGAGACCAGCGAGAAGCGACTGTTTACTAAAAACACAGGTCCGTGCGAAGCCGTAAGGCGATGTATACGGACTGACGCCTGCCCGGTGCTGGAACGTTAAGGGGACCGGTTAGTCATGATTCGTCATGGCGAAGCTGAAAACTTAAGCGCCAGTAAACGGCGGTGGTAACTATAACCATCCTAAGGTAGCGAAATTCCTTGTCGGGTAAGTTCCGACCTGCACGAA
Organism: Streptomyces auratus; assembly: GCF_050433025.1. NCBI lineage: Bacteria > Bacillati > Actinomycetota > Actinomycetes > Kitasatosporales > Streptomycetaceae > Streptomyces > Streptomyces auratus. Next base: position 3,297,575 of record NZ_JBNGCB010000001.1, on the reverse strand, counting down.
TGGCGTAACGACTTCTCGACTGTCTCAACCATAGGCCCGGTGAAATTGCATTACGAGTAAAGATGCTCGTTTCGCGCAGCAGGACGGAAAGACCCCGGGACCTTTACTATAGCTTGATATTGGTGTTCGGTTCGGCTTGTGTAGGATAGGTGGGAGACTTTGAAGCGGCCACGCCAGTGGTTGTGGAGTCATTGTTGAAATACCACTCTGGTCGTGCTGGATGTCTAACCTGGGTCCGTGATCCGGATCAGGGACAGTGTCTGGTGGGTAGTTTAACTGGGGCGGTTGCCTCCTAAAGAGTAACGGAGGCGCCCAAAGGTTCCCTCAGCCTGGTTGGCAATCAGGTGTTGAGTGTAAGTGCACAAGGGAGCTTGACTGTGAGACTGACGGGTCGAGCAGGTACGAAAGTAGGGACTAGTGATCCGGCGGTGGCTTGTGGAAGCGCCGTCGCTCAACGGATAAAAGGTACCCCGGGGATAACAGGCTGATCTTCCCCAAGAGTCCATATCGACGGGATGGTTTGGCACCTCGATGTCGGCTCGTCGCATCCTGGGGCTGGAGTCGGTCCCAAGGGTTGGGCTGTTCGCCCATTAAAGCGGTACGCGAGCTGGGTTTAGAACGTCGTGAGACAGTTCGGTCCCTATCCGCTGTGCGCGTAGGAGTCTTGAGAAGGGCTGTCCCTAGTACGAGAGGACCGGGACGGACGAACCTCTGGTGTGCCAGTTGTCCTGCCAAGGGCATGGCTGGTTGGCTACGTTCGGAAAGGATAACCGCTGAAAGCATCTAAGCGGGAAGCCTGCTTCGAGATGAGGACTCCCTCCCCCTTGAGGGGTTAAGGCTCCCAGTAGACGACTGGGTTGATAGGCCAGATATGGAAGCGCCGTAAGGTGTGGAGTTGACTGGTACTAATAGGCCGAGGGCTTGTCCTCAGTTGCTCGCGTCCACTGTGTAGGTTCTGAAGTAACGACCTGTGTCCTTGCCGGGTTGTCATCTTCATAGTGTTTCGGTGGTCATAGCGTTAGGGAAACGCCCGGTTACATTCCGAACCCGGAAGCTAAGCCTTTCAGCGCCGATGGTACTGCAGGGGGGACCCTGTGGGAGAGTAGGACGCCGCCGAACAATTTTTGAAAAGCCCCGTGGGAACTTCGGTTCCCACGGGGCTTTTTTGCATTTCGGGGTGCTTGCGTTGCGGGAGGGATAGCGGGATGAAGGGGTGAGGATCGGCCGCTTCCTTCTGGTCGCTGTCAGCGTCGGCCGTTCCGGCCAGGAGCCAGCTCAAGGGCTTCCTTTGCAGTGCGAGGACGTGCTCCTGGCGCTCCTGAGAATGGGTTGACGTTCTTCTGCTCGTAGCCGGCAGAGGATCAGGCTTTGGAGACGAGGGCGCACTGGAGATGGGTGGGTGTGGCGCCCGTGCTCCAGCCTCGGCTGGTCCGTCCCCTACGACAGTGGCGGTTCGCTGTCGTAGGGAGCCGCCCGCATGCAGGGGGTTGAGACAGACGATGGGGCGCAGCGGCTTTAGAGGCGGCCGGTGGACTTCAGGGTGAGGTAGGCGTCGGCCAGGTCGGGGGCCAGGTGGGACGGGGTGGAGTCGATGACGGTGATGCCGTGGTGGCGGAGGCGGTCTGCGGTGTGGTGGCGGGCGGCGCGGGCCTGTTCGGCGGCTGCTGCTGTGTAGACGGCCTGGGGGGTGTGACGGCCGTCGGCCATGTCCTCGATGCGGGGGTCTGCTACGGCCGCGACGATGAGTTCATTGCGTTGGGTGAGGCCGGGGAGGACGGGCAGGAGGGCCTCCTCCACGGGGGCCGCGTCCAGGCCGGTGAAGAGCACGATGAGGGACCGGCGGGGGGTGTGGCGATGGATGGTGGCGGCCAGTCCGCGGGCATCGGCCTCGACCAGTTCGGGTTCCAGAGGAGCCAGGGCATCGGTCAACGCCGGGAGGAGATCACGTGCCGTGCGGCCTTGTACGGAGGCGCGTACACGGCGGTCGTAGGCGAGCAGGTCCACGCGGTCGCCGGCGCGGGCAGCCAGGGCGCCGAGCAGCAGGGCGGCATCCATGGAAGCGTCGAGGCGGGGAATGTCACCGACACGGCCGGCCGAGGTGCGGCCGGTCTCCAGGACGAGGAGGATGCGGCGGTCGCGTTCGGGGCGCCAGGTGCGGACCGCGAGGTGCTGGCGGCGGGCGGTGGCGCGCCAGTCGATGGAGCGGGTGTCGTCGCCGTGGGTGTAGTCGCGGAGACTGTCGAACTCGGTTCCCTCACCGCGGGTCAGGATGCTGGTGCGGCCGTCGAGTTCGCGGAGTCGGGCGAGCTTGGCGGGGAGGTGTTTGCGGCTGGTGAAGGGAGGCAGGACACGCAGCGTCCATGGGACGTGGTGGCTCCCCTGCCGGGCAGCCAGGCCGAGTGGTCCGTAGGAGCGGACCGTGACGCGGACGGCGTGATGGTCACCGCGGCGGGTGGGGTGGAGCGTGGTGGTGAGGCGGCGGCGTTCGGCGGCGGGGATGCGCACGGTGTGACGGGACGCGGGCATGTCCGAGCCGGGGCGGAAGGAGCTCGGGGGCCAGGCGTCACGGATCTGTGCGCGCAGGGTGCGGCGGGTCGGGTTGGTGAGGGTGAGGTGTGTGTGGGCCTCGTCCGCGAGTCGAACGGTTGTGTCACCGGTTCGGGTGAAATGGAGCTTTCGCACTGGCGCGGCGAGCGCGAGATCGCACAAGATTGCTATCAGCAAGGCGAGTTGGACGGTGAGGATGCCGAGCCAGCTGGGCAGCACGAAGCCGACGAAGAGGGCTCCGCATGCGGAGACGAGGGCGGTGCGTCCGGTGAGGGCCACGGTGTCGTCTCAGCGGGGGACAGGGAGATGAGCGAGTACGGCGTTGATCACGGAGTCAGCGGTGACTCCTTCCATCTCCGCTTCGGGGCGGAGATGAACGCGATGTCGGAGCGTGGGCAGGGCAAGGGCCTTGACGTCGTCGGGGGTGACATAGTCGCGGCCGGTGAGCCAGGCCCAGGCTCGTGAGGTGGAGAGCAGAGCGGTGGCGCCTCGGGGGGAGACACCGAGGGAGAGCGAGGGGGATTCGCGAGTGGCACGGCAGATATCGACGATATAGCCGGTGACTTCGGGGGAGACGGTGGTCTTGGCGACCGCGTCCCGGGCCGCATCGAGGTCGGCCGTGGAGGCGACGGGGCGTAGTCCTGCGGCGCCGAGGTCGCGGGGGCTGAATCCGGCCGCGTGGCGGGTGAGTATGTCGATCTCGTCATGCCGAGCGGGGAGCGGCACCGTCAACTTCAGGAGGAACCGGTCGAGTTGGGCCTCGGGGAGGGGGTACGTGCCCTCGTACTCCACGGGGTTCTGGGTGGCGGCCACCAGGAACGGCTCGGGGAGGGGACGGGCTGTGCCGTCGACGGTTACCTGACGCTCCTCCATTGCTTCGAGCAGGGACGCCTGGGTTTTGGGAGGCGTGCGGTTGATCTCGTCCGCCAGCAGCAGGTTGGTGAAGACGGGCCCCGGCTGGAACGAGAACTCGGCGCTGCGGGAGTCGTAGACCAATGAACCGGTGACGTCACTCGGCATCAGGTCGGGGGTGAACTGGACGCGCTTGGTGTCGAGTTCGAGGGCGGTCGACAGCGCGCGTACGAGCAGGGTCTTGGCGACGCCGGGGGCGCCTTCCAGGAGGACGTGACCGCGGCAGAGGAGTGCGACGACCAGTCCGGTGACGGCGGGGTCTTGGCCTACGACGGCCTTGGCTATCTCGGTGCGCAGGTCCTCGAGGGAGGCTCGGGCGCTGTCAGCGGTCGGGGTGCTCACGGGGGGCGTGCCTCTCTTGGGAAACGATCGAGGATTCGAGTGCATCGAGTTGGTCGGCCAGGTGCACCAACGCCCTGTCGTCCGCGGGAGCCGGGCCGAAGAGCAGGTCATGGAGGTCTTTTCCGGTGCCGGGGGACTCGGAGACATGGGCGCGGATGGCGGGAAGAAGGACGTCGGAGGTGTGGGCGTGCACGGGGGGCACGCCGGTGAGGGGGGCGATGCGTGTGCGGGCCGCGGAGCGCAGTACGTCGGATGCTCGGTCGCGGGCACCGGCCTGTTCGTAGAGGCGCGCGTGGCCCTCGGTGGTCTCGGTGGCCGGGACGGTGACGGGGAGTTTTTCCGGCACCAGGGGACCGAGGCGGCGGGCGCGCCACAGGGCCGCGCACACGGCGGCGAAGGTGAGTTGGAGCAGGCCCCAGCGCCAGCCGGAGGGGATGAGCTCGAAGAAACTGCGCTGGTCGTTCTGAGTGGACGACGGGTCGCTCAGGGAGGGGAGGTACCAGACCAGATGCTTGTGCGTGCCGAGGAGTTGAAGGGCCAGCGAGGCGTTGCCGTCCGCGGCGAGGTGGTGGTTGTAGAGGAGGTCGGGGGAGCCGAGGAGCACGGTGTCACGGCCGGTGCGGGGGGCCGGCAGGCGCAGCAGGGTCGGCCGGCCGCCGCTGGGGTAGCAGCGATCGGCGCCGTCGACGGCCGTGGTGTAGCGGAGGCCGCCCAGGAGGGCATCGCCTGCGCGGCGGGCGTCCGGCAGCGAACAGGCAGGGCGGCGTACCGAGATGCCGACCGGGGGTTCGCTCTGCACGCCGGGGGCAAAGGTTTCGAGAGCCGAGGGGCCGGGGCCGATCAGGACGGTGCGGCCGGAGGTGTGCGCGGTCGCGGTGTGCAGGCCCGTCAGCTGAGCCTGCGTCAGCATGTCGGGGTCGGTGACGAGCAGTGTGGTGTGTGGGCCGGCCGCCGCGGCGGCCTCCTCGGAGGTGGTCACCACGTGGGTGGAGATGCCGTGGGAGGCCAGGAGTTGGGCGACGGCAGCGCTTCCGGTCCGGTCCGTGGACCGGGGGTCGAGCCGGCCGTGCTGCTCGCCGGACTGCAGCGCGGCGAGGACCACACCGCTGACGACGAGGAGGAGAACCGCGAGCAGCGGCCCGCGGGACCGGGCCCACGGGCCACGACGGGTGGGCGAGAGCACGGGGAATTCCGGGGTGGCCGTTGTCATCCGTGGCTCCCGGTCGGGGTGTTGGCCAGATCGGGCTTGGCTTGCTGCAGGTCGTTGTCGAGGCTGGTCAGGAGGGCGTACGCCCGTTCCGTGCCGGGACGGCCGCCGTATGTGACGTCGTCGAAGGTGCGGGCCGCGGTGCGCAGCCGGTCGGCGTGCGCAGGCAGAACCCGGCCGGCCTCGGTGGCGGATTCGTCAGCGGTGCGGCCGGGGCCGGGGGTGAGCAGAGCGCGCTCTTCGAGGGCGAGGACGAGGGCGCGCATGCGGTCCTGGATCGCCTGGCACCAGCGGCCCTCGGCGGCGTGCCGGGCAGCGGCTGCCCGGTGCTCGGCAGCGGTGCGGGGAGCGTCGGCGAAGAGTGCGCCGCTCGTGGTCGGAGTGCGGCGCACCGCCCCGAGCCGCAGCCGGAGGGCGACGATCAGCAGCAGGACGCATGCGGCGATGGCGAGGAGTCCGATCCAGCCCCCCGGCGTGGTGCCGGCGGCCGTGTGGAAGAGCGCGTCGACGCGGTCCCAGAGCCAATCGAGGGCGCGCTGGATCGGGTTGGGGTCGTGCTGGTGGTACCGGGGATCGGACAGTTCACGTTCGGCCGCCTCGCGGGCGGGGACGCGTGGAGTCCGCACCGGTATGTCGTCGTCGGAGCGCGCGATGAGGCGTCCGTGCACAGCCATGATCCCCGCTGTGGTCACCGCATCAACTTTCCGGTGCGGTGTCGTCGGGGCGATGCCCGGGGCCGTCGGCGGGCGGGGCTGTGGCGTCCGTGGAGGTGGTGTCCGAGGGGGTGGTGTCCATGGGCGCGGGGTCTGCTGCGGCGACGTTTGCGTCGGTGCTCTCGGTGCGGGAGCCGTCTTCCTTGGCACTGGACGTCGCGGGGGAGTCGGCCACCGCGGGGGTGTCAGCCGTCGCGGTGCCTGCGGGGGCGTCAGGGGCGGTCGCGGCTGCGGCTGCCGGCGCATCCTCGGCGGTGGGAGCCGGGGGATTCGGCGCAGACGGGTAGGCGGCCGGGGTATAGGAGCCGTAGCCGGGGAGGCCTGCGGCGCGGGCGAGTTCGAGGTCGAGTGCCTCTCGGCGGATGCGCTGGTCCATGTAGAGGAGCGCGGTGACGCCGGCGCTGACCGGGAAGGTGATGGCAGAGCTGATGACGGCGCCGATGCCCACCACGATCAGGAACGACCAGCTGGTGTTGCTGGTGCCGTTCGCCCAGTCCATCAGGTTCTCGCCGCCGATGAGGAAGGCGAGGATCGTGGCCGGGATCTGGATGATGAACTCGACGACGGAGACCAGGACATAGGCGAGGAGTTGTGCGCCCAGCACTCGCCACCAGGCGCCCCGTACGAGCTTCGCCGAGCGGCGCATGGCGGCGATGACGCCCTGCTTCTCCAGCATCAGTGCGGGGGCGGCGAGGCTGAAGCGGACCCCCAGCCAGAGGCTCACGGCGCCGGCGGCCAGCCCGCCGAACAGCGTGAGGAGCAGGCCGGCGTCCAGCGGGCCCGTGGCCGCCAGGATGATGCCGGGAGCCAGGCCGGCCGTGAGGACGGCCGTGATGAGCAGCGGGAGCAGCACGAGCAGGCCGAACAGGCGCGGAAGCTGGGTACGCGCATCGCGCCAGGCCTCCCCGGCGGTGACCGAACGTCCGAGGACGGCACGGCTCACGACCATGGTCAGCATGCCGGTGGCGATGATCGTGGCGAGCAGCCCGATCGCCGAGGTGATCCCGGTGCCGGCGAGCGTATTGCTGAGCTGGCGCATGGTCTCGCGGAGGGGCGGGGCGCTGTCGCTCGCCGGGCCGGCCACGCGGCCGGCGTTCTGGAAGAGGCCGGTCACGACGGTGATGGCGGTCTGCGAGACGACGGCGACGATCAGCGATATGCCGAGAACGGTGCGCCAGTGGGCGCGCATGGTGGCGACCGCGCCGTCGAGGATCTCGCCGAGGGCGAGCGGGCGCAGGGGAATGACGCCGGGCTTGGCGGCCTGCGGCACGGGGGCCCAGGCGCCGCCCCAGGGGGGCTGATTGCCGGGGTACGACGGACCGCCCCAGCCGGGCCCGCCGGTGCCGGACGATGCCGCACGGGTGCGGTCACCGGACGCGCTCGGGCCGCTCCTGCCGCGGGGCCCGCTCTGGCCGGGGATGCCGGCGGGGGCCGACCACTGGCCGGCGGGCGGCTGTTCCTTGGACCAGTTCGGCGGGGACGGCTGCTCGGCGGGGCCGGTCCGGTCGTCCTGGGTGGGCTGCTCCTGTGTGCCGCGGCCCGGCTCGTCGGAGGAGGGAGTGGATCCGGGCGAGGCCCAGCCCGGAGAGTTGTTCATCGTCGCTCCTTCTTGCTGCCCGTCCGCCGGGGCGGTGGGGGACCGGGGTCCGCGGTGGCAGTCATCGTGTCATGGCAACGGGCGTGGTGTACCGGGGCCCGGAGTGCGAGAGAACCTTCTGTTCGAGGGCCGGTCGGCGGCAGACTGAAGGAATGGGCGATCAGTACGAGGTATCCGAGAAGGGCGCCGGGGCGCTCGCCATTCCGTCATTGCGTTGGGAGGAGCCGCCTGAGGGGCCCGTATTGGTCCTCCTCGATCAGACCCGGCTGCCCGCGGAGGAGGTCGAGCTGGTCTGCACGGACGTACCGGCGCTGGTGCAGGCGATACGGACGCTCGCCGTGCGGGGGGCGCCGCTGCTGGGCATCGCGGGCGCTTATGGCGTGGCACTGGCCGCGGCGCGGGGCTTCGATGTGGAAGAGGCGGTCGAGGCGCTGGCCCAGGCCCGGCCGACCGCGGTCAATCTGGGGTACGGCGTACGGCGGGCGGCGGCCGCGTACCGGGCCGCGGCGGCCGACGGGTCCGGTGCCCAGGCGGCTGCGGCGGCGCTGGCCGAGGCGCGGGCCGTGCACGCGGAGGACATCGAGGCCAGCACACGGATGGCGGAACACGGACTGGCGCTGCTGGGCGAGCTGCTGCCGGGTGGCGGTCACCGGATTCTCACGCACTGCAACACAGGGGCACTGGTCTCCGGGGGCGAGGGCACCGCCCTGGCGGTGGCGCTGGCGGCGCACCGGGCCGGGGAACTGCGCCGGCTGTGGGTGGACGAGACCCGGCCGCTGTTGCAGGGGGCCCGGCTGACCGCCTACGAGGCGGCGCGGGCAGGTATGGCGTACACGGTGCTCTCGGACGGTGCGGCGGGCTCGCTGTTCGCCGCGGGCGAGGTGGACACGGTGCTGATCGGCGCGGACCGGATCGCGGCGGACGGCTCGGTCGCCAACAAGGTCGGCAGTTATCCGCTGGCGGTGCTGGCGCGGTACCACCACGTTCCGTTTGTGGTCGTGGCACCGACCAGCACGGTGGATCTGGACACCGCGGAGGGTGCGGATATCGAGGTGGAGCAGCGGCCGGCCCAGGAAGTGACGGAGTTCTCGTTGCCCTCTGCGCAGGGCGCCGGGACGGTGCCGGGTGCCGGTATACCGGTGGCACCTTTGGGCGCACAGGCCTACAACCCGGCCTTCGACGTCACTCCACCGGAGCTGGTGACGGCGATCGTCACGGAGGCCGGAGTGGTGGCTCCGGTGACCTCGGAGAGGCTGGCAGAGGTGTGTTCCACGTCACGATGGAGTAAGTCACGATCAGGTAATGGGATGATGGCCGAATGAAGGGACGCGTCCTGGTCGTCGACGACGACACCGCACTGGCAGAGATGCTCGGCATCGTGCTGCGCGGCGAAGGTTTTGAACCGTCGTTCGTGTCGGACGGCGACAAGGCTCTGGCGGCCTTCCGCGAGACCAAGCCCGATCTTGTGCTGCTGGATCTGATGCTGCCGGGGCGGGACGGTATCGAGGTCTGCCGGCTGATCCGGGCCGAGTCCGGTGTGCCGATCGTGATGCTGACCGCCAAGAGCGACACGGTGGATGTGGTCGTCGGGCTCGAATCGGGTGCGGACGACTACATCGTCAAGCCGTTCAAGCCCAAGGAGCTGGTGGCCCGGATCCGGGCCCGGCTGCGGCGTTCGGAGGAGCCGACGCCCGAGCAGCTGGCCATCGGTGACCTGGTCATCGATGTGGCGGGCCACTCGGTCAAGCGGGACGGGCAGTCGATCGCGCTGACCCCGCTGGAGTTCGATCTGCTGGTGGCGCTGGCGCGCAAGCCGTGGCAGGTGTTCACGCGTGAGGTGCTGCTCGAGCAGGTCTGGGGCTACCGGCACGCCGCCGACACCCGGCTGGTCAACGTCCATGTGCAGCGGCTGCGCTCCAAGGTCGAGCGGGATCCGGAGCGGCCGGAGATCGTGGTGACCGTGCGCGGGGTCGGCTACAAGGCCGGGCCAAGCTGACATGATCCGGGACGGTTCGACCCCGGAGGGAAAGCGGGGGCGCACCGTCGGCCCGGCGGGTGATATGTCCTTTTCGGGCAAATTGGTGGCCCGATTGCTGCGCGGCGGGCAGCTGCTGCCCGACGGCGCGGTGAGCGGGCCGGTTCACCCCCTGCTGCGGCTCTTCAGTCGCTGGGTGCGGCGGCCTCTGCTCCCGGCCCTGCGGCTGTGGCGGCGCAATATCCAGCTGCGCGTGGTGGCGACCACGCTCCTGATGTCGCTCGCCGTGGTGCTGCTGCTCGGTGTGGTGGTCGTGGGCCAGGTCCGTAACGGCCTGCTCACGGCCAAGGCCCAGGCCGCGCAGAGTCAGGCGGTGGGCGGCTTCAGCGTCGCCCAGAAGATGGCCGACGGCGCCGACGACACCCGGCCCGATGACGTCGCCCGCACCGGCAACCGCAGCACCCAGGATTCCGCGACCTGGCTGACCGGCCTGGTCGAACAGCTCGCCAGCGGCGGGCAGGGTGTCTTCTCCGTCGTGGCGCTCAGCTCCGACTCCGACGAACCGTTCGGCGACTCCAGCCCCGGTACCCGCGGCCCGCGCGCCTCCGGCGATGTCGATCCCGAGCGGAGCGTGCCCGCCGAGCTGCGGCGGAAGCTGGACACCAAGTCCGGGACGTTCCGCCAGTACACCCAGATCAAGCGGATCGGGTCGGACGACGGGATGCCGGCGCTGATCATCGGCAAGCGGCTGAACGACGTCAACAGCAACCAGTACCAGCTCTACTACCTCTTCCCGTTCAGCCAGGAGGAGGAGTCGCTCAAGCTCGTGACCGGCACGCTCGCGACCGCCGGGGTCTTCGTCGTGATCCTGCTCGGTGCGATCGCCTGGCTGGTGGTGCGGCAGGTCGTCACGCCCGTACGGATGGCCGCGGGGATCTCCGAGCGGTTGGCCGCCGGCCTCCTCCAGGAGCGGATGAAGGTCACTGGTGAGGACGACATCGCCCGCCTCGGGGAGTCCTTCAACAAGATGGCGCAGAACCTCCAGGTCAAGATCCAGCAGCTGGAGGAGTTGTCCCGGATGCAGCGCCGCTTCGTCTCCGACGTCTCGCACGAGCTGCGGACGCCGCTGACGACCGTACGGATGGCGGCCGATGTCATCCACGACGCCCGCGACGAGTTCGACCCCGCCACCGCGCGCTCCGCCGAGCTGCTGCGCGGCCAGCTCGACCGCTTCGAATCGCTGCTCGCGGAGCTGCTGGAGATCAGCCGTTTCGATGCCGGGGCGGCCGCGCTGGAGGCCGAGCCGATCGACCTGCGCGATGTGGTGCACCGCGTCATCGAGGGGGCCGAGCCGCTCGCCGAGCGCAAGGGCACCCGCATCGTGGTGCGCGGCGCCGAGGAGCCCGTCATCGCCGAGGCCGATCCCCGTCGGGTGGAGCGGGTGCTGCGCAATCTCGTGGTCAACGCCGTCGAGCACGGCGAGGGCCGCGATGTGGTGGTGCGGCTGGCGTCCGCGGGCGACCGCAGCGGGGGTGCGGTGGCCCTCGCGGTGCGTGACTACGGCGTCGGTCTCAAGCCCGGCGAGGCCACCCGGGTCTTCAACCGCTTCTGGCGCGCGGACCCGGCCCGGGCCCGTACCACCGGAGGCACGGGACTCGGCCTGTCCATCGCCGTCGAGGACGCCCGGCTGCACGGCGGCTGGCTGCAGGCCTGGGGCGAGCCCGGCGGCGGCTCGCAGTTCCGCCTGACGCTGCCGCGGACGGCCGGCGAGACGCTGCGCGGGTCCCCGATACCCCTGGAGCCGGAGGACTCACGGCGCCACCGCGGGCTGGACGAGACGGGCCGGCCGCGCGCCGGGGTGGACCGCAAGGCGTCCACGATCCCGGCGCAGCCGCGTACGACAGAGGCGGACGGTGCGCTCTCCGCCGCCCGGGAGCCGCAGGTGGCCCGGCCGTCGACGGCCGGGCCGACGGCGCTGCCCGGCAACGGCGCCCGTGTGGTGCCGCAGATCGGGGGCGCGCGGAGCGAGGCAGCAGCGCGCGGCGAGGGCGCGCACATCGATGAACCGGTCCACGAGGGCGGGGCCGAGCAGGACGCCGGACGGGGCGTGGAGCGGGAAGGCGGGCTGCGTGGGAACTGAGCGCGGAGGCGAGCGCGGGGAGGGCACCGGACAGCCCCGTATGCGCGTCCGCCGGGGAGCCCGGCGGGCGCGGAAGGCGGTGCTGCTCGGCTGTGCGGCGGCGCTGCTGGCCGGGTGTGCGTCGATGCCGGACAGCGGGGACGTCACAGCGGTCGACCAGTCGCCGCGCTCCGAAGGCGACTCCCAGGTGCGGGTCTACGGCGTACCCCCGCAGGACGGTGCGCAGCCGACCAACATCGTGCGCAGCTTCCTCGACGCGACGACCAGCGACGAGGCGGATTTCCGTACGGCCACGCAGTATCTGGCCAAGTCGGCGAAGCGGACATGGCGGCCGTTCCAGGTCACCAATGTGCTCCAGGAACGCCCGAAGCCCGAGCCGAAGTCGCAGCCCAGCCGTGAGGACGCGAACGGCTACACGGTCACCCTCTCCGGCAGCCAGGTGGCGGCCGTGGACGACAACCACGCCTACACCCCGGAGGAGAAGCCGTACCGCCGCACGATTCACCTCGTCAAGGAGAACGGGCAGTGGCGAATCGACCGGCTGCCCAACGGGCTGGTGCTCGGCCTGTCCGACTTCCAGCGCATCTACCGCTCCGTCAACAAGTACTACTTCGCGTCCTACAAGTCCGAGGCGCAGGAGCCGAAGGCGAGCCGCAATGTGCTCGTCGCGGACCCGGTCTATCTGCGGCAGCGGATAAGGCCGATCACGTCCAGTGTGGCGGCGCTGCTGTCCGGGCCCACCGACTGGCTGAACCAGGTGACGAGTTCGGCGTTCCCGCCCGGCACCCGGCTCGCCGCACGCGATCTGGCGCTGGACGACTCCAACGCGCTGCATGTCAGGCTCAGCAAGCAGGCGGTGAGCGCCGGATCCGCCCAGTGCAAGCGGATGGCGGCGCAACTCTTCTTCACCGTCCAGGACATGACGCGGGCTTCGAAGGTCAGTGAGGTGGAACTCCAGGACGGCAGCGGCAATTCGCTCTGCGCGCTGACCCAGGAGCAGGCCGACCGTGACTTCGCCCCCGCTCCGGGCAGCCAGAACTCCGGCAAGGAGTACTTCATCGACGCCGACCACAAGGTCGTCGCCATGTCGGACTCCGCGACCGAACCGACGCCGGTCCGCGGGCCGTTCGGCACCGGCAAGACTCCGCTGCGCTCGGTCGCCATCTCGCGCGCCGAGAACACCGCGGCCGGTGTGTCGAGTGACGGCCGGTCCCTGTACGTCGCCGGCATGGAGGACGGCATCGCCCGCGGCGGTTCACTACTGACCAGCAACGGCTCGGCCAAGGACCCCGATGCGGGGCTGACCGCGCCGAGCTGGGACGGGCTGGGCGATCTGTGGATCGCCGACCGCGATGCGCACGGCTCGCGGCTGCTGCGGATACGTGAGGGCAAGAGCGACCCCGAAAGGGTGGCGGTGCCCGGTCTCGACGGGCGGCGGATCAAGGCGATCAAGGTGGCTGCGGACGGGATCCGGATCGCGATCCTGGTGGAGGACAAGGGGCGTACGACGCTCCAGCTCGGCCGGGTCGAACGCGGCGGCACTGCCCAGCATCCGGAGCTGTCGGTGCAGGAACTGCGGCCGATCGCACCGCAGTTGGAGGACGTGGTGGCCGCGTCCTGGGCGGGCGGCAGCCGGCTGGTGGTCGTCGGGCGGGAGTCCGGCGGTGTCCAGCAGATGCAGTTCATGGAGACCGACGGCTCGGCGTCCAACGCACAGACCCTGCCCGGCGTCAACGGCGTCAAGGCGGTGGCGGCCTCGGAGGACGAGACCAGGCCGCTGATCGCGGACGCGACGGAGGGGATAGTGCGGCTGCCTCCGGACGCGAACTGGAAGACCGTGGCGAAGGACGGGACGGCGCCGGTCTATCCCGGGTGACGCAGGTGGCCGGGGTTGCCCGGTGGGGCCGATGACGCGGGTACCGGCTCGCCGCCGACGCAATCCGGCCCCGGTCCTGCCGATCCAGCCGGACCGGGAGCCGGAATGGGTCGGTCCGGCAGGCCGCGATCTCCCCCGAACGGCTCAGCCGCCGCTCCGCCGCCGAGGTTGTCCACAGGGGTGGTGACCGAGGGTGTTCGGCGGGACAGTGGAGTCATGCAAGGGGTATGGCGCGAACTGGCCGGTCTGGTGCTGCCGGTCGACTGTGCGGGGTGTGGCCGGCCGCGTACGGAGCTGTGCGCACAGTGCCGTCGGGCGCTGGCGCGGGACGGGCGCGGGGCGCGGCGGGTTCGGCCCAGGCCTGCGCCGGCGGGGCTGCCCCGGGTGTGGGCGGCGGCGCCGTATGCCGACGAGGTGCGGGCGGTGCTGCTGGCACACAAGGAGCGAGGCGCATTGCCGCTGGCCGGGCCGCTGGGCGCGGTGCTGGCCGGGGCAGTACGGGGGCTGCGGCCCGGTGGCGGGCCGCTGCTGCTGGTCCCGGTGCCGTCGGCCCGGAGAGCGGTGGCCGGCCGGGGGCATGATCCGGTGCGCAGGATCGCCCGGGTGGCGGCCGGTGAGCTGCGGCGGGTGGGGACGGGGGCCCGGGTGCTCGCGGTGCTGCGGCAGCGTCGTGCGGTGGCCGACCAGGCGGGACTGAGCGCCCGGCAGCGGCTGGAGAACGTCGCCGGTGCACTGGAGGTGCCGGATGTGGCTCGGAGGCTGCTGGCGGGCCTGCCAGCAGTGCTGGTGGACGATCTGGTGACCACGGGTGCCACGCTCGCGGAGGCGGCGCGCGCGATGGCCGTGGCCGGTGGCCGGGTGGTCGGAGCGGCGGTCGTGGCGGCGCCGGTGAGCGCCTTCGCGGCCGGTCGTGGTGGTGCGCCCCTCCGCGCGTTACCACAGGGCAATTAGTTGGGGAAGGAAAGCCACTCAATTGGAGCCGAGGGCTCCGAGGGGGTGCCGACAACAGTCCGAGAGAGCTATGTTCGGTTGTGAGGACTTGGCGGACGTTTTGCCTCGGATGTCGCGATGAATGCGTTCAGGGGTATTTTCGGCGACCCTGAAAACAGGGGAGTGGAGAGCTTGTCGACGGGGGAGGAGGAGGTGAAAGTCGCCAAGTCCGAGGCTTCGGCAACCACCGGAGCCTGGTGCAAGAAGGAATCGCCCCGCTGGATGAGCGGAGCGATCCGGGAACGGAGTTCTGCGTGGACATCGTCGTCAAGGGCCGCAAGACCGAGGTGCCCGAGCGGTTCCGCAAGCACGTGGCCGAGAAGCTCAAGCTGGAGAAAGTCCAGAAGCTCGACGCCAAGGTGATCAGCCTGGACGTCGAGGTGTCCAAGGAGCCCAACCCGCGGCAGGCCGACCGTTCCGACCGAGTGGAGATCACCCTCCGCTCCCGTGGCCCGGTGGTCCGGGCCGAGGCGGCCGCAGCCGATCCCTACGCCGCGCTGGATCTGGCAACCGCCAAGCTCGAGGCGCGTCTGCGCAAGCAGCACGACAAGCGCTTCTCGCGTCGTGGCAACGGCCGCATTCCGGCGAGTGAAGTCGCTGTCAGCGTGCCCGACGCCGCAAGCCTGAACACCAACGGAGAACTTGCCGCCGAGGTCGACCAGAAGGTGCCGACCACGAGGATGGGTTCGATCGACGTCCAGGGTGAAGGCCCCTTGATCGTCCGGGAGAAGACCCACTCGGCCGCACCGATGGCGCTCGACCAGGCGCTCGCCGAGATGGAGTTGGTCGGACACGACTTCTACCTCTTCGTCGACGCCGACACCAAGCTGCCGAGTGTCGTCTACCGGCGGCACGCATACGACTACGGCGTCATCCACCTGAACCCCGATCTGTTCGGGGAGGAGGAGCCCGGCGGCGCAGGCGGCGCCCTGGGCGGCTGAACCCCACCGCTCGGTGCCCCCGGCGCACGCCGGGGGCACCATCGTGACCGGAGAGAGCAGGAGTTGAAGCCGTATAGTGTTTGTGCCGGCCAGGGAGTACGGGGATACGACACGGCGACATGCCGGGGAGACGATCGCATGGCATTGATCGGGCTGGCCGCAGGGGGCTGTTGTCAACCAGCCTTATTTCCAAGCTCTGGCCTGTGGGCCGAGTAGTTGACGGGGAGGATCGATGGGGGACAGTTTCGGGCCCGTGCGCGGCGACGCGGATGATGACCACTGCGGTGCCGGAAGCGAGGACGAGGCCGACCGGGCCGTGAGCGTGGCGCGCAAGGAACCGATCCGGGTCCTGGTCGTGGATGATCACGCGCTCTTCCGGCGGGGGCTGGAGATCGTGCTGGCCCAGGAGGAGGACATCCAGGTCGTCGGCGAGGCGGGGGACGGCGCGGAGGCGGTCGACAAGGCCGCGGATCTGCTGCCCGACATCGTGCTGATGGACGTACGGATGCCCAAGCGCGGCGGGATCGAGGCATGTACCTCCATCAAGGAGGTCGCCCCCAGTGCAAAGATCATCATGCTGACGATCAGCGACGAAGAGGCCGATCTCTACGACGCGATCAAGGCCGGCGCCACCGGCTACCTCCTCAAGGAGATCTCCACCGATGAGGTGGCGACCGCGATCCGTGCCGTGGCGGACGGCCAGTCGCAGATCAGCCCGTCGATGGCCTCCAAGCTCCTGACGGAGTTCAAGTCGATGATCCAGCGCACCGACGAGCGCCGGCTGGTGCCCGCGCCCCGGCTCACCGACCGTGAGCTGGAGGTCCTCAAGCTGGTCGCCACGGGCATGAACAACCGCGATATCGCCAAGGAACTCTTCATCTCCGAGAACACGGTGAAGAACCACGTCCGCAACATCCTGGAGAAGCTGCAGCTGCACTCCCGGATGGAGGCCGTGGTGTACGCGATGCGGGAGAAGATCCTCGAGATCCGGTGAGCCGGCGGGGGCGTAAGCGCGCCGGGTGGCCGGGGGCCGCTGAGCCCCCGGACGTACCGTCCGGCGGTTCTAGTCGCTCGTGTGAGTGAGCTCTGCGCGCAGCGCGGCGGCCAGCTTCGGGTCGTCGCAGCGGTCCACGCGTACGGCGTCGCAGCCGACCCAGCTTGCTGCCTCCCGCAGGGCCTGGGCCATGGGGGCGACGGCCTTGGCGCCCTGCACCGACACCTGGCGGGCGACGAGGGTGGTGCCCTCGCGGGCCGGGTCCACCCGCCCCACCAGCTGACCGCCGGCCAGCAGGGGCATCGCGAAATAGCCGTGTATCCGCCGGGGGCGGGGGACGTATGCCTCCAGGCGGTGCGTGAAACCGAAGATCCGCTCGGTGCGCGGACGGTCCCAGATCAGGGAATCGAAGGGCGAGAGCAGGGTCGTGCGGTGCCGGCCGCGGGGCGGGGCGGCGAGCGCGGCGGGATCGGCCCAGGCGGGCTTTCCCCAGCCCTCGACCTCGACGGGGACCAGGCCGGAGTCCGCGACGACGGCATCGACCTGCTCGCCCTTGAGGCGGTGGTAGTCCGCCAGATCGGCGCGGGTGGCCACGCCCATGGCGGCCCCGGCCTGGGCGACCAGGCGGCGCAGGCACTCGGCGTCGTCCAGGTCGTCGTGGAGCAGACGGTCCGGGACGGCGCGCTCGGCGAGGTCGTACACCCGCTTCCAGGCGCGGCGTTCCGTACAGACCACGTCGCCGGTGTCCAGCAGCCACTCCACCGCGATCTTGGTCTCGGACCAGTCCCACCACTCGCCGCCGTTGCGCCCTCCGCCCAGCTCGGAGGTGGTCAGCGGGCCGTCGGCCGTCAGCCGGTCCAATACGGCGGCGCAGGAGCGCTCGGAGTCCTCCATGATGTGCCAGCGGTGGCCCTTGGCCCGTCGGGCGCGGCGGCGGAAGGCGAAGTGCGGCCACTCCTCGACGGGCAGGATGCAGGCGGCGTGCGACCAGTACTCGAAGCTGTGGGTGCCGGTCCAGTAGGCGGCCTCGACGGCGGTGCGGCCGACGGCGCCGAGCCGGGCGTAGGGCACCAGCTCATGGGAGCGGGCCAGCACCGAGATCGTGTCCAGCTGCACCGCGCCCAGCTGCCGCAGCACCCCGCGCACGCCCGCCCGGCGGTCCGGGGCGCCCAGCAGGCCCTGCGCCCGCAGCGCCAGGCGGCGGGCATCGTCGCGGGACAGGGCGGTCACGG
The DNA here is from genome assembly GCF_050433025.1 of Streptomyces auratus. Taxonomy (NCBI): domain Bacteria; kingdom Bacillati; phylum Actinomycetota; class Actinomycetes; order Kitasatosporales; family Streptomycetaceae; genus Streptomyces; species Streptomyces auratus. Next base: position 3,280,109 of record NZ_JBNGCB010000001.1, on the reverse strand, counting down.
GCGGCGGCAGCGGCTGTGTCTCGGCGGTCATGCGGCTCAGAGTAGGGGCGGGCACTGACAACGGACCCGGGCACGGGAAAACCGCTGGTGAGGGGGGGCCGAGGCCGTCCGGAGCGGAGCCGTCGCGGTGCGGAGTGCCGCGCGGCCCGGGCCCGCGCGGTGCTGGACCCGCGCCGTACCGATGCCGGATCGCGGGGCCGGTGCTCAGCCGGGGTAGGGCAGATACGGCGTCGCGTCCGGGATGTCGATGCTGGCTGCCGTCCCGGACGGTCCGTGCGCTCCGGGCAGGTCGGACGGGAGCAGCGAGCCGATCCAGAGGTCCCGGCGGGTGCCCTCGCGCGGCAGCTTGGCGCGCAGGGTGCCCTCCATCCGGAAGCCGAGCCTGCGGGCCACCGCCCGGGAGCCCTCGTTGCCGGCCTCCGCGTGCCACTCCATGCGCTCCACCCCGAGATCGCCGAAGGCCCAGCGCAGCACCGCGCGGGCCGCCTCGACGGTGTACCCCCGGCCGCGCTGCTCCTTGGCGGTCCAGTAGCCCAGCTCGGCCTGCCGCTCCGGGGTGCGCAGCCGGTCGAGGCGTACCAGGCCCATCGCACCGACCAGGGCCCCCTCCGCCCGGGTCACGACGGCGAAGTGGTAGGCGGTGTCGTGGCGCCAGCCCTCGGGGACGACCGTGCCGGCGAACTGCTCGGCGTCCTCCCGGCGGTACGGGGAGGGGACGGTGGTCCAGCGCCGGATGTCGGGCTCCTGGCACGCGGCGTACACCGCGGGTGCGTCGGAGGCGTCGAAGGGCCGCAGCACGAGACGCTCGGTGGTGAGGGTGACCGGCTTCATGGCGTGAGTCTGCAAGGTTGCGGAAAGCCTGGCTAAGGGTTTTCGGCGTGATTCCGGGCATCCGCCCGGCACCTTCTCGCGGCCTTGCGCGTTCACGGGAGGAGGGGATAGCGGGGTTCGCTGCGGCGGACCTCCCGGCCCGGCTGCGTCCTCCTTTACGATGGCCGTTGCGGCGGGGCCTGCCCCTTGGAAAAATGCCGCGCCCGCGCACTCGACCGTGCAGGCCCGACCGGCAAGGAGACCAGCCCAAGTGTCCGTCTTGACGAAGATCATGCGTGCAGGCGAAGGAAAGATCCTGCGCAAACTGCACCGCATCGCGGGCCAGGTCAACTCCATCGAGGAGGACTTCGCGGCGCTGTCCGACGCGGAGCTGCGTGCCCTTACGGATGAGTACAAGGAGCGCCTCGCGGACGGCGAGAGCCTCGACGATCTGCTGCCCGAGGCGTTCGCCACGGTTCGTGAGGCCGCCAGGCGGGTGCTCGGCCAGCGTCCCTACGACGTCCAGCTGATGGGCGGCGCGGCCCTTCACATGGGGTACGTCGCCGAGATGAAGACCGGTGAGGGCAAGACCCTGGTCGGCACCCTCCCGACGTATCTCAACGCGCTGTCCGGCAAGGGTGTCCACCTGATCACGGTGAACGACTACCTGGCCGAGCGCGACTCCGAGATGATGGGCCGCGTCCATAAATTCCTGGGCCTGACCGTCGGTTGCATCCTCGCCGACATGACGCCGGCCCAGCGCCGTGAGCAGTACAACTGCGACATCACCTACGGCACGAACAACGAGTTCGGCTTCGACTATCTGCGTGACAACATGGCCTGGTCGCAGGACGAACTCGTCCAGCGCGGCCACAACTTCGCGGTCGTCGACGAGGTCGACTCGATCCTCGTCGACGAGGCCCGTACGCCGCTGATCATCTCCGGCCCCGCGGACTCGGCCACCAAGTGGTACGGCGACTTCGCCAAGTTGGTGCAGCGCCTGAAGCGGGGCGAGGCCGCCAACCCGCAGCGCGGTATCGAGGAGACCGGCGACTACGACGTCGACGAGAAGAAGCGCACCGTCGGCATCCACGAGAGCGGTGTCAGCAAGGTCGAGGACTGGCTGGGTATCGACAATCTGTACGAGTCGGTGAACACCCCGCTCGTCGGTTACCTCAACAACGCGATCAAGGCCAAGGAGCTCTTCAAGAACGACAAGGACTACGTCGTCATCGACGGCGAAGTCATGATCGTCGACGAGCACACCGGCCGCATCCTCGCCGGCCGCCGCTACAACGAGGGCATGCACCAGGCCATCGAGGCGAAGGAAGGGGTGGAGATCAAGGACGAGAACCAGACGCTCGCCACGATCACCCTGCAGAACTTCTTCCGCCTCTACGACAAGCTCTCCGGCATGACCGGTACGGCCATGACCGAGGCCGCCGAGTTCCACCAGATCTACAAGCTCGGTGTCGTCCCGATCCCGACGAACCGCCCGATGGTCCGTATGGACCAGGCGGACCTGATCTACCGCACCGAGCCCGCGAAGTTCGACGCGGTGGTCGAGGACATCGTCGAGAAGCACGGCAAGGGCCAGCCGATCCTGGTCGGCACGACCTCCGTGGAGAAGTCCGAGTACCTCTCCCAGCAGCTGAACAAGCGCGGTGTGCCGCACGAGGTCCTCAACGCCAAGCAGCACGACCGGGAAGCGCCGATCATCGCCCAGGCGGGCCGCAAGGGTGCCGTCACGGTCGCCACGAACATGGCCGGCCGCGGTACGGACATCAAGCTCGGCGGCAACCCCGACGACCTCGCCGAGGCGGAGCTGCGGCAGCTGGGCCTGGACCCGGTCGAGCACGTCGAGGAGTGGGCGGCCGCGCTGCCCGCCGCCCTGGAGCGCGCCGAGGCCGCGGTCAAGGCGGAGTTCGAAGAGGTCAAGGAGCTCGGCGGGCTCTATGTGCTCGGCACCGAGCGGCACGAGTCGCGGCGGATCGACAACCAGCTCCGCGGCCGCTCCGGCCGTCAGGGCGACCCCGGTGAGTCGCGGTTCTACCTCTCCCTGGGCGATGACCTGATGCGGCTGTTCAAGGCGCAGATGGTCGAGCGGGTCATGGCGATGGCCAATGTCCCCGACGACGTCCCGATCGAGAACAAGATGGTGACCCGGGCGATCGCCTCCGCGCAGTCGCAGGTCGAGCAGCAGAACTTCGAGACGCGCAAGAACGTCCTGAAGTACGACGAGGTGCTCAACCGCCAGCGCGAGGTGATCTACGGCGAGCGCCGCCGCGTGCTGGAGGGCGAGGATCTGCAGGACCAGATCAAGCACTTCATGGACGACACCATCGACGCCTACATCCAGGCGGAGACGGTCGAGGGCTTCGCCGAGGAGTGGGATCTGGACCGGCTGTGGGGCGCCTTCAAGCAGCTCTACCCGGTCAAGGTGACGGTCGAGGAGCTGGAGGACGAGGCCGGCGACCGCGCGGGCATCACCGCCGAGTTCATCGCCGATGCCATCAAGGACGACATCCACGAGCAGTACGCCGCCCGTGAGGAGCAGCTCAGCTCGGACGTCATGCGGGAGCTGGAGCGCCGGGTCGTGCTGTCCGTCCTGGACCGCAAGTGGCGTGAGCACCTCTACGAGATGGACTACCTCCAGGAGGGCATCGGCCTGCGGGCGATGGCCCAGAAGGACCCGCTGGTCGAGTACCAGCGCGAGGGCTTCGACATGTTCACCGCGATGATGGAGGGCATCAAGGAGGAGTCCGTCGGCTACCTGTTCAACCTGGAGGTCCAGGTCGAGCAGCACGTCGAGGAGGTCCCGGTGGAGGAGGCGCAGACCTCGCTGGAGAAGGACCTGCAGGACGCCGTGCCCGCCGGCGCGGCGCGCCCGGAGATCCACGCCAAGGGCCTGGAGGCGCCGCAGCGCCCGGACCGGCTGCACTTCTCCGCTCCCAAGGTGGACGGCGACGGCAGCGTCATCGAGGGCGACTTCATCAGCGACGAGGAGGCCGGACCGGCCCGTTCCGAGGCGGACGGACTGACCCGCGCCGAGCGCCGCAAGGCCCAGAAGAGCGCAGGGCGTCGCCGTAAGAAGTGAGCGGTGAGCGGTGAGGTGGCCCGGGGGCGGGCCGCCCGGGCCGTGTAGCAGCGGGGCGCCCCGGCCGGAGACCGGCCGGGGCGCCTTTGTGTGCCGGCCGGGCATCAGACCGCGCCCGGGACGCCCGGGGCCGGGCCGACATCGAGGGCGGCGCAGCGCCACCGGGCGTCGGCGCCCAGCTCCAGCCGGAAGGCCAGCGCCCGCAGCCGTTCGCCCGCCGCGATCCGGGCGAAGGCCTCGATGACGCCGCGGCGGGGCCGGCACAGTCCGCAGTCGCGCACCGTGGGGTCGGGCCCGCGTACGCCGGGGACCGGGACCGGCCGCAGCGGTGCCTGCGGGGCGAGCTCCGCCAGCCGGTCGTACGCGGCCGGCAGCGCATGCCCCAGCAGGGCGTGCACGGGGCGCTGACCGCTGAGGGCGAGCAGCAGCTGCTGGGCGAACCAGTGATGCGGCCGGCTCTCGTGTGCCCGGCGCTGTGCCCCCGCCGTCGGCAGGGGGACGCCGGCCGCGGTGACCGGGGTGGTGGAGCCGCCGGGGGTGGCCCGGCGGCTCGCCGCGGCGACCAGGGCGGTGGGACGGCCGGGGCGGGGCGCGGTACGGGTGGGGCCGCGGCCGGCGGTGCCGGGGGCGCGCCCGCCGCCCGGACCGGAGCTGCGGCCGGTGGCGCCGGGGCCGCTGCCGGCCGGGCCGAGGGGCCGGCGGTCGGCGGGGGAGCGCCGCGGCCGGGGAACGGCCGGAGTGGGCGGTGGGGTGTGCCCTGCGTCGGGCGCGGTGCGTCCGGCGGTAGTGGGTGGGGTGTGCGCCGCGGTGCTGTTGGTGCCGGTCATGCTGGTGATCGCCCCCGGGGTGCCGGGCCCGTGAATTACCGGGCGGTAGCTTTTGTGGTGAGGATCTTCTATCGACGCGACCGGGGCGGCAGCAAGGCGCGGAGGGGGCCGGGCGGGCGGCGCGCAGAGATCACCCGTCCGTGGCGCGGCCTTGTCGTGAGGCCTCGGGAGCGGGGTGGTGGGTGGTCTCCGGGTGGGCGGCACGAGGGCTGTGGGGGCGGCACGATGGGGGACTCGCGCCCGTATGCTGGCGGGACCATCGTGAGAGTCGAGCGAATCGAGCGGAAGCGGCTGCCATGCGCGTCTATGTCCCCCTGACCCTTTCCGGTCTCGCAGAGGCGCACAAGAACGGTGAGCTGGACCCCGGCTCCCTGGGCGCGTACGCGGTCACGCCCGCGCTGCGCGAGTGGTACGTCTCGGACGACATCGAGGAGCTGGAGTACGCGGCGCTCAACCGGGCCGCGCAGGCGTCGCTGCGGATGCTGGCCGGACACCCGGAGATCGCCCGGCGCCGGGTGGTGGTGGCCGTGGACGTGCCGGACGGCGCGGCCGTGGCGGATCCGGACCGGGGGCTCGATCAGTCGTCGCTGGGTGAGGTGCGGGTCGCCGGGCCGGTGCCGCTCTCGAAGGCCGCGGCGGTGCATGTGGATGCCGCGGACGCGGAGGCGGACATCGCGGCGGCCGCGGCGGCGCTCGGCGCGGCGGACCAGGGCGATGACGATGCGCAGTTCACGGTCGACGGTGCCGAGGACCACGATCTGATGTGGTTCGGGGTGCAGGAGATTCCGCACCTGATCGGTTAGTGGCTCGATCGCCGCAGGTCCGGCCGCGTTGTCAGCGGGTGCGGGTACCTTTTTCTGCAAGGGGAAACGCACGGGTAACGACCTGGGGAATCGCATGGGGAAGCACGCGACGCACATCGTCTGGGACTGGAACGGGACCCTGTTCCATGACATCGAAGCGGTCATCGGGGCGACGAACTCCGCCTTCGCGGAGATCGGGCTGGAGCCGATCACCCTGGAGACGTACCGCGAGCTGTACTGCGTGCCCGTGCCGCGGTTCTACGAGCGGCTGATGGGGCGGCTGCCCACGGACACGGAGTGGCTGGTGATGGACGAAGCCTTCCACCGCCACTACAGCACCCACCGCCTGGGCTGTGAGCTCGCCGAGGGCGTGGATCTGCTCCTGGAGGGCTGGCAGACGGCCGGGCGCAGCCAGTCGATTCTGAGCATGTACGGGCACGACGACCTGATACCGATCGTCCGCGACTTCGGGATCGAGTCGCGGTTCGTACGGATCGACGGCAGGACCGGGCCGTCCGGCGGCACGAAGAGCGCCCACATGGTGCGGCATCTGGCGGCGATGGAGCAGGTCGAGCCGGCGCGTACGGTCGTGATCGGTGACGCCGTGGACGATGCGGTGGCGGCGCAGGACGCGGGTGCGCATGCGGTGCTCTACACGGGCGGATCGCACAGCCGCGGGAGCCTGGAGACCGCCGGGGTACCGGTGGTGGACACGCTCGCCGAGGCGGTCGAGCTGGCGGGAGCGCTCGTCCTCTAGGTCTTTCCCAGGATCTGCCCTGGGGCCCGTAGCCCCGCCCGGCCGCCTGGGCGGCGTTGCCCAGGCGCCGCTCCTGCGCGGGCCCGCCGGGAGTCCGGGCGCCAGGGCGGCACGCACACCCCACCCCGGCAGTGCGTTGTCCGGAAGGTCTAAGTTCACGCCAAGGTTTTGTACCTACAAGGCCCATGACGGCACCCGTGTGGGGAGCGATAGCCTTGCACCGTGATCAGCGCGATAATCCGCGGGGGCATCGAGGCCCCTGCCGTGCGCCCGGGGCACGACCGTGACCGGGCGATCGCTGGTCGTTGCGGCCAACTTTCCCTGTCGACTTTGTCAAAAACAGTCGATGGCGACCCGGCCCTCTCTCATCGCGGCATAGCGTCGACAGCGACAGAACACCTCGCGTCACGGCGGCGTTGTGCGGCTTCCATCACGTTCTTCCACAACGTCACGCAACGGCGCGCGACAGGAGCCAGAGGACATGCAGACCAAGCTGGACGAAGCCAAAACCGAGCTGCTCGCCAGGGCCGCCCGGGTCGTTGAAAGCAGCCCGGCCGGGAGCAAGCACCCGGTACGGGGTCTCGACCCGGACGCCCTGGCGGGATACCTCCAGCGCTACTACCTGCACACCGCCCCCGAGGACCTCACCGACCGCGATCCGGTGGACGTCTTCGGCGCCGCGCTCTCGCACTACCGCCTCGCGGAGATGCGTCCTCAGGGCACCGCGAACGTCCGGGTGCACACCCCGACCGTCGAGGAGAACGGCTGGACGTGCAGCCACTCCGTCGTCGAGGTGGTCACCGACGACATGCCGTTCCTGGTCGACTCGGTCACCAATGAGCTCTCCCGGCAGGGGCGCGGCATCCATGTCGTGATCCACCCGCAGGTGATCGTCCGCCGTGATGTCACCGGCAAGCTCATCGAGGTCTTCGACTCCAACTGCGACGCCCACGGCAGGACCGGCAAGGGCAAGGGCACCGAGCTGCCGCACGACGCGGTGATCGAGTCCTGGATCCATGTCGAGATGGACCGCGAGACCGACCGGGAGGACCTCAAGCAGATCACCGCGGATCTGCTGCGGGTGCTCTCCGATGTCCGCGAGGCCGTCGAGGACTGGGAGAAGATGCGCGGCGCCGCCGGCCGGCTCGCCGACGAGCTGGGCTCCGAGCCGACCGCCGACGATCTGCGCGACCAGGAGATCGAGGAGGCCCAGGAGCTGCTGCGGTGGCTGTCCGCCGACCACTTCACCTTCCTGGGATACCGCGAGTACGAGCTGACCTCCGTGCCCGGTGAGGGCGGCGGCGAGGAGGACGTGCTGGCCGCGGTGCCCGGTACCGGCCTGGGCATCCTGCGCGCCGACCCGCCGCACCGCGAGACCGCCGACGGCCACCCCGTCTCGCCGTCCTTCAACCGGCTGCCCGCCGACGCCCGCGCCAAGGCCCGTGAGCACAAGCTGCTCGTCCTGACCAAGGCCAACAGCCGCGCCACCGTCCACCGCCCCTCCTACCTCGACTACGTCGGCGTCAAGAAGTTCGACGCCAAGGGCAATGTCATCGGTGAGCGGCGCTTCCTGGGCCTGTTCTCCTCGGCCGCGTACACCGAGTCCGTGCGCCGGGTGCCGGTCATCCGCCGCAAGGTCGCCGAGGTGCTGGAGGGCGCGGGCTTCAGCCCGGACAGCCACGACGGCCGCGACCTGCTCCAGATCCTGGAGACCTACCCGCGCGACGAGCTGTTCCAGACCCCGGTCGACGAGCTGCGGTCCATCGCCACCAGCGTGCTCTACCTGCAAGAGCGCCGCCGGCTGCGGCTCTACCTCCGCCAGGACGAGTACGGCCGCTACTACTCCGCGCTGGTCTACCTCCCGCGCGACCGGTACACCACCGGGGTGCGGCTGCGCCTGATCGACATCCTCAAGGAGGAGCTGGGCGGCACCAGCGTCGACTTCACCGCCTGGAACACCGAGTCGATCCTTTCCCGGCTGCACTTCGTCATCCGTGTCGAGACCGGCGCCAGTCTGCCCGAGCTCACCGACGCCGATGTGGACCGTCTGGAGAGCCGGCTGGTGGAGGCCGCCCGCTCGTGGGCCGACGGCTTCGGCGAGGCGCTGACCGCCGAGGTCGGCGAGGAGCGCGCCGCCGAACTCCTGCGCCGCTACGGCCACGCCTTCCCCGAGGGCTACAAGGCCGACAACAGCCCGCGCAGCGCCGTCGCCGACCTCCAGCATCTGGAGAAGCTCACCGGTGAGCCGGGCAAGGACTTCTCGGTCAGCCTCTACGAGCCGGTCGACGCCGGTCCCGGTGAGCGCCGCTTCAAGATCTACCGCCGGGGCGAGCCGGTCTCGCTCTCCCGGGTGCTGCCGGGTCTGAACCGCCTGGGCGTCGAGGTCATCGACGAGCGTCCGCACGAGCTGCGCTGCGCCGACTCCACCGTCGCCTGGGTCTACGACTTCGGGCTGCGGATGCCGGAGCACGTCAAGGGCGACGACGCCCGCGAGCGCTTCCAGGACGCCTTCACGGCGGTGTGGACCGGCGCGGCCGAGAGCGACAACTTCAACACGCTGGTGCTGCGGGCCGGTCTCAACTGGCGCCAGGCGATGGTCCTGCGGGCCTACGCCAAGTACCTGCGGCAGGCCGGTTCGACCTTCAGCCAGACGTACATGGAGGACACCCTCTCCAACAACGTCCACACCACCCGGCTGCTGGTCTCCCTCTTCGAGGCGCGGATGTCCCCCGACCGGCAGCGGGCCGGCACGGAGCTGACGGACGGGCTGCTGGAGGAGCTGGACGGCGCGCTCGACCAGGTCGCCTCCCTGGACGAGGACCGGATCCTGCGGTCCTTCCTCACCGTCATCAAGGCGACGCTGCGCACCAACCACTACCAGAAGGACAGCCAGGGCCGGCCGCACGCCTACCTGTCCATGAAGCTGGACCCGCAGGCCATCCCCGACCTGCCGGCCCCCCGCCCGGCGTACGAGATCTGGGTGTACTCCCCGAAGGTCGAGGGCGTCCACCTGCGGTTCGGCAAGGTCGCGCGCGGCGGTCTGCGCTGGTCGGACCGTCGGGAGGACTTCCGTACGGAGATCCTCGGCCTGGTCAAGGCGCAGATGGTCAAGAACACCGTCATCGTGCCGGTCGGCGCCAAGGGCGGCTTCGTCGGCAAGCAGCTGCCGGACCCGTCGCAGGACCGCGACGCCTGGCTGGCCGAGGGCATCGCCAGCTACCGGACCTTCATCTCCGGTCTGCTGGACATCACCGACAACCTCGTCGGCGGCGAGGTCGTCCACCCGCAGAACGTCGTCCGGCACGACGAGGACGACACCTACCTGGTCGTCGCCGCCGACAAGGGCACCGCGACGTTCTCCGACATCGCCAACGAGGTCGCCGAGTCGTACGGCTTCTGGCTCGGGGACGCCTTCGCCTCGGGCGGCAGCGCCGGCTACGACCACAAGAAGATGGGCATCACCGCCCGCGGCGCCTGGGAGTCGGTCAAGCGGCACTTCCGCGAGCTGGGCCACGACACCCAGACCCAGGACTTCACCGTGGTCGGCGTCGGCGACATGTCCGGTGACGTCTTCGGCAACGGCATGCTGCTCAGCGAGCACATCCGGCTGGTCGCCGCCTTCGACCACCGGCACATCTTCATCGACCCCTCGCCCGACGCGGCCACCTCGTACGCCGAGCGCCGCCGGCTCTTCGAGCTGCCCCGCTCGTCCTGGGCGGACTACAACACCGAGCTGCTCTCGCAGGGCGGCGGCATCCACCCGCGCGCGGCCAAGTCCATCCCGATCAACGCGCAGGTGCGGGCCGCCCTCGGCATCGAGGCCGGCATCAAGAAGATGACGCCCGCCGATCTGATGCAGGCCATCCTCAAGGCGCCGGTCGACCTGCTGTGGAACGGCGGCATCGGCACGTATGTGAAGTCCTCGGCGGAGTCCAACGCCGATGTGGGCGACAAGTCCAACGACGCCATCCGGGTCAACGGCGAGGACCTGCGGGTCAAGGTCGTCGGCGAGGGCGGCAACCTGGGCCTGACCCAGCTGGGCCGGATCGAGTTCGCCGCGTCCGGCGGGAAGATCAACACCGATGCGATCGACAACAGCGCCGGTGTGGACACCTCCGACCACGAGGTGAACATCAAGATCCTGCTCAACTCCGTCGTCTCGGACGGCGATATGACGGTCAAGCAGCGCAACAAGCTGCTGGCCGAGATGACCGACGAGGTCGGCGCGCTGGTGCTGCGCAACAACTACGCGCAGAACACCGCGCTGGCACTGGCCCTCGCCCAGTCCTCCAGCATGCTCAACGCCCAGCAGCGCTTCATGCGCCGGCTGGTGCGCGACGGCGATCTCGACCGGGCGCTGGAGTTCCTGCCCACCGACCGGCAGATCCGTGAGCGGCTGAACGCCGGGCGCGGGCTGACCCAGCCGGAGACCGCGGTGCTCCTGGCGTACACCAAGATCACGGTCGCCGAGGCGCTGATCCGGACCGGGCTGCCGGACGACGCGTATCTGGAGCGGCTGCTGCACGCCTACTTCCCCTCGGCGCTGCACGACCGGTTCCCCGAGCAGGTCGACGGGCATGCGCTGCGCCGCGAGATCGTCACGACGGTGCTGGTCAACGACACCGTCAACACCGGTGGTACGAGCTTCCTGCACCGGATGCGGGAGGAGACCGGGGCCTCCCTCGAAGAGGTCGTGCGTGCGCACACCGCGGCCCGGGCGATCTTCCGGCTGGGCCAGGTCTGGGACGACGTCGAGGCGCTCGACAATGTCGTCGCCGCCGATGTCCAGACCCGGATCCGGCTGCACTCGCGCCGGCTGGTCGAGCGCGGCACCCGCTGGCTGCTCAACAACCGCCCGCAGCCGCTGGAGCTGTCGCAGACCATCGACTTCTTCGCGGAGCGGGTCGCCGAGGTCTGGGGCGAGCTGCCGAAGCTGCTGCAGGGCACCGACCAGGAGTGGTACCAGACGATCCTGGACGAGCTGACCGGTGCGGGCGTGCCCGAGCCGCTGGCCGTCCAGGTGTCCGGGTTCTCCTCGGTCTTCCCCGCGCTGGACATCGTCGCCATCGCCGACCGCACGGGCAAGCAGCCGCTGGATGTCGCCGAGGTCTACTACGACCTGGGCGAGCGGCTGCGGATCAACCAGCTCCTCGACCGCATCCTGGAGCTGCCGCGCAACGACCGCTGGCAGTCGATGGCCCGCGCCTCGATCCGCGAGGACCTCTTCGCGGCCCATGCGGCGCTGACCGCCGATGTGCTGGCGGAGGGCAACGGCTCCTCGACGCCGGAGCAGCGGTTCAAGGCCTGGGAGCAGGCCAATGCGGCGATCCTCAGCCGCGCCCGGGCGACGCTGGAGGAGATCCACGGGTCGGAGGGCTTCGACCTGGCGAACCTGTCCGTGGCCATGCGGACGATGCGTACGCTGCTGCGCGCGCACAGCTGACCGGTCGCCGCCCCGCGCGGCCGACCGTGTGCGGGCATGCATGAAGGGGCGCACCCCTCGCGGGTGCGCCCCTTCGGCATGGGCGGAGGCGGTTACCGGTGGGCCTCGTACGCCTTGATGACCTCGTCGGTGGGGCCGTCCATCAGCAGCTCGCCGCGTTCCAGCCACAGCACCCGGTCGCAGGTGTCGCGGATGGAATTGTTGTTGTGGCTGACGAGGAAGACCGTGCCGGCCTCCTTGCGCAGCTCGCGGATGCGGGCCTCGGAGCGCTTCTGGAAGCTGCGGTCGCCGGTGGCCAGCGCCTCGTCGATCATCAGCACGTCGTGGTCTTTGGCCGCGGCGATGGAGAACCGCAGCCGGGCCGCCATGCCGGATGAATAGGTGCGCATCGGCAGCGAGATGAAGTCGCCCTTCTCGTTGATGCCGGAGAAGTCGACGATGCCGTCGTAGCGCTCGCGGACCTGCTCGCGGGACATGCCCATCGCCAGGCCGCCGAGGACGACGTTCTTCTCGCCGGTCAGGTCGTTCATCAGCGCCGCGTTCACGCCCAGCAGGGAGGGCTGGCCGTGGGTGTAGACCTTGCCGCGCTCCGCCGGCAGCAGGCCGGCGACCGCCTTGAGCAGCGTCGACTTGCCCGAACCGTTGGAACCGATCAGGCCGATCGACTCACCGCGGTAGGCGGTGAAGGACACGCCCTTGACCGCATGCACCTCACGCACGCCCGTGGAGGGCTTACGGCGGACGATGCGGTTCAGCGCCGCGGTGGCACTGCCCCTGCCGGCTCCCGTGCCGTAGACGCGGTAGACGATGTGCAGATCGTCCGCGATCACGGTCGGGATGCGGGCCTGGGCGGCCTCGGTCGGCTCGATGCCGTTGGTCTGCTCGGTCATGTCCGTACCGTTCGTCAGTTCAGCCACGTCCGTACCGCTCCTCGGCCTTCCAGAAGTACACATAGCCGACGACACTGGCCAGCAGGGCCCAGCCGGTCGCGAACGCCCAGACGTGCGGGGGCAGTTGCTTGTGCGTGAAGCTGTCGATCAGGGCGAAGCGCATCAGGTCGATGTAGACCGCGGCGGGGTTGCCGTTCAGCAGCACCACCACGAACTGCGGGAGGTGCTTGCCCTGGAGGATCAGGCTGATGCTGAACATCACGCCGGACGCGTACATCCAGGTCCGCATGATGAAGGGCATCAGCTGCGCCAGGTCCGGGGTCTTCGACCCCAGCCGCGCCATGGCCATCGCCAGACCGGTGTTGAAGATGAACTGCAGCGTCAGCGCCGGGATGACGAGCAGCCACGACCAGGTCGGGACCTGCCCGAAGCACAGCAGGATGACCACGAGCACGCCCATGGAGTACAGCAGTTGCTGCAGCTGCGTCAGGCAGAACGAGATCGGCAGACACGCCCGCGGGAAGTGCAGCGCCCGCACCAGGCCCAGGTTGCCGGAGATCGCCCGCGTTCCGGCCATCACCGAATTCTGCAGGAAGGTGAAGACGAAGACGCCGGTCACCAGGAACGGAACGTAGTCCGGGACGCCCTTCCGGGTGCCGATCAGCACGCCGAAGATCAAGTAGTAGACGGCCGCGTTGAGCAGCGGGGTCAGGACCTGCCACAGCTGCCCGAGCTTGGCGGTGGTGAACTGCGCGGTCAGCTTGGCGCTGGCGAACGAGGTGATGAAGTGCCGCCGGTGCCACAGCTGGCGGGTGTACTCCGACAGTGAGGGGCGGGCGCCGCTCACCGTGAGGCCATGGCGTTCGGCCAGCGCGCGCAGCTCGGGGTCGGGGGCGGTGCCGGGCGCAGGCGCCTGGGTGGGCGTCGGGGCCGGGGGCGCGAGGGTCTGGGGCATGGAGGAGGCCGCTTTCGTTTGCGTACAGGGGCCGCACACGGGGCGACGATGGGACGGGTCCGTATCGTCGCGACGTCGAGACTAGAGGGAGCCCGCGTCGAAACGCAACCGTAGCGTCGTGACGTTATGCTCAAGCCATGGCAAACGACGGCAGCGGAAGCGAGACCGCGGCGGCGCGCCGGAGCCCGGCAGGCGCCGCCGTACTGCGCGAGGACAAGACCGAGGCGATCCGTGCCGCGGTCTTCGAGGAGCTGGCCGCGGTGGGCTTCGCCCGGATGTCGATCGAGGGCATCGCGCGGCGGGCCGGCGTGGGCAAGACCGCCGTCTACCGGCGGTGGCGCTCCAAGCTGCACCTCGTCCTCGACGTGGTCTCCGCGGTGGCCGCGGCGGGCATGCCGACGCCGGACACCGGGTCGCTGTCCGGCGATGTACGGGTGCTGCTGGAGGTCGCGGCCCGTGCGCTGCGGCACCCGATGGCCTCGCAGATCATCCCGGACCTGCTGGCGGAGGCGGCCCGCAGCCCCGAACTGGCGGCCGCGCTGAAGGCCGCGCTGCACGACAGCCAGGAGGGCGTGGCCACGGCGATGGTGGCGCGCGCCGTCGAGCGCGGCGAGATCCCGGCCGGTGCGGACGGCCGGCTGGCCCTGGACCTGCTGACCGGGCCGCTGTACTGGCGGCTGCTGGTGGTCCGCGACGAGGTGCCGGCCGGCTATCTCGACGAGCTGACGGCGGCCGTGGTCAGCGCGCTCGGCGGACGCTGAGACGACCGGCCGGCTCCGGAACGGAAAGGGTGCCGCGGCGGGGATTCCGCCGCGGCACCCCGCAGTGGGTGTGCGGGCGGTTCAGCCCGCGAGCCCGATGTCCGTCGCCTCGGCGGACGGCGCCTCCTCCGGCGCCGCGTCCTCGGACGTCGCCTTGTCGGACGGGCTGCCGTCCCGCTGGGCGGGCAGCCGAGTCCCCTGGAGTGGCAGCAGGCCGGATCCGGCGGCCGCGGCGCGGGGGGACGGGGCGACGGTGCGCTCGGCCGGCGGCAGCGGGGCCGGGGCCGCCTCCTGGCCCAGGAAGACCCGGCGGACCACCCGCTCGGCGGCGTGCCCGTCGTCCCACTGGCAGAACCGCGCACGGAACGCGGCGCGCAGCTCGGTGGCCCGCTCGTCGTCCCAGCGGCCGCTGCGGAACGCCTCGATCAGCTCGTCCTCGCTGGTGGCGAGGGTGCCCGGGGTGTCGCCCGGCCGGCCCGAGAGCAGGTCGAAGGTGACCCCGCGGGAGCGGACGTAGGTGTCCCAGTCGTCGGCGTACGTGATGATCGGCCGGTCGAGGTTGGCGTAGTCGAACATGATCGACGAATAGTCGGTGACCAGGGCGTCGGCGGCCAGGCACAGCTCCTCGACGACCGGGTGGCCGGAGACGTCGATCAGCGCGCCGCGCTCCTGGAGCGCCTGGAGGCGGGGGTCCTGGTCGTAGAAGTAGTGGGTGCGCACCAGCAGGACGAAGTCCTCGCCCAGCTCGCGGGAGAGCTTCTCCAGGTCGAGCCGGGGGACATAGCCGACCTGGTAGTCGCGCATGGTCGGGGCGTAGAGGACCGCGGTCCGGCCGGGCGCGATGCCCAGCCGGGCGCGGATGTCCAGGACGTCCTGGGCGGTGGCCCGGTAGTAGACGTCGTTCCGGGGGTAGCCCGCGTTCAGCGACTCGAAGTCGCAGGGGTAGACCCGCTCCCACTGCTCGGTGGTGTGCTGGTTGGCGGAGAGCGAGAAGTCCCAGCGGTCGGCGCGGGCCAGCAGCTTGCGGAAGCTCATGCCCTTGGCCGCGGCCGGGTAGCGCTTCTGGTCGGTGCCCATCGACTTCAGCGGGGTGCCGTGGTGGGTCTGCAGATGGATCTGGCCCTCGCGCTTGACCACGCCGTCCGCGAAGTTGACGTTGTTGACGAGGTACTTGGCGCGGGCCATCACCTCCCAGTAGCGCGGCGAGTTCAGCACGACGTGGTCGATACCGGCCGGGATCTCGCCGGACTCGGCGAGCTGCTTCTTGACGACCCAGACGCCGTGGATCCCGGGCGCCAGCTCCTTGGCCTTCTCGTAGACCGCCAGCGGGTTGCAGGCCGGACGCCGGTTCCAGTACGCGGAGTAGACCGCGAGGTTCTCGTCCAGCGGCTGCCGCAGCAGCGCCTGGTAGCGCAGGTCCATCGCCTTGCGCTTGGCCTGCCGGACCCGCTTGCCGGCGTGCTTGCGCACCGTGCGCTGCACCTTGCCGACGGCCTTGAGGCCGGCCAGCGCCGGATAGGCGTCCTTGGCGAGCAGCGTGTATTTGCCGCCGGCCATGCCGGCGGGACGGACGAAGCCGGCCGGTATCCGCAGGCGGTAGTCGCGGGCGGCGCGGTGGAAGAACTCGGCGGTGGCGTTCCGCGGCAGCCGGCCGGGCTTGTCCAGGACGGTCAGATAGTGGTCGACCATCTTGCGGAACATGTGCGGGCGCCAGCGCGACAGCTCGGGGTGCGCGTCCAGGTAGGCGAAGACCCGGGCGTACTGGTCGAAGACGTCGAAGTGCTTGCGGCTGGTGGTGCGCAGGATGTTGCCGCCCTGCCGGCGCTGGCGGTAGTGCAGGGCGACCCGGTCCAGGACCGCGATCCGCCGGGCGGTGATCAGGGTGCAGAAGGTCCAGGGGGCGTCCTCGTAGTAGCCCGGGGGGAAGGTGAAACCGTGCTCCTCGATGAAGTCGCGGCGGTAGGCCTTGTTCCAGACGATCTGCAGCAGATCGAGCAGCTGGGGGCGCTCGGCCAGCGAAAAGGCGGGCGCACCGGACTCGTCGAGCAGTCCGGAGAGGGCGTTGCGCCGGGTGGAGCCGTCCCAGTAGGTCCGGGCGTAGTCGAAGATCAGGATCTCGGGGTCCCCGGTGGCGGCCAGCCGGTCCGCGAGGGCGCCGAGCGCGCCGGGTACGAGGGCGTCGTCGCTGTCGAGGAAGAGGACGTAGTCGCCGCGGACCTTCTCCAGGCCGGCGTTGCGGGCCGGGCCCAGGCCGGCGTTCTCCGGGAGGTGGAGCACCTGGACGCGGTCGTCGCGGGCGGCGTACTCGTCCAGGATGGCGCCGCTGTGGTCGGGTGAGCAGTCGTCGACGGCGATGAGCTCGAAGTCCGTGAACTCCTGGGCCAGCACCGAGTCCATGCAGGCGCGCAGGAAGCCCTGCACTCTGAACACGGGGACGATGATGCTGAACCGGGGTACGGCGTCAAGGCCTGTCTCGGACATGCGGTGCTACTCCTCGTAATGAGCTGAGTACAGAACGCAGAAATCTCCCCAAAGGGGTCTCTTGCATTGTCAGCCGTACGACTCGTGTTCACCCAAAAAGGTTGTTCTTCGTCACCTGAATGTTCTGTGGGCCCCGTCACGTACCTGCAAAAGTGGCGAATTATCGGGCAGGCAGGAACTCCCCGGTGACCGAATACTGAGGGTGTGTCACCCGTGCCTTCGCCCCTGCTGTCCCGCCGCCGGCTGCTTCAGCTCACCGGCGGCGGGCTGTTCGCCGCGACGGCGGGCGCCGCCGTCTGGGCCCGGCTGTCGGACGAGGCCTCCCGTACGGCCGGACCGGCGGGCCCCGGGCACTCCCTGGTGGACCCGGCCGACCAGTCCTTCGTGCACATCGTCGCGCACGCCGACGACGGCCTGTACTTCATGAACCCCGACCTGGAGCAGTCCCTGCGCAGCGGGGCGCGCTCGGTCACGGTCTGCCTCACGGGCGGCGAGGCCGACGGCCACAACGTCAGCCTGCGTACCCCCGACCCCGAGCGGGTCCCGGTGGACCGGGCCGCCTTTGCCCGCGCACGGGCCAACGGACTGCGGGCCGCGTACGCCGCGATGGTCACCGGCAACCCGGCCGCCCGCTGGGACGTCGCGGCGCTCTCCCTGCTCCCCGGCTTCGAGGCGGAGCTCCAGACGCTGCACGACGCCCCGCAGCACCAGCTGATCTTCCTGGAGCTGGTGGAGTCGCGGGCCGTCTGGCAGGCCCGCACGGTCAGCCTGCGCGGCCTGTGGCTCGGGGCCGCCGCCACCCTCCCCACGCTGCGCCCCGACCGCACCCCCGTGCGGCGGCAGTACCACTACACCCGCGACCAGGTCATCCGGACCCTGGTGGCGGTGCTCGACCGGGTCCGGCCCACGGTCGTACGGACCCTGGACCCGAACGCGGTGCATTCGCGGAAGCGGCCGCCGGCCACCTCGGACCACGATCCCCGGCTGGCCGGGCTGCGCTACTACGACCATCAGGACCACACCGCTTCCGCCTACTTCGCGCAGGCCGCGCTGGCGGCGTACGCCGACCGCGGGCGGCCCCCGATCGTGGAGCACTACCTCGGCTACGAGGCCGGCGTGCTGCCCCACGACATCGACCTGGCCACCGCCCGCCGCAAGGCCGCGCTGCTGTCGGTCTACGGCTGGGCCGACCACCGCGCCTGCGGCGACCCGGCCGGCTGCGGCGACCGCAAGGTGGGCGGCGCGGCGCTCAGCGGCGTCTCGCGCAACTGGACCCGCAGCACCCGGCTGCGGGCGCCCGGCTCCAACGCCTGGATCCGCCCGGCACAGGACGGCCGGCTCGCCGCCTTCGCGGTCCTGGGCGGCCGGGCCTACTGCTGGGCCGAGACCCGGCCGGGCAGCGGCAGCTTCGGCGCGCCGGTGCCGGTCGGCGGTGCGCTGCTGCAGGGGCAGATCCATGTGGTGCGCCGCCCGGACGGCACACTCCAGCTGTTCGCCTCCCGCACCGTGCTGCCGGGCCGGCACACCGACCACCACCGGGAGCTGCTGACCGCACCGCAGACCGGCACCGGCCCGGAGGGGGCGCCCGCCTTCGCGCGCTGGGAGTCGCTGGGGTCCCCGGACGCGGACCCGGTCAGATCGCTGGAGATCGGCTTCCCGGCGGCGGTGGCCACCCCGGACGGCACGGTGCACGTCTTCGTACGGACCTGGGACGGCAACATCGCCCACCGCAGTGGCCGGCCGGGCCGGGGCTTCTCGCCGTGGCAGCGGCTGGAGGGCACGGTCAGCACGTTGCTGGCGTCCCCGCGGATCATCGACGGGCTGGATGCCTGTGTGGACTCCGCCGGGCTGATCCATCTGGCCGCGCCGAGCATCGGGACCGTGGCGCACTGGGTGTCCAAGGAGGCCGGCGGGCCGCCGCGGCCGGCCGCGGCCACCGGACTGCCGCAGCCGGCCGGCCCGGTCAGCCTCGTCCCGCTGGCCGGCGGCGTGGTGCGGGCCGTCTTCCGCCGGTCGGCCACCGCCCAGGTGCTGATCGCCGAGCGGCCGCGGATGATCGGCGGCTGGCGGGTGTCGGCACGGTGCCCGGCGGTCGGCGGGTACGGGCGGGTGGCGGCGGCGCCGGTCGGCGGTGCCGGCCGGATGGTGCTCGCGGCCCGCGACGACGCCGGCGAGGTGCGGATGGCGATGGCGCAGGACGCCCCCGGGCCCTGGCAGCGGGGCAGGGTGGCGCATTCGGCGGCGGCCGGTGTCGCCCAGGACGCCGCCGGGCGGGCCGTGGTGGTCGCGCTGGGCACCGACGGCCGGCTGTACACGGCCCGTCAGACCTCGGTGGGGCAGCGTGCGCTGTTCGGGGGCTGGCGGGCTCAGACGGGTTCGCCGGAGCGAGCCGATGGCGGACCGTTCTGAGCGGGCGGGCGCAGGATGCGCCGGGAGACCAGAAAGGTGAACGGGAGGGCGGTCAGCGCCGCCGCCAGCGGGGCCACCGCGGTGTTCAGCCCGCACCAGCTCACCAGCAGCACCAGCCCCACGCTCTGCGCCGCATAGTTGGTGACCTGCGTCAGCGGGAAGAGCAGGAACTTCTTCCAGGTCGGCCGGGTGCGGTAGGTGAAGTAGGTGTTCAGGAGGAACGAGCAGACCATGCTCAGCGCGAAGGCGCCGGTGTAGGCCGCGAAGTACGGCAGCATCCGCCGCAGCGGCAGGTAACAGGCGTAGAACGTCAGGGTGTTGATCCCGCCGACGGTGGCGAAGCGCACGAGCTGGCCCCAGGGGGCGGGCGTCGGCAGACCGCGCATCAGCCGGCCCGGGAGCCGGCCGGGGCGGCATCCGCGGACGCGGGCGCGGGGACGGTGGTGTTGCTCTCCTTGACCAGGAAGTGCGGCCGCCGCTTGGCCTCGTAGTAGATCCGTCCGATGTACTCGCCGATCAGCCCGAGCATCACCATCTGCAGCCCGCCCAGGCCGACGATGATGGCCACCAGCGTCACATAGCCCGGCGCGGTGACCCCGCCGACGAGGGCCGCGCCGATGATCCACAGGGTGTAGAGGGCGGCGAGCGACGCCAGTCCGAGCCCGGCGTAGATGGCCAGCCGCAGCGGGCGGGAGTTGAAGGACAGCATGCCGTCGATGCCGTAGTTGACCAGCGAGCCGACGTGCCACTTGGTCTCGCCCGCCTCCCGGGCGGCATTGCGGTAGTCGAAGGTGACCGTGTCGAAACCGATCCAGGAGAACAGGCCCTTGGAGAAGCGGTTGTACTCCGGCAGCGAGAGCAGCGCGTCCACGGCCGTACGGGACAGCAGCCGGAAGTCGCCCACGCCATCGGTGAGTTCGACATCCACCCATCTGTTGACGGCGCGGTAGTAGAGCCTGCTCAGTGCGGTCCGCACCGGCCGGTCGCCGTGCCGGGTGCGCTTGGCGACGACCTGGTCGTGGCCGAGCTGGTAGAGGTCGAGCATCTTCTCGATGAGCTCGGGCGGATGCTGCAGATCGGCGTCCATGAGGATCACCGCGTCGCCGTCGGCCGCCTGCAGGCCGGCCAGTATGGCGGGCTCCTTGCCGAAGTTACGGCTGAAGGAGAGGTAGCGGGTGGTGCCGCGGTGCTGCTGGGCGAGGCTGCGCAGCCGGGCCAGGGTGCCGTCGGCGCTGCCGTCGTCGACGTAACAGAGTTCGTACTCGACGGCGAGACCGGCGAGGACCGCGCGGAGCGTGTCGTCGAAGCGGCTCAGGACGGCCTCTTCGTTGTAGCAGGGGACGACGATGGAGAGCTTCATGAGCAGGCCTTTTCGCCGGGGGCGGGGGGGCGGCGCGGACGGGGTCTACGGATCCGGTGGAATGTCACGAGGTGAACGGCGCGGTGGTGTGACGCGTCGACGGCCGCGGACCGCCCCGGCCGTGGCCACCGCGGCGAGGGCCAGCGCCGCCGCGGCGCTCGCCGCCAGCCCCGTCCCCAGGCCCGGCGGCCGGTAGGAGCACGACAGCCGGGAGGCCCCGGAGCCGAGCGGGACGGCCAGCAGACCGGCGAACGAGCGCGGGGCGCGGCGGGGTCCGCCGTCCACCGCACAGCCCCATCCCTCGACCGCCGGCATCGCCAGCACCGCGCTGCCCCTGCTGCCCGGCCGCAGCCGGGCCGTCAGTCCGTGGCCGCCGGCGGCCAGTTCCGCCGGGCCCCTGGCGCGCAGCGCGTCCACCGCCGCCGTCAGCCTGCGCGGGGACAGACAGCCGAGGGCGTGCCCGGGGACGCGCTGCGGGCCCCGGCCGGTGAAGCGCACCGACACCGTGCCGTCCGCGGGCACCCGGCCCAGCTCCCGCACCGGATTGGCGGTGACATCGGCGCGGCCGATCGCCTTGCTGTGCCCGCCCAGCCCGGTGACCCACCCGGAGAACCACGGCGCCGACCACACGGCGGTGCTGCCCGGGGCGCAGTGTGCCGTGAAGGTGGTCCCCGGGCCGTTCGGGTCCGCCGCCGGCTGCCCGGCGGCGGGCGGCCGTGCCGGGCGCAGCAGCCAGCCGCCACGGTCGGGCACCGGGGGCGCGCCCGCGGTGGGCCGCAGAGCCGGCACCTCGTAGACGGCCGCGCCCAGCACCCGCTCCTGACGGGCGAACACGGTCTCTCCGGCGCGCGGTCGGGGGAGCGTGCTCCGTACGGTCAACAGCGGGGCCGGGTGCGCGCGGTGCGGGATGTAGCGGGTGCGGCTCTCCCACACCGGCGACAGCGAGCTGCTCACGCCCATGATCGCCTGGCCCGCCGGGTCCTCGAAGCTGAGCGTGTGGCGGCCCCTGATGTACCACCCGGCGCCCAGGCGTTGCAGGGTCCGGGCGGTGGCCGTGGGGACGTAGCTGCTGTAGTACGCGCCGCCCTCGCCGCCGAGCAACAACGGGTCGTTGTTGGCGAATTCGTGCGGACCTGGATCGGTGCGGGAGCGGGGCCAGTCGGTGCGCGCCGCCAGTTCGTCCCGGGCCGCCAGCGAGGGCCCGGACAGCGTGATCTTGGGCCGGAACCAGGCGATCCTGTCCCGCGCCGCGGTCACGGAGCACGCCGTGTACGCCGAGCCGAGCAGGACGGTGCCGGTCAGCGCGGCGGTGGCCGCGGCCCGGGTGCGGCCGCCGCGCAGCGCGCCGCGCGCGGTCAGCGCCAGGAGGGTCACGGTGCCGCCGCCGGCCACCAGGATCCAGGTGGCGGTGCCGACCGCGGCCTGGTCCCGGCAGAGCCAGGCCAGCGCGGCGACCAGCCCGGCGCCCGCGGCGAGTTCGCCGGGCCGCGGGCGGTGCGCCAGCGCGAGCCAGGAGATCATCACGAGGATGCCGCTGAGCACGAAGGCGGCACGGTAGGGGCTGCCGTTGGGCAGCGCGAAGCCGTGCCACAGCAGGATCGTCGGCTCCTGGACGAACGAGAAGGCGACGCCCGCCGCCAGCGCGTACCAGCCCAGGCGCACCCGCAGCGGCACCGCGCGCACGAACGGGAAGGCCGCCACCAGCAGCAGCCCGGGGACCCCGATGAAGAGGTTCGGTGCCGGTGTCGCGTCGTGGCCGCCGGGCAGCAGCTGCGACAGCTGGTGGAGCAGGGGCGGCCCGCCGGCGTAGGAGACCTCGGGGGCGGGCTGGGCGGCGTGGCTGGCCCGGAAGGTGACGGTCAGGACCGGTGCGGTGAGCAGGATGCCGGTCAGTGCCATCGAGACGGCGCGGCCCGCCGCCCGCAGGCGGTCGCGGCGCGGCATCCCGGTGGCCGTCAGCAGCCGCAGGCCCAGGACCAGCGCCGTCGCCAGGGTGGCCATCGCCGCCGTGTAGAAGTTGCCCGCCCAGGCGAGGGCGACCAGCAGGGTGCCGGCCACCCAGCGGGTGCGGCGCAGGCACCAGTCCGCGGCGATACCGGTCAGCGGCAGTGCCACCAGGCCCCACATCCACATGGGGTCGGCGAAGCCGTCGTTCAGCACCCAGGCGCACAGCCCGTAGCCCACCGACAGCAGCGCCCGCAGCGCGCCGGAGCCCGGCTGGAGCCGGCCGAGGAGGACGGTCATCAGCGCGGCGCCCAGGCCGATGCTGAGCAGGGTGACCAGGAAGACCGGGAGGTCGGCCAGCGCACGGGGGAAGAGTCCGACGAGCCAGGAGAACGGGTTCATCAGATAGGTGAAGAAGTCGGCGAGGAACGGGACGCCGTAGCCGCTGCCCCAGTTGAAGAACAGATCGCCGCTGGTGGTGCCGTGCATCAGGTCCCACAGCCGGGCGTGGAACGGCACGAACTGATTGCCCAGGTCGTTGACGGCGCGGGAGTGCGGGCCGAAGGGGTAGCTGCCGTAAAGGGCGAGCCCGAGGCAGTACGCGCCCATGGACAGGGCCGCCGCGAGCCCGGGTGCCGTCAGCCGCCCGAGGGTCCCGCGCGCCGCGGCCGGGCGTTCACTTCCGGGAAGGGGACGGGCAACCTCCAGGGGCCGGACCGCCTCTTGTGGGGTGGCGGGCGTCGGAGCCACCGGCTCTCCTCCACGATCGGCGAACGTTCACCCCACGTTATATGTCTAAATAGTCCCTTTTGCCCGGCTGCGGCGCCGGGTCTTTCGGGGGATTGCGGAAATGAACGGAGGGCACGGGTGCCCGTCTCAGACGACCTCGCGGCCGCGGTCCCCACCGGGCCGGACGCCGCGGCGCCGACCGTCTCCGTGATCATGCCGGTGCACAACACCCGGCGTTACCTCGAACGCAGCCTCGGCTCCGTCTTCGCCCAGACGCTGGACCAGCGGCAGATAGAGGTGATCGCGGTCGACGACGGCTCCACCGACGGCAGCGCGGAGTGGCTGACCGAGCAGGTCCGCAGCCACCCCAACCTGACGGTGCTGCGCCAGGAGGCCTCCGGTGGCGCCGGCCGGCCGCGCAATGCCGGACTGGACCACGCCACCGGCGACTACGTCTTCTTCCTCGACTCCGACGACCGCCTCGACACCGAGGCGCTGTTCTGGCTCACCCGCACGGCCCAGAAGAACGGCTCGGACGTCGTCTACGGCCGGATAGCCGGCGCCGAAGGCCGCGGGGCCCCCGTCGACCTGCGCACCACCAGCGCGGCGGTCTCCGTCTTCGACTCCCCGGTCTACTGGTCGCTGGCCGCCTACAAGCTCTTCCGCCGCGCCTTCCTCGAACAGCACCGCCTGCGCTTCGTCGAGGGCCGGCTGCTGGCCGAGGACCTCCCCTTCGGCATCACCGCGCTGCTGCGCGCCGAGGTCGTCTCCGTCTTCGCCGAGCGCACCTGCTACTACCTGCACGGACGCGACGACGACAGCAATGCCACCCGCCAGGACATCGACTGGTGCGAGTACCTCGCCTACATCGGCACCGTCCTCGACCGGGTCGCGGCCGAGGTCCCGCCCGGTGAGAACCGCGACAAGCTGATGGTCCGGCACTTCCACGGCGAGATACTCATGCCCTTCGGGGCCCCCTACCTCCGCCGCGACGAGGCCGGCCGGCGGGCGATGGCCGCCGCCGCCCGCCCCCTCGTCGAGCGCTACCTCACCGACCGGGTGCTGGCCGCCCTGCCGCCCGCCCTCCGGCTGCGCGCCCACTGTCTGCGCGCCGGGCTCGACGACGAGCTGACCGGCGTCGTCCGGGCCGACACCGGCTCCCGGCCGGGCCCGCCGCACCTCGACGACGACGGGCGGGTCTACGCCGGCTACCCGTACTTCCGCGATCCGCAGCGCGCCCTCCCCGACGCCTGCTACGACCTCACCGACCGGGTGGCGCTGCGCCAGCGGCTGGTCCACCTGCACTGGGTGGGCGGCGTCCTGCACCTGCGCGGCACCGCAGACCTCCCCCCGCTGGGCGGCGACACCGTCGAGATCCTCCTGCGCCGCGGCGGCACCGTCCACCGCGTCCCGGCCCGCTACGAGGACGGCGCCTGGCGGGCCGCCGTCGACCCGGCGACCGCCGCGGACGGCGGCCCGCTGCCCGGCGGCACCTGGGGCTTCAAGATCGCCCTCACCGCGCACGGCCCGGGCGGCGCCGCCGGGCCCTCGCTGTGCCGCGAGGCCTGGCTGGTCCCGGAGCACCCGGAGGACGAGACGGGCCACCCGGACTTTGCCCCGCGGATCGTCGGCCGGGGCGCCGCGGGCCCCGCCGTCGCCGCGCTCTTCCTCTCCCGGCCGCACGGCCATCTGAACCTCGACCTGGACGCAACGACCCGGCCGCTCGGCGCGGACCTGCGGGGCACCGCGGACTGCACCCGCTCCGGGCGCGCCATCCTCACCGCGCACCTCACCCTGCCCGGCTGCCCCACCGACGCCGAGCTCCAGCTGATCCTCCGCGACGCGACCCGCACGGTGGCGCTGCGCACCACGGCCACCCGCAACGCCGGCGACCACTACACCGTGCGCTCCCTGCTCCGCACCGGCCCCCCGGGCACCTGGCGGGTCGCCCTCCGGGTGACCGCGGGCCCCCTCCGCCGCGAACTACCGGTCCGCCCCGCCGACGCCCCGCCCGACGGCCCGATACCGCTGACCCTCAACGTGCCCGACACCAGCCTCCGGGCCCGGCTCGCGCGCAGGCGCCGCGGCTGAACGTGGCTCACCCGCGCACGTCCCCCACGGCGGACGGGTGCCCTCGAAAGGCGTCTTCTTCCTGCGGCTCCCAGGGCGCCCGGAGTGGCCGGTGGCGCGGCCGGACGGGCTGACGGTGTCGCGCACCAGGACGCAGCGGCTCGCGGACGGGGACTTCGGATGACCTGCCCGCCGTGCGGTGCGCGGGAGGCGGCACTCGCCGGCACCGGCACGCCGTGCATACGCCGAGCGGCAGGCGCACGCTGGAAACAGCGGTTCCGGAGGTGATCGTGATGCTGCAGACCGCTGTCGGATGGCATGTCGAGCTGGAATTCGACGAGGACGCCCACCGCACCCGCGCCGCGGCCCTCGTCCGGCTCCCCGACGGGAGCGAGGTGCGGGCCCATGGCTATACCAGCCGCCACCCCGCCGATTCGAATCAGCCGAGGGTGGGCGAGGAGGTCGCGGGGGCCAGAGCACTCAACGAGCTGGCGATGAAGCTGCTGACCAAGGCGCACGACGAGATCGACGAGGCGTCGGGCCGGACCTCGCACCCGCTGCACTGAGGCGGACGGACGGGCCGGGCCCCTGCCTGGCGGTGCGCTCTGAAGGGGCCCGCCCGTGCGCGGCCGCGCCCCGCCGTGCCCATACGGGCGTGGCGGGGCGTCGGTGGCCGGGCCTCGGTCAGGCCTGCGGGTGGTGGTGCTGCCAGCCCGCCCAGGCCGAGGTGATCATGTCGCGTACGTCGTGGTGGGCCTTCCAGCCCAGCTCGGCGGTGATCCGGTCGGCGGCCGCGACCACCCGGGCCGGGTCGCCCGCCCGGCGGGGGGTGACCTCGGCGGTGACGTCGGCGTGGCCGGTGATCTCGGTGATCAGGTCGATCATCTCGCGCACCGAGACGCCCTCGCCGCGGCCGATGTTGAGCGTCAGATCGCGCACCGGGCCCGGTTCGGCGAGCTTGCGGGCGGCCGCCACATGGGCCTCGGCGAGATCGGCGACATGGATGTAGTCGCGGATGCAGGTGCCGTCGGGGGTGTCGTAGTCATCGCCGAAGATGCGCGGCGCGGTGCCCTCGGTGAGCCGCTCGAAGACCATCGGGACGATGTTGAAGACCCCCGTGTCGGCCAGCTCGGGGGTGGCCGCGCCGGCCACATTGAAGTAGCGCAGGCAGGCGGTGCTGATGCCGTGCGCGGCGCCCACCGCGCGGGCCATCCACTCGCCGACGAGCTTGGTCTCGCCGTACGGGTTGATCGGCAGGCAGGGGGTGTCCTCGGTGACCAGGTCGACATCGGGCATGCCGTAGACCGCGGCCGAGGAGGAGAAGACGAAGCGGCCGACGCCGCCCGCGGCCATCGCCTCCAGCAGCGTCTGCAGACCGTGGACGTTCTCGCGGTAGTAGAGCAGCGGCATCTCGACGGACTCGCCGACCTGCTTCTTGGCGGCCAGATGCACGACATCGGTGATGCCGTGCCCGGCGATCGTCTCGTCGAGCAGCGCGCGGTCGAGGGTGGAGCCCACGACCAGCGGGACGCCCTGAGGGACCCGGGCGGCCACGCCCGTCGTCAGGTCGTCGAGCACGACGACCGACTCGCCCGCCTGGCGCAGGGCCCGTACGACATGGGAGCCGATGTATCCGGCACCACCCGTGATCAAGTAAGACATGGCGTCAATCCTAGGCTCGGGGTCGGACAGTGAAGAGGAGCGGGCCGCGGCGGTCAGCGGCGCAGCCGCCGGGCGGCGATCCGCCATACGCTGCGTACACCCGAGGCGACCCGGAGCGACAGCGCCCCTCCGGTCGTCGCATACGGCTGCACCAGCAGGACGAGATGCCGCCGGCTGGGCAGCACCCGGCGGCGCAGCCCCGGGCCCTGGGCCCGCAGCGAGGCCCGGAAACCGGCCCCGTTCGCGCAGCTGACCTGCGCCATCAGGTCCCAGGGCTCGGGGTCGGCACCCTGCCCGTCCGGCTCGACCAGCGCGCCGAGGTCCAGCGCGACCTCGGCGGTCCAGCTGGCCGTGGAGCCGGGGGCGGTCGGGGCGGCGCGGGTGAGCGAGGCGGTGTGGACCGGGCCGCGCTTCTCGTCGCGGCGCCGGTGCAGCTCGATGTCGATGCTCTGCGGTTCGGACGCGGCCAGCCGCCCGTACAGATCGTGTATGCGCAGCCGCAGTACACCGCGGCCGGTGACGGAGGGTTCCGCGTCGATGGTCACCGGCAGCCGGTGCGTCGGCTTGGTGCCGATCGCGTCCAGCTCGACGTCGGGCAGGTCCGGGGACCACACCGGACGGCCGTCGGCCTCCGCGTACGGCGGCAGCAGCCGGCCGGGGCGGGCCGCCAGCTGGGTCAGCCGGTCCAGGTCCCGCGGGGCGGGGGAGGCCAGCACGACGCGGGCCAGCCAGCGGGCCGGGGCGCGGGCCGCGCGCAGATCGACCTCGTCGAAATTGGCCAGATAGTCGCGGGCCAGGCTCCACCACTCGGCGCGGTAGTCGGCGCCGCGGGTGTGCAGCTCGCGGACGTACATCCGCAGATCGTGGTCGAGGAACTTGGTGTGCGCGGCGTGCGCCAGCGCCTTGAGGCCGGCGTCCTTGAAGATCTGCACGCTGGCGCGGTGGGCCGCGATCCGGGCCTGCCAGTTGGCCACGTCGTTGCGGTCCAGCGAGATCGACTGCTTGGCGGCCGAGCGGCGCACGTGCCAGATGTAGACACTGTCGGGGATGGTCACGATCCGCGGGT
This sequence comes from Streptomyces auratus, assembly GCF_050433025.1. Taxonomy (NCBI): domain Bacteria; kingdom Bacillati; phylum Actinomycetota; class Actinomycetes; order Kitasatosporales; family Streptomycetaceae; genus Streptomyces; species Streptomyces auratus. Next base: position 3,252,045 of record NZ_JBNGCB010000001.1, on the reverse strand, counting down.
CGGCGGCCAGCACCCGCGCGGTGAAGACGAAGTCCTCGTAGGTGAAGCGGCCCTCGGGGAAGGTGATGGCGTGCTCGTCCAGGAACGCCCGCGCGTAGAGCTTGTTGACGCACAGCGTGTCGCGGACCAGCTGGGGGCTGGTTTCGGCCGAGTCGTGCACGGCCGGCTCGCGGTAGAGGGCGGGCTGCCAGGGGATGTCGCGGTGGGCGGGCAGCTCACGGCGTACGCAGGCGCCGGCCGCGACCGGCGCGTCGTGCTCCAGTGCGGCGGCCAGCAGCGCCCGGGCCGCACCCGGGGGCAGCACATCGTCGCTGTCCAGGAACATCACGAAGCGCCCGGTGGCGGCGCGCAGCCCGTCGTTGCGCGGGGTGCCGCAGCCGCCGCTGTTCCGCTCGCGGTGCAGGACGCGGAGCCGTGGTTCGTCACGGGCGAGGGCGTCCAGGGCGGCGCCGGTGCCGTCGGTGGAGGCGTCGTTCACCGCGATCACTTCGGTGACCGTTTCGCCAGGATTCCCCTGCGCGAGTGCAGAGCGGACCGCGTCGCAGACGTGGCCGACATCGTTGAAGGCGATGACGACGATGCTGACCTGCGCGGCTGGCGTGATGGTGGGCCCTGCCGGCAGTGGCTCAAGGGCTTCTTTCACAGTCACTGAATCTACATTTCGTGTCGACAGCATCTCTTGGCGCGAGCGGGGTCCGAACCCATTTACGATGGTTCAGAGGCCGAATCCCGTCGAGCGGTTGCACCCGCCGCTCCTCTTTTCCCGCCCTCTTGCCGTCTTCTTACTTCTTACCCGGCGGGAGTCGGGGCTTGGGTGTGCACGGCTCCCGTAAGAGCACCTGCACATGCTGTAACGACGCGAGCGCCGCGGGATGCCGATCCGGCCGCCACCAGCTTGCGGCGGACCGGCCCGCGTCACCGCTCCATCAGATCCGCGACCCGGCCCGCCGCCCCGCCGTCGTCCCGGTGGCAGAACGTCTCCCGGAAATCCGCGTACGCCTCCGCGCCCGCCGCGGCGATCGCCTCCAAGTCGCCCAGCGCGTCGATCAGTTCACCGGTAGAGGTGAGCAGCGGACCCGGTACCCGCGCCTCGAAGTCGAGGGTGAAGCCGCGCAGGGTGTCGCGGTAGTGCGGCAGATCGGGGGTGAGGAAGAGCATCGGGCGGCCGGTGTTGGCGAAGTCGGCGGCCAGCGAGGAGTAGTCGGTGACCAGCACGTCCGCGGCCAGCAGCAGCTCGGTGGCGTCGGGGTGGGCGGAGACGTCGAGGGCGAAGGGCGCGTGGTGGGCGGGCAGCCGGTCGGCGACCAGCGGATGGCTGCGGACCAGCAGGACGTGGTCGTCCGCCAGCTCCTGCCGGGCCAGCTCCAGGTCGAGCGGCAGATGCAGCCGGTGGTGGCCCGCGTCGTAGGCCAGGTCGTCGCGCGGGGTCGGCGCGTACAGCACGACCTTTCGTCCGGGCTCGATGCCCAGCCGCTCGCGCACCGCGGCCGCGATCCGGTCGCGGTCGGCGGCGAAGAAGGCGTCGGTACGCGGCAGCCCGGTCTCCAGCAGCCGGCCGGAGTAGCCGAGCGCGGCGCGCAGCACCGGGGTGCTGTGGGCGTTGGGCGACAGCAGCACGCTCCACTGCCGGCTCACCCGCGGCCGCGGCGCCAGATGGGCCAGGCCCGCGCACAGGGTCCCGGTCAGGTCGGCGCCGATCCGCTTGAGCGGGGTGCCGTGCCAGGTCTGGATGATGCGCTGGCCGCCGCGCCGGGTGAACCACCGGGGCAGATGGGTGTTGGTGACCACCCAGCGGCTGTGCGCCAGCGCGCCGTGCCACTCGGCGCTGCCCACGATCACCGCCCGGGCCGTCTTCGGCACCGCGGTCTGGGCATCGCGCACCGCCCACAGATGCTCCACATCCATGTCCCGGCGGACCAGCTCCTCGTGCACCGCGCGCGGTGAGTCCCCGTACGTGCGGCCGCCGAAGCTGCTGTAGAGGACGGTGTCGCGCAGCGGACGGGAGCGGTGCAGCGCGTAGTGCTGTTCGCGCAGCATCCGGCGGCGGTAGGGGCCGCGGTCGGGGGCGGGCAGCGCGGGGCCCGCCGTGATCAGGGCCTCGTCGTGCCGGTGCCGGTCGAGGACGAGCGGCTTGCCGCGGACCGTACGGGCGGCCGGCAGCCCGTCCAGGACGGTCGGCGCGCAGCGGACCGGGACGTCCAGCGGGGAGCCGGGCGCGCCCTGTTCGCGCAGGTGCAGCGTCCAGCGGCCCTCGCGCAGCGGCACCGTCCCGGCGAGCGAGGGCAGGGCGCCCAGCGGCAGCGCGCAGTGGAAGCGGCCGTCGTCGTGGGTGGTGGGGAAGGCCAGCTCGGCGGCGTGCGCCCCGTGTTTGAGGACCAGTTCGGTGGTGTGCGGCGCGGCGTCCGGCAGCCGGCCTGCCACCAGCAGGGTGCCGTCCGGGCGCCACAGCGCCCGGTCCAGGTACGGCTGCGGGATGCGGTCGTGCAGGACGAGGTCGCCGGCCGGGGTGGCCGCGACGATCAGCTCGCGGCCGTGCGGGAGCGGACAGGCGAGGGGCGCGAGCCAGGGGTCGCAGGCGATCGGGTCGGTGCCGCCGCCGGCCAGGACCAGTTCGGGCAGCCAGCTCTCGGTGTGTGCCGGCGGGATGGCCCGGGGCGCCCCGTCCCGGGTGGGGCGCGCGGCGACCAGGGCGTCGAGACGGATACGGAAGGTCAGCCGGGGGCTGGGGGCGCGGCGCGCGGCGCCGGACGCGGGGGGCGCCGCCTCCGCCTCCCCGGGACCCGGCTCGCCCGGCGGCTCCGTCTCCACCGGGAACGACACCACCGTGCCGGTCCCCTGGTGGGTCACCCGCAGCGCGGCGGGCGGCCGGCCGGGCGCGGTGACGGTCAGGTCCAGGGTGCCGGCCGCGGCCGCGTGCCGGCCGGCCAGCCACCGGGTACGACGGGCCACCGACAGCCGCAGCCGCCCGTCCACGTACCGGGGCGTGAGCCGTACGGCGCCGTCCGCGCCGTCGCCGGCCACGTCATGGGTGCACGGGGCGGCGCCGGAGCCGGTCTCGGGTGCGCCCAGCGGCGCGGTCCGCAGCACGCCGGCCGACGCCAGCAGCACCCCGACCGTCCACTCGCCCTCCTCCCAGCGCCCGCCGCTGCGCAGCCGGGCCGGATCGAGCCGTACCTCGAAGCCCGACCAGTCGTAACAGTGCAGCTCCTGACCGGACTCGGCGGTCGCCTCCGGCATCAGGACCGGCCGCAGCGGCAGCAGCACCCGTCGCCGCCCGCACGACAGCACCACGGTCCTGAGGTAGCTGTGCCGGGCCGCGGCGTCCAGATTGCGGATATGGGCGTAGCCGCGCAGCACCAGCGTGCCGTCCTGCCACGTCGCCGACGTGAGCCGGGCGCGTACCGGGAAGTCGGCGCCCGCCAGGCGGGTCACGCCCGGCGGCAGCTCCAGCGGCGGCGTCAGCGGCAGCACCGCCCGCTTGCGCAGCGGCGGTCCGGCGACGGTGAACCCGCCCGGGTTGCGGGCCTCATGGGTGAGCAGGGCGAGCAGATCGGTCAGCCGTCCGGTGCGGATCAGATACCAGCGCATCCGCAGCTCCACGGGGAGCGTGGGGAACAGCCGCGGGTCGACGCCGGAGAGGAAGTCGCGGGCGCAGTCCAGGAATGCGGTGCGGTACTCGGGCGTGGCCGCGGGCAGCGCGTCGACCAGGTCGAGCAGCCCGTCGGTGAGCTGTGCGCGGTCGTAGTCCCGCCGGTGGGCGCCGAGCCGGGGGCGGGTCGGGTCGCCGAGGAAGCGCCGGATGCCGGCCACCACCGCGAACCGGTCCCGCACGCCCCGGGCATCGGGCCGCCGGTGGCGGTCGGGCCCTTCCGGCAGCCGCCAGTAACAGACGTGCTCGTGCAGCACATCGACCGCCTCGGCGAGGAAGTGCGCGGGCAGGGTCGCCGCCGCGTCATGGCAGAACTCCCCCTCGGGGAAGGCGAGTTCATGGGCGTCCCAGAAGGCGCGGCGGAAGACCTTGTTGCGGGCGAAGTGGTCGGACAGCAGCGTGAGGTCCTCGCTGATGTGGGTGCGCAGGACGGTCTCGCGGCCGGCCGGATGGTGTGCGGACTGGCTGCGGCCGGCCGCGCCGAGCCGGTAGACGTTGCCGGTCGCCAGGTCCGCACCGGACTTGTCCAGCAGGCCGGTGAGGTCCTCGTACGCGCGCGGCAGCAGCACGTCGTCGGCGTCGAGAAACGCCAGGTATTCGGTGTGCGGATAGGCGTGCCGGGCACCGGTGTTGCGGACCGCGCCACAGCCGGGGGCCGGGTCGCTGCCGGGGTGGTGGACGATCCGGAACCGCGGGTCCCGCTCGGCGAAGCGGCGGGCGAGGGCCGCGGGCGTGTCCGGTGCGGCGGCGTCCTCGCCGCTGTGTGCCGGCGGACCGTCCACCATCACCACATCCAGCGCGGTCAGCGTCTGCGCCGCGACCGACTCCAGGCACTCCTCCAGATTCCGCTCGGATCCCTCGGTGCGATGGACCGGGATGACGACGGTGAGCCGAGGCTTCATACGTGGACCGAGCCTTTCCGGACGGGCGATGCACAAGACCGGTCCGTTCAACTCGCGCGCGGCGGCACGGTCACCGGATCTGCGCTGAAAGGGTGAGAGTCCTCGTCGGCGGTGCGTGTTGCCTGGATGACGTTCCGTGCGCAAAGGTCGGCGCGCCGTAGTGCCGGGCTGCGTTCGATGCCGTAGACCCGTTCACAGCTTGCCGGCGCCCCGTGCGCCCCGATTCCTCAGGGAAGGTGACCGCGTCCTGATGCCCGGCCGAACCGACAGCTCCGCCGCCACCGACAGCCTCGACACCGAGCCGCCCGGCGGTGACACCCGGCACCCGCGCCCCGCCCGCCCCGCGGGGACCGCGCCGTCCGCCTCCACCGCGCGGCTGCCGGCCGACCGGGGGCGCGGCGGCCCGGCGCGGCTGCTGCCCGCCCGGTCCCCGTTCCGCAGCCAGCTGCGGCGGATCGGCACCGGTCGGGTGCTGGAGATCGGCTGCGGGGAGGGCGACACCCTCGCCGACTGCGCGCCCGGCAGCGTCGGGGTGGACCACGACCCGCAGTCCGTGGAGCACTGCCGGGCCCGCGGGCTGACCGCCTATACGGCCGAGACGTTCCTGGCCAGCGCGCACGCCAGGCCCGGCGCCTTCGACGCGCTGCTGATCGCGCACGTCCTGGAGCATCTGGACGACGAGCAGGTCGAGAGCCTGCTGCGGGCCTACGTCCGCTACGTACGGCCGGGCGGCGGGGTGCTGCTGATCACCGCACAGGAGGCCGGGCACCGCGCCGGCCCCACCCCGGTGCGCTTCACCGACTTCGCGCTGCTGCGGGCGTTCGCCGCCTCCGCGGGCCTGGCGGTGCGGCGGACGTACTCCCATCCGCTGCCGCGCCCGGCCGGGATGCTGCTGCGGTCCAATGTGTTCGTGCTGGTGGGGCAGGTGCCGCGGTAGCGCGGACCGGAGCGGGGTGCCCCGGTCCGGTCCGCGACCGGCGCCTCAGTGTCCGCGGGCCCGCTTGCGGGCCTTCACCAGGGCGCGGGTGACGATCGGCGGCAGGACGTCCAGGGCCACCCGCCGCACCGCGCTGCGCGTCGGGAGGTGCGGGCCCGGGCGGGCCGCGGAGGCCGCCGGGGACTGTGCCGGCTGCGGGACGGAGGCGCCCGCGGAGCGGTGCCGCGAGGCCGGCTGGGCGGGTTCCCGGGCGCCCTTGGCGCTCAGCCGGATCAGCGGGGCGTCGTTGACGAACTGCACCTCGTGCCAGATGTCGCCGCGGGCCGCTATCCACTCCAGCAGCGCCTTCTGCAGCGGCTCGGGGTCGCCCCAGGTCCCGTAGAACTTGGTGCCGGTGATGCAGATGGGGCGCAGCCCCTCGTTCGCGACGGCCTGCCAGGTGGCGGCGGCCACCCCGGGGCAGTGCTCGGCGCGGTAGTCGTCCATCACCACGACGCCGTGCGCGGTGAGCAGCGAGCGCACCGCGAGGATGTCGCCGTGCACATGCTCGTAGAGATGGGAGGCGTCGATATGGGCGAAGCGCACCGAGCCCTCGTCGACATGGTCGGTGACGACCGAGCTGAGGCCCTGGACGATGGTGGGCAACTCCTCATGGAACGCACGGTAGTTCGCCTCGAAGGCCCGCCGCGTCAGGGTCGCGTAGGACTTCTTCATCTCCTTGGAGTTGGAGGCGTCCTCGGCGGGGGAGTCGAAGAGATCGCAGACCGTGAAGCGCTCGCCGGCGCGCAGCCGGGCACCGAGGAAGATCGCGCTCTTGCCCATGTACGCGCCCAGTTCGAGCAGATCCCCCGGCTCGGATTCCTCCTGCTGGTGTGCCAGGAACCAGTCGAACATCAGCTGGTCGGCGGTGAAGAACCAGCCCTTGACCTCGGACAGCCGGGTGGGGCGCGGCAGTGCGGCACTCTCTGCGATGGGGGCAGTCATGTGCGGTCCGTCTCCAGACGGTCGGGAACGTAGGACGAATGACGACGCGTAGGTGAGGGGGATTGTGGCGATATGTTCCGGCGCTGTCCGCCGTGGATATGCGGGTGCTGCTCGGTGCTGCCTGTTGTTGTCGGTGTCTCCGCGGTCCGGGTCGCACCCGGTGTCGCGGCCGCTGCGCACGGGCGCGGCCAGGCCGGGCCCGGGGGCGCCACTGCTCGGTTCGAGAGTCGTTTCGAGCGCCGCTCCGGCAGTCTCCATGACGAAGCCGGGTCGCACCATGCGTTTCACGGGACCCGCATCGTAGGGGGAGAAAAATGAACGGAAGATGGCGTGCGGCGTCGTGCCCCGTATGCCCGCGGTCTCACTTCACCGCGCCGGCCATCACTCCGGAGACGAACTGGCGCTGGAAGGCGAAGAAGACGATCAGCGGCACCACCATCGACAGGAACGCACCGGGCGCCAGCACATCGATGTTGTTCCCGAACTGCCGCACCTCCTGTTGCAGGGCGACGGTGATCGGCGGATGGCTGCTGTCCGCGAAGATCAGCGCGACCAGCATGTCGTTCCACACCCACAGGAACTGGAAGATCCCCAGCGAGGCGATCGCCGGACCGCCCAGCGGCAGCACGACGCGGGTGAACAGCCGCAGCTCGCCCGCCCCGTCCAGCCGGGCCGCCTCCAGCAGCTCGCGCGGGATCTCGGCGAAGAAGTTCCGCAGCAGGAACACCGCGAACGGCAGCCCGAAGGCCGTATGGAAGAGGATCACCCCGGCCGTCGTCTCGAAGAGCCCCACCGCGCCGAACAGCTTGGCCACCGGGATCAGCGCCACCTGCACCGGCACCACCAGCAGCCCGACGACCACCAGGAACCAGCCGTCGCGGCCGGGGAAGTCCAGCCAGGCGAAGGCGTAGCCGGCCAGCGAGCCGATGACGACGACCAGCAGCGTCGCCGGCACGGTGATCGCCGCCGTGGTCAGCAGCGAGCCCATCACCTTGCCGTTGGACAGCAGCTGGCTGTAGTTGTCCCAGGTGAGCTGGGCCGGCTGGGCCAGGACCCGCCACCAGCCGGACTCGGCGATCTGCTGCGGGCTGCGCAGCGAGGACAGCAGCAGCCCCACGGAGGGCATCAGCCAGAACAGTGCGACCAGGATCAGGAAGATCCGCAGCGCACCGCCGCCGGCCCGGGCCGCGATCCGGGCCGGGAGCGGCTGCCGGGCGCGTACGGGACCGGCCGGCCGGGGCCGCTCGGCCGGTACGACTCGGTCCACGGTCGTCATCGGCGACGCTCCTTCCGTATGCGCCGGAGGTTGACGTACATCACCGGCAGCACGAGCAGCAGCAGGAAGACGGCGATCGCGCTGCCCAGCCCCTCGTCGACATCCGTGCCGAACGACGACTGGAAGAGCTGGAGCGCCAGCACGTTGGCGGACCGGATGCTGGAGCCCGGCGCGATGATGTAGACCAGGTCGAAGATCTTCAGCACATTGATCATGAGGGTGACCAGCACGACCACCAGGACCGGGGCCAGCAGCGGCACGGTGATCCGGCGGAAGACCTGCCACTCCCCGGCGCCGTCCACCCGGGCCGCCTCCAGCAGCTCCCGCGGGACGCCCGCCAGCCCCGCCGCGATCAGCACCATCGCGAAACCGGCCCACATCCAGACGTAGGAGCCGATGATGGCCGGGGTGACCAGCGCCGGGCCCAGCCAGTCGACGCCGCGGTAGGCCTCGGCGAAGTTGGCCGCGGGCAGCCGGAGCCGGGCGCCTGAGGCCCGGTCGCCGGGCAGCGTGAAGGTGCCGTCGGCCGCCGTCGTCGCCGAGGCGACCACCCGGCCGCCCTTGACCGCCTCGATCGTCAGCCCGGCCAGCGCCTTCTCGTTGCCGTCGAGGACGTTCGGGCGGCCGCCGCCCCCGCGGGTGAAGTCCAGCCATACGGTGCCGGTGACTGCTCCCGGGCGGGGGCGGGCGGCGGCCGCGGGCCGGGCGCCGCGCAGATCGCCCGGCTGGACGGCGACCAGCGGCAGCCGCACCGAAGACCCCGCACGGACGGCCGCGCGCGTGGTGTACCCGCCGGCGCCGGACGGCGCGAGGCCGGACCTGGGCCGCGGTTTGGCGCCCGGGAACGGCGCCGGGTCGGCGAACGTGTCATGGAGGCCGACCCACACCGCGTTGGCGACACCGCGCTCGGGGTCCTGGTCGTAGACCAGCCGGAAGATGATGCCGGCCGCCAGCATCGAGATCGCCATCGGCATGAACACGATCAGCTTGAAGGCGGTGCCCCAGCGGATCCGCTCGGTCAGCACCGCGAAGATCAGCCCCAGCGCCGTCGAGACCGTCGGCGCCACCACGACCCACAGGACGTTGTTCTTCAGCGCCGTACGGATGCCGTCGTCCGCGAACATCGCGCCGTAGTTGCCCAGCCCCACAAAGCCCTTGCCGGAGGCGTCGAACAGGCTGCGGTAGACGGAGAAGGCGATGGGGTAGACGACCAGCGCCCCGAGCAGCAGCAGCGCCGGCAGCAGGAACCCCGCGGCGATCCACGGCCGGGTGCCCGGCACGCGCAGCCGCACCCGGCCGCCGCCGCTGGGCCGTCCCTCGCGGAGCCGCCCGCCGCTGGGCCGTCCGCCGTGTCCGCTGCTGACCTTGCTGACCTCTGCGTCGCTCATCGTGACGGTCCCCCGGTCCCGGTCGAGGCGGTCGGCGTCAGTGCCCGAACGACCGGGCGGCGTCCTTCTCCAGCCGGCTCTGGATGCCCGCGACGTCCTTGGGGTTCTTCAGGAAGTCCTGCAGGTCCTTCCACTCGCCCTGGCCCGGCTTGCCGCCGAAGGAGGCGGGCGCCTGGTCGGACATGTCGAAGCGGAAGTCGTCGCCCGCCGCGATCAGCGCCCTGGCGATCGTGCGCATGACGTCGTTGGCGTACGCCGCCTGGTCGAGCGCCTTGTTGGGCGAGAGGAACCCGCCGGCCTGCGCCCAGATCTTGGCGGCGTCCGTCGACGCCAGGAACGTCAGCAGCGCCTGCGAGGCCTTGGTGTCCTTGAGGGCCACCGCCACATCGCCGCCGGTCACCACCGGGGACTTCGCGCCCACCGCGGGGAACGGGAAGACCTTGGCGTCCGTGCCGACCTTGGCCTTGGTCTGGCTGATGTTGGCGGCGGCGAAGTCGGCCGAGGAGACCATCGCGGCCTTGGGGGCACCGCCGCCGCTGAAGGTCTGGGTCACCGACGTCGGGAAGTCCGTCTGCAGGGCACCGGAGTTACCGCCGGCGAGCAGATCCTTGTGCCCGAAGAGCCCACCGAGCGTGGTCAGCGCCTGCGTGACGGACGGGTCGGTCCACTTGAGCTTGTGCTGCGCAAGTTGGTCGTACTTCTGTGGCCCCGCCTGGGAGAGGTAGATGTTCTCGAACCAGTCGGTCAGCGTCCAGCCGTCCGCACCGCCCACCGAGACCGGCGGGGCGCCCGAGTCGGCGAGCGTCCGCGCCGTGGTGAGGAACTCCCGCCAGGTCTTCGGCTCCTTGACGCCGGCGTTGTCGAACGCCTGGGCGTTGTACCAGACCAACGACTTGTTGCTGGCCTTGAAGTAGACGCCGTACGGCGTGCCCTTGTGGGCGCCGAGGTCCTGCCAGCCCTTGGTGTAGTTCTTGGTGAGCTGCGCCCTGGCGTCCGCGCCGAGCGGCTTGAGCCAGCCCTTCTGCGCGAACTCGTGGAGCACACCGACCTGTTGGAGCATCGCGACGTCCGGCGGCCCGCCACCGGCGATCTTGGAGCCGACGAAACCGGCCATGTCGTCCCCGCTGGGCACGAAGTCGACGGTGGCCCCGGTGCGTTGTTCGAACTCGTCCAGCACCTTGACGAAGTTGGCCCGCTCCGGCCCCGTCCAGACCGCGGTCACCTGCAGCTTCTGGCCGCTGAGGTGGGGGAGCCGGACGGTGGGGGCGGTGCCGCCGCCCTTGCTGCCGCCGTCCGCGTGGTCCTTGCCGCCGCCGCTGCCGCCGCAGGCGGTCAGCGCCAGGGCGAGCACCGCGGTCGCCGCCACTGCGGTCGTGGTGCCGAGCGCCGTGCGGTCGAGTCGTCTGCGCATCCCCGTAGCCCCTTATCGCTGCGCCTGCCGTGCCGGGTGCGAAGGGAGAGCCGTGTCACGTCGTGCCGCGGCGTCCCTGCGGTGCCGTTCGCGTCGTGCCGAGCGGTGGTGCGGTGTGTCGCGCTGCGCCTCGTCGTGCGGGTCGGTGTGCGACAGTCCTACGCCCGGGCCGCGGGGTCCGCAATACCGCGTTCCGCGTCAACTGACCTTTCGTGATGGGGCTGTTACGGACCCCCTAGGGGTTCACAGCAGGGGTGGGGCGGCTGCGGCGCCTGAGGACTGTGCGGCCCGCTGGAGCGCACTGGCCAGCAGCGCCAGGTCCGTCGGACCGTTGCCCAGCTCGCGCAGCGGCCGCCGGGCCGGCGGGTCGCCCATCCGCGCCCACTCCAGGGGCACGACCGTCGGCCGGAGGGTGGACGTCCGGGGTATCCGCCCGGTCACCCGGCCCGCCTGGAACGGCGTCGAGGAGCCGTCCGCCGCGCGGTGCAGCCGTCCGCGGCCGGGGGGCACCGGCTCGGACGCCTCGTCGGCGGCGCCCAACTGCACCCGCAGACCGGCCCGTTCACTCGTCGCCGTCTCGGCCGTACGGTCCGGATGGCCGGTCGCGGCTATCAGATGGACCCCGACCGCCGCCCCGTCCCGGGCCACCGCCTCCAGGGCCCGCACCACGGAACCGGCGGCCGGCCGGCCCATGCTGCCCAGTGCCGGCGCCACCAGCGCATCGAAGTCGTCGACCAGCACGAACAGCCGCGGCATCGGCACCGCCGCCTCCCCGCCGTCCGCTGCGGGGGCCCCGCTGCGCGCCCGCAGCCGCAGCGTCCCGGTCGTCGACGGGTCCGCATCACCGGCCGCCGACCCGCTGGTGCCCTCGGTCGTCCGCCGCGGGGCGACGATCCGCGGCGCCGGCAGATGCCGGCTGCGCCACTCGGCGAACGGGGTGCCGCCGAGTATCTCCGTGCGCCGCTTCAGCTCGGAGGACAGCGCCTGGGCGAACTCCCGCATCCGGACCGGCTCCGAGGCCGCGAGGTACGTCGTGACGTGCGGCAGGTCCGTACACACCCGCAGCCCCTCACCCCGCTCGCTGCCCCCGCCGTCCACCAGCACCAGCGACAGCAGATCCGGGCGGTCGGCGGCCGCCAGCGAGGCGGCCAGCGCCCGCAGCAGCTCGGTCTTGCCGGTGGCCGCCGCGCCTTCCACGAGCAGATGCGAGCCGTCGGCGGCGAGATCGGCGCCCAGCGGGCCGTGCGGACCGGCGCCGAGCACCGCGACGGCGCCCGCCCGGTCGGTGTCCAGGGCGGCGGCCCAACGGGCCATCAGGGACGCCGGGGTGGCGCGAGCCAGCCCCAGCTCGTCCAGCAGCCGCGCCGCATCCGGCAGCGGGACGGCCGCACGGGGCACCGCGGCACCCCCGGCCGGCGCATCGGCCTCGCGCAGCGGCGCCAGCGCCCGGGCGAACCGCTCGGCCCAGGCACCGGAGACCGCGTCCACCGTCGCGACCGTGCCATGGGGGCCGGAGCCCGGCTGGACGACGCGCAGCGCCGTGGCGACATCGCCGCTGAGCACCGCGACCGCCCCGCACTCCCCGAAGGCGGGCGACGCCGCCCGGGCCGCCTCGTACGTCGCGGCCAGCGGGAAGGCGGGGGAGGAGGCCGGGGTCTCGGCCAGGCACAGCAGGTGGATACCGGCCGCCGGGCCGCACGCCGCGAGCCGGGCGGTGGTCTCGCGCAGCGCGGCGGAGCCGGGGTCGCCGTCCACGATCACCACGGTGAACGGGCCCTGGTGGCGGGCCGCGACGGCGGCGGTCTCCGCTCGCGCGGCGTCGGCCCAGCCGGGACCCAGCGGGCCGTCCTCGATCCGCCGCACCAGCTCGGACGTACGGGCCGCGGCCTGCTCCTTGTCGTACGCCAGCAGCAGCCGGCAGTCCTGGCCATGGGCCGGGCGGACCTGCGGCAGCCAGCCGAGCCAGGACCATTCGGCCACCCGCTCCTCGGTGGGGCGCGCCCGGTCCGCGCTGATCAGCACGATGTCGAGGGTGCCGGGGGAGTGCAGCGCGGCGAGCTGGGCGAGGGCGCAGCGGGCCAGCCCGGTCAGCCGGGCCCGCGGTCCGGCCAGACCCAGCGAGCCGGCCCGGCGCAGCCCGACGGTCACCGGCGCCGCGGCCCGGCCGCCGCTGCGGGCGGCCGTCCCCAGCCGGACGGTCAGCGCGTCGGGATGGTCCGGGCCGCGCTCCCAGAGCCGGGGGCCCGGGCCCAGGGCGGTGAGCAGGATCGCGGCGGCGTCCGGCCATCGCTCGTCCGCGGCGGGCCCGGACACCGCCTCGGCCGCCCAGGTCTCCCCGGAGGCGTCCGCGGGGGCCGGCGCCGGGCCGCCGGCGGGCGGGTACGCCACCGGGAGGGTCTCGGGCCGCTCCACGGCGGGCCGGCCGCCGGCCAGCCGCCGCGCCCAGGCGCCGATACCGCCCCGCCGCCCGCCCTTACGGGAGGACTCCTCGGCCGGCGCGAGCGCCTGCTGCCCGCCGTGCGTGCGGTCCTGCGCTCCGCCGGGGAAGCCGTCGGCGCGCTCCGGGGCCCCGGCGGCGTCGGTCCGGGCGCCGTCGTCGGTGCGGTCGTAGACATGGCCGCCGGAGAGATCCGGGAAGGCGGCCGCGGGGGCATGCCAGGTGGCCGGGCCGGCGTCCGGCGCGCCCTGCCACGGCTGGTCGCCGCCGGTCGGGGTGCCGCGCAGCGGGGTGTCCCGCCGCCGGGCCTCCGCTGCCGGGCGGGACGGCGGTACGGGAGCGGAGGCGGCCGCCGGGCGGCCGTACCCGGCTCCCGCATACGCCCCGCCGGCCGCGGCGGTGGCCCCCTGCGGACCCGGTGCCGCTCCGTGGCCGGCACCTCCCCCGCCCGCCGCCCGCCCCGCCGGGGAAGCGCCTGCCGCCCCCGGGGTGATCCGCAGCTGTCCCTCGCCGTCGGGGGCGGTCGCCAGCGCCGGGTCCGGGGCGCCGGGCGCGGACTGCAGGCGCAGCGCGGATTCGCCGATCCGCAGGAGCGCGCCGGGCCGCAGCGGCGCGGGCTGTTCGCCGAGGTCGGTGCCGTCCACGGCGGTGCCGTTCGTGGACCGCAGGTCGGCCACGGTCACCGCGCCGTCGGGACCGACCGTCACGGCGCAGTGCAGCCGGGAGACATCGGGGTCGTCGAGCGGGACATCGGCGTCGGCGGAGCGGCCGATGCGGATCTGGCCGCCGTGCAGCAGATGGACGCCGCCGGCGTCGGGGCCGGAGATGACGCGCAGCCGCGCCGAGCCGTGCGGCAGGCCGTGCGCCGGGGAGGGGCCGGGGCCCTGGAGGGAGAGCACCGCGCCGTCGATCAGCGGGGGCTCGCCGAGCGCCGCGCGCTGCGGATCGAGCCGGTCGGACCCGGCATACAGCACGACGGGGGCGCTGCTGCTGCCCGCGCCGACATCCGCGCCCGAGCCCGCCACGGAGGCGGCGAGCGAGCCGGCCACCGCCGCCAGTGCGGTCCCGGCGGGGGCCGTCACGAGCACGTCGCAGGCCCGAGTGGTGTGGCCGCTGCGCGGCCCGAGGACGGTCAGCCGGATCTGCATCGCCGTCAACGGTCCCTTCTGCCGGGATCCGCAGGGGGTCCGCTCATCCCCCCACCGCACCCGGGCACGTCGGCACGGACAAGTCCCAAGTGCACGGCGCGACAAAGACCGCTCCGCCCCCACCGCGTCGTGCTGGGTGCATCCTCGCACCTGGCACTGACAACACGCCCGCCGACCGCCGTTCAGTGATCTTGATTGGTCTTCTAAGGGCGAAAAAGTGCCTGCTTGCGTGCCGTGCCCGGCCGGAATTCGACCGCCGTGGTCAGCTCGGAACGGTTCCCGGCCCGGCCGTGCGGGCGGTGTGCACACCGGCCGGCCGCGGCGGGCAACCATCCGCCGCGAACACGCGTCTTTCCCACAAGCCTGTACCGGGCCGTCCGGACCGAAAAGATTGTGCGACGGCACTACAGTGGGTCGGACGGCCGTGCGGAGGCGAACCAGCCGACCGGCGGGCCAGGCAACGAGAACCACACCACCAGGGAGCGCATGACGTGCGGCCGGTAGGCAGCAAGTACCTGCTCGAGGAACCGCTGGGACGCGGTGCCACGGGCACCGTCTGGCGTGCCCGCCAGCGGGAGACGGCGGGCGCCGAGGCCGCCGTGGCAGGAGAGCCCGGTGAGACGGTCGCGATCAAGGTCCTCAAGGAGGAGCTGGCGCACGACGCGGATGTGGTGATGCGCTTCCTGCGGGAGCGCTCCGTCCTGCTGCGCCTGGCCCACCCCAACATCGTCCGCACCCGCGACCTCGTCGTCGAGGGCGATCTGCTGGCCCTGGTCATGGACCTGGTCGACGGCCCCGACCTGCACCGCTACCTCCGCGACAACGGCCCCTTCAGCCCGGTGGCCGCCGCCCTGCTCACCGCCCAGATCGCCGATGCGCTGGCCGCCAGCCACGCCGACGGTGTGGTGCACCGCGACCTCAAGCCCGCCAACGTCCTGCTCGCCGGGTCGGACGGCAGCGCCGAGATGCACCCGATGCTGACCGACTTCGGCATCGCCCGCCTCGCCGACTCCCCGGGCCTGACCCGCACTCATGAATTCGTCGGGACCCCCGCCTATGTGGCCCCGGAGTCCGCCGAGGGCCGCCCGCAGACCTCCGCCGTGGACGTCTACGGCGCCGGGATTCTGCTGTACGAACTCGTCACCGGACGGCCGCCGTTCGCCGGGGCGACCGCCCTGGAGGTGCTGCACCGTCACCTCAGCGAGGAGCCGCGCCGTCCCAGCACGCTCCCCGAGCCGCTGTGGACGGTGATAGAGCGCTGTCTGCGCAAGCGCCCCGAGGAGCGGCCCAGCGCCGAGAACCTCGCGCGGGCCCTGCGCGCCGTCGCGTCCGGCATCGGGGTGCACGCCTCCCCGGCGCAGGCCGAGGCCGCGCTGGGCGTGGCCGCGCTGCTCGCTCCCGACCCCGCGCCCGCGACCGTCCCCGGGACGGGCGGCGACGGCGGGGCCGGCGGAGGCGACGCCGACCCCACCCAGGTGCTCCCGTCCGGTGCCGGTTCCTACGACCCGGCCGCGGCGACCAGCGTGCTGCCGTCCACCGGCGGACAGGGCGGTCCCGGCGGCCAGGGCGACCCGACCCGTGCGATGCCGCCGATGCCCATGGGCGCACCGGCCGGCGGGCCGCAGAATCCCGACGGGCCCCATCCGTGGGAGTCCCAGATGCGGGCCGCCCGCGACCGCAACGAGCAGACCCAGGTGCAGTATCTGGATCCCACCGAGGACCCGCTGCGCCGTCGTCCGCAGCGCCAGGCGCCCCAGCAGCCGCCGCAGCGCCCGCAGCAGCCGCAGTACCGGCAGCAACCGCCGCCGTACGCCCAGCAGCAGGCCCCGCAGCGCCGCCAGGAGCCGCCGCCGCAGCGCTATGAACCGCAGCGGCCGCCCGCCCCGGAGCCCCGGCCCCGGCGCGAGCCCCGCCCGCGCAGCGCCAACCCGATGAAGATCCCCGGCCTGGGCTGTCTCAAGGGTTGTCTGTTCACGATCATCCTGCTGTTCGTGGCGGCATGGCTGATCTGGGAGCTCACCCCGCTCCAGGAGTGGATCGGCACGACCAGGGGTTTCTTCGCCCAGATCGGCCACGTCATCAACAGCGTGCAGCACTTCGTGCAGAAACTCGGCGGCTGACGCCGGCCGCCCGCGGGGGATGCCGCGGGCGGCACCGAACCCACTCAGTGGATTTGTCGACTTCTGACGGGCAATTTCGCCCGGAGAAGTGAAGGTTGCCGCCGTACGGGGCACGAACTCCCCTGGCATCCGCGTAGCTTTGACGCCAACCTCAGCCCTCGCAGGACGCTCGGGGGCCCGACACGTCGGAGCAGTCTTGGCACGGAAGATCGGCAGCCGGTACACCGCCCACCAGATCCTGGGGCGCGGCAGTGCCGGCACGGTATGGCTGGGCGAGGGTCCCGAAGGGGCCGTGGCCATCAAGCTGTTGCGTGAGGATCTCGCGGCCGACCAGGAGCTCGTCGGCCGCTTCGTCCAGGAGCGGGCGGCCCTGCTGGGCCTGGCGGACCCGCATGTCGTCGGCGTCCGCGACCTCGTCGTCGACGGCAACGACCTGGCGCTGGTCATGAATCTCGTACGGGGCACCGACCTGCGCACCCGGCTGGAGCGCGAACGCCGGCTGGCCCCCGCGGCGGCCGTCGCGATCGCCGCCGATGTCGCCGACGGGCTCGCCGCCGCGCACGCCGCGCGGATCGTGCACCGCGACGTCAAGCCCGAGAACGTCCTGCTGGACATGCAGGGCCCGCTCGGCCCCGGCGGCGCGCACCCCGCGCTGCTCACCGACTTCGGCATCGCCCGGCTCGTCGACTCCCCGCGCCGGACCAGGGCCACCAAGGTCATCGGCACTCCCGACTACCTCGCCCCGGAGATCATCGAGGGCCTGCCGCCCCGCGCCTCCGTGGACGTCTACGCCCTGGCGACCGTCCTGTACGAGCTGCTCGCCGGGTTCACGCCGTTCGGCGGCGGCCACCCCGGGGCCGTACTGCGCCGCCATGTGACCGAGAGCGTGGCGCCGCTGCCCGGTATCCCCGACGAGCTGTGGCAGCTGCTGCTGCAGTGTCTGGCCAAGGCGCCGGCGTCCCGGCTGCGCGCCCCCGAGCTCGCCGCCCGGCTGCGCGAGCTGCTGCCCTCGCTGGCCGGCATGCCGCCGCTGGACATCGACGAGCCGGAGGACGAGCAGCCGGAGGACGACCCGGAGAGCGCCGCCGGGCCCCGTGACGAGGCGTTCCACCCGTCGGCGGCACCGGGGGAGGCCACCCCGCCGCGTGGCGCCGTCCCGCTCGTCCAGGGCGCGGCCCCCGACTCCAACCGGGACACGCACACCAGCATGCGGGTCCCGGGCCCGGACGAGCTGGCGGGCGGCGCCCACGGCACCGCCCGCGCCCCGCGCGCCACCGGCGAGCGCCGGGCGGGCTCGGCCCGGCACCGCGCCTCGCAGGAGGCGGTGCGCCGCCGCCGGATCAAGCTCGGCGCGGCCGCCGCCGCGGTGATCGTGGCGGCCGGCCTGGGCGGCTGGCTCGCCTCGGGCGACGACGGGGCGGGCGACGCCACACCGGGCGTCCACCGCTCCGGACCCGACGCCCCGTGACGGCGCCGGGGGCGCGCCGGGCCCGGCGGTGAGCGGCGCGACGGACGGCGCGGCACCCTTCCCCGGCCCGGTGCGGGCGGCTCCCGGCAGGTTCCACTTGCCGGGGCCGGGTCACGCAGACGGTGGCAGCCGTTAGGCTGGGTGCGTGGCAGTCGTCGATGTATCCGAAGAGCTGAAGTCCCTCTCCTCGACCATGGGGTCGATCGAGGCCGTCCTGGACCTCGACAAGATGAGGGCCGATGTCGCCGTGCTCGAGGAGCAGGCCGCGGCGCCGTCCCTGTGGGACGACCCGGAGAGTGCCCAGAAGGTCACCAGTCGGCTGTCCTACCTCCAGGGCCAGGTGCGCCGGGCCGAGCAGCTGCGCAGCCGCGTCGACGATCTCGAAGTGCTCTTCGAGCTCGCCGAGGCCGAGGACGACGAGGACGCCCGCGCCGAGGCCGAGAGCGAGCTGACGGACGTCCGCAAGGCCGTGGAGGAGCTGGAGGTCCGCACCCTCCTGTCCGGCGAGTACGACTCCCGCGAGGCGGTCGTCAACATCCGCGCCGAGGCCGGTGGCGTGGACGCCGCCGACTTCGCCGAGAAGCTCCAGCGGATGTATCTGCGCTGGGCCGAGCGGCACGGCTACAAGACCGAGCTCTACGAGACCTCGTACGCGGAAGAGGCCGGCATCAAGTCGACCACCTTCTCCGTGCAGGTGCCGTACGCCTACGGCACGCTCTCCGTCGAGCAGGGCACGCACCGCCTGGTGCGGATCTCGCCGTTCGACAACCAGGGCCGCCGCCAGACGTCGTTCGCCGGTGTCGAGGTGCTGCCCGTCGTCGAGAAGACCGACCACATCGAGATCGACGAGTCCGAGCTGCGGGTGGATGTCTACCGCTCCTCCGGCCCCGGCGGCCAGGGCGTCAACACCACCGACTCCGCGGTCCGGCTGACGCACATCCCCACCGGCATCGTCGTCTCCTGCCAGAACGAGCGCTCGCAGATCCAGAACAAGGCGACCGCGATGAACGTCCTCCAGGCCAAGCTCCTCGAGCGCCGCCGCCAGGAGGAGCAGGCGAAGATGGACGCGCTCAAGGGCGACGGCGGCAACTCCTGGGGCAACCAGATGCGTTCGTACGTCCTGCACCCGTACCAGATGGTCAAGGACCTGAGGACGGAGTTCGAGGTCGGCAACCCCACCGCGGTGCTCGACGGCGACATCGACGGCTTCCTGGAGGCCGGGATCCGCTGGCGCAAGCAGCAGGAGAAGTGACGGGCCCGGCCCGGATCTGAGCATCAGACAACTGTCTCCCTCGGGGAGGCAGTTGTTTTTGCTGTGGCGGTTTGGTCACAGTCGTATGTTCATGTACCGCCCACTTCTTGCCAATTCGGACGCCGAGCCTTTATTCGGCCTTGACGATAATGGCCGAACTGGGAAGGGTGAGCGCGGCATGCGTATGTCATGGGGCGCGTGGAGCAACGGGGAGATGAGGGGCCGGCAGCTGTGCTCGGCCGTGACTCGCGTACCCCCATCGGCTCGTCGCCCCGTACACAGCGGTGCTCCAATGACGAGTTCAGCTACTGGGGGTAGCAGTACATGACGAAGAAGACGCGGCTGCGCGTAGCGCGCATTGCGGCCGGTGCGGTGATCGCGGCCGGTGCGTCGCTCACCGCGGCCGGCGCGGCCTCCGCGGCCAGCCCGGGTGAGACCCCGGGTCAGGACGGCGGCATCATCGGCGGCATCATCGGCGGCGTCATCGGCGGGGGCGACTCCGGCGGCGACAGCAGCGGTGGTGACACGACCGGTGGCGACACGACCACCGGCGGTGAGATCGGTGGCGACAACACCGGCGGCGAGATCGGCGGTGACGCCACCGGCGGTGAGATCGGCGGTGACACGACCACCACCGGTGGCCAGACGACCGGTGGCGAGACCACGGGTTCCACCACGGGCGACACCACCACCGGTGGCCAGACGTCCGGCGGCGAGACCACGGGTTCCACCACGGGCGACACCACCACCGGTGGCCAGACGTCCGGCGGTGACACCACGGGTTCCACCACGGGTGGCCACAGCACGGGCGGCCAGACGACCGGCGGTGACACCACGGGTGGCCACGGCACGGGCGGCCAGACCACCGGCGGCGACAGCACCGGCGGTCACGGCAACAGCGGTGGCGGCAACGGCGGTGGCGGCGACTCCACCGGCACCGGCACCGACAACGAGGGCTCCAAGCCGATCGAGCAGCCCGGCCAGGGCAAGGAGCAGATCGCTGACACGCCCGGCCAGGCCAAGCAGCAGGCCAAGGGCGGGGAGCTGGCGGAGACCGGTTCCTCCGGCACGACCGTCCTGCTCATCGGTGCAGCGACGATGATCGCGGGCGGTGTGGGCTTCCGTATGCTGCCCCGCCTGATCAACAAGAACGGCGGCGGTGCCGCGGCGGCCTGAGGCCGGCGCGTCACAGCTGGAGGGGCCCGGGACGCAGCAGCGTCCCGGGCCCCTCGGCGTTCGTGGTCCCGCTGCCACCTGGGCAGTCGTCCGGGGGACTGCCGGCCCGGCAGCCCGTCACCGGTCTCAGGTGAGCTGGTGGAGCAGCACGCTCAGCGCGATCAGCAGGATCATCAGCGCCACCAGCACCGCGGGGCTGAGCTGGGCGAAGATGCCGCCCGCCTGCTGCTGGAGCCGTTCTCTGCTCGCCCGGCACACGGGGCAGCGGCCCTCGCTCACAGGGGCCGCGCAGTTGGCGCACACCAGTCGGTCGTACGTCATGCGACCTCCTTCTCCACTGCACCAACGCACCGGAAGGCGCATTGGTTCCCTCTTCCACTGTGCCAGCTCGTCGACGGAACGGCGCGGCCCGCGGGATTGTGCGTCTTTTGTCCTGTAGGTGCCGTGAGGAAGTGCACCAACCCTCCACGCCGACTGCACCACCCCGCGAGGTTCGCGTATGGTCACGCACACCGACGGGAGCCGCAACTCGGCAACCCGTGCCGCTATCCAGGTCGACCGTGGTGCATCAGTGATCCGATTCGACAACGTCTCCAAGACCTACCCGAAGCAGAACCGCCCTGCACTCAGGGATGTCTCGCTCGAAATCGAGCGCGGCGAATTCGTCTTCCTGGTGGGCTCTTCCGGGTCCGGAAAGTCCACCTTTCTGCGGCTGCTGCTGCGCGAGGAGCGGGCCAGCCATGGCCACGTCCACGTGCTCGGCAAGGACCTCGGCAAGCTCTCCAACTGGAAGGTTCCGCAGATGCGGCGCCAGGTGGGGACGGTCTTCCAGGACTTCCGGCTGCTCCCCAACAAGACCGTCGGGGAAAATGTCGCCTTCGCCCTCGAGGTCATCGGCAAGCCGCGCGGCCAGATCCGCAAGACGGTGCCCGAGGTCCTCGAACTGGTCGGCCTCGGCGGCAAAGAGGACCGTATGCCGGGCGAGCTCTCCGGTGGTGAGCAGCAGCGCGTCGCCATCGCACGGGCCTTCGTCAACCGTCCGATGCTCCTCATCGCGGACGAGCCCACCGGCAACCTCGACCCGCAGACCTCGGTCGGCATCATGAAGCTGCTGGACCGGATCAACCGGACCGGTACGACGGTGGTCATGGCCACCCACGACCAGCAGATCGTCGACCAGATGCGTAAGCGGGTCATGGAACTCGAGAAGGGCCGGCTCGTACGCGACCAGTCGCGCGGCGTGTACGGCTACCAGCACTGAAAGGACGCCATGCGCGCCCAGTTCGTCCTGTCGGAGATCGGCGTCGGTCTCCGCCGAAACCTCACGATGACCTTCGCCGTCATCGTCTCCGTAGCCCTGTCACTGGGCCTGTTCGGCGCCTCGCTGCTGATGCGCGACCAGGTCAGCACGATGAAGGGCTACTGGTACGACAAGGTCAACGTCTCGATCTTCTTCTGCAACAAGAACGACGCCGACTCGGGTGCCAACTGCGCCAAGGGCGCGGCCACCCAGCAGCAGAAGAACGACATCAAGGCGGAGCTGGACCGGCTGCCGCTCGTGCAGAACGTGCAGTACGAGTCCAGTGACCAGGCCTACAAGCACTACAAGGAGCAGTTCGGGGACACCCCCGTCGCCGGACTGGTGACGCCCGACCAGCTGCCGGAGTCCTTCCGGGTCAAGCTCAAGGACCCGACGAAGTTCGCGGTCATCAAGTCGGCGTTCTCCGAGCGGCCCGGCGTCCAGGAGGTCCAGGACCAACGGGACACCGTCGAACCGCTCTTCAACCTCCTCAACGGCATGAACATCGCCGCCCTCGTCGTGATGGGGCTGATGCTGGTCGTTGCGCTGATGCTGATCGTCAACACCGTACGGGTGTCGGCGTTCAGCCGTCGGCGGGAGACCGGGATCATGCGATTGGTGGGAGCGTCCAGCTTCTATATCCAGATGCCGTTCATCCTGGAGGCCGCCATTGCGGGGCTGCTGGGCGCGGCCTTCGCCTGTGTGCTGATCGTCGGCGGCAAGTACGTCCTGATCAACAACTGGCTGGCGAAGAAGATCCAGGTGATCAACTTCATCGGCTGGGACTCGGTGGCCGCGGTCCTCCCGCTGGTCCTGCTGATCGGGCTGCTGATGCCCGCGCTCGCCGCGTTCTTCGCGTTGCGCAAGTACCTCAAGGTGTGAGCTTTGCCAAGGGGCGCCGTACGGTCAACTCACCGTACGGCGCCCTTTTGTCCCTTAGACTCACCGGCATGTCGGGCCCGTGTTCGTACGACCGGCCCCGCCGCATTCGCCGCGGGGCGGCCCTGACGTTGTTCCTCGCCGGTGTGCTGGCCACCGGTGCCGTGACCGGCACCTGGAGCGAGGAGGCGGCCGGCGCCGCGGGGCGGATCGCCCCGGACGGCAGGGCTTCCCAGGCGCATGCCCCGGCCTCCGCCTTCGCGGACCGCAAGGCCGTCGAACGCGCCGCCTCCGAGGCCGTCGAGGACGGCAAGTCCGGTGCCCAGGCCGCCGCCGATGTCGTCAGCCGCAGCGGCGACCGCTGGTCGACGATCTACACACCGGGCCAGTTCGAGGACTTCCAGGAGCAGTTGGGCGGCGCCTATGTCGGCGTCGGGCTCTGGGTGCGGCAGGCGGACGGCGGGCGGATCGAGGTGTCCCGGGTCCAGCCCGGCTCGCCCGCCGCACGGGCCGGTATCGCCCGCGGCGACCTGCTGCGCGCCGTCGACGGGCACCCCACCCTGGACACCCCGGTCACCGAGGTCGTCAGCCGGCTGCGCGGCGTGGCCCCCGACGGTTCCCGCGCCTCCGCCGCCGCTGCCGGCACCCCCGTCGCGCTGGACCTCCAGCGCGGCGCCCGACACTGGACCGCGACCCTCCACCGCACCCGGCTCAGATCCCGCAACGTGGTCACCGACCACCCCGACGGGGTCCACGGCCCGACCCGCGTCAAGGTCGCCGCGTTCGCCAAGGGCACCGGCAAGGCGGTCCGCCGTGCGGTGCGCGACGCCTCCCCCCGGCACGGTCTGCTGCTCGATCTGCGCGGCAACACCGGCGGTCTGGTCACCGAGGCCGTCACCACCGCCTCCGCCTTCCTCGACGGCGGCCTGGTCGCGACCTACGACGTGCGCGGCAGCCAGCGGGCCCTGTACGCCGAGCGCGGCGGCAACACCCGGGTGCCGCTGGTCGTCCTCGTCGACGGCGGCACGATGAGCGCCGCCGAGCTGCTGGCCGGCGCGCTCCAGGACCGCGGACGGGCGGTCGTGATCGGTTCCCCGACCTTCGGCAAGGGCTCGGTGCAGATGCCCAGCACGCTGCCGGACGGCTCGGTCGCCGAGCTGACCGTCGGCCACTACCGCACCCCGGCCGGCCGGACCGTCGACGATGCGGGGATCACCCCCGACCTGGTCGTCGGGCACGGCGCCGAGAAACGGGCCCGCACGGTATTGAGTGGCCTCGGGGGCGGTGCATAGTGCGAAAATGGCCGCACTATGGCTAAGGACAAGGGCAAGGACAAGACTCCCGGGCGCAAGCTCGTGGCGCAGCACAAGAAGGCGCGGCACGACTACCACATTCTGGACACCTATGAGTGTGGCCTGGTGCTGACCGGCACCGAGGTGAAGTCGCTGCGGCAGGGCCGGGCCTCGCTGGTGGACGGATTCGTCCAGATCGACGGCAATGAGGCCTGGCTGCACAACGTACATATCCCCGAATACACCCAGGGCACCTGGACGAACCACGCGGCCCGGCGCAAGCGGAAGCTGCTGATGCACCGCGCCGAGATCGACAAGCTGGAGTCCAAGAGCCAGGAGTCGGGGCACACCATCGTGCCGCTGGCCCTCTATTTCAAGGACGGCCGGGCGAAGGTCGAGATCGCGCTGGCCAAGGGCAAGAAGGAGTACGACAAGCGGCAGACGCTCCGCGAGCAGCAGGATCGCCGGGAGACGGACCGGGCGATCTCGGCGGCGCGGCGGCGGCAGCGGGCCTGAGGAGCCCCTGCGGGTCCGGCCCCGTCGCCGCTGCCACGGAATACGCTGGCAACGGCACGCGTTGTTCACGTACGATGGCTCCGCACCCCACGAGGGGTGTGGCACCACCTTGATAAATCAACATGGGGATGATCGGTTTCGACAGCGGATGTCGAAGCAGGGGAAGCGAGTCGAGGAAGCGGCAATGATCTCGTTAACCATATGTCGCAACCAATAATCGCCAACACCAAGCGCGATTCCTTCGCCCTCGCTGCCTAAGTAGCGACTTGCGAAGTGTCAGCCCGGGGATGTTCCCGACCCGGATCCTGGCATCAGCTAGGGAACTAAACTTCTAGACCCGGTCACGGGGTGTAGAAGGAAATCAAACAGTGACTGGGCCCGTCGGAGACTTGTTCGCGTGATCTCCGGGGCCGAGAAAATCGCAGCGAACTGCACTCGGAGAAGCCCTGATTCTGCACCGTTGGACGCGGGTTCGATTCCCGCCATCTCCACTCATCCCATGTAAAGCAGCGGCCCGCGAGATTCTCGCGGGCCGCTGCTTTGTGTGCAGCCGCTCACGCCGGGTGCCGACCCGCTCACGCCCGGTGCCAAAGCGAGGTGGCCAGCGCCAGGGCGGCGGCCGCAGCCGGGACCGCATACCCGAGGCCGGGCTCGCTGAGCTGCTCCACGGCCCAGCCGCCGGTGGCGGAGCCGGCCGCGATGCCGGCCAGCAGGGCCGTCACGGCGAGCGTCATCCCCTCGTTCAGCCGGCCCGCGGGGGTGTGGGACTGGACCAGCCCCATGCCGGTGACCATGGCCGGCGCGGTGGCCATCCCCGCCGCCGTCAGCGCGACGGCCAGCGCCGCCGGGCCGCCGGTCATGGCGGCGAGCAGCGGCAGCAGCATCAGGGCGGTCATCGCGCCGACGCAGCCGCGGAAGCGGCGGGTGCCCCGGCCGGTGGGGCGCAGCAGGCCGTAGAGCAGCCCGGCGGCGGCGGACCCGGCGGCCTGGAGGGCCAGCAGGGCGCCGGCGGCGGAACGGATGCCGTGCGCGTCGGCGTAGGCCAGGGTGACCACCTCCATCGAGCCGAAGATCGCGCCGGTGCAGACGAAGGTGAGCAGCAGCGGCGGGAGGCCGGGCAGCCGCAGCGGCGAGCGGGCGCGGGCCGCGGGCCGGGCGGCCGCCGGGGGTTCGGTGCCGCGCTGGGCCGCGAAGAGCAGCATCCCGGTCAGCAGCAGGGCCGCGCCCACCGCCGTGCCCGCCTCCGGGAAGAGGGTGGTGCACAGCAGCGTGGCGAGCACCGGCCCGAGCAGGAAACACAGCTCGTCCGCGGCCTGTTCGAAGGAGTTGGCGGTGTGCCGGGCGGCCGGGTCGTCGCGCAGGAGATGGGCCCAGCGGGCACGGGAGAGCCCGCCGGTGTTGGGGGTGGTGGCGGTCGCGGCGTACGAGGCGAAGAGCGTCCAGTCGGGCGCGCCGTAGTGGACGCAGAGCAGCAGCGAGAGCGAGCCGAGGACGGCGAGTGCGGTGGCCGGGACGGCGGCACGGGCCTGGCCATGCCGGTCGATCAGCCGCGCGGTCCACGGGCCGGCCAGCGCCGTTGCCGCCAGCCCGGTCGCGGTGACCGCCCCGGCCAGCGCATACGAGCCGCGCGAGCCCGCGATCATCAGCACCGCGCTGACGCTGAGCATGCCCATGGGCAGCCGGGCCAGGAGGTTGGCAGCCGTGAAGGCGCGGGTGCCGGGGTGGGCGAAGATCCGGTGGTAGGGCGCCAGGAGGCGGCGTCCGCGGCGCCGCGGGGCCGGGCGTACGGGCCGCGGGGCCGGGCGTACGGGCGGGGCGGTCACCGGCCGGGCGGCGAGGAAGAGGATCATGCCTCTACGGTCGCGGCCGCGCCCGCGGCCCGTCCAACACCTGATCAGCGCCCATTGACGCACCTGAGTTGTCAATGGGCGAGGGGGAGGTGGGGGAGGCACCCGGCGGCACTGCCAGGATGGCCCGATGCCGTACGACATCGATCCGCGTCTGCTCCGCGCGTTCACCGCCGTCGCCGAGGAGCTGCACTTCACCCGTGCCGCCGCCGGGCTGCACGTCGCCCAGCAGGCGCTCAGCCGCGATATCCGGCGGCTGGAGCGGGAGGTGGGCGCCACGCTGTTCGTCCGGAGCACCCGGCAGGTCGCGCTGACTCCGGACGGGCAGTGGCTGTTGCCGTACGCGCGACGGGTGCTGAGTGCGCACGACGAGCTGGCCGCGGCGTTCCGGCCGGCCCCCGAGCGGCCGCTGCTGGTGGACGTGCGGGCCCCGGTCGGCACCGCACACCGGGTGCTGGCGGCGGCCCGGGAGCGGGTGGCGGACAGCGTGGAGCTGGTCGCCCGTTTCCACAGCGGGCTGGCGGGGGCGGCGGCCGAGGTGGCGGACGGCCGGCTCGATGTCTCCTTCGGCCGGATCGCCGCGCTGCCGGCCGCGGTCCGGGCGCAGCTGAGCCATCAGCCGGTCCGGCTGGAGCGGATGGCGGTGCTGCTGCCCGAGGAGCACCCGCTGGCCGCCCGGCCGGCGGTCCCGCTCGCTCAGCTGGCCGGCGAGACGCTCTACGCGGGTGCCGGCAATCCGCGCACCGCCGAGTGGACGGAGCTGGCCGCGCGGCTCTTCGAGGGACGCGGTATCGCGATGGCCGCGCCGTTCCCGGAGATCGAGGGCTCGCAGGAATTCGTCCGGGTGGTGCGCAAGCGGGGCTGGTCGGTGCTGGCGAGCGAGGAGTTCATCGAGGTGCCGGGGATGGTGCTGCGGCCGCTCGTGGAGCCGGTACCGCTGTCGCCCGTCTCGATGGTGTGGCGGCGGGGGCTGCGGCATCCGGGGCTGGACGCCCTGCGGGCGGCCGCCCGCGAACGGGCCGCGCGGCACGGCTGGCTCACGCCGCCCGACGACGCATGGTGGCTCCCCGAGGCGGACGCGCAGACGATGGGCACAGCTGCCTGACGCTACGTCAGATTCAGCGGTACCGAAAACCTACGGCGGCCCAGGCAACCCCGGGCGCCCGGAAGCTTTCCTTAACGACAAGGAAGTGTGTGAGCAACGAACAGGGGAAATCCGTGCAACGGCGTTCACTTCTTGCGACAGTGGCGGCCGCGCTGATCTTGAGTGTCACGGCCGGCCTGGCCCTGACGGGCTGCGGCTCGCCGCGGATGGCGGCCCTGCACGCCAACTGTTCCACCAAGGGCCTGCGGTGGAAGCTGACGGTCCTGAAGAAGAAGCCGCACACCCCGCACCGCGACGCCCGGCTGTCCGTCGTCAACACGGGCGACAAGCCCTGTGTGTTCCGCGGGTTCCCGGCCTTCGAGGTCCACCTCGGCAAGGGGCCGGAGTCCGATGCCCGCGGGCACGGCCGGATCATGCCGATAGACCTGCGACGCGGCGGCAGGGTGGTGACCAGCCTGCGCTACAAGGACTGCCGCCAGGGCGCCGCGTCGGACCCCTTCATGGTCAGCAACGATGTCGCCGTGGTGTCCGCACCGCGCGACTACCCGGGCCGGCGCGCGGTCGAGGTCCGTGACGAGGCGGGCAAGCGCCAGGCGATGAACGTCTGCGCGGACTCGATATGGATGGGCGCGCCGTACGAAGCGGCCGAGTAGCCCCGGGTGGCCGAGTAGCCGCGGTTACGGGGCCGTTTCCGCAAGGGCGGAACGCGCGGCGAACGAGGCGAACGCGGCCCAGGCACCCGGCGGGAAGTCGAGGTGCGGGCCCTGGGGGTCCTTGGAGTCGCGGACGTGGACGGTGGTGGGGTGGGCGGCGATCTCTACGCAGGCGCCGCCTTCGTCGCTGCTGTGGCTGGATTTGTGCCAGTCGTAGGCGACTTCGAGGCAGTTGCCGCCCTCATCGCTGCTGTAGCTGGACTTGCGCCAGTTGTATGCCACTTCGAGGCAGTTGCCGCCTTGTTCGCTGCTGTAGCTGGACTTGAACCACGTCAGATGGGTCATCGCTCTCCTAGCAGCCGGTCCAGCAGACCCATGGACTCTTCGGCGTTGAGGGCCTGCATTCGCAGCATTCCATATTTCTGGGTGAGGATGCTGACCTCGTCGGGGTCCGATGTCAGCTCGCTGCTGCGTTGCGCCTCGGTATAGGCGAAGTGCTGATGGTCGGCGGTTTCCAGCAGGACGAACGGACCGGCGAGACCGGCGTGGTGCTCGCGGTTCAGCGGCAGGATCTGCAGAGATACGCCGGTGAGTTCCGCGCACTCCCGCAGGTGGATGAGCTGGGCCCGCATGACCTCACGGCCCCCGAGGTTGCTCCGCACGATGGCTTCGGAGAAGACGAAGCTGGCGGTGACGGCGTTATTGCTGTGCAGGATCTGCTGGCGTTCCAGGCGTGCGGTGACGCGTTCCTGGACTGCCTCTTCGTCGAGATCCGGGATATTGCTGCGGAACGTGGCGTGAGAGTAGCCCTCGGTTTGGAGCAGGCCGGGGATGACACCGTTCTCGTACCCACAGAGCGAGATGGCCTCCTGCTCAAGGGCGATGAAGTCCTCCGCCCAGATCGGATACTTCTCCTTCCGCGGCAGCTTTGCCACCCCCGCCGCCAGCGCCCCGCCCGTCTTCAGGAGTTGGTCGAATTCGGCGGCGAGGTGCGGCATCAGCGCACGCCTGCCCTGTTCGACGGAGGCGATGGTCTCCTCGGAGGCGGTGGTCAGTTCCGCGAGGCCGCGCTGGGTGAGGCCGGCATTGATGCGGAACAGCGCCAGTTGTGCGCCGATGATTTCCATGGCTGCCGAGTGCCGGTTCCTGGGCTTCATTCGCGGTTTCATGGCCTTCCACTCCCCGTGGTCGGACGTCTGTGACCGTGTGTGCACCCCTACTCACGAGGAGTACGGGGTCGCTTGGGGAGGCAGCGTAGTTACGCAGCGCGACGGTCGCCGCGGGAATGCGGGGATCCCCCTCGTTGGGGGACACCCGCCGTCTGGTCGTCCGGTCGTCGGCCCCTCACCACCCCCCGCCCCACCACGTGAGTGCAAGGTTTCGTCCGCGTCACCGGGCGGCACCGTACGGAAATCCGCCGTCCCTAGCGTCAAGGAGAAGACCTGACTCCTGGGAGGCGCGATGACGGCCGAGGCCGCGGAGACCCGTACTGACAGCCCCGATGGCAACCCCGCCGACAGTCGTGGCGACGGCCGCGTGCGGCGGCGCGGCGGGCGGTGGATCGAGCGCTGGGACCCCGAGGACGAAACCTTCTGGGCGGAGAAGGGGGAGCGGATCGCCCGGCGGAACCTGGCGTTCTCCGTGCTCTGTGAGCACATCGGGTTCTCCGTCTGGAGCCTGTGGTCGGTGATGGTGCTGTTCATGGGGCCGGAGTACGGGATCGACCCGGCCGGGAAGTTCTTCCTGGTGGCGATGCCGACGATGGTGGGCGCGGTGCTGCGGGTGCCGTACACCTTCGCGGTGGCGCGGTTCGGCGGGCGCAACTGGACGGTGATGAGTGCGCTGCTGCTGCTGGTGCCGGCCTCGGTGGCCGCGCTGGTGATCGAACCGGGCACCTCGTACAGCACGTTTCTGCTGGTCGCGGCGCTCGCGGGGGTCGGCGGCGGGAACTTCGCCTCGTCCATGACGAACATCAACTCCTTCTTCCCGCTGCGGAAGAAGGGGTACGCGCTGGGGCTCAACGCCGGTGGCGGCAACATCGGGGTGCCGGTGATCCAGCTGCTGGGGCTGCTGGTGATCGGGACGGCGGGGGCCGCGCAGCCACGGCTGGTGCTGGCCGTCTACGTGCCGCTGATCGTGCTCGCGGCGGTGCTCGCGGCGCTGTTCATGGACAACCTCGCGCCGGTGACGAACGACACCGGCGCGGCCGTCGACGCCGCCCGGGAACCGCACACCTGGGTGATGTCCCTGCTCTACATCGGCACCTTCGGGTCGTTCATCGGCTACAGCTTCGCCTTCGGGCTGGTGCTGCAGACCCAGTTCGCGCAGACGCCTCTCCAGGCGGCGTCGCTGACCTTCATCGGGCCGCTGCTGGGCTCGCTGATCCGGCCGGTCGGCGGGCGGCTGGCGGACCGGTTCGGCGGCGCCCGGATCACGCTGGGCACCTTCGCCGCGATGGCCCTGGCCACCGGGGTGGTGATCGGGGCGTCGGCGATGAAGTCGCTGCCGGTGTTCCTCGTCGGGTTCATCTCGCTGTTCGTGCTGTCGGGGCTCGGCAACGGCTCCACGTACAAGATGATCCCGGGGATCTTCCAGGCCCTGGCGGTGCGCCGCGGGCTGGCGGGGGAGGCGGCCGCGGCGTACGGGCGGCGGCTGTCGGGCGCGGCGATGGGGCTGATCGGGGCGGTGGGCGCGGTCGGCGGGCTGGCCATCAACCTCGCCTTCCGGCAGTCGTTCATGGCGACCGGCTCGGGCACGCCCGCGTTCGTGTCGTTCCTGGTCTGCTACGCGGTGTGCGGCGCGGTGACCTGGGCCGTATACCTGCGGCCCGCGGCGCGCGTACGGCGTACGGCGCAGGCACCGGCCGCGGAGGGGGAGGCGCGCCCGGCGTACGCAGAGGTGTGAGCGACGGTCATCGCGCGCGGGCGGCCGCATGGAGGGCCCCGCGGCCGCCCCCGCGCGACGCCCCGTAACCGCGGGGAAATACTGGAGGACCGGAGCTGTCACGTGCCGTTGGCACGCTGGGCACTCGGCACCGCGTGCCGCCCGAGCCGCGGCGGTACGGCAGTACACCACTCTGGGCGAAGCGGGACGACCATGTACGAGCAGCAGCAGGAACACGGTGAGCAGGAGGGGACGGCGCCGGCACCGGCCGTCCGGCCGCTGGACGGGTTCACCGTCGGCGTGACCGCGGCCCGGCGGGCGGAGGAACTGGGCGCGCTGCTGGAGCGGCGCGGCGCACAGGTGTTGCATGCGCCCGCGCTGCGCATCGTCCCGCTGCCGGACGACACCGAGCTGCTCGCGGTGACCCGGGACCTCATTGCCCATCCACCGGATGTCGTCGTGGCCACTACGGCCATCGGCTTCCGCGGCTGGGTGGAGGCCGCGGAGGGGTGGGGGCTGGGCGAGGCGCTGCTGGACCGGCTGACCGGGGTGGAGCTGCTGGCGCGCGGGCCCAAGGTGCGCGGCGCGATCCGGGCCGCCGGGCTGACCGAGAAGTGGTCCCCGGCCTCCGAGTCGATGGCCGAGGTGCTGGACCGGCTGCTGGCGGAGGGCGTCTCCGGCCGCCGGGTGGCCCTGCAGCTGCACGGGGAGCCGCTGCCGGGGTTCGTCGAGGCGCTGCGGGCCGGCGGGGCGGAGGTCATCGGCGTCCCCGTGTACCGCTGGATGCCGCCGGAGGACATCGGTCCGGTCGACCGGCTGCTGGACGCGGTGCTCGCGCGCGGCCTGGACGCGGTGACCTTCACCAGTGCGCCGGCCGCCGCGTCGCTGCTGCGCCGCGCGGGGGAGCGCGGCATCCGCGAGGACGTGTTGGCCGCGCTGCGGCAGGACGTGCTGGTGGTGTGCGTGGGGCCGGTGACGGCGATGCCGCTCCATGAGGAGGAGATCCCCACCCTTCAGCCGGAGCGCTTCCGGCTCGGCCCGCTGGTGCAGCTGCTGTGCAAGGAACTTCCGTCCCGGGTGCGGCCGTTGCCGGTGGCCGGGCAGCGGCTGGAGATCCGCGGGCACGCCGCGGTGGTGGACGGCGCCCTGCGTCCGGTGCCGCCGGCCGGGATGGCGCTGCTGCGCACGCTGGCCCGCCGGCCCGGCTGGGTGGTCTCCCGCGGGGAGCTGCTGCGCGCGCTGCCGGGCGCGGGCAGCG
Source organism: Streptomyces auratus (assembly GCF_050433025.1). Lineage (NCBI taxonomy): Bacteria > Bacillati > Actinomycetota > Actinomycetes > Kitasatosporales > Streptomycetaceae > Streptomyces > Streptomyces auratus. The sequence goes on along the minus strand of NZ_JBNGCB010000001.1, from coordinate 3,220,164 downwards.
ACGAGCACGCGGTGGAGACCGCGATGGCCCGGCTGCGGGTGGCGCTGGGCGCGCCCAAGCTGATCCAGACGGTGGTCAAGCGTGGTTACCGGCTGTCGCTGGACCCCCATGCGGAGTCGGACAAGTACGGCGGGGAGTAGGGGGAGCGGCCCGGCGGAGGGGGCGGCCCGGCGGGGCGGCTGGGCGCGGATCGGGGCCGGTCCGGCGGGGAGCGGCGTGCCGGCGCGGATCGGGGCCGCCCCATCGGATCGGGGCTCGCCCGCGCCCTAAGCCGGGTTGTTCACGCGGATCTTGGACTGGCCGTGCGGCCGCTTCTCCCAGTCCTCCATGAAGCGCGCCTCCAGGCCGTGCCGGTGGGCCAGCTCCAGCAGGGTCTCGGTCCGGTAGTAGAAGTCCTCGCGCAGCACCTGGTGTTCGGTGCCCTCGGTGCGGTCGAAGGTGAAGTCGAAGAAGCCGCCGGGGGCCAGGATCCGGCCGACGTGGGCGAGGCACTCGTCGATGACCTCGACCGGCGAGTGCGAGAAGACGCTGTGCGCATGGACGATGTCGAAATGGGCGGACGGCAGGAAGTCCAGCGTCAGGTCCTGGGTGATCGTCAAGTGCGGCAGCTTGTCCTGGAGTCCGTAGGTCGTCAGGGTCTGCTTCGCGGATATCAGGATGTCCGGCGAGATGTCGATGCCGTAGTAGTGGCCGGTGTGCAGATGGGCGATGAAGCGCCAGCCCGCGCGCAGATTGCCGCAGCCGATGTCCAGCATCCGGTGGCCGGGCCGCAGACCGTGCTCCGCCAGGTAGTCGAACTGCATCTCGCCCAGCGCCAGCCAGCGTTCATGGCTGCGGCTGCCGACCGCGGCCTCCGGGTTGCGGCCGGCGTCGGAGGCCATCACCGCCCGGTAGTACGCGATGTGGTCGGGGTGCTTGAGGCGCAGCCAGGTGTCGCGGGCGGTGCGCTTGACGTACGGGGTGATCCGGGCCGGGTGGCGGACCGCGTAACCGATCTTGTGGGTCAGGCCGGCGCGGTTCGTGAGCAGGGACTTGCGCGACATGGAGACCTTCGTCCTGGAGTGGCTGAGGGCATTGCGGCAGGCGGACGGACGGGCAGACGGACAAGCAGGCGGACGGACAGACGGGCAGGCCCGCAGACGGACGGGGCGCACATGCGGACAGAATGGACGAACCGGAGCGTGAGAGCGCGTGGATCACCCGCCAACGGACTATACGCTAGATGTATACACGCAGGGTCTACCTGTTGTGTCCAGGTGCAGCCCCTCCCCGGAGTGGCTGACTCCGGAGGGTTCCGGCCGGCCCGTGCGCCGGGCACTCTGGGGGCACAGGTGTGTGGTCCCTAAGGAGTGACAGGCACATGGCGGCGCATGGTGACCTGCGGTTCGACTGCGGGCGGATCTGCCTGGACCTGGCGGCCACGGCCGACGGCATCCCGGCCGAACGGCTCGCCGGCCCCGAGGAGTTGCGGGCCTGGCTGGTCGGCGCCGGCCTGGTGCCGCCCGGCACCCCGCTGGACGGTGTCGACGGCCGCTGGCTCGGCCGCTTCCGCACGCTGCGGGAGCTGCTGCGCCGGGTGGTGCACGACGAGCTGCGGGGCCGGGCGGCCGACGCCGATCTGGCGCTGCTCAACTCCGCGGCCGGGGCCGGAACGCCGCCCGCCGTATGTGCCGTACGGGCCGCGGACGGCGCCCTGGCCCGCACGCTCCCCGGCCCGCCCGACTGCGCCGGACTGCTGGCCGCGGTGGCCCGGGACGCGATCGGGCTGCTGACCGACGCGGAGGCCCGCCGGCAGCTCCGCCAGTGCGAGGGCGAGAGCTGCACGCTGGTCTACCTGGACACCTCCCGCGGCCGGCGCCGCCGTTGGTGCTCCAGCGAGGTGTGCGGCAACCGGGAGCGGGTGGCGCGGCACCGCAGGCGTACGACGGTGCGCAGGAAGCAGGAAGGAAGCGCCGGTCAGGGGCCCGTACCCGGCGCGGAAAAATATTCCGCCGGCCGCTGAACACCCCGTCCGTCCCGTCCGTACTCCTCACTGCAAGTCCGATTCATGGCGCGGTCCCCGGCGATCTTGGGCGATCTGGGCTATCGACCCGGGAGTTGGAGTGCGTAAGGATGCCGTCGTGGCAGACAGGACGACACCTGACGAGGAGCTCATGCGAGCCCTCTATGACGATCATGCGGGCCCGCTTCTCGCCTTCGTCCTGCGATTGGTGGCGGGCGACCGGCATCGCGCGGAGGACGTGGTGCAGGAGACGCTGGTCCGCGCCTGGCGCAACGCCGATCAGTTGCAGCGGGCCACCGGCTCCATCCGGCCCTGGCTGGTGACCGTCGCCCGGCGGATCGTGATCGACGGGCACCGCAGCCGCAAGGCGCGGCCGCAAGAGGTCGATGCGACGCCCCTGGAGACGATGCCCGCCGCCGATGTGATCGACCGGGCGCTGCGGCTGATGACGATCTCCGAGGCGCTGAGCGATCTGAGCAAGGCCCACCGAGAGGCCCTCGTCGAGACGTACTTCAAGGAGCGTACGGTCAGCGAGGCGGCACAAGTGCTGCGGGTGCCGGCCGGGACCGTGCGGTCCCGGGTGTTCTACGCGCTGCGCTCCCTGAAGCTCTCGCTCGAGGAACGAGGAGTAACGGAGTGACCCCGCCCATGCCGCCGGACCGGCACACCGACGTCGGCGCCTACGCCCTGGGCGTCCTGGACGCTGCCGACGCGGACCGGTTCGAGGCGCATCTCGTCGGCTGCGACCGGTGCGCGGCCGAGCTCGAACAACTGATGCGTCTCACGCCGGTGATGGCGGAGTTCAAGCAGTCCGCCCCCACCCCGCAGACGATCACCGCCGTCCCCGGCCCGGCGATGCTGGACGGGCTGCTCGACGTGGTCACCACCACCCGGCGCGGCCGCGCCCGGCGCCGGCTGTTCCTGGTCGCCGCGGCGGTCGTACTGATCGTCGGCGGCCCGCTCGCCACCTTCGCGCTGAAGGGGGCGGAGTCCCCGCAGAGCCCTCCGGCGCCGCCGCTGGCGAACGCCGTCCGGGCCCAGTACGCGGCGGGCGAGAAGGTGAGCTCCGTCGACCCGGACACCAAGGTGTCGGCGGGCGTCTCCATGGCCGCCAAGCCCTGGGGCACCCAGGTCGTCCTTGAGCTCGCCAACGTCAAGGGGCCGCTCGCCTGCGATCTGGTCGCCGTCGGCAAGGACGGCAAACGGCAGACCGTCACCACCTGGGCCGTCCCCAAGGGCGGCTACGGCATCCCGGGCAGCACCGCGAAGTGGAACCGCGAGCCCCTCTACGCGGCGGGCGGCGCGGCCCTCAACCGCGGCGACATCGACCACTTCGAGATCAACACACTGGACGGCAAGCGGCTGGCGAAGGTGAACGTCTGAGGCCCGCCCCCGGCGCCCCGGCCCGGTGCGGCCCGGGGCGCCGGTCACGCACCTCCCCGTGCCGGACCGGCGCGTCCCCCGACCGGCCCCACCCGGAGCCACGGTCTGCGTCACCCCACAGCCATGGCCTGCATCAACATCCGACCGAACTCGTCCGACTTTGTCCTTCTGACCAGGTGCGCATGATGCCCGGTTCGCGTACGGTTGACGGCTGCCCTACGCACAGCAGAAGGGGGCCTGGGTGGCCGCGCACAACGCCACGCACGCACCGGACCACGCTTCGGATTCCGTTCGCGCCCGCGAGATCGAAGCCGAGCAGACGCATCTGGACCGCGTCTACCGGCGCCTTGAGGAGAAGATCCACGAGGCCGAGTTCCTGATGGACGACGCCGCCAAGCGCGGCCAGGTCGGCACGCCCGGCGCGTACGCCGAGCGCGACGCCCAGGTCTTCCAGGCCGGCGTCCATCTGCACCGGCTGAATTCCGAGTACGAGGACTTCCTCTTCGGCCGGATCGACCTGCTCCTCGGCAAGGACGGCAAGAAGGGCCCGGACGGGGCCTTCACCTCCGTCGAGCCCGCCGACGGCGCGATCGAGGACAACCGCGCCGAGATCGCCGAGACGCTGCACATCGGCCGCCTCGGGGTCCTCGACGCGGACTACTCCCCGCTGGTCATCGACTGGCGGGCGCCGGCCGCCGCGCCCTTCTACCGGGCCACCCCGGTCGCCCCCGGCCGGGTCGTCCGCCGGCGCGTGATCCGCTCCAAGGGCCGCAAGGTCCTCGGCGTCGAGGATGATCTGATGCGCCCGGAGGTCACCGCGACGCTGGCCGGCCGGGAGCTGCCGGCGATCGGTGACGGTGCGCTGATGGCCGCCCTGGGCCGGGCCCGCAGCCACACCATGCGCGACATCGTGGCCTCCATCCAGGCCGAGCAGGACATGGTGATCCGGGCCCCCGCCGCCTCCGTCACCGAGGTCGAGGGCGGGCCCGGCACGGGCAAGACCGCGGTCGCCCTGCACCGCGCCGCCTACCTCCTCTACCAGGACCGCCGCCGCTACGCGGGCGGCATCCTGATCGTCTCCCCGACGCCGCTGCTGGTCGCGTACACCGAAGGCGTGCTGCCCTCCCTCGGCGAGGAGGGCCAGGTCGCCATCCGGGCCCTGGGCTCGCTGGTGGAGGGCGCCGAGGCGACCGCGTACGACTCGCAGGCCGTCGCCCGGATCAAGGGCTCCGCGCGGATGCAGAAGCTGCTGCGCAAGGCGGCCCGCGGGGCGCTGGAACTGGCGGCTCCGGCGGCGTCGCCGGACGGCACCGGCCCGGCCGCCGCGGCGGCCGAGGACGGCCAGCTGTCCCTGGAGGACCTCGTCGCCCCGCCCCCGGACAGTGGCGCCGCGCAGGAGACCCGCCGGGCCCGCCGCACGCGCTCCAGATCCCCGCGGCCCGCCGCGGCCGCCCCCGCCCGGCTGCGGGTCGTCGCCTTCGGCGGCCGGATCGAGTTGGACGCCGACGAACTGCACGCCATCCGGCAGTCCGCGCTCGGCGGCACCGCACCGGTCAACCTGCTGCGCCCGCGCGCCCGCCGGCTGATTCTGGACGCGCTGTGGGCCAAGTCCGGCGCCGCCCGCCGCTACACCGACCCCGAACTCGCCGCCGAGGCCCGCGAGGGCTTCGACGAGGACATCACCACCGAGCACGACTTCCAGGAGTTCCTGGACAGCTGGTGGCCCGAGCTGACCCCGCGCGGCGTATTGGCCGCGATGGCCGACGAGCGGCTGCTGGGCCGCTGGGCCCGCCGGACCCTCAACCAGCGCGAGGTACGCCAACTGGCCCGCTCCCTCCAGCGGCTGGACGCGCACGGACACGGCCCGCTGTCGGTGCACGACGTCGCGCTGCTGGACGAGCTGCAGCTGATCCTCGGCGCCCCGATGCGCCCGGCCCGCCCGCGCGAGGCCGATCCGCTGGACCATCTGACGGGCCTGGAGGAGCTCACCACCTACGCCGACCGCAACGGCGGCGGCCGCCGCCGGCGCGAGCGGCTGGAGGAGGAGCGCACCGAATACGCCCATGTCATCGTCGACGAGGCGCAAGACCTGACGCCGATGCAGTGGCGGATGGTCGGCCGCCGCGGCCGGCACGCGACCTGGACGGTGGTCGGCGACCCGGCGCAGTCGTCGTGGTCCGACCCGGACGAGGCCGCCGTCGCCCGCGACGAGGCGCTCGGCACCCGCCCGCGCCGCCGCTTCACGCTCACCGTGAACTACCGCAACCCCGCGGAGATCGCCGACCTGGCGTCCCGGGTGCTGGCGCTGGCGATGCCCGGTATGCAGTCGCCGAAGGCGGTCCGCTCCACGGGCCTCGAACCCCGCTTCGCGCTCACCTTCGACGGCAGCGGCCCGGCCGGTGACGAGGCGCTGGCGCGGGCCACGGTCGCCGAGGCCGAGCGGCTGCTGGGCGAGGTGGACGGCACGGTCGGTGTCGTGGTGGCCATGAACCGCCGCGAGCAGGCCCGCAGTTGGCTGGCCCCGCTCGGCGACCGGGTGGCGGCGCTGGGCTCCCTGGAGGCCAAGGGGCTGGAGTACGACGCCACCCTCGTGGTCTCACCGGCCGAGATCGCCGACGAGTCCCCGGCCGGCCTGCGGGTCCTGTACGTGGCGCTGACCCGGGCCACCCAGCAGCTGACCGTCCTGTCGGCCGAGCGGGACGAGCCGGACGCGTCCGCAGTGCCCGATCTGCTGCGGGACTGACCCCGGCCGGCCCCGCCCGGCACCCGTACGGCGGCCCCGGCCGGGCGCCGGGCACCGCCGTACGAGGGGTCTTCAGATCGGCCCCCCGGGACGGGATTCGCTTCCGGGGATGGTTTGTTAGCCTGGGTGACGGCACCGGCTCGATCCAAGCCCCCGGGCCCAACCATCGTCGCTACGAGCGACCACTTGCCGCGAGGCGAGCATGGCGGGTCGGTGCCGCTTGATCGTCGACTACGGGCGTCTCTCCTGCGGGAGAGGCGCCCGCAGTCGTTCGGGGCCGGCTGAACGGCGGGCGACGGGCGGATGACCGTTGCCCGAGATCTTCCTCAGGGCCGCCCACCGGGGTTCCGTACCCTCGCTCACCTCTCGTATGGTGAAATCTACTTTCCGAAAGTCGTGGCTGGTTACCGCGTACCGGCAGGTAGGTGCGACGATCGGTCAACATTGCTCCGGACCCGGTACCCCCGGGCCACGAAGCCGCTTAGAGAGCACCAGGGAAAGCAGAGGAAGTCGGCCATGGCAACGGCGCCCAGCGTCTCGTACTCGATGACGGTTCGGCTGGAGGTCCCTGCCAGCGGGACCGCGGTCAGCCAGCTCACCACGGCCGTGGAGTCCTCCGGCGGCTCGGTCACCGGCCTCGACGTGACGGCATCCGGCCACGAGAAACTCCGGATCGACGTCACCATCGCCGCGTCGTCCACCGCGCACGCCGACGAGATCGTCTCCAAGCTGCGCGGCATCGAGGGCGTCTCGCTCGGCAAGGTCTCCGACCGTACCTTCCTGATGCACCTCGGCGGCAAGATCGAGATGTCGTCGAAGCACCCCATCCGCAACCGTGACGACCTGTCGATGGTCTACACCCCCGGCGTCGCCCGCGTCTGCCAGGCCATCGCCGACAACCCCGAGGACGCCCGCCGGCTGACGATCAAGCGCAACAGCGTCGCGGTCGTCACGGACGGCTCCGCGGTGCTGGGCCTCGGCAACATCGGCCCCAAGGCCGCGCTGCCCGTCATGGAGGGCAAGGCGGCCCTCTTCAAGCGCTTCGCCGGCATCGACGCCTGGCCGCTGTGCCTGGACACCCAGGACACCGACGCCATCGTGGAGATCGTCAAGGCCATCGCCCCCGGCTTCGCCGGCATCAACCTGGAGGACATCTCCGCCCCCCGCTGCTTCGAGATCGAGGCGCGGCTGCGCGAGGCCCTGGACATCCCGGTCTTCCACGACGACCAGCACGGCACCGCCATCGTGGTGCTCGCCGCGCTCACCAACGCGCTGCGCGTCGTCGGCAAGAAGACCGAGGACGTCCGGGTCGTGATGTCCGGCGCCGGCGCGGCCGGTACCGCCATCCTCAAGCTGCTGATCGCGGCCGGCGTCCGGCACGCCGTCGTCGCCGACATCCACGGTGTGGTGCACGCCGGCCGGACGGACCTGGTCGACGCCGACCCGGATTCGCCGCTGCGCTGGATCGCCGACAACACCAACCCCGAGGGCGTCACCGGCACCCTCAAGGAGGCCGTGGTCGGCGCGGACGTCTTCATCGGCGTCTCCGCGCCCAACGTCCTGGACGGCGCCGACGTCGCGAAGATGGCCGACGGCGCGATCGTGTTCGCCCTGGCCAACCCCGACCCGGAGGTCGACCCGACCATCGCCCGGCAGACCGCCGCGGTGGTGGCCACCGGCCGCTCCGACTTCCCCAACCAGATCAACAACGTCCTGGTGTTCCCCGGTGTCTTCCGCGGCCTCCTCGATGCCCACTCCCGTACGGTGAACACCGAGATGATGCTGGCCGCGGCCGGCGCCCTCGCGGACGTCGTCCTGGAGGACGAGGTCAACCCGAACTACATCATCCCCAGCGTCTTCAACGAGAAGGTCGCCGGCGCGGTGGCCGACGCGGTCCGGAACGCGGCGAAGAGCGGCGAAGCGGCTGTGACAGCCGCCACGACGCTCTGAGTCGGCGCGTCGCTGGACACGCCGTCGTTGGGGCGCCCATAGGGTGGCGGGCAGCAAGCGACCGCCGCCCTGTGGGGCCGGCCCGGAGCGGGAATGATACGGAACGTGACCACCAACGAGGCAGTGGCACTTTTCGTGTGACCCTCCTGGGTGCCGGATTGGCTTTACCGCCGCAGGTAGGGGCAGGATGCGTAATCGGGCGCGAGGGTCTGGCACCAGACCCGGGTCCGGGGACTGTCCGAGGACCCTGGCAGCATCGGCTTCGATCTCACGCCTCATTGGCAAGAAGAACACGGGAGTACAAACATGAACCGCAGTGAGCTGGTGGCCGCTCTGGCCGATCGCGCCGAGGTGACCCGCAAGGACGCCGACGCCGTTCTGGCCGCCCTCGCCGAGGTGACCGGCGAGGTCGTCGCCAAGGGCGACGAGAAGGTCACCATCCCCGGCTTCCTGACCTTCGAGCGCACCCACCGTGCCGCTCGCACCGCGCGCAACCCGCAGACCGGCGACCCGATCCAGATCCCGGCCGGCTACAGCGTGAAGGTCTCCGCGGGCTCCAAGCTCAAGGAAGCCGCCAAGGGTAAGTAAGACCCTCAGCACGGCACGCCAGGGCGGCCATCCCTTCCAGGGGTGGCCGCTCTGTCGCGTTCCATGGCACGGGCGGCCGGTGGACGGCCCGATCCGGCCGTCCGCGGCCAACGGGAAGTCCGCCGGGCGTACGCCCGCCAACGAGGCCACCAGGGCCCTGCAGGGGCCGGAAATGCCGCCCGGCGCGGCCGGATCCGTCGGCGGCCCCGCGCCGGGCGCCGCTGGGGCGCCCCTGGGGGCGCCCTCGACGGCCGAACGGTCCGCGCGACCTCGGCGGTGCCGTTCCGGCCCTGTCCCGGTCCCGTACGGGGCCGCCGTACGGGTGAGACCTGGGCCGCGAGAACGGACGGCTTGAACGGCGCGCCGCGCCCGCCGAGTTGTCTGCCGCACGGACGACGCCGCACGGCAGCGGGCCCCGGCGGTGTACGCCGGGGCCCGCTGCCGTCGAGAAGACCGCTGTGCCGTGGTCAGTTGCTGCGCAGTGCGCCGTTCGGGAGCTCGACCTTGGCGCCCAGCTCCACGAGCTTCTCCATGAAGTTCTCGTAGCCGCGGTTGATCAGGTCGATACCGTGCACCCGGGAGGTGCCCTGCGCCGCCAGCGCCGCGATCAGATACGAGAAGCCGCCGCGCAGGTCGGGGATGACCAGGTCGGAGCCCTGCAGCCGGGTCGGTCCGGAGACGACCGCGGAGTGCAGGAAGTTGCGCTGGCCGAAGCGGCAGGCGGAGCCGCCCAGGCACTCGCGGTAGAGCTGGATGTGTGCGCCCATCTGGTTGAGCGCGGAGGTGAAGCCGAGCCGGGACTCGTACACCGTCTCGTGCACGATCGACAGGCCGGACGCCTGGGTCAGCGCGACGACCAGCGGCTGCTGCCAGTCGGTCTGGAAGCCGGGGTGGACGTCGGTCTCCAGGGCGATGGCGTTGAGCGAACCGCCCGGGTGCCAGAAGCGGATGCCCTCGTCACCGATCTCGAAGGCGCCGCCGACCCTGCGGAAGGTGTTGAGGAAGGTCATCATCGACCGCTGCTGCGCGCCGCGGACGAAGATGTTGCCCTCGGTGGCCAGCGCCGCGGACGCCCAGGAGGCGGCCTCCAGGCGGTCCGGGAGGGCGCGGTGGGTGTAGCCGTCGAGTTTGTCGACACCGGTGATCCGGATCGTCCGGTCGGTGTCCATGGAGATGATCGCGCCCATCTTCTGCAGTACGCAGATGAGGTCCTCGATCTCCGGCTCCACGGCGGCGTTCGACAGCTCGGTGACGCCCTCGGCCAGGACGGCGGTCAGCAGCACCTGTTCGGTCGAGCCGACCGACGGGTACGGCAGCCGGATCTTGGTGCCGCGCAGTCGGTGCGGGGCCTCCAGGTACTGCCCGTCGGCGCGCTTCTCGATCGTCGCGCCGAACTGGCGCAGCACGTCGAAGTGGAAGTCCACCGGGCGGCCGCCGATGTCGCAGCCACCGAGGCCGGGGATGAAGGCGTGGCCGAGGCGGTGCAGCAGCGGGCCGCAGAACAGGATCGGGATCCGCGAGGAACCCGCGTGGGCATCGATGTCAGCGACGTTGGCGCTCTCGACGTGCGACGGGTCGAGGATCAGCTCCCCCGGCTCGTCACCCGGGCGCACCGTGACGCCGTGCAGCTGCAGCAGCCCGCGCACCACGCGTACGTCGCGGATGTCGGGCACATTGCGCAGCCGGCTGGGGCCGCTGCCGAGGAGGGCGGCGACCATGGCCTTCGGTACAAGGTTCTTCGCGCCGCGAACCCGGATCTCGCCCTCGAGCGGGGTGCCGCCGTGGACAAGCAGTACGTCGTCAGTAGAGACGGTCATGGATCTCGCGTTCCTGGAGACGGGCAGGGGCCAAGCTGAAATGGTAAGGGCGGCCGGGGGTGAGTCCGTAGGCCCGTGCAGGTTTCGCGTGTGTAATGGCTTTGCGACAACACGCTCCGCTACCTTCCGCCTTGGATCTGTAATCGACCTTTGGCTGAAATTGCCGGGGATTGTCTTGAATGGGCTATCTGGTGTCGAGGTCGTGCGCCGGTGCTGCCGCCGTACGCCCTGCCCTGCTCTCGCACGGGCCTCGGCGTTGACTCCCCGCTCCGGGCAGAAGTGCGGGATCATGTGGCCATGACCGAGGTGTCCTCGCTCACAGGGCGGCTGCTCGTCGCGACACCCGCGCTCGCTGATCCGAACTTCGACCGCGCGGTGGTGCTGCTCCTCGACCACGACGAGGAGGGCTCCCTCGGCGTGGTCCTCAACCGTCCCACCCCGGTCGGCGTGGCGGACATCCTCGCCCCCTGGGCCGCGCTGGCCGGCGAGCCGGGCGTGGTCTTCCAGGGCGGCCCGGTGTCGCTGGACTCCGCGCTCGGGGTGGCCGTGGTGCCCGGCGGGATGTCCGGCGAGGGCGGCATCCCCTCCGTGGACGGGAGCGCGCTGGCGGGCGGCGACGGCGCGGAGCCGGCCGGCGCCCCGGCCGCCCCGGCGGCGGACCGGGCGGACGTCCAATCGGGTGACGAGCCGCTGGGCTGGCGCAGGGTGCACGGCGCGATCGGTCTGGTCGACCTGGAGGCTCCGCCGGAACTCCTCGCGGCGGTGCTCGGCAGCCTGCGGATCTTCGCCGGGTACGCGGGCTGGGGCCCGGGCCAGCTGGAGGACGAGCTCGTCGAGGGCGCCTGGTACGTGGTCGAGTCCGAGCCCGGCGATGTCTCCTCGCCCGACCCGGAGCAGCTGTGGCGCGCGGTGCTGCGCCGCCAGCGCAACGAACTGGCGATGGTGGCCACATATCCGGACGACCCGTCGCTGAACTGAACGCCGTCCGGGCGCGGGTGCGCGTGGTGGCGGGGGAGGACGCCCGGTCAAAGGTCTCTGAACCCCGTCCTGGCGCGGGTGCGCGTCGGCCGGGCGGCTGCCCGCAATCCGGCGCGAGGGCCCGGATTTTGTTGACGACTGGATTATTGTGACGGCTCGGTCATGGGGAATTGTCGGACCCCGTCGCTAGGGTTCGGTGGTGACAGGCGGGTGTGCGGCCGCGTCGGCGGGGCCGCGCCGGACAAGCGGGGGAGAGCGCCATGCACAGGCCGAGCGTGCCCGAGGACCTCGACCATCCGGAGCGCCTGTGGGCGCGCGCCGCGACCTTGGCGGTGGTGGCCGCCGGCGTGGACGACGGGGACGAATACAGCTGGGGCCGCAACGGCCTGCAGTGCTGGAACGACGGCGGCAGCTACTGGTGGCGGCTGCAGCTGTTCGAGGGCGGCCGGGCGCTGCTGTGCGGCCAGGACTCGGACGGCAGCTACACCCACGACGGGGGCCGGCGGATCGACTTCCTGGCCGGCGGCCCGGAGTGGCTGCCCCGGGAGCGGCTGCGGGACGACGCCGAGGGCAATCTCCTCGGTTTCGTCTACTGGTGGCAGGACGGCGGCTGGGCCCGTGCGCCCTATCCCGCGAAGATGCCGGACGACGGCCTGGAGATGGCGATGAACTGGGCAGCGCCCGGTGACGCCGCGATCGACAAGCTCGTCGAGGACCTCGTGGCACGGGCGGAGACGGAGGTCGACCCCGGTGCGGCGGTCCGTGCCTTCCTCGCCCTCGCCGCGGCCCGCACGGTAGCGGCGCCGGACATCGCGGCGCTGCTGGACGCGGTCTGCGACAAGGATTCCTGGTACGACGTCCGGCCCGATGCCGCGCTGGCCTTCGCCGCGCAGCTCGGCCTGACGGCCGGCGACCGGGGCGGTATGGCGGTCGCCTCGTAGTCCTGGGGGTCGTGCGCCCGGCCCGGCACCGGCACCGGGCCGACGCTCCCGGGTTGTGGCGGGCGTGAGTACCCTTGGCTGTTATGAGCACTGTTGAGCCCGAGCGCGGGGCAGGTACGGGGACCCTCGTAGAGCCGACACCGCAGGTGTCGCACGGCGACGGCGACCACGAGCGCTTCGCCCACTATGTCCAGAAGGACAAGATCATGGCGAGCGCGCTCGACGGCACGCCCGTCGTGGCGCTGTGCGGGAAGGTCTGGGTCCCGGGCCGCGACCCGAAGAAGTACCCGGTCTGCCCCATGTGCAAGGAGATCTTCGAGTCCATGGGCGCCGGCGGCGACAAGGACAAGGGCGGCAAGGACGGCGGCAAGAAGTAGCGACCGCGGACCGTAACTCCCGGCCGGCGACGGCCGGTCGTGCGCGAGCGCAAGCAGCGTGACGGGCTGAGGACGCGGTCCGGCCGTCCGGCCGTCCGGCTGTGCGTCGTGCGGCGTGCGGTGGTTGCGTTGACACCCCGCCTCGGTATGGGCCCGGGTCCCTCGTGGGCCGGGGCCCGTCGGCGTTCTGGTGCTGCGCAGGGTGTGGGGACACCTGGGGCGTCAACCCCAACGTGGCGTCAACCCCAACGTACTGGCACCCACCGACAACACCCCCCTGCGGTTCTACGAGCCCGTGCCGGCGGAGGTCCCGGCGCTCTTCCCGTCGCCGTTCGTGCACCTCGGCGGCGACGAATGCCCCACGGACCAGTGGCGGGCGTCCGCCACCGCCCGGGCGCGGAGGGCCGAGCTGCCACCGGCCGGCGAGGGCGCGCTGCAGAGCTGGTTCCTCGGGCACTTCGACCGCCGGCTCGCCGCCCGCGGCCGTTGGCTGATCGGTGGGGGCGAAATCCTGGAGGGCGTCCACCGCTTCGAGCCGGTGCCGCCCGAACCGTCCCCGGAGCGGGCCGCGCACGTCCTGGGCCCCAGGTCAACGCCCGGGCCGAGGTCATGGACGGCCAGCAGCGCCTCGACCACCAGGACTTCACCCGGCGGACGGCCGTCCACTGCGCGACGCCCTCGGTGTCGACTGCCGCCTGCCCGGTGGCCCCCTCCTCTGGCAGAAACGGCCCGGAGTCCTCGGACGCCCGATCGACGGGGCGCCCCCAAACGTGTGAGCCCCGGTGCAAGGAGGGCGTCCGTGCGGCCGGTCCCTGGGACGGTGGTGCGGTACGGCGGTCCCCCCGCACCTGCCGTACCGAGCACCGCATGTGCCGGCGGGCGCGTCCCGCTGCACCTTTCCGGACGCCGCCGCCGACGCGCCACACCGCAGTGCCCGTACCGTCGGTGGCGGACGAAACCGGACGAGAACCCTGTCCCGGGACCGACCGCCGCTTCGTGGACCCTCGCGCCGAGGGCCCGGGAAGATGTGCCAGAGTTGCCACGTCCGGGCTGTGAGCACGTACCGTACGGCGGAGCGGAACTGCCGGGACACCGGGGAAGGGGCAGCTGGCTTGACCACGCACGCACCGCACGCGTCGCACACGGTGACGTTGCCGGCCTCGCTCGACGAGGCGGTGGCGGCGCTCACCGCCATGCCCACCGCCGTGCCCGTCGCGGGCGGCACCGATCTCATGGCGGCGGTCAACGCCGGACATCTCAGACCCGCAGCCCTGGTGGGTCTCAACCGGATCAGTGAGATGCGCGGCTGGCAGTACCTGGACGGCCATGCACTGCTCGGTGCCGGCCTGACCCTCGCCCGTATGGGACGCCCCGACTTCGCCGCCCTGATCCCCGGCCTGGCCGCGGCCGCCCGCGCGGCCGGCCCGCCGCAGATCCGCAACGCCGGCACCCTCGGCGGCAACATCGTGACCTCCGCGCCCACGGGGGACACCCTCCCGGTGCTCGCCGCCCTCGAAGCCACGGTGATCATCGCCGGCCCCGGGGGCAGTCGCCGGGAGATCCCGGTCAGCCATCTCCTGGCCGGCCGCGAGATGCTCAACCCCGGCGAACTCGTCGGCTTCGTACGGGTGCCACTGCTGCACGCGCCGCAGACCTTCCTCAAGGCCACCGGCCGCACCGGCCCCGGCCGCGCCACCGCGTCGGTGGCGCTCGTCCTGGACCCGGCCCGGCGCGGGGTGCGCTGCGCGGTGGGCGCGGTCGCTGCCATGCCGCTGCGCCCCCTGGAGGCCGAACAGTGGGTGGCCTCGCTCATCGACTGGGACGGCGAACGCGGCCTGGTCCCCGAGGCGCTGAGGGCCTTCGGTGACTATGTCGCCGCCGCCTGCATCCCGGACCCGGCGCCGCCCGAGGACGGTTCGGAACCGGCCACCCTGCCGCCGGCCGCACTGCACCTGCGCCGTACGGTGGCAGCCCTGGCCCGCCGCGCACTGGGGAGGGCGCTCTCATGAGTGAGCGCAGCGAGCTCATCGGCGAGCCAGTCATGGAGAGGTGCGCGCCTCGCGGATGCGAGGCCGAGCGAAGTGAGGGCTCGGCATGAGCGACGCCGACAACCGCCATCCGTATCAGCCGCACCCCGAACAGGGCTGGCAGCCGCTGCCGCAGGGCGGCGAGTACGAGTCGGAGGCGACGGCCTTCGTACAGCTCCCGGAGGGCTTCACCAGCGGGATCTACCAAGGACGGGCGCCCCGTTACGGCACCCCGGGCGCCGAACCGCTCGCGGCCCCGGGCCACGGCTACACCCCGCCGTCCTCCTTCACCCCGCACACCGGCCCGCCGTCGGCCCCGGACGCGGGCGCCGACCCGTCCGCCACCGGCCAGTGGACGATGCCGTTCGCGGACCGCTCGGCCGGATACGCCGACCCGTCCGCCGGATACCCGGCCCATGCCGAGCAGGCGCCCCACCAGGGCCACACCGCGGCGTACCACAGCGGCGCCCCCGAGGCGGCCCCGCCGTGGGGCGAGCGGGTGGACTGGCCCGTGGCGGGCAGCGCGGAGGCGGGCGGCACGGGGACCTGGTCGGTCCCCGCGGCGGCGGACGACGGACCGGAGGAGTCCGGCGAGTATCTGCTCGGCGACGAGGAACTGACGGGGCATACGGGACTTACCGGCGGCTATCAGGGCGCCCATGGCCACCAGCGCCATCCGGGGCATCCGGGCCTTACGGGGCGCGGCGCTGCCGCCGGCTACCAGGACGGCGGATATCCGGCCGCGTACGACGGGGCACCGAGCCAGGCGGACGCCGAAGAGGCCGCCCGGACCGGGCACTGGAACTTCACCGCCGGGCAGGATGCGGCGGGCGGGACGCAGGCGCACCCTGCGCAGCCGCAGGAGACCGCGCACGGCGGGGAGGCGCACGACCCCTTCGGCGTCCCCGCGGGCGACCCGTACGCACACGAGCGCGGTCTTTCCGGCCCCGGCGCCGAGCCCGAACTGCCCGGCGGCGGCGACCCGTACGCGACGGGCGGCGGCCTGCACCCCGCGGCCGGCGAGGCGACCGGGCACTGGTCGCTGCCGGCCGATGCGCTGGCCCAGTGGCCCCCGGCCACGGAGGCGGCGCAGCCGTCGCACGACGGGGCGCCGGAGCGGCAGGAGGCGGCCGACCCGTCCGACGCGATGGCGGACATGCCCGACATGGCGGGTGTGGGCGGATGGCCGGCCCGGGGAGTCGACGGCGAACAGCCGCAGGATCCGGGCGACTTCGCGCACCCCGACGACCCGGCCGACTCGGCCGCGTCCGAGGACGACGGTGCCGCGCAGGACGCCCCGCAGGAGACCAACGGGCCCGGCGCGCACATCGAGCCCGGCGCGCACCCGGACCCCGACGACTTCGCGGGCCCGGAGGACTTCGCGGGCCCGGAGGACGGCAGGGACGCCGACGACGGTGCCAGCACGGACGACCGCATCGGCGACGGAACCGCCGGCGACGGGGAGCCCCTCGTCGGCATCGAGCCCCTCGCCGACGCCGCCGACCCGGACCCGGTGTCCGGCTCCGGCCTCGATGTCCACGGCGATCACGACGATCACGACGAACACCCCGCCGCCTCCTTCGTGCTGCGGGTGAACGGCATCGACCGGCCGGTCACCGACGCCTGGATCGGCGAATCACTGCTCTACGTCCTGCGCGAGCGGCTCGGCCTGGCCGGCGCCAAGGACGGCTGCTCGCAGGGCGAGTGCGGGGCGTGCTCGGTCCAGGTGGACGGCCGGCTGGTGGCGTCCTGCCTGGTGCCCGCGGCCACCACGGCCGGCAGCGAGGTCCGTACCGTCGAGGGGCTCGCGGAGAACGGCGTGCCCTCCGACGTACAGCGCGCGCTCGCCGCGTCCGGTGCGGTGCAGTGCGGCTTCTGCGTACCGGGGATGGCCATGACCGTCCACGACCTCCTGGAGGGCAACCACGCCCCCAGCGAGCTGGAGACCCGCAAGGCACTGTGCGGCAACCTCTGCCGCTGCTCCGGCTACCGGGGCGTGCTGGACGCCGTCGAGGAGGTCGTCAAGGCCCGCGCGGTGGCCGCCGACCCCGCGGAGGACGAGACGGGCGGGGAGGCGCCGGCGGACACCGCCCGTATTCCCCACCAGGCGGGCCCCGCCGACCCCATGGGCCACGCCCCGCACGACCAGGATCCGCACATGGGAGGCTCCGCATGAGCAAGCGCAGCATGGGGGGCTCCCCGGCCGGCGGCCGGGGGAGCAGCAGGGTGAGGTGCGCGCTGAGCGAATGCGAGGCCGAGCGAAGCGAGGTTTCGGCATGAGTGGCACGTCCGACGGCGCAGCCGCCGTCACCGCGACCCCTGCGGCGGGCGTCCAGATCCCCGACGAGCCGCCGCCGCACGGCCTGGGCGTCTCCCTGCCGTCCGAGGACGCGTCGGCCAAGACAGAGGGCACCTTCCCGTACGCCGCCGACCTGTGGGCCGAAGGGCTGTTGTGGGCCGCGGTGCTGCGCTCCCCGCACCCGCGCGCACGGATCCTGTCCATCGACACCAAGCACGCCGTGGAGATGCCGGGCGTACGCGTCATCGTCACCCACGAGGACGTCCCCGGCGACGCGGCGCACGGCCGGGGCACCGCAGACCGCCCGGTCTTCGCCAAGGACGAGGTCCGCCACCACGGCGAGCCGATCGCCGCGGTGGCCGCCGACCACCCCGACACGGCCCGGCTGGCCGCCGCCGCCATCGCCGTCGAGTACGAGGTCCAGGAGGCGGTCACCGACCCCCAACTGGCCTTCGAGGCCGAGCCGCTGCACCCGGACGGCAACCTCATCCGGCACATCCCGCTCCGCTTCGGCGACGCCGACGCCGTGGGCGAGGTGATGGTCGAGGGGCTCTACCGGATCGGCCGCCAGGACCCGGCGCCCATCGGGGCCGAGGCGGGGCTCGCGGTGCCGCGCCCCGACGGCGGCGTGGAGATCTACACCGCCTCCACGGACCCGCACACCGACCGCGATCTGGCCGCCGCCTCCTTCGGTCTCGCGCCGGAGCAGGTGAAGGTCGTGGTGACCGGAGTCCCCGGTGCCACCGCCGACCGCGAGGACCCGGGAGTCTCGCTCGCGCTCGGTCTGCTGGCGCTGCGTACGGGCTGCCCCGTCAAGCTCGCCGCCACCCGTGAGGAGTCCTTCCTCACGCACGCCCACCGCCACCCCACGCTGCTGCGCTACCGCCACCACGCGGACGCCGACGGCACCCTGGTCAAGGTGGAGGCGCAGATCCTGATGGACGCCGGCGCCTACGCGGACACCTCCGCCGATGCCCTGGCCGCCGCCGTCTCCTTCTCCTGCGGCCCGTACGTCGTCCCGCACGCCGTCGTGGACGGCTGGGCGGTGCGCACCAACAACCCGCCGTCCGGCCATGTGCGCGGCGAGGGCGCGATGCAGGTCTGCGCCGCTTACGAGGGCCAGATGGACAAGCTGGCCGCCCGCTTGGGCATGGAGCCCGACGAGATCCGGCTGCGCAACGTCATGGCCACCGGCGACCTGCTCCCCACGGGGCAGACGGTGACCTGCCCGGCCCCGGTGGCCGAACTCCTGCATGCCGTCAAGGAAGCGCCGCTTCCCGAGCTGCCCAAGGATGCACCCGAAGCGGAGTGGCTCCTGCCGGGCGGCCCCGAGGGCGCGGGGGAGCCGGGTGCGGTGCGCCGCGGCGTCGGCTACGGGCTGGGCATGGTGCACATGCTCGGCGCGGAGGGCACCGACGAGGTCTCCACCGCCACCGTCAAGGTCAGCGGCTCGGTCGCCACCGTCATCTGCGCCGCCGTCGAGACCGGTTCGGGGTTCTCCACCCTGGCACGGCAGATCGTGCAGGAGACGCTCGGCGTCGAGGAGGTGCACGTCGCGCCCGTCGACACCGACCAGCCGCCGGCCGGCCCGGCCTGCCACGGCCGGCACACCTGGGTCTCCGGAGGCGCCGTCGAGCGCGCCGCGAAGATGGTCCGTACGCAGCTCCTCCAGCCGCTGGCCCACAAGTTCGGCATGTCCACCGAGCTGCTGCAGATCAACGACGGCAAGATCACCTCCTACGACGGGGTGCTCAGCACCACCGTTGCCGAGGCGCTGGACGGCAAGGAACTGTGGGCCACGGCCCAGTGCCGGCCGCATCCGAGCGAACCGCTGGACGAGAGCGGTCAGGGCGATGCGTTCGTCGGTCTCGCCTTCTGCGCGATCCGCTGTGTCGCCGATGTCGACATCGAGCTCGGCACCATCCGGGTCGTGGAGATGACCGTCGCCCAGGACGTGGGGCGGGTGCTCAACCCCCGCCAGCTGCGGGCCCGTATCGAGGCCGGTGTCACCCAGGGGCTGGGCGCCGCCCTGATGGAGAACCTGCGGACCGCCCGCGGTCAGGTCCGCCACCCCGACCTGACCGGCTACGCCCTGCCGACGGCCCTGGACGCGCCGGACATCCGCATCGTCAAGCTCGTCGAGGAGCGGGACGTGGTCGCCCCCTTCGGCGCCAAGCCCGCCAGCGCGGTCCCGGTCGTCACCTCACCGGCCGCCGTGGCCTCCGCGGTCCGCGCCGCCACCGGCCGCCCCATCGGCCGCCTCCCGATCCGCCCACAGGCGGCGGTGGCACAGGTGGCGCAGCAGTAGGGGGTGTTGGCCGCTGCGGGGGTTGCTTTCTCGCCGCGGGGGTTGTTTCCCCGCCGCCCACCCCCCTTCGGGGGGTGGGCGGGTGTATGTGGCCCGGTTTCGGGTTCGGTTCGTGCGTGCCTGCGTGCCTGCGTGCCTGGGTGCCTGCGTGCGACGAACCGACCGGGGCCCTGTCGGCGGTCGAAGACGTGTGCGATGCTGACGCGATGTCGCTCTCCCCTGTCCCTGCGGAGCCGATAACGCCCGATCCGGTGCACGAGGTTCCGGACACGCTGCTCACCCAGTCCTGGCTCGACCTGTCGTTCCTGCACTGGGCCGCCGACCCCGCGGACGTGGCGCCGTTCCTGCCGGCCGGGACAGTGCCCGACACCCACGACGGGCTCACCTACATCGGCCTGGTGGCGTTCCGGATGCACCGGGTGGGCTGGTTCAGGGTGCCGGGTGTCCCGTACCTCGGCACCTTTCCCGAGACCAACGTGCGGCTCTACTCGGTGGACCGGCACGGCCGACGCGGCGTGGTGTTCCGCTCGCTGGAGGCCTCGCGGCTGCTGCCGGTGGCCGTCGCCCGCAGCGCCTTCCGGCTGCCCTACATGTGGGCCAGGATGGCGATCCACCGTGACGCGGACACCATCAGCTACACCAGCAGCCGACGGTGGCCGGGGCCGCGCGGGGCGCGCTGTCGGATCGCGGTGCGCATCGGCGGGCGGATCGAGGAGCCGACCGCCCTCGAACACTTCCTGACCGCCCGCTGGGGCATGCACAACGCCTTCTTCGACCGACCGGTGTATCTGCCGAACACCCACCCGCGTTGGCCCCTGCATCGGGCCGAACTCCTGCACTGTGAGGATGAGCTGGTGACCGCCGCCGGGCTGCCGTCGCCGACCGGGCCGCCGGTCAGCGTGCTGTACTCCCCCGGCGTACCGGTTCGCTTCGGCCGGCCTGCCCGCCCGGGCGGCCTGCCCACCCCTTGAGCCCGCGCGGGGCGACGGTCAGGCGTTGGCCGGGAGCGTGGTGGCCGGGTCTACGACGTCTCTCGGTGCCGGAAGAGCACGGCCGCAGCCCGTCCCACCGCCGGGACTGGACCGAGTGGAAGGCCCTGCTGAAAGAGGCGAACATTCGGGACGGGCGTCTGCACGACGCGCGCCACACGGCCGCCACGGTTCTGCTGATCCTCGGGGTACCCGAGCGGGCCGTCATGGGCCTCATGGGATGGTCGACGACTGCCATGGCCGCCCGGTATCAGCACATGGTCGACGCGGTGCGGGCCGATGTGGCAAAGCAAGTTGACGACCTCATTTGGCGGCCGAATGGGCAGACTACGAATAGCGCTAGCTGATCCATAACGGATGCCGAAGCCCTATGCCCCGACCTAGCGGTCGGGGCACCCGAGGGGGCACGTGAAGCTCTGCATTGCGTAAGTTTGCCACCAATCTCGATGATCGCGTTGGTGTGCGTGGTTGTGGTCACGTTCTAGCGTGGCTAAAGCTCATCTCGTTCATTGAATCGGCTGTATCGACCAGAAGTGGTGGCGACGTTGACAGGATTTAAGAAGGTGGTTGGCTGTGAGTTCCTGGTCCAAGGTGGATTTGTCGGGAGCGAATGGAGGAAGGGTAAAGTGCGCTTGATGCTTTAGAGGTGGTGCCCATGGTGCTTCTTAAAGCTTTTGGGGGCACATGACGATGCTTCGCAACGTTTTGCGCTCTCGTGCGCCTTCGTGCGCCTTCGTGCGCCCTGGCGGCGACCTTGCCAGACGTCTACTTTCGACGCTCCAAGGACGGCAGGGTCATTGGAGCGACAAATGGCAACCGGCGAACCACCTCCCACAGGCGAACCATCTTTCCCTGGCGTACCGGCGCCCCCAACCGGCTGGACAAGAGAGCAGCGGTTGGCCTTAATTGGCGTGCTTTTAGGGGCAGCAGCCCTACTGGTCGCCATCTTCGTTGTCTACTACGGTAATGACCACAAGGACAAAGATCGGGTTAAGTCCGCCCGAGAGGCCTTCGCTTCCTATCTTGAGGCGTCCGATGCGGCATGCGCAAAATACGGTCCAGCCCTTGCGGAGTTGGGGGATGGGCCGTGGCAAGGTGATCCGAGAGCTTATGCTGCGCACCTTCGCAAGAGGAATAAGGTCCTCGGCGCAGTGGTCCGTGACTGGCAAGCCCTCGCTGTCCCCGATTATGCAGACATGAGGGAGAAAGTTCCGGAAGCCCAGTCCCTGGCCTTGGGGTCCATACGTGAATACGAGATTGCTGCCGATGTGATGGAGGAGGGGGGAGAGGACGCCAATCCTTATATCGCCGAGGGCGGGCGTGTGGGCGGGGAGGCCATCACAAAAGCGAGGGCGGTCGGCTTCCAAATCTGCCCTGGAGGTCGATGAGATGTACGCCCTACCTCGACCGGTGAGGCCAAGGCGCCTGTTTGGTCGTGTGGTCGCTGCCAAATGAGACGGGAACTGAGACGGACGGCCAAAGGGCGGCACCCCTCCTGGGGTGCCGCCCTTTTCCTTTGCCTGGTCAAGGCGCCAGAGGCCGTGGCGGGATTCGAACCCACGTAACTCGCTTTGCAGGCGAGCCCCTGAACCACTCGGGCACACGGCCGGGGTGCGGTGTGTTCCCGACTGTAGGCCGCGGGGCCGGGTGCCCGGCAAGGGCGTGGGGCCGGCTGCCACAGAGCTGCAATGGGGAGCAATGTGCGGCAACAAGCGGCAATACGGGGGTCATGAATGACGCCCTGCGTAGCCGGACCCGCCCGTCCTCGGCCCTGTCCGCCCGCCCTCCGCCCCCTCCTTACCCCTCACACCGCGTGCAGGAATTCCTCCACCACCGGGGCGAACAGGTCGGGTTCGTCCACCCACGGGTAGTGGCCCACCTCGTGCAGGGGGCGGACCCGGGCGTCCGGGAAGGATGCGGCCACGAGTTCGCCGGCTCGCATGCCGGCCACCGCGTCGCGGTCACCGGTCAGCACCAGCACGGGGCAGGTCACTTCACGCAGGCCGGACAGGAGAGCCAGGCGCAGCTGCTCGTCCACGCCCTGCCAGAAGCCGGCCCGCGGGACCGGGCCCAACTGGGCGCCTTCCGTGGCGGCATGGGCGCGTTGCGGCTCGTCCCATCGCCCGTAGGCGAGGGGTGCCGCGGCGAACAGCAGCTCCCGTACGTCGCTCATGTCGGAGGCCTCCGTGAGTTGTTGCACGGCCACCGAGGCCTCCGGCCACCAGTCCTCGTGGGCCCGTGCTTCGAAGATCTCCCGGGCGTCGTCGGGGAGTTCGCCCTGTAGCCGGGAGCCGGGGCAGACCAGTACCAGTCGGGTCAGCCGCTGTGGGTGTCTTGTCGCGTACGCCTGCGCGACCGCGGCGCCCGCGTCGTGTGCGAGCAGGGCGAAGCGCTCCAGAGCCAGATGTGCGCGGAGGGCCTCGATGTCCTCGGCGAGTTGCGGGAAGGCGTAGCGGGAGGGGTCGTCGGCGGCGGGGGAGGCGCCGGTGCCACGGCTGTCCGGGATGATCAGCTGCCGGTGTGCGGCCAGCCCGCCGAGGTCGCCCAGATACGCGGCGTTCCGACCGGGCCCGCCGGCCAGGCAGACCAGGGGCGGCAGCGGCGAGTCGGCCGGGCCGAGCACGCGGTAGTGGAGCTCGGCATCGTCATACGTGCGGAAGTGCGGCATACGGACAGCTTGCCCCACGTGGGGTGGTGAGCGGGCGGAGCGGGATGGCCCGCGCGGGCCGGGCGGCGTAGGACCGATGACCGATCCGATCCCCGTCCCCCGACAGGGGCGCAGCCGCCGGATGACTCTTACGCTGGCCCGATGACCGCTGACCGCCCCCACGACACCGGCACCACCAGCGACCTCGGCAGCCACGACGGGGACACCTCCGGCACCGGTGTCCTCGGCCGGGCCTACCGTGCCCTGACGCTCGGCATCATCTCCGTCGTCTCGCTGGTTGCGTTCGAGGCGATCGCCGTGAACACCGCGATGCCGGTGGCCGCCCGTGCGCTGCACGGCATCGGTCTGTACGCGTTCGCCTTCTCGTCCTGCTTCACGGCGGGCCTGTTCGCGATGGCGCTGGCGGGGGAGTGGAGCGACCGGCGCGGTCCGCTCGCGCCGCTGTTCGCCGGGATCGCCGCGTTCGGTGTGGGGCTCCTGGTCGCGGGCGGCGCGCAGAGCATGGGGATGTTCGTCGTGGGCCGCGGGGTGCAGGGCATCGGCAGCGGGCTGGTGGTGGTCTCGCTGTATGTGGTCGTCGGCGGCGCTTATCCCGAGCGGCTGCGTCCCTCGATCATGGCGGCGTTCTCGGCGGCGTGGGTGATGCCGGTGATCGTCGGACCGCTGGTCGCCGGGACCGTCACCGAACAGCTCGGCTGGCGCTGGGTGTTCCTCTCCATCCCGGTGCTGATTCTGCTGCCGCTCGCGGTGATGCTGCCCGCGCTGCGCTCGCTGCCGCGGACCCGCCCGGGCCCGGGCAACGGCGTGCGGCAGATCCTGGGCAACCGGCGCTGTCTGCTCGCGCTGGCCGTCGCGGTGGGCGCCTGCCTGCTGCAGTACGCGGGCCAGCACCCGGTCCGGCTCGCGCTGTTGCCCGCGGCCGCCGGACTGGCCCTGCTGGTGCCGGGCATCGTGCGGCTGCTGCCCCGCGGCACGTTCCGGGCGGCGCGCGGACTGCCGACCGTGGTGCTGATGCGCGGGCTGGCCGCCGGGTCGCTGGTCGCCGCCGAGAGCTTCGTCCCGCTGATGCTGGTGACCCAGCGCGGGCTGTCCGCCACCCTGGCCGGTCTCTCCCTCACCGGGGGCGGGCTGACCTGGGCGCTCGGCTCGTACGCACAGAGCCGGCCGCGGCTGGAGCCGTACCGGGAGCGGCTGATGGGGCTGGGCATGGTGCTGCTGGCGGCGGCCATCGTGACGGTGCCGCTGGCGCTGCTCGACGGGGTGCCGGCCTGGATCGTCGCGGCGGCGTGGACGGTCGGCGGCTTCGGGATGGGCCTGAACATCTCCAGCGGCGGTGTGCTGTTGCTGAAGCTGTCCCGCCCGGAGGACGCGGGCAGCAACTCCGCGTCCCTGCAGATGTCGGACGCGCTGGGCAATGTCACCTTCGTCGGCCTCAGCGGGGTGCTGTTCGTGGCCTTCGGCGGCGGCTCGGTCACGGCGGACGGGCCCGCGGCCACCGCCGCGGCCGGCGGGGCGAGCCACCCGGCGGCCTTCGCGGCCGTGTTCGCGGCGATGGCGGTGGTGGCCGTGGCCGGCGCCGGGGTGGCGGGCCGGCTGCGGCCCGGGCAGGGGTGACGGCGCGGAGCCGGACCGGCGGCTACGGGCGGAAGAATGTGAGCTCGGTCCCACCCCAGGGTGACCCGGTGCGGTACCCCCGGAGCGTGAACGGGAGCACCGGTAGGCTGACGCGGTTGCCGATCGCCGACCTCAGCCGACGGAGACCGTGACTACCACCACCAGCGCCACCAATAACCATCACCTGTCCCCGGCCTTTCCGGGACGGGCCCCTTGGGGTACCGCGAACAAGCTGCGCGCCTGGCAGCAGGCGGCCATGGACCGCTACATCCAGACGCAGCCGAGAGACTTCCTCGCCGTCGCGACGCCGGGAGCCGGCAAGACGACGTTCGCGCTCACGCTCGCGTCGTGGCTGCTGCACCATCACGTCGTGCAGCAGGTGACGGTCGTCGCGCCGACCGAGCACCTGAAGAAGCAGTGGGCGGAGGCGGCGGCCCGGATAGGCATCAAGCTCGACCCCGAGTACAGCGCGGGGCCGCTGGGCCGCGAGTACCACGGCGTCGCGGTGACCTATGCCGGCGTGGGCGTACGGCCGATGCTGCACCGCAACCGCATCGAGCAGCGCAAGACGCTGGTGATCCTCGACGAGATCCACCACGCCGGTGACTCGAAGTCATGGGGCGAGGCGTGCCTGGAGGCGTTCGAGCCGGCCACCCGGCGCCTGGCGCTGACCGGTACCCCCTTCCGGTCCGACACCAACCCGATTCCGTTCGTGACGTACGAAGAGGGGAACGACGGCATCCGGCGTTCCTCGGCCGACTACACCTACGGCTACGGCAACGCGCTGGGCGACGGCGTCGTCCGGCCGGTCATCTTCCTCTCCTACAGCGGCAACATGCGCTGGCGGACCAAGGCGGGCGACGAGATCGCCGCCCGGCTCGGCGAGCCGATGACCAAGGACGCGGTCTCGCAGGCCTGGCGTACGGCGCTGGATCCGCGCGGCGAGTGGATGCCCAATGTGCTGCGCGCCGCCGATCAGCGGCTGAGCGAGGTCCGCAAGTCCATTCCGGACGCCGGTGCGCTGGTGATCGCCTCCGACCAGGAGCAGGCGCGGGCGTACGCCAAGCTGATCCGGGAGATCACGGGGGAGGGCGCCACCCTGGTGCTGTCCGACGACTCCGGGGCCTCGCAGCGCATCGACGACTTCGCGCACTCCCAGGACCGCTGGATGGTCGCGGTCCGGATGGTGTCGGAGGGCGTCGACGTGCCGCGGCTGGCGGTCGGGGTGTACGCCACGACCATCTCGACCCCGTTGTTCTTCGCGCAGGCGGTCGGGCGGTTCGTGCGGTCCCGTAAGCGTGGCGAGACCGCCTCCGTCTTCCTTCCCACCGTCCCGATGCTGCTCGGCTTCGCCAACGAGATGGAGGTCGAGCGCGACCACGTCCTCGACAAGCCGAAGAAGGACGGGGAGGAAGACCCGTACGCCGAGTCCGAGAAGGAGATGGACGAGGCGAACAAGGAGCAGGACGAGGACACCGGCGAGCAGGAGCAGTTCTCGTTCGAGGCGCTGGAGTCGGAGGCGGTCTTCGACCGGGTGCTCTACGACGGTGCCGAGTTCGGGATGCAGGCCCACGCGGGCAGCGAGGAGGAGCAGGACTACCTCGGCATCCCGGGGCTGCTGGAGCCCGATCAGGTGCAGATGCTGCTGCAGAAGCGGCAGGCCCGGCAGATAGCGCACAGCAAGAAGCGGCCGGATGAGGAGGCCGACCTGCTGGAACTGCCGGCCGAGCGGCGGCCGGTGGTCACGCACAAGGAGCTGCTGGAGCTCCGGAAGCAGCTGAACACGCTGGTCGGTGCGTACGTCCACCAGAGCGGGAAGCCGCACGGCGTGATCCACACCGAGCTGCGGCGGGTGTGCGGCGGCCCGCCGAGCGCGGAGGCCACCGCCGGGCAGCTGAACGAGCGGATCAAGAAGGTACGGGAGTGGGCCACGCGGATGCGGTGAGTCCGTGCGTGGCCCGGGTGGGCCGGTGTGCCGCAGTGGTGGCGCGCCGGCCCACGTGCGTTTCCGGGGGCGCCGGCCCACATCCGTTTCCGGAGTGGGGCCGACCCATGCCCGTTTCCCCAGGGCCCCGGCAGCGCGTCGCGCCCCGTGCCCCACGCGTCTCGCTCTGTGAACATACGTACCCTCCCTGGAACACACGTAGCGCTCGCTGAAACACCACAGGGCACCTTCTGGACGGACCTATCGGGATATTCCGGGCAGGGGGGACCGGATTCTGGACGGACCCTTCCGCTCACCGGACCGGCTCGCTACTGTCCCGCTCACCTACACGCCCCGTGGCAGCGCCGCCGCGGAGCGCAGCCGGTGCCATGCGGCCGGCGGCCTCCCTCGCGCGCTGTTCCGGGACTCGCAGCGCGTCGCGTCGGAGCGCCGCCACTCACCCAGGAGGGGGCGTCGTGACCGCAGAGACCTCCCAGACACTCGACAGAGGACTACGTGTCCTCAAACTTCTCGCCGACACCGACCACGGGCTGACCGTCACCGAGCTGTCCAACAAGCTCGGCGTCAACCGCACCGTGGTCTACCGCCTGCTGGCCACGCTGGAGCAGCACGCCCTGGTACGCCGTGACATCGGCGGCCGGGCCCGGGTCGGTCTGGGCGTGCTGCGCCTGGGCCGCCAGGTGCATCCGCTGGTCAGAGAGGCCGCACTCCCCGCGCTGCGCGCGCTCGCCGAGGACGTGGGGGCCACCGCGCATCTCACCCTGGTCGACGGTACGGAGGCGCTGGCCGTCGCCGTGGTGGAGCCGACCTGGACCGATTACCACGTGGCCTACCGGGCCGGTTTCCGCCATCCGCTGGACCGCGGGGCCGCCGGGCGGGCGATCCTCAAGGCCCGGCAGGGCCGTACCCACGACGCCGGACTCGCCCTGACGCACGGGGAGTTGGAGGCCGGTGCGAGCGGCGCCGCGGCACCGCTGCTCGGGGTGAGCGGCATCGAGGGGAGCGTGGGCGTGGTGATGCTCGCCGATACGGTCTCCGAACGGATTGGACCGCGGGTGGTCGATGCGGCCCGGGAGGTGTCCGAGGCGCTGCGGTGAGGCGGCCGGGCGCACCCGTCCGGCGGCTGCGGGGTGTGAAGGCGCCGTGGCTGTGTGGTGCGGCCGCGGTGCCTTAGGACAGGTCCTAACGTCCTGGTGAGGCGGGTGTCAATTAGGGTGGCGGGGTGTCTTCACGCGCCCGCGCTCTGGCGGTCTGCACCGCCCTCGTTCTCGCCCTCCTCGTCGCCGCGGCCTTCGCGCCGTTGCCGTACTCGATCGCCTATCCGGGCATGACGGCCAATGTCCTCGGTGACGACAAGGGCAAGCCGGTGATCACCATCACCGGTGCCGCCACCCGGAAGACGAGCGGGCAGCTGCGGATGACCTCGATCGTGGCCACCGGCCCGGACGCCTCGGTCCATCTGCCGGACATGATCAAGGGCTGGTTCCGTACGGACGAGGCCGTGATGCCGCGCGAGGCGGTCTACCCGGTGGGCAACAACACCGAGGAGATCGCCGAGCACAATGCGCAGCAGATGCGGGAGTCCCAGGACACCGCCACCCGCGCCGCGCTCGGGGCGGTCGGCAAGTCCGCCAAGGACATCAAGGTCAAGCTGAGTCTCGCGGACGTCGGCGGGCCGAGCGCCGGGCTGATGTTCGCGCTCGGCATCGTCGACAAGCTGAACGGCAACGGCGCGGGCAAGGACCTCACCGGCGGGCGCACCATCGCCGGCACCGGGACCATCACCGCCGGCGGCGCGGTGGGCGCGGTGGGCGGGGTCCCGCTGAAGACCCAGGCCGCGCACCGCGACGGTGCCTCGGTCTTCCTGGTCCCGCGCAAGGAGTGCACGGACGCCCAGGCCGAGCTGCCGAAGGGGATGCGGCTGATCCCGGTCGGCACGCTCGACGGTGCGGTGCAGGCCCTGAAGGCGCTGCAGACCGGGGGCAAGGTGCCCAGCTGCGGCAGCTGAGCCGTTCCCGGCACCGAGCCGCCGTACTGCCTGCTCGCCCGGTCTCCTCCTGCGGATCACCCCGCCTTGATGAACCCCTCCTGGATCAGCCAGTTCTTCGCGACCTCGTGCGGGTCCTCGCCGTCCACGTCGACCTTGCGGTTCAGCTCCTGGGCGACGGTGTTGTTGAGGGCCTTGGTGACCGGGGCCAGGACCTCGGCCATGGCCGGGTACTTCTTCAGGGCCTTGGCGTTGATCTCGGGGGCGACGTTGTAGTTGGGGAAGAAGTGCTTGTCGTCGGCGAGGACGTGCAGATGCATCGCCTTGATCCGGCCGTCGGTGGTGAACACCTCGCCCAGCGCACAGGTGCCCTTCTGCGTCTCGGTGTAGACGACACCACCTGTCATCTTGCGGATGTTGGCGGACGGCACGTTCATGCCGTAGGCGCGCGCCATGCCCGGCAGTCCGTCGTTGCGGGTGGCGAACTCGTTCTCCACGCACATCGTCACGGCGCCGGGGTTCTTGTGGGACAGCGCCGCGACCTCCGAGAGGTTGTGCACGCCCAGCTTCTTCTGGTTGGCGGTGTTCAGCGCCAGCGCGTAGGTGTTGTTCAGGGTCGAGGCGGGCAGCCAGACGATGCCGTTCTTGCGGTCCTCGTCGCGGACCGCCTTCCACTGCTGCCGGGGGTCGACGATCGGCTTGGTGTGGCCGAGATAGGTGATCCAGCCGGTGCCGGTGTACTCGAAGGCGGCGTCCGCGGTGCCGGTCTTGACGGCCTCCCGCGCGCCGATCGACCCCTGGATGCTGGTCTTGTCGATGACCAGGGCGCCGGCCGCCTCGAAGACCAGCCCCATCATCTGGCCCAGGATGATCTGCTCGGTGAACTCCTTCGAGGTCACGGTCAGATGCGCGCCGGTGAGCGGGCGGTCGGGGTAGCCGGCCTTCGGGCCGGGCAGCACGGTGTCGGACATCGCACTGCCGCTGACCAGGCCGCAGCCGGCGACGGTGACGAGGGCGAGCAGCGCGGCGGCCGGGCGGGCCCGTCGCCGCCCGGGGCGGCGTACGGCCGGGTGCGCAAGGTGCCTCCTCATCCCCCCACCTCCAGGCCGCGCGGCCGCAGCAGCAGTTCTGCGAGCGAGGCCAGCCACTCGACCAGCAGGGCGAGCGCCACGGTCAGCACGGATCCGAGGATCAGGACGGGCATCCGCTGGGTGACGATGCCCGCCGAGATCAGGTCGCCGAGGCCGCCGCCACCGCCGAAGGTGGCCAGCGTCGCGGTGCCGACGTTCAGTACCAGCGCGGTGCGGACGCCGGCCAGGATCAGCGGGACGGCCAGGGGGAGTTCGACCTTGGTCAGCACCCCGCCGGCGGACATGCCGATGCCGCGGGCCGCCTCGGTCAGCGTCGGGTCGATCCCGCGCAGCCCGGCGATGGTGTTGGCGAGGACCGGCAGCACGGCGTAGATGACCATGCCGACGATCGCCGAACGGGCCCCGATACCCAGCCAGATGACCAGCAGGACCAGCAGACCCAGGGCCGGTACGGCCTGCCCCAGGTTGGCGAAGGCCATCGCGACCGGGGTGGCCCGGCGCAGCTTGCCCCGGGTCAGGGCGATGCCCAGCGGGATCGCGATGATCAGTACGAAGAAGGTGGAGATCGCGGTGAGCTGGATGTGCTGCCGCAGCGCCAGCCACACCTTGCCGTTGTCCACCGCCTGGTGGGCGATGGAGTCCAGCCGGGCGCCGCGGAACCACAGAAAGGTGATGAGCAGGGCGACGACCAGGAAGGCCGGCATGAAGGTCCACTTCTGCCAGCTGATCCGGCGCACACCGGGCGGCGCGGACGGGGCGGGCTCCTCACCGGCGGCCAGCTCCCGCTCCTCCATCTCGACCCCGTCGCGGAAGGCCAGCGCCTCGTGGTCGCTGGGGTGCCGGTGGCGGGGGCCGTTGTCGGGTGGGCTGTTCCCGTCGCGGGGGCTCATGCCCGGCCGCCTTCGGTGGCGCCCTCGTCCAGGCCCTCCTGGGCCAGCTGGGTCTGCCGGGCCCGCTGCTCCCGGAGCCGGTGCTGCTGCTCGATGGCTTCGAGGCGGTCCGCCTCCAGCAGTTCGTGGACGTTGTTCATCAGCGTCTCCATGTCGACCACGCCGATGTACTCACCGCGCCGCCCGGTGACCGCGACCCGGCCGGCGTTGTCGGTGAGCACCGCCTCCAGGGCGTCGCGCAGCGTCGCGTCCCGGGTCACCGTGTCGGCCACCAGGGTGCCGGCCCGGGCCAGCGACTCCTTGGCGAGGGACAGATCGCCGCGGCGCAGCCATTTGTACGGGCGCCCGTTGTGGTCCAGCAGCAGCAGATCGTTGTGCGGGCCCGAGCGCAGCCGTTCGAAGATGGACTCCAGCGGGTCGTCCATGCTCGCGGTGGGGAAGTCGACCACGCCCACGTCCCGTACGCGGGTCAGATTCAGCCGCTTGAGTGCCGCCCCGGCGCCCACGAAGCCGGAGACGAAGTCGTCGGCCGGGTTGGTGAGGATGGCCTCGGGGGTGTCGAACTGGGCGATGTGCGAGCGCTCGCGGAGCACCGCGATCCGGTCGCCGATCTTGATGGCCTCGTCGAAGTCGTGGGTGACGAAGCAGATGGTCTTGTGCAGCTCGTGCTGGAGCCGGATCAGCTCGTCCTGGAGGTGGTCGCGGGTGATCGGGTCGACCGCGCCGAACGGCTCGTCCATCAGCAGGACGGGCGGGTCGGCGGCGAGCGCGCGGGCCACCCCGACGCGCTGCTGCTGACCGCCGGAGAGCTGGCGCGGATAGCGCCCGTGGAACTCGCCCGGGTCCAGGCCGACCAGGTCGAGCATCTCCTCGACCCGGTTCTTGACCTTCGTCTTGGACCAGCCGAGCATCTTCGGGACCAGCGCGATGTTCTGGGCGACCGTCATGTGCGGGAAGAGGCCGGACGCCTGGATGGCGTAGCCGATCGTGCGGCGCAGTTTGACCGGGTCCATGTCGGTGACGTCCTCGTCGCCGATCCTGATCCGTCCGGAACTCGGCTCGATCAGCCGGTTGATCATCTTCAGGCAGGTGGACTTGCCGCAGCCGGAGGGCCCCACGAGGATCACGATCTCGCCGGCCTTGACCTCCAGGTTGACGTTGTCCACCGCGGGGGAGGCACTCCCCGGATAGACCTTCGTCAGATTCTCCAGCCGGATGCTCGCGCCGGAGGTGGTGGTGGTCTCGGGCGTCTCAGGCACGGATCCCCCTGGAGATGGTCAGGCGTCCGATCAGGACGTATGCGGCGTCGAAGAGCAGGGCGAGGATGGCGATCCCGAGGGTTCCGGAGAGGACCTGGTTGAGGGAGTTGGCGCTGCCCAGCGAGGCGATCCCGCGGAAGATCTCATTTCCCAGGCCGGGGCCGGAGGCGAAGGCGGCGATGGCGGCGATGCCCATCAGCATCTGGGTGGCGACCCGGATGCCGGTGAGGATGGGCGGCCAGGCCAGCGGCAGTTCGACGCGGAAGAGTTGTGCGGTGCGCGACATCCCGATGCCCCGGGCCGCGTCGACCAGCGACGGGTCCACCCCGCGCAGCCCGACGATGCAGTTGCGGACCACCGGCAGCAGTCCGTACAGGGTCAGGGCGATCACCGTGGGCGGCACGCCCAGGCCGACGATCGGGATCAGCAGACCGATCAGGGCCAGGGACGGGATGGTCAGGATGGTGGCGGTGGACGTGGTGGCGAGGTTGCCCGCCCATTCGCTGCGGTAGGTCACGACGCCGATGAAGACCCCCAGCAAGGTGGCGAGCACCATGCACTGGAAGACCGCGCTGGCGTGCTGATACGTATCCGTCAGCAGCTGGGCGTGCCGGGTGCCGACGTACTCCCAGAAGCTCACTCGGTCTCCTCGGTTCAGTCTCCCGATGCCTGTTTCACCAGCGGGATGATCCGCAACGGAACCGGATTTTCCATGACGATTGCCGTTGAGGCCCGCACGATCCCATCAAAGCCCACAACCCGGTCGATCACCCGCTGTAGATCGGCGTTCGACCGAGCGACGAGCCTGCAGAGCATGTCCCCATGTCCGGTCGTTGTATGCAGCTCCAGCACTTCGGGAACGGTCGTCAAGTGGGCGCGTACGTCATTACCTTGTCCCTGTTTGATCTCAAGTGTGGCGAAAGCGGTCACCGGATAGCCGATCGCCGCCGGGTCCACCTCCGGTCCGAAACCCCGGATGACTCCATTCGCCTGAAGCCGGTCGAGCCGGGCCTGCACCGTCCCGCGGGCCACCCCCAGCCGTCGGGACGCCTCCAGGACCCCGATCCGCGGCTCCTGTGCGAGCAGTTCCAGCAGCTCCCCGTCCAAATGATCGATCGCCATCGCCTGCTCCTTGGATTTCAATGGTCATCATGTACAGATAGCCCGGCTGATCGGGCCCTGCGCTATGCATAATGCCCAGGAATTACGCCAACTATTGCGCACCTTGTGGATCGGAGAGACGCTCCGACCATGGCAGACACCACGATGCACCCCCAGCCCATCACCCCCGACACGGCCCGGCAGGCGGACCCGTTCCCGGTCAAGGGGATGGACGCGGTCGTCTTCGCCGTCGGGAACGCCAAGCAGGCCGCGCACTACTACTCCACCGCGTTCGGCATGAAGCGCGTCGCCTACCGCGGCCCGGAGAACGGCAGCCGCGAGACCGCGAGTTACGTGCTCGAATCCGGTGGCGCCCGGTTCGTGTTCACCTCCGTCATCAAGCCCACCACCGAATGGGGCCGCTTCCTCGCCGACCACGTCGCGGCGCACGGCGACGGCGTCATCGACCTCGCCCTAGAGGTCCCGGACGCCCGCGCCGCCTACGAGCACGCCGTCGCGCACGGCGCCACCGGCCTGGAGAAGCCCCACGAGGTCGAGGACGAGCACGGCACCGTCGTCCTGGCGGCCATCGCCACGTACGGCAAGACCCGGCACACCCTCGTCGAGCGCACCGGCTACCACGGCCCCTACCTGCCCGGCTTCGTGGCCGTCGAGCCCCTGGTGGAGCCCGGGCCGCGGCGCTTCCAGGCCATCGACCACTGCGTCGGCAACGTCGAACTCGGCAAGATGAACGAGTGGGTGGCCTTCTACAACGAGGTCATGGGCTTCACCAACATGAAGGAGTTCGTGGGCGACGACATCGCCACCGAATACAGTGCGCTGATGTCGAAGGTCGTCGCCGACGGCACGCTCAAGGTCAAGTTCCCGATCAACGAGCCCGCGATCGCGAAGAAGAAGTCGCAGATCGACGAGTACCTGGAGTTCTACGGCGGCCCCGGCGTCCAGCACATCGCGCTGGCCACCAATGACATCGTCGCCAGCGTCCGGGCGATGCGCGCCTCCGGTGTGGAGTTCCTCGACACACCCGACTCCTACTACGACACCCTCGGCGAGTGGGCCGGCGAGACCCGGGTGCCGCTGGAGACGCTGCGCGAACTGAAGATCCTGGTCGACCGCGACGAGGACGGCTATCTGCTGCAGATCTTCACCAAGCCGGTCCAGGACCGGCCGACCGTGTTCTTCGAGATGATCGAGCGGCACGGCTCCATGGGCTTCGGCAAGGGCAACTTCAAGGCCCTCTTTGAGGCGATCGAGCGCGAGCAGGAGCGCCGCGGCAACCTCTGACGGCCCGTCGCCCGACCTCCGCCCCCAGAAGACAGCGCTGCGCGCCGCCCCCGACCCGTTGGCCGTACACGATCTTCCGTGTACGGCCCACGGATGCGAGGCTTGAGGGCATGGACCTCATCGCACGGCTGCGCGCCGGCCTCCCGGATGAAGCGCTCCTCACCGACCCGGACGTCACCGGCTCCTACGCCAGGGACATGGCCAGCTTCTGCGAGGCCGGGACGCCCGCCGTGGTCGTCCTGCCGCGCACCGTCGAGGAGGTCCAGCACGTCATGCGGACGGCCACGGAGCTGCGGGTCCCCGTCGTCCCGCAGGGGTCGCGCACGGGACTGTCCGGCGCCGCCAACGCCTCCGACGGCTGCATCGTGCTCTCCCTGGTCAAGATGGACCGGATCCTGGAGATCAACCCCGTCGACCGGATCGCGGTCGTCGAACCCGGCGTCGTCAACGCCGCGCTGTCCCGCGCGGTCGGCGCCCACGGCCTCTCCTACCCGCCCGACCCCTCCAGTTGGGAAGAGTGCTCCATCGGCGGCAACATCGGCACCGCCTCCGGCGGCCTGTGCTGCGTCAAATACGGGGTCACCGCCGAGTACGTCCTCGGCCTGGACGTCGTCCTCGCCGACGGGCGGCTGCTGACGACCGGCCGCCGTACCGCCAAGGGAGTGGCGGGCTACGACCTCACCCGGCTGTTCGTCGGCTCCGAGGGGAGCCTGGGCATCGTCGTCCGCGCCGTCCTCGCCCTCAAGCCGCAGCCGCCCGGGCAGCTCGTGCTGGCCGCCGAGTTCGCCTCCACCGCGGCCGCCTGCGCGGCGGTCTGCGAGATCATGGCCCGCGGCCACGCCCCCTCGCTGCTGGAACTGATGGACCGTACGAGCATCCGCGCGGTCAACGACATGGCGCAGATGGGCCTCCCGGACAGCACCGAGGCGCTGCTGCTGGCCGCCTTCGACACTCCGGAGCCGGCCGCCGACCTCGCCGCCGTCGGTGAGCTGTGCACCGCGGCGGGCGCCACTCAGGTCGTGCCCGCCGAGACCGCCGCCGAGTCCGAACTGTTGCTGCAGGCCCGCCGGTTGACCCTGACCGCGCTGGAACGGGTCGCCTCCGCCACCATGATCGACGACGTCTGCGTACCGCGCTCCCGCCTCGCCGAGTTGCTCGACGGCACCGCCGCCATCGCGGAGAAGTACGACCTGACGATCGGCGTCGTCGCCCATGCCGGCGACGGCAACACCCACCCCACCGTCTGCTTCGACGCCGCCGACCCGGACGAGTCGCGCCGGGCCCGCGCGTCCTTCGACGACATCATGGCGCTCGGCCTGCAACTGGGCGGCACCATCACCGGGGAGCACGGCGTCGGTGTCCTGAAGAAGGAGTGGCTGGCCCGCGAACTGGGGCCGTTGGGCGTGGAGTTGCAGCGCGGCATCAAGCAGGTCTTCGACCCGCTCGGCATCCTCAACCCCGGCAAGCTGTTCTGACCTGCCCGGCCGCCGGTGCCGCACCCGCTTCGGTGCGCGAGTCCCGGGCAGCCGCACCACGTTCCGCGGACCCGCCGACGGTCTCCCGAAATATTCTGATTCTGCAACAGCGTCGCGAGGCCGCAGCACGCCCCACCCGGTTCCGCACTCTTCAGATGCGTACGAACGCAGCGAGCAGCACCTGAGGAGAGAGGCACGCATGATGCGGAAGAAGCCGGCGCTGGTAGCTGTGGCGGGAGTGTCAGCGGCGCTGATCGCCGTACAAGGAGCTGCGGCCGCCGCGGCCCCACCCCACGGGAGCGGCCCGGCGAAGGCCGCGCGCACCACTGTGTCCCCGGCCCGGACCGGCGTGGGCCACGGCGTACGCGTCGGCACGGTCCCGCTCACCACGAGGGAGCACAACGGGACCTACGAGCTGGTCGACCCCACCCGAGGGGGCCTGTCCACCCACGACTTCTTCGCCGCCGACAACGAGAAACCGCTCACCGACAGGGACAACGTGTGGGGCGACGGCACCATGAAAAGCCGTCAGTCCGCCGCGGTCGACGCCCACTTCGCGGCCGGGCAAGCCTGGGACTACTTCAAGAACACCTTCGGCCGCAGCGGTATCCACGGTGACGGCAAGGGCCCTGCCATGACCGTCCACTACGGCAGAAACCAGGCCGACGCCTATTCGGATGGAGACGGCTCGTTCTTCGGCGACGGCAAGGACGGCAAGAACCCGGTCACCGCTCTGGACGTCGTGGCGCACGAATACACGCACTCCATCAATCAGGCCACCGCCCGGCTCGCCTCCAGCGGCGAAGGCGGCGGGCTCAACGAGGCGACCTCGGACATCTTCGGCACGATGGTGGAGTTCCGGGCCGATATTCCGGCGGACACTCCCGACTACCTCATCGGCGAGAAGGCCAACTATTACGGTGACGGCAAGCCGCTTCGCTACATGGACAAGCCGTCCAAGGACGGTAAGTCCCCCGACTTCTACCAGCCGGGCATCGGCCGCCTCGACAATTCCCACCACGCGGCCGGGGTGGCCAACCACTTCTTCTACCTGCTGTCCGAAGGCAGCGGCAAAAAGGTCATCAACGGCACCACGTACAACAGCCCCACCTACGACGGTGCGAAGGTCACCGGCATCGGCCGGGACAAGGCCGCCCGCATCTGGTACAAGGCACTGACCACCCGGTTCAGCTCCGCCACCGACTACAAGGGCGCCCGGGCCGGAACCCTGAAGGCCGCCGCCGCCCTGTACGGCAAGGGCAGCACCGCGTACCGGACCGTCGCGAAGGCCTGGACCGCGGTCCACGTCGGGTAAGGGCACGCCAGGGGCGACGGTGCCGCGCCCGCCACCGAGGCACTGCCGGCTCGCGAACGGGGCCCGGTGGGGGAGGAGTTGCCGCGCGGTGTCACGCACGTCTTCGACCCGCGCGGGACCCGCCCCCGCACGCAGATCCGGCCTGCCGTGTTCATGGCACACACCCGCGCCTCGTAAAGTTTTCCGCCATGGACTCCTTGCTCCCCGGAATAGCCCTGCTCGTCCTCGCCATCGGCATGGTGGCCTCGGGCACCGACCGACGCTCCAAGACCCTGGAGCGTCGGCTCCAGCGGCTGGAGAAGAAGGTGGACCTGCTGCTCGCACACGCCGGGATCGCGGAGCCGGAGGACCCCCGGATGGCCGAGATCGACGAGCTGCTGGCCCAGGACAAGAAGATCCAGGCGATCAAGGTGCACCGCGAGCTCACCGGCTCCGGGCTCGTCGAGGCCAAGGAAGCGGTCGAACGCCGGATGCGCTGACGGCCAGTTGGGCAGAGGATGGCCAGAAGGACCGTCGGGCCCCACCGGGCCACCTCATGCCCACGCAGGAAGCGAGAGCCGATGGCAGCCACCGAAGCGACCAACGCCGCTGATGAGGCGTATGACGTGATCGTGCTGGGGGCGGGGCCGACCGGCGAGAACGTCGCCGACCGGGCGCACGCCGCCGGCCTGAGCGCGGCGATCGTGGAGAGCGAACTGGTCGGCGGCGAATGCTCGTACTGGGCCTGTATGCCCAGCAAGGCCCTGCTGCGCCCGGTCACCGTCCGCTCCGAGGCGCGCCGGGCCCCCGGCTTCAAGGACGCCGCCGACGGCCCCCTGGACGCCCCCGCCGTCCTCGGCCGCCGGGACGCCGTCGTCTCCTACTGGAAGGACGACGGACAGGTCCGCTGGCTGGACTCGGCCGGTAT
Organism: Streptomyces auratus; assembly: GCF_050433025.1. Lineage (NCBI taxonomy): Bacteria > Bacillati > Actinomycetota > Actinomycetes > Kitasatosporales > Streptomycetaceae > Streptomyces > Streptomyces auratus. Next base: position 3,182,205 of record NZ_JBNGCB010000001.1, on the reverse strand, counting down.
CGACCTCGTACGCGGCCAGGGCCGGCTGGCCGGGCCCCGCCGGGTCGTCGTCGACGGCGGCCGGGTGCTCACCGCCCGCCATGCGGTCGCGGTGTGCACCGGCAGCCGCGCGGTGCTGCCCCCCATCCCCGGCCTCGCCGAGGCCCGGCCCTGGACCAGCCGCGATGCGACCAGCGCGAAGACCGTGCCGGGCCGTCTGGTGGTGGTCGGCGGCGGCGTGGTCGGCGTCGAAATGGCCACCGCCTGGCGGGCCCTGGGCGCCTCCGTGACCCTGCTGGTGCGCGGTGACGGGCTGCTGCCCCGGATGGAGCCGTTCGCCGGCCATCTGGTCGCCGAGTCGCTCGCCGAGGCGGGCGCGTTCCTGCGTACCGGCGTCGAGGTGCGGGAGGTGCGCCGGGAGGCACCCGGCGGGCCGGTCACCGTCCTGCTGGACTCCGGCGACGAGATCGTCGCCGATGAGCTCCTGATCGCCACCGGCCGGGCCCCGCGCACCGAGGACATCGGCCTGGACTCGGTCGGTCTGCAGCCCGGCTCCTGGCTGGACGTCGACGACAGCTGCCGGGTGAAAGGGGTGACCGGCGGCTGGCTCTACGGCGTCGGCGACGTCAACCACCGGGCCCTGCTGACCCATCAGGGCAAGTACCAGGCCAGGATCGCCGGCGCCGCGATCTCCGCCCGCGCCCGGGGCGTCCCGATCCTGGAGTCCGACCCCTGGGGCGCGCACGCCGCCACCGCGGACACCCGCGCCGTCCCCCAGGTCGTCTTCAGCGATCCGGAAGCCGCCGCGGTGGGGCTGAGCGCCGCCGAGGCGGAGCGGGCCGGGTACCGCATCCGGGTGGTCGACCAGGACCTGGCGGCCGTATCCGGGGCGTACCTCTACGCGGACGGCTACCGCGGCCGGGCCCGGATCATCGTCGACCTGGACCGCGAGGTGCTGCTCGGCGCCACCTTCGTCGGCCACGGCGTCGCGGAGCTGCTGCACTCCGCGACGGTCGCGGTGGCCGGTGAGGTCCCCGTCGAGCGGCTGTGGCACGCGGTGCCCTCCTACCCGACGATCAGCGAGGTGTGGCTGCGGCTGCTGGAGGCGTACCGCGGCTGACCGCGGGGCGCCGGGCGGCCCGCACCGGACGAGTCCCCGTACCTCACCCGTCACGCCCCGGGGTCCGGGGACTCCTCCGACGCGGCGCCGCCCGGCCACAGTTCGTCCCCCGGCGCCAGGGCCAGCAGGTCGCTCAGGCCTTTGTCGAGCCCGAGATGCTGCTGCTCGGACCCCGGCGGGACCACCCGCAGGGTGCGCTCCAGCCATGCGGAGACCGCCGCGGCCGGCGCCTGCAGGAGCGCCTCGCCGTCCGGCGAAGCCAGCGCCAGGCAGACCAGGCTGCGCCCGTCCACCCGGATCGGCCAGGCCCGCACATCGCCGTCACCGCACGGCCGGAACACGCCCTCGACGAGCAGTTCGCGGGCGAAGGTCCACTGGATCGGGGAGTCCGAGCCGATGTGGAAGGTGACATGGACGGCATAGGGGTCATTCGTCCGGTACGTCAGCCGGGCCGGCACCGGAATGCTTCGCTCCGGCGAGAGGACCAGGCCCAGCTCCAGCTCTCGCTCCACCACGGTGTACATGACGTCCGCCTTTCTTCGCTCCCTGCGGACGCCCGAAACGCGGCCCGCAGGGTAGGAGAGGCACCAGGAGCCGGACCCTTACGCGACTTCGTACAACTTTTTTCCCGCGCCTCTTCCAGGTGGTCGTGGGCGGGCATGGGCACCGTGCAACCCGGGGTCTGATAGATGTGGACGCCGCGTTGCGGCAGACTGCACTCCACATTCCACAGGCCGAGTACAGATACGGGACTTCGGACATGAGCGCCCCTACCTCAGGATCCGCCGGCGGTAGCCCCACGCCAGGCTTCTACCCGGACCCGTCCATCCCCGGCTACATCCGGTACTGGAACGGTGCCGCATGGGTGCCGGGCACCAGTCGGCCGGCCCCGGCCGAGGGCGAGGCCATGCCGGCCCCGCCGCCCGGCGCGGCCCCGCCCTCCCCCGCCGTCGAGGAGACCGGCCCGGTCTTCTTCGACGAGGAGGACGCGGCCGGGGGCTCCGCGCTGCCGGCCGTCCGCCGCGCCGGCGAGGTCGCCGCCCGGCCCGCCGCGAACTGGGACGACACGGCCCGGCTGCACGGCGCCGGCCCCGAAGCGGGCGCCGCCTGGGGGGGCCGACGCCTCCCGCCAGGGCGGGTTCGCCGGCGAGAGCGACCACCGGGTCTCCTGGGGTTCGCCGGAGCAGGCACCTCCCGGCACCCCGTCGGGCGCCCCTGCGTGGGGTGCGGTGCCGCCGCAGCGCGCGGAACCGGCCGGCGTGGAGGCGGCGGAGGCGTCCGCCCCCGCCGCACCCAAGCCCCCGTCGGACGGGACGGTCGCCATCCGCGCCGTGAACCCGGCCGCCCGCCGCGGCAAGGGCTCCGGCGACCAGGGCACCACCGCGATCCGTGCGGTCCGGCCGGACGCCGGTGAGCCCGCCAAGGCCCACGAGACGATGACCTTCCGCGCCGCGGGCACCGGCCGCCCGGCCTCCGCGGCGCCCGATGGCGGGTCCCCGCAGGCGCTGCCCTCCGTCGGTGCACCCCAGCAGCAGAACCGCCCGGCCCCGCAGCAACAGGCCCCGCAGCACCAGGCCTCCCGCCCGCAGGCAGCCGCGGCCCCGCAGGCCCCGGCCCCGCAGGCGTCCGCCCCGCAGGCCCCGGCGCAGCAGTCGCCCGGTCAGCAGGCGCCCGCAACCGGTTTCCCGGCGCGGGGCGGTACCGCGCCAGCCGCGCCCGGCCCGCAGGGCGGCGACGCCGACGGTGTCATTCCCTGGAAGCCGCCGGCCGCCGCCGACCCGTTCTACGAAGCCCTCCAGGCGGCGCAGGGCCACCCGGCGGGCCTCGGCCGCAGGTTCGCGGCCCGGCTGATCGACACCGTGGTGCTGGGCGCGATCACCGCCGCGGTGGCCGTTCCCATGTGGGGCACCGTCACGGACCACCTCGCCGCCAAGGTCGAGGCGGCCAAGCAGTCCGGCCGCCAGGTGACGGTCTATCTCATCGACGGCACGACCATCCCGGTCTTCGCCACGATCCTGGCCGTCCTGCTGATCGGCGGTGCGCTCTACGAGGCGCTGCCGACCCTCAAGTGGGGCCGCACCCTGGGCAAGAAGCTGTGCGGGGTCCGGGTCCTCGACATCGAGAGCCACGACAGCCCGACCCTCGGCGCCGCGCTCAAGCGCTGGTTCGTCTACGGCGTGCTCGGCGTCCTCGCGGTCGGCGTGCTGAACGCCGCCTGGTGTCTGTTCGACCGGCCGTGGCGCCAGTGCTGGCACGACAAGGTGGCGCGGACGTTCGTCGCGTCCGACTGAGCGCGTTCGTGGGACCGGCTGCCCGCCGCCCGGGTGGCCGGTCCCTCGCGTGAGGGCCGGCGCCGTCGCGGTCCGGTTGCGGCCGGCGGCGTTTTCGTGGGGCCGGCGCCCGTCCCCCGAACGGGCCTTTGCCGGATGCGGCGGGCCGTGACAAGCGGTCGACTCGGGCCATGAGTACCGACCAGCCCGGACCCGGCCCCGGTGAGCCGCCGGAGGACGAGCCGTTCCTGAAGAAGTCGCAGGAGCCCCCGGCGGGCGGCGCTCCCCGCAACAGCTCTCCCCGCGAGAACGGTTCCCCGCGCAACAACCACGCCAACGGGACGGGTGGCGGCGAGGGCGCCGCACCACCCCCGGGCGGCCAGCAGCCTCCGCCGCCCCCCGGTGGGACTCCGCCTCCTGGCGGCACTCCGCCTCCCGGCGGCACTCCGCCTCCCGGCGGGACTCCGCCTCCGGGTTGGACTCCGCCTCCCGGTGGCACCCCGCCCCCCGGAGGCGGCCCCTACGGCGGTGGCCCGTACCCGGGTGGCCCGTATGCCGGCGATCCCTACGGCGGGCAGTACGGGCAGCCGGCCGATCCGCTGGCCGGGATGCCGCCGCTGGCCAACCGCGGCCGTCGGCTCGTCGCGCGCATCATCGACGCGATCATCATCGGGGTGCCGGTGGGCGTGATCATGTCCCTGATCGTCGGCGGGGTGAACTACTTCAGCGCCAACAGCGACGAGGCCCGCGCGCAGTGGACGGTCTCGGGCGTCACCATGCTGGCGTATCTGATCTACGAGGGGCTGATGCTCAGCAGCCGCGGCCAGACCCTCGGCAAGATGGCGATGAAGATCCGGGTGGCGATGCTCTCGAACGGCTCGATCCCCACGCCCCAGTCGGGCTGGACCCGGGCCGCGGTCTATACGCTGCCGGAGATCGTGCCCTGCTGCGGCTTCATCTTCTGGCTGATCAACGTCTTGTGGTGTACCTGGGACAAGCCGTATCAGCAGTGTCTGCACGACAAGGCGGCGAAGACCGTGGTGGTGTCCACACAGCCGGCCCCGACCGCGGCCGCGGCTCCGCCCCCGCCCCCGTCAGCGTGAGTGCTCGCCGAGCCGGCCCCGGGCGGCCGCGGCCGGCTCGGTGACCTTCCACCGGCCGCCACGGGACGAGGACCTCGCCGGCCGGATACGCCCGGACGGCGACGGTACGGCCTGCAAAGGGGCGGGCGCGGCGGGCGACTTGGCCCGCCCGGCATGCCGGCGGACCACCCGCGGCACCTCGGGCATCGGCACCGTCATGGCGACCAGCAGCCCGAGCCCGAGTCCGGCGATGGCAATGACCGCGATCCCGATCCCGGTCTGCGTCTGCGAGAGCAGCAGCATCGCGAGGGTGGAGAAAAAGACGGTGGCCGAACCGTAGGCGAGCTGTGCGGCAGTCGGACGAGGCATGGCGGAATCCGTCCTCAGAGGGTCGGCAGGGGGTGTCGGTCAAGCACGCGCCATCGAAGGAGCCTACGGTCCTGACTGCCCGGGCGGAACGCCAAGTAAGCGTGACCTAACCCACGGTTCCGAAGCACAGGGGCGCACGAAACGGCCTGCTGCGCGCGGGGGGCGTGGCGTCATGCCAGTTGGGGGCGGGGGCGCATGCCCAGCGGGCATATACGCCCGGTCCCTGCCCGGGTGGGGTGACATGAGGTGACCTCCGCCACCGCGTCGCCCTCCGGTGTCCGATAGCCGCAACTGGCGGACCGAGTAACGTACTTCGCTGTCGTGCCCAAGTCAAGATCTGTCTTTTTCCCCGTACTTCCGGTCGAATGCCCTCGAACAGTGACCGGTCTAAGGGGAGGACAGCGCCAAGTGAGACAGCAGAGAAGGGTGTTCAGATCGGCCGCCCTGGCCACGGCAATCGCCGCGATCGGGGCGGCCGCTTTGTCTTCGGGGGTGGCTTCGGCAGACCCGCAGGGTCCGTCGCCCGTCGCCAGGCGCCATGACCCGGCCCCTGAGCGGACCGTGGACCACGACCTCAAGGGCCCGTTCAGCGACCGGCAGGCGGCCGAGCGCAAGGAAGCGCTCCAGCAGGTCCTCGCCGGTGACGCCAAGCCGACCGAGCGGGGCGGCTCCGCGGTCGTCAAGCTCGGCAAGAGCAAGTACGTCGAGCTGGCCCGGAAGAAGACCGACAAGATCTTCACGATCCTGGTGGACTTCGGCGACAAGGTCGACGACACCACGATGTACGACCCGGACGGCGACGGTCCCCAGCCGCCGGTGAAGAAGTACGGCGGCGCCCCCGGCCCGGCGCACAACCGGATAGCCCAGCCGGACCGTGCCAAGGACAACAGCACGGCCTGGCAGAAGGACTTCAACCAGCAGCACTTCCAGGACCTGTACTTCTCGCACGACAAGAAGAAGCAGTCGCTGGCCAAGTACTACGAGAAGCAGTCCTCGGGCCGCTACTCGGTCGACGGCGAGGTCTCCGACTGGGTCAAGGTCGACGCGAACGAGGCCCGCTACGGCTCCAACTACTGCGGCCAGCACAACTGCAACAACGTCTGGGACCTGGTCCGCGACGGCGTCAACCAGTGGGCCAAGGACCAGAAGGCCAAGGGCCGTACCGACGCCCAGATCAAGGCCGACCTCGCCAAGTACGACCAGTGGGACCGCTACGACCACGACGGCGACGGCAACTTCAACGAGCCCGACGGCTACATCGACCACTTCCAGATCGTGCACGCCGGCGAGGACGAGTCCGCCGGCGGCGGCGTCCAGAAGGCCGACGCCCTCTGGGCGCACCGCTGGTACGCCTACGGCACCGACGCGGGCAAGACCGGCCCGGCGGCCAACAAGGCGGGCGGCACCCAGATCGGCGACACCGGGATCTGGGTCGGCGACTACACCATGCAGCCGGAGAACGGCGGACTCGGCGTCTTCGCCCATGAGTACGGCCACGACCTGGGCCTGCCGGACGAGTACGACACCTCCGGCACCGGCGAATCCTCCGTGGACTTCTGGTCGCTGATGTCGGGCGGCTCCTGGCTGGGCACCGGCAAGGACAGCATCGGCAACCTGCCCGGCGACATGAGCGCCTGGGACAAGCTGCAGCTGGGCTGGCTCAACTACGGCAAGGCGAAGGCCGCGGCCAAGTCCTCCCACAAGCTGGGCGTCGCCGAGTACAACACCAAGAACAAGCAGGCAGTGGTGGTCACCCTGCCCGCCAAGCAGGTCAAGACCGAGGTCGTCCAGCCCGCCGAGGGCTCCCACCAGTGGTGGAGCGGCAGGGGCGACGACCTGAAGAACACCCTGTCCCGGCAGGTGGACCTCACCGGCAAGTCCAAGGCGTCCCTGGGCCTCAAGGGCTGGTGGGACATCGAGAAGGACTACGACTACCTCTACGCCGAGGTCTCGACCGACGGCGGCACCAACTGGACGGCGCTGGACGGCACCGCCAACGGCAAGGCCATCCCGCGCGACGGCAGCGACAAGCCCGCCCTGACCGGCACCGTGGCCGCCTACCAGGACCTCGCCTACCCGCTGGACGCCTACGCGGGCAAGAAGATCGACCTGCGCTTCCGCTACCAGACCGACGGCGGCACCAACGGCAAGGGCTTCGCGGCCGACACCGTCAGCGTGACCGCCGACGGCCAGCCGCTGTTCAGCGACAACGCCGAGAGCGGTGACAACGGCTGGACCAGCAAGGGCTTCTCGCGGATCGGGGCCTCGTTCACCAAGTCCTACCCGCAGTACTACATCGCCGAGAACCGCCAGTACGTGTCGTACGACAAGACCCTCAAGGTCGGCCCGTACAACTTCGGCTGGACCACGGACAAGCCGTCCTGGGTGGAGCACTTCCCCTACCAGAACGGTGTGCTGATCTGGCTGTGGGACACCTCGCAGCCGGACAACAACGTCGGCCAGCACCCCGGCTACGGGCAGATCCTGCCGGTCGACGCGCACCCCAAGGCCGAGCACTGGGCCGACGGCAAGCTGATGCGCAACCGCTTCCAGAGCTACGACTCGACCTTCACGCGGTTCCCGACCGACGCGCTGACCCTGCACCGGGACGGCAAGCCGGTCACGATCACCTCGAAGAAGGGCGTCACGCTCTTCGACGACCGGCACGGCGTCTACTACGACAAGACGAACCCGACCGGTGGCGTGATCGTTCCTGACACCAACACCCGGATCAAGATCCTCAAGGAGGCCCGGGACGGCTCCACGGTGACGGTTCAGGTGGGCCCGGCCGGTAAGTAGAAGGTAAAACCGCAGGTCAGATGCTATTCGGCCGTCGCCCCCTAGCGGGCGGCGGCCGATTAGCGTTTAGATGCGTTCTACAGTTCCTTGTTGACGCGAAGTCTCACGGGGGAGAAATGACCAAGTCCGGTGGCGGTTACATCAGGCTCCCTGGAGGGAGCGTGGTGGTCGCCCTCTCACTGCCCAGGCCGGCACACGGCCCGCGGCCCGGCCCGTACGACTGCGGGTGCCGGGTCCGGGTGCTGGTCCATGCGGTGAACCGCCAGCGCGCCCTGACCAGGCTGCGCAACCTCGGGCTGCGCAGGGTCTACCTGCGCGGCAACACCGAGCCGCCCACACCCGACGAGATCACGGCCGTCCTGCACCACCCCGACGGGGTGGTCTGGCGCGAGACCCCGGAGGACGACACCGAGTCGTGGCATCCGATACGGGCGCTGATGCGACCGCAGATCCACCCGGCGCCCGCCGCCGACTACCGGGCCGCGGGGTAGGGCGCGGGGCCCGGAGGGCGCCCGCGGACGGCCGCCGTGACACCCGCTGACCGACACCCGCCGGGGCACCCGCCCCGGTGGGTGTCAGCCGCCGAGGACCACCGGCTTCCCGGTCAGCTCGGCGCCCGCCGCGCGCAGCTCCGCCAGCGCCCGCTCGGTGGTGTGCGCGGCCACGCCGGCCGTCAGATCCAGCAGGACATGGGTGCGCAGCCCGGCGCGGAGCGCGTCCAGGGCGGTGGCGCGTACGCAGTGGTCGGTGGCCAGGCCCACCACGTCGACCTCGGTCACGTCGTGCCGGCGCAGCCAGTCCGCGAGCGGGGTGCCGTTCTCGTCCCGGCCCTCGAAGCCGCTGTACGCGCCGGAGTGGGTGCCCTTGTCGAAGACCGCGTCGATCGCGCCGGAGGCGATCGCCGGGGTGAAATTGGGGTGGAAGCCGCTGCCCTCCGTGCCGGCCACGCAGTGCACCGGCCAGGAGTGCTCGTAGTCCGGGTGGTCGGAGAAGTGGTCGCCGGGGTCGATGTGGTGATCACGGGTGGCCACGACGTAGCGGTAGCAGCCGCCGGCCGCCTGGCCCACCAGATCGGTGATGGCCGCCGCGACATCCGCACCCCCCGCCACCGCGAGGCTGCCGCCCTCGCAGAAGTCGTTCTGCACATCAACGACGATCAATGCCCGGTGCATGGTGCGTGCCTTCCGGCTGGGGAACGGAGGAGGGGCGCGGAGTGTGGTGTGACCGAGGCTAGCCACTGGCGGGGGATTGCGGGAGTGGGGCGGAGCCCGGCCGCCGCCCCCGCGCCCCGGCCGCCGGCGCTCCGCCGCGGGCGGGTCGGACCTCTTCGGTCAGACGTATTCGGTGGGCAGCACGGCCTCGCCCCGGGAGAGCTGGGTCGCCGACAGCGGCAGCTGGTCGCGGGCGGCGATGTGCCGTTCGCGGGCGGCGTCCAGCGGCTCACGGGCCACCACGGTGCCGCCGCTCACCAGCGGCACCAGCAGCTGCCGGTCGGCCAGCTCGGCCGGGACCGGCCCGGTGCCGATGACCTCGGCCTCGGCGACACCCTCCGCGTCCAGCCGGCGCGCCGCCCACTTGCGGCCGCCGAGCGAGCTCTTGGCGCCCATCGACCGCTTGGCGACCGGCCGCAGCGGGGCACCGGGCTCGTCGCTGTCGGCGCGGGCGACCAGCTTGTAGACCATCGAGCAGGTCGGGTGGCCGCTGCCGGTCACCAGCTGGGTGCCGACGCCGTACGCGTCCACCGGCGCGGCGGCCAGTGAGGCGATGGCGTACTCGTCCAGATCGCTGGTGACCACGATCTTGGTCTTGGTGGCGCCCAGCTCGTCCAGCTGCTGGCGCACCCGGTGGGCGATCAGCAGCAGATCGCCGGAGTCGATCCGTACGGCACCGAGGCCGGGCCCGGCCACCTCCACGGCGGTGCGCACCGCCTCGGCGACGTCGAAGGTGTCCACGAGCAGGGTCGTGCCGCTGCCGAGGGTGTCGACCTGGGCGGTGAAGGCGTCCCGCTCGGTGTCGTGCAGCAGGGTGAAGGCGTGCGCGCTGGTGCCGACGGTGGGGATGTTGTAGCGGAAGCCGGCCGCCAGGTCGGAGGTGGTGTGGAAGCCGCCGACGTAGGCGGCTCGGGCCGCGGCCACCGCCGCCAGCTCGTGGGTGCGGCGGGCGCCCATCTCCATCAGCGGGCGGTCGCCGGCCGCCACCGACATCCGGGAGGCGGCCGCGGCCACCGCCGAGTCGTGGTTGAGGATCGAGAGGATCACCGTCTCCAGCAGCACCGCCTCGGCGAAGGTGCCCTCGACCCGCATGACGGGGGAGCCGGGGAAGTAGACCTCGCCCTCCGGGTAGCCCCAGATGTCGCCGCGGAAGCGGAAGCCGGCCAGCCAGTCGAGGGTCGGCTCGTCGAGGATGCCGCGCTCGCGCAGAAAGCCGAGGATCGTTTCGTCGAAGCGGAAGTTCTCCACCGCGTCCAGTACCCGGCCGGTGCCGCCCACCACGCCGTAACGGCGGCCCTCGGGCAGCCGGCGGGTGAAGACCTCGAAGACCGAGCGCCGGTCCGCGGTGCCGGACCGCAACGCGGCCTGCAGCATGGTGAGTTCGTACTGGTCGGTGAAGAGCGCAGTCGACGGCACGGCCACCGGCAGCCCCAGGTCTGCTGTGTTCATAGGGGAGATGCTACCCCCAATACTCGTCACTTTGACGATAGTGGGCCGAGGCCTCCGCGGACCCCCGGCGGCGGGCGGCTGCGGCTCGCCGACGCGGCCCGCGCGAGGGGCATTTGTGCGTCGCAGGTCCCCGGGTGGCAGCATGGGGCCTGTGAGCGCCCACCCGTCACCCACGATCACGCTCCGGCCGCACCACTGCACCCTCAGTGTCCCGGTCGAGACCGAGCGTCCCGAGTCGAGCGAGGCTCCCTTCGAGGTCCCCGAGCCCGACCTCCCGTGGGTCACGATCGTCCACAACGACCCCGTCAACCTCATGAGCTATGTCTCCTACGTCTTCCAGACGTACTTCGGCTACTCCAAGGACAAGGCACACCAGTTGATGCTCGACGTCCATCACAAGGGCCGCGCGGTGGTCTCCAGCGGCAGCCGCGAGGAAATGGAGCGCGACGTGCAGGCCATGCACGGCTACGGCCTGTGGGCGACCCTTCAGCAGGACCGCCGATGACCGGGCACTTCGAACCGCTCCCCGACGGCGGTGCATCCGTCCCCCTCGACGAGGTCGAGATCTCCATCCTGCGCAGCCTCGCCGTCCAGCTGATGGAGCTGATCGGCCCGGGCGAGGAGGCCGGGGAGCGCGAGGGCGACGACCTGCTGGCGTCGATCTTCAACGACGGACCCAGCGAACCGCCCGCCGACCCGGTCCTGGCCCGCCTCTTCCCCGATGCCTACGGCGGTCCCGACCTCGTCCCCGACGACGACGTCCGCGCCGCCTCCGCCGAATTCCGCCGCTACACCGAGAACGATCTGCGCTCCCGCAAGCGCGAGGACGCCCTCGCGCTGATCCGCGCGCTGGACACGCTGGCGCCGGCCGGCGGCGGCAGCGCCGAGCTGCGGCTGAAGCCCGAGGAGTGCCGGCAGTGGCTGGGGGCCCTCAACGACCTCAGGCTGGCCATCGGGACGCGGCTTGAAGTGACCGATGAGGAGGACGGCGGCGAGCTGCTGCGGCTGCCGGACAGCGATCCTCGCAAGCCGATGGTGATGGCGTATCTCTGGCTCGGCGGCCTCCAGGAGACTCTCGTCGAGTCACTGATGGGGTGAAATCGGGGCGTACTACCCCCGGGAGTTCACGCAGTGTTCGCTCAGCGGATGCTCAAATCCGCATAACGATCGCATCACTGCCGCCATGCAAGTTGCGGCCACTTGTAGGGATTGTCCCCTTTTCCGCGTGGTGCGGTTCACGCCATCTGTAGGTGATCTTCGGAGCGTCGTGATAGATGTTCACGACCTGCCGTGAGTGACGCCACCCTTGTCGCTGCGGGAGCGCTCAGCCGGCCGACCGTCGGCGTGCAGGACTCCATCCGGGGGGATCGGGACCCGATCCGGACAGACCGGGTCGGTATGGAGAAAGGCGCACCACACATGACCTCTGTGCAGGTCGACAAGCAACACGACGGCAACGAGGCAGCTGACGAGGCCCCCGAAGAGGGCTATCAGCGCGGTCTGGGAAACCGTCAGATCCAGATGATCGCCATCGGTGGCGCCATCGGTACCGGTCTCTTCCTCGGAGCCGGTAAGGCGATCTCGATGGCCGGGCCGAGCATCATCCTCGCCTACGCCATCGTGGGTCTGGTCATCTTCTTCATCATGCGGGCCCTGGGCGAACTGCTCATGTACCGGCCCGTCTCCGGCTCCTTCTCGGAGTACGCGCGAGAATTCCTCGGCCCCTTCGTCGGCTTCGTGACCGGCTGGACGTACTGGCTGTTCTGGGTCGTCACCGGTATCACCGAAGTGACCGCCGCGGCCACGTATGTGCAGTACTGGAACAAGGGCATACCGCAATGGGCCGCAGCGCTGGTCTTCACCGTCGCGCTCTTCGGTATCAACCTGATCTCCGTGAAGATCTTCGGTGAGCTGGAATTCTGGTTCTCGATGGTCAAGGTCACCGCGATCATCGGCATGATCCTGATCGGCCTCGGCGTGATCACCCTCGGCTTCTCCGACGCCGGTGACACCGCCTCCTTCGCCAACCTGTGGTCCCACGGCGGCTTCTTCCCCAAGGGCATCGGCGGCACGCTGATGACGCTGCAGATCGTGATGTTCGCCTTCCTCGCCGTCGAACTCGTCGGCGTCACCGCGGGCGAGGCGACCAACCCGAAGAAGGTCCTGCCCAAGGCGATCAACACCGTGCCGTGGCGGATCGGCCTCTTCTACATCGGTGCGCTGATCATCATCCTGTCCGTCGTCAGCTGGACGGCCTTCAAGCCGGGCGTCAGCCCCTTCGTCGCCGCCTTCCAGCAGATCGGACTGCCGGCCGGTGCCGGCATCGTCAACTTCGTCGTGCTGACCGCCGCGCTCTCCTCGGCCAACTCCGGTATGTACTCCACCGGCCGGATGCTGCGCGACCTCGCGCTCAACGGCCAGGGCCCGAAGTTCTTCACCAAGCTCAGCAAGAACGGCCTGCCCACCTGGGGCACCGGCGTCTCGGTCGCGATGATGCTGTTCGGCGTCTACATCAACTACCAGTGGCCCGGTGACGCGTTCAACTACGTCGTCTCCTTCGCCACCATCTCCGGTATGTGGGCGTGGATCGTCATCCTGGCCTCGCAGCTGCGCTACCGCGCCAGGGCGAACCGTGGTGAGCTGCCGCAGTCCGAGTTCAAGGCCCCCGGCAGCCCCTACACCTCGATCTTCGCGCTGGCCTTCATCGCCATGGTGATCGTGATGATGGGCGCCGACCCGGACGCCAGGATCTCGCTCTACGCGGCTCCCCTCTGGGCGCTGATCCTGGGCGTCGGCTACCTCTGCATCAAGCGGCGTGACGCGGCGAACGGCCTGGCGGCCGGCACGGCGGCCCAGGAGGCCTCCGCCAAGGACGCCAAGAACTGAGGCAGCACCCCGGAAGGAACGGGCAACGCCCCGTAGGTCCAGCATGCGGGCCCGTACGTACCAGTCCTCGGTACGTACGGGCCCGCCGGGTGTCCGCCTCCCGCCGCCACCCTCGGCCGAGCGCTCCGCGGGCTCCTCTTATCCTTGGCGCCATGCTGACCCTCACCAAGGCCCTCTACGACCAGATCGTCGAGCACTCCCGGCAGGACCACCCCGACGAGGCCTGCGGCGTGGTCGCGGGCCCGGCCGGCAGCGGCCGCCCCGAGCGGTTCATCCCGATGCTGAACGCCGCCCGCTCGCCCACGTTCTACGAATTCGACTCCGCCGACCTGCTCAAGCTCTACCGGGAGATGGACGACCGGGACGAGGAGCCGGTGATCATCTACCACTCGCACACCGCCACCGAGGCCTACCCCTCGCGCACCGACATCTCCTACGCCAACGAGCCGGCCGCCCACTATGTCCTGGTATCCACCGCTGATACCGAGGACGCCGGGCCGTTCCAGTTCCGCTCGTTCCGTATCGTCGACGGCACGGTGACCGAGGAAGAGGTCGAGGTCGTGGCCGCGTACTCCTGAGCGCGTCCCACCTGGCGTACACCAATCGTCCGCATCATGGGACGAGGTTCCAATACCCGGACCGGGAATCGATACGATGACCGCATGGTTGACCCTGACGTGAGCGAAAAGAGGCCGGGCATGCTGCTGCTCGCTCCGCTCGCCACGCGTCGCTCCGCATCTGCTCTGCTGGGCGCGTTCGGCTGCGGAGCCGCACGGCTGCACGTCGATCTGTGCCGCCTTTCCAGCGCGATCTGTCCGCGCTGCGCCGCCGCCTGACCCGGCCTGCCCCGGGCGCGCGGCGCGCGCCTTCGGCACCCCGCACTTCCCGCGTCACCCGACGCCCTCCCGGCACGCCGCACGCCGTGCACCCGGGAACCCCGCCCCCACCCCGCACTCCGACTGGAGCACTCCATGGCCATCGAGGTCCGAATCCCGACCATTCTGCGCACCTACACCGACGGCCAGAAGGCCGTCGAGGGCAGCGGAGACACCCTTGCCGACCTCTTCACCGACCTGGAGAGCCGGCACACCGGCATCCGCGAGCGCCTGGTCGACGGCGAGCAGCTGCGCCGCTTCGTGAACGTCTACCTCAACGACGAGGACGTCCGCTTCCTGGAAGGCATCTCCACCAAGCTCGCCGACGGCGACAACGTGACGATCCTGCCGGCAGTGGCCGGGGGAGCGGTCTGAGGTGAGGTACGACTCCCCGCTGGCGGCGGTCGGGAACACCCCTCTCGTCCGCCTTCCGCGCCTCTCGCCCTCCGACGACGTCCGCATCTGGGCGAAGCTGGAGGACCGCAACCCCACGGGTTCGATCAAGGACCGGCCCGCGCTGCACATGGTCGAGCAGGCCGAGAAGGACGGCCGGCTCACCCCCGGCTGCACCATCCTGGAGCCCACCAGCGGCAACACCGGCATCTCGCTCGCCATGGCGGCCAAGCTCAAGGGCTACCGCATCGTGTGCGTGATGCCGGAGAACACCTCGTCCGAGCGGCGGGAGCTGCTCGCCATGTGGGGCGCGGAGATCATCTCCTCGCCCGCGGCGGGCGGTTCCAACACGGCCGTACGGGTCGCCAAGGAGCTGGCCGCCGAGCACCCTGACTGGGTGATGCTCTACCAGTACGGCAACCCCGACAACGCCGGTGCGCACTACGCCACCACCGGCCCCGAGATCCTCGCCGACCTCCCCTCCGTCACCCATTTCGTGGCCGGTCTGGGCACCACCGGCACCCTGATGGGCGTCGGCCGGTATCTGCGCGAGCACGTCCCCGGCGTCCAGATCGTCGCCGCCGAGCCGCGCTATGACGACGTGGTCTACGGGCTGCGCAACCTCGACGAGGGCTTCATCCCCGAGCTCTACGACGAGTCCCAGCTCACCACCCGCTTCTCGGTCGGCTCCGAGGACGCGGTCCGCCGCACCCGCGAACTCCTCGCCGAGGAAGGCATTTTCGCGGGCGTCTCCACCGGCGCGGCGCTGCATGCCGCGATCGGCGTCGCCAAGAAGGCCGTCAAGGCGGGGGAGAGCGCCGACATCGTCTTCGTCGTCGCCGACGGCGGCTGGAAGTACCTCTCCACGGGCGTGTACACCGCCGAGTCCACCGAGGCGGCGATCGAAACGCTGCACGGGCAGCTCTGGGCGTAACCGCGGGGTTCCGGCACGCCAGGTGACGGGCGACATCCCCTGGCGTGCCGGAACGAGTGCGGCCCCCGGGAGCCCCGGCGCATCCCGGGGCACACGCGGCGGCCGGGGGCCGGGGCAGACGGCCGGGGGCCGGTGGACGGGACGGTGGCAGCGGCCACTGCGTACGGGCGTACGGGGCGTCAGCCCGGACTGGTGATTCCGCCCACAGCTCGCCCCGCTGGAGGCGCCACAGCCCCTTTTGCGCCTTACGCTCGTGGGCACCGCACAGACCGCCAAGGACCCGGCAACGACCCGGCAGGGCCCCGCCGGGAAGCCCCGCATGGATCCTTCCCCGAGTTCTCCACCGCGTGAGAGCGAGGGGAGGCGCCTGACCGCCGCCCCCGCCCACGGAGGTTCACGCCCGTATGAAGCTCACTGTCGTCGGATGCTCGGGGTCGTTCCCTTCGATGGAATCGGCCTGTTCGAGCTACCTCCTGGAGGCCGACGGCTTCAGGCTGCTCCTCGACATGGGCAACGGCGCCCTGGGTGAGCTGCAGCGCCACACCGGCCTCTACGACCTGGATGCCGTACTCCTGTCGCACCTGCATGCCGATCACTGCATCGACCTGTGCGGCTATTTCGTCGTGCGCTACTACCGCCCGGACGGCGGACGGTGCGCGCCGATGCCGGTCTACGGCCCGGCCGGAACCGAGCGCCGGCTGACCGTGGCGCACGCCGACCTGCCCTACGACGGCGCGATGAGCGAGGTCTTCGCTTTCCGCACCCTGTCGCCGGGCACCTTCACCATCGGGCCGTTCACGATCCGTACGGAGCGGGTCAGCCACCCCGTCGAGGCCTTCGGCGTCCGGGTCGAACACGGCGGCAGGTCGCTGACGTACTCCGGGGACACCGGCCCCTGCGACGCGCTGGAGATCCTCGCCGCGGGCACCGACTTCTTCCTGTGCGAGGCGTCCTTCACCTACGGCAAGGAAGACATCCCGGATCTGCACCTCAACGGGCGGGAGGCCGGCGAGGCCGCCCGGCGGGCCCGCGCGGGGCGGCTGGTGCTGACCCACATCCCGCCGTGGACCGACCCGGACATCAGCATCCGCGACGCCCAGAAGGTCTACGACGGGCCGGTCGAGGTCGCAAAGGCCGGCGCCGTCTACGAGATCTGAACCGGGCGGGGATCCGATCCCCGCGGGAATTCCACGGCGCACGGCGAGGGCCCCCGGAAACCGTACGGTCTCCGGGGGCCCTCGCCATGCGCTGCGGACCTTTCGAGGGTCAGGCCTTGTACTGGGCCTTGTCCTCCGCGGCGATCTCCTCCTCGGACTCGCGGCCCGGGGTCGGGAGATTGAACTTGAGGATCGCGAACCGGAACACGGTGTAGTACAGCGCCGCGAAGACCAGCCCCATCAGGGCCAGCAGCCACGGCTTGGTGGCGATGCCGAGGTTCAGCGCGAAGTCGATCGCGCCGGCCGAGAAGCCGAACCCGTCCTTCATCCCCAGGGCCCAGGTCAGCGCCATCGAGACACCGGTCAGCACCGCGTGGATGGCGTACAGCACCGGGGCGATGAACATGAAGGTGAACTCGATCGGCTCGGTGACGCCGGTGACGAAGGCGGTCAGCGCGATGGAGAACATCATGCCGCCGACGACCTTGCGGCGCTCGGGCCGGGCACAGTGCACGATCGCCAGGCAGGCGGCCGGCAGCGCGAACATCATGATCGGGAAGAAGCCGGTCATGAACTGTCCGGCGGAGGGGTCATGGGCCAGGAAGCGGGCGATGTCGCCGTGCTTGCCGTGGTAGTCACCGGCCTGGAACCACGGGAAGGAGTTCAGCAGGTGGTGCATGCCGACCGGGATCAGGGCACGGTTGGCGACACCGAAGATACCGGCGCCCACCGCGCCCGAGCCGACGAGCCAGGCGCCGAAGCTGTGCAGACCGGCGCCGAGCACGGGCCAGATGTAGCCGAAGACGATGCCGATGACGAGGCCGGCGAACGCGGCGAGGATCGGCACGAGGCGGCGGCCGCCGAAGAAGCCGAGCCAGTCGGGCAGCTTCTTGCGGCTGTAGCGCTGGTAGAGCAGCGCGACCACGAGGCCCATCACGACGCCGCCGAGCACTCCCGCGTCCACCGGCGGGGCGGCATCGGTTATCTTGCCGTCGACGATCTTCTGGACGGTGGGCAGGCTGCTGTCCGGGAAGGTGCCGAGCACCTTGCTGAAGACCAGGTAGCCGACGACCGCGGCCAGGGCGGTGGAGCCGTCGGACTTCTTCGCGAAGCCGATCGCGATGCCCACGGCGAAGAGCATCGGCATGTTGTCGAGCAGGGCGCCGCCACCGGCCGCCATGAACTCGGCGATCTTGTTCAGGAAGGCGGGGAACGACTCCCGGCCGAGCATGTCCGGCTGGCCGAGCCGCACCATCAGCGCGGCCGCGGGCAAGGTGGCGATCGGTAGCATCAGGCTGCGGCCGATGCGTTGGGCCACTGCCATGGCGCCGGCGCCGCGGCCTTTCTTCTCGGGAGCCGCTGTCGCGGTGGCCGAACTCATCGGATTCCTCCTGGTGAGGCGGGGACTCGGTGGGGGGCCACCGGCCTCCTGGTCTATACCGGTCAGTGGTTTAGACCATTCTTACCACGGTGGTTCACCGCAGCGGAATCCCCGTGAAGCGGTCGCCATACCCGCGATGGGCGGGGGCGTGGGCGGGCTGCGGGTGAGGGCAGCGCCGGCTGCCGCGCTGTGACGCATCGGAGGAGGCGGGGTGGCGGTGCGGGTTCCGGGCCGTTCGGTGGGTCGGGGCGGGCCGGGCAGCCGGGGGAGCGCCCCACAACTTCCGCCGCTTCCAGGCGAGTCGACCACCGGTAAGGGGGCTGGTCCTGCCTCGGTGGCCCCCCGGCCGGCTCCTACTTCACGTTCTCCTGCTCCATCGCGTCCCCGACCTCATCCGGTTCCCGGCCGGGCGTCGACAGATTGAACTTCGTGATCACGAAGCGGAAGAGGGCGTAATAGACCAGCGCGAAACACAGGCCGATGGGAATGATCAGCCAGGGCTTGGTCGCCAGCCCCCAGTTGATGACGTAGTCGATCAGGCCCGCCGAGAAGCTGAAACTGTCGTGCACCCCCAGCGCCCAGCTCACCGCCATCGACACACCCGTCAGCACGGCATGGATCACGTACAGCAGCGGCGCGACGAACAGGAACGAGTACTCGATCGGCTCGGTCACGCCCGTCACGAACGAGGTCAGGCCGACCGACAGCATCATGCCGGCGATCTCCTTGCGGCGGTGCGGCTTGGCGCAGTGCGCGATCGCCAGCGCCGCGGCCGGCAGCGCGAACATCATGATCGGGAAGAACCCCGTGGTGAACTGCCCGGCCGTCGGGTCGCCCGCCAGGAAGCGGTTGATGTCACCGTGGACGACCGTGCCGTCCGGCTTCGTGAAGCTGCCGAACTGGAACCAGACGAAGGTGTTCAGGAACTGGTGCAGGCCGATCACCAGCAGCGCGCGGTTGGCGACGCCGAAGAGCCCGGCGCCCCACGCCCCCAGCCCCGTCAGCCACTCGCTGAAGCTCGTCAGCGCGTCACCGATCGGCTGCCAGACGAACAGGCACAGCACCGCGAAGACCAGCCCGACGAAGGCCATGATGATCGGGACCAGCCGGCGGCCGTTGAAGAACCCCAGCCAGTCCACCAGCTTCACCCGGTGGAAGCGCTGCCACAGCCAGGCGGACAGAAACCCCATGACGATGCCGCCGAACACCCCCGGGTTCTGGAAGGAGGCCTGCGTCACGGTCAGCGTCTTGTCGACGCACACCCCGCTCCACAGGCCGGCCTGGGTGTACGTCTGCCCCGCGGCGCAGCCCGCCGGGAACGCGTGCATCACCGAGAAGTAGACGAGGAATCCGGCCACCGCCGCCAGCGCCGTCGACCCGTCCGACTTCTTGGCCATACCGATCGCCACACCGATACAGAACAGCAGCGGCAGCCCGAGCCCGGAATCCAGCAGGGCGCCGCCCGCGGCCGCGAAGACCTTGCCGACCGCATCCCAGCCCAGCCCGTCCGCGCCGAACACATCCGGCTGCCCGAGACGGTTGAGAATCCCCGCAGCGGGCAGTACGGCAATCGGCAACTGCAGACTGCGCCCCATCTTCTGCAGCCCCTGGAAGAGGTTGGCTCCCCAGTGCCTCTTCGGTGCCGCCGCCGCTGCGTTCGAACTCATCGGTGTCCTCCCGGCAGTCGGCCCGTCGACAACCGCCCTGGTGCTTGCCGCATACTGGTGGTGTAGACCACTCGTGGGTGCGTTCCGGCCGGTCTTTCCGGGCCGTCCGGTGCGCACTCCGGTGATCGCCATCCTTCGTCAGACAGCGGACAAACGCCCACATAGTTGGGCCGAACGTGCGTTACGGTGTGAAACCGCCCGGCGGAACCGTCGGCGGCCGAGACAAGCAGGAGTGGACATGGCCAGCAAGGCTGAGAAGATCGTCGCCGGGCTCGGCGGACTCGACAACATCGAAGAGGTCGAGGGCTGCATCACCCGCCTCCGCACCGAGGTCGTCGACCCCTCCCTCGTCGACGAGGCCGCCCTCAAGGCCGCCGGCGCCCACGGCGTCGTCAAGATGGGCACCGCGATCCAGGTCGTCATCGGCACCGACGCCGACCCCATCGCCGCCGAGATCGAAGACCTGATGTGAGGACCTGAGCCCCGCTCAGCGCGCCTCCTTCCGAAGGCCCCGCACATCCGGTGTGGCGCCTCCCCCGAAGGCCCCGCACCGGACGATCCACCGCCCGGAGTGGGGCCCTCGCGTTGCCGATAGGGTCTACGCCATGTCTCGCATCGACGGCCGCACCCCCGAACAACTCCGCCCGGTCACCATCGAACGCGGCTGGAGCAAGCACGCCGAAGGCTCCGTCCTCATCTCCTTCGGCGACACCAAAGTCTTCTGCACCGCATCCGTCACCGAAGGCGTCCCCCGCTGGCGCAAGGGCACCGGCGAAGGCTGGGTCACCGCCGAATACTCGATGCTGCCCCGCTCCACCAACACCCGCGGCGACCGCGAATCCGTCCGCGGCAAGATCGGCGGCCGCACCCACGAGATCAGCCGCCTCATCGGCCGCTCGCTGCGCGCCGTCATCGACTACAAGGCCCTCGGCGAGAACACCATCGTCCTGGACTGCGACGTCCTCCAGGCCGACGGCGGCACCCGCACCGCCGCCATCACCGGCGCCTATGTCGCCCTCGCCGACGCCATCACCTGGGCCCAGGGCAAGAAGCTCATCAAGCACGGCCGCAAGCCCCTGACCGGCACCGTCTCCGCCGTCAGCGTCGGCATCGTCGACGGCACCCCCCTCCTCGACCTCTGCTACGAAGAGGACGTCCGCGCCGACACCGACATGAACGTCGTCTGCACCGGCGACGGCCGCTTCGTCGAGGTCCAGGGCACCGCCGAGGCCGAGCCCTTCGCCCGCGACGAGCTCAACGCCCTCCTCGACCTCGCCGTCGCCGGCTGCGGCACGCTCGACGCCACCCAGCGGGAAGCGCTGGCCCGCACGCTCTGAACACCCGCCGCAGGGGGGAGGGGCTGCCCCTCCCCCCTGTGCCCCATTTCCCCTGTGACCCTTTCTCGCAGGAGCCTCCTACCGCCGCATACCGCTGACGTGCTGGCCGGTTCGCGGCCTCGCCTGCGGCCGGGCAACCGAACGGCCGCATACCGCTGCGGCTTGGCCGGTTCGCGGCCTCGCCCTGCGACCGGGCAACCGAATCGCCGCACCCTGCGTGTCTTCCCTCGTCCGCGTACGACGCCAGGGAAGGAACCACCCATGCCGCTCCGCCCGCGCCGGCCCGGCCGCCCCGCCACCGCCGCACTCGCCGCGTCAGCCGCCGCCCTGCTCGCGATATCGCTGCTCGCCGGTTGCGGAGCGGTCCAGAAGGCCATGGACTGCACCCGGGCCGCCGGCTCCGTCGTCGACGCCGTCGACAAGCTCCAGCAGGCCGCCGGCCACGCCCTCGACGACCCGCAACAGGCCCGCCAAGCCCTCGACAGCGTGGAGAGCAACCTGCGGAAGGTCGGCAACGACACCGGCGATCCCGACCTCGCCAAGGCCATCCACGCCATGAACAAGGGCATCACGAACGCCCGCCGGGCCCTCGACCGCAACCAGGTCCCCGATATCCAGCCGATCGCCGACGGGGCCGGGGACATGGCCGAGATCTGCACACCGGGATAATCACTGCCCATGCAGCCTCACACCGGCCCTGACCCCGCACCCCAGCGCCTGATCCTCGCCACCCGCAACGCCGGCAAGATCAACGAGCTCCGCGCCATCCTCGACGCGGCCGAGCTCCGCGTCGAACTCGTCGGCGCCGACGCCTACCCCGACGTCCCCGACGTCAAGGAAACCGGCGTCACCTTCGCCGAGAACGCCCTGCTCAAGGCGCACGCCCTCGCCAAGGCCACCGGCCACCCCGCCGTCGCCGACGACTCCGGCCTCTGTGTCGACGTCCTCGGCGGCGCCCCCGGCATCTTCTCCGCCCGCTGGGCCGGCCGGCACGGCGACGACCGCGCCAACCTCGAACTGCTCCTCGCCCAGCTCGCCGACATCGCCGACGACCACCGCGCCGCCCACTTCGCCTGCGCCGCGGCCCTGGCCCTCCCCGACGGCACCCAGCGCGTCGTCGAGGGCACCCTCGACGGCACCCTGCGCCACACCCCCACCGGCACCGGCGGCTTCGGCTACGACCCGATCCTCCAGCCCCTCGGCGACACCCGCACCTGCGCCGAACTGACCCCCGCCGAGAAGAACGCCATCAGCCACCGCGGCAAGGCCTTCCGGGCACTGGCACCGGTGGTGCGGGAGTTGTTGGGCTGAGGCCCACGCAGCAAGGTGGCCTCTCCGTCCGAAGAGGGGGAGGCCACCTGGATCTGTGGGCCCGGCGGGACTCGAACCCGCGACGCACCGGTTCTAAGCCGGCGTCCTCTTGCCAGCTGGGATACGGGCCCGCGGCGCCCACTCTACTGTGCTGGACTGCGCGGCTGTGAGGGGATGGTCATATGCAGCGATCCCCGGGAGAACGTCCTGGTCTGGCTATGGCAGGAGGGGCACAGGTAGCGCAGGTTCTCCTGGCGATTGTCCAGACGGTCACCGTTGATGTGGTCGATCTCCAGGACGAGCCGCCTGCCCTGCCAGGTGTCCCCGAGCCCGCACTCGGCGCACTGACGGGGTACGCCCAGCTCGTCGAGTGCGCGGCGCAGCATCCCGGTCTTTTCCCGCTGCGAACCTGGATCGAGTCGCCGCAGGATATCGTCCGCCGATTTGCGGTTCGGGGCGGGAAGGCCGCGCCTGTGTGCCTGGCCGGTGAAGTGCGCTGTCGAGAGGCTGTACGCCTCGATGCTCTGTTTCACGGCCCTCCGGGATGTTCCGTTGTCGGCCTGCGCGAGACGCCTGAGGACATCTGCAATGCTCCGCGAGGCTGCTACGGCCTCTGCCAGTTCGTCGCGCGGCAGCAGGAGAGAGCCGTTTCTGCGGCTTGTGAAATGCGATGTGTCGATGTCGAATTGATCCAGCTTCTTGCGAAGGTGGGTGTATGCGCTGTCGTACAGCGGAACCTCCATGTAGTCCAGCATTTGCCGGATGCTGTGGGAATGAGCGGCGGCTTCTCTCAGCAGGGCTTCTGTGTATGAACGGTGCTGACGACGTGGAAGCGGTTCGTTGACAAAGTGCGCGGTGTTGATGCCGTAGTGCTTCAGTCGGTCGCGTAGATACCGGTGAGGACCGCTACCCAAAGGAGTGCCGAGTCTGCGCAGCATGTCGACCAGACTGGTTGAGACGGCTGCCGTATGGGCGAGCAACTCGCTGGTGTATGAGATACGCCGGGTCATGGCCGACACGTCACTTCCGCCGAGGCTTGCGGCCGCGGTAAGTATCCGTCATCGCATGGCAGTTGGGACACAGGAAACGTAAGTTGTCCGGACGGTTGTCCCACCATTCGCCGTTGAGATGGTCGACTTCAAGGTGTAACGGCTTGCCGTTCCATTCTGTGCCCACGTGGCACATCGCGCACCGCTCCGGCACTGCCAGCCGCAGTAATTCTCGACGAAGGCGCTGTCCCCCGACCCGCCCGTCGGACGGCGACCCCAGAATCAGACCATGGCGTCTGGTGGCCTTGATGTTCCGTCGAGGCATGGGGGTGAAATGGGAGATGTCGATGCGCAGTTCGGCGATGCGGCGGCCGATGTGTGCCTGATTGCCGCCGACCGGATTGATGCCAAGACGGCGCACGACCTCGGCGACGCTGTGCGAGCAGGCCACCAGTTCGCGGAGTCTCGCCTCGGTGTGGCGTACGCCAGCGGGCGCGAAGTGTGTGGTGTCGAGGCCTGCTTCGAGGAGCTTGGCGCGTAGGTACCGTCTGCTGCCCGGTGTTGGTGTGCCGCCGAGCCGTCGCACGGCCTCGTCGTACGACGACGATGCCCGCGCTGCCTCCGCGAGCCGCTCGCGGGTGTACTTGACCGGCATGCTTCCCCGTCCCGCGCACCAGGCCCACCCCGTGCGCTCTCTCGAACAGAACAACGATCGAACGTGGGCGCGGTTACGCCGGGTTATGGAACAAGAGCAAAGGGCCCCGGAGAAGGAATCCCCGAGGCCCTGTTCGTCCGACGGCTCGCAGATCAGAAGCGCGGCTCCGTTGTCTGGGCGGTGATGAGTTCCACCGCCTCCTCCTTGGTGGCCACGGAGGGTGGGGAGCCTTCGAGGGGCTGTTGGGCGGTTTCCTTCATGCAGGCGACGGCGATGACGCCGACGAGGGCGGCGGCCATCGTGTAGTAGGCGGGCACCATGACGTTCTGGCCGAAGGCGTCCATGAGGGCGGTGATCACCAGGGGGGTGGTGCCGCCGAAGAGGGAGACGGCCAGGTTGTAGCCGATGGAGAGGGAGCCGTAACGGACGTTGGTCGGGAAGAGGGCCGGGAGGGCCGCGGACATGGTGCCCAGGAGGCAGACCAGGGAGAGGCCGAGGAGTGCCATGCCGGCGCAGACGGCGGGGATGCTGCCCTGCTTGACCAGGAGGAAGGACGGGATCGCCAGGACGAAGAAGCCGAGCATGCCGGTCATCAGCAGCGGCTTGCGGCCGTAGCGGTCGTTGAGCTTGCCGACGGTGCTGATGACGCACATCAGGGCGGCCATGGTGCCCAGGAGGATCAGCAGGCCGTGGGTCTCCTCGTAGTGGAGGGTGTCCGTCAGGTAGGTCGGCATGTACGACAGCAGCATGTAGTCGGTGATGTTGTAGGCGCCGACCAGGGCGATGCAGAGGATGAGGGTGGGCCACTGCTGGGCGAAGATCTCGCTGATCTTCTTCTTCGGGGCGTTCTCGGAGAGGTGCGAGAACTCGGCCTCGGCCTCGACGACGGACCCGGTGGCGCTGTGGGTCTGGGCGGCCTCGAACTTCTGGAACGCGGGCGTCTCGTCGAGCTTGACCCGGAGGTAGAGACCCACCAGGCCGAGCGGACCGGCGATCAGGAAGGGCAGCCGCCAGCCCCACTGGAGCATGGCGTCGTCGCCGAGGGTGGTGTTGAGCAGCAGCACGATGCCGGCGGCGCCGGTGTAGCCGATGAGGGTGCCCATCTCCAGGAAGCTGCCGAAGTAGCCGCGCTTCTTGTCGGGGGCGTATTCGGCGATGAAGGTGGAGGCGCCGCCGTACTCACCGCCGGTGGAGAAGCCCTGGACCAGGCGGAAGAGGATGAGCAGGGCGGGGGAGAAGAAGCCGATGGTGGCGTAGGAAGGGATCAGCCCGATGCACAGGGTGCCCAGCGCCATCATGATCATGGTGAGGGCGAGGACCTTCTTGCGGCCGATGCGGTCGCCGAGCGGGCCGAAGTAGGCGCCGCCGAGAGGGCGTACGAGGAAGGCCACGGCGAAGGTCGCGAAGGACGACAGCAGGCTGGTGGTGTCGCTGCCGCCGGGGAAGAAGACCTTGCCGATGGTGACCGCGAGATAGCTGTAGATCCCGAAGTCGAACCACTCCATGGCGTTGCCGAGCGCGGCCGCCTTCACGGCGCGCCGGACGACGCGTTCGTCGGTGACGGTGATGTCGGTACGCCGCAGTCTGGGGTTCTTGCGCCGGGCGACGGCACGGAAGAGCACCCGGTGGCGCTTGCGCGCTTCCCGGTCCTGGTCGGGAGCGGCGTCGGCGTCAGTGCTGCCGGTCGGCACGAGGCGGTCCTCTCGGTCTGTCGGCGCGCGGGTGCGCGCGGGATACGACAGGTGCGCCTGCGCAATCGCGCGCGGATCAAACCACTCTGGCGGGATGAAGCGAGGTACGTCACGCGCGGCTGCGCCGTACGGAGCACCGGGGCGTGCGGCGGGCAGTGCGGTGACGGGGACACGCCAGGGGTCTCACAGGGCTTGTTACAGGACTGGTACACAGCCGCGCGGTCACCGCCGTGTTCGGGCAATCAGCTTGTGTCCAGGGGACGGGAGAGTGGCAGCGCCGGGCGCGGCATTCGTGTTTGCTGGTGGGGGTACGGGGCCTGGTCCTCGGGAGGAGATCGTGATGACGGACCGCGGAGGGCCCCGGTGGGGTCGGGGGCGTACGGCGCTGCTGGCCTTTGCCGTGGTGACGGCGCTGGCGGCCGGCGGGGTGTGGCTCGGCCAGACCTCGGACCGGGCGTCGGCGGTGGACGCCGCACCCAAGACGTCGGCCGCGGTGCAGGACGTCAAGGAGGACAGCAAGCCGTCGGACGGTCTGCCCACCGTGCGTGACTGCGGTATCGGTGCGCCCGAGGTCAAACCGCGAGTGATTACGCTGACCTGCACGGACGTCGGGATGGTGGCGACCGAGATCAGCTGGAAGAAGTACGGCGCGAAGGATGCGTTGGGGGTCGGTGTGGTGCAGGTGGAGAAGACCGCCGGCGGAGCGGAGACGGATGCCGGATTCCCGGCGACCTTCCGTCTCTACGGTCCGAAGCGGGTCGACGGCAGGCTGGCCTTCACCGGCCTGGAGGTGACGTACGAGGGCTCGACGCCGCTCGGGGACACGACGGAGATGTACAACCTCGCGTGATGGGCATTCGAGGCCGGATCGCCCTGGCCATTTCCTGTATGACGGCTCTGGCCGTGGTGGTGCTCGGGTTTTCCGTGCACCACATAGCGGATGCGGAGCGGGAGCGGTCGGCGCGGGCGTATCAGGACGACCGGCTCAGTTCGGCGCTGCAGATCTACGAGCGGGACGGCACGCTGGCGCTGGGCGCGCAGTTGGACGACGGGACGCTGCCGTCGCCGTTGCGTGCCGCGGTGTTCAAGAGGCAGTCGGGGACGTATGTCAGCGGCGGTGAGGACCCGCGGGTGTGGGCGGCGACCGGGGTCGGTGACGGCGCCGGGAGCGGCCCGGTGCGGTCGCTGTCGGTGTCGGCGCCGTATCCGGACGACGATCCGGCGCAGCTGGCGCTGGACCGGGCGCTGTTGATCGCGGGGTGCGGCACGGTCGTGCTGATGGCGGTGGTGTCGTGGTTCGTCTCGCAGCGGCTGTCGCGGCGGCTGCGGCTGAGTGCGGCGGCGGCGCGCCGGATCGCGGCGGGTGCGGAGCCGGACGCGGACGCGCTGGCCAGTCAAGGGCGCGACGAGGTGGCCGAGTTGGGCCGCAGCGTGCACCACATGGCGATGTCGCTGGCGGCACGGGTGGAGGCGGAGCGGGAGTTCACCGCGGATGTGGCGCACGAGCTGCGGACGCCGGTGGCCGGTCTGGTGGCGGCGGCGGAGCTGCTGCCGCAGCCGCGGGCGGTGGAGCTGGTGCAGGACCGGGCGCAGGCGATGCGGCGGCTGGTGGAGGATCTGCTGGAGGTCTCCCGGCTCGACGCCGGGGTGGAGCGGGCGGATCTGGACGCCTGTGAGCTGCCGTCGCTGGTGCGCGGGATCGTGCAGCGGGCGGCGCGGCAGCGCGGGGTGGACGAGGTGTCGGTGACCGTGGAGGGCGAGCCGCGGATCGTGGAGACGGACCGGCGCCGGGTGGAGCGGGTGCTGGTGAATCTGCTGGCGAACGCCGCCAAGCACGGCAAGCCGCCGATCGAGGTGGTGGTGGCCGGTGTGCGGATCGTGGTGCGCGATCACGGTCCGGGCTATCCGGCGGAGCTGTGCGCGGAGGGGCCGCGGCGGTTCCGTACGGCGGCGCCGGAGCGCGGTACGGGGCACGGCCTGGGGCTGACGATCGCGGCCGGGCAGGCCCAAGTGCTGGGCGCGCGGCTGGACTTCGGCGCCGCCGCGGAGGGCGGCGCCGAGGCCGTGCTGGAGCTGCCCGAGCGGGCGGGCAGGGTGTGCCCGACCGAACCGTGAGGCGAGTGCCGGTTGCGGTGGCCGTTCCGTGCGGCGCGCCCGCAGCCCCGGCCCGGCCGGGCGTGGTGCCTACAGCCCCAGATCCTTGATGATCTTGGCTACATGGCCGGTGGCCTTGACGTTGTAGAGCGCGCGCTCGACCTTGCCGTCCTCGTCGAGGATGACGGTGGAGCGGATGACGCCGGTGACGGTCTTGCCGTAGAGCTTCTTCTCGCCGAAGGCGCCGTAGGCGGTCAGGACGGACTTGTCCGGGTCGCCGAGCAGGGTGACCTTCAGGTCCTCCTTCTCGCGGAACTTGGCGAGCTTCTCCGGCTTGTCGGGGGAGATGCCGATGACGTCGTAGCCGTGGCCGGCGAGGAAGTCGAGGTTGTCGGTGAAGTCGCAGGCCTGCTTGGTGCAGCCGGGGGTCAGGGCGGCCGGGTAGAAGTACACGATGACCTTGCGGCCCCGGCGGTCGGCGAGCGAGACCTGCCGGCCGTCCGCGTCGGGGAGGGTGAAGGCGGGGGCGGTGTCGCCGGGCTGCAGTCGCTCGCTCATGGCTCTCCTCAGGCATGGATCCGTACGCTCCGACATTAGCCAGCCCCGCCGGGCGGTGCGGGCCCGGGAGTCCGGGCGGCGCGAAACGGGGGTGCTGTGGGGCGCCCGGGGGTGGGAGCTGACAGACTGTCCATCACGAATCGGCAGTCAGCTATGTGGCCGGTTCCGTACGGGGCCCGGTGCCCGGTCCCGTACGCATCGGCGCGAGACGACGGAGGCAGCGCGGTGGCGGAAGCCAGGACCCCGGCGCAGATCGAGGCGGATATCGTCCGCAGGCGGCAGGAGCTCGCCGTCACGCTCGACGAGATCGGTGTGCGGCTGCACCCGAAGACGATCATGGATGAGGCGAAGGCGAAGGCGGCGGAGGCCGTGGACCGTACGGCGGGGCGGGCCTATGTGGCCGCCAACCGCGCGGTGTCGGACGTGCGGGCGCAGCTGGTGTCGGAGAACGGGACGCCGCGGCTGGAGCGGGTCATTCCGGTGGCGCTGGTCGGGGTGGCCGTGATCGGCCTGCTGGCTCTGCGCACCCGGCGGCGCCGGTAGTTCCGTCCGGCGGAGGCCGCCCGGAGCGCCCCCGCGGCGCCCGTGGTGCGGGACGGACGGCGCCGGGCAGGTACGGTCATGCCGTGAGCCCGAATAACACCAAGGACACCCACGACAAGCTGCCGATCCGGATGCTGCACGACCGTGTGCTGGTCCGGACGGACATCCCCGAGGGCGAGCGCCGCTCGTCGGGGGGCATCGTCATTCCCGCGACCGCGGCGGTCGGCCGGCGCCTGGCCTGGGCCGAGGTGGTCGCGGTCGGGCAGAACGTGCGGACCGTCGAGGTGGGCGACCGGGTGCTGTACGACCCGGAGGACCGGGCCGAGGTCGAGGTGCGCGGCGTGGCGTACGTGCTGATGCGCGAGCGCGATCTGCATGCGGTGGCCGCGGAGCGCCTGGAGGGCGCGGAGGACGCGACCGGGCTGTATCTGTGATCTCGTAGTTTTTGGCCAGTGCCCCTGAAGCGGGGCGGCGGCGGGCGGTGACCGAGGTCACCGCCCGCCGTGCTGCGCTTTGCTAGCCTCGGAAGATACCCGACGAGACGCGCCGTACCGGGTCAGGACAAGACGACGCACCCCTGTTGAAGCTCTTTTCACGGAGGTGCCGCCATGGCATGGATCCTGCTCCTGGCCGCCGGTCTGCTGGAGGTCGGCTGGTCGGTCGGCATGACGTACACCGACGGGTTCACCCGGCTGTGGCCCAGTGTGTTCACCGGCGCGGGCATCGTCGCCAGCATGCTGCTGCTCTCGTACGCGGCCCGGACCCTGCCGATCGGTACCGCCTACGGCGTGTGGGTCGGCATCGGGGCGGCCGGTGCGGCGGTGGCCGGGATGACGCTGCTCGGCGAGCCGGCCACCGCGGCCCGGATCTTCTTCATCGGCCTGCTGCTGGTCGCGGTCGTCGGGCTCAAGGCGACGTCGGGGCACTGACGGCGGGAGGCCGGGAAGCCGGGAAGCCGTACGGGCGCCCCGGCCCCGGGCAGCAATACACCTAGTCGCCCCACTCCGGTGGCAGGTGCTGGTCCAGGTCGTAGGCCTGGGGGGCCACCGTCGGGAAGTCGTTCGTGGGCTCCGTGGTCGGGGTGGGCTCGGCGGGGACGGTGGGGGCGGGCGGCTCGGTGGGGGGCCGGGTGGGGGCGCCGGTGGGCGGGGTGGGGAGGGTGGCGGAGTCGCTCGGGCCGGTGGAGGGCGAGTCCGACGCGCCGGGCGACTCGGAATCGCTGGTGGACGGCTCCGGGGACGGCGACTCGGCGCCCTCCTCCAACTGGAGATCGAAGTCGCGGACCGGTTGTCCGTTCAGCGCGGCCGCGGTGTAGTCGGCCCAGATCTGGGCGGGGTAGTCACCGCCGTTGACCCGGGACAGGCCCCCCGCCCCGTACAGCGGTTCCTGTGCGGCGCTCTCCGGGTTCTGGCCCAGGACGGCGACGACGGTGGCGAGATCGGGGGTGTAGCCCGCGAACCAGGCGGCCTTGTCGTCCTCCGCGGTGCCGGTCTTGCCGGCCGCGGGCCGCCCGGCGCCCTGGGCGGCGGTGCCGGTGCCGCCGTCGACGACGCTGCGCAGGATCGAGGTGGTGGTGTCGGCGGCGGCGCGCGGGACGGCGGTGGTCTCCTCGCGCTCGGGCAGCTCGACGTCCTCCTCGTCCTTGGTGACCTTGTCGACCAGGGTGTACGGCCGGTGGCTGCCGTGGTGGGCGAGGGTGGCGTAGACCTGGGTCATGTCCAGCACGCTGGGGGTGGCGGTGCCCAGCGAGATGGCGCCCTGGGACGAGGCGAGGCTGGGGGTGTCGGCGGGGATGCCCAGATCGACGGCGGTGGCCTTGACCTTGCCGGGGCCGACGTCGATGCCCATCTGGGCGTAGACGGCGTTGACGGACTTGTCGGTGGCCTCGCTGACGGTGATCGGGCCGTACGAGCGGTCGTCCTCGTTGGCGGGGGCGAAGCCGGTGGGGTGGCCGTGACTGGTCGTCATCCGCTTGTTGGTGCCGTCGTAGACGGTCTGGGGGGTGATCCTTTCGCCGTCCTGGGTGGTGGAGCGGTGCTGGACGGCGGCGGCGAAGACGATCGGCTTGAAGGTGGAGCCGACCTGGTAGTCGCTGCGGGTGGCGCCGTTGACGTACTGCTTGGCGTAGTCGATGCCGCCGTAGAGGGCCACCACCCGGCCGCTCGCGGGGTCGATGGAGGCGCCGCCGGCCCGGACGTAGCGGTCGACCGTCCGGGAGTCGTCGAGCCGGTCCATCACCCGGGTGTTGACCGCCTTGACGAAGGCGTTCTGGCGTTTCTTGCTGATGGTGGTGGTGATGCGGTAGCCGCCGGCCCGCAGGGTCTCCTCGTCGAGGACCTTGTGGTCGGTGAGGTAGTCCTTGACCGCCTCGACGAGGTAGCCGCGCTGGCCGGTGAGGCCCGCGGAGGCCTTGGCGGGTTTCGGTTCGGGGAAGCGCAGCGCGGCCCGCTCGGCGGGGGCGAGCCACTTCTTGGTCACCATGCCCTTCAGGACGTAGTTCCAGCGCGCCAGCACCCGTGGGCGGTTGCCGGGGTGGGCGGTGAGGTCGTACGCGCTGGGGGCGTTGAGGAGGGTGGCGAGGTAGGCGCCCTGGGCGGTGGTCAGCGCCTCGGCGTTGCGGCCGTAGTAGGACTGGGCGGCGGCCTGGATGCCGTAGGCGTTGCGGCCGTAGTAGCTGGAGTTGAGGTAGCCCTCCAGGATCTTGTCCTTGCTCACCTCGCGGTCCAGCTTGATGGCGATGAAGAACTCCTTGGCCTTGCGGGTGACGGTCTGTTCCTGGCCGAGGTAGTAGTTCTTCACGTACTGCTGGGTGATGGTGGAGCCGGACTGTTTGCCCTTGCCGGTCACGGTGTTCCAGGCGGCCCGGAGCATCGCGGCGGGGTCGACCGCCGACTCGGCGTAGAAGTCGCGGTCCTCGGCGGCGAGGACGGCCTGCTGGACGGACTTGGGGATCCGGCTGAGCGTCACGTTCTGCCGGTTGACCTCGCCGTCGCGGGCCAGCTCCGAACCGTCGGAGTAGAGGTAGACGTTGCTCTGGGCCTTGGCGGCGCTGTTGGCCGGCGGGATGCCGACCAGCAGATAGCCGGCGATCATTCCGCCGACGATGAGCAGCAGGAACAGCAGCACGGTGCCCAGCACCGTGCGCCAGGTGGGGAGGACACGGCGCCAGCCCGTGCGTTGTCCGCTCATGTCGGTTGGACTCCTCGGACGCCGCCGGAGGTTGTACTGCAGCGGGTCGGTGTCATATCGGGATGTGTGCGCCGCGCGGGGGAGCAACTGCCGCACACGGGGCAACTCTCGCATCATCCGTGCCGGTCAGGAGGGGTGGCGCGCACCCGCGGCCGCCTCCTGACCGGCTGAATGGCGCCCACGGCTCACCCGAAGCGGTGATAATTCGATGGTGCCCGCCCCACCCGCGCCCTAGGCTCCGGTGTTTTGGGCGTCCGGCCCGAACGACGTGCGGGAGGGTACGCGGCGTGTGGTACGCGGCGGTGGCGGCCGGCAGCTTCCGGCGGTACGCCACGTATCAAATCGCCACCGTGGCGGGCGTGTTCACCAACACCGTCTTCGGCTTCATCGTCGCCTACACCTATATCGCGCTGTGGGACGAGCGGCCGCATCTGGGCGGCTACGACCAGGCGCAGGCGCTGACCTTCGTGTGGACGGCGCAGGCGCTGCTGGCGACCGCGGCGCTGATGGGCGGCGGCGGCCTGGAGGAGCTCCAGGAGCGGATCCGCAGCGGGGACATCGCGGTGGACCTCTACCGGCCCGCGGATCTGCAGCTGTGGTGGCTCTCCGCGGACCTGGGGCGGGCCGCGCTGCAGCTGCTCGGCCGCGGGGTGGCGCCGATGGCGGTGGGCGCCCTGGCCTTTCCGCTCGCGCTGCCCGGCGATCCGCTGACCTGGGGCTGCTTTCTGCTGTCGGTGCTGTTCGGGGTGCTGGTCAGTTTCGCGCTGCGGTATCTGGTGGCGCTGGCCTCGTTCTGGCTGCTCGACGGCTCGGGCCTGTCCCTGATCAGCGGCCTGGCCTGCATGTTCTTCTCGGGGATGCTGCTGCCGCTGCGGGTCTTCCCCGGTGGCCTGGGGGAGGTCGCCCAACTGTTGCCGTGGGCCGCGGTGCTGCAGACGCCGGCCGATGTGCTGGTGGGGGCGCTGAGCGGGGGCGCGCTGGTGCGGGGGCTGGTGTTCCAGGCGGCGTGGGCCGTGGCGCTGCTGGCGCTGGGGCGGCTGGTGCAGTCGGCGGCGACCCGCAAGGTGGTGGTGCACGGTGGCTAGCGAGCGGCCGGCGGCCCGGCCGGGGGCGGCCCGCGGCCGGGTGGCGGCGCTGGGGCAGGGGCTGTCGGCGTACGGGCTGATCGTGCGGATGTGGGTGCGCTCCAGCCTCGCCTACCGGACCTCGTTCGTGCTGATGGCGTGCGGCAACTTCGCGGCGAACGCCCTGGACTTCGTCGCGATCATGCTGATGTTCTCGCAGATCGATGCGCTCGGCGGCTTCTCGCTGCCGGAGGTGGCGTTTCTGTACGGCACCTCCGGTGTCGCGCTGGGCCTGGCGGATCTGGCGCTGGGCAGCATCGAGGGGCTGGGCCGACGGGTGCGCGACGGCACCCTCGACGCCCTGCTGCTGCGTCCCGCACCGGTCTTCGCGCAGATGGCGGCGGACCGTTTCGCGCTGCGCCGGCTGGGCCGGATCACCCAGGCGCTGCTGGTGCTCGGCTGGTCGCTGCCCCGGATCGAGGTGGACTGGACGGTGGGCCGGGTGCTGCTGGTGCCGCTGATGGCGGTGTGCGGCACGGCCATCTTCGCGGCGGTGTACACGGCCGGTGCCGCCTTCCAGTTCTGGGCGCAGGACGCGGCCGAGGTGCAGAACTCCTTCACCTACGGCGGCAATGCGATGCTGCAGTACCCGCCGACGGTGTTCGCGAAGGAACTGGTGCGCGGGGTCACCTTCCTCGTCCCGCTGGCGTTCGTGAACTGGCTGCCCGCGCTGCGGCTGCTGGGGCACCCCGATCCGCTGGGGCTGCCGGGCTGGGTGGATTTCCTGGGGCCCGTGGTGGCGGCGCTGATGTGTACGGGGGCGGGACTGGTGTGGCGGCTGGGGCTCCGGGCGTACCGCAGCACCGGAAGCTGACGGAGGGTCATGTGGCGGGCGGGCAGCACAGGACGACAAGGGGGCGGTTGCGGTGGGTGCCGAGACGGAGCAGCTGATCGAGGTGGACGGCGTCGAGAAGGTCTTCTCGGTGCGGCGCAAGGCGGGCCGGCTGCGCCGGGTGCGCGAGGAGGTCCGGGCCGTGGACGGGATCTCCTTCCGGGTGCCGCGCGGCGAGATGGTCGGCTACATCGGGCCGAACGGCGCGGGGAAGTCCACCACCATCAAGATGCTGACCGGCATCCTGGTGCCCAGCGGCGGCCGGCTGCGGGTCGCCGGCCTCGATCCGGCGCGCGAACGCACCCGGCTCGCCCGCCGGATCGGCGTGGTCTTCGGGCAGCGCACCACGCTGTGGTGGGACCTGCCGCTGAAGGACTCCTACGAGCTGGTGCGGCGGATGTACCGGGTCCCGGACGCCGTCTACCGCACCAACCTGGAGCGCTGTGTCGAACTCCTCGACCTGGCCCCGCTGCTGACCGTACCGGTGCGCCAGCTGTCGCTGGGGCAGCGGATGCGCGGCGACATCGCGGCGGCGCTGCTGCCCGACCCCGAGGTGCTGTATCTGGACGAGCCGACCATCGGCCTCGACGTGATCAGCAAGGCGAAGGTGCGCGGGTTCCTGCACGAGGTGAACGCCGAGCGCGGCACCACCGTCCTGCTGACCACCCATGACCTCACCGACATCGAGCAGCTGTGCCGCCGGGTGATGGTCATCGACCACGGCCGGCTGGTCTACGACGGCGGCCTCGACGGGCTGCGGACGGCCGGCGGCGGCGAGCGGACGCTGGTGGTGGAGCTGGAGCGCGAACTCCCGCCGATCGAGGGCGTCCCGGGTGCCCGCACGGTCAAGGTGGCCGGCCCCCGGCAGTGGCTGGCCTTCCCGGCGTCGCAGAGTGCGGCGCCGCTGGTCGCGGCGGTCGCCGCGCGCTATCCGCTGGTGGATCTGTCGGTACGGGAGCCGGACATCGAGTCCTTGATCGCCGAGTTGTACGCGGGTGGCGGGAAGCGCGTGGATGCCGCTGTAGACGGGGGAAATATCGGCCGCGCCCTCTAACCTGTCCGCATGACTGAAGACCTCCCAGAATTGCGCGCCTCCGACGCCGACCGTGAGCGGGTCGCCGAGATCCTGCGGGACGCCGTCGCCGAAGGGCGGCTGGCAATGGAGGAGTTCGACGAGCGGCTGGAGGCGACGTACCGGGCGCGCACCTACGGGGAGCTGGAGCCGCTCACCGCCGATCTGCCGGCGGCCGCGGCGGCCCCCGCGCCGCTGTCGCTGCGCAAGGACACCGCGGCGGTGACCCGGTGGTCGGAGCGGATCGTGAGCGGCACGGACGGCTCCGGCGCGGGCATCGGCATCTTGGGCGGCTTCCAGCGCAAGGGGCGGTGGACCATCGGGCGCCGCTTCACGGCGGTGTGCCTGATGGGCGGCGGCGAGCTCGACCTGCGCGAGGCGAACTTCGCCGGTCCCGAAGTCGTCATCACCTGCTGGGCGTTGATGGGCGGGGTCAGCATCGTGGTGCCGCCGGGCGTCGAGGTCGATGTGCGGGGCCTGGGCATCATGGGCGGCTTCGACGCGCAGGAGGACGGGGTGCCGGGCGAGCCCGGTGCGCCCCGGGTGATCGTCAAGGGGGTGGCGCTGATGGGCGGCGTCGCCGTCGAGCGCAAGCTGCTCAAGGAGGAGCGGCGCCGCCTCAAGGAAGAGAAGCGGCGCCTGAAGGACGAGCGGCGCAGGGAGCTGGACTAGGCCCTGAGCGGCGGCGCCTGCCCCGCCGGTGTCACAGCGAGGCGGGCGCGCCCTGCTTGAGGTGCGCCAGATTCACGGCGTTGGCCATCGCCCGGAAGCCCTCGTCGCTCGGGTGGAGATGGTCACCGGAGTCGTAGGAGGGCCGCAGCCGCACCGGCACCGACGGATCGCGCAGCGCCTTGTCGAAGTCCACGACCTCGTCGTAGACGGAGCCGGCGCGGATGATCCGGTTGACCTGCTCACGAACCGAATTCAGCTGATCGGAGTAGCCGCGGTGTCCCCCGAACGGAGTCAGGGTGCTGCCGGTGACACGCAGCCCGCGGGCATGCGCCTGGCGGACGATCTGCCGCATCCCCGCCACGATCTTCTGCGGGTCGAGCTGACGCGGTGACTTGAACAGGTCGTTCAGCCCGATCTCGACGATCACCGCCTTCACCCCGGTACGCGACAGCGCATCGCGGTCCAGGCGGGACAGCACGCTGGGCCCGTTGTTCGGCGAGAACCTGCTGCCGTTGACCAGCAGGCGGTTGCCGCTGATGCCCTGGTTGAGGACGCCGTAGCGGGGCGCGCCGGGCTCGTTGCGCAGCCGCGCCGCGAGGAAGTCCGTCCAGCGGTGGTTGGCGCCCGCGGTGGAGGTGATGCCGTCGGTGATGGAGTCGCCGATGGCGACGACCGCGCCGCGGGCCTGGGTGCTCCACACGTCCACACCGGTCAGATAGCGCCAGTACGGGCTCTGCTCGGTGTAGGCGGCGCCGGTGGCGTCCTCCGCCCGGTCGCCGCGCGCCAGGTAGGAGGTCTGCCGGGCGTACGGGTGATAGGTGGCGGGGCCCGAGGCCGACGGGGAGTACGTGGTGACCAGCAGGTCCGCGTCGCCCGGCACCGTCAGCCGGGTCGGGTCGCTGGTGACCGCGCCGCCCGCCGGGATGGTCACCGCCGGCTTGCCGCCGAAGGACAGCCGCCGCATGGTGCCGGTCGCGGCGGTGGGGTTGCTGGGGGCCGCGGCCAGCGCCAGCGAGGCATGGCTGACCACCAGCGGGCGGGTGCCGTAGAGGTTGGAGAGCTGGATGCGCACGCCGGAGCCGCCGACGCTGGTGTGCACGACGTTCCGTATCGACATGCCCGCGTAACCGGCCAGGGTGCCCGGCTCGGCCGCCGCGGCGGCCGCCGACCAGGTGCCGACCCACTGCCCGGACACCGCCGGGGCCGCCGGGTCGCGGGGCTTGTGCGGGGAGCTGCCCAGGCCGCCGCCCTCGCCGCCGAAGCCGACGAATATGGCGGTCGAGATCAGCACACACACCGCCGCCAGGCCGGCGAACAGGGCGTAACCCACACTTTTGCTCATGCGGGAGGGGTCTCCTGGGGAAAGCGGAGCAACACGCTCCGGGCGGGCAAGGGCAGCGGATGATCAGCGGCACCGTTGCGGTCCGATCGGTCCTTCATGATCCCACGGACCTCCGGGAAGCCGCCCGGCGCCCCGGACCGTGCCGCCATGGCATGGACGCGGGGAACTCGTGCTTCGTTCCGGGAGTAGGTCACAGTGGGACACGGGGCCGGACCGGAGGCCGGTCCGGAGCAGCATAGGCCGTCGGGATGACGGGGGGACGCGGTGGGAGCGGTGGAGCGGATGGAACGGACAGATTCGGACACGGCGGCGGATGCGGCGCGGACCCCGGTGACGGATGCCACGTCCACGGGCCGGCTCGCAGCGGCCGGTTTCGCCTACGGTGCCGCCGACGAGGAGCGCCGGCGCGCGGTGCGCCGGATGAAGACCCTGGCCACCGGCATGCTGCTGGCCGTCGCGCTCGTCTACGTCCTGGCGAAATGGGCGGGATCTGCTGGGGCGGGTGGCTGGACCGGGTTTGTCGCGGCGGCCGCGGAGGCCGGGATGGTCGGTGCGCTGGCCGACTGGTTCGCGGTCACCGCGCTGTTCAAGCGGCCGATGGGCCTGCCGATCCCGCACACCGCGATCATCCCCACCAAAAAGGACCAACTGGGTCAGAGTCTGGGGGATTTCGTCGGGGAGAACTTCCTCTCCGGCGAGGTCGTCCGCCGCCGGCTGCACTCCGTCGCCGTCGGCCGGCGGCTCGGCGGCTGGCTCGCCGAACCCAAGAACGCCGACCGGGTCACCGCCGAGGTGTCCACCGCGCTGCGCGGCGCGCTGACCGTGCTGCGCGACTCCGACGTACAGGCGGTGGTCGGCGAGGCGATCACCCGCCGTGCCGACGCCCAGGAGATCGCGCCCGGTCTCGGTGGGCTGCTGGAGCGGATCGTCGCCGAGGGCGGTCACACGCGGGTGGTGGATCTGGTCGTCGCCCGGGCCCATGACTGGCTGGTCGAGCACGGCGATTCCGTGATGACCGCGGTCTCCGGCGGCGCCCCCGGGTGGACCCCGCGGTTCGTCGACCGCAAGGTGGGCGACCGGGTCTACAAGGAGTTGCTGCGCTTCGTCACCGAAATGCGGGACATGCCCGAGCATCCGGCGCGTGGCGCGATCGACCGCTTCTTGCGGGACTTCGCGGACGATCTGCAGTCCGACCCCGATACCCGGGCCCGCGTCGAGCGGCTGAAGGCCGAGGTGCTGGGGCGCAGCGAGGTGCAGGATCTGATCGCCTCGGCCTGGGGCTCGGTCCGCGGGATGATCGTCGCCGCCGCCGAGGACGAGCGCAGCGAACTGCGGCTGCGGGTGCGGGCGGCGCTGCTGTCCCTGGGCCGGCGGCTGGCCGCCGAGGAGCGGCTGCAGGGCAAGGTGGACGGCTGGCTGGAGAACGCGGCGGTCTATGTGGTGACGACCTATCAGAGCGAGATCACCGCCCTGATCACCGACACCGTCGCCGGCTGGGACGCGGAGCACACCTCGAAGAAGATCGAGGCGCACATCGGCCGTGATCTGCAGTTCATCCGCATCAACGGCACCGTCGTCGGCGCCCTGGCCGGCCTGGCGATCTACGCCGTCTCGCAGGCCTTCGGCGGCTGACGCCCCGTTCGCCGCGCGGGCCGCGCATGCCTCTGGTGGCTTGTGCCCGCAGGGCTTACGGTGCCCGCGTGCGCGAGCGGATACCGGTGGTCGTACAGGGGCGGCGGCGCCGTCGCCCTGCTGTCGTACGGGTGTTGTGGACGGGTGCGGAGCTGGCCGTGACGCTCGGTGCCGTCCTGCTGCTGCTCGTCGTCCACCAGCTGTGGTGGACGAACCGTCAGGTGCAGGAGGCGGCCCGGGACCAGGTGGACCGGCTGGAGCGGCAGTGGGAGGCTCGGCCGCCGTCGCCCGATGCGTCCGCGGCGCCCGGGGGTGAGGCGCCCGACGGGGCGCGGAGTGCCGGGCGCTTCCCGCCACCCGGCGCCCCCGGACACCGCGCCGCCGCCCCGGACCCGCCGCCCCGCGCGGACCTGGCGTACGCCGTGCTGCGCATCCCCCGGCTCGGCCTGACCGTCCCCGTCGCCCAGGGCGTCGGCAAGGCAGCGGTCCTCAACAGGGGTTATGTGGGCCACTATCCGCACAGCGCGCAGCCCGGCGAGTGGGGCAACGTCGCGCTGGCCGGGCACCGCAACACCCACGGCGAGCCGTTCCGCCACCTCGACCGGCTCCGCACCGGCGACACCGTCGTCCTCGACACCGCCCGGGCCCGCGCCACCTACACCGTCCGGCGCATCCTGCCGCGCACCACACCCGGCGACGGCACGGTGCTCGCCGCGGTGCCGCACAGCGGGGTGCACCCCTCCTACCGCTTCACCGCGCCCGGTGCCTATCTGACCCTGACGACCTGTACGCCGGCCTACACCTCGACCTACCGGCTGGTGGTGTGGGGCGTGTTGCGGTCGACACAGTCCCGGTGAGCGCGGCCGCGTGTCGCTAGGCTCTCGCCTCGTGCCTCACCAGACCTCCCCAGGGCGACCCCCGGGCTCCCGCAAACGTCCCGCGCTGCTGTGGCTGTTGCTGCCGTATGTGCTGTTCCTGGCGGTGCTGCCGCTGGTGAACCGGGTGACCCCGACGGTGCTCGGGCTGCCGTTCCTGTTCTTCTGGACGCTGCTGGCGACGCTGGCGACCCCGCCGGCGGTCTGGCTGGCACGGCGCGGTGACCGTGCGCGGGGCCGGGGATGAACGCCACGGTGTCCACCGCCGTGTTCGGCGGATTCATGGTGCTCACCGTCGCCCTCGGACTGCTGGCCGTACGCGGGAGCGGCACAGCTGAGGGGCAGCCCGAAGGGCTTCCAGGGAAGGGCGGTGGCGGGCGACGGGCGGGCGGAGGGCTCACCGAGTGGTCGGTGGGCGGCCGGAGCCTGGGCACCGTCTTCATCTGGGTGCTGATGGCCGGCGAGAGCTATACGAGCTTCAGCTACCTCGGCGCGGCCGGCTGGGGCTACCAGTTCGGCGCCCCCGTGCTCTATGTGCTGGCCTATATGTCCTGCGGCTATGCGCTCGGGTACGTCGTCGGCCCGATGCTGTGGGGCTACGCCCGCCGGCACGGCCTGGTCGGCCTCACCGACATCGTGGCGCACCGCTACCGCCGGCCCTGGCTCGGCGCCGCCGTCGCGCTGCTCGCCACCGTCTGTCTGCTGCCGTACATCCAGCTCCAGATCACCGGCATGGGCGTGGTCGTCTCCACGATCTCCTACGGGGCGATCAGCCTGAACTGGGGCTACTTCCTCAGCTTCGCGGTCACCACCGCCTTCGTCACGGTCAGCGGGCTGCGCGGCAGTGCCTGGGTCTCCGTGCTCAAGGACGTCCTGGTCATCGCCACCCTCGGCTTCCTCGCGATCTATGTGCCGTGGCACTACTTCGACGGCTACGGGCCCCTGCTGCACCGGATCGTCGCCGAGAAGCCGCAGTGGCTGACCTTCCCCGGCCATGCGTCGGGCGGTCTGGGCCAGGTCTGGTTCGTCACCACCACCCTCGTCAA
Source organism: Streptomyces auratus (assembly GCF_050433025.1). Lineage (NCBI taxonomy): Bacteria > Bacillati > Actinomycetota > Actinomycetes > Kitasatosporales > Streptomycetaceae > Streptomyces > Streptomyces auratus. The sequence goes on along the minus strand of NZ_JBNGCB010000001.1, from coordinate 3,141,671 downwards.
CTCCCTGACGGTGGTGATCTTTCCGACGACCGTGGCCGGCTATCTCGGCGCCCGCAATGCCGAGGCGCTGCGCCGTAATGCCATGTATCTCCCGTTCTACAACGTGCTGTTGTTCGTGCCGGTGCTGCTGGGGATGGCCGCGCTGTTCGTGGTGCCGCGGCTGACCGGTGCGGGCTCCAATCTCGCGCTGTTCAAGCTGGTGGTGGACTCCCTTCCGGCCTGGGCCGTGGGGCTGATCGGGGTGGCCGCCGCCCTCTCCTCCATCGTGCCGATGGCCGTGTTCATGCTGGTCATCGGCACGATGTGGGGGAGGAGCGTGCTGGGGGCGATACCGCGGCTGGGCGCCGGGGCGACGGGAGCGGCCGAGGGGGAAGAGCGGGGAGCGGCGCCGGAGGGCCGGCAGAAGCTGTTCTCGCAGCTGGTCGTGGTGGTGGCCGGAGCCCTGGCGCTGCTGCTGACCTACACCGCCCCCGACACCCTCGTCCGGCTGTCGCTGATCTCGTACGAGGGCATGGCACAGCTCGTACCGATGGTGCTGCTGGGGCTGGTGTGGCGGCGGCTGACGGTGCACGCCGCGGTGAGCGGCCTGGTCGTGGGCCTTGTGCTCGTCTGTGTCCTGGTCTTCGGGGGACACGACCCGGTCTGGGGGGTGAATGCGGGGCTGGTCGGCCTCGCCGTGAATCTGGCGGTGGCGCTCGCGGTCACCTGGCTGGGGCCGCGGGGGACGGACGAGCGGCCGGACGCCGAAGTCCTGGCGCTGGACGAGGAGTTCCCCCGGCAGCGGACCCCTCCGCGGGACGCCGATGTCAGCCCGCCGGCGTCGACGTGATCTTCTTGCCCTCCTTGGAGACCGCGAACCACAGGCCCATCTTGCCCTGGCCGTTGATGTCGCCGGGCTGCTTGTCACCGGTGAAGGTGTAGACCGGCCAGCAGTCGACGGCCAGCTGACGGAGGCCGTCGGGGCGAGTGACGGTGGAGATGAGCTTGGACGGGATGCCCTTCAGCTTGGAGCGGTCGGCGGGCTTGGCGGGCTTCCAGGTGTCCAGGCAGGCGTCGTTGCAGCCGAACTTCATCGGCCAGGCGCTGTCCTTGTTGAAGCGGTAGAGGGTCATGCCCTTGCCGTCGACGAGGATGTCGCCGAGCTCGGGCTGGTTGAGCACCGAGACGTCGCCGGGCTCCTGGGCGACGGCCTTCTTGCCGTCGGCGGCCAGCGCGTTCCAGGTGCCGCCCACGCCCTGGCCCTTGGTGTCGCCGGGCTTGGTGTCCTTGGCGTAGCGGTAGGCGGGCCAGCCGCCGATGGTGAGCTGCTTGGTGCCGTCGGCGCGGGTCACCGAGCCCAGTGCGCTCTTGGCGATGCCCGCGGGGGCCTCGGCGCCGTCGGCGGGGACCACGGGCCAGGTGGTGGCGCAGGAGCCGGAGCAGTTGGACTTCGGCGGCTTGGCGGTGTCCTTGTCGAAGCGGTAGAGGGTCATGCCCTTGGAGTCGGTGACGACCGGTCCGAGCTTGGCGTCCTGGTGCAGTGCCAGCGTCCCGGCGCGGGGCGCGGACTGGGGTGCCGCGCCGCTGTCGCCGCCGGCCTGGCCGCCGTAACCGTCGCCCTGGCCGGAGCCGGAGGAGCCGTACTTGTAGTCGCTGCCCGCTCCGGCCGGCTGCACCTGGTCCTGGGTGGGGGTGGTGCCGGCGCTCTGGTTGTCGCTGCTGCCACAGGCGGCGGTCAGCGCCAGGGTGGCGACCGCCATGGCCGCAAGACCCGCTCGACGTCGCGTGATCATGATGTCTCCTCTGACGGTTGGTCGTTCCGTGCTTGCTGAGGTGGAGCTGAGGTGCCTGTCCGGGAGCCCGTGCCGCTGTGGGCCGGGGCCGGCGGGGTGCCGTCGCCGGGGATTACGGGCTACGGGGGGCCGGGCGTTCAACGGCGGCGAAGAATTTTCTCCACGCGCAAAAACCCTGCGGGCAGCGTCAGTTGCCGCCCTGCACCCGCAGCGCCAGCGCCGGGCAGCGGCGCACCGCGAGCTGCGCACGGCGCCGCATCCGGGCGGGCAGCACCATGCTGGCCTTCTCCGGGTAGCCGTCCGGGCCGAGCTTCACGATGCCGGGCACCACGTCCGCGCACAGGCCGTGGCCGCGGCACAGCGTCCAGTCGACCAGCAGCCGTTCCTGCGGCGGCGCGGCGGGTGCCGACGGTGCGGCGGCGGACGTGACGGACGGCAGCAGCGGCAGGTGCCCGGTGACCGGCAGGGCCCCGGTCACCGGGCGGCCGCACCCGAACCCCCGCGCATGGCGCTCGAACTCCTCGGGGAAGGCGGCGAGGGCCGAGGCCACGAAGCGGGCGGTGCCGTCCGGGTGGCTGCAGGCGCCGCGCTTCTCCACGGCCCGCATCCGGGCCTGCACGGCGTCCAGTGCGGCGTCTCCGCCGCCGCGGACCGCGAGGTCGAGCTGGTCGGCGAGCGCGGGCAGGCCCAGCACACAGGGGCCGCACTGGCCGGCCGACTCGGCGCCCATCCACTTCGCGACGCGGACGGTCTCGCCCGCCGGACAGGTGTCGTACGGCAGCGGGAGGACCGCACCGGCGCCCAGCACCGCGTTGTAGGTCTTCAGGTCGTCCCGGGACAGCGTCGCGGTCAGGGCGTCGACGGGCGAGATGAACGTGCCGTGGTAACCCCCGATCAGCACGCCCTGCCCCGCGTCCATTCCGCACAGCGCGAGCACCCGGTTGAGCGGGACGCCGTAGGGGACCTCGACCACGCGGCTGCCGGCCACGGTCAGCAGCAGCGTGCCGGGCTCCGTGGGCAGGCCGGCGGTGCGGTAGCCGAGCGCCCCGAGGCGGGCGGCCACGGCGAGCTGGGCGTAGGTCTCGGTGTTCGACAGCAGGGTCGGCACACCGTTCAGCCCGCGCTCGCTGGAGCGGATCTTGCGGCCCGAGGGCAGGCCGGGCCCGCCGCCCAGGCCGTTCGTCATCGCGGAGCCCTCGCCGGTGACGAACCGCTCGGTCAGCAGGGTGACCCGTAACGTCGGCCGCACCGGGCCGCGTTCGTCGATGGCGCGCTGTACGGAGTGCAGGACGTCCGTGCGGGTCACGCCGATGGCGACCTCCTGGGCGCCGAGGGAGTCGGCGGCCAGCAGGGCGCCGTCGATCACCAGATGCGGGGCGTGCAGCAGCATCGCGGTGTCCTTGAGGCAACTGGGCTCGCCCTCGCTGCCGTTGACGACGATCGCGCCCTTGCCGTCCGCCCGCTGCATGCCGTCCAGGACCGCGGACACCTTGCGGGCGAACGGGAAGCCCGCACCGCCGCGGCCGCGCAGATCGATGTCCTCGGCCAGCGCCACCAGCTCCTGAGAGGTCAGCTGGGGCAGGCTGCCGTGCCGGGCCAGATGCGCCACCCGGTCCATGCGGGGCATCTCGTCCAGGCCTGCCAGCAGCCGCGGCGGGCCCAGCGACGCCAGCGTCGGGACGGGCTCCGGACCCGGGAGGGCCGGCAGCATGCGGGTGGGGGCGGGGGCGGTCATGGGAGTTCTCCTGATTTCCTGCGGGTGTCGCGCATCCGCAGCGCGAGTCGTACGGCCACCGCGGTGAGGCAGATGGCGTAGCCGGCGAGGGCATAGCCGGCCGCGGGGCGGCCCGCCCTGAGGCCGTGCACCAGGGCCAGCCCCCAGGCGACGTACGCGCTCATGTGCAGCGCCCGCCACCACCGGGAAGCGGTGGTGCCGGTAAAGGCGCCGCGCACCGCGCCGGTCACCGCCACGGCGATGAACACGTAGGCGGCGAGGCTGCCGAGGCCGATGAGTCCGGGGCGGGCGCCATCGGTGAACGGCACCGCGGCGGCCGTCGCATCGGTGTGGCCCTCGGTGACTTTGACCCAGATGTGCAGGCCCAGGAAGCCGAGGCCGGCGACGCCGGTGCCGCGGTGCACGGCCTGGGCGAGCAGCCGGTGGTTGGAGCGCAGCACCATCCGGTCGGTGGCGGCCAGGCCCCACAGCACGGTGACCGACAGGGAGACCAGCGTGAGCACCCCGGCGGCGTAGTCGAGGAAGTTCAACAGGCCGTCCATCGCGCCGGAGCGCATCAGGACGGCGAGGAAGAGCAGCAGTGCGGCCGGAAGCGCCGGGCGGAGTACGGCGGTTCCGGCGAAGCCGCCAGCCGGTCGGCGGGCCGGCGGCCCGGGTTCGTTCGGAGGGCGCCGGGGGCGAGGCACGAAGGGCGAGGACCGGGCACGGTGTGCGCGACGGCCCTGACGGGACTGCAGACGCGGAGTCGACATCGATCCTCCCGGTGTTCGGGCACGGGTACGGGATGCGAATTTCCATGAAATCTCCCGGCGGCGGTATTTGCCCCGGGGCTTTTGTTCGGGTGACCCCCGGTAACACTAAACATTCTGTAACCGGGTGGATACGCAGGGCCGTAATCCGGATGTCAAAAGCATCTACGAACGTGTTCAGGATTTCGTAAGGTTTATCGCGCTGTGACAAATTCCTGCAGTGGCATCGCGGGCGCGCGGCACGACTCCGGATGATGCCCAATCAGGCGCACGGGGTGCGCCACCCCCCGTAACAGCCGCATCCCCGCCAGGATCGAGGTAGCGATGTGTGATCTCCTGAACCGCATCTGGTCGCGTCCCCGCGGAGAGTGGACCCGGGTAGTCAGAAATGAACTCCCCGATCTCTCCGCGAAGTTGGTCGCAGAGTTGCAACGCGGATTTCCCGCATTGTCCGCACTTCTCGGGGATACTCCCGTAGAAGAGGCACATTGGGCGCTTGAACAGGCCTTGCTGACAGTTCTTGGGTACCAAAAAGAGTCGGAGAGTAAACCTCCGGCAGGACCTTCTGTGGTGACCCCGATGCCCGTAGCCCGGGCTCGCCAGGACCTGTTCGATGTGCTCGCCGGGCAACGCGAGGTGCCGGAGGAGGGGTTGACCGAGCTGTCCCGCGCGGCCGGCTGGCCCGTCCCCGAGACCCTCCAGGCCGTAGTGCTTGCCACCCCCGCCGAGGCACCGCAGTTGGCCGCGGCACTGGGACACGCCCTCATCGGCAGTGTCGACGGCTACACCTGTCTGTTCGTCCCCGACCCGGCCACCCAGACCCGGGCCCGCCTGGAGGCGGCGCTCAAGGGACGGCCGGCGGCGGTCGGACACGTGGTGCCCGCCACCGACACCGCCTCGTCGCTGCGTTGGGCCCGCTATCTGCTGACGCTGGCTCCCGGCCGGGTCGGCCCGGAGACGCGGCCCGCGTTCGTCGACGACCATCTCTCGGCGCTGCTGCTGCTCCAGGATGAGTCGCTGGCGGACGCGCTGACGTCCCGCTGGCTCGGCCCGCTGGAGGAGCTGACGCCCCGGCAGAGCGAACGGCTCGAAGTCACGCTGCTGGCATGGCTGGAGGGCGGCGGAGCGCCCGAGGCCGCCAAGCTGCTGCATGTGCACCCGCAGACGGTCCGTTACCGCCTTCGTCAGATAGAGAAGCTCTTCGGCCCGGTGCTGCGCGATCCGCGGACCCGCTTCGAGCTGGAGATGGCGCTGCGCAGCCGCCGCCTGATGGCGCATGTCCGCAGCTACCGCGCACGGGCCGGCCGCCGTGCCAGGGCAGTCGCGTCCTCCATCCGTCCGCTGGGCGTGGCCCGCGAGGCCCGCGTCAACGGCCTTTGACGTACCGGCGGATGAAGCACCACACCCCTTGAGCTGACAGCCGTCCGGCCCGGCGAGCGCCCACCGGCACCCCGGCAGCCACCCGGCACAGCGCAGCGGCCCCGACCTCCGGAAACCCCGGGTCGGGGCCGCTGCTCTGCCGTGCCCTGGGGGCCGCTGTGCTGTCATGTCCTGGGTCCGCCCCTTCGTCTCATGGCTCCGAGCCGCTGCTGTGTCGCGGTCAGGGGCCGGCGGTGCCACGGTTCCGGGGAGTGCGCTGCCACGGCCCCGGGGGCTGCGGTGCCACGGTCCCCGAGGGGCTGCGGTGCCACGGTTCCGGGGGAGGGCACTGCCACGGCCCCCGAGGGGCTGCGGTGCCACGGCCCCGGGGCGCCCGGATGCCCCTCAGGGAGGTCTCCCTGAGGGGCATCACGTCCGTCAGATGCAGACGTCGGTCAGGTGCACTCTTGCCCGTTGTTGATGCAGTCGACGGCCTTGCTCATCAGGTCGTCCGGCATCACGTTGATGAAGTCACCGTGGTCGGTCACGGGTTTGTGCAGCTGCTCGGGGAAGCTGTCCACCGCGAAGCTGTCGCCCTGCGGGACGTCGTAGGTGATCCGCTGGGTGAGCTGCGGGATCGCCTTGAAGCCGTTCGGGCAGTTGCCGTTCTGGTCGGAGAACGCCACGTGGTCGCGGTGGTTGCCGCTGTCGATGTTCTGGCCGTCCCAGCAGTTCTGGAACGCGAAGGTGCGCACGACCTGCGAGCCCTGGGGGCACAGCGGGTACTTGTCCTTCAGCTGCCGGTCCTCGAAGCCGGTGCAGCTCCACGAGGCGTTGGCGTTCTTGGTGCCGTTGGTGAACGCCTTGGCGTCACCGGTGATGATCCGCAGGAAGCGCGGCATCGCGGTCACTTGGCCGGCCTGGCTGCCCCGGAACTTCAGGGTCACCGTCGCCGGCGTCAGCGTCGTGCCGACGTTGGCGTCCTGCGCCGCTCCCGGCTTCTGCTCCGCGTTCCCGTCCAGCTTGCGCAGCACCGGCCAGTAGTGGGTGGACTGGTCGCCGTTGGTGCAGGTGGTGTCGGAGGCGGCGAGCTTGTTGTCGTCGGAGAAGGCGTCGGTGGCCTTGTTGCCGACGTAGTCGTGCGTGTGGTGGGCGCCGTTGCTCACGCCCGGCGTCACGATGACGTTGTCGGAGTTGAAGTGCCCGTCCTCATTGCGGCCGCACTCGGTGGTGAAGCTGCCCGTCGTGGCGTTGCCTCCCTTGGGGGCGGCGAACGGCGGGGCGTCCGCGTTCGGCTGGACGGTGGTGATGTCGACGAAGTCGTCGGGGGAGGGGCCGCCCTGCTGGCCCTGCTGCTGGCCGCCGTTCTGGTTCGGGTCCTGGCTCGGCTGCTGGCTGCCGTTCTGGTTCGGGTCCTGCCCCTGGGTCTGGTCCTGGGTCTGGCCCGTCTGGGTCTGGGTCTGCCCCTGGTACCAGCCGTCCTTCACGGACTTCGTGGAGTCGTTGCCGCCCGCGCCCGCGCCCTCAGTGATGGGCTTCATGGTGCAGCCGCTCATCTTGAGCAGGTAGCCCGGCCGCTTGGCGTCCTTGGCGATCGCCGTGACCATCATCTTGATGGTCTTCTGGCGCTGCGCCTTGAGCCCGCTGAGCACGCTGGAGCCGCTGCCGCCCATCATCTTGTGGTAGGCGTCGTGCACCTGCCGGTCGAGCGAGGAGAGCCCCTTGGAGACCGGGAGCTGGGCGCTGTGCGGCACCTGGCGCAGCCGCTCGCCCACATCGGGGCAGGAGATGGTGAAGGCGGCGGCCGCGGTGTGCTGGTGGCCGGAGCCCGCTTCCGGGTGGGAGTTGCCGGCCAGCGCGGTCGTGGCGACCACGGCCAGGCCGCCGCCGCCGAGCAGGAGCGCCGCGGCTCCCACGAGCATTCTGTTCGTCAAACGCGAGCGTTTATGGGCTTGTTGCCGTTGCCTCATGAGATCACTTCGCTTCGTCCGATGTGAGGGGTGTCGTCGTCCTGTTTCGTTTCACAGAGGAGCGTGACGGGCGCCTCCCGGTGCGGGTGGCTGCACAAGGTCAGCTGGTGTGCAGGGTGTTGAAGTCGACCTGACCGGTCTTCTCCAGGACCGTGATGTGGTCCAGCACGACGTCGTTGGCGCGGTCCGCCAGAGCACGCACCATCGTGTTCTTGGTCTGGTCACGCACCAGGGCAATCAGCCCGAAGACCTTGCCGTGGGCCCGGCGCAGCAACTCGGCCAGCGTTGCGTCGAACTCCTTGCCCTGGGCGGCCTTGAGCTGCCCGAGCCAGCCCTGCTGGGCGACGTTGGGCTCCGTGGGCAGGTCGATGCCCAGTGCCCGCCCGGCCTCGTTCGACCGCCGGTCCAACTCGGTGTGTCCTGCCACGAGATGGTTGCCAGCCGTGCGGACGGCGACGGTCGTCCCGCGCTGCTGCGCCATCCGGCCCGAGGGCAGCTCCCACAGCCCGGCCAGCTTGACCTTGCGTACGAAGTCCCGGTCCATCGCGGTGAGCGGACCGTAGCGGGTGCTGACCGTGCCCCCGCCGTCGTCGTCGTACGTGAGCGTGGTGGTCGCCGCGGCTGCGGTCTCGCCGAAGAGCTGGACGGGCAGCAGCAGTGCCGCCAGTGTCGCCACGAGCGCGGCTACCACCAGTCCGGTGGCGATGGTCCGCCCGGATGTCGCGGAGTTGCTGAGGATCCGCACAGGGCCTCCCGGTTCGTCTTACTGGAACGCCACCGGACGCTAAATGCCGCGCGGGCCCCGCGGTCGCGGGTCCTCACCCCTGGACAAATAACGGCCGGGCCCGCCGCGGCACTGCTACGGTGCCGCGTGCGGGCCCGACCGGGTGAACGGGTGACGTGCGCCGGATACCGTATGCCCGGTTCGGGCCCGCACCAGCGCTCCGCCCTGCCCGCTCAGCGTGCGTACAGGCTCGCCGCCGTCCACCGGCGGCGCTCCCGCCGCGACTCGGGCTCCTCGCTGCGGCCCTGGGCGTACAGCGCCTCGATCTCCGCCGCGTACGCCCCGACGATGGCCGCCCGCCGCAGCTTCAGCGACGGCGTCACCAGCCCGGACTCCTGGCTGAACTCGCCGGGCAGCACCCGGAAGGCGCGGATCGACTCGGCCCGCGACACCGAGGCGTTCGCCCGCGCCACCGCCCGCCGCACCTCCGCCTGCAACTGCTCCTCCGGCGACGGTGCCGTACTGTCCGGGCTCGGCTCGTCCCGCAGCTTGCGCCAGTGCGTCAGCGCATCCGGGTCCAGGGTGATCAGCGCGGTCACATAGGGCCGGTTGTCGCCGACGACCACACACTGCGAGATCAGCGGATGGGCGGACAACCGCTGCTCCAGCCCCTGCGGCGCCACGCTCTTGCCGTTGCTGGTGATGATGATGTCCTTCTTGCGGCCGGTGATGACGAGATAGCCCTGCTCGTCCAGGTGCCCGAGGTCACCGGTCGGCAGCCAGCCGTCGTACAGCCCGCCGCCCGGGCTGCCGCCCTCGTCGAGGTAGCCGGCGAACACCACCGCACCGCGCACCCACACCTCGCCGTCCAGCGCCAGATGCACCGCACTGCCCGGCAGCGGCAGGCCCACTGTCCCGAACCGCACCCTGCCGGGCGGCTGTACGGTGATCGCGCCGCTGGTCTCGGTCAGGCCGTAGCCGTCGTAGACGGTGATCCCCATACCGGCGAAGAGCAGCCCCAACTCCCGCAGCAGCGGCGAGCCACCGGAGACGGCCGTCCGCACCCGGCCGCCCAGCATCTCGCGGATGCGCGAGTACACCAGCCGGTCGTAGAGCGCATGGCGGGCGCGCAGGAACGGGTCGGGGCCGCGCCCGGTGCCCGCTTCCTGCTCCGCGAGCGCCTCCGCGTAGCGCACCGCCACCGTCATCGCCGCGTCGAACGTCCGCTGCCGGCCCGCCTGTTCCGCGGCCTGCCGGGCGCGGGTGCAGATCTTCTCGAAGACGTACGGCACCGCGAACAGGAACGTCGGACGGAACGAGGCCAGGGCCGGCAGCAGTTCGCTCGACGACACATCGGGCTGATGGGCCAGCTTGACCCCGCCGCGCAGACACGCCACCTGCACCATCAGCCCGTAGACATGCGCGAACGGCAGAAAGGCCAGCAGCGACGGACGCTCGCCGGGCGCGGCCAGCAGCCCGCCCCAGCCCGCGTACAGGGTGTCGCACTCGGCGGCCAGATTGGCATGGGTGATCACACAGCCGCGCGGGCGGCCGGTGGTCCCCGAGGTGTAGACGATCGCCGCGATGTCCTCCGGGTCGACCGCATGCCGCAGCCGGTGGACATCCGCCTCGGGCAGCCGGGTGCCCTCCTCCCGCAGCCGCTGCACACAGTCCAGGTCCAGCTGCCACAGCCGGCGCAGCGCCCGTTCGTCACAGGCCTCGGCCACGGTCATGGCCTGGGCCTCGTTCTCCACGATGATCGCGGTGACCTTCGCCCCGGTGAGGATGGCGCGCAGCTGCTCGGCCGACGCGGTCGGATAGACCGGCACCAGCTGCCCGCCGATCGCCCACAGCGCATAGCTGAACAGCGTCCACTCGTAGCGGGTCCGGGCCATCAGGGCGACCCGGGTCCCGGGCCGCATCCCGTCCGCCAGCAGCCCCCTGGCCAGCGCCAGGACCTCGTCCCGGAATTCCGCCGCGGACACCTCCTGCCAGCCGCCGCCGGCTCGGGGATCGCGACGGGCGAGCTGCGCGAAGTCCGGCTGGTGGGCGGCGGTGTCGAAGACGGAGTCGGCCAGACCGCCGGTCCGCAGTGGAGCCGCCAGGGCCGGAACGCTGATATCGCGCACAGCACCTCCTTGGTGTTCCCCCTTGATTCCCCCTGGTCCTGCCGACGTCCCGACGGCAGGCAGGGCAAGTTACCGGCAGGTGTCCCGGCTGCCCAGATCTATGGCTACTCTTGAGCGGAAGACGACAAGTCTTGAGCACCGGACAACCTGAGGAGGACGCCGGGATGTACCGCATCATCGATGCTTGGCGCCTGTACACCTCAGCCCTGTTCTTCCTCCTGGCCGGTCTCCTGCTCTCGCAGACCGGCCTCACCACGGCCCTGACCGCCGCCGCGACCACCGCGGCGATGCTGCTGCTGTGCAGCGCCTTCCTGGTCGCGGCCGCCGCCCGGCCGCTGCCCCCGGGCCGGATCCGTACCGCCATCCGTGACCGCGAGCGGCGTACGGCCTTCCTGCCGCAGCGCGATCCCGACGCGGCCGGCCGCCCGCGTCCCCGAGCACCGGGCCGTCCCCTCCCGACGGCCGCGTAGGCGCACACTCCGGTCACCGCACCGCACTCCGCGTCCGCGCGGCTCGTCACGCCGATTCCGCACTCCGGCACGACGAGACCCGTGGAGGGCTCACCCATGTCCATGTTCGGCTTCCTCGGCGACGCGCTGGCGCACGGCGCCGACGCGCTCACCCCGCTCTTCGGCACCGCGGCCATGGCCGCCGCCATCGTCCTGTGCACCCTGGGCGTCCGCGCCGCACTGCACCCGCTCGCCCGGGCCGCGGCCCGCGGCGAGAAGGCCCGCTCGGCACTCGCCCCGGAGCTGGCCGCACTCCAGCGCAAGCACAAGGGCGACCCCGAGCGGCTGCAGAAGGAGACCTCCGCCCTGTACGCGGAGACCGGCTCCACCCCGCTGGCCGGCTGTCTGCCCACGCTGCTCCAACTGCCCGTCTTCTTCGTGATGTACCACCTGTTCTCCACCGGCGGGGGCGGCCTGCTGGACCACACCCTGCTGGGCGCGCCGCTCGGCGGCCACTGGAGCCAGGCACTCGCCGACGGCGGTGTCCTCGGCCCGCAGGGCCTGGTCTACCTCGCGCTGTTCGCCCTGATCGCGGCGGTCGCCACCTGGAACTTCCGACGGGCCCGCGCCACGATGGCGAAGGCTCCCGCCCCGGCCGCGGCCGGCAGCGGGACGAACGCCGCACTGCCCGGCATGGCCTCCATGGCCAAGGTGATGCCGCTGCTGTCCTTCGGCATGCTGATCACGGTCGCCGTGGTGCCGCTGGCCGCCGGGCTCTACACGGTCACGACGACGATCTGGACGGCGTGCGAGCGGGCGCTGCTGCATCGCGACCGTGGGGACGGTGACGCGGCGGCGCGGCAGTCGGATGCCGCGGCGACTCCCGGGACGGAGCGGACGGCCGCGGCCGAGGCGAACTCCGCCACCCCGGACGCGCGCACCCCGGCCCGCCGCCCGGTACCGCAGCGCGCGCCGAAGAGCCGCGCGGGCCGGCAGCGGGCGGCTCGGGCCCGGGCCAACTCCCGGGCCGGCGCCCGCCCTGCGGCCGACACCACGCCGCGCGGTGTCGGGACCGGCGAGGCCACCGCCCCGACTGCGGGCTAGGGCCTGTCCGATGGGTCAGGGTCGGAAAGGCCCTAGCCGTCGTCCACTCCATGAACGGGGTCTTGCGTCCCGGACCCCGTTCTTGGACGATCGTCCGAATCGCTCGATGGCCGTCCCCCATCGGCCGGCCCGGAAGAGCCCTTCCCGGCCGACCTATGACCACGGGAGTGGGGAACCGATGAAGCTGCTGCGTGTCGGCACGGTGGGGGCGGAACGCCCGGCGCTGCTCGACGGGTCCGGGGTCCTGCGGGACCTGTCGGGCCTGGTCCCGGACATCGACGGAACGCTGCTCGCGGACGAGCGGAAGCTCGCGGCCCTGCGCGCCGCCGCCGCGTCCGGTGAGCTGCCGCGGCTCGATGCGGACGGACTGCGCACCGGTCCGCCGCTGGCCCGGATCGGCAAGATCGTCTGCATCGGCCTGAACTACCACGATCACGCCCGGGAGACCGGGGCCACGCCCCCCGAGGAGCCGATCCTCTTCATGAAGGCCCCGGACACGGTCGTCGGTCCCGACGACACCGTGCTGGTGCCGCGGGGCAGCACGAAGACCGACTGGGAGGTGGAGCTGGCGGTCGTCATCGGCCGCACGGCCCGCTATCTGGAGACCGACGAGCAGGCGCTGGCGGCTGTCGCCGGCTATGCCGTGGCGCACGACGTCTCCGAGCGCGCGTTCCAGATCGAGCGCGGCGGCCAGTGGGACAAGGGCAAGAACTGTGAGACGTTCAACCCGCTGGGCCCGTGGCTGGTGACCGCCGATGAGGTGCCCGACCCGCAGGACCTCGGCCTGCGGCTATGGGTCAACGGCGAGTTGAAGCAGAACGGAACGACCGCCGAGCAGATCTTCCCGGTGGCCGAAGTGGTCCGCTACGTCAGCCGTTTCATGACCCTCTACCCGGGCGACGTCCTCAACACCGGCACCCCGTCCGGCGTCGCCATGGGCCACCCGGACCCCAAGCCGTATTTGCGGGCCGGCGATGTCGTGGAGCTGGAGATCGATGGGTTGGGGCGGCAACGAACCGCGCTTCGCGCGGGGTAACTTCCCACGTTTTTGTCTTTCCCGCCGTTGCGCTTTGCGGCGCCCCCGGACGTTGTCGGCTGGCCCGCCGTGGTGGCTTGTCGCCGTTGCGCCTGCGGCGGGCTGGTTGCCGCTGCGCTGGCTGTTCGGCTGCGGGACCGGCCCTCCGGACTCCGTCCTGCGGTCCGCCCCCTCCCGTAGTGGGTGGAGGAAGACCGGTGGGGGCGGACCTCATCCCTCGACTAGACGCAAACGAGGGCCGGGGCCCGCCCCCACCGGCCTCTTCCCACCCACTACGGGAGGGGCCGAGCCGCAGGACGAAGTCCGGAGGAGCGGCACCGCACCCGACAACCCACGCCCGCCGCCAGGCGCAACGGCGAAAAACCACCACGGCGGGCCAGCCGACAACGTGCGGCGGCGCCGCAAAGCGCAACGGCGAGAAGAACCACGGCGGGACAGCCGACAACGCGGGGCGGCGCCGCAAAGCGCAACGGCGAACAACACCCACGGCGGGAAAGACAAAAACGTGCGCCGCGCCGCAAAGCGCAGCGGCTCAGCGGACCGGTCAGGGGGCGATCCGCACCGTACCGCCCTCCGCCGCGGAGCGTTTGGCGGCCTCCAGGACGCGCAACGCGGCCGCGGCCTCCCTGGCCGTCACCGGCGGCCTGCCGCCTTCGCGGAGGGCCCGCTCGATCGCGGCGTAGTACGCGGGGTAGTCGCCCGGCAGCGTCGGCACCGGCTCGCCGCCGCCCATGCGCGGGGACGCCCCGGCCCCGAGCCGGCCCCAGCCGGACCTCGGCTCCACGCCCCACTCCACGCCCTCGTCGCCGGGGCGCCGGCCCTCGCGCAGCGCGGCTTCCTGCGGATCCAGGCCGTGCTTGGTGTAGCCGGCGCGGCTCCCCAACACCCGGAAGCGCGGGCCCAGCAGGGCGGCGGTGGCGCTCACCCACAGATGGGAGCGGACGCCGCCGGCGTGGGTGAGGGCGATGAAGGTGTCGTCGTCGGCCTCCGCGCCCGGGCGGCGGACATCGGACTCGGCGTAGACCGAGACGACCGGGCCGAACAGGGTCAGCGCCTGGTCGGCGAGGTGGCTGCCGAGGTCGTAGAGCAGTCCGCCGATCTCCGCCGGATCGCCGGACTCCCGCCAGCCGCCCTTGGGCTGCGGACGCCAGCGCTCGAAGCGGGACTCGAAGCGCTGGACGTCACCGAGCGCGCCGTCCTCGATCAGCTTGCGGACGGTGCGGAAGTCGTTGTCCCAGCGGCGGTTCTGGAAGACGGACAGCAGCAGTCCGCGGTGCTCGGCGAGCGCGGCGAGCTTCTCGGCCTCGGCGGCGGTGGCGGCCAGCGGCTTGTCGACGACCACCGGCAGGCCGGCCTCCAGCGCGGCGGTGGCGAGCGGCACATGGGTCTTGTTCGGCGTCGCGATCACGATCAGATCGAGGTCGTCGGCGCGTGCGAGCACCGCCTCCGCCGTGTCGGCCGTACGGACCTGTGGATGCTCGGCACGGGCCTGCGCCTGCCGCTCGGGGCTGGCGGTCGAGACGAGGTCGAGCCGCAGGCCCTCGGTCGCCGCGATCAGCGGCGCATGGAAGACCGAGCCCGCCAGGCCGTAGCCGAGCAGGCCGACACGGAGCGGGCGGTCGTGAGCCGAGGCGCCACCACTCTTCTCAGCCATCGCGCTCTCCTCGCCCCTCTCGCTCATCTCACTCATGCCGTCCACTTAAGCAACGCTGTTGCCAAAGCGCAAGCGATGCGGACAATGGACGGGTGAGCAGCAACGATCTCTCCTTCGCCGGATTCTCCGGCAGCCCGGGCGCCAATCTCCCCGCACTGCGCGGCCACAACACCGCCCTGGTGCTGGGGCTGCTGCGGGCGGCCGGCGAGGAGGGCGTCAGCCGGCGGGAGCTCGCCGCACACACCGGCCTGACCCCGCAGGCCGTCAGCAAGATCACCGCCCGGCTGCGGGCCGAGGGCCTGGCCGCCGAGGCGGGCCGCCGCGCCTCCACGGGCGGCAAGCCCGCCACCGTCCTGCGGCTGGTCCCCGGCGCCCGGCACGCCGTCGGCCTGCACCTGGACCGCGACGAACTCACCGCCGTGCTCACCGATCTGGCGGGCGAGGCCGTCGCCGTACGCCGCACCCCGCTGGCCTTCGAGGCGGGCGCCGAGCAGGTGCTCGCCACCGCCGCCCGGGAGGTCACGGCGCTGCGCGCGCGGGCCGGCGGGTCCCCGGTGCTCGGCGTCGGGGCGGCCTGCCCCGGGCCGCTGGACCACACCACCGGCGTGCTGCACCGGGTCACCGGCGCCCCCCGGTGGGACGGCTTCCCCCTGCGCGACGCGCTCGCCGCACGCCTCGGCCTGCCCGTCGTCCTCGACAAGGACACCAACGCGGCGGCCCTCGGCCTGGCCCAGGACCTGCCGCAGGCCGTCGGCTCCTTCGGCTACCTCCACCTGGGCACCGGCCTCGGCGCCGGACTCGTCCTGGGCGGCAGCCTCTACCGCGGCCCCCGCACCGGCGCCGGCGAATTCGGCCACCAGACGGTGCAGTGGGACGGGCCGCGCTGCGGCTGCGGCCGGCGCGGCTGCATCGAGGCGCTGTGCCTGGCGGCGGTGGCCCGCGGCGACCTGCCGGCCGCGGCCCGCGTACTGGGCGTGGGCGCCGCCAACCTCGTCGAACTCCTCGACATCGACCGGGTGTTGCTCGGCGGCCGCACCGTACTGGACCACCCCGCCCCGTTCCTCGACGGCGTGACCGAGGCACTGACCGACCTGGCCCGCACCCGCGGCGCGACCGGGGCCGGGGGAGCGGTACCGGTGGCCCTCGCCCGGGGCGGCGCGCGGGCGGTCGCGGACGGCGCGGCCGAGTTGGTCCTGGCGCCGCTGTTCGGGGCGCGGGGGCCGGGCCTCGGGGGCGGGCCCGGCGCTTCCTGAGACCGCGTCAGCACCGGCCCGACGGCTCGGGGTGCCCTGCCATGTCGTCTTCCGGTTCGTCTTCCGGCAGGGGAATCCGCCTGCCCCGGCTCTCGGCGACGCGTAACGCGTCCCGCAGCGCCTCGGCCAACCTGTAGACGCAGAACCGCAGTTCATCGGCCGATACCCGGTGCGCGCGGAGGAGTTCCTCGATGTGGTCGAGCAGCTCCGCCCCGGTGTCGAGCTGAAGCTCTTCCAGCCGGTCGGCGAGCCGCGAAACCGGGCCCCCGCAGGAGTCCGCCGATACGTAGCAGCGCTGTCCGTCCGGTCCTGACCAGGGGAGGAGTCGCAGGAGGTCGCTCATGAGGCGACCGCCGCGTGGGCGGAGAGTGGTGCCCGTAACCGGGCGATGGCGCGGGCGATACGGTGAGGCATGTCGACGCTCCTTGGGCAGCGTTGGCCACGCCCCGGGACCGTTGCAGCGGCCGCCGGGGCTCTTTCTTGCGCACAAGATTAGCGCAGTGCGCCATAGCACGCTAGGTGCGGAATATCTTTCCTGACGTGGTGTGGTCTGCTTAGCGTGGTCAAGTGATCGAATTTGCTCCCGACCGACCCCGATGGCGTCAGGTTGCCGATGTGATGCGCGAACGCATTGCGGACGGCACCTATCCGCCCGGAACGCGCATCCCCTCGGTGCTTCAGCTCCAGAGTGAGTTCGGCATCGCCGGAGCCACCGGTCAGAAGGTGCATCGGGCGCTGCGCGAGGAGGGCTCGATCTACACCGAGCCCGGCCTGGGCTCCTTCGTCTCCAAGAAGCGCCCGGAAGTGCCCGCCGAGGACACCGAAGGGTCCTAGGGGGTGTCCGCAAAGTCCCGCCTGGCTCGCGGCGTCTGGCATGCACGCTCGCTGCGTTGCAAGTACTACGCGGCCAAGGTCGAAATCGCAGCGCTGCTGGAGGAGTTGGGCGAGGGCGAGGTGCTGCCCGCCGAACGCGAGCTGGCGCAGCGCTTCGAGGTATCCCGCGAGACGCTGCGCCAGGCGCTGCGGGCGAGATCTTCCAGCCGGACTGGAGCGACATCGACAAGAACCTGGCGTCGTACGTCGACGCGTGGCGGACGGCGACGGGGAGCTGACCCGTTAGCGATGCGGCCGGTGCCTCCGCGACAGCGGCCCCGACCCCTGCCGAAGATCAGCAGTCTTCGCCGGGTCGGGGCCGCGGTCGGCTGACTTAGGGTGGGGGAGTCGGCCGTACGTACGACCCGGGGAGCACCCTCGTGGTCCACGGCGCGTGCGGGAGGCGGTCGGCGCCCCTGGTCATCACGCACGGCAGGAGTCCGGCAGTGGCAGAGCGCAAGCCGATCGAGTCATGGCTCACCGACATGGATGGCGTCCTGATGCACGAGGGCATTCCGGTCCCCGGGGCGGACGCCTTCATCAAGCGGCTGCGCGAATCGGGCAAGCCCTTTCTCGTGCTGACCAACAACTCCATTTACACCCCGCGTGATCTCCACGCCCGGCTGAGCCGCATCGGGCTGGACGTGCCGTGGGAGTGCATCTGGACCTCCGCGCTGGCCACCGCCCAGTTCCTGGACGAGCAGCGGCCCGGCGGCACCGCGTACGTCATCGGCGAGGCGGGTCTGACCACCGCCCTGCACGACATCGGATACGTCCTGACCGACCATTCCCCTTCTTATGTCGTGCTCGGCGAAACGCGCACGTACAGCTTTGAGGCGCTGACCAAGGCGATCCGGCTGATCAACGAGGGCGCCCGGTTCATCGCGACCAACCCCGACGAGACCGGCCCCTCGCCGCAGGGCCCGCTCCCCGCCACCGGATCGGTCGCCGCCCTGATCACCAAGGCCACGGGCGTCGAGCCGTACTTCGTCGGCAAGCCCAACCCGCTGATGATGCGGCACGCCCTCAACGTCATCGGCGCCCACTCCGAGACCTCCGCGATGATCGGCGACCGGATGGACACCGATGTCCTGGCCGGACTGGAAGCGGGCATGGAAACCTTCCTGGTCCTGACGGGGCTGACCCGTCCCGAGGAGATCGAGCGGCACCCGTTCCGCCCGTCCCGCGTGGTGGACTCGATCGCGGACCTGATCGACCTGGTCTGATCGCCGGCGCTGTGGCCAGGGCCTGCCGGTGCCCCCGGCCCCACCCGAACGGCGCAGCTACGGACCGCACCGGATGCGGGCGGGCTCGCTCGGGCGGACCTTCGGAGGTATCGGAGGTTCACCATGCGCTCACGGCAACTTGCTCTCTGTGCCGCGGTCGCGGCGTGCGCGGTGACGACGGCGCCCGCCTACGGCGTGGGCGCACGCGGCGCCGGTACCGGCCGGGCCCTTGTCGCAGCGGCCCCGCACGCCACGTACACCCCGTACGTCTCGTCCGCCTCGGGGAGCACGGTCAGTCGGCAGGTCACCGACTGTCACGCCGCACGGGACGCCGCCTGCTCGGCTGTCTTGGCCGCCGCGGCCCCGCCCGTACGGCCCGCCGAGCCCCTGACCGCCGATGAGGCTTCCCTCGCCGGCTCCCGGCCGGCCGCCGACGCCGGCCCGCGCCGCGAGCTGAGCAGCACCTCGGCCGTCGGCCTGGTGCTGGCCGGCGGCGCCGTCCTCGTCATCGCGGGACAGCTGCTCCGCCTCCGGCTGCGGTTGCGGCGAACGCGACGGAGCGACGCCGATGAGCGCTGACGAGGAAGGCGGGACCCCGTCCGGCGGGCGCGCTGCGGATGTGGTCGACAGACCCGAGCGGGCCGCGACCTGCGCCACCGGCTTGTACGGACCCCCGGGGACGCTTCAACCCCTGAAGCTGCCCGTCGCAGGCCCGGGAATCGGTACGGGAGTCGGCGTCGCAGCCCCTCCGGGCACCAGGACCGCTGCGGGGGCCGAAAGGCCCGCAGCGGCACGTACCGCTACGGCAACGTCTGGGGCAACGGCTACAACTACGGCGTCGAGCACGAGCACGGGTACAGCGACCCACACAGCTACAGCTACAGCGACCCACACAGTCAGGGGAAATGCCTCCTCCCACCGTCCGGGCCAGCTTGTCGCGGGTGTGGCCTGGGCGGTGTTGTTGCTGGGGCTGTGGTTGTGGGGGCGTGATCTGGCGGACGGGGTGGCCGCGCAGCTGGCCACGACGGGTGATGTGGCCGCGGTCGGCCGTCCGTTGGGGCGTCAGGGGCCCGCGCATGCGCATGCCCCGGTACCGGCCTCCGCGGCCGCGGATCCCGTGGGGCTCACCATCGAAGCGCTCGGTGTACGGGCGGCCGGTATCGCCGCACACGACCTCGACGAGAACGGCCTCCTCACCCCGCCCCCACCCGCCTCTCCGGATGTCGTCGGCTGGTACGCCGGAGGGCCGCAACCGGGCGAGACGGGTGCGGCGCTGCTCGTGGGCCGGGCCGGTGCCGACCGCGGCTCCGGTGCCGGACGGATCGTCTTCCGGAGTCTGACCGGGCTCAAGCCGGGGCAGCGGGTGGACGTCCGGCGTGCCGACGGCAGCACCGCGCGCTTCACCGTCGAGGACGTCCGGCTCTACGACCGCGAGCGCTTCGACCCGCACAGGGCCTACGCCCCTCACGACCGGGGCCGCTCCGAACTGCGGCTGATCGTCGATGACGGCCGCCACGGCGGTGCCTTGGCACGGCGCGACGGTGGTCTGGCGAAGGTGGTCGTGGTCTCGGCGTATCTGACGTCCTTCCAGGCAGGGAACGCGGGAGAGGATCGGAAACCATGACGGGCGCGCTTCGTCAAGTGCCTTAGCGAGGACGGTGCAGGGCCCGTCCACAGGGCGACCCGGCCGGGGGGCCGTGTGCCACGATGGGGGCGGCCGGTGATCTCCAGCCGGTCGTGTTCCGTGCTCCGAGGGGGAGTGGATGGACGGCAATCTGCGGCGGACGGCCGGGGGCGGGTCGCCGACGGGCCGGTCCGGTGCCGGCCGGCGGCGTCTCGCGCATCCCGGTGCGGCAGCGGCGGGAGCGGCGGCTCTGCTGCTGCTCGCCGGCTGTTCCTCGTCCGACGGCGGCAAGGACGACGGTCTGCCGGCCGCACCGGGCCAACGCCCCAAGTCCGTCACGCCGTTCTGGGTCAACCCGGACACCAAGGCGGCCCGTCAGATGTCCGCGTACCGCAAGGACGGC
This sequence comes from Streptomyces auratus, assembly GCF_050433025.1. Lineage (NCBI taxonomy): Bacteria > Bacillati > Actinomycetota > Actinomycetes > Kitasatosporales > Streptomycetaceae > Streptomyces > Streptomyces auratus. Next base: position 3,121,611 of record NZ_JBNGCB010000001.1, on the reverse strand, counting down.
AAAGCCGCCGACGCCCGCCTGGTCAACAAGATCGCGGCGCAGCCGGTTGCCGAATGGATAGGGGTCGACGACCCGCAGGGGGAGGCCGGCGGCTTCACCGAGGCGGCCGCCAAGGCCGGCCGTGAGGCGCTGCTGGTCCTCTACAACATCCCGCACCGCGACTGCGGCAGCTATTCCCAGGGCGGCGCCGCCGACGGCAATGCCTACCGGGCGTGGCTGGACGGTGTGCTCAAGGGCATCGGCGACCGTCCCACCACCGTCATCCTGGAGCCCGACGCGCTGCCGCACCTCGCGGACAAGTGCACCCCGCAGAAGTTCCAGGAGGAGCGGTACGCCCTGCTGACGGAGGCGGTCGGCAAGCTCAAGGCGCTGCCGCACACCAAGGTCTATCTGGACGCCGGCAATCCGCACTGGATCAAGGACCCGGGCCAGATGGTCGACCCCCTCAAGCGGGCCGGTATCGACCGGGCCGACGGCTTTGCGCTGAACATCTCCAACTACCAGACCACCGCGGAGAACACGAAGTACGGCAAGCAGCTGTCCGCCATGGTCGGCGGCAAGCGCTTCGTCATCGACACCAGCCGCAACGGCAACGGCCCGGCGCCCGGTGGCGATGACCCGGAGAACTGGTGCAACCCGCCGGGGCGTGCCCTGGGCACTCCACCGACGACCAAGACCGCCGATCCTTTGGTGGCCGATTACCTGTGGATCAAGCGCCCGGGCGAGTCGGACGGCACCTGCAAGGGCGGCCCGAAGGCGGGCGCTTGGTGGCCCGCGTACGCCTTGGGGCTGGCGCGCGGCACGAAGTAGCGGACGGGCCAGCGGTCCTGGGCCGGGTGTGGTGTCCCGTCGCCGGTCCGGGACGGGACACCACCACGCCTGCCTATCCCTGCGCCCCCGGCACCTTCACCCACACCGCCTTCGACGGCGTTCCCGCGCCGTCGACCGCGGTCAGCATGTACCACCCGGGCGGCACCAGGGACGGGTCCTTGGGCAGGGTGACCCGTACCCCGTTCCCGTCCTTGGTCGCCGTGAAGTCCACTGCGATCGAGCGCTGTTCGACGTTGGTGACATGGGTGAAGGACCCGGGACGCAGCAGCCGCATCTTCTTGATGGCGGAGGCGTGCGGGGAGCCGAAGGTGGCGCTGCCGCCGAGCGGGACCGTCGTGGGGCCGCGGTCCGTCAGCTCGGGGCGGGAGTCCCGGTAGAGGTAGGGCGGGGTGTAGAGGTCGATCTGCTGCTGGAAGACGCCCGGCTTGGTGTTGTCCTTGTCGGCGTAGAGGGAGTCGGAGCCGAAGGTCATCACCCGGCCGTCGGGCAGCAGCAGCGCACCGGAGTGGTAGTTGCGGCCCACCAGCGGGTCGGCCACCTGCCGGGCCGAGTTGGCCGCCGGGTCGTACAACTCCGCCTTGAGGACGTTGGAGTCGCTGCGCCCGCGGTAGTCACCGGAGCCGTTGGTGGTCAGCACCGTGTCGTCCGGCATGATCACGCTGCTCGGGTAGCGGGCCTTCGCATAGAGCGGCGGTCCGTCCTTGAAGCGAGGTGAGGGGGAGTGCAGATCCACGATCCGGGTCTTGTCGGTGGACCTCGGGTCCTCGCCGACGCCGCCCCCGCCCAGCACCATGTACCGCTGCTGCTGGGCCGGCGGCAGCAGCACCGACATCGACGTCTCCAGGATGTTCGGGTCGCTCATCCCGGGCACCACCTGGAACTTGTTGGACTTGATGTCCCAGATACCGGGCTTGCGGCCGATGTTGTCCGGCCCGTAGCCGGCGTTGGAGCCGGTGTAGAAGATCCGGCCCTTGTCGGTGAGGAAGAGCGCCGGGTAGGTCGGGAAGAAGCGCCGCTTGGGCAGATAGCGCCACTTCTTCGTCTTCGGGTCGTAGACCTCCTGCTTGCCGGGGACGACCTGCCCGATCTCGTCGAGGCCGGAGACCGAGAGCACCTTGCCGTCCTGGAGGGACGTCAGGGTGGGGTACCAGCGGGCCTCGTTCATCGGGCTGACGGGTATGTAGCGCTCGGCCACCGGGTCGAACTCGAAGGAGTCCTTGATCCCCTGGAAGTCCTTCTTGTCGAACGACAGCTTCTGCGCGATGCCGTAGAAGTTACGGGCGTCCGCGCCGGTCAGGCCGTGGATGCGGTAGTTGTCCTGGGAGCCGGTGGAGTAGCTGCGGCCGTCCTTGAGGGCCTCGACATAGACCCGGGCCTCGCTGTGCACCACCGTGACCTTGCCGGTCGCCGGGTCGGTCTTCTTCTTCGCTCGCGGCACCACGACCGGGTCCTTGGAGGCGAAGGTCTTCCCGTTCTGCTTGCCCGTGAAGAGCGTGCCGGCCGGGAACGTCTTGGGGCCGTCCGGGTTCTCGTTGTAGACGATCATGAGGCCGCCGGCCTTCTTCACATCGCCGTTCAGCTTCTCGTAGCGCTGGGTGCCGCCGGCCACCAGGAGTTTGCCGTCCGGGACCTGGGTGTGCCCGGCGCAGAAGAGGTCCTTGGGCGTGGGGATGTTCTTGAAGGTGTTCTTCTCCGGGTCCCACAGGACCGTACGGAACGACTTCGCCTTGAAGTTCGCCGCGTTGTTGCCGGAGCCCGCGACCAGCAGCACCTTCCCCGTGTGCAGCAGGGCCGCGTGGATGGTGTTGATGCGGTACTTCTGCGGGACGTTGACGACGTCCCAGTGGCCGTTCGCCGCCTTGTACTCGGGCTTGTTGATCTTGTACTGGTGGTACTGCTCCGAGGCGAAGCTGTAGAGGGCCGGCCCGTTCATCCCGGCCAGCGCAAGCACCACTGCCGTCGCTATCGCCACTCGGCGGGTGCGACGGCTCGGACGGTACTTCATGTGTGACGTCCCCCAAGGGCGATCTGCATGGTCTGTTCGGCGGCGGCCGGGTCGGTGGCCGGGTCGTTGGTCCGGGCGGTGGTCCGGTCGCCGACCTGGTCGGTGGCCGCCGCGTCGGACTCCTCGCGGGTCCGGTCGATGGCCGCGGTCTCGGCCTCATCCCCGACGGCCCCCTCGGCCGCCGCGGCGCCCGGTGCTGCCCCCTGGGCGGCCCCCGCCGTTCCCGTCGCCCCCCGCTTCCGCTTCTCCTCCCGCACGCTCATCCGCCAGGCGACGATCGGCGCGGCGGTGATCAGCATGGCGAGCACGGCCCAGGTGACCATCGCCGGATGGCTGTGGCCCAGTACGAACGAGGCCACCAGCGAGCCGCCGAAGACGAGCAGGAAGAACAGATGCACCCGGAAGGTGCCGAAGAGGGTGTCCGGGCTGGACGAGTCGCCCTTCGGCGTCACCACGAACTTGCTCTTGCGGCGCAGCACGGCATCGAACAGCGAACGCGCGTAGATCGGCGCCGACAGCGCGGACATCACCATGCCCGCGATACCGCCGGAGCCCTCCGGCTCGTGCGGCGAGACGTTGTGCCGCCGGTTCCAGATGTACAGCCCGATCTGGAGCGCCGAGGCATTGCCGTACAGCATCATCCACACCGCCGGGTCGATCTCCACGCCCGAGGCGCCCAGCCCCAGGAACAGCGCACAGCTGAGGGCCGCCAGAATCCAGTTCAGGGCGGACATCGGGTAGAAGATGACCATCATCGAGTAGTTGAAGAGCCGGCCCGCCGGCAGGGTGAACGGCGCCTTCCAGAACTGCTTGAGGATCGTCTCGTACGTCCCGCGCGACCAGCGCAGCTGCTGGGTGAAGAAGTCCGTCCAGGCCGTGGGCCCCTCGCCGACCGCGAGCACATCCGGCGTGTAGACCGAGCGCCACTTCTTCCCGGTCGCCGGATTCCGGTGCCGGTGCATTTCAAAGCCGGTCGCCATGTCCTCGGTGATCGAGTCGTACAGCCCGCCGATCTGCTTGAGCGCGCTGATGCGGACGGCGTTGGACGTGCCGACGAACATCGGGGCGCCGTAGCGGTTGCCGGCCCGCTGGATCAGCGCATGGAAGAGGAACTGCTGGGACTCGGCGGCCTTGGTGACGAAGGTGTCGTAGTTGCCGTACACCTGGGGGCCGATGACGAACCCCACGTCCGGGTCGCGGAAGAAGCCCAGCATCCGCTCCAGGTAGTTGGGCAGCGGGACGTGGTCGGTGTCGACGGAGGCGAAGTAGTCGTAGTCGTCGCCGTGCGCCTGCAGCCAGGCGTTGTAGTTGCCGTGCTTGGTCTTGGCGCGGTGCGGGCCCTTGGGGCGGTTCCACTCCGGGACGCCCTTACGGGTGAAGTGGTGGACGCCCAGCCGCCGGCAGACCTCTTTGACCTCGGGGTCGTCGCCCTCGTCCAGCAGCCAGATGTGCAGCAGCCCGCGATGGCGGATCTTGACCGCCGCCTCCAGCGTCTTTGTCACCATGGCCAGGGGTTCCTTGCCGGGCACGAAGGACGTGAGGAAGGCGACGCGGGTGCCGCTCTCGGGTATGACGGGTATGGGGTCGCGGGCGACGAGGGTGGCGTGCGCGTTGGACAGCACGTTCATGCACCGGAAGAACTCGATCAGCCCGATCGAGACCAGCATGACGACGTCCAGCGTCGGAAGGAAGTCGTAGGCCGGGTAGTCGCGTTCGGTCCAGTGCTCCGGCAGCATCAGCCAGATCAGCAGCCCGAACGAGAGCAGCGGCGCGGCGCCGAGCAGCACGGCGGCCCGGATGCGGTGCGGTTCGCCGGAGAGCAGCGAGCGGTAGCGGACCGTGTAGGGCTGGTCCGGGTCGGGCCGGGTGAGCGGCCCGGCCAGCCTGCTGTAGTGCTCGTAGTCGTAGCGCGGCAGCGGCTTGCGCGGGATCTGCCGCTGCCGGCGGTGACGTGGCATGCGCAGGCGTGTCGTGGCGGAGGGGTCGTACGGCTGCTGCGTCCCGGCGCCCTCAGGCGGCGATGTCATGAATCCATCCCCCCGCACGCAACATTGGCTGCGTGCCCTTCTGCTGATGGCCCGGGTCCGCGGTTCCCCGCGGCCCACCCGGGCGCTCTGAAATATCGGCGACCTGCACCGTTCGGATGGTGGTGACCATCTTCCGGTTGTGTGTGAAACACTTCCGCGATCTTGCCAAGCGGAGAGTTCCCCGTGTTCACATCACGCCACCCGGCGTACCCCACTGTTCCCCCGTCACAGAACCCGGCCTGATTTCTGCTGAGGGACCAGGCCAGGGTCCCTAACCGCCGTCATGGTGGCAAGAGTCACTCTAAATGTGCTCACAGAATGCGTAATACGGGGCGCGGTGTGATGCAGCGCACATCATTTGATCCGGAACTGCTGCTAATTTTCCCGCTGTCGACGGATATCGGGGCGATGACCGAGCCCTGCCCTGCTCGTGGGCGCGCACGCGCCGGCGGGCAAAGAGGCGTGTCCCGCACCGGTAAAGTCCGCCGCCGATCAGCCATCGGCCGCTGAAGAATAGGACCCCGCCGCGGGATTCCGGGTTGCCTCGATGGGACGGTGTGGATGCCGCTGTGTCGTGAATAAACCACCTGCTCAAGGGACTTGAAGCGTGCTGCGTGCGGCATCGGGCGGCAGCCGGCGGAATTCACCGGCAAAGCGGGCGGAGGTCGGGTCCGTGCCGGGTTCGGCCCGTTTGGCGACTTCGTCGAAGTTACCTCCGCGTACGGCGATTTGGCCGAAGGTGTGAACCATGCCCCGGGAATCCCCCAGTTCTCGGCCGGCCGACGGCGCAGTGGCGTGGGGGAAGGCGCTGGAGTGTCCAATCCGTGGACAGTGCCGCCGGGATTTCGGGCGACGGTCGTCGTGGCGTCGGCAGCACCCCCATCGCCGCGAGAGTCGATACCCGGCACGGCGGATGCGGGGCGGCTCGAAAGCCGCGGAGTGCCCGATGGGAGAGTCGACGGAAAGGGAATGGCGGCCCCGGCTTCCGAATCCCTATGCGACCGAACAATTACCGTTTGTGATCGCCGGAATTTCGGCCCGCTTCCTTCCGCATATCGCGAGAGGCCTCCGCCCCCGGCCCGATCATGGCCCGCGACGCGCGGTGGGGCCCTCGCTTACGCCGTTCGGCTTCCGGACCCGCGCAAGGGGGGTGCCGGCCGACGGGGACACCCCTCCATCCGCCCGACCCCATGACTGAGGCCCCCCGCATGGCGAGGGGCCTCAGTGTGACGTGCGCCGCCAGGGACTCGAACCCCGGACCCGCTGATTAAGAGTCAGCTGCTCTAACCAACTGAGCTAGCGGCGCGCGCTGACCTGGAGAACTTTACACGAACTCGGAGGGTGCTCCGTACCCCCGACCGCGCTGCTCACGCGCCCGGGACCTGTGATCCCCGCCACTCGATCCGGCGCCCGCTCCGTCTCCCCGTACCCCGCCGGTGGTCCCTCGCGCCGCGGTCGAAAGTCCCGCGATCTTGGGACCTTCGACCGCTCGTCCGCCCGCATCGCTCTGTGAGGATCGAGAGCAGGGGGGAGTAAGGGGAGGGCAAGGGGCGAATGGGCGGTAGATCATCCGTTGCCCCGTCAACATGCGATATCGACCGATGGTTGAGAGGCTGAGGCGACCGTCAGGACGAAAAAACTGCACACGCTCGCAGAGGTGCCGGCCATGGCGTCCGTCACTCCTCCTTCACCTCTTGCAACCCCACCCTCCAAAGCAACGTCTGCCAGGACGCGCGCCCCGGACCGGTCCCCGGGACTCGCCCCTCCGTCGGAAAGGTTGATCGTCGTGGTGTCGACAGCCAAGCGCACCCTTGAGATGCAGCTCCTCCTCGGGCCGGACGAAGCAGTTCCGGTGGCCGGCCGGTTCAGCTATCGCAGTGACCGCCCGTACGAGGTCGAGGTCGCCTTCATCAGCCGCGGCCGGACGGTCGCCACCTGGCTGTTCGCCCGTGAACTGCTGCTGGCCGGGCTGCACGGCGAGGCGGGGGAGGGGGACGTACGGGTGTGGCCGTTCCGCCGGCCGGGCGAACCGCGGCGGGTGCACATCGAGCTGTCCACCGACGACAGCATCTGTGAGCTGTCGGTACGGGCGAGCGAGCTGACCCCCTGGCTGGAGCAGACCGCGGCGATCGTCCCGCCCGGCCATGAGGGCCACTACCTCGACCTGGACACCCACCTGGCCCGGCTGCTCGCGGGGAAGTGCTGATGGGGGACATGACGATCACGACCACGACCGGGCCCCCGACCGGGGCCGAGCCCATGGGGGTGACTGTGAACGGGGCTGCGACTCCGGAGGCGGGAGCGGCCGAGCCCGCCGCCTCCCCTATACCCGCCGCGCGGCAGGCCGCGCCACCGGGCCGGGCGGCGGGCGGCGGCGCCGAGGCGACCGCCGGCGAACCCGCCACGGCCGCTTCGCACGACCCCCGCACGCACGGCTTTCTGCCCGAGCGGCCCCCGGTCCGTTCCATGATCGGCACCTGGACCCGGCTGGACGCCATGGCGCGGGCGGCCGCGACCGCTCCCGACCGGGAGGCGGCCGTCGCGCTGGTGGAACGGGCCCGCCGGGCCGGTGAGTTGGCCGCCCTGCGGCAGCGCGTCTCCCGGCTCTCGCTGCGGAACGCGGAGGCCGCGGCCATGCGGATCGCGGTGATCGCGGTGTCCTGCGGCTGGTGCGGACTCGACCCGCAGGCGCCGGCCGCCCGCGAGGTCGCCGACGAGGCCTTTCTCGACCTGTGGTCGGCGATCGCGCACCGTATCGACCACGACCAGTTCGTCGCCCTGCCCACCCTCGCGCTCCACAACTGGGCCCCCGAACGCAAACCGCGCCGCCATATCCCCATCGACCAACTGGCCCGCACCGAAACGCTGGTGCCGATCGTCCGCTGGGCCCCCGAGGGGCAGCCGCTCAGCCGTCTGGACCGGCTGATGCTGGCCGCGACCCGGCTGGAGGCCCACGGGATCTGGCTCTTCCGGCTCGCCGAAACCCTCGCGGGCCGTTCGCCCGACGACTCCTCCACCCCGACGGCGCTGCGCCGGCTGGTACGCGTCCAGCACGCACTGCGCGCCCAGCTCCTCGCCGAGGCGGCGGAACTGGCGGCGGCCCCGGCCACCCCGCAGCAGCGCGCGGTGCTCGGTGCGCTCGCCGAACAGGGCGCCCTGGAACCGCCGGTCCTCCAGGCGGCCGACGCGGTGCTGGGCATCGGCGGCCGCCGGCTGGGCGAGGGCCGGCGCCAGCTCCTGCGGCGTCATCTCCCGGCGCAGCAGCGTGCCTGGCTCAGCGCGATGGACCGCCACTGCGCACCCGTACGGACCCTCGCCCACCGCGGCGGCCCGGACGCCGCCGTCTACCGCGAGGCCCAGGAGTCGCTGATCGCCCTCCGCCGTACGTACGCGGCCCTGGTGCAGGCGGCCGCCCGCCCCGGCACGGCCCCGCTCACGGTGGCCGCCTGACCTCCGGACCCGGACCCGTCCCGCTGCGCCAGGCCGCCGTGGCGCGCACCACCGCGCCCGTCGGCCCGGCCGCCGAGGTCCCCGGCGGCGGCCGCAGGAGCGTACGCGCCGGGCTCCAAATCTGACGCAGCGTCAGCTACCCTCTGCCCCCATGGCACCCAACACCCCCGCCCTCAGCGGCAGTTCCGGCGCCGCCACCCTCGCGGAGCTCGTCCGGGCGCAGTGGGGCGATCACCGGGTGGGGGCGAAGTACGGGGAGCTGCGGCTCACCCATCACCAGCTGGCGGGCGGCGCCGCGGCGCGGGCGGCGTTGCTGCGGGAGCTGCTGCCGCGTGGGGTGCCGCCGCACGTGGGGGTGCTGCTCGACAACGTCCCGGAGTATCCGCTGTGGCTGAGTGCGGCGGCGCTCGCCGGGGCCGCCGTCGCCGGGCTCAACCCCACCCGCCGCGGCCCGGAGCTCGCCCGCGACCTTGCCCACACCGACTGCGCGCTGCTGATCACCGAGCGCGCCCGGCTGCCGCTGCTGGCCGGCCTGGCCCTCCCGCTCCCGCCCGAGCGGATCCTCGTCGTGGACGACCCGGCCTACCGGCAGCTGCTCGCGCCGTACGAGGGCACGACGCCCGACGAGATCACCTCCGGCCCCGGCGGCACCCCGGCACCTGCCACCCGGATGCTGCTCACCTTCACCTCCGGCTCCACCGGCGCCCCCAAGGCCGCCGTCTGCAGCCAGGGCCGGCTCGCCGCCGCCGGGCACTCGCTGGCCGGCCGTCTCGGGGTGCGCCGGGACGACGTCCACTACCTCTGCATGCCGATGTTCCACGGCAACGCGGTGATCGCCGGCTGGGCCCCGGCGCTCGCCGGCGGCGCCGCCGTGGCGCTGTGCCGCCGCTTCTCGGCCTCCGCCTTCCTCCCCGACGTCCGCCGCTACGGGGCCACCTACTTCACCTATGTCGGCCGGGCCGTGCAGTATCTGCTCGCCACCCCGCCCGCCCCCGACGACCGGGACCATCGGCTGCGCCGCGGGTTCGGCACCGAGGCGGGCGCCGTCGACGCCGCCCGCTTCGCCGAACGGTTCGGCGTCCGCCTGACGGAGGGGTACGGCTCCTCCGAGGGCGGCGCCGCGCTCCAGCGCACCCCGGACACCCCGCCCGGCGCCCTCGGCCGGCCCGCGCCCGGCGACGATCTCGCCGTCGTCGACCCGGAGACCGGCGCCGAGCTGCCGCGCGCCCGCCTCGATCCGGCCGGCCGGCTGCTGAACGGCGCGGAGGCGATCGGCGAGCTGGTCAACCGCGGCCGCAGCTCCTTCGAGGGCTACTGGCGCAACCCCGAGGCGACCGCCGCCCGTACCCGCGGCCGGGGCGCCGAGGGGGCCGGCGCCGGCTGGTACTGGACCGGCGACCTCTTCTTCCGGGACGCCGCGGGCTTCTTCCACTTCGCCGGGCGGACGGACGACCGGCTGCGGGTCGACAGCGAGAATCTGGCCGCCGCGATGATCGAGAACATCCTCGCCCGGTACGCCCCGGCCGCCGGCGCCGCCGTCTATGCCGTGCCCGATCCCATCGCCGGCGACCAGGTCATGGCGGCCCTCGCGGTGCCGGACGGCGCCGCGTTCGACCCGGACGATTTCACGGCCTTTCTCGCCGCCCAGCCCGATCTCGGCACGAAGATGGCGCCCCGCTTCGTCCGGACGATGGCCGCGCTGCCGGTGACCGCCACGAACAAGGTGCACCGCGTCGCCCTGCGGCGGGAAGGATTCCGGTGCCCGGACCCGGTCTGGTGGTCACCGCTCACCCCGACGGGCCCGGCCGCCCGGGCCCTCCCCGCCGGCAGCACCTATCGCCCGTTCACCGCCGGGGACCGGTCCGCCCTCCTGGCGCTCTACCGCGAGCACGACCGGGCGCACCTTCTGGACCGCTGAGCCGATGCCGTCGACGGGCGCTCCCGTCCGCCCCGCCCCACACAGCAGAGTGGGCGTTCCCGGAGAACCGGAAACGCCCACTCGATACGTGCGCCGCCAGGGACTCGAACCCCGGACCCGCTGATTAAGAGTCAGCTGCTCTAACCAACTGAGCTAGCGGCGCGCGCTGACGAAAGAAATACTACCTGGTCGAGAGGGGTGCTCCGGACCACTGCCAGGAGGGCCGAGCGCCGGCCTGGCCCAGTCGCACCCGGCTCAGATCGCCAGCGACAGCAGCACCGGAGCGGCCTTGCGGTTGAGGGCGTCGGCGGCCTGGCGCAGCCGGTGGGCGTGCTCCAGCGGCATGGACAGCGCCAGGCAGCCCACCGTCGAACCGGCGGTGATCGGTACGGCCGCACAGACCGTGCCGACGGCGTACTCCTGGAGATCGAGCACGGGGACCGTGGGCGGCTGGCTGTCGAGCTTGTGGAACAGGACCTTCTCGTTGGTGATCGTCCGGGAGGTGAGCCGGGCGGTCTTGCGGCGGGAGAGGTGGTCCTTGCGGCCGTCGTGGTCGAGCTGGGCGAGCAGGCATTTGCCGACCGCGCTGGCGTGCGCGGTGCGATGGAACTCGGCCCACTCGTTGACCTTGGGAGCCAGCGGCCCGTCGGCGTAGTGGAGGATCTTCACTTCGCCGTCGATGTACCGGCTGATGTAGACCGCCGCGCCGACCGAGTCGCGCAGCTGGTCGAGGGTGAGCTGAAGCTTGTCGCGCAGGGCCTGGTTGCGTTCCCTGCCCGAGCCCAGGAGCAGCAGGGCGTGGCCGATGACATTCGCGCCGTCGGAGAGCTGCTCGACATAGCCCTCGCGCCGGAGCATCGACAGCATGTGGGCGAGGTGGCCGGGGGACAGGCCGGTGTCGCGGGCGATCTGCGCATCGGTCACGCCGCCGGCGTGCCTGGAGATCGTTTCGAGTACGCGCAGGGCGTACTGCACCGAATGGAACGGCGCGGTCGGCTCGGGCTTCAGCGCCACGGTGTCCCCCTAGCAGGTTGGTACCGCTTGCGTCGTGACCTCCGCCGGTGGTCACGGGCCGGCGGATGGTGCCCGGCCGCTCCCGGACAACGGGGGCTGTCCTCACGATAGCGGCCAACGGCCTTCGGCGGAGGGGGTCTTGACCGAAAAGAAGCGCGTCCCGGTTTTCTGGACTGGGGCGAGAGACATTGGCATATGCCAAGGTCACAAGGCCGGGTGGCCGGGAGTCGTCGGGCTCCGAGGGGGATCCGGCCATCCGCACCGGGGGGACGGCAGCGGGTGGTGTGCCCCGTCAGGGACACACCATCCGAACCCCTTGCCTACGGCGTGCCGTTCACAGCACGGCGCTCAGGAACTCCCGGGTGCGCTCGTGTTCCGGCTCGGTGAAGATCTTCTCCGGGGAGCCGGACTCGATGACCCGTCCGGCGTCGAACATCAGGACGTCGTCGGAGATGTCCCGGGCGAAGTTCATCTCGTGGGTGACGCACAGCATCGTGATGTCCGTGGTGTGGGCGATGTCCCGCAGCACGTCCAGCACCCCGGCCACCAGTTCCGGGTCGAGCGCCGAGGTCACCTCGTCCAGCAGCAGCACCTGCGGGCGCATCGCCAGCGCCCGGGCGATGGCGACCCGCTGCTGCTGGCCGCCGGAGAGCTGGGTGGGGTACTTGTCGAGATGCTCGGTCAGGCCCACCAGGTCGAGGAGATCGCGGGCCCGCTCCTCGGCGGCGTCCTTGTCCATCCCGAGGACGTGCACCGGCGCCTCGGTGATGTTCCGCAGCACCTTCATGTTCGGGAAGAGGTTGAACTGCTGGAAGACCATGCCGATCTTCTTGCGGACCTCGCGGGTGTGCTTCTCCCCGGCCGGTACGAGCTTGCCGCCCTTCTCCTCGTGCGTCAGATACTGGCCGCCGACCTTGATGGTGCCCTCGTCCGGCTTCAGCAGCGTCATCAGCAGGCGCAGGATGGTGGTCTTGCCGGAGCCGGAGGGGCCGATGAGGGTGACGTGCTTGCCCGACGAGACGGTGAAGTCCAGGGAGTCCAGGACGGTGTTGGTCCCGAACCGCTTGGTGACCTTGTCGAAGCGGATCAGCTCGGCGCCTTCCGCGGACTCCGTCCGGGAAGTGCCCCCATCCGCCGCAGGGTTCGCCGTGTCTCCGGTGTGGTCCTTCGGGTGATTGCTGTCAGCGGACAAGGCGACGCTCCAGGGCTCGCAGGAGGAGGGAGGTGGGGTAGGAGATGACCACGAAGAGGATGCCGACGACGGTGATCGGCTCCAGGTAGTCGAAGGTGGTGGCGCTGATGCTGTTCGCCTGGAAGAGCATGTCGGCGACGGTGATACCGGCCAGCAGCGGCGTGTCCTTGAACATCGCGATGACGTAGTTGCCCAGCGCGGGCACCACCCGGCGGAACGCCTGCGGCAGGATCACCGCGATCCAGGTGCGCCGGGCCGGCAGGCTCAGCGCCGTCGCGGCCTCCCACTGGCCGGGCGGGACGCCCTCGATACCGGCGCGGTAGACCTCGGAGGTGTACGTCGAGTAGTGCAGGCCCAGGCCGATGACGCCGGTGGTCAGCGGGGCGAAGGTCAGTCCCCAGGTCGGCAGGACGAAGAACAGGAAGAACAGCTGCACCAGCAGCGGGGTGTTGCGGACGAACTCGACGAAGACGCTCACCGGCCAGGTCACCCAGCGGCTCGGCGCGCGCAGCGCCAGCGCCCAGACCAGGCCCAGCACGAACGACACCAGCGAGCCGTAGATCGTCGCCTGGACGGTGATCCACAGACCCTTGAGGATGTCGGGCATGATCTCGCCGACATAGCTCCACGACCAGTTGTTCACGGCTTGCCTCCGGTGGCCAGCGCCTCGGGACCCTGCTTTTCGACGGGCAGCTTGCGGGAGAACCAGCCCTCGCCCTTGGGCACCGCCCGGCCGATCGAGGCCTTGGCGCGGCGCTCCAGGACCCGCATGATCCGGGTCAGCACGAACGCGACCGCGAAGTAGAGGACGAGGATGATGCCGTAGATCTGGGCGCTCTGACCGGTCGACAGCCGGGCCAGCTTGGCCTGGAAGGTGAGTTCGCCGATGGACAGCAGCGAGGCCAGCGCGGTGCCCTTGAGCAGCTCGATCAGCAGGTTGTTGAACGGCGGCATCATCTCGGGAACGGCCTGCGGCAGGATCACCTTCTGCAGCCGCTGCCAGGGCGTGAAGCTCAGCGCGATGGCCGCCTCACGCTGGGCGGGAGCCACCGCCTGGACGGCGCCGCGGACGATCTCGGAGCCGTATGCGCCGTACGACAGGCCCAGCGCCAGGGTGCCCGCCCAGATGCCGACCAACTGCCAGCCCAGCAGCGGCAGTGCGAAGAACAGCCAGAACATCAGCACCAGTGCCGAGGTGCCGCGGAAGAACTCCACATAGACACCGGACAGGAAGCGGACGATCCAGAACCGTGAGGTGCGGGCGAGGCCGATGCTGAAGGCGACGACCGCGGCCAGGGCGGCGCTGTAGACCATCAGCTGGATGGTGATCCACAGCCCCTCGAAGAAGAGATTCCACAGAGCGCCGGTCACTTCTTACAGAGCTCCTTCGCCGTGAGGTCGGTCTGGAACTCCTTGGTGAAGCCGTACGGCTCGGCGATGCGCAGGAGTTCGCCGCTCTTCTTCATCTTCTGCAGCTCGCGGTTGAAGGCGTCGCGCAGCTTGGTCTCGCCGATGCGGAAGCCGTAGCCGCCGCCGTCGCGCTGGGGCTTGCCGTCGACCTCCGGGGTGAACGGCCGGGTCATCCCCACCTTGGGGTGGGCGCCGGTCTTCAACGCCTCGATCATGGTCAGCGCGGTGCCGGCGAAGACGTCGATCCGGCCGGCCTCCAGGGCCTCCATGCCGGCGATCTGGTCGCCGTAGGTCTGGATCGAGCTCTTCTTGACGCCGTTGCCGACCGCGTAGTCGATCTCCGCATAGCCGATACCGGAACCCATCCGGTATTTCCCCTTGGCGATGTCCGCATAGGAGTGGATATTTTTCGGGTTGCCCTTCAGGACGAGGAAGGCGTCCTTGCTCTCGTAATCCGGGTCGGAGAAGAGGACGGCTGCACAGCGCGCCTTGTTGATGAACATGCCCGCGACGATGACGTCGTACTGGAACGAATGCAGACCGGGCACCAGAGCGCCGAATTCGACGGGTACCGGTTCGAAGTTCCTGATGCCCAGCCGCCGGAAGATCGTCTTGGCGACCGCGGGGGCCTCGCCGGTCAGTTGACCCTTGCTGTTGATGGAGGCATAGGGCGGTTCGCTGGCGATTCCCATGCGGACGGTGCCCTTTTTCCGCAGATCCTCCAGCTGGTGTCCGCCGCCGGTCGCCCCGGTGACGTCGACCCGTGAGCAGCCGGTGCCCGCTCCCATCGCACCTGCTGCGCCGAGCGCCGCCACCCCCGCGAGCAGCGATCGGCGTCGGATTCCGCCGGTCAATTTTCTATTGATCATTCTGTTCTCCTGTGGTGGAGCCATGGGCGCGCGACTACCCGGACACCCGGCATATATGCCGATCGTTTCCGGCCCTTGATACAAGCGCCGCGGAGTTGTTCCGTACGCCGGTATTGCCCACCTACGATCAGGGGCATGACCGATCGCTTCATCGAAGTCTCCCTGGACAAGCGCGGCGTGAGCTGCACGGCCAAGTTGCTAGACGACCGCGCGCCGATCACCTGCAATGCCGTGTGGGATGCACTCCCGCTCGGCGGCGACGTCTACCACGCCAAATACGCCCGCAACGAGATCTACGCCCTGCTCGCGCCGTTCGCTCCTGAGGAGCCGCCGCTGGAGAACCCGACGATCACTCCGATCCCCGGCGATCTGTGTTACTTCACCTTCACGGACACACAACTGGGGACGAAGTCCTACGGTTACGAGACCCAGGCCGCACACCAGGGCCGCACCACCGTCGTCGATCTCGCGCTGTTCTACGAGCGCAACAATCTGCTGATCAACGGCGACGCGGGCTGGGTGCCGGGCATCGTGTGGGGCAGCGTCGTCGACAACCTGGACCGGATGGCCGACGCCTGTCAGGACCTGTGGCGGGCCGGGGCGTTGGGGGAGACCCTCAGCTTCCGGCGGGCGTAGGGGGCGCGGGGATCTGTGCGGTCCCCGCCTCGTAGAGGGCATGCGCGGCGCGCAGCACCAGCGCGTCCGCATGCCGCGCACCGACCAGCTGGACGCCGATCGGCAGCCCGTCGGCGTCCACCCCGCACGGCAGCGTCGCGGCCGGCTGCTGGGTGAGGTTGAAGGGGTAGGTGAACGGGGTCCAGCCGGTCCAGCGGGTGTGGCCCGATCCGGACGGCACCTCGGCGCCCGCTTCGAAGGCGGTGATCGGTACCGTCGGGGTCACCAGCAGGTCGTAGGCGCTGTGGAAGCGGCCCATGGCCTGGCCGAGAGCCATCCGCGTATCGACCGCCGCGAGATAGTCCAGCGCGCTGTAGCGGGCACCCTGTGCGCAGATCTCCTGGAGCCCCGGGTCGAGCAGTGCCCGGTCCGCGTCGTCCAGATGCTGCACCACCCGGGCCGCGCCGCTGAACCACAGCGTGTGGAAGGCCTCCACGGGGTCCGCGATGCCCGGGTCGATCTCCTCGACGGACGCACCGAGCCCGGCGAGGGTGTCGACGGCCCGGCGGACCGCCGCGGCGACCTCCGGAGCGATGGGCACCTCCCAGCCGAGCGACGGGCTGTAGGCCACCCGCAGTCCGGACACCGGGCCGGCCAGCTCTGCACGGAACGAGCCGGTCGCCGGACCGAGCTGGGACCAGTCCCGCCAGTCCGGCCCGCAGATCACGTCCATCGCCAGCGCCGCGTCCGCCGCGTCCCGGGTCATCGGCCCGACGTGCGCCAGCGTCCCGAACGGGCTCGCCGGATACAGCGGCACCCGCCCGTAGGTCGCCTTGAGCGCGAAGATCCCGCAGAACGACGCCGGGATGCGCACCGAGCCGCCGCCGTCCGTGCCCAGGCTCAGCGGCCCCGCGCCCGAGGCCACCGCCGCCGCGCTGCCGCCGCTGGAGCCGCCCGAGGTGCGGGCCGGGTCGTACGGGTTGCCCGTCACCCCGTGCCGCGGACTGTCGGTGACGCCCTTCCAGCCGAACTCGGGGGTGGTGGTCTTGCCGACGAACACCGCACCGGACTCCCGCAGCCGGGCGACCGACGGGGCGTCCTCGTCCCAGGGGCCCTCGGCCCGCACCGTGCGCGAACCGCGCAGCGTCGGGGCGCCCCGGGTGAGGATCAGATCCTTGACGGTGACCGGGACCCCGTCCAGCGGACCGGCCGGTTCACCGGCCCGCCAGCGCTCCTCCGATTCCCGGGCGCCCGCCAGCGCCTCGTCCGCGTCGATCCGGGTGAAGCAGTTCGTCGCGGACTGGGCGGCCTCGGCGCGCTCCAGCACCGCCCGGGCCGCCTCGACGGGGGAGAATTCGCCGGCCGCGTACCCGGCGGTGAGCCGGGTGGCGGTGAGGTCGGCGAGGTGGGTCGGTTCGGTGGTCATGCGTCCTCCGAGCGTCGGCCGCCCCGGCGGGGCGGTGGGGGAGCGGGACTGCCGCGCCGGGCCCGGCAGCCGGGCGCCGTCACTGCACCGGTACGTACCCGAGCCGTTTGTCGACGACGTTGTCCAGCGGCTCGCCCGCCGACCACTTGTCGAAGTTGTCCTGGAACTGCTCGGCGAGGGCGTCCCGCCAGCCCAGGGTGTCGCCGCTCATGTGGGGCGAGACGATCAGATGCGGTACGTCCCACAGCGGGCTGTCCGTGGTGAGCGGCTCCTGCTCGAAGACGTCCAGCGCCGCCGCCGCGATCCGCCAGGCGCGCAGCGCCGCGACCAGATCGGCCTCGACGACCAGCGGCCCGCGCCCGACGTTGATGAAGCGGGCCCGCTGCGGCATCCGCTCGAAGGCCGCCTTGTCGAATAGCCCGCGGGTGGCGTCGGTCAGCGGCGCCGCACAGATCACCCAGTCCGCATGGGGCAGCAGCCCGTCCAGCGCCTCACTCGCGTGCACCCGGCCGAAGCGCGGATCGTCCCGGCGCTCCCGGCGGCCGACCAGATCGACCTTGATGCCCAGGGCCAGCAGGGTGCTGCCGATGGCCCGGCCGATCGGCCCGGAGCCCACCACGACGGCCCGGCTCCCGGCCACCCGCAGCGTCTCGCGGTGCCGCCAGCGCCGCTGCCGCTGGAGCTCCCAACTTCCGTAGAAGTCCTTCGCCATAGCGATCACCAGCCCGGCGACGTACTCGGCGATCGGCTGCTCGAAGACACCGCGGGCATTGGTCACCACGGTGTCGTCGGCGATCAGCGCCGGGCACAGCAGCTGATCCACTCCCGCGCTGGCGGTGTGTACCCACCCCGGTTTGGGGCCCTGCTCCGGCCAGGCTCTGCGGATCGCCTCGGAGGTGAAATCCCAGGCCAACAACACGTCGGCGGAGGGGAGTCGGTCGGCGAGCGACTCCTCGTCGGTGAAGATCACCCGCGCCCGGCCGGCGAGCCGGTCCAGCTTCGGCGGCGGGTCGGATCCGAGGACGAGGACGGTGCTTTCGGACATAGCCAGAAACCGTTCTGAAACGTGAGCCCCCTTCAATAAAAGAGGGGCGCCGACAGATGCCTGAGATGCGAGGATTGACCACGCTAAGAAGTCGTATCTACCGTGTCAACAACGGCACTGTCCCGACGTCCCGGCTTGATCCGGCTGCACCTCCTCCTCGGCCACTGGCCTGGCCATTCCAGCCCTTCGTTGTTGTTCTAGGGGCCTTCATGGACGTCTCTTTTCTGGGTGGCCCACAGCCGCAGCTCGGCGTGGGTGTTGTCGCTCCCTTCGACTTCGCGCTCGACCGAGAGCTGTGGCGATGGGTGCCCGACGACGTGTCCCTCCACCTCACCCGAACCCCCTTCGTGCCGGTCGAGGTCAGTCTCGACCTGGCCCGGCTGGTCAGCGAGCACGAAACCCTGGACGCCGCGGTCCAGGCGCTGTGCGCGGTATCACCGCAGGTCATCTCCTATGCCTGCACCTCCGGCAGCTTCGTCGGCGGTGTGGCGGGCGAGCGGGCCATGTGCGCTGCCATGGTCCAGGCGGGGGAGGTGCCCTCCCTCACCACCTCGGGCGCGCTGATCGAAGCGGTCCGCGAGATCGGCGCACGGCGCATCGCCGTGGTCACGCCCTATACGAAATCGGTCACCGACTCCCTGGAGGACTTCCTCGGCGAGGCCGGCATCACGGTTACCGGGCGCGCCTATCTCGGGCTGACCCGGCACATCTGGAAGGTGCCCTACCGCGATGTCGTCGACATGGCCCGCGCGGCCGTGGTCGGTGACACCGAGGCCCTCTTCATCAGCTGTACGAACCTGCCGACCTACGACGTCATCCCGCAGCTGGAGGCCGAGCTGCGGATGCCGGTGCTGTCGGCCAACCAGGTCACGATGTGGGCCGCGCTGCGCGCCATCGGCGTCGCGGCGGTGGGCCCGTATCAGGCGCTGCTCGATCCGGTGGCACGGCGGGGGCCGGCCGCGATGAACGGATCGGAGCCGGTGGACACCGGACCGCGGGCGACCCCCGAGGCCGCCTTCGCCGGGTCTCCCGCACCACCGGAGGGGGAGGTGGCCGAGGGCCTCGAACCGCCGCCCTACCCACCCGAGGACACCGGAGGTCTGCCGCCGGTCTGAGGGTCCGCCCCCGGTCCCGGACGCTGCCGGCGTGATCCCGCTCGCCGGCAGCGCTCCGTCCGTACCTCACCGCTCCACCCGTCAACGCATCCACGAACGCCCCGGCACCCGCAGCCGTACACGCAAGGGAGACCTGCATGGCATCGGTCGGCTTCCTCTATCCCGGATACTCCGCGGAGGACGACTACCCCCGGATCGAAGAGCTCCTGGGCGGCACGGTCCGCCTGCCGCTGGTCCATACCGACATCGGCGAGGACGCCCACCGCGTCGACGCGCTGCTGGAGATGGGCTCCGCCGCGCGGCTGGCGGCCGGCGTCGACGAGCTCAAGGAGCGCGGCGCCGAGGCCGTCGTCTGGTCCTGCACCAGCGCCAGCTTCGTCTTCGGCTGGGAAGGCGCCCACGAACAGGTCCGGGAGCTGTCCGCCACCGCCGGCCTGCCCGCCTCCAGTACGTCCTTCGCGTTCGCCCATGCCGTCCAGGCGCTCGGGGCACGGCGGGTCGCGATTGCGGCCACCTACCCCGACGACGTGGCCGAGCACTTCCATGCGTTCTTGAAGTCCGCCGGGACGGAGGTCGTCTCGACCCGCGCCAGCGGCATCATCACCGCCGCCGAGGTCGGCACCTGGGGCCGCGAGGAGGTGCTGGCACTGGCCCGCGCCGGCGACCATCCCGATGCCGAGGTGGTGCTGCTGCCGGACACCGCGCTGCACACCGCCGACCATCTGCCGGCACTCGAAGCGGAGCTGCGCAAGCCGGTGCTCACCGCGAACCAGGTGACGGTCTGGGAGGGGCTGCGGCTGCTCGACCGCACGCTCTCCTGCCCGGTGCTCGGCACCCTCTTCTCCCGGACCGCGCACGTCTGACCCCGGGCGGCCGGACGCTGCGGCCCGGGCCCCCGCCCGGGAAGCGGTCCTCCCCACGGGATCTGACCCGGGAATAAGTGGAGATACTCTCCGGTTGTCCTCCCGGCAGACCAGCGACGCGAGGAGGACCGCACCGTGAGCGGTGAAGCGGACGAGATCCGGGGCAGCAGCGAGACGATCCACGACGGCGGCGACGGGATACGGGGCACCGCCCTGGGCAGTGCCCCGGTCCCGCTGTCGGTGCTCGACCTGGTGACGGTCGGCGCCGGCCACACCGCGTCCGGTGCGGTGCGCACCGCCGTCGAGCTGGCCCGTACGGCCGAACGCCGCGGCTTCCACCGCTACTGGGTCGCCGAGCACCACTCCATGCCCGGCGTCGCGTCCTCCTCGCCCGCGGTGCTGCTCGCCCATCTCGCTGCCCACACCGACCGCATCCGGCTCGGCTCGGGCGGCGTGATGCTGCCCAACCACGCCCCGCTGGTCATCGCCGAGCAGTTCGGCACCCTGGAGGCGATGGCTCCCGGCCGCATCGACCTGGGGCTGGGCCGGGCACCGGGCACGGACGGCGCCACCGCGGCCGCGCTCCGCAGGGGCACGCACCACGAGGGTGCAATGGGGTCTCCCCGAGAGCTGGGGGACGAATTCCCCCAGCAGTTGGCCGAGTTGACCCGCTTCCTCGACGACTCCTTCCCCGACGGCCATCCGTACGCCGGGATCCATGCGGTCCCCGGACCGGTCCAGGCCACCTCGCCTGGCGGCGTCCAGTCCGCCCACCGGCCGCCCCTGTGGCTGCTCGGCTCGTCCGGTTTCAGCGCCCGGCTGGCCGGCTCGCTCGGCCTGCCGTTCGCCTTCGCGCACCACTTCTCCGCCGCCCACACCCTCCCCGCGCTGGACCTCTACCGCGCCTCATTCCGCCCCTCCGAGGTGCTCGCGGAGCCGTACGCCCTGATCGGGGTCGCGGCGCTGGCCGCCGAGGAGGAGCGCGAGGCTCGGCGCCAGGTGATGACCGGCGCGCTGTCCATGCTCCGGCTGCGCACCGGCCGCCCCGGTCTGGTCCCCACCCCGGAGGAGGCCGCGGCGTACCCGTTCCAGGAGGCGGAGCGCCACTTCGTCGACAGCTGGCTCGGCAATGTCGTGCACGGCACCCCGGACGCGGTCCGCCAGGGACTGGACGACCTCGCCAAGCGCACCGGCGCCGACGAGTTGATGATCACCACCAACGCCCACGGCAGCGCGGCCCGGCTGCGCTCGTACGAGCTGATCGCGGACGTGTACGGGTTGCCGGCGTAGGGCGTTCGTACGCGGCGGTTGCGGCCGGTGGTGATTCCGCCGGGGCCTCGCCGTGGGGGTGGCGCGCCGTTGCGGCGGGATTTCTTTTCGGTGCGGGCCCGCCCGCACCGGTGGTCCGGATTCCGCCCGCGTCGGCGAGCTGTTCCGCGCACGTGGTCCGCTCAGGCTCCCGTATGGCGGCCCGCGTCGAGGAGAGCCTCGACGCGGTCGGGGGCGACGGGACGGGAGTAGAGCCAGCCCTGGCCGGTGTCGCAGCCGATCCGGCGGAGCCGCTCGGCCTGTTCGGCGCTCTCCACGCACTCGGCGGTGACCGTGAGGCCGAGCCGGTGCGCCAGCGCCACCAGCGCCTCGACGATCATCTCGTCCGCGGGATTGGGGTGCTCCTGTGAGCGGAAGCCGCGGACGAAGGAGCCGTCCAGCTTCAGTACCGACACCGGCAGGCGGCTGAGGTAGGCGAGGTTGGAGTAGCCGGTGCCGAAGTCGTCGATGGCGATCCGTACGCCCATGTCGCTCAGCGCCTGCAGGGCCTGCAGCGGCCGGCCGGCCGAGCCCATCACCGCCGACTCGGTCAGCTCCAGCTGCAGCAGATGCGGCGGCAGCCCCGTCTCGGCGAGGATCCCGGCGACATCGGCGACCAGGTCGGAGTCCCAGACCTGACGTACGGCCACATTGACGCTGACGAACAGCGGCTGGCCCGGGTGCGCCAGCTGCCAGGCGCGCGCCTGGTAACAGGCCCGCGTAAGGACCCAGCGGCCCAGCTCGACGATCGCGCCGTTCTCCTCCGCCAGCGCGATGAACCGATTCGGCGACAGCGTCCCGAACTGCGGATGCCGCCAGCGCACCAGCGCTTCCACGCCCTGCGCCCGGCCGTCCCCCAGTCCGACCAGCGGCTGGTACTCCAGGGTGAATTCGCCGCGGTCGACGGCCGGCCGCAGGGTGCTGGAGAGCGCCTGCCGGGTCATCCGGTGGGCGTTGCGCTCCGGGTCGAAGAGCGTCCAGCGGGCCTTGCCGTCCTCCTTCGCCCAGTACAGCGTGGTGTCCGCGGCCTGCATCAGGCCGGTCGCGGTGGTGCCCCCGGCGGCCCGCTCCACCACGCCGATGCTCGCCGAGACCGACAGCCGCTGCCCGGCCAGGTCGAACGGGCGCTGCAGCGCGTCCAGGACGCACTGGGCGAGCTCGGCCAGCTGTTCGGTGCCGGTGGAGTCTTCCACCAAAAGAGCGAACTCGTCACCGCCGAGTCGCGCCACCAGATGCCCGGCGCGGCCCGGCCCGCGGTCCGCGGCGCTCTCCGCACAGCGCGTCAGCCGCTGCGCCACCGCGCTCAGCAGCCGGTCGCCGACGCGGTGCCCGAGGGTGTCGTTGACGGCCTTGAAGCCGTCCAGGTCGAGGTAGCACAGCCCGATCCGGCCGGTGCCGGACGGCCCGAAGGAGGCGGATTCCAGCGCGGTGGAGAGCCGCTCGAAGAACAGCGCCCGGTTGGGCAGCCGGGTCACCGGGTCGTGCATCTGCAGATGCCGCAGCCGGGCCAGCAGATCGTGCCGGTCGCTGATGTCCGCGACCGACAGCAGCATCCGCTCCTCGCCGCTGAGCGGCTCCGGGGTGAGCGGCTCGACGGTCACCTCGACCCAGACGGAGTGCCCCTCGGTGTGTTTGAGCCGGCGGGTGCAGTGCAGCCGTTCGCTGCGCCCGCACAGCACCTCGCGGTAGGCGGTCCACACCCGGGGGTCGGCGCCGAGGTCGGTGAGGTCGGCCGCTGTGGTGGCGACCAACTCCTCCGGGTCGGCGCCGACCAGTTCGCCGAAGGCGGGGTTGGCGGCGAGCACCAGGCCGTCGCGGTTGAGCACGGCCATCGCCAGCCGGCCCGCGTAGAAGGCCGCGCGATAGTCGCCGAGCGAGGCCGCGCCGTCGTCGCAGCGGCCGGCGGGTGCGGGCCGGGTCTCGGCAGGTTCTTTGGTCGTGCCATTACGCTCCGTCACTGAGGGGAGCGTCGCCCCGGGCGTGCGGCCCGGGCTGTCGGGGTGTCCGCTCACTGCTCGCTCCCGCATGGCGCTTGTCTCGTGATGGAGGGGGGATCTCGCGCTGGAAAGTGTGGCGATCATAGAGGCTGGCGCAACGGCCGATCCAGCGACGCAACCGGGATCCTCCGCCCGCATGACGGAACTTCAGCCATTTCTGTCCGCCTGTGTTCGCGCCGAATGCCCCGTTGGTCGTTTGTGACTTTCCGTTACGAGTCAACGAAGACGCGCCGGTCACCCGTCCGGGTCTTCAAAACGGGCCGAATAGCATTAAATCGCCCCAGGGTAGATGAGGTCTCCGAATCCGTCCCTGGAGGTATATGTGCCGCGCGCCCGGACCCCCGACGGGGGAGACCGCCGCCGTCTGCGGCGCTTCGCGGCCGTCGCCACGTCCCTGAGCGCGCTCATCGCGACCTCCATCGTCGCCGGCCCCGCCACCGCCTCCGAGGCCGTGCTCCCGTGCGCCCTGGGACGCACCGACGCGCACCACTCCGAGGGGGTCGACGGCTGGAACGGCTCCTATCCGCGCCCGGACCGCCGGCTCGACGCCGTCATGATCTACCTGTCCTTCCCGGACGCCCGGCCCGAGAGCACCCCGCAGGAGCTGTCCCACGACTACTTCCCGGCCACCTCGGGCTTCTTCGCCCGCGCCTCGTACGGCCACTTCCGGCTGCGGCCGCACATCCACCACTCCTGGGTACGGATGCCGCGGCCCTCGGCCTCGTACGGGATACAGCGTGACTGGGACGCCGACCGGCGCTCGGCCTATCTGCACGACGCGGTCGCCGCCGCCGACCCGTCCGTGGACTTCAGCCGCTACGACGTGGTCTATTTCGTCGCCGACCCGGACGCCCCCGGCGTGGACTCGGACGCCACCAAGGTCGTCAACCTCGACCAGCCGATGCATGCCGACGACCGCGATCTGAGCCGGTTCGTCACCGTCTTCGAGCAGAGCCCGCCGGACCGCAACGTCCTCGCCCACGAGACCGGGCACGTCTTCGATCTGCCGGACCTCTACCACCGGCCGGAGGGCGGCAAGGGCGACTGGGACACCTATGTCGGCGACTGGGACCTCATGGGCAGCCAGTTCGGCCTGGCACCCGACCCCTTCGCCTGGCACAAGTGGCGGCTCGGCTGGATCACCGACCGGCAGGTCGAGTGCATCGATCTGGCCGGCCCGGCCATGCACTCGCTGCGGACGCTGTCCGCCCCCGGGGAATCCGGCGCCCGGCGCCGGCCGCGGCTCCTGGTGCTGCGTACGGGGCACGACAGCGCCCTCGCCATCGAGGCACGCGATGCCACGGGCAACGACCGCTCGCTGTGCGCCGAGGGCGTCCTGGTCTACCGCGTGCACAGCGACACCGCCTCCGGCTCGGGGCCCGTGCAGGTCCTCGACGGCCACCCCGGCACCTCGGCCTGCTGGGGCACCTCGGTCTATCCGCCGCTCGCGGACGCGCCGCTGGGTGTCGGCGAGAGCATGGACGATGCCAAGGACGGCGTCCGCATCCAGGTCGCGGGCCGGACCGCCGACGGGGACTGGGCGGTCAAGATCGGGCACCGCTGACGTCCTGCCCGGCGCACCACGGGAGCGCATACGACGAAGGCCTCCACCATGGTGGAGGCCTTCGGCTGTCTGTGCGCCGCCAGGGACTCGAACCCCGGACCCGCTGATTAAGAGTCAGCTGCTCTAACCAACTGAGCTAGCGGCGCCTGCTGACGGGGAAAACATTAGCATCCTGCCCGGGGAGGGCAAAAATCGGTTTGTCTCAGCCCGGCGTGAGCGCCGAAACGCGGTGCTGAGCTGCGGTGTCCCGCTCTGGCCCGGCCATCGAGCGGGCGGCCCGGACGCACGCCCACAGCAGCACGTCCGGACCCGGCAGCCAGGGGTTGCGGACATCCGGTGCCACCAGCCAGCGGGAGGCGGCCGGGCCGGACGGGTCCTCGGCGGCCGCGGCGGTGATCTCGGCCGCGCCGAGGCGGGGGTGCAGCGGGGGGACGGTGACCGCGTCGCCGCTGCCGTGGCACAGCAGCGGGGGGACGGCGGCGGACCACTCCTCCCAGACGAGCAGCGCGGGCAGCCGCTGGGCCGCGCCGGGGGTGGCGAACAGCAGGATCCGGCCGCGGTGCGCGGCCACCGGCCCCGAACCGGGGCCGGTGGACCATAAGTGGTCCACCATCCGCCGCCCGAAGAGCGCGGGGGCATTGATGACGTCGAAGGCGGTGCCGCACGGCAGCACGCTCGGCGCGGCCGGCTGGGCGGCCCACGCCGCCTGCATCGCGTCCGGATCGGGGCCGGCGGAGGCGAGCCAGTCAGCGCCGGCAAGCGTGACATATGCCGAGGTGGGAAAGGCCAGAGTGCGCGGGGTGTCAGGCAGCCAGTCGCTCATGGGGACAGGTCTACCCAGCTGGAGCGCCAGGTCTTGGCTGATTGCGGGAAATCAGGGCGGGGCGTTGCGGGAGCCGGTATCTTTCGCGCCCTGCATATGCCTCCGGCTCATGATCATGGACCATGAGTCGGAGGGGACGCCTGGGGCAGCACCCCCGGAGCCGGCCGGGGGCGGGGCGGTCAGTCCATGTCGCCGGGCAGCGAGCTGCCGCTGCGCATCAGGCTGCGCCCGAACTCGATCATTTTCTGGGCATAGTCCTCGGTCCACTCCGCCTGCTCGGCGAGCACGGCCAGCGGCATCCGGTCGAACCGGCTGGGGTCGGCCAGCTGGGCCGCGGCCAGCGCCTGGAACTCCGTGGCACGGTCGGCCGCGGCGCGGAAGGCGAGGGTCAGTTCCGTGGCGCGGCTGAGCAGCTCGCGCGGATCCTCCATCGACTCCAGATCGAAGAAGTGCTCGGGATCGGCGGCGGCCTCGGGCGGCTCGAAGAGCAGCTGCGCGGGCTTCATGCGCCGTGGTCCGGGTGCCGCACCACGCGGGTCGGGAGCCGGCTGCGGCTCGGACATGTACCTACCTCCAGATCGTGTGCCGCATTCCATTGTCCCGCCCCGCGCAAGTACGCCCCGCCCAGGAGCGGCCGCCGGCTCGTACCGGCCGTCCGCGGTGGCGGGAGACCGGCGGCCGCCCGGCCTACGGACGCCACCCCACCCGGTGTTCCGCCAGATGGGCGAGGACGGCGTGGTTGGCCTCCCAGCCGTCCGGGAACTTGACCGTGACGCCGAGGCTGACCGGTTCGGTCGAGGGGTGTGCGTCCAGCAGGTCGGCGACGCCCGCCCGGCAGACCACGATGCAGGCGTGGCGGTGGCGGGAGGCGAGCACACACAGCCGGCCGGTCTCCAGATGGAAGGCGGTGGCGTCGGGGCGGCCGGAGAGCGGGTGCAGCACGACCGTGACATCGAACTCGCGGCCCTGGAGGCGGTTGGCGGTGTCCACCGCGACGCCGGTCACCCCCAGATCGGCGAGCGCGGCGCGGACGGCCGCCGCCTGGTCCCGGTGGGCCGTACCGACCGCGATCCGGCCGGCCGTCAGGGGCGCCGGGGCGGGCGTCTCCCCGGCCGCGGCCGGCCCGGCCTCGCTGGTCGTGGCGCCGCCGCGGTCGAGGAGCCGGCGTACGACATGGGCCACCGCGCGCATCGCTTCCGGGTCCGTCCGCGGGGTGTGGCGGGCGGGGAGTTCCAGCAGGCCCCAGCCGGACTCGGCGGCCTCGTCCAGGACGCGGTCCACGCCGGAGCCGTCGCCCGGCACCCCGAACGCCAGCCGACGGTCGCCGTGGCCGGTGCCGCTGCGGAACGGGGTGTACGGATAGAACGCGCGGGAGACCAGCGGCGCGGCCGAGGCGGGCAGCCGCCAGGAGACCGGCAGCCGGTGCTGCGGCAGGCCGGGATTGTGGGCCAGGAGCGTGGACACCGCACTCGACGACGGGTCGTACGCCAGCCCCGCCCACTGCTCCGCGCCGACCACGCTGAAGGGATCCAGCTGGCCCGGGTCGCCGACGAACAGCGCCCGTTCGAAGAGCCCGGCGACGCTCAGCAGCGCATCGGAGCGCATCTGATAGGCCTCGTCCACGATGGCGTGCCGCCAGGGCTCGTCGACCTTGGTGTACGCCCATTTCGCGGCCGTGGAGACCACGATGTCCATCCCGGCCAGCTCGGCGATCTTCGCGGACGTACGGACCGCGGGCAGCCCGGCCAGCGCCGGGTCGAAGGCCCCGGGCTCGCTGCTGTGCAGCCGGCCGACCGGCAGCTGCGGGTCCTTCTCGGCGAGCCGCAGCACGAGGTCGTCGACCTGGGAGTTGGTCTGCGCCACCACCATCAGCGGGCGTCCGGCGGCGGCGAGTTCGCGGGCCGCCCGCACCACGAGGGTGGACTTGCCCGCGCCGGGCGGGGAGTCCACGACCACCCCGCGCAGGGCGCCGTGCAGCGTGTCGTGCAGGATCCGGTCGGTCGCCGCGGCGGCCGCGGCGGCGGGGTCGAAGGGCTCGCCGGGGTCGGGACGGTGAGCCTGAGTGGCCGTCATACGGCGGTGTTCTCCAGGGCGGTCGAGGGCCGGGCACGGGTCACAGGTAGTCCTCCGCGGTCACGGGGTCGGGGGCGTCGTGCGGCGCCTCGGAGGCGCCGGGCGGCGGGCCGCCGTGGGTCCAAGGGGTGTCCTCGGGGTCCGGGAGCTCCGGGCCGCCGCGCGGGGAGTGCTCGAACAGCGTCCAGCACACCGTGTCGCCCGGCTCCGGCACCGAACCGGGCTCCGGGGTCTTCCCGCGCCCCATCCCGCCCGTCAGCCGTACCACCGGCGCGCTGTGTTCGCCGGGTCCTCGGCCTTCCCCGCGTTCCCTGCTCTCCCCGCCTTCCGCGCCCTCGAACGCGACGAACTCGGCGGTCTGTGTGCGGCCGTCCGCCAGCGGGCGGTAGAGCCGGACTCCCTCCGACAACTGCGGGCGGTCGTCCGTGTGCAAGGTGACCAGCGGGCGCGGCATCGGCCGCTTCCCCTCGGAGAAGGCCATCTCGACGGCGGTGACCGTGCCCTGGAACGCCTCGCCGGCCAGTCGGCGTCCCGCCATCACCAGCGGGTCGTCCAGGGCCTCCTGGGCGTCGAGCCGGGCCTGTGCGGTCTCCCGGGCCGACAACTTCTGCGCGGCGGTGACCGCGTCGTCCTGCCGGGGCTGCGGGGGCTCGCCGGCGCGTACCCGGTCCCGGTGCGCGGTGTACGACCAGCGGTCGCGCTTCCAGCGCTCGGCGACCCGCGCGCCCTCCGGCAGCGCCCGCAGCAGGTCGATGCCGTGCCACACGGCGTCCCAGGTCGGCCGCAACTGGCCCTCGACCAGGGCGCGGAGCGCCTCCTCGGCGCCCGGCAGTCCGGCGTCGTAGCGGGCCATCGCGGGGGCGAGCAGCCGGTTGTCGAACGCCGGGTCGGTGGCCGGGCCGGCCGGCGGGCAGAGCAGCTGCCCGTCCGCGTCCCGCGCGCACTCCGCGCGCTCGGCGGCCGCCCGTCCCGACATCCCCGGCGGCGGGTCGATCCACGACAGCAGGGCGCCCAGATGCTGGTCCTCCAGCGCGCTCTGGCCGGTGGCCCAGTGGCGGGTCAGCAGGTCCGTCATGGACAGCAGCAGACCGGAGCCCGGGACCCGCGCCCGCTCGCCGACATGCGTCAGCCAGCGGCCCAGCAGCGGGACGTGCGGCGGCGCGGGATACGGCGCCTCCGGCTCCTGCTCGGCCGTGCGCCGGAACCGCATCGAGCGGCCCAGCAGCCGTACGAACTCGATTCCGCTGCCGCTCGGCACGATCAACTGCGGTGCGTCCGCGCACAGTTCGACCTGCACCGGGACCTTCTTGCCGGTTTCGGGGTCGGTCTCCTTGCGCTCCTCCCACTCGACGGTGTCCGCGAAGCCGTCCAGATACGGCAGCACCGCTTCGGCCAGCTCGGCGAGGAACGCGAACCGCAGCTCGCGGTCGCGCGGCTGGGGCACGGCCAGCAGAGCCGGCTTCTCGCGGTCCGTGCCGACCAGCGCGCCCAGCGGGGCACCGGCCTCGCCCGCGGTCGTCAACGGGACCAGCACCAGCGGCCGCTGGGACAGCGGGCGGTGGCGGACCGTGCACCGCGGTTGGGCGCGGCCCGCGGCGACCGCCTCCATCCGGGCCAGCGTGTCGATCAGGGACATCCCGGCTCCTCCGCTCGCGGACCCGGCACCACGGCCCGGGCCAGTACCTCGGCGCGCAGCGCGGCGGCCCGGCGCAGCGCGCCGACGGCCGGGTCGTCCGGGCCGCCGGGGGCCACGGGGGTCTCCGGGGCATCGGGACCGGCCGCCGCCAACACCTCCGCCACCGTGCGCAGCCCGCCCAACTCGCCCCGTACGCCGCGCCCCAGCGTCTCCACCGCGCCCTCCTCGCGGGACCGCTTGCGGCAGTGGAAGGCCAGCTCGCAGGCGGCGAGGCACTCGGGGGCGTAGGCCGCGCCGACCGCCTCGACGGCCTCGGCGAGCTCTTCGGGCGGGCGGTTGGCCGTCTTCCCGTCGTCCCCGAGGCGGAGGTCGAAGGTGGTCCCCTCGGGGAGCGCGCCGGCGATCTCCTCGACGCGGGTGAGGCGGGTCAGCTGCCGCCGGGTCGTGGCCAGCTGTTTGCGGACGTCGACGGCCGCGGCGGTGGGGAGGTTGGAGAAGTCCTTCGGGCACACCAGCAGCACCCGGTCGCGGACCGTCACCTCGCGGCCCGTATACGCACCGACCTGGCCGGCAACCGGCTCCAGGGCCAGGACGTACACCGCGGCCTGCCGGGCGGCGGCGCCCACCTTGGCGGCGTCCGCCGCACCGTCGATCATGGGGAAGGACTTGATCTCGACGACCGTCCAGCTGCCGTCCGGATGCACCACCACCGCATCCGGCTCCACATAAGCGGGCGAGCCGGCCACCTCGACCGCCAGCATCGGATGCCGGAGCAGCGCCCAGCCGCCGGCCGCGGTCGCCTCGCGCAGCGCCAGCGCCGTACGCGCCGTACGGCCCTCGGGTCCGGCCGCGGACAGGTCCGGGGTGGCGACCTCGTCGGGCACCGGCGGCGGGGTGCCGGGCGCCAGCCGCTCGTGCAGCAGCCGCAGCAGTTCCGTGCCGCCGTCGGAGGTCACCTTGGCCTCGAAGGCATGGCCGCGGACGATCGCGAACTGGGACTGGCCGTACGCCGCGGGCGAGCCGAGCGCCTGGGCCAGCGCGCCCTTGTCGATGCCCGCGCCGTCCAGCAGCGCCCGGCGCCGGCAGCCGGGGTTGGCGGCCAGCGCGGCGAGCGCGCGGGCATCGAGGGAGCGGGGGCGGACACCGGGGCCGCGAAGTTCGGTGAGCCGCTGGCGCAGGCTCGGTGTCGCCGCCGGCCGCCCCGCCACAGGGGCGGCCGACGCGGATCGGCCGTCGCGTGAAACGTTCACCCGCGGAAGTCTCGCATCCGGCACCGACAAGCGGGGCGTCCGCCCGCCGGTCCGCCGCGTGATGGCCGCTCCCCGCCGGGGCAGCCGCCCCCCGTCGGGGACAAAACGACCCGATGCGCGATGATGGAAGGCCCGCGGTCAGCGCCGCCCGCACCGAGCAACGATCAGCCGAGAAGCCGGCGAGAGGTACGACCATGGCACCGCGCATATTCCTGGCCAGGCACGGACAGACCGAGTGGTCGCTGTCCGGCCGGCACACCGGCCGCACCGACGTCCCGTTGCTGGACGAGGGCCGGCGCGGCGCCAAGCTGCTGGGCGAGCGGCTGCACCGCGCCCCCTGGGACGGCCTGCCGGGCGTCGAGGTCCGCACCAGCCCCCTGGTGCGCGCGACGGAGACCTGCGAGCTGGCCGGTTTCGGCGACCGGGCGCAGCCGTGGGACGCCCTCATGGAGATCGACTACGGCGCGTACGAGGGCCTGACCCCGGACGAGATCAAAGCCGGGCGGCCGGACTGGCTGATCTGGCGCGACGGGGTGCCGGAGGGGGAGACGCTCGCCGAGGTCACCGCCCGGGCGGACGAGGCCATCGGCTGGGCGCGGTCGGCCGACCGCGATGTGCTGGTCTTCGCGCACGGCCACATCCTGCGCGCCCTGGGCGCCCGCTGGCTGGGCCTGGACATCTCCTTCGGCGCCCGGATCCGGCTGGAGCCGACGTCCCTGTCGGTGCTCGGCTGGGCCTACGGGGAGCCGGCGATCGAGCGCTGGAACGACACCGGCCACCTCGGCTGACCGGCCGGCGGGCCAGGGCCGCCCGGTGGCCGACGGGGCGTCAGCCGGGCCCCGGCCCGCCCGCCGCGGACGTCATCCGGAAGCCGCGTCCGGCGCCCCACCGCCGGCTGCGGAGGCCGCTGCCGCCGCGGCCGATGCCGCGTGCCGCGCCAGGAAGTCGTCGACCGCACCCCGGTCGCGGTGCGCCCGCAGGGTCTGGGCGGTGCGGTCGAGCATCGTGCGGATACGGGCCGAGCGGACCTGCGTCAGCAGCGTCAGCACCCGGACCCCGGCCGCGGCGGCCTCCTCGTGCGCCCCGCTGTCCGCGAGGTCGCCCGCGAGCTCCGCGGTGAACAGCGCGATATTGCGGGTGAAGTGCGGGTTCTGCAGCGCCACCGCCCGGCGCGCGTGCTCCACCGCGCGCTCCGCGTCACCCAGCGCCGACCAGCACTGCGCCTCCAGGCCCGCCAGTTCGGCCTCGCCGTAGAACGTCATCCACTCCGGGTCGCCGTCCCGCGGCCCGCCCGCGAACAGCCGCTCCGCTCTGGCCAGCGCCTGCTCGCAGCCGGAGCGGTCCGCGAGTCCGGCCCAGCCGCCCGCCTCCCGCAGTGCCAGCAGCGACAGCAGCCGCGGTGAGGCCAGCTGCTTGGCGGCCTGCTGCGCGGCCTGCGCGGCCCGCACCGCCTCGCGCGGCCGGCCGGCGTCGCGGGCCAGAAAGGCCGTATTGCAGAAGGCGTGCGCCTCCAGGGCGGCATCGCCGCAGACCCGGGCGGTGGCCAGCGCCTCCGCGTAGTGCGAGCGGGCGTCGTCGAAGCGGCCGGAGTCGTGCGCCAACCAGCCGACGGAGATGGCGAGTTCGCCCGCGCCGGCGTGCAGCCGGTCGGACACCGAGCGGCGCTGCACATCCGCGTCCAGCAGCTCGTAGGCGGCGCGCAGCGGCTGGGCGGCGCGGTGGTAGAGGCCCTCCGCGCCGTGCCGGTCGTCCAGCAGCCGGATGTGCCGGACCGCCTCCTCGACGGCGGTGGCCTCGGCGGCCCCGACGCGTCCGACGGGTGGTGTACGGGGCCCCGGCACAGGGGCGGACACGGCGGCGGCAGCGGCCTCGATGGGATGCAGGGCGGCAAAGCCCAGGGCTGCTGCCGGGCCGCCGGTGATGAACGCGCGACGCAGCACGTCGCTCTCCTCGCAGATCTGGATACGGGTATCGCGGTGGTCGGGAACGGGTGCCAGGGGCGCGGCGCTGACCGCTGTGGCACGCGCCCCCCGTCCGCGTACCGCCTCGCGCGGCGCGAACCCCATGTCGGGCAGCGTCAGCCCGGGGAACATGTGCCGGAAGACCCGCTCGTAGGCGTAGTTCGGACACCGGATTTCCCCGGACTCGACGCGCCCCACATAGCGGGCGTCACACGAGACCTGTTCGCCGATCTCACGGGCGGACCGTCGGACCGCCGCCGCGAACTCGCCTGGCGACAGCCGGCCGCGCAGCTGTCGGAAAGCGAGGTTCGGGCGGGCGGGTACGGTGCGGGACGACGCTGATCTTGCTTCTGGCGACGCCATGGCGGACCCTCTCCGTGCCCTCTCCGTGCCATCCTGCGGCGTTGCCGCCTCCTGGCGGTGCGGCGGGGACGACCGTACCGGCTGTGATGGCTTCGATACGCACAGTTTGGCCGCAAATCGGATATCTCGCGCGCGATCTGCCATGAACTGCCATCCATTGCAGCGTTACGCCGCCGTAGCTGTTGACACGTCCGGACGTTGAACCCGGTGTAAAGGGCGCACCGCGTGCAGGAGGAGGGGTTCTCCGTGTGGGAGACCGGCGTGAGCAGGGGCGGCAACGGGTCCGCGGGCCAGGCCGGCGGCCGGCGGGGGCAGGTCGTCACGGGCGGGGCACCGCCCGCAGCGGACCGGCAGTGTGACCTCGTCACGGTGCCGGCCCGGCAGGGACTGGAAGCCGTGGACATCCTCCGGCTGCGGGACGGCGTCGGCCCGGTGCTGCACGACGGCGCCTGCGACACCCTCGGTTTCCTGGTCCCGGCGGGCACCGCCGCGGGCTGGGACGTGCCCGGCAGCGCCTGTACGCAGACCTCCGGACGGGGCATCAACCTGGCGGCGCTGTGCGGGGAAGGCACCCCGGTGGAGCCACCGGCCACCGGCACCGGCTGGCTGGTGCCCCCGGAGGGCGCGGGTGCCGACGCCACCGACCCCGCCGTACTGCGCGCGGCTCTCGGCGAGGCCGCCCGCACGATCGAGGCCGTCGACCGCTGCCAGTAGGGGTGGCCGGGCCGGACGCGTCAACCGGGTCGCAGGCGGCGGCCGGCCCGTACGCGACGGCCCGTGTGGAAGCAAAGTGGCGGGAAAGGGGCCGCCCGGCCGGTGCCGGGCGGCCCTCGGTGTGTCCGAGCCTGTTCGGTGATCCGGGCTAGCGGGCGGCCGGTTCGCTGTCCCTGGCCGGGCGGGGGATCGTGGTGGCGCCGCGTCGCTCGCCGAGTCGGCGCTGGACGCCGCGCACCAGCCGCGTCGCGGTGAAGGCCGCGCCGTGCACGAAGCGCATCGACGGGCCGAACGACGGCGCGGTGAGCAGCCCCGCGAAGAACAGCCCGGGCCAGGTCGATTCGAAGCCGGAGTTCAGCTCGGGCGCCCGGCTGCCGCCCACCGTCCAGAGTGTGGTGCGTACTTGGGGCGCGAGCAGCCGCAGCCGCCCGAGGTCGGGGGTGAACCCGGTGGCCGCCACCACGTGGTGGGTGTCCAGCGTCTCGGTGCCGCCCTCCGTATGGGTGAGGTGGAGCCGCACCCCGTCGTCCCGGGCGGCCGCGGCCCGGACCCGGTGGTTGAGCAGCACCGGAACCACCGGCTCGAAGCGCTCCCGCAGCCACCAGGCGCCGGCCGGGGCCCCCGCGTGCTCGGCGATCCGCAGCCGGGTCGCCGAGGGCAGCCGGCGCACCGCCCAGGGCATCTGGGACCACACCCGGTTCGGCCAGCCGGTGCCCAGCGCGGAGTGCGGATCGCGCAGCGCCCGCAGCCGGCCGCGATCCAGCGGTTGCGGCGGGGCCTGCCAGCGCAGCCGGTCGGCGCGGGCCACGATGCGGGGCCGGGCACCCTGTTCGGCCAGCAGGGCCGCGGTCTCCAGCGCACTCTGCCCGGAGCCGATGACGGTGACGTCCCGGTCGGCGAAGTGGCGCAGATCGCGGTGGTCGCTGCTGTGGGAGGCGAGGTCCGGGGGCAGTTCGAGCAGCGGCCAGGGGCGGTTGACGAACGGCAGCACACCGACGGCGAGGGCCACGGTCCGGGTCGCGATCTGCTCGCCGGTGTCCGTCTCGACGTGGAAGCCGTCGCCGTCGGGGCGTACGGCGGTGACGGTGAACTCGTCGACCTGGGGCACGGCCTGTTCGCCGAACCATCTGCCATACGCGGTGAAGGTGTCGAGGGGCAGCGGGACGCCGTGCTCGGCGGTCAGGTCGTGGGCGGCGCAGTAGTCGGCGAGGGTGTGGGCGCCCTCCGGGGCACTGAGATCGGAAGCCCAGGGTTCGGATGTGAGGAACATGCCGTCGGGCATGTGGTCGCGCCAGGAGGCCATCGGCCGGCCCAGGACCCGCAGCCGCAGTCCGGCCGCCGCCGCGTGTGCGGCGATCGAGAGTCCGTAGGGGCCGGCGCCCACCACCACGAGGTCGTACATGGAAGGTCCCTGCTCTTTCTCTGGGTGCGGTGTGGAGGGCCCCGAGCCGGCGGGGCCCCGGGGCCGGAGGCGGCCCCCGGGGGCGGCGCGCACCTCCGGACCCGGAGAGCGCCCCGCCCCGGCTACAAGTCGTCGGCTGCCGTGCCCCTCAAGGCCGTGGCGGGGCCCCGGGCGTGGGTGCGGGGGGCACGCCGCGCGGCATGCCGTGCGGCGCCGCGGAGGAGCGGGCGGGCAGCGGCGGGGCCGGGGGCGGGGCGCCGTCCGGTGGGACGGTGCGCCGGCGGTACGTGCCCGGGCGGAACCGCCGCCCGGGCCCGCCGGGGCCGCGCGGCACCGTACGGCCGGTCAGGTCCAGGTGGAGCGCCCGGACCGCGTCGAACGGGGCCGCGCGGCACCGTACGGCCGGTCAGGTCCAGGTGGAGCGCCCGGACCGCGTCGAGTCCCGAGGACGGGTCGGTGAAGAGCCGGAAGTGGGCGCCGGGCCGCGCGCTGACGCCGAGGAGGTGGTAGCGGCCGTGGGCGTCCCGGTGGAAGTCCAGGTCGAGCAGGCCGCGGTAGCCCAGATGTCCGGCCAGCCGCAGGGCGGCCCGTTCGACCTGGGGGTTGGGCAGCCGGCGGCCGGCCGCGGCCGGTCCCGCCCACGGCCGGCCGCGGCCCGCGCGGCCCGGGCCGCCGATCAGGCACCCGCCGTCGCCGGTGAAGCAGCCGTGGAAGAACCAGTCGGCGCCCCGTCCGCCGGGCAGCAGGCGCTGCAACAGCAGGGCGCTGCCGGCGCGTTCGGTCTGCTCGTACAGCCGCCGGGCGTCGTCGGGGGTGTGCACCAGGGTGGTGCCGGGCAGCCCGGCCGAGGGGGGCAGCAGCCACGGCCGGCTCCACTTGGCGACCATCGGCAGCCCGAGCTCGGCCGCCGCGTCGGCGCCCTGCCGCGCACCGGCGGGGACGACGGTCGCCGGGTGCGGCAGGCCGAGCTTCCGGCACAGCAGGGCGAGTTGGGCCCGGTCGGCGAGGCGCTCGGACAGGCCGGCGGGCTGCGCGGGGAGCAGATAGCGGCCCAGCAGCCGGCCGGCGAGCCGGGCCGCGGCGAGGGCGCCCCGGTCGTCCACGGGGAGCAGCACGGCGGGTCGGCCGATGCCCTCGGAGAGGTCGCGCAGCAGGTCCAGCAGGGGGGCGTGTGCCATCGGCCCGGGCGGCCGGGCGTACATCCGGTGCAGGTACCGCGACCGGCCCACCGGACCGCGCGCCGATGCGGCCACCGCGTGCACCTCGATGCCCGCCCGGCCCAGGGAGCTCACGACGCCGAGGGTCTCGCGGGGGAAGGGGCCGGGGTCGAGCCGGAGCAGCAGGACGGGCACCTCGGTGTCGAACGAGGACATCGCGCGGAGCCCCTCAGCCACGACCGCGGACCGTGCGGGGGAGCGGGACCACGGCGCCCCCGGTGGCCCCGGCCCCCGCCGGCCCTTCCTCCGGGGGCGCTTGCTGCACGGTCTCGGCCATGGCGCTGCCTACCTGTTCGAGAGCGGGGACGGGGCGGGGGAGCGGGCCGGGTCCGGCAGCGACACGCTCGCCACCGGGAGCGCGGCCGCCCGCCCCTGCGGCGGGGGCACCGGCACCGGGGGCACCTGCGCCGGGCTGCGCCGCCGTACCGGTGCGCCGGCCAGGACCTGCTCGTAGACCGACATCAGCGCCGCGGCGCTGCGGGTGATGTCATAGCGCCGCACCACCGGCGGGACCGGCAGCCGGTCCGACCCACCGCGGCGCGACTCCCGCAGTGCGGTGGCCAGTTCATGGACGACCGGACTGAAGTGGCGGGCGCCGGGCGCCTGGTCGGCGGGCAGTTCGTCGACCGCCGGGCAGCTGCCGTGGAGTACGGGCAGGCCGGACGCGAGGGCCTCCACCACGGCCAGTCCGAACGCCTCCGACGGGGAGGGGGAGACGAAGACGTCGACGGCCGAGAGCAGTCCGGGGATATCGGGCCCGGCGGATTCCTCGCCGTCGGCCTCCGCCTCGACCGCGCCGCCCCGCGTGCCCAGCAGATGGATCCGGTCGCCCGAGCCGAACTGCTCCGCCATCCGCCGCAGCATCTCCCGCTCCGGCCCCTCGCCGGCCAGCAGCAGG
Source organism: Streptomyces auratus (assembly GCF_050433025.1). NCBI lineage: Bacteria > Bacillati > Actinomycetota > Actinomycetes > Kitasatosporales > Streptomycetaceae > Streptomyces > Streptomyces auratus. Next base: position 3,084,625 of record NZ_JBNGCB010000001.1, on the reverse strand, counting down.
TGCACGCCCGGCAGCTGGGTCACCGCCCGGACCAGGACGTCGAACCGCTTGCCGGGCACCAGCCGGCCGGCCCCGCCGACCACGAAGGCGTCCAGCGGCAGCCCCAGCCGGGTGCGGACCAGGGCCCGGGCGGCCGGGTCGAAGGCGAAACGGTGCGCCTCGATCCCGTTGGGCACCACGTGGATCCGCTGCTCCGGTACTCCCCAGCGGCGCAGCCGGGCGGCGACGGTGTCCGAGACGGCGACCGTCGCCGCCCCCAGCCGCTCGGTGGCCCGGTAGAGCGTCCGCACACCACGGGTCAGCCGGCGGCCCTCGATGACCGCGTCGCCCAGGGAGTGCTCGGTGGCGACCACGGCCCGGACGCCGGCCATCCGGGCGGCGATCCGGCCGTAGACGCAGGCCCGGTAGAGGTGGGTGTGCACCAGGTCGTAGCCGCCGTCGCGGATCAGCCGGGCGAGGCGGGGGAGTGCGGTCAGATCCCGCTCGCCGGTCATGCCGAGGTGGGTGACGCGGGTGCCGTCGGCCTCGATGCCCTCGGCGACCGGGCCCGGGCCGGTCAGGGTGACGACCTCGCAGTACGCGGGCAGCCGGCGCAGCAGCAGCCGCAACTGCTGTTCGGCGCCGCCCACTTCGAGGCCTGTGATGACATGCAGAACCTTCACCGGATGCCTCCAGGGATAGCGGCCGGGGTGGTGAGCTGGTGGGCGGTCGCCGGGGCGGCCGGTCCGTCCGCGGGCCGCGCACTGCGGCGCGGCGGGTGTGGGACGCGAGGGGTCTGCGGCCGACGGAGGGCGTGCGCGGCGACGGCGCTCATCGGCCCTCCCGCCGCAGCAGCCGGGCCGCGGCCCGCAGCATGATCCGGATGTCCTGCGCCCACGACCAGCTGTCGATGTAGAGGTTGTCGAAGCGCGCCCGGTCCTCCACGGGGGAGCCGCCGTGCAGCCCGTGCACCTGCGCCAGCCCCGTGAGCCCCGGCGGCATCCGGTGCCGGGCGCCGTACTCCGGGCAGCTCCGGGTGAACCGCTCGACGGTGCGGGGGTGTTCCGGGCACGGCCCGACCAGGCTGAGTTCGCCGCGCAGGACGTTCCACAGCCGCGGCAGCCCCGCCACCCCGGTGCGCCGCAGCAGCCGGCCGACCCGGCTCGTGCGGAGGTCCGTCCCGCTCCCAGCGGCCGTGGCCTCCTCCCCGTCGTACAGGCGCCGGGTGCGCAACGTCAGCAGCAGGAAGCTGCGGCCGCCCCGGCCGATGCGTTCCTGCCGGCAGAGCACCCCCGGGCCGTCGGCGAGCCGGACCGCCAGCGCACCGCCCAGCAGCACCGGGGCCGCCACCACCAGGGCCACCGCCGCCAGGACGAGGTCCAGCGCCCGCTTGTCCGCGCCGCCGTGCCGCGGCGGCGCGGTCTCCAGCCGCCGCCAGGCGAAGCCCCACAGATGGCCGGACGCCGGCGGCGGCGGGCGGCCCTCCAGGGCGGCCGCGGCACCGGCCAGCCAGATCGTCGAGCCCTGGTCGATGAAGCGGCGCAGCAGCGCGGCGGTGTACGGATCGCCGTACGGCGGCACCGTGAACACCGCGTCCCGCACCGTGTGCCGGATGACGGCCCGGGTGATGTCGTGCGGGGAGGTGAGCCGCGGCGGTCCGCCGTGACCCGGGGGCACCTCGGGCCCGGCCGGCGCCCCCGTCGTGACCAGGCCCACCGGGCGCATCCCGTACCCGGGGCGGGCGTGCAGCACGGCGGCGAGCTGCCGGGCGGCCGGGTCGGGGCCGACGATCAGCGTGGCGCGCGGCCGGCGGCGGGCGGCGGCGCGCCGTGCCCGGTGCACCAGGGCCCGGGCGCCGCAGACCAGCGCGGTGTGCAGCGCCACCGCGCCGACCAGCAGAGCCGGCGGCAGCGCCTGCGCGGGGCGTACGGCGGCGAGCACCGCGGCCACCGCGCACCAGCAGACGGCGCCGCGGCCGAGCAGCGCGGGCAGTTCGCCGAGCAGGCTCGGGGCGGGATGCGGACGGTAGAGGCCGGCCCGGGAGTGGAGCAGCAGCGCTCCCAGGACCAGGGGGCCGAGTGCCGTCGGCGCGGTGCCGGTGCCGAGGACGGCCAGCGCGGTGCAGACGGTGGCCAGGCAGTCGCCGGCCAGCAGCGGGACGACGGCCCGCGGGCGTACGCCGCGGCCGGGCCGGGGCGGTGGCAGGGTCTCCCGGGCCGGGCCGCGCGGCGGGTGGACCGCGGCGGGGACCGGTCCGGGGGCCGGTCCGGGGGCCGGTCCGGGGGCCGCCGGCGGCCGGACCCGGGCGGAGTGGGGCGCATCCGCGCTGTCCGTCGTCATCGCCTGATCGGCTCCCTGGTCCTGGTGCCCGGCACACCGGGCCCCGCCCCGCCGTCGACGGGCCGGGGGGCGCCCGAAGCCGTGGGCCGCACTCGGTACTGCGGGTCTTGCGGCAGCACGCACTGCTCCCCTGAATAGCGAGCCGACAGAACTCTCTGCGGGAAATTCCGGGCGCGCCGCTCAGTGCCGGGTATCGGCCTGGACGAAGAGCGCGCCGAGCAGATATCCCGGGTTGCGGGTGGTGAAACGGAATGTGAGCCGATCGGCGCCGGACCGCAGTGCGGGGGTGATGTCGAATACATCGGAATCAAATCCGAGGGTGTTCCGGTAAGCGGGCAGCCGCGCCGCCGGTCGGCCGAAGTCGGTGATGGTCGAGTTCATCACATCATTCGCCGGGTTGGCGGAATCGTGCACCCTCATCGGGTGGTGGCGGCCGGCCCGTACGGTGAGTGCGTCATTTCCGCGGCCCCGGTATCCGTCATACGCGACCACGCCGGCGCGGCCCCGTGAATTCGCCGGGATGTGTAGTCCATTGAGCCGTACGGTAAACGCGCGACGGTCCGCCGTCAGCGGCCGGAAACCGTCCCACAGCGCGATTCTGCGCAGCGGTTCCTTGGCGTTTTCGTATACGGCCACCAGGGTCCAGCCGCCCCCTGTACCGGCCGCGGACGGGCTCTTCGCGCCCTTGATCTGTGCCACCGTGTAGGCGCCGGCACCGCTCTTGCGCACCAGCCCGGTGAGGTCCGCGGACGCCTGGAAGCCGTCGGCCGCGTCCCTGCCGCGGTGGCCGGCGAGGGTGTCGGCGCGCACCGTCCGGTACCGGCCGCCGGGCCCGGCGACCAGCACCTGTCCGTTGTTCCCGGCGGCCTGGTGCGTGCCGGCCCGCAGGGTGCCGCCCCAGTACAGGCGGGCGTAGCTGACCCGCGAGCCGGCCGGGATCCGCAGGGTCGCGCGGCTGGAGCTGTCGGTGCGGGCGTCGGAGTCGACGTCGGGGTACGTCGTCGCGTCGTGTCCGCTTCGGCCGGCCACGTCCTGCCGGGCCGCCGCGCACGGTCCGCCCGTGCGGCCGGCCGGTGCTTTGCAGATGACCGAGGAGTTCGCCGCGCGGGCGATACCGCCGTGCTGGGTGACGTGATAGCGCTCGGTGAAGGGAATTCCTGCGGATTCCCTGGGGGCCGGCGCGGCAGCCGCCGAGGACAGTGCGGCCGACAATGCCAAGGAAGCCAGTGCGCATACGACGCCGCGCCCGGTGCGGTCCATCGACTTCCGCATGTCTTCCTCTCCGACTTCAATCAGTCAAACAGGAGAGCACTCTGACAGAAATCATGCTGGAAACCGTGGCAGGCACGCCGGATCCGGGTCAGGGTTCCCGAACAGCGGAATACCGGACTTCGGCGGGGCCGCGTCGTTACTGCCATAAGGGCTAACGATTTCCCGGACGGGGGAACGCCCGCATCCCTGCCGCATTTCGCTCGTTGTGACCGGTTGCCCCATTCACGAACTGAAAGGAGAATGGGATGAAGCGGTTTGTTACGACCGCCGCGATCGCCACTGCCAGCTGTGCCGTTGTGCTCAGCGGCGCCGGCATCGCATCTGCAAGCACGGACGGACACCACGGCAACCACGGCCGTTACGGCCGCGGCGACCACGGTCGTTTCGGCGACAACGGTCGTTTCGGTCGTCGGGGCTTCAGTGGCGGCGCCACCGCTGCGGGCTTTGCCGCGGGTTCCCCGGGCATCCTCAGCGGCAACAACGTCCAGGTGCCGATCAACATCCCGATCAACATCTGCGGCAACAGCGTCAACGCGCCCGGCCTGCTGAACCCGGCCTTCGGGAACGTCTGCATCAACCGCTGATCGGCCGGCCGGTCCAAAGCACCATCGGGCCGGCTCGGTTCGTGAGGTCAAGTTGGCGGACCACCTCCGGCTCCGGTCGTGGGTGGTTCGCCACTCTGCCCCCGCACCACCGGAGGCGGCCGCGTCGCCAGAGACGGGCCCCTGCGCTGACCTGCGGATTCGGGCTGCACCTCACGGGCCATACTGGAGGGCATGGCGAAGAGCAGACGCGGGCGCGGCGGCCCGGAGACCGTCACGGAGACGGTGGACGGCGGACTCGCCGAGCTACGGCCCGACCGGGACCGGCCGCGCGGCTGGACGCTCCTGATCGACGGGGCCCCGCAGTCCCATGTGGACCTCGACGACCCGTCCTTCCTCGACTTCTCCTATCAGCGGCGCCTCGGGCATCTGGCGGACCTCGCCGGCCCGCCCGGCGCACCGCTGCGCGTCGTCCACCTCGGTGGCGGCGCCCTGACGCTGGCCCGCTATGTCGCGGCGACCCGCCCGCGGTCCACCCAGCAGGTCGTGGAGATCGACGCACCGCTGGTCCAGCTCATACGCCGGCAGCTGCCGTGGGACGGCGGCTGGCGGATCCGGGTGCGCGGCGGCGACGCCCGCGCCGGCCTGGCGAAGATCCCCGACGGCTGGGCGGACCTGATCATCGCCGACGTCTTCGGCGGTGCGCGCACGCCCGCGCATCTGACCAGCACGGAGTTCGTGACGGAGGTCCGCAGGGCGCTGCGCCCCGGCGGGTTCTACGCGGCGAACCTCGCCGACGGGCCGCCGCTGCGGTTCCTGCGCGGCCAGATCGCCACCGTCCGTACGGTCTTCCCCGAGCTGTGTCTGACCGCCGACCCGGCCGTCCTGCGCGGCCGGCGCTTCGGCAACGCCATCCTGCTGGCCGCCGACGGGGAGCTGCCCGTCGCCGAACTGACCCGGCGGGCGGCGACCGATCCGCAGGCCGCACGGGTCGAACACGGGCGGGCGCTGCTGGACTTCACCGGCGGCGCGGCACCGGTCACCGACGCCACCGCCCTCGCCTCGCCCGCCCCGCCGGCCGGCGCCTTCGACTGAGCCGCGGGCCGGGGCCGGGGGCCGGGCGCCAGGGCCGGGGCGGGGCCACCCGGCGCTACGCCCCGCTGCTGCTGATCTGCACGGTCGGCGGATGGCCGTTCCAGGTGCAGAACACCGACGTATGGGCGCTGCCGGAGAAGTCGACCCGGATCCACCCGTCCTGCTTCCACACCTGCATCTGCCACCCCGAGTCGGGCGTCGCCGACACCAACTCGGCCGAGCGGCCGCCCAGATCGAAGACCACCCGGCCACCCGCCGTGGAGTAGCTCTTGATCCGGCCGTCGGAGGCCGGCGGATAGCCGTCCTGCGGGGAGGGGTCCGGGTGCTGCGGCCGGGCGCCGCCCGTGGCGGACGGGGAAGCCGGACCGGAGGGCTTGCCGTCGGTGGGCGCCGGGCTGCGGTCCGGCGAACGGGACGGCTTGGGGCGGTGCGTGGAGGAGACCCGCGGGGAGGCGCCGCCGTCCGGCCGCGCCCCGGACACCCGGGCGGACAGCGGCAGCGCGCGCGGCGGGTCGTACGCGGTGCCGGACAGCACGGTGTGCACCCCGAACCACGACAGCGTGACCGCGGCCCCGGTCGCCAGCGTCCAGGCCACCGCGTGAACCAGTCCTCGTTGCATCCGGCTCATACTGCACCACCGGACGGCGCGGACGCAGCCCGCTTCAGCACGGCCGACCGCTCTGTCACGGTGTCAACACCCGGCAGGGAAACGGCCCCGAATGGCGTACGGTGCCGCCCATGGCACGTGTGCTCGTCGTCGAGGACGACCAGTTCGTACGCTCGGCGTTGATCCGGCATCTGACCGAGGCCGCCCATACGGTGCGCAGCGTCGGCACCGCTCTGGAGGCACTGCGCGAGGTGGCTCAGGTCGGCTTCGACGTGGTCATCCTCGACCTCGGCCTGCCCGATCTGGACGGCGGCGAGGCGCTGAAGATGCTGCGCGGGATCACCGATGTGCCCGTGATCATCGCCACAGCCCGGGACGACGAAGCCGAGATCGTCCGGCTGCTCAACGACGGGGCCGACGACTATCTCACCAAGCCGTTCTCCGTCGAGCACCTCTCGGCGCGGATGACGGCCGTACTGCGCCGCTCCCGGGCCACCGCCGCCGGCGCGGAACCGCCCTCACGGGTGATCCGGGTCGGCGGCCTGTCCATCGACCCGCTGCGCCGGCAGGCCGAACTCGACGGCGCCGCACTCGATTTGACCCGCCGGGAATTCGATCTGCTGGCCTTCCTCGCCGAGCGGCCCGGTGTCGTCGTCGCCCGCAGGGAACTCCTCGCCGAGGTCTGGCAGCAGTCCTACGGCGACGACCAGACCATCGACGTCCATCTGTCCTGGCTGCGCCGCAAGCTGGGCGAAACCGCGGCGCGGCCCCGGTACTTGCACACCCTGCGCGGCGTCGGCGTGAAGCTGGAGCCGCCGCGGTGAGATGGGCCCTGGTCAAGGTGGCGCTGGCGGTCACCACCATGGTCGTGGTCGCGTTCGCCGTCCCCCTCGGCCTCGTCGTCAAGGAACTGGCCCGCGACCGCGCGTACGGAAGCGCCGAGCGGCAGGCCGCCACGATCGGTCCGGTCCTCGCCATCACCACCGACCGCACCCAGCTCGAACGCGCCGTCGCCAGCGCCGAGACCGGCCCCGGCGGCCGGATCGGCGTCCATGTGCCGGCGAGCGGCCGGAACGGGCCCGCCGAGATCGGCGCCCGGCGGGCGGCGGAGGCGGATGTGGCGGCCGCCGTGAAGCTCGGCCGGGCCTCCATCTCCCCGGTCCGCGGCGGCTCCGCGCTCCTCCAGCCGACCGCCGTGGCCTCCGGGATCGCCGTCGTGGAGGTCTTCGTCCCCGACGCGGCCCTCACCAACGGCGTCACCACCGCCTGGGTGGTGCTGGCCGGCGTCGGCCTGGCGCTGGTCATCGGCTCGGTCGCGGTCGCCGACCGGCTCGGCACCCGCATGGTGCGCCCCGCGCAGCGGCTCGCCGGCGCCGCCCATGACCTCGGCCGGGGCAAGCTCGGTGTACGCGTCCAGGAGGACGGGCCCAAGGAACTGCGGCTGGCGGCCAGCGCCTTCAACTCCATGGCCGACCAGGTCGTCCAACTCCTGGCCAACGAACGCGAACTGGCCGCCGACCTCTCGCACCGGCTGCGCACCCCGCTGACCGTGCTCCGGCTCAACGCCGCCTCGCTCGGCGACACCCCGGCCGCCGAGCAGACCCGGGCCGCCGTCGCCCAGCTGGAGCGGGAGGTCGACCAGATCATCCGCACCGTCCGCGAACAGAAGGCCCAGACGCAGCAGACGGCCGCTGCGGCCGGCTGTGACGCCGCGGAGGTGATCCGCGAGCGGATGGGCTTCTGGTCCGCGCTCGCCGAGGACGAGGGCCGCACCGTGCGCATCGCCGGCGCCGACCGCCCCGTACGGGTCCCGGTCGCCCGCCCCGAACTCGCCGCCGCCCTGGATGCGATGCTCGGCAACGTCTTCCGGCACACCCCCGAGGGCACCGCCTTCGCGGTCGACGTCCACAACGCGGACGAGGCGGTGATCGTGCTGGTCTCGGACGCCGGCCCGGGCATCGCCGACCCGGACGCGGCACTGCGCCGCGGCCACGGCGGAGGCGGGGAGGGTTCCACCGGCCTCGGTCTGGACATCGTGCGGCGGCTGGCCGAATCCACCGGCGGCGATGTCCGCCTGGGCCGTTCCGTCCTCGGCGGCACCGAGGTCCGGGTCTGGCTGGCGCTGGACGACCGGCGGGCCCGCCAGGACGGACGGCGCGGGCACCGGCTGCGCCGCACCCTCGGCCGCCGGCGGCGGGCCGCGCGCTCCGGCTCCTGACCGCCCGTCCGGCGTGGCATGTGCCCCTGGCTCTTAACCACCCCCTTCCGCTTCCTTAAGGCGGTCATAAGTCCCCCAACCTCCGCACCATTACCGACATTTGTCCGTTTCCCTGCCGCTAGCGTGCGGGACGCACCACGGTGCACCCCCTCCCACCCCCCACGTGACGACAGGCAGGCACGAGATGACTTCCTCGGCACACCGCCGGCGCAAGAGCCGCACCACCAAGCTGATCGTGACCGGCGCGGCCGCCGTGGTCGCGGCGGGCGGTGCCGTCGCCGTCGCCGGCGGTGCCATGGCCGCCAAGGCCCCGCGGACCGCCGGCACCACCGCCAAGGCCGCCGCCGGCTTCGCCCCGTACGTCGACACCTCGCTCACCCCCGCCTACGACCTGCCCGGCACCGCGCAGAAGACCGGCGTGAAGAACTTCACCCTCGCCTTCATCACCTCCGGCGGCGGCTGCGACCCCAAGTGGGGCGGCTCCGGCGAGCTCGGCAACGACGCGGTGGCCAAGCAGATACCCGCGCTGCGCAAGGCCGGCGGCGACGTCCGGGTCTCCTTCGGCGGCGCCACCGGCTCCGAACTCGCCCTGGTCTGCGGCTCCGCCGACCAGCTGGCCGCCGCGTACGGCAAGGTCATCGACCAGTTCAAGCTCACCAAGGCCGACTTCGACATCGAGGGCGGCGCGCTGCCCAACACCGCCGCCAACACCCGCCGCGCCCAGGCCATCGCCCGGCTCCAGAAGACCCACCCCGGTCTGGACGTCTCCTTCACCCTGCCGGTCATGCCCGAGGGCCTGACGCAGGACGGGGTGAACCTGGTCGCCGACGCCAAGAAGAACGGCGTCAAGATCTCCGCCGTCAACATCATGGCGATGGACTACGGCGCCTCCTACAGCGGCGACATGGGCACCTACGCCACCCAGGCCGCCACCGCCACCCAGGGCCAGCTCAAGAAGGCGCTCGGGCTGCGCGACGCGGCCGCCTGGAAGACCGTGGCCGTGACCCCGATGATCGGCGTCAACGACGTCCAGCAGGAGGTCTTCCGGCTCGACGACGCCAAGCAACTGGTGGCGTTCGCCAAGGGCAAGCACCTGGGCGGGCTGTCGATGTGGTCCTCGACCCGCGACCAGGCCTGCCCGGGCGGCCCGGCCCCCTCGGCACAGCCGACCTGCAGCTCCATCGACCAGAAGCCGCTGGACTTCACCAAGGCCTTCGGCGCCTTCACCGGCTGACCCCCCACCGGCGGCCCGGGCGCCGGCCCGGGCCGCTCGCCCCCACGGCGGGGCGCGGCGGACTCCCCCTACCGCCGCGCCCCGCCGCCGCGCTCGCACGGCGGCCCCACCGGTCCGTACGGCCCCGCACCGCACTGCCGCGCCGTACGAGAGACGACCGGGGCGGTGCCCGTCCGCGGCCCCGCGAAGATCACCATCACCCACACGAACCCCACGGTGACCACCGGCGACGACGTTCTCGACCGGGCCTGCGCCTCCGTCGCCGACAAACGCCAAGGCCCCCGACCTGAGGTCGGGGGCCTTGAAGTGGGGTGAGTAACGGGACTTGAACCCGCGACATCCTGGACCACAACCAGGTGCTCTACCAGCTGAGCTATACCCACCATGACCGGTGCTGTGTGGTTCTTTTTCCCCACCGGCTGAGAAAAAGTGTACAGGGTCCGGAGGGGTGCTCGCGCCCAGGTTTTGCGTCCCGGGACCGAGGGCGTGTCGTGCGGGTCACGGCGGACCCGCAAGGAACCACACGACACGCACCCCCACGGCTCACTGCGGCGTGGACTGCGGCTCAGCAGGAAGGACGTGCTTGGCGGCGATGGCCTTCGCGGTGTCCGAGTCGGGGCCGGGCTGCGGTACGAAGACCGCCTCGCGGTAGTAGCGCAGCTCCGCGATGGATTCGCGGATGTCCGCCAGCGCCCGGTGGTTGCCGTTCTTGTCCGGACTGTTGAAGTACGCCCGCGGGAACCAGCGCCGGGCCAGTTCCTTCACGGACGAGACGTCGACGATCCGGTAGTGCAGATAGCTTTCCAGCGTCGGCATGTCGCGCAGCAGGAAGCCGCGGTCGGTGCCGACGGAGTTGCCGCACAGCGGCGCCTTCCCCGGCTCCGGCACATGCTGCTTGATGTACGCAAGCACCTGCGCCTCGGCCGCCTCCAGCGTCGTCCCGCCGTCCAGCTCCTCCAGCAGCCCGGAGGCGGTGTGCATCTGGCGCACCACCTCCGGCATGGTGCCGAGCGACTCGGCGGGAGGGCGGATCACCACATCCACCCCGTCGCCCAGCACATTCAGCTCAGAGTCGGTGACCAGGGCGGCCACCTCGATGAGCGCGTCATTCGCCAGCGAGAGTCCGGTCATCTCGCAGTCGATCCACACCATGCGATCGTTCATACATCTCACCCTACGGGGCGCTCGCGCTGTCCGGGCAGCACGGGGCGGGCCGGTCCCCGCCCGACCGCGGCCTCCGCCAGCCGGGAGGCGTAGCCCTCCGGCTGCGGTTTGCCCGCTTCGCCCGGTTCCGCGGTCGCCAGACCGTGGCCGGCCAGCGCGGGGGCGAACCGTTCCCCGCCGCTCGCGCCCAGCGCCGCCCGCTCGCGCTCCGGCCGCTCGGCGCGGTCGGCCCGCTCCGGCCTGAGCGCGGGCTCGGGTGCCCCGTGCGGCCGGCGCGCGCGGTAGGCCGCACGGTAGGCCGCGGGTGAGGCGCCCAGCTGCCGCCGGAAATGGCCGCGCAGCGCCACCGGCGAGCGGAAGCCGCAGCGACCCGCGACCTCGTCCACCGAGTAGTCGGATGTCTCCAGCAGCCGCTGGGCCTGCAGGACCCGCTGGGTGATCAGCCACTGGAGCGGAGCGCTTCCGGTCAGGGAGCGGAAGCGCCGGTCGAAGGTCCGCCGGCTCATGTAGGCGCGCGCGGCGAGCGTCTCCACGTCGAACTGCTCGTGGAGGTGCTCCAGCGCCCAGGCGACGACCTCGGCGAGCGGGTCGGCGCCGATCTCTTCAGGTAATGACCTGTCGAGGTAGCGCTGGTGCCCCATGTCGGACGCGGTCCGGCGGGGCGGCACGACGAGCCGGCGGGCCAGCGCGTTCGCGGCGTCTGCGCCGTGGTCGGTGCGCACGATGTGCAGACACAGGTCGATGCCTGCCGCCGTTCCCGCGGAGGTGAGCACATCGCCGTCGTCGACGAAGAGCTCGCGGGGGTCCACATGGACGGACGGATAACGCTTGGCGAGCGTCGGTGCGTACATCCAGTGGGTGGTGGCCGGCCGGCCGTCGAGGAGTCCGGCCGCGGCGAGAACGAACGCCCCCGTGCACAGCCCGACGATTCTGGCCCCTTCTTCATGCGCGCGGCGCAGCGCGTCGAGCGCGGCGGGCGGCGGGGCCTGGGTGATGGAACGCCAGGCCGGTACGACGACAGTCCCGGCACGGGAGATCGCCTCCAGCCCGTAGGGGGCCGACAGTTCGAGCCCCCCGGTCGTGCGCAAAGGCGCATCTTCGCCCGCGCACACAAGTAGCCGGTACCGCGGGACACCTGCGTCCTGGCGGTCGATGCCGAAGACCGAGAGCGGAATGGAGCTCTCGAAAATGGGGCCGCCACTGAAGAGGAGCACCGCGACTATTTCGCGGCGTCGTCGGGCGGCGAGCTTGCGTGCGGCATCTGGTACGGCAGCGGAGTCCTGGCTCATGGCACTTAAGCCCCCCTCGGTCGTCTCGCCCTCTCGGTCCTGCACAGTTCCCCCGCCGTCACTACCAAGATCGAATCTACTGTGTTCCGTGAGGATGGAGTGCCAAGTTCACCACCCGCTGGTATGTCGATATGGCAACTTGGCGCGAAGCATTCGATCACGAAGCGTTCCACTCGTCGGGCCTCCATGGGAAGTACGCGTCTCGGCTCTGCCCGTTCGCAGTAGGGCACAACCATGCCCAGCGGTCCTTTCCTCCCTGCTCACAACAGGGTTGAGGGGGGCTCAGGGGAAGGTATGGACCTCGGCCGGAAGTTGGCTGAAAACGGTCGCGCGCAGACTTGCAGAGGCCTCAGTTGACCGGCGTACGCCCTCCGGAATGGCGCCCGCCCCCGTGCGCCGCCGGACCCGGACGTCCCGTTCTGTCCCGGTGTCTTCCGAAGTCGCGCACCCGGACCCGCGCGGCGGTCCGTTCGGATTGCCGCAACAGCGCGCGACAGACGCAGGTCACCGCGCCCAGGCCGGCGGCGGCGCCGGCCGCGCCGGCCCAGGAGGCGCCGCTGAGGATCAGTACGAAGGGCACCAGGGCGCAGCTGAACGCGCCCCAGCGCACCACATCGCTCACCGGGTCGGGTGATCTGTCGGACGGCAACGGCACCATGTGCTCCCCTCGGACGGGCTGCTGGATACAACGCCGCCGACGATCATGGGTCACCGTCAGAGGGTACGTACGGGGGCAGGCCGGGGCATTGCCATCCGCGCCACGCTCCGGCATGCTCCGGGGAACGTTCGAGGCCCCACCCGGCTCGCGCGGGCGCTCCGCGTCCCCGGCGTGCTCTGGGCAGCGGGGGAGTGGCGCCGTACTCTTGGGGTATCGGGTTGGGAAGATGATTCCCAGTCGTGTTGTTCCTCTTTGAACTATGGCCTCCGGTCCTCGATCGAGCCAGCTCAGTCAACTGCCGGATCAAGTCAATCGCTGTTCCCCGTTCGCCCCTCCGCAAGAGGACGCCCTCGCCGAGACATCAATGGCCGGTCACGAAATCCCCGAACCCGCGGACCGCAAGCAGGTCGCCGATCCGATGGCGGACCTCGAAGCGGCGGAAAAGACGCGCCACTCCTGCGACCCTGCGTTCCGTCATGGCGTCGTGGTCGGCTTCGACGGCTCCATGTCGAGCGAGCGGGCGTTGGCGTATGCAATCGGTATGGCCCGGCGCCTCGGCTCCGGGTTGATCATCGTCCATGTGGCCAACCGGCTGCCGACGACCGTCTGGGCGGGCTGTGAGCCCCCGGTCTTCGTGGACGTACCGGATCACCGCACCGAAGTCCTGGGCCTGGAGCTGGCCTGCGCCGATCATCTCTCCGAGGTCCCCTGGATCCTCGTCGAGCGCGGCGGTGACATCTGTCACGAGCTGGAGGAGGTCGGCCAGGAGTACGAGGCCGACGCGATCGTGGTCGGCTCCACGCACGGCCTGGTCGGCCGGATCTTCGGCTCGGTCGCCGGACGGCTGGCCCGCCGGGCGCAGCGCCCGGTCATCGTGATCCCCTGACGCATCTCTGACGTACCCCCGGCGCATCCCTGACGTACCCCTGATGCGGCCCTGGCGCGGCCGCTGTCGCGCGCCGTCCCCGTGCCGCCTCGGTTCTCCGCTGTGTGTACACAGGTGAGGGGGCGTCATGGGGATTGTGCGCAGGCGCATTTCGCCGGCCGGCCGGAGGTGGATTGTGCGCTTGTGAGGGGTAGAAAACGGTCACGTGGGCGCGCCGCGTCACGGGCCCGGCGGCCGCGCGCACGGCAACTGCGTGCTGCCGCCCGGGTGGTGACGGTTCCCGGAGCGGCGGCATCCTGCCGGCGTATGGGCGACGCCGGCAAAGGGGAGGCGGCGGCTCCGCGCGTGAGGTGGCAACGCGCGGAGCCCCGCTCACGTGCTATTCCACCGTGACGGACTTGGCCAGGTTCCTGGGCTTGTCGATGTCGCGGCCCAGCGCCAGGGCCGTGTGGTAGGCGAGCAGTTGGAGCGGGATGCCCATGAGGATCGGGTCCAGCTCGGGCTCGTTCTTCGGGACGATGATGGTGTGGTCGGCCTTCTCCTGCTCCTGGTGGGCGACGGCCAGGATGCGGCCGCTGCGGGCCTTGATCTCCTCCAGGGCGGCGCGGTTCTTCTCCAGCAGGTCGTCGTCCGGGACGATCGCGACGGTCGGCATGGCGGGCTCGATGAGGGCCAGCGGGCCGTGCTTGAGCTCCGAGGCCGGGTAGGCCTCGGCGTGGATGTAGGAGACCTCCTTGAGCTTCAGGGAGGCCTCGCGGGCCACGGGGTAGCCGCGCACCCGGCCGATGAACATCATCGACTTGGCGTCCGCGTAGGCGGCCGACAGCTTCTTGATCTCTTCCTCGCCCTTGAGGATCTCGTCGATCTGGCCGGGCAGCTTGCGCAGGCCCTCGATGATCCGCTTGCCGTCCGCGACCGAGAGGTCACGGATACGGCCCAGGTGCAGGGCGAGGAGCGCGAAGGAGACCACCATGTTGGTGAAGCACTTGGTGGAGACGACGCAGACCTCGGGGCCCGCGTGGACGTAGATGCCGCCGTCGGTCTCCCGGGCGATCGCCGAGCCGACCACGTTCACCAGGCCCAGTACTCGCGCGCCCTTGCGCTTGAGCTCCTGGACGGCCGCCAGGACGTCGTAGGTCTCACCGGACTGGGAGACCGCGACGTACAGCGTGTCGGGGTCCACGACCGGGTTGCGGTAGCGGAACTCGGAGGCCGGTTCGGCGTCCGAGGGGATGCGGGCCAGCTCCTCGATCATCTGCGCGCCGATCTGGCCGGCGTGGTACGAGGTGCCGCAGCCCAGGATCTTGACCCGGCGCACCCCGCGCGCCTCGCGGGCGTCGAGGTTCAGGCCGCCGAGGTGCACGGTGGAGAAACGGTCGTCGATCCGCCCGCGCAGCGCGCGGTCCACCGCGTCCGCCTGCTCGGAGATCTCCTTGTGCATGTAGGTGTCGTGGCCGCCCAGGTCGTACGACTCGGCCGCGTACTCGACGGTCTCCGGCGTCGCCGTCGTCCGCGAGCCCTCGGTGGTGTACGTGCGGTAGTCGTCGGCCTTGAGGGTGGCCATCTCGCCGTCGTCGAGGGTGACGACCTGGCGGGTGTGCGAGACCAGCGCGGCGACGTCGGAGGAGACGAACATCTCGTGCTCGCCGATGCCGAGGACGACCGGGGAGCCGTTGCGGGCGACCACGATGCGGTCGGGGAAGTCGGCGTGCAGTACGGCGATGCCGTAGGTGCCCTCGATGTGCCGCAGCGCCTCGCGGACCCGCTCCTCCAGCTTCTCGGCCGTGGAGCGGCCGATGAGGTGGGCCAGGACCTCGGTGTCGGTCTCGGAGGCGAAGGTGAAGCCGTCGGCGGTGAGCTTGGCGCGCAGTTCGGCGGCGTTGTCGATGATGCCGTTGTGGACGACGGCGACCTTGCCCTCGGTGTCGAGGTGCGGGTGGGCGTTCTCGTCGGTGGGGGCGCCGTGGGTGGCCCAGCGGGTGTGCGCGATGCCGGTGGAGCCCGCGAAGCGCTTCGGCAGCCGGGACTCCAGCTCCCGGACCCGGCCCTTGGCCTTGGCGGTCTTCAGACCGCCCGCGGCCTTGCCGGTGCCCTTGGCGTGGATGGCGATGCCCGCCGAGTCGTAGCCGCGGTACTCCAGGCGCTGCAGGCCCTCCAGGAGCAGCGGAGCGACATCACGTTTGCCGATGTAGCCGACGATCCCGCACATACAGTGACCCTCCGAGAAAATGGTGTGGCAATGGTCGTGCCCGGCGCCCGTGGCGGGGGCGTCAGCCGTAGACGAGGCGGCGCAGCTGGCGGGCGGAGAGATCGGGCGGGGCCACGGCGCGGTGCGGCATCTCGTGGCGGATCCGTTCGAAGATCTCCTCGTTGCGCAGTCCCTGGGACTGCAGCTCCCGATGGCGGCGGCGGACGAATTCCTCCGTCGTCTCGTCGAAGTACGCCAGCACGTCCAGCACCACCCGGGCGGCCTCACCGCGCTGCAGCGGTGTGCTGCGCACCAGGTGGTCCACCAGGTCTTCGTGCGGCGCGTCAGCGCTGCGGTTACGGCGTTCGAGCACCCGTCGATATTGCGTGGCGGCGCGAGGAATCGCAAGAAATCTGCCCGGTATCGGGCACATCCCCGGTTTGGCGGCCGGAAAGTGGTCTGGACCTTGACCGGATCAGAGGGTCACGGTACGCATGGTCACCGTTCGGTCGCTCCATGCCATGCACGATGCCATGCACGACGTTGCCGAAGGGATCGTCGATGAGACGACGCAGACTGCTGTTCTCCCTGCTGCTGGTCGCCGCGGCGGGGCTGGGAACCGCCGCCGTACCCCCGCAGGGCGCCACCGGAGCCACCGCCCGGGCCGCCACCCCCCTGGACCAGGTGATCCCCGCTCCCGCGTCCGTGCACGGCGGAGGGGACGCCGTCACCCTCGGCGCGCACACCCCCATCCGCGTCCCGGGCGGCTCCGGCGAGGCCCGGAAGATCGCCGGCCGGCTGGCGGGGCTGCTGCGGCCCGCCACCGGCTTCGGCTTCCCGGTGACCACCAAGGACGGCCGGGACGGCATCGTCCTGCGGCTCGGCGGCAGCGGCACCGGGGGCCTGGGCGCCGAGGGCTACCGGCTGACCTCCGCCGGCCGCACGGTCACCCTCAGCGCCGCCCGCCCGGCCGGCCTCTTCCACGGCGTCCAGACGCTGCGCCAGCTGCTGCCCGTCGACGGGCAGCGGGGCGCGCGCCGCGGGTCCGTGCGGATCGCCGGGGGCACCATCACCGACGCGCCGCGCTACGCCTACCGCGGGGCGATGCTCGATGTCTCCCGGCACTTCTTCACCGTCGCGCAGGTCAAGCGCTACATCGACCAGCTCGCCATGTACAAGATCAACAAGCTGCATCTGCACCTCTCGGACGACCAGGGCTGGCGGATCGCGATCAAGTCCTGGCCGCGGCTGGCGACCTACGGCGGCTCCACTCAGGTCGGCGGCGGCCCCGGCGGCTACTACAGCAAGGACGACTACCGCGAGATCGTCCGCTATGCCGCCGACCGCTATCTGACCGTCGTCCCCGAGATCGACATGCCCGGCCACACCAACGCCGCGCTCGCCTCCTACGCGGAGCTCAACTGCAACGGCCAGGCCCCGCCGCTCTACACCGGCACCAAGGTCGGCTTCAGCTCGCTGTGCGTGCCGAAGCAGGTGACCTACGACTTCGTGGACGACGTGATCCGCGAGCTGGCGGCCCTGACGCCCGGCCGCTACCTCCACATCGGCGGCGACGAGGCGCACTCCACCAGCCATGCGGACTACGTGGCCTTCATGGACAAGGTGCAGCCGGTGGTCGCCAAGTACGGCAAGACCGTGATCGGCTGGCACCAGCTGACCGGAGCGCACCCGGTCAAGGGCGCCGTCGCCCAGTACTGGGGCTATGACAAGACCGGCACGGCGGAGCGCACCCAGGTCGCCGACGCCGCCAGGAACGGCACCCGGCTGATCCTCTCGCCGGCCGACCGCGCCTACCTCGACATGAAGTACGACCGGAACACCCCGCTGGGCCTGTCCTGGGCCGGCTATGTCGACGTCAAGCGGTCCTACGACTGGGACCCGGGTCGCTATCTCGACGGCGCGCCCGCCGCATCCGTCCTCGGCGTCGAGGCGCCGCTGTGGACCGAGACCCTCTCCACCACCGCGCACATCGAGTACATGGCCTTCCCGCGGCTGCCGGGCATCGCGGAGCTGGGCTGGTCCCCGGCGGACAGCCACGACTGGGACGGCTACAAGGTGCGGCTGGCCGCCCAGGGGCCGCGCTGGGACGCCCTGGGCATCAACTACTACCGCTCCCCGGACGTGCCCTGGCCCGGTAAGTGAGCCCGCCGGCCGGGCGTCCGCGGACGCCCGGCCGGTCCGGCGTCAGAGCCCCAGCTCCCGGGCGATCAGCATCCGCTGGACCTCGCTGGTGCCCTCGCCGATCTCCAGGATCTTGGCGTCCCGCCACATCCGGGCGACCGGGTACTCGTTCATGAAGCCGTACCCGCCGTGGATCTGGGTGGCCTCCCGGGCGTTGTCCACCGCGATCTCGGACGAGTAGAGCTTGGCGAGCGCGGCCTCCTTCTTGAAGGGCTCGCCGTGCACCAGCCGGGAGGCGGCATGGCGCCAGGACAGCCGGGAGGTGTGGGCGCGCATCTCCATGTCGGCGAGCTTGAACTGGATCGCCTGGTTGCCGCCGATCGGCCGGCCGAAGGCCTGCCGCTCCTTGGCGTAGCGCACCGACTCGTCCACACAGCCCTGCGCCAGACCGGTGGCCAGCGCGGCGATGGCGATCCGGCCCTCGTCGAGGATGCGCAGGAACTGGGCGTAGCCGCGGCCCTCCTCGCCCAGCAGGTTGGCGGCCGGAACCCGGACGTCGGAGAACGACAGCTCGCGGGTGTCCGAGGCGCTCCAGCCGACCTTGGAGTACGGGGCGCCGACCGTGAAGCCGGGCGTGCCGGACGGCACGATGATCGAGGAGATCAGCGGGGAGCCGTCGGCCTTGCGGCCGGTGACGGCGGTGACCGTGACCAGACCGGTGATGTCCGTACCGGAGTTGGTGATGAAGCACTTGCTGCCGTTGATCACCCAGTCCCCGCCGTCCCGTACGGCGGTGGTACGGGTCGCGCCCGCG
This sequence comes from Streptomyces auratus, assembly GCF_050433025.1. NCBI lineage: Bacteria > Bacillati > Actinomycetota > Actinomycetes > Kitasatosporales > Streptomycetaceae > Streptomyces > Streptomyces auratus. Next base: position 3,066,197 of record NZ_JBNGCB010000001.1, on the reverse strand, counting down.
TCCGAGCCGCCGTCCGGCTCGGTCAGGCCGAAGGCGCCGAGCACCTCACCGCTGCACAGCTTGGGCAGCCACGCGCGCTTCTGCTCCTCCGTGCCGAAGTGGTAGATCGGCATGGCGCCCAGGGAGACGCCGGCCTCCAGGGTGATGGCCACCGAGGAGTCGACCCGGGCCAACTCCTCCAGGGCGATGCCGAGCGCGAGGTAGTCGCCGCCCATCCCGCCGTACTCCTCGGGGAACGGCAGGCCGAACAGGCCCATCCGGCCCATCTCCTGCACGATCTCGTACGGGAACGCATGCTGCTCGTAGTACTCGCCGATCTTCGGGGCGATGACGTCGTGCGCGAACGCCTCGACCGTGCGCCGGAGTTCTTCCAGCTCGGCGGGCAGACGGTGGTCCAGGGACATGGGGGTCACTCCTTGTGGGAGAGGGCGCGGAAGGTACGTGAGGGGCTCGGCCGGCCGAGGACCTCGGCCATCCACGCGCTGGTGGCGGTCAGCCGGCCGAGGTCGACGCCGGTCTCGACGCCGAGGCCGTGCAGCATCCACACCAGGTCTTCGGTGGCGAGATTGCCGGTGGCGCTCTTGGCGTACGGGCAGCCGCCGAGGCCGCCCGCCGAGGCGTCGATGGTGGTCACGCCGTGCTGGAGCGCGGCGAAGGTGTTGGCGAGGGCCTGCCCGTAGGTGTCGTGGAAGTGGACGCCCAGGCGGGAGGTGGCCACCCCCGCCTCGTTGAGGGCGGCGAGCAGCCGCTGCACATGACCGGGGGTGGCCACGCCGATGGTGTCGCCCAGGCTCAGCTCGTCACAGCCCAGGTCGAGCAGCTCCCGGCAGACCCGGACGGTCTGCGCCACGGGCACCGGGCCCTCCCAGGGGTCGCCGAAGCACATCGAGAGGTAGCCGCGGACGTGCACCCCGGCGTCCTTGGCGCGCGCCACGACCGGCGCGAACATCGCCAGCGCCGCGTCGACCGTGCGGTTGAGGTTGGCCTGGGCGAAGGACTCGGTGGCGCTGGCGAAGACCGCGATCCGGCGGGCGCCCAGGGCGAGCGCACGGTCCAGACCGCGTTCGTTGGGCACCAGGACGGGCAGCCGGTGCGGATCGAGGTCGCCCAGCTGCGGGAACAGCTGCTCCGCGTCGGCGAGTTGGGGCACCCACTTGGGGTGGACGAAGCTGGTGGCCTCGACGAGCGGCAGACCCGCCGCGGCGAGGCGGTGGATGAACTCCGCCTTGATCTGGGTGGGGACGACGGTCTGCTCGTTCTGCAGCCCGTCGCGCGCGCCGACCTCATGGATCCGTACGCGGGTGGGCAGCCCCTCCGCGGGGACCTCCATGGGCAGTCCGGTCGCGGTCATGAGGCGCTCTCCTGCCCGCCCTCGGGGGCGCCGGCGGATGCGGCGGCCTCGTCGGGGTCCTCGTGCGGGGCGACCACGGCCAGGATCTGGTCCATGGCGACGGTCGACCCCGCGGTGACGTCCAGTTCGGTGACCCGTCCGGCGTGCGGTGCGCAGATGACGTGTTCCATCTTCATCGCCTCCACGACCAACAGGCCCTGGCCCGCGGCTACTTCATCGCCGACGGCGACCTTGACGACGGTGACGGTGCCCGGCATCGGGGCCGCGAGGGTGTCCGCGCCGTGGGCCCCGGCGGCCCCGCGCAGCGCCGCCGCCACCGGGTCGTGGTCGATCACCTGCCAGGAGTCGCCGTCCCTGCCGAGCCAGTCGCCGGCGCGGTGGAAGCTGTGCACCACGCCGTCGACGGTGACCCGCACCCGGTCCGCGGTGACCTGCCCGGCCGGCGCGTCCGGCCGGACGTCACGGGCGACGGGGTCATGGCCCGGTACCCGCAGCCAGTGGCGGACGGGGGCGGGCTCGCCGCCGAGCCGGAAGCCGCTGGGCGCGGCGAACGGGTCGCGCCAGCCGCCGTCGGCCGCGGCCGGCTCCAGCGCGGCCTGCCGCACCGCCGCGGCCGCCGCATACACCTCGTCCGGCACCGCGCCGTCGACCAGCCCGGCCGCCTCCCGCTCCACCAGGCCGGTGTCCAGCTCGCCGGAGACCACGTCCGGGTGGGCCAGCAGCCGGCGCAGGAAACCGGCGTTCGTGGTCACCCCGAGGGTGACGGTGTCGGCCAGTGCGGCGCGCAGCCGGCGCAGTGCGGTCGCCCGGTCCGGGCCATGGGCGATGACCTTGGACAGCATCGGGTCGTAGCGGCTGCCGACCTCCCCGCCCTCCGAGAGCCCGGAGTCCGTGCGGATCCCGCCGCCCTGCGGCTCGTGCAGCGCCAGCACCGTGCCGCCGGTGGGCAGGAAGTCGCGGGCGGGGTCCTCGGCGCAGATCCGCGCCTCGATGGCGTGCCCGGTCAGGGTGATGTCCTCCTGGGCGCAGGGGAGATGCTCGCCGGCCGCGACCCGCAGCTGCCACTCCACCAGATCGAGGCCGGTGACGAGCTCGGTGACCGGGTGCTCCACCTGGAGCCGGGTGTTCATCTCCATGAAGAAGTACGAGGCGGGGTCCTTGCCCGGGACGATGAACTCGACGGTGCCGGCGCCGCGGTAGCCGCAGGAGCGGGCCGCCTGGACGGCCGCTTCTCCCATCGCGGCGCGGGTGGCCTCGTCCAGCAGCACCGAGGGGGCCTCCTCGATGACCTTCTGGTGGCGGCGCTGGAGGGAGCACTCGCGCTCGCCGAGGTGCAGGACGTTGCCGTGGCCGTCCGCCAGGACCTGGATCTCGATGTGCCGGGGCCGGTCGATCCAGCGCTCGACGAGCAGGGTGTCGTCACCGAAGGAGGAGCGGGCCTCCCGGCGCGCGGAAGCGATCTCGTCGGCCAGCAGGGTCTCCTCGCGGACCAGCCGCATGCCCTTGCCGCCGCCGCCCGCGGACGGCTTGAGCAGCACCGGCATGCCGATCTCCCGGGCCGCGGCGGCCAGTTGCGCGTCGCCCAGCCCGCTGCCCGAGGAGCCGGGGACGACCGGGACCCCGGCCGTCCGCACCGTCTCCTTGGCGCGGATCTTGTCGCCCATCAGCTCGATGGCGTCGGCGGGCGGGCCGATGAAGACCAGCCCGGCGTCCGCGCAGGCCCGCGCGAAGGCGGCGTTCTCGGCGAGGAAGCCGTAGCCGGGGTGGACCGCCTGCGCACCGGTCCGGGCGGCCGCGTCCAGCAGCCGCTCCACGGACAGATAGCTCTCGGCGGCCGGGGCCGGGCCGATCCGGACGGCCGTGTCGGCCTCGCGGACGTGCCGGGCCTCGGCGTCCGCGTCGCTGAAGACGGCGACGGAGCGGATGCCGAGGGCGCGCAGGGTGCGGATGACACGGACCGCGATCTCGCCGCGGTTGGCGATGAGCACGGTGTCGAAATTGGTGGCCATACCTGGGGACATCCCTCTCACATCCGGAAGACGCCGTAGCCGGGCGCGGTGCGGTCCTTTTCGGGGAGCGGCGCATTGGCGCAGGCGGTCAGCGCCAGGCCCAGCACCTGCCGGGTCTCCAGCGGGTCGATGACGCCGTCGTCCCACAGCCGCGCGGTCGCGTAGTAGGCGTTGCCCTGGGTCTCGTACTGCGCGCGGACCGGCGCCTTGAAGGCGTCCTCCTCCTCGGCGCTCCACTGTTCGCCGTGCGCCTCCAGCTGGTCGCGCTTGACGGTCGCGAGGACGGAGGCGGCCTGTTCGCCGCCCATCACCGAGATCTTGGCGTTCGGCCACATCCACAGGAAGCGCGGCGAATAGGCCCGGCCGCACATGGAGTAGTTGCCCGCCCCGTACGAGCCGCCGATGACGACCGTCAGCTTCGGGACGCGGGTGCAGGCCACCGCCGTCACCATCTTCGCGCCGTGCTTGGCGATCCCGCCGGCCTCGTACGAACGCCCCACCATGAAGCCGGAGATGTTCTGCAGGAACAGCAGCGGGATGCCGCGCTGGTCGCACAGCTCGATGAAGTGGGCGCCCTTCTGGGCGGATTCGGAGAACAGGATGCCGTTGTTGGCGACGATGCCGACCGGATGGCCGTGGAGATGGGCGAAGCCGGTGACCAGCGTCGTGCCGTACTCCGCCTTGAACTCCGCGAAGCGCGAACCGTCCACGAGGCGGGCGATCACCTCGCGGACGTCATAGGGCGTACGGGAGTCCGCGGGCACCACGCCGTAGAGCCCGGCCGGATCGGCCTTGGGCTCCTCGACGGTCCGCACCGTCCACGGCAGCGGCGCGCGCTCGCCGAGGGTGGAGACGATGGTGCGCACCAGGCGCAGCGCATGGGCGTCGTCCTCGGCGAGATGGTCGGTGACGCCGGAGGTCCTGGCATGCACCTCGCCGCCGCCCAGCTCCTCGGCGGTGACCACCTCGCCGGTGGCGGCCTTCACCAGCGGCGGCCCGCCCAGGAAGATCGTGCCCTGGTTGCGGACGATCACGGCCTCGTCGCTCATCGCGGGCACGTAGGCGCCGCCCGCCGTGCAGGAACCGAGGACGGCGGCGATCTGCGGGATACCGGCGCCGGACATCCGCGCCTGGTTGTAGAAGATCCGCCCGAAGTGCTCCCGGTCGGGGAAGACCTCGTCCTGCATCGGCAGGAAGGCGCCGCCGGAGTCCACGAGATACAGACAGGGCAGCCGGTTCTCCAGGGCGATCTCCTGCGCCCGCAGATGCTTCTTGACCGTCATGGGGTAGTACGTGCCGCCCTTGACCGTGGCGTCATTGGCGACGATCACCGTCTCGCGGCCGGAGACCCGGCCGATGCCGGCGATCACACCCGCGGCCGGCGCGGCCCCGCCGTACATCCCCTCCGCGGCCAGCGGCGCCAGCTCCAGGAACGGCGAGCCGGGGTCCAGCAGGGCGTCCACCCGGTCGCGCGGCAGCAGCTTGCCGCGCGCGGTGTGCCGCGCCCTGGCCTTCTCGCCGCCGCCCAGCCGGGCCGCCGCGAGCTTCTCGCGCAACTGGGCGGCCAGCTCGCGGTGCGCGGCCTCGTTGGCACGCCAGGAGTCGGACGCCGGATCGGCGGTACTCCCCAGCACCGGTGCCTGCTCCATCAAACGAGCCCCCTTGCTCGGTCGCTGTCCCGTCACCGCGATCCGCGGCTGCCGGGCCGTTCGGGTCGGCGACCGGGTTAATGGTCGTTAACCACACTCCCTTCAGGTTAACGAGCACTAACCCGGCTGTCTACAATCGACGGCATGAGTAATGCGCAGGCCCCCGCCCCGATCAGTCGCCGTGAGCAGATCCTCAGGGAGGCGGCCCGGCTCTTCGCGGAGCGCGGGTTTCACGGCGTCGGAGTGGACGAGATAGGGGCTGCCGTGGGCATCTCGGGCCCCGGTCTCTACCGGCACTTCGCCGGCAAGGACGCCATGCTGGCCGAGCTGCTGGTCGGGATCAGCGAGCGGCTGCTCGCCGGCGGGCGGATGCGGGTCGCGGAGGGCGGCGAGAGCCCCGAGGCGGTGCTGTGCGCGCTGATCGACGGCCATATCGACTTCGCGCTGGACGACCGGCCGCTGATCACCCTGCACGACCGCGAGCTGGACCGGCTGCGCGAGGCCGACCGCAAGCGGGTCCGCCAGCTTCAGCGGCAGTACGTGGAGCTGTGGGTGGAGGTCGTCCGGCAGGTCCACCCCGGCCCCTCCGAGCCCCGGGCCCGCGCCGCGGTGCACGCCGTCTTCGGCCTGCTCAACTCCACCCCGCACCTCGGCCGCCCCGGCGCCCTCCCGGGGCGTACGGAGATGGCGGAACTGCTGCACGGGCTGGCGCTGGGGGCGTTCGGGGCGGTGGCGCAGGAGTCCGCGGCGGACGGGTCGATGGCGGCGGCGGTGCCGGGCGCGTAGCGCAGGTCCTGGCCCGCACGGGTTTTCGTTGACCTCTGGACAGCCTTGGTGACTGGCGGGTAGCTTTCGCTGAGCAAGCGCTTAGCCATGCGCTTGGTCCGGCGACCTGGAGGAGGCGACGTAGCAATGCGCCGTACGGTGTTCAACGAGGATCACGAGGCGTTCCGCGAGACCATACGCGCCTTCATCGAGGCCGAGGTCGTGCCCGTGCACGACGAGTGGCTCGCCGCCGGCCAGGCACCCCGCGACTTCTACTACAAGCTCGGCGAGCTGGGCGTCTTCGGTATCCGTGTCCCCGAGGAGTACGGCGGCGCCGGCATCGACTCGCACAAGTTCGAGGCCGTGATGTACGAGGAGACCTCCCGCGCGGGCGTCTCCTTCGGCGGCTCCGGCGTGCATGTGCTGCTCGGCCTGCCGTACATCGAGATGCTCGCCACCGACGAGCAGAAGAAGCGCTTCCTGCCGAAGTTCGTCAGCGGCGAGGAGATGTGGGCGCTGGCGATGACCGAGCCGGGCACCGGCTCCGACCTCGCGGGCATGAAGACCACCGCGAAGCTGTCGGACGACGGCACGCACTACGTCCTCAACGGCGCCAAGACCTTCATCACCGGCGGTGTGCACGCCGACCGCGTGATCGTCTGCGCCCGTACCGCCGCGCCCCGCGAGGACGACCGCCGCTTCGGCATCTCGCTCTTCGCTGTGGACACCAAGTCCGAGGGCTACTCCGTCGGCCGCAAGCTGGACAAGCTCGGCCTGAAGGTCTCCGACACCGCCGAGCTGGCCTTCGTCGACGTCAAGATCCCGGTCGAGGACCTGCTGGGCGAGGAGAACAAGGGCTTCGGCTACCTGGGCCTGAACCTCGCCTCCGAGCGCTGGGGCATCGCCTTCGGCGCCTACGCCCAGGCCAAGGCCGCCGTCCGGTTCGCCAAGGAGTACGTGCAGGAGCGCACCGTCTTCGGCAAGCCCGTCGCCGCCTTCCAGAACACCAAGTTCGAACTGGCCGCCTGCCAGGCCGAGGTGGACGCCGCCGAGGCCGTCGCCGACCGCGCGCTGGAGGCCCTGGACGCCGGTGAGCTGAGCCCGGCCGAGGCCGCCTCCGCCAAGCTGTTCTGCACCGAGGTCGCGCACCGCGTGATCGACAAGTGCCTCCAGCTGCACGGCGGCTACGGCTTCATGAACGAGTACCCGATCGCCCGCCTGTACGCCGACAACCGCGTCAACCGCATCTACGGCGGCACCAGCGAGGTCATGAAGATGATCATCGCCAAGTCCATGGGCCTCTGAGCCGTAAGGTCTCCACGCACGTGAACGACGCCCTGCGGTCCCTGCTCGATCTGCTCGCGCTGGAGCGGATCGAGCAGGACATCTTCCGCGGCGAGAGCCGCGCCTCGGTCGTGCCCCGCGTCTTCGGCGGTCAGGTCGCCGCCCAGGCGCTGGTCGCGGCCGGGCGCACGGTCCCCGCCGACCGGCCGCCGCACTCCCTGCACGCCTACTTCCTGCGCCCCGGCGACCCCGGCGCGCCCATCGTCTACACCGTCGACCGCATCCGTGACGGCCGGTCCTTCACCACCCGCCGGGTCGTCGCCGTCCAGCACGGCCAGCCGATCTTCCACCTCTCGGCCTCCTTCCAGACCGCCGAGGAGGGCCTGGAACACCAGGAGCCGATGCCGCCCGCGCCGGACCCGCTGACCCTCCCCACCCCCGCCGAGATCCTTCCGCGGCACGCCGGACGCTTCCTCCCCCCGGCCGTCGCCGACCGGCTGCTGGAGGCCCGGGCCGCGATCGACCTGCGGTACGTCGACGAGCCGCCCTACGTCACCGTCGGCGAGGTGCGCGAGCCCCGGTCCCAGGTCTGGTTCCGCACGAACGGCGACCTGGACAAGGCCCTCGCCGACGGCGCCGACTGCAGCGACACCGTCACCCGCCCCCTGCTCGACATCTGCCTGGTCACCTACGTCTCCGACATGACCCTCCTGGACTCGATCCTGCTCGCCCACGGCCGCGGCGGCTGGGCGGTCGGCGACGTCGTCGGCGCCAGCCTGGACCACGCGATGTGGTTCCACCGCCCCCTGCGCGCCGACGACTGGCTCCTCTACGACCAGGAGTCCCCGACAGCCCAGGCCGGTCGGGGGCTGGGCAAGGGGCGGATCTTCACGGCGGAGGGGAAGTTGGCGGTTTCGGTGATTCAGGAGGGGGTTATTCGGGTGCCGCGCGACTAGGGTGCGGCCCACCCCTGCCACCCAGCCGTCCCTTCGGAATCCAGCCGCGTTCAGCTCTCGTCAGGCCGAGTTGAGGTGACCTGCTGGACGAGCAGCAGCGCGAGCGGGCCGCCTTGAAGCAGGAAGCGGCCTTCTGTGGCGGCTCGGAGTGCGTCGGACATCGGCCACCACATGAGTGTGAAGTTCTCTTCGCTCGGTGCGAGTTGTTGTGGGCCGCAAGTGAGACCTTCGGCCAGGTAGAGGTGGATGCGGGCGGTCGAGTGCAAGGTGAGGGCGTAGGAGCCGAGGGGCCGCCAGGTCCTGGCGGTGACGCCGGCTTCCTCACGCAGCTCGCGTCGCGCGCATTGTTCCGGCGTTTCACCGGGCTCCCGGCGCCCTCCGGGAAGGAACAGGTAGTCACCTCCGTGCTGGGGAAATTCGGTGGTCAGGACGGCGACCATGCCGTTGGCGTCACGGGCCACGATGACGGAGGCGTCACGCGTCGCCTCCCGGTCGGGTGCGTCGGTCATGGCCCGGGAGCGTATCCGCCTAGGACCCGTCCGGCCGATCACGCGGAGAGCGCCGACGCGATCGTGGGTGATCCGGCTTCAGTCGTTGATGTCGTCGGCCGGCTGGAGTCAGGGCGCGCGGAGAATCCGAACGGCAGGGCCGTACCCTGAGGCAGGCGATGCGGGCACTTCCGATGCGTCGCAGCCGCCCGTTGCAGCCGGGCGCCGCCCCACTCCGGGTACCTGGTACCCGGCAAGCGATCAGGAGTTGACCGGTGATCAGTCTGGCCGCGGTGGGGGGAGTGGCCCTGGTCGAACTGGGCATGGCCCTGACTCCGGGACCGAACATGATCCACCTCGCCTCTCGCGCGATCACCCAAGGCCGCAGGGCGGGCCTGGTCAGCCTGAGCGGGACCGCCGTGGGATTCCTGTGCTACCTGCTGGCCGCAGCCGCGGGCCTGTCCGCGTTGTTCGCCGCCGTGCCGCTGGCGTTCACGGTGGTCAAGCTCGCCGGAGCCACCTACCTCGCCTACCTGGCCTGGTCCATGCTCAAGCCCGGGGGCCGCTCGCCCTTTGCCCCGGCCCAGGACCTGCCTCCGGTCTCTGACGCCCGCCTGTTCTCGATGGGGCTCCTGACCAACCTACTCAACCCCAAGATCGCTCTCATGTACGCCGCTCTTCTGCCCCAGTTCATGGATCCGCAGGCGGGCCCGGACTGGGCGCAACTGCTCCAGCTCGGTGGTGTGCAGATCATCGTGGGGATCTCCGTGAACGCTCTGATCATGCTGGGCGCAGCACGGGTTTCGGGGTTTCTGGGCGCCCGGCCCCGTGTGATGACCGCTCAGCGGTTCGTGTCAGGCGGCTTGCTCGGCGTCTTCGCGCTGCGCACCGCCCTGTCCCGTACGCCTGTCTCGGCCTGAGCCATGCCCGCGCGCCTGTGACACCGGTCCTGCTGGAACCAGCCGAACATGTCACGGAGATCGCCGACGCGATCGTGAGTGATCTGACCAAGCGGTTGATCGTCCGCTCGACGGTGTTGCGCTTCTTGTAACGGTCCTCATCGAAGTCGGGTGGCCGTCCGCCACGTGCGCCGTTGCGCAGGCGGGCTGCCTGGCTGTCGGTCTTCTCGGGGATGGTGTGGCGGATTCCCCGCCGTCGCAGATACTCGCGGATGGAACCGTTGCTGTAAGCCTTGTCAGCCGCAGGCCAGCGTGTTCGCCACCAGGTCGACGGCCTCGTCGAGGGTGAGCGCCCGGCGCTCGATGTACGTCACGGTCGCGCCGCGGTAGATCCGTTGGAGAGCGGGGGCGTCGGCCATGGTGAGCTCCCGTAGCTCGATCACGTGGCCACCGTAGCCAGGGTTTCGGCGAGTTCGGCGGCGGTTGGCCGGTCACTCGCCTTGCCGAGGAGTACCGGCCGCAGGATGTCCTGGAACGTCGGCCAGGGGGCTGCGGAGTCGAGAGAGATGCGACGGCCGGCGATGTGGGCGCGAATTTCTGCGGGGGTGAGCCGGCCGGAGTCGATCCCGGCCGCGGCGTAGTCCAGTGGCCAGCGGCCGGTGGCGCAGGTCCATAACGTTCCGGCGAGGGCGTACACGTCGGCCGCGGTAGTGGGAGTGGCCGGCGGGATACCGGCGTTGACGGACGCAGCCAGTTCCGGCGCTACCAGGTGGGTGATGCCGCCGCGGAAACCGATGACCGGTTCCGTACCTTCGCGCCAGGACCAGGAACAGTCGAGCAGCCGTACGCCGTGGTCGGTGTGGATGCCGTGCGAGGGCTGGAGGTCGGCGTGGACCCAGCCGGAGGAGTGCAGCGCGGCCACGGCTCGGCACAGGTCCACCGAGGCTGACAGGGCGGCTGCTTTCCCGTCCGTGTCAGACCGCACAGGCGCGAACGCATGCCAGGTCGACGGCCCCTTGAACCAGCGGGTCACCAACCACGCAACGCCTTCGCCCTCGCCGGAGGCCAGCAGGTAGTCGGGCCAACCGATCGCGTCGAGGACCGCGGCCTCCCGCTGGATGACGGCCGCCCCCTTGCTGTCGCCGACCTTGACCGCCACGGTCCCGCCCGGACCGGTCACCTTCCACACCGCCGCTCCACGGCGGTAGGAGGTCTCCTTCAGCTCGACCGGGACGCCGCAGGCCGCTTCGGTGGTGGCAACGGCCGCTGTCGGGAAAGGAGGAAACTCGCCCATTTCTTCACTGCCTTCCACTCGTACGGGAGCCCCCGAAACACATTGCGTCCGTCATCCACCCTCCGGCGTGAACTCGTACTGGAGTTCATGGAGATGGCCCGCCTTGACCATGATCGTGACCTCGATGGGCCGTTCGCCGTCGCTGTAGACGACTCGCAGGGTTCGGAGGACGGGCAGGTTGCTGGGAAGGCGGAGGGCCTCGTACTGCTCCTGGGTGGGTACGCGGGCGGAGACCCGGTCGACGCTGAGGCGGGGCGGGTAACCCAGGTCGGCCAGGAGGGTTGGGGTACCGCCCTTGATCCTGCGGCGTTCCGTCATCGCGGTACCGCGGGCGAGGTCCAACGGGTAGTAGGACGTGACCAGTTCGACCGGCTCGTCGTCGATGAAGAGAATCTGGCGGCGGAGCAGTGCGGTGCCGCCGTCCGGGAGGTCCAGGGCCGCTGCGGCATCACTGGGCGGCGTGGCCTCGGTGACCTCCAGGAGGTCGCTGTGCGCTCGGCCTCCGCGCTTCGTCGCCTCGGTGAGCCAGCGGTACTGCTCGCCGGAGCCGGCCGGTGCCACGGACGAAGCGGGCCGCACGGTCTGCTGCCGGTGTTCCCGTACCGTCACCGCCGCTCCGGCGCGACCCACGACCAGGCGTTCTTCCTTGAGCAGGTGGAGCGCCTTCTGCACGGTGGCGCTGGAGGCATCGAACCGTGCCTTGAGGTGCGTCGTGGACGGCAGTTTCGCGCCTGGTTCCAGATCACCGCTCATGATCTCGTCGCGGAGGTCGGCGGCGATCCGTTCGTGCAGGGAACGCCGATCGTGCGCGTCGTCTTCGGTTCTCGGCACAGTCATCCGATCTTGATCTCGTAGCGCAGCCGCTGAAGGTGTCCGGGCATCGCCATCCTGTCGACCTGGATCGGCTGGTCGTGTGCGTCCAGCGTGAGCCGCGTCAGCTGGAGTACCGGTTCGTCGGCGCCGGTCCGCAGCGCATCGCGTTCCTCGTGGCTGGGCATCCGGGCGATGACGTCCTCCTGGACCCTCGCGCCGACGTGCCCGAGGCCGGCGAGGAGCGAGACCGCGCCGCCGGGAATCTTGGCGGTCCCGGCCAGCCGGGTTCCCTGTGCGATATGGACGGGGTAGTAGGTGTCGGTCAGCTCGCAGGGCGCCTCATCGACAAACATCACGCGACGGCGTACGACGACGCTCTCGCCCTCCGCGATCCCCAGGAGTTCCGCGATCTCGGGCGGTGCCGCGATCTCCCCGGCGTGGACGATGCGTTGGCTGCCGCGTCGGCCACGGGCGGCGGCTTCCGCGCCCCAGGCATCGGACTGCCCCTTCTCACGGGGCGTCAGATACGGCATCGAGGTGCTGACCCACTCGCTGGTACCCACGCGTCCTCCTGGCGATAGGCGATCCCAACCCGTCGCCTACACGGTATGCGACGCCTGCCGGCGGCCACCCCCAGGATTACCTTGTTGCTTTTCGTGAATAGCGATACACTCACAGTGATCGTGTAACCAAGCAGCAAGGCGGTGGTTCCCGTGTCCGTGTGCCTTTCGCGACCACGTCGAATTCCTCGACCCCGTCGTCCTGTCGGGGCCGCGCGATGAGCGAGCCACCGACGACGCGCCTGCTGCCGTGGGTGAGCCCCGACGGCAAGACCTGCATCCTGCTGAGCGAAGGCAGCGGTGAGAGCGGCTTTTCCCGTGTCGCGGACCGGATGGAAGACGTACAGCTGGAGATGGCGGACGGGCTGCTCGATCACGCGGCCGACATGCTCGGGGACGGCACCGCGACCGATCGGCAACTCCGTTTCCTCGGGGAGCAGTTGAGTGCGGCGTTGCGGGACGTGCGCCGTGTCGCGGGGAGCAGGGGCGAGCGGCTGAGCACCGGCGGGTAGCAAGTACAGGGCACCACGCACTGAATGAAAGAGAGGTACGGGATGGGCCTGCAGATCATCACCGCTGCCGATGGCGGGCAGCAGGGCGGAGGAGGAGACGGCGGGGACGGGCACCCCGGCCAGCCCTGGACGCCGCCCCCGCCGCCGCCCCCGGACGGTGACATGCCGCCCGGCGACGGGACGCACCGCAAGTGAGGTTCGACTCTCAGCAGGGGCACCCTGACGAGCTGGTGCGGTCCCTCCTCGAAACAGGAGCCTTGACGTCCGATTGGGCGGAGACGTTCAGAGCCGTACCGCGAGCGCTGTTCCTGCCGGATCTCGTCTGGGCGCATGACATGGCGACCGGTCGAAGTGTGGCCGTCTCCCGGAGTGGCGATGCCGCAGGGTGGGAGCGGGCCGCGTACGCGAACGTCCCGCTCGTTACACAGTGGGACGACGGACAGCACACGGGGAGCGAGCCCGGCACCGTGCCGACCAGCTCGGCGAGCATGCCGTCGGTCGTGGCCACGATGCTGCGCGATCTGGACGTGAGCGACGGAATGCGGGTGCTCGAAGTCGGCACCGGCACGGGGTGGAACGCCGGCCTCCTCGCTCACCGACTGGGCAGCGGGAACGTGGTCAGCGTCGAGATCGACAAGGCGGTGACCGAACAGGCACGAGGAGCGTTGCTGCGCGCCGGACTCCACCCCCGAGACGGTCCACGGGGATGGTGGGGACGGGTGGCCGGACGGGGCGCCGTATGACCGGGTGATCGTCACGGCAGGGGTGCGAGCCGTTCCGCCGCGCTGGTTGGAGCAGTCACGGCCAGGCGGGGTCATCCTTGCCCCCTGGGGCACCCATTACAGCGACCAGGACGCACTTGCCCGGTTGACCGTGAGGGAGGACGGCTCCGCGTCGGGCCCGTTCCTGCGCATGGTCGAGTTCATGAAGCTGCGGGATCAGCGCTTGGACTGGAACCGGTTCAGGGAACACGTTCCGGATTTCCCCGGCGACGCCGACGTCTCCCGTACGGCCGTCGCTCTGACGGACTTGGGGGACCGATACGAGCCCGCACGGTTCGTCATGGGACTGTGTGTGCCGGACTGTGCCCATGTCATCAACAGGCCGGACGGGGGGACTGCGCGGGCGTGGTTCTTCGACCTGACGAGCCGGTCATGGGCCGCCGCTGTTTTCCGCAGCGGCGAACGGGAGGCCACGGTCTACCAGTCGGGGCCGCGTCGCCTGTGGGACGAAGTAGAGGCGGCCCTCCGATGGTGGGTCGGCCGGGGCGAGCCGAGCCACACCCGGTTCGGTCTCACCGTCGCCGCGGAGGGGCAGAGGGTGTGGCTGGACGACCCGGCCGACTCCTGGGCCGTGTGAGTGTGGGGTCTCAAATCCCGCTTCATAATCTCAGGGCCAGCTGCATATAGATGGCATGTATGCAGCCATCTTGAGACTTGCAGCTTGAAGCGTTCACTCTTCCGGGCGAGGTAAGAAGTGACCGCTCCACCCGGGGGCTGATGTCGTCATCGCACGAGCCGTGTCGTACCGATGTCGTATACGACATCGCCGTGAGACTAGCGCGTGGGTGGGTGTTGCTGCCCTGGGTGTGTGGTGCTCGTCGAGCTCCGGTGGGACTCGACGCGTTTCAGTGGTCCATCCGTCTGTGGTGACGGATCTTGTTGCCGTTCCTCTGTGGGCCAATCAGCCCACTCCATGGCTTGGGCGGCGCACAGAGCCGGCGAGCACGAGATATACGGAGGTACCAGTGAAGGCAATCGTCGCGACGGATCCGGCCGCGGAAGCAGCCGGGATCACACTCGCGGAGCGGCCTGAGCCGACGCCGGCGATCAACGACGTCGTCGTTGAAGTCCATGCGTCGGGCTTCGTCCCCGCGGAGTGGGAGTGGCCCTCGACGTGGGTCGATCGCGCCGGTCGCGATCGAGCCCAGGCGATCATCGGCCACGAGTTCGCCGGAGTGGTCACCTCCCTCGGCTACGGCACGACGGGGCTCTCGCTGGGACAGCGGGTGTTCGGGGTCACGGACTGGCACCGCGATGGAACCCTGGCCGAGTACGCGGCCGTGGAGGCACGCAACCTGGCGCCGCTGCCGGGGAACGTCGACTTCACGGTGGGTGCGAGCCTGCCGATCTCCGGCCTGACCGCGTGGCAAGGTCTGTTCCGGCACGGTCGGCTTCAGGCGGGTCAGAGCGTCCTCGCACACGGCGCCGCCGGCGCAGTCGGGTCTGTGGTTACGCAGCTCGCCCGGGAGTTCGGCGCCTACGTCATCGGTACCGGGCGGGCGGCGGACCGCCAGGCGGCGCTCGACTTCGGCGCGAACGAGTTCCTCGACCTCGCCACCGAGGATCTCGACGACATCGGCGGGGTCGACGTGGTCTTCGATGTGATCGGCGCTGACATCCAAAGGCGCTCGGCGAGAATCCTCCGGCCTGGCGGGACGCTGGTGTCGGTGGTCGGGCCTGTTGAGGCTCGCCCTGTCGACGGCTTGGCGGTCGACTTCGTCGTCGAGTCCGTTCCGAGTCAGCTGGTGGAGATCGTCGACCGGGTACGGGACGGGCGCCTTCGCACGCACATCGGAACCGTCGCGACCCTCGACGACGCCGTCCCTGCGCTCAACCCGACCGAGCGGCGCAAGGGCAAGACCGTCATTCGCGTGCGCCCCTGAGCGCCCTGGAATGGGCCGACAGCGGTGGTGGGCTGGACGACCGCTGACCTGCCCGGTGTCGGACGAGGAAATGCCACGGACTTGAGACTGATCGTGGTGACACGGCCGTGAGACAACCAAGAAAGCCCAGGTCGCAAAAGATCGACATGTCAGACGCGGCGAGACCCTACAGTGAGGAATGCAACCGGCCCGTCCGGGCGCTGTGCAGCGGTGGACAGGGCTTCCAGCTCTGACCAGCCGCTGTGTTCCATGCCGCCCGCCGACCGGGAGACGTTCAGCCCACCAGCCCCGCCGCATCCAGCAGATAAGCAGTCAGCGGGTCGTAGTGCCGCGGGCTCAGGACGTGGTCGTCCAGGGGGATCGTCACGCGGACCGTGCCCTCGGCCTCGGCGAGGAAGAGGGCCGGGTCGTTGGAGTCGGCGAAGCCCACCGCGTCCAGGCCGCGTTGGCCGGCGCAGCCCGCCCAGCCGTGGTCGGCGATCACCAGATCCGGCAGCGGGCGGCCGTCCCGCTCCAGGCCGTCCAGGATCGCGGCCATCGGCTCGGGGGAGTGGGTGTGCCACAGCGTCGCGCCGCGCTCCAGCATCGCGACGTCACCGAACTGGAAGACCATGCCGTCGTCCGCCCGCAGCCCGTCCGGGATGACGACGATCTCGCAGTCCGCCGCGCGCAGCGCCTCGGCCGTGGCACGGTGCACGTCGAGCAGCCCGCCCGGATGGCCGGTCGCGAACAGCACCCGCTGCCGGTCGGCCGCCGCCTTGCGCAGCACCGCGGCCGCCCGGTCCAGCGCGTCCACCGTCAGTTCCGGGTCGATGGTGTCCTGGCCCTGCCGGTGGTGCGGATCGTCGTTCACGCCGCAGCGCTCCGCCATCACGGCCAGGACGTCCTGCTCGTCCGTCCACCGGTCGCCGAATTCCAGTCCGAACCAGTAGTGGCGGTCGCCGTTGGCGAGCCTGCGGTAGTGGGTGAGGTTGTTCTCGCGGGGGGTGGCGACCTCACCGGCGATCCGGGTCCGTACGAGATGATCGACGAGTTCGGCGCGCGTGGGGGCGGGGGCTGCGGAGGCTATCGGCATAGCGCCCATTGTGCCCGCAGGGATGATCCGGGGCCGGACGGTTCCGCAGCCCGGACACCGGGGTGCGGAGTGCGGAGCGGCGCTGCCGCGGTGTGCAGGGGAGGAACGCCAGGTCACCGGCCCGTCGGCGCCCCGTGCGGGCGGCTGGCCAAATTGTCGAATGCCCCCGGCTCGCTCCCCGCAAATGTCCATGGGGCGATCGCCCGGCCCTCCCTACCCTCACCCTCATGACCTCCACCTCCACCGGGCCCGTGGGCCCCGTCGACTCCTCCCGTGTCCCGCGCTACGCCGGGCCCGCGACGTTCGCGCGGCTGCCCCGCCTCGACGAGGTCGGCGGCCGGGCCGACGTGGCCGTCGTCGGCGTCCCCTTCGACACCGGCGTCTCCTACCGCCCCGGCGCCCGCTTCGGCGGCAACGCCATCCGCGAGGCGTCCCGCCTGCTGCGGCCGTACAACCCGGCCCAGGACGCCTCCCCGTTCGCGCTCGCCCAGGTCGCCGACGCCGGTGACATCGCCGCGAACCCGTTCAACATCAACGAGGCCGTGGAGACGGTCGAGGCCGCGGCCGACGACCTGCTCGCCACCGGCGCCCGGATGATGACCCTCGGCGGCGACCACACCATCGCCCTGCCCCTGCTCCGCTCGGTCGCCAAGAAGCACGGCCCGGTCGCGCTGCTGCACTTCGACGCCCATCTCGACACCTGGGACACCTACTTCGGCGCCGAGTACACCCACGGCACCCCGTTCCGCCGGGCCGTCGAGGAAGGCATCCTCGACACCTCCGCGCTCTCCCACGTCGGCACCCGCGGCCCGCTCTACGGCAAGAAGGACCTCGACGACGACGAGAAGATGGGCTTCGGCATCGTCACCTCGGCCGATGTCATGCGGCGGGGGGTGGACGAGGTCGCCGACCAGCTGCGCCAGCGCATCGGTGACCGTCCGCTGTACATCTCCATCGACATCGACGTGCTGGACCCGGCGCACGCGCCCGGCACCGGCACCCCCGAAGCCGGCGGCCTGACCTCCCGCGAACTTCTGGAGATCCTGCGCGGGTTGTCGTCCTGCAACCTGGTCTCGGCGGATGTGGTCGAGGTCGCTCCGGCGTACGACCATGCGGAGATCACCTGCGTGGCCGCCTCGCACACCGCGTACGAGCTGACGACGATCATGTCGCGGCAGATCGCGGCGGGGCGGGACGGGAAGTAGGCCCCCCTCGCGGCCCAGCGGCCCCGGAGCCGAGAACGCCGGCCCGCCACGGGAGACCGTGGCGGGCCGGCGTTCGTGCGCCCGGACCGGGGAGTCCATGTGCAGGGCCGGGGCGTCCATGTGCAGGGTCGGGGCGGCGTCCGGGGGCGGTCCCGCCGTCCCGGGGGGAGGCGGCTCCGCGCCCTCAGTCCGCCGACGCGTTGTTCCGGTGGTCCGTCGAGCCGTCCCGGTCGAGTGCACGCAGGGCGAACCACAGCTCCATGCGGACGTCGGGGTCGTCCAGATCGGTGTCGAGCAGGGCGGCGATCCGGGCGATGCGCTGGCGGACGGTGTTGCGGTGGATGCCGAGCGCGGTCGCCGTGCGGTCCCAACTGCCGTGCAGGGAAAGCCAGTTGTGGAGGGTGGTGCGGAGCTGTGGGGCGCCGTCCAGCGGGGCGAGCAGGGCCCGGGCGTGCCCGCGGGCGTCCTCGGCGGCGACGAGCGAGGTGATGCCGTGCGGGCCGGGAGCGTGCGGGCGGACCAGGGGTGAACGGGTGGCGAGGGCGCGGCGTAGGGCGGCGGCGGCATGCCGGTCGGCGGCCGGCAGCTCCGCGACCGGGACGGGTGCGCTGACGCCGAGCGTCCAGCCGGGCTGCGCGGTGATCTCCCGCTCGGCGGGGACCAGGGCCCGGACGGTCCGGGCCGCGTCCGGGGCGGCGGCCGGCGGCCCGGATCCGGCGCCGGGGGCCGCCGCCCGCTCCGGGCCCGGGTCGATCAGCGGGGTGCCGAGCGCGGCGGCCAGGCCGGCGGCCGGCTGGGTCGTGTCCCGGCGGCGCTCGGCGTGGACGACGGCCCACAGGCGCGGGCCGAGCAGCGGGGCGGCCTCGTCCGGGCGGGCGCCGAGCAGCAGCCGGACCAGGGCCGCGCAGTGCCTTGCCGCGGCCGGACCGGGCTCGGTGGCCGGGCCGGTGATCAGGGAGAGCAGCACGGCGGCGACGCCGGCGATGGTGTGCGCGGGCGGGTCGTGCACGTCCGCGGCCACGGTCAGGGCGAGCGTCTGCGGGCCGTGGCCGCGCCCGGTCAGGGCGTAGGCGGACAGCGAGGCACCGGGGAGGGTGTCGGTCGCCGAGGACGGGCCGCCGGCCCCGACGACCTGCGCGAGGCGCCCGGCCGCGGCCCGGACGGCCGCGGTGGGGCGGGGCCCGGCCGCCCCGTGCACCGCGCCGTCCGGGGCGACCAGCGCGGTCCAGCCGTGCACATGGCGGGCCAGGGCACGCAGCACGGCCGCGGCCGGTTCGGGGCGGGCGGCGGCCGCGGCCAGCGCACGCTGCGCCTCGCTCAGCCGGGTCAGCTCGCGGTGCCTGGCCTGCGTGACCGCCTGCCACACGGCGCTCTCCACCGCCGTGAACGGGGTGCCTGCCGGGACCTCGACCAGCGGGAGCCCGTGTCGGTCGCAGGCCGCCACCAGGGCGGGCGGGACGGTGTCGTGCACCGGCGCGATCCCGAAGCCGAGGGCGGCGGCACCGGCGGCGACGGTGCGGGCGGCGTAGCCGTCGAGATAGGCGTCCACGGCGGGGGCGCCCCCGCTCACCTCCGCAAGATGCACCCCCGCCGTCAGCAGCATCTCGCCGCCCAGGAGGTACGGCACCGGGTCGGCCATCTCGGAGGTGTGCACCCAGTGGATGGCGACGCCCTCGCGGGGCCCGGCCAGCTGGCGCAGGCCCAGATCCGTCCGGGCGAGCAGCTCCGCGAGCGGCACCGGCGGGGTGGACGGCGGGGGGAGAGGGGGCGGCATGTGCGAACCATCCACATCGGCGGGCGGCGAATGGAGGAAACGTACACTTCAGCGTCGTCTTCCCGCCTCCTAGGGTCAACCCGCAAGGCGCGGCGCCCGGCGAGACCCCCGCTCACCGGGCACCCGCCGCGCCCTCCCCCACGCCCCGTTCTGTTCCTCTTCTCTCGCTCCTCTCGCTCCTCTCCCTCGGCGCAGCTGGAAGGGATGGCCCATGGCTGTCGACTATGCGGTGATCGTGCTCTATTTGGCCGGAATGCTCGCGGTGGGCTGGTGGGGGATGCGGCGCGCCACATCCAAGAGCGACTTCCTCGTCGCCGGCCGCCGCCTCGGCCCGGCGATGTACTCGGGAACCATGGCGGCGATCGTGCTCGGCGGCGCCTCCACCATCGGCGGTGTGGGGCTCGGCTACCAATACGGCCTCTCCGGCGCCTGGATGGTCTTCGCCATCGGCCTCGGGCTGCTCGCGCTGAGCGTCTTCTTCTCCGCCCGGATCGCCCGGCTGAAGGTCTACACCGTCTCCGAGATGCTGGACCTGCGCTACGGCGGCGCCGCCGGGCTCATCTCCGGCGTCGTCATGTGGGCGTACACGCTGATGCTGGCGGTCACCTCGACGATCGCCTACGCGACCATCTTCGATGTGCTCTTCGGCCTGGACCGGACGGTCTCGATCGTCCTCGGCGGAGCCATCGTCGTCGCGTACTCGACGCTCGGCGGCATGTGGTCGATCACCCTCACCGACATGGTCCAGTTCGTCGTCAAGACGATCGGTGTGCTGCTGCTCCTGCTGCCGATCGCCGTCATCAAGGCGGGCGGCTTCGGTGCGATGGCGGACCGGCTGCCGCACGACTACTTCGCCCCGCTCGGCATCGGCGGCCAGACGGTCTTCACCTATGTGCTGATCTACTCCTTCGGCATGCTGATCGGGCAGGACATCTGGCAGCGGGTGTTCACCGCCCGCAGCGACCGGGTCGCGCGCCTCGGCGGCACCGCGGCCGGTACGTACTGTCTGGTCTATGCGCTGGCCGGGGCGGTCATCGGCACCGCGGCCAAGGTGCTCTACCCGCATCTGGGCAGCCCGGACGACGCGTTCGCCACCATCGTCAAGGACACCCTGCCGGTGGGCGTGCGCGGACTGGTGCTGGCGGCGGCGCTGTCCGCGGTGATGTCCACCTCCTCGGGCGCGCTGATCGCCTGTGCCACGGTCGCCCACCAGGACATCTGGTCGCGGCTCAAGGGCGCCGCCCGGGTACGGCGGCACCCGGCCCCGGAGGCCGCGTCCGGGACGGCCGGCGGCCCGCAGCGAGCCGAACCGGACGGGGCACCCGACGAGGTGCGCGGCAACCGCCTCTTCACCCTGCTGATGGGCCTGGCGGTCATCGTCATCGCCAGCGCGCTCAACAATGTCGTCGAGGCGCTCACCCTCGCCTACAACCTCCTGGTCGGCGGCCTGTTGGTGCCGATCCTCGGCGGGCTGCTGTGGAAGCGGGGCACCGCCGCCGGCGCGCTCGCCTCGGTCGCGGCCGGCGGGCTGACCGTCATCGGCCTGATGGCCTCGCTCGGGGTCCTCGCCAATGAGCCGATCTACTACGGGCTGCTCGCCTCGCTCGTCGCGTACGTGGCCGTCAGCCTGGCCACCCGGCCCACGGACCAGGCGGTGCTGGCCGTCTGGCGGGAGCGGCTGGCGGGCCGGGAGGGCGCACCGTCCCCCCTGTCCCGCGTCTGAGGACACCCGGCCGCCGGGCCGTACCCACCCATCCCACCCCTCACGAGACGGAGAGCCGACCACCGATGAGCACCACCGAACCCGTGCCGGAGCCGGCGAAGCGCACCGGAGGCGATCTGGTCGTCGAATCGCTGACGGCCCTGGGCGCAGACACCGTCTTCGGGCTGCCGGGCCAGCACGCGCTCGGGGTGTTCGACGCCCTGCGCCGCTCCGCGCTGCGCTACGTGGGGCTGCGGGTGGAGAACAACGCGGGTTTCGCCGCCGATGCGTACGCCAGGGCCACGCACGGGGTCGCACCGCTGCTGGTCTCCACCGGCCCCGGCGCGCTGATGACGCTGGCCGCGCTCCAGGAGGCGGCGGCCGGCTCGGCGGCCGTCCTGGCCCTCGGCAGCCAGGTGCCGCTGGCCGGGATGGGCGGCGGCCGCCACGGCTATCTGCACGAACTCACCGACCAGAGCGCCTCGTTCCGGGGCGTGGTCAAGTCCGTCCACACCGCGCGTACGGCCTCCCAGATCCCCTCCGCGGTGGCCGCCGCCTGGGAGTCGGCGCTGAGCACCCCGCACGGGCCGGTGTGGCTGGAGATCCCGCAGGATGTGCTGCTGGCGGAGGTCGATATCCCACCGGTGGCCGAACTGCACGCTGCACCAAGGGAGTTGCTGCCGCGGCCCGAGCTGATCGCGGCGGCGGCGACCCGGCTGACCGAGGCCCGGCGGCCGGTGATCCTGGCCGGCGGCGGAGTCGTACGGGCCGGGGCCGAGGCGGAGCTGCTGGCGCTCGCCGAGCAGCTGCGGGCGCCGGTGGCCACCACCTTCGGCGGCAAGGGCGCCTTCCCGTGGGAGCATCCGCTCTCCCTCCAGTCCTGGCTGGAGGACCGCCACACCACGGCCTTCCTGGAGGACGCGGACACCCTGCTGGTCGTCGGCTCGGGGCTGGGCGAACTCTCCTCGAACTACCACACCTTCCGGCCGCGCGGCCGGGTCGTCCAGATCGAGGCGGACCTCGGCAAGCTGGAGTCGAACCATGCCGCGCTGGGCATCCACGCGGATGCGCGGGCGGCGCTGGCCGCCCTGGTCACGGAGGTGGGAGCGCGGGAGCCCGCGGGCGCCGGCAGCGCCGGGGTGCCCGCCCCCGAGGCCGCCGTGTCCGCCCTCCTGGCGCGGGTGGCCGACCGGATCGCCGGACAGCGACTCGACCTGGAACAGCAGCTCCTGGCCTCGGTGCGCGAGGCCCTGCCCGACGGCGCGGTCAGCTGCTGGGACATGACGATCCTCGCCTACTGGGCCTGGTCCGCCTTCGACCCGCGGGGCACCAACGCCCTGCATTCGGCACAGGGCGCCGGGGGCCTGGGCTACGGCTTCCCGGCGGCCCTGGGAGTGGCCGCCGCGGACCCGGCGCGCCCGGTGCTGGCGGTCTCCGGTGACGGCGGCGCCATGTACTCGCTCGCCGAACTCGCCACCGCCCGGCAGTACGACGCGCCGGTGACCTGGCTCATCGTGGACGACGGCGGCTACGGCATCCTGCGCGAGTACATGACCGACGCCTTCGGCGCGCCCACCGCCACCGAACTGACCCGGCCGGACTTCGTGGCGCTGGCCGAGTCGTTCGGCGTCCCCGCCGTCCGTACGAGCCCGGAGCAGCTCCGTACGGACCTGGCGGCGGCGTTGGCGGCCCCCGGCCCCTCGGTCGTCGTGCTCCCGGCCCGCCTGCGGATGTTCGCGCCGACGCATCGGGACGCCTGACGACGTCGCCGCGAGGTTTCACCGCCTCGCCAGGTGGGGAGTACGCCCCTACCGAACCAAACGGGCTGCCCATCCCTCCTCGGGGGTGTGCAGCCCGCCGTGTTTGTGGTGACGTGCGGTCTGTTGCCGTGGCTTTGGCTGTGGCGTGTGGTGCCCCGGACAGGGATCGCCGGACCTGCGCTGCTCCCCGCGTGGGGCTTGCCGGGTCCAGGGCGGCCCCCCACAGAAGGGGTCCCCATGAGCACCAGCGTTCAGTCACCGTCGCCGGAACTGCTGCAGCCGGCTTCCCTCCCCGGCTCGGTCGCGCCGGCCGCCGCGGCGCGGGAAGTGGCCCGGGCGGCGGCCCTCACCCTCATGGCAGTCTCGACGATCCCGGTCGGCAGCAACCCGGTCGGGCTGGCGTTCATCCCCAACGGCAACCTCTACGTTGCCAACTCCGGGTCGAACAATGTGCAGACCATCGACACCACCACGGACGCCGTCATCGGCGCCGCGATCCCGACCGGCACCACGCCGGCCTGGCTGACCGTCGCTCCCAACGGCAACGCCTACGTCCCCAACAACATCTCCAACAACGTGACGGTGATCGACACCGCCACCAGCACCGTCCTCACCACGATCCCCCTCAGCGGCGGCCCCGCCGCGGCGGCGGTCATCCCCAGCGGCAACGTCTACGTCAGCCGCTTCGGGGCGAACAGCGTGCAGGAGATCGCCACCGCCACCAACACCACCATCGGCCCCGCGATCCCCACCGGCAGCGGCCCGGTCGGGATCGCGGTCGCCCCCAACGGCAGGGCCTACGTCGCCAACCGGAACGGGAACAGCGTGACGGTGATCGACACCGCCACCGCCACCGTCCTCACCACGATCCTCGGCTTCAACCAGCCGAACTTCGTGGCGATCGGCCCCAACGGGGATGCCTACGTCGCCAACATCGGCTCGAACAACGTGACGGTGGTCGACACCACCACGGACACCATCGTCACCACGATCCCCGTCGGCACCAACCCGTGGGGCATCACGGTCGGCCCCGACGGCAACGCCTACACGGCCAACCGCGGCTCGAACAACGTGACGGTGATCGACACCACCACCAACCTGCCCGTCGGCGCCCCGATCCCCGTCGGCAGCCAGCCGATCGCCCTGGTGGTCGCGCCCAACAACAAGGTCTACGTCACCAACATCGCCGGGGCCAGCGTCAGCGTCATCCAGTTCCCCCCGACGATCAACACCATCACCCCCAACTCGGGGCCCATCACGGGCGGCACGGTGGTGACGATCACCGGTACCAACCTGACCGGGGCGTCCGTCGACATCGGCGGCAACCCCGCCACCGGCGTGACCGTCAACTCCACCGGTACGCAGCTCACCGCCACCACTCCGCCCGGGGCGGCCGGCCCGGCGGACGTCACCGTCACCACCCCCGGTGGCAGCACCACTGTGGTGGGCGGCTTCACCTACATCGTCCCGGTCCACGCCACCTCGCTGACCGCGACCCCGGCGCTGACGAAGCTGTTCCCGCCGCACGTGTACTTCCCGTTCCTGACGGCCACGCTGACCGACCAGGTCACCGGTCTGCCGGTGCCCGGCCAGACCATCGTGTTCCACATCGGCAGCAACCTCATGGGCACCGCCACCACCGACGCCCAGGGCACCGCCCGGCTGAATGAGACGCTCCTGTTGAGTCTCATCCTCCTCAACGGCGGCTACGACGCCACCTTCGCCGGCGCGACCACCCCGACAGCCATCCTGTCGCCGTCCAGCGACCACGCGGGAGTCATCGAACCCTGACCGCCCGTCCGCTCACCGGCCGGCGAGCGGCATGCGTGACACCGGCCCGGTCGGGGGCAACTGTCCACGACCGGGCCGGTGTCCGTGCGGCAGCCGTGCCGCCGGGTGGGGGCTAGCACCCGCCCGCGCCCACCCGCCCCTGCAACAGCCGCGACAGCGCCGCGTGGACGTCCTCGACGGAGCGGTCGGGCTGGAAGGACTGCCAGTCCAGGGCGGCCACCAGGACCATGCCCAGGAGGGCGGAGGCGGTGAGGGAGATGTCGAGTTCGGCGGAGAGTTCGCCGGTGGCCACGGCGTCGTGCAGGACGGACTCGACGACGGTCAGGGCCCGGCCGCGGACGGAGGTGAGGGTGGCGCGCCAGGTGCGGTTGGTGCGCCACAGTTCGGCGACGTAGAGCTGCATCAGGGCGGGGGAGCCGGCGATGAAGTCCAGGCCGGCCCGGATCATGGCGTCCAGGGCGTCGACCCGGGTGCCGCCGGCGGCCACCGCTGCGTCGGCGGCCCGGCGCAGCGAGCCGGCGAGCAGGTCCATGCCGTCCCGGAGCAGCTCCTCGTAGAGGACGTTCTTGCTGGCGAAGTTGTAGTAGACGGTGCCCTTGGCGACGCCGGCGCGGTCGGCGATCTCGTCGACGGTGGTGGCCGAGAAGCCCTGTTCCGCGATGAGGACGACGGCGGCGTCGAAGATCCGGCGGCGCGTCGAGGCACGCCGGGGCGCGGGGGCGGCCCCCGGGGCGGCGCCGTCGCCGGCACCGCCCCGGGAGACCGGGAGCACACTCACAGGCTCAGTTCCGGGTGCAGGTCCTTCATCCGTACGACCTGCCGGCCGCGCGCCGTGAGGGCGGTCAGGGCCAGCGCGCCGAGGGTGAAGGCCACCAGGACACCGCAGCCCTGCCAGACGATGCCGAGGTCACCGCCGGTGATCAGCCGGCGCAGGCCGTCGACCACGTAACTCATCGGCAGGAACGGGTGGATGGCGGCGAAGAACCCGGGGCTGGTCTGCACCGGGTAGGTGCCGCCCGCCGAGGTCAGCTGGAGCATCAGCACGATCAGGGTCAGCACCCGGCCGGCCGGTCCGAAGAACGCGCCCAGCAGCTGGATGATGGCGGTGAAGCAGGCCGTGGCCAGCAGCAGGAAGCCGACGGTGCCGGCCGAGCGGGCCATCTGCAGGCCCAGGCCCCAGTGCAGGACGGCCATCAGGGCCAGGACCTGTACGACGCCGACGGCGTAGGCGGGCAGCCAGGAGCCGAGGGTGATCCGCCAGCCCGGGGCGCCCGCGGCCAGGGCTCGCTTGCCCAGCGCCGGGAGCAGCATGAACGCGACCATCGCGCCGACCCAGAGGGAGAGCGGGATGAAGTACGGCGCCAGGCCGGTGCCGTAGTTGGGCGCCTTGTGCATCGACTTGGAGGCCAGCTCGACCGGGTCGGCCATCACCTCGGTGCGGGCGTCGCGGTCCTTCTTGTTGTAGTCCGGGATCTTGGCGACGCCGCTGTGCAGGCCGTCGGCCAGCTGGTTGGTGCCGTCCTTGAGCTTGAAGAGACCGCCGGTGAGCTTGGTGGCGCCGTCCTTGGCGGTGCCGACGCCGCTGTGGACCTTGCCGGCGCCGTCGGCGACCTTGCCCGCGCCGTCGGCGAGGGTGCCGATGCCGTCCGCGAACAGCCCCGCGCCCTGGGAGACCTTGTGGGCACCCGCGTTGAGCGCGTTGATCTGACGGATCGCGGTGTCCGCGCGCTGCCCGATGCCCGGTGCCTGCTCGGCGACCATCACCGCGCCCTGGTGCACCTCGTGCAGCTTGCTGCGGATCGGCCCGAAGTCCGCCCCGGCGATGGAGTCGTTGACCTTCTCCGCCGCGTCGGCGGCCACCTTGCTGCCGTCCGCGAGCGCCTTCAGCTTCGTGCAGTCGGGGTCGGTGTCCAGCAGCCCGCCGCAGCGGTCCTGGTAGATCTCCGCGGCGTTGTCGGCGTTCTTGCGGGCCTGGGTGGCGGCCTTCGCGGAGTCGCTCGGCAGGGTGTCGAGGAGGTCGTCGAGGGTCTCGGTGGCGTTCGCGACGAACTGCGCGCCCTCGCCGATCTCCTTGCCGTGCTTGCGCAGGAAGGGCAGGTCCTTCTTGGCGATGCCGTGGACCTTGTCGGCGAGCTGCTGGGTGCCGTCGGCGACCCGGCCCGCGCCCGCGCTGAGCTCATGGGCCTTGGCGACGGCCGAAGAGGCGCCCTTGCTCAGGTCACCGGCGCCCTGACTGACCTTGCCGGCGCCCTCGTTGAGCTTGCCGAGGCCGTCCGCGAGGTCACCGGAGCCCTTCTTGGCCGAGCCGACGCCCTTGTCGACCTTCCCGGCCCCGTCCGCCGCCTTGGCGGTCTGGTCGTGCAGGTCCGAGAACGACACGAAGATCTTGTCGAGCATGGCGCGCGACGAGCTCGCCGAGGTCTTGGCCCGGATCTCGGAGAACACCGACCGCGAGATCGAGCCGACGACGTAGTTGTTGGCGTCGTTCGTACGGACCTTGAGCGCGCCGGTCTGCGGGTCGTCGCCCGAGCTGGAGGCGATCCGCTTGCTGAAGTCCTGGGGGACGGTCAGCGAGAGGTAGTACGTGCCGTTCTCGACGCCCTTGGCGGCGTCCGCGGCGCTGACCTCCTCCCAGTGGAAGGTCTTGCTGTCCTTGACCTTGTCGGCCAGGTCGTCGCCCGCGGTGATCTTCTTGCCGTCGGCGGTGGCGCCGCGGTCGTCGTTGACGAGGGCGACCGGGATCTTGTCCAGGCGGCTGTAGGGGTCCCAGAAGGAGCACAGATACAGCGCTCCGTACAGCAGGGGGATCAGCGTCAGGGCCACCAGGCCCAGCCGGGGCAGCTTCCCCCGGCCGAACCGCCTGAGCTCAAGCGCGGCCAGTCTCGGCGAACGCATGCGCTGCCTCCTCCTTGTCGGTCCCGTCGGTGTGGGGGTGGGCGCCGTCTGCCGTGGCGGAGTCGTCCGCGGGTGCGTCGGCGGCTTCGTCTGCGGGTGCGTCGGCGGGCGCCGCGTCGGCCTCGGCCTCGGGCGCCGCTTCGGCGGGCGCCGCGTCGGCCGCGGTCGCCGGTGCGGGCGTGGTGCGCACGACCAGCGCGTCCGCGGGGGCCTCGCTGCCGGCGGCCACGACGGTGGTGCCCGCCTGCGCCAGGTCCCGCAACAGCTGCCAGGCCTCGGCGCGTTCCTCCGCCGACAGCTTGAGGTCGACATCGTCGACGGCCAGCAGCTGCGGGCCGTGCATGATCCCGAGGGCGACCGAGAGGCGCAGCGCCTCGATCCGCTCCAGGTCCCGGACGGCCGTCCCCAGGCCCTTGACGAGGGTGCCCGGGTCGAGCCGGACGGCCGCGAGGGCGGCGTCGATCCGGGCCCGGGTGGCCTCCTTCTGGCGCTTCCCCCACGGGAGCGAGGCGCCGAGGCCCTGGAAGCGGTGGCCCAACAGGGCCTGTTCCTTGAGGTGTTCGCCGACCGTGAGGGCCGGTTCGAGTTCGACGACGCCGGGTACATGGGCGATGGCGGTACGGCTGCGCACCGTGCCCATGCGCTTCGGGAGCGGGAGTCCGGCGACCGTCGCCTCGCCCGCGGTGATCCGCATCCGGCCGGTGAGGGCCAGCAGCAGGCAGGTACGGCCGGAACCGGAGGAGCCCTGGACGGCGATCAGCGCGCCCGGCTCCGCGGTGATGTCGATGCCCTGGAACGCCCACCCCCGTGGGCCCTCCACACCTATTCCTCGGGCGTTGACCGCCGCCCCCTGGCGGGTGGTGTTCACGAACACCCCTCCCCTTTGATCTGACTGGTCAGTCTAAAAGTGTAGCCGCACGGGGCTCGCTGACCAATCGGGGGCCCCGAAACGAACCGTTGGTGACCGAGTGCGGCGGATCCCGTGACCTGAACGGCGGATACGTCCTAGGGTGCCGTGCAGGCGGGGGCCTGATGATGTTCACGGTGATGTCCGTTCCGCATGCCCTGACGCGGTACGGGCGCGCACGTCACAACGGAGAACCATGGATCATTCGGCACAGCACCCCGTCGACCGGCCGCCGAGGGACCGGGCGGAGCGGCGGCCCCGGCCTGCCCGCCGCTCGCGCAAGCTGGTCGCCCCGCTGCTCGCAGGGGCCCTGGTCGCGGTCCTCGCCCCCGTCTCGGCCTCGGCCGCGGCGCCCGACCGGGTGCCCGCAGGAGGCCCGCCCGCCGGTGGCGCTCCACAGGAGCCCTGCGACGGCGGCGACGGCTGGACCGCCACCTCCACCAAGATCGACCCCAAGGGCGGCTACGACGCCTACGTCGGCAACGGGTACCTCGGCGCGCGGGTCGCACCCAACGGCACCGGCTACACCGCACCCGGCGGCAAGACCGGCTGGCCGCTGAAGACGCCCGCCTACGACGGCGCGTTCGTGTCCGGGCTGTACGCCAAGGGCCCCAAGGACGTGCAGGGCCGGCAGGCGATCGCCGCGATACCCACCTGGTCCACGCTCGACGTCGCCACCGGCGGGGCCCGCCCCGACACCTTCTCCTCGGCCACCGCACCCGGCCGGATCTCCCATTACCGCCAGTCCCTCTCCCTGCGCTGCGGCTTCGTCCGTACCTCGCTGACCTGGACGGCCGCCGACGGGCGCCGCACCGACCTGGTCTACGACGTGCTCGCCGACCGCAACGACGCCCACACCGGCGCGGTCCGGCTGCGGATGACGCCCCACTGGAGCGGCGCGGCCACCGTCACCGACGGCCTCGACGGCCGGGGTGCCCGCCGCATGGCGCCGTCCGCCGCCGGCGGCTCGCACCAGGGACGCACCATGGACGTCGGGTTCCGCACCGACGGGACGAAGACCGACGGCACGGTGGCCTCCACCCTGTCGACCGGGCCCGGCGTCCAGGCACAACAGCCCCGCCAGGAGCCGCAGCAGGACAAGCTGAGCAACCGCCAGCGGGTGTCCTTCCCGGTGCGCAGCGGCCGCTCCTACGAGCTGACCAAGTACGTCGGCGTGGACACCGCGCTCACCTCCCGCTCCCCGCGGGCCGCCGCCGACGCCGCCTCGCGCCGGGCCGCGGCCCGCGGCTGGGACGCCCTGTTCGCCCGGCACACCGCCGCCTGGCAGCGGCTGTGGCGCAGCGACATCGAGGTCAAGGGACAGCCCGACATGCAGTCCTGGGTGCGCTCGGCGCAGTACGGACTGCTCTCCTCCACTCGCGCCGGCAGCGACAACAGCATCGGCCCCACCGGCCTGACCAGCGACAACTACGCCGGCGAGGTCTTCTGGGACGCCGAGACCTGGATGTACCCGAGCCTGCTCGCCACCCACCCCACGCTCGCCCGGTCCATCGTCGACTACCGCTACAAGACCCGCGCCGGGGCCCGCGCCAACGCGAAGAAGCTCGGCTACGACGGGCTGTTCTACCCCTGGACCAGCGGCAGCAAGGGCAACCTGTGGAACGAGTGCCACAGCTGGGACCCGCCGCACTGCAAGACCCAGAACCACCTCATGGGCGACATCTCCCTGGCCGCCTGGCAGTACTACCTCGCCACCAAGGACACCGCCTGGCTGAAGTCCCGCGGCTGGCCGGTCCTCAAGGGCATCGCCGAATTCTGGGCCTCCCGGGCCACCCGTAACGCCGACGGCAGCTACTCCGTCAAGAACGTCGCCGGGCCCGACGAGTACAGCAACGGCGTCAACGACGGGGTCTTCACCAACGCCGGCGCCGCCACCGCCCTGCGGCACGCCACCCGCGTCGCCGAGATCCTCGGCGAGCAGGCACCGGCCTCCTGGAAGACCATCGCCGACAAGCTGCGGATCCCCTACGACAGCAAGAAGAAGATCTTCGAGCAGTACGCCGGGTACAAGGGCACGACCATCAAGCAGGCCGACACCGTGCTGCTGATGTACCCGCTGGAATGGCCGATGTCGAAGGCGCAGGCGGCCCGCACGCTGGACTTCTACGCCGGGCACACCGACCCGGACGGCCCGGCCATGACGGACTCCGTGCACGCCATCGACGCGGCCGCCATCGGCGAGCCCGGCTGCGCGACCTACACCTACCTCCAGCGGGCCATCAAGCCGTTCGTCCGCGGGCCGTTCAAGGAGTTCTCCGAGGCCCGCGGCAACAAGGCCGGCGCCACCGACCCGCACGCCGGCAAGCCCGCCCAGGACTTCCTCACCGGCAAGGGCGGCTTCCTGCAGACCTTCACCAACGGACTGACCGGGCTGCGGCTGCGGGAGAACGCGGTGCACCTCGACCCGATGCTGCCGCCGCAGCTGTCCCAGGGCGTCACCCTGCGCGGGCTGCACTGGCAGGGCCGGACCTATGACATCGAGATCGGCGCGCACCAGACCACCGTGCGGCTGACCGCCGGGGCATCGATGAAGATCGAGACGCCCGAGGGCGACAAGATCGTCAGCCGGGGGGTGCCGGCCGTCCTGAAGACCCGCCGCCCGGACCGGACCGCGACCTCGAACGCGGCCCGCTGCACCCCGGCCACGGCGACCTCGGAGGAGCCCGGCCTGTACGCGGGCGCCGCGGTGGACGGCAACACCACCACCGCATGGGTGCCCAACGCCGCCACCGGCACCCTCACCGTCGACCTCGGCCGGCCCACCCTCGTCGGCCAGATCACCCCGCACTGGACCGCGACCCGCCCGAAGTCGTACAACGTCCAGGTCTCCCGGGACGGAAAGCACTGGACGGGCACCGGATACTCGGGCCGGACCACGGCGCGGTACGTACGGGTCACGGTCGAGGGCGACCGCACCCCGGCGGCCGGCGGCAAGCCCAAGCCGCATCCGGGGATCACCGAGCTGACCGTGCAGCGCCTGAAGTAGCCCGCTGCGCCACGCCCGGCGACGGCCCCGCCCCGCACCCGCGGGACGGGGCCGTCGCGCTGCCCGCACCGGCGCGCGCCCGGTCCCGCGGCCGCCGAAATGTAACGGCGGGATGAAAACCGCCGCCGGCGGTGTTGGGCCATGCGGTAAGTGTCGAGGCGCGGGAGGCACCGGGTGGCGGGGACGGACAGGAAACGAGTGGGCTGGGCGCGGCGGCTGACCCGCGACTGCTGGCAGTACAAGAAGGACGTGCTGCTCGCGCTGGGCTCCTCGCTCGCCGGCATGGCGGTGCTGGCGCTGGTCCCGCTCGTCCCGCGGCTGATCATCGACGACGTCATCGTCCGGCATGCGCGCCCCCTCGGCCCCTGGGCCGGCCTGCTGGTCGTCGCCGCGGTCGTCGTCTACGTCCTGACGTACATACGCCGCTTCTACGGCGGCCGGCTCGCCCTGGACGCCCAGCACGATCTGCGCACCCGGATGTTCGCCGCGATCGCCCGGCTCGACGGCCGGCGGCAGGACGAGCTGAGCACCGGCCAGGTCGTCGGCCGCGCCACCAGCGACCTCCAGCTGATCCAGAGCCTGTTGTTCATGATCCCGATGATGATCGGGAACGTCCTGCTCTTCGTGATCTCGCTGGTCGTGATGGTGATGCTGTCCCCGCTGCTCACCGTCGTCGCGCTGGCCGTCGCCCCCGCCCTGTGGTTCATCGCCCGGCGCAGCCGCACCCGGCTCTTCCCCGCCACCTGGTACGCCCAGGGCCAGGCGGCCGCCGTGGCCGGTGTCGTGGACGGTGCGGTCTCCGGCGTACGGGTCGTCAAGGGCTTCGGGCAGGAGGAGCAGGAGACCGGCAAGCTGCGCGAGGTCAGCCGCCGGCTGTTCGCCGGACGGCTGCGCACGGTCCGGCTCAACGCCCGCTACACCCCCGCGCTGCAGGCCGTCCCCGCGCTCGGCCAGGTCGCGATGCTGGCCCTCGGCGGCTGGATGGCCACTCAGGGACACATCACCCTCGGCACCTTCGTCGCCTTCTCCACCTACCTCGCGCAGCTGGTCGGACCCGTCCGGATGCTGGCGATGATGCTGACCGTCGGCCAGCAGGCGCGGGCCGGTGTGGAGCGGGTCTACGAGCTGATCGACACCGAGCCGGCCCTCCAGGAACGGGCGGACGCCCACGCGCTGCCCGCCGACGCCCCCGCCACCGTCGAATTCGACCGGGTGACCTTCGCCTACGCACGGCCGCACCGCAGTGACGACGGGGAGCCCGCGGCTGCGAGCCCCCTCCGCCCCGTGCCCCCCGTTCTCAACGGGTTCTCGCTGCGCATCGAGGCAGGCGAGACCGTCGCCGTGGTCGGCACGTCCGGCAGCGGCAAGTCCACCGTGTCGCTGCTGCTGCCCCGCTTCTACGACGCCACCGAGGGCCGCGTCCTGATCGGCGGCCACGACGTACGCGAGCTGACCCTGACGTCGCTGCGCGGCGCCATCGGCCTGGTCCCCGAGAGCAGCTTCCTGTTCTCCGACTCCGTACGCGACAACATCGCCTACGGCCATCCGGAAGCCACCGACGCGCAGGTGCGTGCCGCGGCCCGCGCCGCCCAGGCCGACGGCTTCATCTCCGCGCTCCCCGAGGGCTATGACACCAAGGTCGGCGAGCAGGGCCTGACCCTGTCCGGCGGCCAGCGGCAGCGCGTCGCCCTGGCCCGTGCCCTCCTGACCGACCCCCGGCTGCTGGTCCTGGACGACGCCACCTCGGCGGTGGACGCCCGGGTCGAGCACGAGATCCACGAGGCGCTGCGCGGCGTCATGGCGGACCGTACGACCCTGCTGATCGCCCACCGCGCCTCCACCCTGGCGCTCGCCGACCGGGTCGCCGTCCTCGACGGGGGACGGCTGGTCGACATCGGCACCCAGGAGGAGCTGGAGAGCCGCTGTGCGCTCTACCGCCGGCTGCTGACCGACCCGGAGGAGCTGGGCGGCGTCGCACACGACCCCGCGGGCGAACTCGCGGGCGCCTTCGACGCCGAGTTCGCCACGGACGGCCTGCCCGAGTGGGGGCCACAGGCCGCCGAGCCCGACGGAGGAGCGGACGGCACGGTCGGCACGATCACCCCCGAGCTGTGGGTCCGCCGTGAGCAGGAGGCCGAGGCGGGCGCGGCTGGGACGGCGGGGCGCACGGCGGCCGGCGCCGGGCCCGGCCTCGGCGCGGCAACGGCCGGGCTCCCGTCCTCGCCCGAGCTGCTCGCCCAGGTCGCCGCCCTGCCGCCGGCCACCGACACCCCCGACATCGACGAGGACCGGGCCCTGCGCCCCGAGCGCTCCTACGGTCTGCGCCGGCTGCTGCACGGCTTCGGCCGGCCGCTGGGGTTCGCACTGGCGCTGGTCGCCGTGGATGCCGTCGCCGGGCTGCTGCTGCCGGTGATGATCCGACAGGGCATCGACGAGGGCGTCCGGCGCGGGGCGCTGATCGGGGTCTGGACGGCCGCCGCACTCGCCCTGGTCGTGGTCCTCGCCCAGTGGGCCGCGCAGATCGGCGGCAACCGCATGACCGGCCGCACCGGCGAACGGGTCCTCTACTCCCTCCGCCTCAAGATCTTCGCCCAGCTCCAGCGCCTCGGACTCGACTACTACGAGCGCGAGCTGACCGGCAAGATCATGACCAGGATGACCACCGACGTCGATGCCTTGTCGACATTCCTGCAGACCGGCCTGGTCACCGCCCTGGTCTCGGTGCTCACCTTCTTCGGCATACTCGTCGCGCTGCTGGCCATCGACGTCCAGCTGGCCCTGGTCGTCTTCGCCACCCTCCCGCCGCTCCTCATCGGCACGTACTTCTTCCGCAAGCAGAGCGTCAAGGCGTACGAGCTGGCCCGCGAGCGGATCAGCGTCGTCAACGGCGACCTCCAGGAGAGCGTGGCCGGACTGCGGATCGTCCAGGCCTTCCGGCGTGAGGACAGCGGCGAGGAGCGGTTCACGGCCCGCAGCGACGCCTACCGCCGGGCCCGGGTCCGCGGCCAGTTCCTGATCTCGGTCTACTTCCCGTTCGTCCAGCTGCTGTCGTCCGTGGCGGCCGCGCTGGTGCTGATCGTCGGCGCCGACCGGGTCGGCAACCACACCCTCACGGCCGGTGCGCTGGTCGCCTACCTCCTCTACATCGACCTGTTCTTCGCCCCCGTCCAGCAGCTCTCCCAGGTCTTCGACGGCTACCAGCAGGCGTCCGTCTCGCTCGGCCGCATCCAGCAGCTGCTGCGCGAGCCGACGACCACGCCCGCCGCCGAGCGGCCCCGCGAGGTGCCCACGCTGCGCGGCGAGATCACCTTCGACGACGTCCACTTCCACTACGGCGGCGGGGAGGCGCCGGCGCTGGCCGGCGTCGACCTGACCATCCCGGCCGGCCAGACCGTGGCCTTCGTCGGCGAGACCGGCGCCGGTAAGTCCACCCTGGTCAAGCTGGTCGCGCGGTTCTACGACCCGACCGCGGGAGCCGTCCGGATCGACGGCACGGACCTGCGCGAGCTGGATCTGACGGACTATCGCCGCCGCCTGGGCGTCGTCCCCCAGGAGTCCTACCTCTTCGCCGGCACGGTCCGCGACGCCATCGCCTACGGCCGCCCGGACGCCACCGACGCCGAGGTGGAGGCCGCCGCCCGGG
This sequence comes from Streptomyces auratus, assembly GCF_050433025.1. Taxonomy (NCBI): domain Bacteria; kingdom Bacillati; phylum Actinomycetota; class Actinomycetes; order Kitasatosporales; family Streptomycetaceae; genus Streptomyces; species Streptomyces auratus. Next base: position 3,031,193 of record NZ_JBNGCB010000001.1, on the reverse strand, counting down.
CCGTCGGCGCGCACGCCATGATCGCCACCCTCGACGGCGGTTACCTCCACGAGGTCGCCGAGCGCGGCCGCAACCTCTCCGCCGGGCAGCGTCAACTGCTGGCGCTGGCCCGCGCCGAACTCGTCGACCCGGACGTGCTGCTGCTCGACGAGGCCACCGCGGCGCTGGACCTCGCCACCGAAGCGGTCGTCAATCAGGCCACCGACCGGCTGCGCGCGCTGGACTCCGCCCGCTCGGGTGACGCCTCGTCCGCCCGCAGCCGCACCACCCTCATCGTCGCCCACCGCCTGACCACCGCGGCCCGCGCGGACCGCGTGGTGGTGCTCGACCGCGGCCGCATAGCCGAGGACGGCACCCATGCCCAGCTCCTGGCCCACGACGGGCGTTATGCACAGCTGTGGCGCACGTTCACCGGCGAGGAGGAGGAACTCGCGGCCTGAGGCCGTGTGATCGGGCCCGCCCTCGCGCGGGGGCGGGCGGCTCCCTGCGCCCGGGCCCGTCCGCTGCCCGCCCGGCTCCCTGGGCCGGCCCCGTCCGCCGCCCGCCCCGGCGGCGGCCGTCCGGAGGATCCGCCGGATGGCTCCGAGGGCTGGTGGCGCCCGACATGCGCCGATAGGTTCAGCCCGACCTTTGCTATCCCAAGGGGAGGGTGCATGCGCAAGGCCACCAGATGGCTGCTGTCACTCGCCGTGCTCATAGGCACGGTGGGCGGCGGCAGCGTGTCGGCAGGAGCGGCCACCGCCGCCGAGCCGAAGACCGAGGACATCAAGGACCGGATCCTGGCGATCCCGGGCATGAGCCTCATCGAAGAGAAGCCGGTCGACGGCTACCGCTACTTCGTCCTGAACTACACCCAGCCGATTGACCACCGGCATCCGTCGAAGGGGACGTTCCAGCAGCGGCTGACCCTGCTGCACAAGTCGGTCGACCGCCCGACGGTGTTCTTCACCTCCGGCTACAACGTCAGCACCACGCCGTCCCGCAGCGAGCCCACCAAGATCATCGACGGCAATCAAGTCTCGCTGGAGTATCGTTACTTCACCCCGTCGCGGCCCACTCCCACGGACTGGAAGAAGCTGAACATCCGGCAGGCCGCCGACGACCAGCACCGCATCTTCCAGGCGCTGCACCGTATCTACGCGAAGAACTGGATCGACACCGGCGGCAGCAAGGGCGGCATGACGGCCACCTACTACCGCCGCTTCTTCCCGCACGACATGGACGGCACCGTCGCCTACGTCGCGCCCAACGACGTACGCAACGACGAGGACTCCGCGTACGACCGGTTCTTCAAGACCGTCGGGACCGCGCAGTGCCGCGCCGACCTCGCCGCCATCGAGCGCGAGGCTCTGCTGCGCCGCAAGGAGATGGTCGGCCGCTTCCAGGACTGGGCCGACGAGAAGAAGCAGACCTTCAAGACCGTCGGCAGCGCCGACCGGGCCTATGAAGTCATGGTCACGGACCTGGTGTTCGGCTTCTGGCAGTACCAGCCGGCCGAGACCGCCTGTGCCGAGGTCCCCAAGCCGACCGTCTCCACGGACGGGCTGTGGGCGTGGATGGACAAGGTCGGCGGCTTCGACAGCTACACCGACCAGGGCATGGAGCCGTACACGCCGTACTACTACCAGGCCGGCACCCAGCTGGGTGAGCCCGGCTACGCCTACCCGAACCTGGCCGGCCTGCTGAAGTACCCCGGCATCAACAACTCGCGGTCGTTCGTGCCCAAGGACATCCCGATGCGCTTCGACGCGCGCGCGATGCCCGACGTCGACCACTGGGTGCGCCACCACGCGAACCGGATGATGTTCGTCAACGGGCAGTACGACCCGTGGAGTTCGGAGCACTTCGAGCTCGGCCGGGGCGCCCGGAACTCGTACGTCTTCACGGTGCCCGGCGGCAACCACGGCTCGAACATCGCCAAGCTGAAGGAAGCCGACCGCACCAAGGCCACCGCCGAGCTCCTCGACTGGGCCGGCGTCCCGGCCCCGGGCGGCGAGGCCAAGCCGCTGGCCCCGTTCAACAAGCAGTTGGACAGGCAGGAGATCCGGCGGATGCCGCTGCTGCGGCCGTAGGGCCGTACGGCAAGCAAGGCAGCGGGACCGTAGAGCCCGCCCGCTGGGCCGTGGGCTGCAGGGCCCCGCGACCGCGGACACGGCGCGCCCTTCCCCGGGTGGGGAGGGCGCGCCGTGTCCGTGTTCGTGTCCCGGCCCTTGCTCAGTACGACAGGCCGTGGCCGATCCGGTAGAGCGCCGTGGTCGGGGTGTCGGCGCGCATTATCGGAACGGGCAGTCTGCCCGCCGGGTTCCGCCGGCCGGCGATCACCCGGGCCGCCGCCCGCAGCTCCACATCCGTCCAGGAGTAGCTGGCCAGCGCCGCCTTCACCCCGGCCAACTGGGCGATGTCGTAGGGATTGCGGACCGCCAGCTGCACCACCGGCTTACCCGTGGCCAGCAGCGCGGCGACCAGCTTCCGCTGGGGCGAGTCCGCGGTCACGTTGTAGGTGGCCACCACCACCGCGTCCCGCGCGGCGAGCGCCGCCACCGCCTCGTCGATCTGCTGCCGGCCCGGCGACAGGCCCGTGGACAGCGCGGTGGCGGTGAAGCCGAGCTCGGTGAAGGCCTTCGCCAGGACCGTGGTGGGCGGGCCGCCGGTGCCGGACGGCGCGGCCGCGTCGAAGCCCACCACCAGCACCCGGCGCTCCCGGCGCCGGGACAGCGGCAGGATCCCGGCGTCGTTGCGCAGCAGGGTGGTGGTGCGGTCCGCGATCCGGTCCGCGGCGGCGAGATGGCTGCGGATGCCGACGACCCGGTCCACCGCCCGGTGGGTGGTGTAGGGGTTCGCGAAGAGCCCGCGCCGGTCCTTGAGCAGCAGGATGCGCATCAGCTTCGCGTCGAGGTCCCGCTCGGTCAGCTCACCGTCCGCGAGCGCCTTGAGGACGGCGGCGTGGGCGACGGACAGGTCCGGAGGGTTCAGCAGCTGGTCGACACCGGCCTTGAGGGCGAGCACCGGCACCCGGGCGTCGCCGTACTTCACCCGTACGCCTTCCATGCCGAGGGAGTCGGTCACGACCACACCGTCGTAGCCGAGGCGTTCGCGCAGGATGCCGGTGAGGATCGGCCGGGAGAGCGTGGCCGGGTCCTCGCGCGCGTCGAAGGCGGGCACGACGATGTGCGCCGTCATGATCGAATCGATGCCGGCGGCGATCGCGGCCTTGAACGGCGGCGCGTCCAGCCGCTCCCACTCCTCGGCCGTGTGATGGATGTACGGCAGCCCGACATGGCTGTCGGTGTCGGTGTCGCCGTGGCCGGGGAAGTGCTTGGCGCAGGCGGCGACCCCGGCGCCCTGATAGCCCGTCACCTCGGCGGCGACCATACGGGCCACGGCCTGCGGGTCCGCCCCGAAGGAACGGACGCCGATGACGGGGTTGGCGGGGTTGACATTGACATCGGCATCCGGCGCGTAGTCCTGCCGGATGCCCATCGCGAACAGCTCCTCGCCGGCGATCCGGCCCGCCGTACGGGCGTCGTCGCGGGAGCGGCCCGCGCCCAGCGCCATCGCCCCGGGGAACAGCGTGGCGGGCGCCCCGACCCGGGCCACTATGCCGTGTTCCTGGTCGGTGGAGATCAGCAGCGGCACGGGCACGCGCTGGGCGGCGGCGGCCTTCTGGATGCCGTTGGAGAGGTCGGCGATCTGATGCGGCTCACGGGTGTTGTGCGCCCAGCCGAAGTAGATGATGCCGCCGACGTGGTACTTGGCGATCAGCTCCGCGGCGTTGGCGACCCCGATCTCCTTCTGGTTCGCGGCGACATCGGCCGGGTCCGGGTCGGTGGCGGAATGCCCGTAGACCCGCATCACGAAGAGCTGGCCGACCTTTTCCTCCGGGGTCATGCGGGAGATCAGGCGGCGCAGCCGGGCCCGGGTGGCGGGGGAGGGGGGCCGGTGCCCATGGGGGGACGCCGCGGCGTGCGCGGGGGCGGCGCCCGCGGCAGCGGCGGCGGCCGCGGCGGCCGCGGTGGTCAGGACGGTACGTCTGGAGTGCATCTGCGCTCCTTCCGGAGGGCTTCCTCGGCTCTGTGAAGGAAACTTCCAAGGAGACACGGATAGCCGGAAAACTATTGTCGGTCAATGACTCCTTCCGTGGTGGCGCCCAGGGATTGCGGGGCGGGCGGGGATGTGTGATGGGGCGTCAGGGAGAGGGCGGGGCGCGCTCCCTGCGGCGGGGCGCGGGAGGTGTGTCGCTCCCTCCGCGGTGGGGCGGGGCAGGAGCCGGCTGCGGGTCCGGAGAGGGGAGGGGCGTCGCTCCCCCTGCGGCCGGGCAGGGTCAGGAGCCGGCGGTGGGCCTGGAGACGAGCGTCGTTCCCCCTGCGGCGGGGCGGGCGTCAGGAGCCGGCTGCGGGCGCGGAGAGGAGCCGCTGGAGGTGTGCGCGGCCCGGGGCCAGCAGGTCGGGGAGGTCGGCCGCCTGGGGGTACCAGCGCTTCTCGTACTCCCAGCAGAGCCAGCCGCCCGCCCCCTGGTCGTAGCTGCCCTCGGGAGCCGGCACGGGGCCGTGGGCGTCCTCGGGGTCCCGGGTGAGGGTGCCCAGGACGGCCGCCAGCGGCAGCGCGCCGGCACCGAGCGGGAGCGGGGCGCGCTCCTCGGCCGAGGCGACATCCTTGACCTGCACATAGCCCAGATGCGGGGCGAGTGCGGCATGGGTGTCGACGGGCTCCTCGCCGCCGAGCCAGCTGTGCAGCACGTCCCAGAGCGCCCCGATCTGACGATGCCCCACGGGGCCCAGAATGCGGGCGGCGTCCGCGCCCGTGCGGTGGGAGTCATGGGTCTCCAGCAGGACCCGGACGCCCCGTTCGGCGGCGAGCGGGGCCACCGCGGCCAGCCGCCGGGCGGCGTCCGCATCCGCCTCGTCCGCCGGGCGGTCACCGCCGCCGGGGAAGACCCGGACGTACGGCGCCCCCAGATCGGCCGCGAGCAGCACCAGCTCGCTCAGCTCGTGCGCCAGCTCCTCCTCGCCCGCCGCATCCCGGGCGGCGGCGACCCTGGCGTATCCGGCCACCGCCAGGATCTCGACCCCGGCGTCGGCGAACTGGCCGCGTACCGCGGCGCGTTCCCGCGTCCCGAGCAGCGGATGCACCGGCTCCTCCGGATGGGCCCGCAGTTCCACCCCCTGATACCCGGTGTCGGCCGCCAGCCGCAGCACCTCCGCCACCGGCATCCCCGGCACACCGAGGGTCGAGAAGGCGAATCGCATCGCCGGGGTGGAGCCGTCCGTGCCGCCCGTGTTGACCATGCCTGCGCTCCTCCTGGTCGCTGATGTTCTCCCGTCTCTCCCCGTCCTTCCCCCCTGCCCCGATGTCCCTGCCCTCATTGCGCCGGGTGAGCCGCCCGGCGCGGCACGACGGGGCCCGCGGACCGGCACCGCCGGAGATACCGGGGGCCGCCTCGGCCCCCGTCAGAGCGTCAGCCGCCAGTCCTGTCCGACCAGGTCCTGACCGAAGCTGTGGTGCGCCGACTCGGCGACCAGCTCGAATCCGGCCCGCTGGTAGATGCCGCGGGCCGCGTCGAGTATGGAGTTGGTCCACAGCACCATCTCGCCGTACCCGGCCTCCCGGGCGAACTCCACGCAGGAATCGACGAGTTGACGGCCCACGCCGTGACCGCGGGCGCTCGGCTCCACCAGCAGCAGCCGCAGCCGGGCGACTCCCGGCCTGCCGTCCCGTACACACATCACGGCGCCCGCCCGCTCCCCGTCCAGCTCCGCGATCCAGGTGCGGTCCCACTGCGGGTCGAAGGCCTCGGCGTACTCCGCCACGATCCGGGCCACCAGCGCCTCATAGCTCAGATCGAAGCCGTACTCGTCGGCATAGAGGGCGGCGTTGCGCTCCACCATCCAGCCCAGGTCGCCGGGGCGGGCGGTGCGCAGCGTGATCCGGGGTGCCCGGGCGTCGGCCAGATCCTCCGCGTCCTCGCCGAGCAGGACGCGGATGGTCCGCATCGAGGACAACAGGCGGGCCCGGTCCGCCGTGGAGAGATCCGCCAGCAGGGTGCCCGCGGCTTCCTGGGAACCCTCCTCCAGCAGCCCGGCCGCCTCCCAGCCGAGCGGCGTCAGCATGATGCGCTGCCGGCGGCGGTCCTCTTCGGACCGGGAGCGGGTGATCAGCAGGCGGTCCTCGAATCCCCTGAGCAGCCTGCTGAGATAGCCGGCATCCAGCGAGAGGGTCACCCGGAGGTCCGCGGAGTCCACCCGCTGGCGGCGGGCGAGCTCGTACATGACCCGGGCCTCGGTGTCGGTGAACGGTGCGGGGAGATGCCGGCCGTAGTCGAGCGAGCAGATCAGGTTGATCCAGAATCGGTTGAATCTGCGCAGCTCATGGAGGTCGACTGAAGGGTCGCGCGGGGGCGGGGTGTCGGCCGTCGTATCCGTATCGGGTGGTGTGGTCATCGGCGGACCTCGTCATTGACTGCGTCATCGTTTGACTGAGTCAAGGGTAGTCCCCCCGGGCCGATCCGCACAGCCCTCGGCCTGTCCCGATTGCACCGCCTGCTTTCCCGCCTCGCTGCCCCGCCCCGCCGGCCCTCGCCGCCCCGCCACGCATGCTGGCGCCCCGGCCGGAGAAAGCGCTTACTGGGTCCGGATGCCTACCTGCGGTGAGCGAGAGGGGCCGGACCGTGACACGCACGACCGTACGCATCGCCATGAACGGTGTGACCGGGCGCATGGGATACCGCCAGCATCTGGTGCGCTCCCTCCTGGCCCTGCGCGACCAGGGCGGCCTCGTGCTGGCCGACGGGACGGTGATCCGGCCGGAGCCGGTGCTCGTCGGCCGCTCCGCGCCCAAGCTGCGGGCCCTGGCCGCACGCCACGACGTGCAGCACTGGAGCTGCGACCTCGACGCCGTGCTGGGCGACGACGACATCGACATCTACTTCGACGCGCAGGTCACCGCCGCCCGCGAAGCGGCCGTCAAGAAAGCGATTGCTGCCGGACGGCACCTGTACGTCGAAAAGCCCACCGCGAGCAGCCTCGCGGGCGCACTGGAGCTGGCCCGGCTGGCCCGGGAAGCCGGTATCAAACACGGCGTCGTCCAGGACAAGCTCTTCCTGCCCGGCCTGCGCAAGCTCCGCCGCCTCGTCGAGGGCGGCTTCTTCGGCCGCATCCTGTCCGTACGGGGCGAGTTCGGCTACTGGGTCTTCGAAGGGGACTGGCAGCCGGCGCAGCGCCCCTCCTGGAACTACCGTGCCGAGGACGGCGGCGGCATCGCGGCCGACATGTTCCCGCACTGGGAGTACGTCCTGCATGAGCTGTTCGGGCCGGTCCGCAGTGTCCAGGCGCACGTCACCACGCACATCCCGCGCCGCTGGGACGAGTCGGGCGCCCCGTACGACGCCACCGCCGACGACGCCGCATACGGCATCTTCGAGCTGGCCGGTGGCATCGTCGCGCAGATCAACTCCTCCTGGGCGGTCCGGGTGCACCGCGACGAACTGGTGGAGTTCCAGGTGGACGGCACCGAGGGGTCGGCCGTCGCCGGGCTGCGCCACTGCCGGGTGCAGCACCGCGCCGGCACGCCGAGGCCGGTCTGGGATCCCGACGTCCCGGCCTCCGAGCCGTTCCGCGACCAGTGGCAGGAGGTCCCCGACAACGCCGGTTTCGACAACGGCTTCAAGGCGCAGTGGGAGCTGTTCCTGCGGCACGTCGTACGGGACGAGCCCTGGCGCTGGGACCTGGCGGCGGGCGCCCGGGGCGTCCAGCTCGCGGAACTCGCGCTGCAATCCTCGGCGGAGGGGCGCCGGCTGCCGGTGCCGGAGCTGAGCCGGTGAACGCCCCGGCGCGCCCCTCCCCGTCCGGGCCGGACGCCGGTTTCCCCACGGCGCCGCTCCCGGATCCGCGGCCCCTGTCGGACTCCTGCTCCTCCTCCCCTTCCGCGCGTCCCCCGCTGCGCTCCCGTACGGTCTTCGCCGCCGCCCATGTGGTGGCCGATCCGTCCGCCGGCACCACACCGGGCGGCCCGGCCGCCCTCGACTGGGACGCCACCCTCGCCTTCCGCCGCCATCTGTGGGCGCACGGCCTGGGCGTGGCCGAGGCGATGGACACCGCTCAGCGCGGGATGGGCCTGGACTGGCCGGCCGCCGCCGAGCTGATCCGCCGCTCCGCCGCCGAGGCCAGGGCGGTCGGCGGCCTCCTCGCCTGCGGCGTCGGAACCGATCAACTGCCCGCCCACGGAGCGACGTTGGCCGAGGTACGGGCCGCCTACGAGGAACAGCTCGCCGTCGTCGAGGACGCCGGCGGCCGGCCCGTCCTGATGGCGTCCCGTCAGCTCGCCGCGGCCGCCACCGGCCCGGACGACTACCAGGAGCTGTACGGCCACCTCCTGCGCCAGAGCACCCGGCCGGTCATCCTGCATTGGCTCGGCCCGATGTTCGACCCGGCGCTGGCCGGCTACTGGGGCAGTAACGCATACGACGTCGCCACGGAGACGCTCCTCCAGATCGTCGCCGCCCACCCGGACACGGTGGACGGCGTGAAGATCTCGCTGCTGGACGCCGGCCGGGAAGTACGGCTGCGCCGCCGGCTGCCACCGGGCGTCCGCTGCTACACCGGCGACGACTTCCACTACCCGGAGCTGATCGCGGGCGACGAACACGGCTTCAGCCATGCGCTGCTGGGCATCTTCGACCCGCTCGCCCAGCGCGCCGCCGAGGCCGTACGCCATCTCGACGCCGCGGGCCCCGGAGGCGTGGCCGCCTTCCGGGCCGTCCTGGACCCGACCGTCGCGCTGGCCCGCCACCTCTTCCAGGCACCCACCCGCTCCTACAAGACCGGCATCGTCCTGCTCGCCTGGCTGGCCGGCCACCAGTCGCACTTCACCATGGTGGGCGGGATGCAGTCGGCGCGCTCGCCGGGGCACCTGCGGCGCGCCTACGAACTGGCCGACGGCCTGGGCCTGTTCCCGGACCCGGAGCGCGCCGCCCGGCGGATGCGCACCCTCCTCGCCGCCCACGGCGAGGAGGACGCATGAGCGACGACCTGTCCGCCCTCCTCGGCCGCCTGAGCCTCAACCAGGAGACCGTCCGGCAGTGGTCGCTGCCCCAACTGGCCGACGGATGCGCCCGGGCCGGTGTACGGGGCGTGGGCCTGTGGCGCGCACCCGTGCACGAGTACGGGGTGCGGGCGGCCGCCCGGCTCGTACGGGACGCCGGGCTGCGGGTCACCAGCCTGTGCCGCGGCGGATTCCTCACAGCGACGGACCCGGGTGAGCGGGCGGCCGCCCTGGACGACAACCGGGCGGCCGTCGACGAGGCGGCCGCCCTCGGGACGGACACCCTGGTGCTGGTCTCCGGCGGACTGCCGGCCGGCAGCCGGGACCTGGCCGGCGCCCGGGAGCGGATCGCGGACGCACTGGGCGAGTTGGGGCCGTACGCGGCGGAACGGGGGGTCCGGCTGGCGCTCGAACCGCTGCACCCGATGTACGCGGCGGACCGGTGCGTGGTCTCGACGCTCGCCCAGGCACTGGACCTCGCCGAGCGGTTCCCCGCCGCGCAGGTGGGGGTGGTCGTCGACACCTACCACCTGTGGTGGGACGACACGGTCGGCGCGCAGATCGCCCGCGCGGGCGCGGCCGGCGGCGCGCCGTCGCGGATCGCCGCGTTCCAGCTCGCCGACTGGGTCACCCCGCTGCCCGAGGGCGTCCTGCTGGGACGCGGGCAGCTCGGTGACGGTTCGGTGGATCTGCGGTGGTTTTGCGAACGGGTCGAGGCGGCCGGCTGCTACCGGGGGCCCATCGAGGTGGAAATCTTCAACCCGGCGCTGTGGGCGCGGGACGGAGCGGAGGTGCTGGCGGAGATCGTGGACCGCTTCCGCACCCACGTCGGGTGAGCCCGGCGTTCCCGCGCACCTCGGATGAGCGGGAAATATCCCCGCGAAGGAGCACAACCGTTGACCGTTCACAGAGGTCATAGCTGACGCTGGTCCCGACAAGGGGGGATCCGGGGGGATCCGGGGCCGGCATGGAGGGGGGAATCGAGGGGCCCGGCCATCGGGCGGGCCCCTCGATGGGGCCCGGACACGCCGGTCCGCGGCGGCCTGTCAGACCCCGGCGGTACCGTCGGGTCATGGTCAACGCAGCCGTCGTCGAAGGGGTCCTGGAGCGGATCACCTACGCCAACGAAGAGAGCGGCTACACGGTCGCGCGGGTCGACACCGGCCGCGGCGCGGGCGATCTGCTGACCGTCGTCGGCGCGTTGCTGGGCGCGCAGCCGGGTGAGTCGCTGCGCATGGAGGGACGCTGGGGCTCCCACCCCCAGTACGGCAAGCAGTTCACCGTCGAGAACTACACCACCGTCCTGCCCGCCACGATCCAGGGCATCCGCCGCTATCTGGGCTCCGGCCTGATCAAGGGCATCGGCCCGCGGATCGCGGACCGCATCGTCGAACACTTCGGCACGGACACCCTCGACGTCATCGAGACCGAACCCGCGCGTCTGGTCGAGGTGCCCGGCCTCGGCCCCAAGCGGACGAAGCTGATCGGCGCGGCGTGGGAGGAGCAGAAGGCCATCAAGGAAGTCATGGTCTTCCTCCAGGGCGTCGGCGTCTCGACGTCCATCGCCGTGCGGATCTACAAGAAGTACGGCGACGCCTCGATCTCCGTCGTCCGCAATGAGCCCTACCGCCTGGCCGCCGACGTGTGGGGCATCGGCTTCCTGACCGCCGACCGCATCGCGCAGTCCGTGGGCATTCCGCACGACAGCCCGGAGCGGGTCAAGGCGGGCCTGCAGTACGCGCTGTCGCAGTCCACGGACCAGGGCCACTGCTTCCTCCCCGAGGAGCAACTGATCGCCGATGCGGTGAAGTTGCTCGGCGTGGACACCGGCCTGGTCATCGACTGTCTGGGCGAACTGGCCGCGGACCCGGAGGGCGTGGTCCGCGAGAAGGTGCCGGGCGCCGAGGAGGGCGCGCCGGTCACCGCCGTCTATCTGGTGCCGTTCCACCGCGCCGAGATCTCCCTGGCCGGCCGGCTGACCCGGCTGCTGCGCACGGACCAGGACCGGATGCCGGCGTTCCAGGACGTGGAGTGGGACAAGGCGCTGGCCTGGCTGGCGCGGCGGACGGGCGCCGAGCTGGCGCCCGAGCAGCAGCAGGCGGTGCGCCTCGCGCTGACGCAGAAGGTCGCGGTGCTCACCGGCGGCCCCGGCTGCGGCAAATCCTTCACGGTCCGTTCCGTCGTCGAGCTGGCCCGCGCCAAAAAGGCCAAGGTGGTGCTGGCGGCGCCCACGGGCCGCGCCGCCAAGCGGCTCTCGGAGCTGACCGGGGCGGAGGCCTCCACGGTCCACCGCCTCCTGGAGCTCAAGCCCGGCGGGGACGCCGCCTATGACGCCGACCGGCCGCTGGACGCCGATCTGGTGGTCGTCGACGAGGCCTCGATGCTGGATCTGCTGCTCGCCAACAAGCTCGTCAAGGCGGTGCCGCCCGGCGCCCATCTGCTGCTGGTCGGGGACGTCGACCAACTGCCGTCGGTGGGCGCGGGCGAGGTGCTGCGCGATCTGCTCGCCGGGGGAGGGGCCGCGTCCCCCCGGACGGAGGCCGGGGGAGCGTCGGACAGGGGCGGTGATCGGGTGGCGGGTGGGGTCGTGCCTGCGGTCCGGCTGACCAGGATCTTCCGCCAGGCCCAGCAGTCCGGGGTGGTCACCAACGCCCACCGCATCAACTCCGGCGTGCCGCCCCTGACGACCGGCCTGGCCGACTTCTTCCTGTTCGCCGAGGAGGACTCCGAAGAGGCCGGACGGCTGACGGTGGATGTCGCGGCCCGCCGGATCCCGGCGAAATTCGGCCTCGACCCGCGCCGGGACGTCCAGGTGCTCACCCCGATGCACCGCGGTCCGGCCGGGGCGGGCGCCCTGAACGGCCTGCTCCAGCAGGCCGTGACCCCCGCCCGCCCCGATCTGCCCGAGCGCCGCTTCGGCGGCCGGGTCTTCCGTGTCGGCGACAAGGTCACTCAGATCAGGAACAATTATGAAAAGGGCCGCAATGGTGTCTTCAACGGCACGGTCGGCGTGGTCACCGCCCTGGACTCCGACGAGCAGCGCCTGACCGTCCGCACCGACGAGGACGAGGAGGTGCCCTACGACTTCGATGAACTCGACGAACTCGCCCACGCCTATGCCGTGACGATCCATCGCTCGCAGGGTAGTGAATATCCAGCAGTGGTGATTCCGGTCACCACCAGTGCCTGGATGATGCTGCAGCGCAATCTGCTGTATACCGCCGTGACCCGGGCAAAGCGTTTGGTGGTGCTGGTCGGCTCCCGGAAGGCCCTCGGACAGGCCGTCCGCACCGTATCCGCCGGTCGGCGGTGCACGGCACTCGATCACCGGCTCGCCGGCGCGATGTGAGGCCACCCCTCTTTCCCATTCAGGGCGAAGAGGGGCAGGATGGGCACCCGGGCGGCACTGAGTGCCGCTGAGAGGCCCTATGGCCGACCCCGAGTGCACATCCAGGTCTCAAATGGGGGAAGGTATAGGCAGTCAGGGCACCTCGAAGAAGAGGCACAACGTCGGTGAGGGATGACGTGAGCGACAACTCTGTAGTACTGCGTTACGGGGACGGCGAATACAGCTACCCGGTCGTCGACAGCACCGTTGGCGACAAGGGCTTCGATATCTCGAAGCTGCGCGCCCAGACCGGTCTGGTGACCCTGGATTCCGGTTACGGCAACACCGCGGCGTATAAATCCGCGATCACCTATCTCGACGGTGAAAACGGCATTCTTCGTTACCGCGGCTACCCGATCGAGCAGCTCGCAGAGCGCAGCACGTTCGTCGAGACCGCGTACCTCCTCATCCACGGCGAGCTGCCCACCGTCGATGAGCTGGCGAACTTCAAGCAGGACATCACCTTCCACACCCTGCTGCACGAGGACGTCAAGCGCTTCTACGACGGTTTCCCCCGGGACGCCCACCCGATGGCGATGCTGTCCTCGGTGGTCAGCGCGCTGTCGACGTTCTACCAGGACAGCCACAACCCGTTCGACGAGCAGCAGCGCCACATCTCCACGATCCGGCTGCTGGCCAAGCTCCCGACGATCGCGGCCTACGCGTTCAAGAAGTCGGTCGGCCACCCGGTCGTCTACCCGAGCAACGACCTCGGGTACGTCGAGAACTTCCTCCGCATGACCTTCTCGGTGCCCGCCGCGGACTACGACCTCGACCCGGTCGTGGTCAGCGCCCTCGACAAGCTGCTGATCCTGCACGCCGACCACGAGCAGAACTGCTCCACCTCCACCGTGCGCCTGGTCGGCTCCTCGCAGGCGAACCTCTTCGCCTCGATCTCGGCCGGTATCAACGCCCTGTGGGGCCCCCTGCACGGCGGCGCCAACCAGTCCGTGCTGGAGATGCTGGAAGGCATCCAGCGCGACGGCGGCGACGTCGACTCCTTCATCCGCAAGGTGAAGAACAAGGAAGACGGCGTGAAGCTCATGGGCTTCGGGCACCGCGTCTACAAGAACTTCGACCCCCGCGCGAAGATCATCAAGGCGGCGGCGCACGACGTCCTCTCCGCGCTCGGCAAGTCCGACGAGCTGCTGGACATCGCCCTCAAGCTGGAGGAGCACGCGCTCTCCGACGACTACTTCGTCTCGCGCAAGCTCTACCCGAACGTCGACTTCTACACCGGTCTGATCTACCGGGCCATGGGCTTCCCGACCGAGATGTTCACCGTGCTCTTCGCGCTCGGCCGGCTCCCCGGCTGGATCGCCCAGTGGCACGAGATGATCAAGGAGCCCGGTTCCCGCATCGGCCGCCCGCGGCAGATCTACACCGGTGTCGTCGAGCGCGACTTCGTGCCGGTCGAGGAGCGCTGACGGCCGCCCTGTGCCGGCAGGCCACCGAGGGCTGAGAAAGAAGAAAGCGCCCCGCCTCCGGATCCCCCCACGGGTCCAGAGCGCGGGGCGCTTCCCGTGTCCCGGTTGGATTCCCCCCACGGGATCCGTCCGGGCGTTCGGGTAGCACCGCGATCTGCCGGGACGCGCACATTCGGGAGGGCCGCTCAAAGCTCCCCGGGCGCGTCGCCCCGGCCACGCGTAGCCGGGCACGATCCCCCAAGATCGGCACGGCTGGTGCAGTGCAAGCCCCGCCGGGGGTGCCTGCACTGCCCGGTTAGACTCACGACCCCCCTCAATGGTTACGTTCCCATGAGTGTGATCTGGGTCTCTTGCCATATAGGGGCGAATGTGGTCAAGGGTCTCCATTTGGAGATCGGGGCCGTGGGGTATGGGTGTTGTGTCAGTTGTAAGGACTAGGTGAATTTTCCTGGCCGCAGGCCTTTGGTGACCACCAAGGCCGACGAGAGGGGCATGGCGCCACCCGTGATCGCCAGGCCGCCTCTCCTCGACGCGACAAGGTCGCCTGCTCTCGAACGCGACAAGATCGCGCGGCGCACAAGGTGCCGGCCGTCCCGCCGGGGCGAGTGTGACCCGCGCCCGCGCGATGCGGAGCGGCGCCCGAATCAGGCCGCCCGACCCACCAGCTCGTACCCGGCCTCGTCGACGGCAGCGCGCACGGCTTCCTCGTCCAGTGGGGCCTTCGAGGTGACGGTCACCAGGCCGGTGGCGGCGACCGCCTGCACCGAGCTGACCCCGGCGAGCTCGCCGAGCTCGGACGAGACCGCACCCTCACAGTGGCCGCAGGTCATACCGGTCACCTTGTAGGTGGTGGTCACCTCGCCGGACCGGCCGTCGGTGCCGCCGGCGTCGCCGGCGCCTTCCGGGGTGCAGCAGGAGCTGTTCTCAGCCATGGGGGACTCTCCTTGTGGTGCCGATGCGTGCCATGTGGTGCCAGGTGCCGGAGTGCCGGAATGACCCAGGGGCGACTCAAGCGACTGCCGGTCCTCTCCGACCCTAAGCACCTTATACCCCTAGGGGGTATCAATTCCAGCCGTCGTCGCGGGCATCGCGTTGCCGCGCGCCCCACCACGCGTCAGCCTTGGGGGTACGGACTCGGGGCGGATCCGAGGAGGCGGCCGATGGACGTACTCGCCCTCTACGGCCTGCTGGTGCTCACCACGCTGCCGCCACTCGTCCCCAACTCCGCCCTGCTCGTCTCCGCCGGCGTCCTCGCCTCCCGGGGTCAGGCGTTCCTGCCGCTGATCCTCGTCATCGTCGCGGGCAGCGCCCTGCTCGGGGACCTGCTGATGTACCTGGCCGCCCGCCGATTCGGCGGACCCGTACGCACCTGGATGCGCCGCAACCCCCGCCGCCGGGCACTACTGGAGTGGACCTCCGGCCGGATCCAGCGCTACGGCCTGCCGTTCGTGATCGCCGTACGGTTCCTGCCCAGCGGGCGCATCGCCGGCGCGCTGGCCTCCGGGGTGCTGCGCTACCCGCTGCGCAAGTACGCGCTCGGCGCCGCCATCGCCGAGGCCAGCTGGGCCACCTACTCGGTCGGCCTCGGCTACCTCGGCAGCGCCGCCGCCGGCCGCCCCCTCTACGCCGCCGGCATCGGCTTCGGCGTCTCCTGCGTGGTCGCCGCCGTGGGTGCCGCGATCCAGTGGGCCGCCCGCCGCCGCACCCTGCGCGCCTCGTCGGAGGAGAGCGGCGAGAACGAAGGCGGCGGCGCCCACAAGAGCGACGGACCGGAGCGCGGCGGCGGACGGCCGTCCTCCGCAGCCGCGCTCTGACGGCCCGCTCAGCCGCCCTGAGCCGCCCCGCCCGCCCCGGTCCGGACCTCCGCGACGGCGACCGGCAGGCCCGTACGACGCGAGCGCTCACACGCCTCGGCGACATACAGCGCGTCCAGCGCCTCCGCCGGCGAACAAGGGCTCGGCACCCGGCCCGCGGCGACCTCGGTGAAGACCTCCAGCTCGGTGACGTAGGCGTCATGGAAGCGCTCCATGAACGTGGCGTACGGAGCGGCCGCCCGGCGCCAGGACAGCCGCGCCTCGGCGGACGGCAGCGGCGCACGGTCGTCGAGGCCGACGACCCGGGCACCCTCGGAACCGCAGACCTCCAGTCGCACATCGTGGCCCGCGCCGTTGTAGCGGGTCGCCGTGACCGTGGCCAACGTGTCGTCGTCGAAGCGCAGCAGCGCCGCGCAGGTATCGACATCGTCGCCGTCGGCGAAGAAGGACGCACCGCGGTTGGCGCCCTGGGCGTAGACCGAGACCACCTCGCGGCCGGTGAGCCAGCGCAGGATGTCGAAATCGTGGATGCTGCAGTCCCGGAACAGCCCCCCAGAGGTGGGGATGTAGCCGGCCGGCGGCGGCGTCCGGTCACTGGTGCAGGCACGCAGGGTGTGCAGCCAGCCCAGCTCGCCGGAGTGCAGCGCCTCGCGGGCGGCGCGATAGCCCGCGTCGAAGCGGCGCTGGAAGCCGATCTGCACCGGCACCCCGCAGGCCCGCGCGCGTTCCACCACACCGAGGGTGCCCGCCACGTCCGGCGCCACCGGCTTCTCGCAGAACACCGGCACCCCGGCGTCCAGGGCCTGATGGATCAGGGTGGCGTGGGCGCTGGTCGCGGCGGTGATCACCACGCCGTCCAGGCCGTCCGCGTACATCTCCGCGATGCCCGGCGCCGCGCGTACGCCGAGGGTGTCCGCCAGCGCGGCGGCGCGTGCGGTGTCCACGTCCGCGACCACAAGGCCGGTGACGCCCGGGACGCCGCGAAGGGTCTGTGCGTGGAAGGCGCCGATGCGCCCGGTGCCGATCAGGCCGATCTTCATGCCTCGGATCCTTTCCGGGGAGGGAGAGGGGAAGGGAGGGGGAGGGGAAGGGAGGGGGAGGAGTGGGGCGGCGGCGATGGTGGCGGTGGGAGAAGCCGGGGGGAGCGCCGCCGGGGCTGCCGGAAGGCATGACGGGGTTCCCCATGGCCGGGCCGGTTGATGTACGTGTTGGAACGGTCCAATCATCGCCGCACCGGCACCTTGCATGTCCTGATGTCCGCATGTCAACCGTTCTGCAGGGGGTATGCGCCGGAGTATTGACGCTGTCCCGGCCCGGTGGAAGGATTTCCGTCCATGGAACGGTCCAATAAGCGCGCCGATGTGTCGCCCGGTGAACGGTCCGGAGCCCGGCCGGGCGCGGACCGGGCCCCGACGATCCGCGGTGTCGCCGCGCGCGCGGGCGTCTCCAAATCGCTGGTCTCGCTCGTGCTCCAGGGCTCACCGCGGGTCAGCGACGCCAAGCGGCAGGCCGTATTGGCGGCCATCGACGAACTGGGCTACCGCCCGAACGCCGCGGCCCGCAGCCTCGTCGCGCGCCGTACCCACACCGTCGGCGTGCTGCTGAACGATATGCGCAACCCCTGGTTCGTCGAGGTGCTCGACGGCCTCAACTCCCTGCTGCAGGCGCACGGTCTGCGGATGCTGATGGCCGACGGACGGCTGGACCGGCGGGCCGGCCAGGGCTTCGCCCGCACTTTCCAGGAACTACGGGTCGACGGTCTCGTCGTCGTCGGGACCCTCCCGGACACCGCGGGCCTGGCCGAGGTCGCCGAGCGGCTGCCGACCGTCATCGCGGGCAACCACGAACCCCGGCTGCCGCACACCGACCTCGTCGCCAACGACGACGAACGCGGCGCCCGGCTCGCCACCGAACACCTCATCGGCCTCGGTCACCGGCGGATCGCCCACCTCGCCGGGCAGGGGCCGGTCGGCGCACTGCGCCGGCGCGGCTTCGAGGCCGCCGTCCGCGCCCACGGCCTGGCGGCGGACGCCGTAGTGGAGAGCGGCGACGGAACCGAGGAAGGCGGCTACCGCGCCGCCGTCCGCCTGCTCGGCCCCACGCACACCGCCCGCAACACCGGCACCGAACGCCCCACCGCCGTCTTCGCGTTCAACGACATCTCCTGCGTCGGCGCACTGTCCGCCGCCCAGGAACTGGGCCTGGACGTGCCCGCCGACCTCTCCCTCGTCGGCTACGACAACACCTACCTCGCCCGTATCCGCCACCTCTGGCTGAACTCCGTGAACAACGCCAGCCATGAGGTCGGCCGCCGCGCGGCACGCTGCCTCCTGGACCGGATGGAACGCCCGCACGCCCCCGCAGGGCGACAACTCGTGGCCCCGGAACTGGAGATCAGAGGATCGACGGCACCGCCGCGGCCCGCCTGACCCTCCGCGCCCTCGTTCCGGGGTGCCGGTCCGGTGGCTCTCAGCGCCGGCCTCGTTGGCCGGGCCGCCGGGCCACCCACGCTCTGACCGTATCGGCGAACCAGTACGGTTTTCCGCTCTCCACCAGATCCGGTTCGGGCAGCAGCCCGTGCTTGCGGTACGAGCGCACCGTGTCCGGCTGCACCTGGATGTGCGCGGCGATCTCCTTGTACGACCAGAGCCTGCGGTCGGTCATCTCTGCCACCTCCTGAGCGCCGTACGCAGGCGCGGCCCGGGGGAGCCGGCAGGGGCCGCGTACGGCCTGGTGATCACTCACCCTGTGCCTGGACAACGACACGGAGTAACCGCCGGGGAGGGGCTGTTGAACGGCTGTGACGGAAGCCCCGCGGGACGGTGACAGCCGTGACGCGGGGCGGACGGCTGTGACGGGGACGGGACGCGAGGGGACACGACGGGGGGCACCGACCCGGCGGCCGGAGTGCCGGAGCGCCGCGGACGCCGGGAGTTGGGTGCGAACGGGCCTGTGGCGGGGTGCGAACGGCCGTGGCGGGCCGGTTCCCGGGAGGGGGAACCGGCCCGCCACAGATGAGCTGCAGACCTGTCGGGCGCCGGTCAGGCGTAGTAGAGCGCGTGCCAGGTCTTCTTGTCGACCTTGCCGTTGGCGGTCAGATGATGCCGGGACTGGAACTTCTTCACCGCGGCCAGGGTCTTGGGACCGAAGTACCCGGTCACGTCTCCCCAGTGGAGATAGCGGCGGTTCGCCAGCAGGCACTGCACCTGCGAGACGCGGTCGCCGCGCTGACCGTGGACGGTGAGGGCGCGTCCGTTGTAGTAGGCGCAGGCTGCCAGTGTGTCGCCCCGCTCGGCGGCCGGCCCGGCGGCGGACGCCGGACCGGTCAGCAGCCCCGCGGTGAGCAGGCCCGCGGACGCGGCCAGGACGGCAGTACGGGTGAGGGCGCGACTGAGTGCGTTGGTATTCACGTTTTCCACCGTTTCCCCCGTTGGATGTGATTCCACCCGAGATGACGCCGGGGCCGCGCGCCGCGGTTCCCGGCGATGTGGTGATGTTTCGTCAATTTCCTTGCACAGTCGCTGCCTTGCGCAGTTCGTCCGCCAGGTCCTCCAGCGCCAGGCCCTTCGTCTCCGGCGCGTACCGCCGGCAGAACACCCAGGACAGCACACACATCGCGCCGAAGAACCAGAAGGTGGTGCCGGCGCCGACCGCATCGAGCAGCAGCGGAAAGGCCAGCGCCACCCCGAAGTTGACCAGCCACATCACGAACACCGCGGCACCCATGGCCAGACCACGGACCTGCAGCGGGAACATCTCCGCGAGCAGCAGCCAGACCCCGGTGTTCAAGGTGGCCTGCATGAAGGCCATGTAGAGCACCATCAGACCGAGCACCAGGGCGCTGACCGCGGGGGAGTGCGGAAGGTGGAACGAGGCGCCGAGCAGGGCGAGCGAGACGGTCATCCCGGCCAGACCGGTGAGCAGCATGGGCCGGCGGCCGACCCGGTCGATCAGCGACATCCCGACCGCGGTGGCGACGACCGAGATGACACCGACCGCGATGGTGGCCGTGATCGAGGCACCGGTGGCCAGCCCCGTCGACGCCAGGATCTTGGGCGCGAAATACACCACCGCGTTGACACCGGTGATCTGCTGCACGGCCGCCAGCCCGATACCGACCAGCAGCAGCCGCCGCACCCACGGGGTCCGCAGCTGCTGCCAGGCGCCGCGCCGGGCATCGTCCTCCAAGGCGCGGGCGTGATCGATACGGGCCAGCTCGGCGGGGACCTCCTCGGCCGGCAGCGTACGGCCCAGCACCCGGGCCGCCTCGTCCCGGCGGCCCTTGCTGATGTACCAGCGCGGGGTGTCCGGCAGGAAGAGGAGCCCGACGGACAGCGCCACCGCCGGCAGCGCGGCCAGGCCCAGCATCCAGCGCCAGGCCGCCCAGTGCGCCAGTACGGCATTGAGCAGATAGGCGAGCAGCTGACCACTGACGATCATCAGCGAGTTGAAGGAGACCAGCCGGCCGCGGATGTGCGCAGGCGCGATCTCGGAGAGATAGAGCGGGGTGATCACGGAGGCGCTGCCGACGGCGAGACCGAGTACGAACCGCGCCACGGTCATGGCCACCACACTCGGCGAGAGCGCGACGGCCAGGGCGCCGCCGAGGAACACGGCGCCCGCCCACAGCAGGGAGTTGCGCCGCCCCAGCGCGTCGGACATCCGGCCGCCGATCAGCGAACCGAAGGCCGCGCCGATCAGCAGCGCGCTGGTGATGACGCCCTCCCCCAGGGAGGTGAGGCCGAAGTGGTCCTCCATGAAGGGGAGCGCGCCGGAGATCACCCCGGTGTCGTAGCCGAAGAGGGCGCCGCCCAGGGCGGCGACGACGGCGATGCCGACGAGGAACCGCCGGGCGCTGCGGGCCCGCGCGGCCGCGGACGGCCCGGCGGGCGCGGCCTGGCTGGTCGGAACGGCCATCGTCAACTCCTGCTCGCCGGGGCGGAGGAACCGGCGATCGGGGAGGGGGGTGCGGGCAGTGGTAGGGAGCGGCGCCGGGCGGCGCCAGGGGGGAGGTGCACGGTGCGGGGGCCTTTCGGTGCGGCGGCGGGGAGCGCGGGGGCGGCGCGTTCCCGGCGGCGTGGCGTTGGCGGGCGGGAGGGGGCCGGCCGGTGGTGGGCGTGCCTCGGCGGCGTGCCTCAGTGGTGGGGCACGCCTCGACGGCAGGGCCTGCCTCAGTGGTGGGGCACGCCTCGACGGCAGGGCCTGCCTCAGCGGTACAGCGCCGGCCGCTCGATCAGTTCGACGGCCACCCGCTCGCCGCCGGCCTGCGCGAGCACGCCCGCCTCGCACACCGCGGCCGCGGCATAGCCGTCCCAGCAGCTGGGGCCCTCGACCTCGCCACGCAGGGTGGCGCGCACCCAGCGCTGCACCTGCCGGTCGTAGGCCTCCTCGAAGCGCTCCACGAAGCCAGGGGGGATGGCGCCGCCCCAGTGGCCCGCGGTGTTGCTGAACACCCCGTGGTCGTCACCGATCCTGGCTGTGCCGCCCTCGCAGACCGCCTCACAGCTGACCTGGTAGCCGAAGCCGCAGTTGACGAAGAGCTCGGTGTCCACGACCCGGCCGCCCGCGGTCTCGAAGAGGATCAGCTGCGGGTCGCTGAGGCCCTCGGGGGCGTTCCCGGTCGGCGACGGGCGCAGCACCCGTACGGCCGTGATCTCGTCGTCCAGCAGCCAGCGGGTCACATCGATCTCGTGCACCACCGAGTCGTTGATCATCATCGCGTTGGTGAAGCCGGGCGGGGTGTCGGCGTTGCGGTGCTTGTTGTGCAGCATCAGCGGACGGCCGTAAGTGCCCTGATCCAACAGGGACTTGAGGCTGCGGTAGCCGGCGTCGTAGCGGCGCATGAAGCCCACCTGGACCCGGCGGTGCCCCAGCGCCCGCTCGGCCTCCAGTACGCGCAGCGCGGAGGCCGCGTCCGGCGTCAGCGGCTTCTCGCACAGCACCGGCAGATCGCGTGCGAAGGCGTCCAGCAGCGTCGCCTCGTGCGCGGGACCGGGCGAGGCGATCAGTACGGCGTCCACCCCGGGGTCGTCCATGGCGGCGGCCGGATCGGTGTAGGCGGTACACCCTTCGATGCGGTCGGCGAGATGCTTGACGCGGGCCGCGTCGATGTCGACCACGGCCGCCACCCGGGCGCCGCTGATCACCTCGTCGATCCGGCGTACGTGGTCGGCGCCCATGCGGCCGGTGCCGATGACCGCCACACCGAGGGTTCCGAGCGAAGTCATGTCGTCCTCACGTCCTTATGTGCTACAGAGTGTGATGTACCCTGGAAACTAATTACTCTCCGTAATCGTTGCCGGGGTATGAGGAGGCGTCACGAGGCAGGCGCAAGAGGCCTATTGGGGGCCGGGGAGGCCCAGCGGCCCTTGGCGGTCCGGAGCGGCCCTCGGTAGTCCAGGGCGGCTCAGGCGGCTCAGGGGGCTCAGGCGCCGCAGGACCGCAGAAAGCGCCGGGTCCGCTCGGCGATCGGGAACGGCTGGTCGGGCGGGCAGGGGTACATGTCCTGCTCGACGATGGCGAAGAGGTCGACGTCCAGCTCCTGGGCGGCCTTCAGGACGGGCGGCAGCGCGGGCACGCCCAGCGGCGGTTCGCACATCACGCCCTGCTTGACGGCGGGCCCGAAGGGCGTGCCCTTGGCGACGACGTCGCCGAGGATGTCCGGGTCGACCTGCTTGAGGTGGAGGTAGCCGATCCGCTCGCCGTAGGTGCGGATCAGCTTGACGCTGTCGCCGCCGCAGTAGGCGTAGTGGCCGGTGTCCAGGCAGAGGTTGACCAGGTTGGAGTCGGTGGAG
Source organism: Streptomyces auratus (assembly GCF_050433025.1). Taxonomy (NCBI): domain Bacteria; kingdom Bacillati; phylum Actinomycetota; class Actinomycetes; order Kitasatosporales; family Streptomycetaceae; genus Streptomyces; species Streptomyces auratus. The sequence continues at coordinate 3,008,734 of NZ_JBNGCB010000001.1, read as the reverse complement.
TGCAGGAAGCGCTCGACGTGTTCCTCGGTGTCGATGTGGGTGTCGGCGTGCGGGTGCACCACGATGTCCAGCCCGAACTCGTCCCGTACGCGCTGGGCCAGCCGCTCCGTGCCGCTCGTCAGATGCGTCCACTGTTCGGCGGTCAGCTCACGCGGCTCGATCTCCTCGGCCGTCTTGTCGTCCCGCCAGAAGGAAGGGATGACGACGAGGTGCCCCGCGCCCATCGCCTGGGTGAGGGTGGCGACCTCGGAGACGTGCGCCCAGGTCTTGTCCCATGCGGCCGGGCCGTGGTGCATGGAGGTGAAGATCGTGCCGGCCGAGACCTTCAGGCTGCGGCGGGCGATCTCGTCGCGGAGGACGGCGGGGTCGGTGGGCAGATAGCCGTACGGGCCCAGCTCGATCCACTCGTAGCCGGCCTCGGCGACCTCGTCCAGAAAGCGCTGCCAGGGGACCTGCTGCTCGTCGTCGGGGAACCAGACTCCCCATGAGTCGGGTGCGGAGCCGATGCGGAGGCGGTCCAGGACGGGCGGGGCGGCATGGGAAGCGGACATGCTGCGGCTCTCCTCTCGCCGGTCGGCGGTGACCGGGAGGCGCTGGGGTGGGGTTGTGGGGCACAGCCTCTCTGCCGCCCCGGGGAGTGTCAAGACTTCGTCCTGACATAAGGACTTAAGGACTTTGTCGCCTGGGGGGCGCCGGAGTGGGGGCCGGGCGGGGGCCGGGCGGGGCGTGTTCCGGGGGGTGCGGGGGGGTGCCGGGTGGGTGGTGGTCGGGCTCGGGTGGCGGGAGGCCGGTCGGGCTCGGGTGGCCTCGGGCTCCGGGCGTGCGGCGGTCCCAGGTCCCTCTGGATGCGGGCGGCCGCAGGGTCCTGGTCGTCGCGGCGGCCCAAGCCCTGTGGGCGACCCCGGGCCCCTGGGTGCGGGTGCCCAAGCTCCTGGGTGTGGGCGGTCCCGGGTCCCCGGGTGCGCGGGTCCCCCTATGCCCGTGGTTGCGAGTGGCCGCCTCTGCCTCCGCCCCCACCGCGTCGGCGCCCCCACCTCCCCCCGCACGCTCTCGGCCCACATTCATCGCTCTCCTTGACATCAGTATGTAAGGACAAAGTATTGACAGGGTCTGACTCTCCCCGTTAGACCTTTCCTCAGAGCCGAACTCGCCGAACCCGCCGCGCCGGCTGACCCGAAGGGGCGCACATGACCGAGCCGTACGACCTGATCACCATGGGCCGCATCGGAGTGGACCTCTATCCGCTGCAGACCGGTGTGCCGCTGGCGCAGGTCGAGACCTTCGGGAAGTTCCTCGGCGGATCCGCCACGAATGTCGCGGTCGCCGCGGCCCGGCTCGGCCGCCGCGGCGCGGTCATCAGCCGCACCGGGCGGGACCCGTTCGGCGACTACATCCACCAGGCGTTGCGCGACTTCGGGGTGGACGACCGCTGGGTGACCGCCGTCGACGCCTACCCGACGCCGGTCACCTTCTGCGAGATCTTCCCGCCGGACGACTTCCCGCTGTACTTCTACCGCCGCCCCAAGGCCCCCGACCTGGTCATCCGCCCCGAGGAGCTGGATCAGGAGGCCATCGCGGCGGCCCGGATCTTCTGGATCACCGGTACCGGGCTGTGCGAGGAGCCCAGCCGCAGCGCGACGCTCGCCGCGCTTCAGGCCCGCGCCAAGGTCGGCACCACCGTCTTCGACCTCGACTGGCGGCCGATGTTCTGGGGCGGCGAGGGCGGCGCCTCCGGGGACGGCGGGGCGAAGGGTGCCGCGGCGATGGCCGCCGCCCGCCCGTATTACGAAGCCGCGCTGCGGCACGCCACCGTGGCGGTCGGCAATGTCGACGAGGCCGAGGTCGCCACCGGACTGCGCGAGCCCAAGGCCTGCGCCCAGGCGCTGCTGGACCAGGGCGTCGAACTCGCCGTCATCAAGCAGGGGCCCAAGGGCGTGCTCGCGGTCCATCGTGACGGGCGTACCGCCGAGGTCCCGCCCACCCCGGTGGAGGTCGTCAACGGACTCGGCGCCGGTGACGCGTTCGGTGGCGCGCTCTGCCACGGCCTGCTGGCCGGCTGGGAGCTGGAGCCGATGATGCGCTACGCCAACGCCGCCGGAGCCCTCGTCGCCGGCCGGCTGGCCTGCTCCTCCGCGATGCCGACGGCCGACGAGGTCGACGCGTTCCTCGCGAGCCGCTGACCCCCGTGGCCGCGCGCGTCGTGCGGTCCGCCCGCCCCACCTGTGCACTCAAGAAGGTGAGTTGAGCCTTGACTCCTCGGATCAGTGACCTCGCGACGCTGCGGGCCCGGCACCCCGAAGCCGTCGCGGAGGCCGCCGCCGCCCGCACCCGTCGCCCGCTCCTCGGCGACAGCGGCCGGCTGATGATCATTGCTGCCGACCATCCGGCCCGCGGTGCGCTCGCCGTGGGTGACCGGCAGTTCGCCATGGCCAACCGCCTCGACCTGCTGGAGCGTCTGGTGCTCGCGCTGTCGCGGCCCGGGGTGGACGGGGTGCTCGCCACCGCCGACATCCTGGAGGACCTGCTGCTGCTCGGCGCCCTCGACGGCAAGGTCGTCATGGGGTCGATGAACCGCGGCGGTCTCGCGGGCGCCTCCTTCGAGATGGACGACCGGTTCACCGGGCATCGGCCGCAGGACCTGGCCCGGCTCCGGTTCGATGCGGGCAAGTTGCTGCTGCGCATCGACTACGAGGACCCCGGCTCGCTGGCCACGATGGAGGCCACCGCGCGTGCCATCGATGAGATGGCCGCGCGCGAACTGCCGGTCTTCGTCGAGCCGTTCCTGTCCTCCCGGATAGAGGGAAAGGTCCGCAACGACCTCAGCCCCGAGGCCGTCATCCGCTCCGTGGCCATCGCCTCCGGCCTCGGCGGCACCTCCGCCTACACCTGGCTCAAGCTGCCGGTCACCGACGATCCCGAGGCCATGGCCCGGGTCTGCGAGACCACGACGCTGCCGACCGTGCTGCTCGGCGGCGACATCGGCAGCACCGTCCGTGACCAGGAAGCCGCCTACGAGAAGTGGCGCAAGGCGCTGCGGCTGCCGACGGTCCAGGGGCTGGTCGTGGGCCGCTCGCTGCTCTATCCCGCCGACGGGGATGTCGCCGCTGCCGTGGACACCGCCGTAGGCCTGCTGTGAACGCCGCGCATTCCGCAGGAGACTCGACATATGGGTACTGAATTCCACCTGAAGGCCACCACCGCCGCCGAGGGGCCGTACGCGCTGGACATCGACCCCGGGCGGGCCGGCTGGGGCTACTCCTCGCTGCGCATCCTCGACCTGCCGCCCGGTGGCCACCACTCCTTCGCCACCGGCGACAGCGAGTGGATCGTGCTGCCGCTGTCCGGCGGCTGCACGGTGCTGACCGATGACGGCGAGATCCTCGAACTCGACGGGCGGGAGAGCGTGTTCAGCGGTGTCACCGACTTCGCGTACGTGCCGCGTGACGCGCATGTCCAGATCGCCACCGGCCTCGGCGGCCGGTTCGCGCTCACGGGCGCCCGCTGCGAGCGGCGGCTGCCCGCCCGGTACGGTCCGGCCTCCGGCGTCCCCGTGGAGCTGCGCGGCAGCGGCGCCTGCTCCCGCCAGGTCAACAACTTCGGCGCGGCCGGCACCTTCGAATGCGACCGGCTGATCGCGGTGGAGGTGCTCACCCCCGGCGGCAACTGGTCCTCGTACCCGCCGCACAAGCACGACGAGTGCCGCCCGGGGGAGGAGTCGGAGCTGGAGGAGATCTACTACTTCGAGATCGAGGCCGCACACGGCACGGACGGTGTCGGCTACCAGCGCGTGAGCCCCTCGGGGCACGGCCGCGGCACCGATGTCCTGGCCGAGGTCCGCAGCGGCGACGCGGTCCTGATCCCCGACGGCTGGCACGGCCCGTCCATCGCCGCCCCCGGCCACGCCATGTACTACCTCAATGTGATGGCCGGCCCGGGGGAGACCCGCGAGTGGCTGATCTGCGATCACCCCGACCACGGCTGGATCCGCGCCACCTGGCCCGATCAGCCCGTCGACCCCCGCCTTCCCCGCTACGCAGCGCCCGCAGGAGACGCCCGATGAACGCCCCGACGACACGCCGCCTGACGGTCGCGCAGGCCCTGGTCGAGTTCCTCGCCCACCAGTACACCGAGCGGGACGGCCGGCGGCACCGCCTGATCAACGCCTGCTGGGGCATCTTCGGCCACGGCAATGTCGCCGGTCTCGGCCAGGCCCTGCTGGAATCCGGCGAGTCGCTGCCCTACCTCCAGGGCCGCAACGAACAGGCCATGGTGCATGCCGCGGTCGGCTACGCCCGGCAGTGCGACCGGCTCCGCGCGCAGGCCGTCACCACCTCCATCGGCCCCGGCGCCACCAACCTCGTCACCGGCGCCGCGCTCGCCACCGTCAACCGGCTGCCGGTGCTGCTGCTGCCCGGCGACACCTTCGCGACCCGGCTGGCCGACCCCGTGCTCCAGCAGCTGGAGGTGCCGCACGCGGGCGATGTGTCGGTCAACGACGCGCTGCGGCCGGTCTCCCGCTACTTCGACCGGGTCACCCGTCCCGAGGCGCTGATCCCGGCCGCGCTGCAGGCCATGCGGGTGCTCGCCGACCCGGTCGACACCGGCGCCGTCACGCTCGCGCTGCCGCAGGACGTGCAGGCCGAGGCGTACGACTGGCCCGAGGAGTTCTTCGCCGACCGGGTCTGGCGCGTCGCCCGGCCCGCCCCCGATGCCGACGCCCTCGCCGAGGCGGTCCGCCTCATCCGCGAGGCCCGCCGGCCGCTGGTGATCGCCGGCGGCGGCGTCCACCACTCCGAGGCGGAGGACGCGCTGCGCGCCTTCGCCGACGCCACCGGCATCCCGGTCGCGTCCACCCAGGCCGGCAAGGGCTCGCTGCGCCACGACCACCCCGCCGACGTCGGCGGAATCGGCCACACCGGCACCGCCACCGCCGACGAACTGGGCCGCGCGGCCGACCTGGTCATCGGTGTCGGTACCCGCTACACCGACTTCACCACCGCCTCGTCGACGTTGTTCGCGGCGCCCGGCGTCCGCTTCCTCAACCTCAACATCGCCGCCTTCGACTCCCACAAGCTCGGCGCCACCGCCCTGGTCGCCGATGCCCGCGCCGGACTCGACGCGCTCGGCAAGGAGCTGGCCGGACACCGCGTCGCGAAGGAGTACGAGGCCGGCTACACGGCGGCGAAGGCGGCGTGGGAGCGCCGGGTGGATGCCGCGTACGCCGCCGCGGACGACTCCGCGCGGCCCTCCCAGACCCAGGTCCTCGGCCTGCTGGACGCGCTGGTCGACGACACCGACGTGCTCCTCAACGCCGCCGGGTCCCTCCCCGGTGACCTGCACAAACTCTGGCGCGCCCGGTCCCGCAGGCAGTACCACCTCGAATACGGCTACTCCTGCATGGGCTATGAGATCCCCGCGGCGATCGGGGTCCGGCTGGCCGCCCCGGACCGGCCGGTGTGGGCGCTGGTCGGCGATGGTACATACCTGATGAACCCCACGGAAATCGTCACCGCGGTCCAGGAGGGTCTCGCCTTCACCCTCGTCCTCCTCCAGAACCACGGCTACGCCTCCATCGGCGGTCTGTCCGAGCAGACCGGCGGTGAGCGCTTCGGGACGGCGTACCGCTTCCGGGCCGGGGACGGCACGTATACGGGCGCGCCGCTGCCGGTCGATCTGGCCGCCAACGCCGCCTCGCTCGGCATGCACGTCCTGCGGGCGGCCACCGTCGGCGAGCTGCGCGCCGCGCTCGCCGAGGCGCGTGGCGCAAAGAGGCCCACATGTGTCTATGTCGAGACCGAAACGGCCGACACAGTGCCGGGCGCGCCGGAGGCGCAGGCCTGGTGGGATGTACCTGTTGCCGAGACCGCGACACGGCCGGCGGCCCTCGCCGCCCGCCAGGCGTACGACCGGCAGGCCGCCGGTCGCCGCCGTCACCTCTGACCACAGCTTCGAGTCGTCACCCCGGAAAGGTCCCCGCATGAAGACCATCAACCACTGGATCGGCGGCAAGCCCGTCGAGGGCGTCTCCGGCAACTTCGGTCCGGTCTACAACCCGGCCACCGGTGCGCAGGAGAAGCAGGTCGCCTTCGCGTCGGCCGACGAGGTCGATGCGGCCGTCCGCGCCGCCAAGGAGGCTTTCGCTTCCTGGGGCACCAGTTCGCTGGCGAAGCGCACCTCGGTGCTGTTCAAGTACCGCGAGCTGGTCGATGCCCACCGTGAGGAGATCGCCCGGCTGATCACCGCCGAGCACGGCAAGGTGCACTCCGACGCGCTGGGCGAGGTGGCCCGCGGTCTGGAGATCATCGAGCTGGCCTGCGGTATCCCCGAGAAGCTCAAGGGCGAGCTGTCCACCCAGGTCTCCACCCGCGTCGATGTGGCGGCGATCCGCCAGTCGCTCGGTGTGGTCGCCGGCATCACGCCGTTCAACTTCCCGGCGATGGTGCCGATGTGGATGTTCCCGCTGGCCATCGCCTGCGGTAACACCTTCGTGCTCAAGCCGAGCGAGAAGGTGCCCAGCGCCGCGTTCAAGCTGGCGGAGATGGCCGCCGAGGCGGGGCTGCCGGACGGTGTGCTGAACATCGTCAACGGTGACAAGGTGGCGGTCGACGCGATCCTGGAGCACCCGGACATCGCCGCGGTCTCCTTCGTCGGCTCCACCCCGATCGCCAAGTACATCCACACCACCGGCACCGCCCACGGCAAGCGCGTCCAGGCGCTGGGCGGCGCCAAGAACCACATGCTGGTCCTGCCGGACGCCGACCTCGACCTGGCCGCGGACTCCGCGATCAACGCCGCCTACGGCTCGGCCGGCGAGCGCTGCATGGCGATCTCCGTCGTCGTGGCCGTCGGGGAGACCGCCGACCCGCTGATCGGCAAGATCAAGGAGCGTGCCGACCAGCTGCGGATCGGCCCCGGCGACGACCCGGCCTCCGAGATGGGCCCGCTGATCACCAAGGTCCACCGCGACAAGGTCGCCTCGTACGTCACCGGCGCGGCGGCCCAGGGTGCCGATGTCGTCATCGACGGCACCGGCTACACCGTCGAGGGCTACGAGGACGGCCACTGGCTGGGGATCTCCCTCCTCGACCACGTCACGCCCGAGATGGACGCCTACCGCGACGAGATCTTCGGCCCGGTGCTGTCGGTCGTACGTGTCGACACCTACGACGAGGCCATCGCGCTGATGAACAACTCGCCGTGGGGCAACGGCACCGCGATCTTCACCCGCGACGGCGGTGCGGCCCGCCGCTTCCAGCTGGAGGTCGAGGCCGGGATGGTCGGCGTGAACGTGCCGATCCCGGTGCCGGTCGGCTACCACTCCTTCGGCGGCTGGAAGGACTCGCTCTTCGGCGACCACCACATCTACGGCAACGACGGCGTGCACTTCTACACCCGCGGCAAGGTCGTCACCACCCGCTGGCCCGACCCGTCGGACGGCGGCATCAACCTGGGCTTCCCCAGCAACCACTGAGGGAGGCCCGGAGGGGTTCCCCGACGTATGCCCTGACGGGTTCCCTGAGGCCCCCGGTCGGCTCCGTGCCGGCCGGGGGTCCGTGCCGTCGGGGGCCGGGGGCTGTGCGCGCGTGCCTCGTGCCCTTGCACGCCGCGGGTACCCGCGGCGTGCGACAGTGCCGCGTCCTTCGGGAGCGCGCCGGATCCCGGGCGGGCTCGCGCCCCCGCGCGTTGCTACCGTGCTCCCTCGCCGAGCACGAAGACAACCGGGGGACGAAATGCACCAATCCATGGCGCTCGCCAAGGGCGCCCGTATCACCGGCGGGATTTTCTGCCTGCTGTTCTTTCTCTTCACGGCCTGCTGGCTGGTGGTCGACCTGGGCGAGTTCGGGATCGGCGGGCTCTGGGATTCCTGGACCTTCCAGCACTCCGGCGGTACCAACCAGGTCACCACCCCCTTCCATGTCGGTCTCGCCCTCGTCCAGTTGGCGGCGGTGTTCACCGCCTTTGCCGGGCAGCGGGTGGCCGGTGGCCTGCTGGCCGTGGCCACCACCTTCACCTTCGCCACCGCGCTCCAGGCGGTGATCAGCACCGGCAGCCACACCAGCGACGAGCGCTGGTTCGTCCACGCCGAGAGCGCCACCACGACCTTCGACGGCGTGTTCGTCAGCAGCCTGGGGGTGCTCCTGCTGTCGTTCGCCGCCGGTGTCGTGCTGCTCACCGGCCTGCGTTCCTGGCCGCGCGCGAAGCCCAGCGACCCGCCGGTGCGCCCGACCAGGACGGCCGGGACGGTGGCCGCTCTGCTGCTCGGGGCGATGGTGCCGGCCAATCTGGCCTGGCAGATCTACCTGCTGACGCAGGGCGGTGGTTCCTTCACCACGTTCTATCTCGGCAAGGGTGTCCTCAGCTCACTGCTCTGCCTGGCTCCCGGCTGGTCCGCACTGGTCTTCCTGGTGCTGACCGCGCTGGCCGGGGTCAACAGCCTGATGCGCGGCGGTGCGGCGCGCGGGCTGGCCATCGGGCTGGCGGTCCTGTCGATGCCCAGCGCCCTGGTGACCTTGATCGCGTTGGCCGGCAACGGTGCCCTCTTTACACTGGACGACGGCATGCCGGGCCTGAGCATCCTCAACGATCTCCAGCTGCTGCTGGACCTGCTCGGTTCGCCGGCCCTGCTGGCGCTGATGGCCCGCGGCGAGCCGGTCGCCGTCGCCTGGTACCCGCCGTCCCGGGCTCCGCAGTTCGCCGGCCCCGGCTTCGTCCCACCGCCCGGGCCGCAGGCCCCGCCCGCCTGGCAGTCGCCGGCCGGCCCGGTGCCCCCGGTCAGCGGCCCGCCGATGCCCCCGGCCGGTGCGCCGCCGGTGCCGCCCGGCAACCCGCCGTCCCCGCAGGGCGGGTTCGGGCCGCCGAGGTACTGACCGGCGACGGTTTCGGGCACTGCCCGCGGGTCCGCGAGGAGCGGCCGACGGGATCACCGGGCGGCCGGCGAAAACAACTGTCCCCGTACGCCCGCCGGTTGCTACCGTGCGGCGGCGCCCGGGCTCCGGGTGCGACCACTGCCGGACGAGGGAGGCTGAGGACTATGGCCCGCCAGACGCCTCTTCAGCCTGCCTTTGTCCGGGCCGCCGCCTGAGCCGGAGTCCGAGCGCCGGTGCGCGGCCCGGTCGTCGACCACGACCAGGAGTGACGCATGTCTTCTTCCCCCTCCCCGCATTCCCGGGCCCCGCAGGGTTCCGGCACCTCGCCCTCCTACGCTGCCGCGCCGGATCTACGGACGGAGCGGCTGCTGCTGCGGCCCTGGTCCGACGGTGACCTCGCCGCCGTCCTCGACGGGACGCGGCAGCCGCACTGGGCCGCCGACTTCCCCGCGGACGGCGACCGGGTCATCGCCGGTTACACCGCCGGCCACCCCACCGCGCGCGGTGCCTACGGCCAGCGGCAGATCCTGGAGCGGGAGAGCGGTCTGGTGGTCGGCGCCATCGGACTGTTCTGGCCGCCGGCCGACGGCTCGGTCGAGTTCGGCTACGGCATCGTGCCGTCCCGGCGGGGCCGCGGCTACGCCTCCGAGGCCGCCCGCGCCCTGGTGGCGTTCGCCTTCACCGCGCCGGGCGTGCACACGGTGGGCGCGCAGACCGAGCGGTCGAACCCGGCGTCCGGCCGCGTCCTTCAGAAGGCCGGACTGGAGCGCTGGAGCAGCGATGCCACGTACGTCCGCTTCCGCCTGACGGGGCCCGCGCCGGCGTAGGGGCCCGGCCGGCCCCGTACCGCATCCGCTGTACGGGGCCGGCGAACCCTACTCCCCGGGGAGGCCACCGGGTTCCGCCCGGGGGGCCAGGTGCCGGCCGGGGTCCGTACCTAGGATTCAGGCCATGGAACTCCGAGGCCTCAGACTGCGTGGACGGCGCCTGTACGCCAGCGTGGGCGCACTGGCCGTCCTCCTAGGAGGCGGCACCTGGGCGGCGGCCGCCTCCTCGGACGCCGCGCCCGCCGTACACCGCGAGGACCGGGTCCTTTCGATGCCGGAGGAGCCCGGCAGCGCGCGGCACGTACGGATCGACACCTCCTTCTTCACCGCGCCGGGGCACTCTGCCGGGCGCCGCCCCGCGGTGCTGCTCGCGCACGGCTTCGGCGCCACCAAGGCCAACCTCCGCCCCCAGGCCGAGAAGCTGGCCCGGGACGGATATGCCGTCCTGACCTGGTCGGCACGCGGCTTCGGGAAGTCCACCGGGAAGATCGGGCTGAACGATCCGCGGGGCGAGGTCGCCGATGTGCGCCGGCTGATCGACTGGCTGGCCAAGCGCCCGGAGGTCCGGCTCGACAAGGCCGGCGACCCCAGGGTGGGGGTCGCCGGCGGCTCCTACGGCGGGGCGATCTCGCTGCTGGCGGCCGGCTACGACCGGCGGGTGGACGCCATCGCCCCGCAGATCACGTACTGGAACCTGGCCGATGCGCTGTTCCCCCACGGGGTGTTCAAGAAGCTGTGGGCCGGGATCTTCTTCACCACCGGTTCGGCGGGCACCCCCACCGGCTCCGCGCTCCGGCCGCCCGCCACGTCCGGCGGCTGCGGGAAGTTCGAGCCCGAGCTGTGCCGGATGTATCAGCGGGTGGCGGTCCGCGGCCGGCCGGACGCCGCGGCCCGCAAGCTCCTGGAGAGCCGCAGCCCGGTCGCCGTCGGCGACCGCATCAAGGTGCCGACGCTGCTGATGCAGGGCCAGACCGACTCGCTGTTCCCGCTCGACCAGGCCGATGCCATCCGGCGGGCGGTCCGCCACAACGGTGCGCCCGTCGACGTCGACTGGATCGCCGGCGGGCACGACGGCGGGGACCGGGAGGCCGCCCGGCTGGAGGGCCGGACCAGGGCCTGGTTCGACCGCTATCTGAAGGGCGACCGGCACGCGGACACCGGGCCCGCGTTCCGGATCAGCCGCACCGGGGGAGTGGACTCCACCGACGGCACGGTGCAGATGCGCGGTGCGAGCGCGGACCGCTACCCGGGCCTGGACCACGCTCCGCGGCACCTCCGCCTCGCCGGCCGCCGGCAGACCTTCGCCAACCCGCCCGGCGCCGGCCCGCCCGCCGTCTCCGCGGTGCCCGGCGTCGGCGCGCTCGGCAATCTCTCCTCGCTCGGCGCCGGCGGTCTGTCCCTGGACTTCGCCGGGCAGTACGCCGGCTTCGTCTCGGCGCCGCTGCGCACCCCCGTCCGTCTCACCGGCAGTCCCACCGCCACCGTGCACGTACGGTCCGACACCCCGGACGCGGTGCTGTTCGCGAAGGTCTACGACGTCGCGCCGGACGGCCGCCGCCAGGTGCTGCCGTCCCAGCTCGTCACGCCCTACCGCATCGAGGGCGCCCGCGAGGGCCGGACGGTACGGCTGCGGCTGCCCGCCGTCGACCATGAGTTCGCGGCCGGCCACCGGCTGCGGCTGGTGCTGTCGGCCACCGACCTCGGCTATGCCTCGCCGGCCGAACCCGCCTCCTACACCGTCTCGCTGCGGGGTGGCGGCATCGAGGTGCCCACCGCGCCCGAGGTGCGTACCGCGCCCGCCGCGCTGCCCGCCTGGACCTGGGCGCTGCCCGCCGCGGCCGCCGTGGCCGCCGCGCTGCTGCTGCTCACCGGCCGTCGCCGGATCACGGCCCCGGCCCCCGACCCGTCGCTCGCCGAGGTCCCGTTGCAGATCAGCCAGTTGAGCAAGCGGTATGCGAAGTCGGCCGCGGGCTATGCCGTACGGGACCTCTCCTTCCGGGTGGAGCAGGGGCAGGTGCTCGGACTGCTGGGGCCCAACGGGGCCGGCAAGACCACCACGTTGCGGATGCTGATGGGGCTGATCACGCCCGACGAGGGCGAGATCAGGATTTTCGGGCAGGCCGTGCGGCCGGGCGCCCCGGTGCTGTCGCGGGTCGGGGCGTTCGTCGAGGGGGCGGGCTTCCTGCCGCATCTGTCCGGCCGCGCCAACCTCGATCTGTACTGGCAGGCCACCGGCCGGCCGGCTGCCGACGCGCACTTCGACGAGGCACTGGATATCGCCGGCCTCGGCGACGCGCTGGACCGCGCGGTGCGCACCTACTCCCAGGGCATGCGGCAGCGACTCGCGCTGGCCCAGGCCATGCTGGGGCTGCCGGAGCTGCTGATCCTCGACGAGCCGACCAACGGGCTGGACCCGCCGCAGATCCGGGCGATGCGGGACGTCATGATCCGTTACGCGGCCGCCGGACGCACCGTCATCGTCTCCAGCCATCTGCTGTCCGAGGTGGAGCAGAGCTGCACGCATCTGGTCGTCATGGACGGCGGGCGGCTGGTGCAGGCCGGGCCGGTCGCCGAGATCACCGGGTCCGGCGACACCCTGCTGGTCGGCGTCGCGGAAGAGGTCTCCGACGCCGTGCTGGAGAAGGTGGACGCGCTGCCCGGTGTCGCCTCGGCCGTGCGCGCCGACGGCGGACTGCTGGTCCGGCTGGACGGCGCCAGTGCCACCCAACTGCTCACCGAACTCCTCCGGTTGGAGATCGCGGTGGACCGCCTCGGCCCGCACCGCCGCCTGGAGGACGCCTTCCTCACCCTGATCGGAGGGGACCGATGACCGCGACCCCGGTGGCGCGGGCGCCCGGCTACCACCCGCGCCGCACCCTCCCGCTGCGCGTCGAGGCCCGCCGCCAGCTGCGCCGCCGGCGCACCCTGGTGGTCGCCGCGATCCTGACGCTGCTGCCGTTCGTGCTGGTGGTGGCGTTCGCGGTGGGCGGCGACCCGAGCGGCCGCAACAACGGCCGGATCACCCTGATGGACGGCGCCACCGCCTCCGGGGCCAACTTCGCGGCCACCGCCCTGTTCGTCTCGGCGGGCTTCCTGCTGGTGGTCCCGGTGGCGCTGTTCTGCGGTGACACGGTCGCCTCGGAGGCGAGCTGGGCCTCGCTGCGCTATCTGCTCGCCGCGCCGGTCCCGCGGGCGCGGCTGCTGCTGAGCAAGCTGACCGTGGGGCTGCTGTTCAGCGCGGCCGCGATGCTGCTGCTGCCGCTGGTCGCGCTGGGCGTCGGCACCGCCGCGTACGGCTGGGGGCCGCTGCAACTGCCCACCGGCGGCGCGCTGCCCGCGGGCGAGGCGGTGGGCCGGCTGGCGGTGGTCGCCGGCTATGTCTTCGTCAGCCAGCTGGTCACCGCGGCGCTGGCGTTCTGGCTGTCGACGGTGACCGACGCACCGCTGGGCGCGGTCGGCGGCGCCGTCGGGCTGACCATCGTCGGCAATGTCCTCGACCAGGTCACCGCGCTCGGCAGCTGGCGCGACGCGCTGCCGGCCCACTGGCAGTACTCCTGGGTGGACGCCCTCCAGCCCCGGCTGGAGTGGTCCGGGATGATCCAGGGCTCGGCGGTCTCGGTGTCCGCCGCGCTGGTGCTGTGCGCCCTGGCGTTCCGCGGCTTCGGCCGCAAGGACGTGGTGTCCTGACGGGGTGCCGGGTGGGGGAGCGGGGGCCGCGCGCGGTCGCCGGACGGCCCCGGGGCCGGTGAGCCGGCCGGCCCCGGTCACGGCCGGTCAGGCGGCGCGGCCCCCGGCCCCGGGCACGGTCTGGCTCAGGCAGTCGGCCCCGTCATCCGCGCGCTGACCCACTGCATCGTGCCCTCGCCCAGGCCCTGCACATAGGTGCCCGCGCTGTGGGTGCCGTCCGGCACGATCTGCAGCCGGGTGTGCACGGGGCCGTGCCCGTACTGGCGGATGAACTTCCGCACCTTCGGCAGCACCGTGTTCTCCCGGGAGCCGTCCTGGAAGGCGAGGTAGACCGGCGGTCCGCCGCGCGCGATCAGCCGGCGGGCCAGGACCTCCGGGTTGTTCTCCCGCTCCTCCTTGGCGTGGCCGTTCCACAGGGGCGAGTCGGGCACGATGTCCGGCCCGTTGGGTATCGCGACCTTGAACGTCTCCGGGTTCTGCAGCACGTTCTTCAGCGCCGCGAACCCGCCCGACGAGGAGCCCATGATCGCCCAGGCGTCGCGGGTCTTGAGGGTGCGGAAGTTCTGCCGTACGAGGTCGGGCACGTCCTTGCTGAGCCAGGTGCCGATCTTCGGCTGGCCCGGTATGTCGCTGCCGTCGTAGTACTGCTTGTCATTGGGGTTCAGCACCGGCATGACGACGATGAACGGCAGGCTGGTGCCGTTCTGGGACCACTGGGCGAGGTTCTCCTCCAGCTTGAGGTCGGAGCCGATCCAGTAGTTGACGGGGTAGCCGTAGGAGCCGGGCAGCGCCTCCATCACCGGGAAGCCCTTGTTGGCGTTCCGCTTCTCGTAGTACTCCGGCGGCGCCCACACCCACACCTTGCCGGTGAAGCCCGACTTGGGGCCGTGCAAGGTGGTCACGCCGATCGGGGTGTTCTGGCCGGCCCCGCCGACCCGGCTCTCCTCGGTGAAGCTGATCGGCCGGGTGGGCCACTGCACCAGCGAGTGCTTCCCCCGGGGTGTGTGGTGCAGCGAGGCGCCCGTCTTGGGGCCGCCGAAGCGGACGGGGGACGCCTGGGAGGCGCTGGTGCCGCAGCCTGCCGTGGCGGCGAGAACGGTCAGGGCGATCAACGCGATCACCGGACGGAACAGGGCTTTGTGCACGGGGCCTTCTCCTTGCCGAACACCCGGGGATGGTCCGGGCTGAACAGCAAGAGGGGGCCCGCGCGGCGCCTGGTTTCCCCTCCGGGGTGTCGGATTGGTCGCACCACCCGGGCGGAATCCGGGCATCCCCTTTCTGACCTGCGATGTTTTACGCTCAACGGAAGGCTGTTTTACCGGGATTTTCCGGGTCGTGGGAGCGGGACACCCGCCCACACGGCCTGCCGGCGCGCTCCGGGAACCCCCGCCTGCGCCCCCTGGGAACCCCGCCTGTGGCCTCCGGGAACCCCCGCCCGTGGCCCGTATCCTCGTCGCTATGACCTGGTCGCGTGCGCTCAAGGACGCCGCCCGCTCGGGGCTGACCATCGAGCGGACCAAGCTCACCCCCTTGATCGCCATCCGCGGCTCGGTCGGCGTCGCCCTGGTCATCGGCCTGTGTCTGTGGCGCGGCGACCCGGCCCTCGCGGTCTCCTCCGCCTTCGGCGCGTTCTCCTCCGGCATCGTCACCTTCCAGCGCAGCATGCGGCCGCGCCCGGTGCTCGCCCTCGCCGTCGCCGGCGCCCTGGCGGTCTCCACCTTCCTCGGCTACCTGGCCGCCGCCCACCTCCTCGCCTTCGTGCTGCTCCTCGCCGGCTGGACCTTCCTGGCCGGGATGGCGTGGGCGATCGGCCCGGTCGCCGGGCTGGCCGGCACCCAGACCGTGGCGATCATGCTGGTCACCGTCACCCTGCCGACGTCCGTCCTCGGTGCGCTGCAGCACGCCGCCCTGATCTTCTTCGGCGGCGTCGTCCAGGCCGCCCTCATCGTGCTCTTCCCGGTCCGCCCCTGGGGCGTCCAGCGCGACGCGCTCGCCGACGCGCTGGCCGCCGAGGCGGATTACGCGCGCCGGCTGCGGCAGGACCCGGTCGCCCCGTTCGACCCGGCGCCCCTGATGGACGCCCGGATCGCCTCCGCCGTGACCCCGCGTCAGGCCAGGCGGCGCCCCGTACAGCTGCACGGCCCCCGCGGCCTCGCCGAACGCGTCCGCCCGGTCCTCGCCTCCCTCGCCGACCCGGTCGTCGGCGCCCCGCTGGAAGGGCCCGAGCGCGACCGCGCCCGCGATCTGCTGGGGGCCGCGGCCACCGTTTTGGACGCCGTCGCCTTCGCGGTACGGCACGCCAAGCCGGTGCGGCTGCCCCCCGAGGCGATGGCCGTCCTCGAAGTCCCCGCCACCGGCCCGATGCTGCACGGCGCCGCCCGCCGCTCCGCCTACCGCCTGATCTCCCTGCTCGCGGACGCCGTCGAACTCACCGATGAGCCGGTCGAGGCCACCCGCCCCACCACCGAGGCCGAGCGCGGCCATCTGCTGCGCCCCAGCGTCCCCCGGCTGGTCCCGGTCGCGCTGCGCTCGCTGCACCGCGAGACCCGTTGGACCTCCCATGTCTTCCGGCACGCCCTGCGGGTCGCCGCGGTCGCCGCCGCCGGCTATCTGCTGGGCACCGGGCTCCCGTTCGGCCACGGCTACTGGGCGCCGCTCGCCTCCGTCATGGTGATGCGCCCGGACTTCGCCCAGACCTACTCCCGTGGCGTCGCCCGTTTCAGCGGCACCCTGGTCGGCGTCGCCGTCGCGGGCGGGCTGATGGCGCTGGCCCACCCCGGCCTGTACGTCAGCGCCGGGCTGGCCGTGGTCTGCGTCGGGCTGATGTATCTGCTGATGCGCACCGGCTTCTCGGTGACCTCGGCGTGTGTGACCGCCTATGTGGTCTTCCTGCTCGGCATCGCGGGCACGGGCTGGCAGCAGACCGTCCAGGAACGCGTCGTGCTGACCCTCCTCGGCGGACTGCTCGCGATGCTGTCGTACGCGCTGTTCCCGGCCTGGGAGACGCCCCGGCTCCGCGACCGCCTCGCCGAATGGCTGGCCGCCAACGGCCATTACGCCCTGGCCGTGTATGACCTCTACGCCACGCCCGCCGAACGCCGCCCCCGGCAGATCCGCGACGCCCTGCTGGACGCCCGTGCGGCCCGCGCGGCCTGGGAGGAGACCGAGGCCCGCGCCGAGAAGGAACCCGTACGCCACCGCGGACTCTCCCCGGCCTCGGCGAAGGCGGCCGGCGCCGCGCTGGCCACCATGGGCCGGGTCACCATGATCCTGGAGGTCCATCTCCCCGAACGCGACGCGGACGCCTCGCCCGGCGCCACCGCCTTCGCCTTCGAACTGCGCAGCTCCCTGGAGGAGGCCACCGAAGCGGTCCGGGAGCGGGGCGAAGTGAACTGGAGCGCGCTGCGCGCCGTATGGGAGAGATGGGACGCGGAGGACGAGAGCCGCGGTGTCGCCCTGCGCGCCGCCGACCTGCTCGTCGACGCCCTCGACGACCTGGCCGAGGCGCTGTCCCGGGAGCCTGAGGGAGCGGAGAGCGCGGCAGGGGGCGCGGCAGGGGACACAGTGCGGGACACGGAAGGGAACGGCGGCGGATGAGACGGCGGACGGCCGTGGCGGGAACCAATCCGGGCCCCCGGTAGTCTTATCAATTGCCCGCATTGAACGCCATTGATAGCCCATGGGGTTGTCTGCGGTGCAATGCCCCAGGATTCCCGCCCCTCTCCAGAGAGCACACGAACTCCCCATGGCGTCCAGCACTTCGTCCGGTACGTACGACATAGGCATCGACCTCGGCACCGCCAACACCCTGGTGTACGCCCGCGGCAAGGGCGTGGTGCTGAACGAGCCGTCCGTCGTCGCGGTCAACGCCGCCGGCGAGGTGATCGCGGTGGGTCAGGAGGCCAAGCGGACCATCGGCCGCACGCCGTCCGGGATCACCGCGATGCGCCCCCTGAGGGAGGGCGTGATCGCCGACTTCGACGCCGCCGAGCAGATGCTGCGCGCCCTGATGAAGAAGGCCCTGCCCAGCCGCCGCTTCTCCCGGCCGCGGGTGGTCATCTGCGTCCCGTCCGGCATCACGGGCGTGGAGCGGCGCGCGGTCGTCGACTCCGCCAAGGCCGCCGGCGCCCGTGAGGTGCATCTCATCGAGGAGCCGATGGCCGCCGCGATCGGCGCCGGCCTCCCGGTGGACGAGCCGGTGGGCTGCATGGTGGTGGACATCGGCGGCGGCACCACCGAGGTCGCCGTCGTCTCCCTGGGCGGTCTGGTCACCGCCCAGTCCGTACGGGTCGCCGGGGACGCCCTGGACGCCGCCGTCACCTCCTACGTCAAGAAGAAGCACTCCCTGGCCATCGGCGAGCGCACCGCCGAGGACATCAAGATCGCGATCGGCTCGGCGGCCTGGACCCCGATCGAGACCGACGAGGACGGCACCGCGGACCGCCCCACCTCCTACACGGTCCGCGGCCGCGACCACGTCAACGGCCTGCCCCGGATCCAGGAGATCACCGAGGAGGAGATCCGCGAGGCCCTGGCCGAACCGGTCGACGCGATCGTCCAGGCCGTCCACCGCACCCTCGACGAATGCCCCCCGGAGCTCTCCGGCGACATCGTCGAGCGCGGGATCGCCCTCACCGGCGGCGGCGCCCTGCTCCGCGGCCTGGACCAGCGGCTGCGCCAGGAGATGGGCGTCCCCGTGTCGGTCGCCGACGAGCCCTTGGACTGCGTGGTCAACGGCACCGCCAAGTGCGTCGACGAATTCGCCAGCCTGCACGGCCTGCTGACCGGCGCCAAGCAACAGCCCAGGAAGACGGTGCGGTTGTAGGGGCGGGGGCCGGTCGGGCAGCGGGCGCGGGCTGTCGGTACGGGGGCTGCTCGCGGTGGCGGCCCGTCCGCCGGGGCGCGGCGCCGCGCCCCCTCCCGGTGAGGTACGCCCCCGGTCAGCCACCCTCCTCCCCGGTGCGGCGAGCATGCCGTTCCGCGGTGAGGAAGAGCAGGTTGGCGGCGCCTGGCCGCACCAGGAAGTGGGAGAACTCGTCGGCGTCCGGTCCCGCGAACGGAATCTCCGCCACGACGGAGCCGGCGGGGTCCTGCCCAGGGGACAGGTGGAAGACGATGCCGTTCGGCAGGGTGACCCGGATCTCGTCGGCATCGAGAGGGGTCGGAACACCGTCACGGACGACTTCGACGTGCAGCGGTGCCCGTTCATCCGGCGTGGGATCAGTTGTCGGCATGCCGTGATTCTCCCTCGGGGGGCGTGCACCGGACGGCATCCGGAACGGACTCGGCTACGAGCGAGGGTCTGTCGTTTGGCTCGGGCCAGCCCCCGCGAGCCCGGCCTGATCCAAACGACAGACCCTAGGGGCCTCTCTCGCCTGACGCCGACGGGGCGGGAGGGTTCAGCCGGTCCTCCACCGGGCGGTCAGGCCGCGGGTGCCGGTCGTGGTCAGGGCTGCCGCCAGGGCGGTGATGACGCCTGCCTGCACAGCGGCGGCGGTGACGAGGAAGCCGGGGGCGTGGGCGTCGGCCAGGAACGCGAGGCCGAGCGTCCGCTCCACCAGCACGGCGAGGCCGAGCGCGGCCAGTGCGAGGGGCAGCGCGGGGTCCCGCGTGTGCTGCGGCCACCGGAACCGGGCGATCAGCCACGCTGCGGCCGCGGCGATGAACGCCGCACCGCCGGCCCATTCCGGGTCCGCGCCCCCGGGCCACACCACGGTCGACGCGCCCATGAGGACGCAGGTGCCCAGGAGGACCAGCCCGGGAGACGCCAACGGGAGCCGGGCGGGCGGGGCGTCGCGGTGGAAGCCACAGCACAGGGCGAGGACGGTCAGCCAGGAGAACACCGCGGTCGTGAGCGAGAAGGAGACCACCAGGGCGTCCTGCCCGCCGCCCAGGTACTGCGTCGCCGACGCCAGGCCGGGGAGGGCCGCGAGGGCGGCGAAGGCGAAGGTGGTGCGCCGGTGGTCGCGCAGCAGCGCCAGGTACGCCACCGTCCACGCCAGCGGAAGCAGCCAGCGCACGACCTCGTACAGCCCGGCCGGAGCGCCATGGCCGGTGAAGCCCGTCAGGACCATCTCCCGGTCCCGGGCCGGGGCACCGCGCACCCAGGCCAGGAAGAGGGCCTGCCCGGTCAGCCCGGAAGCCGCCTGCAGCAACACGCTCAGCAGCGCGAACAGGCGCACCACCGCGCCGAGCGTGGCGTAGCGGGCCGGGGCGCCGGCGGCGCCCATCCGGGTGCGGAGGGCGAGGGCGGCGATGCTGGCCACCTCGCCCCACGCCGGGCGCAATTCGTCCCGGTTCCGCTCGTCGATCCCGTGCAGGTAGGCCTCGACCATCTCCTCCTCCCGCTCGGTGCGGTAGTAGGAGGGCAGCAGGCGCAGCACGGTGCGGTAGCGCTGTTCGAGCAGGGTCGTCATGCGGTGCCTCCCGCGAGGCCCGGGCGGCGCACCGAGCCGCCGGCGGGAGCCGGCCCGGCGGCCGAGGGGCGGTGGGCGGCCATCCGCTCCGTCGCTGCCCGCGCCCCGGCCGCCATCCGCTGTGCCTCGGCGGACAGCGCCGCCCCACCGGCGTCGGTGAGCCGGTAGTACCTGCGCAGCCGGCCCTGCTGCACCTCCTCGCGGTCCAGCTCGATGAGCCCGTCGGCGGCCAGCCGGTCCAGCACGCCGTACAACGTGCCGATCCGCAACTGCACATGGCCTTCGGACAGTTCGTCGACCACCTGCACGATCCCGTAGCCGTGCCGCGGCTGGTCGACCAGTGCGGTGAGGACGAAGAACGCAGCTTGCGTCATACCTCGGGGAGTCATGTCGGCACTATATCCTGGCTTCCGATATATGGGGAGAGGGTCGTGCCGTCCCGGCCCCGTCCGAACTGCGGGGCCCCGGCCGTCCGCCCGCCCGGAGAAGTGCCATGATCGTGGCCGAAGGGGTCGCCAAGGCGGGGAATCCGCACGGAAGTTGCCCTCCGACCGCGGAGGCCGCGACCCCTCCGCCGTCCGCCCTCGACCGGAAGTCACCACCGCCGTCACCAGCACCGCCGAACTCCCCTGGGAGGGATGCATGTCGCAGTCCGCCACGACACCGTCCACACCGTCCCCGTCCACCGCCGGCGCGGCACCGGGACCACACCCGTCCGCCGCCCCGCTGCCGGAGGCGACGCACCGTACGGTGGAGGTCCCCGGCGGCCGCATCCACCTGGTCGAGCAGGGCACCGGCCCGCTCGTCCTGTTGGTCCACGGATTCCCCGAGTCCTGGTATTCCTGGCGTCACCAGCTCCCCGCGCTCGCCGCGGCGGGCTACCGTGCGGTCGCCATCGACGTCCGCGGCTACGGGCGTTCCTCGAAGCCCCGCGAGGTGTCGGCCTACCGGATGCTGGCCCATGTCGCCGACAACGTCGCGGTGGTGCGCGCCCTCGGCGAGGAGACCGCGGTGATCGCGGGCCATGACTGGGGCTCGCCGATCGCCGCCAACAGCGCACTCCTGCGGCCCGACGTCTTCACCGCCGTGGCGCTGCTGAGCGTCCCCTACGCGCCCCGGGGCGAGACCCGGCCCACCGAGGCCTTCGCACGGCTCGGCGGCGACGGGGAGTTCTACATCAGCTACTTCCAGGAGCCCGGGCGGGCGGAGGCGGAGATCGAGCCCGATGTCCGCGGCTGGCTCGCGGGCTTCTACGCCGCACTCTCGGGCGACGCCGTGCCGCCGTCGGATGCCGTGCCGCCGTCCGACCCGGGGGACGTCGCCCGCTACTCCGTCCTCCCGGGAGGGAAGCTGTCCGACCGCTTCCCCGAGGACGTCCGACTGCCCCTGCCCTGGCTCACCGAAGCCGACCTGGACTTCTACGCCGGGGAGTTCGAGCGGACCGGCCTGACCGGCGGACTCAACCGCTACCGCAACGTCGACCGGGACTGGGCGGACCTCGCCGCCTGGAACGGCGCCCCGCTCACCCAGCCGGCACTCTTCATCGGCGGGGAATTCGACGCCCCCACCCGCTGGATGTCCGACGCCATCAAGGCCTTCCCCCGTACCCTCCCGGGTCTGTCCGCCTCCCACCTCCTGGACGGCTGCGGCCACTGGGTCCAGCAGGAACGCCCCACGGAGGTCAACCGGCTGCTGACCGACTGGCTGCACACGCTGCCCGCGGCCCCCGCCCGCACCGCGGACTGAGGGGTCGCGCGGCGAGCCGCGCTGGGGGACGTCGCGGACACCGCAGCTCCCGCGACCGCGCCGCGCACCCGGCTCGGCGAACCGCGCACACGGAGGACGAACGGCCAACAAGGTGAACCTGGTCGACCTGACGGCAGGAAAAGCACCGGACAACGCGGAGGGGAGGTCTCATGGTGGCGATCCGCTCTGACGGCCGGATCGGCACAGATCTGCCCTGATGCTGCCGAAGGCCGTCCCGCCTCCGCACCGGCAAACATCCGAGGAGCAGGAACGACGATGGCACCCGATCCGACAATCGCCCAGGTGACCATGACCCTGGCTGCCTTTGCAGCCACCGGGGCCACCCCGCGTCCGTCCGGGGAAACCCTGGAGCAGCAGACCAAACGAATCATCACCGGCATCGACGCGCAGCTGAGCGATCCCAGCCTTGCGACGCAGGACGAGTGGGAGCTGGTGTGGCTCGCCCTGAGCGAGGCCAACCACAACATGGCCTACCTCGCACGGAGCACCAACGGCTCGAACGAGTTCGCCGTGGTCGCTCGCGGAACGGACGCCGATTGGATCGACATCCTCGAGGACCTCGATGTCGGCACGGTCGTCCCGTTCCCCGAAAGCGGATCGCCGACGCCCATCTACGTTTCCAAGGGGGCAAAGGACGCGTTCACACGAGTGGTCACCGCCCGCTCGATCGCTTCTCCCTCCCCGAACGTCACGCTCGCTCAGGCGCTCTCCGTCGCGCTCAAGGCGGCGCCCTCCTCGCCGCAGCCGACCGTCTATCTGACCGGCCACAGCCTGGGCGGTTGCATCGCCAGCATGCTCGCGCCGTACCTGCAGGCACAGACCTGGCCGAAACAGCCGAAGTTCGCGGTGATGACCTATGCCGCTCCCACCGCCGGCGTGCAGAGCTTCGTCGACTACTTCGACTCCGTTCCGTGGGTCATCGACGAGCGCCAGAACAACGCCTACGACCTGGTACCGCACGCGTGGGCCGATCTCGACACCACCGCCGCCTGGTACCCGAGCCCGGGGCCGCAGGCGACCGACGAAGTGAAGCTGCTCATCGGGAAGATCGCCAGGCGCACCAACGGCAACGTCTACGTCCAGCCCGGCACGCTCTGCCTGATGAACACCGGATACACGAGCTTCTCCGAGAAGCTGATCCACAAAACCACCCAGGACTTCCTCGGCCAGGTCGCCTACCAGCACGCCAACTCCACCTACCTGGACCTGGTAGGGGCGCCTGACGTGCCTTCCCCGCCGGTCGTGACCGACCTGAGCCCCACCTTCGGCGCAGCAGGCGACACGGTGACCATCAACGGCACGGGTTTCAGTAAGGACAGCATGGTCGACTTCGGCCGCTTCGCCTGCACCGAGCCGCCCACCATCGACCCCTCCGGCCTCAAGATCACCGCCAAGGTCCCCAAGGGAACAGGCGTCGTCCACGTCCGCGTCACCAACACCCTCGGCACCTCCCCGGCCATCGCGATGTCGCAGTTCGCCTATGGCGGACCCGCACCTGTAGTGGTCAGTTCGGTCAGCCCGACCAGTGGAAAGGTCGGCACCCCGGTCACCATCAACGGCGAGGGCTTCGCCAACGGCGCCACCGTGCACTTCAAGGACAAGGTGGCCGAATCCAAGTTCGTCTCCACCGGCCAGATGACCGCAACCGCGCCCGGTCAGCTCGACGTCCAGCAGACGGTGAACATCACCGTGACGGTCGGCAAGGCCACCTCTCCCACCAGCCCGGACGACGAGTTCACCTACACCGGACGGTAGCGACTGCACCGGCCGGTAGCGTCCCGGTGGAATCTAAGCCCTGCCCATATAGGCCTCCAGGCCGTCCAGGATCCGCTCCAGGCCGAACTCCCCTGCCTGGTCACGTGCGGTGACGTCGGCCTCGGTGGCGGCGACGGCCGCGGCGATCGCGGGAAAGCGGTCGGCGCGGCCGGCGAGCAGTTCGTTCAGCGCGGCGCTCATGACCTGTTCGGGCTCCTTGGCCCGCGCGCTGCCCAGCCCCATCGAGGCCGACACCTGGGCGAGGGCGCGGACATGGCCGCTCACCACGACCACGGCGTCGAACTGCTCGCCGCCGCTCAGGCCGGTATCGGCGAGCGCGGCGACGGCGCGTTCGGTCCAGCCGAGTTCGTTGGGGCCCATGACGCGGGGGCCGACGGCCGCGCCCAGTAGCCAGGGGTGCCGTTCGTAGACCTCCGTCAGCGCCTGTGCCCAGGCCCGCAGCACCACGCGCCACTGCTCGGCGCCGGCCGGGCCCGGGGTGTCCGGCGGCGGTTCCCCCATCGCCATGTCGATCATCAGCGCGACCAGTTCGGTCTTTCCCGGCACATAGCGGTACAAGGACATCTTGGAGAAGTCCAGTTCGGCCGCGATCCGCTGCATGGAGACCGCCCCGAGCCCGCCGGCGTCGGCCAGGGCCAGCGCCGTCCGCGTGATCCGCTCCAGGCTCAGTGCCGGTTTGGGACCCCGGCCGGGCCGTTCGCGCCCGCCCCACAGCAACTCGACGCTGCCCGCCTGATCCCCGAACACGCTGCGCTTCTCGTCATCTCCTGCCACCCCCGCATCCTAAAACTGCGTCCGTGGTACACAAAACTGCGTCCATCGGATACAGTTTCTTCTGTCAGTCCGACCGATCGACGGGGGAGCGTGCGATGGCGTACGAAGCAGCAGGGGGACACGGCGGTCCGGAGCGGCCCGAACGGGCCAGGGAGCGCGGGGCGGTGCCCTCACGGCGGCGCAGCGTGCTGATCTCGGGGGCCAGCGTCGCCGGGCCGGCCCTGGCCTACTGGCTCGGCCGCTACGGCTTCCGCACCACGGTGGTCGAGGTGGCCCCCGCCCTGCGGGGCGGCGGCTTCGCGGTCGACTTCCGCGGCACGGCCCACCTCCAGGTCCTGGAGCGTATGGGCGTCCTGGAGGACATCAAGAGTCACAGCACCGGCGGCGGCGCCCCGCTGAGCTTCATCGACGGACAGGGCCGCCAACTAGCCTCCATGCCCGCCGAGGTCGCCGGCGGCGAGGTCGAAATACTCCGGTCGGATCTGTCCCGCATCCTCTACGAGCACAGCCTGGCTCCGTCGCCCGGTGCCGCCCCCGGCGGTGCGCCCGAGTACGTCTTCGGCGACTCCCTCTCCGGCCTGACCCAGACCGCCGACGGCGTGCATGCCACGTTCGAACGGGGCGCGCCGCGCACCTTCGACCTCGTGATCGGCGCCGACGGCCAGCACTCCACCGTGCGCCGGCTCGCCTTCGGCCCCGAGGAGGAGTTCGTCAGCCACCTCGG
The DNA here is from genome assembly GCF_050433025.1 of Streptomyces auratus. Taxonomy (NCBI): domain Bacteria; kingdom Bacillati; phylum Actinomycetota; class Actinomycetes; order Kitasatosporales; family Streptomycetaceae; genus Streptomyces; species Streptomyces auratus. The sequence continues at coordinate 2,983,896 of NZ_JBNGCB010000001.1, read as the reverse complement.
CTACTACGTCGCGGCTTGGGACCTGCCCGAGGACGCGGGGGACCTCGGCGCCCGCCAGGTCGGCTACGGCGAACCGGGCCGGCTGGCCACCGTCGGACGGGTGCCCCGCCGTGACCGGGAACCGGGCTACACAGGCGAATCCTTCTGCGTCTTCGCCGCGGAGGAACTCTCCTACGACCGACGCGACCTCCGGTCCCAGAAGGCGGCGGTGGCCGCGGCCTTCGAGGGAGCCGGCTGGCGGACCCCGGAGCTGATAGGGAGTCTCCGGGGCGCCGGGGACCTCTACTTCGACTCCATCAGCCGCGTCGACGTGCCGACGTGGTCCACGGGCCGCATAGCCCTCCTGGGCGACGCCGCCCACGGTGCCACGGTCGGGGGGATGGGTACCGGCTCGGCGGTCGTCGGCGCCTATGTCCTCGCCGGTGAACTGGCCCTCGCCGACGGCGACCACGCCACGGCCTTCGCCCGCTACGAACAGAAGCTGCGCCCCTATGTGACCCGCTGCCAGGAGGGCGGCCGCGGCGCAGGCGAATTCCTGGCCCCGCCCACCCAGCAGGCCATGGACGCCCGCAACGCCCTCCTGAACGACCCGTCCGCCCTCGCCGCCATGCTGGGGGAGGGGCAAAAACTCTCCGCAGCGATCGAGTTGGCGGACTACCCGTCACTGGTGGAAGCGACGGCGGCCGTTCCTGCCGGGCCCATGGGTGGGAGTGGGATACGGACGGGGTGAGGGGCGGGAGAGGCGTGAGAGGGGGAGGAGGGGGGAGGGGGAGGGAGGGGCCGCGAAGGGCAGGGCCGGCGCGGACCCGGCAGTTGGGCGGCGTGTACCCGTTGGCCGGCACGAACCCGTCAGCCGGGCGGCGCGGCCTCAGCCCGCCCCCGGGCCCCCGGCCCCCGCCGCTCCCGTAGCGGAAGTGTTGTGCGACGTCTGGTATGCACGCTGAGCCGAAAGGGTGCTCTGGGGTCAACGTGATTGCCCGGTGTGCACTCTTCTGGATTACTGGTGGTGCCTGGTCGGCGGGCCGTCCATCCCCCTCGGGCTTCGGTAGTCGGCCCACCCACCAGCCCTCTTCGCTGCAGGGCTCGAAGGGCGGCCAGTGACGCGACGGCCCTTTTCACCGGCCAGAGGTGAGCCGGCCGTGGCGCGCCGCCTGCGTCGTCCTCCTGTGCGGCCCGGCTGCTGTCAGTGCCCGGTTCCGGCGTGTGCCTCACCGCTGTCACGAGCGGGCCGGGCTACGCGCTCACACAGCAGGAGGACCCAGATGTCCACATCCACACCGCAGCCAGCACTGCCTCCCTTCGGGCCCACTCTGATCGCCGCCCTGCCGAACTCGGGGCCGCCCGGGGGCAACAACACCGTGACGCTGATCGGGCTCGGCCTGGCGGGCGCCACCAGCGTCCTGTTCGGCGGGGCGACGGCGACCATCGTCGGGCAGGACCCGCTGGGCCTGACCGTCACGGTCGTGGCCCCGGCGCACGCCGCGGGCACCGTACAGGTCACCGTCACCACCGGCAGCGGTACCAGCAACCCGGTGAGCTACACCTACGTCGCGCCGGTCCCGCCGGTCGCAGCGACCATCACGCCCAACGCGGGGCCGATCGCGGGCGGTACCTCGTTCGTCATCGCCGGGTCGCATCTGCAGAACGCCACCGTCACCATCGGTGGCAACGCGGCGACCGTGGTGGGCACGGACCCGACCGGCACGGTGCTGCTCGGTGTCACTCCCGCCGGGCCTGCCGCGGGAGGCAATGTCCCGGTCGTGGTGACGACTCCGGGGGGTACCGCGAGTGTTCCCGGCGGGTTCACCTACCTGCCGCCGGCTCCGACGATCACCGGTACGGTGACGCCGGCCACCGCCTCTGCGGGAGCGACGTTCACCATCGTCGGGACCAACCTGGCCGGTGCGACGGTGCTGTTCGGGGCCGCGCCCGCCACGAGTGTGGTGGTCAGCGGCAGCATCCTGACCGGGGTCGTCCCGCCCGGAACCGTCGGTTCGACGGTGCAGGTGACCGTGCAGACCGCGGGCGGCAGCGCCAGCGCGGGGACGTTCACCTACGTGTGAGGGCCCTCGCCAGGGGCGCCGGTCCGGGCTTCGGCCTGAGGTCCACGGGTGCGTGCGGGCCCGACCGGACCTGGCCGGAGCGGCCCGGTGCGGTCACCTCTGAGGCCGTTGCAGGAAAAGGGTTCGGCCCCCGCCCGGTGTACGGGCGGGGGCCGGACTTGCCGGTGGTTCCCCATGGCTCTGCGCGGGGAGGGGATGCCGGTCGGGAGGCAGATACCGCCGGGCGTCCTCCAGGGGGCGCCCGGAGGCGCCGCACAGCAAGGGCAGCGGCAGCCCGGCATCCGCCATCCAAGTCAGTCCGGTGTGCCGGAGGTCCTGGCGCCGGAGGTACTCGTGACCGAGCTCGGCCACCACATCGTCCCAGCGGGTGGTGTCCCGCAGGACGGCCGCGGTGAAGCGGCTCCCGTCCGGACCGGTGAACAGCCGGGCGTGCGGGAGGTGGCGCGCCGATTCCAGCCGCGCGGCGGCCAGTTCGCGGGCGGCGGGGCGCAGCGGCACCACCCGCTGGTGCCGGCCCCGGCAGGCCCGGTCGCCGAAGCCGTCCGGTTCGGACACGGTGAAGCGCTGGACGTGCCAGGTCCAGGTGCTCACATCGATGTCCTGGGCCTGCAGGGCGGACACCTCGCTGAAGCGGGTACCGGTCCAGGCGGCGAACCGGACGACGTCCCCCCATCCCTCGTGGCCGTCGGAGGACCGCTGCACGAGCGAGGCCGCCAGCCGCTCCAGCGTCTGCACGTCCGGCAGGGCCAGCGCCCTGGGCGTGCTGCGCTCGCTCTGCGCCCGCTGGTACTCCTGCTGCCAGCCGGCCACCCGGGCCGGATTGGCGTCGAGCACCCCGTCGCGTACGGCCTGCTCCAGGACGCGGACGAGCACGGCAAGGCTGTTCTTCACCGTCGACAGGCCGCATTCGTCGGCGATCCAGCAGTGCAGGGCGCGATTGACGACCCGGCGGGTGACCTCGCGGACGGGGACGTGGCCGATGCTGGGTACGACCCGCAGCCGCCACCCGGCCTGGTACGGGGACATGGTCAGCGTTTCCAGGCCGTGCATCGCGGCCGGCCACCGCCGTTCCCCGTAGGCGGCGAGTGACATCGCATGGATCTCGTCCCCGGGGGGAAACGGATACCCGGCGTCATTGTTCATTATCGAATCACCCTTGTCTGATCGGGGAGTTATTCGGCCGGCCGGCACCGATGGCGCGATTCACTCGGGAGCGCGAAATCGGAATCGAGGAATCCGGTCACCCCTTGCCCGGGGCGGTGCAGTGAACTGTGAGCTCCGGCGGAGAGCACTTTGGCGTGCTGTCCGCCACGGAGGGGGACGAGGGCCGGCCCCAAGGCCGGAAAATGTCCGAGCTCTACAGCGCGGACGGTCCGCGCCGGCGGCCTCCCGCGGATCAGTCACAGGTACGGGAGAATTGTGGACGCAGCGCCAACTAGGCTAAGTGCAAAGGGAGATGTGGCTGCGGAGCGGGAACGCGGGATGGTGTAATGACTTCCGTTGTCATGGTCGTGATGGTTCGACGTCGCCGCGTAATGCCGGACGGTCGGTCCGGATGTGTTCCGCGCACAAGAATGACAAGCGCCCGCCCTGCCTGGCCAGGCGGTTCCAGCTGGTGACCGGGCGGGCGCGGTCGGCAATCAAACGCTTCATCAGCCATGTGTGGAATAAAGGCATCTACTAAGGCCATTGCGCAAGTTGGTACGAGTTTCCACTTTTCGCGCTGCTCCGAACGGGTGGCCTTATCGATTGACTGTTGTAGCGCGACGAGCCGCATGGATAACTAGTTCCATCCAACCGGTGGGCCGCCCATCCTCTCCGGGGAGCGGCACCTGGCCTACCCGTTGGCCCGGCCCCAGCGCCTGGTTGCGGTCAGACCGAGATGCCGTATGGGCGTCCCCGGTAGAGGGTTTTGGATCCGTCAGCCGGTGCCGATTCCTCGGCACCGGCTGATCGGCCCCCCACATTCGGTCAGGGGGCTTCAATGCGAACTCTTTCCTTCATTCGCTGGATCGACGGTGTCCGCACCGGGATCCTGAGCCTCACCGCGGCGGCACCGGCACCCGGCTCCGCCGGCGACGACACGAGTGTCACGACCCCGGCCACCTACGGGAAGTCGGCGTTCGCCACCCCGGTCGACCCGGCACCCGCGGCGGACAACGGCCGCTGGACACCGGCGCCTTACGGCACCTTGCTCCTCAACGCTCCCCGCGACACCGGCAGTTCGGGTGCCGCGGGGCTCCGGCGCACCGGCGCGGCGTGCCCGGCGGTACGGCGGCGCCCCCTCGCCCGCCTGAATCCCCGCGGGCGGTTCCGCCTCCGCGCGGCGGGCGGACCGGTGCCCGTCCCCGGCGCCGGCGGACGCCTCGTACCGGCCGGGTCCCTCGTACCGAAGGCCGCCGGCGCCGCCCCTGCCGCGGCCCCCCGCCGCCCCCGCCGCCCACGCCACGCTCCGGCCGCCCTGCCGGCCCCTGAGGGCCGGGACACCGTCCCGGATACCCGCGCCCCGCAGGGCCCTGTCCCCGGCTGCACCGGCTGACGGCTGTCCCCCCGCCCGGCGTCCCCGCCGGTGCCTTCCGTCGGACCGGCTTCCGCCGCCCCCGCCACGACCGGTTCCGGCCGGCTCCCACGGCACCTCCAGGTAGGTCCCACAACCTCGACGCCAAGGAACAGCGATGCCTCTCTCCCCGCACCAGGGGGCCACCGGTGGCGGAGCCCCGGTCCCCCCTCCCCCCACCCGTAGCGGCCCCGCCGACGCCACCGCGGCGCCATGTGGGCCCCCGCCGGCCGCCGCCGGCCCCGCGTCCACCCCCTCCGACGCCTCCGCGCCCACCGCGCCGCCGTCCCCCACGGCCGGCCCGGTGGGCGCCGTGCTCCCCGCCGACGGGAGCTCCGACCGCGCCGCCGAGGGCGCCTTCACCTCCATGGCACGGCCGGTCCGCTGAGACCGGCGTGCGCCCGGCGCGGGTCCCGCGCGCAGCTCCCCGGCACCGTGTCCGGCCCGCCGCCCCGCGGCCGCCGACCTGCACCCCGCCGCCACCGGGCCGTCCGCTTGGCCGCGGATCCGGACACCCGAAACGGCGTCCCGCCCCCAGGGACGCCGCCGTGACCGGCCGGCCCGCCCCCCACCGCCCCCCCGGCGAACCGCCCCTCGCCCCGTCGCTCCACCGGACACGGCCGGTCCGGTGGCGCACCGTCCTCCTCGGCCGCAGCCCGCAGTGACTGCACCCGGGTTCCCCCCACGGCAACTCCCCGCCCGCCCCACAAACCCACTGCGACAGAACACCGGAGAAAACCATGGCGAAAAGAACAATGCTGGTCCTCGTCGACGGGCCGGAGGGAAATTCCCTGCCGCAGCACGCACGTGACGCCGTGAACGACCCGATAAGGGTCCTGCGGGGCAACGGGTACGAGCGTTTCGAATTCTACGGCGAATACGTGGACGTCGGCGGAGAGCCGGTCCCCGTCTACCGCTGGTGCTACCGCACAAGAATCGCCGAGTAGGCGCCGTGCGGTCCGCAGGAGAAAGCCGAGCAAAGAGGAGAAGGAACATGCGGAATCTCAGGAGTGAAGGAGTCCGGTCATGACGCGAGTATCAGGGCACTCCGAAAGCCGAAATGACGGCCGGAATGTGGTCGTCACCGGTGTCGGATTCTGTCTGCCCGGCCGGACGGAGCCGGTCTTCACGGCCGACGACATGTGGGCTGTCGTCTCCAACGGCCAAACCTGCCTCAAGCGTGACGAGGTCTACTACGGCTCGGTGGATCTCACCCAGGAGATGTTCGACGAACGCCTCCCGGATGTCCCGCCGTTCTTTTCCCGGCATTACACCGCGGCCCACCGTTACGGTCTGGTGTCGATGGCGGAAGCCACCGCGGATGCCGGACTGACATTTAACGGCGGGGCGCTGAGCGAAGCGGCAATACTGGTCGGGCGCGGCGGTGTGGACGCGAACATCGAAAGCTATCTCTCGGTGCTGAGAGCGGATCCCGGAAAGACCACCGCACCGGAAGCCATGGAGCTGTTCGTGGCCGCTCAACAAGCCATCACGCCGTCGGACGTCGCACTGGTCCAAGGGGCCCTGACCCGTACCAACGGCCCCTGCTACACCGTCTCGTGCGGTTGCGCCTCGTCGGCCGTGCAGATCGGCAACGCCCGGCGGATGATCGCCGAGGGCGAGGTCGAGGTCGCGGTCGTGACCGGGGTCGACGTGTTCAACGTCCACCTCATCCAGAACATCCAGCGGCTGCTGGGCGGGGCGCAGCAGACCTATGACGCGCTGCGCACCACCGACATGCCGGAACTGCTGCCGTCCTTCACGTCCCTGATGCGGCCCTACGACCGCCGGGCGGACTGCATCAACCACGGCGAGGGCTCCGCCACCGTGATCCTGGAGAGCCGGGAGCACGCCGCCCGGCGCGGTGCGCACGTCTACGGACAGGTGCTGTCCACCGCCCTGACCCGCGACGGCCTGGCCAACCCCCTGGCGTGCGAGGAGACCGGCGCGGAACTCGTCACCGCCGTCCGCCGCTGCCTCGGCGACCGGTGGCACATCGACGACGTCCCGTATGTCCACGGCGGCAGTGACGGCAATGTCGTCGTCACCACCTTCGAGGCGAACGCCGTCAAGGAGCTGTACGGGCCCGACAGCACGGTGCTGATGACGTCCCAGGAAGGCTGCTTCGGCCACAACGGCGCACCGGCCGGCTGCCTGGGCGTCGCCATGACGCTGATGATGCTCGAACGGGGACAGGTGTGCCCGACGGCCAACTGCGAACAGCCCGTCGAGGGGCTGCCCTTCGACCCCGTCCCCGGCATCCGCCCCCGCGCGCTCGATTTCGACTACGCGCTGTCCCTCAACTACCAGGTCGGCGGCGTGAAGAACGCCATCCTTCTCGGCAGCCCGGAAGCCGTGTGACGAAGGGCAGATCACCTCCCACGTACGGAGACCCCGATGAGCAACGACACGCACGGCTCGACAGCCGAGACGCAACCCAGACTCGCAACAGAGAACATCGCCGTGATCGGCATGGGATGCCGGCTCCCCGGCGACACCGATTCGCCCGCGGCCCTGTGGCGGCTGCTGGTCGAGGAGCGGGACGCGGTGGGCGACCTGCCCGAGGAAAGACGGCGCCTGGTCCCCGGGGGTCTCCCGGGGCCGGCGGAGGGGGAACAAACCCCCCGGCAGGGTGGCTTCCTGCGCGATGTGGCGGGCTTCGACGCCGCCTTCTTCGGTGTCTCAGGACGTGAGGCCGATGTCCTCGACCCCCAGCACCGCCTGCTGCTGGAGGTCACCTGGGAGGCCCTGGAACACGCCGGCCTCCCGCCGGACCGGATGAACGGCACCCCCACGGGTGTCTTCGCCGGCATCAGTTACACCGACTACATGGATCACCTCGCCGGACACCCCCAGGAACTGGAGGGGTCGATCCTGACCAACGGCCACTGTGTGGCCGCCGGGCGGATCTCCTACCTGCTCGGGCTGCAAGGGCCGTGCGTGGCGCTGGACACCGCCTGCTCCTCCTCGCTGGTGGCCGTGCACATGGCACGTCAGGCGCTGTCCGCCGGCGAGTGCGACCTGGCGCTCGCCGGCGGCGTCACGCTGACCTTCCAGCCGCGCATCACCCGGTCGTTCGCCAGGATGGGCATGCTCTCGTCCGGCGGGCGCTGCCGGACGTTCGACGCCGACGCCGACGGGTTCGTGAGGGGTGAGGGCTGTGGTGTGGTGGTGCTCAAGCGCCTCACGGACGCGGTACGGGACGGGGACCGGGTACTCGCGGTGCTGCGCGGCTCGGCCACGAACCAGGACGGTTCCTCCGAAGGGCTGGCGGCACCATCGGTGACCGCCCAACGGGCCCTGTATCGGGACGCCCTGGCCCAGTCCGGGGTCGACCCGCGGGACGTGGGAATGGTGGAGACCCACGGCACCGGCACCCCGGTGGGCGACCCCATCGAGTTCGCCAGCCTCTCCGACGTCTACGGCAACGGCCCCGGCCGCTGCGCCCTGACCTCGGTGAAGACCAATGTGGGGCATCTGGAACCGGCCGCCGGCGTCACCGGACTGATCAAGAGCGTGCTGTGTCTGCAACGCGGCACCATTCCGGCGAACCTGCACTTCCGCCGCTGGAATCCGGCCATCTCGGCCGTCGGCACCCGGCTGTTCGTCCCCACCGAGCTGAGCGCCTGGCCCCTGCGGACGCCCACCCGGCTGGCCGCGGTGTCCTCCTTCGGCTTCTCGGGCACCAACGCCCACGTCCTGCTGGAGCAGGCCCCGCAGTCCCCGGCCGTCCGGCGGCAGAGCTCCGGGCGGCCCGCGCAGCCGCCGTCCGAGGTCTTCCTGGTGTCGGCGGGCTCCCCGGACGTGCTGCCGGCCGCGGCCACCCGGCTCGCGGACTGGATGGAGGGCGACGGCGCGAACCTCCCGCTGCACGACCTCGCGCACACCCTGGCGCTGCGGCGCTGCGCGGGCCGCGGCCGGATGGGCGTGGTGACCTCCGCCCGCCGTGAACTCATCGGCTCGCTGCGGGCGTTCGCGGCGGGGCAGCGGCACCCGGCGGTGGTCACCGGCGCCGTGGGCGCCTCGGTCGAGCGGCAGCCGGTGTGGGTGTTCTCCGGCCAGGGCTCCCAGTGGCCCGGTATGGGGCGCGGACTGCTGAAGGCCGAACCGGCCTTCCTGGACGCGCTGACCGAGGTCCATGAGCTCATCGCGGCGCAGAGCGAGGTCTCCGTCCTCGACGTGATCCGGCACGGCAGACCCGTCCAGGGCTGCGGCACGGTGCAGCCGGTCCTCTTCGCCCTCCAGGTCGCCCTCGCCGCCACCTGGCGCGCGCACGGCGTCGAACCCGCCGCGGTGATCGGCCACTCCATGGGCGAGGTCGCGGCGGCGGTGGTGGCCGGTGCGCTGTCCCTGGCCGACGGCGTCCGGGTGATCTGCCGGCGCTCGGGGCTGCTGAGCGACATCGCCGGCAGCGGCAGCATGCTGAGCGTCGGACTCGATGCCGCCAGGGTGCGCGAGGAACTCGCCGACAGCGCGGCCGAGACGGTGTCGGTGGCCGTGCTGTCCGCGCCCGACTCGACCGTCGTGGCCGGGCGGACCACGGAGGTGAGCCGGCTGGCCGCCGCCTGGGAGGCCCGCAAGATCCCGGTGTTCCCGATCGCCGTGGACGTCGCCTCGCACTGCCCGCTGGTGGACCCGGTCCTGCCGGCGCTGCGTACGGCCCTGGCCGGGCTCGCACCCCGGTCGCCGAAGGTGCCGTTCTACTCGACGGTCGTCGATGCCGGGGTCACCCCCGCCTTCGACGCCGACTACTGGTGCGACAACCTGCGCCGCCCGGTGCGGTTCGCCGAGGCGGTGGCCGCCGCGGCGGCCGACCGGCACGTGGTCTACACCGAGATCTCCCCGCACCCCGTCGTCACCCACTCCGTCGAACGGAGCCTGGCCTCACTCGTCACCGACCCCGTCGTCCTGCCCACGCTGCGCCGTGAGGAGGACGAGCAGACCACGCTGCGCACCCAGCTCGCCGCCGCGCACTGCGCCGGTGTGCCGGTGAACTGGCGGTATCTGTACGACGACGGCAACCTCGTGGACGCCCCCACCGTCACCTTCGACCGCCGCCACCACTGGGCCGACGCCGCGACGGCGCCCGCGCAGGCCGCCGAGGCGCCCCGGGCCCCGCTGCCCGGCCGGCACTCCGAGTTCCCCGGCGAGCCCGTGCGGCACAGCTGGCGCGCCGACGCCGGTACCGACGCGCTGCCCTGGCTCGCCGACCACAAGGTGCACGACAACCCGGTCTTCCCCGGAGCGGCGCACTGCGGTCTGGCGCTCGCCGCCGCCTGTGAGGTCTTCGGCGCGGCACCCGACGAGGTGGAGGTCACCGACGTCCACTTCGAGCAGCTGCTGCGGCTGGGCCCGCGGACCGAGGTCTCCACCGTCGTCACCCTGACCGCACCGGACCGGGCCCGGTGCGAGATTCTCGCCCGCAACGAGACCGGCGGCTGGGAGCGGCAGGCCGAGGCGGTGCTGCACCGGCTGACCGTGCGCCCCGAGTTGCGCCCGCGGTCCGTCGAGGCGATGAGCGTGCGCCATCCGATGCCGATGGAGCCCTCGGCGCTCTACGACAGCCTGCGCCGGCGCGGACTGGACCACGGCCCGGCCTTCAACGGCGTCCTGGAACTGCACACCGGCCGCCACAACGACAGCTTCTGGGCCAGGGTCGGGGTACCGGCCCAGGCGCAGACCCCGCCGTCCGGGCTGCCGCTGCACCCCGTCCTGCTCGACCTCTGCGCCCAGCTCGCCGTGGCGCCGCTGATCAACGAGGAGGACTCCGCGCTGGTGCTGCCGGTGCGGATGCAGGCGCTGCGCATCCTCGGCGACCCCGACAGCGCCGTGTACTGCCACGCACACGTCAGCGAGATCACCCCGGAAGTCATAGTGGCCAACGTGCGCCTCCTGGACGACAGCGGCGCCGTGGTCCTCGTCGTCAACGGTATGCGGTTCGCCCGGCGAGCCGCGCCCAGTGCCGCGGCGGTCGACGACTGGCTCCTGGACATCGGCTGGCAGCAGGCCCCCCGGGTGACGCCGGACGGCGCACAGGCACCGGGCAGCTGGGTCATCGTGGGCGAGGCGGACGGCTCGGCCCAGGCACTGGCCGCCGCGCTGCGCAAGCACACCGCCCGAACGGTGGTCTGGGACCGCGCCCTTGACGGCGGCTCCCTCACCTCCTTCCGCGACACCCTCACCGGCCGCCTGGCCGCCACCCTGGAAGCCCCGCGCGGTGTGGTGCTGGTGTGCGGACCCCCGGACGACGAGGACCCGACGGTGCAGTCCCTGCGGCGCACCCGCAGGCTGCTCGGCGCGCTGCAGTCGCTCGCCGCCACCACCACCGGGGCGCCACGCCTGTACGTCGTCACCCGCGGGGCCCGTGGCGTCGTGCCGGGTGACGAGGTCGACCTCGGCCAGAGCGCGCTGCGCGGCCTGCTGCGGGTCGGCGCGCTGGAACACCCCGAGGTCCGGCCGGTATCGGTGGACACCGACGCCCAGGACCCCGGGCCGCAGGAGGTGGCCCTGGAGCTGCTCGCGGACGCGGCGGACGACGAGGTCGCCCTGCGGGCCGGCAGCCGCTATGTGGCCCGCCTGGGGCATGCCCCGACCCAGGGCGCACAGGACCGTGCCGCCACCCCGTGCACCGTGCGGTACGGGGCGGACGGGTTCCGGCTGCGCGCGTCCCGGCTCGGTGACCTGTCGAGCCTGGAGTACGCGGCCACCGGGCGGCGCGCGCCACGGCCCGGCGAGGTCGAGGTGAAGGTCACCGCCGCCGGCCTCAACTTCCGCGATGTGCTCACCGCCATGGGCCTGCTCCCCGGTGACCTCGACGTCCGCTACCGGATCGGCTTCGAGTGCTCCGGTGTGGTCAGCGCGGTCGGCGACGGGGTGGAGCGGGTGCAGGTCGGCGACGAGGTGCTCGCGGTCGATCTGCGCGGCGGGGCCTTCGGCTCGTTCGTGACCCTGCCCGCCGAGACGGTGGCCCCCGTCCCGTTCGGCATCGACCCGGTGGCCGCGGCCGGCCTGCCGATCGCCTTCCTGACCGCCTGGTACTCCCTGCGGTCGGTCGCCCGGCTGACCGCGGGGGAGCGGGTGCTGATCCACTCCGCCACCGGCGGCACCGGTCTGGCGGCGATCGCGGTGGCCCGGCTGCTGGGCGCCGAGGTGCTGGCCACGGCCGGCAGCGAGGACAAGCGCCGCTATCTGCGGGGCATGGGCATCCGCCACGTCATGGACTCCCGGACCCTGGAGTTCGGCGAACGCACCCGGGAGGCGACCAACGGGGAGGGCGTCGACGTCGTCCTCAACTCGCTGTCGGGGGCGGCCATCCGGACGGGCCTGGAGACGCTGCGCCCCTTCGGCCGCTTCGTGGAGCTGGGGGTGCGCGACATCATGGCGGACGCCCCGCTGGGCATGCTGCCGCTGCGGCACAACGTCACCCTGAGCACCGTCGACCTGATCGAGCTGCAGCGCAACCGGCCCGAGACCTTCGCGTCGGTGTGGCGCGAGGTGCTCGGCGCGTTCGAGGAGAGCCGGCTCAAGCCCCTGCACTGCACGGAGTATCCGCTGTCCGAGGCCACCACGGCCTTCCGCACCATGGCGGCCGCCGACCACGTCGGCAAGCTGGTGCTGACCGTGCCCGACACCGGGGAGGCCGCGGCGGTGCTGCCCGATCTGGACATGCCGGTGCAGGAGGGCGGGGCGTACATCGTCACCGGCGGACTGCGCGGCCTGGGCCTGGCCACGGCGAAGTGGCTCGCGGCCCACGGCGCCGGCCATGTCGTGCTCAACGGCCGCTCCGCCCCGACCCCCGACGTCGCACAGACGCTGGCCACCACGGTGGGCAGGTCCGCCAAGGTGTCGGTGGTCCTCGGCGACATCGCCGATCCGGCCACCGCCCGGCGGCTGGTGTCCACCGCGGTGAGTGACGGCTTCCGGCTGCACGGTGTGGTGCACTGCGCCATGGTGCTGGACGACGCCGTGCTCACCAACGTCTCCGACGACCAGTTGGCGCGGGTGTGGCTGCCGAAGGTGGACGGCGCCTGGCATCTGCACCACGCCACCGAGGACCACCCGCTCGACTGGTTCGCGGCGTTCTCCTCCATGGCCTCCCTGTTGGGCAACCCCGGCCAGGGCGTCTATGCCGCGGCGAACTCCTGGCTCGACGGGTTCGCCGCCTGGCGCTCCGCCCAGGGGATGCCCACGGTGGCGGTCAACTGGGGCCCGTGGGGCGAGATCGGTGTCGCCACCGACTTCAGCCGCCGCGGCTACCGCACCATCCCCACCGACCAGGGGCTGGCGGCCCTGCAGACGCTGCTGTCCCACCGGCGGGTGCAGACCGGGGTCATTCCTGGCCCGCCGGAAACCTGGGTGCCGCCCGCGGGCCGGCATCTCCCGTTCTTCAGCGCGGTGTCCGGCGATGCCCCGCCGGCGGACCGGAACACGGCTGTCGAGAACACCGACGACATTCGTGCCCAACTCGCCGCCCTGCCCACCGGCCTGGCGCGCAGATCAGCTCTGGAAGACCATCTGGCGGGTCATGTCCGTGATGTTCTCCGACTGGGCAAAAGCTCTCTCGATCCGCAGACACCGCTGAAGTCGCTGGGCTTCGACTCGCTGTTGGCCATGGAATTGCGGGTACGCCTCGACCGTTCCTTCACCCTCACCCTGCCGAGAAACTTCGTCTGGGAACACCCGACGCTGGCCGCCCTCGCGGCCGGTATCGCGGAACAACTGGGCCTGGATCTCTCGGCGGCCTAGCCGCAGCGTTTACGCAGCACGCCCGGCGGGTGGGCGAACGCCCGCCGGGCGTGCGCCGTGCCCGGTCACCGGCGCCGTGGGACGCCCCGAACTCCGCCCACCGGCCGCGGCGTTGAGCACCACCCCGGCCGCATCCCGCCCGCCGCCGAAGAACTTCGGCGCCGCCCATTCAAAACCGGCGGGATTCCTGATACATTCTCGCCGCCGCCTTGCTGCGGCCCCTTGCGTCTTTCCGTCAATTGTATTGGCCGGAAAGGCGCAACCGTTTTTTTATGGTCATAGTATTTCACCTCGCACCATCCCCGGCTGCTTCCTCTGCTGCGCTGTGCGCCTTCCGGGCGGACTGCCGCACTGCTTGAATTAACAGGGGAAAGCAAAGCCGAAAGCGGGCCGGTACGCACCGGCGGCGCGGCGCACTTCGAAGGCCGCTCGGATCGCCCGAACGATGCCGCTGGCAGTGCTTCATGAGGCGAAAGCGACATCGAAGTCCATGAGGTACACAGGAAAGGGGTAGTCATGTTACCCACCACAATGCATTCGGCCGAAGTCATGGTGACCGTCCGGCATATAGCCAGCTGGCCCCGGGAATGGAACGAGGTCGTTCCGGCCGACTGCTGGAGTTCCACGCCGCGTGTGGAGCTACGGCTGCCGGCGCTGAAGCGGGCGGTGCCGGTGTGCCGGAGCCTGGCCCGCGCCTGGCTCGACGGACAACGGATCCATGACGACGACACCCGCTTCCTCATGCTGCTCGTCCTGTCGGAACTGTGCACCAATGCGATCCAGTATTCCGCCGGCACCCGTGTCACCTGCCGGATATGGAGGTCGGAGGATCTGCTGCACATCGAGGTGCACGACCGCGGGGGTGCGGCCTCGGTGCCCCGGGTGCGTCACCCGGGCGGGGAACAGGAGCACGGCCGCGGTCTGGAGCTGGTCGCCACGTTCTCCTCGCGCTGGGGCCGCAGGATCGAAGCCGACAGCAGCTGCACCGTCTGGGCAGCGGTGCCGCTGGCGGCCGGTGTGAACCCGCGCAGGGCACCGTAACGCACGTGAGGCCGCTTTCCGCGGCCGCCACCCTGCCACGCCCGCTTCCGCAAGGGGGAAGCCGGCGAGCAGCCCACGACCGAACACCCCAAGCGGCCGGGCGGACCGCCAGCCGGCGACCGGTACACCGCCGCTGCACCCCTTCGGGGGCTCCCTCCGCCGACGGCCGGACCGGCACCGGCTCCCCACCGCCTCCCCGCGAGCCGGGAGCCGTCCGGCCGTCGGCACCCGGAGGACCGGCCCCTCCGCCGTCCCCGCCGCACCGCCCTCACCGCGACACCCGCATACCGCTCTCCAGGACGAGGGTGTCGAAGGCGCGCACCGGCTCGGTGTCGCCGAACGGCCGCAGCTCGTCCTGGAAGTTCTGCAGATACCGCTCCCCGAGCGCCGACTTCAGCCTGCCGAGCAGCGCCACCCCCTCCATCGCCGCCCGGCAGGCCTCCTCGACATCACCGGCCTGCACTAAGACCGTGGCGAGCAGCAGCAGATCGATGGCCCGGCGGCGCACCCGGGTCCGCGGGTGCCGGGCGAGTGCCTCCTCGGCGCGGCGGGCGGCCGGCCGCGGCTGCTTGAGATCCCGGTAGCAGTGCGCCAGTTCGTCGGCCAGATAGGCCCGGTCGAAATGCGCGATCCACTCGGGACCGTCACCGGGGACGACCTGCGTCATCGCTTCCATGGCCTTGTCCGCCAGTATTTTGCACATCCTGGCGTCCCCGAGCATGGCGTAGCCGCGGGCCTCGGTGGCGTAGAACATCGCCTGGGCCGACAGCGGTGCCCGGCCCCGGGTGCCTTCCTGCGCGGCCCGGGCGAGCTGCACCGCCTCCCGGGAGCAGCCCGCGCCGACGGCGAGATGGCTCAGCCCGGCGGCCAGTACATAGCCGCCGTAGCACCGGTCGTCCGCGGCCTGCGCGAGCCGCAGCGCCTGGATGTAATACCGCTGGGCCAGGCCGGGTTGCCCGATGTCCAGGGCGGTGTACCCGGCCAGCTCCGTCAGCCGGGCCGCCGCGGCGAACAACTGCCGTCCCGTCGTCTCCCCGTAGCTCCCGGCCATCAGCCCGGACAGCACGCTGCTGAGGCAGGACACCACCACGGGCCGGACATAGCCGCTGCCCACCCGGTGATCGAGTTCGGCCAGCGCCTGGGTGGTCGCCCTGACCAGCTCCACATCGGTCATCCCCACCCGCGGTCCCAGCTGCCGGTGGCGCGCCACCTGCGGGTCCGGGGAGCTGATCAGCCAGTCCCGGCTGGGTTCGACCAAGGCCGACGCCGTCATGGCCGAACGTGACAAAAGCCCCCGGGATTCGGCATCCATATGCCATAGTTCACGAACCTGCTCCAGTGCATCGTCCACCGTGGCGGCGAAGTGCAGACCGACCCCGCAGGTCACGCTGTTGCCGTTGGCCATGCCGATCTCTTCCGTCGAGACCGTACGGCCGAGCTTGCCGCTCAGCGCCTCGGCGATGATGGCCGGCACCCGGCCCCGTGGCCGCTGGCCACTGAGCCACCGGCTCACGGAGGTCTTGTCGTACCGCAGATCCAGACCCTGGGCCTCGCCCAAGACGTTCACCTGGCGCGCCAGCGCGGAGTTGGACAGTGAGGCTTCCTGGATGAGCGACCGCAGTCGTTGGTTGGTCTGACGCGCGACGAGTGGTCGGGCGGCCATGTTCGCCTCCAAGCACATGCCGCCAACGCTTCACGTTGGCATATCCAGAGAACGGGATGGGTCAGTCTTTACCCAACAACCAGGACTGAATCGCGATGACCAAAGTCAAGTCGTCACCTGGGCGTTGCCCGCAGTAGCAAAGGGGCATGAAGGGGCTTCAGTCATGTGCCCCTCACGCCGGCCCGTCCCGACGCGCTCCCGTCGAACCCTCGCCGCACACCACCCCCCACCGCGCACAACCACCCGCCCCCGAGCGCCACCCCGCACTCCCCGCCACGCGTGCAGATTTCGGCCACGGTCGGGAGGGGAGCGACCGTGGGGGCGAGCCAGTCGGCGCGGTGGCCTCAGCGCGGCCACTTCTCCGGCGTACTGCTGGTGATCACATCGCAGACCGCGGGCTTTCCGGGGCCGGGCGACGTCCCCTTGGCGACCACCCGTACGCCGTCGAGCAGGATGCGGCAGGACGCGATCCCGTCCTCGGCGGGAGTCACCTCCACGCGGGCCTCGGCGCCGGTGTTGACGACGACCTTGGTGCTCCACGGAAGCTTGGTGGCGCCGAGCTCTTCGTCGCGGTGCTGCGTCTTGGACTGATCGGGGTTGTGCCGGTAGCGCACGGCGGTGGCCCGGGCCTCGCCGCGCACGGACCTGCCCTCATAGGTGAGGTACCAGCCGTTCCCGCCCCGCTGCTCCTTGATCCACGTGATGTTGCTTCTCGCCCACAGCACTCCGCCGACCACCAGGGCCGCCACGAGGAAGCCGAGCAGGATGAGAAGGAGGGTGCCCCGGGAGGAGCGGGACGATGGGTTCCGGTCTGCCATGAGCCTCGGCTCTCCGTGCTCTGCCTGCGCTGTCCGGCCGCCCGAGCCCGGGCCCTCCGGTCGATCCCCACGACTGTAGGTACGGATTCGCCGGCCGGACGTCGCCCGGCCGACGGATCCTCGATCACCCTGCGGTCGTACGACGCGGCGGCCGACCGAGACCATGGGCGTATCGCCCGGGCGGCGGGACACAGGTCCTGATGTGCTCCCCGGTGTCAGTCCGCGGACGGGAGGGAGCCGGCCGGGGCCGGCGCCGCCTGGGCCCCGGCGGCGCGTCCGGCTTGCTGCGCCGGGATCCGGCGGACGCATTCGATGAGGTAGTCGCCGGTGTCCGGGTCGAGGGTGACGCCGTGGGTCTCGCTGCGGAAGCCGGGGAAGCGCCGGTCGAAGGATTCCAGGGCGGTCAGATAGCGCAGCAGCGGGCCGTCGGGGGTGCCGGTGTTCTCGCCGGGCATCAGGACGGGGATGCCGGGCGGGGTGACGGTGACCATGGCGGCGGCGATCCGGTCGGCCGCGTCGGCCAGCCGGACCCGTTCGGTGCCGCCGCGGATGAGCTGCTGGTAGCAGTGCTGGGGCGGGGTGACGGGCTCCGGCAGTTCCTGGAAGGCGGTGTCGAGCAGCTCGACCAGACGGGCCTCGCGCAGATGGTCGTGCATCTCCTGGCACAGTGCGCGCAGGGTCTGGCCGGTGTAGCGCCGGGGGTGGGCGGCGACCAGCTCGGGCAGCAGGCGCTCCAGCGCGGTGTCCTGGTCGTAGAGCGTCTTGAAGTCCATCAGGGCGTCCATCAGGGTGCCCCACTTGCCCTTGGTGATCCCCATGGAGAACAGGATGAGCGTGGTGTAGCTGTCGGTCTTCTCCACCACGATGTTCCTGGTGGCCAGATAGGCGGTCAGGACGCGCGCGGGGATGCCCAGGTCGGCCATCCGCCCGCCGGCGTCGATACCGGGGCAGGTGAGGGTGACCTTGACGGGGTCGAGCAGGCAGTAGCCCTCGGCCAGGCCGGCGAAGCCGTGCCACTCGGCACCGGGCTCCAGCTGCCAGCAGGACGGTTCGGTGCGCAGCAGCTCCGCCGGGGCGTCGGCGAAGGGCAGCCGCTCCCCGGAGGCGGGGTCGACCACGGACTCGGGCTGCCAGACGCCGAAGAACCAGTCCGGCCGGTCCCCGGCGGCCGCGATGCGCCGGCCGATGCGGACCATGCTCTGGCGGAAGCGGATGGCCTCGGTCACCGCCTCGTCGATCAGCCAGCGGCCCTGGGGCCCGTCCATCATCGCGGTGGCCACGTCCAGGGAGGCGATCATCGGGTACAGCGGCGAGGTCGTGCCGTGCATCATGAACGCCTCGTTGAACCGGTCGTGCTCCACCGGCGCCCGGGGCGCGGGCTTGACATGGACCATGGCGCTCTGCGACAGCGCGGCCAGCAGCTTGTGGGTCGACTGGGTGGAGAACACGGTCGGCCGGTCGGGGCCGGGGAAGGTGTCGGGGCCCACCGCCATGCCGTAGCGCCCGGCGTAGAGGGGGTGGAAACGGGCGTACGCGAACCAGGCTTCGTCGAAGTGGAGCCGCGGTGTGCTGGGTGCCAGGGCTCGGGCGACCTGGAGGGCGTCGTAACACAGGCCGTCGTAGGTGGAGTTGGTCAGGACGGCGTACGGGGCCTCGGACGACACCGCGCCCTGGGCGAGCGGGTTGCGGGCGATCCGGGCCGCGATCGACCGCGCCTCGATCTCGGCGGGCGGCAGCGGGCCCGCCAGCCCGTATCCGTTGCGGGTGGGGACCAGATAGACCGGCCGGGCTCCGGAGAGGACCAGACCGTGCAGCACCGACTTGTGGCAGTTGCGGTCCACCAGCGCGATCTCGTCGCGGGTGACGCTGAAGTGACCGACCATGCGGTCGCAGGTCGAGTCGCCGTGGAGGACGAAGTAGGTGCGGTCGGCGCCGAAGACGCGGGCGGCGTTGCGCTCCGCCGCGCCGACCGGGCCGGTGTGCTCGAACAGCGAGCCGAGCTCCTCGACCGAGATGGACAGGTCGCTGCGCAGCAGCCGCTCCCCGAAGTAGTCGTGGAAGGCCCGGCCGACCGGGGACTTGAGGAAGGCGACGCCGCCGGAGTGGGCGGGGGTGTGCCAGGAGTACTCGTGCGCGTGGTCGAAGCGGCGCAGGGCTTTGAAGAACGGCGGCAGCAGCTCTTCCTGGTAGCCGCGGGCGGCGCCGGCGACCCGTCCGGCGATGAAGCGTGCGGTGTCCTCCAGCGGCCAGATGTATCCGATCACGGTCTCCGCCACCCACAGTGGCAGGTGTTCGAGGTCCTCGCCGGCCGTGACCAGGAAGACCGGGAGATCCTGGAAGCGCTGACCGATCTGGCGCAGCACGTCGGCGCCGCCCGGCTCATCGGTGGCCTTGCCGCCCTCCGGAAGACCCCAGTCCACCACGGCGGCAGCGAGGCCCGCCTCGGTGCGCAGCACCGCCTGGGCGTCCTCGGCCGTGGACGCCCAGCGCACCTCGAATCCGCAGGCCTTCAACTCCTTGCCGATTCTGCGCAGTTGCTCGGCTGCGGTACCTCCGCTCTCCGGGAGCTCCGGTACCGCGAACAGAACTGTCCCGTCTGTCATGGTGCACCCCTGCGTGTCTCGGCGTATGCCTGCTGGCCCGCACACTGCGCGGCCTGCAGAGAGTGAACGCGACACATACCGGCGGCAGCACCCCAACCGGGGCGAAACCACACCGATGAGGGAAACGGCCCCAGGGGGCTGCTGATTCGGCCCGCGCCTACCGGTGGCTTCGGACTGGCCGGCGCTGTGCCGCGATTAGCGACTCCTCGAACTCGTCCCAGAGGCTGCCGCCTTGGACGCCGTTATCACCGCGGGCTACCGGCGCTTCTTCTTCCGGTCGAGTCGGCGCTTGGCCTGCTTTCGTTGTCCCGTCAGGAGACGCTGGGCGGCGAATCGCTTTCCCATGGCGGTCCAGGTGCGGGCCAGGCTCTCGGTGACCGCCACGGTACGGGTGTGGTCGTCGCCCACTGTGCGGCGCAGGCGGTTGCGCACGTCTTCAAGTACCTGAGCCGCCTCCGGGTATCGGCGGAGCTTGTGCAGGGTGATGGCGAGACTGTGCGCGGATTGCAGGGTGTCGGGGTGGTCGTCGCCGAGGGTGTCCTGTCGTCGTCGAAGGGTGTCCTCGTCCATGCGGCGGGCCTCGTCAAGGTGGCCGAGGTTGTGCAGGGTGACGGCGAGGCTGTGGGCGGAGTCGAGGGTGTCGGGGTGGTTGTCTCCGAGGATGTGCTGTCGTCGTCGGAGGGTGTCCTCGTGCATGCGGCGGCCCTCGTCGGTTTCGCCGAGGTTGTTCAGCGTGACGGCGAGGCTGTGGGCGGATTGCAAAGTGCTGGGGTGGTTGTCTCCGAGGATGTGCCGTCGTCGTCGGAGGGTGTCCTCGTGCATGCGGCGGCCCTCGCCGGTTTCGCCGAGGTGGCTCAGTGTGTAGGCGAGGCTGTGGGCGGAGTCGAGGGTGTCGGGGTGGTTGTCTCCGAGGATGTGCCGTCGTCGTCGGAGGGTGTCCTCGTGCATGCGGTGGGCCTCGACAGTTGCGTCGAGGTCATACAGGGTCATGGCGAGGGCATTGGCGGAGTCGAGGGTGTCGGGGTGGTTGTCTCCGAGGATGTGCTGTCGTCGTCGGAGGGTGTCCTCGTGCATACGGTGGGCCTCGACATGGTCCCCGGCGCGGTTCAGGGCGATGGCGAGGTTGTGGGCGGATTGCAGGGTGTCGGAATGGTTGTCTCCGAGGATGTGCCGTCGTCGTCGAAGGGTGTCCTCGTACATGGCGCGGGCCTCGGCATACTTCCCCAGCCTCGATTTGGTGGCGGCCAGGTCGTTCGCGGAGTGCAGGGTGTCGGGATGGTCGTCACTGAGCACGCGTCGCCGACGCGTGAGGGTGTCCTCGACGAACGTCAGAGCGCCGACGATATCTCCCACATCGGCCGTTGCGTGACCGAGGTACTGCGTGCAGCTGAGAGTGTCGGGGTGGTCCTCCCCCAATTCGCTTGCCCACACCTTGCGTAGGGACGTGGTGAGGCTCAGTGCGCTGCGTGGCTGCCCGCTTCGAATAAGGAAGAAGGCCGTCTTGAGCAGAATGGGCCGTAGCTCGGGCCGATGAGTGAGGTCGGCGTGATGGGCGATGAGGTGAGAGGCCAGAGCGGCCCAGGCGGGCCAGGTATCCGGTACTTCCGGGTTGCCCGGGTCGGTGCTGCTGAGGACGGTAGCGACATCGCGCCGGATCTTTTGCGCCTCTTCGGGACCGGTGTGGTCACGGAGAACTGCCTGGGTGAGGCGATGGATCTGAAAGGTCTCGTGGTCGAGGCGGGCCAGTCCGTAACGGCTGAGCGGCTGCAGGGCGGCGTGTGGCCACATGAGATCGCCCGGGTCACCGGGAATGGTGGAGAGCCGTGAACGCGCGCTCTCCAGCCACCTCGTGGGAATGGGGTCGGGACCGAAGAAGGCACCGAGACGGAGCAGAGCCGCGGCGTCGGGGTGGTCGCTCTCCAAGCCCGCGGTGGCGATGTCCACCGCGGCGGCCAGCGGCGCCGGATAGCCGGGGGCGTCGCCCTCTTCCAGAATCCGTGCCGTGTTTGTGGTGAGGAGCTGGAGGTAGCGGCCGATGGTCATGCCGCTGCCGATGACCCCCACGGCTTGGGCGAGGGCCAAGGGAAGGTCGCCGACATCCCTGGCGAGGAGGTCCGCCTCTTCGGAGGTGATGCTGGGGATTTGGGTTCGGAGGTAGGAGACGGAGTCGGGGCGGCTGAAGACGTCCAAGCCGGTCTGGTGGGCGATACCCCGCCAGTCCGGGTTGCGTGAGGTGATCACGACATGGCCGGAACCCTCGGGGAGCCAGGGGTCGATCTGCTCACGGTTCTCGGCGTTGTCCAGGATGATGAGCCAGCGCTGCTCCGTGCGCAGGTGCTGCAGGAGGGCACGGGCGTTGTGCTCGGACCCGGCCTCGGGCTTGGCGATGCCGAGTCGGTCGGCCAGCTCGGTGTAGTGGACGGGCAGTTGGTCGTCCTGTTCGGCGTCGACCCACCACACCACGTCGTACTGGCCGGCGAACCGGTGTGCGTACTCCAGCGCAATCTGGGTCTTGCCGACGCCGCCCATCCCGTGCAGCGCGCGCACCACCGCCTGCTGCCCGCTGAGCAGTCCGTCGCGGAGCTGCGCGATCTCGGCCTCACGACCGGAGAAGTCGGGGTTGCGGCGGCGCACGTTCCAGACATCGGGCTGACCGGTGGTACTGGGCAGCCGAGGCTTCATGCCGTTCGAGGTGGTGGCCGAGCCGTTGGCCGGAGTGGTGCCGGGAAAGGGAGGCGGGCTGGTGGGGCGGGTTCCGCCGTTGACCGCCTCACGCAGGGTGGCAAGGGCCGTGGTCTCGTCCAGGCCGTGGAGGTCTTTGCGGAGCTTCGCGGCCAGGAGAGGGTGCACCTCAGCGGTGGTGAGGGGTTCGAGCGCGAGCGGGATGACGCGGTCCCGTCGGGCCACCGCGGCGGTCCACTCCTCCTGAGTCCATCGCTCGGGGGCGAAGTAGGACTTGGAGAAGAGGGCCACGACGGCGTCGGCCGTTTCGAGGGCGTGGTCCATGTGGTGCACGAAGTTGTCCCCGGCGCGCCAGTCCCACACGTCGAGGATGACCCGGTGGCCCGCCTCTTCCAGATACCACCCCACCCATTCGGCCCATGGGCGGTCCGGCCCCGCGTAGCTGATGAAGAACTGCTGCGTGGCGTCGGTCATCGTGGCCCCCCGAGTCACCATGTGCTCGTCGTGTCGTGTTGCGCCAATCATTCCGCGTATAGCGTGGGCGACGCAGGAGAATGTGCAGGTCGCCAATGACACTGAAGAGGGGATTGTGATGGGGCGGGCTCCGAAGACGGTGGACGTACGGCTGAAGCTGCCGATGCTGGAGATCGCCGGTAGTTGGGAGCCGAACGATGCGGAACGGCGTGCGGCCTGGGAGCTGTACGTCGAACTTGTCACCCGTATCTCGGTGGTGCCGATGCGGGCGGACGAAGGCCTCCTGCGAGAGGCACTGACGAGCCTGTACTCGCTGTTCGGCAGCACCCGGGAAATCCTGCGCAGGCACGGCCCCCAGATTGCCGAGCCCAAGCGGGACGGCCAGTACAACTTCGGCTACCTGGCGGTCGCGATGCTCAACTACGGACTACGCCCGTTGCTGGCCAGCTGGCACCCCGCGCTGGAGGACTGGGAAAGCCGCCGGCCCGCCGACCGCTCCCGACGCGACCACGAACGGGCCTGGCCCGAGGCGGACCGCCTCCGGAGCGCCCTGGACGGCACCCGACAGGTACTCAGCGCCTACGCGGACCTCCTCGCCTCGGCCTGCGGCATCCCGAACCTGCTCGGCGCCATTCCTCCTGCGCCTACTGACGGCTAGGGGGTGCCTCTTCGATCCCCGTGGATCAGCCTGCGGCGTCTGGTGCCGTGCATCGCCCCGCCCGTCGCCGCCTGACCCCGCCCTCCGGCCGAACACGCCACGCGGGCATCGGCAGCGCACGCCCGCTCATGCATCCGTGCTGCCTGGCTCCCTCTCCCGTTACGACGGGATAAGTGGCCGTGTGTAACGATCGTTGCGTCACGCAGTGCGGAGAAGGGACGCGAATGGCTGGCCGGGCCACAGATCACAGCGACCGAGCGAAGGCTGACACGGACCCGGAGCAGGCAGGCCGGGAGCCCGGGTTGGGGGCCACCGTGGCCGAGCGGGTGCGGCGTGCCGAGGGGGGCCTGTCTCCTGCCGAGCGGCGGATCGCGCGGGCGCTGACGGCCAATTACCCGGCGGCCGGGCTGGAGTCCGCTTCGGGGCTCGCCTCCCAGGCCGGGGTCAGTGCGCCCACCGTGGTGCGGTTCGTCGCCCGGCTCGGGTTCGACGGCTACCGGCACTTCCAGCAGTCGCTGCGTGAGGAGGTGCAGGCGCGTCATGCCTCGCCGCTGACCCTGGCACCGGTGATCGGCAAGGACTCGCCCACCTCCGAACTGGTCGAGGCGGCGCAGCAGGTGAGCGGCGCGACGCTGGACCAGACGTTCGCGGCGCTCCCGGAGCAGGAGTTCGACCGGGCGGTCGGCCTGCTCTGTGACCCGGCCAAGCGGATCGCCTCCCTCGGCGGCCGGTTCTCCCAGCTGCTGGCCGAGTACCTCGACCTGCACCTCCGGCTGCTGCGTCCGGGGACCTTCGTGCACACCGCGGCCCCGGGGCGCGATGCGGGATTCCGCGTCGACCTGAGCCGGCGGGACGTGTGCGTGGTCTTCGACTTCCGCCGCTACCAGGACGACACCGTGCAGCTCGCCCGGTACGCGCACGAACGCGGTGCCAAGGTCGTGCTGGTCACCGACCCGTGGCTGTCGCCCGTGGCCGAGTTCGCCGACGTGGTGCTCCCCGCGCGGGTGGAGGCGCCGAGCCCGTTCGACAGCCTCGTCGCGCCCACGGCGCTCGTGGAGACCCTGGTCGCGGCCGTGCATGCCCGTCTGGGCCGGTCGGCCGAGGAGCGGCTGCGGGCCGCGGAGGAGTCGTGGGGCGGGGAGGCGCGGCACGGGGAGGCCGGCACGTCCTGAAAAATTCATTTCAACGTGGCTCTTGACGAGCTGCTTGTAATAAACGTTTCATGAGGGTGTCCCGGGCCACAACCGTGCGGCCCCCTTCTGCTCGGGAGTCGTCGTGCCCGATCATCCACACACCTCACGCAAACTGCGCCTGTGGGAAGCCCTGGCCCTCTCCGTCGGCCTCATGGGCCCGACCCTGGCCATGGGGCTCAACGGCGCCGGCGTCGCGGCCACCGTGGGCCAGGCCGTGCCGCTGGTCTTCCTGCTCGGCCTGCTCGGCGTCGGCCTCGTGGGCTACGGCTTCTGGCGGCTGACCCAGCACTTCCACCACGCCGGCTCCGTCTACGCCCTGGCCGGCGCCACCATCGGCCCCCGCGCCGGCTTCTTCGGCGGCTTCGCGCTGCTCGGCGCCTACCTCGCCTTCCTCGTGTGCACCCTGGCGGCGACCGGGGTCTTCGCCCATGCGTTTCTGCACGCGCTGGGCGTGCGGTCCACCGGCCCGTGGGTGGCTGTCGCGGTCGTCGCCGCCCTGGGCGTCACCCTGCTCAACTCGCGGGACACCCGGCTCACCGCCCGCACCCTGCTGGTCGCCGAAGGCATCGGTATCGCGGCCATGCTGGTCCTCGCCGTCGTCGTCATCGGGCGCACCGGCACCGGCTCGGCACCGCGCCACCAGACCTTCGACCTGGCGGTCTTCACTCCCGGCGCGGCCTCCTGGGGCGCGATCATGACCGCGACCGTCTTCGCCTTCCTGTCCTGGGCCGGCTTCGAGGCGTGCGCCTCACTGGGCGAGGAGACCGACGACCCCAAGCGCAACATCCCGCGCGCCCTGGCGGGCAGCGTGCTGCTCACCGGTGTTCTCTATGTCCTGATGATGTTCGTCCAGACCATCGGCTTCGGCACCGACGGCGCGGGCGTGCGGCAGTTCGCCGGGTCCGAATCGGCTCTGGTGACGCTCTCCGGCAGCTACCTCGGCACCTGGTTCTCCCTCGTCGTCGCCTTCACCGCGGTCGCCTCCGCCTTCGCCGCCGCGCTCTCCTCGTCCGCCGCCGCTGCCCGCATGGTCTCCGCCCTGGCCCGCGACGGCTTCGGACCGGCCGCGCTCGCCCGCACCGAGCCCGCCACCGGCTCGCCCACCAGAGCCCTGTGGCTGTGCGGCGCTGTGGCCGCCGTGTTCACGGCTGTCATGTACGGCGTGGGCACCAGCGCCTTCGACGCCTACTACTGGTACGCGACCATCGGCGTGCTGTGCGTCCTGGTCGTCTACGCCGTGGCCGGGGTCGGCGTGATCGTCTTCACCCTCTCCCGCCGCGGCCACATCCCCCGCCGTGAACTCGTCATCCCGCTCGCCGGTCTGGGCTACCTCTGCTTCGTCTTCTACCAGCAGTCCACCGGCCAGAGCGCGCCCTACACCTACTTCCCTTGGATCGCCGCCGCCTGGTGCGCGACCGGTCTCGCCGTCGTCCTCCTCGCCCCCTCCCTCGCCCGGCGCATCGGCGCCCGCCTCACCAGTGAACTGAACGGGGGGCAGGGCGGCCGCCAGGAGCAGACCCCCGAGCCGCCCGCCGCCGACAGCATGAAGGTGACTCCATGACTTCCCGCACCGACGACTACGCGACCGTCTTCGTCGCCACCTGCGACCTGGCCGGCCAGGTACGGGGACGGGCCGTGCCGCCGTCCGAACACGAGGGGGTCCTGCGCAGCGGCACCGGCTGGGTCCCCGCGAACCTCGCGATCTCCTCGTTCGGGCCGATCGCTCCCGACAACGTCTTCGGGTCCCGGGGCGACCTGCGGCTGCTTCCCGACCCCGGCACCGCCGTCGGCATCCCGGCCGACGGCCCCACCCCGGGGATGCTGCTCTACCTCGCCGACCAAAGGCTGCCGGACGGACAGCCCTGGTCCTGCTGCCCCCGCACCTTCCTGCGCGACGCCCTCTCCGAGCTGCGCGAACGGACCGGGCTGGAGGCGGTCGCCGCCTTCGAGCACGAGTTCGTGCTCGACAACCTCCCCGAGAGCGCCCCGTTCTCCCTGCGGCGCTTCCGGGACGCCGAGCCGTTCGGCACCGACCTGGTGCGCCTGCTGGAACACGCCGGCCTCGAACCGGAGACCTGGATCCCCGAGTACGGCGACGGCCAGTTCGAGGTCACCCTGCGCCCGGCCCCCGCCGCGGTCGCGGCCGACCGGGCCGTCCTCCTCAAGGAACTCGTCCGCGACCTGGCCCGTCGCCGTGGACTGCCCGTCACCTTCGCCCCCCTCCTGGACACCGACGGAGTGGGCAACGGCGTCCACCTCCACCTGAGTCTGCGCGACGCCGACGGCCGCCCCGTGCTCTACGACCCGCATCGCCCCGGCCGGCTCTCCGCCCTCGGTGCCCGCTTCAGCGCCGGCGTCCTGGCCCATGCCCCGGCCCTCACCGCGCTGACCGCACCGAGCCCGGTGTCCTTCCTGCGCCTGACGCCGAACCGGTGGAGCGCCGGCGGGGCGTTCCTGGCCGAGCGCAACCGCGAGGCGCTGCTGCGCATCTGCCCCACCACCGAGCTCGGCGGCTCCGGCCCCGCCGCCCAGTTCAACCTCGAATACCGCGCCGCCGACGCCACGGCCAACCCCTGGCTCGCCCTGGGCGTCCTGATCCGCGCCGGCCTGGCCGGTCTGACCGGCGACTACGACGAGCCCACCGTGTGGCCCGAGGACACCGACCAGTCCGTGCTCGCGATGGCGCCGCCCCTGCCCACCACGCTCGACGAGGCCCTGGAAGCCCTGGAGAAGGACGACGTCGTCCGGTCCTGGTTCGACCCACAGCTTCTCGCCACCCAGCTCTCGGTCAAGCGCTCCGAACTCGCCCAGCTCGACGGCCTGGACGACGCCGCACGCATTCGAAAGGTTCGAAGTGTCTACTGAACGACTCCTGGCGGAGATCGACCGGCTCCCCTTGGTGGACCACCACGTCCACGGCGCCCTCCGCCACGACGCCGACCGATCCGCCCTGGAGCAGATGCTCACCGAGTCCGACCGCCCCATCCCGCCGTGGATGACCCAGTTCGACTCGCAGATCGGCTTCGCCGTCCGCCGCTGGTGCGCCCCGGTCCTCGGCCTCGCGCCGCACGCCGACCCCGAGACGTACGTCGCCCGGCGCACCGAACTCGGCACCGACGAGGTCAACCGCAGACTGCTCGACGCCTCCGGCATCGGCCACTATCTGCTGGAGACCGGCTACAAGGGCGAGGACATCCTCGACCCCCAGGGCATGGCGGCTGCCTCGGGGCGCCCCGTCGACGAGGTGGTACGCCTGGAGACCGTGCTGGAGGACGTGGCGCGCACCGGTGTCAGCGCCGCCGAACTCCCCGACCGGTTCCGGGAAACCCTGGCCGTCCGTTCGGCAACCGCGGTCGGCCTCAAGAGCATCGTCGCCTACCGCCACGGCTTCGACTTCGAGCCCGGCCGCCCCGAGGACCACGAGGTGACCGCCGCGGCCGGCGCCTGGCTCGCCGAGTGCGAAACCACCGACACCGTCCGCGTCAGCCACCCGGTACTGCTGCGCTTCGCCCTGTGGTGCGGCGTCGACCGCGGTCTGCCGATCCAGCTGCACGCCGGCTACGGCGACCCGGACGTCGAACTCCACCGCTGCGACCCGCTGTTGCTCACCCGCTTCATCAAGAACGTGGAACCGTACAGCACCGACCTGCTGCTGTTGCACTGCTACCCCTTCCAGCGCAACGCGGGCTACCTCGCCCAGGTGTTCCCGCACGTCTACTTCGATGTCGGCCTCGGCATCAACTACACCGGCATGCGCTCCGACGCCGTCATCGCCGAATCACTGGAACTCGCCCCCTTCGCCAAGATCCTCTTCTCCTCCGACGCCTGGGGGCCGCCGGAACTGCACCACCTCGGCGCCCTGTTGTGGCGCCGCGGCATGGCCCGGGCCCTCGGGGCATGGACCGACAGCGGCGAGTGGGACCTCGATGAAGCGCTCAAGGTGGTGCGCATGATCGGCCACGACAACGCCCGCCGCGTCTACCGGCTGGAGGCTCAGGCATGACCGGCAGCCACCTGTCCACCCTGGCCGCCGCGCTCGACGAGGAGCTGCCGGCCGCCGCGGCGCTGCGCCACCGCGTCCACGCCCGCCCCTGCCTGTCCGGCGCCGAGGCCCCCACCCGCGATCTCGTGCTCGCCGCCCTGCCCGCCGGGTCCACCACCAAGGTCGCCGACACCGGCGCCGTCGTCCGGATCGGCGGACTGGGCCCCGCCATCGCCGTTCGCGCCGAACTCGACGCCCTCGCCGTGCAGGAGAAGACCGGCGCGCCATGGACGTCCGAACACCCCGGCCTGATGCACGCCTGTGGCCATGATGTGCACCTGGCCGCGCTCACCGCCCTCGCCCGTGCCATCGGCCGGAAGGGCGGCCCGGCCCCCCTGCTGGCCGTCCTGCAGCCCCGAGAGGAGACCTACCCCTCCGGCGCCCAGGACGTCGTCGAGGACGGCATCCTCGACCGCGAACAGTGCCGGGCGGTGATCGGGGCGCATGTGCAGCCCCTGCTGCCGGCCGGCACCGTCGCCTGCACCCCCGGCGGCGTCAACGCCTCCTCCGACGAGTTCAGGGTCACGGTGCACGGCCGCAGCGGCCACGCCGCCTACCCGCACCTCACCCGCGACCCCGTCGTCACCCTGGCCCATATCGTGGTCGCCCTGCAGAGCCTGGTCAGCCGTGGCACAGACCCCATGTCCCACGTCGTCCTCAGCATCAGCACCCTCGCGGCCGGCACCGCGGCCAACGTCATACCCGGCACCGCCGAGGCCCGCGGCACCCTGCGCGCGCTGGGCAACCGCGAGCGCGAGACCCTGCACGCCCGGCTGGCCGAGGTCGCCGGACTGGTGGCGCAGGCCCACGGCTGCACCGCGCAGGTGGACCTCACCCGCGGAGAGCCCGTGCTCGACAACGACCCGGCGCTGACGGCCGCCACCCGACCGCTGCTCGGCCCGCTCGGCCTGCGCGTCGGTGACGACCTGCGCTCCGCCGGCTCGGACGACTTCTCCTTCTTCTGCGCGCAACTGCCGTCACTGATGCTGTTCGTGGGCACCCACGGGGGCACCGAACAGCTCCACTCGCCCACGTTCCTGCCGCCCGACGACCGCATCCGGGACGTCGCCCACGCCCTGCTCGCCGGCTACCTCGCCGCCGCGGAACTGCACACCTGACCCCCGGCGCCCCCGCGCCCTCGCCTCCCCAGGACCGCCCCATGCCCACCACCGACACACACGACACACACGGCGCGCCCCACCCCGGCTCGGCGACCCAGCTCCACATGTCCCTGGCCGAGACGGCCACCGCCCACAACTACCAGCCGCTGCCCGTGGTGCTGGCCTCCGGCCAGGGCGCCTGGGTCACCGACGTCGACGGCCACCGCTACCTCGACTGCCTGGCCGGATACTCGGCCCTCAACTTCGGCCACGGCCATCCCCGGCTCACCGCCGCGGCCCAGGAGCAACTGGCCCGCCTCACCCTCACCAGCCGGGCGTTCCACAACGACCGCCTCGGCCCGTTCTGCCGCGACCTCGCCGAACTCGCCGGCATGGACCTCGTGCTGGCGATGAACACCGGTAACCGAGGCCGTCGAGACCGCGATCAAGGTCGCCCCCCAATGGGGCTACGACCGCAAGGGCGTCGCCCCCGACGGCGCCAACGAGCCGAAGTCCTGGCCCGCCCGGCCGACTGACCCGCGCCGGGCAGAGCCGACAACTTCGGCCCTGCCCAGCGGCGTCGTTCCCCGTCTCCTTCAGCTGCGCTCCACCACCCATCTCCTGCCGGCCTGGATTGGCGCTGGGACGCTTTTTCGGGCGATCTCGCCGGTGAAGCCCAACTCGGCGATGTACAACGGGTCTTGTCGCTGTCGTAGCCGCGGTCCAGGTCGACGTCGACTCGGTCGGGGAGCTGGCCGACCTGCCCTTTGACGGTCTCCAGGGTGGGCACGAGCAGCGGGGAGTCGTGGCGGTTGGCCCCTGCCGCCACGATGCCGAGCGGGACGCCGGTCGCCTCGGTGGCCACCGAGCGCTTCAGGCCTTGCTTGCCCCGGTCCACCGGCGAGCATCCGGCGGCCTCCCCGCCGCACGGGGCCTTGGTGATGCAGCCGTCCACGGACAGCTCGCCGAGTTCCAGGCCGATCACGCGGTCGTACGCCTCCAGTGCGAGTGCGTGGATCTGCTCGGCCATCCCCAGCTGGACCCAGTAGCTGACGCGGCGCCGAATGGTGCGGTCCGAGCAGCCGGGACTGGCGATGCGTTCGTAGCCGGAGCCGTGCACCAGCGCGGCGATGACATGCTCGAAGACCACCCGGTCGGGTATGCGCGGGTTGTGGCAACCCAGTGGGTGTGTGTCCACATGCTCAGGCAGCAGCGCCGCGAACTGATCCCACAAGGGTTCGAGCAGGCAGGACGGCAGGACGGGCACGAGATCTCCGGGAGGGGATGACGCCGCAAGTGGTGCCGCCGCCGCTCTCGTCCCCTCCAGCGCCGCCGATGCGACCGGGGCTGCCGGGCTGGGGGTCAGCGCGGGTGGAGCTGCCCGGCGGCGGTGGGGACGTCGAGGACGAAGATGTGGCCGATGTCGGCGTCTGCGTAGCCGTAGTCGACGTTTTGCACCCGGAGCTGTTGCGGGGTGGCTTCGACGATCCGGACGGCGACGGGGTCCGGGCGGCCGGGTAGGGACAGCAGCCAGTCCCGGGCCAGGTAGCTCAGCCCCATGCAGTCCAGGCACTGGCGGGCGTGATGCTCGTTGGTGGGTGCGCCGAGCGGGTGGCCGAAGACAGTGACCGGGGTGAACAGAAGCGGATTGTCGTCGACCGGGCGTAGGTAGCCGAGGAGTTCGTTGTCCTCAAGGCGGTGGTGGCGGGGCCAGTGAGCGGGGATCACGGCGGATGCTCCAACGGGTGTGCGGCGATGCCGCTTCGCGCGAACGGGGCGCTGACGGGCGGTGGATCGGATCGGGTGGAAGCCGCCCGGGGCTGGAGGTCTGCAGCCCTCCAGCGGCCGGTGGCCGGTCAGCTCAGGCGGGCGTCCGCGTAGGCGGCCATCGCGTCGCGCTGGTAGGCGGCGAGCCCGATGGCGACCTGGTCGTAGGCCGCGCGCCACTGCACATCGTCGACATAGCTCTGCCCGAGCGCCTTGAACGCGGCCGCATTCGGGGTCCACATCCGGCAGATGCCCCGGTAGTGGGCATCGACCTCGGCCTGCACCGCCGGGTCGGTCACCGGCATGCCGGCTGCCATGGCCTCGGCCATGCGGACTATCGCCGCAGTGGCCTCCTGCTGAAGCCGCGCCTGGTCCTCGTCGGTGAGCGTGCCGGCGAACTGCCCCGACTGCTCCACCTCCTCGGGCCACTGCTCGCGCGCGACCGCCTCGTGGCGGGCGGTGTCGAAGCCCTGGAACAGGTTCTCCGGCTTGCTGATCTTCGTCATGTCGTGGGTGTCCTTGTCTTCCTCCAGTTCGGCGATAGTGCGGCCGACCGTGGCCGCCAGCACGTCCAGCCGCTCACGCTCCGCCAGCAGCCTGCGGTGGTGCTCGCGCAGCGCGGCCACCTGGTCGACCTGGCGCTCCAGGACCGCCGCGATCTCGCGCAGTCCCAGACCGAGTTCCCGCATCAGCAGGATCCGCTGCAGCCGCAGCAGCCCGGCCTCCTCGTAGTAACGGTGGCCGTTGCTCCCGACGTACGCGGGAACAAGCAGCCCGATCTCGTCGTAGTGCCGCAGCGTCCGGGACGTCACCCCGGACATCCGGGCCACGTCCGCGATGGACCAGGCCATAGCCGTGCCTTTCATCGCCGGGCCGGTCTCTCCGGCCACACCCGTGACCGTAGGAGTTGACGCAGCGGAAAGCGCAAGCGGGCCCCGGCACGCACCGCTCGCACCACGCTCAGTGAGCGCGAAAGAGGCCGCAGCTCGCGAACCAATCACCAACAGCCGCCGTTCGAACCCACCTACTGCCGGGCGGTCTAAGGCCAACTGCCCACACGGGCCAGTTGGTCGGAGGATAATCACGGCGCATGGCCATCGACTATCGAAAGCGCCCCAGCACCGGTCACGACAAGCCGCAGGGCACATCCGAGGTCATCAGCCTGGAGAAGGTCGCGGCCCGGGCTCCCGAGCTGGTCAGCCTCTACAAAAGTGCCGCGGTCTCGTTGGCCAAGCACGATGTCGGTGGGCAGCGGGCCGCCGTGTACCTGGTGCTGGACCGTTCCGGGAGCATGCGCCCGTACTACCGAGACGGTTCCGTGCAGCACTTGGCGGAGCAGACTCTCGCTCTGGCCGCCCACCTCGATGACGACGGGGTGGTGCCGGTCGTCTTCTTCTCGACGGATATCGACGGGACGGCTGACATCAGCCTCGATGCCTACCGGGACCGCATCAACCCTCTCCACAAGTCCATGGGACACATGGGGCGGACCAATTACCACGTCGCCATGCAGGCCGTCATCGACCACTACGAATCCAGCGGAGCCGACGATCCGGCGCTTGTCGTCTTCCAGACCGATGGCTCTCCCACGTCCAAGGCCGCTGCGGAGCATGTGCTGTGTACGGCCGCGAAGCTGCCGATCTTCTGGCAGTTCGTCGGATTCGGCGACGACGAGTTCCGCTTCCTGCGCAAGCTGGACGACCTGCCGGTACCCGGCCGGCGTGCGGTCGACAATGCCGGGTTCTTCGCCGCCGGCCCGTCGCCGAAGACGCTCTCCGACGCGGAGCTCTACGACCAGTTGCTGCAGGAGTTTCCCTCATGGCTGTCCGCCGCTCGTACCGCCGGCATCGTCAAAGGCTGAGACCCTGGGGGGCCGCTCGCCGCGGGCGTGGGACAGGCATGTGCTGCGTGCGCCCCGGGCCACCGCACCGAGAAGGTGCGGCGTCGTCAAGGCGGGGGTCGTCGCAGGGTGGGCGCCATGCGCGGAGCCGCACCGCCGTTGTCGGTGCGGCCCCACGCATACCGGTACTAGGCGCCGTGCCGGTCGAGGAAGTCGGTGATGAGCTGCCGCCATTCGTCGGGGCGTTCCACCATGGGCAGGTGGCCGGTGGGGATTTCCACGAGCTGGGCGTGGGGGATGGTGTCGGCGAGCTGGTGATGCAGGCGGGTGGCGGTGAACCAGTCCTGGGTGGTGGAGATGACCAGGGTGGGAGCCTGGATGCCCGGCAGGTCGTTCCGGACGTCGACCCGGGGGGCCAGCTCGGCGTGCTCGGGGGTGCCGTCGGCGACGCCGGCGGCGGTGAACTCGAGGGCCTGCTGGAGCTGTTCGTCCGGCATCGCCTCCAGCGCATCGGCGCCCAGGGCCATCATCGTCAGGAACTGGGCCAGCAGTTCGCGGTTGCCGGACTCGGCCAGCTTGCGCCATATCGGTGTGGCCAGCGCGAGCCGGTTGTCCCGGTGGGGGAAGGTCGCGGTCAGGACGAGGGCGGTGACGCGCTCGGGGTGGCGGGCGGCCGCGCGGAGGGCGACCGGGCCGCCGAGGGAGTAGCCGGACACCGCGAAGGTGTCCAGGCCCTCGGCGACGGCTGCGGCGACGAGCTGGTCGGCCAGGTCGTCCAGCGACAGCGGAGTCGCGGAGCGGGGAGTGTCGCCGCTGCCGGGGTAGTCGACACCGACCACGGTGTGGTGGGCGGCCAGGCCGTCCAGTATCGGGCCGTAGGTGCCGGCGATGCTGCTGCCGGCGCCGTGGGCGAGGGCGAGGCCGGGGCCGGAGCCCAGGACGGTGCGGGCGAAGGTGGCTTCGGGCAGGGTGTGTGGGGACATGGGCGTTGCCTTTCTCGGGGAGCGCGTGCGGTGCTGTGACCAGGAGCGGAGCTGTTCCAGGGCGGGCAGCAGGGCCCGGCCGTCGGCGGTGAGTGTGTAGGTCGCGGGCCCGGGTGGGAGTTCGGCGTGGGTGACGAGCCCGGTCTGGACGAGTTCGCGTAGCCGGTCGGCGAGCATCTTGGTGCTGATGCGCTCGATGGCGGTGCTCAGTTCGCCGTAGCGGGCGGGGCGGGTGGCCAGGGTGTGGAGGATGATGCCGGTCCACTTCCGGCCGAGGACCTCGAACGCGGCGGTGAGGTCCGCGTCGGCCGTGAGCGGCACGGGGATGGGGGGCCGGGCTGCCATGGGTCTTGCGGTCCTGCGTCCTTGGTGGGGGCATTCGGTGGGCGGGTGGGCCGCAGCCGGCCGGGGGTGTCGACTGCGGCCCGGCCGCCTCGTCCGCTCCGGCGATGCGAGGCGGCGGCAGGGGGTCAGGGAAGGAGAACGACCTTGCCCCGGTTGCGGCGGGCCTCGATGTCACCGTGTGCGGTGGCGGCCTGGTCGAGCGGATAGGCGCGCCATACGGGGACCTCGAGCGCGCCGGCGGCGGCCAGTTGCACCAGCTGCGACAGCGAGTCGTCGGCCGGGTCGGCGCCGCCGGCGCTGAAACGGACGTCGTGCTGCGCGGCGGACATGTCGGCGATGGTGATGACGTGTGCGCTGTCACCGGTCAGGGCGACGGAGTCGGCGAGTACGCCGGCGCCGGAGGCGTCGAGGACGGCGTCGACTCCCTGAGGAGCCGCGGCCTTCACCCGCTCCCTCCAGCCGTCGCCGTAGCGGACCGCGGTGGCTCCGAGTGCGGTGACGCGCTCGATGTCGTGCTCGCCGACCGTTCCGACGACGGTGATGCCGCGGGCGGCGGCCAGCTGCACCGCGACGGTGCCCACGCTGCCGGCGGCGCCGTGGATGAGCAGGGTCTGCCCCGCCCGCACCTCCAGCTGCCGCAGCACGCGGAACGCGGTCCGACCGACCGTGACCAGCGAGGCGGCGACCTCCCACGACAGGGCCCGGGGTTTGGCCACCGGCCGGTCGAGCAGGGCGTATTCGCCGTAGCTGCCGCCGACGGCTGCACCGAGAACCTCATCGCCCACGGCCGCGTCGGCCCCCTCGCCGACGGCATCGACGACACCGGCCGCATCCAGGCCGGGGATCACGGGAAAGCGGGCCGGGGCGGCCTTGGCCATCAGACCGGACCGGATCTTGACGTCGAGAGGGTTCACGGAGGCGGCCCGCACGCGGATCCGGACCTGGCCCGGGCCCGGCTCCGGCGTGGTGACCTCCGACAGTCGCAGCACCTCGGGTGCGCCGTACTCGGAGAAGGTGATCGCTTGGGACATCGCAGACTCCCAGGTAGGGGTGGGTGGAGAGGAGAACCGCACGTGCGGTGACGCACTGTGCGGCCGCCTCGGCGGAGGCGCCGCTCAGGCGGGGAGGGTGGGGTAGTCGGTGTAGCCGCGGTGGTCGCCGCCGTAGAAGGTGGCCTTGTCCGGGTTGTTGAACGGACCGCCGGAGGCGAGACGCCGGGGGAGGTCGGGGTTGGCCAGGAACAGTGCGCCGTAGGCCACCATGTCCGCGCTCCCGTCCTCGATCAGGCCCAGCGCGTCGGGACCGGTGGCGTCGGGGTAGGTGAACGGGTTGAGGACGAACGTGCCGGGCCAGACCTTGCGCAGTCGCGGGGTCAGGTCGCGGTTCGGCCCCTCCATCAGGTGCAGATAGGCCAGGTCCAGGCCGGCGAGCCGGTCCAGCAGGGCGAGGTAGACCTCGTCCGGAGTGTCCTCGGAGATGTCGTTGAACTGGTTCCCGGGCGAGATCCGCAGGCCGACCCGGTCGCTGCCGATCGCCTCGGCCACGGCCGTGGTGACCTCGACGGCGAAGCGGATGCGGCCCTCGGTGTCGCCGCCCCAGGCGTCGGTGCGGTGGTTGGTGTTGGGCGCGAGGAACTGGTGGATCAGGTAGCCGTTGGCACCGTGGAGTTCCACACCGTCGAACCCGGCCGCGACCGCGTTGCGGGCCGCGTGGGCGAAGTCGTCGATGGTCTGCCGGATTTCCGCCTCGGTCAGCTCCTTCGGCGTGACGAACTCCTTCGGCCCCTCGTGGGTGAAGACCTGGCCCTTGGCGGTCACCGCCGACGGCCCGACCGGGACCAGTCCGTCCGGCAGCAGGCTGGGGTGGCCGATGCGGCCGGTGTGCATCAGCTGGGCGTAGATCGCACCGCCCTCGCGGTGCACGGCGTCGGTCACCGTCCGCCATGCCCGCACCTGCCCGGCCGTGTGCAGGCCGGGGGTGTCGGGGTAGCCCTGGCCGAGCGGCGAGGGCTGGATGCCCTCGGTGACGATCAGCCCGGCGCCGGCGCGCTGCGCGTAGTACGTCGCCATCAGCTCGGTCGGCTCGGCGCCCGGCCCGTAGGCGCGGCTGCGGGTCATCGGCGCCATCACGAGGCGGTTCGCCAGGTGCTTGCCGCCCAGGACGATCGGATCAAAAGCAGTGGTCATGGTCTCTTCCTCGGGAGGTGTGAGGTGCCGCGGCACGGGCGCTCGGGAGCCCGCCCAGCAGATGCCTGTCTGAACAAGTAAATCACCTGTCCGAACAGGTAACGACCACGAATCCATTCCTGCTTTCAGGTGTGAAGCACGTCACACGTTGCTGGCTGCCCGTATGCGCCTTGGGGCGGCATGGATGCTGTGCGGCCTGAGGCGGGGAGGTAGGATTAAGCTGCCCAAACAGGAAAGTGAGAGGTAGATGACGCAGTCCACGCCGGAAGCCGGGAAGGGCCCCGCAGGGGTGGGGCAGGAGGCCACTGTTCCGGTGCCGGCCGCGGCCGGCGGCGGGCCGGTCAGCCACGCGATCTTCCGCCTGGCCCGTCTGCACCGCATGTTCGCCGGACAGCTCTTGCGCCGGATCGGCCTGCATCCGGGTCAAGAGCTGGTCATGATGCATCTGTGGGAACTCGGCCCCCAGCGGCAGACCGACCTGGTGCGCCTGATGGACTCCGACGCCGCCACCATGACCCGCACCGTCCGGCGCCTGGAACAGGCCGGCTTCGTCCGCCGCCGCCCCTCGCCCACCGACAAACGCGCCTCACTCATCGAGCCCACGGCGGCCAGCCACGCCCTGCGCCGCGAGGTCGAGCAGGTCTGGAGCCAGCTCGAGGACCTCTCGACGGCGGGCCTCTCCGACGACGAGCGGGCCGCGGCCCTGCATACCCTGGAACGCCTGGAGCAGAACCTCGTCCGGGCCGCGGCCGGTGCGGCCGGTGCGGCCGATGCGGCCGATGCGGCCGGTGCTGAGGGTGCGAGCGGGGAGGGATAGCGCCTCGCCCCGCCGGCTCCCGGGGAGCTTCTCCGCGTACGCACCGCAGCCACCCGCAGAAGCCCGGTGAGAGCCGGGCAGAGCCGCACCCTCCCGTGATGTCCGCCTCCTGGAAGGCGTCCGTGCCGATCGCGCGGGAGGCGGCCTGGCCGGTGATCGCCACCAGCGGTACGGAGTCCATGTGCGCGTCGGCGATCGGCGTGACCAGGCTGGTGGCACCGGGGCCCGACGTGCCCGTGGGGTGTAAGAGGTGCCGGGTCGGACGACTCGGCGGAGGGCGCGCACCGCCCTGCGAGGCATCGTCGGACTGTGGCTGAGTGGTTCCTGCGCCCACCGGCGAAGGAGGAGCAGGTTTCAGATGGAGGCGTCGGGACGGGCCAGGCCGGTCTGGTAGGCGATGACTACGAGTTGGGCCCGGTCCCGGGCGCCGAGTTTTGTCATCGCGCGGTTTGCGTGTGTTTTTGCGGTGAGTGGTGTGACGTAGAGCCGGGCGGCGATCTCGTCGTTGGACAGTCCGGCTGCGACCAGGGTGACCACTTCGTGCTCGCGGGGGGTGAGCGTGGCGAGTTGCGGGTGCGTCCGCGGGCCGGGGGCGGCGGGTTGGGCCAGGAAGCGGGTGATGAGGGACTTGGTCGCGGCCGGGGACAGCAGGGAGTCGCCGGCGGCCACCACGCGGATCGCGTTGAGGAGTTCGTCGGGGTTGATTCCCTTGCCGAGGAAGCCGCTGGCGCCTGCGCGTAGTGCTTCGGCGACGTACTCGTCGTTCTCGAAAGTGGTCAGAACGAGGATCTTGACGTCCGCCAGGTCCTGGTCGTCGCTGATGAGCTTGGTCGCGGCGAGGCCGTCGAGGTCGGGCATCCGGATGTCCATCAAGATCAGGTCGATCTGCCGGGTGCGTGCGAGGTGGACGGCCTCGCGCCCCGTTGCGGCTTCGGCGACGACCTCCATGTCGGGGTCGGAGTCGACGAGCATGCGGAAGGTGCCTCGTAGGAGTGCCTGGTCGTCGGCGAGGAGGACTCGGATCGTCATGTGGTCAGGCCCTTGTGGTCAGCGCGCAGCGGCAGTTCGGCGTGGATGCGGAAGCCGCCGGTGGGGGTTGGTCCGGCGGTGAGGGTGCCGTCGGCGGCCTTGGCGCGCTCGCGCATCCCGATCATGCCGTGGCCGGTACCGGCGGGGCTTGGACGGGCGCCTTCGTCGCCGCTGGTTTCCGGTGTGCCGCGGCCGTCGTCCTCGACGGTGATCCGCAGGCCGTCGGTGCGGTGGTCCAGGTGGACTCGTGCTGATACCGCGCCGGCGTGCTTGCGGGTGTTGGTGAGTGCTTCCTGAACGATCCGGTAGGCGGTGAGATCGGTGATCGACGGCAACGTGCCCGGCCGGCCGGTCCGCTTGAGCGTGATGTCGAGGCCGCTGTGGCGGAAGGAGCTCAGCAGATCGTCGAGGTCGGCGAGGCCGGGTACGGGATCGCGGGGCGCTTCCGGGCCCTCGCCGTAGCGGAGCAGTCCTACCGTGGCGCGCAGTTCGTCCAGGGCCGTCCGGCTGGTGTCCCGGATGTGTTCGAGTGCGGGGTAGGCCTGGTCGGGGTCGGTGCGCATCAGGTGGTGGGCCACGCCCGCCTGGGCGTTGACCAAGGTGATGTGGTGGGCCACCACGTCGTGCAACTCCCGGGCGATACGCAGGCGCTCCTCGGTGACCCGGCGGCGGGCCTCCTCCTCCCGGGTGCGCTCGGCGCGTTCGGCCCGTTCCACGGCCGAGGCGAGCAGTTGGCGGCGGCTGCGGGTGGCGTCGCCGCTGGCTGCCGCCAGGCCCATGCCGGCGACGAGAGCCAGGTGCTGCCAGAGGTTGTCCAGACCTGGGTCGCGGATCAGCGTCGCGGTGACGAGTACCGCGGCCGCGCACGCGCCGACGCGCCAAGCCGCACGCCTGTCGGTGCGCAGCGCCGCAGCGTGGACCGCGACAAAGGCTGGGATGAGTGAAGCCCCGGGGAAGGAGAAGAGCAAGGTCTGGGCGACGTCGACAGCCAAGGTCACGGCGACGACCGGGATCGGCCGGCGGGTGTGTGCGACCAGCGGCGCGCAGGCGAGCGCCAGGCTGCCGAGGCACCAGGCGATCGAGATCCCGCGGTAATAGGCGGTGCCCACGGCCACCGGGGCGGAGAAGGCGAAGCAGCTCACGGCGACTGCCAGGCCAGCCGTCCACGGCCAGGCCCGCAGCCACTGTTTGGGCCTGTCGATCATCTGCACCCCCTCACTGTAGGTCCGCCTGTCCGGCGCGGTGATGACGCCGTTCGCGCTCCGCGGTGCCGTCACGCCGAGAAGCACAGGGAGCACCGTCCACGGCGTTGGGCCCCTCGACATGAGGCGATCGAGGGGCCCTGCGGCACCGCGAGGAGCTGGCTAGGCCCCGCGAGCGTCGACCTCGTTCGACCAGGTCACGGGCAGCGAGTGGACTCCGTAGACGAGCATGTCGGTGCGGAACGGCAGTTCCTCTACCGGCACCGCCAGCTGTAGGTGCGGGAAGCGGGAGAACAGGCTGACCAGCATGATCTCCAGCTCGGCGCGGGCCAGGTTCTGTCCCAGGCATGCGTGCGGGCCGTAGCCGAACGCGACATGCTGCACAGGGGCGCGGTCGAGGTCGAGTTTTTCGGCGTGCGGGCACAGGGCCGGGTCGAGGTTCGCGGCAGCCAAATCCGCCGCGACCCAGTCCCCGGCGCGGATCAGCTGTCCGCCGATCTCGATGTCTTCCACTGCTCGGCGGATGAGACCGCCACCGCTCGAGTTACCGGTGAGGCGGCGCATCAGTTCCTCAACAGCCTGCCCGGCCGCCTCGGGGCGAGTGGTGAACTTGGCGAGTTCTCCCGGATGCTGGAGCAGGGTGAGGATGGCCATCGCGGAGAAGTTCGCGGTCGTTTCGTGCCCGGCGATCAAAAGCCCGACACACAACGAGGTCAGCTCCGCGCGGCTGAGGTCGGGGTGTTCGTGCACCAGGCGGCTGATGAGATCCTCGCGGGGGTGGTTCAGCCTGGCGTCGAACACCGGCGCAAGGATGTGTACGAGTCGTCCGAAGGACTGCTGCGCTTCATCCGCTGTGGGGTTCAGCCCGAGAATCTTGGTCGCCGCTTCTTGGAATGCCTGCCGGTACTCATACGGCACGCCGAGCATTTCCGCGATCACCAGCGACGGCACCGGCAAGGTGAAGGCGCTCACCAGGTCCACCGGAGCGGGGCGCGCCGCGACGGCGTCGAGGTGTTCGTCGACGATCTGCTGGATGCGCGGCCGCAGCACGGCGATCCGTTTGACCATGAACTCCTTGGTCAGCTTGCGGCGGTAGTGCAGATGCTGATCGCCATCCGCGCGGTTGAACGCGGCGGCATTGTCCACCGGCGGCCTGGAGACCGCGCGCATCTGCGGCTCCATCTCGTCCTTGCGGCTGCTGAACCGTTGTGGATCGGCCAGCACGGCGCGGAAGTACTCGTAGCCGGAGACCAGCCAGGCGTCGATTCCGTTGGGGAAGCGGACCTTGCGTACCGGTTCCTCGCGCAGCAGGCGGATCTTGGCACCCACGGGCTCCAAGGGGTGGTCGCGTTCGCGGGGCAGAGGGACGGGTTCGTGGGCAGGGCAGGTCACGAGAGCTCCTTGTGTCAGGGGGTGGGTTTGCCGGTGCCGGGCGTGACCGGTGACCGGTGCGTCGGGGCGGTGCCGTGTGCCAGGGCCGGAGTCAGACGGCGGTGTGCTGGGCGATGTGCCCGCGGTACTGGAGCAGGGCGCGTGGGCTGTTCCATCCGAGCGCGCCGACGACCCGGCCGCCCGCGTAATACAGCGCGACGAACGTGCGTGAGGGCAGGTCGCCGTCGACCACCTCGGCGTACGCCTCGGGCGGGCACCAGCCATGTATTTGGATCTTGGTGTCGTACTGGTCGGTCCAGCCGAACGGTATCGGGGCGTAGGACAGGGAACGGTTGGGGCCGACGAGGAGGTTCTTGGCGGCGATGACGGCTTGCTGGGTGGCGTTGGCCCGTTGTTCCAGCCGGATCCGACCACCGGCGAGGGGATGCGGCCAGTTGGCGACGTCCCCGGCCGCGTACACGCCTGCCACCGCTTGGCAGGTGGGGTCGCACAGCACCCCGTCTCCCAGCGGGATCCCGGAGTCGGTCAGCCAGTCGGTGGCCGGTACCGAGCCGATGGCCACCACGACCACGTCGGCGGCAAGCCGGGTGCCGTCATCAAGCACCACCGCAGCGACCCGGCCGTTCTGCCCGATCACGTCTGTGACGCGGCGGCGCATCCGCACCTCAACCCCGTGATCACGGTGCATCTGTGCCACCAACTCACCTATTTCAGGGCCGACTTGCCTGGCCAGCGGAGTGGCCTCGACATCCACGAGCGTGACGTCCAAGCCGAGTCCGCGTGCGGTGGCGGCGATCTCACTGCCGAGGAATCCCGCACCGATCACCACTACGCGGGGCCCACCCAGCAACTGGGCGCGCAGCGTGAGGGCGTCGTCGAGGGTGCGCAGCACGTGCACCCCTGCCAGGTCGCGACCGAACGGCAGGCGCCGGGGCCTCAGTCCGGTGGCGATGATCAGCCCGTCGTAGCCGATCCGCTCGCCGCCGTCCAGGTCGACGGTGCGGGCCACCGGGTCCAGTCCGGTTGCCCGGCGCCCCAACGTCAGGTGCATTCCCAGCCGTTGGATGGCGTTCTCCTGGAGCAAAGTGGCCTTGTGGGGTTCCCAGTCACCAGCCAGGACCTGTTTGGACAACGGTGGCCTGTCGTACGGGGGCCGCAGTTCGTCGCCGACCATGGTCAGCGTGCCGGCGAAGCCCGCGCGGCGCAGGGTGTCGGCTGCGGTCAGGCCCGCGGCCGAGGCGCCCACCACGACTATGTGGTCCATGGCCTACTGCTCCACCTCGATGGCCAGCGCGGGACAGCGAGCAGCCGCGTCCTCGACACGGGCCAAAAGCCCGTGCGGCGGGGCAGGGTCGAGCAGGACGACGATGCCGTCCTCGTCACGCTGGTCGAAGACCTCATCTGCGGCCAGCACACACTGACCGGCACCCACGCACTTGTCCTCGTCAATGGTGATCCTCACGGGGTACTTCCTTTCGATTCGATGTCGTTGGACAGGTGACCGCGGTGGGGCGGCCTACCAGGTCACGGGCAGTGCGTGGACGCCGTAGATGAGCATGTCGTCGCGCATCGGCACCTGCTCGACCGGCACTGCCGGCCGCAGCGTGGGGAACCGGTCGACCAGAGCGGACAAGGCGGCCGTCAACTCCACCCGGGCCAACTGCTGGCCCAGGCACTGGTGGATGCCATGCCCGAACGCCAGGTGCGGGCTTGAGGGCCGGTGTACGTCCAGCCGGTCGGGGTCGCCGGGGAAGCGCCCCGTGTCGCGGTTCGCCGAGGGCAGGCAGGCCACCACTGTGGAGCCTGCCGGGATCCGGTGGCCGGCCAGCTCCAGGTCCTGCACGGCCGTGCGACGCACGCCGAACTGGGGCGGCGGCACCGGCGCGTCGTCTGCCGGAGCGCCGCCGGTCCGCAACCGGCGGCGTCGGGAACTGAGCCGCGGGTCGGCCAGTACCGCTCGGCCCTCCTCGTAGCCGGTGACCAACCAGCCGGGCGCACCGTCGGGCAACGTCACCTCCGCAACAGGGTCGTTCTCCCGCAGCGTGCGGTAACCCGGCGGAGGATCGAAGGGGCAGGTCCGCACCGTAGGCTGCGTCGTGGGAGCAGCGTGTGCATCGGTCACCATGAGGAAGCCCCTTCCAAACAGGGAGAGGTCTCGGCGCCCGGGCGGTCATGGGTGGTACAGCGGTGGGTACCGACGGTGCGGCGGTAGACGCGCCATCCCCACAGCGCAGCCAGCGCGAGGACGATCGGACCAAGAACGTCGACCGACCCGAGAGCGACGGCCTGACCGGAGAAGAACAGCGGGAGCTGGATCGCCAGCATCGCCAGGTGTGCGGCGAGGACCACCAGGTTCCCCTTGGTGAAGGCCCGACGGCGCACCGCACAGCGCCGCCACCTCGTCCGCTCCCCCGTCACCATGCCGACCAGCAGGCCCATCGGCGGCCAGCCAAGAGCCAGCAGCACCGGCGTCACCACAGCCATCACGCAGTGCACCACCAAGCTGGGCAGGAAGAAGTCCGTGGCCTGACCGGTGCGGGCAGCCAACGCACCCCCGACGCAGATCAACCCCAGGGCGACCAGCGGACGCCGTACGCGCTCCCCGCGCACCACCCGGTAGACGCACACCCCGGCCCCGGCCGCGATGGCCAGCGCCAACGCCACGGCAAGCCGGTGCGTGGCGGCAAAGCTCACGGTGAACCCGAAGACCGGGGCGACATCGATCGCCGTGTCACACAGCCGGCGACGGACAACGGTTGTGGTGGCGTCGTCGCGATGTGCTCCAGGATCCACGACTGCTCCAGACTCTTCGACAGGCGGCGCTCGTCCCGCCGCTCGGACACCACCCACGGTGCCGTCCGAGCGCGACGCTGTCGTTGCCCGTCCGCAGACACTTGCCCTGCTACGAACGCAGCAGGGCAGGCAGCACCCTCCTACAGACGTAGGCGCAGGCGCAGACGCACTTGGGAGGACACCAAGCACGTCGACGACGTGCTGCTCGCGCTCGGCACCAGGCTGGACGGGTCACCCGGCCTGTCCCCGCGCATCCGGCCCTCGTCGCAATCCTGCGCAATCTGATCGAGAAGGACGGCCTCAAGCCCGGCGATCTTCTCTTCCTCGGAGAGAAGGGCGAGCACCAGCCGCCGAGAGCCGTTCAAAACCGGCGTCAGCCGGACTGCCACCCTCGCCCCGGGAGTCGGTCCGGCCCTGCCAAAGCCGCCGCGCCGGACCCACTAAACCGCCTCTGACCTGCAAAAAAGCCCTCCACGAGGGAGGGCTGAGCAACGGGCTGAGAAAAGCGCCCCCGGCAGGACTCGAACCTGCGGCCAAGTGCTTAGAAGGCACCTGCTCTATCCACTGAGCTACGGGGGCCGGGTGTGGACGTGGATCACGGACCGCGGTCAAGGATAGAGGTCCGGGTGCCTCGTCCCGGTTGCTTCACCTCCGTGGCACGTTGTGGAGGTTCCGTGAAGCGGTCCCGATAATCGCAGGCAGGTACGAATCCTGCACCGCTTTTGACGTCCCGCGCGTCGGGTGTTGTGCACTC
This sequence comes from Streptomyces auratus, assembly GCF_050433025.1. NCBI lineage: Bacteria > Bacillati > Actinomycetota > Actinomycetes > Kitasatosporales > Streptomycetaceae > Streptomyces > Streptomyces auratus. The sequence continues at coordinate 2,939,149 of NZ_JBNGCB010000001.1, read as the reverse complement.
GTTATGCCTCAGTCTCGCTCGTCGCGAGCGCCTCATGCGCCACTGATCCCGTTCTGTACGCATTCTTGCGGCGCGCACGAGGGGTTATACGCTTCAAAAGCGCAACGAAATTGGGCATTCTGCACATGTGGCGACCTTGGACGTACGACCCCGGCTGCTCGATGCACTGTCCGTTCTGCGCGACCGCGTCGACGCCGCACGCTTTCCACTGCCACTTCGGGGGGCTGCCCGGGCCCGGCGGAACCGGGCCGAGCTGCTCGCCCAGCTCGACGACTACGTGATTCCCCGCTTGCGTTCCCCGCAGGCCCCCCTGCTCGCGGTGATCGGCGGATCGACCGGGGCGGGCAAGTCCACGCTGGTGAATTCGCTGGTGGGGCGGCGGGTCTCGGAGGCGGGGGTGCTGCGTCCGACGACGCGTACGCCGGTGCTGGTCTGTCATCCCGACGATCTCCGGTGGTTCGCGGGACCGCGCGTCCTGCCGCAGCTCGCCCGGATGTGGGTGCCTGAGCAGGACGACGGCGCAGAGGGGGAGTACGCGGCGGGTGCGGGCCTGGGCCGGGGGGAGTTCGGGGTCCGGGGAGTGGGCGGAGTGACGGCCGGTGGCGGGCGTGGGGCGACCGGAGTGCAGGGCGCGCAAGGGCGCCGTATGGCTGAGGAGCTCCACGGCGGGGAGGGCGGGCGGTCGGGGCGTGAGGGGCGTGGTGGCGCGCGCGGGGCGGGTGAGGAGTGGGGGGTGGGTGTGGCGGGCGGCGGGGCCGCGGGTTCGGGGATGCTCACGGTGCGGATCGAGACGGAGCCGGGGCTGCCCAGTGGCCTGGCGCTGCTGGATGCCCCGGACATCGATTCGCTGGTCGCGCGGAACCGGGAGCTGGCCGCGGAGCTGATCTGCGCGGCGGACGTATGGGTGCTGGTCACCACGGCCGCCCGGTATGCGGATGCGGTCCCCTGGCACCTCCTGCGGACGGCCAAGGAGTACGACGTCACGTTGGTGACCGTGCTGGACCGGGTGCCGCACCAGATCGCCACCGACATCTCCGGGCGGTATGCGGAACTTCTCCAGCGGGCCGGTCTCGGCCACGTCCCGCGGTTCACGATTCCCGAGCTGCCCGAGTCGGCCGGCGGCGGGCGCGGGCTGCTGCCCGCCACGGCCGTCGCGGCGCTGCGGGACTGGCTGGAGCGGCATGCCCAGGACCCCGTGGCCCGCGCGGCCGCCGCGGAGCGTACGGCCACCGGGGTGATCGCCTCGCTGCGCAGCCGGCTGCCCGCGCTGGCCGGGGCCGCCGCCGCCCAGCACGCCGCGGCGCTGCGGCTGGCCGGCCGGGTCGAGGAGGCGTACGAGCGGGCCGCGGAGCGCGTACGGCAGGAGGTCGCGGCCGGGGAGGTGCTGTCCGGGGACGCCCGCGCCCACTGGCGTGACCATGGGCTCGACGGCCGGTCGGACGAGTTGCTCGATGCCCTGACCCATGGCCTCACCTCGCTGCTGACCTGCGCCGTGGAGGAGGCCGATGAGCGGTCCGCGGATGCCTGGCGACGCGATCCCGCGGCGGCCGAGGTCGCGTTGACGACGGCTGAGGGCGCGGCGGGTGCGGGCGGACGGCTCGGTGTGATCGTCCGGCGCTGGCGGCGCTGCCTGGAGGAGCTCGCCGAGGAGGAGACGCGCGAGGCCCGGGCCGGTCAGGCAGGGGAGCGCGCGGGGTCGGTGGAGCCCGAGGAGTCGGCGGCGCTGTTGGCCACCGCCCTGCTCGGTGGCCGTCGCGCCCGTACGGCGGGCGAGAACCTCGCTGACCTGTTGGGGGCTCAGAGTGCGCTGCGGCTCTGCGACCGGGGCAGCCGGCTGTTGGCCACATATCTGGAGCGCGCGTTGCACGGTGAGCGGGAGCGGCGGCTGGCTCCGTTGGACCAGCTGACCGTGCCCCTGGACCAGCAGGCGGAGCTGATCGCCGCACTGTCCGTATTGCAGCGCGAGAAACAGCAGGAGCAGAGGAAGGAAGGGGAGACGGCGATGGCGAGGGAGATGGCGATGGGGAAGGAGGGGGTGTCGGGGTGAAGGTGTCCGAGGTGACCGGTTCCGGGGAGGGCGCGGGGGACGGACGCGAGTCGGGGGAGGGGGCGAGCGGACGGCAGGCGGCGGGTGACGTCGGTGAGGGGGCGGTGGAGGGTACGGCGCCGGTGGGCGGCGGGGGGTCGGTGGGTGGTGTGGATCCGGAGGGGGACACGGGGCCCGTGGCGCCCGTGGGAGCCGGTGGCGTCTGGGATGACGGGCTGATTGCGCGGCGGGCGCGGGATGTAGGGGAGTCCCGGCTGGGGTTGCGGGACGGAGCGAGCGGGGCGCGGGTGGAGTCGGCGGTTGCGGCGGGGGTGGCCTCGTCCGCCGGGGATCGTGCCGACGGGACAAGGGGGAGGGCGGGGGCCGCTGCCAGGGACGGGGAAGCGGGCTCCGGGGAGGTGTTCACTGCGGCGCGCGCCGAGGCGCGTGCGGAGGGCATGGTCCGTCCGCGGCGGTCGAGGGGCGGGGAGAACATGGCGGAGGGGAGCGGGTACCGGTGGGCCGAGGACGGGGAGCGGCGGGCCGTGCGGGGCGGGCTGCGGGGGCGGTTGGACGCCCTGCGGGAGCTGATCGCGCTGTCCCGAACCCGGCTGGACGGGCGGGCGCTGGAGAGTGCGGGGCGGGTGCTGGAGACGGCGGACGAGCGGTTCCGGCTGTCCGGTGAGCACACCGTCGTCGCGCTCGCGGGGGCGACCGGCAGCGGTAAGTCGTCGCTGTTCAACGCGCTGGCCGGGGCGAATCGTTCGCAGGTCGGGCCGCGGCGGCCGACGACCGCGGAGCCGGTGGCCTGCGTCTGGCCGGGCAGCCGGCCGGGCGCGGAGGGGCTGTTGCACCGGCTGGGTGTGCCCACGCATCGTCGGCACGCCCCGGCGGACGGCAACTCCGAGCTGCGCGGACTCATTCTGATCGACCTGCCCGACCACGACTCCTCGGCCACCGAGCACCGCGCCCAGGTGGACCGGATGCTGGAGCTGGTGGACGCGGTGATCTGGGTGGTGGACCCGGAGAAGTACGCCGATGCGGTGCTGCACGAGCGGTATTTGCGGCCGCTGGCGGGCTACGCGGAAGTCATGTTCGTCGTCCTCAACCAGGTGGACCGGCTGCCGGGGGACGCCGCCGACCAGGTGGTGGACGATCTGCGCCGGTTGCTGGACGAGGACGGCCTGGCGCTGGGGGAGCACGGGGAGCCCGGGGCGGCGGTGCTGGCGCTCTCCGCCGCGACCGGCAAGGGCGTGGGGGAACTGCGGGAGGCGCTGGGCCAGTTCGTCGCGGAGCGGGGGGCGGTGGACCGGCGGCTGGCGGCTGATGTGGACGCGGCCGCCGAGCGGCTGCGGTCGGTGTACGTGGCGCAGTGCCCGGTCGGGCTGACCGAACAGGCCCGCGCGGAGTTCGATGACCGGCTGGCCGAGGCGGTGGGGGCGGTGGCCACCGGGCGGGCGGCGGAACGCGATTGGCTGCGCCATGCGGAGCGCGCGTGCGGGACACCGTGGGCGCGGCTGCGTGGGCGGCGGAGAGGACGGGGGAGCCGGTGGGAGAACCCCGGCTCCGGGGTGGGGACGACGGACGTGGGGGCTTCCCGGGGAGCGACGACGGGGGTGGGAGCGTCCCGACGCGGAAGGCCCGGCGCCGAGAGGGCCGTGAAGGGGCAGAGCTGCGCGGGACGCGGCGAGGCGGGGCCGATCGGAACGGGGTCCGGGCCGACGGGAACCGGGAGGGCGGGCTCCGCACGGACCGGTAGCGGGCGGAGCGGCGTGCGGCAGGGCCTCATGGGGCAGCCGGGTGCGTCCGGTCATCCGCGGGCGGGCGCGAGTTCGGCCGGTGGCGCGGAGCCGGCGGTGGACGGCCGGGCGGCGGCGCGGCCCGTGGTGGAGCATGCCGTACGGGCGGTGGCCGCTGAGGCGGCGCACGGCTTGCCGGCGCCCTGGGCCCAGGCGGTGCGGGAGGCGGCCGAGCGGGGTGCGTACGGACTGCCCGAAGCGCTGGACAAGGCGGCGGCCGCTGCCGAGGAGTCGCTGCGGGGCGGGCCGGCCGTGAAGCCGCGGTGGTGGACGGTTGCCGCCTCGCTGCAGGGGCTGCTGCTCGTACTCCAAGTCGTCGGCGTCCTGTGGCTGCTGGGCGTGGTCACGGGCCTCGGCGACGGGACGGACTGGATCTCCGGGCTGTCGCCCGCGGTGCTGGGCTTGCTGGGCGGGCCCGCCCTGACGTGGCTGTGCCGGGCGGTGGCACGCGGGCCGGCCAGGCGCTACGGGCAGGATGCGGAGCGGCGGCTGCGGGGTGCGGCTGCGGGGTGCGGCCGGGCACGGGTGCTGGAGCCGGTCGCCGCCGAGCTGTTGCGCTATCGCGAGGTGCGGGAGCAGTACGCGGTGGCGTCGGGGGTGTGACGACGGGGGCGGGCACAGGAAGGGCTCGGGGAGCGGGAGGGAGCGGGGTGCCGGAAGGACGGGAAGCAGGCGGGCGTGAGGAGAAGGGCGGCTGCGCCCGCCGGGCTCCGGACATCCGGCTCCCCGTACCCTCGCGATAACCCTTCCGGGTGGCCGAGTTGTCCACAGGCGGCCGGCCGTCCACACGCCGCCGCGGCGCCCGCCGAACCCGTGCAGCATGAGATCCACGCAGCGCGCGGCACAAGGCGACAGCGCGCACACGACACAGGGGGGGCGTGGTCCGTGAACGACACGATGGTGACGCTGGTGGGGAACGCCGCGACGGCGGTGGAGCACCGGCAGACGACGGCGGGTGCGACGGTGGCGAGGTTCCGGCTGGCGGCCACGTCCCGGCGGTGGGACAAGGCGTTGGAGCGCTGGACGGACGGGGAGACGAGTTTCTATACGGTCCGGTCGTGGCGCGGGCTCGCCGACAATGTCGCGGCGTCGGTGGCGGTGGGGGAACCACTCATCGTCCAGGGGCGGTTGCGGCTGCGGGAAGGGGAGCAGTCTCCCGAGCGGGGCGGGCAGCGATGGTTCTCGGCGGAGGTCGACGCCGTGGCGATCGGCCATGATCTCGCGCGTGGCACCGCCGCGTTCCGGAGAGTCGCGCGGACGGCGCGTACGGGTATGGACTCCACCGCGCCCTCCTCACCGCAGCCGTCACCGCCACCTGCGCAGCCCTCGGGGTCAGTGCACGCCGCGGAGCCGCACGGGTCACCGCAAGCTGAGCAGGCACCGGGGTCACCGAACGCCATGCAGACGCCGGACTCCGCACGGCTGTGGCAGTCACCCGGGCCCGCACAACTGCCGCAACAGGAGGGCCGGGACGAGGCGTTGTCCGCTGCCGGGACCGCGCCTTCCAAGGCGCCGAGCCGCCCGGCGAGCACGGCCAGTGGGGGCCGGGAGTCTCCGGTGGCGCCGACGGCCGACGGGAGTCGGAAGGTTCCTGGGGTCCCGACGGCCGGCGGAAGTCGGAAAGTTCCTGTGGTACCGGCCGCCTCCGAGAGGCCCTCGGCCGCCGCCAAGAGGTCCTCCCCGGCCGCCGGGACACCCGCAAGGGCCGGAGCGCCTCAGACAGTTGAATCCTCGACAATTCCCCCTGTTCCGCCACCCGTTGAGCCTCCTGATCCCTCCATCGCACCGGCCGCAGTCGGAGCAGATTCGCCCGAGAAGGTGGCAGTATCCTGAAAAGTTGCGTTGATTTGTCGATAATGCCAGGTCAGGGTGCCTGTTATCGGTAACGATTGCGATTCGGATCGCTTATGGGATGCCATTACTGGGGACCCTGGTGCGCCTGCTCCATAAGATCCGACAAGTACTCACGGGGGCTGACGTGTTCGGCTGCTGAGTTCTTTGGATCTTTCCGGCGAGGCATCCTCTCCCACTTGACCGCCTCGCCCAGAGGGGAATTTCATGCTTTCCATGAAGAGGCGGGGCGCAGCCCGTCTTGCCGCCGCGGTCATGGCCTCGGGCCTGGTCGCGGCGGGTGCGATAGCCACCGCGGGGACTGCCGCGGCGGACGAGCCGACCCCCGCTCACGGGGGTGCCACCGCCACGCTGGGCGGGCTGAAGACCTTCGACCAGGCGGTCGTGCACAACGAGGGAGGGGACCAGCGCGTCGGCGCCGGCCTCTTCGAGATGGCGGTCGACAACGGCGGCACGCTCCAGACGTACTGCATCGACATCCACAACCCGACGCAGCAGCAGGCGAAGTACCAGGAAGTGCCCTGGAGCGCCTCGTCGCTGCACAACAACGGGGACGCGGGCAAGATCCGCTGGATTCTGCAGAACTCGTACCCCCAGGTGAACGACCTGGCCGCGCTCGCCTCCAAGGCCGGCGCCGGCAACCTCACCGAGAAGACCGCCGCGGCCGGCACCCAGGTCGCGATCTGGCGCTTCTCCGACCACGTCAAGGTGGACGCGGTCGACCCGGCGGCCGAGAAGCTCGCCGACTACCTCGAGAAGAGCGCGCAGAACGTCGGCGAGCCCAAGGCGTCGCTGACCCTCGACCCCCCGGCCGTCTCCGGTAAGTCCGGCGGCAAGCTCGGCCCGGTCACCGTGCACACCAACGCCGACAGCGTCACGATCTCCCCGGTGGCCGGTGCGCCCGCCGGTGTCAAGATCGTCGGCAAGGACGGCAAGCCGGCCACCAGCGCCACCGACGGCACCCAGCTGTTCTTCGACGTTCCCAAGGGCGCCGCGGACGGCAGCACCTCGCTGACCGCGCAGGCCGCCACCAAGGTCCCGGTCGGCCGTGCCTTTACCGGCATCGGTGAGCACGCCAAGAGCCAGACCCAGATCCTGGCCGGCTCCAGCGAGTCCACGGTCTCCGCGGCCGCCTCGGCCTCCTGGAAGAAGCAGGGCGCCATCCCGGCGATCACGGCCGAGAAGAACTGCGCCAAGGGCGGCGTGGATGTCACGGCCAGCAACAAGGGCGATGAGGCGTTCCGCTTCCAGCTCTCCGGCAAGGACTACGAGATCGCCCCGGGCAAGTCGCAGACCGTGACCGTCCCGGTGGCCGAGGACCAGCCGTACAACATCACGATCACGGGTGCGGGCGGCTTCAAGAAGTCCTTCTCCGGGGTCCTGGACTGCAAGACCGCCGGCAGCGGTGGCGGCAAGCCCTCCTCGCAGCCCAGCCCGGCCTCGGTCGGTGGCAGCGCCGGCGGTGACAAGGGCGGCGACCTCGCCGAGACCGGCTCCAGCAACGCCACGCCGATGATCGCGGGTATCGCGGTCGTCCTGGTCCTGGTCGGCGGCGCCGCGGTGTTCTTCCTCCGTAAGAAGAAGGTCGGCACCCCCGCCCAGTGAGCACCGGGCACCCGGTGACGCCCGGCGATGCGGAGGCCGGAAGCCCGGCCTCCGTGGAACGGGCGCCCGGTGGCAGCCGGCGACCGCACTGTGATCCACCGGTGAGCGGGCGGTAACCGGTCGAGTACATGAAGGCCCCGGAGCGCAGCGGCGCTCCGGGGCCTTCGGCGTGGGGGTGCCCCGGGTGCCACCCAGCGACGGCACCGTCCGTTCCGCGATGACGGACGACGGCCAGGCCAGGCGCGGGCCGGCCGGACGGCGTGTGGGCGAGGTGCCCGTGCACGAGGAGGGACGGCTCCGCTCCTCCCGCGGTGGTAGCACAGCCCCGTGCCCCCGTGGAGTCGCTCCCGTGCCCCCGCCGGCGCCCGTCCGTTCGGCCGGGCGGGACGATGACGGAGAGCAACCGAGCAGCCACCACGTCGTGGCAGGTCAGGGCTGAGCAGGGGCGCTCTGACCTACTCGTTTCCGCCAGAGCACAGGCGTACGGCAAGATGGGGTGTATCTGCCCTCCCCCGGTCACCGTGTACGACGGCCCGGGGCGGTGCCGCACAGACCCTGATCGATCCAATCTGCCGGACGGTTTCTCTTGGCTGAGTACATCTACACGATGCGCAAGGCGCGCAAGGCGCACGGCGACAAGGTCATCCTCGATGACGTGACGCTGAGCTTCCTGCCGGGCGCAAAGATCGGTGTCGTGGGTCCCAACGGCGCCGGTAAGTCCACGGTGCTGAAGATCATGGCCGGTCTTGAGCAGCCGTCGAACGGTGACGCGTTCCTCTCCCCGGGCTACACCGTCGGCATGCTCCTGCAGGAGCCGCCGCTGGACGAGTCCAAGACGGTGCTGCAGAACGTGCAGGACGGCGCCGCCGAGATCATGGGCAAGCTCCACCGCTTCAACGAGGTCGCCGAACTCATGGCGACCGACTACTCCGACGCGCTGATGGAGGAGATGGGCAAGCTCCAGGAGGACCTCGACCACGCCAACGCGTGGGACCTGGACACCCAGCTGGAGCAGGCCATGGACGCGCTCGGCTGCCCGCCCGGCGACTGGCCGGTCACCAACCTCTCCGGTGGTGAGCGCCGCCGCGTCGCGCTGTGCAAGCTGCTGCTGGAGGCCCCGGACCTGCTGCTCCTCGACGAGCCCACCAACCACCTGGACGCCGAGTCCGTGCAGTGGCTGGAGCAGCACCTCGCGAAGTACCCCGGCACCGTCGTCGCCGTCACCCACGACCGGTACTTCCTCGACCACGTGGCGCAGTGGATCTGCGAGGTCGACCGCGGCCGCCTGCACGGCTACGAGGGCAACTACTCCAAGTACCTCGAGACCAAGCAGACCCGTCTCAAGGTCGAGGGCCAGAAGGACGCCAAGCGCGCCAAGCGTCTGAAGGAAGAGCTGGAGTGGGTCCGCTCCAACGCCAAGGGGCGGCAGGCCAAGTCGAAGTCGCGACTGGCCCGCTACGAGGAGATGGCGGCCGAGGCCGACAAGATGCGGAAGCTGGACTTCGAGGAGATCCAGATCCCGCCGGGCCCGCGCCTGGGCAATGTCGTCGTCGAGGTCGACAAGCTCAACAAGGCCTTCGGCGAGAAGGTCCTGATCGACGACCTGAGCTTCACCCTGCCCCGTAACGGCATCGTCGGTGTCATCGGCCCGAACGGCGCCGGCAAGACGACGCTGTTCAAGATGCTGCAGGGCCTGGAGACCCCGGACTCCGGCGACATCAAGGTCGGCGAGACCGTCAAGATCTCCTACGTCGACCAGAGCCGCGAGAACATCGACCCCAAGAAGACCCTGTGGGCCGTGGTCTCCGACGAGCTGGACTACATCAACGTCGGCCAGGTCGAGATGCCTTCGCGGGCGTATGTCTCCGCGTTCGGCTTCAAGGGGCCGGACCAGCAGAAGCCGGCCGGGGTGCTCTCCGGCGGTGAGCGCAACCGCCTCAACCTCGCGCTCACCCTCAAGCAGGGCGGCAACCTCCTGCTCCTCGACGAGCCGACCAACGACCTCGACGTCGAGACCCTGTCCTCGCTGGAGAACGCGCTGCTGGAGTTCCCCGGCTGCGCCGTGGTCGTCTCCCACGACCGCTGGTTCCTCGACCGCGTCGCCACGCACATCCTGGCGTACGAGGGCGACTCCAGGTGGTTCTGGTTCGAGGGCAACTTCGAGTCCTACGAGAAGAACAAGGTCGAGCGCCTCGGTGCGGATGCGGCCCGCCCGCACCGCGCCACGTACAAGAAGCTCACCCGGGGCTGACCGTCGTGCGACACCTCTACTCCTGCCCCCTGCGCTGGTCGGACATGGACGCGTTCGGCCATGTCAACAACGCGGTGTTCGTCCGCTACCTCGAAGAGGCGCGGATCGACTTCATGCACCGGCTGGCGCCGGGGGACGGCAGCCCGTCGTTCACGGGCGGCTCGGTCGTCGCCCGGCACGAGATCGACTATGTGCGGCCGCTGGTCCACCGGCATGCCCCGGTGACCGTCGAGTTGTGGGTGACGAAGATCAGCGCCGCGTCGATGACGGTCGGCTACGAGGTCAAGGATGAGGACACCCTCTATCTGCGGGCCTCGACCGTCGTCGTCCCGTTCGACTTCACCGAGAACCGCCCCCGCCGCCTCACCGCGGAGGAGAAGACGATCCTCAAGGAGTATCTGGACGACGCCGCGCACCAGCGGGGGGCCGTCGCGGTATGACGGTGCTGCACCTCGCCGACGCCGGGGAGGCGGCGGATCTCGCTGCCTTCCTGGCCCGGCTGATCCACTACGACAAGGCCGCCGCGGTACGCCTCCAGGCCGGCGGCGGGGTGCTCGCCGTCTTCGGCCGCCCGCCGTCCTTCGAGGTGCTCGCGATCCGCACTGCCCGGCTCGCCGGGGACGCGGACCTGGACAGCACCGTCTCGGCCGGTGAACTCCTCGAAGGCGTCCAGGAGTCGTCGGACGAGGTGACCGTGCCCGCCGCGGTCACCGGCCCGCCGTGGACCGGGGTGCTGCCGCCGCGCGGCGGCTGGCAGCGGATGCCGGGGCTGCCCGCGCCCGAGGCGCTGGTACGCGCGGTGGCCGCCGCGGTCGCCGAATTCCGGTCCCGGGACGAAGCGCTGGAGCCGCAGCACCGCACCCGTGCCGCACGGGACCGTATCGGCCGGGAGATCTGGTCGCGCACCCTCGGCGACACCCACCTTCCGCTGCGCGCCGCCCATGCCGCGCAGTCGCTGGGCTTTCTGCGCCCGGCCCGGGCCGGAGCGCCGGCGGGCGGTGGCACGTCCTCCGGCACCGCCGGCTCCCGTCCGCAGCCGCTGAGTCTGCTGTCCGCGGGCGGCTGGCTGCGGCTGAGCACCCCCTATGGGTCGATCGCCGTACGGACCGGGGGCGCCGCGGGGGCGACCGGGTTGTCGGGGCTCACGGTTACGCCGGTCTGAGGGGGCCCGGCCCCGCCGGTGGCGGCCGGACAGGACGCAACAGGACGCAACCGGACACACACGAGGCGGCCGAACTAGCCCTCCTCCTCCTCCGCGCCTTCGTCCCCGTCCCTGCTTTCGTCCCGCTCCCTGCCGCCCTCCCCGCCCGTCTCGCGCCCCCGGGCCGCCCCGTCGGCCGTGCGGTCCGGCCAGACGCCGATGTGGTCGTTCTCCAGCTCCAGCAGGACGCGGTGTTCCATGCCCAGGCTGTGGGTGTACTCGGCCGGAAGCTGGAGCCGGCCCGCGCGGTCGAGCATGGCGTACTCGCGGGCCACCAGGGATTCCCGGCCGGTTGCGGCGTCCCGTTCGGTGCGCCGCAGCACCTCCGAGGACGTACGGCCGTCGCGGATTGCGACCGTGCGCCGTACCTCGCCCGCCACCGCCTGGTCATGGGTGACGATCACGATCGTGGTGCCCAGCTCCTCGTTGGCGGTGCGGAAAGCCGTGAAGACCTGTTCGGCGGTGTGCGAGTCCAGTTCGCCGGTGGGCTCGTCGGCCAGCAGTACGGACGGGGTGTTGGCCAGCGCCACCGCGATCGCGGTGCGCTGCTGCTCGCCGCCGGAGAGCTGGTGCGGACGGCGGTCCCGGCAGTGGTCGAGGGCGAGCATCGACAGCAGTTCCCCGGCCGCCTTCGTACGGGCCGCCCGCCGCCGGCCGCCGTGCAGCTGCATCGGCAGCATGACGTTCTGCTGGGCCGTCAGATACGGCAGGAGGTTGCGGGCGGTCTGCTGCCAGACGAAGCCGACGACGTCGCGGCGGTAGCCGAGCCGGGCCCGGGCGTCCATCGTCAGCAGATCGCGGCCGGCGACCGTGGCGGCGCCCGCGGTCGGCACGTCCAGGCCGGCCAGGATGTTCATCAGGGTGGACTTGCCGCTGCCGGACGCCCCGACGAGGGCCATCAACTCGCCCTCGGCGACCAGCAGATCGAGTCCTTGCAGGGCCTGCACCTCGACCCCGTCAGTGGTGAAGACCCGTACCAGGCGGTCGCAGGCGATCAGCGCGTCATGCCCGTAGGCGGGGCGCCCGTGCCGGGAAGCCGCGCGCCGCTCCAGCTCGGCCAGGGTGCTGGGCGCGGCGGGGCGGGGCCGGCCGGCCGGGGGCGTCTCGGGGTCGTGCGCCGCCGGCGGTGTGGCGTCATCGGGCCGTGTGGTCATCGGGGGTCCCCCGCTCTCAACTCGGTGCTCTCGCGGTGCCGTCCGCTCAGCCAGGCCTGGGCCAGGACCACCGCAAGGGCCAGGGCGAGCACACCCGCCGACGGCAGCAGCAGGGACGCGGGATCGGACGGTATGCGTACGGTGCCCCGGGCGCCGCCTCCCGGGGTTCCGGGGAGGGCGAGCGGGGTGAGGTCCATCCCCGGGCCCAGCAGCCGGATCGCCGCGGCGCCGACCAGTGCGCCCCCCAGGGCCGCGAGCAGCGCCTGCGGCAGCGCTTCCAGGACCAGCAGACGTCGCCCCTGGGCCGGGGTCAGGCCCATCGTGCGCAGCCTGGCCAGGAGTGGGGTGCGCTGCGGGGCGGCCTGGAGGAGGGACAGCAGCAGCGCGAGCAGGGCGAAGCCGGCACCGGCCACGACGGCGGCGGTGTAGAGGCGCTCCGCGCCCTGCTGGAGGGGCGAGTCGGCCAGCTCGGCGCGTTCGGCGGAGCGCAGGGTCAGCCGGGTGGGCAGCGACCGCGGGGTGTGGGTGCGGACGGCGGTGCGCAGTGCCCCGGCGTCGAGGGCGTGGCCGGACAGCAGCAGGAGGGAGGGGCCGTTGGCGGGGTCGGCGTAGGTGTCCGGGTGCAGCCGGGCCACGCTCCGGGCGTTGAGCACGACGAAGTCGCCGCCGGGCTGCGCGGGAGTGTCGCTGCGGACGACCTGGGGACGGATCACCAGCTGGCCGAACTCCGGCTGCAGGGCCATCGGTGCGCGCCCGAAGCGGGTCACGAAGCTGGGGGAGACCAGCGCGGGCAGCGGCCGGTCGCCGCCGGGGTCGGCCAGTTCCCGCGCGGCGAACGCGCCCAGGCCGGTGGCGCGGGCGAGCCGGGCGTAGGCCTCGGCGTCGGCGATGACCAGATAGAGCGGCGGACCGCTGTCGTCGGCGGCCTGGATGCTGATCCGTACCGGTACGGCGTCCGCGACGCCCGGCACCTTGCCGACCGCGCGGCGCAGCGCCTCGGGGAGTGCATGGTCGGCGGAGACCCGGGCCTCGGCGCCGACCGCGGTCAGCGCCGCGTGATCGCGTGCGGTGGCGACCCCGGCGAGCACCGAGCCGCCGAAGGAGGCCGTGGTCAGCGCCACCACCAGGGCCAGCAGCGGCAGTCCGGCGGTGGCCGGGGCGCGGCCCGCGCGGGCGAGCGCCAGGAACCCGGTCAGCCCGGCGGTCCGGGCGGCGGGGCGGGCGGCCAGCCGCAGCGGGAGGGGGTACAGCCGTATCAGGACCAGCGCGGCGATCCCCGCGAGCAGCACCGGGGCCGCGCTGACCAGGGCGTCCACCCCGCCGGCCGCCGTACTCCGGCGGCGCAGGGCGAGCACCGCGCCCACCGCCAGTACCAGCACGGTCAGTTCGGCGACCGTACGGCGCCGGGAGGGGCGGGCCAGGATCAGGTCGGTCCGCTCGGCGGGGCGGGGCCGGCGGTGGGCGACGGCGGCCCGCAGCGGCAGGGCGAGCGTGCCCAGCAGCCCGGTCCCGGCCGCCGCCAGCAGCGAGGGCAGCACCCGCTCACCGGGCACCAGCAGCGCCAGACCGCCGCCGGCCGCGGCCGCGGGCAGCGCCACCGCGGCGGTCTCCGCCGCCAGGTGCCCGGTCAGTCCGGCCAGCGAGGCGCCGCGGGCCCGCAGCAGGGCCAGTTCGGCGTGCCGGCGGGCGGCGGCCAGTCCGGCGGTCATCAGCAGCACCACCGACGCGACGGTGCCGATTCCGCACGCGGCCACCGCGATGACCGGCGCGATCGCCGCCCGGGTCCGGGCGTAGGAGTCCAGCAGACCGTCCACCGCGCTGTCGGCCAGCGCGCCGGCGCCCGCGACCGTGCGCAACCGGGCGAGGGCCGCGCCGTGTTCGAGGGAGACCACCCTCTCCCGCAGCAGCGGGGCGTCCCGGGCCGTCAGCGCGCCGGCGTCGAGGGGGTAGCGCCAGAACTTCTCCGGCTCGCCGGCGGCCGGCAGCGCCGGTCCGTCCTGCGGCGACAGCAGCAGACCGGCCCGCCAGTACCTCTGCGGCGGCGGGCCCGGTGACACATCCTGGCGGGCGGCGGCCATCAGCGGGTCCACCGCCCAGTACGCGCCCTGCGGCGCCCGCGGGGCGAGCAGCCCGCAGATCCGTACCGTCAGGCCGTCCAGATGCAGCCGGCTGCCGAGGTGCAGCCGGAGGGTCCGGGCGGTGGCGACGGTGACCGCCGCCTCCAGGGTGCGCGTCCCCGGCCGCGCGGCGTGCGGCAGCCGGCCCTCGGTGACGGTGGCGTGCCGGTCCAGGCCGGAGGCCGCGTACAGGGAGAGGAGAGGGGCGAGGCCTTCCGGCCGGGGCAGCCAGGCGTCTTGTGCGGCCGGGGCCTTGGTGGTGCGGACGCCGTATAGGGCGTCGCCCCCGGCGATCCGTAGCGGGGCGGCGAACTGCCCCCGGATCGCCCGGTCCTGGCGGGTGAGCTCCGCCCCGGCGTAGGCGGACGCGGTATCGCCGCCGGTCAGGTCCGCGCGCGAGACGGTGATCTCCACCGTCCGCTGGGCGCGCGGCACCGAGCCGAGCGCATGGCGCACCCCGTGGGTCTCGTACGCCTCCACCCCGCGGGGAAACGCCGCCGCCAGGAAGGCCGTGACCAGCACCAGCGCGCCCAGCGCCAGTGCCGCCGCGCGCGAGGCACGCAGCCGGGCGCGCAGCCAGTGCGTTCGGGGCAGGGCGTTCACCGGCGCTCACCTCGTCCGGCGGGGGCCATGGCGGGCCGGGTCATCCTCGTGCTCCTTGGCTGCGCAGGGCCTGCACCGGGTCGCCGGGGCGCAGTCCGAGGGCCGCGACGGCCAGCAGTGGCACCGCCGCGACCGCCGCCAGCAGCGCCACCACCGGGCCGGGCGGCAGCTCCACCAGCACCGGCGGCTCCGGGCGGCCCGCCTGTTCGGTGAGCACGACCAGCGGCACGACCGCCCGCGTCAGCGCCGTGCCCAGCGCCGCGCCGACGCCCAGGGCCAGCGCGATCAGGACGCCCTGTTCGGCGGCGATCATCCGGGCCGGCTGCCCCCGCGGCGCCCCCAGGGCACGCAACACCGCGGATTCCCTGGTCCGTTCGCGGACCGAGGCGGCGGCACCGACCCCGAAGCCGACCGCCGCCAGCGCGACGGCGGCCGCGGCGGCCGCTCCCAGCGCGGTCTGCGGGCCGAGCCCCAGCGGATCGTCGTGCAGTTGGCCGGCGATCTCGTCGCGGACCAGGACCTGGTCCGGGTCGGTGTCCGGGCGGGCCCGCAGCGCCTCGACGACCCGGCCCGTCGCGCCCGGCTCGGGGCGCAGCCACCACTCGGTGGCGGCGAGCGGCGGGGCGCCGCGGTCGGACAGCGCCTCGTTGACGGCGCCGAGGTCGACCAGCAGTCCGCCGGTGGCCGGTGCGTCGGCCGGTCCCGGCAGCGCGCGGACCGTCCGGACGATCCGGGCCTTCAGGGGCTGCCCGTTGACCGGTATCTCGACGACGGAGCCGGTCTTCGATCCGCTGGCGCGCAGAAATGCCCCGGTGGCGACGGCGGCGAGCGGCGGCCGCGCGGCATGCGCGGCGGTGATCCGCACCGTCGTCACCGACGCACCGTACGCATCCAGCCGGGCGCCGGTGTCATAGGTCTGGGACAGCAGCCCGCCGCGCGGGACCTCGGCCGGGCCCGCCCTGGGGCCGAACGCCTCGCCCACGGAGCTGCTGGTATCGGTGATCTTCGGCTGCCAGCGGAGGGCGGCGGGGGCGGCGAGGGGCCGGGGCGGGGCGTCGCCGGCGGTGGCCTCGGCGGCGGTGACGGTGAGTTGCTGCCGGTGTGCGACCGGCGGCTGGTCCAGGCCGGCGACCAGGCCGGTCAGCCGCAGGGGACCGGCCGGGCGGCCCGCCGGGGCGCCGGCCGCGGCGGCGAGGTCCGCGGTGAGGGTGTGCGGCCGGCCGTCGGCCGCGAGCGAGCCGAGCGGGAGGGCGTACGGGACGCCGTGGCCGTCGGTGAGGAGGGCGGAGAGGGCCGCGGGCACCGGGCCGGTGTCCTGCGGGTCCGGGTCCGCGCCGGCCGCCGGCGGCCGCGGGGAGGGCGGCAGCGTCCGCAGCGAGCGCAGGGTCGCGGTCAGCCGTAACCGGTCGGTGTGCGGGGGCAGTTCCACGCCCGCCGGGGGCCCGTCGTGCGGTGCCACCGCGCGCAGCAGCCGGTCCGCTGCCGCGCCTGCCGGGTCGTCCGCGGCGCCGCCCACCAGATCGCCGCGCAGCAGCAGCGCGCTCGCCGACCTTCCCCGAGCTCTCGACTTCGTTCGAGCAGGGGAGGCCCCAACGGTGTCCAGGGCGAGCAGCGAGGAGTTCTTGCCGTCCGGCAGATCGAGCCCGGTCAGCCCCGCGGGCAGCGCCGCGGCCACCCCGGGCACGTCCGCGTACGCCCCGCCCTGGCCCCACTGCGGGGTCCGGCTCGCCAGGACGCGCACCGGTGCGGCCGCGCGGAAGTCGGCCTGGTCGTCCTGCGAACGGTCCCAGGACGCGCGCTGGCCGATCGCCAGCATGCCCAGCGCGGTGGCCAGCACCAGCAGCAGCACGGGGCCGGCGGCACGCTGCGGACGGCGGCTGATCTGCCAGCCGGCCAGCGCCGCGGCGAGCCCCCGCCCGCGGGCCGCGCCCCGCTCGGCGAGCCGCGCGGCGAGCGGCAGCAGCCGCAGCGTCAGCACCGTCCCCGCGAGCAGCGCCAGCGCCGGGGCGGCCACCAGCACCGGATCGATACCGAGCCGGCCGGTGGTGTCCCCGGTCAGCACCCCGCTGCCCGCGCCGTCCCCCGCCGTCTGCCGCTGGAGCTGCCAGAAGGCGACGCCGGCGATCACCAGCAGCCCGAGGTCCGCGCCCGTCCTTCCCCACGCTCTCCACTCCGTTCGCGCAGGGGCGACCCCCGTCGCACCGGGCAGCGCCCGCGCCCGCCGGGTGTGCGGACCGGCCGGGCCGGTGCCCAGCAGCGCCGGTGCGGCGACCGCGAGGGCGCAGCCCAGCGCCACGGCGCTGCCGGTCAGCCAGGTTGCGCCGGTGAGCCCGGTGTCCAGCGGCAGCCCGATGCGGGCCGACGGGCCGTGGCCGGCCAACAGGCGCAGCAGCGGGCCGGTCAGCAGCGGCGCGCCGAGGGCGGCTGGTGCGGCCAGCAGCAGCGACTCGGCCAGGGCCAGCCCCGCGATCCGCCGCCGGGACCCGCCGCGGGCCCGCAACAGCGCCGTCTCACCGGCCCGTTCGGTGCTCAGCATCCGGGCGACCAGCAGCAGGGCGCAGCCGGCCAGCAGGATCAGCTGCAGGGCGACGATCAGGATCGTCGAGCGGTTGACCAGCAGCGCCCGCTGCAACTGCCCCAGCGCGTCGGGGAGACCGGTGGTGGCGGTGGCCTGGCCCGCGAACGCCGGATCGGCCATCAGCGCCTCGGGCGCGGCTGCGGCGGCGGCGCTCAGTGCGGGCAGCCGGTCCGCGGTCAGCGGGCGGAAGTCGGCGCTGGCGAGCCAGCCCACCGAGTCCTGGGCCACCGCGCCGCCTGGGGCCGCCCCGCCGTCCCCGGCCCCGCCGCGGAACGCCGCCGGATCGGTGTACAGCGGCCCGTAGGTGGTGAATCCGGCGGTGCGCACCCCGCGCCCGCCGAGGTCGTCGAGCTTCCAGTACGGGTCGCTGCGGTCGGTGGGCCGGTAGACGCCGGTGACCTCGACCGTCAAGTGGGCGGAGGCAGACAGCCGGTTGTCGAGGGTGAGCCGCCGGCCGGGTGCGACCCCCAGTCGGGCGGCCGCGGCGGCCGGTATCGCGACGGGCAGCGGCCCGCGCCGGACCGCTGGGGGCCAGTGGCCGGCGGTGAGGGTGAGCCGGGAGCGGTCCAGGGCGGCGAGCTGGGTGAGATCGGGTTCGTCCTTGGGCGCGGGGGGCGACCGGAGCGTACGGGGCAGGGCGTACGGCCCGGAGCGGACCAGCGTACGGACCGTGAACGGCAGCCCGTCGAAGGCCCGCCGGGCGCCCCGGGCGACCGCCCGGTCCGCCGACTGTCTTTGCGCGGCGGGAAGTTGGGCCTTCACCTGGAGCGCGGCGGCCGGGGCGGCGCGGGTCCGCAGGGCCTGCCGCAGCCCCGCGTCCCCGATCGCGCCGGAGAAGGCGGTCAGTGTCGCGAGCACCGTGGTGGTCAGCAGCACCGACAGCAGGGCAGCGGTCAGCAGGAGACGGTGCGCCCGCACCCGCAGAAAGACAACGACAAAGCCGGACACGGACCCCCCTTACCGCGCTCAGCACCACACAGATGAACGAATGGTGGCAGACGAGGGGCGGGGGCGGAGGGGGCTGTGGATGGTCTTGGCCGGAACATGACGCGGTGGGCGGGCGCCGGCCGGTGTGAGGTGCTTCTCAGTCCGCGGAGTTGATCATCGTGGCGGCCGCGTACGTGAGGTAGTTCCACAGCTGCGTCTCGTGGGCCTCGGACAGGCCGAGGGAGTCCACCGCCTCGCGCATGTGCCGCAGCCAGGCGTCATGGGCGGCCCGGTCGACGGTGAACGGGGCGTGCCGCATCCGCAGCCGGGGGTGCCCGCGGCCGTCGCTGTACGTACGGGGGCCGCCCCAGTACTGCATGAGGAACAGCGCGAGGCGCTCCTCGGCCGGGCCCAGGTCCTCCTCCGGGTACATCGGCCGCAGCAGCGGGTCCTCGGCGACTCCCTGGTAGAAGCGGTGCACCAGGCGCCGGAAGGTCTCCTCGCCACCGACCTGTTCGTAGAAGGTCTGCTCCTCAAGCGTGCCGCGTGGAATCTTGTTCACCCGTCCATGGTGGCAGACACCGCGACCGAGGACTCCGGTCCTAGGGCGAAGCGGGCACCACAGGCCCACAAACGCCGCCGGGGCGTGATCGGTTGATCACGCCCCGGGGTCGCCGGCTGCCGGCGGCGGCTCAGCCGCGGCGGACGGTCAGCGTCGTCCAGGCGCCGACATGCACCCGGTCGCCCTCATGGAGCGGAACCGGCACATAGGGCTGGATCGGGTCCTCGGCGAGGTTGATCGTCGTGCCGTTGGTGGAGTTCTGGTCCACCACCGCCCAGCTGCCGTCCTGCTGCTGCACCAGCAGCGCATGCTGGTGCGAGACGCCCGGGTCCTCCGGGGTGCTGCCCAGATCGATGTCGGGGGCCTCGCCGGTGCTGTTCCGGCGGCGGCCGACCGCGATCTGGCCGTTGGCGAGCGACAGCACCTGCTCGGGGGAGTACGCGGGCAGGTTGAGCCCCGCCGCCTCCGGGCCGCTGCGGCCCATCATCGCCATGAAGTACTCGCGGTCCGGCGCGATCGCCACCACCCAGCCGTTGCCGACGACCGGCTGCGGACCCTGCGGCGGCGCCGCGGGACCCTGGCCGGTGCCGGGGCCGCCCTGCCACTGCTGGTCCGGTCCGGGCTGCTGCGGCATCTGCTGCTGCTGCTCGTACGGCGGCGGCTGCTGCTCGTAGAAGCCCTGCTCCTGCGGCGGGAACGGGGCGGGCGGCTGCTGCTGCTCGAACGGGGCCTGCGGGCCCGGCCCGGGCGGCGCGGGCGCCATCGGCGCGGCCTGGGCACTCGGCGGGTTCAGCGTCCAGTCGTCGCCGCCCTGCTGCGGCGGGGGACCGGGCTGACCGGCCGGGCCGGGGCCGGGCATCCCGGGCGGCGGGCCGGGCTGTCCGGGGTAGCCGCCGGGGCCGGGCTGGTCGGGGTAACCGCCGAGCCCGGGCTGGTCGGGGAAGCCGCTGGGTCCGGGCTGACCGGGGAAGTCACCGGGGCCGGGCTGGCCGGGGCCGCCCTGCGGCATGCCCTGCTGCTGCGGGGGCTGGGGCTGCTGGGGCTGCGGCGGCGGGAAGCCATAGCCGTCCTGGGGGCCCGGTGCGGGCGGCGGGAAGCCGTAGCCGCCCTGACCGCCCTGGGGGCCGGGCGGCGGACCCGGCTGCTGTCCGGGCGGCGGCGCGTAGGACGTCGGGGAGTTGGTGAGGAAGTTGTAGCGGCAGCCCTCGCAGAACGGCGCCATCGCCTCGCGGGGCGTACCGCACTGCGGACAGGTCTCGGGCTGCCCGGAGCCGGCCGGGCCGGGGCCGGGTGCGGGGGGCGGGAAGCCGTAGCCGCCCTGGGGGCCGGGGCCGCCCGGGCCCGGTGCGGGGGCGGGCGGCGGGAAACCGTAACCGCCTTGGCCGCCCTGAGCGCCGGAGCCGTCGGGGCCCGGCACGGGGGGCGGGAAACCGTAACCGCCCTGGCCGCCCTGGTTGTCGGGCGCGCCGGGGCCGGGGCCACCGAAGCCGGGACCGCCGGGCGGCGGGCCGGTCTGACCCTGCGGCGGGCCGGCCTGGCCCTGCGGCGGGGCAGGCGGGCCGGGCGGCGGGGTCGGCGGTGCGTTCAGGAATCCCGCAGGCAGGGAGGGCGGCGGGGGGACCGCGCCCGCCATCCGCTGGCCGCACACCTCGCACCAGTCTTCGGCCACCGACTGGTGGCCGCTCGGGCAGGTCGGCATGTCGGTTCTTCCCCCTCCGTACCGATTTCTCGCGGTGGTACTGCTCGGTACTGATCGTGGCTATTTCTTCACGCGAACGGTCTTGGTCGAGCGCGTTTCGAGAGTCATCTCGTCCGCCTCGGCGACCGTCGCCTTCAGTCGCACAGTACCGGTCGCCGCATCGACGACGTCCACCACCTTCGCAAGCAGTTTCGCAGTCTCCTCGTTGCCCGAGCTTCCGGCCAGCTGTACTGCGCGGCCCAGTTTCGCCGTGGCACCGTCGGTATCGCCCGACTTGCGGGCATCGAGCCCCTGTTGGATCGCTTGTGCCAGTTCCGCCTGCCCGGTGTAGTGCGCCACCTGCGGATTGATGGAGGTGGAGGCGGTCACGTCGTCCGTCCACACGGCCCGTACGAGCGCCTGCGACACCGGCTGCGGCGAGGGGCCGGCCGGGTCGCCGTCCGGCCCGGAAATGATCAATGACACACGGGCGGCCAGCATTTCCTGGCCGACGCCGGCCGCCGGGACGCGGACGCAGAGGTGGTAGTCGCGGGACTCGTCGCCCCAGGAGCCGGTCGGATAGTCCCCCGACCGCGGCCCGGATTCCCGGCGCCGGCCGGTCAAGTCCGCCACCGTGGGTGCCACTTGCTTGACGAAGACGGTCTCGGCGCCCAGCGGGGTCCACAGCCGCAGCCCGACATCGGCGACTTCCTTGCCCATCGCCGTCTCCATCATCCGTGTGAAGTCGGCCGCCAGCCCGGCCGGATCGGCGACGATGTCGGCGGTGCCCAGGAGCGCGGAGGCGATGCCGGTGACCTCCTTGACCTCCCAGTCCGTGCCGACACCGCGGGCATCGCAGGTGAAGGCTCCCTGGCAGGCGTCCAGGGCGGCGCGCAGTTCCTGCGGCGACTCGTGCTCATTGCGGCCGTCGGTGAGCAGGATGGCGTGCCGGATGCCGGCCCCGGTGGACGACAGCAGCCGTTCGGTCAGCCGCAGCCAGCTCCCGATGGCCGTACCGCCGCCCGCACCGAGTGCGCGCAGTGCCTCCCCGGCCCGGGCCCGGGTCTGTGCGTCGGCCACGGCCAGCCGGCCGTCGCCGGGGTAGACCTCGACGGCCCGGTGGGTACCGGCCACCACCGCGAAGCCGACACCGTCGCGCACGGCGTCGAGGGCGGCGGCCGTCGCCTCGCGGGCGCCGCGCAGCTTCGCCGGCGGATGGGCCATCGACCCGGAGCAGTCCACCATGATCACCACGCCGGCGTCGGGCCGGCCGACGCCCGCCGGGACCGGCCGGCCGCCGGTCGTCCCGCCCCCGGTCGCGGTGACCGTGACGACGGCGTGCACCTCACGCCCGCCCTCGGGGAGGTAGGGGTTCTGGTACACCTCGGCGGAGAAACGCGGCACAGGGGACTTGGCGAAGTGGGCCATCCGTTGCGCTCCTTGAAACGCCGTGACCGGCCGGCCGGTGCCCCGTGGTGCGTGGTGCCGGGACCGTCGTGCGTCGTGCGGGGCGCGGGGTGCCGCGCCTCCCACCGGCGTCCGGCTCATTCGGGCTGAGCAGGTCAGGCCGATCCTGCCCGCCCGGCCGGTGCGGGGAACGGCACCAGCGCCACTGTTACGTTGTCGTGCCCGCCGCCGTCGAGGGCGTGGGTGACCAGGGCCCGGGCGCCGTCCAGCGGCCTGCTGGGGGCGTCGTACGGCAGCACCGCGGCCATCTGCTCCGCGGTCTCGGCGTAGTTCCACAGCCCGTCGGTGCACACCACCACGACGCCCGGGCCGTCCGGCTTGAATGTTGCGGTGTGCGGCTCGACCTCGTAGGCGTCCGCGCCGAGCCAGCCCGTGATGGCGTGGGCCCGCTCATCGGCGTTGGCCTCGGCCTCGGTCATCAGGTTGTTGGCGACCATCTGGGCGGCCCAGGAGTCGTCCTCGGTGAGCCGGGCGGGCGGCGCCGTGCGGTCGTTGGGGATCCAGTAGGCGCGGCTGTCGCCGACCCAGCCGACGGTCAACAGGCCGCCGCCGACCACCGCGCCGACGAAGGTGCAGGCCGGGGCGTTCTGTTGACGGTGTTCGTCCTGCGCCGGCGCGTCGTCGGCGGCCAGCGCGTCGACCGCCGAGGAGGCCGCCAGGATGGCCTCGTGCATGGCCTGCTGGGGGTGCGTACCGCGCGGCAGGGACGCCCGCAGCGCCTCACCGGCCGCCTCGGACGCGGCGGTGGAGGCTTCGTCCGGGCGGGTCGCCGAGGAGACGCCGTCGCAGACCACCGCGACCACGGCGGGGCTGCCGTCCGGGAGCGCGGCGGACCGCAGGGCGTAGAAGTCCTCGTTGCGGTGGTGGCGGTGGCCGCGGTCGCTGACCGCCGCGATACCGCCCACCTCGCTCTCCATGTGGTCGCGGGCAGGGGGCTGGGCCTGGCCGCACTGCAGGCAGTAGCCGTCGGCGTCCATGGCGGCGGACCGGCAGGCGGTGCACAGCGGGGTGCCGTAGGCGGGGGTACCGGTCGGCCCCGTCGCACCGGGCTCCGTAGTGGGCGCACCGGGCTCGGAAGTCGTCGCACCGGGCTCCGCGCCCGCGCCGGCGGCCGCTCCGTATCCGGCCACCCGCGGGTCGACGGGCGGCGGGGCGTCGGTCACCGGGGCGTCGGTCACCGCTGCGGGGCCGGGCACCGCCGGCGCATGGCCGGGCATCGGCGGGGCGTGCTGCGGCATCGGCGGGGTGGCGGTGTCGCCGTACGGGAGACGGGCCTGCGGGTCGGGCGGCGGCTCGGCGGGACCGGCACGCCCCGCGTCGCCGGACGGTGCGGGCGGCCCCGGAGGCATCGGTGGCGCGGGCGGTGGGGGCGGTACCGCCGGGGCGCCGGGCGCGGGCGGGGCGCCGTACGCCGACGTCGCGGCGGGCGCCAGGAGGAGTGGGGCGCCGCACCGCCCGCAGAAGTTGTCCCCCGCAGCGAGCGGTTCGTCACAGCCCGGACACCGGGACGGCCCAGTCACACCCATGTCACACCCACGTCCTGGGGCGGAAGCGGTTGGCCCGTTCCACCAGTTCGATCCTTTTCTCACCACGCTGCGCCAGCCGCGCGAGCAGTCGGTACGACCGCTCCAGGCCGAACCGCAGACCGCGTTCGTCCAGCGGACTGCCGAGCAGCGCCGGCGGGTCGTGCGCGGCCACCTCACCGGGCGGCCCGGCACCGTGGCTACCGGAGAGTACCCAGTCCAGGGCGGTGCCGAGTACCTCGGTGGCGAGTTGCTCCCGGCGCTCGGCGTCCAGACCGAACCCCGCGAGGGCCTCGGTCTGGGCGGCGGCCGCCCGCAGATCCGCCAGCAGCGGCTCGCGCGCGGGGCGTTCCCGCAGCCGGGCGCGGACCGCCGCGATCCGCGCCGCGACGTAGTGGATGGACGACTCCGGGACGGACTCCAGCGCCTCGACCGCGCCCGTACGGTCGCCCGCCGTCAGCCGCACCCGGGCCAGCCCGAACGCGGCGCCGACATAGCTGCGGTCGGTCGTCCACACCAGGCGGTAGTACTCCGCGGCATTGTCCAGCTGGCCCAGCAGCTCGGCGCAGACACCCAGCGCCAGCTTCGGTGCCGGCTCACCGGGGAAGGCGTCGTAGACCGCGTCGAAGGCCAGCGCCGCGCCCTCGCGGTCGCCCGCCGTCAGCGCCACCAGACCGCGGTGCCACACCACCCGCCAGTCCGCGCCGCCGTCGCCGGAGGGCGGACCGCCCTGCGCGGCGGGCTCGGCCGCGAGCGTCTCCAGCACCGACTGCGCCGCCGCGCCCTCCCCGGTCTCCAGGCGGGCGCGCAGCTCCCGCAGCCGCAGCTCCAGGGAGTCGGCCGGCGCGACGCGCAGCGCACCCAGCAGCTCGGCGGGCGGGGCGGCCGGCAACCCGGCCAGCAGCCCGGCGTTGGGGTCGCCCGGATCCAGCCGCGGCACCGGTAGCGCGAGGGCGGCGCCGGCGACGTCCAGGGGGCGCAGTGCGGGGCCGCGGCGCCCCCACGCTTCTTCGGCCGGTGCCGCCCCGCGGCCGCCCAGCAGGGAACTGTCGCCCTCCGCCGCCGCCAGCACCTCGGTGTCGACCACGCGGAGTTCGGGCCCGAACAGCTTCGACAGCGCGGGCCGCGGCTCACCGGACTGGAGCGCCACCACCTCCCGCAGCACGCCCGTCAGCTGCTCGGCCATCTCCTCCGCGGAGGAGAACCTGCGGGAGCGGTCCGGGTCCGTGGCGCGCACCAGCAGCCGGTAGAAGGACTCGTAGGTGCGGAACACCTCGATGTGGTCCGGATCGGGCAGCGAGTCCGCGAAGACGTTCGTATGGCCCTGGAAGTCGAAGGTGAGCACGGCGAGGGTGCGCGCGACGGTGTAGAGGTCGGAGGCGACCGACGGGCCCAGCAGGGCGATTTCGGGCGCCTGGTAGCCGATCGTGCCGTAGATCGGGCTCTCGTGGTCGTCCATCCTGCGCACCGCGCCCATGTCGATCAGCTTGAGCTGGTCGTCCTGCTGGATGGCGTTGTCGACCTTGAAATCGCAGTAGAGGTAGCCGCGGCTGTGCAGATGGCCGAGTGCCTCCAGTGCTTCGATGCCGTAGGCGCAGGCCTGCTCCACCGGCAGCGGATCGCGTCTGCCCTGGGGCGTGCGCCGGTCGTTGGCGAGGTCCTTGAGCGACTTGCCGCCGACGTACTCCATGACGATGTAGCCGTCGAGGCTGCCCGTGGCCCGGTCGAGATGCTCCACGAAGTTGTAGATCCGGACGATGTTGGCGTGCTCGATCTCGGCGAGGAAGCGCCGCTCGGACACCGCCACCGCCAGCGCCTCCTCGTCGCCGGTGTCCAGCAGCCCCTTGAGGACCACCCACCGGTCGGAGACGGCGTGGTCGGTCGCCAGATAGATCCACCCGAGTCCGCCGTGCGCCAGACAGCCCACGACCTCGTACTGGCCGTGCACCATGTCGCCGGGCCGGAGTTTGGGGACGAAGCTGTACGGATGGCCGCACTTGGTGCAGAACCCTTCCGTGCGGCCCGGCTGGTCACGGTGCCCCCGGCCCACCGGCGCGCCGCACTCCGTACGGCTGCAGAACCGCTTGCGCTCGGGGACCTCCGGGTCCTCCAGCACCGCCGTGGCCGGGTCGGGCCGCGGCACCTCCGGCACCGCGACCAGGCCCGCGCCCAGCCGCCCGCGCACGGAGCCGGAGGACGGGCCGCTGCCCTGGCGGGGCGCCGACACCGCCGGTACGCCGCGCGCCGGGCCGCCGGCGGAGCCCGAGCGTGACAGCCTTCCGGACACCGAGCGCCGGGACGGCGCCGAGCGGGCGGACGTCGGCGTACCGCCCGAACCGGGGGCGGGGGAGGGGACGGTCAGCAGGGCGCCGGCCGCCTCCCGGTCGGCCGTGGTGTCCGTGGGCACCCGGCCCGTCAGCCCCGTGGGCGGCGAGGACAGCAGGCCGCCCGGTGAGACCACCGGCGCCAGCCCGCACAGGTCGCAGTACAGCTCACCGCCGCCCACGTCCTCGTAACTGCCCGAGCAGTCCCGTCGTTGGCAGCGCTCGTCGGCCCGCCGGGTCATGACTCCCCCCGCCCCTCCGCTTGCGGCGCGGCCAGCGCCTCCGCCGTGGCCTGCTGATAGCGCCACACCGCCTGCTCGGCCACCCGCAGATCGCACGGCGCGCTCCACAGCATCCGGCGCGCCAGGTCGTACCGCTCGATCAGCAGCGGATCCGCCGCCATGCCGTGGCGTGCGACCTTGGCCCGGTACGCGTCCAGCCGGCCGCGCAGCTCGGCGCGCACCGCCAGCGGCGCGGTCACCGCGGTCAACGACTCACGGGCGCGGTGGAGTTCCTCCTCCGCTTCCTCCTCCAGGCTGTCCAGCAGCGGCGAGAGCCGGTGCCACTGCGCCCGTCTGCGGTAGTCGGCGGCCGCCGCCAGCTGTTCGTGCAGCGCCGCCGACGGGCCGCTGACCGCGGGCACCTCCGACGCGGCGATCTTCGCCAGCACCTCGCCGCGGGCCTGCCGCGCCTCGGTCAGGGTGCGGTCCGCCCGCGACAGCACGTCGCGCAGCTGCATCAGCCGCCGCTCGGCGTCCTGCCGCACGTCCAGCACCGCCGCCACCTCCCGCCGGATGTCCTCCAGCGCACGGGCCGCACGGTCGTAGCGCCCGGTGTCCGGGCGGCCCCCGCCGGGCGCCGAACTCCCCGTCGACGACGACACCCAGAAGGCCAGCGGATCCTCGATCACCCGGGCGCGCAGCCGCAACAGTTCCTCGGTGATCCGCTCCAGGTCGTCGCCGGCCGGATGCTCACCCGGGCGGACCCCCACCGAATGCGCCAGCGAACGCGTCCGCTGGAGCTCGGCCGACAGCAGGTCTATCCGGGCCGGCAGCGCCGACCAGACGGCGTCGGCGGCGACGATGACGTCCAGCGAGCTGGCGTACAGCCCGTTCATCCGCTCGACCAGCCCGACCAGGCTGAACCGCTCGCTCAGCCGGGCCGGGCCGCTCTCCGGGCCGCCGCCCGCCGCGGCCGCGCCCGGCACCGTCACCCCGTCGCCGTGCAGCAGCTCCGTCAGCTCCGCCAGATCCTCCACCGAGGGCCAGCGGCGCCGCTCCCGCAGCTCACGCGCCTGCTCCAGCGCCGCGGTGTACGCGTCGAACAGCGACCACAGGACCGTGATGGACCGCTCCGCGGCGGCCCAGCGTTCCTTGGTGGTACCGGACAGGTCGGCGCCTTCCAGCAGCCGGCGCCCCGCGTGGTCCTGCAACGCGAGCAGCGAGGTCTCGATCGCCTCGTACTCGGCACCGAGCCGGTCCAGGGCGCGATCCACCTCTTCCCGGTCCAGCACCGGGGCATCGGGCCTCCCCGGAGTGCCGGGGAAGGGTCCAGGGACCCCCATCGATCACCTCTCCAATACGCGTACGGTGCACGGCGTTTGCCACGGCGTCGGCCGCTGGGTCAGCTCCCTTCCGGTCCCCTTCCATAGTGACGGCATCGGACCGCTCCATGGGGCGATCATGCGCCGTACACCGCTCCTTGGGGCGGATCAGTCGCTGTACTCCGGCGACGGCGGCCCCGATATGCCCGGCAGATCGGCCCGCAGCCACTTGCGGTACGACCGCATCCAGGGGCTGTCGCTGCCGCCGTCCCGGTAGTCGTCCAGGACCTTGTTGACCCGCCGCACCAGGTCCGTGTCGTCCTGGTTCATCGCCACTCCGTACGGTTCATCCGTGAACGGCCTGCCCTTCAGCTCCACCGTCGGATCCTGGGCCGCCTGGGCCGCGGCCAGCGCGTTGTCCGTGAGGACCGCGTCGGCCTCGCCCAGCTGCAGGCGTACCAGGCAGTCGAGTTGATTGGGCACCGTCAGCACGGAGGCGCCGTGCCGCTGCGCCCGCAGTTCGCTCTCGCCCGTCGAACCCGCGGCCGTGCACACCCGTTTGCCCCGCAGCGAATCGTCGAACGCCTTGATCTTCGAGGCCTTCGGGGCCAGCACCTGCTGCCCTGCCTGGAAGTACGCGGTGGAGAACGCCACCTGTGCCTTGCGGGCACAGTTGATCGTCATCGTCCGCACGACCATGTCGACGGTGTGCCGCTGCAGCGCCGGCACCCGCTGGGCGGTCGGCACCGCCTTGAAGACGACGTCGGGGTCCGGCCCCAGGATGTCCCGGGCGATCGCCCACACCAGATCGATGTCGAAGCCCGCCAGCTTGCCGGTGGCCGGGTCGCGATACCCCCAGCGGTAGGTGTTCTGGTCGACCCCGACGACCAGTTGGCCCTTCTCCTTGATCCGCGATACCGCCGCACCGTCGTCCGACGACGGCCGCAGACTCTCCGCGGCGTTCTGCGCGGTGCACTTCGCGGCGGCCGGTGCCGCCGCCGGGCGCGGCGCCCGGTGCGGCGCCGCGGGTACGGGCGCACTGTGGCGGGCAGGTCCGGCAGGCCCGGTCTCGTGGACCAGCGCCGGCACCAGCACGGCCGCGGCCGCCGCCATCACACACATGCCCGAGGCGACCGGTGCCAGGACGGCACGTAGATTCCTCAGCCCTCGCGCCCGCATCCGTTTCCTCCCCTCACCATGCCCCCTCACCGGTACTCCGCCAGCCTGCGACCGATCCCCAGTACGGCGCCCAGCGCCGCCAGCGCCGCCAGTACGCCGGCCCCCACCGGCAGCCCGCCCAGCGCCCCGCGCCCCGTGTCCGCCGACGACCGGAACTGCGCCTGCTCGTGCTCCAGCGCCTGTTGCAGCCCGGCCGCCACCCGGTCGAAGGACTCCCCGGTGGACCCGTCCGGGCCGATCACCTTGGCCAGCGCCCCGTCGTAATCCCCCTTGTCGTCCGCCGCCCGCGCCTCGGCGTGCCGCGCCTGCCACTGCCGTACCTGCGTCAGCGCGGCCCGCACCGGGCGCCGCCCGGCCTCGTCGTCCGCCAGCGCCAGCGCCGCCCCCAGCCGGCTGTGCGACGTGGCCGCGCCGTGCTCACCCGGGCCCGCCAGGTCCGTCATACCCGAGCGGAAACCGGTCTCGTAGAAGTCCTGTCGGGCGCCGGTCAGCACCGCGCCGCGGGCCACCAGCGTCAGATTCTCGTCCCCGCGCGCCTGCAGCGCATCGATCCGCGCCTCGTTGAGCACCCGCAGCGACCGGGCGCCGTGCTGGTAGGAGTCGGTCAGCCCCGCCCGCGCCGTCATATGCCCCGCCACCAGCCACAGCAGCACCGCGACGGACGCCGCGGTGGCGGCCAGCAGGCCGCGGTTGAAGACCCGGTTGGTCCGCCGGTAGTGCCGCCGCTGCGCCCAGCCCAGCGCACCGATCGCCACCGCCCCGGCCGCCAGCGCGTACCACGGCCACGCCTCGGCCTTGTCGTAGTCCGCGGTCAGCCGGTCCGTCTCGGCGTCGTACAACGCCCGTGCGGCAGGCAGGAGTTCCGTTCGCATCTGCTCATTGGCGTACCGCAGATAGGCGCCGCCCAGCGGCAGCCCCTGCCGGTTGTTGGCCCGCGCGCTCTCCACCAGGCCCGCATAGCGCGGCAGCCGGCTGTTGAGCCGGGCGATCTGCGCGCCCGCCTCCTGCGAACCCCGGCTGTTCGCCGACGCCTTGACCAGCAGCGCGGACGCCGTCGCGATATCGGTGGCATAGCGCTCACGCGTCGCCCTGCTCTCCGCACCGCCGGCCAGGAAGCCCGCCGCGGCCGTCGTGTCGGCATCCGCCAGCGAACGGTAGATGCTCGCCGCGTCCGAGGTCAGCGGCTGGCTGTGGGTCACCACATCGTCGGCGGCCGCCGCCCGGTCCGAGACCTGCCAGGCCGTGACCGCGCCGAACACCACGACCAGCAGGGCCAGTACGGCTCCGATCACCCGCAGCCGGCCCGGCTCGGTCGTCGCCGCGGCACGCAGCTCGTCCAGCCCCTCGGCCCAGGCCGTCCTGCGTCCCGGGACGGGCGCGGACACGCTGCTGGTCGGCACGGAACCTCCCCCTGGGTCGCTGACTGCGGGACGGCCTCCGCGCCCGCGCCGGGGAGCGCTCACACGAAGGACTGGTACATGGGCAGCAGTATGTCCGCAGCCGCTGACACACACACCGCAATTGCCCTGATCTTGTTCGGATCGCGACCCGCGGAGAGGGGGCGTGGGGCCATCGGAAGCGGCAGGCTTCTCGCACCCCTGCGTGCGACTTCGCCGTCCCCTCGACGGCTGTTCCACGCCCCCGACGGCGCACTCCGCTCCCTCCGCGCCCCCCACTTCGCTCCCACACGCCGCTGTCCGCACGCTCGCCCTCGATTACGCTGAGTGACGAAGGTGGTTGTCGCCCCTCGCCACCGGCACGGCGTCAAGCCCGTGCCCGACGCTCGGAGGAATGCTCATGTCCCGCTGGAAAAGGCTTCTCGGCCCGCTCGCGGCCACCACGGCCGACGGCCGTCCCGCGCTCAACACCCCCTCGTCCGCCAGCGGTTTCCTGACCATCGGCGGCACGACCCATATCGATCCCGAGGGCAGCTACCCCCTCGACCACCGCGCGGACGGCTCCGCCACGCTCATCATCAACGACACCGACCGCCACATCACCATCGTCACAGAGCGCAACAGTCATCATTCCCCCGCCCCGCCGGCCGATCCGTCCGACCCGGCCCCCGCTCCGCCCCCCGACCTCGTCCTCGGCCCGGGCGAACGCACGGAGACGCGACGGGGGGACAGCGTGCGGGTGGGGTGAGGAGGGGTGGGGGAGGGGCGGTGTCGGGCGGAGGCAGCGGAGGCAACTGTCTGGCCGATGGCCTCTGGTGGCTCGGTGGCCTCCGGTGCCGCGGGTGGCCAGCGGGCTTGGCTGCCCTCCTGCCTTCCGTCCCTACCCCCAAGCCCCTCTCAACCGGTCATAGGCCTCCGCCGTCGCGCCCGCCCGGTCCAGGGTGTCGAGGGCGGCGCCCAGGACCGGTGGGGCGGTGACCACCCGTGGGACGGCCTTCGGGGCGCGCGCGGAAAGGAGTTGGGTGATGCGGTCGTCGAGGAGGGGGTGGCGGGCGGCGAGGACGCCGCCGCCGAGGATCACGGGGGCGGGCTCGTCGAGCAGGCCGAGGCGCTGCAGGGCGACGGTGGCCATCAGGGCGACCTCCTCGGCCTGGCGGGCCACGAGGGTGCGGGCCACGGCGTCCCCGGAGGCCGCGACGGCGAAGAGCACCGGGACCAGTTCGTGGCGGCGGTGGCCGGGGAGGGCGCGGAGGTGGAGTGCCTCGATCAGCTCCGGCATGGTCGCCAGCCCGAAGTGCGCGGGCAGGGCGCGGACCAGCTCGGTCGGTGCGCCGCGGCCGTCCTCGGCGCGGGCGGCGGACCACAGCGCCTCGTCCGCGAGGTGCGAACCGCCGCCCCAGTCACCGGAGATGCGGCCGACGGCGGGGAAGCGGGCTCTGGCCCCGCCGTGCCCGAGTCCGGCGCAGTTGATGCCGGCTCCGCACACCACGGCGACGCCCAGCGGCTCCGCGTCGTCCGGCAGCCCGGCCCGCAGCAGGGCGAAGGTGTCATTGCGGACGGAGACCGTGTGCGCCCAGCCGCGGCCGGCGAGCTCGGCGGTCAGGTCCGCCTCTTCGGAAGGGAGATCGGCGTTGGCGAGAAAGGCGGAGAGATGCCCGACGGGGCCGGTGAGCCCGGCCTGTTCCGTGACCGAGGCCACCAGGGGCGCCAGCACGTCGACCGCCCGCCCGGCGCCCACCCGCGGGGGCTGGAAGCCGCCGCCGCGCGCTGCCCCGAGCAGGCTGCCGTCCGTGGCCACCAGCGCCACCTCGGTCTTGGTGTTGCCCGCGTCGACGGCGAGCGCCGTGCCGGTCAGGCCCATGGGAGGTGGTCCCGGTTGTGCGCGATCAGCTCGTCGGCGAGCCGGTCCGCGTGGTCGCTCTGGCCGATGAGCGGGTGGGCGAGGAGGGCGGCGAACACGGCCTTGCGCCCGGCGGCCCGGCCGGCGTTCCGGCCGTCCCTGCCCAGCAGGGCCGCCTCCAGGGCGAGGTGTTCATAGGCGGTGACATGAGCGACCAGCCCGGCGTACTGCGGTTCCAGGGGGCGTACGGGGAGCGGCGCGGCGCCCGTCGGGTCCACGGTCGCGGGGGCCTCGATCACCGCGTCGTCGGGCAGGAACGGCAGGGTGCCGGAGTTGTGGGTGTTGACGACGTGGGTGCCGCCGGGGCCGCCCAGCAGAGAGGAGGTCAGCGCGACCGCGGCTTCGGAGTAGTAGGCGCCGCCGCGCCGGGAGAGGAGGTCCGGCTTCTCGTCGAGAGCCGGGTCGCCGTACATACCGAGCAGCTGTTGTTCGAGGGCGGCGACCTGGGCCGCGCGGGAGGGCTTGGTGCGCAGCTCCCGTACGACGGCGTCATGCCGGTAGTAGTAGCGAAGGTAGGAGGAGGGGAGGACGCCGAGATGGTCGAGGAGGGGGCGGGGCAGGTGCAGTGTCCCGGCGAGGGCGTCGCCGTGCTCCGCCAGCAGCCGGGGCAGGACGTCCTCGCCCGCGACGCGCACCGCGCGCTCCCAGGTGAGGTGGTTGAGGCCGATGTGTTCCAGCTCGACCTGCTCGGGCGACACGTCCAGCAGCCCGGCGATGGTGCGCTGGAGGCCGATGGCGACATTGCACAGCCCGACGGCCCGGTGGCCATGGGTCAGCAGCGCCCTGGTGACGATGCCGACGGGGTTGGTGAAGTCGACGATCCAGGCGCCGGGGTTGCGGCGGCGCACCCGCTCGGCGATGTCGAGCACGACGGGCACGGTGCGCAGTGCCTTGGCGAGACCGCCGGCGCCGGTTGTCTCCTGGCCGACGCAGCCGCACTCCAGCGGCCAGGTCTCGTCCTGGAGGCGGGCGGCCTGACCGCCGACCCGCAGTTGCAGCAGCACGGCGTCCGCGCCGTCGATACCGGCGTCCAGGTCACCGGTCCAGGAGATCCGGCCGGGGTGTCCCTGCCGGACGAAGATCCGCCGGGCCAGGCCGCCCACCACCTCCAGCCGGCCGGCGTCCGGGTCGACGAGGACGAGCTCCTCCAGCGGCAGGACGTCACGCAACCGCGCGAAGCCGTCGATCAGTTCGGGGGTGTAGGTCGAGCCGCCACCGACCACGGCGAGCTTGCGGCGGCGGCCTGGGGTGCGTTCCTGGGGAGACGGCATAGCGGATCAGCCCTTCACTCCGGTGAGCGTGACGCCTTCGACGAAGGCCTTCTGTGCGAGGAAGAAAGGGGGCGTGGCAAAAGGGGGCGTGACAAGCAGTGCCGGTGGTGCCGGTGGTGCCGTCGGACGCGGGCGCTGCGGGCCGGGGCGTCGCATGCCGCGCAGTGGTCAGCCGGTGCGGAACACCGCCTCCCGGGCCTGTGCCAGCGCCGTCCGCAGTGCGCCGAGGAGAATCGGATCGCCGTCGAGACGGCTGAGCCGCAGGACGGGGCGGGGCAGCGCAAGGCCGGTGAACTCCGCCTCGACCAGGGCGCGCAGCGCCTCCCCGCCGGCCTGCGGCACCGCGCCGGAGAGCACCACCAGCCCCGGATCGACGACCGCGACCACGGCCGCGAGCCCGGTCGCCAGCCGCCGCGCGACCACGGCGCGTACCGCGTCGTGTGCCAGTGCCCCGGCGACCGTACGCACCTCGGGATCCGACTCCCGGCCCAGCGCGCGCACGCTCGGCGCGCCGACCAGCCGCTGGAAGCCGCCGCCGGCGTCGGCCCGTGCGGCGCTGCGGTGGCCGCCCCGGGACAACGGGGCGCCGGGCAGCGGCAGATAGCCGATCTCGCCGGCGCCGCCGGTGGCTCCGTGCAGCAGCCGCCCGCCCAGTACGAGCGCGGCGCCGATCCCCTCGTCGACCCACACCAGGACGAAGTCGTCGACGCCTTGCGCGGCCCCGTCGTACTGCTCGGCGACCGCCGCCAGATTCACATCGTTCTCGACGGTGACCGGCATCCCCAGCGCCTCGGCCAGCTCTTCCTGCGGCGCGTGCGACGCCAGGCCCGGCAGATGCGGCGCATAGCGCAGCCGCCCGGTCCGCGGGTCCAGTGCGCCGGGTGTGCCGATCACCGCGCAGTGCAGCCGGTCCCTCCCCAGCCCCGCCTTGGCCAGCGCCCCGTCGACCGCCCGCGCGGCCAACTGCGCCGTACGGTGCGGTGCCTTCGTGCCCACGGCCTCGGCGCTCACCCATTCCTCGCCGAGCAGCCGCCCGGTGATGTCGGCGACCGCGGCGGTGACCCCCAGCCCGTCGACGGACAGCGCGGCGACCTGCGCCGCCGCCGGGTTGATCTCGTACAACTGCGCACTGGGCCCCGGCCGCCCGGTCACGCTCCCCGTCGTCCGCACCAGCCCCGCGGCCGCCAGCCGCGCCAGCAACTGCGAGGCGGTGGGCTTGGACAGCCCGGTCAGCTCCCCGATCCGGGTACGGGTCAACGGCCCCTGCGACACCAGCAGATCGAGCGCGGCCCGGTCGTTCATGGCCCGCAGCACCCGCGGCGTCCCGGGAGTTCCGCGTGCCTGCGGCCCACCGGCCATGACCGTCACCCCGCTCACCGGGTGTCCGGGAGGCCCGGCCACCGCGTCGCTGCCGAGAAAGCTGTGCCGAGAAGTCTGTTGGGAAACCTTCCCATCGCTCCCCAGGAACGTAGGCAGGGGACGGAAAGGCGTCAATGGGGCGGGCACGGTGAGCTGCCGTCCCCGGGTGCCGCCCCGCGCGAGACAGCGAACGGGAGCGCGAAAAGGGGCGTACCGGCGGTCACCGGTACGCCCCTTCGCGGTCTGCGGCCGCGGCCCCGGCCGGGCTACTTTCCCGTCTTCGGGGGCGCCGCGAGCGGTTCCGCCGCCAGCGACTGCGGGGACGACGGGTTGTTGAGCACCGAGGGGGCGGCGACGCCGGCGGTGGGGTCCGGGGTCTCCTCGGTCTCCTCCTCGGGCAGTGGGCGCGGGGCGAGGTGGACGCCCGCGGCGTCCAGGGCGCGCTTGATGCGCCAGCGCAGTTCGCGCTCCACTCCGGCGGCCTTGCCCGGCATGGTCCGGGCCGCGACGCTGATGGTGACCGTGTCCAGGTGCACCTCGCTCAGGCCGAGGACCTCCACCGGCTCCCACAACTGCTCGTTCCAGGGCTCGGCCTTGGACATCTCCTCACCGGCGGCGGTGATGGTGTCGCGGGCGCGCTCCAGGTCCTGGTCGGAGGCGATCACCACATCGACGGTGGCCGTGGACCAGCCCTGGCTGAGGTTGCCGATCCGCTTGACCTCGCCATTGCGTATGTACCAGATCGCGCCGTTGGGGCCGCGCAGCTTGGTGACGCGCAGGCCGACCTCGATGACCGTGCCGTTGGCCACCCCCGCGTCGATCTCGTCGCCGACGCCGTACTGGTCCTCCAGGATCATGAAGACCCCGGAGAGGAAGTCGGTGACGAGGTTGCGGGCGCCGAAACCGATGGCGACACCGGCCACACCGGCGCTCGCCAGCAGCGGCGCCAGGTTGATCTCCAGGACGGACAGCACCGTCAGCGCGGCCGTGCCCATGATCACAAAGGAGGCGACGCTGCGCAGCACCGAGCCGATGGCCTCGGAGCGCTGCCGGCGGCGCTCGGCGTTGACCAGCAGTCCGCCCAGCGCGGTGCCCTGGGCGGCGGCCGCAGTGCGGTTCATCCGCTCGATGAGCTTGGTGATAGTGCGCCGGATCACATGCCGCAGCACCACCGCGATCACGATGATCAGCAGGATCTTCAGGCCGGACGTGAGCCACGTCCCCCAGTTCTCCTCGACCCAGCCGGCGGCGTTGGTGGCCTTCTGCGTGGCCTCGTCCAGCGAGGTCGGGCCGTTTGAGCCCGGTGTGGCGGCGCGCAGGGACGCACCGGTGACCGGCGAAGCGGACCAGAACACAGTCGAACCTTCCGTGTGGGACAGCAGGCCCGGACCGCGGGGGTCCCCGGGGAACCGGGCAGACCAACCACACTAACGGGGCAACGAGGGCAGTCCGTGCCCTTGTTCGACAGGCCACAATTTGGCGAGGCCGGATTGCGCCTGGTCGAGCGGGCCGTGCGCGGGTGTGGTGGAAAACACCTCCGGCCCGTTACTCGGTCATGGTGGCGCTCCGACCAGGCACCGGGGGACACTGTGGGGAGATCGTCCCGGCGCGAGCCACGCGCCGCCGGCGTACAAGGAGGCACCCGTGCCGCATGTCCTGGTCCTCAATGCGTCGTACGAGCCGCTCGGCGTCGTACCGCTCCGCCGCGCGCTCATCCTCGTGCTCAATGAGAAAGCTGTCAGTCTCGAGGAGTCCGGCGCCCTGATGCACAGCGCGACCCATGTCATCCCCGCTCCGAGTGTGGTCCGCTTGAAGCGGTTTGTGCGGGTGCCCTTTCGCGGCCCCGTCCCCCTGACCCGCCGGGCGCTGTTCGCCCGTGACGGCGGGCGCTGTATGTACTGCGGTGGCGTCGCAACCAGCGTCGACCACGTCATCCCGCGCAGCCGCGGAGGTCAGCACACCTGGGAGAACGTCGTCGCCGCCTGCCGGCGCTGCAATCACGTCAAGGCCGACCGCCATGTCGCCGAGATCGGCTGGCGACTACGGCATCAGCCCGCCCCGCCGTCAGGACTGGCGTGGCGGATCATCGGTACGGGCCATCGCGACCCGCGCTGGCTGCCGTATTTGCAGCCGTACGGCGCGGATGACGCCCTGGCCCGGATCGACGCCGTATCGGCGTAGGTCCGGGTTTTTCCGTCCGGGGCAGTGCCGCCGGACGGAACGCTCCGTCCGGGGCGGGTGCCGCCGGGCCCCTGCCGCCACGGTCCACACCGCGGCGGCAGGGGCCCGGCGGCATGACCGGCCACGATCCCCGCGGCGGACGGCTCAGTGCTGCGGCTCGACCGCGTAGGCCTCCACCGACCACAGCGAGTAGCCGAAGCGGGTGGCCCGCTTGTCGCCCTGGATGCGGACGAACCGCGCGTCCTTGGCGTCCATCCGGACCGACTCCCGGCCGCCCTTGCCGTCGCGGACCGTGGCCGCCGTGCGCCAGCTGCGGCCGTCCGGCGAGACCTGGATGCGGTATTGGGCGGCGTAGGCGTCCTGCCAGGTCAGGACGAGCCGGCCCAGCCGGGTCGGATGGGCCAGCGCGAACTGCAGCCAGGCGCCGTCCTCGGCGGGCGAGGACCAGCGCGTCTTCGGGTTGCCGTCGGTGGCCGCCGAGGCCGGGAAGTCGGCCGTCTCGTCCCCGGAGGAGGTGGCGACGGTGCCGCGCGCCAGATCCTTGCCGCCGGTGCGCGGATAGACCCGCACGGTCAGCGTCTGCTCCTCGCCCCGGTAGTCCACCGGGATCTGGTACGTCCCGGAGCGGGTGCCCTCGGGCACGTCGACGGCGATACGGACCGTGGCCGTGCCGCCACGCGGTGCGGTGACCTCCTGCGGCGCATGCACGGTGAAGCCCTTGGGCGCCTTCACCGTCAGCTTCTCGCGGACGTCGCCGGGGCGCCGGGAGAAGATCCGGGCGTCCACCGTCGCACTGCCGCCGGGCGGCGCGTCCAGCTCCTTGCGGGACAGTTCGAGTCCGGCCGGCGGGGTGTCGTCGAACCACGGGGTGAGCGCGTGCACGGACGGCGCGTCCGCGCCCTTCGCCCAGGTCAGCCGGACCGCGTCGGCGCGCAGCCGGGGGGTGCGGGACTCGGTCCAGCCCGTGGGGGAGAGGGCGTCGAGGCGGCGCCAGCCCTCGCCCGGGACATGCGCCTCCAGGGAAACGGCGCCCGCGCCCGGGCCCGGTTCGGTCAGCGCGGTGACCGCGGCCAGCCGGCGGGCCCGCTCGAAGGGGACCGTGAGGGACGTCGAGCCGGCGCCGTCGTCCGGCCGGGGGGCGTCGTGCCGGGCCCCGGTCCAGGCGTCGGCCTCGGCCATCGCCCGCTGGAGGAAGGGGGCCAGCACCCCCTTGCCGACGGTCGCCGGGCTGCGCCCGAGCACCGTGCGCAGCCGCTGCACCTCGCGCTGGGCCGACCAGGCGGCGTCGCCGTCGTCGCGGGCCTGTGCCATGAGCGTGTCCACGGCGAGTTCGCCGGCGCTTCCGTAGCGGGCCAGCTGCTCGGCCCACGGCCGGATCTCGGCGGCCAGATCGGAGTGCAGGTTTCGCGGCGCGGTGCTCATGGTGTGGAACGCGGCCCGCAGCGCCTTGGCGGCGTCGGCGAGGTCCGCGTCCCGGCCGGGCCGGCCGTGGTTGGTCGCCGCCTCGCGGGCCTTCCAGAAGCGGTCGATCAGCTGCTGGACGTACCCCGACTCGTCCCCGTCCAGCAGGGAGGACGAATCGTTGCCGGCCAGCGCGTGCAGCGCCGCCCGGGCCCGCGGATCGCCGCCCGCCAGATCGTCGACGGCCGCGGCCCAGGACTCCGCCGGGCGGTAGTCGTGCGGGTTCCAGGCGTAGTCGGCGGCCGTGAACAGCGGGATGCGCGAGGCGAGCGGCTGCTGCATGGCATTGGCCAGCAGCGCCGTGGAGCCGGTGGTGACGGCCGGCTCCCGGCCGCGGTAGGGGCCGAGGAAGATCCGGTCCTGGGCGTAGTCGTTGACCGGGTAGTTGTCCATGGTGACCAGCGGGTGGCCCAACGCCTGGCGGGCGGCGGACAGTTCCCCGCCGGTGATGGTCCGCGGGACCACTCCCACGCCGGTCCAGGCCACCTCCACCCGGTCGCCGAGCGCATCGGACAGCGCACCGCGGTACGGCGTCGAGCCGTCCTGGTAGTACTCGGTCGGCATCAGCGACAGCGGCGCCGACCCGGGGTGGCGCCGCGCCAGGTGGTCGGCGAGCGCGTTGGCGACCCGGGCCTGCGCCTTCGCCGCGGCCTGCGGGCCGGTGCCGAAGGCGTCCCGGTCCGCGTCGCAGTGCCATTCGCTGTAGCTGACGTCCTGGAACTGCAGCTGGAAGGAGCGCACCCCCAGCGCCCACATCGCGTCCACCTTGCGCCGCAGCGCCCGCAGGTCCTCCTCGGAGGAGAAGCACATCGCCTGGCCGGGGGCGAGGGCCCAGCCCAGCGTGACGTGGTTGGCCCGGGCCCGCTCGGCCAGCGCCCGGAAGTCGGCGCGCTGCGCGGCCGGGTAGGGCTCGCGCCACTGGGCCTGCCGGTACGGATCGTCACCGGGCGCGTACAGATAGCGGTTCTGCTTGGTGCGTCCCATGAAGTCCAGCTGGGCCAGCCGCTGCGGCCGGCTCCAGGGCTGCCCGAAGAACCCCTCGGTGGTGCCGCGCACCACCGTGCCGGGCCAGTCCCGTACGGCGACCGAGGCCAGCTGCCGCCCGCCGCCCGCCCCATCGGTGACCAACTGCCGCAGCGTCTGCGCGGCATGGAAGAGCCCGTCCGGGCCGACGCCGTCCATGGCGACGGTGTCCCGGCCCGCGACCCGGCCCGCGGCCAGGCGGTAGCCGCCGGAGGGCAGATCCCCGCGGGCCGGCACCCGCAGCGCCCGCAGCGCGTCCGTGGCCTGCTCGCCGCCGACCCGGAACACCGGCCCGGCCGCGGGCAGCCGGTCGCCGGGCGCGAGCGTGTCGACCGTGGTGACCCCGGCGTCGCGCAGCAGCCCGCGCAGCACGTCCAGCGCATACGGGTCGGTGTCCGGCTCCGCCACCAGCGCCGCCCGGTCGCCCAGCGGTACGGCGTCGCCGAGTTCCTGCAAAGACTGCGGGCGCGGCCAGACGGCCGGCGTCGCTCCCGCTCCGGCCGGGCGGTCCGGCCGGTCGGGCGTGCCGATGGCGGGGTCCGCAGGCGCCGCCTGGGCGCTGGGTACCCCGCCGAGCAGACCCCCGATGACGGCCGCGGCCAGCGCAGTGGTCCCCGCCACCCGTGCCCGGGCGCCCGCGCCGCTCTCCCCGCCCCTACCGATTCTTCCGACGCTCCATCCGCCCCGGCCTCGCACGGCTGCTCCTCGTCCCGTCCCTCACGTACCGGCCTGCCGCCGGCGCCCCGTTCCCCGTTGTCCCCCCGCCGGCGCCTCTTCGGGCAGTCCCTCGGCGGTGAGCCCACCATTGTGGCGGTGAGGGTGTCAACCGGGCCATGGCGGGGTGCCGCAAGGCCCGGCACGGGCGGGTTTCGGCCGGTGGGGCGGGCGGCTCTGCGGGGGTCCGCAGGTCCGCAGAACTTGCGGTGCGGGGCCCGCTTCCTCCGCGTTCTCTGCGCCCCTCGGTGTTCCCCGCGGTGAAATTGCCTGCGTGAGGCATAATGTGACGTGGGTCACGTTTCGTGAGCAGATGCGTCTGCGATCGTGTCGAGTGGGTAGGGCCCACGTGTCCCACTACCGATGAACGGGAGGCCCTCAGTGGCCGCATCCGCTCAACTGCTCCTCGACGCTCTGTCCTCGAAACCGGGAGGTGCGGCGATGGAGTCCGACATGTACGACGGGGTGTCCGACCCCGATTCCGGGCTGGACGGCTCCGGATCCTTCAGCTTCGTCGAGCCGCCCCTGACCAGCGAGCCCCCGCTCGCCGACGCAGCGCCCCTGACCAGCGAGGTCCCGATCGCCGCCGAGCTGCCGCTGACCAGCGAGCCGACGGCCGCCGGTATGGGCACGGAGTCCATGGAGGTCTGAGGACCCATGGGTCGCGCGCGGCTCGCCCGGCTGCACGGCATCGCCACGTCCTACGAACCCGCACCGGGCAGAAGCGTCCAGATCACCGACGACACCGTCGTCGCCGTGCTCGCCGCTCTGGGAGTCGACGCCTCGACTCCGCACGCCGTCCGTACCGCCCTGGCCGCCCGCGCGGAGGCCGCGCACGCGGCCCTGCTGCCGCGCACCGTCGTCGCCCGGCCGGCCCGGCCGCCCGACCTCACGGGTCTCCCCGAAGGCAGCGTCCTTGGGGTGGAGACCGAGGGCGGCGCGGCACAGGAGCTGGGGGCGCCCGATCCGGCGGCCCTCGCCCGGCTGCCCCTGGGCATCCATGTGCTGCATGCGCACAGCCCGGACGGCCGGACTGCCCGTGCCTCGCTGATCGTCGCGCCCGACCGGGTGCCCGTACCACCCCGCCGCAGCCACGGCTTCCTGGTGCAGCTCTACTCCCTGCTGTCCCGGCAGTCCTGGGGCATGGGCGACCTCGGGGACCTCGCCGACCTCGCCGCCTGGTCCGGGCGCGCCCTGGGCACCGGCTTCGTCCAGCTCAACCCGCTGCACGCGGCCGTCCCCGGCCCGCCCACCGACCCGTCCCCCTACCGGCCCTCCTCGCGCCGCTTCCCCGACCCGGTCCATCTGCGGATCGAGCACATCCCGGAGTACGCCCACCTCACCGGCGCCGCGCGCTTACGGGCCGACGGGCTGGCCGCGCGGGCGGCCGCGCTGCGGGCCGGGGTGCTCGAAGGGGGCGCGCTGATCGACCGGGACGCCGTCTGGGCACTCAAGCGCGAGGCCCTGGAGCTGCTGTGGAAGGTCCCGCTCGGCCCGGGCCGGCGGGCCGAATACTGCGACTTCCTCGCCGAGCAGGGCCAGGCCCTGGAGGACCACGCCACCTGGTGCGCGATCGCCGAGCGGCACGGCCCCAACTGGCGCGGCTGGCCCGCCGGGCTGCGGGAGCCGCGGGCCGCGGGGGTCGCCCGGCTGCGGCCGCAGCTGCTGGACCGGATCGACTTCCACTGCCGGCTCGCCTGGTTCACCGATCAGCAGCTGGCCGGTGCGCAACGGGCCGCGCGGGAGGCCGGGATGGGCATCGGGCTGGTGCACGACCTCGCCGTCGGTGTCCACCCCTCCGGCGCCGACACCTGGGCCCAGCAGGACGCCTTCGCCGCCGGGATGTCCATCGGGGCGCCGCCGGACGCCTTCAACGCCCGCGGCCAGGACTGGGGGTTGCCGCCCTGGCGCCCGGACGCCCTGGCCGCCGCGGGCTACGCCCCCTATCGCGAGCTGCTGCGCCAGCTGCTGCGGCACGCCGGAGCGCTGCGGATCGACCATGTCATGGGGCTGTTCCGCCTGTGGTGGGTCCCGGAGGGCCGGCCCCCGACGGACGGCGCCTACGTCCGCTACGACGGCGAGGCGATGCTGTCGGTGCTGGCCCTGGAGGCACACCGCGCGGGCGCCGCGGTGATCGGTGAGGACCTGGGCACCGTCGAGCCGGGCGTCCGCGGTGCGCTCGCCGAACGGGGCGTCCTGGGCACCTCCGTGCTGTGGTTCGAGCGGGACTACGGGGAGCCGGCACCGGAAGCCGCTGCGGCGCCCGCTCCGACGTCCGCTTCGTCGTCCGCTTCTGCGCCCGCTCCGGAATCCGCCGCCCCCGCCCGCATCCTGGCGCCCGAGGAGTGGCGCAGCGCCTGTCTCGCCACCGTCACCACGCACGATCTGCCGCCCACCGCGGCCCGGCTGACCGGTGAGGACGTCGCGCTGCGTGAGCGGCTCGGACTGCTCGCCGGGCCACCGGAGCGGGAGCGCTCCCGCGCCAGGTACGAACTCACCGAGTGGCTGCGGGAGTTGGCCCGGCGCGGGCTGCTGCCGGAGGGGGCGGGCGACGAGGAGGGGGCGGTCCGGGCCGTCCACCGTTTTCTGCTGCGCACCCCGGCGCGGATGATCGGCGTCTGGCTGCCCGATGCGGTGGGGGACCGCCGCCCGCAGAACCTCCCCGGGACATGGGACGAATACCCGAACTGGCGCGTACCGATCTCTGGTCCCGACGGACGCCCGCACACCCTGGAGGAGCTGGCGGCCTCGCCCCGACTCCACGCGCTGATGCGGGAGTTGTCGGACGGGCAGTATTAGGGGGGTGTCTCTTCGACGGCGAACGCCCCAAGTGCGGGCGTCCGGGCCCGGGCCCTGGACCTTCGACCGGATCGGGCTCGCCGAGGACATCCGGTACGGGCAGGGGGTCGAGCGGTTCACCGTCGAGGCGCGGACCGGCGGGACGTGGACGGCGATCGCCGACGGCACCACCATCGGGCACCGCAGGATCCTCGCGCTGCCGCGGCCGGTGACCGCCGATGCCGTGCGGGTCTCCGTCCGCGCATCCCGGTCCGGCTCGCGCCGGTGACACTGCACCGGAGCCGGGCCGCGGGAGGGTGGGCGCCCGCGGAGCCGGCCGGGGCGGCCGGTTGCCCCACCCCGGGCGCGCGGGGCGGCAAGGCGTCCGATACGTTGACTTCGTGAGCAACAAGGTCAATAAGAATGTCCTGCGCGCCGGAACCATCACCGCCGGCACCGCGCTGATGCTGCTGATGTCGTCCCCCGCGTTTGCGCTCACCCGCGACGACGGTGACGACCCGGGTCCGGGCCTGAGTGTGATCCAGACGCTCGGCCTCTATGTCGCTGCACCCATCGTGCTCTTCCTGATCATCGCCGGACTGGTCGTGGCGGGCGACCGGCCCCGCAAGCAGGCCAAGTCCAAGAGCTGACGCCGGGCACCACAGCGACGCCTCCCAGGGCGCCCAACGGTCACAAAGACCGAGGGGCGCCCTTTGTCGTACCCGGATATTTGCGCAGGTGAAAAAGGGGTTGCGAGGCGGCTATCGCGCGATTTTCGCCTGATTTGCGGGGGCGCAATGTTTAACCGGCCCTAACCTACGATGACGTAACCTACGCAGCCGTAGGTCAAACCTACGGCCCCGTAGGTCGTCGTCCCCCAGGAGTTCCCCCGTGACCATCGCCCCCGCCCGCCATAACGGAGAGCGCGGCCAGACCGCATGGAGCGACGCCCAGCTGCTCTATGCACTCGAAGAGGTCGTCGAAAAGGAACTCAACCGGCATCTGAAGATCGCCAAGGACTGGATGCCGCACGAGTACGTCCCGTGGAGCGACGGGCGGAACTTCGCCGGCGTTCTGGAGGACGGTGAGCCCTGGGCCCCCGAGCAGTCCAAGGTCAGCGACATCGGCCGGATCGCGCTGGTGGTCAACCTCCTCACCGAGGACAACCTCCCCAGCTACCACCACGAGATCGCCACCCTCTTCGGCCGGGACGGCGCCTGGGGTACCTGGGTGCACCGCTGGACCGCCGAGGAGGGCCGGCACGGCATCGTGATGCGGGACTACCTGCTCACCAGCCGGGCCGTCGACCCGGACGAGCTGGAGCGGTTCCGCATGGCGCACATGTCGGAGGGCTTCGAGTCGGACAACTCGCACAGCATGCTGCACTCGGTGGCGTACGTCGCCTTCCAGGAGCTGGCCACCCGGATCTCGCACCGCAACACCGGCCACCACTCCGGTGACCCGGTCTGCGACCGGATGCTGGCCCGGATCGCCACCGACGAGAACCTCCACATGGTCTTCTACCGCAACCTCCTGGGTGCGGCCTTCGAGCTGGCGCCCGACCAGACGATGTGCGCGGTGCGCGATGTCGTCACCGGCTTCCGGATGCCCGGCCACGGCATGCCCGGCTTCGAGCGGTCGGCGGCCCGGATGGCCATCGGCGGCATCTACAACCTGCGCATCCACCACGACGATGTGCTGCAGCCGGTGCTGCGCTTTCTGAAGGTGCTGGAGATCGGCGGCCTGGGCCC
Source organism: Streptomyces auratus (assembly GCF_050433025.1). NCBI lineage: Bacteria > Bacillati > Actinomycetota > Actinomycetes > Kitasatosporales > Streptomycetaceae > Streptomyces > Streptomyces auratus. The sequence continues at coordinate 2,894,926 of NZ_JBNGCB010000001.1, read as the reverse complement.
GGCCGGTCTCGCGGCGCAGGAGGAGCTGGGGCTGTACATGGACGGCCTGGACGGCCAGGCGCGGAAGTTCGACGAGCGTCAGGCGGCCATCCTCGCGCGCCGCGAGGCCAACCGCCGCTGAACCTGCCGGTCCGCTCCGCGTCGCCGCCCGTGGCGGCGGTGGCCGGGGCGGCGGATGCGTACGCTGCCCGCATGGCCGACTGGGACCTCAAGAAGCTGCACATCCTGCGCACCCTCCAGGAGCGGGGCACGGTCACCGCGACCGCCGAGGCGCTGCACATGACGCCCTCGGCGGTCTCGCAGCAGCTGACCGGGCTGGCCAGGGCGCTCGGGGTGACGCTGCTGGAGGCGCACGGCCGGCGGGTGCGGCTGACCGACGCCGCACAGCTGGTGCTGCGGCACGCCGAGGCGGTCTTCGCCGAGCTGGAGCGCGCGGACGCGGAGCTGCTCGGCCATCTCAGGGGCGAGGCGGGCCAGGTGCGGGTCGGGGCGTTCGCCACCGCCATCCCCGCGCTGGTGGTGCCCGCCGTCCAGGAGCTGCGCCGCAGCCACCCCGGGCTGTCGGTCGTCGTACGGGAGGCCGAGGCGGAGGCCGCGTACGAGCTGCTGGCACACGGCAGCGTCGATCTGGCGCTGTCCCTGGCGGCGCACGCCCCCACCCCGCGCGACCTGCGGTTCAGCCGGGTCTCGCTGCTGGCCGACCCACTGGACGTGGCGCTGCCGGCCGGCCACCGGCTGGCGGCCGTGCCGGGGCTGCGGCTGGCCGACCTGGCGGACGAGCCCTGGATCTTCGGCAGCAGTGGCCCCTGGTCGCAGATCACCACCACCGTCTGTGAAAGCGCCGGCTTCGTGCCCGAGCAGGCGCACGCGGCCGCCGACTGGAGCGCGATCTGGGCGATGGTCGCGGCGGGGATGGGGGTCGCGCTGGTGCCCCGGATGGCGATGGCGGGCGGCATCGGCGGTGCGGGGGAGGGCCGCCCGGCAGGAGAGAGCGGCGCCCGGGAGGCTGCCGGCGGCGTGGCGCTGCGGGTGCTGCGGGCCGACCGGCCGCGCCGGCATGTGATCGCCGCCGTCCGGCGCGGTGCGGAAGGGGCGCCGGGTCTCGCCCGCGTGCTGGCGGCGCTGCGGCAGGCGGCCGCCGCCCAGACACCGGAGGACCCGACCGTTCAGCCAGACTGAACGTATTCCTCAAAAACTTTCGATGGACCTGAGGGGTGGCCCGCTGCGACGGTGGAGTGGTCCGCTCCTTCGGCCACGTCGAAAGGCCACGATGTCCAGCCTCCCTGCCGGCAGCCACGATCCGCACGCGAACGACGCCGCCCCGTACGGCGGGGGAGATCCCTACGCCGACTACCGCGGCGGGGACTTCCCCTTCACCTCGCTCGTCGACCTCGCCGACCGCCGGCTCGGCGCCGGGGTGATCGCCGCGAACGACGAGTTCTTCGCCGAGCGGGAGAATCTGCTGACGCCGACTCCGGCGGTCTTCGACCCCGAGCGCTTCGGCCACAAGGGCAAGATCATGGACGGCTGGGAGACCCGGCGCCGCCGCGGCGCCGACGCCGACCACCCCTTCCCGGCCGACCACGAGCACGACTGGGCGCTGATCCGCCTCGCCGCCCCCGGCGTGATCCGCGGCATCGTCGTCGACACCGCCCACTTCCGCGGCAACTACCCGCAGCAGATATCCGTCGAGGCCACCGCGCTGCCCGGCAGCCCCGGCCCCGAGGAACTGCTCGCCGACGACGTGACGTGGGAGGAGCTGGTCCCGCGCACGCCGGTCCGCGGCCACGCCGCCAACGGCTTCGCGGTCGACGCCGAGCGCCGCTTCACCCACCTCCGCCTCAAGCAGCACCCCGACGGCGGCATCGCCCGCCTGCGGGTGCACGGCGAGGTCGTACCGGACCCGGAGTGGCTCGACGTGCTCGGCACCCTCGACCTGGCCTCCGTGCTGCACGGCGGCACCGTCGAGGACGCCTCCGACCGCTTCTACTCCTCGCCGACCCAGCTCATCCGGCCCGATCTGTCCCGCAAGATGGACGACGGCTGGGAGAACCGCCGCCGCCGGGTCAAGGGCACCCACGACTGGGTGCGCTTCCGCCTCGCCGCCCGGGGCGAGATCCGCGCCGTCGAGATCGACACCGCCTACCTCAAGGGCAACTCCGCGGGCTGGGCGGCGCTGTACGGCTGCGACGCGGAATCGGCCGACCCGGCGGACGAGTCGGCCTGGTTCGAGATCCTGCCGCGCACCACGCTGCAGCCCGACACCCCGCACCGCTTCCGGCTGCCGAGGGCCGTCATCGCCACCCATGTCCGGCTGGACGTCTTCCCCGACGGCGGTCTCGCCCGGCTGCGGCTGCACGGCGAACTCACCGCAACCGGCCGCGCCGCGCTCGTCCGCCGCTTCGACGAGCTGAGCGACTGAGCCGCGGCCCCGCACACCGCAGACGACGGGCCCCCACCGCACCGGCGGTGGGGGCCCGTTAGGGGCAACCGGGCTGCTTACGCCGCCGCGTCCGCCGCCTGCGCCTTGAGCGCCCGCTCGATCCCGGCCCGCGACTCGGTGATCAGCCGGCGCAGCGCGGCGCTCGGCTCGGCCGAGGCCAGCCAGGCGTCCGTCGCGTCCAGCGTCTCCTGCGAGACCTGGAGCGCCGGGTAGAGCCCCACCACGATCTGCTGGGCCATCTCGTGGCTGCGGGAGTTCCAGATGTCCTTCACCGCGTCGAAGTACTTCGCGGTGTACGACGCCAGCAGCTCCCGCTGGTCGGACTGCACGAAGCCGCCGATGACGGCCTCCTGCACGGCGTTGGGCAGCCGGTCGGACTCCACGACCGAGGCCCAGGCCTCGGCCTTGGCCCGGTCGGTCGGCCGCGCCGCGCGCGCCGTCGCGGCATGCCGCTCGCCCGCCGAGGTCTTGTCCCGCTCCAGCTCCGCCGCGATGGCCTTCTCGTCCGCCCGGCCGGTGGCGGCCAGCCGCTGCACCAGCGACCAGCGCAGCTCGGTGTCCACGGCCAGCCCGGAGATCTCCTCCGTACCGTCCAACAAGCCCTGGAGCAGGTCCAGTTGCTCGTCGGTACGGGCCGAAGCGGCGAACGCACGGGCCCAGGCCAGCTGGTGGTCGCTGCCCGCCTCGGCCGCCCGCAGCTGCTCCAGGGTCTCCGCGGTCCAGGCCGCCAGGCCCGTCTCGCGCCACTCCGGGGCCGCGTACAGGTCCAGCGCCAGCTTCACCTGGCGGTGCAGCGACTGGACCACGCCGATGTCCGACTCCTTGCCGATGCCGGAGCGCACCAGCGCGAGGTAGTCACGGGCGGGGAGTTCGGCGTCCCGCGTCATGTCCCAGGCCGACGCCCACGACAGGGCACGCGGCAGCGACTCGGCGAAGTCCCCGAGGTGCTCGGTGACGACCTTCAGCGACTCCTCGTCCAGCCGGACCTTGGCGTACGACAGATCGTCGTCGTTGAGGAGGAAGACGGCGGGCCGCCGGGTGCCGGCCAGCTGCGGTACGGGGGTCAGCGCACCGTCCACGTCCAGCTCGATCCGCCCGGTACGCACCAGCTTGCCGTCCGTCAGCTCGTACGAGCCGATCGCGATGCGGTGCGGCCGCAGCACGCCACGCGGCGGAGCCGCATCATCGGACACCGAGCCCTTGGCGCCCGGCGGCAGCGCCGGAGCCTCCTGCTTCACCGCGAAGGAGGTGATCACGCCCTGGGCGTCCACCTCGATCTCCGGCCGCAGGATGTTGATCCCCGCGGTCTCCAGCCACTTCTTCGACCAGGTCTTCAGATCCCGCCCGCTGGTCTCCTCCAGCGCACCGAGCAGATCCGACAGCCGGGTGTTCTTGAAGGCATGCGCCTTGAAGTAGGCCTGCACGCCCTGGAAGAACTCGTCCATGCCGACGTAGGCGACCAGCTGCTTGAGGACGCTGGCGCCCTTGGCGTAGGTGATGCCGTCGAAGTTGACCAGCACGTCGTCGAGGTCGTTGATCTCGGCCATGATCGGGTGGGTCGACGGCAGCTGGTCCTGCCGGTAGGCCCAGGTCTTCATGGAGTTGGCGAACGTCGTCCAGGAGTGCGGCCACTTCGAGCCCGGGGCGTAGGCCTGGCAGGCGATCGAGGTGTAGGTGGCGAACGACTCGTTCAGCCACAGGTCGTTCCACCACTCCATGGTGACCAGGTCGCCGAACCACATGTGCGCCAGCTCGTGCAGGATCGTCTCCGCGCGCACCTCGTACGCCGCGTCCGTCACCTTCGACCGGAAGACGTACTGGTCGCGGATGGTCACCGCGCCCGCGTTCTCCATCGCGCCGGCGTTGAACTCCGGCACGAAGAGCTGGTCGTACTTCGCGAACGGGTAGGCGTAGTCGAACTTCTCCTGGAACCACTCGAAGCCCTGCCGGGTGACCTCGAAGATCTGCTCCGCGTCGAGGTGCTCGGCCAGCGACGGGCGGCAGTAGATACCCAGCGGCACCGACCGCCCGTCCTTCTCGTAGGTGCTGTGCACGCTGTGGTACGGACCGGCGATCAGCGCCGTGATGTAGGTCGAGATACGCGGCGTCGGCGCGAAGCGCCAGACGTTGTCGCGGGGCTCCGGCGTCGGAGAGTTGGAGATCACCGTCCAGCCCTCCGGGGCCTTCACGGTGAACTGGAACGTCGCCTTCAGATCGGGCTGCTCGAACGATGCATAGACCCGCCGCGCGTCCGGCACCTCGAACTGGGTGTAGAGATAGGCCTGCTGGTCCACCGGGTCGACAAAACGGTGCAGCCCCTCACCGGTGTTGGTGTAGGCGCAGTCCGCCACGACCCGCAACTCGTTCCGGCCGGCCCGCAGCCCGGTCAGCGCGATCCGCGAGTCCTTGAACACCTCGCCCGCATCGAGCGCCTCGCCGTTGAGCCGCACCTCGTGCACGGCCGGCGCGACCAGGTCGATGAAGGAGTCCGCGCCCGCCTCGGCCGAGTCGAACCGCACCGTGGTCACGGACCGGAACGTGCCGTGGCCGCCGCCGTCCGCGTCTCCCCCCTCCTGCGCGCCGGAGAGGTCGAGATCGATCTCATACGCGTCCACGGTCAGCAGGCGTGCCCGCTGCTGCGCCTCGTCGCGGGTCAGATTCGTGCCAGGCACCCGTACGTCTCCTTCGCATTGGTCATTGCATCGGAAGTTTCGGCCATCCTTCCATGTGGGCGGGGGGTGCCGAGGGGGGATATCCGAGGTGGCACAGTGGTAGCTACGTGGGTAGCATCGAGGTATGAAGATTAGTGTGAGCCTGCCTCAGGAGGACCTCGCCTTCGTCGACGAGTACGCAACGAGAACGGAGGCGGAGTCCCGGTCCGCCGTGATACACGCCGCCATCGAACTGCTGCGTGCCGCGGAACTCGAATCGGAGTACACCGAGGCGTTCGAGGAGTGGGACGCCAGCGAGGATGCGGCGCTCTGGGACCGGACGAGCGGGGATGGGCTTGCCGATGAGGCGCGGTGACGTCCACATGATCGATCTGGAGCCGGCGCGCGGCAGTGAGGCCAACAAGACCCGCCCGGCCGTGATCGTGTCCAACAACGGCGCCAATCAGTCGGTCGAGAGCAACCGTCGGGGGGTGGTCACGGTCGTTCCCCTGTCGTCGAACACCTCGCGTGTCCTGACGTTCCAGGTGTTCCTCGGCGCCGAGGAGTGCCGTCTGCCCAAGGACTCCAAGGCCCAGTGCGAACAGGTCCGCGCCGTCACTGTGGAGCGCGTGCGCCAAAGGGTCGGCTCGGTGCCCAGACAGCGCATGGTGGAGATCGACGTCGCGCTCCGGCGGCATCTGGCGCTCTGAACGGACCGCCGGGCACGCCGCCCGAAAAGCGCGGGTGCCCGTACGGAGGCTGACTCCGTACGGGCACCCGGCAATGTGGTGCGAGCCGTGCGGTCAGCCGCGCAGCTCGGCCGCGACCAGCTCCGCGATCTGGACGGCGTTCAGCGCCGCGCCCTTGCGGAGGTTGTCGTTGGAGACGAACAGCGACAGGCCGTTCTCGGCGGTCTCGTCGGTGCGGATCCGGCCCACGAAGGACGCGTCCTGGCCGGCGGCCTGGAGCGGGGTGGGCACGTCGGAGAGGGTGACGCCGGGGGCGCCGGCCAGCAGCTCCTGGGCGCGGGCGGGGCTGATCGGACGCGCGAAGCGGGCGTTGACCTGCAGCGAGTGGCCGGTGAAGACCGGGACGCGGACGCAGGTGCCGGCCACCTTCAGGTCCGGGATCTCCAGGATCTTGCGGCTCTCGTGGCGGAGCTTCTGCTCCTCGTCGGTCTCGTTCAGCCCGTCGTCGACGATCGAGCCGGCCATCGGCAGCACATTGAAGGCGATGGGGCGGACGTACGTGTCCGGCGCGGGGAACTCCACGGCCGAGCCGTCGTGGGTCAGCTTGGTGGCGTCCTGCTCGACGGCCTTGCGGACCTGGCCGTCCAGCTCCTCCACACCGGCCAGACCGCTGCCGGAGACCGCCTGGTAGGTGGCGACGACCAGCGAGACCAGACCGGCCTCGTCGTGCAGCGGGCGCAGCACCGGCATGGCGGCCATGGTGGTGCAGTTCGGGTTGGCGATGATCCCCTTGGGGCGCTCGGTGATCGCCGACGGGTTGACCTCGGAGACGACCAGCGGGACCTCGGGGTCACGACGCCAGGCCGAGGAGTTGTCGATCACGACCGGGCCGGCGTCGGCGACCTTCTCCGCCAGTGCCTTGGAGGTGGCACCGCCGGCCGAGAAGATCACGATGTCCAGCGCCGAGTAGTCGGCGGTGGCCGCGTCCTCGACGGTGATCTCGGTGTCCTGCCAGGGCAGCGTACGTCCGGCGGACCGGGCCGAAGCGAACAGCCGCAGCTGCTCGACCGGGAAATTCCGCTCGGCGAGGATGCCCCGCACCACACCGCCGACCTGTCCGGTGGCTCCGACGATTCCGATCCTCATGGGACTCCTTCTTTCTGGCCTGGCTCGGGTGTCTGCTCGGAACACCTGCTCAGTAGTGCCTCCATCATGTGTGTGACACCCGTCGCCTTGTCCAATCCGTTCCATTCCGTGGCGGGTCGGAAGGGGGGAGCGGAACGGAGCGCGCCGGTTCGTTCACGGTGTGTGGCGCCCGGCCGGCCGTGTGCGCTGCGGATACCCCGCGGGGTGAACATCCGGTGACCGCCGGCCACACCCCCGGGCAGGGCTCCGTGACCGGCCGATGGCGGGCAGATCCCTGTGCGGTGATGGGTTCCCCGCGTTGCGGTGGCGTTCACGCGCAGGTCATTCCCGATGCCAACCATCCCAGGTGACAGGGCAGTTGTGCTGCCCGGCCGCCTTCGCGTTCGCACTCGGGGAGCCTGCGTATGTCCCGTATACGGTCCGCCGCCACCTTCGACCGCCGTACGTTCCTCACCGCCACCGGAGCCGTCGGCGCCGCGACCGGGCTGGGGCTCGCCTTCGGCGTCGGCCCGGACCGCCCGGCCCAGGCCGCCGCCGTCACCACCGGACCGGCCCCGGCCGCGCCGGTGCCGGTCGACGCCCCCGCCGTCCCCCATGTGCCGTACACCAAGGGCACCACCCTCGGCAGCGTGTCCGCCCCGCGCGGCAGCGCAGGCTACCGCCGGCTCGCCGACGGCCCCGCATGGAACCGGGTGGTCCGCGCCGACCTGGCCACCGCACACGGCGGGCGCGACCGGCGGCGGACCGCCCTGGCGTCGTTCGTGCAGTTCACCGATCTGCATCTGGTCGATGTGCAGAGCCCGCTGCGCTACGAGTACCTGCGCGCCGAGACCGCCAGCGCCTGGCGGCCGCAGGAGGCGCTGTCCGTGGCCGGCGTCGTCTCGCTGATCGAGCGGGTCAATGCGCTGCCCGGCGGGCCCGCCACCGGCGCCCCGCTGTCCTTCGTGATGACCACCGGCGACAACACCGACAACAACTCCAAGCTGGAGCTGGAGTGGTTCCTGACCGCGATGAGCGGCGGCCGGATCACCCCCAACTCCGGCGACCCGCGCCGCTACGAGGGCGTCCAGGACAGCGGACTGGCGCTGTACTGGCAGCCGGACAGCGCGCTGCGCGACGCCGACAAGAAGCGGGGCTTCCCGCATCTGCACGGCTTCCTCCAGGCGGCGATCCGCACCGTGCACAGCCCCGGCCTGCGGCTGCCCTGGTACTCGACGGTCGGCAACCACGACTCGCTGCCCGGCGGCTGCTACGCCCCCGGCGACCCCTTCTGGACCGAGATCGCCACCGGCGGCCGCAAGCTGGAGACGCTGCCCGCCGCCGAGGCCGCGAAGGTGTGGACGGCGGTCAAGAACGGCCTCGACCCCAAGGGCGCGGACTTCAAGCGCCTGCTGGCCTCGCACAGCAAGCAGGCCAGGAGGGTCACCCCCGACGAGCGGCGCGCCCCCTTCACCCGGGCCGAGTATCTGCGCGCCCATCTCGACCCGGCGCACACCGGCCCCGGCCCGCACGGCCACGGCTACACCTCGGCGGCTTTGTCCGAGGACCGGCTCTACTACACCTTCAAGATCTCCGATGACGTCCTCGGGATCAGCCTGGACACCACCGACCCCGGCGGCCACTACACCGGCTCGGTCGGGGATGGCCAACTGCGCTGGCTGGAAGGGGTGCTGAAGAAGAACGAGAAGGGGGACAAGCGGCACGTCCTGGTCTTCAGCCACCACACCGGCAAGACGATGAACAACACCCAGCCCGACCCGGCCCGCCCGCACGAGAAGCGGCACGGCGGTCCGGAGCTGATCGAGGTGCTGTCCGCGCACCCCCGGGTCGTCGGCTGGATCAACGGCCACAGCCACAAGAACGAGATCATCGCGCACGGCAGCTTCTGGGAGATCTCCACCGCCTCGCACATCGACTTCCCGCAACTGGCCCGGGTCATCGAGCTGGTGGACAACCACGACGGCACGCTGTCGCTGTTCGCCACCCTGGTCGAGTCGGCCGCCCCGCACCGTACGGACTTCACCGACCTCTCGCAGACCGGGCTGGCCGCCCTCTACCGCGAGCTGTCCTTCAACGCGCCCGAAGCCCGTACCGATCTCGCGGGCACGTCCCGGGACCGCAACGTCGAGCTGCTGCTCAAGCGGCGCTGACGGGGCCCGCGCGGCGCGCGGAGCCCCGGGGCGCGTCCCGGCGCCCCGAAGCGCCTCGCTACCGCGGCAGGACCACCACATACGCACCCGGCTCCCGGTCCCCGGCCGCCATCAGGGCCGTACGGACCACCGCGGCCTGCTGGTCCGGCGACTCGCGCAGGGTGCGGGGCAGGCAGCGCACGACGGTGATGCCCAGCCGCTCCAGGTGCTCGCGCTTGTGGAAGAAGGGGGACGCCAGCGGGTCCTCCTCGGGGCGGGGCGCCCGGGTGTCGATCTCCAGGGCCACCCCGTGCTCGGGCCAGAAGGCGTCCACGCCGCCCAGGTGCGGCCCGCCCGGCAGCCGCAGATCGACGTTCCACAGCGGGTCGGGCAGCCCGTGCTCCCGCACCATGGCGTAGAGCCGCTGCTCGGCCAGCGCCCGGCCCTCGGCCAGCAGGGTGTCCACCGCGTCCACCACGTGCGGCCGGGTCAGCAGCCGGGCCCGGCTCAGCTCCCGCACCACCGCGGTCGCCTCGCAGTGGCCGCCGCGGACCGCCTCGGTCAGCAGCCGGCGCACGGTGGGGGCGTCGGTGAGCCCGCCGACCGCGTCCGCCAGTGCGCGCGGCACCGGCGCGGCCGGTACCCCGGTGATCTCCTGCGCGACGGGCAGCTCCACGGCCCGCAGGATCCGCGCGAAACCGGTCGAGCGCAGCCGCCGGGTGCGCGACACCAGCACGTCGATGCGGTCCAGGCCGAGCAGCGCGGGCGCCTCGGCGAAGCCGTGCAGGGCGAGCGCCGCCAGACCCGTGATCATCGCCTCGGGGGCGTCCTCGGACGCGGCGCCCTGCCGGGGCACGGTCGGCCCCCGATGACTGGCGTAGAGCAGCACCGCCTGTAGCCGTTCCTCGCTGGTGGGCGGCCCGGGGTGCAGCAGATAGACGCCCGGCAGCAGTTGCTGCCAGGGGCCGCCGGCGCGGCAGCGTTCGGTGGTCTCCGCCGCCGGGATGCCGTGCTCCCGCAGCTGACGGGTGGTCATCACCCGGCTGTGGACGTCGGAGAGGTGGCGGAGGGGGAGGGGCGAGAGCGGGGTGTCGTGGTTCATGCGGGCCAGATTCCCGCGCCCGCTCCGCCGCCTAACCGCTGTTACACGCTCGTACCACAAACCGGACAACCCTGTACTAAAGTACGGGCGTTCGACTGCCGAAAAGGGCTGGTCGCCACGGGGGTTACGGCCTGGCCCCGGCCGCCGCGTCACAAGCCTGTGCCCGCAGTGCCCGGGCCAGATCGTCCCGCTCCTCCAGGACCATCCGGCGCAGCGCGGGCGCCGCCCGGTCGTGCTCCGCCAGCCAGCGGTCCGCGGCGTCCAGCGTGGAGCGCTCCGCCAGCCAGTCCGGGAACAGCCCGCGCACCACATCCATCCCGATCTCGATGGACCGCTCCCGCCACACCCGCTCGATGGCCTCGAAGTAGCGCGGCGCGTAGGGCACCAGCAGCTCCTGCTGCCCCGGCTGCGCGAAGCCCGCGATGGTCGCCTCCACCAGCGCGTTCGACAGCGCGTCGGACTCCACGACCTGCTGCCACGCCTGCTCCTTGACCTCGGCCGAGGGCCGGGCCGCAAGGCAGCGCACCTGGTGGCGCCGGCCCGACGCGGTGTCGTCACGGGCCAGCTCCGCGGCGATCACGGACGCGTCCGCGAGACCGTGCGCGGCCAGCGGCTCCAGCAGGGTCCAGCGCAGCTCCTGGTCCACGTCCAGGCCGTCGATCTTCGCCGTGCCGTCCAGCAGGCCCTGGACCAACTGGAGATCGGCGGGGACCGCGGCGACGGCGGCGAAGTGCCGGGCCCAGGTGAGCTGATGGCCGCTGCCGGGCTCGGCCAGCCGCAGCTGCCGCAGCGCGCCCTCGGCCAGCTCCCGGGCGGCGCGCTCGCGGTGCTCGGGCGCCGCGTAGTGCTCCAGCGCGGCCTGCGCCTGGTCGTGCAGCGACTGCAGCACCCCGATGTCGGTCTCCCGGCCGGCGAACCGCCGCACCAGGTCGAGGTAGTCGCGGGCCGGCATCAGCCCGTCCCGGGTCAGTCCCCACAGCGCCGCCCAGCACAGCGCCCGCGCCATCGGGTCGGCCAGATCGCCGAGCCGGGCCCGCAGGGTGGCCAGCGACCCCTCGTCGAAACGGACCTTGCCGTACGTCAGGTCCTCGTCGTTGACCAGGATCAGCTCCGGCCGCTCCAGACCGGCCAGCTCCGGCACCGCCGTGCGCGGACCGGAGACGTCCACCTCGGCGCGGGCGTAACGCACCAGTGCCGAGTCCGCCTCCTGCCGGCGGTAGAGGCCCACCGCGACCCGGTGCGGCCGCAGTGCGGGGTGCGAGGGCGCCGCCTCCTGGAGGATGCCCAGCTCGGTGATCCGGTCCTGGGCGTCATAGGTGACCTGCGGGGTGAGGGAGTTGACGCCCGCGGTCTCCAGCCAGGCCCGCGACCATTCCGCCAGGTCCCGCCCGGAGGTCTCCTCCAGCACCGTCAGCAGGTCCGTGAGCCGGGTGTTGCCGTAGGCGTGCCGCTTGAAGTAGCGCCGGGCGCCCTCCAGGAACGCCTCCTGCCCCACGTACGCCACCAGCTGCTTGAGCACCGCGGCGCCCTTGGCGTAGGTGATGCCGTCGAAGTTGAGCTTGGCGTCCTCCAGGTCACGGATGTCGGCGGTGACCGGGTGGGTGGAGGGCAGCTGGTCGGCGCGGTAGGCCCAGGACTTGCGCCGGTTGGCGAAGGTGATCCAGCCGTCAGTGAAGCGCGTCGCCTCCACCTGCGCGAAGGCCCCCATGAAGTCCGCGTAGGACTCCTTCAGCCACAGGTCGTCCCACCACTGCATGGTGACCAGGTCGCCGAACCACATGTGCGCCATCTCGTGCAGGATGACGTTGGCCCGCCGCTCGTAGGACGCCTCGGTCACCTTCCCGCGGAAGATGAACTCCTCGCGGAAGGTGACACAGCCCGGGTTCTCCATCGCACCGAGGTTGTACTCCGGGACGAACGCCTGGTCGTACTTCCCGAAGGGGTACGGGAAGTCGAAGTGGTCGTGGAAGAAGTCCAGGCCCTGCTTGGTGACGGTGAAGACGTCGTCCGCGTCGAAGTGCTTCGCCAGCCCCTTGCGGCACAGCGCGCCCAGCGGGATCTCCAGCGTGGTGCCGTCCTTGAAGGTGCGGCGGTAGCTGTCGGAGACGTAGTGGTACGGGCCGGCGACCACGGCCGTGATGTACGTGGAGATCGGCCGGGTCGTCGCGAAGCGGTGCCGGCCGCCCTCGGCCGCGCCGTCCTGTGCGCCGTTGCTGAGCACCACCCAGCCCTCGGGCGCGGTCACCTCGAAGGTGAACGGCGCCTTCAGATCGGGCTGTTCGAAATTGGCGAAGACCCGGCGGGAATCGGCGGGTTCGTACTGGGTGTAGAGGTAGACCTCGCCGTCCTCGGGGTCCACGAAGCGGTGCAGCCCCTCACCGGTCCGGCTGTAGGCGCACTGCGCGTCGACGACGAGGACGTTCTCGGCGGCCAGCGCGTCCAGCGTGATCCGGGTGCCGTCGAAGACCGCTGCGGGGTCCAGCTCCCGGCCGTTGAGGGTGACGGCGGTGACCGACGGTGCCAGCAGGTCCGCAAAGGTGGCGGCGCCGGGCTCGGCGCAGCGGAAGCGGATGGTCGTCCGGGAGCGGAAGGTGTCCGCGTCCGCACCCTGGGCGAGCGCCGAGCGGACGTCCAGCGCCACGTCGTAGGCGTCGACGCTCAGCAGCCGGCCGCGCTCCCGCGCCTCGTCCCGGGACAGATTCTCACCTGGCACGACGTGACTCCCTCATGCTCGTCTCGGATATCGAACACGGGGAATCATGGCACGCCCCCCGGCGGTTGAACCGTGCACATATAAGCTCCGTTGCCGCACCGCTCTCAAGAGGAGACCCCGTGTCCGAGACCGCGAAGACCCCCGCAGACTTCTGGTTCGACCCGCTGTGCCCCTGGGCGTGGATGACCTCCCGCTGGATGCTGGAGGTGGAGAAGGTCCGCCCGGTCGATGTGCGCTGGCACGTGATGAGTCTGGCGGTGCTCAACGAGGACAAGCTGGACGAGCTCCCGGAGAACTACCGCGAGCTGCTGGCGACCGCCTGGGGCCCGGTGCGGGTGTGCATCGCCGCCGAGCAGCAGCACGGCAGCGAGGTGCTCGGCCCGCTCTACACCGCGCTCGGCACCCGCCTGCACAACCGCGGCCTGGACCGCACCCGCGAGACGCTCGTCGACGCCCTGAAGGAAGCCGGTCTGCCCGCCGAACTGGCCGACGCCGCGGACTCCGACGCCTACGACGCGCAGCTGCGCGCCTCCCACAAGGAGGGCATCGACCTGGTCGGCCAGGAGGTCGGCACCCCCGTCATCGCCGTCCCCGGCCACGACGGCGAGCAGATCGCCTTCTTCGGCCCGGTCGTCACCCCCGCCCCCAAGGGCGAGGAGGCCGCCAAGCTGTGGGACGGGACGCTGATGGTCGCCTCGATCCCCGGCTTCTACGAGATCAAGCGGACGCGGACCCAGGGGCCGATTTTCGACTGATGTCCATGTTTCGGCTGACGTCCATGTACTGATGCCCATGGGAGCGCCCCCGCACGTATCGGACGTGCGGGGGCGCTCCGTCATTCCGCCTGCCAGGTGAAGGGTGAGAAGACGATCACGAGGCAGGACGACCGGTGACGCCGGCAGGGGCGTTACGGGGCCAGCAGCAGGTTGTGCGCGCGCTGCTTGGCGGACGCGTAGCGCCTGGCGACGTCCTGCCAGTTCACGACCTGCCACATGGCCTCGATGAAGTCCACCTTCTGGTTCTTGTACTGCAGGTAGAAGGCGTGCTCCCAGGCGTCGAAGACCAGGATCGGGACCGAGCCCTGCCCGACGTTGCCCTGGTGGTCGTAGATCTGCTCCACGATCAGCCGGCCGGTGACCGGTTCGTAGGCCAGGACGCCCCAGCCGGAGCCCTGGGTGGTGGCCGCCGCCTTGGTCAGCTGGGCCTTGAAGCCGGCGTACGAGCCGAAGCTCTCGGCAAGGGCGTCGGCCAGCTCGCCCACGCCGTCCTTCTCGTGCGGCTCGCCGCCGCCGTCGCCGGTCATGTTGTGCCAGTAGATGCTGTGCAGGATGTGGCCGGAGAGGTGGAACGCGAGGTTCTTCTCCAGGCCGTTGATGCTGCCCCACGCTTCCTTGTCGCGGGCCTCGGCGAGCTGCTCCAGGGTGTCGTTCGCGCCCTTCACATACGCCGCGTGGTGCTTGTCGTGGTGCAGCTCGATGATCTCGGGGCTGATGACCGGAGCCAGCGCCGCGTAGTCGTACGGAAGTTCAGGAAGTGTGTAGGTGGCCATGCCGATCCCGCCTCCAAGCTGCGTAGATGCAGTAGTTGCAAACAATGTGCAAGAGCACGCTATCAGCAGGAGTGATCACCGGCCGGTGACGGGACCGGGCTGGTCCCAAAGACGGAGGCGGGGCGGGACCTCGGAAGGAGGTCCCGCCCCGCCTGTGGGGAATCCGGCGAGAGTCAGTGCTTGGTGAGGTCCCCGCCGCTGCTCAGCGACCGCTGCCGAACCAGGCCGATGACCGTCAGCACGAGCCCGAAGCCACCGGTGAACAGCAGCTGGATCCGCTGGTTCTCATCGCGCAGCATCAGCAGCAGCACCGCGGCGACACCCGCCAGCGCCACCCAGGTCAGCACCGGGAAGGCCCACATCTTCACCACGAGCTTCTCCGGCGCCTCACGCTCCAGCGTCCGCCGCATCCGCAGTTGGGCGGCGGCGATGAAGCCCCACACCACCAGCACGGCCGCGCCGACCATGTTCAGCAGCCACTGGAAGACCGTGTCGGGCCACAGGAAGCTCAGCAGCACCGCGACGAAACCGAACGCGGAGCACATCAGCACCGCCCGGCGCGGCACCCCGCCGCTGACCTTCGCCAGGAACGCCGGGCCCTGGCCGCGGGCGGTCAGCGAGAAGGCCATCCGGGACGAGCCGTAGAGGTTGGCGTTCATCGCGGACAGCAGGGCCACCAGGATGACCACGTTCATGATCTGGCCGGCCGCCGGGATGTCGAGGTAGTCCAGCACCGCGACGTAGGGGCCGCTCTTGGCGATCGAGGAGTCGTTCCAGGGGATGACGGTGACGATGATGGCCATCGAGCCCACGTAGAAGAGGGCGATCCGCCACATCGCGGTCCGCACCGCACGCGCGACCCCGCGCACCGGGTCCTTGGACTCGGCGGCCGCGATGGTCACCGTCTCCAGGCCGCCGTAGGCGAACACCGAGGCCAGCAGGCCGACCATCAGGCCGTTCAGGCCCTTGGGGAGGAAGCCGCCGTCGCCGGTGAGGTGCGCGGTGCCCGGCGCATGGGTGCCGGGGAGCACGCCGAAGATGGCCAGCAGACCCAGGATCAGGAAGATGCCGATCGCCGCGACCTTCAGGGCGGCGAACCAGAACTCGAACTCACCGAAGTTGCTGACCGCGGCCAGGTTCGTACCGGTGAAGATCACCATGAACAGCAGCACCCACATCCACGGCTGGGTGCCCGGGAACCACTGGACCATGACGTCCGCGGCGCCCAGCGCCTCGGCGGCCACCGCCACGCACAGCAGCGCGGTGAACATCCAGCCCACCGTGAATCCGGCCCAGGAGCCGATGGAGCGCTCGGCGTGCACGGAGAA
Organism: Streptomyces auratus; assembly: GCF_050433025.1. NCBI lineage: Bacteria > Bacillati > Actinomycetota > Actinomycetes > Kitasatosporales > Streptomycetaceae > Streptomyces > Streptomyces auratus. The sequence goes on along the minus strand of NZ_JBNGCB010000001.1, from coordinate 2,879,176 downwards.
GGAGCCGGAGGCCGGATTGGCCGCGGCCATCTCCCCGAGCATCCGCATGACCAGCATGACCAGGGCGCCGGAGACGGCATAGGCCAGCACGATCGAGGGGCCGGCCGCCGCGATGCCCTCGCGCGAGCCGACGAACAGGCCCGCGCCGATCACCCCGCCCAGGGCGATCATCGAGAGGTGGCGCTGCTTGAGGCCGTTGGACAGCGTGGAGCCGCTGTCGGGGCCGGCGCCCTGAACCGCGTCGGCCTGCTCGCGCGCGGCGGCGGCGGACGAGGGTGTCCGATTCATGTGGTTCCTGTCCCAGTTGGTGAGAGCGGAGCAAGGCGTTACTGCGTTCTCCCGGGGCCGCGAGCGGTGCGACGGTGCTGCCGGGCCCCCTGGACCCCGGTGGGGCGGCAGGTCACATGGGCCTGCCGACAGCACTCCGGGGTCCTCGGCAAAGCGGGCCCAGTTTGGGTGCCGGTGTCCGCTCAGGGCAACAGTCGTGCAGCGAATGTTCGGTATTCAGACGTGATCGTCACCGTGGGTATCCGAATGGTCGTCGGTTGCCACGCGGCGTGATCCCCGTCTCGGGCGTCAGCGGCTCGCGCGCCGCTCCCGGAGCGCCCGCAGCCCCGCGACGAGCAGCACCGCGCCGGTCGCCCCGGCCGACCACAGCAGCTGCGGACGGGCCGCGTCATCGGTCAGCATCAGCACCAGCACGGCACCCATGGCCACCAGCGCCGCCCAGGTCAGATACGGGAAGGCCCACATCCGCAGGGCCAGTTGCCCCGGCGCCTCGCGCTCGATGCGCCCCCGCAGCCGCAGTTGGGAGACGGCGATCAGCGCCCAGACGAACAACAGCACCGCGCCGACCGCGTTGAGCATGTAGAGGAACACCGAATCCGGCCATTCGAGATTCAGCAGCACCGAGACGAAGCCGAAGGCCACCGAGGCCAGCACCGCCCGGCGCGGCACCCCTCCGCCCGACACCGTCAGCAGTGCGCGCGGCGCCTCACCCCGTTCGGCCAGTGAGAACACCATCCGCGAGGAGCCGTAGAGGTTGGCGTTCAGCGCGGAGAGCAGCGCCACGAACACCACGATGTTCATGATCTGGCCGGCCCCCGGCACACCGATGCTGTCCAGCACCGCCACATACGGGCTCTTGCCCGGCTGCATCGACGACCACGGCAGCAGCGTCACGATGACCACCATCGAGCCGACGTAGAAGAACAGGATGCGCCACACCGCACTGCGCACCGCCCGGCCCACCGCGCGCGCCGGGTCGTCCGACTCGGCCGCGGCGATGGTGACGACCTCCAGGCCGCCGAAGGCGAACACCACCGCCAGGACCCCGGAGACCACCCCGCCCCAGCCGTGCGGCAGCAGACCGCCGTGCCCGGTGAGGTTGCTCAGCCCGACCGGTTCGGCATCCGGCAGCACCCCGAAGACCGCCAGCAGGCTCAGCGCCAGGAACAGCACGATCGCGGTGACCTTCAGGGCGGCGAACCAGAACTCGAACTCCCCGAAGTTCTTCACCGCGGAGAGGTTGGCGGCGGTGAAGACGGTCATGAAGAGCAGCACCCAGGCCCACTGCGGCACCGCCGGCACCCAGCCGTTCGCGATCTGCGCCGCACCGGTGGCCTCCACCGCCAGCACCACGACCAGCAGGAACCAGTACAGCCAGCCGACGCTGAAACCGGCCCAGCGGCCCAGCGCCCGCTCCGCATGCACGGAGAACGCCCCGGAGGCCGGCATCGCCGCCGACATCTCGCCGAGCATCCGCATGACCAGCATCGCCAGCGCGCCCGCGATCAGATACGACAGCACGATCCCCGGCCCGGCCACCGCGATGCCGGCTCCGGACCCCACGAACAGGCCCGCCCCGATCACCCCGCCCAGGCCCAGCATCGTCAGATGGCGCTGCTTGAGGCCCGCGGACAGCGGCTCCTTCTCACCGGCGACCGCGCCAGGGGAGGTGACACCGGGGGAGGCGGCACCGGTCGAGGCGGCACCGGGAGAAGACTCGCCGGCGCGGGTCGGTACGTCGTGCATGGCTCGTACTCTCGCAAGGGCCGGGCGGCGAGGCCGCCGGCAGGTTTTGGGGGAACTCCACAGCTCACCGCGGAGCGGACCCAGTGTCGCCGCAGGTCGCGCGCTACCACAAAACCGGCCCCGGAGCGCGGCCGGGGCCGTGATGAGCATCAGGTGACCTGCAAAGACGTCACACGACTCAACAGGGCCGGGCAGGCTGGCCGTTGTACGGAACTCTCCAAGCGGGCCGGTACGGCTTTGTCATCGCCTCACGATGATCGCCGGCGGTCGGCTGAACTAACGTCGTCGCGTCCCGTCCGATCCTTCTCACCCCCGCGAGGTCCCGATGAGCACTGCTGCCCTCACCTCTCCCGGAGCTGTCCTCGCCGACCTGCTGCCGGCCACCACCGCCTCCCGCGCCCGCGTCCGGGACGCCACGCTGGTGCTCGGTGGCGCCGCGCTCACCGGCATCGCGGCCCAGATCGCCGTCCCCGTCCCCGGCTCCCCGGTCCCGGTCACCGGCCAGACCTTCGCCGCCCTCCTGGTCGGTGCCTCGCTCGGCACCCGCCGCGGTCTGCTGTCGCTGGCGCTGTACGCCGTGGCCGGGATGGCGGGGATGCCGTGGTTCGCCGGCGGTGCCTCCGGCGCCGGCGGGGCCACCTTCGGCTACGTCATGGGCATGCTGCTCGCCGCCGGCCTCGTGGGCGCGCTGGCCCGCCGCGGCGGCGACCGCGGGGTGCTGCGCACCGCCGCCACCATGGCCGCCGGCACCGCCGTGATCTACGCCGTCGGCGTGCCCTACCTGGCGCTGAGCACCGGCATGCCCTTCGGCCAGGCGGTCGCCGTCGGTCTGGTCCCGTTCCTGATCGGTGACGCGCTCAAGGCCGCCCTGGCGATGGGCGCGCTGCCCACCGCCTGGAAGCTGGCGGGCCCCCATTGCGGCTAAACCGCCGCCCCCCTTGCGGCTAAGCCGCCGCCGCTTTCGCGGAGGGGGTTGCTCGCCATCGGGGTTCCTCAATTGATGGCTGAGGTGCCCGATGGCGAAGAGGGCGGGGACCGCACCATTTCGGTATCTCGGTGCGGGCCCCGCCCTCTTCGTGTCGCCGTAGGGCGTTACGCGCCCTTGGTCCCGGCCGCGTCCCGCTCCCGCGGGCGCCGCCGGTCCAGCAGTAGCCCGACCGCCAGCACGACCACGGCCGCGATCACCGACAGCACCATCTGCTTGCGCCCGTCCGGGTCGTAGAACATGTAGCCCACGACGAACACGATCATCGCGATCGTCGCGTAGGTCAGCCACGGGTACAGCCACATCCGCACCGTCAGCCGCTCCGGGGTCTCCCGCTCGATGGTCCGGCGCATCCGCAGCTGCGAGAAGCAGATGACCAGCCACACGAACAGCGCCACCGCGCCGGACGAGTTGAGTAGGAACTGGAAGACGGTGTCCTTCGAGGTGTAGCTGAAGATCGTCGCGACGAAGCCGAAGGCGACCGACGCATAGATGGCGACCGCCGGCACCCCGCCCTTGTTGACGGTGGCGAAGGACTTCGGCGCATCGCCGCGCTCGCCGAGCGAGAACGCCATCCGGGAGGCGGTGTAGAGCCCGGAGTTCAGACAGGACAGCACCGCGGTCAGCACCACGATGTCCATCACGGTGCCCGCGTACGGGATGTCCAGCGACTCCAGCACGGCCACATATGGGCTCTTGGCCACGGCCTTGTCGTTCCACGGCAGCAGCGTCACGATCACGCCGATCGAGCCGAGGTAGAACAGCGCGATCCGCCAGATGACGCTGTTGACGGCCTTGCGGACGGCCTGCACCGGGTTCGGCGCCTCGCTCGCCGCCAGCGTGACGATCTCGCTGCCCATGAAGGAGAAGACCACCAGCAGCATGCCGGAGAGGATCGCTCCGGGGCCGTGCGGCAGGAATCCGCCGTGCCCGGTCAGGTTCGCGACGCCGACCGGGTCATCGCCCGGCGGCAGCCCGAATATCGCCAGCGCGCCGACCACGATGAAGATCACGATCGCGACGACCTTGATGCCGGCGAACCAGAACTCGAACTCGCCGAACGAGCCCACCGATATCAGGTTCGTACCGGTCAGCACGACCATCACCAGCAGCGCCCAGGCCCACTGCGGGACGGCGGGGACCCAGCCGGTGAGGATCGAGGCGGCCGCGGTCGCCTCGACGGCCAGCACGACCGACCAGAAGAACCAGTACAGCCAGCCGATGGTGAAGCCGGCCCAGCGCCCCAACGCCCGGTCGGCGTAGGCGGAGAACGAACCGGACGTGGGGGAGGCGGCGGCCATCTCGCCCAGCATCCGCATCACCAGCACGACCAGCAGCCCGGTCAGTGCGTAGGAGAGCAGAATGCCCGGACCTGCGGCCGCGATACCGGCCCCGGAACCGACGAACAGGCCGGCGCCGATCACCCCGCCGATGGCGATCATCGACAGATGGCGGTTCTTGAGTCCTGCCTGCAGCCCGTCCGGCGACTGCCCCCCGGTGGCTCCGCCGCCGGGATCGCCGACAGGCGGGACCGCTGTGGTGGTGGGGGTGCCCCCTGCTCCTGCGGAGCGTGGGGGAGGGTGCGCGCCCATGAGCACCGTCCTTTGTGGTTCGCGGAAGGGATCTATCGCATTAGATCTTCGTTCTCCGTTGATTGGAAGGCCTAAGGCTGGATTGTTGTGTGAAACCCTGGGTGGTTACGCGATGCGCTTGCGTACGGAAGGCGGGAGCGGTATTCCGTACGCCCGGGCCCGGGACGACCCCGCGCCGCCTGCCCGGCCCCCTCGTGTCACACTCGTCGCATGCGCGTGTACCTCGGCTCCGACCATGCAGGTTTCGACCTCAAGAACCACCTCGTCGAATGGCTCAAGGCCCATGGCCACGAGCCCGTCGACTGCGGTCCCCACATTTACGACGCCCAGGACGACTACCCCCCGTTCTGCCTGCGCGCCGCGGAGAAGACCGCCGCCGACCCGGACAGCCTCGGCATCGTGATCGGCGGCTCCGGCAACGGCGAGCAGATCGCCGCGAACAAGGTCAAGGGTGTACGGGCCGCGCTGGCCTGGAGCGAGGAGACCGCCAAGCTCGGCCGCGAGCACAACAACGCCAACGTGATCTCCGTCGGCGGCCGGATGCACACCGAGGAAGAGGCGACCGCGTTCATCGAGGTCTTCCTCAACACGCCCTACTCGGGCGAGGAGCGGCACACCCGCCGCATCGAGATGCTCTCGGCCTACGAGACCACCGGCGAACTCCCCGCCATCCCCGCCCACCACCCGCAGGGCTGACCACCGCTCGTCCCGCCGCCCGCCCACCCCGGCCTCCGGGGCGGGCGGGCGCGCCCACTGGAGGAACACCCGTGCCCGAGGGGCATACGATCCACCGCCTCGCCCTGGACCACCGCTCCCGTTTCGAGGGCGAAGCGGTCCGGACGAGCAGCCCGCAGGGCAAGTTCGCCGCCGGCGCCGCCCTCGTCGACGGCCAGGTCATGACGACCGCCGAGGCGCACGGCAAACACCTCTTCCTCGGCTTCGGCCGGGACCGCTGGATCCATGTCCACCTCGGCCTCTTCGGCAAGCTCGGCTTCGGCACCGCGCCCGCCCCGCCGCCCACCGACACCGTCCGGCTGCGCCTGGCCACCGCCCACCACCACGCGGACCTGCGCGGACCCACCACCTGCGCGCTGATCACCGACGCCGAGAAGCAGGCGATACACGACCGGCTCGGCCCCGACCCGCTGCGCCCCGGCGACGACGGCACCCGCGCCTGGCAGCGGATCTCCCGCAGCCGGACGACCATCGCGGCGCTGCTGCTCGACCAGAAGATCATCGCAGGCGTCGGCAACGTCTACCGCGCCGAGGTCCTCTTCCGCCATCACATCGACCCCTACCGCCCCGGCCGGGACCTCACCCGCACCGAATGGGACGCCCTCTGGGATGACTTGGTGTTCCTGATGGCCGAGGGCGTCCGGGACAACCGGATCGACACCGTCCGCCCGGAGCATCTCCCCGAGGCCATGGGCCGCCCGCCGCGGGTCGACGACCACGGCGGCGAGGTCTACGTCTACCGCCGCGCCCTGCAGGGCTGCCACATCTGCGGCAGCGAGATCCGCACCGCCGGCCTCGCCGCCCGCAACCTCTTCTGGTGCCCGGGCTGCCAGCCCTCCACCGGCGGCGGCTGACGGTACCCGGCGGCGGCCGCCCAGGCCGCGGCGCCGCACCCGTACGCCGGGGGCCGGCCCCCGGACACGCTCAGAACCCGTGCGGCAGCCAGGGCGCCAGATCCGACCCGAACGCCCTCGACGCGGGCGCCAGCGCACCGGGCCGCAGCTCTTGCACCCGGCCGGCCGCCGCCAGCGCCGTCAGCGCGAAGCCGCCCAGATACGCCGAGCCCAGCTCGCGTACGGACAGCGCCAGTTCGGCCTCGTCGCGGGTCCGTACGCAGGACGCGCCGCTCGCATCACCGGTCAGCCGCCAGCGCCCCTCGTTCCACGGGCAGAACGGATCTGCGACCTCCAGCACCACATCCACCGGCGTCCGGTACGTCCGGGCCGCCAGCGCCGCGCCCACCTCCACCGGCCGGACGAACAGCGACTCCCGCAGCTCCATCCCGCAGCGCCGCATGTCCGCGACGAGCAGCGGCAGCGCATCGTCCACCGGCCGGGTGCGCAGCGACACCGACGACGTCAGATCGATCCCGAACAGAAAGCGCCACAGCGCCGCGTACACCACCGGGTCCAGCGCATCGAGATGCCGGACGACCACCACACCCGACGGCCCGCCCCGCTCCCAGACCGGTTTGACCGCAAAGCGCGCATAGCCCCGCACCTCGCCGTCCACCTCGGCCACCACGCACTGGAGCACCCCGGCCCCGTCCCGGTCATCGGGCGCGTCCTGCACGGCTATCCGCTCCCAGCCGGGCAGCCGGGCGAGCATCCCGGGGCGGGACGGCACCAGCCGGGCGTAGACCCGCTCGCAGTCGGCGAGCGCGGCCGCCGGATCCACCAGCCGCAGCCGCACGTCGTCCATGCCGGGCAGCTCGGGGGCGGCCAGCCGTGCCGTGTCCACGGTCAGCTGCATGTCCAGGGCCGCCGCCCCGTAGCCGAACCGCCCGTAGATCGCCGGCTCCGACGCCGTCAGCACCGCCAGCGGTTCACCGCGCTCGCGGAAATCCGCGAGCTGGTGCCGCATCATCGACCGCAGCAGCCCGCGGCGGCGATGCGTCGGCTGCACACTGACCATGGTGACCCCGGCCGCCGGCACCCCGGCCGCGCCCGGCACGGTGAGCCGGAACGAGAGCGCCCCCGCCGTGGCGACACAGTCGTCGCCGTCCCAGACCCCGATCGAGCGCTCGATCTCGGTGGCCGCCCGCCGGACGGCCCGCTTCTCCGGGGGCAGCGGCAGCTCGCCGAACGCCAGATCCAGCTTGTCGGACCAGTCGTCCCACTCGGCGTCCCGCACGGCCCGCAATTCCGTCGTCATACCCCATCCCTAGCAGGCCGATCTCCGGCCGCGCGACCGGATTTCGAACGGAGTTTCCCGGCAATTGGCCGGGCCGTCGTGCGGCGAATCGACGCGCCGCCGAACGGGTGGATAGGGTCCCAGAGCAATGACAAGCGGCCGGGGCACGGACACCCTGACGGCCCGGATGCACAAAGGTCTGCACCGGGCCCGCATCGGCGTGCGCAAGGCCGGGGTCGACTACTTCCGTGGTGAGGGCTCCGACCGGTTCGCACTGGCGGTCCTGCTCCTGGCCATACCTGCCATCGCCGCGGGCACGCTCCGGTTCCCCGAGTGGATCGCCCCGACCGCCCTGGTCCTCCCGGTCATCGCCGGCGGACTGGTGCTGCGGCCGGCCAACCTCCTCGTGCTGTACGGCGCCTCCGCGACCGCGCTGGTCGTCGAGTCCGCGCTGTTCGGCGCGTATGACGAAGGACCGGACCGGATCACTCCGGGCACCGTGCTGGTGGTCGCCGCGGTCGGGTTCTTCGGGCTGCTGATCGCGCAGTTCCGCAGCCGGGTCGGGGTGCCCTGGCGGCGCGGCGGCACCATGCTCTTCGACCTGCGCGAGCGGATCCGCGTCCAGAGCGAACTGCCCAAGCTGCCCCAGGGCTGGCACCGCGAGATGGCGCTGCGCCCGGCCGGCGGACAGTCCTTCTCCGGCGACTTCGTGGTGGCCTCCCGCACCCACGGCGGCACCATCCTCGAAGTGGTGCTGACCGACGTCTCCGGCAAGGGCATGGACGCCGCCTCCCGCGCGCTGCTGCTGTCCGGCGCCTTCGGCGGCCTGCTCGGCTCGCTGCCGCCGCACGGCTTCCTGCCCGCCGCCAACGGCTATCTGCTGCGCCAGGACTGGGACGAGGGCTTCGCCACCTCCATCCATCTCGTCCTCGACCTGGAATCCGGCGACTACGAGCTGCTCTCCGCCGGGCATCTGCCGGCCCTGCAGCTCAGCGCGGGCACCGGCCGCTGGGAGGAGAAGTCGGGGGAGGGGCCGCTGCTCGGTGTCTACGACGGCGCCCAGTTCGACCCGGTCAAGGGCACGCTGCGGACCGGCGATGTGCTGATGCTGTTCACCGACGGCCTGGTCGAGGCCGCCGACCGCGACATCGCCGAGGGCATCGACCGGCTGACCGGCGAGGCCGACCGCTATGTCGCCAGCGGCTTCGCCGGCGCGGCCTGGCATCTGATCGAGGCCGTCGCCAAGGACGTCAACGACGACCGGGCGCTGCTGCTGATCTGCCGGGACGCCTGACCGACGGCTGACCGGGCCGGGCAGACGCCTGACCGGGCCGCGCGCTCAGGAGCTGACGCGGGCCCGCGCCGTATCGGCCGGGTCCTTACGGAACGCCCAGGCCATCGTCGGCTCCATCGCGAAGCGGAACACCTTGCGGACCGGCGGGGTGCACAAGGCCGTCACGACGGCCCCTGCGATCAGCGTGACCGCGATCTCACCGAGCGGGGTGTGCAGCCAGGCGTAGTCGTCGAACCAGCCCCAGAACCGCGACCCCTTGGCCAGGAAGCCGTGCAGCAGATAGCCGTACAGCGTCCCCGCGCCCAGCACCGTGAACCACGTCCGCCGCGTCGGCACCCAGGAGAAGAAGCAGGCGGTGAGCACGACCGAGCAGCCGAAGAGCGCCAGCGTCATCACGGCGCCGATCCACCAGGTGGTGCCCAACTCCTGGGCGCTGTCCCGGTGGTAGAACCACGCCGAGGTCATCCGGGGCGCCGCCCAGTAGGCCATCACCAGCGCGGCCGCGAAGAGGGGCACCGAGGCGATCCGCACCGCCCGCCGCTGCACCATCGCGAAGTGCTCCGCGCGCAGCGACAGCCCCAGGACGAAGAACGGCAGGAACTGCAGCACCCGCTGGAGGTCCAGATCGTCACCGATGTCGGGTGAGACGGACGCGAGGACGGCGATGGCCACCGCGAGCGGGATCGGCCAGCGCACGATCTGCCACAGCGGGGTGGTCAGCCGCCAGATGAACAGGGCGATCAGGAACCACGTCAGGAACCACGGGTCGAGCAGGCTGATCGGCTGCCCCGGGTCGTTGTCCGCCCAGCGCTTGAAGAAGGCGTAGGCGGTCTCGAAGAGGACATAGGGGACCGCGACCCCGGTGACCAGCCGCTGCAGCCGGTCCTTGCGCATGTCGAAGCTGCGCGAGAAGTAGCCCGAAATGATGATGAAGGCCGGCATGTGGAACGTGTAGACGGTCATGTACAGGGCCTCGGCGGCCCGGCTGCCGTCGGTCAGCGGTTCCCAGGAGTGCCCCATCGCCACCAGCACGATGGCCAGGTACTTCGCGTTGTCGAAGAACGGATTGCGGCTACCGGCTTTGGGGGAGGGCGGCTCGGCCCCCTCCGGCCCGCCGGACGTCCCGGCCGTCGCCTCCGTCCGGTCCGTCTCCGCCGCCGCCCGGGCAGGGGGGAGTACGCGTCGGGGTGTCGGGGCAGCGGAAAACATTGCAGGCACGATAGCGGCGGTCGGCGAATGCGTAAAACCGCGTCCGGCCCCTTTCCTTATTTCTCCCTGGCGCCGCCGCGGATGCCGAACGGATAAACCCGCAATCACCGGGTAGGAGCAGGCCGGCAGCCGCCCGACTCGTCCCCTATCATCCCTTCAAATCCCCCCGTTTCCCCCGCAAACGACTCCGCGGGAATGTCCGCCTCCTTGCTCTTATGTCCGAATGCTAATAAGCCCTTGCGGCACCCGGTAAAGCAGTGACGGACGCCACGAATTTCCCGCCCCGAGAATCCGGGGGAAGGGGGTGAGCGGCACCGGAGAAAGATCAGAGTGAGGTGCCGGTGCGGCGCCGGGCGGAGAAGAATTCCCGGCCCGGCCGGCCCCTCTCACGAGCGCGCCGCCACCTCATCGCCACCCGCGCACCGTCCGGCCGCAGCCCTGTGGCCACCGACGTCGGGAATCGGGCAAAGCGTTGGCCGATGATTCGTCACCGGTATCCAGTGGGCATGGAGTTGGTGGCACGATGGTGCAGGGGGGTGTGCGAGGCATGCTCCCGGGCCGGTGAGGCGTTCCGACCGAGGGTGTGATCAGTTGTGGCTCTTTCGCTGTCTGTGGTGCTGTTGTTGGGGATCATCCTGATCGTGTTGATCAGAGGGAAATCCATCAAGGCGGGTCCGGCGCTCGTCGCCATACTGTTCGGCTTCTTCCTCGCCTCCACGGGCATGGCGCCGTCGATCAACCGGTTCCTCAACTCCCTGGCGGACACCATCAACCACATCACCTTCTAGGCGGTCCGCCGGCTCCTCCTGGGCGCCGCACGAGGGATCAGCCGTACGAGGTCTCTTCGCCTCCGGTCCGCGCCGCAGCTTCGCGTACGGCTTCCGCACTGCGTCCCACCAGCGCCGACCCGTCGTCCGCGGTGATGATCGGCCGCTGAATCAGCCGGGGGTGCGCCGCCAGCGCCGCGATCCACCGCTCGCGTGTGGCGTCGGTGCGCTCCCATTCCCCGAGCCCCAGCTCCTTCGCCTCGGGCTCCTGGGTCCGGGTGATGTCCCAGGGCTCCAGCCCCAGCCGTTGCAGCACGCCGCGCAGTTCCTCCGCGCCCGGCGGATCCTCCAGGTACCGGCGCACGGTGTACTCGGCGCCCTCCTCGTCGAGGATCTCCACGGCGGAACGGCACTTGGAACACGCGGGATTGAGCCAGATCTCCATGGGGCCACCCTAAGGACCTCCCGCCCCCGGAGCTAAGGGGCGTGCGCCCGCCCGCCACCTCGCCCGTAACAGCGGAAAACCCCAGGCCATCAGGCCTGGGGTCCGTACTCTGAGCGGGCGACGGGAATCGAACCCGCGTAGCTAGTTTGGAAGACTAGGGCTCTACCATTGAGCTACGCCCGCGAGCGCCGACCGGTCGCAGGACCGCGGCACGCAGTGCATCCTAGCGGGTCGCGGCGGTGCGTCGCACATCCCTTCCGCGCACGGTGCGCCCGGCCGCCCGCACCCGCACGCCGACCCCGCCGGGCGACCCGATAACTGGCAGCCGTACGGCCTGCAGCCATGTACCCTACGTGTCGCACCGACGGGGTGTGGCGCAGCTTGGTAGCGCGTCCGCTTTGGGAGCGGAAGGTCGTCGGTTCGAATCCGGCCACCCCGACCAGCAGCAGGTCGGCCCGACGGTTCGCGTCGGGCACTGCTGCGGCCCACCTGGCGATGTCGCAAGATCACCAGTCGTTCAAGATCGCATTGTGGGCGCCATCCTCCTTGCGGTTACTATGCAAACTGCGTGCCCGTGTGTCTGTGTACCGGGCGCGATCGGCCGGACCCGGATCAGCCGGGCGCAGGCAGATCTCACGCAGGACCCCAGAAGTCAGCCCCAAGGAGACCGAACCGTGAAGAGCGCCGTGGAGACCCTGAACCCGACTCGGGTTCGGCTCACTGTCGAGGTGCCCTTCGAGGAGCTCAAGCCCAGCCTCGACGCGGCGTACAAGAAGATCAACCAGCAGGTCACGGTGAAGGGCTTCCGCCAGGGCAAGATCCCGGCCCGCGTCATCGACCAGCGGTTCGGTCGCGGCGCCGTGCTGGAGGAGGCCGTCAACGACGCGCTCCCGAAGTTCTACACCGAGGCGGTCAACGAGGGTGAGCTGAACGTCCTCGGCCAGCCCGAGGTCGACATCACCGAGCTGAAGGACGGCGAGCTGCTGGCCTTCACCGCCGAGGTCGACATCCGTCCCGCCCTCGAGATCCCGGACTACTCCGGCATCGAGGTCGAGGTCGACGCCGTCGAGGTGTCGGACGAGGACATCGACAAGTCCGTCGAGCAGCTGCGGGAGCGCTTCGCGACGACCAGCCCGGTCGAGCGCGGCGCCCAGGACGGCGACGTCCTGACCCTCAACCTCGAAGCCAAGGTGGACGGCGAGGTCCTGGAGGACGGCGTCGCCCAGGGCGTCACCTACACCGTCGGCTCCGGTGAGCTCCTCGACGGCATCGACGAGGCCGTCACCGGCGTCGAGGCCGGCGGCAGCGCCACCTTCACCTCCGAGCTCAAGGGCGGCTCCGCCGAGGGCAAGGAGTCCGAGGTCACCGTCGAGGTGACCGAGGTCAAGTCCCGCGAACTGCCCGCGCTGGACGACGACTTCGCGCAGCTGGCCAGTGAGTTCGACACCCTCGAGGAGCTCCGCGCGGACAGCCGCAAGCGCCTCGAGCAGATGAAGAAGTACGACCAGGCCACCCAGGCTCAGGAGAAGGTCCTGGACGAGCTGCTCAAGCTCGTCGAGGTGCCGATGCCCGAGAAGCTGCTCGAGGACGAGATCCAGACCCGCAAGCACAACCTGGTCAACCACCAGCTCGGCCAGATGGGCCTCGACCTCGCGAAGTACCTGGAGATCCAGGGCAAGAGCGAGGAGGAGTTCGACGCCGAGACCAAGGAGCAGGCCGAGAAGGGCATCAAGACCCAGTTCATCCTCGACGAGCTGGTCAACAAGGAGAAGCTGAACGTCAGCCAGGAGGAGCTCACCGAGCACCTCATGCGCCGCGCGCAGTCCTCCGGCATGTCCCCCGACCAGTTCGCGCAGGCCGTCGTCGAGGGCGGCCAGGTGCCGATGCTCGTCGGTGAGGTCGCCCGCGGCAAGGCCCTCGCGGTCGTCGTCGAGGCCGCCACGGTCAAGGACAGCAACGGCGAGGTCATCGACCTCGACGACGAGGACGAGACCGCCGAGACGGTCGAGGCCGCCGACGCCGACGCCGCCGCCGAGACCGAGGGCAGCGACGAGAAGCCCGAGGCCTGAGCCTTAGGCGCCCAGCGCGCCGACCGGCTGTGACGGGCCCGAACACGCACGTCCGTGTGTTCGGGCCCGTATGTCGTAACCGGCCGGTGAGCCTGCGCTCACAGCGAACAGTTATCGATGCGGGATGGCGTTGTCCGACCTGCGCGTTAGGGTCCGTAGATACGAGGGCAGGGGAGTCCCTGAAACCGCGCCGGACCCACACACGGCGCCGATCCCCGCGCCCCAGAAGACGACGCTGAGACGGCCTGAGCCGTCCGACAACGAGCAGGTGGACACGTGACGATCCCGATGCCTTCCGCCGCCGCTGAGCCGACCTTCGGTGGCCTCGGCGACCAGGTCTACAACCGGCTGCTCGGCGAGCGGATCATCTTCCTCGGCCAGCCGGTCGACGACGACATCGCCAACAAGATCACCGCGCAGCTGCTTCTCCTCGCCGCGGACCCGGACAAGGACATCTTCCTCTACATCAACTCCCCGGGCGGCTCGATCTCGGCCGGCTTGGCGATCTACGACACCATGCAGTACATCAAGAACGACGTGGTGACGATCGCGATGGGCCTCGCCGCCTCCATGGGCCAGTTCCTGCTGAGCGCCGGCACCCCGGGCAAGCGCTTCGCGTTGCCGAACGCCGAGATCCTCATCCACCAGCCCTCCGCGGGCCTGGCGGGTTCCGCGTCGGACATCAAGATCCACGCCGAGCGGCTGCTGCACACCAAGAAGCGGATGGCGGAGCTCACGGCCTTCCACACCGGTCAGACCGTCGAGCGGATCACCCAGGACTCGGACCGCGACCGCTGGTTCTCCGCCGATGAGGCCAAGGAGTACGGCCTGATCGACGACGTGATGACCTCCGCCGCCGGCGTTCCGGGCGGGGGCGGCACCGGGGCCTGAGCCCCGTACCACTCGCCCCACAGCCCCCAGCCCACTTGATCGCCACCAGGACGGTGAACACCACGATGAACAACTTCCCCGGCAGCGGACTCTCCCAGGGCGCGGAGTCCGAGTTTTCCGGCCCGCGCTCGCAGTTCTCCGGCCCACGGGCCGAGGCTCGCTACATCGTCCCGCGCTTCGTCGAGCGCACCTCGCAGGGTGTGCGCGAGTACGACCCGTACGCGAAGCTGTTCGAGGAGCGCGTGATCTTCCTCGGCGTGCAGATCGACGACGCCTCGGCCAACGACGTCATGGCGCAGCTGCTGTGCCTGGAGTCGATGGACCCGGACCGGGACATCTCCATCTACATCAACAGCCCCGGCGGTTCGTTCACGGCGCTCACGGCCATCTACGACACGATGCAGTTTGTGAAGCCGGACATCCAGACGGTCTGCATGGGCCAGGCGGCCTCCGCCGCGGCCGTGCTGCTCGCCGCCGGCACGCCCGGCAAGCGGATGGCGCTGCCGAACGCCCGGGTGCTGATCCACCAGCCCTACAGCGAGACCGGCCGCGGCCAGGTCTCCGACCTGGAGATCGCCGCCAACGAGATCCTGCGGATGCGCTCGCAGCTGGAGGACCTGCTGGCCAAGCACTCCTCCACGCCGGTCGAGAAGATCCGTGATGATATCGAGCGTGACAAGATTCTGACCGCAGAGGAATCCCTGGCGTACGGTCTGGTCGACCAGATCGTCTCGACCCGGAAGTCCTCCGTGTCGATCGGCTGACGATCTTCGCAATGTGAGCCGGAGCGTTGCCCCCTTGGACCGGGTCGGGATCGAGTGAACCGAGTCGGTCCAAGGGGGGCCCGTACGGGGGG
Source organism: Streptomyces auratus (assembly GCF_050433025.1). Classification (NCBI taxonomy): domain Bacteria; kingdom Bacillati; phylum Actinomycetota; class Actinomycetes; order Kitasatosporales; family Streptomycetaceae; genus Streptomyces; species Streptomyces auratus. The sequence continues at coordinate 2,864,166 of NZ_JBNGCB010000001.1, read as the reverse complement.
CCCGGCAAGGTACCGTCGATAGGCAAGCACCCGGGTCCGTGGAGCAATGCGGATCCCAGGCGAAGGGGAAGCACCTCGTGGCACGCATCGGTGACGGCGGCGACCTGCTCAAGTGCTCATTCTGCGGAAAGAGTCAAAAGCAGGTGAAGAAGCTCATCGCGGGACCTGGTGTGTACATCTGCGACGAGTGCATCGACCTCTGCAACGAAATCATCGAGGAGGAGCTCGCAGAGACCTCCGAGGTGCGGTGGGAGGAGCTCCCCAAGCCGCGGGAGATCTACGAGTTCCTGAACGGCTATGTCGTCGGCCAGGACCCCGCCAAGAAGGCGCTGTCGGTCGCCGTCTACAACCACTACAAGCGGGTGCAGGCGGGCGAGAACGGCCCCGGCCGCGGCGACGAGGGCATCGAGCTCGCCAAGTCCAACATCCTGCTGCTCGGCCCCACCGGCTCCGGCAAGACCCTGCTCGCGCAGACCCTCGCCCGGATGCTCAACGTCCCCTTCGCGTTCGCCGACGCCACGGCGCTGACGGAGGCCGGCTACGTCGGTGAGGACGTCGAGAACATCCTCCTCAAGCTGATCCAGGCCGCGGACTTCGACATCAAGAAGGCCGAGACCGGCATCATCTACATCGACGAGATCGACAAGGTCGCCCGGAAGAGCGAAAACCCGTCGATCACCCGCGATGTCTCCGGCGAGGGCGTCCAGCAGGCCCTGCTGAAGATCCTGGAGGGCACCACCGCCTCGGTCCCGCCCCAGGGCGGCCGCAAGCACCCCCACCAGGAATTCATCCAGATCGACACCACCAACGTCCTCTTCATCGTGGGCGGTGCCTTCGCCGGTCTGGAGAAGATCATCGAGGCCCGGTCCGGCGCCAAGGGCATCGGCTTCGGCGCCACGATCCGCTCCAAGCGCGAGATCGAGTCCAAGGACCAGCTCCAGGACGTCATGCCGGAGGACCTGGTGAAGTTCGGGATGATCCCGGAGTTCATCGGCCGCCTCCCCGTCCTCACCTCGGTCCACAACCTCGACCGCGAGGCCCTGCTGCAGATCCTGGTCGAGCCGCGCAACGCGCTCGTCAAGCAGTACAAGCGCCTCTTCGAACTCGACGGTGTCGAGCTGGACTTCGACCGCCCGGCCCTGGAGGCCATCGCCGACCAGGCCATCCTGCGCGGCACCGGCGCCCGCGGTCTGCGCGCCATCATGGAGGAGGTCCTCCAGGCGGTGATGTACGAGATCCCGTCCCGCAAGGACGTGGCCCGCGTCGTCATCACCGAGGACGTCGTCCACTCGAACGTGAACCCGACCCTGGTCCCGCGCAACCGCGGCGAGTCGGGGGAGCCGCAGGAGAAGAGCGCGTAGCCGCTCCGGCACACCACACGAGAGCCGCCCGGCAGCGGGAACGCTGCCGGGCGGTGGTGTGTCTGCCGCGGCGGTCAGGACTGCGCGCGGTTGCAGGCTTCCTCGGCGTGCGACGCCTTGACGCCGAGACGCTCCAAAGGCTGCATGCACGGAAGGGGCGGGATCGCGCCCCCGATGCTGTGCGCCCAGTCCTCGCAGACGGTGAGCACCTTCTTGCCCACGATGTAGCCCTTGCTGCTCAAGTAGGCCGTGCAGTCCGCGGTGCTGGCCTGGGCCGGAGCGGTGACGACAAGCGGGAGTGCGGCTCCCGCCATCAGCACTCCGGTTGCTGCCGCTAGGCGACGGATGGACTTGCGCATGGCAACTCTCCCCCTGAAGTGAAAAAATCTTGGTCGGTCGGTGATCAAGTTACCAGCGGGGTACGCCCGTTCGCGGCGTCCGTGAGGCTTTGGTCGGTGTTCTGCCGGCTCTTTCGGTGCGATGCCGTGGGGCACGCAGAAGGCGCTCGACGAGCGTTCCTCGTCGAGCGCCTCGGTTCCTCGATGGGCTGCGTAGGCCGGGCGCTACTTCTCCTTGCGGACCTCGTTGCGGACCTTCGCCGTCAGGTCCGACAACTGCTCGGCGCTGGGCGCCTTCGCGCTCTCCCCGCCGGGCGACGGGGTGGGAATCACGGAGACCGTGCCGATCGCGCTGTTGTCGCCCCAGATGCACATGGAGAAGTTCAGCGACACGTTCATACCGCCCTGGGCGGCCGAGAGCTTCTGCTCCTTGCACTTCATGATCGCGCCGTCGAAGTCACTCGGTGAGTAGTCGGTCGGTCCGGAGACCGTCTCGATCTTGAGGCCCTGGTTCCCCGAGTTCTTCTTCTGGTCCTCTTCCAGCTTGGCGAACGCCTGGTCCACGGCCGACTCGGGGTCGGCGACCTTGCCGTAGACACCGCCCACATTCAGCTGCAGCTTGCCGACGTTGGCGTACTTGCCGCTGACGGCCTTGCTCTCGGTGATCCCCATCGCCTTGGCGTCCTTGTCGTTCGAGACGTCCTTGACGACACCGGCGGGGGAACCGGGTGCCTTGCTGTACTCCCCGTTCAGCAGCTTGTTCGGGAGGGAGATCGTGTAGGGGGCCACGTCTCCGCCCGAGCCGAAGACGAAGTACGCGCCGATGCCGATGGCCGCGACCACCGCGACCGCGCCGGCGATCAGGCCGATCTTCTTGCCGTTGCCGCCGGACTCCGGGGCGCCCTGCGGAATCACGCCGTACGGGGTCTGCTGGCCGCCGTACGGGGCCTGCTGGCCGTAGCCGGGCTGGGCGGGCTGCTGGGGGTAGCCGTAACCCTGCTGCGGGGCCTGCGGGGCCTGCGGCGGGTAGCCGTAGCCCTGCTGCCCGGGGACCTGGCCGCCCTGCTGCGGGTAGCCGTAGCCCGGCTGCGGGGCCGGCGGCTGCTGCGGCTGGCCGTACGGGCCCGGCTGCGGGGGCTGCTGGCCGTACGGGCCGGGAGGCGGCTGGTTGAAGCTCATGGAGCGGTTCCCCTCGTGACAACTGAAGACAGTTGAGTGCTGCGTGTGAAGTGGTGATGTTTATGCGCTGCCGACATCCTGTACGACGCCGCCGACAGCCGTGGCGCCGGGGGCGAAACCGATTCGAAGCCGCGACATCCGCGCCCGTACACTGTCCGTCGTGACCGAGAACACTCAGCAGAGCAACCACAGCGCCCCCGAACTGCCGACTCAGTACACGCCGGCCGAGGTAGAGGGGCCGCTGTACGAGCGCTGGGTAGAGCGGGGCTACTTCGAGGCGGACGAGAAGAGCGACAAGCCGCCGTACACGATCGTCATTCCGCCGCCGAACGTCACCGGCTCCCTGCACCTGGGGCACGCCTTCGAGCACACGCTGATCGACGCGCTCACCCGCCGCAAGCGCATGCAGGGCTACGAGACGCTCTGGCAGCCGGGCATGGACCACGCCGGTATCGCCACCCAGAACGTCGTCGAGCGCGAACTCGCCAAGGAAGGCATCTCCCGGCACGACCTGGGCCGCGAGGCGTTCGTCGAGCGGGTCTGGCAGTGGAAGAACGAGTCCGGCGGCCAGATCTCCGGCCAGATGCGCCGGCTCGGCGACGGCGTCGCCTGGTCGCGGGAGCGCTTCACGATGGACGAGGGCCTGACCAAGGCCGTCCAGACGATCTTCAAGCGGCTCTACGACGACGAGCTGATCTACCGCGCCGAGCGCATCATCAACTGGTGCCCGCGCTGTCTGACCGCGATCTCGGACATCGAGGTCGAGTACCAGGACGACGACGGCGAGCTCGTCTCCATCCGGTACGGCGGGGGCGACAACTCCATCGTCGTGGCGACGACCCGCGCCGAGACGATGCTCGGCGACACCGCGGTCGCGGTCCACCCGCAGGACGAGCGCTACGCCCATCTCGTCGGCACCGAGATCGAGTTGCCGCTGACCGGCCGCCGGATCCCGGTCGTCGCCGACGAGCACGTCGACCCGGAGTTCGGCACCGGCGCGGTCAAGGTCACCCCGGCCCACGACCCCAACGACTTCGAGATCGGGCGCCGGCACGACCTGCCCAACCTCGCCGTCCTCGACGAGCGCGGCGTCATCACGGCCCACGGCCCCTTCCAGGGCCTGGACCGCTTCGAGGCCCGTTCCGCGATCGTCGGTGCGCTGCGCGCCGACGGCCGGATCGTCGCCGAGAAGCGCCCGTACACCCACTCCGTCGGGCACTGCTCGCGCTGCAAGACCACCATCGAGCCGCGGCTGTCGATGCAGTGGTGGGTGAAGGTCGGCCCGCTGGCGAAGGCGGCGGGGGACGCGGTCCGTGACGGCAAGGTCGCGATCCACCCCAAGGAGATGGAGTCCCGCTACTTCGGCTGGGTCGACAACCTCCACGACTGGTGCATCTCGCGGCAGTTGTGGTGGGGCCACCGCATCCCCGTCTGGTACGGCCCGAACGGTGAGGTCGTCTGCGTCGGCCCGGACGACGAGGCGCCCACCGGCGAGGGCTGGACCCAGGACACCGACGTCCTGGACACCTGGTTCTCGTCCGGCCTGTGGCCGTTCTCCACCCTCGGCTGGCCCGAGCAGACCCCCAGCGTCGAGAAGTTCTATCCGAACTCCGTCCTGGTCACCGGCTACGACATCCTCTTCTTCTGGGTCGCCCGGATGATGATGTTCGGGCTGTACGCGATGGACGGCACCCCGCCGTTCCACACCATCGCGCTGCACGGCATGGTCCGTGACCAGTTCGGCAAGAAGATGTCCAAGTCCTTCGGGAACGCGGTCAATCCGCTGGACTGGATGGATGCCTACGGCTCGGACGCCGTCCGGTTCACGCTGGCGCGCGGGGCGAACCCGGGCGTCGACGTGCCGATCGGCGAGGACTGGGTCCAGGGCTCGCGCAACTTCGCCAACAAGATCTGGAACGCCACCCGCTTCGCGCTGATGAACGGGGCGACGGTGGAGGGCCAACTCCCGCCCGCCGAGCAGCTGTCGGCGACCGACCGGTGGATCCTCTCCCGGCTGAACTCGGTCGTCGCCGAGGTCGATGCGTACTACGACGACTACCAGTTCGCGAAGCTGTCGGACACCCTCTTCCACTTCGCGTGGGACGAGGTCTTCGACTGGTACGTCGAGCTGTCCAAGACCACGTTCCAGGCGGGCGGACCGGCCGCCGAGGCCTCGCGCCGGGTGCTGGGCGAGGTGCTGGACGTCACGCTGCGGCTGCTGCACCCGATCGTGCCGTTCGTCACCGAGACCCTGTGGACGACGCTGACCGGCCGGGAGTCGGTCGTCATCGCCGACTGGCCCAAGGACTCCGGCTTCCGGGACGCGGCCGCCGAGCGGGAGATCGAGACGGTTCAGCAGGTCGTCACCGAGGTCCGGCGCTTCCGCTCCGACCAGGGGCTGCAGCCCGGCCAGAAGGTCCCGGCGCAGCTGGAGCTCTCCGGTACGGAGCTGGCCGCCCACGAGGCCGCGATGCGCGCGCTGCTGCGGCTGCAGCCGGCGGGTGACGGCTTCAGCGCGACCGCCTCGCTGCCGGTCGCGGGCGCGACGGTGGCCCTGGACCTCTCCGGCGCCATCGACGTCGAGGCGGAGCGCAAGCGGCTGACGAAGGACCTGGCGGCGGCGGAGAAGGAGAAGGCGCAGGCCACCGGCAAGCTCGGCAACGAGGCGTTCCTCGCCAAGGCCCCGGAGAAGGTCGTGGACAAGATCCGCGGCCGGCTGGAGGCCGCGGAGGCGGACATCGTCCGCATCACGGCGCAGCTGGCGGCCCTGCCCACGGAGTAGCCGCCGGACCCGTGGGCGGTCCGGGATCCGGGCGGCCCTCCTGGGGACCGCGGTGCGCAGGCCCCTCGTCCGTACGGGCGGGGGGCCTGCGCCGTCGTCGGCCCCGCCGTCCGCGTTCCCGTACCGGCCAGAGCAGGACGTACGCCGTCGAGACGGCCACGAACGCCAGCCGGATCAGGCCCCGGGCGGCGTCGTCGGGCACGGCGAAGACGCTGCCGTAGAGGAAGAGCAGGCCCAGCCAGCTCCACCAGGGCACCAGCCGGCGCTGGCCGATGACGTCCCAGAGCAGGGTGCCGAGCAGCACGGACGCCGTGTAGTACGTGTAGACGCTCGGGTCGAGCACGATCCGGGCATTGGCCCCCAGCAGCACCACCGCCGCCCAGCGGCCGCGCCAGACGGCGAGGGCGCCCAGCACGAGCCCCAGGGCGGCCTGGGCGGGGCGGTCCCAGCCGGGGGTCGTCGGGTCGTCGACGCCCAGCCAGCGCAGGGCGGACGCCGACTGGTTGGGGATGGCGAACTTCGCCGCGGCGAAGGACTGCGAATCGCCCAGGAAGAACGGCAGCCAGGCGACGGCCACCAGGCCCGCGCACCACAGGCCGGCCCGCAGCCACTTCTCCCGCGGCAGGGCGAGCAGCAGCGGGAGGAAGGCGAGGGCGGTGGGCTTGGAATCCATCGCCAGGGCCAGGCAGACGCCGGTGAGGGCGGCGTCGCCGCGGGTGACGGCGCGGACCGCGAGGGCGGTGAAGAACAGCGCGAGGACGTCGTCGAGATGCCCGAAGCGGACCGCGACCTCGATCCACATGGGGATGAAGGCCAGCCCGGCGATCAGCACGCGCTGCCGCAGCCGCTGGTGGTTGGTGCCGGTGCCCAGGAAGTGGTGGGCGGCGCTGCGGCCGGCCAGCACCACGATGACCAGGCCGAGCAGCGACATCAGGGCCGCGGCGAGAAACTGCCCGAGGACCTCGGGGCACGGGTTGAACAGGCCGGCCGTCAGAAAGCTGAGCGGACCCATCTGGAGTTCGGGGTGGTGCGCGTAGAGATTGAGCCCGCCGGTGCCGTTGCCGGAGGTGCCCTGGTAGATCAGTTGGCCGCCGGTGCGCAGATAGTGCCAGGAGAATCCGCCGTGCGGCTCCACCAGGACGAACCACAGCACGGTCCAGGCGGTGAGCAGGATCAAATGCATCCGCTGACTGATTGCCGGCACTCCTCTTCAGCTCCTGCCTTCCGTCCACTGCCGCGTGGTGATCATCCGGGGCTGCCCACAACCCCCCGTGGAAGAGGGGGAAACGCGGTGGAAAGTTGTCCGGTCGGGCGCTCGACGGCCGTTCTCATGGGGCTCTCATGAAGGCGAGGCACGGTGGACCGGAATGCCGGAATACCGACGTTCCGGCCGCATCGCACGTCCCGTACGGAGGAGCCGCGCCCCATGAACAAACCCCTGCGACGGGCCGCGGTCTTCTGTCTGGCGCTGATCGTCGCGCTGATGGGCTGGGCCACCTGGATTCAGGGCGCAAAGGCCAGTGACTACAAGGAGGACCCGCACAATCCGCGGGTGGCGATCGGCAAGTACTCCGCGCCGCTGGGCAACATCCTCGTCGGCGGGGAGCCGGTCACCGGTTCCGCCGCCACGTCGTCGACGCTCAAATACAAGCGGACCTACAAGGACGGCCCGCTGTATGCGCCGGTGACCGGGTTCAGCTCGCAGATCTACGGCAGCAACCAGCTGGAGAGCCTCTACGGCGACCTCCTCGACGGCTCCGACGGCCGGCTGCAGAGCCCTGCCGACGCGCTGACCCGCAACCGGGCCAAGGGCGGCGATGTGGCCACCACCATCGATCCGAAGGTGCAGCAGGCCGGCTACCAGGCGCTGGGCGGCAAGAAGGGCGCGGCTGTCGCCATGGACCCGGCCACGGGGCGGATCCTCGGCATGGTCAGCACGCCGTCGTACGACCCCGGGAAGTTCGCCGGGTCCTCGGGCGCCGACCAGAAGGCGTGGCAGAAGATGTCCGACGACCCGGACGATCCCCAGGTCAACCGGGCGCTGCGGCAGCCGCTGCCGCCGGGCTCCACCTTCAAGCTGGTGGTCGCCGCGGCCGCGCTGGAGAACGGCCTGTACTCCTCGGTGGACGAGCCCACCGACAGCCCGGACCCGTACACGCTCCCGCACACCCGCACCAAGCTCCCCAACGAGAACGCCTCCGCGCCCTGCAAGAACGCGAACATCCGCACCGCGCTCCAGTACTCCTGCAACACCGTCTTCGCGAAGATGGCCGTCGACCTGGGCAAGGACAAGGTGAAGGCGCAGGCCGAGAAGCTCGGCTTCAACGACGGCAAGGTCGACACCCCGGTCCGGGCCGCCAAGAGCGTCTACCCCAGTGACATGGACGACGCGCAGACCGCGCTGTCCGGGATCGGCCAGTTCGACGACCAGGCGACCCCGCTCCAGATGGCGATGGTCACCGCGGCCATCCAGAACGGTGGCGAGCTGAAGACCCCGCAGCTGGTCGACAAGCTGACCGACGGCGGCGGCAACACCGTCCAGGAGAACGGGCCGAAGACGTACCGCAAGGCCATGTCGGGGCGTACCTCCCAGCAGCTGCGGTCGGCGATGCAGACGGTCGTGGACAAGGGCACGGCGTCCGGCGCGAAGATCGACGGACGGACCGTCGGCGCCAAGACCGGTACCGCCCAGCACGGCGTCGACAACAGCGGTACGCCCTACGCCTGGTTCGTTTCGTACGCCGAGGACGGTAAGGGGCACCAGGTGGCGGTGGCCGTGATGGTCGAGGACGGGCACGCCGCCCGCAACGAGGTCTCCGGCAACGGTCTGGCGGCCCCGATCGCACGGGCCATGATGAAGGCGGCGCTGCCGTAGGCAGGGGGCGGCGCCGGCGTACGCACGCGGGCGCCCGGCCCCGGTCGGGCCGGCCGGCCCCGGGGGTGACGGCTCGGTATCGGCACAGGCAGCGCAGCGCACCGCTGTCAGAGGGGCCTCGTAGACTGGTCGGCGTGAGCGAGCGCCCCGAAAACGACGACCCCGACCCGAACGACGCCTTCGACGAACTGGTCGAGGCGGAGACCGACCGTGACCCCGATCTCGCGGTGATCGAGGCCGGCAGCCGGACCTTGCGTGCCCAGGCCGGGCCGCCGCAGGGGGACGGGATCCCGGTACGGCCGGCCGACCCCGAGGTCGACCGTGCGCTGCGCGCCGTCGAGGAGGAGCTGGCCGGCCGCTGGGGCGAGACCAAGCTCGACCCCTCGGTGCAGCGCATCGCGGCGCTGCTGGACATCCTCGGCTCGCCCCAGCGGGCGTATCCGTCCATCCACATCACCGGGACCAACGGCAAGACCAGCACCGCCCGGATGATCGAGGCCCTGCTGTCCGCCTTCGATCTGCGCACCGGCCGCTACACCAGCCCGCACGTCCAGTCGATCACCGAGCGGATCAGCCTGGACGCCGCGCCGATCTCCGCCGAGCGCTTCATCGATACCTACCGCGACATCGCCCCGTATGTGGAGATGGTCGACAACCAGCAGGAGTACCGCCTGTCGTTCTTCGAGGTGCTGACGGCGATGGCGTACGCCGCCTTCGCGGACACCCCCGTGGACATCGCGGTCGTCGAGGTCGGCATGGGCGGCACCTGGGACGCGACCAACGTCATCGACGGCGATGTCGCCGTCGTCACCCCGATCGCGCTGGACCACACCGACCGCCTGGGGGAGACGCCCGAGCAGATCGCCGGCGAGAAGTCCGGGATCATCAAGAAGGACGCCACGGTCGTGCTGGCCCAGCAGCCGGTGGAGGCGGCGTCGGTGATGCTCAAGCGCGCGGTCGAGGTGGATGCCACGGTCGCCCGGGAGGGCATGGAGTTCGGGGTCACCTCCCGTGAGGTCGCGGTCGGCGGCCAGATGCTGACCCTGCGCGGGCTGGGCGGCGAGTATCCGGAGATCTTCCTTCCGCTGTACGGCGCCCACCAGGCGCACAACGCCGCGGTGGCGCTCGCCGCGGTCGAGGCGTTCTTCGGCGTCGGTTCGGAACACGCCCGCACCCTCGACCTCGACACCATCCGCTCCGCGTTCGCCGCCGTGACCTCGCCGGGCCGGATGGAGGTCGTGCGGCGCAGCCCGACGGTCGTGCTGGACGCGGCGCACAATCCGGCCGGTGCGCGGGCGGCCGCCGAGGCGGTCACCGAGGCCTTCGGGTTCAGCCGGCTGGTGGGCGTCGTCGGTGCCAGTTCGGACAAGGACGTCCGGGGCTTCCTGGAGGCGTTCGAGCCGATCTTCGCCGAGATCGTGGTGACGCGTAATTCCAGCCATCGTGCGATGGATCCGGATGAGCTGGCGGCCGTGGCGGTCGAGGTCTTCGGCGCCGAGCGGGTCCAGGTCGAGCCGCGGCTCGACGACGCCCTGGAGGCGGCGATCACCCTCGCCGAGGAGGAGGGCGAGTTCTCCGGCGCGGGTGTGCTGGTGACCGGCTCGGTGATCACGGTCGGCGAGGCCCGGCTGCTGATGGGGAGGGGCTGACCATGCGCACGCTGTGTGCCAGCACGCTGATCGGTGAATTCTTCGTGATCGGCTTCGCCGGGCTGGTGGCGATGCAGATGTCCGCCCTCCCGACGGCCACGATCTGGACGGTCAGCGGGATCGCGATGCTGCTGAGCCTCCTGCTGTGCGGGATGCTGACCCGTCCGGGTGGTGTCCAGCTCGGCTGGCTGCTGCAGTTCGCCCTGATCGCCAGCGGCTTCGTGGTCCCGACGATGTTCTTCCTCGGGGCGGTCTTCGCGGCCCTGTGGTGGGCGTCGGTCCACTTCGGCCGCAAGATCGATGAGGCGAAGGCCCGTTGGGCGGCCGAGGCGCCGACGGCGGGCTGACCTCCGGACCTGCGGCGAGGTCACGTCCGTACGGGCGTGATCCGCCGCGTGGGCGGGCCCGGTGGGCGGGTGAAGGCCGGTGCCAGCGCCCCTGTAGCCTCAGTGCACCCGCTGACCATTGTTCATATCCAGGGAGTCCCTCCGTGAGCCAGCGCACCCTCGTCCTCCTCAAGCCCGACGCCGTCCAGCGCGGCCTGATCGGCGAGATCCTCGGCCGTATCGAGCGGAAGGCCGGCTGGACGATCAGCGCGCTGGAGATGCGGACCCTCGACCGTGCCCTCCTCGAACAGCACTACGCCGAGCACGTCGGCCGTGAGTTCTACGAGCCGCTGGTCGCGTTCATGTCCTCCGGCCCGGTGGTCTCGCTGGTCGTCGAGGGCGAGCGGGTGATCGAGGGCGTGCGGGCGCTGGCCGGTCCGACTGACCCGATTGCCGCGCCGAGTGGGTCCATTCGTGGGGACTTCGGAACGATCACCCGGGAGAATCTGATCCATGCCTCGGATTCCGAAGAGTCCGCCGAGCGTGAGATCAAGATTTTCTTCCCCGGTATTTCCTGACGTATCGTCAGCTGTATACCCCTCGTGACCAGGGGCGACCGAGGAAAACTTCGGTCGCCCTTTGGTGTATGCGACACGATCGGGGGAACGCATCACCGCGACACGACGTCACCATTGAGGGGGCCGGGAACGTGTACGGCTGACAATGGCGGAACAGCCTCCCGACGTGTTCGAGTGGGCGCACTACGAACTACCATGGAGGCTTCCGCGCCTCGCAGCGCATCACCTCCTGCCGACCTCCAGTAAGCATTCGCTCCAGTTGGGAAGGCCAGACGTATCCTCATGGGGAACAACATGTCGTTCATCGGCCGTGACATGGCTGTCGACCTCGGGACCGCCAACACGCTGGTGTACGTCAGGGGCCGCGGAATCGTTCTCAACGAGCCGTCGGTCGTGGCCATCAACACCAACACCGGCGGCATCCTCGCGGTAGGTGCTGAGGCGAAGAAGATGATCGGGCGCACGCCCGGCAACATCGTCGCCGTACGGCCCCTGAAAGACGGCGTGATCGCCGATTTCGAGATCACCGAGCGGATGCTCCGCTACTTCATCCTCAAGATCCACAAGCGGCGCTATCTGGCCCGCCCGCGGGTCGTGGTGTGTGTGCCCTCCGGCATCACCGGAGTCGAGCGTCGTGCGGTCATCGAGGCCTCGACCCAGGCCGGCGCGCGCCAGGTGCACATCATCGAGGAGCCGATGGCCGCCGCGATCGGATCCGGTCTGCCGGTCCACGAGGCCACCGGCAACATGGTCGTGGACATCGGCGGCGGTACGACCGAGGTCGCGGTCATCTCGCTCGGCGGCATCGTCACCGCGCAGTCCATCCGGGTGGCCGGCGATGAGCTCGACAACGCGATCATCCAGCACATCAAGAAGGAGTACAGCCTTCTGCTGGGCGAGCGCACCGCCGAGAGCATCAAGATCACCATCGGTTCGGCGTACGACCTCGAACAGGACGAGCACACCGAGATCCGCGGCCGTGACCTGGTCTCCGGCCTGCCGAAGACCGTCGTGATCTCGGCCGCCGAGGTCCGCAAGGCCATCGAGGAGCCGGTCAACTCCATCGTCGACGCGGTCAAGACGACGCTCGACAAGTGCCCGCCGGAGCTGTCCGGTGACGTCATGGACCGCGGCATCGTGCTCACCGGAGGCGGCGCCCTGCTCCGCGGCCTCGACGAGCGGCTGCGCCGCGAGACCGGTATGCCCATCCACATCGCCGAGGACCCGCTCGACTCCGTCGCGCTGGGCTCCGGCAAGTGCGTCGAGGAGTTCGAGGCGCTCCAGCAGGTCCTCGACTCCCAGCCGCGCAGGTAACAACCGCCGGACCCGATCCGACCCGCGGCCGTCCCGGCGACCGCGGCGGCCGGGCCGTACGGCGACAGCGGCCGATCCGTCCGCCGATCGCTGATATACAGGCACACATCCCGACAGACACGGCGCCTGACGCTTCACCATCCGGCACCGTCACACAGGCACAACGCTCAACTCCCGAACGAGACCGGCGGGGCCCGCAGCCGGCCGGTCCTACGAGGAAGGACACGGCCGCCGCACGTGAGGGACACACGAGAGAGCCGGCTGCTGCTGGTGCTGCTGGTCGCGATCGCGTTCGCGCTGATCACGGTCGATATCCGCGGCGGCGAACAGTCCCCGCTCGATGGTGCCCGGCACGCCGCCGCCTCCGCCTTCGGGCCGGTCGAGAACGGTGTCGCCCGCGCCGTCGACCCGGTCGGCAACGCCGTCGGCGCCGTACGGGACTCGGGGCGGCGGCACGACCGGATCAGCAGGCTGGAGCACGAGAACGAGGCGCTGAAGGCCAAGCTCGGCTCCTCCGACCGCAATCGCAGCCGCGCCGCCGAGCTCGACAAGATCCTCAAGACCGCCGGCACCGGCCAGTACGCCATCAAGGGCGCCCAGGTCATCGCCATCGGCTCGGCCCAGGGCTTCTCCTGGACCATCACCATCGACGCCGGCAGCCGCGACGGCATCGCCCGCGACATGACCGTGCTCAACGGCGACGGTCTGGTCGGGCGGGTCACCACCGTCGGCCCCAGCACCTCCACCGTCCTGCTGGCCGCCGACCCCGACTTCACCGTCGGCACCCGCATGGAGAAGACCAACGAGATCGGCTTCGCCAACGGGCAGGGCGTCCGCTCACTGCGCGTGCAGCTCCTCAACGGCCGGGCCAACATCAAGAAGGGCGACCGGCTGGTCACCTTCGGGTCCAGCAAGGACAAGCCGTTCGTGCCCGGCGTACCGGTCGGCAAGGTCGTGCGGGTCGAGCCGTTCAACGGCGATCTGACCCGCACCCTCCAGGTCCGGCCCTACGTCGCCTTCTCCCAGCTCGACATCGTCGGCGTCGTGGTCCAGCCGCCCCGCGAGGACCCGCGCGACACCGTGCTGCCGCCCCGGCCCGCCAAGCCCAAGCCGACGCCGACGGTCACCGTCACGGCCTCCCCCTCCGCGAGCGCCTCTCCCAGGAGCTGACCGATGCGCATCAACCGGATCCTGCTCTCGGCCCCGCTGGTGGTCGTCGCCCTCGTCATCCAGGTCACCATCCTGGCCCGGCTCCAACTGCCCGGCGCCGTACCGGACCTGCTGCTGCTCGTCGTGGTCGGCCTGGCGCTGGTCTACGGCCACGTCGGCGGCGCGCTCGTCGGCTTCTTCGCCGGGCTGCTGGCCGACCTCGCCCCGCCGTCCGACCACGCCATCGGCCGCTATGCGCTGGTGCTCTGCGTCATCGGCTACGCCGCGGGCCTGACCAGACCGGACTCCGGCCGGCACCGTTCGGCGACGCTGCCGCTGCTCGTCGTCATCGGGGCCGCCATCGGCTCGACGCTGATGTACGCCGGCGTCGGCGCGCTGGTCGGCGACACCGCAGCGCGGCACGTCGGCATCGTCGGCCTGCTGCTCAGCGCCACCCTCTACGACCTGCTGCTGGCCCCCTTCACCGTCCCGCTGGTGATGGCGCTGGCGCACCGCACGGACAGCGATCTGCTGGCCGGCGACGGCTCCGGCAGTGCGGGCGGCTCCGCCGGCGACCTCGGGTACGGCTGGCTCACCACCGGCACCGGCCTCAAGGCCAGCCGCGGCGCCATGAAGTCCCTGCGGGCCGGGGCCCGCATCGGCAGCCAGCGCGGCAGTCTGCTCGGCAAGTCCGCCCGCGACAAGGTGGGCCGCATCAAGGGGGTCAAGCGACTGTGACGCCCTCCCCTCTCCTTCCGACCACCACCCCTCGTGGAGGCGCCGCGCGCCATGAGTAATCTCCCGGAAACCCGGACCTCCCGGGTCACCGTCCGGCTCATCGCGATCCAGATCCTGGTCTTCTCCCTGCTGGTCACCCTCGGCGGCCGGCTCTGGTATCTGCAGATCCGCAACGGCCAGGAGTACGCCGACGAGGCCAAGAGCAACCACGTCCAGCAGGTCGTCGAGCCCGCCACCCGCGGCTCCATCCTCGACGCCCGCGGGGTGCCGCTGGCCGACAACCAGACCCGTCTGGTCGTCTCCGCGAGCCGCACCGAGCTGCTGAAGATGAAGGACGACGGCAAGGCCGTGCTCGGCCGGCTCGCCAGAGTGCTCGGCATGTCCGAGAAGGAGATCCGCAGCAAGGTCCGGCTGTGCGACTCCAAGACGCCGCAGCCCTGCTGGAACGGCTCGCCGTACCAGCCGATCCCGATCACCGACGAGGCCACCACCCAGCAGGCGCTCCAGATCCGCGAGCGCTCCGAGGACTTCCCCGGCATCAGCGCCGAGCCCACCGCCGTCCGCCGCTACGCCGCCCCCGGCAACGCCAACACCGCCCAGGTGCTGGGCTATCTCTCGCCGGTCACCGACGCCGAGATCAACAAGGCCAAGGACACCCGCTCGCCGCTGCTGCGCTCCGACCAGATCGGCCGGTCCGGCCTGGAGCGCACGTACGACAACGCGCTGCGCGGCAAGGCCGCCGTCACCCGCTACGAGGTCGACAACCTCGGCCGGGTCATCGGCCAGGCCAACAGCGAGAAGGGCCGGGCCGGAGCCAGCGTCGTCACCAGCATCGACGCCCGTGTGCAGGCCATAGCGGAAAAGCAGCTGGACCAGGCCATGAAGGACGCCCGCAAGAACTTCGACAAGAACACCGGCACCAACTACAAGGCCGACTCGGGTGCCGTGGTCGTCATGGAGGCGAAGACCGGCCGGGTGGTGGCGATGGCCTCCAACCCCAGCTATGACCCCAACGCCTGGGTCGGCGGGATCTCCGGCAAGGACTACGCCCACCTCACCGGCAAGGACTCCAACTACCCGCTGCTGAACCGCGCCATCCAGGGGCAGGCCGCCCCCGGCTCGATCTTCAAGGTCATCTCGACCTCGGCCGCGGTCAACGCGGGCTACGACTTCAACGGCCACTACCCCTGCACCAGCTCGTACAGCATCGGCGGCCAGGTCTTCAAGAACTTCGAGGGCGAGGGCCACGGCGACATCAGCCTGGGCCGGGCGCTGGAGGTCTCCTGCGACACCGTCTTCTACCGGCTCTCGCACGAGGAGTGGAAGAAGGACGGCGGCGACAAGCCCAAGAAGGACCCCAACGACTGGTTCTACAAGACCGCCCACCAGTTCGGCCTCGGCAAGGAGACCGGGATCGACCTCCCCAACGAGGTCCGGGGCCGGGTCCCCGACCGCAAGTGGAAGAACGCCTTCTGGAAGGCCAACAAGGCCGGCTGGTGCGAGCAGGCCAAGGCCTGGCCGAAGAAGAAGGACTTCGGCACCAAGCTCGCCCGTGAGGGCTGCCTGGAGGGCATGAAGCTGCACGCCTACGACTCGATCAACTACGCCATCGGCCAGGGCGACACCCTCGTCACCCCGATCCAGATGGCGACCATCTACGGCGCGATCGCCAACGGCGGCACGCTCTACGACCCGACCGTCGGCAAGGCCATCGTCAGCCCCGACGGCAAGCACATCCAGCGGATCCAGCCGCACCCGCACGGCAAGCTGCCGGTGTCGAAGAAGACCCTCGGGCAGATGGACGGCGCCCTCGCCGGCGTCGCCACCCGCGGTACCGCCGCCTGGCGGTTCGGCGGCTGGCCGCAGGACAAGATCCCGATGCACGCCAAGACCGGTACGGCCGAGGTCTACGGCAAGCAGACCACCTCGTGGTTCGCGACGTACACCAAGGACTACACGATCGTCATGACCATCTCCCAGGGTGGTACGGGTTCCGGCGCCTCCGGCCCCGCCGTGCGCAACATCTACAACGCGCTCTACGGCGTCGACGAGAAGGGCGGGATCGACCCGAAGGCCGCTCTGCTCCCGAGGCCGGAGGCCAGGCTGCCCAAGATCGAGGGTGATGGCTCCATCGAGGCGCAGCCCATCAAGCCGTACGTCCCGCCGTCGCCGTCGCCGTCCGCATCGGAGAGCCCACGATGACGACCAGCCACACCTCCCGGGCGTTCTCGATCCGGCGCTACACCCCCGAGCTCGGCACCTGGGGCAAGCTGACGGCGCGTGACTCGGTGGTGCGCAAGCTGGACTGGATACTGCTGCTGTCCTGTCTGGCGCTGTCGCTCATGGGCTCGGTGCTGGTCTTCTCCGCCACCCGCAACCGCACCGCGCTCAACCACGACGACGAGTACTTCTTCTTCCTGCACCACCTCCTCAACACCGGCATCGGCCTGGCGCTGGCCGCCGGCACGATCTGGCTCGGCCACCGCACCCTGCGCGGCGCGATCCCGATCCTGTACGCCCTGTCGGTCGTGCTGGCGCTGCTGGTGCTGACCCCGCTGGGCGCCACCATCAACGGCTCGCGCTCCTGGCTGGCGATCCCCGGCGGATTCTCGCTCCAGCCCGCCGAGTTCGCGAAGATCACCATCACCCTGGGCATGGCGATGATCCTGGCCTCCCGGGTCGATGCGGGTGACCGCCCGCACCCCGACCACCGCACCGTCGTCCAGGCCCTCGGCCTGGCCGCCGTGCCGGTCGCCGTCATCCTGCTGATGCCCGACCTCGGTTCGGTCATGGTGCTCGGCGCCGTCATCCTCGGCGTCCTGCTCGCCTCGGGCGCCTCCAACCGCTGGATCCTGGGGCTGGTCGGCACGGGCGTCGTCGGCTGCGTGGCCATCTGGCAGCTCGGTCTGCTCGACGACTACCAGATCGCCCGCTTCGCCGCGTTCGCCAATCCGAGCCTCGACCCGGCCGGTGTCGGCTACAACACCAACCAGGCCCGGATCGCGATCGGCGGCGGCGGGCTGACCGGCTCCGGCCTGTTCCACGGCAGCCAGACCACCGGCCAGTTCGTCCCCGAGCAGCAGACGGACTTCATCTTCACCGTCGCCGGTGAGGAACTGGGCTTCCTGGGCGCGGGCCTGATCATCGTCCTGCTCGGCATCGTCCTGTGGCGCGCCTGCCGGATCGCCCGCGAGTCCACCGAGCTCTACGGCACCATCGCCGCCGCCGGCATCATCGCGTGGTTCGCCTTCCAGTCCTTCGAGAACATCGGCATGACGCTCGGCATCATGCCCGTCACCGGCCTCCCGCTGCCGTTCGTCTCCTACGGCGGCACCTCCATGTTCGCGGTCTGGATCGCGATAGGGCTGCTGCAGTCGATCCGCGTCCAGCGGCCGCTGTCGGCCTCCCGCTGACCCCCGTCACCGCCCGAGATACAGCTCGAACCACAGCGAAGTGGCACGCGGCCCCTCGCACGGTGTCGTCCCCCAGGCGTCGGCGAGGTGGCCGGTCAGCAGCAGCCCGTGATCGGCGCCCTGTTCACCGTCCGGCGGGGCCGGCCGCGGAATCCGGACCGGCGCCGTGTCATGGACGCTGATCCGCAGGCCGTGCCCGGCGGTCAGCATCCGCAGCAGGATGTCCGCGGACCGCGGCGTGTGCAGATGGCAGCGGGTCACCGCCTCCGAGGTGAGCAGCACCGCGGTGTCGAGGAGCGCGCCGAGGCCGGTGGGGCGCAGCACCGCACGGACGAAGTCACGGGCGGTCTTCGGGGCGGTCGGTTCGCTCGGTGCGGTCAGGAGATACGGGCGGGCGCCCGTCGAGACGTGGATGGGTGCCCGGGTCACGGGTGCGGCTTGGGATGGCACGGGTGTCTCCCTCCCCGAAGGGGTCGAGTGCGCGGTCGGCGCCACTCTGCGTGGCCGACTCGTCACACACCGTAAGTCACCGCCTGCGGTGCGTGCTACCCGCCCGAGCGGATCCCGGCCACCGGGCGACGGCTTCGCCGTCCGACGGGTGGTCCCCGGTGGGGCGGCATGACTACATTCGAGGCATGGCGGACACCGTGCGGGAGATCGAGCGGAAGTACGAGGCCGACAAGACCACGCAGCTGCCCGACCTGGCCGGGGTCGACGCAATTGCCACCGTGGCGGAGGCGGGCACCGAGGACCTGGACGCCGTCTACTACGACACCCCTGACCTGTGCCTGGCTGAGGAGGGCATCACCCTGCGCAGGCGCACCGGCGGCAAGGACGCGGGCTGGCATCTGAAGCTGCCGGTGGCACCCGGCGTGCGGGACGAAGTGCGGGCCCCGCTGTCCGACACTCCGCCCCCGGAGCTCGCCGCGCTCCTGCGCTCCCGGCTGCTGGACCGCGAGCTGGTCCCCGTCGTACGGCTGCACACCCACCGCACCGTCCAGGTGCTGCAGGACGCCCAGGGCGCGCCGCTCGCGGAGATCGCGGTGGACGCGGTGCGCGCGCGGCGGGCCGCGGCGCCCGCGGGGGGCGGGAAGGCGAAACCGGCGCCGGCCAAAGCCCGGTGGCACGAGATCGAGGTCGAGCTCGCCGGTGACGGCGACCCCGGGCTGCTGGACGCGGTCGGCCGGAAGCTGACCGCGGCGGGGGTGCGCCCCGCCTCCGCCGCCTCGAAGCTGGCGCGGGCGCTGGACGAGACCGGGCTGCGGAGCGAGGCATCGGCAGGGCACGAGGCCGGGCCGGACGGACGCCCGTCCGAGGGCGCAACCAAGGGCTCCGGCAAGGGTTCCGGCAAGGGCGGGGCCGCGGGCGCCGGGAAGCGCGGCGACACCGCCGGCGACGTCGTCCTGCGCTATGCCCGCGAGCAGGTGCGGGCGATCATCGAGCTGGACCCGGCGGTACGGCGCGATCTGCCCGACTCGGTCCACCGGATGCGGGTCGCCACCCGCCGGCTGCGCAGCGCCTTCCGCTCGTACACCAAGGTGCTCGACCGCGGCGTCACCCTGCCCATCGGCACCGAACTCAAGTGGCTGGCGGCGGAGTTGGGCGTGGAGCGCGACCGGGAGGTGCTCACCGAGCGGCTGCGGTCCTCGCTCGCCGGGGTACCCCGGGAGCTGCGGCTCGGCCCCGTGGACGCCCGGCTGCGCATCTGGTCCGAGCGGCGCCGGGCCGGCGCGCGGGACCGGCTGCTCGACGTCCTGGACGGGCCGCGCTACCTGTCGCTGCTCAGGACCCTGAACGCTTTCCTGGAGGAGCCGCCGCTGCGCAGGGCCGCCGGCCGCCCGGCGCCCGAGGTCGTGGCCGGGGCCGTGCTCAAGGACTACCGGCGGCTGGCCCGCCGTACGGACGCCGCGCTGGCCGCCCCGGCCGGACGGCAGCGGGACGAGGCGCTGCACGGCGCCCGCAAGGCGGCCAAGCGCACCCGGTACGCGGCGGAAGCGGCCCGCCCGGCGCTCGGCCGGCCGGCGAAGAAGTTCGCCAAGCGGACCAAGCGGGTGCAGCAGGTGCTGGGGGACCACCAGGACAGCGTGGTGGCGCGCGCCACCCTGCGCGAGCTGGCGACCCAGGCCCAGCAGGCCGGCGAGGGCGGCTTCACCTTCGGCCTGCTCCACGGCCGCGAGGAGGCCCTGGCGGCGGACCGGGAGCGGGCGCTGCCGGACGTGTGGCGGAAGGCCTCGCGCCGTAAGCACCGGGCCGCGCTGCGGCCGTGACCATGCCAGGCTCTCGATCGCTTGATCGGTGCACGTAGCTCCGCGGACGCGGAGGTGACCCGCCGTGGGACGAGTGCGACGTGCGCTGACCCCTGTGCTCCCCGCCACCGCGGGGGTGTCCGCTCGCCGTGCTGGGGGGTGGCTCCGAGCGGTTACGCTTGAGAGTCGCCCCTGCCAGCTCACGAAGGTTCCAGATGTCTGCCGAGTCGGTCTTCCCACAGCTAGAGGCCCTGCTCCCGCATGTGCAGAAGCCCATTCAGTATGTCGGCGGTGAGCTGAACTCCACCGTCAAGGACTGGGACTCCTGCGACGTCCGCTGGTCGCTCATGTACCCGGACGCGTACGAGGTCGGTCTGCCCAACCAGGGCGTCATGATCCTCTACGAGGTCCTCAACGAGCGCGAGGGCGTGCTGGCCGAGCGCACCTACAGCGTGTGGCCGGACCTCGAAGCACTGATGCGTGAGCACCACGTCCCGCAGTTCACGGTCGACGCGCACCGCCCCGTCGGCGCCTTCGACGTGCTCGGTGTCTCCTTCTCGACCGAGCTCGGGTACACCAACCTCCTCACCGCCCTGGACCTGGCCGGTATCCCCATGGAGGCCAAGGACCGTACGGAGGACCACCCGATCGTCCTCGCCGGCGGCCACGCGGCCTTCAACCCGGAGCCGATCGCGGACTTCCTGGACTGCGCGGTCGTGGGCGACGGCGAGCAGGCGGTGCTGGAGATCACCGAGATCATCCGCGCCTGGAAGGCCGAGGACCGCCCCGGCGGGCGCGACGAGCTGCTGCTCCGCCTCGCCAAGACGGGCAGCGTCTACGTCCCCAAGTTCTACGACGTCGAGTACCTGGCCGACGGGCGGATCTCCCGCGTCGTGCCGAACCGCTCCGGCGTCCCGTGGCGGGTGTCCAAGCACACCGTCATGGACCTGGACGAGTGGCCCTACCCCAAGCAGCCGCTCGTCCCCCTGGCCGAGACCGTCCATGAGCGGATGTCGGTCGAGATCTTCCGTGGCTGTACCCGCGGTTGCCGTTTCTGCCAGGCCGGCATGATCACGCGCCCTGTACGGGAGCGAAGCATCACCGGCATCGGCGAGATGGTGGACAAGGGCCTGAAGGCCACGGGATTCGAGGAGGTCGGCCTGTTGTCGCTGTCCTCCGCGGACCACACCGAGATCGGCGACATCGCCAAGGGCCTCGCCGACCGGTACGAGGAAGACAAGATCGGTCTGTCGCTGCCGTCGACCCGGGTCGACGCCTTCAACGTCGATCTTGCCAACGAGCTGACGCGCAACGGCCGTCGCTCGGGTCTGACCTTCGCGCCCGAGGGCGGCTCGGAGCGGATGCGCAAGGTCATCAACAAGATGGTCTCCGAAGAGGACCTGATCCGGACCGTCTCGACGGCCTACGGCAACGGCTGGCGGCAGGTGAAGCTGTACTTCATGTGCGGTCTGCCGACCGAGACCGACGAGGACGTCCTGCAGATCGGCGACATGGCGGTCAACGTCATCGCCGAGGGCCGCAAGGTCTCCGGGCAGAACGACATCCGCTGCACGGTCTCCATCGGCGGCTTCGTCCCCAAGCCGCACACGCCCTTCCAGTGGGCGCCGCAGCTGTCGGCGGAGGAGACGGACGCCCGGCTCGAAAAGCTCCGCGACAAGATCCGCGGAGACAAGAAGTACGGCCGCTCCATCGGCTTCCGCTACCACGACGGCAAGCCCGGCATCGTCGAGGGCCTGCTCTCGCGCGGCGACCGCCGCATCGGCTCGGTCATCCGCGCCGTCTACGAGGGCGGCGGCCGCTTCGACGGCTGGCGCGAGCACTTCTCCTACGACCGCTGGATGAAGGCCGCCGAGGAGACGCTGCCCGCGTTCGGCGTGGACGTCGCCTGGTACACCACCCGCGAGCGGGAGTACGAGGAGGTCCTGCCCTGGGACCACCTGGACTCCGGTCTCGACAAGGACTGGCTCTGGGAGGACTGGCAGGACGCGCTCGACGAGACCGAGGTCGAGGACTGCCGCTGGACCCCGTGCTTCGACTGCGGCGTGTGCCCGCAGCTCGACCTCGACATCCAGATCGGCCCCACCGGCAAGAAGCTGCTGCCGCTGACCGTCGTCAAGTAGCCCCTGCCGTACGCCTCTTCGGCCCGGCCCGCGTACCCCGCGTGGCCGGGTCGCGGTGTGCTGCCGCACAATGAGCCGATGGCAGAACCGCAGCTCATCGCCCCCACCGTCGATGTCCACGCCTCCTTCCTCGCCGCGATGGAGGAGTTCCGCGCCGACGGCGCGGAGGCCGTAGCGCACTCCAACCTGGCCGCTGAGCTGCGGACTTGGGCCGCCCGCTGGCGCAGCGCCGAGGGGTTCGCCGCGTACGTGGAGCTGACCGGCGGCGTCGCGAGGGACGAGCGCGCGGACGGCGTGGTCGCGAAGTCCACCCGGTGGTGGGTGGCGGACGGCAGGTACCTCGGCCGGGTCACCTTCCGGCACAGCCTCACCCCCTCGCTCCTCGACTACGGCGGCCACATCGGCTACGCCGTACGTCCCGGTGCCCGTCGCCGCGGTCATGCCACCGCGATGCTGCGCGCCGCGCTGCCGGTCGCCCATCACGAACTGGGCATCGACCCGGTGCTGGTGACCTGCGACGACACCAACACCGGCTCACGTAAGGTCATCGAGGCCTGCGGCGGGGTCCTTGAGGACCAGCGGGCGGAGAAACTGCGCTACTGGATCCACGCCACCGCCACCGCCACTGCCGCCGGGCAGGAGTCGCACCGGCGCGGCTGACGCACCGAAGCGCGAGGGGGAGAGACGGATGGAGCCGACCGGCAGCGAGCGGGGGCCGGCCCGGTACGAGCCGGGCGAAGGCTGTGTGACCACGGTGGTCCGGATGCCGGTGCGGATCGTGGTGCTGGTGCTCGTCGTGCCGGTGCGGCTGGTGTGGGACGCGCTGACCGCGGTGGGCAGGGCTCTCCACCGGACCGCGCTGCGTCCCCTCGGCCGCGGACTGGCCTGGTTCTGGCTGACCCTGATCGTGCGTCCGCTGGTCTGGCTCTGGCGCACCGTCGTCGTGGCCCCGCTCCGGTGGCTCTGGCGCACGCTCGTCGTCGCGCCGGCGGCCTGGCTGTGGCGCCATGTGCTGGCGCCCTCCGGCCGGGGGATCGGCGCGGCCGTGGTGTGGCTGGTCCGGTATCTGGTCGTGGTGCCCGCCCGGTGGGTGCACGCGTATGTGCTGGCGCCGCTCGGGCGGGGGATCGCCTGGCTGGTGCGGGGGCTGGGCGTGGCGCTGGTGTGGCTGGGCAAGGCGCTGTTCGTGTGGCCGTGGGTGGTGTTGTGGCGGTATGTGCTGGCGCCGGTCGGCCGGGGGATCGACGCGGCCGTGAGGTGGCTGGTGCGGTATCTGGTCGTGGTGCCTGCCCAGTGGCTCCGCACGTACGTGCTGGCGCCGCTCGGGCGCGGTCTCGCCCGGCTGGTGCGGAGCCTCGGCGCGGTGCTCGGCGTACTCGTCCGGTGGATCGTGGTCGTGCCGGCGGTCGCCCTGTGGCGGTGGGTGCTGGCGCCGGCCGGGCGGGCGCTGGCCGCCGTGGTGACGGTGCTGGTCCGGGAGACCGGGGCGGCGCTGGGGCACTGCTGGCGGGCCGCCGGGATCGTTTCCCGGGCCCTCGGCCGGTTCCTGGCCGCGGTGCTGCGGTGGACCCTCGTCGAACCGGTGCGCTGGGTCTGTCGCAGTGTGCTCAGGCCGGTCGGGCACGTGATCCGGGACGGCCTGTGGCGGCCGGTGCGGCAGGCGCTGCGGACGGCGCGCGAGACCGTGCGGCAGACCCGCCGGGAGATCCGGCGGGCCCTGTTCGGGGCGCCCCGGGAGCCGGAGCCGGCGAGGGCCGTGGTGCCCCGGCGGGAACCAGGGGGTTCCGGGGCACGTACTCTAGGTAAGACGTCCGGGCGCGACGTTCCCCCGCCCGCGCGGGGGTGATCCGGACCGGGCGACGCTGGACGGCGTCCTCCGGGCCGTCCCCGTGCAGACGGGGGTGGCGTCCAGCAGCGCCCTCACACAAGGAGAAGTAACACTGGGCAAGCGACAGCCCGAAGGCCCGCCGCCCGCACCGGCGGTGCAGCGCATCCGACTGCGCTACACCAAGCGCGGCCGCCTCCGGTTCACCAGCCACCGCGACTTCCAGCGCGCTTTCGAGCGGGCGCTGCGCCGCGCCGAGGTCCCCATGGCCTATTCGGCGGGCTTCACCCCGCATCCCAAGGTGTCGTACGCCAACGCCGCCCCGACCGGCACGGGCAGCGAGGCCGAGTATCTGGAGATCCAGCTCGCCGAGCGCCGCGATCCGGACAAGCTGCGCGAGCTGCTCGATACCTCGCTTCCGGACGGGCTCGATGTGATCGACGCCGTCGAGGCGCACACCTCCGGTCTGGCCGACCGGCTGGAGGCCTCGGTGTGGGAGATCCGGCTCGACGGGGTCGCGCCCGAGGAGGCCGGGAGCGCCGTCCAGGCCTTCCTCGCCGCCGAAGAGGTGCAGGTCGAGCGCCGTACCAAGAACGGCATGCGGACCTTCGACGCACGGGCCGCAGTGACGCGTCTGGAGGCCGTCGGTTCTGTGGACGATAGGCCCGACGGCAAAGCCTGTGCGATACTGCGGCTGGTTGTTCGGCATCTGACACCTGCCGTTCGACCCGACGACGTCCTGTCCGGCCTCCGAGCTACGGCCGACCTGGCGCCGCCGGTCCCCGCTGCGGTGACCAGGCTGGCGCAGGGGCTGCTCGATGAGGAGACCGGCGCGGTGACTGACCCGCTAGCGCCCGACCGCGACGCTGCCACGGCCGCCCCACCCACGGCCGCCGGGCTGAGTGCCGCGAAGGCGACGAGTGGGGTCTCCCCGGCAGCCGGGGAAGGTACTGCGTAGGACCGCCGTCGTCGCGTCGCCGATCAGCCAGGGAGCCACCCCGGTCCGGCAGACGCACTGACCAGGAGACTTTCGCCGGTCCCCGCCCAAAGGGAGCCGGCGAGCGAGACGACAGCTCCCGTGCGGCGCCCACGCCCCGGACAGCGGGACCGCGCTCATCACGCGGACCGCGACCGGAATCAGGCGCGGCGCCCGGGAGCGTGACGGGAGAACCGCCCGCATGCTCGAGCCCATTGAGCCCACCCGTTCCACGAATTCCCGGAACGGTGGCGCCGACGACAATCATTCACCCAGCGACACCCTGCCGCCCCGGCGCCGTGCCGCCTCCCGGCCGGCCGGTCCGCCCACGGGCGCCGGCGCTGCCGAGGCCGCGGTGGTGAGCACCACCGCCTCCGCCGGGCCCGGCGCGGCCCTCGCCGAAGAGACCACCGCCTCCGCGGTGACCAGCGGCGACGAGGCCAAGCCCGCCCGTACCCGCCGCCGGGCGACCCGTAAGGTCACCTCCCCGGCCGGGACCCCGCAGCCCGCATCCGGCGAGCCCGCCGCGGCTCCGGCCGAGCCGGCCGCCGCCGAAGCCCCCGAAGCCCCCGCCGCCGAGACGCCCGCCGAGGCGCCGCAGGCCGAGGAGGCGCCGCGCCGCGGCCGCCGCCGGGCCACCCGTAAGGTCACCGCGCCCGCCGGCACCCCGCAGACCGAGGCCGCCGCGGAGCCGGTGGCCGCCGAGGCGCCCGCGCCCGCCGAGGCCGCCGCGGAGGCCGCCCCGGCCGCCGCCCCGGAGGCCGAGACCAAGCCCGCCCGCACCCGCCGCCGGGCGACCCGTAAGGTCACCGCTCCCGCCGGCACCCCGCAGACCGAGGCCGCCGCGGAGCCGGTAGCCGCCGAGGCGCCCGCCCCCGCCGCCGAGGAGGCGGCCCCCGCGCCCGCCGAGGAGGCCGCGCCGGCCCGTTCCCGCCGCCGGGCGACCCGTAAGGCCACCGCCGCTGCGGGCGCCCCGCAGCCGGCCGAGGAGGCCCCGGAGCCGGCGGCCGAGGAGGCGCCGGCCGCCGCGGCCGAGGCCCCCGAGGCACCCCGCCGCCGGGCCCGCCGTCGCGGCGAGCGTGCCGCGGAGCCGGCCGCTGCCGCGCAGCCCGCCGAGGAGGCCGCGGAGCCCGCGGCCGAGGCGCCCCAGCGCGGCCGCCGCCGGGCCCAGCGCCCGCCGACCGCCGTCTTCCAGGCGCCGGTCTTCACCGAGCCGA
Source organism: Streptomyces auratus (assembly GCF_050433025.1). Taxonomy (NCBI): domain Bacteria; kingdom Bacillati; phylum Actinomycetota; class Actinomycetes; order Kitasatosporales; family Streptomycetaceae; genus Streptomyces; species Streptomyces auratus. The sequence continues at coordinate 2,838,059 of NZ_JBNGCB010000001.1, read as the reverse complement.
TGTTCCAGACGCCGGAGAGCGCGGCGGCCGCCCATGCCGCGGCCCGTCAGGAGGAGGCCGCCGGCGAGCAGGCTGTGGAGGAGCAGCCCGCCGGGACGCGCCGCCGTCGCCGCCGGGGCGCCCAGGCCGAGGCCGAGCAGCCCGAGCAGGTGGCCGCGGCCCCGGCCGAGGAGCCGCAGGCCGAGGAAGCGGCCGAGCCGGAGGCCGAGCAGGCCGAGGCCGGTCACGGCGAGGACGAGTCCGCGGACCGTCCCTCGCGCCGCCGCCGCCGTGGTGGCCGTCGCCGCCGTCGCGGGGAGGCCGCCGAGGGCGCCGAGGAGCAGGCCGAGGAGCGGGAGACCGCGGAGGCCGAGTCCGAGGAGGACGAGGAGCGGGCCGCCGAGCGGCCCGAGGCGCAGGAGGACGAGGAGCAGCCGGGCGGCGGCTCCAGCAGCAGCCGCCGTCGCCGTCGCCGGCGCCGTCGCACCGGCGACGCCGCCGAGCCCGAGGCCGGCGGTGCCGACGATCCGGAGCGCACGGTCGTCAAGGTCCGCGAGCCCCGCAAGAAGGACGAGAGCACCAGCGCCGACGAGGTGCAGTCGATCAAGGGGTCGACGCGCCTGGAGGCCAAGAAGCAGCGCCGCCGTGAGGGGCGTGAGCAGGGCCGCCGCCGGGTGCCGATCATCACCGAGGCGGAGTTCCTCGCCCGCCGCGAGGCCGTCGAGCGGGTGATGGTCGTCCGCCAGAGCGGCGAGCGCACCCAGATCGGCGTCCTTGAGGACAACGTGCTCGTGGAGCACTTCGTCAACAAGGAGCAGGCGACCTCGTACGTCGGCAACGTCTACCTCGGCAAGGTGCAGAACGTCCTGCCGTCGATGGAGGCCGCCTTCGTCGACATCGGCAAGGGCCGCAACGCGGTGCTGTACGCCGGTGAGGTCAACTTCGAGGCGCTGGGCATGGCCAACGGCCCGCGCCGTATCGAGTCCGCGCTGAAGTCCGGCCAGTCGGTGCTGGTGCAGGTCACCAAGGACCCGATCGGTCACAAGGGCGCCCGGCTCACCAGCCAGGTCTCGCTGCCCGGCCGCTACCTGGTCTACGTGCCCGAGGGCTCGATGACCGGTATCAGCCGCAAGCTCCCGGACACCGAGCGCTCGCGGCTGAAGCAGATCCTCAAAAAGATCGTCCCCGAGGATGCGGGCGTCATCGTCCGCACCGCCGCGGAGGGCGCGAGCGAGGACGAGCTGGCGCGCGACGTCCAGCGGCTGCAGGCGCAGTGGGAAGAGATCCAGAAGAAGGCCAAGAGCAGCAGCTCCAATGCGCCGACGCTGCTCTACGGCGAGCCGGACATGACCGTCCGGGTCGTCCGCGACATCTTCAACGAGGACTTCTCCAAGGTCATCGTCAGCGGTGACGAGGCCTGGGGGACCATCCACGGCTACGTCGCGCACGTCGCCCCGGACCTCACCGACCGGCTGCAGAAGTGGACGTCGGACGTCGATGTCTTTGCGACGTACCGCATCGACGAGCAGCTGATGAAGGCGCTGGACCGCAAGGTCTGGCTGCCCAGCGGTGGTTCGCTGGTGATCGACCGGACCGAGGCGATGGTCGTGGTCGACGTCAACACCGGCAAGTTCACCGGCCAGGGCGGCAACCTGGAGGAGACGGTCACCAGGAACAACCTGGAGGCGGCCGAGGAGATCGTGCGTCAGCTGCGGCTGCGCGACCTCGGCGGCATCATCGTGATCGACTTCATCGACATGGTGCTGGAGTCCAACCGGGATCTGGTGCTGCGGCGCCTGCTGGAGTGCCTCGGCCGGGACCGCACCAAGCACCAGGTCGCCGAGGTCACCTCGCTCGGCCTGGTCCAGATGACCCGCAAGCGGGTCGGCCAGGGCCTGCTGGAGTCCTTCTCCGAGTCGTGTGTGCACTGCAACGGCCGCGGCGTCATCGTCCACATGGACCAGCCGACGGTGGCCGGCGGCGGTGGCAAGCGCAAGAAGAAGGGCAAGGGCGCCCAGGCCGAGCCGCATGTCCACGAGGTCGCGACGGTCGAGCCGACCCCGGACGGCGGCGAGCCCGAGCTGGAGCCGGTCGCCGTGACGGAGGCCGAACTGCAGCCCGCGGTGGCCGAGGCGGACGAATGGTTCAGCAGCCCCGCGGAGGCCGAGGCGGCCGCCGGGCGCGGCCGTGGCCGTCGCCGGGTGAGCCGGAAGGTGTCCGCTCCGGCGGGCGCCCCCAAGGCTGCCGAGGAGACCGCCGAGATCGTGCTGCCGGCCGAGCCGGTGGCCGTGCCCGAGCCGGAGCAGGCCCCGGAGCCGGTCGCCGAGGCGCCGGCCGCGGAGCCCGCGCCGGCCCGTCCGCGCCGTCGGGCGACCCGTAAGGCGACCGCCCCGGCGGGTTCGCCGGAGGTCTCCGACGACTCCGCGGCGACCGTGGTCATCACCGCACCCGCGGCGGAGCCGGCGCCCACCGAGGCCCCCGCCGAGGCGGAGGCGGCGCCCGCGGCCAAGAAGACCGCGAAGAAGGCGGCGGCGAAGAAGACCACCGCCAAGAAGACCGCGGCGAAGAAGACCACGGCCAAGAAGACGGCGGCGAAGAAGACCACCACCGCCGCCGCCAAGAAGGCCACGGCGAAGAAGACCACCACGAAGAAGACGACGACCAAGAAGGCGGCGGCCAAGAAGACCGCGGCCGCCGAGCAGGCCCCGGTGGCCTAGACAGAGGGCGCCGCGTAAGCCGCTCCAGTGGAGCCGGTGCTTGCACCGGGGGCTTCCGCGGAGGACTGAGCAGGCCGTGCCCCGGACCGTTCGCGGTCCGGGGCCGGTTTGACCCCCAGGTCAAGGCCCCGTAACCTTGACCGTCGGTGTCTGTGACACCAAACCCCTGAGCACACACCTCTCGGTCCGCCGAGGGAGGCCGCTCGTCCACTCGGATTTCACGGGCCCTATCCCGAGCCCGTGTGAGCGGCTGGCATCAGAGGATCCGATTCCTAGCGAGAGAGAGTTCCGCGTGTACGCGATCGTGCGCACCGGCGGACGCCAGCAGAAGGTTGCTGTTGGCGACGTCATCGAGGTTGACCGCATTTCCACCAGCAAGGTCGGCGACACCGTCGAGCTCTCCACGCTGCTGGTCGTCGACGGCGACTCGGTCACCAGCGACCCGTGGGTCCTGGCCGGCGTGAAGGTCCAGGGCGAGGTCGTCGACCATCACAAGGGCGACAAGATCCGGATCCAGAAGTACAAGAACAAGACCGGTTACAAGAAGCGGATCGGCCACCGCCAGCTCCACACGGCGCTGAAGATCACCGGCATCGACGCTCCGGCGAAGTAAGGGACTGAGGAGACATGGCACATAAGAAGGGCGCATCGTCCACTCGGAACGGTCGCGATTCCAATGCTCAGCGGCTCGGCGTGAAGCGCTTCGGCGGTCAGGCCGTCCTCGCCGGTGAGATCCTGGTCCGCCAGCGTGGCACCCACTTCCACCCGGGCACGGGCGTCGGCCGCGGCGGCGACGACACCCTGTTCGCCCTTGCGGACGGCGCGGTGCAGTTCGGCACCCACCGTGGCCGCAAGGTCGTGAACATCGTTCCGGTCGCCGAGTAATTCCGGCCCGGACGCCGTTCCACGCCACAGCAGCACTCCGAGGGCGGACCGCCTTTTCCCGCGAGAGCGGGAAGGCCGGTCCGCCCTTGGCGCGTTGATACAGACACACCCCGCAGGACAGAGTTCTTGGCGCGGATTCCGCGCACCCGTCGTTTTCTGGAGGCACCCCCACCATGACCACCTTCGTGGACCGCGTCGAGCTGCAGGTCGCCGCGGGTAGCGGAGGCCACGGCTGTGCCTCCGTTCACCGTGAGAAGTTCAAGCCGCTCGGCGGACCGGACGGCGGCAACGGCGGCCGTGGCGGCGATGTGATCCTGGTCGTCGACCAGGACGTCACCACCCTCCTCGACTACCACCACCACCCCCACCGCAAGGCCACCAACGGCCAGCCCGGCGCCGGTGACAACCGCGAGGGCAAGAACGGCAAGGACCTGGTCCTGCCGGTGCCCGACGGCACGGTCGTGCTCGACGGCAACGGCGAGGTCCTGGCCGACCTCATCGGCCAGGGCACTACCTTCGTCGCGGGCCAGGGCGGCCGCGGCGGCCTCGGCAACGCCGCGCTGGCCTCCGCCCGCCGCAAGGCCCCCGGTTTCGCGCTGCTCGGCGAGCCCGGCGAGGCCCGCGACATCGTGCTGGAGCTGAAGACCGTCGCGGACGTGGCGCTGGTCGGCTACCCCAGCGCCGGCAAGTCGTCGCTGATCTCGGTGCTCTCGGCGGCCAAGCCGAAGATCGCGGACTACCCGTTCACGACGCTGGTGCCCAACCTCGGCGTGGTGACGGCCGGTTCGACGGTCTACACCATCGCGGACGTCCCGGGCCTGATCCCCGGTGCCAGCCAGGGCAAGGGCCTGGGCCTGGAATTCCTGCGCCATGTCGAGCGCTGCGAGGTGCTGGTGCACATCCTGGACACCGCGGCCCTGGAGTCGGACCGTGACCCGGTCTCCGACCTCGACCGCATCGAGGAGGAGTTGGCCCAGTACGGCGGTCTGGAGAACCGGCCCCGGGTGGTCGTCCTCAACAAGGTCGACGTCCCCGACGGCAAGGACCTCGCAGACATGATCCGCCCCGATCTGGAGGAGCGCGGCTACCGCGTCTTCGAGGTCTCGGCCGTCGCGCACCTGGGCCTGAAGGAGCTGTCCTACGCCCTCGCCGACATCGTGGCGAAGGCCCGTGCCGCCAAGCCCGTCCAGGAAGCCACCCGGATCGTGATCCGCCCCCAGGCCGTGGACGACGCGGGCTTCACGGTCACGGAGGAGGCCGAGCACTTCTACCGCGTCCGCGGCGAGAAGCCCGAACGCTGGGTGCGCCAGACCGACTTCAACAACGACGAGGCCGTCGGCTACCTCGCCGACCGGCTCAGCCGTCTCGGCGTCGAGGACGCCCTGCTCAAGGCCGGCGCGCGGGCCATGGACGGGGTCGCGATCGGCCCCGAGGACAACGCCGTCGTCTTCGACTGGGAGCCGACCATGGCGGCCGGCGCGGAGATGCTGGGCCGTCGTGGCGAGGACCACCGCCTGGAGGCGCCCCGGCCTGCCGCGCAGCGCCGCCGGGACCGCGACGCGGAGCGGGACGAGGCCACCGAGGAGTACGAGCGCTTCCGGCCCTTCTGACGGGCGCGGGAGCGGCCACCCGCGGCAGGCGGGAGCGGCGGCAGGCAGGAACGGGGAAGGCCCCCGGGAGGAGATCCTCCCGGGGGCCTTCCCCGTGCTCGGGCCCGCCGTAGCGGACCTGGGCGGCCGCTGTGGGCTCAGACGGCGGCTGTCGTGTCCGAGGCGCCGCTGGTCTCGTGCCCGGCCGTCCCGGCGCCGTTCACGTCGTCCTGGGAGCGCTGGCCGGGGATGCCGGACAGCCGGCTCTCCATCCGGATGCGCCGCTCGTCGGCCTTGGTGCCCAGGGCCAGCGCGGCCTGGTTGAAGCGGACCGACGAGGGCGGGTCCGACGGGCCCAGCAGATGCTCCTTGAGCTCGGCCCGCTCCGCGGCCAGGGTGTCCTGCTCCGGGTTGCGCACCGCGTCGAGGAGGCCGGCCACGCCGCTCGCGTCGGGCGTGAGGATGGTCGCCGCGCGTACGGTCGGGAAGTTCGCCCGGAAGTCGTCCTCGCTCATGCCCGAGGTGTTGGCGACCGCGTACGGCTTCTCGCTCGTCAGGTAGTCGGACACCACGCTGGAGACATCGCTGATCAGCACGTCCGCCTCGTTGAAGCAGCTGAAGATGCCGGGGCGGGCGGTGGTGATGACGCGGTGCTCCCACTGGGGGAAGGAGTTCCAGTACGCCGCCTCCCAGGCGGTGACAGCCGCGTCCACGGCGGCGGCACGGCCCTCCTGCGGGGTGCCCTGCAGCCGCATCCGCTCCAGCTCGTCCGCGCTCTTGCGGAACGCAGAGGTGGTCAGCGCGTCCAGTTCCTCGGTGCGGCGGGCCAGTTCGGCGGCGGCCTCCGGGCCGGGCCGCGCCCCGCTGCGGCCGGCGTTGGCCTCCGCGATCATCGCCTGGATCCGGGAGTTGGCGGCGCCCGCGCGCGGGTCCACGGAACCGGTCATCGGGTGCGGCTTGTACAGCAGCCGGACGTTCTCGTCGGCGAGCAGCTCGCGGACGATGTTCTCGCCGGCCAGGATCACCGAGGTGTTGCCCGGGTTGCCGTCCCAGCCCTCCCAGGTCGGGGCGTACAGGACGGTGGTCGGGCGGCCGGCCGGGGCGCCCGCGTACGGCTGGATCGGGGCCAGTTGGGGGCGGCCGACCTCGATGACGTCCTTGTCCTCGACGCCGATGTCGGCGAGCTGGTAGCGGTCACGGGCCGCCGGGCCCGCGACCCACACCTCGTCGTACGCCTTCGCGTACGGGTTGCAGGAGGACAGCTTGTCGCTCTCGCCGTGGTTGGTGAAGGCGTGCTTGATGGACGGGATGCGCAGGATCTGCGAGGTCTTGCCGGAGTTCGCCGGGTGCAGCAGCACCTTGAGCGTGGAGTGCTCCAGCCGCATCAGGTTGGCGACCTTGGGGATGCAGACGATCGGTACGTCCGTGGCCTCGATCTTCTGCACCATGAAGCGCTCGCGGAGCACGATGATCGGGTTGCCGTCCAGGGCGGCCAGCGTGCTCAGCCACATGTTGGCCTGGTAGGCGGAGGAGGCGCCGCCGGAGAAGTACATGCCGACCGTCGGCCGGTACTCCGCCAGCCAGTTGTCCAGCCACTCCAGGGCCTGCTTCTCGTTCGCCACCCGCTTCTTGGGCAGCAGCCAGGTGCTCAGGTAGAGCGTGCCGCCGGCGGACAGCGCCAGGGAGACGGCGAGGCCGATGCCGCCCCAGTACGCGTCCGTGGTGATCGAGGTGAGCATCATGCCGGCCGTGGTGGGCACGGAGAAGCGCAGCAGCCGCCGGCCCGTCTGGCGGGAGAGGATGCGCGGCGGGGCGTCGCAGAGCCGCAGCGCGCTCGCGTCGATGTTGCGGGTGACGAACGGCAGGCTGCGGGTCCGGCGGACCAGCACCGCCACCGCCTGGCACACGAAGTGGGTGCCGTAGAAGAGGAGCAGCGTGATGGTGAGCGGCGCCTGCTCCTCCAGCGGGTTGATGCCGTCGATGTGCAGCAGGCCGACCAGTATCAGCATGTCGCGCAGCAGTTGGCGCACGGTGACGTCGAACCGGATCCGGCCGAGCACCGCGAGCAGGCCCGGCTGCTTGTGCTGGAGGACCAGGTCGAGTCCCAGGTTGACCACGGATGCGGCGATGAACAACGGGATGACGGGCAACAGCGCACCGACGAGCTGGGCGGTGAACGCGACCATCATCGCGAAGAGTGCCGCGAGCTGGACGGCTCGGCGGGGGACGATTCCGGCGGAAGGCACGGGGGAGGGCTCCTGGCAGCACGAAGGTCAGGGGGGAGGCCGAGCGGGGCGGCCGGGTCCCGCGCTGCGACACCGCCGGAGCGGCGAAACGGGACCGATGGACACCCGACCGTATGACCTCGTTGGCCCTGGTGACAATCTGCTGTGGCTCTCATCACCGCGAAAGCGGACCAATCGAACGCAACCCCTTGGCCTCGGCTTCCGTCTATAGAAAACCGCATGGGCCAACGGGCGGGGCACCCTGCCCCCGGGGGCGCGGGCCGGATGTCCGGCCCCCATTCTGCCCGCCCGGCCGCGCCGCGCCGCCCGCCGGTCCGGCCGTTCCGCCGCCGCAGGCCGTCCGCCAGGAGATATCGCGCAGCGCGCGCGGGCCGCACTGCCGTAGATTGCGCCCGTAGGGCCGTGGTGCGGATCGGACAGAATTCTCCGTACGGCGGCGGGAACGGCGAGCACAGGGGTACGCAGGTGGCAGGCGCAAGGCAGGACGTGAAGGACGCCCGCCGGATCGTGGTGAAAGTCGGCTCCTCCTCGCTGACGACGGCAGCCGGGGGGCTGGACGCCGATCGTGTGGACGCGCTGGTCGATGTGCTGGCCAAGCACCAGGACAAGGAGATCGTGCTGGTCTCCTCCGGTGCCATCGCGGCCGGTCTGGCGCCGCTGGGGCTCGCCAGGCGGCCCCGTGACCTGGCCCGGCAGCAGGCCGCCGCCAGCGTCGGCCAGGGCCTGCTGGTCGCCCGCTACACCGCTTCCTTCGCCCGCTACGGCCGCCGGGTCGGCCAGGTCCTGCTGACCTCCGACGACACCAGCCGCCGGGCGCACTACCGCAACGCCTACCGGACCCTCGACCAGCTGCTGGCCATGGGCGCCGTACCGATCGTGAACGAGAACGACACCGTCGCCACCGACGAGATCCGGTTCGGCGACAACGACCGGCTGGCGGCCCTGGTCGCCCATCTCGTCCGCGCCGACCTGCTGATCCTGCTCTCCGACGTCGACGGCCTCTATGACGGCGATCCGGCCACCCCCGGCACCTCCCGGATAGGCGTGGTGCGCGGGCCCCACGATCTGGAGGGCATCTCCATCGGCAGCGCGGGCCGGGCCGGCGTCGGCACCGGCGGCATGGTCACCAAGGTCGAGGCGGCCCGGATCGCGGCCGCGGCCGGCATCCCGGTCGTGCTGACCTCCGCCGTGCACGCCGCGGACGCCCTGGCCGGCGGGCTGACCGGCACGCACTTCCTGCGCACCGGCCGCCGCTCCGCCGACCGGCTGCTGTGGCTGGCGCACGCCTCCACACCGCGCGGCGCCCTGGTCCTCGACGACGGGGCCGTGCGGGCCGTGGTCGAACGGGGCTCCTCGCTGCTCCCGGCCGGAATCGCCTCCGTGGAGGGCGAGTTCACCGCCGGGGACCCGGTCGAGCTGCGGGACGGCGAGGGCCGCGCGGTCGCCCGCGGCGTCGTCAATTTCGATGCCCGGGAAATCCCCCGATTGATGGGGCGTTCGACCCGCGATCTGGCCCGCGAGCTGGGCCCGGCCTATGAGCGCGAGGTCGTGCACCGCGACGATCTGGTGCTGATGCACCACTGAGACCGGCCGCCGGCCGACGGCTGCCGCGGCCCTCGAACACCGTCACCGGTGCAGGGGTGCAGACCAGCCTTTCCACCGAGACCTTCGCAAAAATGCCCCCGCGACGGGCCGCGGGCTGGTCAACTTTGTTGCACGGGCGCCTTGGGGAGCGGCGCCCGCAAGCGCACGAGCACACGCCGACGTACGACGGTTCCGTACCCCCGAGGACGGAGCGATTCGCATCACAGGAGGCCGCCGGTGAGACGAGGGCGCCCAGGGGCGCTGCCCCGAGGAACGGCGGAGCGCACACTGACCAGCGTCGGCACCGGCGAGGACGCCGGCCGGCCGGACGACCGCTGCGCCGAGCGCGGCGGGCCGGCGCCGTACCCGGCCGGGGGCGAGCGCCGCGAGGCGTCCCGGCTGTGGCACATCACCCTCAGCGTCTCGGGCGCCGAGTCCCCGCTGAAGGAGGTCCGGCGGGCGCTGGAACAGCTCGCCCACGACCACCCCTTCCTGCTGACCAGCCGCTACGCCAACGACCACGCCGAGATCCGGTACTGGGAGGAGGCGCGCGACCTGCACGATGCCGCGGCGGTCGCGCTGCGGCTGTGGGGCGAGCACCGCGCCACGGCCAAGCTGCCGCCGTGGGAGATCGTCGGCCTGGAGGTCATCGACCGCGAGACCTACCACCAGCGCCTCGCCGAGGGCTACGGACCGCCACCGGCCGCACCGGTCGGTGTCCACCCCTTCTGACGGGCGGGCGCGTGCGTCCCGCGCTGTGAGATACCCGCCGGCCGCAGCCTGCCCGCCCGATAGGCTGCGGCCATGACCAGCAGCGCATCGCAGTCCTCACCCGTCCTCGACACCGCCCGCCGGGCGCGGGAGGCGGCCGCCGTCCTGGCGCCACTGCCGCGGACGGCCCGGGACGCCGCGCTGCTCGCCATCGCCGACGCCCTGGTGGAGCGGACCGACACCATCGTCGCCGCCAACGCCCAGGACATCGCCAAGGCGCGGGAGGCCGGCACCGCCGAGTCGGTCGTCGACCGGCTCACCCTCACCCCCGAGCGGATCGCGGCCATCGCCGCGGACGTCCGCCAGGTCGTGGCGCTGCCCGACCCGGTCGGCGAGGTGGTGCGCGGCTCGACCCTGCCCAACGGCCTCGACCTGCGGCAGGTCCGGGTGCCGCTCGGGGTGATCGGGATCATCTACGAGGCCCGGCCCAATGTGACGGTGGACGCCGCGGCCCTGTGCCTGAAGTCCGGCAACGCCGTGCTGCTGCGCGGCTCGTCCTCGGCGTACGCCTCCAACAGCGCCCTGGTGGACGTGCTGCGGGACGCCGTCCAGCGCGCCGGGCTGCCCGCCGACGCGGTGCAGCTGGTGCCGGGCCAGAGCCGTGAGTCGGTCCGTGAGCTGATGCGCGCCCGCGGCCTGGTGGACGTGCTGATCCCGCGCGGCGGCGCGTCCCTGATCCGGACGGTCGTCGAGGAGTCCATCGTGCCGGTGATCGAGACCGGCACCGGCAACTGCCACGTCTACGTCGACGAGGCCGCCGACCTCGACATGGCCGTCGACATCCTCGTCAACTCCAAGGCCCAGCGCCCCAGCGTCTGCAACGCCGCCGAGACGGTGCTGGTGCATGCCGGGATCGCCGAGAAGTTCCTGCCGCGCGCCCTGGAGGCGCTGACCCAGGCCGGCGTGCTCGTGCACGGCGACGCGGCCTGGCAGCAGGCGGGCCCCGGCCTGGTCGCCCCCGCCACCGACGAGGACTGGGCGACGGAGTACCTCTCGTACGACATCGCGGCCGCCGTGGTGCCCGACCTGGACGCCGCGGTGGCGCACATCCGGCGCTGGACCTCCGGCCATACCGAGGCCATCGTCACGACCTCGCAGGCGGCCGCCCGCCGGTTCACCCAGTTGGTGGATTCCACCACCGTCGCGGTCAATGCCTCGACCCGTTTCACCGACGGCGGCCAATTCGGCTTCGGCGCGGAGATCGGCATTTCCACCCAGAAGCTGCACGCCCGCGGGCCCATGGGACTGCCGGAACTGACCTCGACGAAGTACATCGTCACCGGCGACGGCCACACCCGCTGACGGGTCCCCCGGATTCCCCGTTCTCTCTGCCCAAAAGAGGCCGCCGGGGCTAACCTGGACGGGTGCCGGACGACGTGGGGGGCAAGCCGTTCCCGGACGGTGAGGAGCCCGACGAGCACCACCACGGGAGCCACGGAAAAGCGGACGAAGAATTCGCCTCCGTGGTCTTCGACGAGGAATTCGTCCGTTCCGCACAGATTCATGAGCCCTCGGCGGTCGAGCGGATGCTGGCCGCCGCCGAGGCGCGCGCCGAGGCCGAGGCGGCTCGCTCCGGGCCCGGTTTCGGCCCCGAGGGCGACGACCCGGACGACCCCGCCTTCCGCAGCCGCCGGGCCGATGACTACGAGGGATTCGGCGACTACGCAGAGTACGAGGACGACGGTGAGTACGGCGAGGACGGGCCGTACGGCCCGTACGGCCCCTACGGCGGTGCGCTGCGCCCCTACCGCGGTACCCGCTGGCACCGGCCGGTCGCCTGGGTGCTGGCCGTGGTGATGGGCATCGGGCTGGTCGCGCTGGCCTTCAGCGCCGTCTATCGCGGCTCCTCGGGGCGGACCCAGCGTCCGGCACCGGCGCCGACCTCCAGCGGCGTGGACGCCCCCGCCACGGGCACGGACAGCGTCCGTACGGCCCGCCCGGGCCTGCCGTTGCTGCCGTCGGCCGACTCCCTGCATCCGTCGTTCTCGGAGGCACCCAGGCCGCACTGAGCGCGGCGCGGCAGTGCCCGCGAAGCGGACACCTGAAACGGGAACCCTCCGGTGAAGTTGCCCGGTCTCCCCGCGTTTACGTTCGCCCCGGCAGACCTACTCTTGTTGTATGACCGGGCCTGGTGACCCTCCTGAAGGGACGCCCAACGGCGCCCCGGGTGGTGGTGAGGACGAATACCGATCCGTCGTCTTCGACGAATCGTTCGTTCGTGCTGCGCGACTGCAGGAATTCTCCGCGGACGAGCGGCTGGGCGAACACCATTCGCCGGCTGTGAAAACCCGGCATGCCTGGCGGCGACTGGGCGGCTCCCGGCAGGCGGTCCTGCTGGTGCTGCTGATCGTTCTCGCCTTCGGCACCGCCGTGTACATGGGCATCCGGCACCCCTACAAGAATCCGGACACGCTCCGGGCGCAGCCGCTGCGCTCCACGGTCGTGCCGCTGGCGCCGAGGGGGGTCGTCCCGGGCGCGACACCGCAGGATCTCTTCGCGCACAGCCCGGCGGCGAACTACCGGATCGGCGCCGCGGGCGTGAATCTGCCCGCGGTCACGCGGACCGAGCACTTCTCCGGCGGCCAGGTCGTCTCCGCCCTGACCGTGGCCAAGGACTACCTCGTCCGCTCCTCGCTGGACCCGGCGACCCTCACCGGCGGTTCCGTGCGGCCGGTGCGGCTGCTGCTCGACACCGGGCAACTCGACCAGTTCGACCGCAGCCTGGCGCACCCCGACGACAACGGCCGGGACGCGGCGACCGGTTGGCTGGTCCGCTTCGACCCGAAGCAGACCCGGCTCGCCGATCACGACGTCCGCGTCGACGGCACCCTGAGCGCCTCCGAACTGAGCCCGGACGCGCTCGACGTCACCGCCGACTACACCTTCGTCTACGCGGTACGGCCCGTCTCCGGCGGGCAGCATGCCGCACCGGGCCAGGGCGTCGGCAAGCCCACCCCGGGCGCGGCCTCGCTGGTGACCGTGCGGCGCGAGGTGCACTTCCGGCTGAGCCGCGAGAACCTCAACGACCACCGCCTGGAGGTGCTGCAGAGCAGCCTGCAGGCAGGGCCGCTGGCCTGCTCCTCGCAGCCGGCCGACGCGCTGCACCCGCTCTTCGCGGGCCAGCACGCCGGCAACGACCGGCCCACGGGCACCGATCCCTTTGCCAGGGACCGGGTCAACCCCTCGCTCTGCGGTGAGCTGTCGCCCGCCGCCGAGCCGAGGCCGAGCCATCCGGTCCGTTAGGCGTCGTCCGGCCGGTCCCGGTCCGCTCCACCGGTGCCGTTGGCCCCGCCGGGACGTGAGCCGCCGCGGAAGACCGTGTCGCGCAGCTTGCCGCCCAAGTCGCCCGCGCCGCCCGCGATATCGCGCACCAGACCCATCAGCGGGTCCTTGCTGTTGCGCACCGAATCGGCGTAGTGCGCCGCGGAGTCCCGGAAGGAGTCGGAGACCGAGGTGTCGCCGTCCTCGTCCCGGCGCGGGTAGTGACCGTCCATGATCCGCTGGTAGTCGCGGCTGGCCGCCCACTTCTTCAGCTCGGCCGCCCGCACGGTGGTGAACGGGTGGCTGCGCGGCAGCAGGTTGAGGATCTTCAGCACGGAGTCGCGCAGATCGCCGCCGGACTCGTACTCGTCCGCCTGCTTGAGGAAGGCGTCGACGTTCATCTCGTGCAGATGATTGCCGCCGGCCAGCTTCATCAGACCGCGCATCGAGGCCTGCAGATCCTGCCCGACCAGCAGTCCGGCGCGGTCCGCCGACAGCTCCGACTTGCGGAACCATTCGCGCAGCGCGGTCACGATCGCCATGATCGCGACATTGCCCAGCGGGATCCAGGCGACCTTCATGGCCAGATTGGTCAGGAACAGCAGGATCGTGCGGTAGACGGCGTGCCCGGACAGCGCGTGCCCGACCTCATGGCCGACGACCGCCCGCATCTCCTCCTCGTCCAGCAGCTCGACCAGGCCGGTCGTGACCACGATGATCGGCTCGTCCAGGCCGATGCACATGGCGTTGGGCTGCGGGTCCTGGTTGACGTACATCGGCGGGACCTTCTCCAGGTCCAGGATGTAGCAGGCGTCCCGCAGCATGTCGTTGAGGTGCGTGAACTGCTGCTCGCTCACCCGGACCGAGTCCGACAGGAACAGCAGCCGCAGACTGCGCTCCGGGAGCAGGCCGCTGAGCGTCTTGAAGACGGTGTCGAACCCGCTGAGCTTGCGCAGCGCCACCAGCGCCGAGCGGTCCGCCGGGTGTTCGTACGACCGCGACGAGATGCCGGGGAACCGCCGCCTGTCCCGGCTCGGTACGTTGGCGCTGCCGTCTGGGCTCTCCGTCATTGGGGCCTCCCCCTGTTCGACTGCGTGTGTTCAGCCTAGAGGACGCCGCCGACAGCGGATTGGATGCTCGGGCGTACGCTGGCGATCGCACCAATGACCGCACAGGCCCGTACAAAAGACCGCGCGGGCCGGTATCCGAGGGAGCGCACCGTCATGCCGCATCCGAGCGTGCTGCTCGCCGCAGCCCAGGAGACCGCCAAGGACGTCGGACCCGGCTGGATCCTGCGCACCGTGATCATCGTCGGTGTCGTGGGCGCGGTGCTGCTCGCCTGGCTCCTGCTGCGCGGCTACCGCCAGGACTGACGCCCGGCCGGCCCCCTCGGGCGCCTCCGGGTGGAGTCGCCGTGGGCCCGCAGTGAGCGGCCGCATACGATGTGGTGGAAGTCTCTGCCCGACCCCAGCCCGGATTGGTCCTGCCGACGATGAGCCTGCACACCACCGCACATTCCCTGGCCACCCTCGCCGCTGAACCTGGCCACGAGGGCGGTCACGCCAGCCTCAGCCCTTTCGTGACCGGCGGCGGCGCCCTGTTTGTCCTGCTCCTCCTGCTCTGGATCACCACCCGCTTCAACCGCGACCGCTGAGCCGCGACACCCGGCCCCCGGCATCGCGCATCGCCCAGTAGGGTCTGCACGCATGGGAGAGCACACAGGGCCCGTGAAGCGGCGACTCGGAGTGATGGGCGGCACGTTCGACCCCATCCATCACGGACACCTGGTCGCCGCCAGCGAGGTGGCCAGCCAGTTCCACCTCGACGAGGTCATCTTCGTGCCGACGGGTCAGCCGTGGCAGAAGAGCCACAAGACGGTGTCCCCGGCCGAGGACCGGTATCTGATGACGGTCATCGCGACCGCGTCCAACCCGCAGTTCTCCGTCAGCCGTATCGACATCGACCGCGGCGGCAAGACGTACACGATAGACACGCTGCGTGATCTGCGTGCGGAACACCGCGATGCGGATCTGTTCTTCATCACCGGCGCCGACGCCCTCAGCCAGATTCTGACCTGGCACGATGCGGCGGAGCTGGTGTCACTTGCCCACTTCATCGGGGTGACCAGGCCCGGCCACGTCCTCGCGGACCCCGGGCTGCCCGAGGGGGCGGTGTCCCTGGTCGAGGTGCCGGCGCTGGCCATCTCCTCGACCGACTGCCGGGCGCGCGTCGCCCAGGGGGATCCGGTCTGGTACCTGGTGCCGGACGGTGTGGTGCGCTACATCGACAAAAAACAGCTGTACCGCAACGACCGCTGACGGGGCTGACGGAAAGGGGCACCGGTGAGCGACCGACAGGATCCTTACGGGCCGCAGGACCCGTACGCCCACGACCCGTATGCCCAGGGGCAGCAAGGGCAGCAGGGCTACACCTACGACGCTTACGGACGGCCGGTGTACCCCGATGCCGCGGCGGCGCCGTACGAGCAGCACTACGACGCGTACGGACAGCCGGCCGCCCCGTCCGCCTATGAGGGCTACGACCCCTACGGCGGCGGGCAGGCCGGCGGCCAGGCCCCGCACGGGCAGCAGGGGCACCAGGCGTACCAGGAGCAGACCGGGTACGGCTACGACCCCTACGGCGGCCGGCAGGTCCAGGCCCCGCCCGGCGCTCCGCAGCAGTACGACCCCTACGCCGCTCCCCAGCAGCCGGCGCACCAGCAGGAGTGGATCCCGCAGCAGGCCCAGCAGTCCCCGTACGACCAGCTTTCCTACCTGGAGCAGCCTCACCACGGCGGGCCCGCCGAGCCCGCCGCGCCGCGCCAGGACGGGCCGCACCGGCCGCCGGCCCAGCGCCGCGCCCCGGACGACGCCGCGGAGCCGGGTGGCCCGCAGGGCTCCGCCGACGGGCCGGGGTACCAGACCGAGCAGTTCTCCTTCATCGAGGAGCCGGACGAGGACTCCGAAGACGTCATCGACTGGCTGAAGTTCACCGAGAGCCGCACCGAGCGGCGCGAGGAGGCCAAGCGGCGCGGCCGCAGCCGGATCGTCGCGCTGTCCGTCGTCCTGGCCCTGCTGGTGGCCGGCGGCGTGGGCTATCTGTGGTGGGCGGGCAAGCTGCCGGGACTGGACGGTCCGGGCGCCGGGAAGGCGGCTGCGGCCGCCGGGCAGAAGCGCGACGTCCTCGTCGTCCATCTGCGGGACACCAAGAGCGGGAACAGCTCGACGGCGCTGCTGGTGGACAACGAGACCACCCACAAGGGCACCACCGTCCTCCTGCCCAACAACCTCGTCGTCACCAAGGACGACGGCACCGCCACCACGCTCGGCAAGTCCGTCAAGGACGAGGGCACCGAGCCGACCCGGGACTCCCTCAACGGCCTTCTGGGCGCCGACCTCAAGGCCAGCTGGCGGCTGGACACCCCGTATCTGGAGAACCTCGTCGAGACGGTCGGCGGCATCACCCTCGACACCGACGCCACCGTGCCCGGCGCCAAGAAGGGCGCCTCCCCGGTCGTCAAACAGGGCAGCGCCCAGGACCTCAACGGCCAGGCTGCCGTCGCCTACGCCACCTACCAGGCGCCGGGCGAGCCCCAGGCCAAGCAACTGCAGCGCTTCGGCCAGGTCATGCAGGCGACCTTGAAGAAGGTCTCCAGCGACTCCGACGGCGCCACCGCGACCGTGAAGGCGCTGCTCCAGGTGCTCGATCCGCCGCTCACCGAGGCGCAGCTGGGCAGCTCGCTGGCGCAGCGGGCGGAGCTGGTGAAGACCGGTGCCTACCGCACGACCGTGCTGCCCGTACTGGCCAACGGCACGCTCAGCCCGACCACGGCGGCGAGCGTGGTCAAGGACGTGCTCGGCGGCACGGTCAAGAAGGCCGCGCCCGACTCCGCCCGGGTCGCGGTCAAGAACGCCACCGGCACCCGGGCCGCCACCGGAAAGGCGCAGGTCGCCCTGGTCAACGGCGGCTACAGCTTCGTCGACGGCGGCACCGACACCGCGGCCCGGGCCACCTCCCAGGTCACCTACGCGGACGCCGCCCAGAAGGCCAAGGCCGCGGAGGTCGCCAAGACGCTGGGCCTGCCGGCCGGCGAGGTCCGGCAGGGCAAGGGCGCCTCGAACGCCGACATCACCGTGGTCCTGGGGCGGGACTTCAAGGGCTGACGGACGGGGGCGCCCGCCCCGGCGCTGCCAGCCCGGCAGCGGTGGCGGGCGCCCCCACCCCGGCGCTGACCAGCACGGACACCGCAAGCAGCACGCGAGACCGGATTCCCGGCCGGGAGTGTCGGTGGTCCGTGAGACCCTTGTGGGGTACTTGACCGCCGATCCGGCCGCCCATGGGACCGGGCGCGCGCCGCGCTCAGCAGCCGGCCCCGCCGCCCGGCCCGGCCGGAGACGCCGCCCTCAACCCGGAAAGCCGCTTGTGACCGTCACGGACCGCTCCATCGAGCTCATCAACGCCGCAGCCCAGGCCGCGGCCGACAAGCTTGCGCACGACATCATCGCGTACGACGTCAGTGACGTCCTCTCGATCACCGATGCCTTCCTGCTGGCCTCGGCGCCCAGCGACCGCCAGGTCAAGTCGATCGTCGACGAGATCGAGGAACGGCTCAGCAAGGACCTCGGCGCCAAGCCGGTCCGCCGCGAGGGCGACCGCGAGGCCCGCTGGGTGCTGCTCGACTACGTCGACATCGTGGTGCACGTCCAGCACAGCGAGGAGCGCGTCTTCTACGCGCTCGAGCGCCTGTGGAAGGACTGCCCCGAGATCGACCTCCCCGAGGAGGCCAAGGCCACCCGGGGCAAGGCCGCGGCGCACGCCGATGCCGCGGCGGGTGACCAGGACGGAGAGCTGCTCTGAACGGCATGAAGACCGGCCGCGGCCGCCGCATCGTCCTGTGGCGCCACGGCCAGACGGCCTGGAATCTGGAGCGCCGCTTCCAGGGGTCGACGGACATCGAACTGACGGAGGAGGGCCGGTCCCAGGCACGCCGCGCCGCCCGGCTGCTCGCCGCCCTGGGGCCGGACGTGATCATCGCCTCCGACCTCCAGCGGGCCTCGACGACGGCGAGCGAGCTGGCCGCGCTGGCCCGGCTCGACGTGACCCATGACGCGGCCCTGCGCGAGACCTACGCGGGCTCCTGGCAGGGGCTGACGCACGAGGAGATCCTCGCGCGCTACGGCGAGCAGTACACCGCCTGGAAGCGCGGTGAGCCGGTGCGGCGAGGCGGCGGTGAGCTGGAGACCGAGGTCGCCGACCGCGCCGCGCCCGTCGTGCTCAACCACGCCGACAAGCTGCCCGAGAACGGCACCCTGGTCGTCGTCAGCCACGGCGGCACCATCCGCACCACCATCGGGCGGCTGCTCGGCCTGGATCCCCACCACTGGGAGGGCCTGGGCGGTCTGTCGAACTGCTGCTGGTCCGTGCTGGGCGAGGGCGCGCGCGGCTGGCGCCTGTTGGAGCACAACGCCGGCACCCTGCCGGAGCCGGTGCTCGGCGACGACGACTGAGCCCGCCGCTGCCCCGGCCGACCCGGATTTCACATCCGGGCAGGTCGCAGGCTAAAGTTCTTCTTGTTCGCGCCGCCGCCGGGGAAATCCGGGGGAGCGGAACAAGACCCGGGGCTATAGCTCAGTTGGTAGAGCGCCTGCATGGCATGCAGGAGGTCAGGAGTTCAATTCTCCTTAGCTCCACAGCCCGGATGATCCCGCCTCCGACCGGAGGCGGGATCTCTGCGTTATCCGGGCTGTGCGCCGACCGTCCGAGGTGGCGCGGGGCTCCGCCGTCCCTTGCGGTGGCGGCCGGTGGGACTCGCCGGGTGGCGCAAAAGATGGGCCTGACCCGGTCGGCGGTCCGTGGCAGAATCGGACGGCGCCGGCAGGGGAGGAGAGATCGCGATGCCCACGAGCATCCTCGAGGAGGTCAATGACCTGCTCGACATCGCCGAGGCGCAGGGGTACGACTGGCTTCCGGAGTATGTGCTCCGTTTCACCTGCCCCGTTGACGGGACGGTCTCCCCGTGCCGCGGCCGCGACGGTACCGCTCTGCAGTGCCCCTCGTGCGGTTCCTCCCATGTCGCGCAGGTGCTGGGCGACAACGGCGGCATTTCCTTCGTTTGTACGGCCTGCGGCCACAGTTGGAGCTGATGGATGGGCGCCCACAGCAGGAAATGTGACTGGTGCGGCAGCGGTACGCCCATCGTCCGCGACATGGAACCCGTCAACACCGACTACCAGTACTGGTGCGAGGAATGCGCCCGCGCCCTCGTCATAAAGGGCGACCCCATCGAGACCTACCGGGAGCTCGACGGGGAACCGATCTACGGGCGGCTGCTCGAAGAGCACTGCACCCTGAAGCGCTTCTACTCCTTCGCCACGGCCTGAGCGGAGCCGGCCGCCCCTCTTGGCTGACGCCCCGTCAGATAGTCCGCATCCTGCCGTTCTTGCCATGAACGGCGGAGCCGGCGACCGTTTCAGTCGCGTTCAGCCGCGCAGCGCGGGCCCGCGCCGCGCCGTCCGCCACAGCCGGAGCCCGGCCAGGGTCAGCACGGCCAGGCCGGCGACCGGATAGACGCCGGAGAGCAGCATCTGGGCCCCGTTCTGGTGCAGTTCCTGGTGGTGGTGCCAGCGGTGCGGTACCCACCACAGCGCGAACGAGCAGAACATCAGGCCCAGTGCGGCGGTCGCCGCCCACCGGCGGCGGGCCGCGGTGCCGGTCCGGTGCAGCGCCTCGGAGCCGAGCAGCACCAGCATCGGTACGCACCACACCCAGTGGTGGGACCAGGAGATCGGGCTGATCAGGAGGGCGGTCGCGGCGCAGGCCACGGCCGCCCAGGCGCGCTCCCCGCGCAGCAGCGCCCCGGCCGCCAGCGCCAGGCCGCCGGCCGCGGTCAGACCGGCGGCCACCACCCAGGCGGTGCCGGGGTCGTGGGTGTGCAGCAGCCGGGCGAGCACGCCGCGCAGCGACTGGTTCGCGGTGATCTCCGCCTCACCGACCCGGTCGGTGGCGAAAACGATCTCGGTCCAGAAGCGGTGCGCGTCGCGTGGCAGCACGAGCGCGGAGAGCAGCACCGTGGCCAGGAAGGTGGCGGTGGCGACGGCGGCCTGCCGCAGCCAGGGGTTCCCTGCGGCGCGCGCCCCCGCCCCGGAGCGGAGCCGCTGCCCGGCACGGACGGCACCGGCCAGCGCGAGGAACACGGCGAACAGCGCCGGGGTCAGCTTGAGCCCGGCCGCGAGCCCGATGCCGACGCCCGCGAGACGGTGGGTGTCCTTGCGGGTCAGATCCCACAGCACCAGCGCGGTGAGCAGGAGGTTGATCTGGCCGTAGCGCAGCGTCGTCCACACCGGCTCGCACCACACCAGCAGGGCGGAGACCGCGAGCGCCGCGGCGGGCCGGGGCAGCTGCCGCGGCCCGCCGGCGAGCCGCAGCGAGAGGTGCACGACGGCGACGAGCAGCAGGAGGTTGCCGGCGGTGGCCAGGGCGCGCATCGCCGGCACGTCCAGGACGGTGAGCGGGGTGAACAGCAGCGCCGCGAACGGCGGGTAGGTGTTGGGCAGATGCGCCGAGGTCGCGGCCATGTCGTAGAGGGACCCGCCGTTGCGGACGGTGAAGCCCTCGGCGCGGTAGACCATGAGGTCGATCATCGTCACGTGCGCGAGGCGCTGTGCGGTCCACAAGGCCGTGAACGAGGCCAGGCAGGCGGCGGTCGCCACCAGGGTCGGGTGCCGACGGAGGAGGCCCGTGCCGGGGTGTGTGCCGCCGGGGTCGGTGGGCTGTTGCAGCTCCAGCGCGGTCACGGCGTACGGCCCCCCAGGACGAATCGGACACTGCCTGCTGAGAGTACCGCGCGCCGCCCCCGAGGCCCCGGTCGGAACGATTTGGCAGAAGGCGGGGAGGTCCGTGTAATGTAGGCGATGCCGCTGCGGGGAACCGGGCGGGAACAGAATACGGGGCTATAGCTCAGTTGGTAGAGCGCCTGCATGGCATGCAGGAGGTCAGGAGTTCAATTCTCCTTAGCTCCACAGAGAGCGAAGCAGGTCATCCGATGTGGATGGCCTGCTTCGTCGTGCGGGTCCGTTCCGGGTGGCCTGGAGGCCCGCACCCGGGCGCCGTTCCCCCGGGGGTGCGCTGACATCCGGTCAAGCCCCCGTCCGTTATGGCGAGTTGATCGTTCGCTCTGTGCTCATTCCTGACCAGAACTTGCCATTCCTTGGTCTCTTCTTGGTGTTCGCATGCCCCTGACATGAACGGTTCACCGAAAGAGTGGCGAATCGCGTGAGCGTCACATCCGACGCATTCATCGCGCATGCGGTGCCGCGCCTCTGGCGCCCCGGCGCAGCGCGGCACCCCGCAGCGCACCGCATCGCCACAGCAGGGGGTTACATGAGATCAAGCCGCACCAGATCACTGCGCGCCCGCGCCGGTCTGGCCTGGGCAGCGACGCTGCCGCTGGTCGCCGGCGCGCTCGCGCTCGGCGCGCCGGCCGCCGATGCCGCGGGCCACGACGGCGGTCGGCACGCACTGCAGGGCACCAAGCCGCTGTGGGCCACCGCGCAGGCCGACCAAGGTGCCACCGCCGCGTCCGCGGCCGTCACCGCCCGCGTCTACCTGGCCGGCCGCGACGCGAAGGGGCTCGCCGACTACGCCCGGGCCGTGTCCGACCCGCACTCCGCCGCGTACGGGAAGTACCTGAGCCCCGCCCAGGTCCGCTCCCGTTACGGCGCCACGCACGACCAGATAGCCAAGGTGACCGACTGGCTGAAAAAGTCCGGCCTGGCGGTCACCGGCACCACGCAGCGCTATCTGACGGTCAAGGGCGACGCCGCCGCGGCGGAGCGCGCCTTCGCCACCGACCTGCACAACTACCGCAAGAGCGGCCACACTTACCACGCGCCGTCCACCACCGCCTCCGCGCCCGCCTCGCTCGCCGACGCGGTCCTGACGGTCACCGGTCTGGACAACGCGCCGCGGCTCGCCAAGCACCACTCCAGCGAACTGCCGCCGCCGGAAGGTGTGTTCCGCAATTCCGGCCCGTTCTCCTCGTACTACGGCTCCAAGACGGACAAGAAGCTGCCGTCCGCCTACGGGAGCAAGGCGCCGTACGCGATCAAGGGCTACACCGGTACCCAGCTGCGCGCCGCCTACGGTGCGAAGAAGTGGACCGGCAAGGGCGTCACCGTCGCGATCACCGACGCCTACGCCGCGCCGACCATCGCCCAGGACGCGGACAAGTACGCCGCCCGCAACGGCGACCCCCGTTACCGCCGCGGCCAGCTCTCCCAGGTGCTGCCCAAGGACTACTCGCACATCGAGGAGTGCGGCGCGGCCGGCTGGTACGGCGAGGAGACCCTCGACGTCGAGGCCGTCCACGCGGTCGCCCCCGACGCCGACATCGTCTACGTCGGCGGCGCCTCCTGCATGGACGACGACCTGATCGACTCGCTCGGCAAGGTCGTCGACGGTCACCTCGCCGACATGGTCTCCAACTCCTGGGGCGACCTCGAGGCGAACGAGACCCCGGATGCGGCGGCCGCCTACGACCAGCTCTTCCAGCAGGGCGCGGTGCAGGGCATCGGCTTCTACTTCTCCTCCGGCGACGACGGTGACGAGGTCGCCAAGACCGGCGTCAAGCAGGTCGACAGCCCGGCGAACTCCCCCTGGGTGACCGCGGTCGGCGGTACCTCCCTGGCCGTCGGCAAGCACGACGCGTACCAGTGGGAGACCGGCTGGGGCACCCAGAAGGCGCTGCTGTCCAAGGACGGCAACGACTGGACCGGCTTCCCCGGCACGTTCAACGGCGGCGCCGGCGGCGGCACCAGCAAGAGCGTGGCGCAGCCCTTCTACCAGCGCGGAGTCGTCCCGGACGGGCTCGCGAAGGCGAACGGCGGCGGCGCGATGCGCACCGTCCCGGACATCGCCGCGGTCGCCGACCCCAACACCGGCTTCCTGGTCGGCCAGACCCAGACGCTGCCCGACGGGAAGCTCGGCTACGACGAGTACCGCATCGGCGGCACCTCGCTGGCCGCGCCGGTGATCGCCGGTGTCCAGGCGCTGGCCCAGCAGGCCCGGCACGGCGTCGCCATCGGCTTCGCCAACCCCGCCATCTACCAGCGCTACGGCACCCCCGCGTACCACGACGTCACCGACCACCCGCTGGGTGCCGGCCGTGACCTGGCCGTCGTCCGCGTCGACTACGTCAACGGCGTCGACGGCAGCAAGGGCACCACGACCTCGCTGCGCAGCCTGGGCAAGGACAGCTCCCTGCGCGCGGGCGTCGGCTACGACGACGTCACCGGCGTGGGCTCGCCGGGTGCCGGCTATGTGAGCTCCTACCGCCCCTGACGCCGGGGCGCGGCACCGCCTCCCCGCACCGCGCGTGCCCCGGTGCCACGGCGGTAGGAGTACGGGGTACCGGGGGCGGGGCCCGCGCTGGGGACAACCTCAGCGCGGGCCCCGTACGCCCTGCGGTACCCTGACGCCATGCGTGCCGTACGCCTTCTGCTTAGCGGGCCGCGCTGATCAGTACCGACGGATCGCAGATCCCGTCGGAATCGGCGCGGCGTCCCCTCCTGTGCGAGGGGTCTTTTTGTTTCCGGCGTGCCGGAGAACTGGCGCGTTTCCGCAGGCAGAGACGATCGATGGAGCTTTGAGGACGATGAGCGAGACGACCACCGCTGCCGAGGTGGCAGCGCCGCACCGCTATACGGCCCAGCTGGCCGCCGACATCGAGGCACGCTGGCAGGCCTACTGGGAGGAGCACGGGACCTACGAGGCCCCGAACCCCAGTGGCGAGCTGGCCGGCGACGCCGAGGTGGTGGGCCGCCCCAAGCGATTCATCATGGACATGTTCCCCTACCCGTCGGGTGCCGGCCTGCACGTCGGCCACCCCCTGGGGTTCATCGCCACCGACGTCTACGCCCGCCACCAGCGCATGACGGGCCACAACGTCCTGCACACCCTGGGCTTCGATGCCTTCGGGCTGCCCGCCGAGCAGTACGCGGTGCAGACCGGCACCCACCCGCGGGTCTCCACCGAGGCCAACATCGTGAACATGCGGCGCCAGCTGCGCCGCCTGGGCCTGGGCCACGACCAGCGCCGTTCGGTCGAGACGATCGACCCGGGGTACTACAAGTGGACCCAGTGGATCTTCCTGCAGATCTTCAACTCCTGGTACGACCCGGAGGCGGACGCCGCCCGTCCGATCGACACCCTGGTCGCCCAGTTCGAGGCCGGCACGCGCCGAGCCCCCGACGGCCGGGCCTGGAGCGAGCTGAGCGCCCTTGAGCGCGCCAACGTCCTGGGCGAGTACCGCCTGGCGTACGCCTCGGACGCGCCGGTCAACTGGTGCCCCGGCCTGGGCACGGTGCTGGCCAATGAGGAGGTCACCGCCGAGGGCCGCTCCGAACGCGGCAACTACCCCGTCTTCAAGGCCAAGCTGCGCCAGTGGAACATGCGCATCACCGCCTACGCGGACCGGCTGCTGAACGACCTGGACGCGCTGGACTGGCCGGATGCCATCAAGCTGCAGCAGCGCAACTGGATCGGCCGCTCCGAGGGCGCCCGGGTCGACTTCCCGGTGGGCGAGGAGACGATCACCGTCTTCACCACCCGCCAGGACACCCTGTTCGGGGCGACGTACATGGTGCTGGCGCCCGAGCACCCGCTGATCGCGGGCGCCGGGAACGGCAACGGCGCGGGCTCGATCGTCCCCGACGCCTGGCCCGAGGGCACCCACGACGTATGGACCGGCGGCCACGCCACCCCGGTCGACGCCGTCGCCGCCTACCGCAAGCAGGCCGCCGCCAAGTCGGACATCGAGCGGCAGGCCGAGGCCAAGGACAAGACCGGCGTCTTCACCGGCGCCTTCGCGACCAACCCGGTCAGCGGCGAGCAGGTCCCGGTCTTCATCGCCGACTACGTCCTGATGGGCTACGGCACCGGCGCGATCATGGCCGTGCCCGCGCACGACAGCCGTGACTTCGCCTTCGCCCGCGCCTTCGAGCTGCCGATGCGCTGCGTCGTCGAGCCGTCGGACGACCGCGGCACCGACCCCTCGACCTGGGACGACGCCTTCGCCTCGTACGCGGCGAAGATCATCAACTCGACCGGCGCGGACATCTCGCTGGACGGTCTGGGCGTGACCGAGGCCAAGGCGAAGATCACCGAGTGGCTGGCCGCCCGGGGAATCGGTGAGGGCACGGTCAACTTCCGGCTGCGCGACTGGCTGTTCAGCCGCCAGCGCTACTGGGGCGAGCCCTTCCCGATCGTCTACGACGAGGACGGCGTCGCACACGCCCTGCCCGCGTCGATGCTGCCGCTGGAGCTGCCCGAGGTCGAGGACTACTCCCCGCGCACCTTCGACCCGGACGACGCCGACACCCAGCCGGAGACCCCGCTGTCCCGCAACGAGGACTGGGTCCATGTCGACCTGGACCTGGGCGACGGCAACGGCATCAAGCGCTACCGCCGCGAGACCAACACCATGCCCAACTGGGCGGGTTCGTGCTGGTACGAGATGCGCTACCTGGACCCCCGCAACACCGAAGCGCTGGTCGCCCCGGACATCGAGCAGTACTGGATGGGACCGCGCGAGGGCCAGCCGGCCGGCGGCGTCGACCTGTACGTGGGCGGCGCGGAGCACGCCGTACTGCACCTGCTGTACGCCCGCTTCTGGTCCAAGGTGCTGCACGACCTGGGCCATGTGTCGTCCTCGGAGCCCTTCCACAAGCTGTACAACCAGGGCATGATCCAGGCCTTCGTCTACCGGGACAGCCGCGGTATCGCCGTCCCGGCCGCCGAGGTCGAGGAGCGCGACGGCGGCTACTACTACCAGGGCGAGAAGGTCAGCCGCGTCCTGGGCAAGATGGGCAAGTCCCTGAAGAACGCCGTCACCCCCGACGAGATCTGCGTCGAGTACGGCGCGGACACCCTGCGCCTGTACGAGATGGCGATGGGCCCGCTGGACGTCTCGCGGCCGTGGGACACCCGGGCCGTCGTCGGCCAGTACCGCTTGCTGCAGCGCCTGTGGCGCAATGTCGTCGACGAGGCGACCGGTGAGGTCACCGTCGTCGACGCCGAGCCGGACGAGGCCACGCTGCGTGCCCTGCACAAGGCGATCGACGGCGTCACCCAGGACATGGCGAACCTGCGCTTCAACACCGCCATCGCCAAGGTGACCGAGCTGAACAACCACCTGACCAAGACGGGCGGACCGATCCCGCGCACGGTCGCGGAGCAGCTGGTGCTGCTGATCGCCCCGCTGGCGCCGCACATCGCCGAGGAGCTGTGGCGCAAGCTGGGCCACACCGACACCGTGGTGCACGCGGACTTCCCGGTGGCCGACCCGGCGTACGTCGTCGACGAGACCGTGACCTGCGTCGTCCAGATCAAGGGCAAGGTCAAGGCCCGCCTGGAGGTCGCACCGTCGATCTCCGACGCGGACCTGGAGGCGACGGCCCTGGCGGAGCCGGCCGTCGTCGCGGCGCTGAACGGCGCGGGTATCCGGAAGGTCATCGTCCGGGCACCCAAGCTGGTGAACATCGTCCCGGCGTAGTCGCCGGCGGGTGCCCGGGGCCGCTCCGGACGCCCGACAGCGGCGACCATAGGGGTTTCCCCTACGGGCAGGTTGGGGGTTCGTCAGGAACCCGTGACCTGCCCGAGCCGTTTACCGTGGAGGTAGAGGACGCGGGCACGGCCGGCGTCGCCGATACGTCTGGGGAGAGCCCATGGAAGCTGTCGCCGCCATCCTGGGGCTGCTCTTTGTGCTGTTCGTCGTGGCCGGGGTGTTCGTGGCGGTCAAGGCCGTGCAGGCGGCCAAGCGCGGCGTGGACCGTACGGTCGCCCAGGCCCGCCGAACCGTCGAGGACACCGGCCTCCGTGCCCGGCAACTCGCCCAGCCCGGCGTGGTCGGGGAGCTCGCCCAGCTGCGGCTCTCGCTGCGCACCTCCATGCGCGCCACCCAGGACGTACTGCACTCCGGCTCGGCGGACGATGCCTCGCTCAGCGAGGCGATCGGCCTCTTCGAGCGGCTGAGCGCCCATGGCCATGAGCTCGACGACGAACTCAAGCGGCTCGAACGTGAGCCCGACCGGACCACCATTGCCGCCCGCCTCCCGGAGCTCCGCGAGCGCACGGAGCGGATCACGCACTCCGCGGAATCGCTGCGCTGGGCCGCGCGGGACCGTGCACGCAAATTCGCCGACGACGACCTGGCGTCGCTCAGCGATCAGATCGATGTCGAATCCGGAGCGCTGCGGCACTGGACCCGGGCCGAGGAGACCGGCGCCGCGGACCCGCTGCGGGAACCCGTACGCGGACGCCCCGGGCCGGCAGGACGGCCGCAGGGAGCCGGGCGCGGGCCGTCGGCGGACGGACCCGCGGGGGCGGGCGCGGCCGGCAGCGGCGACTCCCGGCGCCCGACCCCCGAGGACCCGCAGGCTCTCACCACCCGGGACCCCCGCACCCAGCCGACCTACCCGTGGCAGAAGGCCCCCCGGACGGAGGGCACACCGACATGAGGCTTCCGACAGGCATGTGACAAGCGGTGGAGGGGGAGGGGGCGGGGGGCTCTTGGCAGAGCTTTGGGGAAACCTGGAAGATCTTGGGGAGGGGCCCGCACTGTGCGCCGTCCGGATCCCCGGATAACCTCCCATTCATGTCCCGCCATGTCGCGATCGTCACCGATTCCACGGCCTACTTGCCGCGGACGGCTCTCGAACGCCACCACATCACGGCCGTGCCGCTGACCGTCGTCCTGGGGGACCAGGCCCTGGAAGAGGGCACCGAGATCTCCGCGAGATCCGTCGCGGAGGCGCTCCAGAAGCGCCGGCCCGTGACGACGTCCCGGCCCAGCCCCACGATGTTCGCGGAGACCTACCGTACGGTCGCGGCCGCCGGCGCGGACGCCATCGTCTCGCTCCACCTCTCCTCCGAGTTCTCCGGCACCTATGACGCGGCGGTGCTCGCGGCCAAGGAGGCGCCGGTACCGGTCCACGTCGTGGACACCGGGATGGTCGCGATGGCCCTCGGCTTCTGCGCCCTCGCCGCCGCGGAGACGGCGGAGGCCGGCGGGGACGCGGACGACGCGGTGGCCGCCGCGCAGAAGCGCGCCGCCGGCACCTCCGCCTACTTCTACGTCGACACCCTCGACTATCTGCGCCGCGGCGGCCGGATCGGCGCGACCCAGGCACTGCTCGGCTCCGCACTCGCCGTCAAACCGCTCCTTCAACTGGCCGACGGGCGGATCGAACTGCTGGAAAAGGTCCGTACGGCCTCCAAGGCCATCGCCCGGCTGGAGGAGATCGCCGCGGAGCGGGCGGGCGAGGGCCAGGTCGATATCGCGGTGCACCATCTCGCCGCGGCGGAGCGCGCGGACGCGCTGGCCCAGCGGCTGCGGGAGCGGGTGCCCGGGCTCCATGAGCTGCATGTGAGCGAGGTCGGCGCGGTGATCGGCGCGCATACGGGACCGGGGCTGCTGGGGGCCGTGGTGTCGCCGCGCTGAGAGGGGCGGCGGAGTGCCCCGTGGGTGACGGAGTTATCCACAACTGGGGCGCTGTCCACCGGATGTGAGGCAGCTCGGCGAGATCCGCGCGGGCTGCTTAGCGTCGGTCGGTATGAACTCGTCTCATTCCATGTGGCCTGCGGATTCGTCGGCACGTTCGTCCTCGTCGTCCCCGTCGGCGTCGCTGGCCTCTTCGGTCTCTTCGGCTTCGTTCCCTGCGGCGGTTCTTCCGGAGGGCTCCGGTGCTTCGAGGGCATCAGGTGCGGCGGACCGGCGTGCGGGGGAACGCGAGCGGGTGCGGGCTCGGGCTGCGGCGATCTTCGGTGACGCGGGGGCGGGCTCCGGGGCCGGACCGCCGCCCCCGGCGCACGGCCCGCCGGATGCTCGCCGCCGTGAGCGGGTGTGGCTTGCCGTGCGCGAACGGCTCCCGCTCTGGGTGCAGTTACGGTGCGGCACCGACCCGAAGGCGCTCGCCGCCCTGGTCCTGGTGCTGGTGGTGGCCGTGGGATTCGCCGTGCAGCACTTCTGGACCGGACGCCCCGAGCCGGTCCGGGCCCCGGCGGCCGACCGGTCCGCGGGGGCATCCGGCCCCGCCCCGCGCTCGTCGTCGCTGCCGTCGTCGTCCTCGTCCGCCGCTGCGGTGGCGAATGGCCCGCCGGGAGAGGCGGGGCGGCAGTTGGTCGTCGATGTGACGGGCAAGGTCCGGCATCCCGGAATTCGCCGGATGCCGCCGGGGTCGCGGGTGATGGACGCGCTGCAGGCCGCGGGAGGCGTGCTGCGCGGGGCGAGCATCCGTGGGCTCAACCGGGCCCGTCGGCTGACCGACGGCGAGCAGATCGTGGTGGGCGCGCCTGGTGGCGGGGCCGGTGCCGGTGGCGGGTCCGGCCCCGCCGACGCGGGGGCCGGGGGCTCGAGCAGCGGGTTACCGAGTGCCGGAGGCGGTGCAGGCGGTGCAGGCGGAGGCGGTCCAGGCGGTCCGGTCAGTCTGGGCTCGGCGACCGAGCAGCAGCTCGATTCCCTCCCCGGAGTGGGGCCCGTACTGGCTCGCCACATCATCGAATTCCGCACGCAGCACGGCGGATTCACCTCGGTGGAACAGCTCCGTCAGGTGACCGGCATCGGTGATCGCCGGTTCGCCGATCTGCGCCCCCTGGTGGAGCCGTGACCGGTTCGCGCGCCACCGTGCATGCCCGGGCGGTATCGCGGCACGGCTCCTCGGACCCGCATCAGGAAGGCCCGGTCGATCTGCGGCTTGTCGCGCCCGCGCTGGCGGCCTGGGCGGCTGCGGCGATCAGCCTGGGCGTTCCCGGCGGGGGAGCGGCGGTGGCCGTCGGTGTGGCCGTGCTGCTCGGGGTGGGCGTGTGGTGGGTGGCCGTGGTGCGGTACGGGGCGGGGCGTGGCCCAGGGGCGGAGGAGGGGGACGGCATTACGCCGCGGGCCGACACGGGCGGGCGAGGAACGACGGCGCCCCGTGCCCGCTCGTGCGGCGTTCGATCTGCGGGGACGCTGGTCGCCCTGGCGGCGGTGCTGTTGTGCGCCGGGGCGGGGGCCGCCTCTGCGGCGTTGCACGCATCGGATGTGCGGCGCGGGCCGTTGCCGGCCCTGGCGGAGAAGTTTGCGCAGGTCACGGTCGAGCTGGAGGTGACCGACGATCCTCGGCTGACCCGTCCCAAGGTGCGGGGCTCCCAACGGACGCCCCCGGTACTGGTGTTCACGGCCGAGGCCGTGCGCGTCACGGCGCCGGACGGCAAGGTCACCGCGGTCCGCACGCCGGCCCTGGTGGTCGTACAGCAGCGTGGAGGGGGCTCGGACGCCACCCCAGGGCCGGCAGCGGCCCGCGTCGTACACGAGCCGGGCCCGGCACACCGCGAGGCAGCCCGCGAGGGCCTCTGGTCGGCATGGCGTGGGCTGCTGCCCTCGACCCGTATCCGGGTGGTGGCACGCGTCGCGCCGCCGCTGTCCCCGGCCGATCAGGTTGCGGCCGTGCTGCGGATCACCGCTGATGCTCCGCCGGTCAAGGTCGGTGCGCCGACTGTCCTGGGGAGGCTGGCGGGAAGCCTGCGGGCGGGCTTGCGCGAGGCCACCGATGGGCTGCGCCCCGATGCCCGTGCGCTGTTGCCCGGGCTCGTCGTGGGGGACACCTCGCGGGTGCCGCCGGATCTCGACGACGCCTTCCGCGCCACCGATCTGACGCATCTGCTCGCCGTTTCGGGCAGCAATCTGACGATTGTGCTCGCCCTGCTGATCGGGCCGCCCCACCTCGCGTCGCGCGTCGAGCGCCGCGGGCTGGCGCCGCGCCTGGGGCTGTCGTTGCGCGGCACGGCAGTTGTCGGAGGCGCGCTCGCCCTGGCCTTCGTCGTGGTGTGCCGTCCGGATCCGAGCGTGCTGCGGGCCGCCGCCTGCGGGCTGATCACACTGCTCGCGATCGGCACCGGCCGCCGCCGGTCACTCCTGCCCGCGCTCGCCGCCGCGGTTCTCCTGCTGGTGCTCTATGACCCGTGGCTCGCCCGCAGCTACGGCTTTCTGCTGTCCGTTCTGGCGACCGGCGCGCTGCTGCTGCTCGCACCGCGCTGGAGCACCGCACTGCAACGGCGCCGGGTGCCGCCCCGGATCGCCGAGGTGATCGCCGCCGCGGCCGCCGCCCAGGCGGTCTGCGCACCTGTTGTCGCCGTGCTGGCGGCCCGGGTGGGGCTGGTGGCCGTGCCCTGCAATCTGCTGGCCGAACTGGCCGTGGGCCCTGCGACGGTGCTGGGTTTCGCCGCGCTCGCTGCCGCCCCCGTCGCGTTGCCGGTCGCCCGGGCGCTGGCGTGGTGCGCGGGCTGGCCCGCCGGGTGGATCGCCGGGGTGGCCCGTACGGGCGCGGCCTTGCCGGGAGCCGAGTTCGAGTGGCCGGGTGGCTGGACCGGCGGGCTGATGCTGGCGGTCGTGCTGGTGGTCCTGGTACCGGTGGGCCGCCGATTGCTGCGCCGTCCCTGGCTGTGTGCGCTGTGTGCGTTGGCGGTGCTCCTGGGGGTCTGCCGCCCGGCTCCGTTCACCCGCGTCATCACCGGCTGGCCGCCGCCCGGCTGGCGGGCGGTGGTCTGTGATGTGGGGCAGGGCGACGGCCTCGTGTTGGCGGCCGGGGACGGAACGGCGCTGGTGGTGGACACCGGACCGGAGCCCCGTGCCATCGACCGCTGTCTCACCGACCTGGGTGTCCGCCGCATCCCGCTGCTCGTCCTGACGCACTTTCACGCAGACCATGTGGACGGGCTCCCGGGGGCGCTCCGCGGCCGCTCGGTCGGTGCGATCGAGACCACGACTCTGGAAGATCCGCCCGGCCAGGCGCAGTTCGTGCGCACCACGGCTGCTGCGGCCGGGGTCCCGATCGTCCGCGCCGCAGCGGGGGAGCGGCGCCACCTGGGGCCGCTCAGCTGGGAGGTCCTGTGGCCACCCGTTCCCCCTGACCTCCCCGGCCCCAGCAACCCGGGTGCCCCCGACAGCCAGGCGGCCGCCCTCGATGGCCGCAACGGTTCCGCAGTCCTCGACGGCCCGAACGACGCCAGCGTCACCCTGCTCGTCCATACGCGAGGGCTGACGATCCTGCTCCTCGGCGACCTCGAACCACCTGCACAACGAGCACTGTGGGCGGCTCATCCGGAGCTGGGCGCGGTCGATGTCCTGAAGGTGGCGCACCACGGCTCCGCCTATCAGGACCCGCTGTTGATACGCCGGTTGGCGCCCCGACTGGCACTGATCTCCTGCGGCGCCGGCAACCCGTACGGCCATCCGGCCGTCGGCACCCTCGCGGCGTTCCGCGCCCAGGGCGTACGGGTGCTGCGTACGGACACCGACGGAGCCCTCGCGATCCTGGGCACCACTGCCAGGCTGTCGGCGATGGTGAGCGGCCACCGGTCCCTGGGGCCGCAGGCCATCGGCGGGAGAAGCCGCGCGAGCCCAGCGGGAGACCCCGGGCGGGCCCGGCTCATGCCCGGAGACCCCGTGCGAGCCCGGTCGCCGCCCGGACACCCCGCGTGAGCTCGGCCAACGCCCGGAGACCCCGTGCCCGTCCGGCCGGTCGGCGACAGCCCAGGCCGCGTAGGCTCGGACAGTCAGGGAAGTCCGCCGCAACAGGACGGGCCCGCCGCTGGTTCGCTCCGGAGAGGACAGACACCTGATGGATGCCGCTGCTGCCGATGCCTACCTCGACCGGATGGGCGCCGCCCGCCCCGCATCCCCCGATGCCGACGCGCTGCGTGCACTGCACCTCCGTCATCTGCGCACCGTCCCCTTCGAGAACCTCTCCCTCCACCTCGGTGAGGAGATCGTGCTCGCGGAACAGCCGCTGCTGGACAAGATCGTCGGAGCCCGGCGGGGCGGCTTCTGTTACGAGCTCAACGGCGCTTTCGCCATGCTGCTGCGCGCACTCGGCTACGAGGTCGAGATGCTGTCCGCCCGCGTGTTCGGCCCCGACGGACCC
Organism: Streptomyces auratus; assembly: GCF_050433025.1. Lineage (NCBI taxonomy): Bacteria > Bacillati > Actinomycetota > Actinomycetes > Kitasatosporales > Streptomycetaceae > Streptomyces > Streptomyces auratus. The sequence goes on along the minus strand of NZ_JBNGCB010000001.1, from coordinate 2,805,072 downwards.
GGGATCCCGTATGACCACCTCGTCCTGTGCGTCTCGACGCCGGACGGGCCGTGGCTCGCCGACGTCGGCTTCGGCAGGCACAGTCACTTCCCGCTCCGCTGGGAGAGCCGTGCCGAGCAGAGCGACCCGGGCGGGGTGTTCCGGATCGAGGAGACGGCGGAGGGGGATCTCGATGTGCTCAGGGACGGCTCCCCGCAGTACCGCATCGAGCAACGCCCGCGTGCCTTGGAGGACTTCGAGGTGGGCTGCTGGTGGAACCGGACCTCGCCCCGGTCGCACTTCACCCAGTCCCTGGTGTGCTCCCGGCTGACGGAGACCGGGCGGGTCACGCTCTCCGGTCGTACGCTCGTGATCACCGGGGCGGACGGCGTACGCGAGGAGCGTCAGGTGGGTGCGGGCGAGGTTCTCGCCGCCTACCGCGAGCATTTCGGGATGGTGCTGGAGCGAGAGCCCGTGGTCGGTGGGGTGCGGGCGTCCGGGCCTGGTACCGAAGCCTGAGGCTCGTGGTCAGGCGACCTCACGCGCTACCGGGCACCCGCCCGCCGCCCCCGCACCCGGCTCCGGATGTCACTCCGCCTCGCGCCAGCCCTCGTGCGCCGCCGCGAGGTCGTGCAGCTGCTCCGGGTCGTGGACGGCGTCCGGGTCTTCGACCACCACCAGCCACTGCGCGTCCTCGGCGTCGTCCTCACCGGCCAGGGCGTCCCGTACGAGCTGAGGCTCCTCGGCGAGACCGAACCGCTCCGTCAGGGCTTCGGCCACCTCCTCCGCTGCGTCGCGGTCGGGCAGTACCAGCACATGCCGTACGTGTCGTGGGTGTGGGGAAGCATCGTTCACCTGGCCATTGTCCGACAGGGGAGGGCGGTTCGAAGCGGCAGGGGGCGGGCGGTCCGGGGCCGGTTGTCAGTGGGGCGTGGGATGCTGGACCGCGATGGCCAGGAAGACAGCTCACGACGACCCGCTCGCCCCCGTCACGATCGCGGTGGGCCAGGAAGACCTGCTGCTCGACCGCGCGGTGCAGCAGGTGGTGGCGGCTGCCCGGGCGGCCGACGCGGACACCGATGTGCGTGACCTCACCCCCGATCAGCTGCAGCCCGGCACCCTCGCCGAGCTGACCAGCCCCTCCCTGTTCGCCGAGCGCAAGGTCGTGGTGGTGCGGGCCGCCCAGGATCTGTCCGCGGACACGATCAAGGACGTCAAGGCGTATCTCGGCTCGCCCGCCGAGGAGATCACGCTGGTGCTGCTGCATGCCGGCGCCGCCAAGGGGAAGGGCCTGCTGGATGCTGCCCGTAAGGCCGGCGCGCGTGAGATCGCCTGCCCCAAGATGACCAAGCCGGCCGACCGGCTGGCCTTCGTCCGGGGCGAGTTCCGTGCGGTCGGACGTTCGGCGACGCCCGAGGCCTGCCAGTCGCTGGTCGAGGCGATCGGCAGCGATCTCCGGGAGCTGGCGTCGGCCTGTTCGCAGCTGGTCGCCGATATCGAGGGCATGATCGACGAGGCCGTCGTCGCGCGCTATTACACGGGCCGGGCGGAGGCGTCGAGCTTCACCGTCGCGGACCGCGCCGTCGAGGGCCGGGCCGCCGAGGCGCTGGAGGCGTTGCGCTGGGCGATCTCCACCGGTGTCGCCCCCGTCATGATCACCAGCGCGCTCGCCCAGGGCGTCCGCGCCATCGGCAAGCTGGCCTCCGCCCCGCGTGGTGCTCGGCCCGGCGACCTCGCCCGCGAACTGGGCATGCCGCCCTGGAAGATCGACCGGGTGCGCCAGCAGATGCGCGGCTGGTCGGCGGACGGCGTGGCCACGGCGCTGCGCGCGGTGGCGGCGGCCGATGCGGGCGTCAAGGGCGGCGGGGACGATCCGGCGTACGCCCTGGAGAAGGCCGTTGTGGTGATCGCCCGGGCGGCCCGTTCGCGCTGAAGGAGCGGCGGCGCGTGGCGCGTTGCGGTCGGCGGTACGGCCACGCACCGTGGGCCGGGGCGGCACGGGCGCCATGGACGGCAGGGGGCGCGGCACGGCGGCACCCGACGAGCCGCGGGCCGCCGCTGGCCCGCCGGGTTCTCTTCTCGCGACTGCCTATCGCGACCCCTTACCGCGCCCCCTTCTCACGGCCGCTCATCGCGACCCCTTACCGCGCCCCCTTCTCACGGCCGCTCATCGCGACCCCTTACCGCGCCCCCTTCTCACGGCCGCTCATCGCGACCGCGTGCTCTGCAGCCGCTTGAGCGTCTCCGTTGCGCTGGTCTTCAGCATCGTCGCCACCTCGGTGGAGGTCGGCTGCCTGGCCGTGCTGCTGCTCGACGCATAGCTCGACCACGTCGACTGGTATGTCACCCAGCCGTCCCGGATAGCGAGGATCACATACGAGCTGTTGCTTGAGCTGCCGTCGTCGCTCCGGGTCACGAGGTAGGCCTCGTCACCGATGCCCGGCAGGTTCTCGACCGTGTAGCGGGTCGAGGTCTCCTGCTTCTCGTACGAGCGGTAGCTGTCGGCGAACTCCGGTGCCGGGTCGGTCTTCTTGTGCAGCGTGACGGTGTTGTACATCCAGGTCGAGGAGTAGTCGGCGCTGCCGCCGTTCGCCGGTTCCAGCGAGACGTTGCACGACATGGTGTCCATGGTGTTCAGCTGGGCGCCGCTGTGCTGCGGGTTGGCGTCCTTGGAGGACGTGCTCGTCTTGGTCTTGAAGTGGGCGTTCTCAAACGGGGTCAGCGAGGTGTCCGCACACAGATCGCCGGTGTAGCCGTACCCGGCCAGGTCGGGGCTGGGCTCGTCCGAGAAGCTGCCGGTGGCGAACAGCACGGAGGCCCAGATCGCGGAGGCGGCGACGGCGCCGCCGATCGCCCAGAGCCAGCCGGCCTTGGTGCGGCCCGCATCTGCAGGAGCGCCGGGCACGGGTGTGCCGGGTGGCCCCGGAGGAGGCGAGGGTATGCCGGCTGCCGGATAGCCGTATCCGCCGCCCGGCCCTTGTGGCGGGGGCTGCTGTGCGTACGGATTCTGTGGCGGGGGCACCGGATTCTGTGGCGCGGGCACCTGACCGTAGGGAAGGGGCTGTGGCTGGGAGTATGGATTGTTTTGTTCCCCCGATATGGACATGGCCGAAGATTAGCGGACATCGCCGAAAACAGAACCGGCTCTGCGAAGCAGATTTTTCCGACGGCCGCCGAGCCGGCGAGTACCGGCCGCGCCCCGCATGCAAGAGCGCATCCCGCGGAGCTCCCTTACCTCATGGCCATCACGCGCATCCCGCGCACAATTGCCCACGCAGGAAACCCCCGTATCGAATCCGCCGCGACAAATCCCGCACAGAATGCCCCGCACAGCAAAAGCCGCACGCAACAGATGCTCGCAAAACCAACCCCCGACTCAAACCCCGTAACGACGGCCATAACGCAAACCCCGTAAGGCAATCCCCGCAACCCAAACCCCACAACAACCCCCACAACCCAGATCCCACAACTTCAACCCCACGACAAAGGCCCCGCCTCATCCCTGGGGAAGGGGAGGCGGGGCCTTCGTCTCGAGCGAGAGTGGCTTCGTCGGCGGTGTACGCCGGGCGAGCCGGGTGCGCCGCACCCGCGTGGCGAACGCAGGCCGTGTGCGGCGCGGTGGTGCACCGGTCAGGGAGCGGAGAGAGGGGCCGCTGGGTCCCTGTCGGCAGGGTTACTGCTCTGGTATTGCGGTGGGACGAAGATCAGGCCTGGACAGGCCGAGGACCTTCTTCCGAGGGAGAAGGTCAGCCCTTGAGGGTCGCGACCTTCTTCGCCAGCGCCGACTTCTTGTTGGCGGCGGCGTTCTTGTGGATGACACCCTTGCTGACGGCCTTGTCGAGCTTCTTGGCCGCCTCGGCCTGGGCGGTGGCTGCCTTCTGCAGGTCACCGGCCTCCACGGCCTCGCGGGTGCGACGGATCGCGGTCTTCAGAGTGGACTTGACAGCCTTGTTGCGCTGACGAGCCTTCTCGTTGGTCTTGATCCGCTTCATCTGGGACTTGATGTTCGCCACGAAAGAGCCTTTTCAGGTTCGTTGGAGTTTCGAGTTGCGCCTCGTACGAGAGAGGGCACGAAGCGCAGTGGACCAGGCTACCAGCAGGGTCCACGGCCTCCCAAACCGGACCGGACCTGCCGTCCGGCCTGCCCCTCGCCAGGGCGGCCCCTCCGGACGCTGAAGCAGCCAGCCCCCTAACGGCCCCAGCCCGCAGAAGCCCCCGAGACGCCCTCCCGCACGTTCCCCGGAAGCCCTCGCCCCCTCCCCGCCCCGCCCAAACCGGACCGAGGCCGTCGCGCATGGGACCATGGGGGGAGACGTCATATACCCGAGTCCCGCCTACCCGCGTTCACTGAATGGACCCTGCGTGCCCGCGACCCCTACGAACGTGCCGGAGCCGAGCCGTACCGATCCGGCCCTCCTCCGTAACTTCTGCATCATCGCGCACATCGACCACGGCAAGTCGACGCTCGCCGACCGGATGCTCCAGCTCACCGGTGTCGTCGACCAGCGGCAGATGCGCGCGCAGTACCTCGACCGCATGGACATCGAGCGCGAGCGCGGCATCACGATCAAGTCCCAAGCGGTCCGGCTGCCCTGGGCCCCCTCCGAGGGGGAAGAGGGCAGTGGCACGACCCACATCCTCAACATGATCGACACCCCGGGCCACGTCGACTTCACGTATGAGGTGTCCCGCTCGCTCGCCGCGTGCGAGGGCTGCCTCCTCCTCGTCGACGCCGCTCAGGGCATCGAGGCCCAGACGCTCGCCAACCTCTACCTGGCGATGGAGCACGACCTCACGATCATCCCCGTCCTCAACAAGATCGACCTGCCGGCCGCGCAGCCCGAGAAGTTCGCCGCCGAGCTGGCCAATCTGGTCGGCTGCGACCCCGAGGACGTGCTGAGGGTCTCCGCGAAGACCGGCGTCGGCGTGGCCGAGCTGCTGGACAAGGTCGTCCGCGAGGTGCCGGCCCCGGTCGGCGTCAAGGACGCCCCCGCCCGCGCGATGATCTTCGACTCGGTCTACGACGCCTACCGCGGTGTCGTGACGTACGTGAAGGTCGTCGACGGCACGCTCGGCAAGCGCGAGCGCATCAAGATGATGTCGACCGGCGCCGCTCATGAGCTGCTGGAGATCGGCACGAACTCGCCGGAGATGAAGGCCGCCGACGGCCTGTCCGTCGGTGAGGTCGGCTATCTGATCACCGGTGTGAAGGACGTCCGGCAGTCCAAGGTGGGCGACACGATCACCCAGCTCGCCAAGGGGGCCGAGGAGGCGCTGGGCGGCTACAAGGACCCCAAGCCGATGGTGTTCTCGGGGCTGTATCCGCTGGACGGCTCGGACTACCCCGAGCTGCGCGACGCGCTGGACAAGCTGCTGCTCAACGACGCCGCGCTGGTCTACGAACCGGAGACCTCCGCGGCCCTCGGCTTCGGCTTCCGCGTCGGCTTCCTGGGCCTGCTGCATCTGGAGGTCATCCGCGAGCGCCTGGAGCGCGAGTTCGGCCTCGATCTGATCGCCACCGCCCCCAACGTGGTCTACCGCGTGGACATGGAGGACGGCGCCGAGCACGAGGTCACCAACCCGAGCGAGTTCCCGACGGGCAAGATCGACAAGGTGCACGAGCCGGTCGTCCGGGCCACGATCCTGGCGCCCAGCGAGTTCATCGGTGCGATCATGGAGCTGTGCCAGACCCGCCGCGGCAACCTCCTCGGCATGGACTACCTCTCCGAGGACCGGGTCGAGATCCGCTACACCCTCCCGCTCGCCGAGGTGGTCTTCGACTTCTTCGACCAGCTCAAGTCCAAGACCCGTGGCTATGCCTCGCTGGACTACGAGCCCACCGGCGAGCAGGTCGCCGACCTGGTGAAGGTCGACATCCTGCTGCACGGCGACAAGGTCGACGCGTTCTCCGCGATCTGCCACAAGGACAAGGCCTACGCCTACGGTGTCCGGCTGGTCGCCAAGCTGCGGGAGCTGATCCCGCGGCAGAGCTTCGAGGTGCCGATCCAGGCCGCCATCGGCAGCCGGGTCATCGCCCGTGAGACGGTCCGCGCCATCCGCAAGGACGTCCTCGCCAAGTGCTACGGCGGTGACATCTCCCGTAAGCGGAAGCTGCTGGAGAAGCAGAAGGAAGGCAAGAAGCGGATGAAGATGGTCGGCAGCGTGGAGGTCCCGCAGGAGGCCTTCATCGCGGTGCTGTCCTCGGACTCCGACGGCGACGCGAAGGCGAAGAAGTAGGAAGAAGCACGCAGTAGTGAGGCGTGGCGCCCGGCCGGGAGCGGCCGCGCGGCAGTGCGGCAGGGCGTCGGTCTCCTCGGAGGCCGGCGCCCTGCCGTCTTTCCGGACGCACGACGGAAGGGATCCAGGGAGGAATCCTGGAGGGAATGTGGAAGGAGTGTGGAGCCCGCTGTCGGGGCGGTGTGATCCGTTCTGCCAGGTAGGCGCGGTGTGGGGGCCGGGGTGGCGCACTATCGGGCATTGCGGGTGCTACGTACACCTATCGTGCCGGTCACATCGTGAACGAGTCGTCCACAGCCCCTTACGCGGCGGCGTCTCGCGCCTTACTCTGATCTCTGCTCAAGGTTACTCGCGAGTCACCAGCAACGAAGCGGGCCCCGGAGGACGCCGTGACGGACACCCACACGCTGATCGAAAACCGGCCGCCCTCGGTGGCACACCTCTTCCTGGAGCGGGTCGCGGCCACGCCCGATATCGAGGCCTATCGCTATCCGGTCCCGCCGGCCTCGGGACAGGGACCGGACGACTGGAAGGTGATCAGCTGGGCCCAGGCCGCTGACCGCGTCTACGCCGTCGCCGCCGGGCTCATCGCCCTGGGGGTGCGACCCGAGGAGCGGGTGGCGCTCGCCGCCAACACCCGCGTCGAATGGATCCTCGCCGACCTCGGCGTGCTGTGCTCCGGCGCCGCCACCACCACGGTCTACCCCAGCACCAACACCGAGGAGACCGCCTACATCCTGTCCGACTCCGGCAGCCGGGTGCTGATCGCGGAGGACGCCGGACAGCTGGCCAAGGCCCGCGAGCGGCGTGCGGAGCTGCCCGAGCTGGCGCATGTGGTCGTCATAGACGACACCGGCGTCCAGCCCGCGGCCGAGGACCCCGAGGGCTGGGTGCTCACCCTCGCCGAGCTGGAGAAGCGGGGCACCGCCCATCTGGAGAGCCACCCGGAGTGCGTCAAGGAGCGGGTCGCCGCGCTGCGCGCCGACCAGCTGGCGACGCTGATCTACACCTCCGGCACCACCGGCCGCCCCAAGGGTGTACGGCTGCCGCACGACTGCTGGTCGTACATGGCCCGCGCGATCCAGGCGACCGGGCTGGTCGCCGAGGACGATGTGCAGTACCTCTGGCTGCCGTTGGCGCACGTCTTCGGCAAGGTGCTGACCGCCGGGCAGATCGCCACCGGCCAGGTGATCGCCGTCGACGGCCGGGTCGACAAGATCATCGAGAATCTGCCGGTGGTCCGTCCCACGTACATGGCGGCCGTCCCGCGGATCTTCGAGAAGGTCTACAACGGTGTGGCGGCCAAGGCCCGGGCGGGCGGCGGCGCCAAGTACAAGATCTTCCAGTGGGCGGCCGAGGTGGCCCGCGAGTACGCCAAGGTCTCGCAGGACAACTTCCGCCGCACCGGCACCGCCTCCGTGCCCTTCACCCTCGGCGCCAAGCACAAGATCGCCGATGCGCTCGTCTACGCCAAGCTGCGGGAGGCGTTCGGCGGCCGGCTGCGCGCCGCGGTCTCCGGCTCGGCCGCGCTCTCCCCGGAGATCGGCTACTTCTTCTCCGGCGCCGGCATCCACATCCTGGAGGGCTACGGCCTGACGGAGTCCAGCGCCGCCAGCTTCGTCAACCCCGGCGAGGCCTACCGCACCGGCACGGTCGGCAAGCCGCTGCCCGGCACCGAGGTGCGGATCGCCGAGGACGGCGAGATCCTGCTGCGCGGCCCCGGCATCATGCAGGGCTACCACGGCCTGCCGGACAAGACCGCCGAAGTCCTGGAGGAGGACGGCTGGTTCCACACCGGAGACATCGGCGAGCTCTCCCCGGACGGCTATCTGCGGATCACCGACCGCAAGAAGGACCTGATCAAGACCTCGGGCGGGAAGTACATCGCGCCGGCCGAGGTGGAGGGTCAGTTCAAGGCGGTCTGTCCGTTCGTCTCCAATGTCCTGGTGCACGGCGCCAACCGGAATTTCTGCACCGCGCTGATCGCCCTGGACGAGCCGACGATCATGACCTGGGCCGCGGAACACGGTCTGGCGGGCAAGAGCTACGCCGAGGTCGTCGCCACCGACCAGGCCCGCGAGCTGGTCGACGGCTATGTCGAGCGGGTCAACGAAGGGCTCCAGCGCTGGCAGCAGATCCGCAAGTTCCGGCTGCTGCCGCGTGACCTGGACATCGAGCACGGTGAGGTGACCCCCAGCCTCAAGATCAAGCGGCCGGTGGTGGAGCGGGCGTTCAAGGACCTGCTCGACGAGATGTACGCCGGCTCGCGCGAATCGTAGCCGCGGTGCGGCGGGCCGGGGGCCGTGGTGCGGCGGGCCCGGCCAGTCGCGGGGTGCGGCGGCCTGGCCTGTCCCGTACCGCCGCACCCCGCCCGCCCCGTGCCGCCGCACCCGTATGGGTGAAGTCGGCCGTGGCGGGAACCGTGGTCCCCGCTGCCCTCGTCCAGATGGGTTTCCGGGCGCCGCTGCGCGCGTCGGCCAACTCCCTCGGTGCGTCAGCCGAATTGGACGCCATGACCACCCACTTGTGTGACTCAGTGCTTATGACTGCGCTCGTTCTGTCACTCTGTTGTTGGCGCATCCGGCGCTGTAGCGGAGCTGCTCGGGAGTTGCTCAATGAGGACGACAACTTCGTCTCCACGGGACGACGACGTCACAGCGGCGCGCACGACGATGACCGGCCAGCCCGGCGGCGGTCCGGCAACCCGTTTCCTGCGGGCCAGCCTGCCCGGTGATCCGCGGGCCGCTGCCGCCGCCCGGCGGTTGGTCCGGTCCGCCTTCGCCGACTGGGCCGCTCAGGAACTTCCCGGTGCCCAGTGGCTGACCAGCCGGCTCGCGGACGAGGCGGAGCTGCTGGTCAGCGAGCTGGTGACCAACGCGGTGGTGCATGCGGGCACCACCGTCGAGCTGCGCTGCCGGCTGGACCCGCAGGGCGCGCAGTGGCCGGGCCCGGAGCCGTACGGGGGCCGCAACGGCGAGCGGTCCGCTCCGGGGGTGCCGTACACGGAAGCCGCCCCCGGCGCGGGCCTCGACGGCGTCCCCGGCCCCGGCATCCTCATCGAGGTCTCCGACCACCACCCCACCCAGCCGATCCGCGCCCGCCACGACAGCGCCGCCTCCGAAACCGGCGGCCACGGCCTCCAGTTGATCAGCGCGGTCGCCGAATCCTGGGGCATCACCTACCGCCGGGCCATGAAGACCGTCTGGTTCCGGCTTCCCCTGGGTGCCGCGGACGACGCCGGGCGGCTGGAGCCGGAGCTCGCCTTCGACGACCGGCTGTTGCAGCGTGAGCTGCGGGCGGCGGAGCTGCTCGCCCCGGCGCCGCGCCGGGCCGTCCGGCCGGATCACGATTCCGGCCGGGTCGACAACGGCGCCCTCTCCTTCCTCGCCGAGGCCTCCGACCTGCTCTCCGGCCAGCTCGACGCGGACCAGGTCGCCGCCCTCGCGGCCCAGTTGATCGTGCCGCGGCTCGCCGAATGGTATGCCGTGTGGCTCTACGACGGCGACGGCGGGGCGCCCGGCCGGGGCATCGCACCGGCCGGCGAGGAGCAGCGGCTCGCCGGTGTCTGGCACACCTCCGAGTGCCGTATCGACCCGCTGCGTGCGGCGCTGGAGAAGCAGCCGCCGGATCTTGCGGGCAGCGGCCCGTCCGGCAGCGCACCCGTCCCGGTCCGCTGGCCCTGGGCGCACGGAGCGGGGGAGGACGACGGACCCGGCGCCGTGCTGGCCTGCCCCCTGGTCGCCGGCGGTCGGCGGCTGGGCACCCTGCTGCTCGGCCGGGGCGGACTGCCGGCCTTCCCCGACGCGCTGGTCGCGCTGATCGAGGACCTGGGCCGCCGGGTCGCCCGCGCCGTCGCCACCGCCCGCGCCTACAGCCGTCAGGAGCGCATCAGCCAGGTCCTGCAGCGCCGGCTGCTGCCCTGCGGGCGGGCGCAGGTGCCCGGTGTGGAGTCCGCGGTGGTCTACGAGCCGCGGGAGGGCGCCTGGGCGGGCGGCGACTTCTGGGACCTCTTCGACGCCGGGGACGGCCGCTGGTGCTTCGCCCTCGGCGATGTCTGCGGCAGCGGCCCCGAGGCGGCCGCGGTGACCGGGCTGGCCCGGCCGGTGCTGCGGCTGCTGGCCCGCGACGGCTTCGGGGTCGCGGCGGTGCTCGACCGGCTCAACAAGACCATGGCGCGGGAGGCTGCGGACTCGGTCGCGGCGGTCGCGGCCGCGGTGGCGGCGGCCGGTGCCGGGGCCGAGGCGCCCGTCGAGATCCGCGTGGAGGGCGAACAGGCCCGCTTCCTGTCCCTGCTCTACGGCGAGATCGTCCCCTACCCCGGCGACTCCCGCGGGTCCCGCGGCGCCCGCTGCACCCTCGCCAGCGCCGGCCATCCGCTGCCGCTGGTGCTGGGCACGGACGGCGTGGTCCGCTGTGTCGCGGCGCCGCAGATGCTGCTGGGGGTGGTCGAGGACGCGTCGTACGTCAGCGAATCGTTCGACCTCCGCCCCGGTGAGACCCTGCTGTGTGTCACCGACGGGGTGACCGAGCGGCGCTCCGGCCGGCGGCTCTTCGACGACGAGGACGGCCTGGCCACCGCCCTCGCGGCCGGTGTGGGCCTGGACGCCACCGCCCTCGCCGAGCACCTCCGCACCACCGTCCACGCCTTCGGCCCGACCCCGCCCGACGACGATCTGGCCCTGCTGGTGCTCCAAGCGGCGGGGAGCGGGGCCCCGTAACCGGGGGAACGGTGCCGGTCGCGGCATGACGGACAATGGATGTCATGCCTTCCGCACTGCCTGATGGTGAGCCCATGCCCGAGGACGGGGCGCTGCCCGGTCATGCGCGGGCGGGGGCGGCCGGGCGGCCCCTCGGCTTCTACCTGCATGTGCCGTACTGCGCGACCCGCTGCGGCTACTGCGACTTCAACACCTACACCGCGAGCGAGCTGCGCGGCTCCGGCGGCGCCCTGGCCTCCCGGGACAACTACGCCGACACCGTCGTGGACGAGATCCGGCTGGCCCGCAAGGTGCTGGGCGACGACCCGCGCCCGGTCGAGACGGTCTTCGTCGGCGGCGGCACCCCGACCCTGCTGCCCGCCGCCGACCTCGCCCGGATGCTGGCCGCGATCCGCGAGGAATTCGGCCTGGCGCCCGGCGCCGAGATCACCACCGAGGCCAACCCGGAGTCCGTCGACCCCCGCTACCTCGCCGAACTGCGCGCGGGCGGCTTCAACCGCGTCTCCTTCGGCATGCAGAGCGCCCGGCAGCACGTCCTCAAGATCCTCGACCGTACGCACACGCCCGGGCGTCCCGAAGCCTGCGTCGCCGAGGCCCGCGCCGCCGGGTTCGAGCACGTCAACCTCGACCTGATCTACGGCACCCCGGGCGAGACCGACGACGACTGGCGCGCATCCCTCGACGCCGCCCTCGGCGCCGGCCCCGACCACGTCTCCGCCTACGCCCTGATCGTCGAGGAGGGCACCCAGCTGGCCCGCCGGATCCGCCGCGGCGAGGTCCCGATGACCGACGACGACGTCCACGCCGACCGCTATCTCCTCGCGGAAGAGGCCCTGACCGCCGCCGGGTTCCACTGGTACGAGGTCTCCAACTGGGCCACCACCCACGCCGCCCGCTGCCGCCACAACGAGCTGTACTGGACCGGCGCCGACTGGTGGGGCGCGGGCCCGGGCGCCCACAGCCACGTCGGCGGCGTCCGCTGGTGGAACGTGAAGCACCCCGGCGCGTACGCCCAGGCCCTCACCGAAGGCCGCTCCCCGGGCGCCGGCCGTGAGGTGCTGACCGGTGAGGACCGCCGCGTCGAACGCATCCTCCTGGAGCTGCGGCTCTCGGCCGGCTGCCCGCTGGACCTGCTCGCCCCGGCGGGGGCGCGGGCGGCGGCCCGCGCCCTGGAGGACGGGCTGCTGGAGCCGGCGCCGTACGAGGCCGGCCGGGCCGTGCTGACACTCCGGGGGCGGCTGCTGGCTGACGCGGTGGTGCGGGATCTGGTGGACTGATCCTCGAACGAGTGAACCGATGCGGCGGGCCTGCGGGGCCGCCTAGGCTGTTCCTAGCCTGTGCCGTATACACGGCGACAGGAAACGGAGGCCACGGAGATGACCGCTGTGGATGAACGCCGGATGACGGAGCTCTTCGAGAATCTTGAGGTTCCCGAAGGGATCAAGATCGAGCTCCTCCGGGGGAATATCGTGATGATGGCGGGGCCGGACGTGGTCCATAACGACATCGTGGAAGCTGTCGTGGACCAATTTCCGAGGAAGATGTGGCGGCGCCTGCAAACCCAGGATGTCGCGCTTCCCCAAGAGTCCAGTGAGCCCCAGCCAGACCTCGTGCTGGTGGAACGCGGAACCGGACCGGGCTCCGGTCGGCTGATGCCGCCAGAGGTGATCAGGATGGTCGTCGAGGTCGTGTCCAAGACCAGTGTTGATCATGACTATGTCATCAAGCGCTCGATTTACGCGGCGGGCAGACTGCCCATCTACCTGATCATCGACCCCATCGTGGGCCACTGCGTTTTGCTCACTGAGCCCACTGGTACCGGTGAGACAGCCGACTACCAGTTGCAGTCGATCTTCAAGTTCGGCGACCCCGTGCCGTTGGACCAGCTCGATGCCGTACTGGACACCCACGAGTTCGGGACTCTCGCCAACGTCAGACGGCACCGCCGGCCGTAACGAAATCGATCAACTCCTCCACCCGGCCCAGGAGTTGTGGCTCCAGGTCCTTGTAGGAGTGCACGCACGACAGGATCCGCTGCCACGCCGCCCCGGTGTTTTCCGGCCAGCCCAGCGCCCGGCACACCCCCGTCTTCCAGTCCTGCCCCCGCGGGACGGACGGCCAGGCCGGGATGCCGACGGACGACGGCTTCACCGCCTCCCACACGTCGATGTACGGGTGGCCGACGACGAGCGCATGACCACCGGTGACCTCGGCCGCGATCCGTGACTCCTTGGAGCCGGGAACGAGGTGGTCCACGAGCACGCCCAGCCGCGCATCGGGGCCGGGGGAGAAGCCGCGGACGATCGCCGGGAGGTCGTCGATGCCCTCCAGGTACTCCACGACGACGCCCTCGATGCGCAGATCATCGCCCCATACCCGCTCGACCAGTTCGGCGTCGTGCCGGCCCTCCACATAAATGCGCCCGGCGCGCGCGACCCGGGCCCGTGCGCCGGGGACGGCGAGTGAGCCGGACGCCGTACGCACCGGAGCGCTCGGCGCCGGGCGGCCCTGGGGGCGTACGAGCGTGACGACCTTGCCCTCCAGGAGGAAGCCGCGTGGGGTCATCGGAAAGACGCGGTGCTTGCCGAAGCGGTCCTCCAGGGTGACCGTCGGGCCCTCGGCCGTCTTCTCGCAGCGGATCACCGCGCCGCAGAAGCCCGTGGCCACCTCCTCGACGACCAGATCGGGGTCGGCCGGTACCTCGGGAGCCGGCCGCTGCTTCTTCCAGGACGGGGTCAGGTCGGGGCTGTAGCGCTTGCTCTGCATGGGGCCTGTTCTGTTCGCAGGAGAGGAACGGCCGGTCGGGCGGACGGGCCGACGGGCAGGGGTCAGGAGTCAGGGGGCGGGGGCGACGCCGAAGCGGGCCGCCAGCGCGTCCCGTTGGGCGTGGACGAAGGCGGCGTCCACCACGGCGCCGTGGCCGGGGACGTAGACCGCGTCCTCGCCGCCGAGGGCCAGCAGCCGGTCCAGCGCGCCGGGCCACTGCTGCGGCAGCGCGTCCGGGCCCGCCTGGGGCTCACCGGACTCCTCGACCAGATCGCCGCAGAAGACGATCTCGGGGGCGCCCTGCCGGCCCGGGACCAGGACCGCGAGATCGTGGGCGGTGTGCCCGGGGCCGACGTTGGCGAGCAGCACCTGACGCTCGCCGAGTTCGACGGTCAGCTGGCCGTGGACGTGGTGGTGCGGGGCGACCACCAGGTCGGCGGCCTCCGCGGCGGCGTTCCGGTCGACGCCGTGCCGCACCGCGCTGTGCCGCAGCTCGTCCTTGCCGCGCCGCAGGAGGTCGCCGAGGCCGGCCGCGCCGAACACCTCGACGCCCGCGAAGGCGGCGGTGCCCAGCACATGATCGAAATGGGGGTGGGTGAGCGCGACATGCGTCACGTCCCGGCCCAGCACACCGCGGATCGTCCGGCGCAGCTCCGCGCCGTCGCGAAGGGTCGCACCGGTGTCGACGATCATGACGCCGGTGGTCCCCGCGATCACCCCGATCGTCTCGTCCCACCCCGGCATCCGGCGCCTGGCGACACCGTCACCAAGCCGTTCCCAGCCGGCCTCTTCCCAAGCAGTGTGCATACCGAGACGCTAGCGCCCTCGCGATAGCGTTGCCCGGCAGATCGCCCGAACACGGTCATCGGGCGGGTGCTCCGCACGGCCGCCCTTGCCGTGGCCGTGCTACTCGGCCGTACACTGGCTCAGGGCCTGGCACTCTGCCCGTGTGAGTGCCAGGAGGAACGAGACGCCGGGACGGCCGGACTGGAGGTGCGCGGAATGCTCAGTGAACGCAGGCTCGAAGTGCTGCGCGCCATCGTCCAGGACTATGTCGGGACGGAGGAGCCGGTCGGCTCCAAGGCACTCACCGAGCGGCATCAGCTGGGCGTCTCCCCGGCGACGATCCGCAACGACATGGCAGCCCTGGAGGACGAGGGATTCATCGCCCAGCCGCACACCAGTGCCGGGCGGATCCCGACCGACAAGGGCTACCGGCTGTTCGTCGACAAGCTGGCCGGCGTCAAGCCGCTGTCCAGCCCGGAGCGGCGGGCGATCCAGAATTTCCTGGACGGCGCTGTCGACCTCGATGACGTGGTCGGCCGCACGGTCCGGCTGCTGGCGCAGCTGACCCGGCAGGTCGCGGTCGTCCAGTACCCCTCCCTGACCCGCTCGACGGTCCGGCACGTCGAGCTGCTGGCGCTGGCCCCGGCCCGCCTGATGCTCGTACTGATCACGGACACCGGGCGGGTCGAGCAGCGACTGATCGACTGCCAGGCGCCGTTCGGCGAGATGTCCCTGGCGGATCTGCGGGCCCGGCTCAACAGCCGGGTCGTGGGCCGCAGGTTCGCGGATGTGCCCCAGTTGGTGCAGGATCTCCCGGAGTCCTTCGAGCAGGACGACCGCGGCACGGTCTCGACAGTGCTGTCGGTGTTGCTGGAGACTTTGGTGGAGGAGACCGAAGAGCGACTGGTGATCGGCGGTACCGCCAATCTCACGCGCTTCGGGCACGACTTTCCACTGACCATCCGGCCGGTGCTGGAGGCTCTTGAGGAGCATGTGGTGCTGCTCAAGCTGCTCGGGGAGGCCAAGGACTCGGGCATGACCGTACGTATCGGGCATGAGAATGCCCATGAAGGCCTGACGTCCACATCGGTCGTCGCGGTCGGCTACGGTTCGGGCGACGAGGCAGTCGCCAAACTCGGCGTGGTCGGACCGACCCGCATGGACTACCCCGGAACGATGGGAGCGGTACGCGCAGTGGCACGTTACGTCGGACAAATCCTCGCGGAGTCGTAAGTGGCCACGGACTACTACTCGGTCCTCGGCGTCGGCCGCGACGCCTCGCAGGACCAGATCAAGAAGGCCTTCCGTCGGCTGGCGCGCGAGCTGCACCCGGACGTGAACCCGGACCCCAAGACCCAAGAGCGGTTCAAGGAGATCAACGCCGCTTACGAGGTCCTGTCGGATCCGCAGAAGAAGCAGGTCTACGACCTCGGCGGCGACCCGCTCTCGCAGGCCGGTGGCGGCCAGGGCGCGGGCGGATTCGGCGCGGGCTTCGGCAACTTCTCCGACATCATGGACGCCTTCTTCGGCACCGCGTCGCAGCGCGGCCCGCGCTCGCGCACCCGCCGGGGCCAGGACGCCATGATCCGCCTCGACGTCGAGCTGAACGAAGCGGCCTTCGGCACGACCAAGGACATCCAGGTCGACACCGCCATCGTCTGTACGACGTGCACCGGCGAGGGCGCGGCGCCCGGCACCTCGGCGCAGACCTGTGACATGTGCCGCGGCCGCGGTGAGGTCTCGCAGGTCACCCGGTCCTTCCTCGGCCAGGTCATGACGTCCCGGCCGTGCCCGCAGTGCCAGGGCTTCGGCACGGTCGTACCGACGCCGTGCCCCGAGTGTGCCGGCGACGGCCGGATCCGCTCGCGCCGCACCCTGACCGTCAAGATCCCGGCGGGTGTCGACAACGGCACCCGCATCCAGCTCGCGGGCGAGGGCGAGGTCGGCCCCGGCGGCGGCCCCGCCGGCGACCTCTATGTGGAGATCCACGAGCTGCCGCACGCGGTCTTCCAGCGGCGCGGCGACGATCTGCACTGCACGGTCACCATCCCGATGACGGCGGCGGCGCTGGGCACCAAGTGCCCCCTGGAGACGCTGGACGGGGTCGAGGAGATCGATGTCCGGCCCGGCACCCAGTCCGGCCAGTCCATTCCGCTGCACCAGCGCGGGGTGACGCATCTGCGCGGTGGCGGCCGCGGCGACCTCATCGTCCATGTCGAGGTGCAGACGCCGTCCAAGCTCGACCCCGAGCAGGAAGAGGTGCTGCGGCGGCTGGCCAAGCTCCGCGGTGAGGAGCGGCCCACGGGGCAGTTCCAGCCCGGGCAGCAGGGGTTGTTCTCGCGCCTGAAGGACGCCTTCAACGGGCGATAGCCCCAGGTGGGCCGGGGTCCGACAGCGGGCCCCGGGCAAGCCGCCACAGCGTGG
Source organism: Streptomyces auratus (assembly GCF_050433025.1). NCBI lineage: Bacteria > Bacillati > Actinomycetota > Actinomycetes > Kitasatosporales > Streptomycetaceae > Streptomyces > Streptomyces auratus. Next base: position 2,788,162 of record NZ_JBNGCB010000001.1, on the reverse strand, counting down.
CCCCGATGCGGGGCGAGGCGGTGGGCGTGACACGATGTGGTCATGCCCACCGCGCTCACCGATCTCTGCCGCTACCCGATCGTGCAGGCCCCCATGGCGGGCGGCGGATCCGGGCCCGAGCTGGCCGCCGCCGTCTGCGGCGCCGGCGGTCTCGGCTTCCTCGCCGCCGGCTACAAAACCGCCGACGGGATGTATCAGGAGATCAAACAGCTGCGGTCGCTGACCGACCGGCCCTTCGGCGTCAACCTCTTCATGCCGCAGCCGTCCCTGGCCGACGGCTCCGTCGTCGACGTCTACCGCGAGCAACTCGCGGGCGAGGCCACCTGGTACGAGACCGAGCTCGGCGACACCGACGGGCCCGTCGACGACGGCTACGAGGCCAAGCTCGCGATCCTGCGGGAGGACCCGGTGCCGGTGGTGTCCTTCACCTTCGGCTGCCCCTCGCGCGCCGTCCTCGACTCGTTCGCGCAGGTCGGTACGTACACGGTCGTCACGGTCACCACCGCCGCCGAGGCGCAGGCCGCACAGTGGTCGGGCGCGGACGCGGTGTGCGCGCAGGGCGTGGAGGCCGGCGGTCACCAGGGCACCCACCGGGACGATCCGCATGCCGACGGGACCGGGGCGGGGCTGGGGCTGCTGGCGCTGCTCGGCCAGGTCCGCGAGGCCGTACAGATCCCGGTGATCGCCGCGGGCGGGCTGATGCGCGGCTCGCAGATCGCGGCGGTGCTCGCCGCCGGGGCGTGCATGGCGCAGCTGGGCACCGCCTTCCTCGCCACCCCCGAGTCGGGCGCCAACCCGTTGCACAAGCAGGCGCTGACCAACCCCCTGTTCACCCATACGGAGTTGACCCGGGCGTTCTCCGGGCGGCCGGCCCGCGGGCTGGTGAACCGCTTCATGCGGGAGCACGGCCCGTACGCACCGGCCGCCTACCCGGCCGTCCACTACCTGACCTCCACCGTCCGCAAGGCCGCGGCCAAGGCGGGCGATGCCCAAGGTATGAATCTGTGGGCGGGGCAGGGGCACCGGCTGGCCCGGGAGCTGCCCGCCGGGCGGCTCGTGGAGGTGCTGTCGGCCGAACTGGACGCGGCGCGCGCCGCATTGACCCTGCCCCGCAGCGGCGGCGGCGCGTCATGACCGCGCCCGTTTTCCTCATCGATTCGCTCGCGGACGTACGGGCCGGGGGCACGCTGACCCTGGACGGTCCCGAGGGCCGGCATGCGGTGTCGGTGCGCCGGCTGCGGACCGGCGAGGAGGTCGTGCTGACGGACGGCCGGGGCACCGGTGCGCACGGCACGGTCGCCGCCGTCGAGGGCAAGGACCGGCTCACCGTCGCGGTCACCGCGCTGCGCACCGAGGAGCCGCCGCAGCCCACGATCACCGTGGTCCAGGCGCTCCCCAAGGGCGACCGCGGCGAGCTGGCCGTCGAGACGATGACCGAGACCGGTGTGGACGCCATCGTGCCCTGGCCGGCGGCGCGTTGCGTCACCCAGTGGAAGGGCGAGCGGGCCGCCAAAGCGCTGGGCAAATGGCGCGCCACGGCCCGCGAGGCGGGCAAGCAGTCGCGCCGGCTGACCTTTCCCCAGGTCGCCGACCCGCTGACGACCAAGCAGGTGGCCGCCCTGCTCGCCGACGCGGACTTCGCGGCCGTGCTCCACGAAGAGGGCAGCTCCCCGCTGGCCACCGCCGAACTCCCCGCCCAGGGCTCGATCGTGCTGGTCGTCGGCCCGGAGGGCGGCGTCTCCCCGGAGGAGCTCGCCACCTTCGCCGAGGCCGGCGCCCGGCCCTACCGCCTGGGCACGACCGTGCTGCGTACGTCCACGGCGGGCACCGCGGCGACGGCACTGCTGCTGGGGCGCACGGGGCGCTGGAGCTAGAGCCCGTCCGACGGGCCAGGGGCGGCCAGGCCCTGGGACCCGGCGGGTGTCCGGCTGTTCCTCACTCTCCACACAAGGATCGTGGCACGGCCCACTGACAACGCAGCGGTGCGCCGGCCGGGCCTCAGGAGCCCGCCGGCGCACCGCCGTTCACATGAAGGCGGCCGGCCCGGGCCGGCCGCCCGGTCAGACCAGCTCGGCCGAGAGCGTGATGTTCTTGACGCCCGCCAGCGCCTGGCTCACCGGGCAGTTGGCCTTGGCGTCCTGCGCCGCCGCCTGGAACTCCTCCTCCGACAGGCCGGGGACGCTGGCCTTGACGGTCAGGGCGATGGCGGTGATGCCCTCACCGGGCTGGAAGGTGACGTCGGCCTTGGTGTCGAGGGCCGCGACGGTGTACCCCTTGCCCGCCAGGCCGTGCGAGAAGGCCATGGAGTAGCAGGAGGAGTGGGCCGCCGCGATGAGCTCCTCGGGGCTGGTGACGCCGCCCGGCTGCTCCGCGCGGGCGGGCCAGTTCACGTCGTACGTACCGACCTTGGAGGACTCCAGGGCGACGGTGCCCTTGCCCTCCAGGAGGTTGCCTTCCCAATGGGTCGTGGCGGTGCGCGTGGTTGCCATGGTGCAAAACTCCCGGTTGTGGACGAAAGCGTTTCCGGCCACAGCTTAGTGAGCCGCGGACCGGACGCCGCGGACGGTCCGCCGTGCCCCGCCCGCCCGGTGCCCGTACGGACCGCCGCCGCCCCCGCGCGGCCTGCACCCCGGGCCTTGCCGCGCCCCATGGGGTGCCGCCCGGTAGCATCCGAGGGCCGTATGCACCGTGCGTACGGGGACGAGCTGGGAGGAGCCACCGGTGGCGGGAGAACCGCAGGCCGATTGCCTGTTCTGCAAGATCGCGGCGGGGGAGGTGCCGGCGACCATCGTCCGGGAGACCGAGACCACCGTGGCGTTCCGCGACATCAACCCCCAGGCCCCGACCCACATCCTGGTGATCCCCAAGGTGCACTACGCGAACGCCCTGGAGCTGTCCGCCGCGGAACCGGCCATCGCCGGCGACGTGCTGCACGAGGCGGGCCTGCTGGCCGCGGAGGAGAAGGTCGACGCGACCGGCTACCGCATCGTGTTCAACACCGGCCCCGGCGCCGGGCAGACCATCTTCCACGCCCATGCGCATCTGCTGGGCGGCCGCGACCTGCAGCGTCTGGTCTGACGGGGCCGACTTGTCCGTACGCGAACTGGTCGTCCTCGGGACCGCCAGCCAGGTCCCCACCCGGCACCGCAACCACAACGGCTATCTGCTGCGGTGGGACGGTCACGGGCTGCTCTTCGACCCCGGAGAGGGCACCCAGCGGCAGATGCTGCGCGCCGGGGTCGCCGCCCATGACCTGAACCGGATCTGTGTCACGCACTTCCACGGCGACCACTCGCTGGGCCTGGCCGGGGTGATCCAGCGGATCAACCTCGACCGGGTGCCGCACCCGGTCACCGCCCACTATCCGGCCAGTGGGGAGCACTTCTTCGAACGGCTGCGGTACGCCACCGCCTACCGGGAGACGGTCCGGCTGATCCAGCGGCCGGTGACCGCCGACGGCGAGCTGGACCGCTCGCCGTCGTACGTCCTGGAGGCGCACCGCCTGTCGCACCCCGTCGAGTCGTACGGCTACCGCCTCGTGGAGCCGGACGCCCGCCGGATGCTGCCGGAGCGGCTGGCGGCCCACGGGATCAGCGGGCCGGACGTCGGACGGCTGCTGCGGCTCGGCGAGCTGAACGGGGTCACCCTCGACGAGGTGAGCGAGCGGCGCCGCGGCCAGCGGTTCGCCTTCGTCATGGACACCCGGCTGTGCGAGGGCGTCCATACGCTCGCCGAGGGGGCCGACATGCTGGTCATCGAGTCGACCTTCCTCGACGAGGACACCGAACTCGCCGTGGAACACGGTCACCTCACCGCCGGACAGGCCGCCGGGGTGGCCGCGCGGGCCGGGGTGCGGCATCTGGTGCTGACGCACTTCTCGCAGCGCTACGCCGACCCCACGGAGTTCGAGCGGCAGGCCCGTGCGGCGGGGTTCACCGGGGAACTGACCATCGCCCAGGACCTTTTGCGGGTGCCGCTGCCCAAGCGGCGCTGAGCGCGTACGGCGCTGACCGCGAGCGGGGCCGGCCTGCGGACGGCGCTGACCGCGAGCGGCTCCGGCCTGCGAGCGGGGCGCCGGACGCCGCGGCCGCGTTCCGTCAGGGCAGCGCTGTCCGGCCCGCCCCGCCCGGGCGGGCCGGAGGCGGGGTCACGGCAGGAAGTACATCGGGTTCGGCAGCTTGAAGGTGCGGTCCCCGGCACCGCCGTTCAGATCGCTGTACTGGTCCCCGAAATTGGCGACGATGTGGTAGCCGAGGGACTCGATGTGCTTACGGGTGCCGGACTTGTACTCGACGGTCGTGCAGGTGGCGCCGCACGGCAGGTAGGGCGGCGGGTGCTCGGTGTTCTTCAGGTAGACGTGCCGGCTGTCCAGCGACACCCCGTAGCCGACGTTTTTGAGGTTGCGCACGCTCCAGGTGCGCTGCGCCTCCTTGCGGCCGGTGAGGAAGAAGACCTCGGCGCCCTTGTCGTGTGCCCAGTTGACCAGCCGGTTCATCCCGAAGACCGGGTCCATGTCGGTGCTTTCGAGGTACTTGTCCTGGCTCTGTGGGGTGAAGTGGAAGCCGACCTGGAGCTCGTAGTTGTAGGTGAGCAGGGTCGTGTCGTCGATGTCGAGCACGATGGCCGGCTTCGCCGTGCCGCGGGCCCGCCCGTGCCGGTCGAGGGCCTTGGTCAGATAGGCGCGGGCCCTGGTCTCGATGCCGCGGACCTGACGTGCGTAGTTGCTGTGCGGGGAGGCGTAGTGCTGACCGTCCGCCGTCACCGTGTCGCCGTAGTACGCCTTGATCTTGTCCTGCACCTGCGTGAGGTTGGGGATCTCCTTGTCGGTGCGCGGTACGGAGTGTTCGGCGGTGGCCTGGCCGATGCCGAACACGGCGGTGCCGGTGACCAGGGCGGCGACCGTCGCGGCACCGAGGCGGGCCCTGCGGGAGAGGGCGGTGCGGAAACGGGTGAGGCGGGGCATGCGCGGCTCCTTGAGTTGTCATGAGCGGACCCACAGGTCGGCTCCAGTAGATCTAACAGAGCCTCACATCGGTATCTACGCGCGAAGATTCAACGGTTGGTAAAGACTGGGCGCCTGGCGGGAGTTGACGGCCGTGGGGTGCCCCGGCCGGGCCGCAGCAGAGCGTGCGGACCACGTGGACCACGCAGGAGCCGTCGACGGCCGGCCGAGTCCGGCCCGTCGCGTGCCCGCGTACGCCCGCTCCGGCCGTTCCCCGCTGGTGAAGCGGGCGGCCGCCCGCCCACGGCGGCTGATCACGGACCCGGCCGAGGTCCTGTGCGCGAGGGCCTGCCGCGCGTACGGTGAGGCTCGGCTCAGTGGCGGTGCGCCACAGTGGTCCCGTACGTGATCTTTGAAAGGGGCTGTCCCGATGGCACAGGAAGTGCGCGGTGTGATTGCGCCGGGGAAGAACGAACCGGTCCGGCTGGAGACGATCCTGGTGCCGGATCCGGGGCCCGGCGAGGCCGTGGTGCAGGTCCAGGCGTGCGGGGTGTGCCACACCGATCTGCACTACAAGCAGGGCGGCATCAACGACGACTTCCCGTTCCTGCTCGGGCACGAGGCGTCCGGCGTGGTGGAGTCGGTCGGCGACGGGGTCACCGAAGTGGCGCCGGGCGACTTCGTCATCCTCAACTGGCGGGCGGTGTGCGGCCAGTGCCGGGCCTGCCGGCGGGGCCGCCCCCAGTACTGCTTCGACACCCACAACGCCCGGCAGAAGATGACGCTCAAGGACGGCACGGAGCTGAGCCCGGCGCTGGGCATCGGCGCCTTCGCCGACAAGACCCTGGTCGCCGCCGGGCAGTGCACCAAGGTCGACCCCGAGGTGTCGCCTGCGGTGGCGGGGCTGCTGGGCTGCGGAGTGATGGCGGGCATCGGCGCGGCGATCAACACCGGCAACGTCGGGCGCGGCGACTCGGTCGCGGTCATCGGCTGCGGCGGCGTCGGCGACGCGGCCGTGGTGGGCGCGCGGCTGGCCGGCGCCTCCCGGATCATCGCGGTGGACATCGACGACCGCAAGCTGGAGACGGCGCGCTCCATGGGCGCCACCGACACCGTCAACTCCCGTACCACCGACCCCGTCGAGGCGGTCCGCGGGCTCACCGGCGGCTTCGGCGCGGACGTCGTCATCGAGGCGGTGGGCCGCCCCGAGACCTACCAGCAGGCCTTCTACGCCCGCGACCTGGCCGGAACCGTCGTCCTGGTGGGCGTCCCCACCCCGGACATGACCCTGGAGCTCCCCCTGCTGGACGTCTTCGGCCGCGGCGGCGCCCTGAAATCGTCCTGGTACGGCGACTGTCTGCCCTCCCGCGACTTCCCGATGCTGATCGACCTCCACCAGCAGGGCCGGATCGACCTCGGTGCCTTCGTCACCGAGACCATCGGCATCGAGGACGTCGAGCAGGCCTTCGCACGGATGCAGGCGGGCGACGTCCTGCGTTCGGTGGTGACGCTCTGATGGCGGTCCGCATCGACCACCTGGTCACCTCCGGAACCTTCTCGCTCGACGGCGGCACCTGGGACGTCGACAACAACGTCTGGATCGTCGGCGATGACGACGAGGCGATCGTCATCGACGCGGCGCACGACGCCGACGCCATCCTCCGGGCCCTCGGCGGCCGGACGCTGCGCGCGATCATCTGCACCCATGGGCACAACGACCACATCGACGCCGCCCCGGCGCTGGCCTCCCGCACCGGCGCCAGGATCCATCTGCACCCCGCCGACCTGCCGCTGTGGAAGATGACCCACCCGGACAGCTCGCCGGACGCGGAGCTGGCGGACGGCCAGGTGCTGACCATCGCCGGTACGGATCTGAGGGTGCTGCACACGCCGGGCCATGCGCCCGGCGCGGTCTGCCTCCATGCGCCCGAGCTGGGCACCGTCTTCACCGGCGACACCCTGTTCCAGGGCGGCCCCGGTGCCACCGGCCGGTCCTTCTCGGACTTCCCGACGATCGTCGCCTCGATCCGGGACCGACTGCTGACCCTGCCCCCGCAGACGCAGGTGCGCACCGGGCACGGCGACCCGACGACGATCGGGGACGAGGCGCCGCACCTGGAGGAATGGATCAAGCGGGGGCACTAGGGGAGGCGGAGTTACTTGGGCAGGCGGGGCCACTGGTGGGGCAAGCGGGGCCAGTAGGGGAGGGGCGAACAGATCCCGTAGGGGAGGCGAGCGCCCCCTTCGGGGCCTCAACGCGGTGCGGCCGGGGCGGTATTCCCGGTTTCTGGTTCCGGGGGTCACGGCGAGGCCGCGCCGGTGGCGACTCCGCCCGGTGGGAGACCCCCGGTGGCGGCACCGCTCCGCTGGTCGGGCCCCGGTGGCGGCACCGCCCCGCTGGTCAGGCCCACTGGCGCCAACGCCCCCGTGGTCACGCCTCCGTGGTCATGCCCTCGTGGTCATGCCCTCGTGGTCATGCCCTCGTGGTCACGCCTCCGTGGTCATGCCCTCGTGGTCACGCCTCCGTGGTCACGCCCTCGTGGTCACGCCTCCGTGGCCGCCCGTTCCAAGATCCGGGCGGCCACCGCGGCGGAGTCCACCAGCGGATGCAGCGCCAACGCCCGCAGCGCGGCGCCCCGGTCCTTGAAGGTGGCCGCCTCCACGGTCGCCCGTTCCACCGCCTTGAGCTGGAGCATCAGCCCCAGTTGGTCCGCCCGCAGTGGCGCGGTGGGGAGCGGCCGGGCACCCTTGGCGGTCACCTCGCACACCGTCTCCACGATCGCGTCCGGTGGCAGCTGCGGCACCGTCGTCCCATTGCGGACGTTGAGGATCAGCCGGGTGCCGCTGTCGCCGGTGATCGCGCGCATCAGCGCCAGCGCCACCCGGTCGTAGCCGCCGCCCTCCAGGTCGTGGCTGTCGCGCTGCCAGCCGCCGGTCGCCTCCCGGCTGTGCGCCATGTACGTCTCCTCGCGCTCCAGCCGGGTCCGTTCCCACAGCCGGTAGGCCTCGTCCGGGCCGCCGGCCGCCGCGGCCCGCGCGAAGAAGCCGCCCTGCTGCTGGTCGAGGAACTCGCCACGGGTCTCCCGGGTGTGCCGTACGGAGTCGAGGGTCTCGCGGCGGAAGTAGTAGTAGTGGAGGTACTCGTTCGGCAGCGCCCCCAGGGCCCGCAGCCAGTCCCCGCCGAACAGCCGGCCCTCCTCGAAGGACTCCAGCGCGGCGTCGTCGGCCAGCAGCCCCGGCAGCAGCTCGGTGCCGTCCACCGTCAACGACCGCAGCCAGCCGAGGTGGTTGAGGCCCACGTAGTCGTAGCCGGCCCGGGCCGGGTCCGCGAGGGCCGCCGGGTCCGCGCCGGCCGCCCGCGCCGCCCGGCGCACCAGCCCGACCGGCGAATCGCAGATCCCGATGACGCGGTCGCCGAGCACCCGGGACATCGCCTCGGTGACCGTGCCCGCGGGGTTGGTGAAGTTGATGACCCAGGCCCCCGGGGCGAGCGCGGCCACCCGCTCGGCGATGTGCAGCGCCACCGGGACCGTGCGCAGCCCGTAGAGGACACCGCCCGCGCCCACCGTCTCCTGGCCGAGCACCCCCTCGGACAACGGGATCCGCTCGTCCCGGATGCGCCCGGCCGTACCGCCCACCCGGATCGCCGAGAAGACGAAGCCGGCGCCGGCCAGCGCCTCGTCCAGACCCTTCGCGACGCGTACGGGCACCGGCGCCGGATGCCCCTGTGCCAGCCGCGCCAGCACCTCGGCGATCACCGCCACCCGTTGCGGATCGGTGTCGTGCAGCACCACCTCGGAGACGGCGGGCGCCGGGTCGTCCAGCAGCGCGCGGTAGACCAGCGGCACCCGGAAGCCGCCCCCGCCGAGAATCGTCAGCCTCATGGGGCGGAACGTACCGCAGCATCAGGCACACTGGCGGCACGTGCAGATACGAGAGGGGAGAGCACGGTGAGCAGCCGACGCGATGACCTTCCGCCCGCGGGCCCGGTAGCGATGCCACCGAGCCTCGATCCGCTGGCCGCGGTGCGCGCCGACGGCGATCCGCGCACCGACGTCTACCTCACCGGCACGGTCTTCCTGGACATCATCTTCACCGGCCTGGATTCCGCCCCCGTCCGCGGCACCGAGTCCTGGGCCCGCGGTATGGGCTCCAGCCCCGGGGGCGTCGCCAACATGGCCACCGCGCTGGCCCGGCTCGGCCTGCGCACCTCACTGGCCGCGGCCTTCGGCGACGACCACTACGGCGAATACTGCTGGGAGGCGCTCGAACAGGGCGAGGGCATCGACCTGGCGCTGTCCCGCACGGTCCCCGGCTGGCACTCCCCGGTCACCGTCTCCATGGCGTACGAGGGCGAGCGCACGATGGTCTCGCACGGCCACGAGGCGCCGCCGCCCGACTTCGCCTTCGACGGCAAGCACGCCCCGGGCTGCCCGCCGCCGTCCCGCGCCTGCGTCGCCTCGCTGGTGCCGGGCCGTCGGGAGGGCTGGCTGGGCTGCGCGGCGAGCCGCGGCAGCCGCATCTTCGCGGACGTGGGCTGGGACGACAGCGGGCGCTGGGACCCTGCCGACCTCGCCGACCTCGAACACTGCGAGGCGTTCCTGCCCAACGCCGAGGAGGCGATGCGCTACACCCGCACGGACTGCCCGCGCGCCGCCGCCCGCAAGCTCGCCGACCGGGTGCCGCTCGCGGTGGTCACGCTCGGCGCGGAGGGCGCCTGCGCGGTGGACGGGCGGACCGGCGAGAGCGCCGAGGTGCCCGCCATCGCCGTGGAGGAGCTGGATCCCACCGGCGCCGGGGACGTCTTCGTCGCCGGTTTCGTCACCGGCACGCTCGCCGACTGGCCGCTCACCGACCGGCTCGCCTTCGCGGGGCTGAGCGCCGCGCTGTCCGTGCAGGAATTCGGCGGCTCGCTGTCCGCGCCGGGCTGGGCCGAGATCGCCGCCTGGTGGCAGCAGCTGCGGGGGTACGAGGCGAGCGCGACGGGCACGGCGGGCGTGCTGCGCCGCCAGTACGCCTTCCTGGACGAGGTGCTGCCGGCGGCCTACCGGCCCGCCCCGCTGGCCCGCGCGCTGCCGACCCTCGGCTTCCGCCGCCCGGCCTGAGCTGCACCGGAGCCGGTTTCCGGGCGCCCCCGGGCCGTCTGGAGGCGGGCCCGACTGCTCCGTCCGGCGGGAAAAGCCCTCGGGGCTGTCGGTGCCCCGTCGTACTCTTGTATCCCAAGGAGTCGAGTGCAGGCAGGCACCTCTTACGAGCAAAGGATGGGGTTGAGCAGGCCACCGAGCCGCCCTATGACTCAGACACCCACGCAACCGCAGGCACGCGCCCAGTTCACCGTCCCGGCCAAGCACCCCATGGTCACGGTCCTGGGATCCGGAGACTCTCTTCTGCGCGTGATCGAAAAAGCCTTCCCGGCGACCGACATCCACGTCCGGGGCAACGAAGTCAGCGCGGTCGGCGACGCCCGGGAGGTCGATCTCGTCCAGCGCCTTTTCGACGAGATGATGCTGGTGCTCCGCACCGGACAACCGATGACGGAGGACGCAGTGGAACGCTCCATCGCCATGCTGCGGGCGGCGGAGGACGGCGAAGGCGCGGTCAGTGAGACCCCCGCCGAGGTGCTCACCCAGAACATCCTCTCCAACCGGGGCCGCACGATCCGCCCCAAGACCCTCAACCAGAAGCGCTATGTCGACGCCATCGACGAGCACACCGTCGTCTTCGGGATCGGCCCGGCCGGCACCGGAAAGACCTACCTCGCCATGGCCAAGGCCGTGCAGGCGCTGCAGGCCAAGCAGGTCAACCGGATCATCCTGACCCGGCCCGCGGTCGAGGCAGGGGAGCGGCTCGGCTTCCTGCCGGGCACCCTCTACGAGAAGATCGACCCGTATCTGCGCCCGCTCTACGACGCGCTGCACGACATGCTCGACCCCGACTCCATCCCGCGCCTGATGGCCGCGGGCACGATCGAGGTCGCCCCGCTGGCATACATGCGCGGCAGGACGCTCAACGACGCCTTCATCATCCTCGACGAGGCGCAGAACACGAACCCCGAGCAGATGAAGATGTTCCTCACCCGCCTCGGCTTCGAGTCGAAGATCGTCATCACCGGCGATGTCACCCAGGTCGACCTCCCGGGCGGCACGAAGAGCGGTCTGCGTCAGGTCCGGGAGATCCTGGACGGCGTGGACGATGTGCACTTCTCCCTGCTCACCAGCCAGGACGTGGTCCGGCACAAGCTGGTCGGCCGTATCGTCGACGCCTACGAGAAGTACGACAGCCGCAACGGCCAGTGAGCCGCCGGCCGGTCGACCCGGCCGGCGCCGGAGCCCCACCGACCCACCATCGGGCACGTACCGAGAAGCGAGAAGCACCACCCTCATGTCCATCGACGTCAACAACGAGTCCGGCACGGACATCGACGAGCAGGCCATCCTGGACGTCGCCCGCTACGCCGTCGCCAGGATGCGCATCCACCCGCTCTCCGAGCTGTCCGTCATCGTCGTGGACGCCGAGGCCATGGAGCAGCTCCATCTCCAGTGGATGGACCTGCCCGGCCCCACCGATGTGATGTCCTTCCCGATGGACGAGCTGCGTCCGCCGGCCAAGGACGACGAGGAGCCCCCGCAGGGGCTCCTCGGTGACATCGTGCTGTGCCCGGAGGTCGCCAAGAAGCAGGGCGAGGAGGCCCCCACCGGGCACAGCATGAACGAGGAGCTCCAGCTGCTCACCGTCCACGGCGTGCTCCACCTCCTCGGCTACGACCATGAAGAGCCGGACGAGAAGGCCGAGATGTTCGGCCTGCAGGCGGCGATCATCGACGGCTGGCGTGCCGAGCAGGGCCTGACCGGTCCCTCGCCGGCCCCCACCGTGACCTGACGGGACACCCGATGACCACCCAGCTGATCGCGGTCGCGGTCCTGCTCGTCGTGATCGCCTGGCTCGCCGCCTGTGCGGAGGCCGGCCTGGCCCGGACGACCAGCTTCCGCGCCGAGGAGGCCGTTCGCTCCGGCCGCCGTGGCAGCGCCAAGCTCGCCGCCGTCGCCGCCGACCCCACCCGCTACCTCAATGTCGCGCTGCTGGTGCGGGTCGGCTGCGAGATGGCCGCCGGTGTCCTGGTCACCTACGCCTGCCTGCGCTCCTTCGAGGAGACCTGGCAGGCGCTGGCCGTCGCCATCGGGGTGATGGTGCTGGTCTCCTATGTCGCCGTCGGGGTCTCCCCGCGGACGATCGGCCGCCAGCACCCGCTGAACACCGCCACCGCCGCCGCCTACGTCCTGCTGCCGCTGGCCCGCATCATGGGCCCCGTCCCGCAGCTGCTGATCCTCCTCGGCAACGCCCTCACCCCCGGCAAGGGCTTCCGCAAGGGTCCGTTCGCCTCCGAGGCCGAGCTGCGCTCCCTGGTCGACCTCGCCGAGAAGGAGTCGCTGATCGAGGACGAGGAGCGCCGGATGGTGCACTCGGTCTTCCAGCTCGGCGACACCCTCGTCCGTGAGGTGATGGTGCCGCGGACGGATCTGATCGCCGTCGAGCGCTTCAAGACCATCCGCCAGGCGCTGACCCTCGCGCTGCGCTCCGGCTTCTCCCGGATCCCGGTGACCGGCGAGAACGAGGACGACATCGTCGGCGTCGTCTACCTCAAGGACCTCGCCCGCAAGGTCCACATCAGCCGCGACGCCGAGAACGAACTGGTCTCCACGGCCATGCGACCCGCCGTTTTCGTCCCCGACACCAAGAACGCCGGTGATCTGCTGCGGGAAATGCAGCAGGACCGCAATCACGTCGCGGTGGTCATCGATGAATACGGCGGCACGGCCGGCATCGTCACCATCGAGGACATTCTCGAGGAGATCGTCGGCGAGATCACCGACGAATACGACCGTGAGCTGCCGCCCGTCGAGGATCTCGGTGACGGCCGCTATCGCGTCACCTCCCGGCTGGACATCGGCGACCTCGGCGAGCTGTACGGCCTGGCCGAGCTGGACGACGAGGATGTCGAAACGGTCGGCGGGCTGCTCGCCAAGCTTCTCGGCCGGGTCCCGATCGCCGGCGCCACCGCCGAGGTCGACCTCTCCTACGACGCCTCCGACCCCGGTCTGAAGGCGCTCCGGCTGACCGCCGAGGCACCGGCCGGACGCCGCAACAAGATCATCACGGTGTTGTGCGAGCCGGTGCGCCCGGACGGGACGAGCGCCTCCCGGGAGCCGTCGACGGGCGGCCGGTCCGCCGGCTGAACGGACGCGGAACGCGCCACGTAACTCCCGGTGACGGCGGGAGCATTTCCGCCGTCACCAAAACGCCGGTTACTTATCTCCGGTGCACCGCAGATGTTCTGCAAGCCATTTCCTGAGGCACTGGATTCTGTGTGCTGCGCCATGGAAGGATCTTCAGGCGGTTGCGCCCCATGCGGCCGCCACGGGTATTGCGGAAGAGAAATCTTGCAATGCGGGCTGCCCCGGCCACGGGGGTCCGGGGCAACCACCTGTTGCCTCAGCCGCGGGGCGTCGCACGGATCGTCCGCAGCCCGACGGCCACCAGCAGTGCGACCACCGCGACCACCGCCGCGTCCAGGCCCAGGCCCAGCTTGATGCCACCGAGCGTGGCCTCGGCGAAGCCGCTGCCGTCCGCCCGCAGTGCGCCGATGTGCGCCGAGGCGACCGCGCTCAGCAGCGGAATGCCGAGGGTGAGGCCCATCTGCTGGGAGCTGGTGACCAGACCGGTGGCCAGGCCCTGCTGGTCGTTAGGGAGGCCGGAGGTGGCGGTCACCCCGTACGCGATGATCGCCCACAGGTGACCGAGGCTGCCGCAGGACACCGCGACCAGAGCCAGCCAGCCGCCCGTCTCGGTACCCAGGCCCAGCAGCGCGGCCGTGCAGCCGGCCTGCAGCAGCAGCCCGGTCACCAGGGTGCGGCGGGCGCCGAACCGGCCGATGACCTTCGGGGCGACCAGACCGGCGAGCGCGGAGACCGCGCCCTGCACCCCGAAGACCAGACCCGTGAGGAAGGCGGACAGCCCCAGCACTTCCTGGAGGTAGAGCGTCAGCAGGAAGACGACGGTGCTCATCATCGCGAACGTCGTCAGGCCCGCCAGATTGCCCCAGGCGACGCTGCGGCGGCGCAGCATCGGCAGCGACACCAGCGGCTGCTCGGCCCGCGACTCCACCCGGACGAACGCGGCCAGCAGCACGGCGCCGACGACCAGCGTGACCAGCACGTCCGGGCGGCCGAAGCCCCGCTGCGCGGCGGTCGACAGGGCGTAGATCAGCGCCAGCAGCCCGCCGGTGACGGTGACCGCGCCGGGCAGATCGAGCCGCGGGCGCTCCGGGTGCCGCGACTCGGTCAGTACCACCGGCGCGGTGGCCAGGACGGCCACCCCGGCCACGGACAGCAGGCCCATGGTCGAGCGCCAGCCCAGCGCATCGGTCATCACCCCGCCCAGCACCATGCCGATCGTGAAGCCCAGCGAGAGCAGGGTGCCGCTGATGCCCAGGGCACGCTCGCGTTGCGGGCCCTCGGCGAAGGTGGTGGTCAGCAGCGACATCCCGGTCGGCACGATGATCGCCGCGCCCAGCCCCTGGAGCGCCCGCCCGGCCAGGAAGACGGCCGGCGACCAGGCCAGCGCGGCCAGGACGGAGGCCGCGGTGAACAGTGCGAGCCCGATGAGGAACAGCCTGCGCCGCCCGAAGAGATCGGCGACCCGGCCGGACAGCAGCAGAAAGCCGCCCGACGGCAGCGCGAACGCGGTGACCGCCCACTGCAGATCGGCCTGGCCCATGCCCAGGTCCCGGCCGAGCACCGGCAGCGCCACATTCAGGATGGAGAAGTCCAGCGCGATGATGAACTGCGCCGCGCACAGCAGCAGCAGGATGAGCTTGGCGCGCGGGGTCATCCGTGCGCCCGCGGACGCGTCGGCGGGAGCCGGGGCGGCGGACGAGGTGGCGGCCGGAGCCGCGGAGGCGTCCGCCCGGCCACCGGGGCGGTGCGGAGCGGGAGATGAGATGTCGGTAACTGGCATGCTCCGAGCCTGCCGCCGCGGAATACGCAGTGGGGAGCGGCAACTTATCGTGGTGTACGCACCACCAGCCACGCACACAGGGGGAGATACGTGGTCTCGAACGCCGCCACTCAGGACGCCGCGCGCCGCCGCCAGGAACTCCGCGACTTCCTGATGACCCGCCGCGCCCGGGTCACCCCGGCCGAGGCGGGCCTGCCCGACGGCGGCCGCCGCCGCACTCCGGGACTGCGCCGTGAGGAGGTCGCCGTCCTCGCCGGGGTCGGCGCGTCCTGGTACCAGTGGCTGGAGCAGGGCCGCGACATCACCGTCTCGCCGCAGGTGCTGGACGCGGTCGCCCGGGTGCTGCGGCTCAACGGCGCCGAACGGCGGCATCTGTACGTCCTGGCCGGGCTGAACCCTCCCCCGCGCCAGGACGCCGAGGAGCTGGGCCGCACCGACGTGTGCGCGGGCCTGCAGCGGCTGATCGACGCCTGGATGCCGTTCCCGGCGCACATCATGGACCCGTACTGGAACACCATCGCCTACAACGAAGCGGCGCAGCTGGTACTGGGCCACGGCCGCCCCGGCGTCTCGCGCAACTGCCTGATCGCGTTCTTCACCGACCCCGTCTACCGTGCGCGGGCCGCCAGTTGGGAGACCATTGCGCCCCTGGTCGTGGCACAGTTCCGGGCCGCGTGTTCGGTCCGGCCCGGCGACGAGGGCTTCGACGCGGTCGTCCGGGAGGCCTCCGCACTCAGTGCGGAGTTCGCCGAGCTGTGGGCGCGCGCCGACGTCCAGGACGGCGGCACGCTCCACAAGGAGATGGTCCATCCGCACGTCGGCGCCCTGCTCTTCGAGACCACCCTGCTGCAGATCCCGGTCCGCCCCGACCTGAGCATCGTGCTGCACAATCCGCGCCCGGAGTCGGACACCGCGGCGAAGCTGGAGTGGCTCACCTCCCCCGAGGGCCGGCGCGGGGGGATGTCCTCGGTCGCGGGCTGACGCACCCCGGGGCGGCCCGGGGCGAAGGGCCCGCGCCGCCCGCCGACCACCGCCCGCATATGCTCGCCGGTATGAGCGATGCCGCACCCCTGGACCCCGAAGACCGCAAGATCATCACGCTCGCGCGCTCGGCGCGGGCCCGCAACGGCGTGCCCGAGGGCGCGGCCGTCCGCGACGAGACCGGCCGTACCTACGTCGCCGGCACCGTCGCCCTGGATTCGCTCCGGCTCAGCGCGCTGCAGACGGCCGTCGCGATGGCCGTCGCCAGCGGGGCCACCTCGCTGGAGGCCGCGGCCGTGGTCACCGACGCCGAGGCCGCCAGCGACGCGGACCGCGCGGCCGTACGGGACCTCGGCGGCCCCGGGACGCCCGTCCTCGTCGCCGGTCCGGACGGCGCCCTGCGCAGCACCGTCCCGGCGGGCGAGACGCAGGCCTGAGCCGCCGGAGCGTACGGGACGGCAGCACGGGCGGCCCGCCGGCACCGGAGGGCCGCCCCCGCCGGGCACTCCGGTGCCGCCGGGCCGCCGGGCACTGTGCGCCCGGTGGTCGGAGCCGCGCCCGGGATCGGGGAGAATGGGCGCCATGAGCGTTCGTACAGAGTCCTCCGCCGCGCACCGCGCCGGCTTCGCCTGCTTCGTCGGCCGCCCCAACGCGGGCAAGTCCACCCTCACGAACGCTCTCGTCGGCACGAAGGTGGCGATCACCTCCACCCGCCCGCAGACCACCCGGCACACGGTGCGCGGCATCGTGCACCGCCCGGAGGCCCAGCTGGTCCTCGTCGACACCCCGGGGCTGCACAAGCCGCGCACCCTGCTCGGCGAGCGGCTGAACGACGTGGTCCGCACCACCTGGTCCGAGGTCGACGTCATCGGCTTCTGCCTGCCCGCCGACCAGAAGATCGGCCCCGGTGACCGCTACATCGCGGCCGAGCTGGCCGACATCAAGAAGACCCCCAAGGTCGCCATCGTCACCAAGACCGACCTGGTCGACTCCAAGGCGCTGGCCACCCAGCTGATCGCCATCGACCAGCTCGGCAAGGAGCTGGGCATCGACTGGGCCGAGATCATCCCGGTCTCGGCGGTGGGCGCCACCCAGGTGTCGCTCCTCGCGGACCTGCTCGTCCCGATGCTCCCCGAGAGCCCGCCGCTCTACCCCGAGGGCGACCTCACCGACGAGCCCGAGCAGGTCATGGTCGCCGAGCTGATCCGCGAGGCCGCGCTGGAGGGCGTGCGCGACGAGCTGCCGCACTCGATCGCGGTGGTCGTCGAGGAGATGCTGCCGCGCGAGGACCGCCCCGCCGACAAGCCGCTCCTCGACATCCACGCCAACGTCTACATCGAGCGCCCCAGCCAGAAGGGCATCATCATCGGCCCCAAGGGCAAGCGCCTGAAGGAGGTCGGCACCAAGTCCCGCAAGCACATCGAGGCACTGCTGGGCACGCCGGTCTTCCTCGATCTGCACGTCAAGGTCGCCAAGGACTGGCAACGCGACCCCAAGCAGCTGCGCAAGCTGGGCTTCTGAGCCCCGCCCGGGGGACCCCTACGGCACGCCCCGGATCCGGCGCACCAGCAGCGCCCCCAGCAGCCCGACCGCCGCGGCGGTGAAGTACAGCGTCCGGTAGCCGCCGAGGTCATGCACGAGCGGCCCGGCCAGCGCCGGGGCGGCCACCTGCGGCAGCGAGTTGGCGATGTTGAGGACGCCCATGTCCTTGCCGCGGTGGGCGGCGGCCGGCAGCACGTCCGTCATCAGCGCGAAACGGGAGGGTGCCCAGCAGTGTGCAGCCGGCACAGGCGGCATAGCCCGCGCGCACCCCGCCCGCGGCCGTCGCCAGGCCCGTACCGGCCACCACCCCGAGGATCTGCGCGGCCCCCAGCCAGCCGCCCACCGCTCCCCGCTGCCGGTGCGGCACCCGGTCGGGCACCGCCGCCGTGATCGCCGCGAACGCCGCGTTGAGGGTGAGCTGCACCAGACACCACCCCAGCGCCATCCCCGCCACCGTGCCCGCCCCGGCCAGCAGCACCAGCGCACCGGCCCCGCCCAGCACGCCCGCGAGGATCCACGGCCTGCGCCGCCCGAACCGCGAGGCCGTACGGTCCGACAGCGCCCCGGCCAGCGGGTTGCACACCATCGAGACGGCGGCCCCCAGCCCCGTCACCCAGGCCAGCACCGACTCCTTCGGCATCCCGGGCGGCGCCAGCTCCGCGGCCTGGAGGGCGAGCAGGATCTGCAGCGGCCCGTACCACCCGGCCCAGATCGCCCCGTTGGCCAGCGACAGCGCGGCGGTCCAGCCCCGCCCGACCGGCTCCGACGGCTCCGACGGCGCCGTGGGGGCCGCCGGAGCGCTCACCCCCGGGCCTGCTCCCGCAGGGCGTCCCGCAGCCAGCGGTACGAGGCCTTGGGCGTCCGCCGCAGCGTCGCGTAGTCCACGTGCACCAGCCCGAACCGCCGCGCGTACCCCTCCGCCCACTCGAAGTTGTCCAGCAGCGACCAGACGAAGTACCCGCGGACATCCACCCCGGCGTCCATGGCGGCATGCAGCGCCCGCAGATGCCCGTCCAGGAACGCGATCCGCTCCCCGTCCTCGATGCCCTCGTACGCGCACCCGTTCTCGGTGATCACGACGGGCGGCAGCCGGTCCCCGTACCGCTCCCGGAACGACACCAGCAGCTCGGTCAGCGCCTCGGGCACCACCGGCCACCCGAAGTCGGTCCGCGGGTACCCCGGGATCTCGCGGGGCGCGAAGGGCAGCTCGGGCGGCAGCCGGATCCCGCCGAAGGCGGTCGGCCCGGAACCCTCGGCCGCCGGGGCACCCACCAGCGTCGGCTGGTAGTAGTTGATCCCGTACCAGTCCAGCGGCTGCGAGATGATCTCCAGATCCTCGGCCACCGGCCCCGGCAGCAGCCCCGCCAGATCCTCGTCCGGATACCTCCCGAGCAGTACGGGCTCCGCGAACAGCCGGTTGAGCAGCAGGTCGTAGAGGTCGGCCGCCGCGGTGTCCGCCTCCGCCGCACTCGCCGGCCAGGTCGGCCCGTGGGAGTTGGCGATCCCGATGTCCCGCGCCCCCTGGGCCCGCAGCGCCTGAACCGCCAGTCCGTGCCCCAGCAGCTGGTGATGCGCCGCCGGCAGCGCCTCGAACAGCAGCTGCCGTCCCGGCGCATGCTGCCCCAACCCGTAACCCAGCAGGGTCAGTTCGGCCGGCTCGTTGAGCGTGATCCACCGCACCACCCGGTCCCCGAGCCGCCCCGCCACCACCTCCGCATACGCCGCGAAGCGCTCGGCCGTCTCCCGGACGAGCCAGCCGCCGCCCTCCTCCAGCGCCTGCGGCGTATCCCAGTGGAACAGCGTCGGTACGGGGGCGACCCCCGCCGCCAGCAGCTCGTCCACCAGCCGGTCGTAGAAGTCCAGCCCGGCCCCGTTGACCGCCCCGCTCCCGTCCGGCACCACCCGCGGCCAGGCCACCGAGAACCGGTAGGCCCCGACCCCGAGCTCCCCCAGCAGCGCCACGTCCTCCCGGTACCGGTGGTAGTGATCGGTCGCCACCCGCGGATCGGACCCGTCCTTGATCCTCCCGCCCTCCGCCGCGAACACATCCCACGCGGACCGCCCCCGCCCGTCCTCGCCCACCGCGCCCTCGATCTGCGCGGCGGACGTCGACACCCCCCACACGAAGTCACGGGGGAAGCGGGGCAGGGGCAGCGAGGGGTCCGGCACCGTCGTCATGGACGAGATCCTTGTAACCGGCGGTAACGGTGTCAAGGGTGCGGTGCTACACGGGAGTTGGGCTCAGGGCAGGCCGGTCGGCGGCCGGCGTTCCGGAGCCG
Source organism: Streptomyces auratus (assembly GCF_050433025.1). NCBI lineage: Bacteria > Bacillati > Actinomycetota > Actinomycetes > Kitasatosporales > Streptomycetaceae > Streptomyces > Streptomyces auratus. The sequence goes on along the minus strand of NZ_JBNGCB010000001.1, from coordinate 2,768,404 downwards.
GCCGTGCCGCCTACGAGCCTTCCTTCAGCACCTTGGTGATCAGCGTCCGCTGTTCCTGGGTGAGCCGCGGGTCGGAGCAGTACACCGTCCGGCCGTCGACCGTGATCTGGTAGCTGAAGCCGTCCGGGACCCCGACGGGGGGTTCGGTGCGGGCGGTGGCGACGGCCTTGTCGGCCAGGGTCCGCCAGTCCGCTGCGTCGTCGCGGCCCGAGGTGTCGATCTCGGCGCGGCGGTCGACGCCGCTGAAACCGCCGGTGCGATGGACGTGGATGCGCATAACGGGCTCCTTGGGCGTCAGACGTCTTACACGGACTTCTACCCCTCGGGGACACGGTATGCGTGGACGGGGCGGGGCGCGCGGCGGCTCTGCATGCGTGCGCGGGGCGGGGACCCGCTGCTGAGCCCCCGCCCCGCGGACCTCGTACCCGCGCCGTACTACTTGGGGGTCACGCCGACCTGGGTCCAGGCCTTGACCACGGCGTCGTGTTCGGCGGCGGCGCCGAAGCGAGCCTGGGCGGCCTTGATGGTGAGGCCGGCGAAGTCGGCGAACTGTGCGTTCTTGGCCAGCTTGCCGCCGGTCAGGACGTCGTACCAGACCTGGCCGGCCCGCTCCCAGGCCTTGCCGCCGAGCGCGGTGGCCACCAGGTAGAAGGCGTGGTTGGGGATGCCGGAGTTGATGTGCACACCGCCGTTGTCGCCGGTCGTGTGGACATAGCCCTTCATCGTGGCGGGCTGCGGGTCCTTGCCGAGGACATCGTCGTCGTACGCGGTGCCGGGGGCCTTCATCGAGCGAAGGGCCTTGCCGGTGACGTTCGGGCCGAGCAGCTCGGCGCCGACCAGCCAGTCGGCCTGGTCGGCGGTCTGGCCGAGGGCGTACTGCTTGATCAGTACGCCGAAGACATCGGAGACGGACTCGTTGAGGGCGCCGGGCTGGCCCTCGTAGTCGAGGTTGGCGGTGTACTGCGTGACGCCGTGGGTCAGCTCGTGGCCGATGACGTCGACGGGGATGGTGAAGTCCTTGAACAGGTCGTTGTCGCCGTCGCCGAAGACCATCCGCTCGCCGTCCCAGAAGGCGTTGTCGTAGCGCTGGCCGTAGTGGACGGTGGCGTTGAGCGGCAGGCCGGCGCCGTCGATGGACTTGCGGCCGTAGACCTTGAGGTAGAGCTCGAAGGTGGCGCCGAGGCCGGCGTGCGCGCGGTTGACGGAGGCGTCCTTGACGGGGCCGTCCGACTCCGAGTGCACCTTGTGGCCGGGCAGGGTCGCCTGGTGGCGGGCGTCGTAGATGGTGCGGTTCGGCTTGGCGGCGGCGGCTTCGGGATCGCCGGGGGTGAGGTCGCGGGCGGCGATCTCGCGGCGCTGGGCACGCCGTGCGTGGTCGTGCTCCAGGGTGCGGCGGGCGGGCTCGTGCCGGGCCGGGTCGTCGGACTGGGCGAGGTTGTCGAGGATGTGCGGCGGGATGATCGTGCAGAAGACGGGCGAGCCGCAGTCGGCCGGTTCTGACGTCGCGTTGTTGAGGTCCATGAACAAACGGTGGCACTGTGTAATGCAACTGTCACTGCCCGCGGCTGAAATTCCCGGAAAAGTGTGGTTAGTCGCATTTATGCCCTAAGGGTCGTCCCGTCCCGCATACTGATACGCCACCGCCATGCAGGGCGGACCTCGGCTAGGGTGCTGTGCATTATGCGTTTCGGGCTGCTTCTCCTTAGCTGCCGCGGCGAGGGCCTGTAGTCGTAGGCCGACCCCCTCCCCGCGGAGTTCGGTGTTGCGATCTTGTCGCCCCGTCGGCCCCCTCCTGACTCCCCGCGAGCAGAGGGACCCCAGCGGAATACGAGGAGCCCCACGCACCATGTCGAATCCGTCGAACCCCGCAGATCATGCCGTCGGCCGCCGCACCCCGGTGACGAACGCGACGCAGCTGCAGCGGGACTCCGGCATGCCGGTCCACAAGTACAGCCGCTACGAAGCGGTGGACATCCCGGACCGCACCTGGCCGGACAACCGCATCACCGTCGCGCCCCGCTGGCTGTCGACCGACCTGCGGGACGGCAACCAGGCGCTGATCGACCCGATGTCGCCGGCCCGCAAGCGCGAGATGTTCGATCTGCTGGTGCGCATGGGCTACAAGGAGATCGAGGTCGGCTTCCCCTCCTCCGGTGAGACCGACTTCGCCTTCGTACGCTCCATCATCGAAGAGGGCGCGATCCCCGAGGACGTGACGATCTCCGTCCTGACGCAGGCCCGCGAGGAGCTGATCGAGCGGACCGTCGAGTCGCTGCGCGGCGCCCACCGCGCCACGGTGCACCTCTACAACGCCACCGCCCCGGTCTTCCGCCGGGTCGTCTTCCGTGGTTCGAAGGACCAGGTCAAGCAGATCGCCGTGGACGGCACCCGGCTGGTCATGGAGTACGCCGACAAGATCCTCGGCGACGAGACGATCTTCGGCTACCAGTACAGCCCGGAGATCTTCACCGACACCGAGCTGGACTTCGCGCTGGAGGTCTGCGAGGCGGTGATGGACGTCTGGCAGCCCGAGGAGGGCCGCGAGATCATCCTGAACCTGCCCGCCACCGTGGAGCGTTCGACGCCGTCCACGCACGCCGACCGCTTCGAGTGGATGTCGCGCCACCTGTCCCGGCGCGAGCACGTATGCCTGTCGGTGCACCCGCACAACGACCGGGGCACCGCGGTCGCCGCCGCCGAGCTGGCGGTCATGGCGGGCGCGGACCGGATCGAGGGCTGCCTGTTCGGGCAGGGCGAGCGCACCGGCAACGTCGACCTGGTGACGCTGGGCATGAACCTGTTCTCCCAGGGCGTCGACCCGCAGATCGACTTCTCGCAGATCGACGAGATCCGTCGCACCAGCGAGTACTGCAATCAGATGGAGATCCACCCGCGCCACCCCTACGCGGGCGATCTGGTCTACACCGCCTTCTCCGGCTCCCACCAGGACGCCATCAAGAAGGGCTTCGACGCCATGGAGGCCGAGGCCACCGCCGCCGGCAAGACCGTGGACGACATCGAGTGGGCGGTTCCGTACCTGCCCATCGACCCGAAGGACGTCGGCCGCTCCTACGAGGCGGTCATCCGCGTCAACTCGCAGTCCGGCAAGGGCGGTATCGCCTACGTCCTGAAGAACGACCACAAGCTGGACCTGCCGCGCCGGATGCAGATCGAGTTCTCCCGGATCATTCAGGAGAAGACCGACAGCGAGGGCGGCGAGGTCACGCCCGCGGCCATCTGGTCCACCTTCCAGGACGAGTACCTGCCCACGCCGGACAACGCCTGGGGCCGGATCGCGCTGCGCTCCGCCCAGTCCTCGACCACGACCGAGGGCTCGGACGCGCTCACCGTCGAGGCGGTCGTCAACGGCGCGGACACCGTGCTGACCGGTACCGGCAACGGTCCGCTGGCTGCGTTCATCGACTCGCTGGCCGCGATCGACACGGACGTGCGCGTCCTGGACTACGTCGAGCACACCATGAGCGAGGGCGCCGGCGCCCAGGCCGCCGCGTATGTCGAGTGCGCGATCGGCGACAAGGTGCTGTGGGGCGTCGGTATCGACGCCAACATCGTCCGCGCCTCGATCAAGGCGGTCGCCTCGGCGGTCAACCGCGCCTCGCGCTGACCCGACGGGACGGTCCCAACTCACGGATCCGAGCACGGAGTTGCTCGCCGCGCCCCCGCAGCTCTCACCGGGCTGCGGGGGTGCGCCGTTGTGCGGCGCCGCCACCTGAAGGTGGGGTTTGAAACCTCCTGTTGTAACTCTGCGTAATTGAGTTGGTACTTTTGGTGATGAGCGCCGGTCGGACAGGCCGCGGCGCGCACACCAAGGACGTGCAGATGACCAGATTTCGCATGCCCGCACTCTCCCGGCTGGCGCTGGCGGGAGCCGCCGCTCTCGCCGTGGTGGCCTCGGCCCTCGCACCAGCGGTGACCGGAGCCCCGGCCGGGGCGGCCGACCGCCCGGAATACGTGGCGCTCGGCGACTCCTACAGCGCCGGTGTGTTCGTCCGCCCCTGGGACGCCGGCGACGGCTGCGGCCGCTCGTACCGCAACTACCCGCACCAGGTGGCAGAGCGGTTCGGTTACCGGCTCAGGGACGTGACCTGCGGGGCGGCCGAGGTCGTCGACGGGATTCTGGAGCCCCAGCCGTCCGACAAGATCCTCGGCCCGCCCACGATCCCGCCCGAGGGGGGCTGGCCCGAGCTGCCCCCGCAGCTGGAGGCGCTGTCCTCGGATACCGACTTCGTCACCGTCGGCATCGGTGGCAACTCCCTCGGATTCGGGCCCGTGTTGGCCAAGTGCCTCGAACTCGGGCTCACCCAGCCCCTGAAGACCAAGCCCTGTACCGACTACTACACCGGCAGCGGGGCGGGGGCGGGCTGGCTCCAGGACCGCTTCGTCCAGCTCGATGCCGACTTCGGCCGCATGATGACGGCGATCCACGCCGCCGCGCCGCACGCCAAGGTCGTCGTCGTCGGCTATCCGGCCATCGTTCCGGACACCTCCGGCTGCACCTTCCTGCACTGGAACCAGCTCGGCAGCATCAAGAAGGGCGATATGCCCTGGCTGGACGGGCTCGAGGTGCGTATGAACGACCTGCTGCACCGACACGCCGACCACCAGGACGCGACCTATGCCGACACCTACGGGCCGAGCGTGGGGCACGGGGTCTGCCAGAGCGGGGACGCGAAGTGGATGTACGGGATCAGGGACAACCTCACCGGTGACGGCGACCAGACCGACCCGCCGACCGAGCTGTGCAACAACATCCCCGGCACCGGCGAGGCCTGCACCCTGGTCCACCCCAACGCCCGCGGACTGGACAATCAGGCCCGGGAAGTGGCCAAGGTCCTCCACCACAGCGGGGGGACGCCGGCCGGGCTGTTGACGGCCCCGCAAGGCTGACGCCGCCGGAGCGCTGCTGACCCCCTACGGCCGGCGACCTCGGCCGATGAGCCGCGGCCGGGTCTCTCCAGGACGCCGCCGGGCCCCGCCCCGCCCCTACGGAGCGGGGCCGGGCCCTTCGCCATCCGGCCAGTTGTCCGATACGAGGTGCTGACGCCACATCACACATGTGGCTAACATCACGTCCCATACGGCGACGGGGCCATGGGTGCCTCCCGTGCTGTGAGGGCTACGGGGCAGTTACGGAGGGCTGACGTGATGCTCAAGATGTGTGTGATGGGCGTGCGCACGTCCTGGCGTACCGTCGCCGACGGCGAGTTCTTCTGTCCGGACTGCGGCGGGGACCGCAACTACCTCCGCCGGACCGGCCGCCGCCGGCTCACCGTCCTCGGCGTCCCGCTGCTCTCCCGCGGCGCCGCCGGACCCGTCCTGGAGTGCTCCGCCTGCCGCGGCCACTTCGGCCCGGACGCCCTCGACCACCCCACCACCATCCGGTTCTCCGCGATGCTCAGGGACGCCGTCCACACCCTCACCCTGGCGCTGCTGGCGGCCGGCGGCACCTCCTCGCGCGCGGTCCGCGAGACCGCCGTCGCCACGGTCCGCGCGGCCGGCTTCGCCGACTGCTCCGAGGACCAGCTGCTGACCCTGCTCGCCGCGCTCGCCGCCGACACCGGCCGGGTGACCGGGAGTTACGACGGGGCGACCACCGGCCTCTGTGCCCACCAGGGCATGGACCCGTGCGGCACCGCGCTGGCCATAGAGCTCCACGAGACGCTGGAGCCGCTGGCCCCGCACCTTGCCCCGGCGGGCCGCGAGGCGCTGCTCCTCCAGGGCGCCCGTATCGCGCTCGCCGACGGCGCCTACACGCCCGCGGAGCGCGAGGTGCTCAGCACCGTCGGCAGTGCGCTGATGCTCCGCCCCGCCGATACCCACCGCTTGCTGGCGGCGGCGCGTACGCCGTCCTGAGCCTGCCCACACAAGCGCCCCGGCGACGGAATGCCGGCGAAGGCGACGACCCCGCCACCCGAAGCGGGTGACGGGGTCGGGTACCGGCCGGTTCAGGCAGCGGTCAGCCGTACCGGCAGACTGCGCAGCCCGCCCGAGATGAAGCCGAACGTCGCCTCCAACTCCTCGGCCGGGACGGCCAGTTGGATCTCGGGGAAGCGGGTGAACAGGGCCGGGAGGGCGATCCGGGCCTCCATCCGGGCCAGGGGGGCGCCCAGGCAGTGGTGGACGCCGTGGCCGAAGGCGAGGTGCTCCGGGTCGGTGCGCCGGATGTCGAAGTCGGCGGCGGTGTCCCCGTGGAAGACGGGGTCGCGGCCGGCCGCGGCGTATCCCGGCAGGATCGCCTCGCCCTTGCGGATGGTGGGGCCGCCCGGGATGTCGATGTCCTCGACGGCGAAGCGCAGCGGCAGGCTGGCGATGCTGGGGGCCCAGCGGAGGGTCTCCTCGATGACGTCCTTCCAGGAGACCTGGCCCGAGCGCACCAGCTGGAGCTGGTCGGGGTGGGTGAGCAGGGCATGGACGGCATTGCCCAGCAGGTCGACGGTGGTCTCATGGCCGGCACCGATGACCAGCAGCAGGGTGTCGAGCAGCTCCTGCTCGGTCATCCGCTGGCCCTCGTCGTCCCGGGCGGAGACCAGCAGGCTCGTCAGGTCCTCGCCCGGGTTCGCGCGCTTGTCCGCGACCAGTTCGCTGAGCAGGGCGAACACGCCCGCGGCCGTGGCAGCGGTCTGTTCCGGGGTGGCCGTGGTGTCCATGATGGCCGCGACGTGACGGGCGAGTTCGGCGCGCGGTGCGCCGTCCGGGAAGCCGAACAGCTCGCAGATGACCTGCATGGGCAGCGGGTGGTTGAAGCGCTCCCGCAGATCCAGGGGCTCGCCCGCCGGGTGGGCGGCGAGGTCGGCCAGTAAGGCCTGCGTGATGCTCTCCACCCGCGGGAGGATGGCCTCGGTGCGGCGGGCGGTGAACGCCGGGGCGATCAGCTTGCGCAGCCGCCGGTGGTCGGCACCGTACGCGGTGAACATGTTGGTGACGCCGATCCAGGACTGCAGCCAGCTGGTGCGGACCTCCTCGCGCTGCCAGGCCGGCCAGTGGTCCCGGGGGTTCTTGGAGACCCGGTCGTCGGTCAGCAGCTGCTTGAGCAGGGTGTGGCTGGTCACCGTCCAGGCCTCGATGCCGCCCGGCAGCTCGATCCGGGCCACCGGGCCTAGCGCGCGGAGGCGGGCTGCCTCTCCGTGGATGTCGCTTCCGACCGCGTCGATGACGTAGGGCCGCTGTCCCTGTTGTGCCATGGAGTTGCTCCTGCCTGGTCGGGGGTGATGGGCGTGAAGCGGGCCGGCAGCGCCACCAGCGCCCGGTGGAACGCGCCGTTGCGCCACTGCAGCGTGGAGGTGTCCACGGCCAGTTCGATGTCGGAGAGCCAGGCGGTGAGCCGCTCGATCGCGGTGGTGGCGATCAGCAGCGCATGCCGCTTCACGGGGCAGGCGTGCGGACCGGCCGCCCAGGCCAGGTGCGAGCCGCCGCCCGAGCCGGGACCCGTCTGCCCGGTGGTGTCGAACTGGCTGTTGGCGGCCGCGTACGACACCATCACCAGCTGGCCCTTGCGCACCCAGGTGCCGTGGAAGAAGACGTCACGGACCGGGAAGTGGGCGGAGTAGTTGGTCAGCGGCGGGTCGTTCCACAGCACCTCGTTGATCGCGTCGTGCGCGGTGAGCGCGCCGCCGGTCAGGGTGTTGTAGTAGCGGTCGTCGGAGAGCATCCGCGCCAGCGCGTTGCCGATGAGGTTGGCGAGCGGCTCGTTGCCCGCGCCCATCGTGAGGATGATGTTGTGGATCAGTTCCTCGTCGTTCAGCCCGTTGGCGTGGTCCATGAACCAGGAGGTCAGGTCCGGCCCGCGCTGCGCCTTCTTCGCGCCCACCAGCTCCATGATGTAGGTGGTGAACGCGTCGTTGGCGGCGGCGGCCTCCTCGGGGGAGTTGCCGTCCAGCATGCCCGCGATGGCCGCGATCAGCCGCTCGCTGTACGAATCCGGCAGCCCGAAGAGGTTGTTGAACATCAACAGCGGGATCAGCCGCGCATAGTCGGCCATCAGATCGACCTCGCCGTGCGCACCGAACCGCTGGATCAGCATGTCCGCGGCGTGGTGGACGCGGGCCCGCAGCTCATGCGGCTCGACGAGCTTGAAGCTGTCGACGATGACGTCCCGGTAGCGGACGTGCGCAGGACCGTCCGCGTAGAAGACGTTGGGGCGCCACATCAGCATCGGCATGACGGGGGAGTCCGGCGGGACGGTCGTCATCCATTCCCGGGAGTCCTTGGACCAGGTGGCGTCGTCGTGCAGCAGATCGAGCGCCGCCCGGTAGTCGGTGACCAGCATCGCGGTCACCTCCGGTGCGATCTCGACCGGTGCCAGCGCGCCGTACTGGCGCAACTGCGCATAGATACGGCGCGGATCGGCGGCGAAGTCCGGTCCGTAGAGCTTCACCGGCGTCTGGGCGTCGGGCTGCGCGGGCGGGTACTGCTGCGGAGGGGCGGCGTGCGCCGGGCAGCCCGGTGGCGGCGCGGCTCCCGGCTGGTGCGGGGAAGTCACGGGTTCGGGTTCTCCTCGGGGGTGTGGGCCAGGACGTGCCCGACGAGCGCGATCAGCGCGTCGACGGACTGCTCCCGGTCGCGGGCATCGCACATCACCAGGGGGGTGTCGGGGTGCAGATCGAGCGCCTCGCGGAGCTTGTCTGCGTCGTAGTGGGGCGCGTCGGGGAAGGTGTTGACGGCGACCGCGTAGCGCAGCCCGGCCTCCTCGACGATGTCCATCACCTCGAAGGAGTCCGCCAGCCGGCGGGTGTCGGCGAGGACCAGCGCGCCCAGCGCACCGCGGGCGATGTCCTGCCACAGGGGCCGGAAACGTTTCTGCCCGGGTGTGCCGAACAGGTACAGCACCAGGTCCCCGGGCAGCGTCAGCCGTCCGAAGTCGATGGCGACGGTGGTGGTGGTCTTCTCCCGGACACCGGCGAGATCGTCGACACCGGCGCCGGTCTGGGTCATGACCTCCTCGGTGTGCAGCGGCGGGGTTTCGGACAACGCCCGGATGAGCGTGGTCTTGCCGACCCCGAACGGTCCCGCGACCAGCAGTTTGACCAGGGTCTGGTGCTCGCCGGAGAGGTACATGTTGCCGGTGCCCGCGGCCGTGTCGGCGCTAGCACTTGAGAGAGCGGAGTCCATCGAGAACCCTCTCCAGGATCTGTCGGTCGAATTGCTCGGCTTCGGGGATGGGGGGCCGGGCGTGCAGCCGCCCGGCGTCGACGAGATCGGCCACCAGCACCTTCACCACGCTCACGGGGAGGTGAAGGTGGGCGGCGACCTCGGCCAGAGACAGCGCCCCGGGCTGCAGCAGCTCCAGGATGCGCTGCTCCTCCGGGCGTACCTCACTGGTGATCGGCATCCCCACGCCGTGCAGCAGGGTCAGCCGGTCGAGGGTGTTGCGGCTCGGCCGGGCGCGTCCGCCGGTCGCCAGATAGGCCGGTACGAGGCGCCTGCCGCTGCTCTGGCGTGGTGTCATGCCGGGGTACCGAGGTCCCGGGCCCGGCTGTTCATGACCTTGTTGCCCAGCGTCGTGACCTGGACCTGCATGTGGTGTGCGACGACGCCCATGTTCACCTCCGGGCCGGCGAAGACGGCCAGGCAGGTGTTCTCGCCGGCCGGTATCGCAAAGACGAAACCCTCATCGGACTCGATGACCGTCTGCCGCAGCCTGGTGTCGTCCTTCTCGGCGAACGCGGCGGTGACGGCACGACCCGCGCCCTGGAGCGCGGACATCATGGCGGCGACCCCCTCGGCGGAGTCCCGCTTCAGCCCCGGCGAGGAGCCCTCGATGAAGCCGTCGCCGGAAATGACGGCCGCGTGGATAACATGCGGCAACTCCAGGAGGGGCGTGAGCACCCAGGACTTGTCCTCGGCGACACGGCGGCGGGTGGGGCTGTTCATGATTAAGCGTTCCCTTCGGGACTGCGAGGGGGTTCTGACTGGACGGCTGCCCGGCCGGATTCGGTGCCGCGCTGGAGTGCGGCCCAGCGGGACCCGGTCTCCTCCGGGGAGCGCGGGGGCGGCGAGGCGGTGCGCTCGGCGCTCTCCTCGCTCTCGGATACGGGCTTACGGCGGCGCCGGCGCGGGAGTTCGCCCTCCGCCTGGACGGGCGGCGCGGCCTCGGACCGGTCGTCCCGCCGCGGAGCCGGAGCCGCCGCTGCGGCAGGGGCGGCCGGTGCGGACGGGGCGGGCGCGGCGGCCGCAGGGGACGCGGTGCCGGTCGGCAGCACGGACGCGGACCGGTCCGGCACCCCCGAACGGTGCGGCATCGGCGCCATCACCGACATGGGCTGGGCGCTCTCGTCGAGGACGGTGAGCAGGGGGTCACCCGGGATGTACACGACCGCGCGCACGCCACCGTACGGCGACGGCTCGACGTGCACACCGAAGCCGTACTGGCGCACCAGCTGACCGGCGGCGGCGAAGCCGGACCGCGGCGGGTCACCGAGCTGGGTCAGCAGCACGTCCTCGTCGCCCGCCAGCAGCTCCATCGCGGCCTTGATCTCGTCGTCGTGCATGCCGACGCCGTAGTCGTCGACGAGGACCGACGCGCCGCGGTTGCCCTGCTGAAGGGTGAGGATGACCGGAAGCTCACGGTGCGAGTGGTGCAGCGCGTTCGCCAGCAGCTCGGTGACGACGATCGCGACCGGCTCGACGGCCCGCGCGACGACGGCGACCGGGTCGCGCAGCTGGTTGCTGATCTGTACGCGCTCGTAGCCGCGCAGCCGGGAGGTGGCGCCGACGACCAGCTCGGCGAGGTAGGAGTCCTCACGGGTCAGCCCCGGCCAGGCGCCGCACACGACGCCGGTGGCCTGGACCCTTCGCAGCGCCTGCTCGTTGAGGAAGTCGGCGTTCAGCAGGTCCTGGGCGACGTCCGGGTCGTCGTAGCGGTGCTGCATCTCCTGCAGCGCCGTCTGGAGCTGGTAGAGCAGCGCCTGAATGGTGGTGGTCGCCCCGCGCAGCGTGGACTGCGCGGCGGCGTCGACCCGCGCCCGCTCCCTGGTGATGGCGTCGCTGACCTGCTCCAGTACGGCGCACAGCGCCCGGTCGGCGTCCGTCCCGGCGAACCGGGCGTCCATCAGCCCCGGTACGGGCACATGCGGGTGCGCCAGCGCCATCGTCAGATCGGGGAGCCGGGTTTCGGCCAGGTGCCGGATCTCGGCCTCGGTGGCGCGCAGCCGGGCCGTCAGCTCCGTATTGCTGTGGAGCGTGGCGCTGTTCTGTTCCTCAGCGGCGGTGAGACGTGATCTCAGGTCCGCGCGCTGGCCGCGCGCCCGGATCGAGAGCGCCGCCAGGACCACGGCGGCGGCCGTACCTGCGCTGAGGCACCACAACAGCGCCTCCGGTATGGATGTCATCGAGATCCTCAAGTGGGGTACTGACGGGGTCGGCCGGCCTGCACGGGCGTCGTGTTGCCGATCATCACGGGATGCTACCGGGGAGTTGACGTGCCGTGAGGGGCACTTCCCCGGGGGGACTGAGAAGCGCGGAAGGTCGCCTTCCACCCGTGATGCCCCGGACCATAACGTGATGCGGCCCCGTCATCCAGTGCGATGGCGGGGCCTTTGTGTGCCTCTTGTGTGTGCCCGGTGAAAGCCGGTCAGGCGGTCGGTAGTTGCCTGTCTTTGACCGCGTCTACGAAGGCCGTCCAGGAGGCGGCCGGGAAGACCAGGGCGGGGCCGTGCGGGTTCTTGCTGTCGCGGACGGGGACTACGCCGGGGTGGTCGTCCGACACCTCAAGGCAGTTGTCGGAGGCACCGCTGCTGTAGCTGCTCTTGCGCCACTGAACGGTGCTCAGGTCGTATCGGCTCATGTGTTCCTGTAGCTCTCCGCCGCCGACTCGATCAGAGACAGGGACGCCTCCGGCGACAGCGCGGCGGCCCTGAGGAGATCGTAAGTCGCTGTCGCTTGCTTCACGAGCGTTGGGTCGTCGAGCAGTTGGCCCCAAAACAGGCCCTCTGTATAGACGGTGGGTGGTGCGTCCGCGAACTCCATGAGCTTCATGGAGTGAGACATGACCGCGTGTGCGCCTTGCGCATAGGGGATCACCTGGACCACCACCTGACGGCTGCGCACGAGAGCCGCAACGTGATCCAACTGCTCGGCCATGCGAGCCGCGCCGCCGACCGGGATGCGTAGGGCGGTCTCGTGCACGACCGCCCAATACTCCGGCTTTGCAGGACCCTTGAAGATCTGTGCCCGTTCCATTCGGGCCGATACCTTTTCGTCCAGCTCTTCGTCGGGGGCGAACGGCGCGGCCGACAGCATCACCTCACGGGTATACGCCGGTGTTTGCAGCAATCCCGGTACAAGTACCGACTCGAACTCGCAGATCCTGGTTGCGAGGGCTTCAAGCTCCGCTACCGCCGCGAAGTAGGATTCGAACGGCGAAGCGCCGATCAGCCGTCGCCACATCCGCTCGAAAAAGCCATCGGTTTGCAGGACGCCATCGATCCGGATCGCCACATCCAGCTGCGGCTTCCGGATCGCCTGCTCGAACTGGCCGATGTAGCCGCCGGACACGAACACCATCCCCCCAAGTGCCTCCTGGGTTAAGCCCGCATCCTCCCGCCGTCGCTTGAGTTCCGTTCCCCAGAATTCCCACGCGGCCTGGCGTGAAGCGTTGGCCATGACGTACGTCCTCTCTCTGCGCGCCCGTTGCAGCGTCGGCCCCCTTGCCCAGCGTAGTTCCGTAGCGTCACTCTCTGACTGCGAACAGTGAAACCCCTCACGGAAAGTGCGGATGCTCATGCAGCAGCAGTTCAAAGAAGTGGAAGACGTGACGACGGAACTGCGGGAGGCGCTGGCCCGTGCGGGGGTGGTCCTCCCGTCGCTGCGTCCGGACCCCGTGTCGATCGCCCACCGCTATCTGCCGCCGCTCGTTGAGCTGGGGCGATGTTCGATGGACGTCGCCCGGAAGCTCACCGCCGCGCTGACCGAGCCCTCCCGGGGCGACCGGGTCTGAGGACGGGCTGAGGGACACCCGGTCCCGCCGATGCGCGAGAATGACGCCATGAGTCTGTTCCGCGACGACGGCATCGTGCTGCGCACCCAGAAGCTGGGCGAGGCGGACCGGATCATCACGCTGCTCACCCGAGGTCACGGACGGGTCCGTGCCGTGGCCCGGGGGGTGCGGCGGACGAAGTCGAAGTTCGGGGCGCGGCTGGAGCCGTTTTCGCACGTCGACGTGCAGTTTTATGCGCGCGGCAGCGAGCTGATCGGGCGCGGGCTGCCGCTGTGCACGCAGAGCGAGACGATCGCGGCGTACGGCGGCGGGATCGTCACCGACTACGCCCGCTACACGGCCGGTACCGCGATGCTGGAGACCGCGGAGCGGTTCACCGACCACGAGGGCGAGCCCGCCGTGCAGCAGTATTTGCTGCTGGTCGGCGGGCTGCGGACGCTGGCCCGCGGTGAGCACGAGCCGCATCTGGTGCTGGACGCCTTCCTGCTGCGCTCACTCGCGGTGAACGGTTATGCGCCGAGTTTCGACGGCTGTGCACGGTGCGGAATGCCCGGTCCGAACCGGTTCTTCTCGGTTGCGTCGGGCGGTGTGACCTGCGGTGACTGCCGGGTGGCGGGGAGCGTCGTACCCTCCTCTGAGGCCATTGCGCTCCTGAGCGCGCTGCTGACCGGCGACTGGGAGACCGCGGACGCCTGCGAGGCCCGCCACGCCCGTGAGGGCAGCGGACTCGTCACGGCGTATTTGCACTGGCATCTGGAGCGGGGCCTGCGTTCCCTCCGGTACGTAGAGAAATGACGCAAGCGACACATAGGAGACGTGGGCCGCATGGCACGACGCGGGATTCTGGGCCGCAATCGACGTGAGTACCTGACGCCGGAGCCGCATCCGTCGGGTGCGCGGCCGCCGAAGATCCCCAGTGAGCTCGTCCCGAACCATGTCGCGGTCGTCATGGACGGCAACGGCCGGTGGGCCAAGGAGCGCGGGCTGCCGCGCACCGAGGGCCACAAGGTCGGCGAGGGCGTCGTCCTGGACGTCCTCAAGGGCTGCATCGAAATGGGCGTGAAGAATCTTTCGCTGTACGCCTTCTCGACGGAGAACTGGAAGCGGTCGCCCGACGAGGTCCGCTTCCTGATGAACTTCAACCGCGATGTGATCCGCCGGCGCCGTGACGAGATGGACGCGCTGGGTATTCGTATCCGCTGGGTCGGGCGGATGCCGAAGCTGTGGAAGTCCGTGGTGCAGGAGCTCCAGGTCGCCCAGGAGCAGACCAAGAACAATGACGCGATGACGCTGTATTTCTGCGTGAATTACGGCGGGCGGGCGGAGATCGCGGATGCGGCGGCCGCCATCGCGGCGGATGTGCGGGCCGGAAAGCTGGACCCGTCGAAGGTCAATGAGAAGACCATCGCGAAGTACATGTACTACCCGGACATGCCGGATGTGGACCTCTTCGTGCGGCCGTCGGGCGAGCAGCGGACCTCGAACTATCTGATCTGGCAGAGCGCTTACGCCGAGATGGTCTTCCAGGACATCCTGTGGCCGGATTTCGACCGGCGGAACCTGTGGGAGGCGTGCCTGGAGTACGCGAAGCGGGACCGCCGGTTCGGGGCGGCGCCGGTGGCGGAGGGCGAGTCCGCGACGTAGGTCCGGCGGATGTCGAGTCTGTGAGAAAAGGGGGCCGGTGGCGTTCGGGCGAACGCCACCGGCCCCCTTTCGCATAGCCGCTACCCGTCAGGAGTGCCAGACCTCGCGGAGGTGCGAGACGGCGCCGGAGCCGTTCAGGGTGAGCTCGTAGATGTCTCCCGAGCAGGCGAGCGGCGCCTTGACCTGGTCGTGCTTCAGGCAGGCTGTGAGGTGCTCGGAGAGCGCGGCGAGGGGCACCGTGCGGTGGCCGGTCGCGCTGGTGGTCAGCTCGGCCGTGGCTCCCGCGGCCAGCCGGTACTGACCGGCCTTGCCCGTCCCCGCGTATCCGCCGCCGTTGGGGTCGCAGGCGAACTGCGCCTCCTTGACAGACAGTTGGCCCCCGGCCGGCGCCCGGGTGACCTGCACCATCCGGTGCCCCTTGGGCAGCTTGGCCGGGGTGCAGTCGGACGACGGCTCCGGGTCGATCGGCAGGTCCTTCTGGCCGGAGGAGGCGGAGGCCGAGGGGGACGGGGCGTCGGTCGGCGCGGCGGTCGGCTTGGACGCCGGTGAGGCGCTCGCCTCCGGGGAGGCGGCCGGGTCCTCGCCCTTGCAGGACGTGAGGGTGGCCAACGACGCGGCAAGGACGGCTGCGGTGAGCAGTCGGCGGGTGAACATACAGGCGTTCTCTCTCGTGTGCGGAGCGGAGGCCGTGTGGGGCGGGGGCCGTACGGGCGGGGCCGTCCGGGACGGGGGCCGCGCGGCGCAGTGGCCGCGCGGCTCGGAGTCCGTGCGGGTCAGAGGCCGTTGCGGCGGTAGGGGACGTACGGCTGGCCGATCGACCTCTCGTGGGCGGCGTCGCCCGAGTAGTACGGGTACGGGATGACGTGGGAGACGGTGCCCTGGGAGCCGTTGTCCTCCAGGGCGATGTACTTGGTGTGCTCCTTGTCGGCCCAGCCGCCGAAGAGGACGGTGTGGTCGCCCGCGATCAGCGCGTCGCCCGGCTGCAGATCGTCCTTGGTGATCGCGTGGGCGGTGTTGTTGCCCATCAGGCCGTAGGTGTTCAGGCCCGGCGGCTCCAGGCCCCAGGCGGCGGAGACGAAGCCCGAGCAGTCGTCGCGGTAGCCGTTGGTGGTGGCCGACTGGCTGTAGCCGATGCGGTGGTTCACCCGCTCCAGGGCGCGGTCGATGATGTCCTTGCGCTCACCGGGCAGCCCGGAGGTGTCGGGGGCGGTCTCCACGCCCGCACCGGTGGTGGTGTGGTGCTTGCCCGGTGACCAGGCGTCCCAGTCGCCCTTGGTGTCCCACTTGCCGTCGCCGTGGCCCTGGGTGGGGGCCGGGCCGCCGGCGCCGCCGCCGGTGCTGCCGCCGCCACCGCCGCCTGCGCCGCCGCCTGCGCCACCGCCTGCGCCGCCACCGCCGTTGCCGCCTCCGCCTCCACCGCCGGCGGAGTGGCCGGACGTGGCGGGGGAGTCGTGCCGTGCGCGGTGCTTGATCTTCTTCAGCGCGTCTTCGATCTTCTTCTCGTTGGCCTCGTACTCGGCCTTGACCTTCTTGATCTTCTCGGCGTCCCCCGCCAGCTCCCCGAGCAGCTTCTTCTTGCTCTCCTCAAGGCGCTTGCTGACCTCCGCGATCTCCTTCACGTCCGCGAGCACCTGGTAGGCGATGCCGAAGCCGGGGAGTGACGCGAGCGGTGCCGCGGCGAGGTCGATCGAGGCCGCGGTGAACAGCGTCTCCTTGATCTCCCCCAGGTGCTGGTTGAGCTCCGCCATGCGCCGGCTGACCGCGTGCCAGTCCTTCTCGATCTTGGCGAGCTCCGCCATCTCGACACCGAATGTGTCGCCTGCCATCCGAACAACCCCCGTGATGTGGTGGTGAACCGCGAAGAATCCGGCATGCCGGGCTCGTGTGCTCCCGGGGCGCCGGCTCCGTGAATGCGGGCTCCGGAAGGGCCGGGCCCGAGAAGAGAGTGAGGGTCTGTCAGTAGACCTTGGAGAGCCGGTCGACCGAGTCACCCAGCGTGCCCAGATCGTCGGAGATCTGGTTCATCTCCTTGACGCGGCTGTGTGCGACGGCGACGAAGGCGTCGGAGGCCGGGCCGTGCCAGGAGAGCTTTCCGAGGGTGGAGTTGATGTCCTTGGTCAGGACGTCCAGCTCCTTGCTCAGCGCCTTCAGCTCGGCCGAAATCTTGTGCAGATCCGCCTCGCCGCCGCCGAACATCTGGGTCAGCGCCCAGTGCGCGATTTCGGCCGGCGCCATCAAGACGTCCTTGCCGACCTCGACCACATCGCCGACCAGCTTCGTGCCGTCGTCCCAGAGCTCGCCGAGAACGCCCATTCCTACCCCCCGTGGTGTGCGCGTACAGCCGCGCTGATGGCCCGTCGAGGATACCACCAGCGTGTACCTGACAGCTTTCCCGCGCGAGGGAAAACGGAGGCCGGACGGGGTGGTCGCCCCGGCCTCACCGGGCAGGCCGGGGCGGCGTCAACGGGCAGGTCGGGAGGGGTGTCAGGGGGAGGCGGGGGAGCCGGCGGGGCAGGTCGCGGAACCGGGAACAGCCGCCCGCCGGACGCCCGGAACACCGAACGGGCCGCCTCCGTAAGGAAACGGCCCGATCGGCTGGTCATCGGCTCCAGGGGGCTGGCCCCTGGGTCTTTGCGGGTCCGGGGCTACTGCTTGCCGCCGGACGCCTCCGCGGATCCCTCCGCGCACTCCCCGCAGGTCCCGAAGATCTCGATGGTGTGCGCGACGTCCCGAAAGCCGTGCTCCGCGGCGATCTGGTCGGCCCACTTCTCCACTGCGGGGCCCTCGACCTCGACGGCCTTGCCGCAGCTCCGGCACACCAGATGGTGGTGGTGATCGTCGGTGCTGCACCGGCGGTAGACCGCCTCGCCGTCGCTGGTGCGCAGCACATCGACCTCACCGGCGTCGGCGAGCGACTGCAGCGTGCGGTAGACGGTGGTGAGCCCCACCGAGTCGCCACGGTGCTTGAGCATGTCGTGCAGCTCCTGCGCGCTGCGGAACTCGTCGACCTCGTCGAGTGCGGCCGACACCGCGGTCCGCTGCCGCGTCGACCGGCCGCGTACCGGAGATCCCGCGCTCGTCGCCACCGTTGCCTCCCTAGGACGTCAGGACTTCCCCCTGCACGTGCGTGCTGCCATTGTGCCAGGTGATGACCGGCCCCCTGGGGGGACGCTTACACGCACATCTGTCTGCGCCCGCCGACGCCCCGCTGCCGAACTCATCCGGCCACGCTCACATCGTCCGTGGCGCCGCGGCTGCCGGGTACCTCCAGAGTGCACCCGCGGGAGGTCTGTGCGGCAGCCCTTGCGCGCTTTTTCGCGAGCGGCGCGGCGAGCGCGGTGAAGACCACGAACAGCCCGATGGCGAACAGCACGATCGTTGCGCCGGACGGCACATCGACGTAGTACGAGGTGGTGGTGCCGGTGACGGTGACGGCGACCCCGATGGCGACGGCCGTGGCGAAGGTGACCGCGAAACTGCGGCTGATCTGCTGGGCGGCCGCGACCGGGATCACCATCAGGGCGCTGACCAGCAGCAGGCCGACGACGCGCATGGCGACGGTGACGGTGACCGCGGCGGTGACCGCGACCAGCAGATTGAGCAGCCGCACCGGCAGGCCGGTCACCCGGGCGAACTCCTCGTCCTGGCAGACGGCGAACAGCTGGCGGCGCAGCCCGACCGTGATCGCCAGTACCAGGGCGGCCAGCACGTAGATCGTCGTTATGTCCTGCGGCGAGACGGTGGTGATCGAGCCGAAGAGGTAGGTCCCGAGGTTGGCGTTGGAGCCCGCGTCGGAGAGGTTCATCAGCATCACACCGCCCGCCATACCGCCGTAGAACAGCATGGCCAGCGCGAGGTCGCCGCGGGTCCTGCCGTACCAGCGGATCAGCTCCATGACGACGGAACCGGCGACGGCGACGGCGGTGGCGACCCACACCGGGCTGGTGTTGAGCAGAAAGCCCAGGCCGACGCCGGTGAGCGCGACATGGCCGATACCGTCGCCCATCAGGGCCTGGCGGCGCTGGACGAGGTAGATGCCGATGGCGGGAGCGGTGATGCCGACGATCAGGGCGGCGATCAACGCCCGCTGCATGAAGGCGTAGTCGAGGATCTCCATCAGCTCAGCAGCCCCGTCCGGATCGGTTCCGCGGCCACGTCGGCGTGCGGGTGGACATGGTCATGGCCGGGCAGCGCGTGCTGGCCGACGGCCTCGGGCGGCGGGCCGTCGTGGACCACGCAGCCGTCGCGCAGCACCACCGCGCGGTCGATCAGCGGCTCCAGCGGACCCAGCTCGTGCAGCACCAGCAGGACCGT
Source organism: Streptomyces auratus (assembly GCF_050433025.1). Classification (NCBI taxonomy): domain Bacteria; kingdom Bacillati; phylum Actinomycetota; class Actinomycetes; order Kitasatosporales; family Streptomycetaceae; genus Streptomyces; species Streptomyces auratus. The sequence goes on along the minus strand of NZ_JBNGCB010000001.1, from coordinate 2,749,491 downwards.
GCTGCCGCGGCCGACCTGCTCGCGCAGGGCGGCGGCGAGCACCTCCTGGCTGGCCAGGTCGACGCCGGCCATCGGCTCGTCCATGATCAGCAACTCCGGTTCGCCGGCCAGCGCGCGGGCGATCAGCACCCGCTGGTGCTGGCCTCCGGAGAGCGCGTTCACGGAGTCCTTGGCGCGGTCCGCCATGCCCACCAGCTCCAGGGCGCGGTGCACCGCGGCCCGGTCGGCCTTGCGCAGGATGCCCAGCTTCGTACGGGCCAGCCGGCCGGCCGTGACGACCTCGCGGACGGTGGCGGGCACCCCGCCGGCCGCGGTGGTGCGCTGCGGGACATAGCCGACCCGGGCCCAGTCCCTGAAGCGCCGGAACTCGGTGCCGAAGAGGGTCAGCTCGCCGCCGGTGAGCGGGACCTGGCCGATCACGGACCGGACGGCGGTGGACTTGCCGGAGCCGTTGGCGCCGAGCAGCGCGACGACCTCGCCGGTGCGGACGGTGAGATCGACGCCGCGCAGTACGGGCCGGGCGCCCAGCGAGGCGGTGGCGTTGCGCAGGTCGATGACGGGTGCGGGGAGCGGATGGTTCATGGTGACCTCCGTCGCGGGCGGTGCGGGGTGTGTCACTTGCTGCCGAGCGCCTTCTGGAGCGCGGCGAGGTTGGCCCGCTGCACACCGAAGTAGTCCTTGCCGCGGCTCTTGCCGGTGATCCCCTCAAGAGGGTCGAGGACATCGGTCTTCAGATGGAGATCGCCGGCCAGGGCCTTGGCGGTGGCCGGGTTGGCGATCGTCTCGAAGAAGACGGTGGAGACGTGGTGCTCCGTGGCGAGGGTGTGCAGGTCCCTGATGCGGTGGGCGCTGGGCTCGGCCTCCGGGTCGAGGCCGCTGATGGCCTCCTCGGTCAGGCCGTAGCGCTCGGCGAGGTAGCCGAAGGCTGCGTGGGTGGTCAGGAAGGTGTCCGAGGACCGCTTCTTCAGCCCGTCCCGGAATTCCCTGTTCAGGCCGTCCAGCTTCTTGACCAGTGCGTCGGTGTTCTTCTGGAAGTCGGCCTTGTGGGCCGGGTCGGCCTGGGCGAGGGTTTTGTTGACGCCCTTGGCGACCTCGGCGTACTTCACGGGGTCGAGCCAGATGTGCGGGTCCTTGCCGCCCTCGGACTCGGAGTGGGAGTGGTTGTCCCCCGTGGTGTGGTGGTGGCCGTCGACCTCGGTGCCGTGCTTCTCCAGCGAGGTGAGGGCGGCGGCGTCGGCGATGTGCTTGGCGCCGGACTGGGCGACCGCGGCGTCCACGGCGGGCTGCAGGCCCTTGAGGTAGACGATCGCGCCGGACTCGCCGAGCTGGCCGGTCTGCTTCGGGGTGAGCTCCAGGTCGTGCGGCTCGACGCCCGGCTTGGTGAGGTCGGTCACCTCGACGTGCTCCCCGCCGATCTGCTGGGCGAGGAATTCCATGGGATAGAAGGAGGCCGTCACACGCAGCTTGCCGTCCTCGGTGCGTGCGCCGCTCGCGGGGGAGCACGCGGAGAGGGCCACCAGGCCGAGCACCGAGGCTCCGGCGAGGGCCGCGGTGATGATATGACGGCGTATGTTCATGACACTCATTTTCAACAAAAGTGGAAACGGTTGTCAACAAGAGCCGGGGCGGTGTGAGCGGGCCGACAATGGGCCCGGAACCGATTTGATCCAGGGGGTACGGCCGCCGGTACCCTGAACTATTCGCCCACCCGTCTCCCGACCACCACCCTCCGTCGAGACGCCAGGGCGCCGCCCGTCCATCGTTCGTCGTCGTAATGAAGAGAGCACCGTGGCCGCCGACAAGATCGATACCATCGTCAGCCTGAGCAAGCGCCGTGGCTTCGTCTACCCCTGCAGTGAGATCTACGGCGGCTCCCGTGCTGCCTGGGATTACGGCCCGCTGGGCGTCGAGCTCAAGGAGAACATCAAGCGTCAGTGGTGGCGCGCGATGGTCACCTCCCGCGAAGACGTCGTCGGTCTCGACTCGTCGGTGATCCTGGCCCCCGAGGTCTGGCAGGCGTCCGGCCACGTCGCCACGTTCACCGACCCGCTGACCGAGTGCACCTCCTGCCACAAGCGCTTCCGCGCGGACCACCTGGAGGAGGCGTACGAGGCCAAGCACGGCCGGCTCCCCGAGAACGGCCTCGCCGACGTCAACTGCCCGCACTGCGGCAACAAGGGCGGCTTCACCGAGCCCAAGCAGTTCTCCGGCCTGCTCTCCACCCACCTCGGCCCGTCCCAGGACACCGCCTCGGTCGCGTACCTGCGCCCCGAGACCGCGCAGGGCATCTTCACCAACTTCGCCCAGGTGCAGCAGACTTCCCGCAAGAAGCCGCCGTTCGGCATCGCGCAGATGGGCAAGTCCTTCCGCAACGAGATCACGCCCGGCAACTTCATCTTCCGGACCCGTGAGTTCGAGCAGATGGAGATGGAGTTCTTCGTCAAGCCGGGCGAGGACGAGAAGTGGCAGGAGTACTGGATGGCCGAGCGGTGGAACTGGTACCGCGACCTCGGCATCCGCGAGGAGAACATCCGCTGGTACGAGCACCCGGCCGAGAAGCTCTCGCACTACTCCAAGCGCACCGCCGACATCGAGTACCGCTTCAACTTCGGCGGCACCGAGTTCTCCGAGCTGGAGGGCGTGGCCAACCGCACCGACTTCGACCTCTCGGCGCACGCCAAGGCCTCCGGCCAGGACCTTTCCTACTTCGACCAGGAGGCCGGCGAGCGCTGGACTCCGTACGTCATCGAGCCGGCCGCCGGTGTGAACCGCGCGATGCTCGCCTTCATGCTCGACGCGTACATCGAGGACGAGGCGCCCAACGCCAAGGGCAAGATGGAGAAGCGCACCGTCATGCGCCTCGACCCGCGCCTGGCGCCGGTCAAGGTCGCGGTGCTGCCGCTGTCCCGCAACCCGCAGCTGTCGCCGAAGGCCAAGGGCCTCGCCGCGGACCTGCGCAAGAACTGGAACATCGAGTTCGATGACGCGGGCGCGATCGGCCGCCGCTACCGCCGCCAGGACGAGATCGGTACGCCGTTCTGCGTCACCGTCGACTTCGACACCCTCGACGACAACGCGGTGACCGTGCGCGAGCGCGACACCATGAAGCAGGAGCGGGTGTCCCTGGACCAGATCCAGTCGTACCTGGGCGGTCGACTGCTGGGCTGCTAGTCCCCGGCGGGGCGGCGACGTAGCCTCGACTCCCTGGTGAGCCGACGCAGCCTCGACGCCTCACCGCCAAGCGCCGGTCGGGCTCGGATTTTCCGGGCCCGACCGGCGCTTTTGTGTGGGCTGCCGGGCAGGAATACCGTGCAGGAATACCGTTCCCCGCCTCCACGTTGTAGGCCCGCAGGGGGGCCTTGCGCCCCTTACGGGATGTGTTCGCCCACCCCCTAAGTAGCCCCCGCCCCCACTACCCCTGCCTCCCACTACCCCTGCGCCCGCCCCGCCGCGAGCCACGCGCACAGGGTCGCCAGGGGGAGTTCGGCCGCGACGGCCATGGCTATGGCGGTGGCCAGTTCCGGGCCGGGGGCGGCGGTGGCGAGGTCGATGCAGGCGTCGGCGAGGAGGAGGACGGCCGCGGCGGCCGCAGGCGCGCGGTGACGGTGGCCGCCCCGCAGCAGCCGGGTGCCGGCGGCGAGGAGGGCGGTGGCCTCCAGGGCGTCGAGGGCGACCCAGGCGGCGGCCTCGGCGGGCGGGAGGGTGCCGGCGAGGTAGCCGAGCCAGGGGAGGAGGGCGAGTCCGGCGCCGGTCAGGATCCTGCCCTGCCAGCGGCGCGGCGCGGAACACCGTACGGCGCCGCGGGCCGCCCGAGCTGACAGGTAACTGCCCTTGTTGGCAGGGGAGTTGAAGGCAACGAGGGTCATGGATCGGGTCTCTTCCGGAGTCGTGAACCCGGCCATCGGGCTCGTCATCAACACTCCGGATTTCGCGGGCCACCGTCAGTAATGCCGCTGTCCGACTCGTGGTGGCACCAGCTACACCCCCACTATGGACACTGTTGTCATGGCCGCCGCGGGAAGCGCCGCATACGGTTGGATCATGACCGTCCCACCCCGGCTGCGCCGGGCTCTCGTACGCCTGCGACGTGACATCGCCTTCATAGCCGCCGGGGTGACGCTGCATCTCATCGCGCTGCTGCTGCACGTCTGGGTGGTGATCCTGCTGCTCGGCACCATATTCGACCCGGATCCCGAGACGCCGGTGGTGCTGGCGCTGTCGGTTCCGCTGCTGATCGTCGCGGGTGTGGGGCTGACCGAGCCGCAGCGCTGGCGGTTTTGGAGGCTGTGCGGTGTGGAGCTGCCGCGGCTGCGGTTCAAGGGGGCCAAGCGGCAGTTCGGCTACAACTTGCTGATCGGTCCGCTGCTCGGGGTGCTGGAATGCCTGCTGCTGGCACTGCTGTTGGCGGCGCTGGCGGCAGCGCTGGTCCTGGTGTGGGTCTGGCTCGTGCCGTGGGAGTGGCGGGTCGAGCATCGCGGCTACACCACCACGGCCGCCTACCTCACCGTGGCGGGCCTGGTGGCGCTCGCCGCGGTACCGGGTCTGGCCGCGGGGCTCGTCCGGCTGGAGATCCTGGTCGGGCGGGCGGTACTGGGCGTGAGCCGGTCCGACGAGCTGGCGCGGCGGGTCGAGGACCTCACCGCGAGCCGGGCCGGAGCGGTGGACGCCGCCGATGCGGAGCGCCGGCGCATCGAGCGCGATCTGCATGACGGCGCGCAACAGCGGCTGGTTTCCCTGGCGTTGAACCTGGGGCTGGCCAAGGCGACGCTGACGGATCTGCCGCCGGAGGCACAAAAGGTCATCGATGCCGCGCACCGCGAGGCGAAGGACGCCATCGAGGAGCTCAACAGCCTGGTGCGCGGGCTCCATCCGGCGGTACTCGACGAACTGGGGCTGGATGCCGCGCTGTCGGGGCTCGCGGCCCGCGCGCCGCTGCCCGTACGGCTACGGGTGGATCTGCCGCCGGACCTGCCGCAGCGGACGGCGCCGGCGGTGGAGGCGGTGGCCTACTTCGTCGTCTCCGAGGCGCTGACGAACATCGCCAAGCATGCGCGGGAAGCGACCCGGGCCGAGGTGACGGTCACCCGGTTCGGCGAGATACTCCGGGTGGTGATCGCCGACGACGGAGTGGGCGGCGCCGATCCGTCCAAGGGGAGCGGTCTGAAGGGGCTCGCCCAGCGCGTGCGGTCCGTGGACGGAACCTTCCGGATGAGCAGCCCCATGGGGGGCCCGACCATGATGAGCGTGGAGCTGCCGTGCCTGACGTGAAGCCTGCTGTGCCCGAGGTGCGGGCCGTGCCCGAGGTGCGGCGTGCCGTGATCGCCGAGGACTCCGTGCTGCTGCGGATCGGGCTGGTCAAGGTGGTGGAGATGGCGGGATTCGAGGTGGTGGCCGAGGCGGGGGACGCACCGGAGCTGCTGGCGGCGGTCGAGGAGCACCGGCCCGAGCTCGCGGTGGTGGACGTCCGGATGCCGCCCGGCTTCACGGATGAGGGGGTGCGTGCGGCTCTGTCGATCCGCCGGCAGCGGCCCGACACCGCGGTGTTGATCCTTTCCCAGTACGTCGAGGAGCGGTATGCGGCCGATCTGCTCGCGACGAACACCAGCGGGGTCGGCTATCTGCTCAAGCAACGGGTCGCGGACGTCGAGGAGTTCATCGAGGCCCTGCGGAGGGTGGCGGACGGCGGCACCGCGCTGGACCCCCAGGTCGTCGCCCAGCTGCTGGTACGCCGGGCCAGCGATCCGCTGGAACGGCTGACCGCCCGCGAACGGGACGTCCTCGCCCTGATGGCCGAGGGCCGCTCCAACGCGGGCATCGCCGCCCAGCTGGTGGTGAGCGAGAGCGCGGTGGCCAAGCACATCAACAACATCCTGGCCAAGCTGGACCTGCCGAAGGCGGACGCCGACCACCGCCGGGTGCTGGCGGTGCTGCACTTCCTGGGAGTGGGCGGGTAGGGCGGGCACCGGCGCGGCCCGGGAGGTGGCGCGGCAACACCTCGCCCACCTCGCCCACGGCGTCAGCTGCGCAGGCCCCGCAGGACCAGGTGGCGGACGGCGTCGAAGTCGGCGGCGATCTCGGGGCGGGACCACTCGGCGGCGTAGCACGGGTCGTGGAAACGGCCGGTGGCGTCGAACACGGCGCGGGCCGTGGTGGCAGGCGAGGGGGTGTGGAAGGCGCCCTGGCTGACGCCGGCTTCGATGAGGGTGGTGAGCTGGGCTTCGAGATCGGTGATGTGACGGTCGACCACGCCGCCGGCCTCGCCGATCAACGTCATATAGGTGGCGAAGAGTTCGGGATCGTCACCGGCCTTGTGCCGCTTGGCTTCGAAGAGGGCGGTCAGCCAGCGGTCCAGCCGTTCCGGAGCCGGGCCCTCTTCGGTGACGATGCCCGACAGCTCCTGGCTCGTACGGTCCAGCCAGCGCGCCGTGACGGCTTCCCGCAGCGCCGCCTTCGTCCGGAAGTGGCGGTACACGCTGCCATGACTGACGCCCAGCGCGCGCGCCACATCCACGACCGTGGCCTTGGCCGGTCCGTAGCGGCGCAGCACCTCCTCGGTGGCTTCGAGGATGCGCTCGGGGGTCAGCGTTTCGGGGGGCATGGGGCGGGCGGCCTTTCGGGGAGAGGGGACGGGGGCGGGCGGACGGGAGGCGGCGGCAGCATCCTTTCGCCCTCGACGTCAGTGCGTACGCCGGGTCTCTACGGACGGTACCTGGCCGTTGCCCGTACCCGCTCCGGTGCTCAGCGCTCGCTGTCCAGATGGGCCATCTGCTCGGCGGGGTACCGGTCGCCTGCGGCGGCGCCGGCCGGGATGGCGCGCTCGATCGCGGCCAGATCGTCGGCATCCAGCGGGACGTCCAGGGAGCCGAGCGCCTCGGCCAGGCGGTCGCGGCGGCGGGCGCCGACCAGCGGGACGATGTCCTCGCCGCGGGAGAGCACCCAGGCGATGGCGGTCTGCGCGACCGAGACACCCTTCTGCTCGGCAATCTTGCGCAGGGCATCCACCAGATCGAGATTGCGGTCGAGGTTCTCGCCCTGGAAGCGCGGACTCATGCCGCGGAAGTCATTCGGGGCGAGCTTGCGGTCGCGGCCGAAGTGGCCGCTGATCAGGCCGCGGGACAGGACGCCGTACGCGGTGATGCCGATGCCCAGTTCACGGCAGGTGGGCAGGATCGCCTCCTCGATGCCGCGGGAGACGAGGGAGTACTCGATCTGGAGGTCGGAGATCGGGGCGACGGCGGCGGCCCGGCGCAGGGTCTCGGCGCCCACCTCCGACAGGCCGATGTGCCGGACGTGCCCGGCCTCGACCAGCTCGGCGATGGCGCCGACGGTCTCCTCGATCGGGACGTTCGGATCGATCCGGGCGATCCGGTAGATGTCGATGTGGTCGGTGCCCAGGCGCTGGAGGGAGTACGCGGCGAAGTTCTTCACCGCGTTCGGCCGGCCGTCGAAGCCGGTGAAGCCGCCTTCGACGGTGCGCAGGGCGCCGAACTTGACGCTGGTCAGCGCCCGTTCGCGGGCCGCGGCGGGGGCGGTGCGCAGCGCCTCGTTGATCAGCAGTTCGTTGTGGCCCATGCCGTAGAAGTCGCCGGTGTCGAGCAGGGTGATGCCCGCTTCGAGGGCGGCATGGAGGGTGGCGATGGACTCGGCGCGGTCGCTGTCGCCGTAAACGGCGGACATGCCCATGCAGCCGAGGCCGAGGGCGGAGGTCTGCGGGCCGGTGGCGCCCAGGGTGCGGGTCTGCACTGCGTGCTCCTGGAGGAAGAGGAAGAGGAAGAGGAAGGGGACGGAGGGGCGGCCACGCTGCCGTGACGCCGTGCACTCACCATGACATGACGGCTGACAGATTTCAATATCTGTCAGCCGTCATGTGTGACTCGGGCCCTCGCGTCCTTCCTCCGCGCGCTCCGGCGCAGGTCAGCGCACCGTCCGCGGCAGCCGCAGCGCGAGCAGAGTCGTGCCCGCCACGATCGCCAGTTGCGTCAGGAGGGCGGCGAGCAGGGCGTCGCGGATGCCGACGGACGGCAGCAGCGAGAGGAAGAGGGTGCCGAGGGTGGCCACGCCCAGGGCCATGCCGGACTGCTGGGTCGTGACCATGACCCCGCCACCCACGCCCGCCTGCGCCACCGGCAGTTCGCTCAGCACGATGCGCAGCAGGACCGGCAGCAACAGGCCCTGGCCGAAGCCCATGATCGTCATGCTCGGCGCGAGTCCGGCCACCGAGATCTCCGGCCAGCCCGCCTGCACGGTCAGTGCCAGGGTGATCAGCCCGGCGCCCTGGACCAGCGAACCGGCGAGCACCACCCGTCGGCCGAACCGCAGCACCAACCGCGGACCGGTGAGCGACGCGAGGAAGAAGGCGAGGCACAGCGGCGCCAGGGCCAGCCCGGCCGCGAACGGGCCGTAGTGCAGGCCGTTCTGGAGCGCGACGGCGATGACGAACATGAAGCCGCCGAAGCCCAGCGTGAACGGAACGATCATGGTCAGGCCGCTGCTCACGGACGGGATGCGCAGCAGCGACGGCGGGACCAGCGGCGTACGGCCGAGGCGCTCGGCCCGGCGCTCGACGAGCACGAACGCGGTGGCGGCGACGGGGAAGACGGCCAGCAGGATCCAGGACCACAGCGGCCAACCGGCCGCCCGGCCCTCGGTCAGCGGCAGCAGCAGGGTGAGCAGCGTGACGGCGAGCAGTGCGGTGCCGGGGCCGTCCACCCGGGACGGGTGCGGGGAGCGGGTCTCGGGGACCGTGCGGGCGGCCAGCAGCCAGGCCGCGGCGGCTATCGGGACGTTCACCAGGAACACCGCGCGCCAGCCGGTGCCCGCCAGGTCCGCGGAGACCAGCAGACCGCCGAGTACCTGGCCGACGGCGCTGGAGACCCCCGCCGTACCGCCGTACAGGCTGACCGCCTTGGCCCGCCGCTTGCCCGTCGTCGTCGCCTGGATGGTGGCCAGGACCTGCGGCAACAGCAGCGCGGAGGCGGCGCCCTGGGCGACCCGGGCGGCCACCAGCGTCCAGGCGTCCGGAGCGAGACCGCAGGCCAGTGAGGTCACGCCGAAGGCGGCCAGCCCCCACAGGAACAGCCGGCGGCGGCCGACCATGTCGCCGAGCCGGCCGCCGAGGACCAGCAGCATGGCGTAGGCGACGCCGTAACCGGCCACCACCATTTCCAGCATCGCCGGGCCGGCCTGCAGATCCCGGTCGATGGTCGGCAGGGCGACGTTGACGATGAAGAAGTCGATCATCGGGAGAGCCGCCCCGAGCAGCGCGGTCAGCAGGCCGAGCGGGGTCAGTACGGGCGGGGTGCGGTGCTGGTGCGGGGCGGGCCGGGCCGTGGTCGGCGCCGCCGGAGCGGCCGCGGCCGGGGGCGATGCGGCCTCGGGAGTGGTGGCGGCAAGGGTTGCGGCCGGTGCACCGGGGGTGGCGGACGGGGCTTCCGTGGTGGTCGTCTGTGCTGGCGTAGTGCTCACGGACTCGACGATCGTCGACCGCCCAGCCGGGTACCAGAGTGTCCTTATCCTGGTACCAGCTCTACCTGGCAACCGCCTCGGGCCTGCGGCACCCTGGACCAATGACCCTGGATGTGACCGTGACGCAGCGTGCTACGAGTCCCGGTCCCGTGACCGCGACGCAGCCTGCCACAGGGCCCGGTCCCGTGACCGCCCCGCGGGACAGCACCGCCCGCCGGGCCGAACTGGCCGCCTTTCTCCGCAGCCGCCGGGAGCGGATCACCCCCGAACAGGTCGGGCTGCCGCGGGGCGCCCGCCGCCGTACCCCCGGGCTGCGCCGTGAAGAGGTCGCCCACCTGGGCGCGGTCGGGGTCACCTGGTACACCTGGCTCGAACAGGCCCGGGACATCCATGTGTCGCCGCAGGTCCTGGACGCGGTGGCCCGTGCGCTGCTGCTCGACCGCGCCGAGCGCAGCCATCTGTTCGTGCTGGCCGGGGCGGTGGACCCGACGCCCGACAGGGAGTGCACGACCGTGACGCCCGCGCTGCGGCAAGTCCTGCGCCAGCTCGAACCCTTCCCCGCGGTCCTCCAGAACAGCCGGTACGACATCCTCGCCTACAACAGCACGTACAGCCGCCTGATGTGCGATCTCGATGCGCTGCCCGAAGAGGACCGCAACTGCATGTGGCTGGCGTTCACCCACCCCGAGTGGCGGGCGAGCGTGGTCGATCTGGACGCCACGATGCGGGTGATGGCCGCCAAGTTCCGGGCGTCGATGGCCGAGCATGTCGCGGAACCGGCGTGGAAGGCGCTGGTCGCGCGGCTGACGGAGGCGTCGCCGGAGTTCCGTGAGATCTGGGCGCAGCACGAGGTCCTCCGCCCGGTCAGCGCGGTGAAGCTCTTCCGGCATCCCCGGGTGGGCGTGCTCCAGCTGTCCGCCACGAGCCTGTGGACGGGGCCCAACCCCGGCCCCAAGCTGCTCTCCTACACCCCCGTGGACGAGACGTCCCGGGAGCGGCTGGAACAGTTGGCGGAGCTGGCGACGCTCGCAGTGGCGTGAGCGCGGGAAGGCGCTCGCCGTGAGGGAGCGCGGGGCGGCGGGCGTCGTACGGGAGAAGCGGGCGCCGTAGGGGAGAAGAGAGAGCCGGGCCCGTCTACGGCCGCGCGCCCGTCGCCCCCGGCCGCCGTGTCCCGTCGTCGTCGAACAGCGCCGCCGTGCGGCGGGCCGTCTCCTGCGCCCACCGCCCCGTCGTCACCGCGCCCAGCAGTAGAACGGCCGCGCCGCAGCCGGCGATGATCCACCAGGCCGGGCGGGCGGCCGCGAGGAAGGCGCCCGTGGTGGCGGTGGCATGCGCCCCGCTCGCCAGTACGGCGCCGATCACCGCGACCCCGAGCGACTGCCCGACCTGCCTGCTGGTGGAGGCGACGGCGGCGGCCACGCCGGCCTGGGCGCGCGGCATACCGGACACCGCGGTGTTCGTGATCGGCGCGTTGACCAGGCCGAATCCGATGCCGAACAGGACATAGCCGGTGAACATCAGTGCATTGGCCGACTGGGCGTCGAAGGCCGCGAAGAGCACCCCGCTGGCCCCCATCGCCGTACCTGCGCACAGCAGCGGCGGCCGTGGCCCGCGGCTGCCCACCAGCCGGCCCGACACCGGTGCGAAGATCAGCGTCATCCCGGCCATGGGGAGCATGTAGAGCCCGGCGTCCAAGGCGGACAGCCCGCGGATGTTCTGCAGATACAGCGTGTTGATGAAGAGGAAGCCGGCGAGCGCGGCGAAGGCGCTGACCGCCACGACGGTGGCCCCGCTGAACGGCGCGCTGTGGAAGAACCGCAGATCGATGAGGGGTTCGTCGCGGCGCCGCTCGTACCCGATCAGACCGGCCAGGGATCCCAGTGCCACCATCACGAACACCAGGATCTGCGGGGACGTCCAGCCGGCGTTCGGGGCCTCGATGATCGCGTACGTCAGCGAGCCGAGCAGCGTGATCACCAGCAACTGGCCGACCGGGTCGACCCGGCGCGGCCTGGGGGCGCGCGACTCGGGGACGTAGCGCAGGGTCAGGAAGAGCGCGAGCGCCCCGATCGGGACGTTGATCCAGAAGATCGAGCGCCAGCCGATGCTCTGCACCAGCAGCCCCCCGAGCACCGGCCCGGCCGCCATGCTGATGCCGACGACCCCGCCCCACACCCCGATGGCGCGGGCCCGCTCCCGCGGCTCGGTGAAGGTGTTGGTGATGATCGACATCGCGACGGGGTTGAGCATCGAGCCGCCGACCGCCTGCACCATCCGGAACACCACCAGCCACCCCAGGCCGGGCGCCAGACTGCACAGCAGCGAGCCGAGCGCGAAGACGACCAGCCCGACCACGAAGACCCGGCGCCGGCCCAGCCGGTCGGCCGTGGAGCCGGCCAGCATCAGCAGCGACGCCATGACCAGGGTGTACGCGTCGATCGTCCACTGCATACCGGAGACCGAGGCATGCAGATCATGCTGGATGGACGGCAGGGCGACATTCAGGATGGTGGCGTCGAGGCTGACGATCAGCAGGCTCATACAGCAGATCGCCAGCACCAGAAGTCGCCGTCGACGGCCGAGCTCAGACATTCTTGAACGCTACAACCATCCCGGTCGGCCGGGCCCGGCGGGGCCACTCGCGAGGTGCGGGACAATGGGAGATCGCAGCGGCCGCCCGCCCGTCAGGCCGCGGCCCGCCCGCCCCGCCAACGGAAGCCGAAGAAAGCCGAAGGTATCGCCGTCATGACTCTCCTGCAGATCGGTCCGCACGCGGTGCAGCCGCCCGTGGTCCTCGCGCCCATGGCCGGGATCACGAATGCCCCGTTCCGGACGCTGTGCCGGGAGTTCAGCGCCGGCAAGGGGCTGTTCGTCAGCGAGATGATCACGACGCGGGCGCTGGTCGAGCGCAATGAGAAGACCATGCAGCTGATCCACTTCGACGAGACGGAGAAGCCGCGCTCGATCCAGCTGTACGGCGTCGACCCGGACACCGTCGGCAAGGCCGCCCGCATGATCGCGGAGGAGGACCTCGCCGACCACATCGATCTGAACTTCGGCTGCCCGGTTCCGAAGGTGACCCGCAAGGGTGGCGGCTCCGCGCTGCCGTACAAGCGGAATCTGCTGCGCTCGATCCTGCGCGAGGCGGTGGCGAACGCGGGCGCGCTGCCGGTGACGATGAAGATGCGCAAGGGCATCGACGACGATCACCTCACCTACCTGGACGCCGGGCGGATCGCGGTCGAGGAGGGCATCACGGCGATCGCCCTGCACGGCCGGACGGCCTCCCAGCACTACGGCGGCACCGCCGACTGGGACGCCATCGCACGCCTCAAGGAGCACGTCCCGGAGATCCCGGTGCTCGGCAACGGCGACATCTGGTCGGCCGACGACGCGCAGCGGATGATGCGCGAGACCGGCTGCGACGGGGTGGTCGTGGGCCGCGGCTGCCTGGGACGGCCCTGGCTGTTCGGCGATCTGGTGGCAGCCTTCGAGGGCACGGGCACCTATGCCCAGCCCACCCTCAAGGAGGTCGCGGCGGTGATGCTGCGCCATGCCACGCTGCTCGGCGAGTGGATCGGCGACGAGACGCGCGGCGTGATCGACTTCCGGAAGCACGTCGCCTGGTACACCAAGGGCTTCTCGATCGGCTCCGAGATGCGCCGCAGCCTCGCGGTGACCTCCTCCCTCGACGAGCTGGACGCCCTGCTGTCGGAGCTGGACCTCGACCAGCCGTGGCCGCTGGGCGCGGACGGCCCGCGCGGCCGTACGTCGGGCCGCAACCGCGTCGTCCTGCCGGACGGCTGGCTGGACGACCCGTACGACTGCGCGGGCGTGGACGCGGACGCCGAGCTGGACACGTCGGGCGGCTGACCGGCTGACCTCGCTTCACGGCGCCGTCGGGGTCGTACAGCGCGTGTCGCGGTACGGAACGCGGGCGGACCGGCGGAACCGCGCTAGCGTTTGGCTCCGTACGGGATTCCGCCGCGGACGTCCCCACCCACGGCCGCGGCCGACGCCCGGCACGGCAGCGTGCGGAGCGCGGACGAACCGAGGGAGAAGCTGTGGTGAGCGGGCACCGTTCCCCTGCGGACACGGAGAAGGCGGTCCAGGCCAAACTCGGCGAGACCCCGCTCCACCACGAGCAGATGGCCGCGGTCGCGAACCTCTACCGCGCCGCGGCCGCCGTACGACAGCACTTCGAGAACTCCGTCCTGCGCGACGCCGAGCTGACCTGGACCGCCTTCGTCGTGTTGTGGGTGGTCTGGACCGGGGGCGAGCGGGAGACCCGCCGGGTCGCCGAGGAGGCCGGCATCTCCAAGGGCACGCTCACCGGCGTGGCCCGCACCCTGCAAAGCCGTGGCCTGCTGGAACGCAAGGTCCACCCGGCCGACGGGCGGCTCGCCCTGCTCGCGCCGACGCCCGAGGGGGAGCGGCTGATGGCCCGGATCCTCCCGGAGTTCAACGCCGAAGAGGTCTTCGTCACCGAGGCGTTGAGCGACGACGAGGCCCTGGACCTGGCGGATCTGCTGCGCCGGGTCGTCGTACAGGTCGAGACCCGCGGCGCCGAGCGGCGCCTGGAACTACTGGACGGCGCACAGCCCCGGCCCCGGCGCAGCGGTCGGCGCGCCAAGAGGTAGGGCGGGTCTTTACGGCGAGCGGCCGGCCGAACGGGGCTTTGAGCTCGACGAATTGCCCGTCGTGCCGGCGGGCGGTATACGAACCCGGACGCCGAGGTGGAGTTCCCGGCGGCCGAGAACTCTGGCCTGATGTTGACGCTCGGTGCCCCGTGGTCGGTGGCGCGGAGGAACGCCTGGATGCGGGATTCCTTGATCACGTAGCCGCGGTGGGTCCAAATGATGGAACCTGGTCACACATGAGCGCGTGATTCTCGCCACCCCTGATAGGGGGCGCGCTCAGATGAGCGCCGAGCGAGGGGTTCCATCTCTCCAATGGTGGCACCCGGTGCCACGGCTAGTCCGTTCGAGTGATGAACTCAATCGTCGCAATGAGTAGCACAGATCCGGGAGATCGCAACGGATTGGAATGATGCATTCAGGTAGTGAAGATGCCGCCAAACGCATGATCACTTTCGATCTGCTGGCGGACGACTGGTTACACGGGTATGTCGACCAAGTGGACGTACCCAGACGCCTTCGATCTGGGTATGTTCCTCGCCGTCAGGGCAGCCCGTCGGCGAGGAGTCAGTGCCGTGCCGGAAACACAAGATCCCCACGTATCCCAGCCTTCCTCCGCGAAGTTCGTGTACGACTTCACCGAGGGCAACAAGGACCTCAAGGACCTCTTGGGTGGCAAGGGAGCGAACCTTGCCGAGATGACCAACCTGGGACTTCCCGTCCCTCCCGGCTTCATCATCACCACCGAAGCCTGCAAGGTCTACCTCGACAGCGGCAGCGAGCCCGCGGCACTGCGTGCCGAGGTCTCCGAGCACCTTGAGGCCCTTGAGCAGAAGATGGGCAAGAAGCTCGGTCAGGCCGACGACCCGCTGCTGGTATCGGTCCGTTCCGGGGCGAAGTTCTCCATGCCCGGCATGATGGACACCGTCCTCAACATCGGCCTCTCCGATGCATCGGTTTCCGGCCTCGCCGCGCAGGCCGGTGACGAGCGCTTCGCGTGGGACTCCTACCGCCGCCTCATCCAGATGTTCGGCAAGACCGTGCTGGGCGTCGACGGTGAGCTCTTCGAGGAGGCGCTGGAGGAGGCCAAGCAGGCCAAGGGCGTCCGTGTCGACATCGACCTCGACGCCAAGGACCTCCAGGGCCTGGTCGCGCACTTCAAGGACATCGTCTCCAAGCAGACCGGCCGCGACTTCCCGCAGGAGCCCCGCGAGCAGATGGACCTCGCGGTGCGCGCGGTCTTCGACTCGTGGAACACCGACCGTGCCAAGCTCTACCGCCGCCAGGAGCGCATCCCCGGCGACCTCGGCACGGCCGTCAACGTCTGCTCCATGGTCTTCGGCAACCTCGGTCCCGACTCCGGCACCGGTGTCGCCTTCACCCGCGACCCCGCCAGCGGCCAGCAGGGCGTCTACGGCGACTACCTGCAGAACGCGCAGGGCGAGGACGTCGTCGCCGGTATCCGCAACACGGTCCCGCTCGCGGACCTGGAGCAGATCGACAAGGCGTCGTACGACGAGCTGATGCAGATCATGGAGACGCTCGAAACGCACTACAAGGACCTGTGCGACATCGAGTTCACCATCGAGCGCGGCAAGCTGTGGATGCTGCAGACCCGGGTCGGCAAGCGCACCGCCGGTGCCGCCTTCCGGATCGCCACCCAGCTCGTCGACCAGGGCCTGATCGACGAGGCCGAGGCCCTCCAGCGGGTCAACGGCGCGCAGCTCGCGCAGCTGATGTTCCCCCGCTTCGACCTGGGCGCGAAGTCCGAGATGATCGGCCGCGGCATCGCCGCCTCCCCGGGCGCGGCGGTCGGCAAGGCCGTCTTCGACTCGTACACCGCCGTCAAGTGGTCGCGTTCCGGTGAGAAGGTCATCCTGATCCGCCGGGAGACCAACCCCGACGACCTCAACGGCATGATCGCCGCCGAGGGCATCCTCACCTCCCGCGGCGGCAAGACCTCGCACGCCGCCGTCGTCGCCCGCGGCATGGGCAAGACCTGTGTCTGCGGCGCCGAGGAGCTGGAGGTCGACACCAAGGCCCGCCGGATGACGACCAACGGGACCGTCATCGAGGAGGGCGACGTCGTCTCCATCGACGGCTCCACCGGCAAGGTCTACGCCGGCGAGGTGCCGGTCGTGCCGTCCCCGGTCGTGGAGTACTTCGAGGGCCGGATGCACGCCGGCGCCGACGACGCCGACGAGCTGGTCAAGGCCGTCCACCGGATCATGGCGTACGCGGACCGGGTGCGCCGGCTGCGCGTACGGGCCAACGCCGACAACGCCGAGGACGCCGCCCGCGCCCGCCGGTTCGGCGCCCAGGGCATCGGCCTGTGCCGCACCGAGCACATGTTCCTCGGTGAGCGCCGCGAGATGGTCGAGCGCCTCATCCTGGCCGACACCGAGACCGACCGGGACGCCGCGCTCAGCGAGCTGCTGCCGCTGCAGAAGGCCGACTTCATCGAGCTGTTCGAGTCGATGGACGGACTGCCGGTGACCGTCCGGCTGCTGGACCCGCCGCTGCACGAGTTCCTGCCCGACATCACCGAGCTGTCGGTCCGGGTCGCGCTCGCCGAGGCCCGCAAGGACGCCAACGAGAACGACCTGCGCCTCCTCCAGGCCGTGCACAAGCTGCACGAATCGAACCCGATGCTGGGTCTGCGCGGCGTACGCCTGGGCCTGGTCATCCCCGGTCTGTTCGCGATGCAGGTGCGGGCGATCGCCGAGGCGGCCGCCGAGCGCAAGAACGCCAAGGGCGACCCGCGCGCGGAGGTCATGATTCCGCTGGTCGGCACCGTCCAGGAGCTGGAGATCGTCCGCGAGGAGGCCGAGCTGGTCATCGCCGAGGTCGAGAAGGCCCACGGCGTCGACCTCAAGCTCACCCTCGGCACGATGATCGAGCTGCCCCGCGCCGCCCTCACGGCCGGTCAGATCGCCGAGTCGGCCGACTTCTTCTCCTTCGGGACGAACGACCTCACGCAGACCGTCTGGGGCTTCTCCCGCGACGACGTCGAGGCGAGCTTCTTCACCGCGTACCTGGAGAAGGGCATCTTCGGCGTCAGCCCGTTCGAGACCATCGACAAGGACGGCGTGGGCTCGCTGGTCCGCAACGCCGCCGCGGCCGGCCGGGCCACCCGCCCGGACCTCAAGCTCGGCGTCTGCGGTGAGCACGGCGGTGACCCGGAGTCGGTGCACTTCTTCCACGAGGCCGGCCTGGACTACGTCTCCTGCTCGCCGTTCCGTATCCCGGTCGCACGGCTGGAGGCGGGCCGCGCGGCCGCCGAGTCGAAGGGCAGCGACAGCCGCTGACCCGAACGGTCACCGTGGGCGGTGCGCCCGCGGTGGCCGGAAATGACCACCGGAGCCGTGGGCGGGGCACCCAACCCTCAGCCGCCCGGCCGGCGGCTCCGGAACCCAACGAGGGCGGCACCTGTGCGGAGGTGCCGCCCTCGCTTTTCTCCGGACTCCCCCCTCGGGAGCTGCCGTCACCCCGGTCGGCGCGGGGTGCGGCCTTCAACGGGGCTGCCGAGCGGCCGGTTCCTTGCCCATCACCCCCCACGGGATCGAGCAATCCGGTCCGTCCGTGCCGCCGTCGAATTGAGTACAAGCATTCCTGCCGCTGCCCGGTGGCGCGAGCACTTTCAAGTCTGGCCAAAAGGGCATGGTAACGGCGCGTGTTGGCGTGCATACTCAGGCGTGCCGGGGGCCGACTGAGAAACCAGAGGTGGGGGTTCGGTGTTACGCGTCCATTTCAGTGGACTCGATCTGGCCCGTGTGCGCATTGCGGCACGCCCGGACGCACTGTGGGAGACCGTCTTAAGCTTTCATCGGCTACGTGACAGACGGGACGATTCGGCGTTCGGCAAATGGCGATCGGAAACACGGGGAAAGTTGAATGGCGAAGCGCGGCTGCTGGCACCGCTGGTGCCCACGCGCGGCTATTTTCCGGATTTCCTGACGCCCGCCGAAGGGCTGCTCGGCATGACCGACGCGCTCGCCGCACTGCGCGAGACGCCGGCCGGCCGGCTGCGTGAGGAACTGACCCGGCTCGCCGCGGCCTCCCGCCCGTTCCCTTCGTGGATACGGGAGATGGCCGAGGGCGACACCCGGGTCCTCGGCCGGCTCGCCGGGATTCTCCAGCGCTATTACGAGGCGGCCGTCGCCCCGTACTGGCCGCGCGTCCAGGGCCGAATAGAGGCCGACCGGGCCGCCCGGGGCCGGGCGCTGCTCGACGGCGGCGCGGACCGGCTGCTCGCCTCGTTGCCGGCGATGATGCGCTGGCGCTCGCCCGTCCTGGAGTGCGACTATCCGGTGGACCGCGATCTCCATCTCAACGGCCGGGGGCTGTTGTTGCTGCCGTCGTACTTCTGCCGGCGCACCCCCGTCACCTTCCACAACCCCGAGCTGACGCCGGTCCTGGTCTACCCCGTGGAGCACCCGGCGCCGCGGCTCACCCCTCAGGTGCCGCCCGAGCGCTCCCTGGGCCGGCTGGTCGGCCAGACCCGCTCCGCGATCCTCCAGCGCATCGGCGTCGGCTGCACCACCAGCGAACTCGCCCGCCGGGCCGATGTCTCGCTGGCCTCCGCCAGCCAGCACGCGACCGTGCTGCGCGACGCCGGTCTGCTGCTCACGCTGCGGCAGGGCAACGCCGTGCTGCACACCCTCACCCCGCTGGGCGCGGCCCTGTTGCGCGGCGCGCGTTCGGTGGAGGAGGCGGCGTACGAGCGGTTGAGGTGAGGCGGGCGGGGCGGCCGTGACGCGGGCGTCGCGCGCGGCAGGTGTGCCGGGCCCGCTCACCGGGGGCGGTCGCCCGCGATGGCGACCCGTTCGGCGACCCGGCGGTGCGTCCCGTAGTCGTTGACCGCGTAGTGCTGGGTGGCGCGGTTGTCCCAGAACGCGACGTCGCCGGCCTGCCAGCGCCACCGCACCTGGAACTCCGGCACCTGCGCCTGCTGGAACAACAGCCGCAACAGCCGGTCGCTCGCCGCCTCCTCCAGGCCGGTGATCCGGGTGGTGAAGGACGCATTGACGAACAGCATGCGCCGCCCGGTCTCCGGGTGCCGGCGCACCACCGGATGCTCCACGGGAGGGAACTGTGCCTGGAATGGCGCGAGTTGCGCCGGGGAGGAGAAGCGTGCGAAGCCCGGGAGATAGTCGTGCACCGCCCGTGCGCCGTCGATGCGCGCCCTGATTTGCCCGGGCAAATTGTCGTATGCCGCCGCCATATCGGCCCACAGGGTGTCCCCGCCCGAGGGCGGGACCTCGCGCAGCTGCAACACCGCGCCCATGGCCGGACGTTCCCGGAACGTCACATCCGTGTGCCATACGTTCTCGAAGGTCGGGGCGCCGCCGGCCGCCTTGTCGAACCGGACGACATCCTTCGAATCGCCCTGCGCCAGCAACGGATTGCTCTCCAACTCCCCCCAATTACTTGCGAATTCACGCTGTTCCCCGGAGCTCAGGTGCTGACCCCGGAAGAACAGCACCTTCCACTCCAGCAGCGCCCGGTTCAGCTCCGCGTGCAGCGCCCCGGACAGCGGCCGCGACAGGTCCAGTCCACGGATTTCGGCCCCGATGGTGGCTGCCTGCGGTACGACCTCGAACCGTTCGTACGGCCGCTCCGCCCAGCCGTCAGGCGTACGACGCAGGATGCGCCGCCCTTCGTACAGGCCGTCGGCGGGGATGCGGTGGGGGCGCAGGACGGGCAGGGGTGTGGTCGTCAACGGGTCCTCCTGGGAGGGGAGAAGGGGAAGGGAGGGGAGGTACGGGGAGGCCATGGGCCCTCGGTGCGGGGAGCGGGTGGGCCGGGCGCCGGCCCTCAGGGCCGCGCGGCGGGCCGGCGGGCTCGGGCCGTCAGACGCTCAGGCCGTCAGACGCTCAGGCCGTACGGAAACAACAGACCGGGGGAGACCCCACCCGGCCGCGGCGGCGCAGGAAGCTCATACCGCGGGGCGCGCACTCGCCGTGGGGGCCGCGGAACTGCGGCTCCACCTCACGGACGTCCGACTGCGTGCTCATGCCACGCACCGTACCCCATACGCCGGCCGCCGACGCCTCAGTCGTCGATCCCGCTGCGCTCCACCCCCGCGACGATGTACCGCTGGAGCAGCAGGAACACCACCACCAACGGGGCGATGGAGACCGCCGCGGCCACGAACAGCTCATGCAGATTGAGGTTCTGCGCGGTGGTGAACGTGGACAGCGCGACCTGCACCGTCCAGGCCTCCTGGTCCTGCCCGATCACCAGCGGCCACAGGAAGGCGTTCCACGCGCCGATGAAGACGATGGTGCCGACGGCGGCGAACACCGGGCGGGCGTTGGGGACCACGATGCGCCAGTACGTCCGCCAGTAACCGAGCCCGTCGACCCGCGCCGCATCCTCCAGCTCCTTGGGGAAGCCGAGGAAGTACTGCCGGAAGATGAAGCAGGCGAAGGCGCTGAACAGCGTCGGGATGACCAGCCCGCGCAGCGTCGAGAGCCAGCCGAGCGTCGACACCAGCACAAAGCTCGGTACGAACGTGACGGCCGCCGGGACCATCAGCGTCCCCAGGATCGCGTAGAAGACGGCATTGGCGTGCCGGTAGGGGATCCGGGCCAGGCCGTATCCCGCGAGCGAGGCCGGCAGCACCGTGCCGACGGTCGTCGACACCGCGATCAGCGTGGAGTTGAGCAGCGCCCGCCCCAGGGGGAGGTTCGGGTCCCGGAAGACCTCGGTGAGGTTGGACCACTGCAGGGCGTGCGGCAGGAACGTCCAGCCGGGCGCCGTGATGTCCCGCTCCGTGGCCAGACCGTTGCGCACCAGGAGGTAGAAGGGGATGAGGAACAGCAGCGCGAGGGCGATCAGGACGACCACCCGCAGCGCGCTCCCGGCCCTGGTCAGCGCGTCATGCATGGGTACTCCACGAGTGCTCCACGGGTGCTCACTCCTCCTTGCGGCCGAGGCCGAACCAGCGGGCCTGCACCACCGTCGCCACCGCGATGATCAGCGCCAGAATCACCGCACCCGCGCTGCCCAGCCCGAGATTCTGATCCCGGCCGAGCGCCGTGTAGTAGAGGTAGACCAACGGCGGCCGCGCATACGGCGGATAGCCGCGCGCATCGCTCAGCAGGTTGTAGAACTCGTCGAACGCCTGGAACGCATTGATCACCAACAGCAGCACCACCGCCACGGAGGTGGCGCGCAACTGCGGGAAGGTGATGTGCCGGAAGGTCTGCCAGCCGGGCCGCGCCCCGTCCACCGCCGCCGCCTCGTAGAGCTGCGGTGCGATCCGCTGCAGCCCGGCCAGGAACAGGATCATGTAGAACCCCGCCTGCAACCAGAGCCGTACGGTCACGATGACCAGCCAGTACCAGGGCGGATCGGTGGTCGACAGCCAGGCGGTCTGGTCCGCGCCGAACCACCCCAGCACGGTGTTGGCCAGCCCGAACCGCACCCCGTTGAAGAGCGACAGCTTCCAGATCACCGCCGCGACGACATACGAGCAGGCCGTCGGCAGGAAGAACACCGACCGGAAGAACGCCTGGGCGAAGCGCAGCCGATTGACCATCAGCGCCAGCGCCAGCGAGAGCGCGTAGGTGGCCGGCACGATGAACGCCGTGAACAGCGCGAACGTCCCCAGGCTGCCGAGAAAGGCGTCGTCGCTCAGCATCGCCGTGTAGTTGCCCAGCCCGACGAAGTCCGCGCCGGACGGGCTGACCGTGTTGTGCGCGTCGAAGAAGCTGAGGTAGACGCTCCA
The DNA here is from genome assembly GCF_050433025.1 of Streptomyces auratus. Lineage (NCBI taxonomy): Bacteria > Bacillati > Actinomycetota > Actinomycetes > Kitasatosporales > Streptomycetaceae > Streptomyces > Streptomyces auratus. The sequence continues at coordinate 2,727,654 of NZ_JBNGCB010000001.1, read as the reverse complement.
CACCAACGGCACGTAGGTGAACAGCCCCAGCCCGAGGGCGAACGGCCCGACGAAGGCCCAGAACCACAGATTCCGCCGCTGGGGGCCGAGCAGCCGGGCACCGAACGAGGGGCGCGGGACGGCCGGTGTCACGGCGGCCGCGGGGCGCTGCGTGGTGGTGACCGCCGCCGCCACCCCTTCGGTCCCCTCCGTCACCTCTTCCCGACCCGCTGAAGCTCGGCATTGACCTTGCGCACCACGCTCTTCAGCTCGCTCTCCGGGTGGGCGCCGCCCTTGATGATCCGGCTCAGCGCGTCCTGGTAGGCCGTACGGTCCGCCGTCGTCCACAACAGCGGCTCGGCATGGCCGTGATCGGTCGCGAACCGCACCGCGTCCGCCGCCGGGCCCTCCCGCAGCTGGGCGGCCTTCCTGGCCAGCGAGATCCGGGCCGGGATGTGGAAGCCGTACGACAGCGCGAAGTCCTGCTGGAAGTCGGTGCGGTCCACCCACAGCCACTTCGCGAAGGCCTTGGCCTCCTTGACGTGGATGCTGCGCGCACTCACCGCGGAGGCGTAGGCGCCCACCGGAACGGACGGTTCCCCGCCGCTGCCGTCCTTCGGGAACGGCAGCACCCCGAAGTCGTCCCCCAGCGCCTTCTCGATCTGCGGCAGCGCCCACAGCCCGGACCACTGCATCGCGGTCAGCCCCTGGAGGAACGCCGCCGGATCGGACCAGTCCGTGGGCGCCCCCAGCAGCAACGACTTGTCCGCGTACAACTGCCGGATCTTCCCCAGCACCCGGGCCGCCGCCGGATCGTCGAACCCGGCCCTGCCGTCCGCATCGATCAGGCTCAGCCCCGCGGCGAACAACGGCGTCCCGCCGAGCACCCCGACGCCGCCGTCATTGCCCAGGAACAGCCCCTTGGTCTGCTTGCCGCTGAGCTTCCTCGCCCCGTCCACCAGCTCATCGAGCGTCTGCGGCGGCCGGACCCCGGCCTCCTTCAGCAGGCTCTTGCGGTAGTAGAGCAGCTGCATGTCGACGGCCTGCGGGATGCCCCAGACCTTGTCCCGCCAGATCTTCGGAGCAAGCACGGCCTGGTGGAAGTCGTCCTTCACCGGCTCGACCTCGGCGGTCAGATCGACCACCTGTCCGCTCCGGATCTGGTCCAGCAGCGGCCCGTTGACCTCGAACACATCCGGCCCCGAGCTGGTGAGCAGCGCGGCCGCGGTCTGCCGGTCGTAGTCGCCCGGCCGCCACTGCACCCGCACCTCGGCCTTCTTGTACGCGGCGGCATACCGCTGCACGGCCTGCTGGGTGCCCGGCTCCCCGTACTGGTGGTACCACTGGCTGATCCCCGGCCCCGAACCGCCGCCCCGCCCGGTGTGGGACCCGCAGGCCGTCGCCACCGCCGAGGCCAGGGCGACGCCACCGCCGGCCGCCAGCAGTCGCCGTCTGTCCAACTCCGTCATGGCACGTCGCCCCCTGCGCTCGTAACCTTCCGGTGATCACCGATCACCGACGGTGCGATCGTCCACTCTGCCGCACGGGCGTGCCGGGCGCATTGCATCCGGACGAATCCGGCGCCGGAGCCGGCCGAGTGGTGAGCGGGGCCTGAGCCGCCCGAGTGGTGAGAGGGGCCTGAGCCGCCCGAGTGGCCCCCGGTCTTCCGGCGGCGGGCCGTGGGCTCTCTCGTCGCTACGCACCCGGCGGGGGCGACGGTGCCGCAGCGCGGCTCACGCCGGTCGGTGCCCCGTGCGCCGGGTCGGGCCCGCCTTTCGCTCGTCGGCCGGGTCGGCTCCGGACCGGCCCGGAGAACCGGCAGGGGCGTTCTCGCCCTCGTCCTCGTCTTCGGGCCTCTCGTACGGCTCGCCGCCCGGGTACGCGGGTTCCATGAACACCGACGTGTAGTCGGGCTTGGCAGGGCGGGGCAGGGGCGGATTCATGCGGTCTCCGGTCTCGTGGCTGCACACAGCAGGGTGGTGGTGGGGGAACGTCGTCGGCGCTGCCGTCCGCCCCGGCCGGTTCCTGCGCCGGTCGGCGCGGGACGGCCGCCGGGCACGGAAGCGCCGAAGTCGGCTGCGACGCGAAGCACTTGGCGGTTGCCGCGACGAGGTCCGGACCGCGCCGAACAGCGTCCGCTGTCGAACGGCATCCGCACGCGTCACGACCTGCGGGAAGTATCCCCCACGCTGACAGTAGCTGGTTCTGGGACGGGATGAATTCCCGCCGGTCCGGCCGGCTGTAACGGGGTGCGGGGCGCAGCCCGCCTCAGGGTTTGAGGGCCTGCCGGTACAGCACGTCGCGCTCTCGCGGCGTCATGCCGTCGGCCCGCTGCGAGAGGTGGTCCTGGAAGGTCTTGTGGATGAAGGCCACACCGTCTCCCGAGCGTCGCAGGAGGGCGCGTTCACACGCGAAGTGCACGAAGTCCTTGCGCAGGTAGGGGAAGAGGGCGGCGAACCGGACCAGACGGATGGCGGCTCTGTAGAGCAGGCGGGACGGTGACGTGGAGGAGAGGAGCCTCAACTGCGCGATCTGGAACTTCACGGACATCAGTCTGATCCGGCGGCCGCTGTGCAATTGCTCCAGCACCTCGGGCGAGGCCTGGAGCATGATCCGCAACGGGTCGCTCGGGTAGATGACCGTGACCTGGTACCTGCGCATTTCCCTGGCCATGAGAAGCAGGCGGCTCGCCACCTGGTCGACGCTGAAACGCGGTGGTTTGGGGTCGCCGCGCAGCGTGCGGTCCCGGGTGACCATACGGGTCAGGAAGGCGTCGTAGACCAGACCGCGCCGCTCCTCCAGGGTGCCGGCGCTGCGGACCGCGCTCTCGTCCACCCCGGAGTAGGCGAGCACGGCGACCCCGAGCATGAGGGGAGTGGTGAGCAGCTCGGCGAGGTCGGGGTCGGCCGCGGCCGCCGCGCGTAATCCCTGCACCCGATTTCCCGCCGCATGCAGAAAGGCCTGCACGGCGGCGACCGGCAGCGGCTGCACCGTGACGGCGCCGTTCACGGTGAGCCGCTGTGACAGGAGCTGGTAGTCGATAAGGCGACACGAGACGGCGAGGGCGCAATGCGGATATCCGTCGGCGGAAATGAAGGCGTTGATCCGGGAGATGCATTCCTCTTGCCGTTCCAGGTCCACCTCGTCCAGGCCGTCAAGAATGAAGCAGATTTTCCCCTGCGCCAGCAGAGCGCGGGTGACGCCGGCGGATGTCCGGTAGCGGTGCTGGAGTTCGGAGATCAGCCAGTCGTCCAGCGGTCCGCCGCGCCAGTTGGTCAGGAGCAGGAACACCGGGACGGGCGCGTCGGCATCGGCGCGGGCCTCTTCGATAAGAGCGGCCGTCAGTTCCAGCAGATGCACCGTCTTGCCGGCGCCCGGCGCGCCGAGTACCAGCAGTTGCTGGCCGTGCCGCTCGAACATGGTCCGCAGGGCGGTCCCGGCGGGCAGCGGCGTGCCGGCCGCGGTGGTGAGCTCGCCCGACCCCCAGGGGTCATGGACGGCGGACGGAAAGTCCCGCAGCCCGACTTCGAGGCGGACGGCGTCGTTCCAGCGGAATTCCAGGTCATTCGTCCAGGTGTGGTGCACCCGATGCACCAGCGCCTTACGCCCCCGCTGCAATTGCCCGGCATCCGCCTCCGCATCGTCCCAGGAGTCCGCCAGCCGCGCTCGGAGGTGGCGGATGTAGAGGGCCGCCCCCGCCACGATCAGGGTCCCCACACATGCTGCCGCCACTCGCCGCGGACTTTCCCCCACCACGGACTTCAGTACGTCCGGAAACAGCCCCGCCGCCGTCTCCGAGCAGAGGTAAAGAACGAAGGCGACGAGCAATCCCCCGGCGCCCCAGGCCAGATGCCGGTGCCCCGGCCGCCGTCCAGGTTTCCCCATCATGCCCCCACAGTGCTCACCGTCGGCGCACGACACTAGCAACGCGCGTACGGCCAACTCGCGCTATTCAAAACAGAGTTCGCCGGCATTTTCTGTACGTTCCAGGCGTGGGGGACGCGGGGCGGGCCCCGGCCGCCGGTGTGCCTTCAGTCCACCCTCGTCCGGGGGCGCTCGGCATGCGGGGGGGGCGGGTCCCGGGTTCAGGAACTCAGGCGCTGCTGCCGGTAGAGCGCGATGGCCGCTTCGGTGGGGAAGTTGGGGACGGTGACGGTTTCCCCGGTGTCCTTGGACACCACGATCTTCGCCCCACCCGGCGGTGCCGGCAGCGGATTTCCCGCCGCGTCGGTGTCCGTGACCCGAGGGAAGGTGGCGTACACCAGGTAGCCGATGTCGAACTCGTGGACGTGCAGGGGTGCGGGCGAGCCGTCCGGCAGCTTGGGCTGGGCGTAGCGGCTGCGGACGATGGCGAGCGCTTGCTCAGGGGTGCTCGGAGGTGGCGTGGGGACGTCGTCCTGGGGCATAACACTCTCTCCTGATCCATGCAGATTCTCGCGCGGGAACTCGCTCACCGGATGGCGGGAACGGTCATCACGGCGCGAATGGTCATCACGACGCGAACGGTCATCACGACGCGAACGACTTGTCCTCCGTCAGATTTCCGTCCTTGTCCCATCGCCGGCGATGAGTTCGCCTGCCCTGCGGGCTGAAGACCGAGTGCTCGGCCAGCTGGCCATTGGGGTGCCACTTGCGCCAGTCTCCGACAGCCAGCCCGAAGGTGGCCTGACCTTCGTTCTTCTTCGTGCCGTCGGAATACCACTCCGCCTGTGGCCCAGAGGGGACGCCCTCGACGTAGGAAATTTCTGCGATCACTCGGCCGGTGTTGTCCCGGTGGACGACTTCGCCTGTGAAGAGTTCATCTTCGTAGTGGACGCGCATATCGTCGTCCAGGTAAGAGTCTTCGTAATCGATGCGCATTTTTAATCCGTTACGGGAGGTATCTGGTTTGACTCGTCCTGGCGCCGGTAATCCCCGATCGAGTACACCTGGCGACCGCCGTAGCTCGGTACGTCCCTGAGCATTCCGTTGCAGTTCGGGCAGGCTGGCGCTGATTGGCCGGGCAGGTGAATGATGTTCCCCTTGTTCTTCCCCTTCCCTCGCTTGTCTTCGATCCATCGCGGGTCGAATCGCATGTCATTCAGTGTCTCACGGCTCAGCGGGGGCGGGGTCGAGTCATCCCCGTGGGCGTCGCGCCATTCCTTCTCCAACTGACGCTGACGGGCCCACAGCAGCTCGTTCACGGCCTTTACCTCGGCGTGCCGCAGCGGATCGTCGAAGTAGGCGCGCCCGGTAAAGATCATCTCCGAGTTCGGGATCACCTTACCGTTTTCGTCGCGCTCTGCGGTGCCGTCCGCTGCGAGCCTGTTGCCCATCCGGATTTCATTCTCCGACGCCATGATCGGATGCATCCAGTTGGCCATGCCCAGGTAATTGTCCCGCAGTAGCGGATGCAGGTTCTCCAGGTCGATGACGTCCGTCAGCGCACCGTTGAGGCCCTCGGTGATCATTCCTGTGCGTCGGTCGATCGCCAGGGCCGAACAGGGCCCCTCAAGCGGCGTCCGCATTTCGGCATGCCTGATTGCCCGCGCCTCGGAAAGTTCCTGCAGGTAATCCTTGACGGATTTCCCGTCGATGCTGGTGATCAGGCCATCACTGTCGACCTGCACGCGGTCCGTGTCGTCCAGATCGATCTGCTCGACCAATCCACCACGACTCTTGTCGTCCACCCCGGAGTCCAGGTCATGGGTGTCAGGCGTGTCGCCGGGGTCGATCGCATCCGGCATATGGGGCGGATCGTCGACGGGGACATCACTTGCCGACGGCGCCTTGTAGCGCTCGGCGGGGTCATCACTTGCTTCGTGCTCGTTGTCGTCGCCGTCGTTGTGCTCGACCGAGGGCTCCGGCTCTCCGGCCGGGTCGGCGGGGGCCTTGGGTTCCGTCTGCTCCGTCGCCTCGTGCGCGGCATCGTGGTGGTCGCCGGCGGGGGAGGACGGGGCCTCCGGACGGGGGTGAGGGGCGCTGTCCGAGGCCGGGGTGTCCGAGGCCGAGGCCGGGGTGTCGGTGGGCGCGGATTGGTTGCGGGTGGTTTGGTCAGGTGTGGTCGGGTGCTGCTGGTTCGGCTCCCGGCCGTTCGGCTCCCGGTCGTTCGAGTCCCGGTCGTGCGGCTCCCGGTCGTCCGACTCCTCCGTGTGGGAGTCCTGTTCAGGCGCGTGACCGTCGGGTGATGCCACCGGGGGCTTGCCGTAGAGCCATGGGTTCTGGTCGCGGCGGAGCGCATCGGCGAGGTGGTGGGAGACGTCCGCACCACGGTTTTCGGGTGTGCTCTCGCGTCCGCCCGTAGTGGTGGGAGCCTGCTGCTGATCGGTGGTCGGGTGCTCGGGAGGCGTCGCCACCTGGTCGGCAGGCGGGTTGGCCGGATCACCGGACGTGTGGTCGGAGGCATCCGACGGGGTGTCCGCGGGGTCGCCGGCAGAGCCGTCAGCCGTCTCTTCGGGTTGTGGGTCTGGGGTGTGGTCGGGCTTGTTCTCGGGCTGTGGGTCTGCGGTGTGCTCCGGCTTGCTGTCGGGCTGCTCGGAGGGAGTGCTGTCCGGCTGTGCCACCACATGATCGGCGTGGAGCGGCTGGCGGTTGGCGTCGAGGGGGATGTGCCAGACGTGCTCTGCCTGGGAGATGTGGATCGGGTCGTGGCTGACCTGTCCGGTCTGGGTGTCGATCCAGATGACCTTGCCGTGGTAGTTGACGGCGTTGAAGGCATGGCCGCCGCCGTTGTCGGGCCAGTCGACCTGGACGATCGCTGCTGCGCCGTGACCGGCCTGTTGCAGGTCATGAGCGATGCGGGCCGGGGTGTTGGGGTCGTTGCCCGCCCCGGCGTAGGTGTGGGTGGCGCCGCTCCAGCGGATCTGGTTCTCGTTTGCGTCGTTCTCCGGAGACCAGGTGTCCGGGTTTCCGTGTTCGTCGGTGTCGGGCGTACGGGGAGCGGAGACCTGTGGATTTCCGTACCAGGTCTCCAGGAAGGAACGGGAGCAGTCGGCGCAGTTGTTGCTGCGTCCGGGGACGGTGTTGCCGCCGTCGTTCTGCAGCTGACCCCAGGGATCGAAGGGGTTGGCGAACTGCTGTGGCGTGCCGTCGGGGTTGCGCGGGTGTGCGTTCTCCAACAGTTCCTGGTCGTCGGGGTGCGGAGGGAGGAGGCCGCCGGTGTCCTGGTCGAGGTCGTTTCGGATCGCGCCGAGGCTGTTGGCGTCCTGCTGTTTGTTCTGCGGGGTTGCCGCGCCTTCCTCCCCGGCGGACGGCTCGTTCTGGGAAGGCAGGTTGGGGGGCGGCTGCGGCGGGTGGTGGGGCTGGGGCTGAGGGTTGGGGTTCGGTTGCTGGGGTGCTTGCTGCTGGGGGGCTTGCTGTTGTTGGGGTACTGCCTGTTGCTGGGGCGGCTGCTGGGCGTGGGGTGCCTGCTGTTGCGGGCTCGGCTGCGGCTGCGCCTGCTGTTGCGGGCTCGGCTGTTGCGGCTGGGGCTGCGGCTGCGGCTGGGGCGTGGGCTGGGGCTGTTGGGTGTACGGGTTTTGCTGCTGGTGGGGCTGGGGGAACGGGCCGGGCTGCTGCTGCGGAGTCTGTTGCTGCGGCTGCTGGGTGTAGGGGGTTTGCTGCTGCGGCTGTTGTTGTGGTTGCGGCTGTTGCTGGGGCTGGGTGTACGGGTTCGGCTGGGACTGCTGCTGGGTGTAGGGACCCGGCTGTTGCTGGTGGGGCGGGGCGTAGGGGCCCGGCTGCGGTGACTGCGCGTACGGCCCTGGCTGCTGGTGCGGTTGCTGCGCGTACGGGTTCTGCTGCTGGTGGGGTTGCTGATGCGGCCCGGGCTGCTGCTGGGCGTATGGGTTCTGCTGCGGGTGGGGCTGCTGCGGCGCCTGCTGGTGAGGTTGCTGCTGGGCGTGCTGTTGTGCCTGCTGCGGGTGCTGCTGGTACGGCGAGGGCTGTTGCGGGTGCTGCTGGTACGGCGAGGGCTGTTGCGGGTGCTGCTGGTTGTACGGGCTCGGCTGCTGCTGGTGGGGCTGTTGGTACGGCCCTGGCTGCTGCTGGTGTTGAGCCTGCTGTGGGTGCTGCTGCTGGTACGGCGAGGGCTGCTGCGGCGCCTGCTGGTACGGCTGCTGCTGGTGGGGAGCCTGTTGGTACGGCGTGGGTTGCTGCGGGGGTTGCTGCTGGTGCGGGGTGGGCTGGGGCTGCTGGTGGGGTGCCTGCTGGTACTGCGGGTGTTGTTGCTGCTGGGCGTACGGGTTTTGCTGCTGCTGTTGCTGGGCGTGCTGCGTCTGCGGGTTCTGCTGCTGGTGCTGCTGGTTCTGCGGGTGTTGCTGGGGCTGGGCCTGGGGGACGTAGGGCTGGCGGTTGGCGTCGAGGGTGAGGTGCCAGACGTCTACGCCCTGGGTGTGGATGGGCTGGTCGCTGACCTGGCCGGACTGTGCGTCGACCCAGACCACCTTGCCGTTGTGGTTGACGGCGTTGAAGGCGTGGGAAGAGCCGTCCTTCCACGCCACGACGATGATGGCTCCGGCGCCGGGCCCGGCGTTGTGCAGGTCCTGGGCGACGCGGGCGTAGCCCTCGGCCGTGTTCCCGGAGTGGCGCAAGGGCGTGTTGGCCCAGCGGTTGATGTTGTGGATTCCGCCGCGCTCGCCCGTACGGCGGTCGAGGCTGCCGTCGGGGTTGGTGTCCCAGGTGCGCGGGGCGGACACCTGCGGATTGCCGAACCAGGTCTCCAGGAAGGAACGGCTGCAGTCGACGCAGTTGTTGGAGCGGCCGGGGATGACGAGGCCGCCGTCGTTCTGGAGCTGCGCCCAGGGCTGGAAGGGGTCCGGGTGACGGACCGGGGTGCCGTCGGGGTGGCGAGGTACGGCGTCGGCCAGTAGTTGCTGGTCGATGGCGCGGGCCGGAAGCAGGCCCTGGGGGCCGCCCTGGAGATCGTTGCGGATCTGGTGGAGGGAGTGCGGTGCGTCGGCCGGGAGCCCGTTGGACTGCTGCTGAGGAACGTGTGGCGGCGGAGCCTGCTGGTGCTGGGCCTGCTGAGGGTGCTGCTGGTTCTGGGGCTGCTGGTGCACCGGCTGCTGCTGCGCGTACGGCTGCGGGGTCTGCTGCTGCGGCTGCTGATTGTGGGGTTGCTGCGGCGTCTGCTGCGGAGCCTGCTGCGGTGGTGTGTACGGCGTCTGGGCCTGCTGTTGGGGCGGCTGCGCATACGGGTTCTGCGGTGCCGGTTGCTGCGCGTACGGGTTCTGTGGTGCCGGCTGCTGCGCGTACGGCTGCTGCTGGTAATTCGGGTGCTGGGGCTGCTGGTTGGGGTGTGGCTGGTAACCGGGGTCGGCAGGGTGCGGCGGCGCGTCCTGGTGCGGTGCCGAGGCCTGGTCGGTCGTGGTGGCGTCGTTGCGCGGGCGGGAGGCGTCCGGCCCCGACGGGTCGGGGTGGGGGCCGTCCGGGTGAGTCCCGTCAGGGCGTGCGCCGTCGGGCCGGGTGCCGTCCGGGTGCGTCCCTTGGGGGTCGGTGCCGTCGTTCCGGGAGCCGTCGGGGCGTGCGCCGTCGGGCCGGGCCCCGTCCGGGTGCGTCCCCTCGGGGCCGGTGCCGTCAGGCCGGGAGCCGTCGGGACGGGCGTCGTTGGGGCGGGGGCCGTCGAGGCGTGGGTTGTGCGGTGGGCGTTCGGGGGTGGGGTGCTGGGTGTGGTCGTGGACGATCTGGGAGCCGTCGGGGCGGCGGTTGGTGCCGGGAGGTGTGGTGGGGGTGTCCCGGCGGGGGCCGTCGAGGCGTGGGTTGTAGGGCCGGGGCGTCTCTTCTCGGCGGGGGCCGTCGAGACGCGGGTTGTAGGCGGGGCGCTCGGGGCGGGGCCGGTCGGTGGCGTCCTGGATGGCCTGGGAGCCGTCCGGACGGCGGTTGCCGCCGGGGCCCGTTTGGGGGCTGTTGGACGGAGTGCCGCCGCGGGGCGGGGCGGAGGGGGCGGGGCCGCCCTGGGGCGGGATCGCGCCCATCATCGGGCCGTTGGCCTGGGGGGAGTTGGGCTGGGCCTGGTGCGGGGCGGGCGGGGTGCTGGTCCCGGCGTCGGCGGTGTGCGGGGTGGGCGGGGGAGCGGTGAGGGTGTCGGCGGACTGGGTGGTGACCGTGGTGTCGTCGGTGCCGTCGACGGTGGGCATGGGGTCGCCGGGGGCCGGGTCCCGCTGCTGGATGGGCTGGCCGGTCGACGGGGTGTGCTGGATGGGGGCGCCCTGGGGCGCCGGGCCGACGTGCGGCATCGACGGGCGGCCGCCGCCGGCGGAGTTGTCCCCGTTGCCGGCGCCGGTGTGGGTCCCGTCGCCGCCCGAGTGGTGGGAGTCGCCGTTGTACGAGGGCGGATTGCCGGCCACCGGGTCGGGGGTCGGCGATGGCGATGGCGATGGCGACGGTGACTCGGGAGTGTCCGGGCGGGCGCCGTCCGGAGAGTGGTCCGGTGCGGGTTGGGTGCTGATCGGGTCCGGGGCGGGGGCGGGGCGCGCTCCGTCCGGGGTGTTGTCGTGCGCCGGCTGGGTGCTGATGCCGTCCGGGGCCGGGCGTGCGGAGTCCGGGGTGGTGTCCCGTGCGGGCTGGGTGCTGGCCGGGTCGGAGTCCGGGCGGGCGCCGTCGGGGGTGTGGTCGGGCGTGGGGTGGGTGCTGACCTGGTCGGAGTCGGGGCGTGCCGGGTCCGGGCGTGCCGAGTCCGGGGTGTGGTCGGGCGTCGGCTGGGTGCTGGTCGAGTCCCCGTCCGGGCGTGCGGCGTCCGGGGTGTTGTCGGGGGTGAGATGGGGGCCGGCTGCGCCCGAGTCCGGGCGGGAGGTATCCGGGGCGGAGCCCGAGTCCGGGGTGGTGCCCGAGTCAGGGGTGTGGGATCCCCCGTAGGGGCTGTCGTTGCCGCCCTGGAAGCCCTCGTCGAAGGGGGAGCGCTGCGCCGGGGGCGGCAGGGGCTGTGCGTCGGGGACGCGGTGCGCCGGGTCCGAGCCGCGGGAGGTGCTGTCGGAGGAGGACGGGTCGTGGCCCGCGCCTCCGCCGTTGTCCGTTCCGCCCGCCGCTCCGCTGTGGTCCGACGCCCGGGGGCTGTGGGTGGTGGAACCGCTGCCGCCGTCCGAGCCGCTGCTGGAGTCGTTGGAGGTACGGGAGGAACCGCCGCCGTCCGAGCCGCTCCCGGAACCGCCGTCGGAACCAGCCCCACTACCGGACCCGCTGTCGGCCCCACTACCGGACCCCGATCCGCCGCCGTCCCCGCTGCGCGACCCGTCGCCAGACCCGCTGTCCGACCCGCTGGAGCCGCCGCCGTCCCCGCCGTCCCCGCTGTCGCTGCTGGAGCCGCTGCGTCCGGAACCGCTGGACTCGCTGTCGCCGCCGTCCCCGCCGCTGTCCCCGTGTTCGCCGCCGCGGCCGGCCGCGTGGTCGAGTCCGCCGCGGGCGCGGTGGCCCGCGCGGTGGCCGGCGCCGTCGCGGAGGCTCTCGCCGAGGGACTCGCCGGTGTTCTTGATGGCGTCGGTGGCGGCGCTCTGGCCTTCCTTGAGGGTCCGGCCGACGTTGTAGCCGTTCTGGGCGCCGAAGTTCTGGTTGACGGTCTGGGCGATGAGGTCGGAGGCCATGGCCTCCAGTGCGGAGATCACCGGTTCCTTGGCGGCCTCCATGATCGCGTCAAGGACCTGCTTGGCCACTTCCTTGAGGATCTTGCGGACCATTTCACGGGTGGCCAAGGTGGCGGCCGCACCGCCGATTTCGGAGAGGCCCAGGGTGAAGGGAGCCGCCGCCTGTGCCGCGATGATTTCGGCGGCCAGAATCGCCAATTGGACGATCACGGCGATTTTCATGCCGATGACCAGCGCGGCGGCGGCCTCGAAGGTGAAGGCGAGGACCTCGGCCGCCTCCCGGGCGTCGTGCAGATACCCCGAGCTGCCCGAGAACTTCTCCCAGGCCTTGCTGAAGCCCTCGATGGCATCGCCGGAGTTCTCCCCGAGGACATTGCTCGCGTAGGTGTTGCCGCGGGACTGGTGTCCCTCGACCTCGGCCGCGAACTGCCGCCAGACCTGGGCGCATTCGATGAGTTTGTCTTCATCTGCGGTCGGCCAGTTGAAGCCGAGCATCTCCAGGACCCACTCAAGAGGATCCGGCAGCATGACAGACACGATGGAGCTCCCCCGTGAAAAACGTGCAATGAGGCGTGCGGCAGACGCAGGTGGTGCGAGAAGGCAGCCGGGTCAGAATCCGGAACCGGTCGGCGGTCTCAGTGCTGGACGGGCCGGAAGGAAACCTGGACGTTGGGGTCGACCGTGGGGTCCCGCCACGCCTGCTCGTTCTCGACGTGCTGCTTCATCAGCGAGTTGTTGAAGTCCTCGTTCTCCGCATGGTTCCGGGACATCGACGTCAGCGCCTTGCCGATTTCCTGGAGCTTCGAGGAGAGGTGGCCCATCGACTCGTTCATGCCGTCACGCACGCCCTCGTAGACGACACCGAACTTCTCGCCGAGGTCGTCATCCCCCCACGGCGGGGCGCCGTCCTTGCTGTCGAACGTCGTCAGGCCGCTCATGAACTGCTGGCCGAACGACTTCTCCGGCGGCGCCGCCTCCTGCCCGTTGCTGGGCGGGCCCGCCCCCAGCGCATGCAGACCGTCCATCAGCCGCGCGACCGAGGAATAGAAATCCTCGCCAAGCTTGACGAAGTTCGTCCCCTCGGCCTTGAGGCTCTCCACATCCGTCTGGAAACCACCGGCACCTGCCACAACGTCCCCCGAGTTCGTAATGGTTGGCTCATGAGTTCTTCAAGCCAAAGTTTAGCGGGCGTTCCTGGCGCCCTGCCAGGAGTCCCCCGACGGGCAAATCCACCGGATTCAGGCGCCTTTCGGGCGGTAAGAGCGGTGAAAGAGCTCCACGGCCGTCTCCGGGGGGAAGTTGGGCAGGAAGGACACCTCGCCGTCGGACTTGGACACGACGACGTTGCTTCCTCCGGGCTCCGCGGGAGGGGCGGTGGGGTCCGCGGGCGGCGGCCAGCCCGCATGGATCAGGTAGCCGACGTCGAATTCATGGACGAACAGCTCGGCGGGCCCGCCGGGTGAGCCGACCTCGGGGAAGTACTGCCGGCCGATCGCCAGCGCCTCGTCCGCGTGCGTCGGGACGGGCTGCGGGGTGCCGTCGCTGCCCCCGGCATGCGGCGGGATGGGGGGAGGCGTGGGGGGCAGGCCGGGGTGGCGCTCCGTACGGTCGGATTCGGCCATGGTGAGGGTCTCCCGTGGGGGCTGATCGTGTCGCCGGTGGTCAACGATACGTACGCCGCAGTGACCTGAATGGTTCGCCCGGTGCAGGCAATCGTTCGCCCTGTGCAGGCAACCCGTCCGGCACGCGCTCAGCCGAACAGCACCCGCGCCAGCCAGAACTCCAGCAGCTCCGCATCGCCGGTGACCTCGAAGGTGGCGCGGTCGGCGGGGATGCGGCCGTAGATGAGGAGCAGGAGGTCGGTGAGGGGGCCGTGGACGGAGACGGCGGCGGGCTCCTGGGCGCGGCGCCAGGCGAGGGTGTCGCCGGTGAGGTCGACCAGCCAGTCCGCGGCCGCGTCCGGCGGGGTGTCCGTGGCGTGGAAGTGGAGGGTGCGGCCGGGGCCGAGGAGTGCGCGCCGGTCGGGGTGGAAGTCGAACATCTCGGGCAGCGAGCCCAGTGCCATCCACTCGTCCAGGGCGTCGAGGGCCACCGGCTGTCCGACCGTGAAGTCCGCACCGAGGGCGAGGGTGGCATCGGCACGGTGGATGACCGTCTCGTGGGTCATCCGGCGGGCGAAGAAACGCGGGTTTCCGGAGGGGAGCGGGGTCCAGAGCCGGCTGTCCGGGTTCGTGGCGCGCAGGGTTGCGGCGAGGAGTTCGGCGCCTTCAATGAGCCAGTCGGCGACTTCGGCCGCGGACTGGGTGGTGTCGCGGGGCAGGACGCGCAGGGCCGTGTCGGGCGGGGGCCGGTCTGCGCGGGTGCGGACGATCTCCTCGACCCAGCGGTGGGCCTCGCCGAGGTGATGGAGCAGCTGGGAGAGGTTCCAGTCCGGGCAGGACGGCACCGTTGCCGTGAGGTCGGCGCCCTCCTCCCGGAGACAGGACGCGAGCAGGCCGGTCTGCGTGCCGATCTCGGCGCAATGACCGTCGTACGCCATGGTCGAGTTCATGACCCCACGGTAGGGCGAGGCACTGACAATTCGGCGTCACCGCGTCACCGCGCCACCCGCCCGCCCGTCGCCAGCCGGAACCGCAAGCGGCAGATGACCGCGTCCGTGTCGCGGCGGACCGCGTGCGCGACGACCGCGCCCCGCTGGTTCTGGAGCAGGCGCTGCCACAGGTGGGCGGGCTCGGCCTCCGGGATCAGGACGGTGATGCGGGCGCCGGGGCGGCGGGCGCCCAGGGCGGTGACGTACGCGGCGATCGGGCGGCCGAGGGAGCGGGTGGCGGAGGGCAGTTCGAGGAGTTCCACGCCGGGGTTCCACAGCTCCCAGTCGCGGCGCAGGGCCTCGGTGGCCGGCCGGTCCTCGGGGGTGTCGTGGGTGACGGTGACCGCGATCACCTCCTCGCCCAGGGACACCGCCGCGTTCAGCGCCTCGCAGGTCAGCCGGGAGAGATGCGAGACGGGGACGATCACCAGGGAGCGGGCGCGGCGCGGGGGTTCAGGGATGCGGCCCAGGCCCAGGCGCGCCCCGATCCGGTCGTACGCACGGTGGACCGCCTCGAAGGCCAGGACCGTCAGCGGCAGGGCGAGGACCAGGAGCCAGGCGCCCTCGGTGAATTTGGTGGCGGTGACGACGACCGCCGAGACGCCGGTGAGCAGCGCGCCGAAGCCGTTCAGCAGGGCCTTGCCGCGCCATCCGGGGGAGCGGTGCAGGCGCCAGTGCCGGACCATGCCGATCTGGCAGAGCGTGAAGCCGACGAAGACGCCGATGGCGAACAGCGGGACGAGGGTGTTGACGTCGCCGCCGGAGAGGACGAGGAGGGCCGCGGCGACGGCCGCCAGCGCCAGGACGCCGTGGCGGTGGACCTGGCGGTCCGCCTTCAGGCCGAAGACATGGGGCAGGTGGTTGTCGCGGGCGAGCAGGCCCATCAGGACCGGCAGGCCGCCGAAGGAGGTGTTGGCGGCCAGCGCCAGCAGCACCATCGTGGCGAACTGGACGACGTAGAAAGCACCGTTGTGGCCGAAGGAGGCGTCCGCGAGCTGGGCGAGGACGGTGACCCCCGCGACCGGCTGGAGGTGGAAGCGGCCGATGAGGACGGCCAGGCCGATCAGCATCACCCCGAGCAGGGCGCCGAGCGCGACCTCGGTGCGCTGGGCGCGCCGGACGGCCGGGGCGCGGAAGGACGGCACCGCATTGGCGACCGCCTCGACACCGGTCAGCGCCGAACAGCCGGACGCGAACGCCTTGAGCAGCAGCAGGGCGCCGACGCCGGTGGCGTGGTCGGCGAGGACGGAGGCGTGCCCGTCGGCGGTGACGGTGGAGGCGGGTCCGGTACGGAAGAGGCCGACGGCGATCATCGTCAGGACGGCGCCGAGGAAGACGGCGGTGGGGACGAGGAACGCCTTCGCCGAGTCGACGATGCCCCGCAGGTTGATGCCGGTGAGCAGGAGGAGAACCGCCAGGCAGATCCCCGTCCGGTCGTCGTAGAGGGCGGGGAAGGCCGAGGTGAGGGCCGCGACACCGGCCGTCACGGAGACCGCGACATTGAGCACGTAGTCGAGGACGAGGGAGGCGGCGGCCACCAGCGCGGTGCGGCGCCCGAGGTGGGTCCTGGCCACCGCGTACGAGCCGCCGCCGTCGGGGAACGCGGCGATCACTTGGCGGTACGAGGCGACCAGCACGGCCAGCAGGGCGGCGATGGCGAGCGTCACGGGGAGGGTGCAGCCGAGGCCGTAGCCGCCTGCCGCAGCCAGGACCAGCACGATCGACTCGGGACCGTAGGCGACGGAGGCCATGGCATCGAGCGAGAGGGCGGCCAGGCCCTGGAGCGCGGTGAGCCGGTGGCGGGCGTCGGGCTCGCCGGTCGCGGCGCCGTCGGGGCCGCGGCCGTCGGGGCCGGGGCCGCCGTCCACGCCGTCGCCGGGGCCACGGTCCACGCCACCGGGGTGGCCCCCGTTGGTGCCGCCCGGCCGGGTGCCGACCGCGGCGGTGGCGGTATCCGGGGGTTCCTCGGGGCGGCCGTCGTGCGGGAACTCCCTCGCCATCGTTCGTCGTACCTCCGTGCGCACCGGGCTGGACCAGCTCAGCGTGCGGGGGCAAGACGGCCGCCGTCAGCGGGCTTTGGCGGCTCCTTGGCGGGCGGAGGCGGGATCTTCACGGGGTCTTGATGCGGGCGGGGGTGTCCGGCGCGCTACGCACGCGACTCAGCGCGCCGTGGCAGCCCGGAAGAAGTCGTAGTGCACGTCGGTGAGTTGCTCGGAGGCGGACCACAGACGCTCGCCGTTGGCGTCCTTCGTGGTCCACGGGGCGCGGAAGGACTGGGCGGGGGCGCCCCGCAGTCCGCTGCGCGGGCCGATGAAGGAGTCCGGCCGCATGTGCGGGGCGGTGGCCGCGCAGAGGGTGCCCAGGGCGCCGCCGTCCGGGGACTGCGCGACCGCGCGGTTGACCAGCTCGACCACCCGCTCCGTGGAGGTGCGGCCCTCCATCCGGACGCCCGCGGTGGCGAGGTTGGTGGCGGCGTATCCGGGGTGCGCGGCGGCCGCGATGACCTGCGAGCCGGCCGCGGCCAGCCGCCGGGACAGCTCGTGGACGAAGAGCAGATTGGCGCTCTTGGAACGGGCGTAGGCGATCCAGCGGCGGTAGGAGTGCGCGCTGTTGAGGTCGCCGTGGTCGAGGTCGGCGAGCATGTGCAGCATGCTGGAGACGGTGACGACCCGGGCGCCGGGGGTGGCGAGGAGCTTGGGCAGCAGCAGACCGGTCAGCGCGAAGTGGCCGAGGTGGTTGGTGCCGAACTGCATCTCGAAGCCGTCGGCGGTGGTGCGGTACGGCAGCGCCATCACGCCCGCGTTGTTGATGAGCAGGTCGAGGCGGTCGCCGTCGAAGTCGTCGAGGGTGGCGGCGAAGTCCCGTACGGAGGTCAGATCGGCCAGGTCGAGGGGACGGAACTCGGCCTCGGCGGTGGGGACCTCGGACCGCAGCCGGTCCAGTGCGGCGAGGCCGCGCGACTCACTGCGGCAGGCCAGCAGCACCCGGGCGCCGCGGCGGGCCAGTTCACGTGCGGTGACATAGCCGATGCCGCTGTTCGCGCCCGTGATGACCGCCGAGCGGCCGGTCTGGTCGGGGATGTGGCTGGTGTTCCACCGGGTCACGCCTGCACTCCTCCCTAGGGGGCAACAAGAGTACGTCGTGGGCAGGTACGGCTGGGGCGGGTGGGGCGGAAGTCAACAGACACATCCGCCCCGCGCCCGGTCACTCGCCCTCGGCGAGGCGCTTGATCGCCGACAGGCGGCTGTCCCAGGCGGCGGCCACCCGGTCCATCCACCGGGCGGTGACCCCCAGCCGCTCCGGTATGACCCGGTAGCGCGCCTCTCTGCCCTCCCGGTGGCCGGCGACCAGGCCGGCCCGGTCCAGGACCCCCAGGTGCTTGACGATCGCCTGGCGGCTGACCGGCAGTTCGGCCGCCAGGACCGTGGCGGTCGCCTCGCCGTGCGCGGCGAGGGCGTCGAGTATCCGGCGGCGGGTCGGGTCGGCCAGCGCGGAGAACACCTCCGCCACGGCGTCCCCGCCCGCCCCGGAGCCCCGGCCCGCATCCCCTACGGAGCCCCGGCCCCCGCTCGCCCCCGAGTCCCGGCCTGCATCCCCTACGGGACCCCGACCCTCGCCCGCCCCGGAGTCCCGGCCCGCACCCCCTACGGGACCCCGGCCGGCGCCCCTTCCCGTTCCTTCGCCGGTCGTCATGCCGCGAGCTGCTCCGCGTACTGCTTGACGTTCTTCATCTGGCCGGTCCAGCCCTCGGAGTGGCTGTCGTAGCCGGCGGTCGGCTGCCGCTCCTCCGGGATGGCGATCTCCTCGAACCCGGTCTCCACCACGCGCAGTCGGGTGCCGTCGCCCTCCGGTGTGAGGGTGAACTCGACGAGGGTGGAGTTTCCTTCGACCGCCACCTCGCCCGGGTAGGCGCTGGCCCAGCGGTACGAGAAGCGGCGCGGCGGGTCCACCGTCACGATCGTGGTCGGGAACTGGCCGTACTGGCCGTGGTCGAGCTGCATGATGCCGCCCGGCCGCAGGTCGACCGGGGTCGGCTCGCCCTGGCCGAACCACGAGCCGACGTGCTCGGGCTCGGTCAGCACCGCCCAGACCCGTTCGACGGGCGCGTCGATGCTGATCTCCCGCTCGATGCGGTTGCGGTCCTCACCGGCGCCCTTGCCGGTGTCGTTGGCGCTCTGAGTGCTCATGGGGGGCTCCTCCTGCCGCGCTGATTCCGCCTACGTGCTACCCAATGGTTGCACGTGGCGGTAGGAGGTGCAACCCCACGGTTGCGCATTGCGGAGGGGTGGGGCGAAGGGCCGGCCACCAGCCGCGACTCCGCCCGGCGGCCCGGACCCAGCGGACGGGCCCAGCGCCGCGGGCCCGGCGGCCCGGACCCATCCCTACGGACCCATCCCTACGGACCCAGCCCAACGGCCTCAGCGCCCCGCGCCCCCCACCCCATCCCGCACCCGCACCCGATACACCGGAATCGACTCCGCCGGATCGTCCAGGCAGTCCCCGGTGAGCAGGTCGAAGCGCTGCTTGAGCAGCGGTGAGGCCACGAACGGGCGGCCGTCGGCCGAGCCGGTCAGGCCGCGGGAGAGGACCTGGGCGCCGGTGAACGGGTCGCGGTTGCCGATCGCATGGATGCGGCCGCCGCGGTCCAGGAACAGCGCGGCCTGGGCGCCGTCCGGCAGCAGGGCGGCGACGCCGCGCCCGGGGAGCAGGTCGCCCGGCCCGCAGACCGGGATCCAGCTGCCCTCGGGGCAGCGGATCTCGACCGTGGCCGTGCCCGCCGCCGTCGCGTCGGCGGTGAGGGAAGCGGAGGCGTGCTGTTCGGCAGTGAGGGTGGTCATCAGACAGAGGTTCCTTCCAGGGTCCGAACGGGCAGGGTCGGGCCGGCCAGCAGCGTCAGGTCCGGCTTGACCTGGTCGCGCTCCGGTACGAAGCGGACGGACGGGTCCGGCACATCGGGTGCGTTGACGAACGAGACGAACCGGGCCAGCCGCTCGGGGTCGGCGAGGGTCTCGGCCCACTCGTCGCGGTAGTGGGTGACATGGGTGGCCATCAGGGCCTCCAGCTCGTCGCACAGCCCCAGGGAGTCATGGACGACGACGTCCCGGACGTGGTCGAGGCCGCCCTCGATCCGCTCCAGCCAGGCGGAGGTGCGCTCCAGCCGGTCCGCGGTACGGATGTAGAACATCAGGAACCGGTCGATCAGCCGGATCAGTTCGGCGTCCGAGAGGTCCTGGGCGAGCAGATCGGCATGGCGCGGATCGGCGCCGCCGTTGCCGCCGACGTAGAGGTTCCAGCCGTTGGAGGTGGCGATGACGCCGAAGTCCTTGCCGCGGGCCTCCGCGCACTCGCGCGCACACCCGGAGACCGCGGACTTCAGCTTGTGCGGGGAGCGCAGCCCCCGGTAGCGCAGCTCCAGTTCGATGGCCATCCGGACCGAGTCCTGGACGCCGTAGCGGCACCAGGTCTGCCCCACGCACGACTTCACGGTGCGCAGCGCCTTGCCGTACGCATGGCCCGACTCGAAGCCGGCGTCCACCAACCGGGCCCACACTTGCGGGAGTTGGTCGACCCGGGCGCCGAACAGGTCGATCCGCTGGCCACCGGTGATCTTGGTGTAGAGACCGAAGTCGCGGGCCACCTCGCCGATCACGATCAGCTTCTCCGGGGTGATCTCACCGCCGGGGATCCGCGGCACGATCGAGTACGAGCCGTTGCGCTGGAGGTTGGCGAGGAAGTGGTCGTTGGTGTCCTGGAGGGCGGCCTGCTCCCCGTCGAGGACATAGCCGCCGGCGCCGACGCTGGGCGCGAGGGAGGCGATGATCGAGCCGACGGTGGGCTTGCAGATCTCGCAGCCGTCGCCGTTCCTGGCCTCCGGGCGGCCGTGCGAGTCCAGCAGCTCGGCGAAGGACGTCAGCCGCAGGGTGCGCACGATCTCGTAGAGTTCGGCGCGGGTGTGCGGGAAGCAGCCGCACAGCCCGGTGTCGACGACGGCGCCGGACGCGGCCAGCTCGTCGTTCATCACCGCGGTCAGCGACTTGACGCAACTGCCGCAGCCGGTACCGGCCTTGGTGCACTTCTTGACCTCGGGCAGGGTGGTGCAGGAGTGCTCGGTGACCGCGGCCCGGACCGTCCCCTTGGTCACGTTGTGGCAGTTGCACAGCACCGCGTCGTCCGGCAGCGCGGACGGACCGAGCCCGCCGCCGCCCTCGGCCCCCGCGGGCAGGACCAACTGCTCGGGCGCCAGCGGCGGAACGGTGCCGGTCAGCGGCCGCAGCATGCCGTACGACTCGGCGTCGCCGACCAGGACCCCGCCCAGCAGCTCGCCCCCGGAGCCGATCACCAGCTTCTTGTAGACGCCGCTGCGGGAGTCGGCGTAGACCACGTCCAGCGCGCCGTCCGCCGTGCCGTGCGCATCCCCGAAAGAGGCGACGTCCACGCCGAGCAATTTGAGCTTGGTGGACAGATCGGCACCGGTGAAGCCGTCGGGCTGCCCGGTGTCGTCACCGAGCCGGGCGGCGATGTCGCCGGCCGTCACCCGCGCCATGTCGTAGCCCGGGGCGACCAGGCCGTAGACCCGGCCGTCGGAGGCCAGCGCGCACTCGCCGATCGCATACACGGCCGGGTCGTCGGTGCGGCACTGCTCGTTGACGATGATGCCGCCGCGCTCGCCGACCGGCAGTCCGCAGTCCCGGGCGAGCTGGTCGCGGGGGCGGACGCCGGCCGAGAAGACGACCAGGTCGGTCTCGATCCGGGAGTCGTCGGAGAGTCCCATGGCGGCCACCGCGCCGCTGTCGTCCGCGACGATCTCCTTGCCGCCGACACCGGTGTGCACCTCCAGGCCCATCTCCTCGATGGTGCGGCGCAGCGCGCGGCCGCCGCCCTCGTCGACCTGGAGGGCCATCAGCCGCGGGGCGAACTCCACGACGTGGGTGTGCAGCCCGAGGCCCTTGAGCGCACCGGCCGCCTCCAGCCCGAGCAGCCCGCCGCCCACCACCACACCCGTGCGGGCGTTCTTGGCGTACTCCTCGATGGCCAGCAGGTCGTCGATCGTGCGGTAGACGAAACAGCCCGCGCTGTCCTTGCCGGGCACCGGCGGCACGAACGGATACGAGCCGGTGGCCAGCACCAGGGTGTCGTAGCGGACGGTCAGCCCGGAGCGGGCGGTGACCGTGCGGGTGGTGCGGTCGACGGCGGTGGCCGGGTCGCCGAGGTGCAGTTCGATGCCGTGCCGGGCCAGGAATTCCGGGTCGGTCAGGCTCAGGTCGTCCGGGGTCCGGCCGGCGAAGTACGACGTCAGCTGGACGCGGTCGTAGGCCGGGCGGGGCTCCTCGCACAGCACGACCACCCGCGTCCGCTCGGTGACACCGCGGTCGGCCAGCTCCTCCAGGAAGCGCTGGCCGACCATGCCGTGGCCGATCAGGACGAGGGTGGGTGTGGTGCCGGGCGCGGCATCTGTGGTGGCATCCGGGTGCGGCGGCATCGAGGTCATGCCCCTCACACTGGGGCGTGGCTGTTACCCGCCCGCATCTGCTCTGTTTCCCGGGCGGAACGCTGCCCTCAGTGGCGGGGCGGCCGCCGTGTGAGGCCGGCCGCCGCGCGGGCCGCCGCCCTCCGGCAGATCAGCAGGTCAGCGGGCTGCCGACCGGTCGGTCAGCCGGTCAGCTGTGCCGGGCAGAGCCGTCGCGGCTGCTGGTCGGTGGCCAGCTTGGCATCCACACAGCCGCCCGGCAGGCCGCCATGGGCCTTGCTGCCGAAGTTGGCGGTGACGGTCAGCGCGCCCTTGCCGAAGACCGTGCGCTGGACGCTGCGATCACCGGTCAGCCACCGGAACGAGGACATCTGCTGCGTGCCGGCGGCGCGGTGCAGCGGCGAGAAGAACTTCTGCAGCGCGGCGAGCTCCGGCCCGTCCTTCCGCAGCGTCGGGCCGTCGAGAACGAAGTTCAGCGGGGTGTTGTAGAGCATCGCCAGCAGCGCCCGGGTGGTCTTCTGGGCCGGCAGCTTCTGGTACGACAGCTCCCAGCGCTCCACATTCACCAGCGAGCCGTGCAGTGCGCTCTCGTAGAGCGGCGCGCGGTACTTGGGGTCGTACATGGCGGTGGCCATCCGGGCGGGCAGCCGGACCGGCTTGAAGAAGGCGCCGGGGGCCTTCTCCGGCGCGTAGCCGCCCCACGTCTCCTTGTCCCGCTCCAGACCCCACAGGCCGTCGTCGACCGGGGTGCCCGAGCCGTGGTTGTAGGCCAGCACCTTGTTGGCCCACGCCTGGGCGCCCTCCGAACCCAGGACGAGGTTCTTCGACAGCCGCACCATCCGGGCCAGCCGGCTCGCGCGGTCGCCGGCCTTGGTCATCTCATGGCCCTCGCCGTGATCGCGGAACAGCTCTCCCGTCGCATCCACATCGAGGAAGTAGCTGTCGGCGCCGTTGGCGACCATCTTGCGGGTGCGGTCGGCGAGGTAGTGCCGGTCCGGCTCGGCCTTCTCGAAGGCGCGCGAGCTGAGGTAGCAGCCGCGCTTGCCGAAGCCCGGCTGCGGGGTCCCGTCGGCCCGGCGGATGCAGAAGTCGGGGTAGACCCGGCCCGGCCAGACGGAGGTGGGGCTGTCGGCCTTCGCGGGGTCCTGGCCGTTGGCGAAGGTGTCGTACGGCCCGACGAGATAGCCCGCCTTCTTGGCGGCCCGCACCGCCGGCGCCTTCATCGGGTCGGGACCGGAGTCGTAGCCGAGCCACATCCGGTCCACGCCCAGCTTCTTCAGCTCCTCGACCCCGGGGGCGGTCCGCGCATCGCCCCACACATACGCGTGGAACGCGCCCAGCAGCTTTTCGGTGGCCGGGTTCTGCCGGATCTTCTTGCGCAGGCCGCCGAGCTGGCCGCGCTGCGAGAGGTAGGAGCGGTAGTCGGCGGCGGGGGCGACCGGGTTGCCGTCGGTGAGGGCGAAGGAGACCTCGTAGTCACGGGTGCCCTCACCGGCGTCGAAGGCATGCTGGGCCGTGGTGCGCAGCCGGCCTCCGGCGGAGGTGAACCGCAGCGAGGTCCCGAGGTCGGTCGGGGTGAGGTAACTGACGCCACTCCCGCCGCCCTTGTCGCCCGCCCCGCCCATGGAGTAGCCCCACAGGGGCAGCGAGAGGGCCTCGCCCATGTCGACGGTGCTCCCGGCCAGCCCGCCCTTCTGGGGGCCGGCGTTCCAGAACGCGTCCCGCACCGGGATGTCCAGCCCCTCGCCGCGCGGCACCTGAACGGCGGAGGCGGCCCGGTCGGTGCCGGTCACCGGCCAGTCGACCGATCCGTCGCGGTCCGACCGCAGCGTGATCCGCAGCCGCCCGCGCGCCGAACTCGCGGCCACCTGAAGGCCCTTGTCGGGGTAGCTCCAGCGCGCCCCGTCGGCCGTCCGCGTCACCGCACCGGGCTTGCCCAGCCCGCCCGCGGCTCCCTCGGACAGCACCAGCTGCCGCCCACCGCTGGTGTGCGCGGTCACCGCGAGGGAGGCGGTGTCGACGACGGCGGTGCCGCCGGAGACGGGGAGTTGGAGCCGGCTGCCCTCCAGGGTGCCGGCTGCCGCACTGTCACATCCGGTGAGCCCGAGGGCGGTCGCGGTCAGCGCGAGCGAGGCGGCCAGCACGCGGGCGGGACGGCGGTGTCCAGCGGTCTTGTGGGGGTGGGAATTCATGAAGGACTGATTACGCATCAGCGGTAAGAGAGTTCTAAGAACCGCGCTCCAAGTACCGAGCTTCACATGCCGAGTGGCAAGTCGTACGTCGACGCCCTGGGTAGCGCTCAGCGGCCCTCGCCGCCACGGCGCCCGTAGACTGTCCGGCATCACGATCGAACCGGCGGGGGGCTGCGGGATGGTCAGGTACGAGGGTGCGGGCGGCTGGGTCGAGATCGGTGCGGCGTCGCTCACCGTCTGCCGGACGGACCAGCGGCCGAGCCCGCTTCCTCCGCGCGAACTGCCCTTCCAGGCGCTGTCCGGCGTGGAGCTCAAGGATGCGACGAGGCTGCGGCGCGGACACCTCCACCTGTGGTTCGGCGGCGGCGTCCTGGTCCCGGTGGGGTCCGCCGAGGACCCCAACACGATCGGTTTCACGTACGGGCAGCGCGAGGCGTTCCGCGGCCTCCACGAGTATCTGTGGAACGTCGTGCGGACGAACGACGCCCAGGACATCGACGTGGCCGCCGCCTATGAGGCCGCGCACGACCCCCTGGTCGCCTGGCTGGCCGACCGGGAACGCGCCCGGGAACGGGCCGCGGAGGACCGAGCCGTACGCGAACACGCCGCGGAGCAGCAGCGCATCGACCGACTCGCGCGCAAGATCGGCCCGGCGGCCGCCGCCCGCGAGGACATCATGGCCGCCGGGCTCGCCTCGGCCACCGGCGACCGCTGCTGGTTGAGCCTCAAGCACCTGCCCGGCCTCCTCCTCGGCGGGGAGCAGGTCTTCGTCGTGGCCGAGTGCTTCCTGGGCAACGACCTGGGCACGGTCGTCCTCACGAACCAGCGGCTGATGTTCGTCCGTGACAAGTTCTCCGGGCCGGAGCTGTCCGCGCTCCACCTAGGGGAGATCAGGGCGGTGGCGGGTACCCAGAAGGTGACCCAGGGCGTCCTGCGGGTGGAGACCCTGCGGGGTCCCGTCGTCGAGTTCGGACGCCTCAAGGGGGAGGACCTGGCACGGCTCGACGAGGCGTTGCGCCTGGCCGTGGGCTCCCTCGGGCGGACCGCCGCAGCTCCGTCCGCTGCCCCGGCCGCGCCCCCGGCTCCGTCCCAGGACGTCCTTGACCAGCTCGCCAAGCTCGGCGACCTGCACGCGGCCGGCGTCCTCACCACCGCCGAGTTCGAGCAGAAGAAACGGCAGTTGCTCGACCGGCTGTGACGGGGAATTCCGCCCTACGAGCCGCCGAGTTCTAAGAACCGTCCCGGCGCGCCAGCCGCGCCCGCTCCTCCTCGGGTGTGAACCCCGCCGTCAGCGGCGGCTCACCGCGCGCCCGGTCCCAGGCCAGGACATCGGCCGCGGTCACCTCCAGCGGGGTCGCGGGCAGCCCCGCCGCCCGCGCGCGGGCCGGGCTGCGCTGCTGGGTCGCCCAGTCGTCCCGCACCAGCGGAAACAACAGCGGCAGGTCGTCGTCCGGCACCCGTACGAGCTCGACCCGGCTGCCGGCCACCCGCGCACAGGTCTCGATCAGCCCGCCGAGCGTGACCGGCTCGGCCGGTCCCACCGCGTGGAAGGCGCCCGGACGGTCGTCGACGAGCAGTTGCACGACGAGGCGGGCCAGGTCCCGCGAGTCGATGATCTGCACCGGCTGTCCGGGATCGGCGGGCAGCGCCACGCGTCCGCCCCGGGCGGCCCGGCGCACCCAGTACGTGAAGGTGTCCGACGGGTCGTGCGGCCCGGCCACCTTCCCGGCCCGCACGATCGTCGCCCGCGCGCCGTACCGCGCCAGCACATCGTCCTCACAGGCCACCTTGCACGGGCCGTAGGTGGCCTCGGTCAGCTCCTCGGTGTCCCGTACGGGCGGGCGGCGCGGGGTGTCCTCGTCGGAACCCGGCCCCAGCCCCTCCCGCCGGTAGACCGCATGGCTGGAGAGGAACAGATACCGGCCGACCCGGTCGCCCAGTGCGTCCATCGCCTGCCCGACATGCCGCGGGACATAGCCGCTGACATCCACGACCGCGTCCCAACTGCCCTCACCCAGCGCCCCGTAGTCACCGGTGTCCCGGTCACCGATCAGCCGGGTCAGCTCCGGGAACAGCTCCGCCCCGGTCCTGCCCCGGCCGAATAAGGTGACCTCGACCCCGCTGCGCAGGGCGTCTTCCACAATGGCGCGGCCGACGAATGACGTACCGCCAAGAACAAGAATGCGCATGGAGGTTGACGCTATCGGCAGGCGCCTGCGGGACAACACCGGATTTCGCCCGTCAGACGGTGAACTCCCCGCGCTGGACGGCCGAGACGAAGGACGACCAGCCGCCCGCCGGGAAGACGAGCGCCGGGCCGTCGGGGTTCTTGGAGTCACGGACGGGGACGACCCCGTGGACTTGGGTGAGGGCGGGGGAGAACTCGATGCATTGGCCGCCGTCGCCATCGCTGTAGGAGGACTTGACCCAGGCGAGGTCGGGGGAGAATTCGATGCATTCCCCGCCGTTGGCGTCGCTGTAGGACGACTTGACCCACGTGAAGTCGCGGGAGAATTCGATGCACTGGCCGCCGTCGCCACCGCTGTAGGACGACTTGACCCACTCGGCGGTCGTAAGATCGAAGTCAGTGCTCACCATCTGTACTCCTTCAACAGGGACTTGATGAGGGCCCGCGATCTCTCAGGAGACAACGCGTTCGCCCGCAGTCGATCGTAGCTGTCGAGGTGTGTGCCCACAGTCTTGGCGGAGTCGTAAAGCTTGCCTCCCTGCGGGCCATCCGCGTAGAGCACAGTAGGAGAGTCGTCAAAGGCCAGCAGGGTGAATGGCAGGTGCACCGCTGGAGCTCCCGCTGAGTACGGCAGAACCTGGAGGTCGATGTGAGGTGAGGTGGCTGCCGTCAGCAGATACTCAAGCTGCTCGGGCATGGCCTCGGCGCCGCCCACATCCGTCCGCAGACACGCCTCATGAAGGATGACCCACAGGAGCGGTGGAGCATCGAGCTCGAACAGCTCACGACGGCGAAGGCGGGCGGCAACCCTGCCCTCGATCAGGTCCGACTCTTCGCGTGGATGCGTTGAGCGGAAGACTGCCCGTGCGTACGCCTCCGTCTGGAGGAGCCCCATCACAAGGCTCGCCGAATAATCCAGTAT
Organism: Streptomyces auratus; assembly: GCF_050433025.1. Classification (NCBI taxonomy): domain Bacteria; kingdom Bacillati; phylum Actinomycetota; class Actinomycetes; order Kitasatosporales; family Streptomycetaceae; genus Streptomyces; species Streptomyces auratus. Next base: position 2,700,781 of record NZ_JBNGCB010000001.1, on the reverse strand, counting down.
CCGCGAAGCCTTCCGCTCCAGATTGAGATACGGCACGAACCAACTCGGGTGATCCCCTTCGTCGATCCGACGCAGCAGACCGGCGAACAACTCCCCCGTCCCGAACACGGTGTCGCAGCCCTTGGCGAATTTCTCACTGGGCCTGGGCAGCATCGTGCCGGATTCGACCTTGCTGACGTACCCCTCGGAATAGCCCGTCGCCTTGCCCAGATGCTTCTGGGTGAGCTTGCGGGCCAGACGTACCTGTCTGACGTCGCGACCGAATCGCTGGAGCGGATTCAAGTGCTCGGGTGGGGTCGTCTCGTCCAACGCCATGACCTCTTGAGATGGGAGCGCGCGCCCAGGTCGCAGGCTTGAGTCCTACTGCCTCAAGCACCCCGATTCTATTGCCCGTTGCGTTGATCCAGTGACGATTTGACTACACCTGGTGTCCATGAGTAGGGGAGTTGAGGACATGACCGAACCCATCGCGCGGCTGCTGCCGTGGACGAGCCTGGACGGCAAGCCGTGCTTTCTGGTGAGCGACGGAACCGGGTACGTGGCCCGGGTCGCCGACGCCGTCGAGGAGGAACAGCTCGCCACGGCCGTCGACCTCATCGACGAAGCGCGGCGCGTCTTCGCGGGGCGCGGGTGGACGTCCGGGGAGCTTCAGCTGCTGGCCGTCGAGCTGACCGATGCGCTGGTGGAGGTGCACCGGGTCGCGAAGAGCCGGGGTACGCGTCTGCTCTTCCGCGACGATCAGTCGAGCCAGCGGGAGGCGAGCCCGGCGAGGTAGGAGAGCGACAGGGCGGTGGTGGTGAGCTGCAGCGCGGGGGTCCCGCCGGCCCAGTGCGTGAGGGCGGTCATGGCGGCGGCCACCCAGATGCTCGTACACCAGCTGCAACTGACCAGATAGGAGGGTTTGGAGTCGTCGCCGAAGCGGTCGGCGATCCAGGAGCGAAAACCCCCGGCGAGGGTGTCCTTCGTGAGGAATCTGGTGAGGCGGCACGTGGCGCCGAGGGAAAGCAGAAACTCTAAAAGGCTCATGGGGGAGTCCGTCCTCTCGCCGTGAGTTTCCCGAAAAGGAATTGGGGCCGCCTCGCGCCTCGGCAACTGCCCTGCTTCGAAGGCCGGGGCCGGCCGTTTCCCCGACCCGCTGGCGGAAGAGACGGCGGCACCGGCCGGTCGTTTCGGCTACTGATTGATGATGACGATGGTGCCGAGGCCGCCCGCCCGCTGGTTGGCGGCTTCTGCCTCTTGCCAGGTGTAGAACTGGCGGGCGGTGCCGTCGGGCAGATTCAACTGGTAGACAGTGGTGGTCGGGCGGGCACCTCCGCCGCAATTGCAACCCATGTCGCACTCCTTTGCCTATCCTTGTGGCCCTACAGCCGTCCCCCGTAGTTGCGATACGGGGGACGGCTGTGTTTCCGGGCCGCTCAGCAGCCCTGGGCCGGTTGTGCCGGTTCAGGTGAGCGACGGCACGCTGTGTGGCCGTGCCGCATGTGCGCCGGGGATCAGGTGGTGCAGAGGGTCAGGCTGCTGGTGGAAGCCTGCGTCCCGCTGGTCGCGGTGAAGGTGGCGAACCCCAGCTGGAAGAGGCTGAGGGTGGCCGTGCAGCTGGCGTTGCCGCTCGCGTCGGCAACGGCGGTGCACACCACGGTCCCGGTGGCCGTGCCCAGGTGGAACGAGACCGTCGAACCCGGCGTCGCGCCACTCGCGGTGAACGTGGCGTGGGCGGACAGCGGCGGGAAGTCCAGCCGGTAGCAGGCCGGGTTCGCCGTGAGGGTCCCTGTCCCCACGCCCCCGACGGTCACGGTCGTGGTCGCGGAAGAGCCGAGGCAGTTGCAGGTGGTGGGGGCGAAGAGAACGGTGGCCGTGACGGCGTTGGCGCCGGCGGGCAGCGCGCTGGTGGTCGCGCTGGCCGTGCCGGTGAGACCGGTGACACCGACGCCCAGGGGACCGCTGGTGCTGGTGAAGAGGACCACCGCGCCCACGACCGGGGCGCCGTTGCACGTGACGGTGGCCGTGAGGGTCACCAGCTGGCCGACGACCGGGCTGGCGGGCGACGAGGTCAGGGTGACCACGCAGCCCGGCGCCGGGGTGACGGTCACGGTGGTGGTCGCGGCGACGCCGACGCAGGTGCAGGTGGTGGTGGCAGCAGCGACGGTGGCTGTGACGACGTTGGCTCCAGCGGGCAGCAGGCTGGTGGTCAGGGTGGCCGTGCCGCCGGCACCGGTGACGCCGGCCCCCAGAGGACCGCTGGTGGTGGTGAACAGGACCGTCGCGCCCACGACCGGGGCGCCGCCGCAGGTGACGGTGGCGGTGAGGGTCACGGGCTGGCCGGCGACCGGGGTGGCGGGCGACGAGGTCAGGGTGACCACGCAGCTCGGCGCCGGGGTGACGGTCACGGTGGTGGTCGCGGCGACGCCGACGCAGGTGCAGGTGGTGGTGGCAGCAGAGACGGTGGCCGTGACGGCGTTGGCGCCGGCGGGCAGCGTGCTGGTGGTCACGGTGGCCGTGCCGCCGGCGCCGGTGACGCCGACGCCCAGCGGACCGCTGGTGCTGGTGAACAGGACCGTCGCGCCTACGACCGGGGCGCCGTTGCACGTGACGGTGGCGGTGAGGGTCACGGGCTGGCCGGCGACCGGGGTGGCGGGCGACGAGGTCAGGGTGACCACGCAGCTCGGCGGCGGGGTGACGTTCACGGTGGTGGTCGCGGCGACGCCGACGCAGGTGCAGGTGGTGCTGGCGGCGACGACGGTGCCCGTGACGACGGTGCTGCCGGTGGGCAGCGCGGAGGTGGTCAGGGTGGCTGTGCCGCCGGCACCGGTGACACCGACCCCCAGGGTTCCGCTGGTGGTGCTGAAGACGACCGTCGCACCCGGGACCGGGGTGCCGCCGCAGGTGACGGTGGCGGTGAGGGTCACGGGCTGGCCGGCGACCGGGGTGGCCGGCGACGAGGTCAGGGTGACCACACAGTTCGGCGCCGCGGTGACGGTCAGCTGCGCCGAACCGGAACCACTGGCGGCGGTGGCAACAACCGGCCCCGAAGTGGTCGCCGTGAGGGTGGCGGACGCAGAACCGCTGCCGTTGGCGTTCACCACCACGGGTGTTGCCGCGTCGTAGGTGAAGGTGACCAGCTCTCCCGGTACGGCACCGGTGGCCGTGGCGGTGAATACGCCGCCCGCCGGAACGGTTGACGGGGTGAGGGAGACAGTGAGTGCCATGTTGGACAGCCCCTTTCGAAGGCTCCACGAAGGAGGTGGGGGGCTGCTGCACGCCAGAGAAAAGGAAACGCTCCGCACATGCTCACCTGCCGGGGGTGCCCTGAAGAACAGGACGGAATTGCCGCATGACGGCAGTCGTCCCTGGTCCCCCGACAGGGGATGGGCACCCCACCGTCGGTAGCACCGATTGAAGTGACCGGCCGGACGACGCACCACAGTTGGCACGCCATTTAGCCCGATCGGCGCAGCGCACTTCGGTGGCGGGTACCAGCCCCCGGACACAACGGCGCGGGCTCGCCCGGACATTGGCGCCAGGCTTCCGCGGCCCGGCGGCGGCCGAATTCCCCCGGCCCGGGCGCGCACGGTCCCTAAGATCACCTGGTGCCCGCTGACATATCGCTGTTCACCCTGACCCTGCTCGCGCTGGCCGCCCTCGCGGCGGGCTGGATCGATGCCGTCGTGGGCGGTGGTGGACTGCTGCTGCTCCCGGCGCTGCTGGTCGGCCTCCCGCACACGCCGGCCGCCTATGTGCTCGCCACCAACAAGTCCACCGCCATCGTCGGCACCACCGCGGCCGCGGTCACCTACGTCCGCAAGGCCCCGATCGATGTCCGGACGGCGCTGCGGATCGGGTTGGCCGCGATGGCCGGTTCGCTGGGCGGGGCGTTCTTCGCGGCGGGCATCAACAGCGCGGTGCTGCGGCCGCTGATCATGGCTGTACTGCTGGCGGTGCTCGTCTTCGTCCTGCTCCGCCCCGCCTTCGGCACCGCACCCGCGCCCTCGGGCCCGGTCTCCGCCCGGCGCGTGCTGGCGGCCGTCCTCGTCGCGGGCCTGGGCATCGGCTTCTACGACGGCCTGATCGGGCCCGGGACCGGCGCGTTCCTGATCCTCGCGCTCGCCGCGCTGCTGCACATGGACCTGGTGACCGCCTCGGCCACCGCCAAGGTCATCAACGTCTGCACCAACATCGGCGCGCTGACGATGTTCTCGCTCCAGGGCACCGTGCTGTGGCAACTCGGCGCCGTGCTCGCGCTGTTCAATCTCGCCGGCGGAATGGTGGGCGCCCGGATGGCGCTCAAGCGCGGCGCGGGCTTCGTCCGCGGGGTGCTGGTGGTCGTGGTCGTCGCCCTGCTGTGCAAGCTGGTCTACGACCAGTGGCTGGCGGGCTGACGGTCCCGCCGCGGGCCGCCCCGCTCAGAACCGGCAGTGGTAGAGCCGCGCCATGTCCCGCACCGCGGGCACCTTCGCCAGCGCCCGGGCCGCCAGGCGGTAGCGGGCCGGCAGTTTGCCGATGCCCGGGAGCTCCAGGGCGCTGAGGCTCTCGACGATCTCCAGCTTCGGGCTCAGCCGCGCGAGGCCCGCGGCGTCCGTGCCCCAGTACAGTCGCGCGCCGGCCGCCACGACGACGCGGTTGATCCGCTGACTGCGGATCGCGAACCGGCTGAAGGCGTCGAAGGCCAGCTCACCGCGCGGTGCGTGCGCCATCAGCCGACGCAGCAGCGCACTGCCGTCCGCCTCGGTCAGATACATCAACAGGCCCTCGGCCACGACCATCGTCGGCCGGTCCGACGGAACCCGCGCCAGCCATTCCGGGTCAGTCACCGACGAGGCGAGGGCCGTGTATCCCGCGCGCTCCGGATAGAGCTGCCGCCGCAGCGCGATGACCTCGGGGTAGTCGATGTCGTACCACCGCACCCCCGGGCCCGGGTCGAGCCGGTGGACCCGGCTGTCGAGGCCGCAGCCCAGGTGGACCACCGTCGCCTCCTCGTGCCGGGCGAGGAAGCGTGCCGTCCAGACGTCCAACTGCCGGGCGCGCAGGGCGATTGCGGCGGCGTCGGCGGGGCTGATCCGCATCTTCGTGAAGTCGTAGTCGAGCCGCCGCACGGTGTCGGCTGCCGTCGGGTCCCCCAGGATCGGGTCCTGTGCACGGCTGTCGACCGCGCGGCCGTAGAGCGTGGCGAGGAGGGTTTCCTTCTCGCCGGTCAGCTGCACCTTCGCACGCGGACTGGTCATACTCGCGAGAGTACACAACATTCAGAAAAGCGTGAAGTCTGGGAAACCTCGGGCCCGGGAATCCGTTCCGCTACTTCCGGGCCGCCCCCACTACTTCCGGGCCGCCCCCACCGCCGCCGTCGCCGCCTTGCGGTGGTCCCGGTCCGGTATCTCCGTGACGGCCGTCAGCAGCACCGCCGCGTCGTCAAGGGCCAGCAGGCCGTTCCGCTCGCGCGGGCTCATCGCGACCTGACCGGCCGTCAGTTCCTGGCCGCCGCCGGACCCGGTCACCCGGACCCGCCCGTGAAGTACCTGAAGGCTGGCGGCCGGAGGGGTGTTGTGCTCGTCGAGTGCGGTGCCGGCGATCATCGCGATCACGCTCTGCCGCAGCGGGCCGTCGTGCAGGAAGAGATGGCCGCTGCGCCCGTGGGCGGAGGCCCTGGCGTCGTCGAGCTGCTGACGGGCGAGTGCGCTGAGGTCGTCCATGATGCGGGCCTTTCGCGTGCGGACCGACGGGCCGGGCTCCCCTTCCATCGTTGCCGGTGCGCGGGGCCGCGCAACCGGGGAGTTCGCCGGGCGGGGCCGGACCTCCGAGGGGGGCGTCCGGGTGCATACCCGAGCCGAGCGGGCCAAGTCACTTACGGGATGATCATCTCGGTCCGTACGATGCATTGCGGTCCAGCGCCATCGGACAGGCGTGCTTGTCCGATGCGGCCCCACCGTCCCGTCCCCCCACCGCGAAGGATGCGCAACGTGGCCGACCCGAGTGCCCTGAACGACGTGCCCGACCCCACCGGGCGGCAGGCCCGGTTCCTGACCGTCATGACCACCATCGACAGCGAGGCCAAGGCCGCGCAACTGGCCCGCGGCGCGATCGAGGGCAGGCTCGCCGCCTGCGCACAGATCAGCGCCCCGGTGACCTCGGTGTTCCGCTGGGACAACGCGGTCGAGACCGGCCAGGAGTGGCAGGTGCTCTTCAAGACGGCCGAGGCGCGCTATGACGCGCTGGAGGCCTATCTCCTCAACGCCCACGACTACGACACCCCGGAGATCATCGCCACCCCCGTCACCCGCGGTGGCGCCGGCTATCTGTCCTGGGTCACCAAGGAGACGAGCTGACGTGCAGCGAGACCAGACGGGGAACCACGAGATGACGCGAGCCGAGCAGCGGCGGCGCAACCGCCGGTGGCGCAGGGGCGCGACGGCCGCACTCGGCCTGGCGGTGTGCCTGGCCGCCGCGCCCTTCGGCCATGCGGTCGACGGCGCCCGGCACGAGGCGCCGAAGGCCAAGAGACCCGCCACGGACGCCGGCTGGACCAGCCGGGACGCCGCCGCCTACTGGACGGCCGAGCGGATGGCGGCCGCGGCGCCCGCCGGGCCCCAGGCCCAGGGCTCCGCCATGACGGCCCGGTCGGCCCCGGCGGCCGGCCAACGTACCGCCACCGCACGGCACTTCGACGGCATCCCGTCCGTCGGCGTGCTGTTCTCCGTCGACGGGGACGCCCGCGCGCACCACTGCACCGCCAGCGTGGTGCACAGCCCGCACGGCAATCTGATCCTCACCGCCGGGCACTGCAATCCGGGCAGCCGTGCCGCTTTCGTCCCGCAGTATCGTTCCGGCGCGACCACCCAGCCGTACGGCGTGTGGGCGATAGACGACACCTTCGCCTACCCCGGCCGCGGGACCACCGGTGACGGGGCGGACCTCGACTTCGCCTTCGCCACCGTCGCGGCCGACGACGACGGCCGCCGCATCGAGGACGTCACCGGCGGCAACACCCTCACCCCGACGCCCGGTTACGGCAACGACGTCACCGTCATCGGCTACCCGAACGTCCGCAACGACCCCCAGGACCGGGCGGTGCGCTGCGCCACCCGCACCGAGCGGCTGACCGGAACCCGCGAACTGCGCATGTCGTGCGGCGGATTCTACGGCGGCACCTCCGGCAGCCCCTGGCTGACCGACTACGACGAGCAGAGCCACACCGGCCGGGTCATCGGCCTGATCGGCGGCCTGAACGGCGGTGGTCCCAAGGGCCCGGACAACGACCGGACCAGCTACAGCCCGTACTTCGGGACGAAGATCCTCAGCCTGTACGCCCGGGCGACCCAGGGGTGAGCCCGCGGGCCTGTCTTACGGATCACTGCTCCCGTGATCTGTAAGACAGGCACGGGGTGACGGGGGCGCTACTGGGGCTCATCGTAGTGCGCCGGGCTTCGGCCCGGTGGTGAAGCGATTCCGGGGACTGCTCTTTGCACGATCGACGGCGGAGCACCAGGCGACCCGGCGAAGTACTACCACGCCGCCGTGATGATCGGTTCGGGTGTTCTCCGGTACGGGCATAAACCACTGTATTACGGTGATCGGCATGCAGTTGAGGTACAGCTTCCGCCTGTACCCGAACGGCCCTCAGCGCACCGCGCTGGCCCAGGCGTTCGGGTGTGCGCGGGTGGTCTACAACGACGCGCTCCGCGTTCGTGAGACCGCCCGCGCCGCAGGTGAGCCGTTGCTGAAGGCTGGGGTGCTGTCCAAACTGCTGATCACCGAAGCGAAGAAGACCGAAGAGCGCGCCTGGCTTGGCGAGGTGTCAGCCGTCGTGCTGCAACAGTCCTTGCGGGACCTGGAGACCGCCTACCGGAACTTCTTCGACGGCCTCAAGGGCAAGCGCCCGCGCATGGGAGCCCCGCGCTTCAAGTCCCGCAAGGACAACCGGCAGACCGTACGGTTCACCGCGAATGCCCGGTGGAAGATCACCCCCGGCGGCGACCTGTCCCTGCCGAAGATCGGGGACGTACGGGTGAAGTGGTCTCGCACCCTGCCTTCGGTCCCGTCCACGGTGACCGTAATCAAGGACGCGGCCGGCAGGTACTTCGCGAGCTTCGTTGTTCAGACCGGCCCCGAGGTGTTGCCCGAGACCGAACCGGTCGTCGGCATTGACCTCGGACTTGGACACTTCGCCGTCCTGTCCAACGGTACGAAGATCGATGCCCCGCGCTTCCTGCGCCGGGCGGAGAAGAAGCTCAAGCGCGCGCAGCAGGCTCTCAGCCGCAAGGCGAAGGGCTCGCATAACCGGGACAAGGCCAGGGGCAAGGTCGCCCGCGCTCACGCACGGGTGGCCGACGCACGGCGAGAGTTCCACCACCAGCTCTCCACAAGGATCATTCGCGAGAACCAAGCGATTGCCGTGGAGGACCTGGCGGTGAAGGGACTCGCCCGCACCTGCCTGGCCAAGTCCGTGCACGACGCCGGATGGTCCTCGTTCGTCGCCATGCTGGAGTACAAGGCCGCCCGGTTCGGCCGGACCTTCCACCGCATCGGACGCTTCGAGCCGACGTCTCAGGTCTGTTCGGTCTGTGGCGCCAAGGACGGCGCCAAGCCCCTGCACATCCGTACGTGGCAGTGCGCGGCGTGCGGAACCGTCCTTGACCGGGACATCAATGCGGCGGTCAACGTCGCCAGGGCCGCCGGACTGGCGGTGCCAGCCTGTCGAGCGCAGGTAAGACCGGCACTCATCCCGGCGCAGCGCGGTGAAGCAGGAACCCACCGAGACGGTCAGACGACCGTGGTAGGAATCCCCTCCCTTTAGGGAAGGGAGCGGGAGTCAACGCAGCGCCTCCGTCACCCCCTTCTCGCGCGGCCCGAGGAAGTGCGGGTCGGGCCGCAACAACGCCTCCGCCGACGCCTTCCCGGCCGCGAAGATCTCCCGGACACCGCCGTACGCCCAGGTCACATCGTGCTTCGCGGCGACGGCGACCCCGTAGGAGTCGACCCCGGCCGCCCCGCACAGCGCCAGCGCCCGCCGGATGTGGAAACCCTGGCTGACCAGCACCGCCCGGTCCACACCGAAGATCCGGTGCGCGCGGCTGCAGGAGTCCCAGGTGTCGAAGCCCGCATAGTCACTGACGATCCGGCGGGCCGGGACGCCGTGCCGCAGCAGATAGCCGCGCATCGCGTCCGGCTCGTCGTAGTCGCGCCGGCTGTTGTCGCCGGTGACCAGCACCGCGCGGACCGTGCCCCGCTCGTACAGCTCGGCGGCCGCGTCCAGCCGGTGCGCGAGATACGGCGACGGCTCGCCCTTCCACAGGCCCGCGCCGAAGACGAGGGCGACCGGCGCGGCGGGCGCGTCCGCCACACCGCGCACCCGCGGCCCCGCGGTCGCGTTCATCCAGGTCGCCGGCGCCAGCGCGAGCACCGTCAGCGCCACCACGGCCTGGAACGTCCGGCGTTGCCCCCGCCGGGTCCGCGGCAGCCGCAGCCGCCGCACCCCCTGCCGTATCCGCCGTACCGGCTCCGGTACTCGCATCTGCGCCCCGTCCCTGCTCGCCTGGTTGCTCGCGTGTCTGTTCGTGATCGGCCCTGCAGGCTCCGACGCCGGGCGCGCGGCGGTGGTTGCACCGGTGGCCTGGCATCGTGGCCGGGGGAACCCGTAGCCCCGGAGAGGAAGCCACCACCATGACCACCGAGCCCGAGCGGCTGCCGTTCTTCGTCTACGGAACGCTGCGCCCCGGCGAGGTCAACTACGCCCGGACCCTGCGCGGCCGGACCGCGGCCGAGGAACCTGCCCACATCCGCGGCGCCCTGCTCTACGACGGCCCCGGATTCCCGTACGCGACGGCCGGGCCCGCCGACGCGGTGGTGCACGGCGCCCTGGTCCTGCCCCGCGAGGGTGCCTACGACGAGGTGTGCGCGGCCCTGGACCGGCTGGAGGGCTACGTCCCGGGCGACCCGGCCAACCTCTACGAGCGGGTGTGCACGGAAGCGGTCCGCGCCGACGGCCGCACCGTCCGCGCCTGGGTCTACCTGGCCGCCGCCCCGCTCGCCGCCCGGCTGCGCGCCACCGCCACCCCCCTCGCCGGCGGCGACTGGCGGGGCGGCACGCCGGCGCAGGACCACCGGCACCCGCCCGGCCCGGGGCGCCGCCACGGCCACTGACCGCACCCCGGCTAACCTGGACGATTCCTTCCCCTTCCCCGGCTTTCCCGGCCAAGGGCCCTTTCCCGCACAGCAGAACAGGTGTGACCCGCGTGCCTTCCTCCCCGTCCGCTCCCTCCCCCGCGCCGCTGCCCAAGGCGGAGCTGCATCTGCACATCGAGGGCACTCTGGAGCCCGAACTGGCCTTCGCGCTCGCCCGGCGCAACGGCATCGAGCTGCCCTACGCCGCCGAGGACGCGCTGCGCCGCGCCTACTCCTTCGCCGACCTGCAGTCCTTCCTGAACCTCTACTACGCGCTGATGGCCGTGCTGCGCACCGAGGACGACTTCGCCGACCTCGCGCACGCCTACCTGGCCCGCGCCAAGGAGCAGGGCGTACGCCACGCCGAGATCTTCTTCGACCCGCAGGCGCACACCGCCCGCGGCGTCCCGATCAGCACCGTCATCGACGGCCTGGCCCGCGCGCTGGACGCCGCCGAGGAGACCTACGGCATCAGCACCCGCCTGATCATGTGCTTCCTGCGCGACGAGAGCGCCGAGTCGGCCCTGGCGACCTTCGAGGCGGCCCGCCCGCACCTGGACCGGATCACCGCCGTCGGCCTGGACTCGGCCGAGGTGGGGCACCCGCCGTCGAAGTTCCGGGAGGTCTTCGCGCGGGCGCGGGAGGCCGGGCTCAAGTGCGTGGCGCACGCGGGGGAGGAGGGGCCGCCGGCCTACGTGTGGGAGGCCCTGGACGTCCTCGGCGTGGACCGGATCGACCACGGGGTGCGCTCCATGGAGGACCCGCAGCTGGTGGCCCGCCTGGTGGCGGACCAGGTGCCGCTGACCGTCTGCCCGCTGTCCAACGTCCGGCTGCGGGTCATCGACGACCTCGCGGACCACCCGCTGCCCGCGATGCTGGACGCCGGGCTGCTGGTGACCGTCAACTCCGACGACCCGTCCTACTTCGGCGGCTACGCGGACGACAACTTCCGCGCCGTACGCGACGCCCTCGGCCTCGACCAGGAGACCCTGCGCACCCTCGCCCGCAACTCCTTCCGCGCCTCCTTCCTCGATGAGGCGGTCCGTGAGCGCTATCTGGGGGAAGTGGACGCGCACCAGGTGTAGCGCGCCCCCCGTGGCGGACGGGCGGCGGGGTGCGCGATGCCCCTGCCGCCCGCCCCGGTGGCCGTGGCCGGTGACAGCCCGACGGAACACGAACGTCGCGGCCGGGAAACGAGGCCGCAACGCCCCGCTGCCACGCTCCCGGTATGACGGCGCCGATACCGCACTCAGCCTCCCGTCCCGCCCCCACCACCACCGGCCCGGAACCGGCCGCTCCGGACGACCGCCCCGAGGGACGGCCCGCGTCTTGCGGCCCCGCCGCGCCCCTCGGCACGGGCGAGCTCGCCGCCGAGATCACCGCGCAGCTCAGCAGGCGGCTCAGCAGGGTGCGGCTGCACGGCTTCCGCCCGCAGCCGCCCGCCCCCACCCTCGTCGCCGTCGCCCACGGCAGCCGTGACCCCCGCGCCCTGCCCGCCGTCCGGGCGCTGCTCGACCGGGTCCGGGCGCTCCGCCCCGGCCTGCCCGTACGGCTCGGACACGTCGAGCTGAACCGGCCGCTGCTCAGCGACACCCTGGCCGAGCTGCGCGGCGAGGCCGTCCTCGTCCCGCTGCTCTTCGGCCGCGGCTACCACGTCACCCACGACCTGCCCGCCGCGCTGGCGGCCGCCCCCCACCTGACCGGCCGGATCGCCACCCCCCTCGGGCCGCACCCCCTCCTTGCCGAGGCGCTCCACGGCCGCCTCCTGGAAGCCGGCTTCCCCCCGGACCCCGGCCCGCGCACCGCCGTCGTCCTGGCCGCCGCCGGCTCCCGGTCCCCGCAGTCCGCCCAGGACACCGCGCGCATCGCACAGCTGCTCTCGGCCCGGCTCGGCGGCCTCCCCGTCCAGCCCGCCTTCGCGCACTCCGCGCCGGCCGCGGACGGCGCCCCTCCCACCGTCGCCGACGCGGTCCGCACGCTGACCGCCCGCGGCCACGACCACCTCGCCGTGGCCGCCTGCTTCACCGCCCCCGGCCGCTTCGCCACCCGGTGCGCGGACGCCGCCCCCGGCATCGCCGCCGCGCCCCTGGCAGACCACCCCGCACTGGCCCGTCTCGTACTGCACCGCTACGACCAGGCGCTGCTCGCACGCACCGGATCCGACCCCGAGCGCACCCGGGCGGCTACCGTCGCTGTATGACGGGCACACGACCGACCATCCCCGGCTACACCACGGCCGATATCGAGCGCTGGGTCACCGAGCCCGACAAACGGCCGGGGCGCACCGCCTTCCAGCGCGACCGCGCCCGGGTACTGCACTCCGCCGCGCTGCGCCGGCTGGCCGGCAAGACCCAGGTCGTCACCCCCGGCGGGCACACCCCCGCCTGGGACGCCACCCCGCGCACCCGGCTGACCCACTCCCTGGAGTGCGCCCAGGTCGGCCGGGAACTCGGCGCCGCCCTCGGCTGCGACCCGGACCTGGTCGAGACCGCCTGTCTGGCGCACGACCTCGGCCACCCGCCCTTCGGCCACAACGGCGAGCAGATCCTCAACGAAGTCGCCGGGCCCTGCGGCGGCTTCGAGGGCAACGCCCAGTCGCTGCGGCTGCTGGCCCGCCTGGAGCCCAAGCGGTTCGTGCCCGCCGCGGACGGCACGGCGGTCAGCGTCGGGCTGAACCTCAGCCGCGCCGCCCTGGACGCGGCCACCAAGTACCCGTGGCCGCGCGGCGCCCACCCCGGTGACCCCGCGTCCCGCAAGTTCGGGGTCTACGCGGACGACGTGCCGGTCTTCGAGTGGTTCCGGCAGGGCGCCCCCGACGGAGCACAGAGCTTCGAGGCGCAGGTCATGGACTGGTCCGACGATGTGGCGTACTCCGTGCACGACGTCGAGGACGGGCTGCACGCCGGGCATCTGGACCCCAACCTCCTGCTGGCGGACGCCGAGCGCGCCGAGATCTTCGCGGTCGCCGGGGAGCGCTATGCGCCCGGCGCCGGCCTCGAGGAGCTGGCCGCGGCGCTGGACCGCCTGCTGGACCAGGAGTGGTGGCCGCACGGCTACGACGGCTCCGCCCTCGCCCAGGCCCGCCTCAAGGACGCCACCAGCCAGCTGATCGGCCGCTTCTGCCTCGCGGCCGAGGCCGCCACCCGGGCCCAGTGGGGGAGCGGGCGGCTCACCCGTTACGGCGCCGAGCTGGTGGTTCCGGACGAAACCCGGCTGGAATGCGCCGTTTTGAAAGCGGTCGCCGACCGGTTCGTCATGCAGCGCCCCGACCAGGAAGTGCTCCGCGCCGACCAGCGTGTCGTCCTCGCCGAACTGGCCGAGGCGTTGCTCGCCCGCGCCCCCGACGGCCTTGACCCACAGTTCCGTTCACTGTTCGACACGGCCCCCGACGACACCGCGCGGATGCGTGCCGTCATCGACCAGATCGCGGCCCTGACCGACACCTCGGCCCGCTCCCTGCACGCCCGTCTCACCCGGCCGCCTGGTTACCGGAGGGGCAACGGGGGGTGACCCTGGGGGAAGCCCCTCTTCCCCCCTCACGCTCCGTGCGGGACGCTCGAACCCGGCCGTCATCGAACGGAGCACCCTGACAACAGCGCACAGCGAACCCAGGCCACGGCACACGGGAGAGCCCGATCGGCGGCGAACGGGAACCCCGGCGGCGCCCCGTACATCAACGGGGGAGAGGAATCCGGGGGTATATCGGGGGCGTTTACGGACGCGGACGCGGACGTACGGCACCGCAACGAGGAGGAAGCAAGTGGTCGACGCACACCAGACGTTCGTCATCGTCGGGGGTGGCCTGGCCGGAGCGAAGGCCGCGGAGACGCTCCGCTCGGAGGGCTTCACCGGCCGGGTGATCCTCATCTGTGACGAGCGCGACCACCCGTACGAGCGCCCCCCGCTGTCCAAGGGGTACCTGCTCGGCAAGGAGGAGCGCGACAGCGTCTTCGTCCATGAACCCGCCTGGTACGCCCAGGCACAGATCGAACTCCACCTGGGCCAGCCCGCCGTCCATCTGGACCCCGAGGCCAAAACGGTCCGCCTCGGCGACGGCACCCTGATCGTCTATGACCGGCTGCTGCTGGCCACCGGCGCCGAACCGCGCCGCCTGGACATCCCCGGCACCGGCCTGGCCGGCGTGCACCACCTGCGCCGTCTCGCACACGCCGAACGACTGCGCGGCGTCCTGGCCTCCCTCGGCCGAGACAACGGCCACCTCGTGATCGCCGGCGCCGGCTGGATCGGCCTGGAGGTCGCCGCCGCCGCCCGCACCTACGGCGCCGAGGTGACCATCGTCGAGGCCGCCCCGACCCCGCTGCACGGCGTCCTGGGCCCCGAACTCGGCGGCCTGTTCGCCGATCTGCACCGCGAGCACGGCGTCCGCTTCCACTTCGGCGCCCGCCTCACCGAGATCGTCGGACAGGACGGCATGGTCCTCGCCGTCCGCACCGACGACGGCGAGGAACACCCCGCCCACGACGTGCTCGCCGCGATCGGCGCCGCCCCGCGCACCGCCCTCGCCGACCAGGCCGGGCTCGACCTGGTCGACCGCGCAGCCGGCGGCGGCATCGCGGTGGACTCCGCACTGCGCACCTCCGACCCGTACATCTACGCCGCCGGCGACGTCGCCGCCGCCCCGCTCTCCCTCTCCGAGGACACCCCCCAGGACACCCGCCTGCGGGTCGAACACTGGGCCAACGCCCTCAACGGCGGCCCGGCGGCGGCCCGCGCCATGCTCGGCCAGGACGTCAGCTACGACCGCATCCCCTACTTCTTCTCCGACCAGTACGACGTCGGCATGGAGTACTCCGGCTACGCCCCGCCCGGCTCGTACGCCCAGGTCGTCTGCCGCGGGGACCTCGCCAAGCGGGAGTTCATCGCCTTCTGGCTCGGTGCGGACGGCCGGCTGCTCGCGGGGATGAACGTCAACGTCTGGGACGTCGCCGAGTCCATCCAGCAACTGATCCGCTCCGGCGCACCGTTGGCGCCCGGGGCCCTGGCCGATCCGGAGGTTCCGCTGGCCGCGCTGCTCCCGTAGCGTGCGGCCATGACACCGAGTCCCGACGGCCCCACCGGTCCCACCGGCCCCGGCAGCACCGACGTCCCGGTCGTCACGTTCGACGACGTCCGGGACGCCGCCCGGCGGCTGGCGGGCGTGGCACACCGCACGCCCGTGCTGCGCTCCCGGACCCTCGACGCGCTGGTCGGCGCCGAGATCCACCTCAAGTGCGAAAACTTCCAGCGGGTCGGCGCCTTCAAGTTCCGCGGCGCCTACAACGCCCTCTCCCGGCTGTCCGCGCAGCAGCTCGCCCGTGGGGTCGCCGCCTACTCCTCCGGCAACCACGCCCAGGCCGTCGCCCTGGCCGCCCGGGAGCTGGGCAGCCGTGCCGTCATCGTGATGCCCGAGGACGCCCCGGCGTCGAAGGTGGCCGCCACCGCCGGATACGGCGCCGAGATCGTCCGCTACGACCGCTACACGGGCGACCGCAACGCGGTCTGCCGGCAGCTCGCCGAGGAGCGCGGGCTCACCCTGATCCCGCCGTACGACCATCCGCACGTCATCGCCGGCCAGGGCACCGCCGCCCTGGAGCTGATCGAGGAGACCGGGCCGCTGGACGCGCTGCTCGCGCCGGTCGGCGGCGGCGGGCTGATGGCCGGCTCGGCCCTCGCCGCCACCGCCCTGGCGCCCGGCATCCGCATGATCGGCGTGGAGCCGGCGGCCGGCGACGACACCCGGCGCTCCCTGGCCGCCGGCCACCCCGTCACCATCCCCGTCCCGCGCACCATCGCCGACGGCCAGGCCGTCGAGAGCCCCGGCGAGCTGACCTTCTCCGTCAACCGACGGCTGCTCGACTCGGTCGTCCTGGTCAGCGACGACGAGATCCGCGCGGCCATGAAGCTGGCCTTCGAACGACTGAAGATCGTCACCGAACCCAGCGGCGCCAGCGCCCTGGCCGCCCTGCTCGCCGGCCGCATCGACCCGCTGCCACCCCGCGTCGGCGTGATCATCTCGGGCGGCAACGTGGGGGTGGAGCGGTTTCTGGAGCTCATGGGGTGAGCGGGGTGGGGCGGTGGCTGGTCCCGTGCGGCTGGTCCCCTGTGGCTGTTCCGCGGCGGCTGCTCCTCCGCGGCTGCTCCTCCGCGGCTGTTCCGCTGCGGCTGCTCGCCCGCCCTGCGGTGCTCCCCCGCCCCCTCCCCCTCCTCCCCCTTCGGGGGAGGGGGCGGGGGTGGGTTCGGGGGTGGGGGGGGGTAGCCGTCAGCGCTCGCCGGAAATTCCCTCGCCGCTCGCCGCTCGCCGCCCGCCGCCCGCCGCCCGAGCCATACGCCCCGCCGGGCCCGCCTCCGCCGCCCGCCGGGCCTGCCTCCGCCGCCCGCCGGGCCCGCCCTCGCCGCCCGCCGATCCCGACCTCGCCGCTCCCGGACGACTCCCGGCCCGGACTGTCCGACCCCGGCCGTAGAATTCACGCGTGGCAGGCAGGATCAACGATGACGATGTGAAGGCGGTACGGGACGCGGTCCCGATCGACGCCGTCGTGTCCGAGTATCTCCAGCTCCGCAACGCCGGCGGCGGCAACCTCAAGGGCCTGTGCCCCTTCCACGACGAGAAGTCCCCGTCCTTCCACGTCAGTCCGGCCAAGGGCCTCTACCACTGCTTCGGCTGCCAGGAGGGCGGCGACACCGTCGACTTCATCATGAAGATCGACCACCTCTCCTTCGCCGAGACCATCGAGCGGCTCGCCTCCCAGGCCGGCATCACCCTGCGCTACGAGGAGGGCGGCTACACCCCCGGCCGCCAGCAGGGCGAGCGCACCCGCCTGGTCGAGGCGCACAAGGCCGCCGCGCAGTTCTACGTCGACCAGTTGGACGGCACCGAGGCCGAGATCGCCCGCAAGTTCCTTGCCGGGCGCGGCTTCGACCAGTCCGCCGCCCAGCATTTCGGCGTCGGCTACAGCCCGGCCGGCTGGGACCACCTCACCCGCTTCCTGCGCGGCCGCGGCTTCAGCGACCAGGAGCTGGTCCTCTCCGGACTCTCCCAGGAGGGCCGCCGCGGCCCCATCGACCGCTTCCGCGGCCGCTTGATGTGGCCGATCCGCGATATCGCCGGCGAGGTCGTCGGCTTCGGCGCCCGCAAGCTCCGCGACGACGACAACGGCCCCAAGTACCTCAACACCCCCGAGACCCCCATCTACCGCAAGTCCCATGTCCTCTACGGCATCGACCTCGCCAAGAAGGAGATCGCCAAGACCAGCCGCGCGGTCGTCGTCGAGGGCTACACGGACGTGATGGCCTGCCATCTCTCCGGTGTCACCACCGCCATCGCCACCTGCGGTACGTCCTTCGGCGAGGGCCACATCAAGATCCTCCGCCGCCTGCTGATGGACCACTCCGGCTCCGAGGTCGTCTTCACCTTCGACGGCGACGCCGCAGGCCAGAAGGCCGCCCTGCGCGCCTTCGAGGACGACCAGAAGTTCGCCGCGCGTACGTCTATCGCTGTCAGCCCAGACCAGATGGACCCCTGCGATCTCCGCCTGGCGAAGGGCGACGATGCCGTAAGGCAACTCGTCGAGGGACGCACACACCTCTTCGAGTTTGCGATCCGTTCGGTGGTCTCTCGGTACGACGCATCACCTGAGGGGCAGGCCGCGGCTCTTGAAGCCGCCGCTCCGATCGTGGCGCAGATCAAGGACCTGTCCATTCGGCATAAGTACGCCGTGATGCTCTCTGGCCTGCTGGGCTACGTGACAGACAACCAATTCGTGGTTCAGCGAATTGCCCAGTTCGCACGCTGGGCGCGTGAGCGGGGCAAGGCGCCCGACCAGGGAGCGGGTCGTCAGCGGAACTCTGCCCCGCAGCCGCCGGCACCGCGGCAGTCTTCTGGGCCCAGTGGCCCTGCCCTGAACCTGCGCAGTCCTTCTCATCGCGTTGAGCGTGAGCTCCTCAAGGTGGCTCTGCAGAGGCCTGACCTGGTTTCCCCGTTGTTCGACGCATTCGGGGTCGATGAGTTCACCGCCCCGCCGTACGCCACGGTCCGTCAATGCATCGAAGAGGCGGGCGGCGCCGGTGCCGCTGACAACGACTACATGACCCGAGTCCTGGATGCAGCACCTGATGACACGGTTCGCAGAACGATCAGAGAGCTGGCAGTAGAGACGCTGCACATCCGCCGCGATCCCGATGAGGTATATGCCGGCGTCCAATTGGTAGCTGTCCGGCTCGCAGCCGTAAACAGGCGCGTCGCAGAAATTCACAGCACACTCAACCGTCTCGGCCCGCGTGCCGCCCCTGATGAGCTCGCTGCCATCCAGCAGGAACTCTTGGTGCTCCAGCAGTATGGGCATTCCCTGCGGGAGCGCGGCGCCGCCGCACTGTAGCCCCGGCCCCGCCCCTAGGGGGTGTCCCCCTAAGCACCGCCTTACCCACCCCGCGGTAGCCGTCCGGTCACAGAACGGACTCAAAAAGTGCTCGCACGCCCCTCGTAGCAGGCGTGTGTCGTACTCCACACTGAGAAGCGGTGCCTGAGTCCTCGGAGCGCGGCGGTCCCGGACGTCCCCCACCGGAAACCCCCGCGGAACCGCTCTTGATGTACGGGACGGACGGCGGCTCGGCCGCAACCGTGCCCGACCTTTCTGCCGCCTCAGCAGCGATCACCCTGGAGGTCGCCCCCGTGCAGACCCAGACCCTCGCCGACGCGCCGGCCGCCGAAGACCCGCTCACGGATCCGGCCGCGGAACCGCTCACCGTGCCGCAGCAGGCCGAACCCCCCGCCGCCGAGATGCTCATCGAGGAGATCACCTCGGAACCGGTGCCGCGCCCCGAGGCGGGCAGCCCGTCCTCCGACCTCTTCCGCCAGTACCTCCGCGAGATCGGCCGGATCCCGCTGCTCACCGCCGCCGAGGAGGTCGAGCTCGCCCGCCGCGTCGAGGCCGGTCTCTTCGCCGAGGAAAAGCTCACCAACACCCCCGACCTCTCCACCCGGCTCGCCGTCGACCTCGACCGGCTGGTGGTCCTGGGCCGGATGGCCAAGCGCCGCCTGATCGAGTCCAACCTGCGCCTGGTGGTCTCCGTCGCCAAGCGCTACGTCGGCCGCGGGCTGACCATGCTCGACCTCGTCCAGGAGGGGAACCTCGGCCTGATCCGCGCCGTCGAGAAGTTCGACTACGCCCGCGGCTACAAGTTCTCCACGTACGCCACCTGGTGGATCCGCCAGGCGATGTCCCGCGCCCTGGCCGACCAGGCCCGGACCATCCGCGTCCCGGTCCATGTCGTCGAGCTGATCAACCGCGTGGTGCGCGTCCAGCGCCGGATGCTCCAGGAACGCGGCTACGAACCCACCCCCGAGGAGGTCGCCGCCCACCTCGGCCTGACCGGGGAACGCGTCACCGAGGTGCTGCGGCTGGCCCAGGAGCCGGTCTCGCTGCACGCCCCCGTGGGCGAGGAGGAGGACGTCGCGCTCGGCGACCTCATCGAGGACGGCGACGCCGCCTCACCCGTCGAATCCGCCGCGTTCCTGCTGCTCCGCGAGCACCTCGACGCGGTCCTGTCCACCCTCGGCGAGCGCGAGCGCAAGGTCGTCCAGCTCCGCTACGGCCTCGCCGACGGCCGCCCGCGCACCCTGGAGGAGATCGGCCGGATCTTCGGCGTCACCCGCGAACGCATACGGCAGATCGAGTCCAAGACCCTCGGCAAGCTCCGCGACCACGCCTTCGCCGACCAGCTCCGCGGCTACCTGGACTGACACCCACGGCCCCGCACGGTACGCGGCATCTCCCGCCTGGAAGGCACGGCACGTCACGCCACGCCTCACGCCTCCCGCTGGAACGCCCCCGGATGGGCCTCGTCCCGCACCGCCATGTACTGCTGGCGCACGGCCCGGCCGACCGGCAGCTCCTCGCCCGGCTCGAAGACCTGGCTCGCCGCGGCCGGCCACTGCGGCGGATCGATCCAGGGGCTCTGGCCGCCCGGCCCGGCCTCCGCGCCGGGGGCCGGCGTGAGCGTGCCGTGTGCCACCCCCCATGCCCAGGCCGCCTGCCGCGCCGCGCCCAGCGCCGCGTAGTCACCCGGCTGCGGCACCACGACCGACACGCCGAACAGCCCCGGAGCGACCGCCTGCACCGCACCCAGGTCCGCCGCAGCGCCCAGCAGGAATACCCGGCGCACCGCCACACCCCGCCCGCGCAGCACATCCAGCGCGTCCGCGAGCCCGCAGAGCATGCCCTCCACGGCCGCCCGCGCCAGATGCTCCGGCCGCATGCTCTCCCGCCGCATCCCGTGCAACGACCCGGCGGTGTGCGGCAGATGCGGCGTCCGCTCACCCTCCAGATACGGCAGCAGCACCATGCCGTACGCACCGGGCGACGACTTCAGGGCCAGCTCGGACAGCCCTTCCAGGTCCGTCCCCAGCATCTCCGCCGCACCGCGCAGCACCCGCACCGCATTGCTGGTGTGCACCACCGGCAGATGCCGGCCGGTCGCGTCCGCGAACGAGGTGATCGTCCCGGTCGGGTCGGCCAGCGCCTCGTGATGGATCCCGAACACCGACCCCGAGGCACCCAGCGACACCACGGCGTCGCCCTCCCCGACCCCGAGCCCGAAGGCCGCCGCCATCGTCTCGCCCGTACCGGCCGAGATCAGCAGCCCCTCCGGGGTGAACCCGGCCGTCCCCGACGGGCTCAGCACCTCCGGCAGCCGCACCTGATGGCCCAGCGCCAGCTCCACCAGATCCGGCCGGTACGCCGCGGTCGCCGCCGACCAGAAGCCGGTCGCCGAGGCCCCGCCCCGGTCCGTCGTACGCCGGGCGGGCCGCCCCAGCAGCTGCCACGCCAGCCAGTCCTGCGGCTGCATGATCTCCGCGATCCGGGCCGCATGCGCCGGCTCCGTACGCGCCAGCCAGCGCATCTTCGTCACCGGATGTGTCGCCTGCGGCACCGCCCCGACGGCCTGCGCCCAGGCGCTGCGCCCGCCGAGCGAGTCGATCAGATCCGCGGCCGCGCTCTGCGCCCGCTTGTCATTGCCCACCAGCGCGGGCCGGACGAGGTTGCCCTCGACGTCCAGCGGCACCAGGCCGTGCGCCTGCGCCGAGACGCCGATCGCCTGCACCCCTTCGAGCAGCCCCTGGCCCGCCGCCTCACCGAGGGAGATCAGCCACGCCTGCGGATCGACCTCGGGCCCCTTCTCGACAGGGTGCGGCGCATACCCCTGCCTGATAACGGCACCTGTGTCCGCATCGCAGACGACGATCCGTGTGCTTTCGGACGAACTGTCCAATCCGGCGACTATCCCCATGACTCCAGATGATGCCGCATGAGACCCATAAGGACAGCGTCAGGGTTTACCCGGCCGGGGGTGGCCCGGCCGAGCTCTTTCCCCCCGGCTCAGGTATTGCTCGTACCCCACTCGTCCTCGTCGGAGCCGCGCTGCACGCGCAGCGAACGGACCCGGTCGCTGACGGCGTGCGGCATCCGTTCCCCGACCTTGGCCGACACCGTCCCGAACGCCTTCGAGGCCGCGTCCCGCCCGGTCAGCGCGGCGGACTCGGCGGTGTTCCGGACCGCCGGATTCTGCGAGACCCGCTGGGCGGCCTTGCGGAGCTGTTCATACCGCTCCCGGCCGGCTCGTGTGCCGAGCACGTACCCGGTGGCCAGTCCCGCGATGAACGTGAGCCGGTAGCGCATTGCTCCACCCTTCCCTCTCGTCGGTTCCCGTCCGGTGCCGGTACGCCACCGGAGTGCCGGGCTGTGCCGCGCGCCTACCCTCCGGGGCCGCAGATCACCCGAGGTGACCTGAGGCGATACCGATTGGCGGAGCACCCCCCTGCTTGCGCTAATGTATGTGTCGCAGCGAGCGCGCGCCGTCCGGTTCCCCCGGACAGCGGCGCATTCGAGGCACACAGAGCAATCCCCTGTAGCTCAATTGGCAGAGCAGCCGGCTGTTAACCGGCAGGTTACTGGTTCGAGTCCAGTCGGGGGAGCTCGGTCCCCTGTAGCTCAATTGGCAGAGCATTCGGCTGTTAACCGGAGGGTTACTGGTTCGAGTCCAGTCGGGGGAGCAGAGAGAACGAGGACCCCGCGAGGGGTCCTTTTTCTTGTGCCATGGAACCGAACCCCCGGTGATCGCGGTCCTCTTGGGCGTGCGTGGTCGCCCGACGGCAGCCCTCACGGGCAGCAGATCGTATGAGCGGCTATGCTGCGGCAGACGGCGCGCACAAATGTGCGCGACGCGCCGTGGGGGGCGGTAGCTCAGCCGGTTAGAGCAGCGGACTCATAATCCGTCGGCCGTGGGTTCGAGTCCCACCCGCCCCACTCATGTGGGTCAGTGAAAACTTGATCTGACCTGTGTAAGCGCACCGTCGAGGGCCGCCGCGAGCATCGCGGCGGCCCTCTCTTTGTTGCCCGATTAAGGTCCCGTGGACGCGCCAGTGGACACGAGGCGCCCGAAAGGGACCTCGGCCGTGCGTCGGATGGCGCGGGCGCGGAAAGCGCCGCTGGGTGCGGTATGAGGGACCGGATGATCGAGTGGAGCCGGGGCTGACTGATCCGGCGCTCGCGGTGGAGTCGGGCAGCCGTAAGGAGATCCCGGCGCCGTTGCGTTCATGTGGGTGATCTCGTGTCAGGCATCGGCGACGGGGTGCTCGATGCCACCGCACCAAACGCGGGTGAGGGCGCGGGTGGCGCGGATATCGGCGAGGGGGTCGCCCTCGACCAGGACGAGGTCGGCGCGCAGGCCGGGGGCGATCGCGCCACGGTCGGTGAGGCCGAAGTGCCGGGCCGGGAGGCTGGTGGCGGCGCGTAGTGCTTCGGTGGGAGTCAGTCCGGCGGTCACGAGCAGCTCCAGCTCGTGGTGGAGGCTTGTCCCGTGCGGTACCTGGAACGGCACGCCGGGCTGGGTGTTGGCGTCGGTGCCGGCCAGTAGGGGCACACCCGCGCGGTGCAGGGCCGCGACGCTCGCCATGGAACCGGCGAATGCCTTCTCATCGCCGCGCGCGGTGGCGATGCCTTCCATCATGGTCAGGGTCGGGACGCTGATGTGTCCTTGGGAGCTCATGCGCTCGACTGCCGCGGGGTCCAGCGGCGTGCCCAGGGGGATGTGGGTGACGATGTCGGCCCCGGCGTCCAGGGCCATGGTGAAGGCGCCGTGTGAGGAGGCGTGGGCGATCACCCGGATTCCCCGCGCATGTGCGGCCGCGACGAGGGCTGTGGCCGCTGCGGCTTCGGGACCGCCTTCGCCGGGCGCCTCCAGAATGATCTTGAGGTAGTCGGAACCGGCGGCGATCCGGTCGACGACGTACCGGTCCGCGTGCGCGGCGTCGCGGATGACGGCGTCTTCGGCCAGAAAGCGGGAGTGGGGACCGCCAGGGCCGATGACGGGAGTGCCTGCGCTGCGGATGCCGGCGGTGCCGGGTACGTCGCGCAGCGAGGCCAGTTGCTCGGGTGAGTTCGCCATGTCCAGGCCTGTGGTGACTCCCCAGTCGGCGAGCTGGTCGAGGAAGTCCGGGCCGTGCAGGTGGACGTGGGCGTCGATCAGGCCGGGCAGCAGCACCGCGCCGCCGGCGTCGAGGGTCCGGGCGCCGCCGGCGTCGGTGCCGATCGTGCTGCCGTCGATGACGACGGTCGTGGGGTCGGTCAACCGGTGGCCGTCGAATACCCGGACGTTGATGAGTGCCGTCTTCAGGGCGGCAGATGCCATGTGAACCTCTTGACGTAGCGGTGGATCTTCTTTGCCCTCCTGGCGCCGTGCGCCAACCGGAGCAGCCGATCTCGCCGACCGGTAACGATGCTCCGACGCAGTGATCGACCCTCTACGGCCTACCGTGCAGGAGGCCATGCGGGCTGCTGGCCGAACTCGGCGAAGATGCCGGCGAGGAAGGTCGACAGATGACTGAACTCGATCTGGTCGAGGAGGAGTTCGCAGGCGAAGGCCCGCGCCCGGTCAAGGCCGCCGTTGAAGTGCTTGGCGCGGGGCTTGTTCTTGATCCGTTCGGCGTTGCGGCGGAACAGGTCCTGGGTGGGGAGCGGGTGGTACGTGACAGGCGGCATGGCCATTCCTTCCACCCGCGGGTGCGGTAGGACGGTGTCCGGCGAGGAGTGGGCAGATCCAACATACATGAATCTGAGTTCAGGTTCATGTACTGGTCTCGAATGCGACAATCGACGATGTGACCACCGACAGCACCCCTCGGCCTCCGCAACAGAAGCGCAGTCGCGCCGCCATGGAACGCATCCTCGGTGCCGCCCAGGAACTCGTGGCCGAACGAGGCGCCGCCGCGCTGACCATCGCCGACGTTGCGGTGCGCGCCGAGGTGGCCGTCGGCACCATCTACAGCCGCTTCGCGGGCAAGGACGCGCTTCTGGCCGCGGTGCAGGACCGGTGGCTGGACCAGCTCATCGCCCGCCACCAGGCCAACCGCACCGCGGTCACCGAAGTGTCAGCGGACTTCCAGGACGTGGTCGCCCGATGCGTCTCCGGCATGGTCGGCACATTCCGCGACCATGCGGACCTCATCCGCGAGTTCGCCCTGCGCAACGCCGCGCAGCCCGTCCAGGACAACGCGGCCCTCCGCAAGCTCCACGAAGTGTTCACCCAGCTGTGTGACGTCATCCTGGCCCACCCCGGCCGACCGGACGAGATCGACAGGCGCCGGGTCGCCCTGGCCGTGCGTGCGGCGCAGGCAATCCTGGAGTGGCGAGTGACCACCCCCCTCGCGGTGGCGCCGGACAACGACTGGGACACGCTCAGCCAGGACCTGCCCGGTCTGGCCATGCGCCACCTCAGCGGCAACGCCTCCTGACCCCCCTCGCTCCTTGGTGCCCGCCTGCGGTGTTCACATTCGCCGCTCTCCCTTCGTCACCACCGAATCCGCGCCAGGGCCTGATTCATGACACTCCCGGTCCACGACGCGCAGCGTCGTCACGGCCGGGTCCGCAGCGCCCCGTACGTGACCGTTGGGCGCTGCCGCGGTGCGGTGGAAGAACTCGACGAGCTCCGCGGTGATGACTTCTCCGGGCAGGACGTTGGGAATGCCGGGCGGGTACGCGGCGAGCGTGTCTGCAGAAATCCGCCCGACGGCCTCGTTGGCCGGCACGGTGCGGCTGGGCGCGAGGAACGCCTCACGCGTGGTCATCTTGAGGGCACCGGGGGAGGGCAGACGCAGTCGGTCCGCCGGAGCCTGTTCGCCGAGCGGGCTCGGGAGGGCGTGCAGGGCTTCGGTGAAGCGGTCGACGTCGGGCGCCGCGCCTGCGCCGACCACGGCGACGATGGCCGCGTCGGTGGCGACCTCGACCATGATCCGGTGATCACGCATCAGGTGCCGTCGGGCCTCGTGCCCGGAGATGCCGCCGGCCCGGGTGTCGATCGCTACCCGCAGCGGATCGGTGGTGACGATGTCGGGAATGCGTCCGAAGTCGTCGCTGACCACGCGGAACCGGTCGGCGGAGCGGACCTGGGAGCGCATCTTGTCCGCTGCCTCCAGTGAGGCACTGATCCGGTCCTGGCCGGTCACGAGAGTCTGTCGGGCCACGTCGAGAGAAGCCAGGAGCAGTGCGCTGGCGCTGGTCGACTGCGTCACGTGGAAGACCCGCTGGATCAGGGGCTCCAGGGTGTCGGCGAAGGGTCCCTCGCCGAGGTGCAGCATCGCGGACTGGGTGAGGCTTCCGGCCAGTTTGTGGGTGCTGGAGATGGCGATGTCGGCACCCTGTGCGAGGGCGTTCGCCGGGAGTTCGGGGTGGAAGCCGAAGTGCGATCCCCAGGCTTCGTCGATGATGAGCGGGATACCCGCGGCGTGGGCCACGTCGGCGCAGGCGCGTACGTCGGCGACCGCGCCGAAGTAGCTGGGCGTCACCAGGTAGGCGGCGGCCGCTTCCGGGTGGGCGGCGATGGCCCGGGCCAGGTCGGCCGGGGTCACCCCGTGCGCGATGCCCAGGTCGGCGTCGACCGACGGATAGGCGAAGGCGGCCTTCTGGCCGGAGAGGACCAGGCCGTCGATGACGCTGGAGTGGACGCTGCGCTGGACGATCAGTGTTTCGCCGAGTGCCCGGGTGACCAGGGTCGCCATCCGATTCCCCTGGGAGGCGCCGTTGGTGAGGAACCACGTCCTGCGTGCGCCCCAGGCATCTGCCGCCAGAGTGAGCGCCTCGTCCATGGGGCTGCGGGTGCCGAGGTCGATGCCCTCCAGCAGCGGCGGCAGGTCCAGCCGTAGGGGGACGTCGCCGACGAGCTGCGCGAGCGGGCCGAAGTGCAGCGTGTCGGCGGAGTGCCCGGGGACGTTCAGCCGCAGCCAGTCCTCGCGGGCGAAGGCGTGGACGGCCTCGGCGTAGGGGGCGGTGTGCTGGGCGGTGCGAGTGGTTCGGTAGGTCACACGTCGCAGCGTCACAAGGAACATCGCTGAGAGGAATACTCTGTTTTTATGGATGGCTCCAGAGAAATCCTATAGCTCCGCCCACCTCCGAAGACTGGCCTGCCATGCTCGAACTGCGCCATTTCCAGGTTCTGCGCGCCATCGCCCACGAAGGTTCCCTCGCCGGCGCTGCCCGAGCACTCCGCTACACCCAGCCGACGGTGACGTACCACCTCACGACCCTCGAATCGCACTTCGGTGCGCCGCTGTTCCACCGAGGCCCCCGTGGTGCAGTCCTCACCGAGGTCGGAGAGGCGCTCCTGCCGCACGCGGAGGCGGTCCTGGAACGCGTCAAGCTCGCCGAGCAGGAGATCCGTGGCCTGGTCCAGCGCGGCACCATGACCCTGCACGTGGGAACGTTCCCCACGGCCGGCGCCTTGCTTCTCCCCCCGGCCGTCCGCACCCTCCACCAGAGGGGAGTTGATATCACGTTGCGCGAGGGAGAACTGCCTGCACTGCTTGCCGCGCTTCGCTCCCGGGAACTGGATCTGGCCTTGGTCTTCTCCCAGCCGGGAGACCCACTCGACCTGGGGGAGGAGTTCGTCGTCCATCCGCTTGTCGAGGACCCCCTGCTGCTGGTGCTGCCTGCCGACCATCCGCAGGCGGGGCGGGAACGCGTCCCGCTGACGGCACTGCGCGAGGACGGCTGGATCATGGGCACCACCGACTGGGACCCGTGCGACCGCCTGCTGTCCTGGGCCTGCGCACGGGAGGGCTTCGAACCCGTGCGGGTCATGCGAACCGACGACTACGGGGTGCTGCAGGGATTCGTCGCCGCAGGTGTCGGCGTCGCGCTCGTCCCGCGTCTGGGACTGGGAAGTCCCCGAAGGGACATCGCGATCCGACCGGTCGACGGACCGGTGCTGGCCCGGCAGATCGGTGTCGCGGTGCTGCGGACCACCACGGCCGTCAGCGCCGGCCAGCTGCTGGCCGAGCTGCGGACCGAGGCCGAGCGGATCCAGGCCGGGCACGGTGGCGCGGAATCCTTCTCGGCGATCACCTCGGCCGGTGACTCTGCCGGCCAGGATCACCCAGCGTCGGGAGCGCCGTCCAGCAGCTGACGGACCGTGCCGGCGGGATCGTCCGGAAAGGGCAAGTCGCCTACAGCCGTGGCCGGTTGATCAGACGGGAGAGCACGATCACACTCTCGGTGCGGTCGATGACCGGGGCCTCACGGACCCGCTGAATGGCCTGCTCCAGGTGCGTGATGTCGCCGGCGAGCATGTGCAGCATCGCATCCGCCGCGCCGGAGACGGTGCACGCCTCGACGACTTCCGGGATCTCGTCCAGATTCCGTCGCAGTTCGGCGGGAGAGGGATTGCCCCTGCAGTACACCTCGACGAACGCCTCGGTCCGCCACCCCAGTGTCTGGGGGTCGATGAGCGCGGTGAACCCGCGAATTGCGCCCGTGGCGACGAGCCGGTCGAGTCGGCGCTTGGCAGCGGGCGCGGACAGCCCGGCCGCTTCACCGATCTCGGCATAGGTACTGCGGGCGTTCCGCAGAACGCAACGGATGATCTCTTCGTCGACAGCGTCCACGCTGCTACCTCCCCGGGAGAGACGACCTGTGCGAAGCGAAGAAAATCTCCACGTCAGGCGTAAATAAGCAAGAAATCGATACTGCAAGGAAAGATATAGCGATTGTTTGCGTCTGGGCGCGAACATAGCATCCGTGGTTATTCGCTGAGCCGCAACGACGGGAGTGACCACATGACAGCAGTGCTCAGTGCGGGGGAGCGCGCTGCCCTGGAGGAGATCGACGAGACCGCCATCGCCCGGATGCTGCTGGAGCTTCTCGCGGTCCCGAGCGTGACCGGGAGCGCCGCCGAGAGCGAGATGCAGCACCTGCTGGCCGGGCAACTGGACCGGCTGGGCCTCGATGTCGACCTGTGGCCCGTGGACCTCCCCGCCGTGCGCGCGCACCCCGACTTCCCCGGGACCGAGGCACCGCGCGAGGAGGCCTGGGGGCTCGTGGCGACCACACCGGACGGCGGTGACGGGCCGACCGTGATCCTTCAGGGGCACGTCGATGTCGTCCCGCCCGGCGACCTCCGGCAATGGGACGGCGATCCCTTCGTCCCGAGAGTGTCCGGGAACGTCGTGCACGGCCGCGGTGCCTGCGACATGAAAGCCGGACTGGTCGCCAATCTCGCCGCGTTGGCGGCTCTTCGCGCCAGCGGAGCCAGGCTGCGCGGTCGGGTGGCCCTCCACTTCGTCGTCGGTGAGGAGGACGGCGGGCTCGGAGCCTTCGCCACCCTCCGGCGCGGACACACCGGCGATGCGTGCCTCATCGCCGAGCCGACCAGCGGCACGCTGGTGACCGCGAACGCCGGCGCGCTGACCTTCCGCATCGAGGTCCCCGGCCAGGCCACACACGCGAGCACGCGCGACGCGGGAGTCAGTGCCATCGAGGCGTACTGGACCGTCCACCAGGCGCTCGCCCGCCTGGAAGCCCGGCGCAACATGGCTGCCGACCCGCTGATGGCGGAGTACACCACCCCGTACGCACTCTCCGTCGGCACGCTCCGCGCAGGTGACTGGGCAAGCAGCGTGCCGGACCGCCTCATCGCCGAGGGCAGGCTGGGCGTTGCCCTCGGCGAGGATCCGGCCGAGGCGGTCGCCGACTTCGAGACCTGCGTGGCCGAGGCCTGCGCACAAGATCCCTGGCTGCGCGAGCACCCGGCGATCGTGACCTGGCCCGGCGGCCGGTTCGCGAGCGGCCGACTGCCCGCGGGCCATCCGCTCGGGGCTCTGGTCCGGGAAGCGCACGCTGACGCGGTCGGCGGGCCGCAGGTGCGCGAACGCGGCGCGCCCTACGGAAGCGACCTGAGGCTTTACGCCGCGGCCGACATCCCGACCCTGCAGTTCGGGCCTGGCGACGTGCGGCTGGCCCACAGCACCCGGGAACAGGTCCGCGTCCCCGAGATCGCTGCCGTGGCCCGCACCCTCGCACTCACGGTGCTGCGCGCCGTAGGCACCGCATAGCGAGGAAACGACAGCAGCCCACACAGGGGCATGGCCATCGACCTCGGACAGGAGGTCGGCCACTCGGCCGGGTGAGCAGCGCTTCCGTACGGAACAGCGGCAGCACCCGATGCCCCGCCGATGGGGACCCGGCACCCGATCCGTGCACAAGGCCCGGACACACCCGCAGCGAAAGGGACACCGTCATGACCTCAGCGGAGGTTGACCAAGGCCGGATCAGTGACGAGGCCGCTGAAACCGCGCCGGAAGAAGGGTATCGGCGCGGGCTCAGTGCTCGCCAGATTCAGATGATGGCCATCGGAGGCGCGATCGGCACCGGGCTCTTCTACGGCTCCAGCACAGGCATCGCCATGGTCGGGCCGAGCCTGGTGGCGTGTTACGCGGCCGCAGGCATCGTCATCTTCCTCATCATGCGGGCGTTGGGTGAGCTCCTGACCTATCGCCCCGCCTCAGGAAGTTTCGCCGACTACGCGCGCGAGTTCTGCGGCCCGTTCGCAGGCTTCGTCACCGGCTGGTCGTACTGGGCCGCCTGGGTCGCTTCCTGCATGGCCGAGGTGACCGCCGCCGGCCACTACATCGCCTACTGGTGGCCCGCCGTCCCGGTCTGGGCCACGGCCGCGGTGGCCCTGGGCGTGCTGCTCGTCGCGAACCTGGTGTCCGTCAAGCTCTTCGGCGAGCTGGAATTCTGGTTCTCCACCGTCAAAGTCGTCGCGATCATCGCGATGATCGTCATCGGCATCGGCGTACTGTCCTTCGGTTTCTCCTCCCTCGGGCACACCGCCTCCGTCCGGCACCTGTGGGCCGACGGGGGATTCGCACCGTACGGCGCCTGGCAGTCCATGCTGGCCATGCAGGGCGTCGTCTTCGCCTATCTGGGCGTCGAACTCGTCGGCGTCACCGCCGGCGAGGCCAAGAACCCCCAGCAGACCCTCCGCAAGGCGATCAACACGCTTCCGATCCGCATCGCCGTCTTCTACATCGGTGCACTGATCATCCTGCTGTCCGTCCTCAGCTGGACCGAGTACACCCCCGGCGTCAGCCCCTTCGTCCAGGTCTTCGCCAACGTAGGCATCCCCGGCGCCGCCGGCATCATGAACTTCGTCGTTCTCACCGCCGCCCTGTCCGCCTGCAATTCCGGAATCTACTCCGCCGGCCGGATGATCCGCGGCCTGGCAGTCAACGGCGAGGCCCCACAAGCCATGACGAAACTCAGCGACCGCCAACTTCCGGTACCCGCAGTGGTGCTGTCCATCCTGGTCATGGCCGTCGGCATCGTCGTCAACGCCATCTCCCCGGACAAGGCATTCGTCTACATCACCTCGGTCAGCGCGTGCGCCGGACTGTGGACATGGTCCATGATCCTCGCTGCGCACCTGCGCTATCGGGCCAAGGTGCGCGCCGGGCTCCTGCCCGGTGTCGACTTCCGGCTGCCCGGCGCCCCGGTCACCAACTGGATTGCCCTCGCCTCACTCGTCTTCGTCTTCGTGCTGATGGCCCTCTCCAGCGACACCCGGCTCGGTCTGTACGCATGGGCGGTGTGGTTCACCGTCCTCACGATCGGCTACCAGGCCGTCAAACGGCGCACCCCGCGGTCGGCTTCCGCCCACCAATAGGAGCGACCGGGACGGCTCGCAGCGGCCCGCACGCGCCCTTAGGACTATGGGATCGGCTGCCGGTGACGTGGTCGTCGGCCGTCAGATGACCGGTGGCCGGCCCAGTTTCGTCATGCGCCATACCGTGCGCCAGTGCATCGGGCGGCGGCGGCCGCAGGGGGTGCGTACGCCCTCGGCGAAGCCTGCGGCCCAGGCGCGGATGCCGGGCACGGAGCGGGTGCGGGCGGCCGTCAGTATTGCCCATACGCCCAGGTAGAGCGGTACCAGGAGGGCGGGCAGGTGGCGCTTGGCCAGCCAGACGCGGTTGCGGGCGACCATGCGGTGGAAGACGGCGTGCCGGGTGGGGGAGGTGTAGGGGTGCTGGAGCACGAGCTCGGGTGCGTAGCGGATGGTCCAGCCATCGTCCAAGGCCCGCCAGGCGAGGTCGGTTTCCTCGTGTGCGTAGAAGAATTCCTCGGGCCAGCCGCCGATTCTGTCCAGCATCGGCACGGACAGCGAGTGTCCGCCGCCGAGGAAGGTGGTGACCAGGCCGCCGCGTCCCGGGTCGCCGACCCGCAGGCGGGGGACGTGGCGGCGCTGGGTGCGGCCCAGTTCGTCGGCGATGCGGAAGCTCACGATCCCCAACTCCGGCTCACGGCTGTGCAGTTCGGCCAGCCGGCTGAAGACGTCGGGGCTGATCAGCAGGCCGTCGTCGTCCAGGTCGACCACCAGGTCGAGGTCTCCGAGCTTGCGCAGCTCGTCCAGGGCGACGTTCCGGCCGCCGGAGACGCCGAGGTTGTCGGTCAGCTCGACGCCCTTCGCGCCGTGCGGCAGCGGGGGGAGCGGCGAGCCGTTTCCGATGACCACGATGTGCGCCGGCTGGAGGTCCTGCTTGGCGATCGAATCCAGCAGGGCCTGTAGCTCGGCGGGGCGGTTCCCCATGGTCAAGATGGCGACGCCTACGCGCAGATGACGCACAGAAGAGTGCTCCGTTCTTGCGGTCCTTTCGGGATGCTAGCCGCCGGAGGAGGCGGTTGCGCGCCATCGCACCTCCACGGCGACAACCCGGCCGGGCGGCCCCGGTGGGGGCGGCCTCACCGGTGGCCGGGTGCGCGGCCGCGGCGCACCATGGAAGGACCAGATGGAAGGGCCAGGGGGCAGGCAGGCACGACCAGGGGGGTGGCAGGAGGGAGCCCTCATGTTGATGGAAGTCAAGACGGTCGACAAGCCGGATGAGCGGCGCGACTTTCCCCGGGGTCACCTCGAAGCCCTGCACCTCACCGGACTGGACTTCGCCGTGGCCACCTTCGAGCCCGGATGGCGCTGGTCGGAGTCGGTGCGCCCGCTCGCCGGGACGGACAGCTGCGAGATCCACCACAACTGCTTCATGGTTCAGGGCCGTATGCGGATCCGGATGAATGACGGCGCGGAGTCCGAAGTGGGACCCGGCGACGTCTTCGTCTGCCCGGCCGGTCACGACGCCTGGGTCGTCGGGGACGAGCAGGTCGTCGTGTACGACTTCGCGGGCGGTATGGCGACCGAGTACGGAAAGGCCAAGGGGTAGCCGGCTGCGCCCTGTGCGGCGTGGAGGCCGGAGTACGGCCGGGGCGCGGCGGCCGACGGTTGCCGCACCGGCCGCAGAGGGGCGCTGTGCGCGGCGGGAAGCCGGGCCGGCGCCCCCGCGCAGGGGGCGGCGAGGCCTGGTGGGCGCCGCGCCGGGAGGGCGGCGGACGGCGTGGCGAGCCCCACGTGAATCGGGATGTCTAGGAACGTGATCGGTGGGCAGGGGTGCGGGACGGTCCGGCGCGCGGAATACGTCACGGGATGTTCCCGTTGCCGCAGCCGGAGACCGACTGGTAATCGTCGACAGACCGGAAGCAGGGAAATTCGCATGAGCACCATCGAGCTCACCAAGGAAAACTTCGACGAAATCGTCTCCGGCAACGATTTCGTTTTGATCGACTTCTGGGCCGAGTGGTGCGGGCCGTGCAAGCAGTTCGGCCCGGTCTTCGAGAAGTCGTCGGAGACGCACGACGACCTGGTCTTCGCCAAGGTCGACACGGAGGCGCAGCCCGAGCTGGCGCAGGCCCTCCAGATCCAGTCCATCCCGACCGTGATGATCGTCCGGGAGAACATCGCCGTCTTCGCCCAGCCGGGCGCGCTGCCCGCGGAGGCCCTGGAGGACGTCATCGGCCAGGCCCGCGCACTGGACATGGACGAGGTCCGGGCGTCGGTCGCCGAGGCCCAGCAGGCCGAGCAGGCGCAGGGCGAACAGGGACAGCAGGCGCAGAGCTCGTGAGCGACCTCCTTCTGGTCCGGCACGGCGAGACCGAGTGGAGCAGGGACGGCCGGCACACCAGCTGGACCGATCTGCCGCTGACCGTGGACGGTGAGGAGCAGGCCCGCGCTCTGCGGCCGCTGCTGTCGGACCGGAAGATCGGGCCGGTGTACGCCAGCCCGATGCAGCGGGCGCTGCGCACCGCCGAGCTGGCGGGCCTCGCCCGTCCGCAGATCGACGCCGACCTGCGGGAATGGGACTACGGCGGCTACGAGGGCGTCACCACCGCCGAGATCCACTGCGGCCGGCCCGGCTGGTATCTGTTCTCCGACGGTGTCGCCGAGGGGCCCGCGGCACATCCGGGCGAGTCGCCCGAGCAGGTCGGGGCGCGCGCCGACCGGGTGCTGGCGCGGATCGCGCCCCGGCTCGCCGCCGAGGAGGGCGATGTGGTGCTGGTGGCGCATGCGCACTTCCTGCGGGTGCTGGCCGCCCGCCGTCTTGGGTTGCCGGCCGCCGCCGGCGGGCTCTTCACCTTCGAGACCGGGACGGTGGGCGTGCTGGGGACCGAGCACGACCGCCCCGCGGTGGTGGCCTGGAACGCGCGACGTCTGTGAGGGCGCAGTCTTTGGGGACGAGGTTCTGAGGGCGGGGAGGGATGAGGGCGGGCCGGGTCCGGTCCCCTAGGGCGCCATCGGGTCGAGGTGCAGGGGCTGTACTTTGCCCTCGATCATGGCTCCGAGCCCCATGACGGCGCAGATGTCGGGGCGGTCCGCGGTGTGCACCGGCATGGTCGTCGCCTGATGGATCATCGGCTCCAGGCCGGGGATCAGTGCGCTGCCGCCCGCGAGCACGATGCCGCGCTCCCCGAGGTCGGCCACCAGGTCCGGTGGGCAGCGCCGCAGGACGGCCCCGATGGCGTCGAGGATCGCGGTCAGCGGGGTGGTGATGGCATCCCGTACCCGCTCGGTGTCGACATGTACGGAGCGCGCCATGCCGCTGACCAGGTCCCGGCCGTGCACCTCGGTGGAGCCGGGGGTGAGTCCGTCACCGCCGGAGAGCACCATCTGCAGCGGACGGACGGCCTGACCCGCCAGCATCAGCTCGTGGTGCAGCCGCAGATGCTGGATGACCGCATGGTCGATAGCGTTGCCGCCCACCGGCACGGTCTCCGCCGCCACGATCGAACCGAGGGAGAGCACCGCGACCTGCGTGGTTCCCGCGCCGCACACCATGATCATGGTGGCCTCGGGCTGCTCCACCGGCAGTCCCGTCCCCACCGCGGCGGCGACCAGGGTGTCGACCAGCTCCACCCGCCGCGCCCCCAGCCCGGTCAGGGTCTCCACGGCGGCCCGCTGCGCCAGCGGCTCACTGCCGTGCGGGAGGCAGACCGCGGCTCGCGTCGAGGGGCGCCGCCGCCAGGTCTTGCGCAGCTTGTCGCCGACCAGGGTGCGCAGCAGCCGTTGCGCCATGTCGATATCGACGATGGTGCCGTTCGAGACCGGGCGCACCACCCGGATGTAGTCGGGCGTGCGGCCGTCCATCACCTCCGCCTGGGCGCCGACGGCCAGCAGCGCCCCGGTACGGGTGTTGATGGCGGCGACGGTCGGTTCGTCCACGACCAGCCCCTGGTTCTTCACATACACCCTGGTCCGGGCGGCGCCGACGTCGATGGCGGCCGAGCAGCGGCGCAATTGGGCGAGGCTGATGTTCATGGGTGATTCCTCCCCGACGGGCCGGTGTGGACGGAGCGCTCGGGCGGCCCGTTCGCGAGGAGCCGCTGTGCGTCATCCTCCGGTCGCGGGCGGCCGGCCGCCTGTCGGGAGGTCCGCTCGGGGGACGGGTGACGGGGGGTTGCGGCAGCGGAGTGAGGCGGCGGGCGAACCGCTGCGGCGGGCGCCTCAGCCGGTCAGCCGCTGGTACAGACCCCAGGTGAATTCGGGGACGATGTCCTGCGGGGTGCCGTCGGGGCCGGGGGCGGTACAGGCCAGGCGCCAGCGGGTGGGGGCGCTGCCCTCCATCGGGCGGGCCGGGGCGAAGGCGCGGGCGACCTCGTCGACCGTGCAGGACCAGGGCCGCAGATCCGCGGTCGTACGCAGGTCAGGGGCGGTGGCGCCGGGTGCCCGGACCAGCCAGGCGTTCCAGACGGTGCCCCGGCCGGCGGTGAGGACCTCGAACCGGAGGCCGGGCCAGAGCGGGACGGGCCAGGTCACGGCCTCGCAGGTGAGATCGCCGATCCGGCGGGGGGCGACGGCCTCGGGGGTGCCGAGCAGCGCACGATAAGGCTGGATGCCGCCGGGCGCCCGCGGGGCGTGCATCCGTGCCTGCCAGCGGCGGTTGGCCTCACGCAGGTCCGCGCGGGAGACCTCCAGGGTGCGCAGCGCGTCCTCGACCAGGTCCGGGTGGTGGTCGGCCATCCGGCGCAGGAGGACGAGCTGGAAGGCGACGGGGCCCGGCAGTCCGGAGGGGGTGCCGGGGCCGGCGGGCGGGTCGCTGTCAGGGGTGCGGTTCATGGGGGACATGGTGGTGGACGGCGGGCGTCGGCGGCATGGGGGCGGTCACGCCGTGGAGGAGCGGCCGGTCGCGCCGGGACCGCGGTGTGAAGCCGGCCGGCCGGGCCCCGCGGGGAAGTCGGCCGGCCGGAACCCGCCGGGAAGTCGGCCGGCCCAAGTCAGCTGCCCCCGCCGGGAGTTCACCCGGCGTCATCGGCCCCCGCGGCCTGCCGGTCGATCAGTGTCGCCATCCCGTCCAGGAGGCGGGCCAGCCCGAACTCGAAGATCGACTCCAGGTTCACCGCGCCCTCGTCGGCCCCCGAGATCCCCGCGTACATGGGGTACGAGCCCGAGGTGAGAATGCCCTCGAACACCGGCTCCATCGCCGCCATCCACTGGTTCTGGTCCAGGCCCGTCTCCTGCTCGGCCTCCAGATCGTCCTCGAAGCCGGCGGCGGTGGCGAGCACGTGGTTCAGCAGCGTGATGGCCATGTGGATCAGCGTCACCGGGTCGATGCCGGTCACCCGCGCCATGGTCCACTCGATCAGTGCCATCGCCCGCGGCATCGGCTGGGGCCGGGTGATCGACAGGTACTGCGCCAGCCAGGGGTGGCGCCGGTAGAGCTCCCATTGCAGCCGGGCACCCGCCTCCATCCGCGCGCGCCAGCCGTCCGGCGCGGGCTCGGGCAGCTCGATGCCGGCGAACGCGGCGTCCGCCATCAGCAGCACCAGTTCGTCCTTGCCGGCCACATGACGGTAGAGCGCCATCGACGACACCCCGAACTCGGCGGCGACCCGGCGCATCGACAGCGCCCGCAGCCCCTCGGCATCGGCGACCCGGACCCCGGCCCGTACGACGCTCTCGCGACTCAGTCCGCGGTCCGTCTCGCGCGGGCGCCGCTCACGTGGGGCCGCAGCTCCCGCGGCCCGCGGCGCCGGCGGCTCGGCCACCACCGTGCCCACCCCCGGTACGGCCCGGACCAGGCCCTCCTGACGCAGCGTGGTGAGCACCTTGGTGGCGGTCGCCATCGCCACGCCCCACTCCTGGGTGATCCGCCGGGTCGAGGGCACCCGGTCGCCCGGCGCCAGCTCGCCGGTGTCGATACGGCGCCGGATCTCGTCGGTGATCCGGCGGTAGGGCGGCGGGGCGGGCTGTGCCACGGGACGGCCTCCGTACTAGTGCACTAGGGCGGTTTCGCTGGCATCGAGGGTAGCAGCGGGCGGTCCGACTGGGCGTTACCTCGCCCTGGCGCACTAGTGTGATGCACATCCAATTCCCTTACTGGTGCTGCTGTTTGCGCCGTAAGCGCAGCCTGTTTACCGTGTCATCCATGTCGTTTACCTCGTACACATCGCCACCGCGGGCCGGCCGCCGGGAGTGGACCGCCCTGGGCGTCCTGCTGCTGCCCTGCCTTCTCGTCTCGATGGACGTCTCGGTGCTCTACTTCGCCGTGCCGTTCCTGACCGCCGAACTGGAGCCCAGCAGCGTCCAGCAACTGTGGATCCTGGACGTCTACGGCTTCGTGCTGGCCGGCCTGCTGATCACCATGGGTGCCCTGGGCGACCGCATCGGCCGCCGCAAGCTGCTGCTGTCCGGTGCGCTCCTCTTCGGCCTCGCCTCCGGGCTCGCCGCCTATGCGCAGAGCGCCGAGATGCTCATCGCCGCACGGGCGTTGCTCGGCGTCGGCGGCGCGACCCTGATGCCGTCCACCCTCGCCCTGATCCGCAACCTCTTCCATGACGCCAAGCAGCGCGGCAAGGCGGTCGCGATCTGGTCGGCCGCGGTGACCGGCGGCATCGCGATCGGTCCGGTGCTCAGCGGGGTGCTCCTGGAGCACTTCTGGTGGGGGTCGGTGTTCTTGATGAACGCACCGGCGATGGTGCTGCTGCTGGTCTGCGGGCCGTTGCTGCTCCCGGAGTTCACGAACCCGGCTGCCGGGCGCTTCGATCTGACCGGCTCGCTGCTGTCGCTGCTCGCGATGCTGCCGGCGGTCTACGGCATCAAGGAGATCGCCCGCGACGGCGTGGCGGTGCTGCCGGTCCTCGCCCTGGTCGCCGGCCTGCTGGCCGCCGCGGCCTTCGTCCACCGTCAGCGCACCGCCCGCCATCCGATGCTGGACCTGGCCCTGTTCCGCAACCGCGGATTCAGCGTCTCGGTGCTGCTGAATCTGCTGGCGATGTTCGCCATCGTCGGCTGCGCGGTGTTCTTCACCCAATACCTGCAGTCTGTACGGGGCATGAGCCCCATGGAGGCGGCACTGTGGAACCTGCTGCCCACCCTGGCGGTGGGCGGGATGGCGCCGGCGGCCACGGCGCTCGCCCAGCGGATCGACCGGGCCGTCATCATCGCCATGGGATTCGCCATCGCGGCGGGCGGCTTCGTCTGGCTGTCCTGGCTGGAGCCGGGCTCGGCCCTGTGGTTCGTCCTGGTCGGCTCGTCCGTCTACGCCTCCGGCCTGGTGATGGTGATGTCGCTCGGCAACGAAATGGCCATCGGCCTCGCACCGCCCGAGCGGGCCGGTTCCGCCTCGGCCGTGCTGGAGTCCGGCACCGAACTGGGCGGCGCGCTGGGCATGGCCCTCCTGGGCAGCATCGGAAGCGCCGTCTACCGGAGCGGCATCGGCGATGCCCTGCCCCCCGGCCTTCCCCCGGCGGCGTCCGACGCGGCACGGGAGATGCTGGCCGGAGCCCTCGCGGTGGCCGCCGAACTCCCGGGCCGGGCCGGCGAATCCCTGCTGGCCGCGGCCCGTACGGCATTCACCGAGGGGCTGCAGACGGCGGTGCTGGTCGCCGCGGGCGTGATGGCCTGCGCCGCGGTACTGGCGCTGACCCTGCTGCGGGGGCTTCGGGTGGGGGGAGTTGCGGGGGAGGCGGACCGCGGTGGGGAGGCTGACGGCGCCGGGGAGGCTGACGGCGCTGGGGAGGCGGAGGATGCCGGGGTCGTCGGCGGGCCGCGGGCCGGCGTCTTTTTGACGGGTGGGGTGGAGCCGGTCGGTGGAGCGGGGGCCGGTGCCCGGTGAACGGCCCTTAGGTGACGGGGGCCCTTCCCCAGCCCGGGCCTCCGGTTCACTTCACTCCGGTGCGACGCCCAGCATCCGCTGGAGCAGCTCCTTGAGCAGCGTCCGCTCGGCGACCGTCAGGCGGCCGAGGGGTTCGCGCGCGAAGCTGAGTGACGTGCGCAGCGCCTCGGCCGTGCGCACGCCCTCGTCGGTCGGGGCGGCGAGCTTGACGCGGCGGTCGGCCGGATCGGGGCGGCGCTCGACCAGGCCGCGGGACTCCAGGCGGTCCACGATGCCGGTGATGTTCGACGGCTCGCACTTCAGGCACTGGGCGATCTTGCGCATCGGCAGCGGTTCGAGGGAGAGCAGCCTGAGCACCCGGGCCTGGGCGCCGGTGAGGGAGTGCTCGGCCGCGGCGTGCTCGTACTCCTCGTAGTAACGGGAGACGACGGTGCCGATGAGATCGACGACCTCGACGGTCAAGGTGTCTGCGCGCGGTGTCATGCACAGCAGGATACCCAATTGCTTGACAACATGAAATATCGAGGAGCATCATTGTTTCATCACCTGAAGCATTAGGAGGATCCGCGCTATGTCTGCACTGCCCACGACCGGTCGCGAATGGCACCTCGTCGCCCGCCCCCACGGCTGGCCCACCCCTGAGGACTTCGCGCTGCGCGAGGCCGCGGTGCCCGAGGTCGGCGAGGGCCAGATCCTCGTCCGCACGAAGCACTTCTCCGTCGACCCGTACATGCGCGGCCGGATGAACGATGTGAAGTCCTACGTCCCGCCCTTCCAGCTCGACCAGCCGATGGACGGCGGCGCGGTCGGCGAGGTCATCGCCTCGCGCGATGGCTCCTTGGCCGTCGGCGACCATGTGCTGCACAACTCCGGCTGGCGCGAGTACGCAGTCCTGGACGCCAAGCGCGCCGCCAAGGTGGACCCGACGCTGGCGCCGCTCACCGCCTACCTCGGCGTGCTCGGCATGCCGGGCCTGACCGCATACGCGGGGCTGCTGGAGGTCGCCTCCTTCAAGGAGGGCGACGCCGTCTTCGTGTCCGGTGCGGCCGGTGCCGTGGGCAGTGAGGTCGGCCAGATAGCCAAGCTCAAGGGCGCCTCCCGGGTCATCGGCTCGGCCGGCTCCGACGAGAAGGTCAAGCTGCTGGTCGAGGAGTACGGCTTCGACGCCGCCTTCAACTACAAGAACGGCGATGTCGCCAAGCAGCTCAAGGAGGCCGCGCCGGACGGCATCGACGTCTACTTCGACAATGTCGGCGGTGACCACCTCGAAGCGGCCATCAGCTCCCTCAACGTCCATGGCCGCGCCGCCATCTGCGGCATGATCTCGATGTACAACTCCACCGAGCCGACCCCGGCGCCGCGCAACCTCGCGATGGTGATCGGCAAGCGGCTGCGTCTGCAGGGCCTGCTGGTCAGCGATCACGCCGCGCTGCAGCCGCAGTTCGTCGAGGAGGTCTCCGCCTGGATCCGCTCCGGCGAGCTGAAGTACAGCGAGACCAAGGTGGCCGGCATCGAGAACGGCGTCGAGGCGTTCCTGGGCCTGCTGCGCGGTGAGAACACCGGAAAGATGATCGTGAGCCTCACCGACTGACGGTCGGCCGCGCCGCCGCAGTCCCGCAGTCCCGCAGTCCTGCAGTCCCGCAGCCCGCCGGCGGGCCGGCGGGCTGCGGAGGTGGGGCGGGGGAGGCGGAAGCTGAGGCGGGGGCGCTGGTGAGGCGGAGCGCTTGTTGAGGTGGGGCCGTCTGTTGAGGTGGGGCCGCCCGTTGAGGTGGAGGCGCTTGTCGAGGTGGGGGCGCCTGTTGAGGTGGGGTGGGGAGGGGGAGGGGGAAGCCGTAGAAACCGTGCACCTCTCCCCCCACCCCCGCACCCCCGCCGTTAGGCTCGGCGGCACGCCGTCGCGATCCGTGGGCGCGAGTCGCGGCGAACCACAGGAGGATTCGGTATGTCCATCCAGACCGTCGACGTCGTCTACACCGCCGTCGCCACCGCTGAGAACGGCCGTGACGGCCGCGTCGCCAGCGACGACGGCAAGCTCGACGTGGTCGTCAACCCGCCCAAGGAGCAGGGCGGCAGCGGCGCCGGCACCAACCCGGAGCAGCTCTTCGCGGCCGGCTACAGCGCCTGCTTCCAGGGCGCGCTCAGCGTCGTCGCCCGCCAGGAGAACGTCGATGTCTCCGGCTCCCGGGTGACCGCCGAGGTCGGCATCGGCAAGACCCCCGACGGCGGCTTCGGCCTCACCGTCGAGATCTCCGCCAAGATCCCGAACGTCGATGCGGCCACCGCCCAGGACCTCGTGGAGAAGGCGCACCAGGTGTGCCCGTACTCCCGCGCCACCCGCGGCAACATCGAGGTCAAGCTCACCGTCGCCTGACAGCCGGCGCCGCCGGCGATGCCACACCAGGGGCCGCATCCCGCTATGGGGTGCGGCCTCCTCGGGTTGGTGCCGGGTTCGGGGGCCCTCGCGTGCGTACCGGGGTGGCGAGGTGCGGTCCCGGCGTGGGTACCGGGTCGGCGAGGTCGGCCACGGCGCAGTGGGCTGGCGAGTGTGGCCGCCCTGGAGCAGGTGCCTGGTTCCGGTCGGAGTTTCGTCAACTCGCGCTATTCTTACGGAGCTTCACCGCGTTCCTCCCCACAGCTCCGCCGGCGGCCGGCCGGTGGAGGCCCCGGCCTCCGGGGCCTGTCCGGAGGAGCGAGGAGGAGCGATGGACGATCAGGACACGGAGCAGGAGAGCGACCGGTGGGCGCCGTCTGACAGATGGCAGGTCGTCATCGGGGTGCTGGGCCTGTTTGTGGCGATCGTCGCGTGTGTGGGGCAGTTCACCCGCTGAGTGCCGGGTCGCCCCAGAGGGTCCGGACACGGCCGGTGCCCGCCGTCGAGGCGGGGCGGTCAACGGGGGAGTGCCCGGGCTCGGCAGGTCCTGCAGCGCTCCCGGCCCGGTGCGGCGCGAGTATCCCCTGATGTGACACAGGCAACACGAACGCCGTCTTGACGCACCCGCCGTGTAATCGATTTCGTAGGCCCTCGCGCATTCCTACGAAATCGATTACATCCCGATCATGCGAAGCCGGTCCTCGGGCCGGTGAGCGATCGCACGGACAGAATGGCAACGGCGCCATGGCGAACATCAAGGATGTGGCAGAGCGGGCTGGAGTCTCCGTCGCCACGGTCTCCCGGGTCCTCAACGGCCGCAGTCCGGTTGCCGAGACCCGTGAGCGGGTGCTCGCCGCCGTACAGGAGCTGGGCTACCGCCCCAACAACGTCGCCCGCGCGCTGCGCACCGCACGGACCGGCGCGCTCGGCCTGATCATCAGCGATCTCACCAACCCGTTCTTCACCGAGCTGGCCGATGCCGTCGAGGACGAGGCCCGCAGCCTCGGCTACAGCCTGGTCATCGGCAACGCCGGCGAGCGCCCCGCGCAGCAGGACGACTACATCCGTACCCTGCTCGACCGCCGGATCGACGGCCTGCTGGTCAGCTCGGCGGGCACCGGCTCGGCGATGCTCAGCGAGGTCGTGGCCTCCGGCACCCCGCTGGTCCTGCTGGACCGCACGGTGCCCGGCATCGACGCGCCCTGCGTACGCGCCGACGGCCGCACCGCGCTCACCGAGCTCGCCGGCCATCTCGCCGCCCTCGGCCGCCGCCGTCCCGCGATCATCGTCGCCCCGGCCGGCACCCCGACCGGCGAGGAGCGCCTCGAACTCTTCCGTGCCGCGCTGGCCGAACACGGCCTCGCGCTGCCCGATGAGCGGGTCGGCAGCAGCCCTGATCTCCAGCACACCGGCGGCCGGCGGGTGATGAACGCTTTCCTCGACCTCGCCGAGCCGCCGGACGCGGTGCTGGCCACCGACAACCTGATGGCGCTGGGCGCGATGGACGAACTCCGCGCGCGCGGGCTGCGGGTCCCGGACGATGTGGCGCTGGTGGTCTACGACGACGTGCCGTGGTTCACCCACATCGATCCGCCGCTGACCGCCATCGCCCAGCCCACCCGC
The DNA here is from genome assembly GCF_050433025.1 of Streptomyces auratus. NCBI lineage: Bacteria > Bacillati > Actinomycetota > Actinomycetes > Kitasatosporales > Streptomycetaceae > Streptomyces > Streptomyces auratus. The sequence goes on along the minus strand of NZ_JBNGCB010000001.1, from coordinate 2,657,879 downwards.
GAACTGGGCCGGGCCGCCGTGCACACCCTGCTGGCGCGGATCGAGGGCCAGCCCGCCGATTCGGTACTGCTGCCGGCCCGGCTGGTCGCCCGTCGCTCCTGCGGCGAGCCGCCCACCCCCTGAGCCGAGCCGGTGCGCTGCCGGGCCCTGTGATCCGGGACCGGCCACGCACGCGACCCGTGGGCAACGACCAGCCCAGCCACCCGAAGTCATCAACCAGCCCAGCCACCCGAAGCCAACGACCGGTCCAGTCACCCGAGTCAACGCCCCAGGCCGACCGCCCCGAGCCGGCCCCCCCATCAAACCCCCACCAACCCATCGCCCACCCCCCACCACACAAAGCAAGCCACCCAGGAAGAGAGGTGCAGCGCATGACCGGCGTCAATGACGACGTACCGGGCGGCCGCCAACTGCTGTGCGTGGAGGGGGTGACGAAGTCGTTCCCGGGCGTGCGCGCGCTGGACGGCGTGGACCTGACCCTGTGCGCCGGTGAGGTGCATGTCCTGCTCGGCGAGAACGGCGCGGGCAAGAGCACCCTCATCAAGATGCTCTCCGGCGCCCACCGCCCTGACGCGGGCCGCATCCTCGCGGCCGGCGGGCAGGCCACCAGGCAGGATGCCGCGCGCGAGGGCCTGCAGAACGGTGTGCACGACGGTCTGCAAGAGGTGCACATCCGTTCCGCGCAGGACGCCGAGCGGCTCGGCATCGCCACCATCTACCAGGAGTTCAACCTCGTCCCGGGGATGACCGTCGCCGAGAACATCTTCCTGGGCCGCCAGCCGCGCACCCGGCTCGGGCTGGTCGACAAGAAGACGATGCGGGCGCGCGCCGCCGAGCTGCTGCGCCGCGTCCGGCTGGACGTGTCCCCGGACACCCCGGTCTGCGAACTGGGCATCGCCCGCCTCCAGATGGTCGAGATCGCCAAGGCGCTCAGCCTGGACGCCCGTGTTCTGATCATGGACGAGCCGACCGCGGTGCTGACCTCCGAGGAGGTCGAGACCCTCTTCGAGATCGTCCGTGAGCTGCGCGACGCCGGCGTCGGCATCATCTTCATCACCCACCACCTGGAGGAGATCGGCGCCCTCGGCGACCGGGTCACCGTCCTGCGCGACGGCCGCTCGGTGCGGGAGGTGCCGGCCGCCACCGACCAGGACGAGCTGATCCGGCTGATGGTGGGCCGGGACATCGCCGAGCAGTACCCGAGGCAGCGCCCGGGCGAGCCCGGCGCGCCCCTGCTGCGGGTCCGCGGGCTGACCCGGCACGGCGCCGCGGCCGGGCCGGTCTTCGAGGGCATCGACTTCGAGGTGCGGGCCGGTGAGGTCGTGGGCCTGGCCGGGCTGGTCGGCGCGGGCCGTACGGAGGTCGTACGGGCGATCTTCGGCGTGGACCGCTACGACGCCGGTACGGTCGAGATCGACGGCAAGGAGCTGGCCCGCGGCGATGTGCGGGCCGCGATGCGCGCCGGGCTCGGCCTCGTACCGGAGGACCGCAAGGGCCAGGGCCTGGTCCTCGACGCGTCCCTCCAGGACAACCTCACCCTCGCCCGGCTCGACCGCGACACCCGCGGCGGGCTGGTGGACCGGGGCACCCAGCGGCGCGAAGCGGCCGCCGTCGCCGAGCGGTTGCGGGTCCGGATGAGCGGTCTGGGACAACGCGCGGGCACCCTGTCCGGCGGTAACCAGCAGAAGATCGTCATCGGCAAATGGCTGCTCACGGACGCCAGGCTGCTGATCCTCGACGAGCCGACGCGCGGTATCGACGTCGGCGCGAAGGTCGAGATCTACCAGCTCATCAACGAACTGACGGCGTCCGGCCGGGCGGTGCTGATGATCTCCAGTGATCTGCCCGAGGTGCTCGGTATGAGCGACCGGGTGCTGGTGATGTCACAGGGCCGGCTGGCCGGTGAGCTGCCGGTCGAAGCGGCCACGCAGGACGCCGTGATGGAGCTGGCGCTCCAGGCGCCGGATCACCCGAGCACGAAGCACAACGACGAGAGCGCGAGGGAGGGCTCCGATGTCCACTGAGGTGAAGACAGGAGCTGCCGCAGAGGCGGTGGGACGGGCACCGGGCCGGGACGGCCTGGCGAACTGGCTGAGCCGGGCGGTCCTCAGGAACGGCCCGCTCGGCGGTCTGATCGCGCTGGTCGTGGTGATGGCCGTGCTGTCCAGGGACTTCCTCAACGGGCAGAACCTGCTCAATGTCGGCGTCCAGGCGTCGGTCACCGCGATCCTCGCCTTCGGCGTCACCTTCGTGATCGTCTCGGCCGGTATCGATCTGTCGGTCGGTTCGGTCGCCGCGCTCTCCGCCACGGTGGTGGCCTGGGCGGCCACCGGCGAGGGCCTGCCGGTCTGGACGGCGGTGCTCCTCGGCCTGGCGGTCGGTGCGGCCTCCGGTCTGGTCTCCGGGGCACTGGTCGCGTACGGCAAACTGCCCGCCTTCATCGCCACGTTGGCGATGCTCTCGGTCGGGCGGGGCCTGGCCCTGGTCCTCTCCGGAGGTTCGCCGATCGCCTTCCCCGGTGCGGTCGCCGCGCTCGGTGACACCCTCGGCGGCTGGCTGCCGGTGCCGGTCCTCGTCATGATCGTGATGGGGCTGGTCGCCGCGCTGATCCTGGCCCGTACGTACTCCGGCCGTGCGATGTTCGCGATCGGCGGCAACGAGGAGGCGGCCCGGCTCTCCGGTATCCACGTCAAGCGCCGCAAGCTCGTGATCTATGCGCTGTCCGGCCTGTTCGCGGCGGTCGCCGGCATCGTGCTCGCGGCCCGGCTCACCTCCGCCCAGCCGCAGGCCGCAACCGGCTATGAGCTGGACGCCATCGCCGCCGTGGTGATCGGCGGGGCCAGTCTCTCCGGCGGCTCCGGCAAGGCTTCCGGCACGCTGATCGGCGCCCTGATCCTGGCAGTCCTGCGCAACGGGCTCAACCTGCTGAGCGTTTCGGCCTTCTGGCAGCAGGTGGCCACCGGACTGGTCATCGCGCTGGCGGTGCTCCTGGACACGCTGCGCCGCCGGAGCGCGCGATGAGGGCGGGGAGGACGGCGCGGAGGACGGTGACCCGGATGAACTCCCGTACGGGCGCCCGGCCCACGGCCCGTACGGGGGCCCGGCCCACGGCCCGTACGACGGTGTCGCTGGTGGCCGCGCTGGCCGCGGCCGGCGCCCTGGCCCTGACCGGCTGCGACCGCGGGGGCAACACCGACCTGGGGCTGGCGCTGTCCACGATGAACAACCCGTTCTTCGTCGGCATCAAGGAGGGCGCCCAGGCCGAGGCGGACGCTCGCGGTCTGCACCTCAACATCACCGACGCCCAGAACGACCCCACCCAGCAGATCAACCAGATGGAGACGTTCACCAGCCAGAACGTCAAGGCGGCCATCATCAACCCGGTCGACTCCGACGCCGCCGTCCCGGCCGTCGGCGTCGCCAACCGGGCGAAGGTGCCGGTGATCTCCATCGACCGCGGCGTCAACGGCGGCACGGTCGGCTCGACCATCGCCTCCGACAACGTCGCGGGCGGCCGGCTCGCCGCGAAGACGCTGGCCGATTCGCTCGGCGGCAAGGGGAAGGTGGCCTTCCTGGAGGGCCAGGCCGGTACCTCCGCCGCCCGGGAGCGCAGCGAGGGCTTCGAGGAAGGCCTCAAGAAGTACCCCGGCATCCAGGTCGTCGCCCGGCAGCCCGCGGACTTCGACCGCACCAAGGGCATGGACGTGATGTCCAACATGCTCGAGGCGCACCACGACATCGGCGGGGTGTTCGCCGCCAACGACGAGATGGCACTGGGTGCGGCCAAGGCGCTGGGCGGCCGCTCCGGCAAGGACGTCAAGGTGGTGGCGTTCGACGGCACCCCGGACGGCGTCAAGGCGGTCCGCGGCGGTGCGCTGACCGCGACCGTCGCCCAGCAGCCCGAACTCCTCGGCAAACAGGCCGTGGACTGGGCGCTGAAGGCCGCCCGCGGTGAGAAGCTGCCGCGGTCGGTCAGGGTGCCGGTGGTGCTGGTGACGGGGAAGAACGCCGCGAAGTTCGGCGGCTGAGCCCGCAGCCCGGCGGCGGGTGGCCGAGACCGACAGAGGCGGGCCGCCGACAATGACAGAGGAGAAGAAGTGGGAGAGCGGTGCATGTATGACGTCCTGGTGGTCGGCTCGGCCAACGCGGATCTGACGGTACGGGTCGAGCGGCGGCCCGGCGCGGGGGAGACCGTGCTCGGTACGGACCTGGTCGAATCGGCCGGCGGGAAGGGCGCCAACCAGGCGGCCGCCGCGGCCCGGATCGGCGGGCGCACCGCACTGCTGGCGCGGGTCGGCGGCGATGCCTTCGGCGAGATGCTGCTGGCCGCGCAGCGCGCGGCGGGCACCGATGTCGCCCCGGTCATCGTGGACGACGTGGCCCGCAGCGGCACCGCGATGATCATCGTCGACCCGGACGGCGACAACAGCATCGTGGTCTCGCCCGGCGCCAACGCCGCCCTCTCCCCGCGGGACGTGGCCGCCGCGCAGGACACCATCGCCGCCGCCTCGGTGGTCTCCCTTCAGCTGGAGATTCCCATGGAGTCGGTACGGACCGCGGCCGCGGCCGCGGAGCGGGCCGGCACCCGCGTCGTCCTCAACCCCTCACCGGCGCCCGAGGCGGCACTGGCTCCCGAACTCCTGGCAGTGTCCGATCCGTTGGTCGTCAACGAGCACGAGGCGCGCCGGCTGTCCGGGCGCGCCGACGGCAGCCCGGCCGAGTGGGCGCAGGCGCTCCGCGAGCAGGGCGCCCGCTCCGTCGTGGTCACCCTCGGCGGCGACGGTGCGCTGGTCCTGGATGCCTCGGGCAGCGAGGACATCCCCGGGGTGCGGGTCAAGGCGGTGGACACCACCGGCGCCGGCGACGCCTTCACCGGTGCCCTCGCCACCCGCCTGGCCCGCGGCGACACCCTGCCCGACGCGGCGCGGTTCGCCGTACGGGTCGGCGCTGCCGCCGTCACCAAGCCGGGCGCCCAGCCGTCCTATCCGACCCTGGCGGAACTGGCGGCGACGGTGCCCGAGGAGCCGTCGCAGGGGTGACACCGGTGCGGGGCCGGTGGCGCACCGGCGCCGGCCCGGCGGGACCTCACTCCCCGTCCAGCTCCTCCAGTCGTACCCGGGCGGCGCCGCCCCGGCCGGGCCTCACTCCCCCTCCAGCTCCATCGGCCCGTACAGCGCATGGTCCGCACCGGTCGCCAGTGCCCAGTAGCGGTCGCCGTAGGACCAGTGCCACCACTCCGTCGGGTAGTTGACCAGGCCCGCTGCGGTGAGGGCGGCGGTCAGCACCTGGCGGGCGGTGCGGACGGCAGGGGGCAGGCCCGGCGCGCCCGTGTAGCAGGCGCCGTCGCTCTCCTCGGGGGAGGCATTGATCGGCGTCCCCATGTCGACCTCTTCGCCGTCCGCGGTGACCAGGGTGAGATCCACGGCCCCGCCCGCACTGTGCGGGGCTATCTCAGGGGGCGACACATACCGGCTGGCGTCCTGGTGGAGGCGCTGCGCCTGCCGTTCCGGGAAGGCGGCGCGCAGTTCCTCCGCGTACTCCTCGAAGTAGCGGCGCTGCAGTGCCGGAGGACGGTAGCCCTCGACTATCTGCAGCCGCAGCCCGTCCGGCAGCAACTCCTGGGCCGCCAGCAGCCGTTGCAGCACGCCCTGGCGCAGGTGCGCGAAGTGCCCTCGGGCGTCGTGCCGGTCCTTGGCCACCAGCAGCGCGGGCGCCGCGGTCCGGATGTCCACCAGCGGCTCGCCGCACTCCTTGACGGGTATCGCGGCGATCGCCGGGTCCGCCATCAGCGTGATGCGGTCGCGGACATCGCTCAGCACCAGCTCCGCACCGTCGCCCGGGACCGGACCGCTCCACTCGGCGGCCGCCGCCACCCGCTCGCCGGTCGGCAGCCAGCCGCCGCTGAGGCCGCATGCCGGGCCGCAGCTGCCGATGCCGGTGCCGTTGGCCAGCAGCACCTGCAGCCCGCTGTCCCGGGCCAGCTCCGCATACCGCTCCACGCGCTCCGCCGAGTCGTGGAAGGCACTGGCCAGATACACCCCGCAGCCGTCCGCCGCGGCCCGCGCCGGTACCTCGGGGAAGCTGCTGTCCAGGCAGGTGGCGAGCGCGAACCGGACCCCGCCCAGCATGAAGCGGCCGTCCGCGCCGCCCGGCGTGAAGAGCTTGCGCTCCTCCCCGGACAGATGGCGCTTGTCGTAGCGGGTGAGCAGCGCACCGTCCGGCCCCAGGACGAACGAGGAGAGGGTCGGTCCGGCCGCGCCCTCGCGGGCCCGGCCCGCCGCATTCACCACCGCCGCGATCCCGGCCGCCCGGCAGGCCTCGCGCACGGGCGCCAGCCGGGCATCGTCCTCGGTGACCGTCATCCCCACCGGATCGGCGGCTATCAGGCGCAGGTCGTAGTGCGTCAGCGCGAGTTCGGAGAACGCCACCAGACCGGCGCCGCGGTCGGCGGCCTCGCCGACGAGCGCGGCCATCCGTGCGGCATTGGCCTCGATGTCGCCCGGGACGGAGGGGAATTGTGCGGCAGCAATGATCATTCGTCCATGATGCCCGGCGACGGCGCGGAGCGGGCGGGCCTGTGGATAACCGGCCCGCCCACGCCCCGGCTACCTGCCTGCGGCCCCGGACGCCGCCACCGTCAGGATCGCCCGCACCTGCTCAGTGATCGCGACCCGGTTGCGGACGAAGTCCGGGTCGGTGACCGGCCCGGACGGGTCCGTGTTGGCGGCGCCGAACTCCAGCACCGGCGTGTGCAGATGCCCGCCCGGCAGCGCCGGCCGCACCGCGTCCCGCAGCAGCGTCGCCCGGTAGGCGATCTCGTTGGACAGGTAGTCCCCGCCGCCGCCCGCACGGGCCGTGGACCCCGCGGTCGGCCCGTCCGGCCGCTCCACCGGCGTGGTGCCGCCCGCCGGGATCTCCGTGACGGCGGTGTGGTCGACCACCGGATACGGACCCGTGCCGGCCGCCACAATCCGTGCGTACGGCAGGCTGGTGACCGTCCACTGCGGCTGCGGCAGTACGGTCGGCACCCCCGCCGGAATCGGCACGGTCCCGGTGCGCTCTGCCCGCGCATTGTCCGGATAGCCGCCCCGCCAGGCCCCGTTGGTCCGCTCGACGTCGAATCGCCCGGGCCGTCCCTGGCTGATGGTGGTGAACAGATCGGCCTGCCGCGGTCCGCTGCGGAAGTGCGGCAGCAGGGTGCGCTCCACCGTGCCCTGCGCGAAGTCGGCCCAGCGCACCGGGAAGACCGCGGTTTCGATCCGGGCCGGTTCACCCGAGGCGGTCCGTACGGTGGTCCCGTCCAGGGCCAGCGCCGCCGCCCCCGACGGATTGCTCCGGCGGGCGTCGTCGTCCAGCTGGAAGGGGTCGAATCCGGTCACCACGATCCGCAGCACATGGCGGCCGGCAGGCAGGTCGATCGAGTCCTGTCCGCGCGAGCCCCGCTCCAGCGCGTCGAGGAGAGCGGCGCGCCGGGCCCCGGTCAGTGGGAAGTCCGGCCGCCACGCCCGCAGTTGGCTGGTCATGCCCAGCCGCGCCCAGTACAGCGGCCGGTCGTCGTCCCGGCTCAGATCGCCGCCGTCCGGCCCGCGCCCCTGGGCCCGGTCCACGGCCCGCCGCCACAGCGCCCGCCCCTCGTCCGCGACATAGCGCCTGGCCTCCGGGTACGTCGTCAGCCGCGCCAGCCCGGCCCCGAACTCCCCCGCCCAGGCATCGAATCCGCTGCGCCGCAGGATCTCCTGCGGCGCGGCCTGGGTCAGCCGGCCCTCCTCGACCGTGCTGTCCGGCGCGGTGGCCGCGCGGGCCGGCGCCGTCAGCGACAGCGGGACGGCGGCCAGCAGCGCGACACCGAGCGCGCCCATCCTGGTACGTATGTGTCTCATGGGGGCGAGTAAAGCGGTGCCCGAGGCGGGGCGGTAGAGGCCCTCGGTGCGCGACGGCCGGAAGCGGCGCGGCTGAGTCAGCCCCGTTCCGGCTCGCCACCAGCCCGATCGGGTGACTCAAGGCGGTGTGGGCGCGGGTGTCTCGGCCCTTGGGGAGCAGGCGGATAGGTTGAGCGGGATCCGGCCGCTCGAAGCGGTACCCACGAGGCCGGATCTCCGGCCTTCGCAGTCTCGTCGCAGCAGGAGGTGAAACCACCGGGATGGACGTGCTCTTCCTCACGAGCGTGGCGGTGGTCGTCGCCGACCCGCCGCTGAGCCGCAAGCTGTTCATCGAGGCTCTTGGTCTCCCCCTGGAGGGGGAAGGCAACGGCTACTACTCCAGCGGGAGCGTCCCCGGCAGCAAGCACTTCGGCCTGTGGCCGCTCTCGCAGGCGGCCGAGGCATGCTTCGGCACGGCTCAGTGGCCCGCCGACCGGGTGGTCCCGCAGGCATCGATCGAGTTCGAGGTGGCGAACGCGGAAGCCGTCACAGTCGCCGGCGCCGAGCTGCAGCGCGCGGGCTTCGAGCTGGTGCACCAGGCCCGCACCGAGCCGTGGGGCCAGACGGTGGCCAGACTTCTCACGGCGGACGGGTTGATCGTCGGGATCTCCTACGCCCCCTCCTTGCACGACGTGCAGGACGACCAGCCCCCCGGGTGAGCCCGGCCCGAGACCGGTGAAGGCGACGCAGTCGAGCCGCTAGCTACCGGGCCCGTCGGCCTCTTCCCCACCCGGCCCGTCAGCCTGCTCGCCACCCCGCCCGCCGGGGCCCTGTTCCCCACCCGCTCCGCCGCCCAGCTCCAGCAGCGCGAGGAAGTCCCGGAACGCCGCCGGCATGTCCACCTCCTGCGGATCCAGCAGCCATTGCAACTGGAGCCCGTCCATCACGGCGACCAGCAGCGGCGCCGCCCGCTCGGGCGTCAGGCCGCCGGGGAGGGTGTCGCCGCACTCCGCCCGCAGCGCCTCGGCCAAGTAGGCGCGTACGGCGCGGAACCGGGATTCGAAGAAGGCGCGGGCGGGGTGGTCCTCGGTGACGCTGTCGGCGGACAGCACGGTGTACGTACGGACGATGCCGGGGCGGGTGGCGTTGTAGTCGACGAGCGCGGCCAGGGTGTCGGTGCGCCGGCTGCCGGACGCCGCGGCGGCCGAGGCCAGGTCCCAGCGGTCGCGCGCCTCCAGCACGCCGACCAGCAGCAGTTCCTTCGTCGGGAAGTGGTGCAGCAGCCCCTGCTGGGTCAGGCCGGCGCGCTCGGCGACGGCGGCGAGCGAGGTGCGGCGGTAGCCACGTTCCGCGATGAGCTCCATCGCGGCCTGCAGGATGGCCTCCCGCCGCTTTGCGCGACGGGCCTCCCGGCCGCCGCCACCGGTCCGTATCGCGCCCGGTCCGCCGTCGCGGGAGCCGTCCTGATGTCGTGCAGTCACCGGCCGAGCGTATCCGTCGCGTGGAGATCCCGTACGGCTGATGTATCGGGAAAGTAACGGTCCTTACCGCGTGCATGGCGGCCGGGTCAGAATCCGGACAGGGGAACGCACGACCACCCAGGGAACACCGGAGAACCGCATGACCGATGACCAGACCCACGGGCCCGCCGGTGCCGACGCCGGCCTTCTGGCCCGTGACCGCGCACACGACCACACCGCGGCGGTGGAGCGGGCGCTCGCCGCGCTCGACCTCGACACCAAGGTCGGACTGTTGTCCGGCCAGGACATGTGGACGCTGCCGGCCGTGCCGGCGATCGGGCTGCGGTCGCTGGTGATGTCGGACGGCCCGGTCGGCGTGCGGGGCCAGGAGTGGAACGCCGAGGACCCCTCGGTGGCCCTGCCCGGCCCCACGGCACTGGCCGCCACCTGGGACCCCGAACTCGCCCGCCGGGCCGGCCACCTGCTCGCGCAGGAGGCCCGCCGCAAGGGCGTGCACGTCCTCCTGGCGCCGACCGTCAATCTGCACCGCTCCCCGCTGGGCGGCCGCCACTTCGAGTGCTATTCGGAGGACCCGCTGCTCACCGGCGTGATCGGCGCCGGATACGTCCGCGGGGTGCAGGAGGGCGGCGTCGGCGCGACGGTCAAGCACTTCGTCGGCAACGACGCCGAGACCGAACGCCTCACCGTCGACAACCGGATCGCCCCGCGCCCGCTGCGCGAGCTCTATCTCATGCCCTTCGAGCACCTCGTCGAAAACGCCCGCCCCTGGGCCGTCATGACGGCCTACAACCAGGTCAACGGCTCGACCATGACCGAGCATCGCGCGCTGGTGCAGGGTGTGCTGCGCGGCGAATGGGGCTTCGACGGCTGCAACGTCTCCGACTGGACGGCCGCCCGCGACACCGTGCGCGCCTTGCGCGGCGGCCTCGATGTGGCGATGCCCGGACCCCGTACGGTCTACGGCGCGCCGCTGGCCGAGGTCGTCCGTGCGGGTGAGGTGGCGGAGTCGGAGGTGGACGACGCGGTGCGCCGGGTGCTGCTGCTCGCGGCCCGTACGGGGTGTCTTGACGGGGTGCCGGCCGCGGTGGACCCGTCCGCGGTCCCCCAGGGGATCGACGGCCGGGCGGTGGCCCGCGACCTCGCCCGGCGCGGCTGCGTCCTGCTGCGCAACGAGCCCGTGGGCGGGGCGCGGCGGGCGCTGCCGCTCGATGTCCCGGGGCTGCGCAGGGTCGCGGTCATCGGAGCGGCCGCGCGGGACGCCAGGGTGCTCGGCGGCGGGTCCGCGACCGTCTTCCCCGAGGCGGTGGTCTCCCCGCTGGAGGGGCTGCGTGCCGCGCTGCCCGACGGTGTCGAGGTCACCTTCGCGGCCGGCGCCGAGGCCCGCACCCGAGTGCCGTCCGCCCGTGACGGCTTCACGCTCCGCGCCCGCTACCTTGCCGCCGATGGCCAACTGCTCGCCGAAACACCGCAGGTGGACGGCAAGGTGCAGGCGATGGGACGCCTCCCGCGGGGCGTCACCCGGCAGAATCTGCACGCCGTCGAGCTGACCGGCAGCTACCTCCCGCAGTGCGGCGGCAGCCACACCTTCGCCGTCTCCGGCACCGGTGAACTGCGGCTGACCGTCGGCGGTGCGGTCCTCTTCGACGGCCGGTGCGCGCCGGAGGGCAGCGACCCCTTCGAGGCGTTCCTGAACCCCGTCGAGCGGCGGGTGACGGCGGAGCTGACGGCGGGTGAGCGCACCGAGGTGACCCTGCGGTTCGTGCCGGGCGGCCCGGAGCTGGGCGAGGGGCTGGGCGGGCTGTACTTCGCCCTCGGCCACCACCTGCCGCGGCCCGATGCGGAGGAACGGATCGAGGAGGCGGTCCGCGCCGCGGCCGGCGCCGATGTCGCGATCGTCGTCGTCGCCACCACAGAAGAGGTCGAGTCCGAGGGCTTCGACCGCCGCGACCTGCGACTGCCGGGCCGCCAGGACGAGTTGGTCACCCGGGTCGCCGCCGCCAACCCGCACACCGTCGTGGTCGTCAACGCCGGCGCTCCGGTGGAGCTGCCGTGGCGCGAGAAGGTCCCGGCCGTGCTGCTGAGCTGGTTCCCCGGCCAGGAGGCCGGCGCGGCGCTGGCCGACGTCCTGCTCGGTGCCCATGAGCCGGGCGGCCGGCTCCCCACCACCTGGCCGGCCCGGCTGGCCGACGCCCCGGTCACCACCGTCACCCCGACCGACGGCCGACTTGCCTACGCCGAGGGGGTGTTCATCGGCTACCGGGCCTGGCAGCGGTCCGCCGTCGCGCCCGCCTACCCCTTCGGCCACGGCCTGGGCTACACCGACTGGGAGTACGAGTCGCTGGACACGACCCCCGACTCGGTGCGGGTGCGCGTTCGCAACACCGGTGACCGGCAAGGGCGCGAGGTCATCCAGATCTATCTGGCGCCCACCGCGGACGCCGCCCCGGACGCTCCGGAGCGCCCGGACCGCTGGCTGGCCGGCTTCGCCGTCGTCGAGGCCGGCCCGGGCGAGAGCGCCGAGGCCGAGATCCCGCTGCCGGACCGGGCCTTCGCGGTCTGGGGCTCCGCTTCCGAAGGCTCGGCAGTGAGCGGAGGCGGAGCGCAGCGGAGCGACGCGGACGACGGCTGGCGCCGGGTCAAGGGCGTCTACCGCGTCGAGGCCGCGCACAGCGCCGAGGACCGCCGGCTGACGGCGGAGGTCACCGTCGGCTGACCGGCCCGGGAACGGGGGCACCGTGCGCCGGCGGTGCCCCCGCTGGTCCTTCATGGCCGGTCCCTCATGAGGTCACCACCGACACATCACCGCCGCTCGTCCGCGCGGTCACCTTGTGCGCGGAGCGCCCGTCCGTCGGGACGGAGACCTTGCGGTGGCCGCCGCTCGTGGCGGCGTCGACCGCATACGCCCCCTTCGGGAGGCGGATGGTGACATTGCCTCCGCTGGACCGGCCCGAGACCTCGTCGGGCGCCGCGGCCAGCGCGAGGTCCACATTGCCGCCGCTGGTCTTCGCCCGCACGGTGCGGGCCGCGGAGTCCGTGACGGTGACATCGCCGCCGCTGGTCTCCGCGGCGATGGCGCCCTTGGTGCCCCGGAGGGTGATGTCCCCGCCGCTGGTGTGCAGATCGACCGAGGCGGTGCGCGGCAGCAGCACCCGGTAGTCGACCTCGCACCGGCGCCCCATGCCGCACTCCGCGGCCTTCAGCGTCAGCCGGCCGTCCTCGACCGTGTGGGCGGGAGTCGGCTTGCGGTCGTTGTAGCGGTACTTCTCCGTCACCCGGACCGGGCCCCCGCCGTCGGCCGGCACGATCTCGATGTTCCCGCCGTGCGTGGTCGCGGACAGCGCGCCGACCGTGCCCGGCACGGAGTACGTGCGCTGCGCCGTCTTCGTCGGCCCGTAGTCCGGCAGCGAGCAGCCCGCCACCACCAGGACGGCCAACGCCGCACCGGACAGGAGCAGATGAGGAGCGCGGAGGCGGGCCATGGTGACGGTTCTCCCTGGGCAGGCAACGGAACGGATCGCAGCGGACCGGAAAGCCGGTCGCTGCTCATCGTGCCGTCACCGCCGCCCGGCCGCGTCAGCGCACAGGATGACCTTCGCCGCGCCGCGCCCCTAAGGGTTTCCCGCAGCCCGCGGCCGCGCCGAGAAGCGGTACACGGTCTGCGAGCAGTAGTGCTCGCCGGGCCGCAGCACCGTCCCGGGGAAGTCCGGCCGATTGGGCGAGTCCGGGAAGTGCTGGGTTTCCAGGGCGAGTCCGGCCCGTGGGCCGTAGGGGACGCCCGAGCTGCCGGTCAGGGATCCGTCGAGGTGGTCCGCGGTGTAGAGCTGCAGACCGGGCTCGGTGGTGGCCAGCTCCAGCACCCGGCCCGACCGCGGGTCGTGGAGCTCCGCGACCGTGCGCGGCGCCGGTGCGACCCCGCCGTCGAGCACGAAGTTGTGGTCGTAGCCGCCGTCCACCGCCCGCGCCGTACGGAAGTCGAAGCGGGTCCCGGCGACGTCGGCGGGTGCGCCGGGCAGCGGAATGCCGGTGTCGTCGACGGGCGTGTACCGGGACGCCGCCAGCCGCAGCTCATGGCCGGTGACGGAGCCGCTGCCCGCACCGCCCAGGTGGAGATAGCTGTGGTTGGTGAGGTTGACGACGGTCGGTGCGTCGGTCCGGGCGCGCGAGACGAGGTGCAGTGCGCCGTCGGGGGAGAGGGTGTAGGTCACCCGCACGTCCAGGGCGCCGGGGAAGCCCTCCTCGCCGTCCGGGCTGACCCGGTGCAGCTCCACGCCGCCGTCGGTCTCCCGGGCGCCCCACACCACCCGGGAGAAGTTGGCCGGCCCGCCGTGCAGGCTGTGCCGCCCGTCGTTCGCCGTCAGCCGGTACGTCCGGCCGTCCAGCGGGAAGGACGCCCCGGCGATCCGGTTCGCATACCGCCCGACCAGCGCGCCGAAGTGCGACCCGCCGTGGGCGACGTACGAGGCCAGATCCGCGAAGCCCAGCGCCAACTGCCCCCGCGTCCCGTCCCGGTCCGGGGCCTCCAGGCTCTGGACGATCCCGCCGTACGTCAGGACGCGGACCCGCAGCCCGCCCGGACCTGACTCCAGGGTCCAGCGCTCGACGGGCGTGCCGTCGTCCAACGCGCCGAATATTTCCCTGCTGACCTGCGTCTTCATGCCGTTGAGCCTATGCCCGCGGACTGCCCGCGGGCGCCCGGTTCCCGGGTGCGGGCGCTACCTCCCCGCTCGGGTGACCACCTTGAACGCCAGCTCCGCCAGCTCCTTCTGGCCGCGGGCGCCGGGGTGGAACCAGTCCCAGGTGCTCAACTGCCGTCCGGTGAAGCGGTAGTCGAAGACCGACCGGTCGAACCGGCACAGCGGATCCTTGCCGCACACCTCCGCCAGCGCGGAGTTGTACGCCCGCACCCGGTCCTGCACGCTCGCCCGCCGGTCCTGGGCCGGCTTCGTCAGGTCGTCCGGGTCGCGCAGCATCGACCCGCACAGGCCCAGCTTCCACACCTGCTTGCCCAGCGGGTTCTTGCGCCCCTCGGACCACAGCCGCAGCAGGTCCGGCACCGCCGCGACATACACCTGGGTGTGCGGCAGGGCGCGCCGTAGTTGCCGCATGGACCGCGCGAAGTCGTCCCGGAAGGAGGCCTCCGGCGTCATCGCCGCCACGTCGTTCCGGCAGGCGTCATTGGCGCCGATCAGGACCGTGACCAGCTCGGGCTTGCGGCGGGTGGCCGAGGCGACCTGCTCCGGCAGATCGCTCATCAGTGCACCGGTCCGGGCGAAGTTCCAGCTGTGCGTGGCGGGCTGTTCGACCAGCCGTCGGGCGAGGCTGTCGACCGCGGGGTCGGTGCCGGTGGCCCAGGAGACCCGGGGGCAGTCGGCGAGGACCGTACAGGCGTCGAAGCCGGCGGTGATCGAGTCGCCGAGCGCCGCGATCGAGCCGGGGTCGGTGCGCCAGACGGGCGCGGGCGGGCCGTGCCGCTTGCCCGACGCGCCGGAGTGTGCAGTCCCGTCAGAACTACAGCCAGTGAGGGCGATCAGGAGTGCGGAGGCGACGGCGACGGTGCGTGAGGGGTACCGTCGGAAGCGGTGACGGCGGGGGCGGAACGGCCGACTGAGGGGGCGAAAGGGCCGATTGATCTGCGTCATCCCCTGTCCCCTCCGGCGTGCGAGTGATATCTCTTCGGGTACCGACGGTACGTCACCACCCGACCGGAGCCGCGCGGTAGCTTTGCCCCGTGCCTTCCGGGCGGTGACCCAAAGTGGCAAGTGCAGTCGGCACGGACAAATTACATCACGTCATTTCCTGTCCCTTTTGCGGCAAATTCCGCCTAATGGTGTTTACTGTAGGTCACCAGCACGCTGGTGCCGAAGTGATCACTGGGGCAGAATGACAACTGTCCCGGCCGCAACCGGAACGGGCACGAGGCCGCTGGGGAAGGCGAACCTCGAACCGCACTGGAGGTCCCGGTGACGACCCGTGGAGTTCTGTACGTCCACTCCGCACCGCGCGCGCTGTGCCCGCATGTCGAATGGGCCGTGGCGGGCGTCCTCGGCGTGCGCGTCAATCTCGACTGGATCCGCCAGCCGGCGTCCCCGGGCACGTGGAGAGCCGAGTTCTCCTGGCAGGGCGAGGCCGGTACGGCCTCCAAGCTGGCCTCCGCGCTGCGCGGCTGGCATCTGCTGCGCTTCGAGGTGACCGCGGAACCCTGCGCCACCGCCGAGGGCGAGCGCTACAGCTCCACCCCCGACCTGGGCATCTTCCATGCCGTCACGGGCATTCACGGCGACATCCTCATCCCCGAGGACCGGCTGCGGGCCGCGGTCGCCCGCTCGGCGCGCGGCGAGACGGAGTTGGCCGCCGAGGTCGACAAGCTCCTCGGCAAGCCCTGGGACGACGAACTGGAGCCGTTCCGCTACGCGGGCGAGGGCGCCCCGGTCCGCTGGCTGCACCAGGTCGTCTAGGGGGTGTCTCTTCGGTCTCCGTGGATCAGCCTGCGGTGCCGGACGCCGCAGGCCCACGGAGATCGAAGAGACACCCTAGGACGCGCCCGCCGGATCGCCCCCGGAGGGGCCGGTCCCCACGGCGTACCGCACGGCTGCTCCCCGACACACGGCGGCGCTTGCCTTGGAGTGCGCTCCAGGTTCTAGCGTGCCGTCATGGCCGACAACAACGCTTTCGACACCCTCTCCGTCGCGGTGCTCGGCACCGGAATCATGGGCGCGGCGATGGCCCGCAACCTCGCCAGGGCCGGTCTGGACGTCCGTGCCTGGAACCGCACCCGGGCCCGGGCCGAGCCGCTGGCCGCCGACGGGATCCGCGTCACCGGCAGCCCCGCCGAGGCGGTGGAGGGCGCCGACGTGGTCCTCACGATGCTGCTCGACGGGCCCGCCGTCCTCGACGCACTGCACCAGGCCGCCCCCGCCCTGCCGCCCGGTGCCCTGTGGCTCCAGATGAGCACGGTGGGACCCGAAGGGCTCGCCCCGCTCGCCCGGTTCGCCGGCGAACACGGGCTGCGGTTCGTGGACGCCCCCGTACTGGGCACCAAGGACCCTGCGGAGAAGGGGCAATTGACGATCCTGGCGGCCGGTCCGCAGGACGTACGGGAGCGCGCCGGGCGGATCTTCGGCGTCGTCGGGAGCCGTACCCAGTGGGTCGGTGAGGACGCCGCCGACGGCGCCGCCAGCCGTCTCAAGCTCGTCGTCAACACCTGGGTGCTGACGGTCATCAGCGGTACGGGTGAGACTCTCGCGCTGGCCGAGGGGCTCGGGGTGGACGCGCGCGACTTCCTTGCCGCGATCGCCGGCGGGGCGCTCGATCTGCCGTACCTCCGGCTGAAATCCGAGCTGATCCTGGCCGAGAACTACCCCGCGAGCTTCACCGTGTCCGCCGCCCGCAAGGACGCCCGGCTGATCACCGAGGCGGCCCGGGACGCCGGCGTCCACATGGACCTGGTGGCGGCGGCCGCGGAGCGCTTCCGCCGGGCCGAGCAGCAGGGCCACGGCGACGAGGACGCCGCGGCCGCGTACTACGCCGGCTTCGACGGCTGAGACGGCAAACGGGCCCGCCCGGTGACATGTCACCGGGCGGGCCCGTTACGGGTGCTGAGACCGCGTCAGACCGAGCGGAAGGCCAGGACCACGTTGTGGCCGCCGAAGCCGAACGAGTCGTTCAGGGCCGCGATCCGGCCCTCGGCCGGCAGCTTGCGGGGCTCGCCGCGGACGATGTCCGCGTCGGCCTCCGGGTCGAGCTGGTCGATGTTGATCGTCGGCGGGGCGATGCGGTTCTTGAGCGCGAGGACCGTGGCCACCGTCTCGATACCGCCCGCGCCGCCCAGGAGGTGGCCGGTCATCGACTTCGTGCTGGTGATGGCCATGTGGTCGACGTCGTCACCGAACGCCTTGCGCAGCGCCCGGAGCTCGCCGACGTCACCGGCCGGCGTCGAGGTCGCGTGCGCGTTCACATGCACGATCTCGGCGGGCTGGAGATCGGTGTTGTCGAGGAGGTTCTGCAGCGCCGCCGCGATGCCGTTGCCGGACGGCTCGGGCTGCGTGATGTGGTGCGCGTCGGCCGAGATGCCCTGGCCGACGGCCTCCGCGTAGATCATGGCGCCGCGGGCCTTGGCGTGCTCCTCGGACTCCAGGATGATCACGCCCGCGCCCTCGCCGAGCACGAAGCCGTTGCGGTCGACGTCCCAGGGACGGGAGGCGCCCTGCGGGTCGTCGTTGTTCTTGGACATCGCCATCATGTTGCCGAAGGCGACGATCGGCAGCGGGTGGATGGCGGCCTCCGTGCCACCCGCGACGACGACGTCGGCGCGGCCGGAGCGGATCATCTCGATCGCGTAGCCGATGGCCTCGGCGCCCGACGCGCACGCCGAGACCGGCGTGTGCACACCGGCGCGGGCGTTGAACTCGATGCCGACGTTCGCGGACGGCGAGTTCGGCATCAGCATCGGCACGGTGTGCGGGGAGACGCGGCGTACGCCCTTCTCCTTGAGCACGTCGTACTGGTCGAGCAGGGTCGTCACACCGCCGATGCCGGAGGCGATGACGGCGCCCAGACGGTCGGGGTTGACCGACGTGTCCTCGCCCGCCTTGGCGGTGAAGCCCGCGTCCTTCCAGGCCTCCTGGGCCGCGATCAGCGCGAACTGCGCCGAGCGGTCCAGCTTCCGGGCCTGCGGACGCGGAATGATCTCGGACGGTTCAACGGCGATCTGGCCGGCGATACGGACCGGCAGGTCGGTGGCCCAGTCCTGTTCGAGGGTGCTGATGCCGGAGCGTCCGGCGAGCAGGGCCTCCCAGGTCGAAGCGCTGTCGCCACCCAGCGGTGTGGTTGCGCCGATACCGGTGACGACCACGGTGCGATTGGTCGCGTTCACGGGAATTCTTACTCCACGGGTAGAGGGGTCTGAATCGACGGCGCCACCGCGGGGTGGCGACATGCGCGGGAGCTGGATCAGCTCTGGTGCTTGAGGATGTAGTCGGTCGCGTCGCCGACCGTCTTGAGGTTCTTGACGTCGTCGTCCGGGATCTTCACGTCGAAGCGCTCTTCGGCGGCGACGACGACCTCGACCATGGACAGCGAGTCGACGTCCAGGTCGTCGGTGAAGGACTTGTCCACCTGGACGTCCTCGGTGGGGATCCCGGCGATCTCGTTCACGATCTCGGCGAGACCGGCGACGATCTCTTCCTGAGTGGCGGCCATGATGGCGCTCCTTCGGTCATTTTATGGGGAAACTGCGTTACTTGCGGTGAAGATCCGAGCGGCGGCCGGTACATCCGAGGACATCCGGCGTTGCGCAGATCTTGCCTAGGGGAGGGTAACGACCGTCGCGGCGTAGACGAGACCCGCCCCGAAGCCGATGACCAGCGCGGTGTCGCCGCTCTTGGCCTGTCCGGTCGCCAACAGCCGCTCCATGGCGAGCGGGATGGAGGCGGCCGAGGTGTTGCCGGTGGTCTCCACATCGCGGGCGACCGTCACGCTCTCCGGCAGCTTCAGAGTCTTCACCATCGAGTCGATGATCCGCATGTTGGCCTGGTGCGGAATGAAGACGTCCAAGTCGTCCGGGCTGACGCCGGCCGCGTCCAGCGCCTGCTGGGCGACCTTCGCCATCTCGAACACCGCCCACCGGAAGACCGCCTGGCCCTCCTGGGTGATGGCGGGGTAGCGGATCTCCTCCGGGGCCGGCCGGCCCTCGGGGGCATCCCCTCCGGGGACCGGGGTGGTGCGGTAGACGTCCCAGCCGAGGGTCTGCTTGATGGTCTCGGCCTTGTCGCCCTCCGAGCCCCAGACCGTCGGGCCGATCGCCGGCTCCTTGGCCGGGCCGACGATCACCGCGCCGGCGCCGTCGCCGAAGAGGAAGGCCGTCGCACGGTCCTCCAGATCGGTCAGGTCCGAGAGCCGCTCGACGCCGATGACCAGGACGTACTCCGCCGAGCCCTCGGTCACCAGGCCCTTGGCCAGGGTCAGTCCGTAGCCGAAGCCCGCACAGCCCGCCGAGATGTCGAACGCGGCCGGCTTGCCGGCGCCGATACGGTGTGCGATCTCGGTCGCGATCGCCGGGGTCTGCTTGAAGTGCGAGACCGTGGAGACGATCACGGCGCCGATCTGCTCGGGCGTGATGCCGGCATCGGCGATCGCCTTGCCGGACGCCTCGACCGACATCTGCGCCACGGTCTCCTCGGGTCCCGCCCAGTGGCGGGTCGCGATACCGGACCGCGAGCGGATCCATTCGTCGGACGACTCGATGTACTTGAGGATCTCCTCGTTGGGCACGACACGGGTCGGGCGGTAGCCGCCGACACCCATGATCCGCGCGTACGGGGTGCCCTGCGAGGGCTTGATCTTCGAGGTCATGCGCTTCGGACTCCTATTCGGCCGGTGCGGAGCCCGCCGCGGCTGCGGCTGACGTCGTTTCGGCGATCAGCGTGCGGGCCGCGTCGAGGTCGTCGGGCGTCTTGAGAGCGAGGGTCCGCACGCCGGGCAGTGCGCGCTTGGCCAGGCCGGTGAGGGTGCCACCGGGAGCCGCTTCGATGAGCGCGGTCACGCCGAGCTCCTTGAAGGTCTCCATGCACAGGTCCCAGCGCACGGGGTTGGCCACCTGGCCCACCAGCCGTCGCACCAGCTCCTGGCCACAGGAGACCAGCGCCCCGTCCTTGTTGGAGACGTAACGGGTCTGCGGATCGGCGACCGCCAGCTGGGCGGTCGCGGTTTCCAGGGCCGAGACAGCAGGTGCCATGTGGTGAGTATGGAACGCGCCGGCCACCTTCAGCGGTACGACCCGGCGGGTGCCTTCCGGCTTGTTCTCGACCAGCGCGGCGATCTGCTCGGCGGTGCCCGCGGCCACGATCTGGCCCGCGCCGTTCACGTTCGCCGGGGTCAGGCCGAGCTGCTCCAAATGCGGGAGGACGACGGCCTCGTCGCCGCCGAGCAGCGCGGCCATGCCGGTCTCGGTGACGGCGGCGGCCTCGGCCATCGCCTGGCCGCGGCGGCGCACCAGCGTCATCGCGGCCTCGTCGGAGATGGTGTTCGCCAGCGCCGCGGCGGCCAGTTCACCCACGCTGTGGCCGGCCACCGCGCCGACCTGCGCGGTGACGGCATCGGCCGTCGCGAACAGCTGCCGGGCGGAGAGCAGGGCGGAGGCCACCAGCAGCGGCTGGGCCACCGCGGTGTCGCGGATCTCCTCCTCGTCCGCCTTCGTGCCGTAGTGGACCAGGTCCAGGTCGATGGCGTCCGACCAGGCACGGAGCCGGTCCTCGACACCGGGGAGGTCGAGCCAGGGGGTCAGGAAGCCGGGCGTCTGAGCGCCTTGGCCGGGAGCGACGAGTACGAGCACCCTCACACTCTCTCTTGTGGGTGGTTCCGGCCGCCCGTGGGGACAGGGACCAAGAACCATCGGGGTAATTGTTGGTGTCCGACAAAAGTCTAGAGTTGCGTCTCACCGTCAGCCAGGCGCCCCAGAATCAATGCGATACGGAGGGTGAACGCCGACCGCACATCGGAGGGTGACCAGCCGGTGACGTCGGTCACACGTCGAAGCCGATAGCGCACGGTGTTGGGGTGCACGAAGAGCATCCGGGCCGCGCCCTCCAGACTGCTCGCCTGCTCCAGGTAGACGCTCAGCGTCTCCAGCAGCGCCGACCCCGCTTCCTCCAGCGGTCTGTAGATCTCCTCCACCAGCTGGTCCCTGGCCACCGGGTCCGAGGCCATCGCGCGCTCCGGCAGCAGATCGTCCGCGAGCACCGGCCGCGGGGCGTCCGGCCAGGCGGCACAGGCCCGCAGCCCGGCCGCCGCGGCCTGGGCAGAGCGGGTTGCGGCCAGCAGGTCGGAGACCACCGGACCGGCCACCACGGGACCGGCGGCATACGGGCCGATCAGCGCCTTCGCGGCCTTCAGTGGATTGTCCGAGCCGCCCGCGATCACCACCAGACGGGAGCCCAGGACCCCGGTCAGCACCTGGAGCTTGGCGTGCCGGGCGGCCCGCCGGATCGCCTCCACGGTCAGTTCGCTGTCCCCGTCCGGGGCGGTGCCCAGCACCACACACACGTGCTCGGGGGAGTTCCAGCCCAGCGCCGCCGCGCGCGAGACGGCGCCCTCGTCGGCCTCGCCCGACAGCACCGCGTTGACCACCAGCGACTCCAGCCGGGCGTCCCAGGCGCCGCGGGCCTCGGCGGCCTGGGCGTAGACCTGGGCGGTGGCGAAGGCGATCTCCCGGGCGTAGACCAGCAGCGCCTCGCGCAGGACGGACTCATCGCCCGGCGCCGCGACCTCGTCGATCGCGGACTCCATGACCTCGATGGTGGTGCGGACCATCTCCACGGTCTGCCGCAGCGTGATCGCCCGGGTCAGCTCGCGCGGCGCCGTGCCGAAGACGTCGGTACTGATCGCCTGCGGGGTCTCCGGATGCCGGAACCATTCGGTGAACGCGGCGATACCGGCCTGGGCCACCAGGCCGATCCAGGAGCGGTTCTCCGGGGGCATCGCGCGGTACCACGGCAGGGTGGCGTCCATGCGGGCGATGGCGGCGGCGGCCAGTTTGCCGGACGAATTCTCCAGACGCCTAAGGGTCGCCGAGTGCGGGTGCGCGTCGCGCGATGCGGGTTCAGACACGGGACAAGCCTGCACTATCGGGGCGGAGAGGTGAGGGGGCGGGGCTACGGTGGGCCCATGATTCAGGTGCGCAGGGCCGAGGAACGCTACCGCGGCGGCGAGCCGGAGGCCGGGATCGAGTCACGGCACGCGTTCTCCTTCGGCCCCCATTTCGACCCGGACAATCTGCGCTTCGGGGCGCTGATCGCCTGTAACGAGGAGCGGCTGGCCGCGGGCGCCGGCTTCGACGAGCACCCGCACCGCGACACGGAGATCGTGACCTGGGTGGTGGAGGGCGAGCTGACCCACCGTGACTCGGCCGGCCACGAGACCACCGTACGCCCGGGGGATCTCCAGCGGCTCAGCTCGGCCGGCGGCGTGCGGCATGTGGAGCGCAACGACGGCGCCGGGCCGCTGTGCTTCGTCCAGATGTGGCTGGCGCCGCTCGAATTCGGCGGCGAGCCCCGGTACGAGGTGGTGCGCGGCATCGCCGACGGCACCCCGTACGCGGTGCCGCAGGCCGGTGCGCTGCTGCATCTGCGCCGCCTCGCCGACGGGGAGCGCACCGCGGTCCCGGATGCCGCACGGGCCTATGTGCATGTGGTGCGCGGCGCCGTACGGCTCGGCGAGGAGCGCCTGGCGGCCGGTGACGCGGCGCGGATCACCGACGGTGCGGGGCTGGAGCTGCAGGGGCTGGCGGCCGCGGAGTGCCTGGTGTGGGAGATGGGGGCGGAGCCGGGGTACGTGTGAGACCGCGGCGGGCCCGGTACGGGTCCGGGCCCGTGCGCACGTCAGGCCAGCTCGGCCAGCACCGCGTCGGTCAGCTGCGGCCAGACCTCCATCGCCCACGGCCCGAAGGCCCGGTCGGTCAGCGCGATGCAGGCCGCACGGGCGTCGGGGTCCACCCACAGGAACGTCCCGGACTGCCCGAAGTGCCCGAACGTACGCGGTGAGGACGTGGCGCCCGTCCAGTGCGGCGACTTGCCGTCGCGGATCTCGAAGCCCAGCCCCCAGTCGTTGGGCCTGTGGTGGCCGAAGCCCGGCAGCACACCCGGCAGACCGGGGAAGGCCACCTGGGTCGCCGCCGTGAGCGTCTCCCGGGCGAGCAGTCGCGGTGCCTGCAGCTCGGCGGCGAAATCGATCAGGTCGGCGACCGTGGAGACGGCGTCCTTGGCGGGCGAGCCGGGCAGGTCCGTCGAGGTCATCCCGAGCGGTGCGAGCACCGCCTCGTGCAGATACTGCGGGAAGGGGATGTCGGTCGCCTTGGCCAGGTGGTCGCCGAGCGCCTCGAAGCCGGCGTTGGAGTAGAGCCGGCGGGTGCCCGGCTCGGCCATCGTGCGCGGCTCGTCGAAGGCCAGCCCCGAGGTGTGCGCGAGCAGATGACGCACCGTGGATCCCGGCGGCCCGGCCGGCTCGTCCAGCTCGACCGCGCCCTCCTCGACGGCCAGCAGCGCGGCGTACGCGGCCAGTGGCTTGGTCACGGACGCCAGCGGGAAGCGCCGCTCCAGGGGGCCGTAGGCGCCGGCCACCGAGCCGTCGGCTCGTACGACGGCGGCCGCAGCGGTGGGCACCGGCCAGTTCTCGATCATCCGCAGGCTCTGCATGCCCACGAGCCTAGGACCTGACGTCAAACTCCCGTCATTCGCCCGAGGGGCCGGCCCGTGCCACCCCAAATCCCGGTCAAGATCGCGCTTGCTTGGAGTGCGCTCGAACTCTCTAGCGTTGGAGACGTCGAGAGGCGCCCGGCGAAAACGCCGGGAGACATCCGGCGAACAGGGGAGACGGGGCCATGACGGTCATGCAGGGCGAAACGGTCGCGAGCGGCGCGAGGACCGCCGCCGAGCGGCCGGCGACGGAGCGCGGCTGCGGCACCACACCCCCGCACCCACGGCCCACCGGCCACGACCGGTACACGATCAGCGAGGTGGCGGAGCACACCGGCCTGACCGCACACACCCTGCGCTGGTACGAGCGGATCGGCCTGATGCCGCACGTGGACCGCACCCACACCGGGCAGCGGCGGTTCAGCAACCGCGATCTGGACTGGCTGAACCTGGTGGCCAGGCTGCGGCTGACCGGTATGCCGGTGGCGGACATGGTCCGTTACGCCGAGCTGGTGCGGGCGGGCGCGGGCACCTTCGCCGAGCGGGAGCGGCTGCTGACCGCGCACCGCGAGGACGTACGCCAACGGATCGCCGAGCTGCAGAGCACGCTGGACGTCCTCGACTACAAGATCGACATCTATGCCGACGCCCGGCGGGCGTCCGAGAGGTTTTGAGGTCCGTATGAGCAGCAAGAAGATCGAAACGGTCGAGCTGGGCACCGGCGGCCCGCGGGTCGGGGTGCAGGGCCTGGGCTGTATGGGCATGAGCTTCGCCTACGGTCCGACGGACGCGGATGAAGCGCGGGCCACGCTGGAGCGGGCGCTGGAGCTGGGCGTCACGCTCTACGACACCGCCGACATGTACGGGATGGGGGAGAACGAGAAGTTCCTCGCCCCGTTCCTCCGGGCGCACCGCGACGAGGTCGTGCTCGCCACCAAGTTCGCGATAACCCTCGACCCGCAGGACCCGACGAAGCGGATCATCCGCAACGACCCGGCCTACATCCGCGAGTCCGTCGAGGGCAGCCTGCGGCGCCTGGGCGTGGACGAGATCGACCTGTACTACATGCACCGGCGCAACCCCGACGTCCCGATCGAGGAGTCGGTCGGCGCCATGGCCGAGCTGGTGGCCGAGGGCAAGGTCAAGCACCTGGGGCTGAGCGAGGTGACCGGACCCGAGCTGCGCGCGGCGCAGGCCGTGCATCCGATCGCGGCGCTGCAGTCCGAGTGGTCGCTGTTCAGCCGGGACATCGAGCAGGGCGTGGTACCGACCGCCGCCGAGCTCGGCGTCGGCGTCGTCCCGTACTCCCCGCTCGGCCGGGGCTTCCTCACCGGCACGTTCGTCAGCGCCGACAAGGAGCTGACCGCGGACGACTTCCGCCGCACCCAGCCCCGCTTCACCGGCGACAACGCGGCCGCCAACGCCGCGCTGCTGGAGCCGGTCCGCAGCATCGCCGAGGCGCACGGCGCCACGCCCGGCCAGATCGCCCTGGCCTGGGTGCAGCACCAGGCCACGGCGCGCGGTCTGGCCGTCGTACCGATCCCCGGCACCCGGAAGCGCAGCCGCATCGAGGAGAACGCCGCGGCGACCGGGATCCGGCTGACCGCGCAGGATCTGGCGCTGCTGGAGCCGATCGCCGGGAAGGTCGCGGGGGCGCGGTACGCGGACATGTCGTCCACCTCGGCGGGGCGGGAGTAGGTCTTCCCCGGGGGCCGGAGCAGTTCTCCGGCCCCCGGTGCGGACCTATGCGAGCCCCAGCGCGAAGGCCGCGAACCCGGCGGCCAGGAGCGCCGCCGCGGTGCGGCGGGCCCGGGTGACACCGGTCCAAGGGGCCTCGAAGCGGCGGGTGGTGCGGGCGATCAGGAGCAGGACGGCGGCGAAGACCGGCAGCCAGGCGAGCCGGGCGAGCAGCCAGCCGACGGTGTCGGGCGCCACGGTCAGCCCGGGCACCGGGCCCAGGAACGACGCGGGCACCGCCGCCGTCAGCATCGCCGTCTGGTGCCAGCACAGGATCGTCATCGCGGAGAGGTTGACGACCACGACCGGCGCCCACAGGGCGGGCCGGCGCAGGAGCCGGGCGAGCCGGTCCCGCAGCAGGATCGCGGCGCCGGACTGGGCCGCGGCCAGCGCCAGGACCAGCAGCGACGGCGGGTGGGAGTTCGTACGGTCCCGGCCCGGGACGCCGACCATGCTCGCCGGGTAGTGGAAGACCAGCAGCAGCGCGGCGAACAGCGCGGCACCGCCGAGCAGCAGCACCCCGGCGGCCCGCCGGCCGAGCCGCCGCTCGCCCCAGCAGACCCCGAGCTGATACGCGAACAGCCAGCCGGGCAGGAGGTTGAGCAGGCTCAGCCACGACGGCATGGCGTCGGCGAACGGCCCGTAGCGCAGGAAGTCCACCCCGGCCACCGCCACCGCCAGCGGTGCCGCCGCCCAGGCGCCCAGCCGCCGCGCGGCGCGCACGCAGTACGGCGTCAGCGCGGTGGTGCCCGCGTACACCGCGACGAACCACAGCGGCTGGATCACCAGCGTCGCCCCGGTCCGCAGCGTCGCCTCCGGCACCCCCAGCCCGTACAGGAGCAGCAGCAGCGTCGCCCATATGGCGGTCACCCCGACCACCGGGCGGCCCAGCCGGACGAGCCGGCCGCGCAGCCAGGTACCGGCGGACGTGCCCCGCTCCAGGGCGCGCCGGTAGGAGAGCACCGACGCATGGCCGCCGACCAGGAAGAAGATGCCGAGCATCTGGAGTACCCAACTGGCGGGCGCGAGCAGCCCGAAGGCGGTCAGCGGACTGGCGTTGTGCAGCGCGCCGCCGGCGTCCAGGGTGAAGCCGCCCAGCAGCCAGTGGCCGGTGGGCACGGCGAGCAGCGCCAGCGCCCGCAGCCCGTCGATCGCCCGGTCGCGGTCCGCGGGCGTGCGGTCCTCGATCCTGCGGGCCGTCCGCCGGGCGGCGGATCGGAGAGGGGCGAGAGTGGCGGTGTCCATGAGGCGTCCTTGGGTTCTTCCGTCGCGGAATCGTCGGGTGGTTCGGTCCTCGGGGCAGGTGCGGGTGTGGTGCGGTGAACGGCGGTACGGTCGGCGCCCGTTGGCGGCGAGCGTCAGTGCACCGCCCCGTAGCGGCCCAGCACGATGGCCGCGACGTTGCGGAGGGAGTCCGTACCGGGGGCGAGGTAGCCGGTGTGCCCTACGGCCCGCTGGGCGGGGAGCCGGCGGGCCCCGAAGGCGGGATCGACGGGGTCGGTGCCATGGCCCAGGCCCAGCAGTTCGACGTGCGGGAGGTCACCGATCCAGTCGGCGGCGTCCCGCCCCGCCCAGACCCGGGCCGACGTGCGCAGCTCCGCCACGCTGTCCCGGCGCATACCGGGTGAGCCGAGGACGATCAGATCGGCGAGGCCGCCACCGCCCAGCCGCGGCACGGCCAGCCCGCAGACCACCGAGCCGTAGCTGTGGCACAGCACCGCCGGGGGCCGGGCGCCGACCGCGGTCAGCCCGGACAGCAGACGGGCCAGCCGCGGCGCTCCGGCCTCGGCGAGCCGCCCGGTCGCGGCATCCGGACCGAGCCCGACCGGTGTGGTGTACCCCGCCCAGGCGACGACCGCGGTACGGCTCCCGGGCGCATCGGCGGCCAGCTGGGCGCGCAGCGACCTGGCCATGCCGGCCGGCGTGCCGTACGGGTCCTTCGCCCGGTCGAAGGACAGCAGATCGATGTCCGAGCCCGGCACGATCACGGCGGTGTGCTCGGCGGTCGCCAAGTCGCCGTGTACTTCGGCGACTTGTCCCCGGCCGCGCGGGTCGAAGGCGAGGATGCGGCGGCCGGGTGCGAGCAGCGCGGTGTAGCGGCGGGCCACGGCCCGGTCCTGACGGTGGTCCTGGAGGGTGCCGGCCGGGTCGTCGGCGCGGGCCAGTCGGCGGTCCCGTTCAGCCCTCAGGGCACGGGAGTTGGCCTCGTACCGCAGCGCGAGGGGCGCACCGTCGAGATTGCCGACGGTGAGCGGATGCCGGGCCACCAGCGTCTGCCGCTGGCGGTCGGTCAGTGCGGCGAAGAAGCGGGCGACCTCGGCGGGGGCCGTGGTCGCCGGGTCCGGCAGCCGGACACCGAGCGAGTGGTCGGCCCGCCAGGCGGCCGCGCCGGGCGCCGGACCGGTGACCGCGGTCTGTGCGGTGCCGGCCGCCCAGCCGCCGGTGCCGGCGGCCACGGCCACCGCGAGCGCGGCACCGATGAGCGCCCGCCTGCTGCGTCGGGCGGCGCTGCGCAGCCTGGACATGTGGGTCTCCCTCCCGTTGGTGGCGGAGGGAAACGTAGGAAGGGGGTGGGTGACGCGGCGTCACACCGCGGAGCCAACCCTCGGGTGATACCGGAGTAGGGGGCCTGGGCCACCCCTCGTCCGAAAGGAGGAGCGCGCCCCCGCGGCGGCCGCTACCGCTCGCCGGGCGCGACCAGCCCCGACTCGTACGCGAAGATCACGGCCTGCGCGCGGTCCCGCAGCGCCAACTTGGCGAGCACCCGGCCGATATGGGTCTTCACGGTCTGCTCCGCGAGGATCAGCGCCTCGGCGATCTCCTGGTTCGACAGTCCGCGGGCGATCAGCTCCAGGACCTCCGTCTCGCGCGGGGTCAGACCGTTCAGCCGCAGCGCGGCGCGGTCCGTGCGGGGCGCCGGCCGCTGCCGGGCGAAATCGGCGATCAGCCGCCGGGTCACGGACGGTGCCAGCAGCGCCTCACCGGCCGCCACCACCCGGACCGCGGAGATCAGATCGGCCGGCGGCGCATCCTTGAGCAGGAACCCGGACGCCCCCGCGCGCAGCGCCTCGTAGACGTAGTCGTCGACATCGAAGGTGGTCAGCATCAGCACCTTCGGCCGGTGGGCGACCCCGACCGGCGGATCGAGCAGCTGACGGGCCGCCTCCAGCCCGTCCATCTCCGGCATCCGGACGTCCATCAGTACGACGTCGGGGTGCGCCCGGCGGCTCAGCGCCACGCCCTGCACCCCGTCCGGCGCATCACCCACCACATCGATATCGCTCTGCGCGGCGAGCAGCGCGGCGAAGCCCGCCCGCACCATGGCCTGGTCGTCGACGATGATCACGCGCGTGGTCACAGGGAACCGGAATCCTTCGTGGGGAGGGGCGACGCCGGGGCGGCCGGCGGCGCGAGCGGAAGCTGGGCGGCGACCCGGAAGCCGCCGTCGGGCAGCGGCCCGGTGTCGAGCGACCCGTCCACCAGCCGCACCCGCTCCCGCATCCCGACCAGGCCATGGCCGGTGCCGCCGGTCTCCAGGGGTGCGGACGGCGTGGCGGGCGCGGGCGGCGCGGAGTTGACGACCAGGACGGTCAGCCGGGCACCGTCCGCCGTCGTCCGCAGCGACACCCGGGTCCGGGCGCCCGGCGCGTGCCGTACGACGTTGGCCAGCGCCTCCTGGACGATCCGGTACGCCGACAGATCCACCGCCGGTTCGAGCACCGCACTCTCCTCGGGCAGCGCCAACTCGACCGGCACACCGGCCCGTACGGTCCCCTCGACCAGCTTCGGCAGCATGCCGATCCCGGGCTGCGGGGCCTTCTCCGGGCCGCCCTGCCGCTCCGTCTCCTCGCTGCGCAGCACGCCGAGCAGCCGGCGCATCTCGGCCAGCGACTCGCGGGCGGTCGCCGCGATCGCCCCGAACTCGTCCTCGGCCGCCTTCGGGATCCCGCTGATGCGGTACGGGGCGCTGTCGGCCTGGACCGTGATCACCGACATGTGGTGGGCGACGACATCGTGCAGCTCACGGGCGATCCGGGTGCGTTCCTCCAGCAGGGTCCGGCGGGCCCGCTCGGCCTCGCTGATGGTCTCCTGCTCGATCAACTTCCGCTGGGCGTCGCCCCGTTCGCGCAGGGTGGCACCCATCATCAGCATCACACCGGAGAGGACGAACAGCAGCACCCAGGTGTTCTGGACGTGCGCGGGGGCGGCGAGCTCGAAGAGGATGCCCGCCGCACCGGTCGTCAGCCAGACGGCGATCAGGGTGCGGCGGCGCTCGCGCAGCGACAGCGCCAGCATCAGCGCGAGATAGCCGACGATCACCGGGGGCGGCCAGGGCCAGGCACGGCCCGCGACGCCGTCGACCATGGTGAGCGCCAGGGCACAGACCACGTCCGCCGCGAAGATCACCCACCAGGCCTGCAGCGGCCGGGCGACCGCGAGCAGCAGGGAGACGCTCTGCGCGGTGGCCAGCGCGCCGGCCAGTGCGCCGGCCATGCCGTAGTCGTTGGCGAGGACGGTGACGGTCGTGGGCAGCAGCGACACCGCGAACCCGAAGGCGAGGAGGTACGGCAGCCGGCGCAGCCAGCGATTCCGGACCGCGGCGAACAGCGGGGTGCCGGGCTCGGTCGGGGTGCCCAGCTCGACGGCGAGCAGGCGCAGCGCCTGCCGTACGGCGCGCAGCGCCCGTTGCCGGGCCGGCTCGCGCGCGGGGCCGCGGGAGGGCTCGGGTGCGGAAGAAGGGGGAGGGTGTCCGGTCATGACGCCCTCAATGTAAGCGGACCGCGACGGCCGCGGCGTCCTCCCTGGGGCCGGGGTCGGGCGGTACCCAGGGAGGAGTCGAGCGCCGGAAGGCGGCAGCGCTCCGCCCTACAGCTCCGCCAGCAGCTCGGCCTTCTTCATGCTGAACTCGTCGTCGGTCAGCAGACCGGCGCCGTGCAGCTCGCCGAGGTGCCGGATGCGGTCCGCGATGTCCGCCGGGTCCCGGCGCGCGTCCCCGGTCCGGCGGCGCACCGGCTCGCCGTCCGGTGTCTCCTGCGCAGGCTCGGCGGCGCGGACGGCCTGCAGCACCGCGGCCGCGAACGGCAGTGACTCATGGACGGGGCCGTATCCCAGCCCGAACACCACGGCGGCCGGATCCTGGTCCGCCTCGTCGGCCCCGCCGTCGCGGGCGCCGCGCGCCAGCAGCCGCAGATAGCCGTTGAGGATCTCCGGTGACCGCCACTCGATCCCCGCCAACTCGCCCACGGGGAAGGTCTGGTCGCCGCATTTCCACTTCGCCGAGGACGCGCCGGTCCAGAACCAGCGGAAGGCGACCGACCGGCCGTCGAAGGAGGCCTTGCCGTCATACGCCTTGAAGTGCAGCGGGGGCTCCGGCGCGGCCACCAGATGGCGGTCGGCGGGCTCCTTCGCATCCGGGCCGAGCGCCGTGCGCAGCTCGTCGGCGTAATACTCGGCCAAGGTCTCGTGCTCGGCCGGCAGCACCAGCCGATACGGATCGGAGTCGTCCTTGAGCTGCCCGTTGGCCGCCTCCATCAACGGATCGGCGCCGTGCCGCGGCACGGCGTGCAGCACCACCGTGCCGCGTCTGCCCTCGGTCACCTCGACAGCGCTCAGCGCCTCGTACGGAATGCGTCGCTCGCCGAGCGCCTGGAACAGCTTCGGCCTGCGGATCCCCCGTTCGAAGCGGATGAGTACGGAGTCGGTGTCGAACTCCCAGACGGCGTGAAAACCGGCCAGCACATCACCCATGTGGCTCATCGTATGCGGGCGGTCGCCCGCCCGTCCCCCTTCCTGACACCTCAAGGGGGCCCGCCGAAGCTACGCGCGTCACTCCGGCCACCCGCTCCTTCCCTGCCACAGGGACGTCACCCGTGCCGGGCGCGGTTCCCGCAGGTACGGCCCGTCCCCGGGCGCCGGGCCGTACCTGCGGCCGCTGGTCGTACGGCGGTGCGGCCCTCAGACCGTGGCACCGCACTGCGGGTCGGCGGAGGCGCAGTCGACGGTGCCGGTGTCGCCGACGCCGACCCGCGCGAAGTTCTGCAGGCTGCGGGTGCCGGGCTCGAAGTAGCCGGCGTGCCCGACGGCGCCGTCGGCCGACAGGATCCGCGCGCCGAAGGACGGATCGACCGGGTCCGCGCCGTGGCCGAGCCCGCCGACCTCCAGATTCGGCACGTCCTGGATCCAGTCGTCGGAGTCCCGCATCGCCCAGACCCGGGCGTGGGTGCCCAGCCCGGCGAGGCTGCCGGCCCGCATGCCCGGGCTTCCGGCCACCGCGATGTCCTTGACGTTCGACGGCAGGGTGCGGGCCGCGACGCCGCACACCACGGAGCCGTAGCTGTGGCAGAACAGCGAGACCGAGTCGGACGACGGCAGCGCGTTCACCAGGGCGCGCAGCCGCACCGCGCCGGCCGCGGCCAGCTGCCCGGTGGCGGCCTCGACGCCGACGCCGGAGGGCGAGGTGAAGTCGGCCCAGGCGATCACGGCCGTACGGGCGCTCGGGCGGGCCTGCCGCTCGGCGCCGTAGAGGGCGCGCCCCATGCCGACGGGGGCCGTGGTGGCCCGTGCGGTGCGCTCGAAGGTCGACAGATTGGTGTCCACACCGGGCACCACCACGGAGACCCGGTCCGCCTTCGTGAGATTCCCGAAGACCTCGGCGGCCCGTCCGCCGTCGGCCGGGTCGAAGGCGAGGATCTGTCGGCCGGGGCTCATCAGCGATTCGAGGCGGTGCATCAGCTGGCCCGCTGTCTGGCGGCCGACGGGGGTGAGCCGGGGGTCGCTCATCCGGCGTTTCTCGACGCGGCGGGCGTCGTCGATGGCCTTCCGGTTGGCGTCGTAGCGCAGCTGCGCGGGGGCGCCGCCCAGATTGCCGACGACCAGCGGATAGCGGGTGGCGAGCTGCTGCTTCTCGGCGCGGCTGAGGGGCGCGAAGAAGGCCCGGACCGCGGACGGCTGCCCGCTGGGGTCGGGCAGCGGGCGTCCGAGGAAGGTGGCGTGCTTCCAGGCGACCTTGGCGGTGGCCAGCGGGTTGGCGTCGTCCTTGGTACCTCTGATGGCGGTCCAGCCGGTCATCGCAAGCATCACGAACACCACCACCAGGGCGAGCGAGGCGCGCCAGGCGGTGGACTGCAGAAAACCGGAGGAGGGGCCAAGGCCCGGGAAGGAAGTCACCGCGAGCCACCCTAGGAGAAGCGGAAGCATGCCTGTGGTGGCCGTGAGTGATCTCACGTTTCACAGAGGGTATTTCGACCAAATCGGACACGAGTGGTCTGTTTCCGGCGCTCAGGCGTGCAGAGGTGGTCTCAGGGAGCCACGGGGGTCGAACGCGCAGCGGCGGACGGCGATTACGGGGAGTGTGGGCTGTCGTGCAGGACCGCTCCCGCCGCCGGCGGTGTGATCACCGCGTTCGCGTCCGCCAGTCGTCCTCGATCGCCGGCCCGATGTGGTCCAGGTAGGACATGGTCAGCTCGCGGATCGACGACACGGTGTGGTCCTCGCCCTCGCTCCAGACCTGGCCCGCGGCCCGCATCACCCCGCTGAACGCGGCCACCAGCACCCGCGGCCGCGGGTCGGCGTCCACATCGAGCCCCTCGCGCCGGGCGATCAGCCGCGCCAGCTGCGCCTCCAGCTCGATCGAGCGCCGCAGATGGACCGCGACCAGCGCGGGCGTCGACTCGATCATCCGGTACGTGCGCATGTACAGCTCCACCGGGATCACCGACGCGATGGCGCTGCCGATGTCGTCCCAGGCCACCGTCACGGCGCTGCGCAGGGCGGCCAGCGGGGCCTCCGTCGCGGGCCGGGCGCTCAACTCGTCGAGGAAGCGGGCCTCGACCATCTCCTGGACCGCGAAGGTGACGTCCTCCTTGTTCGCGAAGTAGCGGAAGAACGTCCGCTGGGAGACGTCCACCGCCTCCGCGATCTCGTCGACGGTCGTCGCCTCGTACCCCTGCTTCGTGAACAGTTCGAGCGCCGCCCGGATCAGAGCGTCGTGGGTGCGCTGTTTCTTACGTTCCCGCAGGCCGCCTGCGGGTGCCGAGTGCGGCGTCGGGGTGGCCATCCTGCGCCGCCTTTCCCTGGTGTTCTCGCTGCTCAGATTACCTGTGAGCGACGTGACAGTCACCGACTCATGAATTGCTTTGTCAACTGTCAGTGGCTGTCATTAGCCTCGTCGTATGAGCTCTCAGACCCCGGTTGCCCACGCCGCGCCGGAACTTTCCGTACCGGAGCCCCCCAGGGGGCTGCGAGGCCATCCG
Organism: Streptomyces auratus; assembly: GCF_050433025.1. Classification (NCBI taxonomy): domain Bacteria; kingdom Bacillati; phylum Actinomycetota; class Actinomycetes; order Kitasatosporales; family Streptomycetaceae; genus Streptomyces; species Streptomyces auratus. The sequence goes on along the minus strand of NZ_JBNGCB010000001.1, from coordinate 2,624,364 downwards.
TGGCTGACCCTCTTCTCCGTCGCCATCGGCGTCATGATGGTCGCCCTGGACGGCACGATCGTCGCCATCGCCAACCCGGCCATCAAGCAGGACCTCGGCGCCTCGCTCGCCGATGTGCAGTGGATCACCAACGGCTACATGCTCGCCCTGGCCGTCGCGCTGATCACGGCAGGCAAGCTCGGTGACCGCTTCGGCCACCGCCAGACCTTCCTCATCGGCATCCTCGGCTTCGCCGCCGCCTCCGGCGCCATCGGGTTCTCCCACGAGGTCGCGCTGGTCATCATCTTCCGTGTGCTGCAAGGCCTGTTCGGCGCATTGCTGATGCCCGCCGCGCTGGGCCTGCTGCGCGCCACGTTCCCGGCCGAGAAGCTCAATATGGCGATCGGCATATGGGGCATGGTCATCGGCGCCTCCACCGCCGGCGGCCCGATAGTCGGCGGACTGCTGGTCGAGCACGTCAGCTGGCAGTCCGTGTTCTTCATCAACGTCCCGGTCGGCGTGCTGGCCCTGGTGCTCGGCCTGGCGATCCTCAAGGACCACCGCGCGGAGAACGCCCCCCGCTCGTTCGACGTCCCGGGCATCGTGCTGCTCTCCGGGGCGATGTTCTGCCTGATCTGGCCGCTGATCAAGGCGTCGGAATGGGGCTGGGGCGACGCCAGGACCTTGGGCTTCCTGATCGGCGCCGTGGTCCTCTTCGCCCTGTTCGCCGTCTTGGAGTCCAAGGTCCGCGAACCGCTCATCCCGCTGCGGATGTTCCGCTCGGTGCCGTTGACCGCCGGCACGATCCTGATGGTGCTGATGGCCTTCGCCTTCATGGGCGGCCTGTTCTTCGTGACGTTCTACCTGCAGAACGTGCACGGCATGACCCCCGTGGACAGCGGACTGCACCTGCTGCCGCTCACCGGCATGATGATCGTCGGCTCACCGCTCGCCGGCGCCCTGATCACCAAGTTCGGCCCGCGGATCCCGCTGGTCAGCGGCATGGTCCTCACCGCCGTCGCCACGTACGGCATGTCCGGCCTGGACACCGGCAGCGGCACCGGCCCGATGTCCGTCTGGTTCGCGCTGCTCGGCCTGGGCCTCGCGCCCGTCATGGTCGGCGCCACCGAGGTCATCGTCGGCAACGCCCCGCTGGAGCTCTCGGGTGTCGCCGGCGGTGTCCAGCAGGCCGCGATGCAGGTCGGCGGCAGCCTCGGTACGGCCGTGCTCGGCGCGGTGATGGCCTCCCGCGTCGATGAGAAGCTCCCCGGCAAGTGGGCGACGGCGGGCCTTCCGCCGGTCCCGCCCGCCAAGGCGTCCCAGCTGTCCGACGCGGTGTCGGCCGGCATCGCGCCGGTCCCCAAGGGCACCCCGCCCCAGCTGGCCGAGAAGATCACCTCCGTCGCCCACGAGACCTTTGTGTCCGGCATGGGCCTGGCCTTCACGGTCGCCTGCGGCGTGGCGGTCGTCGCGGCCGTCGTCGCCGTCTTCACCAAGCGCGGCGCGAACGCCGAGGCGGGGGCCGGCGTCGGCCACATCTGACCGGCGGCCGGCAGCTGTGCGGCCCGGCCCTGCGGCGCAGCCGTACGATCCCGGCGCCACCGCGACCCCGCACAACCCCCCACCGGCGCGCGGCCGGTCCGAGGAATCCTCGGACCGGCCGCGCGCCGTCGTGTGCTGTCCCGGCGTGGCAGCCTGAGCCGGGCGTCAGCAGGCCGCGTCAACCCGCCGCCCGGCGCCGCCGTCCGCCCCACCCTCCGTACGCCCCGCGGCAGTTGGCCCCGCCCGGAGCGGTGAATCCCTCATCCGGATGAGCCGTCACGGGAACCCTCGCCCCGCCTGCGGCCCTCCGGGGCCCCGCGCCCGCGCGAGCCCTCGGCACGCCCTGGGAAGAACGGTTCCTGCCCTCCGCTGCCGCCGCCCCGCCCCGCGTCAACACCGTGCACCGGCGCCCCGCTCCGGGCCGTTCCGCTCCTCCACATACCTGATCCGGGTGGGACCGCCGCCACGGCCTTGGCAGCCGCGCCGCACCCTCGCGAAGCTCGAAGCCGAAGAACCCGCCGCGGGCAGCCGGCCCGCCGCGGGACGCCATCGCCGTACTCCACGGGGGAGATTCCCATGCGACTGCGTCTGCGTACGCCCCACACCACCGCGCTCCTGACCGGCCTCACCGCACTGGCCGCCGCGCTCGCCGTACCGCCCGCCACCGGCACCCCGACCGCGCAAGCGGCCACCGGCACCCCCGCCGCGCAGGCGACCACCGGGGTCCGGGGCGCCGCCTCGGGGGACTGCGCCACCGGCCAACTCTGCCTCTGGCCGGCGGCCGGCTTCGGCGGCGAGCGGCGGACCTACGAGTTGTCCGACACCGACATCGAGAGCTGCATCCCACTGCCCAAGGGCGGCACCGCCGCGGCACTCGCCAACCGCACCGGCCGGCCGGTCACCACCTACCAGAGCGCGGAGTGCGCCGAGACCGCCGAGTTCGACACCTATCCGGGTGGCGGCACCTGGGTGCCCCGATCCCCCTACCAGGTAAGGGCGTTCAAGGTATGGGAGCGCTGAGCCGGCCGTCCGCGGCCCCCCTGCGCACCCTCGCCTCCCACCTGTTCCACATCTTCTACCTCTTCCACCTCTTCCACCGCACAGCACCGCGCCCCTCGACCGGCGAAGGACGCGGGTCGAGGGGCGCGGCAGGGAAGCTGCGGCGGGCGGCCGCGGAGAGGTCAGGCGTCGCCGCCGGCCTCACCCGCGTCGGCGGCCGAGACGTCCAGGAGCTGGTAGCGGTCGATCGCCTGCTTCAGCAGCGACCGGTCGACCTTGCCCTCCTTGGCGAGCTCGGTGAGCACACCGAGGACGATGGACTGCGCGTCGATGTGGAAGAAGCGACGGGCCGCGCCACGCGTGTCCGCGAAGCCGAAGCCGTCGGCGCCCAGCGACTGGTACGTGCCGGGAACCCAGCGCGCGATCTGGTCGGGAACCGCCCGCATCCAGTCCGAGACCGCGAGCGCGGGGCCCTCGGCGCCCTGGAGCTTCTGCGTCACGTACGGGACGCGCTGCTCCTCCTCCGGGTGCAGAAGGTTGTGCTCCTCGATCTCCACCGCATCGCGGCGCAGCTCGTTCCAGGACGTCGCCGACCAGACATCGGCCTTGACGTTCCACTCGTCCGCGAGGATCTGCTGGGCCTCGATCGCCCACGGCACCGCGACACCCGAGGCGAGGATCTGGGCGGCGTGCTCGCCCTTCTCGCCGGGCTTGATGCGGTGCAGGCCCTTGAGGATGCCCTCGACATCGACGTCGGCCGGCTCCGCCGGGTGCTGGATCGGCTCGTTGTAGACGGTCAGGTAGTAGAAGATGTCCTCGGAGTTCTCGCCGTACATCCTCCGCAGACCGTCCTTGACGATGTGCGCGATCTCGTAGCCGTAGGCCGGGTCGTAGGCGACACAGGCCGGGTTCGTCGAGGCCAGCAGCTGGGAGTGGCCGTCGGCGTGCTGCAGACCCTCGCCGGTCAGCGTCGTACGGCCGGCGGTGGCGCCGAGCACGAAGCCGCGCGCGAGCTGGTCGGCCATCTGCCAGAACTGGTCACCGGTGCGCTGGAACCCGAACATCGAGTAGAAGACGTAGACCGGGATCAGCGGCTCGCCGTGCGTGGCGTAGGCGGAGCCGGCCGCGATCAGCGAGGCCGTGCAGCCCGCCTCGGTGATGCCGTCGTGCAGCATCTGGCCGGTCGGCGACTCCTTGTACGCAAGGAGGAGTTCGCGGTCGACCGACTCGTACTGCTGGCCCAGCGGGTTGTAGATCTTGGCCGACGGGAAGAACGCGTCCATACCGAAGGTGCGGTACTCGTCGGGCGCGATCGGCACGAAGCGCTTGCCGATCTCCTTGTCCCGCATCAGGTCCTTCAGGACCCGCACGAACGCCATCGTCGTGGCGATCTTCTGCTGGCCCGAGCCCTTCTTGGCAGGCGCGTAGGCCTTGTCGTCCGGCAGCGCCAGCGGCTTGGCGCGCACGAGCCGGGTGGGCACATATCCGCCCAGACTCTTGCGGCGGTCGTGCATGTACTGGATCTCTTCGGAGTTCCGGCCCGGGTGGTAGTACGGCGGCAGGCCGTCCTCCAGGTCCTTGTCCGGGATCGGCAGGTGCAGCCGGTCACGGAAGCCCTTGAGGTCCGCGACCGTCAGCTTCTTCATCTGGTGGGTCGCATTGCGGCCCTCGAAGTTCGGGCCGAGCGTCCAGCCCTTGACGGTCTGCGCGAGGATCACCGTCGGCTGGCCCTTGTGGGCCTTGGCCGCCGCATACGCCGCGTAGATCTTCTTGTGGTCGTGACCGCCGCGGCCCAGGTGCAGGATCTGGTCGTCGGTCATGTTCTCGACCATGGCGCGCAGCCGCTGGTCGTCGCCGAAGAAGTGCTGACGGATGTAGGCGCCGGTCTCGGTGGCGTACGTCTGGAACTGACCGTCGGGCGTGCTGTTGAGCTTGTTGACCAGGATGCCGTCGCGGTCCTGCGCGAGCAGCGGGTCCCAGCTGCGGTCCCACACCAGCTTGATGACGTTCCAGCCGGCGCCGCGGAACTGCGACTCCAGTTCCTGCATGATCTTGCCGTTGCCGCGGACCGGGCCGTCGAGGCGCTGGAGGTTGCAGTTGACGACGAAGGTGAGGTTGTCCAGGCCCTCGCGGGCGGCGATGGACAGCTGGCCGAGCGACTCGGGCTCGTCCATCTCGCCGTCGCCGAGGTAGGCCCATACGTGCGACTTGGAGGTGTCGGCGATGCCGCGGGCCTCCATGTAGCGGTTCATCCGCGCCTGGTAGATCGCGCCGAGCGGGCCGAGGCCCATCGAGACGGTCGGGAACTCCCAGAAGTCCGGCATCAGCCGCGGGTGCGGGTAGCTGGACAGACCATTGGGGGCCTTGGACTTCTCCTGCCGGAAGGCGTCGAGCTGGCCCTCGGACAGCCGGTCCAGGAGGTACGCGCGGGCGTAGACACCGGGCGAGGCATGGCCCTGGAAGAAGATCTGGTCGCCGCCGTCGCCCTCGTCCTTGCCCCGGAAGAAGTGGTTGAAGCCCACGTCGTAGAGGGAGGCGGAGGAGGCGAAGGTGGCGATGTGGCCGCCGACGCCGATACCCGGCCGCTGGGCACGCGAGACCATGACGGCGGCGTTCCACCGGGTCGCGTTCAGGACCTTGCGCTCGATCTCCTCGTTGCCGGGGAAGAACGGCTCGTCCTTGGTCGCGATGGTGTTCACGTAGTCCGTGCTGCGCATCTCGGGCACGGCCACACGCTTCTCGCGGGCGCGCTCGATCAGGCGGAGCATGAGGTAGCGGGCACGTTCCCGGCCGCGCTCGTCGACGGCTGCGTCGAGCGAGTCGAGCCATTCCTGGGTCTCTTCGGGATCGAAGTCCGGGACCTGGCTGGGAAGGCCGCCAATGATGATCGGGTTTCGATCGGATCCGGAAGCCACGCTGTTCCTTCGTGTTCGGTTCGTGTCGTGCTCTGCAGGCTATGGATGCTGTGCACGGACGAATGCTGTCTCTGCCTTGGTGTCGCGCCGTCTCCATCGTGTACCGAGCCACAGGGATACGTCACCTCTACCGATGGGTAACCCATCCGTAGAGAGATGGCGCTGAAAAGGCCGATTTCTCGGGTCGGCCAAATCGCAACCATACGCTCATGTCGAAAGTGGTTCGCGTACGGACGTCCGGGCCCCGAAAAGAGATCCGGAACGGGCCGGTGACCCCCGAAGGGACCAGTCTCGCGCGAGTACCCGACAAACCCGGCAGAATGCTGTGGTGTGAATCACTTCGGCTTGTCCCGCCAGGGTCGTGGTTGCGGCGAGACGCCGCCAAACGTCACCGTTTCGGCGGTCTGGATCGCCGGGTACTTGCGCGATCCGCCCGGCCCGTGTGGACTACGCCCAATGCTCCGCGCACGCGCGGGGTCCCCGAGCATTTCCGAAACATGACAGGAGGCAATCCGTGAGCGCGACCGCGGACCACGCGGAGGAGCGGACCAACCCTGCCGCCAGGCTGGGGTTCGAGCCCGGACAGGTGGTCCAGGAGATCGGCTACGACGACGACGTCGATCAGGATCTCCGCGAAGGCATTGAGACCGTGATCGGCCAGGATCTCGTCGACGAGGACTACGACGACGTCTGCGACGTCGTCGTGCTGTGGTTCCGCGACGAGGACGGTGACCTCACGGACGCGCTGGTGGACGCCATCGGCCTGATCGACGAGGGCGGGCAGATCTGGCTGCTGACCCCGAAGACCGGCCGTGAGGGCTACGTCGAGCCGAGCGACATCAATGAGGCCGCGCAGACCGCGGGTCTGTCCCAGACCAAGAGCATCAACGCGGCCAAGGACTGGACCGGCAGCCGCCTGGTCACACCCAAGTCCGGCAAGCGCTGAGCCGCACCGACTCGACGTTCGTCACCGAGCCCCCTCCGCGCATGTTCCGGAGGGGGCTCGGCCCTGTTCAGGACGCGTTCCCCCCTCGTGCACCCCGGCGCGTAGGGTTGGTCGCGTTCTGTTGGCAGTGAGCGGAAGGGAAGCACCCCATGGCGATCGAGGTCGGCACGAAGGCTCCGGACATCGAGCTGAAGAACCAGCACGGTGAGCTGGTCAGGCTCTCCGACTTCCGCGGCGAGAAGTCCGTCGTCCTCCTCTTCTACCCCTTCGCCTTCACCGGTGTGTGCACCGGTGAGCTGTGCGCGCTCCGTGACGAGCTGCCGAAGTTCGTCAACGACGACGTCCAGCTGCTGGCCGTCTCCAACGACTCCCCGTTCTCGCTGCGCGTCTTCGCGGAGCAGGAGGGGCTGGAGTACCCGCTGCTGTCGGACTTCTGGCCGCACGGCGAGGCCTCGCGGGCGTACGGCGTCTTCGACGAGGAGAAGGGCTGCGCGGTGCGCGGCACGTTCATCATCGACAAGGAGGGCGTGGTGCGCTGGACGGTCGTCAACGGCCTGCCCGACGCCCGCGACCTCAACGACTACCTCAAGGCGCTCGGCAGCCTCTGAGCCGCGCTCTCCCACGCCGCCGGTGTGCCCACCGGGCCGACATCCGCACGGATCCAGGTGCGATATCTGCAATCGGTGGGAACCGGTCACTAGGATCAATTCGTTGATCCGATGCCATGCACGATGGGGGCGCAAATCTTTACGTACCCCTCGAATCTTTGGGAGGACTCGTGGGAGTCAGCCTCAGCAAGGGCGGCAACGTCTCGCTGACGAAGGAAGCCCCCAATCTGACCGCCGTCGTCGTCGGTCTGGGCTGGGATGCGCGTACCACCACCGGTACGGACTTCGACCTGGACGCCAGCGCCCTGCTGACGAACGACCAGGGCAAGGTGGCCAACGACCAGAACTTCGTGTTCTTCAACAACCTGAAGAGCCCGGACGGTTCGGTCGAGCACACCGGCGACAACATCACCGGTGAGGGTGAGGGCGACGACGAGCAGATCAAGGTGAATCTGGCCGCCGTGCCGGCCGATGTCGACAAGATCGTCTTCCCGGTGTCGATCTACGACGCCGAGACCCGTCAGCAGAGCTTCGGCCAGGTCCGCAACGCCTTCATCCGGGTGGTCAACCAGGCCGACAACAACGAGCTGGCGCGCTACGACCTGAGCGAGGACGCCTCGACCGAGACCGCCATGGTCTTCGGCGAGCTGTACCGCAACGGCGCGGAGTGGAAGTTCCGGGCCATCGGGCAGGGGTATGCCTCGGGTCTGCGCGGCATCGCGCAGGACTTCGGCGTCAACGTCTGATCGGCAGCGGCTGCGATCTGATCGTCGACGACCGGCCGGGCAGTGCTCGCGCAGTGGCTGCCCGGTCCAGGAATGACCGCGTCCGGCGCCGTACGCCCCGAACCGGGGGAGTGCGGCGCCGGACGCGCTTGAAGGGAAGGGATGGGGCCGTGCCCGGCACGGCCCGCACCGACATCGGGGAGGAAGCGCACGATGAGCGTCACGCTTGCCAAGGGGGGCAATGTCTCTCTGTCCAAGGCCGCTCCGGATCTCACGCAGATCATGGTCGGCCTCGGCTGGGACGCGCGGTCCACGACCGGAGCGCCCTTCGATCTCGACGCCAGCGCACTGCTGTGCCAGTCGGGACGGGTGCTGGGGGACGAGTACTTCGTCTTCTACAACAACCTCACGAGCCCTGAGGGCTCCGTCGAACACACCGGGGACAACCTCACCGGCGAGGGGGAGGGTGACGACGAGTCGATTCTGGTCGATCTCTCGCAGGTGCCCGAGCCGGTCGACAAGATCGTCTTTCCGGTCTCGATCCATGAGGCCGAGGTGCGCGGCCAGAGCTTCGGCCAGGTCAGCAACGCTTTCATTCGCATCATCAATCAGACCGACGGCAGCGAACTCGCCCGCTACGACCTCAGTGAGGACGCCTCCGGGGAAACGGCGATGATCTTCGGCGAGGTGTATCGCTACAACGGCGAATGGAAGTTCCGAGCCGTCGGACAGGGGTACGCGTCGGGTCTGCGGGGCATCGCTCTAGACTTCGGGGTCAACGTTTCGTAAAGCGCCGCGCGCTGCGCGCGGGGGACCCACACAGCGAAGGATTGGGTAGCAGTGCTCCTGAAAACCTTTGGCTGGTCGTTCGCCATCACGGTGCTCGGCCTCGCCTTGGCCGGCGTGCTCTGGGGGTGGCAGGGGCTGGCGATTGTCGGGATCCTGTCCGTCCTGGAGATCTCGCTCTCGTTCGACAATGCCGTTATCAATGCGGGCATTCTGCGCAAGATGAACGCATTCTGGCAGAAGATCTTCCTCACCGTCGGCATTCTCGTTGCGGTGTTCGGCATGCGGCTGGTGTTCCCGGTCGTGGTTGTCGCGATCACCGCGAAGCTGGGGCCGATCGAGGCGGTCAGCCTGGCCCTCAATGACAAGGCGCGTTACCAGGAGCTGGTCACCAGTGCCCACCCGGCGATCGCGGCCTTCGGCGGGATCTTCCTGTTGATGATCTTCCTCGACTTCATCTTCGAGGAGCGCGATTACAAATGGCTGTCCTGGATCGAAAAGCCCATGGCCAAGATGGGCAAGCTCGACATGCTGTCCGTCATCATCGCGCTGGTCGTCCTGCTGGTGACCTCGATGACGGTGGCCACCGCCGCGGCACACGGCGCCGGTGACAAGAGCGCCACGGTGCTGCTGGCCGGCGTCGCGGGCCTCCTGACGTATCTCGTCGTCGGCGGAATCTCCGGCTACTTCGAGGAGAAGCTGGAGGAGGAGGACGAAGAGGGCGACGAGCCCGCGGCGGCTCCCGCCAAGAAGGGCACCGGCGCGGCCGTGGGCCTGGCCGGCAAGGCCGCGTTCTTCATGTTCCTCTACCTCGAGGTCATCGACGCGTCCTTCTCCTTCGACGGCGTCATCGGCGCCTTCGCCATCACCAACGACATCTTCATGATGGCGCTGGGCCTGGGCATCGGCGCGATGTACATCCGCTCGCTGACCGTCTTCCTGGTCCGCAAGGGGACCCTGGACGACTACGTCTATCTGGAGCACGGCGCGCACTACGCGATCGGCGCGCTGGCCGTCATCCTGCTCCTCACGATCGAGTACGAGATCCACGAGGTCATCACCGGCCTGGTGGGCATCGCGCTGATCGCCCTCTCCTTCGGCTCGTCCGTGGCGCGGAACCGGCGCGAGGGAAAGCCGGGGAAGAGCTCGGGAGAGACGACGGAAGTCGCCTCCGGAGTGTGACACGGCGCTGATTGCGGGAACGCTCTCTGCGGGGCGGCCCTGGGGTGCAGACCTCGGGCCGCCCCGTGCGTATTGGGGCCGAGAATGGGGTGGGCAACGTGTCGTTCCTGGGGAATCTGTGGCGCGGTGGCGCTGCGAAATTCGACTTCGACAGCGGCGGCGCGTCGTACGTGGTCGAGCTGACGAAGCGGAATCCGGTCGTCTCACTGACCAAGCAGGGGGCGGCCAGCGGGCATCTGCGGGTCAATCTGCACTGGCAGATGCGGACGTCCGACCTTCATGAACGGACCGGGCGCACCACGGGCGGACTGCTGCGGCATCCGGGCAAGCTGTTCAAGCCCGAGATCGTGCAGGCGCAGGGCCCGGCCGTGGTCAATGTCGACCTGGACCTGGCCGGTCTGTACGAACTCACGGACGGCACCAAGGGTGTGGTGCAGCCGCTGGGCGACTTCCTCGGCGACCTCAACGGCCCGCCCTTCGTGAAGCTCAGCGGCGACGACCGCTTCGGTTCGGGGTCCGGCGAGACGCTCTACATCAACCTGGACCACCGCGATGAGATCAAGCGGCTGCTGATCTTCGTCTACATCTACGACGGCACGCCGGCGTTCGACCGTACGCATGCGGTCGTGACGCTCTACCCGAGCAGCGGACCGCGGGTGGAGGTCAAGCTGGACGAGCGGGCGCCACAGGCCCGCTCCTGCGCCGTCTTCATGCTGGAGAACGTCAAGGGCGAGCTGGTGGTGCGCCGCGAGGTGAAGTACGTCTACGGCTTCCAGGCGGAGCTCGACCGGCTGTACGGCTGGGGTCTGCAGTGGGGGCGGGGCTACAAGTCGAAGGTGTGAGCCGCCGGGGTGGTGCGCGGTCCGGCGGGCTCACCCCCGGGGCAGCCGGTCCCGCCCCGGGCCGTCGGACCGTCCCTAACGCCGCTGGAACTGCGGGCCCTGGGGCGGCAGCACGAAGGACGGGTCCGGCACGAAGGGCTGCTGCGGCGCCTGATAGCCGTATGTTCCGGCCGGCGGCGGCCCCGGGTAGCCGTAGGCGGACGACGGCTGGGGCTGGTACTGGGGCGGCGGTCCCGGGTAGCCGTATGCGGGCTGGGCCGGGGGCTGCGTCGGCGGGGGCGGCACGTTCTGCGGGTAGCCGTAGCCGCCGCCCGTGGGCACGGGAGCGGCCGGCGGTGCGCCGGCCGGCGGCAGCGGTGCGGACGAGAACGGCTCCGGCATCCCCTCCGGCACATGCTGGGTGACCGCATCGGGGTCCGACGCCGCAGCGGTCTGCGGATCGGCCGCGGACGGCGGGCCGGAGGCCTCCTCGGGCCAGGTGCTGGGCGGCGGGGTCGCGGGGGAGCCGGTGGCACCCGCCGCCGGGCCGGGCGCGGACGGGCCGGGGCCCGATGGGCCGGGCCCGCTGCGGGGCGACGGGCCGTCGGCAGCCGTGGGCTCCGTGCCGGGCTTCTCCGCCTTCGGTGCCGTCGCCTCCTGCGCCTCCGTGGACGCCGTGGCCGGTTCGTTCTCGTCCACCGAGATCCCGAACTCGGTCGCCAGGCCGACCAGACCGCTGGCGTACCCCTGCCCCAGGGCGCGGAACTTCCAGGCATCGGCGCGGCGGTACAACTCCCCGCAGATCAGGGCCGTCTCGTCGCCCGTCTCGGGCACCACGTCGAAGACCGCGATCGGCTCGCCGTCGCTCGCCGCCGCGTCGTAGAGCAGGACCCGCAGATCCGTCACGCCCGCGAACGGCCCGCCGTCCGAGGACGCGGCCAGGACGACCCGGTCCACCGAGGGGTCCAGCGCCGCCAGATCCGCCTCGATGGTGTCGGTCAGTGCCTCGTCGACCTGCGTCTTGGGCAGATGCCGCACCAGGCCGCTGGGGTGGCGGGGCTGGTTGTAGAACACGAAGTCCTCGTCGGAGCGCACGCGTCCCCCGGGTCCCACCAGCAGGGCCGAGGCATCGACATCGGGCGCACCGGCGCCGGGCGTCCAGCGCAGGACGGCCCGGACAGCCGTGGCATCGAGGGGTACGTTCGACCCTTTCAGCATCGCGTGCGTCATGCCGTAATCCTGCCTTCCCTCAGGTCGCAGGGACAACGCGGGGGCCCCGTGAGGCGCGGACGGGCCCGCGCGGCGGACACCCGGGAGCCTCGCGTGGGTTACGTGATTTTCACGCACGCGGGAACCAATCACACCCCCACACACGTACGATTACCGGCTGGATCCAGACAGCGAGCCGCCGCGGGGGGCCCGGATCCCGCAGGTATACGGGGAGTTATATGCAGCATTTTGGGCACCTTGCGCCCGACGTTCGGAAGGCGCTGTTCCACCAGGAGCCGGTGGAGTTCACCGCCGATTCCCCGGCCCGCACGCTCGCGGTCGCCCTGGGCGCCACGCTCTACAGCCCCGCCACCCGCCCGCAGCTCGCCGCCGACGTCCTCAAGCAGGCCGGGCGCGGCGTGCTGTCCATGGTGCTGTGCCTGGAGGACTCCATAGGGGACGGGGACGTCGAGGCCGGCGAGGAGAATCTCGTGCGCCAGCTCGCCCTGCTCGACGAGGCGGCCGCCGCGGGAGAGTCCCTTCCGCTGCTGTTCATCCGCGTCCGGGCCCCCGGCCAGATACCGGACCTGGTGCGGCGGATGGGACCCGCCGTGCACAGGCTGTCTGGTTTTGTACTTCCGAAATTCACCGAGGAAAGCGGCATCCCCTTCCTTGAGGCGCTGACCGCGGCCGAGTCCGCGAGCGACCGGCGGCTGTTCGCGATGCCGGTGCTGGAATCCCCGCAGCTGCTGCATCTGGAGAGCCGCGCCGAGACCCTGCACGGCATCGCCAGGTCCGTCGACAAATACCGGGACCGGGTGCTCGCCCTGCGCCTCGGCGTCACCGACTTCTGCTCGGCCTACGGACTGCGCCGGGCCCCCGACATGACGGCGTACGACGTCCGGATCGTCGCGTCCGTGATCTCCGACGTGGTCAATGTGCTGGGACGGGCGGACGGTACGGGCTTCACGGTCACCGGCCCGGTGTGGGAGTACTTCCGGTTGCAGGAGCGGATGTTCAAGCCGCAGCTGCGGCGCAGCCCGTTCCTCGGGCGGGCCGAGGAACTGCGGACGGCCCTGATCGAGCACGACATGGACGGTCTGCTGCGGGAGATCGAACTCGACCGCGCCAACGGCCTGCAGGGCAAGACCTGCATCCACCCCTCGCACGTCGCACCGGTGCACGCCCTCTCGGTCGTCAGCCATGAGGAGTTCAGCGACGCGGTCGACATCCTGCGGCCCGAACGGGGCGCCGGCGGAGTCCTGCGCTCCGCGTACACGAACAAGATGAACGAGGTGAAACCGCACCGGGCCTGGGCCGAGCGGACCCTGCTGCGCGCCGAGGCGTTCGGCGTCGCCGGGGAGGGCGTCGGGTTCGTGGAGCTGCTGACGGCGAGCGTGCCGGCGACATGACCGGCGGTGCACGACATGACGGTACGACGAAGGAGACACAGCGCGTGGTCTGGACGGGAGAATGGGTCGCCGGTCGGCTCGGGGTCTCGCTGAGCGGCGGGGACGAGCTGCCGGAACTGCTCGGGCTGGCGCTGCGGCGCAACCCCAAGCGGGCCCATCTGCTCGTGTCGAACGTGCTCGGCAAGCATGTGCCGCAGCGGCCGGACGTGGTCCACGGCGCCGGCCTCGGGCTGGGACGCCGGGTGCGGCAGCTGCTGGGCGAGGAGGCCGCCGCCCGCTCCGTCGTCCTGGGCTACGCCGAGACCGCCACCGGCCTGGGACATTCGGTGGCCGACGGCCTGGCGCTGGCGCCGTATCTGCACTCCACCCGCCGGCCGGTGGCGGGCGTGGCGCAGGTGGGCGGGTTCGAGGAGGAGCACAGCCACGCCACCTCGCATCTGCTGCTCCCGCAGGACCGCGAACTCCTGGCCGGGGACGGACCGCTGGTACTCGTCGACGACGAGTTCTCCACCGGCCGGACCGTGCTGAACACCATCCGGGCGCTGCATGCGCACTTCCCGCGCGAGCGGTACGTGGTCGTCGCCCTGGTCGACATGCGCTCCGACGAGGACCGCAGCCGTCTGGAGAAGTTCGCGGCCGAGTTGGGCGCCCGGGTCGATCTCGTGGCGCTGGCCGCGGGCGGCGTCCGCCTCCCCGAGGATGTGCTCTCCCGCGGCCAGGACCTCGTCGCCCGGCACGAGGCCCTCGCGGCGGGGACGCCGGCGCCCGGCCCGAACGGAGCGCCGCAGGACGGACCCCGGCCGGCGGACGCTTCGGCAGCGCCCGGCCCCGGTGGTGCGCACGCCGTACGGATCGACCTCGGCTGGCCCGCCGGTCTGCCGGACGGCGGGCGGCACGGCTTCACCCCCGCGCACCGCGAGCTGCTGGAGGACCGGCTGCCCGCCATGGCGGCCCGGCTCGCGCAGCAACTGGACGGCGCGCGCCGCATCCTCGTCCTGGGCAACGAGGAGTTGATGTACGCGCCGCTGCGGATCGCCGGGGCGCTGGACGCGCTGGTCACCGCGGAGCACGGCGACGCCGCCCCGGCACCCGCCGACGGCACCGGCGCGGGCGTCTTCTTCTCCACCACCACCCGCTCGCCGGTGCTCGCCGTGGACGACCCCGGGTACGCGATCCGCACCCGGCTGTCCTTCCCCGCCCACGACCGCCCGGCCGACGGGCCGGGGGAGCGCTACGCCTACAACGTCGCGCCCGGCTCCGCCCCGGAACGCCGCTTCGACGCCATCGTGGCCGTCGTGGACGCGCCCGGCGACCGCCCCGAACTGCACGCCGCCGGCGGTCTGCTGCACCGTCTCGCCGCGCACACCGACCGGCTGCTGCTCGCCGTTCTGCCCTCGTACACGCCGCCACCAGAGGCCGGATCGATGTCCCTCCCCGAGCCGCTGCGCGGCCCCGCCTTCTCCTCCTATGCGGCCGACGAGGTCGGCTGGCTGCTCCAGGACCTCTCCGGCGTCTGTCTGGAAGCGCCGACCGAGGAACGCGAGGAGGCGATCCAGCGCGGCGGCGCCCACTACGCGGAGTCGCTGCCCGTCGAATTCCAGCCGAGCCAGGAGTACCAGGCGCTTTTCCACGGCGCGCTCGAGACCTCGGCGAGCCGGATCGCGCGGGCCGTCGGCACCGTCACCGAGACCGTGCTCGCCGAACGCGGCCCACGCCCCGTGCTGGTCTCGCTGGCCCGGGCCGGCACCCCCGTCGGGGTGCTGATGCGCCGCTGGGCCCGGCACGTCCACGGGCTGGAGCTGCCGCACTACGCGGTCTCGATCGTCCGCGGCCGGGGCATCGACACCACGGCGCTGCGCTGGCTGGCCGCCCGGCACGATCCGGCGGACGTCGTCTTCGTGGACGGCTGGACCGGCAAGGGCGCCATCACCCGCGAACTCGCGCAGGCACTGGCGGACTTCCCGGGCTTCGACCCGCGGATGGTCGTGCTCGCCGACCCCGGCGGCTGCGTCGAGACCTACGGCACCCGCGACGACTTCCTCATCCCGTCCGCCTGCCTCAACTCCACCGTCTCCGGCCTCATATCGCGCACCGTCCTGCGCGCGGACCTGGTGGGCCCGGACGACTTCCACGGCGCGAAGTTCTACCGCGAACTGGCCGCGGCCGATCTGTCCGGGACGTTCCTGGACGCGGTCGCCGCGCGCTTCGACGAGGTTGCCGAGGAGGTCGCCGCCGAGGTGAAGGAGCTGGCCGCCGCGGACCGGACACCCACCTGGGAGGGCTGGGCGGCCGTCCAGCGGATCAGCGAGGAGTACGGCATCCACGACGTCAATCTGGTCAAACCCGGTGTCGGGGAGACCACCCGCGTCCTGCTGCGCCGGGTCCCCTGGAAGATCCTGGCCCGGCGGGGCGCAGGGGCCGATCTCGCGCATGTGCGCCTCCTGGCGGAACAGCGCGGCGTCCCCGTCGAAGAGGTCGACCAGCTGCCCTACACCTGCGTGGGGTTGATCCACCCCCGCTTCACCCGCGGGGCCACCGGGGCCGACGGCAAGGCGGTGGCCTCCTGATGAGCGGCCGGCCCCTCGCCCACCACCACCCTTCCCCGGAAGCGCTGCGCGCTGCCCCTCTTTTGGTCGCCAGCGACCTCGACCGCACCCTGATCTATTCGGCTGCCGCGCTGGACCTCGCCGTGCCGGACGCCGAGGCCCCCCGGCTGCTGTGCGTCGAGACGTACGAGCGCAAGCCGCTGTCCTACCTGACCGAGACGGCCGCCGCTCTGCTCGCCGAACTCGCCGCCCGCACCACCTTCGTGCCCACCACCACCCGCACCCGCGCCCAGTACGGCCGCATCCATCTCCCCGGACCGGCACCGGAGTTCGCCATCTGCGCCAATGGCGGGCAGCTGCTCGTACGGGGCGAGCCGGACCCGGACTGGCGGCGCGCCGTCGACGAGCGGATCGCCGCGCACTGCGCGCCGCTGGCCGAGATCCGCGCCCATCTCGTCCGCACCGCCGACCCGGCCTGGCTGCGCAAGGAGCGGGTCGCCGAGGACCTCTTCGCCTATCTCGTCGTGGAGCGGCCGTTGCTGCCGGACACCTGGGTGAAGGACCTCACCGGCTGGGCGGCGGAGCGCGGCTGGACGGTGTCCCTCCAGGGCCGCAAGATCTACGCCGTACCGCAGCCGCTGACCAAGAGCGCCGCCGTGGCGGAGGTGGCCCGCCGCACGGGCGCCACCGAGATCCTCGCGGCCGGTGACTCCCTGCTCGACGCCGATCTGCTGCTGGCCGCCGACCGCGGATGGCGGCCCGGACACGGCGAACTGGCGGCGGCCGGCTGGTCCGCCCCCCACGTCACGGCGCTGGACGAACGGGGCGTCGCCGCGGGCGAGGAGATCGTCCGCGCCTTCCTCCGCGGTGCCGCTTCCCCGGACCGTGCGGTGGGGGACGACGGCCTCGGCTAGTCTCGCCGGGGCGGTCGGCCGCACCGTCCGGTGGCCGGCCGGGACCGCAATCCTTGATCAAGAGGAGACCAGTGGCTGAGTCCAAGAGCACGCAGATCACCGCGGAGATGTACGACTACGTCCTCGCCCACAACCCGCCGCTGAACGACGCACAGCGGGACATCGTCGAGCTCACCCATCGCGTGTTCCCCGAGGCGGCGGTGATGCAGTCGGCGCAGGAGCAGGGGCCGCTGCTGGCGTTCCTGGTGCGGCTGATCGGCGCCCGGCAGATCGTCGAAGTGGGCACCTTCACCGGCTTTTCGGCCCTGTCCATGGCCCAGGCACTGCCCAAGGACGGCACCCTGCTCGCCTGCGACGTGTCGGAGGAGTGGACGGCGTACGCCCGGGAGGCCTGGGAGCGGGCCGGCGTCGCGGACCGCATCCAGCTGCGGATCGCGCCCGCACTGGAGACCCTGCGCGCACTGCCGGCCGAGCCGCGGATCGATCTCGCCTACCTCGACGCGGACAAGGGCGGCTACATCTCCTACTGGGAGGAACTGGTGCCCCGGCTGCGGCCGGGCGGCCTGATCGTCGCGGACAACGTCCTCTACCACGGCGAGGTCGTCGACCCGGCGGCCACCGGTTCGGCCCTGGCCATCCGGGCGTTCAACGACCACGTCGCGGCGGACCAGCGGATGGAAGCGGTGCTGTTGACCGTGGCGGACGGCTTGACGCTGGCGCGCAAGCGGTAGGGGTCGCCGGGCCTGGCCCTGCGACCCCTGGTCGACCGCAGCGGCACCCCTAGCCGCAGCCGCCGCCCCCGCAGCAGCCGCCGCCCGCACCGCGCGGGGCGGGGGCGGGTGCGGGGGCCGCGGCGGAGCCGCCGACGGCGATCGTGGAGAGGAGCTTCACGGTGTCCTCGTGGCCGTGGGGGCAGACCGCAGGGGCGGAGGACTCGGCCATCGGCCGGTTCAGCTCGAAGGTGGTGTCACAGGGGCGGCACCGGTATTCATAACGAGGCATGAGCACAGATTAGCCGTGGCGCCGCTCAGCGCACGACGGTGCCGGGCGGCGCGTCCAGCATGCCCAGCTCCGCGCGGGTCGGCGCGCCTTCCCAGTCGCCGGCGGAGGCGACCGCGAACGCGCCGGTGGTGACGCCCCGCGCCAGCCGCCCGGCCGGCTCCTCGCCGTCCAGCAGCGCCGACAGATAGCCCGCCACGAAGGCGTCGCCGGCGCCCACGGCGTCCACGGCCCGTACCGAGGGGGCGGGCCGGTGCAGCGGGCCGCCGCGGGTGAAGGCCGTCGCCCCCGCCGCGCCGAGCTTGACCACGACCTCGCCGACGCCCAGGTCCAGCAGGAGTCCGGCCTGCGCGGCGAGGGGCGGCCGCGCGCCCGCACCTTCGGGCAGGCACAGCGGCAGCTCGTCCTCGGAGGCGATCAGGACATCCACGCACGGGACCCAGGTGCGCAGGACCGCGGCGGCTTCCGCGGCGGTCCACAGCCGGGCGCGGAAGTTGACATCGAGGCAGACCAGCGAGCCGCATTCCCGGGCGAGGGGGAGGATCTGACCGGCCGCCCTCCGGGCCGTGGGGCTCAGGGACGGGGTGATGCCCGTCAGATGCAGGATGCGCGGCGGGGCGGCGGAGAAGGCGCCCCGGATGAGGTCCGCCGGGAGCCGGGAGCCGGCCGATCCCGCGCGGTAGTAGTGCACCCGCGTGACGTCGGGCAGCCGCGGTTCGCTCCACAGCAGCCCGGTGGGGGCCTCGGGATCGGTCGCGGCCCCGGAGACGTCGACGCCCTCGGCGCGCAGCGTACGCAGCACCAGCTGCCCGGCCTCGTCCGCGCCGACCGCGCCCGCCCAGCGGACGTCGTGCCCGAGCCGGGCCAGGCCGATGGCGACATTGCTCTCCGCTCCGGCGACGGAGACCTGGAGCGTGCCGCCGAGCTTCAGCGGGCCGCTGCCGCGCAGGGCGACCATGGTCTCGCCGAAGGTGAAGACGTCCGGGCGGCCCGGTTGCCCGGGAAGCCGCGGCCGGACGGCGCCGGCCTCGGGCGTCGGCCGCCCCGTCATTGTGCGCACGCCGCCTGGAACTCCGCCGTCCGCTTGCGCAGCTCGTCCAGATCGCCTCCGTCCGCCGCGTCCCCGATCAGCGGTGAACCGACGCCCACCGCCACCGCCCCCGCGTCGAAATACTCCTGCGCGGTGGTCAGATCCACCCCGCCGACCGGCACGAAGGCCGGCTCGGGGAAGGGCCCGCGGAGCGCCGCCAGATAGGCCGGACCGCCCACCGACGCCGGGAACAGCTTCAGCGCGGAGACGCCCAGCGCCTCGGCCGCGATCACCTCGGACGGCGTCAGCACCCCGGCGAGGGTCGGCAGCCCCTGGCGTACGGACTCCTCCAGGCCGGCCCCGAGACCGGGCGTGACGATGAGGTTCGCGCCGGCCTCGGCGGCCCGCCGGGCGTCGGCTGCGGTCTGGACGGTGCCGGCGCCGAGCCAGGCCGCGTCGCCGAGCTCGGCGCGCGCCCGTCGGATGACGGTGAGGGCGTCCTGCCCGCTGAGCGAGATCTCGACCAGCAGAACGCCTGCCTCCGCAAGCGCCATGACCGTGCGGAAGGACGCTTCCGCATCCCTGCCCCGGATGACGGCTACCAGCCGCTCGGTCCGGAGCGCCGTGCTGAGGTCCATAGCGTTTCCTGCTTTCTCCTGCACCCCGTCGCGGGTGTGCTGCGCGACGCGTCGCGCAGGCGCGCGGGTGACACCTTCGATTATTTCCCGTCGGGCAGGGCGGCGGGGCCAGTCACCACCCCCCCGTCCCTCTTCGGCCCGCCCGTCACCATTCGGCGAACGCGCCGTCCTCATGGCGCCACACCGGATTCCGCCAGGCGTGCCCTCGCGCATCCGCCGCCCGTACGGCGGCCTCGTCCACCTCCACCCCGAGCCCGGGTCGGTCGGTCCGCAGCAGCGACCCGCCGTGGAAGCGGAACGGCTCCGGATCCACGACATAGTCCAGCAGCTCGGTGCCCCGGTGGTAGTGGATCCCGACGGATTGCTCCTGGATGAGGAAGTTCGGGGTGGTGAAGGCGACTTGGAGGCTGGCGGCCAGGGCGACCGGACCCAGCGGGCAGTGCGGGGCGAGCTGCGCCCCGTAGACCTCCGCGAGTGCGGCGATCCGGCGCAGCTCGGAGATGCCGCCCGCATGCGAGACATCGGGCTGGACGATCGCCACGCCGGCCTGAAGCGGAGCCAGGAACTCCGCTCGGGTGAAGAGGCGTTCACCGAGTGCCAGCGGGATGCCGGAGGCAATGACGAGGTCGGGGAGGGCATGCAGATGCTCGCAGAGCACGGGCTCCTCGACGAACATCGGCGCGTAGTCGGCCAGCAGCGGGAGCAGCCGGCGGGCGTTGGCGGGCGAGACCCGCCCGTGGAAGTCGAGGCCGAAGTCCCGTTCGTCGCCGAGGACTTCGCGGGCGGTCTCGGCGCGCCGCAGGCATGCCCGTATCTCGGCGCGGGTCGCCACCGGCGCCATCCGGCCGCAGCCGTTCATCTTGACGGCGGTGAAACCGGCCTCGATCTGTGCGGTGACCGCGTCGCGCAGGGCATGCGGCTCATCGCCGCCGACCCAGGCGTAGGCGCGGATCTTCTCGCGGACCGGCCCGCCCAGCAGTTGGTGCACGGGGACCCCGTGCCGCTTCCCCTTGATGTCCCACAGCGCCTGGTCCAGGCCGGCGACGGCGGACGAGAGGACGGGCCCGCCCCGGTAGAAGCCGCCCTTGGTCATGACCTGCCAGTGGTCCTCGATACGTGCCGGATCCTGGCCCAGGAGATATTCGGCCAGCACCTCCACGGCCGCCCGGACCGGCTCGGCCCGCCCCTCGACCACCGGCTCACCCCAGCCGACGACGCCCTCATCGGTCTCCACCCGTACGAACATCCAGCGCGGCGGGGCGAGGAAGGTCTCGATGCGGCTGATCTTCATGCGGACCGGCCCGTCCTTTCGGCGTGCGGCACCTGGCGTGCGGCCTCCCGCGCGGGGCCCGTGCTGCGGACGGCGCCGGGTTCGTGCGGCGTCTGCCGCTCCTGCGCGGTGCCTCGCGGTGTCCTGCCCACCGGCGTCCCCGCCGTAACGGCTGCCGCCCGGCAATTCCCCGCCGCGCTACGGATGCTCCCGCGCGGACAGATCGAGCAGTTCGAGCATCGCCATATAGGCGCCGTCGATGTCCCTGTCCCGTACGGCCTTGACGACCGCGGCATGGGCCGCATGCGGCGGCGCGAGCGCCCCGGCCGCGGCGAGCACCTCCCGGTCGCGCTGGACGAGGACCGGCACGATCACCCGGTGCATCTGCGCATAGAAGCGGTTGTTCGACGCGATCAGCATGGCCGTGTGGAAGGACGCGTCGGCGCGTACGAGCATCACCGGGTCGCCCGCGCTCGCGGCCATTGCGCTCAGCGCGGCGTCCAGTGCCGCCAGATCGTCTTCGGTACGGCGCTCCGCGGCGAGCGCGGCCGCCGCGGGCTCGATGGAACGGCGCAGTTCGAGCACATCGGCGAAGAAATCGGAGGAGACCCCGGCCGCGAGCTTCCACCGCAGCACGTCCGCGTCCAGGAGATTCCAGTCCTCTCTGGGACGCACGAACGTGCCGCGTTTCGTATCGGTGCCGAGGATCCCTTTGGTGGTCAGCACCTTGATCGCCTCAAGCAGGGCGGTCTGGCTCACCTCCAGTTCCGCCATCACCTCCGGCAGGACCAGGCTGTCGCCCTCCCCGTAGGTGCCCTTGAGTATCCGCGTGGCGAGCGCTTCGACCGCCACGCCGTGCACCCCGTGCCCGGTGACGGGCGTGGCGTGCCCGTGACGGCTCATCGTGCTGCTTTCCTGTCCCGGCTCAGGACTTCTTGCGGCCGGTGCCGGTGCCGGTGCCGGGTCCCGTGCCCGAGTCCGCGCCGGTGCCGGTGTCCTGGCCACTGCCGAGCACGGACGGACGGCTGCGCCGCCTGCTCCCGCTGGTGCCGGCGCCGAACGAACCGCGCCCCGCATGGGAGGCGCCCTGCATCCTGACCCGCGCCGCCTGCCGCGCGGCCGTCATACCGGAGACGGGCACCAGCTGTCCGCGGTCGAACCGTTCCGCTTCCTCCGGGTGCCGGGCCCGCCAATACGGATTGTCGTGCGGGAGGCCGCCGCTGACCCGTCCGTACATCCCGAAGACCAGCAGCATCAGCCCCACCAGGAAGCTGAAGAGGACGTTCTGGAGCCGGAAGGCGAGGAAGTTCGCATCGGTCTGCAGCAGCGCCAGGTTCACGAATCCGCTCAGCAGGAACAGCCCGCCGAACACGATGTTGAGGGTCGAGGCGAAGTTCCCGCCGATCACCATGCCGAGGAAGAGGATCGCGCCGACGACGATCGAGAGCACGCTCAGGGTGCCGTTGGTGTTCAGCCCGGCCACGGTGTCGCCGCCGGTGTCGAAGTAGCCGATGTGGTGGGTGAGTCCGAGGATGCCGAAGGCGATCAGCACCAGGCCCATCAGCCCCGCGCCGACGCGGTAGACCTTGCTGAGCCGATGGTCCACGGGCAGATGCTCATCGAGGCGGGTGTGCCGCGCCTTCACCCGGTGGAGCGGATTCGCGGGCCCGTGGAGGGGCCGGCCGGTAACCCCAGTAGCCATGTCCGGCCTCCTTCGCGCAGAGGTGCCGTCTGAGCCGTACCTCTCTCCAGGATCCGCCCACGCCGCACATCACGCCATCGCGCCCGGGCGGCGCGGACCGGTCACCCGCCGGGGGAAAGCCGCCGGAGGCCGCCCTCAGCGCCACCGGAGCCCGGGCCGCGCCCCGGCCCCGCCCCGCGACGCCCCGGGCCGTGTCAGCCGGCCCCGGCCCCACCCCTGGCGTCCCTGATCTCCTGCACCACCCGGGCCGCCGTCTGCCGGACGGCGTCGGTCTCGGTCAGGAAGTGCCACCAGTCCGGATGCCGCCCCTCCAGGCCCGCGACCGCGCGCTCCAGCCGCGCCACCGCGTCGTCCAGGGGGCCGGCGTGCCGCGGGTCGGGGGTGCTGCGCCCGGCCATCGCCAGCCGCTGCGCGTCGCGGAGCGCGAAGCGCGTCCGGTCGATCTCCTTCTGCCGGTCGAACGACACCGCATCGAGCCGCTGCAGCCGGTCACCGGCCGCCGACACCGCCTCGTCGACGGTGTCCAGCAGCGCCCGTACGGTCGCCAGCAGGCTCGTGGCATCCGCCCAGCGCTGCTCGTCACGCGCCTGCTGCGCCTCCCGCAGCTTGGTCTCGGCCTGCCGGACGGACTGCGCGGCCTGCTCCGGCACTTGCTGGAGGTCCTGCCAGCACGCCGCGCTGTACCGCCGCCGCAGCTCGCTAAGGACCGGGTCGACCTTCCCCGCACGCGTGGTGATCGCCTGCGCCCGGGTCCGCAACGACACCAGCCGCTTGTCGATCTCCGCGGCCTTGCCCGGCAGCCGCTCGGCCTCGGCCCGTACGGCCTCGGCCTTGCGCAGCACGTCGTCGGCCCGCCGGATCGTCTCCTGGACGCCGTGCTGCCCGGCGCCCTGATTGAGCTTGGTCAGCTCCGGCCCGAGCGCCGCCAGCCGGCCCGCAAGATCGTCCGCCCGCAGCCCCTGGGCACGCACCGCATCCAGCCCATTGCTCGCCGCGAGCAGCGCCTGCCGGGCCCGCTCCACGGCCGGGGCCAGCCGCGCCAGCTGCGTCTCGGCGGTCTGCAGCAGCGGCCCGAGCCCCTGCGCGAACCGGTCGAGCTCGCCCTTGACGCGGTTCAGCTCCTCCTTGGCCCGCGTCAGATCGGCCCGCGCCCGCGCCACGGCGGCGCCGTCCAGATCGTCACGGTCCAGATCGTGCGAGTCGACCGCGGTGATGTATCCCTGGCTCACCTCGTCGATCCGCCGGCCGAAGCCCGCGTAATCGTCCGCGATCTTCCGCGCGGCCGGCGAACTGTCCACGGCGGTGATCGTCTCTATGGAGATCCGCAGATCCCGCTGCGCGGTGTCCAGCTCGTAGAACGCCTCCGCCGCGGCATCCTTCGCGGCCTGCGCATCGGCCCGCTGGCCCTCCCCGCGCCCGAACCAGCGACGGGTCCCCCCGCCCGCGAACGCCATCGGCGCCAGCGCGGCCAGCAACGGCACCGGCAACAGCGCGAGCGCCACCACATCCCGGACCGGCCCCCCACGGGCGCGACGGCGTTCTCGCTGCTCATGCGGCTGCGTTTCTCTCGCCGTCACTTCCCTCTCCCGATCGATCGCATCGCCCCAGGCCGAATGTCATTGTCCCACTCACCGGAAACGAACACCCCGACCGGTAAGTTCGTCCGCCGCACACTGGTTTGCAGTCCGGCCCAGAAGGCAAGGTAGTCTGTCGGCTCGGCCGGGGCGCATAGCTCAGCGGTAGAGCGCTGCTCTTACAAAGCAGATGTCGGCGGTTCAAATCCGTCTGTGCCCACAGAGAAATAGCAGGTCAGAGGGCCCTCCGCAGCGATTGCGCGGAGGGCTCTCTGTCTGGCGGTACCCCCAGTTCATCGACCCCGCGGGCGGCTGGCCCGTGGCCGCGCCGACCGGTCTGCTCGGCACGTTCCACATGACAGCCTGCGCCGTCGTCCACGTGCCGGCACGCACCCGTGCTGACGACCCGGCCCTCGGCAGCCCGGGCCGTGAACCGGGCCTCCGCGTGCACATCGAGCTCCCCGGCAGGCCCGAAGTCACCCAGCAGCACGGCTACTTCCACGCCGGCGCCACCAGCGCCGTCGCGGACAGCGCCGGCGGCTACGCCGCCTACACGCTGGTCAGGGCCGCGAGGGTGGCGTCCAGGTCGGCTGTCTTGGGCTGATTGTGGGGGAGTTTGGCGAGGATCTTGGCCATGCTGCAGGTGTTGGTGAGGGCGGAGAAGGTCAGGCCGACGGCAACGCCCGCGGAGAGCCAGCGGGCCGCACTCCAGAGTTGTCCGGCGATCAAGCCGGTCAGGACGAGGGATCCGGCGGCGAGGCGGACCTGGCGGTCCATGGCCCAGGGGGTGCGGGTGCCGGCGGGGCGGTGGGTGTCGTGGCCGAGCTGCGTCCAGGCGGTGGTGCCGCCCGTGAGGGTGGCTGCGGTGATGCCGTGATCGGCCAGGTGCCGGCAGGCGGTCGCGGAGCGGGCGCCTGAGGCGCACACGACGAGGAGGGTGCCGCGGCCGGCAGCGGTCTTCAGGGCGGGCAGGGCGGTACTGAGGTGGTCGAGGGGGATGTTGTGGGCGCCGGGCAGGTGGCCGGAGGCGTATTCGCCAGGGGTGCGCACGTCGATGACAGTCAGCTCGTGAAGGCGGGCGTTGGCCTGGTCGGCGGTGAGGGCGGTGGTGGGTGCCACGGGGGATTTTCCTTTACTCAATGGGGGTTACCCCTTCTGTAAGATACCCGTAGGGGTATCTCGAAGGAGTGTGGGTTGTGGAGTTGGCGATGGCGGCTGAGGAACTGAAGACGGTGGTCAACCGGCTGCGCCGGGCGCAGGGCCAGATCGCCGGTGTGATCAAGATGATCGAGGAGGGGCGGGACTGCGAGGACGTGGTCACGCAGCTCGCGGCGGCGTCCCGGGCTTTGGACAAGGCAGGCTTTGCGATCATCGCCACCGGCCTGCAGCACTGCCTGACAGATACGGACATGGCCGCTTCCGGTGACCGGGAGCAGATGCGTACCCGGCTGGAGAAGCTGTTTCTTTCCCTGGCCTGACCCGTGGTGCTGCGGCACCGGATCGCCGCCCGACTCGTCAGGTGAGGGCGTCGATCAGCATGAAGACGGCGACAGCCAGGAGCACGACGGCGAAGGTGCGCTGCAGGAGCGTGCCGGTGACCTTGGCAGCCAGACGTTTGCCGTCCCAGGCGCCCAGGATCGCCGCCCCGGCGAAGGGGCCGATCACCGCCCAGTCGATGCCGACGGTGGTGGCGCCACGGGTGGCCAGGGAAGCCAGCGAGTTCGCCGCTATGACCAGCAGGCTGGTGCCAACGGCGGCCTGCATCTCGAACGCCAGCACGGCGACCAGGGCAGGGACGGCGAGGAAGCCTCCACCGACCCCGAGCAGACCGGTCAGCGCACCCAGTCCCGCGCCGGTGCCGGCGGCTTTGGCGGGCCTTGCCCCGCTGGCCGCCGGGCCGGTGGCGGCGCGGGGGCGGAGCATTTTGACGGCGGCGAGTGCGGCGATGGCGGCGAACGCCGCGGTCAGCACGGGCTGGGGCAGGCGGGATGCGGCGGCTCCGGCTGCCGCGGCGGGCAGGAGTCCGGCCGCGGCGAAGAGTGCGCCGGCTTTCCAGCGGACATTGCCGGTGCGGGCGTGGGCGTACAGGGCGGTGAGCGAGGTGGCGGTGACGATGATCAGGCTGGCGGTGGTGGCGGCGGCCGGGGTGAAGCCGAGCAGGTAGACCAGTGCGGGCACCGCCAGGACGCTGCCGCCCCCGCCGAGCGCGCCGAGCGCGAGTCCGACCACGGCCCCGGCGATCAGGGCCAGGATCAGCGCACTCACGCTATGACACCGCCGCTGTCGCCCCGACCACCGGTGACCGGTAGGTCCGCACGCGCCCATGCGGTCATGCCGCCGGTGACGTCGGTAGCCTCGACGCCGCGTCCGGCCAGCAGCCTGGCTGCCTGCTGGGAGCGGTGACCGGAGCGGCAGATCGTGACCACCGGCTTGCCCTGTGCGGCTGCCGGGAGCGACGCCCCGGCCATCAGGCGGGAAAGCGGCAGGTGCAGCGCGATGGGCGCGTGACCGGCCTTCCACTCCGGCATTTCGCGGACATCCAGCAGAACGGCCTTGCCGTCGCTGGTCTGCTGATGGGCCTGCCGGGGGGTGAGGCGGCCGGGGCCGCGGCGAAGAATCGAGAACATCGTTGGATCACTTTCGTGCGGTGGCGTGGAAGGGCGCGTCAGTTGGTGTCGTCGGGGCGGGTGAGGGGCAGTCCCGCCTTGGTGGCGGCGTCGAAGCCGTCGTCGACGGCGACCACGTCGCGGCCGGCAGCATCGAGCAGGGAGGCAGCTATCGCCGCGCGCATCCCGCCGGCGCAGTGCACCCATACCGTCCCGGGCGGCACTTCGCCGATGCGGCCGTGCAGCTCGTGGATCGGGATGTACACCGAGCCGTCGATGTAGCCGCCCGCGCGCTCCGAGTCCCGGCGCACGTCCAGGACGACCACGTCGTCGCCGCGCTTACGGACATCGGCGAGGTCGGCGAAGCGGGCGCGAGGGAAGGAGGCGAGCTGTTCGCCCTCACGGACCCAGCGGGCCGGGTCGCCGGTGGCTGCGGCGGCTGGGCGGTCGATGCCCACGCGCACGAGTTCCCGCTGCGCGTCGGTGATCTGCTCCGGGGTGTCGGCGAGCAGGGTGACGGGCTTGCCCCACGGGATCAGCCAGGCCAGGTAGGTGGCGAGCTTGCCCTCGCCCTCGAAGTTGAACGATCCGGCCACGTGACCGTCGGCGAAGGCCATGCGGCTGCGCAGGTCCACCACCCACTCACCCGCGGCCAGCCGGGTGGCGATCTCCTCGGCATCCGCACGGTCGGGCGGGGTGAGATCGACGGGTGCGGGGCCCGCGGCGTTGGCCGGGCCCATGTGCGCGTAGTAGGCGGGCACGTCGTCCAGCCCGGCGAGCATCTGGGCGACAAATGTGTCCACGTCCAGGGTCAGCGCGTCGTTGGTCTTGCGCTCCTTGCCGATCGTGGTCGCATCCCCCTCGGCCTGGGATGAGGAGCAGAAGCTGCCGAATCCATGGGTGGGCAGCACCGGCACCTCGTCGTCCAGCTCGTCGGCCAGCCGGTGGGCGGAGGCGTGCTGGGCGCGGGCCAGCTGCTCGGTCAGCCGCGGCTCGACCAGGTCCGGGCGGCCCACGGTGCCGATCAGCAGCGACCCGCCGGTGAACGCCGCCACACCGCGCCCGTCCTCGGTAAGGGCGTAAGCGGTGTGGTGCGGGGTGTGCCCGGGAGTGGCGATCGCGCGCAGCACCAGGCCCTCGTCCACCGTCACGGTGTCGCCGTCGGCGACGGGGGTGCGGGCGAACGATACGTGCGCCCCGGCCGGCACCAGGTACTGGGCGCCGGTGACGCGGGCCAGCTCCAGGCCGCCGGTGACGTAGTCGTTGTGCACATGAGTCTCGGCCACGAAAGCGATGCGCACCCCGCGGCGGGCCGCTGCGGCGATGACCTGGTCGATGTCGCGCGGCGGGTCGATGACCACCGCGGCATGGGGTCCGCCGACCAGGTAGCTGCGGTTGCCCAGGCCCTCGAATTCCAGGGTGTCGACAAAGAACACGGTTCACGACTCCTCTCGCATGGTGTACCCCGGGGGGTATCTGACACTCACCCTAACAGCTATACCCAGGGGGGTATTCCATGGGCGGAAAGCGCCCCGCTCAAGGCATGCACTATCCGGGGGTGTCCGTGTCCTACGACCGCACCGTCCGCCTGGACGCCGACTTCGACACCGCCGTCACGCCGTACGCAAGACCCTCGTCGATCAGGGCTTCGGCATCCTCACCGGGATCGACGTGAAAGCCACGCTCAAGGCCGAGCTCGAACGGTGGACCGCGATCGTGCGCTGCTCCGGGCGTCAGCCCATGCCCGGAGTCGGCGGCGTCCGCGAGCGATGTGGCCTCGGTAGCGGCATGGTCGCCGGCCTTACCGCCCCCTCCGGTCTACTGGGGCGACGACAGGACCTGGACCACCGCGTTCAGTGGCTCCGGCGACGAGGAGAGTTCGCCGAGGTAGGGGTAGGCGAGTTCGGTGACGAGGAAGAGGTTGGCGGCAACGAGGGCGCTCACCGCCCCGACCATCCCGTAGTGCATCCGGGTCTGCTCGGAGCCGAAGATGACGGAGAACCCGAGGACCAGTCCGCTGTTCAGGAAGATCACCATCCACAAGGACACGGGTGGGCCGGTGTTGGTGCGTGCCTGGAGCAGCCGTACCGTTCGTGCGTCCGTCAATTCCCTCAGGGACGCGAGTGAGCTGGTGAGGGAAGCCCGTTGGGAATCGTTGCGCGGCTTGATGTCCTCGTATGTGCGGTGCAGGCGGTTCAGCGCCTTCTCGGCCTCGGGCGTGGTACGGCCGACGGCGGCGCGGGGCCACTCGGCCACTGCCGCGCGGCCGTACTCCAGCAGTCCCTGCCGAATCCGTGCGCTCTCGGCGCTGCTGAACACATTGCGGCCCCTGGCCAGCTGTACTGCCGCGGCGCCCTCGTTCCGCGTCGTCTGGTCTGCCGAGTTCACCTGGCCCCAGAGCACGAGGACCATGAACCCGATGAGGAACCCGTAGACCAAGCCGACAACGGGGAAGAGGTACTGCGCGACCTCGTTGTGCTTGCCCTGCCTGAGGCGAGGGAAACGGTGCCGGACCAGCATCTGGACGACTGCCGTCCCGCCGGCAATGACGACGACGAGCCCCGCCAGCAGCCATCCGGGCGGCAGGTTCATCACGATCCAACGGGCCACTGCTCCACGCTCCTGACGTACCCCACACCCGCCACCACCGGCCCGGTGGCCAACGAACGCACCGGCCTGCGGACACGCACTGGTGCGGGGCCTGTTCTGTCCGGGCCGGGGTGTTTGTCCGGCCGGGGTGGTACTCCCGTGGTGCCGGGGCCGTTCTCCCCGCCGGAAGGGCGCGGACGCCTTGGGTAGAGTGCGCCGCGCGTACCACGTTTGGGGGAGCGAGCGATGCCAGAGCCACTGAGCGCCGGAGACCCGGTGGTGGTCGGTCCGTACCGATTGAGGGCCCGGCTCGGGGCCGGCGGTATGGGGGAGGTGTACCTCGGCGAGTCCGGTTCGGGGCGGCGGGTCGCCGTGAAGCTCGTACGGGCCGAGATCGCCAAGGACCCGGGCTTTCGCAGGCGCTTCCGACGGGAGGTCGAGCTGGCCATGAAGGCGGGCGGCTTCTGGACCGCTCCCGTGGTGGACGCCGACCCGGACGCGCCGACGCCCTGGGTGGCCAGTCAGTACGTCCAGGGTCCCTCGCTGGCGGAGCAGGTGGCGGTGCACGGGCCGCTGGACGAGGCGGCGTTGCGGCAGCTGGCCGCGGGACTGGCCGAAGCGCTGCAGGCGTTCCACGGCATGGGGCTGGTGCACCGTGATCTGAAGCCGTCGAATGTGCTGCTCCTGGACGACGGGCCGCGGGTCATCGACTTCGGGATCTCCAAGGCCCTGGAGGACGACAGCGGTACGGCGCTGACGGTGACCGGAACGGTGCTGGGCACCCCCGCCTTCATGTCCCCCGAGCAGGCCGTGGGGCGGGAGGTGGGGGAGCCGTCGGACATCTTCTCGCTCGGTTCGGTGCTGACGTTCGCCGCCACCGGGCGGGGGCCGTTCGGGGACGGCCCGACGCATGCGCTGCTCTTCCGCGTGGTGCACGAGCAGCCGGTGCTGAACGGACTGCCGCCGGGGGTACGGCCGTTGATCGCGGCGTGTCTGTCCAAGGAACCGGCGGACCGGCCCCGGGCCGCGGACCTTGCGGGCATGGCGTTGGGGGCGGTGCCGGTGGACGATCCGGGGCGGGTGGAGGACCAGGGTCCGGTGGATGGTCAGGGTCTGGTGGAAGCCGCAGCAATGTTCGATGCTCCGGGGCGGAGGGAAGCTCCGGGGCCGGTCGATGCCGCAGCCCCGGCCGACACCGCAGCCCCGGTCGACGCTCTGGGCCGGGTGGAAGCTCCGGGTCCTGCGGGTGGGCGGGGACGGACCGTGCTCGCCGGCGGCTCGGGTGGGCCGGGGACGGCCGAGGCCGCGACGGCGTCCGCGTCCCGGCGGTGGGGCCGCCGTGCCCGCGCGACTGCGGTGGGTGTGCCGTCCGCCCGGGAGGGCGCCGTACCGCGGGCCGGCGGAGCGCCGGTCGGGCGGGCCGCGCTGCTGGGGTTCCGGGCGATGGCCTACGCCAGCGGTGTGCTGACCCTGGTGATCTGGGTGGCGGCACTGGCCGGTGAGCTGGCGGAGCTGTCCACAGTTACTGCGATCAACGGTTTCCTGCTGATCCTTTACGTGATCGCCGCCGTCCGTCTTTCGTTCCGGCTCAGGCTGTCCGCCCGGACGAAGATCCTGGTGGTGCTGGCGGCTTGGCTTCCGCTGGGGACGTTCCTGGCGGAGTGGAAGATGACCCGTACGGTCCGGGCGGCGGCCGTCCGGTAGGGCTCGCGCGGCGGCGGGTCCGTACGGTCCGGTGTGCCGCGGGGGCGTGGTCCTGCCCCCGTTCCTACACCTCGATTTCCGAGAGCCGGTGGATCAGGTGGTCGGCGAATGCGTCCACGACGGGCGGGAGTTGACGGCCTGCCATGGCCTGGATCTGGATGGTGCGCAGATGCATTTCCGGGTTGAGGATGGAGATGGCCTTCAGGCCCTCTCTGCGCAGCCTTTCGTGCACGGTGATGTGGCCGATCAGTGAAACGGCATTCGCCTCTTTGACGAAGTTGGACAGGGCGCTGGAGCTTGAACTGACCAGCAGGGGTTCGAAGCTGATTCCCTCGGTCGAGCAGCAGAGGTCGAAGAGACGCCGGTTCGTGGTGCCTTCTTCGGTGAGGGCGACCGGATAGGGGAGCAGCTCGTGCAGGTGGATTTCGTCCCGCTGCGCGAGCGGGTGGTCGGATCTGACCATGGCCTGGATCGGGGCCCGTTGGGCATGGATGACGCGGACATCGGGAGCGGGCGCGAGGCTGAAGGTGACGGCCAGATCGACCGAGCCGTCCTGGACCATTTGCGTGGCCGATGACGGGCTCACCACGGGCATATGGAAGGTGGTGCCCGGATTCTCCTTGCGGAATGCGGCCATGGCGTGCGGCAGGAATTCCTGCGCGGCGCCCTGTGAACTCGCCACCCGGACGGTGGCCCCCAGCCGGCCGCGGCCACGGATCTCCGCGAGTACCTGATCGGTTTCCAGGGCGGCGCGGCGCGCATAGGCCGCCAAAAGGGCACCGGCCTCACTGGGCACCATTCCGCGCGGCCGGCGCTCGAACAGCGGGACGCCGATTTCCTGCTCAAGTTTGCCGATTTGCCGGCTGATGGCCGATCCCGCTACCAGGAGTCGCCTGGATGCCTCATTGACCGAGCCGGTGCGAACCACCTCGAGGAAGTACTCCAGAGCCGGACTGTTCAGCATGCCGTCAGCATAGAAACCTATTGCTCTTCGGGCAACGATTCATTCCATGAATTGTGATTGGGTGAATGAACGGTCAGCGCTCTGCCGTCATTGAGGACAGGGTGTCGGACGGTGTCGGCGTTCTCCGGCGGGAACAACCGCCGGGCGGACCTCCCGGCGGCCCGAGCGGGGTTCCACGCGCCGTTGCCCATACAGCAACGAGGTGTTCTAAAAGTTGCGATTGTGCGAACGGTCGGTGGGCTCTAGCGTCATCGCTCAACGAGCTCCCGAGGCCATTTTCCACTGCTTCGGACTCACCCATCGGCGTTTCCACCCTGCACGACAGTTCGCCTGCTCGATTCGAGGGAGTAACACTCATGACGACCGCTGGAGAGACAGGTCAGATGATTGCCGAGAAACCCCTGAGCCGGAATCGGGCAAGGCGTGCCGTGCTCGCGGCCACGGCCGGAAACACGCTTGAGTGGTACGACCTGACCACTTATGGGTTCTTCGCGGTTTCGATCTCCAAGGCGTTCTTTCCCACCGGTGACGCAACGGTGTCCCTGATGCTCGCCTTCGGCACCTTCGGGATCTCGTATCTGGTCCGGCCGTTGGGCGCACTCGTTCTGGGGCCGTACGCGGACCGCGCCGGACGCAAGGCCGGTCTGCTGCTGACGATCCGGCTGATGATGATCGGCACGTTGCTGATCGCCGTGATGCCCACCTATGCCTCCATCGGCATTGCCGCACCGGTCATGATTCTGCTGGCCCGGCTGGTGCAGGGATTCTCTGCGGGCGGTGAATTCGGCAGTGCGACCGCATTCCTGTCCGAGCAATCGTCGGACCGGCGCGGCTACATGGCGAGCTGGCAGTTCGCCTCGCAGGGCCTGGCGACGCTGCTGGCCGCGACCTTCGGCACCGTGCTCAGCATGAATCTCTCCGCTGCCCAGCTGGATTCCTGGGGCTGGCGCATTCCGTTCCTCCTCGGCCTGCTGATCGGTCCGGTGGGGTATGTGATCCGCCGGCAGCTCCCGGAGACCCCCGAATTCGCCGAGGTCGTCGAGGCGGGAGAAGCCACGACGACACCGATACGGCAGGTGCTCGGACGGCAGAAGCTGCGGGTGCTGCTCATGGTCGGCGCCATGGTGATGTCCACCGCGGTGACGTATGTGATCGTCTATATGCCGACCTATGCCCAGAAGGTCCTGGGGCTGCCGTCCTCCGCGGGCTACATCGGTGCGGCGGTCTCCGGGGTGATGCTGACGACCGTGACGCCCCTGATCGGCCATCTCTCGGACCGGATCGGCCGCACGAAGATCATGCTCATCGCCGGGACCGCGATGGTGCTCCTCATCTGCCCACTGTTCCTGCTGCTGTCGGGCAGCCCGTCGCTGCTGGTCATGGGCGTGGTGATGGGAGTGCTCGGGCTGTTGAAGGCCTGCTACTTCGGTGCGCTGCCCGCCCTGATGTCCGAGGCGTTCCCGACGGCCACCCGCAGCACCGGCCTGTCGCTGAGCTACAACCTCGGCGTGCTGTCCTTCGGCGGCTTCGCCCCGGCGATCATCACCTGGATGATCGCCAGCACCGGCAATCACCTCTCGCCCGGCTTCTACATCATGGCGGCCGGCGCCCTGAGCATCGCCGCCCTGCTGGCCGCCCGGCGCCTCCTCGCCCTGCGCTGACCCGCCGGCCGTATTCCGTACGCACCGCCGACCAGCCGCCAACGGCTGCTGCCGGACGGGTCCCTGCCCGCCGGCCCCCCACGAGAGAACGAGGTCACTTCCATGACGGACGCTGCGACGATCCGCGCTCAGCTCCCCGGCACCCCGCGTGATCTGGTGCACGAGCGCCAGGACGCACTCATCGCCGGACTGATGGACTACGTCAGCCAACCCGGCGTGAGCGCGACCGGCGAGGGGTTCCCCGCCGCGACCGACCGTGCACTCGACGAGGTCAAGCGGGCCGGCCTGACGCCGTCGGTGCTGGCGAGCGACGGGGGCCGGCCGCTGGTGGTCGGCCACCGCGCCGGGCCGGCCGGGTCGCCGCACGTCCTCCTCTACGGCCACTACGACGTCCAGCCGGCCGGACCGCGCGAGCAGTGGGACTCCGACCCCTTCACCCCGGTCCTGCGGGACGGGCGGATCTGGGGGCGCGGCACCGGCGACAACAAGGGCCAGCACTATGCGCATCTGCAGGCGCTGCGCCTGTTCGAGGAGTACGCCGGCCAACTGCCCTGCTCGGTCACGGTGCTGCTCGACGGCGAGGAGGAGATCGGCAGCCCCACGCTGGCGACCACCCTGCGCGCGCACCGGGAACTGTTCGACGGCGATCTGGTCGTCTGGAGCGACCGGTCGGTGCACGAGTCCGGTGAATGGTGTGTCTCGCACGGGGTGCGCGGCATGCTCCGGCTCCGGCTGCGGGCGACCGGTCCGAGCCGTCCCCTGCACTCCGGCAACTTCGGCAATGTCGCGACCAATCCGGCCTGGCAGCTGGTCCACGCGCTGGCCTGCCTCAAGGACCCGGCCGGCCGGGTCCTCGTCGAGGGCTTCGACGACGGCCGCGAACCGCTGCCCGACGCCGACCGCGCCGCGTTCGCCGCGCTCCCGCTCGATCTGCCGCAGGTCCTCGGGGACATCGGGCTGAGTGGGATGGACCCCGCCTTCGACGGGCTGTCCTTCTACGAACGCCTGGCGGACCGGCCCACGCTGACGATCAACGGGATCAGCACGGGTGACGTGGCCCGGACGATCATCCCCGACACCGCGGAGGCGGGCGTCGACATCCGGCTGACGCCGGGCCAGGATCCGCAGGCCGTCTTCGAGCGGGTGGCCGCCCATCTGCGGGTCCACGCCCCCGAGGTGACGGTCGTCAAGACCGGCGGCACACCGGCCTCCCGGACCACGATCGACAATCCCTACACGCCGCGGGTGGCAGCGGCCATCTCGCGGGTCACCGGGCGGCCCCCGCTGCTGATACCCGCCTACGGCGGCACCCTCCCGGACTGGGTCTTCACCGACGTCCTCGGGCTGCCCAGCATCGGCCTGCCGCTGGCCAACGCCGACCAGGCCAACCACGCGCCGAACGAGAACCTGCGCGTCGACTACTTCCTCGACGCCACCGCCATCTGCATGGAGCTCCTGCTCGAACTGGGCTCGTCCGACGGCCCGTTGGCGCCTTCCACCGGAACGGAGGCGTGAGACCCGATGCACCCCGCACCACACCCCGGGCCCTGGCTCGTCCACGACGGAACGCTGACCGGTCTGAAGGTCCTCGATCTGTCCCGCATCCTGTCCGGGCCGTTCTGCACCATGATGCTGGCCGACCTGGGCGCCGATGTGATCAAGGTCGAGGACCCCGTCTCCGGAGACGACACCCGGGTCTGGGGTCCCCCCTTCCAGGGCGAGGACGCGGCGTACTTCCACAGCGTCAACCGCAACAAGCGCGGTATCGCCGTCGACCT
This sequence comes from Streptomyces auratus, assembly GCF_050433025.1. Lineage (NCBI taxonomy): Bacteria > Bacillati > Actinomycetota > Actinomycetes > Kitasatosporales > Streptomycetaceae > Streptomyces > Streptomyces auratus. The sequence goes on along the minus strand of NZ_JBNGCB010000001.1, from coordinate 2,589,265 downwards.
CAAGGACCAGGAGTGCCGCGGCCTGATCCACGAGCTGGCGGGCACCGCCGATGTGATCGTGGAGAACTTCCGGCCGGGCACCGCGGCCCGCCTCGGTCTCGGTTACGAGGACGTCCGGGCCGGCAACCCCGGCGTCGTCTACGCCTCGATCAGCGGCTACGGGCAGACCGGGCCGTACCGGCAGGAGCCCGGCTATGACGCGATCGCGCAGGCGGTGAGCGGGGTCATGAGCGTGACCGGCGAGCCCGGGGGGCCGCCGGTGCGCTTCGGGGTGTCCCCCGCCGACCTCGCCGCCGGCATGTGGGCCGCCCTCGGCATCCTCGCCGCCCTCCGCAGCCGTGAGCGCACGGGCCGGGGCGAGTGGGTCGATGTCTCGCTGCTGGACGGCCAGGTGGCCTGGCTGAGTTATGTGGCCGCCGGCTACTTCGCCTCCGGCGACGTCCCGCAGCGCTACGGCTCGGCCCATCCGGCGATCGTGCCCTACCAGGCGTTCCCCACCGCCGACGGTCATCTCATGGTGGCCGCCGGGAACGACGGGCTGTGGCGCCGTTTCGCCACCGCGATCGGACTCGCCGCTCTCGCCGACGACCCACGGTTCGCGACCAACCCCGACCGGGTCCGCCACCGCGGGGAGCTGCTTCCGCTGATCGAACGCGCGCTGGCTGCCCGCGGCGCCCAGGAGTGGGCCGCACAACTCACCGAGGCGGGGATACCGGTCGGTCCGATCAACACCGTGGACCAGGCCCTACGGCATCCCCAGGTGATCGCCCGCGGCATGGTCGCCGAGATCGAGCACCCCGACGCCGGCACCCTCCGTACGCTCGCCTCGCCGCTCAAGCTGTCCGAGCACCCGGCGGCCGTACGCACCCCGCCGCCCCGGCACGGTGAGCACACCGCACAGGTACTGACCGCCCTGGGGGCCGGCCCCGGACAACTGGCCGGTCTCCGTGCGCGGAAGGCCGCGAAGTGACCCCGGTGACCGGCCCCGAACCCGCCGTCGCGCTCACGCGCTCCGGCGCCGTCGGCGAGATCCGGATCGGTGACGGCGGCCGGCGCAACGCCCTTCCCGCCGCCGCCTGGGCGTCCCTGGCCCGGCAGATCAGGGAGCTCGGGGCGTGCGGGGCGCTGCGGGTGCTGGTGATCCGCGGGCAGGGCGACACCTTCTGCGCCGGGTCGGACATGACCGACTGGGTGGCGGCGGACCCCGGCCGTGTCGAGGAGTCCTTCGCCCACATGGAAGCGGCGTTCACGGCGATCGAGGACTGTCCGGTCCCGGTGATCGCCGAGGTCCGCGGGGTCGCCGCGGGGGCGGGGTGCCAGCTCGCCCTCGCCTGCGATCTGCGGCTCATGGCGGACAGCGCACGGATCGGGATGCCGATCGCCCGGCTCGGCATCCTCGCCAGCCCGGTCTTCGCGGCACGGCTGGTCGCCCTGGCCGGACCGGGCACGGCACGGGAGTTGCTCTACACCGGCCGGCTGGTCGAGGCCCGCACGGCGGTGGCCCTCGGACTCGCCGACCACTGTGTACCCGACGACCGGCTCGCCGAGCACGTCGGCCGCCTCGCCGCCGGGATCGCCGACCATCCGCCGGCGGCGATCCGAGCCGCCAAACAGGCCGTCGCCGCCGCCCTGGCACCGCAGCGCACGGCGACCGCCGCCCCGCAACGGCCGGTGGTGGCCCGGCCCCACTTCGACCGCGCGATCGCCGCTTTCCTCGGGCGGCCCTCGGCGGCACCGCCGGACCCGTCCTGAGCAGGGACGGTGTGGGGTGGGTGCGCGGCGGGCCGTCCGGGGTCGCCGCGCGCTGTTGTTCGCCGTGGGGGGTGCTGTGTATCGTCGAGAGTGACTTGAAGTTTCAAGTAACTGGCCCGTCGGTTCGCGGGCCGGTCCTCGACCTGTGAAAGAGCGCTTCTCATGACGTCCCCCCTCAGCACTCTTGAGCCCTCCCGCCTCGGCGTCTCGATGCGCGACAAGCCCGCTCCGTACGGCTACGACACCGGGCTGCTTGTGCTGCGGCTCGCGCTCGGGCTGACCATGGCGGCCCACGGCGCCCAGAAGCTGTTCGGCTGGTTCGGCGGGCCGGGGCTCGACGGGACCGGGCAGTTCTTCACGATGAGCGGCTATCCGGCCGGCCGGACGATGGCCGTCGTCGCCGGACTGAGCGAGACGCTCGGCGGGCTCGGCTTGGTGGCCGGGCTGCTCACCCCGCTCGCCGCCGCGGCGGTCGTCGGCACGATGGTCAATGCCCTGGCCGTGAAGTGGGGCGGGGGCTTCTTCGCGCCCAAGGGCGTGGAGTACGAGCTGCTGCTGACCGCCGGTGCGGCGGCCCTGGCGCTGACCGGGCCCGGCCGCTTGGCCGTTGACCGCTTCCTGCCCGGCCTGCGGGTCCACCGGCCGGTCCGCGGTGTGGCCGCACTGGTGCTGGGAGTGGTCGTGGCGGGCGTGATGCTGCTGGTCCGGAAGTGACGCCGGGCCGGGCGGGGCAGGAACGGATGCCGGCCCGGGACGGGAGGAACAGACACCGCGCTCGGTCCGGGCAAAGGAACGGATGCCGGCCCGGCGGGGCAGGTGCAGCGGAGTCGGAAACGGGGAGTGCGGCGGCACCATGGTGGTGTCACGGCGGAAGAGCGGAGAGCAGGGCCATGTCGGTACGACGTCTCAATCACGCGGTGCTCTATGTACGTGAGGTGGCGCGGGCCGTCGCCTTCTACACCGAGGCTCTCGGGCTCACGGTGGATGTCGAAGTGCCGGGGCGCGCCGCGTTTCTCAGCGCTCCCGGCTCGCTCAACGATCACGACCTGGGGCTGTTCACCGTGGGTCCCGGGGCTCCCGGGCCCGAAGCGGGTCGCGTCGGGCTCTACCACCTCGCCTGGGAGGTCGGCACGCTCGGCGAACTCATCGCGGCGCGTGACCGGCTCGACGAGCGGGGCGCCCTGCTGGGAGCCAGCGACCACCTCGTCGCCAAGTCGCTGTACGCCAAGGACCCGGACGGCAACGAGTTCGAGGTGATGTGGCGGGTCCCGCGCGAGGACTGGCCCGGCCCGGACCAGCCGGATCGCCTGCTGCCGCTCGATCTGGCGGCGGCACTGGAGCGCTGGGGGCCGGACCTGATGACGGGGGCGGCGGCGGGGTCGGCTACCTGAGGGGGCGGGGGCGGACCGGTCCTCAGGCGTCCGACGCCGCCCGCTCCTCCTGTCCACTCCGCCCCGCCGGCTGCACCTCTTCCTCCGGACCTGTCGTGCTTGCCGGACCTGTCGTACCCTCCGGCTCCGTCGGCTGCGCTCGCCCGGCCCGCTCCGTCCAGCGCTTCTCGACGCCGGACAGCCGCCAGTACGCCAGCGCCGCGGCCCACACGACCACGAACAGGCCGACGATGAGGAAGCCGACGTTGTCGAGGTCGAGGCCGGATATCCAGCCGGTCAGCGGGTCGGTGAGGGCGAGCTTGTCGTGCAGCACCGTCACCAGCTCGATCGTGCCGATGAAGAAGGCGACGGCGATCGAGAGGCCGGTGATCGCGAGGTTGTAGTAGACCTTGCGCACCGGGTTGGAGAACGCCCACTGGTAGGCGAAGTTCATGAAGGTGCCGTCGAGGGTGTCGAACAGGCTCATTCCGGCGGCGAAGAGCAGCGGCAGACACAGCACGGCGTACCAGGGCAGACCGGCCGCGGCGCCGCTGCCCGCCATCACCATCAGGGTCACTTCGGTCGCGGTGTCGAAGCCGATCCCGAAGAGGAAGCCGAGCGGGAACATCTGGCCGGGGCGGGAGACGGAGCGGGTGAACCGCCCCAGGAAGCGGTTCATGAAGCCGCGTGAGTCCAGTTGCCGCTCCAGCTCGGCCTCGTCGTAGCGGCCGCTGCGCATCTCGCGGAAGACCCGCCACATCCCGGACAGCGCGATGAGGTTGAGGGCGGCGATGAGGTAGAGGAACGACCCCGAGACGGTGGTCCCGACCATGCCCAGGATCTGGTGCATGCGGGATTCGTCGTTGAGCAGGATGCCGGCGAGCTGCGCGCCGCCCGCCACGAGGGCCGCCATCACGACGACCACGCTGGAGTGGCCGAGGGCGAACCAGAAGCCGACCGAGACCGGCCGCTTGCCGTCGGCCATCAGCTTGCGGGTGGTGTTGTCGATGGCGGCGATGTGGTCGGCGTCGAAGGCGTGCCGCATGCCGAGGGTGTACGCGGTGATGCCCAGCCCGACGCCGAAGACCTGGCTGCCGACGGTGTAGTGGTGCGGGACCACCAGCAGGAAGAGCACGCCGAAGGCGACGACATGCAGTCCGGCTATGACGGCCATCAAGCCCGCGGTACGGACGGTGTCCTGCCGGCGCCAGCGGAAGGCGCCGGAGGCAGGGGTGGTCGGGGTATCGGTGGACAGGGCCATCCGGCGGTCACGCTCCAGCACCTCGTGGATCAGTTCGTGAGATGCCGTGGCCGGTCTCCTGGCTTACGGGTGCACGCGTCCGCCCCCGCCTTCCCGGCCGCGGGCTGCGGTCAGTGGCGCCGCAGAGGCGTCATGCATCTGCGGAAGGGGTGGAAACTCCCCGATCACAGTGGCGAGGGCCGCTCCGGTCTGGGACCTCAAGGTCCGTCACCGGTCTTCCCGAACACCACGGCCCGGCCACTCTAACCGCCACGGGGGAGGGGTGCGGTCCGTGGGGCGGATCCGGGGACGGGCGGGAGCGCCGTCGGCGGGAGATGCCCGTCCGTCACAGGTCAAGGGAGCAGAGAAAGGCGTGGAGTTCCTGGTCGAAGAGCGCGGTGTGCTCCAGATTGACCATATGGGCCGCGCCCGGTATCCGGATCCTGCGGGCGCCGGGGACGGACAGCGCTATCGCATGGGCGTTGGCGGAGATGTCGCGGCCGTCGAGATCGCCGTCGAAGACGACCGTCGGCACCCGGATCTCCCCCAGCCGCCCGGCGGCACCGACCTCCAGGGGCATACCGGATGCCGTCCCCTCGCCATGCACCTCCACATTGGCCTCGGCCGAGGCGCGCATCCGCTCACGGAATCCCGGGTGCACCGCGGACGGTTCGCGGTGCGGTCCGTCCACCCACATCCGCAGGAAGTGCTCGATATAGCGCTCCACGCCGTCCGGTGCGCCGATCGCCGCCACCTGCTCCTTGATGTGCTCCAGGAGGAAGGGGTCGGTGAAGGCGCGGCCGCTGATCCCGGGGGAGGCGAGCGCCAGAGCCGTCACCCGGTCCGGGTGGGCGAGGGCGGTGTCCAGCGCGACCCGGGCGCCGTGGGAGAGGCCGACGAGGACGGCGCGGGGGACGTCGAGGGCGTCGAGAAGGGCGCACAGGTCCTCGTGGTGGGCGTAGTCACCGGCCACTGTGGAGGACAGACCGTGGCCGCGGAGGTCGTAACGGATCGCGCGCAGGCCGGAGTTCACCAGCCAGGCGAACTGCTCGTCCCACATGTGCTGGTCGAGCATCGCGCCGTGCAGCAGTACCACCGCGGGGCCCGAGCCCGCCGTCTCGTAGAAGAGTTCGCCCTCCTCGACCGGCACGATGCCGTTGTCGATCTCGGACCAGGCGGTGATTCTGCGGGTCATTCTCTGGGCCGTCCTTTGTGCGTCGGATGCGGGGAGCTGGGCTGGATGCGATGGGCGTCGGTATTGCCGTGACTGTCGGTTTCCTCCGGTGGAACGTGTGAGCCGTTCCCGAGGTGCCGGAATTCCTCACCGAGTCGGTCGAGCACGTTCAGTGCGGTGCGGAGGTCCTCGGCGGGCAGATCGGCCAGCCGCTGCCGCAGCTGCGCCGTCTCGGCCTTCTGGATTCCGCGTATCGCCTCCGCGCCCTCGGTCGTGAGCTGGATCAGCGACGAGCGGCGGTGGGCGGGGTTGGGCGCCGTCACCGCCAGGCCCAGTTCGACGGCGTGGTTCACCCAGCGCTGCACCGGCTGTCGGTCGAGGTCCATCGCGCGCGCCAACTGCGGGACGGTCCGCGGGCCTTCGGCGTGCAGCGCGTCCAGCAGTGCGTGTTCGCCGGCGGTCAGGCCCGTGCCGGACAGTTCGCGTTCCACCGCGCGCACGACCGTGCGGTGCAGTGGCCACAGGCGCCGGATGACGCCGTACAGCAGGTCTTCCTCGGGTGCCGGTGCCGGTGCTCCCTCGCCGTCGCCGCCGCGCTCGATGGTGCTCATGGACGTGGACTCCCCCTCGATGATGCCGACTCGCCTCACTGATTCCCCCTCACTGATTCCCCCTCAGCGACTCCCCTTCAATGACACTCATGGTGTCATGGTGACACTCGTGATGTCGTTTGGGAAGGGGGCTGCCGCGGAAAGGGGTTGAAGAGGAGAACGAGCCTGACGGGGCTCGTGTGACCGGTGGGTGAGAAAAGGCGGACGGTGGATGAAGGTCTCTTTGCTGCGTGCGGTCGGAGTGGCCACGGCGGCGTACGGGGTGGCGGTGGCCGCGGCGCCCGGTCTGCTGGCCCGGCCCTCGGGGCTGGCCGATGCCGCGGGGCGCACCGCGCCGGCGACCCGGACCTCGCTGCGTCCACTGGCCTGGCGGGACGCGGTGAGCGGGCTGGCCCTGGCACTGGCTCCGGAAGGGCCGGCGCTGCGCACCGCCGCATATGTGCGGATCGCCGCCGACTTGGGGGATGCCGTGCTGCTCGGTGCGACGCTGCCGGGGCGCGGCCGCCGGGCGGTGGCGGTGGCGGTCTCCGTGGGCTGGGGCGCCCTGTCGGTGGCCGGGCTGCTCGCCGACGGCCGAGTGAGGGAGGCCGGGAAGGGGCCTATGCGCCCTCGGGGGACGGAGCCTCGTCGGGTGTGAAGCGGATGACGAGGTCGGCGCGTTCGCGGGTGGCCGCCACGACACGGGCGTTGGCCTCGTCCGAGGCGTGCACGAACCGCTCGGCATCGGCACGCGGGCGTCCGAAGCGCTCATGGCGGTCGATCAGCCGCCGGATCCGCTCCGCGCCGTCCAGCTCCACGTACCAGACCTCGTCGAGCAGTGCGTGCACCCGCGACCAGGGGGCGCAGTCGAGCAGGAGGTAGTTGCCCTCGGTGACGATGAGCGGGATGTGGGGTGCCACGGGGATGCTGCCGGCGACCGGTTCCTCGATACGGCGGTCGAACGCCGGGGCGTAGACGGAGGTGTCCGGTTCGGGGGAGCGCAGACGGGCCAGGAGTGCCGCGTAGCCGGCAGGGTCGAAGGTGTCCGGTGCGCCCTTGCGGTCCCCGCGGCCCAGGCGGCGCAACTCCGCCTCGGCGAGGTGGAAGCCGTCCATCGGCACCAGCGCCGCCTGCCCGGCCAGCCCGGCCACGAGATGGGCGGCGAGGGTGGACTTCCCGGCGCCCGGCGGGCCGGTGATACCGAGCAGCCGGCGCCGGCCGGGCGTCGCGGAGGCGGCGAGGCCACGGGCGCGGGAGAGGAGGTACCGGAGATCCATGATGTCTCCATCGTGCCCGACCGGGAGGCCCATCGGGCGGCCGCACCCCGAGCCGGCGGCTGCATTTCCCGGTCCATACCGGCCCTGCCCGGCGGCCGCACCGCCGCCCCGCGCCGGCCCCAACCCGCCCGGCCTCAGCGGGAGTCGGCCGCGCCCCCGCCCGCCAGGCCCAGCCGCCACAGGGACGTGACCTCGGCGGCGCGGGCCACATGGAGCGGGTCGGAGGTGTCGCGGGCGCGCGGATGGCGGGGGGTGATGTCGAGCCGTCCGAGGACGGTCAGGCCGGAGGCGGCGAAGGCGTCGAGGAGTGCGGCGTGCGGACGCAGACCGAGGTGTTCCGCGAAGTCGGAGAGGATCAGCCAGCCCTCGCCGTCCGGTGTCAGGTGGTCCCCGAGGCCGCCCAGGAAGCCGTGCAGCATCCGGTTTCCCGGGTCGTACACCGCATGCTCCACGGGGGAGGTCGGTTTCGCGGGCACCCACGGGGGGTTGCAGACGACCAGCGGGGCTCGGCCGGCCGGGAACAGATCGGCCTCGACCACCTCCACCTGTCCGGCGACGCCCAGCCGTTGGGTGTTCTCGCGGGCGCAGGCCAGCGCCCGCGGGTCCTGGTCGGTGGCCACGATCCGGCGTACTCCGCGCCGGGCGAGCACCGTGGCCAGTACGCCGGTGCCGGTACCGATGTCGAACGCCAGCTCCCGGGAGGGCAGCGGGGCCTCGGCCACCAGGTCGACGTACTCGCCGCGGGCCGGGGAGAAGACGCCGTAGTGCGGATGGATGCGGTCGCCGCCGAGCGCCGGGATCTCCACTCCCTTCCTGCGCCATTCGTTGGCGCCGATGAGGCCGAGCAGCTCGCGCAGCGAGACCAGGGAGGCGGTCGGATCCGCGCCCTCGGCGGCCCCGGACGCCTCGTCGCCGGCGGGCTCAGCGGGGCCGTACGCCCTGGCGCAGGCCTCGCGGACGTCCGGGGCGCGGTGCAGCGGGACGGTGAGGGACGCATCGAGCGGGACCAGCAGCATGCCCAGGATGCGGGCGCGTTGGTTCTGCGCGGCGCGGTGCAGATGGAACGCCTGGGTGACGTCGGCGGGCGGTGCCTTGCGGGGGCGGCGGTCGATCCGGCGGGCCATCGCGGTCAGCAGCTGGCGGGCGTTGTGGAAATCGCCGCGCCACAGCAGCGCGGTGCCCTCGCAGGCGAGTTTGTAGGCGTCGTCGGCCTTCGTCCGGTCGTCCGCGATGACGATGCGGCGGGGTGGCGGAGCGCCGTTCTCGGAGCGCCAACGGGCGGAACGGGCCTCGTCGGCCTCGGTCCATTCGACGACCGGCGGTTGGTTCACCGAAGTGTGCCTCGCGTGTGTGGTTCGGACCCCGCCGAGGGTGCCGCCCAGGGGGGCGGTCCCGGTCCGGCGTCCGGGGAGCGCGAACGGCTCACAGGAGACGGGGGGCGTGGTGTGACGGCCGATTTTACTCCGGATCGGGGTCTGGCCCGCCCCGGTGTGTGCCACTGAAGCGTGACCGCGCAGGTCAACGCGTGGAAGGGCGGCTTCGCTACAGTAGCCGGACGGTTCCGCTGGGAGCCGCCCCCGCGAAGGTGCGCCGCGATGATGTCGGCCGCTCCTGAACCCGGCGGGCCACCCCCCAATACTCCGACCCTCAATGTCGAGGGGGAACGCCGGCTCGGACGGAGTGGCCTGTGGCCGACGCGGCCTCCCGTAGGGATGACGCGACCTCCCGTAGGACTTAGGACGACCACGTGAACGATCAGATAGCACCGCCCGCTCTGCGCCCGGTCCGGGGAGCGGCCCGCTGTGCCGTCGCCGCCCTCGCCCTCGCCGGCGCTGCCTGGGCGGCCCGGGCCGCATGGCAGATTCAGCTCGCCGCGGCTGGACAGCCGGCGTCCGGACCGCCGGACCAGGGCGCCGGACAGCACCGCACACTGACCGCGCTGGAGAACACGTACCACCTCGTCAGTGCCCTGGGAGACGTGGCCACGCTGCTGTGCGCGTTCGCCTTCCTGGCCTGGCTGTGGCGCGTCCGGGACAACGCGCACACCCTCTCGGGACAGCGCCCGCGCTACGCCTGGCCCTGGGTCTACGCCGGCTGGATCGTCCCCATCGCCAACCTGTGGATCCCCCGGGGAGTCGTCGCGGACGTCCACCGCGCCAGCGCCCCCGGCGAGCGTCTGCCGCACGCCGTGAACTGGTGGTGGGGCCTGTGGCTGGTCGGCTTCCTGGGCGGGGCGAGCCTGTACGCCGGTACTACGGACGCCGTCATCGCCCGTGCCTACACGAACGCACCCCCGCTGCTGGTGATCGATGCGACCGTCGTCGCCGCGGCCGCGGCCGGCGTCTTCGTCGTCCGCGCCCTCACCGCGGTACAGCAGAAACACCTGCGCTAGGGGGTGTCCGTCAGCGCGCCGTACCCCGCTCCGGCCGCCGCATCAAAAACGCGGCCGCCGATCCCGCGCCGAAGAGGGCGACGGCCGAGAGGGCGGTACTCACCCAGGACGTCCCGAGCCACTGCCCGCCGAAGTAGCCCAGGCTCACGCTGTATGCGGCCCAGGCGAGGCCGGCCAGTGCGGACCAGGGCAGGAATTCGCGGACCGTACGGTGGGCGACGCCGGCGCCCAGGCTGACCACGGACCGTCCGGCGGGCGCGAAGCGGGCCAGGACGACGACGATGCCGCCGCCCCGGGTGAGCGCCGTACCGAGTCGCCGCTGCGCCGCGGTCAGCCGGCGGGATCGGCCGATGGCGCGGTCGAAGCGGTCACCGCCGCGCCAGGCGAGCCGGTAGGCGACCATGTCGCCGAGCACCGAGGCGGTGGCGGCACACAGCAGCAGCGAGAACGCCGGGGCCAGATGGGCGCCGCCGTCGACGGAGGCGGTGACATCGACGCGGCCGACCGCATCCACGGCGCTCCCGGCGCCGGCGGAGGCGGTGGCCGCGGCGATCACCAGGATCCCGCTCGGCAGGATCGGGACGAAGACATCGAGCACGATCGAGCAGCTGACGACCACATACACCCACGGGTTGCCACTGAGGGACCCCAGGCTTTCCAGCAACGTCCTACTCCCGGTCCGAACCCCGCCGCGACGTCGCTCGGTGCGGCAGGGGCGGCCCTTCGGCCATACAGCGTACGCCTGTGCGCTCGGGCCCCAACCGGCCGGGTGACCGGGTGGTCGGCCGGCCGGAGAAAGCGGCACGGCCCGTACGGCGGGATGCCGTACGGGCCGGGAAGTGCGGGGCCGCGGACGTGACGGGCCCGGGCGGAGCCGGTGCCTCAGGCGGCGGACGGCTCCTGCTGAGCGGCCGGCGCCGTCGGCTCCGTGCGCGCGCCGAAGAAGACCCGGTCGAGCGCCCAGGAGCCGGGGCCGGTGAAGAAGAGCAGCAGGAAGGCCCAGCAGAACAGCACGGACGCCTCGCCGCCGTTCTGGATCGGCCACAGCGCGGTGCCCTGGTGCGTGGAGAAGTAGGCGTACGCCATCGAACCGGAGCTGAGCAGGGCCGCGGGGCGGGTGCCCAGGCCGAGCAGCACCAGCAGGCCGCCGGCCAGCTGGATCACGGCGGCGTACCAGCCCGGCCAGCTGCCGGTGGGAAGGGTGCCGCCCTGCCCCATGGCGCCGCCGAGGACACCGAAGAGCGAGGACGCGCCGTGGCAGGCGAAGAGCAGCCCGATGACGACGCGGAAGAGCGCGAGGACGTGCGGGGTGGCTCTCTGGAGGAAGGATTCCAGGGGTGCAGACATGTGGGGGCTCCTACGGTTTCTGGGGACGGGTAACCGCTGGAGGCACAGGTTAGGGAAACCTAATCAATACTTGCAACTTCAACCTCTGGCCATATGGGACCTTTGGCTCGAAGCGGCCGATCGTGCTGCCGGAACCGTGCCTCCGCCCGCACCGGCACCTGTATGTACCCCCGCAACCGCCGCCCGCAGCGCCGCCCGTGCCACCGCATCCGTATCGGCGAGGGTGACCGACCCCACCCCGGGGCGGGCCCCGGCCGCCGTCACCCAGTGCACCCCCTCCGTCGGGACCCCCACCGCGAAACGCCGCGGATGGCGGCGGCCGTCGGCCTCGATCAGGTGGTACGGGCTCGGCGACACATCGAGCCCGCCGGTCTCGTAGCCGTCCACGGTGTGCGGGCGGCAGCCGCCGTCGGCCAGCAGCCGGGCCAGCAGCGCGTCCCCGGTGCGCCGCAGATCCGGCTCCGGCAGCCGCGCCTCGATCAGCGCCGCCGCCGTCACCTGGGAGCCCGTCACCTCCGGGGAATGGGCCGTGAAACCGGGCCCACGGCCGTCGGCGGCGCCCAGCCGGACCGTCATCCGCGGGCCGACGACCTCCAGCACCCCCGCCTCGATCAGCGCCGCCATCTCCTCTATCCGGCGCCGCGGCGGCCCGATGGACAGGAAGGCGTTGAGCGGGGTGTACCAGCGGTCCAGATGGTCGCGGCGGGACACCCCGGCCAGCCCGCCGTGGTCGACGATCTGCCGCAGCTCGTTGCGCAGATCCCGCAGTACGTCGAGGGCCGCCTTGACCGGGCCGGACACATTGTTCTCCCGGGCGTGCGCGACGTCCGTGCGCAGATGGCCCAGCAGCCACTCCCGGAAGGCCGCGGGGCCGGCGAACGACTGCTCCGTGTGCGGCCGGGCGAGGCGGTCCCAGTCCCAGCGGGCGTCCGGCGTGATCCCGAAGGCGTCCAGGGCGGCGGCCTCTTCGGGGCTGCGGTGCGCGCCGGCCAGGAACCGCTCCCGGAAGCGGAGCACCGCCTCGCTGCCCGCGCCGCGCCGCGCCAGCAGCGCCTCGTAGTAGACCGTCTCCACCTCCTTGGCCATCAGGGGCCAGACCTCCGTCAGGAAGTCGGGCAGGTCACCGGAGTCGGCGCGCTTGCGGAAGGCCGCGCGCACCTCCGGGGTGAGCAGCAGCGGCAGATGGCGGCCGTGGGCGCCCTTCGCGTTGTCGCCCCGTGCGTGGTACGGGATGCCGCGCCGGGAGCCCGCGTACAGCCGCGGCTCACGGCCGGACGGCAGATACGCCGGCGCACCGTCCGTACCGCGGACGAACCGGCCGCCGCGGGCCGTCGTCAGCAGCGCCATGTGGTCGAAGAAGTTGAGGCCGAGGCCGCGCAGCAGCACCGGGTGGCCCGGGGCCAGCGACTCCAGCTCGGCGGAGAGATCGGCGGGGTTGGCGGGCGGCAGATAGTGCAGACCGTGCCCGGCGGCGTAGTCGGCCAGCCGCTGCTGCTCGGCGTCCGGCGCGGTCGGCAGATGGCCCTGGGCCAGGACCACCGCCCCCAGGCCGTGCAGTGTCCGGCCGTCGTCGAGGGTCAGCGACTGCGAACCGTCGGGCGCCTCGGCCAGCCGCACCGCCCGGGCCGGGTGCGTCACGACCGTCACCTCCGGGGGAGCGGTGCGCACCGTGCGGCGGAAGACCCACTCCAGATAACGGCCGTACAGCGCTCGCCCCGGGTAGTCGTCCGGGCCGACCTCGCACCCCTCCCAGTCGTACAGGCTCGGTCCGGGACATATCGGACCGGCGCACTCGACGCTGTCGTCGGTGAACAGCGTGACCTGCGACGCCACCGTGTTCATCAGCAGCTCGGGCGGCTGGGCGGTGCGCCACACCTGCCCGGCACCGGGCGGGGCCGGGTCGATGACATGGACGGTCAGCTCAGTGCCCGGCGCCAGTTCGGCGGCCGAGGCGCAGAGCCGCTCCAAAACGCTCGTGCCGCGCGGTCCGGCGCCCACGAGGGCGAGGGCGGGCCGGGCGTGGCGGTCGGCGAGACGTTCGGCGGCCAAGAGGGGCGCTCCCTGGTGCGGCGGACGGCCGGCGCGTGGAGGGCGCGGCCGCCCGGGTACGGGCGACGGGCAAACGTGCGCCCCATCATCACCGCCCCGTATCCGGGCGCGGCACCCGGGTACGGCAAAGAACGACGCTGCCCGGGGTACCGCGTCCCCTCACGGACACCGGGCCGCCCGCCTCATCCGCTCTTCGGCCGATCCGTTCCCGGTACCGGACCGTCCGCAGCGGTGGATTCCCCGGCAAGGCGGGCATCGGCCACCTCGGTGCGCCAGACCGTCACGAGCCGGACGCCGCCCTGTTTCTCCCGGCGGGCCTGGTCCAGGGCGAGACGCGCCGCACGGCCCGCCAGCGTCAGCGTCATCAGCTGGTTGCCGAACCACGGGCCGCCCGTACGCCGCCACTTCACCGGCGGCCGGGGCAGCCGTCCGTGCCGGGCCAGCAGCTTCCCCAGCCACCGGCCCGGCCGGCTCCAGCCGAACCGGAATCCGGCCTGCAGCACGCCGGGGATGCTGTTGTGGACGGGCGAGCACGTCAGCTGCAGCACTCGGCTCGCGGGATGCGGGCCGGCGCCACGACGGCGCGGCTCCGCCACATAGGCGTGGTGCACGTCACCGGACAGCACGCAGACCGTCGCCGGGGCGTCCCTGCCGGAGCCCGCCTCGGTGATCAGCTCGGTGAGCGCGGTGAACGAATCGGGGAAGGCCGCCCAGTGCTCCAGGTCGGCGCGTTGGCGCAGGGACTCGCTGTGCCGGGCCCAGCGGGGGCCGCGTTCACCGGCGCACAGCGCGGCGTTCCAGCCCTCGGCGGCATGGACGAGATGCGGCAGCAGCCAGGGCAGCGAACTGCCGAGCAGCAGATGGTCGTAGCCGCCGCGCTCCTCCAGCACCGCCTGCCGCAGCCATTCGCCCTCGGCCTTGTCGAGCATGGCGCGGCCGCCCTCGTCCAGGATCCGGCCGGCCCGGGTGTCGATCATGACCAGGCGTACCCGGCCGAAGTCCCGGCGGTAGCTCCAGCGGACGCAGGCCGGATCGGCATCCGCCGCCTCCGCGAACTCCCGTACCAGGTCCGTCCCGTCGCCGGCGGCCCGTACCCGGGTGTACAACTCGTCGGCGGCCAGTTCCGCGGGCGACAGATTGCCCAGGTGCTGGTGCACCCAGTACGACATCAGACCGCCGAGAATCCGCTCGCGCCACCACGGGGTCGCCCGCATCCGGGCCAGCCAGGCCGCCGAGGTGTTCCAGTCGTCGATCACATCGTGATCGTCGAAGATCATGCAGCTGGGGACCGTGGACAGCAGCCAGCGGACCTCCGGGCCGAGCCAGGACTCGTAGTAGAGGTGGGTGTATTCCTCGTAGTCGGCGACCTGCTGCCACGGCGGCTCGCTGAGGTCGCGGCGGCCGGCCAGCGCACGGGCGGTCGCCTCGGAGGTCTGGTCGGCGTAGACCTGGTCGCCCAACAGCAGCAGGACGTCCGGGCGTTGCCGGCCGGGATCGGCGGCGAGGGTGGCGGCGAGCGCGTCCAGGGCGTCCGGGCCGACCGGGTCGTGCGAGGCGTCCGACGGCGTCGCCGACCAGCGGCAGGAGCCGAAGGCGAAGTGCAGTGGCCGGTCCGGGGAAGCGGGGAGGGTGCGGATCGTGCTCGCGGGGAAGGGGCTGTCGGGCGGCGGCCAGACCGTCCCCTCGTCCAGCAGGACCTGGTAGGGCGTCTCGCTGCCGGGCGCCAGACCGGTCACCGGGACCAACGCATAGTGGTGCCCGGCCACCTGCCAGGTGCGCTCCGCGCCGTGTACCCCGCCGTCGCAGCGGATCTGCACCTCGCACGGCCGGTCGGTCTCCACCCACACCGTGGCGCTGGTGGCATCGACGTACCGCAGCAGCGGTCCCACGCGCAGTCCGGCCATCGGTGCCTCCCCATGTCGTCGTCAGAGGATAAGCACACCGGGTGTCGCGGGAGGCGGGGGGCGGCGGGCCCGCCGGCCGGTGGTGTCCGGCCGGCGGGCGCGGGGACGAGGGCTCAGCAGCCGTCCAGGATCTTCTTCAGTGTGGCCTTCTCGGCGGAGTCCGCGGTCATGCCGTACACATGCTTGACCCACACCCACATCCGGGCGTACTCGCAGTGGTACGAGGCCTTCGGCGGCAGCCACTTCGCCGGGTCCTTGTCCCCCTTCTCCTGATTGACGTTGTCGGTGACGGCGATCAGCTGGGAGTGCGTGAGGTCGTTGGCCAGCTCCTGGCGGCGCGCGGTGGTCCACTGCGCGGCGCCCGACCTCCACGACTCGGCCAGCGGTACGACGTGGTCGATGTCGAGGTCGGCGGCCTTGGTCCAGGTCGCCCCGTCGTACGGGGAGACCCACTTGCCGCTCGTGGCCGCACAGCTGCTGTCCTGCTGCACGTTCGTGCCGTCCCGCTTGAGGACCACCTCGCGGGTGTTGCAGTTCTTGCCCTGGTCGATCCAGTGCGGGAACTTGGCGCGGCTGTAGCCGTCCAGCGAGCCCTCGGGCTGCTCCTTGATGTCGGCGAGATACGTCCGTGCGGTGGCCGCGTCCGGGGGGCTGGGCGGCGCTGCCTGGGCGGACTGGCCGCTGAACACCAGCGTGCCGACCAGAGCGGCGGCCGCACCCGCGGCGATGGAAACTCGACGCGCGTAGACCTTTGCCATCGAAACTCCCTGTATGTGGGGGGGAAGTTGCCATGTGGTGCGGCCCATGGTGACGAAGTGGGGTTTCCATGGGACGGGCACCAGGTAACAGACTGGCGACATGCCCACGTCAGTTCAAGGGCTGACGGGAGGCCATAAGTGCATAACCGCACTCCGGTTGAACCGCTCCCGCGCATGCGCCCGCTGCCGCGCCCCTACAGTGAGCGCGTGCTGCTGCCGGTCAACGCCACCCTCGGGGTCGTCCTCGCCGTCCTGCTCGTCGTCGCCGTGGCCCTCGCCGGCGTGGCACGTCTCGGCCACGCCCGCGCCATCGCCGTCGCCGGACTGCGCGCGGCCGCCCAACTCGCCGCCGTCTCCTACCTCATCGGCTGGGTGGTGCATGCGCTCCCGTGGCTGCTGTGCTTCCTGCTGCTGATGTTCACGGTGGCGGTACGGACCGCCGGCCGCCGGATCACCCAGAACCGCACCTGGTGGTGGGCCGCCGCGCCGATCGCCGCCGGGGTCGTCCCGGTCGTCGCCCTGCTGCTGCTCACCGGCCTGGTCCCGCCGCGCGGACTGAGCCTGATCCCCGTCACCGGCATCCTGATCGGCGGCGCGCTGACCGCCACCGTGCTGGGCGGGCGGCGGGCGCTGGACGAGCTGGAGACCCGGCACGGCGAGTTCGAGGCGGGGCTCGCGCTGGGGCTGCTGGACCGGGAGGCGCGGATGGAGGTTGCCCGCCCGGCCGCGTCGGACGCCCTGCTGCCGGGGCTCGACCAGACCCGGACGGTGGGGCTGGTCACACTCCCCGGCGCGTTCGTCGGCATGCTGCTGGGCGGCGCCTCGCCCGTACAGGCCGGTGCGGTGCAGCTGTTCGTGCTGGTCGCGCTGCTGGCGGTGCAGGCGGCGGCCTGTGCGGTGGTGCTGGAGCTGGTCGCGCGCGGCCGAATGCACCGCGTACCCTCGGGGGCAGCAGAAGGGGAGTAGCTCTCTGCCGGACCGTCGACATAATGCCCTCCCGTCGCCCGACCACCACCCCTGGTGGAGCGCGCCTCGCGCGCTGTGGCGACGTGGCGAGCCGGCGCCCGGAGCGCGGTACGCAGCCGTACGGCGCCAGCGAGACCTTCGGCCGCAGTGTTTGACGCTGCCGTGCCGAAGCGACCCCTTTCCCGGGCTTCTTTGGTGCGGCCCGACCGATCGAGGTATGCCACCCCGTGTTCAGTCTCACCATCGCCGCCGTCGTCTTCGGCGTCGTCTTCCTCGCCGAACTGCCAGACAAGACCGCCCTCGCCGGCCTGATGCTCGGCACCCGCTACCGCGCCTCCTACGTCTTCGCCGGCGTGGCCGCCGCCTTCCTGGTGCATGTCGCGCTCGCCATCGCCGCGGGCAGTGTGCTGACGCTGCTTCCGCACCGCTGGGTACAGGGCGTGGTCGGTGTGCTCTTCCTGGCGGGCGCCGCCGTGCTGCTCTTCCGTAAGGGCGACGACGAGGAAGAGGTGAAGAAGCCCGCCGACCAGAGCTTCTGGAAGGTCTCCGGGGCGGGCTTCATGATGATCCTGGTCGCCGAGTTCGGCGATCTGACCCAGATCATGACCGCCAACCTCGCGGCCCGGTACGACGCCCCGCTCTCGGTCGGCGTCGGCGCCGTCCTGGCCCTGTGGTCGGTGGCGGCCCTGGGCATCCTCGGCGGCCGGACCCTCATGAAGTACGTTCCGCTCCGGCTCATCACGAAGGTCGCCGCGTGCGTGATGCTCGTGTTGGCGGGGCTGAGCTTGTATGAGGCGATTGCGGGCTGAGCAGGGCGCGGGCGGCGCGCGGTACGGCGCCGCCGGGGGCCGCTCGCGCGCGGCCGGTTGCTCAGTCCGTGAGGTGGAGGGCGAGCACGCCGTCCGCGCGTGCCTCGACGCGGACCTGGGTGAGGTCGCGTACGTGCGCGGTGGGCGCGAGCGCGACGGCGCGGTCGCCGACGCCGATCACCCGCATACCGGCCGCCCGGCCCGCCTCGATGCCCGCCTCGGAGTCCTCGAAGACCAGGCAGTCCTCGGGGGCGAAGCCCAGTTCGGCGGCGCCTTTGAGGAAGCCCTCCGGATCGGGCTTGCTGGCGCTCACGCTCTCCGCCGTGATCCGCACGGCGGGCATGGGCAGCCCGGCCGCACCCATCCGGGCGTCGGAGAGCGCGATATCGGCGGAGGTCACCAGGGCGTGCGGAAGGCCGGCCAGGGCGGCCATGAAGGCGGGTGCGCCGGGAACCGGCACCACGCCGTCCATGTCGGAGGTCTCCTGAGCCAGCATCCGGCGGTTGTCCGCCAGGTTGCGCTCCATCGGGCGGTCCGGGAGCAGCGCCGCCATGGTGGCCCAGCCCTGCCGCCCGTGGACGACCGTCAGGACCTCGTCCGCGTCCAGCCCCTGCTCGGCCGCCCAGCGCCGCCAGCAGCGCTCGACGACGGCCTCGGAGTTCACGATCGTGCTGTCCATGTCCAGCAGCAGGGCGCGGGCGGTGAGCGTGGTGGTGGCCGTCATCGGCGGGCTCCTCGGCGCTACGGGCATGCGGACGGCGGGACCGGCCGTGCAGAAGGTCAAGTGGTTCCGCCCGCCGGTCAGGGAGTGCGGGCGGAACCACTTTGTTCTCACACGATACAAAACGTTTCCGGGTGTCGACAACCGGCCCCGGTCAGCGCCCCCGTGCCGGGGCTATGGCTTTCCGGTGCGGGACTCCAGGGACGCCCGCGTCCCGGCGCCGTAGACGCCGTCCGGGTCGCCGGTCACCCCGTATTGCCGCTGGTAGCGCGAGACCGCGGCCCGTACCTCCGCGTCATAGCGGCCGTCTGCTGCGCCCGGATACAGGCCGAGCTGCTGCAGCCGTTGCTGGAGTTCCGCCACCTGTGGCCCGGAGGCGCCCTCGCGCAGCACCAGCGGCCCGGTGGGCGGAGCGCTGGAGGCCGGGGAGGGGCTGCCGGGGGATTCGGCGACGCTGCCGGACGCCCTGGTGGGGGCGGGGGGACGCGGAAGCCGGGTCCGGTAGCGCCGCACGGTGGCCGGGGGCGGGCCGGTGGCGGTCGCGGCGGGTGACGGGGAGCGGCCGGGGGTGGGGGAGGAGGCGGCCGCGCTCGGTGTGGGGGCGTCGCCGGTGGGGAGGGCGGCGCTGGGGGAGGCGGTGCTCTGGTCGGGCGGCGCCGCCCGGTCCCGGACGCCGCCGGTCAGCGCATCGGTACCGATCAGGGCGGCGGCGACGGCGGCCGCGGCGCCGGTGGCCACCAGGGCGGCCGGCCGGGGGCGGGTGCGGCGCTGCACGGGGCCGGCGGGGCCGGCGGACGGTTCCCCCTCGGCCGCGGCGAACGTCCGGGAGGTCGGACCGGAGCGGCGCCGCGCTCGGGGGACCAGGGGGTCGGGGGAGGGGAGAGCCGAGGGGGCGGACTGGGCGGGGAAAGTGGTGGAGGCGGACGTATCGGCGCGGTACACCGCCGCGTCCACCCCGGGTAAGTCGTCCAGCGGGTCGCCCGGTCCGGCGGCGGCCCCACCTGCTCCGGCGACACCCGGACCGGCCACGCCGACGGCACCGGCACCGCCCACCCCACCCTCGTCCCCGCCGTCGCCCTTCCCGTCATGCCTTCCGTCATCCCTTCCGAACCCCCTCCCGGCGTCCTCGCCCGCGCCCTCCTCCCCGTCGGGCAGTGACACGTACGGCCGAACGCGCAGCGGATCGAAGTCGTCCGCGCCGACCGCCGCGCACAGACAGGCCGGCCGGCCGTCGCCGCGTACCGGGGCAGAGCAGTGCGGGCAGTTCCGTGCCGTCACGAGTGGTCCCTCCCTCGACGCCTCGAACCGGCAGCGATTATCCAGACGTCACCCGCCCCGCGCAGGCGCTCGACCACATCCGCCCGGCCCGCCCCGGCCGTCCCCCGTGCGCCCCCGGATACCGGACACCGCTCGGCGGGCCATATCCGGCACCACCGCCCAGGATGGAAGAAGTCCGAAGGCCGGTCCGAAGGCCGGTCCCCACGGGAAGGAATGGACACCCCGGCACCCGGCACCCGGCACCCGGCACCCCGGCACCCGGCACCCCGGCACAGAGGGAGAGGCTCATGGCGCAGGACACCAGCGCTCCTGCCGTCCCCGGCGAGGACCGGTCCCGTCGGACGATCCTCGTGGCGATCGGCGCGCTGTTGCTCGGCATGCTCCTCGCGGCGCTCGACCAGACCATCGTGGCCACCGCACTGCCCACCATCGTCAGCGAACTCGGCGGCCTCGACCATCTGTCCTGGGTGGTCACCGCCTACCTCCTGGCCTCCACTGCAGCGACGCCCCTGTGGGGCAAGCTCGGTGACCAGTACGGCCGCAAGCGGCTGTTCCAGACCGCCATCGTGATCTTCCTGATCGGCTCGGTGCTGTGCGGTCTCGCGCAGAACATCGGGGAGCTGATCGCCTTCCGGGCCCTTCAGGGGCTGGGCGGCGGTGGTCTGATCGTGCTGTCGATGGCGATCGTCGGGGACATCGTGCCGCCCGCGAACGCGGGAAGTACCAGGGCCTGTTCGGCTTCGTCTTCGGCGGTGCGAGCGTGCTCGGCCCGCTGCTCGGCGGCCTGTTCGTGGACCATCTCAGCTGGCGCTGGGTGTTCTACATCAACGTGCCCGTCGGCATCGTCGCGCTCGCCGTCATCGCCGCCGTGCTGCACATCCCGCGCAGCCGCGCCTCGCACCGGATCGACTACCTGGGCACCCTCACCATCGCCGCGGCCGCGGCCTGCTTCGTGCTGATGGCCTCGCTCGGCGGCGTCAGCTACCCCTGGGGCTCCTGGCAGATCATCGGGTTCGGTCTCCTCGGCGCCGTACTGCTGGCGGCGTTCGTGGCCATCGAGCGCCGGGCCGCCGAGCCCGTACTGCCGCTGCGGCTGTTCCGGCTGCGCACCTTCACGCTCACCGCTGTCATCGGCTTCGTCATCGGCTTCGCGATGTTCGGCTCGATGACGTTCCTGCCGACGTTTCTTCAGGTCGTGCAGGGCGTGACACCGACCTTGTCCGGTGTCCACATGCTGCCGATGGTGCTCGGCATGCTGCTGGCCTCCACCGGCTCCGGCCAGATCGTCAGCCGCACCGGCCACTACAAGGTCTTCCCGATCGCCGGCACCGGCGTCGTCGTACTCGGCCTGCTGTTGCTGCACCGGCTCGAACCGGCCAGCGGCGTCGCCGAGATGAGCGCCTGCTTCTTCGTCTTCGGCTTCGGGCTGGGCCTGGTCATGCAGGTGCTGGTGCTCATCGCGCAGAACGCCGTCCCCTACCGGGACCTGGGCGTCGCCACCTCCGGCGCCACCTTCTTCCGCTCCATCGGTGCCTCGTTCGGTGTCTCCCTCTTCGGCACGGTCTTCGCCAACAACCTCCGCCCGCGAATCGCCGAAGCCCTCGCCGGACACCCCCTGCCGCCGGGCGTCGACCCGTCGCGGATCGCCGAGGATCCGCGGACCGTGGCACGGCTGCCGGCCGGGCAGCTCGCCGGTGTCCTGAGCGCCTACTCCGTCTCCATCACCGGTGTCTTCCTCTACGCCGTGCCGCTGGTCCTGGTGGCGTTCGGGCTGGCCTGGTTCCTCAAGGAGGAGCCGCTGCGCAGGAGTGTCACGGCACCCGACACCAGCGAGGTGATCTCCTCCAACCCCGTCGAACGGTCCTCACGCGACGAGGTCGCCCGCGCGCTGTCCAAACTCGGCAGCCTGGAGGGCCGTAAACACATCTACGAGAAGATCACTGCACGGGCCGGCCTCGACCTCAAACCGGCCGCCAGCTGGCTGATCCTGCGCATCCACCGCTACGGCTCGGTGGAGCCGGGGCTGCTCGCCGAACGCAGCACGGTGCCGCTCGGCGTGATCTCCGAGGGTGTCCGGCAGATCGAGGAGCGCGGACTCGCCGTCCGCCAGGGCCTGTTGCTACAACTCACCGACCGCGGACGGGAGCGCGCGGACCGGCTCTCGGCCGCCCGCCAGGAGTCACTCGCGGAGCTCCTGGGCGACTGGTGGACCAGGGACCGGCCCACCGACCTCACCGAACTCGTCCGGGAGCTGACGGCGGAACTGTGCGGCTCGGACGCGGAGGAGCCCCACAACGGCGACGCCCGGCAACCGCTGCCCCGCACTCATCCGCCTGCTCCGCATCGGCCCGACCGGGCGAAGTGAGCGTGGCCTTGCGGGGGTTGACGGGGTCGGGCACGGGCTCGGACCGGTCCGTCACGGTCGGCCCGCCCAGCCGGGCGAGGGGCGCCGGTCGGCATGCTCAGCCGGGTGAGGGGCGCCGGTCGGCACGCTCAGCCGGGCGAGGGCCGCCGATCCGCCGGCTCGGCCGAACGCGGAGCGCCGGCCAACCGCTTCTCGAAGAAGATCTCCGCGTAGGGGTCGTCGTGATACGGCTCGATCTCCGCGAAGCCGTGCCGCCGGTAGAGCGCGACCGCCTCCACCAGATCCCGCCGGGTGTCCAGCCGCATCCGCTCGGCGCCCAGCCGCGCCGCGGCCGACTCGGCCGCCGTCAGCAGCCGCCCCGCGCCACCGCGCCCGCGCCAGGGAGCCCGTACGAACATCTGCTTGAGCTCCGCGGTACGCGCGTCCAGCAGCCGCACCCCTGCGCAGCCCGCGACCACCCCGCCCGCCCGAGCCACCAGCAGCACCCCATACGGGGGCGTCAGATCGGCACTGGGGTACTCCGCCAGCCCCTCCTCGATCTCCCGCGGTGTCGACCGGCGGCCCTCGTACAGCGTGAAGTAGCGGTCGGCCACCTCGGTGTAGTACTCGCGCAACAGCGCCCCGGCGTCCGGCGACCAGGCCGCCTCCGCACGAACGGACCAGGCGGGACGGAGAGCGGCGGCGTCACACATGGAGCCATTGTCACGACCGGAACGGCATGCCGCACAACGGATTTCGGGTGACGCCGCCGCCGGCTCAGCCCTGCCTGGGACCGGCCTGCTGCACCACCTCGAATGACCACAGGGTCGACCCGGACGCGGCGGGCTTGGGCCGCTCCCCACTCTCGGCGCCCCCACCCTGCTGGTGCGCCGCCTTCATCGGGCCCTCCATCCACGCCTGGAACGACTCCTCGTCCCGCCAGCGGGTGTAAACGAGGTACTGGTCGGTGCCCTCCACGGGGCGCAGCAACTCGAACCACTCGAAGCCGTCGGAGGAATCCACGGTGCCGGCGCGGGAAGCGAAGCGCTTCTCCAGGGTTTCCCGCTGCTCGGCGGGGACGGTCAGAACGTTGATCTTGACTACGCTAGGCACATGGCACCTCTCAGGAAACGGGAGTTAGGCTCTACGCCTAACCTCGATCATGTGCGAGCAGTCTCCTACATCCGTCAGAGCAAGCGTCGCGACGACGACTCCCAGGCATCACCGATGGCTCAGCGCGAGCGCTGTTCGTCCCTCATCGCATCCAAGGGCTGGGACGACGCGGGTCACTTCGAGGACGTGGGGAAATCGGGGTGGGACCCCAGCGTTCACCGCCCCGGATTCGAAGAGATGATGGCCGCCGTTCGTGGCGGCCACGTGGACGCCGTGATCGTGTTTTCCCTGTCCCGGCTCACCCGACGGGGAGCGCTGGAAGCCATGAAGATCATCGATGAGCTGGAGCGATACGGCGTTCGCCTGGTCTCGGTGGAGGAGCCCTACCTGGACACCTCCACCCCGGTAGGTGTCGGCATCCTGGCCATCATCGCCGGACTCGCACAACAAGAGTCGGACCTGAAGTCTGCGTACATCACCTCCACGAAAGACGCGCTTCGCCGAGCCGGTAGCCATGTCTCCGGCGTCGCTCCCTTCGGCTTCCAGCCGGAGCGCGAGACTCGGGGCAAACTCACTGTGACCCGTCTCGTTCCGGACCCTGTAGAAGCCCCCGTAGTCCGGGACATGGCGTCGTGGATCGCGGACGGACTCACCGCATCCGCTGTGTCCAAGCGGCTGAATGAGTCACGCGTGCCCACGAAGATGGCCGGTTTGGGAGAAGCGGGAGCGAAGCGAATGGAGGCGCGACGGGCCCGCGTCGGTTCATCCGAAGCAGCCGAACGGGCAGGCTGGACCTCTTCCACGGTCCTGCGCGTCCTTCGGGATCCGCGCCTGGCGGGATACGCCATGGAGTGGCAGGGGCGCCAGGAGAGAAGCACGGACGCGGCCGGGAACGCGGTCCCCGGCAAGGCCGGGAAGCGGGTGATCCTTCGCGACGATGAGGGGCGCCCGGTGGAGTCGCACGAAGCGATCATTCCGGCGGATGAGTGGTGGAAGCTTCAGGACGTGCTGGACGGCCGGACCAAGACGGTCGTGCGGTCCGGGCGCCGTGTGCCCACGCTCTTGGCGGGACATGGCCTCCTGCTCTGCGATGTGTGCGGTTCGGTCATGGTCTGTGACAAGCGCTCAGGGAAGCTCTACTACAAGTGCAATCGTGCGGGGGGCGTTGTCCCTGGCCATGGTGGTTTGGTCATCAGCATGGGCGGCGCGGACGACGAAGTGGCTCGCCGGGTATGGGCGCGACTCGCGGCGATGGACACCTCGGACGAGGACGACGGGGAGTGGCTGGCGGAGGCCGCTCGCCGGTTCGCCCACCAACAGGACACCTCCGAAAGGGAAACGGAACACGCGGCGGCCCGCTCGGAACTGGAGCACGTCCGGGAGTCGCTTCGGACCCTCTACCAGGACCGCCAAGAAGGCCTGTACGCGGGACCCGTGGGAACCAAGATGTTCCGTGAGTCCGTGGAGCGACTGACGGCCCATGAACAGCGGACACGGGAGCGTTTGAAGGAACTGGACGCGGCGACGGACGTGGCCGTGGCGATCCCTGGAGAGTGGACGACGGTGGACGGTGACCCGATAGGGGAGGGATCCCCGTGGGCTGCATGGGATCTGCAAGAGAAGCGGGAGTTCCTGGCGCTGTTCATCGACTCTGTCCGGATCGCCAAATCGCAGGGCAGGGGAAGGAACGCCAATACGTGTGACCGTGTTCTGGTCCGGTGGGCGGAGCGTCCCCGCAAAGGCGACGACGGAATGGCGTAGTAGCGTCTCTGCGCCTGAATCGGTCGTGTGCGACGGGTGAGGCGACCAGTAACCGGCGGAGCCCCTTGGGCCCGTTCCTCTCTGGAGGGGCGGGCCCTTCGCCATATCCCACGAGGCCGCGTCACACCTTTGTGTAACGGCTCCCAGGCAACAGTCAAGAGACATTGTCGTGTGTGACGCAATTCGACTCCGTGTCCCCCTTTCCAGGGTCTTCCTATAGAGAGATCTATGGGAAGAGGATAAAAGCGAGGACGTGGAGTCGAGTTTCCTCACACAGTCGACCATGAGTGAGAAGTGGGTTCCGTTGGCCATCAAACCTCTGTCACCTATGGAAGCGGAGAGTCTCCGCGCGCTGCAAGAACGGGGGTTCCTAGTGCCGGAGTGCGAACAATGTGGTGAGCCTCGCCGTCGCAAGCATCGGTATTGCAGCGAGGCGTGCCGAAAGGCGGGTTACCGGGCCCGGAAGGAGAGCAGGCCGGAGCTACGGCGTGTGTGCCGAAGGTGCGGAGATGTGTTCTTCACGCACGATCCTCGGCGTGCGCACTGCACCTACGAGGATGCCGAATCTGACTGCCAAGATGCCTACAACGCCGCTGGATTCGTCAAGGAAGAGTCAGTTGCTGTGCCGTGCGCAGTCTGCGGGCTAGCGGTCGGTGGTGCGTCTACGGGCCGCACCCGGCGGTATTGCTCGCGGGCTTGCCAGCAGCGCGCCTATCGGCAGCGCCGCAGGGGGCGCGAGAACGACGACGCTAACGCCGAGTGAACGGCGAAGTCCAGGACACCAAAGACACCAAGGCTCGCCCTTACTGGCGGGCCTTTTTCATGCCCGGAGGCAACCGTGGCGATCGTGCCACCGCACCTGTATGAAGCCCTGGCCCGACAAGCCGAGAAGGAATTCGGTGTCCCTCCCATTGCGCCGGAGACGGAACATGGCTACGACCCGGCAACCCCGGATGACGCCTTGGCGCGCGTCGCCTGGACGGGCCTTGGTGACGAGAGTGTCGACGGAATACGGGCGGACCACCGTGTCATATCCGCCCGGGGCGACGACCTCCATGGAGGCGCGTTCCACGCGCTGAGCGGGACGGCCCCCAATCCGGCGGAGGGCCGGACCGGCGAGGAGATCCAACGGGCGGGCCGGGGCTCGACTTCGCCCAGCCATACCCGGACGTGACGGTCCGGCGCGTCGACCCGGCGGAGCTGAGGGAGGGAGGCTGAAACATGTTCCGGGGCGGACGCTCCTGCCTGGGTGCTGAACCCCCACGGGTCCTTCTCCATGCACGCGGCAATTGAGCGGGAGCGCGCTCGGCGGAAGATGACCGAGGCTCCCGCGCGCACGTATGAGACAGCGGGCGGAGTGGTCACCATCGAGAACGGCCGCAAGACCTACGCGGCCCAATGTGCGGAATGTCGCCATGGATTCACGGTGGAGCGTCCGGCGTCCCAGAAACGCAAATGGCCGACCGTGTGCGCCGGCTGCAAGACGGAGCGAAGGCGCATGCTCGCGGCGGAGCGGTGCCAAGCGATACCGGCAGCGCCAGTCATCCGGTGAAGGTAAGGCCCGGGAAACCCATGACAATTAAGTGTGGAGCGGGAGTTGAACGCCCTGGTACTCCGCTCTCACCTCATTACCGAATCAAGGGACGGCGCTACATGAACGCAACGCACGAGCGAATTAATCTCTACCGCCAGTGTCTGGCGGCCCTGACGGACCTGGTGTGGTGGGCAGCGGCTATCGACGCGGTGCCGACCCACGACTACTACGCGAGCAAGCGCCAGGAAATCACCCTGGAGTTCAACGCCTTCATATCCGCATCCCGTGAGCGAGGGGAGTTGGTGGAGGACGAGGTGAAGCGCTCCATCCTTCCCATTACCGGTCTGGAGAGTGCGCGTGCCTTCCACGCCTGAGCCCACGGAGGGGCAGGAGCCGGGCCCACAGGTCCCCATGACAGAGAATCCCACAACGCCCGTGGAGCCAGGCCCGACGGTGAATCAGCGGCGCGGATTGCGGAGCTGACGCAGCGCATCACGGAACTGGAACAGGAGAAGAGCAAGCGGGATCGGGAGGACACGATCACGGATCTGGCGCAGCGATTCCAATACGTCACGCCGGAGATGTTGGGCGCGTTCGGCAACGTGTCCACCGAGGAGTTGGAAGAGCGCGCCCGTGTACCCAATACGGCCATACACCAACGGGAGATGCTCCGGAATGCTGGCGTCGGCGGACTGGACCCCAAAAACGCCAACGGGCGTCAGCCGGCCACCTAGGCAGGCGCATTCCAGCGGGCCCGTGAGCAACGCCGCAACGGGCGCGGTGGCGTAACCCTATTCAGCGGTTCTCGCGGCTCTGGCGAACTCTAGGAAAGGCGAGTCATCTTGAGTATGTTCACCACCGCACCCGGCGCGCACGCGTTCACGCCGGACGATTACGCGGACCTCATCATCCGGCCCGTACAGGATGCTGCCGTGGCTTTTCAGGTAGCCACCCCCGTGACGACTTTCGCCACGCGCATGAACGTCCCGATCGTGGAAGAGGACGCCGGAGCCGCATGGCTGAACGAAGGCGACGACATACCGGCAGATGACGCGGCACTGGGCGAAGACGTGGCCGTCCCGTCCAAGGTGGCCGGTCTCACGGTCGTGTCCTCTGAGCTGGCCGAGGATTCAAGCCCGGACGCACAGCAGATCGTAGGCCAGGGCCTGGCCCGCTCCATTGCCCGACAGGTGGACGCAGCCTTCTTCGGCAACCTTCCCGACCGGCCCCACGCGGGCTGGAAGCACTGCCCGGCGTCACGAACGTGGCGGCCCCGAAGAAGTGGGCCAACCTCGACCCGTTCGAGGAGGCCATCAGCCTGGCGGCCACCGAAGGGGCGACGCTCACGGCGTTCATCGCTCACCCCCGTGATGCCCTGGCCCTGGCCCTGCTCAAGCAGCAGGTCGGAAGCAACGTCCCGCTACTCAGCCCGGACTCGACCCAGCCCACGCGCGAGATCCTTGCCGGCGTTCCGCTGTATGTCTCGCGGGCCGTCACGCCTGGCACTGTCTGGGGCCTGCCCAAGGACCGAGTGCTGGCCATCACTCGGCGGGACGTGAAGGTGGATGTATCGGCAGACGCGTTCTTCACCTCAGACCGAGTGGCCGTACGCGGCACCCTGCGGGCCACCTTCAGTTACCCGCACCTGGCGGCCATCACCAAGGTCTGTTGACCGTCTAGCGCTTGACCTGGGGGTATGCCCCCTTAATCTTGGTCTCCGGATCGCAAGCGTATAGCAGCCCGGATCGTGTACGGGTTCCGAGGCCGTCAGAAGTGTAACGGGCGAGGGCTGCTCATGTGAGGGCCCTCACACCTCCAGCGCTCGGGTTACTCCCGCTCGTCAATTTGCCGACGACGACGCGCGCGCTCATGCAAGTAGTTCAGCCACAATTCCTTTCGGTGGCTGGACTCCTGAGGCCATAGGAAGCGCGCCAGCGTAGTCACTCCAGAGACGATGACCACGAGCACGACAACGGCTACTACGGCACCCCACGGGGCCGTTTCCGGCAGGTTGAACACGACTTATGAGCCTTCCGACCTTGAACGGTCGGCGGGTCACTTAAGCAGCAAGAACGGCGCTCCCCAGTGCACTGCGACAGTGCCCGCCCCGGTAGGTGACCACGGGGAAGACAGAGTTCGGCCCCCTGGGCCGGATCTGTGGTGACACATCGAGCGGCTCCGGCTGCCATACGGGACCATCTTCGGGTGTGGCCTGGCTCAGCGAGCGGGACAGCAGGAGCAGCAGAGTCCGCACTAGGAATTGCAGAAGGGACCGGATCAGGTCCGACAATGCTTCGAGGAATTTACGCGCCGCAGTACGCCTTTCCGATGCGGTAGTGGCATTCCGCAGACGCTCACCGGCGGCGCCAACGGCACTGGCAGTTGCTGCCTGTTGCGCGAGCCAGACAAGGGCTTCTGTCTTGCCGCTTCCCATCGGAGTGTCAATCAGAAGCACAGATTCGGTAAGGCGTGCCGCCTCACGGTATGAGTTCACAACGATCATGTGTACTTCTGCGTCGTCCATCTCCACCCCCTATCAGCGCACGACATGAGCGAAGTCTAGCGCCCGACATCCACACTCTGGCATCTCTATTGGCGGTGACACCATGCCGGGCCCCGTCCCGAAGCGCAGTGACCAGCGTCGAAGGCGCAACAAGGGTGAGGGGCCGGATCTGGTGAAGGCTCCTGGCGGAGGCGCCCCGGATGTACCGCCGGCGGACGAGGTTTGGCACCCGATCGCCGGGCGCTGGTACGCGTCCCTGGTCCAGTCCGGACAGTCGCAGTTCTACGAGGCCAGCGACTGGGCCACCGCGCTGTATCTGGCGGAGGCCATGAGTCCGAATCTCAACTCCGGTAAGTTCTCAGCCCAGTTGCTCCAGGCGGTGCTATCCGGCATGACCGATCTCCTGACCACGGAGGTGCCCGGCGACGGGCTCGCGTGGAGCTGGAGCGTGAAAGCGGCGCAGACGACCCGCGAGAGGCCGCCCGCGTGACGTTGATGGAGATCTACCGCAAGGCCGCCGGAGACCCTGGCGTCTGATTGGTCCATCACCTCCTCACGCGAGGAGGTGAACGGTGCCCCGGCAAAGGGATGAACCGGGGCACCACGCCAAGATCAATCGTGAGGACGGATCACCAGCTCAAAGATCACCCCCCACAGCACCTTCACGATTGCTGCGACGGCGAACCTTGACGCCAGTTCCCTGCGCCACTCCTTCTTTTTCTCGGCCACCTTGCACCTCCTGAATCTGCTTACAGCTCCTTCGCGGAAGACGGGTGGGGACCCGCCTGGGACGTGTACGCGGTACACACGTCCCGCTTGTGGAGGGGACGCCCGCCCCCGGTTCCGCCGTCCCTTGTCGGCGGTGCCCGAGGGCGGGCTTTCCCCCGTGTTCCCCTTTTTTCCGCGCCTGGAGCTGGTGTTCAGGCAGGCAACTTCCAAGGTAGCGATGTCGCGGCCAACTAACCATTGAAACTTGGATACTTGATGGGAGGTGAGCCCATGACAGGCCTCTCCCTGGAGCCAGTCCGCACATGGCCGGACGGCGTGCCGCCGGAAACCCGCACGCTGGGGTGGGAGGTCCTGGAATGGACTTCGCGCTACCTGTTGCAGCCGGACGGTCCTGATGCCGGCCAGCCGTGGAAGCCCCCCCCGGAGCAAGTCCGCATTGTGCTTCGCTGGTTCGAGAGCGACGTGCTTCGCTGGTTCGAGAGCGACAGCGCCGGTGTGTTCGTGCGTCGGCAAGCAACGATCCGCCGATCGAAGGGCTGGGGCTTACCCGGGAGGCCCCATTTCTTGACATCGCGGGCCCTGGTGGAGTTCTGCGCCCCGCCCTATGCATCGGCAGGCATGGGACGGGGGCTTCCGCATGTAGTTCCCCGGGTTGCTTGGTCAGCCGCCGGTGGAGGTTTGGCAACCAGGCCGGATTGACGGATCTGCGTTGTACGGCTACGTGACGGGCATACGCTGGACAGGAGGGGACGGTGGCTCATGCCGCAAACAGTGGTGATGGCTCCGCTGCAATCAGGACCTGGGAGAGCGAACGGTTACCAGATCAGCGATCGTGGCCGGGTGTCTGCCGAAAACCGCGGGGGCATACGAGAATGCGAACAAGTACAGGCAAAATCTTGGGTATCTAGATAACAAGACGACTGAGGGCTCCGAACAACGGAGCCCTCAGTAGCTACCGCGACGGTCACCCCGCGGCGGAGCGGGGCGCAAAGGCGGAATGCCATTACATCGGCAGCCGGGAGATAAGTTCCTCCAGTCGATCGAGTTCACCATTGAGGGACGTGACCTGTTCGGAAGGGAGAGTATCCCAGTTCTGGTCGACAGCGACCGCGAAGATAACTTCCACTCCGAAGGCAGCAGACCGGAACTCCTCCAGCCACTCCGCTGGGGGCATCTGCAATTGCGAGGCGAACTCCTCCATGGATGCTCCTCCTCGATCGGCAAACGAATCCGAGAAGGACATCAGGTCGTCAGCAAGAGTGTTGAGCGGCATCTGCTGACGATCGAAATCTGCCAGGCTGCGCTCCAGCAGATGGCGTTGATTCGCCCACCACTCCGTCTCACTGTTCATTGCTTGATGATCCCTCCGGAAACCGTCACTACACGCCCTGTCTCGGTATTCGTGACAACGGTCAAGTTTTCTGCATGATTGTAGTGTGCCGTCGTGTTGGAGATCTTCCCGGGGACGGCCTCGCCGTTTCTGACTGTATCCTCCACCACGGACGGCATGTACCCGCGCTGCTGCATCCGGTCCAAGGCATGGCCTGTATAGGGGCGTCCATGGATGGTGGACGGGGCGTTCTTGGCTTTCGCTCCGTCAGGAAGGGCTACCTTGACCTCTCTGTTGCTCCGGTTAACAAGCTTGTCGTCGGCATCAGGCGAGCGAATGCTCATGTCGTCCTGCTTGCCTCGACGACCTACTGGGTATTGAGCAGTGTGATCACGTGGCGCGTCACCGGGGCTGGGTTGCTCTGCTTCACGCGAGGCTCCACCACCGCCTCCTTCAGCATTGCGCATCAAGGGGCGACCGGTTGGGCCGACGGACCCTTCGCCAGCCATGGCCAGGCGCGGTCCGCCCAGGCCGTCCAGGTGCATCCTGCCGAGGACATTCTTGACGCCACCGGCGTCAGCGATGGCTTTGGTGGCGCGCCCTGCTCCGCCTAAAGCACCGCCCAGGAGGACGCCGGAGACGCCAGCGTCCTTGATTTCAGCGAGATTTATGCCGTGCTGGTCACCGAGGAGATTACGCCCGCCCTGGGCAACGACCACATCTACAGTGATGGCCTCGATGCCGCCGATCGCTGCGGTGGCCAGGACGGTTCCGGCGATCTCAGCGACCGTGGCGGAGACCGCAACCCCGGCTGTGCTGGCCGCGGCGACGATCGCCTCTGTGGCGCCGGCTGCCGCGACTTCGCTGATGCCGCCGGTGAACAGGGCCAGTGCGGTACCAGCGACCAGTACCGCGCCGGCGATCTCCAGCTCGTGCTCGATCTTCTTCTTGGCTTCTGCTATCTGGTCCGCGAACTTGTCGAGCGCCTTGGCCATGTCCCGCGCCGCTTCGGCAACGTCGTCCAGATAGCCCTTGCCGCCACCGTGGTACTTGCGCCAGAAGGACGCGAAAGCTTCGATCGACTGGCCCTTGTTGTTGTCGATGACATCTTGCGCCGACTTGTGAGCCGCCCATGTGATGTCCTTGACGTCTTCGGCGAAGGTCCGCCAAGCTCGTGCGGCTTCCCGAAGCTTGTCCTCATCGCCCTCCGGCCACCACATGCCGGTGAGGTCCTGGACGATCTCCTTGGCCTTGTCTCCGGCGCTCAATGCCCACCGCCGTCATTGCGCTTAAACCCTGAGGTGTTGGCGTGATCCGTGGCCTCGTGGTTGTCAGCCATGTCCTTCATGGTCTTGGAGATACTCTCCAGCCCCTTCACCAAAGCGTGGGCGGCACGCTCGATTTCGCTGAGATGTGGGCTGTAGACATTCCCGAACTTCTTCCCTTGTTCGTCGTCCCCCCAAGCGTCTCCAAGTCCATCGAGTGAATGCTTCAGCTTCTCTGTTGCTTTGGCCAAGGCGACAGATTCCCTGTGAAATTTCGGCGCTTCACTCTTCAGCTGGTCTGTGTCTACGTCGAAGCCAGATGCAGCCATGAGTCCCCCTTGATGCTCATCTCAGGTCCACTACGAACGTACCCTGCGCCACTGACAGTGCACCTAGCGGGCCTACGGCCTCAGCCTGTTAGTCGACTTCGCCGTGATTGTGCATGTTGCGTCCCATCAGATGCAGCCAAGGGGTGGCCAGAATTCGCCAGTAAAGTGTGCTGTTCAACTAACGCGGAGGGCTGGTGAAGGGTGTGATGACGCTTCGTGGCCTGGAGATTGATTAACTCAACCGAGTGGAGTTTTATTTACGTCTGTTGAGTGCTCGCACTGGGCGCGACCCAGGATGCCGAGACTTGCGAGCACCCCGCCCGTCAGCCGTGCAGTTTCAGGCCCTTGGTGATTTTGTCGATGATGCCGCGGGGGCCGTACACGGCGAGGCCCACCAGGTCGAGGTGGTCGGTGGTCACCGCACGCACCGCAGCCCGGTTGTCGTCGTCGTTCCCCGTCGTGAACATGTCGGCGGTGTACAGCGCGGTCGGTACGGCGCGGCTGAGTGCGCGGGCGTGGGTGCGGGCCAGCAACCCGGCATCGGCGGTGAAGCACCACACCGGTTCCCGGAACAGCGGGAGATAGTCGTTCCCCGAGGCGTCTTCGTAGCGCTTGCCCATCACGTCGTCGGAGGCGTGTGCGATGCCGCTCGCGAGAAACGCGGTGACGTTCAGCTTTTGCCAGTCGGCGAGGTCGTTCCGGACGATCACGGCGATCTTGGTGTCGAAGCGGGGAGCGGCCGGTGCCGTGCGGGGAGTGGTGGTTGCGGTCGGTGCAGTCGTCATACGGGGAGTCTCGTCCGGCATCCGGACGGCCGTATTGAACGCTGGTGCGGAGCGGCAGACTGGAGCGATGAGCAGGCAGCACGACGGGGACTGGGTGCGCTATTGGCGCGATCCGGACCGGCCGCTGGAAGCGATGCACGCGCACTTCGTCCGCCATGTCTTCCACCCGCACAGCCATGATGCCTATTCGTTCGCCGTGACGGAGACCGGCGCCCAGCGCTTCACGTGCCGGGGTGCGGGCCACACGAGCGCCGCCGGCATGGTGATGGCGTTCAACCCGGACGACCCGCACGACGGGGAGTCCGCCGTCGAACTCGGCTTCACCTACCGGATCATGCACATCGGTCCGGACGTGGTCCGCGCCGTCCTCGACGATGTCACCGACGGCCGGGGCGCGATGCCGCTGTTCGAGCGCCCGGTGGTCGACGATCCGGTGCTGGCCCGCGCGCTGCGCAGACTGCATCCGGCGCTGGTCGAGGGCGCGGATCCGCTCGTACGGGAGGAGCGGCTCACCGCGGCCGTCGAAGCCGTGGTGCGGCGGACGGCCGCCGGTCGCGCCACGGCGGCCGGAGCGCGCGAACTCCCCCCGGGTGCGCAGGCCGGGGCGGCCCGGCGGGCGCGTGATCTGCTCAGGGCGGCGTATGACCAACCGGTGACCGCCCAGGAGCTCGCCGATGCCGCGGGATGCAGTCGCTTCGCGCTCTACCGGGCGTTCCGGACCGAGTACGGCATGGCGCCCAGCGACTTCCAGCGGCTGCTGCGGCTGCGCCGGGCCCGCACGCTGCTCATCGGCGGCCGCCCCACGGCCGAGGCGGCCGCCGAGGCCGGGTTCGCCGACCAGGCACACTTCCACCGCTGGTTCGTGCGCTGCTTCGGTGTCACTCCGGGCGCTTTCCGCCGGGCCGCCGCGCGTACGTGAGGGACCCGGGCCGCCGGCGCCGGTCACGCCCGCACGCGGGTCATGTGAGGAGGCCGGTCACGTGCGCTCGCCCATCACGTGCGCCCGCCAATCACGTGCGCCCGCCCCTCACGCGCGCCCGCCCCTCACGCGCGCCCGCCCCTCATCCCTGGAAGCCGGTCACGCCCCGAACGGAAATGTGAAGCCCAACTGCTCGCTCAGCGCCACTGTCTGCTCGGGTGTGGCGAGGACCATGATGCTGTCGTAGCCGGCGTGCGGCCTGCGGGTGAAGTCGACGTAGTGCCATGAGCGGGGGTCGTCGTCATGGGCGGTGAGGGCGATGGCCTCGCAGGCCGCCTCGTGGTCGTAGTAGTCGTCTGCGAAGTGTTCGGCGGGGAGGGAGATGGGCTCGCCGTTCCGTTCGAACTCGAGGCGGTCGAAGCGGCCGTCCGAGAAGTCGCCTTCGCCTTCGACGAGGCGGACGTTGGTCAGGGTGACCGCGCCGCCGGCGACCTCTTCGGCCTCCGCCAGCAGGCTCGCGTAGTCGTCGTGGATGGAGTCGATGTCGTCGGCGTGGACCGAGACCGCCACGCCGAAGTGTTCGAGGGCGCAGGCGGCTTCGTACTGGCTCAGCTCGTGGTGTGCGAAGTCGGCGAAGGCGTCGAGGACGCTGTGCATCTTCTCCTTGGAGACCATGCCGATCTCGTGGAGGAGCGGGCCTATGCGGGTGTACGTCATCCGCGTGGACGTAATCGATGAAATGTTCGACACGGAGGGGATCTTGCCAGAACAGCGGTCTCCGCGTGTGGAGTTCGGGTCGGAGGCTGCGCGCATGCCAACGGCCTGCACCACCCCAGCGGGGTCGTGCAGGCCGTGGGCGCGTGGGTTCCGGATGCACCCGCAGTGTCGATGTCTGCGGCCGGGCCCCGGTGTGCTTCGGGGTACGGGTCTGGTCAGGCCGCCGAGCCGGCCGTGGCCGGGCGGCGGGCCGCCTCGCGGAGCTCCTGCGCCTCCGCCTCGGTCTCGACGGCCGGCGGCGAGCCGGGCAGCGGCTTGCGGGCGCTCTCCGACATCAGCAGGACGGCGATGCCGCCGATCACGGCCGCCGCCATCATGTAGTAGGCGGGCATCATCTTGTTGCCGGTCGCACCGATCAGGGCGGTGACCACCAGCGGGGTCGTCCCGCCGAACAGCGACACGGAGACGTTGAAGCCGATCGACAGCGAGCCGTAGCGCACCTTGGTCGGGAACAGCGCGGGCAGCGTGGACGGCATCGCCGAGGTGAAGGTGACCAGCAGCAGGCCGAGCGCGGCCATGCCCAGCGCGATGGCGGCCAGTGACCCCTGACGGATCAGCAGCAGGGCGGGCACGGACAGCACCAGGAAGCCGACGCAGCCCGCGCCGATGACCGGGCGGCGGCCGAATCGGTCGGTGAGCCGGCCCGCGAGCGGCTGGACGCCCATCATCAGGACCATCACAGCGAGCACGACCAGCAGCCCGTGCGTCTCGTCGTACTTCAGCTCAGAGGTCAGATAGCTCGGCATGTACGACAGCAGCATGTAGTCCGTGACGTTGAAGACCAGGACCAGGCCGACGCACAGCAGCATCGACCGCCACTGACCGAAGATCATCTCGCGGATGCCGATCCGCTTCTCGGCCTCGCGGCGCTCCTTCTCCTTGGTCCGCGCCTCCTTCTCCAACTGGGCGAAGGCCGGGGTCTCCTCCAGCCGCATCCGCAGGTAGAGGCCGATGATGCCCATCGGGCCGGCGATCAGGAACGGGATGCGCCAGCCCCAGGAGTTCAGGGCGTCGGTGGACAGCAGCGCGGTCATCAGCGTGACCAGGCCGGCACCGCCGACGTAGCCGGCCAGCGTGCCGAACTCCAGCCAGCTGCCGAGGAATCCGCGCTTCTTGTCGGGCGCGTACTCGGCGATGAAGGTGGAGGCGCCGCCGTACTCGCCGCCGGTGGAGAAGCCCTGCACCAGGCGGGCGACGAGCAGCAGGATGGGCGCGCCGACGCCGATGGACGCGTAGGACGGGATCAGGCCGATGGCGAAGGTGCCCGCCGCCATCATGATCATGGTGATCGCGAGGATCTTCTGCCGGCCGATCCGGTCACCGAGCGGCCCGAAGACCATGCCGCCGATGGGGCGTACGAGGAAGGCCGCCGCGAACGCTCCGAACGTCGACAGCAACTGCGCGGTCGGATTCCCGGACGGGAAGAAGACATGCCCGAGGGTGACCGCGATGTAGCTGTACACGCCGAAGTCGAACCACTCCATCGCATTGCCGAGCGCGGCCGCCGATACGGCGCGCCTGACCATGGCGGGGTCGACGACGGTCACCTCGCCCGAGGCCGGCCGTGCCGGATCCGCCGGCTGGTTCTGCTGCGGATCGGGTGCGGTATCGGCACGGCTGCCGACGGGTTTACGGGGCCCGGGGACGACGGGGGACTGCGTCGGCACGTGCTCGCTCGCCTGCGCTCTCTTTGGACGACGACATGAGACTGCCCGCCATGGGGTGGCGGGCCAGGGCCCGCCGTGGAGCGACGGGCAAAGGTCGACCATAGGGGCAGACCGGATCATCACGGACAGTGTGCGGATGACCGCGCAGTCGGCCGTATACCCGCTCCTTGCTGGGGAAACGCACTTTCGCCGAGCGATTTCCGGCATGCGACTCTGTGATCCATATCGCGATGATCCGTTGCAACCATTGGGGCATTGTGGTGTGGGTCACGCGGGCGCTGGTGGACGGTATGCGTCGGATCGGAAGGCCGGGCGTGTACGGAGAGGGCCGCGGCATACGGGGTCCCGTTCGTACGCCGCCGGGGGGACGGCGCGGGGCAGGTGGCGTACGGCGACGGGCCGGGGCCGGGCGCGACGACGGCGCGGCGGCACTCTGCACCGCCGCGCCGATGTGGATCGTCGCGTTCTTTCAAGGATCAGGCATGGACGCCGGGCCCGCCACTCGGACGCCACCCCGCGGGCCGGCGCGCCAGGGTCCGCAGCCGCTCCACCCTGCTCGGATGGCCGCTGCCGCGGCCTGCACGCTTGGATTTCGGGCCATGGCTGCTTCGGGAAGCCGGCCGGGGCCTTGCCGGCTGGGGCCTTGCCGGCTGGGGCCTTGCCGGCTGGGGCCTCGCCGGCCGGGGCCGGCCCGGGGCCGATGGCGTTCCGTCCGGCGCCGCCCCGCCCGGCTCGTCCGCCTCACGGCATCCAGGCCTCGTACGACATCACCTCCCCGGACCGGATCCGGAAATCCGGCTGGTTCTTGGTGAAGGTGACCTCCAAGCCCAGGAGTTCGCCGGTGCGCGGGTCGAGGATCACCATCTGGCGCGTGGAGTTCGCGGCGCCGTCGGGGCCGTCGTACACAAACGCCTGTCCGCGTCGGCCCAGCCGGTCGGTGACCACGCCCGCCGGGCGCAGCCCGCCCGCGTCGGCCAGCATCCGGACGATGGCTGCCGTTTCCCGCGGCCCCGGCGTCCACTCCTGGCGGAACGAGGAGAGCGCGGTGAGGAGTTGCCCGGTGGTGCGGGTGTCGTCCGGGCCGCCGTAGAGCCACGACAGCTGTTCGCGCAGCTCCGCGGGGTCCGTCGACGGCCGCGTACGGGAGGCCAGGCCGCTGTGCCGGGCCTCCGAGCCCGCCGGATAGGTCTTGTCGTGCAGGACCTTGCCGTCGCTGACGGTCTGCCAGTGGCCGTCGTTGTCGTGGATCACCGGGCGGCCCGGGTGCCGCGGGTCGGTGGCCACGACCAGTTCCGAGCCGCTGCCGTCGGCGTTCCAGTGGGTGATCCGCTCCTCGGGCACGGTGACCGGCGGCGCGGCGTCCGGGCCCGACTCCATGCTCATGTACCAGGTCTGCAGATGGCTGCCGCGCCGCGGCCCGTCCGCGGCGCCGGCCGTCCGTGCCGCGGCCTGCGCCCGGCGGGCGAGGGTGTCCAGCGACACGGACGGCGCACCGGTGTGCAGGGTGAGGGCGGCGGGCGCGGCGACGGCGGGGCTGCTGCCGGCGCCGGAGAAGGTCAGCGCTAGGGCGGCGACGGCGGCCAGCGACGCGGCGGTCAGGCCCAGCACCAGACGCCGCCGGCGCACGGGGCGCGGGCGGGCGGAGGGGCCTGGTCCGGTCGTCAGCTCCGCTAGCCGGGCCGTTGCCCGGGCGGTCAGCGGGCGGTCCCGCCAGGGCCCTTCGCCGGCCGGGGCGGGGTCGGCCTGCCGCAGCAGCTCCAGTTCGTCAGTCATGGCGGCGGCCTCCCGAGCGGGTCGGTACGGGGTGGTGGGGGGACAGGGGGAGGGGGGTGGCCGGGCGGGGGGCCGGCGGCGACGGGGGCGGCGCCGCGGGGGGCGGCGCATCGGCCGGGGGGCCGTCCGCGGCCCGGGAAGTGTCCGTGGCCCGGAGGGTGTCGCTCCGGGCGGTGTCCTTCTGCCGCATCCGCTCTATCTGCGTACGGAGCCGGCCGCGCGCCCGGTGCAGGCGCATGGCGGCGGCGCTCTGCCCGCATCCGAGGGTCACCGCCAGTTCCCCGACGGTCAGTTCCTCCCAGGCGGTCAGTCGCAGCACCTCCTGGTCGGCGGGGGAGAGCCGGGCCAGCGCCTCGTGCACCCAGGACCCGGGCCGCTCCGCGTCCGGGCTGTCGACGGTCTGCCGCCGCTGCGAAGCCTCGTGGTGGCCGAGCCGGTGCAGCAGTCGCCGGTAACGGCCCCGCCCGCGCACGGTATTGGCCAGACAGTTCCGGGCCACCCCGTACAGCCAGGGCAGTGGCGCGTCGGGGAGTTCGGCGCGGCGTCTCCAGGCGGTGGAGAAGACCTCCGCCACGACTTCCTCGACCTCGTGTGCCTGTCCGTCCAGCCGCCGCGCCACAAAGCGGCTGACCGCCCAGTAGTGCGCGCGATAGGCCTCGGCGAAGGCGTCGTCCGTGCTCATGAACCCTTGGTGTCCGGCATGGCTCAGATCTTCACACCCGGCCGGGTGAGACTTCCCACCCCCGCGTACGGGCCCCGGGCCCGGCGCGCGGTGAAGTGCGCGGCGGTGCCGGACACCTACCGGGCATGAGGTTTCCCGTGAAGTGGTTGACGACCACCGACCACAAGACGATCGGCACGCTCTACCTGGTCACCGCGTTCGCCTTCTTCTGCCTGGGCGGACTGCTGGCGTTGGCGATGCGTGCCGAACTGGCCCGGCCGGGCCACCAGATCCTGTCGAACGAGCAGTTCAACCAGGCGTTCACGATGCACGGCACGATCATGCTGCTGATGTTCGCGACGCCGCTGTTCGCCGGTTTCGCGAACTGGATCATGCCGCTGCAGATCGGCGCGCCCGATGTCGCCTTTCCCCGGCTGAACATGTTCGCCTACTGGCTCTATCTCTTCGGTTCGCTCATGGCGGTGGGCGGATTTCTGACGCCGCAGGGCGCGGCGGACTTCGGCTGGTTCGCCTATGCGCCGCTCTCCGATTCCGTGTATGCCCCCGGAATCGGCGCCGATATGTGGATCATGGGTCTGGCCTTCTCCGGCTTCGGCACGATCCTCGGTTCGGTCAACTTCATCACGACGATCATCTGCATGCGGGCGCCGGGCATGACGATGTTCCGGATGCCGATCTTCTGCTGGAACGTGCTGCTGACCGGTGTTTTGGTGCTGCTGGCCTTCCCGGTGCTGGCGGCGGCGCTGTTCGCGCTGGAGGCGGACCGCAAATTCGGTGCGCATGTCTTCGACGCCGCAAACGGCGGCGCGTTGCTCTGGCAGCACCTCTTCTGGTTCTTCGGCCATCCCGAGGTGTACATCATCGCCCTACCGTTCTTCGGCATCATTTCCGAGGTCATTCCGGTGTTCTCCCGGAAGCCGATGTTCGGCTACATCGGTCTGATTGCGGCGACGGTTTCGATTGCCGGTCTCTCGGTCACGGTGTGGGCGCACCACATGTATGTGACGGGCGGCGTGCTGTTGCCGTTCTTCTCCTTCATGACGTTCCTCATCGCGGTGCCGACGGGTGTGAAGTTCTTCAACTGGATCGGCACGATGTGGAAGGGCTCACTGTCCTTCGAGACGCCGATGCTGTGGGCGATCGGCTTCCTGATCACCTTCACCTTCGGTGGTCTGACCGGTGTCATCCTGGCCTCGCCGCCGATGGACTTCCACGTCTCCGACTCGTACTTCGTGGTGGCGCACTTCCATTACGTGGTCTTCGGTACGGTCGTCTTCGCGATGTTCGCCGGATTCCACTTCTGGTGGCCGAAATTCACCGGCAAGATGCTGGACGAGCGGCTCGGAAAGATCACCTTCTGGACGCTGTTCGTGGGCTTCCACGGCACCTTCCTCGTCCAGCACTGGCTGGGCGCCGAGGGCATGCTGCGGCGTATCCCGGACTACCTCGCGGCCGACGGTTTCACCACTCTGAACACCGTCTCCAGCATCTTCTCTTTCCTCCTCGGGCTCTCCCTCCTGCCGTTCCTCTACAACGTGTGGAAGACGTCGAAGTACGGCGGGAAGGTCGCGTCCGACGATCCCTGGGGGTACGGCCGTTCGCTGGAATGGGCGACGTCCTGCCCGCCGCCGCGGCACAACTTCCGTACGCTGCCGCGTATTCGCTCCGAATCCCCGGCCTTCGATCTGCACCACCCGGAGATCGCGCGCGAGATCGAGGCCTTGGCGGACGCCGGGGACACGCCTGTCACCGGAATAGGGGCACGCAGATGAACGAGGGAACGCAGATGGGCGAAGGAAGGCGGAGGGGCGAAGGAAGGCGGCGGGGCGAGGGCGGGGAAACGGGCGGAGGAATGCCCGAAGGAGAAATGCCGGGGGTCGACGGCACGGCGATGGACCGGGCCCTCAACGAGATCGAGGGATTTCTCCTCTGGGAGGCGGAGAAGGACCGGGCACGCATTCGCGCGCAGGCCTTCTGCGCCGGCCTGCCCTGGCTCACCGACAGCCAGCGGCGGGAGGTGGAGCTGCACTACTGCCGCGACCAGCGCGATGCCACGTGGGCGTACCTGGAGCGCATCGCGGTCCGCAGCGCCACCCTGCGGACCGAATACGAAGGCGTCTACCGGGCCCTGCGGCGACGGCTGATCACCGCGTTCCTCAGCGGCACGGTGGCGGTCGCGGCGCTGGTGATCGTGGCGGTCGCCGGCATGGCCGTGCGCTGACGGTGCCGCCGGGCCGTGCGTTCAGGAGGAACCCCCGGGCCGTGCGCCGAGGGTGACGCCCGCGCCCGCGCGGAGCACGGCCGTCACCCCTGGCCTCGGCCGGTTTCCCGCTCAGCCCGTGACAGTGATCTGAGACCCGGGATCAGTGGTATCGGCGACCTTGTAGCTGGCGTTGAACGTCGAGCTGGTCGCCGTGGTCGGGCAGCCGAACCCGCCCACCACCTTCACCGGTACCGCGGCGTCGGTGAAGGTGAGCGTGGACGGTGCGCCGTTGGTCCAGGTGCCGCCCACCGTGGCCGGCGCGGTGGGGGCCGCGGTGACCGTGCAGGACGCCAGCCCGCTGGTCTTGAGGACGAATCCGCCGGTGGGGATGGTCAGACCGGCGGTCACCGGCGCCCCGTTCTGCATGGCGACGCCCCAGGTGCCGGTGGTGGTGACGGTCGCACTGACGCCCGGCAGGCTCGTCGAGCAGGAGCCGTAGGTCGCCGGGGTGGTCGAACTGCTCACCGGTCCGGCCGGGTTCTGGTTGCCGGGCGCGGCCGGGACCTGCCCGCTGGAGGTCGAGGTCGTACAGGTCACCGTCACCGCACCGGCCTTGAAGGTGGCCTTGCCGCTGAGCGTGGCGGTGAAGCCGTGACCTGCCGGCGTCACGGTCGTGGCGGACGGGGCGAGCGGCGCCGACGGAGCGGGCAGAGCCGCCGCGGAACCCGGCACGGCGAGCGGCAGGGCGAGCGCCGCGACGATCCCGGTGCCGGCGGAACGGAACGCGCGTCTGCGGTGCGTACGGCGGGCGGGGT
This sequence comes from Streptomyces auratus, assembly GCF_050433025.1. Taxonomy (NCBI): domain Bacteria; kingdom Bacillati; phylum Actinomycetota; class Actinomycetes; order Kitasatosporales; family Streptomycetaceae; genus Streptomyces; species Streptomyces auratus. The sequence continues at coordinate 2,547,109 of NZ_JBNGCB010000001.1, read as the reverse complement.
GCGTCATCGTCATCGTGGGTCTCCTTCAAGGGGGGTGGGTGCCACAGGAGCGGTCGGTCCGCGGTGCGGGCAGCGGTCCGGTCCCGTACGCGGACGAAGGCGCTGGGGGTTGCGGGTACGGGTGTACGGGTGTGGCCGGGTGGCCGGGCTGTGGGGGCCTACGGGCCGCTGGGCGCGGGCGCGCCGTCACCCGGTTCGGCATCCGCCCCGGACGCCGCGGGGGCGCCGGGTTCCGCCGGTGCGGCGTCCGGGGCCGGCTGCCAGGCGAACATCATCGAGCCGCCGAGAATCCCGAGAATGGTGCCGATCAGAAAGCCGCCGAGGTTGGACATCACCAGCGCGGCCGCCGCGCACAGCACGGTGAGCACCCCCGCGAGGCCCCGGTAGTGCGGGGTGAACCACGCCGAGAGTCCCATCACGATCATCACCAGCCCCATCAGCACGGACGGGATGCCGGCGATGCCCTGTTGCAGCATGATCTTCAGCGGCGCCAGGGGGATGGCGCAGAGCTCGGCGCCGGCGAGGACGGCCGCCAGACCGCCCCAGAAGGGCCGCGCCCTCCGCCAGCGCCGCCAGGTCAGAAGCATTCCTTGGAGCCCTTGGAGATCTTCATGTTCAGGCCGGACAGCTTGAAGGTCCCCGCGTTGGTGGCCCAGGCCGTCTGCCGCAGGCTGCTGATGTTGACGTCATCGGCCTGCTGGGCGAAGAGGTCCTGCATGCCCTGGGCGCTGTCCGGTCCCTTGTCGAGGGTGGAGGCGTCCCGGCCGATCTCGATGCCGTGGAAGGCCGCATTGCCGGAGAGCTGGGTGGCGTCCACGAACAGATTGGTCGCCTCGACGGGCTTGCCGCCCGTACCGGCGCTGAGGTTGAGCGAGATATCGCCGATGACGGGCAGGTGGGTGACGACCGACTGGCACAGATGGTTCATCCGGGCCGTCTTGATGGCGGTGACGGCGACCGGCAGGAGGTCTCCCCTGGCGTTCGTGTCCACACTGCCGTACTGGGCGAAGCCGTCGCCGGTGAGGCTGTCGGCGGAAACCTTGAACTGCTGTCCCGAGACGGCGAACGACGCCGCCAGTGCCCCGTTGGCCAGGGCGATGCCCAGGGCGGCCGTGCCGACGAGGGCCGGGACGGACAGCGCGGCGAACCTGCGCCATCTGATGCGTCCCGTGACGGGTCTGCCGTGTGCGTCCTTCATATCGGTGTGTCCCCTTCGAAGAGCGAGGAAGCGCGCTGTCGAACCGTGTGGGGGGTGCCTGTGCGTGGTGGGGCGTGCTGCGTGGGTCGGCGTGCTGCGCGGGTGTGGCGACGCGCGGGGAGCCGGCGTGTGCGGACGTGGGGAAGAACGTACGGTTCGGGTGCCGGCGCTGCGGAGCTGTGCGCCAAGATGCCGAACTGCCAAGTGTTACCCGCGAGTTGAATGTAAGTCTGAGCATGACAACTGACAAGCTTGCGGAAGGAACCGGTTTCGGACATACCGCTCGTCCGGCTTTCCGGGCCCGCCCCTGCCGGTAGCGGGCCCAGCCCTGCCGGTAGCGGGCGCGCCCCGTCCGGCAGCGAGGCGCCCACCCCATGGTTCCGGGTGCGCGCCCTGCTGTCTTCGCCGTCGTGCCGGGGGTCAGCCGTAATGAACCCGGAGTTCCTTGACGCCGTTGAGCCAGGCCGAGCGCAGCCGGCGCGGTTCGCCCGCCAAGGAGATGCCGGGCAGGGCGTCCGCGAGGGCCTGGAAGATCAGGTCGATCTCCAGCACCGCAAGGGACTTGCCGAGGCAGAAGTGCGGACCGCCGCCGCCGAATCCCAGATGGGGGTTGGGGTCGCGGGTGATGTCGAAGACCTCGGGGTCGGTGAAGACCTCCGGGTCGTTGTTGGCGGAGGAGTAGAAGATCCCCACCCGCTGCCCTTCCTTGATCTTCGCGCCGCCCAGTTCGGTGTCCTGGGTGGCGGTGCGCTGGAAGGAGACCACCGGAGTCGCCCACCGCACGATCTCCTCGGCCGCGGTCGCCGGGCGCTCGCGCTTGAAGAGTTCCCACTGGTCGGGGTGGGTGAGGAAGGCGTGCATCCCGTGGGTGATGGCGTTGCGGGTGGTCTCGTTGCCGGCCACCGCCAGCAGCAGCACGAAGAACCCGAACTCGTCGGAGCCGAGGTTCCCCTCGTGCTCCGCCGCCACCAGTCGGCTGACGATGTCCTCGGCGGGGCATTCCTTGCGCGCCGCGGCGAGGTTCATGGCGTACGAGATCAGCTCCATGGCCGCGTTGCTGCCGACCTCTTCGGTGATCGCCAGCTCGGGATCGTCGTAGGCGACCATCTTGTTCGACCAGTCGAAGATGCGGGCCCGGTCGTCCTGGGGGATGCCGATCAGTTCGGCGATGGCCTGGAGGGGGAGTTCGCAGGCGATGTCGGTGACGAAGTCCCCGGTGCCGTTGCGGCGCGCCTCATCGACGATGTGCGTGGCCCGGCGGCGCAGGGCGTCCTCCAGGCCGCGGATGGCGCGCGGGGTGAAGCCGCGCTGCACGATCTGCCGGACCCGGGTGTGCTCGGGCGGGTCCATGTTCAGCATGATGAGTTTCTGTACGTCGATCTGCTCACGGGTCATGGACGCGTTGAACCGGATGATCGAGGTGTTGCGGCTGGCGGAGAAGACGTCCGGCTTGGTGGACACCTCCTTGACGTCCTGGTGGCGCGTGACGACCCAGTAGCCGTCGTCGTCGAAGCCGGCGATGCCGTGCGGCTGGGCGTTCCACCACACCGGAGCGGTCTGCCGCAGCAGCGCGAACTCGGGGAGCGGAACGCGGGACTGATAGACGTCGGGGTCGGTGAAGTCGAACCCGTCGGGCAACGCGGGGCATGGCATCGGCGACTCCTGGTCCATCCACAATCTTCTGACGGTTCATCAGGTATGGATCGCGGTGAAGGTAGTGACGAGTCCTGCAAGTGGCAAGGCCCGTGGCGACTCCCTTTGTGGACAAGGGTGTTGCACGCCCCTTGCGCCCCGGAGGGCGGCTCATAAGACTGTTTGCAGAACTAGAACGCGTACTAGTTCTTCTTCCGTGGGTGCCGGGACCCGCGGACGCGAGGAGAGGACGAGTCAGTCATGGCCGCGGAACCCGTCATCGTCGAAGCAGTACGCACCCCGATCGGCAGGCGCCAGGGCGCCCTCGCCAACCTTCACCCCGCCTACCTCCTGGGCGAGACCTACCGCGAACTCCTCTCCCGTACGGGCATCCAGCCCGACTGCATCGAACAGATCGTCAGCGGCACCGTCACCCACGCCGGTGAACAGTCCATGAACCCGGCCCGCAACGCCTGGCTGGCGATGGGCCTGCCGTACGAGACCGCCGCGACCACCGTGGACTGCCAGTGCGGATCCTCCCAGCAAGCTAACCACATGGTCGCCAACATGATCGCGAGCGGCGTCATCGACGTCGGCATCGGCTGCGGGGTCGAGGCGATGTCCCGGGTGCCGCTCGGCAGCGCCTCCAAGCACGGGCCCGGCAAGCCCTGGCCGGACGAGTGGAACGTCGATCTGCCCAACCAGTTCGAGGCGGCCGAACGCATCGCCCGCCACCGCGGGCTGACCCGCGAGAACGTCGACTCGCTCGGGCTGATCTCACAGGAGCGGGCGGCCGCCGCCTGGGCCGAGGAGCGCTTCAAACGGGAGACCTTCGCCGTCCAGGTGCCCACCACCGAGGACGAGCAGGCCGCGGGCCAGGGCATGTGGCGGCTGGTCGACCGGGACGAGGGGCTGCGCGACACCAGCATGGAGGCGCTGGCCGGCCTCAAGCCCGTGATGCCGACCGCGGTCCACACCGCGGGCAACTCCTCGCAGATCTCCGACGGTGCCGCCGCGGTGATGTGGGCCTCCAAGCGGATGGCCCGCGCCCTCAAGCTCAAGCCGCGCGCCCGGATCGTGGCGCAGGCACTGGTCGGCTCCGATCCGCACTTCCATCTGGACGGGCCCATCGACGCCACCCGCGCGGTGCTCGGCAAGGCCGGGATGTCCCTCAGGGACATCGACCTCGTCGAGATCAACGAGGCCTTCGCCTCCGTGGTGCTCTCCTGGGCGCAGACCTTCGACCAGGACCTGGAGAAGGTGAACGTGAACGGCGGCGCCATCGCCCTGGGCCACCCGGTCGGCGCCACCGGCGCCCGGCTGCTGACCACCGCGCTGCACGAACTCGAACGGCGGGATAAGGAGTTCGCCCTGATCACCATGTGTGCCGGCGGGGCACTGGCGACGGGGACGATCATCCAGCGGCTTTAGCGGGGCGCGGCTGTAGCGGGACGGCTCACGAAGAGCCGGTCCCCGGGGGCGGGCCGGGCGTGAAGGAGACGGGGGCGTCGAAGGCGGCGCGGCGGGTGGCGCGGCGCAGCGCCGTCAGCACGGTGCCGCCCAGCGCGAAGGTGAGGACCACCGTGACCAGGGCCCGGGGCAGGTCCCAGCCCAGGGAGGTGGCGAGGCAGTAGTCTAGGAAGCGGGTGAGGTTCGCGTCGAGCGGATCGCCGGGGACGAAGGAGACCCCCGAGGCCATGCCGCCGATGTAGGGCCAGCCCTGGAGGTTCATGACCAGGCCGTAGAGGACGGCGGAGACGGCTCCGTACGCGGCGAGCAGGGCCAGTTCGCGGCGGCCGCGCAGCCGGTCGGGCCCGGGCAGCAGACCGGCCCCCATCGACACCCACCCCATCGTCAGCATCTGGAACGGCATCCAGGGCCCGACACCACCGGTCAGCAGGGCCGACGCGAACATCGCCACGGACCCCAGCACGAACCCGAAACCCGGCCCGAGCACCCGCCCCGCCAGCACCATCAGGAAGAACATCGGCTCGATGCCGGCCGTCCCCGCGCCCAGCGGCCGCATCGCGGCCCCGGCCGCTGCCAGGACGCCGAGCATGGCGATGGCCTTCGCGTCCAGGCCGGTGTCGGCAATGGTCGCCACGACGACGGCGAGCAGCATCGGCAGCAGCGCGGCGAACAGCCAGGGCGCGTCCCGGGAATGGGCGAGACCGGAGGCGGAATCGGCGAGCAGCGGCCACCCGAAGGCCATCACCCCGAGGGCCGAGATCAGGCACAGCGCGGCGACGGAGCGGGGCCCGAGCCGGATGGCACGCGCCCGGTGCCCGGGGCCGGGGCCGGGACACGGCCCGGCGCCCTCGGTGCGGTACACGGGCGCGGTCATGCGGTGGCCTCCAGGACGTCGGCCACCTGCGGCACGGTCAGCCAGGGCAGTGGCGCGAGGACCTTGGCGACCTGCGGCGCGAACGACGGCGAGGAGACCACGACCTCGTCGGTGGGACCGTCGGCGACGATCTCGCCGTCGGCCAGGATGACGACCCGGTGGGCGAGTTCGGCGGCCAGCTCCACGTCGTGGGTGGCCAGGACGATGGCGTGGCCCTCGGCGGCCAGCGCGCGCAGCACCTCGATCAGCCGGGCCTTGGCGGCGTAATCCAGGCCGCGGGTGGGCTCGTCGAGCAGGAGCAGCGGCGGGCGGGCGGTCAGCACGACCGCGAGGGCCAGGGCCAGGCGCTGGCCCTCGGACAGATCGCGGGGGTGGACGGAGTCCGGGACATCGGGCAGCAGCCGGGTGACCTGGGCCCGGCAACTGCCGGGCGGGGCGCCCGCGTCCTGGTCGGCCGCGGTGCACTCGGCGGCGACGGTGTCCGCGTAGAGCAGGTCACGGGGTTCCTGGGGGACCAGGCCGACCTGCCGCAGGAGCGCCCGCGGGCCGGTGCGGTGCGGGGTGACGCCGCCGACCCGCACCGAGCCGGCGGACGGCTGGTGCATCCCGACCAGGGTGGACAGCAGGGTCGACTTGCCCGCCCCGTTTCGGCCCATCAGCGCGACGGTCTCGCCGCGCCGCACGGTCAGCTCCACCCCGTGCAGCACCTCGGCCCGCCCCCGCCGGACGCCCAGCCCGGACACTGCCGCGGCGATCCCGTCCGGGACGGAAGCGGCCCCGGGCGCCGGGCCGGACGGCACCGTTCCGGGCCCGGCACCGGTCGGTACGGCTCCCGCCCCCGCACCGTCCGCCCCAACCCCCCGCCGCGCCCCCGGCGCCGCCGGCGTCACCCCCGTCAGCCGCTCGCGCAGGGCGGCGGCCTTCCGGCGGGCGTCGCGTACCGACAGCGGCAGCGGGGACCAGTGCGCGAGGCGGCCGAGAGCCACCACCGGAGGGTGGACGGGGGAGACGGCCATGACGTCGGCGGGGGCGCCCATCACCGGGGCCGCGCCGGGGGAGGGGAGCAGGATGACCTGGTCGGCGTACTGGACGACGCGCTCCAGGCGGTGTTCGGCCAGCAGGACCGTGGTGCCCAGGTCGTGGACCAGGCGCTGGAGCACCGAGAGCACTTCTTCCGCGGCGGCCGGGTCGAGCGCCGAGGTCGGCTCGTCGAGGACCAGGACCTTGGGGTGGGGGGTCAGCACCGACCCGATCGCCACCCGCTGCCGCTGGCCGCCGGACAGCGTGGCCAGGGCGCGGTCGCGCAGCTCGGCCAGGCCCAGCAGATCCAGGGTCTCCTCGACCCGGCGGCGCATCACGTCGGGCGCGAGGCCGAGCGACTCCATGCCGTAGGCGAGCTCGTCCTCCACGGTGTCGGTGACGAAGTGCGCCAGCGGGTCCTGGCCCACGGTGCCGACGACATCGGCCAGTTCGCGCGGTTTGTGGGTGCGGGTGTCCCGGCCGTCGACGGTGACCCGGCCGCGCAGGGTGCCGCCGGTGAAGTGCGGGACGAGACCGCAGACGGCGTTCAGGACGGTGGACTTGCCGACGCCCGAGGGCCCGACCAGCAGGCACAGTTCGCCCTCGGGGACGGTCAGGTCGATGCCCTGGACGGCCGGCGCCGTGGCGTCGCCGTAGGTGACCGAGACCTGCTCGAACCGGATCACGGGGTGGGCTCCTTCGCACGCGGATCGACATCGACGGCACGGCCACGGCCACGGGACGCGGTGCGGTCCGCCCGGCCCCCGCTCGACGGGAGCGGGGCGACGAAGGCGGGCAGCAGTCCCACGAGCACGGAGACGGCCGGCCAGAGGGGGAGGACAGGGGCGGTGAGCGGGACGGCGGGCGGGTGGAGGGCGCTGGGCGCGTAGGAGTTGGCCCAGATCATCAGGGCGGCGACGGCGCTGCCGGAGCCCGCGACCAGCCAGGCGCGCACGCCCCACCGCTCGGGCCGGTAGCGGCTGCGCACCGACCGCCGGCCGCCGAGCCACAGCCCGCCGAGCGCCGCCGCCAGCCCGGCCAGCAGCAGCGGCAGACCGTAGCCGCCGCCGGCCTCGCCCAGCAGCCCGTACGTCCCGGCGCAGACGCCGAGCAGCCCGCCGAGGGTGAGGACCGAGGTGGTGTGCCGTACGGCCCGCGGTACGTCGGCGCTGCGGCCGTAGCCCCGCGCGTCCATGGCCGCGGCCAGCGCCACCGAACGCTCCAACGCGCCCTCCAGCACCGGCATGCCGACCTGGAGGAGCGCCGCCACCCCGCGGTCGGGGCGGCCGCGCAGCCGGCGGGCGGCCCGCAGCCGCTGGACGTCGGCGACCAGGTTCGGGGCGAAGGTCATCGCGACGACGACCGCGACGCCCACCTCGTAGAGCGCGCCGGGCAGCGACTTCAGCAGCCGCGCCGGATGGGCCAGCGCATTGGCGGCGCCCACACAGATGAGCAGGGTGGCCAGTTTCAGCCCGTCGTACAGGGCGAAGACCATGCCCTCCGCGGTGACCCGGCCGCCGATCCGAACGCCCTTCGCCCAGTCGGGCAGCGGCACTTCGGGCAGCGTGACCAGGGTGTGCGTGCCGGGAATCGGCGACCCCAGGAAGAAGGCGAAGCCCAGTCGGATGGCGATCACGACCAGGCCGAGCTTGACGAACGCCCCGTACGAACGGGCCCACGGCGCCTCCGTACGGCGGGCCGCGACGACATAACCGGCCACCCCCACCAGCAGCCCCAGCAGCAGCGGATCGGTGGTGCGGGAGGCCGCGGCGGCCAGGCCGAGTGCCCACAGCCACCAGGCGCCGGCGGGCAGCGCGGTGGTACGGGTCGCCCGCGGGGCGCTCATCCGCGCCGGCGGCGGAGCTGCCATCCGGCCGCCGCACCCAGGACGAGAAGGACCGCGATCCCGCCGAACAGCCCGGCGGACGGCCCGCCGTCGTCCCCGCCGTCCGCCGCCGCGCCCGGGGCCGGCGACGCCGCGGACCGTGCCCCCTGCGAGTCGTCCACCCGCTCCGCGCACCCCGCCTTCGGGTACCCGGCGACGGCACACAGCAGGGCGCCCGCGTCATAGCGCAGCGGCCGGGCGGCCGCCGCCAGCGCCTCGCCCGCCGAGGCGTCCTCGGACACCTGGGCACACTCCGTCCGGGACGCCGGCGGCCGTTCGCCGCCGGGCGCGTCCGCCGCGGTACCGAAGTCGACGACGACGCCGATCCGCTTGCGGCCCTCCTTGGCGGGGGTGTCATGGCAGATCGCGTCGAAACCGGGCGCCGTACGGGGCTTGCCGGCCGCGGCGGAATCGGCGCTGACGGTGAAGCGGAACCCGGCGACCGTGCCGTCGGCCGGCCGCAGGGTGCCCGGCCCCTCGGTGGCGTACGTCCAGGAACTGCCCTTGCCCTCCCAGAAGGACCAGTAGCGGTACTCCTGGGCCTGGGCGGGCCCGGCGGCCAGCGAGGTGACCGTGCCGGCCAGCAGCGCGGCGCCGGCGAGGGTGGCGCGCCGCATCAGAGCCGGTCCCTCTTGCGGCCGCTGAGCAGGAAGCCGAGGCCCGCGCCGAAGGCGAGGCCGACGGCGATGATCCACCACGGAATGCCGCCGCCGTCGTCCTTGCCGGAGGCGTCGGCGTCCTTGTGCTTCCCCGATACGGCGGCCGGCTCGGGGCCGGTCGCGTTGAGCGCGGTCACCAGGTCGGTGCCGCCGAAGGAGCGCGGGTCGCTGCCGGTGGCGTGCGCGGCCAGCACCAACTGGGCGTACGCGGCGGGGCCGCTCTGCCGCGCCCAGTTGGCCGCGTTCTTCTGCAGCCAGGCCAGCGGCCGCCGGGCCTCGGCGCCGTGCCCGCCGGCCGCCAGCGCCACCACGGCGTCCGCGGTGTTGCCGACGTCGGGCTGCGGCTTGGCACCCGGCATCGCGGAGAGCAGATGCCGGCCGTTCTTGTCGAGCTGGGCGACGAGATAGGCGGCGCCGCCGTCCGCGGCCCGCGCCGCGGAGACCGGGCCCGCCTTCTTGTCCTTGCCGTCCTTGCAGGCGGGCGGTGTGACCGGGGTGTGGGCGCCGCGGCCGGCGGGCGCGACGACAAAGCCCTTGCCGAGCATGCCGGTTGCGGCGGCCGCGGTGGCATCGGCGTTCGGGGCCGCGCCCTTGAGCTGGAAGGTGAACGCGCCGTGCGCGTCCTCCGTGCCCGCACAGCCCAGCCGGAAGGTGAGCAGCCCGTCGTAGGGGGTCTTGTGCTTCTTCGACGTCACCGATGCCGGCTTCTGCCCCGCCGCCGCGAGCGCCCCGATGACCACGGAGGTGGAGTTGGCGTCACCGGGCGAACCGGGCATCGAGCTCCAGCTGCCGTCGTCGTTCTGCACCGACTTCAGCCAGCCCACCGCCTTGTCCACGGCGTCGCCGTGCCCGCCCAGCGCGGCCAGTGCCTGCACCGCGGCGGCCGTCTGGTTGGTGTCCCGCATCGCCTTGGCGGCACAGGGCTTGCCCGGCTCGGCACGGAAGGCGGTGAACGCCCCGTCCGCGCACTGCTGCCCGACCAGCCACCGCACGCCCGACGCCGCCGGGCGCACCCCCACCGTGTGCTGCGCGAGCAGCGCGAGCGACTGCCGCCACACCCCGTCGTACTGCGGGTCCTTGGTGCCGTACAGACCGTCGGGCAGCTTCTTGGCCGCGGCGGACGGGGAACCGGGGACAGTGGCGTACGCGGCAGGGGCGGCGGCCGCGCCCAGTACCAGCGCGGCGGCCAGCGCCGTGGCGGCGCGGCGCGCCAGGGGGGCGCCGGAGTGCGGCGCGGGGGCCTGCTGGGCCAGGGAAGCCGTGGGAGCCATCGGGTCGGTGCCTCTCGGGTCGGGTCGCGGCGGCCACGCAGCCGCGCTCGGCCGCCCACCCGCGGACCGATCCGGGGATCGGGCGTGGTGGCACCGGGCTCAGCTCCGTATACCTCGACGGTGCCGCGCACCGGCCGTCCGCGGGCGGACGGCTGTGGTGGCGGGAGCCTTGGTCGTGCCCCTCGGGTGTTCCGGCTCGTACGGCCGCTCCGCGCCGGCGTGGCGTGGACGGGCCGTCCTCACGGTTGCGGGTCAGCGCCGGATTTCCACCGGCTTCCCCCGATCGGGCACGGATGAAGTTGTCCCGCACACCTTAACCGGCGCCCGCCCCGGCATTCGCTCGCCCGTACGAGGCGGGTACGCGCCCCGTACGCGCCGCACGGCCCCCGTAGCCATCCCGTACGCGCCCCGTACGCGTCCCCTGCGCCCGGGCTACCGCACCCCGTCCACCGCCTGATACCGCACGGGGCCGGAGCCCGGCACGCACTCCGCATGGCCCAGCTTCACCAGCCGCCGCAGATGCGCCTCGGCCTCCGAGACGGCGATGGTGCGGGACCCGTAAGGGATCTGCTCCCAGGGGCGGTTCCACTCCATGGCCCTCGCGAGCTGCCAGGCGGTGCGGGGTTCGCTCAGCAGCGTCCGCAGCTGGGCGAGCCGCTCCTCGTGGTGGGCGAGGAGCGCGCGGACGCGGCCGCCGGCGTCGGTGAAGGCGTGCTGATGCGCGGGCAGCACCTCGGCGGGGGCGAGCCGGCCGATGCGTTCGAGGGAGTCGAGATAGTCGCCCAGGGGGTCGGCGACCTCGCCCGCGCTCTCGGCCGGGTCCTCGTACAGGCCGATGTGCGGAGTGATGCCCGGCAGGAGGTGGTCACCGGAGAAGAGCCGGCCGAAGCCGCGGTTTTGCTGGGCGGGGTGCTCCTCCTCCAGATGCAGACACACATGGCCCGGGGTGTGGCCCGGTGTCCAGATCGCGCGCAGCCGGCGCCCCGGCAGATCGAGCAGCTCGCCGGGGCCGATCTCGCGGTCCGGAAGTGCGGCCCGCAGACCGGGCATCCGTCGGCCGCGCCCGCCGGCCCGGGCCGTGCGCAGCGGCGCCAGGTGCTCGTCCGGTGCGCCCGCCGCCGCGAGCTTGGCGATGAGGTGGTCGAGCCACCGGTCCGGCGTGGCCTCGCGGGTGCGGCGGACCACGGAGGTGTCCGCGGCATGCATCGCGAGCCAGGCGCCGGAGGCCTCCCGCACCTTGGCGGAGAGGCCGTGGTGGTCGGGGTGGTGGTGGGTGATCAGTACGCCGTGGAGGTCGGTGAGGGCGAAACCGCAGGCGGTGACGCCGGCGACGAGGGCGTCCCAGGAGTCCGGGTCGTCCCAGCCGGTATCGATGAGCACCGGCCCCCGGTCGGTCTCCAGGAGGTGGACGAGGGTGTGGCCGAGCGGGTTGTCCGGGATGGGGACGGCGATGCTCCACACGCCGCCCCGGTGGTCGGTCACCTGCGTCGTCATCCCGGTCCCCTCTCGGTCCGCCGTGCGCCGGACCCGACTCACTATAACTAGAACGAGTTCCAATGCGGCCGGAATCGGGTCCTTGGGTGTGCGCCTTGGGGATTCGGCCCGCCCGCCGTGGACTCCTCCCGGTGGAACTGGTATCAGTTCTGCTGAGTGATTCTGATGCAGCGTCAGGAATCTTCGGGAGGCGGCAGCGATGAGCGACCTCGTCGAGCACGGAAAGCTCTACCTGGGCGGCGAGTGGGCCGATCCGGCCGGCCGGGACACCATCGAGGTCGTCTCACCCCACACCGAACGGGTCATCGGCCGGGTGCCGCACGCCTCGCGGGCCGATGTCGACCGGGCGGTGGCCGCGGCCCGTACGTCCTTCGCGTCCGGGGAGTGGGCGAACGCCCCGCTGGCGGACCGGATCGCGGTGGTCACCCGCATCAAGGACGCCTTCGCGGCCCGCAGCGAGGAGATCGCCAGGGTCATCAGCTCCGAGAACGGCACCCCGTTCACCTCCGGCGTCATGGTGCAGTCGCTGGCCGCGATGCTGGTGTGGGACGCCGCGCTCACGGTGGCCCGGGACTTCCCCTTCGAGGAGCGGCGGGCCGGGGTGCTGGGGCCGCTGCTGGTGCGGCGGGAGCCGGTCGGGGTGGTCGCGGCCGTGGTGCCGTGGAACGTCCCGCAGTTCACCGCCGCGGCCAAGCTCGCGCCCGCGCTGCTGGCCGGCTGCTCGGTGGTGCTGAAGGTGTCGCCGGAGACGCCGCTGGACGCGTACCTCCTCGCGGAGATCGCGACGGAGGCCGGGCTGCCGCCGGGCGTGCTGTCGATCCTGCCGGCCGACCGTGAGGTGAGTGAGTACCTGGTCGGGCACCCGGGCGTGGACAAGGTGTCGTTCACCGGCTCGGTGGCGGCGGGCAAGCGGGTCATGGAGGTCGCGGCCCGCAACCTCAGCCGGGTCACGCTGGAGTTGGGCGGCAAGTCCGCCGCGGTGATCCTGCCGGACGCCGATCTGGACGCGGCGGTGGCCGGCATCGTGCCGTTCGCCTGGATGATCAACGGCCAGGCGTGCGTGGCCCAGACCCGGATCCTCGCCCCGCGCAGCCACTACGACGAGATCGCCGAGCGGTTCACCGCGGCGGCCCGCGCGCTGACCGTCGGCGACCCGCTGGATCCGGCCACCGAGCTCGGCCCGCTGGTCGCCCGCCGCCAGCAGCAGCGCTCGCTGGACTACATCGCATTGGGGCAGCAGGAAGGCGCCAAGGTCCTGACCGGCGGCGGCCGGCCCGCGGGGCAGTCGACGGGCTGGTACGTCGAGCCGACCCTCTTCGGCGAGGTCACCAACTCCATGCGGATCGCCCGCGAGGAGATCTTCGGCCCGGTCATCTGCCTGCTGCCGTACGACGACGAGGCGGAGGCGGTACGGATCGCCGACGACTCCGACTACGGGCTCTCCGGCTCGGTGTGGACGGCCGACGTCGACCACGGCATCGACCTCGCCCGGCAGGTGCGCACCGGTACGTTCTCGGTGAACACCTTCAGCATCGACATGCTCGGCCCGTTCGGCGGCTACAAGAACTCCGGCATCGGGCGGGAGTTCGGGCCCGAGGGCTTCGGCGAGTATCTGGAGCACAAGATGATCCATCTGCCGGCGGGTGCCTGATGGGGGACCGCTGGCAGGTGACGGTGGACCGGGGCGTCTGCATCGGCTCGGGGATGTGCGCCGCCGCGGCACCGGACGGCTTCCGGCTGGATACGGCCCGGCAGTCGCACCCGGTGGCGCCGGAGACGGACGCCGACGAGCGCATCCTGGCGGCGGCCGAGGGGTGCCCCGTGGAGGCGATCACCCTGACCTCGGCTGGCAGCGGCGAGGCTGTCTTCCCGCCGGAGGAGTGAGGGCTGGGGAGACACCCCGACCTAGCCTGGAGCCTGAGCCCCGAAACCAGGGACGAAACGCCCAGTCAGACTGCGGCGATGATGTTGATGCAGTTGAACGTCGTTTTCCCCACGCCGAGGTCATTTGCCAGAGTGACGGTCATCCTGTAGGACCCGACGGGAAATGGCCCGACCGAAGGGCTCAACAGTGGCCCGGACTGGCCAGACCGCAGATCCGGTTCGGAAAAGTCGTTCGGGTCACCGCCATTTTCGCTGTCGAACACGGTGTCATGATCGACTTCGTCGGATCCCGGGCAGCCTTCGGGAATGCTCTGGATCAGCAGACGGTCGACGAATGCGGGGAAATCCTGACTGCTGGTGTTGACCGCAGACCATTGAACTCTGAACGAGTCGTTGTCATGGATGAATTCTTTGTCCGGCGTGATGGGCTTCTCGCTGTTCGCGAAGACGATGTCTACCATTTCTCGGCTCCTGTGATGCGGCGTTTATGCGCTGCCGTTCAGGCTCCCCGCCTCCAATTGTCCCTTCCAGGGTGAAACTCGGCAAATCGCGCCCAGCGTGAACCCAGCGGTTGGTGATGCGTCCTGAGCTTGATTCTGTCGGGGACCTTGCACCAGGGCCGTTTCAAGGTCTCGGTGAGCACGCGAGTCTGCAATGCACGCCACACGCAGGCAGCGGACCTGCTCGCCCGGCGGGTCCTCGCCCGGGCGGGCAGGGCGGCCGAGGTGGCCTGAGTCCCGATTTCAGAAATTCCCGCATTCGGGAAAGAGAGCAATGCGTATCACCTCAATTGGCCATGCCGGCCTGTTCATCGAGTCGGCCGCCGGATCGATGGTGTGCGATCCCTGGTTCACACCGGCCCACTTCGGCTCCTGGGCGCCCTTCCCGGGCAACACCGGAGTCGATCCCGCCGGCCGGCCGCGGCGGACTACCTCTACGTTTCGCATCTGCACCACGACCACTACGACCCCCAGTGGCAAGGCCGGTACATGCGCAAGGACATCACCGTCCTGCTTCCCGACTTCCCGGTCCCTGACCTGCACCATGCACTGCCGGGCCTCGGGTTCAAGAATTTCGTGCAGACCCGGCACAACCAGCCGCTGGTCCTCGACTCCGGACTGCGGGTACAGATCAGCTCGGTGGACGCGCCACTGGGCGGCCCGCTCGGCGATTCCGGTATTGCCCTGGACGACGGCCGGGTCCGTATCTTCAACCAGAATGATGCGCGGCCCGTCGATCTGCGCCCGATCCAGGAGTTCGGGCTGCGGCAGATCCCGGAGGAGGGGGTTGCCCACCTGCGCGACGACCGGCGCGGCTGTCTCGCCGAGTACCAGCGCAAGGTGCAGCCGGCCATCGACGCCTCACCGGCGCTCTGCCGCGGGATCGTAGCGACCTGGTCGCACAGCTCAAGGAGCCTGCCAACGTTCCCTGCCCGTAAGGGAGTTTCCGTAAGGGAGCTAACGTTCCGAACCGGGCGCCGTGAGGTCGATCAGCCGGCACACCGTCTCGATGTCGATCTTCACCTGGGCGATCGAGGCCCGCCCCGACAGCCAGGTGATCAGTGCGGAGTGCCAGGTGTGCTCGATGACCCGGACCGCGGAGAGCTGTTCGGGGGTGGGCGCGGCGGGAGGTGCCGGCTCCTGCCCGGGGTGGCGCGAGGCGGCGGGCGGGGCCATCGCATCGAGGATGATCGCGGTCGTCAGCCGGGAGACGGTGTCCACCTCGGGGCTCACCGAGCGGTCGGCGAACGTCAGCGCGCGCACCATCGCGTCCGCGAGATGCGGCTCGCGCTGCAGTGCGCGAAAGGCCCGCATCAGGGTCTGGGCGACCCGGGCGCCCGGGTCCTGCTCCGACGGCGGGCGCTTGCGCAGCGTCTCGTGCATGTGCTGGAGCTGGTCCTGCATGGTGGCGACCAGCAGATGCACCTTGGAGGGGAAGTAGCGGTAGAGGGTGCCGAGGGCGACGCCCGAGGACTCCGCGACCTCGCGCATCTGTACGGCGTCGAAGCCGCCACGGGACGCCAGCTTGGCGCTGGTGTGCAGGATGCGGCGGCGTCTGGCCTCCTGACGCTCGGTCAGGGGAGGACTCGCGGGAAGCGTCGGCCTGGCCGCCTTGGATTCCGTAGTCATATTTCCCATTCCGTGGCATTCCGTCCGCAATGCAGCGAGTGCCGGTGGTGTGATCGGCACAGCATGGCAGGGGGGCGGGTGGTGGCGCGAATCACCTGGTGCGGCTCTTTTCGCATCGTTCTCGGCCGGTACATTCGGAGCTCGGTGAACTGATCAGTAGCCAATCAGTTCTGAAACTTGTTCTAGATTACCGCCAGCGGTTACGCTCCGGCGAAAGTCCAGTGAGAAGGGGGCCGAGCGTGACCGCAGAGGCCGTCCAGGCAGCCGCGCCTCGCCCCGCAGAGGCCTCCCCGGCCTCCGCCCCGACGAACGGCGAGCGTCCCCTGCGGATCGCGATGCTCACGTATAAGGGGAACCCGTTCTGCGGCGGACAGGGCGTCTATGTACGCCATCTCTCCCGCGAACTGGCCCGCCTCGGCCACACCGTCGAGGTCATCGGTGCCCAGCCCTACCCCGTCGTCGACGACGGGGTGACCCTGACCGAGCTGCCCAGCCTGGACCTCTACCGCCAGCCGGACCCGTTCCGCACGCCGAAGCGCGGCGAGTACCGCGACTGGATCGACGCCCTGGAGGTCGGCACGATGTGGACCGGCGGCTTTCCCGAGCCGCTGACCTTCTCGCTGCGGGCCCGGCGCCATCTCGCCGCCCGCCGCGGCCAGTTCGACGTCGTCCACGACAACCAGACCCTCGGCTACGGCCTGCTCGGCGGGCCCGGCGCGCTCGGTGCCCCGCTGGTCACCACCGTCCACCACCCCATCACGGTCGACCGGCGGCTCGACCTGGCTGCGGCCGACGGCTGGAAGCGCCGCGCCTCCGTGCGCCGCTGGTACGGCTTCACCCGGATGCAAAAGCGCGTCGCCCGCCGGCTGCCGTCCGTGTTGACCGTCTCCGGCTCCTCCCGCCAGGAGATCGTCGACGACCTCGGCGTCCGCCCCGACCGCCTCCACGTCGTCCACATCGGCGCCGACACCGAGCTGTTCTCGCCGGATCCCGCCGTCCCCGAGGTGCCCGGACGGATCGTCACGACCTCCAGTGCGGATGTGCCCCTCAAGGGGCTGATCCACCTCGTCGAGGCGCTCGCCAAGGTACGCACCGAGCAGCCCGACGCCCACCTGGTGGTCGTCGGCAAGCGCGCCGACGACGGGCCGGTCGCCGCCGCCATCGAACGGCTCGGCCTGTCCGGCGCCATCGAATTCGTCAAGGGCATCACCGACGGCGAACTCGTCGACCTCGTCCGCAGCGCCCAGATCGCCTGCGTGCCCTCCCTCTACGAGGGCTTCTCGCTGCCCGCCGCCGAGGCGATGGCCACCGGCACCCCGCTGCTGGCCACCACCGGCGGCGCCATCCCCGAGGTCGCCGGGCCGGACGGCGAGACCTGTCTCGCGGTGCCCCCGGGCGACGCCGGTGCGCTGGCCGGCGGGCTGCTCCGGCTCCTGGGCGACGCCCCGTTGCGCCGCCGGCTCGGCGCGGCCGGCCGGGAGCGGGTGCTGGCCCGCTTCACCTGGCGGCAGGCCGCCCTCGGCACCGCCGAGCGCTACCGCGAGGCCATCGCCCTCCAGGGCGGCCACAGCGCCCGCGCCCTGGCCGGAGCGGCGTCCGGCGGGGCCGCCGCCGCGTCCGCGCCGCGCACCGCCGGACACGTCTAGCGGCCCGCCCGGCCCGTAGTTCCTTCCGCAGACACACGCCACCCACCGCCGGACGAAAGCAGAACGCCGTGCTGACCGTCGACTTTTCCCGCTTCCCGCTCGCCCCGGGCGACCGCGTGCTCGATCTGGGGTGCGGCGCCGGCCGGCACGCCTTCGAGTGCTATCGGCGCGGCGCGCAGGTCGTCGCCCTCGACCAGAACGGCGAGGAGATCCGCGAGGTCGCCAAGTGGTTCGCCGCGATGAAGGAGGCGGGCGAGGCCCCGGCGGGCGCCTCCGCCACCGCCATGGAAGGCGATGCGCTCAACCTGCCCTTCCCCGACGACAGCTTCGACGTTGTGATCATCTCCGAGGTGATGGAGCACATCCCGGACGACAAGGGCGTGCTCGCCGAGATGGTCCGGGTGCTGCGCCCCGGCGGCCGGATCGCCGTCACCGTGCCCCGCTACGGCCCCGAGAAGGTGTGCTGGGCCCTCAGCGACGCCTATCACGAGGTCGAGGGCGGCCACATCCGCATCTACCGCGGTGACGAACTGCTCGGCAAGATGCGGGAGGCGGGCCTGGAACCGTACGGCACGCACCACGCCCACGGACTGCACAGCCCCTACTGGTGGCTCAAATGCGCCTTCGGGGTGGACAACGACAAGGCGCTGCCGGTGCAGGCGTACCACAAGCTGCTGGTCTGGGACATCATGAAGAAGCCGCTGGCCACCCGGCTCGCCGAACGGGCGCTCAACCCCGTCATCGGCAAGAGCTTCGTCGTCTACGCCACCAAGCCGCACCTGCCCGCGGCGCCCGTCGCCGCGGAGGCGGACGAGCCCGCCGCCGCACCCGCCACGAAGACCGCCGAGCCGGCCGCCGGCGAGCCCCGCAAGTCCGCGCGGCCCGCCGCCGCCAAGGCACCCGCCAAGTCCCCGGCGAAGCGCGGCGCTTCGTCCACCGCCAAGCCCTCCGCCGGGGCCGCCAAGTGACGAGTCCCGGGCGTACCGAACGGCTCGTCCTGCCGGGCGTGCTCACCGCCGACCAGGCCGCCCGCACGGTCGCCGGCATCCTCGCGACCCAGCGGTCGGACGGCGCCATCCCCTGGTTCCGGGGCCACCACCTCGACCCGTGGGACCACACCGAGGCCGCCATGGCCCTGGACGCGGCCGGAGAACACGAGCGCGCCGAGGCCGCGTACGACTGGCTGGTGCGGCATCAGAACCCGGACGGGTCCTGGTACGCGGCCTACGCCGACGGCGACGCCGGGGCCCCCACCGACCGCGGCCGGGAGACCAACTTCTGCGCCTATCTCGCGGTCGGCGTCTGGCACCACTTCCTGTCCACCGGCGACGAGGCCTTCGTCGACCGCATGTGGCCCGCGGTGCACTCGTCGATCGGATTCGTGCTGGAGCTCCAGCAGCCCGGCGGGGAGATCGGCTGGAAGCGCGAGGACGACGGCACACCCGTCAACGACGCGCTGCTGACCGGCTCGTCCTCCATCTACCAGGCACTGCGCTGCGCCCTGGCCCTCGCCGACCAGCGCGAGGAGCCGCAGCCCGACTGGGAGCTGGCGGCCGGCCGGCTCGGCCATGCGATACGCAGCCACCCCGAGCGGTTCCTGGACAAGGGCCGCTACTCCATGGACTGGTACTACCCGGTCCTGGGCGGCGCGGTCCGCGGCCAGCCGGCCAGGGACCGGATCGACGCCGACTGGGAACGCTTCGTCGTGCCCGGCCTGGGGGTGCGCTGCGTCCTGCCCAACCCCTGGGTCACCGGCGGCGAGAGCGCGGAACTGGCGCTGGCGCTGTGGGCGATGGGGGAGTCCGAGCGGGCCGTGCAGATCCTCAAGTGGATCCAGCATCTGCGCGCCGACGACGGCATGTACTGGACCGGCTACGTGTTCGACGACGACGCGATCTGGCCCCGTGAACGCACCTCCTGGACCGCCGGTTCGCTGCTGCTCGCGGTCGCGGCCCTGGGCGGCGACGAGGCCACCACCACCGTCTTCGGCGGCGAACAGCTCCCGACGGGGCTGGATCCGGACTGCTGCCGGTAGGAGGCGGGGAGGGGCGCAGCGTGCCCGCGCGGGGCGGAGCCCGGCCGGGGCCCCCTGAAATGGGAGGACAGGCCGGGGCGGCCGCACTACTGTGCGCCACATGACTCTCCAAGGCTCCCTCACCCACGAGGAATACTGCGCCCAACTCCTCGCCGAGACCGGCAAGCTCCGGGACATCGTGCGCAGCGCCGATCTTTCGGCGACCGTGCCGACCTGCCCCGACTGGACGCTGGCCGATCTCGTCCGGCATGTGGGCGGTGCGCACCGCTGGGTCGGCACGATCGTCGCCACCCGCGCGTCGGAGAACGTCGACCCCGCGGACGTCCCCGAGGGGGCCGGGCCCGAGGGCGAGGATGCGGCGGCTCTGGACGCGTGGCTGGCGGCCGGTGTCGAGCAGGCCGTCGCTGCGCTGCGGGAGGCCGGCCCCGACACGAAGGTGTGGAGCTGGACGCCGGCGCAGCACACGGGGTTCTGGGCCCGCCGGATGACCCATGAGACGGTCATCCACCGGGCCGATGCCGCGCTCACGGCCGGTGTCCCCTTCGAGGTCCCGGCGCCGGTCGCCGCGGACTGTCTGGAGGAGTGGCTGCAGATCGGCGAACTGCCGGTGGTGGTGGCCCGCTTTGCAGAACGCGGGACGACGCTGTGCGGCCCCGGCCGGACGATCCATGTCCACGCCACCGACGCCCCGGCCGGGGTGAACGCCGAGTGGCTGCTCGACCTCACGGGCGAGGCGCCCACCCACCGCCACACCCATGAAAAGGCGGCGGTCGCCCTGCGCGGCCCCCTCACCGACGTCCTGGCCGTCCTCTACCGCCGGCTGCCCGCCGACAGCGACCGGGTCGAGGTGCTGGGCGAGCGCGCCGTGCTCGACCAGTGGCTGACCTGGGCGTCGTTCGGGTGAGCGGCAGGCCGCGGTCAGGAGCTCAGCCTGATATTGCGAGGAACTCCGGGCGTGCACGCCCGGGAGGAATCGCATCCTCCACTGGACCGGCTACGTTTTCGACGACGAGGCGATCTGCCCCCGCGAACGGACGTCCTGGACCGCCGGTTCGCTGCTGCTCGCGGTCGCAGCCCGGGGCGGCGACGAGGTCACCATCCAAAGGTCGGCGGCGAACGGCTCCCGACGGGGCTGGATCCGGACTGCTGACTGGCGTAGATGTCCTGATATTTCTTCGTGGGCGTATCACAGCAGGCACTTTCCGGCCTATGTGTTGAATCCGACATGGGGGAATGTGTGCATTGCGTTTCTCGGACAGCTAACGACAGGCCCTTGAAGCCTTTGGCCTCGGAATTGCGGTCTGATAGCCTTCCTTTCAAGATCACTCCGTGACCGGGAGTGTGTTGAAGCTGAGGGGGATATAAGTGAATCGCGAACGGGTGTTCAGTGTGATCGCGGGTGCGGCCATTCTTAGTGTTCTCGGTTCGGGTGTAGCGTCGGCTGCTCCGAAGGGTGGCGCATCGAACGGCGATGTGTCCATAAAGGCCATCATGGCTCTTAAGCACGCTAAGAGGGCTGGCGAAGTCTGCGGTACTGACGTGATCGACAAGGAGACGGGTCGGGGCAAGACCACCTTGGTGATGAACGTCAAGAAGGGCGTGGCGAGCCAGGTCAGCGCGCAGATGGAAATCTCCAAGGGCGCGATATCTGCAGGCGTGGGCTATGACGTCACGAAGTCCATTGAGGTCTCGAAGGAGACTCGCTTCGAAGTCCCCAAGGGAAAGTTTGGTACCGTCGAGGCGTATGTACAGTACGCCCTTTACCGCGGGGACATTTACACAAATAACGGGGTGGGCGTGGATCCCAAGTTCCCGACTGGGAAGACGGCAACCGTGATGAAGCCGATCGGGGTTTGCTTCAATGAGTGGGCAAAATAGCCGCTTGGTGCTCGGATATAGGATACTACCGTTATTCCGGCGGAATTGGATGGCGGCGGTCCATAAATGAGCTGAGTGTGTAGCTCCTCTGCCGCGTCAAAGCTGAACGAGCACAAGGATCGGCATGTCGGTCACCGCGCCGCGACCTGGGATGAGTGCACAGGTCGTTGGCGCGGTTCGGCATTGAGCGGGAAAAGGGGGACTGGTCCTCCACCGCAGGGTGTCCGCGGATCGCGACCGGGTGCGAGGTGCTGGAGAGCGCGCCTGCCGGGCGACCGGCTGGAGGTGACGTCCTTCGGCTGAGCGGTGCACCCCGCGGTTGAAGTGGCACCTGGTGATTCAGGCGGGCGCCTCGGGCGCGGAGTCGGCGGGTGTCAGGAGTTGAGCTCGGCCAGGACCCGTAGGGTGTGCGGGTCCGGGGCGGTCACCAGCAGATCGGTGACCGGGCCCGCGCGCCACAACTCCAGCCGCTCGGCGATCCGTTCGCGCGGGCCGACCAGCGAGATCTCGTCGGCGAAGGCGTCCGGCACGGCCAGGACGGCCTCCTCCTTGCGGCCTTCGAGGAAGAGCCGCTGTACGTGCCGGGCCTCCTCCTCGAAGCCCATCCGCGCCATCAGGTCGGCATGGAAGTTCCGGGCGGCGTGCCCCATTCCGCCGATGTAGAAGCCGAGCATCGCCTTGACCGGCAGCAGCCCCTCGGCGACGTCGGCACAGACCAGGGCGCGTGCCATGGGCGCGACGAGGAAGCCGTCCGGGGCACCGGCCAGCGAGGCCCGGTAGACGTCGGTGCGCTGCGGCGACCAGTACAGCGGCAGCCAGCCGTCCGCGATCCGGGTCGTCTGGGCGATGTTCTTGGGACCTTCCGCGCCCAGCAGTACGGGGAGCCGGTCGCGCAGCGGGTGCGTGATGGCCTTGAGCGGCTTGCCCAGGCCGGTGCCGTCCGGGCCGCGGTAGGGGTGCGGGTGGAAGAGCCCGTCCGAGGTCACCGGCCCCTCCCGACGCAGGACTTGCCGGATCACGTCCACGTATTCCCGGGTGGCGGTCAGCGGACTCTTGGGGAACGGCCGCCCGTACCACCCCTCGACGACCTGCGGCCCCGACAGCCCCAGGCCCAGCAGCAGCCGGCCACCGGAGAGATGGTCGAGGGTCAGGGCGTGCATGGCGGTGGCGGTCGGGGTGCGGGCGGCCATCTGGACGATGCCGGTGCCCAGTTTGATCCGGGAGGTGTGGGCGCCGATCCAGGTCAGCGCGGTGAAGGCGTCCGAGCCCCAGGCCTCCGCGGTCCATACCGAGTCATAGCCCAGGCGCTCCGCCTCGCGGGCCAGTTCGAGGTGCCGGGGGTCCGGGCCGCGGCCCCAGTAGCCCAGGTGCAGACCGAGTCGCATGCTGATCGCCCCTCTTCGACGGTGGCCCGAGGGTTCCGGGGTTCCGGAGTGGATGGATACTGACGGTGCGTCAGGTCGCTGCGTGCCCGCGCACTGTACGGCGGGGCCGCGGACAGCGCAATGTACGGCGGCCGGGCCGCGGGCGACGCAATGGGGGCTCGACGGGGCCTTGACGAGGGCCTGGCGAGGCCCCTACCTGAGCCAGGCCGGCTCCAGCGCCCGCACCTCGTCACGGTGGCCCCGTACCACCTCGAAGAACCGCTCCGGGCCCGACTCGAACAGGGCGCACAGGGAGACGTAGAGGCGATACGCCTCGTCGGGCATCTCGTACGGGCAGTGGACCGCCGCGCACTGCCACCAGTCGGACGTCGAACCGACCAGCTGGACACCGCACTGTGGGCACGGCGGAGCGGCTATTGAGGCTTGCTCGTCCCGCACCCGTAGCAGATCGCCCACCCGTCCTGGGTGGTCGTCATCTCCTGCCCACACTTCTCGCACGTCGCTCGCGTCTCGTACAGATCCTTGTTGCACTGCATCGACCCTCCAAGGGGAGTGGTGATTCTGCCATTGACCAGTGAGTAACGGCAGACCTACGGCCGGCCATCGCCGCGGTGTACGGCGGCCCTGCCCCTTCCCGCGGCCGCACGACAAAGCGCCCCGCCCCCTGAGGGGCGAGGCGCAAAAGGACCGCTGTGGTGTCCGTGTCAGCCGCGCTGGATGCCGGTGGTGTCCTGCAGGACGCCGCGGCGGCCGTCCTGGGTCTGGGCGATCAGGGCCTGGCCGCGCTGCTCCACCGCGAGGTACCAGGTACCGGGCGCCAGTTCGGCGATCGGTGCCGGCGAGCCGTCCTCGCCGTACAGCGGCCGCGCGACGGGCACCGCGAACCAGAACGGCGCGAAGTCCGCCGGGCTGCCGGCCGCCTGGGTGGCGCCGGCCGCGCCCCCGGCCGTCCCGTCGGCGGCGGGCGCCTGCTGGCCGTAGGTCTGGCCGCCCTGGGGCTGCTGCTGGCCGCCCGGGTAGCCGTAGCCCTGGCCCGCCTGCTGCTGGGCGCCGGGGTAGCCGTAACCCGGGTTGGGGCCCGCCCCGTAAGGGGCTCCGGCGGGCTGCGGCTTGGGGGCGCCGACCAGGGCGACCTGCAGGGCCGGGACGAGCGGCGTGGCGACGGCGCCGCCGGCCAGGATCAGGGTGGCGAGCAGGCCGATGATCAGGCCCGCGCCGGCGCTGGGGGCGTCGACGATGGTCCAGAACGCCGTCCACGCCGCGAAGATGCTGAGGGCGACACCGAACTGGCCGAGGTCGAGCCCCGCGACCTTCCGCGGCTGCGGCAGCAGCCGGGTGAGGACGATGATCGCCGCGGCGATCACACCGGCCAAGTACACGCTCATGACGGTCCGCAGCGAGTCCCAGGCATTCGGGCTGGAGTAGTCCTGAGCCTGCTGGCAGTACTTGGCGGGCAGGCCGGAGCAGTCCGGGCCGCCGGTGAGACTGAGGAACGAGGCGATGAACAGCAGCACCGCTGCTCCGATCACCACGCCGTCGCCTCGAGTGAGGGAGCGGATGTTCACGTAAGGGTCCTTTGTCGGTTTCGTGGGTCCGGTCGTCGCTGTCGCGGTGCGCGCAGTGCGGGGCACGGCGGGGGCCACCCATCGTAAAGGGGAACCTGCCGCCGAATCCGACGGGCCGTCGTCTTCGTTCCCGGCGCGCACGGCAGCTCGTATCGGACCTGGTCTCGGAGGGTTTCGCAGTCGCGCCCGGCGGTCCGGTCAGTGCGTCAAGAAGTCCGTAATGCCCTCGGTGATCCCACGGGCTGCTTTCTGCCGCCAATGTGCGTCGGTCAATTCCGCGGCGTCCTTCGGGTCACGCATATTTCCGCACTCGATGAACACCTTCGGCACGGTCGAGAGGTTGAGGCCGCCGAGATCGGAACGCACGTCGAGTCCGGTGCCGTGGCCGATGTAATTGGACGGCGCGCTCCCGGTGACCGCGAGGAACCGGCCGGCCAGCCGTTCGCCCAGCCGCCGCGAGGGCGCCACGATCGCGGCGTTGTGGGCCGGGCCGGCTGTGACGCGCGCCGGGAGGATGACGTGGAAACCGCGGTTCCCACGGGCCGAGCCGTCGGCATGGAGGGAGACCGCGGCATCGGCGTGCGCCTTGTTCCCGACGGCGGCGCGCTCGTCCACGCACGGCCCGTACCGGCGGTCGCCGTCCTGGGTGAACACGACCTTGGCGCCCTCCTGCTGGAGGAGGGTGCGGACGCGGTGGGCGACGTCCAGCGAGAACGAGGCCTCCGCGTAGCCGTCGTCGGTGGAGGTGCCGGTGGTGTCGCACTCCTTGTGGGCGTTGCCGATGTCCACCTGCCGGGCGATCTCCCGCCCGTGATCCACGTTGTGCGGATTGTGCCCCGGGTCGAGCACTATGACCTTGCCCTTGAGGCTGCCGTGCGGAGCGCCCTTGCCCGCGCCCCCGCCCGGGGAGTCCTTGCCGTCCGGGGAGCGGTCGGTGCCCCCGGCCCCGCTGCCCGGCGACCGGCTCGCGGCGGGCGGCCCGGCTCCGTGTGGCGGGCCGCCGTCGCCGCCCGATGTCCGCCAGACCAGCCAGCCCCCCAGGCCGGCGACCACGACGGCGGTCACTACGGCGAGGAGGAGGCCGCGCAGGCGGCGGTGCGGTGGGGAAGTACTGCCGTTCGACACGTCCGCGATGGTAGCCCGCTCAGATTCCGGGCCCGGTGCGCCGCAGAACGTGCAGCGAACGGTGGGCCGACACCTCGGTGAACGCGCCGGACTCCAGGGCCCTGCGGTAGATCCGGTACGGGGCCTGGCCGCCGTCCGCCGGGTCCGCGAACACATCGTGGATGACCAGCAGCCCGCCGGGCGCGAGATGCGGCGCCCAGCCCTCGTAGTCGGCGGTGGCGTGCGCGTCGGTGTGCCCGCCATCGATGAAGACCAGCCCGACCGGCGCCTGCCAGACGGCCGCGACCTGCGGCGACCGGCCCACCAGGGCGATCACCTGGTCCTCCAGGCCCGCGGCGTGCAGGGTGCGGCGGAAGGTGGGCAGGGTGTCCATCCGGCCGACCTCGGGGTCGACGACACTCGGATCGTGGTACTCCCAGCCGGGCTGCTGCTCCTCGCTGCCCCGATGGTGGTCCACGGTGACGGCCATGACCCCGCCCCTGCGCGCGGCGTCCGCGAGCAGGATCGTGGACCGGCCGCAGTACGTACCGACCTCCACCAGCGGCAGTCCGAGCGACGCCGCCCCGGCCGCCGCCGCGTACAGGGCCAGGCCCTCGTCCACGGGCATGAAGCCCTTCGCCGCCTCGAACGCGGCGAGTATCTCCGGCTGTGGCGCGGTCGGAGCCGTGGGAGCGGACATGGGCTTCCTCCTGAGGGTGCGGTCAGGGGGTCATCGTGCCGTACGGGGTGGGGCGGGCGGTGTGCGGGTGGGTGCTGTGCGGGCGCCCGGGCCGGACATTCGGATATCGGCACGGGCTCCGAATTCCTGACACCGGGACCCGCGTTTGTATCGCCCTCAGGTTTGTATCGCTCTGCCGATCCCCGATGCCCAAAGCGGCAAATTCGCATGCGGAGGAGTAGAGGGGGAGAGGAGCCGGGGCCGGGAGGCAGGGGAGAGCGAGAGGGAATAGTGACACGGGCAGAATTCACCGGACCGTTTCCTGAGTGCGTCCGGAGCGTTCCCTGGTGAATTCGTGGGGTTCTCCGGGGGGCTGACGGCCGCCCGGCAGCGCTTGCGGGGCAGCCGACGGGCCCAGGGGCGAGGGCGGCGAGGGCCGGGTGTCCTCCGGGTCTCCCGGGAGCGGCACTTCCCGCCGTATCGCCGCACCTGACCTTCCGTCAGAATGAAACGTGTTCTAGCCTGCCCCGCATGGGCATCGGAATCACACAAGAGCAACGTGACCTGGCCGAGGCGGTGGGGGGCTGGGCCGCACGGACCATGCCCCCTGAAGAAGTGCACAAGTTGCTCGACGCCGCCCCGGGGCAGCAGGGGCGGCTCGACTGCTGGGACCGGCTCGCCGCGCAGGGCCTGCTCGGGCTGCACCTCCCCGAGGACGACGGCGGCGGTGGCGGTGACCTCCTCGACCTCGCCGTGGTGCTGGAGGAGTGGGGCCGCGCCGCGTTCCCCGGCCCCTACCTGCCCACCGTCCTCGCCGCCGAGCTGCTGCACCGCGGCGGCCAACGGCACCTCGTCCGGGACCTCGCCACCGGCGCCCGCGTCGGCGCCGTCGCACTCGGCGCGGGTTCGCTCACCGCCGTCGAGGAGGCCGGCGGTTACGTCCTGAACGGCACCGCGCCCCCGGTCCTCGGCGGCGCCGACGCGGATCTGCTCGTACTGGCCGCGCGGACCCCCGCCGGCCCGGTCTGGCTCGCCGTCGAGGCCGGGGCGCTGACCGTACGGGTGCAGGAGAGCGCCGACCCGACCCGGCCGACCGCCGAGGTGCGCGCCGAGGGGGCCCTGGTGCCGGCCGACCGGCTGTCGGCGGTCGACGGCGACCTGGTCCGCGACCTGGCCGGGGTGCTGTTCGCCGCCGAGAGCTGCGGCACGGCCGCCTGGGCGCTGCACACCGCCACCCAGCACGCCGCCGTACGCGAGCAGTTCGGCCGCCCGATCGGCCAGTTCCAGGCGATCAAACACCTCTGCGCCGAGATGCTCGTCCGCTGTGAACAGGCCCGTGCCCTGGTCTGGGACGCGGCCCGGGCCCTGGACGAGCCGCCCGAGGTCCGCGGACTGGTCGCGGCGCTGGCCACGGCGACCGCCCTGGACGCCGCCGTCGGCTGCGCCAAGGACTGCATCCAGATCCTCGGCGGCACCGGCTTCACCTGGGAACACGACGCCCATCTCCACCTGCGCCGGGCCCTGGTGGCCCGCGCGCTGCTCGGCAGCGGCGACACCCACCGGCTGCGCGCCGCCCGCCTCGCCGCCGGCGGCGCCCGGCGCGCGCTGCGGCTGGAGCTCCCCGCCGAGGCGGCGGAGTACCGCGCCGGGGCCCGGGCGGTCATCGACGGCGTACGCGGCCTCGACCCGGCGGCCGTACGCCGCGCCCTGGCCCCCACCGGCTACGCCGCGCCGCATCTGCCCAAGCCCTACGGGCTGGGCGCGGGTCCGGTCCAACAGCTCGCCATCCAGCAGGAGTTGGCCGCAGCCGAGGTCAGGATCAGCGATCTGGGCATCGCCACCTGGGTGGTCCCCGCGCTGCTCGCCCACGGCACCCGCGAGCAGCAGGAGCGCTATCTGCTGCCGACGCTGCGCGGCGATCTGCTGTGGTGCCAGCTGTTCTCCGAGCCCGAGGCCGGCTCGGACCTGGCCGCCCTGCGGACCCGCGCCGAGCGGGTGGCGGGCGGTGGCTGGCGGATCAACGGCCAGAAGGTGTGGACCTCGGCCGCCCAGTGGTCGAGCCACGGCATCCTGCTCGCCCGCACCGACCCCGACGTCCCCAAGCGCAAGGGGCTGACCTTCTTCGTCGTCGACATGAAGACTCCCGGGATCGACGTCCGCCCGCTGAAGGAGATCACCGGCGACGCCCTCTTCAACGAGGTCTACTTCGACGACGTGCTGCTGCCGGCCGATGCGGTGGTCGGCGAGGTCGACGACGGCTGGAAGGTGGCCCGCACCACCCTGGACAACGAACGCGTCCACATGGCCGACCAGATGACCTTCGACACCGGTCTGGAGCAGCTCCTCGCCCGGGCCGACGAGCTGGACGCGACGGTGCGGGTGCGGCTGGGCGCGCTGGCGGCCGAGGCGCACGCCCTGGGCTGCATCGGGCTGCGCACCACGCTCCAGCAGGTGTCGGGGCTGGAGCCGGGGGCCGGTGCCAGCATCCGCAAGCTGCTGCAGACCCCGCACCAGCAGAAGACTGCCGAGCTGGCGCTGGAACTGCTCGGCCCGGCCGGTGCGGTGCGCGAAGGCGCCGGTGAGCGGGCGCTGCACGGCTTCTTGATGTCCCGCTGTCTGACCATCGCCGGCGGCACCACCCAGGTACAGCTGAACGTCGTCGCGGAGCGGCTGCTCGGCCTGCCGCGCGACCCGGAGCCCCGACCCCTGATCTGACTTCCGCCCGTCCGCTCCCCAGGAGGTAGACACATGGCCGGCAAGGCGTACATCGTCGGGGTCGGGATGACCCGGTTCGAGAAGCCCGAGACCGGGGACCGGCAGTACTGGGAGCTGGTGAAGGAGGCGGGCACCGCCGCGCTCGCGGACGCCGGGATCGGGTACGAGGCCGTCGAGCAGGTGCCGGTGGGCTACTGCTTCCAGGCCTCGACGGCCGGCCAGCGCGCCGCCTACGAACTGGGCCTGACCGGCGTTCCCGTCTACAACGTCAACAACAACTGCGCGACCGGTGCGACCGCGCTGATGATGGCCCGCCAGTTCGTCGAGGGCGGCCTCAACGACTGTGTGCTGGCACTCGGCTTCGAGAAGATGAAGCGCGGCGCCCTGGGCGGCGGCGCCGACAGCGGCGATTTCCGGACGTCTCCGGTGGCCCGCCACTACGGGGTGATGGCCGCCGCGCACGGTTTCGAGCAGACCCCGCCCACCGCCCAGCTCTTCGGTAATGCGGCCCGCGAGCACATGGCGCGCTACGGCACCACCGCCGAACAGCTCGCCGCGGTCGGTGCCAAGAACCACCGGCACTCCGTCCACAACCCGTACGCCCAGTTCCAGGAGGCGTACACGGTCGAGGAGGTGCTCGCCGCCAAGACCATCCACCGGCCGCTGACCAGGCTGCAGTGCTCCCCGACCTCGGACGGTGCGGCCGCGGCCGTGGTCGTCTCCGAGCGGTTCGTCGGGGAACACGGGCTGGCCGACCGGGCGGTGGAGATCGCCGCACAGGCCATGACGACGGACACCGGGGACAGCTTCGCCTCGGGCTCCTGCATCGACGTCGTCGGCCGGCCCATGTCGCGGGCCGCGGCGCGGCAGGCCTATGCGGCCGGTGGCCTCGGCATCGAGGACGTGGACGTGATCGAGCTGCACGACTGTTTCTCGATCAATGAGCTGTTGACGTACGAGGCGCTGGGGATGTGCGCGGAGGGCGAGTCGGGGAAGCTGGTCGCCGACGGTGCCACGACCTACGGCGGCCGCTGGGTGGTCAACCCGTCCGGCGGGCTGATCTCCAAGGGGCACCCGCTGGGGGCGACGGGGCTGGCGCAGGCCGCCGAGCTGGTCTGGCAGCTCCGCGGCACCGCGGGCGAGCGCCAGGTCCCCGGCGCCCGGGTGGGCCTGGCACACAACATCGGGCTGGGCGGGGCGGCGGTGGTTACGTTGTTGCGGCGGTGAGGGTGATGAGGGCGATGAGACCGCCCGGCGGGGTAACTGTCGCCCGCGAGGTGGTCCTTCCCCGGGAGGTAACCCTTCCCCGGGAGGTGGTCCTTCCCAGCGAGGTAACCCCCCCGCGAGGTAACCCTCCCCCCCCGAGGTAACCCGCCCCCGTGAGCGGGTAGTTGGTCTGCAAGGGGTCTTCCCACCCCCTAAGGGCCCGCCCTCCCCACCCCGTACGGGCTCGCCCCATACGGCCGCACCCCCGCCCCGTACGCCCCCACCCCCGCCTTTCTCCGTCCTGCGGCCTACGTCCCCGGTCAGGCGGCAGGTACGTCGAAATCCCGATGCGTGGCCCCAGCATCGAATGCGAGCATGGTCCCCATGCCGCCGATAACCGCCCCCGCCACGCTGCCCGAAACCGCACGCCGTACGACCGCCCCGGCCTGGCTGGTGATGGTGCTGGTGTGCGCGGGGCAGTTCCTGGTGGTGCTGGACGTCTCCGTGGTGAATGTGGCGCTGCCCGCCATGCGGACCGGCCTGGGGCTGAGCGAGCTGGGCCTGCAGTGGATCGTCAATGCGTACGTCATCACCTTCGCCGGCTTCATGCTGCTCGGCGGGCGGGCCGCCGATCTGTTCGGCCGCAAGCGCATCTTCGTCCTGGGGCTGGCGCTGTTCACGATCGCGAGCCTGGGCGGCGGGCTGGCGCAGCAGCCCTGGCAGCTGATCGCGGCGCGTACGGTGCAGGGCGTCGGCGCCGCCGTGCTCTCGCCGGCCACCCTCACGATCCTGACCACGTCGTTCCCGACCGGCCCGGCCCGTACCCGCGCCATCGGCACCTGGACGGCGGTCGGCGCCGGCGGTGGCGCGGTGGGCGGTCTGGTCGGCGGCGTGCTCACCGAATCCCTGTCCTGGCGCTGGGTGTTGCTGATCAATGTGCCGGTGGGGGCGCTGGTGCTGGCGGGCGCGGTGCTGTGGCTCACCGAGAGCCGGCAGGACACCGGACGGCGGCTCGATGTGCCCGGCGCGCTGCTGGTGACCGGCGGGCTGGCGCTGGTGGCGTACGGCATCGTGCAGACCGAGACGGACGGCTGGGCCTCGGCGTCCGCGCTGCTGCCGCTGGCCGCCGGGCTGGTCGTGATCGCGGCGTTCCTCGCGGTCGAGGCGCGGGCGAAGGCCCCGCTGATGCCGCTGGGGCTCTTCCGGCTGCGCTCGGTCTCGTCGGCGAACGCCGCGATGGTGCTGGCCGGCGCCGCGATGTTCTCGATGTGGTACTTCCTGTCGCTGTACGTGCAGAACGTGCTGGGCTACCGGCCGTTGCAGGCCGGGCTCTCCTTCATCCCGCACTCGCTGTCCATCGTCCTGGGTTCCAAGATCGCGCCGCGACTGATGAACCGTCTGGGAGCCAAGACCCTGGCCATCACAGGTGCGGTGATCTCCGCGGCCGGCATGGCCTGGCAGGGCACGATGGACGTCCACGGCAGCTACCTCCAGACGATCCTCGGCCCCGGCATCCTGATGGCGCTGGGGGCGGGCCTGACCGCGACCCCGATCGCGTCCATCGCCACCTCGGGCGCCGACCCCGCCGACCAGGGACTGGTCTCCGGCTTGATCAACACCTCCCGCCAGATGGGCGGTGCGCTGGGCCTCTCGGTGCTGTCCACCGTCGCGGCGTCCCGTACGGAGGCGGACAACAGCCCGCAGGCCATGGCGGACGGCTACGGCCTGGCCTTCCAGGTCGGCTCGCTGATCCTGCTGGTCAGTCTCGTGCTGATGATCGTGGCCCTGCCGCGACGACGGGCGGACGCCGAGCACGGCTGAGGCGGCAACGGGCCCTAGGATACGGTGAGTTCGGGCCACGGCCGCCCGTTCCGCTGCCTCCGGGTCGCCGCGCACCCGCTCGCTGCCCCGCTACAGCCACCCGTTCTGCCGCGCCGCCCGGACTGCCTCCATACGGTTGCGGGTGCCGGTCTTGCCGATCGCCGCGGAGAGGTAGTTGCGGACGGTTGCCTGCGAGAGGTGCAGCTTGCCGGCGATATCGGCGACCGTGGCGCCGTCCACGGCGGCGGTGAGGACGTCCCGCTCGCGCTGGGTCAGCGGGTTGGGCCCGGCGCTCAGGGCCGCCGCGGCGAGCCCGGGGTCGATGACCCGCTCGCCGGCCAGCACCCGGCGGATCGCCGCAGCCAGATCCTCCACCGGGCCGTCCTTGACCAGGAATCCGGACGCCCCGGCCTCCATGGCGCGCCGCAGGTAGCCGGGCCTGCCGAAGGTCGTCACGATCAGCACCTTGCAGGACGGCAGCTGGGCGCGCAGGTCGGCCGCGGCGTCCAGGCCGCTGCGGCCGGGGAGTTCGATGTCCAGGAGGGCGATGTCGGGACGGGTGTCCAGGGCGGTGGCGACGATCTGGTCGCCCGCCGCAACCTGTGCCACGACCTGCATGTCCGCTTCCAGGTCGAGTAGCAGCGCCAGCGCGCCCCGCATCATGCCCTGGTCCTCGGCGAGGAGGACCTTGATGCTTCTCATGGGGGGCTCGCCGGGCGCGTCAGTCATGGCGCCAGAGTAGCCAGCGGACGACCGTCCGGCAGCGGACAGCCCCCGGCAGCGGCAGCTGCTGGGCTGGCGTCCGACGTCCGGCGGAGATCAGTGGTCCGCCGGCTCCAGACCTGGCGGACGGCTTCAACGCACTTCCTCCGCCCCCGCCATATCCCCCGTCCCGACCGGCAGTTCGGCCGTGACCCGGAAGCCGCGCCGGCCGTCCGGGCCGCTGTGCAGGGTGCCGCCCGCCGCGGCCAGGCGCTCGGTCAGCCCCTTCAGGCCGGTGCCGCCCATCGGTCCCGTACGGCCGGGCGGGGGCGGAGCGCCGGTGCCGTCCGCGGGGTCCGGGCGGCCGGCTGCGTCCGCCCCCGGGTCGCCCGGGTCGCCCGGGTCGCCCGGGCCGCGGCCGGGGACGTGGCCGCGCAGCCGGCCCGGGACGGGTATCGCGGCGGCACCGGCGCCGTCGGGTCCGCGCCCGTCATCCGTGATCGTCAGCCGTACCCGGTCCTCGTCGGCGTGGACGGAGATCTCGCAGGTGGTGGCGCCGCTGTGCCGGACGGTGTTGGTGACGCCCTCGCGGACCACCCAGCCCAGCAGCGCGCCGGCCTGCGGGGGCAGCGGCGGCCCGGCCTGGCGTACGACGGGTTCGATGCCGGCCGCCTCCAGGACCGAACGGGCGCGGTCGAGTTCGGTGCTCAGGCTGCCCTCCCGGTAGCCGGTGACCGCCTCGCGGATCTCGGTCAGCGCCTGCCGGCCGACGGCCTCGATGTCGGCGGCCTGGGCGAGCGCGGCGTCCAGATTGCGCGGCGCGAGCCGGCGGACCGCCTCGGCCTTGACGACCACCACGGACAGGGTGTGGCCCAGCAGGTCGTGCAGATCGCGGGAGAAGCGCAGCCGTTCCTTCTCGACGGCGCTGCGGGCCAGTTCCTGGCGGGTGGTGTTGAGCTCCTGGATGGTGTCGAACAGGCTCAGGACCGTGGCCGTCACCGTGCCGGACAGGAAGGTGCCGTAGCCGACGCCGAACGCGCCCGGGCTGCCGTTGTGCCAGCCGGTCAGATACCCGGCCGCACCGCTGAGCGCGATCAGCCACGCGGCGAGCTTCTTGCCGCGCAGCGCGCGGACCGTGCCGGAGGCCAGCGACAGCAGCGGGAAGAACAGGAACCAGTCGCCGCCGAACCCGAGGGCGATGGCGAAGGTGATCGCGGTCAGCAGCACCAGCGCGTACAGCGGCCGTCGGGAATGGCGCAGCCGGGGATTGAACGAGGTCCACACGACGGTGATGTAGACGGAGTTGAAGGCGAGCAGCCCGAGGCCGGCCAGCCAGGGGTTGCCCGTCTTGCCCTCGATGACGTTGGAGAAGGCGCCGAAGCCCATCAGCAGCCAGGGCAGGAAGGCGTACTTCCCCGGCCCCCCGTCCACGTTCCGCTCCGCCCACCTGGGCCGGCACCGGCCGGAATCCGTGCTGCCCGCGGCGTCGGAATCCGCGGCGCAGGCGTCCTGTTGCTTCGTGTGCTGCACTGTCGCTTCCCAGGTCTGCGCCATCGTCGGTCACGGCGTCCGTGCGGCCCGACGGTACGCGTACACCGCGTAACCGCCGAAGAGTGCCAGCCAGAGGGCCAGTATCGCCACTGTGCCCGGGTCCGGTGCCCCGCTCTGCGTCACGTTCCGGCCGAGCTCGGCGAACCGGTTGCCCGGTGTCCAGGACGACAGTGCGCGCAGCCACCCGGGGAACAGCTCGGTCGGGAACCACAGGCCGCCGACGATCGAGAGCAGCACCATGCAGCCCGTATTGACCACGCCCGTGGACTGCGCGGAGAGGCGGTAGCCGTTGCCGAGGCCGAGCAGGGTGAAGGGGGCGGTGCCCAGCCACAGCACCCCGGCCAGCGCGGCCCACTGCCAGGCGGGCATCCGTACGCCGTTGACCAGCGCGCCGACCAGCAGTACGGCGGCGATGGCCGGCAGCACCGTCACCGAGGCGGTCAGCCCGCGGCCCACCACGACCCGTATGGGGCTCAGGGGGGTGATGCGCAACTGCCGCAGCCACCCCAGCTGCTTGTCCTCGGCGACGCCGGTGCCCGAGCCGATCGCCGCACCCAGCGCGCCGTACGCGGCCATCCCGACCATCGACGCGATCTTCCACTCCATGGCGGCGCCGCCGGCCCCCACGCCGATGTTGGTCATCAGCACATACATCAACACCGGCATCCCGATGCCGAACACGACGAAACCTCTGTCGCGCAGGGTGCGGCGGACTTCGAGCCGGATGTAGTCGAGCATCAGGCGCGCTCCTTCACAGACGGGGCGCCGGCGGCGGCCCGCGCCGGGGCAGCAGGGGCAGCCGGGGCAGCAGGGGCGGTCTCGGCGGAGGTGAGCGTGAGGAAGGCGTCCTCCAGGCTGGCGGGGACGACCTGGAGCCCGCGGACGAGCCCCCGTGAGGCCAGTGCCACGACCGTCGCGTCGGAGTCCGTCGTCCGCAGCAGCGCGCGGTCGCCGCGCACCTCCACGGCGCTCACCCCGGGCAGGCCGGGCAGCGGCCCGGTCGGCGCGCCCGCGAGGTCGAAGGAGACCAGCGTGCCGCCGGCCTGCCGCTTGATCGCCGCGCCGCTGCCGTCGGCGACCACCCGGCCGCCGTCCATCACCACGATCCGGTCGGCGTGTTCGTCCGCCTCCTCCAGATAGTGGGTGGAGAACACGATGGTGTGGCCGCGGCGGGCATAGGCCCGCATCGAGCGCCAGAAGGCGCGGCGCGCCTCCACGTCCAGCGCGGCGGTCGGCTCGTCCAGCACCAGCAGCGCGGGGTTGCCGGCCAGCGCCACGGCAAAGCGGACCCGCTGGGCCTGCCCGCCCGACAGCCGGTCCACCCGCCGCCCGGCGAACTCGCCGAGGCCGGCCAGCTCCAGGGCCTCGGTGACGTCCATGGGGTGCGGGTAGGTGGCGGCGACAAAGGTGATCAGCTCGCGGACGGTGACCCGCGGTACGGCCTTGCCGTCCTGCAGCATGGCGCCCACCCGGCCGGCCCGCACCGCCGCCTCCGGTGTGCCGCCGAACAGCCGCACCGTGCCCGCACTGGGCGGCAGCAGCCCCAGCAGCATGGTGAGGGTGGTGGATTTCCCCGCGCCGTTGCGCCCGAGGAGCGCCACCGTCCCGCCCGTCGCGATCTTCAGATCCAGGCCGTCCACGGCCCGCACCACGCCATAACTCCGCGTCACCCCGGAGAATTCCACCGCCGCGACGCCCTCTGCCGTGTGCGCCGTGCCGCCCGGTCCTGTCGTCTCTGCCATGCCCGCCCCGCCTTTCCTCTGTCCGGCTTCGACGTTACGGAGAGTGGCCGTCGTGCGGTAGGGGGGAATGTGGGCGATGACCCCTGACAAATGTCATGGGCGTGCGCGCTTTTCGTCAGGGGATCGCGGCGGGGGCAGCGCGCCGGCACCGCCGTACATGCCGCCGTACGCCCGCCCAGCGACCGGCCCGCGGCACCGAATCTGACAAGGTGTCAGGGTCTTCCGGGTCCCGGACGGATCGGCTATACATGAGACCCATCGGCTAGAACGCGTTCTAGAAGTGTGCCCTGTGCGCGGTCGGAGCGCGGCCGTGGCCGACCAGATACGACCCCGGTCCGGTCGACGGTGCGGACGGCCGGGCCGGGGTCTTCCCGCCGTGGTGAAGGAGCCATCTGCCCCATGCCCATCGACGCCGCCAAGGCCACCTCCGCCGAGCCGCGGATCACCGAACTCGCCTGGGACCACAAGGACGTCCAGCTCTACCACCTCGGTATCGGCGCCGGTGCGGCCACGCCGGAGAAGCCGCACCCCGCTACCGACCCGGACGAACTGCGCTACACCCTGGAGAGCGCCCTGCACGTCCTGCCCAGCTTCGCCACTGTGGCGGGCGGCGGGATGGCGCTCGCCGGCGGGCTCTCCGCCCCCGGTATCGACGTCGACCTCGCCGCGGTCCTGCACGGCGGCCAGACCGTCACCGTGCACCGCCCCCTCCCCGTGCGCGGCCGTGCCACCCAGACCTCCTCCGTCCCCGCCGTGTACGACAAGGGCAAGGCCGCCGTGATCGTGCTGCGCTCCGAGATCGCCGACGAGGACGGCCCGTTGTGGACCTGCGACACCCAGATCTTCGTCCGCGGTGAGGGCGGCTTCGGCGGCGACCGCGGCCCGTCCGCCCGCCTCGAACTCCCCGAGCGCGCCCCGGACCTGCACACCGAGCGCCGGATCCGCGAGGACCAGGCGCTGCTCTACCGCCTCTCCGGCGACTGGAACCCGTTGCACGCCGATCCGGAGTTCGCCGCGCTCGCCGGCTTCGACCGGCCGATTCTGCACGGGCTGTGCACCTACGGGGTGACCCTCAAGGCCGTCGTCGACACGGTGCTCGGGGGCGAGGTCGCCCGGGTGACGTCGTATGCCACCCGGTTCGCCGGCGTCGTCTTCCCGGGCGAGACGCTGCGCCTGCGTATGTGGCGGGAGCCCGGCCGGGTGCAGGTCTCGGTGACGGCGGCCGACCGGGACGACGCACCCGTTCTGGCGGACACGGTGGTGGCGCACAACTAGGGCAGCGAGGGCAGCCAGGAACAACCCGAGAGGAGCCGTGACATGCGCGCAGCCGTACAGCACGAGACAGGCCAGGACAAGCTCGAAGTCCTCGACGACATCGAGGCGGTGGGGTTCGGCCCCGGCAAGGTCAGGATCCGGATCCGGGCGACCGGGCTGTGCCACTCCGATCTCTCGGCGATGAGTGGGGTGCTGCCCCAGCCCGCCCCGTTCGTCCCCGGACACGAGGGCGCGGGGGAGATCCTCGACGTCGGCGACGGCGTCACCGGGCTCGGTCAGGGCGACCGCGTGCTGATGTGCTGGCTGCCCGCGTGCGGCAGCTGCCCGTCCTGCAAGCGCGGCCAGACCCATCTGTGCCTGGCCGGATTCATGAACGCCGGCACGCCCAACTTCCGGCGCCCCGGCGGGGACGTCTTCGGCTTCGCCGGCACCGGGACCTTTGCCGAGGAGGTCGTGGTCCCCGCCAACTGCGCGGTCCCGATCCCGGACGACGTCCCGTACGAGATCGCCGCGCTGATCGGCTGCGGTGTCACCACCGGGCTCGGCGCCGCCCTCAACACCGCCCGGGTGGCGGCCGCGTCCTCGGTCGCAGTGGTCGGTTGTGGCGGTGTCGGCATCTCCGTCATCCAGGGGGCGAAGGCCTGCGGGGCGGCCGAGATCATCGCCGTCGACCCGGTGCCCGCCCGCCGGGAGGCCGCGCTCCGCTTCGGCGCCACCGAGGCCCTCGCCCCCGAGGAGTTCGCCGGCGCCAAGGCCCGGATCACCGCGGGGGAGGGCTTCGACTACGTCTTCGAGGTGGTCGGCAAGTCCGCCACCGCCCGTACCGCCTACGAGATGACCCGGCGCGGCGGCACGCTGTGCGTGGTCGGCGCGGGCGCCATGGACGACACCTTCCAGGTCAATATGTTCGAGCTGTTCTTCGACGAGAAGCGGATCCTGCCGTCCCTGTACGGCGGCGCGGACGTGCTGCGCTCCTACGAGCGGGCCATCGCCCTGTGGCGGGCCGGCCGGATCGACCTGGAAGGCCTGATCACCCACCGCGTCCCACTGGCCGAGATCAACGACGCCCTGGACCAGATGCGCTCCGGCACGGCACTGCGCACCTGCATCGAGATATGACGGCCCCGTTCTAGAGGACTGGAGAGGACAGGTATGGCACAGCCACTGGAGGGCCTGACCGCGATCGTCACCGGTGCCGGGCGCGGCCTGGGCCGCGCCGAAGCCCTGGAACTCGCCCGCCTCGGCGCACAGGTCGTGGTCAACGACTACGGACAGCCGGGCCGCGACGGCTCCGGCGAGGCCTGTGCCGCGCCCGCCGAGGACGTCGCCGCCGAGATCCGTGCGGCGGGCGGCCGGGCGGTCGCCCACCTCGGTGACGTCGCCGACCACGCACAGGCCCGCGCCCTGGTGCAACTGGCGGTCGAGACCTACGGAAAGCTCGACATCCTGGTCAACAACGCGGGCATTCTCCGCGACCGGATGGTGTTCTCGATGACCGAGGACGAGTGGGACTCGGTCCTCCGCGTTCACCTCAAGGGCCACTTCAACACCACGCGCTTCGCCGCTGCCCACTGGCGCGAGCGCGCCAAAGCGGCCGGCGGCCCGGTCCACGGCCGGATCATCAACACCTCCTCCGAGGCCTTCCTCGCGGGCTCGGCAAGCCAGCCCAACTACGCGGCGGCCAAGGGCGGCATCGTCGGCCTGACGACGTCCACGGCGCTGGCGCTCGGCAAATACGGCGTGACCGCCAACGCGATCTGCCCGCGCGCCCGCACCCGGATGACCGAGGATGTCTTCGCCGGCTTCCAGGAGCCCGAGGACGGCGCCCTGGACCCGCTCGCGCCCGAACACGTCGCCCCGCTCGTCGGCTATCTCGCCTCGCCGGCCGCGGCCCGGGTCAACGGACAACTGCTGGTCGTCCACGGCGGCATGGTCGCCATCGCCGAACGGCCGCGGATCGCCGCCAAGTTCGACACCGCGAAGGAAGTGTTCAGCTACGCGGAGCTGGATGAGCTGCTGACGCCGTATTACGCGCAGCGACCGCCGAACGAGACCTTCGCGGCGGCCGAGGTGCTGGGCCTCAAACACGGCTGAGGCCGGCGCCGCGCCGCACCTACGGACGAGCCATGGCCGCCACCCGCGCAATGCGGTGCGGCGGCCACGGCTGTGGTGTGTGGTCGGCGGTCGGGACCGCCGGACCGGCCTTACGCGTCCTGCGGCTGCTTGTCCCGGCGGTGCCGGCCATGGGCGGCGGAGCCGGACTCCTCCGCGGCGGCCGGGCCACGGTGCCTGCCGGAGCTTGCGGCCTCGGCGGCCTGGGCGGATGCCTCCTGGGGGCGCGCCTGGGTCGTGTCGGTTCGGGCTTCGGACATGAAAAGAGTCTCCGTCGGATCGCTTACAGCTGTACGCGTCGGGACCTCGCCCGACGACCGCCAAGGCTGACCCCGAACGGCACGGCCGGTGGCCGGTCAACCGGCTGCGCTGCCCCCGCCCGAAATTCTAACGGGGCGGGAAATAGCGCTCCACCGGGTCTACCGTGCCGCCAGGGGTGCTTGTTGCAAGGGAACTGGCCTGCACAAAGGGGGATGTTCGGTGATCGGCCGCGGTTCCCCGGCCACGGCGCAGGGTTGTGCAGATGATGTGGAGCGGTTGTCGGTTTCCCCCGTATCCGGGACAATCTCCCCGCTGTTTCCGGGGGTCGATGCGGTGCTCGCTCCGGCACCCGGTGCGGTGCCCGATGCGATGTCCGCCCCGGCCTCCGCTTCTGTCTTTGCTTCTGCCGCTGCGCCTGCGTCCGCTCCGGACGGCGCCTCAGCGGGCATCGCGCCAGGGAGCCCGGAAGTCGGCCCGGAAGGCGGGCTCTGCGCCGGCCGCAGGGGCCCGACCAGTTTCCACGGACTCCTCGGCGGAGCCGGCAGCCGCACCGGCGGCACCGGCTCCATCGGCGGCATCGGTCCCACCGGTCGTACCAGCCGCACCCGTTCCACCGGCGGCGCCACCGCCCGTGCGGGTTCCACCGCCCAAGCCTGTTGTGGCGGCTCCATCGTCCGGACCTGCTGCGGGGACTCCACCGCCCGAACCGGCTGCGGCGGCACCACCACCCGCGGGGTCTCCACCACCCCCACCGGCGACGCCACCCGCGCCACCCGCGCCACCCCGCAGGGCTCCGCCGCCGTCGTATACGGCAGCAGCAGTTCCCCGCCCCCCGTCCACAACCCGGCCCCCGTCAGCCACCCCCGGGGCGCCGGGAATTGGCGCAGTTGTCGGACCGCGGGGCGCCAGACGCCCAGCCAGGTGCCGTGCGCGCCGTCCATCCGGAAGGCCACCGCGCAGCTCTCCGGTGCCAGCATCTGCCGTGGCTGCATCGCGAACGGGGTGACCGTCGCGCCGACGGGATGCAGGCACTCCGGGAAGCGCACCGGCAGCCGGCTGCCCAGTACGCCCCAGCCGAGCCGGTCCTGGCCCGGCGCGTCCGACCGGACCAGCAGCAGTCCGCTGTCCGGATCGGCAAGCAGCAGGCGGTCGTTGCTGTCCTCGGTGATCTGTAGCAGCGGGCCGGTCTCGCCGCCCCGTTCCAGGTCGACCGTGATCGCCTTCGTCCGGCCCGCCCACTGACGGTCCAGCGCCAGCAGCCGGCCGGCGCGGTCCAGCCAGACGCCTCCCGAGCAGCGCCCCGGGATCTCGGCGACCGGCTCGGGCCCGCCCGCGCCGCCGTGCAGCAGCCACAGCGTGGTGTGCTGCGCCCCGGGCGCCAGGGCATAGCCGCGCGTCCCGTCCGGCGCGGGCGGCAGCAGGGTCAGCTCGGGCGCCTCGACCGCACCCAGCAGGAGTTCACCGGTTCCGGGGCCCGCCGGGTAGAGCAGGGAGACGGCGAAGCGGTCGGCGACCCGGCGCGCGATGAGCACCCGGCCGTCCGCCAGCGGCAGCAGTGCGCTGTCCGGCTCCTCGGGCTGGGTGCCCTGCAGCGGCACGGCGTACGGCTCGGGGCCGCTCAGCGTCCAGCGCTCCGGGAACCAGCTCCCGGCGGCGTCGTCGTGACGGGCGAGCCGGGCTGCGTACGAGCCGTCGGCGGCGATCGTCAGGGTCGCGCGGTGCGGGCGCGCCGGCGCCGTGGCGTCCTCGGTGGCACAGATCGTCATCGGGCGGTCACCTCCAGTCGGCAACCGAAGGTAGGTTTCGCACGTCCGGCCGAACAGGGCGAGTTGCCGCACTTCACACATAAGGATGGCAGTTGTCCGGTTCGCCGTTCCCAGACGGAACGGTTGTGCATCGGCCCGCCGGCCGCGGGGTGGCAGGCCCCGGTACGACGGTCCCGCCGCACCCCCGTACCGTGGCCGCGGGCCCCCGCGCAGGACGACCCGCGCGGTGTCACAGCTGGGAGGTAACCTTCCACCCGTGCCCGTACTGTCTGAAGTCCTCTCCGCGCTCGACGCCCTCTGGCCCCCCGAGCGGGCCGAAGGGTGGGACGCCGTCGGCACGGTCTGCGGTGATCCCGGCAGCGAGGTCCGCCGTGTGCTGTTCGCCGTCGACCCGGTCCAGGAGATCGCCGACGAGGCGGTGCGGCTCGGCGCCGACCTCCTCGTCACCCACCATCCGCTCTATCTGCGCGGTACGACGACGGTCGCGGCCTCGACCTTCAAGGGCAAGGTCGTGCACACCCTGATCAAGCACGACATCGCCCTGCACGTCGCGCACACCAACGCCGACACCGCCGACCCCGGTGTCTCCGACGCCCTGGCCGGCGCCCTGGATCTGCGCATCCTCGGCCCGCTGGTGCCGGATCCGGACGATCCGGCGGGCCGCCGCGGCCTGGGCCGGATCTGCGAGCTGCCGCATCCGATGACGCTGGCCGAGCTCGCGTCGTATGCGGCCGGCCGGCTGCCCGCCACCGCGCAGGGCATCCGGGCGGCCGGCGACCCGGACCGCGAGATCCGGACCCTCGCCGTCTCCGGCGGCTCCGGGGACAGCCTCTTCGGCGCCGTACGGGCGGCCGGTGCGGATGCCTTCCTCACTGCCGACCTGCGCCACCACCCGGCCTCCGAGGCCGTCCAGACCACCGGAGACCGCCCGCCGGCGCTGCTCGACGCCGCCCACTGGGCCACCGAGTGGCCGTGGTGCGAGCAGGCCGCGGCCCAGCTCGACGCGGTCTCCGACCGGCACGACTGGGGACTGCGCACGCATGTCTCCCGTACGGTCACCGACCCCTGGACCGCCCACGCGGCGTCCACCCCTCTCTTCACCCCGACGCACACCACAGGAGCCCCACGCTGAACGCCGCGCCCGCCGACCAGATCCGCCTTCTCGACATCCAGGCCCTGGATGTCCGGCTCACCCAGCTCGCCCACCGGGGCCACAACCTCCCCGAGCTGGCCGAGCTGCAGACTCTGGAGGCCGACCTCCTCCAGCAGCGCGACCTGCTCGTCGCCGCACAGACCGAGGAGAGCGACACCAGCCGCGAGCAGACCAAGGCCGAACAGGACGTGGACCAGGTGCGCCAGCGCGCCGCCCGCGACCAGAAGCGGCTGGACTCCGGCGCCGTCACCTCCCCCAAGGACCTGGAGAACCTCCAGCGCGAACTCGCCTCGCTGGCCAAGCGCCAGGGTGATCTGGAGGACATCGTCCTGGAGGTCATGGAGCGCCGGGAGTCCGCCCAGGAGCGGGTCACCGAGCTCACCTCCCGGGTCGAGGCCATCCAGGCCAAGGTCGACGACGCCACCGCGCGCCGGGACGCCGCGTTCGCCGAGATCGAGGCGGAGCGTGCGACGGTCGCCAAGGAGCGCGAGCTGACCGTCGCCGACATCCCGGCCGATCTCCTCAAGCTCTACGACAAGATCCGCGCCAAGGAGGGCGGCGTCGGCGCGGCCCGCCTCTACCAGCGCCGCTGCGAGGGCTGCCGCCTGGAGCTGAACATCACCGAGCTCAACGATGTCCGCGCGGCCGCCGCCGACACCGTCCTGCGCTGCGAGAACTGCAGCCGCATCCTGGTCCGTACGCCCGACTCGGGCCTGTAGGCCATGGCCCGCACCCTGATCGTCGAAGCGGACGGCGGCTCCCGGGGCAACCCGGGGCCGGCCGGCTACGGCGCGGTGGTCCTCGATGCGGAGACCGGCGAAACCCTCGCCGAGGCCGCCGAGTTCCTCGGTACGGCGACCAACAACGTCGCCGAGTACAAGGGCCTGGTGGCCGGTCTGCGGGCGGCGCACGCCCTGGATCCCGAGGCCGACATCCGGGTGCGGATGGACTCCAAGCTCGTCGTCGAGCAGATGTCGGGGCGCTGGAAGATCAAGCACCCGGACATGAAGCCGCTGGCGGCCGAGGCCCGCTCGGTCTTCCCGGCCGACCGGGTGTCGTACGAGTGGATCCCGCGCGCGCAGAACAAGCACGCCGACCGGCTCGCCAACGAGGCGATGGACGCCGGGAAATCGGGCAGGCAGTGGGAGCCGCGCGACTCCCGGGCGGCGCTGGACGCCGCGGCGCCCGTCCGCAGCGCCGCCGCCCGGGCCGCCGACGCCTCCGCGGAGGCGGCCGACGAGGCGGCGGAGGCCCCGTCGGCCGGCTGGGGCCCCGACCTCGGCCCGCCCGCCACCTTCGTCC
The DNA here is from genome assembly GCF_050433025.1 of Streptomyces auratus. Taxonomy (NCBI): domain Bacteria; kingdom Bacillati; phylum Actinomycetota; class Actinomycetes; order Kitasatosporales; family Streptomycetaceae; genus Streptomyces; species Streptomyces auratus. The sequence goes on along the minus strand of NZ_JBNGCB010000001.1, from coordinate 2,503,695 downwards.
TGCTGCGGCACGGCGAGACCGCGCTCACGCCGGAGAAGCGCTTCTCCGGCAGCGGCGGCACCGACCCCGAACTCTCCGCCGCCGGCCGCCGCCAGGCCGAGGCGACCGCCGTCGCACTCGCCGCCCGCGGCACGATCCAGGCCGTCGTCAGCTCACCGCTGCGACGCTGCCGGGAGACCGCCGAGGCGGTCGCGGCCCGGCTCGGTCTGGAGGTCCGGATCGAGGAGGGCCTGCGGGAAACGGACTTCGGGGCGTGGGAGGGGCTGACCTTCGCCGAGGTGCGCGAGCGCTACCCCGAGGATCTCGACGCATGGCTCGCCTCCGCGAAGGCGGAGCCCACCGGAGGCGGCGAGTCCTTCGCCGCGGTCGCCCGCCGGGTCGCCGTCGCCCGGGACAAGCTCCTGGCCCGGTACGCGGGCCGCACCGTCCTGCTGGTCACCCATGTCACGCCGGTCAAGACTCTGGTCCGGCTGGCCCTGGGCGCCCCACCGGAGGCGCTGTTCCGCATGGAACTCTCCGCGGCCTCCCTCTCCGCCGTCGCCTACTACTCCGACGGCAATGCTTCGGTGCGGCTGCTGAACGAGACCGCGCATCTGCGGTAGGCCCTGAGCCATCGGGTAGCGCCTGAGCCATCGGGCGGGCCCTGCGCCGCGGCCGTCAGACCGCCAACGCCGCCGCGTCCCGGGCGAGTTGGCGCACCCGGCTCCAGTCCTTGGCGGCCGTCGCCCCGGCCGGCAGCATCCAGGAGCCGCCGACGCAGCCGACGTTCGGCAGGGCCAGATAGGCCGGTGCCGACGCCGGGCCGATCCCGCCGGTCGGGCAGAAGCGGGCCTGCGGCAGCGGCGCGGCCAGCGAGGTCAGATAGGCGGTGCCGCCCGCCGCCTCGGCCGGGAAGAACTTCATCTCGGTGAGGCCCTCCTCCAGCAGGGTCACCACCTCCGACGCCGTCGAGACGCCCGGCAGGAACGGCACCCCCGAGTCCTTCATCGCCCCCAGCAGCCGGGGCGTGCACCCGGGGCTCACCAGGAACCGGGCGCCGGCCGCACGGGCCGCCCCGGCCTGCGCGGGGGACAGCACGGTGCCCGCGCCCGGCACCGCGTCCGGGACCTCGTCGGCGATGGCGCGGAGCGCGTCCAGCGCGGCGGGCGTCCGCAGCGTCACCTCGATCGCGGGCAGCCCGCCCGCGACGAGTGCCCGGGCGAGCGGCACGGCGTCCGCGGCGTCATGGACCACCACGACGGGGAGGACGGGCGCGAGCCCGAGCACCGACGAGGGAGCGGGGGAGGCGGCGTCGCTGGTCACGCCGCCATGGTGCGCAGGCCTGCCCACTCTCCGCAACGAGCGTTGCGCATGCTGCAACCGCCAACCGTCGGGCGCCCGCCGCCGGGCCGTACCGGCTCCCGTGCCCGCCGGGCCGTACGGGCTCCCGTGCCCCCCCCGGGCCGTACCGGCTCCCGTCCCCGGCAGGCCGTACCGTCCCCCGCCCCCGCCTACACCTCCGTCACGATCACATCCACAGCCCAGGCTTTCCCGCCCTTCGCCGGAGCCTGGGCCTCCACCGCATAGCCCAGCTCCCGCAGCGCCTCCACCAACTCGGCCGGGCCGTCCGGAGCGCGCCCCGACGAGAGCAGATCCCGCACCAGCCGCCCCTTGGTCGCCTTGTTGAAGTGGCTGACCACCGTCCGCTTCTCCACACCGGCCACGATCTTGGACTGGAGGACCCGCACCGTCGCGGTCCGCCCGGCCAGCTCGCCCTTGGGCTTCCACGCCGTCGCATACGCCGCCGACCGCAGATCGAGCACCAGCCCGTCCCCGGCGGCCGCGGGCAGCACCTCGGCCATCGGCGCCCGCCAGTACGCGCCCAGCGCGCCCAGGCCCGGCAGCTTCACCCCCATCGAGCAGCGGTAGGACGGAATCCGGTCACCGACCCCCACGGCGCCCCACAGCCCCGAGAACACCAGCAGCGAGCGCTCGGCCCGCTTGCGCGCCGCCGCGTCCAGGGACGCCAGGCCGAGCGCGTCGTAGAGCACCCCGGTGTAGATCTCCCCGGCCGGTCGGGCCGGCGCCGACCGCAGCCCCGCGTTCTTGGCGATCTCTCCCTTGAGGCCCTCGCTGAGCCCGAGCACCTCCTGGGCCTTGGTCTCGTCCGCGGCGCACAGCTCGACGAGCTCCCCGAGCACCTCCTCGCGCGCCGCGGTCAGCCCCGGCAGCGACAGCGCCCCGGTGTCCAGCGGCGCCCCCTTGCCTCCCGCGGCCTTCCCTTCGGACGGCGGCAACAGCACGAGCACGGTGTTTCTCCTTCGCGGCGGTACGGGCGGGGGTGCGGCCCCGGGAAAGCGTATGGCCTGCGGCGGGCCGGTACGGAACCCGCGCGCCCGCCGGGGGACCGGTGCGTCACCGCCCGCCGGGGAGCCGGTGCCGCGCCGCACGCCGCGCCGGGAGCGGCCACCCGCCATACGCTCGGTTTCATGCCCCGTCTCCATATGCACGTGACCGACGCAGCCGAGGCCCCGCTGCGGGTGGCGCTGCATGAGCTGCGCGGACGGCTGGAGATCCCGGACCACTTCCCGCCCACGGCACAGGCCGAGGCGGAGAGCGCGGCCCGTGCCCCGCGGATCCCGGCCGCCGACGGCGCGGTGGCGACCGAGCACACCCTGGAGGACGCCACCGACCTCCCGCTCTTCACCCTCGACCCGCCCGGCTCCCTCGATCTCGACCAGGCGATGTTCCTCTCCCGCCGCCCCGGCCGGGGGTCCTCCGGATCGAAGACCGGCGGCTACCGCGTCCACTACGCCATCGCCGATGTCGCCTCGTTCGTGACCCCCGGCGGGGCCCTGGACGCCGAGGCGCACCACCGGGTGACCACCCTCTACTTCCCCGACGAGCGGGTCCCGCTGTATCCGTACGCGCTGAGCGAGGGCGCCGCCAGCCTGCTGCCCGACCGGGACCGCCCGGCCGTCCTGTGGCAGCTCGACCTCGACGCGGACGGCGCCCTGACCGGCGTCCGGGTCCGCCGCGCGCTGGTCCGCTCCCGCGCCAAGCTCGACTACGCCGGTGTCCAGCGGATCCTCGACGACGGTACGGCCGAGGAGCCGCTCGCCCTGCTCCGCGAGATCGGGCTGCTGCGCGAGGAGCTGGAGGTCGCCCGGGGCGCGATCTCCCTGAACGTCCCCGAGCAGGAGATCGTCGAGGAGGAGGGCTGCTACCGCCTCGAATACCGCGCTCCGCTCCCGGCCTACGGCTGGAACGCGCAGCTCTCGCTGCTCACCGGCATGGCCGCGGCCGAGCTGATGCTGGCCTCCGGCACCGGCATCCTCCGTACGCTGCCGACCGCTCCGGACGGCTCGGTGGCCCGGCTGCGGCTGACCGCCCGCGCGCTCGGCGTCGACTGGCCGCACCACACCTCGTACGCGGCGCTGATCCGCGCCCTCGACCCGCGCCGCCCCGCCCACGCCGCGTTCCTCCAGGAGTGCACCGCGCTGCTGCGCGGCGCCGGCTACACCGCTTTCGACGGCACCGCACCCCCGGGGCACGAGGCCCTGCACGCAGCGGTCGCCGCCCCGTACGCGCACGCCACCGCGCCGCTGCGGCGGCTCGTCGACCGCTACACCTCCGAGCTGTGCCTGGCCGCCTCGGCGGGCGTCGATGCGCCCTCCTGGGTCCGCCGGGCGCTGGCCGCGCTGCCCCGGGAGATGGAGCTGGGCACCCAGCGCGCCAACCAGGTCGAGCGGGCCTGTGTCGACCTCGTCGAGGCGGCGCTGCTGCGCGACCGGATCGGGGAGGTCTTCGAGGGCCTGGTCGTGGAGATCCAGGAGACGGACCCCACCCACGGGAGGGTCCACCTCGTCGATCCCGCCGTCATCGGCCCCGTCGAAGCCGCCCCGGAAGGCCCCGCACTGCCACTCGGCCGCCGTATCCCGGTCCGTCTCGCCGAGGCCGAACCGGGCCACCGCCCGGTCCGCTTCACTGCCGCGTGACGCTCGCCCCGCCGGCTCCCGGGCCGTCATCCGCCCCCGCCATGGCCTCCCGTAGGGCCCGCACCGCTGCCCGGGGGTCATCCGCATGGAACCGCACCGTGCCCACGGTCGCCCGCCGCCCCAACAGCCCCACCACCACGACCGGTTCGGCCAGCTCGACGGTGACCGAGGTCTGCCCGCCCACGGCGAACTCCGCCACCCCCGCAGCCGCCCCCTCCGTCGCTGCGTCGCCCGCCCGGGCCTCCGACCTGCCGAACCGCAGGTCGTCACGCACCGAGGCGATCCGCCCGACCGGTATCCGAAGCTCCCGCCGCGCGCCGTCGCGCAGCCACAGGTCACCCGCCCCCAGCACATGCGGCCGGGTGACCGCCGCGGCCTGCAGGCCCAGCACCATCAGCACGGTGTACACATCGAGCACCAACAGCACCCCGTGCACCGCCGGTTCGCCGGCGAACAGCGCACTCAGCCCCACCGTCTCCACCACACACACGAACGCCAGCCCGTAGACGAACGCCGCCTGCGCCGCCGCATATCCCAGAGGCCGCTCCCCGGGCGCCACCCCGATCCGCCGCCGCGCCACCCACCACACCAGACTCACCAGCCACCGCCCCTCGTGGGCCGCCAGCCGCCGCAGCGCACCGCCCCGGCTCACCCCGCACGCTCCGTGACCAGCCGGACCGCCTCGCGTACGGCCGCGGCCTGCGCGGGCGCGAACTGCGCGTGGACCGCCGCCAGAAAGCCGCCCTCCGGCGCCGGGCCCTCTCGGCCCGGTACGGCCAGCTCCGCGGCCACCGCGTCCGGAACGCAGTCGGCGAGCGCCTGAGCGGCCCGCCCCACCCGCGGGTCGTCCGGCGCGGCCTCCGCCAGCGCATCGAGCAGCCCGTACACCTCGTACATCCGCTCCATCGCCCCCGGCTCCGCGGTCATCTTTCCCAGCAGGTCCGCCATCCGCCGGCGTCCCGCCTCCTGCCCCGTCGATTCGAGCAGCGCCAGCACCTCCCGCTCCTTCGCCGCCATGGCGGGTTCCGGGCCGGGGCGGGCGGCCGAGGTACGGGCCATCTCCCCGAAGACCGCGGCCAACTCGTCCGAGACGGGCCCCTCGGCGGGCAGCCCGCCGTGCTCCTCCGCCTGCCGCCGCAGCGCGGCCAGCCGGCCCCGCCGGGACCGGATCTCCTCCTCCTGCCGGGCCAGGTCCGCATCCAGCTCGGCCAGCACCTCGGCCAGCTCCCGCCCGGAGTCGTCCGCCAGGATGTCGCGCACCTCGTCCAGCCCGAGCCCCAGCTCCGCCAGCCGCCGCAGCCGCGCGAGCGCCACCGCGTCCGGCAGCCCGTACTCCCGGTAGCCGTTGGCCCGGCGGGCGGGCTCGGGCAGCAGCCCGAGGTGGTGGTAGTGGCGCACCGCACGGGTGCTGACGCCGACCAGCGAGGCGAGTTCCCCGATTCTCATGAGCTTTCCCCGATTCTCATGCGCTCAGTAGAAACGTTGCCGCCGCGACAAGGTCAAGGTCGGCCGCGGGGGACTTGCCGCGGGCGCGGGCCGTGGCGCCGCTGCCTGCGGGTACCATGGTCGCCACGGCGGACGAGCCGGCCGGACGGCCGCGTGGGGATCTTCGATCCTCCCGAGGAACGTCCGGGCTCCACAGGGCAGGGTGGTGGGTAACACCCACCCGGGGTGACCCGCGGGACAGTGCCACAGAAAACAAACCGCCCGTGCCGCAAGGCGCGGGTAAGGGTGAAACGGTGGTGTAAGAGACCACCAGCCTCCGAGGTGACTCGGAGGGCTAGGTAAACCCCACCCGGAGCAAGGTCAAGAGGAGGCATCGGCTGATGCCTCTGCGCGGACGACCGAGGGCTGCCCGCCCGAGTCCGCGGGTAGACCGCACGAGGCTGCCGGCAACGACAGCCCTAGATGGATGGCCGTCTCCCCCCGGCCCGCAAGGACCGGGGGCGACAGAACCCGGCGTACAGGCCGACTCGTCCGCCGCCACCTGGGACTTTAACCCGGAAAGGGCCTCTGACCTGCGTCGGAGGCCCTTTCCGGTCTTTCGGAGCCTTACTTGTTTAGGCGGCGGAAAGTCCCCGGAAAGTCCCCCTGACAGGCCAGAAAGTCCCCGAAAAGTCCCCGGGATGGGCTGCCTGACGAGACCTCTGAACAGGCGATTCGACGTATGGCGCCACGAGGGAAGGCGCCTCTCGCCGAGAGGCTGCCACCTCCCTTGGGCTGCGGATGCGTGCCTGCCGAAGCTGAGAGGCCCCGTCAGGGTGGTGGCATGTCAGGGCTCAGCCCAGTATTTGACCGGTGGTTTTCCGCCTGTACTCGTAATGCGTAGGTCTCGGGTTCGAATCCCGAAGGCGGCTCTGTGGAAGCCCCCGGACTCACTCGCCGTGACCTGGGGCTTTTGCTTATCCCGGGACCTTGCGGGGGGCGGAACGCGATGATCTTCGCACCCTCCTGCGTACCCATCGGTCGAGGCGGGATCCTTCGGCGGCTCCAGTGGCGCCTGCCGAGCGGCACCCCACGGGACGATGGCGGCGGTCGCCTCGCCAGCCCCCGCGGCAATCCTCGGCATGACCGATTGATACGTGTCACGCGTGATCTGGGTGTCACTGTGACCGAGAGTCTCGGAAACGATCTTCTCGTCAACGCCGGCGGCGAGCATGAGCGAAGCGGCCACGTGTCGCAGATCGTGCAGTCGGATCGGCGGCAGTCCGCTTGCCTCGACGAGGCGCTCGAAGTAGTCGGACAGCCATCCGGGATGAATCCACGTGCCATCTTCGCGAGTGAACATTCGCCCGGTGTTGGTCCACGCCAGCCCCCACTCGGCGCGCTCGACAGCCTGCTTGGCGCGATGCAGTTCGAGAACTTCGTCGGTGTAGCCGTCGAGTGTGATCACGCGCTCGCCGCTGTTCGTCTTGGGTGCGCTCTCGACGATTTCCCAACCGTCCTGCACGAGCTGCGTGGCGGCGGTGAGCGAACGCCGCTTGCGGTGGAGGTCGACCCACCGCGTCCCGCACGCCTCGCCTCGGCGCAGCCCGCGGAAGGTGATCAGGTGCCACAACGCATACAGCCGGTCCTCGGCAACGAAGGCGAGGTAGGCGCCGGCCTGCTCGCCTCGCCTACGTCTTTACGGCGCCGCCAGGGCTGATCACACGCAGCGCGGCGTACCGGCCCCGTGCGGCCTGCTCGCTGGCAGGACTCTGGCCATCGGCTTCATCGGCCTGCGCGAACTGCATCCGAAGCCTCGACCTGTCCTCGGGTGTCGCGCCGAACTTCGCTACACGCAGACGCAGTTCGGTGGCGGCCGAGGATTCGCCAGACCAGAGACGGGCGTGGATGAGGGCGGTATCCAGTAGGAAGTCCCAGTCGGTGCTGCTGAAGTGCTCGGCCTGCGGTGAGGCCCGCCACATCAGCCACCACTTCCGGGTGCGTTGCGGCCAATCGCCCTCGCCTGGCCAGGCGGGAAGGTCGGGCGGCTCGGCCTGCTCGAACCGCAAGATCGTCTATGGTGCCGGATCGGGCCCGCGCGCAGGGTCCTTCGGGGCAGAGCCTCGGTCGGCCATGGGCAGCCCCTCGCGATCGTGTTCACGGCCCCGGCGACTGGAATACCCCAGACCCGTACATCTGCCGAGCCGCAATACGCTTGCGGTCTCCGCGGGCGGGGAGGGGGCCTCCCTCCCCTAAGCCTGCAAGATCACCTTGATTGTTACGGCGGCTTGCGGCTCCGCACTCGTGGCCCGCCCCCTGGGGGCACGGGGCGGTATTTCTCTTTGGCGGGAGCCGCGCTCGTGCGGGATAGACGATCACGCAACGTCGCGGGCAGCAGAGGCCCAGCCGGAGCATCGCCGCGCTTTATGGAAAGTGAGCCTTCCGCTTCTTTCGCGGACCATCTCGTCGCCCCTATAAGGGACTTGCCCGCTGATATTGTCTTCTCACGCACCGCCCCAGAGTTGATCAGGTCCGGCCGGACTGATCAGTCCGAGATGGGGGGTGATGAGGTGCTCGGCAAGATCTTCAACCGAATGAAGACCAAGCCGGCGCGGACGAAGCTCGAGCGGCTTTCTCAGATCGCCACGGTGGTAGCGCGTGCCCTGCAAGGGGTGTACTACGCACTGCGTATCTGGGGATAACCGCAGGTCAGCAGGCCCGGTCGCCCCTACAGCGACCGGACCTGCCAGCTAGTCCACGTCTCGGCCCCGCGCTGACTCTTCCTACAGGAGAGCGCGGGGCCTTCTTCATGTCGACTAGCTTGAGCGACGCAGTGCCGCTCTGCTCGGATGCCAAACTAGCGTGACGGATACCGAGTAAGTCAAGGATACAGCTCCAGGATGAATAAATTAAGTCCGGTCTTGGATCTGCATCATGGATCGTTATTATTTGCGGCCAGAGTATTTGTTTTTCATTACTGAAAGCGTTAGTCAACTAAACCCGCGTGACATCTAGAGCGGTAATGGCTAATGCGAGGATGCTGCAACATTGCACGCCGAACTAATTTACTGCGGACGTGTGGCAGTTGGCGGCCCCGGCGCAACGCTGTGCATCTGTGGGTGGTTGGAGTGCAGCCTCGGCTGGCTGGCGACGTTGTGCAGGAGCGCGGAGTGGGCGCCCGCCGGCATCCGCGGTGAGCTTCGGGCTGTTGCTTACATCGCGGGCCGGGTGGTGTGCCGGCGGGCCGTGTGCCGGGCTGGGCGGTGTGCCGGGGCGGACCGTGTGCCGGACCGGACCGTGAGCCGGGGCGGACCGTGTGCCGGGGCGGACCGTGAGCCGGGGCGGATCGCGAGCCGGACCCTGAGCCGGACCAGACCGTGAACGGGGCGGACCGCGAGCCGGACCCTGAGCCGGACCAGACCGTGAACGGGGTGAGACCCGGCAGGTCTCACGAGACCGTGAACGGGGTGAGACCCGCAGGTCTCACGAGACCTTGAACGGGGTGAGACCGTGAACCGGACCGGACCGGTCCGCGCTCGGGCGGTACACCAGAGTGAACTGGTACCGGGTACGGCGTGGTACCGGAACCGGGAACGAGAACCGCGCCAGGAACTGGAACTCGCACCGGGTGGAACCTGGAACTGGCACCGGTGACCGGCACCGGTAACTCCGGTAACTGGTACCGGTAACCGGGGCCGGCAACCGGTACCAGTGGGTGATCGCGTACCTGTACGGAGAAGCGAACCCCGTACAGATACAGCGAACCCGAGCCATACGGGTACGGATGCGCATCACGGATGCGCATCACGGATGCGCATCACGGATGCGCACCAGGGATGCGCACCAGGGACACGGTCACGGACACGCGCTCGGACACGGTCACGCGCGCGCTCGGGACGCGGTCACGGACACGGTCACGCGCGCGCTCGGGACGCGGTCACGGACACGCGCTCGGACGCGCTCGGGACGCGGTCACGGACACGCGCTCGGACGCGCTCGGGACACGTCACGGACACGCGCTCGGACACGGTCGGGACGCGGTCACGGACACGCGCTCGGACGCGCTCGGGACACGTCACGGACACGCGCTCGGACGCGCTCGGGACACGGTCACGGACACGCGCTCGGACACGGTCACGCGCGCGCTCGGGACACGTCACGGACACGCGCTCGGACGCGCTCGGGACACGGTCACGGACACGCGCTCGGACACGGTCACGCGCGCGCTCGGGACACGTCACGGACACGCGCTCGGACGCGCTCGGGACACGGTCACGGACACGCGCTCGGACACGGTCACGCGCGCGCTCGGGACACGTCACGGACACGCGCTCGGACGCGCTCGGGACACGGTCACGGACACGCGCCACAGATGCATCTCCGATGCGCATCCCTGGTGCGCATCCGTGGTGCGCATCCGTGATGCGCATCCGTACCCGTATGGCTCGGGTTCGCTGTATCTGTACGGGGTTCGCTTCTCCGTACAGGTACGCGATCACCCACTGGTACCGGTTGCCGGCCCCGGTTACCGGTACCAGTTACCGGAGTTACCGGTGCCGGTCACCGGTGCCAGTTCCAGGTTCCACCCGGTGCGAGTTCCAGTTCCTGGCGCGGTTCTCGTTCCCGGTTCCGGTACCACGCCGTACCCGGTACCAGTTCACTCTGGTGTACCGCCCGAGCGCGGACCGGTCCGGTCCGGTTCACGGTCTCACCCCGTTCACGGTCTCGTGAGACCTGCGGGTCTCACCCCGTTCACGGTCTCGTGAGACCTGCGGGTCTCACCCCGTTCACGGTCTCGTGAGACCTGCGGGTCTCACCCCGTTCACGGTCTCGTGAGACCTGCCGGGTCTCACCCCGTTCACGGTCTGGTCCGGCTCAGGGTCCGGCTCGCGATCCGCCCCGGCTCACGGTCCGCCCCGGCACACGGTCCGGTCCGGCACACGGTCCGCCCCGGCACACGGTCCGGTCCGGCACACGGTCCGCCCCGGCTCACGGTCCGGTCCGGCACACGGTCCGCCCCGGCACACCGCCCAGCCCGGCACACGGCCCGCCGGCACACCACCCGGCCCGCGATGTAAGCAACAGCCCGAAGCTCACCGCGGATGCCGGCGGGCGCCCACTCCGCGCTCCTGCACAACGTCGCCAGCCAGCCGAGGCTGCACTCCAACCACCCACAGATGCCAGGCATGACAGACCTTCAAGTCGCGTCGCATGCGTAGAACTGTGGCCAAAGGGCCCGCGTTTCTACCCGAACCGCCGTCGGGCTGTGTCAGCGGATGTACCAAGCGACCTGGCAATGCGATCCCACGTAGCCCCAGCAGCACGATCGGCGGCTACCGCCTCGGTGATGAGCTGATCAACCATCATCTTCAGTTCAATTACTGCCTCCACGCTGCCGAGACGGGATCGTTCGCTGGGCTTCGGAACCCGCTGCGCCGCCGCTTTGGCCTCCCCAGCAACACCGACCGCAGTGCGTACGACCTTGGTTCGCGCGGGCAGCCATCGATCCCGCGTGTGCTCCGGCGCCAGAAGGAGTAGCCGCTCCCGGACACGCTGCTCCGCCTTACGGCAGGCATCAGAGCAGAAGCGGCGTCTGCGACCGCCACGAGCCATCCCCACGGAAGCAGAGCTAGTCACGGAACCACCCGGGCCGGGGAGTTGCTCGTCACACCCCTCCCGCGCACACGTCGGTCTCGTTGAGGTCGGCTCTCCCTGTGTCACGGCGTGATGTTGTCACGAAACCGCACAGGTGCGGTAGCAGTCCCAGGCCTGAATCTCTTCCAACTTCGGCGAGGGGGCGGAGCGTTGTCCCGCGACTCCAAAGCTCGCGGCTACGGAACGTGACGCCTTACAGGTGCAGTTGACGTGATGCCTTCGCCTTCCCGCGACGGGTGCAACCCTGGGTGCTCCTCAGCTGGACGTCGTCTGACCTGTTGGCCGCGACCTGCCCGGCGTGCTGCGGCGCTCTCGGCCGCTGTCTTCCGCTCGTGATGCCAGCGACACAGGGACTGAAGATTCCCCAGGTCATGGTTGTCGCCAGCGAGGATGTGATCAACGTCTGTAGCTGGCCGCGGGCAACGGCTACCGTCACGCAGCCGCGCGGTGCACCGATGGCCGTCGCGCTGCGGAACGACTCTGCGTACGAGGTACCAGTTCCTCGGTAGTCGCTTCGGACGGTTACTGGTTGTCCATGCCATTGGTCGTCCCCCGGGGTGTGACCTTTCGGCGATGTGGCGTTCGCACCGACGACCGGGAGCACCTTGGCCTCTTAATGGGGATCCAGCGTTAGCGTGCCGAGCTGGTTGGGCATGGCGTCCCCGTGCGCGGCGGTACTGGTGACAAGCGTGGCGCGAGCCAGGGGCGTATCGGTCGAGGACGGGCGTCGGATCGCCGCTGACGCGGACACCGAGCACGGGCAGCTGGTGGCCGGCGCGTTCGAGCCCTCGCAGGATGGCGGCGAGGGGCACCCCCGAGCCGACACGTGCGACTACCCGGCGCAGGCCGGATGGCAGTTGCGCGGCTTGTTCGGCGACTTGATCGAGGTATGCGGGGTGTTCCATGCCAAATGGCGTGCAGGCCCACTCGCGCTCGGCAAGAGCTTCCGCATCTGCGCGGTAGCGGGCGCGGATCACTGACAGGCGGGCCGGGCGGTGGCCGGGGGGCTCCCCAGCAGGTCCCAGCACGGCCTGCGGCTCAGCCGGTGTGGACCGTCCAGATGGACATTAGGGCCGCCCCGTCACCTGTCGCCGTCCATGCCGGAGAGTGCGCTGTTGGTGGCAAGCGGCTGCGTCGCATTACGCGGGAGGAGGCGTCGAGGCCCTGGCCGCCGGGGTCGAGGCGTGCCTGATGTGCAGAAGATCGAGAGGCTGGCCGGTCTCACAGTCGATGAGCACGGTGCCGTAGTGCTGTCCGCGTCGGGTGGCGAAGTCGTCGACGCCCGACACTTTCGGGACGGTCCAGTCCGGATCGGGCAGGGCCATAAGCGCCCGCAAGAGCGTCGTCCGGCTCACCCGTGTGTGCAGGACAGAGGCCAGACGGCTCCCAGCCCGGCCGCCGAGTGCGACGGCGACAGCCTCCAGAACCCGCCGGGCGGCAGGTGTCCGGCGGCCATAGCGAACGGTCAGGCCCTTGACCCGCTCGGTGAAAGTACGCCGCGGACAACGAACGTTCTCGCAGTACAACCGTCGCACCGTCAGCTCGATCAATACCGGCCGATCCCCGACCGGCGTATCGGCAAGGCATCTTCCGTACGTGCTGTGCACCCGGTTGGACACAACCGCACACCCCGGGCAGGCCGCCTCTGCCTCTCGGGTCCTCGCCACCACGTGAACCGCTCCGCGCTTGAAGAAAACGCGCTCCACCAGCAACTCGCTGAGGTGCGGAAACAGGTCACCGACGAGATCATCACACCGAACCACGATCCCAGATGACGCTACGTCACCGAGACCAAACCCCGATGTTCGTCCTCACGGAATTTGTGCCTGATCCCGGTTTCGTGAACAAAGCCACGGAGGTTATCAGCGAGGTTGCCGTTGCGGTCTCGGCTCAGGCTTGTGAGGCGGTTGGGCTTCGTGCGAAGCCCAACCACTGCCACCCTCTCCTCGTTCCAGGGTTCAAAGAATGGGACGGCGGCGGTGCTTGGCTTTACACGCCGCGCCCCTGGTGGCCTGACTGGGGGCGGTGAACGGCGGGCGTTTCTCGGCCCGATGCCCGCTGACCGGGACCGCCGTGGAGCGAATCGTTGCCGCAGGCTGTGGGCGTAGAGAAGTAGGGCGAGTGAGCTGTGCCGGCCCTGGTCGGCGCGTGGTCAGTGGATGGCCCAGCTCTTCGTGCGGTCGCCGCGTTTCAGAGTGTCCAGCCGGAAGGTGAGCTGGGCAGCCGCCTCACGGTCGCCCAGGTCGGCGCGGCGGATGAAGGAGCCGAGCGTGTGGAGGTCCCGTAGCTCGGTGAGTACCGAGAGCCCTGGCCAGTCGGTGAGGTCGTAGCCGTATGCGTTGGAGAAGGAGCGCAGCTGAGCAGGGGTGCGACCGAAGCGGACGCCCTGGAACGTGTTGGCGAGGTCGGCCTCCCGGGGGCCGATCGCTGCTTCGTCCCAGTCGCCGAGCCGGGCGGCGGAGCCGTCCCAGAGGGTGTTGCCCGGGTAGGCGTCACCGTGGATCAATCCCTGTCCGAGGGGAAAGTCGAGATGCGCGTAGGCATCCAGGATTTCGTCGGAGCGGCCGAGTATCCACTCGCGATCGCTGGGGGCAAGGGTGGTGCTGGACCCGACGACGGCGCGCAGAGCGAGATGGGGGCGGTAGGCAGGTAGCTCGACGGGGGGCGCAGGAAGCCGGTGCAGCTGGCTGAGCAAGCGACCGAGGTGTTCCGGGCCGGGGGACGGGCCATCGGGCTGTGGGTAGTGCCGCCACAGGGTGATCACGTATCCGTGAACGTCCAGGGGCTGCGATACATCGAGCGGCTCCGTGACCTCAAGTCCCTGGCTGGCCAGCCAGCTGGTGAGGGCGATGGCTCGTTGAATCGAGGCACGCTGTTCGGCCCGGCTGACTCGGACAACGGCGTCGGCATGGGGAAGGAGATAGACGGAGGTGGCATGGGTACGCAGGGGCGAGATGCCCCGAGCCGAGAGCCCCCAGACGGTGCATGCCCGTTGAGCGGCGCCCTGGGGCGTAAGAGATGTCGTGGTCATCGATCCGACCGTAGCGCGGCCGTGCCGTCGATGACCTGGTAGCCGTGAATGAGGTCTGCCAGCTGTCCGATGGTCCGGTTCCCCTTGAGGTCGGTTCGGCGCATGAGGCTGCGGAGGCGATCCATGGCGCTGCCGAGCTGGCGGATGCGCATCTGTGGGGGCAGGTCCAGGACATGCTGAAGGGCGGTTGTCGCCCCGGTGGGGTCTCCCTGGAGGATGCTGGCGGTGATCAGATCGATATGGGCCAGGGCCTCGTCCCCGTACGATCGCTCTTCTCTCGGGCCGCTGCGGTACGCGGCGATAGCGGCGGTGGAGTGCTGGTGGGCCTCCTCGTACATCCCGAGCAACGTGTAGGTGCCGCCGAGGTAGTAATCCTGCTTTGCGAGGGGAAAGGTCAGCAGGCCGCCGAACTGCTCGACCTCGTCATGGAGTGGTGTCTCCTCCCTTGCCTGCCGCATCCGGTCGATCGCGGCCAGTGCCAGCTCGTGATCGCCGATTCGGGCCGCCGCGCGAGCTTCGATCGCGGCGATGCGGATACGGGTCTCGCCGGCGGGAGCGAGCTGGGCGGCGTGTTCCGTCAGCTTCAGCGCCATCCGATTCTGTGGCGACCACTCGGTGATCAGCGCGGCCGTGCCCGCAGCCCACGCCTGGAGCCCGGTGTGATCCGCCTGCTCGGCGCACAGGCGCGCGGTACGGATCTGCGCCAGCGCTGATGCCTGTTCGCCGAGGTTCTGTGAGGCGTGTGCGAGGAGCAGGCACGCCGTCCCCGCGAGCATGAACAGCTCGCGGCTCTGCTGGGGGCGCTGGCGGCCTTGCAGGCGGTCGAAGAGCTCATCCCGTACCGCGACGAGTTCGGTGAACAGCGGGAGCAGCGGTGCGTGGACGTAGTCGGTGGCGATGCGGGCGAGAGTGAATCCGAACTGCTCTAGCTCGTCTGTGTTTACGTTGCTGGAGGAGATGAATTCGGCGAACGCGCTGGAGGACTGCGCCGCCCCGGTGGCGAGCGAGCGCAAATGATCGGCTTCATCGCGCTCGGGCTCCGGTGCTTTGCGCACTGGCGCACTGCCGGGAGCGAGCGGACGGAGTTCGACTGGCACATCCAGAGCGTCCAGGAACGCCTGGGTCTTGTCGAGACGCGTGAGACGCCGGGCTCCGGATTCGAGCTGGGAGAGGTAGCCCTGGCTGAGGCCGGTGAGGCGAGCGAGGTCGTCTTGCCGCAACCTGGCGTGTTGCCGTAGGAGACGGCTCACCTGACCGAAGTCCAGTACTCGGAGGGCTTCTTGGACCCCAGGATCCGACCAGACGCGGGCTGGAATGGAGGGCGGCTCGGGCGCGGTTGAGGTTGGGGCACCTCGTGCACATGCCCCACACAGGTCCCGTTCGTCAGGGTTGTAGCGGCTGAGGCGGCACCCGCACGTCAGGCAACGACGCTCACCGCTCACTGCCCCTCCCGACCTCGGCCGACTGATGTGGACGCTGATGCTCATGCTGGCATTGCAGTTGCCATATTGCAGCCAACTTCCTTTATCACGCAGGCGATATGCGATCTCCAAAGCGCGGTGGCAGCGTGATCCGCAAGCCGTTGCCGAGACGAATTGACCGTCGGCGTGGCAGGGACCTTGGGAGGTATGTCCATGACGGCGAACCACCAGATCGCGTTCCACAATCTCCGCAGGGAATCGGCGGTTGCCGAGGCTCGGCACCGTGTTGGCGTGGATACGCATAACGCGACCATGCGTCAGCAGCACCTCGTCACCCGGGCCCGTGACTTCGCAGATCGAGCTGCCGCTCCGTTGCCGGTGCTGATGGAGGCGGCCCAATGATCGGCCGGAGATCCCCGGCCGGCGTGGCGGCCGCCGCGGAGTCCTTTGATGGACTCCGGCGGATGGCCGGCGGGGGCGGCGAGAACACCGCCGCCCTGGCCATGGAAGCCGTCATCGAGCATGCCGAGCTGCAATCGAGCATCTCACTGTCCTCCGACGACCTGGCCCCCCGTCGGGCCCGGTCATTCACCCGGACGAAGCTCGCCGAGTGGGACCTGGACGCTCTCGCCGATCGCGTACTGCTCATCGTCAGCGAACTCGTCACGAACGCATGCCGCCACGGCAGAACCAAGTCCGAGGGCATGTTGGAGGAGATCACCCTGACGATCTCCTATCAGAACGCCGTCGTGGGGATCGAGCTGGAGGACAACTCCCGCCAGCTCCCCGTTCCACGTAAGGGGCCGATCAGTGCGCTCGATGGCCGGGGCCTGTGCCTCGTAGCCGCCGAGGCGGACGCCTGGACCTCGCGCCTCAATCCGGACGGCACCGGCAAGCGGGTCCTTGCCTTCCTGCGCTGGCCGTCGACGCCGCCGGCCGTCTGACCGCAACCAGTCCTCTCCACTCCACGTGTCCGATCAGATCCTGGAGCTGTTCGTCATGCCCGCACACTCCCCGCCTGTCCTGCTGCACCTCCTGACACCGAGGGAAACTGAGATCCTGGGCCTCGTCGCCGATGGCCTGGGGAACAGCGAGATCGCGACCCGCATCGGCTTGGCCGAGGACACCGTCAAGAGCAACCTCCGCAGTATTCGGGCCAAGCTGGGCAGGAGTAGCCGCCCCGTGCTCGCCGACATGGCGTGCCGAGCAGGCCATGTAGCCCGGCCGAAGGGTGCAGAGGCGGTGCGGCCGGAGATCTCTGATGAGGAGACGACCACGCTAAGGCTGCTCGCCCAGGGGGCGGGTGCAAGAGAAGTCGCGAAAGCGCAGCTCATGTCGCACCACACCGCCAAGAAGCACATCCGGCGGTTGCTGGACAAGATGGGTGCCTCCGACGCCGTGCACGGAGTCAGCCTCGCCTGGAGCTGGCACATCCTCAACGCCGACGAAGGAGCGCGATCCTGATGGCGGCGTCCAGACTCAGGCGTGCGCTCGTCCTCGACCTCGACGGGGTTCTGCTCGATACGCGGCCGGTTATGCGGCAAGCGTGGCGCGAGGTACGCGAACGCCATGGCATCGACGTGCCGTTCGAGGCATACGAGCAGCATCTCGGCCGCCCTTTCGACGACATCATGGAACTGCTGGGCCTCACCCAGGCTGACCGCCTCCACGAGACGTACGCGGAGGCATCTCAGCGAGGCTGCGAGCTGGCCAGACCGTTCAACGGTGTGGAGGAAGTGCTTCACGCATTTGCTGCCGCTGACTGGCTGCTCGGGGTCGTCACGTCCAAACCGTTGGACCGCGCCGCTCCACTGCTGGCTCGGCTCGGGTGTCCATTTGCCGCGGTCCGCACCCCCAGTGGCCCCGGGCGGGGTAAGCCGGCACCGGACCCCCTGATGCTCGCACTTGTTGATCTCGCCACTGATCCCGCGTCCGCGATGTTCGTGGGCGATATGGCCGTTGACCGCGAGTGCGCCCGGCGAGCCGGTGTGCCGTACGTACATGCAGCCTGGGGCTACGGCGAGCCCGGCAGCCCGACACCCGAGATCGCGCGTGACCCGCAGGACCTCCTCTGGGTACTCGACACGAGCTGCGAGTCGGGCCCCTTCGTCGCAGGGAGCCTGCTGTGAGCATTGCGAAGAGGAGCGCACTCGGCCTCGTCCGGACTTCAGCGGGGGAGCAGACCGTCTGGGCGCTCGTTGGGGAAGCGTCCCTTCGGCACACGACGGCTGCCTGCATCACCACACTGGATCTTGAGGCTTGGCCGGTCGATCGAACAGAGGTGGATCGGCACGTCGCCGACGTCATGTCCGCCTTGGAGGCGTACAGCTCGCGGCGCGCCGAGACGCCGGGTGGCGCCTCGTGGTTGTACGTGCAGCACGTTCCCGTACGGCGTCTGATCACGCAGCTGGTGCGGAAGCTCCTGGCGCTGAGCGCGTGGCCCGAGTTCGCCGCGGCCCCTGGGCCCGTGACCCTTGCGCCGTACGAAGGACTGCTTGGCCTGCGGGACAGCAGCTCACGCGAGTACCGCGCCTACACCGTCACCTGGTCGGGTGTCGCGTACGCCCTTGGTGCGCTGGCGCCGCATAATCCGGCGCGCTCCGCCCGGCTGCGAAAGCTAATAACTCTCCACCCTGATAGCCGACTTGCAGGTTCCTCTACGCCCTCGGTCGTATCCGCGGCCGAGGTGGTGGCACTGACTTGGTCATCCCGGCACGCGCAGACCCTGCTGCCGGTGCTGGAGGAGCTTGCCGACGAAGGTCGATCCAGCGTGCTGGTCGACCTCGCCACGGACTCGGTGGAGCGCTGCCCAGCCCCCGCGGGCGGGTCCATCACGCTGTGCCCAGCTCCCTCCGAGGCCGTCACCGCCTCCGGCACGGTCCCCGAGATGCGTTTGGATACCGAAGAACCCGACGGTGCCGATGGCACGGCCCAAGTCGGTGTACACACCGTTCGGTTGGACCGGCTGGAACGCCTCGCCGCCGCACTTCTGGAAGGGGGCGGCGGGTGTACCCAGCCGTCCTGGCGAGCCGTAGTACGAGTGGAGAAGTGGCTCCAGGAGCTGCTCGACGCGGTACGCCCGCACACCGTGCTGCTGAGCAACGACACCAGCCCGCTCGGAGCGCTCGCCGCCCATGCCGCGGAGCGGCATGGTGCCACCACCGTGAACGTCCAGCACGGGGCGTGGATACCGGAGTCGGTCGCCTGGCCCGCCCTCCACAGCCGTCACATCGTTGTGATGGGTGACCGCGACGTTGCCCCGGCGAGGTCATGGGTTCGGCACCCCAAGGCGGAGATCCATGTCCTGGGGCAGCCGCGCTTCGATGCGCTCGCCGGCCTCGGGCGGGAAGCGCAGCGTCGCTATCTCCAGAAGCTGCTCGGCGCCGACAGCGAGCGCGGTCCGGTGCGGATCGCGGTGTGGGCCTGCCAACCGTTCGGCCCTGAGCGCCTCCAAGCTCAGGCGAACATCATCCTCGATGGCCTGAAGGCGGCCCAGGGGCACTGGGGGCTCGTCATTGCCCCGCACCCAGCCCAAGGGGGCCACGTCTTCGACCGCCTGCTGCGAGGGGACGGAAAACCACCTGTGGCTGTGGCCGACCCGCGCGTCGGAGCGCGCGGCTGCCTGGCGGGCGCGGATGCCGTGGTGAGCGTGTCCTCCACATGCGGCATCGAAGCCGTACTCCTCGACGTGCCCGTCCTCGAACTGGACCGCCCCGGTGACCGCACGCTTGGTCTCGCAGGGCACGCCGTCGCGCATCGGTGCCGAACGGCTGCCGATGTCACGGACGCGCTCGACCACGTGAGCCGAGGGAGCGCCCGAGTACCGCGAGAAGCGCGCGATGCGGTGTGCCGCTGGCGAGGCCACAGCGCTGCCGACATCGCCCAGCTCATCATCCGCCAGGCCGAGGCCGGCATCTCGCACACCGATCCCATCGAACACCATCCCGCGGGCGCCGAGTCCGGCCTGTCCCGGGGCGAGGGAGCCACCATCCGATGACGAACCTGACCGCCGATACCGTCGCCCAACTCTTCACCGGGGCCGTTACGTTGGCCAAGAGCGGGGAGAAGATCAGCCCGCGCGGGATGGCCACTCGCGAGGTCCTCGACCTCACCATGCGCCTGACTCAGCCCCGGGCACGACTCCTGTACGCGCCGCCCGCCCGCATTTTGAACCCCGCCTTCGCGGTGGCCGAGACCGTCTGGCACCTTTCCGGCTCCGACGCCCCGTGGATCTTCGACTACAACGCGCAGCTGCGGCAGTACGCCGACGACGGCATCCTCCGCGGCGCGTACGGGCCCAGGATGCGGAACTGGGGCGGGGAGGTCGACCAGCTCCACCGCGTCGTGGAGATCCTCAAGGACGACCCCGACTCCCGGCGGGCGACCATCCAGCTCTACGACCCGGCTCGCGACACCGCCGGCCACAAAGACGTGCCCTGCACACTCGGCTTCCGCTTCCACCTGCGTGGCGGACGACTGCACATGTCGACCACGATGCGCGGCCAGGACGTGTGGATCGGCATGCCGTACGACCTGTTCTTCTTCACCACGCTCCACGAGCTCGTCGCCGGCTGGCTGGACGTCGACCTGGGGGAGTACCACCACCACGTCGACTCCCTCCACATCTACGAGCGCGACATCGAGAAGGCCGACGCGTTGACCGATGTGGCAGCGAGCCCGGTAATGCCTGAACTCTCCACGCCGTGGGAGGGGTTCGAGAAGCTCCTCGACCAGGTTGAAGCCGGTGGCGAGACGGGGCACCCGGCCTGGGACGCCATGGCTGAGACGATGCGCAGCTACCGGCTGTGGAAGGGCGGAGAGCGCGAGCAGGCGTGGCGTATCGCTGACGCCATCAAGGGGCCGCTCGGCGAGGCCCTGACCGGCTGGTACGGCGAGCTGACTCGCCGCGTCGGCGGCACGCCGGCTTCCGCACCGGCGGGGACGAGGTGACGACCGCCGTGGACCACGTTCCGTCCGTCGTCCTGGGCGTGTGCTCCTTCACCCACGACTCCGCCGCAGCTCTCCTCATCGACGGCGAGCTGGTGGGCTTTGTCGAAGAGGAGCGCTTGTCCCAGCAGAAACACACCCGCGAGTACCCGCGTCAGGCCATCGGGTGGCTGCTGGAGGAGGCGGGCATCACGCCTGGTGACGTCGATGCAGTCGCGTACAACTTCCAACCCATCCGCTACCTCGCCGAGACTCCTGCTGCCCTGCGGATGGCTCTGTCGGGCACGACCCGCTCACGGGCCATACCGCGTGCGGCAGGGTTCACCAAGGTCGCCGTACGTACCCGGCGTCGCCTGCGGCTCCTCGCTCAGGACTTCCCCGACGCCCGTGTTACCCCCGTACTGCACCACCGCGCGCATCAACTGGCCGCGTTCACCGCGTCGGGCTGGGAGGAGGCGGCTGTTCTCGTCGTCGACAGCCTCGGCGAGCGCCAGACCACCACCATCGCCCACGCTCACCACAGCGCCCGCCCACGGGTCCGCATGCTGGAGGCGCTCACGGACCCGGCTTCGCTGGGCTATGTGTACGGGGCGGTCACCGAGCACCTCGGCTGGCGGCGCGGCGACGAAGAAGGCACCGTCATGGCCCTCGCAGCGCTCGGCAACCCCGCCCGATTCCGGCACGTCTTCACCCGCGCAGTCCGCACCACAGCCATCGGCTTCGCTGTGGACCCGGCGTACTTCCCGCCCCGCGTGCTCACCTCCGGCTATCCACGCACTTCCCCTCGGTTCGTCGCCGAGACCTGCCTGCCCCGGCAACCGGACAAGCCGGTCCAGGAGATCCACCAGGACCTGGCCGCCGCCCTCCAGGAGCGCACCGAGCAGATCATGATTCACCTCGCGCGCCGAGCCCGCTTGGTGAGTGGCTCGCGCAGGCTGTGCGTGGGCGGTGGCGTGGCCACCAACTGCGTCAGCATCGGGCGGATCATCGACGTCGGCATCTTCGACGAGGTCTTCGTCCCGCCAGCCCCCGGCGACGCAGGCACGGCGATCGGCGCCGCTGTCGCCGTGCACACCGACAGCGGCAGCCAACGGCCCCTGTCCGGGATCGCCCGTACCTGCTACCTCGGCCCGTCCTTTCCGGAGCCGGAGCTGGACCTCACCCCGTGGCCCGGACTGAAGCAGAAGCCCCTTGGCGCGGACGCCGCGGAGTTTCTCGCGGACCAGCTGGCCCACGGGATGATCGTGGGGCTGTTCCAAGGCCGCGTCGAGGCCGGCCCCCGTGCCCTGGGGAACCGCTCGATCCTCGCCTCGCCCCTCGCAGCCGGGGTGGTCGAGCGCCTGAACGCTACGGTGAAGTTCCGCGAGCCCTTCCGCCCGTTCGCCCCCATGGTCACCGCCGTCCGCGCCCATGAGTTCTTCACCCTCGGCCAGGACGCCCCGTACATGTCCATGGCCTCCCAGGTGACCGACGCTGCCCGCGAGCGGATCCCCGCGATCGTCCACGCCAACGGCACCGCCCGTCTCCAGACCGTCACCGAGCCACAGAACCCGTTCATGCACCAGGTCCTGGAGGCGTTTGCCCGCCGTACGGGAGTCCCTGTCCTGATCAACACCTCGCTCAACGTCAAGGGAAAGCCCATCTGCGGCACCCCGGAGATGGCACTGGACTGCCTCGCGAACTCCGGGCTCGACGCCCTGCTGCTCGAAGGGCGGTGGATCACCAAATGAAGATCGGGTACAGCTTCTGGGGCTTCCTCGGAAACGGGGTCACTGACACCCCCGACGGAGGCCGCAGCCACCGCCGGCCGCTGATCGACGCGCTCCTCGGGCGCGGCCACGACATCGTGTTTCTCCAGGCCGACCGCGATCGCCTCGAAGCTGGGGACGACCTCGGCGGCGCGTACACCTTCGACGCGGGCATCCCGGACATCGACGTGCTGTTCCTCGAATGGCGCTGGTCCATCGAAGGACGCAACACCACCGCCTGCGGCACCCAAGGACACACCTGTGATCTCCACCGCCAAGCGGAGCTGCTCCAGCTCTACACCGTTCGCCGCCGTACCCCCACCGTGATCTGGGACAAGGACCGGCAACTGCGCGAGGACAGCATCTGGCGGCGGATCCGGAACGTCGAGGTGTGCGAGGCCGCCCTCACGCCCACCCCCGGTGCCCACCGCCTCCTCTTCCCCGTCGCCGATGCGCTCCTGGACGGTGCCGACCCAATCGCCTTGGCCAGCGAGGACCGGAAGACGCCGCTCGGTTACGTCGGCAACCAGTACGACCGCGACGACGAGTTCGACCGTTTCTTCGCTCCAGCCGCCGCCCGCTTCGACCACCAGGTGGGCGGCAAATGGACCAGCACCGCGCGCTGGCCACACATCACCTTCCTCGGCCGAATCCCCTTCAACGCCGTCTCCCGGTTCTACAGCAACACCCTGGCCACGGTCCTGCTCCTGCCCGAGCGGTACGCCGCGGCAGGACAGATGACGCAGCGGATCTTCGAGGCTGTCCTGGCCGGTTGCCTGCCGCTGGCGCCGGCCGGCATCCGGCACGTCGAGCGGTTCGTCCCTGAGGACCTGGTGGTCAGGACCGGCGGCCACGTGATCCAGCGGATCGCCGGCCTCCAGAAGATCGCTGGCAGCCAGCAGCACGCCGAACTGATCTCGGAGTGCCTCGGCCGACTGGAGCTGTTCCGGCTCAGCCACCAGGTCGACGCACTGGAGACCGTGCTGGACATGGCCACCGCCGCCGCGCCGCCAAGGCAGGGGGCCGCATGATGAACCGCCCCGCATGGGCCAGCAGGCCCCGATCATCCGTATGTGTTCCGGCGGCCGAGCCGTCCGGGCACCCGAGCACCTCTAGGCTGGAGCACCATGAAGAAGGTCGCCATCGTCGGCTGCGGAGGCAGCGGCAAGTCGGATCTTGCCCGCAAGCTGGCCAAGATCCTGGATGCTCCAGTGACGCACCTGGATGCCGCGTTCTACGACGACGAGTGGAACGCCCTGCCCATGGAGAAGTTCGCCGAGGTGCAGCGCGGCCTGGTCGCGCAGCCGACGTGGATCACCGACGGCAACTACAACTCCACGCTGCAGATCCGGCTCGAAGCCTGCGACACCGTGGTGCTGATGGACGTCTCGACGCCGGCCGCACTGTGGGGGATCTTCTCCCGACAGATCCGCCACGGCGCCGGACACAAGGGCAACGGGGTGCACAACCGCATCACCTGGGGCGTGATCAAGTACGTGGCGACCTACCGGCGCAAGATGCGACCGCGGGTCATGGCCAAGATCGAGGAGTTCGCCTCCGGGCACGCCGAAGTGGTGTTCCTCACCAGCCGTCGGCACACGCGACGCTGGCTGCAGCAGGTCGCCGCACAGCACACCTGAGGGCGCCGCGCCCCGAGCGGGGGTGCGGCTCGTGATCACCAACCCGTTTCTCGACCCCGACCGGCAGGGTGAGCTGTACGGCAACACCGCCCGGCTGGCCAGTCGCTCCACCGCGCTGATGCGGGCCAAGACCGCTGGACGTCCCGTCCCCGAGACCATCGTCCAGCTGGCCCAGGCGCACCGAACCGAGGGCGATCGCCGTCCCGGCCTGGTAGCGGACATCGGATGTGGCCGCGGAACCAGCAGCCGCGTCCTGGCCGAGCAGCTGAAGCCGCAGCGGCTCGTGGGTATCGACGCTTCGCCCGCCCTGGTGACCGCCGCTCGAAGTCGCGTGGGCCACCACCCCGGAACGCAAGTGGCGTTTCTCCAAGGGGACTTCCACCATCTACCCCTGCCCGATGATTCTTGTGAGCTGGCTGTTGCGGCGTTCTGCCTCTACCACTCACCCGAACCCGGCCAGGCCATCGCGGAAATCACCCGCTCCCTGGCCCCCGGTGGACTCGCCGTGCTGGTCACCAAGGCGCTCGACAGCTACAGCGACATGGACGCCCTCATCGCCGCCGCCGGTCTCGACCCGCGCGCCGAGCGGCACGAGAGCCTTTACGCCACCGCGCACGGAGGTAACCTCGCCGACCTGGCGCAGTCGGCCATGGACGTGGTGACAGTCGAGCACGAGGAGCACCGCTTCGAGTTCTCCGGCCTCGACCACGCCGCCGAGTACCTCGCCACCAACCCCAAATACGACCTCGCACCCGGCCTGTACGGCAACCCGGGCGCCCTGGCCGCCGCGCTCCACGAGTGGCACCCGGACAAACCGATCACCACCACCTCGGTCATCACCTATGTCGTGGCTCGGTCGGCCGGAGGCCGGACGTGACGCCCTTCCACTTCACCAAGCACTACGAAACCCCGGCGAAGGCCGCTGCCGCCGCCCACCACTACGGGTGGCTCGCCACCCACGCGAAGCCGCTACGGCAGCCGGCGCTGATTGTGATCGGGCCGGCCAGCCTGACTTTCGAGCACATCGACGGTCGTCATGCGCAGAAGAAGGACCTGCTGTCCCTGGCCGCGCTCCTGGGCGATGCGCATGGTGCTGCCTGGACAAGCGACCTGCACGCAGCACAGCTGGACATGCCGCACGAACTCCGGGACGGCAGCCTTCTCGCGGCTTTCCGCTCCTGTCGGGAAGTAGCCCTGCGCAACCGGCTGGAGAAGGGCTTCCTGCCCGACAGAGTCGCCCTGCACGCGATGCTGACGCTGCTGGA
This sequence comes from Streptomyces auratus, assembly GCF_050433025.1. NCBI lineage: Bacteria > Bacillati > Actinomycetota > Actinomycetes > Kitasatosporales > Streptomycetaceae > Streptomyces > Streptomyces auratus. The sequence goes on along the minus strand of NZ_JBNGCB010000001.1, from coordinate 2,478,586 downwards.
GCGCTCCGCCGATGGGCCCGCCGCCTTCTACAAGGACAGCAACCCGCGGAACTTCCTGATCACCGAGAACGACACGGTCTTCAGCGTCGACACGGACGACCTCACCCTCGCGCCCTTCGGATACGACCTGGCCAAGCTGATCACGACGCTGATCATGACGCACGGCCCGATCGACCCACCCGATATCGAAGAGGCCCTGAACAGCTACAACCACGCCACTGCCCGGCACGACGCCCAGCTAGGGGCGACAAGCCGAGAGCGCCTCGGCGACTTCCTCGCACTGCACGCCGTACTGACCGCTCCGTACGCCGGACGTCACGGATACCGCTACGGCTGGCTGAGCCAGGGCCAACAATTCCAAGGCACCTCATGATCACCACAGAACTCGTCTTCGTCCGCCACGGCGAGGCTCGCTGCAACGTCGACGGCCGCGTCGGCGGGCCCGCGACCTGCACCGGGCTCACCCACCTCGGATACCTCCAGGTCCAGAAGGCCGCAGCCCAGCTGGCCGCCGAGCACCGAGCCCAGCCCTTCACCGCGCTCTACGCCGGCCCCCGACTGCGCCTGCAGCAGAGCGGACAGATCCTCGGGCAAGCCCTCGGCCTGGAGCCCCTCATCGAACCTGGCCTCGATGGACCCGTTCACGGTGAGGCCGACGGCAAGCCCTGGCACTACGTCAAGACCGCAGCCAACGGCGGACCGCATGCCCACCCAGACCAACCGTGGGCCACGGGATCCGACAGCTGGAACGGCTACCTCCAGCGAGCCGAGGCGTTTCTCCGCGACCTCATCGCCCGTCACGACGGGGGCCGAGTCGTATTCGCTGCCCACGGCGAAACGGTCCTCGCCGCACACGCCCTCCTGCTCGGACTCGGGCCGATGACGGAAGCCGGCTTCACCGTCTCCCATGCCTCCGTCACCCGCTGGCAGCACCACCACAACCGGCTCGGCCAGCGCCGCTGGATGCTCGACCGGCACAACGACACTGCCCACCTCGCCGCATTAGCAGCGGGAGCGACGCCATGAGCACGGCCTACGACGATCCGCGCATCCAACTCGCGCGCCAGACGGTCGGAGCTGTCAGCATCGTCGCCGACCCGACGCTCCCGCCCCACCTCCTGCAGCTCATCGACACCCGCGGCAACACCTATTTCGCAAAGCAGCACAGAAGCCAGGCCCGATACGTCCAAGAGACGCACGCCTACCTGACGTGGAGACGCCATCTCCAAGACCACGCACCTGAGCTAGTCGGCCGCCAGGACTCGATGCACATCCTCCTGCTCACCGCAGTGCCCGGTCGGAGCGGTGACGCACTCCTGCCTGGTTCGGACGAGGAGGAGCGGGCGCACCACGATGCCGGAGCTGCACTTCGAGCTCTTCACCAGGCGACGTGCCGTCGGAGCACCGGCGACATGGGAGACAAGCTGGCAGTCCGTCTCCGAAGCTGGGTTGCCAGGGCCGACCGCGCAGACCTCCTATCGGGCACCGAGCGGAACCTTCTCCTGCAGATCGCGGACGAACTGGCCGGCACCCGCATGGACAGTGCCGTCTGCCACCTCGACTACCAACCCAGGAACTGGCGCATCGGAGACGGCTTCTGGGCCTTCGACTTCGAGCACATGCGACGCGACGCCCGCATCCGGGACTTCGCCCGACTTGCGTTCCGCCACTGGCAGGCAGCCCCTCGATTGCGCGAGGTGTTCTTCACCGGATACGGCGGTCGCCTCACGGACACCGAACAACGGCTCCTGGAGCGGTTCGGTGCCATCGAAGCCGTCACCGCAATCGTCCGCGGCCACGAACAGGGCGACGCCGTCCTGAGCGCCCACGGCCGCACCGTCCTGTCCCACCTGAGCTGACCTCCCCACCCGCCAACCCACCTCTGGAGAGTTCCTTGTCAGACAGCCACTCCGCCGCGACCGCATCGAGCCCTCGGCGTGCGCTGGTGACCGGCGCGGCCGGCTTCATCGGATCCCACCTCGCCCATGCCCTGCTCCAGACAGGTACCACCGTCATCGGCGTCGACCGCCGCGACCCCGCAAGAGATCAGACGGCCGCCGCCAACATGGCCGCACTGCACGGTCTTCCTGGCTACATGCACATCACCGCGGATCTCCTCACCTGCGCGATCGACCCGCTCCTCATCGACGCAGACGTGATCTTCCACCTGGCCGGCATCCCCGGCGTACGGCCCTCATGGGGACCGCAGTTCAGCGAGTACGTCAACTCCAACATCCTCGCCACCCAGCGGCTCATGGACGCCGCCACCCGCATGCACGTCCCCCGGCTCGTCGTGGCCTCCTCCTCCAGCGTCTACGGCCCCACCAACGGAGGCCCCAGCGTCGAAGGTGATCACCCCCGCCCGGCTTCCCCGTACGCGGTCACCAAGCTTGCCGAGGAACAGCTCTGCCTCGCTCACGCTTCCCGAGCCGACTGCCCCACCAGCGTCATCGCACTGCGGTACTTCACGGTCTACGGCCCCCGCCAGCGCCCCGACATGTTCACCCACCGCGCCCTCCACGCCGCCATGACCGGGGAGCCCCTGCGGCTGTACGGAGACGGCCACCAGCGCCGCGACTTCACGTACATCGACGATGCCGTCGCCGCCACCATCTCTGCTGCGGGTGCCCCTATCGACACGGGCATCGTCAATATCGGCGGCGGAGCCAATGCCTCCTTGCTCGACGTGATCAACATCGCCAACCGCCTCGCTGGCCGAGAGGTCCAGATCCACGCCGACAACGTCCGCAACGGAGACGTACTGACCACCCGCGCTGACCCTCGCCGCGCCCAGTCTGTACTCGGCTGGCAGCCGACGGTCGACCTGCCCACCGGCATGCGCGTACAGATGCAGGCCCTGGCCAAGCCCGCGTATCGCACGGCCGCCTGACCACCTGGCGACGAGAGAGGAGTTGCTGTGGAGAGCCCAGAAAAGGCACGGCTGGACGCTTTCTTCCGACGAATCACCGAACGCTTCCCTGCCGCTGGTCAGGCCACCTCGCTGATCATTACGCACCTGCTCCCCGAGCGGCCGGCGTTTCTGCGCGCGATGGCTCGCACGACCACCGTCGCCGCCGTTCTCCCCAAGCCCAAGTCCGTGACCGGGGAGGCTCTGGCAGAGGTCCGCCGCACATACGCCGTCCATGCCCTTACCCGCGAACTGTTCGCCGATCCGACCAGCGCCCTGGAGTACCTCGAAGACACCGCACCTGGTCGCGACGTCGTCCTCCTCGACATCGGCGGCTACTACGCCCCCAGCCTCGGCACCCTGGTCGACAAGTTTTCCGGCCGCATCCGGGGAGTCGTCGAGGACACCGAAAACGGCCACCAGCGATACGAGGCGCTCGGCCAACTGCCCTGCCCCGTCTTCTCGGTGGCCCGCTCGCCGCTGAAGGACTGCGAGGACCACCTCGTCGGCCGGTCCATCGTCTTCTCTACGGAAGCCCTGGTCCGCACCCGAGGCGACATCCTCACCAGCCGCGACGCCTGCGTCATCGGATTCGGCAAAGTCGGCCGCAGCATCGCCCAGACCCTGCGAGCCCACGACCTGCGCGTCGTCGTCTACGACAACGATCCCGTCAAGCAGGTGCAAGCCCACGCCCAGGGCTTCCGCACCACCGCCACCTGCACGGAAGCGATCCACAAGGCTGGCCTCGTACTGTGCGCCACCGGCAACCTAGCCCTGCGGCAGAGCGACTTCGCTGCCCTGCACAACGGCGCGTACGTCGCCTCGGTCACCTCGTCCGAGGACGAACTCGAACTCGACGCGCTCGACGACCTCTACCGACGCACCCCAACTGGGGACCAGCTGACTCGCTACGACGTGACCGGCCACTACTTCTACGTGCTCGCCAACGGCAACGCCGTCAACTTCCTGCATGGCGCAGCCGTCGGCACATACATCCACCTCGTCCAGGCCGAGATACTCGCCGCCACTTCCGCTCTCAGCCAGGGCGCGTACGACCCGAGCCTCCACGAGATGTCCGCAGACGCCCGCCAGGCCATTGCCAGAGTCTGGCTCGACCACTTCGCCAGGTGATCCACATGCCCCCGTCCCGAAGCCACATCCAGACCACAACCGAGACATACCTCGGACGCCACCCCGAGGAACGGTCAGGGCTCGCGCCTCTCCTGGACGCCCTGACGCGCCCGGAGGACCCGACCAGCCGTAAGACCTACCCCGGCCATATCACCTGCAGCGCTGTCGTGATCGACCGGCACGACCAGGTGCTGCACATCCACCACAAGATCCTCGGCAAGGACCTCGCACCGGGCGGCCACATCGAGCCTGACGACGCCGCTCTCTCCAGTGCTGCCCTGCGTGAACTCCAGGAGGAGGCTGGCATCCCGCCCGGCGCCGTGGTGCCGCTGTCGAGCTACGAAGGCATCCCGCTCGACATCGATGTACACGACATCGCAGCCAACCCCGGTAAAGGCGAACCGGCGCACCAGCACTACGACTTCCGGTTCGCTTTCCGACTTCTCGGCGAGCGGAAGATCCACCTCCAAGCCGAGGAAGTCACGGACTACCGGTGGCTGCCCTTCGCGAAGGTCCCTGCACCGACCATCGCTGCCAAGCTCGCTCTCCTGGCCAGCTCCACCAGTCCCTGACCCGCCGATCGACCGGAGATCACCGTGGCCGCCACCACAACGAAGTCGAAGCACACCCCGCGCCGGCACATAGCGGTGATCCCATGCCGCTGGGGCGCCTCACGATTCCCAGGAAAGCCCCTGGCCATGCTCGGGGACAAGCCGCTGCTGTGGCATGTCCACCAGCGATGCCAGGAGGCCACACGGCTTGATGACGCCATCGTCGCGACCGACGACCACCGTATCGAAGAGACGTGCAGGCAGCTCGGCATTCGCTGCGTGATGACCGGCGAGCACGCCACCGGCACCGACCGCGTCGCCGAATGCGCCCAGCACCTCGACGCCGACGCGTACATCAACGTCCAGGGCGACGAGCCGTTCATCGACCCGGCAGCGATCGACGCCGTCTCGGAAGCAGCGGCTCACCTCGACACAACCACCCTGGCGGTCAACGCGTACACGCGCGTGACTGACGTGGCAGCGGCCATCGACCACAACGTCGTCAAGGTCGTCGTCAGCGCGGACAGCAATGCCCTGATGTTCTCCCGCCAGCCGATCCCGTATCCGCGGGGTCACTACCCTGCCTACCTCCGTCAGCTTGGGCTGTACGCGTTCACAGCCGAAGGGCTGGAGATATTCCGGAAACTGAGCCAGGGGCCGCTCGAACGCGCCGAGGGCGTCGAGATGCTGCGCTTCATCGAGCATTCGCGCAACGTGCGGATGCTGCCCGTGGTCGACGCCGGCCTTGCAGTGGACACCCCCGAGGACCTCGTCCGTGCGGGCATCGTTCTGGAACAGGCACAGGCCAGCTCCCGGTTCTCCTGAGAGGGGCGGGGGCTGGCCTTAGGTTCTGTCCGTCCGGTCATGTACGGATCCAGACGACCGTGGCGGCGAGAGCCACAGTGCCGAGGTACGTACTGGTCGGGCACAGCGGAGCAAACCTGCCGGTCACCGGTGCCGCGGACCGCATTCCGCCCCCTGGCTATCCTTCCTCCGCCTCCTGAAACGCCAGCCACTCTGTTGCGAGTTCCTGGAGAGTTCGATCACCGTTGACTTGCCAGCGCGTTGGGCCTTGAACTGCAGGTGGTGCTTCGGCCCAGGCAGCGAGCTCCCAGATACGAATGACGAGCCCACTGACCGAATAGGCAAGGCCGTCGTAGGACCAAATAAGTGGTCTCGTGCGATGGTTCTGCCAACGGACCTGAGACCTGTGCTCGTCGGCCGCAAGCCACTCTTTGGTCGCTAGCATCTCTGGGGCGTTGCTCGGATAAGTCAGCGGTGTTCCATCCTTAATCACGCGAGCGTTGACAAGAGTTGGAACTGTGGCAGGTTTCCGACGCCGGCTTGGTCGTGCCGACGCTGCATGTTCAAAGGGAAGTTGCGGCACGGGGGCTCGGCTGCGTACATCTTCCGCCACCATTCTGGCGAGGTCTCTGCACCGTTCCTCATTGGTAAACGTGCTCATGAGGAACGAGGTAGGGCCGTAGCTGAGGTTCACTCGGTACACCAGCCAGGGCAAAATGGTCTCAACCAACTCGGGTACGGCTGCCAGCACGGATTCGATAGGGAACGACAGTTCATCAATTTCCGCCAGTTCGAGAAACTGGAACACAAGATGGGTGATCAACATGTCGCCGTGCTGGGCAGTGGCGCGCGTACGACCTGCGAGGCGATTACGCAAAGCATCGAGAGCTTTTCCAGCCTCTCGCTGGATCTGCAAACACCGCCAGATACGGAAGGCACTTGGCACTTCCCCAAAAAGTCGTTGATACGCCCCCTGGGCGCCTGTCTCCCAGAGTAATTCGGTATCCCTTTTAGCCCGTACGGAAAGCTCCGGAGTTCTGTAGACACATGCGAGAGCCACGGCCGCTTGCACGACAGAGCACCCGGAGTCTGGTACGGGTTCTACTTCACCTCGCTTATACACGTACGTCTTGCCTAGAGCCAGATCGAAATCCTCACGAATCAAGGCCTGTTTTTCGTCAAGGGAGATGAAATCTCGACGATACACGTCATTTTGCGTGTTTGTGGTTTCAGCAATCCGAGAGGCATACTCATCGTAATTGTCACCCAGGGCGATGACTCGGACCGCAACATCGGCCCCTGCAACCGTCCCCGGCGTCTCCTGCATAGCTCTATGAATCGAAGTAACGGTTTGGGCGCCATTGACTACGGTGGCGTGCGTCAGTTTCAGGTCTACGGGGTGATCGGGATGCCGGCGCCCGGGGTAGAAGGGCTCGACCCGGTTACACAAGATGGTGATTCCATTGTTGTAGTACCAGAAGTTCTCCGGCTCTTCTGTGAGTGTCTTCTCGATACCGACATTGATGCGGGTGAGTCCCAGCGACTGCCTGATATTTTTCGAGAAGAGCCGAGCGCCGTGCTTCTCGTATATCGCGGCTACATCCAACATTCGCAGCGTGACATCCACTGGATCGGACATCCGATCCTCTCTTAGCTGCTGCAGCAGCTCGGCAGTTGTCATCAGGTCGTAACTTAGCATCGGCCCATGGCTGTGATGATCCTCGCTAGCACGGTCAAGAATCGCAGTTGTATGCGGGCTGAGCGGATCGTTCCCGGCAAGCGCAATGATCAGGTTGATTTTGAGGCTAGAATCACCCAACGCCGAGTCAAGGAGAGCCGTGAATGGCTGCAGCTTTTTATTGAATGCGGCAAACTGCCTGTTCTCTAGCAATCGTAGTCCATCAATGAAGGCACGGGCAGCATCAGTCTGGAAGCCCGCCGTTCCTTTTTCACTCCACTTTGCCTGAACCAACCAAACCTGGGAACCGTCTGTAACCGCCACAGCGTCGATTCCATTGTCATCACTTCCGTCGATCACTGCCTCGGCGCAACGTTTTAGCTCCCACCCCGTCACCCGACGGATTGCTGTGGCTGCCACTGCCCGCGACAGGAAAGCGCGTTCTCGCTCCTGGGTTGAGTTCCGCTGTAGATCGCCTTCATCGATTAGCCCTCGGTATGCCTGTGTCAGAGCCGACCGCATCTGGTGCAACTCAAGTTGCGTAGTCTTCACAGGTCCCCACCCCGTCCCGGTCACGTTCCTCGGATGACGCACGTTCACTTCCGTGCCGGCGCACGAACAACCCTAGTAGCGCTTGTCCTCCTCGGATGTGCTGATTCGGACGGCGCGACCACACGGTAGTCATCTTCTTCGCGGCGAAGAAGCAAGGAACAACACCTGGTGCGGGACACCGTGATGGGAGCAAGTGTTCGTGGGATGCGTGACACCCTCCTGCCGCTTGCGATCATTTGCAGGGTACTCGGGTACTGACCTGGGCAAATGGTCAGGGCGAGGCTCCGCCAGGCTCGATTGCTTGAATCAAGCTTCTCAGATGGCACCATCGCTTCATCGTTCCTGGGACACCGGCCTATCAGGCCCGAGGCGTAGGCGAAGGGGTGCAGTCATCTCTATTGGGGTGAGTCGATGTCGACATGCTGGTTGTGCAGCCCGTCGTGTGGATCACGGCGCTGTTGCAGCGGTCAGACTTTGCAACCCGGCAGAGGCGTTCGAGGGATCCTTTACTCGTAGGGATCTTCATTGTCTTGCCCACTTTGCCCTGCCTTTGCGTCCCTCATCATTTGCAGCCCCTTACCTCCCATGTAGTACCCAACATTCAAGTCGTGGTTGGTCATTTCGGTTCGGAGTCCTTTGTTGCCTCCGAAGCTTTCCAAGGATGCGTCGGGAAGGACCAGAAACAGACTCAGGCCAACTGCCCCTCCTTCCTTGGCTATGCGCAGACACAGCGATGCCGCTTTGCTGCTCGAATTAAACAGCGTCTGCGCCTCTTCGATGGCGATGAAAATACCTGGAGTCTCCACGCTGGGAGTTTCGTACCCGCCCTTCTCTTTCCTGATTTCAATGATTTTCGTAAGGTTGTATAGGGTCGCCAGCGATTTACTTAGATTGTTTCCCGAGATGTGATAGGCGGCCTGAGGCTCCTTGAATGGTTGAAAGCTATCCTGCTCCGCAGACCAGTCGACGAGGAAGAGAACGTACCTCTGACTCATCAGCAGCCCAAGGAGGATTACAGTAAGAGCATTACTCTTGCCGACCCCCTTATCTCCTACGATAATTCCGTGGGCTGCTCCTACGCCGGGCTTATAGAGGGAGAAACCTACTTTTTCGCCATCCCGATATGCGCCTGTGAAGATTCTTCCTGTCTCGGGATCATACAGCGGGGTTTTCGGGTCATAGTAAAGCGTCTTGGCGTGAAATGCGTCTTGAGCTTCCAGATGTCGCCAGTAGCGGGCAGCAGGACGGTCTCCCATTTCTGAGGCGATTACCGCCAAGTTTGATGCGGCACTGCCGTTACCGTTCAGGGCAAGCGGTTCCCAGGCGGCTATGGCGAAGTCATTAGCCCCAGCCATGTAAGCGCGCATACCTATGAGCCAGCGATCGTCGTCGTCAGGGCATAGGTTTAGGGCCTCTTGCCATATGAAATCAGGGATATCCCCCCTGTTCCCTTCGTTCCGCTTGACAGCATCTGGTAGGTAATCGAAGGCCCGCCAAGTTTCTTCGTAATCGCCGCGGACCAAGAGGCCAGATACGCCGAACCGAACGTTCGTTGCCCAAGCCTTGGCGTCTTCCCAGCTTTCAATCCTGAGGGTTGAGGTAGTCAGATACCTGTGATGCAGCTCCTCGAGGACGTTGATGTCGACTGCCCCACTGAATCCTGCTCGCGCCATGTCGACGGCCGTCTGAACTAGAGCGGCTCCTCGTGGGTGGCCGTGCACTCGCTGCGCTCTCTTCCAGTCCTCCATCAGGGCGGGTCCGGCGGCTAGGTACTCGGAAACCCCGTACATAGCGCTGTGGGCTACTGCTTCCGTTATTCGTGCGTCATTGCAACCTGACGCTCGCTCAATTTCGCTAGCACTCCAGAGCCTTGGGATGAAAATGGGTTCGACTGCTCTTAGTAAGCGATTCCCGATCCGCAGAGAAGGGTGCGACTCTCGATGAGGCTGCAAATTTGCGTATGTCTCGAATAGTTCATCTTGCATCGTGGCGACGATTGCAACGCCCATATCCTCCAACACTTGCAATAGCGTAGGATTCATGCCTCTTTTTCCGAGGAACCCCTCTAGGTCGTCCAGCCAGAGAAGGAAAGGGGATTCATCTGACTCCATTAAGTGATTGGGAAGCTCGTCAAGGTGAGTTCCGTGCGTGGGCGCGTAGATCGCATGATTCGGCATGCATCGATGGATCGCATGATGCGCGGTTCGACTCTTTCCAGAGGTGGAATCTCCGGTGAGTAGGATCATGCCGCCGTGATTTGCGAGGTGCTTCATTCGGGCGGCAACTTCTCGATCTGCGTCGCGCAGTATATATGGAGGTAGGGCTAATTGGCCCGTTACTGAGCGAGCCCTATGAACACCTAGCTTGAGTGCGTCCACCTCATGAGCCTTGGGCCATTGGGCGGGGTTGACAGTGGGCTCTTCTTTAAGCTCAATATGTATCTCGGGGTTAGTGAAGACTGGTGCCCGAATGTCACCTGCTGCAGCAACTGCCCCGTCCCCGGATGCTGTCACATTGTTTCGCCGCATTCTCCTTCTACTCCGCACCTTCGGCATCGGTTGTCAGATCGCCTCTGGCTTCTCCACCGATAGCGATGCTGCCTGGGCCTCTGGCGTTTATGCCGGCGCCAGCATCTGAGATTGCGGTTGGTGGCGCCGAAGTGCGTGCACGCGTGCTCACAGTTCTGTGAGTGGAACCACCAACTGCGACACTTCCATGTCCGCTAGCTGTCACGGTAGCCTGTTGGCCTTCGCTGGCTGTGAGCCAAATTTGTGTGGCGACACCTATGAGAAGCAGTGCGCCCAATGAAACCCACCAGGCTAAGCCCGTTCGATCAGTGGCGACGTTTGTTACTACGCCTATTCCTGCGGCGATGACTACCGATGCCCCAGCCACAAGGCCGCGTTTCATCCCTGCCTGCATTGTTCCTCCCCTAGCCCGATGTCACCCTCAGCGGGTAGTGCAGTGGCCTCGGCCAACAGGAATAGCTTGCCCGATCCGCGCGGTCGGTGGAACGGCTTTGGGGCGAGTGATCATGGCCCCGTAAGCTTGCGGCGCGTCGGGCAGGTAGTGGACCTGCCCGGTAAAGCACGACGTTGGGGCCATGATCTTAGAGGCTCGCCCCAAAGTGGCTGCCTTAAAGCCGTGGAGCCGACCGCCCCAGTCACGACGTACGAACGGATCGCACAGATCGTGTACGTGGATGCCGGACCGCTGCCCAGAGGCATGGCAGTGATCGACTTCAATAAGCCTCAAGCGCAGGAGGAGTGGCGCAAGCAGGTCGCGGAGGAGGGGGACGGCTGGCGTCTCCCGGCGCCACCATTCGCCCCAGAAGCCGATCCGGACAACCTGGCGGGACTTAGCGACGACCATCTCGCACGGATGCGCCTGCCGACTGGGCACTTGCCGATGTTCTCCCGGCCGACCGAACTGGCAGCGCTGCTGCTGGACGAGATCGCAGACTAACCGGTCATTGCCGCAGGAGAACCGGACGTTCAAGTAGTCCACTCCATGGCTCAGGACGGTCACGTGACCCATCGGACAGGCATTAGTGTCCGACGGCTCGCGTGGCGGAACTCGAGCTGACTTTGGTGTGGTCCCGCACCGGCCATCGGGACGCACGGCTGTGCCCGGGCCGTGGTCTCGGGCGCGCCAGTACCAGCACTTTGTGGTGCACATCACTCATTCGGGTGGTTAATGTGCCGAGTAGATCTGCGGGGCTCGCACTTGGCTCTTAACTGGCTGGGACTGAGTGAACTGGCCTACGGAACGAGGTAGTTGGTCTTGATTCGTCATGTGCTTCGAACCTTGCTCGTCGCGCCTTTGGTGGCGGGCACCCTGTGCATCGTGTCGTGACGGAGCGGCCTGCGGGATCGTCGGCGAGGGAGTCACGGGCGCCTGCTACAACTCCAGGGTCGGCGGTCAGGGCCAGAACGGCAGCCAGGGCACGGTCGGCACACGCGGCGGCGACGGCAGCATCGGCCTGCAGGGCCAGCCGGGCGGAGAGGCCGGTGAACCCGGCAAGGGCCGCCGGCGGCACGGGCGGCTAGGGCGGCAAGCCCCAATACACCGACATCGCACCCCCGGAGAACGTGGGCCTGGGCGGCGCCGGCGGTACGGGCGGCGACGGCGGAAAGGGCGGGCGCGACGGGGTCGGGATCAACCGCCGCCCCGAGGGCAGTGGGCAGGCCGGGCATGGCGGACTGTTCGGCACAGACGGCCAGCCCGGCGGCAATGGCTACGTCCTGATCATCTGGGACAAGCCCGCTTCCTGACGCAGCAGGTCCTCTCGGCCTGCTGCCTGCATTCCGGGATGCCGGGGGTGACGGCCTCGACTCCCTGTGGAGTGGGGGCCGTCACCGCCAGACGGTCCCACTCTGCGGTGGCTCTTCCAACGCCCTCCCCTTCCTACGTTCTTCGGCAGGTGCGGCTCCAGACGCGCCCACTTCTGATCCGACAGATCTCCCCGGCCCACACCGGCCGCAACGACGTGATCACCTTCCCGCTACGCGACCCGTCGGACACTGCCTAGTCGGGCTCATCGGCGGGCTCGGCGGAGCTGCACTCGGAGCGTGGCGCCGGCGATCGGACAGGGGAATTCTGCGGTCTGCGGTGGGTTACCAGGACTTCGGTGGATGTAGAGGTCACCAGCCCGGTGGTTTCACCGTGCCCATCGCCTTGGCGACCCTGATCTCGATGACTACGCGTTCAGGGTTGGCCCGTGGCTGCTTGTACCGCTGGGCGTAGCGCGCTTCGGCGTCTGCGACCGATTGCGGGTCGTCTTTGATGACTGCGGCTCCCTCCAGCGTCGACCAGCGACGTCCCTCGGCCTGGCTGACCGCGACGGTGACGTCCGGCCCAGCGGCGAGAACGTTGCGAACCTTTTTGCTGGTGCGGCTGCTGATGACGCGGGCGATGCGAGTCTCCGGGTCGTAGGTCACTCCGACCGGGACGAGGTGCGGGGTGCCGTCGGGCCGCGGAGTGCTGAGGAAGCAGATGCGGCGTTCCTGCCAGAAATCCAGCTCGGTGTCGGACTGTGAAGGAGGTGGTGCTGCCATACGGCCATCTTGCCTGGCAGCGCCCACGCGGTTGACCAACGGGCAGTGTGCGCCGCTTCTGGTGGCGCCGCTCGGTGCGATCGACGCCGTCGCCAGCAGAGGGAAGAAGGCACTGGTCAGGTATTTGAGAGGCGTGCTGCCTTGTCGTGTGCCACACCGAACGTAAGCCTCATGGTCATCGATTTACCAACGCCAGCTCGTTCACCGGAGCCGTAGCGAACCTCCTTAACGGCCTCGCGGGACACGGCTACCGAAGTGTCTGCGTGGTCGGCGTCGCGAGGCCCGAGACCTGATCTTCGGGCCGCAGGAGCTGACCCCGGGGGAGGTGGACTTCAAGCTCTCCTGGTGGCCCATGTGCGAAGCGCTCGATGCAACAGCGGAAGGCTGTTTCCCCCGCCCGCACGACCGTTGGCGGCTGTTTCTCGCAACCAGCCATCCCGCGTCTATGCCCCATTGAGCGGTCCTCGGATGCAGCTCGACCTCGCACCCCATCGTCGACAGGAACGCCACGGTGTGCCAAATGTAACTTTTCGTGCAAAGTGGATATATGGGTGCGTCGGGCGTCAGGGAAGCGGGCGATGTAGCCGAGCGCCTGCACCGGCGACCTGCGGAAAGTGACTTCAGGCGCTTGCCGATCACTGTACGTGAGTACCGAGCTGGATCGATGACGTCGGCGCAGCGCACCGATGCCGCTCGCGCGGTCCTGGAAGCGGTGGTTGGCCGTATAGGTCCGCCGACGCTGTACGGCGGAGACGCCTATGGCCCAAACATTCGCTGGCGGACGGATGAGCGGACGCTACTGCTGGACCATGGAGTGGAGGGCCTGCAGCTGTCCGTGCGTCGTACGGCGGAGTTGGAGCAGGAGGAGTTCGCCTGCTTCGAGCGCGGAGTGGGGGAAGGCGCTGAGCAGGTGTCGTATGCCAGCAGCCTGCCGTATCTGTGGCAGCTCTACCGCTCCGGCTCTGGCAGCCCTCCGAAGGTCTTCCCCGAGGGCTACGTAGCTCCGGACTGGGAGCGACTGGAGGAGGCGCTGGAGAGCCTGCTGCGCGCGTGGGGCGAACAGCTGCCGGCGCAGGTCGGGGACGACGCGGCCGCGTTCAATATCGTCAACCGGGCCAACAACGACCGCGCTGTGGGGCTCCTCTGTGGACGTATGGACGGTCTGACGGTCCTTGTCGACGACCGTGGCGTGCCCGACGGAGGCACTCCTCCAGAAGAGATGGAGGCTCGGGGCTGGCAGGTGCCTCTCATGGGGTGGTGGGAAGCAAATTTTGCAGAGCCAGGGTGGGGGAGTGCCGCGGCAGCGGCACAGATGGCGGTCGCAGAGTTGCGCTTGCGCGGAGCGCGCTCCCCCAGAGACCTCGGCCTGGACGATGTCAGCTGCGCGGACCGAGGAGTGCTGAACCTGCCTGGGTTGGGCGTAGGCAGCTGAGGCGGCCGCCGGCCGACACCGGCCGAGGCCTCCGAGGCCACGTTCGGCAGCCAGCTGTCGTCCCGAGGCCTGGAGGATTCTCAGGCGTTGCCCCACTGGTGCGGCCGGTCTCCTCGCCCCCCTGCGGGTCGTCCACCAAGTTCGCGGCGTCCGTTACTAGATCTCGTCGACCGGGTGCCACGTATAGGGGACCTGATCGCGGTTGGCCTCCCACTCGTCGCGGTGGATCTCTTCCAGCACCTCGATGCGTCGACGCAGCTGAGCAGTCATCTCCTGGATGCGCTGCACCGCGTCGCTGGAGTCGATGGGCAGCAGGGCCCGAGTGAGCAGTTTGTACTCCTCGGAGGCGCCCTTGACGTGGATTGCCTGCGGCATGCGGACGATGACGGTGTAGGGGTTGACCTCGGCAACGTCCCAGCGGCCGTCGTCCTGCCGCGTGGCCCAGATAACGGTGCGGGTCGAAGGACCGTAGGTCAGCCGGCAGCCATGTCCCATCAGCTCGCTCAGGATCGGCAGGGCGACGGCACCCTCGCCGGCGTACGTCGCGGCTTCGGCCGCCGTGGCGACGCTGATCTGCCCGGGGAGCTGACCGTTCGATCGGCGTGCCAGTTCCCCGCTCTCCGGGGTCTGGCCGGACACCTCTGCGGCCTGCCTCTTGGAGCTGTCGGCGTGCAGCCAGGTCATGATGACCATGCGGCAGTCCGGCAAGGCCGCCGGGAAGAGCGTCTGAGACTCCAGCTCGACGATCTCGAAATTGTGGGCCGGCAAGGACACCCGGTAGTAGAAGGCCTCCCGCGCCTCGGTGACGTCGCAGCGCTCTTCCCACAGCTGCCGAAGGTAGGCATCTCCGTTGATGATCTCGGCGACGAGGGCACCGATTTCGGCATCCTGCGGGTGCTGGAGTACGGAGAAGCGCAGCATCGCCAGCCATTCGACGGCGTGCTTGTTCCAGTCCACGAAGACCGTTTTCGCCTCGTCGCTGAGCAGCGACCACCGCATCAGGTTGGCGCCGGGATCCAAGACCCACGGGCACCAGGTCTTCATCGGGTCGTTGTACCCGACGATGTTCCACTTCGAGTCGAGCAGCCAGGCCGGATTCGTCTGCTGGTCGAGCAGAGCCTGCACCGCACGGCGGGTAGGCGTATCGAACGCCGGCGCCGGACCAGCAGCGACTGCGCCACCCATGCTGTAGAGGAGCAGGGCCTGAAGCTCGTCGCGCCCGAGGGTGAACAGCTTTCCGATGGCCTCGCACTGCTCGCGGCTCAACCGCGTCGTGGCGCCGGTTTCCAGATCGCGGTACCAGCGCACAGAGCGGGCACACGCGTCGGCGACGTCCTGCTGGGTGATCTGTCGGCCGAGCCGTTCACTGGCCACAGCTCTCCAGGCCCGCAGAAGACCGGCGAGACCCATCAGCTGCGCTGGGGTGAGCGGTCGGGCGTCTTCCCGGCCAGCCTGCTTTCCATCCTGTTTACCGGAGAGCGGCTCGTCGCCGCCCCGCTCGGGTCCGCTCTCAGCGGTTCCCCCGCCCATCGCATCCTCCGTGCTTTGTTGCCTGCACCAGGGCCACCGCTTCCCTCTTCGGGACATGGAAAAAGGGGGAGGCCATCGGCCGCCCCCTCCCCTGGGTTCCGTACATCAACAATACGGGAACTCGAATTCGATCTTGCCTCCCTTTCATGATCGATGGGATCAGAATTGTGGGCCAGGCCACACCTGAAATGGAAGATCATTTCGATGTTCCATTTCGCGGCCCTGGGCAAGGCGGTATCTACGGTCGCGATTCGGGCATAGCGGGCGGCAATTTTCTGCCGCTCGTCATTAGCGGCAGAAAATTGCCGCTCGCTTTTTATTCCGCTCGTCGGCAGGTGTAGGTAAGAGGGGATTGGCGTGTCATGTCGCAGAGATGGACCGTCATGTCTGTGTCCAGTATGGCGAGTTGGAGTTGTCGCACCCCTCGATCAAGCCTATTGATTTTCCCGGTCTACGCGCATCAACTCGGGCTTATGGATGCTTTGACTGGGGGCTTAGGTCCGGCTTAAATCACCGCATGGATCGGTTCGGCAACCTGTTGGTCCGGGCTTTCGCTGGGGGAGGAGTGTGCGTTGCAGTCATTCGAAATGAAGCGGCCGGCCCGCGGTTCTTGTTTACGGCGGGGTGGGATGGCGCAACTCTCTGCGCTGTGACGGAAGCCTCATTCCTGCTCTGCCCCCACCGATGGGTCATCACGCCGTATCGGCAGAGGCTGAGTCATCAATGGATCTTGGGTCCCGGTCCTGCATTTGTTGCTGATCGCTCTGCGGTCAGCAAGTCGAGCGGACCACCCCGGAAGCAGAGAGCATGAGTGGTCGCCGCTCCATTGCCTGTCTGAGCCTGAGGGCAGCGCGAGGAACGCCCGTCGCGAATGGCACTCCGCCCCGGCGATGGCGCGAGATCACCTACCAACACTGCGTCGGCCCCTTCTGGAGGCCGCACCGAAGCGCCCTCGCTTCATCGGGGAGTGTCATATGTCGAGTTGGCGTCGAAGTGATACAGCGACCGCTGGGCGCTGGAGTGTTGGCAGCTCTACGCATATGTTGCTGCTCCCTCGGCGAAAACGCCGAATGGGAGCGAGTGAGGAGGGGAGTCAGGAATAACGCCAAGTGCCAAGTCCCCAACGTTCAGGGGGAAATGAAGTAGGCGCCCAGAAGTTAGCAGCTTCCGGGCGCCGACCCCGCCGCCCCGAAGGGGCTGCGGATTCATAACCGGGATGAGTCGGCTGACCTTTTCGACGAGAACGGCCGTCCCACCCCACCTACGAGTGAGGAATTCTTGCATGCCCAAGTCCCGAGGCGGAAGGGCGCCCGCTCTCCAGTCCGCCAAGGCCCTTGAACCCACTGCCGGAACCCACCAGCACCGCTTGGCTGTCCTCATCGCGGACATGGTTCCCGGAGCCCGCACCCTCCGTGTCTCGCAGCGCGAGCCCGGCCGGAGCTGGCCGAGCCCCTACGCCCGCGCGTACGACGCGCAGGGCCAGCACATAGCGCTCAACCGAGCCCAGGGCATGACGGCCGCACGCTGGGTGATCCGAGCCCACCCCGAGGCGATCTGGGACAAGGCGTACGACCTCGACCTGACCACAGGGGCCCTGCGCCCCGTCGCCGACGCATACGCCGCAACGGGCGGGGGCCGCTGACCGTGGCCAGGATCCGCACCATCAAACCCGAAGCCTTCGCTTCCGAGTCGCTCGCAGCCGTCTCCCTCACCGCCGAGCGGACCTTTTTCGGGCTACTCACCCAGGCCGACGACCACGGCCGCTTCCGCGACCAGCCCGCCGTCATCGCCGGACTGCTCTGGTCCCTGCGTCCTGAGCACAGCCCTGTAGACGTCGAGGACGATCTGACCCAGCTCGCCGGCGCCAACCTGATATGCCGCTACGAAGGCGACGACGGCAAGCGGTACCTGCACATCGTCACCTGGCGCCAGCACCAGAAGATCAACCGCCCGAGCGGCATTCGTCACCCAGCCTGCCCGCAGCACGACGGAGAGCGGGCCGCTGCCGGCGCACCGCAGGCTCACGGAGCCGTCCCTGAGTCCTCCGTGAAGTCTCGCGGAACCAACAGTGAGTCCTCAGTGAAGGCTCACGGAGGACTCACTGAGCCCTCCAGGAACCACAACACCGCAGGTCAAGGCACATTCCGTGAGCCCTCACTGAGCCCTCACGGAGAACTCAGTGAGCCGTCAATGAGTCCTCACGGTCCGGATCTAGGACCTAGGAACTTGGATCTAGGAACTACTACTTCGGGGGGCGCAAGCGCCCACGCACCAGAGACCGTCTCGACCAAGCAGCTCATGGAGGAGTACGCCGCCGCCTGCGCACATCGCCCTCCCAGCGGCGTACTTGGCCACCTCGGGCGCGAGACCGCCAAACTCCTCGCTGAAGGCATCGCCCCCACCCACATCCGCGCCGGACTGGCCCGCCATCGCACCAAGGGACTTCACCCGAGCACCTTGCCGAGCCTCGTCCACGAGGCCATGAACGCCACCCCCGCTGGTTTGGTGCGGACGGAATCGCGGCCTAACCTGCCCGGTCACCGGGCCTGGGCCAACCCCGCCGACCCTGCCACCGCCTACGCCGAGGAGCTGTGATGCGCGACCACGACGCCCAGCCCGTCGGCGGCATCGCCCGCCGCCTGGCCCACATCCTCACTGCCCGGGGCATCGACCCGGCCGCCAAGCTCACCGAGGCGGCTGAGCCCACCCCCGCCCTGCATGCGGCCGAGGCCCGCATCCCGGCCCGTTACCAGGCCGCCGTCGCCGACCACCCGGCCGTCGTCGCCTGGGTCCGCGAGGTCGCCCAGGCCGGACGCCCCGGGCCCAAGGGTGCTCCGGGTATCGCCCAGGGCCGCTCGCTGCTCATCGTCGGCACCACCGGAACGGGCAAGACCCACCAGGCGTACGGCGCGGTCCGGTCCCTGCTCCTCGCCGGAGTCCGGTTGCGCTGGAAGGCGATCACTGCCGCCGACCTGTACGCGGAGCTGCGGCCCCGCCCCGGCCACGACGGCGAGCGCGAGCTGATGGACCTCGCCCGATGCCCGCTGCTGATCATCGACGACCTCGGCGCGGCCAAGAGCAGCGAGTGGACCGAGGAGATCACGATGCGGCTGATCAACCGCCGCTACAACGAGATGCTCCCGACCCTGGTCACCACCAACCTCGGCATGGCCGACCTGCGCCAGCACATCGGGGACCGCGTCGCCTCCCGCCTGACCGAGATGACCGACAAGGTCATCCTCGACGGCCCCGACCGCAGACGAGCCCTCGCAGCCGCGCGTCGCAGCAACGTTGCAGTCGCCACGCCACCGGCATGCACCGAACTTGCCGGGTCAGCGCCTCCCACGGCCGTATCCGCTGCTCGCCGCCACGGCCGCTAGCGACCTCTCGCGACCGCCGTCCCCGGTCGCCTCCTTCACGACCAATCCCCGGGTCGCGCCTGCCCAAACGGGCCCCGGGGGCCACGGAGACATCCCATGCACAGCAACGAGAACCAGACGCCGCGCACCCTCGGCGACCTCACCTGGCACGACCACGCCGCGTGCCGCTCCACCGCCCACCACCAAGTCGATCCGGAAATCTTCTTCCCCGAGCCGGACGAGATGGATCGCATCCGCGCCGCCAAAGCACTGTGCGCACAGTGCCCCGTCCTCAACACCTGCCTCGACGCCGCCCTCGAAGGCGGCGACCGCGACGGCATCCGCGGCGGTATGACCGAAGAGGAGCGAGCGCCGCTGCACCGCAAGTTCCAGCATCGCCTCAACTACGCCCGCGTGAACGCCGTCCTGGCCGGTCGTGACGTCCACCTCACCCAGGCCGAGCGCGAGGCCGTCGTCCGTGCCGCCTACCAGGCCGGTACCCCGGCTGAACAGCTCGCACGACTGCTCAAGGTCAGCAAGGAACACGCCCAGAAGCTCTACCGGGAAACCCGCCGCCAGATCCGCAACCGCGCGGTCGACCAACAGAAGACGGCGAACAAGAGGAACAAGGGCAAGAAGGAGCCCAAGAGCCAGACCACGGTGCTCAAGGAATCCAGGACGAACACCTCCCGCGACGACCTCGGGACGGCCGCGTGAAGCACATCGCGCCGCTACCAGCGCGGATCACCGGCTGGGACCGGGCCGCCATAGTCGCCCTCGGCGGCGCCGGATGCGCCCTCTCCTACGACGCCTTGCAGCAGATGGCCGTCGCCATCCACATCCGCGGGTTCCTCACCTACGTCTTCCCTCTGGTGATCGACGGCTTCATCGCCTACGGCGTGCGCGCCCTGCTGGTCCTGCGCAGCGCATCGCTCGCCGCCCGCTGCTACGTCTGGATGTTGTTCGGCACCGCGACTGCCGCGAGCATCTGGGCAAACGCCCTGCACGCCGTGCGCCTCAACCAACAGCAGCCGCAAGGCTCGGGGCTTCGACTCGGCGACGTCACCGTCGGCATCCTGTCCACCCTCGCCCCGCTCGCCTTGGCAGGAGCCGTCCACCTGTACATCCTGATCGCTCGGCGAGTCGCCGAGCCCGCTGTCCGCGGACACTCGGACACCGCCAGTGTCCGGACTGACCGGGTGACCGCTGACGGCCGGGACACCCCCGTCGGCCCGGTCGAGCACCGGCCGGCCCCGGTCACATCCGGACACCCGGCTGTGCTGTCCGGCCCGGAGACCAACCTCCCGGCGGTCATCGGCGGCCAGGGCACTCAGGAGACGGCGGCCTCGGAGGACCTGTCCGGACAGAAGGATGGCCTGGCCGAGCTGGAGTCTGAGCGCGATGGCCGAACCGCTGACCTGGGCGGACAACCGGCCACCAGACACGCCTCGGTCACCCGCCTCCACCCGGCCGCCCCGCCCGCCGCAGAGCCGGAGACTCACCCGGTCACCGCTCCGGAGACCTCGGACAACGGCACCCCGGACACCGATCCGGTGACCGACAACCTCCTGCTGATCGCCCGCCAGGCAGCCACCGAGGCGGGGAAGGCCACCCGCCAGGTCGTCGCGGACGCCATCCGCGGACAGAACATCCCGCTCGCCAACGACCGACTGACCGACCTGATGCAGCAGCTCCGCGCCGAGGCTAACGAGGGCTCGGTCACCAGGACGGGCTGACCGAACGAGTCACGCCAAGCGGGTGACCCGGCAGATCTGCACCGCCGGTCACCCGCCCACACGCACCACACCATCGACCTCTCCACACAGCGGAGGCACCACGATGCGCACCACATCGGCTACCCACGCCGAGGCCGACGCCTGGATCACCGTCCTTCGCGACCACGGACACCTCCACCGCGCCGAACCCGGGCCCCACGGGAGCTGGACCGTCCAGCGAACGCCGGCGAGCACACCCCGAACCCTGCACCACCCGGTCCTCGCGCTCGACTATGTCGCCGAGGTCCTCCGCGACGTACGCGGCCACACCGCGGAGACGCCCCGATGACCCCCTCCGAACTGTCCGGCACCACCCCTGAGCTGCAGCAATGCCACTGCCCGGCACGAGGCCGAGCAAGCTGTAGCTTCCGAAACTCCTCCGCAGCCACGGGCAGCGGAGGAGTTTCGCAAGCGCATGCCCCCGCCTCCAAAGAGGCGGGGGAGGCCAGGCACCAGGGGGTGCCGGGCCCAGAGGCTGCGACCGAGGGCGGATCGCAGCCAGGAGGGGAAGAACCGCCGCCCGCCGCGACGCGTACGCGCCCTCGCCTCCGTCAGAGCGTGCACCGCGACCAAGTCCGCAGCGTCCGCCTGACCCAAGACGAACTCGACACCGTCAAGCGCGCCGCCGAAGCCGTCGGTCTGAAGACCGCCGGGTTCCTCGCTGACGCCGCGGTCGCGGTCGCCCAGGGCCAAGGCGGTCCGAAGACATGGCTGTTGGACCAGCGCGGCCGGGTGGAAGAACTGATGGCCGCCAGCGCACAGCTCGCCCGCGCCGGCAACAACCTCAACCAGGTTGCCCGCGTGCTCAACTCCGGCGGTCAGGCTGAGTACGCGGACGAGGCGGTCGCCCGAGTCCTGCGTGCCGCCGCCCGCATCGAAGCCGCCGCCATCGAGATGGCGAGGCGCTGAGGCGTGGTCCCCGACATCTCCACCGGCAGCCGCACGTACGGACTACTCAACTACCTCTACGGGCCCGGCCGCAGGGAAGAACACACCGACCCACACCTCGTCGAGTCCTGGATGCCGGGTCTCGCCCCCGACCCCGGGCGCGACCCGGCCGCCACCCTCAAACAGCTCACCGACCGGCTCGACCTCCCCGTCCTCGCTCTCCCGAAGAACCGTCGCCCGGCCCAGCACGTCTGGCACTGCCCCGTACGAACCGCCCCCGGCGACCGTCACCTCACCGACGCCGAATGGGCGGAAGTCGCCCGCCGCATCGTCCACGCCACCGGCATAGCCGAAGACGGCGACGAGAAGGCATGCCGCTGGGTCGCCGTACGCCACGCAGACGACCACATCCACCTCGTCGCCACCCTCGTTCGCGAAGACGGCCGACGACCCCGCCGTCACCAGGACGGCATCCGCGCCCAGGCCGAATGCCGAAAGATCGAAGCCGAGTTCGGCCTGCAGATTCTCAACGCCGGTGACCGCACAGCAGCCCAGCGCCCCACCAGCGCCGAACGCTCAAAGGCCGAACGAGCCGGGCGTACCGAAACACCCCGCGAAACCCTGCGCGAATCCGTACGCCAGGCCCTGGCTGGAGCCTCCGACGAGGACGAGTTCTTCCGCCGCCTCGCCGAGACCGGCCTCCGGGTCGACAAGCGCATCGCCCCCTCCGGCGACACCATTGGATACAAGGTCGCCCTCCCCGGCGACCGCAACCGCGACGGCGAACCGGTCTGGTTCTCCGGCTCCAAGCTCGCCCCGGATCTCTCTCTGCCCAAGATCCGGCAACGCCTCGACGCCGGACCCATCGACGACGAGCCCGCTCGCGACCGCCCGCCCGGGGAACGCGGAAGCCGACCAGCCCGTGCACGCCGCGACGCAACCCACGTCGCCGAGCGCGCCGCATCCGCACTCAGCGGGGACGACTGCGAAGACGCCGCCGCGCAGCTGGTCGGCGTCGGCGAGCTGCTCGACGCGGTAGCGCAAACCGCACCGGCCTCCACCCGCAAGGAACTGGGCGAGGCTGCCCGCGCCTTCGAGCGCGCGACCCGATCACATATCCGTGCCGAGCGCGCCGACAACCGCGCCATCCGCTCCGCCGCGCACGGCATCATCCGCGCCGGCAACGCGCTTGGCAGGGGCGAGGACGGTGGGGCCACGGCAATGCTCCTGTCCACCATGGTCCTTGTAACCATCGCCGCAGTCCGCTGGCACTCCGCCCGCGGTCACGCCCAGCAGGCCGCCGCTGCCCAGCAAGCCGCTCAACATCTCCGGGCCGCCTACCGAACCGCTGCGGCCGCCCCCGTAAACGCCATGCGCGAGCAGGGCCGACGTCTGCCTGCACCCGTACGAAACCGGTACGCCGACACCGTCGCAGCCACGCTCCCCGACCAGGCCGACGATGTGCTCCGCGAGCCGGGCTGGGATGCCCTCGCTGCCACTCTGGACCAGGCCGAGCGAGTCGGCCACGACCCCGCCGCCCTCCTCAAAGAGGCGATCGAGTGGCGAGAGCTGGACACCGCCGACAACGTCACCGACGTACTCGTTTGGCGGCTGCGACGCCTCGGCAAACTGCCCGCGACCGTGCCCCCTCCCCGCGCGCGTGATGGTCGAAAGGCGCCTCCGACTGAAGCCCGTGCGGTGCGGCCAACGCCGAGCGCGCCTCCAACTCAGGCGGCGCAGCTCGATCCGCGTATGCGTTCACCGAGGCGCTGACCTGCACAGCAAAAGGCTGGACACATGACACCGGGCCCTGTTGATGCTGATCGAAGAGAACAAGAAGGAGATGATGCGGATGCTGAGCGAGGACGTCCGAGCCCATAGAACCGTGCTGTCGCCGACCATCCGCTGGTGCGTCTCCAAGCCGAGACACAGCCGCCCGGCCACGTGCACCTCCGTTGCGCCACGCACCCAGAGGAATCCGGCGGCGGTGTACCCCAGAACCATGGCGCAGGTCCCGATCTCGTCGAGCTATGAGGGGTGTTGGGGTTTGGGGCCAACTCGGTTGCTGAGTTCATTGAGGGTGCTGTCGGCGACATCGCGTCACTACGGCGCACCAGACGCAGCCATACGCTCAACGGCACGTCGATGCTCAGGAACTGCTCGATTGAAGCCCATGAATCCGCTGACGTCCAGCATCTGCTGCGGCCGCAACTGCCAGTGGTAAGCCTCGCGTTCCCAACCACCAGCTTCTCGGCTGTCGCCCGCCTCCCGGCCGAATTGGAGGCTCTTCGGCGGTTGCTCCCCGTATGCTCCCAGTCGACATTTGGCCAGGTCAGACCCCGTGATGAAACAGACCGCTCAGCTAATTGTTCCGGCCCACTTGACGCCCTAAGCTCTTTCTGCTGTGCGTCCACAGTGATCATTGGCCTGCACCACCACCGGGGGGAAGCGCATGACCTACGACCAGGATTGGGACCGTCGGCTCAATCCGTTCCGCTACAACGAGGACGGATCGCTCACTGATGCCGCCAAGCGGCAGAACGTGACGATGGAGCTCAACTCCGCTGGGGGCAACGGAGGCGGAGGCGCAGGGAGTGGGGGCCGACAGACATCGGTCCATACGGCCGCACTGACCAAGGCCGCCAAGGCGGTGGAGGAACTGCGGGGTGATACCGACAAGGTGGATCAGCACGCCCTGTCAGCTACCGACGTCGCGTCAAGTGGGCTGCACGGCTGGCAGACCGACGACGGGTTGTTCAGGATGCACAGGCGCTGGGCGGGGGAGGCCGTTCACCTCAGCACGATGCTGTCCGAGGCATACATGAAGCTGCACAACACCAGCGTGTCGTATGAGCGGACTGATCACGCCGAGAAGTCCAGGATGGACGCGCTCGACGGTGGGAGGAGCTGATCATGGTCACTTTCTCCGACCTCCTCCATGCCGACCTCGGGAAGCTCCAGGCAGCGGCGGACGAGTGGAAGCTGCTACCGAAGAAATACCAGGGACTGCAAGAGCACTTCGAGGCCCGTGTCACCAAGCCCCTGAAGTCCGATTGGCAAGGGCATGCCGCCGACCAGGCGCAAGAGTCGCTTACCAAGATCAAGAAGCAGTACGGTGCCGCAGCAGAAGAGGCACAAGCCATTGCGACGCTGTTGCTCGACGCCCATTCGGAGTTCAGCGCGGCACAGAAGAAGCTTCGCCGGATCATGGATGAGGATGCGCCGGCTGAGAAGCTCGAAGTGTTGGATAACGGCACGGTCATCGATGTTGATCTCGATAACCAAGGCACCACCGAGGAATATCGTGATGCCTTCCTCCCGGAACGCAAGGCCGCGGTCGATGCGATGCAGAAGCGTATCGAGAAGGTCTTGAGGGAGGCTACTGCTGCGGACGAAGCCGCGGACTGGGCGCTACGCCAGGACTCCAACGGTAAGAATAGCGACTCGTTTAACAAGAACATCTATACGTCGTTGGACTCGGCGCGGGACGCCAAGAAGGATATGGTCGAGGCGCTCAGGCTCACCAAAAAAGGCGAAGACCTGACCAACGATGAGCTGGGCCGGTTGGGGAAGCTTCTTTCAAAGCGCAAGAATGACATGGTCTTTGCGGAGAAGTTCGCTCTCTCGATGGGTCCGAAGGGTGCCCTCGAATTCTGGCGTGAGGCGTCAGGGCCGAACTCCGGAGAGCGAGGTGGCGAACGTAACGCCGCCCTCAAGCAGTTGCAGGCCAGCCTCGGCTCCACACTCGGCATCGCCACACAGAGCGAAAGTGCGGCAATGGACGGTTGGAAGGAGAAGATGCGGGCGCTCGGGCCGCAGATGATCGATCCGGGAGGGATCGGCGGGCCGAGTGCCAAGGGCTACCAGTTGATGAGCAGCCTCATGCGAAGCGGTAGCTACGACAGCGATTTCCTCCATGACTACGGCCGAGACCTCCTGAGCTACGAGAAGACCAGAAGCCCATCGACTCCAAGGGAGTTGTGGGCTCCGGACTCCACGATGCCGAGGATCGACTATTCGGGAGACGGGCCGGGCGCCGACCCCATGACGGGCTACATGGATGCACTGAGCAAGAATCCCGAAGCCGCAACCGGATTCCTGGACCCCGGCGAGCCGCGCGAGAACGGCAATCTCAAGTATCTCGTGGATGACCGAGAGTGGGTAGAGGACGGCTTCGACAAGAAGACCGGCCAGGGTTCGCTGGCACTGGCCATCGAAGCGGGCTCCACCGGGCATCAGCCGGGGCAGGAAGACGAGGTGCGCGAGCACACTGCATCGCAAGCCAGGATCATGCGTGACAGCATCAACATGCTCGACGGTGGCTCGAAGAACGAGAAGCTACCTGACGGCATGCATCGTCCGATCGCCAATGCCCTGGGCGACTACGTCTCCGACACGCAGGACGTGCTTTCGAACGTCAACGATGGATCAGCGCATCACGATGGAGAGAAAGCATCGGGGGTGTGGGCGGACAAGGAGACCGGACAAATGCGTATGGCCGTTGATCGGAATTCGTTGATCCGGGTCATGCGTGGGGTGTCGGACGATCCTGTGGCGTACCGCGCGCTCCAGGAGGCGCAAACCACCCATACGGCATACCAGTTGGCTGATATTCCTGCTGGAACTAGCGCGGACGAAGCCAAGAAAATGATGTCTGATGCCACTAAAGCAACGGGCGCCATCGATGCTATCCAAGGTGATGTCATCCTCGACCACCGCGACGAGGGACGCTCTGACCATAAGTGGTGGATAGCGAAGGCTGGATATCATGGGCTAGCCGAGGGAGCTAGCAAAATCCCTGCCGTTGGCTCCATCGCGGTGCGCCTCACTGATGTGGGTGCTTCCGCCTGGCAAGAGAAGATGGATGCCGATACCGATGCGCGCTCGGCCGAAGAGATCGCGGAGAACACACTCAACGGAAGCGCGGGCATGGGGGGGAAAGCCAGCATCAACGCGATGGTTGGCGAATTGTACGAGACACGAGGAATTGGCGCTGATACGTCGGACGCAAACTTCGTCCAGCATGAACTGCAGGGCTTTTACGAGGATGGTCGTACCGATGTGCAAGATGTTCTTGGCCGAGGGAAGAACAACAACTGATGACCGCTGACGCAACGGAGGATCGCCGTATTGGTGACCCCGATCCTCGAGTAGTCCGCCGCGAGCGCAAGCGGTGGCTGATCGCCGTGGTCATCATCGTCGTGGTGGCGGTGCCCAGCATCTTCTATTTCAGCGGGGCGTATGACCGTTGGCAAGACGGTCGTAGCCTGGCCGACTCTTGCAGAGGCAGTGTTGACACCTCAGAGGTCAGGGAACTGCTAGGTGTTGACCGTTTGCGCGCGCACGATGTTGAAGTAGAGCAGGGAGCTGTCCCCAGCTCAGGTCAGCTTCACAAGTGCTCCGTGCGTGACCCCGATGCCGGCGGATGGCTATCAGTGGGACTGGACTGGGGTTCCGATGCGGCGGGGGCGCTTCACGACTTTAATGAATTCGTTCCGTACGGTGACGTGGGAATGGCGATTCCGCTCGGCCACGGATGGCAAGGCGTGATGGACGAGGGGCACGCGGGTCAAGATCTCGTTGCCACAGTCAACATGCCCTGCACAAATCACCGTAGCGATCCAAAGCGTTCCTCCCTGATCGTCACGGTGAAGGGGACGGCTATGCGATCAGTGGAGGGAGCCACCCAGCGCGCGCGTTTCGCCCGCACGACGGTGAAGACGGCGCAGAACGCAGCTAAGGCATGGGGATGTACTGTTGTTCCTGGGGGCGTCATCGATCGGGTGCCGGACAACACTGCGCACTCAATAATATCGGGTAAGGCTCGGGGGACTTGTGCGGGCATCGAGGTAGCTGTCCGTGAGAGCGTCACAGATTCGAAATCCCCGATCGAGAATTGTTATTACGTCGCGGAATCAAGTTCTGTCCACAATCGCGTCAGCGCCTTCTACGGTCCCTTTGCTCCGGCGCTGCGGGAACAGCTCGGCTATGATGACGAATACGATCCGTGGAAGCCTGCCGGCCGTAAGGGCGATGCGTTCTGGGCTTCGGCACAGTGTCCTTCCGGTAGTCGGGCGTTGTACATCACGACCCGACCGGTAGACCACAATAACTACGACTCGGTCCCAAGCGAGAAGGTAGAAAAGGCCGCACTGAAGGAGTTCGCTACCCGGTCCGCTAAGCGCCACGGCTGCACTGATCTCAAATTGCCGTGAAGAGGGCCACCAGGCGCGGTGTCACCACGCAGGGCGGAGATTGAGTGGTTGTCTCTGCGTCAATGTGCGAACACGTCACTCTGGCGGACAACGGGCGCACACGACATACCGCCGTAGCCAAGTCGGCCAGATCCGGGTCGCTTTCAGGACAGATCCGCGATGCCTTCGTCCTCGCCAGGGCCACGGTTGACTGGGCGGTCTGACGGAGGGTTACATGAGTTCGCTATGGCGCGAGCGCCAGGCAGAGATCTAGCACGAGGCCGGGGGGATTTGGATGGCCGAGGGATATCGCGTCGATTTGAGCGCACTACAACAAGTCATTACGCGACTCAACTCGCTTGTGGACACCATGGATGGGGTCGGTGTCACGGCGGAGTACAAGACGGAGCTGCCCGAGGGATACCTGGGGCAGGGGTTCGCCGAGGAAGCTGGGCTCCGGGGTGCGCACGGCGAGCTGAAGCGGGACATCGCGGACATGGTCGCTGAGCTGAAGCGCATGATCGCCGCAGCTGGCAAGAATTCGGCGGCGGTGCACGACGGCTACGAGAGTCGTGAGCAAGAGGTCCGCGAATCAATGCGCTAAGTCGGAGCCACCGCTGGCTCGCGCATGTGGGCCGGCGCAGCGGGGAGGAATTGAGATGGGTAGCGGGGGCGGGCACAGCACCGACTTTTCAAGTATGACGCTTGAAAAGTTGAAGGCCATGGTGCGGGACGCGCAGCCGGACAAGGTCGATGAGATCGCCGACCACTGGATGCACGTGCATGACCAGATGGCCGGCGATGCTCCGGACGGAAGTGTGCGGGACCTGTTGGACAAGGCCGTGGCGGATGTCCTTGAGTACTGGCACGGAACCGCTGCGGACGCCTTTGCCGCGCGGGCCAAGATCTTGAGCAAGAGCCTCAAGAACGGCTCCCTGTACGCGAAGAACACGGCGCACACCCTGAAGGCCGCGGCAATCGACCTTCGAGAGGCTAAGCGGGCTGTCACCGAACTACAAGACACCGAGAGTGAGGTCAAAGACGGAAACGTGATCACGGCGGGAATCTCGTTCGTGAAAGATGGTGTGGACAAGGTAGGCGATGCCTTGAGCCGTGACGACAGCGGACTGAAACACGACGTTTCCAAGGGCATGAACGCTGGCGAAGCGCTGTCGAAGCATGCCGACACGCTCTCGCGCGGGCGGGAGATCGCCTTGCAGGCAGCCGCCCACATGGAGAAGCTCGGAGCCTCGTACAACCTTAAGGCAAAGAACCTGCAGGGCCCGGGGAAGATCGAACCGGATAAGCCTGTCTCTGCGCCGGACTCGATGGTTCCTCCGCCGGATGTGGCAGCTGCCATGGTTCCAGTTGTGGCGAGTCCCCGGAAAGCCGGACCGAGTTCGGGCGGCCGGAGGGCAGCCGGCGGTTCGTCGTCTGCGGGAGGTGGAGTCGCTTCCCCGCGTCCTGGGCAGTCGGGCGGTGCTGCGGAGGGTTCTGCCGGACCTGGAGCGCGTCCTTCCGCGCCGAAGGCACCGCTTCCTGGTACGGCGTTGGACGGGGTGCGTGGCGGTGTGCCCAACCCCACCAATTCTCCCGGCGCAGGCCCTGGCAGCGCGGTAATCGGCAGGAATCCCGGCGAATTCGGTTTGGGCCCTGGTGGGCCAGTTATGCCTCCTGGTGGTCAGCCACCGATCGGTGGCCGTGGTCCGCTGGGTGGCAGAACGCCACGCCCCGGCAAACCGGGCGTTCCGAGCACGCCTCCGGGTGGCCGCGCAGGTTCAGGAAAGTCCGCAGTGCCAGGCGCCCCCGGCCAACCAGGTCAGACAGGTCGACCGCCAATCGGCGGCGCCGGTGGTCCGGGTGCGTCTGGCAAGGGAGGAACACGTGGCCGTCAGGGAGGGTTCGCCCGACGGCCTGGCGGTGTCATCGGAGAGCCAAGCAAGCCCGCAGTGCCTGGGCGAGGCGCGCAAGGCGGCTCCGGTCTGCATCGCAGCCGCGGCGGCGTTCTGAACAGCGGTCCGGAAGGAGCATCTCGCGCTCGGGGTCCGATGGCTGTGCCGCCTGGCGGGCGATCGGCCCGCGATGAAAAGGAGAAGCGGGGGTCGTCGCGTCCCGACTACTTGGTCGAGGATGAGGACACCTGGGTATCGCAGCGCGACGTTGTGCCTGACGTTATCGGCATTTCGGCCTCCGAGGAGAACGCCGATGCTGACGCGCCGGAACAGCGAAGCCCTCAGGCGGGGCCGGACAGTTCGGAAGGAAGCGGCAAGGCGTGACGCTCAAGCGATGGATGAGATCGGCAGGTGGGACGGCGCTGCTGTGCGTGGTCAGCCTCGCGCAGGTAGCGGACCCAGCGGCCGCGGATTCCATTCGCGATCGTCAGTGGGCATTGTCGGCGTTCGATGCGGATGCGGTTGAGAAGGTATCCACAGGTCGGGGGGTGACCGTCGCTGTCATCGACACGGGCGTCGACGGGACCCACCCCGACCTCGCAGGCAATGTGCTGCCCGGTAAGGATTTCCTCAAGGGTGGTCGTGCGGACCGTGAGGAGGACAGTTCGCATGGCACTGGCATGGCCTCTCTGATCGCAGGGCACGGCCATGGGCCGGGGGGGACTGCGGGCATCAAGGGACTGGCCCCTGCGGCAAAGATCCTGCCTCTGCGCGCCATCACGGATAGTGATCTGCAAATGGGCACCGGCAAACCAGTGTCGCAGGCGATCCGCTACGCCGTTGATCACGGCGCATCGGTGATCAACCTGTCACTGGCGGACGACTTCAAGGACCCGGACATGGCCGCCTCTGTCAGATATGCGCGACAGAAGGACGCAGTCATCGTCGCCGGGGCAGGGAACGACGGAGTTGCAACGCCGGAATATCCCGCGAGCTTCCCAGGAGTGATCTCGGTGGGCGCCGTCGCCTCCGCAGGGAAGATCTGGGAGAAGTCCAACTACGGGTCGAACAACTTGCTCGCGGCACCTGGGGTAGACAACTACAGCGCGGGCCTGAACCACGAGTACCAGCACGGCACCGGAACATCTGGTGCCACAGCCTACGTATCAGCCGCCGCTGCACTCCTCCGGTCGAAGTTCCCGGATCTCACGGCCGGCCAAATCGCCAACCGCCTGGTGAAGACAGCCAAGTTGCCGGACTCCATGAAGGGCGCGAAGCTTCCGGACAAGCACTACGGGTATGGCTTCATCCGCCCCTACAGTGCCCTGACCGAGGACATTCCCGCCGGTTCGAAGAATGGCCCGCTGCCCGCTCCGTCGTCTTCCTCGCCCGACGCGCCAGCTGATCCTTCGGCCCCGGCCGATCCAGGCGCGTCTGCCAGCAAGGACCGGTCGGCGTACGTCATCTGGGGTGTCGTCGGCGTAGTGGTGCTTGGGCTCCTGGCCGTCGTGGCCGTGGTTGTTGTCAGGCGCCGGCGTCCCGTCGTGCCGCCACCTTCGCCGTTCGGCCAGCAGCAGCCTGGCCCGCCTTTCCAGCAGTAACCGGGCCCCGTTGGCAACCGTCACCATCAAGCGCCCTCCGCGCGCGACGCCTCCTGACTATCCCAAGGGCGACCTCCAGCTGAAGGCGCCGCCCGTGCTGCCTGAGCACAAGGGGGAACCTGTTGCGCTGATGCTGTTGCCGACGATGGCAATGGGCAGCAGTGCGGTCTATTTCTTCCTGCCTGGCTCTCCGCCGTTCATGAAGATCATGGGCGCCATCATGGCAGTCTCCGCTGTGGCCATGGGGATGACGCAGATTGTGCGTGCTCGCCGCGGCTCATCGTCGAGCGTGCGTGCGGCACGTCAGGACTATCTGAAGTATCTGGTCCGGACCCGTGAGGACGTGCGGGATACCGCACGTGGTCAGCGGCTGGCTGAGTGCCGCACTTTCCCGGAGCCAGGCCAGCTGTGGGCTGTGATCGCCGACCGTAAGAGACTGTGGGAGCGGCGGCCCGAGGACGATGACTTCGGTCAGGTGCGGGTGGGGGTGGGTCCTCAGCTGCTGGCGACCCGGCTCGTCGTGCCGCAGGCCGGGCCGGCAGAGGAGTGGGAGCCGCTGGCCGCGCATGCGCTGCAACGGTTCGTGAAGGCGTATGAGCAACTCGATGAACTGCCCATGGCGCTGTCCCTGCGTGCCTTCCCGTGGCTGACGATCCGGGGCCATGCCGACACAGTCCAGGGGGTCGCCCGTGCTGTGATCTGCCAATTGGCCGCTCTGCATGCGCCGGACGACCTGTGGCTAGCGGTGGTCGCAGCGCCGGGTGCAGTCCTGGAGTGGGACTGGATGAAGTGGTTGCCGCACGCCCGTCCGGCCGAGCACGGCAATGGCGTTGGACGGCGCGGCCCCGGCCTGTTGATGTTTCCTTCGTTCGATGCCCTTGAGGAGGGGCTCGCTGAGCAGTTGGCTGCGCGCCATGAATGGTCGCCGGATGCCCAGCCGCTCCTGGACCGGCCGCACTTGGTGATTCTGCTGGACGTTGGGGCCGCGGCGGGATCGCCGCTGACTACCGACCGAGACAGGTTCCAGGGCGTGACCGTCATTGAACTCGAATCGGCAGCTGGTGCCGAGCAGCAGCATCGGACGCGCGGAAGCAGGTCCCGCGGAATCGATCGTCGACCGGGTCTGGCTGTCGAACCGAACACCCTCAGCCTCGTCTCCAGTGCCGGCTCCGTCTACACCGGCATTCCTGACGTCCTGACCGCGGTCGAAGCCACCGCGCTCGCTCGTGCCCTGGCACCCTTGCGCACCAGCGACGACGAGGACGAGGACCCGCTCCTGGGCAATCTGGGATTCACCGATCTGATGGGCATCGACGACCCCACAACCTTCGACCCACCCTCGACACAGCGGACCCCGCACGAGCGGCTGCGCGTGCCGCTCGGAGTCGACGGGGACGGCAACCCCGTCGTCCTCGATCTCAAGGAAGCCTCTCAAGGAGGCATGGGGCCGCACGGACTGTGCGTCGGCGCCACTGGATCGGGCAAGTCTGAGCTGCTGCGCACTTTGGTCCTGGGGCTCGCCACGACTCATAGTTCCGAGACCTTGAATTTCATTCTGGCGGACTTCAAGGGCGGAGCGACCTTCGCCGGCCTGGCTGACCTGCCGCACACAGCCGCGTTCATCAGCAATCTCGCCGAGGACCTCACCCTCGTCGACCGGATGCAGGACGCCCTCGCCGGCGAACTACTCCGCCGTCAGGAACTCCTGCGCGCCAGCGGCAACTTCGCCAATATCGGCGCCTATGAGAGAGCACGGATGGCGGGGGCACCGCTTCAGCCGTTGCCCACCCTGCTGATCATTCTCGATGAGTTCAGTGAACTGCTGACCGCCAGGCCCGAATTCATCGACATGTTCCTGCAGATCGGACGCATCGGCCGCTCTCTCGGTGTTCATCTTTTGCTTGCCTCGCAACGTGTGGAGGAGGGCCGGCTACGCGGCTTGGACACCTATCTGTCCTACCGCCTGGTCATGCGGACCTTCTCCGCCGAAGAGTCCCGGATCGCCCTCGGCACACAGGACGCCTACCACCTGCCCGCAGTCCCCGGTGCCGGAATTCTGAGCTGCGGCACAGAAGCCCCAACGCAATTCAAGGCCGCGTACGTCTCCGGTCCGTACCGTCCCCGGCGCACGACGGCCTCCGGGCGTCGGGAAGACCTGTCACCGATGCTGTTCACTGCCGAGTCTGCCCTCGCCAATCCCGGCTCATCTGTCCCTAGCTATGAGGAAGCCCCGCAAGGCGGTGACGGTACTGGTCCTTCCGTACTGGACGTTCTGGTGGGGCGCCTCCAGGATGAGGGGCCGCCGGCACAACAGGTCTGGCTTCCCCCGCTGGAAGATTCTCCTCCCCTCGGCGATCTGCTCCCCCCTCTCACGAGCACAACCGAACGGGGCCTGCACCCCGCCGAATGGCGGGAGATGTCACTGGTCGTCCCGCTCGGCATCGCCGACATGCCATTCGAGCAGCGCCGAGAAGTCCTCAAGCAGGACTTTTCCGGTCCGCAGGGCCACGCCGTGGTCATCGGCGGCCCGCGTTCGGGGAAGTCCACCTTGCTGCGCACCCTGGTCACGGCCTTCGCTCTGACGCACACACCACGCGAAGTGCAGTTCTACTGCCTGGACTTCGGGGGCGGCAGCCTGTCGTCCCTAGCTGATCTCCCACACGTCGGGGGTGTCGCAACCCGGCTGGACGCGGCCAAGGCACGACGGACCATCGCCGAGATACGGGAGGTCCTCGACGAACGGGAGGAGTTCTTCCGGAACCACCACATCGACTCCATCCGGACCTACCGTGGGCGGCGGGCCGTGGGTCATTACCCCGACCATCTGTGGGGCGATGTATTTCTCGTCATCGATGGCTGGGGCACCTTCAAACGCGAGCACGAGCAGCTGATCCCCGACGTCGAGGCAATGGCAATTCGGGGCCTTGCCTTCGGCGTCCATCTCATCCTTACCGCCGGCCGGTACAACGAGATTCGCCCTGCCCTCAAGGACCAACTCAGCACCCGGCTGGAACTTCGGATGGCCGATCCCCTGGATTCCGAGCACGACCGCAAACGCGCCCGTAACGTGCCCGCATCCCGTCCCGGGCACGGCCTCGCCCGGGGCGGACTGCATTACGTCGCAGCCCTCCCGCAAGCCACTGGCCTCGGTGCCACACAAGACCAGACAGACGGTGCCGCAAGCTCGGCCGATCTGATCGAGGCCATCGCGGCCAACTGGTCCGGCCAGGTGTGCCCGCCTGTGCGCATGCTCCCGGATCGCCTGCACGGCGACGCGCTTCCCAAAGCCAGCGAAACGCCTGACCTGGGCTTCGCTGTGGGCTTCGACGAAGTGGCCTTGGCCCCGGCCTATGTCACCTTCGACACTGACCCGCTCCTCGTCATCTACGGCGAAAGCGGGTCTGGGAAGACCGCGCTTCTTCGTCTGCTCACCCGGCGTCTCGCCGAACGGCATCAGCCCCATGAAGCTCTGGTGATCGTCGGCGACTACCGACGCGCTCTGCATGGCCAACTCCCGCAGGACCATGTGCTGCACTACGCTCCCGCGTCGGCATCCCTCGAAGGCGGCCTCAAGCGCCTCGTCCCGCTGCTGCAAGCTCGGATGCCATCCGCGGAGGTAACCGCCGAGCAGATGCGTGCCCGCAGTTGGTGGCACGGCCCTGAGATCTTCGTCGTCATTGACGACTACGACCTCGTCGCGCTCCCGTCCGGCAATCCCCTCGAAGCGGTGGCCGAATATCTTCCCTACGCGCGAGACATCGGCCTTCGCGTGATCGTCGCCCGCAGCACCGCCGGCGCGGCCCGAACCTCCTTCGATCCGGTCACCCGGCGTCTCAAAGAACTCGGAGCAGCGGGGATCATCCTGTCGGGAGACCCCGACGAAGGACCACTGATAGGCAATACCAAGGCCGGGCCCATGCCGCCCGGGCGGGCCCAACTGATCACTCCCCGGCAACGGCCCCGCATCATCCAAATCGGCTGGTACGACCCCAACTGAGGCAGTGAGGTCAGCCAGCCGCCGATGTCCGGGTGGGGCTGTACGGGGCAGGAGTCCGCGAGCCGGTGAGCCATGCAGTGCGTCGGACGCCACGGCCGATGCAGCGAGAAGGTGGGCGGCTACGTGCAACGAGCCGCCAAAGACCTGCATAGCGTCTACCGTCCGCTGTGCCGCATAATCTCCGCGCCCACCGTCCGGACCAACCGCAGCGACCCCCGCCCCCGAGGCACAAGGCGCTGACCAGCGCAACAAAGGGCTGGACACCGGCAGCGGCGCCTGTTATGGCTGGTTGGAGAGAGAACAGGGAGACGATGCGGATGCTCAGCGAATACCTCCAGGCCCCGAGACCCGTTCTGCCGGAGACGGCAACCGGCCATGACCCGCTGCTGCGGCTCCAGGAGGAGATGCAGCCCGCAGGCGGGAACGTCGGTCTGCGCGCCACCACGCACCCCGAGGAAATCGTCATCACCGGGATCACCGTCATGTGCCCCCAGTGCGGCGCCCGGCGCGACTGGATGGTGATCTGCGACCGCAACGAGATCAGCATCCGCTGCCGCTGCGCGCACCAGTGGGTGGAGCGCGAACTGACCCGCGCGGACTACCTGGCGATGATCGGCGAAGGCATCGGCCAGGACTTCCCGAGCCTGGAGGCCGCGGCACAGGCTGAGGGGTACGACGGCACACTGGCCGGTACCTATCTCGCTGAGCCCCGTCCGGAGTGAGGGCTCATCACTCAATGCCCCACGACCTGACTGCATCCCGACGCACAGCGTTGGTGAGCCCTTCGTCTGGAATGACGGGAGGCGCGCTGGT
This sequence comes from Streptomyces auratus, assembly GCF_050433025.1. NCBI lineage: Bacteria > Bacillati > Actinomycetota > Actinomycetes > Kitasatosporales > Streptomycetaceae > Streptomyces > Streptomyces auratus. Next base: position 2,442,424 of record NZ_JBNGCB010000001.1, on the reverse strand, counting down.
GGCGCCGGCATGGTGCGCGTCTAATGCCCTGGCATGGACGGAAGCGTTGCCGCGGTTCTGGGCGCGGCGATAGGTGCCCTGGGGGCTGGGAGCGGTGGCTGTCCGTGCTCGAACGGGACGGGGCCTTCCAGACAGCGGCGCGAGCGGCCCTCTGTACCGAGATCCCATAAGCCGAGAGGGCTGCCCCGGCGTGGGCAGCCCTCAATGGTGGGGTCGATGGCCGTCAGGAAGAAGCCAGGTGGTTGGCGAGGTGCAGGGCGTCGGTGGCCACGGTCAGCGCGGCGTGAAGACCGGTGACCTCGAACAGGGTGGGGTGGACGATGGGGGTCCAGTCGCCGCGAAGGCCAGGCCAGGTGGCGAGTACAACGTTGGTCGCAGCCAGTCCGAGGTGGGCGGTCACGTCCATGCCGCCGCCGTGGCCAGGCTCCCAGCTCAGCAAAATGGCGCCGGGCCGGAGCCGCTCGGGATGTAGGGCGGTGGCCCAGATGGCACGGATCGGCTCGGCGGGCAGCGGGGGGACGGCGCACAAGAGAGCACCGTGTACCGACTCGGGCAGGGGCTGACGGACCAGATCACTCAGGGCAAAGGACGGGTCCGAGCTGATCGCCCCCGCCGAGAGACGCGGGTGGGCCCGGCAGGTCACACGTCCGCCCAGCCCAGCTCGGTGCGTACCGCGGGAGGAAGTACGCCCTCCTGGCCGTTCTCGGCGAGGTACACGGCACCGTTCGGGCCGGGGACTTCGACGATGCGACCGACGTAGTGGGCGTGGGGCCAGTCCGAGTTGATAGCGAAATACGCGGGCAGGTCGGGGTCGACGGTCTGGAGCTGGTGGATGAGCTGGCGGACGGTGATCTGGTGCGACAAGACGGCCTCCTGGACGAAGAGGGTCGCGAACGGAAGCGCGGCGGGGGCCTGGAACGGGGTGGTGGAGTTGAGCGGCACGAGCAGCGAACCCTTCGTTGACCTGCGATTTTTCCCGGCACCCGTACGTTGGCATGGTGTCGGGCGGGGTCTCCAGTCCATTGCCGCGGTGTGCGTCTGCCGTGGGCGAACTGGGAACAGGACCGAGCGCTGATGTCCAGGCAAGGGGGAATGAATCGGTCGCCCCAGGGGCTGTCCCCGGGGCGACCGATTGCAGTGGAGGGTTGGCTTGGAGAACGAAGAGGTCCGTACGTACAACGAGGCCGCCGACGACGCGGAGGCCGCGTCCCTGGGCCGCGCCCGCATGGCCGACGGCAGACGGATCGAACTGAGCTTGGAGGAGCTGGCGCAGCTGGTGGGGGCCGAAGCCACGGGCGAACGCGGCGCGGGCCAGCACGGGCCTGCCGGCACGCATTAACGACGGGCCGATCGCACCCCATCGCGCGTTCCGACGACCGCCATGTGACCGGTGCTCCGAGGGCCGGCGGGCGGCGTCGCTACCGGCGTGGACGAACGGGTGCGCGCTGCCTCGGCGCGAGCAGCCGCCGAGTGGTCCAGGGACCGGGCGAGTCCTTCGGCGAGGTGCCCTTCGGGGTAGGCGTCGATGATCGAACGGATGGCGTGGAGTCGGGCCTGGCTCTCCGCGTGGGCCGTCAGCAGCTCGGTTGACGAGGCGCTGAGCTGCTTGAGGTCGTGATGGAGCGGGACGTGCCCTTGGCGGGTGAGGCGGTGTATCCGTTCCCGTGGCACGGCGATGTCGCTGTCATCGATGACGAGCGCCGTTCACACCCGCAGCACCGCAACGAGTGCCGGGGCGTGGGCCCTGCCTTCGCGCAGGTAGTCGTACAGACCGTCCACGGGGTGTCCCCAAGCGGAGCTGATCACGGTGCCGGCGGCGAGGGGCGGGTTCATCAGACACAGATGGCTCCCAGATTCTTTGGTTACGGCTGGCTGATCACCGAGATTGGCGGCGGGGATTCTCCGATAGCGGGGGCAGCGTGGTGCTGCGATCGGAAGCATCGACTGCCGTGGCCGGATCGATGGGGACCCTCCAATTGGGGGAGCGTGAAATGGCAGCGAAAGCCCGAGGGGCGGGGAGCCTCTCATTGACGCTTCCGAGCCGTTCGGCTGCCCGCTCGACCAGGGCTTGCTGCACTTCGAGCGGCTGAGCATCGATCTCCGCGATCAAGCGCGGCATCGACGAGGAGAACATCGAAGCTGTGTGCAGACCAGCGACGTTGGCGACGAGGCGCAGGGCTTCCGATTCGATCAAGGGTGCCCAAGATGGGTGCAGTTCGTCCAGTTGGTAGGCCTGTTTGCCGCCTCCTTGCAGGGAGTCGGAGAAGGCCCAGCCGTTTTCCATGACCATGGGTAGACAGTCGAGGAGGGACTGCGTGGCCGCCCGGAGTCGACGGGTGAGGTCGTGGTCGGTGGCCCATCGGCCGGTGCCGGCTGTTTCCGTGGGGCCGTCGTTCGGTGGCATGTGGGGGTCTGTCTGTTCCATGTTCGTGTCCTTAGTGGAGGCGACGGCAGGGGTCATCGGCGGTGGGCGGAGCGCATGGGTGGAGCGGTGTTCGTGCCAGAGGCAGTTGCGGGCATTGCTGGAGAACTGCGGATGATGTGGTGGCCGGTGGAGCGGGCGTGGGCTGCCGTTGCGCGACGGACGTCGAGTGGCGTCGGCGCTGGTGGGGGAATGGGGGTCACTCGGGCTGCGGTGAGGTTCCGTTTGGGTACATCGGCCTTGTACCGGGCTACCGGTGTGGGGTCTGCGAGGGCGGCTGTGGTGGCGGCGATCAGGTGGGCGGGGGTGTGGGTGGTGAACGTCGCGTGCCAGCGTGAGGCGTAGCCGTCGCGTCCGCCGCTGGCGCTCCAGCGGTACTGGTAGCCGGACAGCTCGGCCTGGTGATCCAGCGCCCCTCGGACATGGTTCATTTCCGCCAGGCCGTCGGGCGCGACAGAGACGCTGAGGTGTGGCCCTTTCCCTGTGCGCCAGCCGGCATCGACGAGCGGCTGGAAGCCTTGGTCCCTGCCGGTGCTGCCGTAGAGGTGGGTGTCGTGGCCCTGGGCGTAGTCGTGGGCGAGGGCGGTGGTGAAGGCGGCGACGAGTTCCGTGGGCGTGGTGTTCTCGAAGGTGGCGAGCCAGCGGGCGGGGCGAACGGGTCGGAGTGGACGGCGATCTTCCAGAGGGTGGAGTCCTCGCCTTCGGGGAGGTAACCCAGCCGGACGTGCTGTTCGGGCGAAGTGACGTAGACGTTCGATAGTTCGTCGAGGTGGAGATGGAACGCCTGATCGAGGAGTGGCTGGAGGGCGGGGTCGCCGGTGAAGGTGGAGCCGGCGAGGTAGACCGGGGAGAGGTAGATGTCCCCGTCGGGAGCTTGGGTGGGCATGACGGATCGGATCTCCGGGTGAGGTGCGGGCGTCAGCGCTGACGGCGCGAGCTGGCGATGACGGGTGTGACGGGGGCCGGTGCGGGTGGTGGGGGATGGACTTGGTGCACCGCGTTGGTGCGCGAACTGCGGGCCAGCGCAGCCGTGATGCGCGAGGTCGCCTGGTCGGGGTGCAGGGGCTGGGTCTCGACCAGGGAGCGGTGGCGGTCGGGAATGAGGAGTGCAGCGCGGATGACGGGGCTTGGGTCGGTGAGGGCGAGGGCCGTGGCGGTGATGAGGTGCTCGGGGGTGCCCCGGCTGAAGTACGCCTGCCAGCTGGGCGTGGAGATGGGGTCAGGGCCGGCGGACATGCGCCAGGTCGACTTCTCCGGGTCAAGTAGCTCGTCGTATTCGTGGAGCCAGCCGCCGCGTATCCGGTAGGCGGAGTGACCGTCGGGCGAAACCATCCGGAACGGCCGCGTGCTGCGGACGGCCTCCCACTGGTGACTGGAGAGCACGGTGGCGGGCGTGTGCCCGGTGTGGTGCTTGCCGCCGCTGAGGTAGTCGGCGAAATTGTTGGGCAGCCCGGCGACGAGCGTGTCCGTGAACGCCGCCACGATCTCTCGGGGGGTGTCGCGGTCGAAGGTGGTGATCCAGTCCGGTACGCCGAGCGGGTCCTCGGCGTATGAGAACGTCCAGCCGCCGTAGTGGCTGTCCATGACATTGGCGATGCGCACGCGCTGGCACGGGCTGGTGTAGTACGTGTCCTCGCCGAAAGCCACGACCTTGGTCCAGTCTGTCGCAGAGTCAAGGGTGTTGAAGATGGCGTCATCAGTGCCGGGACCGGCGAGGTAGGCGGGGGTGATGAGGACATCGGCGGCGGGGTCGAGGGCGTGAGGGTCGGTGGTGGGCATGAGGATCAACTCCGAAGGGGTGGTGCACGGGCGCCCGCGCGGCTCGCAATGGAACGTGCGCGGGCGCCGTTGTGGCTGCGGGGTCTGGCTGTGGGCATGTGGATCACTTGGTCCGGGATGGGCGGGAGAGCGCCGTGACGTGGGCCGGGACGTGCGGCTGTGGCTCTGGGGCGTGAGAGAACAACCCCGGGAAAGCCGAGGGGGTCCGCCGGACAGCCGCGTTGGCCCTCGCCATGCCGGCCGTCGGCCGAGTTGTGGGGTTGTGTCGCACAGTGGCGGATGAGGCCATCGACTCGAAGGCGGCCAGCTCTACGTACACGGGCCCGAGTGCCTGAGCGGCTGGCGTCAGGTCGTACGCGCGGTTGGAGGGGCCGGTGCGGGTGAGGAGCTGATCCTCCTGGAGCTGCTGGACGCGGTAATGGAAGGAGCCTGTGGCGAGTCCCGCCTCTTCACGCAGTTCGCCGTTCGGAAAGGGGCCGTGTTGCGAGAGGGCGTGGAGGACGTCGACCGCGCCCTTGCCGCGCAGCCGGCGCAGGGCATCTTCCGTGCGCTCCGCCTCGGCGAGCACCGGGCCGCAGTCGGTGAAATGCGCGCGGTGCCAGGAAGCAAGCGCGCGATGGGCGTTGTGTGCGTGGCGGCCGAGCGGGGCGACCTCGTAGAGCCCGAGCTGCGGTCGGTCCAAGAGGCCGTCCGTGAGCATGCGTCGCAGAACCCACTGCGTGTTCTGGGTTCCGATCCACGGCAGCGCTGAGGCGATCTCTGTGAAGCGCATCTGGCCGTGCTGCTGGATGGTCTGCAGGGTCCAGGTGGTCCAGCGAGGGGCGAGGCGGCCGATCGCGTGGCGGACGTCCTCGGTCTTCGCCGATGCGTGGTCGTACATGTCCAGTTCTCCGAGTATCGGTCGTGCGCCGTCAGCGGGAGCGCACAGAGCGTTCTGCGGGCGCGGGTGAGGTGACGGCGGGGGACATCGGGGCAGCGGGGACAGGCGGCGCCGCAGCCGTGCGCAGTGCTGCGGCCCGTGCCGGGGAAGCCGGGGTCGAGGTGGCCTGCGCGCGGGACGCGGAGCGGCGTCGCTCCTTGGCCGGTGGGTCCTCGGCTTGAGGTACCGAGCGCCGGTATGCGCCGGTCAGAGCCTTCAGATGATCGGCGCTCTGGCCGCGGCGTTCGGCGAGGATGTTGATGTCCGCGCCGATGGTGCCGAGGACGGTGCTGCCGACGCCTCGCTCGATGGCCTGCAGCTCTCGGTAGGCGGACCGGGAAGTCTGGACGATCTTGTGGTCGAGGTCGTCGACCTTCCAGGCAGCGTCCACGATGAGGGCAGCCATCTGGCCGTGCGGGCTGAGGAAGTTATGCCGGGCCAGCAAGTCGGCGGGGCGGTCGACTCCGAGAGCGGCGGCGACGAGCCGTGTGCCGAGACCCGGCGGGGTGGAGGGGGACATGAACATCCTTCGTGCGGTCTTGTGCGAAGAGCTGGGGATCACGAGCGGGTACGACGGGCACGCGGCTGCGCGGCGGAAGCCGCAGGCGCCTGCGGGCTGGGGTTGGCCCGGCCGCTGCTGCCGTGCGGGGAGCGGGCCCTGGCGGCCTGGGCGCGACGCGCGAGAGGCGGCGTACGGGCGGTGGCCTCTCGCTCGCGCTCCAGCCGGCGTGCCGCGGTTCGGTAGGCGGCCTGGTCCTGGCGCTCGCCGACGGCCAGGAGGTAGATCTCCCGGTTGTGCTGGGACGAGGCTGGGGCGTCCCGGTATTGGATGACGAGACGCCATCGGGTTTCCGGATCGACGTATACCTTGTGGCAGCCCGCCAGTTCGCGTTGCAGGGCAGCCCCGCGTTCGTTGCCGTGAACCAGATGCTGCAGCTCCAGCAGGGCCAGGTCCCGAATCTTGTCCGGGACGGTGCGCAGGTCGGCGAGGGCTTCGGGGTGAGCCGCGAAGGCGTACCGTGCCCGGCTCACGGTGCGCTCCGACGCGGACGTGCCGGCGCATCCGCCGTAGACCGAGGTGGTGCGACGCGAGCCGGGGCTACGGCGAGGCCGCTGGCCTTGACCGTCGAGCGGGCGCGAGCAGCTTCTGCCCGGAGGCCGACCGTGCCTTGGGGCGCCGGTGCTACGGGGAGCGGAGTGGACCGCTCCATGGCCCAGCTATCCGCAGTTTCGGCGGTGACGAAGGCGCCCTCCCGCACCGTGTAGGACCGGAAGTCCTTGGTGGTCTCTTCGAGGAAGAGCCGATACGGAGCGCTTGCGGAATCGGGGTGGCTGTCGCGGACGAGGGTCCGCACCTCGGTGCCGAAGTCGAAGGACGACGGGTTGTCGGTGTAGTGGTCGATGACCTTGTACCGGTCGCCCGGATTGGCCCTGAGCAGATCCTCAAGCCGGGCCGTGAGGGCGTCGGCCGGCCGGGGCCCGTGGTTCTTGGACAGCTCCGCCGATTCGGCCGGGCAGCCCTGGCGGATGAGCCAGTTCTGCGCCAGCGGAATGACAGGGTGGCTCTCGTACGCGAAGTCGAACGTTCGCTGGTCGTTGTCCCGGGTGATGTGCAGTGAGACGTACTCCGCCATGCCGGGGATGTCCCAGATCGCAGCGCGGTCGTACAGCAGCAGGTAGGTGTCGCGGCCGTCAGCGCTGTGGTGCTCGGCAAGGGGCACGAACATGTCGTCCGAGAGCGTGAGCGAGAAGAAGCCCTCCTCGATCCGCTCGGTGGCGGCCTCGAAGCCGTCGATCCGGTAGTCCGGCACCGGGGCGTAGGTGCTGGCCATGTCAGACTCCGGCAGGCTCGGGCGGGGCCAGGAGCCGGTGGTTGGGGCGGGCCGGGCTGGTGGTGCACGCACCGAAGGGCCCGTCCGGTGTGCGGAGTTGAAGCAGCGCCGGGTCGAGGTGGTCGCGGTGCCATGTTGAGGGGCCGGTGAGGCCGGCTTCGACGTCGGTGAGGTGCTGCCAGGCGAGCCAGAGGGCGTGAAGCCGGGCGACGGCCTCGGGGTGTTCTCGCCACTGCTGGCACCACGGCCGGCTGGTGGTGATCTCCCTGCCGTAGACCGGCAGGAGCAGGTGGTGAACCCAGCTGGTCAGTGCGGCGAGTTCCTCGGCGTACGCCTTGCCGTCGAGCGCCAGGATCAAGACGGACGACGGGCCGTCGTCCTGCGAGTCCTGCGTGTTCGCGCTCCGGTCGCTGACCGGCACCGCGCCGGGCTCGACGGTGGGCTCCGCAGGCTCGCCAGCCTCTGCGAGCGGCTGGTCGTCGGTGAGCCGGGCGAGCGTTTCGCTCTGCTTGCGACTCTCCGCGACCAGCCGCGCGACCGTGGATACGAGGTCGTCCAGGTCGTGATCAGGTATGCGCACAGACTTGTCGCCATCGTGGGCGGGTCCGGACATGACTACCCCTCCGCAAGATCGGGTGGTTGGGGTGTCGAGGGTCCGGAAAATCCCAGGTTTGGCCTGGCCGGAAAACTGGTGTAGACGCACCGCTCAGAGCGCTAGGCGATGCGGGCAGCCCTGCGATGAAACCGGCACACATGGACGCCGGCCGGGAGTGGCTTCCGGCCGGGGCTGTCGGCGGTGGCACTGCCGTTGTTCCGCTTCATCGTGGTGGCACGCGGACGAGGTCACGGTGTGGCTGATGTTGATCCGCGGCTCCGACGAAGGGTGCTCTCGCGGCTGCTTGCCAAGTGCAGGTGCGCTCTTAGCTTGGCGTTTATCGTCGCACGTGGCGCATGGAGCTCACTCGGCCGTCCCGCAAGACGAGTCGAGGTGGGGCACCACCCTGATGCGGGCATCCTCAAGGCGGAGGCTTGCCTTCTGTCGGGCGCTGGGGATCCAGAGCTCGATGCGGTCGCCTGTCTGACCGAAGGAGATGACAGGGTGATTGGTCGGCGGGCGGACGCCGTAGTACGGGGTGTCACCGGAGGGCAGCGCCACACAGACATAGTCGGCGCTAAGGCCGAAGTACTCGGGGATGTCCTTGCCCTGAGCCGCCAGCCGTCGGTCTGCTACGCCGCTCTGGCCCGCTCCGAGCAGAACGATCAGGGAGAAGGCGATTGCCAGGCCGGTGCCGACGCTCAGCATGAAGGTCCACGACATCCAGGAACCCCGCGCGTCCACCGACGAGTTCAGAAATCGGATCCAGCCGAGATAGGCGATGGGCAGGAACAACGTGCCGAGGAACACGGACAATACCCAAGCGCCGGCGAGGATGCTCCCGACCCCTTCCTTCCCTGGCGGCAATTCCAACTCGAACGGCGACAGATAGGCGCGCTGGACTAGCGTCCCGAGCCACGGGACCAGCGGCACGGCCAGTGGTGCCGCCAGGGGAAGAATCCATGGGACGGCCCGATGGGTTGCCGTACCGCGAAGGGCCAGTACTGCGCCCACCAGCACGTAGGTGACCATCAGCAACAGGACGGGAGCGCCAACGCGCGGATCGTCGAGGCCCATCGCCGACCACAGACCGGCGCCGAACAGGATCAGCATCGCCGCCACGAAGAGCAGGCCCAGCATGGCGGCCGTCTGCCACGCCACACGGGTCTTGGGCATCGTCAGCACGTGCCGATCGACGTCCAACTCACGCCCCGACAGCGGATGCCGGGAGAGTTCGGTACGCGCGGAACGACGGCTGCGGGCCAACCGGCGAAGACGCGGCTCGTCAAGCGAGGTGGGGACGCGTACGAGGCGGACGGTGCCGGCAGCTTGATCGTGGCCAGCGGTCCGCGTCAGCAGATGTGTCGCGTGTCGCAGGTGCTGAGTTGGTGACTGGCGCCTGCCGCGCAAATGCCACTCAATCAGGGGCCGGTGCACAGGCTCCACCAGCGTGGCATCTCGGCAACTCGCGGATACGCCGGCGTCCTGGGCAAGCGTGTCAAACGTGGCCACCGCCTGTTGCACCGCCCCGTCGCGCACACTGCGTATACGCGCTTCGACGATCCTGACGGCCCAGTCGCCCTGCGGCGCCACTGACGTCTCCTGGGCGAGCGGCAGCCGTACGGGCCAACCCAACGACTCGCACAACTGAGTCAGAAGGTCGACTTCCTCGGGGCGGTCTATGACCTCGACCACCATGTAGACGCGACGATTGAAGGGCACCTTGCCGCCCCTCGCGACGGCAGGGAGCACGGCATCTGCCGCGCCCGGCGATGACGGCCGGGAACCGCCGGAGGCCGAGTCGCCGGCGGAGGCACCGGAATCAGGGGTGAACATGCTGGTGATTCTGCGCCGGGCACGTACCCGCGTCCCACAGTTTTATGATCTGCACGCCCTTAGGCGGGCGGTTCAGGGCCGGCACCACCCCGGAGGGAGGAGATGACGAGGCGTCCGTACCGTGTGGTGAGGGCGGCGGCGGTGGCGGCGATCGACAGGCCGAGGGCGACGAGCAGGTGGGTGGCGGACTGGTCGCCGAGGACCTGGAGGACGCTGAGAGCTGTGCCGAGGGGGAGGCCGAGGATGGTGAGGACTCCGAGAGCGCCGCTGATCTGCTGGCTTTCCTGGTTCTGGACCAGTCGGCTGTAGTCCGCGGCCTCGGCCAGTATCTCCGTGAAACGCTCGGGCAATCGGTACTGAGCCTGGAAGGCAAGCAGTAGTTCGTTCGCCGGGCCGTGGGCGGTCAGGTGTTGGCGCCAGTACGTACTGCGGAAGTGCGCGATGTTCCTTTCCAACGAACCGACTTGGGCGGAAAGATGCGGGCCGTCGAATACCCCGGAGAGTTCGTCGGTGAGTCGGTCGATGTGGTCACGCTGGAGCGTGCCGAGTAGCAGGGCGTCGAGGTAGACCGTGCGGGCATGCAAGGCCGCGTAGTCGTAGAAGTCGCCCGCGCCGGCGTCGGCGCGATGGCCGAGGAAGGCGGCGCTGTGCCGCAGCACCAGAGCACTCCAGTCGGCGGAGATGCGCACAGCCTGATCGAATTCGTCGACGGCGGTTTCGGGAGCGAGAGGAAAGTCGCGTGGTGTGGAACGGGATGCCAGCTGCCACAGCCAGTGGTCGGCGGTAGGCGGGAGTGCTGCCGTGGGCTCAGGCCGAAGCGCGGGCGTGTGGTGGGCTTCTGGGGTGAGGAGGGCGATGGTGTACGGGCGGGAGATCGCTAACGTTTCGGTGCCGTCGCGGACCTCGGCCACCTGTCCGAAGAGCTGCTGCGGCGCGAACGGGCCGGTGAGTGGGTCGGGGCCGGCATCGGGCCGGTGGCCTATCGCTCGCAGCACCGGAAGCAGTGGTCTGTCCACGGTGAAGTGCAGTACCGCCAGAGCGTGTCCGTGGCTGCGTCCCGTGGCCGTACGCAGCAGCTCCATGCCCTGCAGATGCAGCCCGTCGTGACCGAGTGACATTGCCCGATACCAGCGACAGGGGCGCCCAGGCGACCCGTACAGCACTCTGGCGGAGGCGGGCGCGAAGTAGGTCGCACGGGTGGCCGCATCCGTCCGTCTGCTGCCGAGCTCGAACGGGAAGGGCCCCTCCGGCCAGTCCGGAGTGCGCAGCAACCGTACCGGGAGCACGACCATGAGGAGCTGTCGCGCCCCGGCGACAGCCTCCAGGTCAACGGTCACCGGTAGTACTCGGCAGGGTCTGGCTGATCGAGCCTGACCACGAACTCAGCGCCACCGGGACGGTCTGCGGCCGCATGGAACCGCACGCGTTCACCAGTGCGGATGGTGCGGAAGCCTTCGGTCACGATCTGCGTGTAGTCGAAGGTGTAGTAGCGACCGTCCGCTTCGTCCTGGACGATGAAGGCACCGACCGCGCCGGTCAGTCCGCCGCCGGTGGGCCGGCGGTCGACGATAGTGCCGTGCCGCGCGTCGCTCATGAGGTGGCCACCTCCGGGTCGGTGATGTCCTGTACGCAACGGAAACCGACTGCGTTACTGCAGCCACGCTTCCGGTAGATGCCCTTGCTGCTCGCTTGCACGGCGCGCAGCGGATTGTCGTAGCTGCCACCGCAGATGACCGCTTCCCCGGCGTCATCCAGGCTGGTGGACGTCCACTCCCAGACGTTCCCTGCCATGTCGGTGATGCCGTACGGGGAGCAATTCGCGGCCCTTTCGCTGACCGGGGTGACCCACGCTCTGCGAAGTGCCTCTTGGGCGAACTCCTGCTGCCAGGCGTGGAAGGTCACCACGGGATGACCGACCCACGTGTCAGCGCAGTTGACCGGCGCGCCGTCAGACTCGTCACCCCAGGGAAAGAGACGTCCGTCCGTTCCGCGGGCTGCGGCTTCCCATTCCAGCGCGGTGGGCAGGCGCTTTCCCTCGAAGGCGGCGAAGGCGAAGGCGCTCCACCAGCTGACGCAGATGGCCGGGTAGTCGTCGTAGCGGGCATTGCGGTAGTAATCCGCTTCGCGGAGCCGGTCGGTCCAGGGGATGTGGGTGACGTTGTCTGGCTGGTCTGGGTGGTCCCAGGGCGAGGTGCCGTCGGGCCGCAGGACGTCGAGGAAGCGGCGGTAGCGGCCGACCGTGACGGCGTGGCGGTCGAATCGGACCGCGTGTCGCACGCGGCGTAACAAAAGCCGTTCAGCCGGCCCGACGAGGTGTACCCCAGCGGGAAGGACGCACTCGTCGGAGGGAACAATCGCCGGTATGCGGGCGAGGAAGGCTCTCACCTGCTCGGTGATGAAGGCATCTCCAGGCAGCTTTGCTACCTCTTCGCGACCGCTCGGGGTGGCAAGGAATCGGGCAGCCAGCAGCTCCTGGTAGGCGGTATGGACGAAGGCGACCTGGTCCGGACCGGCTGGCCGCAACAGGGGGGCGAGCACGCAGCTGTCGAGTTCGAGACGACCGTCGGTGAAGGCACCAGGGCCAAGGTCGCGGTGCAGGTCGACGAGGGAGAAGACCGTCTGATCGGTGAGGAACGCCCTTCCGAAGACTGCGGGCAGGCGATGTTCGGTATTGGCCTGACCGTGGTCGGCGAGGGTCTTCGTGATGTGTGCGCCGAGTAACGCGTCGAGAGGTTGCGGAGAGGCATGTTGGAGGAGGGCGGTCAGCCGCACTTCCAGCAATGTGGCTTCGGGATCCGCGAGCCGTACGAGGTGAAAGTGCGGTACTCGGGCCGGGTCGATTCCGTTCGCGTACATCTGCTCAACCAGCTGCTCGGACCGGGCGGCTCCGCTGTCCAACAGCTGGCGGACCTGGGGGGAGTCGGCGAGGAATGACACCCGCGAGCTCATGACCACAGTGGACTCAGCGGAGAGCACCGGGGCCAGATCTGCGAAGAGCCGCAGAAAGCCGGCGGGGCTGGCCTCGTCCACACCCTCGTCAACCGCATCCAGGACGCACAACGCAGAACCGGACCGGATCAGGTAGAGGAACAGGTCGTACGCACGGGAGCGGTCCGCCGTCATGCACGGGGACAGCAGGCGTGCGGCGTATTCGGGGAAGGTCTCGTCCCTCGCTTTGAGACTGAGGTCGAAGTAGAAGCGAAACCGCCGTGCATCGGGGTCTGCGGCCAGTGTTTGGAGCAACGTGCTTTTGCCGCTGCCGGGACGACCGGTGATCAGAACGTTGGCTTGGCCACGGGCAAGGCGGCCGAGGAGGACGGCTGCGTCCTCGGCTGTCTGGATTAGGGACTCTCCCGTGCGGGCATCGGTGGACAGCACGGTGGCGGTGACAGCGCTACGTGGTTCGGCACAGTCCACGGAGGTCACGTCGGCCAGGTGGGCGGCAATGTCGACGTGCCTGTCGATGAAGCTGTCGTAGCGCACCAGCCGGTAGTCGCGACCGAGCAGTTCGCGGACGGGGCCGGGCAACTCCTCGTCCTCACCTGCCTCGTCGAGGATGACGAAGCGGGTCAGTTTGGGCAGACGGGTGCGCAGCAGTTCACCGCCGTTGGAGGTGAGCACGGTGCGCAGATCGTCCACGTCCTGCGAGACCATCAGCTCTACGTACTCCAGGCGCATGCCCGATTCACGGCAGAAGAGCTGGTATACCGTGTCGGAGGTCAGGACGAATCGCTTGGCCTGACGGTAGCCCAGGGTGATGTACAGCCCGGCGAGGAACTCGCAGCGACGGGCGACCTCGGGAGCCATGTGCGGCTCTCCGCCCAGCAAGGCAGAGTTACTGGTACTCGTGAACCAGACCAGGACGTCGACGAGTCGGCGTACCGCCAGCAGGCCGTCCTCATCGGAGATGTCGTAGCCGTCGTGCGTAGACCGATTGCGCAGACGACGGATGTCATCCAGCGCGTTCAGGACGGTACTGCTGCGGATATGCGGCTGACACCGCTTGACCAGGTCATTAAGGGCGCGGCCCGATGGGTCGCCCTCGATGCCATGGTGCCGCCACAGCTCCTTGAGCAGCTTCTCCGTCAGTTTGCCGACGAGAGAGATCGCGTTCTCGGGATAGCCATCATTGAGGCTGCGCAAGGGACGTTCGAGATCGAGACCGAGGCGGTCGGCGACACGGGAGTGGTCGTCGAGTTCGCTGCGGAGCCGTTGCAGTCGTTCGTCCACCACCATGCTCATCGCCCTTCCTCCGGCTTCACGCCCAGTAAGAAGGCGAAGCAGTCGGGAAAGGCGAGCACCGGCTCCGGATGCGCGGCTCTCATCTCATCGATTCCCTTCTCGATCTCGCTGTCAGTGAACGTGGAGAGCATCGACATGTAGCGGGCCCGCACCATCCCGACGTACTTCTCTCGGTCGAGGCGCAACTCGTACTCGACGTGACGAAGGTGGGTTTGCAATCCGGCCTCCCGTAGGTGGCCGACAATGAGAGCAGGGTCGGGCTGGAGCTCTGCGAAGTGATCAAGTGCTGCCTGGAACAGCGGGTACTCGATGCTGGTCGGAAGCATGATCACGAGTAAACGACCGCCGGGAGCAAGCCGAGCCGCCAGGCCATACAGGGTGGCGGCGGGATCGGCGACGTGATGCACCGACTCCTTCAGCCAGATGGCATCCAGTTGCCCGTACGGTAATTGGGAACGTCCCGAAGCGATGTCTTCCGCCGAGGCTACGATCGGCGTCAGGCCAGCGGGTGGTGGGGTACCGATCTGGCGCAGCATCGCCACTGACGGGTCCACGCAGAGGATGGCATGCTCCGGGTTGACGATCCGAGCCACCTCGCGTGCGAACATCCCTGTGCCACAGCCGATGTCGGCGATGCGGTCAGCGGAAGAGAGACGCAGGGTCTCGGCTATGCGTGCAGACATCCAGGTGATGTGGTGCGACCCATATACCCAATGCTCGTCGTACTCGGCAGCAAGCCGCTCGTAATGTCCCTGAACATCCCGCCGCTCCACAGTCCCCCCGCCCGGGTATACGGCTCTGCTGGCCCGCCGTCAGGCTACTCCTCCCGTAACTCCACGAAACCGATCAGCCACAGTTTCAGCCAGAGCATGGAGGCGCCGATCGATCGCCTGGGTGCATACCGGCCTGGGCGGCGAAAGCATCTGCAGGGCGCGGGCGGCCTGCTGAGGCACAACGCCATTGCCCAGAGCGACCAGTTGGGCAGGACGTCCCAGCCCCGGGGTGGCGGTCACCCACCCCGGAGCCAGGCCCTGCATCCACTCCACGAACAGCAGGCTCAGGCGGCCCGCTTCATCGGTCGGCCGGGGAGCTGGGCGAGTGGCCGTCTCCCATCGGGCGACGGCGGCGGCATACGGCCCCCGCATCTCGGTCATGATCGGTCATGACGGACTCCGGCGGTGGGGACGGTCGAGGACAGCGGGTCGCGAGGCCGCGATGGGCACCGTGGCAGGGGCGGCGTCCGCGAAGCGAGGGCGGCTGCGCGATCGGGCCGCCTCGATACGGGCAGCAGGCGGGCTGGCACCCCGTTGGCCTGCGGCGCGGTGTGGTTCGGGCTCGGCTCCGGTGGCGATGCGCCAGCGGCGGCGGACTTCCTCCAGCGGTCCCAGGGCGTGGAGGGCGTAGCCGATCAGCCGCCCCGATGCCAGGGACTCGTCGTCGGCCAGCGCGCGCACCTGCCGGGCCGATGCTGCTGCTGTCCGCACGAGGGAGGCGTTGACGATCTGCTCGCCGAAGTACTCCGCCGACCCTGCGAACGCCGAGGGGTCGCAGATCCGCACAACGCGTTCGGTATCGAGGGTCCGGTCGGCCAAGGCGCCTCGGCGCTGGGTCTCCCACAGCACGGTCAGCTGGTCGATGGGCTCGCCCCGATGGTGCAGCGCTCCCAGGGACCGGTAGATCTGCTGATGGCCGGCATCGGCGAAATCGCCGGGGTGGAGCCACCCCACGACCTCGTCCAACTTCTGGGGACGCGCACTGAGGCAACCGAGGAGGAACTCCTCATCGGCCAGGAGCTGTTCATCCACCGGCTGTGGATGAACGGGAGGGGACGGGGCCGACGCCGGGGGTGCTACGGGCCGGGGCTCGCCGCCCCAGCGGCGCGCGAGATCGGCCAGCACGTCGGACAGAACTTGGGCGTGGTGCACCGTTTCCTCAACGCCGCCGCTGATCGCGTCGGCGCGGGCGGCCTGGTGCAGTCGTGTGGCGTGCTGGGCGACACTGCGGTGGATGGCTCCCTCCAGCACCATCCGTCCGTAGACCACCGCGTGCTCGGGTCGGGGACAGGCCGAAACCAGGGAGTGTGCGTACGAGGCGGTGAGGCCCCGGGTGTGCTTGCTTGCCTCGGCGACCGTGTCGGTCGGCCAGGACATCGGTACGGGGCCAGCGTCCTGGGCCTTCGAGGCGGGGTGGTCGTCGGATCGGAGCTTGAGCATCGCGGCGTAGATCGCAGCGTGTGCCGGACGGGAGAAATGCTCCGGCCGAAGCCAGGGCGAAAGGCGGTCAAGCTGGCCGGGAGCCAGGAAGACCGCTCCAAGGACTGCCTGCTCGGCTTGGACGAGCGGCGTCACCGTCGGGCCTCGCGTACTGGAGTGTCGGAAGCGTCGCGTCCGTTGTGCAGATCAGCGACGGCGCGGTTGGCGGCGGCCATATCGGTGGCGAAGCGGTCCAGTTCGCCCGTGAAGGCGCGGTCGGAGGCGAGCACGGCTCCGGAGGACGATACGAGCCACCAACGGCCGGCGCGGCGTACGACGGGAGCGTCAGCCAGCTGCTCGGAGGGTTGATCGGAAGCCCAGGACGGTACGGGGTGTGGCATGGGGAGCACCTCGTGATCAAGGCGAAGGTCGGGAAGTGGATCGGGCGGGCGGTGCGGCGCGAGGGCCGCGCCGAGCGGTCTCGCCCGGGTGCGGAGTTGCGAGGGGCCGGTCATGCCGCGGGACCGAAGTCGTCCTGGCGCAGCGCCTTGGCGACAGCGCGTTCGCTGATCGAGGCTGTGGCCTTGGCGGACGCGGCGCCCAACTTCTTGGCGTCGCGGCCCTTGTACCAGGGCTTGAGGTCCATTCGCGCGAGACGGATACCGGTGGCCATCAACACGGCGGTGCCCTTGGGCATCGCGCGGAGCACGTCCAGCGGCAGCACCCGCTCCTGGCGCATCGAGACCGAGGTCGACTTGCCCGACTCGCCGGTGGAGACCGAGACCGTTCGCACGTCGTGCTCACCGCCGAGGCGCGAGATCTTGTCGGCGAAGTCGGCGTCGTCCATGCCCGAGCCGATCACCTTGATTGTCGCGGCGGAGAGCAGCGCGTCCATGCCGGACTGGCCCCAGACCCTCACGCCCTGCTGGTAGGACTGCAGGATCGTCATCGGGATGACGCCGCGGGAACCGAGATGCGAGTACAGGTCCGGCAGGTCGGCGATCTTGCAGACGTTGGCGGCCTCGTCCAGGATCGCCAGTAGCGGAGCATCCAGACGCCCGCCATCGCGTTCGGCCTGGATGACGGCGGCGCGCATGACGGCGTCGGCGGCTGCGGCGATGATCGCTGAGGCGGAGCCGCCGCCGTCCTTCGACAGCAGGTACAAGGTGTCCTTGCTGGTCGCGAACGCATCCGGCTTGAACTCCCGTACCTTTTCGAGGCTCTTGGGTGGGGTGACCCAGGCGGCGATGCCGGGGTCGAGGAGGCAGCTGGCGTACTGCCGGGCGGTTTCGAAGATGCCGTCGCGGGTTTCGACGGCGCCGGCCACGGTGCCCTGGAGCTGGGCTGCGACCGCGTCGAACCCGGCGTCCTGGAGCAGATCGATCGCCGTGCGGTCGGCCGGCGAGGCCAGCCAGGTCAGGACGTCCGTGATCGGGCGTCGGGCTTGGGCGGCGGCCAGGAAGAAGGCGGTGAGGGTGTTGGCGGCGGCCGTGGACCAGAAGTCGCCCGCGCTGGATTCGTCGACGGAGGCGGTGACGAAGTGCCCGGCGAGCCGCCGGGCCCCGGCGAGATCGCGGGCGTCGGCGAGGATGTCCCACCACATGGTCTGTGGCGCGTGGGCGATCTGTTGCGGATCCAGCGTCCACACCGTACCGACCTCGGCGCGGGCGTCGATGGTTGCGGTGTAGGCGTCGCGTGCCGCCTTGTTGGAGGTCAGCAGCACGGGGCCGGGGGCGCGCAGGATGGCGGGGATGGCCAGTCCGGAGGTTTTGCCGGAGCGGGGGGCCATGATCGCCAGGATCACGTCCTCCCAGGAGGAGCGGAGTTCGTCCTTGCCCGGTTTGAAGGTGCCCAGCAGGACGCCCCGGTCGTCGGGGGCGACGTCCTTGGGCTTCTTGCCCGCCAGGCTGGGGCGCAGGTCGATGGCCTTGGCGGCGATCTGCTTGGCCAGCAGAGGCTCCAGGTCACGTCGGGTGGCCAGCCCCGACGGGCTGTTGCGAAAGCGCAGCCAGACCTTCGCGGCTACGACGGCGGTGGCTATGAGGACGAGGGCCGGCAGGACGTAGCAGCCGGTGACCAGAGCGGGCTGCGGCAGATGAGGCCAGACCCGCTCCGGATGAAGCAATGTTTCTTCAGGGCGGTAGGCGGCCCATGGGCCGGAGCCGGCGACGGCGTTGGTGAGGTTGCCGAACAGCCAGGCCAGCGAGCCTCCTGCCATACCTATCCCGGCGACGGCGAGCAAGAGGTAGAGGAGGAGGTCGGTACCGGTGGTGGTCGAGGGCGTGCTGGTGCGTGGGGAAGACAAGGTGAGTTCCAGGTGGCGCGGCGCGGTGAGGGACGGCGGGGCGGCGCGTTGTTCTGGTGATCACGAGGGCTCCTGGAGGCTGTTGAAGGAGGTGGCCTACGGGCGGTGGGACGCGGCGGTCTGTGTGCTCGTGGCCGTGTACGTGTCGGTGGTCGGGCTGGTGGGCCAGCCGGGGTGGTCCGGGCGGCGCTCGCGGATCTCGGCCCATGTGGCGGCGAGCGTGGAATCGCAGACGAGGTGGGAGGCGATGTCTGCCACGAGTACCTCGCCGGAGTGGATGACGTGCGGGTGGCGAGGATGGGTGGCGATGCCCCGTTTGGCGGTGCTGGAGATTGGTGCTAAAGGGACCTGGGAGGGTGGTCTACAGCAGTTCGACATCCTCGGGTGCGGTTCGCCGGGCGTTACGGGACCTCCGTCGTCCCGCGTGAGCATCCAGGCCCCCGAGCGGGCCGAACTCGAAGCTCACGAAGACTTTGCGCTGACGCGTCCCCGTAGCTCGGCACGCAGTCAAGATCACACAATCGATGGGCAGATCTCCAGAGCAGGGTGTCCCAACGCAGAGCGAGAGGCGGAGGCAATATAGATCTCTATCATCGAGACGGCAATGATCAATATCCCGTGCGCTGAGCCGCGGCTGCGGGCCTCATTCCGCAATTTCCAATAGCCGGAAGTACCAGCAACTCCCGGATATCTCCGGCGAACTGGCGTCCCGGTTGAGGTCAACCTGCCGTTGGTGCGTGCGGTCGGCCGGTCAATGCCTTGACTTCCTTGTCCACGGAATCGGCGGCAGGGGTCAGGTCCCCATCGAGCGAATCCAGAATCAGTCCAAGGGCTGCCTGCGGGTAATACTCGCGCCCGTGCAGTGGCCGGTGGCCTGCACCCTTGAGGCGCGCCAGCATCCCGTTCTCCGCCTCTCGAGCAACCCCCTCAGGAAGGCCGGTGAAGAGCCGGTGTCGGGTGTTGTAGCCGTCGCGGGCGTGCCGCGACAGCCGGACCTCTCCGTCCCCGTTGCTGATGCCGAACTTGACCCCCGGCTTCCCGGTCACCCGGTCTGTGCCTGTCACGACGTAAAACACATCCTTCGGTTTGACGGCCCCGGCTTGGGCGGCTTGGCCAGCCCTAGCCTTCCGCTCGGCAGCAGCAGCGGCGCGCGCTTCCTGCACCCGGGCCCGTGCCTCCCGGTCGACCTTCAGTTTCTGCATGGCGGCCTCGCGCTCAGCCCGCTCGGCGGCCTCGCGCTCAGTCCGGAGAGAGGGTTCATACGCTTCCGCGTAGTTCCGCTCGGTCGCGTGCACGCGCATTACGTGCATATAGGCACGGAAGCGGACATAGTCGATGCCCGGCTCGAACCGCACGATCGCCTCTGCGATGTGCGCCTCGTTCAGTGTGTACTCGCCATCCTGGTGATTGTGATCCTCCCAGCTCGCCTCGACGATGCCCCGGAGTCGCGACGTCTCGATGCCTCGCAGTCCGGCCAGGTGGTAGTTGGCATGGATGAGGTATCTGCCGACAGGGTCGTCCCAGAAGGGATCGTAGATATCGGGACCGGGAATTCGATGGTCGGTGTTCTGCGGAACAGCGGCACGGACGGCCGTCAGGCGGTGCCGTGAAGCGGTGTACGTTTCGACCCCGACGTCGCGCGCAGCAGCCCGCAGAGCCGTCACGGCCTGTGCCAGGGCGATGCCTGCAGAAGTGACGGCCTCCATGCAGGCAATCACCTCGGCCGATTCGCGGACTTCGCTCGCGCGTGCCTCGACCGCAGCTGGGTCTGGCTGCGGCTCTTCCGCTGGAACGATCGGCGCCACACCCGCAAGGGCCGCTAAAAGGTGATCGGCGTCCGCCCACGGGATCGTGATGTGCACGAACCCGGAAACAGGTAGCGGGTCGAAGCCGTGGCCATGTCCAGCGCCGTACTTGCTGTGCTCGCCGTGACAGGTCAGGTCGATGCCGACCCGCTCGGCGAGAAGCCGGATCCCTCGGACTGCTTCGTCGGCCCAGCCGTTTCGTATCTTGATGGGCGCGCGACCGTAGCGATCCAGGTCTCCTTGGTATGGCGGGGCAGGAACCTCAATGAGTACGCCACCGTCGCCCTCGGCGAGAAACGCCTTCGCGTCCGGAGCACCCCCTTCCCTGAGAACCGTTTCGAGGCCCCGCCCGAGCCTCTGCTTCTCGTCCTCCGTGTACCTGGACCACTTGCGCACACGCACGCCGACTCCCCCCTCGATGGCCGGGCCACCCGGCCGGAACGGCGACTTTATTCCGCTGCTCTGACATCTCCGCCGAGCAGGCGTACCAGAACTTCGTCGAGCGGGACTGGACCGTCCCCGCCGCCAGGGTGCGCGCACCGGCGGGGCGCTGTCGGAGCCGGGCAACACCGGCGCGGCACCGGGCATTCCGCACCTTGGAACATCCCGCTGTACCAGCAACCTGCGGCCTGGTTCTCCTGCCCGAACACGGTCCGGACGGCGAGAACGGCTGCCGTTGCGACCTCGACCTGCTCGGCGCTGGGGCAGAGAGAAGTCGACATATGTCGCCGGTGGCACTATTGAGTGCCACCGAAATTCCGACAATGTGTCTGCTCCAGCCGCCTAGTGTCCTGGCCATGGACTCTGAACGGCTCAAGCTCTCTTCGCGCAAATGGATGATCGCGGCCTTCACCGCGCTCGCCGAAGGCCCGTCGTCTCATGACCTGGCGGTCCACCACGCCGGGATCGCTGCCGAGCATCTCCTCAAGTCATACCTGGCCAGCCTCCACCCGGCTCTCGTAGTGGAGGGCAAGGATTTCAACTCCTTGCTGCACGCGACGGGTCACGGGTCACACGCTTCGGTTCCCGCGGAGCAGGTCAAGACCATCGGCTTGGCCGAAGCCCATGCCCGAGCGCAGAAGATCTTGCGGAAGAAAATGCCGGTCGATCAGCGGGCGCTTGGACCGCTAGCCAATGCTCGTAACGGCGTCGCACACAGTGGCATGTACGACCGGTCAGAGGTCAATGCCGTCTTCACCACGTGTCTCCGGCTGATCGACCCCTTGCTCGTCGAGCTCAAGATCAACACTTCCTACTGGGGCGGTTACGAGTCTCTGCACGACAGGCTTCTCGAAGAGAACGTGGAAGCTGTCCGTGTCCGGCTGGAGAGTAAACTTGCTCGGGCCAAAGATGTCTTCACGGAACGTTACGGCCACTTGCCCCAGAAGGAACGCGAGCTCGTCCTCGGCGCGATTGCGCGAGTCTCCTCTCCCGGCCACATCGAACACGACGAGCCCGCCACCTGCCCGGCATGCGACTCGCAGGGCTGGCTTAGTGGTGACACGCACGTGGACGAGGATGAGTGGGCGGTCATGTTCACCCCCTTCGTCTTCACCTGCCCGGCCTGCGACCTGCTTGTCGAGCACGAGGAACTTGAAGAGTTGGAGGGCCTCGCAGAGGAGGTCAAGCTGGATGAGTCACCAAACGACTTCTACGCGGACTGGGAGCCAGATGAAGTCCTCTACCGGGACCGGTGACCACCGTGGATCTCCACTGGATGGAGGGCCATTCCGCAACTTCTGATAGCCGGACTTACCAACAACGGCCATGACAGGAACTCCTTCTTCTGTACTTCTGGGATCGGAAGGGGTGGTCAGCGTGTACGGCGGGAGCTGGGCGGCGCGGCCGTGGAGCGGGGCGCTTCTCCCGGGGCCGCAGGACGGTCGGCTGGGCGCTTTGGTGAGGACGCCACGGCCGCGCGAGCACGGGCGGTGTGCGTGACGGAGGGGACCTCGTACCGCTTCGGGAGCGGAACGTCGGCCAGCGGCGGGGCATCCTTGGGTGTCACATCCGGCATGACCGACAGATCGAGCTGCGCGTCGGCCAACCGGTCGCCGAGGAAGGCGACATGGTGCGCGACCGTGCGCAGGTGCTGGCCCAGCTCCCGGCCGCCCGGGGTATCGAGTCGCTCGCACCAGGCGGCAGCGGTGTCGATGAACTCCTCCAGATCGCCGACGGCACCGTGGTGCTCATCGAGGATCTGCTCCAGCACATCGGCGACGTCTGCCGAGCGACGCAGCTCGTGCAGCTCGCCGGTCAGCGCGGTCAACGACTGCCCAGGCTGCGTTGTACGTGCGGTCACGCCGTCCGGTGTGGGGACGGGCGGCGGCAGCATAATGCGGGGATCGGCGGCGACGGAGAGGCCGGCGTCCTGGAATTCGCGGGTGGCGGCGGCCACGGTCCGGACCGCGATGTTGTGTGGTGTGCCCTCCGGCAGGAGGTAGACGTCCAGGTCCTGGCTGTAGCGGAAGTGGTGCTTGCGCAGGACCTCGTCCAGGTGCGGCCGGTCATCCGGTACCGCGGCGCCCACACCAAGATCGGGGTGAACTCCGAAGGCAACGTCGGGCTCGTAGGGCAGGTTCATCACGAAGACTCCTTCGAGGCAGCGGCGTCAGCGGGCGTGGACCGGCTGCTGGGTGGCGGTAGCCGGGCGGTAGGCGACGGTGGCGGCTGGCTGCTGCGGCAGCGCGACACCTGCACGGGCCGGGGAGATGGCGGTGGCGGCCTGAGCGCGGCGCTGCATCATCGACAACCTCGGGTCACGACGCTCGTTGCCGGGCATCGAGTAGAAGGCGTCGAACGCGCGGCCGGTGTGCTCCAGGCGGGCCTCGACGTGGCGCAGATCGCCTTCGCCACGGAGCAGCAGGCCCTCGCGGGTACGTACGTCCGTGCCGACCGCGCGCAGTGTGCCGTCACGGTCACGCACCTGGTCGTGAACCACGATCTGAGCTGTCCGTATGTCAGCGTCGAGCGCGCGGGCGGAAGCGAAGGCCGTCTGCCCGGCGGAACGATTCTCCAGTCGGTCAAGACCTTGGTTGGTGGTGAGTGGGGTGTGGGGATTGAGGTCGTACGCAGCGTCGGTGATGACGTGGTACTGCGCGGCCCGCAGGGACTGGACTGCCTGTTGTCCTCGGCGGGTTGGGTCGCGGTCCGGCTCGGTGAGGGCGTAGAGGTTGCTGTCGGGCAGCCGCGCGAAGCCGATCCGCCGCAGCATGTGGTCGGCGACATGGTTTTCGTGCGAAGCCGCTGCCACGACGCCGAAGCGGTCGTGGTGGCTGACGGTGATGTGCGGACGTGTTTCCGCCACGAGAAGTGCACCTCGCAGAGGTTGGGGCCGTGCGGACGACGAGGATGCGGCCCGAAGACGGGTTTGGTGATGCCGGAAAAATGCGCTAGCGCGAGCGAGGCCCGCGGTCGTGTCTGCAGATCGACTGGTCGCGCGGCGGACTCCCGCGCCGGCGCGGCGCTCTCCTGGGCGGCGAGTGGAGACCGGGCGCGGGCGGTCCCGGCCTGCGCTGACAGCTTCAGGCCCTTCGGGCTGCGCCGCAGCGACTGCTCGGCCCGCGTGCCATGCCGACGAGCGCGCCAGCGTTCTCCACAGCCTCATCCCTCGTCGTTGCGCTCTATGACTGCCCCGTCGAGGGAGAGCCGGACCGTGGCCGAGGAAGGGGGCGAACTGGGCGTGCCCCACCGGCCCTAGTAACGCTTGCTGGGCTGCACGAGGTGCAGCTGTTTGTCGATGACATCGCCGGACTGCGAGCACACGATCGGTTACATGGGGAGATCGTGAAGCCCTGTTGCGGCGCGGCGACGACGTTGGCGACCAGGTTCACGGCGGCGCTCTTCGTCGCCGAACTGCGTGAACTCCAGGGGCAGATGAGGTATCGGTAAGGGCATGTCTGAGCCATCAACGAACTCTTCACCGCCGCATTGGCGCCACTGCGGGCACGGCGCCGATACCGAGTCGGATCCGGTGGGGTGCCGAGGCGCGCTCGCCCCCATGCAAGGGGCTGCGACCTGCATACCTCATACCCCAAACCTTCGGGAGGCTTACTTGGACGGCCTCCAGCCGGGCGACAACATCGACCTTCGCGGCTGCACGATCACCGAGTCATTCTGGAGTCGGCTCCGGGCAGCTGTACATGATGGCGAACGCCCCAGATTCGGCCGGGTTCGCTTCAACGAAGCAACCTTCGAAGGAGATACCGATTTCGACGACGCCCAATTCGACGATGCGGATTTCCGGAATGCAACCTTCGAAGGTGGACCATCTTTCGTTGCACCTCACTTCACGGGCGATGCGCAGTTTCAATCGGCAGTATTTGGAGGCACGGTAAATTTCGAGGGTGGCCAATATGATGGGACAATGTTTTTCGAGCGGGTCAAATTTTCCAAGAGTGTAACGTTCTCCGACCTTTCATTTAAGCTTGGAACATGGTTCAATGATGCGCAGTTTGATGGCTTTTAACTTTAATCTCTACGGCGGCCTCTGGCTTACGGATTGCAGAATTACTGGGCAGACCTGCTTCATGGACTGCGAATTCGGCCCCTCTACCTTTTCGGGCACTAGATTCGAAGATGTAACCAGCTTCGCGCGCGCGACATTCAAAGGGGGCTGTAATTTGGAGAAGGCTCAGATTTGCCCTGATTCGATATTCGGTCCGATCGTATGCGAAGGTCCGATAAACTTGACCGATGCCCGGATTACGGCGCCAACCGTGATGGAGGTATCGGCCGCCGCGATACATCTATGCGATGCCACGCTGCAGGAGTCAGTCACTATTCGAGCGCGATATGCATCGATCGACTTGACAAGGGTCCGGCTATTCTATCCGTGTACGGTATCCACTGATCATGCGCCCAGTGAACGCGGAGACGAATCACGTTTACCGTCACTTGCGTCAGCCGAGGTGCTAGCTAACCAGTCGATGTGGCAGTGGGTGCACGATCCAGTCAACGCTTCAATAGTATCTCTCGAAGGCGTGGATTCCTCGTTCCTGCTTTTAGTCGACGTCAGCCTGCTTTGTTGTGAATTCTCAGGAGCGCATCATCTGGATCAAATGCGCCTCGAAGGGTATTGGATTCTTGGTGTGCCCCCTCTGCGGGATAGATGGCGAGGGATCCTTCCGTTTAGTCCGGCCCGACGTCAGGTAGTAGAAGAAGAAAGGAAGTGGCGAGCGCTTCGTAGCGGCGAGGATGATGATCGAACAGGGTGGGGGCAACCTCCCGAGCGAGTGCAAGATGTCCCAGGTCTCCCGACGCTAGCGGCCGTTTACCGCCAGCTTCGCAAGGCCCGAGAGGACGCGAAGGACGAGCCGGGCGCTGCGGACTTCTACTACGGCGAGATGGAGATGCGCCGGCATGGCAGGAGCTGGAAGACGACGGAACGCTGGCTCCTCCAGGGGTACTGGCTCCTCTCCGGCTACGGGCTGCGCGCGTCGCGGGCGCTTGGCTGGCTCGCCCTCGCCATGATGACCACCATCCTGCTGATGATGGGTTTCGGCCTCCCTCAGTCCTCCCCCAAGCAAGAGGCGACGGGGACCGTCCCACCCGGCGGGGGAAAGGTCATCTTCGAGATCGACAGGGGCGAACCTAAGAACCCGGCCAGGGACCGGTTCACGACGAAGCGCTTCGATAAGGCGCTCACGGTGACGCTCAACTCTGTGGTGTTCCGGTCCAGTGGTCAGGACTTGACGACGGCCGGCGGGTATATCGAGATGGCGTCGCGTTTCTCCGAGCCGGTGCTGCTCGGTCTTGCCGCGCTCGCGATCCGAGGGCGGGTGAAACGGTAGTGGACACTGCCTAGTCAACGACTCAGACAGCCCAGATCCAGGAGCTGCCATGCGTGAACTTATTTTACCTATCCACGAACAAGAATGGCTGGCCTATGGAGGTAGGGGGCGCGCTGTTACAGCCATGGCGGGTCCCATGTGTGATCACAGACGGGTACCTGGTGCCCATCACCTGCGCGGCGAGTCTCATTGAGGGCGCCGAAGGGACCTGTGGCCAGTGGCCGTGGCCGGCGTTGGCCTTCGCGGCGTCGATGTAGAGCTGGACGAGTCGACGTGTGGCACGGCGGATGGTGTTCTGCAGAGGCATGGGAACGGATTCCTTCAGATGCTTGCGAGGGGAGGGCGGAGGGAGCCGAAGTGCGGCTTCGGCTCCCTCCGCGGCATGAGCCCGGCCAGCGGATGCGCTCATGTCTGTAGGGCCGTGGGTTCGTTCGTGGCCTCTGGGATGAGCTGAAGCGGACGGCCAGCTCCTTGGGGGTGGCTGGTCTGGGGCATGAGTTTTGAAGTTCCTTCATCCACAGTGAAGTTCGGTCGGTAGCATCGACGTGATGGCACCCTCGGTGAAGGGAGTGGTCGATGAGCCTGGCCGTGGTCCGCAACCTCTCGTCCGCGCGTGCGCTGCGGACGCAGCGTGACGTCGAGGATTTCGAGCAGGAGATCGTCGACCAGTACGCCATCGCCATGGCGGCCGCGAATCTCTCGGACGGCCACATCGGCGGCGCACGGGCTGTGATCTTCGAGTTCACTCGGTCCCTCAACAGCCCTATCTGGACGGCCTCGTGCGACGATGGGGACCGCTTCCTCGCTCAGCAGCGCCTCGCGGGTCATGCCCACAGCACCCGCGCGGGCAAAGCTGGAATCCTGGCCTGCTTCTACGACTTCGTGATCAGGCGGTACCAGGGCGATGTCCACGCCTTGACGGGCTGCGTCGTCGAGCAGCCGATCGACGAGTACAACCGTCCGCGGAGCCCCCTCTACGCCGACGTTCGAGTACCGCCCTCCGAAGCGGAGATGGATGTGCTCTTCGGACAGTGGCGCTCGTCGATCTCCGAGGCTCGCAAGTACCTGCCAGCAGCCCGGGATTACTTCGTGGCGTCCCTGTGGCGTCGGCTCGGCCTGAGGATCAACGAGTCGGTCATGCTCGACATCCGGGACTGGCGCCCGGACCTGGGTGCCTTCGGGAAACTGCACGTGCGACACGGCAAGGGCAGCCGGGGCCGTGGCCCCAAGCCTCGCCTGATTCCCGCGATCAACGGCGCGGACCGCCTGATCGACTGGTGGCTCGGCGACGTACGGCATCAGTTCGGCAGCGACTGGTCCAACCCGGACGCCCCCCTGTTGCCCAGCGAGCGGCGTGACCCAGACTTCGGCGGCTGCCTGCGCGTCACCACAGATCCGCTGCGCAAGAGCCTGGCCGCGGCGACAAACACGTGGCTGCCCGGCTGGGACGGCCGACTGACCCCGCATGTGCTCCGGCACTACTGCGCCTCGTCGCTCTACGCCGAGGGCATGGACCTCAAGGCACTGCAGGAGCTGCTCGGTCACGAATGGCTCTCGACCACGACCCGCTACATCCATGTCCGCAGCGAGCACATCGAACGGGCTTGGACCGAGGCCAACCAGCGGCTGGAAACCCGTTTCGAGGAGACGTGACAACGTGCGGTGGAACCTGCGCATGAAGGCCGCTGAGCGCGGCATCTGGAAGTCGACCGAGATGCGGCGCCTGCTCGCCGAGGCCGGCGTGGAGATCAGCGCGGGCAAGATGTCCCAGCTATGGACCGGCACGCCCAACATCGTCCGCCTGGACGAACTGGACGTGATCTGCGCGATCCTGGACTGCGAGCCGTCGGAGCTGCTGATCCGCGAGCCGGACAAAGTGGCCGAGCGCCGGCCGGACCGGCCGCAGATCGCCTCCGCCTCCTCCTCCACACCACCGGTCGTCGCGCCGCGCTTCGGCAACAAGCGATCCCAGCCGCCGCTATGAGCGTCAGCCCTCCACCACCCAAGTGCGTTTCCTGCAAGGTCAATCGGGCGGCGTGGACGAACCCGCGCGTCGACTTCTGCTACGCATGCCTGCCCGGCGGACCGTTCACCCCGCCACCGTGCCGGATCTGCGGAGCGAGCGAGTCCTACTTCAGCCAAGGCCGGTGCGAGCGCTGCCACCCCGGAGCACCGCTGTACATGGGCGCCTGCCACAGCTGTCTGGCCTGGGGTGTCTACCGCCGCCACAGCTGGATGTGTTGGACCTGCCGCTGGTGGCGCGGTCATTACCCGGTTGGCACCTGTGCCTTCTGCGCACGCGAGACCTACGTCAACGGCTCGGGAGCCTGCCGTCTGTGCTGGGAAAATGCCCGCCGCGTCCAAGAGCCTGACCGTGCGATCAACCTGCCCGAGGCCAACCGTCACGGGCAGCAGTTGTTCTTGGCCAACCTGCAGTACGACACCACCGGCGCCCACCGACGACGCATAGCCCGCGAGCGGCACCGCCGTCGCCTGCAGCCGCCGTCCGAACCACTGCCCATAGCCAGTCACCGCCAGCTGCTGCTGTTCCGCATGCCACCGGGCCAGGGAGCGATCAAGAAGCGGGCCCTGACTCAGGATTCGCCGCTGCTGCGGCACTGCAACCAGGCCCTGCGCGATCACGCCCGGCAGCACGGCTGGAGCAAGCGACTGGTCAACGGGGTCGCCCACACCATCAAACTCCTCGATGCCCTCCAGGACACCCCGAGCACCAAGATCCGCAGCAGCGACGTCCTGGCCGCCATCCGCTACGGGGCCACCGTGATCTCGACTCTGGAAGTCTTGGACGCTGTCGGCCTCCTCGAGGACGACCGCACCCTGGCCGTCGAGCGCTACTTCGCCCAGCGCACCACAGACCTGCCCGCCGCAATGACCGGCCAGCTCCAGCTGTGGTTCGACACCATGCTCCGCGGCAGCAGCACCGCCCCCAGGCGCCGAGCTCGGCACGTGGAGACCATCCACATGCACATCGCCGGCATGTCGCCGATCTGGCGCACCTGGGCCCAGCAGGGCCACGCATCGTTCGCCGAGATCACTGCCCAGGACGTGACGCGTGCACTGCCCACCAGCGGCACGAACCGGATCTTCGCCGAGCAGGGCTTGCGCTCGCTGTTCACCGTCCTCAAGGCGCACCGCCGGGTGTTCACCAACCCGCTGCGCGGGATGCGAGCCACCCGCCCGAACACCACCGTCCCGCTGCCACTCGACACCCAGAAGATCCGAGACGCACTCAACTCGCCGGACCCCGCATGCGCTCTCGCAGTCGCCCTGGTGGCCTTCCACGCACTCAATGGCCGACAACTTCAGGAGCTGGCGCTGACCGACATTGTCGACGGCCGACTCCGGCTCGGACCTCGCGTCATTCCGCTCGCAGCCCCGGTCAAGACTCGGTTGACGGCCTACCTCGACCACCGCGCACGCCGATGGCCTCAGACGATCAACCCGCACCTGTTCGTCAACCATAAGACCCAGGCCCGAACCAAGCCGGTCAGCAAGCAGTTCCCCTGGCGCATGCTGAACATCACCGCGCAATCCCTGCGCGACGACCGAATCCTGCAGGAGATCTACGCCACCGGGGGCGACGTACGCCGCCTCTGCGACTTCTTCGGAATAGGCATCGAAGCCGCACTGCGATACCGGAGCGTCCTGGACGACCCCGAACTGAGGGCTACAACCGAGCGAGACTCGGGAACCCACGACCCCACGTAGACTCATCGCTGCAGCTCCCTGGCTCGCATCGGTATTGGGAATCCTTCAGTTGGAGTGAACCCACTGGGTTTGGCGGACATCCGGGCGTCTGTATCGAACAACTCGAGTTCGCGCGGGTGGAGGAGATGTTGAGTAATGAACGACCGGCCCGCGACCTTCCACAGGCCACGCCCCTTGGTGAGGGCGGACACGGCCTGCGTCTCGACGCCGGTCAGCCCCAGCAGCGCTGCGGCGGAGGTGAGTTGGTCGGCTTCCTGGCGGTAGACGATGCGGGTCGAGCAGTCGGTGAGCAGGCCCTCCGCCAGCGCCCGGCCCCGGGAGCCGGCATCGCCTGCGGTCAGTAGGTCGCTGAGGCGGTGGATCACCATGAGGTTGGCGATGCCGAGGCCGCGTGAGAGCTTCCACTGGCTCTGCATGCGTTCCAGCAGGGCGACGTGCCGCATGACGCGCCATGCCTCGTCGTAGATCACCCAGCGCCGCCCGCCGGTGGGGTCCGCGAGCGCGGACTCCATCCAGGCCGAGGCGCAGGTCATGGCCAGGACGAGCGCGGTGTCGTCGCCGGCCCCGCCCAGGCGCGAGAGATCGATGGAGAGCATTGGCGCGCTTGGGTCGAAGGCGACGGTGCTGGGGGCGTCGAACATTCCGGCCAGGTCACCGTGCACGAGCCTGCGCAGGGCGTGGGCGAGGTCTTCGGCGGCGTGTCCGAGGCGACCGGACAGCTCGCCGAGCGCGGAGTCGACCCGCTCGGGAGAGCCGAGTACGTGCGCGACATCGCCCAGCAGCGGGGTGGTGCCGTCCACTGCGGCGTGCGCGACGGCCTGGTCGAGCGCCACGTCGAGTGCGGTGTGCTCCATGGGGTGCAAGTCCCGCCGCAGGACCGTCTTGGCGAGCGAGCCGAGGAGGAGAAGACGGCGCTTGCGGACCTCGTTGGCCCAGTCCTCCTCGCTTACGCCGTGCGGCCTGGTGGGCGCGTCCAGAGGGTTCAAGCGTCCTGGGAGGCCGGGGCCGAGGGCGATGGTCTGGCCGCCCAGTTCCTGGGCGACGACGGTCCACTCGCCCTTCGGATCGCACGGCACGTAGATCCGGTAGCCGAAGGCAACGGCTCGCAGGGCGAGGGACTTGGCCAGGGCGGACTTGCCCATGCCGATGATCCCGGCGAGCAGGATGTTCGGATTCGTGAACCCATCGAGACGCCCGTACAGCGCGAACGGATCGTACGTAAACGCCGCCTCGGCATGTACGTCGCGGCCTATGTAGATCCCCTGAGCGCCCAGGCCGCCCTCGGCGAGAAAGGGATACGCACCGGACGCTGTCGCGGTCGTCATGCGGTGAGCGGGGAGCTTGAGACGGCCGCCGCGGGCGGAGGCCGAGCCGGGCCGTCCGGCTGCCGGGTAGGTGGCCCGCAGCTCGGGGCCGATGCCCGGTTCGGTGCGGCGGGCTTGGGGGCGTGCGGCGTGGCGGGCCTGGTCGCGGGCAGCGGCGAACTGGTCGCGTGCGGCGCGGGCTGTGCGGCGGTCGCTCTTGCGAGGGACGAACAGCGGACTGGCGCTGGCACGGGTGCGGGTGGACATACTGGTGGTGCTCCTGGCGGTCAGTGGCGGATCAGGCCGGTGAAGGGGTCGCGCAGATCGGCCGGGGTGTGGTCACGGCGGACCTGGGCGGCGGTGGCCAGGTGGCGCTGGCACACGGTGAGCTCCGGCGCCCCCTCGGGGAGGCGGGCCCGGCACGCCTCCCGGGTGGGGAGGTGGCCGGTGTCCGGGTGAGGGGCTGCGTGAAAGGCGGCGTGGAGGTGTTCGGCTGCCTGCCACAGGCGGACCCGGCAGGCCCGCAGGTGATCGCCCTCGGCCTCAGCCACCGGGGTGGTGCGGCCGGTGTGGGTGTCGAGGAGGCCGTACAGGGCGGTGAGGTGGGCGTGGAGGGCGTCCAGCTCGGTGCGGTGTGCGGCCACGGGCCCGGCGGGGAGGTTGATCGCTCGGTGGAAGTCGAGCGCCGCGGTGGCGAACGGGACGAAGTCCGCAGCCAGGTCGGGCAGGGGGTCGGTCGGCATGGGTGGGGCCCTTCGGTTGAGCGCGGTGGTGGAGCTGGTGCGCTACGGGCGGGCCAGCGGGAGGGCGGCGTTGGTGAAGGCTTCGGCCTGCTGCCAGGTCAAAAGCCGCAGATCGAGGAGGGCGGAGACCGCGGCCGTCTCGATCGCCGCGCAGGCGGAGTTGAGTTCGTCGTCGGTGTCGGCGCTGACGGTGAGCAGACCGGTCAGGGCGACGTCGGCGTGGCCGGCGATCAGCTGTCGCTCGCGCTGCTTGATGTCGGCGTACTCGACGGAGTCCTCTTCGGAGTCGACCTGGCCCTTGCGCTGCCGCTCGGCGGCATCCGCGATCACCGTGGCCTTCTTGCGCTGCACGTCCTTGAGCGCTGCGTCCAGACCCTTGGGTGCGTAGGTCAGCGACAGGGTGCGGCGCACCCCGGAGGTGAAGAGCAGCTGGTGCAGAAAGCCGGGGCTGGTTTCGATGCGGGGCCAGTTCTCGATCCAGTACGTGGCGTGGCGGGCCGAGTCGGTCTGGATCCGGTCGGCCTTCTCCACTAGGACGACCGGTCCGGCAGCCGCGGGATCGGCCTGCGGGCGGCCGGCCTCCGACCACAGATCCAGTGCCGCGGACGCCTTGGGGTCGTAGGCGGTACGGATCACGGCGGCGATCTCACTTGCCCCCAGCCAGCCGCTGGGCATGAGGCCGGAGTTGCGGGCGGCCTGGTCGAAGGTGGAGGTGAGCTGGGCAAGGACGGCGAAGGCGCCGGTGAGTCCGCCGCCGGCCTGGTTGATCAGGCGTCGGGCGGCCTTGAGGTCGAGGGCGAGGGCGACGTATGCCTCGTGCGGGGCTGCGGCGGGACCGGCGGCGGTCAGCAGGTCGCTGTACATGGGGCCTGCCAGGTGGGTGTCGGCGTTGCCGTGCTCGGTCCAGTAGCGGTTGAGCGCGTCGCCGGAGTCGGGAACGGTGCGCTCCAGCACCTGGACGCGGGCGATGTGTCCGGTGCGAGAGAGGGCGGCCAGGGTGCGGCCCCAGCCTGCGACGTTGCTGGTCTGGGTGGCTGGATCGAGCAGGGCGAAGGCGCGGGAGGAGACCTTCACCGCGGCGGTCAGGGTGCCGTTGTGCGGGTCGTGCACCGCACCGAACTGGCCATCAGGCGAGGTGGCCACCCGCAGTGAGGCGGCAGTGCCCGGCAGGTGCAGCAGGCCCTCACGCCGCGGGCGGCGGGACGGGCGGGCCAGCCAGATGAGCTGCCCCTTGAAACGCCGCAGCGCATAACGCAGGGCGATGGGTGCCCAGTCGGCGAGGGACCGCCCACGGTGGCGGATGAAGACCGCAGCCAGGATGACCGCCCACAGCGGGATGAGCTTGAGCGCCCCGGTGACGCCGGATTGCATCAGCACCGCGAGCAGGGCCAGGCCGGTGAGGGTGACGACGACGAGCTGGGCGACCGAGAGACCGAGCAGTACACCGCGGCGTGAGCGATGGGGGAATTTCACGGTGGCCGGGCCGTCAGGCTGAGGAGCGTCGGGATGCATGGCAAAGCCGTCCTTGGAACGTGGTGAGAAAAGGAGGAGGGAAGGGGAGACGGGGGCGGGCGGGCGGAGCGCAGCCAGGCGCCCGCCCCCGTCAGATGAGGGCTACGAGCCCGATCCACCCGGTGGCTTGGGGTAGATCCACCGCTGCGGCGTGCTACCGCCCTGCGGCGGAGGCCCACTTGCCGGTGGCGGCCCGCTGGGCCGTGGCGCAGGCGGGTCCAACCGCGTACCCGCTGCGGCCGAGGCGCCCTGGGGCACGAGCCCGGACGAGACCGGCGCCGAGGCTGCCGCTGCGCCGGAGGTGGTCGCCTGGCCGGGGCGCTGGATCAGGGGCTGGCCGTGGTCGCCTTCCGTGGGAGGCCGCTGGATCAGTGCCCGGCCCTTGTCGCCCGTGGCGTTGGGGTCCTCGCCGTAGCGGAAGCGGGTCTGCTTCGGCTTACTGTCACCGCTTGAGCCGCCGGTCGGGTCGATGCCGGAGGCGACGCCATCCGTGCCCTGGCCTGGCACCTTCGCCGGACCCTGCGGAGCAGGCGTGCCGGTGCCGGCCTGCATGGCGAGCTGGCCTGCGGTCTTGGCCGCGCCCGCAGCTACCGCCATGCCGGCTACGCCGGTGCGGTGCAGGTCGTCGTGGCCCCCGCCATCAGCGGCCCAGTGGATGAACTTGTAGGTGGCGTACGGGCACAGCATCACCAGGACCATCACGACAATGCCCGCGATCGCATCCGACAGGGCAGCGAGCCCACCGTGCGAGTCGGACTTGCCCATGGCCGAGACGCCCAACAAGAACACGATCGTCATCAGCAGTTTTGAGACGACCAGGGTGGCCGTGGCCTCGATCCAGCCGCGGCGCCAGCGCTTGGCCACCTCCCAGCCCCCGCCGGCCCCGGCGAAGACCGCCAGCGTGACCAGGACCAGGATGCCGACCTTGCGGGCCACCATCACCGCCCAATAGAGGAAAGCCCCGATGGCGCAGCCGAGCGCGATGATCGAGGGGACACCCCAGCCCAGGCCATACATCGCCCCCAGCTCGTTGACCTTGATCATGCGGCGGACCGCATCATCGACGGAACTGTTGGCTGCCTTGAACAGACCGGCACTGAGCGCGTCGACCACGGTGATGGCGACGGTGGTGCAGGCGATGGCGGCGAAGGCGAAGAAGACGCCCACCATGGTCCCGAACGCGGCTTGGGCAAGGGCGCGTTCGTCCCGGCGCCAGGCGGCGCGGGTGAGCTGCAGGCAGAACGTGCCAACCGTCAGGATCAACCCGATCGGCAACAGCAGTTCGTAGTTGTTGCGGAACCACTCGGCGTTCAGGTCGATGGCGGTGGTCTTATCGACCGCCTTGGACGCCAGGTCGGCCGCGGACTGGGCCACTTCGCCCATCGACTTGGCGATCCAGGCACCGATGCCATCGGTGACCGCCTCGCCGGTGGAACTGACGACGCCGCCGACGGCGTCGCAGATCGAATTCATCAGAGGAAGGTCGCAGGCTCCCATCAGGGCACCTCCTTATCCGGGATCAGGGCGGTCATGGCGCGGCGTTGGGCAGGACGGCGGCCAGCGCGCAGTTCTGGTGTGGCCGGCACTGGACGGCGAGGGTCATCGAGCGGGCCTCGGCCCCGGACCCGGAGCTCTTCCAGGCGAGGGTCTGGTTGCCGGTGACCGTGACGGCGTAGACGTACGCCTCGGTGATCGCACCGGGATCCTGAGCCAGCGCGGTTTTGAACGCCTGCGGGAAGTGGCCCTCGCCAACCGTGGCGCTCGCGTGCTGGTGGTTGTCGTGCATCCGCGACCACAGCACCGGACTGGGCACCTGGTCGGTGATGGACTTCCAGTCGGCGTACTTCTTCTCGCCGGTCATCCACCGCTTCAGCCCGGCCAGGTGCTCGGCCTGGGCGAAGGCGCGGGTGTCGTACGTCCACAGGACCTTCGTGGCCGCCTTGGCGAACGCGATCGGATCGGTCGTCTTCGGCGGCGCCGCGACAGCCACGCCCTTGCCGTCAGTAGCGTCGGGCGAGGGCGACGACCCCTGAGCGGATTGCGACGGTGGTGAGGGCTTGGCCGAGGGCGGGCTCTGCGTACGGTTGAGATACGCGACCAGGCCGGCGACGGCCAGCAGCACGGCGAGGATTATGCCGCCGATCAGTGAGCGCCGCAGCACCGAGGTCGGTTCTCCGTGCGTGCGCTCCTCGGGAATGCGGAGACGTTTCTTCGGCATCAGTGGACCTGCGTTCCCATGGCGGAGAAGAACGCGACGATGCCGTTGGCCGCGCCCAGCAGCAGGGCGCAACCCGCGGCAACCGCCGTGCCCTTCTTGCCGTTCGCCTCCGCCTGGTGGCCGCCACTGTGGTGACCCCAGGCCCAGACGACCGCGGAGATGACCAGGGCGCCGACCGCGGCGATGATGCCGAACAGGTTGATGCTGCCCATCACGTTCTTCAGGACATCGAGACCTGGAAGCCCGCCCTGCTTCGGCGTGACGCCGGGGTTGTAGGCCAGGTACTGGGCGTGCTGCATGAGCTTCATTGGAACTCCAGTGCGGATACGGGCATGCGAAGGCCCGGAAGGGGAGGAAGAGGGAGAGAGGGGAGAGGGAGAGGCCGGTCAGGCGACTCGACGCGCGGCGAGGATGTCCGGCCGCCAGGAAGAGAGGGTCGAGATCTTGACCACGTCACCGGTTCGCGGGGCCTGCAGGATCAACCCCTGGCCGATGAACATCCCGACGTGTTCCGGCACCGCTGCTGTGCCGCGGGTAAAGAGCAGATCGCCAGGCTTGAGGGCATCGACGCTGACCGCCTTACCCTCCTTGACCTGCGTGTACGTGGTCCGGGAGATCGAGACCCCGCTGGCCTTGTACGACGCCTGCATCAACGACGAGCAATCACAACGACCCATCGGGTCCTGACCGTGCGCATCAGAGCAGCTGCCACCCCACTGGTACGGAGTGCCCAGCTGCCCTAGACCCCAACGGATCGCCATACGAACCGACTTGGGTGCATCAGCCGGGATCTTGTAGCCCTTGGGTACGGATCCGGCAGGGATCGGGCCGAACCCGCTGCCGTCGCCTCCCGTTCCGCAGCCACCAGCGGGAGCCTCCGGCTTGGCATCGGTACTGTCCTTACCGGAAGTGCCCTTGCTGGGGAGGTTCTTGGCGATGGCCTTCTGAAGGGCCGTGGCTAGCGGTTCCCACTTGGCGTAGGCGTCGGGGAACCCGCTCGCCTGGACGGCCTGCGCGGCCTGGGCGATGGTCATCGACTGCCAGCCCGAGACCTTCAGCAGCGCCTCGTAGAACTTCGTCGAGGCGTGCACCGGATCCCGGACCTGCTGCGCGGTGCCCCAGCCCTGGCTGGGCCGCTGCTGGAACAGACCGAGAGAATCCCGGTCGCCGTAGTCCAAGTTCCGCAGCCCCGACTCCTGCAAAGCAGTCGCCAGCGCAACGATCTGCCCGCGCGGGGGCACCTTCATCGCGACGCCGGTGGCCAGGATCGTCTTGGCGATCGGTATCTGCTCCTTCGGGTTGTCCAGCCCCGAAACGGACACAGAACCCTTGCCGCCGCTCTTGAGGATCGACTCCACCTGCTTGGCCACGGCCTTGGCGTCCACCGCACCGGCACCACCGGCTTCGCCGCAGGCGGCCTGGGCGTTGCTGGCGCCGGCCAGGGCGACGGCGACGGGCGCGATCACCAGCATCGGGGCGAGGACGACGCCCCCGGCTATCGCACCGACCTTCTTCACAGCCGGCCACCGGACGCTCGGAGTATCCGAAGATCTGGCTCGGGGGAGGGGCGTGCCTGGGCATGCTGCATCAGCAGCTCCTTGCTCGTAGGCAGCGTGGTGCCGGCGTTCTCGTCGAAAAGGCCACCGGCACCACACCGGTTAAACACTCGAAAGTCCCCGAAGGGAGGGCCGTGCTTCGAAGCTGCTAACTCCGAAGCATTGGACCCTTTATCGCAACGCGGCAGCCAGCCGCGCTCGTAATCTCAGGCGCCACACAGTGAATTCCTCTACCTCGCATCCGTCAGGGCTCTTCACGGGTGCCGAGCGGGCCGCCAATTGGACGAGGCAACACGCATCAGCACAGCTCAACAGGGCCGGGATCAGGGCCCGTCCTGCGAACATGCCGAGACTGTAGAGACAAAATCCGGCCGTACCAAACGAGCCGTGATCATGAAAGGGGTGACCAAGATCCTGCCATTGGGTGCGGCCGGAAAAAGGCGCTAACCTCCAGCCCACTGCTCGCCCCAGTCAGCCGCCTGTGCGGTTGTCCCGAGCAGTTCTTGCACGCATATCCCGTTCCACGGGGGCGTGCATGTGGCCGTATTCCAGAAAGAGAGATCTGTCGAATGTCGTCGTACACCCTGCACCGAGGCGATGCGCTTACCGTCCTGAAGTCCCTGCCGGACGAGAGCGTCGATGCTGTAATCACCGACCCGCCGTACAACTCCGGCGGGCGCACCAGTTCTGAACGCACCGCCCGCACCGCACGAGCGAAGTACACCAGCGGCGACGCACAGCACGACCTCGCGAACTTCCCCGGCGAAAACCGCGACCAGCGCTCCTACCGCGCCTGGCTGACCGAACTGCTCACCGAGGCATACCGAGCAAGCCGCGAACACGCCGTCGTCATGGTCTTCTCCGACTGGAGGCAGGACCCCACCACGTCCGATGCCCTGCAAATGGCCGGCTGGACCTGGCACGGGAAAATGCCGTGGATCAAGCCGGCCTCACGGCCCCGCAAGGGCGGACCGAAGCAGGACTCCGAGTTCATCCTCTGGGGAGTCAAGGGCACCCTGGACAACACCCGCGACCTCTACCTCCCCGGCCACTTCATCGCCTCCCAGCCCCGCAAGGACCGCGTCCACATCACCCAGAAACCCATCGAGGTCATGCAGCAACTCGTCCAGGTCTGCCCGCCCGGCGGCACCGTCCTCGACCCCTTCACCGGCTCCGGCTCCACCGGCATCGCCGCACTGAAGGAGGGCCGCAACTTCGTCGGCATCGAGCTGTCCGACCACTACGCCGGCATCGCCGAACAGCGCCTCCGCAGCGCCCTGACCCAGGACGACTTCGCACTCGCTGGGCCTGAGGAGTGAGAGCGGCACGCCCCGGCAGACCGGGCCAGAACGCAGAAACAGGGCGGTTGCCCTTGTCCGTTCGAGGTCAGCCCACTTCGACACTCTGCCAGATCAGGTCACCGGCTCGTGCGAGGTCCTCGCGCGATCTGATCCGCACCTCGACGCCGTCCTTGATGCCGAGGCAGCCCAGGCCGCGGACGTCTCGCGAGAAGCCCTCCTCCAGCTCCACAGCGTCCGGATCCAGCTTCAGGTTGACCACGAGCATCCGGTTCCGCGGCTGGACCCGTACCGTGGCCACGTTCTTGATCCGCCGGTACGCGATGTAGTGCAGCTGCGGCTCCTTCTGTATATCCCCGTGCGACAGGAGCACCTGGTCGAGGTCCGCGTACAGATCCTGAAGATCCTGCGGCGACTCATCCAGGTACTGCTGAACCGACTTCGGCGAAACCGCACTGGAGACCCGGGACACGGCGGGTGTTCTTCCCCGCGTCGGAGCCGCGGCGCCGGCAACGGAGGCGACCAGCTGCAGCGTCAGCACGTCGTCGAAGACCCGGTAGCTCACCAAGTCGATGCGACGGCCGATCATCTCGATGGCCACCGTGTCGTGGTGCGTGAAGTCCCCGGCGATGCAGACGAGTCGGGGATTGCTCCAGTCGATCGCCTCGGCTGCCTCGGAGCCGAGCTTCTCCTTGACCAGGCTCTCGAACTCATGGTGATGGTCATGGAGCCATGAAAGGTACGAAAGTGCCTGATTCGTGATGTTCTGGTCGCGGGAGCGCTTGTATTCCAAGATGACCGGTGTCCCGTTCTCGTCCAAACCCAGAGAGTCGATCCGGCCCCGGTGTCGCCCCGTTGCGTACTCGCTGACCAGAAAACGGATGCCGAGCATCGCCTCCATATTGCCCTCGATCAGCGACTGCAGATGACGCTCCAGAGTCACGGACGAGCCCGGCATCTCCGTGGCCTGACCGCCGCTCACCCTGAACGCCTTCAAGTTGCTCATACGCCTCCCCCGACTCCACCTCGATCACTGCAAACGAACAATCGAGGCAAGGAAGCATTTATTCCGGAAGGGCCTCGGAGCTAACGAGCATCATGCCCCGGCCATGTACGCCTGACCGCTCCGGTATCCACGTGTTGCGCATGCACTCGGTGTATCCGTGTCGACCCAGCCGACATCGCCAGATTCCTTGCCTCGGACAACACCAAGATCAAACCAGCGTGTTGATTCCCGGCAAGCCCTTAGCCTGCCGATGGCGCGAGGGATCCGGCTTGAGCCCTGCCAGCGCTGTTCACCCCTCTCGTCGGCACGTGAACCCTGATCGGAATAGCCCACCCGCTCCGGACCGAGCATCTGGGGGTGTGAAAGGCTCTCACGGCACAACAAGGGGCAGGAGTATGCGTGCAACCACCTTCGACAATTGGCCAGTTGGTATCGCTCGTGCTACTCGTTCTGCCGGGACTGACCTATCAGTTCTTACGCGAACGCTGGCGCGGGCCGGTCGCCGGAGAGGCGCAGCTGGGCGAGCGGGTCCTGCGCGCCATCACGGCCAGCGTTGCCCTGAACGGGGCGTACGCGGTTGTCGCGGGCCCCGCCCTCGCCTCTGCCTGGCGTAGGGCAGGGAGGTCAGGGCTCGCGGCCCTGGTCGCCGAGCACCCGCGGGCCGTGGGTCTGTGGGCTCTGCTGCTTTTTCTCGGCGTTCCCGCTGCTGCTGCCGCCGCTGTCTCGTATCGCGAGCGGCGCAGCGCCCGTTCCGTGTACCTGCCCGTGCCGACCGCGTGGGACTACGCCTTCGGTGGCCGTACCCACACGGGGCCGCGCTACGTACGGGCTCGGATGAAGGACGGCACCTGGGTCGGAGGCTGGTACGGCAACCGGTCGTATGCCTCGGGCCACCCGCAGGAACCGGACCTGTACTTGCAGTGGTCGTACCGGATGAGTGCGGACGGCTCCTTTGGGCCCCGGGTGGAGGGCACCGAAGGGATCTACCTGCGCATGGCCGAAGTCGACATCCTGGAGATGGTCGGCCCTGTCGACGTACGACCTCAAGGAGATCAGGATGACCGCAGCGGATGATGAACTGACCCCGTGGGAACGGGCCTTCCTCGAAAACCCTGGTGAACCTCGTGGATATCAGCCCAAGGGCTCGGCGGACACCGAGGAGGCGCCTCCGCCGCCCCCACCCGGTCCGGCGGGCGCATCGCCGCTGCCAGAGCCGACCCGCACGGGCCTCGACGATCGCCCGTCCGTCAGCGGCTGACCATGTTCAGCTCGTATCCGGCCTGCTGGAGCGCGATCGCAGTCTCCTGGAGATCCTCGTCCCGGAACTCCCGCCAGGTTTCGAGCAGCGCCTCGATCGGTGCGAGCAATGGCACGTTCGCATACCGGGCGGAGGTGCGCCAGTGCGGAATGACGGTGGGGATTCCGTGTGGGCTGGTGCCGTCCACCTCCACGTCAAACGGGTGCCAGTGGAGGGTGTGGCCGTCGAAGCCGGCGTCCAAAATGACGATGCCCGTCGCGAAGTGCTCCTCCGGCAGTTCGAGCGCGGTGCGCAGGTCACAGTCCTCCCATGCGACGACGAGGCGTGTCGCCATGAGTACGGATGGGAGCAGCCCCAGATTGGCGAGGGCGTCGGCCGCGTCCCTGCCGCGGTAGAAGAGCCGGCACGTGACGAACCCGACGTACGGCTGGTCCATGTCCTCCGCGAGGATGTGGACTTGGGGCCGTAAGCAGAGTCCGTGGTCCCTGAGCATCGACTCACTGACTTTGAGGATGGTGTCGATCACACCGTCGGCTACAGCTGGCATGCACTCAAAGTAGCTTTCAGTCCGCGCATTTGGCCGAGGAAGACAGGAGAAGGGCACGCATGCGAGAGCGGTGGGCGTCGGCCGTCCGGTCCCGGCTCGATGGGTCCGGCGGCCCGTACGGATTGCTAGACGATGCCGCTCTGACTGAGGCTGTGGAGCTCTTCGCCTGCACGACGGACGCCCGGGACATCCTGGAGTCGTGCCACCTCGTCGGACTGCTGCACTGGAAACGGGGCAGAGCCCTCGCCGACGAGCGAGCGCTGCCCGAAATACGAACGGGCGTGGCATTGCTCGTCGTTGTACAACGGTCGGGCGCTGAACTGCCCTTGCCGGACACGTTCCCGCGGTCCGAGGAGCTGACTCCGGCGCCGGTCGGTGAAGCAGTCTGGGAGGACGTTCTCATGGGACTGGGACTGCGGCTGGAGGACGGGGCGGACGCGCACACTGCCCGGCTGGCGGTGTGCACGGGGCGCAACGCGGTGGCCGATACCCACGCGGATCCAGCCCGGCTCGCCGACCGGCTGCGTGTTCTCGGGATGGGATTGAGTCGCCTCTTCGACCACACAGGACATGTGCCCACCCTGGAGGAGGCCATCCAGGTCGCCCGCCAGGCGGTCGCGGCGGCGCGAGAGGCCGGCACTGACCCATCGATGTGCCTGCACAATCTTGCCGAGGGGCTGCGCGACCTCTTCAAGCGTACGAACGACGCCCGATCGCTGCATGAGGCTGTGGACATCGGGCGGCAGTTGATCCGGAACCCGCCAGGCGGTGAGCGTGAACGGGAGGTGATCTGGGCCGGGCTGAGCGACTACCTGCGAATCCTCTACCAGCGCACGAACGACCCCGCTTTTCTGGATGAGGCCCTCCAGATGAATGCCACCTCCGTGGAGTGCGCGTCCAGTTCCGGATCGGGCAGGACACGGGCCGAGCCGCTGATGAACGCCGCTCTGCTACGTCGTGCGGAGTTCGAGCGCACCGGGGATCAGGCGGTCCTGCACGAGGGGATCACCATGGCACGCGGAGCGGTCGGCGCCGCGCCGCGCGGCACGGCCCTCC
This sequence comes from Streptomyces auratus, assembly GCF_050433025.1. Classification (NCBI taxonomy): domain Bacteria; kingdom Bacillati; phylum Actinomycetota; class Actinomycetes; order Kitasatosporales; family Streptomycetaceae; genus Streptomyces; species Streptomyces auratus. Next base: position 2,400,478 of record NZ_JBNGCB010000001.1, on the reverse strand, counting down.
ACCATACGTGCCTGTACAACCTTGGCAGCATGCTCCACGTGCTGTCCGGCCACGCGGGTGACCTGGCGGCCCTCGACGAGGCCATCGTTTGCGTACGCGCCGTGATCCGGGCTACTCCCGCCGATCACCCTGACGGACCGTTGTACCGGGCAACGCTGGCCGGGCAGTTGCACGATCGGTACTTCCAAGCCGGGAACGCCGCCTTGCTGGACGAGGCGATCACTCTGGCAAGCGAAGCGGTCGAGGCGACACCGCAGAACCATCCCGACCGATGGATGTACCTGTCGAATCTTGCCGTACCGTTGAAGGCGAAGGCCGAGCTCACGGAAGATCTCGACATCCTGCGGCGGGTTATTTCGATCCAGCGCCAGGCAGCTGTTTCGGCCGCGCAGGCAGGCCGTGACCAGGTCGCCGCTCTGTCGAACCTCAACAACTCCCTCCGCCTGTACTTTCACTGGACGAGGGAGCTGCCCGCACTGGAGGAGGCGATCTCCGTCGGGCGCGCCGCCGTGGGCGTGGCTACCACAGACCACCATTTCCGATCGCAGTGCGAGTTCAATCTCGCGACGGCGCTGAGCAGTTATGGCCTCGCCGTCCACGACGACTCGTTGGTGGAGGAGGCCCTGGGACTGCTGGAGACCGCAGCAACCAGAAACAGCGCCCCGACTAGGCTGAGGGTGTCGGCAGCCCGCGAGTGGGCCGAAACCGCGGTGGCCGTCGGACGCTCAGAGGAGGCGGCGCGGGCCTTCGCGTTCGGCGTCGGTCTTCTGCCGCGCCTGGCCGCCCGCGGCCTGGAGCGGGCTGATGCGACTCGATGGATGGCCGAGCACGCACGTCTGGCGAGCGACGCGGCTGCTTGTGCGTTGGCCATTGGACGGCCGGACGACGCGGTCGAACTGCTCGAAGCGGGCCGAGGCGTGCTGTTGGCACAGGCGCTGGAGTCCCGGTCGGATCTCACCGAACTGCGCGAGCACGACCAGAAGCTGGCTGACCGTTTCCACTATTTGTGCGTACGCCTGGACGGCGACACATCCACCGACGGGACCGCGGACACGGCCCTCGATGCGTCACAGGGCGAGAACGCCCCGGACACCCGCCGTACGCTGGCTCAGGAGCTGGACGCCCTGGTCACACGGGTCCGGGCGTTGCCGGGCCTGGAGCGATTCCTGCTGCCTCAGCCGGTCGACCGGCTGACCGCCGAAGCGCACACTGGGCCCCTCGTCATGATCAACGTCAGCCGGTACCGGTGCGACGCGCTCATCCTGACCGGGAGCGGCGTCCAAGTATGCGAGCTGCCCGAGGTGGACCACGACGACGTCCACGACCGGCTCGGCGACATGCATCACATGCTGGACCGGATCGGCACGTCCCCCGCCGCCCGCCGGGAGGCCGAGAACGTCATGGTGCACGACACGCTGCCCTGGCTCTGGGACGCCGTGGCCGGACCGGTGCTCGAACAGCTCGGCCTCACTAGCCCGGTGGACGGACACCGCACGCGCCGCCTGTGGTGGATCCCTTGCGGCCCGCTTGCGTTCTTCCCGCTGCACGCCGCCGGCCACCATCTCGAAAGGCCCGCCATTGGGCCCCGTCGCACGGTCATGGACCGAGTCGTGTCCTCGTACACGCCCACCGTACGAGCCCTCTCCCACGCACGCGCGCAGCGCGCCCGGCAGACGGCGTCGTCGCCCAGCGGTCCACGCCCGCCACGCGTCCTGGCCGTCGCCATGCCGTACACGCCCGACGCCTCGGAGCTGGAGGGCGCCCAGCGTGAGTACGAACACCTCGAACAGCGCTTCCCCGAGTTTGAGGGCCTGGTCGGAGAAGACGCCACTCGCGAGGCCGTACTGTCCCGCCTTGCCACCCACCCCTGGGCACACTTCGCCTGCCACGCAGGTGCCGACCCCACCGACCCGTCCCGGAGCCATCTGCTGGTCTACGACCACGCAGACCGGCCGCTCAGCGTGCTGGAGGTCTCCCGGCTGCGCCTGGACAGCTCCGCGTTCGCCTATCTGTCCGCCTGCAGCACTGCCGTGACTACGCCCCGGCTCGCCGATGAAGCCCTGCACGTCGTCACTGCCTTCCAGCTCGCCGGATTCCCACACGTCGTAGGCACACTGTGGGAGATCAACGACACCATGGCCGCGACCATCGCTGAGCACATCTACACGCACCTTGGGGCAGTTGGATACGACCCCGCCCATACCAGCGCCTGCGTTCACCGGGCGACCCGTCTGATGCGGGACCGTTTCCCCAGCTTCCCCACGCTCTGGTCCGCCCACATCCATATGGGCGCATGAAGGTCGGTCCCGATGCGCATGGCGGCAGGGCCGTGGAATACAACACACGTCTAACTAGTCGACGGTCCACTTCAACCGGGGCGAGTAGTCGAGGGTGTTGCGGGAGTACGTGACAGTCGTGACTTTCCGGGCCTTCGGTACCACGAAGGGTACGCACAGGGTGTGGTCCTCGCCCTTCTGCCAGGTGGCGTTGATCTTCTCAGGTTGGCAGTCAGCGGGCCTGCTCTTCAGGGCTTCGATGAAGGTCAACGGCGTTCCCTCGCGGCCGCCCTCGGAGAGCAACCCGACCCTGTCCGTCGTCACCGTGGGCCCGCTGAGCGGGGTGTCGCCACCGACCAGCTTCGCGTTCACGTACGCCCACGCCAGCGTGGCGCCTGGGTACTTCTTCTCCTTCTCCATCTCGTCCAACTCATCGAGGTCGGAAGGCTTGCCCATGACGACCCGCTGCGGCGTGATGACGAACTTGCCTTGCTTGCTGTCGTCGCCCAGGACTTCCTGGGCTTGGGGGCTTGGCTGACCCAGCTTGAGCGCACTGCGGGGCTTTTCGGCTCCGTCGGTGCTTTTCTTGACGCTTTCGCTGGTCGCGGCGTCGGCGGGGTGAATCGCGATCTGAATGACCAGGAACAGCACCCAGGCCAAGGGGATCAACGCCCCCAAAGCGGAGGGGCGTCGGCGCAGCGGCACTCCCGGATCGAGCTGCTGGCCGGGCTGCCCTGGAACCGGCGGCGGGAGCTTGTTGAGCTTGCCCCTGACCGTGAGATTCCAGATCAGTGTGAAAGGGGTGAAGGCAATCAAGGAGAAGGGGCTCCACCAGCCTTGCCAGAGCGTCTTCCCGGTCATCTCGCGCAGCACGGCTGTGCCGCAATTCCGACAGAACGGGCCCCTCAGGCTTAGGAACCGCATCATGATGAGAACGCCCTGGTGTCCGCGAACGGTGACGTCCACAGCGGGTATAGCGCCACAGTTCCGACAGACCGGACACGGGTTACCTGTCGGGACCTGCCCCCAGGCGATCGGTTGACCGTAGCCCCGTCCCTGGTCCTGTGCTTGCCACTGACCCGGGGCCACAGGCTGGGGAGGCTGCTCAGCGTGTTGCCCGTAGCCGTGGGGTTGTGGCGGCTGGTGCTGGGCGGGCTGAGGAGCTTGGGACGGGCCCGGCTGCGGCTGAGGTTGCGGCGGTGTCGTCACTGAAATCCCCCGATTTCCTTGAGATGGCAGGGTCAGAAATGGGACGGTCGGGTGCTGGTGGGCTCATACAAGCTCATGGCGCCATGAGGGTGGCCCATCGAATCGGCATGTATCGCGGTGCCCTCGGCTCCCATGCGTCACACGATGAACTCGGAATACTAACTAATGAGGCCGAGTTCGCCATGATCAGGCACCCGGCCTCGTCCCGCCGCGCGGCATGCGTGGCGCGCCCGACAGCCACGGCCGATATGACGTCCATCCCGGCTTACGCCAGCAGATCCGCGCCTACCTCGCAGCCACCCATCCGTACTCGGCTGATCGACAGACATGATGCGATGTCGGTACCGCGAACTACCCTGGCGGCCATGGACTGGCTCGATCGAGTGGCGAAGCTCAGACAGTGGACGAACAGCGATGTCCGGGCTCCGCACAAACCATTGCTGTTGCTGTACGCACTCGGTAACTACCAGCACGATGTCGACAGCGAACTGCGCTACAGCGCAGTCGAGGAGGAGCTCAAGCGGCTGCTTTCCGAGTACGGGCCATCGCACCCGACGACCCCCGCATATCCCTTCCATCATCTCGTCAGTGACGGCGTGTGGGAGGTCAGAACCGACCGGGGGCTGGGGAGTCCCGGAAGCGGAGTGCGGGTCCTTCGTTCCAGTGGAGCTACCGGTCGGCTCGCGCCCGGCCTGCGGGCCGCGCTTGCCAAGGAGCCGTCGCTGCTGGGCCGACTGGCCAGGGTCCTGCTGGACACCCACTTCCCGCCGTCCCTGCACGTCGATCTGTGCGAAGCCGTCGGCCTCGACCTGGAGCTTGCCGAGACCTGGCCCGTGGAGGGCGCGTATGTCGCAGCCCGACGGCAACGTGATCGACGGATGCGTGACCTCATATTGACGGCCTACGAGTTCCAGTGCGCGTTCTGTGGTTATGACGGGGCGCTCGGCACAAGCGCCGTCGGGCTGGAGGCCGCGCATGTGCGCTGGTGGTCACACGACGGGCCGGACGAGGTCGACAACGGACTGTGCCTGTGCTCACTGCACCACAAGCTCTTCGACAAGGGGGTCCTGGGCCTTGGGGGCGACCACCGAATCCTCGTCTCCCAACGCTTTGTCGGCCGCAGTGAGGTCAGCCGACAGCACGTGCTTGCCCTCGCTGGCCGGCCGGTCATTGGCCCACAGTCGGGCGTCCTACCAGTCGCGAGACGACACCGCGAGTGGCACGTCCGACAGGTCTTCCACGGCGCACCCCGGACACCCGTGGGCAGGCCCGTGCACTCCACGTGACAGGAGGCTCTACCGGCGACGCATTGCCACCGCGCCCAGTTCTGCACCCAGGCGTTCCTGGCGGCGCGTTGCTTCCGTTGTCCCCCACGGAGGTGACCCGCCTATTTCAGCTCCTCCCGAAGGGCGCGCGCCAGCGCTATTACTTCTCGATCAGCATCGGATCCCAGTTTTAGGAACTCGTCGAGATCTGGCCAGTCGAGAACTTCGTCTAGCAGGAGCATGGCACGCATATCGCCGGAGGAAAGACCAGTAGCACACGCATGGCACGTGTTGCGAATCAGGTCAATAATCGAACCTCGAAAGAGTCGCGGTGCTTCGGGACTCTCCTTCCAGAAGCGGACTTCACCGACTGCCTCACTCCACTTCGCCTGCATGGCCAGAGCCTCGATGAGTCGGCGACGCGCCTCTGGGTCGACATGCCCTGAAGGCCTCGTGCCGAGCAGCTCACGGCAGCATCGTTCTGCCTCCGCGTATTGATGCCGCTGGATAAATTCCTCTGCCTTCTCAAGTGCTCCATGGGTGATGGAGTAGGAGGTAGGGGCAATTCTCGACTCTAGATCCACGAAAGCATCTGCAAGTAGAGCGAGCCTTGTTGACTCTGGCACCGGAAATTCTGAATTGTGGAGAACCGTACGCGCGTCAACTGCGAACTTGAGTGCTGCTTTGGGATATTCATCCACCCACATCCTTGCTTGGTGTAGCACATACTCAAGGTGTTGAACTGCTTCATTAAAGGTGGTTGCAAGTCTCACATGCTGCTCAGTGCTAACATCTTGAGTTTGCAGGTAAATGGCGGCCAAGGCAAATCGTGTCTGCGTGACCAGTGTGACGTTCGTCGATTCCAGACGCGCCAGGTGATCCAACTCATGAAGCATGAGCTGTTCGGCCCGTAATGCGTCACCCTGAAGATAGTAGGGGGAGGATAGGTTCCCATACAAGAGGGCGACACGCTCACTTGTGTAACCCATGTCCTCGATGTGCGTCAGCAGAGTCTCGGCGTGAGATTGCATAATCTGGACCCGCTCCAGTTCGCCGAGTTGGGAAGACGAGCTGAGCCAACGTTCCACATGGCCTGTCAACTGGTTCATAGCGGTTGGGCGTGCAGGGTTGCTCTTGAGGCGCTCGCGGACCAAAGCCTGACTCACCGTATTTACAGCGATCGTTCGCTCGGCATCCGGAAGGGTCTCTCCGTATGTAGGCGGAAGCGGCAAGTCATTCTTGATGAGCGAGAATCGGTGAAGCTCTCGAAGCGCCTCACCTAGGTTTACCGTTTCCGGTGGGACCAGAAACGCGCCGCGATGATCTGGATCCAGAGTCTCGATATCGCTGATTGCTGCCGCCAGGAGCAAGTGAGCCGGTATCTGGTGCGACGCCAGAAACCCAGATGCGAAGAACATCTGCAGTGCTGCGGAAGGCGGTTCAAGGTGTTCCTCGGACTGGGTACGGGCATCAAGGCGATCGATGCACAGGTTGAGTGCTGCGGCGAGCGTGCGGGGATATCCTGGGGGGATTGAATCCCTGTCAGCAATTGAGCGGACTTTCAGTTCCCGAAGGTAATGGTCGACGTAGTCGAGCCCAAGTCCAGTGCTGTATAGATAACTGGCCCCAAGTTCCAGGGCCAGTGGCCAGTCGCCCAGTTCCTCGGCCAGACGTTCCAGGGCTTGCATCCAATGATCCCGCTCGCCATCGGTGAGACGAAGGCGTCGGCGCAGCAGCTCAATGGATTCATCACGCGCCATCGCTGAAACATGCACGATGTCGCCACTACCTGGATGAGATGCCGCGTTGACGGTGGTGACGATTACATCACCGCGCCCCACCTTTGGGATCCACGGATCGATCTCCCGTGCTGAGCCCACGTTGTCGCAGATCAATAGCCAGCGGCCCGGCAATCGGCCGAGACCCCCTTGGACGGCTTGTTGGATATCCTCAACGGTGGTATCCGGTCGCTTGGCTGGTGAATTCGGGTTGAGAGTGTCCAACACGCGCTGGAATGAAGCGCGGGTCGAGTGCTCCGTTTCGCAGTCGATCCAGCCAATGAAATCGTACGCATCAGCACGATCAGCGATAAAGAGAGTTGCGGCACTCGACTTCCCAATGCCGGATGGTCCGACCATTGAGACCCGACGGGTTACCTGACCTTTCGCCAGGGGAAGGGAGGCCACAAGACAGCCGAGAAGTTCAGGCCGATCCACATCCGGGACTGCTGGCACCGGCCCCACGAGGATTCCCCAGTCGCGCATCCCGGTCGTGCGCGCCAGTGTCTCCCCATCGACCAAGACGAGCCTGTGTAACTCGTCGACCGAGAAGCTGGCCCGCTTGCCGGTAACGTCGGCAGCCCGGTCGAGGATCTCGGAGATCAGATAACCAGTGAGCAGGCCGGCAGACCTCTCTCCCAGACCTTGTTGCGCGCGGTTGCGAATACCTCTAAAAGTGTTCCGCAGTTGCTCACGAATCTCGTCATCATCACGAGCGTCGTAACCCACCCGGCAACGCCCCAACCGAGTGAGACCATTCTCGTCCAGTCCCTCCAGTTGGCTCCTTCGTTGGGGAGCGTCACGGAACAACTCGATAAGCCCGTCGCGCAAGTCCTGCGGACCCGCCGCAGAGGACAAGATCTCGTTGAGTTGTGCGGACCTGGCAGCGGGGCGGCCATTCGTCAGAAGGCGGTAAACATCGGCTTCGTGCTTGCCATTGATCATCTCCAGGAGGATGCCCAGTGCCGCCGCGCCGCTCATAGAACCACCTGCGACCCGGCTCTTGACCTGGGCCGCCATGCGTACGACTCCATCAAGATCGACGACGTCGAAGTCGACCTGATCTACCGTTCCCTCGCTTGTTGGAGGGCCTTCGACGCGAACGCAGGCGATTCCGGGCTCATCGAGCACCGCGGCCAACTGCTCAAGCGTGCGGAGATACTGGTACTGAAACCCGCGTGCCGCTACGCGTCCCCCATCCACGACATGTTCTCCCGTCTGCCCCACCCAACAGAAGCTGCACTCAGCCTGGGGCAAGTCTGCCGCACTGTCGGCCTCTGCAACCTGTGTACACCGAATATCTGGAGTGATTAACTTCGGCAGTCCGCCCCTGCCATGACCTGAGCACCCGTCAGGTAGTCGGCTTGGGGCGTGGGTACTGGAGTGCGGGACGCCTGAGGTTTTCCGCCGGATTGCCCTCGGTGGCGCAGCCTGGGGCCTCTCACGCATAGCTGTGGCAGCCTCGTACGCGCTCGTAGGCGAGGCTCGCAGCGGCTGTGCCGGTTGCCCCTCCAGCCGACCGCACCCTCCTCGACGCGGTCACGCCGAAGCTGAGCGGCAGTAGTACCGAAGCGTCGGGAAGAACGAAAGCGTCTTGGCTGGCATGGATGCAAGGCCGACGGCTGGGGTGCTATCTCCGTGAGCGGACGGCGTAGCACATGCCGGTTCGCGCAAGATCCGCCAGGACGATGGTGTGATCACCACGTTCATGTCGGCCTACATGCGCGTTGATGCTCTTGGTGGATGAGTCCCGGATGCGTAGTGCCCGCCGGGCCGATCAGGTGGCCTGCCGCTACGAGCGGTGTCTAGCACTTAATCGCGGCCGGTCCAAACCGGCTTTTCTCCGGACGCTGGTCTCGCCTACCAAGAGCAGCCCGGACATCGCCGCTGCATAGCTGGTGGGAGACCGGCGCGGCTGCCGGTACGGCGAAGTTCTCTCCCGGAGATATCCAATGAGTCATCAGAAGCAGCCTTTCGTCGAGACAGCGTTCCTGAACGTGGAGAACGCTGCTACATACCTCGGTATCTCGACGAACACCTTGTACGTCTGGCGTCACCGGCGGCAGGGGCCGCCCAGCTTCCGTATGGGCCCTGGCGGGCGGGTCATGTATCGCCGGGACTTGCTCGATGCATGGCTTGCGGAACAACAGGAAGCGGATTCGCGCTCGAACCCGGCCCTTAGCCCGATGAACAGGGCACCGCAGCGGCGTTCGCCGCGGACGGTGGCCTGATGCGGAAGGTCCATCTTGCCGTCGTACCGGTCGGGGCGGGTTGAGGCATCAGAGGCCACGAGTTGAAGTCGTGGACGATACCGGGAATTTCGTGCAGGCCGAGGTCGTCTGTGTGCTGAGCAAGGTGCGGGATGTGCCTTGTGAATTGACTGTCCGACCTTAAGGGGCTTCATATGGCGGGATACATAGAGGACAGGTGGCTCAAGAAGCGGCCGAATAAGGAGACCGGCAAGCGCGAACGCACCGAACTCTGGGGGAAACGCACCCGTTACCGGGTGAAGGGGATCCCGGGAGTTCAAGATCGCTCGTTCGACACGGTCGCGGACGCCAAGGCGTGGCTCGCCGAGGCGCAGACCGACTCGCGCCGCGGCGAGTTCGTAGACGCCCGCGACGGCGAGATCACCCTCCGCGAGTATGTCGAGAAGCACTGGTGGCCGTCGCAGGTCCACCCCGCGCAGACGCGGGAGAGCATGCAGTATCGGATCTGGGGATGCGTACTGCCATACCTGGGTGAGACCGCGCTGCGGGACATCGGCACGGCAGAACTCCGCAAGTGGTCCGCCGACGTGCAGCGCGCAGTCGGGGCCAGCACGGCGCACATTGCCTGGATCTACCTGAAGGCGATCATGCAGGCCGCGGTCGAGGACAAACGCCTCTTCCGTAACCCCTGCAAGGGCAACAGCAGCATCAAGCCGCCGAAGAAGCCGGAACGGAAAGCCCGCTCCTGGGAGCAGTCGCGCGTGGACGCCGTTCGTCGAGGGCTCCCGGACCGATACCAGGTGGCGCTCGACCTCGGCGTCGGGTGCGGCCTCCGCCAGGGGGAGGCGTTCGCGTTCAGCCCCGGAGACATCCACGGAGACTCGGTGCACATCGAGCGGCAAATCCTGCGGCACCGGTCACAGCTCTACTTTGGCCCGCCGAAGGGCGGCAAGGAGCGCGACGTCCCCCTGTCCGCTGCCCTTGCCAAGCGGCTGTTGACGCACCAGGAGCGGCTGAAGCCCGTTCTGGTCACACTGCCATGGCTTGACCCGGAAGAGCCGGACCTCCCCCGCGAGAAGCGGCGTACGGTCACGATCCCGCTGCTTGTCAGTACGACACGAGGCGGCGCGATCAACCGCACCACCTGGAACACCAAGGCCTGGAAGCCGGCGCTCGCCAAGGCCGGGGTGATCCCGCCCCTGGCGAAGTCGAAGCCGGGGGAGAAGGTCACCCGCGTCTGGGAGCCGAGCCGGGAGCACGGATTCCACGTCCTGAGGCACACCTATGCCTCGGTGATGCTTGAGGCGGGCGAGTCGATCGTCTCGTTGGCGCAGTGGCTCGGTCACTCCGACCCGGCCTTCACTCTCCGCACCTACACTCACTTCATGCCGCAGGCCGGCGCCCGCGGACTCTCCGCCATCGAGGCGTGGTTCACCGATCTCGACTGAAAGTCCCCGAGAAGTCCCCGCGGGCCCAACGGCCCGAAAAGATCATGCAAACATGCAGGTCAAAGCATGATCCTTGCCGTGGGCGACAGAACCCGGCGTACAGGCCGACTCGTCCGCCGCCAGCTGGAACGTTGCACCGGGAAGGGCCTCCGACCTGAATCGGAGGCCCTTTCCGGCCTTTCCTGCGCTTGCCGCTTTGGGCAGCCGGAAGTCCCTCGGAAGTCCCTCTGACAGAGCGGAAAGTCCCTGAAAAGTCCCAGCGGTGGGCGCTGATCGGAGGCGTCTGAGCAGCCGCTCCATGGGGGTACCGGCCGCCTGAAACAAGATCACCGGGCGCTACGAATCTCGGGGCAGCTCGGCTCGCCCTTCCTTCTCGGACCTGCCCTTGCATATCCTTCCCGCGCGGATCACGGATCGGATGTCGAGCAGGGTTTCCAGATGGTGTAGGGGATTGCCGGCCACTGCGATGAGGTCGGCGTCGTAGCCGACGGCGATCTGTCCTTTGCGATCGTCCAGCCGACATGCTTGTGCGGCGAGGGTGGTGGCCGAAGCCAGGGCTTCGGTGTTGGTGAGGCCGAGCGAGCCCATCTGGATGATCCCGTGCGGGAGTACGCCGTGGGGCTTGCGGGGGCCGGCACCGGCATCGGAGCAGCAGACCAGTCGAGCTCCTTCGCGGTGCATCCGTGCGAAATTCGCACTTCGCTCTTCTACGCGCTGTGCCATGTGTGGTGCGACCATCGAGCCGGTCGGAAGCCATGCTTCGGTGGCGCCGATGAAGACGCCTGCCTCCACCACGGCCGCAACGGTCCTCCAGTCGGGTTCGACACCGTCTTCGGTAAAGAAGGAGGCGTGCTCGATGCCGTCGACACCGGCTGCGACGGCATCAGCCATTCCCTGCCGACCGTGAGCATGGGCGGTGACCGGTTTCCCGTGTGCATGGGCCGCCCGGGTTACCGCCGCGAGTTCGTCGCGGGTGTACTGCGACTGGTGCGGTCCCCATCCGGGGGTGATCACGCCACCGGTTGCCATGATCTTGACGACGTCGGCGCCGCGTGCGACACGTTCCTTGACTGCGGCCTCCACGGCGGCGACGCCGTCGGCTTCGCCGCCCAAGAACCAGCAGTGTCCGCGAGTTCGCGTGATGGGCGGTCCGGCGGCGAGGACCTCCGGACCCATTTCTGGCCCTGCCGTGTAGTGGTCACGGAGCGATACGGCGAGAAAATGACGGTCGCCGAGGTCCCGTACGGTGGTGACCCCCGCCCGCAACTGTTGCCCGGCGTGGACGCGCATGCGTGCCAGGGTGGTGCGGGCATCTTCATGTGCCATCGCTTCCTTCGACTTGTCGTCCGGGTCGAAGGCAAGGTGTACGTGAGAGTCGATGAGCCCGGGCAGCAGCGTGGCGTCACCGAGATCCAGAACGCGCAGGTCCGCAGAAGGAATCGCTCCCGTCATGTCGACACCCGCAATGCGCGAGCCATCGATGAGCACCAGTGGGCGCCCTGACCGCATTGTGTACCCGTCAAACAGCCGCGCCGCGCGGACGGCCCAGACCCCCCGACGCTGTACGTGCTGTTGTTTACCGCTGACAACCACTCGACTGTGTCTCCTCACACTCATGACGGCGGCGACGATAAGTCGCCACCGAGCTTTCGGCCACGCCTGTTCGGGTGCATGCGCCCAGAACGTGAGCGCTACGAGCACTGAAGCGCTGAAGGCCACGCCACCGAGCAGGTGTATGGCCAGTGACGCTAGGTTGGGTAGGCCAAGAAGCCGAAGTCCGCCTCGCCTACGAGGCCGTGACGCGCGCCCGCAGGCACCTCGACCGCGGTGGACTGTCATGGATCAACGAACACCCGGACGGCACCCCGGACCTGCGGCAGATCAAGTGCGGCCGCGCAGCGTGCCGGCCTGCCGCCAGGCGCCCGAGGACACCTGCCTTGCCCCCTGCCCGCGGACCGATGCGGTTGGCGCCCCCGGGGGAGGCCGCACCCGAAACAGGTACCGCGGCCTCGACGAGACCGGACTGCGACACCAACTCACCGACGCGGCCAGGCACTTCGTCCGACTCGACACCTCGCTCGCCGGCACACCCCTCGCGGCGACTCGAACACCACCCTTCGCAGCACGCCGCCCTGCTGGACAAAGATCCAGCAGGGCGGAATCAGCCAACAGGGCCCCGAAACGGATGCCGCCCGCCGCACGGCAACGTAATGTGCACTCTCGATGACTGACTATTACTCGGCCGTTTGGCGCGGCCGCCGTTTCGGGAGGGTTGATGGTTGCGGACATCGTCAGGACCTGGGTGGCGGGCTGGGCTGTGTCACGGCGGACGCCCCCGCCGGTCGGGAAGCCCTGGGGCTTCTACATCGAGGTGGCCGACAACCCCGTCGAAGTAGGACGCCATGTCCTGCCAGAGGTCGAGGAGTTGTTGGTCCGCAGCGCCGCTGCCTCGGTGTCCGTGCCGCGGACCTGGATGAAGATGCCCGCGGAGCCGGAGGAGATCGAGCCCTGGCTGTCCCGGGGCTGGGTGGCGCCCCGGGAGGAGACCGGACATTTGATGGCCGTTGACCTGATGGCCACACACCCCGTCGTGCCCGAGGGGTACACCGCGACCGTGGAGACCATCGAAGCCGTCACCTGCGTCCGGGTGCTGGATGCGGCGGGCAGGCCGGCGGCCCAGGGGCAGATGGCGGTCCTCGGGGAAGCCACGGTCGTGGATCGCGTGGTGACTGAGGAGGTCCATCGGCGGTGTGGGCTGGGCGGCTTCGTGATGCGCACGCTCGCCGACCGCGCCCTGGACGAGGGCGCGGTCCTCGGCGTCCTCGGCGCGACCAACGCCGGGCGTGCGCTGTACGAGACGCTGGGCTGGAAGAAGCACGCGACACTGGCGGAGTGCATCTACCGGCCCTGAGTCCCGAGCGTCAGTGCCATGAGAAGGCGGCATAGAGGCCGCCGCCCGCCGATCGTGCCCTGTCGGCGAACGAGGCGGGCGACGGCTCGCCTGCAACTACTTCGGCCGCGCGGGAGGCGAACCCGGTTGCGGTAGCGCCGCGGGAGACGGAGCCATGTATTCGCAGTGGGGGGCACGAGTGTTGACGAGGGGAGTAGAGAAGCTCTGAGTCCTCTCTGAGCTGCGGCATGTTCCGACGCCCTCAGCCCTCGTGGGTGGCGTACGACTCCACCCCGCCCGCGGTCGGCGGGAGGCTGCCGGGTGACGCAGGTGCGGAGGCGGTGATGGTCGGCGCGGGGGCCGGCGTGCCGTCGGAGCGGGTGACGAGGCTGACGCGGGCGGCGCCGGTTTTGAACAGGGGTTGTTTGGAGGCCGGGTCCCAGTCGGTGGGGGTCGTCTCGTTCGCAGCCCGGCCCGCACCCTCCGGCGGTGGGCCGTCAGGGGTGTCCCAGTAGCCGTAGTGGAAGGGCACGAAGACCATGCCGTCCCGCATCGCGGTAATTCTCAGGCGGGCTCGTAGGGCGCCGCGGGGCGTGGTGACCTCGATGAGGTCGCCTTCGCCCAGTGCGTGTGCCGCGGCCTCGGTGGCGGACAGTTCGGCCCACACGTCAGGCGCCGCGGCGTCGAGTTGAGGGGTGCGCCCGGTCTTCGTGCGGGTGTGGAAGTGGTAGAGGGTGCGGCCGGTGTTGAGCTGGAGCGGGAAGTCCGGGGAGGTGTCCTCGGGCGGTGGGAGGTATGCGGCGGACCTGATGACCGCTTTGCCCTGGGGGTTGAGGGAGCGGTATGCGGCGGAGTCGGCCGGTGCTCCGGTCTCCAGGTCCTTGCCGTAGCTCTCGCACAGGTCCGGGTCCGCCCAGGTGATGCCGTCGGTGTAGAGGCGCTCGGTGCCGTGCGGGGCTTGATCGTTGCAGGGCCACTGGATTCCGCCCGTTTCGCGGAGCCGGTCGTAGCTCAGACCGGTGTAGTCACACGGCCGGCCGGCGCTGCACCGCTGCCAGGCCTCGAACGCCGACGGTGCGTCGTGCCAGGCCACGAGGGGTGCGCCGGCCTTGTCGCGGAAGTCCATGCGGGCCGCGTAGTCGAGGAAGATGTCGAGATCGGGCCTGGCCTGGCCCGGGGGGTCGACGGCCTTCTCGGACAGGTGCACCGTGCGATCGGCGTTGGTGAAGGTGCCCGTCTTCTCGCCCCAGGTGGCCGCCGGCAGGACCACGTCGGCCAGCTGCGCGGTCTCGGTCGGATACAGGTCCTGCACCACGACGAAGAGGCGGTCCTGGGCGAGGAGGGAACGGATCCGGTGCAGCTCCGGCAGGGAGACGGCCGGGTTGGTGCCGCTGATCCACAGCATCCGGATCGAGCCCTGCTCGGCGTAACGGAACATCTCCATCGCGGGGGTGGGCGGCTTGTCGTGCGGGATGCGGTCCGGTGTCACGTTCCACACCCGCGCCAAGTCGGCGATGTGCTCCTCGTTCTGCCAGTTGCGGAACCCCGGCAGATCGCCGTTGGCTCCGCATTCCCGGGTGTTCTGGGCGGTGGGCTGCCCGTTCATCTGCAGGACTCCGGCCCCTGGGCGCCCCAGCATGCCGCGGACAAGGTGCAGGTTGTTGACCTGGACGGCGGCGGCGGTGGCCTGGTGGGACTGGTAGACGCCCTGCAGGACGGTGGACACCAACCGCTCGGCGCTTCCCAGGATTTCGGCGGCTTCGCAGATCAACCGCGCGGGAACGTCGCAGATCCCGGCAGCCCACTGCGGGGTGCAGGCGGCCACCTGGGCCTGGAGTCCCTCAAAGCCGACGGTGTGCGCCGCCAGGTAGTCGCGGTCGATGCGGCCGGTGCGCAGGATTTCGTGGAGCAGGGCATTGAGGAGGGCGACGTTCGTGCCGCCCCGCAGGGGCAGGTGCACCGTCGCGCGGCGGGCGACAGCTGTCGGGCGGGGGTCCACGCAGATCAACCGTGGCGGCTGCGGCCCTTCCAGGCGGTCGAGGATGCGCATCCACAGCACGGTTTGCGTCTCGGCGACATTGTGGCCGAAGAGTGCGAGGGTGTCGGCGTGATCGATATCGGTGTAGGAGCCCGGCTGACCGTCCGTACCGAAGCTCTCCTTGAGTGCCTCACCGGCGGTGGCTGTGCACAATCGCGTGTTGCCGTCCAGGTGGTGGGTGCCGATGCCGGCCCGGGCGAGGACCGTGAGGGTGTAGTACTCCTCAAGGAACAGCTGACCTGAGGTGTAGAAGCCGACCGACCCGGGCCCCCGCTCCGTCAGAAGCTGCTGGGAGCGGGACGCCACCCGGCCCATCGCCGTGGGCCAGTCGCACTCCACCAGCCGGCCGCCCTCGCGGACCAGCGGCCGGGTCAGCCGGTCGGGCGAGGCGTTGGCCTGCCACCCGAACAAGTCCTTCGGCCCCAGACGGCCACGATTCACCCGGTCGACGGCGCGCCCCCGCACACCGACGATCCGGCCGCCGAGCACGGCGATGTCCATCGCATCGCCGTTGGAGTGCAGCAGCGACGCGGACGGCACCCATCGCTCCACGTCGGCCGGGCGGACCCCCGGCGCGAAACGCGCATCCACGCGTACCGGCCAGGGCTGACCAGGGCCGTACGCGCTCCGGCTGCCCCACGGTTCCGCAATCCGGTCCGTCGACGTCTCCATCCCGGCCTCTCTTACGTGCCGCTCTTGCGTGCCGCTCTTGCGTGCCGCTCTTATGCGCCGCCGGTTCGCCCCGGCGCTCGCCGCTGACCGGATGAGCGCATGTGGCGAGCGCATCGGCCACTTTAAGCTGATATGCCGTCAGCTCTCGGGATGGGCAGGCCCGCCATGAGGTGGTTACGCGGCGGTCGGCCGGGTCACCAAGCGCAGCTGTGCCTCCTGTTCCTGGTCACCGGATGTCGAACCGACCTCTTGGAGCGCGAAAACCGACGCCAGGCCGGCGCGCAGGCGGTCGACCGCCCAATAGCCGCCCTGGACGGTGGCCGTCACCGGCGCGGTCAGCCGTCGAGGCGCTGCCTCGGCCGGTGGCGCCGACACGTCAACGGTCGCAGCCCACACCGTCACACCGGTTCCGGCCGAGTCCGGAGGGGCATCGTCCGTCGCCCGGTCGGAGACGAAGACCGCGTTGAGCGCGCTGAAAACCGTCTGCGCGTCTTCCGGCGGGCAATCGGATACCGCCACCTGGACCTGGGCCGCACCTTGATTGGTCTGTGCTGCCTCTTGGGCGTCGTTCACGTTCACTGTGCCTCCCTCTCGCGTGGTACGTGCCGCTGCGCAGCCGGCTGGCTCTTTATTCGGCCGGGGAAACGACATCGAGGGGACGAATCGAATCCGCCGGGAACGACGTGTTCCGCCCCCACTGACGTGCCCCGCCCCTCCCGGAGCGGCTACCCGAACGCCCTCCGCCTACCACTACCGGCGCTCATCCTTGTGACGGCCGGCCGGCGGCCGAGTGCCGGTGGCGAGCCCAGGCGGGCAGTGCGAACCAGCTGAACAGGAACCAGGCCACCAGACCCGCGACGACCCAGGGGACGGCGGCATTGTCCATGGCGATCCGCAGAATGAGGAGGAGAGCCGAGGTGACCGTGGCCAGGAGGAGGACGATTCCGGCAAGCGCCAGGCGCGAGGCCCAGACCACGGTTTCGGGCTTCAGCCGGTGCCCGGTGAGGAACCGGTGGAATGTCACCGGCGCGATGAGAGTGCCGGTGGTCGCCGCGCCCAGCAGGACGGTGACCACGTAGAGGGTTTTGTCGCCGGGCGGGAGGGTGGCGAACCGGGGAGTGAACACCACGGTCAGCAGAAACCCGAAAAGAATCTGCACACCGGTCTGGACCACCCGCACCTCCTGCAGCAGCTCGTTCCACCGTCGATCGGCCCGTTCCTCGGGCGATTCCGCCCGCCCCGGGGCCGCCTGCCGTGGGCCCGTCGAATCCATAGGTCCTCCCACCTGCATGAGGGCGCCTGGTAGTGCCGAGCGTGGCGGCTACCGGCGGCGCCGGGACTCGATGCCGTTGCCCTTCACCTCGTGCGGGGTGAGCCGTTGCTCGCGCGGAGCGAGTTCGTCCGGCTCGCGGTCCTCCACGGCATAGCCCACGGGGCCGTCCGCCGGCAGACGTGGCTGCTCCTCGGGCCCGGGCGGGCCCGGCTCACGAGCCTTCAGGCGACGTCCCCAGGCAAAGGCCGCAATGAGCACGGCGACGACGAGAATTCCCACGAGGACGAGCAGGGCGCCACTCACCCCGTTCCCGGTGGCCAGTTGCTGATGCACTGTCAATGCTTCGATGCGCAGGGTCTCCATTCCGGTCGGGTACCCGTCGGGGGAGGTGGTATCCGGGCCCCTGGCGGGCGGTCCCGAAGTCCTTGCTGACGCCCGAGAGCGGCGGACGGCGGCTCCTGTCCGCTCGCACTCCCTCAGGACATCAGGGCATCAGGGCAAGGGAGTTCCCCCGGTCGCGTTGACGATCTCCGCGGTGATGTAGCTCGCCTGCGGGGAGGCGAGGAAGACGTAGGCCGGAGCCATTTCCGCGGGTTGGGCCGGCCGGCCGAGAGGTGACTGCTTGCCGAACGTGGTGGTGTCCGGCAAGGTCGCCGGGATCAGCGGCGTCCAGACCGGGCCGGGCGCAACGGCGTTGACCCGGATGCCGTCGGAGGCCAGCATCTGCGCGAGGCCCTGAGTGAAGGTGACGATGGCGCCCTTGGTCGTTGCGTAGTCGAGCAGGTGCGGGCTGGGCTTGTAGGCCTGCACCGAGGCGGAGTTGATGATGGAGCCGCCCTGGGGAATGTGCGGCAGCGCGCTCTTGCACAGCCAGAACATGCCGTACAGGTTCGTGCGCATCACCCGGTCGAACTGTTCCGTGGTGATGGCTTCGATGCCGTCCGGCTGCGACATCTGATAGGCCGCGTTGTTCACCAGGATGTCGATCCGGCCGAACTCCTTCACCGCGCGTGCGATGAGCAGCCGGCACTGCTCTTCCTCCCGGATGTCGCAGGCGACCGGTACGGCCGTGCGCCCTGCGTCGGTGACGAGCCGGGTGGTTTCCGCAGCGTCTTCCTCTTCCGCGGGCAGGAAGGTGAACAGCACGTCCGCCCCCTCACGTGCGAACGCCAGGGCCACGGCCCGGCCGATCCCGGAATCGCCCCCGGTCACCACGGCCTTGCGCCCGGCGAGGAGGTCGCTGCCCCGGTAGGACTCCTCGCCGTGGTCGGGAGGCGGGTCCATCGGCCCCGTCCAGCCGGGGTGCGTCTGGTCCTGCTGCGGGAATTCGGGCTGGGGGTGCTCGGTGACCGGATTGCTCGGGGCCGGATCTTCACCCGACATGGCAGACCTCCCGGGTATGCGTGAGCGGGCTGTCCGGGCTCGGCGGCCGCAGGCGCGTGGGCCGAGGGCCTCAGCAGCAGCCCTGAGTGGTGACGTGGGCGGCGGGTGCGCGGTCGTCTCCGGGGTGCTCGGCTGCGGGCACGCGCTTCCGAGGTACCTCGGCCCCGGCGCCACCTCACCGCTCTCTGCCGTCTTGCCTCGGCTCGGCCCCTCCACACCTCTCCAGGCTGAGGGACAAGCACCTCAGCCGCATCTCGACCCCCGTCAGGGGTGCCGCCTGCTTGGGCTAGGTGGCCGAGGAACGTGCGTGGGAGGCGCGCGGTGGGGGTACCCGGCCTGTGATCTGAGAGCGGCGAGGAGGGGGACGTGGTGCCGACGGCACCCGGCGCCCTCGATGCGCAGCGATTCCGGAGGCAGGACATGGATCTGCGGCACAGTCCGGTAGCGCGTGCCTGGCAGCAGTGGCGGCGGCCGCGGGATCTGCCGGTTCCCGCAGGCTCCTTCGATACGGAGGGCGCGAACCGGCGGTTTCTCCTGTACGGGGTGCTGCCCCTGTGGTGTGTGCCTGCCGTGGCGGACTGGATCATGCATCGCCGTACGCGGATCGAGGACACCACCGGAATGCGTGAGTCGGCGTTGCACGCCCTGATGATGACGGAAGCGGGCGTCCCCGTGGCGATGGGCCTGCTGGCCAAGGTCAACCCGCTCGTGCTGTCCGTCATGGGAGGCGCCGCCGTTGCGCACGGGGCCACCGCGCTCTGGGATGTGAGCCTGGCGACCGGCGAACGGGAAGTCCGCCCGGTGGAGCAGCACATCCACAGCTTCCTGGAGGTCCTGCCGCTCGCCGCGCTGGCCTTTACGTGCTGCCTGCACGCCGACCAGGTCCGCGCCATGCTGCGCGGCGGCGTCGCCCCCGACGACTGGAAGCTGCTCCCGAAGAACAACCCCCTGTCGGTGGCCTACTTGGCCGGCCTCGGCCTCGCCATCGGTGCCTGCGTCGCCCTCCCGTATGCCGAGGAGATGACGCGATGTGCCAAGGCGGCGAGGAAGCGGAAGACCTCGTGAGCCGGCGCGCCGGGCGCACCCCGAAGCCCGGCGGGCAGCCGCAGCGGCTCCCCGCCCTCCGAGTGATCGCCACCGAGATTCAGGGGCCGGAAGACGTGGTGGCCGACGCCGAGGGCACGCTCTACACCGGAGGCGCGGACGGCACGTGTGGCGGCTGGCACTCTCGCCGTCTGAGACCGGCCCCGAGGTGTGCGCACTCGACGCCTCCGCGTCGGCCTCCGCGCGCCGACCCGCCCGGGCGCTCGGCGTCGCTCCCGCTCAGCCCAACGCGCCGGCGGCCACCCGGAGGTCCGATACGAGGCCCGCGTACGCCGTTTCGCGCTCATCGGACCGGAGAACCGCCGAGGGATGCAGCGTCGCGACGACCATTCCCCCTGCTCGGCCGGGCGGTTGATGCTCGTCCTGGGGCAGCGGAAGGAGGGCACCCCGGTCCTTCGTGACCCGGAACGACGACCCGAGGAGTGCCTTGCCCGCGGTCGCACCGAGCGCGACCACGAGCTCGGGGTCCACGAGGCGCAACTCGGCACTCAGCCAGGGGCGGCAGGCCGACATCTCCCGCAGGCTCGGCGGCTTGTGGATCCGCCGCTTGCCCCGCCCGGCCACCTCGAACTTGAAATGTTTGACGGCATTGGTGAAGTAGGCCTGGCTCTCGACGATCCCCGCCTCGTGCAGCGCCTCCCGCAGCAGGCGACCGGCCGGCCCGACGAACGGCTCTCCCGCCCGGTCCTCCTGGTCTCCCGGCTGCTCTCCGACGAACATGATCCGCGCGGAGGTGTCACCCGCCCCGAAGACCGTCCCGGACGCCTCCCGGAACAGCGGGCAGCCCTGGCAGCGTGCCGCGGCACGCCGATACGCCGGCAGGCCGCCGCGCCGGGGAAGATAGGGCGTGGCGTCGTACTCCTGCCCAGCGGGCTCTGTCTGACGTTCAACCATCGGTGTCCCCTCTGCGTCCACGGGCCGGACGGGGGCCGGACGGGGCCGCGGTTCTGTCACTGTCCCGCGCCCCCGCATGAACCGCACCTTCCCGTGGCCTACGACGGTCGGGCTGCCCATGAGGGGATGAATGCGGGGACGTGAGGCGTCACTCCTGACGTCGCGTTGCGTCACTCCTGACGTCCCGATTACTCACTCACGACGTCGGGAAGCCGTCTGCTATGCCCCTTGACCACAGCCAGGCGCCCGTGCTGGAAGCCCTCGCCCGGTATCACGCGTCGCAACAGCTGTCGTTCAGCCCTCCCGGCCACAAGCAGGCCCGGGGTGCCGACCCGCGGGTCCGCGACGTTCTGGGCGACGCCGTCTTCTACGGGGACGTCCTGGCTTCCGGCGGCCTCGACGACCGGCGTACCGGCAGCAGAGTCCTCGAACGCGCCGAGAGGCTGATGGCCGATGCGGTACACGCCTCCCACACCTTCTTCTCGACCTGCGGCAGCTCCCTGTCGGTGAAGGCCGCCATGCTCTCCGTCGCGCATCCCCACGAAAAGTTGCTGATCGGCCGGGACGCGCACAAGTCCGTCGTCGCGGGCCTGATCCTCGCCGGCATCCAGCCCGTATGGGTGGATCCCCGGTGGGACGCCGACCGGCACCTGGCGCACCCGCCGTCCGCCGACGACTTCGAGGCGGCCTTCACGGCCCACCCGGACGCGAAAGGAGCACTGGTCACCAGCCCGACCCCGTACGGCACCTGCGCGGACCTCCGCGCCCTCGCGGACACCTGCCACCGTCGACGGCGCCCACTGATCGTGGATGAAGCGTGGGGGGCGCACTTGCCCTTCCATCCTGATCTGCCCACCTGGGCCATGGACGCCGGTGCGGATCTCTGTGTGACCAGCATCCACAAAATGGGGAGCGGCCTGGAGCAAGGTTCCGTCTTCCATCTGCAGGGTGACCTGATCGACCCGACCTTGCTGAAGACCCGTGCCGATCTGCTCGGTACCACCAGTCCGTCCGTGCCGATCTACGCCGGCCTCGACGGCTGGCGCCGGCAAATGGCCCAGCACGGCCGGGGCCTGCTCGACGGCGCCCTCCGCCTGGCGAGCCGGGTGCGGGAGGCCATCGAGGCGATCGACGGCCTGCACGTACACGGCCGTGCGGACTTCTGCGGGCCCGGCCTGGCGGACGACTTCGACCCGCTTCCCGTCGTCATCGACGTCAGCGGGCTGGGGACCACGGGGTACCGGGTGGCCGACTGGCTTCGCACGCACCGAAGCGTCGATGTGCATCTGTCGGACCATCGCCGCATCAACACCCAGCTCACCCACGCCGATGACGAGGAGACGACGGGCGTCCTCCTGGCGGCGCTGAATGCTGTTTCTGCCGCTGCGTCGGAGCTGCGCCCCGCCCCGACGGTCGACGTGCCGCCTCCCGCCGCCCTGCGGCTGCCGCAGACCTGCCTGCCGCGCGACGCCTTCTTCGGTCCCGTGGAAGACGTTCCCGCGCAGGACGCCGTGGGCCGCGTGGCCGCCGAGATGATCACGCCCTATCCGCCCGGCATCCCGACCGTACTGCCGGGCGAACTGCTCACCGAACCCGTGCTGCGTTACCTGCGCTCAGGGGTCGAAGCGGGAATGAACCTTCCCGACGCCGTCGACACCCAACTCGACACGGTGCGGGTCGTGGCGGCGGACGAGGGATGACTGCCCCCTGGGCCGTCAAGGCGGGGCCGGGCCGGCGCCCGGCCTGCCCGTTCGGAGCAATGGGCGCGCCTCCTCTCCGCCTGCAAGGCCGTACGCACCGGGCCGGACCGGTGCGGGCGCCGCCGCTCTCCTTCGTGTCGCGTCAGGAGGCGTTTCGTCGTGGACTGGTAGCGGCGCGCCCGCATTCGTGCCGGTATGCGGGTACCCGCCACTTGAAGACAAAGGCCCTTGAGCCGCGAGATGAGGAGTGTGTGATGCCGGCAGGATCCAGCAGTAAGCGTGAGCGGCAGTACGAGCACATCAAGGAGGGCGCCGAAAAGCGCGGGACCTCCCGGGGGCGCGCGAAGGAGATCGCCGCGCGCACCGTCAACAAGGAACGCGCCCGGGCGGGAGAGGCGAGGTCCGCGAGCCGGACCTCGACCCGCGACCCCAAGTCCGCCTCCCAGCGCGGCGGCGAGCGCTCCCACCGCGGCCCCCAGGGCCCCACGAAGGACCAGCTCTACGCCGAGGCCAAGAAGAAGCACATCGACGGCCGCTCCACCATGACCAAGGAGCAGCTGCGCAGGGCCGTCGGCCGCTGACGGCAACCGACGGCAGGAAGCACAGCATCGCCGGTGCACCCCGGCAGGGGCGGCCCGCCCGGCCCACCCCTGCCGTTCGGTGCCCACCGGTTGGGGGGAGGCGTTTGCCGGCGCTCCGGCTCGTTGCGCCCGGCTGAACCCCGACACCTCACCAAGGCGGACGCTATGCCTGTGGCACGCGACATCATGACCCCAGGAGTGGAGTGCATCGGCGCCGAGGACAGCGTCCTGGACGCGGCATGCACACTCACCCGGCTGGCCGTCGGGGCGTTGCCGATTCGCGGCAGTGACGGCAGCCTCACGGGCGTGCTGACGGACCGGGACATCGTGATCAAGGTTCTCGGCAAGGGCAAGGACCCCCGGCGGACGAAGGCCGGCGAACTCGCGCAGGGCGTGGTCACCGTCGGCGCGGACGACGACGCGGACGAAATCTTCCGGACGATGGCCAGTCACAAGGTCCGCCGCCTCCCGGTCATCGACGGTGGCCGGCTGGTGGGCATGGTGGCGCTGGCCGATGTGGCTCGCGCGCTGCCGAACCTGCACGCCGGCAGCCTGCTCGAAGCGCTCTCCGCGGACGGCTCGCCCTCCGGGCACCGGTGTGCTCCAGCCAGCCCTGCTTGTGTCGCGCTCGGCTGCTCTTCGACGTGAAGTGGTATCTGCGTACCCGTGCGTGCGGGCCCCCTCGGCCGATTCGCGGGTACGCGCCCCTGCTCCGCGAGACGGGAGACGGCGTATGACCAGCGCGAGAGAGATCATGACGCCCGGTGTGGAGTGCATCGGCCTGGAGGAGAGCGTGGTGCTGGCGGCCAAGAAGATGGCCGAGCTGGGGGTGGGGGCGTTGCCCATCTGCGGCGGCGACAACAAGCTCAGGGGCATGCTCACCGATCGTGACATCGTGCTCAAGGTCCTGGCCAGGGAGCGGGAGCCCGCCGCCACTAAGGCCGGGGAACTGGCCCAGGGCGAGGTGGTGGCCATCGACGTGGACGACGACACGCACCACATCCTGCGCACGATGACCGCGCACAAGGTGCGCCGGCTGCCGGTCATCGACGGCAACGACCTGGTCGGCATGGTCGCGCTGGCCGACGTCGCCCGCGACCTGCCCGACGCCCAGGTCGGCGACCTCCTTGCCGCCCTGTCCACCGACTGACGTGGGGTGCGCCGCAGCGCTTCGGAAAACCAGGACCCCTCGACGGACGCCTGGACCGCAGTTCCGGGCCGCGTGACCCGGTGGTTCGGGAGGGGCTCGCCGGGGTGACAGGGCACCTTGTGGGGGATTCTCGGGGTGCAGGTCCGCCGCGATCGGGTCGATAATTTGTGCTATGAATGAGCGATTTGTCCCTGTGCCTGGCAGTGAGCGCTCGGCCGCACCCGACGCGCGCCCGGCGGGCCCCCTCGACGGCTCGAAGCCGGTCGAGGCCACCGTCGTACTGCGCCGCAAGGCGGAGGTCCCCCATGAGCTGATCACGGGGCCCGAGACGATCCCGCAGGCCGAGTTGGCCCGGCAGTACGGTGCGGACCCGGCCGACGCCGAGCTGCTCCGCGAGGTGCTGGGCCGCCTCGGGCTGCGGGTGACCGACGTCGATCTGGCGTCCCGCCGGGTCAAGGTGACGGGCTCGGCGGACGAGATGGCCGCGGCGTTCCGGACCCGGCTGGTCCGTGCCGCCAGCCCCGACCCGACCGGCGGCGACCCCGTCGAGCACCGCCACCGCGAGGGCCCGCTGGAGGTGCCCGCCGCACTGGAGGGCGTGGTCGTCGCGGTGCTCGGGCTGGACGACCGGCCGCAGGCCCGCCCCCATCTGCGGCGGGCCAGGAAAAAGGCCCACCGGATCTCCTACAAGCCGTCGCAGCTGGCCGAGGTCTACCACTTCCCGCCCGGGACCGACGGCAGTGGCCAGACTCTGGCGATCATCGAACTCGGCGGCGGCTTCGAACAGTCCGAGCTCGACACCTACTTCGCCTCGCTCGGCCTGCCGAAGAGCCCCCGGGTGACCGCGGTGAAGGTCGGGACCGCCCACAATGTGCCGGGCCGGGACCCCGACGGCGCCGACGGCGAGGTGCTGCTGGACATCGAGGTCGCGGGCGCGCTGGCGCCCGGTGCGGAGCAGAAGGTGTACTTCGCGCACAACACCGACCAGGGCTTCGCCGACGCGGTGAGCGCGGCCGTCCATGACACCCCGACGCCGGCCGCGCTGAGCATCAGCTGGGGCGCCGCCGAGCCGTTCTGGACCGACCAGGCCCGGGCGGTCATCGACGAGGCGCTCGCCGATGCCGCGGCGCTCGGCGTGACCGTGTGTGCCGCGGCGGGTGACGACGGCAGCGGGGACGGGGTCGGCGACGGACTGCCGCACACCGACTTCCCGGCGTCCAGCCCGCATGCGCTGGCCTGCGGCGGCACCCGGCTGGACGCCGACCCGGCCACCGGCCACGTACGCCATGAGCGGGTCTGGGGCGGCAGCGCCGCCGGCGGGGCCACCGGCGGCGGTGTCAGCGAGGCGTTCGGCCTTCCGTCGTGGCAGACCACTGCCGGGGTCCCGCACAACGGGAGCCCCCCGGGCCGTGGCGTACCGGATGTGTCGGGCGTCGCCGATCCGGCCACCGGCTATCAGGTGCTGGTGGACGGCCACCGTTCGGTGATCGGCGGCACCAGTGCCGTGGCGCCCCTCTGGGCGGCCCTGACCTGCCGGCTGGTGCAGGCACTGGGGCGCCCGCTGGGCATGCTCCACCCCCTGCTGTACGCCGGTGCCACACCGGGCCACACCGCACGCGGCTTCCGCGAGATCATCGACGGCTCCAACGGTGACTTCAGCGCCGCCCCCGGCTGGAACGCCTGCACCGGTCTGGGGGTCCCCAACGGCACCGAACTGCTCGCCTCCTTGCGGGAGATGTCGACCCGCTGAGCCGGTCCGGCTGCGGGCTCGCCCGGCGTCCGAGGGGCGCCGGGTGGGCCTTCGGCCGGCGCCCCTCGTGCCGGGCCGGGGGCGTCCGCCCGCCGGTCCGCTCCTTGGGTCACCCGGATGGGGGTACGGCCCCGGAGGCGTCGGTCAGGTCCCCTGGGCCGTCGTGTAGAGGTTCTTCGCGTCGTCGCCGAAGTACGGGCCGAACATGGTGTGCGGCCAGAACTGGTAGCCGAAGCTGTTCACCGAGGTCTGCAGGCCGGTGCCGGTCTTCTCGTCGAACGAGGCGAACCAGGGGCCGCCGCTGGAGCCGCCGGTCATGTTGCAGTCCAGACCGTGGTCGCCGGAGAACAGCGGGTCCTTGAAGGTGGTGCCGCCGCAGTAGATGAGCTTGCTGCCGTCGTACGGGGCGGCCGCGGGGAAGCCGAAGGCGTACATCGCCTTGTTGTAGCCGGAGTTGAAGGACAGGCCCTGGCCGCCGACGACATCGGTGAGCTTCTTGCCGTCGAGCGGGGCGACGACCGCGGCGCCCACGTCGTAGTTGATGTCCTCACTCGCCGTCCACTGCGGAGTGGAGAGCGTCTTGGTGGCCGCCCACTTGCCGTACGGGGCCTGGCCGTCGTGGTAGCCGGGGACGAATACCCAGTCGGTGTGCCAGACGCCGCCGAGCTTCACACAGTGCCCCGCGGTGACCACCGTGCTCTTGTTGCCGCTGGTCACCGCGTCGCCGGAGCAGGCGGCCGTGCGGCCCTGGTAGGTGAAGAACACCCGGCCGGTGGTCTTGGTGACCGCGCCGCCGCCGGTCCACGGCCCGCCGGCCTGGGGCAGGGCGCCGGGGCGGGCGGGTGTCTTCGGGAGCCGCGGGAAGGTGGGCGCCACCGTGAGCGGGGCGCCGTGCCGGACCGCGGCGGTGGACCGC
The DNA here is from genome assembly GCF_050433025.1 of Streptomyces auratus. Taxonomy (NCBI): domain Bacteria; kingdom Bacillati; phylum Actinomycetota; class Actinomycetes; order Kitasatosporales; family Streptomycetaceae; genus Streptomyces; species Streptomyces auratus. The sequence goes on along the minus strand of NZ_JBNGCB010000001.1, from coordinate 2,373,941 downwards.
GGTGCGGGGGTGGCGAGGTCCAGGGGCTCGGCGGCGCGCATCCGGTCCGCCGTCCAGAAGGCGTCGAGGGCGGTCTGCGGGGCGGGGGAGCGGTGGCCGTGGTGTACGCCGGCGGCGCCGGCCGGGGTGGCGGGGAGCAGCAGGGCGAGCAGCCCGGCGGCCGTCAAGGTGCCCAGGGCGACCCGGGATCTGCGCACGGGGTGCGGCGCGGGTATGGCGTGAACTTCCGCTGTGCCACGTACGGTTCGTCTCACGCGTAACTCCTTCTGCGGGGGCCGCGCGGCAGCTGCGCGCGGCCGTGGGGGACGGGCCGCGCGACGGCGGCCCGGCAGGAGCGGTGCGGAATCCGGGGTAAGGGTGCCACTGGAGACGGCAGGAGGGCAGGGGTCGTACCAGGATTCGGCGCCCGGACCGGCGCGGTGGCGCAACTTCGCCCGAACCCCGCCGTCCTGGCCGGAAGGTGCCTCAACCCCGCCCGATGTAGGGCATGTTCGTCGCCATCACCGTCGCGAACTGCACATTGGCCTCCAGCGGCAGCGCCGCCATGTGGACGACCGTGCGGCCGACGTCCGCCGCGTCCATCACCGGCTCGACCGCCAGCTGGCCGTTGGCCTGCCGGATACCGGTCTGCATCCGGCCGGTCATCTCGGTCGCCGCGTTGCCGATGTCGAGCTGGCCGCAGGCGATGCGGTACGGACGGCCGTCCAGGGAGAGCGACTTGGTCAGCCCGGTGACCGCATGCTTGGTGGCGGTGTAGGCGATGGAGTCCGGGCGCGGGGCGTGGGCGGAGACGGAGCCGTTGTTGATGATCCGGCCGCCCTGCGGGTCCTGGGTCTTCATCGCGCGGAAGGCGGCCTGTGCGCACAGGAAGGCGCCGGTGAGGTTGGTGTCCACCACGGTGTGCCAGTCCTCGTAGGTCAGCTCGTCGAGCGGCGCCGTCCTGCCGAAGGTGCCCGCGTTGTTGAAGAGCAGATCGACCCGGCTGAACCGCTCCAGGGCGGCGGCGAAGAGGGCGTCGACCTGGTCGGGGCGGGTGACATCGGTCGGCACCGCCATGAGGGCGGGGCTTTCGGGGGTGGTGAGGCCCGCCAGCCGGGCGGTCTCCGCCAGGGCCTCGGCGCGCCTGCCGGCCAGCACCACCGTCCAGTCGGCGTCGAACAGCGCCAGGGCGACCGCCCGTCCGATGCCGGATCCGGCGCCGGTGACCACCGCCACCTTCCGGGGCGCGGCCCCGCCCCGCCGCGCCTCCTGGACGACCGACGCCGTCTGTGCGCGCTGTCCGGGCCGCGAGGACGGGGCCGGCAGCGTGGGCCGCTCCGCGGTCGCCGTCCCGCCGACCTGCCCCGCCCGCGCCGTCGGCGTCGCCTGCGCTGCCCCTGCCCGCTCTGTGTTCTGTGCCATGGCGGCAGCGTAAACGGCGTACCGGCGGCAACCGGGCCGCCGCCGCGGCAACTCAGCCCGCGGTGTGGAAGCGTGCCAGGACCGCGGCCTTCGTCGCGGTGAACTCCTCCTCGGTGAGGATGCCGTCGCGGCGCAGCTCACCGAGCTCGCGCAGCCGGCGCAGCAGCGCGTCATGGTCGTCGGCGGCGCCGGACGCGGTCTCGGCGGGCGTCGTTGCGACGGACGCCGCCCCTGCGGGTGCGTTCCCGGTGGGCGCGTTCCCTGCGGGTGCGTTCCCGGTGGGTGCGTTGCCGGCGGGCGCGTTGCCGGCGGGCGGGGCGAGCGCCGCGGGAGCCTCCGTCGCCGGGGCCGCCGCCAGGGTCCCGGCCGTTCGGGCCTGCGGGCCGGCCGACGGATGCGGCAGCCGTACCGCGACCGCGGCCGCCAGCAGTGCGGTCGTGCCGCTCTCCTTCTTGAACCCCCACAGCTCAAGCGAGTTGGGGTCGCGATCCGGCGCCGGCTGCTCCGCCGCCCCGTACAGCCGGAAGCGGAGATACCCCGATTCCAGGCCGGAGGGGGCCTGCCACTCCACCGCTTCCAGACCGGTCAGCGTGAAGTCCCGGGGACCCCACTGCCGCTTGGTCTCGCTGGTGTTCCAGCGCCATTCGATATGCACCCGCTCCCCGTCGAAGGTGGCGATGCCGTCCACTCCGGCCGCCGTCAGCGGCACCGGCGGGCCCGGCAGCAGATAGCGGTCGGTGGGCCCCTCGGGAATCTGCTCCAGCGTCAGGGCCTGCCGTACGGCGTCGACGAAGTACTCGGCGACGTCGACCCGTCCGGCATCCACCGCCAGCTGGTACGGGCTGGCGTCGTCCGGCAGGCTGCCGCCGGTGGCCTGGAGCAGCGGGTCCGCGCCGTCCCGCAGCCGCAGTCGCAGCCGGCCGCCCTTGCGGGCCGGTTCGTAGGCGATCTTGGCCACGGCGGCCAGCGGCACCGTGAACTCACCGAGATACTGGCGCAGTTTGTGCACCCCGCGCTCGCTCCCCGGCACGATCCGTATGACCTCGCCGTCGAAGGTCCAGGTGCCGTCGCGCACCATCAGTTCAGCCATGTCCCGAATCCTACGGAGGCACGGGCCGGCGCCGCGCTTGTCCGACGGAGTCCGGTGCGGGCCGGTCCGCACTCGGCGAGCGCTGACGGCTCCCCCCCCACCCCCGAACCCACCCCCGCCCCCTCCCCCGAAGGGGGAGGAGGGGGAGGGGGCGGGGGAGCGCCTGACGCCCGGGACGGCGCCGCGCTCGCCCTGGCGACCGGCGTTCACCTTGGCGACCGGCGCTCCACCGTGGCGACCGACGCTCACCGTGGCGACCGGCTTCCCAGAGGCGACCGGCCTCCCGGAGGCGGAGGCAGCCGATCGGGCTCCGAACCGGCGGCCTGATCCAGGACGTTGGTCCTAGGACCTCCCGCCGCCGCATTCCGGTCAAAAGACCGGCTTGGAACCGGCCGTGAGCCGTCCGGTGCGTGCCACCATGGTGCAGCCCCTCGACGACCCGTGGAGACCTTCATGACGGAGCCCGGCCCCGGTACGGCCGAGACCAGAGACCAGCCCGCAATAACCGGGCGGGCCGCGCCGGCAGCACCCGCCGCGGCCCGCCGCACCAGCCTCCTCGTCACCCTCGTGCTCGGCGGGCTCACGGCGGTCCCGCCGCTCTCCATGGACATGTATCTGCCGGCGCTGCCGCAGGTGACCGCCGCCCTGCACAGCCCGGCCGCCACCGTCCAGCTCACCCTCACCACCTGCCTGGCGGGCATGGCCCTGGGCCAGATGATCGTCGGCCCGATGAGCGACAAGTGGGGACGCCGCCGCCCGCTGCTGGCCGGCATGGTGATCTACATCCTGGCGACCGCCCTGTGCGCCCTCGCCACCAACGCCGAAATCCTCATCGCCTTCCGCCTGTTGCAGGGCCTGGCCGGCGCGGCGGGCATCGTCATCGCCCGGGCCGTGGTCCGAGATCTGTACGACGGCGTGGCGATGGCCCGCTTCTTCTCCACCCTGATGCTGATCTCCGGCGTGGCGCCGGTCGTCGCGCCCCTCATCGGCGGCCAGATCCTGCGGATCACCGACTGGCGCGGCGTCTTCGTCGTCCTCACCGTCGTCGGAGTGGCGCTCACCCTCCTCGTCTGGCGCACGCTGAAGGAGACCCTCCCGCCGGAGCGCCGGCACCCCGGCGGCCTCGGCGCGGCCCTGCGCACCATGCGCGATCTGCTCGCCGACCGGGTCTTCTCCGGCTACCTCCTGGTCGGCGCCTTCGCCTTCGCCGCGCTCTTCGCCTACATCTCCGCCTCGCCGTTCGTCGTCCAGGAGATCTACGGCGCCTCCCCGCAGACCTTCAGCCTGCTCTTCGGCCTCAACTCCGTCGGCCTGGTGGCGGTCGGCCAGATCAACGGCAAGCTGCTGGTCGGCCGGGTCGGTCTCGACACGGTGCTGGGCACCGGACTGGCCGTGATCGCGGTCGCCGCGGGTGCGCTGCTCGCGGTGTCCTCGGGCGTCTTCGGCCACGTCGGCCTGGTCCCGATGGCCGCCGGCCTCTTCGTCCTCATGGCCGCGATGGGCCTGGTGATGCCGAGCACCAACACCCTGGCGCTGCTGCGCACCCCGCACGCGGCCGGCTCCGCCTCCGCGCTGCTGGGCACCTCCACCTTCCTGCTCGGCTCGGTGGCCTCCCCGCTGGTGGGCATCGCGGGGGAGCGGACGGCCGTACCGATGGCGCTCGTACAGCTTTCCTGCGCCGTATTGGCGCTCGTCAGCTTCCTGGGACTGTGCCGCCCGTGGCAGCGTAGGGGGGAGCGCACCGCGTCCGGCGAGAGGACCAGGCTCTGAACGCACCGAGACTCACCTACGGCACACCGGCCCGGGCGGGGCTCGACACCGCCTGGGTCGAACGGCTGGTCCGCGGCGTGCGGGCGCTGCCCGACGGCCGCCCGCCCTGGTGTCCCGGAGTGGTGGTGCTGGCCGGCCGCGGCCCGGTCGTCGTCGCCGAGGCCGCCGCGGGCTGGGCGCTGCGCTACCGGGCCTACGACCCCGAGCGGGACCGCGGCCTCGATCTGCCGCGCGACCGGTGGGAGCCGATGCGGGTCGGCACCGTCTTCGACCTGGCCTCGGTCAGCAAGCTCTTCACCGCCGTCGCCGCGGTCCAGCAGATCGAACGCGGCCGGCTGGCCCTGGACGACGAGGTACGGGCCGATCTGCCGGCCTTCGCCCCCGGCATCACCGTCCGGCAGCTCCTGACCCACACCTCGGGACTCGCCCCCGAGCTGCCGTTTTACGACCAACGGGACCGCGCCGCCCAACTGGCGCTCCTGTGGGCGGAGGCAGCGGCCCCCAGCGGCCGCCCCGCCGGCGACCCCCGCTACTCCGACCTCAACCTCATCGCCCTCCAGCTCGTCCTGGAGCACCGCACCGGGCACCGGCTGGACGCCCTGGTCCACGACGGCATCACCGGCCCGCTGGGCATGTCCAGCACCTCCTACGGCCCGCTGGCACCGCAGGGCGTGGCGGCCACCGAGGACCAGCGGCGGCCCTGGGCCAAGGCGGACCGCGGGATGGTCCGCGGCGAGGTGCACGACGAGAACGCCTGGGCACTGGGCGGCGTGGCCGGCCATGCGGGCCTCTTCGCCACCGCCCAGGACCTGGCCGTGCTGTGCCGCACCCTGCTCAACGGCGGCATCTACGGCACCACTCGGATCCTCGGCCCGGACGCGGTCGCCGCCCTGCTCGACCCGCCCGGCCTCGGCTTCGGCGTCGACCAGCCGTATTTCATGGGCGAGTTGGCGGGCCGCGGCGCGGCCGGCCACACCGGCTTCACCGGCACCAGCCTCGTCCTCGACCGCGCCACCGACACCTTTTTGATCCTCCTTGCCAACACCGTCCACCCCCGCCGCCGCAACGGCGGCAGCGCACCGCGCGCCGCGGCCGCCACCCGCCTGGCCCGCGCGGTGGCCTGCGGCGCCTGACCGGCCGGGGCAGGCGGGGGCGCACCGTAGAATTTCTGCCATGCACGAGGAACTGCGCGCCGCGCTGGCGGGCCTGCTCGACGGCCTGCCGCCCACGCAGGCCGCGCAGGCAGTCGACCGTCTGATCAGCAACTACCGGGGCCGCACCCCCACCGACGCCCCGGTCCTGCGGGACCGCGCCGATGTCGCCGCGTACGCCGCCTACCGCATGCCGGCCACCTTCGAAGCCGTCCGCGCCGCCCTGGCCGCCTTCGCCGCCCGGGTCCCCGACTGGTCCCCGGCCACCCACCTGGACATCGGCGGCGGCACCGGCGCCGCCACCTGGGCCACCGCCGCCACCTGGGACGGCCCGCGCAGCACCGTCCTGGACTGGGCCCAGCCCGCCCTCGACCTCGGCCGCGAACTGGCCGACGGTGTCCTGCCCGACACCCGGTGGCAGCGCCGGACCATCGGCGAAGGCCTCACCGTCCCGCCCGGCACGGACCTGGTCACCGTCTCCTACGTCCTGGGCGAACTCCGCCCCGAGGACCGCCGCGCCGTCGTCGCCGCCGCGGCCACCGCCCACGCCGTCGTCCTCATCGAACCCGGCACCCCCGACGGCTACCTCCGCATCCGCGAGGCCCGCACCCAGCTCACCGAAGCGGGCCTGCGCATCGTCGCCCCCTGTCCGCACAGCGACACCTGCCCCATCGTCCCGCTTGTCCAGAGCGTGGGGGCACCCCCAGCGGAAGCCGGCGGAGACTGGTGCCACTTCTCCGCCCGGGTCAGCCGCTCCTCCCTCCACCGCCAGGTCAAGGGCGGCTCCCTGCCGTACGAGGACGAAAAGTTCAGCTACGTCGCCGCCACCACCCTCGACGCCACCCCCGCCCCCGCCCGCGTCACCCGCAAGCCCCAACTCCGCAAGGGCCAGGTCCTCCTGGACCTGTGCACCACAACAAACGGCCTCCAACGCACCACGATCACCAAGCGCCAAGGCACCGCTTACCGCGAGGCCCGCAACACCTCGTGGGGCGACACCTGGCCCTCAAACTCCTGACCGCCACCCACGGCGGCCCGTCCGTTCACCCCCACTGCCCCGCACCCCGACCGACTCCCGCACACCCACGGCGGAACCGCCCCCCACCCCCACCCCGGAGCCCCCGGCACCGCCCCGCCCCCACACCGCGGGCCACAGCCCACCCCCCACCCCGCCGAAGGCGAAATCAACGGCGCCGCACCCGGGACGGGCCCCGCACCCGGCAACGCACCCCACCCCGCCAACGGCGCGCCGCCCGAAATAACCGCCTCGAAGAGACGATACGTCTCGCCTCCCACTGGCTAAACTCGGCCCCATGGCCGACAAACCAGCCCCCGACCCCTCCCGCCGCAGCGAACGCTCCCGCCGCGCGATCTTCGATGCCGCCCTCGCCCTCGTCGGCGAGGTCGGCTACGACAAGCTCACGATCGAGGGCATCGCCGCCCGGGCCGGCGTGGGCAAGCAGACGATCTACCGCTGGTGGCCCTCCAAGGCCGCCGTGCTGCTCGACGCGTTCACCGCCGGTGTCGACGAGGACTACGCCAAGGGCCTGCCGGACACCGGTGATCTGGCCGCGGACCTGAAGTTCGTGCTGCGGGCGACCGCCGACGAGTTCAACGACCCGGTGTTCCAGGCCCCCTACCGCGCCCTCGCCGCGGCCGGCGCGAACGACGAGGAGCTCTCCCGCGCCTTCGTCGGCCGGCTGCTGGAGCCCGGCACCCGGGTCTACGTCGACCGGCTGCGGGCGGCGCAGGAAACCGGCGAGGTGGCCGCCGGTATCGACGTACGGGTGGCCGTCGAGATGCTGCTGAGTCCCTTCTCACAACGCTGGCTGATGCGGACCGGCGAATTGACCCACGAGTACGTCGACACCCTTGTCGACCAGGTGCTGTGTGGTCTGCGGCCGCGCGACTGAACGCGCGACCGGCCGGCGCCGGCGGCGGGGGTCCGTCGCCGTTGACCCGAATTGCCGGTATTGGCCTCCCATTCGTTCACCCCGGATCTCCACACCGGTCACCCGGGGAGCAGGATGGTGGCAGCATTGATCCCAGACCACCGCTCGAAGTGAGGGGATAGATGGAACGCAAGAGCAGGTTCTCCCAGTGGCTGCGCCGGCCGAAGAGCGGATCGGACGGCGGCGATACGGACACGGGATCAGCGGCTGCGCGCGGCCGCGAGGACCTGCTGCTGGCGGCGGCCGACGCGGGATTCCCGGTGGCCCCGGCGGCGCACCCCTCCGGCTACGGCTGTTCCTGTGAGCGCATCGGCTGTCCCACCCCCGGCCGCCACCCCATCTCCTTCGGCTGGCAGACCGTCGCCACCACCGACCGCGACAAGGTCGCCGCCTGGGTCCGCACCCTCCCGCAGGCCAACTTCATCACCGCCACCGGCATCGCCCATGACGTCCTGGACGTCCCCGTCGAGGCGGGCCGCAGCGCCCTGGGGCGGCTGGACGCGGCGGGTGTCGACGTCGGGCCGATCACCCTCAGCGGCGGCGGCTTCGGCGACGGCCGGATGCTCTTCTTCACCGCCACCCGCGGCACCCCGGACGACGAGGACGAGTGGTGGCCCTGTGAGCTGGACTGCCACCCCGAGACCATGGACGAGCATCCGGGGATGCGCTGGCACTGCCGCGGCAGCTATGTGCTGCTGCCGCCCTCGACCCTGCCCGGCGAGCAGCCCGCGGTGACCTGGCTGCGCGGCCCCGAGCTCCCGCTGCCCGACCCGCTGACGCTGCTGGAGTCGCTCACCGACGCCTGCGCCGAGTTCAACGACCGCGAGCCCCACCACCACGAGGCAGCGGCCTGGCCGATCAGCCGCTGAGCGGGCCCGCCCGCCCCGCCCGGGCCCTTCCGTACGCTCCGTACGCCGAAGGCTGCCGGGACCACCACGCTCCCTGCACCGAAGGGCCGCCGGAATCACCCCGACGGCCCCCTCCGCACCGAGCAGTTCTCAGCAGTTTTCAGCAGTTCTACCGAGCAGTTCCGCGGATGGCGGCTACAGCGGCCGGACCGACGTCTTCGCTTCGATCCGGTTCAGCACCGCGACCTTCCCGCCGGCGCTCTTGGCCGGCACCGTGACCGTCTGGCCGGAGACGGTGGTGAAGGCCATCCGGTTGGTCTTCTTCGGCGGGCCCTCCAGGAGGCCCTTCAACGCCCCCGACACGGTGATCGTCGCGCCGGCGAACACCGTCTTCTGCTGGTGGTAGACGGTCGAGAAGAACACCAGCGCGCCGCCGTCCTTCGTCCGCAGCGCCACCGGCGGATAGTTCGCGGCGGTGTCCTCCCACATGATGCGGACGCCGGGCCGGTTGGCGTCCTTCGCCCGCCGGGCCCGCCAGCCGTCGGTGTCCCGGCCGGAGGCGAAGGTGCTGCCCTTGCCGGTGTTGAGGTAGTCCGCGTAGCTGCGGCTCAGCTTTCCGGGGTCGACCGTCAGACCGGAGTCCGCACCGGCCGGCACCGCCTCCGCGTAGCCGTCCTGGTCCGTCTTCAGCTCCGGCGCCTTGTTGCCGGGGAACGTCGCCAGATACACCGCGCGCCACTTCTCGTCGATGGCGTTGCGGCTGAACACCAGGAACCAGCGGGTGTACTGGCCGGCGGCGTTCTTGCGGTTGCTGGCCGCGTCCGCGACGAAGTACTTCGGCCAGCCCTTCTGCTGCGGCACGGTGAAGTGCGCGTCCTTGAACTCCAGCGCCGTGAAGCCGGGGTTGCCCTGCGGCCGGAGGGCGTGCGCCGCCTTTATCCCCGCCTGGTCGATGGCGAGCAGCGCGCCCCCCTCGAAGGAGGGATTGAGCTGTGGGGCCAGCTGACGGTTGGCCTTGTTGAAGCCGTCGGTGAACTGCTGGAGCGCCTTGGCGCCCTCAGCCTTCGACACCGCCGGCAGCATCTCCCTCTCGCCGTGCACCGTCATGCACCCGCTGAGTATCACCAGCGCCGCCGCTGCCGACGTCAGTGTTGCGGGCACCCGGAACGGCGACCTGCGTGTCATGGGGCTCGGGCTCCTTCGGGGCGACCTGGGCGGACGGGTTGACCGCCGGGGTGGCACGATTCGGCGACACCCTACCGGGGGCGAAGAAGAACACGAGCGTGGGGATCAGATACAGCGCCCACACCGTGACCTGAAGAACGGTCGGGTCCGGCTGGAAGTTGAAGATGCCCTTGAGCAGGGTGCCGTACCAGCTGTCGGCCGGGATCTGGGCGCTGATGTCGAACGCCTGGGAGGTCAGCCCCGGCAGCACGTCCGCCTCCTGCAGATCGTGGAAGCCGTACGCCAGCACGCCCGCCGCGACCACCACCAGCATGCCGCCGGTCCAGGTGAAGAACTTCGCCAGGTTGATCCGCACCGCACCGCGGTAGAACAGCCAGCCCAGCGCCACCGCCGTCAGCAGCCCCAGCAGCGCCCCGACCAGCGGCCGTACCCCGTCGTTGGCGGACTGGGCTGCGGTCCAGATGAACAGCGCGGTCTCCAGGCCCTCCCGGCCCACCGACAGGAAAGCGGTGACCACCAGCGCCACGGTGCCCATCTGCAGCGCCGCGTCCAGCTTGCCGTGCAGCTCCTTCTTCAGGTGCCGCGCGGTGCGCCGCATCCAGAAGACCATCCACGTCACCAGGCCCACCGCGATGATCGACAGTGAGCCGCCGAGCGCCTCCTGCGCCTTGAACGTCAGGGTCTCGGACCCGAATTGCAGGGCCGCGCCGAACGCGAACGACAGGACCACGGCGAGCGCGATCCCGATCCAGACCGGGCGCAGCGCCTCCCGCCGGCCGGTCTTGACCAGATAGGCGATGAGAATGCAGACGACGAGGCTGGCTTCCAGACCCTCGCGCAGACCGATCAGGTAGTTGCCGAACACGTCGGTTCCTTCCCTTCCTTCGTGCAGTTCATGGGGGCGGCGGTGGCCGTTTCCGGCGCCGGCGGTGTCAGGCGAACAGCTCCCGGCCCCACCAGTCGTCCGCGTGACGGACGCCCGGCGGCACCGCGAAGACCGCGGAACCCACGTGCTGGATGTACTCGTTGAGCGCGTCGCCCGCGGCCAGCCGCTTCTGGAGGGGGACGAAGCCCTGGCGCACATCGTGCTGGTAGGCGAGGAAGAACAGCCCCGCGTCCAGCCGGCCCAGGCCGTCCGTACCGTCCGTGAAGGAGTAGCCGCGGCGCAGGATGCGTATCCCGCCGTTGGAGTCCGGGTGCGCGAGCCGGACGTGCGCGGTCGGCAGCATCGACTTCAGATGCGGGGTGTCCCGCTCGTTCTTCTTGCCGACCGGCGCGCCCTCGCCCTTGTCCCGGCCGAAGATGTCCTCCTGCTCCTTGAGCGGGGTGCGGTCCCAGGTCTCGATGTGCATCCGGATGCGGCGGGCGACGAGGTAGGAGCCGCCGGCCATCCAGCTCTCCTTGCCCTTCGCCGCGTCCTCCGCGACCCAGACGTGCTTGTCGAGCGCGGCGGTGTCGGTGCCGGCGAGGTTGTGGGTGCCGTCCTTGAAGCCGAACATGTTGCGCGGGGTCTGCGCCTCCGGCGTCGTCGAGGACGTCTTGCCGAAGCCCAGTTGGGACCAGCGGATGGCGACCTTGCCGAAGCCGATCCGGGCCAGGTTGCGGATCGCGTGCACCGCCACCTGCGGGTCGTCCGCACAGGCCTGGACGCACAGATCGCCGCCGCTGCGCGTCTTGTCGAGGTTGTCGCCGGGGAACTGCGGCAGATCGATCAGCGCCTCGGGCCGCCGGGCCTTGATGCCGAAGCGGTCCTTGCCGTCCTTCTCGAACAGCGTCGGGCCGATGCCGAAGGTGAGGGTGAGCCGGGACGGCGGCAGGCCCAGCGCCTCGCCGGTGTCGTCCGGCGGCGCCTCCGCCAGTCCGCCGACGGCGCCGTCGCCGACCGCGTCCCCGGCCGTCATCCGCGCCGCCGCCCTCGTCCACTCCTTGAGCAGCGCGATCAGCTCGTCGCGGTCGTCGGTGGTGACGTCGAACGAGGCGAAGTGCAGCCGGTCCTGGACGGCGGTGGCTATCCCGGCCTGGTGCTTGCCGTGGAAGGCGACCGCGGAGCCCGCGGTCGCATCCGCGCCGGCCGGCTGGGCGTCGCCGCCGGTGCGCAGCGCCGCCGCCGTACCGCCGGCCGCGACCGCGCCGAGCGCCAGGCCCGCACCGCCCCAGCCGAGCAGCGAACGCCGGGAGGGGGCGCGCCCGTTGCCGCTCTGCGCGGCCTTCTCGTCCGCGGCCCCGGTGCCGTCGTGCGTCGTCGTCGTGCCGTTGTCGTGCGTCATGGTGACCCCCTGGCCTGGCGGCGGACGGTTACTTGGTGGTGGCCACGGCGGCGGCCAGCTTGGACAGCGGCTCGGCCAGCGCGTTGACACCGTCGGAGAGCTTCTTGCGCTCGGCCTTGTCGATCGTGTCGTACGAGACGAAGCCGTCGGCGGACTTGCTGTCGCGGTGGTTGTCGAGCAGCGTGCCGATCGCGGTGAACTGCTTGTCCAGCTCCTTGGCGAGCGTCGGATCGTTCTTGGCGACGGCCGGCTTGAGCAGCTCGAACGCCTTCTGCGCGCCCTCCACGTTGCCCTGGAAGTCGACCAGGTCGGTGTGGCTGTAGCGCTCTTCCTCACCGGTGACCTTGCCGGTGGCCACCTCGTCGAGCAGCTCCTTGGCGCCGTTGGCCATGCTGGTCGGGGTGATCTCGGCCTTGCCGACCCGCTTCTGCCAGTCCTTCAGGTCGGTGATGAGCTGGTCGGCGAGCTTCTTGTCGTCCCCGGAGATCTTCTTCGTCTCCCACAGGGACTGCTCCAGCTTGTGCCAGCCGGTCCACTTCTGGCCCTTCTCCACACCGTCGGCGCGCACATCGACCTTGGGGTCGATGTCACCGAACGACTCGGCGACCGGCTCGGTGCGCTCCCAGCCGACCCGCGAGACGGCGTAGGCCTTCTTCGCGGCCTCGACGTCGCCGGACTTGACCGCGTCGGCGAACTTCTGCGCCTTCGGCAGGGTCTGGTCGGCCTGCTCCTGCACGTACGTGCGGTAGGCGGAGACCGCGGCGTCCAGCTTGGGGTCGCGCTTGGTGCTCGCGCTCTTGCCGCTGACGGTCACCTTCTGGCGGATGCCGTTGCCCTTCATGCCGGGCTTGCAGGCGATCTCGTACGAGCCGGCCTTGACCTCGGCGGTGATCTCCGCGCTGGTGCCGGGCCCGATGTTCTCCCGCTCGGTGACGATCCGGTCGCCGGGGGCGTAGAGGTACACCTCGGTGACCTTGGAGCCCTTGTTCTGCACCGCGAAGCGGACATGTCCGGCGGGGAACTCCTTGGCGGAGAGCTCACAGCTGCTGTCCGTGGCGGTCACCTCGACCGTGCCCTTTCCGCCACCCCCTTTGCCGTCGTCCTTCGCGGCGCAGCCGGAGACGGCGGTGACGGCCGTGGCCGCGGCTATGGCGGCAACGGCGGAGGTGCGAAGGGCTCGCATACGGGGCTCCAAGCGGGCTCGGATGTACGGGTTCGACGTACGGGAACGATAGAGGGTCACTGAGGTCGCCACTAAGGCAGCCCTAACTTACGTGAGGCTTACCTATTCCTGCCCACCGAATCCCGTGATCCCGCTCTCATGCTCAACGGCCTGATTACGGATTGACATGCACCGGGTCACGGGATAACCATGCGCCGGTCAAGGTAAGGGCCGGGCCTGCGGGCGGGGTGTGACGGGCTCGGGCGTTCCCGCGGCGCATTGCTGAGCGCGGCGTCAGCCGCTCCAGTGGAGCCGGTGCTCGCACCGGGGCCATCGCCGAGGACGAGGCGACCGGTGCCGCGGCCATGCTGCTGACCCACGAGCTGGGGCGCCCGCTCGACATCCGCCAGGGCGCCGGCTCACAGATCCTCACCCGTGTCCATCCGGGCGGCAGCATCGCCGTCGGGGGGCGGGTGCGCCGCCGGACGCCGTAGCGCCCGTACGGCCGGCGGGCGGCGAAGGGCGCGGGGTGGTGCCGGCCAGGGCTCGGCGGTTGCTACGCGCTCAGCGGGAACTGTTCGCCCAGCTCGCGGAAGACCGCGCTGTTCAGGCGGAACGCGTGCTTGCACTCGTCGACGACGCGCTGCTTTTCCAGGTCGTCGACCGGCAGGGCGTCCAGCAGCGCCCGGTACTCGCGCTTGAAGGCGGCCGGGTTGGGGATGTCCTCGAAGACGTAGAACCGCACGCCGTCCCCCTTGCGGGCGAAGCCCCAGGTCTTCTCGGCGGTCCCGCGGATGATCTGGCCACCAGAGAGATCGCCGAGATAGCGGGTGTAGTGGTGGGCGACGAAACCGGCCGGCCAGGTGCGGGCGCAGGCCGCCACCCGGTCCGCGTAGGCGGCGGTGGCCGGCAGGGGGGCGAGGCCGGTGCGCCAGCGGGGTCCGCCGAGATGGGCGAGATCGCGCTCCAGCTCTGGGGTGCGGGCGAGCTCCGGGCGGAGGAAGGGGCCCGCGACCGGGTCGGCGGCGAGCGCGTCGGAGACGTCCTCCAGGGCGCGGTAGACGAACCACAGTTGCTCGGTGTAGCGCCGGTAGGCGGGGATGCCGAGCCCGCCGCCGAGGAGATCGCTCATGAAGGAGGAGTTCTCGGCCTCGGTGTGCTGCTCGTGGGACGCGGTGCGGATGACCGTCGAGAACGGGGTGGACGGAACGGCCGGTACGGACGGATGCGGGCTGGACGCTTCCAAGGCGGGCCTCCGGGGACCGAGGGGCGGACGGGAACGGGCCGGCGCGGAGTCTCGCCCCTGCCGAGGCTCCGCCGACGCCACCCGTTCCCGACGTCCTGTCGGTACCCAGCCTACGCCCGTTCCCGACACCTTGTCGGTAAAAGGTGTCCCCGCTCCCGTCAGGGCAGCGTGAGGATCTCGGCCCCGGTGTCCGTCACCACCAGCGTGTGCTCGAACTGCGCGGTCCGCTTGCGGTCCTTGGTCACCACCGTCCAGCCGTCGTCCCACATGTCGTAGTCGTAGGACCCCAGCGTCAGCATCGGCTCGATCGTGAAGGTCATGCCGGGCTTGATGTCGGTGGTGTGATGCGGGCTGTCGTAGTGCGGAACGATCAGGCCGGAGTGGAAGGAGGAGTTGATGCCGTGGCCGGTGAAGTCACGGACCACTCCGTAGCCGAAGCGCTTGGCGTACGACTCGATGACCCGGCCGATGATGTTGATCTGCCGGCCCGGCTTGACGGCCTTGATCGCGCGGTTGAGCGCCTCGCGGGTGCGCTCGACCAGCAGCGTGGACTCCTCGTCCACGTCGCCGCACAGGTAGGTGGCGTTGTTGTCGCCGTGCACACCGTTGATGTACGCGGTGACGTCCAGGTTCACGATGTCGCCGTCCTTGAGGACGGTCGAGTCCGGGATGCCGTGGCAGATGACCTCGTTGAGCGAGGAGCACAGGGACTTGGGGAAGCCGCGGTAGCCGAGGGTGGACGGGTAGGCGCCGTGGTCGCACATGAACTCATGGGCGACCCGGTCCAGTTCATCGGTCGTCACGCCCGGCGCGATGAGCTTGGCGGCCTCCGCCATCGCCTGCGCGGCGATCCGGCCGGCGATCCGCATCTTCTCGATCGTTTCGGCGTCCTGCACCTCGGGCCCCGTGTACGGGGTGGGCGCGTCCTTCCCGACGTACTCGGGGCGCGGGATCGAGGCGGGGACGGGGCGGGTGGGGGAGATCTTCCCCGGGGCAAGGAGCGACTGGCCAGACATGTCAGCGAGTGTATCCGCGGGCCGTCGGGCAGGATGGTGGCACAAAACATCCACAGGAGGCGGCAATGGCGCTGTTCAAGAGGCGTACGGTCGGCAAGCCGGGCGAGTGGTTCTACTGCCTCAACCACCAGACGGTCGAAGAGGGGCCCGAGTGCCGCGCCGCCGACCGCTTCGGCCCGTACGCCACCCGCGAGGAGGCCTCGCACGCCATGGAGACCGCCCGGGAGCGGAATCTGGAGTGGGACACCGACCCGAAGTGGCACGACAAGGGTGAGGGGCCGGGGAAGAGCGACGGGGCGGCCGGGTAGCGCCTGCCGGCGGCCCGGTATCAGGCCGTGGCCGGGGCCGCGTCCAGATCCTTGGGCACGGGGGCGGTCGGCGTCCCGCCCCCGGCGGCCCGGCGCTCGCGCATCCGCCGCGCATGCTCATCCGTCCGGGAGTCGTACGCCCTCAGCTTCGGCAGCCCCGGCACCAGCAGCCCGACCCCCGCGCCGCACAGCAGCCCGCCCGCCGACACCGACGCCCGCACGCCCACCAGCGGCCGGCCGCTGGAGCCCGGTCAGCGCGCTGGACAGTGCGGCTGCCGCGTACAGCGGCCATACCTGCGGGTGCGGCAGCAGGCTGTTGAGCAGCAGCAACGCGGAGATCACCCCGAGCGCCAGCTCGCTTCCGACGATCAGCCGGCGGTGGTCCACGAAGTCCGCGAGTGCACCGCCGTAGAGCCCGAAGACCAGCAGCGGGACCAGCTCCACCGCGCCCAGCGCGCCGACCGCGAGCGTGGAGCCGGTCAGCTCCGTCAGCTGGAGCGGCAGCGCCACGACGGTCAGGAAGGTGCCGAAGACCGTGATCGCGCCCGCGCACCACAGCAGCCGGAAGTCGCGCGAGGAGCGCCAGGGAGCCAGGTCGGGCAGCAGTGCCGTGCGGGGTCGCCGGGCAGCGGGCGCGGTGGTGGGCGCGGCGGTGGGAAGTGGGGGCCGTCCGAAGTCACCGGTGCACCTTCGCCCTGTGTACGGAACGGTGCAAAGGGTTGTTTCCGGTCCGCGGGGTGGAGGGGGGAGCTACCAGCGTGGTGGCGGCGGGGCGGTCAACTGATCGGCGAGGCGGGCCAGCCGGTCCCGGAAGCGGCGGCGGCCGCGGGGCGGGGGGAGGCTGTTCTCCCCGGCGGCAGCGCTCACCAGGTGCTGGACGGTGTCGAGGTCGAGGTCCGGTGCGGCCTCGGCTGCGCCGGCGGGCGGGGCCGGGGGAGCGGCGAGCGCGTCATGGGCCAGGGCGTGCAGATCGCGGTTGCCACCGTCCAGGGCGAGCACCGTCGTGCCGTTGCGGCGGGCGTCGTGCACCCGCTCCAGGAGCCCGGCGCCCGGCTGCCCCGGCGCGACGACCAGCAGCGTCTCACCCCGCCCGGCCGCCTCCAACCGGCCCAGCCCCACCGCCAGATGGGCTGGTGCCCCGCCGGGGACACGGTGGCGCACCAGGGTCGGGGACAGCTCCGGCAGACCCGACCAGGCGGCCTCGTCGTCGAGATGGGCGGCCAGGTGCCAGGGCTCGTAGGCGGCGGTGCCGACCAGCAGCAGCCCGCCGCGGTGCGGGCCGACGGAGGACCGCAGCGCCCCCGCGAAGCGGCGGGTGGCCTGCACCCACTCGGTTCCGGCGAGGACCTCACGGAGCAAGGCGACTCGTACGGCATCCATGGCCCGGCATCCTGCCGCACGACGGCGCGCCACGGTGGCGAATTCAACCGGTGTCACTCGTAAGGGACTTGCGCGCCCTGTCGTGCCTCCGGTAGGCGCTTCCCCCCGCGGCCCCGTCGGTCGTGCCGTGCCGGCGGCGGACCGGCCCTCAGTCCCGCCGTGCCGGCAGCAGACCGGCCGTCCTGAGGTGGCGTGCCACCTCCGCCACGGCCGCCTCGCTCAGCGGGCGCTGGGGAAAGGCAGTGGCGCCGCGCTCGGTCACGCCGAGGAGGCGGAGGGCCGCCTTGAACGAGCCCAGGGCGGCGGAGCTGCGGCCCATCTCGGCCTCGGGGCCGGCGTCGACCATGGAGAACAGGGTGACCAGACGCTCCTGTTCGGCGGCCGCCCGCTCCCAGTGGCCCGCCCGGGCGGCGTCGTAGAGGCGTACGTATGCGGCCGGGTCGACGTTGCCGAGGCCGGGGACGACGCCGTCCGCACCCGCCAACAGGGCCGCGTCCACGGTCAGTTCGGAGCCGGTGAGGACGGCGAAGCCGGGGGCGGGGCCGCGGTGCCGGCCGGTGCGGCCGCCGAGGGCGGTGAGCAGGCGGCGCAGGGCGCCGTCGTCGCCGCTGCTGTCCTTGAGTCCGGCGAGGGTGCCGTCCTCGGCCAGCTCCCGCACCAGCTCCGGGGCCAGCTTGCTGTGGACGGCGACGGGGATGTCGTAGGCGACGAGGGGCAGATCCACGGCCGCCCGCAGATGGCGGAAGTGGGCGGCGATCTCCCGGGGGTGGGTGCGGGTGTAGAAGGGCGCGGTGGCGACCAGGGCGTCGGCGCCGAGGTCGGCGGCCCGCCGGGCGTGGTCGAGCACCCGCGGGGTGGTGGTGTCGATGGCCCCGGCGAGCACCGGGACCCGGCCGTCGGCGGCTTTGCGGACGGTTTCCAGTGCGATGTCGCGCTGGGCGTCGGTGAGGTAGGCGACCTCGCTGGTGGAGCCGAGGGCGAACAGCCCGTGGACGCCACCGTCGAGGAGGTGCTGCACCAGGCGGGTCAGGGACGCGGTGTCGACCTCACCGTGCGGGTCGAGCGGGGTGCAGACCGGGGGGATGACGCCGTGCAGGGGGGCGGGCAGTGCCATGAGGGCTCCGGGTCTCCAGGTCCGACATAGGACATGGGATGTCCTATGTCGAGCACAATAGACCTGTTCACAGGCGGTCGGTCAAGGATCCGCGGCCCCGTCGGGGCGGGTGGCGGACGGGTCGGCGGCACGGCAGACGCGGGAGCGGGAGAAGGAGTTTCCATGGCGCGAGGGACGATGTCCGAGGATGTGCAGGCGCAGATCAAGCAGTTGATCCTGCAGCGCGGACTGACGCCGGGCGATCCGCTGCCCACCGAGGCCGACCTGGTCGGCCTGCTCGACGTCAGCCGCAACTCGGTGCGCGAGGCGCTCAAGGCGCTGCAGGCCATGCGCATCGTGGAGATCCGGCACGGCTTCGGCACCTACGTCGGCCCGCTCACCCTGGAGCCGTTCGTGGAGGGGGTCGCCTTCCGCGCCGCCGTCCGCCACCACCAGGGCGAGGCGAGCCTGTACGAGCTGATGGAGGTCCGCGAGGCGCTGGAGGCCGGTCTGATCGGCGCCGTCGCCCGCGATCTGCCCGCCGAGGACCTCGCCGTCCTCAAGGGGCTGGTGCAGCGGATGGCGGAGGAGGCGCGCGGCGGGGAGGTGCAGAGCGCCACCGACCGGGCCTTCCACCTCGCCCTGTACCGCTCGCTGGGCAACCACCTGCTGAGCGAGGTGCTGGACGCGTTCTGGGCGGCGCTGCGCCGGGTGCGCGAGGACCTCTCCGACGACCGGCCCGACCCGGAGGTGACCTACCGTCAGCATCGGGAGATCGTCGACGCGCTGGAGGCGGGCGACGGTGACCGCGCCGTGGAGGCGATACACCGGCACTTCGACGGGATCCGGCGCCGGCTGACGGAGTAGCGGCGCCGGGGCCCCGGAGATGCCGGGGCGCCGGGCGAGGCCGCAAAACGGGGCCCCGGCCATGCCGCAAAAACGGGCCCCGGCGATGCCGCAAAAACCGGGCCCCGGGCGAGGCCGGGCAAAGGCGCCGAGATGTCGGCATTGCCCCCGTTCACCGGAAAGTCACCCGCCGTCGGCGATGCCGTTGCCGACACGCACGACGTCATGTGGGCCGCCTTGACGGTCAGTTGGGCACTCCCTATGGTCACCGCAGGACAGGGGACGTCCTACGTCCTTGCCCATTGGGGGTGACCCATGGCGTACGAGAGCTCGGTGCCGTACCGGGCCGGGACCGAGGGGTACACCAGCTTCCGGATCCCTGCCGTGGTCCGGGCGCGCTCCGGGACCGTCCTCGCCTTCGCCGAGGGCCGGGTCTCCTCGGCGGCCGACTGGGGCGATATCGACCTCGTCCTCAAACGGTCCACGGACGGCGGCCGCACCTGGGGCCCGCTCCAGGTCGTCGCCCGCAACGGCACCGGCACCGCGGGCAATCCCGCACCGGTCGTGCTCGCCGGCGGCCGGGTGCTGCTCCTCCAGGTCCACAACGCCGCCGACGCCACCGAGGACCGTATCCGCCGCGGCGAGGTCCCGCCCGCCGACGGCCGCCGGGTGTGGCTCCAGCACAGCGACGACGAGGGCGCCACCTGGAGCGCGCCCCGCGAACTCACCGACCAGGCGAAACTCCTGCAGTGGCGGTGGTACGCCACCGGCCCCGGCCATGCGTTACGCCTGCGCCACGGCCCGTACGCCGGGCGGCTGCTCGTCCCCGCCAACCACTCCACGCCACCCACCGCCCCGGGGGACACCGGCACCGAGCCGCGCTACAACGGCAGCCACGTCCTGCTCAGCGACGACGGCGGCGCCACCTGGCGGATCGGCGCCATCGACGGCGCCACCGACCCCTTGGTCGCCCCCAACGAGACCACCGCAGCCGAACTCCCCGGCGGGCGCGTCTATCTGAACGCCCGCAACGAAGCGAAGGCCGCCCCCTGGCGGCGCGTCGACGCCGTCTCGGCCGACGGCGGTGCCCACCTCGTGCGGCCCTTCCGGCCACAGGCCGCGCTGACCGGGCCGGCCGTCCAGGGCAGCGCACTGCACCTCGGCGACCACGACGCACTGCTCTTCTCCGGCCCCGCGCACCCGGCCGCCCGCGCCCTGATGACCGTCCGCACCAGCCGCGACAACGGCCTGACCTGGTGCGGTGCCTACCCCGTCGCCGGGCTCCCGGCCGGCTACTCGGACCTCGTCCGGCTCGACCGCGACACCCTCGGACTGCTCTACGAGACGGGCGACTTCAGCGCGTACTCGACGCTCACCTTCCGCCGCATCCCCGTGGAGGACCTCGTATGACCAGCAACCCGATGCCCCGCAGAACGGTCCTGGGCGGGGCGGCCGCCCTCGCCGCCGGCTTCGCGCTCGCCGGCTGCGGTGCCGGCGGGGACGACGACGGGAAGGCGCCCCGGGAACGCAAGAAGGGACAGCGGATCCAGCTGTCCTTCTGGTCCTGGGTGCCCGGCATCGACAAACCGGTCGACCTGTGGAACCGCAAGAACCCCGAGGTGCAGGTCAAGCTCGAAAAAGTCTCGGCGGTCAACGGCGAGCAGTACGCCAAGATGCACGCCGCCGTGAAGGCCGGCAACCCGCCCGACCTCGGCCAGATCGAATTCCCCGTCGTCCCCAGCTTCCTCCTCGACGACGCCCTGCTCGACCTCGCCCCGCTCGGCGCCTCCCGCTACCAGGACAAGTTCTTCGGCTGGCAGTGGCAGCAGTCCGTCTTCGGCAAGGGCATCTACGCCATCCCGCAGGCGTCCGGGCCGATGGGGCTGTTCCTCCGTCAGGACCTCTTCGACAAGTGGGAGGTGCAGACGCCGCGGACGTGGGACGAGTACGAAACCGCCGCCAAGGCCATCCGCAAGAAGGGCGCCTGGATCGAGACCTTCGCCCCCACCAATGGCAACCGCTTCGCCGGCCTGGCCTGGCAGGCCGGCGCCACCTGGTACGCCACGCACGGCGACACCTGGATCGTGCACCTCGACGACGAGCCCACCCGCAGGGTCGCCGACTACTGGGAGTCCCTCGTCCGGCGAAAGCTCGTCAAGACCATCCCCGACCGGCAGAACGCCTGGTACAAGGATCTGCAGACCGGCGCCATCCCGGCCTGGGTGGGCGCCAGTTGGGGCGACGCCCTGCTGGTCGGCAACGCACCGGGCACCAAGGGGAAGTGGCGGGCCGCGCCGCTGCCGCAGTGGAAGGCGGGCGAGCAGGCCTTCGCCAACTGGGGCGGCTCGACCACCGCCGTCTTCGCCGCCGCGCACTACCCCAAGGACGCCCTGGACTTCGCCGTCTGGCTCAACACGGACCCTGAGTCGATCGCCCTGCTGATCGAGGGCGGCTACGGCTTCCCCAGCGCCAAGACGGGCTACACCACCGCCGCCCTCGATGCCGACAAGAGCTTCTTCGGCGGCCAGGCGTACAGCAAGGTCTTCGCGGACGCCGGGGCACACGTCGACACCAGCTGGCGGTGGGGACCGGGGGTGGACACCCTCTACCAGCGGCTCGGCGACGCCTTCACCGATGCGCTCGCCGACGGCAGTTCCTTCCGCTCCGTCCTGACGAAGGTGCAGGGGCAGACCGTCGCCGACCTCAAGGGCAAGGGCCTGAAGGTGGCGAGCGGCGGGTGAGCCGGGACACGCTGGACCGGCCGGAGCCGGCGGTCGGGAAGCGGCCCGGCCCGGCCCCGCGCGGCCGCCGGCGCCGCGCCTTCGGCACCGGGGCCCGCCACGCCCGCGCGGCGGCCGGGTTCCTGCTGCCCTTCCTCGCCCTCTTCGCCCTGTGCTTCCTCGCCCCGATCGGCTACGCGCTCCACCAGAGCCTGTTCACCACCGAACGCACCGGGCCGCTCGGGCTCGGCGGCCACGAGCGCGACGTCTTCGCCGGCTTCGCCAACTACGCCCATGCGCTGACCGACGACCGGTTCCTGACCGGCTTCGGCCGGGTGCTGCTCTTCGGCGCCGTCCAGATCCCGCTGATGATCGTGCTCGCCACCGCCCTGGCGCTGCTGCTGGAGAGCGCGAGCGCCCGCGGGGTCACCTTCTTCCGCACCGCCTTCTTCCTGCCGTACGGGGTGCCCGGCGTGATCGCCTCGATCCTGTGGGGCTTCCTGTACGTGCCGGGGATCAGCCCGCTGGTGAAGATCGCCGGCACGCTGGGCTGGGACGTCGACTTCCTCTCCCGCGGCACCGTGCTGTGGTCCATCGCCAACATCGTCACCTGGCAGTTCACCGGCTACAACATGCTGGTGCTGATCGCCCAGCTCAAGGCCGTACCGGGGGAGTTGTACGAGGCCGCGCGGATCGACGGGGCCGGTGCCTGGCAGGTCGCCCGGCACATCAAGCTTCCGCTGATCCGGCCGGCGCTCGTGCTCACCTGCGTCTTCAGCATCATCGGCACCCTCCAGCTGTTCGCCGAACCCATGGTGCTGCGCCCGCTGGCCTCCGCCATCGACTCCGGCTTCACCCCCAACCTGCACGCCTACAGCGAGGCGTTTGTCGGCAACAACCAGCATGTGGCGGCCGCCGAGGCCGTGCTGCTCGCGCTGGTGGCGTGCGTGCTGTCGTTCGGCTTCCTGCGGCTGGTCGGCGGGCGCGGGACGGAGCGCCGATGACCCGGCCCCCGGTCCGCCACCGGATCATCACGGCCTCGCTGCTGACCGTCGCCGCGCTCTACTTCCTGGTGCCCGTCTACTGGCTGGCCGTCTCCGCCACCAAGAACAGCGCCGACCTCTTCGGCACCTTCGGCTTCTGGTTCTCCGACCATCCGCACCCCGTCGACTACCTCGTCGACGTCCTCACCTACGACCACGGCATCTACGCCCGCTGGTTCGCCAACTCCCTCTTCTACGCCGGGACCGGGGCGGTCTGCGCCACTCTGCTGTCCGCCGCGGCCGGCTATGCGCTGGCCAAATTCCCCTTCCGCGGACGGGAGGCGGTCTTCAACGTGGTGCTCGCCGGGGTGCTGATCCCCGGCACCGCACTCGCCCTGCCGCTCTACTTCCTCTTCAGCGCGATGGGCCTGTCCAACACCTACGGGGCGGTGCTGATCCCGAGCATGGTCAGCCCGTTCGGCGTCTATCTCTGCCGGATCTACGCGGCCGCCGCGGTCCCCGACTCGCTGCTGGAGGCGGCCCGGATCGACGGCGCGGGCGAGGCCCGCATCTTCGGCGGGCTCGGGCTGCGGCTGATGACCCCGGCGCTGGTCACCGTCTTCCTGTTCCAGTTCGTCCATATCTGGAACAACTACTTCCTGCCGCTGGTGATGCTCTCGGACTCCGACCTCTATCCGGTCCAGCTGGGCCTGACCTCCTGGACCGGCTACGCCGACCGGCAGCCGGTGCTCTACCAGTACACAGTGGGCGGCGCCCTGTTGTCCGTGGTGCCGCTGATGGTGCTGATGACGGTGCTCCAGCGGTACTGGCGCACGGGACTGACGGAAGGCAGCGTCAAGGCGTGACGGTCCCTGACCGCGGTGAGGGCCTGCCCGGCTCGCCGTCGGCGCGTGACACCATCACTGTCATGACTACTCCTGACGATGCCCGGTCCGAGAACGTCGCGACCCGCGTGAAGGCCGCCCTCAAGCGTGACCCCTGGGACCTCCCGGACGTCTCCGGCCTGGTGGTCGGCGTCCTGGGCGGCACCGGTGACCAGGGCCGCGGCCTGGCCTACCGGCTCGCCCGGGCCGGCCAGAAGGTGATCATCGGCTCCCGCGCCCTCGAGCGTGCACAGACCGCCGCCGACGAGCTGGGCCTGGGCATCGAGGGCGCGGAGAACGCCGCCTGCGCCCGCCGCAGCGATGTCGTGATCGTCGCCGTGCCCTGGGAGGGCCACGCCAAGACCCTGCAGGCGCTGCGCGACGAGCTGGCCGGCAAGCTGGTCATCGACTGCGTCAACCCGCTCGGCTTCGACAAGAAGGGCGCCTTTGCGCTCAAGCCGGAGGAGGGCAGCGCCGCCGAGCAGGCCGCCGCCCTGCTGCCGGAGTCCCGGGTCACCGCCGCCTTCCACCATCTGTCCGCGGTGCTGCTGCAGGACCCCGGGACCGAGCAGATCGACACCGATGTGATGGTGCTCGGCGAGTCCCGCGCGGACACCGATCTGGTGCAGGCGCTGGCCGCCCGCATCCCCGGCATGCGCGGCGTCTTCGCCGGCCGGCTGCGCAACGCCCACCAGGTCGAGTCGCTGGTCGCCAATCTGATCTCGGTCAACCGGCGCTACAAGGCGCACGCGGGTCTGCGGATCACTGACGTCTGAGCAGGACGGCTGCGCCGGACGCCGAACGCCGGCCGCTGGACGCCTGCCGTCGGCGCTCGGCCGCCGGCGCCCGGTCCGGCCCGGCGCCCGGTCCGGCCCGGCGCCCGGTCCGGCCCGGCGGCCGACGAGCCGCCGGACGGTGCCCGCCGGGCATGGGGGACACTGGGACGGACCGCACCACTCCCGACAGGAGCCCCCATGTCCTTCCTGCCCGCGCCCGGCCCGACCCGGCGGCTCGCCCTGATGGCCCTCGCCGTGTGCGTCCTGTCCGTCGCCGCGGCCGTCGTCGCCTTCGTCGAAGGCAGCTTCGTCGGCATCGTCTGGATCCTGCTGGCGGGCATCTCCAGCAACATGGCGTGGTTCTACGTGCGCAAGTCCAAGCAGGAGGCGCAGCAGGCGCAGCAGGCCGGGGCGGCCGGCTGACCCGGCCCTGGTCCCGGCCCCGCGCCACCGGACCGGCGTCCTAGGAGACTCCGCCGACCCCCGGTGCGCCCTGCCAGAAGCGGAAGAACTCCTGGCCCAGATAGCTGTACATCTCCGAGACGCCCAGCGCGCCCAGGACCGTGTGGACCAGGTCGAAGAACGCCCGGTTGAGCTCCGGAACCCACAGCAGGCCGAAGATCAGCAGCAGCCCGAACGGGGCGATCGGCTCCACCTGCCGCCGCAGTGAGTGCGACAGCCACGGCTCGATCACGCCGTAGCCGTCCAGCCCGGGCACCGGCAGCAGGTTCAAGATCGCCGCGGTCACCTGCAACAGCGCCAGGAACGCCAGCGCACAGCGGAACGGGACCGGCACCCCGTCCAGCCCGTGCAGCCAGAACGGCGCCGTGCACACCACGGCGAACAGCACGTTCGTCAGCGGCCCGGCCGCGGAGATCAGACTGTCCCGCCAGCGGCCGCGGATCCGGCCGCGCTCGATGTACACCGCGCCGCCCGGCAGCCCGATCCCGCCCATGAGCAAGAAGATCACCGGCAGCACGATGCTGAGCAGCACATGGGTGTACTTCAGCGGGTTCAGCGTCAGATAGCCCTTGTCCGCCACCGAGAGGTCGCCGCTGTGCAGCGCGGTGCGGGCATGGGCGTACTCGTGCAGGCACAGCGACACCACCCAGCCGGACACCACGAACAAGAACACCGCGAAACCGGTGTTCGCCGCGAGCTTCTCGCTCCACACGGCCCAGCCGGACACCGCCATCGCGGCGACGAGCGCAAGGAAGACCGGGCTGACGCGACGGTCCGCGCGCCGGAATGCTGTGGTCATGGTGCGGGCTCCCGAAGTCGGTGAGGGACAGCCCCGACCGTATCCGCGGCACGGCGGGCGGCGCACGGGCCCCCTGAACGAGCGCGTGCCCAGGGCACCTTCCCAGGGAGCTGTCCCCGAGGCCCCTGCCCCGGAAAGGGATGCTCGATGCCTGGCGGGATCCGCCGTGCAGGACAATGGGCCGGTGCGCTACGGAATTCTCGGCACCACCCAGGCCGGCCGGGCCGACGGCACTCCCGTCGCTCTCGGCGGCGCACGTCTGCGTGCGCTGCTCACCGCCCTCGCGCTGCGCCCCGGCCGGGCGCTGCCGCCCGAGGTGCTGATCGCCGACATCTGGGGCGCGGCCCCGCCCGCCGACGCCTCCGGTGCGCTCCAGGCGCTGGTCGGCCGGCTGCGCCGCGCCCTGGGGCACGCCGCGGTCGCCTCGGCCGACGGCGGCTACCGGCTGTGCGCCGAGCCCGACGCGATCGATCTGCACCGTTTCGAACGGCTGGTGGCGGAGGGCGGCCGGGCGCTCGGCGAGGCCGACCCGGCCCGCGCCGCCGCGCTGCTCGACGACGCCCTGGCGCTGTGGCGCGGCCCGGCTCTCGCCGACCTCCCGGACGCGGGCTCCTGGGCTGCGGGCGCCGAGCGCCGCCGGCTGGACGCCCAGCGCACCCGCCTCGCCGCCGAACTCGCCCTGGGCCGAGCCGACCGGGCGCTGCCGCAGCTCCATGCGCTGTGCCAGGAGCACCCGCTCGACGAGCCGCTCCAGGCCCTGCGGCTGCGCGCCCTGCGCGCCGCGGGCCGCCCGGCGGAGGCGCTGGCGGCCTACGAGGAGATCCGCACCGGCCTCGCCGACCGCCTCGGCACCGACCCGGGCCCCGAACTGCGCGCCCTGCACGCGGAACTGCTGCGCCCGCAGCCCGCGACAAGACCCTCGACCCCGCTCCCGCCGACCGACGCCCCGCCCGGCATGCCGTACGGCACCGGCCCCGGCTCCCCGGCCGACGGCGCCGCCACCGCTCCCGGCTCCGCCCACCCCCGCCGGGGCAACCTCCGTGCCCGGCTCACCTCCTTCGTCGGCCGGGACGCCGATCTGGCGGCGCTCCGGTCCGATCTGGCCGAGCACCGGCTGGTGACGCTGCTGGGGCCCGGCGGCGCCGGCAAGACCCGGCTGTCCCAGGAGGGCGCCGAGAGCGCCGCGGCCGCACTGCCGGACGCCTGGCCGCACGGCGTCTGGCTGGCCGAACTGGCACCGGTGGACGATCCGCAGACCGTGCCCGAGGCGGTGCTGACCGCGCTCGGCGCCCGCGAGACCGTGGTCCGCAGCAGCACCGCGGAGGGGCTGCGCGCCGCCACCGACGCCACCGCCCTGGACCCGCTCGCCCGGCTCGCCGAACACTGCGCGGGCCGCCGGATGCTGCTGGTGCTCGACAACTGCGAGCATGTGATCGGTGCCGCCGCCGAACTCGCCGAGCGGCTGCTGGCCCACTGCCCCGGGGTGACGGTGCTGGCCACCAGCCGGGAGCCGCTGGCCGTCCCGGGCGAGGTGCTGCGGCCGGTCGAGCCGCTGCCCGATGCGGTCGCGCTGCGGCTGCTCGCCGACCGCGGGGCCGCCGCCCGCAGCGGCTTCCGTATCGAGGACGATCCGGCTGCCTGCACCGAGATCTGCCGGCGGCTGGACGGGCTGCCGCTCGCCGTCGAACTCGCCGCGGCCCGGCTGCGGCTGCTCTCCCCGCGCCAGCTCGCCGACCGGCTCGACGACCGCTTCCGGCTGCTGACCAGCGGCAGCCGGACCGTGCTGCCCCGGCAGCAGACGCTGCGCGCGGTCGTGGACTGGTCCTGGGACCTGACCGGCGAACCCGAACGGGCCGTGCTGCGCCGGCTGTCCGTCTTCTCCGGCGGCTGCGATCTGGCCGCCGCGGAAGAGGTGTGCGCGGGCGGCGGCGTCGACCGGCGCGAGGTGGCCGCGCTGCTCGGCTCGCTGATCGACAAGTCGCTGGTGGTGGCGGCCCCGGCCGGCAAGGGGGACGGCGAGCGCCGCTCCGGTGCCGGCGGGCAGATGCGCTACCAGCTGCTGGAGACGGTGGGGGAGTACGCCGGCGAGCGGCTGGACGAGGCGGGGGAGCGGGCCGGTGCCGAGCGTCGCCATCTGGTCGCCTACCGCGAACTGGCGCGTACCACCGACCCGTTACTGCGCGGCCCCGGCCAGCGCGCGGCCATGGAGCGGCTGGAGCTGGAGCACGACAACCTGCGCACCGCGCTGCGCCGCGCCGTCGCCGCCCGTGACGAGCACGAGGCGCTGTGCCTGGTGCTGTCCCTCCAGTGGTTCTGGTCGCTGCGCGACCACCGCGGCGACGCCCGCCACTGGTCATCGGCGGCCGCCGCGATCGGCCCCAACCCCTTCGCCCCGCCCGTCGAACCGGCCCCCGACCTGCCCGAGAGCCCCATCGACAGCCCGCCCCCGATGGCCCCCGACCAGCTCGTGGAGGCCCGCCGGGAGGTCCGGCTGGTCGCGCTCGCCAGCCGGGACAGCGACATCCGGGAGCTGCGCGAGCCCGAGATGCAGGAGGAACTGGCCGGGATCCTCGCCGCCTACCGCACCGGCATGCCGCAGACCTGCAAGGTCCCCGGCGTGATGTGGCACTACGCGGTGATGATCTCCGGGCGCTTCGAGCAGCTGACGGAGCTCGTCGACAGCGCCGTACGGGCCTGCCGCGCCTTCGGCTACGCCTGGGAGCTGGCCTTCGTACTGCAACTGCGCGCCAAGGTCCTCAACGAACGCCCCGACGGGCTGAGACAGGCGGCCCGGGACGCCGACGAGGCGCTGCGGATCTTCCAGGAGCTGGGCGACGCGTGGGGCGCGGCCGAGGCGCTGGCGGGGCGCGGCGAAACCCATGAACAGCGCGGCGAGTACGCGCTCGCGGCCCGCGACTACCGGGCGGCGATGGTGCACGCCGAGGAACTCGGAGCGCACGGCCAGACCCTGTTGCTGCGCTGCCGGCTGGGCGGCGCGCTGATCGAGGACGGCCAGGCGGAGACCGGCGAGCGGCTGCTGCGCGAGGTGCTGGCCGAGGCCGCGAAGGGCAACAGCGGCCGGGACACCGAGCCGTTCGCCCGGATCACCCTCGCGATGCGGCTGGCGATGACCGGGCGTCCGGCGGAGGCGCGGGCCCAACTGGAGCGGGTGGCGAACCTGTTCACCCCGCACCCGCCGGAGATGTTCGCCGGGATGCTGCAGGCGCTGCTGGTCTCGCTGGATCTGGACGAGGGGCGCCTGGACGGGCTGCTGCCGAGGTTCCGGGAGGCGCTGCGGCTGATGAAGGACTCCATGACGGAGATGGTGGCGCCGGAGCTGCCGGTGGTGCAGCTCCTCACCGGGGCCCGGGTGTTGATGGCCCTGCGGGGCGCGGCGGCCGGGCGGGACGCGGCCCGGCTGGTGGGCGCGTACGACGCGCTGTCGTCGAGCAGCCACGTCCCGCGGCGGGTCATCCGCGAGGAGCGGGCCCGTGCCGCGGCGGCGGCGCGGGCGCTGCTGGGCGATCCGGCCTATGACCGGGCGTACGCCGAGGGCGGTGGCCTCTCCTTGGCGGAGGCCACCGCCCTCATCTGACGCGAGCCGGGCGAAGGGCCGTCCCGCAAGGAGGTCCCCTGCGGGACGCACGTCAGGTCCTCTTACGGAACTTCGCCACCGCGAGCGGCATGGTGACGGCCGTGAGGCCGACCACCCAGCCGAGGGTGATCAGGGTCGGGTGCAGCACCGCGCCCCGGCCGTCGATCAGGGCACGGGACGCGTCCGCCAGGGTCGAGAGGGGATTGACCTTGGTGAAGGCCTCCAGCCAGCCGGGCATCGAGGTCGGCGCGGTGAAGACGGACGAGCCGAACTGCAGCGGCATCAGGATCAGCATCGCCGTGCCCTGCACCGCCTGCGGGGTCTTCATCGCCAGCCCGAGCAGGATGAAGATCCACATCAGGCCGGCGCAGAAGACCACGGACAGCACGACCGAGGCGAGGAAGGGCAAGGTGCCGCCCTTGATCTCCAGCCCCAGCAGAAAACCCATCGCGAGCAGGATCGTGGTGGCGATCAGCATCCGGCCGAGCTCGACCACGATCTTGGCGATCAGGACCGAGGACCGGGCGATGGGCATCGTCCGGAAGCGGTCCATGACGCCCGTGCGGAAGTCCTCGTTGACGCCCGTGCCAACCGCCGTGGCGATGTTCATGGCCATCATGCCCATCATGCCGGGCACCAAGTACTGGACGTAGTCCTCCTGTCTGCCCTTGCCGGCGATCGCGCCGCCGAAGACGTAGACGAACAGCAGGATGAAGATGACGGGCATCAGCAGGGCGTCGAACATCGACTCCGGGGCCTGCTTGATCTGCAGGGCGTTGCGCCGCACCAGCGCCCCGATGTGCCGCAGATTGGCGCGGACGCCGATCCGGCCCTCGTCGGCTCCGGCCTTCAGCGGCGGTGCCGCCATCGTTGCGGCACTCATGCCGACACCTCCGCGTACCGCTGGTCCCTGTCGTCCTCGGATGCGCCGGCCTCGGAGGACTTGTGGCCGGTGATGGCCAGGAACGCCTCGTCCAGGCTGGGCAGATGGGTGCTGATGCCGGCGAGGGCGAAGCCCCGCTGGCCGAGCACCCCGACCACCGCGGTCAGCTGCTCATCGCTGATGATCGGTACGTTGACCACACCCTCGTCGTGGTCGGCGGTGGCACCCGTGATGCCGTCCAGACCGGCCTGGGCGATGGCGCCCACCATCCGGTCCAGTGTGCCCTGGTCCGCCGGCCGGATCTGCAGCGTCCGCCCGCCGACCTTGGCCTTCAGCTCGTCGACCCGACCGGCGGCGATCACCCGGCCGCGGTCGATGACCGTCAGCTCGTCGGCCAACTGCTCGGCCTCCGCCATGTATTGCGTCGTCAGCAGCACCGTCACGCCCTCGCGCACCATGCGCTGGACCTCCTTCCACACCTCGTTGCGGGTGCGGGGGTCCAGACCCGTCGTCGGCTCGTCCAGATACAGGACGGTCGGACGGCCGATCATCGAGGCGGCGAGGTCGAGCCGGCGGCGCATCCCGCCGGAGTATTTGGCCGCGGGCCGCTTGGCGGCCTCGGTCAGCGAGAACCGCTCCAGCATGCCGTCCGCGCGGCGCCGGGCGTCCTTGCGGGACAGATCGAGCAGCCGCCCGATCATGTAGAGGTTCTCCCAGCCGGAGAGCTTTTCGTCGACCGAGGCGTACTGCCCCGTCAGACCGATCGTGCGGCGCAGCGCGCGGGGCTGGCGCACCACGTCGTAGCCGGCCACCACGGCCCGGCCGGCGTCCGGCACCAGGAGGGTGGACAGGCAGCGCACGAGCGTCGTCTTGCCGGCGCCGTTGGGGCCGAGTACCCCGAGCACGGTGCCTTCCTTCACGTCCAGGTCCACTCCGTCGACGGCCTTGACCGTGCCGAAGTGCTTGACCAGACCGCGCACCTCCACGGCGTTGCCGCCCTTGGTGGATATCGTCTGTCGCGTCATGCCACCACGGTGTCAGCTGGCGCTGACAATGTGCCGACACTCTGCCGATACGCTGCGCTTGGCCCTTCCCCCACGTTTTCGGCTGTCCCGCCGTGGTGGTTTTTCGCCGTTGCGCTTTGCGGCGCACCCGCACGTTTTTGTCTTTCCCGCCGTGGTGGCGTTTCGCCGTTGCGCTTTGCGGCGCGCCGCACGTTGTCGACTGGCCCGCCGTCGGGGTGTTTCGCCGTTGCGCCTGCGGCGGGCGTGGGTTGTCGGGTGCGGTGCCGCTCCTCCGGACTTCGTCCTGCGGCGCGGCCCCTCCCGTAGTGGGTGGGAAGAGGCCGGTGGGGGCGGGTCCCGGCCGTCGTCTGCGTGTAGTCGAGGGATGAGGTCCGCCCCCACCGGTCTTCTTCCACCCCCAACGGGAGGGGGCGGACCGCAGGACGGAGTCCGGAGGGCCGGTCCCGCGGCCGAACAGCCAGCGCAGCGGCAACCAGCCCGCCGCAGGCGCAACGGCGACAAACACCCACGGCGGGCCAGCCGACAACGTGCGGGTGCGCCGCCAAGCGCAACGGCGAAAAACCACCGCGGCGGGTCAGCCGACAACGTGGGCGGCTCAGTGAAACGTGTGCGGCTCCGCGGGGAAGGTGCCCCCGACGACCTCGTCCGCGAACGCCTTCGCGGCACCGCCGAGCAACTCCCGCATCTGGAGGTACTGCTTGACGAACTTCGGCAGCCGGCCGGCCGTCATGCCGGCCATGTCGGTCCACACCAGCACCTGGGCGTCGCAGTCCGCCCCCGCGCCGATGCCGACGGTCGGGATCGCGAGCGACCGGGTGACCTCGGCGGCCAGCTCGGCGGGTACGGCCTCCAGGACGACCGCGAAGGCACCGGCGTCCTGCACCGCCTTCGCGTCCCGCAGCAGCTGCTGGGCCGCCTCCTCGCCGCGCCCCTGGACGGGGTAGCCGCCGAAGGCGTTGACCGACTGCGGGGTCAGTCCGACATGGGCCATCACCGGGATGCCGGACGACACCAGCAGCTCGACCTGGTCGGCGGAGCGCTCCCCGCCCTCCAGCTTGACGGCGCCCACACCGGCTTCCTTCACCAGCCGGGTGGCGCTGCGCAGCGCCTGCACCGGCCCTTCCTGGTACGTGCCGAACGGCAGATCGCCGACGACGAGGGCGCGCGTGGTGCCCCGGACGACCGCCGCGGACAGCATGACGGTCTCGTCCAGGGTGACCGGCACGGTGGATTCGTAGCCGAGGTGGCAGTTGCCCATCGAGTCGCCGACGAGCAGTACGGGGATGCCGGCCTCGTCGAAGACGGAGGCGGTCATCGCGTCATAGGCGGTGAGCATCGGCCACTTCTCACCGCGCTCCTTGGCGGCGGCGATGTCCCGGACGGTGATCCGGCGCGAGCCGGATCCCCCGTACAGAGACTTGGCGACCGGCTTCTGGGCAGGCGAAGGCTGCGTCATGGTGACGGCTCCTGTTCTTCATCTCGAGGCACCCTCACGGTGTCCCCGGACTCCCGTCCATGCTGGCACGGGTCGCCCGCAAAGGAAAAGGGGAGCAGCCGGGCCCGGTTCCTTCACCCGGGTGGCCGTACCCGCCCGCGATTCCCTCCAATACGGAACGGGGCCGTATCGGAAGGTGCATAAGGTGCCGCCATGGCCACCTCACCCCCCGCCCCGGACGCACCCCCCGCCCGCCACATCCCGGACCGTATCCACCGCCGCCGCTGGGCGATCCTGACCCTGCTCATGCTCAGCCTGCTGATCGTGGTGCTGGACAACTCGATCCTCAACGTCGCCATGAAGACGATCGCCACCCCCGCCCCCGTGGGCCTGGGCGCCACCCAGAGCGAGCTGGAGTGGGCGATCAACTCCTACACCCTGGTCTTCGCCGGGTTGCTGTTCACCGCGGGACTGCTGGGCGACCGTCTGGGCCGCAAGAAGACGCTGCTCTTCGGCCTGGCCGTCTTCGGTGCCGGGTCGGTGCTCGCCGGGGTGTCCGGATCACCCACCGAGCTGATCACCTTCCGCGCGCTGATGGGCGTGGGCGGCGCCTTCGTGATGCCCTCCAACCTCGCCATCCTGATGAACGTCTTCGAGCGGGAGGAGCAGCCCAAGGCGATCGGCATCTGGGCCGGCGGGGTGGGCGTGGCCATCGCGGTCGGCCCGATCGCCGGGGGGCTGCTGCTCGACCACTTCTGGTGGGGCTCGGTCTTCATGATCAACGCCCCGATCGTGGTGATCTCGCTCATCGCGATGCTGATCCTGGTGCCCGACTCCCAAGACCCCCGCCCCGGCCGGCTGGACCCGATCGGGGTGCTGCTGTCCATCGTCGGGCTCGTGCTGCTGGTCTACGGCATCATCAAGGGCGGCCAGCTCGCCGACTTCACCGAACCCGAGGTGGTAGGCCCGATCGCCGGCGGGCTGCTGGTGCTGGCCCTCTTCGTCGTGCACCAGAAGCGCAGCGACCATCCGTCGATCGACATCGGCTACTTCCGCAACCGCGCCTTCTCGGCCGCCATCACCGCCATCGCGCTGGTCTTCTTCGCGCTCACGGGCGTGACCTTCTTCATCGTCTTCTACGTCCAGAGCGTGCGCGGCTACTCCCCACTGCAGGCCGGCATGCTGATCCTGCCGCTGGCCGCGGCCCAGCTGATCTTCGCGCCGCGGGCCCGGCTCGCCGTGGACCACTACGGGGCCCGCGCGGTGTGCACCTTCAGCATGTTCGTGGTGGCCAACACCATGGTGGGCCTGCTGCTGCTGGACGCCACCACCCCGCTGTGGCTCATGGAGGCGCTGTTCTTCATCCAGGGCTCCGCCATGGCGCACATCATGCCGCCGGCCACGGTCGCGGTCATGCAGGCGCTGCCGCGGGAGAAGGCCGGCTCCGGCTCGGCGCTCAACAACGTCTTCCGGCAGGTCGGCGGCACCCTCGGCGTCGCCGTCCTCGGCTCGCTGCTCTCGACCAGCTACCGCGACCACATCCAGGGCACGCTCGACGCCCTGCCCGGCGTGCCGGCCGCCGTCCGGCACGCGGCCGGCGAGTCCATCGAGGCGACCCTCTCGCTCGCGGCCCGGATGGGCTCGGCCGGCCGGCCGCTGACCACCGCCGCCGACGACGCCTTCATCCACGCCATGCACATCACCGCGCTCGGTTCGGCGGTCGTCGCGCTGCTCGGCACCGTGGTGGCCGCGGCGTTCCTGCCAGGCAAAATGGTCTCGGCGCCGCAGCCGGCGGAGCCCCAGGAAGAGCGGAAGGCGGGCGCGCAGCGATGAACCGGGCGGCGGAGGACTCCGAGGTCGCGGCGGACGGGGGGCGCCCGGGCCCGGCGACCCCCGGGCGCCGCGGCCGGCCGCGCAGCGCCGCGGCCGACTCCGCCATCATCGAGGCCGTGCTGCGCCTGATCGAGGACGGCGTCTCCATAGGTGAGCTGTCCATGGAACGCATCGCCCGCGAGGCAGGCGTCGGCAAGGCCACCGTCTACCGCCGCTGGCCCGGCAAGAGCGCCCTGATGCTCGACGTCATGCGGTCGCTGGACGTCCCGAGCCCGCCGCCGGCCGGCCTCTCGGTCCGCGACGACCTGGTCTCGCTGCTGGAATTCCTGCGCCGCCGCGGGCTCGCCAAGCGCAGCTCCGCGCTGCTGCGCACGGTCGTCAGCCACGTCCAGGCGCAGCCCGAGCTGTGGGCGGAGTACCACGCCACGGTCGTCCGGGCCCGTCATGAGGCACTGCTCGGGGTGCTCCGGCGCGGTGTGGCGAACGGCGAGATCCGCGCCGACCACGACCTGGACACCCTCGCCGACCTCTTCGTCGGCCCGATGCTGGCCCGCGCCCTCCTCCATGACCGTACGGAGCTGCCCGACGCACTCCCGGCGGACATCGTCGACCTCGTCCTGGAGGGCGTACGGCCCACGGCACGGGCCGCGGGCTGAACTCCGCGGTGCGCCCACCGGGTTGGGCCGCCGGAGCACACCTGCCCACCGCGCCGTCCGCCGGCTTCCGGAACCACGCACGGCTGCCGAACGTGACTGAGTATGTGCCCTGTGTGGGCACGGGCAACGGGGCAAGGCGGCCGAACTCACCCACCACGAGGGCGGTTACGGGGTGTCGGCCCCGGACGGTTGAGCAAGCGAGGGGGAAGCTCAATGGGACACCGCATCACGCGCCCACGCCGTGCTGCCGCGCTCGCCGTGGCGCTGATCGCGACGGCGGGGTGTGCCCACGGCAGCGGCGGAGTGCCGGACGGGGGCGCCGACGGCGGACACCCGGCACCGGGCGTCGTCACGGAGGCCCCCGCCGAGCCCGGTGCGGCGAAGCCTTCGCCCTCGGGCCATGGAGGGTCGGCTTCCGAGCGTCAGGAAGGGAGCGGGTCCGCGGTCGGCGGCGCGGCGGCCGGTGGGGCACAGGGCGCTCCCACCGGAGAAGCCCCCGGTTACGGGGGCGACCCCGTTCCGCCGGTGAAGTCACCGCCCGTCGATCGGAGTGTGCCGCCGGTGCACGGCGGCGGGGTGGACCCGAGCGGCGGTGGTGACGGCGGTGGCAGCGACGTGGGCGGCAGCGACGTGGGCGGTCAGACAACCGGCGGGGGTGAGCAGGGCGGCGGGACCTGCCCGCCCTCCGGGCAATCCCCGTCGCCCAGCGGCTCGCCCGAAGCGACCGGGTCGGCCCTCCCTTCGGACTCGCCCGGCCCCGATCCTTCGCCGGCGGAAACCTGCCCGTCCCCGTCCGGTACGTGAGCCTCGGACCGACGAGGAGAAGGAGCCGCCGTTGTCCCGCCGGAGCAACCAGAGGAGCGCTCCCACCCGGCGTTCCCCCACAGCCGCCCGGTCCGGCCGCCCGGCGCGCGTACGGGCGGCGGCGCCGGCATCCGTGCCCCCGGGGCCGGGGCCGAGGTCGGGGTCGGGGTCGGGGTCGGGGTCGGCGGAGCGTACGGCCGCCGGGCTGCTCGGGACCGTGACGGCGCAGGCCTCCTTCCTCGTGGCGGTCATGTACTTCCTCGGTGCGGTCTATCTGACGGCCTACTACCAGTACTTCCGCCTGGACGCCTTCAGCCTCGGCTTCGGCTTCGCCGAGCTGGCGATGCAGAGCCTGAACCTCCTGACCGCGTCCGCCGCGATCGTCCTGACCGCCGCGGTCCTGACGGCGCGTCACCTCGCCACCGGGGAACCGGTTCCCGGCCAGGGCCGGGTGGTGCGGGCGGTGGACCGGGGCATACGGACCGCGGCACGGGCACACCTGTACGTCGTGGGGGCCGGCGTCGCCCTTCTGCTCCTTTGGCCGTACATCCGGCCCTATGAGTGGTCCGGGCCGGCGCTGCTGGGGATCGGCGTGCTCCTGGGCCAGCGCGGGCGGGCTCCCGACGCGGTCGCCCCGCCTGGCGTGTGGAGCAAGGCGGTACCCGTCTTCACGGCCGGCCTCCTGGTGATGTGGGCGCTCAGCCTCGCCACCGGCCAACTCGCGGAGGACGAGGCCCGCGAGACCGCCGCGAACCTCCCGCGCCGCACCGCCGTCGTGCTGCTGAGCACCGCCCGGCTCAGCCTGGCGGGTCCGGGGCTGACGGTGGAGGACCTGGGCTCCGCGGCGCGCTACCGCTACCGCTACACCGGCCTGCGCCGGCTCATCGAACGCAACGGCCGGTACTACCTGCTGCCCGTCGGCTGGAACTCCCGGACCGGTCCCACCTACGTCATCCAGGACAGCGAGGGCATCCGGGTGGAACTGCTGCCCGGCACACAGCACAGGTGAGGAGCCCACGGGATGCGGGTACCTACGCCCGTATCCCGCCCCCGTCCCGCTCGTGAAGCGCTGACCAGCGGATTCGAAGTGTGCAGGCACCATTGCCGCGAACGGCGAACATCCGGGACCATCGACACAAACCGTATTGCCTCATGACCGGACCATGCCCGTTCTGTCACAGCCGTCGTCACACGTCCCGAGACCGGAACCCAGCCCTGCCAGCGCGCCGTCCTCACTTCTAAGAAAGCACATTACGGGCCATCGCCTAGGGTCGGAGACCACAGGTGTGGCGCAGCGAGCAAGGCAGTGAGGACGGCTACATGGCGCAGGCATATATGACGGAACCGGGACAGGGGCACCACCCCGGGCAGGCCGGTTCCCGGGCCGAACGCCTGCGGAACTGGTGGCGCCCCGAGGGCATGTGGCGGCGCGGCATCGTCCTCGCGGCACTCGCCATCGTGCTCGGGCTGCTGATGATTCTGCATGCGCGGGTCCCCAACACCGTGGGAAACCTGGGCAGTCTGCTGGAGACGTTCCTGCCGTGGGTGGGGCTGGGCATCCCGCTGCTGCTCCTCGCCGCGGTCCTGCGCCGCTCGGCGACGGCGCTGGTCGCCCTGCTGCTGCCGGCCTTCGTGTGGGTCAACCTCTTCGGGAGCCAGGTCACCGACAAGGCCGGCGAGGGCGGCAACCTCACCGTCGTCACCCACAACGTCAGCGTCGACAACCCCGACCCGGCGGGCACCGCCAAGGATCTCGTGGCGTCCGGCGCCGAGGTGGTGGCCCTGGAGGAGCTCTCCGGGGACGCGCTGTCGACCTACCGTCAGGGGCTGGCGAAGGCGTATCCGTACCACACGATCGAGGGCACGGTCGGCCTGTGGAGCAAGCGCCCGCTGACCGACACCCGGCCGGTGGACACCAAGATGGGGTGGAACCGCGCGCTGCGGGCCACCGTCACCGCCGCCGACGGCCGGCAGTTCGCCGTCTACGTCGCCCATCTGCCGTCGGTACGGGTCAACCCCCAGAAGGGCTTCACCGCCAACCCGCGTGACGCCAGCGCCAAGGCGCTGGGTGAGGCGATCGCCGCGGACCCGGTGAAGAAGGTCGTACTGCTCGGCGACCTCAACGGCACCATGAACGACCGGTCGCTGGCCCCGGTCACCTCCCAGATGCGCTCCGCGCAGGGCGCGGCGGGCGACGGCTTCGGCTTCACCTGGCCGGCGTCGTTCCCGATGGCCCGGATCGACCAGATCATGATGAAGGGGATGTCCCCGGTCAAGGCCTGGGTGATGCCGTCGACCGGCAGCGACCATCTGCCGATCGCGGCCTCGGTGAAGATCTGAGGGGCGGCGGGGCGCGCGGCCGACGGGCAGCGGAAACGGGGGCGTCATGCCCCGTTCTCCGGCCGGCATACCTGGCCTGAGAGACTTTGTTCCGTAAGAGAACTTAGCGCTTACGGTCCGTTGCCCGCGTGCCCGTCCGCACGCACACCCCTGGAAGGTCCTTCATGCCCTTGGCTCTGCTCGCGCTCGCGATCTCGGCCTTCGGTATCGGCACCACCGAATTCGTGATGATGGGCCTGCTGCCCGATGTCGCGGACGATCTGGGCACCTCGGTGCCCACCGCCGGCTACCTCGTCTCCGCCTACGCCCTCGGCGTCGTCATCGGCGCCCCGCTCCTGACCGCCCTCGGCTCCCGCATGCCGCGCCGGCGGATGCTGGTGGCGCTGATGGCGCTCTTCACGGTCGGCAACCTCGCCTCCGCCCTGGCGCCCACCTTCGGCCTGCTGATCGCCGGCCGGCTGCTGGCCGGCCTGCCGCACGGGGCGTTCTTCGGCGTGGGCGCGGTGGTCGCCGCCCGGCTGGTGCGCGAGGGCCGACAGGCCCGCGCGGTCGCCACGATGTTCCTCGGCCTGACCATCGCCAACATCATCGGTGTCCCCGCCGCGACCCTCCTGGGCCAGCAGCTCGGCTGGCGCGCCACCTTCCTCGTCGTGGCCGCCATCGGCCTGGTCGCGATGGCCGCGCTGGTCCGGCTCCTGCCGCCGCTGCCGGCCGGCGAACGCACCGGCCTGGGCCGCGAACTGCGCGCGCTGGGCCACCGCCAGGTGCTGCTCGGCCTGCTCACCACCGTCTTCGGCTTCGCCGGGGTCTTCGCCGTCTACAGCTACCTCGCGTCGATGATGACCGAGGTCACCGGCTTCGCCGCGGGCTCGGTCCCGCTGGTGCTCGCCCTCTTCGGCATCGGGATGACCCTCGGCGCCCTGGCCGCGGGCCCGCTCACCGACCGGGCGCTGCGCCCCACCCTCTACGGCTCACTGGCGGCCCTGGCCCTCGTCCTGACGGCCTTTCACTTCACCGCCGACATGAAGGGGGCGGCGCTGGTGACGGTCGTCCTCATCGGCGCCGTCGGCTTCCTGACCACCACCCCGCTCCAGATGCTGGTCATGCACCAGGCCCGGCAGGCCCCGACCCTGGCCGCCGCCTCCAACCAGTCCGCCTTCAACCTCGCCAACGCCGGCGGCGCCTGGGTGGGCGGCCTGGCCCTGTCGGCCGGCTGGGGCTGGACCGCCCCGCCCCTGGTCGGCGCGGTCCTGGCCACCCTGGGCCTGGCCGTCGCCGTCCTGGCCGGCTTCCTGGACCGCGGCGCGCACGACGCCTCCCGGATCGTGGCCCGCAGCGCCGCACCGGACGCGGAACCGGCCGCCGGCGCGGAGCTGCCGGCCGGGGACCACCGGGGCTGAGGCGTACGGGCCGCGGCGGGTACGGGCCGAGGCGCCTACGCGACCGAGCAGCCGCCTTCCCGCCGGCCGCCTTCCCCCAGCTGTCAGTCGCCTTCCCGCCAATGGTTGGTGATCGGCAGCCGGCGGTCCTTGCCGAAGCCCTTCGACGAGATCTTGGGGCCCGGCGGGTACTGGCGGCGCTTGTACTCGGCGCGGTCGACCATCCGCAGCACCCGCGTCACCAGCCCGTCGTCGAAGCCCTGGCCGACGATCTCCTCGCGGCCCTGGTCACGGTCGACGTAGAGCTCCAGGATGCGGTCCAGGACGTCGTAGTCGGGGAGTGAGTCGGTGTCGACCTGGCCGGGGCGGAGTTCGGCGCTCGGGGGCTTGGTGAGGGTGTTCTCCGGGATCGGCGGGGTGTGGCCGCGCTCGGCGGCGGCCTGGTTGCGCCAGCGGGCCAGCTGATAGACGACGGATTTGTAGACGTCCTTGATGGGGCCGTAGCCGCCGACCGAATCGCCGTACAGGGTCGAATAGCCGCACGCCAGCTCGGATTTGTTGCCGGGGGCGAGGACCAGATGGCCCTCCTGGTTGGAAATGGCCATCAGGGTGGTGCCCCGCAGCCGCGACTGCAGATTCTCCTCGGCCAGACCGGTCAGCGGCAGCGCCTGCATATAGGCGTCGAACATCGGGCCGATCGGCACCGTACGGAAGGACAGGCCCGTACGACGGGCGAGTTCGGCGGCGTCGGTCAGCGAGTGCTCCGACGAGTAGCGGGAGGGCATCGCCACCGCGTGGACCTGGCCCGCCCCCACCGCATCACAGGCGAGGGCGGCGACCAGCGCCGAGTCGATCCCGCCGGAGAGGCCGAGCACCACACTGCGGAAGCCGTTCTTGGCGACGTAGGCGCGCAGCCCGACGACCAGCGCGGTGTAGATCTCTTCGAGGTCGGTGAGGCGTTCGGCCTCGCCCCCGGGGGTCTCGGGCGCATAGTGCGGCAGCGGGTCGGGGGTGAGGACGCGGTGGTCGACGCGCAGCCCGTCGTCCAGGACGCCCGAGGGCGGCTGGGGGGCCGCGGCCGGCAGATCCAGGTCCACCAGCACACAGCCCTCCGCGAACTGCGGTGCCCGTGCGATCACCGTGCCGTCCTTGTCGACCACGATCGAGTCACCGTCGAAGACCAGCTCGTCCTGCCCGCCGATCATCGCCAGATAGGCGGTGGTGCAGCCGGCCTCCTTGGCCCGCCTGCGGACCAGCTCCAGCCGGGTGTCGTCCTTGTCCCGCTCGTACGGCGAGGCGTTGACCGACACCAGCAGCCCGGCGCCCGCGCTGCGCGTCGCCGGCACCCGGCCGCCGTCCTGCCACAGGTCCTCGCAGATGGCGAGCGCCACATCCACCCCGTGCACCCGGACGACGGGCAGCGTGTCGCCGGGGACGAAGTAGCGGAACTCGTCGAAGACTCCGTAGTTGGGAAGGTGGTGTTTGGAGAAGGTGAGGGCGATCTCGCCGTGGTGGAGCACGGCGGCGGCGTTCTGGGGGGCGCCCGCGGGCTTGCCGTAGCGGGGCCTGTCCTGCTCCCCGCGGTCGAGATAGCCGACGATCACCGGGAGGTCGCCCAGGCCCTGCTCGGCCAGCCGGCCGGCCAGGGTCCGCAGCGCATCCCGGCTCGCCTCGACGAACGAGGGGCGCAGCGCGAGGTCCTCGACGGGATAGCCGGTCAGTGCCATCTCGGGGAAGGCGACGAGGTGTGCGCCCTGGTCGGCGGCGTGCCGGGTCCAGTGCAGGATCGTCTCGGCGTTCCGGGCGAGATCGCCGACACACGAATCGATCTGGTTGAGGGCGAGACGAAGTTGAGGCACCCCGCCAGTCTAATCGTCTTTCTGACGCAATGGGGGTCGGGAAGCGGATCTCTTCCGGTGGCCGACTACTTCTTGCGATAGCCGACGACCGTCATCATCCCCGACTCCGAGTGATAGACGTTGTGGCAGTGGACCATCCACAGCCCGGGGTTGTCGGCGTCGAAGTCGACGTTCAGGGAGCGGCCGGGCAGCAGGCTCAGGGTGTCCTTGCGGGGGCCGTCGTCGGGCAGCGCGAAGGTGTGGCCGTGCAGATGCATCGGGTGCCACATCCGGGTGTGGTTGCGGAAGCGAATCCGGACCCGTTCGCCGGCCTCGACGGGATACCGCTGGGACGCGGTGTACGGCTGCGAATTGATCGCCCAGTCCCACTTCCGCATGGTGCCGGTGGCGGTCATCTCCAGGGTGCGGTCAGGCTGCCGCGAGCTGAGCCGGACCGACTCCGCGGCCCGGAGCCGGTCCGCGGTCAGCACCTCGCCGCGCAGTTCCCGGGGCCGGGCGGACTCACCTGGCGCCTCGCCGTCGCCGGTGCGCAGCACGGCCAGCGCGGAGCGCTTCTTGCCCTCGGCGAGCGCGGTGAGCGGGAAGACCCCGTCCCCGGCCGTGACCAGGACGTCATAGCGCTCGGCCATCCCGAGCAGCAGCGCATCGGTCTCGGTGTGCTCGACGGGCCAGCCGTCGGTGTGGGTCACGGTCATCCGGTGGCCGCCGAGCGCCACACGGTAGGCGGTGTCGGCGCCCGCGTTGATGAAGCGGATCCGGATGCGGTCGCCGCGCCTGGCCCGGAAGGTCTCCGGGTCCTTGGTGCTCCGGCCGTTGATGAGGTGGAACGGGTGGTCCACATCGCCCGCGTCGCCGCCGAGCAGCCTGCTCCGGGCGCCCGTCAGCATCCGTGACGGGCCGTTCGAGGTGCCCGCGGCCCCCGTCTTCCCGCCGTCGCCGCCCATGTTCATGTCGTCCTGGCCCATCCCGCCGCGGACCCTGCCCCCGCTCAGCTCGGCCAGCACCGCCTCCGGTTCGCTGCCGTCGACCCCGTCGAGCCAGTCGTCGATCATGACGATCCACTCCCTGTCGTACGAGAGCGGCTCCTTGGGGTCGTCGACGATCAGCGGCGCGTACAGCCCGCGGTCCAGCTGTGTCCCCGAGTGCGGGTGTACCCAGTGGGTGCCGGGCTCGGTGATCGCGAAGTGGTAGTCGAAGGCGGCACCGGGCTGGAGGGACCGCTGGGTCAGGCCGGGGACGCCGTCCATGTCGTTGCGCACCGCCAGCCCGTGCCAGTGCAGGGTCGTGGACTGCGGAAGGTGGTTGGCGAGGGTCAGCGTGAGCCGGTCGCCCGCCGTGACCCTGATCTCCCTGCCGGGCAGCCGGCCGTCGTACGCCCAGGTCCGGACGGTGTGACCGCCCAGGTCCAGCTCGGTCTCGGCGGCGGTCAGCGCGGCGCTGCGCACGGGGCCCGAGCCGCGCTTGCGCTCGGCCTCGGCGACCTCCGGGCCGTCGGGGGTGACATAGCCGGGCGGGGTGTCGTCACCGGGGCCGTGCGAGACGTCCATGCCGTTCTTGTCGAGCCTGCGTGTCGTGTGGTGCGCGGGCGTCGTGTCGTGCGTGCCGGTGCGGACGGAGCCGGACGCGCGGGTGGCACCGGCCGGCAGCAGACCGCTGCCGGCGACGGCGATACCCGCGCCGAGCAGGGCGCGGCGGGAGGGCGTACGCATGGGGAGCACCTCGTGAGGGTGTCGGTCGGCGGCCGGGGAGACCCATTCTTCGCACCCTACCCCCTAGGGGTATGGCCCTCCGGGTATCCGCCGCCGAACGGGGGACCGCCGCCGGCCCGGCCGCCGGATCCGGCCCGTCCGCATCGCCCGGACCGGCCGCCTGCGGTCGTCCGCGCCGGTATCGCCGCTGCACCGTCCACCGGCTGCCTATTCTTGACTTTTCTGAGCCTTCCGCGTGCCTGCCCGCCCGTGCGTCCGGCCGGGTCCACCCGATCACCTGGATGTCCGTGACCCCGATGAGCCCCCTCCCTCTCCCCGTCCCCGGCCGGTTCCTGCGGGTCGGCGGGGTGCCGCTGCATGTGCTGACCGAGGGGCGCGGGCCGGTCTGCGTCCTCAGCGGCGGTCTCGGCATGGCCTGGTACGACTGGGACGCCGTCGCCGCGCTGCTCGCCCCGTACCGCACCGTCGTCCGCTTCGACCGGCCCGGGCTCGGCCTGAGCGCCCCGGCCCCCGGGCCGCCCACCCTCGCCGCCGAGGCCGACCGGATCGCCCACCTCCTCGACGCGCTCGGCCACTTCGGCCCGGCCACCGTCGTCGGCCACTCGCTCGCCGGCTTCCACGCCGAGGCGTTCGCCCGGCTGCACCCCGCGCGCTGTGCCGGGCTCGTGCTGGCCGACGGCAGCATCGAGGACGCGCCCCGGCCCCGGCTGCCGCGCGCGGTGCGGACCGCCGTGGCGGGCGGCGTGGCCGCTGCGGTGTCCGCCGCCGGGCTGCCGCGTGCCCTGGGCCCGGCCGCCCGCCGGCTGATCGACCGCGCCACGACGGTCGGCAGCCATCCGCCGCACCCGTGGGAGCACACCTACCGCACCAGCCGGGTCCTGCGCGCCTGCGTCCTGGAGAACGCGACCTACGGCTACCAGGCCGCGGAGCTCGCCGCACTGCGTCCGGCCCGCCCGCTGCCCGCCGCCCCGGTCACCGTCCTCGCGGCGTACGACGGCAGCGAGACGCCGCGGCAACTGCGCTGGCTGGAGCGGCAGCGCGGGCTCGCCGCGGAGCTGGGCGGCCGGTTCGCCCTCGCCGCGCCCGCGGGACACCTGCTGATGGCCGATGCGCCGGCGTCGGTGGCCCGGGCGGTGCTGGACCTCTCGGGGACGGGGAGGGACGCGACGGTCCCGGAGCGCCCGTGAACACCTCGGGGCGTCCCGCGCACGGCGGTCCCGGAGCGGCCGTGGGCTCCCACTCGCCGCCCCGGACCGCCCGGACCTCCCCGCTCCGAACGCCCCACAGGCGCCCCGGACCGGCCCTGGACCACCCCGCCCCGAACCCCCCGTACCCGCCCGCATCCGCCGCGTGAACTCCGTGGAACGGAGCCGTCAACGCCTGGTCAACGTGCCCTCAGTACGGGTCCAAGACTGGGCCAAGCCGCCCGATTGCCGCCGCCCGCAGCGCTGAGCCCGTCTGCTGCGGGAAGGATGGGGCCGAGGGTTACGGGACGCCGGTTCTGATTCAGGCCAAGGGTGCGTAATGTGACGGTAACCCCCTCACGTGATACTGGTGTGCCGAACCACGTTGCCCGATGTGGCTCGACAGGCCGATTGACCTGCAAGGATTGGTGACCCATGGACAAGCAGCAGGAGTTTGTGCTCCGGACGCTGGAGGAGCGCGACATCCGCTTCGTACGACTGTGGTTCACCGATGTGCTCGGGTTCCTGAAGTCCGTGGCGGTGGCGCCC
This sequence comes from Streptomyces auratus, assembly GCF_050433025.1. Classification (NCBI taxonomy): domain Bacteria; kingdom Bacillati; phylum Actinomycetota; class Actinomycetes; order Kitasatosporales; family Streptomycetaceae; genus Streptomyces; species Streptomyces auratus. The sequence continues at coordinate 2,329,351 of NZ_JBNGCB010000001.1, read as the reverse complement.
GCGGAGCTGGAGCAGGCCTTTGACGAGGGCATCGGCTTCGACGGCTCGGCCATCGAGGGATTCGCCCGGGTGTACGAATCCGACATGATCGCCAAGCCGGACCCCGGCACCTTCCAGATCCTCCCCTGGCGCGCGGAGGCCCCCGGCACCGCCCGGATGTTCTGCGACATCCTGATGCCGGACGGCTCCCCCTCCTACGCCGACCCGCGCTACGTCCTCAAGCGCATCCTGGCCAAGACCTCCGACCTCGGGTTCACCTTCTACACCCACCCGGAGATCGAGTTCTTCCTGCTCAAGGACAAGCCCGTGGACGGCCGGCGGCCCACCCCCGGCGACTCCTCCGGCTACTTCGACCACACCCCGCAGAACGTCGGCATGGACTTCCGCCGACAGGCGATCACCATGCTGGAGTCGATGGGCATCTCGGTGGAGTTCAGCCACCACGAGGGCGCCCCCGGCCAGCAGGAGATCGATCTGCGCTACGCCGACGCGCTCTCGACGGCCGACAACATCATGACGTTCCGGCTGGTCATGAAGCAGGTGGCGCTGGAGCAGGGCGTCCAGGCGACGTTCATGCCCAAGCCGTTCTCGGAGTTCCCGGGCTCCGGCATGCACACCCACCTCTCGCTCTTCGAGGGCGACCGCAACGCCTTCCACGAGTCCGGCTCGGAGTACCAACTCTCCAAGGTGGGGCGCTCGTTCATCGCCGGTCTGCTCAAGCACGCGGGCGAGATCTCCGCCGTCACCAACCAGTGGGTCAACTCCTACAAGCGCATCTGGGGCGGCGCCAACCGCACCGCGGGCGCCGGCGGCGAGGCCCCCTCCTACATCTGCTGGGGCCACAACAACCGCTCCGCGCTGATCCGCGTGCCGATGTACAAGCCCGGCAAGATGGGCTCGACCCGGGTCGAGGTCCGCTCGATCGACTCCGGCGCCAACCCGTATCTGACGTACGCGGTGCTGCTCGCGGCCGGTCTCAAGGGCATCGAGGAGGGCTACGAGCTGCCGGCCGGCGCCGATGACGACGTCTGGGCGCTGTCCGACTCCGAGCGCCGGGCGATGGGCATCGAGCCGCTGCCGCAGAACCTCGGCGAGGCCATCGATCTGATGGAGCGCAGCGAACTGGTCGCCGAGACCCTCGGTGAGCACGTCTTCGACTTCTTCCTCCGCAACAAGAAGCAGGAGTGGGAGGAGTACCGCTCCGAGGTCACCGCCTTCGAGCTGCGCAAGATGCTGCCCGTGCTCTGAGCCACCGCGCCACCGAGAGGCTGACCATGGCACTACCCGCTCCGCAGGGACGGCGGAGCAGCACCTTCACCCGGCTGCTGAGGCACGGTTTCACCGACCCCTCGGCGGCCGGGGAGCTGCTCGATGCCCCCGGCCTCGCCCCCGTACGCGACGATTCGGTGCTGCTCGAAGCGCTCGGTGCCACCGCGGACCCGGATCTCGCGCTGCGCGGCCTGGCCCGGCTGGTGGAGCGGCAGGGCGAGCCGGACGCCCAGCAGACGCTGCTGAGCACGGTCGTCGCGGCGAAACCGCTGCGCGACCGGCTGCTGGGGGTGCTCGGTGCCTCCGAGGCGCTCGCCGACCACCTCGTCCGCCATCCGCAGGACTGGCAGTCGCTGGTCACCTACGAGTCGGTCGATCTGCACCCCACCACCCCCGAGTTCGAGCTGGCGCTCGCCGAGGGCATCTGGGGCGAACACGGCGCCGTCCGGCCGCGCGCGGACGCCCTGCGCACCGCCTACCGCCGCGCGCTGCTGGGGATCGCCGCCCGCGATGTGTGCGGGACGACCGATGTCGCCGAGGCCGCGGCCGAGCTCGCCGACCTGGCCACCGCCACGATCCGGGCCGCCTTGGAGATCAGCTACGAAGAGGCGCCCGGCGACGCCGCGGTGTGCCGGCTGGCCGTCATCGGCATGGGCAAATGCGGCGGCCGGGAGCTGAACTACGTCTCGGACGTCGACGTCATCTTCGTGGCCGAGGCCAAGGAAGGCGTCGACGAGGCCAAGGCGCTGCAGGCCGCGACCCGGATCGCGGCCCGCATGATGCGGCTGTGCTCGGACAACACCGCCGAGGGCACCATCTGGCCGGTGGACGCCAATCTGCGCCCCGAGGGCCGCAACGGCCCCCTGGTGCGCACGCTCAGCAGCCATCTCGCCTACTACCAGCGGTGGGCCAAGACCTGGGAGTTCCAGGCGCTGCTCAAGGCCCGCCCGATGGCCGGCGACCTCGGGCTGGGCGAGGAGTACATCGATGCGCTGGCGCCGATGGTGTGGGAGGTCGCCGAGCGGGAGAACTTCGTCGCCGATGTGCGCCAGATGCGCCGCCGGGTCGTCGAGAACATCCCCGCCGCCCAGGTCGAACGCGAGCTCAAGCTCGGCCCCGGCGGGCTGCGCGACGTCGAATTCGCCGTCCAGCTGCTCCAGTTGGTGCACGGCCGCAGCGATGCCACCCTGCGCAGCGCCACCACCCTCGACGCCCTGGCGGCGCTGGCGGCCGGCGGCTATGTCGGACGCCAGGACGCCGCGGCCCTGGACGCCGCCTACCGCTTCCTGCGCACCCTGGAGCACCGTATCCAGCTCTTCCGGCTGCGCCGTACCCATCTGATGCCCGAGGACGAGGGCGAACTGCGGCGCCTGGCCCGCTCGTTGGGGCTGCGCACCGAGCCCGTCGACACCCTCCGCAAGGAGTGGAAGTGGCACGCCCGGGAAGTGCGCCGGCTGCACGAGAAGCTCTTCTACCGTCCGCTGCTCGACGCTGTCGCCACCCTGGAGACCGGCGAGACCCGGCTGTCCGCCAGGGCCGCAGGCCACCGCCTCGAAGCGCTCGGCTACGCCGACCCGGTGGCCGCGCTGCGCCACCTGGAGGCCCTGGCGTCCGGCGTGACCCGTAAGGCCGCCATCCAGCGCACCCTCCTCCCGGTGCTGCTGGCCTGGTTCGCGGACTCCGCCGACCCGGACGCCGGGCTGCTCAACTTCCGCAAGGTCTCCGACGCCCTCGGCAAGACGCCCTGGTACCTGCGGCTGCTGCGCGACGAGGGCGCGGCCGCGGAGAACCTCGCCCGGGTGCTCTCCGCCGGCCGGCTCGCCCCCGATCTGCTGCTGCGCGCCCCCGAGGCGGTCGCCCTGCTCGGCGCCGCCGACGGCCTCCAGGCGCGCAGCCGGGCCGCGCTGGAGCAGGAGGTGCTGGCCGCGGTCGGCCGCGCCGACGGTGCGGAGGCGGCGGTCGCCGCGGCCCGCGGGGTGCGCCGCCGCGAGCTGTTCCGTACCGCCGCGGCGGATGTGATCGGCGCGTACGGCACGGAGTACAGCCCCGCGCACACCGACCACGGCCGCTCCGTCGACGCGGTCGGTTCGGCGGTCTCCGACCTCAACGCCGCCACCCTGGCCGGCGCCCTGCGTGCCGCGGTCCGCGCACAGTGGGGCGATACCCTGCCCACCCGCTTCGCGGTGATCGGCATGGGCCGCTTCGGCGGCCGTGAGCTGAGCTACGGCTCGGACGCCGACGTCCTGTTCGTCCACGAACCGCGCGAGGGCGCCGACGAGCAGGAGGCCGCCCAGGCCGCCCAGGCCGTCGCCAACGAGATGCGCCGGCTGCTCGAACTCCCCTCCTCCGACCCGCCGTTGCCCATCGACGCGGACCTCCGCCCGGAGGGCAGGTCCGGCCCGCTGGTACGGACGCTCGCCTCCTACGCCGCCTACTACAGGCGCTGGTCGCTGGTGTGGGAGTCGCAGGCCCTGCTGCGCGCCGAACCGGTCGCCGGCGACGAGGAGCTGGGCCGGCGGTTCATCGAACTGATCGACCCGCTGCGCTACCCCGCCGAGGGCCTGGGCGACGAGGCGGTCCGCGAGATCCGCAAGCTCAAGGCCCGGATGGAGGCCGAACGGCTGCCGCGCGGCGCCGACCCGACCACCCACGCCAAGCTGGGCCGCGGCGGCCTGAGCGACGTCGAGTGGACCGTCCAACTGCTCCAGATGCAGCACGGCTGGGAGATCCCCGGCCTGCGCACCACCCGCACCCGCGAGGCGCTGGCTGCCGCGCACGCCGCCGAATTGATCGGCACCGAGGACGCCCAGACCCTGGACGAGGCCTGGGTGCTGGCCGCGCGGGTGCGCAACGCGGTGATGCTGGTCCGCGGCCGCCCAGGCGACACGTTCCCCGTCGACGGCCGGGAGTTGGCCGCGGTGGCCCGCTACCTCGGCTACGAGGAGGGCCACGTCGGCGAGCTGCTCGACGACTACCGGCGGATCACGCGGCGGGCGCGCAGCGTGGTGGAGGAACGCTTTTACGGGGCGTAGTGCCTCCCACGTTTTCGGCTGGCGCCTCGGCCGCCTCCCACGTTTCCGGCTGTCCCGCCGTGGTGGTTTTTCGCCGTTGCGCCTGCGGCGGGCGTGGTGTGTCGGGTGCGGTGCCGCTCCTCCGGACTTCGTCCTGCGGCGCGGCCCCTCCCGTGAGTGGGTGGGAAGAGGCCGGTGGGGGCGGGCCCCGGCCCTCGTCTGCGTCTAGTCGAGGGAGGAGGCCCGCCCCCACCGGTCTTCCTCCACCCCCAGCGGGAGGGGGCGGACCGCAGGACGGAGTCCGGAGGGCCGGTCCCGCAGCCGAACAGCCAGCGCAGCGGCAACCAGCCCGCCGCAGGCGCAACGGCGACAAACACCCGCGGCGGGCCAGCCGACAACGTGCGGCGCGCCGCAAAGCGCAACGGCGAGAAGAACCGCGGCGGGCCAGCCGACAACGTGGGGGCTAGGCCCGCGCCAAGCGATGTGGCAGCGAGCCGTACCAGACGCAGGCCAGCGCGGAGCCGAAGGACAGGCAGAGTACCCCGCCCACCGCATCCAGCCAGAAGTGGTTGGCCGTGGAGACGATGACCAGGAGGGTGACGGTGGGGTAGAGCAGCCCGAGGGCCCTCGCCCAGAGCGGCTTGGCCAGTAGGGCGATCGTGATGCCGCACCACAGCGACCAGCCGATGTGCATCGACGGCATCGCGGCGTACTGGTTGGACATCGAGGCGAGGTTGCCGGACGCCATCGAGCCCCAGGTTCCGTGGTCGACGAGGGTGTCGACGAAGCCGCCGCCCGCCATCAGCCGGGGCGGCGCCAGCGGGAAGAAGTAATAGCCGATCAGGGCGACGCCGGTGGTGGCGAACAGGGCCAGCCGCGCCGCGGCATAGCGGCCCGGGTGCCAGCGGTAGAGCCAGACCAGCACCCCGATCGTCACGATGAAGTGCAGTGTCGCGTAGTAGTAGTTCATCGACACGATCAGCCACGTCACGGAGTCGACCGCGTGGTTGACGGTGCGCTCGACGGCGATGCCCAGAGAATGCTCCGCCTGCCAGATCCAGTCGGCGTTCTTGAGCGCCTTGGCCTTCTGCTCCGGAACGGCGTTGCGAATCATCGAGTACGTCCAGTAGCTGACCGCGATCAGCAGGACCTCGAACCAGAGCCGGGGGGTGCGCGGGGACCTCAGCCGGGCCAACCGGCCCTCGTTCGCCGGACGGTCCGCGGGTTCCCCGGTGGGTGTCGGGGTGGTCGGCAGGCCGTCCAGAGTCCTCGTATTCGCATCACCCATAGGCAGACAGTCTGCCAGAAAGGGGTGTGTCGCCGATCATCCTTCGGTCGGGTATTCGAAGCCGCATATCGGTCTTGAGGGGGACATCGGACCCCCGTCGTTCTCGGGGGCGCGAACGTCAAAGAGCCCGCAGCGGCTTCGGGATCCGGGCCGTTTTCGGGGCCGAGGCGGTCGAGCCGCGGACCACGAGTTCGGGGTGGAAGACGAACTCGCTGTGCGGGGCCGGGGTGCCGCCGATCTCCTCCAGCAGCGCACGCACCGCCGCCTGCCCCATGGCCGTGACCGGCTGCCGGATCGTGGTCAGCGGCGGGTCGGTGAAGGCGATCAGCGGGGAGTCGTCGAAGCCGACCACGGAGACGTCCCGCGGGACGTCCAGCCCGCGCTGGCGGGCCGCGCGGATCGCACCGAGCGCCATCATGTCGCTGGCGCAGACGATGGCCGTCGCGCCCCGCTCGATCAGCGCGCCGGCCGCGGCCTGCCCGCCCTCCAGGGTGTAGAGGGAGTGCTGGATGAACGGCTCCGCCTCGGCCGGCCCGGTCTGCAGCCGCTCCTGCATGCTGCGGACGAAGCCCTCGATCTTGCGCTGTACGGGGACGAAGCGTTTCGGGCCGAGTGCCAGCCCGATCCGCCGGTGGCCGAGCGCGCCGAGGTGGGTGATCGCCAGGTCCACCGCGGCCCGGTCGTCGGGGGAGACGAACGGGGCCTGCACCTTGTCGGAGAAGCCGTTGATGAGGACGAACGGCACGCCCTGGCCGCGCAGCTGTTCATAGCGCTGCATATCGGCGGAGGTGTCGGCGTGCAGCCCGGAGACGAAGATGATGCCGGCCACCCCGCGGTCGACCAGCATCTCGGTCAGCTCGTCCTCCGTGGAGCCGCCCGGCGTCTGGGTCGCGAGGACCGGCGTATAGCCCTGGCGGGTCAGCGCCTGCCCGATGACCTGCGCGAACGCCGGGAAGATCGGGTTCTCCAGCTCCGGGGTGATCAGTCCGACCAGCCCCGCGCTGCGCTGCCGCAGCCGCACCGGGCGTTCGTAGCCCAGCACATCGAGGGCGGCAAGCACGGACTGGCGGGTGGTGGCGGAGACACCGGGCTTCCCGTTGAGAACCCGGCTGACGGTGGCCTCGCTGACACCCGCCTGTGCTGCGATATCGGTCAGCCGGGCGGTCATGAGCAGGACTGTACCGTTCTGCTGTCAGATTGCCCACCAGATGCAGCTGTCACCGGGCAGCACCGCGCTGCCGTCGTTGACGATCACCGGCGAGCTGGCCAGCAGCGGGGTCCCGGGCGCCGGGAAGGCGAGGTCGCGTCCCAGGGTGTTGACGGTGCACAGCACGCCGGGGCGACGGAAGGCGAGCACCCCGTCGGGCGCGGACACCCAGCTCATCGGCCCGTCGCCCAACCCCGGCAGCCGTCGCCGCAGGGACAGCGCGGTGCGGTAGAGCTCCAGGGTGGAGGCGGGGTCGCCGGTCTGTGCGGCGACGGTCAGCGCGCGCCAGTCGGCGGGCTGCGGCAGCCAGCTGCCACCGGGCCCGAAGCCGTACGGCGGCTGCTCGCCGGACCAGGGGAGCGGGACCCGGCAGCCGTCGCGGAAGCCGTCCTGGCCGCTGGTGTCCCCACCGTCCGCAGCCGGGATGTCGGCGGCCGCGGCACCGGCTGCCGCGCCCGGGCGGCGGCCGCGGAAGAACGCCGGGTCCTGGCGGACCTCGTCGGGCAGGTCGGTGACCTCGGGCAGGCCCAACTCCTCGCCCTGGTAGAGGTAGGCGGAGCCGGGCAGTGCCAGCATCAGGAGGGTGGCGGCGCGGGCGCGGTCCAGGCCGCCGCCGAGGCGGGTGGTGTGGCGTACGACGTCGTGGTTGGACAGGACCCAGGTGGTGGGGGCGCCGACCGAGGCGGTGGCGGCGATCGAGGCGTCGATGACCGCGCGCAGCGCCCCGGCCTGCCAAGGGGCGTTCAGGAACTGGAAGTTGAAGGCCTGGTGGAGTTCGTCGGGGCGGACGTAGAGGGCGAGGCGCTCGGGGGTGGGCGCCCAGGCCTCGGCGACGCCGATCACCTGCGTGCCGTGGGCCTCGCCGTAACCGTCCAGCAGCCGGCGCCAGGTGCGGTGGATGGCGTGCACCCCGTCCTGGTCGAAGAACGGCAGGACCTGGGTGCCGATCAGCTGGGCCTGTTGGCCGTGGCCGATGTCCGGCAGACCGGGCGCCTTGATCATGCCGTGCGCGACATCGATCCGGAAGCCGTCCACGCCCAGGTCGAGCCAGAAACGCATGATGGCCTCGAACTCGGCGTGCACCTCCGGGTTGTCCCAGTTCAGATCGGGCTGCTCGGGGGCGAAGAGGTGGAGGTACCAGTCGCCGCGGTCGGTACGCGTCCAGGCCGGGCCGCCGAAGACCGACTCCCAGTCGTTGGGCGGGAGTTCGCCGCTGGGCCCCTTGCCCGGACGGAAGACATAGCGCTCCCGGGCGAGTTCGGGGTCCCGGAACCACGGGTGCCGGTCGGAGGTGTGGTTGGGCACGATGTCGACGATCACCCGCAGGCCCAGGTCATGGGCGGTACGGAGGAGATCGTCGGCGTCCTGGAGGGTGCCGAAGAGCGGGTCGACGGCGCGGTAGTCGGCGACGTCGTAGCCGCCGTCGGCCTGCGGTGAGGCGTAGAACGGGGTGAGCCAGACGGCGTCCACCCCCAGGTCCCTGAGGTACGGCAGCCGCTCACGGACCCCGCGCAGATCGCCGATGCCGTCGCCGTCGCTGTCGGCGAACGAGCGCACGTAGACCTGGTAGATGACGGCGTCGCGCCACCACCGGGAATCCCGGCCGGTCTCGGGGGCCCGGGGGGCGGGGCTGGGGGAAGTGAGCTCCTGGGTCATCTGCCGTCCCTGTCGGTCGAGAGGCGTGCATGCCGTCACGCAATCAACGCTCGGGCGGGCGCGGGGTGACGGTGCCGGGAGCGCCCGGAGGGTCCCGTTCCAGCCATCTCGTTGCAATTCGTTCCAGGGGTCTTGCAGAAATTTGCCGCAAGGTCTTTCGGTTTGTTTGCGGCGCTGTTACGTTCCTGACCGCCATCTGAGGCATTTCCCTAAGGAGTTCACATGCGGTGTGGCATACGGGGCGTAACGGCCACCGCGCTGGTCGCGGGCCTGGCACTGGCGGCGACGGCGTGCGGCGGGGGTGACGGCGGCAGCGGCGGCAACAGCGGGGGCGAACTGTCCGGAACCGTTACCTTCTGGGACACCTCCAACGACGCCGAGAAGGCGACGTACCGCAAGCTTGCCGAAGGTTTCCAGAAGGAGCACCCGAAGGTCCACGTTCAGTACGTGAACGTCCCGTTCGGTGACGCCAACGCCAAATTCAAGAACGCCGCCGGCGGCAACTCCGGCGCCCCCGACGTGATGCGCACCGAGGTCGCCTGGACCGCCGACTTCGCCAACCTCGGCTACCTCGCCCCGCTCGACGGCACCCCCGCCCTCGACAAGACCGGCGACTACCTCCCGCAGGCCGTCGGCTCCACCAAGTTCAAGGGCAAGACCTACGCCGCACCCCAAGTCATCGACACCCTCGGCCTCTTCTACAACAAGAAGCTCCTCAAGGACGCCGGCGTCGGGGTGCCCAAGACCTTCGCCGAACTGGCCACCGCCGCCAAGAAGATCAAGGCCAAGACCGGCGCCACCGCCCTCTACCTGCGCGGCGACGACCCCTACTGGTTCCTGCCCTACCTCTACGGCGAGGGCGGCAACATGGTCGACGCCCGCGACAAGATCGTGCAGATCGACGACGGCGCCGGCGTCAAGGCCTTCAAGACGATCAAGGACCTGGTCGACTCCAAGGCCGCCGTCACCGACGCCACCGACGGCCAGGAGAACCAGCTCAAGGCCCTCAAGGACGGCACCGTCGCGATGGCCGTCGACGGCCCCTGGGACATCGAAGGCGCCCGTGCCGGCAAGGCCTTCAAGGACAAGGAGAACCTCGGCGTCGCCCCCGTACCCGCCGGCTCCAAGGCCCAGGGCTCCCCGCAGGGCGGCTGGAACCTCTCCGTGTACGCGGGCAGCAAGAACCTCCAGGCCTCCTACGCCTTCGTGAAGTACATGAGCTCGGCCAAGGTCCAGCAGCAGACCACCGACAAGCTCAGCCTGCTGCCCACCCGCAAGTCCGTCTACGACGTGCCGGCCGTCAAGAACAACGAGATGGTCAGGTTCTTCAAGCCCGCCGTGGACGGTGCCGTCCAGCGCCCCTGGATCGCCGAGGGCAACTCCCTCTTCGAGCCGATCAAGGTCGAGATGAACAAGGTGCTCACCGGCTCCGCCACGCCCGAGCAGGCCGCCAAGGCGACCGGCGACGCCTACCGGAAGCTGCTCAAGGACTACAAGTGACCGTTGCTGTACGGGTGCGCCGGGCGCTGGGCACCCACTGGTACGCATGGACGATGGTCGCCCCGGTGGTACTCGTCATCGGGGTGATCATCGGCTACCCGCTGGTGCGCGGCGTCTTCCTCTCGCTCACCGACGCCAACGAGGCCAACGTCGAGCGGAACATCGGCGTCAACCACCTCCCCGCCACCTACAAGTTCACCGGCCTGGACAACTACAAGGCGGTGCTCACCGACGGCGTCTTCTGGGACCGCCTCGGCTGGACCGTGACCTGGACCGTCGCCTGCGTCTCGATCACCTTCCTGACCGGCCTCGCCCTGGCGAACATGCTCAACCGCTCGCTGCGCGGCCGCACCTTCTACCGCCTGGCGCTGATCCTGCCGTGGGCCGTCCCCGCCTTCATCTCCGTCTTCACCTGGCGGATGCTCTACAACGAGAAGAACGGCATCCTCAACAAGCTGCTGGCCGGCGGCGGCATCGACGCCGTCCCGTGGCTCAACGACCCCACCTGGGCCAAGCTCTCGGTCATCGCCGTCAACGTCTGGCTGGGCGTGCCCTTCATGCTCGTCGCGCTCCTCGGCGGGCTCCAGTCCATACCCGGTGAGCTCTACGAGGCGGCCGAGATGGACGGCGCGAGCGCCTGGCAGCGCTTCCGCCACATCACCGTCCCCGGACTGCGGGCCGTCAGCAGCACCGTCATCCTGCTCTCCACCATCTGGACCTTCAACATGTTCCCGGTGATCTTCCTGCTGACCCGGGGCGGCCCCGGCGACGCCACCGAGATCCTGGTGACCTACGCCTACCGGCTCTCCTTCGTCGACAGCCCCCGCAACTTCTCCGAGTCCGCGGCCTGGGGCGTCCTGATCCTCGTCCTGCTCTCGGCCGTCGCGGTCGTCTACCGCAGAGCACTGCGCAAGCAGGGAGAGGTGTGGTGACCGTGACCCGCACACCGCCGGCCCGCACCGGCACACCCCGCAAGCGCTCCGAGCGCTCCCGGCTCGCGTCCGCCGGACTGCACCTCACCCTGGCCGTCGCGGCCGTGATCGCGGTGTTCCCGCCTCTGTGGCTGCTGGTGACGTCCTTCAAACCCCGCAACGACGCCTTCTCCACCGGCCTCGTCACCCACTTCACGCTCGCCAACTACACCCACGTGGTGGCCGACACCGAGTTCCTGACCTGGTTCAAGAACTCCGTGCTCATCGTCGGGGTGACCACCGTCCTCGGTGTCTTCCTCGCCGCCACCACCGGCTACGCCGTCAGCCGCTTCCGCTTCCCCGGGATGCGCCCGCTGATGTGGCTGCTGCTGATCACCCAGATGTTCCCGGTCGCGGTGCTGATCGTGCCGCTCTACAACCTGCTGGCGAGCCTCGGCCTGCTCAACCAGCCCGCGGGCCTGGTCATCACCTACCTCACCATCGCCGTCCCGTTCTGCGCCTGGATGATGAAGGGCTTCTTCGACACCATCCCGGTGGAGATCGACGAAGCGGGCCGGGTCGACGGCCTCAACCCCTTCGGCACCTTCTGGCGGCTCGTCCTGCCGCTGGCCCGCCCGGGCCTCGCCGTCACCGGCTTCTACACCTTCGTCACCGCCTGGGCCGAGGTCGCCTACGCCTCCGCCTTCATGACCGGCGAGGAGAACCTGACGCTCGCCGGCGGGCTGCAGACCTTCGTCAACCAGTACACCAACGACTGGGGTTCGATGACCGCCGCCGCCGTGATCATCGCCGTCCCGGCCGCGCTCGTCTTCGCCTTCGCCCAGCGCCACCTCGTCGCCGGACTGACCGCCGGCACCACCAAGGGTTGACATGACTCCACAGCACCACAGCACTCCTGCCACCGACTGGTGGCGCGACGCGGTGATCTACCAGGTCTATCCGCGCAGCTTCGCCGACGGCAACGGCGACGGCATGGGGGACCTGGCGGGCATCCGCAGCCGGCTGCCGTACCTGCGCGACCTGGGCGTGGACGCCGTCTGGCTGAGCCCCTTCTACGCCTCCCCGCAGGCCGACGCCGGCTATGACGTCGCCGACTACCGCGCCATCGACCCGATGTTCGGCACCCTGCCCGACGCCGAGGCCGTTCTCACCGAGGCCCACCGGCTGGGCCTGCGCATCATCGTCGACCTCGTGCCCAACCACTGCTCCGACCAGCACGAATGGTTCCGCCGCGGGCTCGCCGAGGGCCCCGGCTCGACGATCCGCGAGCGCTTCCACTTCCGCAAGGGACGCGGCGAGAACGGCGAGCTGCCGCCCAACGACTGGGAGTCCCTCTTCGGCGGCCCCGCCTGGACCCGGGTGCCCGACGGCGAGTGGTACCTCCACCTCTTCGCCCCCGAGCAGCCCGACTTCAACTGGGACCACCCCGCCGTCCGGGACGAGTTCCGCTCCGTCCTGCGCTTCTGGCTGGACCTGGGCGTCGACGGCTTCCGGGTGGACGTGGCCCACGGCCTGGTCAAGGCCCCCGGCCTGCCCGACATGGGCCACGGCGAACAGCTCAAGCTGCTCGGCAACCAGGTCCTGCCGTTCTTCGACCAGGACGGGGTGCACGACATCTACCGCTCCTGGCGCACCGTCCTCGACGAGTACGCGGGCGAGCGGATCGCGGTCGCCGAGGCCTGGACCCCCACCGTCGCACGCACCGCGCTCTATCTACGCCCCGACGAACTCCACCAGGCCTTCAACTTCCATTACCTGAACACCGGTTGGGACGCGGCCGCGCTCCGCGAGGCGATCGACACCTCCCTCGACGCCATGCGCCCGGTGGCCGCCCCCACCACCTGGGTGCTGTCCAACCACGATGTCGTACGCCATCGCACCCGCCTCGGCGGCGGCCTGGACCGGGCCCGCGCCGCCACCCTGCTGATGCTGGCCCTGCCCGGCTCCGCCTACCTCTACCAGGGCGAGGAGCTGGGCCTGCCCGAGGTCACCGAGCTGCCCGACGAGGTCCGCCAGGACCCCTCCTTCTTCCGGGCCGCCGGCCAGGAGGGCCTGCGCGACGGCTGCCGGGTGCCGATCCCGTGGAGCGGCGATACGGCCCCGTACGGCTTCGGCACCGGCGACAGCTGGCTCCCGCAGCCCGCCGACTGGGCCGCTCTCACCGTCGAGGCCCAGACCGGCGACCCCAACTCGACCCTGGAGCTGTACCGCACCGCGCTGTCCCTGCGGCGCACCCACCCCGCCCTGGGCGCGGGCGACTCGGTCGAGTGGCTGGACGCCCCCGAGGGTGTCGTGGCCTTCCGTCGCCCCGGCGGCTTGGTCTGTACGGTCAACACGACGGACACTCCGGCTCGCCTGACCGTCCCAGGTCGGGTGCTGCTCTCATCCCGCCAACTGGACGCGCTTCACGGGGACTTCTTCGTCCTGCCCGCCGACACCACCATCTGGTGGGAGGAGTGACCCTGCCCGATACCCATGCCACCCCCCGGCTCTCCGACATCGCCGGCCAGGCGCAGGTCAGCGAGGCCACCGTCAGCCGGGTCCTGAACGGTCGGGCAGGCGTGGCGGCGGGCACCCGGCAGCGGGTGCTCGCCGCGCTCGATGTGCTCGGCTACGAGCGTCCCGTCCGGTTACGGCGCCGCAGCGCGGGCCTGGTCGGCCTCGTCATCCCGGAACTCACCAACCCGATCTTCCCGGCCTTCGCCCAGATCATCGAGCAGTCGCTGGCCGGCCACGGCTACACCCCGGTGCTGTGCACCCAGATGCCGGGCGGGGCCACCGAGGACGAACTCGTCGAGCAGCTGGAGGAGCGCGGCGTCACCGGCATCGTGTTCCTGTCGGGGCTGCACGCGGACACCCGCGCCGACCCCACCCGCTACGCCCGGCTGGCCTCCCGCGGCGTCCCGTTCGTCCTCATCAACGGCTACCACGACCGCATCGACGCCCCGTTCGTCTCACCCGACGACGGCGCGGCGGCCCGGATGGCGGTACGCCACCTCGCCGAGCTGGGCCACGAGCGGATCGGACTCGCCGTCGGCCCGGCCCGCTATGTGCCCTCCCGCCGCAAGGCCGAGGGCTTCGCGGCGGCGCTGGCGGAGTCGTTCGGCCTGTCGAGGGGGCAGGCCGAACGACGCGTCCAGCACACCCTGTTCAGCGTCGAGGGCGGTGACGCGGCCGCCGCCGTGCTCCTCGACGACGGCTGCACCGGTATCGTCTGCGGCAGCGATCTGATGGCCCTCGGCGCCGTACGCGCGGCGCGCCGCCGGAGCCTGAACGTCCCCGGGCACGTGTCGGTGGTCGGCTTCGACGACTCCCAGCTGATCGCGTTCACCGACCCGCCGCTGACCACGGTGCGCCAGCCGGTCCAGGCGATGGCGACCGCCGCGGTCGGCGCCCTCATCGAGGAGATCCACGAGCGCGGGCAGGGTCGCCAGGCCCCACCCCAGCGCACCGAGTTCATGTTCCAGCCGGAACTCGTCGTACGGGGATCGACGGGCCCGGTCGGGACATGACCTCTGGCCCACAGCGGCTCTGACCTGCTTAAAACCGTGGTCGGCCCCCGCACGTTTCGTGGTGCGGACGGGTGCGGCCTTGTGGCTCCCCGTGGGTGCGCGGGCCCGACCGAAGAGTTGTGGCCGGGACGTGGACACCGGGCCCTGCCGTGCTTCGAATGGCTGAAACCGGCGGCGCAAGCCGGACATAAGCAGTGTTCGGGAAATAGGGAGTCACGCCATGACGAATTCAGCCGCCGCCCTGCGTAGGGCGGTCAGCGGAAGGGCCAGAAGTGCCACGGCGCTGGCTGCGGCAGCGCTTGTCGCGGCGCCTCTGATGGGTACCGCGTCACCGGCCGCGGCTGCCGACGAGCAGAAGCCGATCGACAACGCAAAGATCTACTCGTCGGAGCAGGACGTCGTCGCCAGGATGGAGGGGACGGACGGGATGAAGGACAAGGAGGGGAAGCCGGTGCCCGGGTATGCGCCCGTCGCGGACTCCGAGAGCGTGATGGGCTACCCGAAGGGCGTCGACCGGGACAAGGACAACAAGGTCATGCCCGTCTACAAGGACGATGTGCAGGCCCAGTACGACGCCAAGCAGGCGGTCGAGGACGCCAAGGCGGCGGCGAAGAAGTACGCGGAGGACACGACGAACAACCCCCAGCCGTTGCGGGAGACCGCCAAACTGCTGGCGGATTCGACCCTCACCGATCCCGAGGTCCGTGGGGACACCAACGACGACGCGCTCTTCGGGAGGGGCGGCCCCGAACTCGGGGCGGAACACGCCGAGATGTACTGCGCGGGCAAGCATGCCCCCGCCCCAGGCGGCAGGGTCGATCAGAATGCTGCCAAAGCGAATCCGTGCGTCTTCGTCGGCAAGCTCGACAAGAAGGACGGTTCCAAGTACCCCAAGGTGGGTGGCAGTAGCGGTATGGCAGGCGGGGGCGAGAAGACGTACACGGTCGCGGGGGAGACCACGGAGGAGAAAAGCTCGACGGAAGGCTGGGCGGTGGGCGGCAAGTTCACACCCAAGGTCGCCCTCACCCCGGCGGGAGACAAGGGCGGAGCGGGGGGAGAGCTCGGCGCTGAGGCCAGCTTTACCTACAGCTACTCCTCCACCACCACCAACAAGGTGAGCACCAAGCAGCAGGATGAAACCAAGGTCACGTTCCCGAGCGACAAGAAGGGGAGCCTGCAAGGTCGGCGCGACGGCGCTTACTACGTCGGCTACATCGTCGTCCGCAAGACCAATGCCCTACCCGAGGACAACATAGGACAGGAGCATCTGATCGCCATCCCTGCCCGGGTCTACGTCCAGTCCCCCCAGTCCAGCACCTCCGTCACCTACTTCAAGTACCAGGAGTAGCAGTGACCGGGTTAGCGAGCAGCCCCTGCCTTGGCGGCGTACGCAACGAACGCCGCCCAGGCCTGGGCCGGTACGGCGAGCCGGGGGCCGGCCTTGTCCTTGGAGTCGCGGATGTGGATGGTGGTGGGGGAGGGGGCTATCTCGATGCAGTCGTCGCCAGAGCTGCCGCTGTAGCTGGACTTCCGCCAGGAGAGGGCGATTTCGACGCAGTCGCCATCGCCGCCGCTGCTGTAGCTGCTCTTGAACCAAGCCAGATCAGTGGTGTTCATAGCGCTCCTCGCATCTGCTTCAGCAGGCTCAAGGAGTCATCAAGGGAGAGAGCCTGCGAGCGCATCCTGGCATACCGCATCTGGAGGACGCTGACCTCTTTCGGGTCGGAAATGAACAGGCCGCATCGTTGGCCCTCGTTGTAGGCGAACCACTGGTTTTCCGGGGTCTCCAGCAACTGCATGGGCCCGTCTAGCCCGGCATGGGTCTTCCGCTCCAACGGCATGATCTGGATCTCGACGTTCCTCGCCTCGACGGTCTCCAAAACATGCTCGATGAGCTCCCTGGTGACCTCCGCCCCACCAGTCCGCCGCAGAAACAGATGCTCCTCCAGGATAAAGCTGTACGCCGTGTTCGGTCGCTCCCGCAGCAACCGCTGGCGTTCTGCCCGCGCCGCCCATTGCGCCTCGATCTGCTCGTCGTCCAGGGGCGGAAGCTGCTCCGTGAACAGCGCCCGCGAGTACGCCTCGGTCTGCAGCAGCCCCGGAATCAACCGGCATTCGTACGTGTAAAGACTGATCGCCCGCTCCTCCAACGCCGCCCACTGCCGGAACCACGCCGCAATCCCCGGCTTCCGCGCCAGATGGACGGCCGCCGCCCGTAACACCCCGAACGCATCCAGCACCTCCTCCGCCCGCTCGATGAAATCGGGTGGCGGCAGCCGTCGCCCCTGCTCGATCGAGGCCACGGTCTGCGGCGAGAACCGGACCAGCAGGGCCAGGCCCTCCTGCGTCAGCCCCGCCCGCTCCCGGAAGGCCTTGACCACGGCCCCGAATGCCTTGAGGCTGTCCGTGGATTCCGGTTCACCGCTGCCCGTACCGCCGGTCATGTTCTGCACCTCCATGTGCTCGTTCGGCCTTCGCCCAACGCACCCATGATTACTCTCCGTAACGCGTACTGTCCACCCCCTGTGCCCGTACGCTGACCCTCCGTACGGGCCGGATTCCTGGTCATGCGGCAGAAACGGGCGGCACCGTAGGGGCATGCCAGTCCACGTCTCCCCTCCGGCGGAGCATCTCGCGGTCACCGTACGTGTGTTCACCCAGCGCTTCAGCGCCACCCGCCGCGGTGCCCGGCTCGCCCGGCGGCTCGCCGTGCAGCAACTCGACGCCTGGGGCTTCCCTTACGGGTGCGGACTCTCCGACGCCGTCGGACTGATCGTCGGCGAACTCGCCGCCAACGCCGTCACCCACGGCCGGGTCCCCGGCCGGGACTTCGAACTGCGGCTCGCCCTGCGGTCGAATGCCTCGCGGCCGGGCGCTCTGCACATCGAGGTCGCCGACACCCGTACCGAGCGGCGCCCGCCGTGCCCCGACGAGCTCACGCCGCCGTCCGACGACTCCGAGACGGGCCGGGGGCTGCTGTTGGTCGCGGCCCTCGCCGCCCGCTGGGAAGTGCGCGACCGCGACGCGGTCGGCAAGGTCGTCCGGGCCGAACTGGACCTGTAGCGCCGCTCGGAGGCAGGTGCGGACGCGATACGGCCGGCCGCTCAGCGGCGGGCGTCGGGCCGGGACGCCAGCGAGGCGGTCACCACCACCTGCTCCGCGCATCCGACCGCGCGGAGCGCATCGCCGACGACCTCGACCAGCCACACCGCCCCATCCGGCGACCACTCCGGCGCACGGCACGCGAACCGCATCACGCCCCGCTCACGGCCCTTGTTGTAGCCGTGCTCGCCGTCCACGTCCGCCATGCCGGACAGGTCGAGCCGTCCACCGGCGACGTCGACATCCGCGAGGTCACCGAGCCGCTCTCGGACGGCGTCGCGCACGGCCGTCTCCTTGCCCCATCCCGCCTGGCCGGTGGCGGCGGTGACGCTCACCGGCACCGACGCGGACGGGTCGGCGAGAGCGAACCACTTCCGCATCGCCTCCAGGTCGTCGGAGGCATCACCGACGAGCTCATGCAGCGGGAGGACGGCATGCAGCCCGGTGAACCGGACGCGCCCGAGCCGGTTCATCGCGTCCGACAGGATGCGCGCCACGTGAAGGACCGGGAGCCGCGGCTCCCGGACGTCGTCCGGGATGTCCGCCGACATCCAGGCCAGCTCCCGGACCTGCCCGTCCTGCGTCCAGTCCCCACCGGCCAGGCAATCGGCCCAGCGTCCCGGGTCCTGGACGATACGGGCCTCGCCCCACCCCTCGTACTTGTAGGTCCAGCCGCCGGTTGCGTACCAGCCGTAGGCCTCCGACCTGCGCATGGCGAGGTCGTACAGTTCGCTTCCGGTGTCCCCGCAGGTGAGGTGCGACGTCCACGGATACTGGTCGAGTACTCCGTGCAAGGCAACAAGCGTCTCGTAGTACACGCCAAGGCCTTTCTGTACCCGACCGGTATCCGAGCGCGGCCGGGTGCTAGATGCCGCAGTACAGCGTCTGCGTCTTGGTCACGAGCTTCTCGGGGCTGTCCGGGTAGCCCACGATGTCCGCGTCAACCACCGTACGGAAGTGGTTCTTCGCGATCAGGTTGGTGCACTTCCAGTTGGCGACCGCCCGCTTGTTGCTTCCACCGCCCGGCGGAACCGTCTTGACGCCCTTGTCGAGAGTCTTCCACCCGGAGCCGAACTTGACCTGCAACCAGATGGTGATCTTGGCATGTGTCGCCGGGCCGTCGATCTTCTTCCACCAGCCGTGCGCGTTGACCGTGTTCCGCACGGTGTGTGAGAAGTGGGCGTAGTCCCCCTTGGTCAGGAAGCCGTGCGCGCCCTGGGCGTCGATCGCCTGATAGCTGTGCGCAGGCTTGCTGTGGTGGTCGTCGGCATGAGCCGGCATGGTCGAAGCCGCGGCCAGCAGAACGGCCAGCACGGCCGATGCTCCACCAATACGAATCTTCATCATGATTCCCCCTAGTTGGTCGCGTACATGGCGCGCCGCGACGAATCCAACCACGCCACCCCACCCCGCACAATTGTTTTGAATCTCAAGGTGGGTGCAGATGTGGCGAGTTGGCCCAGGGGGTTGGTGGGGGGGCTCTGGGGCGTCCGCTTGCCGGCCCCGGCGCGAGGCGGGGGCGGGGCGGTCCGGGCTTCCGTGTTGGGGGCCGGTCCGGACGGCCGGGCGCGTAGGGCCCGTTGAGACGGGTCTCCGGCCGACCGGACCGACTCTTACGGCAAGGAACGTAACACCCTTGCAATGTCTTGCGTAAGGTCTTGCACCACCGAATCGTCGCGGCTAGAACCATGACCCATGTCCTCCACCACCCGCCGGTCCCGTCGGCGCCCGGCCGCTGTCCTCGCCCTGGCCCTCGGCGCGACGGCCCTGCTTGTCTCGCCCCCGCCGCAACCGGCCGCGGCCGCCCCGTCCGGCCAGGAACAGGCCCTGGCGCAGTGGATCGACCGCGACACCGTCGTCTGGAAGGGCGCCGAACACGCCCCCGCTCTCCTGGAGTTCGGGACCCACGGCGCGCACCTCCGGCTCGTCCCGGGCAGCCTCAGCCCGTCCGAACGCCTCGCGTATCCGCATTTGACGCACTATCCGGCCTTCACCGTCGACCCCCGCGACCGCGGCCTGGCCCGTACCGCCCTCCGTGACGCGCTGCACGCCAGCCAGCGCACCGCTGACGGGCGGCGCACCACCACCGGCGTCCAGATACCCGGCGTCCTCGACGACCTGTACGGCGCCCGCGCCCAACACGCGGCCCTGGGGCCGGTGTTCTCGCGCGACGGCCGCCCCACCCTCGCTGTCTGGGCGCCCACCGCCCGCACCGTCGCCCTCGAACTCGACGGCCGTACGGTCCCGATGCGCCGGGACGACACCAGCGGCGTGTGGCGCGTCCGCGGGGCGCGCGACTGGGCCGGAAAGCCGTACCGCTACCGCGTCACCGTATGGGCCCCCTCCGTCGGCAAGACCGTCACCAATGAGGTCACCGACCCCTACTCCACCGCGCTGACCGCGGACTCCGCGCGCAGTCTGGTCGTCGACCTCGCCGATCCGCAGCTCGCTCCGGCCGGCTGGACACGGCTGCACAAGCCCGCCGCGGTCCCGCTGCGCCGGGCCCGCATCCAGGAGCTGCACATCCGCGACTTCTCCGTAGAGGACCGCACCTCCCGCCACCCCGGCCAGTACCTGGCGTTCACCGACCCACGCTCCGACGGCATGCGCCACCTGCGCTCCCTCGCCCGCGCCGGCACCTCCTACGTCCATCTGCTGCCGGCCTTCGACAGCGCGACCGTCCCGGAGAAGCGCGCCGACCAGGCCCGCCCCGGCTGTGACCTCACCTCCTACGCCCCCGACTCCGATCGCCAGCAGGACTGCGTCACCAAGACGGCCGCCCGCGACGCCTACAACTGGGGCTACGACCCGCTCCACTACACCGTCCCGGAGGGCTCGTACGCCTCCGTCCCGGACGGCGCCGCCCGGACCGTCGAATTCCGGCGCATGGTGCAGGGCCTCAACGGCGCCGGGCTGCGCACCGTCATGGACGTGGTCTACAACCACACCGCCGCGAGCGGCCAGGACCCGCACTCCGTACTGGACCGGATCGTTCCCGGCTACTACCAGCGGCTGCTGGACGACGGCAGCGTGGCCACGTCCACCTGCTGCTCCGGGACCGCGACCGAACACACCATGATGGGCAAGCTCGTCGTCGACTCCGTCGTCACCTGGGCCAAGGAGTACAAGGTCGACGGCTTCCGCTTCGACCTCATGGGGCACCAGCCCAAGGCCAACATCCTGGCCGTCCGCAAGGCGCTGGACGCGCTGACCCCGGCCAAGGACGGGGTGGACGGCAAGTCGGTCATCCTCTATGGCGAGGGCTGGAACTTCGGAGAGGCCGCGAACGACGCGCGCTTCGTCCAGGCCACCCAGCAGAACATGGCAGGGACCGGGGTCGCGACCTTCTCGGACCGCGCCCGCGACGCCGTACGCGGCGGCGGCCCCTTCGACGCCGACCCCCGCGTCCAGGGTTTCGCCTCCGGCCTGTACACCGACCCCAACTCCTCACCCGCCAACGGGAGCCCGGACGAACAGCGCACGCGGCTGCTCCACTACCAAGACCTCCTGAAGGTCGGCCTGACCGGCAACCTCGCCGACTACACCTTCACCGACAGCACAGGCCACCAGGTCAAGGGCTCCGGCGTCGACTACAACGGCGCCCCGGCCGGTTACGCCGCCGCCCCCGGTGACGCGCTCGCCTACGCCGACGCCCACGACAACGAGACCCTCTACGACGCGCTCGCCTACAAGCTCCCGCAGCGCACCGCCGCCGCCGACCGCTCCCGTATGCAGGTGCTCGCCCTCGCCACCGCCGCCCTCTCCCAGGGCCCGGCGCTCTCCCAAGCGGGCTCCGACCTGCTGCGATCCAAGTCCCTGGACCGCAACTCCTTCGACAGCGGCGACTGGTTCAACGCCCTGCACTGGAACTGCGCCGACGGCAACGGCTTCGGCCGCGGCCTGCCCCCGGCCGCCGACAACAAGGACAAGTGGCCCTACGCCCGGCCCCTACTGGCCGACCCCGCCCTACGCCCCGAGTGCGCCGCAATCCACCAAACCTCCGCCGCCTACCGCGACCTGCTCCGCATCCACGCCACCGAACCGGCCTTCGGCCTGCCCACCACCGCCGCGGTACAAAAGGCCCTCTCCTTCCCCCTGTCCGGGAGGGACGAGACCCCGGGCGTGCTCACCATGCGCCTCGACAACCTCGTCATCGTCTTCAACGCCACGCCGCAGCGCGCGCAGCAGACCGTCCAGGCCCTCGCGGGCGAGCCCTACGCCCTGCACCCCCTCCAGGCCCACGGCACCGACCACACCACCGCCACCGCGTCCTACGCACCCTCCTCGGGCACCTTCACCGTCCCGGCCCGCACGGTGGCGGTCTTCCGGCGCGGCTGAGCGGGGCCGCCTCGGCGAATGGGTGGGCATCAGCGACTCGGTCAAGATCCCGTTTTGGCTGGTTCTTGCATCGCGTGAGTCATCTTGGTTCCCCTACATCGAGCCTGCGAACATTTCCACTTCCCCAAGAAGGGAGGCCTCCCTCTCGGACTTTGGGCTCATCTTCACCCCACCGCGCTCCAGCACCACGAGGGAGACGAGCAGCACGCCTCGCATAAGCCCGTGTTGAACTGGGTGGCGTGTTGAGGCATAGCACTCAAGCAGTGCCTCGACGAACTGTCGGAATACCGGCACGTCCACCGCGCATGTATCGTCATCTGCCGGTGTCAGGCCAGTAGGGCGATGGACCAGACCTGCCGCGCTCTCCGCGAAAGACAGGTACCACCTTCCCATGCGGAGCGAGGGGTCCCAGAGAGTATGGCCGGAAGCCTCGAAGTAATAGCTCATGGGACAAGCTCCGATCTGATGTCAACGCCTCCAGATGACCTCACGGCCCTCAGTTCCTTCTGGCAACCCCACAGGGTCTTCTGTGCCATGCAGAGCACTGATTCGGCTGCACAGCACGAACCCTGACCCGCTTCTTGAGCGAAGGGCAACAACGAGATGCCGTTCCCTCCAGGGAGAGGTCATTCCGGAGAAATCCAGAATCTGCCGAGTTTCGCTGTCGCTGGCGGTACGAAGCTCAATCGATTCGTAGTGAGTGACCAGTTGCATGGCACGCACGCCTTCAAAGAGCAGGTCCAAGCGGAGGGTGTCCGTACTGTCCGGAAAAGCGCGAAGGAGTAGTTGTGAGTGTCCGACCCCATATCGCCAGACCGTGAAGGTGCGCTCAGAACTGAACAGAACCGGAGAACGGGATCCATCATTCGAATGGATTGTCAACTGGACGGCCTCCTCGTTACTTCCTGCTATCCGTCAGCCGAGCGACACCGCGGTAGGAGGGTGCGCCCACGCTCGTTGATCAACCCACTGTCGGCGATCGGCTTCATCTGGGGGTCGAAATACTCCAGCATGGCCCGCGATTCGACGAATGATATCCCGAGCTCCTGCTGGAATATGTGGAGGAATTCCAACGGGCTGAGTTCGCGAGGGTGGCGATGGGCGAGGTACTCGATCACCTCCAAGAAGCTTGCCCCAGCAGCCACGAGGTCCCGCAGCGCAGTTTTACTCTTCGACATGACTGCTTACTCCGGCCTGCACCGCCATGTTGAGGGTGCAGTGGTCCAGGTTGGCCAAAATTTTCCGCGCGATCCTCGGGTACCTTCACCGTCCCGGGCCCGGGCGGCGGTGGTCTTCCGCCGCGGCTGAGCGGGGCCGGAACCCCAGGAAGCCCCGCCGGGCCGTCCCGGCGGGACTTCTCAGCTTCTCGACTACCCTCTCAGAATCAATACGGATTCCGGATGCGGAAGTCCCAAGCTCTCACCGTCTTTATCCCTGGGATGCGACCAGATGCTGTAGCTGAGGCATGCCACGAGTCCATTGCCGCTGTCCGACTTCAGCGCCAGGCAACGGACCCGCGAAGACTGAGACTCCCGCACTTCGGAGAACTTCAACATCTCGTCAGTCTCCGCTGGTTCGGCGAGGCTGATGCTGAGCGGCCGGTATACGGTTTTCAGCCTCATTCCCACGACTCCATAGAAGGTGACTTCGATGAAGTCATGCGCTGCGTCGGAGTCGATGCTTCGAAGCTTCAGCTCTGAATGCCCAATGCTGTATCGCCACGGCCGGAACTTCCGGTCGAACGAGATGGGGAGGGTCGCAGTGGGCTGCTGCCCTTCGTCAGCGGGCGAATGGGTTGGCATCAACGACTCCGTTTCTGTAGAACGTCACGCGAGGCCAGATGCTCGGGTTGTCCTGGATCAAGCTTAGCTCCCAGGCGGTCGCGTGCCCATCGAATACCGGATCCATGCCCTTACCCTTCCGCGCGAGTGCCACGGGATCGTCGATTCCATCCAAGTTGAAGTGGATCGAAGTTTTCCCGTCATTGATGTAACTCTTGAGCTCGGAGACCCAGTTGTCACCGGCAGAAGGCCAATCGTGATACGACTTCGCGCCAATTGAATCTGCAAATTCATGCAGAGCCATCGGATCTTCATCGACTTCGCTGAGGCCGAGCGCAATTCCTCCGCAGCCGCTGGAATTATGCACCAGTACGGGGGTCCGGCCGGCCAGCACATAGTACGTGTGGAGGCCGTCGACGGTGAGGTTGTAGGTGCGCGCGTGCTGGTCGAACGGGCGGTTCGCCTGGACGCGGACGGTGGTTCCGTCGTTGCTCAGCAGGGTTGTGCCCGGCGTGAGTGCCTGAGCCTGGAGCCAGCGGTGTTGCGATGGGCTCCAGAAGGGGTGCTCGTAGGTGGCGTTGAGCTTGCGCGGGCCGTTGGGGGTGGTGAGCGTCAGTTCGTTGAAGTGTTTGTCGTCTTCGGTGACAATTCGGCGCGTGACCTTGCGGGGCGCGGTTCTGCCTGTTTCCGGGTCGGTCGCAAGGACCTTCTCACCTGGCGTGATGTCCTCGATTGTGCGCGTGGAGCGGTCGCCCATGAGGACTCTGGTGCCGGCCAGGAAGCACTGGTTGCACCCCTTCTCAAGGAAGCGCAACGCCTGGTACGTCCTGGAGAGGAGCCTGAGTTTGGATCCGAAGGTGGCATCCTGCGCGAGTTGTAAACAGGATTCGAGGTCTCCTGTTTGTGCGCACTCCTGGAGCATTCCGATGCCGATGAGGTCTTTCTCGAATTTCCAGATCTTCTCGAGGCCCGGTTCGAGTTTCTCTCCCGCGGCGAGGATGGTGCAGTAGCCCTCGTTGCGGATGCACCAGCTGGGGAAGTTGTGGGCGGCGTCGCAGCCCATGACCCCGCACATGTACTGCTCGCGGGCGATCTTTCCCGGGTCCTTGGCGGCCTTTTTCTTGGCTTCGGCCTCGGCCTTGCGCTGGGCTTCGGCTTCGGCCTTGAACTTGTCGAGGGCGATGTTGAAGGCTTCCTCGGCCGCCTTGTGGGCGGCGGTGGCGTCCTTGCCGGCCGCCGTGGCGGAGGCGCGGGCGCGGCGGGCTTCCGCCCAGGCGGTGTTGGCGGAGACGTGCGCCAGCTGCGCGGAGACCGTGGCATCGGCGGCGGACGTGGCTGCGTTGGATGCCGCGTGGTTGGCGTCGGCCTCGGCCTTGCGGGCGGTCTTGGCGGACTCGGCGGCACGCGCCGCGGAAGCTTCGGCCTCCTTGGCCGACTTCGCCGCATCGGCGGCGGAGTTCTTTGCCGCATCGGCTGATGCCTGGGCCTGCTTGGCGTATTTCTTCGCCTCGTCGGCCTTGTGCACCGCCAGGGCGGCGACCCTACGTGCCTCGGCGGCGTTCTGCTGCGCGGTGGCCGCGGTACGTGCCGCCTCGGCGATCAGCTGCTGGACGCGCGCCTTGTGGGTGGCGGCCAGCAGGTCCTTGCGCTGGGCGGTGTACTGCCCGGCCTCGATGAAGGCGTGCAGCAGTTGCGGCGGGCTTTCCAGGGCGATGCGGCCGGCGGCCTTCAGCTCCGGCCCACCGCTGTTGATCAGCTGGGCGGCCCGGACCCGCTCGTCCTCGGTGCGCGCGGTGTACTGCCCGGCGGCCAGGAACTCGCAGTATGTGTCGGTGGATCCGGAGTTCAGCGCGGCCCTGCCCGCTTCCCGCACGCCGGGGCCGCCACGGTTGATGACCTGCGCGATCTCGACCCGGAAGTCCTCCGCACCGGCCTGATACTGCCCGGTCGCCAGGAAGGCACTGATCTGCGCCGCATCCCCCTTGAGGGCCTGCTCGGCGGCGTTGCGCACCGACTCCAGGGGGCTTTCGCCGGCCAGCCGCCCGACGTCGACCCGGTCGTCCTGCTGGAGGGCTTCCTTCCACCCGGTGCGTACGTATGCGACGACGTCGTCATCCGCACCGCCCAGGGCCGCCTCGGCAGCCGCCTGGCTCCACGGACCGCCGGACTTCATCGCCAGCAGCGCGACCTTACGGCCCTTGACCACCACGTCCTTGGCGTCGGCACCGTCCTGGCCTGCTTCGGCGGCCAGGCGCTGCGCCTCGGCCTGGAACTTCTTGAGTTCCTCGGCACCCGCGGTCCGGTCCGCTTGCAGCTCGTCGTTGTCCGCCTTGAGGTCCTTGGCGTGCTCGATCCCCTCGTTGGTACGGGTGAGGATCTCCGCGGCCTCGAACTCCCGGGCCAGGCCGTAGATGTCCTTCGCCTTGTCGACCGCCGCACTCGCGGCGTCGGCGTCCTCCTGAGCGGCCTTGGCGTGCGCGGCGGACTTCGTCGCCGCACTCGCCGCCTCCCCCGCGTGATCGGCAGCCTCATCGGCGTCCTTGGCCGCCGCGTTGGCATGCTTGGCGGCCGACCTGGCGGCATCCCGCGCCTGACCGGCGGCCGTGGCGGCCTTGCGGGCCAGGGCGGTGGCGGCGTTCGCGGCACGGGTGGCCTCATCCGCATGACGGCGCGCCTCGGCCGCCGCACGCCGCGCCTGTGCGGCATGCGCATCGGACTGTCCGGCGTAATTCCCCGCCTCCTCCGCGGCGTTGGCCGCGGCCTGGGCGTTGGCGCCGGCGGCAACGGCGTCCTGGGCGGCATCCCCGGCGTCCGTCGCGGCCTTGTGGGCCTCATCGGCGGCATCCGCCGCCCGGTCCGCGCCCTGGGCAGCCGCCCGCGCAACCTCGGCAGCCTTGCGCGCGGCAGAAGCATCACCGGCGTTGATGGCCGCGGCAGCGGCCGCACCCCGCGCACGGGAGGCCGCCTGCGACGCACCCGCCGCCGCGGACGCCGCCCGAGCCGCGGAATTCGCCGCCACCCGGGCCGACTGCGTAGCCGCCCGAGCCGCCCCGATGGCCTCCTGCGCGGCAGACGCCGCCTGCGAAGCCGCCGAAGCCGCCCGCTGCGCCGCGCCGGCCGCCTTCTGGGAGTCGCTCTTGGCCGCCTCGGCCTCGGTCGCCGCCGCCCTGGCGGCTTTCTTGGCCAATTCCGACGCCGTCACCGCATGCGCCGACGCCTTCTTGGCCGCCTCGGTCTCCGACTTCGCCCGCCGGCCCGCCTCCCGAGCCTCCTCCGCCAACTCCGCGACAGAGGTCTGTTCCTCGTCACGGGCGCGCGCCACATACTGGCCCACCTCAAGGAACTCACGGATATCGTCCGCGGAACCATTGAGCGCAATCCGACCGGCGGTACGAACCTCAGGTCCACCGGAATTCAGAATCTGCGCGAGCTCAACCCGCTGATCCTCATCCCGCTTGGTGTACCGGCCCTCTTCCAGGAACTTCCGGACGTCCTCCGCCGAACCGTTCAGCGCGGCACGCCCGGCCTCCCGGACACCGGGCCCGCCCTCATTGATGATCTGAGCGACCCGGACCCGCTGATCTTCCGCGAGCGGACCCTGCCAGCCGCTCACCAGAAATGCTTTCAGTTTGTCCGGAGTCCCGCCGAGGGCAGTGCGTGCGGCTTCCTGGAGCGACCGGCCGCCCACATTCGCCTTCTGGGCGGCGGCCACCCGGTTGTCCTGGAACCTCTCACCCTCGACCACGGTGAGGAAGTGCATGACGTCGTCGTCGGTGCCCGCCAGCGCGACTTCCGCGGCGGCTTGGACGCCGGGCCCACCGGTCTTCCATTGCTCGACGATCCACGCCCGTTTGGCGAAAATCTTCGAGCGGGTCGGCTCCCCCGGGGCCGTAGTCTTCTCATCCGCCCACGCAGGCGCAGGCGCGAGCAGGCTCGCCAATAACGCGCATAACAGGCTCAGGTGCAGCGCGCGTATCGCGCGGTTCACCCTCCCTCTGCTCCTTCTTGAACGCATTCTTCTTCTCAAGGAAATACGCTTCCTGTTCGTCAGCAAACCTCGTTGCCGGATATCGAATATCAGCGGGAGGGGCATAATCATGCCGTGCACGGCGAAATCTGTGGGATTTCAAGCTGTCGAGCGGCAGGAACTGGCCACGGGCGGAAGGGTTCTGCGTCTTACGGGAATGCCGAATGGCGGGAAACTGCCCTGATAGCCCCCTGGTTGCCGGTGATGACCTACCGGCAAGCGGGGAGGACCGTAGCACGCAAACACTAACTGATGCCCCATCAAGTGACTCACATCACATTGCATAGATTCCTCGCAAACAAACCCTGTCCGATTTTGACCGTGGTTTCGTGATACCTTCCCGTCTCGCTTCTTACGCTGTCATGACAACCACGGGGGACTGCGGATGAGCTGTCACCCCTCCCTGGAAGGACCACAGGTGAGATCTCGAACCCGCAGCCTGTTACTTGCTGCCGGCCTGTTCAGCCTGCTCGGCGCCGTGCTCGGCCTGCCCTCGCCGCACTCCGCCTCCGCCGCCCCGACGGGGGTGACCTCCGCTGGCGAACCGCCCTCCGCGGTGGAGGAGTTCGACTACCCGGACGCGGCGAAGATTCTTGAGAACAAGAAGATCAAGCTCCTCAAGGGGGACGGGCACCTCCTGCTCGCCGACTGCGGCAACTCGCCCCAGCAGATCAAGATCTGGACGCGCGACGGAGGCGACTTCTGCTTCCTGGCCAACGCCAACCGCGGCTACGTCACCCTGGAAGTTCACAAGGTGTGGGCTCTGGAGACCGCGAGCCACCCCATCAGCGCCGACCTCACCGCCCGGGGTAAAACGGAGACCGTCAACGTCTCCAAGACCGGTCCCCAGGACGGCTATCAGAGCGTCGGTGAAGGCACCGACAGCGACCCGTCCGTCCTCGTCGAGCTCCGCGTCACCGGCTGACGCGTACCGAGCGCCCCACCGGCGAACTGACTTCAAGCTCTGAACTTCACGATCTGACCTCAGGGGGATGGATACATGTCTGGCATACGTCCGCGCCGAGCGTGGATGACCTTCATCATGGCCGCCACGGTCGCAAGCAGTGCGCTGCTCACCGGCTCCGCGCACGCCGTCTCGGGCGAGGTCGCCAAGGACGGCACCTACGCGTTCACCGTGAAGCTCGACATCGAGCGCGACGGCGGCAAGCGCGGTTGCTCCGGCGCGCTCGTCGACAAGCAGTGGGTCCTGACCGCCGCCCGGTGCTTCGCCGCCGACCCGGGCAAGGACTTCAGGATCGACGAGGGCGCCCCCAAGGGGAAGGCGACGGCGACCATCGGTCGCCCGGACCTTTCGGGTACGGGCGGCAGTGTCACGGACATCGTCGAACTCGTCCCCTACGCGGGCCGCGACCTGGTGATGGCCCGGCTGGCCAAGCCGGTCAGTGGCGTCACCCCGGTGGCCATCGGCACCAACCCGGTCGCCACGGGCGAGCAGTTGACGGTGGCGGGCTTCGGCCGCACCAAGACCGAGTGGGTCCCGAACACACTGCACACGGCCGCGTTCACCGTGGACGAGGTCCAGAGCACGTCGATCGGCATCACCGGCAAGGACGCGGCGGTCTGCAAGGGCGACACCGGCGGACCGGCGCTGCGGGAGAGCGGCGGCCGGGTGGAGCTGGTCGCCGTCAACAGCACCTCCTGGCAGGGCGGTTGCCTGGGCACCGATCCGGCCGAGACCCGTACCGGTGCCGTCGATGCCCGGGTGGACGACCTGGGCACCTGGGTGCAGCAGGTGCGCTACCGCCCGGTCTTCGCCGCCGCGCCGTGGGCGAAGGCCACCCACATCGCCTCGGGATACTTCACCGGCGGCTCGGCCGGCGGCACCCGGCACATGGACATGATCGTGCGCTGGAACGACGCCGAAGTCACCCTCTACCAGGGCTCCGAGGACAAGGACCCCCGCCATCCCTTCTCCGCCGAGTACCAGCTGGCCGAGGCGCCGAAGCCGCCCAGGACGAGCATCTGGCAGCACGTCGAGCAGATCACCGGCGCGAGCTTCGGCGGCGGTACGGACGGGCTGGTCGTGCGCTGGGACGACGGTGAGCTGACGCAGTACACCCACGTCGACAAGAACGGCTTCCACGGGGAGAAGCAGCTCGCCAAGGCCAAGAACACCGTCTGGCCGCACGCCCAGCAGATCACCGCCGGCCGCTACACCGCCAACGCCCAGCGCGACGACATGATCGTCACCTGGGACGACGGCCGCGTCACCTTCTACAACGACCTCGACACCAACGGCGTCCGCACCGAGAAGACGCTGGTGAACAAGAACACGACCTGGTCGCACGCCACCCAGATCAGCGCCGGGGAATTCACCGGCAAGAAGACCGCCGACCTCTTCGTGCGCTGGTCCGACGGCGAAGTCACCCTCTACCCGGGCGTCGATGCGGCCGGTATGCACGGGGAGACCCAGATACGGCCGCGCAAGTCGTACTGGACCCACGCGACCGTGGTGACTGCCGGCGCCTTCGTCGCCAACGAACGCCCCAACGACGTCCTCGTCCGTTGGGACACCGGGGCAGTCACCCTTTTCCCGGATGCCGACGCCGCCGGCCTCCACAGCGAATTCAATCTCCTGAAATGAACCTTGGACCCCGAGGCGTCCGACGTCAGCCGGCCAGCCGCTTTTCCAGGAGGGTGACCGCATACTTGCTCCCGCCCGCGCCCTCCTTGAAGGGCTGTTCGCCGACGACGGTGTAGCCGGCGGCCTCGTAGTACGTGCGCAGGCGCGGGTTGGAGGAGACGCAGTCCAGGCGGGACCAGGCCCGGCCCGCCTCGGCTGTCCGTCGCTCGGCATGGGCCAGCATCGCCCGGCCCGTGCCGGCCGGGGCCCGGTCGCGGTTCACCATCAGCCGGTGTACATAGCCCGCCTCCGGGGGCTGGGGGCCCCACGCGGGTTCGTCCTGCCACCAGAGTTCGAAGGCGCCCACCAGGTGTTCGGCGGACTCCGCCAGCCAGACCTCGCCGTCCAACCGCCGCCGGCGGAAGTGGTCCGCGTCCTTCTCGCCGGGCTTCCACTGCGCGATGCCGTTCTCCTGCATCCAGCGGGCCGCGGCGTCGTACAGGGCGACCAGGGCGGGCAGATCGGCGCCGTCGTCGGCGAGCCGGAAGGTGAGCTCCATGCCGGGATTGTTCCGCACCCGCACCGGGCGTCCCCTGCCGGGGCAGCCGCCGGCTCAGGCCGGATCCGGGAGCTCCATCAGCCGGCCCACCAGATCCGCGAAGATCCCGTTCTCCGGTTCGTCGGCGAGTATCCGGCGGACCACCTGCGCCATTCGCGCGTCGTACGCCGCGCTCACCGCCGCCAGCGCCGCGAAGTCGTGCACCAGCTGCCGCTCCAGCTCCGTATGCGGCACCCGTCGGCCGTCCAGCCACAGCAGTGCGGTGGTCTCGGCCAGCGAGATCCAGGAGCGGACCACCATCTCCAGGCGGGGGAAGGGCCGGGGGACGTCGAGATGGGCGAGGATCTGTGCGAAGGCGGCCTGCCGGACGCCGTCGACCAGCGCGCCCGTACGGCCCGAACCGATCGCCGGGCCGCCGCGCATCAGCGCCGAGAAACCCCGGCCGTGCTCCGCGACGAAGTCGAAGAAGCGCTCCATGACGCGCAACAGCCGGGCGCCGAGCGGGCCTTCGTGCGGTTCCGCGAAGCGTGCCGTGAGCTCCTCGGCGGCCCAGCGCAGCGCCGCCTCGTACAACTGCTGTTTGCCGGGGAAGTAGTGGTACACCAGCGGCCGGGAGATCCCGGCGGCCTCGGCGACCTCGTCGATCGACACGTCCTCGGGCGAACGGTGACTGAAGAGGTCGAGGGCGACGGCGATCAACTGCTCACGCCGCTCCTCGACGCCCATCCTGCGGCGCGCGACGGTCGTCATGCGGACCACCCTAACGATCCGGAGCCCGGCGCGGAATCGCGTTCGGAATCATGGATCGGGCACGGACCAGGGGTTTTGGCGGCGCATTGGCCGAAAGTGGTGGTCCCCCGCGGGCCGGCCGGCGGATGCGCCCGGCCCGCGGACGCTCAGTGCAGCGCCTCGATTTTTCCGCCCGTCGCCAGCCGGCCGGTCAGCTCCGCGTGGTCGCCCGCCTTGGCGGGGGCCGCCAGGAAGTGGCCCGCGGCCTGGGCGTGCAGGCCGCTCCGGGCGGTGATCGAGGTGACCTGTCCGCTGCCGGCGGCCAGCAGCCACCAGGTGCCGGTCGGGGACTTCCACAGGACGCCGGCCAGGGCCCGTGGATTCCGCGGTCCGCAGGCCGTACCGCCCTCGGCGCGCGCCGTGACCGTGCCCGCCGCATAGGGCGCGCCCTTCGGCGCCGGGGTCTGGATCTGCGCCATCGTCCGGCTGCCCGCACCGCGCCAGGTCTCGGCGCGGGTGCACAGCCAGGCCGCGAGGCCGGCGCCCGTGGGCAGCGGCTGCCGCGCGAACTCCCAGGCGTTCACCGTGCGTACGCCCTGCCCGCGGAGCGCGGCCAGCTGGCAGGCGGTACGCGCCCAGGCCGCCTTGGCCGGCCGGCCGGTCACCTCGCCGGGCCGGCGCGGCCTGCCGTACGTCAGACGGGCCGGGGCCAGTTCACCGAGATCGGTCAGCAGCCGGCCGCCGGCCTGCAGCGCCGGCCAGGTCGTGCACTTCTCCGCGGGCTGCGCGGTGGGCACCGGGCTGGTGACGCCGTCCGCCCCGATGGTCACCGGCTGGCCCGCCGCGTCCGGCTTGACCAGATCGACCAGCCGCGCCGACTTCACCCACGGGGCGGTCAGATAGCGCACATTGCCCTGCGTACGGCTCGCCACCAGAGCGCTTGCCGCATCGCCGGCCGCGCCGTCCACCCGGGCGAAGTCCAGCGCGGCTCCGGTGCCGTCGCTCTGCCCCGCCCCGTCCGCCGCCTCGGCGTACCGCACCACCCGCAGCCCGTCGTGCAGCAGTACCACCACGGCGTGGTCCACCACGCCCGCGAACAGCAGCTGGGCCGGGCCGGCCGCCGGTCCCGGCGCGGTCCCGGGCGTCGCCGAGACCTGCACCCCGGCCCCCGGCCTGGCCCACACGGCCAGCGCCCGCCGCAGCAGCGCCCTGTCGTGGATCCGGTCGCCGCGGGCGGGCCAGGTGGCGAAGTCCTGCCGGGCGGCCTGCTTCCAGGCGGTCGCGGAGGTCACCGTCAGCTTTCCGGGGTCCAGGGCCGCTTCGGCGGCGCCGTTGCGCGCATACGGCGGGGCGGCGGCGCCGTCCGGGCCCCAGCCGTCGCCCGGCATCCCCAGCAGCGCCCCGCACACCAGCACGGCCGCACCCGCCGCCAGCACCGCGCGGCCGTGCTGCCGGCGCCGGATCAGATCCGTCGGCCGGGCCTGCAGGGCACAGGGGTCGAACTCCGGCGATTCCAGCAGCGACCGGTCCCGGCTGCCGGCCGGCGTCGCGGCCCGCTCCGCCTCGTCCAGCGCCTCCCGGGCGTGCGCCACCCCGGCCGCCTCCAGCACCCGGCGCGCCTCGGGCGTGCTCAGCCGCTCCAGATCGCGCAGCACGAACGCCGCCCGGGCCGGGCCGGACAGCGCCGACAGCGCCTGGTCCAGTGCGAGTTCATCGGCGCCGCCGGACCGCGGGAACAGCCGCAACCCCCACACCTGGGGGAAGAGCGGAGGCCGGCGGACGGCGCGGCGGCCGGACAGGGCGGCCCGCAGGACCCGCAGCCGTACGAAGGCGTAGCCGGGGTCGATCGCGGCGTCCGTGCCGGCGCGCTGGGCGGGCAGTCCGAGGCCGCGGGCGGAGCTGCGCTGGCGCGGCAGGGTCCGCTGCACCACGCCGTGGGCGGCCAGCACCCGGCGGCTGCGGCTCTGGCCGGGTGGCAGCACGAGATAGGCGAGCCGGACCAGCCGGGGATAGTGCTCCACCAGCGCCGCCTCGGCCTGCTCGACGTCGATGACGTCGCCGGCCTCCTCGCTGCCGCCGGCGGAGACGCGGTCGACGTGCCGGGGTGTCGCCTGCTGCTGTTTCTGCTGCTGCTTCACGTTCGGTGAAACGAGTGATTCCTGTGATGGTCACCGGCCCCCGGGCGCTCCGGCGGGTCGCCGGACACGGCTGCGGCCATCGCGGTGTGCCCACCGCGATGGCCGCCTGACCGCTGTCCGGACCTAGGGCGTGTCTTTCGGATCAGCCCGGGCCCGCGGCGTCTGGCACGGCACCTCGCGGCGTTGTCGCATCACCCACGGACACCCAGTCCGCGGGCAATGCTCCGCCTTGCGATGCACCGCACCAGACGCCGCGGGCTGATCCGGGCTGATCCAAAAGA
The DNA here is from genome assembly GCF_050433025.1 of Streptomyces auratus. NCBI lineage: Bacteria > Bacillati > Actinomycetota > Actinomycetes > Kitasatosporales > Streptomycetaceae > Streptomyces > Streptomyces auratus. Next base: position 2,295,437 of record NZ_JBNGCB010000001.1, on the reverse strand, counting down.
CACGCCCTGGCGTCAGCGCTCCAGGTCGAACTCGCCGTCGCGCGCGCCGAGGACGAACGCCCGCCACTCCGCCTCGGTGTAGCGGAGTACCACCTCGGGGTCCGTGGAATTGCGCATGGCCACCGCGCCGCGCTCCAGGAAGGCGATCTCCACCGCCTCTTCCGCGTCGCCCGGGGCGCGCTGCCAGGTGGCGTCGGAGATGTCCAGGGCGTAGAGCCACTCTTTCTCCGCTGCGGCACTCATACCGTCTTTTTCCCCTCGCTCGTGGTGCGTTGTGGTCAGCGTACGCGGTGGCCGGATGCGCTTCCAGTGACCGTCCAGCGACGGAAGGTTGCCGTACCGCGGTCCCCGGACGCGGAGTTGGCGGCCGACTGGTGCAGTCCGGTGTCCTGCCGGGCGGCGGCTCCGGGGACGCGGACGGTGGCGATCTCGCGCCAGCCGGCGCCGCCGTCGGTGGAGCAGGCGCCGGTGTACGTACCGGAGCGCCCCTCGTCCGGGCCGCGGGTCAGCCGCAGCAGGACGGGCGCGGTGACGCCGGTGAGCCGCCGGTAGGTGTCCAGGGTGCCGTCGCCGGTGGCGTCGTAGGACAGCACGACGCCGTTGGCGGGCGTCACGGACAGGTTGAGGAAGCCGAGGGCGTCCGGGGAGCCGGGGGCGGGGGTGGCGAGCCGGTTGCGGACGACGAGGCCGGCGCGGGCCCAGGGACCGGTCGGGTCCTGCGCGCTCACCTCGACCGTCACCGAGCCGCCCGCGGTGAGCGCGTCCGGCCGGTAGACCGCGCCGAATTCGGCGGTCGCCTTCCACAGGTCCGCGCCCGCGCCGTTGACCGCGAGCCGGTCGCCGAGCTGGCCGAAGACCGCCGCATTGGTGGTGACCGTGCGCAACTCCCGGTCCAGTGGCCCTGCCACGAACAGGGTGCCGTGGTGGGTGGCGCGGACCCGCGGCTCGCCCTTCGGCCCGTAGTCGGCGGTGAGGCCGTACGGCAGGGCCTTCAGCGGCTCGGTGAGCGGGCCGGCGGGGGCGGTGACCCGCCAGCGGGCCCGGCCGGTGCCGCCGGGCGGGAGCGACGGCAGCGACACCGGTCCCTGCGCGGTGGCCTCGACGCCGGTCAGCGCGAAGTCGACCCGGCCGGTGGCCCGCAGCCCGTTGACGTTGCGCAGCGCCGCGGTGACGGTGGCGCCGCCGCCCGGCGGCAGCGCGGACGGGCTCGCGGTGACGGTGACGGTGCCCTGGTAGGGCGCCTTGGCGAGGGTGTCGTGGACCCGCCGCGCGGTGCGGTACGCCTCGGTCGTGGGGTGCAGCGGAGGGGTGGTGCGCTCATGGGTCCAGGGCTCTTCCCTGGCGTACCAGTCGAAGGGCTTGGGCGGCCGGTCCGCGGCCAGCGCGTCCGCGAGTTCGCCCAAGTAGGCCTGCCACTGGGGGAGATGGACCTCGCCGATCAGGCCGTGCCAGTCGCGGTTGGCGTAGTTGGCGAGCGAACCGCCGTCGGCGGTGGGCCGGTCCGCCCAGGTGGTGAGCAGCGCCCGGGCGCTGTGTTCCAGGCGCGCCTCCTCCTCGGGGCCGGACGCCATGGCCCGGGCGTCCGCCAGCCACGGCCCCAGCAGGAACTGCCGGTGGGCACCGGTGACGTCCTCGCTGAGCCGCATCAGGTGCAGCCACAGCCCGGACAGCGCACGGAACGTGGCCCGGTCCTTGCGCCGGTAGGCGTCCTGGAGCTGCCCGATCAGCTGCCAGGACCGGTTGGCCAGCGCCTGCCGGGCGGTGTCGGTCAGATCGCGGCGGTAGGCATCGGAGCCGCGCAGCGCGGGGCGTACGGTCAGCAGCGCCGCGAACGCGGTGTCGAAGGCCGCCGGGTCGAAGGCGGGGGTGTGGGTGGCGTAGACGGTGCCGGAGCGGGCGGCCAGGTCGGGGCGGGCGGCGAAGACCGAGTCGTGCGGGCGGCCGTCCTTGCTGGAGATCTCGTATGCGCTGGTGCCCAGTGCGGCGAACGCGGCGCGGGCCCCCTTGTCGCGGGCGCCGTAGCGCAGGTCGGCGTAGCCGTCGAACCATGCGGCGCGGTCCACCGGGCGCTCCCGCCAGGCGAGTTCGCTGAACAGCTCGAACGCGGCCGGGTCGCGTTCGGCGGCCTCCGGCATGTACGCGGTCCCGGCGAGCCGGCTGCCCGGCTTGTCGCGCCAGGCCGGAAAGCGCTCGGCCCAGACATGCGTCTTGGCGCCGATGGTGGTGCGGCCGCCGAAGTTGGGGATGGAGCCGAACGCGTACGGCACCCCGCCCCAGTCCCGCTCCCGGTCGGTGACCGTCTCCAGGTCGCTGAGGCCGTCCACGATCAGCATCCGGTCGTGGTCGACGGCGTCCAGCAGATCGCGCCGCGGGTTGTTCTGCCAGCCCAGGATCACCCAGGTCGCGCCGGGGCGGGCGGTGCGCAGCGCCTTCTCGACGGCGCGGGCGGCGTCCGGCACCGGGACGTCGCCGGGGTCGCCGCCCTCGTGCAGCAGATCCATCTTGAAGTGGTCGGCGGGGCCGAGGAGTTGCTCCTGGTGGCGGTAGAAGGCGGCGGCCGTCTTGGCGAAGACCTCGGTGCGCGGATCGAGCCAGTCGGGGCGGGCCAGCCCCGACCAGGTGCCCTGCGGCACGGTGCGGGCGCCGGGGTTGCGGGCGGCGAAACCGCCGGGCACGGTGCCGAAGTAGCCCGGCAGTACGGGGTGCATGCCCAGCTCGCGCAGCCGGCCGGTGATCCGCTGCCCCAACTCGGCCCGTTTGGCGATCAGTTCACTGCTGGTGGGCCCGCCGTAGCCGCTCATGTTCTGCAGTAGCCACCACGGCTGGTGCGAGGGCGCCGGGATCCAGGCTCGGGCCTCGGCATCGGAGTAGCCGAAGCCGGTCAGCAGCCGGTGGTAGACCGCCTCGGCGCCCGGGGTGACCAGCACCTCGTTCACCCCGTGCAGCGCCAGTACGTCGATCATCCGCTCCCAGCGCGGCCAGTTGGCGTACGGGGCGGTGTAGCCGTCGTGGGTGTCGTTGAGGGCGAAGCGGTGCGGCAGCCCGGTGCCGCGCTCTACGGGGGAGGCCGGGGCGGGCAGCAGTCCGGGCAGCTCCACCTGGTCGCCGGCCCACGACAGATGGGCCCGGCAGGTGTATTTGAGGTACCAGTGGACGCCGGTCAGCAGCACCGCGGGCGTGGTCCCGGCGACCGTGATCCGGCCCGCCCGGCCCTCGACGCGGAAGCGGTCGCCGGTGCCGTCCGGGGCGAGCGCCACCAGCTGGAACTGGTCGGCGTGCCGGGGCAGCAGCCGGGTCAGCGCGGCCCGTGCCGGTGCGGTGTCGTACGCCGGTGCCCGCTCCTGCCGGCGGCCGTCCCGCCCGGGGGCGGGGGAGGCCCCGCCGAGCGCCACCCCCGCACCGATCGCTCCGGCGGTTCCCAGCACTGCGCGTCGTGACGGTCGGCTCACGTGTGCCCCCACTGCTCGGTGGTTACAACAGTCGCGTGTGTGGGGGGCACGCTAACGGGCAGTCAGCCGCGGTCCAAGTACGCCCCTGGCGCGCGGGCCGGCCCCGGCCCTGGCCTCGGCCCTGGCCCCGGGCCCGGTGGTCGTCGGCCGCTGCGGCGGCGGCGACCAGTGTTCCGCGGACCCTCATCCCTTCGCTTCCTGGGCTTCACGCGCCCGGCCGGCGGGCCCGGGAACAGTCTGCGGCGTAGAGAAGGGCCAGGTCACCGGGTTGCGCCCGCACTCGGCGTCTTCCCGGCACCGCATTTCGGCCGGCCCCGCCGTCTCCCCGTCGACTCGCACAGCCTCCCCACTCCCCATGGAGGGCTCTCATGAGCGTGGCATCGACCGCGTCCGCCGTCTCCACCCCCGTCCCCACCCCCGTCCCCACTCCCGTCCCTGCGAACGCCGCCCCCGCCCCGGCCGCCGACCCCGGCTACACCGCGGAGATCGCCGACACCCGGGCGCAGATCCGCGCCGCACAGCGGCTGCGCCACCGGGTCTTCGCCGAGGAGATGGGCGCCACCCTGCACTCGCCGCTCGCCGGCCACGACATCGACGACGTCGATCCACTCGCCGATCACCTTGTCGTCACCCACACCGCCACCGGTGAGGTCGTCGGCACCTACCGCCTGCTGCCGCCCGGCCGCAGCGCGCGGCTGTACTCCGACGGCGAGTTCGACCTCGGCGCCCTGGAGGGGCTGCGTCCCTCCCTCATCGAGGCCGGCCGCTCCTGTGTGCACCCCGACCACCGCAACGGCGCCGTGATGACCCAGATGTGGGCCGCGCTCGCCCGCTACACCCTGCTCTCCGGCCACCGCTACCTGGCCGGCTGCGCCTCCGTCCCGCTCGCCGACGGCGGCACCGCCGCCGCCCACGCCTGGGGACTGGGCGGCACCCGCTACGCCGCCCCGTCCGGACTCCAGGTCACCCCGCACCGCCCCTGGCACGCCACCATCCCGCTCCCCGGCCGCCCCAGCCTCGCCCAGCTGCCGCCGCTGCTCCGCGGCTATCTGCGCATCGGCGCCGTCATCTGCGGCGCGCCCGCCCATGACCCCGAGTTCGACGTCGCCGACTTCTTCGTCGTGCTGGACATGGAACGGCTGGACGACCGCTACCGGCGCTACTTCCTGGGCGAGCAGCGGTGAACGGCCCCTGGGACGTCTCCTCCGACTGCACCCCGGACTGCGCCGCGCACGCCGTCCCGCGCGTCCCCGCGAGGGTCGTCGCCCGCCGCGGCGCCGTGTTCGCCCACACCGTGCGGCGGGCGCTGACCGACGGCACACGACTGGCCGACCCGGTACGGCTGCGGGGGCATGCCGCGGCGCTGCTCGATGCGCTCGGCATCCGTATCGAGGGCGCCGCGGCGCTCTCGGCCGGGGACGGCCCCGGCACCCTCGTCGTCGCCAACCACATCTCCTGGCTCGACATCCTCGCCCTGCTCGCCGTCGAGCCGGTCACCCTGCTCGCCAAGCGCGAGGTCGGCGGCTGGCCGGTGGTCGGCGGGCTGGCCCGCCGGGCCGGTACGCACTTCATCGACCGGACGAATCCCCGGCGGCTGCCCGACTCCGTGCGCCAGGTGACCGAACTGCTCGGCTCCGGGCGCTCGGTGGCGGTCTTCCCGCAGGCCACCACCTGGTGCACCGCCGAACAGGGCGCCTTCCGCCGGGCGACCTTCCAGGCCGCGCTCGACGCGGGGGCGCCCGTCCGCCCGGTGACCCTCGACTACACCCAGCAGGGCCTGCCCAGCACGGTGGCCGCGTTCTGCGGCGAGGACACCTTCGCCGGCTCGCTGCGCCGGGTGCTCGCCGCCCGTGGTCTGACCATCCGCGTCACGGCACATCCGGCGCTGACGGCGGCCGACACAGACCTGGACCGGCGGGAGCTGGCAGCGCTGGCGGCACGGGCGGTCCGCGGCGGCCGGCCGTCGCTGTCGCCGGCATCGGCATCGGCATCGGCAGCGGTGGCGGTACGGCGGGCGTCCGCAGCGGCCGCACCCGTCCCGTCCGTACCCACCCCGGCCACCACCGCCCCGTCCGTACGCATCCCGTCCGCACCGGCCCCCGCGCCGCCGCACTCCCGACTGCCGGATACGCCCCCGCGGGACACCCCGGCTCATGTTTGACCAACTCGACCAGCTCGACCAGCTCACCGAGCCGCTGCAGGGCATGCTGGGCTCGCCCTGGCTGTGGCTGATCATCCTGCTGGTGTCCGGCCTCGACGCCCTGCTGCCGTTCATGCCGAGCGAGACCACCGTGGTCCTGGTCGCCGTGCTCATCGGCCCCGATCTGCCGCTGCTCGCCCTGCTGGCGGGCGTCGCGGCGACCGGGGCACTGGCCGGTGACTGTCTGGGCTATGCGGTGGGACGGTACGCGGGCCCGCGCGCGATCGCCCGGCTGCTGCGCGGCGAACGCGGCCGGGCCCGGCACACCAGGGCCCGCGCCATGGTGGAACGGCACGCCGCCCTGCTCGTCATCGCCGGCCGCTTCGTGCCCGGCGGCCGGGTGGTCGCCTCGCTGTCCACCGGCAGTGTCCGCTTTCCGCTGCGCCGCTTCGTCCTGCTGGACGCGGCGGGCGCGGGCATCTGGGCCGTGTGCAGCGCGGCGCTCGGCGGCTTCGGCGGTACGGCGTTCACCGATTCCCCGGCCGTGGGCATGCTGCTGGCCTCCGGGGCCGGCCTCCTGGTGGCGGGCTGTGTGGGATATCTGCACCGGCGGGGCGTCGGCGTACCGGAGGAACGTCCGCCGGGCACGCCGGAGGAACGTCCGCCGGGCCGGCAGAAGCGGCGCGGCCGGGGCGGGGGAGCGGCCCCCGGCCGGGCGGAGGAGCGGATCCCCGCCCGGCCGCACCCCCGGCAGGAGGAGCCGGAGGGCGTGTGACCCGGGCTCAGACGCCCGGCACGTACTTGTAGCCCACCCGCCGCACCGTGACGATCGACGACCGGTGCGCGGCGCCCAACTTGCGGCGCAGCCGGGCGACATGGACATCGACGGTCCGGCCGTCGCCGACATGCCCGTAGCCCCACACCGTGGTCACCAGCTGGTCGCGGGTGTGCACCCGGTGCGGATACGCCACCAGGTGGGCCAGCAGCTCGAATTCGAGGTACGTCAGATCCAGCGGGCGGCCCTGGACCTGTGCGGTGCGCCGCTCGGGGTCGATCCGCACGATCTCGTCGCCGGTCGGCGCGGTCGGCGGGGCCGCCGTCGGCCCGGGTGCGGCGCCCGGCGGCGGGGCGGGGGCCTGCTCGGCCGGTACGAGCACCAGATATCCGACCATCGGTGGCTGTCCGGGCAGCGCGGGCAGGCTGTGCTGGGGCGCCGGAAGCCAGGTGGCGGCGGAGTTCAGCAGCTCGGCGACCGAGGGGGCGCCGTGGCGCGACGCGCCGCCATCCGGGGCGGTGGTGGGCGACGGGAGGGCCTCGTCGGGGGCCACGGCGCGCAGCCGGTGGCGGTGGGCGTGCGGGGCGGGGGCCGTCGGGGAGGGGGCGGTCAGGGTACGGACGTTCGTCATCACGGTCAGCTTTCGCGCAGAGGGGCGTCGGGGGACGTCGTGCGCGCGGGCAGGGCGTGCGGCGCCGGTCAGCGGCGTCGGTGAGAGAGGTGCGGGCCCGCGCTCAGTGCGCGCGGCAACACAGAAGGTCGAAGGCGTGCGCCTGCCGGGACGGCCAGAACGGCTCGAGGTCGCTGCGACCCGTCGCGGTGTCATTGAGGCTGGCCATGGCCCCATTGAACCAGACGGCCGGTGTTCTGTCCCCCGTGCGGCCCGCGGTGTGACGCGAATCCGCCGCGCCGTGGTCGGGCAGGCACCGGGGGTGGGGAAGATCCGGTCCCGACTCGGCGGTGGCACGCCGGAGTTGGCGGACGGGCGGTCCCACGGGAGGCGATGCGGCCCCTGGCTGGAATCCGTCATGCGGCGCCCCACCCGTACGCAGCGCTTCACCCGCCGTGCCGGGTGGCCCCCTTCCCGGGTCCCGGTCCTCATCCGGCTGCCCGGCCGATACCCGGCTGCCCGGCCGCCCTCCGTATCCCCGCCCCACACATCCCCCCGAGCGCCGTCGCCGTCAGATGCCCGGCATCGGTGAACGTCCGTGCCCGGCGCAGCACGGGCCAGGTCCCCAGCGCCAGCAGGCCGGCCGCCGCCGCGGTGCGCGCGCCGCGGTGCGGGACGGCCGCGGCCAGGGCGCCGAGCGTGGCATGGAAGCCATAGCTCGCCCCGACGTCGACGGCCCGTGCGGTCGCGTCCGGCGGATCCGTGCGCACCCGGCCGCGCAGGCCCGCGTACACCAGCAGACAGGCGCCGGTGTGGCCGGCCGCGAACACCCCTGCCGCGCGCCGGGTGCCCCAGCGCGCCTCGGCCGTACCGAGGACGGTGAGCAGCGCGGCGGCGTACGGGAGCGACAGCGGCTGCTCGACGAGGACGGCGCTGGTGGCCAGCGTCCGCCACCGGCCGGCCCGCAGATTGACGACATTGGTGGAGTGGGCGCGCAGCAGCTCCGTACGCCGCCGGTCGGGCAGCCGCGCGGTGGCATACGCACCGAGCTGGACGGCACCGACGTAGAGCGGCGCGAGCCAGGGCACGGCGGCGGCCGGCCGGACCCGCGAGAGGGCACCCGGCAGTACGCCCCGGCGCAGGAACCGAATGGCGGCCCTCGGCATCTCAGGCTCCCGTCGGCAGCCGCTTGCGCCAGTCCAGCGGGGTGACCTCGATGACGCGGTCCGGGTCGCCGTCCCACTCCACCGGCAGCCCCGCGGCCGTGAGCGCCGCCGCCACCGTCCGCCCGACCTCGGCACGCGCCTCGCCGGCCGCCTCCCCGGTGTCCGCGTACGCGCCGTACCGGACCGAGAGTCCATAGCCGTCCGCGGCGGCCTCGGTGTCCTGGTAGTGGAAGAAGACGAACCCCCGGTCGCCCTCGGCGCGTTCGGCCGCCATCTCGCCGAGCGCGCAGTTGCTGCAACAGGTGAAGTGCATCCGGGCGGTCAGCCCCTGGGAATCCAGGGCGGCGAAGGCCCGCGCGACCCGGTCGGCACCGGTCACCTCGGGCCATCGCTCCTGCTCGGCGAGCTGCTCCTCCCACAGGCCCGCCACGATCCGGCGCGCCTCGTCGAGGGTGAGCGGGGAGTCCTCCGGATCGAGGACGTCACACACGCTCTGCGCGACCTCATGGGCCTTGCGGAAACCGGAGCGCATGTCCTTGCGGGCCTGCTCCTCGGCGGCCGCGCGGGTCCGCGGATCCAGGCCGGGCGTGGCGAAGAGGTCCGCCGGCCGCCAGTCGAGCGCGCTGCGCCAGGCGTCCCCGCCGCGCGCCCAGTCCAGGAAGACCGCCACGACCTGCTCGGCATCGTCGCACTCCGCGCTGAAGTGCCGCTCGGGGGTGCCGTCGCGGTACTCCACCGCGAACGGCCCCGTGCCCTCCCGCCAGGTCTGCACGAAGACCTGCTGCTGGTCGGGGACGCGCTCGACGACCACGAAATGGTCGTCGGCGGCGCCGATCCGCCGCAGCAGTCCGGCGAGTTCGGCTTCGGCCGGATGGGAGCGCTCCGCCCCGGTCTCGGTCCTGACGTTGATCGCAAGCATGCCCCCAGCGTGCCACCCGCCACTGACAGGCGACCCCCGGCCCGCCCCTGGCAATCGGCCCCGGCCGCTACGTGCAAGCGACCCGGCCACCGGTGGCGAACGGCCCGGCCGCAACTCGCAGCCGGCCGCGCCGCGCCCGGCAAGCGCCCCGCCCGCCCGGCATGCGGGAAGGGACCGGACCCACCGGCCCGGCCCCGCTCCCTCCCCGCTGCGACGACGTCGTCAGATCTGCTCGCGCCGAGCCAGCTCCGTGCAGCAGGTGTCCACCATCAGACGGGTGACCACATACGGGTCGACATTGGCGTTCGGCCGCCGGTCCTCGATGTACCCCTTCTTCTCGACCTCCACCTGCCAGGGGATCCGCACCGAGGCGCCGCGGTCCGAGGCGCCGTAGGAGTACGCGTCCCAGGGGGCGGTCTCGTGCGCGCCGGTCAGCCGGTCCTCGATGCCGGTGCCGTACTGGCGGACGTGCTCCAGCGGCTTGTCGCCCTCACCCAGCGCCTCACAGGCGGTGATGATCGCGTCGTAGCCCTCGCGCATCGCCCGGGTGGAGAAGTTGGTGTGCGCACCGGCGCCGTTCCAGTCGCCCTTGGCCGGCTTGGCGTCCAGCGACGCGGTGACGCCGTACTCCTCCGCGACCCGGTGCAGCAGCCAGCGCGCCACCCACATGTGGTCCGAGACCTCCAGCGGCGGCAGCGCGCCCACCTGGAACTCCCACTGGCCGGGCATGACCTCGGCGTTGATCCCGGACAGGCCGAGGCCGGCCGCGAGGCACAGGTCGAGGTGCTTCTCGACGATCTCCCGGCCGAAGATCGCGTCGGCGCCCACGCCGCAGTAGTAGTCGGCCTGCGGGGCCGGGAAGCCGCCGCCTTCGGGGAAGCCGAGCGGACGCTCGCCCTTGAGGAAGGTGTACTCCTGCTCGATGCCGAAGATCGGCTCCTGGCCGGCGAACTTCTCCGCCACCGGGCGCAGCAGCGCCCGCGTGTTGGAGGGGTGCGGGGTCAGGTCGGTGTGCAGGACCTCGCAGAGCACCAGCAGGTGGTCGCCGCCGCGGATCGGGTCCGGGCAGCTGAACACCGGCTCCAGTACGAGGTCCGAGGAGTGGCCTTCGGCCTGGTGGGTGCTGGATCCGTCGAAGCCCCAGCGGGGCAGGCTGCCGCCGTCCGCAATGATCTTGGTCTTGGAGCGGAGCTTGGCGGTCGGTCGGGTGCCGTCGATCCAGATGTATTCGGCCTTGATACTCACGGGGGTTCCTCTTACTGCCGGTAGGTGCGGGTGCGGGTACCTGTGCGGGTGTACTGCCGCACTCTCGCAACGCGCCATTTCCCGCCCGTTGCCCAATTGTGAACCGCAGGTTACCGAGCCGGACATCCCGGCATTTCGAAGGTCCTCGCGATTGAATGCCTGGGATTCTGTGCCTGAGGGGTCCCCTCAGGCGCGGTCGCGGGCGCGGCGCAACCGGCCCCCGGCCCGCGCCCCGCGAGACACTGGCCCGTATGGCGACCCTGCGCATCGGACTCCTCGGTACCGGGCCCTGGGCGCGGACCGTCCACGCCCCCGCCCTCGCCGCCCACCCCGGCGTCGAGCTGACCGGCATCTGGGGCCGCAGACCGGCGGCCGCCGCCGCACTGGCCCAGGTCCACGGCTCCCGCCCGTACGACACCCCCGACGAGCTGTTCGCGGCCTGTGACGCGCTCGCCGTCGCCCTGCCGCCCTCCGTGCAGGCCCCGTTGGCGATCCGCGCGGCCGGGGCCGGCTGCCATCTGCTCCTGGACAAACCGGTCGCCACCGCCGTGCCCGAGGCCCGCGCGCTGGCCGCGGCCGCCGAGCGCGCAGGGATCGCCTCGGTGGTCTTCTTCACCGCGCGCTTCGGGGAGCAGGAGGGGGAGTGGATCGCCGCCCAGGCCGCGGTCGGCGGCTGGTTCACCGCGCACGCCGACTGGCTCGGCTCGGTCTTCGCCGAGGACAGCGCCAGCCCGTACGCGCACTCGCCCTGGCGCCGGGAGAAGGGCGGCCTGTGGGACGTCGGCCCGCATGCGCTGTCCGTGCTCCTCGCGGTCCTCGGCGACGTGGAAGCGGTCACCGCGACCCGGGGCCCGGCCGATGCGGTGCTGCTGACGATGCGGCACAGCAGCGGCGCGGCCAGCACCGCGACGGTCGCGCTGACCGCCCCCGCCGCGGCGGCCGGGGTCGAGATCACCCTCCGCGGCACCGCGGGCACCACCTGCCTGCCCCGCCGCCTGCACGGTCCCGAAGCGGCCTACCACCGTGCCGTCGACGCCCTGCTCGCCGCCGCCGGAACGGGTCTGCCCAACGCCTGCGACCTCCACTTCGGCCTCCGGGTCACGGAAATCCTGGCGGCGGCCGAAGCGACGCTGCCCCCTCTCGTACGGCCCGGCGCCTGAGCCTCGCCCAGGGGTCCCGCAGCGCCCCTCCGCCACCGCCTCCCGCACCCCTCAAATCGCCCTTGGCCAGGGCCTTTTGTCAGTGGTCGCCAGTAGAATGGGAACCAGTCAGTGAGGGTTCATCCACGCTCCAGGAGGTCGCCGATGGCCGCTGCCACACTCATCACGAAGCCTCTCCCGGCCCACCCACTGCCCAAGAAGCCGCTGCCCGCCGGATGGCCGCGCGAGCGGTACGAATCGCACAATCGCCGCCTGAAGGCCATGCGGCTGGCCATAGCCCTGCTCGACACCGGCGTCTACCGCCCCGAGCAGGCCCCCAACCGCAGGATCCGCCGCACCGCGGCCGACATCGGGGTCCACACCCCGTCCGACACCACCTGCCGCCTGGTACGCGCGCTCCTCTACGACCACTGCTGACGCCCCCGCACGCCAACAGGGCGGCCGGCCCCGGGACTTCCCCCGGGGCCGGCCGCCCCACCCCCACGCCTCGGAGGCTCACCCGCCCGGCCGGTCCTTAGGGGCCTCGGCGGCATCCATGTCCACCACTTCCGCCAGCGCCTCCGCCAGCCAGTCGACCCAGAACGTCTCCAGGCCGATCCCGGCCCGCAGCACCAGCCGCCGCAGCCGGTCCTCGGGATCCGCCGCGGCCCCGAAGTCACGGTCCTCGATCTCCTGGTACTCCGCCAACTGCTGCCGGTGCCGCGCCAGATGCCGCCGCAGCTCCTCGTCGAGCCCGGCCCGCCCCACCACCGCCGACGCCCGCAGCCGCAGCAGCAGCGCGTCCCGGATGGGCTTGGACTCCTGCTCGCCGGACGCCCATCGGGTCAGCTCGGTGCGTCCCGCGGGCAGCACCGCGAACTGCTTCTTCCCTCCCCGGGACGGCTGCTCGGCGGGCAGCGCCCGGATGTAGCCGGCCAGCTCCAGCTTTCCCAGCTCGCGATAGATCTGCTGATGCGTGGCCGACCAGAAGTAGCCGATCGACCGGTCGAACCTCCGGGTCAGCTCCAGCCCCGACGACGGCTTTTCGAGCAGGGCGGTGAGGATCGCGTGCGGGAGTGACATGGGGGAATCCTAGGGCGGGTCCGCCGCGCCCCAGGAGGGCCGCAGAGCCCCGCCCCAGGAACGCGGCAGGGTCCCGCCCCAGGAACGCGGCAGCGTCCCGCCCCAGAAAGGGGCCCAGGTCAGAGCGCCGCGGCCAGCTCCGTGCCCTGGGCGATGGCCCGCTTGGCGTCGAGTTCCGCGGCGACGTCCGCACCACCGATCAGGTGCACGGCGCGCCCCTCGGCCCGCAGCTCCTCGTACAGATCCCGGCGCGACTCCTGCCCGGTGCACAGCACGACGGTGTCCACGGGGAGCGTGGTGGCCGTGCCGTCGACGGTGAGGTGCAGCCCCTCGTCGTCGATCCGCTCGTACGACGCCCCGGCGACCATCGTCACCCCGCGGTGCCGGAGCTCGGTCCGGTGGATCCAGCCGGTGGTCTTGCCGAGGCCGGCGCCGACCTTGGAGGTCTTGCGCTGGAGTAGATGCACCTGGCGCGGCGCCTTCGGGCGCTCGGGCGCCCGCAGCCCGCCGCGCTCCTCGTACGCCGTGTCCACACCCCAGGCCCGGAAGTAGGCCTCCGGGTCCTGGCTCGCCGCGTCGCCGGCGTCGGTCAGGAACTCGGCGACATCGAAGCCGATACCGCCCGCCCCGATCACGGCCACCCGGTCGCCGACCGGCGCCCCGTCCCGCAGCACATCGAGGTAGCTGACCACGCTCGGGTGGTCGATCCCCGCGATCTCCGGCGTCCGCGGGGTGACACCGGTGGCGACCACGATCTCGTCGTAGGCGCCGAGGTCCCCGGCCGCGACGGCGGTGTTCAGCCGCACCTCCACGCCGTGCTGCGCAAGCTGCGTACGGAAGTAGCGCAGGGTCTCGTCGAACTCCTCCTTGCCCGGGATCCGCTTGGCGATGTTCAGCTGCCCGCCGATCTCGGCCGCGGCGTCGAACAGGGTGACCTCGTGGCCGCGTTCGGCGGCGGAGACGGCACAGGCGAGCCCGGCGGGTCCGGCGCCGACCACCGCGAGCCGCTTGCGCAGCCGGGTGGGGGCCAGGACCAGCTCGGTCTCGTGGCAGGCCCGCGGATTGACCAGACAGGACGTGATCTTGCCGCTGAAGGTGTGGTCGAGGCAGGCCTGGTTGCATCCGATGCAGGTGTTGATCGCATCGGACCGGCCGTCCCGCGCCTTGGCGACGAAGTCCGGGTCGGCGAGGAAGGGCCGGGCCAGGGACACCATGTCGGCCCGCCCGTCGGCGAGCAGCTCCTCGGCCACCTCGGGGGTGTTGATGCGGTTGCTGGTCACCAGGGGGATGGTGACCGAGCCCATCAGCCGCTTGGTCACCCAGGTGTAGGCGCCGCGCGGCACCGAGGTCACGATGGTGGGGATCCGGGCCTCGTGCCAGCCGACGCCGGTGTTGATGATCGTGGCACCGGCGGCCTCGATCTCCCGGGCGAGGGTGATCACCTCGTCGAGAGTGGAGCCGCCCGGGACGAGGTCCAGCATCGAGAGCCGGTAGATCAGGATGAAGTCCGTGCCGACCCGCTCCCGGGTACGCCGGACGATCTCCAGCGGGAAGCGCATCCGGTTCTCGTACGAGCCGCCCCACCGGTCGGCGCGCCGATTGGTCGCGCCGACGATGAACTCGTTGATCAAATAGCCTTCCGAGCCCATGATCTCGACCCCGTCGTACCCGGCGGCCTTGGCCAGCTCCGCCGCCCGTACGTAGTCTTCGACGGTCTGCTCGACCTCGTCGTCGGTGAGCGCATTCGGCACGAAGGGGCTGATGGGCGCCTGGAGCGCGCTCGGCGCGACCAGATCGGCGTGGTACGCGTACCGCCCGAAGTGCAGGATCTGCATCGCGATCCGCCCGCCCGCGGCATGCACCGCGTCGGTCACGGTCCGGTGCTGCGCCGCCTCCGCCTCGGTGGTGAGCTTGGCCCCGCCCTCGTACGGCCGTCCCGCGTCGTTCGGCGCGATCCCGCCGGTCACCATCAGGCCGACGCCGCCGCGCGCACGGGCGGCATAGAAGGCGGCCATCCGCGCGAACCCGTTCTCCGCCTCCTCCAGGCCGATGTGCATCGACCCCATCAGCACCCGGTTGGGCAGGGTGGTGAACCCGAGGTCGAGCGGGCTCATCAGGTGCGGGTACGGGCTCATGGGGGCCTCCTGGCGCGGTGGTCGTGACAGCAGTTGTAGACCAGCCGCCCAGCCTTATGCAACAAGTTGCATAAAACAGTGACGCAGGCGACGCCGCCCGGCCGGCCGCGCCCCCTCCCGCGCCGGTGCGCCGCTGATCACGCCCGGTGCAGTGTGGCGTGTCACAGACAACATCGCGACGCTGTGGGAGCTTCAACTGTGGTGCTCCTCAGTGGAGTTACCGATGAGTCCGGGTGTGGGCCGGTCGGCGCGCGGACCGCCTTGGCTGGCTTGTGGGGGGCGCCCGGGATGAAACCGCGGGCCGGCGGGGAGCATCCGGCTCGGGACGGTCTGCCCGCACGTGGAGAGGATCGAATGAGCACTCTGCAAGCCATCACGCTGGACCAGGTGGTCGACACCGCCCGGTACCCCCTGTCGGATCTCGACGGGGCCGAGGGACAGGCAGTGATGTCCCGTGCCCGGCGGGAACTCCAAACCCTCGGCTGCACGGTGCTGCCGGACTTCATCCGCCCCTCGCTCCGCGAGGTCCTGCGGCAGGAGTGCGCGGCCCTCGCCCCCCAGGCGCACTTCGAGACCGAGACGGTCAACGTCTACAACATCGCGGTGGACAGCCGGCTGCCCGAGGGCCACCCCGGACGGCGCACCTTCCGCCGCGGCAACGCCTTCGTCGCCCGGGACCGCATCCCCGAGGCGTCCCTCCTCAGCCGGCTCTACTCCCACCGGGCCTTCCAGGACTTCATCGCCCGCTGCTTCGCCCTGCCCGGGCTGCACGAGCTGGCGGACCCGCTCTCCGGGCTGGTCCTCAATGTCGTCGAACCCGGTATGGAGCACCCCTGGCACTTCGACACCAACGAGTTCACCGTCAGCATGCTCACCCAGCAGGCGCCCACCGGCGGCGTCTTCGAGTACTGCCCGAACATCCGCTCCGCCGACGACGAGAACTTCGGCGACGTCCTCGATGTGCTCGACGGCCGGGGCGAGCGGCTGATCCGGCGCCTCCCGTTGCACCCTGGCGACCTGCAGCTCTTCAAGGGCCGCTACTCCCTGCACCGGGTGAGCCCCGTGCAGGGCGAGACCGCGCGGCACTCCGCGATCTTCGCCTACAGCCGGCGTCCCGGCGTCATCGGGAGCGTGGCCCGGACCCGGCAGCTCTTCGGCCGGGTGCTGCCCGCCCATCTGGCCGCCGAGGGTCGGGCGGTCCGCGGCGACCGGCTGCTGGATTAGGGGCCCGCTCACCGGGCAGCCCCGGGGGCGGCGACACCCCGAGGCGGCCGCGTCCCGGCGGACGTCCGGGACGCGGCCGCCGCCACAGCCCGTTCCCCGCCCGGCGCTCCACGACGGAGCACGCCGGGCGGGTGACGATGCGATACCGCGGGAACCAAGACCGCAGAAGCCACGATCTGAATCGTCTGAATCGAGAGAGCCGAATTGAATACGTCAGCCCCTCAGGAAAGCGCAGCCATGACGACCTTCGCCCGGGAGGAGACCCTGCCGCGGGTACCGCTGCCCACACTGGAGGCGAGCTGTGAGCGGTTCCTCGCCTGGTGCGCGCCGCTGCTGACCGCCGACGAGCGGGCGGCGACCGAGGCGGAGGTGGCCGCCTTCCTCCGGCCCGGCGGCCCCGGCCGGGTGCTGCACGCGGCGCTGGAGGAGTACGACGCCACGGCGGGCGTCCACAGCTGGCTCGACACCTTCTGGCCCTACCGCTACCTGGGCCGCCGGGACCGCATCGCCCTCAACGCCAACTTCTTCTTCCTCTTCCAGGACGCCGGCCCCGACGAGCCGCAGTCCCAGGTGGCCCGGGCGGCCGGGCTGATCGCCGGCGCCGTCGGCTACAAGCGCCAGCTCGACCAGGACCTCGTCCCGCCCGTCGTCCAGCGCGGCCAGGCCCAGTCGATGGTCCAGAACGCCTACCTCTTCTCGACCACCCGCATCCCCGGGGCGCAGCAGGACACCGTCCGCAGCCCCTACAGCGACGAGTGGCCCGGCCCGTCCGACGCCCGGCACATCGTGGTGTTCCACCGTGGCGCCATGTTCCGGATGGAGGTGCTCGGCGCAGACGGTGACCCGCACAGCCTGGACGACCTCGAAGCGGGGTTGCACGCCGTATTGAAGGCCGGCGCGCAGCCCCCCGCCCCGGACACCTCGGTGGGTCACCTCACCACCATGGCCCGCGCCGAATGGGCCGCCGCCCGCGAGTCCCTGCGCACCCGCCACCCCGGCAACGCGGCCGCCCTGGACGACATCGAGACCGCACTGTTCTGCGTCTGCCTGGAGGACTTCGCCCCCGCGGACGTCCAGGACGCCTGCGACCAGCTGCTGTACGGCGACCGCGGCAACCGCTGGTTCGACAAGGCGGTCTCCCTGATCGTCTTCGCCGACGGCCGGGCGGGCATCAACGTGGAGCACTGCGAACTCGACGGGACCACCATCCTCGGCTTCACCGACGCCCTGCTCAGCACCCCCGCCGAGGAACACTCCCGCCGCTCCGGCGCCCGCTCCCAGGGACTCCCGGCCGTGGAGCCGCTCGTCTTCGAGCTGGACGACGCCCTCCGGGCCCAGGTGCGCTCCGCCGCGGACGCCTTCGCCGCCTACGGCGCGGCCACCGCCACCCGGACCGTCTCCTTCGACGACTTCGGCAGCACCACCGCCAAGGCACTGGGCGCCTCACCCGACGCCTTCGTCCAGCTCGCCTACCAACTGGCCCACCAGCGCGCCAAGGGCCACCTGGGCGCGACCTACGAGTCGATCGCCACCCGGCAGTACCGCTACGGCCGGACCGAGGCGATGCGGGTGGTCACCCCGGAGATCCAGGAGTTCGTCGCCGCCATGGAGGACCCGGCGGCCTCCGCGGACACCCGCCGGGCCGCCTTCCACGCCGCGGCCGCCCAGCACGTGACCCGCGCCAAGGAGTGCCAGACCGGCCAGGCCCCCGAGCAGCACCTCTGGGAGCTGGAGCTGATCCAGCGACGGCGCGGGGCGGAACTGGGCGTCACCGAACAGCCCGCCCTCTTCCGCACGCCGGGCTGGCTGACGATGCGCGACGACTACCTGAGCACCAGCTCCGCGCCGTCCATCCACATCCAGTACTTCGGCTTCGGCTCCACCAGCAGCCGCTGCATCGGCGTCGCCTACGTCCTGCTGCCCGACCGTTTCCACCTCTACCTGAGCACCCCGCTGCCGGTGGCCGACCAGATGCACACGTTCGCCGACCGGCTCCGCGAGGCGCTGACCGAACTGCGCGAACTGCTGTCCTCCGGCCCCTCTGCTAACTGACCCCCTCCCGGACCGGCGGCCGCCCCTCTGTCTCCTACTTCAACAGCCGGGACAGCCGCCGGTCCGCGAGGATCTTGCCCCCGGTCTGGCACGTCGGGCAGTACTGCAGCGACGAATCACTGAACGACACCTCGCGGATGGTGTCTCCGCACACCGGACACGCCTCCCCCTTCCGCCCGTGCACCCGCAGCCCACTCTTCTTCTCCGCCTTGAGGTCCTTGAGCGCCGTGCCACGGGCCCGCTCAACCGCCTCGCCGAGCACCACACCGACCGCCTCGTACAGCAGGGCCACCTCGTCCGCACCGAGCGTGCCCGCCAGCCTGAACGGCGACATCCGGGCCGCATGCAGAATCTCGTCCGAGTAGGCGTTCCCGATCCCGGCCAGCACACTCTGGTCGCGCAGCACCCCCTTGATCTGCCGGCGCTCCCCCTCCAGCCGCCCACCGAAGACCTCCAGGGTGAACCCCTCCGCCAGCGGATCCGGCCCGAGCCGCGCCACCCCCGCCACCTCCTGCGGATCCCGCACCACATACACCGCCAGATGCTTCTGACTCCCGGCCTCGGTCACCTCCAACCCCGCCCCGTCGTCGGGCTCCCCGAGCCGCACCCGCAACGCCAGCGGCCCCTTCCCGGGCCGCGGCGGCACCGCCGCCAGCTTGTCGCTCCACCGCACCCACCCCGCCCGGCCGAGGTGCATGACCAGATGCAGCTCCCCGACCCGCAGATCCAGAAACTTCCCGTGCCGGCGCACCCCACCGAACGACCGCCCTTCGAGCGCGCTCACCGGCGGGTCATAGGTCTTGAGCGCATGAACGGCGACCGGGTACACCCGGGCGACGGCCCGGCCGGCCAGCCGCTCGCCCAGAAACTGACGAAGGGCTTCCATCTCGGGCAATTCAGGCATGGGGCCAGTCTGCCTCGGACTGGCCGGCGGGAGCCTGCGGACGGGCACACCAATGAGGGCTGCCACCCGGATACGGGTGGCAGCCCTCACTGATCAACCCGGCCGGCGCGGGCCGGCCGGGCCGTCATGATCAAACGAGGTCGAACCGGTCCAGGTTCATCACCTTGTCCCATGCCGCGACGAAGTCGTTCACGAACTTCTCCTTCGCGTCATCGCTCGCGTAGACCTCCGCGAGCGCGCGCAGCTCGGAGTTCGAGCCGAAGACGAGGTCGGCACGGGTGCCGGTCCACTTGACCGCCCCGGTGGCGTCGCGGCCCTCGAACTCGTCCTGCGCCTCGGACGTCGACTTCCACGTCGTGCCCAGGTCGAGCAGGTTGGCGAAGAAGTCGTTCGTCAGCGTGCCCGGCTCGTCGGTGAGGATGCCGTGCTTCGCCTGGGCGTGGGTGGCGCCCAGGACGCGCAGGCCGCCGACGAGGACCGTCAGCTCGGGCGCGCTCAGGGTCAGCAGGTTCGCCTTGTCGAGCAGCAGGTACTCGGCCGGCAGGCGGTTGCCCTTGCCGACGTAGTTGCGGAAGCCGTCGGCGGCCGGCTCCAACGCGGCGAACGACTCCACGTCCGTCTGCTCCTGCGCGGCGTCCACCCGGCCCGGCGTGAAGGGCACCTCGATGTCGTGGCCGGCGTCCTTGGCCGCCTTCTCGACGGCCGCGCTGCCCGCGAGCACGATCAGGTCGGCCAGCGAGACCTGCTTGCCGCCGGTCTGCGCGGAGTTGAAGGACTCCTGGATGCCTTCGAGGGTACGCAGCACCTGCGCGAGGTCGTCCGGGTTGTTGACCTCCCAGTTGCGCTGCGGCTCCAGGCGTATGCGGGCACCGTTGGCGCCACCGCGCTTGTCGCTGCCGCGGAAGGAGGAGGCCGACGCCCAGGCTGCGGACACGAGCTGCGCGACCGTGAGGTCCGAGCCGAGGATCCGCTCCTTGAGGGAGGCGATGTCCGCGACGTCGATCAGTTCGTACGTGCGCTCCGGCAGCGGGTCCTGCCACAGCAGCTCCTCGGACGGAACCTCCGGGCCGAGGTAACGCACGACAGGGCCCATGTCACGGTGGGTCAGCTTGAACCAGGCGCGGGCGAAGGCGTCCGCGAACTCCTCGGGGTTCTCGTAGAAGCGCCGCGAGATCGGCTCGTAGACCGGGTCGAGGCGCAGCGCGAGGTCGGTGGTGAGCATCGTCGGCGCCTGGCTCTTCGACGGGTCGTGCGCGTCGGGGATGGTCCCCGCGCCCGCACCGTCCTTGGCCACCCACTGGTGGGCGCCGGCCGGGCTCTTGGTGAGCTCCCACTCATAGCCGAACAGGTTCTGGAAGAACCCGTTGCTCCATTGCGTCGGCGTGCTGGTCCAGGTCACCTCAAGACCACTGGTGATGGCGTCGGCGCCCACACCCGTGCCGTGCGTGCTCTTCCAGCCCAGGCCCAGCTGCTCCATCGGGGCGGCCTCGGGGTCGGCGCCGACGCGATCCGCCGGACCCGCGCCGTGGGTCTTGCCGAAGGTGTGGCCACCGGCGATGAGGGCGACCGTCTCCTCGTCGTTCATCGCCATGCGGCGGAACGTCTCACGGATGTCGCGGGCCGCGGCGATCGGGTCCGGGTTGCCGTTGGGACCCTCGGGATTGACGTAGATGAGGCCCATCTGCACCGCTCCGAGCGGATTCTCCAGCTCGCGGTCGCCGGTGTAGCGCGCATCGCCCAGCCACTCGGTCTCGGGGCCCCAGTACACGTCCTCCTCGGGCTCCCACACATCCTCACGGCCACCGGCGAAGCCGAAGGTCTTGAAGCCCATCGTCTCCAGCGCCACGTTGCCGGTGAGGACCATGAGATCGGCCCAGGAGATGCTCTGGCCGTACTTCTTCTTGACCGGCCACAGCAGACGGCGGGCCTTGTCGAGGCTGACGTTGTCCGGCCAGCTGTTGAGGGGCGCGAAGCGCTGCTGACCGGCACCGGCGCCACCGCGGCCGTCGCTGATCCGGTAGGTACCGGCGCTGTGCCAGGCCATACGGATCATGAGCGGGCCGTAGTTGCCGAAGTCGGCAGGCCACCAGTCCTGCGAGGTGGTCAGCACCTCCGCGATGTCCCGCTTCACGGCGGCGAGGTCGAGGGAGTTGAATGCCTCGGCGTAGTCGAACTCCTCACCCAGCGGGTTCGCCACCGCAGGGTTCTTGGCGAGGATCTTCAGGTTGAGCCGATCCGGCCACCACTGGCGGTTTCCGCCGCCCTGGGTCGGGTGCGGGGCGCGTCCGTGCGCGACCGGGCAGCCACCCCCGCCCTCCGTCTTCGCGTCTGTGACGATTGCATCATGGTTCTCAGGCATGGGAATCCTTCCGGGCCAGGCGGATTACGGTGCTCAGGAACTGCGGGCGGTGGAACGGTCGGGACACGGGCTCCAGGAGATGACCTCGGCCTCGTCGTTCGGGAAGCCGGGGTCGTCGGTGCACTCGGGCAGGAGCCTCGCCGACCGCGCGGTCGGCGTCGGCGACGACACGACGCGACCCTCGAACCCCAGGCGGATGCGCCTCCTGAACCGTCACGTGCTCTTTCCCGCTGTTGTCCTGTCCCTTGGCTCTCGCTGGAGCCGATCCTACGATGGACTCAATCCAAGTCAATACGATGACCAGGTCCGTACGGATTCTTTGACAGGCGATGCACAGTTAGGCTGGTGGGCATGAGTGACCTGCTGGAACGGCTTCGCGGACGCGGCTGGCGGATGACCGCACAGCGCCGGGTCGTCGCCGAGGTACTCGACGGCGAGCACGTTCACTTCACCGCGGACGAGGTGCTCGCGCGAGCCGCCGCCCGGCTGCCGGAGATCTCTCGCGCGACTGTCTACAACACTCTCGGTGAACTCGTCTCGCTCGGCGAGGTGAGCGAGGTGGCCACCGACGGCCGCGCCAAGCGCTACGACCCGAACGCCCACCGCCCACACCACCACTTGGTGTGCTCGCGCTGCGACGCCATCCGCGACGTCCACCCCGACGGCGACCTGTTGGCCGATCTGCCCGCCTCCGAGCGGTTCGGCTTCACCGTTCGCGAGGCCGAGGTGACCTACCGGGGCCTGTGCCCCGACTGCGCCCGGGCCTGACCGGGCCCACGCACCTGCTCCCGCCCCTGACTACCTGCCACACCTGCCACCCTGCAGGAAAACGCAAAGAGTGGTTGTTTCCGCCGATGCCGGACGGAAACAACCACTCAAGGCTTCTCGACTATCGCGCGCCGAGTGCGGGCTTTGCTTTTAGATGTCGAAGAACAACACGAGAAGCGCTCTGACCTGCGCGGATACCGTCTGAAGGCTGTGTGGGTGCACGACCGGTGCGCATCGTGGGCGAGGCGGAGCGCCTGGTGCGCGTCCGACCATGACCGGCATACGCACGACTGGGCGATGACGTGCGCGGGAAACCCGCCAGGTAAGGGCTCATAGGACTCTTGAGAAGCCGTTCGCCCAGCTGCAAGTATTTGATCATCTGCGGAATGGTCAACGGGGGAGTGTTCTTACGTGGGTGTGGTGCTGCCTGGCTGGGCGGACGAAGTACTCGACATCATCGGTGTCTCGTGGCCGAACGTCGACGAGGACGACTACCGGGACATGGCCGATGCCATGCGGGAGTTCGCCGATGACATCGACCACGGTGCCAACGAAGCTCACACGGCCATCCAGGGATTGGTGGGGTCAGCGGGTGGCTCGTTGGCTGTCGACGCGCTCAACGCTCACTGGAGCAAGATCAATGGCACTCACCTCAAGAATCTGGGGGAGTGCGGCCGCATGGCGGCCACTGCCATGGAGGGTGTGGCGGTCCTCATCGAGGGCGCGAAGATCGGCGCGATTGTCCAGCTGGGTATCCTCGCCGCAGAAGTGATCGCCGCGCAGGCGGCGGCACCGTTCACGCTGGGCCTTTCCGAAGTCGGTGCGCTGGCCGCGACCCAGGCGACCCGCGTAATCGTCAAGCGCCTCTTCAAGGAGGTGTGCCAGCAGGTCGCTGAACAGGTCATCAGCATCGCCCTGACGCCCGTCGAGGAGGCCCTGGGCGCAATGGTCGGCGACCTGGTCGTCCAGATCGGCGCCAACGCTCTCGGAGCCAAGGACGGAGTGGACCTGGGGCAGACCGCCAAGGCCGGCAAGGGTGGCTTCCAGCAGGGCGTGCAGGACGCCAAGGACTCCGCGAAATCGGCCGCAGCCAATCCGATGGAACTCCTCAGTGCCGGCAGCGGCAGCGGGGGCGGAGGCGGCGGAGGCGCCGGCGGAGGGTTCAGTTTCGACCCGGATGAGCACGACCGCGTAGTGACGGGCCTGCAGAGCGCAGGTGGCACCTTCCGCAACAAGGCCGGCGGCAAGATCGGCCGGGCCAGAAGTCACCACGGGCGTACCCGTGGCAAGGACGCCATCGCTGACGCGGCTAACGCGATGTTGGACAAGGTCATCGACGGCATCGAGGACGGTGTCAAGAAGACCGCCAAGCACCTCGACGACAACATGACCCGTGGTGTGAAGCAGATGGCCAAGAACCATCAGGAAAACGACCGCAAGCTGGCCGACCACTTCACAGGCATCGGCAAGGGCGACAAGAAGGACCCCAAGGCGCCGGGGGGTGGCATCGGCGGGACGGGTAGCCGCGCCGGCGGCAAGAATCCGGGAAGGGGCGCACCGAAATCGCCCCTGCGGAACGGGGCAGCAGAACCGCACAAGACCAGCACCCCAGCGGACGACCGCAACTGTCGAAGCGACCCGATCGACATCGCCTCGGGTGAGATGGTCCTGGCTCAAGAGGACGTCAGCCTTTCGGCTGTTCTGCCGCTGCTTCTCTCGCGAACCCATGTGTCCTCGTACCGCTGCGGCGGGTGGTTCGGACCGTCGTGGTCCTCGACGCTCGACCAGCGCCTCGAACTCGACGACGAAGGTGCCGTCTTCGCGACCGAGGACGGCATGATCTTGGTCTACCCGGTGCCCGGACGTGATGAGCCGGTCTTCCCCGTCGAGGGCCCTCGTTGGCCGCTCAGCTGGGATCCGGAAACGCCCGGTGGACTCCGCATCAGCGACCCACAGGAGGGACGCTCCTGGCACTTTGCCAAGCCGGCCAACGTTACGGGCGAGCTGAGAGGGTTGAGCGCCTCACAGCTACCGCTGACGGCCATCACCGACCGGCACGGGAATCAGATCGACATCGACTATTCCGACGACGGCACTCCCAGCGAGGTCTGGCACAGCGGCGGATACCGGATCCGAGTTGAGACCGCGGGGCTACGGATAACCGGGCTGCGCCTGCTGGGTGCGAGGAGTTCGGACGCGGTGGCACTGGCCGCCGAGCCAACCGCTGGTGCGGAGGCCGAAGGCGACTCCGCGGTGGGGCTGCTGCTGACTGCATTCGCTTATGACGGCAACGGGAATCTCACCGAGGTCACCAACTCGTCAGGTGTACCGATGCGCTTCACGTATGACCAGGACGGCCGGATCACCTCCTGGACCGACCGCAATCGGCATCGGTACGACTACCTCTACGACGCGGCTGGGCGCTGTGTCGAGACCCGCGGCGAGGGTGGTTTCCTCGATGCCGTCTTCGTGTACGACGGCGAGGCGCGCTGCACCCGGGTGACCGATGCACTGGGCCAGGTCACTGTCTACCAGCTCAACGAGCGTGGTCAGACGACAAGGGAGACCGATCCCTCGGGCGCGGTCACCACCTTCGAATGGGACCGGTACCGCCGACTGCTGCGGCGTACGGACCCGCTGGACCGTACCGTCACGATGGAGTACGACGCGGCGGGCAACGCCACCGCGGTCACCCGCCCCGATGGCTCGCGGATGACCGCTGTCTACAACGAGTTCCACCAACCCTTGCTCATGGTCGGTGCGGATGGCGCGGGCTGGCAGTACGCGTACGACGACTGCGGAAACCTGCTGCAGATCACCGATCCCGTCGGAGCCACCACCAGCTATGAGTACGGCTCTTTCGGTCATCTCACAGCCGTCACCGACGCAATCGGTCAGACAACCCGGCTCACCACCAACGCCGCCGGACTGCCGGTAACCGTCACCGACCCTCTGGGAGCCGTGAGCAGATGCGAGCGGGATGCCTTCGGCCGACCCCGGCTGGTGACCGATCCGATGGGCGCGGTGACGACGTTCGGCTGGACGGTGGAAGGACAGCCGGCCTGGTGCATTCGTCCCGACGGTCACACCGAGCGGTGGTCCTACGACGCCGAGGAAAACCTGCTCCAGCACGTCGATGCGGCTGGCGGAACCACGTCCTTCGAATACACGTTTTTTGACCGAGTCTCCGTCCGCACGGGCCCTGACGGTGCCAGGTTCACCTTCGCCTACGACGCTGAGCTGCGACTCATCTCCGTCACCAACCCTCAGGGACAACTGTGGCGCTACACCTATGACTCGCTGGGCCGGGTCGTGCAGGAGACCGACTTCAACGGACGGCACATCAGCTATACCCACGATGCGGCCGGCCGGCTGACGTCGCGAACCAACGGTGCGGGTCAGACCGTGCGCTACACCCGCGATCTGCTCGACCGTGTTGTTCGAGAAGCCACGCAGGCCGGCGGAGCGCGATTCCACTACGACGCCGAAGGCCGTCTGCTGTACGCGGCGAACGGCGCCACGGACCTGGCTTTCACGTACGACCCAGCGGGTCACTTGCTGACGGAGCAACAAGGCCTGACGGTCATCGAATTCGGCTACGACGATCTGGGTCGGCGCACCCTGCGCCGTACCCCCAGCGGTGTAGAGAGCCGGTGGACCTACGATGCGGCCGGTCGGCCGGCAACGCTGGTCAACGCTGGGCGAGAGGTCAGGTTCGGCCACGACCTCGCCGGTCGGGAGGTCCGCCGCAATCTCGGTGCGGCGGTCCTCGGCCAGACCTGGGACCCGTCCAACCGCATGACGGCCCAGACCCTCTCAGGTATGTCGGCGCCGCCTGGTGGCGACATACCTGAGACTGCGCTACGACACCGCACCTTCGCCTACCGTCCGGACGATCAGCTGCTCGGTTTCACGGACACCATGCTGGGGACGCGAGCCTTCGATCTGGATCCGGTAGGGCGGGTCACCAGCGTCTCGGGACACAACTGGTCCGAGACCTATACCTATGACACTGCGGGCAACCTGGCCTACACGGGAGGCCAGACCGCCGGGATGGCGAGCCTGAACGACACCGCGGGGACGCGGTCGTACGACGGCACTCTGCTCCGCCAGGCAGGCCGCACCAGCTATGAGTACGACGGCCAGGGACGGGTCATCAAGCAATGCCGCAGGCTGCTCTCCGGCGGTACCCGCAGCTGGCACTATTCCTGGGACGCAGACGACCGCCTCACCGCGGTCACCCTCCCGGACGGCACCATCTGGCGCTATCACTACGATCCCCTCGGGCGCCGCATCGCCAAGCAGAGGCTGAGCGGCGACACCATCACTGTGGTGGAGCAGACCACGTTCACCTGGGACGGGACCGTTCTCGCTGAGGAGCTGCGCAGCGGTCCAGGGCCGGCTGGTGTCCAGGTCACCAGCTGGGAGTGGGATCCGGTCGGCTACCGCGTCCTGACCCAGGTGGACCGAACCGCCGGCGTATCCGAGCCGGCGCAGCAGGAATTCGACGAGCGGTTCTACTCCATCATCACCGACCTGGTCGGCACACCTACGGAACTTGTCGATGAAGACGGTGCGATTGCCTGGCATTCCAGGTCCACGCTGTGGGGAACACCGCGTCCCGCTGATCCCCGCCAGGCTGCGGTGGAATGCAGCCTCGGCTTCCCAGGTCAGTACCACGACCGTGAGAGCGGCCTGCACTACAACCTGTTCCGTTATTACGACTCACTCACCGGCCGATATCTCAGCCCCGATCCGCTCGGCCTCGGGCCCGCCCCCGACCCACACGGCTACGTCGACAACCCCTTCGCCGAGATCGACCCACTCGGCCTGGCGAAGAAGAAGTGCCCGGTCATCATCGAACGCTACGGCAGCGAGGCGGAAGCGAAGGCGAGCGCCGCAGTGAAGCCGAGCGGGGGCCTTGTCCCGCGGCCCGGCCACGAACGGCAGCCAAAGTGGATCGCCCAGACCGGCAAGGTCAACCCCGGCACGCTGGGCAAGAGCAAGAATTACACCCACAAAATGGAGTTCCACTGCAAGCCAGAGGTGTTGGCCTGGCTGAAACAATACGAGGTCAAGCCAACCAATGAGCCAGGTCGCTATGCGGTGCCGGCGGACAAGATCGATGAGTTCAACAAGTACGTGGAGAAGACGAACGTCCAGCCGCTCGACTCAGGCGGCGGCCGTAGGAGGAGACGATGAATCCGTCATCGCCGCGCGGACGCCTGCGCGATGCGCTGCTGTGTGTCGGCAAAAGGGGTGACGTAAGCGAGGCCGACCTCAGTGCGGCGGTCACCACCGCGCTGCGCGAACTGGCTTCGGAGGCGCTGGGCGAGCGAGCGCGCGTCGAACTGGTCACCGTTGGCGCTGAGGACCACCCCTGGGGACGAAGCCTCGGTCTTCGGCTTGCGGACTATGACGTAGAGCTGCCGGAGGTGCTCTTGTACGCAGACCAGAGCGACCTTCCGCCCCAGGTGCAGGAGAGTTTCCCGACTCTGATCCAGGAGGAGTGGGAGGCGGTACTGCTGGTCTCCAAGCTCATCTTCATAGGGCTTCAATCGGAGCCCGAGCCTGTAAACGATGTTGCCGGTCAACCTCCGCAGGTCACCCCGAGGCCGCCCCGGTCGGTAGCGAGAGAGCAGTTCTGCCAGGCACTGGCTGCCATTTCGGAACGCGCTGACCTGCACCAGGACGAACTCACTGCGCAATTGCGGACCGCGCTCCTGAACTTCGCGTCGGAGACACCCGACAACAAGGACGCCGCTCAGCACATCGCGGTGCTGCACACCGGGGAGCCGCAACAAGGGCCGCGCTTGTGCCTCAGCCGCTCGGGGTTGGCCTTCGCGGAGGTAGTGCTGAGCGCTGGTGGCTGTCCTGTCCCCAGCTGTGTTCTGGAGGAATTCCCGGACTTGACCCAGGACGAGTGGAACGCCGTCATCCACGTCACAGGACTGACGCTCATGGCGTTCGAGCCCGAGTCGGCCCGCGAGGTGGGGTAGCGCCCGGGGCGCCTCGACGGTCCAGGGCCGGCAAGGGAATCGCCAACCAGTGACGGTTAACGAGTAGTCGCCGCGGACGATACCGCTCTCCAGCTCATGCTGGCTAAGTCCCCAGTGGGCGAGTTGGACGCGTCTCTGATCTGCAGTCTGGGGCACAGAGCGAATCCAGCTGGGCTCTGGATACCTATGAAACAGCAGGGTCGCGACAGACGACGAGCGGTTGCCTCCACCCGGGTGGAGGCAACCGCTCATAGCCGTTTCGTCGGCTGCCGAGTTCGAACTCTGCTTTCTAGATGTCGAAGTAAAGCTCGAACTCGTGCGGGTGCGGACGGAGCTGGATCGGGGCGATTTCGTTGGCTCGCTTGTAGTCGATCCAGGTCTCGATGAGGTCGGAGGTGAAGACGCCGCCCTGCTGGAGGTACTCGTTGTCGGCCTCGAGGGCGTCGAGGACGGCCGGGAGGGACGTGGGGACCTGGGGGACGCCCGCGTGCTCCTCGGGGGCGAGCTCGTAGAGGTCCTTGTCGATCGGCTCGGCCGGCTCGATCTTGTTCTTGACGCCGTCCAGGCCCGCGAGGAGGAGGGCGGAGAACGCGAGGTACGGGTTCGAGGACGGGTCCGGGGCGCGGAACTCGACGCGCTTTGCCTTGGGGTTCGAGCCCGTGATCGGGATACGCATGGCCGCGGAGCGGTTGCGCTGCGAGTAGACCAGGTTGACCGGGGCCTCGAAGCCGGGGACCAGGCGGTGGTAGGAGTTCACCGTCGGGTTGGTGAAGGCCAGCAGCGACGGGGCGTGCTTGAGGATGCCGCCGATGTAGTAGCGGGCGGTGTCCGAGAGGCCCGCGTAGCCCTGCTCGTCGTAGAAGAGCGGCGCGCCACCCTGCCACAGCGACTGGTGGACGTGCATGCCGGAGCCGTTGTCACCGAAGATCGGCTTGGGCATGAAGGTCGCGGTCTTGCCGTTGCGCCAGGCGACGTTCTTGACGATGTACTTGAACAGCATCAGGTCGTCGGCCGCGGCGAGCAGAGTGTTGAACTTGTAGTTGATCTCGGCCTGGCCGGCGGTGCCGACCTCGTGGTGCTGGCGCTCGACCTGCAGGCCGGCCTTGTCCAGCTCCAGGGAGATCTCGGCGCGCAGGTCGGCGAAGTGGTCGACCGGCGGGGCCGGGAAGTAGCCGCCCTTGTAGCGGACCTTGTAGCCGCGGTTGTTCTCCTCCGACCCGGTGTTCCAGGCGCCGGCCTCGGAGTCGATGTGGTAGAAGGACTGGTTCGACGAGGTCTCGAAGCGGACGCTGTCGAAGACGTAGAACTCGGCCTCCGGACCGAAGAACGCGGTGTCCGCGATGCCGGTGGAGGCGAGGTAGGCCTCGGCCTTCTTGGCGATGTTGCGCGGGTCGCGGCTGTACTGCTCGCCCGTGATCGGGTCGTGGATGAAGAAGTTGATGTTGACGGTCTTGTCCCGGCGGAAGGGGTCCACCCGGGCCGTCGACAGGTCCGCGCGCAGCGCCATGTCGGACTCGTGGATCGCCTGGAAGCCGCGGATCGAGGAACCGTCGAAGGCGAGTTCCTCGTTCGGGTCGAACGCCTTTGCCGGGATCGTGAAGTGCTGCATCACACCGGGCAGGTCGCAGAACCGGACGTCGACGAACTTGACGTCCTCGTCCGCGATGAACTTCTTGGCCTCGTCGGCGTTCTGGAACATCCAACTCCTCCTAGCCCGGTCACCGGTCGGCGGACGCGGGATTGCTACTCGGAACGCGACCATGTGCGGTGGCGCGTTGCCCGACCATAGGCAGGCGGGATTTCCCAAGCATGACCCATTTGTTTCGCCGAGGTTAACCGGCACGCGGCCGCTCCTCACCCCCAGTGTGCGCCATGAAGGGGCATTCCGGACCGGCGGAAGCGCCGCCTTCTCCGGCCGTCCGCCGGGCCGGCCGGCCGCTCCCGGGCCGCCCGGGGCCGCCCCCGCGCCCGGCCCGTACGGCCCCCGGCCCCGCCCGCGGCGGCCCTCCGGGAATCGCCCGCGGGCGGTCGCAGTACCGTGGTCGGGTGGACAACAGGCATGCAATCGGATCGTGGATCTCCGGGCCCCGCGCGGCAGCCGAGGACATGGGTGTCGAGTTCGGATACCGCGGGCAGCAGCTCGGGCTGCCGAAGGAGGGGCCGGGCTCGATCGCGCGCCCCGGCCGGCGGTTCGCCGCGCTCTTCCTCGACTGGGCGCTGTGCATGCTCATCGCATACGGCTTGCTCAGCGGCGGCCGGGCACAGTCGGCGAGCAACTGGGCGCTGCTGGTCTTCGCGGTGCTCAGCGTGCTGACGGTCGGCACGGTCGGCTTCACACCGGGTAAGCGGCTCCTGGGCCTGCGGGTGGTCGCCGAGGGCGGCGGCCGGATCACCCTCCCGCGGGTCCTGGTCCGCACGCTGCTGCTCGTCGTGATCATCCCCGCAGTGGTGTGGGACCGGGACGGGCGGGGGCTGCACGATCGCCTCTCGCGCGCCGTGCAGGTCCGTTTGTGAGGGGTGAGGCCCGCAGGCCCGCCGGCCGGTGCGGCGCCGCGGTCGTACGCCGCCGGCCGCCGGCCGTGCGGCCCGGGCACGTACGCCGATGAGCCCGCGGCGGCGCCCGTCACCAGCCGCCCCGCCCCCTCACGCGTACTCCACCGCATACGAAACGCATACGAAACGCCCCGGAACCAGGTTCCGGGGCGTTGTCGTGCGATCGGGGCCGGGTCCGGCGGCTGCTGGATGCGGGAGCCGGACCGGGGCGGTCAGCGCGTCTTGCCGCCGCCCTTGGGCATCCGCATGCCCTTCGGCATCGGGCCCTTCGGGACGGGCATGTTGCTCATCAGGTCGCCCAGTGCACGGAGCCGGTCGTTGACGGCCGTGACCTGGGCGCCGGGGAGTACGCGCGGCAGCTTCAGCAGCGTCGTACGGAGCTTCTTCAGCGGCACCTGGTCCTCGCCGTCGCCCACCACGATGTCGTGGACGGGGGCGTCGGCGACGGTGCGCGCCATCCGCTTCTTCTCGGCGGCCAGCAGGCCGCGGAGGCGGTTGGGGTTGCCCTCGCCGACCAGCACGATGCCGGCCTTGCCGACGGCACGGTGGACCACATCCTGGCTGCGGTTCATGGCCACCGCGGGGGTGACCGTCCAGCCGCGGCCGACGTTGTCCAGCACGGCCGCCGCCGCACCGGGCTGGCCTTCCATCTGCCCGAAGGCAGCCCGCTCGGCACGCCGTCCGAAGACGATCGCCATCGCGAGGAAGGCCAGGACGAAGCCCAGGATTCCCGCATAGAGGGGGTGGCCGATCACGAAGCCGATGGCAAGGAGAACGCCGAATACGACGATGCCTACACCAGCGACGACAAGACCGACCTTGGAGTCGACCCGACGGGTCATCTTGTAGGTCAGGGCGATCTGCTTCAGTCGCCCGGAGTTCTCAGCGCCGGCAGCGCCGTCTGTGTTTGCCTTCCTCGCCATACAGCGAAGTTTACGTGGCGTGCGGGCGCCGGGTCGCCGCGGCCTCCAGTACGTACTCGGCCTCGTGGCGGTCCTTGGCGCGGCGGCGGTCCTCCAGGACCGACGTCCAGGCGTTACGACGGGCGGTGCGCTGCCCGCCCCGCATGAGGACGGCCTCGACGGCACGCAGGGCGCCGGTGACCGTGGGGAGCGGGAGGGCGGGACTGGCGGCGGGGGTGGCGCGGAGCGGCGCGGCCTGCATGGTGGTGACTCCCTCTGATCTGTTCGGAGAAGCAGGGGTAGGTGCGGGAGCGGTGCGTGCATCCATCGTCACGCAACGGTGTTACCAACGGATGACCTGCCGGTCAAACACCAATGAAACGTTGACGCGGCCCCCACGCCCCCCGTCCTGGGAGAGTGCGGGCCGCGTCCTCAGCATGTGCCACGTTTCACAAGTTGGCGCGCCGGGAAACTCAAACCGCCTGACTGGACGCCTCGACCTCGCGCCGCTCGACGGCCTGCTGGTAAAGGCGGCCGGCGCGGTAGGAGGAGCGGACCAGCGGGCCGGACATGACACCGGCGTAGCCGATCTCCTCGGCCTCTTCCTTGAGCTCCACGAACTCGGCGGGCTTCACCCAGCGGTCGATGGGGTGGTGGCGCACGGTCGGGCGCAGGTACTGGGTGATCGTGATCAGCTCGCAGCCCGCGTCGTAGAGGTCCTGCAGCGCCTGGCTGATCTCCTCGCGCTCCTCGCCCATGCCCAGGATCAGGTTGGACTTGGTCACCAGACCGGCCTCGCGGGACTTGGCGATGACCTCCAGCGAGCGCTCGTAGCGGAAACCGGGGCGGATCCGCTTGAAGATCCGCGGGACCGTCTCGACGTTGTGGGCCAGCACCTCCGGGCGGGAGGAGAAGACCTCGGCGAGCTGCTCGGGGACCGCGTTGAAGTCGGGGATCAGCAGCTCGACGCCGGTGCCGGGCATCGTGGCGTGGATCTGCCGGACCGTCTCGGCGTAGAGCCAGGCGCCGCCGTCCTCCAGGTCGTCGCGCGCGACGCCGGTGATCGTGGCGTACTTCAGGCCCATGGTCTGCACGGACTCGGCGACCCGGCGGGGCTCGTCGCGGTCCAGCTCCTGCGGCTTGCCGGTGTCGATCTGGCAGAAGTCGCAGCGGCGGGTGCACTGGTCACCGCCGATGAGGAAGGTCGCCTCGCGGTCCTCCCAGCATTCGAAGATGTTGGGACAGCCCGCCTCCTGGCAGACCGTGTGCAGGCCCTCGCTCTTGACCAGGCTCTGGAGGTGGTTGTACTCGGGACCCATCTTCGCCCGGGTCTTGATCCACTCGGGCTTGCGCTCGATGGGGGTCTGGCTGTTCCGGACCTCCAGGCGCAGCATCTTGCGTCCGTCGGGTGCGACTGCGGACACGACCGGCGCCCCTTCCTGCTTACGCAGCATTCGTTTCTTCGGCGTACACCAGGGTACGCCCGTTGATTCGCACGTCTTTACGTGCGGGGCAACCCCGTATGGCGGGGTGGCATTCCCGGAGGTCTCCGGAGTGCATGACAGGTACCTGCCCGGTCGGGCCGGCTCAGACCGCGCGGGGGAGCAGCTCGGCGCCCTCGAGGACGTCCCGCAGATGCTTCTCGACGACGGGCAGCACCTCGGCGATGGTGACCTCGCGGCCCAGCTCGTCGGCCAGCGAGGCGACGCCGGCATCGCGGATGCCGCACGGCACGATCTTGTCGAACGAGGTGTTGTCGGGGTTCACGTTGAGCGCGAAGCCGTGCATCGTGACGCCCTTGGCGACGCGGATGCCGATCGCGGCGAGCTTGCGGTCCTCGCGGCGCTGGCCGGCGTTGGACGGCGCGTACTCGGGACCGTTCAGCCGCGGGTCGAACAGCTCGTCCGTCACCCGGGGGTCGAAGTCGAGGCTCAGCCCGCCCAGGGCCGCCCGCTCCTCGGCCGCGCCGACGGTGTCGCCCAGCACCCACACGCCGCTGCGGCCCTCGACCCGGGTGCCCTCCACGCCGAACTCGGCGCACACCCGGATCAGCGCCTCTTCGAGGCGGCGGACATGGGCCACGACGTCCACCGGACGCGGCAGCTTCTGGATGGGGTAGCCCACCAGCTGGCCGGGGCCGTGCCAGGTGATCTTCCCGCCGCGGTCCACGTCGACGACCGGGGTCCCGTCCAGGGGGCGCTCATCGTCGGACGTACGCCGCCCCGCGGTGTAGACGGCCTGGTGCTCCAGCAGCAGACAGGTGTCGGGCACCTCGTCGGCGAACCGGGCGGCGTGCACCCGGCGCTGCTCCTGCCATGCCGATTCGTACTCCACGGCGTCGGCGCCGAAGCCCAGATGCACAAAGCGCAGCCCCTCGGGTGCGGGGGTCTCCCCCCGAGAGATCGCAGTCACCGGCAGCTCCTCTTCGAACCTGTGTTGCAGTTTCCCGCAACGTTGATGCCACTTTGCGCCCATGCCACTGTACGGCGGCCCGTTCCGGACCCGGCAGGCGGCCGGTGTCCGGCACGTTCGCCCCTGCTCACACGATCGGATGAACGCGGGGCGCAGGCGGTGATCAGGGTTCCGAAGGCCGTTACATTCACGCCGTTCCACAAGGGCGATGAGCAGTGCCGGAGCAGGGTCCGCCGGACCCGGCAGTGCGGCCCGGAAGGCAGGAGACCGGTAAAGCTGATGACGGAACGACCCCCGCACCACACGCCCAACCGCCAGCTCGCCGCGCTCATCGCCGAGGCGGGATTCTCCAATGCCGGGCTGGCCAGACGGGTTGATCAGCTCGGCATCGAGCATGGCCTCGACCTCCGCTACGACAAGACGTCGGTGACCCGCTGGCTGCGCGGCCAGCAGCCACGGGGCACCACCCCCGCCCTGATCGCGGAGGTGTTCACCCGCCGGCTCGGCCGCCGGCTGTCCGCCCAGGACCTGGGCCTGGACGCCTGCGCACCGGTGTACGCAGGGCTGGAGTTCGCCGCGACCCCCAGCGAGGCGGTGGACATCGTCAGCGGCCTGTGGCGCAAGGACTCCGGCAGCCATGCCGAGCTCCGCAAGATCGCCTTCACCCCGGCCGGGCTCGTGGTGCCCAGCCGCGACTGGCTGATCGGCCGCGCCGACGAACGGGTCGCCCGTGGCGAGGCCGCCGACGGGCCGGCCCGGGTGCCCCTCCAGGGCCGGGCCGCGGTGCCGCGGCAGCGCCGTACCGACCAGGTCGACCGCACCCACGGCTCCCGGGTCACCTCCGGCGACATCGCGGCGCTGCGCTCGGTCGGCGAGCTGTTCCGGGCGCTGGACCACGCCTACGGCGGCGGTCACGCCCGGCAGGCCCTGGTGCGCTATCTGGAGCACGAGGCCGAGCCGATGCTGCGCGGCAGCTACGGGGAGGCCACCGGCCGCCGGCTGTTCGCCGCGGCCGCCGATCTGACCCGGCTGGCGGGCTGGACCTCGTACGACATCGCCGCCCACGGCCTGGCGCAGCGGTACTTCGTCCAGGCCCTGCGGCTGGCCCAGGCCGCCGGCGACCGGGCCTACGGGTCCTACGTCCTGGTGACGATGAGCCGGCAGGCCGTCTACCTGGGGCACGGCAGGGAGGCCGTCCAGCTGGCCCGGGTCGCCCAGCAGGGCATCGGCAGCAGCGCGCCGCCCGCCGTGCAGGCGTTGCTGCACGCCGCGGAGGCGCGCGGCCACGGCGTCCTGAGCGAGGTCCGGGCCTGCACGGCGGCGCTGGCCCGCGCCGAGCGGGCGCTGGAGACCGTCCGCCCCGGCGACGAGACCCCGTACTGGGCGCGCTTCTTCGACGAGGCACAGCTCGCCGACGAACTGGCGCACTGCCACCGCGACCTCCAGCAGTACCGCGCGGCCTCCCAGCACGCCGAGCGCTCGCTCCAGCTGCGCGCGGCCGGCTTCGCGCGCAGCCGGCTCTTCTGCCGGGTGGTGCTGGCGACCGCGCGGCTGGGCCTGGGCGAGCTGGAGCAGGCCTGCACGCTCGGTGCCGAGGCGGCTCTCCAGGCCTCCGAGATGCGCTCCGTGCGGGCCCATGAGTACGTCAGGGAATTCGAGCGCCGCCTGGAGCCGTACCGGGACGCGGCGGCGGTGCGCGGGTACCGCGAGCGGGTGGCGGCGCTGGGCTGAGGCGCCGCCCCGGTCAGGCCGCCGCGGGCAGGGGGTCCGGTTCGGTGGTGAGGGCCGGCAGGCCGAAGTCCTGGAGGATGGCGCGGGCCGCGCGGCGGCCCGAGTTGAGGGCGCCCTGGAGGGTGCCGGTGTCGCGGTGATCACCGCATACGTAGAGGCCGGCGAGCACCCGCACCGGGCGCTCCGGGTCGTGCGGGGCGGGCATCGCCGGTACCGCGTACGGATCGTGATGGGTCGTCAGCAGCTCGCGGGGCTGCGCACCGTGGATGCGGTCCAGCTGGGGGCCCACCGCCCGGTCGAGGACGGCGGACGGCAGCCCCGCCGCGGCGCCGAGCACGACCGTGGTGAGCAGGGCCCGCCCCGGCGGCGTACGGGACGGGTCGATCGCGCCGGCGGCGTAGGTGTACGCGACCGGGCCGTCCGTCGGCAGGATCAGCGCGGTGTCGCGGGAGGGCGCACCGCGGCCCCCGGATGCCGCCGCGGTGTGGTGCAGGACGGTCACCGGGTGGAAGGCGGGCACCCGCAGTCCCGGCAGCAGTTCGGCGGCATCGCGGGCGCCGGTGGCCACCAGCACCGCCCGGCAGGGGACCGGGCCGTGTTCGGCGGTGTGCACGCCCGTTGTGGAGACCGCGGTGACCCGCACGGAGGTACGGACCGTGCCGGGCGGCAGGGCGGCGGCGAGGAGTTCGGGGACGGCGAAGGCGCCGCCGGCCGGCAGCCACAGCTGCCCGTCCGCATAGCCGCGCAGCGCGGCCGCGGCGCCCCGGCTGGAGCCGCGCAGCTGCGGATCGCACAGCAGCGCGCCCAGCAGGGGCCGCAGGAACGCGTCATGGGTGCGGGGCGGGAAGGCCGGGCGGCTCGCCAGCGCGTCGCGGATGGGGCGGTCGACGGCCGGGGCGGGGGCGGCGGGGGGAGTGGCGTACGAGGGCGCTGCACGGCCGGTGCGGCGGTCGAGGCGGCGCACCGTGCGGCGGTCCGCGTCCTGTTCGGCCCGCCGGTCGGGGAGGCGGCCCGTCTGGCGGGCTGCCTGACGGTCCGTCCGGCGCTCCGTGCGACGGTCGGCCCGCACCAGGGCGCGGGCCGCGGACAGTGCGCCTCTGGTGCTTCGGGGGGCGCCGATGCGCTGCACCCGTTGTCCGTTGTGGACGCTCAGGCCGGGCGCGAACGGACGCGGCGTCAGCTCGCCGAGGCCCGGGGTGCGGCGCAGCTCGGCGGCGGAGACGGCCAGCGGCCGGCCGCAGTGGTCCAGCCGGAAACCGTCGAGATGATCGGTGACGGACCGGCCGCCGATCTCCGGCGAGGCTTCCAGGACGGCGACCGACACCCCGGCGCCGGTCAGATGGCGGGCGGCGGCGAGTCCGGCCGGGCCGGCTCCCACAATGACGACGTCCACGGCCGATGCGGTGCGCAGCACATGCCCCTCCCGAGGTCGGTCCCAATGGCGGCACCGTTGTCATGCCCACTGTGGCCTCGGGGGATGCCAGAGGTGCGTGAGAGGACGGTAGGAACCGGGCGGTCCGTGCGACAGGAGGCGGCCGGTGCGCACTGCAGCAGCCTTGGCCGAAGAGTGGCTTGTGGTGCGGACGGTGACGCGGTCCGGCAGGCAGCCGTCGTCCGGACCGGCCGTCCGGCCCCGGTCCCGCCCCGCCCCGCCCGTGCCTACGCCGCCCGGATCGCGTCGATGATCCGCGGGTGGCGGAAGACGAACCCCGAGTCCAGCAGCCGCCGCGGGACGACCCGCTGACTGCCCAGCACATCGCCGGCGAACTCACCGAGGGCGGCCCGCAGCACCGGCGCCGGAACGGTGCACAGCGTGGGGCGGTTCAGGACATGGCCCATCACGGCGGTCGCCTCGCGGTTGGTGACCGGTTCCGGGGCCGTGAGGTTGACCGGCCCGGTCAGGTCGCCGGTGTCGATGAGGTGGCGCAGCGCCGCGATGTGGTCCGCCAGCGAGATGAAGCTCCAGTACTGGCTGCCGTCCCCGAACCGGCCGCCGAGGCCGAGCCGGAAGACGGGGAACAGCCGTCCCCAGGCGCCGCCCGAGCGGGCCACGACCAGACCGGTGCGGGCGAAGACGGTGCGGATGCCCGCCTCCCGGGCCGGCTTCGCGGCGTCCTCCCACGCCACGCAGACCTCCGGCAGAAACCCGTGGCCGGCCGGTGCGCTCTCGTCCGTACGCCGGTCGCCGGTGTCGCCGTAGTAGCCGATCGCGCTGCCGGACACGAAGACCCGCGGCGGGGTGTCCATGGCGGCGAGTGCCGCGGCGAGGGTCCGGGTGCCCAGCACCCGGCTGTCGCGGATCTCCTGCTTGTAGGCGCTCGTCCAGCGGTGGTCGCCGACCCCGGCACCGGCCAGATGGACGACCGCCTCGCAGCCGGCCAGCCCCGCCGTGTCGACCTCCTGGCGCTTGGGGTCCCAGCGCACCTCGTCGGCCGCACCGGGGGCACGCCGGACGAGCCGGACGACGTCATGGCCGTCCGCGCGCAGGGACCGGGTGAGCGCCGTGCCGATGAGTCCGGTCGAGCCGGTGATCGCGATCCGCATGGGGCCATACTGCCGCAGCCACGGGCCGGCGGCGGCACCCGGGGCCCGCCCCCGCCGCGTCGGCGGGCGCGCGCTCGCAGGTCAGGACCGGAAACGGTCCCAGAGGCCGGGGAAGCGCTCCGCCAGGCCCTGGTCGTCGTCGAAGTCGAGGTAGCCGCCGAGCGGTTCGCGGGGCGGCGCCGGCAGGGCCAGATCGGGCATCACCCCGCCGGTCATCTGCTCGTACGCCTCGTCGGCCGCGTAGCCCAGCTCCTCGGCGTCGCCGTCCACCGCCTCGTCGAAGTCGTCCAGCAGCTCGGCGAGCTGGTCCGGGTCGTGCAGCGCGCCCTCGAAGACCTCCCGGCCCTGGCCGATCAGCCAGCAGCGGAAGTAGTCGAAGGCGTCGTCGCTGGCGCCGCCCAGCAGGATCGTGGCCGCGGCCCACAGGTCCCAGGAGTACGCCCGGTTGTAGCGCGCCTCGAAATGACGGGCGAAGTCCACGACGGCGTCCGGATCGAGCCCGAGCAGCCTCTCGACCAGCGCGTCGGCCTGCTCTTCGGGGTCGCCCTCGGCCGCCTCGCGGGAACCGTCGATCAGTTCCCAGAACTCCGTCTCGTCCATCACCGCTCCAGCATCGGCCCTACCGGGCCCCGCCGCATGCGGAGTACCCCGGATGCGACGGGGTCGTTATCCGGATCGGTGACGCGGTGTCCGCTGCGGTGACGGGATGTTCGGATAGGTGACGGAGTGTTCGGGCCGGCGCCCGCTCCGCGCCGCTCGGTGCGCCCTCGGGTGACCGCCCCAAGAATCACTCGTTGGAAGGCGTGCACCACCCACGACGGCATATCCGCCATTTTGCGAAGGGCTGTTCCAAGCCATGCCCATGGACGAACGTACCCGGGCCGATGTCGAACGGGCCGAGGCGGCCATCGTCGAGCACTATCCACGGCTCGTCCGCCTCGCCTACCTCGTCCTGCCCCCGTCGATGGGCCGCCACCGCCGGGTTCTGGCCGCACACGCCCTGGTCCAGCGGGCACTGCCGCGGGCCCGGCTGCGGCGACCGGACGGCGGGCTGCCGGCCCAGCGCGGCCCGGCGGCCGAGACCGGCTACGACCTGGTGCGGCTGCGGGCCCTGCGGCTGGCGCTGGCGTACGAGGGGCGGCCGGGCCGGGGGCTGCCGGTCCTGCCGCAGGTCTGGGGGCTGCGGCTGTTCCCGCGGGCCGGCGGCGCCGAGGAACTCGCCCTGGACCAGGCGCTGTCCGCCGTCCCCGCGTCGGTCCGCGCCACCCTCGGGCTGTGGCATCTGGAGGGCCTGGACGAGGAGGCCGCGCGCACCGTCCTCGAACAGGCCGGGGCGCCCGCACCGGACGCGGCGCTGCGGGCGGCCGAGCAGCTGGACCGGGAGACCGGGGCCGGCGCCGGGGCGATGCTGAACTCCGGGGAGTTCGACCCGTGCACGGTGCAGACCCGGCCGACGGATCTGCTGCGCCGCCGGCAGCGGTTGCGGGCGGTGGCCGCGCTGGTGGCCGTACTGGCCTTCGGCGCGGCGGCGGCCGGGGTGTGGCAGGGCGTGCGGGACCGGCCGGCGCGGGCCGAGACCCTCGCGGAGCAGGCGCTGGAACCGGCCCGGCTGGTGCGCACCCCCAACGACCAGTGGGCGGACACCTCCCGGGTGGACTTCACCGCCTGGCCCGCCCGCGGCCGGCAGGCCGGCGACCAGGAGTTGCTGGGGCGGGCCCTGCGGGTCTGGGCGGCGCCGCCCGACGATGCCCGGATCACCGCGACCGCGGGCACCTCCACCAGGCCGCCGGACCATCCGCCGCAGCTGCTCTACGCGGGCCTGATCGACGCGGTGATGGTGGTGGTCTTCCACGACGGCGAGCGGCTGGTGCGCTATGCCGAGCCCGAAGACGCCACGCCCACCCTGCACTTCGCACGGGTCGACGACGCGGATCTGACCACCGGCGCCGCGCTGGTGATCGGTCGCGGCAACGGCTGGATGCGCTATCTGCTCGCGCCCTGGATCTCCGAGGTCACCACCCGCGATCTGCTGGCGCCGGCCGCCCCGCCGCACGCGCTGCACGTCGCACCGGACGGGGTCACCGACCGGATCCTGGCCCCGCCCATGCCGGGCAGCGGCTGCGGGCGCTGGCCCGTCGCCCGGTTCCGGCCCTCGACCCGGGTCGTGGAGACCGCCGCCCACGCCGACGACGCGACCTTCCTCCTGGCCGACCTCAACGACCTCGTGCCCGTCCATCTCCGCTATGTGCCGCCGCCGTCGTCCGACGGCACCCCGGGCGCCGGACCGCACGAGGCGACCGGCGCCCCGGCGCTGCAGAGCTGGGCCCGAACCGCCTGTTCCCTCGGGTCGCTGCGCGGCACCGGCGTACGGTCCGTCACCGACTGGGCGTTCGCCGAGCAACGCCTCCCGGAGGGCGCCGGCCGGGCGACCTGGGTGTGCAGCCGCGCCGACACCTGGCGCGGGCCCGGGAGCGTGCGGATTCAGTTCCTGCCGCCCGCCGTGCGCCCGACGGACCCGGGGCGGCTCGCCGGGCGGGCCGCGAACACCGCCGCCTGCAGCCCCTACGGGCCGCACGTGGTGGGTCAGGTCCGCTGGCGGGCGACGTCCGGCCGGTGGTATCTGCTCGCGGCGGGCAGCCGGGAGGTCGGCGGCATCGACGCCACCGGCGGCGTACGGGCCACCGGCAACGAAGGCACGCTGGCCGCACCGGCCGGCCCGGACACCCCCGCAACGGTCACCGGACGGCTGCGGAACGGCGCGCCCGTGCCGGCGTTCGGCCCGTAAAGGGGGCGCTCGTAAGGGGCGGCCCGGAGGGGAGGGCGCCCACTGGCTCCTGTCGGAATCCCGGCCGATTCCCGACAGGAGATGTCCGGTTTCGCTGACAGGGTCGGTCGCCATGTACGGATGCGAGGCACCTGACAGCGAGGAGTGGCGGACGTGACGAAGGAACTGGCGGGACGGGTGGCGCTGGTCGCCGGGGCGACCCGGGGCGCGGGCCGGGCGATGGCGGTCGAGCTGGGCCGGGCCGGTGCCCTGGTGTACGTCACGGGGCGGACGACGCGGGAGCGGGTCAGCGAGGTCGGACGGGCCACGGAGACCATCGAGGAGACCGCGGAGCTGGTCACCGCGGCGGGCGGCACCGGCATCGCCGTGCCGACCGACCATCTTGAACCGGAGCAGGTCAAGGCACTGGTCGAGCGGATCGACCACGCGCAGGGACGGCTGGACGTGCTGGTCAACAGCCTCTGGGGCGGTGACCGGCTGATCGAGTTCGGCACCCGGCTGTGGGACCTCGATCTGGCGGGCGGGCTGCGGATGCTCCGCCTGGGCATCGACTCCCACCTCATCACCGGCCATTACGCGCTGCCGCTGCTGATCCGGCGGCCCGGCGGGCTGGTCGTCGAGATCACCGACGGCACCGCCGACTTCAACCGCCGATACCGCGACAACGTGTGCTTCGACTTGGCCAAGAACGCCCCGCACCGCATCGCCTTCGGTCTCGCCGCCGAGCTCGGGGAACACGGCGGCACGGCGGTCTCGCTCACCCCCGGCTTCCTCCGGTCCGAGGAGATGCTGGACCACTTCGGGGTGACGGAGGAGACCTGGCGCGACGCGGTGGCCAAGGAGCCGCACTTCGCCATCGCCGAATCGCCGGCCCTGATCGCCCGCGGCGTACGGGCGCTGGCCGCCGACCCGGACAAGGAGCGCTGGAGCGGCCGCTCGCTCTCCAGCGGTCAGCTGGCGAAGGAGTACGGCTTCACCGACACCGACGGCTCCCGGCCGGACTGCTTCGGCTACTTCGACGAGGTGGTCTTCGGCGGCCGGGACGCGACGGCGGCCGACTACCGATAACAGCTGTCCGCGGCGGAACGGTCGCCCGGCTGCGCATGCGGCCCGGCTACGCATACTGGGCGGCCGTCCGGCGGGCGGCCGCCGCCATGCGCGCACGCAGCTGACCGGGCGCGAGTATCTCGCCCTCCGGGCCGAGCGACAGCAGCTGGGCGTAGGCGACCTCGGCGGACTCCACGGCCAGGGTGACCGTCAGCCGCCCCTGCTCATCGGGGCCGTCCGCCGCCTGCGCCCGGGCGATCGCCTCGCGGGCCGCGGCGCGTTCGGTGACGTACGGCAGCTGGCGCACTCCGCGCGCGGAGAGCCGCAGCACCACCTCCTCGCGGAGGATCGACCGGGCGAACTGGGCCGCCCGCTCCGCCCAGAATGCCGGGAGGTCGAAAGCCTCGTCCCGGCGGAACCGGCCGTCCGAGGCCGCGGCAGCCCCGGTAGCCCCGACAGCCGCGGCGGCCCCGGCGCCCTCGTCGGCCGTCACGGCGGTGAACCGATCGACCCGGTAGACGCGGTACTCCCCGTCCACCCGCGCCGCCAGATACCAGACCCCCGCCTTCAGCACGAGGCCGTACGGCTCCAACTCCCGCTGCACCTCGGTGTCCTTGCGGAGGTAGCGGGCGGTGATCCGACGGTCGTCCCAGACCGCGTCGGCGATCGCGGGGAGCAGCTCGGGGGGCTCGGGCTCCTGATACCAGGCGGGTGCGTCGAGGTGGAAGCGCTGGGCGGCGCCCGACGCGGCGTCCCGCAGCTCGGGCCGCAGCGCGGCGGAGACCTTCAGCCGCGCGGCGGAGGCGGCGTCCGCGAGGCCCATCTCGCGGAGCGCCGTGGGCACTCCGGACAGGAACAGCGCCTCCGCCTCGCTGCGGCCGAGGCCGGTGAGAAGGGTGCGGTAGCCGCCTATGAGGCGGTAGCCGCCGGCCCGGCCGCGGTCCGCGTAGACCGGGACGCCGGCCTCGGAGAGGGAGAGGACGTCGCGGGCGACCGTACGCTCGGAGACCTCCAACTCGCGCGCCAGCTCGGCGGCCGTCATCGACGGCCGCGCCTGGAGCAGCAACACCATCTTGATCAGCCGGGCAGCACGCATGTCTTCATCATGCCGGGGGCCACTGACAACGCCCCGGCGGCCGGCTCCGCCTGCCGAATTCGGCCCCACCACACCCGCCCACCCCCCGAAGGGGGGTGGGCGGCGGGGAAAAGGGGAGGCTCGGCCGTAGTCAGGGCGTGGTCCGCCGGCCCGGCCTGGCCGCCACGGCCACACCGCCACCCCGCCGGCAAAAAAGCCCGCCCGGCCGCGGTCAGGGCTTGACCGGCCGGGCGGAGCGGGTTCCCGTGCGAAGGCCCCGGGCGCGGGAAGGTGGCCTCCGCACGGGAGTTGGGGGTGCCCCGGAGGGCGGGCGGACCCGGTGCCGGGTCCGCCCATGGTTCACAGCCCGTAGCGCTCCCGGGCTTCCTTGACGGCCTCCGGCTTGACCTCGCCGCGGCGGGCGAGGGCGGCCAGCGCCTGGACGACCACCGACTGCGGGTCGACGCCGAAGTGCCGGCGGGCCGCCTCGCGGGTGTCGGACAGGCCGAAGCCGTCGGTGCCGATGGAGGTCCAGTCCTGCTCGACCCACGGCGCGATCTGGTCCGGCACCGCCCGCATCCAGTCGCTGACCGCGACGACCGGGCCGGGGGCACCGGCCAGTGCACGGGTGACGTACGGGACCCGGTCCTCGCCCTCCAGCCGGGCGGCGTCGCACTCCAGGGCGTCCCGGCGCAGCTCCGTCCAGGACGGCGCCGACCACACGTCGGCCGCCACGCCCCAGTCGTCGGCCAGCAGCTGCTGTGCCTCCAGGGCCCAGTGGATGGCGGTGCCGGAGGCCAGCAGCTGCAGCTGCGGGCTGTCGGCCTCGGGCCGGGTGCCCTCGTTGAAGCGGTACAGGCCCTTGAGGATGCCCTCTTCGACGCCCTGCGGCATGGCCGGCTGGACCTTGGTCTCGTTGTAGACCGT
Source organism: Streptomyces auratus (assembly GCF_050433025.1). NCBI lineage: Bacteria > Bacillati > Actinomycetota > Actinomycetes > Kitasatosporales > Streptomycetaceae > Streptomyces > Streptomyces auratus. The sequence continues at coordinate 2,251,494 of NZ_JBNGCB010000001.1, read as the reverse complement.
CAGGTAGTAGAAGACGTCCTCGGCCTCGGGGCCGTACATCCGGCGCAGGCCCTCCTTGACGATGACCGCCACCTCGTAGGCGAAGGCCGGGTCGTAGGAGAGCGCCGCGGGGTTGGTGGAGGCGATGAGGTGCGAGTGGCCGTCGGCGTGCTGGAGGCCCTCGCCGGTCATCGTCGTCCGGCCGGCGGTGGCGCCGATCACGAAGCCGCGGCCCAACTGGTCGGCCAGCGCCCAGAACTGGTCGGCGGTGCGCTGCCAGCCGAACATCGAGTAGAAGATGTAGAACGGGATCATCGGCTCGCCGTGCGTCGCGTAGGACGTCGCGGCGGCGGTGAAGTCGGCGAGCGAACCGGCCTCGGTGATGCCCTCGTTGAGGATCTGGCCGTCCTTGGCTTCCTTGTACCAGAGCAGCTGGTCGCGGTCGACCGGGTCGTACGTCGCGCCCCTGGGGGAGTAGAGGCCGGCGGTCGGGAAGAGCGACTCCATCCCGAAGGTGCGGGCCTCGTCCGGGACGATCGGCACCCAGCGCCTGCCGGTCTCCTTGTCCCGCATCAGGTCCTTGATCAGCCGGACGAACGCCATGGTGGTGGCGATCTCCTGGCTGCCGGAGCCCTTCTTCAGCGCGTCGAAGGCCTTGTCGGCGGGCATCGGCAGCGGTTTGGCGACGACCTTGCGGGCGGGTGCCGGGCCGTCGAGGGCGGCGCGCCGCTCGCGCAGGTAGACCATCTCGGGGGAGTCGTCGGCAGGGCGCCAGTACGGCACCTGGTCGCCCTCCAGCGCGCTGTCCGGGATGGGGAGTTCGAGCACGTCACGCATGGTGCGGAACTCCGCCATGGTGAGCTTCTTCATCTGGTGGTTGGCGTTGCGGGACTCGAAGCCCGCGCCGAGGGTGTAGCCCTTGACGGTCTGCGCCAGGATGACGGTCGGCGCGCCCTTGTGCTCGACGGCGGCCTTGTAGGCGGCGTAGACCTTGCGCGGCTCGTGGCCGGCGCGGGAGGTCTGGAACAGCTCCAGCAGCTTGGCGTCGGAGAGCGTGGCGGCGAGGGCCCGCAGGGACTCGTTCGCGCCGAAGAAGTGCTCGCGCAGGTAGGCGGCGTCGCGGGTGGCGTACGTCTGGAACTGCGCGTCGGGGGTCTCGCCGAGGCGGCGGAGCAGCGCGCCGTCGGTGTCGCGCGCGAAGATCTCGTCCCAGGCCCGGCCCCACAGCGACTTGACGACGTTCCAGCCGGCCGCACGGAACTGGGCCTCCAGCTCCTGCACGATCTTGAAGTTGGGGCGGACCGGGCCGTCGAGGCGCTGCAGGTTGCAGTTGATGACGAAGGTCAGGTTGTCCAGGCCCTCGCGGCCGGCCAGCGCCAGTGCGGCGGTCGACTCGGGCTCGTCCATCTCGCCGTCGCCCAGGAACGCCCAGACGTGGGAGTTGCTGGTGTCCTTGATGCCGCGGTGCTCCAGGTAGCGGTTGAAGCGCGCCTGGTAGATCGCGGAGAGCGGGCCCAGGCCCATGGAGACGGTGGGGAACTCCCACAGCCACGGCAGCCGCCGCGGGTGCGGGTAGGACGGCAGGCCCTCGCCGCCGGCCTCCTGGCGGAAGTGGTCGAGGTGGTCCTCGGTGAGGCGGCCTTCGAGGAAGGCGCGGGCGTAGACGCCGGGGGAGGCGTGGCCCTGGATGTAGAGCTGGTCGCCGCTGCCGTCGCCCTCCTTGCCGCGGAAGAAGTGCTGGAAGCCGGTCTCGTAGAGCCAGGCGGCGGAGGCGAAGGTGGCGATGTGGCCGCCGAGGCCCAGCTTGGAGCCGCGGGTGACCATCGCGGCGGCGTTCCAGCGGTTCCAGGCGGTGATCCGGGCCTCCATCGCCTCGTCGCCCGGGAACTCGGGCTCGGCGGAGGTCGGGATGGTGTTGACGTACTCCGTCTCCAGCAGCGACGGCAGGGCGGTGCCTTCGGTGCGCGCGGTGTGCTCCAGGGCACGGCGCATCAGATAGGCGGCGCGATGCGGACCCGCTGCCTCGGTGACGGCGTCGAGCGACTCACGCCATTCGGCCGTCTCCTCGGGATCACGGTCCGGGAGCTGGTCGAGCTGGCTGTACGGCAGGCGCACGGGGTCGGGCATGGGTGGCCCCTTTCCGGACGGGAGGGAAGCTCGGGGTGTCGTCGTGGCCGGGTCCGCGTCCACAGGGGAGGACGGCGGGCCCTCGACGACACCCCCTACGAGTTCGGCAGGCAGGGTTGTCGCGCCCCGAGGGAGGACGATACGCCTCTGATCGATGATCGATCAACGCTCAACGAAGGAAAAACCGCAGGTCGGCACGGGGTGCCGCATTTTTGGGCACCGCGTGCCAGTCGAAGAGGGCCGGTCACCCCACCCGAAAGGGGCCCGGTCTCCCCGTCCGGGAGCGGTCCGGTCTCCCCGTCCGGGAGCGGCCCGGTCACCCGGGAGGAGTCCCGTCGCCCCCTCCGGGACGCCCCTCAGACCCGAGGTGCGCAGCTCAGCACGTGTGACTTGAGCAAGGCGCCGATCTTCGGGTCGCGCCGCCGGAAGGCGTCCACGATCTCCTGGTGATCCTGGGCGTGCGAACGCGGCTCCGGGCTGAACCAGCGGATCGACAGCGTCGTCCAGACCTCGATGCCCAGCGACTCCCAGGTGTGCAGCAGCACGGAGTTGCCGGCCGCCCGCACGATCTCCCGGTGGAAGGCGACCGTGTGCCGCACCTGCGCCTCCCCGTCACCGGCCCGGTCCGCCTCGCGCAGCGCCGCCACCTCCCGCTCCAGCGCCGCGGTGTCCTCGGCCAGCCGGCCGGCGGCCAGTTCGGCGGCCACCTGCTCCAGCCCGGCCCGCACCGGATAGCTCTCCTTGAGGTCGTCCGCGGTCAGATTCCGCACCCGGACGCCCTTGTTCGGCGCCGACTCGATCAGCTGGAGCGACTCCAGTTCGCGCAGCGCCTCCCGTACGGGCGTCTGGCTGACCTCCAGCTCCACCGCGATCCGCCGCTCGACGATCCGCTCGCCCGGCTGCCAGCGGCCGCTGACGATCCCCTCGAGGATGTGCTCGCGGATCTGCTCGCGGAGCGAATGGACGACGGCCGGGGTCATGGGGTGCTCCTTCAGAGCGGGGGGTGACGAGGGGGCCATTATCCGTGACCGCGGCATGCACAAGGGCCGGCCCCGGTCCGTACGGATGTGGTACGGACCGGGGCCGGCCCCTGCTGCACGGCTACGAACTCAGAGACCGATCTCGGTCTCGAACTCGGCGGCCTCCAGGATCTGCTTGACCGTGGTCAGGTAGCGGGCGGCGTCGGCGCCGTCCACCAGACGGTGGTCGTAGGAGAGCGCGAGGTAGGTCATGTCGCGCACCGCGATGGTCTCGCCGAGGTCCGGGTGGTTGATGACCACCGGGCGCTTGACGGTGGCACCGATGCCCAGGATGCCGACCTGGTTCGGGGGCACGATGACGGTGTCGAACAGGGCGCCGCGCGAACCGGTGTTGCTGATGGTGAAGGTCGCACCGGACAGCTCGTCCGGCGTGATCTTGTTCGCGCGGACCTTGCCCGCCAGGTCCGCCGTCTTGCGGGCGATACCGGCGATGTTGAGGTCACCGGCGTCCTTGATGACCGGGGTCATCAGGCCCTTCTCCGCGTCCACCGCGATACCGACGTTCTCGGTGTCGAAGTAGGTGATGGTGCCCTCGTCCTCGTTGATCCGGGCGTTGACGACCGGGTGGGCCTTCAGCGCCTGGACAGCGGCCTTGACGAAGAACGGCATCGGGGAGAGCTTGACGCCCTCACGCTGCGCGAAGGCGTCCTTGGCCTGGTTGCGCATCCGCATGATCTTGGTGATGTCCACCTCGACCACGGAGGTCAGCTGCGCCTGGCTGTGCAGGGCCTTCATCATGTTGTCGCCGATGACCTTGCGCATCCGCGGCATCTTGACGGTCTGACCGCGCAGCGGGGACGCCTCGATGGCCGGGGCCTTCGACGCGGCCGGAGCGGCGGCAGCGGGCGCGGCGGCCTTGGCGGCCTCCGCGGCGGCGATGACGTCCTGCTTGCGGACGCGGCCACCGACACCGGTGCCCTTGACCGTGGCGAGGTCGACGCCGCTCTCCGCGGCGAGCTTGCGCACCAGCGGGGTGACGTACGCACCCTCACCGGCAGCCGGGGCCGGGGTGACGGGGGCGGCAGCCGGGGCGGCAGCCGCGGCGGGAGCCGGAGCGGCGGCCGGAGCCGGCGCCGGCGCGGGGGCCGGAGCCGGAGCGGCGGGCGCCGGGGCAGCAGCGGCCGGGGCCGGCGCCGGGGCGGGCTCCGGAGCGGCGGCGGGGGCCGGGGCGGCCGGGGCCGGAGCGGCGGCCGGAGCCGCGCCCTTGGCACCGATCACGGCGAGCTTGGCGCCGACCTCGGCGGTCTCGTCCTCACCGACGACGATCTCCAGCAGGGTGCCGGAGGCCGGGGCGGGGATCTCGGTGTCGACCTTGTCGGTGGAGACCTCCAGCAGCGGCTCGTCGGCCGAGACCTCCTCGCCGACCTCCTTCAGCCAGCGGGTGACGGTGCCCTCGGTGACGCTCTCGCCGAGCGCGGGGAGGACGACGTCCGTGCCCTCGGCGCCGCCCGCGGGGGCAGCGGCGGGGGCGGGGGCCTCGGCTGCCGGGGCCGGGGTGGGCTCGGGCTGCGGCTGGGCGGCGGGCGCCTCGGCGGCGGCCGGAGCCGGGGCAGCGGCAGGGGCGCCGGTGCCGTCGTCGATGACGGCCAGCTCGGCGCCGACCTCCACGGTCTCGTCCTCGGCCACCTTGATGGCGGACAGGACACCAGCGGCCGGGGCGGGGATCTCGGTGTCGACCTTGTCGGTCGACACCTCGAGCAGCGGCTCGTCGACCTCGACGCGCTCGCCCTCGGCCTTCAGCCACCGGGTGACGGTGCCCTCGGTGACGCTCTCGCCGAGCGCCGGAAGGGTTACGGAAACCGCCATGGTTTCAGTTGCTCCTTACAAATGTGGTGCGGATGTGGTCGCGCCCGGGACTGGGATCAGTCGTGGGAGTGGAGAGGCTTGCCGGCGAGGGCCAGGTGGGCCTCGCCGAGGGCCTCGTTCTGCGTCGGGTGCGCGTGCACGAGCTGCGCAACCTCGGCCGGCAGGGCTTCCCAGTTGTAGACCAGCTGGGCCTCACCGACCTGCTCGCCCATACGGTCACCGACCATGTGGACGCCGACCACGGCACCGTCCTTGACCTGGACGAGCTTGATCTCGCCCGTGGTCTTGAGGATCTTGCTCTTGCCGTTGCCCGCGAGGTTGTACTTGAGAGCGACGACCTTGTCGGCGCCGTACAGCTCCTTGGCCTTGGCCTCGGTGATACCGACCGAAGCGACCTCGGGGTGGCAGTACGTGACGCGCGGCACGCCGTCGTAGTCGATCGGCACGGTCTTCTGACCGGCCAGCCGCTCCGCCACCAGCATGCCCTCGGCGAAGCCGACGTGCGCGAGCTGGAGGGTGGGAACGAGGTCACCCACGGCCGAGATGGTCGGCACGTTGGTCTGCATGTACTCGTCGACGAGGACGTAGCCGCGGTCCGTCGCGACGCCCTGCTCCTCGTAGCCCAGGCCCGCCGAGACCGGCCCGCGGCCGATCGCGACCAGCAGCACCTCGGCCTCGAAGGTCTTGCCGTCGGCGAGGGTGACCTTGACGCCGTCGGTGGTGTACTCGGCCTTGTCGAAGAAGGTGCCGAGGTTGAACTTGATGCCACGCTTGCGGAAGGCCCGCTCCAGCAGCTTGGAGCTGTTCTCGTCCTCGACCGGGACGAGGTGCTTGAGGCCCTCGACGATGGTCACGTCGGTGCCGAAGGACTTCCACGCCGAGGCGAACTCGACGCCGATGACGCCGCCGCCCAGCACGATCGCGGACTTCGGCACGCGGTCCAGCGTCAGCGCGTGGTCCGAGGAGATGATGCGGTCGCCGTCGATCTCCAGGCCCGGCAGCGACTTCGGCACCGAGCCGGTCGCCAGCAGGACGTGGCGGCCCTGGACACGCTGGCCGTTCACGTCGACGGAGGTCGGGGAGGACAGCCGGCCCTCGCCCTCGATGTACGTCACCTTGCGGGAGGCGATCAGGCCCTGCAGGCCCTTGTACAGGCCCGAGATGACCTCGTCCTTGTACTTGTGGACCGCCTTGATGTCAATGCCCTCGAAAGTGGCCTTGACACCGAACTGCTCGCTCTCGCGAGCCTGGTCGGCGATCTCACCGGCGTGCAGCAGAGCCTTCGTGGGGATGCAGCCGTTGTGCAGGCAGGTACCGCCGACCTTGCCCTTCTCGATCAGGGCGACGTCCAGGCCCAGCTGCGCCCCGCGCAGAGCCGCGGCGTAACCACCGCTGCCGCCGCCGAGGATCACTAGGTCGAAAACGGTGCTGGCGTCGTTCGCCACGTCACGTCCTCCATGCATGGGTGCGCCGGAACCGGTCCTCGATGACCGGACCGCGGCTGTTGTTCGGCCGCTTTAACTTCGGCCCTGGGTAAGGGGGGCCCTGTCCTGCCGAGAACCCATCTTCGCACTTGTTCCGGGAAGCCGGGACGGCGGGCCGGGCTGTAAGACGGTGATCAACCGCCTCGTAGGGGTTACTGGTGCGTACAAATGGTGCAGTGGTGCAAAGCGCCGCCTGGGAAGGGCGGTGATGGCGGGCGTACGGATTTCGTCGAGGGCGAATGTGACCGAATACGCACCCAAGGCCCCGGGCGGGAGGCGCGGGGCCTTGGGGATGAAGCGGGCAAGAGGGCGGAAAGCCCTCGTGGGAACGTCAGCCCAGGTCGCCCGCGGCGGTGCGCTCCGCCAGCCGGACCAGGGTGCGGACCGCGGATCCCGTGCCGCCCTTGGGGGTGTAGCCCCAGGGCGCGCCCTCGTGGAAGGCCGGGCCCGCGATGTCGAGGTGGGCCCAGGTGATGCCCTCGCCGACGAACTCCTTGAGGAAGAGGCCGGCGACCAGGCCGCCGCCCATCCGCTCACCCATGTTGGCGATGTCGGCGACCGGGGAGTCCATGCCCTTGCGCAGGTGGACCGGCATCGGCATCGGCCAGGACTGCTCGCCGACCTCCTCCGCGATCTCGTGGATCGAGGTACGGAAGGCGTCGTCGTTCGACATGATCCCGAAGTGGCGGTGGCCGAGGGCCAGCACCATGGCGCCGGTCAGGGTGGCGACGTCCACGATCGCGTCCGGGGTCTCCTCCGAGGCGCGGGTCAGCGCGTCGGCCAGCACCAGCCGGCCTTCGGCGTCGGTGTTGAGCACCTCGACGGTCTTGCCGCTGTACATGGTCAGCACGTCGCCGGGGCGGGTGGCCGAGCCGGACGGCATGTTCTCGGCGAGCGCCAGCCAGCCGGTGACGTTCACCCGCAGGCCGAGGCGGGCGGCGGCCACGACCGCGGCGAACACGGCGGCCGCACCGCTCATGTCGCACTTCATGGTCTCGTTGTGGCCGGCCGGCTTGAGCGAGATGCCGCCCGAGTCGTAGGTGATGCCCTTGCCGACCAGCGCGAGGGTCTTGTCGGCCTTGGGGTGCGTGTGCGCGATCCGCACCAGCCGCGGCGGGGTCTCCGATCCCTGGCCGACGCCCATCAGGCCGCCGTAGCCGCCCTTCTTGAGCGCCTTCTCGTCCAGCACCTCGACCTTGAGGCCGAACTCCTTGGCGGCGGCCTGGGCCTGGGCCGCGAAGGACTTCGGGTCGAGGTCGTTGGAGGGCGTGTTGATCAGATCGCGGGCGCGGTTGATCTCCTCGGCCAGCGCCACGGAGCGCTCGGCGGCCGCCTTGAACTCCTTGTCGCGCGGCTTTCCGCCGAGGATCGCGGCCTCGCCGAGCGGCGCCGACTTGGCGTCGTTCTTCTTGCCGCCCTTGGCGTTCTGCCCGTTGCCGTTGCTGCGGTACGCGGTGAAGGCGTACGCGCCGAGCAGCGCGCCCTCGCTCACCGCGGCGGCCGCCTCGGCGTCCTCGACGGGCAGCGCGAAGCCGGCCTTCTTGGTGCCGGACAGGGCGCGGGCGGCGCTGCCCGCGGCGCGCCGCAGCGCCTCGTTGTCGTAGCCGTCGCCCTTGGCCGGGGCGTCGCCCAGGCCGACCGCCAGCACGACCGGAGCCTTGAGGCCGTCGGCGGCGGGCAGCTTGGTCACCTCGCCCTCGGCACCACTCGCGCCGAGGGTCTCCAGCACAGCGGCGAGCTTGCCGCCGAAGGCCTTGTCCACGGCCTCCGCGCCGGGGGCGACAACGACGCCCTTGGCGCCCTTGGCCACGCCGACGACGACGGCATCCGCACGCACCGTTGCGGCGGAAGAAGTACTGAGGGTCAGTGCAGTCACGGTGATGGGGGTCCTGTTCCGTCCGGGGAATCCGTCTGCGCGCAGCGCGCTGCTGCGGCCGAGCCTACGCTCGGCGGCGCCGCGGGGCCCTGTCCACCGGCACACCGGCGGCGACGCCCGCCCCGGCGGACTGTGCCGTAACGGGCGAACTGCGGTGAGTGCAGGGCGAGTTGGGGGATATGTGCGGCCGTCAGCCCAGTGCCAGCGCCAGCAGCGCCGTGAGGCCGGCGCTCTCCGCGAGGGCCCCGAACACATCGCCGGTCACCCCGCCGAACCGCCGCCGGCAGTGCCGCAGCACCAGCTCGCCGAGCCCGAGGCCGGCCAGTGCCGCGAGGGCGGCGCGCAGTGCGCCGTACGGGCCGAACGCGGCGCCGGCCGCCGCGCATCCGGCGGCCACCAGCGCCGCGCACAGCAGCGCCGCCCGCACCGAAACCGTGCCCGCGACCGCCGCGCCCAGTCCCTCCGGACGGGCGGCCGGCACCCCCGCACGGGAGGCGAGGGTCAGCGCCGTGCGCGCGGTCACCGCTGCGACGGCCGCCGCGGCCGCGCCGCGCGCCCAGCCCCCGGCGTACAGCCCGGACAGCGCGGCCACCTGTGCCAGCAGGGTGAACAGCAGCGTGAGGACCCCGAACGGGCCGATGTCGGACTGCTTCATGATGCGCAGGGCGTCCTCGGCGGGCTTGCCGCTGCCCAGGCCGTCGGCGGTGTCGGCGAGCCCGTCCAGATGCAGTCCGCGGGTGAGCACCGCGGGCACCGCGGCGGTGCCGACCGCGGCCAGCAGCGGACTGCCGCCGAGCAGCAGCAGCGCACCGCCGACGGCGGCCGCGCACAGCCCGACGACCAGCCCGGCCAGCGGTGCGCAGAGCATCCCGCCGCGCGCCGCCGCCCGGTCCCAGCGGGTGACGTGCACCGGCAGTACGGTCAGCGTCCCGAACGCGAAGCGCAGGGCGTCGGAGGGGGACGGGGGAGCGGGGGTCTCGGTCACCGCGGCAGGCTATCCGGGCGCCGGCGGCGTTTGGCTGCCGGTCCCGGGCACCGGGAGGGGGCCTAATGGTTGCTCCAGGTCCTTATGCGGCAAACCGGGAGCGTGTGGGATGAGCCACTGGTGGTACCGCAACATCGTCGAGCCGGGGAAGCTGCCGCTGCTGCTCGCCCTGGCCTCCTTCGTGCTGACCTTCCTCGTCACCCGCGTCATCACCCGGCTCATCCGCGCGGGCCGGGGGCCGTTCCGCAACATCAGCCCGGGCGGCGTCCATGTGCACCATGTCGTGCCCGGCGTGGTGCTGATGGTGCTCGGCGGCTTCATCGCGCTCGCCGGCGGCCGGCGCGGCTTCGGCTCCGGTGTCGCGGCGGTGCTCTTCGGCATGGGAGTGGGCCTCGTCCTGGACGAGTTCGCGCTGATCCTGCATCTGGACGACGTGTACTGGACCGAGGAGGGGACCAAGAGCGTCGAGATCGTCCTCCTCACCGCCGCCCTGGTCGCCCTGATCCTCGGCGGCTTCCTGCCGTTCGGCGTCAACGAGGTGTCCCCGGACGAGTCGACGAACCGCTTCACCGTCGTACGGACCGTGGCCGTCAACTTCCTCTTCGTGCTCGTCGCGCTCGTCAAGGGCAAGGGCCGGATGGCGGTCATCGGCATCTTCGTGCCGTTCGTCGCGCTGTTCGGGGCGATCCGGCTGGCCCGGCCGCACTCGCCCTGGGCCAGGCGCTTGTACCGCAACCGGCCGAAGGCGCGGGCCCGTGCCCGGGTCCGCGCCGTCCGTCACGACCGCCGCTGGTCGGGGCTGCGCCGCAAGGTCGAGCAGTTCATCGGGGGTGCTCCCAGCCGCTGACGCGCTGGAAGCCCGGCGGTTTGTGCGGCTGCCGCACCTCCTGCAGCAGACACACCGCCAGCACCACCAGCGCCGCCGCGACATGCTCCTTGCCCGCCAGGTTGTTCTTGATGAACACCACCTCGACGACCATCGAGGCCACCACGACGGCACAGGTGAACCACGCGCGATGGCGCCAGCACACGTACACCGCCAGCCCCACCACGGCCGCCGAAGGCCCGGTGTCGATCACGTACTTGTCCGCGTCGGCCAGCCCGATGGGGCTCTGCGGGCCGATCCAGATGCCGATCCGGGCGTACATCGTCCCGGCGAGCGTGGCCAGGTAGGCGACCCCCAGCGTCTGCCGCCAGCCCACACAGATCTCCGCGATCCCGAAGACCACCAGGATCTGCGCCAGCGCACCCCACACCGGAAGGTCCAGCGCGGGCACGAACAGCGACAGCGGGGTGCGCAGCAGCGCCACCCACAGATGCTCCCAGGCCTGGACGGAGCCGATGTCCTGCACCGCCCGATAGCCCCAGGCCTGGTTCTGTACGAGCTGGAAGACCAGGGTCAGACAGACCGCGGCGAGCGTCACCGGAATCGCCTGCAGCTTCCGCGTGGCCAGCGCGGACCGCACCGTCCACAGCAGCGGGCCCCACTCGGCGCGCGCGGCGCGGCGCAGGGCGGACGTCTCCCCGGGCCCCGGCGCAGGGACCTCCCGCCCCGCCCCGGCCTCGCTCATCTCACGTTCTCCAGGTGCTTGCGGTTCAGCCACTTGGGCAGCCCGGGTGCTTGAAGAAAACCTTCCGCACGGGCCGCAGCGATTCCGATCCGCAGCAAATCGGTGCTCTTTTCGAAGAGCAGGTACCGCGGCTCCCAGATGGGCCGGTATTTCGCATTGGCGCGATAGAGCGATTCAATCTGCCACCACCGGGAGAAGAAGCTGAGCAGTGAGCGCCACAGGCGCAGCACCGGGCCCGCGCCGAGCCGCGATCCACGTTCGAAGACGGAACGGAACATCGCAAAGTTCAGCGAGAGCTGAGTGATCTCCACCTCTTTCGCGCGCTGGATCAACTCCAGCACCATGAACTCCATCAGACCGTTCTCGGAGTTCCGCTCCCGCCGCATCAGATCCAGCGAAAGGCCCTTTGCCCCCCACGGGACGAAACTGAGCAGCGCCCGCAGTTCCCCGGACTCCTCGCCGGCGCCGCCGTCGTAGCACTCCAGCATCACGCAGCGCCCGTCCCCCAGATCCCCGAGCCGGCCCAGCGCCATCGAGAAACCGCGCTCGGTCTCCCCGTCGCGCCAGTCGTCGGCGAGATGCAGCAGCCGGTCCATCTCCTGGGCGGGGATGTCCTCGTGCCGGCGGATCCGGACCGTGTAGCCGGCCCGCTCGATGCGGTTGTACGCCTGCCGTACGGTGCGCATCGCCCGCCCGGCGAGCGTGAACTCCGCGGTCTCCACGATCGCTTCGTCGCCGAGCTCCAGCGCGTCCAGCCCGTGCCGGGCGTAGATCGTGCCGCCCTCCTCGCTCGCGCCCATCACGGCCGGCGCCCAGCCGTGCTCCCGCGCCTCGGCCAGCCAGCCCTCGATGGCACCGGGCCAGGCCTCGGGGTCGCCCAGCGGATCCCCGGAGGCCAGCGACACCCCGCCCACCACGCGGTAGGTGACCGCGGCCTTGCCGCTGGGGGAGAACAGCACGCTCTTGTCGCGGCGCAGCGCGAAGTAGCCCAGCGAGTCACGGTCGCCGTGCCGCGCCAGCAGCCCGCGCAGCCGCTCCTCGTCGTCCGCGGTGAGCGCCTCGGTGCTGCGTACGGAGCGGAACGCCGCCCACAGGACCGCGACCAGCAGCAGCGTGCTCAGCACATTGATCGCGACATTGACCCAGTTCGGGGTGGCGATCTCCGGGAACGCACGGTCGTCGGCGGCCAGCGACACCAGCCGCATCAGGCCGTAGCGCCAGCGCTGTACGAACGTCGAGGAACCGTCCGCGGTGTTGGTGACACTCACCAGCAGCGCCGCGAGCAGCGAGGTGACCAGCAGGCCGCCGGCCGCGACCGCCGCCGCCAGTTTCGGATTCGAGCGGTCGCCCTTGGCGTAGAACTCCCGGCGCCCGACCACCAATGCGGCGACGAACAGCACGGTCAACCCCAGCGACACCCAGTTCTGCACAGGTGCGCGGAACTCCGGGACCGTGGCCATCCCGAGGACGAACAGCAACACCAGCAGACCGGAGAGCACCAGATTCAAAATCCACGCCGCCCGCTTGCGCCGCCGCAGGGTGACGGAGAGGAAGAGCGAGAAGGCGCCGGAGGCGAAGCCCGCCGTCAGCAGATACGGAGTGAAGAATTCCGCGATGTTGTGCCGGCGGATGTCGTTGCCGAACGACACCCACACCGCACTCAGGAAATTGAGGAACGTGACCGTGCGCAGATACCAGATACCGAACCCGGCACCACGCCGTGACCATGGACCGCGCGGGCGGCCTTCATCCGGACTCAAGCGATGTCTCCCATAAAACGTGTAAAGCGCGATCTTATGGGGCGCGCACCGGTGGTCCGGTACGGCAGGAAGCAGCGAGGCGCCCGCGAGGGGCGCCTCTCCGGTCGCTTTGTACGGTGCCGGCCCCGGTGGGCCGGTGCCGGGTCAGTCGCGCACGGGCAGCTCTGCCGCCAGGGCCGCGGCCGCCTGCACCAATGGCAGGGCGAGCAGCGCCCCCGTCCCCTCGCCAGCAGTGACGCCATGGTCGAGCAAAGGGTTGAGCGCGATCCGGTCCAGCGCCTTCGCCTGCGCCGGCTCCCCGCTCGCCTGTCCGGCCACCCACCAGTCCGGCGCCCGGAACGCCACCCGCTGCGCCACCAGCGCACAGGCCGCCGAGACCACCCCGTCCAAAATCACCGGGGTGCGGCGCACCGCGCTCTGCAGCAGAAAGCCGGTCATCGCGGTCAGATCCGCGCCGCCGACCGCGGCCAGCAGCTCCAGCTGATCGCCGAGCACCGGACGGGCCCGCCGCAGCGCATCGCGGATCGCCGCGCACTTGCGCATCCACGCCAGATCGTCGATGGGGGCCCCGCCGCGCCCGGTGACCACCGAGGCGTCCGTTCCGCACAGCGCGGCGATCAGGGTGCTCGCGGCCGTCGTCCCGCCGACGCTCAGATCGCCCAGCACCACCAGATCGGTGCCGGCGTCCGCCTCCTCGTCCGCCAGGGCCATGCCGGCCCGGAACGCCGCCTCGGCCTCCTCGGCCGTCAGCGCGTCCTCGATGTCGATCCGCCCCGAACCGCGCCGCACCCGGTGCCGGGTGACCTCCTCGGGCAGCTCCTCGGGGTCGCAGTCCACCGCCAGATCGACCACCCGCAGCTGCGCCCCCACGCCGCGGGCCAGCACCGCCGCGGGGCTCGTACCGTCCAGCACGGCCCGTACGAGATCCCTGGTGGACCCCGCCGGCCGGGCCGAGACGCCCAGCTGCGCCACCCCGTGATCGCCCGCGAACAGCAGCACCCGCGGCCGCGCGACGGGCCGCACCGGCACCTGCTGCTGCGCGGCGGCCAGCCACTCGCCCAGCTCGTCGAGGCGGCCGAGCGCCCCCGGCGGCACGGACAGGCGCGCCCGCCGCTCCTCGGCGGCACGGCGCACCCCGCCGTCGGGGCGCTCGATCAGGTGGGCGAAGTCATCGAGGTTCAGGGCGCTCATTGGGCGCAGATTACCGTCAACTCACCGCTGACGAGGCACGTCGGGGGGACCGGGCGGCCGCGAACCGCACCTCGCACACCAGGGGCACCAGCGCCCGCACCGGGGCCCGCCGGCCGAGCCACGACGGCAGGCCGTACGCCGTCCACCGCCACGGCGGGCCCGCCGCCGGCACCGGCGCGACCTCGTGCACCGCGGCGATGCCCGGGTGCGCACCGGCCAGCCGCGGCAGTTGGCCGCGGTCCAGCCCCCAGCGCACCGGAGCCGGCCACCGGCCACCGCCCGGCGCGGCCGCGGCCCGCCGGGCCAGCGCCGCGGTCAGCCGTGGCAGGGCGTCAAAAACCAGCGCGCCACCGGGAAACCGCTCCGCACACGCCGCCAGCAGCGCCCGTACCGTCGCCGGCGGCAGCCGCATCAGCACCCCCGGCGCGGTGACGATGACCCCGCGCTGCGGCTCCTGCACCGCGTCCAGCCAGCCGTGGTCGCCCGCCGGGCAGGCGACCGTACGCCGCCGGGGCCCGTCCGGCAGCAGCATCCGGCGCACCGCGGCGGCCTCCGGCACCACCACCGTCAGCCAGGTCAGCCGCCCGTTGTCCAGCCGCCAGAAACCGGTGTCGAGGCCCTCCCCGAGCGCGACCACCGTCGCCTGCGGATGCCGCGCCAGATAGGCCCGGACGGCCGCGTCGAAACGCCGCCCGCGCGCCCCCGGGTCCCGGGCGGGCGCCACGGCACACCCGGCCGGCGCTTCGGTCTCGGTCCGCTCGGATTCGCTCACGGCTCAAGAGCACCCGGCGCCGCACCCCGGGGCAAGCGGACACGGGCCGCACCGGGCATCCGTCATCCACGCAGCGCAAGCGCCTGGCCCGCGACGACCAGCAGCACCTGCTCGCACTCCGCGGCGAACGCCGCGTTCAGCCGCCCCAGTTCGTCGCGGAACCGGCGGCCCGCCGGGGTCGCCGGGACGACCCCGGAGCCGACCTCGTTGCTGACCGCCACCACCGGCCGCCGGGTCGCGCGCACCGCCGCGACCAGCGCATCGGTGCGCTCCCGCAGCGCCCGCCGGCCACCGGCCTCCCAGGTCGCGTCGTCCCACGCCCCGACCTCGTCCATGACATGCGTCAGCCACAGCGCCAGACAGTCGATGAGCAGCGGCGACGCCTCGGCCGCCCGGCCGGCCCCGGCTCCCGCGGCGGGCCCGGCGGACTCCGCCCCCGGCCACCCCGCCCCGGCGCCCCGCCCCGCGGCGTCCTTCCCCGGCCCCGCGGCTTCCGTACCCGGCGCCGGGGCTTCCTCCCCTGGCCCCCCGGCCTCGCCGCCCGGCGTCGCCACGTCCTTCCCCGACCCCCCGGCTTCCCGCCCCGACCCCCCGGCTTCCCGCCCCGGCGTCCCGGCCTCCCGCCCCGGCCTCCCGGCCTCCAGAAGCGGCACCAGATCGCAGGTCTCGACGGTCCGCCAGCTGCTCGGGCGCCGCTCACGGTGCAGCGAGACCCGCTGCGCCCAGTCCTCGTCGCCGTCCCGGGTCCCCCCGGTGGCCACGTACACCACCTCCGGGAAGGCCGCGAGCCGCCGCTCCGCCTCCAGCGACTTCCCGCTGCGCGCGCCGCCCAGCACCAGCGTCCGCCGCGGCAGATCCGGCACGGCGTGATACTCGCCGACCACCAGCGAACTGCCGTCCGCCACCGCCCGGGCGCCCACCACGGCCAGCCTGCGGTGCAGCTCGGGCCCCGGCGGCACGTCGTGGTCCACATGCACCGCGACCACATCCGTCGCCGCGTCGACCAGGCCGGCCGCCCGCAGCCGGGCCAGCGCGTCCGGCCGCGCCAGCACGTCGAGCAGCACCAGGTCGTACGGCCCCGCGCCGCCCTGGCCCCCGGCACCGCCGCCGGCCGACCGGCCGGTGCCGTTGCCCAGCCCGGCCGGTGCCGCGCCCGGCGGCAGATACAGCAGCCGCTCGCCGTCGGCTCCGGAGATCTCATAGCCGGTCCCCGGACCGTCCACCGCGAGGGCCCGCACCCGGTGCCCGTCGAGCAGGGCCAGCTCCCGCCCGTCCGCGACCCGCCCCGGCTGCGGCAGCCCGGCGGGCACCTCCATCGCCGGGCCGTCGTGCGGATGCGAGAGCAGCACCTGCCGGACGCCCGCCAGCGACCGTCCGGCCCGGGCGGCCGCGAAGGCCGGCCCCGGCGTCAGATCGATCAGCAGTACGCCGTCGACGAGCAGCGCGGTCGCCGCCCGCGCCTCGTCGCCGACGGCGGTCGCACAGGCGGCACACGGGCAGCCGGGCCGCGGCAGCCCCTGCGGGGCCCCGGTGCCGAGGAGAGTCACATCCACACCGCCGAGTTTCTCGCGTCCGGCCGCGGTGAGCGCGGCGGGGGCGGACTCGACACGGCCGTTAGGCTGCCGATCAGCACGGAAGCACGGCACCGCGCAACGTGGCAGGACCCGTTCCGCGGTGGCACGGACTCGTACCCGGTGGGATCCAGGAGGCGGACATGGCGTGGACGTGGCGGTTCGAGACGGCGGACGGTGCACAGGCGGCGCCCGCCGTGCAGCCGGAGGAGTTCACCACGCAGGGCGACGCGGAGTCCTGGATCGGCGAGGAGTGGAAGGCCCTCCTCGAAGGCGGCGTCGACCAGGTCAGGCTCTTCGAGGACGGCACGGAGGTCTACGCGGGCCCGATGAGCCTGCACGCGGACGCCGAGGGCTGAGACCGCACACGCCGCGCGGCCGGACCCCACTAAGGGGCCGGCCGCGCGGCGTGTCAGTCGGCAAGAAGGACTGGCCTCAGGGTCGCTGACCCCGCTTGACCTGCGGCTTCGGCAGCCGCAGCCGCCGCATCTGCAGCGTCCGCATCACCGCGTACGCCTTCACGCCCTTGAGGTTCTCGTTCGGGAAGCGCTCCTGCAGCCGCTTGCTCAGCCGGAACCAGATCAGTACCGAGTCGAGCACGATCAGCACGATCAGCACCAGCCACAGCAGCAGCGCGATGCTCTGGATCGACGGCACCCGGATCATGGTGAGCACCAGGATCACCACGGCCATCGGCAGGAAGAACTCGGCGACGCACCAGCGGGAGTCGACATAGTCCCGGGCGAACCGGCGCACCGGCCCTTTGTCGCGCGCCGGCAGATACCGCTCATCGCCGTTGGCCAGCGCCTCGCGCTGACGGGCCATGTCGGCACGGCGGGCCTCACGCTGGGCCTTGGCCGCGTCCTTGCGGTTGGCCGGCGTGTGCGCACGGGAGCGGCGCTGCGACTGCGCGTCGTTGCGTTTGGGCGTCGGCCGGCCCTTGGGGGCCTGCGGATCGCGGGGCTGCTGGGGCTGGTCCGCGGTCACCTTGGCGGTCGCGGCCTGCTCATCCTTCGAACGGCTTCGGAACACAACACCCAAGAGTACGTGCTCGCCGCGGCAGAGCCATGGTCCGACGGCCACGATCCGGCAACGGACCCCCTCCGGCGGCCCCGCCGCACCGGGACCACCCACCCCGCTCACCGGGTCCGAGCGGACATCGAACGGGTCAGAGCGGACATCCCGCCGGTTGTCCGGACTCTCCCTACTCCCTGCGCGGGAGGCAGGGCGCCCGCGATCGTCCTGGAGGAGGAGCGCATCCGGGCGCGAACAGTGCGGTAATGGAACCAGGGCCCGTACTGTGGGGTCTGTAGATGTGCTGGAGCCTAAGCCCGGGGCGACCCGGGTCAGAAGGGGGCGCGCGAGGCCCATGAGCGATGGTGTCATGAAGCGGATGGGGATGATCTTCCGCGCGAAGGCCAACAAGGCCCTGGACCGGGCCGAAGACCCGCGCGAGACCCTCGACTACTCGTACCAGAAGCAGCTGGAGCTGCTGCAGAAGGTGCGCCGCGGGGTCGCCGACGTGGCGACCTCCCGCAAGCGCCTGGAGCTGCAGCTCAACCAGCTCCAGGGCCAGTCCGCCAAGCTGGAGGACCAGGGCCGCAAGGCGCTGGCGCTCGGCCGCGAGGACCTGGCCCGTGAGGCGCTGACCCGGCGCAGCGCGCTGCAGCAGCAGGTCACCGACCTGGAGACGCAGCACCAGACGCTGCAGGGCGAGGAGGAGAAGCTCACGCTCGCCGCCCAGCGCCTGCAGGCCAAGGTCGACGCCTTCCGTACCAAGAAGGAGACCATCAAGGCCACGTACACGGCCGCCCAGGCGCAGACCCGGATCGGCGAGGCCTTCTCCGGCATCTCCGAGGAGATGGGCGACGTCGGCATGGCCATCCAGCGCGCGGAGGACAAGACCGCGCAGCTGCAGGCCAGGGCCGGTGCCATCGACGAGCTGATGGCCTCCGGCGCGCTGGACGACCCGTCCGGCATGGCCAAGGACGACATCACCGCCGAGCTGGACCGGCTCTCCGGCGGCAGCGATGTCGAACTGGAGCTACAGCGGATGAAGGCCGAACTCTCGGGAGGCTCGTCCGCCGGCCAGCAGGCCATCGAGAGCGGTCAGAACGGCGAGGCGAAGCCCGCCCCGCAGCAGGACCAGCCGCGTTTCGACAAGCAGTGACGGTCCGCGGCGGCTAACCTCGCAAGGATCGTCGGACCGGACCAAGGGAGACCGTCGTGATCGTACGGATCATGGGGGAGGGCCAGGTGAAGCTGGACGATGCCCACTTCACCGAGCTCAACAAGCTGGACGATGAGCTGCTCGCCGAGATGGAGAGCGGCGACGAAGAAGGCTTCCGGCGCACGCTCGGCGCCCTGCTGGACGCCGTGCGCCGCCTGGGCACGCCGCTCCCCGACGACGCCCTCGAACCGTCCGCCCTCATCCTGCCGTCCCCGGAGGCCTCGCTCGACGAGGTCCGCGAGATGCTCAGCGACGACGGCCTGATCCCGGGCTGATCTCCGGCGGGCCCCGCCCCGGTCACTCCACTCCAGCGCACAGCACTCCAGCGCACAGCGCCCCGGTCCCCGTGCAGGGACCGGGGCGCTACCGTTTGCTCTTGTGAGCCTCCTCGATCCCCGCCCGGACACGTCGCGCGCCGGCCGCTTCCAGTGGCACCGCACGCATCCGCGCGCATGGGACGCCGCCGTGGCCGTCGCCGTCTTCGGGTGCATCCTGTTCGGCGCGATGGCCGGTCCGCACGGCTCGCACGGCGAACGGTTCGTCCGCCACGAACTGTCCGCCACCGCCGTGGTGCTGGCCGCACTGGCCTGTGCCGCCCTGGTCCTGCGCCGCCGGCTGCCCCGCACCGTCCTGGCCGCGACGGTCCTGCTCACCCTCGCCGAACTGCTCACCCGCACCGGCACCCTGGGGGCCCCGGTGGCCGCCGCCACCGTGATCGCCCTGTACGGCCTGGCCTCCCGCACCGACCGCCCCACCACCTGGCGGGTGGGCGCGCTGACCGTCGTCGTGCTGACCGCCGCCGCGATGCTCTACGGGCCCCGCCCCTGGTACGCACAGGAGAACATCGGGATATTCGCCTGGACGGGCATGGCCGCGGCGGCCGGCGACGCGGTCCGCAGCCGCCGCGCCTTCGTCGACGCCATACGGGAGCGCGCTGAACGCGCCGAGCGCACCCGCGACGAGGAGGCCCGGCGCCGGGTCGCCGAGGAGCGCCTGCGGATCGCCCGCGAGCTGCACGATGTCGTCGCCCACCACATCGCTCTGGTCAACGTCCAGGCCGGGGTCGCCTCGCACGTCATGGACAACCGCCCCGACCAGGCCAAGGAGGCGCTGGCGCACGTCCGCGAGGCGTCCCGCTCCGCGCTGGAGGAACTCCGCACCACCGTGGGGCTGCTGCGGCAGTCCGACGACCCGAAGGCACCGACCGAGCCGGCACCGGGCCTGGGCGTCCTCGACCAGCTCGTCGAGGGGTTCGTCCGCGCCGGGATCCCCGTCGACCTGGAGATCCCGCCGCTGCCGAGGCCGCTGCCCGCCTCCGCCGACCTCACCGCCTACCGTGTGGTCCAGGAAGCGCTGACCAACGTCCACAAGCACGCCGGAGAGGGGGCCCGTGCCACGGTACGGATCGTCCACTCCGACACCGCGCTGACCGTGACCGTCCTGGACGACGGCGCCGGCCGGGCCGGCGTACCGCGCCAGAAGGGCGGTGAGCGGGCCGTGGAGCCGGACGAGCCCGGCGGTGGCCACGGCCTGATCGGGATGCGCGAGCGGGTCTTCGCGCTGCGCGGCACCGTCGTGACCGGCCCCCGCGCGGCCGGCGGCTTCCAGGTGCGGGTGACCCTTCCACTGCAGACCGTCCGTACGGGGGAGACGACATGACGATCAAGGTGCTGCTCGCCGATGACCAGGCGCTGCTGCGCAGCGCGTTCCGGGTGCTGGTGGACTCCGAACCGGACATGCGGGTGGTGGGGGAGGCCTCCGACGGCGCCCGGGCGTACGAGCTGACCCGGGCCGAGCGCCCCGATGTCGTCCTGATGGACATCCGGATGCCCGGCGTCGACGGCCTGGCGGCCACCCGCATGATCAGCGAGGACCCCGACCTCACCGAGGTCCGGGTGGTCATCCTGACCACGTTCGAGGCCGACGACTATGTGGTGCAGTCGCTGCGCAACGGCGCCAGCGGCTTCCTCGGCAAGGGCGCCGAACCGGACGAGATGCTGCATGCCATCCGGATCGCGGCGGCCGGTGAGGCGCTGCTGTCACCGGTCGCGACCAAGGGGCTGATCGCCAAGTTCCTCGCGCAGGGCGGGAGTTCGGGTGACGGCGACCGTAGTGGGCGGGGCACCGAGCGGCTGGCGACGCTGACCGGCCGGGAGCGGGAGGTGCTGACGCTGGTGGCCGGCGGGCTCTCCAACGACGAGATCGCCGAACAGCTCGCGGTCAGCCCGCTCACCGTCAAGACGCATGTGAACCGCGCGATGGCCAAGCTCGGGGCCCGCGACCGCGCCCAGTTGGTGGTCATCGCCTACGAGTCCGGACTCGTACGCCCACGGGTGCAGTAAGGGTGGAGTAAAGGTACTCCGAACGCGGTACACCCCCGGCCCGGAAACCGACCTGCGAGCGAGGAAAACCGGCCAGGACATGCCGGAAGGTTGAGGTGGGCTGTAAAGGCCCCTGTCCTCGGGCCCCAGCAGGCCCCGCCGCCCTTTCGGAACAGAAGAGAGTGACCCCACCATGTCCTGGCTGTCCCGCCTCAGCCTCGTACAACGGGGCCTGATAGCGCTGATGTCGATCGTGGCGATCGCCTTCGGCGCCATCGCGATCCCACAGCTCAAGCAGCAGCTCCTGCCCTCCATCGAACTCCCGATGGTGTCCGTCCTGGCGCCCTATCAGGGTGCCTCGCCCGACGTCGTCGAGAAGCAGGTGATCGAACCGCTGGAGGACGGCGTCCAGGGGGTCGACGGCATCAAGTCCGTCACCTCGACGTCGAGCGAGGGCTCGGGCGTCATCATGGCGCAGTTCGACTACGGCAATGACTCCAAGCGCCTGGTCGCCGATGTCCAGCAGGCCGTGAACCGGGCCCGCGCCAAGCTGCCCAAGGACGTCGACCCGCAGGTGGTGTCCGGCTCGACCGACGACATCCCCACCGTGGTCCTCGCCGTCTCGTCCGACTCCAAGGACCAGCAGACGCTGGCCGACCAGCTCAACCGCAGCGTCGTACCGGACCTGAAGAACATCGACGGCGTCAGCCAGGTCACCGTGGACGGCGTCCAGGACCGGATCGTCGCGGTCACCCCCGACGACAAGAAGCTCGCCGCGGCCGGGCTGAGCGCCCAGTCACTGGGCCAGGCGCTGCAGAACGGCGGCACGTCGGTGCCCGCCGGCTCGTTCGCCGAGGGCGGCAAGAGCAAGACCGTCCAGGTCGGCGCCGGCTTCACCTCCGTCGCACAGATCAAGGACCTGGCCCTCGCCCCGTCCGCGGGCGGCGGCGCGGGTGCCGGTGCCTCCGCGGGCGGCGGCCCGTCGGCAGGTGGCGGTGCGGGTGCCGGTGCCGGTGCAGCGGCAGGCGGCGCTCCCGCCGCGGGCGGCGCGCGTGCGTCCGAGCCGGTCCGCCTCGGCGATGTCGCCACCGTCAAGGAGGAGCAGGCCACCCCGACCTCCCTCACCCGCACCAACGGCAAGCCCAGCCTCGGCGTGATGGTGACGATGGACAAGGACGGCAGCGCCGTCGCCATCTCCGACGCGGTCAAGGACAAGCTCCCCAAGATCCGTCAGGACCTGGGCCAGGGCACCCACCTCACGGTCGCCTCCGACCAGGGCCCGCAGGTCTCCAAGTCGATCGACTCGCTGACCACCGAGGGCCTGCTCGGCCTCGCCATGGCGGTCATCGTCATCCTGGTCTTCCTGCTCAGCCTGCGCTCCACCCTGGTGACCGCGGTCTCCATCCCGCTCTCGGTCGTCATCACCCTGATCGTGCTGTGGACCGGTGACCTCTCCCTCAACATGCTCACCCTCGGCGCGCTGACCATCGCGATCGGCCGCGTCGTCGACGACTCCATCGTCGTCCTGGAGAACATCAAGCGGCACCTGGGCTATGGCGAGGAGCGCCGCGAGGCCATCCTCTCCGCCGTCAAGGAGGTCTCCGGAGCGATCACTTCGTCCACCCTCACCACGGTCGCGGTCTTCCTCCCGATCGGTGTGGTCGGCGGCATGATCGGCGCCCTGTTCGGCTCCTTCTCGCTGACGGTGACGGTCGCCCTGCTCTCCTCCCTGATCGTCTCCCTGACGGTCGTTCCGGTGCTGTCCTACTGGTTCCTGCGCGCCCCGAAGCTGCCCGAGGGCACCACCGCGGACGACCTGCGGCGCGCGGCCGAGGAGAAGGAGGCCAAGAGCCCCCTCCAGCGCCTCTACGTCCCGGTCCTGCGGTTCGCCACCCGCCGTCGGTTCACCAGCCTGGTCATCGCCGTGGTGATCCTTCTCGGCACCATGGGCATGGGCCCCCTGCTCAAGACCAACTTCCTCGACCAGGGCTCCCAGGACACCCTCACCCTCAAGCAGGAACTCAAGCCCGGCACCAGCCTGGACGCGGCCGACAAGCAGGCCAAGAAGGTCGAGAAGCTGCTCGGGTCCAACGACGACATCGCCGACTACCAGGTCACCGTCGGTTCCTCCGGCTTCATGGCGGCCTTCGGCGGCGGCACCGGCGCCAACCAGGCCTCCTACCAGCTCAAGCTGAAGGACTCCGCGGACTCCGGCAAGGTCACCGACGACCTGCGGGCCGGCCTCGACAAGCTCGGCAAGTCCATCGGCGACACCACCTTCAGCACCGGCGGCGGCTTCGGCAACCAGAACCTGAGCGTGGTCGTCAAGGCCGGTGACGCCGGCGTCCTGAAGCAGGCCAGCGAGCAGGTCCGCAAGACGGTGGCCGGACTCGACCACGTCACCGACGTCAAGAGCGACCTCTCCGAGAGCGTGCCGCGGATCTCGGTGAAACCCAACGCCAAGGCGGCCGCGGCCGGTTACGACCAGACCACGCTCGGCGCGGCGGTGACCCAGGCGGTCCGCGGCACCGAGAGCGGCAAGGCCGTCCTGGACGACACCGAGCGGGACATCGTCATCAAGGCGGCCCATCCGGCCACCACCGAGGACGACCTG
The DNA here is from genome assembly GCF_050433025.1 of Streptomyces auratus. Lineage (NCBI taxonomy): Bacteria > Bacillati > Actinomycetota > Actinomycetes > Kitasatosporales > Streptomycetaceae > Streptomyces > Streptomyces auratus. The sequence goes on along the minus strand of NZ_JBNGCB010000001.1, from coordinate 2,228,167 downwards.
AAGAACCTGGCCGTCCCGACCCCGTCCGGCCCGGCCAAGCTCAGCAGCCTCGCCACCGTCCAGACCGTCCCCGGCCCGGTCCAGATGACCCGGATCGACGGCGCCCGCTCGGCGACCGTCACCGCCAAGCCGACCGGCGACAACACCGGTGCGGTCAGCGCCGAGTTGCAGAAGAAGATCGATGCGCTGAAGCTGCCGGACGGTGCCACCGCGAAGATCGGCGGCGTCTCCCAGGACCAGTCCGACGCGTTCTCCTCGCTCGGCCTCGCGATGCTGGCGGCCATCGCCATCGTCTTCATGCTCCTGGTGGCCACCTTCCGCTCGCTGATCCAGCCGATGATCCTCCTCGTCTCGATCCCCTTCGCGGCAACCGGAGCGATCGGCCTGCTGGTCGCCACCGGCACCCCGCTGGGCGTCCCGGCGATGATCGGCATGCTGATGCTGATCGGCATCGTGGTCACCAACGCCATCGTGCTGATCGACCTCATCAACCAGTACCGGTCGCAGGGTTACGGCGTCGTGGAGGCGGTCATCGAGGGCGGCCGCCACCGCCTCCGCCCGATCCTGATGACCGCCCTGGCCACGATCATGGCGCTGCTCCCGATGGCGCTCTCCATCACCGGTGACGGCGGCTTCATATCCCAGCCGCTCGCCGTGGTCGTGATCGGCGGCCTGATCACCTCCACCCTCCTGACCCTCCTCCTCGTCCCGACGCTCTACGCGATGATCGAACTCCGCAAGGAGCGCCGGGCGAAGAAGAAGGCCGCAAAGCGGAACGACACCTCCGGCCCGCAGTCCGGGAAGGACGACCGCACCCCGGAGCCGGCGACCGTCTGACGACGACGCCCCGGCGACGAATCGATGCCCCCGCAGGCCGGTGCTTGCGGGGGCATCGTGCTGGGCGTTCCCGGGACGGGCTCGACCGGTACTGACTTCGCCCGCCCCGTCCGCAGTCCGGGGCCACGTACGCATTCGGAGGCGCACCTCTCGCCGACCGCGGAGAGTGATGGTTTGGTGGCTGATGGTTGCCGAACCGACGAAAGGTGAGCGAGCGTGCCGAGTGCTCCGGCCCGCAGGGTCGTCCCCGTAACCGCTGCCGCGCTGCTGCTCCCGCTGGCCCTCGTGGCCGCCCCGCCTGCCGGCGCCGAGGAATCCACCGCCGCCGTCCGGGTGGCGGTCACCGGCGGCTCGTACACCGCCAGCGTGGGACTCGTCCGGACGGGCCCGCGCACTCTCTTCGGCGGCTTCTACTGCGCCGCCGACGGCATCGGCCCCACGCCGCTGACCGCCCTGGTCGACGCCGACGACATCTACGGCCTCGGCGGGGTCCGGGCGAGCTGGGACGCCACCACCCAGGACTACGTGGTCACCGAGATCCACGGCGACGCCGCGGACAGCACCAAGAAGTGGAACGCGTACGTGAACGAGAAGAAGATCACGAAGGGCCCCTGCCACACCGCGATCAAGGGCGGCGACAAGGTCCGCTGGACCCTGGAGGCCGCCCCCGCCGCGTCCGGAACCGGTACGGCCGAACGGCCACCGCGCCGCCGCCGGGAACGCTGACCGGGCGGGCACGCAGCCAACTCGGCGCCCGCCCCCACCCACCGCCACGTACTCCACTCACGGGAGGGGACGGGCCGGAGGGGCCTGGTGTGTGGACGTAAAGCGAAGCAGTCCACACACCAGGCCCCGGAGGCCCGTCACCGCACCCGACACCCACCCAGCCCGCCGCAGGCGCAACGGCGAGAAGAAGCACGGCGGGAAAGCCGACAACGTCCGGCGGCGCCGCAAAGCGCAACGGCGAGAAGCAACCACGGCGGGCCAGCCGACACCGTCCGGCGGCGCCGCAAAGCGCAACGGCGACAAACCCCCACGGCGGGAAAGCCGAAAACGCGCGGCCCGGCCGACAACGTCGGCTACGGCAACGCCAGCATCCGCTCCAACGCCAGCTTCGCGAAGCTCTCCGTCTCCTTGTCGACCTCGATGCGGTTGACGACCTTGCCGGCGGCGAGGGACTCCAGCGCCCACACCAGGTGGGGGAGGTCGATGCGGTTCATCGTCGAGCAGAAGCAGACCGTCTTGTCGAGAAAGACGATCTCCTTGTCCTCCGCGGCGAAGCGGTTGGCCAGCCTGCGGACGAGGTTCAGCTCGGTGCCGATGGCCCACTTCGAGCCGCGCGGGGCGGCCTCCAGGGCCTTGATGATGTACTCCGTCGAGCCGACCTGGTCCGCCGCCGCCACGACCTCGTGCTTGCACTCGGGGTGGACGAGGACATTGACGTCGGGGATGCGCGCCCGTACGTCGTTCACCGACTCCAGCGAGAAGCGGCCGTGCACCGAGCAGTGGCCGCGCCACAGGATCATCTTCGCGGCCCGCAGCTGCTCGACGGTCAGGCCGCCGTTCGGCTTGTGCGGGTTGTAGACCACGCAGTCGTCCAGGGACATGCCCAGGTCGCGGACGGCGGTGTTCCGGCCGAGGTGCTGGTCCGGCAGGAAGAGGACCTTGCTCGTCGCGGGGTCGCCCTGCGCGAAGGCCCAGTCCAGCGCCCGCTTGGCGTTGGAGGACGTACAGATCGTGCCGCCGTGCTTGCCGGTGAAGGCCTTGATGTCGGCCGAGGAGTTCATGTACGAGACGGGCACCACCTGCTCGGCGATACCGGCCTCGGTGAGCTGGTCCCAGCACTCGGCGACCTGCTCGGCGGTGGCCATGTCGGCCATCGAGCAGCCGGCGGCCAAGTCGGGGAGGACGACCTGCTGGTCGTCGCCGGTGAGGATGTCGGCCGACTCCGCCATGAAGTGCACACCGCAGAAGACGATGTACTCGGCGTCCGGCCGGGCGGCGGCGTCCCGCGCGAGCTTGAAGGAGTCGCCGGTGACATCGGCGAACTCGATGACCTCGTCGCGCTGGTAGTGGTGCCCCAGGATGAAGACCTTGTCCCCGAGCTTCGCCTTGGCCGCGCGGGCGCGCTCGACGAGATCGGGGTCCGACGGAGCCGGCAGATCGCCGGGGCACTCCACGCCGCGCTCGCTCTTCGGGTCGGCCTCGCGGCCGAGGAGGAGCAGGGCCAGCGGGGTCGGCTGGACGTCCAGGGGCTGGGCGGTGGTCACAACACGCACCCTCTCTTTTCTGCGGACGGCTCTTGCACAAGCCTTTTCGTCTATTTGACGCTATCTATCATAGCTGCTTCACGTCACTTTGACGATGGGGCTTGTGTCGATGTGACGCATCAGCGCCCCGCCGTGTGTGGTCGGCCACCTGTTCCTGTCCGCCAGTGTGCGAGCATGATGGGAGAACAATGTGAGAAGCCGCCCCCGGCGGTGTGCCGGAAGGCTTCTCGACATGTGGTGCCCAGCCGGAATTAATCCGGGACGTCGTTGGTTGCAGCTGGTTGCATCCGATGACAAGCGGTCCGTACAACCCGGGAGAGATCTAGATGAGCGTTCAGGACGAGACCACCGTCAGCGACGGCATCATCCTGTCCGACGCGGCCGCGTCGAAGGTCAAGAGCCTGCTGGAGCAGGAAGGCCGGGACGACCTCGCGCTGCGGGTGGCCGTTCAGCCCGGCGGCTGCTCCGGACTGCGCTACCAGCTCTTCTTCGACGAGCGCTCGCTCGACGGCGATGTCGTCAAGGACTTCGACGGTGTCAAGGTCGTCACCGACCGGATGAGCGCCCCCTACCTGGGCGGTGCCTCCATCGACTTCGTCGACACCATCGAGAAGCAGGGCTTCACGATCGACAACCCGAACGCCACCGGCTCCTGCGCCTGCGGCGACTCCTTCAGCTAAGGAGCTCGGGCAGTACGTACGGAAGGCGGCGCCCCCCGAGTGGGGGAGCGCCGCCTTTCGTTGTTTCCGCCTCCGGTGCCTCGGTGATTTCCGGCGCCCACGCCCCGCCCCGGAGGCCCGGAGGCCCGTGCACACCCGTTACTGCTTGGGCACCGACTCACCCGTCGAGACGTCGACCACCTTCCGGCCGTCCAGCGGCTTGTGCAGCGTCACGGTCTTGGTGAACTCCTTGGCGATCTTCACGCAGATCTGGCCGGGCTTCTTGTCCTTGCCGACGACCTTGGTCTGCACTGCCGAGCCGGACTCCTCGGCGCTCACCGAGTAGACGCTGCACACCCCGCCCCAGAAGTGCACCGTCAGCTTCTTGCCGCCGTCGCTCACGTCGTACGACTCCAGGGCCATCGCCCCGGGCTTCCCGGACGGCTTCTGCGGCTTCCCCGGGCCCTGCGAGCTGCCCCCGCCGTCCCGGTGGGCCAGGTACTTCGGGTTCACGGCCGGCTGCGCGACCGTCGAGGTGGCGTCCGGGCCGCTGCCGGCGCCCGGCTGGCGCACCGTGTACAGCCACGACGGCACCAGCGCCTGCCCGCCGTCCACGTACTGGACCGAGAGGCCAAAGGCCGCGCCGGTCACCTCGGACGGCCGCTGCGCCTTCGTCGGCGCCGGCTCGCACGGCGCGATCCCGCCGGCCTTGCCGTCCTTGGTGTCCTTCTTGCCGGGCGGGGAGGGGCAGCCGGCCGGCTTGCGGCCCTCGCCCGAGTTCAGCCGGTCCAGCGTCCTGTCGGCGTTCAGCACCGGATACTCCGCGCCCTTGACCGGGTTCGCGAACTGGCCGCTGCCGCCGACCACTTGACCGTCCGAGCCGACCTGCAGATCGCTCTGCCAGCCGTACGTCGGCAGCCCGCCCAGCACCGGGTTCGTGGTGACGATCCGCACCGCACCGGACAGCCCGCCCGCATCGAGCCTGGCGTCCTCCTGGCCGAGCGCCTTCAGCACCGGCCGCACCGCCTGCTTGGCCTTCTCCGGCGAGACCGCGCCCCTGCCGCTGCTGTCGTCCTCGGTCGCGATGTCCCCGCCGCCGCGGTACGACGGACAGCCGGGCCGGCTCGACGCGGCGGCACCGTCCCCGCCCTTGTCGCCCTTGGGGGAAGCGGGCAGCGCACAGTTGGTGCCGCCCGGGGTGCCGTACTGCGAGAACGTCCAGGAGCCCGAGCCGGTCTTGTTCACCTGGAGGACGGGGCCGCGGCCGTCCCGCGTCGGCCCGCCGACCTTCCAGGTGGTGCCCTCCGAGCGGACCTTTCCGGCCACATCCAGGGCCTTGGCCAGCCGCTCCACGGACTCCCGGCTGATCTCGCCCTTGGGGCGGTAGACCGGCGCGGCCGCCGGACCGCCGGGCAGCTTCTTCACCGCCCGGTACTTCGCACCCTGCGGATTGGGCTCACCGGCCGCGATCGAGCCGCCGGAGTAGCCGTCGAGCGCGAGGGGCGGCGGGTCGCCCTTGGCCGAGCCGGCGGCCCCGCTGCCGGACGTGGACGAGGCCCAGTACGCCGCGCCGCCCCCGGCCAGCAGCACCGCGGCGGCCACCGACGCGACCACCGCCGGGGTGCGCCGCCTGCGCTCCGTGGGGTTCGGGCTGTCGTTGCTGTCCTCGGTGTTCACCGCATCGCTCCTTCGGCTCCGCTGAACATCTGACGTGCCATCCTCCGTGAGGGGACGCCGATGGGACGGAGCGGGGGTGGATGCGGTTCCCGCCGGGCGCCGTTCGGCCCCCGGCGGGCGCGCGGTCAGTCGCCGTACTCGGACATTCCGTCCACCAGAGCGGCGGAGGACGAGGGGACCTTGACGCCGTGCAGATCGGCGGCCCGCCCCGGTGCCGGTGCGGGACTCTGCTCGGTACTCCAGTGACCCCTCATCCGCGCGCAGTCACCGCGCAGCTCATCGAGCGACTCCGGGTCCTGCCGGGCGGGCGAGGCGTCGGGGGACGGTGTGACGGCTTTCACAGGCTTGGTCATAGCGGCACCGTACGCAGTCATAAACCGTGGAGAAAGACCTACTATTGGGTAGTTTCAGTAGCTCAAGTGTCCGGGATGACCGGGTGGCGTGCCACCCCGCCGGGTAGCGTTGCTTCACGTCCGCCCGCCCCTACGCCTTCCGCAGGAGCAGACCCGTCGTGCGTATCGCAGTCACCGGCTCCATCGCCACCGACCACCTGATGACCTTCCCCGGCCGCTTCGCCGATCAGTTGGTCGCCGACCAGCTGCATACGGTCTCCCTCTCGTTCCTGGTCGACCAGCTCGACGTCCGCCGCGGCGGCGTCGCCGCCAACATCTGCTTCGGCATGGGCCAGCTCGGCACCGAGCCGATCCTGGTCGGTGCCGCCGGCAACGACTTCGAGGAGTACCGCGCCTGGCTCGACCGCCACGGCGTCGACACCCGCTCCGTACGCATCTCCGAGGTGCTGCACACCGCGCGCTTCGTGTGCACCACCGACGCCGACCACAACCAGATCGGCTCCTTCTACACCGGCGCGATGAGCGAGGCCCGGCTGATCGAGCTGCAGCACGTCGCCGAGCGGGTCGACGGCCTGGACCTGGTCCTGATCGGCGCGGACGACCCCGAGGCGATGATCCGGCACACCGAGGAGTGCCGCAGCCGCGGTATCCCCTTCGGTGCCGACTTCTCCCAGCAGATCGCCCGCATGGACGGCGACGCCATCCGCACCCTCATGGAGGGCGCCGCCTACCTCTTCTCCAACGAGTACGAGAAGGGCCTGATCGAGTCCAAGACCGGCTGGACCGACGAGGAGATCCTCGCCAAGGTCGGCACCCGCGTCACCACCCTCGGCGCCAGCGGCGTCCGCATCGAGCGGGTCGGCGAGCCGACGATCGAGGTCGGCGTGCCGGAGGAGAAGGTCAAGGCCGACCCGACCGGCGTCGGCGACGCCTTCCGCGCCGGCTTCCTGTCCGGCCTGGCCTGGGGCGTCGGCCTGGAGCGCGCCGCGCAGGTCGGCTGCATGCTCGCGACCCTGGTCATCGAGACCGTCGGCACCCAGGAGTACGAGCTGCACCGCAGCCACTTCATGGACCGCTTCACCAAGGCCTACGGCCACGAGGCCGCGAACGAGGTCCAGCAGCACCTGGCCTGAACCACCGCGTCAGGCGCGGCGCCGCACGACATACGCGGCGCCGCGCCCGGCCGCCCGCTCACCCACGTACTCCTGGTCGCGCATGGTGCACCAGGCGGGGATGTCCTGCCGGGCGGCCTCGTCGTCGGAGAGCACCGTCACCGTCTGGCCGACCGGCACCTCGCCGATCACCTTCGCGAGCTCGATGACGGGGATCGGGCAGCGCTTGCCCAGCGCATCGACGACCAGCCCGGCCGCCTCGGCGGGCTCCGCGGCCGGTGCCGCCGGGGCGGTCTGCGGAGCCCCGCCGTCCGCCGCCGGCACCTCCCCGCCGCCCGCCGCCGGGACGCCCAGCCGCTCCCGCACCGAGCGCACCACCTGCGGCAGCACCGCCAGGAAGCGCTCCACCTCCGCCTCGGCCGTGCCGTACGGCAGCGAGATCCGGACATTTCCCTCGGACAGCACCCCCATCGCCCGCAGCACATGGCTCGGCGTCAGGGTGCTGGACGTACACGACGAGCCGGACGACACCGAGAAGCCCGCCCGGTCCAGCTCGTGCAGCAGGGTCTCCCCGTCGACATAGAGACAGGAGAAGGTGACGAGATGCGGCAGGCGGCGCACCGGGTCGCCGACCACCTCCACGTCCGGCACCAGCTCCGGCACCCGTGCGCGGATCCGGTCCACCAGGAGCCGCAGCCGCGCCGCTTCCGCGTCCGTCCCCGGGTCCGCCCGCAGCGCGCGCAGCGAAGCCGCGGCGGCCACGATCGCCGGGAGGTTCTCGAAGCCCGGGCTGCGGCCCGACTCCCGCTCGTCCGCCGGCCCCTGGGGCGCGAACCGGGTCCCCTTGCGGACCGCGAGCAGCCCCACACCGGGCGGACCGCCCCACTTGTGGGCGCTGGCCGCCAGCAGCGACCAGGGGCCGGGCACCGGCCCCCACGGCAGCGACTGGGCCGCGTCCACCAGCAGCGGCACCCCCGCCTCCCGGCAGAGCTCCGCCACCTCGTCGACCGGCTGCTCGGTCCCCACCTCGTGGTTCGCGGACTGGAGGCAGACCAGCGCGGTGTCCGTACCGAGCGCGGCGGCCACCTCGCCGGCCGCCACCCGACCCGTACGGTCCACCGGCAGCTCCGCCCGGCTCCCGCCGGCCGCCTCATGGACCTCGGCGGCATGCAGCACCGAGGAGTGCTCGACGGCGGAGTGCAGCAGCCGGCGGCCGGCCCGCCGACGGGCCGCCAGCGCGCCGGACACTCCCGTATGGACCGCCTGTGTCCCCGAAGGGGTGAAAACCAATTCGTCCGGGCGACAGCCGACCGCCTCGGCCGCGGCCTCCCGGGCGGCGTCCAGCAGCAGCCGGGCGCGCCGCCCCTCGCGATAGAGGCGGGCCGGGTCGGCCCACCCTTCGTCGAGCGAGGCGAGGAGCGCCTCGCGGGCGACGGGGTGCAGCGGGGCGGTCGAGGCCGCGTCGAAGTAGGGCACGTAACGACGGTAGAACACCGGCCGCGGGCGGTGCGTGGAATCGGTCCGGCGGCGGACGGGGCGGCCGCCGGGGCCCGGACGAAGCGGCCCGGGCGCGGTGCCGGGTACGGCGTCAGATGCCTGGTGGAAGCGGGTATTCGGGGGTTCGGCGGGCCGCCCGCCATGGGCCTGGCCACCCCTTAGGGGTGCGGCGCGGCGCGTTGGGCACCCTCCCCGCGCGACCCCAAATAGCGTCCAGTAAGGTTTGGCCCGCATAAACATCCAAACCCCTGCCCGACGCAGGGCGGCGACCGACCAGCGAGTAAGGCCGCAGCCGACCGCGCGGGCGAGACTCTCGGGAAGGCGCTACGTGAGTCCCAACGGCTCCGACCGCTCGTCGCGGCGCCCGATGCGGCGGAAGCTGCCGCAGGTGCTTGCTGCGGGCCTGGTCCTGGCGACCGCTACTGGTTGCACATATAAGGACTTCCCCCGCCTCGGCATGCCAACGCCCGTCACCGACGAGGCGCCGCGGATCCTCTCTCTTTGGCAAGGCTCCTGGGCCGCCGCCCTCGCAACGGGCGTGCTGGTGTGGGGCCTGATCATCTGGAGTGTGATCTTCCACCGCCGCAGCAGGACCAAGGTGGAGGTCCCCGCGCAGACCCGGTACAACATGCCGATCGAGGCGTTGTACACGATCGTCCCGTTCATCATCATTGCGGTGCTTTTCTACTTCACCGCACGTGATGAGAGTGCGCTGCTGAAGACTTCCAAGAAGCCGGACCACGTCGTGAACGTGGTGGGCTTCCAGTGGAGCTGGGCGTTCAACTACCTGGAGAACGTGGACGGCAACAAGTCCACCTCGGCCATCGACTCCAGTGCACTCTCCGCGGTCCCGGACAAGTGGAAGAAGACCGCGCCGGCCGGTGCGGACGGCGTCTACGACGTGGGCACCCCGGGCGAGCGCAACCCGCAGACCGGCAACCCCGGTCCGACCCTGTGGCTGCCGAAGGGCGAGACGGTTCAGTTCGTGCTGACCTCTCGTGATGTCATCCACTCCTTCTGGGTGGTGCCGTTCCTGATGAAGCAGGACGTCATCCCGGGCCACACCAACGTCTTCGAGGTGACTCCCAACAAGGAGGGCACCTTCATGGGCAAGTGCGCCGAGCTCTGCGGCGTCGACCACTCCCGGATGCTCTTCAACGTCAAGGTCGTGTCCCCCGAGCGGTACCGGGCACACCTGAAGGACCTGGCGAAGAAGGGCCAGACCGGATACCTGCCGTCGGGCATCAAGCAGACGGATCACGCCAGGAATGCGGAGACGAAGAACCAGTGAGCATCCTCAACGAACCTCAGGGTGCCGCCGCCGATACGGCTCCGGCAGCACCGCCCGTACGCAAGAAGCAACCCGGTATCGCTGCCGTCCAGTGGCTCACCACCACTGACCACAAGACGATCGGCACGCTCTACCTGGTCACGTCGTTCGCGTTCTTCTGCATCGGCGGCGTGATGGCGCTCCTCATGCGCGCCGAACTGGCCCGTCCCGGCACGCAGATCATGTCGAACGAGCAGTTCAACCAGGCGTTCACGATGCACGGCACGATCATGCTGCTGATGTTCGCGACGCCGCTGTTCGCCGGTTTCGCGAACTGGATCATGCCGCTGCAGATCGGCGCGCCCGACGTGGCGTTCCCGCGGCTGAACATGTTCGCCTACTGGCTCTACCTCTTCGGCTCGCTGATCGCGGTGGCCGGCTTCCTCACCCCGCAGGGTGCGGCGGACTTCGGCTGGTTCGCGTACTCGCCGCTGTCGGACGCGGTGCGTTCGCCGGGCGTCGGCGCGGACATGTGGATCATGGGTCTGGCCTTCTCCGGCTTCGGCACGATCCTCGGCTCGGTCAACTTCATCACGACGATCATCTGCATGCGGGCGCCGGGCATGACGATGTTCCGGATGCCGATCTTCGTCTGGAACGTGCTGCTGACCGCCGTGCTGGTCCTGCTGGCCTTCCCGGTGCTGGCGGCCGCGCTGCTCGCGCTGGAGGCGGACCGCAAATTCGGTGCGCATGTCTTCGACGCCGCAAACGGCGGCGCGTTGCTCTGGCAGCACCTCTTCTGGTTCTTCGGCCATCCCGAGGTGTACATCATCGCCCTGCCGTTCTTCGGCATCATTTCCGAGGTCATTCCGGTGTTCTCCCGGAAGCCGATGTTCGGCTACATCGGTCTGATTGCGGCGACGGTTTCGATCGCCGGTCTTTCGGTCACGGTGTGGGCGCACCACATGTATGTGACGGGCGGCGTGCTGTTGCCGTTCTTCTCCTTCATGACGTTCCTCATCGCGGTGCCGACGGGTGTGAAGTTCTTCAACTGGATCGGCACGATGTGGAAGGGCTCACTGTCCTTCGAGACGCCGATGCTGTGGGCGATCGGCTTCCTGATCACCTTCACCTTCGGTGGTCTGACCGGTGTCATCCTGGCCTCGCCGCCGATGGACTTCCACGTCTCCGACTCGTACTTCGTGGTGGCGCACTTCCACTACGTCGTGTTCGGTACGGTCGTCTTCGCGATGTTCGCCGGATTCCACTTCTGGTGGCCGAAGATGACCGGCAAGATGCTGGACGAGCGGCTCGGAAAGATCACCTTCTGGACGCTGTTCGTGGGCTTCCACGGCACCTTCCTCGTCCAGCACTGGCTGGGCGCCGAGGGCATGCCGCGGCGTTACGCGGACTACCTCGCGGCCGACGGCTTCACGACGCTGAACACCATCTCGACGATCAGCTCGTTCCTGCTGGGCCTGTCGATCCTGCCGTTCCTCTACAACGTCTGGAAGACGTCGAAGTACGGCGAGAAGATCGAGGTCGACGACCCGTGGGGCTACGGCCGCTCGCTGGAGTGGGCGACGTCCTGCCCGCCGCCGCGGCACAACTTCCTCACCCTGCCGCGTATTCGCTCCGAATCCCCGGCGTTCGACCTGCACCACCCGGAGATCGCAGCCCTTGACGCGCTGCACAACGGCCACGGCACCGAGGCCGACAAGGCCCTCGCCGGCGGCAAGGAGGCGGGCAAGTGAAGATCCAGGGCAAGATGTTCATCTGGCTCTCCGTCTTCGTCCTCGTCATGGCGATCGTCTATGGCCTGTGGTCGAAGGAGCCTGCGGGTACCACCGCGCTGTTCCTCGCCTTCGGCCTGTGCATCATGGTCGGCTACTACCTGGCCTTCACGGCCCGGCGGGTCGACGCGGGTGCACAGGACAACGAGAACGCCGAGGTCTCGGACGACGCCGGCGAGCTGGGCTTCTTCAGCCCGCACAGCTGGCAGCCGCTGTCCCTGGCGATCGGTGGCGCGCTCGCCTTCCTGGGAGTCGTCTTCGGCTGGTGGCTGCTGTACTTCTCGCTGCCGGTGATCTTCGTCGGACTCTTCGGCTGGGTCTTCGAGTACTACCACGGTGAGAACCGCACGCAGTAAGCACGCGCACTGCCGTACGGCGGGCCCGGACACCCTGACGGGGTGCCCGGGCCCGCCCCGTTTCCGGGCCGGGGACAGACCCGTTTGCAGTCCTCCAGCGCGCTGGGCCAGGTGATTCTTCATATTTTTGGGTCATGAGTCACAGACCTCGAACCCGGACGGTGCTGAGCTGCGGCCTCCTGCTCGTGCCCCTTGCGGTGAGCGCCACCGCGTGCGGGGGCTCGGATTCGGAAGCGCTCTCCGCCGCTCCCTACGACGCGGCCGACCAGATCACGGCCAACACCCCCGACGGCAAAAAGAAGGCGGACCCAGACAAGCCGCTTGAGGTTTCCGTCAAGGGGGACGACGCGCGGATCACCGACGTGACCGCCACCGACTCCACCGGCCGCTTCGTCCGTGGCGAGCTGAGCGCCGACGGCAGGCGCTGGCGCACCACGGTGCCGCTGGCCGCCGGCAGCCGCTACACGGTGCGGGTGAGCACCGAGGACGGGGACGGTGCGCCCGGCCGCAAGACGCTCACGGTCCACACCGCGGACGCCGACGGCCAGTTGACCGCGGTCTTCGGGCCGGAGGGCGGCGAGTACGGCGTCGGCCAGCCGGTCACCGCCGAGCTGAGCCGGCCGGTCAAGGACGCCAAGCAGCGGGCCATCGTCGAGAGCGCCCTGAAGGTCGATTCCATGCCGCGGGTCGAGGGCGCCTGGCACTGGGTGGACGGCAAGAAGCTGCACTTCCGGCCGAAGGAGTACTGGCCCGCCCACGCCACCATCTCGGTGCACAGCAACCTGGCCGGCCTGAAGATCGCCAAGGGGCTCTACGGCGGCCCGTCCAAGCCGCTGCGGCTCACCACCGGCGACCGGGTGGAGGCCATCACCGACGCGGCGGCACACCACATGACGGTGCTGCGCAACGGTGAGGAGATCAACACCATCCCCGTGACCACCGGCAAGCCCGGATTCTCCACCCGTAACGGCGTCAAGGTCGTCCTCGGCAAGGAGAGCTTCGTACGGATGCGCAGCTCGACCGTCGGCATCGCCGCCGGCAGCTCGGACTCCTACGACCTGCCGGTCTACTGGGCCACCCGGGTGACCTGGAGCGGTGAGTACGTGCACGCCGCACCCTGGTCCGTCGGATCCCAGGGCGCGGCGAACGTCAGCCACGGCTGTACGGGCATGTCCACCGGCAACGCCCAGTGGTTCTTCAACCACGTCCGGGTCGGCGACATCGTCAAGGTCGTCAACAGCGGCGGCGAGACCATGACGCCGTTCGACAACGGCTTCGGCGACTGGAACATGCCCTGGCAGGAATGGCGGGCCGGCAGCGCGCTGAAGAACAAGGCGTCCAGCACCACAGGAACCGCCGAGCGCGAACAGAACCCCGCCGACGACGCCCGACTGCGCCCGACCTTCTGAGCGCCGCCCAGCAGGCCGCTCAGGCCTGTACGAGGCGCCTGCGGCGCAGCAGGCCGGCCAGTGCGTCGGCGAAGGCGACCGGGTCCAGCGGATGGGTCACCGCGGCGTCCGCCCGGCTCCAGGTCGCTAGCCAGGCGTCCTGGGGGCGGCCGATCAGCAGCAGCACCGGCGGACACTGGAAGATCTCGTCCTTGATCTGCCGGCAGACGCCCATTCCGCCCGCGGGGGCGGTCTCGCCGTCCAGTACGCAGACGTCGATGCCGCCCTGCTCCAGCGCCGTGAGCACGGCCGGTGCGGTGGCGCACTCCAGGATCTCGATCTGCGGGGCATCGGCGGCGGGGCGCCGTCCGGCCGCCAGCCGGACCTGCTCGCGGGTGCCCGCGTTGTCGCTGTAGACCAGCACCGTGGCAGTCGCCTGCATCGTTCCTCCACGCTTCGTAGCGGCACAGCATCGGGTGGGGCGGATGCTACTCCCGCGGGGGGTGCCGACAGGAGGGGTCGGACGGATCCGGGATCTTCCCGACGGGCCGTCAGGAGAGGTCCCGACGGGGTCCGGGCTCCGCGTCCCGGCCGCTGCGTCCCTCCTTCGAGCGATCGCCGAAATGGGCCGTACGAGCAGGGCATACGCCCTTGACACACCGAACGGGACCCCCCGGAGTGAGGGCGGGATAAGCGACCGACATAATGTCGGTCGTGGCGACAGCAACGACAGTAGAAACCGGGCACGCGCACCCGTCGGTCAATCGGCCGAACCTCACCAGCGTCGGAACCATCATCTGGCTGAGTTCCGAGCTGATGTTCTTCGCGGCCCTCTTCGCGATGTACTTCACCCTTCGATCGGTGACCGGCGAGGCGTATTGGAAGGAATCCGCCAGTGCGCTGAATCTTCCGTTCTCCGCGACCAACACCACGATCCTGGTGCTCAGCTCGCTGACCTGCCAGCTCGGCGTTTTCGCCGCCGAGCGCGGCGACGTCAAGAAGCTCCGGGCCTGGTTCGTGGTCACCTTCATCATGGGTGCGATCTTCATCGGCGGTCAGGTCTTCGAGTACACCGAGCTGGTCAAGCACGAGGGCCTGTCGCTCTCGTCCGGCCCCTACGGCTCGGTGTTCTACCTGACCACCGGCTTCCACGGACTGCATGTGACAGGCGGTCTGATCGCCTTCCTGCTGGTCCTGGGCAGGACGTACGCGGCCAAGAGGTTCACCCACACGCAGGCCACCGCGGCCATCGTCGTGTCCTACTACTGGCACTTCGTCGATGTCGTCTGGATCGGCCTCTTCGCCACGATCTACCTGATCCGGTAACCGGTACGGGGCCTTGCCGGGCCCGCATATCAGACAGACATAGCCAAAGCATCGACGCAGAAGATCCTGACACCGGGGTAATCCGTGAAAAAGCTCTCCGCACGACGGCGCCATCCGCTGGCGGCGCTCGTCGTCCTACTCTTCGCGCTGGCGGTCACTGGGGGGCTGTACGCCGCGTTCGCGCCGGCGGACAAGGCTCAGGCCGATGACACCGCCCAGTCTCTTGCCATCAAGGAGGGCAAGAAGCTCTTCGCCGTGGGCTGCGCAAGCTGCCACGGCACCGGCGGTCAGGGCACCTCCGACGGCCCGAGCCTGGTCGGCGTGGGCGCCGCCGCCGTCGACTTCCAGGTCGGCACCGGCCGTATGCCCGCCCAGCAGCCCGGCGCCCAGGTGCCGCGGAAGCGGAACATCTACACCAACGCCCAGATCGACCAGCTCGCGGCCTACGTCGCGTCGCTGGGTGCCGGCCCGACCATTCCGGAGAAGTCGCAGTACAACTCCGAGGGCGCCAACATCGGCAAGGGCGGCGAGCTGTTCCGCACCAACTGCGCGCAGTGCCACAACTTCACCGGTAAGGGCGGCGCCCTCACCAACGGCAAGTTCGCACCGACGCTCGAGGGCGTGGACCCGAAGCACATCTACGAGGCCATGGAAACCGGCCCGCAGAACATGCCCTCCTTCGGTGACGGCTCGCTGTCGAAGCAGAACAAGAAGGACATCATCGCGTACCTCGGCGCGGTCAACGGCGATGAATCGGAGAGCCCGGGCGGCCTCGACCTCGGTGGTCTCGGTCCGGTCAGTGAGGGTCTCTTCGGTTACATCTTCGGCCTGGGCGCGCTGATCGCGGTCGCCATCTGGGTCGCGGCCCGGACTACGAAGGCCAAGAAGTCATGAGCGAGACTGGACGACACGAAGACGTGCCAGAAGAAACCCTTCCCGGTGAGCGGGAGACGGCTCACGAGGGTGCGGTGATCACGGCGGAGAACCCGTTCGCCGACCCGGGTCTGCCGCCCCACGAGCACCGTGCCCAGGACATCGACGAGCGGGCCGCCAAGCGCTCCGAGCGCACCGTGGCTCTCCTCTTCGTCGTGTCGATGATCGCGACGGTCGCCTTCATCGCCTCGTATGTGGCGATCCCGATCGACAAGATCGTCTACATCTGGCCGATCGGCCACATCAGCGCGCTGAACTTCGCGCTGGGGCTGACCCTCGGTGCGGCGCTCTTCTGCATCGGCGCCGGCGCGGTCCACTGGGCCCGCACGCTGATGTCGGACGAGGAGGTCGCCGACGAGCGCCACCCGATCGAGGCGGCCCCCGAGGTCAAGGCCAAGGTCATGGCGGACTTCGCAGAAGGTGCGAAGGAGTCGCAGATCGGCCGCCGCAAGCTGGTCCGCAACACGATGTTCGGCGCGCTGGCCCTGGTGCCGCTCTCCGGCGTCGTCCTGCTGCGTGACCTCGGGCCGCTGCCCGGCACCAAGCTGCGGACGACGAACTGGAAGAAGGGCGTCCGCCTCGTCAACGCGTCCACCAACCTCCCGCTGCGTCCCGAGGACATCGCCGTCGGTTCGCTCACCTTCGCCAAGCCCGAGGGTCTGGAGGAGGACGACGAGGAGTTCGCGGAGAAGATCGCCAAGGACGCCCTGATGCTCGTGCGGATCCAGCCGCAGAACATCAAGGACAAGCACGAGCTGTCCTGGTCGCACGAGGGCATCGTGGCGTACTCCAAGATCTGCACCCACGTGGGCTGCCCGATCAGCCTGTACGAGCAGCAGACGCACCATGTGCTCTGCCCCTGCCACCAGTCGACCTTCGACCTCTCTGACGGTGGTCGGGTGATCTTCGGTCCGGCCGGTCACGCCCTGCCGCAGCTGCACATCACGGAGAAGGACGGCTTCCTGGAGGCCGCAAACGGCTTCGAGGAGCCCGTCGGCCCGAGCTTCTGGGAGCGCGGATGAGTAACGAGACGAGCGCGACCACCACGCGCCGTGGCCAGGCGCCACGGGGCGAGCGGATCGCCGACTGGGCGGACGGCAGGCTGGGCATCTACAGCCTCGCCAAGTCCAACATGCGCAAGATCTTCCCGGACCACTGGTCCTTCATGCTGGGCGAGGTCGCGCTTTACAGCTTCATCATCATCATCCTGACCGGTGTCTATCTGACGCTGTTCTTCCACCCGAGCATGGCCGAGGTGACCTATCACGGTTCCTATGTGCCCATGCAGGGAATCCGGATGACGCAGGCCTTCGAGTCGACGCTGAACATCAGCTTCGACGTGCGGGGTGGTCTGCTGATCCGCCAGATCCACCACTGGGCCGCGCTGGTCTTCCTGGCCGCGATGATGGTCCACATGATGCGGGTGTTCTTCACCGGCGCCTTCCGCAAGCCGCGCGAGGTCAACTGGCTGTTCGGCTTCCTGCTGTTCGTGCTGGGCATGTTCACCGGCTTCACCGGTTACTCGCTCCCCGACGACCTGCTCTCCGGCACCGGTGTGCGGTTCATCGAGGGCGTCATCCTGGCGATGCCGCTGGTCGGTTCGTACCTGCAGTTCTTCATCTTCGGCGGGGAGTTCCCGGGGCACGACATCATCCCGCGGTTCTTCACGGTGCACGTGCTGCTGCTGCCGGGCATCATGCTCGGCCTGCTGGTGGCGCACCTGATCCTGGTCTTCTACCACAAGCACACCCAGTTCCCGGGTGCCGGCAAGACCAACAACAACGTCGTGGGCATGCCGCTGCTGCCGGTCTACATGGCCAAGGCCGGAGGCTTCTTCTTCCTGGTCTTCGGTGTGATCGCGGCGATCGCCGCGATCGCCAGCATCAACCCGGTGTGGGCCATCGGCCCGTACCGCCCCGACCAGGTGTCCACCGGCGCCCAGCCCGACTGGTACATGGGCTTCGCCGAGGGTCTGGTGCGTGTCATGCCGGGCTGGGAGTGGAACTTCTGGGGCCACACCCTCAACTTCGGCGTGCTGATCCCGATCCTGATCTTCCCGCTGGTCCTGGTCGCCATCGCGGTCTACCCGTTCGTGGAGTCCTGGGTCCGCGGCGACAAGCGCGAGCACCACATCCTGGACCGCCCGCGCAACGTCCCGACCCGTACGGGCTTCGGTGTCGCCTGGCTGATCGCGTACTTCGTGATGCTGATCGGTGGCGGCAACGACCTGTGGGCCACGCACTTCCACCTGTCGATCAACTCGATCACCTGGTTCGTCCGGATCGCGTTCTTCGTGGGGCCGGTGCTGGGCTTCATCGCCACCAAGCGGATCTGCCTGGGTCTGCAGCGGCGCGACAAGGACAAGGTGCTGCACGGCCGCGAGTCCGGCATCATCAAGCGCCTGCCGCACGGTGAGTTCATCGAGGTCCACGAGCCGCTCGAACAGGAGCAGCTGCACCTCCTCACCCAGCACGAGCAGCCCGAGCCGCTCGAACTGGGCCCGGAGGTCGACGAGAACGGCGTGCGGCGCAAGATCCCGCGTACGCAGAAGCTGCGCGCCAAGCTCTCCGAGAGCTACTACGGCGAGGACAGCGTCATCGCCAAGCCCACGGTCGAGGAGTACAAGGAGATCACCAGCGGCCACGGCCACCACTGATCACCGCGGCGCCTCGTAGCGCACCGTAGGGAGCACGCCACCCAGAGGGTCCCGTCCGGACGGACGGGGCCCTCCGGCGTGTCCGGCGGCTCGATAGGGTGAGCGACAGAAGCAGGAGACAAACCAGGAGTGTGGACCATGAGCGTTGCGACCCCCTTTGGCGGCGACAGCGTGGCGGCCCAGACCTGGCCGGGCCTCCTGAACGCCCTGCTCGACGGCCGTGACCTCACCGCGGACGACACCGCATGGGCGATGGACAAGATCATGCGGGGCGAGGCCGGCGACGCCCAGATCGCCGGGTTCGCGGTGGCGCTGCGGGCCAAGGGCGAGACCGTCGCGGAGATCTCCGGCCTCGTGCGGACGATGTACGAGCACGCCCGGCTGATCGAGGTGCCCGGGCCGAGCGTGGACATCGTCGGCACCGGCGGCGACGGAGCCAAGACCGTCAACATCTCCACGATGTCCTCGATCGTGGTGGCCGGCACCGGCGCCAAGGTCGTCAAGCACGGCAACCGCGCCGCATCCTCGGCCAGCGGCGCCTCCGACGTCCTGGAGAAGCTCGGGGTCAACCTCGATCTCACCCCGCGACGGGTCGTCGAGGTCGCCGAGGAAGCAGGGATCACCTTCTGCTTCGCGGTGAAGTTCCACCCCTCGCTGCGGCACGTCGCCAACGCCCGGGGCCAGCTCGGCATCCGCACCACCTTCAACGTGCTGGGCCCGCTGACCAACCCCGCCAAGGTCCGCGCCCAGGCGACCGGCGTCGCGGACGCCCGGATGGCGCCCATCCTGGCCGGGGTGCTCGCCGAGCGCGGCTCCTCGGCGCTGGTGTTCCGCGGCGACGACGGCCTGGACGAGCTGACCACGACCGCGACCTCGCGGGTGTGGGTCGTCCGGGACGGCACGGTGCGCGAGGAGGCCTTCGACCCGCGGGACGTGGGCATCGACCTGGTGCCGGTGGAGTCGCTGCGCGGCGCGGACGCCTCGTACAACGCGGAGGTGGCGCGCCGGCTGCTCGACGGCGAGACCGGGCCGGTACGCGAGGCGGTGCTGCTGAACGCGGCGGCGGCGCTGGTCGCCCTGGAGCCCACCGATGCCCCGCTGGCGGAGCAGATCCGGGCCGGTATCGCCACCGCCGCCGCCGCGATCGACTCCGGGGCGGCCAAGCGGGCGCTGGAGCGCTGGGTGGCGGCCAGTAACGCCTGAGCGCCCGGTCACGCAGGGTGTGACGCAAGGCCCGTTCCGTCATATGGACCGGGCCTTGCGGCGTACCGGCGGTATGGCATGATTCTGCGCAGGTCACGAGTGACAGCGACACAGGCCCCGGCCCGCTGTCCGGCAACCCTCCTTCCGTGGCGGGGTGCCCCGGGTGATGACCAGGCCGCAGGCAGCGAGGTCTGCGGCAAGCGCGGATCCCTCGCCAGGGATCCTGGTCCTCGAGGGAGAACTTCCGTGAATCAGCGAATGCGATAGGGCTCGACGGCCCCTTCTCCGCATCCCTTTTTCCTTTCCGCTGCGGTGCCCCGACGGTTCCTTCCGTACGCCCGCCCGCAGCGAATTCGCTTACCTCTTACGGGAGTTCGCCATGTCTGTTGCCGCCGTTGCCGCCGACCGTTCCGTTTGTGCCCCGCTGCCGGTTCTCGGCCGGGATGTCCGCGTCCCGCTCGTGACCGGCGGCGAGGTCGACTACGCCGCGCTGGACTACGCCGCCAGCGCCCCCGCCCTCCAGCGCGTCTGGGACGACGTCGCCGCCTACGCCCCGTACTACGGCAGCGTCCACCGCGGCGCCGGATACCTCTCCCAGCTCTCCACCGACCTCTTCGAGAACAGCCGCCGGACGATCGCGGAGTTCCTCGGCTGCCGCGCCGACGACCAGGTGGTGTTCACCCGCTCGACCACCGACTCGCTGAACCTGCTGGCCGCCGCCCTCCCGCAGGGCACCCGGGTGTTCGTCTTCGAGACCGAGCACCACGCCTCGCTGCTGCCGTGGGAACAGCGCGCGGATGTCGCCGTGACCTACCTCAACGCGCCGCGCACCCCGCGGCAGGCGGTGGACACCCTGGAGAAGGCGCTGGCCGAGCGCGAGCCCTACGGCCCCGCGCTGGTCTGCGTGACGGGCGCGTCCAACGTCACCGGTGAGCTGTGGCCGGTACGGGAACTGGCGGCCGCGGCCCACGCGCACGGCGCGCGAATCGTGCTGGACGCGGCGCAGCTCGTCCCGCACCACCCCGTGGACCTCGCCGAGCTGGACGCCGACTGGGTCGCCTTCTCCGGCCACAAGCTGTACGCGCCGTTCGGCGCCGGTGTGCTGGCCGGCCGCGCGGACTGGCTGCAGGACGCCGCACCGTACCTGGCGGGCGGCGGCGCCAGCCGCAAGGTTTCCCGCCGTACGGACGGCGGGGTGGACATCGAGTGGCACACCACCGCGGCCCGGCACGAGGCCGGCTCGCCGAACGTCATCGGCGCCTACGCCATCGCCTCCGCCTGCCAGGCACTGACCGAGGCCGGTTTCCCGGAGCTGATCGCCCGTGAGCAGGAACTGATCGACCGCGTCCGGGCGGGCCTGGCCGAGGTGCCCGAGGTCCAGGTCCTCTCGCTCTTCGGCGCCGACGCCGCACGCGTCGGCGTCCTCTCCTTCGTCGTCGAGGGCTGGAACAGCTCACACTTCGCCGCGGCCCTGTCGGCGGAGTACGGCATCGGCGTCCGCGACGGCCTGTTCTGCGCCCACCCCCTGGTACGGACCCTCCTGGGCAGCGAGCCGCAGGACCCCGGGGAGTGCGGCGCCCCGGAGGCAGCCCCCGGCGAGCGATCGCTGAACGCCATCCGCGTGAGCTTTGGCGTGGGCACGCCGGATGAGCACGTTGACCGCTTCCTCCGCGCGGTCAAGGAACTGGTGACGGACGGCGCCACCTGGAACTACCGCACTGAGGACGGCCGTTGTGTTCCCGTGCGTAGCGCGGGTTGATTCCCACGTTTTCGGCTGTCCCGCCGTGGTGGTTTTTCGCCGTTGCGCTTTGCGGCGCGCCGCACGTTGTCGGCTGGCCCGCCGTCGGGGTGTTTCGCCGTTGCGCCTGCGGCGGGCGTGGGTGGTCGGGTGCGGTGCCGCTCCTCCGGACTTCGTCCTGCGGCGCGGCCCCTCCCGTAGTGGGTGGGAAGAGGCCGGTGGGGGCGGGCCCCGGCCGTCGTCTGCGTGTAGTCGAGGGATGAGGTCCGCCCCCACCGGTCTTCATCCACCCCCAACGGGAGGGGGCGGACCGCAGGACGGAGTCCGGAGGGCCGGTCCCGCAGCCGATCAGCCAGCGCAGCGGCAACCAGCCCGCCGCAGGCGCAACGGCGACAAACACCCGCGGCGGGCCAGCCGACAACGTGCGGGTGCGCCGCCGAGCGCAACGGCGAGAAGAACCACGGCGGGACAGCCGAAAACGTGGGGAAAAACAGGCCTACGCGTCGAGGCCAATCGCAAAGGCGGCCTCAAGGTCGTGCTGGGAATACGTGCGGAACGCGATGTGCGTCTCCGTGGAGGCGACGCCGGGGACCTTGCTGATGCGGCCGGGGATGACGTCCGCGAGGTCGTCATGCGCGGCCACCCGCACCATCGCGATCAGATCGTGGGCTCCGGTGACCGAGTAGACCTCGCTGACCCCGTCCAGGGCGGCGATCTTCTCGGCGATCTCGGGGATCTGGTCCACGCTGGTCTTGATGAGCACGATCGACGTGATCACGGCTGGCTCTCTCCCTCGGTCGCCCGGTCGTTCCGCCTGGTGGCCCCCACACTATCCCTCCTGTAGCGGGCCCAGGCGTAGAGGAAGCCGAGCGCGAACCCGATGACATGGGCGAGGTAGGCGACCCCGGGGCCGCGCGGGTCGTGCTGCGCGGCCTGCCACTGCAGGAAGAACCAGAACAGCAGCACCATCCAGGCGGGAAAGCGCAGCGGCAGGAAGAACAGGAAGGGGAAGACGCTGGTCACCCGCGCTGTGGGGAAGAGATAGAGGAAGGCCCCGAGCACCCCGGAGATCGAGCCGGAGGCGCCCACCAGCGTCTGGTCCGAGGAGGCGTGGGCGGCCGCGTAGCCGAGCAGCGCCAGGTAGCCGATGATGAGGTAGAAGGCGGCGAACGGCAGCCGGCCCATGCGTGCCTCGGCCATCCCGCCGAAGACGTAGAGAAAGAGCATGTTGCCGAGCAGGTGCAGCCAGCTGCCGTGCACGAACAACGCGGTGAGCGGCGTGATCAGTGCCCGCACCGAGCCGCTCCACAGATCCAGCGGGATCACGCCCCACCGCTCGAAATACGCGGTCTGGGCCTTCAGCAGGGCATCACCGGTGCCGTATATCCGGTTCAGGCCGGATGCCGGGCCGATCACGAAGACCGCGCAGCACAGGCCGATCAGCGCATTCGTCAGCCGCGAGAACACCGCGGTCAGGGACCGGGTGGCATGCGGCGGACGGGGGAGGAGACCGGACGAGCGGGGTGAGCGGGGAGAGGGGGCCGGCGCCGTCATGAAGTGATCATTGCTCAATGGGGGCAATCGGGACAGAGCGCCTCGCCGCATCCCGGCACCCGGGCGGGCCCGCACCGGCCCCCCGTCAGGCCGTAGGGTTACAGGCAGTACTTTGCGTATTTCCGCAGTCCGACGGCGCACCGCGTGAACGGCGCAGCTGCACGAGATCGACGAGCACGAAAGAGGACGACAGGATGTCTGTTCCCCTGCCGACGGACGGAACCCGGTGGCGCTGCACGCTGTGCGGCAACCTCACCCGTTTCGACGTGACCCGCCAGGCCAAGGTGGTGGAGTACGTCCATCTGGACCTGGCCGGCGAGCCGAAGGTGGAGGAGCGCGAGGTGCTCAGTGAGAGCATCGAGTCCGTGCGCTGCCGCTGGTGCAACGCGGTCGACCAGATCGAGCTGGTGGACCGTCCGGGCGCGAACGCCTGAGATCGGAGCGAGGCAGCCGTGGTGGAGCGTCCAGAAGGGGAGCCGGGGGCACAGCGTGACGACGTACCCGAGGGTGCGGCGGATGAGGTGCTCGACCGACCGCTGCCCGAGGGCGTACGGCGCCGGGTCGTGGCGCTCACCGCGGAGTCGTTCGGCGCGCTGACGGTTGCCGAACTCCCGCCCCCGCTGCGGCAGTACGCCCGTTTCACCCCGACTCGCCGGGCCAAATTCGCCGGAAATGCGATGGCTTCCGCCTTGGAGGGCGATGCGGTCTTCCGGCAGCGCATCGCCGGCAAGCTGCGCGAGGCGCAGCCGGAGCTCGCCGCGGCGCTGGAGCACGGCAATCCGCCGGCGGCCGCCGAACCCCTCGATGTCGCGGCGGCCGCCTATGTGCTGCGCCCCGAGGGCTGGGTCAAGCTCGTCGCGGCGGCCGGCGAGGAGGCCCAGCGGGCGCGCGCCGAGCGGGCCGGCGAGGAGGCCGAGCGGGAACTGGCCCGGCTGCGCGAGGAGCTGGCGCAGGCGCGCGGCGAGGCCCGTACGGAGGCCGACCGGATCCGGGCCGACCTGGACACCGTCCGCAAGGAGAACGAGTCGCTGCGGCGCAAGCTGCGCAGCGCGCTGAGCGACGTCAAGCGCGGTGAGGCCGCGGTGCGCAAGGCCGACGCCGCCCTCGCGGAGACCCGGGACCGGGCGGCCACCGAGAAGACCGCCGCGGACAGTGAGGTGCGCCGGCTCAAGGCCCGGATCGCCGAGGCCGAGACGGCGCTGGAGACCAGCCGGCGGGCCGCCCGCGAGGGCCGCAGCGTCGAGGACATGCGGGTGCGGCTGCTGCTCGACACGGTGCTGGACGCGGCCCAGGGGCTGCGCCGCGAGCTGGCGCTGCCGCCCGCCAACGTCCATCCCGCGGACACCGTCGAGGCGGTCGCACCGGGCCGGATGACGCCCAAGGACATCGCCACCCGGGCGCTGTCGGAGATGGACCCGGCGCTGCTCGACCAGCTTCTGGCGCTGCCGCAGGCGCATTTGGTGGTGGATGGCTACAACGTCACCAAAACCGGCTATCCGACCATGCCGCTCGACAAGCAGCGCCTGCGGCTGCTGGGCGGTCTCGCGGTGCTGGCGGCACAGACCGGCGCGGAGATGACCTGTGTCTTCGACGGGGCGGAGCTGGCAGCGCCGGTGCTGCTCGCACCGCCGCGCGGCGTACGGGTCCTTTTCAGCAAACCGGGCGTAACGGCCGATGAGTTGATTCGTCAGCTGGTTCGGGCCGAACCGCCCGGCCGTCCGGTCGTCGTGGTCTCCACGGACCGGGAAGTGGCCGACGGGGTGGCCAAGGCCGGGGCGCGGCCGGTGGCATCGGCCTTGCTGCTCAAGCGACTTGCCCGAACCTGACGCCCGCCGGGCCCCTGGCGCCGGAACCGCCGTCCACCGCCTGTTCTCCGTACCTGAGCGTCAGTTGACGCTCACTGCCTGTGTGACGTTGGTAAAGGATGGGGCTGGTGGCGCAGAAATTTCCCCTGGGGATTTGAAGCGATCACAGCTCGGTTACTAAGGTCAGGCCCGAACCTTCATGCAGATGATTATCCAACCGGGATGATCAGTGAAGGTACCGCCGAGTCCGCGGCGTTCACGCGGAGCCGGGGTCTCACCACCCCCCACTTCCCGGTAGGCGGCTGGAGGAAGAAGGAGCTCGCCCCCGTGGCGTCCCACCGTCGACCCAAGCAGCCGAGCCGTA
The DNA here is from genome assembly GCF_050433025.1 of Streptomyces auratus. Lineage (NCBI taxonomy): Bacteria > Bacillati > Actinomycetota > Actinomycetes > Kitasatosporales > Streptomycetaceae > Streptomyces > Streptomyces auratus. Next base: position 2,203,376 of record NZ_JBNGCB010000001.1, on the reverse strand, counting down.
CCCGCGTGACCGTGCTCACCGCCACCGCCGCAGCGGCCGTCGCCCTCTCGTCCCAGGCCGCCCAGGCCGACCCCCACCAGTCGAAGAAGGACGTCAAGTCCGAGGTCGACAAGCTCTACAACGAGGCCGAGCAGGCCACCGAGAAGTACGACGGGGTCAAGGAGCAGCAGGACAAGCTCCAGAAGGAGGTCGGCGACCTCCAGGACAAGGTCGCGCGCGGCCAGGGTGAGCTCAACCAGCTGCGCAAGGGTCTCGGTGCGGTCGCCTCCGGCCAGTACCGCAGCGGCAGCATCGACCCCTCGGTGCAGCTGTTCCTCTCCGGTGACCCGGACACCTACCTCGAAAAGGCCGCCACGCTCGACCAGTTGAGCGGCAAGCAGGCCGAGCAGCTGAAGACCATCGCGGACAAGCAGCGCCGGCTCGCCCAGGAGCGCGCCGAGGCCGCGGGCAAGATCAAGGACCTCAGCGAGTCCCGCAAGGCGCTCGGTGACAAGAAGGACGAGATCAAGGGCAAGCTCGCCAAGGCGCAGCAGCTGCTCAACCAGATGACGGCCAAGGAGCGGGCGGCCATGCAGGCCAAGGAGGACCGCGCCAACCGCAGCAACGACCGGGCCGACCTCGGCAACGACGTCCCGGCGTCGCAGCGCGGTGCGGCCGCCCTCCGGGCCGCCCAGTCCAAGATAGGTTCGCCCTACGTCTGGGGCGCCACCGGCCCGTCGTCGTTCGACTGCTCGGGTCTGACCTCCTGGGCCTATGCGCAGGCCGGCCAGTCGCTGCCGCGCACCTCGCAGCAGCAGGCCAACGCCGGTACCCGGATCGCCTCGCAGAGCGCCCTCAAGCCGGGCGACCTGGTGCTCTTCTACAGCGACCTGCACCACATCGGCCTCTACGCGGGCAACGGCATCGTGCTGCACGCGCCGAAGCCGGGCGCCGTGGTGCGCTACGAGCCCATGAGCAACATGGAGTTCGCGTTCGGCGTGCGGGTCTGACAAGCCTCACAACACTCTCAACCTGCCGCCCGAACGGGCGAATTGCGGCCGAGGCCGCTGACCTGCCGCCCCGTCGGTGACCTGCACAGTCACCGGCGGGGCGGCTTTTTGTGGGCGAAATGCGGTCTTTGGCCGGTGTGGACCGACGCCGCTACTGTCTGCCCGCGCAGCATCCGGTCACCGACGCCCTCCCGGGCGGCAGGGGCTGCACAGGGAAGGAGTGCGGCTCTCGTGGTGTCCCACCGCCGTACCTCGCAGCACGGCCAGAGCACCCTCGCCGGGGTCACCGTTGTGTCGGCCGCCCTGGCGACCGCGGCCGCCGGACTGTCGGCCCCGGCCGCGTCCGCCGATCCGGCCGGCCGCGCGGCCGCCGGCCGGGAAGCGGCGACCGCCCGGGTCGACAGCCTCTACGCGCAGGCGGAGCGGGCCACCGAGAAGTACGACGGTGCCCAGGCACGGACCAAGGAACTGCGCGGCCAGGTGGCGGCCCTCCAGGACCGCACCGCCCGCGCCCAGGAACGGGTCAACCGGATGCGCGGCCGGCTGGGCGCGCTGGCCGCCGCCCAGTACCGGTCCGGCGGCATGGACCCCACCGTCCAGCTGATGCTCACCGAACGGCCCGACACCTTCCTGGAGAAGGCCTCCGCGCTCGACCGGCTCGGCGTCAGCCAGGCCGGCGAGCTGCGCCGGCTCCGGGCGGCACAGCGCACCCTGGAGCAGCAGCGCCGGGAGACCGCGGCGAAGCTGGCGCAGCTGGAGGCCAGCCGCAAGGCCGTCGCCCGCCACAAGCGGGACGTCCAGCGCAGGCTGGCCACCGCCCGGCGGCTGCTGAACGCGCTCCCCAAGGACGCCAGGAAGGCCTTCGAACGGGCCACCAGGAGCGACGGGCGCCGCGAGGCCGTCCCGGACCTGCACGGGGTCGTCCCGGCCTCCGGGCGGGCCGCGGCGGCCGTCGCCGCGGTGCGCGCCGCGGTCGGCTCGCCGTACGCCTGGGGGCGCAGCGGCCCCTCGGCCTTCGACTGCTCCGGGCTCACCCAATGGGCCTACGGCCGGGCCGGTGTCTCCCTCCCGCGGACCTCGCAGGCCCAGCGCGGCGCCGGCCGGCAGGTGCCGCTCAGCCAGGCGCAACCCGGTGACCTGGTCATCTACCGCTCCGACGCCAGCCACGTCGGGATGTACGTCGGCAACGGGCAGGTCGTGCACGCGCCCTATCCCGGCGCACGGGTGCGCTACGACCCGGTCGGGATGATGCCGATCTCGGCCGTCACCAGGCCCTGAGGCACAGCCCAGCGTTTTTGCCCCGGCCGGGCCCGACCTACGATCGTCCGCATGTCACAGCAGTGGGCGGCCGGACGGCTGTCGCGGGCCGGGGCGGCGGGTGCTGCCGCTCTGGCCCTCGTGCTGCTCGCCCCGCTGGCCGGCTGCGCGCCCACGGCCTCCACACCGGCCCGTTTCCCGGACGTCCAGCGGATGCTCGACACCCGTGCGCAGGCCGTACGGAAGCGGGACGCGGCGGGCTTTCTCGCCTCCGTCGACCCGCGGGCCACCGGCTACCGCGACCGGCAGCGCGCGATGTTCGCCCACCTCGCGGGCGTACCGCTGGCCGACTGGCACTACGACCTCGATTCGACCGGTGCCTTCCCGCTCCCGTCCGGCAGCACCGGCACCCGGCTGGCCGCGAAGGTGCGGCTGCGCTACCGCCTCAAGGGCTATGACACCGCGCCGGTGCACGCCGTCCAGTACCTCACCCTGACCGAGCGCGACGGCCGCTGGCTGATCTCCTCCGACACCGACGGCGCCGAGGACGGCCACAGCGGCACCCGGCAGCTGTGGGACCAGGGCCCGGTGCGGCTGGTGCGCGGCCGGCACAGCCTGGTCCTCGGCAGCCCCGCCCATCCGGGGCGGCTGAAGGACCTGGCGCGCCGGGTGGACCGGGCGGTGCCCGCGGTCTCCGCGGCCTGGAAGGGGAAGTGGGCGCAGAAGGTCGTGGTGGAGGCGCCGGACTCGGTCGAGCGGATGGCGCAGCTGATGGGCGGCGATGATCCGTCCGGCTATGCCGGGATCGCGGCGGTCACCACCGGGGAGGCGGGCGTCGAGGCAGCCGCGCCCGCGGACCGCGTGATCATCAACCCGGACGCCTACGAGGAGCTCAACGACCTGGGCCGCAAGGTGGTGCTCACCCACGAGACCACCCATGTCGCCACCCGCGCGGCCACCACCCCGGCCACCCCGCTGTGGCTCTCCGAGGGCTTCGCCGACTGGGTCGCCTACCGCGGCGTCCACCGCAAGGCCGTCACCACCGCCCCCGAACTCACCCGCGCGGTCGCGGGCGGCAAGCTCCCCGCCCGTCTGCCGACCGATGCGGACTTCGGCTTCCGGGCCGGTGCCGACCGGCTGGCGAAGGCGTACGAGGGCAGCTGGCTGGCCTGCCGGATGATCGCCGAGAAGTGGGGCGAGGCCAAGCTGATCGCCTTCTACAAGGCGGCGGGCAAGAGCGCGATCCGGGTCGCGTCGGGGAACTCGGGGGCGCCGATGGAGGCGGCCACGGCGGCGCCCGCGGGCTCCCGGCCGGCCCGCCCGGCCCCCGGCGCCGGACACCGGCCGCTGTCCCGCGCCGACCGGACGGACCGCGTCATGCGCACCCAACTGGGCATCGGTACGGCGGAGTTCACCCGGCGGTGGCGCGCTTACCTACGGCAGCAGCTGCGGCGGTGAGGCGGGAGCCGGGGTGGTGGCCGGGGCGGCGGGCCACCGGACCGGTGCCGGGGGCGCCGAGTGTGGAGCGGGCCTGAGCCGCGAGGGCCGGCGGCGGTGGCCGCTACCGGGCCGCCGGCGGTGCCGGTGTCCGCGGTGGTGCGGCAGCGTCGGTGAGCCGGGTGGCGGCGGCCATCCCGTCCGCCGGCTTGCGGGCGCGGACGACGCCGGCGCCGTCCCCGGGCCCGTCGTCCCCAGGCCCGCCGTCCTTCGTCGAGGCCCACAGCCGGCGGCAGGCGAGCAGGGACGCGGCGACCAGCAGCCCGTTGCGGACGACCAACAGGGCGACGCCCTTCGGGTCGCTCGCCACGACATCGGCGAACCGGACGGGGAACTCCAGCAGGGTGACCCCGGTGGCGAGCAGCACCAGCACCGCCGGCAGCGTCTGCCGGCAGGCGCGTACGGTCACACACACCGCAGCGAGGCCCACCAGCCAGAGCATGTACTGCGGGCTGATCACCCGGCTGGTGGTCGTGAACAGCAGGGTGGCGGTGAACGCGGCCTCGCACAGCGTCGCGGGGCCCAGCTCCCGGGCCCGTACCCGCCACAGGAACAGCCAGCCGACGGCCGCCAGGCTCAGCGTGAGCGCCACGGTGCCGGCGACGGGGACGCCCGGCCCGAGGAACTCCAGCGAGCCGTAGTGCAGCAGCACCTGCCCCTGCCACCCGAATTGGCGGGCGACGTGGAAGGCCAGGGCGCCGAGCGACTCGACCTCCGTACCGCGGTCGCGCTGGAAGGTGAGGAAGGCCAGCGCGCCCGGTGCGGCGGCGACGAAGAACAGGGTGAGCCCGGCGGCGGTACCGGCCGCGCTCCACCACAGCGCGCGGGCCCGCCGGCCGCGTCCCGCCGCCCCGGTCAGCAGCAGCGCGGGCCAGACCTTCAGCAGCGCACCGAAGGCGATCAGCGCGCCCGCCACCCGCGGCCGGCGGACGGCCGCGAACAGCGCGGCGACGGCGACCGCGGTGACCATCAGGTCGTAGCGGGCGTACGCCGTCGGGCCCAGCAGCGCCACGCCCGCGATCCACACCCACGCCCCGGCCGGGCGGTGGCCGGGCCGCCGGCCGGCCCGCAGGAAGAGCGCGAGCACCACCGCGTCCGTCAGCAGGATCAAGGTGTAGAACGCCGGAGCGTAGTCCAGGAACGGCAGCAGACCGGGGGACAGGATCGCGAGGGCGGCGGCCGGCGGATACTGCCAGGTCACATCGGCCAGCGGGAAGGTGCCGGTCTTCAGGACGTCGAACCAGCCCTGGTAGATCACCGAGACATCGGTGGTGACGTCCGGTCCCGGCAGGACCAGCACCCGCAGGACGCACAGCAGCACCACGGCCCGGGTCACGGCCCAGGCCGCCACCGGGAGCCACACCCCGCGCGCCGTGCTGATCCTGCTCATCGTCACCTCATCGCCGCTCGTCCGGGGCCCGCCCGGCACCGCGGGCGGCTCCGGGGCACGGCGCCCTGCCTGCCGTTGCCCGCCCGAGCAGTCTGCCTGATGCCGGGTGGCGGCCGGTCATGACCGTAGGGGGGACGGGTGTGGCGGGGCGGGCCGCCGCCGTCCGGCGGCGGCCCGGTACTCTCGGGCGAACTGCCGAGACCGCCCGGACCGACCGCCGAGAGACCATCGTGCACAAGACCTTGATCGTCACGAACGACTTCCCGCCCCGGCCGGGCGGCATCCAGGCCTTTCTGCACAGCATGGCGCTGCGGCTGGACGCCTCCCAGGTCGTCGTCTATGCCTCGACGTGGAAGCGCAGCGCCGAGGGCCGCGCGGCCACCGCGGCCTTCGACGCCGACCAGCCGTTCCCCGTGATCCGGGACCGTACGACGATGCTGCTGCCCACCCCGAGGGTGACCCGGCGGGCCACCGGGCTGCTGCGTGAACACGGCTGCTCGTCGGTGTGGTTCGGTGCGGCGGCGCCGCTCGGGCTGATGGCGCCCGCGCTGCGGGCGGCCGGCGCACGCCGCATCGTGGCGACCACCCACGGCCACGAGGCGGGCTGGGCGCAGCTGCCGGCCGCCCGGCAGCTGTTGCGCCGGATCGGCGCGGGCACCGACACCCTCACCTACCTCGGCGAGTACACCCGCACCCGGATCGCCGCTGCGCTCGCCCCCGAGGACGCCGCGCGGATGGTCCAACTCCCGCCCGGCGTCGACGAGAAGACCTTCCACCCCGACTCGGGCGGCGACGAGGTACGGGCCCGGCTCGGCCTCGCCGGCCGGCCGGTGGTGGTATGTGTCTCCCGGCTCGTCCCGCGCAAGGGCCAGGACACCCTGATCGAGGCGATGCCGGCGGTGCTGTCCGCGGTGCCGGACGCGATCCTGCTGATCGTCGGCGGCGGCCCGTACGAGAAGGACCTGCACGCGCTGGCGACGGCCAAGGGCGTCGCGGACGCGGTGCGCTTCACCGGCGCGGTCCCGTGGGAGGAGCTGCCGGCGCATTACGGCGCGGGCGATGTCTTCGCGATGCCGTGCCGCACCCGCCGCGGCGGGCTCGACGTCGAGGGCCTGGGCATCGTCTACCTGGAGGCCTCCGCCACGGGGCTCCCGGTGGTCGCGGGGGACTCCGGAGGGGCACCGGACGCGGTCCTGGACGGCGAAACGGGCTGGGTGGTCCCGGGCGGCGCCCCCACCCCCACCGCCGACCGCATCATCACCCTCCTCCGTGACCCCGCCCTGCGCCGCACCATGGGCGAACGGGGCCGCGCCTGGGTGGAGGAGAGGTGGCGCTGGGACCTGCTGGCGGAGGGCCTGAAACGCCTGCTATGACGCTGCGCTTTGGCTTGGCTTCCCACGTTTTCGGCTGTCCCGCCGTGGGTGTTGGTCGCCGTTGCGCTTTGCGGCGCACCCGCACGTTTTCGGCTTTCCCGCCGTGGTGGTATTTCGCCGTTGCGCCTGCGGCGGGCGTGGTTTGTCGGGTGCGGTGCCGCTCCTCCGGACTTCGTCCTGCGGCTCGGCCCCTCCCGTGAGTGGGGAGGAAACAGGCCGGTGGGGGTGCTCGTAGGTGGTCCAGTGCGCCTCGTCGGTCGCAGTGAACCGGCTACGAGTGGCCAGCCCCCACCCACCGTCACTCACTCCACTCACGGGAGGGGACGGGCCGCAGGACGAAGTCCGGAGGAGCGGCACCGCACCCGACAACAACCCAGCCCGCCGCAGGCGCAACGGCGAGAAGCAACCACGGCGGGCCAGCCGACGACGTGCGGCGGCGCCGCAAAGCGCAACGGCGAGCAACACCCACGGCGGGTCAGCCGACAACGTGCGGCGACCTATAGATCGCCTCGATCTCCTCCGCGAAGTCCTTCGCCACCACGTTCCGCTTGAGCTTCAGTGACGGGGTGACATGGCCCGACTCCTCGGTGAACTGGGTCGGCAGAATGCGGAACTTGCGCACCGACTCGGCCTTGGAGACGGCCGCGTTGCCGTCGTCGATCGCGCGCTGGACGGCGGCCAGCAGCTCCGGGTCCTCGGCGACCTGGGACGGCGTCACATCGGCGGGGTGGCCGTGCTCCTCGGCCCAGCGGGGCAGGAACTCCTCGTCGAGGGTGACCAGCGCGCCGATGAACGGCCGGCCGTCGCCGACGACCATGCACTCGGCGATCAGCGCATGCGCCCGGATACGGTCCTCGATCACGGCGGGGGCGACGTTCTTCCCGCCCGCGGTGACCAGGATTTCCTTCTTGCGGCCGGTGATGGCGAGGTAGCCGTCCTCGTCGAGGGTGCCGAGGTCGCCGGTGTGGAACCAGCCGTCGGACAGCGCCTCCTTGGTGGCCGACGGGTTGTTCCAGTACTCGGTGAAGAGGTGCTCGCCGTGCAGCAGGACCTCGCCGTCGTCGGCGATCCGCACCACCGAGCCGGGCAGCGGCTGGCCGACGCTGCCGATCTTCTGCCGGTCCCAGGGGTTGAAGGCGGTCGCCGCGCAGGACTCCGTCAGGCCGTAGCCCTCCAGGACGGTGAAGCCGATGCCGCGGTAGAAGTGGCCGAGGCGGTCACCGAGCGGGGCGCCGCCGGAGATGGCGTGGGTGGCGCGGCCGCCGAGGACGGCCCGCAGCTTGCTGTAGACGAGCCGGTCGAAGACCTTGTACTTCAGCTTCAGCCCGAACGCCGGGCCCTCCGGGGCGTCCAGCGCGCGGCTGTAGGCGATCGCGATGTCCGCCGCCTTGTCGAAGATCTTGCCCTTGCCGTCGGCCTGCGCCTTGGCCCGCGCCGAGTTGTAGACCTTCTCGAAGACCCGCGGCACGCCCAGCACCAGCGTCGGGCGGAACGAGGCGAGGTCGTCGGTGAGGTTCTTGATGTCGGGCGCGTGGCCCAGCTTGATGGGCGCCATCACCGCGGCGATCTGCACCAGCCGGCCGAAGACGTGCGCGATGGGGAGGAAGAGGAGCACCGAGGAGTCGCCGGTACGGAACAGCGGGCGCAGCCGCTCGACGATGTTGCCGCACTCCGCGAAGAAGCTGCGGTGGCTGAGCACGCAGCCCTTGGGGCGGCCGGTGGTGCCGGAGGTGTAGACGATGGTGGCCGGCGAGTCGGCGTCGGCCAGCGCGCTGCGTGCCTCGACCTCGTCATCGGTGATGCCGGCACCCGCGGCCTGCAGCCGGGCGATGGCGTCCCGCTCGATCTGCCAGATGTTCTCCAGCTCGGGCAGCCGGTCGCGCACCGACTCCACGGTCGCCTCGTGGGTGGGGGACTCCACCAGGCAGGCCACCGCGCCGGAGTCGCCGAGGATCCACTGGATCTGTTCGGCCGAACTGGTCTCGTACACCGGGACGGTGACGGCACCGGCGCTCCAGATGGCGAAGTCCAGCAGTGTCCACTCGTAGCGGGTGCGCGACATCAGACCGACCCGGTCGCCGGGCTGCACTCCGGAAGCGATCAGCCCTTTGGCCGCGGCGCGGACCTCGGCGAGGAAGGCGGCGGCGGTGACGTCCTGCCATGCGCCGTTCACCTTGCGTCCCATGACGGCAACATCCGGGTGCTGCGCGGCATTTCGGCGGATGAGATCCGTCAGATTGCCGTCCGCGGGGACCTCGTACAGGGCCGGAAGGCTGAACTCGCGCAAGACTGCTGCTCCTCAAAAGCGCCGGCGCCACGACGCTGTGTGTTGCACCGGCGGCGGTCCATGGTCATGCAGGGGGAGATTGGACTGCCCGGACGTTACCCATGGGTATTGCTCTTGGGATAGGGGGGAACGGCCAGATGTTTGATGCGTCACATGCAGCGGGACACGCCATGGGGACTCTCCCGCGCAGACTAGACCAGCGGGTCGGTGACCCGAAAGTAACCCCAGGTACCCTGCCCCCTCCCGGCTCTGGCCAGGCCGATCTAGGGTGACGGCATGCGCGTGCATGTGGTCAGTGACGTACACGGCAACAGCCGGGATCTCGCGGCGGCCGGAGAGGGCGCCGATGCCCTGGTCTGCCTCGGTGACCTGGTCCTCTTCCTCGATTACGCCGACCATTCGCGCGGCATCTTCCCCGACCTCTTCGGCGCCGCGAACGCCGGCACGCTGGTCGAACTGCGCACCGCCCGCCGCTTCGAGGAGGCCCGCGCGCTCGGCCGGAGACTGTGGGGAGAACTGGACGCCGCGGGCGCCAGCCGCGAGTCGGTGATCGAGGGCGCGGTCCGCCGGCAGTACGCCGAACTCTTCGCCGCCTTCCCGACGCCCACGTACGCCACCTACGGCAACGTCGACATCCCGCGCCTGTGGCCCGAGTACGCCCGGCCCGGCACCACCGTCCTGGACGGCCAGCGGGTGGAGATCGGCGGCCGGGTCTTCGGCTTCGTCGGCGGCGGCCTCACGAGCCCCATGCGCACCCCGTACGAGATCAGCGACGAGGAGTACGCCGCCAAGATCGAGGCGGTCGGCGAGGTGGACGTGCTGTGCACCCACATCCCGCCCGATGTCCCCGAGCTCTGCTACGACACCGTCGCCCGCCGCTTCGAGCGCGGCAGCGCGGCCCTGCTGCACGCCATCCGCACCACCCGGCCCCGCTACTCCCTCTTCGGGCATGTGCACCAGCCGCTGGCCCGGCGGGTCCGGATCGAGGGCACGGAATGCGTCAATGTCGGCCACTTCAACGCGACCGGCACGCCCTACGTCCTCCAGTGGTGAGGCCGCCACGGCTCGGCCGGCGCGGGCCCGGTGCGTGGCCGGTGGCCGACCGGGTCCGTCGTGCCGCGCCTGCTGGTGTCCGCCCGCAGGTTCCCGCGCGGTAGCCTCAGAGCCGGTAGCAGCACAGACACGGCGTATCGGGGTCTGCCCAGCTCGGAGCTGAGAGCTCGGGGAAGAGTCGGCGGACCGGCAGGAATCGGCATGGAGGAGTCACGGCGATGGCCGAACACACCAGCTCGAGCATCACGATCGAGGCGGCACCTGCCGAGGTGATGGGAGTGATCGCCGACTTCGACCGCTATCCGGAATGGACCGGCGAGGTCAAAGAGGCAGAGGTGCTCGACAAGGACGACCGCGGCCGCGCCGCGCAGGTGCGCCTGCTGCTGGACGCCGGGGCGATCAAGGACGACCACACCCTCGCCTACACCTGGACCGGCGAGAACGAGGTCAGCTGGTCCCTGGTCAAGTCGCAGATGCTGCGCGCCCTCGACGGCTCCTACCGCCTGTCCGCGCTCGGCGGCGGCGCCCGCACCGAGGTGACCTACCAGCTGACCGTCGACGTCAAGATCCCCATGCTTGGGATGATCAAGCGCAAGGCCGAGAAGGTCATCATCGACCGTGCGCTGGCCGGGCTGAAGAAGCGCGTCGAGAGCGGCCCCGCCGACGATACCGCCGGGCCCGCCGACGGAGCCGGGACCGCCGACGAGGCCAAGAAGCTCTGAGCGTGCGCACCGTCCTCGTCACGGGCCCCGGCGGCGCGGGCCGCACCACGCTCGCCGCCGCGACCGCCCTGGCCGGCGCCCGGCGAGGCGCGCGGGCACTGCTGCTCACCACCGAGAGCAGCGCCCCGGAAACGGTGCTGGGCGTCCCCCTCGGCGCCGATGCGCCCACCCCGATAGCGCCCGGCCTGCACGCCCGGCGCATCGACCCCGGTGACCGCTTCCGCCAGGAGTTCCTCGCGTTCCAGGAGCGCGCGGGCGCCGCCCTCGATCTGCTGGGCGCCGCCCCGCTCGACGAGGACGAACTCACCGAACTCCCCGGCTGTGAGGACTTCGCGCTGCTGCACGCGCTGCGCGCCGAACACGCCTCGGACGACTGGGACTTGGTCGTCGTCGACATGCCCTCGGCCGCCGAAACGGTCCGGCTGCTCGCCCTGCCGGCCCAGGTACGCCGCTATCTGCGCCGGCTGCTGCCCCCCGAGCGCCAGGCCGCCCGCGCGCTGCGCCCGGTGCTCGCCCAGCTCGCCGGCGTCCCGATGCCGGCCCAGAAGCTGTACGACGCCGCCGAGCGCTGGGAGACCGAACTCGCCGCCGTCCAGCGCGCGATCGACGACCCCGGCACCTCCGTCCGCCTGGTCACCGACGCCGGACCGGTCGCCGCCGCCACGCTGCGCGGCATCCGCGCCGGTCTCGCCCTGCACGGCCGGCGCACCGACGGCGTGGTCGTCAACCGGCTGCTGCCCACCGGCTCCGCGGACCCCTTCCTCGCCGCGCTCTCCGGCAGCCAGCAGTCCGCCCTCAAGGCGCTGCGCGAGGAGTTCGGCGACGTCCCCGTCCACGAGGTGCCGCACCTGGGCCGCGACCCCCAGGGCGTCGGCGCACTCGACGAGTTGCTCGACGGCGGGGCCGGCGAGATCGCCGGGAGCGCGCCCGGCGAGGGGTCCGGCCGCGACCCGTGGACCGTCGAGGACCGGCTGGCCACCGACGGCATCCTGCTGTGGCGGGTGCCGCTGCCCGGTGCCGAACGCCGGGGGCTGGGCCTGGTGCGCCGCGGCGACGAGATCGTGGTCACCGTGGGCCGCTTCCGGCGGATCCGTACGCTGCCCTCCGCGCTGCGCCGCTGCACCGTCTCGGGCGCCGGACTGCGCGACGGCGTCCTGGACATCCGCTTCACCCCCGATCCCGACCTGTGGCCCAAGAGCGACTGAACGCGGTACCACCGTTCGGGTACCGTCGAGGGTGGGGCCCGCCCCGACGTGCCCGTCTTGCACCCCTTCGCCGTACTGCCTCGCCGCAGGAGTCACGGAGTTCATCATGAGCGATGCCACCGAGCGCCCCGCCGACCGCAGGGCCGAGCCCGATGCCGACGCCTGGCAGACCGCCTGCGCCGAGGACCTCGCGGCCGAGCAGGCCCGCCACCGCGCCGCCCACGGCCCGCAGCCGGGCAGCGCCGCCGAGGAGCTGCGCAAGCTCGCCGAGGCGGTCACCGACAAGCTCGCCGGCATCCAGCTGCCCGGGGCGCTCGGCGGGATCGCCGCGCAGGGCGCCGTCAACCAGCTGTTCAAGCAGGCCAGGGCCGCCGTCGAGCCGGTCATCGAGCGCAACCCCGACATCTTCGACCACCTCGCCGCGGCCGGCTCCGAGCTGCTCGCCGCCTATCGCTCCGCCGTCGAGGGCAGCGAGCGCCGCTGGACCCGCGACGACCTCGACGACCGCCCCGGCGGCCGCCGCGGCGACGATCCCCGCGACGACGACGGCCCCGCCGGCACCGAGCGGATCGACCTCGACTGACCTCGCGGCCCCGCGCCCGGGGGCGTGCCCTCCACTCCGGCCCCCTGAGGGGAGCGGCAGGCGCCCCCACCTCCGGTACGGTGGATCCCGGCGGGGTTCGAGCGAAAAACTGAGGGACACATGGGACTCACCATCGGCGTCGACATCGGCGGCACGAAGATCGCGGCCGGCGTGGTCGACGAAGAGGGCTCGATCCTTGAAACGTGCACGGTGCAGACTCCGCATGCCACCGAGGCGCTGACCGAGGCCATCGCCGAGGCGGTGCGCACCGTGGGAGCCGGCCATCACGTCGAGGCCGTCGGCATCGGCGCCGCCGGCTACGTCGACGAGAAGCGGGCCACGGTCCTGTTCGCACCGAACATCGACTGGCGCCACGAACCGCTCAAGGACAAGGTCGAACAGCGCGTCGGCCTCCCCGTGGTGGTCGAGAACGACGCCAACGCCGCGGCCTGGGGCGAGTACAGGTTCGGCGCCGGTCAGGGTCACAGCGACGTCATCTGCATCACCCTCGGTACCGGCCTGGGCGGCGGCATCATCATCGGCAACAAGCTGCGCCGCGGCCGGTTCGGCGTCGCCGCCGAGTTCGGCCACATCCGGGTGGTGCCCGACGGACTGCTCTGCGGCTGCGGCAGCCAGGGCTGCTGGGAGCAGTACGCCTCCGGCCGCGCCCTGCTGCGCTACGCCCGCCAGCGCGCCTTCGCCACCCCCGAGAACGCCCAGATCCTGCTGTCGCTCGGCGACGGCACCTCCGAGGGCATCGAGGGCCGGCACGTCAGCGAGGCCGCCCGCCAGGGCGACCCGGTGGCCATCGACTCCTTCCGCGAGCTGGCCCGCTGGGCCGGCGCCGGCCTCGCCGACCTCGCCTCGCTCTTCGACCCGTCCGCCTTCATCGTCGGCGGCGGCGTCTCCGACGAGGGCGAACTGGTCCTGGGGCCGATCCGCAAGTCCTTCCGCCGCTGGCTGGTCGGCAACCAGTACCGGCCGCATGCCCAGGTGCTCGCCGCCCAGCTCGGCGGCAAGGCCGGCCTGGTCGGCGCGGCCGACCTGGCGCGCCAGGGCTGACCGGCCCGAGGGCCCGTCAGCGCCCGCTGCTGCATCCGGCACCGCCCGTCGCGTCCCTCAGGGGTGCGGCGGGCGGTGCTCTATCTTGGCCCGCGTGACGATCCCGGTGAGAGGACCAGCCGCCTTGCGCTCGCTCCCCGAGTCCCGTACCGAGCCCGGCCCCGCTCCCGGCGAGGACACCGGCAACGGCACCGCGCAGCACAGCGGTGCGGCCGTGATCCGGGTGCTCAGCTACAACATCCGCTCGATGCGCGACGACCGGGCGGCGCTGGCGAGGGTCATCCGGGCCTGCGCCCCCGATCTCGTACTGATCCAGGAGGCGCCGCGGTTCTTCCGCTGGCGCAAGACCACCGAGAAGCTGGCCCGGGCGGCCGGTCTGGTCCATGTCACCGGCGGCGCCACGGCCGCCGGCCCGATGATCCTGTCCACCCTGCGCGCCCATGTGGAGCGCACCGAGGACATCCTGCTGCCCCGCACCCCCGGACTGCACCGCCGCGGTTTCGCCACCGCCGTGGTCCGCATCGGCGGCGCCCGCCTCGGCGTGCTCAGCTGCCATCTCAGCCTCGCCGACCGGGAGCGCTACGCGCAGGCGGGGCTGCTGCTGGAGCGGCTGGCCGCCCTGGACGTGCCGTACGCCGTCGCCGGGGGCGACCTCAACGACCGGCCGGACGGCCGCAGCTTCCGCCGGCTGGCGGGGTCGCTCACGGACGCCTGGGCGGCCCGGCCGTGGGGCGGGGAGTTCACCTCCACGCCCCGTGATCCGCATCAGCGGATCGACGCGATCTTCACCACCGACGGTGTGGAGGTCCTCGGCTGCGGGGTGCCGCACGGGCTGCCCGGGGTACGGGAGGACGACCTCACGGCGGCCACCGACCATCTGCCGGTGCTGGCCGCCCTGCGGGTGCCGGCCACGGGCTGACTCACACCACCGCGCCGCTGCCCGGCAGGTCGTCGTCGTCCTCGTCGTCGTTCTTCATCCGGGCCACCAGAGTGGCGAACCCGCCGAGGAAGCCGCCGATGCCCAGGACCGTGATCCACCACGTCACCGGCTGCTGGAAGAGCACCATGGCCACCAGCAGCAGCGGGCCGCCGATCACCGCGATCCAGGCGAACTTGGCGGTGACGTCGGCCTGCGGCAGCGGGGGCGGTTCGGGCGGGGTGAAGTGGCCCTCGTCGGTGTCGTCGAAGTCGTCGTCGGACGCCTTGGCGGCGCTCCAGTCGCGGGGGCCGACGCCCGGCGCGTAGACCACGAAGCTGCCCGGACGCGAGCTGCCGGTCAGGGGGTCCCCGGAGTCGGGCCCGGGCCCGGGCCCGGACCCGGCCTCGCCCGCGGCCGTGCCGTCCTTCGCGGCCGCCTCGTCCTTCGACGCGTCCGCCTCGTCCTTCGCGGGGGTCTCGCCGTCGCCGTCGCCGTCCTCGCCCGGGGACGCCGACGGGCCGTCCCCCGCGGGGAACGCCGGCTGCTCGCCGTAGCCCGCCACGATCTCGGCCCAGGCGGCGTCTTCGTCCAGCGGGTCCCGGGGGTCGCGGGGGCTACGCTCCGCCACGGTCCGCCGTCCCCTCCTGGGCGGTGCCCGCCTGCGCCTGCGGGGCCAGCCGGGTGATGAAGGCGACGGTCTCCCGGAAGATCTGCTCCGCGTCGTGGTCGAGCGTCGCGACGTGGTAGCTGCGCTCCAGCAGCGTCTGGCGGACATCGGTCGAGGACACCCGGCTCAGGATGCGTTCGGAGTCCACCGGCGGGACGACGTGGTCCTGGGGGCTGGTCATCACCAGCAACGGCTGGGTGACGCGGGGGAGTTCGGAGTCGACCTGCTGGAAGAACCGGCGCAGTGAATGCGCGGCGTCCAGCGGCACCCGGTCGTAGCCGACCTCCTCGATACCGGGCTTGGCGATGTCGCTGGCGATCCCCTTGGTTGTCCGTACGAGATGGCGCAGCACCGGCAGCAGCGGCGCGGCCGCGTCATGGATCTTGTTGCCGGGGTTGACCACGGCGACCCCGCTGATCGCGTCGCCGTGTTTGGCGGCCAGTCGCAGCGCCAGCGCGGCGCCCATCGACAGGCCGCAGACGAAGACCGTGGTGCAGCGCTCGGTCAGCGCCCGCAGTTCGCGGTCGACCTCGGCGTACCAGTCCTGCCAGGTCGTGATCTGCAGGTCCTGCCAGCGGGTGCCGTGACCGGGCAGCAGCGGCAGGCTGACAGTGAGCCCCTGGTCGGCCAGATGCTCGGCCCAGGGGCGTACGGACTGGGGGGAGCCCGTGAAGCCGTGGCACACAAGGACGCCGACCTCTCCGCCGTCACGGCGGAACGGCTCGGCTCCGGGAAGGAGCGGCACCGGGGGACTCCGATCGATGAGGGGGCCTGGCGAGTTACCTCAGGGTACGCAAAGTGACGGCGGGCGGGTAGGTCCGGCGACGGCCGCCGGGCGCGACGCGAGGGGGCGACCGCGGCAGGTTAAGGTCTTTGCGTCACACACAGGAGGCAGTCGGTTGATCTACGGCGCAATGAAGTTTTCCATCGGCGGGTCACTGAAGCTTGCCTTCAGGCCCTGGGTGGAAGGCATCGAGAACATTCCCGCCGAGGGTCCGGCGATCCTCGCGAGCAACCACCTGTCCTTCTCGGACTCCTTCTTCCTGCCCGCGGTGCTCGACCGGAAGGTCACCTTCATCGCCAAGGCGGAGTACTTCACCTCGCCGGGCGTGAAGGGCAAGCTGACCGCCGCGTTCTTCAAGGGCGTCGGCCAGCTGCCGGTCGACCGCTCGGGCGGACGCGGCGCGGGCGAGGCGGCGATCAAGAGCGGCATCGAGGTGCTGGAGCGCGGTGAGCTGTTCGGCATCTACCCGGAGGGCACCCGCTCCCCGGACGGCCGCCTCTACCGCGGCAAGCCGGGCGGTCTGGCGCGGGTGGCTCTGGCCACCGGGGCGCCGGTCATCCCCGTGGCGATGATCGACACCGAGAAGGTGCAGCCGCCGGGCAAGATCGTGCCCAAGATGATCCGGCCGGGCATCCGTATCGGCAAGCCGCTGGACTTCACCCGCTACCAGGGCATGGAGGGCGACCGCTTCATCCTCCGGTCGGTCACCGACGAGGTCATGTACGAGATCATGAAGCTGTCCGGCCAGGAGTACGTCGACATCTACGCGACCGCGGCCAAGCGGCAGATCGCCGACGCGGCGAAGGCGGCGGAGGCGCAGAAGAAGGCCGAGGCGGAGCAGGCCAAGAAGGCGGCCGCCGAATAGGCGGGCAGGGCCGAGACCGGGTGTGAGTGCCCGGTTAGGGGGACGGCGATGACGGATACCGACACGGGCATAGCGGCGGGGCGCGCCATGGCCGCCCGGCGCCATGGCAAGCGCCCCCCGAAGGCGCTGCGGATGTCCGTCGAACTCCCGCTGTGGCGGGCGCTCACCGGCTACCGGATCCTCACCCTCGTCTACACCCTGTGCCTGGTCGGGCTCTCCTACCGGTACTACGCCCATCCGCTGGTCGCCGTCGCCTACATGGCCGCGCTGACCCTCTGGATGGCGCTGACCTGGCGGCGTACGACGTCACCGGAGCGCTGCACCCGGCAGTTCCTGGTCGCCGACCTCGGCTTCGCGGTCGGCGGCATCCTGCTCACGCTGGCGGTCGACACCCACGCCCGCATCATGGGCGGCGGGCCGACACTGCCGTCCATCTGGGCCGCGGGCGCCGTCCTCGGCTTCGCGATCAAGGGCGGCTGGCGCTGGGCCGCGGTGGCCTCCACCCTCGTGGCCGCGGCCAATCTGATCGAGCGTCAGGAGCTGGCCCGCGACACCATCCACAACGTGGTGCTGGTGTGGGTGGCCAGCGTCGGCATCGGCTACGTCGTCGAGGTGGCCCGCTCCAGTGAGCGCACCCTCGCGCGCGCCCTGCAGATCGAGGCGGCCACCCGGGAGCGGGAGCGGCTGGCCCGCGACATCCACGACAGCGTGCTGCAGGTGCTGGCCATGGTGCAGCGGCGCGGTGCCGCGATCGGCGGCGAGGCGGCCGAACTGGGCCGGATGGCCGGTGAACAGGAGGTCGCGCTGCGGACGTTGGTCGCCGGCGGGCTGCTGCCGCCGCACGGAGGCCTGCCCGGCGCGGCCCCCACGGTGCCGCACCAGGCCGATGACGGCGTACGGGCCGGCGACGGCGTACGGGAGGACCTCCCGGCACCCGTCGCGGCCGCACCGGCGGCGTCCGACACCGGGCCGTGCGATGTGCGGGCGCTGCTCGCGCCGTTCGCGCGCGCCGGCGTCACCTTCTCCGAGCCCGGGGCCCCGGTGGAGCTGCCGGCCGCCGCGGCGGCCGAGCTCGCGGCCGCTGTCAGTGCCGCGTTGGACAATGTCCGGGTGCATGCGGGGGACGGTGCCCACGCCTGGATCCTGGTGGAGGACGAACCGGATGCGGTGCTGGTGACCGTCCGCGACGACGGCCCCGGCATCCCCGAGGGCCGGCTCGCCGACGCCGAGCGGGAGGGCCGGCTGGGGGTGGCCCTGTCGATCCGCGGCCGGCTGCGGGATCTGGGCGGCAGCGCCCAGTGGGTCTCGGTCCCCGGCCAGGGCACGGAAGTGGAATTGACGGTTCCCAAGAAGGGCGCGTCCGGTGCGGCCGAGGGCACACGGCGGGGGAAGGCGGGCACGTGAACGAGCAGCCGGCGCTGAAGGTGATGGTGGTCGACGACCACCCGATGTGGCGCGACGCGGTCGCCCGGGATCTGGCGGAGGCCGGGTTCGAGGTCGTGGCGACGGCCGGGGACGGCCTCCAGGCGGTGCGCAGGGCGCAGGCCGCGGCGCCCGATGTGCTGGTCCTGGACCTCAATCTGCCGGGGCTGCCCGGAGTGCAGGTGTGCAAGCAACTGGTCGGCGCCCGCCCGGCGCTGCGGGTGCTGGTGCTGTCCGCGAGCGGTGAGCACGCCGATGTGCTGGAGGCCGTCAAGTCCGGGGCGACGGGCTATCTGCTGAAGTCCGCGAGCACCCAGGAGTTGCTGGACGCGGTGCGGCGCACCGCCGCCGGCGACGCGGTGTTCACCCCGGGCCTGGCCGGTCTGGTGCTGGGCGAGTACCGCCGGCTGGCGACCGAACCGGCTCCGGCGACGCCGGACGAGCCCGGCGCACCGCAGCTGACGGACCGGGAGACCGAGGTGCTGCGCCTGGTCGCCAAGGGTCTCTCGTACAAGCAGATCGCCGAGCGGCTGGTCATCTCGCACCGCACGGTGCAGAACCACGTCCAGAACACCCTCGGCAAGCTCCAGTTGCACAACCGCGTGGAGCTGGTGCGCTATGCCATCGAGCGCGGCCTCGACGAGGTGTGACCGGCGCGGAGACCGGCCGGAGGGGCCGCCACCCGGAGGGAGCCGCTCATACGGGTGAACGCCCGCCCGCAAGCGCCCGCTAAATCACCGGCATCACCGTTTGCCGCATTCCTGAGTGACCCAGATCACCATTAGCGTGACCGGGGTCGGATCGAAGACGGCCGTGCGCGGCCACTGACGGGATGTAGGTGAAGCAGCGATGCGGGTCGGAGTACTGACCGGCGGCGGCGACTGCCCCGGTCTGAACGCGGTGATCAGGGGTGTCGTCCGCAAGGGCACCCAGGAGTACGGATATGAGTTCCTCGGCTTCCGGGACGGCTGGCGCGGGCCGCTGGAGGGCGACACGGTCCGGCTGGACATCCAGGCGGTGCGCGGCATCCTGCCCCGCGGCGGCACGGTCCTCGGTTCCTCGCGGACCAACCCCTTCAAGCAGAACGACGGCGTCCGCCGGATCCGGGAGACGCTCGCCAAGGAGGAGGTCGAGGCCCTGATCGCGATCGGCGGCGAGGACACCCTCGGGGTCGCCGCCCGGCTCTTCGAGGAGCATGGGATCCCGTGCGTCGGCGTCCCCAAGACCATCGACAACGATCTGTCGGCCACGGACTACACCTTCGGCTTCGACACCGCCGTCGGCGTCGCCACCGAGGCCATCGACCGGCTGCACACCACCGCCGAATCCCATATGCGGGTCCTGGTCGTCGAGGTGATGGGCCGGCACGCCGGCTGGATCGCGCTGCACTCCGGGCTCGCCGGCGGGGCGAACGTCATCCTGATCCCGGAGCAGCGCTTCGACATCGAGCAGGTCTGCCGGTGGATCGAGTCCCGCTTCAAGGTCCGCTACGCCCCGATCGTGGTCGTCGCCGAGGGCGCGATGCCCAAGGACGGCCAGATGGTGCTCAAGGACGACTCCACCGACTCCTTCGGGCACGTCCGGCTCTCGGGCGTGGGGGAGTGGCTGGCCAAGGAGATCGAGTCACGGACCGGCAAGGAGGCCCGTACCACCGTCCTCGGGCACACCCAGCGCGGCGGCACCCCCAGCGCCTTCGACCGCTGGCTGGCCACGCGCTTCGGGCTGCACGCCATCGACGCGGTACGGGACGGCGACTTCGGCAAAATGGTCGCGCTGCGCGGCACGGAGATCGTCCGAGTGCCGATCGCGGAGGCGACCGCCCGCCTGAAGACCGTCGATCCGGCGCTCTACGCCGAGGCCGGGGTGTTCTTCGGCTGAACCGGGCCGCAGCCCGCCCTCGGCCGTACTCAGCCCGCCCTCCTCGGCTGTATTCCTCCCGCCCCCTCGCCCGCGGTTCTCCCGCCCCGCCACGGGCGGCACCACCGGGCGAGGGTCCGTAGCGGGCCGTATATTCGCCGTACACGGCATACGCGATATATCCGGCCTATTGCCCATAGGCGGGTGGAATCCAGCCGGCGCACGAACCCGGGAGAGCTCAGTGGAGATCGTCGCCTTCGGCGTGCAGACGGATGAGCGGCCGATCCTGGAGAAGGCCTTCGCCGGCCGTCACCAGATCCGCAGCCTGGACGTCGCCCTCAACCGCGACACCGCTCCCATCGCCCACGGTTACGAGATCGTCAGCGCGGGCGTCACCGCCGACCTGGGCGCGGACGTGCTGCAGACCCTCGCGGCCGGCGGGACGAAGATGATCGCCCAGCGCGCCACGGGGTTCAACAACATCGATCTGCGGGCCGCGGCCGACCTCGGGATGAGCGTCGGCCGGGTCTCCCGTCACTCGCCGTACGCGGTCGCCGAATTCGCCTGGGGGCTCGCCCTGGCGGTCAACCGGCGGATCGTCATGGCCAGCCACCGCACCCGTAACTTCGACTTCCGGCTGGACGGCCTGATCGGCCGCGATCTGCGCGGACGGACGGCGGGAGTGCTCGGCACCGGCCGGATCGGCGAGGCGTTCACCGAGATCGCCCACGGCTTCGGGATGCGCCTGCTGGGCTGGGACCTCGCCGAAAACCCGCGATGCCTCGACCTGGGGATGGCGTACGTCACCAAGGAGCGGCTGTTCGCCGAGGCGGATCTGCTCACCCTGCACGTCCCCCTGGTGGCGGCCACCCGGCATCTCATCGACGCCGACGCGCTGGCCGCGATGAAGGACGACGCGATCCTGATCAACTCCAGCCGGGGCGGGCTCGTCGACACCGTGGCCCTCGTCGACACGCTCAAGGCCGGCCGGCTCACCGGCGTCGGCCTGGACGTCTACGAGGAGGAGGGCGGGTACTTCTACGCCGACAAGTCCCTGGACGTCATCGGCGACGACACCCTCGCCCGCCTGATGACCTTCTCGAACGTGCTCGTCACCTCGCACCAGGCGTACTTCACCGAAGAGGCGGTGGACCAGATCGTCGAGGCCACCGTGGCCAACGTCGAGGACTATCTGGCCCACCGCACCAACGCGAACATGCTGGTCACACGAGGACAGCTGCCAGCAGCTGTGCGGTGACCGCCGCGCCGTCCAGGGTCAGCACCGACTCGGGGTGGAACTGCACGCCCGCAAAGCCCGGGCCGCGCAGCGCATGCACCTCACCGGTGCCCGCGTCCCGGCTCAACTCGACGCGGTGCATGGCGAGTTCGGCCGCCGTGGTGTCGTCGCAGCGGGCCGTGAAGGTGTTGTAGAAGCCGACCGTCTCCTGGCGGCCGAAGAAGTCGATCCGCTCCTGCGCGCCCTGGAAGGGCACCTCCTTGCGGACGATCTCCAACCCCAGCTCCGCGGCGAGCAGTTCATGTCCGAGGCACACCCCCAACAAGGCGGGGCGGCCCGAAGGGCCTCGATGAGGGGCGGTGGCCGGGAGACGGGCGGGCCCATGCCGGTGCCCCGCGACCAGCTCGGCGGTGAGCGACCGCAGAAAGCGCATCTTGGGGTCGGCGGCATCGGACGGATCGCCCGGCCCCGGGCCCAGCACGACCGGGCCCCGGTGCGCCCGGGCGGCCTCGCGCAGCCCCGGCTCGTCGAAGCGCCGCACGGTGACGCCCAGCCCCGAGGTGCGCAGCAGATGCGCCAGCATCGCGGTGAAGGTGTCCTCCGCGTCGATGACCAGGGCCTGACCGCTCAGCTCGGCGACCGGCGCGGTGGTCTGCATCCGCAGCCAGAAGGGGGCCAGGCCGGCGCGGCGGGCGTCCAGCGCGGCCCGCACCCGCGGGTCGTCGGCCAGCCGCGGCGGGCGGCTGCCGTCCGCGGGCCGCACGGGCGCCGGCCGCACCCCCAGCGCACTGAGCACCCCCGCCGCCTTGGCGTGTGTCTCGGCGACCTCGCTGTACGGGTCGGAGGCGCGCACCAGCGTGGCGCCGACCGGCACCCGCAGCCGGCCGGCGGCGGAGATGTCGGCGGTACGGATCAGGATCGGCGAATCCAGCGTGCGGGTGCACCCGCCCTCCTCGGGCCCGCCGCCCGGAGCCCGCCCGATCAGCGCCAGCGCGCCCGCGTAGTAGCCGCGGCCCCGCCCGTCACCGTCCACCGGCTCATGCCGCTCGATGACCCGGCAGGCGTTCTGCACCGGCGACCCGGTGACCGTCGCCGCGAACATCGTCTCCTTGAGCACCTCGCGCACATCGAGGGTGGACCGGCCGCGCAGCTCGTACTCGGTGTGCGCCAGATGCGCCATCTCCTTGAGCCGGGGTCCGACGACCACCCCGCCCTTGTCGCCCACGGTGCACATCATCTTCAGTTCCTCGTCCACCACCATGGACAGCTCCTCGGCCTCCTTGCGGTCGTCGAGGAACGCCAGCAGGCTCTCCGCGGTCGGGCCGCCGGGCGGGTAGCGGTAGGTGCCGCTGATGGGGTTCATCACGACCGTGCCGCCCGACATCCGCACATGCACCTCGGGGCTGGCGCCGACCAGCGTGTGCACCCCCGGACGGTGCACCACATACGTCCAGTACGCCCCGCGCTCACCGGCCAGCAGCCGCCGGAACAGCGCCAGCGCGTCGGCCGCCGAGAAGTCCGCGATCTCGCCCTGGAACGTCCGGCGGATGACGAAGTTCGCGCCCTCACCGGTGCCGATCTCGTCCCGCACCACCCGCCCGACGATCTCGGCGTAGGCGTCGTCGTCCACGTCGAACGCCCCGTTCGTCACCCGCACGTCATGCGTGGGCAGCGCCGCCAGCAGCTCGTCCAGGGGCACCTCGGCGCTCTCCCGGGGGCGCAGCACGGCCAGCGGGGTGCCGTCGTCGTGGGCCCGGAAGCCGCGCTCGTGGATCTGCCGGAAGGGGATCAGCGCGAGCGCATCGGTCACCGGCGCATCCGGCACCCCCTCGCTCAGCGGGATGTCGGCCAGCCGCCCGACCTCGGTGACCTCGCCGGTCAGCACCTCGACGATGGTGCCGTCCCGCCCGGGGGAGCGGCGGCGGAGCAGGGCGAACGGCGGGCAGGCGGGGTCGAGCAGCCGGCCGACGAGGGCGGCGGCGTCGGTGCGGGCGGGGGGCTCGCGGTGCATGGCGGGGTTCCTTCCAGGAGGGGAGGGAACGGCCGCCGGAAAAGGCTGAAGGCCGCCCCTCGGGCGGCCTTCGCGGAGTGTTTCGAGTGCGCGCGAAATCAGTGGGCCGCCGGATGAGCGGTCCACCACCAGTTCATGTTCATGGCGGGATGCGCGTGCATGCCGGTCACCCTACCGGACGGACCGCGCCGCCCCGGTGCGGGCCCGTCTCACACTCCGGTCGGAGTACTGGACGCTCGACGGGACCCCGTAATGTTGGCTTTGTGACCGTGAACGCTGAAACCCACGCCGGTGGCCACACCTGGCGAGACCTGCCCGCGGCGCAGCAGCCTGACTGGCCGGACCAAGAGGCTCTGCGCGATGTGATCGCGGAGCTCGAGTCCTATCCGCCGCTCGTCTTCGCGGGCGAGTGCGACCAGCTGCGCGAGCGCCTGGGAGCAGTCGCCCGTGGTGAGGCGTTCCTGCTGCAGGGCGGCGACTGCGCGGAGGCCTTCGACGCCGTCTCCGCCGAGCACATCCGCAACAAGCTCAAGACGCTGCTGCAGATGGGCGCCGTCCTGACCTACGCCGGGTCCGTCCCGGTGGTCAAGGTCGGCCGGATCGCCGGCCAGTACAGCAAGCCGCGCTCCAAGCCCACCGAGACCCGCGACGGGGTGACGCTGCCGACCTACCGCGGCGACTCCGTCAACGGCTTCGAGTTCACCGAAGCGGCCCGCATCCCGGACCCGCAGCGGCTCAAGCGGATGTACCACGCCTCCGCGGCGACCCTGAACCTCGTGCGCGCCTTCACCACCGGCGGCTACGCCGACCTGCGCCAGGTGCACGCCTGGAACCAGGACTTCGTGAAGTCCTCGCCCTCCGGACAGCGCTACGAGGCGCTGGCCCGCGAGATCGACCGCGCGATGAACTTCATGAACGCCTGCGGGGTGGACCCGGAGGAGTTCCGCACCGTCGAGTTCTACGCCTCCCACGAGGCGCTGGTCCTCGACTACGAGTCGGCGCTGACCCGGGTCGACTCGCGCACCGGTCACCTCTACGACGTCTCCGGGCACATGCTCTGGATCGGCGAGCGCACCCGTCAGCTCGACGGTGCGCACATCGAGTTCGCCGCGCGGGTGCGCAACCCCATCGGCGTCAAGCTCGGCCCGACGACGACGCCCGAGGACGCGCTGACGCTGATCGAGCGGCTCGACCCGGAGCGGGAGCCGGGCCGGCTGACCTTCATCACGCGCATGGGAGCGGACAAGGTCCGCGACAAGCTCCCCGAGCTGGTCGAGAAGGTCACCGCCTCCGGCGCCCAGGTCGCCTGGATCTGCGACCCGATGCACGGCAACACCTTCGAGGCGGCCTCCGGTCACAAGACCCGGCGCTTCGACGATGTGCTGGACGAGGTCAAGGGCTTCTTCGAGGTCCACAAGAGCCTCGGCACGCACCCGGGCGGCATCCACGTCGAGCTGACCGGCGACGATGTCACCGAGTGCGTGGGCGGCGGCGACGAGATCTTCGTCGACGACCTCCACCAGCGCTACGAGACGGCCTGCGACCCGCGGCTCAACCGCAGCCAGTCGCTCGACCTGGCGTTCCTGGTGGCGGAGATGTACCGCGACCAGTGAGCCGGTGGGCCGCTGACCTGCACTGACGGTCAGGGACAACAGACGATGGGGCGCGGATCCTGTGATCCGCGCCCCATCGCGTTGTGCAGCCCTCGCCATGCCAGGTAAGGTAAGGGTAACCTCACTCAAGATCAGCCGGATCGATGAGGTTCCCTACGGAGGTGACACCGCGTGTACGTCTGCTCTTGCTTCGGGATCACCGAGCAGCAGGTCCGCGAACACGCGGATACCGGCGCCTGCACGCCCCGCCAGATCGCCTCCGCCTGCAAGGCCGGCACCGACTGCGGCAACTGTGTACGCCGCATCCAGGCCCTGCTCGGCCGGGGCGCCTGCCCCCGCCGGGAGCTCATCGAGAACGGCACGTCCGAGCCGCTGGGCGGCGTGTCCGAGCCGCTGGGCGCGGCGGCGGGCGCAGTGGAGCCCGTGGTGCTCTCGGAGGCCGCGTAGCCGTCAGGGCCGCGGTCTCCGTCAGGGGTGAGGGAGATCCTTCCCTGTCGCCCGGGCGGTGGCCGCGAAGGCGCATCGGCCCGCTCGCTCAGCTCGGCTGCTCGATGAGCTGGGCGAGGTAGAGCGCTTCCCCGAGCTTTTCGATCAGTTCCAGCTGGGTGTCGAGATAGTCGATGTGGTGTTCCTCGTCCGCGAGGATGTCCTCGAAGATATTCGCCGAGGTGATGTCGCCCTTGGTGCGCATGAGTTCGATTCCGCGCTTGAGCCGGTCGATTGCCTCGACCTCGACCTGCCGGTCGGCCTGGAACATCTCGGTGACGGTCTGACCGACCCGCACATGGAAGAGCCGCTGGTAATTCGGCAGACCTTCGAGGAAGAGAATCCGGTCCGTCAGGATCTCCGCGTGCTTCATCTCGTCGAAGGACTCGGAGCGGGTGTACTTCGCGAGCTTCGTCCAGCCGAAGTTCTCCTGCATCTTGGCGTGCAGGAAGTACTGGTTGATCGCGGTCAGCTCGGCGGTCAGCTGCTCGTTGAGGAATTCGATGACCTCGGGGTCGCCCTGCATGGCTGCGGGCTCCTTCCACGCGAGAACTGGGCAGGTGCCGCGCATCCTCGCACCGCCCGGAGTGGGCCGTCCAGTAAGTGCATGCTTAGTACGAGTTGCCCCAATCCCTCCCCTCGCTGGTCATCGGCACCCCTTCCGGTCTGAGACCATGGAGGGCATGGGTCAGCCGGAAAGCCGCGAAGAGGAGCCTCCTGCGCTCCCTCCGGGACAGCGGCTGCAGCGGGGCTGGCCGGTGACCCATTACGGGCCGGTCCCCAAGTTCCGTCCCGAACGCTGGGAGTTCCGGGCTTTCGGTGCCACCGCCGACGGTGCGAAACACTGCTGGTCACACGAGGAATTCACGGCACTTCCGTACACCACGGTCGTCGCCGATATGCACTGCGTGACGAAATTCAGCATGCTGGGAGCCGAATGGGGCGGGGTGCGCACCCAGACCATTCTTGATCTTGCACCGCCCGCGCCCGATGTCACCCATGTGATGGTGTGGGCCGAGTACGGCTTCAGCTCGAATCTGCGGATCGAGGATTTCGCCGGCGAGAAGTGCCTCTTTGCCACCCACCGCTCGGGAGAACTCCTCACCGCGGAACACGGTTTCCCGGTCCGCCTGATCGTTCCGCATCTGTACGCCTGGAAAGGCCCCAAGTGGGTCCGCGGCATCGAATACATGCGGGCCGACCGCCGCGGCTTCTGGGAGGAGCGCGGCTACCACAACCTCGGTGACCCCTGGCGGGAGCAGCGCTACTCGTACCAGGAAGAGCCCGGGGACGGCCCCGAGCTCTGACCCCGTCCGCGGTCAGCGCCCGCGCAGCTCCTTGAGCCGCGCCACGTCCGCCGCATGCCCTTCCTTGCCGCCGGGCGTCTCGACGACCAGCGGCACTCCGGCCGTCGCGGGATGGGTGAACAGCTCACCGAAGGGCTCCGCGCCGATGTGACCCGCGCCGATGTTCTCGTGCCGGTCCTTGTGGGCGCCGGCCACGTCCTTGGAATCGTTGGCGTGGATCAGCTTCAGCCGGCCCTCGCCGGTGACCTCCACCAGCTCGTCCAGCAGCGCCTTCGTCCCGCCCGGCGCCGCCATGTCGTGCCCGGCCGCGAAGGCATGACAGGTGTCGAGACATACCCCCAGCCTGGGGTGGCGGTCCAGCGCATCGAAGTACGGGCCGAGATCCTCGGCCATCGCACACAGCGACGCCCCCTGCCCGGCCGTCGGCTCCAGCAGCAGCCAGGGGTCGTCCGGATGCGTCAGCTCGTCGAGCAACGGCCGCAGCCGCTCCCTGACCTGCGCCATCGCCACCGCCCGCGACCGCCCGCCGGTTGCCGAGCCGGTGTGCACGACCACCCCCAGCGCACCGATCTCCCGGCCGCGGCGCAGCGAGTGGCGCAGCGACAGCACGGACCGCTCGACCGTCGCCTCGGTGTGCGACCCGAAGTTGATCAGATACGGGGCATGGACATACGCGGGAATCTGCTCCTGGGCACAGGCCGCCCGGAACGCCTCGTCCTGCTCCGGGTTGCCGGGCACCGTCGCCCAGCCGCGCGGATTGGCCACGAAGACCTGGACGACCTCGTCGCCCATCTCCCGGGCGTACGGAAGGCCGGTCTTCGCCAGCCCGCCGGCCACCGGAACATGGCCGCCGACCGGATTACGTGCACGGGCGCGCAGCGCGGCGCCCTGGGGGGAAGTACTCACCCTCTCAGGGTGCCAGGTGCCCCGCGGCCGCCGTCCGCCGGACGGCCGCGGAGCAGCCCGCCCTTACAGCCCGCCCTTGAGCTTGATGGTGATCGTGCCGCCCTTCGGCGCCTTCTGACCGGCCTCGACGGACTGGGAGTCGACCGTGTCCTGCGGGAAGAAGAACGGCTTGTCCACCTCGACCTGGAAGCCCAGGTCGGTCAGCTGCTTCTTGGCGTCGTCGACGTTCTTGCCGGTCACGTCCGGGACGGGGATCATCTCCGGGCCCTTGGACAGCGTCAGGGTGACCGTGTCGCCCTTGCCGAGCTTGCCGCCCTCGGCCGGCGTCTGCCGGGCGACGGTGTCCTTGTCCTGCGTGGAGAAGACCGGCTGGTCGGCGAAGCGCACCTGGAAGCCGGCCTCGCGCAGCGTGGTCGCGGCGTCCGCGCGCTTGCTGCCGAGCACCCCCGGCACCTGGACCGCGGTGCCCCGGCTGATGGTCAGTCCCACCGCGGTGTCCGGCCGCCGCTTGCTGCCCGCGACCGGGTCCGTACGGATCACCGAGCCCTTGGCCACCTCGTCGCTGAACTCCCGCGCCTCGGTGCCCGGGATCAGCCCGCGGTCGCGCAGCTTCCGCTTGGCGTCGGCGACCGGGGTGCCGGACAGGTCGGGGACGGTGACGATGTTCGGGCCGCGGGAGACGGTGAGGGTGACCGTGCCGTTGCCGCGGATCCGCTTGCCGTTCGCCGGATCCGTCTTCATGACGTGACCGCGGTCCACGTTCGAGCTGAAACCGCGCACCACCTTCACGCCCAGGCCCTCGTCCCGCAGCGTCTTCTCGGCCTTGGCCTGCGGCATGTCCAGCACCGCGGGCACGGTCGTGAACTGGCCGGAGTTGATGTACCAGACGCCCGCGCCCACCCCGAAGACCAGCAGCACGGCCGCGAGGACGGTGATCAGCCGCCGGCGCTGCGGCAGCGCGCGGCGGTCCGGCGCACCCGTCCCGCCCGGCACCGGCCGCAGCCGGGTGGTCCGCTCCTCCGGCGGCACCTCCAGCCGGCTGGTGCGGTGCAGCTCCGCCTCGTCCACCCCCGGCGCCGTGCCGGCCGGCCGCGGTAGCACGTCCGTCCGCTCCGCGCCGTCGCCGCCCGCCGGCACCTCCTTGGCCTGCGGCGGTACGACGTCCAGCTGGGCGTCGGTCAGCTGCGCCCGGGTCTCCTGCGCCCGGGACAGCAGCGCCACCGCGTCCTGCGGGCGGTGCTGCGGATCGCGGGCACAGGCCAGCGCGACCAGCTCGTCCAGCTGCGGTGCCAGCCCCGGCACCAGCCCCGACGGCGGCAGGACGTCCTCGTGCAGATGCTGGTAGAGGACCTGCGCCACGGAGCCGCCGGTGTGCGGCTTGGTGCCGGTCAGCATCTCGTAGAGCACCACACCGCAGGCGTAGACATCGACCCGGGCGTCCGCCGTGCCGTGCTCCATCTGCTCGGGCGCCAGATAGGAGACCGTCCCCAGGACGGAGCCGGTCGAGGCGGTGGTGTTCGTGTCGACCGCGCGCACCAGCCCGAAGTCGGCGACCTTGACCCGGCCGTCGTCGCCGATCAGGACGTTCTCCGGCTTCATGTCGCGGTGCACCAGTCCGGCGCGGTGCGCGGCCCCCAGCGCGGCCAGGATCGGCTCCAGGATGTCCAGCGCGGCCCGGGGCTGGAGGGCGCCCCGCTCGCGCAGCACATCGCGCAGCGTGCAGCCGGCGACGTACTCCATCGCCAGATAGACGTACGTCCCGTCCGTGCCCTGGTCGAAGACGCCCACCACATTGGGGTGCGACAGCCGCGCCACGGACTTCGCCTCGCGGATGAAGCGGTCGACGAACGCCCCGTCCGTGGCCAGACTCGGGTGCATCACCTTCAGGGCGAGCATCCGGTCCAGCCGGGTGTCCATGGCCTGGTAGACCGTGGCCATACCGCCGGCGGCGATGCGCGCCTGGACGCGGTAGCGGCCGTCGAGCAACTGGCCCACGAGCGGGTCCTGAAGGGTGGTATCCACGGGGAACGAGTCTAGCTATGGCTTTGCTTCCCACGTATTCGGCTTACCCGCCGTGGGTGTTGGTCGCCGTTGCGCTTTGCGGCGCGCCCGCACGTTTTCGGCTGGCCCGCCGTTGCGCCTGCGCTTGGCGGCGCACCCGCACGTTTTCGGCTGTCCCGCCGTGGTGGTTTTTCGCCGTTGCGCCTGCGGCGGGCGTGGTTTGTCGGGTGCGGTGCCGCTCCTCCGGACTTCGTCCTGCGGCTCGGCCCCTCCCGTGAGTGGGGAGGAAACAGGCCGGTGGGGGTGCTCGTAGGTGGTCCAGTGCGCCTCGTCGGTCGCAGTGAACCGGCTATGAGTGGCGCGCCCCCACCCACCGTCACTCACTCCATCCACGGGAGGGGACGGGCCGGAGGGGCCGGTGTGTGGGACGTAAAGCGAAGCAGTCCCACACACCGGCCCCGGAGGTCCGTCACCGCACCCGACAACAACCCAGCCCGCCGCAGGCGCAACGGCGAGAAGCAACCATGGCGGGCCAGCCGACCACGTGCGGCGGCGCCGCAAAGCGCAACGGCGAGACGACACCGCGGCGGGCCAGCCGACCACGTGCTGCGGCGCCGCAAAGCGCAACGGCGAGACGACACCGCGGCGGGCCAGCCGACAACGTGCGGCGGCGCCGCAAAGCGCAACGGCGAGCAACACCCACGGCGGGAAAGACAAAAACGTGGGAATCAAAAAGCCGGCCGCTCAGGGTCCAGTTCCGCCATCCCCTCCGTCGGTGAGGACGCGAGAGCGAAATGGCGGCGTGGGATGCGGCCCGCGCGGTGGGCCAGGCGGCCCGCCTCGACCGCGTGCCGCATCGCGTGGGCCATCAGCTCCGGCTCCTGCGCGCGGGTCACCGCGGACGCCAGCATCACCGCCGCGCAGCCCAGCTCCATGGCCAGGGCGGCATCTGAGGCGGTGCCCGCGCCGGCGTCCAGGATCACCGGGACTCCGGCCCGCTCGGTCATCAGCTGGAAGTTGTGTGGATTGCGGATGCCCAGCCCGGAGCCGATCGGCGAGCCCAGCGGCATGATCGCGGCGCAGCCCACCTCCTCCAGCCTGCGGGCCAGCACCGGGTCGTCGTTCGTGAACGGGAGCACCGTGAAACCGTCGTCCACCAGGGTCTCGGCGGCATCCAGCAGCTCCACCGGGTCGGGCAGCAGGGTGCGCTCGTCGGCGACGACCTCCAGCTTGATCCAGTCGGTGCCGAGCGCCTCCCGGGCGAGCCGGGCGGTGAGCACCGCCTCGCCCGCGGTGAAGCAGCCCGCGGTGTTCGGCAGCACCCGGATCCCGTGCCGTTCCAGTACGGACAGCACCGAGCCCTGCACGGTCGGATCCAGTCGCCGCATGGCGACCGTCGTCAGCTCCGTTCCCGACGCGAGCAGCGCCCGCTCCATGACGTCGAGGCTGGGTGCGCCGCCGGTGCCCATCATCAGACGGGACCCGAAGGTGGTGCCGGCGAGGGTGAAGGGGTCGGTGGTGGTGGCGGGAGCGGTCTCCCGCCGGGTTGCGATATCGGTCATGTCTGCGGTCAGCCTCCCTGGACGGCGGTGAGAACCTCGACGCGGTCGCCGTCGCCGAGCGGGGTGGTGGGCCACTGGGCGCGTGGCACCACGACGTCGTTGACCGCCGCGGCCACCCCGGAGGACGCCGGGGTCAGCGTCGCGACCAGCCGGTCGAGGGTGAGCCCGCCGGCGACCTCGCGGACCTCGCCGTTGACGGACACGGACACGGTGGGGGCGCTCATACGGGCTGCTCCTGGGGGGTACGGGTGCGCACGGGCCCCGGGATGCCGGGGGAGAAGCGCGCGGGGGAGAAGGGGCGGGCCACGTCCGGCAGGCTCCCGGTGACCAGCGACTCGGCCATCGCGTCACCGGTGACCGGCGTCAGCAGCACCCCGTTGCGGAAGTGGCCGCAGGCCAGTTGCAGGCCGGGCAGCTCGGTCGGCCCGAGCAGCGGGGCGTTGTCGGGGGAGCCGGGGCGCAGCCCGGCGCAGGTCTCGACGAGCGGCAGCTCGGTGATGCCCGGGACCAGCTCGTGTGCGTCCCGCAGCAGCTCGTAGACGCCGCCCGCGGTCACGGTGGTGTCCCAGCCCAGCTCCTCGCTGGTGGCGCCGACGATCAGTTCGCCGCTCGCCCGCGGCACCAGGTAGAGCGGCCCGCCGCGTACGACGGCCCGTACGGTGCGCGACAGGAAGGCGGGGCTCCCGGCCGGCACCTCCGGCAGCCGCAGCCGCAGCACCTGCCCCTTGACCGGCCGCACCGGCGGCAGCACCCCGTCGGGGACGCCGGCCAGACGGCCGCTCTCGCTGCCCGCGGCCAGGACGACCTGACCGGCCGACAACCGTGTCCCGTCGGCGAGTTCGGCCCCGGTGGCCCGTCCGCCCGCGACCGTCAGCCGGGCGGCGCGGCTGCGGTGGAAGTCCACGCCGGCGCGCTCGCAGGCGACCAGCAGGGCGCTCGCGAGCCGGCGCGGATCGACCTGGTGGTCGCCGTCCACCCGCAGCCCGCCGCGCACCCCGGGGGCCAGCATCGGCTCCAGACGGCGGCATTCGCGCCCGTTCAGCCACTGCGAGTCCAGTCCCGAGCGGATCTGCAGGGCGTGCAGCTCGCGCAGGTGCGCGCGGTCGTCGGCGTCCAGCGCGACGGCCAGGGTGCCGCACCGCCGGTAGCCGATCCGCTGCCCGCCGGCCTCCTCCAGCTCCCGGGTGAACTCGGGGTAGCGCCGGGCCGAGGCGAGATTGAGCCCCAGCAGGGTCTGCTCGCCGTAGTGGAGCTCGCTGACCGCGGCCAGCATGCCGGCCGCGACCCGGGCCGCGCCGCCGCCGGGCGCCGGATCGGCCACCGCGACGGTCAGCCCGCGGCCGGCCGCCCGCCAGGCGGTGACCAGTCCGATGATGCCGCCGCCGAGTACGAGCACATCCGGCCTCCCGGCGGACGGCTGCGACCGTGCGGCAGATGGTGGCATGGGCATCCAGCCCCTCCCTTCGCCGGCATGACCCGGATCAGGTTCGTACGGTCGGAGGCCGGCCAGCCTCCCTCTCAGCCCGGTGCGTCCGGGCTCCCGCGAGTGCGTGTAGCCGTCACCCTAATACGGTGCCGCGACGCGCCGTAAGGTGCCGCCCCCGGCGCGCCCACGGGTCCGCACACCCCACCGAGCGTCCTTGACGCTGTGTCAGAGATCTCCTTGCGCGCTGCTGCGGACGGCCCCGCCCACCGTCCTAGAGTGATCAGGTGAGCGAGCAGAGCAAGTCCTCCCAGGCCCCTGACCGCACGCCGCGCGTCGTGATCGTCGGCGCGGGGATCGCGGGTGTGCAGACCGCCGTCGCCCTGCGCGAACAGGGCTGGCGCAGCGCGATCACGCTCCTCGGCGACGAGCCCCACCAGCCCTACGACCGCCCGCCGCTGTCCAAGGCGGTGCTGCTGGGCAAGGCCGAAGGCTCCACCTTCGACGTCGACTTCGCCGCGCTCGGCATCGACCTCCACCTCAACCGCCCGGTCACCGGCCTGGTACCGGAGGCCCGCCAGGTAGAGACGGCCGCCGGCCCCATCTCCTACGACTACGCCGTCCTCGCGACCGGCGCCGCCCCGATCATGCTTCCCGGCAGCGAGGGACTGCCCGGCGTCCATCTGCTGCGCACCCTCGACGACGCCGAGCGGCTGCGGCCAGTGCTCGCCGCCCAGCACGAGATCGTGGTCGTCGGGGCCGGCTGGATCGGCGCCGAGTTCGCGACCGCGGCCCGGGAAGCGGGCTGCGCGGTCACCGTCGTCGAGGCCGCCGACCGCCCGCTGGCCGGTGCCCTGCCGCCCGAAGTGACCACCCACATGACCGGCTGGTACGCGGACGCCGGCGCCGAGCTGCGCACCGGCGCCCGGGTCGCGTCCGTCACCCCGGGCGCGGTCACCCTGGAGGACGGCACGACACTGCCCGCCGACGCGGTGGTCGTCGGGATCGGCGCCCGGCCCGCGACCGGCTGGCTGGCCGGCTCGGGCGTCGAGGTGTCCCCGCAGGACGGCTCCGTCCTGGCCGACGGCCGCCTGCGCACCTCCGTGCCCGGTGTCTACGCGGTCGGCGACTGCGCCTCCTTCCCCTCGGCCCGCTACGGCAGCCGGCTGCTCATCCACCACTGGGACAACGCCCTCCAGGGCCCCCGCACGGTCGCCGAGAACATCGCCCGCGGCGGCACGGAAGGGCTGGTCTACGACCCCGTCCCGTACTTCTGGTCGGAGCAGTTCGGCCGGTTCGTGCAGTACGCGGGCCACCACGTCGACGCCGATGACCTGGTCTGGCGCGGCGACCCGACCGGGGCCGCCTGGTCGGTGCTCTGGCTGCGCAGCGAGGGGGGCCCGAGCGAAGCGCAGCCGGATCGGGGCGGTGGCGGGCGAGGGGCGGGCAGGCTCGTCGCGCTGCTGGCCGTGGGCCGCCCGCGCGACCTCGCCCAGGGACGCAAGCTCATCGAGCGGGGGGTCGTCCTGGACCGGGATCGGGCCGCGAACGCCTCCGTACCGCTGAAGGCCGCGGCGCTGTAGCGGGGCCGCACAACGGTCGCCGACGGCAGCCGGCCGTCACCCTCCGGTGTGCAGCAGGCCCCCGACGGCGATGCCCGGCTACCGGCTGTCAGTGCGAGGTGGCAGGCTTGTTCCTGTGACCGAGATTGACGCAAACATCGATGGACTCGTCCCCGCCTGGCTCACCCTCCCCGACATCGCCGAACGGCTCGGCGTCGAGGTGACCCGCGTCCGGCAGCTGGTCAAGGAGGGCCAGCTGATCGCGGTGCGCCGCGGCGAGAACCGGGCGCTCCACGTGCCCGCCGATTTCATCAAGGACGACAAGGTGGTCAAGGGGCTCGTCGGCACCCTCACCCTGCTCAAGGACGACGGCTTCACCGACGAGGAGATGCTGGAGTGGCTGTTCACCCCGGATGAGACCCTGCCCGGCACGCCCGCCCAGGCGCTGCGCGAGAATCGCGGCACGGAGGTGAAGCGCCGGGCCCAGGCGCTCGCCGTCTGACGCCCCCGGTTGCGGCGCGCTCCCGTCCCGCAACCGCACCAGCATCCGTAACCACATCCGAGGGGTGTACGGACCGGAAGGACCGGCCCGTACACCCCCGACCCGGGGGGAAGCCGCCCGATGACCACCGCACGACAGGCCCTTGCCGACGCCCGCCTCTACCTGTGCACCGACGCCCGCACCCGGCAGGGCGACCTCCCGCAGTTCCTGGACGCGGTGCTCGCCTCCGGGGTGGACATCGTCCAGCTGCGCGACAAGGGCATGGAGGCGGGTGCGGAGCTCCGGCATCTGGAGGTCTTCGCGGACGCCTGCCGGCGGCACGGCAAGCTGCTCGCGGTCAACGACCGGGCGGACGTCGCCCACGCGGCCGGCAGCGACGTGCTGCACCTCGGCCAGGGCGACCTGCCGGTCCCGGCCGCCCGCGCCCTGCTCGGCCCCGAGGTCCTCATAGGCCGCTCCACCCACGCCGAGGCCGAGGTGGACGCGGCCCTCGACGAACCCGGCGTGGACTACTTCTGCACGGGCCCGTGCTGGCCCACCCCCACCAAGCCGGGCCGGCACGCCCCCGGCCTCGACCTGGTCCGCTACACCGCCTCCCGCGCCCCCGAGCGCCCCTGGTTCGCGATCGGCGGGATCGACGCCGGAAACCTCGACGAGGTGCTGACGGCCGGCGCCCACCGGATCGTGGTGGTCCGCGCCCTCACGGAGGCGGACGACCCGGGGGCGGCGGCCGCGGACCTGGCCAAGCGCATCCGGACCTGGGACGCCTAGGCATCTCGTGCAGGCGTCTCGTGCGGAGGTGACCGGGATCACTCCGCGCCGGCGGAGCCGGAAGACCCGCCGGCTTCCGCAGGGCCCGGGGTGTGGTGGCAGCGGAAGGTTTTCCGACATCCCGGCGACCGGAAAATGTCCAACCAGTGGACATGAACCGCACCAACCAGGCATAACGCCGATCACGGTTGGTGTGTGCCCGGCCGGTGGTTAACCTGCCGGTATGGCCCTAGGTACAGCTTCCACCAGGACTGATCGCGCACGAACGGTGCGCGACCTGCTTGCTTCCGGTAAGCAGTCGTACTCGTTCGAGTTCGCCGCCCCCAAGACGGAGAAGGGCGAGCGGACCCTGTGGAACGCCATTCGCCGCATCGAGGCCGTCTCGCCGACCTTTGTCTCCGTGACGTACGGCGCCGGCGGCACCTCCCGTGACGGCACGGTGCGCGCCACCGAGCGCATCGCCACCGACACCACCCTGACCCCGGTCGCCCATCTGACCGCGGTCAACCACTCCACGGCGGACCTGCGCAACATCATCGGCCAGTACGCCGGCGCCGGGATCCGCAACATGCTCGCGCTGCGCGGCGACCCGCCCGGCGACCCGATGGGCGAGTGGGTCAAGCACCCCGACGGCGTCGCCTACGCCGCCGACCTGGTCCGTCTCATCAAGGAGTCCGGCGACTTCTGCGTCGGCGTCGCCGCCTTCCCCGAGATGCACCCGCGCTCGACGGACTGGGACACGGATGTGGCGCACTTCGTCGACAAGTGCCGGGCCGGCGCGGACTTCGCCATCACCCAGATGTTCTTCTATCCCGAGGACTACTTCCGGCTGCGGGACCGGGTGACGGCCGCGGGTTGCTCCACGCCGATCATTCCGGAGATCATGCCGGTGACGAACGTGCGCCAGATCGAGCGGTTCGCGCAACTGAGCAACGCGGCCTTCCCGCCCGAGCTGGCCGAGCGCATCCTCGCCGTCAAGGACGACCCGGCGGCGGTACGCTCCATTGGCATCGAGTACGCAACGGATCTGTGCGCGCGTTTGATGGCCGAGGATGTTCCCGGGTTGCACTTCATTACCCTGAACCACTCCACGGCGACCCTGGAAATCTACGAGAATCTGGGACTGCACCAGCAGTCCTGATCACGGTGGCCGGCGAGCGGCGGAAGAGGGGCGTATATGGGCTGGACGGTCCTCTACATCGCGTTCGGCCTGGTCGCCCTGTGGTTGCTCGGTGAGGTCCTCCTCCAGAACAAGGCGCGACTGCGCTGGCGGCTGCTCGCCTTCGCCGGTTTCCTCACCGTGGTCGTCGGTGTCCTCATCCCGTCGGTGATCGCGATCGGCGTGGGCCTAGCCGCCTTCGCCGTCGGGCAGACCAATGTGACGCTCTCCTTCCGCCGAGGCTTCACCACCGGCTGGGCCCTGCGCGGCAAGGACGGCAAGCCCGGCATGCCCGGGATGTCGGGCAAGCCTGCCGAGGGGGGCCGGCGCCGCCGGGCCCGCAACTCCGGCCAGGCCCCCGCCGAACCGACGCTGGAGGTCTCCGGCCTGGAGGCGGTGCAGCCCACCGACACCGACGGACGGGGCTTCAACGCCGGGGCCGGCAACGGCCTGGAGGACACCTTCGAGAGCACCGGCGGCTTCCAGAGCCAGGACCCCTACGCCGGACAGGGCGCCTACGCCGGGCAGGGCTCCTACGACTACGACTCCGACGACGTCTTCCGCCGCCAGGACCCCTACCAGGGCGGGCAGTTGGACCAGAGCGCCTACGAAACCCAGCCGTTCGCCGTCCAGAACGACTATGCGCAGGCCGACGCCACCGCCGTCTACGCCCCGCAGCCGATGCCCGACGAGACCGGCCAGTACGGCATCTACAGCCCCGACGCCCGCGCCCCACAGCCCGAATACCCCGGCTACGACGCCTACGGCACCGCCGCCGGGAACGGTCCGGGCGCCGGCAACGGCTATGCGTACGACGGCAACGGCGCGGCGTACGACGGCAGCTACGGTCAGAACGGCACCGGCCAGGAGACCTGGGCCGATCCCTACGCGGCCTACGGCGACGCCCTGGGCCAGCAGGCGCCCTACTCCGACCCGTACATCGGCACCCAGCAGTACTCCGCGGCCTACGACCCGTACGGGCAGCCGGACCCCTACGCGCAGTCGCCGTACGCCCAGGCGCCCTACGCCACGCAGCAGTACGACAGCCAGGGACAGCCGCTCGCCCAGAATCCGGGCCAGGGCTACGGCGAGACACCGCCCGGCGGTGTCTGGGTCCCCCAGCAGCGCGACAGCGAACTCCCGCCCGAGCAGGAGCCGTATCCGCCCTACCAGCAGGGCTACGACGGGCAGCAGTACCGGTACTGAGCCAACGGGCATCGGGCGCGCGGCGCGGCGACGGCGCCCGGCCCCGGCCCGCACCGCCCGACCGTCAGGTCGAGCCGTGCCAGTCGTCGCCGTGCACGATCAGGCCCGCGACGATCGCGCCGGACATCCCGGCATGCGCGAGCCCACCGCCCGGGTGCGACCAGCCACCGACCGCATAGAGCCCCGGTATCCGGGTGCGGTTGCCGGGCCGCAGAAAGCGCCCTTCCTGGCCGGCCAGCGCCGGGCCCGGCACCGGCATGTCGTCCGTGGGCGGCAGCACCTCCCGCCACAGCACCCGCTCCCGCAGCCCCGGCACCGCGGCCTCGGCGATCCCGGTCATCCGCTCGGCCTCGGCCGCCACGGCCTCGCCGTCGAGCCAGTCCACCGGGCCGTGCGGAGGGACCGTCGCGGTCAGCGTCACCGCCTCATGGGCGTCGTCCGGCCGCGTGGCGGGGTCGTCCGGGCGCAGCACCGTCACCGTGGGACGGTCGCAGGGGGTCCGCAGCCCGGGGCCGTCGCCGAACACGCCCGCCAACTCGGCCGCGCGGTCCGCGGCATGCACCACCGTCCGGTGCACGGCGTCCGCGGGGCGCGCCCCGCGCAGCGCCAGACACACCGTCAGCCGCCCGGGGCCGCGCTCGCCCGAGCCGGGCCGCACCTCGTCGGCGCCCCAAGGCTCCCGGCCCCCGCAGAGCCCCGCGAGCTGCCCCGGATCGATGCCCGCGACCACGAACTCCGCCTCGGCCACCCGGCCGTCGGCCAGCTCGACGCCCGCCGCCCGGCCGTCCTTCTCCACGATCCCGGTCACCGCGGCGCCGAAGCTGAACTCCACCTTGCGCGCCAGACAGCGCTCGTACACCGCGTCGGCCAGCGCCCGCAGACCGCCGCGCGGATACCAGCTCCCGAAGGTCTGCTCCATGTACGGCAGCACGGCGGCGCTCGCCGGGGCGCTGCGCGGGTCGAAGCCGTAGGCCAGCGCATGGCTCTCCAGCAGCGCGACCAGCCGGGGGTCGGCCAGCTCGCGGCGGGCCACCTCGGCGAGGGTGGCGGTCGTGGGGCCCTTGCCCCGGCCGAACAGCCCGCGCCGGCGCACCGCCGGATACGGATCGCGCCCCAGCACCCGCCAGTCCTGCCACAACGGCTCCTCCAGGAGCGGCCGGCGGGTGGCGTCCCAGGCCTCGCGGGCGCGGCCCACCAGTGCGCTCCAGCGCTCCCCGGCGCCCGCACCCAGCGCCTCGTCCAGGGCCGCCAGCACGCCGGCCCGCGAGGCGTTCGGCAGCGACACGGCGGTGCCGTCGGCGAAGACATGGCGGCTCGCGGGGTCGACCTGGGACAGCTCGACACAGCTCTCCAGCGCCTCCCGACCGGTCTTGAGGAACAGATCCCGGTAGACGGCCGGCAGATGCAGCAGACCGGGCCCCGTGTCGAAGGCGAAGCCGTCCCGCTCCAGACGCCGCACCGCACCGCCGTGCGTCGCGCCGCGCTCGAACACCGCCACCCGGTGGCCCGCGACGGCCAGCCGGGCAGCGGCTGCCATCGCGCCCATCCCGGCGCCGATCACCGCAATCCGTGCCATGCCTGCGACTTTATCCGGAGCCACTGACAACGCCCGCACGGCCGGTGGCCGGACCGGCAGCAGCCCCGGCGCCACCGCCCCGAGCGGACCGTCAGACCGCCGGCGGCACCGCACCGCCCGCCGCGGCGAGCCGCTTGTCCTCGCGCCGCTGCCGCCGGCGCCGGAGGTACCGGCGGATCCGCGACCACAGAAGGACCACCACCGCGATCCCCGCGGCCAACAGCGCCCCCGCGATGAGCGCGGCCGCCACCGGATGGAACACCGCGAACGCGACGAGCCCGGCGACGCCCAGATCCTCGACCACGCTCAGCACGATGTTGCTGGCCGGCTCCGGCGAGGTGTTGACCGCGATCCGGGTGCCCGCCTTGACCAGATGGCTCACCAGCGCCGTCGAGCCGCCGACCGCGCCCGCCGCCAGCTGGGGCAGCGACCCGTCGTGCCCGGCCAGCAGCGCCGCCACGACACCACCGGCGATCGGCCGGATCACCGTGTGCACGGCGTCCCAGACGGAGTCCACGTACGGGACCTTGTCGGCGACCGCCTCGCACAGGAACAGGACCCCGGCCACGAGCAGCACATCGGGACGCTGCAGCGCCGCGGGCACCTCCTCGCTGACGCCGGTCGCGCCGAGCAGGCCGAAGACGAGGACGACGGCATAGGCGTTGATCCCGCTCGCCCAGCCACTGGTGAACACCAAGGGAAGTACGGACACGCCGAAGATCGTAGGCCCTGGGGGTGTGTGCTCAGACTTGAGTATCCGTACTCAGACGCCGAGATGAGTAGGTACGCGGATGGGCCGCCGGCCACCCGGACGGAAGAGTAGGGGCCACGGAAGGGAAGCGGCGCCGCACCGCCGACACGGGGCGGCGGAGCGGCGCGGCTCCCGGACGTGACGGGGGATACGGGGGACGCACGGGGGAGCACGGGGGAAGCGCTGTCCTGGTCGGATCGGTGGGGGAACGATCTGTGCCAGGGCAGCGCACTCTTTTGCGCGGACCCACGGGGGAGAACGGGTGCGCGCCGCACCTGACTACTACGGCGCGCATCCGCATCCCGCCCCGGAAGCCCCCCGCAACCACGGGGCCCCGGCTCGCCCGCCGAGCCCGGCTACGCGACCTGGCCGCCGACCCGCCCCTGGAGCAGCCGCGACAGCGCCGCGTGGACCTCGTCGATCGACCGGTCCGGCTGGTAGGACTGCCAGTCCAGGGCGGCCACCAGAACCATCCCGAACAGCGCCGAGGCGGTCAGCGGGATATCGATCTCCTCGCTCAGCTCCGCACGGGCCACCGCCTCCCGCAACACGGTCTCCACCACCGTGATGGCCCGCTCGCGCACCACCATCAGCGTCGACTGCCAGGCCCGGTTGGTGCGCCACAGCTCGGCCACGTAGAGCTGGGTGAGCGCCGGGTAACGGGAGATGAAGTCCAGGCCGGCCCGGATCATGGCGTCCAGCGCGTCGATCCGGCTGCCGCCCCGGCCGGAGACCTCGTCGGCGGCCGTCTGCAAGGAGGACGCCAGCAGCTCGATGCCGTGCCGCAGCAGCTCCTCGAAGAGAACGTTCTTGCTTGCGAAGTTGTAATACACGGTGCCCTTCGCGACGCCCGCCCGTTCGGCGATCTCGTCCACCGTGGTGGAGGAGAAACCCTGTTCGGCGATGAGCGTGACCGCGGCGTCGAAGAGCTTGCGCCGGGTGGCGTCGCGGCGTGAGTGGGAGCTGTCCATGGGGGCGATTGTGCCGCTCCCCGCGGATCGACGCGCGGCACGAGGGCGGTCCCACGGGGCGTTCGGCCCCGGGGCAGCCTCCGGCAGGACGGTGGTGGGCCGGGTATACCTCCCAGCGGGAGTGGAAGGAGGGCGGGCGCTCACAGGCTCAGCTCCGGATGCATGTCCTTCATCAGCACCGCCTCCCGGCCGCGCGCCGTGGGCAACGTCAGCACCAGCGCCCCGGCGGTGAACGTCAGCAGTACCGCACTGCCCTGCCGCGCGGGCGGTAGGGCACCGCCCGTCATGAGCCGGCGCAGCCCCTCCACGAGGTAACTCATCGGCAGATACGGGTGGATGGCGGCGAAGAAGC
This sequence comes from Streptomyces auratus, assembly GCF_050433025.1. Lineage (NCBI taxonomy): Bacteria > Bacillati > Actinomycetota > Actinomycetes > Kitasatosporales > Streptomycetaceae > Streptomyces > Streptomyces auratus. The sequence continues at coordinate 2,162,048 of NZ_JBNGCB010000001.1, read as the reverse complement.
CGGGGGTGGTCTGCACGGACAGGTGCCGCCCGCTGAGCCGCGGCCGCAGCAGGTCCGGCAGCGAACTGCCGAACCGGCCCCGCAACAGGGCAGGTTCCCGCAGATGCTCGACGAGCGGGAGCGCGGGATCGAGCTCGACGACGCCCGGCACATGGGCGAGCGCGGTGACGGGCCGGACTGCGAGCATCCTCTTCGGCAGTGTCAGCCCGCCGACCTCGGCACTGCCCCGGCGGTCTTCACCGTCTGGTGAGCGCGAGCAGCAGACACGTACGGCCCGAGCCCGACGTGACCTGTACGGCGATCAGCGAGCCGGGCCAGGGCCGTGATGTCGATGTTCCGGAACGCTCATCCGCGGGGCCCCTGACCCCGAATGCCGCGGCCGTGACCGCCGCCCCCGTGCGGGGTGCTGTCCACGATCCCTCCTTGGGCTGACTGGTCAGTTTAAAAGAATCCGCCCCCCACCCCCGATTCCGCAAAGGGGTGTTGGACGCCGGCCACCTCGAGTCCGCCGGAGATCCGCCGCCTTTTCGGTGAAAACGCAGGTCAGGGCCGATTGTCAGTGGCGTACGTCACGATGGCTTCATACGGTCCCGAATCGGCATTCGGTCCCGAACCGGCTTGCGACGACAGGAGGTTCGTCATGGCAGCTCGTCCCGGCAGGGGCAGCTCCGCTGCGTACGGTCCCCCGAGCGATGTCCACCCCGTCCTGCGGCGGGCGACCGCACCACCCGCCGCCCTCGATCTGCTCACCCAGGCCCAGCAGGGTCTGGCGGAAGCACAGGCCATGGAAGCCCCCAACGAGCGGTTCGCCACGGCTCATCTGGCCGCGTTGCGCACTGCCGCCGCCGTCCTCGCCGTCCGCGGCCGGCCCGAGGCCACCGCGCGCCGCAGGCGGCGTATCCGCAGCGCCTGGGAGGTCCTCCCCGAGGTCGCTCCCGAACTCACCGAGTGGAGCGCACTCTTCGCCTCCGGCGCCGACCGTCGGGCGAAGGCCGAGGCCGGTATAGCCGGCGCGGCCGGCCGCCGGGACGCCGATGATCTTCTGCGGGACGCCGCGATGTTCCTGCGCCTGGTGGAGCGGATGCTGCTCGTCCAGCCCTCACTGCCGCCCCAGCGCGCGGGGTAGGGGCCGGCCGAGCCAGGGGAGGCGGGGGTGGGGTGGGGAGGGGAGGGCCCCCGGGGGGAGGGCCCGGGGGGAGGGAAAGAGAAGCCCCGCCCCACGCCGCACACAAGACGTACGGCTCCGCAGGCGGCGCAGGCCGCCGGACGGAATAGGGTGGTGGACGCCTAGACGTTCATGCCCCCGCCGAGGAGCCACCCGCCGTGTCTGACCCGCTGCGCCCCCGCGCATCCCTTCGTACCGCCGTGGTCTGGGAGGTCCTCAAGGACGCCCTGGAGCGCCGGGTCAAGACCGCCGGGCGCGATGTCCTGGACGTCCTCGACACCGGCGGCGGCACCGGCAACTTCGCCGTGCCGGTCGCCCGCCTCGGCCACCGCGTCACCGTCGTCGACCCCAGCCCCAACGCCCTCTTCGCCCTGGAACGCCGGGCCGCGGAGGCCGGTGTCGCCGACCGGGTACGCGCGGTCCAGGGCGACGCCCACGGCCTCTTCGACGTCGTCGAGCGAGGCGGCTACGACACCGTGCTCTGCCACGGCGTGCTGGAGTACGTCGACGACCCGGCCGAGGGCGTCCGCAACGCCGTCGACGCGCTGCGCCCGGCCGGCACCCTCAGCCTGCTCGCGGCCGGTCTGGGCGGCGCCGTCCTCGCCCGCGCCCTCGCGGGCCACTTCACCGAGGCCCGCCACGCCCTCACCGACCCCGCAGGCCGCTGGGGCGAGGGCGACCCCGTCCCGCGCCGGTTCACCGCCGACCAGCTCACCGACCTGGTGTCCGCCACCGGTCTGCAGGTCGGCGCGGTCCACGGCGTACGGGTCTTCGCCGATCTGGTCCCCGGTGTGCTGGTCGACACCGAGCCGGGCGCCATGGAGGCCCTGCTGAAGCTCGAAGCGGCCGCCGCCGAGCAACCCGCGTTCCACTCCGTGGCCACCCAGCTGCACGTCCTCGCGGAGCGCGACTGACCCACGCGGCACGAGCGACTACCGCGTGCAGTCGGCCACAGACCACCCGATCAGCCCCTTCGCCCCGTATGATCGGGGTACGACGTTCCGGCATGACGGACAGGCGGGTGGGGAATGCAGGCAGCATCGCCACCGGTCTCCTCGGCGGCCCGGACAGTGAACTGGCGTCGAGAGGCGGGTTTCACGGGGGCGATTCCCTGCCTATCCTGAAAGGGTCGCACCCGGTCGCCCCCCGCGACCGACGAGTAGGAGGACTCCGTGCCGCTCTCGGAGCACGAGCAGCGCATGCTCGAGCAAATGGAGCGAGCGCTGTACGCCGAAGATCCCAAGTTCGCGACAGCGCTTGAGGGAAGCGGGCTGCGCACGTACACCCGGCGACGGGTCTACCAAGCGGTCGCGGGCTTCCTGGTGGGTATCGCCCTGCTCATGGCCGGCATGGTCGCGCAGCAGATCTGGATCAGTGTGGTGGGCTTCCTCGTCATGCTCGGCTGCGCAGTGCTGGCGGTCACCGGCTGGCGCAAGGCCCCCCGGCAGGGCCAGCAGCAGGGCCAGCAGCCGTCCGGCGCGGGCCCCGCAGGCGGCGCAGGTGCACCGGCACGCAGGTCCAGGCAGCGGCGCTCGATGATGAACCGTATCGAGGACCGTTGGCAGCGCCGCAGGGACGAACAACAGGGCCACTGAGTCGACGGGTCGATATGGCGACGGGCCTCCCGGGGATTCTCTGAGCCCTCCGGTGCCGACCCACGCAAGCCCTGCTTCCCACCCCCGAAGCGGCCTTCCGGGCCGCTTCCATCCTTTCCGCCCCTCCGCCCAGTTGCGGCTCCTCACGTCTTCGCGCAGCCTCCCCTACGCAAGCCTCCGCAGCACGCAGCACGCAGCACGCAGCACGCAGCACGCAGCACGCAGGCGAAGGCTGAAGGTTGCCAGTTGCGCTGAGTGGGGGGCTGCGAGCGGACCCTTCCGCCCGCAGGCCGCGGTTCGCCCGCCGGCGAGCCGACAGCCCGCTCTGCACCGGTGCTTCGGCGTTGAGCGGATCGGCGTTCTGGGTTTCGGCGCTGCCGCGCAATGTCTTCTCCCTGCGCCGACACCGGGAGTCTCCGCCTCGCCGTGGCCGCCCGACAGGATCAGGCAGCCACAGCTCTCTTGCGGCACACACCACTCTGCGCCTCGCGGACTTCTCTGCTCCGGCAGCGCGGACGCTATGCCCGCCGCCGCCCCGGCCGTAGGACCGTCACCGTCCGCCGCATCAGGGCGACCAGGCGGCTGGTGCGGCACCGCAGCAGGAAGGCCGCCCAGCGGGCGGAGCAGGCCCGGCCCAGGCGGGCCGCCGAGCGCGGAGCGAGCCGGGCGCGCAGCCGTAGAGCACGGGGGGCGCCGGCCTGCAACCCGGCCCGGACCTGCTGTACGTCTGTGGCGAGGCCGGACACTGGCTGCGGTTGCGGGGCGTACAGGACCTGTTCGACCGCTGCCGCAACTCGGTGGGCGGCCGCGGCGGACTCCGGTTGCAGTTCTCCGATGCTGATGATCCGTGCCGCCGCCTTGCGCGGGGTCAGCGATTCGTCCGGCAGGATGCCGAAGTCCCAGGCGGTGTCCAGCAACTCCCGCCAGGCGGCGAGGGTGCCCGCCGTGAGGTCCCCGTCCGCGCCCGTGGCCGCCAGCCGCCTGGAGCGTATCCGCAGGCGCCACAGCAGTGGGAGCGCGGGCAGCAGCAGGACCAGCAGGGTGGCCGACACGATGCCGGCGATGGCCCAGGGGGACGTGCCGCCGTCCGGCGGGCGGGCGCCTGACTCCGCGGGGAGGGCGACGCATGCCGATCCGCTGCCTTGCCGCTGTTCGTCCGGGCCGCAGGACGGGTCCGCGGACGGACCGCCGTCCGAGGGGGCATCGGGCCGGGAGGGCTCGGGGGCCGGGTTGCCCGCCTCGGCCGGGGCCGAGGGGTCGGGGTAGGCGTAGTCAGGGATGCTGCCTCGGCTCGGGGTGGGTTCGAAGCGGGTCCAGCCGACGCCCTGGAAGTACAGCTCGGGCCAGGCGTGGGCGTCCTTGAGGCCGACCGAGGTCGTGCCGTCCGGCTGCTTGGTGCCCGGGGTGAAGCCCACCGCTACCCGGGCCGGAATGCCCAGCGTCCGGGCCATCGCGGCCATCGAGAACGAGAAGTGGACGCAGAAGCCCTCCTTTTGCCGCAGGAACCGGGCGATGGCCTCGGAACCGCTGCCGGCCCGGACCTCGGTGTTGTACGTGAAGCCGCCGTTGAGCGCGAACCAGTCCTGGAGCTTGACGGCCTTGGCATAGGCGGTCGGTGCGCCGTGGGTGACCCGGCGGGCGGTGTTGCGGACGACCGGGGGGAGGGAGCCCGGGACCTTGGTGTACTCGTGCAGCAGCTTGGCGGGTGGTGCCGGGGCGGTGGCGAGCTGCCGGGACGTGGGCCGCACCTGCAGGCTCTCGACCTGGTATTGCAGGCCGTGGGTGTTCTGGCCGCGGTCCCCGACGAGCGTGCGGCCCTGGGGCTCGAAGCGCCAGCGCCCGGAGATGTCCACCTTGGACGCCGGGTAGGGGAGCGGCAGCCAGTTCTGGGCGTACCACTCGGCGGTCGAGATGGAGGTGTTGACGTGGTTGAGCTCGACCGAGGAGCTGAGGCCGGGCGGTCGCGGAAGCTGCTCGGGGACGTCCGTGACGGTCCGCTCGGAGGGCTTCCAGGTCGTGCCGTCGAACTGGTCCAGGGCGACGATCCGCAGATACATGTCCCGGGAGTCGGAGGCGGTCGTGCGGTAGTTGAGGACTTCCTTGTCCTCGGGCTGGTTGAGGCTGTCCTGCAGCGACACCAGCGGGTTGACCGCGGAGATCGTGCCGCCGCCGCTGCCCGGTCCTCCGCCGCTGGCGGAGCCGCCGAACAGCCCGCCGCCCAGGGAGGGGAGGAGGGCGGGTACCACCACCGCGATGCCGAGCACCAGCGCGCCGATCCTGCGGCCCGTACGGACCGGGGCCGGCGTGGGCCCGCTGAGGGCGAAGCCCCGTGCGCGGTCCGGCCGGCCGGGACCGCCGAACACCCGGCCCCACTGGGAGAGCCGGTCGCGCCCCTCGGCCAGCAGAAGCAGCAGATAACCGGCGGCCGCGATGAGGAAGCGCAGCCTGCCCGCGCCGCCCTGGGAGAGCCCCGCCGCCACCGAATAGAGCGCCAGCAGCGGCAGCCCGGCGGGCGCGGCGCTGCGGTAGGTGACCGCCAGCGCGTCCACGAGCAGGCCGATCAGCAGCACACCGGCGATCAGCAGCAGCCGGATGCCGGGGGTGACGGGGGCGGGGATGGCGTAGCGGCCGACGTCCCGTAGGCCGGCATGCAGCAGCCGGCCGAATTCCGCGAAGGCGTCGGGGCCCGGCAGCAGGCCGAGGATCGCCTCGCCCGGGGCGAAGAACAGGGTCATCAGCAGCACGGCGACCAGGGCCTGTACGCCGATGACCAGCGGCCCGGCGAGGGGGGCCCGGCGGGCGGCCGCGCCCGCGCCGGTCACGACGGCCAGCAGGAAGGCCGCCTGGATCAGCCAGTCGATCGGCTCCACCAGCGGCAGCAGCGCGCCGGCGGCACACAGGGTGGCCACCGCCGCACACAGCGCCAGCCGCGCCCGGCCGCTCATGCGTGGGCCCCCCTGCGCTCCGGGCCGGCCGGGCACGGCCCGCGCCGACCGCTGCTCCGGTCCCTGCTCCCACCACGGCGGGGCAGGCCCGGCCGTCGCTCCCGCGCAGGGTTCGGGCACCCGTTCATGGCCGGCCCCCTGCCATCGTCTCCGCAGCGTCCGCCTCCGCCGGGCGCTGCGGCCCGGCCCCCGCACGCCACAGGTCGGCGAGCGCATCCCCGGGGGTCACCGGCAGCGCCGTCCAGCCCGCCTGGCGCAGCAGCCGCAGCCGGTCGGCCACCGGGACCTGGCCGGGGGAGAATCTGATGCCGCCGGGGCGGCGGGTGAAGGCGTCGCCGTCCAGGACGAACGCGACGGCCGCACCGCAGCGCTGCCGCATCCGCCCGGCCACCGCCGCCTGCTGCTCGTCCAGATCGCCGAAGAAGGCGACCAGCAGTCCTTCGTTGCTGCCGCGCAGTACGTCGTACGCCGCCGACAGGCCCTCTTCCTCGGACTGCTCCACGACGGCGAGGGTGTCCAGCACCAGGCCCGCGGCATCGGCCGATTCCGTGCCGCCGCCGAAGCCGCCGGCGCCGTCGGGGCCCGGGACCGAGGTGCCGGTGTCGGTCAGCAGCCGCACCGAGAAGCCGCGCTCCAGCAGATGCACCGCACTCGACGCCGCGCCCGTCACCGCCCATTCGAAGGCCGAGTCGGGACCCGAGCCCGGGTGGGCCGTCTCGCGGGTGTCGAGCAGGATCGTGCAGCGCGCCTTCTGCGGCTGCTCCTCCCTGCGGACCATCAGCTCGCCGTAGCGCGCGGTGGAGCGCCAGTGGACCCGGCGCAGATCGTCGCCGTGCCGGTAGCCGCGCGGAATGACGTCGTCCTCCCCGGCCAGCGCCAGCGAACGCTGCCGTCCTTCGCCGTAGCCGGCGGCCTCGCCCGTCAGGCGCACCGGCGGCAGCGGCTCGACCCGCGGCACCACCGTGAGCGTGTCGCAGGTGCTGAACGAGCGGGTCAGCTCGCACATCCCGAACGGGTCGGACAGTCGCAGCTGCAGCGGGCCCAGCGGATAGCGTCCGCGCAGGTCGGAGCGGACGCGGTAGGAGACCTCACGGCGGCCGCCGGCCTCGACCCGGTCCAGGATGAAACGCGGCCGGGGCCCGAGGACGTACGGCACGCGGTCCTGGAGCATCAGCACCCCCGTCGGCAGCCGGGAGACGTTCTCCATCCGCAGCCGGACCCGGGACTCGGCGGCCGCGGGCACCCGGGCCGGGGAGAGCGTGCGGCTGCCCGCGACCCGGTAGCGGGTGCGGTGCAGGACCAGGACGCACACCAGCGGCAGCGCGGCGAGCAGCAGACCGACCCGCAGCAGATCCGGCTGTCCGAGGAGGAAGGAGCACACCGCGGCGGCCATCCCGGCGGCCAGGAACGATCTGCCGCGTGTCGTCAGCCCCGCGAGGGCCGCCCGCAGTCCGTCGCGGTCCGGCGGCCCCCCGCGTCCCCCCTCGGACATCACAACCCCCGTACGCCGGGCGGTCGCTGACCGGGTGTGCGCCATGGCTGCACGGACGGATCGGGGACCGGGACGCGCTGCAGGATCTCCCGGACGATCTGTTCGGCCGTACGGCGGTTCAACTGGGCCTGGGCGGTGGGCAGCAGCCGGTGGGTGAGCACCGGCACCGCCAGCGACTGGACGTCGTCCGGGAGGGCGTACTCCCGCCCCAGGAGCGCGGCACCGGCCTTGGCGGCGCGCAGCAGATGCAGGGTGGCGCGCGGTGAGGCGCCGAGCCGCAGCTCGGGGTGGCTGCGGGTGGCCGTGACCAGATCCACGGTGTATCTGCGCACCGTTTCGGCGACATGGACCTCGCGCACCGCTTCGGTCAGCTTCACGATCTCGTGGGCGTGCGCCACCGGCTGGAGGTCGTCGAGGGGCGAGGCGCCGCCGTGCACGTCCAGCATCTGCAGCTCGGCCGCCGGGCTGGGATAGCCGATCGACACCCGGGCCATGAAGCGGTCCCGCTGGGCCTCGGGGAGGGGATAGGTGCCCTCCATCTCGACCGGGTTCTGGGTGGCGATCACCATGAACGGGCTGGGCAGCTCGTAGGTCTGCCCGTCCATCGTGACCTGGTGCTCCTCCATGGACTCCAGGAGCGCCGACTGGGTCTTGGGCGAGGCGCGGTTGATCTCGTCGCCGATCACGATCTGGGAGAAGATCGCGCCGGGCTTGAACTCGAAGTCCCGTTGCTGCTGGTCGAAGATGCTGACGCCGGTGATGTCGGAGGGCAGCAGGTCCGGGGTGAACTGGATGCGCCGCACGGAGCAGTCGACGGAGCGGGCCAGTGCCTTGGCGAGCATGGTCTTGCCGACGCCGGGGACGTCCTCGATGAGCAGATGTCCCTCGGCCAGGAGCACGGTCAGTGCGAGCCGTACGACCTCCGGCTTGCCCTCGATCACGCTCTCCACCGACCGGCGGACCCGCTCCGCGGTGGTGGTCAGATCGCTGAGGCTCGCTCGTTCGTCATACGTCGTCACTCGGCCCTCCTCGGCCCCGAACCACGGGCAGGTGCCCCCTCTGCGGACCCGGCCCACCCCGAAAGCGCGCATCGCGCCCGGCCACGGCCGGGACGACGTCACGTACGCATTCTTGCCGCCCGCGCGGCTTCGCGTCATGACCTGTGGATAACTCACAAGGTTATCTCGCGGCTTTCCCGGCTTTCCGGGCGAACCCGCCCTTCCGGTCCGGCCCCACGCCCCCGCAGAACCGGCAGGGCCGGCCGGCCCGGCCGGCCCTGCCCGGCACGTCAGTCCCGCGGATCGATCTCCCGCAGCAGGCCCGTCGTCACATCGAAGACGAAGCCGCGGACGTCGTCGGTGTGCAGGAGGAAGGGCGAGGTGCGGACCCGCTGCATCGACTGCCGCACGTCCTCGTCGAGGTCCTTGAACGCCTCGACCGCCCAGGTGGGACGCTGTCCGACCTCGGCCGCCAGGTCATGGCGGAAGTCCTCGGTCAGGCTGAGCAGACCGCAGTTGGTGTGGTGGATGAGGACGACCGAGCGGGTACCGAGCGCCCGCTGGCTGATCGTCAGGGACCGGATGATGTCGTCGGTGACCACGCCGCCGGCATTGCGGATGGTGTGGCAGTCGCCGAGCTTCAGGCCGAGGGCACGGTGCAGGTCGATTCGGGCGTCCATACAGGAGACGACGGCGACCTTGCGGACCGGCCGGGCGTCCATCCCGGGGTCGGTGAACGACGCGGCATAGTGCCGATTCGCTTCGACGAGACTGTCGGTGACGGTGCCGGCGGCACCGCCGGCGGCGCTGTCGGAGGACGGGGGCAGCGGCTGCGATGCAGGTATGGGCATGGAATCACCGTAATAGGCGGCGGCTCGTCCGGCCGCATGAGAGGTCGGGCATAGGGGGCGACATCACTCCTTGTGAGGTAACCCACAGGTCCGTCCGTACCCCGCCGTCCGGGTGAGCGGCCCCGGGGAAGCCGGCGGGAATGGCCGCGGCAAAGCCGTCGCAGGACGCGCGGAACCGGTTGATTGACCGGGGCAGCCGGTGGACTAAAGTGGCGCGAAGTGGGAGGCGTGATGCTCTCCTTGGATACCGGATTCCTCGCGTGCGCGCATCGTACGTACGGCTCGGCCTCCTCCCGCTCCCATGGTCTTCCGACGTCACTTCCCCGTCGCCGGAGGGCCACTTCCCCTTCAGAGCGGGCGGGGACCAAGCGGTACGTGCGGCATCCCCCAGCCAGCGGCCGGGGGACCCACCTGCCGCCCAGCCCATCGGAAGGCACATGAGCGAGCGTAGCGAGCGAACCAGGAAGAAGTGCGCGCTCTGCGCGGGCAGGCGGGCCGGGCGCGGCGGGGCCGCCGTATGAACAGCGGCACCCGTCACGTACCCGTCATGCTCCAGCGGTGCCTGGACATGCTCGCCCCCGCGCTCGCCGAGCCCGGTGCGGTCGTCGTCGACTGCACGCTCGGCCTCGGCGGGCACAGCGAGGCGCTGCTCGCCACCTTCCCGGCGGCCCGGCTCATCGCCCTCGACCGCGACCCGTCCGCCCTGAAGCTGGCGGGCGAGCGGCTCGCCCCGTACGGCGAGCGCGCCACCCTGGTGCACGCCGTCTACGACGAGCTCCCCGAGGTCCTCGACCGGCTCGGGATCCCGCGCGTCCAGGGTGTGCTCTTCGATCTCGGTGTCTCCTCCATGCAGCTCGACGAGGCCGACCGCGGCTTCGCGTATGCGCAGGACGCCCCGCTCGACATGCGGATGGACCAGACGACCGGCATCAGCGCCGCGGAGGTCCTCAACACCTACGCGCCCGGTGAGCTGGTCCGGATCCTGCGCTCCTACGGAGAGGAGAAGCAGGCCAAGCGGATCGTCGAGGCCGTCGTGCGCGAGCGCGCCAAGGAGCCCTTCACCACCAGCGCGCGGCTGGTCGAGCTGATCCGTGACGCCCTGCCGCAGGCCGCCAAGCGCACCGGCGGCAACCCCGCCAAGCGCACGTTCCAGGCGCTGCGCATCGAGGTCAACGGGGAGCTGCAGAGCGTGGAGCGAGCCGTTCCGGCGGCCGTGAAGGCGCTCGCGGTGGGCGGCCGGATCGCCGTGCTCTCCTACCACTCGCTGGAGGACCGGCTGGTCAAGCAGGTCTTCGCGGCCGGAGCCGCCAATACGGCGCCGCCCGGGCTGCCGGTCGTCCCCGAGCGCTACCAGCCCCGGCTCAAGCTACTGACCCGCGGCGCCGAGCTCCCCACGGAGGAGGAGATCGCCGAGAACCGCCGGGCTGCCCCCGCCCGGCTGCGCGGCGCGGAGCGCATCCGCGAGCATGTCGAGGACACCGCATGAAAGGCCAGGGGAGGCCGCGCGGCAGGCAGTACCGCCTCGCCGCGCTGCTCCCCTCCGGGGCCGGCGGACGGGGCACGGCGGCGCGCACGCCCTTCGTGTTCCTGATCGTCGTCCTGCTCGGCTCCGGCCTGATCACCCTGCTGCTCCTCAACTCCGCCCTCAACCAAGGCTCGTTCGAGCTCAGCAAGCTGGAGAAGAAGACCGACGAGCTGACGGACGAGCAGCAGGCCCTGCAGCAGGACGTGGACGCCTACTCCGCCCCGGACGCGCTGGAGGGGCGCGCCCGGCGGCTGGGGATGGTGCCGGGCGGCACCCCCGCGTTCCTGCTCCCGGACGGCACGGTCCGCGGCCGGCCGAGCAAGGCCACGTCGACGGGGGCACCGCTGAGCAGCTCCGTCCAGCCCTCGCCGGCGGCCGGCCGCACCGGCCCGTCCGCGCAGCCGCTCGCGGCCGCCGCCGGGGTGCTGGGACCGGACGGCGTACCCGCGCCCTCGCCCGCCGCCTTGCGCGCCCCCTCCGGCGGCACCGCGGCCGCTCCCTCCCCGACGACCGCCGGCAGGTGACCGCGGCATGACCGAGCCCAGGGACCCCCGCCGGGTGCCGCGCCCCGCCCAGCGCGGCGGCCAGGGATCCGGCCGCGCCGGGCGGCCGGCCGCCGGCCGGAGCCCCGGGCCCCGGCCGGGCCCGAAGCCGGGCGCCCCGCGGCCCGCGGCCCGGCGGCCCGCCGCTCGCCCCCGCCCCGGGCAGCCGGCGCTCCGCCTCGGCAGCCCGCGCCCCCGGCTGCGGCTGGTCGCCCTCGGGCTGACGCTGATCATGCTGATCTTCGTCGTACGGCTCTTCCAGGTACAGGCCGTCGATGCCTCGGCGTACGCCGCCAAGGCCAACGAGAACCGCTATGTACCGGTCAAGCTGGCCGCCGAGCGAGGGGCGATCACCGACCGCAACGGCGTGGACCTGGCCACCACCGTCGACGCGTACGACATCACCGCCGACCCCAGCCTGCTGGCGCCCGACAAGACCAAGGTCGGCGACGCGCCGCAGCGGGCCGCCGCGCTGCTCGCCCCGATCCTCGGGCAGGACAGGGCCGCCCTCGCCCGGAAGCTCGACCAGCCGAAGGCGCGCTATGTACTACTCGCTAGGCAGCAGAGCCCGCAGGTCTGGAAGAAGATCAAGGACCTGCGCGCACGCCTCGACGCCAGGGCGGCCGCCGCCCCCAAGAGCGCCCCCCGCCCCGATGTCCTGGTCGGGATCTTCGCCGACAAACACAGCCGGCGCCTCTACCCGAACAAGGACCTCGCCTCGGGCGTCCTCGGCTTCGTGGGCAGCAACGGCAAGGGCGGCGGCGGCCTGGAGGCGCGTCTGGACAAGCCGCTGGCGGGCAAGGACGGCAAGCTCGTCTACGCCCAGTCCGGCGGCCGCCGGGTGCCCACCGGCGACACCCAGGAACACCCCGCCGTCCCCGGCAGCGACGTCGAGCTGACCCTCGACCGGGACATCCAGTGGGCGGCCCAGAAGGCCATCACCGAGCAGGTCGCCCGCTCCCGGGCCGACCGCGGCTATGTCGTCGTCCAGGACAGCCGCACCGGCGAGATCCTGGCGCTCGCCAATGCGCCCGGCTTCGACCCCAACGACATCGCGAAGGCCGAGCCGGAGGCGCTGGGCAACGCCGCGCTGTCCGACGCCTTCGAGCCGGGCTCCACCAGCAAGCTGATGTCGCTGGCCGCCGTCCTGGAGGAGGGCGTCGCCACCCCGTCCACCCGGGTCACCGTGCCCAACCGGCTGCACCGCGGCGACCGGCTGTTCGCGGACGACGTCGACCACGCCACCTGGCACCTGACGCTCAACGGGGTGCTCGCCAAGTCCAGCAACATCGGCACGATCCTCGCGGCCGGCCAGCTCGGCAGGACCCAGCCGGAGGCCAACCGGGTCCTCTACTCGTACCTGCGCAGATTCGGGATCGGGAAGCCGACCGGGCTCGGTTTCCCCGGCGAGACCGACGGCATCCTGGCCAAGCCGCAGAAGTGGAACACCTCGCAGCAGTTCACCATCCCCTTCGGCCAGGGGCTGTCGCTCAACGCCGTCCAGGCCGCCTCCGTCTACTCCACGATCGCCAACGGCGGCGAGCGCGTCGCCCCCTCCCTGGTCCGCGGCACCACCGGCCCCGACGGCAAGTTCGTAGCGGCGCCCCGGCCCGCCAAGAACCGGGTGGTCAGCCGGAAGACCGCCACCACGCTCGCGACCATGCTCGAATCGGTGGTCGACGACGAGGAGGGCACCGGAGCGAAGGCGAAGATCGACGGCTACCGGGTCGGCGGCAAGACCGGCACCTCCAACCGGGTGGACCCCCGGACCGGCCGCTACCACGGCTACACCGCGTCCTTCGCCGGCTTCGCCCCCGCCGACAAGCCCCGCCTCACGGTCTACTGCGCCGTACAGAACCCCACCGCGGGCAGCTATTTCGGCGGTCAGGTCTGCGGCCCGATCTACCAGCAGGTCATGGCGTTCGCGCTGAAGACCCTCCAGGTACCTCCGACCGGAGCCAAGCCCCCGCGGCTGCCGGTCACCTTCACGCCAGGCCAATGAAATCGAGGCAATTCCGCCGTGACGACCATCACCCCCGACGGCACCCCGGACGGCACCCCCATCCCCGGGAGCTGCTCCCCACCACCGCCCTCACTTCGCCCCGGGCCCACTGTGCCCGGTACGCTCACCGCCGTGTCACATGCTGATCAGTCCCCGAAAGCCCAGCACGCCGAGAAGGGCGGTCCCGGCACCTATCCGGGCGCACCCCGCCCTGACCGGGTCCGCCCCACCCCCCTGGCGGACCTCGCCGAGCAGCTGGGATGCCCGGCCCCCGCCGCCGGCCATGCCGATGTCATGGTCACCGGCATCACCCATGACTCCCGGGCGGTCCGCCCCGGCGATGTCTACGCCGCGCTGCCCGGTGCCCGTCTGCACGGCGCCGACTTCGTCGCCCAGGCCGCCGACCTCGGTGCCGCGGCGATCCTGACGGACCCCTCGGGCGCCGAGCGCGCCGCCGCGACCGGCCTGCCGGTCCTCGCCGTCGAGAACCCGCGCGCGCGGATGGGCGCCCTGGCCGTCTCGATCTACGGAACGCCGGGCGAGGACCTCCTCCAGATCGGCATCACCGGCACCTCCGGCAAGACCACCACCGCCTACCTCATCGAGGGCGGGCTGCGGGCCGCCGCGGCCAAGCGCCCCGAAGAGGGGGGCCTGCGCGAAGCGCAGTCGGCCCAGGGCGGTGGCGGGCGACGGGCGGGCGGGCTCACCGGCCTGATCGGCACCGTCGAGACCCGTATCGGCGACGAGCGGATCAAGTCCGAGCGCACCACCCCCGAGGCCACCGACCTGCAGGCGCTGTTCGCCGTGATGCGCGAGCGCGGGGTCCGTGCGGTCGCCATGGAGGTCTCCAGCCACGCCCTGGTCCTCGGCCGGGTCGACGGCTGCGTCTTCGACGTCGCGATCTTCAACAACCTCAGCCCGGAGCACATGGAGTTCCACTCCGGCATGGAGGACTACTTCCAGGCCAAGGCCCAGCTGTTCACCAAGGCCCGCAGCCGCGCCGGCGTGGTCAACCTCGACGACGAGTACGGCAAGCGCCTGGCCGAGGGCGAGTCCGAGGTCCCGGTCACCACCTTCTCCGCGGAGGGCCACCCGGACGCCGACTGGCGCGCCGCGGACGTCGAGGTCGGCACCCTCGGCTCGACCTTCATGGTGCACGGCCCGGACGGCGTGACCGTGCGCGCCGCCTCCCCGATCGCCGGCCCCTTCAACGTCGCCAACGCGCTCGCCGCGATCGTCTCGCTGGTCGTCGCCGGCATCGACCCGCAGACCGCGGCTGACGGCGTGGCCGCGGTGCCCGGCGTCCCCGGCCGTCTGGAGCGCATCGACGCCGGCCAGCCGTATCTGGCGGTCGTCGACTACGCCCACAAGACCGACGCCGTCGAATCGGTTCTGCGCGCGCTGCGCAAGGTCACCGACGGCAAGCTGCACGCCGTGCTCGGCTGCGGCGGCGACCGCGACCCGCACAAGCGCGGCCCGATGGGCGCCGCGGTGGCCCGGCTCGCCGACACGGCCGTCCTGACCTCCGACAACCCCCGTAACGAGGACCCGCTCTCGATCCTCGCCACCATGCTCGCGGGCGCCGCCGAGGTGCCGATCCACGAACGCGGCACGGTGCTGGTAGAGGAGGAGCGGGCCGCCGCCATCGCCGCCGCCGTCGCGCGCGCCGAGCCCGGCGACACCGTGATCGTCGCGGGCAAGGGCCATGAGCAGGGCCAGGACATCGCCGGAGTGGTACGCCCCTTCGACGACCGCCAGGTGCTGCGCGGTGCCATCGAGGACTCGTTGAAGCCGAAGCAGTCGCAGCAGTCACCGCAGCCGAACCACCAGGGATGACACACCTCCATGTGCGCACAATCCGCTTACCGTCACCGCCCGCCCCTCGACGGGGGTGACCTGTGATCTCCCTGTCGCTCGCCGAGATCGCGAGCATCGTCGGCGGGCAGCAGTACGACATACCGGACGACGGCCGCCGAGTGACCGGACCGGTCGTGGCCGACTCCCGTGCGGTGGGCCCCGGCTCCCTGTTCGTGGCCTTCGCCGGGGAACGCGCCGACGGCCATGACTTCGCCCGGGGCGCCGTCGAAGCGGGCGCGGTGGCCGTCCTGGCCGCCCGCCCCGTCGGCGTCCCCGCGATCGTCGTCGACGACGTCACCGCCGCACTCGGCGCGCTCGCCCGCGCCGTCGTCGAGCGGCTCGGCACCATCGTCGTCGGGCTGACCGGCTCGGCCGGCAAGACCAGCACCAAGGACCTGCTCGCCCAGCTGTTGCAGCGGCACGGCCCGACCGTCTGGCCCGAGGGCAACCTCAACAACGAGATCGGGCTGCCGCTGACCGCGCTGCGCGCCGATGAGACGACCCGTCACCTCGTCCTGGAGATGGGCGCCCGCGGCGTCGGCCACATCCGCTACCTCGCCGGGCTGACCCCGCCGAAGGTCGGTCTGGTGCTCAACGTCGGCTCCGCGCACATCGGCGAGTTCGGCGGCCGCGAGCAGATCGCCGCGGCGAAGGGCGAACTCGTCGAGGCGCTGCCGTCCGCGGCGGAGGGCGGGATCGCGGTGCTCAACGCCGACGATCCGTACGTCCGTGCCATGGCGGTGCGCACAACGGCCCGTACGGTCCTGTTCGGTGAGGCAGCGGACGCCGCCGTACGTGCCGAGAATGTCCGTCTCACGGAGCTGGGACAGCCCGCATTCACGCTTCACACACCCTCCGGGTGCAGTGATGTGACCATGCGGCTGTACGGTGAGCACCACGTGTCGAACGCGCTCGCCGCGGCCGCCGTAGCCCATGAGTTGGGCATGCCCGTGGACGAGATCGCCTCCGCGCTCTCCGAAGCCGGCACGCTCTCCCGCTGGCGTATGGAGGTCACCGAGCGCGCGGACGGCGTGACGGTCGTCAACGACGCCTACAACGCGAACCCCGAGTCCATGCGAGCGGCGCTGCGAGCGCTGGTCGCCATGGGCGCAGCCGCCAAGGCGAAGGGCGGGCGCACGTGGGCGGTGCTCGGTGAGATGGCCGAGCTGGGCGAGGAGTCACTCGCCGAACACGACGCGGTCGGGCGGCTGGTCGTCCGACTCAACGTCAGCAAGCTCGTGGCGGTCGGCGGCGCGGAAGCGGCGTGGCTCGACATGGGCGCCAAGAACGAGGGTTCGTGGGGTGAGGAGTCGGTGCACGTGTCCGACGCGCGGGCGGCGGTCGACCTGTTGCGCAGCGAGCTGCGGCCGGGAGATGTCGTGCTGGTGAAGGCGTCCAGGTCGGTGGGGCTGGAGCGGGTCGCCGCAGCATTGCTGGACAACGGCGGCGCTGCGGGCGCCGGCGCTGAGGGTGGAGCCGCATCCCGATGAACTCGATGAAGCAGATCCTCTTCTCCGGAACGATCGGGCTCTTCCTGACCCTGATCGGCACCCCGCTGCTGATCAAGCTGCTGGCCAAGAAGGGCTACGGGCAGTTCATCCGCGATGACGGCCCGCGCGACCACCACAGCAAGCGCGGTACGCCCACCATGGGTGGTATCGCCTTCATCCTGGCCACGATCATCGCCTACGTGCTGACCAAGGTCATCACGAGCAGCGACCCCACCTTCTCCGGTGTGCTGGTGCTGTTCCTGATGGCGGGCATGGGCCTGGTCGGCTTCCTCGACGACTACATCAAGATCGTCAAGCAGCGTTCGCTGGGCCTGCGGGCCAAGGCCAAGATGGCCGGCCAGCTGATCGTCGGTATCGCCTTCGCAGTGCTCTCGCTGCAATTCGCCGACCTGCGCGGACAGACCCCGGCCTCGGACCGGCTGTCCTTCACCCAGGACTTCGGCTGGCAGATCGGCCCGGTGATCTTCGTGATCTGGGCGCTGTTCATGATCCTGGCGATGTCCAACGGCGTGAACCTCACCGACGGCCTCGACGGCCTGGCCACCGGCGCCTCGGTGATGGTCTTCGGCGCGTACACCTTCATCGGCATCTGGCAGCACCAGGAGTCCTGCGCCAACCAGATCACCGCGGGGCCGGGCTGTTACGAGGTCCGCGACCCACTCGACCTCGCGGTCGTCGCCTCGGCCCTGATGGGTGCCTGCTTCGGCTTCCTGTGGTGGAACACCTCACCCGCCAAGATCTTCATGGGGGACACCGGCTCGCTGGCCCTGGGCGGCGCGCTGGCCGGTCTGGCCATCTGCTCCCGTACCGAGCTGCTGCTGGCCATCCTCGGCGGCCTCTTCGTCCTGATCACCATGTCCGTGGTCATCCAGGTCGGCTCGTTCCGGCTGACCGGTAAGCGGGTCTTCCGGATGGCGCCACTCCAGCACCACTTCGAGCTCAAGGGGTGGTCGGAAGTGCTTGTGGTGGTCAGATTCTGGATTATTCAGGGCATGTGCGTCATCGTCGGACTCGGCATCTTCTACGGCGGTTGGCAGGCAGCGAAGTGACCACCCACGGTCCGACCGGCACTCCCGCGGAGTTCGCCGGTCAGCACATCACCGTGGCCGGCCTGGGCGTGAGCGGCATCAGTGCCGCCCGCGCGCTGGCCGGCCTCGGCGCCCACGTCACCGTCGTGGACGGCGGCGACGGGGAGAAGCAGCGGGCGGCCGCGCGGGAGCTGGAGGAATGGGCAGCGGCGCAGAGCGCCTCCGGCAAGGGCGGTGGTGGGCGACGTGCGGGCGGGGTCACCGTCCGCCTCGGCGACGGCGAGACCTTTCCCGAGGGCACCGACCTCGTCGTGACCTCGCCCGGCTGGAAGCCGGACAGCCCGCTGTTCACGGCGGCCGCCGCGGCCGGGGTGGACGTGGTTGGTGACGTGGAGATCGCCTGGCGGCTGCGCGAGACCGTCGCGGGGCAGCCACCCGCCGCCTGGCTCGCGGTCACCGGCACCAACGGCAAGACCACCACCGTGCGGATGCTGGCCTCGATCCTGGCCGCCGAGGGTCTGCACACCACGGCCGTCGGCAACATCGGCACCCCGATCATCGATGTCGTCCTCGGCCAGGGCAAGGACGGTGCGCGCCCCTACGACGTGCTCGCCGTCGAGCTCTCCAGCTACCAGCTGCACTGGGCGCCGTCGCTGCGCGCGCACTCCGCCGTGGTCCTCAACCTCGCCCCCGACCACCTCGACTGGCACGGCTCCATGGAGGCCTACGCCGCCGACAAGGGCCGGATCTACGAGGGCAACACCGTCGCCTGCGTCTACAACGCGGCCGACAAGGCGACCGAGGACCTGGTGCGCGAGGCCGACGTCGAGGAGGGCTGCCGCGCCATCGGCTTCACCCTCGGCACCCCCGGCCCCTCCCAACTCGGCGTCGTCGAGGGCCTCCTCGTCGACCGCGCCTTCGTGGAGAACCGGCAGCAGCAGGCCCAGGAGCTCGCCGAGGTCTCCGACATCGCACCCGGTTCCGGCACCCCCGCCCCGCACAACATCGCCAACGCCCTCGCGGCGGCGGCGCTGGCCCGTGCCTTCGGCGTCCGGCCCGCCGCCGTACGCGACGGACTGCGCGCCTTCCACCCGGAGGCACACCGCATCCAGCACGTCGCGGACCTCGACGGCGTCACCTACATCGACGACTCCAAGGCCACCAACACCCACGCAACCGAGGCGTCGTTGGCGGCGTACGAGCACATCGTGTGGATCGCCGGCGGCCTCGCCAAGGGCGCGACCTTCGACGAGCTGGTGCAGAAGTCCGCGGCCCGGCTGCGCGGCGTGGTGCTGATCGGCGCCGATCGGGCGCTGATTCGCGAAGCCCTGGTGCGACACGCCCCCGATGTCCCGGTGGTCGACCTCGACCGGACAGACACTGGGGCGATGTCCGAGGCGGTCCGGGAAGCGACCCGTCTGGCCGAGCCGGGCGACACCGTCCTGCTGGCTCCGGCCTGTGCCTCGATGGACATGTTCGTCAATTACAACAAGCGGGGCGAGGCCTTCGCCGCCGCGGTCGGCGAGCTGACCGCACGGGATCACTAGACCGTTTCTCCCCGCCGCCGCCGGGACCGGTCGGCGCGTACCTGTGGAGGGGACGAGGATGACGGCCCGATCGCCGATGGCGCCCCTGCCGCGTCCGCCGCGCCGCCCCGCCATGGTGCGGGGGCCGCGCGGCGGCCGCGTCCCCGGTGGCCCCCGGGGCTTCCTGGCCAGGGTGAAGCGCGCCTGGGACCGTCCGCTGACCGCGTACTACCTGATCCTCGGCGGCAGCCTGCTGATCACCGTGCTGGGCCTGGTGATGGTCTACTCGGCGTCCCAGATCAAGGCGCTGCAGTCCGGCCTGGCCCCGGCGTACTTCTTCCGCAAGCAGCTGCTCGCCGCGGTCCTCGGCGGCGGGCTGCTGCTGGCCGCCTCCCGGATGCCGGTACGGCTGCACCGCGGGCTGGCCTATCCGCTGCTGGCCGGCTCGGTCTTCCTGATGTGCCTGGTGCAGATCCCCGGGATAGGGGTCGCGGTCAACGGCAACCAGAACTGGATCAACCTCGGCGGCCCGTTCCAGATGCAGCCGAGCGAGTTCGGCAAGCTCGCGCTGGTGCTGTGGGGCGCCGATCTGCTGGCCCGCAAACAGGACAAGAAACTGCTGGTGCAGTGGAAGCACCTGCTGGTGCCGCTGATCCCGGTGGCCTTTCTGCTGCTCGGGCTGATCATGCTCGGCGGTGACATGGGCACCGCGATCATTCTCACGGCGATCCTTTTCGGGCTGCTGTGGCTGGCCGGTGCGCCGACCAGGCTGTTCGTGGGGGTGCTGGGCGCCGCCACGCTGATCGGGGCGCTGCTGATCAAGACCAGCGCCAACCGGATGTCCCGCCTGGCCTGCATCGGAGCCACCGATCCGGGGCCCGGGGACCAGTGCTGGCAGGCCGTGCACGGCATCTATGCCCTGGCGTCCGGCGGATTCTTCGGTTCCGGCCTCGGCGCAAGTATGGAAAAATGGGGAGAACTCCCTGAACCGCACACCGACTTCATCTTCGCCATCACCGGGGAGGAACTGGGTCTGGCGGGGACGCTGTCGGTGCTCGCCCTCTTCGCGGCTCTAGGCTATGCGGGTATCCGCGTGGCCGGACGCACGGAGGACCCCTTCGTACGGTACGCCGCGGGAGGTGTGACCACCTGGATCACGGCTCAGGCCGTGATCAACATCGGTGCGGTGCTCGGCCTGTTGCCGATCGCCGGTGTCCCGCTCCCGCTGTTCTCCTACGGAGGCTCCGCCCTGCTGCCGACGATGTTCGCCATCGGGCTGCTGATCGCCTTCGCGCGTGACGAGCCCGCTGCACGGGCGGCCTTGACGGCCCGGTCGAAGCGGAAGCCGGTCTTCGGCAGAAGAGCGGCTGGGGTGAGATGGAAGACGATGAGACGGCGCGTCAAGAAGCGGCCGTCCGGAGAGCGGTGAATTTCGGTGCATGTCGTACTCGCCGGTGGGGGGACCGCCGGCCACATCGAGCCCGCGCTCGCCCTCGCGGACGCACTGCGGAGGCAGGACCCCACCGTGGGGATCACGGCACTCGGTACGGAGAAGGGCCTGGAGACCCGGCTCGTCCCGGAGCGCGGCTATGAGCTGGGGCTGATCCCCGCCGTCCCGCTGCCGCGCAAGCCCACGCCGGAACTGATCACCGTCCCCGGGCGGCTGCGCGGCACGATCAAGGCCGCCGAACAGATCCTGGAGCGCACCAAGGCCGACTGCGTCGTCGGCTTCGGCGGCTATGTGGCGCTGCCCGGATATCTGGCCGCCAAGCGGCTCGGAGTGCCGATCATCGTCCACGAGGCCAACGCCCGGCCCGGTCTGGCCAACAAGATCGGCTCGCGGTACGCCAAGTTCGTCGCCGTCAGCACCCCCGACAGCAAGCTGCGCGGGGCCCGCTACGTCGGCATCCCGCTGCGCCGCACCATCGCGACCCTGGACCGTGCCGCGGTCCGCCCCGAGGCGCGGGCCGCCTTCGGCCTCGACCCCAACCTCCCGACGCTGCTGGTGTCCGGCGGTTCCCAGGGCGCCCGCCGGCTCAACGAGGTCATCCAGGCCACCGTGCCGGCCCTCCAGCGCGCCGGTATCCAGGTCCTGCACGCGGTCGGCCCGAAGAACGAACTGCCGCACGCGGACAACATGCCCGGGATGCCCCCCTATGTCCCGGTACCGTACGTGGACCGGATGGATCTCGCGTACGCCGCGGCCGACATGATGCTCTGCCGCGCGGGCGCGATGACCGTCGCCGAGTTGTCCGCCGTCGGGCTCCCGGCCGCGTTCGTCCCGCTGCCCATCGGCAACGGCGAGCAGCGGCTCAACGCCCAGCCGCTGGTCAACGCCGGCGGAGGTGTGCTGGTCGACGACGCCCAGCTGACCTCGGACTGGGTGCAGAGCAATGTGCTCCCGGTCCTGGCCGATCCGCACCGGCTGTACGAGATGTCGCGCGCGGCCTCCGAGTTCGGCCGCCGGGACGCCGACGAGCTGTTGGTCGGCATGGTGTACGAGGCGATCGCGCAGCACAACAAGTAGCGCACGAGAGAAGGCAGGGGAGCGTGGCCGGACCGGCAACCGCCCGTCGAGGCGAGCAGAAGTCACCGTCCGGCCCGCCCTCCGCCGAGGCGCCCCCGGGGCGAAGACTCCGGTGGGTGCGCCTTCCCGTTCGCGCGCCGGGCCGCCGCAGTCTGATCATCATCCTGGTCGGCGTGGTGCTGCTCGGCGCGTTCGGCGCCTGGGTGCTCTACGCGTCGAACTGGCTGCGGGTGGAACGCGTCAAGGCCACCGGTACCGAGGTGCTGACGCCGGATGAGGTCGTTGCCGCGGCGCATGCCCCGATGAACGCCCCGCTGGCCTCCGTGGACACCGAGGCGCTGGCCCGCCGGCTGCGCGCCCGGCTGCCGCGCATCAAGACCGTGGACGTCGAGCGGTCCTGGCCGAACACAATCGGTCTGAATGTGACCGAAAGAATGCCGGAACTGCTGATGCGATCGGGCGGAAAGTTTGTCGAAGTGGACGCCGAAGGCGTCCGGTTCGCCACCGTGAAGGCGGCCCCCAAGGGTGTTCCGCTTCTGGAAATGATCGCATCCGACTCTCCGAGTCTGCATCAGTTCGGAACCGACCGGTTGCGACGCTCTGCGGTCGAGGTCGCCCAGGATCTTCCCGTGGCGCTGCGCAAGGACCTCCGGAAGGTCCGGGTCCGGTCCTATGACGCCATCTCCCTCGAACTGGCGGACGGTCGCACCGTCGCCTGGGGTAGTCGCGAACAGGGCGCCGAAAAGGCAAAGGTGCTGGCCGCGCTGGTGAAAGCCGCGCGTGACGCGCGCCACTTCGATGTGTCGGTCCCCAGCGCCCCTGCCGTATCCGGGAGTTGACGTCCGTAGCCGCAGGCCAGCACCCTGGATGGCTACGACTATGGGTGATCACATAGGGTGAAAAGAAAAACGGGAGGTTCGGCGTGTTCGTTGAACGTGCGCGCCTTGTCGACTTAGTGTCTCGTTCCAAAGGGACTATGGAACCAAGGAACACAGGCACAGGTAACCCTAAACTTCAACGTTAGGGTTCGGGTCGGCACTACGAACCGTCCCATCGGCATCAGTCGGCGTCCACACGCAGTGCGGCGACGACACGTAACTCGAGGCGAGAGGCCTTCGACGTGGCAGCACCGCAGAACTACCTCGCAGTCATCAAGGTCGTCGGCATCGGCGGCGGTGGCGTGAACGCCATCAACCGGATGATCGAGGTCGGGCTCAAGGGCGTCGAGTTCATCGCGATCAACACCGATGCGCAGGCGCTGCTGATGAGCGACGCCGACGTCAAGCTCGACGTCGGCCGCGAAATGACGCGCGGGCTCGGCGCCGGCGCCAACCCGGATGTGGGTCGCAAGGCGGCCGAGGACCACCGCGAGGAGATCGAGGAGGTCCTCAAGGGGGCCGACATGGTCTTCGTGACCGCCGGAGAGGGCGGCGGCACCGGTACCGGCGGCGCCCCCGTCGTCGCCAACATCGCGCGCTCGCTGGGCGCCCTGACGATCGGTGTGGTCACCCGCCCGTTCACCTTCGAGGGCCGCCGTCGCGCCAACCAGGCCGAGGACGGCATCGCCCAGCTGCGCGAAGAGGTCGACACCCTCATCGTGATCCCCAATGACCGGCTGCTGTCCATCTCGGACCGTCAGGTGAGCGTGCTCGACGCGTTCAAGTCCGCGGACCAGGTGCTGCTGTCGGGTGTGCAGGGCATCACCGATCTGATCACCACCCCGGGCTTGATCAACCTCGACTTCGCCGACGTCAAGTCCGTGATGTCCGAGGCCGGGTCCGCCCTCATGGGTATCGGCTCGGCGCGCGGCGACGACCGCGCGGTGGCCGCCGCGGAGATGGCGATCTCCTCGCCGCTCCTGGAGGCGTCCATCGACGGCGCCCGCGGCGTGCTGCTCTCCATCTCCGGCGGCTCCGACCTCGGTCTCTTCGAGATCAACGAGGCCGCGCAGCTGGTCAGCGAGGCGGCACACCCGGAAGCCAACATCATCTTCGGTGCGGTCATCGACGACGCGCTGGGCGACGAGGTCCGGGTCACGGTCATCGCCGCGGGCTTCGACGGCGGTCAGCCGCCGGCCCGCCGCGACTCACAGTCCGCCGCGTCCACCGCGAAGCGCGAGGAGCCCGCCCCGGCTCCGAGCCGTCCGGTCGCTCCGCCCGAGCCGCGTTCGTCGTCCTTCGGCGGACTGGGCTCGGTGCCCGTACGCGACGAGGAGCCGGCCTCGGCCGAGTCCTCCTCGCTGGGCGAGGTCTCCTCGCCCCCGGCGAGCGCCCCGCAGGTTCCCCCGGCCCGTCCGTACTCGGACTCCGCGGCCGAGGAACTGGACGTCCCCGACTTCCTGAAGTGATGTAAAGCAGCGAAGTGATAGGGAAACAGCACCACGAGAGCGGCGCGCACTTCGCCTTCACCGACAGGTGGGGCGGGGTGAGCGCCGCTCCGTATGAGCAGCTCAACCTGGGCGGCGCGGTCGGCGACGACCCGCAGGCCGTACGCACCAACCGTGCGCGCGCCGCCGCGGAACTCGGCCTCGACCCGGCCGCGGTGGTCTGGATGAACCAGGTCCACGGCCGGGACGTCGCCGTGGTCGACGGACCGTGGCGAGACGAGGACGTCCCCGGTGTCGACGCGGTGGTGACGGTTCGCCGGGGTCTTGCGCTCGCCGTGCTGACGGCCGACTGCACCCCGGTCCTGCTCGCCGACCCGGTCGCCGGGGTCGCGGGGGCCGCGCACGCCGGCCGGCCCGGGCTGGTCGCCGGGGTCGTCCCGGCGGTCGTCGAGGCGATGGTGCGGCAGGGCGCGGAGCCGGCCCGGATCGTCGCGTACACCGGACCCGCGATCTGCGGGCGGTGTTACGAGGTGCCCGAGGCGATGCGCGACGATGTCGCCGCCGTGGTGCCCGAGGCCCGGGCGACGACCGGCTGGGGCACTCCCGCGGTGGACGTCACCGCAGGCGTACGGGCCCAACTCGCCGCGGCGGGCGTGCCGTTGCGTGAGGATTCCCACATCTGCACCCGCGAGTCCGCGGACCACTTTTCTTACCGGCGCGACCGTACGACGGGGCGGCTCGCGAGCTATGTGTGGCTCGGGGGCGCCCCCGGCCCGGGGCTGGGGGAGGCAGAGTCGTGACGGACGACCGTAAGACGCAGCTGGCACACAACCTGGCGCAGGTGGAGGAACGTATCTCCGCCGCCTGCGCCAAGGCCGGCCGGCCGCGCGACGAGGTGACCCTGATCGTGGTCACCAAGACCTACCCCGCGAGCGATGTACGGCTGCTCGCGGAGCTGGGGGTACGGCAGGTCGCGGAGAACCGTGACCAGGAGGCCGCGCCCAAGGCCGCGGAATGCGGAGATTTGCCGCTTAATTGGCACTTCGTTGGGCAGTTGCAGACGAACAAGGTGCGGTCCGTGGCCGGATATGCCGGAGTTGTTCAGTCGGTCGACCGGGCCAGGCTCGCCACCGCCCTCTCCAGGGAGGCGGTGCGCGCCGAGCGCGAACTGGGCTGCCTGATCCAGGTGGCGCTCGACGCGGAGTCGGGGGAGCGGGGGGACCGGGGCGGGGTGGCGCCGGACGGAGTCGAGGCACTTGCCGAGACCATCGCCGGGGCCCAAGGGCTGCGCCTGGACGGTGTGATGACCGTCGCACCGCTGGCCGGGCCGTACGCGGGCCGTGAACTCGCCGCTTTCGAACGGCTCATGGAAATCGCATCCGACCTGCGCGCGCTGCATCCTGCTGCCAACATGGTGTCAGCAGGCATGAGCGCGGACCTCGAAGATGCCGTGGCAGCCGGGGCGACACATGTGCGCGTCGGCACTGCGGTGCTCGGAGTCCGACCACGGCTCCGGTAACGTCGCCAAGCAAGTCGGACCACAGCACAAAATATGGTCATTCCCGCAAAAGCGGGCAGGCCGCGTGGATCCAAGGCCCCTGCTGACGGAGCCGATCCACCACAGAGCGGAGGACGCAGAGAATGGCCGGCGCGATGCGCAAGATGGCGGTCTACCTCGGCCTCGTGGAGGACGATGGGTACGACGGCCGGGGGTTCGACCCCGACGACGAGTTCGAGCCCGAGCTTGACCCGGAACCCGATCGGGGGCGGCGTCAACAGCACCAGGCTCAGCCCGAAATCCCCCCGGAAAGGGAGGAACCCGTCCGTGCTGTGACACCTCCGGCGCAACGCGAACCGGCTCCGCTCACCGCGGAAAGCGGACGACCCGCGCGAATCGCCCCCGTGTCATCCATCACACCCGAACGTCCAAATCTGGAGAAGAACGCACCGGTGATCATGCCCAAGGTTGTGTCCGAGCGGGAGCCCTACCGCATCACCACACTCCACCCCCGGACCTACAACGAAGCCCGTACCATCGGGGAACACTTCCGCGAGGGCACTCCGGTGATCATGAATCTGACGGAGATGGATGACACCGATGCGAAGCGACTTGTCGACTTTGCGGCCGGTTTGGTGTTTGGTCTTCACGGCAGTATCGAGCGGGTGACGCAGAAGGTGTTCCTGTTGTCTCCTGCTAACGTCGATGTCACGGCGGAGGACAAGGCCCGTATCGCAGAGGGCGGGTTCTTCAACCAGAGCTGAGACGCAACACCGGGCACACCAGGGCCGTAAGGTCTGCACAGGAGCAAGGGGAGAGGGACAGCGCGAGATGAGTGTCTTTGGTCAGGTGATCTACATCGCGCTGTACTGCTTCCTGATCGTGTTGATCTTCCGGCTGGTGATGGACTATGTGTTCCAATTCGCCCGTTCATGGCAACCCGGCAAGGCGATGGTGGTCGTTCTTGAGGCCGCCTACACTGTCACTGATCCGCCACTCAAGCTTCTGCGGCGGGTAATTCCGCCGCTGCGTCTCGGGGGCGTGGCGCTCGACCTGTCCTTCTTCGTATTGATGATCATCGTGTACATCCTGATCACCGTCGTGAGGTCGGTGTTGTTGGTGTGAACGATACGGTCTTGCCGATTGCCGACGACTACGTTGAGGTGAAGTAGAGATGCCGTTGACCCCCGAGGACGTGCGGAACAAGCAGTTCACGACCGTCCGCCTCCGAGAAGGCTATGACGAGGACGAGGTCGATGCCTTCCTCGATGAGGTCGAAGCCGAACTGACCCGGCTCCTGCGGGAGAACGAGGACCTCCGCGCCAAGCTTGCCGCTGCCACCCGCGCCGCCGCGCAGAACCAGCAGCAGCAGGGTCTGCGCAAGGGACCGGACCAGCAGCAGGAGCAGCAGCAGAGGCCCGGGGCTCCCGTGCCCGCCGCCATATCCGGTCCGCAGCCGGTGCCGCCGCAGCAGCAGCAGGGGATGGGTGGCCCTCCCCAACTGCCCGGTGGAGCACCGCAGCTGCCTCCTGGTCCCGGTGGCCACGGCCCGCAGGGCCCGCACGGCCCCGGTCCGATGGGTCCCGGTGGTCCCATGGGCGGCCCGATGGGCGGCCCCGGTGGACCCCAGCTGCCCGGCCCCGGCGGCCAGCAGGGCGGCCCGGGCGGTGACAGCGCGGCACGCGTGCTGTCGCTGGCACAGCAGACCGCCGACCAGGCGATCGCGGAGGCCCGTTCCGAGGCCAACAAGATCGTCGGCGAGGCGCGCAGCCGTGCCGAGGGCCTGGAGCGGGACGCCCGCGCCAAGGCCGATGCGCTGGAGCGGGACGCGCAGGAGAAGCACCGCGTGGCGATGGGCTCGCTGGAGTCGGCCCGCGCGACGTTGGAGCGCAAGGTCGAGGACCTGCGCGGCTTCGAGCGCGAGTACCGCACGCGGCTGAAGTCCTACCTGGAGAGCCAGCTGCGTCAGCTGGAGAACCAGGCCGACGACTCGCTGGCCCCGCCGCGGACCCCGGCGACCGCTTCGCTGCCGCCGTCGCCCTCGATGGCGTCGGCCGGTGCGGGTGCCATGGGCGGCAACCACACCATGGGTGGCGGTCAGTCCATGGGTGGTGGCAACCACTCCATGGCCGGTCAGTCCAGCGGCGGTCCGTCCTACGGCGGTCAGCAGCAGATGTCGCCGGCGATGACCCAGCCGATGGCTCCGGTGCGGCCGCAGAGCCCGCAGCCGATGCAGCAGACGCCGTCGCCGATGCGTGGCTTCCTCATCGACGAGGACGACAACTGACGCCCGCGTAGCGCGCGCCGTCGGCAATCAGGGCCGGGCCCCGAAGGAAGAACATTCCTTCGGGGCCCGGCCCTTTTGTGTGGACTTGTCCAGGCGGCCGGGAGTGGGTGCGGGGACGGCGAAGCCCCCCGGCGCGGGCTGCGCCGGGGGGCTTCGTACGGGCGGTGCCCGGGGTTACGCCTTGCGGAGACGGAAGGTCAGGGCCAGGGCCTCGTCGGTGAACTCGGGGCCGTAGGAACCGTTCGCCTCGTCGGTGGTGTGCTGCTCGTTCACGAAGTCCGTGGCGAGCACCTCGTCGGAGATCAGGCCGGTGTGGTCGGCCAGGGCCGTGCGGACCTCCTCGTCGGTGGACTGCCAGCGCAGCGCGATCCGGTCGGCGACGTCCAGACCGCTGTTCTTGCGGGCCTCCTGGATCAGCCGGATCGCGTCGCGGGCCAGGCCCGCCCGGCGCAGCTCGGGAGTGATCTCCAGATCGAGGGCGACCGTCGCCCCCGCGTCGGAGGCCACCGACCAGCCCTCCCGCGGGGTCTCGGTGATGATCACCTCGTCGGGGGCGAGGGAGACGGTCTCGCCGTCAACCTCGACGCTTGCCGTGCCCTCGCGCAGGGCGAGTGAGAGGGCCGCGGCGTCCGCGCCGGCGACGGCCTTGGCGACCGCCTGGACGCCCTTGCCGAACCGCTTGCCGAGGGCACGGAAGTTCGCCTTGGCGGTGGTGTCGACGAGGGAGCCCCCGACCTCCGAGAGCGAGGCCAGCGAGCTGACGTTGAGCTCCTCGGTGATCTGTGCGCGCAGGTCCTCGGGCAGGGCCGCGAAGCCGTGGGCCGCGACCAGTGCGCGGGACAGCGGCTGGCGGGTCTTGACGCCGGACTCGGCGCGGGTGGCGCGGCCCAGCTCGACGAGCCGGCGGACCAGCAGCATCTGGGCGGACAGCGTCGGGTCGATGGCGGCCTTGTCGGCGACCGGCCAGCTCGCGAGATGCACCGAATCCGGGGCGTCCGGGGTCACCGGGACGACCAGGTCCTGCCAGACCCGCTCGGTGATGAACGGGGTGAGGGGCGCCATGAGGCGGGTGACGGTCTCGATGACCTCGTGGAGGGTGCGCAGCGCGGCCGCGTCGCCCTGCCAGAAGCGGCGGCGGGAGCGGCGGACGTACCAGTTGGAGAGGTCGTCGACGAAGGAGGAGAGGAGCTTGCCGGCGCGCTGGGTGTCGAAGGACTCCAGGGCGACGGTGACCTGCTCGGTCAGGGTGTTGAGCTCGCCGAGCAGCCAGCGGTCCAGCAGCGGGCGGTCGGCGGGGGCCGGGTCGGCGGCGGAGGGCGCCCAGTTCGAGGTACGGGCGTACAGCGCCTGGAAGGCGACCGTGTTCCAGTACGTGAGGAGGGTCTTGCGGACGACTTCCTGGATGGTGTTGTGGCCCACCCGGCGGGCGGCCCACGGGGAGCCGCCGGCGGCCATGAACCAGCGGACCGCGTCGGCGCCGTGCTGGTCCATGAGCGGGATCGGCTGGAGGGTGTTGCCCAGGTGCTTGGACATCTTCCGGCCGTCCTCGGCCAGGATGTGGCCCAGGCAGACCACGTTCTCGTAACTCGACTTGTCGAAGACGAGGGTGCCGACGGCCATCAGCGTGTAGAACCAGCCGCGGGTCTGGTCGATGGCCTCGGAGATGAACTGCGCCGGGTAGCGCTTCTCGAACAGCTCCTTGTTGCGGTACGGGTAGCCCCACTGCGCGAACGGCATCGAGCCCGAGTCGTACCAGGCGTCGATGACCTCCGGGACGCGGGTCGCGGTGCCCTGGCAGGTCGGGCAGGCGAAGGTGATCTCGTCGATGAACGGGCGGTGCGGGTCCAGGTCCGACTGGTCGGTGCCGGTCAGCTCGGTCAGCTCGGCCAGCGAGCCGACGCAGGTGAGGTGCTTCTCCTCGCAGCGCCAGATGGGCAGCGGGGTGCCCCAGTAGCGGTTGCGGGACAGTGCCCAGTCGATGTTGTTGTTCAGCCAGTCGCCATAGCGGCCGTGCTTGACGGACTCCGGGAACCAGTTGGTGTTCTCGTTCTCCCGCAGCAGGGCGTCCTTGATCGCGGTGGTGCGGATGTACCACGACGGCTGGGCGTAGTAGAGCAGCGCGGTGTGGCAGCGCCAGCAGTGCGGGTAGCTGTGCTCGTAGGCGAGGTGCCGGAAGAGCAGACCGCGGGCGCCGAGGTCTGCGACCAGCGCCTCGTCGGCCTTCTTGAAGAACTGGCCGCCGATCAGGTCCAGCCCCTCCTCGAAGGTGCCGTCCGGGCGGACCGGGTTGATCACCGGCAGGCCGTAGGCCTTGCAGGTCTTGAGGTCGTCCTCACCGAAGGCCGGGGCCTGGTGGACGAGGCCGGTGCCGTCGTCGGTGGTGACGTACTCGGCGTTGACGACGATGTTGGCGCCGTCCAGCTCGACGAGGTCGAAGGGGCGCTCGTAGGACCAGCGCTCCATCTCGCGGCCGGTGAACGACTCGCCGGTGGTGCTCCAGCCCTCGCCGAGCGCCTTCTCCAGCAGCGGCTCGGCGACGACCAGCTGCTCACTGCCGTCGGTGGCGACGACGTAGGTGACGTCGGGGTGGGCGGCGACGGCGGTGTTGGAGACCAGGGTCCAGGGGGTGGTCGTCCAGATGAGGAGCTTGGCCCGGCCGGCCAGCGGACCGGAGGTCAGCGGGAGGCGGACGAAGACCGAGGGGTCGACGACCGTCTCGTAGCCCTGCGCCAGCTCGTGGTCCGACAGGCCGGTGCCGCAGCGCGGGCACCAGGGGGCGACACGGTGGTCCTGGACCAGCAGGCCCTTGCCGAAGATCTCCTTCAGCGACCACCACACCGACTCGATGTAGTCGGGGTCCATCGTGCGGTACGGGGCATCCAGGTCGGTCCAGTAGCCCATACGGGTCGTGAGCTCGGCGAAGGCGTCGGTGTGGCGGGTCACCGACTCGCGGCACTTGGCGTTGAACTCGGCGATGCCGTACGCCTCGATGTCCTTCTTGCCGTTGAAGCCCAGCTCCTTCTCCACGGCCAGCTCGACCGGGAGGCCGTGGCAGTCCCAGCCGGCCTTGCGGTCGACGTGGTAGCCCTGCATCGTGCGGAACCGGGGGAAGACGTCCTTGAAGACGCGGGCCTCGATGTGGTGCGCGCCGGGCATGCCGTTGGCGGTCGGGGGGCCTTCGTAGAAGACCCACTCGGGCCGTCCCTCGGACTGCTGGAGGGTGCGGGCGAAGACCTTCTGCTCCTGCCAGAACTCGAGCACGGCGTGCTCAAGGGCGGGGAGGTCTACCTGGGCGGGTACCTGGCGGTACTGGGGCTGCGGACTCATCGGGGGCTTCCTCCGGCGGACACCTGCTGCGTTCTCCGTCCGGAGGGACGAGAGCCTGGGCTCCCGCGGTACCACCCTCCTTGGCGGTGCCGTCGCACCGCCCCCTCATTGGGGTCGCGCTGCCGGTTCTACTCGCCCGCAGGTGCTCTGCGGGCTTTCTTCCGGCGGCTCGGGGTGATCTTCACGTCGTGCACGCCCCCGGGCTTCCACCGTCCCCGGGTCGCTGCTGGCTGCGTACGGCGCTACTCGTCCCGTCAATGCCTCTCGCTGGTCCCCCGAGCTCTCGACTCCGCTCGAGCAGGGGGCACCCCCACAGTGTACGGGGCCGCGCCGACCGCGGCCGACCGGTTTTCCGCCGGCGTGCGGGCGGGCCGGGCACCGGCGCTCCGCGGGGGCGTGCCGGCCCCTCGAAGTGACCCGAATGGCGAGCAGTCGGGTGCCGCCCCGCCCGGCGGATTACCGGGCGGACGGCGGGGCACAACCGAGACAGACCGGACGTCCGGGCCGGTAGGCAGGGCCTGAGGGGCGGTGCGTCCCGTTGCCGCGTGGCGCGTGGCGATTTATCGTTCCCGTCACGATTCGCGAACAAAGTCACATATGTGAAGGGGTCGCGGCCATGGTGGCGAAAAAGACCGCCGCGGAGAAGAGCACGACGCCTGCCGACGAGGCCGTCGCGAAGCAGCCTGCACCGAAGAAGACAGCTCCGAAGAAGGCCGCGGCCAAGAAGACGGTGGCCAAGAAGACCGCGGCGAAGAAGACGGCGGACGGCGCGGCCCGCCCGTCGAAGACCACGGCCAAGACGGCCGCGCCGGCGAAGAAGGCCTCGGCGAAGACCGCCGAGAAGACCGCCGAGAAGACCGCCGCGAAGAAGGCAGCGGCCAAGCCGGCGGCGAAGAAGGCAGCGGCCAAGAAGACCGCGAAGAAGACCGGGAAAAAGGCTCCGGCCAAGACGGCCGCGGTGCCCGCTAAGAAGACGGGAGCCAAAACGGTGGTGGCGAAGAAGACTGCGGCCGCAAGGGCCGGGGCGGCCGGCAACAAGTCCGCGGTGCCGACGGTCAAGGTGGCCGCGGCGCCCGGCGAGCTCGCCGTACGGGCCGGTGAGGACCCCTGGACGCCGGCCGAGGTCGCCGCGGCCCGGACCGAGCTGATGGACGAGGCGGCGCGGCTGCGGCTGGAGATCGTCTCGGCCGAGAACGCCATCGCCGGGCTGATGCGTGACGGCGACGGCGCGGGCGACGACGAGGCCGACACCGGCACCAAGAACATCACCCGCGAACACGAGCTGGCGCTCGCCTCCAACGCCCGCGAGATGCTCCACCAGACCGAACGGGCCCTCGGCCGGTTGGATGCGGGCACCTACGGGCTGTGCGAGAACTGCGGCAACCCCATCGGCAAGGCACGGATGCAGGCCTTCCCGCGCGCGACGCTGTGCGTGGAGTGCAAGCAGAAGCAGGAGCGCCGCTGAGGCGGCCGGAGGTCGTCGCGGGGCGGCACCCGGACCGCCCGCGTCCGTGGAGGCGTGCCGTACTCTCGTGGTTCAGCCGGGCGGGGCCCGGCCGTGGACACGACGGGCTGAGGGACTCACACGTGGCAGAGGCGGAACGCATCACCGGCACGCCGGAACCCGAGCAGGGTGCCGGAGCGGATCCCATCACGGGGGCCGAAGCGGACGGGCCGGCGCAGTCCGGGCGGGACGCCGGCCGCGGCAAGCGGCGGATCCTCGCCCTGCTGCTGGTCGCGCTCCTGGTCTACCTGCTCGACCTGAGCAGCAAGCTCCTCGTCGTGGCGAAGCTGGAGCACCACGCGCCCATCGAGGTCATCGGGACGCTGCTGCAGTTCACGGTGATCCGTAACCGCGGTGCCGCCTTCGGTATGGGCGAGGCGCTGACGATCTTCCTCACCTTCATCGCGGCGGCCGTGATCGTGGTGATCGCCCGGATCGCCCGCAAGCTCTACAGCCTGCCCTGGGCGATCGCGCTCGGGCTGCTGCTCGGCGGTGCCTTCGGCAACCTCACCGACCGGATCTTCCGCACGCCGGGCGTCTTCGAGGGTGCGGTCGTCGACTTCATCGCCCCCGCGCACTTCGCGGTCTTCAACCTCGCCGACTCCGCGATCGTCTGCGGCGGCATCCTGATCGTGATCCTGTCCTTCCGTGGCCTCGACCCCGACGGGACCGTCCACAAGGACTGACCGGTACGGCGGGGGCGGGCGCCTCGCGGGCCCGCCGCCGCCAACCGCCGGGCAGGACACCATGGCGTAACTGCCATACTCGTGGGGTGAGCACCATTCCCGAGATCCGCACCCTGCCCGTACCGGACGGCCTGGAG
The DNA here is from genome assembly GCF_050433025.1 of Streptomyces auratus. Taxonomy (NCBI): domain Bacteria; kingdom Bacillati; phylum Actinomycetota; class Actinomycetes; order Kitasatosporales; family Streptomycetaceae; genus Streptomyces; species Streptomyces auratus. The sequence continues at coordinate 2,128,719 of NZ_JBNGCB010000001.1, read as the reverse complement.
GGCGAGCGCGTCGACGCCGCGCTGGCCCGGATGTTCGGCTTCTCCCGTACGAAGGCGGCCGAACTCGCGGCCTCCGGAAGGGTCCGGGTCGACGGCTCCGAGGTGATGAAGTCGGAGCGGGTGCACGGCGGCGCCTGGCTGGAAGTCGAGATGCCGCAGGCCGCGCCGCCCGTCGAGATCGTCGCCGAACCCGTCGAGGGCATGGAGATCGTGCATGACGACGACGACATCGTCGTGATCGTCAAGCCGGTCGGAGTGGCCGCGCACCCGAGCCCGGGTTGGACCGGTACGACCGTCATCGGCGGACTGGCCGCGGCCGGCTACCGCATCTCCACCTCCGGCGCCGCCGAGCGCCAGGGCATCGTGCACCGTCTCGACGTCGGCACCTCGGGCCTGATGGTGGTCGCCAAGTCCGAGCGCGCCTACACCCTGCTCAAGCAGCAGTTCCGCGAGCGCACGGTCGACAAGCGCTACCACGCCCTGGTGCAGGGCCACCCGGACCCGATGAGCGGCACCATCGACGCCCCCATCGGCCGGCATCCGCAGCACGACTACAAGTGGGCCGTCACCGCCGAGGGCAAGCCGTCGGTCACGCACTACGACCTGATCGAGGCGTTCCGCGCGGCCAGCCTGCTCGACATCAAGCTGGAGACCGGCCGCACCCACCAGATCCGGGTGCACATGGCCGCCCACCGCCACCCCTGCGTCGGCGATCTGACCTATGGCGCGGACCCGACCCTCGCCCAGCGGCTGAGCGTCGGCCGGCAGTGGCTGCACGCGGTCCGGCTGGGCTTCGAGCACCCCTCCGACGGCCGCTGGGTGGAGTTCGAGAGCACGTACCCGGACGATCTGCAGCGCGCGCTGGACACCGTGCGGGACGAGAGCAGCTGACGCCGCCCGGACGCGCGGCGGCGAACTGACACAGCGGCGAACTGCCACAGAACGGACACCGGCACGGCGGGTCCAGGTCGGCGCCGTGGCAGGCTGGGGCGGAAAGTGATCGAATCCGACCACCCCGGAGCGTAGCCACCGTGGACCAGCTGGCTCTGATGTTCGTCCTTCTGCTCGGAGCCGTGGTCATGGTTCCGGTCGGCGACCGGCTGGGGCTCCCGTCACCGGTACTGATGACGCTGGCCGGTGCCGTGCTGGCGCTGCTGCCGTTCGTGCCCAACGTCGAGGTACCGCCCGAATTCATCCTGCCGGTGGTGCTGCCGCCGCTGCTCTACGCGGCGGTGCAGCGCACCTCCTGGCGGCAGTTCACCGCCAACCTGCGGCCGATCTTCCTGCTCGCGGTGGCGCTGGTCTTCGCCACCACCGCCGCGGTGGCCGCCGTCGCCCAGGCGGTGGTGCCCGGTCTGCCGGTGGCCGCTGCGGTGGTGCTCGGGGCGCTGGTCGCACCGCCCGACCCGGTGGCCGCGACCGCCGTCGCCGGCAAGCTGGGGCTGCCCCGCCGGATGGTCTCCATCCTGGAGGGCGAGGGGCTGTTCAACGACGTCACCGCGATCGTGCTCTACCACGTCGCGCTGATCGCCGCGGTCACCGGCACCTTCTCGGTGCCCGCCGCGCTCGGCTCGCTGGTGCTGTCCGCGGTGGTCGCCATAGCGGTCGGCCTGGGGCTCGGCTGGGTCACCAACAAGCTGATGGGGCTGCTCGATGATCCGACGCTGCAGATCGGGCTGACGCTGCTGGTGCCGTTCGTCTCCTACGTCCTGGCCGAGGAGTTCCAAGGGTCGGGCGTGCTGGCGGTGCTGACCTGCGCGCTCTTCCTCGCCGAGCACGCGGTCGACGCGGACGACGTGCGGGGCCGGCTCGCGGGCTACACCTTCTGGGAGGTCGTCGACACCCTCGTCACCGGTGTCGCCTTCGGGCTGATCGGCCTGGAGCTGCACAACATCTTCGGGGCCGCCTCGCACCGCTGGGGCCAGCTGCTCGGCGCCGGGGCCGCCGTCGTCGGGGTGGTCGTCGGCGTCCGGCTGCTGTGGCTGCTGCCCGCCGCCTGGCTGGCCAAGCGGATGCACAAGCGCCGCGACTACGACGAGGACATCCCGATGAGCTGGCGGGAGACGCTCATCATGTGGTGGGCGGGGATGCGCGGGGTGGCCTCGGTGGCGCTGGCGCTGGCCATTCCGTACGCCATCGACGGCGGCAACGACTTCCCGGCCCGCGACGACATCCTCTTCATCGCCTTCGCGGTGGTGCTCTCCACCCTGATCATCCAGGGCCTCACGCTGCCCTGGCTGGTGCGCCGGCTGCGGGTGCGGGCCGACACCGATGCGGTCGACGCGCTGGAGCGGGAGCTGGCGCTGCGGGTGATCAAGGCGTCCAAGCGCCGGCTGAAGGAGATCCTGGAGGTCGAGGAGCTGCCCGACGAGATCAGCGAGCAGCTGGCCCGCCGGGCGCACGACATCGGCGCCCGGATCGCGCCGGAGATCGTCGACGACGAGCGGCGCGAGCTCTTCGAGAAGCGCATCGCCCGGATGAAGAAGGTGCAGCGCATCCAGGGCGAGATGCTCTCCGCCGCCCGGCACGAGGTGCTGGCGGCCCGCAGCGAACCGGGCGCGGACCCGGAGGTCGTCGACCGGGTGCTGCGGCATCTGGACGTGCGCAGCCTGCGGGGTACGCCCTGACGACACCGCCGGCCAGCCGTCGCGGGACGGCTGTACGGGGGCCCGGCCCGCGCTTCAGCCGCGCGGCGGCTCGGCGCCCGCGTCCGCGCCGGCCTGGTCACCTCGGCGGGCCGGCGGCACCTCCGGCTGCGCCGGTGCCGTGGTGATCCGCGGCAGCGCGTAGGCGTGCTCGGCCTGCAGCCACTCCAGCAGCCGCTCGCGGACCACACAGCGCACCGTCCATATGGTGTCCGCGTCCCGGGCGGTGACCAGGGCACGGACCACGATCGTGGACGGTGTGGTGTCGGTCACCACCAGGCTCCAGGCCCGGCCGTCCCACTCCGGGCACTCCTGGAGGATCTCCAGCAGCCGCTGCCGCATCTTCTCCACCGGCGCGCTGTGGTCGAGGTGCAGCAGGACCGTGCCGGTCATCTGCGCACCGCCGCGCGACCAGTTCTCGAACGGCTTGCCGGTGAAGTACGACACCGGCATGGTGATCCGGCGCTCGTCCCAGGTCCGGACGGTCAGAAAGGTCAGGGTGATCTCCTCGACGGTGCCCCACTCGCCGTCCACGACGACCGTGTCCCCTATCCGCACCATGTCGCCGAAGGCGATCTGCAGCCCGGCGAAGAGATTGCCGAGGGTGGACTGGGCGGCGATACCGGCGACGATGCCCACCAGCCCGGCGGACGCCAGCATGGAGGTGCCCACCGTCCGCATCGCCGGGAACGTCAGCAGCATCGAGGCGGCCGCGACGACGATCACCACGGCCGTGACCACCCGCTGGATCAGCGTCACCTGGGTCCGCACCCGGCGCACCCGCGCCGCGTCCCGGGCGCCGGCCGCATAGCGCGAGTACGACGACTCGACGATGGCCGCCGCGGCCCAGACCACCAGCCAGGCGGTGGCCGCTATCAGCACCAGGGTCAGCGCCTGGCCGATGCCCACCGCATGGGCGTCGATGAGCTGGACCGCGGTCGCGTCGTACGAGCCGCGCAACAGCGCCGCGCACAGCGCCACTTGCAGCGGTATCCGGCAGCGCCGCAGCAGTCCCCACAGGGGCGTCTCGGGGTGCGCGGCATCGATCCGGACCAGTGCCCGGTCGGCGAGCCAGACCAGGACGAGGGTGAGCAGGACCGAGCCGCCGATGACGACGACCGGACGCAGTACGTCCTCAGGTGACACGGGACTCCTCCTCTATGGGGTGCGGGGCGCTGTGGTGTGCTGGTACCCGGTACCTGCGACCGTAACTGGCACGATGGGGGGAGATCGGTCCAACCCAGGGAAGTGATGTCAGTGCCGGCCTCCGCCGAGTCCCCGACCAGCGGGCTTTCGACGATTGTGCTCTTTCATTCGGTGTGCGGGCTACGCCCCGCGGTGCATGCCGCGGCCGACCGGCTGCGCGCCGCGGGCCACGAGGTGATCGTCCCCGATCTGTTCGACGGCCGGACCGCGGAGTCGGTCCCGGACGGCATTCTGATCAAGGACGAGATCGGCAAGGAGGAGCTGCTCAAGCGGGCCATCATGGCCGTGGCACCGTACTCCGACCGCGGGCTGGTCTACGCCGGCTTCTCCTTCGGCGGCTCGGTCGCCCAGAACCTCGCGCTGGGGGACGAGAAGACCCGCGGTCTGCTGCTGCTCCACGGCACCTCGGACATCGCCGAGGACGCCGTCGCCGACGACCTGCCGGTGCAATTGCACGTCGCCGACCCCGACCCGTACGAGCCGCACGACTGGCTGAACGCCTGGTACTTGCAGATGCGCCGGGCCGGCGCGGACGTAGAGGTATACCGCTACGCCGGCGCCGGCCATCTCTTCACCGATCCCGGCCTGCCCGACTACGACGCGGAGGCGGCGGAGCGCACCTGGAAGGTGGCCGAGGGCTTCCTCGCCGGGCTGTGAGCCGGGCCGGCCGGGCCGGTGTGCCGGTGGGCGGGGCGCAGCTCAACCCACCGGCTGGTCCGTCCGCTCCACCTGCTGGGTGCCGGACCGGGTGCGGTACGAGCGCAGCAGCGTGCTGGTGGCCTGGGGATCGGTCTTGTCGGAGATGCCGAAGTAGTCCATCTGCGTCCGCTCGGCGGTGACGTCCAGGACCCCGTAGCCGTGCGAGTCCATGTCCAGCCACTTCACATGGCGGTTGGCGGCCCGGATGGCGGCGACCCCGGCCAGGGAGAGCGTGTGCGGCGCGACGTGCAGGATGTCGTCCAGGTTGTCGGAGGTCACGGAGGTGACCACGAACTCCGTCGCCACCGGCCCGGTCGCCGGGTACGTCGCCGCCTGGATCGGCACGTCGTTGGCCCAGGCCATGTGGATGTCGCCGGTCAGGAAGACGGTGTTGTCGATCCCGCGGTCGCTGAGATGGGTCAGCAGCTCGTGCCGGTCGTCGGTGTAGCCGTCCCACTGGTCGGTGTTGATCGCCAGGCCCTCCTTGGGCACCCCGAGGATCTCGGCGAGCGGGCCGAGCAGCTTCGCGGGTATGGACCCGAACGCGACCTGCGAGATCATCACCGAGGTGCCGACCAGCCGCCAGGCGCTGTCCGAGCGCTCCAGCCCCTGCTTGAGCCAGTCCAGTTGGGCCCGCCCGGTGATCGTCCGGCTGGGGTCGTCGACCGCGCCGCTGCCCGGCTTGGCCTGCTGGTCGCGGAACGAGCGCAGATCCAGCAGATGCAGATCGGCGAGGGTGCCGAAGCGCAGCCTGCGGTAGGTGGTGCCGGCGATCGAGGGGCGCACCGGCATCCACTCGAAGTACGCCTGCTTCGCCGCGGCCATCCGCGTGGACCAGTCGCCCTCGGTGCCCGGGGTGTGGTTCACCGCGCCGCCCTTCCAGGCGTTGTCGGCGAATTCGTGGTCGTCCCAGATGGCGATGACCGGGTGGGTGGCGTGCATCGCCAGCGCGTCCGGGTCGGTCTTGTGGACGCCGTGCCGGATGCGGTAGTCGGCGAGGGTGAGCAGTTCGTGGGCGGGGGAGTGCGGGCGGACGACGTACTTGAACTCCGGGTATTCGCCGGACTTGTACTCGTAGAGGTAGTCGCCGAGGTGCAGCACCGCGTCCAGGTCGGTGCGGGCGGCGAGGTGGCGGTAGGGGGAGAAGTAGCCGGACTCCCAGTTGGCGCAGGAGACCACGCCGAAGCGGACGTTGCCCGCCGAGGTGCCCTCGGCGGGTGCGGTGCGGGTGCGGCCGACGGGGGAGTGCTGCCCGCCGGCGGTGAAGCGGTAGTAGTAGTGGGTGGCCGGGCGCAGGCCGCGGACGTCCGCCTTGACGGTGTGGTCGGTGGCCGCCGAGGTGGACAGGCTCCCCCGTGCGACGACGGACGCGAAGTCCTGGTCGCCGGCCACCTCCCAGCTCACCGTGGTGGCCGGCCCCCGGCCGGAGCCGGGGGTGGCCTGCGCGGTCGGCGTGAGGCGGGTCCACAGCAGGATGCCGTCGGGGAGCGGATCCCCGGAGGCAACGCCGTGCTGGAAGAACCTGCCCTGGTCCGGGGCCTCTTGGGCGTGCGCGGTGGCGGCGCCGGCGAACGGCAGGAGAGCGGCGGTGGCGGCTACGGCCGTAACGGCTGTGCGGCGCGAGATCTGGTCATGATCGGTCACGGCCGCTCACCTTACTGGCCGGTAAGCCGCGCCGGGAGGGCGATTTCCGGGATTCCCGGAATTCGCCCGCCCGTTGTCCGAAAGCCACTCAGCGGCCGCCCGTGGGGTCCTTTTCGCCCTCGCGGATGCCCTTGCCCGGGTCCGGCTTGCCGGAGCCCTTCGCCGGGCCGAACTCCTTGTCGATCATCTTCTTGAAGTTGGCCTGCGCGAGCTGGTTGTACTGCGCCTGCGTCATCTGCTGCTGCGGCACCTGGGGCATCACCAGCTTCTTGTCGCCGTGCATGAAGCTGGGCGTGCGTTTGATGCCCTTACGGCCGAAAAGCGCGGTCATGTCCATCGCCCAGCGGTCGTAGGTGCCCTTCTTCACCGCCGTGGCGAACGCCTTGTCGTTCTTCAGCTCCGGCACTTCGCTGGCGACCTTGAGCAGTTCGGCGTCCTTGGCGTACAGGTCCTCGCGTTCGTCGGGGTGGTACTTGGCCGAGTACAGCGCCGACTTGTACTTCAAGAAGGCCTCCGGGCTGACGTTCAGGGCCGCGCCGAGCGCGCTCAGCGCGTTCTTCGAGCCCTCGCCGCCGCCGACATCGTCGATGAAGGCGTACATGGTGAAGCGGACCCGGTACCGGCCGTCCTCGATGTCCTTGGCCAGGACCTTGCCGCTGCTCTGCTCGAAGGCCGCACACGCCGGGCAGCGGACGTCCTCGAAGACCTCCAGGGTCTGCTTGGCGTTCTTGTCGCCTATCAGGATCTCGGTGCCGTTCTTGCCCTGGGTGTGCGCGGGCGTGACGAGCTTGGCCTCCTTGGCGGCCTCCCAGCCCTTGGGCTCGTTGGCCTTCATCACGGCGTAGCCGATGCCGCCGGCCACCGCCAGGACGCCGATCACCGCGCCCGCCGCGGTCAGTTGGCGGCGCAGCTTCTCCTTCTTCTTCTGGCGCTCCCGCTCGGCCCGGATGCGTTCGCGGGCCGCGGTCTTGTTGGCCAGGTTGTTGCGGTTGCTCATGGGTGGTGGGGTCCCCTCGAGGTCGTGCCGGCTTCGGTGTGCTGGTCAGGCGCTGGCCGGGCGGGGCGGGCCGCGGCGCCGTACGCAGTGCACGAGGAGGGGGAGCGGGCGGGCCGGCGGCAGCGGGTGCAGCGGCCGGATCCGCCGGCGGGGCGGGGCGGGGGCGGCGGTACGCACCGCCGCTGCGGTGCGCAGGGGGCGGATGGCACCGGCCGCGGCGGCGCGCAGCAGGGTGTCCAGCGCGGCGTCCCCGCGGTGCAGCCCGGCCGCGGCGAGCAGGCCGACCGCGACATGGGCGGCGAGCAGCAGCCAGGGGGCCGCCGCCGGGACGGTCGGCGGCAGGGTCGCGCCCGGATGGGCGGTCGCCCGGGCCAGCGGTGTGCCCCATTCGCCGCCCCGGCACAGCATTTCGACGCCGACCGAGCGCAGCGGGCCGGTGACCGGGCCGCCGGCCGGGCCGTAACAGGTGTGCTGCCCGGCGGTGAAGACGGTGTCGGCGGCCAGTTCCAGCGGCACCAGGAGCGCGGCGACGGCGCCGAATCCGCGCTCCCTGCCGGTCAGCGCATAGGCGGCGGCGAAGACCCCGGCGCAGATCGGGAGGACCGGAGCGGGCGGTAACGGGTGGTGCGAGAGCAGCACATGGGAGGCCGCGGACAGGGCGGTGCACAGTGCGGTGAACAGCGCCGCCCGCAGCGCCCTGAGCTGAACTCCCGGCGCGGTCGTCGGCCGGGCCCCGGGGCGTATTCCCGTCGCCTGCATGACGGGAGTCTGCCATGTGCACGGCATCAGCCCAGGTCAAGATTTGGCATCGGCCGGCGTGCACGGAACACGCCGGCCGCGGGGGGCGGCCCGCGGCCCGGCCGGTGGCCGGGCCGCCCGCGTCACTTCTTCAGGGCCTTGTCCACCATGGAGTTGAAGGCGGCCACGCTGGACGGCGCCACCTTGCCCTGCGGGCTGTCCGTGCCCAGCACCGTGTCGTTGAGCTTGATCGTCGGGGTGCTGGTGACGTCCTTGACCGCGCTGAAGGCGTCGGACATCTCCAGCGCCCACCGGTCGTACGTGCCCGACTTGACGGCCTTCTGGAAGGCGGCGTTGCCCTTGAGCGCCGGGATGGTGTCGGCGACCTTGAGCAGGTAGCTGTCGTCGGCGAACTTGTCCGGGCCGGTCTCGTCGGGGTGGTACTTCTTCGAGTACAGCGCGAACTTGTACTTCAAGAAGGCGTCCGGGCTGACGTTCAGGGCCGCGCCCAGTGCGCTCAGCGCGTTCTTGGAGCCGGTGCCCTTGAGGTTGGCGTCGAGGAACGTGCCCAGGTGGTAGGAGGCCTTGTACTTGCCGTCCTTGATGTCCTTCTCGACGGTCTGACCGACGTTCTGCTCGAAGTTGGCGCAGCCGGGGCAGCGCGGGTCCTCGAAAAGGTTGAGGGTGTTCTTGGCGTCGGACTTGCCGATGACGACCGTGGTGCCGTTGGCGCCGCTGCTGTTGGCGGGCTTGACCAGCTTGGCCTTCTCGGCCTTCCCCCACTCGTCGCCGCTCGCGGCGCTGCTGCCGGAGTCGCCGCCCATGGTGGCGAAGGCCACGCCGATGCCGCCGGCTATCGCCAGCACGGCGACGATCGCGCCGCCGACGATCAGCTGCCGGCGGACCTTCTCCTTCTTCGCCTGCCGCGCGCGCTCGGCGCGCAGCCGCTCGCGGGCTGCCTGCTTGTTGGCCTGGTTGTTGCGGTTGCTCATGACTGTTCCTGCTCCGTGGAATCCGTGGGACGGGGGTGCGTGCGGTCGGCGGCGTACCCGTACCTCACGGGGACGCCGGCTGCGCGGGCGCGGGGCTCACGCAGCGAGCGCGCAGGGCGGCCCACGGCGTACCACACAGTGCACCAGCAGGGGGGCGGTGCCGACGAGGTGCCCGGCCCGGACGGGGGCGGGCGCCGGGCGGCGCGGGGCGGCGGTGGCGCCGATCACCGCGACGGCGACCAGCAACGGACGGAAGGCGCAGCCGGCCACCGCGCCGAGCAGCTGCGCCAGCGCGGCCTCGCCGCGGCGCAGCCAGCCCGCTGCCAGCAGGCCCACACCGACGTGCGCCCCCAGCAGTAGCCAGGCGGCGCCCGGGTCGACGTCCGCGAGCAGCGCCGCCGCGCCACCGTGCCCGTCGCCGGTCATCCTGGCCAGCGGTGTCCCCAGGGGAGCCCCACCGCAGAGCACGCCGAAGCCGACGGAGCGCAGCGGACCCGCCACCGGGCCGCCCGCCTCGCCGTAACAGACGTGCTGACCGGCGGTGAACACCGTGTCGGCGGCCAGCTCAAGCGGGATCAGCAGGGCGGCGATCCGCCCGAAGCCGCGCTCGCGCCCCGCCAGCGCGTACGCGATGACGAAGACGGCGGTGGTGATGGCCGCCACCGTGGTCAGCGGCAAGGGGCCCCGGGAAAGCAGTACGTGCGACGCGGCGGAGAGCGCCACGACGAGCGCTGTGAAGAGCGCCGCGCGCACGGCTCTGAGCTGGGTCCCGGATATGTCCATCGAGGAGGAGTGTGCCATGGGTTCCTGTAGGCGGCCCCTAAAGGGTCCCTTTGAGTTCCCTGTCAAGGCCCCTGCCTAGGCCCGCAAGGGGCGGCGGACGCCGTAGACCCGGAACCCGGCCGTTGTGGAACAGGTCGATGAAGATCTGGTGGTCGCGACCTGCGCTTACGGGCGTGGCGACTGTTGGCAAGCCGGCACCGTCGGACGTCAGCAGGCAGGTGACCGCCGATATCGTAGGGGTGCTTGTTCGATCCGCGAAATGGGACGTGGCGATGAGCTGGACGTGCGGTCGCCACCCGTAGACGGCGGTGGTTGATCGTGGCCCGGACAGCGGCGGGGAGCCGGTTGCGGGCCTGCTACAGCAGAGCGGAAGTCGTGCAAAAGCGTATCTGGCGGGAGATCTCCCAGTCCGCCTAGAAGTTGCTGGGCTCGCTATGAACTCGTAACGGGATCATGTATTGGTCTTCTTCACGCGACGCCGGCAGATGAGGCTGCAGCCCACGAGAGGAAGACGTCGTGGAGTTCGAGGCTTCGCCCCCAGCTCACGCGAGAGGTTTCAACTGCCGCCGACCAGGGCGAGGTCTGCGTGACGCCGCTGATGTTCGCTGCGGTGGTGATGAGATGGAGCTGTGTCACCTTGTCATCGCAGATCAGGTGGTGTTTGCTGCCCGACTTCCATCGGCCGACCGGCGACGGACCGGTCGCGGCTCCCTCCTTTTTCGCGCAGTTGAGGGAGCCGCCCGCGCAGCGCGCTTTCGGTCCAGTTCGCTGGCCACGTTCAGCTTCGCGAGCACGATGCCAGTGCAGCTGGCCTTAGCGTGGTCCAGGCGGTACCAGAAGGACCACCCGGAGCTGCACTCCAACGCGGAGGTCACCAGCATCTGCGATCGGGCGGCGACGCACTCCCCGAACCTCGGCTCATCGGTATCCACTCCGTCTCGACGAGTCGAAGTCCAATTCGGGAGCCGTGGAAACCTAAACCTGCCTGGCGCGTTAGTGAAGCAGTCGCAGTTCCTCCGGAGCAAGGAAAAAGGGCGACCAGATATCCGGCGAACCGTTACGCGAGACCGAAACTAGCAGACCTTGACTGACCCGGACTCCTTGGTCAAGTCCTGTGAGTAAATCCACCCCATGGCGTCGTCCGATGTGCGCCCATACACCCAGAGGTTTCCGTACTTGTTGTAGACGCCGCACCAAGCATAAAAGGTTGTGCCGCGCGCCACAGACCTGATAGGCCTGCACGACGCGGACGGACCATCGAGCATATCCCCTAGCACGACCTTATGTACGGCATCAGAGTTGTTGTGTCCGACGCTGCCACAGCCGTAACCGGCGGCGCTGGCCGGCGTTGCCCCGCCTATCGTGAAGCCCCCCAGTACTGCTGTTGTGGCGGCAATCGACACAAGCGTCTTCTTGAGTTTCATCTTTCCTCCCCTGTTCCTTCGCTTATCGGAACGGGGGGATGTTACCCCATTATGAGGGTGCTGGCGAAGGGTTTGAATGGAATATCCGGTTCCATTTGGAGTGATGGTTGTGTCCCTGAGGTACATTCAAAGGATCGCCGTGTTCGGTGACAGTGCAGCCTGTGTATTTTCGGTATTGTGGCTATCGCCGATCTGTGATATCGATTCGCTAAGAGAGTCCTGTCGCTGTTTGAGCCGACGGTTTTTCCGCAATGTTCGCCATGCGGCTGTCCAGTCGCCTGATGGCACACGGGCTGCCGCCGCTGAGAGTTCGCTTCGGAGCGGCGTCCTGGGGGTGCCAAGGTCTTGCCGTGATGACCCCGCGGTGCCGGTGAGATCGGCGAGGCGTCGTAAGGAGCGCCGAGCCATGCGCCGGCGGGTGACGAAGGTGAGGGCAGGTGAGGTGCAGCGCGGTGAGCAGGGCCGCGCTGCACTGTCCTGAGCCACTGGTGTGCCGTCCCACGTGGCAGTCTGTGCAGGTCAGCAGGTAACCGGCGGCTACCGAACATGTCTGGGCGACGCTGCCTGGCGGCGCATAGCGACGGAGCGGCTCACCGTAGCCCTGAAATCCGGCCGTTGCGGAAGAGGTCCACGAAGATCTGGTGGTCGGCGCGGGCGCGGGCGCCGTAGGAGTGCGCGAAGTCCACCAGCAGCGCCGCGAAGCCCTCCTCGTCGGCCGCGATGGCCGCGTCGATCGCCCGCTCCGTGGAGAACGGCACCAGCGAGTGGCCGCTCTCGTCGTCCGCGGCGGCGTGCATGGTCGCGGTGGCCCGCCCCAGGTCGGCCACCACCGCCGCGATCTCCTCCGGGTCGTCGATGTCCGACCAGTCCAGGTCGACCGCGTACGGCGAGATCTCGGCGACCAGCTGGCCGGCGCCGTCCAGCTCGGTCCAGCCCAGCCAGGGGTCGGCGTGGTCCTGCAGGGCGCGCTGCGAGATGACCGTGCGGTGGCCCTCGTGCTGGAAGTAGCCGCGGACCGCGGGGTCGGTGAGGTGCCGGGAGACCGCCGGGGTCTGCGCCTGCTTCATGTAGATCACGACATCGTTCTCCAGGGCGTCGCTGTTGCCCTCCAGGAGGATGTTGTACGACGGCAGCCCGGCCGAACCGATGCCGATGCCGCGCCGGCCCACCACGTCCTTGACGCGGTAGGAGTCCGGGCGGCCCAGGCTCGACTCGGGCAGCGTCTCCAGATAGCCGTCGAAGGCGGCGAGCACCTTGTAGCGGGTGGCCGCGTCCAGCTCGATGCTGCCGCCGCCCGGCGCGAAGCGGCGCTCGAAGTCGCGGATCTCCGTCATCGAGTCCAGCAGCCCGAACCGCGTCATCGCGCGGGCGTCGCGCAGCGCGTCCAGCAGCGGGCCGTCGGCGGTCTCCAGCATGAACGGCGGCAGCTCGTCCTTGTCGGCGTTCGACCCCCCGGAGGCCAGCGCGTGGATGCGCTCCCGGTAGGCGGCGGCGTAGGTGCGCACCAGGTCGGTGATCTGCTTGTCGCTGAGCGCCTTGGCGTAGCCGATCAGCGCGACCGAGGCGGCGAACCGCTTGAGGTCCCAGGTGAACGGGCCGACGTAGGCCTCGTCGAAGTCGTTGACGTTGAAGATCAGCCGGCCCGTGGAGTCCATGTAGGTGCCGAAGTTCTCGGCGTGCAGATCGCCGTGGATCCACACCCGGCCGGTCCGCTCGTCCAGATACGGGCCGCGGTCCTTGCCGTCCCCCTGGGCGGCCGCGGCCTCCAGGTCCCGGTAGAACAGACACGCCGTCCCCCGGTAGAAGGCGAAGGCGGAGGCGGCCATCTTCCGGAATTTGACGCGGAAGGCCGCGGGGTCGGCGGCGAGCAGTTCCCCGAAGGCGGTGTCAAAAACGGCGAGGATCTCCTCGCCGCGCTGCTCGGCGTCCTGCGCCGGGGCGTGCTGGGACGGCATCGCTGGGTGCCTCCTGAGGTGCGGAAAATGGTTCGGAGCGCCGTGACGTACCGGGTCGCGGTCTGCCACTGACAACGGGTGAGGCTACTCGCGCGTGCCCGGCGATTGTCAGTCAGGAGTCGTAGACTTCGAGACCACCCACCGGCCCCCGGCTCGCGCCGGGAGTGCCCCGCCGACCGCTCTCCGGAGGTCCCCTGCTGTGGCTGCCGCGTCCCAGGCCCCGTTCACACATCTGCACGTCCACACCCAGTACTCCCTGCTGGACGGTGCGGCGCGGCTGTCGGACATGTTCAAGGCGGCCAACGAGATGGGCATGACGCACATCGCGATGTCCGACCACGGCAATCTGCACGGCGCGTACGACTTCTTCCACTCCGCGCAGAAGGCCGGTGTGACGCCGATCATCGGCATCGAGGCGTATGTCGCCCCCGAGTCGCGGCGCAACAAGCGCAAGATCCAGTGGGGCCAGCCGCACCAGAAGCGCGATGACGTCTCCGGTTCCGGTGGTTATACGCACAAGACCATCTGGGCGGCGAACAAGACCGGTCTGCACAACCTCTTCCGGCTGTCCTCGGACGCCTACGCCGAGGGCTGGCTGCAGAAGTGGCCGCGGATGGACAAGGAGACCATCGCCCAGTGGTCCGAAGGCCTGATCGCCTCCACCGGCTGCCCCTCCGGTGAGCTCCAGACCCGGCTGCGCCTGGGCCAGTACGAGGAGGCGCGCAAGGCCGCCGGGGAGTATCAGGACATCTTCGGCAAGGACCGGTATTTCCTGGAGCTGATGGACCACGGCATCGAGATCGAGCGCCGGGTCCGCGACGACCTGCTGAAGATCGGCAAGGAGCTCGGCATCCCGCCGCTGGTCACCAACGACTCGCACTACACCTATGCGCACGAGTCCGCCGCGCACGACGCGCTGCTGTGCATCCAGACCGGCAAGAACCTCTCCGACCCGGACCGCTTCCGCTTCGACGGCACGGGCTACTACCTCAAGTCCACGGAGGAGATGTACGCCATCGACTCCTCCGACGCCTGGCAGCAGGGCTGTGCCAACACCCGCCTGGTCGCCGACCAGATCGACATCACCGGGATGTTCGAAAAGCGCGACCTGATGCCGAAGTTCGACATCCCGGAGGGCTTCACCGAGGTCACCTGGTTCCAGGAGGAGGTCCGGGTCGGCATGCAGCGCCGCTACCCGGGCGGGGTCCCCGAGGACCGCCAGAAGCAGGCCGAGTACGAGATGGACATCATCATCCAGATGGGGTTCCCCGGCTACTTCCTCGTCGTCGCCGACTTCATCATGTGGGCCAAGAACAACGGGATCGCGGTGGGCCCCGGCCGTGGCTCCGCGGCCGGTTCGATCGTGGCGTACGCCATGGGCATCACCGACCTCGACCCGATCACCCACGGGCTGATCTTCGAGCGGTTCCTCAACCCCGAGCGTGTCTCCATGCCCGATGTCGACATCGACTTCGACGAGCGCAGGCGCGTCGAAGTCATCCGGTATGTCACGGAGAAGTACGGCGCCGACAAGGTCGCCATGATCGGCACCTACGGCAAGATCAAGGCCAAGAACGCCATCAAGGACTCCGCGCGCGTCCTGGGCTACCCCTACGCGATGGGCGACCGCCTCACCAAGGCCATGCCCGCCGACGTCCTCGGCAAGGGCATCGACCTCAGCGGCATCACCGACCCCAAGCACCCGCGCTACAGCGAGGCGGGCGAGATCCGGGGGATGTACGAGAGCGAGCCGGACGTCAAGAAGGTCATCGACACCGCCAAGGGCGTCGAGGGCCTGGTCCGTCAGATGGGTGTGCACGCGGCCGGCGTGATCATGTCCAGCGAGCCGATCGTCGACCATGCACCGGTCTGGGTGCGGCACACCGACAACGTCACCATCACGCAGTGGGACTACCCCCAGTGCGAGTCGCTCGGCCTGCTCAAGATGGACTTCCTGGGCCTGCGCAACCTCACCATCATGGACGACGCCGTCAAGATGGTGAAGAAGAACAAGGGCATCGACCTGGAGCTGCTCTCCGTTCCGCTGGACGACCCCAAGACCTACGAGATGCTCTGCCGCGGTGACACCCTCGGCGTCTTCCAGTTCGACGGCGGCCCGATGCGCTCGCTGCTGCGGCTGATGAAGCCCGACAACTTCGAGGACATTTCCGCCGTCTCGGCCCTGTACCGCCCCGGCCCGATGGGCATGGACTCGCACACCAACTACGCGCTGCGCAAGAACGGCCTCCAGGAGATCACCCCGATCCACCCGGAGCTGGAGGAGCCCCTCAAGGAGGTCCTGGGCCTCACCTACGGCCTGATCGTCTATCAGGAGCAGGTGCAGAAGGCCGCCCAGATCATCGCCGGGTACTCCCTCGGTGAGGCCGACATCCTCCGCCGCGTCATGGGCAAGAAGAAGCCCGAGGAACTCGCGAAGAACTTCGTGCTCTTCCAGGAGGGCGCGAAGAAGAAGGGCTTCTCCGACCAGGCCATCCAGGCGCTGTGGGACGTCCTGGTCCCGTTCGCCGGCTACGCCTTCAACAAGGCGCACTCCTCCGCGTACGGCCTGGTCACCTACTGGACCGCCTACCTCAAGGCCAACTACCCGGCCGAGTACATGTCCGCGCTGCTGACGTCCGTGCGCGACGACAAGGACAAGTCGGCGGTCTACCTCAACGAGTGCCGGCGCATGGGCATCAAGGTGCTGCCGCCGAACGTCAACGAGTCGGAGGCGAACTTCGCCGCCCAGGGCGACGACGTGATCCTCTTCGGCCTCACCGCGGTCCGCAACGTCGGCCAGAACGTCGTCGACTCGATCATCCGCTGCCGCAAGGCCAAGGGGAAGTACTCCTCCTTCCCCGACTACCTCGACAAGGTCGAGGCGGTCGTCTGCAACAAGCGCACCACCGAGTCCCTCATCAAGGCCGGCGCCTTCGACGAAATGGGCCACACCCGCAAGGGCCTGATGGCGCACTACGAGCCGATGATCGACAACGTCGTCCAGGTCAAGCGCAAGGAGGCCGAGGGGCAGTTCGACCTCTTCGGCGGCATGGCCGGCGACTCCGGCGACACCTCCGAGGGCCCCGGCTTCGGTCTGGACATCGAGTTCTCGGACGTCGAGTGGGACAAGACCTACCTCCTCGCCCAGGAGCGCGAGATGCTCGGTCTCTACGTCTCCGACCACCCGCTCTTCGGCCTGGAACACGTACTGTCCGACAAGGCGGACGCCGCCATCTCCCAGCTGACCGGCGGCGACTATTCGGACGGCTCGATCGTCACCATCGGCGGCATCATCTCCGGTCTGCAGCGCAAGATGACCAAGCAGGGCAACGCCTGGGCGATCGCCACCGTCGAGGACCTGGCCGGCTCCATCGACTGCATGTTCTTCCCGGCGACCTACCAGCTGGTGTCCACCCAACTCGTCGAGGACACCGTGGTCTTCGTCAAGGGCCGCCTCGACAAGCGGGAGGACATCCCGCGGCTGGTCGCGATGGAGATGATGGTCCCCGACCTCTCCGAGGCCGGCACCAACGCCCCCGTGACGATCACCATTCCGACGGTCAAGGTCACCCCGCCGATGGTCGAGAAGCTCGGTGAGGTGCTCAGCAGCCACCGCGGCTCCACCGAGGTACGGATCAAGCTGCTGGGGGCGCGCAAGACGACGGTGCTCCGGCTGGACCGGCACCGGGTCACGCCCGACCCCTCGCTGTTCGGCGATCTGAAGGTGCTGCTCGGCCCGTCCTGCCTGGCGGGCTGACCGGCCGACGCTGCACCGCTTCATGGGCCTGCCCGGCGGAGCATCGCCGGGCCACTGAGCCACCGTGCTCCCGAATCACCGGGCCCCTGAGTCACCGGGCCCCTGAGTCACCGGACAGGCCCTACCCCGAGGGGCGCGCCCGAAGTGGGCGCGCCCCTCAACCCCTGTGCGGCATCGATCAGTTGTGACCGAAGCGCCGCTGGTGCTTACGTGCAACATCTGCCGGGCTGCCCTGAGCCTGGGACCGCGCCTGGGTCTGTGCCTCCAAGCTCGCACGCTGGGCCTCCTGCTGGCCGCGCTCGGCCGCGGATGCCGTCTTCTGCTGCCGGCTGCGGTCCTGCTTCTTGTCCTTGGCCATGACCTTGCCTCCTGAGGGGGAATCGGGATCTGGGCCGGAACCAGACTTACACGCGGGACAGACGCCTGCATTTCGGGCAATTACCGTGCGTAAAACGGCCGATCACGCACGGTGCACGAGATCCCCGGCCGAATCCGCCACGCCGATGATCGAGTTCGGGCTGATAACGCCCGTACGGTCGGGCAGACTCGAAGGAAAGCCGAAGGAAACTCGTGCCATGCGCCGAGCCGGGGGGCGACCGGACTTTCAGCACCTCAGGGAAGAGGGTGGAACGTGGATCGCTGCGTCGTCCTGGTGGACGCCGGGTATTTGCTCGGTGCCGCCGCGAGCCTGCTCGCCGGAGAGCCCGCACGGTCCCGGATCACCGTTGACCACGCCGCCCTCATCCAGGGCCTGCGCCAGCGCGCCGAGGCGGACACCGAACGCCCGCTGCTGCGGATCTACTGGTTCGACGGCGCCCCCGACCGCGTGCCGCAGCCCGAGCACCGCCGGCTGCGGGTGATGCCCCGGGTCACCGTCCGGCTGGGCGCCCTGACCCGCAGCGACGGCCGCTGGGCGCAGAAGGGCGTGGACGCCGCCATGCACGCCGAGCTGACCGAACTCGCCCGTAACCGCGCCTGCTCCGACATCGTGCTAGTCACCGGCGACGGCGATCTGCTGCCCGGGCTGATGTCGGCGAAGGAGCACGGCGTCGCCGTCCACCTGTGGGCCGTCCAGGCCGCGGACGGCGACTACAACCAGTCCGAGGACCTGGTCGCCGAGGCCGATGAGCGGCGGGTGCTGGACCGGACCTGGATCACCCGCGCGGTGCGCGCCAAGGAACTCGGCGGCCCCTGCGCCCCGCCGCCCGCGCCGCGCCCCGAGATCGCCGCGATCCTCTCCGCCCCGCTGCCCGAGTCCGCGGCCGCGGCGGCCGCGACCGGACCGGAATCCGCCGAGCACACCCATGAGCGCAGCGGCGCCAACGGGGTCGCCCGCCCGCCGGCCGGCACCGAGAGCGCCGCGGCCGCCGGCGGCGAGCCCGGCGCCACCGGCTCCAAGGTCGTGCCCACCCCCAAGGACCTGGCCGGGCTCGGTCGGGCGCACGCGGCGGGCCAGGGCGCGGCTGGCCCGGGCGCCGCGCAGCCCGGGGCCGCGGCCGGCGCCACCCTGCGCTGGTCGTCCGACAAGGGCTGGGTCGAGCGCGGCGGCCCGGTCGGCGAACCGGAGGCGACCGCGGGCCTGCCCACGCTCGCCCAGCTCACCAGCGCCGAGCAGCGCTGGGCCGACCGCGAGGAGGACATCACCGCCGTCAGCGGCGACCCCTTCGAGGTCGGCCAGGTCTTCGCCCGCCGCTGGACCGACCGGCTCTCCGACACCGCACATCTGACGCAGCTGTCGACGGAGTACCCGCGCATCCCGCACCGCATCGACGGTGAACTGCTGCGCTACGCCGCCCGTTTCGGACTGCTCGCCCACAAGGACGACCAGATCGACGAGCACGACCGCTATGCCATCCGGGCCGGTTTCTGGCGCGAGGTCGATCTGCGCACGGCCGCCGAGCACGCCCCGGCCACGGACTGACGGCGCCGGGTCCGGCTCGCCCGTCCGAGCCCCGCGGGCCGGAGGCGGTCCGGGGACGCGTACCCTCATAGCTCGTGAGGACGGGCGCAAAACAGGTGGAGCGCGGTGTACCGGTGTGCGCCGTGCGGGACCTGGTCAAGACGTACCCCGCGACGCGCGGGCGCCGCGGGGCGGCTCAGGCGCCCGCCGTACGGGCCAACGACGGCATCACCCTGGATGTCCACCGCGGCGAGATCTTCGGGCTGCTCGGCCCCAACGGCGCCGGCAAGTCCACCCTGGTGCGCCAGCTGACCGGACTGCTGCGCCCGGACTCCGGCACCATCGCCGTCCTCGGCCACGACCTGGTGCGCCACCCGGAGCGGGCCGCCCGCCTGCTGGGCTACCTGGGCCAGGAGTCCACGGCGCTGGACGAGATGACGGTCGCGCTGGCGGTGGAGACCACCGGACGGCTGCGCGGCCTCGGCGCCCGCGAGGCGCGGGCCGAGCGGGACGCGGTGCTCGGCGAGCTGGGCCTCGCCGACCTCATGGGACGGGCGCTGAAGCAGTTGTCCGGCGGGCAGCGGCGGCTGGCCTGCCTCGCCACCGCGCTGATCGGCGAGCGGCCGCTGCTGGTGCTGGACGAGCCGACCACCGGGATGGACCCGGTCGCCCGGCGCGCCGTCTGGGCCGCGGTCGACCGGCGGCGCGCCGAGCGCGGGGTCACGGTGGTGCTGGTGACCCATAACGTCCTGGAGGCCGAGAGCGTGCTCGACCGGGTCGCGGTGATCGACCGGGGCCGGGTGATCGCCTGCGACACGCCCGGCGGACTGAAGGAGATGGTGAGCGAGGAGGTCCGGCTGGAGCTGGTGTGGCGCGAGGGCCCGCCGCTGGACGTGCCCGAGGTCGCCGCCCTCGCCGCCGCCGCGCACACCTCCGGCCGCCGCTGGACCCTGCGGCTCCCCGCCGACCGGGCCCGCACCGCCGTCGCCGCCGTCACCTCGGGGCCCGCCTTCGCCGCCCTCGACGACTTCACCCTCGCCACGCCGAGCCTGGAGGATGTCTACCTGGCCCTCGGCGGCCGCGCGGAGGGGCTGGTCAAGGCGTGAACGGCGCGGGGCGCGGCGCACGTATCGATGACTGCGGACGGCACGAAGACTGCCGACAGTACGAGGAAGGCTCGGTGACAGCGTGAGTGTGGTTCCCGCGCAGGCGGTGGCCGGTGCGGCTGTCGGCCCCGAGGTGCGGACCGAGGACGGTGCCGCCCCGCTGGCGCCCCGCGCCCGCTTCGGGCCCGCGCTCGGCGCCGTCTACCGCGCCCAGCTCTCCCGGGCCCGGGTGGCACGGATCCCGCTGCTGTTCGTCGCCACCTTCCAGTCCGTCGGGATCATGGTCCTGCTGCGCGGCGTGGTGGACAGCGGGGACCCGGCGCGGTCGGTGGTGTCCGGCTCCAGCGTGCTGGTCGTCGCCTTCGTCGCGCTCAACCTCCTCGCCCAGTACTTCGGCCAGCTGCGGGCCGGCGGCGGGCTCGACCACTATGCGACGCTGCCGGTGCCGCCGGCCGCCGTGGTGCTCGGCGCCGCCGCCGCGTACGCCTCCTTCACCGTGCCGGGGACGGTCGTCACCGCGGTCACCGGCTGTGTGCTCTTCCAGCTGCCGATGGCCCATCTGTGGGTGCTGGCCGCCGTGATCCCGCTCGCCGGGGCGGCGCTGGCCGGCCTCGGCGCGGCCCTCGGCCTGCTCGCCCCGCGCCCCGAACTCGCCACGCTCTGCGGCCAGTTGGGGATGTCGGCGGCGCTGCTGCTGGGGGTGCTGCCGGCCGCGCGGATGCCCGAGGTGATCGGCTGGGCCCGCGATCTGCTGCCGTCGACCTATGGCGTGGAGGCGCTGTCGCGCAGCTTCGACCCGCATCCCGACTGGCTCGTGGTCGGCGCCGACCTGGGCGTCTGCGCGGCCGTCGGGGTGCTCTCGCTGGCCGTCGCCACCTGGGCCTACCGGCGGGCGGCCACCCGATGACCGCCTCCGGCCCCTCCAACGGGCGTCCTGCCGCCGGTCCCCCCGGCCCCACCTGGCACGATGACGGGGTGACCGCACCGCTGACGCCCCGCGACAACCAACCGCCCGAAGAGCCGCAGCACCCCCAGGCCGCGCCCGCCCACGGCCACGGAGCCACCGCCGAGCACCCTGACCACACCGGCCTCGGCGGCCCCGAGCTGGCGCGTGAGCTGCGCGAGGGCGCCGTGATCGCGCTCGTGGTCGCGGTGAGCGGGGTGCTGCTCGGGGTGCTGTGGAACTGGCTCGCCCCGCACATCCCGCTGATCGCGGACACCCGCAACGTCTACCTCAAGAACACCGAGGGCGAGGAGGCGATCGGCGCGGACGGCACCTTCGTCCTGCTGTCCCTCGGCTTCGGGGTGCTCAGCGCCGCGGTGGTCTTCCTGCTGCGCCGGCGCGGCGGGATTCCGCTGGTCGTGGCGCTGGTCGTGGGCGGGCTGCTGGGTGCGGTGCTGGGCTGGGTGACGGGGATGTGGCTGGGCCCCACCCCGGACGTGGCCACGCACGCCAAGCAGGTCGGCCCCGGGGTGACCTTCTCGGGCCCGCTGCGGCTCCAGGCCAAGGGCGCGCTGCTGGCCTGGCCGATCGCCGCGATGCTCACCCAGCTGGCGCTGACCGGGCTGTTCGGCCCGCGGGACCCGGAGCCGGAGGTGGACTGGAGCGGCCACCACGACCAGCGGGAAGAGCCGCCCGCGCCGGAACCGCCCGCCGCGCACTGACGCCG
This sequence comes from Streptomyces auratus, assembly GCF_050433025.1. Taxonomy (NCBI): domain Bacteria; kingdom Bacillati; phylum Actinomycetota; class Actinomycetes; order Kitasatosporales; family Streptomycetaceae; genus Streptomyces; species Streptomyces auratus. The sequence goes on along the minus strand of NZ_JBNGCB010000001.1, from coordinate 2,107,203 downwards.
CCGGACACCGACGCACCGGCAGGGGCGGCCGCCATCGCGGCTGCCCCGCCCGCGCTCCGGGACGCCCTGACCCCCTAGCCCCGCGCAATCGGCGCCACTCGGGCCCCCGTGAGCGCCACCAGATCCTCCGGCGCCAGCTCGACCTCCAGGCCGCGCCGCCCCGCCGAGACACACACGGTCGGCCGGCCCTGCGCGGAGGCGTCCACGACGGTGGGCAGCCGCTTGCGCTGCCCCAGCGGGGAGATCCCGCCCAGGACGTACCCCGTACTGCGCTCGGCCGCCGCCGGATCGGCCATCGCGGCCCGCTTGCCGCCCACCGCGGTCGCCAGCGCCTTCAGGTCCAGGGACCCCGACACCGGCACCACGGCGACCGTCAGCGCGCCGTCGACCTCCGCGAGCAGCGTCTTGAAGACCTGCTCGGGCGCGACCCCGAGGGCCTCGGCGGCCTCCTCGCCGTACGAGGCGGCGGCCGGGTCGTGCGCATAGGCATGCACCGTGAAGGGGACGCCGGACGCGGTGAGCGCCACCGTCGCGGGCGTACCGCCCCCGGGCTGCCCGGCCTTCTTCTGCTTCGTCTTCTTCGGCACCGCGAAAACGCCTCACTCGCCAGGGCCCGGCCCCGCGCGGGCCCCGGGCCGCGGAACGTCAGTTGGGGTGGGTCGGCTGCCGGGTCAGGTCCACGGCCGGCAGCGACGGGAGCTTACCGAGCAGCGCCGATTCCTGGCGCAGCAGCGTCAGCTCCTGGGCCAGCCGGGCCGCGGCGTCCGGCGCCTCCAGCAGCTGCTGCTTGGCGGGGACGTCCAGCACGGCCGCCGCGGCCACCAGATACGACAGCACGGACGGGTCGGCCGGCAGGTCCTGCCCGCTCGACAGGGTCCGCTCGTTCGCCCAGGCCAGCCGCTTCTGATAGGTGCGAAAGGCCCGGACGACGCCGGAGGCCAGCGCCCCCGCGCCGTCCCCCTCGTCGTCCGCCAGCTCCGCCACCTCACCGGTCAGATACGGCCCCGAGGCCTCCACCGACAGCAGCCGGAAGCGGGTGGTGCCGGTGGCGAGCACCTCGTAGCCGGTGTCGTCGGCGGACGACTTCTCCCGGATGGTGGCCGCGTCCGCGATACAGCCCACCGTGTGGAACGCCTGCATCGGGTCGTCACCGAAGCCCGCCGCGGGACCCTCCGCGGTCGGCAGCGTGGCGTCCGGCATGCCCATCGCGGTGGGGGCGACCTCCCGGCCGTCCCGGATCGTGATCACCGCGAACCGGCGGTCGTCCTCGGGCACCGCACTCAGATCGCGCATCATCGCCCGGTAGCGCGCCTCGAAGACGTTCAGCGGGAGTACGAGTCCCGGGAACAGCACCGAGTTCAGCGGGAAGAGGGGGAGGCGCACGGAGGTCACAGCCCGTAAGCCTAGAGCCTGTAGCGGTCCGGGCCACCACCCGTACCCCGGCTATTGCCGCCGCAGCAGCCGCGAGGCGCCGGCCGCGACCGTCGTGGCGAGCACCCAGCCCGCCAGGATCAGCACCGCGGCCACCCACTGCGAGGTGCCGCCCGGCTTCCAGGCGGCCCCCTGATTGAGGTCTATCACCGGAAGCAGCAGGTCCAGGGAGTAGAGATACGGATTCCAGGGCGGCGCCTCACCCGCCTTGAGGGGCGGCGGCGGGGACGTCGAGAAGTAGAGCGTGCCGATCGCCCACAGCACGGCCATCCACACCGCGGCCCGCCCCGGCCGGTAGCCGTAGGCCACCGTCCAGTCCTGCAGGATCCCCCAGGCCTTCGCCGCCAGCGGCAGCGTCTCGCGGCGGCGCCGCTGCTTGGCCAGCAGCACCTCCCGGGCGTCCGCGTCCTCGCCGGTGCTGCGCAGCGAGGCGGCCAGCATCTCGTACGGCTCGGGCGCGTACTCGGGGGTCGCCGCGGCCACCCACTGCAGCCGCAGCGCCAGCGGGAAGTGGCCGCGCGGGATCAGCGTCTCGTAGGCGAAGCCGGCCATCCACAGCCCGCCCAGCCCCGGCCAGCTCGCCGATTTGTCGATGAGGTTGACCACCCGGGCACCGGAGAGGATCACCCGGCCGCGCTGCGGGCGCTCACCGAGGAACCGCAGCTCGGGCGTCTGGATCCGGCGCAGCGACAGCTCCTGGTCGGACTCCATGATGAAGCGGGCGTTCTCGAAGTCGACCGCGTCGCCGAAGCGCCCGTCGTCCAGCCGCATCCCGCCCTCGCACTCGAAGCGCTGCACCCGGGTGCCGCGCGAGGGGGTCTGGCCGATGCCGTACGGGGGAGTGGCGCTGCTGGAGAACGGGGAGTTCGCCAGGCCCGCGGCGGTCAGATAGAGGGTGCGCTCGACGGTCAGCTGGGGGGCGTTCAGCGCCCGGCGGCCGAACGGGTTGCACAGCCGGCTGCCGCGCAGGCTCAGCGAGACGCCTATGGTGGCGCCGCGCAGCGACAGCTCGCCGTAGGACTCCATCATCTCGGCCTGCAGGTCCTGGGCGACGGTCAGCCCGTCCGCCATGAGCGACCGGCCCTGGCGGTCCTTGTGCACGATGGTCTGATTGAGCATCAGGTCGGTGCCTATCTGGGCGTCCGTGAGCCGGATGCCGGACTGCACCACACAGCGCGGCAGATGGAGGTCGCCCTCGGTGTGCAGCCGGGCCGCCTCCAGCCGGGGTATCGCGCAGTTCACCAGCCGCAGCGTGGTGAAGTGGCTCTCCGGCAGCACCACCTCGGCCTCGAAGCGGCAGTCCCGCAGCTCCACGAATGGCTTGATCGTGCCGCCCGCAACGTCGAGAGTGTCCGTGATGTACGCGCCGGTCAGCTGTAATGCGGCCACCCGTCCCGGCTGCGGGGGCGGCCCGTCGAGCAGCAGCAGCGCCACGACCCGGGCGCGCACCCGGCGCTCGGGGCCCCACAGATGCTGCCCGTGCGGATCGTCGCGGGCCGGGTCGCCGATGTGCAGGTCGCAGGTGCTGCCGTTGCGGAAGGCCTGCCACATGCTCCATTCCGCGGATGTCAGTTGCAGGTCGGCGGGCGCGTCGCCGTCCCCGGGCTCGGTCACTGTGGATCCCCCTTGCTGTCCCGTGGTGTGTCGCAACCTGTTCGGACGCACCTCGTGCACCGGTCGTGTGGCGTCCCACAGGCGTCCCCGTACGCCGTCAGCTGGCCCTTGCCCGCGCCCGTGTCTGCTTGAACACGCGTGGTCAGGGCCAACTCCGGTCAACTTCGAACGGCCGGGTCACGGTGCGTCCCCGGCGTACGCCGCTGTGTATCACTGAGTGATACGGCCGCTCGGGCCCGGGAGCAGGTCTGAGACACTGGGAGGGTGATCTCCCGAATCGACCTGCGCGGTGACGCCCTCCCCGAGGGCGGCGCCCTGCGCGATCTGCTGCCCCGTGCCGAGTTCGACGTGGAAGCCGCCCTGGAGAAGGTGCGGCCCATCTGCGAGGACGTACGCCATCGCGGCACCGCGGCGCTGATCGATTATGCGCGGCGGTTCGACGGCGTCGAGATCACGCGCGTACGGGTGCCCGCGCAGGCGCTGCGCGAGGCCCTCGACGGGCTGGACCCGGCCGTGCGGGCCGCTCTGGAGGAGTCCATCCGGCGTGCCCGGATCGTCCACCGCGAACAGCGCCGCACCGACGTCACGACCAAGGTCGTCCCCGGCGGCACGGTCACCGAACGCTGGGTGCCCGTCGAGCGGGTGGGGCTCTACGTCCCCGGCGGCCTGGCGGTCTACCCGTCCTCCGTCGTCATGAACGTCGTCCCGGCCCAGGAGGCCGGGGTCACCGGCATCGCCGTCACCTCCCCGCCGCAGAAGGAGTTCGGCGGCCGGCCGCACCCGACCATCCTCGCCGCCTGTGCCCTGCTCGGCGTGGACGAGGTCTACGCCGCCGGCGGCGCCCAGGCCATCGCGATGTTCGCGTACGGCACCGAGGAGTGCCTGCCGGTCAACCTCGTCACGGGCCCCGGCAACATCTACGTCGCCTCCGCCAAGCGCCTCCTCAAGGGCCGCATCGGCATCGACGCCGAGGCCGGCCCCACCGAGATCGCGGTCCTCGCGGACGCCACCGCCGACCCCGAGCACGTCGCCGCCGACCTGATCAGCCAGGCCGAGCACGACACCCTGGCCGCGGCCGTGCTGGTCACCGACTCCGCCGAGCTCGCCGACGCCGTCGACGCGGCCCTCAAGCGGCAGGTCGCCGCCACCAAGCACATCGAGCGGATCACCGAGGCGCTGGGCGGCCGGCAGTCCGCGACCGTCCTCGTCGACGGCATCGACGAGGGCCTCACGGTCGTGGACGCCTACGGTGCCGAACACCTGGAGATCCAGACCGCCGACGCCTCCGCCGTCGCCGCCCGGGTCCGCAACGCCGGCGCGATCTTCGTCGGCCCGTACGCCCCGGTCTCGCTCGGCGACTACTGCGCCGGCTCCAACCACGTCCTGCCCACCGGCGGCTGCGCCTGCCACTCCTCCGGCCTGTCCGTGCAGTCCTTCCTGCGCGGCATCCATGTCGTGGACTACTCGCGCGACGCGCTGGCCGAGGTCACCCACCATGTGGTGACCCTCGCCGAGGCCGAGGACCTCCCGGCCCATGGCGCCGCGCTGAAGGCCAGGTTCGACTGGAAGGTCCCGCAGAGCAAGTGAGCAGGCACGTGACCCGTATCGACGACCTCCCCATCCGGGACGAGCTGCGCGGCAAGTCCCCCTACGGCGCGCCGCAGCTGGACGTCCCGGTGCGCCTGAACACCAACGAGAACCCCTACCCGCTGCCCGAACCGCTGGTCCGGCGGATCGCCGAGCGGGTGACCGAGGCCGCCCGGCAGCTCAACCGCTACCCCGACCGGGACGCGGTCGAGCTGCGCGAGGCGCTGGCCCGCTACCTCACCGGCACCGGCGGCCACCCGGTCACCCGGGAGCAGATCTGGGCCGCCAACGGCTCCAACGAGGTCATCCAGCAGCTGCTGCAGACCTTCGGTGGCCCCGGCCGCACGGCCCTCGGCTTCGAGCCGTCGTACTCCATGCACGGGCTGATCTCCCGCGGCACGGGCACCGGCTGGATCTCCGGCCCGCGGCGCGCCGACTTCACCATCGACGTCGAGGCGGCGCGGGCGGCCATCGCCGGGCAGCGGCCCGACGTGGTCTTCATCTGCTCGCCGAACAACCCCACCGGCACCGCCGTCGAGGCGGAGACGGTGCTGGCGCTGTACGACGCCGCGCAGGCGGCGCGGGCCGACGGCGCCGGAGCCCTGGTGGTGGTCGACGAGGCCTACGGCGAGTTCAGCCACCGCCCCTCGCTGCTGCCGCTGATCGAGGGCCGCCCGAATCTGGTGGTCTCCCGGACCATGTCCAAGGCGTTCGGTGCCGCCGGACTCCGGCTGGGCTATCTGGCCGCCGACCCCGCCGTGGTCGACGCCGTCCAGCTCGTCCGGCTCCCGTACCACCTCTCGTCCGTCACCCAGGCCACCGCGCTCGCCGCGCTGGAGCACACCGACACCCTGCTGAAGTACGTCGAGCAGCTCAAGGCCGAGCGGGACCGCCTGGTCACCGAGCTGCGGGCGAGCGGCTGTCAGGTCGTCGACTCCGACGCCAACTTCGTGCAGTTCGGTCTCTTCGACGACGCGCACGCCACCTGGCAGGCGATCCTCGACCACGGCGTGCTGGTCCGTGACAACGGCGTACCGGGCTGGCTGCGGGTCACCGCCGGCACCCCGGCCGAGAACGACGCGTTCCTCGACGCGGTTCGTGCAGTACTGAAGGAGAGCAAGCGATGACCCGCGTAGGACGCGTGGAGCGCACCACGAAGGAAACGTCCGTGCTCGTCGAGATCGATCTCGACGGCCGGGGCGAGGTCGAGGTATCGACCGGTGTCGGCTTCTACGACCACATGCTCGACCAGCTCGGCCGGCACGGCCTGTTCGACCTCAAGGTCAAGACCGACGGCGATCTGCACATCGACACCCACCACACCATCGAGGACACCGCCCTCGCGCTGGGTGCCGCCTTCAAGCAGGCCCTCGGCGACAAGTCCGGCATCTACCGCTTCGGCAACTGCACCGTCCCGCTGGACGAGTCGCTGGCCCAGGTGACCGTCGACCTCTCCGGCCGCCCGTATCTGGTGCACACCGAGCCGGAGAACATGGCGCCGATGATCGGCAGCTACGACACGACCATGACCCGACACATCTTCGAGTCGTTCGTCGCCCAGGCCCAGATAGCGCTGCACATCCACGTCCCGTACGGCCGCAACGCCCACCACATCGTGGAGTGCCAGTTCAAGGCGCTGGCCCGGGCGCTGCGCTACGCCAGCGAGCGGGACCCGCGGGCGGCCGGCATCATCCCGTCCACGAAGGGCGCGCTGTGAGCGGCCTCTCCACCGTCTTCATCCTGCTCGGGCTCTTCCTTCTCGGCGGCGTCTACTCCTTCTGGAAGCAGCAGCTGCCCAAGAGCCTGATCGTGCTGTTGTCCGTCGGCTCGGCGCTGTGCCTGGCCGCCGGTGTGCTCCGGTTGGAGGTATGGAATTGACCGCCTCGGCACCCCGCAAGAAGGTCGTCGTCTTCGACTACGGCTTCGGCAACGTCCGCTCCGCCGAGCGCGCGCTGGCGCACGTCGGCGCCGAGGTGGAGATCACCCGGGACTTCGACCGGGTGATGAACGCCGAGGGGCTGCTGGTCCCCGGCGTCGGCGCGTTCGCCGCCTGCATGGCCGGGCTGAAGGAGGCCCGCGGTGACTGGCTGGTGGGCCGCCGGCTGGCCGGCGGGCGCCCCGTCATGGGCATCTGCGTCGGCATGCAGATCCTCTTCGGCCGCGGCATCGAGCACGGCGTCGAGACCGAGGGCCTGGACGAGTGGCCCGGCACGGTCGGCCCGCTCAAGGCCGACGTCGTGCCGCACATGGGCTGGAACACCGTCGAGGCCGCCGGCGACTCGCGGCTCTTCGCCGGGCTGCCCGCCGACGCCCGCTACTACTTCGTGCACTCCTACGCGGTGCACGACTGGGAGCTGGAGGTCGGCAACCCCCATCTCGCCGCGCCGAAGGTCACCTGGGCCACCCACGGTGAGCGGTTCGTGGCCGCGGTCGAGAACGGCCCGCTGTGGGCCACCCAGTTCCACCCCGAGAAGTCCGGCGACGCCGGCGCCCAGCTCCTGACCAACTGGATCAACACCCTGTGAGCCCCTTGATGCCGAAGCTCGAACTCCTCCCCGCCGTCGACGTCCGCGACGGCCAGGCCGTCCGCCTCGTCCACGGCGAGTCCGGCTCCGAGACCTCCTACGGCGACCCGCTGGAGGCGGCCCTCGCCTGGCAGCGGGCCGGCGCCGAATGGCTGCACCTCGTCGACCTCGACGCGGCCTTCGGCACCGGCGACAACCGGGCGCAGATCGCCGAGGTCGCCCGGTCCATGGACATCAAGGTCGAGCTGTCCGGCGGTATCCGCGACGACGACTCGCTGGCCGCCGCCCTGGCCACCGGCTGCACCCGCGTCAACATCGGCACGGCCGCCCTGGAGAACCCCGACTGGGTCGCCAAGATCATCGCCGAGTACGGCGACCAGATCGCGGTCGGCCTGGATGTCCGCGGTACGACGCTGCGCGGCCGCGGCTGGACCCGCGACGGCGGCGACCTCTACGAGACGCTGGCCCGCCTCGACGCCGAGGGCTGCGCCCGCTACGTCGTCACCGACATCAACAAGGACGGCACCCTCCAGGGCCCCAACCTGGAGCTGCTGCGGAACGTCTGCGCGGCCACCGACCGCCCCGTCGTCGCCTCCGGCGGCGTCTCCTCCCTCGACGACCTGCGCGCGCTCGCCACACTGGTGCCCGAAGGTGTGGAGGGCGCGATCGTCGGCAAGGCGCTCTATGCAAAGGCGTTCACCCTCGAAGAGGCGCTGGCAGCAGTGTCGTAACGGCGAACGAAAGGCCGCGTGATGACCATCGAGCGCGTACGGACCGACAACCCCTGGGAAGACAAGATCGGCTTCGCACGCGCCGTGGCGGCCGGCGACCGGGTCCTGGTCGCCGGCACGATGCCCGTGGTCGACGGCGTGCTCCAGGGTGAGGGCGACCCCTACGTCCAGACCCGGACCGCCCTCAGCAACGCGCTGGCCGCGCTCAAGCCCTTCGGCCTGGGCGCCGACGCGGTACTGCGCACCCGCCTGTACCTCACCCACCTCCGCGACGTGGACGCGGCCGGCCGCGCCCACCGGGAGCTGTTCGAGGCCACCCCGCCGGTCGCGACCCTGGTCGTGGTCTCCGGCTTCGTCGACTCCCGCGTCCTGGTCGAAGTAGAACTAGAAGCATTCCGAGAACTGGCAGAGAGGCCCCCACAGACATGACCCTGGCGGTCCGAGTCATCCCTTGCCTGGACGTCGACAACGGCCGGGTCGTCAAGGGCGTCAACTTCCAGAACCTGCGGGACGCGGGCGACCCCGTCGAGATGGCGAAGATCTACGGGGACGAGGGCGCCGACGAGCTGACCTTCCTCGACATCACCGCCTCCTCCGGCAACCGCGAGACCACCTATGACGTGGTCCGCCGCACCGCCGAGCAGGTCTTCATCCCGCTCACCGTCGGCGGCGGCGTGCGCACCCCCGACGACGTCGACAAGCTGCTGCGGGCCGGCGCCGACAAGGTCGGCGTCAACACCGCCGCCATCGCCCGGCCCGACGTGATCCGCGAGATCTCCGAGCGCTTCGGCAGCCAGGTCCTGGTGCTGTCGGTCGACGCCCGGCGTACCGACGCCGGCACCCCCTCCGGATTCGAGGTCACCACCCACGGCGGCCGCCGCGGCACCGGCATCGACGCCGTCGAATGGGCCCACCGCGCCGCGGCCCTCGGCGCCGGCGAGATCCTGCTGAACTCCATGGACGCCGACGGCACCAAGGACGGCTACGACGTCGAGATGATCGAGGCGGTCCGCAAGCACGTCACCGTCCCGGTGATCGCCTCCGGCGGCGCCGGCCGGCTGGAGGACTTCGCCCCGGCCGTCGCGGCCGGCGCCGACGCGGTGCTCGCCGCCTCCGTCTTCCACTTCGGCGACCTGCGCATCGGCCAGGTCAAGGACGCCCTCCGGAGTGCGGGGCACCCGGTGCGCTGACCCGCAGGCCGCCGACCCGAAGGCTGCTGACACGAAGATCATTGACGCGTAGGCTCCGCCCATGAGCCGTGTCAACGATGTGGGCGGGCAGACCGGGTTCGGGGCGCTGGAGATCGAGGCGGACGAGCCGCCGTTCCACGCCGACTGGGAGGCGCGGGTGTTCGCGCTCAACTCCACGCTGGTACGGAACGGGGTGTACCGGCTCGACGAGTTCCGCGACGCGGTCGAGCGGCTGGCCCCGCAGCAGTATCTGGCGACGTCGTACTACGAGCGGTGGCTGCTCGCGATCGAGACGCTGCTGGCCGAGCGGGGGCTGCTCGATGCGGGCTGAATTCCGGGCGGGGGAGCGGGTGCGGGTGCGCGCCGGCGACCCCGCGGGGCACACCCGGGCGCCGCGCTATGTGCGCGGCCAGGTGGGCCGGATCGTCGAGTGCCAGGGCAGCTGGGAGCTCGCCGACGAGGTGGCGGCAGGGGTGGCCGAGCCCCGGGTGGAGCCCGTCTACACCGTGGCCTTCACCGCGGGCGACCTGTGGGGCGAGGGCGGTCATGAGGTCACGGTCGACCTCTGGGAGTCGTACATCGAGCGCGCAGCGGAGGACGGGGTATGAGCGGCGAGCACACGAGTGCGCCGGTGGCGGCGCGGGTCCGGCGGCTGGAGGAGCGGCTGATCGAGGCCGGGGTGGTCGCCCAGGAGCAGCTGGATGCGTCCCTTGCGGCGATGCTGCAGGGGGCCTCGCCGGTCAACGGGGCGCGGATCGCGGCGCGGGCCTGGACCGACGCGGGGTTCCGGGAGCGGCTGCTGGCCGATGCGAATACGGCGCTGCCCGAGGTGGGGCTGTCGATGGCGGGCGGAATCCAGGAGCAGCGGCTCAAGGTCGTCGAGAACACCGCCACCACGCACCACGTCCTGGTGTGCACGCTGTGTTCCTGCTACCCGGTCGGGCTGCTGGGGCCGTCGCCGTCCTGGTACAAGAGCGAGGCCTACCGCTCGCGGGTGGTACGCGAACCGCGGGCCGTGCTGGCCGAGTTCGGGCTGGTGCTGCCGGACGACACCGCGATCACCGTGTGGGACTCCAGCGCGGAGAGCCGCTACATGGTCCTGCCCCGGCGGCCCGACGGCACCGCGGGATACAGCGAGCCGGAGCTGGCCGCGCTCGTCACCCGCGAAGGACTCATCGGGACCGCCGCGGTCTGATTCGGCGCCCCTTGCGCGCCGCCCGGACGAACTCGCGGTTCATCGTGGTGATGCTGAACAGCTCGATGCCCTTGGGCAGGCGGTGGCCCACAGTTGATGACGGCCGACCAGCACCCTTGCTGACGGCCCGGCAGCCGGGTGACCGGGCCGGTCACCCGCCGATCGCCGGGCGCGGCCCCGTGGCAGGGCCCCGGGGCCGGTCGTAGGCTGGCCGCATGTCGACCCATGCGAAGCGTGAACGGCTCCTTCTCGCCGACCTGTTGGAGAGCGCCGGCCCCGAGGCGCCGACGCTGTGTGAGAACTGGAGCGCGCGGGAACTGGCCGCGCACGTGGTGGTGCGCGAACGGCGCGCCGACGCGGCCGGCGGGATCCTCGTCAAGCCGCTGGCCGCACGGCTCCAGCGGGTGCAGGCGGAGTTCGCCGCCAAGCCGTACGAGGAGCTGATCCAGCTGATCAGGACCGGGCCGCCGAGGATGTCGCCGTTCGCGCTGAAGCAGCTCGACGAGGCGTCCAACACCGTCGAGTTCTACGTCCACACCGAGGACGTACGGCGGGCGCAGCCGGACTGGTCCGCGCGGGAGCTCGACCCCGTCTTCGCGGACGCCCTGTGGTCCCGGCTGGAGCGGATGGCCCGGGTGCTGGGCCGCAAGTCGCCGGTGGGCCTGGTGCTGCGGCGGCCGGACGGGCGGACGGCGGTCGCCCATCGCGGCACCCCGGTGGTCACGGTCGTCGGCGAGCCGGGCGAGCTGACCATGTTCGCCTTCGGCCGGCAGGAGGCGGCCGACGTGGCACTGGACGGGGACAAGGAGGCGATCGACCGGCTGCTGGCGGCGAAGCTGGGGGTCTGACCGCCCCGGTCCCGCTCCGGCCGGATGGGGCGTGTCCGCACGGTCCCGTCGCGGGGTCCGCTCCGGCCCGCCGGGGCGGACCCGTCCTACCGCCGGAACACCACGACCACGATCGCCACGGCCACCGCCACCGCCGCCGCGCACACCGCCCCCAGCACCCGCGCGGCCACCCGCGCGGCACGGTCCGGGTCCGGCGGCGGTGGCGGCACGGGCGGCTGCTGAGGATGCATGTCTGCAGGATGCCGCACGGCACAATGGACGCATGACCCGCAGCCGCACCACCGCCCCCGGCCAGGCCCCCGCGGCCGCCTCCGCCCTCGACCCGGCCATCGCCGCCCGCCTCAAGCGCGGCGCCGACGGCCTGGTCCCCGCCATCGCCCAGCAGTACGACACCGGCGAGGTGCTGATGCTCGGCTGGATGGACGACGAGGCGCTGCACCGCACCCTGACCACCGGCCGCTGCACGTACTGGTCCCGCAGCCGCCAGGAGTACTGGGTCAAGGGCGACACCTCCGGCCACGTCCAGCACGTCAAGTCGGTGGCGCTGGACTGCGATGCCGACACCGTCCTGATCAAGGTCGATCAGGTCGGCGCCGCCTGCCACACCGGCGACCGCACCTGCTTCGACGCCGACGTCCTGGCTGCCGAGGCCACCTCCGACCAGTAGGCTCCGCTGCCATGACCACGGGAACCACCGGCACCGCCACTCCGGACCTCGACACCTTCCGCACCCTCGCCAAGGACCGTCGGGTCATCCCCGTCACCCGGCGCCTGCTCGCGGACGGCGACACACCGGTCGGGCTCTACCGCAAACTCGCCGCGGAACGCCCCGGCACCTTCCTCCTGGAATCCGCCGAGAACGGCCGTACGTGGTCGCGCTACTCCTTCATCGGCGTCCGCAGCGCCGCCACCCTCACCACCCGCGACGGGCAGGCGCACTGGCTCGGCACCCCGCCCGTCGGCGTCCCCACCGGTGGCGACCCCCTCCAGGCGCTGCGCGCCACCGTCGAGGCGCTGCACACCCCCCGCGACCTCATCGAGGGCGCGGGACTGCCGCCGTTCACCGGCGGCATGGTCGGCTACCTCGGCTACGACATCGTGCGCCGCCTGGAGAAGATCGGCGAGCAGACCGCCGACGACCTCCGGCTGCCCGAGCTGACCATGCTGCTCACCTCCGACCTCGCCGTCCTCGACCACTGGAGCGGCACGGTCCTGCTGATCGCCAACGCGATCAACCACAACGACCTCGACACCGGTGTCGACGAGGCCTATGCGGACGCCGTGGCCCGCCTGGACACCATGGCCTACGACCTGGCGCGGCCCGCGCCCGCCAGCGCGGCCGCGATGCCGCCGTCCGCGGTCCCGCCGTTCACCGCCGAGTGGGGCGGCCCCGCCTTCCAGGACGCAGTCGAGGACATCAAGGAGCGCATCCGGGCCGGTGAGGCCTTCCAGGTCGTGCCCTCCCAGCGCTTCGAGACGCCGTGTACGGCGAGCGCGCTGGACGTCTACCGGGTGCTGCGGGCCACCAACCCCAGCCCGTACATGTACCTCTTCCGCTTCGAGGGCGGCGAGGGCGCCGAGGAAGGCGCCTTCGACGTGGTGGGCTCCAGCCCGGAGGCGCTGGTCAAGGTCGAGGGCGGCCGGGCCACGGTGCACCCCATCGCCGGCACCCGCCCGCGCGGTTCATCCGTCCAGGAGGACCAGGCCCTGGCCGATGAGCTGATGGCCGACCCCAAGGAGCGCGCCGAGCATCTGATGCTGGTCGACCTGGGCCGCAACGACCTGGGCCGGGTCTGCGAGCCGGGCAGCGTCGAGGTCGTCGACTTCATGTCCATCGAGCGCTACAGCCATGTGATGCACATCGTCTCCACGGTCACCGGGCAGGTGGCCGAGGGCCACAGCGCCTTCGACGTGCTCACCGCCTGCTTCCCGGCCGGCACCCTCTCCGGGGCGCCCAAGCCGCGCGCCCTGCAGATCATCGAGGAGCTGGAGCCGACCCGGCGCGGGCTGTACGGCGGCTGCGTGGGCTACCTCGACTTCGCCGGCGACTCCGACACCGCCATCGCGATCCGTACGGCCCTGCTCCGGGACTCCACCGCCTACGTCCAGGCGGGCGCCGGGGTGGTCGCCGACTCCGACCCGGTGGCCGAGGACACCGAGTGCCGCAACAAGGCGGCCGCGGTGCTGCGCGCCGTGCACACGGCCAATCACCTGGGGAAGTAGACCGCCGAGGGGGCCACCGGGCGGGACCACCAACGGCTCCTGCCCCGGTCCACCCCGCTGCGGGGTGCCCGGAGTGCCCAACAAGGCGGCCGCGGTGCTGCGCGCCGTGCACACGGCCAACCACCTGGGAAAGTGACCGGCCGCACCCCCCGCACCCACCCCGCGCACCGGACCCCGTCGGCCGGTGCGCGATAGTGGTGCGCGTGAGTGCCGTACCCCAGACCCCTGCCGACGCCCCGCCCACGGGCGAGCCGGCCGCCGCGCCGGCCACCCGCGCACGCAGCAGCGCGCGCAGTCTCGCCCTCGCCCTGCTGGCCGGCGCGGCCGGCGCGGGCCTGGCGCTGCTGGCCTCCGGCCGCATCTGGGCCAAGGGCTCCGCGGAGCTCGCCCAGGGCGCGCTGCCGCGCAGCGTGACCGGCGCCGATGTGACCGGGGTGCCCGGCGCGCTGGCCGTCGTCGGCCTGGCCGCGCTGGTCGCCGTCTTCGCCGTGCGCCGGGTGGGCCGGATCGCGGTCGCCGCCCTGCTCACGCTCAGCGGCGCGGGCATCGCCGTGGCCGCCGTGCTGGGCAACTCCGACACCTCCGCGCTGCGCGAGAAGGCCGCCACCGCGGTCGGTCTGACCGACGCCGGTGTGCATCACGTCACGCACACCGGCTGGCCGTGGGTGGCCGCGGCCGGCGGCGGGCTGCTGCTGCTCGCCGGGCTGCTGGCGCTGGTGTACGGACGCCACTGGCCTGCGATGTCGGGCCGGTACGAGCGCACGCCCGGTGGCGCCCGCGGCCCGCGCAGGGCTCCGGCCCCGCCGGATCTGGACCGTCCGGAGGAGATCTGGAAGTCCCTGGACCGCGGTGAGGACCCCACCCGGTAAAGGTGCTCCGCCCGGCATCGGTGACAATGGGCGACGAGGATCACCGCGCCCCGACCCCGGCGCGACAGAGCAACGAGGAGCATTCATGTCGAGCAGTGGCCACGGACACACCCCCGCCGCCTGGACGGGCGTCATCATCTCGTTCATCGGCTTCTGCGTCTCCGGAGCCTTCATCGTGCTGGGGAACGTGCCCGGCTTCTGGGCCGGCATCGTGCTGATCGGCCTCGGTGCCGTGGCCGGCGGTCTGATGCGTGCGGCCGGCATGGGCCAGGAGCCCCGCCGCGCCAAGCCCGCTGCCCCGGCGCAGGCCCAGCCGCAGGAGGGCTGAGCTCCCGCTCCCGTGGCGCCCGCCCGGCGCCACCCCCGCGGTTCCCTTCGAAGGCGCCGCTTCCCGGCCCGTACGCACCCGTGGTGCCGTACCCGCCGTCCGTGCCCGCTCCGTACGGCGGCCGAGAAGCTGCGCCTTCGCGCATGCCGCCGCACAATCGGCACGTGAGCGATCCCGTGGCGCACCTCTCGCCCCCGGCCCCCCGCCGGCGCGCGCTGCCCCGCCGTCTCGCGGCACCCCTGGGCGCCCTGACCGCCGCCCTCGCGGCCTTCGCGTACGTCGGCGCCGTCGATCCCCATCAGCCCGGCCACTATCCCGTGTGCCCGCTGCTGCATCTGACCGGCCTGTACTGCCCGGCCTGCGGCGGGCTGCGCAGCGCCCATGACGTCGCCCACGGAGATCTCCCCGCGGCGCTGGGCGCCAACGTCCTCGCGGTGGCCGGGTACGCCGCCTGTGCGGTCTTCTGGGCGGTCTGGCTCGGCCGCGCGGTGCGGGGCCGCCCGATGGCGGGCCCCAGGCCGCGGCCCGTCCACTGGTGGGCACTGGCCGGGCTGCTGCTGGTCTTCACCGTCGTCCGCAACCTCCCCGCCGGCAGCGCGCTGGCCCCGTGATCGCGGCCGGGCGAGGCGGCCGCACACCTCCCCGTCACCGGCAAATGTCCAGGTCGTGGGACTGCGGTCCACCGGATGCGAGACCTGCATGCCATGGCGGATACCATCGAAGGACCGGGTGGGACGGCTCGTCCCCACGGGTCACTGTCCACCTCCCCCGCTCAAGAAGGAGGCCGCTCGCGTGAGTGTGCTCGACGAGATCATCGACGGGGTCCGCGCCGACCTCGCGGAGCGGCAGGCCCGCGTCACTCTCGACGAGCTCAAGGAGCGGGCCCGCAAGGCGCGCCCCGCGAAGGACGGCGTCGCGGCCCTCAAGGGCGAGAGCGTGACGGTGATCTGCGAGGTCAAGCGCTCCAGCCCCTCCAAGGGCGCGCTCGCCGCGATCGCCGACCCGGCCGGCCTGGCCGCCGACTACGAGGCGGGCGGCGCGGCGGTCATCTCCGTCCTCACCGAGCAGCGCAAGTTCGGCGGTTCGCTGGCCGACCTGGAGGCCGTCCGCGCCAAGGTCGACATCCCCGTCCTGCGCAAGGACTTCATCGTCACCGCCTACCAGCTGTGGGAGGCCCGGGCCTACGGCGCCGACCTCGCGCTGCTGATCGTCTCCGCGCTGGAGCAGGAGGCGCTGGTCTCGCTGATCGAGCGGGCCGAGTCGATCGGGCTCACGCCGCTGGTCGAGGTGCACGACGAGGAAGAGGTCGCCCGCGCGGTGGACGCCGGCGCCAAGATCATCGGCGTCAACGCCCGCAACCTCAAGACCCTGGAGGTCGACCGCGGCAACTTCGCCCGGGTCGCCCCCGAGATCCCCGACCACATCGTCAAGATCGCCGAGTCCGGTGTCCGCGGACCGCACGACCTGATCGCTTACGCCAACGACGGCGCGGACGCGGTGCTGGTCGGCGAGTCGCTGGTCACCGGCAAGGACCCCAGGACCTCGGTCGCCGACCTGGTCGCCGCGGGCTCCCACCCGGCGATCCGGCACGGCCGGTCCTGAGCGCCCGCCCCCAGGACAGGACGCCCACCCCGACATGACCGCCGCCCCCCGCCGCCCCGAGGCCAAATGCTCCGCGCTGCCCTCATGGCACCGCGGCTGCCGCGCCCCCGCGCGGCGGGTGCACGGGCGCCGGGTCAGGTACCACATCGGGTCCGAGCCGGGACAGATCAACGGCCGGCGATGGCGACGGGGGCCCGCGCGCTGACGCGCCGGCCCCGTGTCGGCGCCGCGATGCCCCCAGGCATCGCGTCCGTACCTCCGCGGTACCGGCCCCGCCGGCTCCGCGGCGGCAGCGACCCCTACAGCGCGCCGCCTTCCGTCATGCTCACTTCCCGATGAACCGGACCTCCGGGGCGAGTGCCCCGGTCTAGGAGTGCGTCAGATGTCCTCCGAATTCTTCCTTCCCGACCCCGAGGGCCAAGTCCCCAGCGCCGAGGGCTACTTCGGTGCCTTCGGCGGCAAATTCATCCCCGAGGCGCTGGTCGCCGCGGTCGACGAGGTCGCCGCCGAGTACGAGAAGGCCAAGGCGGACCCCGCGTTCGCGGCCGAACTCGACGATCTGCTGGTCAACTACACCGGCCGCCCCAGCGCGCTCACCGAGGTGCCGCGGTTCGCCGAACAGGCCGGCGGGGCCCGCGTGTTCCTCAAGCGCGAGGACCTCAACCACACCGGCTCACACAAGATCAACAACGTGCTGGGCCAGGCGCTGCTCACCCGGCGGATGGGCAAGACCCGGGTCATCGCCGAGACCGGCGCCGGCCAGCACGGCGTCGCCACCGCCACCGCCTGTGCCCTCTTCGGCCTCGACTGCACCATCTACATGGGCGAGATCGACACCCGGCGCCAGGCCCTCAACGTCGCCCGGATGCGGATGCTCGGCGCCGAGGTCATCGCCGTGAAGTCCGGCAGCCGCACGCTCAAGGACGCCATCAACGAGGCCTTCCGCGACTGGGTCGCCAACGTCGACCACACCCACTACCTCTTCGGGACCGTCGCCGGCCCGCACCCGTTCCCCGCGATGGTGCGCGACTTCCACCGCGTCATCGGCGTCGAGGCCCGCCGCCAGATCCTCCAGCGCGCCGGCCGCCTGCCCGACGCGGCCGTGGCCTGCGTCGGCGGCGGCTCCAACGCCATCGGCCTCTTCCACGCCTTCCTGCCGGACGCCGGGGTCCGGCTCATCGGCTGCGAACCCGCCGGCCACGGCATCGAGACCGGTGAGCACGCCGCCACGCTGACCGCCGGCGAACCGGGCATCCTGCACGGCTCCCGCAGCTACGTCCTCCAGGACGAGGAGGGCCAGATCACCGAGCCGTACTCCATCTCGGCCGGTCTGGACTACCCCGGCATCGGGCCCGAGCACGCCTACCTCAAGGACAGCGGCCGCGGCGAGTACCGCGCCGTCACCGACGACGCCGCGATGCAGGCGCTGCGCCTGCTCTCGCAGACCGAGGGCATCATCCCGGCCATCGAGAGCGCCCACGCCCTCGCCGGGGCGCTGGAGGTCGGCCGGGAGCTCGGCCCGGACGGGCTGATCGTGGTCAACCTGTCCGGGCGGGGCGACAAGGACATGGACACCGCCGCCCGCTACTTCGGCCTGTACGACACCGACGCCGCCGTGGAGGCGGACACCGACACCGCCGGCGCGGAGATCGAAGGGGACGCCAAGTGAGCGGAAACATCCAGCTGTTGAGCGACACCCTCGCCGTCGCCCGGGCTGAGGGCCGGTCCGCGCTCATCGCCTACCTGCCCGCCGGGTTCCCGACCGTCGACGGCGGTATCGAGGCCGCCAAGGCCGTCTTCGACGGCGGCGCGGACGTCGTGGAGATCGGGCTCCCGCACAGCGACCCGGTCCTCGACGGGCCGGTCATCCAGACCGCCGACGACATCGCCCTGCGCGGCGGCGTGAAGATCGCCGACGTGCTGCGGACCGTGCGCGAGGCACACCGGGCCACCGGCAAGCCCGTCCTGGTCATGACGTACTGGAACCCCATCGACCGCTACGGCATCGAGCGCTTCACCGCCGAGCTCGCCGAGGCGGGCGGCGCGGGGTGCATCCTGCCCGACCTGCCGGTCCAGGAGTCCGCGACCTGGCGCGAGCACGCCGGCAAGCATGGTCTGGCGACCGTCTTCGTCGTCGCCCCCAGCAGCAAGGACGCCCGGCTCGCCGAGATCACGGCGGCGGGTTCCGGCTTCGTCTACGCCGCCTCGCTGATGGGCGTCACCGGCACCCGCGAGTCGGTGGGCGCCCAGGCGCAGGACCTCGTCCGGCGCACCAAGGCGACGACCGCCCTGCCGGTCTGCGTCGGCCTCGGTGTCTCCAACGCCGAGCAGGCCGCCGAGGTGGCGCAGTTCGCGGACGGCGTGATCGTCGGTTCGGCCTTCGTCAAGCGGCTGCTGGCCTCGGACGGGGACCTGGCGGCCGGCCTCGCCGGGATCCGTGCCCTGGCGGGCGAGCTGGCCGAGGGCGTGCGCAAGCGTTCCTAGGAGTGGGGCGCGTCGGGCGGACGTCCACGTCGGCCCGGCGCGCTGTCCCTCGATAGGGCGAACATCGGTGCGGAGGGGTGCAGGGTCACCCCTCCGCTTCGTTGTCCAGGGGCGTGAGCCAGAAGAACCATGAGGGTAAGAGAACCGCCCGCGAGCGACTCCAGGAACAGCGGGAAAAGGAGAAGACGCGCGCCCGGCGCCGCCGACAGGGCATCGTCGCCGGATCGGTGGTGGTGGTGCTGGCGATCGCCGGCGGCATCGCCGTCTGGGCGTCGTCGGCCGGCGACAACGGCAGCAAGAGCGGCAACCAGATCGCGGTCCCGAAGCAGGCGAGCGGCGGCAAACGGCCCGCCGTCCCGGTGGGCGCGGTCGGCGCCCCCTCCACACTCACGGTGTGGGAGGACTTCCGCTGCCCCGCCTGCCAGCAGTTCGAGACCGGCTTCCGCCCGGTCGTCCATGAGCTGGTCGACTCCGGCCAGCTCAAGAACGAGTACCACCTCGTCACGATCATCGACGGCAACTCCGGCGGCAAGGGATCCCTCAACGCCGCCAACGCCGCCCTGTGCGCGCAGGACGCGGGCAGGTTCCGCGACTACCACGACGTCCTCTACGCGAACCAGCCGCCCGAGACGCAGGACAAGTTCGCCGACAAGAAGTACCTCCTCCAGCTGGCCGGCAAGGTCAAGGGGTTGGTGACCCCCGCCTTCACCGCCTGCGTCAACGACGGCAGGTACAACCGCTTCGCGCAGAAGTCCAACGACGCCTTCGCCACCTCCGGCTACCGCGGCACCCCGACCGTCCTGCTCAACGGCAAGGACCTCGCGCAGGAGAAGGGCGGCCGGTTCACCCCGGCGGACCTCAAGAAGATGGTGCAGGACGCCAACAAGGGCAAGCAGCCCGGGAAGGGCCTCCCGCCGCACCCGAGCACCTCGCCCCACCCCGGCAAGCAGGCGGGCCGCCACAGCGCCGCGCCACACCACCGGCACACCGGCATCCCGGGCGTCCCGTCCCAGGAGCGGCAGCCCCACGGCCGGAGCACCGCGCCCCGGGAGCCGCAGAGCGGAGCGGGCCTCGCGCCGTCGTCCTAATCGTCCTGGGCGGAGGGCTCCGCGGGGGCCTCGGCCTACCGAGGTCGGCGGCCCGGACACCCAGCGTCATCGTCCGGGACGGCGGGTCGTTACGCAGCCGTAGCCGGGTGGAAGTTGTCGTCGACCCCGCCCGGCGCGGTAGCGTCGTCCCTGCCATGGACCTCGCATTCATTCCCAGCCCGTCGACCGGAGTCGTCTACCTCGGCCCGGTCCCGCTGCGCGGCTACGCATTCTGCATCATCATCGGCGTCTTCGTCGGTGTCTGGCTCGGCAACAAGCGCTGGGTGCAGCGCGGCGGCCGCTCCGGAACCGTCGCGGACATCGCCGTGTGGGCCGTGCCCTTCGGGCTGGTCGGCGGCCGCCTCTACCACGTCATCACGACGTACGAGCCGTACTTCGGCCCGAACGGCCACCCGATCGACGCCTTCAAGGTGTGGCAGGGCGGCCTGGGGATCTGGGGTGCGGTCGCGCTCGGCGCGGTGGGCGCCTGGATCGGCTGCCGCCGGCGCGGCATCCCGCTCCCCGCGTACGCCGATGCGCTGGCGCCCGGTCTGGCCATCGGGCAGGCGATCGGCCGCTGGGGCAACTGGTTCAACCAGGAGCTGTACGGCAAGCCGACCGATCTCCCGTGGGCGCTGAAGATCAGCTCCGACCCGGCCATCGGACGGATCGGCGGCACCTACCACCCGACCTTCCTCTACGAGTGCCTGTGGTGCCTGGGCGTCGCCGCGCTGGTCATCTGGGCGGACAAGCGCTTCCGGCTCGGCCACGGGCGGGCCTTCGCGCTGTATGTCGCCGCCTACTGCGCGGGCCGCGCCTGGATCGAGTACATGCGCGTCGACGAGGCGCACCACATCCTGGGCCTGCGGCTGAACGTCTGGACCGCCCTGATCGTCGGCGTCCTGGCCATCGCCTACCTGGTGATCTCGGCCAAGAAGGCGCCCGGCCGGGAAGCGGTCGTCGAGCCGGGGGCACAGCTCGCCGAGGGGGAAGACGGCGACGAGGGCGCTCGGGACGGCGTCGACGGCGGCAAGGTGTCCGTCGAGAAGCCGTCCCCGGAGGCGGCGTCCGACGACGGCGAGACGGACTCCGGGAACAAGGCCGCCACCGGGTCCGCGACGGACGCGGCCGGCGACGCGAAGGGCGAGGACCCGGCGGAGGAGTCCGCCGAGGAAGCCGCCAAGCCCGCCGGAAGCGGCAGCACCAAGAAGGCCTGAGGCGACGCACGAGAGCACGGCGCCGGGCGGTCCCGAACATCTCGGGACCGCCCGGCGCTGTGCTGTCCGGTCCCGGTCAGCTGCGGCGGGTGGCCAGGTCCAGCTCCCGCCGGGGCCCCGCCACCTCCGGGCGGTCCCCGGGGACGTAGAGCCAGGTCAGCGGCTTGGGTACGGGAGCCCGCCGAGGCATTGGCGGGCCCGGCCTCACAGCGCGCCCGCCGCGCGCAGCCCGGCGATCTCGGGGCCGGTCAGCCCGAGGGAGGTCAGCACCTCGTCGGTGTCCGCGCCGTGCGGGCGGCCCGCCCATCGGATGGCGCCCGGCGTCTCGGAGAGCCGGAAGAGGACGTTCTGCATCCGGACCGTGCCCAGCTCGTCGTCCGGGACCTCGGTGATCGAGCCCAGCGCCTGGTACTGCGGATCCGTCATCACCTCGCGGATGTCGTAGATCGGCGCCACGGCCGCCTCGGCCTTCTCGAAGGCGGCCATCACCTCGGCCCGGTCGTGCCGGGCGATCCAGTCGGCGACCGGCGCATCCAGCTCATCGGCGTGCGCAGCCCGTCCCGCGCCGGTCGCGAACCAGGGCTCCGCGATCACCTCGGGCCGCCCGACCAGCCGCATCACCCGCTCGGCGACCGACTCGGCCGACGTGGAGACCGCCACCCAGGAGCCGTCGGCGGTGCGGTAGGTGTTGCGCGGCGCGACGTTGGCCGAGCGGTTGCCGGTCCGCGGCTGGACATGGCCGAGCTGGTCGTACCAGAGCGGCTGCGGGCCGAGGACGGTCAGCATCGGTTCGATGAGCGCCATGTCGATGACCTGGCCGCGGCCGGAGGCCGTCCGGGCGTGCAGCGCGGCCATCACGGCGTAGGAGGTGCCGAGCGCCGCGATCGCGTCCGCGAGACCGAACGGCGGCAGGGTGGGCGGACCGTCCGGCTCGCCGGTCATCGCCGCGAAGCCGCTCATCGCCTCCGCGAGCGTGCCGAACCCGGGCCGGCGGGCGTACGGGCCGAACTGGCCGAAGCCGGTGACCCGGGCCAGCACCAGCCGCGGGTTGACGGCGGACAGCTCGTCCCAGCCCAGGCCCCAGCGCTCCAGGGTCCCGGGCCGGAAGTTCTCGATCACGGCATCCGCCCCGGCGGCGAGCCGCAGCAGCACGTCCCGGCCGCCCGGGTGGGACAGATCCAGCGTCATGGCCTTCTTGTTGCGGCCCAACAGCTTCCACCACAGCCCGATGCCGTCCTTGGAAGGGCCGTGGCCGCGCGAGGGATCGGGCCGGTGCGGATGCTCGACCTTGATCACCTCGGCGCCGAAGTCGCCCAGCAGGGTGGCGGCGAGCGGACCGGCGAACAGCGTGGCGAGATCGAGCACCCGCAGCCCGGTGAGCGGGCCGAAGGCGGGAGGCTGCGGGGAGGTACGGCCGCCCGCGGCGGGCTCGGCCGTACCGGAGGGGGAGGGGTCGGTCATGGTGCGGAGGCCTCCGGTGGGTCGGGGGTGGGGGCGGCGGTGGCGGTCACCGCCCGCCCGCCTCCGTCATCGCGGGGATGGCCGAGATCGCGGTGAAGGCCTGCTCGTGGGTGCGGGCGCGGGACCGGTCGCGGGTGAAGATCTCCCGGGCGACGGTGGCCAGCGTGGCCCCGGGCGCCTGCAGATCGAGGCGGCTGGCGCGGGCGACCTCCTCGCTCCACTCGGCCGGCACCGCCGACGCCCCGCGCAGGGCGCCGACCAGCGCACCGCTCATCGTGGCGATCGAGTCGGAGTCGCGCCCGTAGTTGACCGCGCCGAGCACCGTGCTGCGGAAGTCGCCGCCGCCGATCAGCAGCATGCCCAGGGCGATGGGGAGCTCCTCGACGGCGTGCAGCCGGGAGGGGCGGCGGGCGCCGAGCGAGGGGTTGCGGTAGTCCGGGCCCACCGTGTCGAAGGGGGCGACGGCCGCGCGCAGCGGCGCCGGCGCCGACACGGGGTCGGTCAGCGACGACGCGGCCTCACAGACCGCCTCGATCGCGGCGCGGGTGCCGTCCTTGGCCAGCCGCAGCGCTTGGACGAGGACGGAGGACGGGGTGGCGTCCGGGACGAACGCGGCGGCCACGGCCGCGGCGAACACCCCCGCCGCCTCCCGCCCGTACGAGGACTGATGGGCACCGGCGATGTCCAGCGCCTCGGCGTACGCCCGGTCCGGGTTGCCGGCGTTGACCACGCCGACCGGTGCCATGTACATCGCCGCACCACAGTTGACGATGTTCCCCACGCCCGCCTCCCGCGGGTCCGCATGCCCGTAGTGCAGCCGCGCCACGATCCACTTCTCGGCGAGGAAGATCCGTTGCAGTGGCAGCGCCTCGGCCTCCAGCTCCGGGATCCAGCGCGGGGTGTCGATCAGATCCGGCACCAGATGGTCGGCGATGTCATAGGCGTCGAGGTGATCGCGCACCGTCTCGTAGACCCTGACCAGCGCATGCGTCATCAGGGTGTCGTCGGTGACGTGCCCGTCGCCCTTGTGGTACGGCGCGATCGGCCGGGCGGTGCGCCAGTCGTCGTGGAACGGTCCGACGATGCCCTCGACCCGGCCGCCGTGCCGCTTCGCGATCTCCTCCGGCGACCAGCCCTCCACGGGCCCGCCGAGCGCGTCCCCGACCGCCGCCCCGACCAGTGCGCCGGTCGCCCGGTCCTCCAGGGACGGCGGGACGGGGGCGGCAGCCGGCGGACTCACCGGCGCCGGCTGCACGGACGGCATGACCGCCCTGGCCCCGGCGGCCCGCCGGCCGGGGGCGTCCGGCGCGGTCGGGGTCTGCTCGCTTGCGTAGGTCATGTGCGGGGGAGTCCTTCCACGGTGGGGGAGAGGGGCGAGCGGGCGCCGAGGACGGCGTCCGCATGTGCCGCCGGGACCGCCGCCCCGCTGGCGTCGGGGGCGGTCGGCTCCGTACGGGCGAGCGGCCGGGCCGGCGCGACGGGGCCCGGCCGGCGCGACGGGGCCCGGGCCGGTCGGGGCCTCGTCGAGCCGGCCGGACGGCGCCCGGCGGGCGTCGGACCGCTGCGCTTCATCCGTGCCACGCGTCGGCCCGGCTCTCCTCTCCCGGGCGCCACGGTCACCCGGTCGACTCCCCCCGGACGGTGCCGCGGGGCCGGTCCCGCGGGGCCGCCTACGGGCGTGTGACCCGGATCTCACCGCCGACCTCGGAGAAAAACCGCAGGTCAGAGCGGTAAGTTCGGCCTTCCTTGCTAGCGGCGGAGGGTAATGGGCGCATAAATTCGAGGCGTTGAAGGGGGAAGTGCCGCCATCGGCCCACACCTCGCTCCAGGGAGTAGGTACCGATATGTCCGTCATGGAGATCATGGATGCCGCGGCGCCGACGCACGTGGCGCACCGCGACAACCACACCCACCGCGATGTGAACGGCGGCTGGCTGCGCCCCGCCGTCTTCGGTGCGATGGACGGGCTGGTCTCGAACCTCGCCCTGATGACGGGTGTCGCCGGCGGCGCGCTCTCGCAGCAGACGATCATCATCACGGGCCTTGCGGGCCTCGCGGCCGGCGCCTTCTCGATGGCCGCGGGGGAGTACACCTCGGTCGCCTCGCAGCGGGAGCTGGTCCAGGCCGAGCTGGCGGTCGAGCGGGCCGAGCTGCGCACGCACCCGAAGGACGAGCTGGATGAATTGGCGGCCCTCTATGTGTCGCGGGGCGTCGAGCCGGCGCTCGCCCGGCAGGTCGCCGAACAGCTCTCCTCGGACCCCGAGCAGGCCCTGGAGATCCACGCCCGCGAGGAACTGGGCATCGACCCGTCGGACCTTCCTTCGCCCGCCGTCGCCGCCATTTCCTCCTTCGGATCTTTTGCGCTGGGCGCGCTGCTGCCTGTCCTTCCTTACTTGTTGGGGGCTTCCGCGATCTGGCCCGCGGTGCTGCTCGCCCTGGTCGGACTCTTCGCCTGCGGGGCGGTCGTGGCCCGGGTGACGGCGCGTTCCTGGTGGTTCAGCGGGCTGCGTCAGCTGGCCCTCGGCGGCGCCGCGGCGGGTGTGACGTACGCCCTGGGCGCACTGTTCGGGACCGTCGTAGGGTGACGTGTCATGCGAGTGACTGCATAATTACCGCATTACCCAGCGGTTTCGAATCGATGACGACGGGGCATAAGGCCCAGGCGTCGCGGGCAATGTCGCTCGCCGAACGCCGCCCTGTGGGACGGCTCCAGATTCCGTCCGCGTCCTGACCCACCGCACCCGCGGTGTCCGCATGTTGGAAGCCTCTTTTCGACTTTCGAGAAGCGGCCCATCCTGTAACCTGCACGAAATTTCGCGGAGGGCCAACGTCGTCCCTCGGCAATTCCTATGCCACGACGACGTTGGGAGAGCTTGATGCGCTTCGCGTCCACGCACTCCGCGACCACCAGCAGCGCCGGCGACGCCGCCTGGTCGCCCATGGACGGCCGCCCCGCCCAGCAGGGCATGTACGACCCGCGCAACGAGCACGACGCCTGCGGCGTCGGCTTTGTGGCCACCCTCACCGGAGAGGCCAGCCACGCACTGGTCGAGCAGGCGCTCACCGTCCTGACGAATCTGGAGCACCGCGGTGCCACCGGCTCGGAGCCCGACTCGGGCGACGGCGCGGGCATCCTGCTCCAGGTGCCGGACGCGTTCCTCCGTGACGAGGTCACCTTCGAGCTTCCCGAGGCCGGCGCCTACGCCGTCGGCATCGCCTTCCTGCCGTCCGATGCCCAGGAAGCGGCCAAGGCCGTCGCGCGCATCGAGACGATGGCCGGCGAGGAGGGCCTGGACGTCCTCGGCTGGCGGGTGGTCCCGGTCGCCCCGCAGCTGCTGGGCAACGGCGCCCGCGCCACCATGCCGGCCTTCTCCCAGCTGTTCGTCGGCGATGGCAAGAGCACCGGGCTGGCGCTGGACCGCAAGGCCTTCGCGCTGCGCAAGCGCGCCGAGCGGGAGGCCGGGGTCTACTTCCCCTCGCTGTCCGCCCGGACGATCGTCTACAAGGGCATGCTGACCACCGGCCAGCTGGAGCCCTTCTTCCCGGACCTGTCCGACCGCCGCTTCGCCACCGCGATCGCGCTGGTCCACTCGCGGTTCTCCACCAACACCTTCCCGAGCTGGCCGCTGGCCCACCCGTACCGCTTCGTCGCGCACAACGGCGAGATCAACACGGTCAAGGGCAACCGCAACTGGATGCGTGCCCGCGAGTCCCAGCTGGCCTCGAAGCTCTTCGGGAACGAGGACCTGGAGCGGATCTTCCCGGTCTGCACCCCGGACGCCTCCGACTCCGCGTCCTTCGACGAGGTCCTGGAGCTGCTGCACCTCGGCGGCCGCTCGCTGCCGCACTCGGTGCTGATGATGGTCCCGGAGGCCTGGGAGAACTCCACCTCCATGGACCCGGCCCGGCGCGCTTTCTACCAGTACCACTCCACGATGATGGAGCCCTGGGACGGCCCGGCCTGCGTCACCTTCACCGACGGCACCCAGGTCGGCGCGGTCCTCGACCGCAACGGTCTGCGCCCCGGCCGCTACTGGGTCACCGACGACGGCCTGGTCGTGCTCTCCTCCGAGGTCGGCGTCCTGGACATCGACCCCGCCAAGGTCGTCCGCAAGGGCCGACTGCAGCCCGGCCGGATGTTCCTCGTGGACACCGCCGAGCACCGCATCATCGAGGACGACGAGATCAAGGCGCAGCTCGCCGCCGAGCAGCCCTACCAGGAGTGGCTGGAATCCGGGCTGATCGAGCTCGCGGACCTGCCCGAGCGCGAGCACATCGTGCACACCCACGCCTCGGTCACCCGCCGCCAGCAGACCTTCGGCTACACCGAGGAAGAGCTGCGCGTCATCCTCGCCCCGATGGCCAAGGCCGGCGCCGAGCCCATCGGCTCGATGGGCACCGACTCGCCGATCGCCGCGCTCTCCGAGCGCCCCCGGCTGCTCTTCGACTACTTCACCCAGCTCTTCGCGCAGGTCACCAACCCGCCGTTGGACGCCATCCGCGAGGAACTGGTCACCTCGCTGATCTCCTCGCTCGGCCCCCAGGGCAACCTCCTGGAGCCGAACTCGGCCTCCTGTCGCAGCGTGACCCTGCCCTTCCCGGTCATCGACAACGACGAGCTGGCCAAGCTCGTCCACATCAACGCCGACGGCGACATGCCCGGCATGAAGGCCGTGACCCTCTCCGGCCTCTACCGGGTCTCCGGCGGCGGCGAGTCGCTGGCCGCCCGGATCGAGCAGATCTGCGCCGAGGCGGACGCCGCCATCGACGACGGCGCCCGGCTGATCGTGCTCTCCGACCGCCACTCGGACGCCGAGCACGCGCCGATCCCGTCGCTGCTGCTGACCGCCGCGGTCCACCACCACCTCATCGGCACCAAGGAGCGCACCCAGGTCGGTCTGCTCGTCGAGGCCGGCGATGTGCGCGAGGTGCACCACGTCGCGCTGCTGATCGGCTTCGGCGCGGCCGCGGTCAACCCGTACCTGGCCATGGAGTCCGTCGAGGACCTGGTCCGGGCCGGCACCTTCCTGCCCGGCGTCGAGCCGGAGACCGCGATCAAGAACCTGATCAAGGCGCTCGGCAAGGGCGTCCTGAAGGTCATGTCCAAGATGGGCATCTCCACCGTCGCCTCCTACCGGGGCGCGCAGGTCTTCGAGGCCGTCGGCCTGGACGAGGAGTTCGTCGCCAAGTACTTCCACGGCACCGCGACCAAGATCGGCGGCGCCGGCCTGGACGTCATCGCCAAGGAGGTCGCGGCGCGGCACGCCAAGGCCTACCCGGCCTCCGGCATCGCCGCCACGCACCGTGCGCTGGAGATCGGCGGCGAGTACCAGTGGCGCCGCGAGGGCGAGCCGCACCTCTTCGACCCGGACACCGTCTTCCGGCTCCAGCACTCCACCCGTACCCGCCGCTACGACATCTTCAAGAAGTACACCGAGCGGGTCAACGAGCAGTCCGAGCGGCTGATGACGCTGCGCGGCCTGTTCTCCTTCGCCTCCGACCGCCCCTCGATCCCGATCGAGGAGGTCGAGCCGGCGTCGGAGATCGTCAAGCGCTTCTCCACCGGCGCCATGTCGTACGGCTCCATCTCCCAGGAGGCGCACGAAACCCTCGCCATCGCCATGAACCAGCTGGGCGGCAAGTCCAACACCGGTGAGGGCGGCGAGGACCCCGAGCGCCTCTACGACCCGGCGCGCCGCTCGTCCATCAAGCAGGTCGCCTCCGGCCGCTTCGGTGTGACGTCGGAGTACCTGGTCAACTCCGACGACATCCAGATCAAGATGGCCCAGGGCGCCAAGCCCGGCGAGGGCGGCCAGCTGCCCGGCCACAAGGTCTACCCCTGGGTCGCCAAGACCCGGCACTCCACCCCGGGCGTCGGCCTGATCTCCCCGCCGCCGCACCACGACATCTACTCCATCGAGGACCTGGCTCAGCTGATCCACGACCTCAAGAACGCCAACCCGGCGGCCCGCATCCACGTGAAGCTGGTCTCCGAGGTCGGCGTCGGCACGGTCGCCGCGGGTGTCTCCAAGGCGCACGCGGACGTGGTCCTGATCTCCGGCCACGACGGCGGTACGGGTGCCTCCCCGCTGACCTCCCTCAAGCACGCGGGCGGTCCCTGGGAGCTGGGCCTGGCCGAGACCCAGCAGACGCTGCTGCTCAACGGCCTGCGCGACCGCATCGTCGTGCAGACCGACGGCCAGCTCAAGACCGGCCGCGATGTCGTCATCGCCGCCCTGCTGGGCGCCGAGGAGTACGGCTTCGCCACCGCACCGCTGGTCGTCTCCGGCTGCGTCATGATGCGCGTGTGCCACCTCGACACCTGCCCGGTCGGCATCGCCACCCAGAACCCGACGCTGCGCGAGCGGTTCAACGGGAAGGCCGAGTACGTCGTCAACTTCTTCCAGTTCATCGCCGAGGAGGTCCGGGAGATCCTCGCCGAGCTGGGCTTCCGCAGCCTGGACGAGGCCATCGGCCACGCCGAGCTGCTGAACACCGCCCGCGCGGTGAACCACTGGAAGGCGCAGGGCCTGGACCTGGCCCCGCTGCTGCACGTCCCCGAGCTGGCCGAGGGCGCCGTGCGCCACCAGGTCATCGAGCAGGACCACGGCCTGGAGAAGGCGCTCGACAACGAGCTGATCAAGCTCGCCGCCGACGCGCTGTCCGCGGACACCGCCGAGGACGCCCAGCCGGTCCGGGCGCAGATCGCGATCCGCAACATCAACCGGACCGTCGGCACCATGCTCGGCCACGAGGTCACCAAGAAGTTCGGTGGCGCGGGCCTGCCCGACGACACCATCGACATCACCTTCACCGGCTCGGCCGGCCAGTCCTTCGGCGCGTTCCTGCCGCGCGGCGTCACGCTGCGCCTGGAGGGCGACGCCAACGACTACGTCGGCAAGGGCCTCTCCGGCGGCCGGGTCGTGGTCCGCCCGGACCGCGGCGCCGACCACCTCGCCGAGTTCTCCACCATCGCCGGCAACACCCTCGCCTACGGCGCCACCGGCGGCGAGCTGTTCCTGCGCGGCCGGGTCGGCGAGCGCTTCTGCGTCCGCAACTCCGGTGCCACGGTGGTCTCCGAGGGCGTCGGTGACCACGGCTGTGAGTACATGACCGGCGGCAACGCGGTCGTGCTGGGCGAGACGGGCCGCAACTTCGCGGCCGGTATGTCCGGCGGCTTCGCCTACGTCATCGACCTGGACAAGGCCAACGTCAACAAGGAGCTCGTCGACGCGGTGCACGCGCTCGACGACGCCGACAAGCAGTGGCTGCACGACGTGGTGCGCCGCCACCAGGAGGAGACCGGCTCCACCGTCGCCGCCAAGCTCCTCGCCGACTGGGATGCCGCGGCCGCGCGCTTCAGCAAGGTCATCCCGCCCATTTACAAGGCAGTGCTCGCCGCCAAGGACGCCGCCGAGCAGGCCGGGCTCTCCGAGTCCGAGACCCACGAGAAGATGATGGAGGCGGCGACCAATGGCTGACCCCAAGGGCTTCCTGAACCACGAGCGCGAGGTCGCCAAGACCCGCCCCGTCGGCGAGCGCGTCAAGGACTGGAACGAGGTCTACCAGCCCGGCTCCCTGCTGCCGATCATCAGCAAGCAGGCGTCGCGCTGCATGGACTGCGGCATCCCGTTCTGCCACAACGGCTGCCCGCTCGGAAACCTCATCCCCGAGTGGAACGACTACGCCTACCGCGAGGACTGGACCGAGGCCAGCGAGCGGCTGCACGCGACCAACAACTTCCCGGAGTTCACCGGCCGCCTGTGCCCCGCGCCCTGTGAGTCCGCCTGTGTGCTGGGCATCAACCAGCCGCCGGTGACCATCAAGAACGTCGAGGTCTCCATCATCGACAAGGCGTGGGACAACGGCGACGTCACCCCGCAGCCGCCCGAGCGCCTCTCCGGCAAGACCGTCGCCGTCATCGGCTCCGGTCCGGCCGGCCTGGCCGCCGCCCAGCAGCTGACCCGGGCCGGCCACACCGTCGCCGTCTACGAGCGCGCGGACCGTATCGGCGGTCTTCTCCGCTACGGCATCCCCGAGTTCAAGATGGAGAAGCGCCACATCAACCGCCGCATCGAGCAGATGCGCGCGGAGGGCACCAAGTTCCGTACGGAGGTGGAGATCGGCCGCGACCTCGACGCCAAGAAGCTGCGCAAGCGCTACGACGCCGTCGTCATCGCCGCCGGTTCCACCACCTCCCGCGACCTGCCGGTGCCCGGCCGCGAGCTGAACGGCATCCACTTCGCGATGGAGTACCTGCCGCTGGCCAACAAGGTGCAGGAGGGCGATCTGACCGTCGCCCCGATCAGCGCCGAGGGCAAGCACGTCGTCGTCATCGGCGGCGGCGACACCGGCGCGGACTGCGTCGGCACCGCCCACCGCCAGGGCGCGGCCTCCGTCACCCAGTTGGAGATCATGCCCAAGCCGGGCGAGGAGCGGCACGCGGGCCAGCCCTGGCCGACCTTCCCCATGCTCTACAAGGTCACCTCCGCGCACGAGGAGGGCGGCGAGCGGGTCTACTCCGTCTCCACCACCCACTTCGAGGGCGACGAGGACGGCAACGTCCAGTACCTGCACCTCACCGAGGTGGAGTTCAAGGACGGCCGCCCGGAGCCGAAGCCCGGCACCGAGCGGAAGATCCCGGCCCAGCTGGTCACCCTCGCGATGGGCTTCACCGGCACCGACCGGGAGAACGGCCTGGTCGAGCAGTTCGGCCTGGAGCTCGACGAGCGCGGCAACGTCGCCCGCGACGCGGACTTCGCCACCAACGTCCCCGGCGTGTACGTCGCCGGTGACGCCGGCCGCGGCCAGTCGCTGATCGTGTGGGCCATCGCCGAGGGCCGCTCCGCCGCCCGCGGGGTGGACCGCTTCCTGACCGGCGTCAGCGCCCTGCCCGCTCCCATCAAGCCGACGGACCGCGCACTCGCTGTGTGACGGACCGTCCCCTGCTGTCCCGTACAACGTCGTACGGCGGCATGGGGCCCGGGAATCCCCCCGGCTCCCATACCGCGGCGCCTGTCCCCTCCCCCCGACCGGAGGGCAGGCGCCGCGGATTTTTCCCGTCGGCGACCCACGGGAATACACCCCGCCCCCTGCCCCGTTGTGGCCCCGCAGGGGGCGCTCGCTTCCCCTACGGGATCTGTTCGCCCGCCCCCTACGAGTCGCTGTGCCCGGCGGGGAAGCGCCGCCCCAACTGCCGTGCCAGCTCCCGCGCGGGCGCCGGTACGGGCGGCGGCGGGGGAGTGGCCGACGGCCGGAAGTCATGCACCGGCGGCTGCCAGACCACCGCGTCGCCCCGCCCCTCGCCGAGCGGCAGCACGGCCCGCGGATCGACATGCACCCGCAGCACCTGGGCCTCGATCTGGGCCCATGCCCCGTCGGTCACCGTCCACTCGCCGACCCGGCGGGCCTCCAACTGCACCGGGCAGTGCGTGAGTCGGGGCGGCCGTACCAGCTCGGACCGTTCCGTCCACGGCGTATCCGTGGCGCACGGCATGCTGCTCGTCCCCTCCTCGGCCCCCGTCCCGTCCGGCGGCAGATTGAAGACCACGTCCGGGCGAACCGCGAGGTTCTGCGCGGTGCGGCCGCGGGACGGCAGCCAGACGCTGACGACCGGCCCGAGCTCCCACCGGATCCGCAGCTCGACCAGCACAAAGGTCCCGTCGTCGTTCTCCGTGGACAGCAGCGCCGGCGTGACCGAACTGCTCTTCTCCAGCGCGACGTTCATGGCGTTGAGGATAGAAGCCGGACGATTCGGTGCTCACCGAAATGTTATGAGAGGTTACTCTGTGTAGATGAACCGATGGGACGCCGATCAGGAAAGCGTCGCGGAAACCCCCGATCTGGCCGCCCTGGCGGCACTGCTCGCGGACCGCACCCGTGCCGCCATCTGTATGGCCCTGCTCGACGGCGGCGCCTGGACCGCCGGTGAACTCGCCGAATACGCCGCGGTGGCCCCGTCCACCACCACCGAACACCTCAACCTCCTGGTCTCCGGCGGCCTGCTCGCCGAGGAGCGCCGGGGCCGGCGGCGCTATGTGCGGCTGGCCGGCCCGGAGACCGCGGAAACCCTGGAGAACCTCGCCGGTCTGGCTCCCTACCGTCAGGTCCCGGTCCGCTCGCTGGCCGAGGCCAACCACCGCCGGGCGCTGCACCACGCCCGTACCTGCTACGACCACATCGCCGGTGCGCTCGGCGTCGCCATCGCCGCCGCCATGACCGAACGCGGCCTGCTGGCACGGGACTACGGCCTGGTGCTGACCGGCGCCGGTGCCAACTGGCTGGCCTCGCTGGGCATTTGCGACGCCGGTCCGTCGGCCGGCGGCCGGGCCCATGTCCGTACCTGCCTCGACTGGACGGTGCGCCGCCAGCATCTCTCCGGTGCGGTCGGTGCCGCCCTCTATCGGCACGCCCTGGAGCACGACTGGATCGTCAAGGCCGTCACCACCCGCATCCTCACCGTCACCGCGGCGGGCCGCAGAGCCTTCCGCGCCCAGCTCGGACTGCCCGACGAGGCGCTGTATCCCTCCCTGGCGCTCGCCCCGCCCCGCGCATGACCCGGCAAGGGCGGGCCGCGGTCAGTCGTCGCCGACCTGGCTGATCCGGTCGTCCCCGAGCCGGCGCTGGGTGTCCTGGAGCAGGAGGCGCAGCAGTCCGGCGAGCTGCTCCTGCTGCTCGGGGGTCAGGCCGCCGACCAACTCGGCCTCGCGCCCGAGCACTTGGTCGACGGTGGCCTCGATCAGCTCGTGGCCGGCCGGGGTCAGTGCGACCAGGACCGTACGCGGGCGGCCCTCGCCGGGCCGCCGGGTGACCAGCCCCTCGCGCTCGGCGCGGGCCACCCGCTGGGAGATCGCCCCCGCGGTGACCAGCGAGCGCCGGCTGAGCTCACGGGTCGTGAGGATGTAGGGCTCGCCGCTGCGGCGCAGCACGCTCAGCAGATCGAGGGTGGCCGGGTCGACCCCGGCGCCGGCCAGCACCCGGCGCCGGTCGTCCCCCAGCAGCTTCGCCAGCTGCCAGATCGGCGTCACGATCCCGATCGAGGAGACCGGGATGCCCGGGCGTTCGCGCTCCCAGGCCGCGGCGATCTCCTCGACGGGGTACGGGGAGGTGCCGGCCGCCGGGGGGCCATGGCCCCCCGGCGCCTCGAATTCCCTTGCCACGAGCCCTCCTGGCGATGTTAGGTTTAGCTCTAAATTTAGACCTGAACGTCATGGACGGAGCTCAGCATATGTCACGCACCATCCTGGTGACCGGCGGCGGATCGGGCATCGGACGGGCCGTCGCCCACCATTTCGCGGACCGCGGTGACGAGGTCGTCGTCACCGGCCGGCGCCCCGGCCCCCTCAAGGAGACCGCCGCCCACCATCCCGCCGTCCGCCCGCTGGTGTGCGACCACACCGACCCACAGGCGCTCACCGCGCTGCTCGCCGAACTCCCCGCGCGGGTCGACGTCCTGGTCAACAACGCCGGCGGCAACACCGACCTCGACTCCGACGGCGCCGGCGATCTGGCGTCCTACGCCCGGGAATTCCGCGCCAACCTCGACGCGAACCTGCTCAGCGCCGCGCTGACCACCAGGGCGCTGGAGGACCGGCTGGCGGCCGGCGGCGCGGTCGTCCACATCGGGTCGATCGCCGCCGACCAGGGATCCGGCGGCGCCTACGGGGCGGCCAAGGCGGGCCTCGCCTCCTGGAACGCCGGCCTGTCCCGGGACCTCGGCCCCCGCGGCATCACGGCCAACGTCGTCTCGCCCGGCTATATCGCCGGCACCGACTTCTTCCGCGACCAGCTCACCGACGAGCGCCGCGACCAGCTGGTGACCGCCTCGGCCGTGGGCCGCCCGGGGTCCGTGGCGGACATCGCGGAGGCGGTGGCCTTCCTGGCGTCACCGGCGGCCCGGCACATCACCGGCCAGGTGCTGAACGTCAACGGCGGGACCCGTACCACCCGTTGACGTCCGCCCGCGGCAGGGGAGGGCTACGCGTCGTCGTCCTCCGCGAGCCGGGCCGGGAAACCGCCGGTGGCGATCGGGCCCCAGCGCAGCGGTGTCACCCGGATCAGTGACTTGCCCTGCGTGCGCATCGCCTCCCGGTACTCGGCCCAGTCCGGGTGCTCCCCGGCGATGCTCCGGTAGTACTCGACGAGCGGCTCGATCGCATCCGGGACGTCGAGGACCTCGGCCTCGCCGTCGATCTGCACCCATGGGCCGTTCCACTCGTCGGACAGCACGAGGACGCTGACCGACGAGACCCGGCGGGCGTTGCGGGCCTTGGCGCGCTCCGGATACGTCGACATGACCAGCCGGCCGGAGTCGTCCACCCCGCAGGTCAGCGGCGAGCCCTGCGGGGTGCCGTCGCTGCGGCGGGTGAGCAGGATCGCACGGTGCCGGGGGCGGACGAACTCCAGCAGTCCCGGCAGTTCGACGCGGGTGGTGGTGGCGCGGGAAGGGCTCATACGGGCGAGCTTAGGGCGGTCCGGCCATGATCCGCCGGACCGGCGGATCATGGCCGGGAAGTCCCCTCGGGGCGCCCGCCGGTCAGCCCTTGAGCAGCTGCTTGCCGGTGGCCGCGTCCACGACCTTGCGGCCGTCCAGGGCGGTCTTGAGCCGCACCGTCACCTTGTCCGTCGCCAGCTGCTCGGTGCACATCCCCTTGTTGCTCTTCCGCTTGCCCCAGCCGGTGATCACCACCAGGTCCTTCGACTCGTGGCTGCGCGCACCGAAGTGGACATCGCAGGCACTGTGCCCGACCGTCACCGTGATCTCCCGTACGCCCTTGTCCTTGGGGCGGTCCGCGCCGACCAGCGGCAGCAGCGCCTGCTGCCGCCCGGTGACCGGGGACACCTTCGGCCAGTCCCGCACGAGCTGATCCGCGCGCCGCTCGAAAGCGTCCTGCTTCTTCGGGGCCGGCGCGGTGCCCACGGTCTGCTTCTGCTGGCCGCAGCCGGACAGCGCGACGGTGCCGGCCGTGGCCAGCGCGAGCACAGCGGTGAGGGTACGGGTGCGGGAGAGGTGGGATCCTCGCATGACATTGCCTCCTTGGTCAGCGGTGAGACGTGGCGGAGGCAAGACAGGTTCCGGCCCAATCCGGGGGCGGTTCGCCCTGCGCACAATCCGCCCCTGGCGCAACCGCCGGGACTGCGGCCCGCCGGCCGTTAGCGTCCGGGCCATGGACACCCTCACCCGGATCACCCGCACCGTCTGGCACCTTCCCTTCCCCGTCGGGCACGTGTATTTCGTCGCCCTCCCCGACGCGGGGTACGCCGTGGTCGACACCGGCGTCCCCGGCTCCGCCCCCGCCGTCCTCGACGCCCTCGCGCGTCTCGGCGGACGCCCCGACCAGCTGCGGCAGATCGTGCTCACCCACTACCACCTCGACCACATGGGCGCCGCCGCCGACCTGGTCGCCGCCACCGGCGCCCGCGTCCTGGCCGGCGCCCTGGAGGCCCCCTACATCCGCGGCACCGCCCCCGCCCCCGAGCCGGAGCTCACCCCGGCCGAACGGCCGCTGCACGAAGGGATCATGGCCGACCTCACGGCCGCCGGCATCCCGCCGCTGCGCCCCGTCGAGGTCGATGTCGCACTCCACGACGGGGACGCCCTCGACGGCTGGCCCGAACCGGTCCAGGTGCTGCACGTCCCCGGCCACACCCCCGGCGGGATCGCCCTGCACCTCCCCGCGAGCCGGCTGCTCTTCCCCGGCGACCTCATCGGCGCCGACCCCGAGGGCCGGCGTGCCGTCCTCGGCCCGCTCAATGTCGACCGCGCGGCGGCCGTCGCGTCCTTCCGGCGGCTCGCCGCGCTCGGTGCCGACACGGTGTGCGTCCCGCACGGTGCGCCACTGCGCGGTGACGCGCGGGAGATCCTGGCCGCGGCCACGCCCGAGACGGACTGGCGGTAGCCGGGGCCGGGCGGGTGCGCCGTAGCGGGTCGGGGGGCAGCGCCCGGTCCGCGCGGCGCCGCGCGGCTACCCTCGGGCGGGCCGGGCCCGTCCGGGAACGGCGGGAGCCGGCGAACGCGGGATGCGAGGAGAGGCACGGGCATGCAGTTGTACACCCATGAGTGGGGCGCCGGTGAACGGATCGCGGTGCTGGTCCACGGAATGATGTCCGATCACCGCACCTGGCACCGGGTCGGCCCGGCGCTCGCCGAACGGGGCTATCGCGTCCTCGCCGTCGATCTGCGCGGCCACGGCCGCAGCCCGCGCGGCGACTACGGTGCCGAACTGTTCGCCGACGACCTCGTGGAGACCCTGCCCGCCGCCCCCGAGGTCGTCATCGGGCACTCTCTGGGCGGCCTGGCGCTGTCCCTGGCGGTGGAGCGGCTGCAGCCGCGACGGGCGGTGTACAGCGATCCGGCGTGGTCGCTCGCCGGGCTCGGACAGTCCGTCGACCCGGCCCTGTTCGTCACGTTCAAGCGGGCCGACCGGGCGAAGGTGCGGATGTTCAACCCGCGCTGGAGCGAGGCCGACATCGACATCGAGCTGGCCACGGTCGCGGACTGGGACACCGGCACCGCCCTCGCGCTGTCCGCCGTGCACCGCGAGGACCGTACGCCCGAGAAGCCGGTCGTTCCCTCGCTGGTGCAGTTCGCGGGGGAGGGGTTCCTCTTCTCCGCGCCGGCGGCGGCCGAGCTGGCCGGGCGCGGCTTCGAGGTCCGTACGGTGCCCGGCGTGGGACACACCATCCACCGCGACGACTTCGACGCCTTCATGGCGGGCCTGGAGGGGTGGGTCTGACCAGGACCGAGGCGGGCCCGGCGCAGCGGCCGCCGCACCGTCAGGTGTCGCAGTCCAGCAGGGTCTTGCACAGCGCGCAGCGCGCCTGCAGCCGGCCGCGGACCGGGACCCGGATCCGCTGGTGGCAGGCGGGGCAGGGGAACGACACCCGCAGGGGCGACGGGCCCTCGAAGGCGTAGCCGTCACCGGCCGCGGGCGGCCGGCCCGTTCGCCCCTGCGCCGCCCGGCGGTCCTTGGCGTAGCGCAGCCGGGCGGCCCAGCCGGCGCCGGCCAGCGGAGGCCGGCGCAGGTCCCGCCCGGCCCGCTCCGCGCCCGCCGTGTACGCGTCGTACGCCTGCGGGCTGGTGAACCACGGCGCCGGGTCCTCGCCGAAGAACCGGGCCCGCTTGGCGAGGACGTAGCCGAACTCCTCCGGCGTCAGATAGCCCAGCTTCTGCGAGAACGGGCCGTGCTCGCGATAGGCGTCCAGCAGCAGCCAGCCCGCGCCGAGGTAGGTCGTGGCGGTGTCGGTGAGGATCTCGTTGTCGCGAGTGCCGGGGAACGACAGGTCCAGCCGGTGCAGGCAGATGTGCATCACCTCGTGGGCCAGCGCGGCGCCGATGTCCTTGCGGTGCTTGGTGAAGCGGTCGTTCAGCTCGATGAAGTACTCGGGCCCCGCGGTGAGTTCGACGTTCGCGGCATGTTCCATCTCGCGGAAGGTGATGACCATCCGGGCGTCCGGCAGATGCAGCTGACGGACCAGGGCGCGGGCGACCCGCTGTGCTCCCAGATGCAGGTCCTCGGACTCGTCGAAGGCCACATCGACCGGCAGCACGCTGGTGGCGAAGGTGCTGACCGTGTCGTACGACAGGCGGGTGAACAGCGCGTGGACGGCCGCGCGCACCGTGTCGAGATGGGGGAAACCGTGCTCGATCTCACTGCTGCCGGTGGTCACCCGGCCACTGTACGGGGCGCCGGGAACGTCCGGTATGGGCCGTACGGGGCGTACGGGGCAGGGGAGTTGGCCGGATGCGCACTCTTGTCACTCTGACCTGCCGGTCCACATAATCGCAGGGCGCTCTTCGGACTCATCCCCCACTGGGTCCGGACGCCTTACGGCGTGCTGTCTTCCGCCCTGTGCACGGTGCGGCGGTCACGTCCGGCTCCGGTGTTGGCATGGGCTCGTCATTGACGTGCAACCCCCCACGAAAGGAAGCCCGTTGCGCACTTACCGGAAGCTTCTCACGAGATCCTCCGCCGTCGGCGCGGTCGCCCTGGCCGCCTTCAGCCTCCAGCCGGGCGCGGCCCATGCCGCCCCCGCCCCGGACCCCTCCGGCTCCGTCCACACCAAGGTCGTCGGCGGCACCAAGGCCGACCAGGGTGAATTCCCCTTCATGGTCCGCCTGTCGATGGGCTGCGGCGGCGCCCTGTACGCCAAGGACATCGTGCTCACCGCGGCGCACTGCGTCGACGGCAGCGGCGCCAACACCTCCATCACCGCCACCGCCGGGGTGGCCGACCTGGAGGACTCGCACGCCGTCAAGGTGAACTCCACCAAGGTCCTGCAGGCCCCCGGCTACAACGGCAAGGGCAAGGACTGGGCGCTCATCAAACTCGCCAAGCCGATAGACCAGCCCACCCTGAAGATCGCCGAGAACGACAAGCTCAACAACGGCGACTTCACCATCGCCGGCTGGGGCGCCGACAAGGAGGGCGGCGACCAACAGCGCTACCTCCTCAAGGCGACCGTGCCGTTCGTCGACGACGCCACCTGCAAGAAGGCCTACGGTGACCAGTTGACGCCCGGCGACGAGATCTGCGCCGGCAAGCTGGACACCGGCGGCGTCGACACCTGCCAGGGCGACTCCGGCGGCCCGATGTTCCGCAAGGACGACGGCGGCCAGTGGCTCCAGGTCGGCATCGTCTCCTGGGGCGAGGGCTGCGCACGGCCCGGCAAGCCCGGTGTCTACAGCGAGGTGAGCACCTTCGCCGCGAACATCAAGAAGGCCGCGGGCGAACTCGGCTGACCGCAGCACGCACCGCAGGGCCCGGGGAGCCGCTCCCCGGGCCCTGTGCCGCAGCGGGCGATCCCGACTCGGCCCGGGCCCTTGGTCCCGCCGCCCCAAGGACCTTGGTCCGTCCGGCCCGGGACCAAATTCGTGCTTCCGGCCGGGTCTTGTGCCGTCACGGATGACCGTACGGCCTATGGGCGGGCCCCCGGCGGCTCCATAGCGTGAACGCCATGACCACCCAGCCCCGACCCCGCCCCCCGGCATGCCGCCGTGACCGCGACCACCGCACGACGGTCCTCGCCGCCCTGCTCCTCGCCGCCTCCGCCGCAGCCGTCGCCTACGTCCTGCTCGGCGTCCACGACAACCCCGTCCAGCCGGCCGAGGCGCCCCCGCAGGCGGTCCGGGACTGACCGTGCCCGCAGGTTCTCCCGGCCCCCGGGGCGCCGCGCGCCCCGCCGGCCGGCCGGACGGACACGGGCCCTCGGCCCCGACGGCGCCGAGGAGGAGCGACATGCCGATCAGCGTGGTCATCGCGGACGACCAGGAGATGGTCCGGAGGGGATTCCGGATGATTCTGGAGAGCCAGCACGACATCGAGGTGCTCGACGACGTCATCGACGGCCGGGCCGCCCTCGATGCCGTGGCCCGGCTGCGCCCCGACGTGCTGCTGCTCGACATCCGGATGCCCGCCCTCGACGGGCTGGAGGTCACCCGCCGGCTGGCCGAGCTGGCCGCCGCCCACCCCGAGCACGAACAACGCCCCCGGATCGTCATCGTCACCACCTTCGACCTGGACGAATAC
Organism: Streptomyces auratus; assembly: GCF_050433025.1. Lineage (NCBI taxonomy): Bacteria > Bacillati > Actinomycetota > Actinomycetes > Kitasatosporales > Streptomycetaceae > Streptomyces > Streptomyces auratus. The sequence goes on along the minus strand of NZ_JBNGCB010000001.1, from coordinate 2,067,282 downwards.
GTCCACGCCGCGCTGCGCGACGGTGCCAGTGGATTCCTCCTCAAGGACGCCAGCCCGGCCATGCTCGTGGAAGCCGTCCGCGCCGCCGCCGTCGGCGACTCGCTGGTCTCACCCGCGATCACCGTCCGGCTGCTGCGCCGGATGGCGCCCGCCGCCGGCCCCGGCCGCCCGGCCCGTACCCCCTCCGAGCCGCTCACCGAGCGCGAACAGGACGTCGTACGGGCGCTGGCCGGCGGCCTGACCAACGCCGAGATCGCCGGCGAACTGTACGTTTCGCTGTCCACGGTCAAGACCCATCTGGCCAACGTGCAGAACAAGCTGGACGCCCGCAACCGCGTCGAGATCGCCGCCTGGGCCTGGGAGACCGGTCTGGTCACGGGCCGGACGTGAGCGAGCGCACCGGAAAGCGGCTCGTCCCGGACAGGAGCCCGGTGACGGGCTGGCGCCTGCCCCGCCCGCGGCCCGGCGTCGCCGCCAAGGCCGGGCTGGCGGTACTGCTGCTGTTCCTCGTCGGCTTCGAGACGGTGGAGCTGGCCGGTCAGCCCCTCCGCCCGTACGCGACCGTGGTGGCCACCGCCGTCGTGGTCTGCCTGTGCGCGGTGCCCGCCACCCGGATCCCGCTGACCGTCCGGGCCTGGACCGCGGCCGCGGTCTCGCTGGCCGGCTCGGCGGTGCTGATCGCCGGACAGCACGCGCTCCAGGTATGGGGCCTGGGCGAGGGCATCGCGCTGCTCGTCCTGCTCACCGCCGTCGTCCACCGCGCGCCCGCCCGCACCGCCGCCGTGCTCGGCCCGCTGCTGGGTCTGGCCTGCATGCTCGCCCCGCTGCGGGACATCCGGCTGGGCATCTTCACCGTCGTGCACGCCGTGCTCACCGTGGTCGTCGCCGCCTATTCGCTGATCTTGCGCCGCCAGGACGCCCAGCGGCTGCGCGACCTCGCCGCGGTCCGGGCCGCCGAGCGGCTGGAACTGGCGCGTGAGCTGCACGACCTGGTCGCCCACCACGTCACCGGCATCGTCGTCCAGGCCCGCGCCGCCCGCTTCACCGCCCTGGAAGGGCAGCAGGCCGGCGCCACCTTCGAACGGATCGAGACCTCCGGCAGCGAGGCGCTGGGCGCGATGCGCCGGCTGGTGCGGGTACTGCGGGAGAACGGGGCGCAGACCCATCCCGTCGCCGGGCTCGCCGAGGTGCGGGCGATGACCGATGCGTTCGCCCGCACCGGTCCGCCGGTCGTCCTCGCCCTCGACCGCGGGGTGGCCGACGCGCTGCCGGCCGATGTGGCGGCCGCGGTCTACCGCATCGTGCGCGAGGCGCTGACCAACATCCGCAAGCACGCCGCGGACGCCACGGCGGTACGGATCGGTCTGCGGCCCGTCCCCCTCGGGGCGGAACTGCGCATCGCCAACGACGGCGGCGCCCCCGCCCGCCTCTGCGAACAGGCCCGCGGCGGCGGCTTCGGCCTGGCCGGACTCACCGAACGGGCCGAGGCGATGGGCGGCCGCCTCACGGCGGGCCCCGCGGCCGAGGGCGGCTGGGAGCTCACGGCCGTCCTGCCCCTCGAGGGCGGGGCGGCGGCCGCCTGACGCCGGCACCGGACAGGGGTTGCCCGCCGCCACCGGCCCGGGGCCACACTGCCGCCCGACATCGCCACCGGCTCGGGGGTGCCCGCTGTCACCGGCCCGGGGTTGCCCGCCGTCACCACCGCCCCACCCGCCCCACATCTGTCCAACACCTGCCCCTCCTTTGTCCATAGGCGCACGCCCCGCCCCCGCAGCACGCTGTCCGCCAACAGGCACTGCCGGCACGAAGGAGGAGCGCGCGCGTGAACGGACAGACAGGTGCCCCCCGCGGGCCCAGCCGCAGAACCGTCGTCGCCGGCACCGCGCTCGCGCCGGTCGCCGGGGCCCTCCTGCCCGGCGCGCCCCCCGCCACGGCCGCACCCCGGCGCGGCGATACGGCCCGGCTCCGCTCCGACGCGCTGGAGGTCCGCGTCGACACCGCCTTCCCGCGCATCGTCTCCTACACCGACCGCGGCACCGGCGCCGTCCTGCACGGCCAGGACACCCCGGTCTCCGAGGTCCTCATCGACGGCACCGCCCGCACCCCCCACGTCACCCACCGCGCCCGCGCCGACCGCGCCACCTACACCCTCGGCTTCGACGGCGGCACCCGCATCACCGTCGAGATCGCCGTCCGGGGCCGGCAGGTCACCTGGCGGGTCACCGGCATCGCCGACACCCCGGCGCTGCGCATCGGCACCCTGGAGATCCCCGGCCTCGCGCTGCTCAGCGTCCGCAGCGACCAGCCCGGCGCGACCCTGCTCGCCGCCCGTATAGCGCTCGACAAGGCCACCAGCGGCGACACCCTGGTGCAGGTCACCGCCGACACCCCGGCCGAGGCCGCGCCCACCGGATGCGCCTACGCCGTCGTCGCCACCGACGAACTGGCCGCCGCCGTCGAGACCAACACCGTCTACGACAAGCCGGCCGGCGCCACCACCTGGGAGAACGGCCGGCTGTGGCGGCAGACCCTCCAGGGCGACGGCTTCGTCAAGGCCCAGCTGGTCCCCGGCCAGTGGACACACCGGGCGGCCGGGCAGCCGTCCGATGCCACCGAGCCGCTGCCGTACGCGACCGTCATCGTCACCGGCGACCGCAACGGCGACGGCCGCATCGACTGGCAGGACGCCGCCATCGCACTGCGCGACATCATGGTCGTGCCGCTGGGCGCCGACGCACAGCACCTGCGGGTCGTCCCGCACATCGCGTTCAACTTCGCCAGCCAGGCCACCAACCCGTTCCTCGCCACCCTCGACAACGTCAAGCGGATCGCCCTGGCCACCGACGGGCTCGGGCAGTTCACCCTCCTCAAGGGCTACCAGTCCGAAGGACACGACTCCGCGCACCCCGACTACGGCGGCAACTACAACCAGCGGGCCGGCGGCCTCGCCGACCTCAACGCGCTGGTCCGCGCCGGAAAGAAGTGGAACAGCGACTTCGCGGTGCACGTCAACGCCACCGAGTCCTACCCCGTCGCGCACGCCTTCTCCGAGGAACTCGTCGACAAGAACGACAAGCAGTGGGACTGGCTCGACCAGTCCTACCGCATCGACGCCCGCCGCGATCTGGTCTCCGGAGACATCGCCGCCCGCTTCGCGCAGCTGCGCAAGGAGACCGACCCGGCGCTGACCACCCTCTACATCGACGTCTTCCGCGAGTCCGGCTGGAACTCCGACCGCCTCCAGCGCCATCTGCGCGACCAGGGCTGGCAGCTCACCACCGAATGGGGCCACGGCCTGGAACGCTCCTCGCTGTGGTCGCACTGGGCCAACGAGACCGACTACGGCCCCGACACCTCCCGCGGTATCAACTCCCAGCTGATCCGCTTCGTCCGCAACCACCACAAGGACGTCTTCGCCGACAAGTGGCCCACGCTGCTGGGCAGCGGCCGGATGGGCAACTTCGAGGGCTGGGTCGGCAAGACCGACTGGAACGCCTTCCACACCCTCCTCTGGACCCAGGCCCTGCCCGCCAAGTACCTCCAGGCGTACCCGATCCGGACCTGGAGTGCCCACGAGATCACCTTCGAGGGCACCACCAAGACGTCGGTCAGCGACGCCGAGGGCACCCGCACGATCACCACCGACGGCCGGCTGGTCTACGACGACGGCACCTACCTGCTCCCCTGGGAGCCCCGCACCGCCACCGACCCCGGCAGGCTCTACCACTACAACCCCCGCGGCGGCACGACCCGTTGGACGCTGCCGCGCGGCTGGTCCGCGGCCGGCGCCGTGCACGTCTACCGGCTCACCGACCAGGGCCGCACCGAGGAGACCCGGGTCCCGGTCCGCGACGGGAAGATCACCCTCACCGCCCGGCCCGGCGTGGCGTACGTCGTCCACCGCCACCGGGCCCCCGCCCAGGGCGACCCCCGCTGGGGCGAGGGCACCCCGGTCACCGACCCCGGCTTCCACGCCGGAAACCTGGACGCCTGGCGGACCACCGGCCCGGCCGCCGTCCGGCGCAGCACCCTCGGCGACTACGAACTGGTCATCGGCGCGGGCGCCGCCGCCACCGTCGCCCAGCACCTCCGCCGGCTCGCCCCCGGCAGCTACGCCGCCTCCGTACAGATCGAGGTCGGCGCCACGGCGGGGGAGCGGCGCCGGGCGGGCCTTGCGATCCGCACCGCCGACGGCGTCACCGCCGCCAACTGGACGGACACCTCCACCGCCGGCAACTACGTCGCCGCCGACCGCAAATCCGGCACCCGCTTCCAGCGGCTGTTCACCCACTTCACCGTCCCCGACGGCGGCGGCCCGGTCACTCTCACCCTGACCGCGGCGGCGGGCCGGGCCCGGGTCCGGTTCGACAACGTCCGCGTCGTCCCCGCCCAGGCCGTCACCAAGAAGGGCACCCTGGTCTTCGAGGACTTCGAACACGTCCCCCAGGGCTGGGGCCCCTTCGTCAAGGGCGACGCGGGCGGCAGCACCGACCCCCGCACCCATCTCGCCCAGCGGCACGCCCGCTTCACCCAGCGGGGCTGGAACGGCAAGGCGATCGACGACGTCCTCGACGGCGGCCAGTCGCTCAAGTCCCGCGGCGAGAACACCGGGCTGGTGTACCGCACCGTCCCGCACACCGCCCGCTTCACCCCCGGCCGCCGCTACCGGGTCACCTTCCGCTACGAGAACGAGAAGGCCGGCCAGTACGCCTGGGTCACCGCCGCCGACGAGCCCGCACCCCGCGAACTGAGCCGCAGCCCGCTCCCCGTGGCGACCCGACCCACCACCTTCACCCACGAGTTCACCGCACCCGCACACGGCGAGGCCTGGGTGGGCCTGCGCAAGGTGGGCGACGACGGAACCGCGGAGTTCGTCCTCGACACGTTCGAGGTGCGCGAGGTGCAGGGGTAGCGCGGGGGCGGGGCCGGCGCACCCCCACGACCACCCTCGGCTCCCCGCCGCTCAGCTCCCTGCCGCGCAGGGCCGCAGACCGGGCGCCCCGGCCCCTTCCCCCACGGGGGCCGGGGCGCCCTCCCACTCCCACAACAACAGCTCGTTGCCGCCCGCACGCAGCACCGGGCCGGGCACGTACAGCGAGCGCTGCGGCCCGACGGACCGATAGCGCCCCAGGCAGAACCCGTTGATCCAGGCGAAACCGTGGCGCCAGCCCGGCAGCACCAGATCCGCATCCCCGGCCCGCCCGGCCACCGTCACCGTGCCCCGGTACAGCCCCGCGGCCCCATCGGCCCCCGCCGCCGCCCGGAACGGCACCTTGGCCAGCGCCCCCGCCTCCTCCAGCGCATCCAGCCGCAGCCCCCGCGACCGTACGCCGTGCACGAACTGCCGCTCATGCAGCACCCCGCCCACGATCCCCTTGGACTCGGCAAGCCGCGGACCGTAGTTGACCCGCCCCAGCGACCCCACCCACACCTCCACCGACGCCGGCCCGGCCACCTCCCCCAGCAGCGCGTCCTCGGCCTCCATCACGGGCCCGGGCACCCCGTCGACGGACACCACCGCCCGGTCCCGCAGCCCCCGCACCCGCAGCGGATACCGGCCCCGCGGCCCCGGCACCGCCAGCCGGTAGCGCACCACCCCCCGGTCCACGCCCAGCTCCTCGAACGTCGCCGGGCCGCCCCCCTCGACCTCCGCACCCCCCAGCGCCGCCATCACCTCCCCGGCCGGCGCCCACTCCCCGAGCACCGCACGCGCCGGAGCCGCCAGGCACGGCAACGGCTCCGGCACCGGCGGCAGCGGCCCCTGCGCCCACTCGGCGAGCACCTCCCGGAACCGCCAGAACTTCTCCGTGGGCCGCCCCCGTTCATCGACCGGCGCCCCGTAGTCGTACGAGGTCACCGTCGCCTGCAACGCCCCGTCCTGCAGCTCACCCGACCGGTTGGCCCCCGCCCACCCGCCGAAGCTCGTACCACCGTGCGCCATGTACACATTGACCGAGGCCCCGCACTCCAGGATCTCCCGCAGCGCCGCCGCCGCATCCCGCGCCGTGCGCGCCGCCTGCTCCCGCCCCCAGTGCGCGAACCACCCGCACCAGAACTCCATGCACATCAGCGGCCCGTCCGCCCGGTGGCGCCGCAGCGCCGCCAGCGCCTCCCGCGCCCCGGAACCGAAATTGACGGTGGCCAGCACCCCCGGCACCGACCCCCCGCTCAGCATGTGCTCCTCGGGCCCGTCCGACGTACACAGCGGCACCCGCACCCCCAGCCCACGCAGTCGGTCCACCAGCCACGCCAGATACGCGCCATCGCTGCCGTACGAGCCGTACTCGTTCTCCGCCTGCACCATGAGCACCGGCCCGCCGCCCGGCCCGCCGGGCCCCGAGGTCTCGGTGCACTGACGCGCCACGACCTGCGGCAGCAACCGCCCGAACCAGCGGTCCACGGCCCGCAGATACGCCGCGTCCCGCGTCCGCACCCGCCGCCCCAGCGGCCCGGTCAGCCACTCCGGCAGCCCGCCGTTCTCCCACTCCGCGCAGATGTACGGCCCCGGGCGGACGATCGCCCACAGCCCCGCCGCCTGCGCCGCGTCCAGGAACCGCCCCAGCGCCTCCGGGTCCCGGAACTCCCCGGGCCGCGGCTCGTGCAGATTCCACGGCACATAGGTCTCCACACAATTCAGGCCCATCGCCCGGAGCATCGCCAGTCGGTGCCCCCACTGCTCCTCGTGCACCCGGAAGTAGTGCAGCGCCCCCGACAGCAGCCGCACCGGCCGCCCGTCCAGCAAGAAGTCCCGCTCGCCCACCTCGAACCGCGTCACGTCACCCGCCCCTGTGTCGTCTCCCGCGCGCCACCGGCCGCGCATGCCCGGTCTCCGGTCACCCTCGCCCTCTGGCGGTGTGACGGTCCATGGACAAAGATCGGCTGCGGTTGGACGGTTCGACGGAGCGGTACGGACAGGCACGCGGCGACGGGAGGCCCGGACGTGTACCACACCTGGATGCGGTACTTCACCCCGAACCCGGTCCACCACCGGCTCGGCCTGGTCTGCCTGGGGGTCGGCCTCCAGCACGGCACCCTCCCCGCGGTCGGCCCGCGCACCCTCGACCACCACGTCGCCATCGTCATCAGTGCCGGCCACGGCTGGTGCACCACCCCCGACGGCCACCGCCACACGGTCACCGCCCCCGCCCTGCTGTGGATCACGCCAGGCGTGGTGCACCACTACGGCGCCGACCCCGAGACCGGCTGGGACGAGAGCTTCGTCGACTTCACCGGCCCCGCCGCCGAGACCTACACCGAACTCGGCTACATCGAGCGCGACCGCCCCCTCGTCCCCCTCGCGGACACCGGCCCCGCGCGCGCCGCCGTGGGACGCATCGCCCGCGCGGCCCGCCGCGGCAACCCGCTCCTGGAGGTGGAGACCTCCGCCGCCGTCCACGAACTCCTGGTCGCCCTGCGCCGGGCCCGCGCCGATACGGACGCCGACGGCGAACCCGTCCTCCAGGCACTGGCCCGCGACGCGTTCCTGCCACTCTCCGTCGCCGAACACGCCGCCCGGCACGGCATGACACCGGCCGAACTCCGCACCGCCGTACGCCGCGGCGCCGGCTGCAGCCCCAAGGACTACCTGCTGGGCATCCGCCTGGGCCGCGCCAAGGAACTCCTGGCAGGAACCGAACTCCCGGTGGCCGCAGTGGCCCGCCGCGTCGGCTACGAAGACCCCGCCTACTTCAGCCGCCTCTTCACCCGCCGCGTCGGCACCGCCCCCATCCGCTTCCGCGACCGCCAGGTCCACAGCGTCCCCGGCGGCTGGTCCACCCAGATCCCGGACCCGAACGACCCACCACTGGTCGGCGGCTGACCCGGACATACCAGGGCCACCATGGCGCGGGGCCCACATGAGCGGTGACGGCCAGTGCCACCGCCCCCACAGCCGGGAACGAACGAGGGCCGGAGGGGACATACCGGGCCCGCATGGTCGCTAACGGCCAGTGCCACCGCCCCGCAGCCGGGACCGCACCCACAACCCCACCCTGTCAAACCCCCGTGCACGCCCCACGGACCGTACGGCAGCATGACCCCATGCCCGCACTGCAGCGCGACGAGGCGCAGACCCGAGTTCAACTGATCGACGTCCACCATTACGACATCGCCCTCGACCTCACCCGAGGTGCCGACCGGTTCGGGTCCCATACGGTCATCCAGTTCACCGCACGGACCGCCGGCGACACCTTCGTCGAGCTCAAACCCGCCGAGCTGCACTCCGCCACCCTCGACGGCCGGCCCCTCGACCCCGCGGCCCTGGACGACAACCGCCTCCCGCTCACCGGCCTCACCCCCGGCGCCCACGAACTGCGCCTGGACGCCACCATGTGCTACTCCCGCACCGGCGAGGGCATGCACCGCTTCACCGACCCGGCCGACGGCGAGAGCTACGTCTACACCCAGCTGTTCCTGGACGACGTCCAACGCGTCTTCGGCGCCTTCGACCAGCCCGACCTCAAGGCGGTCTTCGCCCTCACCGTCACCGCCCCCACCGACTGGACCGTCCTCGGCAACGGCATCGCCACCCAGGGCGACCCCGGCCACTGGACCCTCGCCCCCACCCCCCGCATCAGCACCTACCTCGTCGCCGTCGCCGCCGGCCGCTGGCACAGTGTCCGCACCGAACACGCCGGACTGCCCTTCGGCATCCACTGCCGCCGCTCGCTCGCGCCCCACCTGGACGCCGACGCCGAGGAGATCCTCGACCTCACCCGCCGCTGCTTCGACCGCTTCCACGAGATCTTCGAGGAGCCCTACCCCTTCGACTCCTACGACCAGGCGTTCGTCCCCGAATTCAACGCCGGCGCCATGGAGAACCCCGGACTGGTCACCTTCCGCGACGAGTTCGTCTTCCGCTCGGCGGTCACCGACACCGAACGCCAGACCCGCGGCATGGTCATCGCCCACGAAATGGCCCACATGTGGTTCGGCGACCTGGTCACCCTCCAGTGGTGGGACGACATCTGGCTGAACGAGTCCTTCGCCGAATACATGGGCTACCAGGTCCTGTCCGAGGCCACTCGCTTCAGCGACACCTGGACCGATTTCGCCGTCGCCCGCAAGGGCTGGGGCTACGACGCCGACCAGCGGCCCTCGACCCACCCCGTCGCCCCGGACCCCGACGACGTCCCCGACACCGCGTCCGCCCTCCTCAACTTCGACGGCATCTCCTACGCCAAGGGCGCCTCCGCCCTGCGCCAGCTCGTCGCCTGGATGGGGGAGAAGGACTTCCTCGCCGGCATCAACGACCACTTCGCCCGGCACCGCTTCGGCAACGCCGCCCTCGCCGACTTCCTCGACTCCCTCGGCCGCGCCACCGACCGCGACGTGCACGCCTGGGCCGCACGCTGGCTGCGCACCACCGGAGTCGACACCCTCACCCCCGAGGCCGCCACCGGCCACGACACCTGGCACCTCGACGTCCACCACAGCGGCAGCCGCCCGCACCGCATCGCCGTCGGCGCGTACGACCAGGACCTCACCGACCCCGGCCGGCTCGTCCTGCGCGACCGCTTCGAGCTGGACATCCCCGCGGAAGAGGGCCGCACCCGCCGCGCCTTCCCCAAGCCCGCCCCCGACCTCCTCGTCCTCAACGACGGCGACCTCACCTACGCCAAGGTCCGATTCGATCCGGCCTCCTGGCAGACCGTGGCCCGCTCACTGTCCGGCCTGCCCGACCCGCTCACCCGAGCCGTGGTCTGGAACGCCGCCCGCGACATGGTCCGCGACGGCGCCCTCGCCCCCACCGCCTACCTCGACGCCGCCCGCACCCACCTCCCCCACGAAACCGATCTCGCGATCCTCCAGGGCGTCCTCTCCTTCGCCCGCGCCCAGATCGCCGACCACTACCTCCCGTCCGCCCAACGCCACACCGCCCTGACCACCCTCACCGCCCTCAGCCGCGACATCCTCCGCCGCACCGAAGGCCCCGCACACGGCAGGGAAGCAGGCCTCCGGCTCACCGCCGTACGGGCCTTCATCGACAGCGCCACCACCCCCGAAGGCATCCAGGACTGGCTCGACGACGGCAGCGTCCCCGGCGGCCCCCACCTCGACCCCGAACTGCGCTGGCGCATCCTCGGCCGGCTCGCCACCCTCGGCGCCGGCCCCCTCGACGCACTCCGCGCGACCATCGACGCCGAACTCGCCCGCGACCCCGGCGCCACCGGCCGCGAAGGCGCCGCCCGCTGCCACGCCGCCCTCCCCGACCCCGCCGCCAAACAGGCCGCCTGGGACGCCCTGTTCACCACCGACGGGACCGGCGGGAAACCAGCCCTGTCCAACTACCTCTTCATCGCCACCGCCACCGGCTTCTGGGCACCCGAACAGCACGAACTGCTGCGCCCCTACGTGGCCCGCTACTTCACCGCCGCCCCCGCCCTCGCCGCCGCCCGCGGCCCCGCCCTCGCCGCCGCCGCCGGCCGCCAGGCCTTCCCCGACACCTTCGTCGAGGACGAGACCCTCCGCCTCGGCGAAGCCTGCCTCGCCGAGAGCCAGCCGACCCCCGCCCTCCGCCGCAAACTGGTCGACCAACTGGACGACCTGCGACGGGCGCTGAAGATACGCGCCGCGGCCGACGCGCCCTAGAGCACCAACAGGTGCCGCCGGACCGGCAGCCGGCGGCACCCCGCACACACCCGCGGTAAACATCCGTACCACTTACGGGTGGTATGACCGCAACCAGTAGATACGTGCTGTACAGGGAAAGTAACTTAGGGCCGCCTCAGGGCTCGTCCGTATGGGACCGCCCGAACTCTCCTGACAGAAGAGCACATTGATGTCTGCGCCCCCTGCCGGCACCGCCCTCGCAGGCGGCACCAACGGCCCCCGCGCACTGCGCCCCCTCCTCGACACCGTCCTCGACGCCCTCACCACCGGCGCCGAGGACCGTGCCGGCCCCCTCCCGCCCGGCGGCCCCGACACCGTCGCCCGCACCGTACGCGACGCCTGCCACCCCCTCCTGCCCGACCACGGCACCGGCCCGCACGCCGCCCTGCGCACCCTCGTCCACACCCTCGCCGCCGGCGCCGCCGACCCCGCAGACCCGCACTGCGCCGCCCATCTGCACTGCCCGCCCCTGGCCCTCGCCACCGCCGCGGACCTCGCCGCCTGCGCCCTCAACCCCTCCATGGACTCCTGGGACCAGGCCCCCGCCGCCTCCGCCCTGGAGACCCTCACCAGCCGCGCACTCGCCGCACTGGTCTACCCCCGGGCCACCGCCCCCGACGCCCTGATCACCACCGGCGGCACCGAATCCAACCAGCTCGCCCTGCTCCTCGCCCGCGAGGCCGCCGCGGCCGACCACCCCACCGCCGGCCCCCTCCAGATCATCTGCGGCGCCAACGCCCACCACAGCATCCACCGCTCCGCCTGGCTCCTCGGCCTCCCCGAACCCCTCACCCTCCCCACCCCCGACGGCATCCTCACCCCCGACACCGTCCACACCTGCCTGGCCAACCTCGCCGGACACACCGGCCCCCTCCTCCTCACCGCCACCGCAGGCACCACCGACTCCGGCGCCATCGACCCCCTCCCCGCCCTCGCCGACCTCACCGAACGGCACGGCGCCCGCTTCCACGTCGACGCCGCCTACGGGGGAGCCCTGCTCTTCAGCGACACCCACGCGGCCACCCTGAGCGGCCTCGACCGAGCCCACACCGTCGCCCTCGACCTGCACAAACTCGGCTGGCAACCCGTCGCCGCCGGCCTCCTGGCCGTCCCCGGCCCCACCACCCTGGCCCCCCTCGCCCACCAGGCCGACTACCTCAACGCCGACGACGACACCGAAGCCGGACTCCCCGACCTGCTCAGCCGCTCACTGCGCACCACCCGCCGCCCCGACATCCTCAAAATCGCCGTCACCCTCAAAGCCCTCGGCCGCCACGGCCTCGGCGACCTCGTCGACCGCACCCTCGCCGCCGCCCAGACCCTCGCCGACCTCATCGAGGCCCACCCCTTCTACGAACTCCACTCCCGCCCCACCCTCAGCACCGTCCTCTTCCGCCCCACCGGCATCACCGACACCACCCTCGCCGCCGTCCGCCGCACCCTGCTCATCGACGGCCGTGCCGTCCTCGGCCGCGCCACCACCCCCACCGGGCTCTGGCTCAAGGCCACCCTCCTCAACCCCCACACCCAACCCGGAGACCTCACCACCCTGCTCACTCTCGTGGAAGGCCAGACCCTCCGATGACGCACACCCAGCCCCGTGAAGCGCCCCTCACCACCGACACCACGGGCACCACCGCCCCCGACGAACCCCTCGACCTCGTCGGCATCGGCATCGGCCCCTTCAACCTCTCCCTCGCCGCCCTCGCCCACCCCCTCACCCACCTCCGCACCGCCTTCTACGACCAGCGCCCCAACTTCCAGTGGCACCACGGCCTCCTCATCGACGGCACCACCCTCCAAGTCCCCTTCCTCGCCGACCTCGTCACCCTCGCCGACCCCGCCAGCCCCTGGAGCTTCCTCAACTACCTCAAGACCCGCGAACGCCTCTTCCCCTTCTACTTCGCCGAACGCTTCCACCTCCACCGCGCCGAATACGACGCCTACTGCCGCTGGGTCAGCGAAAACCTCCCCGCCCTCCACTTCGGCCACCAGATCGACGCCGTCCGCTGGAACCCCGAACGCGAAGCCTTCGAAGTCGACTTCGCCCAACTCGACCCCGACGGCGAAGCCGAAGCCCTCGGCCGCACCTACGCCCGCAACCTCGTCCTCGGCATCGGCACCACCCCCCACGTCCCCGTCCCCCTGCGCCCCCTCGCCGACGCCCCCAACGTCCCCGTCATCCACTCCGCCGACTACCTCGACCACCGCGACCGCCTGCTCACCGCCGACCGCCTCACCATCATCGGCGCCGGCCAATCGGGCGCCGAGATCTTCCTCGACCAGCTCCGCGCCCGCCCCGCAGGCCGCGAAGGCCTCCACTGGCTCGCCCGCACCCCCGCCTTCGCGCCCATGGAATACAGCAAAATCGGCCTGGAACACTTCACTCCCGACTACACCCGCTACTTCCACTCCCTCCCCGAACGCGTCCGCGACGCCCTCGTCCCCAGCCAATGGCAACTCCACAAAGCCATCGACCACGACACCCTCGCCGCCATCCACGACGAGCTCTACCGCCGCACCCTCGACGGCGGCTGGCCCGACGCCACCCTCACCCCCGGCGTCTGCGTCCGCACCGCAGGCCGCGTCGGCAACACCAAGGTCGAACTCCACCTCGACCACACCCAGCAAGGCACCCGCACCCGCCTCACCGCCGACGCCGTCATCCTCGCCACCGGCTACCGGGAACGCCGCATGGACACCCTCCTCGCCGCCCTCGACCCCTACGTACGCCGAGACTCCGCCGAACGCCCCCGCATCGACGTGAACCACCGCCTGGTCCTCGACCCCTCCGTCACCGGCCAGATCTACGTCCAGAACGCCGAAACCCACACCCACGGCGTCGGCACCCCCGACCTCGGCCTCGCCGCCTGGCGCAGCGCCACCATCCTCAACTCCCTCACCGACACCACCCCCTACCCCCTCCCCACCCGCACCGCCTTCACCACCTTCGGCCTCCCACAGGCCCCGCCCCCCGGACGCACCGGCACCGTCCCCCGCCAGGGCTCCACCCTCGTCCCCCGCGGCTGACCCAGCGGCGGCGATGTCCCGGCACCGCCGCCGCCACCGGCCACCGGCGGCCCCAGCACCCCGGCATCCCATGACCTACCAAGGGGCGAGCGGATGCCCACCCCGGCCGGAGAACGCCGCCGCACGCCACAAAGCCTCCACCCGCGTGGGCAACGCACGTAGATTCAGCCGCAGCCCACCCCACCACCCGGAGGCACCCATGACCGACCCCGCCGACGGCACCCCCGCCCCCGCCCTCCCCTACGGCACCCCCGACACACCCCGCCTCGCCGTACGCGGCGAAGCCCGCCTCGAAGCCGACCCCGAAATCGCCCGCATCACCGTCACCGTCAGCGCCCGCGGCACCGACCGCAGCGCCGCCCTCACCGACCTCACCCGCCGCAACGAACAAGCCCTCACCCTCCTCAAGACCTACGGCGCCGCCCTCGAAAAACTCGAAACCGGCACCTTCAGCCTCACCCCGCAGCTCACCGAAAAAGGCCGCCACGAACGCATCCGCGCCTACCACGGACGCGTCACCCACACCGCCACCCTCAACGACTTCACCACCCTCGGCGAACTCACCACCCGCCTCGCCGACCTCGACCTCACCCGCGTCGACGGCCCCTGGTGGGCCCTGCGCCCCGACTCACCCGCCCACCGCGCAGCCCGCACCCAAGCCGTCCACGAAGCCGTCCAGCGCGCCCGCGAATACGCCGAGGCCGTCGGCGCCCGCCTCGACGCCCTCCTCGAAATCGCCGACCTCGGCGCCGAGAACGCCGCCCCCACCGCCGCCCCCGCCATGCGCTCCGTCCCCGGCTACGGCGGCGCCACCCAGGAAACCGCCCCCGCCCTCGACCTCGAACCCCAGCGCCAGACCGTCTACGCCCACGTCAACGCACGCTTTACGATGACCCGTCCCGCACTGTGAGACCACCCCGCGCCAGGGCGGCATTCCGCTCATCGGAGCGGGGTCGCGCGCATTCCAAGACTTGTCAACAGCCTTTCATCAAGCCCTCGTTGAGCAGACACTTTCCTACCGTTCCCTACCGCCCGGTAAGTCATAGAGTCGAACCATGCGCCGAGCAAAAATCGTCTGCACACTGGGCCCCGCCACCGACTCGTACGAGCAGATCAAAGCCCTCGTCGACGCCGGAATGGACATCGCCCGCTGCAACCTCAGCCACGGCACCTACACCGACCACGAAGCGCGCGTCGACCGGGTCCGCAAGGCCGCCGAGGAATCCGGCCGCACCGTCGGCATCCTCGCCGACCTTCAAGGCCCGAAGATCCGACTCGGCCGATTCCGCGAAGGCCCCGTACTTCTCGAACGCGACGACGAGTTCACGATCACCGTCGAACCCGCCGTCGAAGGCGACCGCCAGATCTGCGGCACCACCTACGACGGCCTCGCCGCCGACGTCACCACCGGCGAACGCATCCTCGTCGACGACGGCAAAGTCACCCTCGAAGTCCTCGGCGTCGACGGACCCCACGTCCGCACCAAGGTCATCGAAGGCGGCATGGTCTCCGACCACAAAGGCCTCAACCTCCCCGGCGTCGCCGTCTCCGTCCCCGCCCTCTCCGAAAAAGACCAGGACGACCTCCGCTGGGCCCTGCGCTACGGCGCCGACATCATCGCCCTCTCCTTCGTCCGCAGCGGCCGCGACATCCACGACGTCCACCGCATCATGCGCGAGGAGAACCGCACCCTGCCGGTCATCGCCAAGGTCGAAAAACCCCAGGCCGTCGACAACATCGACGACATCGTCGCCGCCTTCGACGGCATCATGGTCGCCCGCGGCGACCTCGGCGTCGAAATGCCCCTCGAAACCGTCCCCATCGTCCAAAAGCGCGCCATCAAGCTCGCCAAGCGCAACGCCAAACCGGTCATCGTCGCCACCCAGATGCTCGACTCGATGATCGACAACTCCCGCCCCACCCGCGCCGAGGCCTCCGACGTCGCCAACGCCGTCATCGACGGCACCGACGCCGTGATGCTCTCCGGCGAGACCAGCGTCGGCAAATACCCCACCGAAACCGTCCGCACGATGAGCCGCATCGTCGAAGCCGCCGAGGAAGACATCCTCGCCAAGGGCCTCCCGCCGCTCACCGAAACCAGCAAACCCCGCACCCAGGGCGGCGCCGTCGCCCGCGCCGCCGCCGAAATGGGCGACTTCCTCGGCGCCAAGTTCCTCGTCGCCTTCACCCAGTCCGGCGACACCGTCCGCCGCCTCTCCCGCTACCGCTCACCCATCCCCCTGCTCGCCTTCACCCCCGACCCGGCCACCCGCGCCCAGCTCAACGTCAGCTGGGGTGTGGAGACCTTCCTCGGCCCGACCGTCAACTCCACCGACGAGATGGTCGCCCAGGTCGACGAGCACCTCCTCGCCCTCGGCCGCTGCCAGAAGGGCGACGTCGTCATCATCACCGCCGGCTCCCCGCCCGGCGTCCCCGGCTCCACCAACCTCGTCCGCGTCCACCACATCGGCGAGGACGACTCCCCGAAGTAGCTCCACCCGCACCACACCTGAACCCGCTGGGCCGAGGTACCTGACTGCCGTCCGCGTCAGTACTTCGGCCCGATGTGTTGATCCATGAGGGCGACGGAGGCCTTGCGGGCCACGGAGATGTTGAACGGGTCGCTGCCGCGGGCAAGGGTCGTCCACTCGACCCCGACCTTCGTGAGGGTGTCCGAGCAGAGCCTGCGGATGTCGTCCGACTTGTTGCTGAAGAAGTACCGCGGGTATTCGTACCGCTTGCGCTCGCCGCCTACGAGCCGGGTGGTCCAGTTGGTGATCCGGCAGCCGTCTGAGTGGATCAGCCCGCGGATGAACTCCCACGGGTGTGCGTCCACGATCTGCTGTTGCCAGGGTTCGAGGACGATCGGTCGCTCGTGCTTCTTGCCCTCGCCGTGCTGCGGGAACACGCACGATAAGTGCTTCGAGTAGACCTTCACGTTGTGGCAGCCGGTCCTGCTGACGCGGCACACGGAGTTGTCCGGGAAGACTGCGCGCATTGCGGTTTCGCAGGCGTCCATCAGGCCGGGCCAGTCGTCGCCGCACGTGACCATGAGGCTTGGCACGCGGTGCGTCGAGTACTGGATGATGTGGCCGTCGCCGAGATAGAGGGCCAAGAGGTAGGCGTATGCCGCCGCGTCGAGGTCGCGTCCGTCGCAGCGTGGGCATCTGGGGTGGTGGGAGCCCGGGCACTCTCCGCGTTTGGCGCGGTCCAAGTGTCGCCAATAGCCGACGGTGCCGAGGGGGATGCCCAACGCGCGGGCCACGTCCGCGTTCCTTGCCCCCGCGCGGAGCTGGGCGATTGCCTTGTGCCGCAGGTCTGTGCCGTGGAAGTCCATGACATCACTGTGCGTGACGAATCACGGGTGCGGGGTGAAAATGCGTGCGAACCACGCGAAGGTGATGTTCCGCTTGTGCGAGAGTGCCCGGTGTGGGATTCGAACCCACATGCCCGAAGGCACGGCTGTTTGAGAGCCGCGTGTCTGACCAGTTCCACCAACCGGGCCGGCTGCAGAGACACCCTACCGTGTGCATCACGATGGCCGCCTCTAGGTAGGCTGCAAGGGCACCACCTGCCTGAACGAGGAGTCCCGTGAGCGCCGCTGAGCCCGAGCAGCCCGTCGCCGATGACGATCAGTCGCACGTCCCGCCGCTGACCACGCGCGTCGTGATCGCCGAGGACGAGGCCCTCATCCGTCTCGATCTCAAAGAGATGCTGGAGGAGGAGGGCTACACCGTCGTGGGTGAGGCCGGGGACGGTCAGACGGCCGTGGAGCTGGCCCGGGAGCACCGCCCCGATCTGGTGATCCTGGATGTGAAGATGCCGGTGCTGGACGGGATCTCGGCGGCCGAGGTGATCTGCGAGGAGAGCATCGCGCCGGTGCTGATGCTGACCGCGTTCTCGCAGCGTGAGCTGGTGGAGCGGGCGCGGGACGCGGGGGCGATGGCGTATCTGGTGAAGCCGTTCTCGAAGACCGATGTGGTTCCGGCGATCGAGATGGCGGTGAGCCGGTTCACCGAGCTGCGGACGCTGGAGAAGGAGATCGAGGATCTCACGCAGCGGCTGGAGACCCGGAAGCTGGTGGACCGGGCGAAGAGCATTCTGCAGACGCAGTACGGGCTGACGGAGCCGGCGGCGTTCCGGTGGATTCAGAAGACGTCGATGGATCGCCGGCTGTCGATGCAGCAGGTGGCCGAGGCGGTCATCGAGGATGCCGAGGAGAAGAAGCAGCAGAAGAAGGACGAGTAGCTGCGCTGTGTGTGCGAGCGGCCCCGTACCGGTTGTCCGGTGCGGGGCCGCTCGCGTGTGGGGTCAGTCCTCGCCGAGGTAGGCCTTGCGGACGGATTCGTCGTGGAGGAGGGATGGGCCGCTGCCGGAGAGGACGATGCGGCCGATTTCCATGACGTGTCCCTGGTCGGCGAGGGAGAGCGCGGCCTGGGCGTTCTGTTCGACGAGGAGGATGGTGGTGCCCTGGGAGCGGAGTTCGCGGATGGTTTCCATGATCTTCTGCATCATGATCGGGGAGAGGCCCATGGAGGGTTCGTCGAGCATGAGGAGTTTGGGGCGCGACATCAGGGCGCGGCCCATGGCGAGCATTTGCTGTTCGCCGCCGGAGAGGGTGCCGGAGGCTTGTTTGCGGCGTTCGCCGAGGATGGGGAAGAGGTCGTAGACGCGTTGGATGTCGGCGTCGATGCCTGCGGTGTCTTTGCGGAGGAAGGCGCCGAGCTGGAGGTTTTCGGCGATGGTGAGGCGGGGGAAGAGGCGGCGGCCTTCGGGGGAGTGGGCGAGGCCGCGTTCGACGATCTTGTGGGCGGGGACGTCGTTGAGGGGTTCGCCGTCGAAGGTGATCTTTCCGGCGAGGGGCTTGAGGAGGCCGGAGAGGGTGCGCAGGGTGGTGGTTTTGCCGGCGCCGTTGGTGCCGATGAGGGTGACGGCTTCTCCTGCTTCGACGGAGAACGAGATGCCTTTGACGGCTTCGATCTTGCCGTAGGCGACGCGGAGGTCCTCGACTTCGAGCAGTGCGGTCATGGGGTGTCTCCGGTGGGTCCCTGGGCCGGCCGGTCTGCCGGGGCCGTGGCGTCGGGGGCGGTTTCCGCGGCGGGGGCGCCGCCCGGGTCCGGGGTGTCCGCGGTGGGTGCCGGGTCGGCCGCGTCGTCCGGTGTGGTGTGGTCGTCGACGGGTTCGCCCAGGTAGGCGGCGATGACGCGGTCGTCGGCCTGGACGACTTCTGCGGTGCCTTCGACGAGTTTTTGGCCTTGGACGAGGACGGCGACGCGGTCGCAGAGGTTGAAGATGAAGCGCATGTCGTGCTCGATGACGAGGACGGCGGTGCCCTGGGCGCGGATGGCGAGGACCAGGTCTTGGGTGGCGCGGGTTTCGTAGGGGTTCATGCCGGCGGTGGGTTCGTCCAGCAGGAGGAGTCCTGGTTCGCTGGCGAGGGCGCGGGCGATTTCGAGCTTGCGTTGTTCGCCGTAGGGGAGGTTGCGGGCGAGGTGGTCGCGCTTGTGCGCGAGGCCGGTGAACTCCAGGAGTTCCATGGCGCGTTCTTCGCTGGTGCGTTCCGCCTTTTTGAAGCCGGGGCCGCGCAGGAGGGCGGACCAGAGGCCTTCTTTGGTGCGGGTGTGGCGTCCGACGAGGACGTTTTCGAGGACGGTCATGTTGGCGAAGAGGCGGATGTTCTGGAAGGTGCGGGCGACGCCGGCCTGGGTGACGAGGTGGGGTTTGCGGGAGAGTCGGGTGCCGCGGTAGCTGACGGTGCCTTCGGTGGGCACGTAGAGGCCGGTGAGGCAGTTGAAGAAGGTGGTTTTGCCGGCGCCGTTGGGGCCTATGAGGCCGACGATTTCGCCGCTGCCGACGGTGAGGTCGACGCCGCGTACGGCGGTGAGTCCGCCGAAGCGCATGGTGACGCCTTCGGCCTTGAGGACGGTGTCGGTGGCGGGTGCGAGGCTGGGTGCTGTGGTCATGGTCCTCACGCCTTTGCCTTGGTGACGCCGAGGGTGGCGTCGGTGTCGGGGAGGCGCTGGTCGGGCACGTCGAGCTGGCCGGTTTCGTGGAATTCCAGCTGTTTGCGGCGGTCGGGGATGAGGCCTTCGGGCCGGAAGCGCATCAGGAGGACGAGGGCGAGGCCGAAGAGCAGGAGTTGGTAGTCCTGGATGAAGTCGAGCTTGGCCGGGATGAGGAAGAGCAGGGCGGCGCCGACGAGGGGTCCGCTGAGGGTTCCCATGCCGCCGAGGATGACGGCGGCGAGGAGGAAGGCGGAGTTGGGGGGCTGCGGGCCGGCGAACTGGAACTGCTCGGGGGTGGCGGTGGTGACGACGTGGGCGTGCACGGTCCCGGCGAGTCCGGCGAGCGCGGCGCCGAGCGCGAAGGCCAGGAGCCGGAGGCGGAAGCTGTTGATGCCCATGGCGATGGCGGCGGTTTCGTCTTCGCGGATGGCGATCCAGGCGCGGCCGATGCGGGAGGCGGCGGCGCGGCGGAAGACGAGGACGACGAAGGCCGTCACGAGGATCATCAGCAGGTAGTAGTTGCCGTAGGTGGCGATGGGGATGCCGAGGATTTCGTGGGGTTCGCCGAAGTTGAAGCCGAAGATTTCGAGGTTGGGGATGTTGGGGATGCCCATGGCGCCGTTGGTGATGTCGGGGCCGGTGGTGCCGTTGAGGTTGAGCATGGCGATGCGGAAGATCTCACCGAAGCCGAGGGTGACGATGGCGAGGTAGTCGCCGCGCAGGCGGAGGGTGGGGGCGCCGATGAGGACGCCGAAGACGAGGGAGGCGGCGGCGCCGGTGAGGAGGGCGGCCCAGAAGGGGAAGTGGAGGCCGAGGGCGGATTCGGCGGAGCCGGAGACGAGGGCGGCGGCGTAGGCGCCGACGCCGAGGAAGGCGACGTATCCGAGGTCGAGGAGGCCGGCGAGGCCGACGACGACGTTGAGGCCCAGGGCGACGGTGGCGAAGATCAGGATGTTGGCCCCGATGATCGTGTATTGGTCGGTGTCCTGGGTGAAGGGGAAGCTGGCGGCGGAGAGGAAGGCCGCGCAGAGGGCCACGCCGCGGTGGTTGCGGGTCAGTGCCGTCAGGCGGGCGATGAGTCCGGCCCGGTTGAGGGCGGGGACGGCGAGCGCCATGAAGAGCAGGTAGCCGACGAAGGGGGCGCCGTCGTCGGTGTCGATGCCGTAGGTGAAGGCGAGCAGGCCGGCGGCGAAGGCGGCGGCGATGATCAGGATCTCGGCCCAGGAGGGGAGTTCGCGGGTGCGGCGCCGTAGGGGGCTGGCGGCGAGGGCCGCGGTGAAGCGTTGCCGTGCGCCGGCCGGTGTGGTGTCGCCGGGGTTGTCCGGGGGGAGGGCGAGGGCGCCGAGGAGGGTGAGGAGGGAGGCGATGGCGGCGAGGAGGCCGCCGGGTTCGAGGTTGATCAGGCCGCCGAGCTGGACGGCGATGGAGATCAGGGTGAACCACGTCGCGGCGAAGGTGGCCAGGGCGGCGAGGAGGGTGGGGGCGTTGCGTCCTGCGGGGGTGAGCCATTGCAGTCCGCGGACGCCGAGTGCCGCGGTGGCGAGGAGGAGGGTGAGGAGTCCGCCGAAGAGGGTGATGAGCTGGAGGCCGGCGGGGGAGAAGTTGTAGGTGAGGTCGCCGGGGAAGTCGCTGCTCCAGGTCCAGGCGAGGCCGGTGGAGAGTGCGGTGGCGAGGGCGCCGGCGGCGGTGGTGAGGCGGGCGGTGCGTTCGGGGAGGGGGAGCAGGCCGCGCGCGGGGGTTGTGGTGGTGTCAGTGGTCATCGCTATCACGCCCGATCCGCGACACGTTCGCCCAGGAGGCCCTGTGGTCTCAGCAGGAGTACGAGGATGAGGAGGACGAATGCCCAGACGTCCTTCCAGGCTCCGCCGCCGAATTGCTCCATGCCCGGTATTTCTTCGATGTAGGCGGTGGCGAGGGCTTCGGCGATGCCGAGGACGACGCCGCCGAGCATGGCGCCGTAGATGTTGCCGATGCCGCCGAGTACGGCGGCGGTGAAGGCCTTGAGGCCCATGATGAAGCCCATGCGGAATTGGACCTCGCCGGTGCGCAGTCCGTAGGCGACGGCGGCGACGCCGGCGAAGGCGGCGCCGATGGCGAAGGCGAGGACGATGATGCGGTCGGTGTTGATGCCCATGAGCTTGGCGGTGTCGGGGTCCTGGGCGGTGGCCTGCATGGCGCGGCCGCTGCGGGTTTTGGCGACGAAGAAGCCGAGGCCGATCATGCAGGCGGGGGCGGCGATGAGGACGAAGATGTCGCTGCGTTGGACGGTGGCGCCCAGGATCTCGAAGGAGTGGCCCTTGAACTGGGGGAAGACGCGGGCCTGCTTGCCGTCGGGGTACCACTTCCAGATGGCTTGCTGGAGGGCGATGGACAATCCGATGGCGGTGATGAGGGGGGCGAGGCGGGGGGCGCCGCGCAGGGGGCGGTAGGCGAAGCGTTCGGCTGCGATGCCGACGAGGACGGATACCGCGATGCCGCCGAGGAGCATGATCGGCAGTGCGAGGGCGAGTGAGGTGCCGGCGGGCAGAGCGAGGTAGACGCTGAGTGCTCCGAAGCCGCCGACCATGAAGATCTCGCCGTGGGCGAAGTTGATGAGCTGGACGATTCCGTAGACCATCGTGTAGCCGATCGCGATGAGACCGTACATCGCGCCGAGGATGAGTCCGTTGGCCAGCTGTTGCGGCAGATCGCTCACCGCTGGGCCTCCGTTGCATGGGAGTTACGAGGGTTTTGGGGTATCCCGGTGTGCCACGGGCCGCGCCAGGGTCGGTCGTTCGTGGCGTCCTGGCGCGGCCCGGGGTGTGGGTGGTGCTGCGGTCGGTCAGCTCTTGTCGAACTTCTTGAATTCGGCGCTGAAGCGGGAGGCCCAGGCGCCCTTGTCGACCTGATACGCGGTGATCATGGTGTTGGTGGTGTCGCCGAACTTGTCGAAGGCGACCTTGCCGGTGACACCGTCGAAGGTGACGGTGTTCATGGCGTCGACGACCTTCTTGCGGGCGTCTTCGGGGAGCTTGCCGCCGTTGTCCCCGACGACCTTCTTGACGGCCTGGATGAGGGCCCAGGTGGCGTCGTAGGTGGAGCCGCCGTAGGCCTCGTAGGCCTCCTTGAAGCCGGCCGCCTTGTAATCGGCGATGAACTTCTTGGCCGAGGGGAGCTCTTCGACGGGCTTGCCGACGGAGGAGGCGTAGTCGCCCTGAGCCTTCTTGTTGAGCTTGATGTAGTCGCCGCTGTACATACCGTCGCCGCCCATCAGGGGCACGGCGACGCCGCCGTCCTTGAGCTGCTGGCTGAGGGGGCCGGAGGCGGGGAATTCGCCGCCGTAGAAGACCAGGTCGGGCTTGGCGGACTTGACCTTGGAGACGACGGCCTTGAAGTCGCGGTCGTCGGGGCTGACGTGCTCGGTGCCGACGACCTTGCCGCCGAGCTTGGTGAACTGGTCCTTGAAGGAGGAGGCCAGGCCGACGCCGTAGGTCTTCTGGTCGTCGATGATGTAGACCTTCTTGGCCTTCATCTTCTCGTAGGCGTACTGGCCGTCGAAGGCGCCCTGCACCTCGTCGGTGGTGGCGGTGCGGAAGTACGTGGGGAACTGCCGGACCCGCTTGTTCTTCCGCCAGTCCGGGCCCTGGGTGAGGTCCGGGGTGGTGTTCGCCGGGGATATCAGGGTGAGGTTGTTCTGCTTGGAGACCTGCTGCATGGACTGGGCGACGCCGGAATTGAGCGGTCCGACGATGCCGAGGACGTCCTTGTCGCCGGCGAGCTTGGTGGTGTTCTGCTGGCCGACGTTGGGCAGGGCCTTGTCGTCGAGGGCTTCGAGTTTGAAGTTGACGCCCTTGACCTCGCCGGCCTTGTTGGCGTTGTCGATGGCGAGCTGGGCGGAATTGCGGATGCCCAGGCCCAGCGCGGAGAGCTCTCCGGTGGTGGGGGCGTCGAGGCCGATGACGACGGTTGCCTTGGAGCCGTCGCCGCTCTTGTTCTCGCCGCGCGAGCCGCACGCGGAGAGCGTGAGGGCGCCGGCGGTGACTGCGGTGGTGAGGATGAGCAAGGAACGGTGACGCACGATCAGTCCTTTCCCTGGCGGCCACAGCTGTCGTATGGCCGGTTCGCGCGCCGGGCTGTACGGGGTGAGGCAGGGTTCCGTGCTTGCAGCGGGCCCGGCGGCGCGGTGACTGGCGGTGACTCTAAGCCGGTGTTCGCCGCATCGGCAGAGGCGCCGACCAGGATGTGACGCTCTTGTTATGACCTTCGATGAGTGTTTTGCCGTTATGGTCCTTACACCGGAGGGCGAACGCGGTGCGGGGGATGAACGTGCACCTCCACGGGGGGATGAGGCGCGCGGTGACGGCCCGGCGTCCGGTATCCGGACGTGGCGGGCGCGGGGGCGCCGGGGCCCTTGAAGGGCACGGGAATCGGCGGCGGCACGTCCTCGCCCGCCCACTACTCAGCGTCACGAAAATGCGGGCGGCCCCGCTCCCGGGGGCCGGAAGCGGGGCCGCGGCGGCGGGCGACGATGCGCCGGCCGGGGTGGCTCAACTGCGGTAGGCGTCGCTGTCGGTCTCGCGCAGCAGGCAGGTCAGCCGGGCGGTGCAGACCCGCTTGTCCTGCTCGTCGGTGATGACGATCTCGTAGGTGGCGGTGGAACGGCCGCGGTGTACGGGGGTGGCGACGCCGGTGACCAGCCCGGAGCGGGCACCGCGGTGGTGCGTGCAGTTCAGGTCGACGCCGACGGCGATCTTGGTGGGGCCGCCGTGCAGCATGGAGCCGACGGAACCGAGGGTTTCGGCCAGGACGGCCGAGGCCCCGCCGTGCAGCAGGCCGTAGGGCTGGGTGTTGCCCTCGACGGGCATGGTGCCGACGACGCGCTCCGGGGCGGCCTCGGTGACGTGCACGCTCATCCGCTCGCCGAGGTGCCCGGCGGAGAACAGCGCCGGCAGGTCGAGGCCGAGGCCGGCCCACTGGTCGAGGATCTCCTGCGGAAACGTGGTCGTGCTGTGCTCACCCATGCCTGCGGCTCCGTTCGCTCACCCTGATCGTCGTCGATCCGTGCCTGTTCCTATCAGGCCCCTGAGCAAGCGCTCAGCGCGGGGTCGTTGTTCCCGCCGCCCGGGGCCCGCCGCGGTCAGTCCTCGCGGGCGCTCTCCAGACGGATCACCACGGACTTGGCGGCCGGGGTGTTGCTGGTGTCGGCGGTGTGGTCGAGCGGGATGAGGACATTGGTCTCGGGGTAGTAGGCGGCCGCACACCCGCGGGCCGTCGGGTAGTGCACGACGCGGAAGCCGGCCGCGCGCCGCTCGCTGCCGTCGGTCCACTCGCTGATCAGGTCGGCGTACGCGCCGTCGGCCAGACCCCGTTCGCGGGCGTCGTCGGGGTGCACGAGCACCACTCGCCGGCCGTTCTTGATGCCGCGGTAGCGGTCGCTGAGGCCGTAGATGGTGGTGTTGTACTGGTCGTGGGAGCGCAGCGTCTGCAGCAGCAGCCGTCCTTCGGGGACGGTGGGGTACTCCACGGGCGCGGCGGTGAAGTTGGCCTTGCCGGTGGCGGTGGGGAAGCTGCGGCTGTCCCGGGGGGCGTGCGGAAGGGCGAAGCCTCCGGGGCGGGCGACCTTGGTGTTGAAGTCCTCGAAACCCGGGACGACATGGGCGATCCGGTCGCGGATCGCCCCGTAGTCCTGCTCGAACGTCTCCCAGGGGGTGCGGCTGCGCTCGCCCAGGACGCGGCGGGCCAGCCGGGCGACGATCGCGGTCTCGGACAGCAGATGGCCGCTGGCGGGCTCCAGGCGGCCGCGGGAGGCGTGCACCATGCCCATGGAGTCCTCGACGGTCACGAACTGCTCGGCGCTTTTCCCGTCCGGGCCATGCTGCACATCGCGTTCCGTACGGCCCAGGGTCGGCAGGATCAGGGCGCGGGCGCCGGTGATCACGTGCGAGCGGTTGAGTTTCGTGGAGACATGGACGGTGAGCCGGGCGCGGCGCATGGCCGCCTCGGTGACGTCGGTGTCGGGGGTGGCGGAGACGAAGTTGCCGCCCATCGCGAAGAAGACCTTGGCTTGCCCGTCGCGCAGCGCGCGGATGGCGCGGACGACGTCGAGGCCGTGCTCCCGGGGTGGCGCGAAGCCGAACTCCTTCTCCAGGGCGTCGAGGAAGGCCGGCGCGGGCCGTTCGAAGATGCCCATGGTGCGGTCGCCCTGGACGTTGCTGTGTCCGCGGACGGGGCAGACGCCGGCACCGGGGCGGCCGATGTTGCCGCGCAGCAGCAGGAAGTTGACGACTTCCCGGATGGTGGGGACGGAGTGCTTGTGCTGGGTCAGGCCCATCGCCCAGCAGACGATGGTGCGCCGGGAGGCGAGGACCATCGCCAGTGCGCGGCCGATCTCCTCGCGGGTCAGGCCGGTAGCGGCGAGCGTCTCGTCCCAGTCGTCGTCGGCCCGGGCGGCCTGCGCGAACTCCTCGAAGCCGTGGGTGTGCGCACGGATGAAGTCCTCGTCGAGGGCGCCGTCGGTGTTCAGGACGAGGCGGTTGAGGGCCCGGAAGAGGGCCTGGTCGCCGCCGAGGCGTACCTGGAGGAAGAGATCGGTGAGCGCGGTGCCGCCGCCGGCCAGGCCGCGCGGGGTCTGCGGGTTCTTGAAGCGCTCCAGGCCGGCCTCGGGCAGCGGATTGATCGAGATGATCT
Source organism: Streptomyces auratus (assembly GCF_050433025.1). NCBI lineage: Bacteria > Bacillati > Actinomycetota > Actinomycetes > Kitasatosporales > Streptomycetaceae > Streptomyces > Streptomyces auratus. The sequence continues at coordinate 2,040,970 of NZ_JBNGCB010000001.1, read as the reverse complement.
TCGTGCCGCCGGCTTTGGCCTTCTCCAGGGCGGTGAGCATCCGTGGGTGGTTGGTGCCCGGGTTCTGTCCGGCGACGATGATCAGGTCGGCCTGGTAGAGGTCCTCCAGCAGGACGCTGCCCTTGCCGATGCCGAGGGTCTCGGTGAGCGCGGAGCCCGACGACTCATGGCACATGTTGGAGCAGTCGGGGAGGTTGTTGGTGCCGAATTCGCGGGCGAAGAGCTGGTAGAGGAAGGCGGCCTCGTTGCTGGTGCGGCCGGAGGTGTAGAAGACGGCCTCGTCGGGGGAGTCGAGGGCGGTGAGCTCCTCGCCGACGAGGTCGAAGGCCCGCTCCCAGGAGACGGGGACGTAGTGGTCGGCGCCCTCGGCCAGATACATCGGGTGGGTCAAGCGGCCCTGCTGGCCGAGCCAGTAGCCGCTGCGGTCGGCGAGGTCGGCGACGGAGTGGGCGGCGAAGAAGTCCGGGGTGACGCGGCGCAGGGTGGCTTCCTCGGCGACGGCCTTGGCGCCGTTCTCGCAGAATTCGGCGGTGTGCGGCTTGTCGGGCTCGGGCCAGGCGCAGCCGGGGCAGTCGAAGCCGTCCTGCTGGTTGACGCGCAGCAGGGTCAGGGCGGTACGGCGCACGCCCATCTGCTGCTGGGAGATGCGCAGGGCGTGGGTGAGGGCCGGCAGCCCGACGGCGGAGTGCTGGGGTTCGCTGACCTGGGGCGCGTCCTGGACGGGGTCCGACACGGGCGGTTTGCCTGCCATGGCGCTCTCCCTTGAGCCGTGAGTTGCTGCGCGGTCCGCCGGGTGCGGCGGACCGTTGCCGTACGCATTCGCTTGCCGTACGCATTCGATCCTGTCACGGACGCGTGGCGGGGTGCAGGGGGTGGCAAGCGGGGCCGGCGGCGTACGGGGAGGTCGGGGGCGGTGTGCGGCGGTGGCGGGGTGGCCCGGCCGGTCTCGGGAGCGGTTGTGGCAAGAGGCCGGGAGTCGTCGCGGCAAGAGGCCGGGAGCCGTCGCGGCGGGGATTGTCAGTGGGGCGTGGCAGGATCGGGGGCGTGGCAGCAAAGGCAGCGAAGAAGAGCGAAGCGACCGGCACCCCGGCGGCGGCGGGCGGCCGTCCCCGCCTGCTCCTGATGGACGGGCATTCCATGGCATACCGGGCGTTCTTCGCCCTGCCCGTGGAGAATTTCACGACCGTCACCGGACAACCGACCAATGCGATCTACGGCTTCGCGTCGATGCTCGCGAACACCCTGCGCGACGAGGCGCCCACGCATTTCGCGGTGGCCTTCGACGTCTCGCGCAAGACCTGGCGGTCCGAGGAGTTCGCGGAGTACAAGGCGAACCGCTCCAAGACGCCCGACGAGTTCAAGGGGCAGGTCGAGCTGATCGGCGAGATGCTCGACGCGATGCGGGTCAAGCGCTTCGCGGTCGAGGGCTTCGAGGCCGACGACGTCATCGCCACGCTCACCGAGCAGGCCACGGCCCAGGGCTTCGAGGTCTCGATCGTCACGGGCGACCGCGACTCCTTCCAACTGGTCTCCGACGACGTCACGGTGCTCTACCCGACCAAGGGCGTCTCGGAGCTGACCCGCTTCACCCCGGAGAAGGTCTTCGAGAAGTACGGCCTGACCCCCGCCCAGTACCCCGATTTCGCGGCGCTGCGCGGCGACCCGTCCGACAACCTCCCCGGCATCCCGGGCGTCGGGGAGAAGACCGCCACGAAGTGGATCAACCAGTTCGGTTCGTTCGCGGAGTTGGCCGAGCGGGCCGACGAGGTCAAGGGCAAGGCGGGCGTCAACCTCCGCGAGCACCTGGACGCGGTGAAGCTCAACCGCCGGCTCACCGAGATGGTGCGCGATGTCGAGCTGCCGTGCGGCCCGGCGGAGCTGACCCGCGAGGCGTACGACCGCGAGGCGCTCTCGGTCTTCTTCAACGCGCTGGAGATCCGCAACCAGGGCCTGCGCGACCGGCTGCACGCCGTCGACCCGGGCGCCGCCGAGGCCGCCGAGGAGGCCGCCCCGGCGCCCGGCGTCGAGGTGGACGGCACGCTCATCGGCGCCGGTGACCTCGCTCCGTGGCTGGCCGAACACGGCACGGGGCCGCTCGGCGTGGCCACGGTCGACGTCTGGACCCTCGGCAGCGGCAGCGTCGCCGAGGTCGCGCTCGCCGCCCCCGGCGGACCGGCCGCCTGGTTCGACCCCGCCCAGCTCGACGCGGCCGACGAGCAGGCCTTCGCCGCGTGGAGCGCGGATGCCGCCCGCCCCAAGGTGATGCACAACGCCAAGGGCCTGATGCGGGTCTTCGGCGAGCACGGCTGGCGCATCGACGGCGTCACCATGGACACCGCGCTGGCCGCCTATCTGGTCAAGCCGGGCCGCCGCTCCTTCGCCCTGGACGCCCTGTCCATCGAGTACCTGGGCCGCGATCTCGCCCCCGCGGCGGCCAGTGACGGCCAGCTGGCCTTCGGCGCGGACGAGCAGGCCGAGGCGGACGCCCTGATGGGACAGGCCCGCACGGTCCTCGACCTGGGTACGGCGTTCGAGGCGAAGCTGGCGGAGGTCGGCGCGGCCGAGCTGCTGCGCGAGGTGGAGCTGCCGACCAGCGTGCTGCTGGCCCGGATGGAGCGGGCCGGCATCGCCGCGGACCGGGGCTGGCTGGAGCGCATGGAGCAGCAGTTCGCGGGCGCGGTGCAGCAGGCCGTCAAGGAGGCGCATGCCGCCGCCGGCCACGAGTTCAACCTGGGCTCGCCCAAGCAGCTGCAGGAGGTCCTCTTCGGCGAGCTGGGCCTGCCCAAGACCAAGAAGACCAAGACGGGCTACACCACCGACGCCGACGCCCTGGCCTGGCTGGCGGCGCAGACCGAGAACGAACTCCCGGTGATCATGCTCAGGCACCGTGAGCAGGCCAAGCTGCGCACCACCGTCGAGGGTCTGATCAAGACCATCGGCGCCGACGGCCGGATCCACACCACCTTCAATCAGACCGTGGCCGCCACCGGCCGGCTGTCCTCCACGGACCCCAACCTGCAGAACATCCCGGTGCGGACGGACGAGGGCCGGGCGATCCGCCGCGGTTTCATCGTCGGTGAGGGTTTCGAGTCGCTGCTGACGGCCGACTACAGCCAGATCGAGCTGCGGGTGATGGCCCATCTCTCCGAGGACGAGGGCCTGATCGAGGCGTTCACCTCCGGAGAGGACCTGCACACCACGGTCGCCTCCCATGTCTTCTCGGTCGCCACCCACGAGGTCGACGCGGAGATGCGCCGCAAGATCAAGGCGATGTCCTACGGCCTGGCGTACGGCCTGTCCGCCTTCGGGCTCTCCCAGCAGCTGGGCATCCAGCCCGATGAGGCCCGCAAGCTGATGGACAACTACTTCGAGCGGTTCGGCGGGGTGCGCGACTATCTGCGGCGCGCCGTGGAGGAGGCCCGCGCCACCGGCTACACCGAGACGATGCTCGGCCGCCGCCGCTACCTCCCCGACCTCAACAGCGACAACCGCCAGCGCCGCGAGATGGCCGAGCGGATGGCGCTGAACGCCCCGATCCAGGGCACCGCCGCCGATATCGTCAAGATCGCCATGCTGCGGGTCGACGCGGCACTGCGGGCCGCGAAGCTGGAGTCGCGGATGCTGCTCCAGGTACACGACGAAATCGTGGTCGAGGTCGCGCCGGGCGAGCGCAAGAAGGTCGAGGAACTGCTCCGCCGGGAGATGGCCGACGCGGTCGAACTGAGCGCCCCGCTGGACGTCTCGGTCGGCTTCGGCAAGGACTGGGAGTCGGCGGCCCACTGAGCCGGGAAGCGGGTGGCGGCCCGGACGCCCCGTGCCGCCACCCGCCGCACCACCCAACCCGACCCGCACCGCAGCGAATTGCTACCGGGTTCGGGCGCGCCCGCCGGTGGCTTGAAACCGGTCGTCGCCCGATGCGTCATGGAGCGTGTTCCGCTCGAAAGCGCTGTGTTTTGATCACCCCGTGATGCGTCGTGCGGCCCGCGCCCTGGGCACCTATGTCTCCCGTAGCCCGGTCACCGTCGGCTATCTCGTACTGCTGCTGGCGACTCATCTGTGGTGCACCGCGGTGCTGTCCACCGCGCAGGCCCAGCGGGTGGTGCTCGGCGTCAGTACCCATCTGGACAATCTTCATGACCATCCGGTCCGGGTGCTGGCGGGCAGCCTGCTGTTCTTCGACGGCACGCTGACCGAGATCACCTCGGAGGCCTTCGCCGGCACGCTGATCACGCTCGGCCTCGGCGTCACCGTGTGCCTGGCCCGGCTGGAACGGCGGTACGGGCCGGGGCGCGCCTACGGCATCTTCCTCCTGGGGCATCTCGCGGCGACGCTGCTCACCGTGCCGGTGATCCAGGTGGCCCTCGCCCACGGCTGGTACCCGGACAGTATCCGGCACGCCCCCGACTTCGGCATCAGCTACGGGGCCGAGACGGTGCTCGCGGTGGGGGCGCTCCTGCTGCGCCGGACGCGCTGGCTCGCGGCGGCCGGGGTCGTCGCCTGGCCGGTGCTCGGCGGCGACTGGAGCGGGGTGCTGCCCGACTTCACCACCATCGGACATCTGCTGGCGGCCGCCGTCGGGTTCGTCTGCGGCGCCATTCTGCTGCGGGCTGCCCGGCGCACCGCCCCCGCCCCGGTGCCCGAGGCCGGCCCCGTGTCCGACCCCGGCCCGGCGCTCGTCGAGTAGCCCGACGGGGTGCGGCGGCGCGGGCGCGAGCAGGCCGCTCGGGCGCCGTCACTCGGTGCTGGACGAGGCGTCCGGTGAGGCGGCCCCGGCACCCGACCGCGACGCCGCCCGGGGCGTGTTCCGCACCGCGGGCCTCGGTGGCCGGCCCGTGGCGTCGGCCGCCCGGATGCGGAGTGTGCGGTGGTGCAGCAGCCGTACGGCCACCGCGTAGAGCGGGAGTCCGAGGATGAGGCCGGCCCCGGCGCCGAAGAGCGCGGACGGGAGGTAGTTGAGCGCGCCCGCCGCAGGACCGTTCATGGCGCGCGCCTGCAGAACACGGTGCACGGCGCCAGCCGCCACGCACAGCGCGAGCGGGGCGGTCAGCAGCAGCCGAAGCCGTACGCCCAGCGCCGGGACCGCCGGCCGGTGCGGACGCCCCGGCCGCCGCGGTGCCGCCGCCCCGCCCCGGAGAACCGGCCACACGAACGCGCCCATCGCCGCCAGCGCGAGCGCCGAGGTGCCGTACTGCACGTACTTGCAGACCGGCATTCCGCCCACCACCTGGTCCAGACCGGGAACCAGCCGGGTGCCCCAGCGGCCCGGGTGGGTGAAGGAGTCCCAGATCACATGCGTCGCCGCCCCGAGTATCGCCGAGACCAGGAACCAGCCCCCCAGGGCGGCGAGTTCACGAGGCCCGCGGGGCCGCCAGGGCCGGCCGCGCAGGAAGCTGTGGGCCGGGCCCTGCTTCGCCCGGGGCAACAAGGCGGTCAACGGCTCGCGCACCAGCAGCCAGCCGGCGACGAGCGCCACGGTGACCAGCACATCCACGGTCAGCACCCCGGGCAGCGAGTGGGTCACGTCGCCGAAGGCCATGCCGCCCGGAACCAGGGTGTCCGCGTAATACGTCATATCAGGTGCGAACGACCCTGCCACGAGCGCCGAGGCGACCAGCGGACCGCGGGCCGTACCGGTCCGCCGGATGGCCGGGAGTACGGCGGCGGCATGGCTGAGTGTGAACGGCATGCATCTCCCCTTGATCGATTCAGATCATTATGTGTGTGATGGGGTGGTAGATGCCGGGCCCGAGTTGTCGTAGTCTCGCCTGAGTTGGAGCGCCGGGGGAGCGCGATACCGCGTCAGGAGCGCGGTACGGCAACGCGGAGGGGACCACGCATGGCAGCCACATTCCGACGGCGGCTCCAAAGGGGGGCGGCCTCGACGGCCGTGGCGGCCCTGGTGCTCGCCGCTCTGACGGCCTCTCAGGCGCCGGGCGCCACCGAGGCGGCGGCCGCCAGAAAGCAGCCGCCCCCGCCCCCCGCCGATACCCCCATCGACGGCGGTACGACGTACTACACCGACCTGCCGCCCCTCAACAGCCCGGTACCGCCCCGCGGTTCGCACGGCACCGGCCACCACTCCGGCAGCGCCGCCGGCCCCACCGAGGCCGGTCTCCCCGCCACCGTCCTGGCCGCGTACAAGAAGGCCGAGTCGGCCATCGACGGATCCGACCCGGGCTGCCGGCTGCCCTGGCAACTGCTCGCCGGGATCGGCAAGGTCGAATCCGGCCAGGCGCGCGGCGGAGCGGTCGACGCCGAGGGGACCACCCTCCAGCCCATACTCGGACCGCAGCTCAACGGCCACGGCTTCGCGCGGATCGCCGACACCGACGGCGGCCGCTACGACGGCGACCTCACCCACGACCGTGCCGTGGGCCCGATGCAGTTCATCCCCTCCACCTGGTCGCAGGGCGGCCCCGACCACACCGGCTGGGGCGCCGACGGCAACGGCGACGGCAAGAAGGACCCCGACAACGTCTTCGACGCGGCACTCGCCGCGGGCCACTATCTCTGCGCCGGCGGCCGTGACCTGTCGGACCAGAACGATCTGGACCACGCGATCCTCGGCTACAACAACTCCGAGGACTATCTGCGCACCGTGCTGTCCTGGTACGCCTTCTACCGCCACGGCACCCACGAGATCCCGGACGGCAGGGGCGTCCTGCCGGAGCACCGACGGGAGCCCCGGACGGCCGACGACGACCGCGACGCCCGGACCGGCGCCCGTGAGCCGGCCGGCCGCGGCCCCGCCGGCGCGCCGGACCACAGCCGAGCGCCCGGCGGATCCGGCACCGGCAAGCCAGGCAAGCCCGGCAAGGGACCACACCACCCCCGCAAGCCGGACGGCACCGACCCCGCCCCGGGCGGCGGCACCCCCACCCACAAGCCCACCCCCAAGCCGCCCGCCCAACCCCGCCTCACCGCCCTCGCCCGGGTCGGCGACAAGGACCTGACCGCCACCGCCGGCAGCGAGTTCACCGCCTCGCCGAAGGTGCGCGCCGAGGACGCCGCGGGCAAGCCGGTCGCCGGCGCCCCCGTCCGCTTCACCCTCCCCGCCTCCGGCGGCGCCCGCTTCCCCGGCAACCGGACCGCCGTCACCGTCACCACGGACAAGGCCGGCCTGGCCACCGCCCCCGCCCTGCGCGCCGGCGACCGGCCCGGCGCCTTCACCGTCCGCGCCACGGCCGTGGGCCGCAGCGCGCCCGCCGTCGACTTCGGCGCCACCGTCGAGGCCAGGCCGGCCCCGAAGGCCGACAAGCTCGCCCGTACCTCGGACAAGGAGCTGACGGCGACCGCCGGCCAGCCCTTCGCGGAGGACGCGGTCGAGATCAAGGCGACCTACCGGGGCAAGCTCGCGGCGGGGGTGCCGGTCACCGCCACCATGGTCACCGACGACCCGGACCACCCCGTGGAGAACGACAAGGGCCCCTACTTCAAGGACCCCGAGGCCACCGGCGACGACCAGGACGCCCCGGTCCGCACCCGCACCGGCCTCACCACCGACGCCCATGGCCTGCTGAAGCTCCCGAAGATCTACACGGACACCCACCCGGGGACGTTCCTGCTGCGGCTGACCACCGCCGACGGCGCCGTGCTCACCGTCAAGCTGAAGGTCGCCCCGGCCGGTTCCTGACCGCGCGCCCACCCGGACCGAAGTGCCACGGCCGTGGCGCACCGCCCCAACAGGCGGGCCGCCCCGGCCGGTTCGGCGCCGGCCCGGTGACCGCGCCCCCGTCGCCGCCGTCCCGCCCGCCGTTCCGGGCAGGACGGCGGTGTCACGTGTTCTCATCTCGCGCGCCCGTTGCTACGGTGCCCCCGCCTGACGCTGCATCAGCTCATGGGGAGGCCCGCCATGCGCGCCCTGACAGCAGCCGCGGTCGGACTGGCCGCGGCGCTCACCCTCGTCCTCACCCTCACGGCGGTCGGCGCCCCCGGCGGCACGACCTCGCCCAAGCCGCTGCTGACCACCGTGCCCGCGCACCCCTGAGGGAGGGACGCCGCCATGCGCCGCACCGACCCCACCCGCGCCACACCCCCCGCGCCCCCGGTCGAGGCCGCCACCGCCGCCCCCGGCCGGCGACGAGCGGCCCGCGGCATGCGCCGCCCGGCGAGCCTGGTGCTGCTGGCCCTCGCCGTCTTCTTCACCGCACTGTCCCCGCTGATGCGGTGGTACGCCTTCCCCCGGCTCGCCAAGATCCCGCCCGGCCAGTACCAGGACATGGTCCTGGAAGCGAAGCCCGCCACCCTCCTCAACTACGGGACGATGAAGGCCGAGCAGGTCCCCCGGGTCACCATCGTGCAGACCCTCAAGGGCAACGTCGCCGCATCCGACCGGATCGAGCAGTCCGCCGGCCGCGATGTCGTCGTCTGGGACGCGCTGTCCTACGTCGCCGGCCCCGACGGAAAGATGGTCTCCCAGGTCCCCGAGCGCTACCTCTTCGACGCGCACTCCCAAGAACCCGTGCACGCCACCGGCGAGTCGGTCGACGGCGACCCGGTCCGCCGCGAGGGCATCGAATACAAGTGGCCGTTCCTCACCGAGAAGCGCGACTACGCCTACTTCGACGCCCAGACCCGCACCTCCGCCCCCATCCACTACAAGGGGACCCGCACCTTCCGCGGCCTGGAGGTCTACTACTTCGAGCAGACCATTCCCTGGACCAAGGTCGCACTCCCCAAGAAGATGCCGGTCAAGGGCGTCACCCCGCAGGCCGTCGCGAAGATGGGCACCACCCGCTGGTACACCACCCAGCGGATGTTCTGGGTGGAGCCGGTCACCGGAGCGCCGGTCAACGGCCAGGAGATCCACAAGGAGGAGCTGCGCGGCGGCGATCTGCTGCCCGGCGGGCGCACGGTCACCGCGTTCGCCGGCCATGTGAAGATGCGCGCCGACTACGTCGACGCCACCGTGTCCCTGGTGAGATCGCAGCGCACCCTCGTGCTGCTGCTCACCCGCTACCTCCCCTGGGGATTCCTGGCCCTCGGCGCCGCCCTGCTCGCCCTGAGCCTGCACCTCGAAGCCCGCAGCCGCCGGCCCCGCACCGCCCGCGCCGGCCGGCCCGCGCCCGGCGGCGGCGCTGTCGGCGGCGACCCGTCACGTCCCCTGTGACGCCGCAGCGCCCCTGCCCCCTCCGGCTCAGCCCCGCTTGAGCCGTGCCGTCGTGTGCCGCGTCGGCGCGGCCGTCGAAGGATCCTCCGGCCAGGGGTGCTTGGGGTAGCGGCCGCGCAACTCCGCGCGTACGGACCGGTATCCGCCCTTCCAGAAGGACGCGAGGTCGGCGGTGACCGCGGCCGGGCGTCCGGCGGGGGACAGCAGATGGATGAGCAGGGGCACACCCGACACGCGCGGCGACTCCTGCCAGCCGAACACCTCCTGCAGCTTCACGGCCAGCACGGGCTGCTCACCGCCGTAATCCACCCGCACCCGCGAACCGCTCGGCACCTCGATGCGCTCCGGCGCCAGCTCGTCGAAGCGCGCCGCCTCCCCGGTCGCCCACGGCAGCAGCCGGGCCAGCGCCTGCCCCGCGTCGATCCGCTCCAGATCGGCCCGGCGCCGTGCCCGGGCGAGCTCCCCACCCAGCCACTCCTCGACGCGCGCCAGCAGCGCCTCGTCCGACACATCCGGCCACGGCGCCCCCCACTCCCGGTGCAGGAACGCCATCCGCTGCCGCAAGGACACCGCGGCGGCCGGCCACCGCAGCAGCCCGAGCCCCTCCCGCCGCAGGCCCGCCACCACCGCGTCCCGCAACAGCCCCGCGTCGGGCGAGGCCAGCGGCCGGGACACCAGCTCGATCGCCCCCAGCCGGGTCACCCTCCTGGCCACCACATCGCCGCCCGACCACCCCACCTCCTCGCCCGAGGAGTACAGCGCCCGCGCCGCCGCACCCGCCGTCCCCTCATCGATCACCGCCGCCAGCCGGATCCGCGCCGACACCGCCGCCACCGGCCGGTCCGCCACCGCGACCGCCAGCCACTCCGCATCCCGCAGCCCCGACCCGTCACCGGACCGCGTCCCCGGACCCGCCCCCGCCAATTCGGCTCCCGTCCCGGACGCCATGAGAAAACTCCCGCCCCCGCGGGCCCGGGCCACCCGCTCCGGGAACGCCAGCGCCGCAATGAGCCCGGCGACGGCATCGTCGCCACGGCCGCCGGCAGCACCCACCGCGGCCCCGTCCCCGCCGCCCGCCCCGGCCCGCGGCTCCCCGGCCGCCGACGCCAGCCGCCGGACCTCCTGCCGCCACCGCGCCGCATACGCATCGCCGCCCCGGCGCACGCTGCGCCACGCGGCCGCCAGATCGTCCCCGTACGCCCGCGGCGGCTCCTCGCTCAGCAGGGCGACCACCTCCGCGGCACGCCGCAGGCCCACCTCGGGCGCCCCGTCCAGCAGGGCCCGCGCCAGCCGCGGATGCAGCCCGAGCCGCGCCATCCGCACCCCCCGGTCGGTCGCCCGGCCCTCCGCGTCCACCGCACCGACCGCCGTCAGCACCTCCCGGGCCGCGGCCAGCGCACCGGCCGGCGGCGCGTCGAGCAGCGCGAGACCACGGGCCGCCGGATCGCCCCAGCACGCCGCCTGCAACGCGAACGCCGTCAGATCGGCCACCTTGATCTCCGGATCGGGGAACGCCGGCAGCCGCCCGTCCTCGCCCTGTGCCCAGCAGCGGTAGACCACACCCGGCGCCTCACGCCCCGCCCGGCCGGCCCGCTGACGGGCCGCCGCCCTGGAGGCCCGTACGGTCGCCAGCGCACTGAGCCCGCGCGCATGATCCGTCCGCGGCACCCGCGCCAGCCCGCTGTCCACCACCACCCGCACCCCCGGCACCGTCAGGCTGGACTCCGCCACCGACGTCGCCAGCACCACCCGGCGCACGCCGTCCCCGCCCGCCAGTACGGCATCCTGCACCTCGGCCGGCGCCCGCCCGTGCACCTGCAACACCTCGGCGTCCACCCCGGCCAGCTGCCCGGCGACCCGCCCGATCTCCCCGACACCGGGCAGGAAACACAGCACATCGCCCGTCTGCTCCTGCAGCGCCCGCCGCACCACCGCCGCCACATGCCCCAGCAGCGCCGGATCGACCCGCATCCCGTGCGCCGGCTGCACCGGCCGCTGCGGCGGCGCCCACACCACCTCCACGGGGTGCGACACGCCCGCCGCCTCGACCACCGGCGCCGCCCCCGCGGAGCCGCCCAGCAACCGCGCCCATCCCTCGGCGTCCGTAGTGGCCGACGCCGCCACCAGCCCCAGCTCGGGCCGCAGGGTCTCCCGCACGTCCAGCAGGAACGCCGCGGAGGTGTCGGCGTCGAGATGCCGCTCATGACACTCGTCGAGGACCACCACATCCACCCCGGCCAGCTCCGGATCGCGCTGCAGCCGCTGCAGCAGCACCCCGGTGGTCACCACCTCGACGACCGTACGGGCCCCGGCCCGGCGCTCCCCGCGCACCGTGAACCCCACCCGCTCACCGGCCTTCTCGCCCAGCAGCCAGGCCATCCGCCGCGCGGCCGCCCGGGCCGCGATCCGGCGCGGCTCGGCGACCAGCACCCGCCGCACCGGACCCGCGCCCGTCAGACCCGCGAGATCCAGCGGCACCAGCGTCGTCTTGCCGGTACCCGGCGGCGCGCACAGCACCGCGGCACCGGACCCGTCGAGGGCGGCACGGAGCGCGGGCAATGCAGTACGGACGGGCAACTGGGCGAGGGCGTCACGACGGATCACGCCCCCAGTCTGCCGCCCCGCCACCATCCACCGGCCGGCACGCCCTCCGGCCCCCGGCGGCACCGCACAGCCCCCTCCGTCCGTTGGGGACCCACGTCCGTCAGCTGTGTACCGGGGCCTCGGCAGCCGCCGTGCACACGAAGATCGCCGTCCCCGGGATCAGATGCCCCCGCAGCGGGGACCAGCCGCCCCACTCCTGGGTGTTCCATTCCGGCCATTCCGGCTCGACGAGATCCTCCAGCCGGAACCCCGCGGCCACCACGTCCCGCACCCGGTCGCCCAGCGTCCGGTGGTGCTCCACGTACACCGCCCGCCCGGACTCGTCCTGTTCGACGTACGGCGTGCGATCGAAGTACGACGCCCCCACCGAGAGCCCCTCGGGCCCCGGCTCGTCGGGGAAGGCCCAGCGGATGGGGTGGGACACGGAGAAGACGAACCGCCCGCCCGGCCGCAGCACCCGGCGCACCTCACGCAGCACCCGCACCGGATCCGCGACGAACGGCAGCGCCCCGTAAGCAGAACAGGCGAGGTCGAAACTGCCGTCGCGGAACGGCAGCGCCCCGGCGTCCGCCTCCACCAGCTCCGTGGTGTCGTCCGCCGCCCCGTCGGCGATCCGCAGCGCATGCTGCAACTGCCGGTGGGAGAGGTCCAGTGCCACCGGGAGCGCGCCCTGCGCCGCCAGCCAGCGGGAACACTGCGCCGCGCCGGCCCCGATCTCCAGGATCCGCCGCCCCTTCAGCTCGGCGGCCGGCCCGAGCAGCGCGGCCTCCGCCTCGTCCAGCCCCTCCGGCCCCCAGATGAAGCGGTCGTCCCCCAGGAACGCCCCGTGCTCGCTCTGGTACTCGTCCGCGTTGCTGTCCCACCAGCCCCGGCTGGCCCGGCTGCTCTCGGTGTCCGAGGCGTCACGGCGGGTCGCCTCCGGCTCGTGCTCTTGGTTCATGGCGCCCGTCGTCGTAGTGTTCGCTCTGCTTGTTGCTGCAGGGACTGTGAGGCCGTTCGACCTCGCGGAACATCGCGTGTGCCGGTTATGGGGCGTTCTGCCCCGGGTGTGCGCGTTCGCGCATTGACCGGGTCCGGCTGCCCCCGTATGCTACAAGTTGCGCTGCGGGCTTGCGCGCCTCAGACGGAGCAGGCCGCGCTCGCATCTGTATGTATGTCCCCTCGGTTTTGAGGCGATTCGGGTCGCTCCGGATGCTCCGGCATCTGCGGTTCTCCCGAAGGTGCGCCCTTGACACTGTCCGGCTTATGCAGAGGCGATACGGGCTCTCGGCGTAGCAGTACCTACGACTTCAATGTCCGTACCGGAGCCCTTTCCCACATGACGAGCAGCACCGAGACCACCGCCACCACCCCGCAGGTTGCGGTCAACGACATCGGTAACGAGGAAGCCTTCCTCGCCGCGATCGACGAGACGATCAAGTACTTCAACGACGGCGACATCGTCGACGGCGTCATCGTGAAGGTCGACCGGGACGAGGTCCTGCTCGACATCGGTTACAAGACCGAAGGCGTCATCCCGAGCCGCGAGCTCTCGATCAAGCACGACGTCGACCCCAATGAGGTCGTCGCCGTCGGTGACGAGATCGAGGCCCTGGTCCTCCAGAAGGAGGACAAGGAAGGCCGCCTGATCCTCTCGAAGAAGCGCGCCCAGTACGAGCGCGCCTGGGGCACCATCGAGAAGATCAAGGAAGAAGACGGCATCGTCACCGGTACCGTCATCGAGGTCGTCAAGGGTGGTCTCATCCTCGATATCGGCCTCCGTGGCTTCCTCCCGGCCTCCCTGGTCGAGATGCGCCGCGTCCGCGACCTTCAGCCCTACGTGGGCAAGGAGCTCGAGGCCAAGATCATCGAGCTGGACAAGAACCGCAACAACGTGGTCCTGTCCCGCCGTGCCTGGCTGGAGCAGACCCAGAGCGAGGTCCGCCAGACCTTCCTCACCACCCTCCAGAAGGGTCAGGTGCGCTCCGGCGTCGTCTCCTCCATCGTCAACTTCGGTGCCTTCGTGGACCTGGGCGGCGTCGACGGTCTCGTCCACGTCTCCGAGCTGTCCTGGAAGCACATCGACCACCCCTCCGAGGTCGTCGAGGTCGGCCAGGAGGTCACGGTCGAGGTCCTGGACGTCGACATGGACCGCGAGCGCGTGTCCCTGTCGCTCAAGGCGACCCAGGAAGACCCGTGGCAGCAGTTCGCCCGGACCCACCAGATCGGTCAGGTCGTCCCGGGTAAGGTCACCAAGCTCGTTCCCTTCGGTGCGTTCGTGCGCGTCGACGAGGGCATCGAGGGCCTGGTCCACATCTCCGAGCTGGCCGAGCGCCACGTCGAGATCCCGGAGCAGGTTGTCCAGGTCAACGACGAGATCTTCGTCAAGGTCATCGACATCGACCTCGAGCGCCGTCGCATCAGCCTCTCGCTGAAGCAGGCCAACGAGTCCTTCGGTGCCGACCCGTCGGCGGTCGAGTTCGACCCGACCCTGTACGGCATGGCCGCGTCTTACGACGACCAGGGCAACTACATCTACCCCGAGGGCTTCGACCCCGAGACCAACGACTGGCTCGAGGGCTACGAGACCCAGCGCGAGGCGTGGGAGAACCAGTACGCCGAGGCGCAGCAGCGCTTCGAGCAGCACCAGGCTCAGGTCATCAAGTCCCGCGAGGCCGACGAGCAGGCTGCGGCCGAGGGCGCTGCGGCGCCGGCGGCGCAGGGTGGCGGCCAGGCCGGCGGCGGCAACGCCGGTGGCGGCGGCTCCTACTCCTCGGAGTCGGCGGACAACTCCGGCGCCCTGGCGTCGGACGAGGCCCTCGCCGCGCTCCGCGAGAAGCTGGCCGGCGGCCAGAGCTGAGCTCTCGCCGATAGGCACTAGCCGATAGACGAAGGCCCGTTCCCCTCAAAGGGAGCGGGCCTTCGTCGTACCCGCAGGCGGGCGCGAGGGGGCCGGGGCGAACGGGGGCGCGTACGCATCCCTTGGCTCCCGGAAGGCGAGCGCTGCATGTCGGTGCCGAGGTGTCGCGGGGGCGGAGTCCGAGGGGTGGGGCTGCTGTGCCTCACGATGCAGGAGTGCGGGGAGGGGCGGTGAATTCGTCTTCTGCGACGGGGAGTTCACCAGCCGAAAAGTGGAATGCGAAATGTGAGATGAGGGGCTACGGGGTAGGCGTGAGGTGAGGGGCCGGCGAGTGGCGTCGGGTGGGGGTGCGCGGTGGCGACGTCGGAGGGGCGGGCGCGAGGGCCGGAGTGCCCGATGGCGTGGGCCGGCCGGGGCGGGGCCGGAACTGACCCTCTGCGAGGGCGCAGGGCGGCGCAGGCCGGTCGTCGGGAATGCTTACGCCCCCTCATGCGTTGCCGCCCATGAGAACGAGAAGGAGCGGTCACTGTGTTGGATGCCCAGGGTTTGTACGAATGGGAGCCGAGCGGGCTCGCGGAGGTCGAGGCGATCGCCTCCAGGGACTCCGCCGGCCTGGTGCTGCTGTACCACTTCGACGGGTACATCGACGCCGGCGAGACCGGCGACCAGATCGTCGAGCGGCTGCTGGACGGCCTGCCGAACCACGTCGTCGCCCGCTTCGACCACGACCGCCTCGTCGACTACCGGGCCCGCCGCCCGCTGCTCACCTTCGAGCGCAGCCGGTGGACCGCCTACGAGACCCCGAGCATCGAGCTGCGGCTCGTACGGGACACCACCGACGCGCCCTTCCTGCTGCTGACCGGGCCCGAACCGGACGTGGAGTGGGAGCGCTTCGCGGGCGCGGTGAAGGACATCGTGGAGCGCCTGGGCGTCCGCCTCTCGGTCAACTTCCACGGCATCCCCATGGGCGTCCCGCACACCCGCCCCGTGGGCATCACCCCGCACGGCAACCGCACCGACCTGATGCCCGGTCACAGCGCCTTCTTCGACGAGGCACAGGTCCCCGGCAGCGCCGAGGCGCTGATCGAATTCCGGCTCGCGGAAGCCGGACACGATGTGCTGGGCGTGGCGGCGCATGTACCGCACTACATCGCCCGGTCCGCCTACCCGGACGCCGCACTGACCGCTCTGGAGGCCGTGACGGCCGCCACGGGGCTGGTCCTGCCCGGCGCCGCACACGCGCTGCGTACGGAGGCACTGCGCACGCAGGAGGAGATCGAGCGGCAGATCTCGGAGGGCGACGAGGAACTGGTGGCCCTGGTCAGCGGGCTGGAGCATCAGTATGACGCGGTGGCCGGGGCGGAAAGCCGGGCGAGTCTGGTGGCCGAGCCGGTGGAACTCCCCTCGGCCGATGAGATCGGCAGGGAGTTCGAGCGCTTCCTGGCGGAGCGGGAGGGGGACGGCGGGGCGGGCGGGGCTTGAACCGGTTGGTGCTTGAACCGGAGGTGCTTGAAACGGGGGGCTTGAACCGGTCGGCGGTTGAACCGGCCGGGGTCTGAACCCGGCTGGCGCTTGGACCTGCGGGCGGCTGAACCGGCCGGTGCGTGAACTGGCCGGCGCCGAGCTGGTCGGGACCTCCTGTGCTGCCGCCGTCCGGGCGCACCGTATAGCGTGGGTCCATGGTGAAGGTGGGGCTGACGGGCGGAATCGGCGCGGGCAAGAGTGAGGTCTCGCGACTGCTGGCGTCATACGGCGCCGTGATCGTCGACGCGGACAAGATTGCCCGCGAGGTCGTCGAGCCGGGTACGCCCGGACTGGCGGCCGTGGTCGAGGAGTTCGGGAACGGTGTGCTCGCGCCGGATGGCACGCTGGACCGGCCGAAGCTGGGCGGGATCGTCTTTGCCGACCCGGAGAAGCTGAAGGCGCTGAATGCGATCGTGCACCCGCTGGTGGGCGCGCGATCGGCCGAACTCGAAGCAGCGGCGGGCCCGGACGCGGTGGTCGTGCATGACGTCCCGCTGCTGACCGAGAACGGCCTGGCGCCGCTGTACGACCTGGTGGTCGTGGTCGACGCCGCACCGCAGACCCAGCTGGACCGCCTGGTACGGCTGCGGGGGATGGCGGAGGACGAGGCCAAGTCCCGGATGGCGGCCCAGGCGACGCGCGAACAGCGGCTGGCGGTCGCAGATCTCGTGATCGACAACAACGGACCGCTGGAGGCGCTGGAACCGCAGGTACGTGCGGTGTGGGAGCGGCTGCGGAGCGCGTGAGGGCGGAGGGTACCCTCGCCGCCATGACTGCTGCTTCCGATCTTGACGCCCAGACGCCCGGTACCGCGGCCGCCTCCGCTACGGAGCCCGGCGCGGGATCCGCTTCCGAGTCCCGCTCCGCCGCCGGGTCGGCCCCCGCCTCGTTCGCGGTCAATATCCCCGGCATCGCGGACGACGAGCTGGAGGCGGAACCGCTGGACCCCTCCCAGATCGTCTCCGGCGAGCCCGTGGTGACGGGCAAGGTGTTGTGGGAGTCCCCCGACGGGCGGCAGATCCGGGGAATCTGGCAGATCACGCCGGGAGTGGTCACGGACACCGAGGCCAACGAGCTGTTCGTGGTCGTCAGCGGGCGCGCCACCATCGAGGTCGAGGGCGGCCCGGTGCTCGAAGTGGGACCCGGCGATGCCTGCGTCCTGCGCGAGGGCGACCGTACGCAGTGGACCGTGCACGAGACGTTGCGCAAGGCGTACCACATCAGCCTTTAGGGGGCTGCGGTTCGGCGGGGGGTTGGTGTGGGGGCGTAGTGGCTCGGGGGGGCTTGGGTGGGCTGATGGTGTGGGGGTGGGTGGGGGAGGGGCTGGGTGGAATGTTGGGCTGGCTTCTCCTCGGGGGGGCCGCCCCCGCCCCCCGCCCCCTCCCCCGCTCTCTTGCTCCTCCCTTGCTCCTCCCTTGCCTCCTTCCCTACGGCCTACTTCTCCTCAGCCGGTCTCCTCCCCCCCCCGGATCGTTACGGCTTCGCGTGCGGTGGGTTGGGCCGGTTGAGGGGGCGCCCGCCGGGGAATGCCGCGGCCGGGGGGATTGTTGTGCCCCAGGTAGCGCCGTACGGTCCGTAGCTGATGCACGCCCCGACGGCGACGGAGAGGAGCAGGCCGTGCCCGAAAGCAGCCCCGAGACGCATGTGATCGACTTCCGCGCCGCGGAGCAGCTGTTGGCGGCCCGCGACCCGCGCGGTGCGATCCAGCTGCTGGACTCGGTCATCACCGCGCACCCCGAGAACACCGCGGCCCGGCTGCTGCGTGCCCGCGCCTTCTTCCTGGCCGCTCAATTGCGGCCCGCGGAACTCGAGTTCCAGATTGTGCTGGAACGCGAGCCGGACAACGCCTTCGCACATTTCGCGCTCGGCCGCACTCTGGAGCGCGCCGATCGTTCCGAGGAGGCGCTGCGCCACTTCCGGCTGGCGGCGGCTCTGGAGCCGCGCCCGGAGTTCATCGAGGCGGCCCGCTTCGCACGCGAGACGGGTAACGGCGAACACGACCCCGGCCATCCGGACAGTGAGACGGAGTAGCCGCACCGAGACGGTTAAGGGCGAACGCACTGCCCCTCACCGGACGTTCGGCCCGCCCAGTGGCACACGCGCAATCTTCGGTGATCTTCGGTCTCACCCCGTGCCGCACGGCCGTCGTCCAGACGCGTACCCCCATTCCCCCGATCCTCGGATGCCTGCCCCTGGATTCCGTACGGGCGCATTTCAGGGCTCGGCAGCCGCAGCCGGGACCGGACACCGCCTCCCTCCCGTGCATGCCCGTCTGTCCCGCCTGTGCCAGCCCGCCGCCGTGCGGCCGCGCAGCACCTCCTGCCCGGTGTTCCGTCCCCTCTACCGTCCGGTGTTCCGTCTCCGGCCGGCGTCGTTCCGTATGCCGAACGCGTCGTTCCGGCCCCGGTCGGGTGCGTAGGGGGGTATGTCCTTGCCCGGTTGGTAGTGCGGTCCCTGACGGATGTGGCGGATCACCATGGCCAGGTCCGTGGCCGCCACCATGGCCAGGGCGGCACATGCCGCTGCCCATTCCGGCCGTCCGGCATTGATGAAGGCCACGGTTCCGGCGATCGCCCACAGCAACCCCCACAGCGCCAGCCCACAGCGTATTTTCAGCGGGCTGCGTGCGTGAAGGGGCTCATTTCCCGTACGCATCGGCACCCATCTCCCTCCTCCAGGATCCTCCCGATCGACTGGACAGTCACTTCTCCCCGGCACCTCTTTTCCTCGCTTGCGCCATGCGTCCCGCGGCTTGCTCCGTGGGTTTCCTGCCGGCGGGGGGCGGGTCGCCGGCGGGGTGGCCGTTGATCCAGGACAGCCCGCCGATGTCGAGCAGTGAGCGGGCGCGGGTCACCGCGACGTAGGCCAGACGCGCCTCGTCGATGTCGATCGGACCCGGGAGCGGGGCTCCGTCCTCCCCGCGCTCGTCGAGATCATCGGGGCCCGTGAAGTCGTCCGCGATGCGGACGCTCGCCCACTCCCGCCCCTTGGCTCGGTGGGCCGTGGACACCGTCACCTCGGCGGATTCCTCGGGTGAGAGCTGCTGGAGTGCACCCAGCAGGGCCGGTGTGCCGTGCTCGTCGACCAGTTCCACGAGCGGCAGCAGATCCCGTCCGGCCGGGTCGAACTCGGCGTACTCGCGCAGTTCGCCCCAGGTCTCGAAGAGCATCAGCTCGGGGTGTGCGGTGCGGTGCCCGGCGTCGAGGTCGTGCGCCGCACGGGCCAGAGCGCTGAGCGCCGCACCGCCGCCGGCCAGTGCGACCCGGCGGTCCGCTGCCAGCTGCTGTATCACCTCCACCATCGCTCCCGCATTCGTCCGGCACAGAATCGCGTCCGGCGCGCGGACCGTGCGCACTTCCGTCTCCCGGTCGGGCGCACCGGTGAGCCGGAGCGGTGCGCCGACGATCGTGAGCCAGCGGTTGGCCTCGGCCGCGAGCGCCGGCCCGAAGCGGAACGAGCGGGAGAGGCTGAGCTGTCTCCCGTCGAATCCGGTCATGACATCGCGCGCGCCGCGCCAGCCGTAGATGGCTTGAGCGGAGTCCCCGACCATCACCAGCTGAGCGTGGTCGCGCTGGGCCGTGAAGACCTGCTCCACCACGGGGTTGGTGTCCTGTGCCTCGTCCAGGAGCAGGAAGTCCGCAGGGATGACGGGCTCGCTCAGCGCCCACATCTTGAGGTAGTGGTCGTGCTCGAAGCGGACGACGCCGTGGTCCGGATGCTGCAGATCGGCCCAGGCCTTGCGCGCATACGGCAGGACGAGTTCGGCGAGGTGTGCGTGGAGCGGTTCGGGCTCGGCCCCGCGCAGGGGTGGGACATGGTGCGGTGCCACCTCCGTGTCGGCCGACTGGCAGAAGCGGGTGACGGTGCGCAGCACCGTATGTGAGAGCGCCTTGTGCGTGACTGTGTGTGCTCCGATGCGCACGGTCATGCCGTCGTCGATGCCCAGGGCTGCGCCCGTGCGCCAGCCCGCTTGCCGTGGGGCGTTCATGCGCGCCTGGAATCTCCTGCCCAGGGCGGTGTAGGCGAGGGCATGGGCGGTTCCGCAGGACACCTCGGAGGGGACTGACCGGGCGGCGTGGCGCGCGACCGCTCTGTTGAAGGCGATGTACCGGCCCGAACGGCCCTGGCGCCGCGCGGTGTGGGCGAGCATGGCGAGGGTGGTGGTCTTTCCTGTCCCGGCGCCGGCCTGGATCACCAGATGCGCGCCGGTCGGAAAGGCTTCCGCCGCGGCGGACTGTTCGAGCGTGGGGGCGTTCGTGGGGGTCTTCGTGGAGGTGTTCACGAGGGTGTTCATGAGGGCTCCTCACCGGCACGGGCAACGGCATCGGTCGATCACCGAGAGTGATTTCGTCACTGACCGTAGCGGATTTCCGGCGGAGAGCGAGAGGCTTTGTGCGGCCTGTGGATAACTCGGCCGATGCGCGAGGCGCGGGCAGGACGCATTGTCAGTGCCGTCTGCTTACCTCGTCATCACGGCACGGCCCGCGGCGGGCCGAGGCCGGAGCGGGCGGGAGGTTCGCCTTCTCCGGCACGGTCGACGAGCAGGTGCCGAAGTCGAAGGCCGGCTGGACTTCGGGCGCGTCCGGCGATCCCTCGCCAGGCGCGCGGGGGGAGGGCCGGGACGCTGGGGGAGGGAGCGGAAGGCACCGTGCGTACGACCGTAGACTCGCAGGTCGGGGACACAGCAGCAGGGCGGGCGCGGCAGGCTCGGGGAGCGCCGTGGCCGGCACGGGACGGCCGAGCGGTAAGGGATGGCATGACGAGGCGGTGGGAGGCGGCGGCAGGGGAGACCCGGCCGCCGGACGGCTCGTCCGCGGCCGGATCCGGGGGCGCGAGCGAGGACGGCGGGATCGGCGCCGCCGTGGTTCGCTGCGCCGCGGTGTTCCTGCCCGCCCAGCCGCCGCGCGCCGGGAAGATCGCGCTCTGGCGGCCGGAGGGCGGCCCACTCCCGGATGGCCTCACCACGGGAAGCGAGGCGGCGGGCGAGGGCGGAGCCGCCGAGCCGGGGGAGCTGACCGTCGCCCGCCGCCACGGAAACGGCGCCCGCAGCCGCACGGTCCCCGCCGTACTGCTCCCGCTGGCCGAGGCCGTCCCGCTGCTGATCCGTGCCCGGCACGCCCCGGACGCCCACCCGGCCGCCGCCTGCTGGGGCGCGGCCACCCTCCATGCGCTGCACCTCACCGCGCGCGGCCGGCTGCTTCCCGGACTGACCGCCGACGACACCGACGCCTGGCGCGCCGGCCCGCTCGACCCCGACGACATCGCGCACCTGCGGGCCATCGCCGCCGCCATGCCCGCCGAGGCCTTTCCGGTACCCCTCCCCGGCAGCCGCCCACTACAGCTGCACGATCCCGCGGAGCTGGTCCGGCGCTATGTGGACGCGGTCGTCGATACGCTGCCGCGCACCCCCGCCGCCGCAATGGTGGCCGGCGCCCCGTTCGCCGCGAGGACACCCCAACGCCTGCCCGGCGCCCGGGAATGGGCCACCGAGGTCGCGGCCGGCGTCGACGCGGGGGTACGGCTCTCGCTGCGCCTCGACCTCTCCCCGCACCGGCTCTTCGACCGGCAGGAGGAAAGCGGGGCGGGCGACACCGAAGAGCGCAGTGCGGCCGCAGCCGTCCTGCAGGTGCACAGCCTGACCGACCCCACCTTGGTCGCCGACGCCCGGGACCTGTGGGAGAGCGAAGGGCCCGAGCACTTCGGGGCGCGCTCCCGCGTCGACACCCTCCTCGCACTGCGCCGCGCCGCCCGTGTCTGGGCCCCGCTCACCCGCCTCCTGGAGCGGCCGGTGCCCGACGTACTGCCGCTCGGCGAGGACGAGTTGTACGAGCTGCTGGGCGAGGCCGCGCCCCGTCTGGGCGCCGCGGGAGTGACGGTCCACTGGCCCAGGGAACTGGCCCGCGGTCTGACCGCGGCGGCCGTGCTGCGCCCGGCACCCGGCTCCGCCGCGGACGGCTTCGGCTTCTTCGACACCCGCGAACTGCTGCAATTCCGCTGGCAGGTGGCGCTGGACGGGGTGGCGCTGACCGAGGCGGAAATGGACGCCCTCGCCGAGGCGCACCGTCCCGTCGTCCGGCTGTGCGACCAGTGGGTCCTGGTGGACCCCGGGCTCGTACGCAAGGCCCGCAAGCGCGAACTGGGCTACCTGGAGCCGGTCGACGCCCTCGCCGCGACGCTCCACGGCACCACGGAGGTGGACGGCGAGGAGGTCGAGGTGGTGCCCCAGGGCGCACTCGCCGCGCTGCGCGGCCGCCTCACCACCGACGCGCGCCCCCTGCCCCAGCCGCCCGGACTGCGCGCGACCCTCCGCGACTACCAACTACGGGGCATGGCCTGGCTCGACACCATGACCTCCCTCGGCCTGGGCGGATGCCTCGCCGACGACATGGGTCTGGGCAAGACCGTCACCGTCATCGCGCTCCATCTGCACCGGCGGCCCGCCGCACCGGTGCTCGTGGTCTGCCCGGCCTCCCTCCTCGGCAACTGGCAGCGCGAGATCGAACGCTTCGCCCCCGGCACCCCCGTACGCCGCTTCCACGGCCCCGGCCGCAGCCTCGACGGCCTGGACGGCGGCTTCGTGCTGACGACCTACGGAACGATGCGCAGCAGCGCGCCCCAACTGGCCGGCCGGCCCTGGGCATGGGTCGTCGCCGACGAGGCCCAGCATGTGAAGAACTCGCGTTCCTCGACGGCCAAGGCGCTGCGCAGCATCAAGGCACCCGCCCGGATCGCCCTCACCGGCACCCCCGTGGAGAACAACCTCTCGGAGCTGTGGGCCCTCCTCGACTGGACGACCCCCGGGCTCCTCGGGCCCCTCAAGACCTTCCGCGCGCTGCACGCCCGTGAGGTCGAGGGCGGCGAGGACCCGGCGGCGGCCGAGCGGCTGGCCCGACTGGTGCGCCCGTTCATCCTGCGCCGCAAGAAGTCCGACCCCGGCATCGCCCCCGAACTGCCGCCCAAGACGGAGACGGACCACCCGGTGGGGCTGGGGCGCGAACAGGCCGCGCTGTATCAGGCCGTCGTCCGCGAGACCCTCTCCCGGATCGAGAACGCCGAGGGCATCGCCCGCCGCGGCCTGGTCATGAAGCTGCTCACCGCCCTCAAGCAGATCTGCAACCACCCCGCGCAGTACCTCAAGGAGGCCGCGCCCGGCGTCGCCGCCCGCTCCGGGAAGCTCGAACTCCTCGACGAACTCCTCGACACCATCCTCGCCGAGGGCGGCGCCACCTTGATCTTCACCCAGTACGTGGGCATGGCACGGCTGCTGGACGCACATCTGACCCGGCGCGGCATCCCGGTACAACTGCTGCACGGCGGCACCCCGGTCGCCGAACGGGAGAAGATGGTCGACCGCTTCCAGTCGGGACACGTCCCGGTCTTCCTGCTGTCGCTGAAGGCAGCCGGCACCGGCCTGAATCTGACCCGTGCGGGCCATGTGATCCACTACGACCGCTGGTGGAATCCGGCGGTGGAGGAGCAGGCCACCGACCGTGCGTACCGCATCGGCCAGACCCAGCCCGTCCAGGTCCACCGCCTGATCGCCGAAGGCACGGTCGAGGACAACATCGCCCAACTCCTCGGCGCCAAAAGGGCGCTCGCCGACGCGGTGCTGACCGGCGGCGAGAGCGCGCTGACCGAGCTGTCCGACGCCGACCTCGCCGACCTCGTCTCCCTCCGGAGGCCCGGATGAACCCACGTCCCGCCTCCGGGCGCGCCGCCGCAGCGGACCGGCTGGCCCGCGCGGACCGCTCACGCACCTTCCCGCCGCTGCCGGTCCGTACTGGCGCCCGGGGGCTGTTCGCCGAGTCCTGGTGGGGCAGCGCCTGGTTGGACGCCCTGGAGACCACGGCTCTCGACAGCGCCCGGCTCGCCCGCGGCCGCACCTACGCCCGCGACGGCCATGTCGACACCATCAACGTCACCCCCGGCCGCATCGTCGCCACCGTCCGCGGCAGCCGGCCCCGGCCCTACAGCGCCGAGATCCGCCTCCGGACCCTCACCGACCAGGAGTGGGACGGCCTCCTGGACGCCATCGCCGCGGAGCCCGGCCGGCTCACCGCCCTGCTGGCCAAGAAGCTTCCGCCCGCACTGGCCGAGGGCGAGGTACGCCTCCTTCCGGGGCCGGGCGACCTCGTCCCCCGGTGCTCGTGCCCCGACCACGGCCGTCCCTGCAAGCACGCCGCCGCGCTCTGCTTCCAGGTGGCCCGGCTCCTGGACGCCGACCCGTTCGTGCTGCTGCTGATGCGCGGCCGCGGCGAACGCGAACTCCTCGACGCCCTCTCCCGCCGCAACGCCGCCCTCACCGCCTGCGAAGCCCGCGACCATGCCCCCGACGCCGACCGGCCGGCCCCGTACCGCCGCGGGCCCGGGGGAGGGCCGCCGGCCGCCGACGCTGAACAGGGCTCAACGGCGGCCTCCGTCGGCGCCCCCGGGGAGGCTGCCTTCGGCGGCGTCCCCGGGGAGCAGCCCGCACCGGCCGAGGCCCGGTCGCGCGGTGTCCAGGCCCGGTTGGCCCTCTCCGACCGCCCCCGGCCGCCGCTGCCGCCACCGCTGCCGCTGCCGCCGCAGCCCGGCCGGCCGTCAGCCCTCCCGGACGGCGACGGTCTCCCCTTCGACCCCGCCACCCTCGAATTCCTGGCAGCCGACGCCGCCGCCCGCGCGCACGCCTGCGTATCCGCCGGCCGCACCCCTGGCCCCGGTGCGCGACACACGGCCGGCCACAGCCCGTTCCCGGCCCTGCCCCCCTGGGAGGACGCCATCCGCCTCACCGCCACGGCCCACCCCACCGCGGGCCTGACCGCCACCACCCGTGTCCTCTACCGCGACCTCGCCGCGGCGACCGGCCGCACCCCGACGGACGTGGCCCGCGCCGTCGCCGCCTGGCGGCAGGGCGGCCCCGAAGGCCTCGTCCTCCTCGACACCCCTTGGAACCCCCCGGCCGGCGACTTCGACCGGGCCCGCAGCGCCCTTCTCGCCGCGGACCTCCCGTCCCTGCGCCCGCGCCACAACCACCTCACCGACCCGGACCGCGGCATTCAGCTCCGCTTCGGTCACGACCACCGCTGGTATCCGTACGAATCCGAACCCGGCGCCCAGGACTGGTGGCCCGCCGGTCCCGCGGACCCCGACCCCGTGGGCGCGCTCACCACCCTGCTCGCGCGATGACTAACCTCGACGCCGTGGAAGGTCTCGACGCACTCACCCGGTCCCTCGCCCGGCGCACCCCCGAGCAGCTCGCCGCGCTCCTCACGCGCCACGCCGAGCCGCTCGCCCGCCGCCCCGCACCCACCGAACTCCGCGGCCTGGCAAGCACCTTGTGGTCGTACGAAACCCTCCACCAGCTGGTGGTGCATCTCGATCACCCGCGCCTCACGGTGCTCGCCACCGCCGCCCGCCTCAGCCAGGAGCGCGCCGGGCAGGCTGCCCCCGGACCCGCGGCCCCCGCCCCGGGCGCCGACTACCAGTCCCTGATGGCGCACCGGCTCTCCTTCGCGCATCTGGCCACCGAACCCGTCCCGGCCCAGGACGTGTTCGCCGCCCTCGACGCGACCTCGCCCGGCCTCACCCGCACCGCCGCCGAAGACGCCCTGCACGCCCTCTGCGACGACGGACTCGCCGCACCGGGCGAGGACGACACGATCGTCGTCCCGCCCCGCGCACCGCAACTCCTCGCCGCCCACGACCTCGGCCCGTTCCTCGCCCACGCCCCACGGCCCGTCCCGGACACCGCCGCCGCCCCGGAAGAGCGCGCCGCCACCGTCCCTCCGACCTCGCCGCACGACGAAGCCCGGGCGGCCGTGGCGACCCTCGCCGCCACCGTGGAGCGCCTGCTGGCCTCTCTGGCGACCCAGCCCGCCGCCCTGCGCAAGTCGGGCGGGCTGACCGTACGGGAGATCAAACGGCTGGCCAAAGCGGCCGGCGCCGACGAACCGCACACCCGCCTCCTCCTCGACCTCACCCTCGCCGCAGGCCTCATCGCCCTCACCCGCACCCCGTCCGGCATCACCGCCCTGCCCACCGGCGCCTACGACGACTGGCTCACCCGCCCGCCCGGCGCCCGCCTCGCCCCCGTCCTGGCCGCCTGGTCCGACCTGTGGGACGTCCCCACCCACACCCCGTTCGGCGAGACCCCGACCGCACTCGTCCGCGGACACGACCGGCATGCGCCCGCCCTCCGGCACGCCCTCCTCGCCGCCCTGGCCACCGTCCCCCTCGGCGCGGGCGTCCCCCTCCCCGCGCTGCCGCTCAGCGAACCCCCGCAGCGGGAGACGGACCACCGCACCCCGTGGACGGACCTCCTCCGGGCGGCCGACTGGTACCGCCCCCTTGCCGTCACCCGCCGGCCGATGGCCGAAGAACGCGCCGCCCACACCCTCCACGAAGCCGCCTACCTGGGTCTGGCCGCCCACGGGAGGCTCACCCCTCTCGGCCGTGCGCTGCTCACCGACCCGCAGTCCCTCGACGAGCCGCTCGCCGCACTGCTGCCGCCGCTCCTCGAACAGGCCCATTTCCAGGCCGATCTGACCGCCGTCGTACCGGGCCGCCCCTCCGCCGCGCTCACCGGACTCCTCGCCTCCGCGGCCGACCGCGAATCCGAAGGCCACGCCGTGACCTGGCGCTTCACCCCGCACTCGGTACGCCGCGCGCTGGACTCCGGCCACACCGCCGCCACGCTCCTCGAAGACCTCACCCGCGCCTCGGTCACCGACACCCTGCCGCAGCCGCTCGATTACCTCATCCAGGACGCCGCCCGCGCCCATGGCCGGATGCGGGTGCTGCCCGCCGCCTGCTGCATCCGCTCCGACGACGAAGCCCTCCTCAAGGAGCTCGCCGCGCACCGCGCGCTGCGCGCCCTCGGGCTGCGCGCGATCGCCCCGACCGTCCTGGTCAGCGGCCGGCCGCCGACCGCCACCCTGGACGCGCTGCGCGCCGCGGGCTATGCACCCGCCCTGGAATCCGACACCGGCACCACGACCGTCGAACGCCTCCCCGCCCACCGCGCCACGGCCCCCGCTCCCACCCGCAACCCCCAGGCACCACTCACCCTCGCCCACCGGCTCCTGGGGCTCACCACACAACCCCGACAGACGGAGGGGGACCGGCAGCCTGCAACGGCCGGTGATACGTGACCTCTGGGGGCGGACCCGCCCCAGCCTGCGGCGCCCGCGCCGCATAGGCAGGCGCGCCACGCCGGGTGTCCGCGCCGTCACCGAGATCCTGCCGGCGGCCGGGCAGCCAATACGGCAGGGCGGACCGCCACCCAGCCATACGGCGGGGCGGACCGCCACCCGCAGTGCCGTCCCGGGCGGTCCGCGGCGCTAGCCCCGCCGACGTGACGGCGGTCCGAACGGGTCTGTGGCCCCGGCCTCAGCCCTCGCCCGGCTTCCGCCGGTTCGCCCCGCCGAAACGGCGCAGCGCCGTCGGCGCGAAGCCGAGTCGGCGGGGGAGCCGTCCGGCCGTGGGCGCGGCGCCGGGGCGGCGGGACGGGGACGAGGGCTGCCCCGGGACGGGTGGCACCGCTGAGAGCGTGGTGGCAGGCAGCGCCGGGAGGGGGGATGCAGCACCGGTCGATGCCGGGGGCCGGGCGCCGGCGGCCGACGAGGGGCCGGGCGTCGTCGGCAAGGACCCCGCCGCCGGCCTCGGTGCCGCCTGCCGGGCCGGGGAACCGCCGGCCGCCGGGCGGCGCCGTGCCGTGTTCCGGAGTGCGTCGAGCGCGGCGGAGGGCCGCAGGAACGGGGCGGCGGGAGCGGCGGGCGTGACGACATCGACGTACGAACGGCGGATGGCGGTGCGGCCGGTGCCGGGGAACGGGAGCGCCTCGCCGGCCGCCAGGGCCCACGGTTCCTGAACGATGCGGCCGATGGCCCGCTGTGTCCTTTGGGCGAGCGCCGGATCGTCCATCCCGTGGCGGCGCAGTACCCGGCGCAGCGCGGTGGCGCCGTGGGCGGCCAGGGACAGGCCCTGACCGCAGTCGGCGGCGAGCGAGACCACGGCGCCACCGAGGACGATGAAGCCCGTGGGCCAGGACGCCAGCTCTTCGTAGCGCCGCCGGCGGCCGGCCGTGTCGCGGGTCAGCCGCACCTCGCTCAGCGGCTCGGCGCCGGCGATGAGGTCGCCGATGAGCGGGCTGCAGCGTTGGGCGAACGGCACGAAGCGGCCCGCGTGTTCGGACGGCCGGTCGTCGCCGGTGCCGGTGAGCGTGACCAGCCAGCGGCCGCCCTCGATCGGGACCAGCGTCGCTGTCTTACCGGGCAGCGCGCGCCGAGGTGCGAACGGACCGGGAACCGGCTGGGTGAGCGGGGAATGGGCGGTGAGCACCGGACAGTTCTCGGTGCCCTCAGGGGCGCGGAAGATACGGGTCGCCGAGACGATCCCGGCGTCCGAGACGTCCTCGGGGGTGGTGGGCAGCCCCAGCGTGGCCAGCCGGGACGGGGTGGTGGAATGGCGGCCCGTGGCATCGATGACGAGGTCGGCATCGAGCCGGTACGTCCCGCCGCCGGTGGTGTCCCGGACCCGTACCCCGGTGATGTGTTCCGCGGTGCCGGTCAGCTCCGCCGCTTCGGTGCCGTCCAGGACGCTCACTCCGGGCAGGCCGGGCACCTGACGGCGGATGACCCGGTCGAGCAGATCGCGGGAGCAGGCCAGCAGATACTGCGAGTGCGGTCGCCGGCCTAACCAGCTCTTCGGGGAACGGTCGGCGAACCCGGCCGGCACCGGCATCCGGCGGGCCCCCTCGCCCAGCCACTGATCGACGCTGCCCGGCAGCAGCGCCTCGACCAGCCGGGCGCCGTTTCCCGTCAGCAGTTGGGCATGCCGGGCCTGCGGAAGGTCCGTGGGCAGCGCAGGAGTCCGCGGCTCGCGCTCGACGACGATGACGTCGGCGTGACGGGACAGGGTGGCGGCGGCGAGCATGCCCGTGAAGCCGCCGCCGAGCACCACGGCGAGGTAGGGGTGGGTGAACTGGAGCCCGTTGCTGCTCGCAAAGCTCGACGCGTTCATGGGCAGTCCCTTTCTCGGCGGCGGAGCACGGTTCCCCGGCCGGCGCGCGACACGTCCACGAAGGGCGGTGCCGCATACGGGCGGGAACACCGGCGTGCGGCGGCGATGACGGCGTCGGTGGCGGCCGTGAAGGAAGCCGTCAGCGAGAACGGCAGGGACGCGGATGCGGTCCGCAGGAGGCGCAGCGGCGCCGGCGGAAGTGGTAGTGCACGCTGGGGGTCCCGGCAGGCCGACGCGAACGCCGGCCTGCCGCCCCCCGATTTCCCCTTCATGATTCCCCCTCAGGCCGTGCCCGCCTTGCCCCGCGCACGGCCACCCCCTCCGCCACCCGCCCGTGTCACCGGGTGGGGCGGGCGAGCACAACTGCCTCGCGGAACGCGCTCGGCCCAGGGGGACGCAGCCGTCACATCTGGTCAACGGCGGACACCCTTCGGGATCGTAGGCTGCGGCGATCACATCCGACAGCGGCGTGTGCAGGAGAGACGCGTGGCAGCCACCCCGGGGATACCGAGGGGTAGATCCGATGCAAAGTGGCGCAATGGGCGGAAATCGCTGCAGGGGTTTCTCGCGTCGCGAGAAAGCAGAGCGAAAAATTTCACCAGGAGAAGGGTGGCGGCGCCGGAAGCCTCTCATGGTTGGCGCGAAATGATCGGATAACCGCGGGTACTTGGCCGGCCTGCCTACCCTGTGCGGGCACCGCACCGGAGAACCAAAGGGAGAGTCGTGCGCGCGATTGTGATGCGAGAATTCGGCGGCCCGGACGTGCTGCGGCTCGAGGACGTTCCCGAGCCCGCGCCCCGCGGCGGCCACTCGCTGGTCGAAGTCGCCCTGGCCGGTATCAACTACGCGGATGTGCACGTACGGGGGGACTCCTACCTCGCGCCCGTGGAACTGCCGTACGTACCCGGCAACGAGGTCGTGGGGACGGTCGACGGCACCCGGCGCGTCGTCGGGCTGTGCCGCGGCGGCGGATACGCGGAGCGGGCGCTGCTGCACCGCCGGGTCACCTGGGACGTCCCCGACGCCGTCAGCGACGAACAGGCCGTCGCACTGGCGCTGCAGGGCAACAGTGCCTGGCACCTGCTGTTCACCTCGCTGCGCCTCACCCAGGGCGAGACGGTCGTCGTGCCGGCCGCGGCGGGGGGCGTCGGTTCGCTGGCCGTCCAGCTCGCCGCGCACGCCGGGGCCAGGGTCATCGGGCTCGCGGGCTCCCCGGAAAAGCGCAAGCTGGCGGAGGAGTTGGGTGCCTACGCGGTGGTCGACTCGACCGCCGAGGACCTGACCGAACGCATCCTGGACGCGGCCGGCGGCCCGGTCGCGGCGGCGCTGGAGATGACCGGTGGTGTCACCTTCGAGCGGACCCTCGCCGCCGTCGCCCCGCGCGGCCGGCTGGCCGTGTACGGGTTCGCCGGCGGCGACCTGGCGAGCGTGCCGACCCGGGACCTGATGGAACGGAGCATCACCGTCTCGGGCTTCTGGCTGCCGCAGCTCTACGCGGACCGTACGGCGCTGCCGACGTCCATGCGGGCCCTGTTCGACGCGGTCGTCGACGGCAGCCTCAAGCCGCTGACCGGCGCCGTCTACGGGCTCGGTGACGCGGCGCAGGCGCACCGGGACCTGGCCGCCCGTACCCCGACCGGGAAACAGGCCCTCGACGTCGCCCGATAATTCCGGTAGCCCAGGGCGCCCGACGGGCAGAACGGCTGCGGGAGTGCACGCCGGGGCCGGCCGTCGGGAACCGTGGGCGACGGGGGAGCCGGCTCGCACCGGAAAAGCCGTGCGCCTTCGGGCGCGGACCATTGCCAGGGGAGAGAGCACACGATGGGCCACAGCACCACAGCCTCGGGATCGCCGGCCTCGGCCACCGCACCCGACTCCGCTTCGGGCACCACCGCCAAGGCGCCGGGGACCACCGCCAAGGCGCCGGGGACCACGGCCAAGGCGCAGGGGACTGCGGCCAAAGCGGCGGGCAGCACTGCCAAGGCGCCGCGCACCACGGGTCATGCCAAGAAGCCCCGCCAGGCAGCCAAGGGCGCGTCGTCCACGGGCTCCCGGACGTCGGGATCCGGCCATGCCGAGCGGGTCTTCCTCGTCCAGACGGCGTTCGCCGAACTCGGCGGCTCCGCCCACGGACCCGGTGAGATTGCCGAGTTCACCGGCCTGGACGACTCCGTCGTCTACCGCATCCTGCAGTCCGGTATCTACCAGCGGATCTTCGAGCGGGTGGACCGCGGCCTCTACCGGCTGCGGACCTCGGCCGCCCAACTCGCCTTCACCGCGCTCGACCACCGTCTCGACGGCGCCCAGACGGTGCTCCGCGATCTGCGGGACGCCACCGACGGGGGGCTGGCGTTCCTCTACATGGTGGCGCCCTTCTCCGGTGCGCAGCGTCAGTGCGTCGACATGGCCGTCGGCGACTCCGACCTCGCGGAGCTGGGCATGACGCCGCGCGATGTGCTGTCCGTGACGCGTTCCTTGCGCACCGGTGCCTCCGGGCGGACGATCCTCGCCTACCTGCCGGAGGTACTGCAGCAGCGGGTGCTGGCCGAGCCCGTGCCCGACCAGGCGGGACCGGGCGTCTACCGGGACAACGACGCACTGGTGGCGTCGCTCGCGGAGGTGCGCGATCTCGGCCATGCGCTCGGGTACGAGGAGTGCATGGCCGGGTGGAACTCCTGCGCGGCGCCCATCATGTGGGACGGCTCCATCATGGGAGCGGTCCTGCTGCTCAAGCTCAAGTCCGTCATGCCGGTGGCCCCCGAGAGCGTCATCGAGGCGACGAAGGAGGCGGCGGCCGTACTCAGCCGCTACGGAGCGGCCCGGCCGGCCGCGGACCAGGCCTGAACCACGGCACCGGGCCACCGGCCCGCCCATGAACCGGCCCGCGTCATGTGGGCGGCACCTGCCGCCCCAGGGCGGACCGACGGGACTCAAGGAGGTCTGATGGAACCGGAGTTGGCGGCGCTCGCCGCGGCAGGGGCGACGACGCTGGTGCAGCAGATGGCGACGGACGGCTGGGCGACGGTCCGCCGCAGAATGGCGGCCTTCCTTGCCCGGCGGCGGGACACGGCCGACGAGGAGGTCCTCGCCGGCGAGCTGGAGGTCTCGCGCGCCGATCTGGCGGCGGCCCGGGAGGAGGACGACGAGAGCGGGGCGGCCGGGGTGACCGCGTTCTGGCAGCTGCGGCTGCGGCGGCTGCTGAGCGAGGACCCGGCCGCGGCGGCCGAACTGCGCGCGCTGCTCGACGAGGTGGCCCCCGAAACGGAGCGCGGAGGGGTGCGGGAGGTGCACAACACCGTCAGCGGCGGGGTGCACCACGGTCCGGTGATCCAGGCCGGCATCATCTCCGGGTCCCACTTCACCACCGGGCCGAACCCGCCGCTGCCGGGCTGACACGGGACGCTCCCGGGCCGCGCGTCCGTGCAGAATGGCGGGGTGCGGCTCGAAGCGATCACCTGGGAACGGCTCACCGACGCGCTCGCCGAGCGCCTCGTCGCGATGCCGTCGAAGGACGGGAGCCCCTGGCTGCGGGTGGCCGTCGACGGGGCACCCGCAGCCGCCCCGGACGAGCTGGCCGGCCGGCTCGCCGAGGCGCTGCGGGTGCGGGGGCGGGCGGTGCACAAGGCCGGCGCCTTCGGCTTTCTGCGCCCCGCCTCGCTGCGGCTCGAATACGGCCGAAAGGACCCGGACGCCTTCCACGACGAGTGGTTCGACCGGCAGGCGCTGTGGCGGGAGGTGTTCCAGCCGCTGGATCCGGGCGGCACCGGGCGGGTGCTCCCCGATCTGTGGGATCCGGTGGCGGACCGGGCGACCCGCAGCGGATACGTCGAACTTCCGCCCGGCGGCGTCCTGTTGCTCCACGGTCCGCTGCTGCTCGGTCACTGGTTCCCCTTCGACCTCTCGGTGCATCTGAAGCTGTCGCCGGCCGCGCTCGCCCGCCGCACCCCGGAGGCCGAGCGCTGGACGACGCCCGCGTTCGCGCGCTACGAGTCCGAGACCCGGCCCGAGGAGGCGGCGGACATCGTCGTACGGGCCGACGATCCCCGCCGGCCGGCCTGGAGCGGGGCGTCCTGAGCGCTCGGCTCGTCCTGCGGCCTGGCTCGTGTGGAGCGCCGGGCCCGGGCTGGGCGCCCGCCCTTCCTCAACGCCCGGTCCGACCCGAGCGCCGGGGCTCACCGGGACGACCGTGCCCTGCACCGTCACCTCGTAGAACTCGTGGGCGCCGCCGCCCTCTTGCGACAGCTCCGGATACGTCGTGCCCTCGGACATGGTGATCCCTTCCACGGCCGGCCCCACGGCCGTCCCCCGCTGGAAAAACCGTACGGCCGACCACTGACAACGGATCGGGGAGCGTCGATCGAGGGCCGCTGATCAGCGCGTTCGCGACGGCGGTTAGCGTGCACCCGTGACGACTTCATTCAATGCACCCGACGAGTCCCCCGCGTTGCCCGGAAGTCAGGGGCCGGCCGCGACCGTGGAGGCGCGGCCGCGTTCCGTCGGCACCGTGACCATGACCTATGCGCCCGACCCCGACGGCGACCCGGACCCCGGAGAGATCGTGTGGACCTGGGTGCCCTACGAGGAGAACGACGGCCGCGGCAAGGACCGTCCGGTGCTGGTCGTCGCCCGTGAGTCGGCCGGAACGCTGCTGGCCGTCCAGCTGTCCAGCAAGCGGCACAACAACGACCGGGAATGGGTGCCCCTGGGCACCGGCCCGTGGGACCGCGCGGGGCGCGACTCCTGGGTGGCCGTGGACCGGGTGCTGCGGGTGCACCCGGCCGGGATGCGGCGCGAGGCCTGCGCACTGGACCGGGGCCGCTTCAACCTGGTGGTCAACCGGCTGCGCGAGCGCTACGGCTGGCGCTGACGGCCGCATGGGGCGTCAGGCGTCCGCCAGGGCCAGAAGCTTGGTGACGGTGTTCCAGTTACGGGCGGTGGCCGTCACCCCGAGCCGGGCGCGGCTCACGGTCTCGGCGAGCTTGGAGCGGCCGATGCCGCCCGGGCACCACAAGTACAGTTCGCGCCCGATCAGCCGGTACTGATCGGGCGCGAACGCGGCGAGGTCGAGCGCGTCGAGCCGCGAGGTGTCGGCCGGCACCGCGGACAGGAACGTCACATGCAGGCTCTTGGGCTCCGGCACGGCCTGCGGGAACGGATTCGCGGCGACGGCGGCGGCCAGCTCGTCGCGGGTCCGGACGACGACCGGCACCGTCAGTCCGAGGTCGGTGGCAATCCGGTCGTGCAGCATCCGGGCCGTCTCCTCCGGCGGCGTACCGGGGTCGGCGAAGACGATATTTCCGGTCTGCAACAGGACCGAGACCTCCTTCAGACCCAGCGACTCGGCCAGCGCCAGCTGCCGGGCCTTGGGGAAGGAGTTGTGTCCGCCGACGTTGATGCCGCGGAGCAGTGCGATCTGACGGGACATGACGCTGCCATTCGTGGGAGCCGGACTCGGTGCGTACGGACGACGGTCGGAATCAGAAGAGCGGGGCGGGCAGCACACCTTCCAGGGCCAGCAGCAGGCGTTTGGTCTCCAGGCCGCCGCCGAAGCCGCCGATCCCGCCGTCACTGGCGACGACACGGTGGCAGGGCACGACGACCGGCAGCGGATTGGAACCCATCGCGGCGCCCACCGCGCGGGCGGCGCCCGGCTCCCCGACCCGGTCGGCGAGGTCCTGATAGCCGACGACGCCGCCATAGGGGACGTCGGTGGCCAGGACCTGCAGGACGCGGGCGGAGAAGCCGGAGGACAGCGACCAGTCCAACGGGACCGTGAAGGTCCGCAGCCGACCGGCGAAATAGGCGGAAAGCTCGGTGGCGGCCGTCGCCAGATGCGGTAGGCCGCTGAGCGGAGGTCCGCCGAAGAACTGCTCCAGACGGGTCAGCGCGCGGCGGGCCGTCCGCTCGTCGGCATGGAAGGCGACCTGGACCAGGCCCGCGCGGGTCGCGGCGAGCAGCAGCGGACCGATGGGGGTCTCCAGCCGGGTCCAGGCCCAGTCGCGCCGGGCCGCCGCCGGGTCCGGCGCTGCGTCCGGCCCGGTCGCCGACGGGGAATCCTGCTCTGCATGCGTCACCTGTTCAGGGTAGGACGCACCACTGACAATGCGCCGGGGCCAGGCGCCCGCCCCCGGTCCGCTCCCGGCGCTCAGTCGTCCTCGTCGTCACTGCCCTCCACGACGTCCCGCACCACGTCGGGCTTGTTGGTGATGATGCCGTCGACGCCCAGGCCGGCGACCTTGAGCGCGGTCGCCGGGTCGTCGACGGTCCAGGTGTACAGGTCCAGCGGCCGGCGGTGCGGGCCCTTCAGCCCGTGGACGGCGGTCACGTAGTCCCGGGTGACCACCGTGTGGACGGGGTTGATCTGGTCGCAGTACTTGGCGAACTTCGGGAGGTCGGCAACGGACGGATTGCCGAGGAAACCCGTCCTGATGTCCGGCCGCAGGGTGTGCACGGTCTTGAGGGTGTCGGCATTGAAGCTCTGGATGATCAGCCGGTGCTTGACGTGTGAGCTGCTCAGCCAGCCCTCGCTGCGCAGCTCCTTCAGGGTCTGCCGCTCGATGCCGGGGTAGAGCTCCGGCGACTTCAGCTCCATCAGCAGGCTCTGGTCGTTGTGCTCGACCTCGTCCATGTAGTCCTCCAGGGTCGGCACCCGCTCGCCTTTGAACTTCCGTCCGAACCAGCTGCCGGCGTCCAGTTTGTCGATCTCGCGCAGCGTGAAGTCCGACACGTTCCACGGGGAGCGGTCGGGGAAGACCTGCTCGACGTTGGTGGTCCGGGCGAGCGAGCTGTCATGGAGGATGACCAGCTCGCCGTCCTTGGTGCGCTGGACGTCGTTCTCGACCCATTCGACCCCGAGCCGGGCGGCGGCGTCGATCGAGGCGAGGGTGTTCTCGGGCGCGTACGACGAGGCACCGCGGTGGGCGACCGTCACCGGAGGGTGTCCCTGTCCGTGCGGTGCTGCCTGGGCGGCGGCCGGGGAGAGGGCGAGCGCGGACAGACCCAGGAGCGCACCGGCGGCGACGGCGGCGACGGGGCGAATACGCATACGGACTCCTCGTGACGTCGTGGACGTGAGCTGACGTGAAGTGACGTGAACCGGGGTCGGACGGACAGAGGCTCGCAGCCGGGCCATGGCGGGAGGCGGTGGTGCGGTGGCGGGGCGCTGAACGAGAAGTGGCCGGTGTTCGGTTCCGGAGCGTCGCGCAGTCGCAGGATGCCCGGACCAGCCGTGCCACAGACGTACGCTCCGACGCCGTCCAACTTGCCGGAGCCACGGCATCCGCGCATCTTGACCGATGATGCGTCACCCGTCGTGCTTCTGAACGGTTTTGGTCGCACACCTCACCGGCCGGCCCGCCGCGACCCGGCTCGCGTGCGCGCCCCCGGCGGTCCCGGCGCCGGCCCGGGACCGGCCCGGGGAATCTGCCGGATGCCCGGCGCCCCCGCCCCGGCGGCGTTCCGCGGCCGGCGCCGCACCGACCCGAGCAGCCAGCCGGGCCGGCCACCGTCCGCCGCCCCGCGCCCGCCGCATGGCGCGGGCACGCGGGGAGCGGGGACACTCGCCTCCATCACCACAAAGCCGCAGGTCAGGGCATTATCCGCGTCGGATGTCAGTGCGGGGTCGTACGGTGGATCCCATGCGGCCCGTATCAAAGATCGAACGCACGGTGGCGCCCTTCGAGGTCGTCAGCCCCTACCAGCCCAGCGGTGACCAGCCGACGGCCATCGCCGAGCTGGAGCAGCGCATCCGCGGGGGTGAAAAGGACGTCGTCCTGCTGGGCGCGACGGGCACCGGAAAGTCGGCGACCACCGCGTGGATGATCGAGAAGCTGCAGCGGCCGACGCTCGTCCTGGCGCCCAACAAGACCCTCGCGGCCCAGCTCGCCAACGAATTCCGCGAACTGCTGCCGAACAACGCCGTCGAGTACTTCGTCTCCTACTACGACTACTACCAGCCCGAGGCGTACGTCCCGCAGTCCGATACGTACATCGAGAAGGACTCCTCCATCAACGAGGAGGTCGAACGGCTGCGCCACTCCGCCACGAATTCGCTGCTCACCCGGCGTGATGTCGTCGTGGTCGCCTCGGTGTCCTGCATCTACGGCCTCGGTACACCGCAGGAGTACGTCGACCGGATGGTGCCGCTGAAGGTCGGCGACGAATTCGACCGCGACCAGCTGCTGCGCCGCTTCGTCGACATCCAGTACACCCGCAACGACGTGTCCTTCACCCGTGGCACCTTCCGGGTGCGCGGCGACACCATCGAGATCTTCCCGGTGTACGAAGAGCTGGCCGTGCGGATCGAGATGTTCGGCGACGAGATCGAGGCGCTGTCCACCCTCCATCCGCTCACCGGCGAGGTGATCAGCGACGACCAGGAGCTGTACATCTTCCCGGCCAGCCACTACATCGCGGGGCCCGAGCGCATGGAGCGGGCCATCGCCGGGATCGAGGCCGAGCTCGCGGACAGCCTCGCCACGCTGGAGAAGCAGGGCAAGCTGCTGGAGGCCCAGCGGCTGCGGATGCGCACCACGTACGACATCGAGATGATGCGTCAGATCGGTTCCTGCTCGGGCATCGAGAACTACTCCATGCACATGGACGGCCGCGAGCCCGGTTCCGCGCCCAACACCCTCATCGACTACTTCCCGGACGACTTCCTCCTGGTCATCGACGAGTCGCATGTCACGGTCCCGCAGATCGGCGCCATGTATGAAGGCGACGCCTCACGCAAGCGCACTCTCGTCGAGCACGGCTTCCGGCTGCCGTCGGCCATGGACAACCGGCCGCTGAAGTGGGAAGAGTTCCTCGAACGCATCGGGCAGACCGTGTATCTGTCCGCGACCCCGGGCCCGTACGAGCTGGCCCGCGGGGACGGCTTCGTCGAGCAGATCATTCGTCCGACCGGCCTGGTCGACCCGGAGGTGGTGGTCAAGCCCACCGAGGGACAGATCGACGACCTGGTGCACGAGATCCGTGCCCGCACGGACAAGGACGAGCGCGTCCTGGTCACCACCCTCACCAAGAAGATGGCCGAGGACCTCACCGACTACTTCCTCGAGCTCGGCATCCAGGTCCGCTATCTGCACAGCGACGTGGACACCCTGCGCCGTGTGGAGCTGCTGCGCGAGCTGCGATCGGGTGAGTACGACGTCCTGGTGGGCATCAACCTGCTGCGCGAGGGCCTCGACCTCCCCGAGGTCTCCCTGGTGGCCATTCTGGACGCCGACAAGGAGGGCTTCCTGCGGTCCGGTTCGGCGCTCATCCAGACCATCGGACGTGCGGCGCGCAATGTCTCCGGCCAGGTGCACATGTACGCCGACAAGGTCACCCGGGCGATGGAGAAGGCCATCGACGAGACCAACCGCCGCCGGGAGAAGCAGCTGGCGTACAACACGGCGAACGGCATCGACCCGCAGCCGCTCCGCAAGAAGATCGGCGACATCGTCGCCACCATCGCCCGGGAGGAGATCGACACCCAGGAGCTGCTGGGCTCGGGCTACCGGCAGGCCGCCGAGGCCAAGGACGCCAAGGGCAAGGCACCGGTCCCGGCGCTCGGTGCGAAGGGTGCGAAGGGCAAGGGCGGCAAGGGAACGGCGACGCTGACGGACCGTCCCGCCGCCGAACTGGCCGAGCTCATCGAGGAGATGACGGAGCGGATGCGGGCCGCCGCGGCCGAGCTGCAGTTCGAGGTCGCCGCCAGGCTCCGCGACGAGGTCGGCGAACTGAAGAAGGAGCTGCGGCAAATGAGGGAGGCCGGGGTGAAGTAAGGGGGCGGCATCGGCTGAGGGGGAGTGAGGACCGGGCGGTGCGCGGCCGGTCCGTCCGGAGGGGGCCGCATCCGCTGCGGTGCGGCATCACCCCAAGTGAACGGGGTGTGCCCAGCGGCTCCCGGTGTGTTGCAGAAACGCCACAAAAGGCGAGCCAGAGTCTCTCCCGGCACGCCGTCGTGCATAGGGTCGAAGGGGCCGCCGGAGAGGCTGGGCGGGACAGTACAGAGAGGGGACGGCGCGTGTCGGTCAATTTGTCCAAGGGGCAGGGCATCAGCCTGGAGAAGTCCGACGGCGGAAGCCTGACCGCGGTGCGGATGGGGCTGGGGTGGCGCTCGGCGCCGCGCCGCGGGCTCTTCGGGAGGCGGACCAGCGAGATCGACCTCGATGCCTCGGCCGTGCTGTTCGCCGAGAAGAAGCCCATAGATGTCGTCTTCTTCCAGCACCTGACCAGCGATGACGGCGCGGTCCGGCACACCGGCGACAACCTGGTCGGCGGTGCGGGCAAGGGCGGTGACGACGAGGCGATCCTGGTGGACCTGGCGCGGGTGCCGGTGCACATCGACCAGATCGTGTTCACCGTCAACTCCTTCACCGGCCAGACCTTCGCCGAGGTGCAGGACGCCTTCTGCCGCCTGGTGGACGAGACCACCGGCGAGGAGCTCGCCCGCTACACCCTCACGGGCGGCGGCGACTACACCGCACAGGTCATGTCCAAGGTGCACCGGGTGGGCGGCGGCTGGCAGATGACCGCCATCGGTGAGCCCTCCGTCGGCCGTACCTTCCAGGACCTCGTGCCGGCGATCCTGCCGCACCTGTAGCCACCACACCGCGGCAGCGCGCACCGGGCCGCGCCGCCGTCGGCTCCGGGCCCGCCGCCCGGTCGGCCCGGCGACGCGCCACGACAACCAGGGGGAACACCGATGACGGCCGAGCTGGTCCGGGGGCAGAACCATCCGCTGGACCGGACGCGGGTGGAGATCCGGGTGGCGGCGGGCGGTCCCGTCGTCGCGGGGGTCACGCTCGGCGACGCACAGGGCAGGCTCTCCGGCGTCGAGGCGGTGGCGCATCCGGGCGCACCCCGGCGCACCGGTATCGAGGTTCCCCGTCAGGCGGCCGCCGAGCACCGCATCGCGGTGGATCTCGACGCGCTGCCCGGGGCCGTCCACCGGGTCAGCGTGCTGCTGGCGCTGCCCAGCACCACCGGTGCGCTGACCACCTTCGGTGCGGCCGCCGCGCCCGCCGTCGCGGTGACCGGCCTCGACGGCACCGCCCTCGCGCGCTACACCCTCACCGGCCTGGACGCCGAGTCCGCCGTCGTCGCCGTGGAGCTCTACCGCAGGCAGGGCGCCTGGAAGGTGCGTGCCGTGGGCCAGGGCTACGCCGGCGGCCTCCCGGCGATGCTGCACGACCAGGGGCTGCCGCAGGCGGCCGAGCTGGCCGCGGAGATCGAGCAGGCGGTCGGCCAGGGGCAGGCCCGCGCGGTCCCCGCGCCCGCCCCCGTGGCGGCAGGCCGGTCCGAACGGCCCGTGACCGGCCCGGCCGCCCCGCCCACCGGGGGCCGGCCATCCTCCGTGCCCCGTACGGCATCTGACGACCCGGCAGCCCCGGCACCCGGCGCCGGACCCACAGCGGAGCCGACGGCCGCAGCCGACGCCGCGTCCGGGACCGGTGCCGCCTCGCCCGCCCCGCCCGCCGCCGGCCCCGTCGACTACCGGCACCCCCGGCGCCGCAGCACCCCCGCACCGCCGGACCCCGCTCCGTCCCCCGCGGCCACGCCGAGCGCTCCGGCCACCGTCCCCGCCGTGGCCGACGCCCCCGCGCAGCCGGTGGCCGGTGACGCCGCCGGCTGGAGCATGGAAGAGCGGCTCTACAACCAGGTCTGGGGCATGTTCGAGGACCTGGCCCGTTCGGTCGCCGCCTACCGCAGCGCCGCCGATTTCGCCGCGTCCCGTCTGGAGCAGGAGCTCGACGCGGCCCTGGCCGACCCGCGCAACCGCCTCGGTACGGCCGCCGATGTCGCCCGTGCCACCGCCCGCGACCGGCACGCCTCCCTCGTGACGCAGGCCCGGGCCGCGCTCGACCGCGACCTCGGCCAGCTGGTGGCCGAGTCGCAGGTCGTCGAGCCCGCGCTGCCGCCGGCCGTCGCCCGCTGGGACAGCCCCGTATGGCACAGCTACCAGGCGCCCCAGGAGCGGCCGATGGCGCTGCGCCTGGGCGATCTGCACCTCCCGGAGGTCCTGGACCTGCGCATCCCCATGCTCGTACGGCTCCCTCTGGAGCGCGGGCTGTGGATCGACAGCGGGCCCGCTGCCCTTGTCCACGGTGGCCCGGACCCGGAGCGCGAGGTCGGCCGCCGGGAGTTGGGCAGCGCGCTCACGGACGGCCCGCCCGACGAGGCCGAACTCGACCGTCTGGCCATGGAGACGGCCGTCGCGATCGCCGCCCGGCTGCTCGCCGTCCACCCGCCCGGTGACTTCGCGGTCCAGGTCATCGACCCGGCCGGTACCGCGGCGCCCGCGCTCGCGCCCCTGCTGGAGA
The DNA here is from genome assembly GCF_050433025.1 of Streptomyces auratus. NCBI lineage: Bacteria > Bacillati > Actinomycetota > Actinomycetes > Kitasatosporales > Streptomycetaceae > Streptomyces > Streptomyces auratus. The sequence goes on along the minus strand of NZ_JBNGCB010000001.1, from coordinate 1,999,584 downwards.
GCGGTGCGCTGCCCGCCCTCCCGGTGCCCGGCGCCCAGGGGGTGGCCTCGGTCCTGGAGGGGCTGACGCGGCGGGTCGACCTGGTGCAGATGGCCGTCCGCCATCGCGCCGCGGATTGGCTGCCGCCGGACCTCGACCCCGCCGAGCAGCTGCTGATCGTGCACGACTTCCCGCACGGCTTCGACGACCGTGCCCTCACCCGGCTCCGCTATCTGGCCGACGAGGGGCCGGCCGTCGGGGTGCATCTCCTGATGGTCGCCGACCGCGCCCGGACCAGGGAGTACGGCCCCGTCCTGGACCCGCTGTGGCGCTCCCTGCTGCGGATCACGCCGGTCCCCGATGCCCACCTCGCCGACCCCTGGGTCGGCCATGCCTGGACGTATGAACCGCCGCTCGCCCCGGAGGGCAGTCAGGTGGTGCGCCAGGTGCTGGGGCAGCTGGCGGCCGCTCGCCGAACGCCCTGACCAGGCACTTTACCTTTCTCTTTACTATTCATTGGATTTCCTTTACTGTTCTTGGTGCGGAGGGGAGTATTCCCACGCGACGTACCCGTCATCACGGATTGCGAGTGTGACGAGATCCCGGGGCGTCGGTCCCGCCCCCCTCGGGCGGACGGGACGGAAGAGACCTCCGGCAGCGACGACGCTGTAAGTGCCGTACGACTCTGCCGGAGGAGCAGTGGACGTTTCCCTGAACCTGTGGGTGCTGACCATCCTTGGTCTGTGCGCCCTGATCGCCGCCGATTTCTTCATCGGCGGCCGCAAACCGCACGAGGTCTCCCTCAAGGAGGCCGGAATCTGGACCGGTGTCTGGATCGCGCTCGCCGCGCTCTTCGGCCTCGGGCTGCTGGTCTTCGGCGGCACCGCGCCCGCCGGGGAGTTCTTCGCGGGCTTCATCACCGAGAAGTCCCTGAGCGTGGACAACCTCTTCGTCTTCGTACTCATCATGGGGAAGTTCGCGGTTCCCGCGATCTACCAGCAGCGGGTGCTGATGGTGGGTGTGCTGATCGCGCTGGTGCTGCGAGCCGGCTTCATCGGCGCCGGTGCCGCGATCATCGCCAACTTCTCCTGGGTGTTCTACCTCTTCGGCGCGTTCCTCATCTGGACCGCGTGGAAGCTCATCAAGGAGGCGCGCGCCGAGGAGGAGGACGAGGAGTTCGAGGAGAACCGCTTCCTCAAGATGGTCGAGAAGCGCTTCCCCTCGACCGACAAGTACCACGGCACCAAGCTGTTCATCGTCGAGAACGGCAAGCGGCTGATGACGCCGATGCTGATCGTCATGCTGGCGATCGGCACCACCGACGTCCTCTTCGCGCTGGACTCCATACCGGCGATCTTCGGCCTCACCCAGGACCCGTACATCGTCTTCACCGCCAACGCCTTTGCCCTGATGGGTCTGCGGCAGCTGTACTTCCTGATCGGCGGGCTGCTGAAGAAGCTGGTCCACCTCTCGTACGGCCTGTCGATCATCCTGGGATTCATCGGGGTGAAGCTGGTGCTGCACGCGCTGCACGAGTCCGGGGTGGCCGTTCCGGAGATCAGTATTCCGGTCTCGCTGGGCGTCATCTGCGCCGTGCTGATCGTCACCACGATCACCAGCCTGCGCGCCTCGAAGAAGCAGGCCGCAGCCGAGACGGCGGCCAAGGAGGGCATCGACGCCTGAGGCCGTTCCCCGGCCCGTGAGGCAACGACGGCGCCCGGCCCACTCCGTGTGGAGCGAGCCGGGCGCCGTCCGTTCTCCCTACCAGCCGCGCTCGCGCCACTGCGCGAGCTGCGGCCGCTCCGCGCCGAGCGTGGTGTCGTTGCCGTGGCCCGGATAGACCCAGGTCTCGTCGGGCAGCCGGTCGAACAGCTTGCGCTGCACATCGTCGATCAGGCTGGCGAAGTTCTCAGCATTGCCGAAGGTGTTGCCGACGCCGCCGGGGAACAGGCAGTCCCCGGTGAACAGATGCGGGGCGCCGTGCGGGTCGTCGTAGACCAGCGCGATGCTGCCCGGTGTGTGCCCGACCAGATGACGCGCGGTCAGCTCGACCCGGCCGACGGTGAGGGTGTCGCCGTCCTCGACCGGCACGTCCGTGGGGACGGGGATGCCCTCGGCGTCGTACCGCCCCGCATACGTCCGTGCGCCGGTCGCCTCGACCACCTCCTGCAGCGCGCCCCAGTGGTCACCGTGCCGGTGCGTGGTGACCACGGAGGAGAGGCCGCTGTCACCGATCAGGGCGAGAAGCGTGTGCGGTTCGGCGGCCGCGTCGATCAGCATTTGCTCATCGGTCGCCCGGCACCGCAGCACATAGGCGTTGTTGTCCATCGGACCGACCGCGACCTTCGAGATCATCAGGTCGGTCAGCTCGTGCACGTCGGCCGGTCCGCCGACCTTCACTGCTCCGCTGTAGCCCATATGACCACTCTAGAGCGGCGGTACGGCGGGCAGCCCGGAGCCATGGCTGTCGAGTTTGCCGCCGTCACCGCGTCCGGTCAGCCAGCCGACCAGCGCGGTCGCCGGGCCCGTCACCACCACCGGTGCGGCCTCGCCGCCCGGCGTGGTGTCCCAGCGCCCGGTGCGCCACCGGCCGCCGTCATCGGCCCGCAGCTCCAGCGCGGGCAGATCCGGATGGCCGGCGAACTTGACCGTGCACAGAAAGGCCAGCTCGCCGGCGACGAACGCGGGCGACAGCTGTTCCACGGTGTGGCCGACGCCGAGGTCGACATGGTGCAGTTCGACCTCCGTCAGCCGGCGCATCGGCAGCCGGTCGGCCCGCTCGACGACGCCGTTGCGCATCTCGACCTCGAACGCCCGGCGCGCCTCGGGCAGCGCCTCCATCGCCGCGTCGAAGCGTGCCGCCGTCTCCTCCAAGTCGGCCAGATGCGCCGTCAGCGGGCGGGCGGCGCCCCGCTCGATATCGTCCTCGCGCGCCTGGGCACTGGCGTACATCGGCGTCCGGACGTCCGTCCGCGCCCAGGTCAGGAGGTTCCCCAGCGCGTCCGCGTTGCGTGCCAGATGGGCCAGGACATGGCCGCGGGTCCAGCCGTCGAGCAGCGACGGCTCGGCGATCGCCGCGTCGTCGAGCGTGCGCACCGAGTCCAGGAGCCGGCCGGTGGCCTCGCGGACGGCTGCCACATCGTGCGGGAAGTCGGGCAGGATGAGGGTCATGGTCCGACGCTAGCGCCGCCGGGGCGCGTGCGGGAGTCGGCCGGCGCCGATCGGGGCGTACGCGGGGGTGCGCCGGCCGGGGCGGGCGGCGCCCGGCAGCCGGGCCGGCGCCGCCCGCGACGGTCAGGCCGCCGTGGCGTCCGGCAGGCCGAACCAGCGCCGTAGCGCGGCCGCCAGCTCCTCGCCCGTGTCCGGCCCGCCGGGGGAGTCCGCGGCCCAGGCGGTGCAGCCGTCCGGCCGTACGAGAAGACCGGCCAGACCCGGCCGCCCGGGGCAGTCCGCGGTGAGCAGACGTATCCGGTCGCCGTATCCCGTGGCGCGCCTGTGCACCTCGCCGTCCCCGGTGAGGTCGAGCAACAGCCCTTGCCCGCCCCGCAGATGGTCCGCGAGCCGGGTGCCGTCGGAGAACTCCAGGTCGGGGGCGCTGCGGCCGGTCAGCGGATGGTCGCCGGGCAGGTCGTAGCGCTGCTGGACACCGGAGATCTTCTTGGCGAAGAACGTGGTGGCGGTGACCGTTCCCGCCAGTTCGGAGATCACCCCGCGCAGCGCCCGGGCGTGCGACTCCGGCCGCATCAGCGCCACTTGGGCCCGGGTCCACTCCAGCACCCATGCGCCCAGGGGGTGCCGCTCGGCCGTGTACGTGTCGAGCAGCCCCTCCGGTGCCCAGCCGCGCACCGTGGCGGCGAGCTTCCAGCCGAGGTTCATCGCGTCGCCGATGCCGAGGTTCAGCCCCTGGCCGCCGAACGGCGAGTGCACATGCGCCGCGTCACCGGCCAGCAGCACCCGCCCCGAGCGGTAATCGGGTACCTGACGCGCATTGTCCGTGAACCGGGTCGCCGTGAGCACCTTGTGGATCCGCACGTCCGGCACCCCGGACACCTTCCGCAGGGAGGCCTCCAACTCCTCGGCGGTGACAGGGGATTCGCGGTCCTCGGGCGGCCCGTCGAACTCCACGGTGAGGATCCGGCCGGGTATCGGGCCGTGGACGTACGTCCCGGTCTCCGTCCAGTTCCACCCGGCTCCCAGCGCCTCGGCGCCGGTCAGCTCCACCAGGGCCTGCCGGCCGGTGATCTCGGGCGCCGTGCCGGGGAACGGGAAACCGGCGAGCCGCCGGACCGTGCTGCGGCCGCCGTCGCAGCCCACCAGCCAGCCGGTACGCAGCGACCCGGCCGAGGTGTGCACCCGCACGCCGTCCTCACCGGCGTCGAATCCGGTCAGGGTCACCCCGCGGCGCAGGTCCACCCCGAGTTCGGCGGCGCGGGTGTTGAGCAGCCGTTCCAGCTCCTCCTGCGGTACGAGACCGACCTCGCCGGCGGGTCCGGGGGCGTCGAAGTCCGGGTCGGACTCGTCCAGCAGGTCGCCGCGCAGCATGATGCCCGCGAAATGCCCGGCGAACTTCGGAGGCTGCCGCACCGGGGAGGCGCCGGCGGCCTGGCGCGCGCGCACGAACGAGCTGAACTTCCCGAGGGCGGCGCGCTGTGCCTCGGCCAGGCCCGGCAGCATCCCGCGCCGGTAAAATGCCTCCGCGCTGGGGGAGTTGATCGCCCCCGCCTTGATCGTGGTGCTCACCTCGGTCAGCCGCTCCAGGACGACCACGGGGACACCGGCCAGTGCGAGTTCGCAGGCGAGCATCAGCCCCACCGGGCCGCCCCCTGCCACTACTACGTCTGCGTCATGTTCCATGGCTTGAGTGTAGTGACTAAAAAATTGTTGCGGCTAAAAATTAGCTAGAATTCCGGCCATGGCGGAAGAGGAGCGGCGCGGCGGTGCACGGACGACGGGCGAGGGGGAGGCCGGTGGCCGGCCGGGCGCGATCGGTGGCCGGCCGGGCGCGCCCGGTGGTCGGGCTGGTGAGACCGGCTTCACCGCCGAGGACGGGCGGCTGACGCTGCGCGAACGCAAGAAGCTGCGGACCCGGCAGCGAATCTCCGCCGAGGCCACGCTGCTCTTCATCGAGCGCGGCTTCGACCACGTCACGGTCGCCGAGGTGGCCCGCGCCGCCGAGGTGTCGACGATGACGGTCTTCAATTACTTCCCGCGCAAGGAGGATCTGTTCCTCGACCGGATCCCCGAGGCGCGGGAGCTGATCGTCCGTGCCGTCCGGGAGCGCGGCGCGGACGAGTCGCCGCTCGCCGCGCTGCGCGCGCTGGTGCTCGGCCTGCTGGCGGAGCGGCATCCGCTGGCCGTGGTGGGGGAGGGGTTCGAGCACTTCTGGCGCACGGTGCTGGACTCCCCGGCGCTGCGGGCGCGGGGCCGCGAGGCGGTCGAGGAGATGGAGGGCACCCTCGCCGCGCTGCTCGCGGAGGCCGCGGGCGGCGACGCCGGCCGGCCCGGTCAGGACGCCCGGCTGGCCGCGGCCCTGATCGTCGCGGGGGTCCGGGCGGCCTGTGCCGGCGCCCTGGCCCGGCAACTCGAGGGTGACCCGGTGGACGAGGTGGCCGTTGAGCAGGCGGAGGTGCTGCGGCGGACGTTCGATGCGCTGGAGCGGGCGCTGCCCGACGGCGCTTGAGGGGCGAGTTTCCGCAGCGTACGGGCGTGCGGGCGGGGCGGGAAGAGAGTGCGGCCGCCACACGTTCGGATGAAGAGGGCTTGCGGCCCCCTAAATCGAATGGGCGTGCTATAAGCTCGTGCGTGGCATCCCAAAGACAGTGCCGCGGCGGGCCCCATACCCTGGGGCGGGGGCTCCGCTCCGCTTCGTCGCCTCTGCTCACCCATCGCGCGGCGGACGCAGGGCCCGCGGCCCCCGCCCCCCTCCAAGAAAGGTGCCGACCGGCGTGGCCGACCGTCTCATCGTTCGTGGCGCTCGCGAGCACAACCTCAAGAATGTCTCGCTCGACCTTCCCCGCGACTCCCTCATCGTCTTCACGGGGCTCTCCGGGTCGGGCAAGTCCTCGCTCGCCTTCGACACGATCTTCGCCGAGGGGCAGCGGCGTTATGTCGAGTCGCTCTCCTCCTATGCCCGGCAGTTCCTCGGGCAGATGGACAAGCCCGATGTCGACTTCATCGAGGGCCTGTCCCCCGCGGTGTCGATCGACCAGAAGTCGACCTCGCGCAACCCGCGCTCGACGGTCGGCACGATCACCGAGGTCTACGACTACCTCCGCCTGCTCTTCGCCCGTATCGGCAAGCCGCACTGTCCCGAGTGCGGGCGGCCGATCGCCCGGCAGTCGCCGCAGGCCATCGTCGACAAGGTGCTCGAACTCCCCGAGGGCAGCCGCTTCCAGGTGCTCTCCCCGCTGGTGCGCGAGCGCAAGGGCGAATTCGTCGATCTCTTCTCCGACCTCCAGTCCAAGGGCTACAGCCGGGCTCGGGTCGACGGGGAGACGATCCAGCTCTCCGAGCCGCCGAAGCTGAAGAAGCAGGAGAAGCACACCATCGAGGTGGTCGTCGACCGCCTCACGGTCAAGGAGTCCGCCAAGCGGCGGCTGACCGACTCCGTCGAGACCGCCCTCGGCCTCTCCGGCGGCATGGTCATCCTCGACTTCGTCGACCTGGACGCGGACGACCCGCAGCGCGAGCGGATGTATTCGGAGCATCTGTACTGCGCCTACGACGACCTCTCCTTCGAGGAGCTGGAGCCCCGCTCCTTCTCCTTCAACTCGCCCTTCGGCGCCTGCCCGGAGTGCACGGGCATCGGCACGCGCATGGAGGTCGACCCCGAGCTGATCATCCCCGACGAGGACCGTTCCCTCGACGAGGGAGCGATCCACCCCTGGTCGCACGGCCACACCAAGGAGTACTTCGGCCGCCTGGTCGGCGCGCTGGCGGACGCCCTCGGATTCCGTACGGACATCCCCTGGGCCGGGCTGCCGGCTCGCGCCAAGAAGGCCCTGCTGAACGGCCACAAGACCCAGATCGAGGTGCGCTACCGCAACCGGTACGGCCGCCAGCGGGCCTACACCACCCCCTTCGAGGGTGCCGTGCCGTTCGTCAAGCGGCGGCACTCCGAGGCGGAGAGCGACAGCAGCCGGGAGCGCTTCGAGGGCTATATGCGCGAGGTGCCCTGCCCGACCTGTGAGGGCACCCGGCTCAAGCCGATCGTCCTCGCCGTCACGGTCCAGCAGCGGTCGATCGCCGAGGTCGCGGCCATGTCGATCAGCGACTGTGCCGACTTCCTGCGGGAGATGACGCTCGATGCGCGCGAGAAGAAGATCGCCGAGCGGGTCCTCAAGGAGGTCAACGAGCGGCTGAAGTTCCTGGTCGACGTCGGCCTGGACTACCTCTCGCTGAACCGCGCGGCAGGCACCCTCTCCGGCGGTGAGGCCCAGCGCATCCGCCTCGCCACCCAGATCGGCTCCGGCCTGGTGGGCGTGCTCTACGTCCTCGACGAGCCGTCGATCGGTCTGCACCAGCGCGACAACCACCGGCTGATCGAGACCCTGGTGCGGCTGCGCGACATGGGCAACACCCTGATCGTCGTGGAGCACGACGAGGACACCATCAAGGTCGCGGACTGGGTCGTGGACATCGGCCCCGGTGCGGGTGAGCACGGCGGCAAGGTCGTGCACAGCGGCCCGATGAAGCAGTTGCTGACCACCGAGGAGTCGATCACCGGTCAGTATCTGTCCGGCAAGAAGGCCATCGCGACACCGGACATCCGGCGGCCCGCCGACCCGGCGCGGCGGCTGACGGTGCACGGCGCGAAGGAGAACAACCTCCGTGACATCGACGTCTCCTTCCCGCTCGGGGTGTTCACCGCCGTCACCGGCGTCTCCGGCTCGGGCAAGTCGACGCTGGTCAACGACATCCTCTACACCCACCTCGCGCGCGAGCTGAACGGCGCCAAGTCGGTGCCGGGCCGGCACACCCGGGTGGCCGGCGACGACCTGGTGGACAAGGTCGTCCATGTCGACCAGTCGCCGATCGGCCGCACCCCACGCTCCAACCCGGCGACGTACACGGGCGTCTTCGATCATGTCCGCAAGCTCTTCGCGGAGACGATGGAGGCCAAGGTCCGCGGCTATCTGCCGGGGCGCTTCTCCTTCAACGTCAAGGGCGGCCGCTGCGAGAACTGCTCCGGCGACGGCACCATCAAGATCGAGATGAACTTCCTGCCGGACGTCTATGTGCCGTGCGAGGTCTGCCACGGGGCCCGCTACAACCGGGAGACGCTGGAGGTCCACTACAAGGGCAAGTCCATCGCCGAGGTGCTGGACATGCCCATCGAGGAGGCGCTGAGCTTCTTCGAGGCGGTGCCGACCATCGCCCGGCATCTCAAGACGCTCAACGAGGTCGGCCTCGGGTACGTCCGGCTCGGGCAGTCCGCGCCGACGCTCTCCGGCGGTGAGGCACAGCGCGTCAAGCTCGCCAGCGAGCTCCAGAAGCGCTCCACGGGCAGCACGGTCTATGTCCTCGACGAGCCGACCACCGGTCTGCACTTCGACGACATCAGCAAGCTGATCAATGTGCTGTCCGGTCTGGTCGACAAGGGCAACACGGTGATCGTCATCGAGCACAACCTCGATGTGATCAAGACCGCGGACTGGGTCGTCGACATGGGCCCCGAGGGCGGCAACGGCGGCGGTCTGGTCGTCGCCGAAGGCACCCCGGAGGGCGTCGCGTCGATCCCGGCCAGCCACACCGGCAAGTTCCTGCGGGAGATCCTCGGCGACCGCGTCAGCGATGCCGCGCCGGCGGGGGCGTCCGAGAAGAACCCGGTGGCCAAGAAGACCCCGGTGGCCAAGAAGACCGCGGCGAAGAAGGCCCCCGCCAAGACGGCTGCCGCCAAGAAGACCGTCGCCAAGAAGACCGCCGCCAAGACGACGACGGCGCGGGCCCGCCGGACCTGACGCCGACGGGCTGTTCCCGGCACGGACCGTTCGCGGCACGGGCCGTCACCGCTCCCCACAGGGGGGGCGGTGGCGGCTCGTCGTGGGTTACGGGGCGGCCCGCCCCCCCGGTGATCGCCCGCCCCGCCCGCTACGCCGCCAACTCCCTCGCGAACGGCGGTTCCGCGCCCGCGCGGGAGCAGGTGACGGCGGCCGCGCGGGCGGCGAAGCGCAGGATGTCGCGCCAGTCGTCGTCGCCGAGCGCGGTGACGGCGGCGTACGAGAGGGCGTCGTGGGCGTCCAGACGGTGCAGCAATGCGGCGTTGACCGTGTCACCGGCACCGATGGTGTCGACGACCTCGACCCGCTCGCCGGGGACCGTCAGCTCCCCGCCGCCCCGCGTCAGCACCGTCATACCGGCCCCGCCACGGGTGAGGACGATCGCCGCGGGCCCCGCGCCCAGCCATTCCTTCGCCGCCGCGGTGACCGCGTCCCACCCGCTGCCGCCCGCCGCGGCACCGGCCCCCGCCAGCCACAGGGCGTCCTCCTCCGACATCTTCAGGAGGGCGAGATCGGGGAGCCAGGTGCGAAAGCGGGCCCGGTAGGCGTCCGGGTCGGCGATCAGACCGGCCCGGATATTGGGGTCCAGCGCGGTGAACACCCCGCGCCGGGCCTCGCGGTGCAGCAGCGCCTCGTAGGCGCTGGCCCCCGGTTCCAGCACGAGCGAGCAGGTGCCCAGGGACAGCGCACGGACCGCGGCGGGCAGCGCCGGCGGCAGGGTGAAGAGCCGGTCGGCGGTGCCGTCGGCGTAGAAGCCGTAGCCCGCCGACCCGTCCGGGCTGATGTCGGCCACGGCGAGGGTGGTCGGCTCACTGCCGCGCTGCACCAGCGAGGTGTCCACGCCGCTGCTGTGCAGCCCGTGCAGCAGCGCCGCACCGAAGGCGTCGGTGGAGACCCGGGAGCAGAACGCGGCGGGCGACCCCAGCCGCCCCAGCGCGACCGCGGTGTTGTACGGGCCGCCGCCGCGCTGCGGCTGCAGCGCCGGAAGCCGGCCGTCCGGGGTGGCGGCGTCCCGCTCGCCCCGGCTGCTCGGGGAGGGCTCCTGCGGGCTGGGGACGAGGTCGATCAGTGCCTCGCCGGCGACGACGATCACGGGGTGCGGTTCCTTTCCTGGGCGGCCGGGGGCGCGGCCGGGGCGGGTTCGGCGCAGCCGCACGACGTACGGTGCACAAAGGCGCAGGGGAGGCGGACGGTGCGCGGCGGACGGTCCGGCTGCTCCAGCCGCTCCAGCAGCAGCCGGAGGGCCGCCGCCCCGATCTCCTTGCTGGGCTGGGCGATCACGGTCAGCCGGGGCGTGAACAGATCGGCCCACGAGAAGTCGTCGAAACAGGCCAGCGCGATATCGCGGGGCACCTCCAGGCCCAGCTCGCGCAGCGCCCGGAGCGCGCCGATGGTCATCGCGTTGTTGGCGGTGACGAGCGCGGTGGGCGGATCCGCCGCGGCGAGCAGCTGCCGGGTGGCGTCATGGGCGCCTGCCGCCTCGGAGTGGCCGCCGGCGAGGAGTTCGGGGGCGAACGGCAGCCCGCGGGCGCGCAGTCCCTCGTGGTAGCCCTGGACGCGCTCGGTGGTCGTGCTCAGCCCGGGGAGGCCGGCCACCAGACCGATCCGGGCGTGCCCCAAGTCGGCCAGATGCTCGACCAGTTGACGCACCGGCCCGGTGCTTTCGGCGCACACCTGGTCGTGGCCGTCGCCCACCAGCCGGTCCAGGAAGACGGTGGGCACCTGGCGCCGGGCCAGGTACTCCACCATCTCGGCGGGCTCCGCGGACGGCGCGACGATCATGCCGTCCACCCGCCGCTCGTGCAGCAGCTGGACGACCGTGCGCTCATGCCGCGGGTCGTCGTGCGGATCGGCGAGCAGCAGGCTGTAGCCGGCTTCCAGGGCACCGGCCTCGACGCCCTGGAGGATCTCGGTGAAGTACGGATTGCTGATCGCCGAGACCGCCAGGCCGATCGAGCGGGTGCGGGAGGTGACCAGGGAGCGGGCCAGGGTGTTGTGGGTGTAGCCGAGCGCGTCGATGGCGCCGAGTACCGCGGTACGGGTGTCCGGGCGCACCGGCCGCGTCCCGTTCAGCACATGCGAGACCGTGGCGACGGAGACCCCCGCGCGCCGCGCCACATCCGCCATCGTCGTCATCCGGCTCTTCCTTCCCGCGCGGGCCACCACGGCGGCGCCCCGGGCCGCGCTGGCACGGCCTCTTCCCGCGAAGCCCCCACACTACGAGGCTCCGCCCCAAACGTAAACGCTTGCGTAAGCGTTTACGTCCTGCGGCCTCGACGCTGCCCGGCCCCGCTCCGGACCCGGCCACGCCGCGCTGCTGCCCGTACCGCCCCTCCTGCTGCACCGACGCCCGGCCCGGCCGGAAGCGGCAGGGTCTGTGCCGGTATCGTCGTCAGCCGCCAGCCACTCACGCCGTCCCCTCTGGAGCAGCCATGAGCCCGTCCCCCGCCCGCCGCACCGTGCTGCGGGGGGCCGCGCTCGCCGGTGCCGCCGGCTGCGGACTGACCGCCTGCTCGCCGGGGGACTCGGGCGCGAACGCCTCGGCGGTGCCCGACCGGCCGGTCGAGCTCGGGGCCGCGGCCGAGGTGCCGGTCGGCGGCGCCAAGCTCTACCGCGAGGACCGTCTCGTGGTGTCGCAGCCCGCCAAGGGCACCTACAAGTGCTTCAGCGCCAAGTGCACCCACGCCGGCTGCATCCTGTCGGAGGTCGACAAGAAGGAGGGCAGCTGCCCCTGCCACGGCAGCCGCTTCGACGTCACCACCGGCAAGGTCCTCCAGGGGCCGGCGGCCGACCCGCTGCCCGAGGTGCCGGTCAAGGCCAAGGACGGCAAGCTGATCGCGGGCTGAGGCAGCGGCCCGCCGCCCCGGCCGCGGGGCTCACCCCCAGTCCCAGGCGATGCCCAGTATCCCGGGCCGTACCCCCTGCTCCACGAGGTGCACGGCGCGGTGCCGTCCGCTGAGCGTCAGTTCTTGCTGACCGCTGCGCGGAGCGCCCGGCGAGGTCTGGGCGAAGCGGCGGCAGCGCACCGGCAGCGCCGCCTCGTCGAAGCGGACCTGGAGTACGTACTGGCCGCCGGCGAAGCTGAAGCCGCGCAGGTACTCGGTGCTCGGGCCGCCGCTGCCGTCCTCGAAGGCGTAGCCGAAGACATGGGTGTCACCGGCCCGCAGCCGGGTGTCGAAGAGCAGCTCGGCGACCACCACCCCGGCCTCGGCGCTCCCGCGCACCCGGCCCAGCCGGCAGTTCTCCGCGGCCCGCACCCGGACGCGGGAGGGGTCGCAGCCGGCATCGCCGCGGTGGATGGCGACATAGCGGTCCACCCCGTCCCGGTGGGCGCGCACCACCTGGAGCGACTCCCGTTCCAGGAGCCGGCGCTCGGGCCCGATGCGGACCCGTTCGTGATGGCCCACGGTGTGCAGACCGCCGTCCGCGGGAGCCTCCAGCTCGGTGAACAGCTGCCGCAGCGCCTCGGCGGGCGCCACCAGGGAGCGGTATGTGCGGGCGGCCGGCCGCTCGGCCTCCGGGTGGCCGCCGCCCTCCGGCACCAGCAGCCGGTGCAGCGAGTGCGCGGGCAGCTCCAGGACCTCCTCCAGGGCGCGCACCGCCCGCAGCGACTCGGGGCGCTGCGGGCGCCGGGCGCCTTGCTGCCAGTAACTCAGGCTGGTCACCCCGATGGTGATGCCGCGCTCTGCGAGCTTGTGCTGGACGCGGGTGAGGGCGAGCCCGCGCTCGGTGAGCGCCGAGCGCAGTGCGAGATGGAACGGGCCGGTGCGCAGCAGCTGGGCCAGCTCGGCCGACCGGGGGGTGTCCTGTGCCATTGCCTCAATCCTCCGGCGTGAACGTTCACATCCGGATCGCCCGCTGCGCGCCGTACAGCCTGGTCACTGCAGCAAGCCGGGCACCGGCCGTTCACATCCGGGCCCGTCCGTCCACACCCCCATGTCACCTCGCATTGAAGCGTGTTGACCTGCCTGCGACAACACCCGATGCTGCTCAACAGCATCCGGATGCGCTCCTCTCACCCCCCTCACCCCCTTTTCGGGAGGAACGCCATGACTCGTGCACCCCACGCACGCGTTTCCCGCCGCAGATGGCTGTCGGCCGCGGCGCTCACCGCCGCCGCACTGACGGCGCTCACGGGCACGACCCCAGCCTCTGCCACCCCCCTCACGCCCCCGGCGCACGCCCTCACCGCCCGTAGTACGGCCGCCGCCCCGCTCGCCGCCAACAGACTCGGCATCTCCATGCAGGCCCAGGAGAACACCAACTGGTGCTGGGCGGGCTCCGGCAACACCATCGCGGCCTGGTACGGCCGGAACTACAGCCAGAACCAGTTCTGCAACGCCGCCTTCCAGCGCCAGCAGGGCACCTCCTGCCCCAACGACCAGGCCACCCTGGGCAATGTGCAGAACGCCTTCGCCTGGATGGGCATCAACTCCGGCTCCTACGTGAGCGGTTCGCTCGGCTACGGCACCGTACAGAGCGAGATCGACGCCGGCCGTCCGATGGAGACCCGCATCCAGTGGTCCTCCGGAGGTGGCCATATGCATGTGCTCTACGGCTATGACACGGAACGCAACTGGGTCTACTGGGGTGATCCCTGGGCGACCAACAATCGCTACAACTGGGGCGATTTCGACTACTACGTGAACGGCAGCTCCTTCTCCTGGACACACTCCCTCTACCGGATAGGAGCCTGAGGCCATGACGAAGCGCACCGCCGTCCGCACCGCCCTCCGCGCCGTCGCCACCGGGACGGTCGCGACCGCCCTCATGGGCCTCGCCCCGCACCCCGCACTGGCCGCAGCCGTCCCCGCGCCGCAGGCCCCGGCCCGCGCGAGCCTGACCGCCGCCCGTGCGGCGGCCACCGCCCCCGCGACCCTGCACACCCTCGCCCGGTTCTTCGCCGCCGAGCGGCAGCGCGGCGGCGCCGCCGCGACCGGGGCCGCACCGGCCGCCCCGCACATCGAGGGCGGCACCGTCCCCGTGTACGGCCTGTCACCGGACTTCGTCCGCGGCCGGCCGGCGGCCCCGGTAGCCCGGCTGGAGTTCCTCGCCACCAAGGCGGTGGCCGCCGACGGCCGCACGGCCTCGGTGTGGACCGCCTCGCAGGGCGGCTCCTGGAAGGTCGTCAATATCGCCGGCGGCGACGACGAGACCCGTTACACCGCGGCCGGGGCCGCCCGGGTACAGGGCGGCACGGTCTTCCACGAGCCGCAGATAGACGCCTGGTACGTCCAGCGCGGCGACCGGATCGAGCCACTGGACGCCGACGCCCGCAAGGCCGTCGGCGCGCACGGCACCACCGTCGCCGCCTACCGCACGCGGGTGGCGAAGGCCTACGGGGACAAGCTCCCGGGCTCCGCGTACGACAGGCGCGGGGAGGCCGGCGGCTACGGGCCGCCCGCCGCCGGGAAGCGTCCCCGGAAGGCGCCCGTGGAGGCCGGGGCGCTCACGGGCGGCTCCTTCCCGGTGACCGCGGCCTCGACCGTGGCGGCCGCCGCCGCACTGCTCGCCCTGGGGCTGTCCGCCACCGCGGCACTGCGCCGCCGGCACAGCCACTGAGCAGGCCGTCTCCCCGTTGCCGTACGGAGGGCGGCAGCGGGGGGACGGGGCGCGGAGCGCGGGACGGCCCGCCTGCACCCGGCGCACGGCGGCGCCTGATCCGCGACTCGTGCGACGGGGCATCCCGGCTGCCGCCCTCCGGGCCCCCGTACGGGCATTGACCGGCCGTCATGCCCCTGACGTGCCTTCCCGGCAGGAGCCGTCCCGGACGTCTCCTGGACGTTCCTCCCGGCGGGCGGGCGCCGGTCTGCCGCGTCGCGCGCCCTTGCCCTGGATCGGCCGCGCGGCGCGGCTCGGCCGGGCCGCGCCGCCCGCTGCTGACCGTCCACCGCCGCCCTGCTCCACCCGGGCGCGCGCACCGCCCCGCCCCGCCGTCACCCTGCCCGCGCCCGGCCCGCCGCAGTCCGGGGCCGGCAGTGGCGCGGGGCTCCGCCGGACCGACCGCGCCCGGCCGGCCGCGGGAGTGGTCGGGGCACCGTGAATGTCGGTGGCGGTCAGTAGGGTGGTGTGCATGGCAGACCCCAGCAGCTATCGACCCAAGCCGGGACAGATCCCCGACTCGCCGGGGGTCTATAAGTTCCGCGACGAGCACGGCCGGGTCATCTACGTCGGCAAGGCCAAGAGCCTGCGCCAGCGCCTGGCCAGCTACTTCCAGGACCTGGCCGGCCTCCATCCGCGTACCCGCACGATGGTCACCACCGCCGCCGCGGTGGAATGGACCGTCGTCTCCACCGAGGTCGAGGCGCTCCAGCTCGAATACACCTGGATCAAGGAGTTCGACCCCCGCTTCAACGTCAAGTACCGCGACGACAAGAGCTATCCGTATCTGGCGGTGACCCTCAACGAGGAGTTCCCGCGCGTCCAGGTCATGCGCGGTGCCAAGAAGAAGGGCGTGCGCTATTTCGGCCCCTACGGCCACGCCTGGGCCATCCGCGAGACCGTCGATCTGATGCTGCGGGTCTTCCCGGTGCGCACCTGCTCCGCCGGTGTCTTCAAGCGCTCCGCCCAGATCGGCCGCCCCTGCCTGCTCGGCTACATCGGCAAGTGCTCGGCCCCCTGCGTCGAGCGGATCTCCGCCGCGGACCACCGCGAACTCGCCGAGGAATTCTGCGACTTCATGGCCGGCCGCACCGGCGCCTACCTCCGCCGCCTGGAGCGGCAGATGCAGGAGGCCGCCGAGGAGATGGAGTACGAGCGCGCCGCCCGGCTGCGGGACGACATAGGGGCGCTCAAGCGGGCCATGGAGAAGAGCGCCGTGGTCCTCGCCGACGCCACCGACGCCGATCTGATCGCCGTCGCCGAGGACGAACTCGAAGCCGCCGTCCAGATCTTCCACGTCCGCGGCGGCCGAGTCCGCGGCCAGCGCGGCTGGGTCACCGACAAGGTCGAGGCCGTCACCACCGGCGATCTCGTCGAGCACGCCCTCCAGCAGTTGTACGGCGAGGAGCAGGGCGACGCCGTCCCCAAGGAGGTCCTGGTCCCCGCGCTGCCCGAGCCCGTCGAGCCGGTCTCGCAATGGCTCTCGCACCGCCGCGGCTCCCAGGTCTCGCTGCGGATCCCGCAGCGCGGCGACAAGAAGGACCTGATGGCCACGGTCGGCCGCAACGCCCAGCAGGCGCTGGCGCTGCACAAGACCAAGCGCGCCTCCGACCTGACCACCCGCTCCCGCGCGCTGGAGGAGATCGCCGAGGCGCTCGGCCTGGATTCGGTGCCGCTGCGCATCGAGTGCTTCGACATCTCCCACCTCCAGGGCGACGACGTCGTCGCCTCGATGGTGGTCTTCGAGGACGGCCTCGCCCGCAAGAGCGAGTACCGCCGCTTCCAGATCAAGGGCCGGGTGGGCGACGAGCAGGTCTGGCACGGCCAGGGCCAGGACGACGTCCGTTCCATGCACGAGGTCACCGCCCGCCGCTTCCGGCGCTATCTCCAGGAGAAGCAGCGGTCCGGCGAGTGGACGGAGGAGCCGGCCGAGGACGCCCCCGTGGAGGCCGACGGCCCCCTGGAGGCCGACGGCCGAATGGCCCCGGCCGCCGGCCGCCCCGTCGACGAGGACGGCCGCCCCAAGCGGTTCGCCTATCCGCCCCAGCTCGTGGTCGTCGACGGCGGCGCCCCGCAGGTCGCGGCCGCCCGCCGGGCCCTGGACGAGCTGGGCATCGACGATGTCGCCGTCTGCGGCCTGGCCAAGCGCCTCGAAGAGGTCTGGCTGCCCGGGGAGGACGACCCGGTGGTGCTGCCGCGCAGCAGCGAGGGCCTCTACCTCCTCCAGCGCGTCCGTGACGAGGCGCACCGCTTCGCCCTCAGATATCAGCGCACCAAGCGCGGCAAGCGGCTGAAGGCCTCGCCACTGGACGCCGTCGCCGGCCTGGGCGACACCCGCCGCCAGGCCCTGCTCAAGCACTTCGGCTCGCTGAAGAAGCTGCGGGCCGCGACGGTCGACGAGATCTGTGAGGTCCCGGGCGTCGGCCGCAAGACCGCCGAGACGGTCGTTGCGGCGCTGGCCGGGGCGGCACCGTCCGCCCCCGCGGTGAACACCGCCACAGGAGAGATCATTGAGGATGACGGGGCCCCACCGGCCGCGTTGTCGGCAGAACGGGGGCAGGAACGATGAGTACACCGCACGAAGCGAAGGAACCGGAGAGAGACGGTGCAGAGGTGAACACGGGCACGACCGACCAGGGCGAGAGCGCCGCGATCCCCGAGTTGGTGATCATCTCCGGGATGTCCGGCGCCGGCCGCAGCACGGCCGCGAAGTGCCTGGAGGACCTCGGCTGGTTCGTCGTCGACAACATCCCGCCCGAGCTGATCGCGCCGATGGTCGAGCTGGGCGCCCGCTCGCAGGGCAATGTCGCCCGGATCGCGGTCGTCGTCGACGTCCGCGGCCGCCGGTTCTTCGCCAACCTCAAGGAATCGCTGGCCACCCTCGACGCGCAGAACGTCAAGCGCCGCATCGTCTTCCTGGAGTCCTCCGACGAGGCCCTGGTGCGCCGCTTCGAGTCGGTGCGCCGCCCGCACCCCCTCCAGGGCGACGGCCGGATCGTCGACGGCATCGCCGCCGAGCGCGATCTGCTGCGTGAGCTGCGCGGCGACGCCGACCTGGTCATCGACACCTCCAGCCTCAACGTCCATGAGCTGCGCGCCAAGATGGACGCCCAGTTCGCCGGCGAAGAGGTCCCCGAGCTGCGCGCCACGGTCATGTCCTTCGGCTTCAAGTACGGCCTGCCGGTCGACGCCGACATGGTCATCGACTGCCGCTTCATCCCCAACCCGCACTGGGTCCCCGAGCTGCGCCCCTTCACGGGCCTCAACGACGAGGTCTCCAGTTACGTCTTCAGCCAGCCCGGCTCCAAGGAGTTCCTGGACGGCTACGCCGAGCTGCTGCGGATCGTCGCGGAGGGGTACCGCCGGGAGGGCAAGCGCTATGTGACCATCGCCGTGGGCTGTACGGGTGGCAAGCACCGCAGCGTCGCGATGTCCGAGAAGCTCGCCCGCCGTCTGGTCTCCGAAGGGGTGGAAACGGTCGTCGTCCACCGGGACATGGGGCGCGAGTGAGCGGGCGCACTCCCCGGCTGCGCCGGGTCCGCCGCTTCGTGCCCAGCGGGCGGACGACGAAGGGCGCCACCCCCAAGGTGGTCGCCCTCGGCGGCGGCATGGGCCTGTCCGCCTCGCTGACCGCGCTGCGCCGGATCACCGGTGATCTGACCGCCGTGGTCACGGTCGCCGACGACGGCGGCTCCAGCGGCCGCCTGCGCGACGAGCTGGGCGTCCTGCCGCCCGGCGATCTGCGCAAGGCGCTGGCCGCCCTCTGCGGCGACGACGACTGGGGCCAGACCTGGTCCCGGGTGATCCAGCACCGCTTCCAGAGCGAAGGGGAGCTCCACGACCACGCGGTCGGCAATCTGCTGATCGTCGCGCTGTGGGAACAGCTCGGCGACCATGTCCAGGCGCTCGACCTGGTCGGCAAGCTGCTCGGCGCGCACGGCCGGGTGCTGCCGATGTCGGCGGTGCCCCTGGAGCTCCAGGCCCAGGTCAAGGGGCATGACGCGGACCGCCCGGACGAGATCTCCACCGTCCGCGGCCAGGCCACCGTCGCGCTCACCCGCGGCGAGGTGCAGTCCGTCCATGTGGTCCCCGAGGACCCGCCGGCCGTCCCCGAGGCGGTCGCCGCGGTGCGTGACGCCGACTGGGTGGTGCTCGGCCCCGGATCCTGGTTCTCCTCGGTGATCCCGCATCTGCTGGTGCCGGAGCTGCGCGAGGCCCTGGAGGAGACCAAGGCCCGGAAGGTCCTTTCGCTCAACCTTGCGCCCCAACCGGGCGAAACCGATGGCTTCTCCCCGCAGCGTCATTTGGAGGTTTTGGCCCGACACGCCCCTAAACTCGCCTTCGACGTGGTGCTGGCCGACAAGGCCGCCGTGCCCGACCTCGACGGCCTGACCACTGCTGCAAAGCAGCTGGTCGGCAGCGAGGTCGAGCTGGCGGCGGTCGCCGCACAAGGAGACGACGCCCGGTCGAGCGCCGGGGGAGCCCCCGACCGGCACGACCCGGAGCTGCTGGCAGCCGCGTACGACCGTATTTTTCGGATGCATGGAAGGATCGGCCCATGGCGATGACGGCAGCGGTGAAGGATGAAATCTCCCGGCTCCCCGTCACCCGGACCTGCTGCCGGAAGTCGGAGGTCTCGTCGATCCTGCGGTTCGCGGGCGGTCTGCATCTGGTCAGCGGACGCATCGTGATCGAGGCGGAGCTGGACACCGGCATTGCCGCCCGCCGGCTGCGCAAGGACATCCTGGAGATCTTCGGGCACAGCTCCGACCTGGTGGTGATGGCCCCCGGCGGGCTGCGGCGCGGCAGCCGCTATGTCGTCCGGGTCGTGGCCGGCGGCGATCAGCTGGCCCGGCAGACCGGCCTGGTGGACGGCCGCGGCCGCCCGATCCGCGGCCTGCCCCCACAGGTGGTCTCCGGCGCGACCTGCGACGCCGAGGCGGCCTGGCGCGGGGCCTTCCTGGCCCATGGCTCGCTGACCGAGCCCGGCCGCTCCTCGTCGCTGGAGGTCACCTGCCCCGGGCCCGAGGCGGCGCTCGCGCTGGTCGGGGCCGCCCGCCGGCTCGGCATCGGCGCCAAGGCCCGTGAGGTGCGCGGCGTGGACCGCGTCGTCGTCCGTGACGGTGATGCGATCGGCGCCCTGCTGACGCGGCTCGGGGCCCATGAGTCGGTGCTCGCCTGGGAGGAGCGGCGGATGCGCCGCGAGGTCCGCGCCACCGCCAACCGCCTGGCCAACTTCGACGACGCCAACCTCCGCCGCTCGGCGCGCGCCGCGGTTGCCGCAGGCGCCCGGGTCCAGCGCGCCCTGGAGATCCTCGGCGAGGAGGTCCCCGAGCACCTCGCCGCGGCCGGCCGGCTGCGCATGGAGCACAAGCAGGCCTCGCTGGAGGAGCTGGGCGCCCTCGCCGACCCGCCGCTCACCAAGGACGCCGTCGCCGGCCGGATCCGCCGCCTGTTGGCGATGGCCGACAAGCGGGCCCAGGACCTCGGCATCCCCGGCACGGAATCCAATCTCACCGAGGAGCTCGCCGAGGGCATGGTCGGCTGACGGCTCCCTGCTGCGTACGCCCCCGGAGGCTCTTCGCGGCCCTGCTGTCACTCCCGCATCGATGCTGGCGGGGGCGGCACGGACAAGCCCCGAAGAGCACGACCGGGGGCGCTCGTTTGAGGTATCAGAGGCCCGTTTGTCAATGTCACGTACGTCTCTCATTGGGGGTAGGGTCGGAGGCGGTCGGGGACAGCCCATACAGCTCGCCGGTGGCTCATCGGCGTACCTAACGAGGAGATCGGTTCGTGACGATCCGCGTAGGCATCAACGGATTCGGCCGCATTGGTCGCAACTACTTCCGCGCGCTCCTGGAGCAGGGCGCGGACATCGAGATCGTCGGTGTCAACGACCTGACCGACAACGCGACTCTGGTTCACCTGCTGAAGTACGACACCATCCTGGGTCGCCTCAAGCAGGACGTCAGCCACACCGACGACACCATCACGGTCGGCAACCAGACCTTCAAGACGATGGCCGAGCGCGACCCGGCCAACCTCCCCTGGGCGG
Source organism: Streptomyces auratus (assembly GCF_050433025.1). Taxonomy (NCBI): domain Bacteria; kingdom Bacillati; phylum Actinomycetota; class Actinomycetes; order Kitasatosporales; family Streptomycetaceae; genus Streptomyces; species Streptomyces auratus. The sequence goes on along the minus strand of NZ_JBNGCB010000001.1, from coordinate 1,978,950 downwards.
CGCTGGGCGCCGACATCGTCATCGAGTCGACCGGCATCTTCACCAAGAAGGCCGACGCCGAGAAGCACATCCAGGCCGGCGCCAAGAAGGTCCTGATCTCCGCGCCCGCCAAGGACGAGGACATCACGATCGTGATGGGCGTCAACAACGACAAGTACGACGCGGCCAAGCACCACGTCATCTCCAACGCCTCCTGCACCACCAACTGTGTGGCGCCGATGGCGAAGGTTCTCGACGAGAACTTCGGCATCGTCAAGGGCCTGATGACCACGGTCCACGCGTACACCAACGACCAGCGGATCCTGGACTTCCCGCACAGCGACCTGCGCCGCGCCCGCGCCGCCGCGGAGAACATCATCCCGACCTCGACGGGTGCCGCCAAGGCCACCGCCCTGGTCCTCCCGCAGCTCAAGGGCAAGCTGGACGGCATCGCGATGCGCGTGCCCGTCCCCACCGGCTCGGTCACCGACCTGGTCCTGGAGCTGGACCGCGAGGTCACCCGGGACGAGATCAACACCGCCTTCCAGAAGGCCGCCGAGGGCCAGCTCAAGGGCATTCTCGAGTACACCGAGGACCCGATCGTCTCCTCGGACATCGTGAACTTCCCGGCCTCCTGCACCTTCGACTCGAAGCTGACGATGTCCCAGGGCAAGCAGGTCAAGGTCGTCGGCTGGTATGACAACGAGTGGGGCTACTCCAACCGCCTGGTGGACCTGACCACCTTCGTCGGCGGCCAGCTCTGATCTCTGGTTGACACCCGAGGCACCGAGATGTGAGGACGGGGCTCGTACGGCGCGAGGAAGCGTCGTACGAGCCCCGTCCCGCGACCGACCTACGCACAACGGAGCCACTCCTCATGAAGACGATCGACGACCTTCAGGTCGCCGGGCAGCGGGTCTTTGTCCGCGCCGACCTGAACGTGCCGCTGGACGGCACCACCATCACCGACGACGGCCGGATCCGTGCCGTCGCCCCGACGATCGCCAAGCTCGTCGAGCGCGGCGCCAAGGTGATCGTCGCCTCCCACCTGGGCCGTCCCAAGGGCGCCCCGGACCCGGCCTTCTCGCTGGCCCCCGCGGCCGCGCGGCTGGGTGAAATCCTCGGCCAGAACGTGGCGTTCGCGACGGACACGGTCGGCGAGTCCGCCGCGTCCGTGACCGCCGGCCTGGCGGACGGCCAGGTCGCCGTGCTGGAGAACCTCCGCTTCAACGCGGGCGAGACCAGCAAGGACGACGCCGAGCGCGGCGCCTTCGCCGACCAGCTCGCCGCCCTGGCCGACCTGTACGTGGGCGACGGCTTCGGCGCCGTGCACCGCAAGCACGCCTCCGTCTACGACCTGCCGAAGCGCCTTCCGCACGCCGCCGGCGACCTGATCGCCACCGAGGTCGGCGTCCTGAAGAAGCTCACCGAGGACGTCAAGCGCCCCTACGTCGTCGCGCTCGGCGGCGCCAAGGTCTCCGACAAGCTCGCCGTCATCGACCAGCTGATCGAGAAGGCCGACCGCATCCTGGTCGGCGGCGGAATGGCCTACACCTTCCTCAAGGCCAAGGGCCACGAGGTCGGCATCTCGCTGCTCCAGGAAGACCAGGTCCCGGCCTGCCTGGAGTACCTGGCGCGGGCCGAGAAGCGCGGTGTGGAGTTCGTCCTCCCCGTCGACGTCCTGGTCGCGTCCGAGTTCCCGGACCTGAAGACCAAGGCCCCGGCCCACCCCGGGACCGTCGCCGCGGACGCGATCCCGGCCGACCAGGAGGGCCTGGACATCGGCCCGAAGACCCGCGAGCTCTACGCCGCGAAGCTCGCCGACGCGGGCACGGTCTTCTGGAACGGCCCGATGGGTGTCTTCGAGCACCCGGACTACGCGGGCGGCACCAAGGCCGTCGCGCAGGCCCTGCTGGACTCGGACGCCTTCACCGTCGTCGGCGGCGGTGACAGTGCCGCCGCGGTCCGCCTGCTGGGCTTCGACGAGAATGCTTTCGGCCATATCTCGACCGGCGGCGGCGCCAGCCTCGAATACCTCGAAGGCAAGACGCTCCCCGGCCTCGCCGCTCTGGAGGACTGAACATCGTGACTGACCGCACCCCGCTGATGGCGGGCAACTGGAAGATGAACCTCAACCACCTCGAGGCCATCGCCCACGTCCAGAAGCTCGCCTTCGCCCTTGCCGACAAGGACTTCGACGCCGTAGAGGTCGCGGTCCTGCCGCCCTTCACCGACCTGCGGTCGGTGCAGACGCTGGTCGACGGCGACAAGCTCAAGATCAAGTACGGCGCCCAGGACCTCTCCGCGCACGACTCCGGTGCCTACACCGGTGAGATCTCCGGCTCGATGCTGGCCAAGCTCAAGTGCGCGTACGTGGCCGTCGGCCACAGCGAGCGCCGCCAGTACCACGGCGAGAACGAAGAGATCTGCAACGCCAAGGTCAAGGCCGCCTTCAAGAACGGGATCACCCCGATCCTGTGCGTCGGCGAGGGCCTGGACGTGCGCAAGGCCGGCAACCAGGTCGCGCACACCCTCGCCCAGGTCGACGGCGGTCTGGCGGACATCCCGGCCGAGCAGGCCGAGACCATCGTGATCGCCTACGAGCCGGTGTGGGCCATCGGCACCGGCGAGGTCGCCACCCCCGAGGACGCGCAGGAGGTCTGCGGTGCCATCCGCGGGCGCCTCGCCGAGCTCTACAGCCAGGAGCTGGCCGACAAGGTCCGCATCCAGTACGGCGGCTCCGTCAAGTCCGGCAATGTCGCCGCGATCATGGCGCAGCCCGACGTCGACGGCGCGCTGATCGGCGGCGCGGCGCTGGACGCCGACGAATTCGTGAAGATCGTCCGTTTCCGCGACCAGTAGCCGCTATGACGAGGGGGAGCCCTCGTCGTACCCTGTCGGGGCCGGGACCGGTGCAGCAGCGCCGACCCCGGCCCCGCACCATATGTTCCACAGATTTTGATCCATACGTCCGTCCGTCAGTCCTAGAGAGTTGGTCCAGCCGTGGTCATCGGGTTCTCGATCGCCCTCATCGTCTTCAGCCTGCTGCTGATGATGCTGGTGCTCATGCACAAGGGAAAGGGCGGCGGCCTGTCCGATATGTTCGGTGGCGGCATGCAGTCCTCGGTCGGTGGCTCCTCGGTCGCCGAGCGTAACCTCGACCGCATCACCATCGTGATCGGTCTGCTGTGGTTCGCCTGCATCGTCGTACTCGGCATCCTGATGAAGCTCGGCAACTGACAAGGCGTCGGAGGCGCGGCCTATCATGAGGGTGGCGTCCTCGGACGGGTAACTCCAGCCACTGGACGCGCGTTGGGCCTTACGTAGACTGGGGCGTTCCGCAGCGCAGCTGCTGCGAGAGGCTGTGCAGCACCATTACGCAGGGAGTTACGACCGTGGCAAGTGGCAACGCGATCCGAGGAAGTCGGGTCGGGGCGGGGCCGATGGGGGAGGCCGAGCGCGGCGAGTCCGCGCCGCGCACCCGCATCTCCTTCTGGTGCTCCAACGGGCACGAGACGCAGCCCAGCTTCGCCGGCGATGCGCAGGTTCCGGACACCTGGGACTGCCCGCGCTGTGGTTTCCCGGCAGGCAAGGACCGGGACAGCCCGCCGGACCCGCCGCGCACCGAGCCGTACAAGACCCACCTCGCCTACGTCCGGGAGCGTCGCAGCGACGCCGACGGTGAGGCGATCCTCGCGGAGGCGCTCGCCAAGCTCCGCGGCGAGATCTGACGGAGCACCACACACACCGGCCGGCCCGGCCGGAGGGGACAGCACCCTCCGGCCGGGCCGGCCGCGTACGTGCGCCCTCACGGGTCGGCCCCCCAACTCCGGGAGCAGGCGGGGCAGCGATGCGGCGGTCGCCCGAGAGCGACTGTCAGTGGTCGCCCGTACTGTTTTCCGTATGCGCACGAGGCGGACGGGACGGGACGACGAGCAGGGTGCCGGTGCGCCGATACCTGTTCTTCAGGCCGCCGACAGCGCCTCGTCCGGCGGTGGACAGATGCCCCCTACCGCGGGCTGATCAATTAGGTTGGGAGACGGCGGGGCCGCTACGAGACGAAGAAGGCAGATGTCCGAGATGAACGCAGAAGGCCGCAGCAGGCTCGACCAGTTGCCCGAGTGGACCGCGCTGGTCAAGCACCGCGAGCAGCTGGGGAAGGTGCATCTGCGCGAGCTGTTCGAGCGGGATCCGGGGCGCGCCGAGCGCTACACCCTCCAGGTGGGCGATCTGCACCTGGACTACTCCAAGCACCTGGTCACCGACGAGACGCTGCGGCTGCTGGGCGAACTGGCCTCGGCGACCGGTGTGGCGGAGCTGCGGGACGCGATGTTCCGCGGTGAAAAGATCAACATCACCGAGCAGCGCTCCGTGTTGCACATCGCGCTGCGCGCGCCCGGCTCGGCGGTCATCAAGAGCGACGGGGAGAACGTCACCCCCGCGGTGCAGTCCGTCCTGACGAAGATGGGCACCTTCGCCGACCGGGTCCGCTCGGGCGACTGGAAGGGCCACACCGGCAAGCGCATCAAGACCGTCGTCAACATCGGTATCGGCGGCTCCGACCTGGGCCCGGCGATGGCGTACGAGGCGCTGCGTGCCTACACCCACCGGGACATGCAGTTCCGCTTCGTCTCCAATGTGGACGGTGCCGATCTGCACGAGGCGGTCCGCGATCTGGACCCGGCCGAGACGCTGTTCATCATCGCCTCGAAGACCTTCACCACCATCGAGACCATCACCAATGCCACATCGGCCCGCGACTGGCTGCTGAGCGGGCTGCGCGCCGGGGGAGAGGCCGTCGCCCAGCACTTCGTGGCGCTGTCGACCAACGCCGAGAAGGTGACGGAGTTCGGCATCAACCCGGACAACATGTTCGAGTTCTGGGACTGGGTCGGCGGCCGTTACTCCTTCGACTCCGCCATCGGCCTGTCGCTGATGGTCGCGATCGGCCATGAGCGGTTCCGCGAGATGCTGGCGGGCTTCCACCTCGTCGACGAGCACTTCTGCTCCGCCCCGCTCCACGAGAACGCCCCGCTGCTGCTCGGCCTGCTGGGCATCTGGTACGGCAACTTCTGGGACGCCCAGTCCCACGCCGTGCTGCCCTACAGCCACTACCTCTCCAAGTTCACCGCCTACCTCCAGCAGTTGGACATGGAGTCCAACGGCAAGTCGGTGGACCGCGACGGACACCGGGTCAACTGGCAGACCGGCCCCGTCGTCTGGGGCACGCCGGGCACGAACGGCCAGCACGCCTACTACCAGCTGCTCCATCAGGGCACCAAGCTGATCCCGGCCGACCTCCTGGGCTTCGCCGAGCCGGTCGCCGATCTGCAGCCCGGCCTGGTGCCCCAGCACGACCTGCTGATGGCCAACCTCTTCGCCCAGGGCCAGGCGCTGGCCTTCGGCAAGACGCCGGACGAGGTGCGCGCCGAGGGCGTGGCCGAGGAACTGGTCCCGCACAAGACCTTCCCGGGCAACCGCCCCACCACCACCATCCTGGCCAAGGAGCTCAGCCCGTCCGTGCTGGGCCAGTTGATCGCGCTCTATGAGCACAAGGTGTTCGTCCAGGGCGCGGTCTGGAACATCGACTCCTTCGACCAGTGGGGCGTGGAGCTGGGCAAGGTCCTGGCCAAGCGGGTCGAGCCGGCGCTGACCGACGGCGCCGAAGTGCCGGGGCTGGACGCCTCGACGGCCGGTCTGGTCGCCAAGTACCGCGCACTGCGGGGTCGTTGATCCGGACGGTCCCGCCGGCGCGGCCGCCGTGACGCCGAAGGCCCCGCACCCCTCCCAGGGTGCGGGGCCTTCGTATGGCGGCCGGGCCTGACCGCTCAGGCCGAGGCCGGCGGATAGAGCCCGCGTGGCAGCTGTGCCGCCGCCGCCTCGTCCAGCAGCCACAGCGTCCGGCTGCGGCCGCGGGCACCGGCCGCCGGGGCCTGTACCTCGCCGGCGCCGGACAGCGCGATGGCCGCGGCGTTGGCCTTGTCCGCGCCGGCCGCCAGCAGCCAGACCTCCCGTGCCGCGCGGATCGCGGGTAGGGTCAGCGAGGTACGGGTCGGCGGCGGCTTCGGCGCACCGTGCACCCCGACCACCGTCCGCTCCTGCTCGTAGACGGCCGGCAGCTCCGGGAAGAGCGAGGCGACATGGGTGTCCGGGCCGACGCCCAGCAGCAGCACGTCGAAGGACGGCACCGGGCCGTGGTCCTCGGGCCCCGCGGCGGCGGCGAGTGCGGTCGCGTACGCCTCGGCGGCGGCGTCGGCGTCATTGCCGTACGGGCCGTCCGACGGGGGCATCGGATGCACCCGGGCCGGATTCAGCGGGACGCTGTCCAGCAGCACCTCCCGGGCCTGGGTGTAGTTGCGCTCCGGATCGCCGTCCGGTGCGAACCGCTCGTCGCCCCACCACAGATCGAGCCGGGTCCAGTCCACCGCGTCCCGTGCGGGCGCCTCGGCGACGGCTGCGAGCAGCCCGTTGCCGTTGCGCCCGCCGGTCAGCACCACGGACGCGGAGCCGCGGGCGGCCTGCGCATCCACGATCTTGGTGATCAGCCGGGCCGCCGCCGCCTTCGCCATCAGCTCCTTGTCGCGATGGACGACAACCTGCGGAGCACTCACTTGGCGGCTGCCTTCCTGGCGGGCGCCTTCTTCCCCGCAGGCTTGGCCGCAGTGCTTCCGGCCGCCGCCGGATCCCCGGCCGCCGGCGAGGAGTCCTTGCCCTCACCGAGCCGGTCCACGCCGTACTTGAGCGCGGCGGCGTAGATGTCGTCCGGGTCGAGCCGGCGCAGCTCCTCGGCGAGCAGCTCCGAGGTGTCCCGCCGCTTGAGCGCCACCGCACGGTCCGGCTGGTGCGGCATGCAGAGCGTGGCCAGCGAGCCGTCCGGGCGGTCCAGCACGATCGAGCCGATGCTGGACTCCATCCGTACGGCGGTCAGGCCGGGGCCGGCGGACACCTTGCGGGTGACCGGGACTTTCAGCCGGTCGGCGAGCCACATGGCGAGCAGCTCGCAGCTGGGGTTGAACTCCTCGCCCTCGACCTCGGCCGAGCCGACCGTGCACGGGGCCTGGTCGAGCGCCGCCGCGAGCATCGAGCGCCACGGCGTGATCCGCGTCCAGGACAGATCGGTGTCGCCCGGTGTGTAGGTCTCCGCGCGGGCGGACAGCTCCCGGACGGGCTGCTCGGCGGCGTAGGCGTCGGTGACCCGGCGCTGGGCCAGCGCACCGAGCGGATCCTTGGCGGGGTCCAGCGGGGCGTTCACCGCCCACCAGACCACGACCGGGGCGTCCGGCAGCAGCAGCGGCAGCACCACGGACTGGGCGTGGTCGATGACCTCGCCGTAGAGCCGGAGTATGACCGTCTCGCCGGTGCCGGCGTCCGTGCCGACCCGCACCTCGGCGTCCAGGCGGGCCTTGGCGCGGTCGCGCGGCGACCGGCTGACCCGCTTGATGACGACGAGGGTGCGGGAGGGGTGCTCACGCGACGCCTCGTTGGCCGCCTTGAGGGCGTCGTAGGCGTTCTCCTCGTCGGTGACGATGACGAGGGTGAGCACCATGCCGATGGCGGGGGTGCCGACGGCGCGCCGGCCCTGGACCAGTGCCTTGTTGATCTTGCTGGACGTGGTTTCCGTCAGATCGATCTTCATGGCCGGCGCCAGCTCCGTCCGTCTCGTGCGAGCATTTCGTCCGCCTCGGTGGGACCCCAGGTGCCCGCCGGATACTGCGCGGGCTTGCCGTGCTTCTCCCAGTACACCTCGATCGGGTCGAGGATCCGCCAGGACTGTTCGACCTCCTCCAGCCGCGGGAAGAGGTTGGCGTCACCCAGCAGCACGTCCAGGATCAGCCGCTCGTACGCCTCGGGGCTGGACTCCGTGAAGGACTCGCCGTACGCAAAGTCCATCGAGACGTCGCGCACCTCCATCGAGGTGCCGGGCACCTTCGAACCGAACCGCACGGTCACGCCCTCGTCCGGCTGCACCCGGATGACCAGGGCGTTCTGTCCCAGCTCCTCGGTGGCGGTGTGGTCGAAGGGGGAGTGCGGGGCGCGCTGGAAGACCACCGCGATCTCGGTGACCCGGCGGCCCAGGCGCTTGCCGGTGCGCAGATAGAAGGGGACGCCCGCCCAGCGGCGGTTGTCGATCTGCAGCTTGATCGCGGCGTAGGTGTCGGTCTTCGACTTGGGGTCGATGCCCTCTTCCTCGAGGTAGCCGACGGCCTTCTCGCCGCCCTGCCAGCCCGCCGCGTACTGCCCCCGGACGGTCTCCTTGCCGAGATCCTTGGGGATCTTGACCGCACCCAGCACCTTGGTCTTCTCCGCGACCAGCGCGTCCGCTCCGAAGGAGGACGGCTCCTCCATGGCGGTCAGCGCGAGCAGCTGGAGGAGGTGGTTCTGGATGACGTCCCGGGCGGCGCCGATGCCGTCGTAGTAGCCGGCCCGGCCGCCGATGCCGATGTCCTCGGCCATGGTGATCTGGACGTGGTCGACATAGCTGCGGTTCCACAGCGGCTCGAACATCGTGTTGGCGAACCGCAGCGCCAGGATGTTCTGGACCGTCTCCTTGCCCAGGTAGTGGTCGATCCGGAAGACCTCGTTGGTCGGGAAGACCTCGTGGACGATCCGGTTGAGCTCCTGGGCGCTCTGAAGGTTGTGGCCGAAGGGCTTCTCGATGACGGCGCGGCGCCAGGAGCCCTCCGTCTGGTCGGCCAGCCCGTGCTTCTTCAGCTGCTGGACGACCTTGGGGAAGAACTTCGGCGGCACCGAGAGGTAGAAGGCGAAGTTGCCGCCGGTGCCCTGGGCCTTGTCGAGCTCGTTTATCGTCTCCTTGAGCGTCTCGAAGGCCTCGTCGTCGTCGAAGGTGCCCTGGACGAAGCGGCAGCCCTGGACCAGCTGCTGCCATACCTCCTCGCGGAACGGCGTACGGGAGTGCTGCTTGACCGCCTCGTACACCTCCTGCGCGAAGTCCTCGTGCTCCCATTCACGACGGGCGAACCCGATGAGCGAGAAACCCGGCGGGAGCAGACCGCGGTTGGCCAGGTCGTAGACGGCAGGCATCAGCTTTTTACGGGACAAATCGCCCGTGACACCGAAGATGACCAGGCCCGACGGCCCCGCGATGCGCGGGAGCCGTCGGTCTGCGGGGTCACGAAGCGGGTTGGCTCCGCGTGCATCGGACAAAGGAGATCAGCCCTCCGAGGGAGCGAGGCGCTTGAGCTCCGCCTCCGTCGACTTGAGCAGGTCAATCCAGGAGGCCTCGAACTTCTCCACGCCCTCCTCCTCCAGGACCTGCACGACATCGTCGTACGAGATCCCGAGCTTCGCGATCGCATCGAGGTCGGCCCTGGCCGCGTCGTACCGGCCGCGGACGGTGTCACCGGTGATCTCACCGCGGGCGGCGGTGGCCTCCAGGGTGGCCTCCGGCATGGTGTTGACCGTGCCCGGGGCGACCAGCTCGTCCACGTACAGGGTGTCCTTGAAGTCCGGGTCCTTGACGCCGGTCGAGGCCCACAGCGGGCGCTGCTTGTTGGCGCCGGCCTTGTCGAGAGCGGCCCAGCGCTCCGAGGACCGCGTCGATTCGTCGGCGGAGCCGAACACCTCCTCGTAGGCCTGGTAGGCCAGCCGGGCGTTGGCCAGCGCGGCCTTGCCCTTGAGGGCCTTGGCCTCGTCCGAGCCCTGCTTCTCCAGGCGCTTGTCGATCTCGGTGTCCACACGGGACACGAAGAACGACGCCACCGAACGGATCAGGGACAGGTCCAGACCCGCGGCCTTGGCCTTCTCCAGGCCCGCGAGGTAGGCGTCCATGACCTCGCGGTAACGCTCCAGCGAGAAGATCAGCGTGACATTGACGCTGATGCCCAGGCCGATGACCTCGGTGATCGCCGGGAGGCCCGCCTTGGTGGCCGGGATCTTGATCAGCGTGTTCGGCCGGTCCACCAGCCACGCCAGCTGCTTGGCCTCGGCGATGGTCGGCACGGTCTTGTGCGCCAGACGGGGGTCGACCTCGATGGAGACCCGGCCGTCCTGGCCGCCGGTGGCGTCGAAGACCGGCCGCAGGATGTCGGCGGCGTCGCGGACGTCCGCCGTCGTGATCATGCGGATGGCTTCCTCGACGGTGACCTTGCGGGCGGCGAGGTCGGTGACCTGCTGCTGGTAGCCGTCGCCCGCGGAGATCGCCTTCTGGAAGATCGACGGGTTCGTCGTGACACCGACGACATGCTGCTGGTCGATCAGCTCTGCGAGGTTGCCGGACGTGATGCGCTTGCGCGACAGGTCGTCCAGCCAGATCGCGACGCCTTCGTCGGAGAGGCGCTTGAGTGCGTCTGTCATGGGTTCTGCATCTCCTACTTGTCGTGTATGGGCGTCAGCGCGCGGCGGCTTCGAGCGATTCCCGGGCGGCGGCGGCGACCGCATCGGCGGTGAAGCCGAACTCGCGGAAGAGAACCTTGCCGTCGGCCGAGGCACCGAAGTGCTCCAGCGAGACGATGCGCCCGGCGTCACCCACGAAACGGTGCCAGGTCAGACCGATGCCGGCTTCGACGGCGACACGGGCCTTCACGGACGGGGGAAGCACGCTGTCGCGGTAGGTCTGGTCCTGCTGCTCGAACCACTCGACACACGGCATCGACACCACACGGGTGGGAACGCCCTCGGCCTGCAGCTGCTCGCGCGCCGCGACGGCGAGCTGCACCTCGGAGCCGGTGCCGATCAGCACGACCTGCGCCGCGGCGTCCCCGCCGTCCGCTTCGGCCTCGAACAGCACGTAACCGCCCTTGGCGGCATCCTCGTTGGCCGGGTACGTCGGCACACCCTGACGGGTCAGCGCGAGGCCGTGCGGGGCCCCCACGCCGTACTCCTTCGTCCAGCGCTTGAGGATCTCGCGCCAGGCGGTGGCGGTCTCGTTGGCGTCGGCCGGGCGGACGACGTTCAGGCCCGGGATGGCGCGCAGCGAGGCCAGGTGCTCGACCGGCTGGTGGGTCGGGCCGTCCTCGCCCAGACCGATGGAGTCGTGCGTCCACACGTACGTCACCGGCAGGTGCATCAGCGCGGACAGTCGGACGGCGTTGCGCATGTAGTCGGAGAACACCAGGAACGTGCCGCCGTAGACACGGGTGTTGCCGTGCAGCGTGATGCCGTTCATCTCCGCGGCCATGGAGTGCTCACGGATGCCGAAGTGGATCGTGCGGCCGTAGGGGTCGGCCTCCGGCAGCGGGTTGTCCGCCGGGAGGAACGAGGAGGTCTTGTCGATCGTGGTGTTGTTCGAGCCGGCCAGGTCGGCCGAGCCGCCCCACAGCTCCGGGATCACCGGGCCGAGGGCGTGCAGCACCTTGCCGGACGCGGCGCGGGTGGCCACGGACTTGCCGGTCTCGAACGCCGGGAGGTGGTCCTCCCAGCCCGCGGGCAGCTCGCCCGCGGCGATCCGGTCGAACTCCGCGGCGCGCTCCGGGTTGGCGGTGCGCCAGGCGGCGAAGGACTTCTCCCACTCCTTCTTGGCGTCCCGGCCGCGGTCGAGGGCGCCGCGGGTGTGCTTGAGCACCGCGTCGCCGACGTCGAAGGACTTCTCGGGGTCGAAGCCCAGGACGCGCTTGGTGGCCGCGACCTCGTCCTCGCCCAGCGCCGAGCCGTGCGCGGCCTCGGTGTTCTGGGCGTGCGGGGCCGGCCAGGCGATGATCGAGCGCATCGCGATGAACGACGGGCGCCCGGTCTCGGCCTTGGCGGCCTCCACGGCCCTGGCCAGACCGACCGGGTCCAGGTCGCCGTTGGGCAGCTGCGCGACGCGCTGGACGTGCCAGCCGTAGGCCTCGTAGCGCTTGACGGTGTCCTCGGAGACCGCGGTCTCGGTGTCACCCTCGATGGAGATGTGGTTGTCGTCCCACAGCAGGATGAGGTTGCCGAGCTTCTGGTGGCCCGCCAGGGAGGAGGCCTCGGCGGAGATGCCCTCCTGGAGGCAGCCGTCACCGGCGATGCAGTAGATGGTGTGGTCGAAGGGCGAGGTGCCCTCCGCCGCGTCCGGGTCGAACAGGCCGCGCTCGTAGCGCGAGGCCATCGCCATGCCGACCGCGTTGGCGACACCCTGGCCCAGCGGGCCGGTGGTGGTCTCGACGCCGGTGGTGTGGCCGTACTCGGGGTGGCCGGGGGTCTTCGAGCCCCAGGTGCGGAACGCCTTCAGGTCGTCCAGCTCCAGGCCGTAGCCGGCGAGGTAGAGCTGGATGTAGAGAGTCAGGCTGGAGTGGCCCGCGGAGAGGACGAACCGGTCGCGGCCGGTCCAGTTCGCGTCCGCCGGGTCGTGCTGCATCAGCTTCTGAAAGAGAAGATAGGCGGCCGGCGCCAGGCTCATGGCCGTACCGGGATGGCCGTTACCGACCTTCTGCACGGAATCCATGGCCAGGACACGGACGGTATCCACCGCACGCTGGTCCAGTTCGGTCCACTCGAGATCTGTGGTGGTCGGCTTGGTGCTCACCCTGAGTCAGGGCTCCTCTCCACATGTCGAATGCCGCGGACGGTGTGCCCGCCAGGCGGTGTCGAGCCTACCCCCGCAAGTGCGTGCGTCTTTTCGACGCTCAGTCGAAGTTTCCGGCGCTCAGTCGGTGGGTGCGGGGCGGGCCGGCTGTCGCTCCGGGCAACCACATGGGGACCACGCGGATTCCCCGCCCGGACCGGACAGCCATACGACCAGACTGCCGGGCGCCGGTCCGGTTCGCCTCCCGAACGCCGGGTGAACGGGCGAGGAAACATGCCCGGGTGCCCCCGCGGCCCGCCGCCCAACACGACCCCACCCCCGCGAAGATCGCCGAATGGCCAACGTCTAAAGTGGCGTGGTACGCGCAAGCCCTTCCCCACGGGTCCACACCGCCGAAGGAGCTTGCAGGCCTTATCTCTTCCGCGGCAGAGGCCGCTGATGTTACTTCCAGGGGTGTGCGTGACGGCCGTCGAATCCCGTCCTGCGGGTGGGGGCACCGCCCACGCCGGCGAGGCTGTGGGGAAACGCTCTCAGTTCCCCAGAAGTCCCGGCGACCGGCCGTTCGGGGCCCGCGTCAAGGCGTTCGTGGCGCTGACCAAGCCACGGGTCATCGAGCTGCTGCTGATGACCACGGTGCCGGTGATGTTCCTGGCGGCCAAGGGCGTGCCCGATCTGTGGCTCGTCCTGGCGACCTGCGTCGGCGGCTATCTCTCCGCCGGCGGCGCCGCCGCCTTCAACATGTACCTCGACCGCGACATCGACGCGCTGATGGACCGCACGTCCCAGCGGCCGCTGGTCACCGGCATGGTCTCGCCGCGCGAGTGCCTGGTGTTCGCGACCGCCCTCGCGGTCGGCTCCACCGCCTGGTTCTGGTACCTCGTCAACCCGCTGTCGGCGATGCTGTCGCTCGGTGCGCTGCTTTTCTATGTCGTCGTCTACACGATGATCCTCAAGCGGCGCACCTCGCAGAACATCGTGTGGGGCGGTATCGCGGGCTGTATGCCGGTCTTCATCGGCTGGTCCGCGGTGACGAACTCGTTCTCCTGGGCCGCGGTGATCCTCTTCCTCGTCATCTTCTTCTGGACGCCGCCGCACTACTGGCCGCTGTCGATGAAGGTCAAGGACGACTACGAGCGGGTCGGCGTGCCGATGCTGCCGGCCGTCGCGGGCAACAAGGTCGTCGCGCGCCAGATCGTCGCCTACAGCTGGGTGATGGTCGCCGTCTCCCTGCTGCTCCAGCCGCTGGGCTACACCGGCTGGTTCTACACCGCGGTCGCGCTCGTCTGCGGCGGCTTCTGGCTCAAGGAGGCGCACGGTCTGCAATCCCGCGCCAAGGCCGGGATCACGGGCGCCAAGCTCAAGGAGATGCGGCTGTTCCACTGGTCCATCACCTATGTGTCGCTGCTGTTCGTCGCCGTCGCCGTGGATCCCTTCCTCCGTTAGGGGTGTGGGGGATCACCCCCACACAGAGCAGTACTCGCGGGTAGCATGCTGTTCATGGCAGACACCCAGCAGGCGGACGAGCAGGTGGAGACGGTGGCCGGCGCAGCGGCCGGAAAGCGGGCCGGCCGGCACACGGCCAAGCTCGCCCGGGAGATCCGCGCCTTCGCCGCCACCCATGGCGGCAGCGCCGAAGGCCAGCTCGCGCACATCGGCCGCGGCCGCATCCGGATCGCCCTCGTCGGGGCCAACGGCGAGTGGGGCAACCTCGTCGCGGACACCCTCGAATCCGCCAAGGCCGCCGCCGAGCAGGCCGGCCTCACGCTCCAGGACGACTTCGACGGCGACCTCGCCGCCAGGGTCCGCACCGGCCGCTACGAGTGGTCCCGGATGGCGGGCATCCAGGTGGGCGGCCGGGCCAACGCCTGACGGCCGGTCCCGGGCGCCGTGCGCCGGAGCGCACGCCGGAAGCGGAGCCCGCTACCTCACCACCACCTCGGCCGTTAGGTTCACCGGGCGCGGCGCTCCGGCCACGCCCGGCGGGCTCACGGCGAGGAGGGGCGGATGGACGGATCTCCACCGCTCATCGATCAGTACAGCCACGGCGCGGTGCACGGCGAGCTCGGCCTCGGCTCCTTCGAGAGCCACCTCGCCGCCGCGGTCGGCGCCCAGGGCCCGGCCCCCGCCGGCACCAGCTACTTCGACAGCGTCACCGGCCTGGCGATACGCCGCTGGTGCCCCCCGCTGCTCGGCCTGGAACCGCACTGCCCGCCCGCCCGCTACCTCGCCCGCAGGCGCGAGGTCGGCGCCTACCGCGCCGGACGGATACTGCTGCGCGGCTGCGGCATCGGCACGTTCCTGCTGGAGGCCGGCACCCCCAGCGAGCTGACCTCGGCCACCGAACTCGCCACCGCCGCCGAGGCCCCGGCCCACGAGGTCGTCCGGCTCGAACCGCTCGCCGAGCAGGTCGCCGACACCTCCGGCAGCGTCGACTCCTTCATCGGCTACACCGCCGAGGCGCTCTACGCCGCGGCCCAGCACGCCACCGCCTTCGCCTCCGGCGCCACCCACTGCGACGCACACGCCCCCGAGGCCGGTGAGGTACGGCGCGCCGCGGACCGCTGGCTGCGCGGCCGCCGCCCCGGGGAGCGACTCGGCGAGCCCGCCCTCGTCCGGCATCTGCTGTGGAGCGCGGTGGCGACCGGTCTGCCGGTGCAGCTGCACTGCACCGATCCGCAGCCGCTGGCGGCGTTTCTGCGGGCCACGGCCGGCATCGGCTCGGCCCTCGTCCTGCTGCCGGCCGCGCCGCACCACCGGCGGGCCGCGCAGCTCGCCGCGCTGCACGCCCATGTGTACGCGGACGCCGGTCCCCGCCCCGAGGAGACGCTGGGTCAGGCGCCGTTCGGCAAGCTGCTGTTCTCCTCCGGCGCCCGCGGGTTGCCCGAGCTGTACGTCACCGGCGCCCGGTTCTTCGTCCGCGCTATGGACCGGCTCGTACGGGAGTGGACCGACGAGGGGCTGTGCGGCGCCGAAGACGGGCGGCGGATCATGGAGATGGTGGGGTCGGGGACCGCGCGCCGGGTCTACCGGCTGGACGCGGCGGCCAGCTGAGAACCGGGCTCCTCGCGCTCGCCCGCGGGGGCGGGCACGCCGGGCTCCTCCTCCGGGAGCGGACCGCGGTCGCGCAGCGACATGGCAACCCGCAGCACGCAGATCCACACCAGGGTCGAGCCCAGCATGTGCACCCCGATGACGAACTCGGGCAGGCCCGTGAAGTACTGGACATAGCCGATGGCGCCCTGCGCGGCGAGGCAGACGAACAGCTCCAGGACCCTGCGGCGCGGGGCGGCCGGTGCCGTGACGGCGCGCAGCGTGAACCACAGGGCGACGCTCAGGCCGATGACGATGTAGACGAAGTCGACGTGCAGCTGGGTGATCTCCTGCCAGTCCACCGGGATCCGGTGGACCTTGTGGGCGTCGCCCGCGTGCGGCCCCGCGCCGGTGACGACGGTGCCGATGACGGTGAGCGCGCCGGACGCCGCCACCAGCAGCCATGCCAGCTGCCGCACCGGGCGCGCGACCAGGCCGTGCGGCTCCTCGTCGCCCTCGCTCGCCCGCTGCCAGGTCAGTACGGCGACCGTGAGCAGCGCCGTGGCCGCCAGGAAGTGCGCGCTGACGATGTACGGGTTCAGGCCGGTCAGGACCGTGATGCCGCCGATGACGGCGTTGCTCATGACGAGCCAGAACTGCGCCCAGCCGAGGCGGGTGAGCGGGCGGCGCCGGGGGTGGCGGGCGCGGGCGGCGATGATGAACAGCCCGACGACCCCGCACAGCACATAGGTCAGCATGCGGTTGCCGAACTCGATGAGGCCGTTGATCCCCATGGCGGCGGTCGGCGTCAGGCTGTCCGGTGTGCACTTGGGCCAGGTCGAGCAGCCCAGTCCGGACTGGCTGAGCCTCACCGCGCCGCCCGTGACGACGATGATCACGGCCATCACGACGGTGGCCAGCGCGGCCCGCCGCACAAAGGCCGCGGACGGCTGCCAGTGGCGGGCGATCAGCTCAAAGGGATTCAGCGTTTTCGGCACGGGAGACATCGTAGGACGGCCCTTGTGCAAGATTTCACGAGGGGTCCCGGACTCGCCCGGGGCCACTCCCGCGGCCGGGAGCGCGGCCCGCCGGCGACTACTCCCACCGGAAGAACTTCGCCGCCGCGCCCAGCCCGAGGACCGCCCACACGGCGAGGATCCCCAGGTCGGTCCACGGCATCCCGGTGCCGTGCTGAAGGACGTCCCGCAGGCCGTCCGACAGGGCGGAGACGGGCAGGAACTGCAGGACGGACTGCGCCGCCGCCGGGAACTTCGCGAGCGGCACGATCACCCCGCCGCCGACCAGCAGCAGCAGGAAGACCAGGTTGGCGGCGGCCAGCGTCGCCTCGGCCTTCAGCGTCCCCGCCATGAGGAGGCCCAGGCCCGAGAAGGCGGCCGTACCGAGGACGAGCAACAGCAGCACCGGCACCGGGCTGCCCTGCGGGGACCAGCCCAGCGCCAGCGCGATCACCGTCAGCAGCACGGTCTGCAGGACCTCGGTGACCAGCACCGCGCAGGTCTTGGCGGTCATCAGCGCCCAGCGGGGGAGCGGGGAGACGGCGAGCCGCTTGAGGACTCCGTAGCGGCGCTCGAAGCCGGTGGCGATGGCCTGGCCGGTGAACGCCGTGGACATCACGGCCAGTGCGAGGACGCCCGGCGCGAGGAAGTCCACCGGCTTCCCGGACCCCGTGTCGACGATGTCGACGGCGGAGAACAGCACCAGCAGCAGCGTCGGGATGACGACGGTCAGCAGCAGTTGCTCGCCGTTGCGCAGCAGCATCCGGGTCTCCAGCGCCGCCTGCGCCCGGATCATCCGGGACAGCGGCGCCGCGCCGGGCCGCGGGGTGAACGTGCCGGAAGCGACACCGGCTCCGGTGGCGGTCATGCGCGCAGCTCCTTGCCCGTGAGCTCCAGACTGTGCCTTCCCGGGGGACGACCCCCGGGCCCCCGGCCGAACATCGTGGGGCCGTGATTCATCCGCGCAGCTCCTTGCCGGTCAGCTCCAGGAAGACGTCTTCCAGGGTGTGGCGTTCGACGGCTATCGCGTCGGGCATCACGCCGTTCTGGGCGCACCAGGAGGCGACGGTGGCCAGTAGTTGCGGGTTGACCTTGCCGTGCACCCGGTAGACGCCGGTGGCCGGTTCGGTGGCGGCGCTGTCCGCGGGCAGCGCCTTGAGGAGCGAGGCGAGGTCGAGGCCGGGGCGGCCGGTGAAGCGCAGGCTGTTCTCCGCGCCGCCGCGGCACAGCTCGTCCGGGCTGCCCTGGGCGATCACCCGGCCGCCGTCGATGATCGCGACATCGTCGGCGAGCTGCTCGGCCTCGTCCATGAAGTGGGTGGTCAGCACGGTGCTGACGCCGTCTGCGCGCAGTTCGCGTACGAGGTCCCAGGTGGCGTGCCGGGCCTGCGGGTCGAGTCCGGCCGTGGGCTCGTCGAGGAAGACCAGCTCGGGGCGGCCGACCACGGCCATCGCCAGCGCCAGGCGCTGCTGCTGGCCGCCGGACAGCCGCCGGTAGGGCGTCCGGCCGCAGCTGCCCAGGCCGAGCCGGTCGATCAGCATGCCCACGTCGAGGGGGTCGGCGTGCAGGGTGGCGGTGTGCCGCAGGATCTCCTCGGCCCGGGCGCCCGCGTAGACGCCGCCGGACTGCAGCATCACACCGATCCGCGGCCGCAGCGCCGCGGCGTCCGCGACCGGGTCCAGGCCCAGTACCCGGACGCGGCCGGCGTCCGGGCGGCGGTAGCCCTCGCAGGTCTCGACGGTGGTGGTCTTGCCGGCGCCGTTGGGGCCGAGCACGGCGGTCACCGCGCCGCGCTCGACGGTCAGGTCGAGTCCGTCCACGGCGGTCTTGGTGCCGTAGCGCTTGACCAGTCCGACGACCTCGACGGCAGGCTCTCGGCCAGGGGGCCGGGGGGCGCCCCCCGGAGAGGTGCTGGGCATGCCGGGCAGTCTACGGAGAGTGGCAGGGCGCTCTTCAATGGGGGCGTGGGTGCGGAAGGCGCCGGGGTACGCAAGATGGCGGTGCGCGGCCGCACAATTTCCGCCTCCCCGCGCGCCCGGATGCGCCCTTGTCCGCTGCTGTCGGCGGAGCCCGTCCCGTTGCAGGTCGGAGGGGCATCGGAGGGTTTCGGCAGGTGCTTGAATTAGGTGAACCTAAGTGATAGAGGCCACCCGCCCGTGATCGGGACGAGGCTTGTATCGCTTTGACGAATTACGCAACAATGGCGTTGTGAAATACGCGAGCGAGGATCAGGAAGGGCCCGCGGCCGAGCAGACCGCCGGGCCGGCCGCCTCCGCGCCCGAGCACTCCGAGCGCCGCGCAGCCGGCGCCGGGCACCCCGCGGCGCCGCACGACGAACAACAGGGCACCCGCAACAAGGTCGCCCGCTCCATCCTCGACCACGGTCCGTCCACCGCGGCCGAGCTGGCCCTCCGACTGGAGCTGACCCAGGCGGCCGTCCGCCGCCATCTGGACGCGCTGGCCGCGGAGGGCGTCGTCGAGCCCCGCGAGAAGCGGGTCTACGGCACGCGTGGCCGCGGCCGCCCGGCCAGGGCCTTCGCCCTCACCGACTGCGGACGGGACGCCTTCGACCAGGCCTACGACCAGCTCGCCACCGAGGCGCTGCGCTGGATCGCGCAGAGCGCGGGCGGCGGCGAAAAGGGCGAGGCGGCCGTTGCGGCCTTCGCCCGCGCCCGGCTCGCCGCCCAGGCCGAGGGCTACCGCAAGGACGTCGAGGCCGCCGAGCCGGAGGCCCGTACCGAGGCCCTGGCGAAGGCATTGACCGCGGACGGGTACGCTGCTACGGCGCGCAGCGCGCCCAATCCCCAGCTCGGTGAACAGCTCTGCCAGCACCACTGCCCGGTCGCCCATGTCGCCGAGCAGTACCCGCAGCTGTGCGAGGCGGAGACCGAGGTCTTCTCCCGATTGCTGGGGACCCATGTACAGCGGCTGGCCACCATCGCCCATGGCGACGGGGTGTGCACGACCTTCGTCCCGAAGGCCGGCGCCGGCAAGGCCGCTCACCGCACGCCACGCACCACCAAGACCACCACAGCATCTGCAAGCACGGCCGGGAGGAACCCCGCATGACGCTCCCCACGGAGACTGCTCACCCCGAGCTCGAGGGCCTGGGCAAGTACGAATACGGCTGGGCCGACTCCGACGTGGCCGGCGCCTCGGCAAAGCGCGGGCTCTCCGAGGCCGTCGTCCGCGACATCTCGGGGAAGAAGAACGAGCCGGAGTGGATGCTCAAGCTCCGCCTCAAGGGCCTGAAGCTGTTCGACAAGAAGCCGATGCCGCAGTGGGGCTCGGACCTGTCGGGCATCGACTTCGACAACATCAAGTACTTCGTCCGCTCCACCGAGCAGCAGGCCGCCTCCTGGGAGGACCTGCCCGAGGACATCAAGAACACCTACGACAAGCTCGGCATCCCCGAGGCGGAGAAGCAGCGCCTGGTCGCCGGTGTCGCCGCGCAGTACGAGTCCGAGGTCGTCTACCACCAGATCCGTGAGGACCTGGAGGAGCAGGGCGTCCTGTTCCTGGACACCGACACCGCCCTCAAGGAGCACCCGGAGCTCTTCCAGGAGTACTTCGGCACGGTCATCCCGGTCGGCGACAACAAGTTCGCGTCGCTGAACACCGCGGTGTGGTCCGGCGGCTCGTTCATCTACGTCCCCAAGGGTGTCCACGTCGACATCCCGCTGCAGGCCTACTTCCGGATCAACACCGAGAACATGGGCCAGTTCGAGCGGACGCTGATCATCGTCGACGAGGACGCCTACGTCCACTACGTCGAGGGCTGCACGGCGCCGATCTACAAGTCGGACTCGCTGCACTCCGCGGTCGTCGAGATCATCGTGAAGAAGGGCGGCCGCTGCCGCTACACGACCATCCAGAACTGGTCGAACAACGTCTACAACCTGGTCACCAAGCGCGCCGTCGCCTACGAGGGCGCGACCATGGAGTGGGTCGACGGCAACCTCGGCTCCAAGGTGACGATGAAGTACCCGGCGGTCTACCTCATGGGTGAGCACGCCAAGGGCGAGACCCTGTCCATCGCCTTCGCGGGCGAGGGCCAGCACCAGGACGCCGGCTCCAAGATGGTCCACATGGCGCCGAACACCTCCTCCAACATCGTCTCCAAGTCGGTGGCGCGAGGCGGCGGCCGCACCTCCTACCGCGGTCTGGTCGAGATCGGCGAGGGCGCCGCGGGCTCCAAGTCCAACGTGCTGTGCGACGCCCTGCTGGTGGACACCATCTCCCGCTCGGACACCTACCCCTACGTCGACGTCCGCGAGGACGACGTCTCCATGGGACACGAGGCCACGGTCTCCAAGGTCAGCGAGGACCAGCTCTTCTACCTGATGGCGCGCGGCCTGACGGAGTTCGAGGCCATGGCGATGATCGTGCGCGGCTTCGTCGAGCCGATCGCCCGTGAGCTGCCGATGGAGTACGCCCTGGAGCTCAACCGGCTGATCGAGCTGCAGATGGAAGGCGCGGTCGGCTGACGCCGCACCCCCAGCAGCGACCGACTCCCTGATTGCAGAAAGCGAGCACTACGACAGCCATGGCTGAGGCTCAGAACATCCCGGCGGGCTCCACCACCACCGGCTCCCTTGCGGTGGCGGCGGAGTCCACCGTCGCCACGAGGATGAGCGCCCCGCCGTCCTACGACGTGGCGGACTTCCCGGTGCCGCACGGCCGCGAGGAGGAGTGGCGCTTCACGCCCCTCGCGCGTCTGAAGGGCCTGCACGACGGCAGTGCCGTTGCCGGCGGTCCCGACCTGAAGATCGACATCACCGCTCCCGAGGGCGTCACCCACGAGCTGGTCGACCGCACCGACCCGCGGGTCGGCAAGGCCGGCAAGCCCGTGGACCGCGTCGCCGCCCAGGCGTACAGCTCCTTCGAGAAGGCCTCGGTGGTCTCGGTCCCCAAGGAGACCGTGCTCGCCGAGCCCATCCGGATCACCGTGCACGGTGAGGGCGGCACGACCTTCGGCCACCAGGTCATCGAGCTCGGCGCGTTCGCCGAGGCGGTCGTCGTCATCGACCACACCGGCGACGCGGTGCTCGGCGCCAACGTCGACTACCTCCTCGGCGACGGCGCCAAGCTGACCGTCGTCTCCGTCCAGGACTGGGACGACGACGCCGTCCACGTCGGGCAGCACAACGCCCTCGTCGGCCGGGACGCCACCTTCAAGTCCGTCGTGGTCACCTTCGGCGGTGACCTCGTCCGGCTGCACCCGCGCATCACCTACGCGGGCCCCGGCGGTGAGGCCGAGCTCTACGGTCTGTACTTCACCGAGCAGGGCCAGCACCAGGAGCACCGCCTCTTCGTCGACCACGAGGCGTCCAACTGCCGCTCGCACGTCGTCTACAAGGGCGCGCTCCAGGGGCAGGACGCCCACGCGGTCTGGATCGGCGATGTCCTCATCCAGGCGTCGGCCACCGGCACGGACACCTACGAGCTCAACCGCAACCTCGTCCTCACCGACGGCGCGCGGGTCGACTCGGTGCCCAACCTGGAGATCGAGACCGGCGAGATCGTCGGCGCCGGCCACGCCTCGGCGACCGGCCGCTTCGACGACGAGCAGCTGTTCTACCTGATGGCCCGCGGCATCCCGGCCGATGAGGCCCGCCGTCTGGTCGTCCGCGGCTTCTTCGCCGAGCTGGTCCAGCAGATCGGCCTGCCGGACGTCGAAGAGCGTCTGATGAGCAAGGTCGAGGCCGAGCTGGAAGCGTCCGCGGCATGACGTACGTACGCGCAGCGGCGCTCAGCGAGCTGGAGGAGGACACCCCCAAGCGGGTGGAGCTCGACGGCGTCCCGATCTCGCTGGTCCGCACCGAGGGCGAGGTGTTCGCGATCAACGACATCTGCTCGCATGCGAACGTCTCCCTCTCGGAGGGCGAGGTCGAGGACTGCTCGATCGAGTGCTGGCTGCACGGTTCGAGTTTCGACCTGCGCACCGGCAAGCCGAACGGCCTTCCCGCGACGCGCCCCGTCCCCGTTTACCCCGTCAAGATCGAAGGGGACGACGTGCTCGTCTCCGTCACCCAGGAGTCCTGAGTTCCCCATGGCAACGCTTGAGATCCACGACCTGCACGTCTCCGTCGAGGCCGAGAACGGCCCGCGCGAGATCCTGAAGGGCGTCGACCTGACCGTGAAGCAGGGCGAGACGCACGCCATCATGGGCCCCAACGGCTCCGGCAAGTCGACCCTCGCCTACTCCCTCGCAGGTCACCCCAAGTACACGATCACCGGCGGCACCGTCACCCTCGACGGCGAGAACGTCCTGGAGATGTCCGTCGACGAGCGCGCCCGCGCCGGCGTCTTCCTCGCCATGCAGTACCCGGTCGAGGTGCCCGGCGTCTCGGTCTCCAACTTCCTGCGGACCTCCGCGACCGCGATCCGCGGCGAGGCCCCCAAGCTGCGGCTGTGGGTCAAGGAGGTCAAGGAGGCCATGGAGCGTCTCCAGATGGACCCCGCGTTCGCCGAGCGCAACGTCAACGAGGGCTTCTCCGGCGGTGAGAAGAAGCGCCACGAGATCCTCCAGCTGGAGCTGCTGAAGCCCGCCATCGCGATCCTCGACGAGACCGACTCCGGTCTGGACGTCGACGCCCTGCGGACCGTCTCCGAGGGCGTCAACCGCGTCCGCGAGACGGGTGAGGTCGGCACCCTGCTGATCACCCACTACACGCGCATCCTGCGCTACATCAAGCCCGACCACGTCCACGTCTTCGCCAACGGCCGGATCGCCGAGTCCGGTGGCGCCGAACTCGCCGACAAGCTGGAGGCGGAGGGCTACGAGGCTTACACGAAGGGTGGCGCAACCGCGTGACACAGCTGCCGGGCCTCCTCGACACAGAGGCGATCCGTAAGGACTTCCCCATCCTGGATCGTCAGATCCACGACGGGAAGAAGGTCGTGTACCTGGACAACGCGGCGACCTCCCAGAAGCCGCGCCAGGTCCTCGACGCCCTGAACGCCTACTACGAACGCCACAACGCCAACGTCCACCGCGGCGTACATGTGCTCGCCGAGGAGGCCACGGCGCTGTACGAAGGTGCCCGCGACAAGGTGGCCGCCTTCATCAACGCGCCGAGCCGCGACGAGGTGATCTTCACCAAGAACGCCTCCGAGTCGCTCAACCTCGTGGCCAACATGCTCGGCTGGGCCGATGAGCCCTACCGCGTGGACCGCGAGACCGAGATCGTCATCACGGAGATGGAGCACCACTCCAACATCGTCCCGTGGCAGCTGCTCGCGCAGCGCACCGGCGCGAAGCTGAAGTGGTTCGGCATCACCGACGACGGCCGCCTCGACCTGTCCAACATCGACGAGATCATCACCGAGCAGACGAAGATCGTCTCCTTCACGCTGGTCTCCAACATCATGGGCACCATCAACCCGGTCGAGACGATCATCCGTCGCGCCCAGGAAGTCGGCGCGCTGGTCTGCATCGACGCCTCGCAGGCCGCCCCGCACATGGTGCTGGACGTCCAGGCACTGCAGGCCGACTTCGTGGCCTTCACCGGCCACAAGATGTGCGGCCCGACCGGCATCGGCGTTCTGTGGGGCCGCCAGGAGCTGCTGGAGGACCTCCCGCCGTTCCTCGGTGGCGGCGAGATGATCGAGACCGTCTCGATGCACTCCTCGACGTATGCGCCCGCGCCGCACAAGTTCGAGGCCGGTACGCCCCCGATCGCCCAGGCCGTCGGCCTCGGTGCGGCCGTGGACTACCTCAGCGCGATCGGTATGGACAACATCGCCGCGCATGAGCACGCGATCACCGAGTACGCCGTCAAGCGGCTGCTGGAGGTCCCCGACCTGCGCATCATCGGCCCGAGCACGGCCGAGGACCGCGGGGCGACACTCTCCTTCACGCTCGGCGACATCCATCCGCACGACGTGGGCCAGGTGCTGGACGAGCAGGGCATCGCGGTGCGGGTGGGCCACCACTGCGCACGGCCGGTCTGCCTGCGCTACGGAATTCCTGCGACCACGCGAGCGTCGTTCTATCTGTACTCCACCCCCGCCGAGGTCGACGTCTTGGTCGAGGGCCTGGAGCACGTCCGCAACTTCTTCGGTTAAACAGACACAGCCGGTTAACAAGCACAGCGGATGAGGACGAGGACTGACTGAGCCGTGAAGCTGGATTCCATGTACCAGGACGTCATCCTGGACCACTACAAGCACCCGCACGGGCGCGGTCTTCGGGACGGCGACGCCGAGGTGCACCACGTCAACCCCACCTGCGGTGACGAGATCACCCTGCGTGTGCGGCTCGACGGCACGACGATCGAGGACGTGTCCTACGAGGGCCAGGGCTGCTCCATCAGCCAGGCCAGCGCGTCGGTGCTCAACGAGCTCCTGGTGGGCAAGCAGCTCGGGGACGCGCAGAAGATCCAGGAGACCTTCCTGGAGCTGATGCAGTCCAAGGGCCAGGTGGAGCCGGATGACGCGATGGAGGAGATCCTGGAGGACGCGGTGGCGTTCGCCGGTGTCTCCAAGTACCCGGCGCGCGTGAAGTGCGCCCTGCTCAGCTGGATGGCCTGGAAGGACGCCACGGCCAAGGCCCTCTCCGAGGAGGCGAAGACCGCATGACCGACACCCCGACCACCACCAAGCCGGCCTCGGAGGAAGAGGTCCGCGAGGCGCTGTACGACGTCGTGGACCCCGAGCTGGGCATCGATGTCGTCAACCTGGGGCTGATCTACGGCATCCACATCGATGACGCCAACATCGCGACCATCGACATGACGCTGACCTCCGCGGCCTGTCCGCTGACCGACGTCATCGAGGACCAGGCGAAGTCCGCCACGGACGGCATCGTCAGCGAACTGAAGATCAACTGGGTCTGGATGCCCCCGTGGGGCCCGGACAAGATCACCGACGACGGCCGCGAGCAGCTCCGCGCGCTGGGTTTCAACGTCTGACGAGATCTCCCTGAGCGATACGGCCGTGCCCGCCAGCCACCACTGGCGGGCACGGCCGTATCGCGTTGCGGGGCCGACGGGTGTTGTGGGGCCCGTACGGATATGTACGCCCGTACGCAACGTTGTGTACGCTCGTACGCATGGCCTATCTCTTGCTCGCCGGTGCGATCCTGTCCGAGGTCCTCGCGACCACCGCGATGAAGTACAGCGACGGCTTCAGCCGGCTGTGGCCGTCGGTGGGCACGGCGGCGGGCTACCTTCTCGCCTTCGTGCTGCTCGCGCAGACGCTCAAATCGATGAGTGTCGGCACCGCGTACGCCATCTGGGCCGGGGTCGGCACGGCGCTGATCGCCGCGATCGGGATGGTGTTCCTGGGGGAGAGCGCCAGTGGGCTCAAGGTTCTCGGGGTGGTGCTGGTCATCGCCGGGGTCGTGGTGCTGAACCTGGACGGGGCGCACTGATGGGGCGGCGCTACGACCCGGACCGGCGGCAGCGGATCATCGACGCGGCGATCACCGTGGTCGGCGAGCGCGGGATCGCCGGGCTCAGCCACCGCTCGGTGGCCGCCGCGGCGGATGTGCCGCTCGGCTCGACCACGTACCACTTCGCGACCCTGGACGAGCTGCTGGTGGCCGCGTTGCGGCAGGTCAACGGCGAGTGCCTGACCGACTTCGCACGCTGGGTGGACGGCATCGATCCGGCGGCGCCGCTCGCCGATGAGGTGGCCCGGTTCGTCGAGGAGACCCTGACCGGGGACCGCTCGCGGATGGAGCTGGAGTACGAGCTGTATCTGGCGGCGCTGCGGCGCGAGGCGGTGCGGCCGATCGCGGCCGAGTGCCTGGACGAGATGGTGCGGCTGCTGGGCCGGCGGATCGGCGACGAGCGGACGGCGCGCGCCGTGGTGGCCTTCGCGGACGGGCTGCTGCTCCAGCATCTGCTGACCGGCACGCCCTTCGAACCCGCCGTGGTGCGGGACGGGCTGGCCGGGGTGCTGGGCTGACCGGCCGGCCGGCGGGCGGGCGCAGGGCTGGTGCGGTCGTACGAGGCCGGTGGTGCGACCGCAGGGCCGGGCCCGATCGCTGAGACCGGTTCGCCTCGACGGGCGCCCTCCGGTTAGGTTTCGAGCATGACCGATGCTGCTGTTTCCGCTGCTTCTTCCCGTACCACCGGCGCCGTCGCCGCCGGGCTCGCCACCGTCACCTCCGACGGCACCGTTCTCGACACCTGGTTCCCGGCGCCCGAGCTGGTCGCCGGGTCCGCCGCGGACCTCGGGCCGGCCGGCACCGAGCACCTCGACGACGCGCGCGCCACCGAGCTGCTGGGCGCCACCGTGCTCAAGGCGATCGGCCCCGACCCGGTCCGCCAGGTGGAGGTCGTCGCCGTCCGTACGGTCATCGCCTCCCTCGACGACAAGCCGCTGGACGCGCACGACGCCTACCTGCGCCTCCACCTGCTCAGCCACCGGCTGGTCAAGCCGCACGGGCAGAACCTGGAGGGCGTGTTCGGCCTGCTGGCCAACGTCGCCTGGACCTCGCTGGGCCCGGTGGCCGTCGACCAGGTGGAGACGGTGCGGCTCAACGCCCGCGCCGAGGGGCTGCACCTCCAGGTCACCAGCATCGACAAGTTCCCGCGGATGACCGACTACGTCGCGCCCGCCGGGGTGCGGATCGCGGACGCCGACCGGGTGCGCCTGGGCGCGCACCTCGCGGCCGGCACCACCGTCATGCACGAGGGCTTCGTCAACTTCAACGCCGGGACGCTGGGCACCTCCATGGTCGAGGGCCGGATCAGCGCGGGTGTGGTCATCGGCGACGGCTCCGACATCGGCGGCGGCGCCTCCACCATGGGCACCCTGTCCGGCGGTGGCAAGCAGATCATCTCGGTCGGCGAGCGCTGCCTGCTCGGTGCCGAGTCGGGCATCGGGATCGCGCTGGGCGACGAGTGCGTCGTCGAGGCCGGTCTGTATGTGACCGCGGGTACCCGGGTCACCCTGCCCGACGGTCAGATCGTCAAGGCCCTGGAGCTCTCCGGCGCGGACAACATCCTCTTCCGCCGCAACTCCACCACCGGCACCGTCGAGGCCCGCCCGAACAAGGCGACCTGGGGCGGCCTCAACGAGGTCCTGCACAGCCACAACTGAGCGCATACGGCAGCACCGACGGCCCGGCGGACGCCCCGCCGGGCCGTCGGCGCTGCGGCCGCCGTCCCGGGCCCGGGCGGGCGCCGATAGGCTTGCGCCATGCGTGATCTTGTAGCGGGGATGCGGTATCTGGGCAAGGGCCAGCGCTGGGTCGCCCAGCACGGCCGGTGGTGGGGCTTCGGCCTGGTTCCGGCGCTGATCGC
Organism: Streptomyces auratus; assembly: GCF_050433025.1. Classification (NCBI taxonomy): domain Bacteria; kingdom Bacillati; phylum Actinomycetota; class Actinomycetes; order Kitasatosporales; family Streptomycetaceae; genus Streptomyces; species Streptomyces auratus. Next base: position 1,951,219 of record NZ_JBNGCB010000001.1, on the reverse strand, counting down.
CCTGGTGCTGTACGCGGGGGTGCTCACCGTGCTCGCCCTGTGGTCCGGCGACATCGCGGCCTGGGCGACGCCGTTCGCCGACGGCTGGGGCGAGCCCTGGCAGGGGCTGCTGCGCGGGGTGTTCGTGGCGCTGCTGTTCGCCGGCGGGCTGACGCTCTCCGTGCTGACGTTCACCGCCGTCACCCTGCTGATCGGCGACCCCTTCTACGAGTCGCTGTCCCGGGCGGTCGAGGAGTCCGAGGGGCACTGTCCGCCGGACCCGGACCGGCCGCTGTGGCAGGAGATCGGGATCGCGCTGCGCGACAGCGTGCATGTGCTGCTGCGGGCCGCCGGCTTCGGGATCCTGCTGTTCGCCCTCGGGTTCGTGCCGTTCCTCGGGCAGACCGTGATCCCCGCCGTCGGCTTCTGCGTCTCCGGCTTCTTCCTCGCCGTCGAGCTGACCTCGGTGGCCATGCAGCGCCGGGAGGTCCCGGTGCGCGAGCGGCTGCGGCTGCTGCGGGGGCGCAAGGGGCTCGCCGTCGGCTTCGGCACCCCCGTCGTGCTGCTGTTCCTGATCCCCTTCGTCGCGGTGGTGCTGATGCCGGGCGCGGTGGCCGGGGCGACGCTGCTGGTACGGGATCTGGTGCCGGACGGCAGCGAGCCGCCGGCGCCGGACGAGGGCGCGGGCGCAGCCGGGCCGGATCCGGCCGCGCCCTCCTACGGGCAGACCGCGGCCGGGGCGCCGTACGGGCAGCACGGAACCGGGGCGCCCTACGGACAGCACGGCGCCGCGGCGCCCGGGCAGCCCGGTGCGCAGGGCGGTTCCGGCCCGGCGCCCGCGCCCTTCCCGCCTAGCCGGGGACAGTCGCAGGCACCGCGGTATCCGCATCCGCCGTCCGGTCCAGGGTCGTCCGCAGGGCGTCCACCAGCCGGCTGGTGAGCGGGGCGTCCGCCGCCAGCAGCGGGCCGCGGACCGGCCCGGCGGGCAGGCCGAGGTGGTTCAGCAGCGCCTTCGCGGTGACCGTGCCGGGCGTCTCGGTGCCGGTCACCGCCTCGATGAGGGGGACCAGGGCGAGCTGACGGCGGGCCGCCTCGGCGGTGTCCCCGGCGTCATAGGCGTCCAGGACGGCGCACACCGCCCGCGGCGCGGCGTTGGCGGCGGTGCTGATGCAGCCGGTGCCGCCCAGGGCGCGCAGCGGCAGGATCTGCTCGTCGCAGCCCGCGTAGTACGCCAGGCCCGTCGCGGCCAGCACCTTCGCCGACTTCAGCAGATCGTTGCCGCAGTCCTTGACCGCGGCGATCCGCGGGTGGGCGGCCAGCCGCAGCAGGGTGGCGGCGCTCAGCGCGGTGCCGGTGCGGCCCGGGATGTCGTAGAGCATCACCGGCAGCCCGGTGGCGTCCGCGACCGTCCGCAGGTGCTGGGTGACGGCCTCCTGGGTGGGCCGTGAGTAGTACGGGGTGACCACCAACAGGCCGTGTGCGCCCGCCCGTTCGGCGCTGCGGGCCAGCGCGACGGAGTGCCGGGTGTCGCTGGTGCCGACCCCGGCGGTGATTCTCGCCCGGTCCCCGACGGCCTCGACGACGGCCCGCAGCAGGGCCTCCTTCTCGGCGTCCGAGGTGGTCGGGGCCTCCCCGGTGGTGCCGCTCAGTACCAGCGCGTCGCAACCGCCGTCGTCGACGAGGTGGGTGGCGAGCTGCTGTGCGCCGTCGGTGTCGAGCTCCCCGTCGGCGGTGAACGGGGTGATCATGGCGGTCGCGGTACGGCCGAAGGGTGATACGGCCGTCCGGGGTGCGAGGTGATCGGTCACGGAGGTCATGCCAGGAGTCTGAGGGCGCCTCATATTTCACGTCCAGTTAGTTGTTCTGGCTGTTTCGTTAAGCACTGCTGCTATGTCCCGGGTGTGGTGGCGGAACGCGGAACGGCCGCCGCACCTTCGGTGCGACGGCCGCTCGGGCATCACAGGCCCATCACGCGTCAGTCAGGCCATTCCGCGAACGCTTCAGGTCCTGGGTCCGCTCGGAAGCGGACTCCTCCGACGACTTCGGCTTCCGCTGGTCGGCGCGCCGCTCGGCGGCACGGTCCTTGTTGCCCGACTTACGGTTCTGGGACTTCGGCATGATGACTCCCTATGTCTCGCCGAATGTTTCTTACGTGCCCAGTACCGCATCCCCGGCGGCAGTCGGCCCCCGGGCGTGGGCCGTCGGAGTGACGGGGGAGTTACGCGGGGTGACCCCGTGCGGGTCTCACGGCCGGATGCGCAGCACCTGCGGATCGTGGTCGCTGGCCTGGTCGGCGTACTCGGAGTTGAGGTGCACGATGTCGTAGTCGGCCCTGGTCAGCGGGCGAGTGGTGAGCATGTGGTCGAGCACCTGCGAGTTGCCCTGGTAGACGTAGCCGTAGCGCTCGGCGGCCGGCAGCCGGTTGACCTGGTCGGTGAGCACCCCGCCGGCGGTGAGGTCCTTCAGGGCCGGCGAGAACTGGTAGTCGTTGAGGTCACCGGCCACCACCACACCGGCCTTCGGGTCCTTGGCCAGCAACTCCTTGACGAACCCGTTGACCAGCTCGGCCTGTGCGGTGCGCTGGGTCTCCGAGCTCCTGGCCGGCGGCTGGAAACGGCTGTCCATGCCCTGGTCGCCGCCCTTGGAGTTGAAGTGGTTGGCGATCACGAAGACCCGGCTGCCCGGCCGGCTCTTCAGCGCGAACTGGCCGACGAGGGGCTTGCGGCTGGTCTTCCACGCCTCGTCGGTGGGCGCGATCCGGCCCGGGGAGGCGGACAGCGTGACCTTGCCGTGGTCGTCGACCACCTTCACCGGGGTGGTGGCGTCGCCGCCCTTGATGTCCGTGAAGGACACCCGGTCGGGGTTGAACAGGAACGCCGTGCGGATGTTGCCGCCGGGCTGGCCGCCGTCCTGGTCGTTGACCGGGTCGATCTGCCGCGCCTCGTACGCGGGGCCGCCGGCCGCCTTGATGGCGTCGGTCAGCTTCTTGAGGGTCTCCCCGGCGGTGACCACCCCGTTGTCCTTGGGGCCGCTGTCGTCCTGGACCTCCTCCAGCGCCACGACGTCGGGGGCGGACAGGTTGTGCACCAGCGCCTTGGCCAGCCGGTCGAACTTGGCCTGCGGGGTGGCGGGGGAGAGGTTCTCGACGTTGTAGGTGGCCACCGCCAGCTCGTCGGACTTCTGCTTGCGGGTGCTCTCCGGCGCCGGGCCGTGGTCGGTGGGCTTGCCCAGCTCGGTGGCCTGGAGGGTGTAGCCGCCGAAGTTGTCGTAGTCCAGCGGCCCGGCGGTGGTGCCGGTCAGCGCCTGGCCGACATCGGCCACCGGGAACGGCTGCTGCGAGAACGGGATCAGCGACCCCACCTTGATCCGGCCGCCGTTGGGGTCCGCGTACGAGCGGTAGAGCGTCCCGCCGCGGGTCGTGCGGTCGTGGCCGGGCTCGGCGGTCACCCACAGCTCGTGGTACTTGTTGGTCGGGCCGACGACCGGCGCGTTGGAGACCGCGACCCGCATGCCCTCCAGGGACTCATAGCGGTCCAGGGCGTACGACGAGGGGCGCAGCTTCAGCGACTCGATGCTCTTGCCGCCCGCCGCGGGGGCGTAACGGCCGGGCACCGAGGCCGGGTTGAGCTTGAAGGCGGCCGGCAGCGGGGCGTCGGAGGAGACCGTCTTCCAGGTCGCGCCGGTGATCTCGGTGACGGACTGCAGACCGGCGTCCTTGCCGCCCGGGTAGTACTCGCTGACCGTGCCGGAGAACGTGAGGGCATCGCCGACGGCGACCTTCGGCGTCTCCTTGCCGGTGAAGACGAAGACCGCCTCGCTGGTGGCGGGGTTCTTGTCCGGGTGCGGGTCCTGCACCCAGAACCCGCGCGCCGAGCCGAACGAGCGGATCGCGGTGACCGTGCCGGGCACCTCAGTGACCTGCTGTCCGGCCAGCGGGGATATTCGGGTGCTGCCTTGTATGTCGTGGATCCGGGTGCCGGCCGCGGAGGCGGACTGCGTGGTGATCAGCAGTCCGCCGGTCAGGGCGGCACAGGCCACCGCGCTGACGGCGAGCGGCCTGCGGAGCGAACGACGGGACGGCATGCGTGCCTCCGAGGGGGTGATGGGGGGTGGTCGGTGCAGCGGGCCTACGGAGCAGTAACCGACGCGCTACGCGCGTCAATCTCTTGTGTACGCACGGGAGTTGTCAAGACTCCGCGGGTGTCCGGCGGGAGGCGCCGGGGTGAACCGTCCGAGATACGGAGAATTCCGTCTACGCTTGGGCGCGCACGAGCCCGTAGCCGTTCGAGGAGCTGAGCACCCGATGTCCGCAGACCGTCCCACCCTGCCGCCGGTGCGGCTGCACTCCGAAGCGGAGCTGGCCCGGGACGCACTGAGCGCCCCGCTGATGGCCCGGGCCGCGAAGCTCGCCCGCTGGGCCGAGCGGGGCGTCCCGGTCGGGGTGGGCGGCGAGATCCTCCAGGAGCCGCTGGCCGCCGCCACCGAGCACCTCGGCCTGGCCGGCGACGAGGACGGCCCCGCGTACACCGCCGAGGCCTGGCAGCTGGCGGTGGACACCGGACTCGTGGAGATCGAGGAGGCCCCCGACGACGAGGACGGCACCGACCTGCCCGACAACGCCGCGGCCGGCACCGCCACCCCCGGCGAGGAGCTGGGCCTGCTCACCTCCGGCAGTCCGCAGGACATCCTCGACATCTGGCTCGGCGGCATGGAGACCGTGCTCGCCGACGCGGCCGCCCCCGATCTCGCCGACCTCGCCGACCAGCTCACCCAGGGCGGCGAGCTGGACCTGGACGCGATCGACTGGAACCCGGAGGAGGAGGCCGAGATGCTGGACGGCATCCTCGGCAACCTCTATCTGCTCACGGCCCTGAGCGAGCGCCCCGACCAGGACGTCCCGCTCCCGGCGCTGGCCGCCTCCATGATCGTCCCGGACGACATGGACGAGCCCACCGACGACGTCCTCGAAGAGGTCTCCGAGGCGATGATGCGCCTGGACGACCAGTTCCGGGTGCTGGAGCCGATCGGCCTGGTCGCCTACAAGCCCGTCGACGAGGCGCTCATCGAGGAGCTCGACGAGGACGGCGAGACGGTCCTCCCCCAAGGACCTTCGACAGGCTCCGGTCCAGGGGGGACCCCCATCGCCGAGCCGCTGACGGACGAGGACGTCTCCCGCTACGGCCTGGTCCGCCTCACTCCGCTCGGCGTCTACGCCGTCCGCGCCCGGATGCTGGACGCGGGGGTGCACGCCCCGGCGGTCGGCGATCTCTCCGACAAGGGCGCCGACGTCCTCCTGGAGGCGCTGCCCGACTACCCCGAGCCGCTCGCCCAGGCCGAGTCCGAGCTGTGGCTCGCCGCCCGTACGCCCCTGGACGCCGCGCGGGACCTGCTCGCCGCGGCGCGGGGCGACGACGAGCGCGCCCCGCGCCGCCGGCTCGACGCCCAGCAGACCCTCTCGCTGGTCGCGCCGGACGCCGAGGAGGCGCTGCGCGAGGTGCTCGACGACCGGCAGCTGGGCGGTCTGGCCCGGGTCTGGCTCGCCGAGCGCGCGCTGCCCGGCATCCCCGAGCCCTCCCAGGAGATGATCTTCTGGCTGACGGTGGACACCCTCGCGGCGCAGCTGGACAGCGCCGAAGAGGAGGAGGCCACCACCGAGCTGCGCGAGCTGGTCCAGGGCCTGACCGACCAGCACAGCGGATTCTTCGAGACCGCCTGGCGGGTGGACCACCCGGCCACCGCCGACGTCCTGGAGGCCATGGGCCGGCTGCACCCGGACAAGAAGGCCGCCAAGGAGGCCCGTAAGGCCGCCTTCAAGGCGCGCTCGCGGCAGTCGGACTGAGTCCCCCAAGGCACCGGCGGGGCCGGTCCGGCGGAGCAGGGCCCACTGCGGCCCGGTTCCGCCGGGCCGGCCCCAACTGCTTCCTGGATGTCGCGCCGCGTTCAACTGGAGTTCGACGGCGCGCGGAAACGTAAGCGGCGCAGGCCCCAGGGGAGAAGAAACCGGCCATCTTGGAGATGACAATGCCGCTCACCCGAAGAGACTTCGCCACGCGTTCCGCGCTCGCCGGCGCGGGGGTTGCGCTGGCCGGCAGCGTCGGGGTGCTGGCCACCGCGCCCGGAGCCCTCGCCGAGGAGCTCCCGGACGCCGGCCCGGACGGCGCGCCGGACGGGCCCGCGGCCGGCTACGGCCCGCTGGTCCCCGACCCGGACGGCATCCTCGCGCTGCCCGCCGGCTTCTCGTACCGGATCATCACCCGGACCGGCGTCACCAAGCTCGACAGCGGTGAGTCCACCCCGTCCAACCATGACGGCACCGGCACCTTCGAGGGCCACCGCGGCACCACCCTGCTCGTCAACAACCACGAGCTCAAGGGCCCGCGCACCGACTGGCCGCACCCGGTGCCACTGACGGAGGGTCTGGTCTACGACCCGGCGGCGGCCGGCGGCTGCACCGTGGTCGAGGTCGCCAAGGACGGCAGCCCGGTCGGGGAGCGGGTCGGCATCGCCGGTACCGCCACCAACTGCGCGGGCGGCACCACCCCTTGGGGCACCTGGCTCACCTGCGAGGAGACCGAGGACAAGGCCGGCGACCACGGCATGACCAAGGACCACGGCTATGTCTTCGAGGTCGACCCGCACGACCTCGCGGCCGGCCGGAACCCCAAGCCGATCAAGGCGCTGGGCCGTTACGCCCACGAGGCCGTCGTCGTCGACCCCCGGCGCGGTCACCTCTTCCTGACCGAGGACGCCGCCGGCCCCAACGGCCTGTTCTACCGCTGGACTCCGCCGCACGGCTTCCGCCACGGCCACGGCCGGCTGCGCACGCTGGCCGACGACGCGGGCGTGCTGGAGACCTTCAAGTGCTTCGACTCCGGCGGCCGGTTCGTCGACGACCTCTCGCGCGCCACCAAGACCGGCACCGTCTACGGCGTCGACTGGGTCGAGGTGCCCGACCGCGACGCCCGGACGGTCTCGGTCCGCAAGCAGTTCAAGGACGGTGAGGTCACCCGCGCCCGCAAGCTGGAGGGCCTGTGGTGGGCGGACGGCGGCGCCTATGTCGTGTCCTCCTACGCCCGTGCCGAGAGCCCCGTCCCGCACGACGGGCAGGTGTGGTTCTACGACCCGCGGCGGCGGACCCTGACCTTGAAGGTGCTGCTGGGCGTCAACCCGGACCCTTCCAAGGACGGCGCGCTGGACGGCCCGGACAACATCACCGTCTCGCCCTACGGCGGCCTGATCATCGCCGAGGACGGCGAGGGCGTGCAGCACCTCTTCGGCGCCACCGACGACGGCCGGACCTACCCCGTCGCCCGCAACGAGCTCAACATCGGCACCGCGGACAAGCCGGAGTTCAGCGAGTTCACCGGGCCGGTGTTCTCCCCGGACGGGCGGACGCTGTTCGCCAACATCCAGGAGCCCGGCATCATGCTGGCCATCACCGGCCCGTGGAAGCGGCAGCGCCGGCAGCGGTAGCCGCCACGGCTCGCGACCGGCGACGGTCGGCGACCTGCGGGCGAGGCCCTCTGCCGTACGGGCGGAGGGCCTCAGCCGGCCGTCGCGGTGAGCACGTAGTAGTCCAGCAGACCGGTCTCATAGGCCGTCAGATAGCGGCGCGGCCACTCGTCGCGGAGCTCCGGCTGCTGGGCCATATAGCGGTCGTAGGCCTCCCAGACCCCCTCGCCGATCGGCCGGACGCGGACCTGCCGCAGGCCCGCCGCGGAGAGCGTCGCGGCGACCTCGTCGACCACATGCGGCACGTCCAGGCCGTCGGCGTACGGGGGCAGCAGCCCGGGCAGCGCGCGGGCGGCGGCCGGGGTACGGGCGAAGAACGTGGTCAGCGCCAGCCGGCCGCCCGCGCGCAGCACCCGCGCCGACTCCCGGGCGAAACCGGGCAGATCGCGGAAGTGCTGTGCCGCCTCGACGGAGAAGAGGCAGTCGACGCTGCCGTCGGGGAGCGGGATCTGCTGCGCCGCGCCCTGGAGGAACTCCAGCCGGCCGGCGGTGTCCGGGGACGCGGCGAGCAGCTCCGCGTTCGCCTTCCTGGCCCGGGCGATCTGGTCGGGGTGCGCATCCAGCCCGATGACCGTTCCCAGGCCGCACTCGCGCAGCGCCAGCGCACAGCCCAGCCCGCGCCCGCAGCCGACCTCCAGCGCGGTGCGGCCCTGCGCCGGCTCGAAGGTCTCCAGCACCAGGCGGTAGAGGTCCTCCTCGCTGCGCACGCGGTCGGCCTCGGTCAGCGGCCGGTCCGCGGGGCCGGTCAGCCCCGCCCAGTAGCCGAAATTGATGAAGCCGCCGGCGAAGGCCGGGACGGTGCTGAGGTCGAGCTCGCCGTAGACCTTCACGACCCGGTCGGGAAGGTCCGGGGGGCCGGCGGGGCCGGCGGGCGGCGGCTGCTGCGTCATCGAACGCTCCTCGTGCGTGCCGTAGGGGACGTGTCGTGAGGGGTGGAGCCGTGACGGGTGGTGCCGGGGGCGGGTGCGGAGTCCTGGGGTGTGGCGGCCGGTGGACGGGATGTGGCGTGCCCGAGGACAGGGACGGCGGGGCGGCAGGGACCGCACAATTCTCGGCCCGGAGCGTTCCCGCGCCGGGGAAGGCGCGCCGCCCGTACGGACGCTGACGGCCCGTCAGGGTAGCGGGCCGCCGCCGTGGACGGCCCCCGCCGCTCGCCGCGGGGCGGGGCCTCCGGCGGGCGTCACCGGTTCACAGTGCCTGGGCGGCCGGTTTGGTCATGCCGCGTACCGTGCGGGCGTCGACGAACTCGCCCATCGCGGTCATCTCCCACTCGCCGGAGAACTGGCGGATGAGCTTCGCCATCATCACGCCCGTACGCGGTTCGGCGTGCGTGAGGTCGAAGCGGACCAACTCCTCCCCGCTCTGGGCGTCCAGCAGGCGGCAGTACGCCTTGGCGACATCGGAGAACTTCTGGCCGGAGAAGGAGTTCACGACGAAGACCAGGCCCGTCACCTCCGGGGGCAGCCCGCCGAGGTGGACGGTGATCGCCTCGTCGTCGCCGGCGCCCTCGCCGGTGAGGTTGTCGCCGGAGTGCTGGATCGCACCGCCCAGGATCATCAGCTTGCCGAAGAAGCAGTTGTCGACCTTTTTGCGGTCCGGGCCGTAGGCGATGACGGAGGCGTCCAGATCGATGCTCCGGCCCTGGAAGGCGGGCTCCCAGCCGAGGCCCATCCGGACCGAGCCGAGCACCGGACGGCCGCCCTTGACCAGCGACACGGTCTGGTTCTTCTGCAGGCTGACCCGGCCCTTGTCGAGGTTGACCTTGCCGGAGCCGGAGCCGGAGCCGGAGCCGGAGCCGGGGGCCGGGGCGGGCGGCGCGGGAGCCGGGGCCGGGGCCGCCGGCGCGGCGGCGGACGGTGGGGCGACCGGGGCCGGGGCGCCGGTGGGCGGTCCCCACGGGGCGGCCGGGGCCGGGGGAGCGGGGGGTGCCTGCGGGGCGGCGGCGGGCGCGGCCGGTTCCTCCACGCTGACGCCGAAGTCGGTGGCGATCCCCGCCAGGCCGTTCGCGTAGCCCTGGCCGACCGCGCGGACCTTCCAGGCGCCGCCCCGGCGGTAGATCTCGACGACCACCAGCGCGGTCTCGGTGCCCAGCCGCGGCGGGGTGAAGGAGGCGAGGACGCTGCCGTCGTCGGCGTTGCGGACCGTGCCGGTGGGTTCCGTGCCGGCGAAGGTGGCGCCGGGGGTGTCCAGGCTCGCGGTGACGACGATCTTGTCGATGCCCTCGGGTACCGCGGCGGTGTCCACCGTGATGGTGTCGCCGCCGGTGGCGGCTGCGGAGTGCGTCACGCCCGGTGCGGAGGGCTGGTTGTAGAACACGAAGTCGTCGTCGGAGCGCACCTTGCCGTCGGCGGCCAGCAGCAGGCCCGATACGTCCAGCCGCACGGGGGCGGTGACGTCCACCGCCACCCGCACGGCGCTGAGCGGGAGGTTCGAGCCAGGAGTCATAGCGGTCATGTCGGGGTCAACGATCGGCTCGCCTTTGCGGTTCCATTACCTGCGGCCGGTTGGCCGTTACCTGCGGCCGGTTGGCCGTCCGCGGTCACCGGCGGTCCCGGGAATTGCCGAACAGCAGCCGGTAGGCGATCAGCAGGACCAGGGCCCCGGCGATCGAGGCGATCCACATGGAGGGTTCGCCGAAGTCCTTGGGTATCGGGCGGTGCAGGAACTTCGTGGAGAGCCAGCCGCCGATGAAGGAGCCCACGATGCCGATCAGGGTGGTACCGACGATCCCGCCCGGGTCCCGGCCCGGCAGCAGGACCTTGGCGATGACGCCTGCGATCAGCCCGAGTACGAGCCAGCTGACGATGCCCATGATGCATTCCTCGTTCCTGCGCGGAGGGTTGGTACACAGATCAGGACGCCGACCGGGCGGCAGGGGTTCCGTGGCGTGGCACGGGCCACGTGCGCAGGTCACGGCGGTGGGCCGGGCCATGCGGCCACGGACACGGACACGGCCACGGCCGGCACCACCGGGACCGTCGTCGTAGCCTGTCCTCGCCCCGGCCCGTCCTCGCCCCGGCCGTCCTCATCCCGGCCGGACGAACCCGCACTCGTACGCGGCGATCACCGCCTGGGTCCGGTCCCGCACCCCGAGCTTGGCCAGCACCCCCGCCACATGGGTCTTGACCGTGGCCGGGCCCACCCCCAGCCGCTCCGCGATCTCGGCGTTCGTCAACCCCGCCGTCATCAGCCGCAGCACCGCACGCTCCCGTTCCGACAGCCGGGCCCGCAGCGTCCGCACCGCCTCGTCCGCCGCCCGCTCCCCGGCGTGCCGGGCGGCCAGCCGGCGCACCGCCGCCGGGAACAGCAGCGAGTCGCTGCGCGCCACCAGCCGTACGGCCTGCACCAGTTCCTCCGCGCCGGACCGCTTGAGCAGAAACCCGCTGGCACCGGCCCGCAGCGCGGCATAGACGGCGGCGTCGTTCTCGAAGGTCGTCACCACGATGATGCGCGGCGGACCGGCCATCGAGGCAAGCACCTGCTCGGTCGCCCGGATCCCGTCGATCTCCGGCATCCGGACGTCCATCAGCACGAGGTCCGGGCGCAGTTCCCGGATCAGCGGCACCGCCTCGGCACCGGTCGCCGCCTCCCCGACGACCTCCATGCCGTCCTCGGCGCCCAGGATCGCGCGCAGCGCGCTGCGCACCAGCTGCTCGTCGTCGGCGAGGACGATGCGCAGCGGACGGGGCGGTTCCCCGTCACCGGCCCGCCGGCCGTCGTTCCGCACGGTGGTCATACCCCGTTCCCCCTGTTTCCGGCCGGCTTCCCGGCGCCGCTCGGCTCCTCATGTCGTGGCCCCCTTCAGCGGCAGCCGGGCCGTCAGCCGCCAGACGCCGTCCTCGGCCGCGGCCGTCGCCCCGCCGCCCAGCAGCCGGGCCCGCTCGGCGATCCCCCGCAGCCCGCGGCCCCCGCCCGCGCGGGCGTCCGGGGCGGCGCGGCCGGCTCCCGGCACCGCATTTTCCACCCGTATCGTCACGTCCGCGTCCGTCACGCATACGGCCAGCCGGACCGGCACCGGCCCGGCATGCCGCAGCGCGTTGCCGAGGCCTTCCTGCACGATCCGGTAGGCCTCCCGTGAGACCACCGGCGGCAGCCCCGTACACCGCCCCTCGACGTCCGCCTCGATCGGTACGCCCGCCGCCCGGGTCCGGTCGAGCAGCGCCGCCAGGCCGTCCAGGGTGGGCGCGGGCGCGGCCGGATCGCTGCCGTCCTCCTCGCGCAACAGGCCCAGTACGGTGTCCAGTTCGGCGACCGCCGCGCGGGTGGTCTCCTCGATGGCGGCCAGCGCCCGGCGGGCGAACTCCGGGTCCGCCTCCAGCACCCGGCGGGCCGCGCCCGCCTGGAGGGTGACCGCGCTCAGCGCATGTCCGACGGCGTCGTGCAGCTCGCGGGCCAGCCGGTTGCGGGACGCCAGATCGGCGGCCCGGCGCTCGGCGGCGGCCAGCCGGTCGGCGGGCGTGGGGCCCAGCAGCGCCGGGGCGCAGCGCGCCAGCAGCGTCCCGGCCCCCCAGGACGTGCCGGCCACCAGGGCCAGCAGCGCCAGCCCCGCGAGCGGGCCCAGCAGGCCGTGGAAAGCCGGCCACCCCAGCGCGGTGTGCCGCAGGGGATCGGCGAACGGCAGCAACAGCAGCACCACTGCGGCCGGCGGCGCCGCCAGCGTCATCCCGCTGACGATCCCGCCGGCCAGCAGATGCGCCACGAACCACAGCGCGGTACGCCGCCGGGCCGCCCACGAGACGGCCGGCCCCTCGGCCAGCAGCTCCGCGGGCACCCCGCACAGCGACCGCACGGCGCTCACCTCCAGCGGCCGCACCGGCGGGAAGAGCAGCGCGGCCAGCGCGGCCACCGGCAGCGCACAGCCGAACGCGACCAGCTGCCAGCCCACTTGGCGCAGCGGGTCGGCGCCCTCCGCGACCAGCGGCAGGACGACCGAGACCAGCAGGAAGAACGGCATCAGCAGCGCGCCGCCCAGCACCAGATGGACCCAGCGCCGTCCGGTCAGCCGCACCGGACGGCCTCGCGTGCGGCGCAGAACGGCGCCCCGGCCCTGGCGGGTGCGGTGGTGTACGGGGCTCGGGCCGGGCGCCCGGTCATCAGGCTCATGGCCGCCAGCCTTCCGGTGGCGGGCCCGCTGCGCCTCGGCCCCGCTGACGATCCGCCTCCGCCGCACGGGGGAGGGCCGCCCGGCGGGGACGGTGGCCGCGGTGGCTCACAGCCGCCGGCCGGCCGGCGCCAGCCGGTCGCGGGCGGCGAGCAGGGCGTCCTTGATCATCTGCTCATGGGCCGGGGTCAGCCGGGCCACCGGCACCGAGCAGCTGAGCGCGTCCCGGGCCGGTGTCCGGGAGGGCAGCGCGACACCGAAACAGCACAGGCCCAGGGTGTTCTCCTCGCGGTCGACCGCATACCCCTGTGCGCGCACCGTGTGCAGCTCCTCGATCAGCTGCTCGCGGTCGGTGCGGGTGTGCTCGGTCAGCCGCGTGAGGTCCGGCGGCAGCAACGACCGCACCTGGTCGTCGGTGTGCGTGGCGAGCAGCGCCTTGCCCAGCGCGGTGGAGTGCGCGGGCAGCCGCCGGCCGACGCGGGTGACGGGGCGCAGATGGTGCGGGGACTGCCGGGTGGCGAGCGAGACGACGTGGGTGCCGTCGAGGCGGGCGAGGTGGATGGTCTCGGTGGTGTCGTCGGAGAGCCGGTCCAGCGTCGGCCGCGCCGCGGCCACCACCTCGTCGCCGTCGAGGTAGGACGTGCCGACCAGCAGCGCACGGACGCCGATGCCGTAGCGGGTGCCGGTCGCATCGGTCTCGATCCAGCCCAGGTCGACGAGGGTGCGCAGCAGCATGTAGAGGCTGGACTTCGGATAGCCGACCGCTTCCTGGACGGACGCCAGGCTGTGCATTCCAGGGCGCCCCGCGAAGTATTCGAGCAACTCCACCGTCCGCACCGCGGATTTGACCTGCGATCCACCGGTATCGGCAGCTGACATCGCCCTTGACCCCTCTGTTCCGGCCGCCATAGAGTCCCAGTGGTTCGGGTTCATGATCTGGAACGCCGTTCAGCATATAGAACGCGGTCCGGTGTGCTGCACGAAAGCGGAACGTCTCCGAACGACTCGGCACGGCATCGCCCGGGAGGAATGCACGGTGGCAGCAGCAGCTCCAGTCTGGAGTGTCGATCCGCGAACCGGGAAGCAGCGGGAACAGGTTGCGGTGGAGGCCACAGCCGACGAGGTGGACGCCGTGGTCCGGGCCGCGCACGCCGCCCGCGGCGCACTCGCCGACCGCGCCGTACGCACCGCCCTGTTGCGCCGCGCCGCCGATCTGCTCGACGAGGCGGGCGAGGCGGTCATCGAGGCCGCCGACGCCGAGACCGCGCTCGGCCCCGGCCGCCTCACCGGCGAACTCGCCCGCACCACCTACCAGTTGCGGGCCTTCGCGGACCTCGTGCAGGAGGGCGCGTTCCTCGACGTACGGATCGACCACGCCGACCCCGGCCTTGCTCCGCCCCGGCCCGACCTGCGCCGCTACAAGATTCCGCTCGGCCCGGTCGCGGTCTACTCCGCCAGCAACTTCCCGCTCGCCTTCTCGGTACCGGGCGGCGACACCGCCAGCGCCCTGGCGGCCGGCTGCCCGGTGGTCGTCAAGGCCCACCCGGACCATCCGGCCACCTCCGAGCTGTGCGCCGCGCTGCTGCGCCGCGCCGCCGCCGAGGCCGGCCTGCCCGAGGGCGTGCTGCACCTGGTGCACGGCTTCCAGGCCGGCGTCGACCTGGTGCGCCACCCGCTGATCACCGCGGCCGGCTTCACCGGTTCGGTCCGCGGCGGCCGTGCGCTGTACGACGCGGCCGCCGCCCGCCCGCACCCCATCCCCTTCCACGGCGAACTGGGCAGCCTCAACCCCGTGGTGATCACCGAGGCCGCGGCCGGGGAACGCGCCGAGCAGCTCGGCGCCGGACTGGCCGGGTCGATGACGCTCGGCGTCGGCCAGTTCTGCGTCAAGCCCGGCCTGGTCCTGGCCCCCGGCGGCGAGGCGGGCGACCGGCTGCTGACCTCGCTGACCGCCGCGGTCAGCAACAGCGAGGCCGGGGTGCTGCTCGACCACCGGATGCGCCAGGCGTTCCTCGACGGGATCCGGAGCCGTGCCGGACTCCCGGACGTCGGGGCCCCGGTGACGCCGGGCGCCGGCGGCGAGCACACCGTCAGCGCCGGCTTCCTCACCGTCCCCGCCGACCGCCTCACCACCGACGGGCCCCACGACCTCCTCCTGGAGGAGTGCTTCGGCCCGGTGACCGTCGTCGCCCGCTACACCGACGAGGCCGAGATCGCCGCCGTCCTCGCCCGGCTGCCCGGCAACCTCACCGCCACGCTCCACCTCGGCGACGCGGAGAGCGCCGGCACCGACGGGGCGGGGCGCGGCGCCCGGCTGCTGGCCGACGTCACCCCGCTCGCCGGCCGGGTGGTCGTCAACGGCTGGCCGACCGGGGTCGCGGTCGCCCCCGCCCAGCACCACGGCGGCCCCTACCCGGCCACGACCTCCACCTCCACCTCCGTCGGCGGCACCGCCGTGGAACGCTGGCTGCGCCCGGTCGCCTACCAGGACACCCCGCCCGCCCTGCTGCCGCCCGAACTGCGCGAGGACAACCCGCTCGGCCTGCCGCGCCGGGTCAACGGCAAGGCCGAAGGCCTCTAGGCCGTTCCGTTTGGTGGCGAGGGTGGAGAGCTTCTGCCCACCCGACCGATGAGTTCCGCCTCGCCGCGTCGTCTGCATAGTGGGAACGTCCCCCTTCCGCGCCTGCGGGAGGCCCGAGACGAGATGACGAGGAGCGTGAACACCGTGGACCAGGAGAACGTGAGCGCCACGCTGACTGTGGCCGTGCCCGCCGCGAGGGTGTTCGCGGTGCTGGCGGACCCGGCGGCCCATGCGGCGATCGATGGCACCGGCTGGGTGCAGAAAGCTGCCGACCGGGCGCCGCTGACCGAGGTGGGGCAGATTTTCCGGATGGACATGTACCACGCCAACCATCCCCATGGTGACTACCAGGTGGCCAACCAGGTCCAGGTGCTCGACCCGCCGCGGGCCATCGGCTGGCTGACGGGGCAGGAGAAGGACGACGGTCGCCTGGAGTTCGGCGGCTGGCTCTGGCGTTACGACCTTGCGCCGCTCGGCCCGTCCGAGACCGAGGTGACGCTCACCTACGACTGGTCGGCGGTGCCGCAGAGCATCCGGGAGTACATCCAGTTCCCGCCGTTCGGCCCGGAGCACCTCACCAACTCGCTGCACCACCTGGCCGAGCTCGTCTCCGGACCGACGACGACCGGCTGAGCCGAACGAAACGGCTAGCCGCCCTCCGCCGCCTCGTTCGGCTCCCTCCGGGCGACGAGCTGCAGCCGCTCGGCCGTACGCCCGTCCAGCGTGCCCACCGACCCCCGCCGCTCCGCCAGCACCGAGAAGCCCGCCGCCCGCACCAGCCCCCGCAACCGCTCCGGCGGATGGTGCCGGAAGACCCCGCCGTCGGGCGTCTCGAACACGCCGTACGTCCCGTACCGCTCCGCGAACCGCGCATAGCGCTCCTGGTTGAGCGCATCGCCCTGCAGCGGGACATCGCTCAGGTACAGCACCCCGCCGGGCCGTACCAGCCGCCCCAGCTCCCCGGCGATCGCCGTCTGGTCCGCGTCCCCGGGCACACAGGTGAGCACCGCGAACAGCAGCGCCGCATCGAACGCCGCGTCCTCGAACGGCAGCGGAAACCCGGCCCACCGCAGCAGATCCAGCTCCGGATGCTCCCGCCGGCCCCGGGCGATCAGCGCCGCCGACACATCCACGCCGCGCACCGCGCGGTAGCCGAGCCCGGCCAGCTCGGCGGTCAGCCGCCCGTAGCCGCAGCCGTAGTCCAGTACGTGCGCGCCGCGCGGCACATACGCGTCCAGCAGCGCCGGATCGAGGGGATGGGTGAAGGTCTTGGCGGACCCGGTCGTCTCCCAGAAGCCGAGGAAATCCTGTGGCGAGGTCATGGCGGGACGCTACCCCTCGGAACGAGAAGCCCCGCTTCAGGGCGCCGGCCCGCGGACGAAAACGAGGTGCGCGCGATCTCTGTCGTTGACACGCTGCGTGGACATTTCCGAGGACGCCCTGGCACAGGCCCGCCGGGCAGCGCGCGACCTCGGCGTTCAAGAGCGCCTCTCCCTGCTCCTGCGCCGGCCGCCCGACTGCCCCTGAACCTCCTGTGGCGAGGTCACGCCGGTTCGCCACCCCCGGGAATAGCCACACGCCCCGGAAGGTTGCACCGGGGCACACCCACCCCGAGGAAAGTCAGCCGTCCCATGCGCGTCGAAATCTGGTCCGACATCGCCTGCCCCTGGTGCTACATCGGCAAGGCCCGCTTCGAGGCCGGGCTCGCCGCGTTCGCGCACCGTGAGGTCGTCGAGGTGGTGCACCGCTCCTTCGAACTGGACCCGAATGCGCCGGCCGCCGACGGCGTCCCGGTGCTCGACATGCTCGCCGCGAAGTACGGCGTGACCCGCGAGCAGGCCGCGGCGATGGAGGCGCGGGTCGCCGAGGCCGCGGCCGGGGAGGGGCTGGACTACCGCTCCGACCGGATCCACGGCAACACCTTCGACCTGCACCGGCTGGTGCACCTGGGCAAGGCGTACGGCGTCCAGGACGCCCTGCTCGACGCCTTCTACCGCGGCCACTTCGCCGAGGCGCGGGCGCTCGGCGACCCCGCCGTCCGCAGCGAGATCGCCGTCGGCGCGGGGCTGCCCGCCGATGAGGTCGCCCGGGTGCTGGCCGACCCCGGGGCGTATGCCCAGGAGGTGCGCGCCGAGGAGCGCGCGGCGGCGGAGCTGGGCGCCACCGGCGTGCCGTTCTTCGTCATCGACCGCCGCTACGGCATCTCCGGCGGGCAGCCCGCCGAGGTCTTCCGGCAGGCCCTGGAGCGGGCGTACGCCGATGCCGGCGAGCCGCTGTCGGCGGTCGGCGAGGGCGAGGTGTGCGGGGACGACGGCTGCGCCGTGCCCGGGACATGACCGCGCCCGCCGGCCTGCCGCACCCCGCCCGCACTCCGCGCGGGCCCGTAAGGCCCGGTGGCGGGATACGGCCCGCGTCACGGCCCGTGTCATGGACGGGCCGACGATCACCGACCACAGTGGGCACATGCAACGACGTGAGCCACTCGGCGGGGCCGAATTCGCGCCCGAGACGACGTATCTGAACTCCGCCTCCAGCGGACTCCTCCCGGCACGCAGCGCCGCCGCCCTGCGCGCTGCGCTCGACGAATCCGCCTCCTACGGCACCATGGGCCGCGACTACTTCGCCGCCGCCTCGGCGTCGCGGGAGGCCTTCGCCCGGCTGATGGGGGTGCCCGCCGAGCGGGTCGCCGTCGGCAGCTCGGTCGCGGTGCAGTCCGCGTTCGTGGCCGCCTCGCTCCCGGCGGACGCCGAAGTGCTGGCCCCCGAGGGCGACTTCAGCTCCCTGGTCAACCCGCTCGCCGCCCGCCCGGGCCTCACGCTGCGCACCGTACCGCTGGAGGCGCTCGCCGACGAGGTGCGCCCCGGCACCGCCCTGGTCGCCTTCAGCGCCGTGCAGTCGAGGGACGGCCGGATCGCCGACCTGGCGGCGGTGCGCGAGGCCGCACGGGCGCACGGGGCGCGGACCTACCTCGACGCCACCCAGGCCGCCGGCTGGCTGCCGCTGCGCGCCGCGGACTTCGACTTCGTCGTCGCCGGCGCCTTCAAGTGGCTGCTGTGCCCGCGCGGTACGACCTTCATGGCCTTCGGCGGGGAGCTGGGCACGGGCGCGCCGTGGCCGGCCGCGCCGCACGCGGGCTGGGTCGCCGGTGCGGACCTCGATGCGTCCAACTACGGCCTGATCCGGCCGGCCGCCACCGCCCGGCGCTTCGACGAGCCGCATGCCTTCTACTCCTACGTCGGCGCCGAGCAGTCCCTCGCCCTCATCGAGGAGCTGGGGGTGGACACCCTCCACGCCCACAACACCGCACTCGCCGCCCACTACCGTGCCGGGCTGGCCGAGCGCGGCCTGACGCCGGTTTCCGCGCCGGGCTCGGCGATCGTCTCCACGCCGGGGCTCACGGACGCCGAACACCGGCTGTCCGAGGCGGGGGTACGGATCTCGGTGCGCGGCGGACTGCTCCGCGCGGCCTTCCACCTGTACAACTCGACGGATGACGTGGAGCGGCTGCTGTCGCTGCTGGGGTAGGGGTGTCCGCCCTTGGGCCGCCGGGGAATCCCCGCGGGGGACGCGGTGGTGAGACTGATGTAATGGGCAACGGCCATGTCCCGAGCAGCAGTTGAGAGGCCCTCAGTGACCACCGCATTCGACCCGATAGACCTCGCGGGCACCCGGCTCGCCAACCGCATCGTCATGGCGCCGATGACCCGAAACCGCGCCACCGCCGAGGGCGTCCCCACTCCCTCCATGGTCCGCTACTACACCCAGCGGGCCTCGGCCGGCCTCATCATCACCGAGGCCGCCCAGACCGCCCCGATCGGCCGCGGCTACCCGCTCACCCCCGGCCTGCACACCCCCGCACAGGTAGCCGGTTGGCGCGAGGTCACCGACTCCGTGCACGCCGCGGGCGGCAGGATCTTCGCGCAGTTGTGGCACGGCGGCCGCATCGGCCACCCGGTGCTGCTGGCCGACGGCCGGCTGCCGGTGGCGCCCTCCGCGGTCGCCGCGGCCGGCCAGGGCTTCACCCACGAGGGCCCCAAGGACTTCGTCACCCCCCGTGCGCTGACCGGCGAGGAGATCCCCGAGACCATCGCCGGATTCGCGGACGCCGCCCGCAACGCCCTTGAGGCCGGGTTCGACGGGGTGGAGATCCACGGCGCCAACGGCTATCTGATCCACCAGTTCCTGGCACCCGGCTCCAATCTGCGCACCGACGAGTGGGGCGGCTCCGACGAGGCCCGCGCCCGTTTCGCCATCGAGGTCGTCAAGGCCGTCGCCGCCGCAGTCGGCGCGCACCGCACCGGCCTGCGCCTCTCGCCCGGCAACCCCTTCAACGACATCCACGAGCCCGCGCCCGAGGCCACCTACACCACGCTGGTGGACGCCATCGCCCCGCTGGGCCTGGCCTATCTGCACACCTGCGACGTCCGCGACACCGAGCTGCTGAGCCGGCTGCGCAAGCGCTTCGGCGGGACGTTCCTGCTCAACCCGGCCACCGACGGCCGGCCCACCGGCCCCGAGGAGCTGCCGCTCGTCGAGCGGGGCGAGGCCGATCTCCTCGCGTACGGCGCGCTGTTCCTCGCCAACCCCGACCTGCCCCGCCGCCTGGCGCGCGGCGGCCCCTTCAACACCCCCGACCGGGACAGCTTCTACGGCGGCGACGACTCCGGCTACCTCGACTACCCGGCACTGGACGTCTGAAGGGAGTGGCCGGCCCCGCAGCGCACACGGCGCGGCCGCCGCACAGACCCTGCTGTGCGGCGGCCGCGCCACCGGGATCTCCGCGACTACCTCACCGGCGTGAAGTCACGGGCCCCGATGTACTCCGGGCGCCGGACCGGCGCCGCGAACGGCTCCACCGCCGCGTTCTCCACGCTGTTGAAGACGATGAAGACATTGCTGCGCGGGTACGGCGTGATGTTGTCACCCGAGCCGTGCATGGCGTTGCAGTCGAACAAGGTCGCCGAGCCGGCCTTGCCCGTGAAGAGGCGGATGCCGTGCTTGTCCGCCATCTTCGTCAGTACCTCGTCCGACGGGATGCCCGCGTCCTGCATCTGCAGCGACCGCTTGTAGTTGTCCTTCGGCGTCGCGCCCTCGCAGCCCACGAAGTGCCGGTGCGAACCGGGCATGATCATCAAGCCGCCGTTGGTGTCGTAATTCTCCGTCAGCGCGATCGAGACCGACACGGTGCGCATGTTCGGCAGCCCGTCCTCGGCGTGCCAGGTCTCGAAGTCCGAGTGCCAGTAGAAGCCGGAGGCACCGAAGCCCGGCTTCACATTGATCCGCGACTGGTGGACGTAGACGTCCGAGCCGAGGATCTGCCGGGCACGGCCGACCACGCGCGGGTCGGAGACCAGCTTGGCGAACACCTCGCTGATCTTGTGCACCTCGAACACGGACCGCACGGTCTGCGTCGTCTTCTCGACGATGGAGCGCGGGTCGGCGCGCATCGTCGGGTCGAGAACGAGCCGGTCCAGTTCGGCGCGGTACACCGCGACTTCTTCCGCCGTCAGCAGCTCCCCGATGGCAAAAAAGCCGTCGCGTTCGAAGTCGCTCAGCTCGGACGGCGCGAACGGGCCGGCCGTTCCGGGCTGCGACCACACCACCGGGTCCTTCCGCGGGGTGATGACCTCAGCGGTCCCACGGGTCGGGTACAGGTCGGCGGTGCGCTCGGGTGCGGTGGTCATGGTGTTGCCTTCCTCTCCTCTCGTACGGGCTCTGGCTTACGTGGTACAGGCCTTCCTCAGCTGCCGGACGGGGCAGGCGGGGGGTGCGCCTCAGACCGTTTCGGGCTCCGGATCCGGCTCGGTGAGCAGAGGGTAGACACCGTTCTCGTCGTGGTCCTCACGGCCGGTGACCGGCGGGTTGAAGACGCAGACGCAGCGGAAGTCCTTCTTGATCCGCATGGTGTGCTTCTCGTGTCCGTCGAGCAGGTACATCGTGCCCGGCGTGATGGTGTGCTTCTCGCCGGTCTCGTCGTTGGTGAGTTCGGCCTCTCCCTCTACGCAGAGTACGGCCTCGATGTGGTTCGCGTACCACATCGAAGTCTCCGTACCGGCGTACAGGGTGGTCTCGTGCAGGGAGAAGCCGACGCGCTCCTTGGCGAGCACGATGCGCTTGCTCTCCCACGTGCCGGACTTGGCCTTGACGTGGCGGTCGGTGCCTTCGATGTCCTGGAGGGATCGGACGATCACGGTGCGGGGTGCCTTTCTGTGGAACGGTAAGGAACGCTGAGGGCCGTTGGGCCGATCAGGCGCAGTCGCGGACCGCGCGGGCGAGGATGCGCAGACCCTCGTCCAGTTCCTCGGGGGTGGTCGTCAGGGCCGGAAGCAGCTTGACGACCTCGCTCTCCGGGCCGGAGGTCTCGATCAGCAGACCCAGCTCGAAGGCGCGCTTGGCGATTTTGTCGGCCAGGGGCTTGTCGTTGCACTCCAGGCCCCACACCAGACCGCGGCCGCGGTACTCGGCGATGGCGTCCGGGTGCTCCTCGGCGATGGCCTTCAGGTGTGCTTCGACGATCTCACCGCGGGCGAGAGTCTGCTTCTCCATCTGGCCGTCGGCCCAGTAGGTGTCCAGCGTCGCGGCGGCGGTGACGAAGGCCGGGTTGTTGCCGCGGAAGGTGCCGTTGTGCTCGCCCGGCTCCCAGATGTCCAGCTCCGGCTTGAACAGGGTGAGCGCGAGCGGCAGGCCGTAGCCGCTGATGGACTTCGAGACGGTGACGATGTCCGGCACGATGCCCGCCTCCTCGAAGGAGAAGAAGGCACCCGTACGGCCGCAGCCCATCTGGATGTCGTCGACGATGAGCAGCATGTCCCAGCGCTCACACAGGTCGGACAGGGCGCGCAGCCACTCGGGCCGGGCCACGTTGATGCCGCCCTCGCCCTGGACCGTCTCGACGATCACGGCGGCGGGGGTGTTCAGACCGGAGCCCTGGTCCTCCAGCAGCCGCTCGAACCACAGGAAGTCCGGGTAGGTGCCGTCGAGGTAGTTGTCGAACGGCATCGGGGTGCCGTGCACCAGCGGGATACCGGCGCCGGCCCGCTTCATGGAGTTACCGGTGACGGCGAGCGCGCCCAGCGACATGCCGTGGAAGGCGTTGGTGAAGGACACGATCGACTCGCGGCCCTTGACCTTACGGGCCAGTTTCAGCGCGGCCTCGACGGAGTTGGCGCCCGTCGGGCCCGGGAACATGACCTTGTAGGGCAGGTCGCGCGGCCGCAGGATGATGTTCTGGAACGACTCCAGGAACGCCCGCTTGGCCGTGGTGGACATGTCCAGGCCGTGGGTGACCCCGTCCCGCTCGATGTAGTCGATCAGAGCGCGTTTGAGTACGGGGTTGTTGTGGCCGTAGTTGAGCGAGCCGGCGCCGGCGAAGAAGTCGAGGTAGGTGTGACCGTCCTCGTCGGTCATGCGGCTGCCCTGTGCACGGTCGAAGACGGTGGGCCAGCTACGGCAGTAGCTGCGGACCTCCGACTCCACGGTCTCGAAGACGCTCAGATCGGGCTGGGTGATGGTCACAGCATGCTCCTGGGAGATGAGTGGCGAAAGATGGGAAGTCTGTGGGGCTGGGCGGTGCCGGCGGGTGTCGCGGGGTGTGGTGCCGGATCCGCATGGCCGCTGCGGCGCGGTGGCCGCGCGGCCCTCGGGCTCGGTCAGTGCCCTGAGCGGGCCGGTGGGGGGAACGGGCCGATGAGGTGGAGCACCTCCGGCTCGTGGCCCTGCTCGGGGAACAGCCCTGCGTCGAAGAGCACCTCGCGCTTGATCGGCACCGAGTGCCGCTCGGCGAAGGACGCGAACAACCGGTTCGATGCGTCGTTGTCGGGGGTGACGGTGGTCTCGACGAAACGTACGCCCAGCGTGTCCGAGGCACGGGCGGTGAGCCCGTCCAGGAGTGCGGCCGCCAGCCCCTGGCCACGGTGCGCGGCGTCGACGGCTACCTGCCAGACGACGAGCGTTTCCGGGCGCTCGGGGCGGATGTATCCGGTGACGAAGGCGGCCGGCTCACCCTTCGCGTCGCGCGCGACGACGGAGGTGGCGGCGAAGTCGCGACACCACAGGAGGTAGCTGTAGGAGGAGTTGAGGTCCAGCGCCTTGGAGTCGCGGGCGATGCGCCAGATCGCGGCTCCGTCCTCCACTCGTGGGGTGTCGAGCTTGAAGCCCTCCGGAAATTCTCTCAAATCGCTTCGGGCACCTGCATGGTCTGCTTGTGCGGCGGTCATGGGAATTAAATTTACCCAGGGAAAAAGGAAATTGCATCGCGGGCAGGGGTTACGGAAGCGGCGAAGATGTGTTATCGCGCGGGGGCGCCCGTCCGCGCGATGCCACCGTAAAATGTCACGATTTGACCAGGATGTTCGGGGCGAAACGGACACGTTGTGTAGTCGGTCACAGCTCCGTAACACCCAAGAGATGCGTCCGAATTACGGTACTTGCCACTAGCAAAATCTTGGCGTTTGAGGTGCGGAAAAGCGGGCAGAAGAATACGGGAAGCTGTACCGCAAGGGAATTGGGAATTCGTCGCCCGAAGGCTCGGCGTAAGCCCATCGAAACCTGAGCGACAAGTCCGTGACAAGACCTGGAACACCACGCGCGAGATGATGTTGGCCGACCCCTGAGAACGGACACGGAACGTGTGCACAACGTTCCCGGAACCGGACACGGAACGTATGTCGACCGATCACGGAGAGAGCGCGGAGAGAGCGCGGCCAAATGCACGGGCAATGCGCCGGGTTCCCGGGGAGGCGGCCGCGCGAAAGCGCCCGCCGGCCCGTTGCGGCAGCGGCGTGGGCCCACCGCACCACGGCGCCTAAAGTGCCGGTATGACGTCGATGAGTGAGGGTGCGGTGCTGCACCTCAAGGGGCGGGTACTCGTCGGGCCGGACGAGGTCCGCGACGAGCTGTGGGTCGTCGGTGGCCGGGTCACCTTCGACCGGCCGACGATGGCACGGGATGCCACCACCGTGACGGGCTGGGCGCTGCCGGGCCTGGTGGACGCCCACTGCCATGTGGGCCTGGACGCGCACGGCCCGGTGGACGACGCCACCAGCGAGAAACAGGCGCTCACCGACCGTGACGCGGGGACCCTGCTGATCCGCGACGCCGGCTCGCCCTCCGACACCCGCTGGATCGACGACCGCGAGGACCTGCCGCGGATCATCCGCGCCGGCCGCCACATCGCCCGTACCAAGCGCTACATCCGCAACTACGCCCATGAGATCGAGCCCGCGGACCTGGTCGCGTACGTCGCCCGGGAGGCCCGCCGCGGCGACGGCTGGGTCAAGCTCGTCGGCGACTGGATCGACCGCTCCACGGGCGATCTGGAGGCCTGCTGGCCCCGGGGCGCGGTCGAGGCGGCCATCGCCGAGGCCCACCGGCTGGGGGCCCGGGTGACCGCCCACTGCTTCGCGGAGGACTCCCTGGCCCCGCTCGTCGAGGCCGGCATCGACTGCATCGAGCACGCCACCGGTCTCACCGAGGACACCATCCCGCTGTTCGCCGAGCGCGGCGTCGCCATCGTCCCCACGCTCGTCAACATCGCCACGTTCCCGCTCCTCGCGGACGGCGGCGAGGCGAAGTTCCCGCGCTGGGCGGACCACATGCGGCGGCTGCACGCGCGCCGCTACGACACCGTACGGGCGGCCTACGACGCCGGGGTGCCCGTCTTCGCCGGTACGGACGCCGGCGGCTCGCTCGCCCACGGGCTGGTCGCCGAGGAGGTCGTCGAGCTGACCCGGGCCGGGCTGCCCGCCGTGGCGGCCCTCTCCGCCACGACCTGGGGCGCCAGGGACTGGCTGGGCCGCCCCGGCCTCACGGAGGGCGCCTCGGCGGACCTGGTGGTCTACGAGAGCGATCCGCGCGAGGACGTCCGGGTGCTGGCCGCGCCCCGGCGGGTGGTGCTGCGCGGGGAGGTCGTGGGCTAGGGGGTGTCCGATGGGGTCAGGGTCGGACAGGCCCTAGGGAGCCCCGCCGCGCACGGCCGGGCGGCCGCCCCTACGGCGGCCCGGCGGTCCCGCCCACCACAGCGGCCGGGCCGGACCGCGTTGCATGACGGCCTGATCCCCGTCGTGTGAGCAACCGATGACGACCCCGCTGACCGGCGATTTCTGCTGGTTTCGTAGGGGACATGAACCCTGAAACCAGTCCTCATCGCACGTCCCCCCGTCGCCGGGGCCCGGCCGTCCTTGCCACTGTCGTCCTGGTCGCCGTGGGTGGCACTGCCGCCCTGGCCGGCTGCAATGGCGGATCCGGCGGCGGGGCGGCGGACGCGGACTCGTCCGCGCAGCAGCAGAAGACCGGCAAGAAGGTGCTGTGGATGGGGGACTCCATCGCCGGCGCCGAGGCCCCGCCCCTGGAGGCGGCGCTCCAGGCGAGCGGCCAGCGCTTCAAGGACGCGTCCTCCGACGGCGGCGGCACGGTCGTCGAGGGCGACAAAATGGCCGGCTCGATCGCACAGGCGACGTGGAAGGACCTGAAGAAGCACCTCGCGTCGTTCCGGCCGGACGTGATCGCCTACCAGCTCACCTCGTACGACTGGGGCACGCCCGCGCAGCAGCGTGCCGCGTACGAGAAGCTCGCGAGGACCGCACGGGACGCCGGTGCCGAGCTCGACCTCGTCTCCGCGCCGCCGTTCAAGATCGACGACTTCTACAAGAAGTACGAGGGTGCGATCAAGAGCGCGCCGAAGGCGGCCAAGGAGGTCGCCGACAAGAGCGGCGGCAAGGTGCACTTCCTCGACGCCACCCCGCTGTGGGGCACCGACAGCGCCGGTCGGCGGGCCCAGCGCTCCCCGGACGGCATCCACTCCTGCCAGCAGGGCTCGGCCGCCTTCGCCAAGTGGTTCACCGAGCAGCTCGGCAGGCAGGACGGCTTCACCCCGGCCGCGCCGGAGAAGTGGGCGAAGGGTTCGTGGACCGGCAGCAAGCGGTACGTGCCGCTCAAGTGCGGCTGACACCCCCGGTGGCCCCCGCGCCGGTTCCGGCGCACCGTCTCCTTCCCGCTTCGTACGTGGCGGACCTGCCGAGGTGCCCGCACCGGCCGCCGGTCCGCCGAGGACTCCGCCATGGCTGACACCCTTCCCGCACGGCCCGTGCACCGCCGGCCCCGCCCCGGGCGCGCTCCCGGCCGCGCCCATGTCGCCCCGCTCGACGGGCTGCGCGGCCTGGCCGTCGCCGCCGTGCTGCTCTTCCACGCCGGCTACCTGGGCGGCGGCTTCCTCGGTGTCGACCTGTTCTTCGTCCTGTCGGGCTTCCTGATCACGGGGCTGCTGCTGGGGGAGGTGCAGGAGCGGGGCCGGATCCACCTGGGCGTCTTCTGGGCGCGGCGGGCGCGCCGTCTGCTGCCGGCGCTGGCCGTCATGGGCACCGCGGCCCTGCTGCTCGCCTGGGCGGCCGGGCCGCCGTCCCTGCTCGGCTTCGCGCTCGACGATGCGCCGTGGGCCGCGGCGCAGGCGGTGAACTGGCACTTCATCGCCGAACAGGTCGGATACTTCGACGCCTCCGACACCCGCCTTTTCTCGCACCTGTGGAGCATCGCCGTGGAGTGGCAGTTCTACCTGGTGTGGCCGCTGGTGGTCGCCGTCGCCGGCCGCGGCCGGGGCGGTGCGCGGCGGGTCGCCGTCCTCGCCGGTGCGGGCGCGCTCGCGTCGCTGGCGCTCATGATCCAGCTCGGCAATGCGGTGGACACCACGCGGGCGTACGAGGGCACCGACACCCGGGCCTTCGCGCTGCTGCTCGGCGCGCTGGCGGCGACCGCGCCGGTGCGCCGGTCGGCCGCCCGGGTGCCGGGACCGGTCGCCGACGGGGTGTGCGCGCTGCTGGTGTGCGGGCTGGTGGCGTCGTGGGCGCTGACCGGCGGCCAGAACGCACCCGGCCTCTTCCAGGGCGGGCTGTGCGCGCACTCGCTGGCCGCCGCCGTGCTCATCGCGCTGCTCGCCGCGGCGCCGGGCGGCTATGCCGGGCGGGTGCTGGGCAGCGCCGTCCCCCGTCGGCTCGGGGAGCTGTCGTACAGCCTCTACCTGTGGCACTGGCCGGTGTATCTGCTGCTGCCGCAGGAGGTCTTCGGCGTCGGCGGATGGGCGCGTACCGCCCTGGCGATCGGCCTGTCGCTGCTGGCCGCGGTGCTGTCGAAGCTGCTGGTGGAGGACCCGGTGCGGTTCCGGGCGCGGTGGGCCACCGGGCGCCGGGGGCTGGTGGCGCTCACCGCCGCGGCCGTCGTGGCGGCGGGGGTGTGGACGGTCATCCCGCGGCCGCAGTTGGGGGCCGGAACGGTGGATGTGAACCGGCTGATGTCGCCGTAGGCGGCGGCGTACGGCGCCGGCCCCGGCACGGAGGAGAGACTGGGCGAATGCGGAATATGCGGAGGAAGTGGGCGGCATGCGGATGAGGCGTGCCGTGCGCCGCGGGGGCGGGTGGCCGGCGACGGCCGCCGTAGTGGTCGCGGTCGTGGCGCTCGCCGGCTGCGGGGTCACGGACGCCGGGCCGGCGGCGGCCGGTGCGCCGGCCCGAGGGGCGCGAACGGCCGGCGGGCCGGTGGTGCGGGCCTACTTCCTCACCGCGAACGGCACCTGGGCCGTCGCCCGGCCCGCGCCGCCCGGCGCCGGACCGCAGACGGCGCTGAACGCGCTGCTGGCCGGGCCCACCCGGGCCGAACGGGCCCGCGGGCTGGTCACGGCGCTGCCGGCCGGCCCGCACGAGGTCCGGGCCCAGGCGGCACCGGGGGCGGTCGACCTGTATCTGCCGTGGGTGGTGTCGGAGCTGGCGACGGCGGCGGTGAGCCAGCTGGTGTGCACGGCCGCCGCGGCGCCGGGCATCCCGGGCCACAAGCGCCCGGTGGACGTGGTCGTACGGATCCATGAATCAGGGCTGTCCCCGAAGGGCGAGAGCCCTTGGCCGGTGAGGTGCGACGAGACCGGCGCGGCCGCCCCCGTGGAGGCCGTCCGTGCGGCCCGCTGACCCGTGCCTGCGCCCGTGCGCCCCGCCCCGGCGACCACCGCTGCCCCAGATAGGTAGCTTTTCCCGCATCTGTCCCGATAGGGGCGGATATGCCGACCGACGAAGAGGAGAGCCCCGGCCATGACACGCGTCCTGCTGATCGAGGACGATCCGGCGGTACGCCGCGGGGTCTCCCTGGGCCTGCGCCGCCGCGGCCACGAGACCGAAGCGGTCGGCACCGGCGAGGACGGCCTGGCCGCGCTCGTGCCCTTCGCGCCGGACATCGTGCTGCTCGATCTGATGCTGCCCGGCATGAGCGGCCTGGAGGTCTGCCGGCGCATCCGTGAGACCAGCCAGGTGCCCCTGGTGATCCTCTCCGCGCGCGGCGACGACATCGATGTCGTCGTGGGCCTGGAGGCCGGTGCCGACGACTATGTCGTCAAACCCGCCAGCGGTGAGCTGATCGAGGCCCGGATGCGCGCGGTGCTGCGCCGCGTGGCCCCTGCCCAGCCCCCCGCGGGGGCGCGCGAGCGGTGCCGCACCTACGGCGACCTCACCATCGACGGGGTCGGTCTGCAGGTGCACAAGGACGGCCAGGACCTCGTGCTGGCGCCCTCGGAACTCAAGCTGCTGCTGTTCCTGTCCGCCTCGCCGCAGCAGACCTTCAGCCGTCAACAACTCCTCGAACAGGTCTGGGAACACAGCTACTACGGTGACGCCCGCCTGGTCGACGCGTGTGTGATGCGGCTGCGGTCCAAGATCGAGGACGATCCGCGCTCCCCGCGCTACGTCCAGACGGTGCGCGGCTTCGGTTACCGCTTCGGCCCGCTGTGACGCGCCGCCTGATCCCCCGCGGCCTGCGCACCCGGCTCGTCGTCGGCTTCCTCCTGGTGTCCGCGCTCAGCGCCCTGACCACCGCCGCGCTCACCTACCACCAGGCGCGCACCGCGATCCTGGCCCGCGCCCAGGACAGCGCCGTGCACGACCTGCGCGACCAGGTCGACTCGCTCGCGCCCGACCTGCCCGCCCGGCCCACCGACGCGGATCTGCGCGACCTCACGCTCCAGCTCGACCGGGCCGGCGGCGCGCGCGACTGGCGCACCGCCGCCGCGTACCGCAGCGGCCCGCTCGTCGCCACCACCACCCCCGCCCCCGCCGTCCCCGAGGAGCTGCGCAGCGCCGCGGGGACGGCCCGCGACGCCGTCGTGCAGCGCTTCCACCGCGGTGGGGATCCTCGGCTCGCCGTCGCGCTGCCCGTCGCCTCCGCCGACCGCCCGTCCCAGCCGTCCGGACTCGTCGTCTACGCCTCGTTCTCGCTCGCATCCGAGCAGCGCGATGTCTCCTCGCTGGTCGCCGCGGCACGCGCCGGTGCCCTGCCCGTCGTGCTCGCCTCCCTCGTGCCCGCGCTGCTGGCCGCCCGCCGCGTCCTGCGCCCGGTGCGGCAACTGCGCTCCGCCACGGAGTCCATGGCGGCCGGCGCGCTCGACACCCGTATCGACGTCACCGGCGACGACGAACTCGCCGATCTGGGACGCACCTTCAACACCATGGCCGCGACCCTGCAGGCCGATGCCACCACCCTGCGGCGCATGGAGGCGGGCGCCCGCCGGTTCGCCGCCGATGTCTCGCACGAGATGCGCACCCCGCTCGCGGCGATGACCGCCGTGACCGGGGTGCTCGACGAGGACGCCGCCTCCGGCCGGCTGGACCCGGAGACCTCGGAGGCGCTGACGCTGGTCGCCGACGAGACCCGCAAACTCGCCCGCATGGTCGAGGACCTGATGGAGATCTCCCGGTTCGACGCCGGTGCCGCCGTGCTGGACCTCGACGAGATCGATGTCGGCGAACTCGTCCGCAAGACGCTGGCGCTGCGCCACTGGCAGGACCGGGTCGAGGTCGCCGTACCGGACGGCCTGCGCGCCCGCCTCGACCCGCGCCGCATCGATGTCGTCCTGGCCAACCTCCTCGGCAACGCCCTGCGCCACGGCGGCACGTCGGCGCCGGTGCGGCTGCGGGCCCGGGCCGGCGCGGACGCGCTCGTCCTCACCGTCGCCGACGGCGGTGCGGGCATCCCCGACGACGTCCTGCCGCATGTCTTCGACCGCTTCACCAAGGGCGACGCGGCCCGCACCCGCAGCGAGGGCAGCGGGCTGGGCCTGGCCATCGCCGCCGAGAACGCCCGGCTGCACGGCGGCACCCTCACCGCCGCCAACGCCCCCGACCGAGGTGCGGTGTTCACCCTGACCCTGCCGTGGGACCCGGTGTGAGACGGCTCCCGGGAATCCTTGTGCCGCTCGTGCTTGCTCCCCTTGCGCTGGTCGGCGCCTGCGGCATCACCGACAGCGGACCCGCGCGGGCCGGCCCCCCGGCCGCCGGACTGCCCGAGCCGGCGCGGCCCGCGGACGTCGTGCACGTGTACTTCTCCTCGCCCCTCGGACTCGAACGCGTCTCCCGCCTCGACCGCGGCCCCAACTCCCCGCAGGACGCCCTGAATCGCCTGCGGGAGGGCCCTGACGAGGCCGAGCGGGCCCGCGGCCTGATCAGCTTCGTACCGCCCGACGCCCCCGCGCCGACGGTCACCGGGCAGCGGCGCGGCAGCGTCGACGTCCTCGTGCCCCGCGGGTGGGGGACCAGCCGCACGGCCCTGCGCCAGCTGGTGTGTACGGCCGCCGACGCGGTGGGCACGGCGGACGGCACCCGGACCGGCGAGGTGGACGTACGGGTGCGGCGCACGCCGGGCGGCGCCACGGACACCCAGCGCTGTGAGCTGAACCCGGGCTCAGGGCGGGGCCCCGCACCACCCGAATCGAATAGAGACGCGGAAACCACCTAATAGGGTGAACTGACTGCGGGTGGCTCCCCGTTCACCGTCGGTGCGGACACGATGTGCGGGTCGATGTCGCCGGCCCGCGTGATGTCCCCCATTGGCGCGGCCGGCGGCTCCATTTCTCCTGTGAGGGTTCCACACACGTGTCCACCAGTTCCGCCCGTTCCTTCGGCATGCCCCGACGCCTCGCCGCGACCTTCGTCGCCACCGCGCTCACGGCCGGCCCCGCCCTGCTGCTCGGCGCCGTGCCCGCCCATGCCACCGGAGGTCACGGCCCGGCCCGCGGGAGCGCCGACGCGGTCGTGCTGCGCACCGGCCTGAACGTCGGGCTGCTCCACAAGACGCTCGATGTGCCGCTGAACGCCGTGCTGAACGAGGTGCACGCCCCGGCCTCCGCCTCGAAGACCGCGCTCACCGTCAGCCTCGACGGCCTCGACCACGGCAAGCCGTTCAGCGTGCTGCGCGCCGATGCCGCCACCGCCCGGGGCACCGCCGACCGCCACCAGGCCGAGGGCTACGCCAACCTCGTGCGGGCCAAGGTCCATCTGCCCGGTCTGCCGCCGCAGTTGTCCCTGATCGAGGCGCAGCAGGTCACCGCCAAGGCGGTGTGCGAGGCGGGGCAGCGACCCCGCGCCGAGTCCAACGTGCTGGGGCCGGTCCGCGTCCTGGGCAAGAAGGTCACGCTCACGGCGGGCGGGACGACGGACGTCAAGGTGCCGGGCGTGGGCGAGGTGCGGCTCGACCTGTCCCACAAGAGCGTCACGTCCAAGAGCGCCGCGGCCACCGCGCTGGAGCTGAAGGTCTCCCTCAACCCGCTGCGGCTGAACGTCGCCGAGGTGCACGGCCGGGTCACGCTGGTCCGGGCCGGCTGCACCGCACCGGGCGGCACGGCGCCCGGGGACAACGGCTCCGGCGGCACCAGTGGCGGTCAGAGTGGTGGCCAGACGGGCGGCCAGGCCGGCGGTCAGACGGGCGGTCAGAGCGGCGGGGGCACGAAGCCGGCCGGCGGGGGCACCGAGGTGCACCAGGCCGGGACCCGGCCCGGCAGCAGCCAGAACCTCGCGGAGACCGGCGGCAGTTCGGCCACGCCGTACCTCGCCGGTGGCGCGGCCCTGCTGGTCGCGGCCGGGGCCGGCTCGATCGGCTACGCCCGCCGGCGTCGTGGCGCCGCGGCGCAGGGCGGCCGCGGCTGACGGACCCGTACACCACACCGGTGCTGTGGGGGCACTGGGTGTGGGGTACGGCCGGGGTGCGCCGTACGGGCCCGTACGGCGCACCTCACCCCTCGCCTACGTCAGGGCCTCGCCCAGCACGTCGTCCAGCGCCGCCGCGAACCGGTCCGTCGTGGCCCGGTCCCGCACCGCCAGCCGCAGCCAGTCGGGGCCCAGGCCGGGGAAGGTGTCGCCACGGCGCACCGCGAAGCCGCGGGTCCGCAGCGCGGCCCGTACCTCGTCCGCGCCCGGCAGTCGGAGCAGCACGAACGGGCCCGCCGCCGGAGCGACCGTCCGGATCTGCCCGAACGCGGCCAGCCGGGCCAGCAGATGGTCCCGGTCGGCGGCGATCCGCCCGGCCGCGGCGGCGGCCTCGGCCAGCGCCCCGGGCGCGGAGCACGCCTCGGCCGCCGCCAGCGCGGGACTGGAGACCGGCCACAGCGGCTGCGCCCGCTCCAGGGCGGCGACGGTGTCCGGGGCGGCCAGCACGTAGCCGATCCGCAGCCCGGCCAGCCCCCATGTCTTGGTGAGGCTGCGCAGCACCACCAGCCCCGGCAGATCCGTGCGGCCGGCCAGCGCCTCCCGTTCGCCCGGCACCGCGTCCATGAACGCCTCGTCCACCACCAGCGTCCGGCCGGGCCGCGCCAGGCGGGCCAGGTCGTCCGCGGGGTGCAGGACCGACGTGGGGTTGGTGGGGTTGCCGACGACGATCAGATCGGCGTCCTCGGGCACCGCGGCCGGATCCAGCCGGAAGCCGTCCCGGGCGTCGAGCAGCACCCGTCCGACCTCGTGCCCGGCGTCCCGCAGCGCGGCCTCGGGCTCGGTGAACTGCGGATGCACCACGACCGGCCGGCGGGCCCGTACGGCCCGGGCGAGCAGGACGAACGCCTCCGCGGCGCCGGACGTCAGCAGCACCCGCTCCACGGGCAGCCCGTGCCGGGCGGCGACCGCCCGGCGCGCCGCCCGGCCGTCCGGGTACGCGGCGAGGGTGTCCAGCGACGCGGCGATCCGTGCCTTGAGCCAGGCCGGGGGAGTGCCGGTGCGGACATTGACCGCCAGATCCGTCAGCGCGCCGTCCGCGCCCCGCACTTCGGCATCGCCGTGATGCCGCAGATCGGGCTCGGGCGGCGGGGCGGCCGGGGGAGCGGGGAGCCGGGCGGAACCGGTGCGCGCCGGCACGGTCACCGCTCCCCGGTGTCCGCCGCCGGAGAAGCGGTCGGCCGCGTCGCGCCGGCGGTCTCCCGGGCGTCCTCCGCCGCCGCCCGGCACCCGCACGGCGCGCCGCTCAGCAGCGGATCGCCCGCCGCCGCGTGGTAGCGCTCCATGACCACCTCGGCCAGCTCGGCCGGGGTGCCGAGCACCCCCGCCCCGAGCACCTCCGTGCCCGGGTGTGCCGCGGCCCAGCCCTCGGTCTGCATCCGCAGCCGCTCCAGCAGACCGCCGGGGAAGAAGAAGTAGGGCAGGACCACGATCCGGCCGCCCGCAATGGCTCCCGCCGCGGCGGCCAGGGCCCGGCACCGGTCCAGTCCGGCCGGCACGTCGGGGGCCGTCCGGGCGACGAACGCGGTCTCCACGCCCGCGAAACCGCGCCCCTCCCACAGCAGCCGCGCGGCCCGTACCACCTCGGCGTTGGCCTGCGGATCGGCGGTGCCCCGCCCCACCAGCAGCACGGTCGTCCGCGCCCGGTCCTCGGGCCGGCGGGCCCCGCCGCCCAGCGCCTCGTCCAGCCGCCGCTCCAGCACGTCCAGCAGCTTGGGGTGCGGCCCCAGCTCGGCGCCGCAGACGTGGTCGAGGCCGGGGTGGCGCTCCGTCGCCCGCGCCAGCGCCGCGGGCAGCGCCTCCGTGACCGGCCCGGTGGGGGCGAGCAGCAGCGGTATCACCGCGAGCCGGGTCACCCCCCGCGCCACGAGCCCGTCGACCGCCTCGTCCAGCGGCAGCGACGCCGGTGAGGTGCCGAAGAACCCCCCGGCGACGGGGACGTCGGGGTGGCGCTCGCCGAGCACACGCACCAGGGTGCGCAGGGCCTCGGCCCCGCTTTCGTCACGGGTGCCGTGACCGGCGATGAGCAGTGCGGGAGGAGGGGTCACTGGGTCTCCTTGGTGCCGGTGGTTGTGCTGTCGGGCGCCGGGCCGCCGACGGCCGCCGTCCGCCGATCCGTGCCACGGCGGGGCGGGTTGGACGAGGTCATGACGATATCCGCAGCCCCCGAGGGGGCCTCGGCGGCTCCCTCCCTACCAGCGGTAACCCCACCGTGATCCGTTACAGCCGGCCCGGCGAGCGCGCAGGTCGCCCGCGCCGGCCGGCCCCGCGGCGCCGACTTCCGCTTGCCGGCGAGGAGTTCGGCGCCCGGCCCCGCGGCCAGCAGTGCGGCGGCCTCGGCCACGCTCGGCGTCCCGACGGCGGCCGCCGCGGCCGCGGACGGCGCCGGTACCCCTACGGCCGCCAGCTCCGGCGCCGGGAACGACCGCAACGGCACCCCCAGTCGGCGGGCCGCGCCGAGCAGACCCGGCTCCGCCGACTTGTCCGCCACCGTCGCCAGGGCGACGATCCGGGCCGCCGGGTCCACCGTGGCCAGCGTGGCGTGGAGCAGCTCCAGCACCTCGGCGACCGGGACGCCGCGGCGCGCTCCGACGCCGGCGACCAGCGCCGCCGTCGGCTCGCCGGCCGCCTGCCCGCTCATCCCCGGGCCGCGGCGATCCGCGCCGCGCTCGCCACCAGACGCCCGGCCAGCGCCGGTTCGGCGGCCCAGTGCACATGCAGATACGAGGCATGCACCCCGCCGGCCACGAAGCCCTCCACCCGCCGCTCCGGGTGCGTCAGCCCCCACGCGGGATCCGCGCCCGCCCCCGGCTCCAGCACCGTGCGGTGGAACTCGTGGCCCCGCACCCGGGTCCCGGCCGCGGCCAGCGCGTTGTCCCGCAGCGCCACCGCCTCCCGGTAGCCGAGGGTGAGCCGCTCGGTCATCCGGGCCTCGGCGGGCAGCACCCCGCACATCGGCTTCCCGTCGATCGACCGGGACAGATAGAGCAGCCCGGCGCATTCGGCGGAGACCGGCGCCCCCGAGGCGGCCAGTTCGGCCACCGCCGCACGCAGCGGCGCGTTCGCCGACAGCTCCGGGGCATAGACCTCGGGGAAGCCGCCGCCGATCACCAGCCCCTGGGTGCCGGGCGGCAGGCGCTCGTCCCGCAGCGGGTCGACGGGCACCACCTCGGCGCCCGCGACGGCCAGCAGCTCGGCGTGCTCGGCGTACGAGAAGGTGAACGCGGCGCCGCCCGCGACCGCGATCCGCGGCCTGGCGGAAGGGTCGGCCGCGGCCGTCTCCGCCGCCGGTGCCAACTCCGCCGCCGGATCCCACGGCGTGTCCGGAAGTTCGGGCACGCTGTGCGCCAGCGCCAGCAGCGCCGGGAGATCGCAGCCCTCACGGATCCGCGCGGCGAGCTCGCCCACCGACTCCAGCGCCTCGGCCCGCCGTTCGGCGACCGGCACCAGGCCCAGATGGCGCGACGGCGTCCCGGCCCGCCCGTCGCGGCGCAGCGCGCCGAGCACCGGCACCCCCGAGGAGTCCATCGCCTCGCGCAACAGCTGCTCGTGACGGTCCGAGCCGACCTTGTTGAGGATCACCCCGGCCAGCCGCACCTCCGGGTCCCACGAGGCGAAGCCGTGCACCAGCGCGGCCACCGACCGGGACTGCGAGGAGGCGTCCACCACCAGCACCACCGGCGCCCGCAGGACCTTCGCGACCTGCGCCGTCGACGACAGCTCGCCCCGGTCCGACGCCCCGTCGAACAGCCCCATCACGCCCTCGACCACGGCCAGATCCGCGCCCGCCGCACCGTGCAGGAACAGCGGCGCGATCCGGTCCGTCCCGCACAGAAAGGCGTCCAGATTGCGGCCGGGGCGGCCGGTGGCCAGGGAGTGGTAGCCCGGGTCGATGTAGTCGGGGCCCACCTTGTGCGGCGACACCGTGAGCCCGGCCTCGGTGAACGCCGCCATCAGCCCGGTGGCCACGGTCGTCTTTCCCGCACCCGACGACGGCGCGGCGATCACCAGCCGGG
The DNA here is from genome assembly GCF_050433025.1 of Streptomyces auratus. NCBI lineage: Bacteria > Bacillati > Actinomycetota > Actinomycetes > Kitasatosporales > Streptomycetaceae > Streptomyces > Streptomyces auratus. The sequence goes on along the minus strand of NZ_JBNGCB010000001.1, from coordinate 1,915,027 downwards.
GGACCGCACCGCCGCTCATGCCGTACTCGCCCCCTTCACCGTGGTCACCATTCGATGCCCCGCTGGCCCTTCTGGCCCGTGTCCATCGGGTGCTTGACCTTCGTCATGTCCGTCACCAGATCGGCGAAGTCCAACAGCGCCTCGGGGGCGCCCCGCCCGGTGATGACGACATGCTGCTGACCTGGGCGGTCGCGCAGCGCCGACACCACCTCGTCGGTGTCGATCCAGCCCCACTTCAGCGGATAGGCGAACTCGTCCAGCACCAGCAGCCGGTAGGTCTCCGCGGCGAGATCCCGCTTGACCTGCTCCCAGCCCTCGCGCGCCGCGTCCTCACTGGAGGCGATGTCGCGCTGCACCCAGGACCAGCCCTCGCCCATCTTGTGCCAGGCGACGGTGCCGCCCTCGCCGGACTCCCCGAGCACCTTCAGCGCCCGCTCCTCGCCGACCTTCCACTTCGCCGACTTCACGAACTGGAACACCCCGACCGGCCAGCCCTGGTTCCAGGCGCGCAGCGCCAGCCCGAAGGCGGCGGTGGACTTGCCCTTGCCCTGGCCGGTGTGGACGAACACCAGCGGGCGGTTGCGGCGCTGGCGGGTGGTGAGCCCGTCGTTCGGTACGACGGACGGCTGTCCCTGCGGCATTACGCGGCCTTCCTGTTGCCTTGCACGGTCCGTACGAGCGCGGAGACGCTGTCCGCGCGCAGTTCGTCGAGGGTGATCGCGGTGCCCTGCAGCTCACGGGCCAGCTCGCCCGCGAGCCCCAGCCGCACCGGGCCCGCCTCGCAGTCCACGACCACCGAAGCGGTGCCCTGGGCGGCCAGCAGCCGGGCCGCGCGGGCGGCCCGCACCACCGGCTCCGGGCCGCCGGTCGCCCGCCCGTCGGTGACGACCACCAGCAGCGGCCGCCGCGAGGCATCCCGCATCCGCTCCACCCGCAGCACCTCATGGGCCCGCAGCAGCCCCTCCGACAGCGGCGTACGGCCGCCCGTCGGCAGCTGCTCCAGCCGCGCCGCACCCGCCTCGACCGACGACGTCGGGGGCAGCGCCAGCTCGGCGCCGGAGCCCCGGAAGGTGATCATGCCGATCTTGTCGCGCCGCTGATAGGCGTCCAGCAGCAGCGAGAGCACTGCGCCCTTGACGGCACTCATCCGCTTCCGGGCCGCCATCGACCCGGACGCGTCCACGACGAACAGGACCAGATTGCCCTCGCGCCCCTCGCGCACCGCCTCGCGCAGATCGTCGCGGCGCACCACCAGGCCCGGCCCGCGGCGGCCGCGTACCCGCTGGTGCGGCGCCGCGGCCTGCACGGTCGCGGCCAGATGCAGCTTGCCCAGGGCGCCGTGCGGGCGGCGGGCGCCGGTCGTCCGGCCGTGCGCGGTGCGGGCCCGCGACCGGCGGCCGTCCGCGCCCTCGCCCAGCCCCGGCACGTCCAGCCGCCGGGTGCGGAACGGCTCGGTGGCGCCGACCGCGGCCTTCTCGCCGCCCGCGCCCGGTGCGCTCTGCGCGGCCGGTTCCGGAGCCTGTCCCGTGGCCTGCTCCGGGGCCGCGGGCTGCTCCTGGGGGGCCTCCCGCTCCTGCTGGTGCGGGAGTTCGGGGCCCGGCGCCGACTCGTCCGGGCCGCCGTCCTGCGGCGGGCGCCCGCCGCCCTCCGGACCGCCCCCGCCGGGGCCGTCGTCCGGACCGTCCGGCTCCGGATCGTCGTCGCCGCCCGTGCCCTCGTCCGCCCCGAACTCCTCCAGCGTCTGGTCGAGTCTGTCCTCGTCCAGGCCCGGCGCATCGAACGGATTACGGCGCCGGCGGTGCGGCAGCGCCAGCAGCGCGGCCTGCCGCACGTCCTCCTGAAGGACCTCCGTCCGCCCCGCCCACGCGGCCAGCGCGGTGGCGGTGCGCGCCATCACGATGTCCGCGCGCATCCCGTCCACCTCGAACGCGGCACAGGTCGCGGCGATCTGCCGCAGCGCCGCGTCCCCCAGCGTCACACCCGGCAGCAGCTCCCGCGCCACGGCGATCCGCCGGCGCAGCTCGTCCTCCTCGGCCGCCCAGCGCGCCGCGAAACCGGCCGGATCGGCGTCGTACGCCAGCCGGCGCCGTACGACCTCCACCCGCAGGTCCGGCTCGCGCGAGGCGGCGACCTCGACCGTGAGCCCGAATCGGTCCAGCAACTGCGGCCGCAGCTCGCCCTCTTCGGGGTTCATCGTCCCGACGAGCAGGAAGCGCGCCGCGTGCCGTACCGAGACGCCCTCCCGCTCCACGTACGAGGCACCCATGGCGGCCGCGTCCAGCAGCAGGTCCACCAGGTGGTCGTGGAGCAGATTGACCTCGTCGACGTAGAGGATGCCGCGGTGGGCGTCCGCCAGCAGACCCGGCTCGAAGGCCTTCACGCCCTCCGACAGGGCCCGCTCGATGTCCAGCGCGCCGACCAGCCGGTCCTCGGAGGCGCCGACGGGCAGTTCGACCATCCGTGTCGGGCGTTCCTCGGCGGCGCCGGTGCCGTGCGGTCCGTCGGGGCAGCCGGGGTCGGGCGCGTCCGGGGCGCAGGCGAAGCGGCAGCCGCCGACCACGTCCACGGCCGGCATCAGCGCCGACAGCGCACGCACCGCGGTGCTCTTGGCGGTGCCCTTCTCGCCGCGGACCAGCACACCGCCGACCGCGGGGCTCACCGCGTTCAGCAGCAGCGCCAGCCGCAGGTCGTCCATGCCGACCACCGCGCTGAAGGGGTACTGCGGGGTCGTGTCGTGCGGGGTTGTCATGCTGTGTCGTCCTCCACGTCGCCGTCGAGCTCCGTATTCGTCCCTTGGGTACCCCTCATGGCGCCCCCGGAGGCACGAACGGCAGCCCGTCCGGTACCCCCTCCTCGATCAGCCGGAGCAGCGCGGCGGTGTCCGCGTGTTCCTCGATCAGATCGCCCAGCCGGTCCAGCTGCTCCTCGCGCAGGGCGGCGAAACAGGTGTCGGGGGCGGGCACGAAGGCCCGGCCGGCGTCCGCCGCGACCCGCCGCAGCAGGGCCCGGCGGAAGCCGTCGCTCTCCAGGGAGCCGTGCCAGTGCGTGCCCCATACGGAGCCGGCCCGGCACCCGTCCAGGAACTCCTCGTCCCCGCCGGTCACTTCGGCGACGCCGTGGTGGATCTCGTACCCCTCCACCGGCTCGCCCAGCGCCTCACCGGCCGGACGCGCCAGCGTCTTCTCCGCCGCGAACCGCACCCGTACCGGCAGCAGCCCGAGCCCCTCGACGGTGCCCGCCTTCGACTCGACCTCGTCCTCGATGAGTTCGCCCAGCATCTGGAAGCCACCACAGATGCCCAGCACCGGCCGGCCCTCGGCGGCCCGCCGGGCGATCGCGTCCGCCAGCCCCCGCGCGCGCAGCCACTCCAGCGCCCGGACCGTGCCCCGGGTCCCCGGCAGCACCACCAGATCCGCGTCGGCCAGCTCCTCGGCCCGGTCCACGAACCGCACGACCACGCCCGGCTCCGCGGCCAGCGCGTCCACGTCCGTGAAGTTCGACATCAGCGGCACGGCGCAGACCGCCACCCGCAGCATCTCCGCGCCGTGCGGCGGGGCCACCATGCTCTCGCGCACCGCGCCGCGCAGCGACACCCTCAGTCCGTCCTCTTCGTCGATGCCCAGCCCGTGCGCGAAGGGCAGCACGCCCAGCGTCTGCCGCCCCGTGAGGCCGCGCAGCATCGCAAGGCCCGGCTCCAGCAGCGTCACATCGCCCCGGAACTTGTTGACGAGATACCCCGCGACCAGCGCCTGGTCCTCCTTCGACAGCAGCGCGGTGGTGCCGAAGAAGGACGCGAACACCCCGCCGCGGTCGATGTCGCCGACCACGACGACCGGGATCCGGGCGGCCCGGGCGAGGCCCATGTTCACGATGTCGGTGCGCCGCAGATTGATCTCGGCGGGGCTGCCGGCGCCCTCACAGATCACCGCGTCGTGCGTCCGCCGCAGCTCGGCGAGGCAGTCGGTGACGGTGCCGAGCAACTGCTCCTGCCGCCCCGCATGGTAGCCACGGGCACTGAGCTCGCCCACCGGCTTCCCCAGCAGCACCACCTGGCTGCTGCGGTCGCTGCCCGGCTTGAGCAGCACCGGATTCATCAGCGCGGTCGGCTCCACCCGCGCCGCGGCGGCCTGCATCGCTTGGGCCCGCCCTATCTCCGCGCCCTCGCGCGTGACGAACGAATTCAGCGACATGTTCTGCGCCTTGAACGGCGCCACCCGGACGCCCTGGCGGGCCAGCCAGCGGCAGATCCCCGCCGTCACCACGCTCTTGCCGGCGTCGGACGTCGTACCGGCCACCAACAGACCACCACCGACCGCCCCGCCGGCTGCCTTCGACCGCCCGTTCACGGGGTCCTCCTCCTACGCCGGGGCTCCGGCTGTCTTGAGTCGTACGTGCAGCACTTCGGGTCTCTACGGCTGCTCAGCCTTCGATGGCACTTCGGGTCTCTACGGCTGGCCAGCCCGCTAGGGCACTTCGGGTCACTACACCCGCCGAGCTCCCGAGGGCACTTCGGGTCACTACACCCGCCCACCCCCCGAAGGGGGGTGGGCGGCGGGGAAAAAGTAGGCCGCGGCGAGAACGTGGGCCGCAGAGAAAAAACGGACCGCCTCATACCCGCCCCGCCCTGCATCCAAGCCCCGCCCCAACCCCACGCCCCGCACCCGCCCGAGCCGCCGCCCCCCGAGCCCCCGTCGCCCGCCCAGCACCGAACGCCGCCCTCACAGCACCGAACCCCACCCGAGCCCCCACCGTCGCCACCAGCGCCCACACACTCACCCGGCGCGAGAGCCGCACCGCCCGCTCGATGTCGGACACCGCGACCGGCCGCGCCCCGCCGTTGAGCACCGGACGGTGCTCCACCCGCCCGCCGTACGCCAGCGTGCCGCCCAGCCGTACGCCCAGCGCGCCCGCGAACGATGCCTCCACGGGGCCCGCGTTGGGGCTCGGGTGGGCGCCGCCGTCCGCCCGCCAGGCCCGTAGCGCAGCGCGCCGGCCGGGGCCCGCGAGGACCGTGAGGGCGGCGGTCAGCCGGGAGCCGGGCCAGCCGGCGAGATCGTCGAGCCGGGCCGCGGCCCAGCCGAAACGGCGGTAGCGCGGGGACTTGTGCCCCACCATCGCGTCGAGGGTGTTCACCGCCCGGAACGCCACCAACCCGGGCACTCCGCCCAACGCGCCCCACACCAGGGCGCCCACCACCGCGTCCGAGGTGTTCTCGGCGACCGACTCCACCACCGCACGCGCCATCTGCGGCCCGTCCAGCGCCTGCGGATCGCGTCCGCACAGATGGGGCAGCCGCTCGCGCGCGACCTCCAGATCACCCGCCGCCAGCGCCCCGCCGACGGCCCGGGCCTCCCGGCCGAGCGAGGTGCCGCCCAGTACGGCCCACACCGTCGCCGCGGTCAGCGCGACCCCGGCGGAGCCGCGCAGCGGGGACGGCGACGGCGCGGAGCCCCGTACGGCGCGCACCAGCAGCGCGGCACCGGCCGCGGCACCGCCCGCACACAGCACGGCATGGGCCGCCCCGTATCCGCGATGGTCGCGCCACAGCCGGCGCTCGACGGCGGCCGCGGCCCGGCCGAAGGCGGCCACCGGATGGCCGCGCCGGGGATCCGCCGCGATCAGGTCGCCGAGGAAGCCGAGAGCCGCGCCGCACGCATATCCCGCGTGTTCGCCGCGCATCGGGTCAGACCGCCGCTAGGGCGTGTCCACAAAGTCCCGCCTGGCTCGCGACGCCTGGCACGCACGCTCGCTGCGTTGTCGGGATCATCCACGTAGACCCACTACGAGGACGACCCTCCGCCTTGCGAGCGCACGCACCAGACGCCGCGAGCCCCGCCCTCCGGGCGGACGACGGGACTTTGCGGACACCCCCTAGGGCATGTCCGCAAAGCCCCGCCCGTCCCGCGACGCCTCGCCCTACGCCTCGAAGGGGCCCTGCGGCAGCGGGCAGTGGAGCTCTCGACGGGCAGCCGGGCATGGCGGTATGTCCTCACTCAGGGTCCGCGCCCTGGCTCGACGTGACGGCGACATGAGTCTCCTGGCTCCCCGGATCGGCGAGTCCTCCGGCCTTCCAGCCCTGCGCGTACGCCGTCCGGCGTCCGCGAGATGGACCGTGGCCTTCGCTGGAGGAACCCTCCCCGGTGACAGTGGCGGGACCGCGCCGGATTCGCACCGGACTTCCTCAGCTGTCGCCGAATGGCTCGGGCAGTCCACCACGCCCCGCGAATGCCCGTCAACTCACCCTTGACCTGCGACGCCGGCCCGTGGCATGGGCTGTGGTGCACGCCACAGCGTGGTGGCCGGATCACAGACGGTTGCCCGCGCCCCTGATTCCACGTCACTATCGGGAGCGCGGCGGCGATGGGGCCGCCGGAAGGGGGCCGGGGGATGCCGCAGCGCGCTGACCGTCACGAGATCCGCATCAGGATCACGGGCACCAACAATCCCGATCAGGACATCGAGGACCTCAAGTCCTGGCTGGAGCGCGAGCCGTGGCTGGCCCGGCGGCAGTACGACTGGGCGCTGCGGCCACGGCCGGCGGACGCGTACGACGACGACGGCGACGCCCCGCGCGACATGGCCGTCGGCGTCGACGATCTGGTCCTGGTCATCGTCGGGGCCGTGGCCGCCGAGATCACCAAGAGCCTCAGCATCGCCCTCAAGGAGTGGCTGCGCCGCCGCCGGGAGGAGCGGGACACCGGCGAACGGCCCGCCGTCGCGGTCGGGGGCGGCGCCGGCGGCCTGCGCGCACTGGCCGACGAGGGCCCGGGCGTCCCGGCGCCCGAACCCCCCGATCCCGGCCGCCCGGACGACGGAAGCGGCAGCACCGCCGGGGACTGAGCCGGATGTCCGAATACGACGCGCGGGGCAAGGTCAACCGGGCGCTGCTGATCTGTGTCGACGACTACCGCCATCTGCGCCCGCTCCCCGCGGTGAAGGACAACGCCCAGGAACTCGAACGCGCCCTGCTCGCCCCCGGCGCCGACCTGTTCACCCGGGGCGAGGTCGTCGTCTGCCGCCCCCAGGAGCCGTGGGAGGTGGAACAGGCGCTGGACACCGTCACCCAGGAGGCGCGCGGACTGCTGCTGGTGTACTTCTCCGGCCACGGCCGGGTGGGCCGGGACGGCGGCAATCTGCAGCTGATGGTCGGCGCCTCGGAGCGGCGTCACAAGACCGTCTCCTGGCAGGACATGGTGCTGTCCTACCTCGACAACGCCCGGGCCGACCGGATCGTGATCATCCTGGAGTGCTGCTACGCCGGCAACGCCGGGGAGGCCTTCCACAACTGCCGCAAGCCCATGTCGCTGCTGATGGCCGCGCAGCCCAACCGGCGGATCTTCAGCGGCGAGGAGCCCACCGGGGGCAGCGTCTTCACCCGTGCCGTCCGTCAGACCCTGGAACAGGGCTTACCCGGCAGGCGGTTCGTCACCTTCGAGGACCTCGTCCGGGTGCTGTGGGAACAACTCGCCGCCGAACGGACCCCGATGGGCGACATCTGGGAACCGCGGTCGGCGAAGCAGAACACCGTCGACGACGTCATCCTGTCCTTCGCCACCCCCGAGATCCGGCCCCCGACCCCGCTGCGGATCCGCCTGCGCCGCCGGCTGAAGTCCTCCTTCCAGCACTGGCTCAGGATCCTGCTGGTGTCGGCGATCATCCTCGTCCCGGCCACCGCGGGCATCGTCGTGCTGAACCTCCCGAACGCCGACGCGCCCTGCCCGCCCGCCCTCGAACTGCGGCTGCTGACCGCCCCCGAGGCCGAACCCGCCCTGCGCCAGGCCGCCTTCGACTACGAGATGTCCGGCGCCAACCTGAAGCCCCTCAGCGGCGAGGGCGACCTCCCCGACGGCTGCCGGCGCGCCCAGATCACCGTCTACTCCGCGGCCAAGGACCAGGTCGACCAGGGCTTCGCGGCCGCCGACCGCTGGCAGGGCGAGGCCCGCGGCACCGGCAAGGACCGGCCGGCCGACAAGGGCCTCGACCCCCTCAACCGCCCCGGCCCGCAGCCCGACATCTGGATACCGGAATCCACCGCCGACTACTACGAGGCCCGTCGCGGCATGCCGGCCACGGGATCCCCGGCGACCCTGCACTACGGCGACCCGGTCGCCTACACCCCCCTGGTCGTCGGCATCCCCGCGAACCGTCGGCTGGACGACGTCGAACCGGGCGGCGCCTCCTGGCCGGAGCTGCTCACCGGCACCGACCACGCCCACCGCGACCTGAAGCTCCTGCGGCCCAGCCCCGTACTGTCCGGCACCGGCCTGCTGCACACCATCGGCCTCTACCTCGCCCACGGCGGCCCGGGGGCGGCAGCCTCGCCGTACGGCCCCGATCCCGACCCCGCGCTCGCCCGCACCGCCGAGGACCGGCTCTCCGCCCCGGGCAGCCAGTACGCCGGCAGCACCGAACTCCTGTGTTCGCTGCGCCCCGACGTCGCTGCCTCGGGCGCCGTCGACCGCACCAGGTCCGCGCCCCTGGTGTCGGAGAAGTCCCTGGCCGACTACAACCTCGGGCGGGCCATCGGCAGTTGCCCCGCCCTGGGCTCCGCGCTGCCCGTGCACGACCGCTACGTCGCCTACTACCCCGAGAACGTCCCCGCCCTCGACCACCCCCTGATCCGCGTCGACTGGCGCGGCACCACCGACGCCACCCCGCGGCGAGCCGCCGTGGCCCGCTTCGCCACCTGGCTGCGCGACCCGGAGGGCGGTCAGCGCACCCTGGCCGCGCAGGGCTACCGCGGAGTGGACCACCACACCCCGGGCCGTGGCTCCCCGCTCAGCGACAGCCGCGCGAACGTCGGCCGCGACAGCCGGGTCTCCCGTTACACGGCAGGCCCCGACCAGGTGGCCCGCGTACTGGACGGCTACGACAAGGCACAGAAGTCCAGCCAGGTGCTGATCCTCATGGACACCTCCACCTCCATGGCGGACGGCGGCAAACTCCCGGTCGCCCTGAGCGCGGCCGGCCGCGCCCTGGAGATGGCCGGCGCCCGGCACACCTACGGCCTGTGGGCCTTCCCGGACCGTGCGCACCCCGACGACCGCGCGGCCGTGCGTGAGCTGGTCCCGCTCGGCAGCGACGACCCGGCCCGCGGCAAGGCCGCACTGGACCGGGTCGCGGGCGGTGAACTCGTCGATCACGGGGCCGCGATGGAGGAGGCGCTGACCCGCGCGGTCCGCACCATGAAGAAGTCCACCGCCACCAACAAGGCCATCGTGCTCCTCCTCGACGAGGACGACGGCACGGGCGGCCGCGCGGCGAGCGTCGACCGCACCCTCGGCACCCTCGTCGGGGAGGGACCCGAGGTGCCCATCCTGGCCCTGGTGCTGGGCAAGTCCGGCTGTGACAGCTTCGCCCTGCGGCAACTGGCCGGGGCCTCCCACGGCCAGTGCGTACCCGGCGGCCCGCAGGCCGTCGACATCCTGGCCGGACGGATCGCCTCCATCGGCACGGCCACCAAGGGGGAGCGATGACCGCCAAGCGCACCACGGCGGGCGCCGCGCTGGCCGGCCTGGCGCTGCTCACCGCGGTCAGCGGCTGTACCCCGGGGGACCAGGCCGTCCCGGAGAAGGGCGCGATCGTCCTCGCCACCGGCAGCGACCTCAGCAGCTCCGGCGTCCGGCAGGACCTGATCCGCGCCTGGGAGAAACGCACCGGCCACACCGTCCGGATCGTCAAACTCCCCGACACCGCCGACGGCCAGCGCAGCCAGCTGCTGGCGGCGGGTCAGTCCGGCAACGGCGGCTACGACGTGCTCAACCTCGATGTGGCCTGGACCGCGGAGTTCGCCGAGGCGGGCGTCATCAGGCCCTGGCCCGCGAGCCTGGACGGCGACTTCCTGGGCAGCGTGGCCAAGACGGTGGAGTACGACGGAAAGGTGTGGGGCGTCCCGTTCAACACCGATGCCGGGCTGCTCTATTACCGCAAGGACCTCCTCGAAGCCCACGGCCACCACCGGCCGCCCGCCAACTGGGGCGAGCTGAAGGCCTGGGCCCTCCAGGCGGCGGACGCCTACAACCGCCGCTCGGACCAGGACGCCAAGGCCGGGATGAAGAAACGGCCCAGGATGTACGGCATGGTCGCCCAACTGCGGCCCTACGAAGGCCTCACCGTCAACACCCTGGAGTCCGCCTGGGCCAACGGCGGCGACCCGTACGCCACCGGCTTCGCCAAGGGCGAGCAGGTCGGCGCGCTCCAGCTGGGCATCGCGGACCTCAAGGACCGGCTCGGCACGCTCATGCCGCACGAGGCCGTCACGATGGACGAGACCGAAAGCCGCCGCTGGTTCGCCGACGGGCGTGCGGTGTTCATGCGCAACTGGCCGGTCGAGTACGCCTCGGTCGCCGAAAAGCTCACGGCCGGCACCGCCTTCGACGTCGCCCAGCTGCCGGCCCGGCCGTCCGACGGCCGGCGGCTGTCGGTGCTCGGCGGACAGAATCTGGCGATCTCCGCCGGCAGCAGCCGCCCGGCCGGCGCACGGGCCCTGATCGAGGCCCTGACCGACCCGGGCAGCGAACGCTGCCTGCTGGAGCGGGGGTTCGCGGCCACCCGAGACTCGGCGTACCGCGAGGGGGCGAAGGCACCGCGCTGCCCGCTGCCGCCCGTCGGCGCGGAGCAAGCGGAGCACGGCGCCACGGGGCAGCCGGAGCCGCGGCCGGACCCCCGCACCCTGCACGACGCGCTGATGGCGGCCGCCCCACGCCCACGCAGCGCCCATTACCAGACGTTCAGCAAGGTCCTGCAGCTCGGCGTGGCCGCCTATCTCAACGGCAGCGGCGGCACGGCCATCGCCGACCGGCTGGCCCGGCAGGCCGATGACGCGCTCGGCGGCCGGGGCACCCCACAGGAAAGGCGCCCGGCGGACGACGGCTGATGCCGTGCCCCGCCGGACGCCTCGCCGCGTCCGTGGCCGCTTGGTACGCCGCCGTTGCCGGCTGCGTCAGGCGGCGACGATCAGATAGATGCCGTAGGTCACGGCCACCGCGCACAGGGCGAAGGCGGCCACCGCGCCGGCCCGCGCACCGGCACCCGGGGCGGCGACCGCGACCGCCGCACCCTCCTGGGCCGGCTTGCGGGACGCCCCGACGATGCCGACGGTGAACAGGCCCACGATCCCGACCGTCACCACGAGGGTGACGCCGAAGACCTGGCCGAGAGCTGTCCAGTCGATGGTCATGAGGTTCCTTTAAGTGATGACAGCTAGCGGGTGACCGTCGCGGCCTGGGGGCGCGGGGCGGATGTCGGGGTGGCGTCGGGGCCGGCCGGCTGGGCGGGCACCTCGGCGTCGGGGGCGGTCGGCTGGGTGGGCACCCCGGCGGTTTCCGGTGCGTCGGCGGCCGGCGCCGGCTGGCCGGCCGGCGGCGGGGAGACGCTGCGCAGCGCGGCGGTCACCACGCCCGCCGGCTCCGCGGCCGGGCCCTCGTTGACGTTGGTGGCGTCGATCGGCTTGCGCCGGGAGGCGGCCCAGATCGCGCCGCAGATGCCCAGTCCGAGGACCGCCACCGCCGCCACGCCCCAGTCGCCCTGACCGGCGAGGAACGCGGCGCCCGCCGCGACCGCACCGGCGGCCGGCAGCGTCAGGCCCCAGGCGGCGACCATCCGGCCGGCCGTGGACCAGCGCACCACGCCGCCCTTGCGGCCCAGGCCCGAGCCCATCACGGAACCGGAGCAGACCTGGGTGGTGGAGAGCGCGAAGCCGAGGTGGGAGGAGGCCAGGATGGTGGCCGCGGCGCCGGTCTGGGCGGCGAAGCCCTGCGGCGGCTGGATGTCGGTGATGCCCTTGCCCATCGTGCGGATGATCCGCCAGCCGCCCAGGTACGTACCGAGCGCGATGGCCAGACCGGCCGAGGCGATGACCCACAGCGGCGGGTCGGCGTGCGGGGCGACGACCCCGCCGGTGATCAGCGCGAGCGTGATCACCCCCATCGTCTTCTGGGCGTCATTGGTGCCGTGGGCGAGCGAGACCAGGGCGGCGGAGGCGATCTGCCCCGCGCGGTAGCCCTTGGCGGTGTCCGCCTCGTCGCGGTTGCGGGTCAGCCGGTAGGTGAGCCGGGTCGCCGCCATTGCGGCCAGACCGGCCACGAACGGGGCGGCCACCGCCGGGATCAGGACCTTCATCACCACGGCCTCGCCGTGCACACCGTGGGTGCCGACGGACACCAGGGTCGCGCCGATCAGACCGCCGAAGAGAGCGTGGGAGGAGCTGGAGGGGAGACCCGCGAGCCAGGTCAGCAGGTTCCAGACGATCGCGCCGACCAGGCCGGCGAAGATCACTTCTGGTCTGATGCCGGCGCCCTCATCGATGATCCCGCCGGAGATGGTCTTGGCCACCTCCACGGACAGAAACGCACCGACGAGGTTGAGCACTGCCGACATCGCCACCGCGGTCTTGGGTCGCAATGCCCCGGTGGAAATGGTGGTGGCCATTGCATTGGCCGTGTCGTGGAAGCCGTTCGTAAAGTCGAACACCAAGGCCGTGACGATCACGATCCCGATGAGAAGCGTGATGTGTTCCATTCACCCAGGCAATCAGTTCGAAGGTCAGTGTCGCTCGGACCGTACGGAGAGCGGGTGAACGGAAAGTGAACTGGGACGGGCCGGGTGGTGACACCACCGCACTGTTCACGCGGAGGCACCCCAGCTGTCACTTCCGCCTCACCCGTTGGCGACCTGCGGATGCTGTGTCTGCGCGCCGTTTTGGAGGTCGCGGCAGCTCGGCGGCAGCCGCGGTGCACCCGGACGACGGCGTGCGGACCCGGCTCCCCGATGCTCCCAGGCCCCGTCGCACGAGGGTCCGATTTCGGCCGGTTCACGGCAGCGCTAGGGGTATCCCTGAAGAACACGCATATCCCCGGCGGGCACGCACCGGTTCGGCGGGCCGCGGCGTACAGCGCCCGCCCCGGCTCGTACGGTGTCGCGCACCGCATCCGTATCCGATCCGCATTCGCCGCACCGCGCCGGAGGACCCATGAAGGACCACCCCGACCACCTCGCCCAGGCCTGGAGCGACCTGGTCACGACCGCCCGCAGGACCGTCGCCGACGGCCTGGTGGTCGGCACCTCGGGCAATGTCTCCTGCCGCCTGAAGGACCTGGTCCTGGTCACCCCCAGCGGCGTCCCCTACGACCGGCTCGGGCCGGGCGACCTCACCGCGGTCGACCTGGCGGGAACCCAGATCATCGGCACGCTCCGGCCGACCAGCGAACTCCCCATGCACCTGGCGGTCTACCGCAGCACCACGGCCGCCGCCGTCGTCCACACCCACGCCCCGAACGCCACCGCCGTCTCCACCCTCGTGCCCGAACTCCCGCCCGTCCACTACATGACCGCGGCGCTCGGCGGCCCCGTCCGCGTCGCCCCCTACGCCCTCTACGGCAGCGACGAGCTCGCCGCCCACATGCTCGACGCGCTCCGCGACCGCACCGGCTGCCTGCTGCAGAACCACGGCACCATGACCTACGGCGACAGCCTGGACCAGGCCCTGGACCGCACCGCCCAGCTGGAGTGGATGTGCCGCGTCTGGCTCACCGCGCAGTCCGTGCCGGGCCACACCCCCAGCCTGCTGTCGGCCGGGCAGCTCGACGCGGCCGCGGCCCGGCTGCGCGGCTACGGCCAGCGGGGCCGCGGCCGGGACTGACCCCGCCCCGGGCCGCCGCCCCGGCCCCTCACCCGCCCGACTCCGCCAGGTGGCCGCACCCGGCGGCGCTGCGCACACTGGTGAGGTGCGCCTGGGTACTGCGGCGGCCGCGGCCGCCATCACCGTGATAGGTGCCGGGGCGGCCGCCGTGGCGGTCGGCCGGTACGCCAGCGACACTGCCCTGAAACCCTCGCCGGACCAGCCGTTCCCGGGCGACTCGCGGCTCACCGTGCACTCCGCCACCGAGGAGCGCATCGCCCTCACCCGCAGCCTGGCAGCCATGCGGCCCGGCACCTACGGGCTCACCGGCAACGGCTGCCACGCCGTGGTCGGCTCCGTCGTCCACGGCATCCCGCACCCCGCCGACGCCGTCGTCCGCCGCCTGGAGCGGGTCAGCCACGGCACCCTCCGGCCGGGCAACCGGATGCGGCTCACCCCGCAGGTGCACATCGGCAACCCCCGGGACGCCCTCGGCCTCGACTACGCCGACGTCGACGTCCCCGGCGAACTCGGCTCGCTCCCGGCGTGGTTCGTGCCCGGCGTCCGCGACACCTGGGTCATCACCGCACACGGTCTGGGCACCACCCGCGAGCACCCCATGGTGGCCATGCCGTTCCTGCACCGCCACCGGCTGCCCGTCCTCGACCTGGCCTACCGCAACGACCTCGGCGCCCCGCGCACCGCCGACGGAATCCACCACCTCGGCGACACCGAATGGCGCGATCTGGACGCGGCGATCCGCTACGCCCTCCGCTACGGCGCCCAGGCCGTCGTCCTCCACGGCTGGTCCACCGGCGCGACCATGGCGCTGCGGGCCGCCACCCGCTCCGCGCTGCGCGACCGGATCAGCGGTCTCGTCCTGGACTCCCCGGTCCTGGACCGCAATGCCACGGTCCGTGCGCTGGCCGCCGCCCGGCGGGTCCCGCGCGCCCTGCTGCCGCTGGTGGTGCGCGCCGCCGAGGGCTCCACGGGGATTCCCCTGGACCACCCCGTCGACGCCGTCGACCCGGAGGAGCTGGACATTCCCACCCTGCTCTTCCACGGCCCCGACGACCGGATCGCCCCCTGGACGGCCTCCCGTTCCTTCGCCGCCCGCCGCGCCGACCTGATCACGCTTCAGCCGGTTCCGCACGCCCCGCACGCCGCGATGTGGAACGCCGACCCCTCGGGCTACGAAGAGGCACTACGGCGCTTCCTCACCCCGCTCATGTAGCACCGCTGCCGGTCTCCTGCGGCCCCGGTGCCGGCTCCCGGTGCCGTCCCGCCGCCTCCCCGCCGACGCCGCCCCCATGAAGCCCGGGCATACGGCAGGACAACTCCGCCCATCAGGGATGGGACGGCGAAATGACCCGGCCCCAAAAGGCCGCACGCCGGGTTCCGATTGGGCTTTCGGGCCGTCAGCGGCAACACTGCTCCTGTGACGTCCCGTACCCCGCGCGACTCCCGGCTCCGACTCGTCCCCCGTCAACCGGTTGGTGCCGCCCGCCGAGCGGTGACCACCAGGACCAAGCGCCCGGCGCCCCGCCCGCCCGAGGGCACACCGCCGCCCGCGGAGCTGGCCCGGCAGGCCCGCGCCGTGCTGGCCGGCGCGGCCCGCCTCGCCCGGTGGGCCGACAGCGCCGACGGCACCGGCGGCAGCCTGCGCGCCGGCCCCGACGGCGCACTGCCCGAAGCGGCGGTGGAACGGGCCGCCGAGGCCCTGCACCTGACACCGCAGCAGGTCCGCGTCGACTGGGACCGGGCCCGGCTCGCCGGGCTCGTCGAGCTCCACGACGGTCTGGCCCGCCCCGGCTGGCGGCTGCGCGCCTGGGACCGCGACGACACCGCCGTGCTGCGCGGCTGGGTCGCGCTCTTCGACGCCTGGTCGCTGGCCCGCCCCGCCCCGGCCGCCGCCGGCCCCGCGATCGTCGCCGAAGTCGTCGAGGCGCTGCCGCAGTTGCTCTCCCTGCTGCATCTGTCGGCCGGGCCGGTCCAGCTGCCGGTGCTGCTCGACATGCTCGGCCAGCGCGTCGCCGAGCTGCGCACGGAGCGCTGCGAGGTCCCCTACGGCCAGGAGCCCGACCCGGACGGCCCCCAGGACACCGCAGCCGCGGCCGACGACGCCGCGGGGGCGTCGCTGGCCGAACTGCTGGCCTGGGCGCTGGACGCGCTGCGGATCGTCGGGGCGCTGGTCCCGCCGGGGGGTGCGCCGGACGGCGTCCACGAGGCCGTGTACGAAGCGTCCGAGGCGCAGCTCACACCGCTCGGCAACTGGTCGGTGTGGGTCAAGCTGGAACAGATCTGTGTCGCCGCGCAGAGCCCGGCCGGACATATCGAACAGTCCGCGGAGGCGATGCTGCGCGGCTGCGCCCGGCTCACCCCCGGCCCGGCCCGCACCGAATACCGCGCCTGGCTCGCCGCCCGCTCCGTCGGCTCGGCCGTCGAGGAGCTGCTGACCGTGGCCCGCGGTGAGGACGCGCTGCTGCGCGGCCTGGCCTTCGAGGCACTCCGGGCGGTCGGCGCCCCGGCCGAGGCCGCCGTACGGGCCGCGGCCGACGAGCCGGCCCTGCGGCCGTACGCCCTGTTGTGGCTGGTCGAGCACGAGGGCGGCGACCCGGAGACCGCGCCCGATGTGCTCACCCGCGAGGAGTCGACCTGGCTGTGGGTCGACACCGCGGCCGCCGTGGCCGACCACGGCGAGACCCAACTCCTGGTCCGCCACCTCGATTCGGCGGTCCAGGGCTCGGTCCCGCGCCTCCTGGAGGAGGTCCGCGCAGTAGGGCACCCCCGTACGGTCCAGGTACTGGTGGCCCTGGCCGCAGCCCACCCGGACCCCGCCCTCGCCAAGGCGGTACGGCGGGCGGCGTTCCAGGTCCACACGGGTGGCGTTTGATTCCCACGTTGTCGGCTGTCCCGCCGTGGTGGTTTGTCGCCGTTGCGCTTTGCGGCGCCGCCGCACGTTTTTGTCTTTCCCGCCGTGGTGGTTTTTCGCCGTTGCGCCTGCGGCGGGCGTGGGTTGTCGGGTGCGGTGCCGCTCCTCCGGACTTCGTCCTGCGGCGCGGCCCCTCCCGTGGGTGGGAGGAAGAAGGCCGGTGGGGGTGTTTGTAGGTGGTCCGGTGCGCCTCGTCGGTCGCAGTGAACCGGCTACGAGTGGCCAGCCCCCACCAACCGTCACTCACTCCATCCACGGGAGGGGGCGGGCCGGAGGGGCCGGTGTGTGGGACGTAAAGCGAAGCAGTCCCACACACCGGCCCCGGAGGTCCGTCACCGCACCCGACATCCACCCAGCCCGCCGCAGGCGCAACGGCGAGACGACACCGCGGCGGGAAAGCCGACAACGTGCGGCGGCGCCGCAAAGCGCAACGGCGAGCAAGCCCCACGGCGGGAAAGCCGACAACGTGGGGCACGAAAAACCACTTGCAGGGGCCAGATAGACTGCCCCCATGGCAGTTCTCCCTTGGGTTCATTAGACGGCGCAGCTCGCTCTCGGACCGTCCCGTCCAATCCGCCGTCTTTTCCGACCCTGGAGCTTTTTCCCGTGATCACCGCCTCCGGCCTCGAGCTGCGCGCCGGCGCCCGCGTTCTCATCGAGTCCGCCTCCTTCCGTATCGCCAAGGGCGACCGCATCGGCCTGGTCGGCCGTAACGGCGCCGGCAAGACCACCCTCACCAAGGTGCTGGCCGGGGAGGGCATCCCCGCCGCCGGCTCGGTCACCCGCGGCGGCCAGGTCGGCTATCTGCCGCAGGACCCGCGCACCGGCGACCTCGACGTGCTCGCCCGCGACCGCATCCTGTCGGCCCGCGATCTGGACAGCGTGCTGCGCAAGATGCGCGAGAACGAGGACCGGATGGCCAACGGCAAGGGCGCCACCCGCGAGAAGGCCATGCGGAAGTACGAGCGCCTGGAGACGGAGTTCCTGACCAAGGGCGGGTACGCCGCCGAGGCGGAGGCCGCGACCATCGCCGCCAGCCTGGGCCTGCCCGACCGCATCCTCGGCCAGCCGCTCCATACGCTCTCCGGCGGTCAGCGCCGCCGTGTCGAGCTGGCCCGGATCCTGTTCTCGGACTCCGACACCCTGCTCCTCGACGAGCCGACCAACCACCTCGACGCCGACTCCATCGTCTGGCTGCGCGACTACCTCAAGACCTACCGCGGCGGCTTCATCGTGATCTCCCACGATGTCGACCTGGTCGAGACCGTCGTCAACAAGGTCTTCTATCTGGACGCCAACCGCTCCCAGATCGACGTCTACAACATGGGCTGGAAGCTCTACCAGCAGCAGCGCGAGGCCGACGAGAAGCGCCGCAAGCGCGAGCGCGCGAACGCCGAGAAGAAGGCCGCCGCGCTCAACACCCAGGCCGACAAGATGCGGGCCAAGGCCACCAAGACCGTCGCCGCGCAGAACATGGCCAAGCGCGCCGACAAGCTGCTCGCCGGTCTGGAGGCGGTGCGCGCCTCCGACAAGGTCGCCAAGCTGCGCTTCCCGGACCCGGCGCCCTGCGGCAAGACCCCGCTCACCGCCGAGGGCCTGTCGAAGTCCTACGGCTCGCTGGAGATCTTCACCGATGTCGACCTGGCCATCGACAAGGGCTCCCGGGTCGTCATCCTCGGCCTGAACGGTGCCGGCAAGACCACCCTGCTGCGGCTGCTGGCCGGCGTCGAGCAGCCGGACACCGGCGAGGTCCGCCCCGGCCACGGTCTGAAGCTCGGCTACTACGCCCAGGAGCACGAGACCCTGGACCCGGACCGCACGGTCCTGGAGAACATGCGGTCGGCCGCCCCGGACATGGACCTGGTCGCCATCCGCAAGACGCTGGGCTCCTTCCTCTTCTCCGGCGACGACGTCGACAAGCCCGCCGGGGTGCTCTCCGGCGGCGAGAAGACCCGGCTCGCCCTGGCGACCCTGGTCGTCTCGTCCGCCAACGTCCTGCTGCTCGACGAGCCCACCAACAACCTCGACCCGGCCAGCCGCGAGGAGATCCTCGGCGCGCTGCACACCTTCACGGGCGCGGTGGTCCTGGTGACGCACGACGAGGGAGCCGTGGACGCGCTGGCGCCGGAGCGGATCATTCTGCTGCCCGACGGCGTCGAGGACCTGTGGGGCCAGGACTACGCGGATCTGGTCGCGCTGGCCTGACCGCGGCGAATGGATCATGCCGTATGGATCATTCGGCCGACGTGTGATCCATCATCTGAGTGAGAACGGCTCGTACACCGGCGAGCCTGCGACGGATGGCCGGGCCCGTGCGGCCCGGCCGTCACCTTTTTGGCCCCTTACCTCCTGACCTGCCATTTCTCTGGGAAATCCGGGCTCGGAGGGCCTTCTGGGCAGCCGGAATGAGCGCTTCTGGCCCGGCCGGCCGGGTGTCCGACGGCAAAGGATGTCGTAGAGACCTTGCGGAATGGGTGGCCAGGAAGCCGGGGAGGGGTGATCATGAGAGTCCAGAGCGCACTTCCCATGAGGAGGCACGGGTGGCCGAGACTCTGAAGAAGGGCAGCCGGGTAACCGGCGCCGCGCGCGAGAAGCTCGCGGCAGACCTGAAGAAGAAGTACGACTCCGGTGCGAGCATCCGGGCGCTGGCCGAGGAAACCGGCCGGTCCTACGGATTCGTGCATCGGATGCTCAGCGAATCCGGTGTGGTCCTGCGCGGTCGTGGCGGAGCCACGAGGGGCAAGAAGGCCGCTTCGGCCTGACGGCCACGCCTTTGAGTGCAACGGTGTCCCCCCGGCCGACGAAGCCGTCGGCCGGGAGGTTACCGTTCAGTCACTTACGCACGCAGGTGCGGCTGGCTGACTCGGAGGCGCTGATGACTCTGCTCGACAAGGACGGTGTGCGACTCACCGTGGACGATGCCATCGCCACGGTGACCCTCGCCCATCCGGCCAAGCGCAATGCGCAGTCCCCGGCCATGTGGCGGGCGCTCGCCGAAGCGGGCTCGCTGCTGCCGGGCAGCGTACGGATCGTGGTGCTCCGCGGTGAGGGCGCGTCCTTCTCCGCGGGCCTGGACCGTCAGGCGTTCACGCCCGAGGGCTTCGACGGCGAGCCGTCGTTCATCGACCTTGCCCGGGGCACGGACAGCGCACTGGACGCCACCATCGCCGAGTACCAGGAAGCGTTCACCTGGTGGCGGCGCAATGACCTGGTGTCCATCGCCGCCGTGCAGGGACATGCCATCGGCGCGGGCTTCCAGCTCGCACTCGCCTGCGATCTGCGGGTGGTCGCGCCGGACGTCCAGTTCGCCATGCGTGAGACCAGTCTGGGACTCGTACCGGACCTGACCGGTACCCACCCCCTGGTCGGGCTGGTCGGCTACGCCCGGGCGCTGGAGATCTGCGCCACCGGGCGCTTCGTGCATGCCGAGGAGGCCGAGCGGATCGGCCTCGCCAATGTGGTCGTGCCCGCGGACGAGCTCGACGGCGCGGTGGCCGACCTGGCGGCCGCGCTCCTTGCCGCGCCGCGGGACGCCGTGATCGAGACCAAGGCCCTGCTGGCCGGTGCTGCGGGCCGTACGTACGAGGAGCAGCGCATCGCCGAGCGGGCCGCGCAGGCGCGCCGGCTGCGCGACCTGGCGGGCGTGGGGGAGTAGCGCCCCTCCCGCACTGCGGCCGGCTGCCGGCCGGGCTGCCCGGTCGGCCGCCTCAGCCCTGCTCCACCGCCGTGACCAGCACGGCGATCGTCGACACCGCGGGCGGCGCGGCCGCCACCGCCTGCCGTACGGCGGCGGAGACATCCAGCGCCCGGTGGCCGGGCGCGGTAGCCAGCTGGATCAGCGCATGCCCGTCGGTGAGCCGCACCGGACGTGATGAGCCGAGCAACGGCGCCAGCCGGGCCACGCCCGCGACGTCCAGGACGACCGCGGCGATCCCGGCCGCCCCGTCCTGCGTCGCGCCGCTCCGTTCCCCGGCCGCCGGTGCGGCGGGCGGGCCGCCCGACGGGGCGGGCGCCGGTGCCTGCGGTGCCCCGGCTCCGGCTTCGTCCGCGTCCAGCAGGCCGCTGACCCGCAGATCCACCGCGGCCACCACCAGCCCCAGCTCCCGGACCGACGCCTCCAGCAGGGCGGCCCGTACCTGGTCGGCGACCGTGGGCAGCGGCCGGTCGCCGGTCGCGGCGAAATCCGCCTCGATCCGCAGCGGGCCAGGCGGCAGCCCGCTCGGGGGCGCCGGCACCGTGGGCTCCGGCGCACGGTCGGGGTCGGCGACCGACAGCCGCAATGAGCCCAGGCGTACTCCGGGCGGTGTCCCGGCGGCCGTCCGCAGGACCCCGGCGGCGGCCTGCTCGGTGATCCACGAGCCGTCCGCCGGCCCGCCGAGCGGCAGCACCCGGCCGATCTTGAGCTGCGTCCGCACCGCCTGCGCCCACTGGTCCGTGGTCACCGCGTCACCCCTTTCCCGGCAGGTCCCGGCCCCTCGTGCGGGCACGTCCCGGACCACGCCCCCAGCCTGCCGCAGACCGGCCCCCACAGCAGCGCGCTCTCCCGCACGGCGCCGTAGGGAGCACTCCGCTGCCGCATCCCCCAAAGCGGAAGGGAGGAACCCGACCTACTGTGGGCAGCGGAGCGGGCGGACCGCTTCTCCCCGCGGAAAGGGACGTTACGGCGATGAGCGAGAGCCAGCAGGCAGAGGCACCCAGGACCCCGACCAAGCGGGGCGGCGGCGATCCCGCCACCCGCGGGCGGACCACCATCGCCGACGGTGTCGTGGAGAAGATCGCCGGTCTTGCGGCCCGGGACGTCGTCGGTGTGCACGCCATGGGCAGCGGCCTGGCCCGTACGCTCGGCGCCGTGCGCGACCGGGTGCCCGGCGGCGGTAGGGGAGCGACCGCCACCCGCGGGGTCAAGGCCGAGGTCGGCGAGGTGCAGACCGCGCTGGATCTGGAGATCGTGGTCGACTACGGCGTCGCCATCGCCGATGTCGCGCGGTCGGTGCGGGAGAACGTCATCTCCGCCGTGGAGCGGATGACGGGCCTGGAGGTCGTCGAGGTCAATATCGCGGTCAGCGACGTCAAACTCCCCGACGAGGTGGACGAGGAAGAGGAAGAGCCGCGGCTCCACTAGCCGGGGCCGTCCGGAGCGGTAGCGAAGGAGCGCACGATGAGCATGGCCGTGGCCGGCCTCTTGGCCGGTATGGCGCTGGGCTTCGCCGGATTCTTCGGTGGCTTCGGCGCCTTCGTCCTGGTGGCGGCGCTGGGCGCCATCGGGTTCGTGGTCGGCAGATTCCTCGACGGGGATCTGGAAGCCGGCGAATTCTTCCGTCCGCGCCGCGGCGAACGCGACGAGCGGCGGCGGTGAGGCCGGGTGGCGACGGTGTCCCCGCCCGCCGCCGTACCGGCGGGTGAGCGGGGCGCGACCAGAATCGCGGACCGGGTGGTGGCGAAGATCGCCGCACAGGCGGCCCGGGAGGCGCTGCGCCGGGAGTCCCCGCAGGCCCGCACGGACGCCCACGCGACGGTGACCGTGCACCGGCGCGAGGAGCGCCAGAACTTCGGCGAGGCACGCGTACGGATCGCCGTGGAGCTGGGCTACCCCTCCGACATCGGCGCCCAGAGCCGCGTGGTGCGCAGTCATGTCACCGAGCGGGTGCAGGAGTTGGCGAACATGGCGGTCCCCGAGGTCGCGGTGGAGGTCGAGCGGCTGCACTCACCGCAGCTGGACCGTACCGACCGCGGGAGGGTGCGATGAGCGACGACGACGCGCAGCCGGCGGACACCCGGCGGCTGCCCACGCTCGACAAGACACCGGACACCGCGGACGAGGCGGCGCGGTCCGGACCGGACGGCGCCCCCGCGGGCGGCGGCGAGGACGACGGCACCGGACGCTTCTGGTCGGCCCGCCGGGTGCCGGCCGCCGTGGTCGCGCTACTGCTGCTGGCCGCCGCCGGGCTGCTGCTCTACGACGTGGCCGCGGTGCGCGCCGACCGCCCCGCGATGGCCTGGCGCCGGCGCCTCGCCCATGAGCTGGCCACCCGTCCGCTCGACAGCCCCTGGGTGCTGGGCGCCGCCGCGCTCGCCGTCGTCCTCGGCATCGTGCTGATCGTGCTGGCCCTCACCCCCGGGCTGCGCCAGGTGCTGCCGATGCGGTGGACGGCGCCGGGTATCCGGGCCGGGCTGGACCGGTCGGCCGCCGCGCTGGTGCTGCGCGACCGGGCCATGGAGGTCGCCGGCGTCCAGTCCGTACGGATGAAGGTCGGCCGCCGCAAGGCCAGGGCGCATGCCGTGTCGCACTTCCGCGAGCTGGACGAGGTCCGCGCCGACCTCGACGTCTCGCTCGGCGAGGGGCTGCGGCAGCTGGGGCTGGCGCACCCGCTGCGGCTGACGGTGCACGTCCGGCGCCCGAAGAAGGGGTGAGCGCGCAATGCTCAGGGTCCGCAGAACGACCAACCGGGTGCTGCTCGGCCTGGCCGGTGTGGTGCTGTTCGGCACCGGCGGCGCGGTGCTGTTCGGCGGTCTCGACCTGCCCGCGAAGTGGCATCTCGGCCTGCCCGCCGGCTGGCCGTGGTCCCGGCCCGGCGACGTGCTGCTCCCCGCGCACGCCCGCACCCGCTGGACCCACCAGGGCTGGTGGTGGCCGGTCGTCATCGCGGCGCTGGCCGTCTTCGTGCTGCTGATGCTGTGGTGGTTGCTGTCCCAGCTGCGGCGGCACCGGCTGCAGGAGATCCTCGTCGACAGCGGCGACGGCGAGGGCGCCGAGCTGCGCGGCCGGGCGCTGGCCGCCGCCGTCGCGGCCGAGACGGAGTCGCTGGACGGTGTCGACGGGGCCGGTGTGCTGCTGACCGGCAGCCGGACCGCACCGCAGGTCAGGGCGCTGCTGGCGCTGGCCCCGCACGCCGACCCGGGCACCGTCCTGCGGCGGCTGTCCCACGAGGCGGTGGCGCACGCCCGCCACTCGGCCGGGCTCGACGAGCTGCCGGCGGAGGTCCGGCTGCGGGCGGTCAAGCACCGGCCCGAGCGGGTCAGTTAGGGGCGGCGTGCCGTCCCCTCGTCAGAACCCGTGCCGGGCCCCGCCGTCCACCGGCACCATCACACCGGTGACGTACGAGGCGGCCGGTGACAGCAGGAACGCCGCGGCCCGGCCGAACTCCTCCGGTGTGCCGTAACGGCCCAGCGGGATGGACGCACAGTTGCGGGCGCGGCTGCCCTCCGGGTCGCCGGAGAGCGCATCGAGCTGGGTCATCCGGTCGGTGGCGATCCGGCCGGGCAGCACCCCCAGGACGCGGATGCCGCGCGGCCCCAGCTCGTTGGCGAGCGACTTGGCGAAGCCGGCCAGCCCGGGGCGCAGCCCGTTGGAGATGGTCAGACCGCTGATCGGCTCGTACACCGACCCGGACAGCACAAAGCCGATCACCCCGCCCGCCGGCAGCTCGGCGGCCGCCGCCCGGGCCAGCCGTACCGCGCCGAGGAAGACCGTTTCGAAGGCCGACTGCCACTGCTCGTCGGTGTTGTCGGCGGCGGTGCCGGGCGCCGGGCCGCCCACGCTGATCAGCACACCGTCCAGCCGGCCGAAGCGGGCACGGGCCGCCGCCAGCAGGCGGTCGGGGGCATCGGCGGCGGCGTTGTCGGCCGCCACGCCCAGGGCACGGTCGCCGAGCGAGGCGGCTGCCGCGACCGCGCTCTCCTCGGTGCGCCCGGTGAGCACCACGTTGGCGCCGTCGGCGACCAGTTCACGGGCGGTGGCGAAGCCGAGGCCACGGGTCGCCCCGGTGAGCAGGTACGTCCGGTCAGTGAGTCCGAGATCCATGGTCCTAGTCTGCCGTTGCTCCGTCGAGGAGTCCGAAGGCGGTCCCCACCAGGCCGATGTGGCTGAACGCCTGCGGGTAGTTGCCCAGCTGGCGACCCGCGGCCGGGTCGTACTCCTCGGAGAGCAGCCCCACATCGTTGCGCAGGTCCAGCAGCCGCTCGAACATCTCCCGGGCCTCGTCCCGGCGGCCGCTGAGCTGCAGTGCGTCGGCGAGCCAGAACGAGCAGACCAGGAAGGTGCCCTCGCCGCCCGGCAGCCCGTCGACCGAGCCGCCCTCCGTGCTGTAGCGGCGTACCAGACCGTCGTGCGTCAGCTCCCGGCGCACCGTGTCGATGGTGTTCAGCACCCGTGGGTCGTCACCGGGCAGAAAGCCGACCCGGGGGATCAGCAGGGTCGCGGCGTCCAGTTCCTTCGAGCCGTAGAACTGGGTGAAGGTGCCGCGCTCGGCGTCGTAGCCGTGCTCGCACACCTCACGGTGGACCTTCTCGCGCATCGCCCGCCAGCGGTCGGCGTCCCCGCTGAACTTCGGGTTCGCCTCGATCGCCCGTACCGCCCGGTCGGCCGCGACCCAGGCCATGACCTTGGAGTGCACGAAGTGCCGCTGCGGCCCGCGGATCTCCCACAGGCCCTCGTCGGGGTCGCGCCAGGTGGACTCCAGATAGTCCACCAGGGCGCGCTGGATGCTCCAGGCGTGCGGCTCCGACGGCAGCCCGGCCCGGCGCGCGACGTGGAAGGAGTCCAGCACCTCGCCGTAGACATCGAGCTGACGCTGTTCGACGGCGGCGTTGCCGATACGGACCGGCGCGGAGTCGCAGTAGCCGGTCAGCCACGGCAGCTCGGCCTCCGGCAGCCGCCGCTCACCCGCCAGCCCGTACATGATCTGCAGATCGTCGGGGGCACCGGCCACCGCGCGCAGCAGCCAGTCCCGCCAGGCGCCGGCCTCCTCCAGATAGCCGGCGGACAGCAGGGAGTTCAGGGTGAGGCTGGCGTCGCGCAGCCAGCAGTAGCGGTAGTCCCAGTTGCGCACCCCGCCCAGCTCCTCGGGCAGCGAGGTGGTGGGGGCCGCCACGATGCCGCCGGTCGGCGCGTAGGTGAGCGCCTTGAGGGTGATCAGCGAGCGCATCACGGCCTCGCGGTACGGCCCGTCGTAGCGGCAGCGCGCGGACCAGGTGTGCCAGTCGTCCAGGGTGTCCTGGAGTGCCGTGTACGGCTCGATCTGGATCGGCCGCGGCTCGTGCGAGGGGTGCCAGGTCAGCACGAACGCGGCGCGCTCGCCCTCGGCGACGGTGAGGTCCGAGCGGGTGCTGAAGTCCTTGCCGTAGGTGCTGCTCTGCGGCGGGGTGCGCAGCCATACGGAGTCCGGTCCCGCGACCGCGAACCGGCAGCCCTCCGTGGCCCGCACCCAGGGCACCACCCGCCCGTAGTCGAAGCGCAGCCGCAGCTCGCTCCGCATCTCGACGCTGCCGCGCAAGCCCTCCACGATCCGTACGACATCGGGCGCACGGTCGCGCTGCGGCATGAAGTCGATGACCCGGACGCTGCCGGTGGGGGTCTCCCACACCGTGTCGAGGATCAGCGAATCGCCGCGGTAGGAGCGCTGTGCGCGGGCGTCCGCGGACCGGGGAGCCACCCGCCAGTGGCCGTTTTCCCTGCCGCCGAGGAGCGCCGCGAAGCAGGCGCCGGAGTCGAAGCGGGGCAGGCACAGCCAGTCGATGGAGCCGTCGCGGCCGACGAGGGCGGCGGTCTGCAGATCACCGATGAGCGCGTAGTCCTCGATATGTGGATGCACGCCTCGCACCTTCCCGCCCGGCGCCCGCGCTACGCGGTGGGGCGGCTGTCCGGGCTACCCGCGGGCCGGGGCGGTGGCCGCTTCCTCGCCGTCCTGCGGATCCGGGACGTCGTGTGCGTCCCCGCCGTCCTGCGGGTCGTCGGCATTCCCGGTCTCGCGGGGCTCCGCGGCCTCCCGGGCCTCCTTGGCCGCGGCCTCCGCACGGTCGCGGCGCTCACGGCGTACGAGGACGATCCAGCCGACCGGCACCGCCGCCGCGAACAGCCACCACTGGACCGCATAGGCCATGTGCGGGCCGATGGAGTCGTGGTCCGGCTCGGGGACCGGCTCCGGAGTGCCGCCGGCCGGCTTGGGCCCGGTCTGCTCGATATAGCCGCCGAGCGTCGGCCGGCCGACCCGCTTCGCCTGCTCCTTGCTGTTGATCAGCATGATCTGGCGCGGGGGCAGGCCCTTGGTGTCCTTGATTCCGCTGAACGCGGTGGTCTCGTCGGCCATCATCCGGCCGGTCACGGTGACCTTGCCCTTGGGGGCCGCCGGTACGTCCGGGAACTTGGTGAGGTCGTTGCCCGCCGAGATCCAGCCGCGGTTGACCAGCACGGCCTGTCCGTCGCCCAGCACCAGCGGGCTCAGAACGTAGTAGCCGATGCTCTGCTCGTCGGCGGCGGTGCGCTGGCGGACCACGACCTCGTGCGCGGTGTCGAAGGTGCCGGTGGCGGTGACCGGGCGCCACATGTCGTGGCGGGGGAGCGTCCGGCCGGGGGCGGTCAGCTCGGTGACCGGGACCGGCCTGGCCGCCAGATTGCGCCCGATGAGCTGGTTCTGCGCCACTTTGTGCTGATGGCGGTGGAGCTGCCAGAAGCCCAGCTTGATCATGACGGGGATCAGTAGCAGAGCCACGAGGGTGACGATCACCCACTGCCGGGACAACAGGAAGCGGTACACGGCTTCGACGGTACCTGGGGCGCCACGGCCCCGGGGCGGCGGGTCCTGCCGGGTCCTCGCGCTCCGGTCCGGCGGACCCGCCGGATCAGACCCGGTCGACGATGCCCACCCTCCCGTCCGAGCGGGCGCAGTGGGCACCGCAGTACCACTTCTGGTCGGCCTCGACGCCCTGGCCGATGATCTGGCACCGGCAGTGCTCACAGATCGGCGCCATGCGGTGGATGGCGCAGGCGAAGCAGTCGAAGACATGCACCGCGCCCTGCGCGTGCACCTCGAACGTCATGCCGTATTCGTTTCCGCAGACCTCACAACGTGCCATGCGCCACAGGGTGCGGGCGCCGCCCGCGCGGGGCGAGGTGCCGACGGGTGTGTTGACCGGGCTTCACCCGGACGCACGCGCCGGGACCACATCCTGCAGCAGCTGCATGAACGCCGCCTCGTCGACCACGACCGTGCCGAACGAGGCGGCCTTGGCGGTCTTGGACGTACGGGCGTCGGGATCGTTGGTCACCAGCAGGCTGGTCAGCCGGGACAAGCTCGTGGCGACATGCAGCCCGGCCTCGATGGCCCGGTCCTCCAGCAGCTCGCGGTCCACGGAGGTGTCGCCGGAGAAGGCGACCCGCATCCCCTGGACGAGCCGGCCGCCCGCCTCATAGCGCCCCGGGTTGGGGTAGGGGCACGCCGGGCGCTTACGGGACGGCCGCCAGGACGTGGGGCGGTAGGACGAGGCGGTGGGGTGCTGCCGGGGGGCGGGGGCGTCCGACCACTCCGTCAGCGGCTGGCAGGTCAGCAGCGGCAGCCGCAGATTCTCCTGCGCGGCCCGCCGCAGACTGGGCCGGAACGCCTCGGCCAGCACCCGGGCGTCGTCCAGGGCATGGTGGGCGCGCTGCTGCACCACGCCGTAATGGGCGGCGAGCGACTCCAGCTTGTGGTTGGGCAGCGGCAGCTGCAGCTCCTTGGACAGGGCGATGGTGCACAGCCGCTGGCGCACCGGCGCGGCCGCCGCGGCGCGGGCATACTCGCGGGCGATCATCGACCAGTCGAACATGGCGTTGTGGGCGACCAGGACCCGGTCCTCCAGCCGCTTGGAGAGTTCCGGGACGATCTCCGGGAAGAGCGGCGCATCGGCGAGCACGGCGCTGGTGAGACCGTGGATCCAGACCGGTCCCGGGTCCCGCTGCGGGTTGACGAGGGTGTACCAGTGGTCCTGGACCTCGCCCCGGGCGTCGAGTTGGTACACGGCGGCGGAGATGATCCGGTCGTCACGGGCCAGGCCCGTGGTTTCCACGTCGACCACCGCGTACCCCTGGGGATATGCGGTCGGCCAGGGAGCCGGCGGCGTCTGCGGGCCCGGCTGCTGCCCGATCTTCGGCGCGATCGGGTCGGCTGCTGCCATGGGGTCTTCGAGCATGGTCCCTGAGGATACGGGCCGCCACTGACAGCCACCGAACCGCCGTCGGCCGCAACGCCGGTGGGGCGTCGCCTGCAAGGCCCCCACCGCGCGTCTGAGCCCCCTGCAATTCCCGGGTGGGGGTGGGAGTTGACGAGGCGACGAGAAGGGGCGGGATGGGGCGGGAAGGGACGGGAAGGGACAGGAATGGCTGAGAACGGCCGGGATGGGGCGGGATGGGGGCGGGGAGTGGGGCGGGTTGGGGGAGTGGGCCGGGGGGCGGGGCGGGGAGTGGGCCGGGGGGTTCGGGGCGGGCGCCCTGTTGGGATACCTGGGCGTGCTCTCCCCACCCGCCCTCTCCCCACCGCCCTCTCCCCACCTCCTCTCACCTCCTCACCCGCCCACCCCCCGAAGGGGGGTGGGCGGCGGGGAAAACCACCGCCCCCCCCGCCGGGAAAACCCACCGCATCCCAAAAGCCAGGGAAACGAGCATCTAAAGGGAGCGGTGGGAGAAACCACCCAAATGGGTCAACGACTGTACGCCTTGCCAGAATGGGCCAACGGCCGTACGGCTTGCCCGGCTACCGGCTACCGGCTACCGGCGAACGGGTTGAGGTGAGCGTCTCTACGGTCGCGCGCCTCTCCGGCTGAACGCCACTCAGAGGAGACCACCACCCCGTCAGCCGGCCCCTCCGGCGGAGAGCAGCGACGTCACCAGCGCGTCCAGCGAGACCGTGAACAGCCGCTCGGTGTCGACCGGGCCGGCCAGCGCACGGGCCAGCGCCGGATCGTGCTCGGCGGTGGGGGAGTCCCACAGTTCGCCCTCGCTCGGATGCTGCTCGGGCGACCGCTCCCGGTTGCGCTCGACCAGCACGAAGCCGACGACCTGGAACTGGACGGCCCGCACCGCCTCGGCGGCCGTCTCACCGCACAGCCCGGCGGCGTGCATCTCATGGACCAGCGCCTGCTGCGCGGGCAGGAACATCCGCTCCGTCAGGCCGCGTTCGTGCACCATCGCGATCAGCTGCGGACGCTCGCGCAGCGCCGTGTACAGCGCGCGGGCGACCGAGACGATGCGGGCGTGCGGGGTGCGTCCCGCGGGGTGGATCTCGCCCATCTCCCGGACGGTGCGCTCGACGAGGGCGTCCAGGAGTGACTCGCGGTTGCCGACGTGCCAGTAGATGGAGGTGACGGCGGTGCCGAGCTCCGTGGCGAGCCGACGCATGGTCAGCGCCGCGGGGCCGTGCGCCCGCACCAGCCGGGCGGCGGTCGTCAGCACCTCTTCGCCGGTCAGTGCGCTGCGTGTCATGGCCCCACTCCAAACTCTTCCCTCAACCGTCGCCCGGACCTCCCCGAGTCGGCCCTGAGTCACCCCGGAACCTTCCCTGAGCTGCCCCCTGAGTCGCCCCTGAGCCGGCCCTGAGCCGCCCCGGAACCCTCCCTGAGCCGCCCCTTGAGCCGCCCCTGAACCGCCCCTGAGTCAATCGCTGAGCCGCCCCCCGAGCCGGTCCTCCCCCTGGACTCCCCTCCCCCAACTCCCCACCCTCCCCCGCCCTTTACCCTTCGCCCCCCACGGTGTAACAGTGTTACAGACGCCTGGCACGACCCCCGCAAGTCACCGATGGCGAAGGGTGGTACGACATGGCACGCGTACGCTACGGAGCGCGCACCGAGGCGGAGATCAGCGCGGCGCGCACCGCCGGCTCCCGGCTTCCCGACATCTGGTCCACCGGCGTGGTCGCCGTCTGGGAGAGCGACCCGGACGCCGTCGCGGCCGTTCTGCCGCCGCCGCTCGTACCCACCGGACGACCGCTGGTCCGGGCCACCATCAGCCGGGTCGAGCTGACCGGCTACCCCTTGGGCGCGGGCTCGGTCGCCGTCGCGGCCGCGCACCACGGCACCGAGGGCTGGTATCCGCTCGTCATGCCGATGACCCACGAGCGGGCGCTGACCGGCGGCCGCGAGGTCTTCGGCGAACCGAAGAAGCTGGGCGAGGTCACTGTCGAGCGCGACGGCCCGGTGGTGCGCGCCGCGCTCGCCCGGCACGGCATCGCCTTCGTCGAGGTGCGCGGTGAGGTGAGCGGCCCGTTGCCGATCCCGGAGCCGGTCCGGAAGACCGACTTCTACTTCAAGTTCCTGCCCGCCGTGGACGGTTCGGGATTCGACGGCGACCCGGTGCTGGTGCACTGCCTGCGCCAGGAGAAGGTCCGCACCCTGGAGAGGGTCACCGGCGAGATCGTCCTCCGGGAGTCGGCGTACGACCCGGTCGCCGACCTCCCCGTCCGCACCCTCGTCGAGCTCACCCTCGGCGAGAAGACCACCGACCAGCAGGGCCGGGTCGTGGGGCGGGTCAGCGCCCGGGACCTGCTGCCGTACGCCCACCAGCGCTACGACGATCCGCAGCAGCTCCTCGACGGCCCGCCCGAGGGGAGCGCCTGATGGAACTGCGGGCAGGACAGGTCGCGGTCGTCACCGGCGCCGCGAGCGGGATCGGTCTGGCCATGGCGCGCCGCTTCGCCGCGGAGGGGCTGCGCGTCGTCCTCGCGGACGTGGCGGA
The DNA here is from genome assembly GCF_050433025.1 of Streptomyces auratus. Classification (NCBI taxonomy): domain Bacteria; kingdom Bacillati; phylum Actinomycetota; class Actinomycetes; order Kitasatosporales; family Streptomycetaceae; genus Streptomyces; species Streptomyces auratus. The sequence continues at coordinate 1,883,998 of NZ_JBNGCB010000001.1, read as the reverse complement.
GGAGCCGCTGCGCGCCGCCGCCGACGAACTGGCCGCACAGGGCGCCCAGGTGCTGGCGCGCACCGTGGACGTCGGCCTCCGCGACGAGGTCGCCGCGCTCGCCGACGCCGCGTACGACGCCTTCGGCGCGGTCCATCTGCTGTGCAACAACGCGGGGGTGGGCTCCGGCGCCGAGGGGCGCATGTGGGAGCACGATCCCCGTGACTGGGAATGGGCGTTCGCGGTGAACATCTGGGGTGTCTTCCACGGCGTCCAGTGCTTCGTGCCCCGGATGCTGGCGGGCGGCGAGCCCGGCCATGTCGTCAACACCTCCTCGACCGACGGCGGTGTCGCGCCGCTGCCCACCGCGTCCGTCTACGCCGTCACCAAGGCGGCCGTGGTGACCATGACCGAGTCGCTGTACGCCCATCTGAAGGCCGAACGGGCCCCCGTCGGCGCCTCGGTGCTCTTCCCCGGCCCGCACATGCTGCGCACCGGCCTGTGGGAGTCGCACCGCAACCGGCCCGAGCGCTACGCCAAGTCCCGGCCGCGCCGTACCCCGTACCGCAGCCTGGCGCAGTGGGAGGCGGCGATGAAGGAGGCCGGCCAGGAGGTCGTCTTCACGCCCGTGGAGGACGTCGCGCAGCAGGTCGTGGACGGCGTCCGGGCCGGCCGCTTCTGGCTGCTGCCGCCCGCCGCACACACCGACGCGCAGCTCAGGGCGCGGTCCGCCTCGATGCTCGACCGCGCCGCCCCGGCGTATCTGGAGCACTTCATCCTCGACCCGGACGACTGAGGGAGGTTCCGCCATGACGGACCCGCAGGGTTCCCCGGACCGGCAGTTCCCCGAGCAGGGCCAGGCCTCCGAGCAGTGCCGGGCCCCCGAGCACCGGCCCGGCGCACAGCAGGACCTGCACGACCCGTACCTGATCATCTCCTCCGACTGCCACGCCGGACTCCCCACCGAGGAGTACCGCCCCTATCTCGACGCCCGCTTCCACCGCGCCTTCGACGAGTTCCTCGGGCAGCGCGATGCCCGCCGTGCCGAGGCCACCCGCCTCGGCATCCGCAACGACGCCTTCGCCGAACGGTGGTTCCGGGACCACGAGGAGGGCCTGCGCGGCGGCTGGGACCCCGCGCAGCGCATCAAGGAGCTCGACGGTGACGGGGTCGCGGCGGAGGTCGTCTTCCCGGACGCGGACGCCGTCGACAGCGGTACGGCCGCCCCCTTCGGCGTGGGCCTGGGCCTCTCCGGTGACCACGACCCGGAGCTCGGCATGGCCGGTGCCCGGGCGCACAACCGGTGGCTCGCCGACTTCGTCTCCGCCCACCCCGAACGGCACTGCGGCGTCGCCCTGTTACCGGTCACGGCCGAGACCGGCCAGGTCGTCGCCGAGATCCACCGCGCCCGGGAGTCCGGGCTCGGCGCGCTGATGATCCCCGCCATGTGGGGCGGCAACGCGCCGTATCACGACCGCCGTTACGACCCGGTGTGGGCGGCGGCCGCCGAGTGCGCGATGCCGGTGCTGACCCACTCCGGGTCGTCGCCCCGCCAGGAGTACGGGGACCACCTGGGGATCTTCGTTTCCGAGGTGACCTGGTGGCCGGCTCGCCCGCTGTGGTTCCTGCTGTGGTCCGGAGTCTTCGAACGCCACCCGGGCCTGCGGTTCGGTATCGCCGAATCCGGCTGCTGGTGGCTCCCCAACCTCCTGTGGTTCATGGACCGCCTCTACCTGGGCGCCCACGGCGGCAAGAAGCTCTCCCCGTTCGCCGCCCTCAAGCGCCCGCCGCACGAGTACCTCGACCGGCAGGTCTTCGTCTGCGCCACCAACACCAAGCGCCGCGAACTCGCCCAGCGCTACGAGATCGGCGTCGACAACATCCTGTGGGGCAGCGACTTCCCGCACCCCGAGGGCACCTGGCCCGACACCCGCGGCTGGCTGAAGAAGACCTTCCATGACATCCCGGTCGCCGAGACCCGGCGGATGCTCGGGCTGTCCGCCGCCGAAACCTTCGGCTTCGACACCGCCGCCCTGGCCCCGCTGGCCCGCCGCATCGGCCCCACCCCGGCCGGACTCGGCCAGCCGGCCGACCAGTTGGCGGTCGAGGCCTCCTGGGCCCGCTCGCGCGAGGTGGGCCGCCACTGGCTGACGGATCACGACTTCCCGGTACTGGGGCCTCAGATCAAACAGGAAGGCAGGACCGCCCGATGACACCGGAGCGCTACACCGTCATCTCCGCCGACTGCCACGCCGGCGCCGACCTCCTCGACTACCGGCCGTATCTGGCCTCCCGGCACCACGAGGCCTTCGACGACTGGGCGGCGGCCTACGTCAACCCGCACGAGGACCTGCTCGCCGACACCGCCGACCGCAACTGGAACTCCGCCCGCCGGCTGGCCGAACTCGAAGCCGACGGCATCGTCGCCGAGGTCGTCTTCCCCAACACCATCCCGCCGTTCTTCCCCTCCGCGTCCCTGATGGCCCCGGCGCCCGCCACCCGTGAGGAGTTCGCGCGGCGCTGGGCGGGCCTGCGCGCCCACAACCGCTGGCTCGCCGACTTCTGCGCCGAGGCCCTCGGCCGGCGGGCCGGCGTCGCCCAGATCCTCCTCAACGACGTCGACGAGGCCGTACGGGAGGTCCGCCGCACCAAGGAGGCCGGCCTCACCGGCGGCATCATGCTCCCCGGCACCCCGCCCGGATCCGGCCTGCCCGAACTCCACTCCGAGGTCTACGACCCGCTCTGGGCGGTCTGCGCGGAGCTGGAGGTCCCCGTCAACCACCACGGCGGCTCCGCCTCCCCGCCGCTCGGCGACGCACCCGCCGCCCGCGCCGTGTTCATGGTCGAGACGACCTGGTTCTCGCACCGCGCGCTGTGGCACCTGATCTTCGGCGGGGCCTTCCGCCGCCACCCGGGCCTGCGCCTCGTCCTCACCGAACAGGGCTCCGGCTGGATCCCCGGCGTCCTGGACATGCTGGACTACTACCACGGCCGGCTGGCCGCCGCCGCGTCCGCCGCCACCGCCGAGGCCAAATTCGGCGCCGGCCTGGCCGCGGCCATGGGCCGCACCCCGGCGGAACTGTGGCGCGACCACTGCTTCGTCGGCGCCAGCTTCATGCGCCCGCACGAGGTCCCGCTCCGCCACCGGATCGGCCTCGACAAGATCATGTGGGGCAGCGACTACCCCCACGACGAAGGCACCCACCCCTACTCCCGCGAAGCCCTGCGCCTCGCCTACGCCGGTCTGCCGCCCGACGAGGCCGCCGCCATGCTCGGCACCAACGCGGCCCGCGTCTACGGCTTCGACCTCGCCCGCCTCGCCCCCCTCGCGGCCCGCGTCGGCCCGGCGGTCTCCGAGATCGCCGCACCCCTGGACGAGGTCCCACCGGACGCCACCAGCCCGGCGTTCGCCCCGGGCGGGTCGGTACGGGTGTGGTGAGCGACGTACGGCCGCCGATGCGGGCGCCCGGCATCGGCGGCCGTACGGGGCCCTCCGGCGCCTTCCGGGCCTGTCGCAGAGTGCGCCGGCGAGACGTACGGGGACGTGCTCGTGAAGGGCTCCGCGGAGTGCCCCGTCGCACACAGCTGACGGCGCGTCTCACATACTTCTCGGTAACAACCCCTAGCGGCACCGCCGTCCACGCCTTTATCGTGCGGGGCATGCCGCACCTGCCCGATGTCGTGTTGTGGTCCGTACCGGCCTTCGTCCTGCTCACCGTGGTCGAGATGGTGAGCTATCGCCTGCATCCCGACGAGGACGCGGAGGGCTACGAGGCCAAGGATGCCGCCACCAGCGTCGGCATGGGCCTCGGCAGCCTGGTCTTCGATGCGCTGTGGAAGGTCCCCATCGTGGCGATCTATGCCGCGGTCTACGAGCTCACCCCGCTGCGGATACCCGTGGTGTGGTGGACGCTGCCGCTGATGCTGCTCGCCCAGGACTTCTTCTACTACTGGTCGCACCGCGGGCACCACGTCATCCGCGTCCTGTGGGCCTGCCACGTGGTGCACCACTCCAGCAAGAAGTTCAACCTCACCACCGCCCTGCGGCAGCCCTGGACGACCTGGACCGTCTGGCCGTTCTACGTCCCGATGATCGCCCTCGGTGTGCATCCGGCCGCGATCGCCTTCACCTCCGGGGCCAACCTCGTCTACCAGTTCTGGGTGCACACCGAGCGGATCGGCACGCTGCCCCGGCCCGTCGAGTTCCTGCTCAACACCCCGTCCCACCACCGCGTCCACCACGCCTCGCAGGGCGGCTACCTGGACCGCAACTTCGGCGGGATCCTGATCATCTGGGACCGGATGTTCGGCTCGTTCGTCGCCGAGACCGAGCGACCGGTCTACGGCCTCACCAAGAACGTCGAGAGCTTCAACCCACTGCGGGTGGCCACCCACGAATACGCCGCCATCGCCCGCGACATCCGCGCCGCGGACAGCTGGCGCGAGCGCGCCGGACGGGTGTTCCGCGGACCGGGCTGGCAGCCGGCCGGGCGGGTTGCCGCGGCGGCGGGCGCCGCGCCCGCGGGCCCCGGCTCGCCGGCGCACGCCTCCGTCGAGGAGCCCGCCGCGTGACCGCACGGTGGCCGCGGGCCGCGGGGCCGCTGCTGGGGGTCTTCGCCGTACTGGCCCTGGTGCACCTCGGGGCGCTGCTCGGGGGCGTCCCGGCCGTCGCGCAGTTCACGAAGCCCGCGCTGATGCCGGTGCTCACCGGATACGCGCTGGCGCGCGGCGGCCCGCCGCTGCTCGCCGGTGCCCTGCTGTTCGGCTGCGGCGGCGACACCCTCCTCCAGATCGGCGGGGACCTCGCCTTCCTGGTGGGCATGGGCTCGTTCGCCGCCGGGCACGTCTGCTACCTGCTGCTGTTCGTCCGGCACGGGGCCCGGCCCGGCGGGGGCCGTCGCGGACTCACGCCCGTGCTCGCCGCCGCGTACGGCGCCCTGCTGGCCGGCACCGTCGTACTGCTGTGGCCGGACCTCCCGGCCGAGCTGCGGATCCCGGTCGCCGGCTACAGCCTGCTGCTCACCGCGATGGCGTTCGGGGCGCTGCGGGCGGGCTCGTGGGCCGCGCTCGGCGGGCTGCTCTTCCTGCTCTCCGACACCCTGATCGCCGGCGGCATCGCGCACTGGCCGCAGCTGCCGCTGCCGCAATTCTGGATCATGCTCACCTATGCCGCGGCCCAATACGCGCTGGCCGAAGGGGTGTTGCGGACGCTCACGGGCGCGGCCCGGCAGCCCGCGCCCCCGCCGGCCCGCACGCTCCCGGAAGCAGGCGTCGCGGAGGGCCGGCGTACCGCTTGAGTCTCCCCCCGTGGGAGACCCGACAGTGGACGGCATGTACGAGGACGGCACAGGCCTGCTCACCATCGGCGCGCTGGCGCGCCTGACCGGTGTCCCGGTCAAGACGATCAGAAACTGGTCCGACCAGGGCCTGTTGCCGCCCGCCGCCCGCACCCCCGCGGGCTACCGGCTCTACGGCCCGGACGCCCCGGCCCGCCTGGAGATCGTGCGCGGCCTGCGCGACCTGGGTATCGGGCTGGCGGCGATCCGGTCGGTGGTGGACCGCGAGCGCACGGTCGCCGAGACGGCGACGCAGTGGGCGGACGCGCTGGACGCGCAGATCCGCACGCTGCAACTACAGCGCGCCGTGCTGCGATCGGTGGCCGCGCGGGGCAGCGCAGCAGAGGAGCTGCCCCACATGACCGAACTGGCCCGTCTGTCGGCCCAGGAACGCCGCCGGATCATCACCGACCTCGTCGAGGACGCCCTCGCCGGGGTGCACGCCCCCGCCTACCGCAGCGGCCTGCTGGCCGCCACCCCCGATCTGCCCGACGACCCGACCCCCGAGCAGATCGGCGCCTGGATCGAACTGGCCGCCCTGGTCCGTGATCCCGAACTGCGGGCGGCACTGCGCCGGCTGGCCGAGTACAGCGCACGGACGGCACCGGCGGCGGGGGAGGGGTCCGGACTGGGGGAGACGGACACTGCCGGGCCGGAACAGGCCGCCGTACGCGTCACGGCCATGGCCGAGCAGGAGCAGGCCGCCCTACGCGTCGCGGAGCTGATGCGGGTCCGGGGCGAGGAAGCCGTCGCGGCCGGCATCGCCCCGGACTCCCCGGCCGCGGAACCCGTGCTCGCCGCGCTGATCGCCGCCTGGATCCCCACCCAGACCGGCACGCCCGACCCGCCCGCCGAGGACTGCCCGGCCGCCCGCGCCCGGCTGCTGGAGCAGCTGGAGTGTGCCGCCGAGCCCGCCGTGGAGCGCTACTGGCAGCTGCTGTGCACGGTCACCGGCCGGCCCGCCCCGCCCCGCTGGGACCTCGCCGGCACCTGGACCGCGGCCGCGCTGCGGGCCCACCCCCGCCCGTCCGCACTGGACCGCTCCGCTTTCGACGCCACCGACCCCGACCGGGTGCTGTACGCCTATGAGCAGGTGACCCGGGACGTCCTGGCCCTGGTCGCCGCCGTACGGCCGGGGGACCTGGCGCTGCCGACGCCGTGCGCGGGGTGGACCGTACGGCAGCTGCTCGACCACATGGTGTGGGAGAACCTGATGGCCGCCTCGATCGCCGAGGACGCCCCGCGCACCGACCACACCGCCGACCACCTCGGCGACGATCACCGCGCCGCCTTCGCGGACTCGGTCCGCGCCGCCCGCGCCGCCTTCACCGGCAGCGGGATGCTGCACCGCACCTACGGGCCCTACGAGGCGCCGGGCGCCATGATCGTCCAGCAGGTGGTGGTCGAACTCCTCGCGCACGGCTGGGATCTGGCGCGGGCGACCGGCGCGCCGACCGTTCTGGCGCCCGAGGTCGCCGAGGAGACCCTGGAGGCCGCGCAACGGATCTACGGGGCGGCGCCGCGCACCGCGGGCAGCTCGTTCGCCCCGGAGCGGCCCGCCCCGGCCGGCGCGAGCGCCACGGACCGGCTGGCGGCCTTCCTCGGCCGTGACCCGGCCTGACCTGTGGGCCCTCGCACCCGCAGGGGGCCGGGTGGCGCACGCACCACCCGGCCCCTCCCGCAACGGCCGTGTCCGGCCCGGGAGTTACTTCTTCACCGCGTCCAGCGCATCGACGATGCCATAGCCGAAGTGGCTGTTGTTGTGCTTGGTGCCGGTGCAGGTGGCGTCACCCGTGGGGCAGCCGGGGTTGTCCGCCTGCTCCTTGAGGAGCCACTGGAGCTCCTGCGGGCTGGACTTCGGGTGGGCGCTCTTGAGCAGCGCCGCGACGCCGGCGACATGCGGGGTCGCCATGGACGTGCCGGCCAGGTAGGCCCAGTCACCGCCCGGCATGGTGGAGAGGATGTTGCCGTTCTTGGCGGGCAGCTCGGGCACCTGCCGCGAGTCACCGCCCGGCGCGGCCACATCGATCTGGCCCAGGCCGTAGTTCGAGTAGTACGACTTGAGCTGGTGCACACCCGTCGCCGCGACCGTCACCGTGCCCGGCAGCTGGGTGGGCACGTCCCAGCAGGTCTTGGGGTTGATGGTGCGCTCGACCGGGGTGGAGTCGTTCGGGCTGGAGGCGTCGGGCAGCTGCGGAGCCGCCAGGTCGAGGCCGGAGTTGCCCGCCGCGGCGACATTGAGCACGCCCTTGCGCTGGGCGAAGCTCGCCGCCCGGCCGACCGCGTCGATGATGGCGGCCTGGTCCGCGTCGTTCTTGCAGTTGAACATCCACGGGTCGACGTAGTAGCTGTTGTTGGTGACCGCGATGCCGTGGTCGGCGGCGAAGACGAAGGCGCACACCACGCTCTCGGCGTAGAAGAGGCTGGTCTCCGGCTCGCTGACCTTGAGGGCGGCGATCTTCACGCCCGGGGCGACCCCCGCCACGCCGACGCCGTTACGGGCCGCCGCGATGGTGCCCGCCACATGGGTGCCGTGGTAGTCGTCGTCCGGGTTCCAGGGCCGCCAGGCGCCCTTGGACGTATCGGCCACCCCGCCCACGCAGTTGGCGGACTGCTTCGCGGAGAAGTTGGCCTTCAGGTCGGGGTGGGTGTCGTCCACCCCGGTGTCGATGATGCCGACGGTGACGTTCCTGCTGCCGGGGTTCACCTTCGCGGCCTTGTCGGCCTTGATGGCCGGCAGGTCCCACTGCAGCGGTTCGAGCGGCTCCTCGCCGTTCGCCTTCGCCATGCTGCCGGCCGCCTTGAGCTGCGCCTTCGACAGGTCGATCCGCTGCGGCTTGCCGACGTCGGTGGTGCCCTGCGCCTTCAACGGCGCGGTGCGGGTCGCGCCCGCCGACTGCACGCCCGGCACCGTCCGCATCTCGGCGGCGAACTGCGGGTTGGCCGAGTGGACGACGGTCACGCCTATCCGCTCATGGGCGATGACCACCTTCCCGCCGGCCTTGGTTATCGCCTTCGTGATCCGGCCGGCCGTGGTGTGGCCGGGCGTGGCGTTCACGACGTACGACAGCAGCGGGCCACTGTCCGAGGCGGCGGCGGCCGGGGCGGTGTCCGTGGACGCGGCGGTGGCCGCGGTCGGGAGGAAACCGAGGGACGCCGTCAGAGCCAGTCCGAGCGGTACGGCCAGCGCCCGCGTGCGTCTGGATCGGGGATGAGCCATGGGTACTCCACATCATCCGTGAGACCGCCCGTGCACGGATTGCGCACGGGCGGATACATGAGACGTGAAGTTATCGGCGATCACCGGCCCACAGCAATGGAACGGGGAGAAAAGCCGTCAGGAGTGGCGAATTGATATCGCGTCAGTCCGCTTCCGTACTACGCCCCTGAGGGGACGTCAGGGCCGGTCAGCCGTCGCGCCGCAGGGCGGCGATGCTGAGCAGTGGCAGGGCGATCCGCGGGCCGTACCAACGGCGCGCGACCGCGGCCGGGCCGGAGCGCGGCTCCTGCGGGGTGACGGGGAGCGGCCCCGGCAGCCGGACACTGCCGTACGGGCGCCGACGGGGAGCGGGTGGCTGCGGGGCCTGCTGTGGCGGCGGGTTCACACCGGACTCAACGAAGCGCCCCGCGCACGGTGGCGGCCGTCATGGCCATTCCGCGGAATCTTCTGGGATTCAACCAACGGCCCCCTGTCGCATCGTATGACGCACCTCTACCATGCGTGATCTACATCACTTACCTGAGCTTTACTGTCGGTCCGGCTCCTCCCGTGCAGCGCCGCCGGACCGGCCCTGGGAACCCGCCCCTTCGCGTCAGGAGATTCCGTGAGCGCCGCACCGACCCTCGACCCGGGGACACACGAGCCGCCCGACTACCGCCAGGTGCAGTCGAGCGCGGAATTCGATGAACTCCGCCGCGCACACCGCTCGTTCGCCTTCCCGGTCACCGTCGCCTTCCTCCTCTGGTACCTCGGCTACGTGCTGCTGTCGAGCTACGCCGGCGGCTTCATGGCCACCAAGGTCCTCGGCCACCTCAACGTCGCCTTCGTGCTCGGCCTCGCCCAGTTCGCCACGACCTTCCTCATCGCCTGGTGGTACTCCCGGCACGCCGCCGCCCGGCTCGACCCCAGGGCCGAGGCCATCAAGTCCCGTCTGGAGGGCGACGCATGAACCTCACCCCCCAGGCGCTCGCGCTCCCGCTCGCGGCCGGCGGCGGCGCGGGCGAGCACCGCGCCCTGATCATCACCCTCTTCGCGGTCTTCGTCGCCGCCACCCTCGGCCTCACGGTCCGGGCCGGCCGGCAGACCAAGGGCGCGGAGGATTTCTACGCCGGCGGCCGGCAGTTCAGCGGCTTCCAGAACGGCCTGGCCATCTCCGGCGACTACATGTCCGCCGCGTCCTTCCTCGGCATCGCCGGCGCCATCGCCCTCTTCGGCTACGACGGCTTCCTCTACTCCATCGGCTTCCTCGTCGCCTGGCTCGTGGCGCTGCTCCTGGTCGCCGAACCGCTGCGCAACACCGGCCGGTTCACCATGGGCGACGTCCTCGCCCACCGGATGCGCCGGCGCCCGGTCCGGACCGCCGCCGGTGTCTCCACCATCATCGTCTCGATCTTCTACCTGCTCGCCCAGATGGCGGGCGCGGGCGCCCTGGTCACCCTGCTTCTGGGCATCACCAGCGAGGCGGGCAAGATCCTGGTCGTCGTCCTCGTCGGCGTCGTGATGATCCTCTACGTCACCATCGGCGGGATGAAGGGCACCACCTGGGTCCAGATGGTCAAGGCGGTGCTGCTGATCGCCGGCACCCTGCTGATCACCTTCCTGGTGGCGCTGAAGTTCCACTTCAACATCTCCACGCTGCTCGGCGCCGCCGCCGAGAACAGCGGCAAGGGCTCCGCCTTCCTGGAGCCCGGCCTCAAGTACGGGGCCACCGCCACCTCGAAGATCGACTTCCTCTCGCTGGGCCTCGCCCTCGTCCTGGGCACCGCGGGCCTGCCGCACATCCTCATCCGCTTCTACACCGTCCCCACCGCCAAGGCCGCCCGGAAGTCCGTGAACTGGGCGATCGGCATCATCGGAGTCTTCTACCTGATGACCATCGCGCTCGGCTTCGGCGCCGCGGCCCTCATCAAGCCCGGGACGATCACCGCGTCCAACAAGGCGGGCAACACCGCGGCCCCGCTCCTCGCCGAGGCGATCGGCGGCGGCGCCGGCTCCACCGGCGGCGCCATCCTGCTCGCCGTCATCTCCGCGGTGGCCTTCGCCACCATCCTCGCGGTGGTCGCCGGCCTCACTCTCGCCTCCTCCTCGTCCTTCGCCCACGACCTGTACGTCAACGTGATCCGCAAGGGCAAGGCCACCGAGAAGGAAGAGATCGGCGCGGCCCGGTGGGCGACCGTCGGCATCGGCGCGGTCGCCATCGTGCTGGGCGTCTTCGCCCGCGGGCTGAACGTCGCCGGCCTGGTGGCGCTCGCCTTCGCGGTCGCCGCCTCCGCCAACCTCCCCACCCTCCTTTACAGCCTCTTCTGGAAGCGCTTCACCACCCGGGGCGCGCTCTGGTCCATCTACGGCGGCCTCGCCTCCTCCGTCCTGCTGGTGCTCTTCTCCCCGGTCGTCTCCGGGAAGGAGACCTCGATGTTCCCCGGCGCGGACTTCGGCTTCTTCCCGCTGGAGAACCCCGGCCTGATCTCCATCCCGCTCGGCTTCCTGCTCGGCTGGCTGGGATCCCTGCTGTCCAAGGAGGAGCCGGACGCCGCGAAGTACGCCGAACTGGAGGTCCGCTCGCTGACCGGGACCGGGGCCCACTGAGACCGGCCACTGGGCCGTCCCCACAGGGCCAGGGCGGGGTCGCGTCGTAGAGAGCTACGACGCCACCCCGCCCACCTCGTGCTTCTCCGCCCTGCTCGCTGTCACACCCATCGCGTAGGCTCGAATACGTACCTGTCCGCGAAGGGCAGACGTCTTGAGTCATCACTCTCGGGGAGGGGGCCCAGTGCTCATCGACACCTACGGTCGTGTGGCCACCGACCTGCGCGTTTCACTCACCGACCGCTGCAATCTGCGGTGCACGTACTGCATGCCGGAGGAAGGCCTGCAGTGGCTCGCCAAGCCCGATCTGCTCACCGACGACGAAATCGTCCGGCTGATCACCATCGCCGTGCGGGACCTGGGCATCGACGAGGTCCGCTTCACCGGCGGTGAACCACTGCTCCGCCCCGGCCTGCCCGGCATCGTCGAGCGTGTCGCCGCCCTGACCCCGCGCCCCCAGATGTCCCTGACCACCAACGGCATAGGCCTGCAGCGCACGGCCGCCGCGCTGCGCGACGCCGGGCTCGACCGCGTCAACGTCTCGCTGGACACCCTGCGGCCGGAGGTCTTCCAGGCCCTGACCCGCCGCAAGCGGCACGACGACGTCCTGCGCGGTCTGGACGCGGCCCGCGAGGCCGGGCTGACCCCCGTCAAGGTCAACAGCGTCCTGATGCCGGGCCTCAACGACGACGAGGCCCCCGACCTCCTGGCCTGGGCGATCGCCCACGACTACGAACTCCGCTTCATCGAGCAGATGCCCCTGGACGCCCAGCACGGCTGGAAGCGCGACGGCATGATCACCGCCGGTGACATCCTCACCTCGCTGCGCACCCGCTTCACGCTCACCCCCGAAGGCCAGGAGGAGCGCGGCTCCGCACCCGCCGAGCGCTGGCTGGTGGACGGCGGCCCCCACCGCGTCGGGGTGATCGCCTCCGTCACCCGCCCGTTCTGCCGGGCCTGCGACCGTACCCGGCTCACCGCCGACGGTCAGATACGGACCTGCCTGTTCGCCACCGAGGAGACGGACCTGCGGACGGCGCTGCGCTCCGAGGCCCCCGACGACGAGATCGCGCGGCTGTGGGAGACCGCGATGTGGGGCAAGAAGGCGGGCTCCGGTCTGGACGACCCGTCCTTCCTGCAGCCGGAGCGCCCCATGTCCGCGATCGGCGGCTGACGCGAGCGGAGGTGGAAGCGGTCAGTGGCTGAAGCGGTCAGCTGCCGGCGGCCGACGCCTCCCACTCCTCCAGCGTCACCACGTCCTTCAGAAAGCCGCGCACACCGAGGAACTGCGACAGATGCTCCCGGTGCTCCTCGCACGCCAGCCAGGTCTTGCGCCGGTCGGGAGTGTGCAGCTTCGGGTTGTTCCAGGCCAGCACCCATACGGCGGCGGCGCGGCAGCCCTTCGCGGAGCAGATGACGGCACTGTCGTCCCGGGCGGCGGGATCCTGGGAATTCGGGGAGTTCACGGCCTCAACCCTACGTCCTGCGCACGGACCCTTCGGGCTCCCGGACATGACGACGCCGGGCAGCCACGGGGGGAGCCGCCCGGCGTCGGTCCGTCGCTCCGACGGGGGATGCGGAGCGCGTACGCAGTATGTCACGGGGGATGGTGCCTGGTGCACCGGAACTCCATGATTGATCTGAGCTTTTCTTGAGCTTTGCAGACCGCGTCGAGATCAACTGGGGTCGGGCCGCGGGCCGGACGTGCCCGTCGCCGGCCGCTCGGGAACGGACTCCGCGGGGGCGTCGGAGGCATCCCGCGTCAGCATCGGCCTGGTCGGGGCCGCGATGAACGTCTTCGGGACCGAAGTGGCGTTCTCCCGGCCCGCGTTGGCGATCACCACTGCGATATAGGGCAGCGCCAGACCGAGCACCAGCGTCGCGATCGCCACCGGCCGCTCGACGTTCCACAGCACCACGGTCAGCACCACGGCCACCGTCCGCACCGCCATCGAGATCACATACCGGCGCTGCCGCCCGCGGACGTCCTCGGACAGGCCCTGCCGGGCCCCCGTGATCCGGAAGGCCTGGCCGCTGCTCTGCTTCCGCATCACTTCCACCACCTGGTCAGTCGTGCCGGATTCTCCCCGAAATCCGGTCGGATTCCACGGTACGCCGCGGTCGCGTCGCCTACGAGACCGGGGCGTGCCGTGCCCGCCCCGACCCCGTCTCCCCGTCGCCTCGCTCCGGGTGCGCACGGGCCGCCGTGGGGCGACACTGAGGGGCGAACATCTGCACCGCGCCGCAAGAGGAGGCGTCATGACGTGGTTGTGGGCCATCATCGTGGGCCTGGTGCTGGGCCTGATCGCCAAGGCCCTCATCCCGGGCAAGCAACAGATTCCGCTCTGGCTGACCGTGATCTTCGGCATGCTGGGCAGCGTCCTGGGCAACTGGGCGGCCACCGGCCTCGGGGTCGCCGACACCAAGGGCATCGACTGGATCCGGCACCTGCTGCAACTGGCGGGCGCGGTCCTCATCGTCGCCATCGGGGACCGTCTCTGGGTCTCCATGCGCGGCCACAAGAGACACGCCACCTAGGTGGTGTCCCGCCCGGGCGGGCCCGGTGGCGCACACGACAGGGGCGGCCGGCGCGCGAAGGATGCGCGCCGGCCGCCCCTGTCGTGTGCGCCCGCTCAGCGGCCGTCGAGCTGCGCCAGCTTCCGCCCGGCCTTCAGGTACGTCACCCCGGCCGTGTCCGCCAGCTTCTCAGCCAGGACCTCGCGCAGCGGGCGGACCGCGTCGGCCTCCGCGAGCACCACGGTCTGCTGACCGTCCGCGCCCTCCACGACCAGCCGCAGCGCATTCTGCTTGGCCAGCCGCCGCGCCGCCGAGGCGCTCGGCGTGAACTCCAGCACCGTCGTCAGCACCGTCGCCACCGTCTCGGCGCCGTGCGCGGCGACCTCGACGACCGGCAGCGACTCCACATCGGAGAACGACTTCTTGGAGAACTGCGCGATGAACCCGGCCCGCGCCGCCATCGCCGCGTCCAGGCCGTACAGCGCGGCCACGACCTCGCCCGCGAGGATCTTCTTCAGATCCATCGGGTGCAGCGAGCGGTCCGCGACCCGGCCCAGGGCGAGCCCGATCTCCTCGTCGGTCCACTCCGTCCAGGCCTTGAGGTACGGCTCCATCAGCCGGTCCGGCACCGACATGATCTTGCCGAAGACATCGTCGGCGGGCGCGCTCAGCCCGACGTAATTGCCCTTGGACTTGGACATCTTGGCGCCCGTGCCGTCCGTGCCCTCGATCAGCGGCATGGTGACGATCAGCTGCGGGGTCTGCCCGCGCAGCTCCATCAGCTTGCGGGCCATCTGCAGATTGAGCAGCTGGTCCGAGCCGCCGAGCTCCACATCGCAGTTGAGCGCCACCGAGTCCAGGCCCTGCGCGACGGGGTAGAGCAGCTCCGTCATGGTCAGGCCGGAGCCGGCCGCCAGCCGGTTGCGGAAGTCCTCGCGCTGCAGCAGCTGCGAGGCCGGGACGTGGGCGAGCAGCGCGAGCAGCTCGGGGAAGGTGTAGGGCGCCAGCCACTCGCTGTTCTGCCGGAAGCTGACCTTCTCGAAGTCGAAGAAGGGGCGTACCTGTTCGCGGTAGGTGGCGAGGTTGTGCGCGATGTCCTCGTCGGTCAGCGGCGGGCGCTCGGCGGTGCGGCCCGACGGGTCGCCGATCTTGGCGGTGAAGTCGCCGATGATCAGCGTGACGTCATGGCCCAGCCGCTGGAACCGGCTCAGGATGATCAGCGGGACCGCATGCCCCAGGTGCACATCGGTCGCCGTCGGGTCGATGCCCAGCTTGATGTGCAGGCCCCGGCCGCCCGCCCGGCGCTCCTCGATCCGCTCGGCCAGCTTGTCCACGCCCGGCAGGACCTCGACCGTACGGGATGCGATCAGCTCGGCCTGCTCCTTGGCCGACAGGTCCGTCAGGTCGAGATAGCGCCGCGCACCCGTCTCCTGGAGCAGCTCCTGGACGGTGGCGTCCGAGGAGAGGTCGCTGGAGAGCAGCGTGCTGGCGCGGGCGACGGATTCGCCGAGGCGTGTCATGGCGTTCCTGATCGATCGGTATTTCCCGTAAGGGAGGACAGGGTGGCCCAGAGGGGACCGGGCAGAAGTCTATGGCCAGCGCAGCGGGCCCCACACACGGGTTTGCGCGCGCGGGGCCCGACAGCGGGCGGGACCGGCCCCGTCACACCCCGCGGCTGACCGAACTCATATGGAAGTCCGCGACGCGCAGGGCCGGCATCGCGGCCCGGGTGAAGTAGTCGCCCCACTCGCGCGGCAGGGTCCGCTCCGTACGGCCCGCCTCCACCGCCCGGGACAGCAGATCCACCGGCGACTCGTTGAACCGGAAGTTGTTCACCTCGCCGGTCACCTCGCCGTTCTCGACCAGATAGACGCCGTCCCGGGTCAGCCCGGTCAGCAGCAGCGTCGCCGGGTCCACCTCGCGGATGTACCACAGGCAGGTCAGCAGCAGCGTGGGACCGTCGTGCCCGGCGGCCGCCACCATCTCGTCCAGCGAGCGTGAACCGCCGCCCTCCAGGAGGAGGTTGTCGATGGCCGGCGCCACCGGGAGCCCGGTCAGCCCGGCGCTGTGCCGGGTGGTCGGCAGCCGGTGCAGGACGCCCTCGCGGATCCACTCGGTGGGCGCGAGCGGCAGCCCGTTGTCGAAGATCGAGGCGTCGTCGCCGGAGGAGTGCGCCAGGACGAACGGGGCGCACTCCAGACCGGCCGCCCGCGGGTCGCTGCGCAGCGTCAGCGGCAGCTCGCTGAGCCGCTCGCCCAGCCGGGTGCCCGCCCCGGGCCGGGCCGCGTCCGAGCCGTCGGCCGGCCGGGAGAAGACCGTACGGCCCTCCGCGGCGTCCCGGGCCCCGGACGACCACATCTGGTAGATCAGCAGGTCGGCGACGGCGGTCGGCGGCAGCAGCGTCTCGTATCGCCCGGCGGGCAGCTCGATCCGCCGCTCCGCCCAGCCCAGCCGCCGGCTCAGCTCGGCGTCCATCTCCCGCGGATCGACATCGGTGAAGTCACGGGTCGCCCGGCCCGCCCAGGCCGAGCGGGGTTCGGCGCCGGTACCGGCCGACTTGGCGTTCAGCTCCAGCGTCCCGGTGGGCTGGTCGTGCCGCAGCCGCAGCCCGGCCGAGGTGCCCAGATACGACGAGACGACGCCGTGGTGTGCGAAGCCGTACAGCTCCCGGCCGCCGGAGCGGGCCTGCCGGAAGGACTCGCCCAGCGCCGGTGCGAACGCCGCGAACACCTCCGAGGAGGTCTCGGCGGGCGCCTCGGTGAAGTGGGCGGACGCCTTCCCGCCGCCCACCAGCGGCTGCGCGTCCTCGGCGGGCCCGGCCTCCCGGGCCGCCGCCTCGGCCGCCCGGACCAGCGGCTCCAGCTCGTCCGCCGTCACCGCGGAGCGGGTCACGACGCCGGACGCGGTGCCCTGCCCGCCGTCGACGGTCGCCACGACGGTGAGGGTGCGGCCGCGGGTGACGCCGTTGGTGGTCAGGGCATTGCCCGCCCAGCGCAGATTGGCGCTGGAGTGCTCGTCGGCGATGACCACACAGCCGTCGGCCCGCGAGAGCTCCAGGGCCCGCTCGACGATCTCGTGCGGCGTAGTGGTGCGACGGCTCATCGACACGCCTCCTGCGTCGTGTTCGGCATGGTCACGAATGTGGTGCCGACCTGGGAGCAGAGCTTATCGGCGGCCCCCGCGCCGGTGGAGACATACGTCGGCCGACCGGAGCGGGCGGTGGCGACCGGGCCGGGTGCGTGCTGTGGCCGCTCAGACGTCGCCGGGCAGGAGAGCGGTCAGCAGACCGCGGATCCGTTGTTCGATCTCGTCGCGGATCGGGCGGACGGCTTCGACGCCCTGCCCGGCGGGGTCTGCGAGCTTCCAGTCCAGGTACGTCCTGCCGGGGAAGACGGGGCAGGCGTCGCCGCACCCCATGGTGATCACCACGTCGGAGGCCCGCACGGCGTCAGCGGTGAGGATCTTGGGGGCCTGTGCGGACAGGTCGATGCCGACCTCGGCCATCGCCGCCACCACGGCCGGGTTCACGGTCTCGGCGGGAGCGGATCCGGCGGAGCGGACCTCGACCCTGCCGCCGGCGAGACGGGCGAGGAAGGCGGCGGCCATCTGGGACCGGCCTGCGTTGTGGACGCACACGAACAGCACGGACGGCGTGGACTCAGACACGGGCAGGACCTTCCTCGGTGGCGGCCGGCGCGGCAGTCGTACCGGTGGTCAGGGGGAAGAAGCGGCGGGCGGACCGGGCGACATGGACCAGTCCGATCAGGACGGGCACCTCGATGAGCGGGCCGACGACCCCGGCCAGAGCCTGGCCGGAGGCGGCGCCGAAGGTGGCGATGGCGACCGCGATGGCGAGTTCGAAGTTGTTGCCGGCGGCGGTGAACGCCAGCGTCGTCGTCTTCGGGTAGTCCAGGCCCACCGCCCGGCCCAGGGCCATGGACCCGGCCCACATCACGGCGAAGTAGACCAGCAGCGGCAGCGCGATCCTGGCGACGTCCAGGGGCCGTGAGGTGATCGCGTCGCCCTGGAGGGCGAAGAGCACGACGATCGTGAACAGCAGCCCGTACAGGGCGAACGGCCCGATCCGCGGGATCAGTCGGGCCTCGTACCAGGCCCGGCCCCTGGCCCTTTCGCCCAGGCGGCGGGTGAGGAATCCGGCCAGCAGCGGGATGCCGAGGAAGAGCAGCACGGCGCGCGTGATCTCCCACCCGCTGACGTCCAGGGTCGTCCGCTGCAGGCCGAGCCATCCCGGCAGGACAGCGAGGTAGAACCAGCCCAGCAGGCCGAACGCGATCACCTGGAACACGGAGTTGAGGGCGACGAGGACGGTGGCGGCCTCACGATCGCCGCAGGCCAGGTCGTTCCAGAGGAGGACCATGGCGATGCACCGGGCGAGACCGACGATGATCAGGCCGGTCCGGAATTCCGGCAGGTCGGGCAGGCAGATCCAGGCCAGCGCGAACATCACCGCCGGGCCGAGGACCCAGTTCAGGACCAGCGACGGCACCAGCAGCCGTCGGTCGCGGGTGACGGTCCCCAGGCGGTCGTAGCGGACCTTGGCCAGCACCGGATACATCATCACCAACAAGCCGAGCGCGATCGGCAGCGAGACGCCGGCGACCGTCACCTCCGCCAGTGCGCCGCCGAGCCCGGGAACGAGGCGCCCGAGGCCGAGGCCGGCGCCCATCGCGATCAGAATCCAGACGGCGAGGAAGCGGTCCAGGAACGACAACCGGGCGGCGAGGGGCCCCGCGGCGGGGGCCTCTGCGGTCATGAGGCGTCCCCGGCGGGCTCGTTGAGGGACCGGCCGGACCGCGGTTCCGGACGGGTGAGGATCCCTGCGAGCTTGTCCGTCATCTCGGGCAGCAGCCAGTAGTAGACCCACGTCCCGCGGCGCTCGCAGTCGATGAGACCGGCCTGCCGCAGCAGCTTGAGGTGGTGGGAGATCGTCGGCTGGGACAGCTCGAAGGCCGGCGTGAGGTCGCAGACGCAGACCTCCCCGCCCTGCCGGGAGGCGATCATCGACAGCAGTCGCAGCCGGATCGGATCCCCCAGGGCCTTGAAGACCTTCGCCAGCTCGACGGCCTGCTCCTCGTCCAGCAGGGCGGTCAGCAGCCCCGGACAGCATCCGCCGGCATCCCCGGCTCCCCGGCCGAGCGCCATCAGCTCTTGTTTCGACACGCATCTATGTTGACGTTCATCTATCCAAGGCGCAAGCTTGATTCGACAGACATCAATTCAGCGAGGATCAGGGAGAGTGCCATGTCCCGTGTGCAGCTTGCCCTCACCGTGGCCGACCTCGAAGGATCGATCGCCTTCTACTCCAAGCTCTTCGGCGCCGAGCCGGCCAAGCGCCGCCCCGGATACGCGAACTTCGCTCTCACCGAGCCCCCGATCAAGCTCGTCCTGATCGAGGGCGAGCCCGGCCGGGAGACCCGTCTGGACCACCTCGGCGTCGAGGTCGGCTCCACCGACGAGGTCACCGCCGCCACGGCCCGTCTCAAGGAGGCCGGCCTGGCGACCTTCGAGGAGAACGACACGTCCTGCTGCTACGCCCTCCAGGACAAGGTCTGGGTCCACGGCCCCGGCAATGAGCCCTGGGAGGTCTACGTCGTCAAGGCCGACGCCGACCGGATGGACAAGAGCGCCGCCCTCGATTCGGGGGCCGACGCCTGCTGCACCGGTCGGTCGGCGGCCGAGCCCGCCGCGGGGTGCACCTGCGGCAGCTGACCGCTCGCCGGCCGCGCAGGCGCCAGGAGCCCGGCCGGGGCGGTCCGCGGTCTGCAAGAGCGGTGGTTACCCACCCGCGCGCGCAGCTCCCCAGGTCGATGGGGAACGTCCGTGGACCGGCCCCACAGGCCTGGGGAGACCACTGCCGGTCAGCTGTGATGCGGTCGGGCCGCCCGCTCGGTCGCGCCCCGACTCGGCCGACGTGTTCAGGATGTTGACCTCCCGGAACAGTGCCGACGGGCAGCCGTGGGAGACCGCGGCGACCTGCCCCGGCTGAGCCTTGCCGCAGTTGAAGGCGCCGCCCAGGACATAGGTCTGCGGGCCGCCGACCGCCGTCATCGAGCCCCAGAAGTCGGTGGTGGTCGCCTGGTAGGCCACATCGCGCAGTTGCCCGGCCAGTTGGCCGTTCCGGATGGCGTAGGCCTGCTGCTGGGTGAACATAGAGGCTGTTGACCTGCTGTGCGGACGGTGGCGTAGCAGGCTCCCTGGTCGTGGGGGGCGGGGGCCGGAGGAGCCCCCACGAGGTTGCGCGTGGCGCATGGCGCCTTGACGGCCTTTTGCTGCGCGGGAATGGCGCTGAGGTGAACGACGGTGCCGCAGTCCGCGGGCGCCTGCCGGGCGCGCCACTGCCGGATCGCCCCGCAGGGGTGATGACGTTCTGACCGGCCGGACCTGCTGGTGCCGGCTAAGGCGAATCTGAGATCGGGGTATCGGGATGGCATGGGGACGGACGCTCAAGACGCGACAGGGCAGTGAGGTGCGGATTGAGGAGGACGGTCGGGGCGTTCGCTGGGTGGTTTGCGCGGGCTGCCGTAAGCGGCGGATCGTGACGGGCTTCGGTACGCCTCGGTCCAAGGCTGAGCGTCACGCACGCATGTGCGGCCGCTGAACGGGCACTCAGGGGCAAGTGGCCCCCGGCTCTCAGGTGTAGAGGAAGGCCCCGGGGGCGGTGGCGGTGCCGCCCGTCGTCGTCACCGTGACGTCCGCGGGGCCAGGGGCGGCTGCGGGGGGAGTGACGGCGACGATCCGGGTGTCGGAGACGGACCCGAAGGAGGCTGCGACTCCGCCGATCGTCACTGACTGGGTGAACGCGAGCTCGGTGCCCTCGATGAGGATGGGGGTGCCGCCCGCTGTCGGGCCGGTGGAGGGGCTTACGGAGGTGATGCCGGGCGACGCCACGTAGGTAAAGGTGGCCCGTCCGTAGGAGTTGCTCCGCGTGACCAGGGTGATCGACACGGGGCCGGCCGTCGTCGCGGGAGGCACCGTCACGGTGACCCTGTCATCCAACACGAACGATGGGGTGACGGCCACGTCGCCGAAGCGCACCGATGTGGTGGTGATCAGGCCGTGACCGAACACGGTGAGGGTGCCGCCTCCGCTCAGCGGCCCGGACGTCGGGCTGATCCTGCTGAGCACCGAGTCGGGGAGGTAGTAGAAGCGGCCCACGGTCCGGGTGGTGTCCTGCCCCAGCGTGGCGTCGATCTTGACGTCGGTGACGAGGCGCGGCGAGACGGCCAGGAGTTCCTGGTCGTTGAGGACCGTGAAGGAGACGGCCGGTTGGCAGCCGAAGCGTACGGCGGTGGTGTTGCGCAGTCCTTCTCCGAAGATGTCGACCGTCGTCCCACCGGACATGGGCCCGACGTCGGGGTACGCACCGGATGGTGCGGTCAGCACCTTCACTGTCTCGTTGCCGTTGTTGACCACGTAGACCTCGAGGTCGTCCGGGGTGATCACCGGCCAGGACGGCGCGTGGAAGCCCGGCACCGTATCGATGATCTCGTTCCTGATGAGGTCGATGGCGGAGACGCTGTCGTCGCCGTCGCGTGCCACGTACGCGAGCAGCCCGTCATGGCTGACCGCCACGCCGAAGGGGATGGGCAGCCCGGTGACCGTGTCTACGGTGGTGTGCGTGGCCGTGTCGATGACGTCCAGTTGGTTGCCGCCGTACTCCGTCACATAGACGCGCTGCCCGCCCGGAGAAACCACCACCCCCCGGGGAAAGAGGAACCCGGTGAGGGCCGCGATGACGGTGTGGGTGGCGGTGTCGATGACCGAAACCGCGTTCGCACCTTCCTCGGTGACGTACACCTCCGTCCCGTCGGGGGTGACCGCCACGTTGCGTGGCCCGGTGCCCACCGGTACCGAGGCGATGATGGTGTCGGTGGCCGTGCTGATCACATCCACCCGGTTCCCACCCTGGCTGGCCACATATAGGCGGGAGCCGTCGGGTGACACCGCGAGGCCCAAGGGCTTGTTTAACCCCGAAATGCTGGCCGTGACGGTGCGGGTGGCGGTGTCGATGACTGCCACACTGTTGGTCCCGAAGCAGGCCACGTAGGCGCGCAGCCCGTCCGGGGCGACTGCGACCCCCCACGGCCCGTTGGCCACCCCGATCGTGGTGATGACGCTGCGGGTGGTCGTGTCGATGACGCTGACGCTGCTGCTCCCGAAGTTCGTCACGTAGAGGTACCGGCTGTCCGGGGTGATCGAGGCCACGATGGGTGCGTGCCCGACTGGGATCTCGTCTGCCAACAGCGGCTCATTTGGCTCCATGACGTCCCCCCAGCTCCGCGATGCCGGCCGTATGGACGGCCGAGGCACCGGTGACACCGGTTCCGCTGACAGGGACGGACGTGCCTCTTGCTGGAGCGCTCTGGGTGGGGCCGACACTGCTCACTACGGGGGCCATGAGGCTCTTCTCCTTGGAACATGCCACTCTGCCGGGAGCGAGCAAGAGCACGGGGACGCTGACGCGCCCATGGCCCCACAAGAGGTGCGGTAGGGCTGGAGGGGCCTGCGAAGACCAAGTGGCTCAGGCAGGGCGTCGCCTGGAAGGCAGGTCATTCACGCGAAGCGACCCGGCCGGGGACGCTGCGGGGCCTCTGTCAAGCTCGCTAGCGTCGAGTAAAGCCATCAGGTGACAGCGACGGCAGGTGCAACTGGATCATTCGGAAGTGATGCGAAAAACTGCCTAAACGCCGAAGAGCGGACGTCGCACGCCGGGGTGCACCATCGCGGTCATCTCGTCGCCGGACAGCGGGGAACCGGAAGGTGGCAAGGTCTGCGACAGCGGCCGGACGCGGCCTAAAGGGCACAACGAAGCCCCCATCGTTTTGCTGCCGGTGGGGGCTTCGCACGTTCAAGGCGGTACGGCTGGAAGGGCGGTGGGCGTCCGGACGGGACCGGCCGAAGGCCGCACGCCCGGCCGGGGCGCCCGGCTCCGCCCGGCGCGCCGCATTGCGCGGTCGACCGCCTGCGCGCAGGCCTGGCTTCGGTGTTCGCGATCCAGGAGGTCGGTTGGACATCCGGCGACCAGGAGCAGGAGGCGCAGTTGCGCTTGGTGACCCGGCCGACCGCCGCGTAGCCCCCGCCCCCTCCGTAAGCGCCCTCGGGAAGAAGGCCGCGTCGTCGTTGAGCCGCCTCCCGCGAAGGAGCGCTCAGGTTCGCACCCGGTTGCGGAAAAAGGGCCTTTTGCGTGGCAGCTTGGCGGCGGCCAGAGCGAAGGTGACGGCCAGCACGATGCTCGCGAAGACGAATCCGTGGAGGGTTGCCGACGCCTTGATGATTCCGGCGGCGTTGGATTCCCGATCGTTGGCCGACAGGACGAGTGCTCCCGCGGCGGCGAACCCGAAGGCCCCGCCCAATTGCCGCAGGGTTTGCCGGAGGACGGAGGCATCCGCACGTTCGTCGACGGTGACGGCGCTCATCATTTCCGCACTCAGCGCGGGAATGGGCATGCCCATCCCGAGGCCGGCGACGATCATCCCGGGGACCTGCCACAGGTATGCGCCCCAGGGAAGAACGGCCGCCCAAGCGGCGGTCCCGAGGGTGGCGACCGCCAAACCCCACAAGACAGGCACCCGGATCGCCTGGAAGCGCTCAAGGAGAAATCCGGAGGCGAAAGTTCCCACGGCCAGCGCAGCGACAAAAGGGAGCAGTGCCACGCCGGAGCCGAGCACCGTCAGGTGCAGATCCTGTCGCAGATAAACGGCGCCGTGCACCAGCACGGGCAATTGGGCGGCCTGGACCAGGAACGTGACCGCCACCGCCGCGGCATAGGTGCGGTTCCGCAAAAGACCCAAATCGAGAAGAGGATGGGCGGCTCTCAGGATGACCCGGACCGAGAGAGCCAGCAGAAGCACGCCCAAGGCCAGGGCAGGAACCGTCCTCGCATCAAGGCCCCAGATTCCGCTCTGATACAGGGCGAAGACGAGCACGACCAGTGCCGGGGTCATGAGGAACGGCTGAAGGACATGGAGCGGCTCCCCCGGAGCCTGATCGCGCCACCGCGCTTTGGCGATCGCCCACAGGACCGATCCCGCGAGCGGAATATTGACCAGGAAGACGGAAGGCCATCCGAAGAACCGCGTCAGCAAGGCCCCCGCCAGGGGCCCGAGCACGAAGAACAGCTGGGCCACACCGGCGTAGGTGGCCAAGGCCCTGCCACGCTCGCGTTCCTCGTAGACATCGGTGATGACGGTTGTGGCGACGGGGAGTATCAATGCGGCCCCCGCTCCCTGAACCGCTCTCGCTCCGAGGAGGAGCGAGGCAGCGGGCCCGACTGCCGGCGCCAGGGCACAACCCCCGGAGGCAAGGGCAAAGAGCACGACCCCGCACCGGAAGACGGGAAGGAGACCGAACCTTCGCGTCGCCATTCCGCCGACCGGCACAAGTGCCGCCAGGGACAGGGCGTAGACGAGTACCACCCGGTGCATGGCGGACGCATTCATTTCCAGGCCTCGCGCCACCGGATCGAGAGCCACCGCGACGACCGTCACGTCGAGGAGGACCATGCCCCCGGTGCACCCCATGGCAGCAAGGACATATCGCTTGCGGGTCAGCGAGGGATCCGTGCCGGGCGAAACCAATGTAAGCCCCTAGATGAATGAGTCCGATGTTTGTGCTGGCCGCGACCATGGCGAAGGGCGCCCGTTGGCTCGTGTGTGACGACAAACCTGGACGCCCTTCTGGCGGCACTGTACGTGTTCATCGCGACCACGTGGCCCCGCGTCGCCGGATCGGGCGACCCCCGAAACTGACGGACGCCGAACTTTTGTGCCTTGCCGTCGCCCAGGTCCTGCTGGGCTTTGCCTCGGCCGGACACTGGATCCGCTTTGCCCCCGCCCGGCTGGGGCACCTCTTTCGCTACCTGCCTCAGCAGTCTGCCTACAACAAGCGGCTCAACACGGCCGGATCGCTGATCAGCCACGTGATCGAGGCCCTGGCCCGGCGGGTGCCGACCTGGCACGACGACCTGAGGCTGATCGACCCCACACCACTGCCCTGCGCGGCCTCCCGCCGGCCGGACCGGAAAGGCGAGCCCGTCCGGCACGGCCGTCTCGCCCGCGTCCGCCTTGGATCGAGGCCGTGTTCGACACGCTCAAAGGCCCGCTCAGCCAGCCTGGAACAGCACGGCGGCAGAACCCTTGCCGGCGTCTTCGCCCGCACCGGCCAACGGCTCCTCGCCCTCGCAGCCGCCATCTGGCACAACTGGCCCACCGACGCCAAGATCAAACGATCCCTGATCGCCTTCGACCACTGAGAACACCGGACTCATTCGTCTAGGGGGTTCGCCGTGCTTGCGTGTCGACCTGGTGCAGACTTCGGGACCCGGCGTGCTGCCTGTCAGGAGCGGCCGGACTCCTGCGAAGTGTTCAGGATGTTCACGTTCCGAAACAGTGCCGTGGGGCAGCCGTGGGACACCGCGGCGACCTGGCCAGGTTGAGCCTTTCCGCAGTTGAAAGCCCCTCCGAGGACGTACGTCTGCGGTCCTCCGACCGCCACCATGGAGCCCCAGAACTCAGGGGTGGTGCCCTGATAGGCAACATCCCGGACCTGCCCGCAAAGGCGTCCGTTCCGGATTGTGTATGCCCTCTGCTCTGTGAATTGGAAGTTGTACCGCTGCATATCGATGGACCAGGAGCGGTCGCCGACGACGTAGATGCCGCGCTCCACGCCCGAGATCAGCTCCTCGGTGGACGGGCCGTCCGGCGCCGGCTGGAGCGAGACGTTGGCCATCCGCTGGACCGGGACATGGTCCGGCGAGTCCGCGTAGGCGCATCCGTTGGAGCGGGAGAAGCCGGTCAACCGGGCGATTCTGCGGTCGAGTTGATAGCCGACCAGGGTTCCGTCCTTGATCAGGTCCCAGGACTGGGCGGCCACTCCCTCGTCGTCGTAGCCGATCGTCGCGAGGCCGTGTTCGGCGGTCCGGTCGCCGGTCACGTTCATCAGCGCGGAGCCGTACGCCAGCTTGCCGAGCTGGTCGAAGGTGGCGAACGAGGTGCCCGCGTACGCCGCCTCGTAGCCCAGGGCCCGGTCCAGCTCGGTGGCGTGGCCGATCGACTCATGGATCGTCAGCCAGAGGTTGGAGGGATCCACCACCAGGTCGTAGGTGCCGGCCTCGACGCCGGGGGCGCGCATCTTCTCGGCGAGGTGCTCCGGGATGCGGGCCAGTTCCCCGTCCCAGTCGTAGTGGTCGCCGGTCAGGTACTCCCAGCCGCGTCCGACCGGCGGGGCGAGGGTGCGCATCGAGTCGAAGTCGCCGCTCACCGGGTCCACGGCGACCGCAGTCAGCTGCGGATGCAGCCGCACCCGCTGCTGAGTGGTGCTGGTGCCCGCGGTGTCGGCGTAGAACTTGTTCTCCTGGACGGTCAGCAGCGAGGCGTCCGCGTGGGACACGCCCTCGGCGGCCAGCAGGCGGGCGCTCCAGTCGGCCAGCAGCCCGGTCTTCTCGGCGTCCGGAACGTCGAACGGGTTGATGTCGTAGGAGGAGATCCAGGTCCGGTCCGGATGCACCGGTTCCGCCGCCAGCTCGACCCTCTCGTCGGAGCCCGCGGCCCGGATCACCTTCGCCGACAGCTTCGCCATCGCCACGGCCTGCGCGGCCACCCGCGCCGCCGCGTCCATGGTCAGATCCACCCCGGACGCGAAACCCCAGGCCCCGCCGTGCACCACCCGCACCGCGTACCCGAGGTCGGTGGTGTCGGACGTCCCGGAGGTACGGGCGTCCCGCAGCCGCCAGGCGGCGCTGCGGATCCGCTCCAGGCGGAAGTCCGCGTGGTCGGCGCCCAGCGCGCGGGCGCGGGCCAGCGCGGCGTCCGCCAGCGCGCGCAACGGCAGCGCCAGGAACGAGTCGTCGAGGGCATGGGGTGCAGGCAAGGAGTCCTCCCGTGGTCGGCGCCTGCATCATCCCCTGCGGGGCGCCCGCGGCCCAGAGCGCAGGTGGGTCCGGCACCGTGAGTCGGCCGGGGCGGCGCGGTGCCGGGCCCGTCGCGACACGGCCGACCGGGCTGCCGGGGAGCGGTCCCCGGCGCGTGGTTCTGTGGGATCCCGACAGTCACCGGCGCATGCGCCTGTCCGTGCTCGATTCCACGGAAGCGCCCCGTGACCGATAGTTTCGTATCGAACGCAGGACGGACAGGAAACGGAAAGGGTGATCTCTTGAGCCGCTCGGTTCTGGTCACCGGAGGTAACCGCGGCATCGGCCTCGCCATTGCCCGTGCCTTCGCCGAGGCAGGCGACAAGGTCGCCATCACCTACCGCTCGGGCGAGCCACCCGCGGGGTTTTTGGCCGTGAAGTGCGACATCACGGACAACGAGCAGGTCGAGCAGGCGTACAAGGAGATCGAGGAGAAGCACGGTCCGGTCGAGGTGCTGGTGGCCAACGCCGGCGTCACCCGTGACCAGCTGCTGATGCGGATGTCCGAGGAGGACTTCACCTCGGTCCTGGAGACCAACCTCACCGGCACGTTCCGGGTGGTCAAGCGCGCCAACCGCGCGATGCTGCGGGCCCGCAAGGGCCGGGTCGTGCTGATCTCGTCCGTGGTGGGCCTGATGGGCGCGCCGGGCCAGGCGAACTACGCCGCCTCCAAGGCCGGGCTGGTGGGCTTCGCCCGCTCGCTCGCCCGGGAGCTGGGCAGCCGCAACATCACCGTCAACGTCGTCGCCCCCGGCTTCGTCGACACCGACATGACCCGTGTGCTCACCGATGAGCAGCGGGAGGGCATCGTCAAGCAGGTACCGCTCGCGCGGTATGCGCAGCCCGAGGAGATCGCCGCCTCGGTCCGCTTCCTGGCGTCCGACGATGCCGCTTACATCACCGGAGCCGTCATTCCCGTCGACGGCGGATTGGGCATGGGTCACTGATCAGCATGAGTGGAATCCTTGCAGGCAAGCGCATCCTGGTCACGGGTGTCCTGACCGAGTCGTCGATCGCGTTCCAGGCGGCCAAGGTCGCCCAGAACGAGGGCGCCGAGGTCATCCTCACCGGCTTCGGCCGGCTCTCGCTCGTGGAGCGGATCGCCAAGCGGCTGCCCAAGCCCGCTCCGGTCATCGAGCTGGACGTCACCAACCAGGAGCACCTGGACGGGCTGGCCGACAAGATCCGCGAGCACCAGGGCGAGGGTGCCCGGCTCGACGGCATCGTGCACTCCATCGCCTTCGGCCCGCAGGGCGCCTTCAACTTCCTGGAGGCGGAGTGGTCGGACGTGGGCACCGCGGTGCAGGTGTCGGCGTACTCGTACAAGTCGCTGACGATGGCCTGCCTGCCGCTCATGGAGCACGGCGGCGCGGTCGTCGGCCTCACCTTCGACGCGCAGATCGCCTGGCCGAAGTACGACTGGATGGGCGTGGCCAAGGCGGCGCTGGAGAGCACCAACCGCTACCTGGCGCGGGACCTCGGCCCCAGGAACATCCGCTGCAACCTGGTCTCGGCGGGCCCCATCAAGTCGATGGCCGCCAAGTCCATCCCCGGCTTCGAGGAGCTGGCGGACGTGTGGAACCACCGCGCCCCGATCGGCTGGGACCTGGCCGACCCGGAGCCGGCCGGCCGTGGTGTCGTCGGCATGCTGTCCGACTTCTTCCCGCGGACGACGGGCGAGATCGTGCACGTCGACGGCGGTGTGCACATGATGGGCGCCTGACGCCCCGAGCTTCCTCCGTACTGCCCGTCCCGGTGTGCCGGGGCGGGCAGTACGCATTGCGCCATGGGAGTCAGCCATGGGGATCAGCGATGGGGATCAGCCATGGACCAGCCATGGCAATCATGGGAATACCGCCCCCGCCTGCCGCGTTGTGGCCCCGCAGGGGGCGCCGGCATCCCCTACGGGAACCGTTCGACCAACCCTCAGGTCCCCGGTACGGCCGGCCGGCAGCCGAAGGGGTGCACGCTCGCCTCCGCGGCGGCCCGGTCACCGTCGCCCGCGCGGATCGCCTCCACCAGGCGGGAGTGGTCCATGTGCGCCTCGGGCCGCAGCTCCGCACCCACGTCGGCCCGCAGGTGGTCGCGGAGGACGCCTCCGAGGTCGGCGTAGACCTCGGCCAGCACCTCGTTGTGCGAGGCCGCCACGATCGCCAGGTGGAAGGTCGCGTCCGCCTCCACGAAGGCTTCGGTCGCCCCCGACTCCCAGGCCGCCTCGCGCCGCTCCAGCAATCCGTCGATCTGCCGCAGGTCCGCTTCGGTGCGGCGGCGGGCGGCGAGCCGGGCGGCCGACGCCTCCAGGGCGCTGCGCAGCTCGGCGACGTGGCCGGGCTCGGCCGCCGCGAACCGCCGGTGCATCACCCCGGCCAGTTCACTGGTCGCCACCACGTACGTGCCCGAGCCCTGCCGGATGTCCAGCAGCCCGTTGTGCGCCAGCGCCCGTACGGCCTCCCGGACGGTGTTCCGGGCCACCCCGAGCTGCTCGACCAGCTCCGGCTCGGTCGGGATACGGGATCCCACCGGCCACTCGCCGGAGGTGATCTGGGCGCGGAGCTGCGCGATCACCTGGTCGGCCAGCGCGGACCGGTGGGGAGAGGACAGGGGCATGGCTGCGCTCCGAAGTGGAGGGGAGGACGGACGACAGCGTGCGGCGCGGTGGACCTGGTGGGCCCCGGCGGCCGCCCGGGCCAGCAGAGGGTACCGATATCCGCTGGACAGGGATTCATCCCATGATTCTATGCTTGACCCATGGCAGACGACGACACCGCGATACTCGGCGCCGCCGAGGAGCGCTCCACGGCCCCGCCCGCCCGACCGACCGACGACACCGGGCTCCCGCAGTCCGGTCCTGCGGGAGGCGCCTCCCGGGGTCCGGCGGGCGGCTCCCGGAGTCCGGCGGCGGGCGGAGGACCGGCCGGCCGCTGGCTGCCGCGGATCGTCATGGCCGGTCTGGTGCTCGCCGCGCTCACCCTCCGCCCGCCCATCACCAGCCTCGGCGCGCTCCTGGAGGAGGTCCGCGACGGTCTGGGCATGAGCGGCACCGTCGCCGGGCTGCTGACCTCCGTACCGGCCCTGTGCTTCGCCGTCTTCGGTATCGCCGCGCCCCGGCTGGCCAGACGCTGGGGGCCCGGCACGATCGTCTGCGCCGGGCTGGCCGCGATCACTCTGGGCATCGCGGTGCGCCCGTTCGCGGGTGGCACCGGCGGCTTCCTCGCCGCCAGCGCGGTCGCCCTGGCCGGTATCGCGGTCAGCAATGTGCTGATCCCGGTCGTGATCAAGGCCTGGTTCCCCGACCGGGTCGGCCCGATGACCGGGCTCTACTCCATGGCGCTGGCCCTGGGCACCTCGCTCGCCGCGGCGCTCACCGTGCCCATGGCCGGTGCGCTGGGCGGCAGTTGGCGGGCCGGACTGGCGGGCTGGGCGGTGCTCGCCGCCGTCGCAGTGCTGCCCTGGCTCGTGGTGGCACGGCAGCGCGGGGCCGCCGCCGGACCGTCCGCGGGCGCCGCGGTACGCCCCGAGGACGCCCCCGTACGGATCACCTCCTCGCCGACCGCCTGGTGGCTGGCCCTCTTCTTCGGTCTGCAGGCCACCGCCGCGTACATCACGATGGGTTGGATGCCGCAGATCTTCCGCGACGCCGGGGTCCCGGCGGGCACCGCGGGGGTGCTGCTCGCGGTCACCATGGCGGTGGGCGTCCCGCTCTCCTTCGTGGTGCCGCGGCTGGCGGCCCGGATGCGGCATCAGGGTCCGCTCGTGGTGCTGCTCGGCCTGTGCGGGCTGGCCGGCGAGGCCGGGCTGTGGCTGGCCCCGGCCGCCGGCGCCTGGGCCTGGGCGCTGCTGATGGGCGTCTCCAACTGCGCCTTCACGCTGGCCCTGACGATGATCGGGATGCGCGCGACCAGCTCCGCCGGGGTCGTCAAGCTGTCGGCCTTCGTGCAGTGCGTCGGCTATCTGCTCTCCATCCCCGGACCGCTGCTGGTCGGCACGCTCTACCAGCACAGCGGTGGCTGGGGGCTGCCGATCGCCCTGATGGCGGGGCTGATGGTGCCGCAGATCGCGATGGGGGTGCTGGCCGGCCGGGACCGCCGGATCGAGGACGAGGCCTGAGTGCGACACTGGGCCCATGCCAGTGCTCGAACCGAATCCGCAGAACAGCCACAAGAAGCTGCTCCTCGTCCTGGGCGCCATGCTCGGCGTGACCGTTCTCGTCGCGATCATCGCGAGTATCGCCGCGCCCTAGTCCGCCCTGGTCGGGCCCGCAGGGGAGGGGGGCCTCCCCACCGTCCCCTAGGGGGCCGGGATCAGGGACGAGTGGGTGGTTTCCCGGGTGGGAAGGGCGGGGGCGGATCCGTAGCGTCGAAGTACACCGCACCACGCGGTGGGCGCACCGCGGTCCGCGGTCGCGCCGCCCTTCGCGCCGCCACGGAGGCGATCCGCATGCCCCCGGTGTTCCGCCGGTCACCCGCCGCCAGAGCCCCGCGTCGGCGGGCGCGGTTGCCGTGGTGGGCGGTGGCCCTGCCGGTGGTCTCTTTCGTGGCCCTGCTGGCGCTCGTCGCCCATTCCTCCCCGGCGAGTGCCGCGGGCGTCCCGCAGGGCCTGGCCCCGCTGCTGGAGATCTTGGCCAGGATTGTCCGCAGTGGTGCCTGATGACCGTCCGCGGACCGTCCCAAGAGGCGGAATCAGCAGTTCAACACCCCGCGCCCCGCGCCGCCTTTCGTGCGAAGCTGGGACGCATGAGCGCCGATACACCACGCCGGATTGTCCTCTTCCGACACGCCAAGGCCGAATGGTCGGAGTCCAGCGACCATGAACGTCCGCTCGCCGAGCGCGGCCGCAAGGATGCCCCGGTCGCCGGCCGCTGGCTGGCCGGAGCCGGGATCACCCCCGATCTCACCCTGTGCTCGACGTCCACGCGCACCCGTGAGACATGGAAGCTCGCCGTCCACGAGCTTCCGCAGCGGCCCAAGACCGTCTATGAGGAGCGGATCTACGAAGCCTCCCTCGGGGAGCTCATCGCGCTGCTCAACGAGACGTCCGACGACGTGTCCGACCTGATGCTGGTCGGACACAACCCCGGTGTGCACGCCCTCGCCGACGCGCTCTCGGGCGAGGCCGAGGGCGATCTGCTGCCGCGGATGAACCGCAGCGGATTCCCCACCGCCTCGCTGGCCGTGCTCAGCTTCAACGGCTCCTGGAAGTCGGTGGAGCACGGCGTCGGCCGGCTGGTCGCGTACTGGACGCCGCACGACTGATCCCGGCGCCCCCTGCGCCGTGCGCGCGGGGCGGCCCGGACGCGACGAGGCCCCGGCAGCAGCTGTCTGCCGGGGCCTTCGTGTGTGCGGGACCGCTCCCGGGCGGGCGGGGTGCGTCCGCCGGGACTCTTTCCATGCCCGGACGCCAGCAGCCGCACTCCCGTACGGGTGGTCCGGGCAGCCGTACCGCTGGGTCCGGGCGGCCGCGGCGGCGACCGGGCCGGCGTACGGCCCCGGGCCTGCCCCGCTCATACGGCCCCGGCCTGCCCCGCCCGCAGTCCGGGCCCGCCCGCTCAGCCGACGTGCGTCTCCGCCGCCTCGACCTCTTCGCGGGTGATGCCCAGCAGATACAGCACGGTGTCCAGGAACGGCACGTTCACGGCGGTGTGCGCCGCCTCCCGCACCACCGGCTTGGCGTTGAAGGCGACACCGAGCCCGGCGGCGTTGAGCATGTCGAGGTCATTGGCGCCGTCACCGATCGCCACGGTCTGTGCCAGCGGCACCCCGGCCCGCTGGGCGAAGCTGCGCAGCAGCCTGGCCTTGCCGGCCCGGTCGACGATGTCGCCGGTGACCCGGCCGGTGAGCTTGCCGTCGACGATCTCCAGGGTGTTGGCGGAGGCGAAGTCCAGCCCCAGCTCCTCCTGGAGCGCATCGGTGACCTGCGTGAAACCGCCCGAGACGACGCCGACTTGGTAGCCCAGCCGCTTGAGGGTCCGTACCAGGGTGCGGGCCCCGGGGGTGAGCCGCACCTCCTTGCGCACCGCCTCGACCACGGACGCGTCGAGCCCGCCGAGCAGCTCGACCCGGGCGTGCAGGGACTGCTCGAAGTCCAGCTCACCGCGCATCGCGGCGGCGGTGACCTCGGCGACCTCGGCCTCACAGCCGGCGTGCGCCGCGAACAGCTCGATGACCTCGTCCTGGATCAGCGTCGAGTCGACATCCATGACGACCAGCCGCTGGGCCCGGCGCTGCAGCCCGGCCGCGACCACCGCGACATCCACCCCGAGCTGCGCGGCCTCGGGGGCCAGCACGCTGCGCAGGCTCGCGGTCTCCGCACCGGAGACCGCGAACTCGACGGCGGTCACCGGATACTTGGCCAGCCGGAAGATGCGGTCGATGTTGCCGCCGGTGGCCGTTATAGCGGCGGCGATCGCGGCGGTGGTCTCCGCGGTGAGCGGATGCCCGAGCACAGTGACGTGCGAACGTCCGGTGCCGCGCGGGCGGTTGTCGCCCCGGCCGGAGATGATCTCCGCCTGGAGGTTCATCGACTCGGCCCAGCCGTGCACGGTGGCCCGCAGGTCGCCCTCGGCGGAGCCCTGGCCGGGGGAGGGGGCGGTGACCAGCGCGCACAGCGTGATGCGTCCCCGGGTCACGACCTGTTCGATGTCCACGACATCGACGGAGTAGGCGGCGAGGGTCTCGAAGAGACCTGCGGTGATGCCGGGCCGGTCCTTCCCGAAGATCTTTACGAGCAGGGTCGGTACGTCATCGCCCGGTACGGCGGTGGCAGGCGGGATCTGCGATGCGCTCATGGTGCCCTTACGGTAACCGCCGGACGGCCGCGTCCAAACGCCTGTCCGGGGTTCGGACCGGCGCGGCCCCGGGCCGGTCCCACCCGCGCCCCGTCGCCCCCGGCTCCGGGTGCCCCGTTGATCGTTATGGAGTCGTGTCCGGTGCGCCGGCCGGAGGCCTGCGCCGGCCCGGCCAACGTCCGTGGCGGGCCGACGCGTTCGGCGCCCCGTCGGCACCCGGCCACGACGGATCGCCTGGCCGGAAGGTGTCCGTCTCCTCCATCATGCCGCTTGCGCGGCGGACCCGCAGGACATCCCCGGCGAGGGCGGACCGTGCCCGAATGGCCCCGCCCTATCCGGAACATCCGGAATGCGGTGATCTCTGCGCTCTATGGGGTCTTCCCGCGCTCCGGGAGCCTTTGGCGGGCGCCCCGGCGAGGCCCGTGCAGCCCTGTCGCGTCCCGGTTTCCGGTCGGGCCTCCGAGCCTGAAATAGTTCCTACGATGTTCGCCATCCCTGGACTTCCCATACAGGGCGTCACTCGGGGGACTATGTAATGGGGCATGGAGTGCCTGAACTCGTACTCGAATTGAACGGAAGGACCTGGACGCTCGATCCGTCCCGGTCC
This sequence comes from Streptomyces auratus, assembly GCF_050433025.1. Classification (NCBI taxonomy): domain Bacteria; kingdom Bacillati; phylum Actinomycetota; class Actinomycetes; order Kitasatosporales; family Streptomycetaceae; genus Streptomyces; species Streptomyces auratus. The sequence continues at coordinate 1,850,041 of NZ_JBNGCB010000001.1, read as the reverse complement.
TACAACGTGGGGCGTGATCCGCAGGGCGACATGGTGCTGGACGACGCCAGGGTCTCCTGGCGGCACGCCACCGTCCGATGGGCCGGCCGCAGCTGGATCATCGAAGACCAGGGCAGCACCAACGGCACCTACGTCCAGGGCCAGCGGATCCACCAGATGGAGATCGGCCCCGGCTCGACCGTGCATCTGGGCAATGCCACCGACGGCCCCCGGGTGTCGCTGTCCGCCCCGGCGGCCGCCGACGCCTTCGGCGCACAGCCGGCGGGGGCCGTGCAGCAGCAGGCCGCGCAGGGCTGGCAGGCACCGCCCGCCCAGCAGCCGCCGCCCGCCCAGCAGGGCTGGCAGGCACCACCGCAGGGCGGCCGGCCGCCGTACGCCCCGCCGCAGCAGGCCCAGCAGCCGCAGCAGGCCGTGCCCCCGCAGCAGGCCCGCCCGCCGCAGGAGCGCCCCGCGCAGCAGGCGGGCGGCGCCCCGGCCGGCGGCGACCGCAGCCCGACCACCTTCCACCGCCTCGACACGGGCCGGGTGATGCGCATCGGCCGTGCGCTGGAGAACGAGCTGGTCGTCTCCGACCTCCAGGTCTCCCGCCACCACGCCGAGTTCCGCGCCACCCCCGACGGCCGCTTCGAGATCCGCGACCTGGGCAGCCACAACGGCACCTACGTCAACGGCCAGCCGGTCACCAAGTCCGGCACGAAGGTCATCGGCCAGAACGACATCATCGGCGTCGGCCACTCCACCTTCCGGCTGGTCGGCGACCGCCTGGAGGAGTTCGTCGACACCGGCGAGGTCTCCTTCTCGGCCCGCCACCTCACGGTCACCGTCGACGGCGGCAAGCAGATCCTCAAGGACGTCTCCTTCGGCGTCCCGGAGAAGTCGCTGATCGCGGTCATCGGTCCCTCCGGCTCCGGTAAGTCGACGCTGCTCAAGGCGCTGACCGGCTACCGCCCCGCCAACCAGGGCGATGTCCTCTACGACAACCGGAACCTCTACAAGCAGTTCGCCGAACTGCGCCAGCGCATCGGTCTGGTCCCGCAGGACGACATCCTGCACAAGGAGCTGACGGTCCAAAAGGCGCTCAAGTACGCGGCCAAGCTCCGCTTCCCCGGCGACACCGCGGAGGCCGAGCGCGAGGCCCGGATCGACGAGGTGCTGCACGAGCTCAAGCTCGACGTCCACAAGGACAAGAAGGTCACCTCGCTCTCCGGCGGCCAGCGCAAGCGCGTGTCGGTGGCCCTGGAGCTGCTGACCAAGCCGTCACTGATCTTCCTGGACGAGCCGACCTCCGGCCTCGACCCGGGCATGGACCGCGATGTCATGCAGCTGCTGCGCGGCCTGGCCGACGACGGCCGTACGGTCCTGGTCGTCACGCACTCGGTGGCCGAACTCGCGCTGTGCGACAAGCTGCTGGTGATGGCCCCGGGCGGCGGCGTGGCCTACTTCGGGCCGCCCGAGGAAGCGCTCAACTTCTTCCAGTACGACACCTGGGCGGACGTCTTCTCCGCGTTCGAGAACTACCGCGACTACGACTGGATGGGGCGCTGGCGCGGCTCCCCGCACTTCCAGCTGTACGCGGCGGACTTCGACGCCGTCGCCCCGCAGTCGGGCAACGTCCAGGCGCCGCCGGCCCGGATACAGAAGTCCCAGAGCTGGGGCTCGCAGCTGTGGACGCTGATGCGCCGCTATGTCTCGGTGCTCGCCTCCGACCGGGGCTTCCTGGGACTGATGCTGATCCTGCCCGCGGTGCTCGGTGTGGTCTCGATGCTGATCCCCAGCGACTTCGGCCTCGGATACGGCCCGCTGGAAAAGCACCGCACCAACCGGGACGCGAGCACGATCATGCTGATCCTCGCGGTCGGCATGTGCTTCTCGGGCGCCGCCAACTCGGTCCGTGAGCTGATCAAGGAGCGGGTCATCTACGAGCGCGAACGGGCCACCGGTCTGTCGCGGTCGGCATATCTGATGTCCAAGGTGATCGTGCTCGGCGTGGTCACGGCCTTCCAGGGCGTGATCATCGCGGCGATAGGTTTCTCCACCCGCAACATGCCCGCGGAGGGCCTGGTGGTGGCGGATGCCCCGGCGATCGAGATGGCGCTGGCGATCATCGCGCTCGGCTTCACCTCGATGATGTTCGGCCTGATCATCTCCGCGCTGGTCAAGACGGCCGAGAAGACCATGCCGCTGCTGGTCATGTTCGCCATCGTCCAGGTCGTCTTCACCGGTGTGCTCTTCCAGCTCTTCGACACCGTGGGCGTCGCCCAGTTCGCCTGGCTGATGCCGTCGCGCTGGGCCGTCGCCGCGATGGGCGCGACCGCCGACATGAACACCCTGCTGCCGTGGGAGCCGGGCAACCCGGACCCGCTGTGGAAGCACCAGACCGGTGTCTATGTGATGGACATGATCATCCTGATCACCCTGGGCGTCGGACTCGCCTTCGTCGTCGCGCGGCTGCTGCGCCGCCACGAGCCGGAGGTCATGCGCAAGTAAGCGCCACGGACCGCACCGCCACGCCCGAGGGGCGGCACCCGATGTCGGGTGCCGCCCCTCGGCGGTGTGTGCGCGACGCGCGGAGCGTGAACTGCGGCTCAGTAGGCCGAGTTGACGTTGTCCATCGAGCCGTACTTGGCGGCCGCGTAGTTGCAGGCGGCGGTGATGTTGGCGACCGGGTCGTAGATGTTCCAGGAGGTACCGGCGACGTGGTACGCCCGGAAGGTCGGGTCGATGACCTGGAGCAGACCCTTGGACGGGATGCCGTTCTGGGCGTTGATGTCCCAGAGGTTGATCGCCATCGGGTTGCCGGACGACTCACGCATCAGGTTGCGGTAGATGCCGTTGTACGAGCCGGGGATGCCCTTCTTGGCCATGACGTCCAGCGACTCGCGGATCCAGCCGTCCAGGTTGTTCGGGTACGTCTTCACGACCCGCTTCACGACGGGCTTGGCGGTCGGCTTCGGGGCGGCGGCGGGGATCGCGGTGCGCACGGCAGAGCGGCTCGCGGCGGCCTTCTCGGCGCGCGCCTTCGCGGCCTTGGCCTTCGCAGCGGCGACGGCCTTCGCCTTGGCGGCCTTCGCAGCGGCAGCCTTCTTGGCCGCGGCCTGCTTGGCGGCGGCCTCGGCCTTGCCCTTGGCAGCGGAGCTGTCGGCCTGCCTGGCGATCGTGGCCTGCTGGGTCCGGCCGGCGGTGCCGACGGCGCTGAAAGCGGCCGGCTGCACGTTCTCCACCGCGGTGGCCTGGGTCTTGCCGTGGTCGGCCGCGTTGCCCGGCACCACGGAGAGGGCCAGAGCGGCGGCACCTGCGGCGGCCACACCGGCTACGGAGAGCTTGTGGGTCCGGGTCAGGCGAGAAAAACCAGAATTGGCGTGCTTGGGCATGGCGGGGGCGACCTCTTCCGATGGGGGACATCGCACGGGCCTGTGAGCGGCGGCAAAACGCCGAGTTCAGGTCACGGCGCCGAGCGACGAGAGTCATTCTTAGCGGCCGGAAATTCCCACGGCAAAGGTGCTATATACGATCGAAGTTAGTGGAACCCAGGGCGGAGATAATGCGTCCCGGATACGACCTTCCCAGCTCACGATGTATCCCTGGGTCCACTAAGCCGGCTCGTAAGTGACCTGCGTCCTATGTCCGGCGTCACAATTCCGAGAGGTTTATCTCGCGGGAAGTAATTGCAAACGCACAGTCGGTATGCGGAAATCCTCAACCCTGGCCCGGTTGGGGGGCGTTCGGCGCAAATCGGGCACTTCGCATTCCGTGGATGCCGTTCGGGGTGGGAATCGCGGGGACGCCGGCCGCTCACCCGGGCCGGAACGGCGGGGCGCGTCGGCCGCTCACCGGGCCCGAATTACGGGCTGCGTCGGCCGCCTCACCGGGCCGTACCGGGCGCCCCCCCGGGGAGGCCCTGCCGCGCCCGGCGGATGCGGCAGCGAGGCCGCTCTCCCTGCCCGGGTGCCCGCGTCTTTCCCCGCCCGTACGCCCGCGCGCGAGGCCAGGCCCCACGATCCAGGCTCAGATCTCGCGGCTCCGGGTCGCCCGTGCGCCCGCGCGCGCGAGGCCCGGCGCCGCCGGGTGAGCCCCCGCCGCCCCGCCCAGGTCAGCCGCCCGGCCGCTCCCCCCGGCCGCATCCGACGGTCCCGGCACTCAGTCCGGCAGCACGAGGTGCAGATCGCCGAATTCGTGCCACAGATAACGCCGCTCCACCGCCGCCGCATAGGCGCGCCGCAGCACGTCCGCGTCCGCCACCGCCTCCAGCATCAGCAGATGCGAGGCGGTGGGCTCGTGCAGCCCGGTGAGCAGGCCGTCCACCGCCCGGACCCCGCGCCGCGGCGTCACCACCAGGTCCGTCCAGCCGGCCGCGGCCCGCACCCGCCCGTCCGCGCCGGCCGCCGACTCCAGGGCCCGTACGGCCGTGGTCCCCACCGCCACGATCCGCCCGCCCGTCCCACCCTGCGCCGTCCGCCGCCGCGCCCGTACGGCGTTCACCAGCCATGCGGTGGCCGGCGGCACCACGAACCGCTCCGGATACGGGGGCTCGAACGCCTCCGCGGACGCGACCCCCGTGTGCAGCGAGACCGGCGCGAACTGCACCCCCTTGCTGACCAGCCGCGCCACCAGCTCCGCGGTGAAGGGGCGGGCGGCGCTCGGCATCTCCGCGCTGCCGCCGGGCCCGTCCAGCGCGAACACCGTCTGGTACGCGGCCAGCGGCTGGTCCCGCTCGGTGTAGCCGTAGCGGATCGGCCGCCCGTGGCGCCGCATCAGCTCCGGCACGCCCACGCCCGTCACCCGCGCCCACCACAGCCGCGCGCTCCCGGGGTCCAGCGGGGCCTCCAGCACGAGCCGCGCCCCGCCGGGCAGCCGCACCGCCGCGCCGGCCGGGCCGCCCGCCCGTGGCCGGGTGCTGCCCCGCCCGTCCGGGCTGCGCAGTTCCACCGCCCAGTGCCCGGCCACCGCCCGGCCCGCCGGATGCCACCGGTCCGCCCGGGTCGAGAAGTGCACCACCACCGGCTCGCCGCGCCCCCGGCCGTCCCCGACCCGGCCGTCCACCGCCGCCGGCAGCGTCCGAGAGGTGTTCACGACCAGCACGTCGCCCGCCCCCAGCAACTCGGGCAGTGCGCCGAAGTCGTGGTGGCCGGGCTCGGCCGTCCCCCGGCTCACCAGCAGCCGTACGGCGTCCCGGTCCAGGCCGGGCCCCCGCTGCTCGGCCGGAACCGCGGCCGACAACTCCTGCGGGACCCGCAGCGCCGCGGTCACCGCGGGCTCCGCTCCTCGGGCACGGCCCGCCCCGCGGCCACGGTGTACCGCCCACTACGGGCGGCGTGGTCCAGCAGCCACAGCAGCGCCGGGACCACCGTCTCCGGCAGCGGCCGCCCGGAATCGTCGTCGTCCGGGACGGCGGCCGCGTACAGATCGGTCCGCATGTCGCCCGGGTCCACCCACCACACCCGCAGCCCCGGCTCCTCGACCGCGAGCACCGCCGACTGCCGGTCCAGCGCCGCCTTCGCCGCTCCGTAGCCGCCCCAGGTCGCATACGCCTCGACGGCGGCGTCCGAGCTGAGGGTGAGGACCGCGCCACCTGCCCCTACATAAGTGGGCAAATCGGACAACTGGGCATTTTGGGAATTCTCGGAATAAGGGTACGGATCGTATGTCTCGCTCTTACCTATACCTCCTATATAAGGAGCCTCTTCTCTATAAGGGGTGACTTCTTCATACGAGGGTAGATAGGAGGAAGCGTGCAAAAGCGACAATGCTTCCTGGGTGAGCCCCAGTGGCGCCACCACATTCACCTCCAGCGCCCTCCGCAGCCCCTCCAGCGGCTGTTCCGCCAGCCGCACCAGCGGCTCGGCCCCCAGCGCACTGGCGTTGTTCACCAGCAGATCGAGCCCGCCCAGCTCCCGGGCCGCGGCCACCAGCGCCGCCCGGTGCCCGCCGTCCGTCACATCCCCGGGCAGCGCCACCACCCGTGCCCCCGCCCCGCGCAGCTCCCGCGCCGCCTCCTCCAGCGGCCCGGCCGACCTGGCGTCCACCACCAGATCCCACCCGCGCCGGGCCAGCGCCCCGGCGAGCGCCCGGCCCAGCCCCTTCGATGCCCCCGTGATGACCGCCACCGGCATGATCACGTCCCCTTTTCCGGCCGGGTCCGCACCCGGCCCTCGCCCTCACGGTAGGAACGCCACCGCGCCCGGGACGTCGGCCACCGGACCGGCCGTGGCCAGGGCATTCGCCCTAGGCCCGGGGGCGTAGGCGGCGGCCGCCATCGGACCGATACGGGCTGGTCGCCCCGCCGGTACGGTGAGGCCATGACCAACGGACCGGGCGCGGGGATCCCCGCGGTGAGCACCGCGATCCTGGCGATGAGCAGGCATCTGGAGGTGCGCGACGTCCTCAAGACGATCGTGGCCTCGGCCCGCGAGCTGCTGGATGCCGAGTACGCCGCCCTGGGGGTGCCCGACGACCACGGCGGCTTCGCCCAGTTCGTGGTGGACGGCGTGAGCGCCGAGCAGTGGAGGGCCATCGGCCCGCTGCCCCGCCAGCACGGCATCCTCGCCGCGATGCTGCACAACGCCACCCCCGAGCGGCTCGCCGACGTCCGCGAGGACCCCCGCTTCGGCGGCTGGCCGGCGGCCCACCCGGACATGTCCGACTTCCTCGGCCTGCCGGTCGCCGACGGCGACGAGATCCTCGGCGCCCTCTTCCTGGCCAACAAGCGCTGCCCCAAAGAGGACGGCCGCTGCGGCTTCACCGAGGACGACGAGCGACTGCTCGGCATACTCGCCCAGCACGCCGCCATCGCGCTGACCAACGCCCGTCTCTACGAGCGCAGCCGCGAGCTGACCATCGCCGGGGAGCGCGCCCGGCTCGCCCACGAACTGCACGACGCGGTCGCCCAGAAGCTCTTCTCGCTCCGCCTCACCGCCCAGGCGGCCACCGCCCTGGTCGACCGCGACCCCGGCCGCGCCAAGGACGAGCTCCACCAGGTCGCCGCGCTGGCCGCGGAGGCCGCCGACGAACTGCGGGCCGCCGTCATCGAGCTGCGGCCCGCGGCCCTGGACGAGGACGGTCTGGTCGCCACCCTGCGCTCCCAGGTCCAGGTACTCGACCGCGCCCACTCCGCACACGTCTCCTTCACGGCCCACTGCGTCCGGGCGCTGCCCGCCGCCCAGGAGGAGGCCGTGCTCCGCGTCGCCCAGGAGGCGCTGCACAACGCCCTGCGGCACTCCGGAGCCGAGCACGTCGAGGTGACCCTCGGCCGGAGCGGCCAGGGCGCGCTGCTGCGGGTCGCCGACGACGGCTGCGGCTTCGACCCGGCCACCGTCCGCCGGGCCGGCCGCCATCTCGGCCTGGTCTCGATGCACGACCGCGCCGGCGGCGTCGGCGGCAAGCTCACCGTGGAGTCGGAGCCCGGCAAGGGCACCGCTGTCGAGATGGAGGTGCCCGGTGGCTGACAGGGACAGGGACGGCGCGGGGACGCTCCCCCCGGACGACCGCAGCGGGAGCGGCCGTACACGGGCCGCCGGCCCGGCGATCCGGGTCCTGCTCGTGGACGATCACCAGGTCGTGCGCCGCGGGCTGCGGACGTTTCTGGAGGTCCAGGACGACATCGAGGTCGTGGGGGAGGCCTCTGACGGGGCCGAGGGCGTCGCCGCCGCCGAGGAACTCCAGCCGGACGTCGTCCTGATGGACGTCAAGATGCCCGGCATGGACGGCATCGAGGCGCTCCGCCGACTCCGCGAACTGGCCAACCCCGCCCGGGTGCTGGTCGTGACCAGCTTCACCGAACAGCGCACCGTCGTCCCGGCGCTGCGCGCGGGCGCGGCCGGCTACGTCTACAAGGACATCGACCCGGACGCGCTGGCCGGCGCCATCCGCTCCGTCCACGCGGGCCATGTCCTGCTGCAGCCCGAGGTCGCCGTTGCCCTCCTTGCCCAGGAGGAGGGCAACGGCGGCCAGGGACGCGGGACGTCACTGACCGACCGGGAACGCGAGGTGCTCGGCCTGATCGCCGACGGACGCTCCAACCGCGAGATCGCCCGCGCCCTGGTGCTGTCCGAAAAGACCGTCAAGACCCATGTCTCCAACATCCTCATGAAGCTCGACCTCGCCGACCGCACCCAGGCCGCCCTGTGGGCCGTACGGCACGGCATCGGCGCCTGAACTCCGTACGGGAGCACCGCCGTACCCGGTGCTCCCGTACAGCGACGACAAGCGGAATGTCGTCTTCAGATCCGAGATTCATACTGTCGTGTAGCGGTAGCCCGTTCGGCGCATCCCTTCCCGGGCCCGGCCGTTGTCCAGTGCAGTCGTGGCGGCTGGCCACGGCAACGGCAAGGAGGAGTCAGAAGTGAAGAACATCAAGCGGGCAGCGGCCATCACCATGGCGGCGAGCGGTCTCGCCCTCGCGGGCGCCGGTGTCGCCTCGGCGCAGTCGCAGGCCGCCGGCGGTGCGGACCACTCCCCGGGCATCGTCTCCGGCAACTCCGTCCAGGCTCCGGTGCACGTTCCCGTGAACGCCTGCGGTCTCACCGTCACCGCCATCGGTGCGCTCAACCCCACCTTCGGCGACCCCTGCCTCAACCACTGAGCGCAGACGTCCGCTGCATCCGCCTGACCCGCCTGACGCCATGGTCCGCGCGGGTCACGCCGGACCGGCCCCGTCCGCCCATGGGCGCGCGGCCGGTCCCCTCCCTCAGACACTGTCCTTCCGGCACTGTGCCACCACGTGAGGAACACGTCCCATGAACACCGCCAAGAAGGCCGCCCTCGTCCTCGCCACCACCGGACTCGCCCTCGGTGCGGCCGCCGGTTCCGCCTTCGCCGCCGGCGAGGCCGCCGGTGCGGCGACGCAGTCCCCCGGCATCGGTTCGGGCAACCTCGCCCAGGTCCCCGTGCACGTCCCGGTGAACGCCACCGGCAACACGGTCAACGTCGTCGGTGTGCTCAACCCCGCTGTCGGCAACATCGCCGCCAACAACTGAGGTTGTCCGACCCGGGCCGAACGGCTTCGCCTGCCCAGAGGCGTTCGGCCCCGGTCGGCAAGGGCCCCGCCGGACCACACAATGGTCCGGCGGGGCCCGTCTCGTTCATCCCCGGTGCCGCTCCCGCTCCTCCACCGCGGAGTTGTACGCCGCCACCTGCGCCCGCCGGGCCGTCCGCTCCACCGGTCGCAGCGCCTCGGCGCGGGCCGCGATCTCCGACGAGCTCACCGCGCCACCGTGCTCCCCGCCGGCCTGCTGCGCGATGTCGATCAGCGCACCGACGCGCTGCGCCAGCTCCAGCACCCGCACCGCACGCGGCGGGTACCCGGGAGCCAGCACCTGCCGGCCCGCCTCCGCCCGCGCCCGGTACGCCGCCAGCGCCGCCTGCGCCACCGGACCGGCCCCGGCCACGTCCAGCGTCGACAGCAGCTCGGTCGCCTCCCGCAGCGCCTCCGCGAGCTCCCGCTCCGCCTCACCCAGCGACGGCACATCGGCCGGCGGAGCCTCGCGCACCGGAAGGCAGCGCCAGACCACCTCCACATGCACATCGGGCCCGGCCCCGCCCTCCGGACCGGCCTCGTACGTCTCCGGGATCAGTCCGAGCCCCGCCCCCGAGGCGAGCACCGCCTCCTCGGCCTCCAGCGCCGCCGCATTGAATTCCGGCGGCCCGCACAGCCCCAGCGGATGGCCGGGCACCGGCAGCGCCACCCGCAGGCCGACCGCCCCCAGGGCCCGCAGCCGCCCCAGCGCGAGGGTCAGCCCGACCGGCTGTTCCTCCCCGGGCAGGCCCTCCACGCGGTGCACCGCATCGTCGTCCGCGATACGGTCCGCGGCGTCATCAGGTGAGATAAGTCCGGCCAAAAGGGCATTTCCCCATGCCGCCAGCCGTCCTGAACGAGGTTCATCGAGCATGCCCCCCAGCCTAGGGAACAGCACCGACAACGAGTGGCGTAGGTTTGCAGGGGGGCTGCGCCTACCGGTGCACACGACGACCGAGAAGCAATGGGAGAGATCGCGCTCATGAGCGATGTGCTGGAGCTGGTGGACGTATCCGTGGTCCGCGAAGGACGGGCTCTGGTGGACCAGGTCTCCTGGTCGGTGAAGGAGGGGGAGCGCTGGGTGATCCTCGGCCCCAACGGCGCCGGCAAGACCACCCTGCTGAATCTCGCCTCCAGCTACCTCTTCCCGAGCGCCGGCAGCGCGTCGATCCTCGGCGAGCAGCTCGGCAAGGTCGACGTCTTCGATCTGCGCCCGCGCATCGGCGTCGCCGGCATCGCGCTCGCCGACAAGCTCCCGCGCAGCCAGACCGTCCTGCAGACCGTGCTCACCGCCGCCTATGGCATGACCGCGCACTGGCAGGAGAACTACGAGGACGTCGACGAGCAGCGCGCCCGCGCCTTCCTCGACCGCCTCGGCATGAACGACTACCTGGACCGCAAGTTCGGCACCCTCTCCGAGGGCGAGCGCAAGCGCACCCTGATCGCCCGGGCGATGATGACCGACCCCGAGCTGCTGCTGCTGGACGAGCCGGCCGCCGGCCTCGACCTGGGCGGCCGCGAGGACCTGGTGCGCCGCCTGGGCCGCCTCGCCCGTGACCCGTACGCCCCCTCGATGATCATGGTCACCCACCACGTCGAGGAGATCGCCCCGGGCTTCACCCACGTCCTGATGATCCGTCAGGGCAAGGTGCTGGCCGCCGGCCCCCTGGAGCTCGAACTGACCTCCAGCAACCTCTCCCACTGCTTCGGTCTCCCGCTGATCGTCGAGCGCAACGGCAACGACCGCTGGACCGCTCAGGGTCTGCCCCTGACCTGAGCGCCCGCCCGCCGGCCCGCAAGGAGCCCCCAGCCGTCGTCCGGGGCCCCATTTCGGCGCGTGGTCCCTGCCGCTGACCGATCGTCCCCTGTCCCGCGCAGCCGTACGGATCTACCATGAAGCCGTGGATCCATGGGTGTGGTGGCTGATCGCCGCCGTAGGACTGGGTATTCCTCTCGTCGTGACCGCGATGCCCGAATTCGGGATGTTCGCGGTCGGTGCCGTCGCCGGTGCCGTCACCGCAGGGCTCGGTGGCGGCACCGTTCTGCAAGTCCTGGTGTTCGTGGCGGTGTCGGTCGCGCTGATCGCCGTCGTCCGCCCGATCGCCAACCGCCATCGCGGCCAGAGCCCCCAACTCGCCTCCGGAATCGACGCGCTGAAGGGCAAGAGCGCCACGGTCCTGGAGCGCGTCGACGGCGGGGTCGGCGGCCGCATCAAGCTCGCCGGCGAGGTCTGGTCCGCCCGCGCTCTCGACGCCGGCCAGGTCTACGAGCCCGGCCAGCAGGTCGACGTCGTCGAGATCGAAGGCGCCACCGCCGTCGTCATCTGACCCCAACACGCTGCGCGACGAGCCACGTCTCTGAAAGACTGATCAACGTCAAGCCGGTCGCCGGCCGGCACGAACCAGCAACGAAGGGCACGGGAGCCGCTGTGGAACCGATCATCATCGTCCTGATCATCCTGGTGGTGCTCGTGTTCATCGCACTCATCAAAACGATCCAGGTCATCCCACAGGCCAGCGCCGCCATCGTGGAACGCTTCGGGCGCTACACCCGCACGCTCAACGCCGGCCTGAACATCGTCGTCCCCTTCATCGACTCCATCCGCAACCGCATCGACCTCCGCGAGCAGGTCGTGCCGTTCCCGCCGCAGCCGGTGATCACCCAGGACAACCTCGTCGTCAACATCGACACGGTGATCTACTACCAGGTCACCGACGCCCGCGCCGCGACGTACGAGGTCGCCAGCTACATCCAGGCGATCGAGCAGCTCACCGTCACCACCCTTCGGAACATCATCGGCGGTATGGACCTGGAGCGGACCCTGACCTCCCGTGAGGAGATCAACGCGGCGCTGCGCGGCGTCCTCGACGAGGCCACCGGCAAGTGGGGCATCCGCGTCAACCGCGTCGAGCTGAAGGCCATCGAGCCGCCGACCTCCATCCAGGACTCGATGGAGAAGCAGATGCGCGCCGACCGCGACAAGCGCGCCGCCATCCTCCAGGCCGAAGGTGTCCGGCAGTCCCAGATCCTCACCGCCGAAGGTGAGAAGCAGTCCTCGATCCTGCGCGCCGAGGGTGAGGCCAAGGCCGCGGCCCTGCGCGCGGAGGGTGAGGCCCAGGCGATCCGGGTGGTCTTCGAGTCGATCCACGCGGGCGACCCGGACCAGAAGCTGCTCTCCTACCAGTACCTCCAGATGCTCCCGAAGATCGCCGAGGGCGATGCCAACAAGCTCTGGATCGTGCCGAGCGAGATCGGCGACGCCCTCAAGGGCCTCGGCGGCGCCCTCGGCAACTTCACCCCGCCGACCGGCGGCGGCTCCATCCCCAAGCCCAGCTCGCCCCCTCGCGAGACGCCCCCGATCGACTGACCCCGCGCCCCCTGGTGCATGATCGGTCAGACACCACACCGCTCATGCACGGGGGGACTCCGCGTGACCATCTGGGAAGCCTTCGCCGTCTTCGCCGCGGGGCTCGGCGCCGGAACGATCAACACCATCGTCGGATCGGGCACCCTGATCACCTTCCCGGTGCTGCTCGCCTTCGGCCTGCCTCCGGTCACGGCCAATGTCTCCAACACCCTCGGCCTGGTGCCCGGCTCGCTGAGCGGGGCCTTCGGCTACCGCCGGGAACTCGTCGGCCAGCGCCGCCGCGTGCTGCGCTTCGGCCTCACCGCCCTGACCGGCGGCCTGGGCGGCGCGATCCTGCTGCTCGCCCTGCCCTCGAAGGCCTTCGACACCATCGTCCCCGCGCTGATCGGCCTCGCGCTGGTACTCGTGATCGCCCAGCCCAAGCTCGCCGCCGCCCTCCGCGCCCGCCGCGCGCGCAACGGCACCACCGCGGACCGCGACGGCGGCTGGGCCCTGCTGCTGGGGCTGCTGCTCGCCAGCGCCTACGGCGGCTACTTCGGCGCCGCCCAGGGCGTGCTCTACCTCTCCCTGATGGGCCTGCTGCTCAGCGAGGACCTGCAGCGCATCAACGCCCTCAAGAACGTCCTCGCCGCGATCGTCAACGGCGTCGCGGCGCTCTTCTTCCTCTTCGTCGCCCACTTCGACTGGACCGCGGTCGCCCTGATCGCGGTCGGCTCCACGCTCGGCGGCCAGCTCGGCGCGACGGTGGGCCGCCGTCTGCCGCCCACCGCCCTGCGCGCCGTCATCGTCGTCGTCGGCCTGCTGGCCATCGTCCAACTCCTCCTGAAATAAGGGGAGTCGGGCGACGGCCCAGTACGGGGTGGACCGGCCGGCCGCGGGCTACGCGGGCACCGGCAGCCACTCCGGCAGCCCGTCCCGCACCGACACCCCCAGCGTCGACAGCAGCGCATCCGTCGGCGTCGGCTCGAAAGGGCGTCGCAGCAGCTGCATCCCTGCCTGCTCGGGCGTACGGTCCGCCTTGCGGTGATTGTCCTCCGCACACGAGGCGACGGTATTCAGCCAGGTGTCCCCACCGCCGTGCGACCGCGGTACGACATGGTCCACGGTCGTCGCCCGGCGCCCGCAGTACGCACACCGGTGCTGGTCACGCACCAGCACACCCCGCCGCGACCAGGGCGCCCGTCTTCGGAACGGCACCCGTACGTATCTGCTGAGCCTGATCACCTGCGGCACCGGGACATCCACCGAAGCGGCACGGATGCGCAGCCCCGGGTGCGCGTGCTCGACGACGGCCTTGTCCTGCATGACCAGCACCACCGCACGCCGCAGCGTCACCGTCGACAGCGGCTCGAAGCTCGCATTCAGCACCAGCGTCTCGCGCATCCCGTCCCACCTCCCGGACCCGCTCCGCCCCCGTGGCGAAGTTGCTCCACTGTGCAGCGGCAGGTATTCCCCGAACAACGCAATTTCCGCATGCCACAAGGGAAATGGCGGGCGATCGGCAGATGAAAAAGAGGTGCCGCGGCAGAGCCGCACACCGCGGAAAGAGTGCGCTCCGGGTCCCACCCCCGTGAACACGCGAGACCCGGAGCGAACGGCAGCCGACGAGGACACCCGGAACGCGGGCTCCGGCGAACGGCGGACGACACACCAGCGCCCCGCCGCTCCCGCCACTGCGGTACCGACTGTCCGACGCCCGGTGAGGGGCGGCGGCACGGACACCACTGTGCGCGCGGGAAGCGCCGGGGCGCAACGGAATTACGGGGCTCAGCCCGCCGCGGGCACCTCGTACTCCGCGATCAGCTGGGCCCGCCCGATCGCATGGAACCGCAGGTTGAAGCCCACCACGGCCGGCGAGGCATCCGCGTCCGGACCGAGCTTCGCCTGGTCCACCGCGTACACCGTGAACACATAGCGGTGCGGACCGTCCCCGGGCGGCGGCGCCGCGCCCCCGAAGTCCCGCGTGCCGTAGTCGTTACGGACATGAACGGCGCCCTCGGGCAGGCCCTTCATCTCCCCGGACCCGGCACCGGCCGGCAGCTCCGTCACCGACGCCGGGATGTCGAACAGCGTCCAGTGCCAAAAGCCACTGCCCGTCGGCGCATCCGGGTCGTAGCAGGTGACGGCGTAGCTCTTCGTCCCCGCGGGAGCACCCTCCCACCGCAGCTGCGGCGAACGGTTCCCCTCGGCGAAGACCTGCTCCGCGCGCAGCGTCCCGCCCGGCTCCACCTCTTCGCTCTGCACCGTGAACGACGGCACCGGCGGATGGAAATCGTGCGGGAGCGGCCGCCGCTTCAGCTCGGACACCTCAACACCTCCTGATCGCTTGCTGACACCTGTCCGGCCAGGTTAGAGCCAGTTCCGCTTACCGCCGACCTCCGCCAGCCACTGGTTGAGATATGCCGCCCAGTCGGTCCCCTCGAAGTCGTTCAGCCCCACCGTGAACGACCGGTAGGTGTCCGAACCCTCCGTGAACAGCCCCGGCTTCTTGTCCATCTCCAGGACGACGTCCATCTCGCGGTCGTCCGCCACGAACGACAGCTCGACCTGGTTCAGCCCCCGGTACTGCTGCGGCGCATGGAACTCGATCTCCTGGTAGAAGGGCAGCCGCTGCCGGGTCCCCCGGATGTGCCCCTGCTCCAGATCGGCGGCCTTGAAGCGGAACCCGAGCCGGCCGAACGCGTCCAGAATCGCCTGCTGCGCCGGCAGCGGGTGCACGTTCACCGGGTCGAGATCACTGGAATCCACGGCACGGGCGATCGCCAGCTCCGTCGTCACCCCGACGCTCATCCCGTGCAGATGCGTCCCGAGGAACGTCGTGACCGGCGTCTCCCACGGGATCTCCAGCCCGAACGGCACGGTGTGCGCCGCGCCTGGCTGCACCTCGAACGCACCGCCCAACTGCACCTTGGTGAACTCGATGTTCCGCTTGTACTCCTCGTCGCCGCTCTCGACCTCGACGCGCGCCTGCAGCCCGACCGACAGCCCCTCGACCTGCTGCGCCACGGACCCGCCCTGGATCCGCACCTCGCCCTGTACGACCCCGCCCGGGACCACGTTCTCCTCGAAGAGCACCGTCTCCACCGACGCGCCCCCGGCCCCCAGGCTCGCCAGCAGCTTCTTGAATCCCATGCTCGTCCTCCCCAGGCGGAACGCCTGTGTTTCCTGTAGCGCGCCGTGGTCCCGGCGCGCTTCCTACGAACGCGGAACCACGCGACCCGGTTCCACGGCCCACACCTTCCCAACAGCGGTGCCCCCATGGCCAGCCGCCCGCCCGAACGGCTCCACTACCCTCGGTCCGTATGACCGACGTACCGGAACGAATGCCGCTCAGCCGCGACTTCTTCGCCCGCCCCGTCGTGGAGGTGGCCCCCGACCTGCTGGGCCGCACGCTCCTGCGTCACACCCCCGACGGCCCGATCGAACTCCGGCTGACCGAGGTCGAGGCCTACGACGGCGAGAACGACCCCGGCTCCCACGCCTACCGCGGCCGCACCGCGCGCAACGCCACCATGTTCGGTGCGCCCGGCCATGCGTACGTCTACTTCATCTACGGCATGTGGTTCAGCCTCAACGCCGTCTGCTGCCCCGAGGGCCAGGCGAGCGGTGTCCTGCTGCGCGCCGGCGAGATCGTCACGGGCGCGGAGCTGGCCGCGGTCCGCCGTCCCAAAGCCCGCAGCGCCAGGGAACTCGCCAAGGGCCCCGCCCGCCTGGCCACCGCCCTCGACATCGACCGCAGTCTCGACGGCACCGACCTGTGCGCCGGCGGCAACGCGCCCCTCTCCGTACTGCACGGCCGCCCGCCCGCCCCGGAACTGGTGCGCAACGGCCCGCGCACCGGCGTCGGTGGAGACGGAGCCGACCACCCCTGGCGCTACTGGATCGCCGACGACCCCACGGTCAGTCCCTACCGCCGCCACGTCCCCCGACGCCGCACGACGACCGCAACTTGACTCTGTATCGCCAACCGCCTAACGTAGCCCGAGCCGCTGGAGACGGGCAGCGCTATTGTGCGCGAACCGCAGGCGGCGCAACCAACTACTTCGCACGATTCCCTGACGGGTCTGCTTTCGCGTTGCCGAATTTCAGACCCCGCCGACTCGATTATGAGTCGCCAGGGAAAACCGTTAAAGTAGTAACCACGCCGAACGGCAGCAGCGAATAACTGCTCCCGGCGGCCTCCGATGAAATTCGGACCCGGAATCGACAAGAAACCGGATCTGCTAGAGTCGGAAACGTGAAGAAGCTGAAAGGCGGAAACGCACCGGCGAAAATCGGGCCCGCAAGGATCTGATAGAGTCGGAAACGCAAGACCGAAGGGAAGCGCCCGGAGAGCCTGGTGAAACAGGCACAAAGGAAGCGTCCGTTCCTTGAGAACTCAACAGCGTGCCAAAAGTCAACGCCAGATATGTTGATACCCCGTCCACCTCGGTGGATGAGGTTCCTTTGAAAGTCCATCCCGCCCATGTGGTGCGGATGGCACACACAGCGAGGACGCTGTGAACGACCGGACCTATTCCGTCTGGTCGTTCCACTCTTCTCGTGTGTGTTTCACCCGATTACGGGTAAACATTCACGGAGAGTTTGATCCTGGCTCAGGACGAACGCTGGCGGCGTGCTTAACACATGCAAGTCGAACGATGAAGCCCTTCGGGGTGGATTAGTGGCGAACGGGTGAGTAACACGTGGGCAATCTGCCCTTCACTCTGGGACAAGCCCTGGAAACGGGGTCTAATACCGGATATGACACACGACCGCATGGTCTGTGTGTGGAAAGCTCCGGCGGTGAAGGATGAGCCCGCGGCCTATCAGCTTGTTGGTGGGGTGATGGCCTACCAAGGCGACGACGGGTAGCCGGCCTGAGAGGGCGACCGGCCACACTGGGACTGAGACACGGCCCAGACTCCTACGGGAGGCAGCAGTGGGGAATATTGCACAATGGGCGAAAGCCTGATGCAGCGACGCCGCGTGAGGGATGACGGCCTTCGGGTTGTAAACCTCTTTCAGCAGGGAAGAAGCGAAAGTGACGGTACCTGCAGAAGAAGCGCCGGCTAACTACGTGCCAGCAGCCGCGGTAATACGTAGGGCGCAAGCGTTGTCCGGAATTATTGGGCGTAAAGAGCTCGTAGGCGGCTTGTCACGTCGGATGTGAAAGCCCGGGGCTTAACCCCGGGTCTGCATTCGATACGGGCAGGCTAGAGTTCGGTAGGGGAGATCGGAATTCCTGGTGTAGCGGTGAAATGCGCAGATATCAGGAGGAACACCGGTGGCGAAGGCGGATCTCTGGGCCGATACTGACGCTGAGGAGCGAAAGCGTGGGGAGCGAACAGGATTAGATACCCTGGTAGTCCACGCCGTAAACGTTGGGAACTAGGTGTGGGCGACATTCCACGTCGTCCGTGCCGCAGCTAACGCATTAAGTTCCCCGCCTGGGGAGTACGGCCGCAAGGCTAAAACTCAAAGGAATTGACGGGGGCCCGCACAAGCAGCGGAGCATGTGGCTTAATTCGACGCAACGCGAAGAACCTTACCAAGGCTTGACATACACCGGAAAACCCTGGAGACAGGGTCCCCCTTGTGGTCGGTGTACAGGTGGTGCATGGCTGTCGTCAGCTCGTGTCGTGAGATGTTGGGTTAAGTCCCGCAACGAGCGCAACCCTTGTTCTGTGTTGCCAGCATGCCCTTCGGGGTGATGGGGACTCACAGGAGACTGCCGGGGTCAACTCGGAGGAAGGTGGGGACGACGTCAAGTCATCATGCCCCTTATGTCTTGGGCTGCACACGTGCTACAATGGCCGGTACAATGAGCTGCGATACCGCGAGGTGGAGCGAATCTCAAAAAGCCGGTCTCAGTTCGGATTGGGGTCTGCAACTCGACCCCATGAAGTCGGAGTTGCTAGTAATCGCAGATCAGCATTGCTGCGGTGAATACGTTCCCGGGCCTTGTACACACCGCCCGTCACGTCACGAAAGTCGGTAACACCCGAAGCCGGTGGCCCAACCCCTTGTGGGAGGGAATCGTCGAAGGTGGGACTGGCGATTGGGACGAAGTCGTAACAAGGTAGCCGTACCGGAAGGTGCGGCTGGATCACCTCCTTTCTAAGGAGCATCTAGATCTCGCAAGAGATCCAGAGCCACTACGTCGGCAAATGTTCGACGGTGGTTAGCTCATGGGTGGAACGTTGACTATTCGGCGCACTTGGTTGGTTGTCACTAGTACTGCTTCGGCGTGGAACGTGGTGATGGATCGAGTGGGCCGGGCACGCTGTTGGGTATCTGAGGGTGCGAGCGTTGCTCGCCCTTCGCGATGCCGGCCCCAGTGAACTCAGCCTTCGGGTTGGGGTGGTGGGTGGCTGGTCGTTGCTTGAGAACTGCACAGTGGACGCGAGCATCTGTGGCCAAGTTTTTAAGGGCGCACGGTGGATGCCTTGGCACCAGGAACCGATGAAGGACGTGGGAGGCCACGATAGGCCCCGGGGAGCTGTCAACCAAGCTTTGATCCGGGGGTGTCCGAATGGGGAAACCCGGCAGTCGTCATGGGCTGTCACCCGCTGCTGAACACATAGGCAGTGTGGAGGGAACGCGGGGAAGTGAAACATCTCAGTACCCGCAGGAAGAGAAAACAACCGTGATTCCGGGAGTAGTGGCGAGCGAAACCGGATGAGGCCAAACCAGTCACGTGTGATACCCGGCAGGGGTTGCGTGGTTGGGGTTGTGGGATCTCTCTTCTGTTGTCTGCCGGCAACAGGACGAGTCAGAAACCGTTGATGTAGGCGAAGGACATGCGAAAGGTCCGGCGTAGAGGGTAAGACCCCCGTAGCTGAAACATTAGCGGCTCGTTTGAGAGACACCCAAGTAGCACGGGGCCCGAGAAATCCCGTGTGAATCTGGCGGGACCACCCGTTAAGCCTAAATATTCCCTGGTGACCGATAGCGGATAGTACCGTGAGGGAATGGTGAAAAGTACCGCGGGAGCGGAGTGAAATAGTACCTGAAACCGTGTGCCTACAAGCCGTGGGAGCGTCGCTGTGTGTGCTTGCACATGCAGTCGTGACTGCGTGCCTTTTGAAGAATGAGCCTGCGAGTTTGCGGTATGTTGCGAGGTTAACCCGTGTGGGGAAGCCGTAGCGAAAGCGAGTCCGAATAGGGCGTTGAGTAGCGTGCCCAAGACCCGAAGCGGAGTGATCTAGCCATGGGCAGGTTGAAGCGGAGGTAAGACTTCGTGGAGGACCGAACCCACCAGGGTTGAAAACCTGGGGGATGACCTGTGGTTAGGGGTGAAAGGCCAATCAAACTCCGTGATAGCTGGTTCTCCCCGAAATGCATTTAGGTGCAGCGTCGTGTGTTTCTTGCCGGAGGTAGAGCACTGGATAGGCGATGGGCCCTACCGGGTTACTGACCTTAGCCAAACTCCGAATGCCGGTAAGTGAGAGCGCGGCAGTGAGACTGTGGGGGATAAGCTCCATGGTCGAGAGGGAAACAGCCCAGAGCATCGACTAAGGCCCCTAAGCGTGTGCTAAGTGGGAAAGGATGTGGAGTCGCAGAGACAACCAGGAGGTTGGCTTAGAAGCAGCCACCCTTGAAAGAGTGCGTAATAGCTCACTGGTCAAGTGATTCCGCGCCGACAATGTAGCGGGGCTCAAGCACACCGCCGAAGTCGTGTCATTGCGATATTACCCCCAACGGGGATCGTGATGGGTAGGGGAGCGTCGTGTGCCGGGTGAAGCAGCCGCGGAAGCGAGTTGTGGACGGTTCACGAGTGAGAATGCAGGCATGAGTAGCGATACACACGTGGGAAACGTGTGCGCCGATTGACTAAGGGTTCCTGGGTCAAGCTGATCTGCCCAGGGTAAGTCGGGACCTAAGGCGAGGCCGACAGGCGTAGTCGATGGACAACCGGTTGATATTCCGGTACCCGCTTTGAAACGCCCAGTATCGAATCCATTAATGCTAAGGCCGTGAAGCCGGCCTGGAGTCTTCGGACAAAGGGACGTGGTGGAGCCGCCGATCCAAGGTGGTAGTAGGTAAGCGATGGGGTGACGCAGGAAGGTAGTCCAGCCCGGGCGGTGGTTGTCCCGGGGTAAGGGTGTAGGCCGTGTGGTAGGTAAATCCGTCACACGTTAAGGCTGAGACCTGATGCCGAGCCGATTGTGGTGAAGTGGATGATCCTATGCTGTCGAGAAAAGCCTCTAGCGAGTTTCATGGCGGCCCGTACCCTAAACCGACTCAGGTGGTCAGGTAGAGAATACCGAGGCGTTCGGGTGAACTATGGTTAAGGAACTCGGCAAAATGCCCCCGTAACTTCGGGAGAAGGGGGGCCATTTCCGGTGATGAGACTTGCTCTCTGAGCTGGGGGTGGCCGCAGAGACCAGCGAGAAGCGACTGTTTACTAAAAACACAGGTCCGTGCGAAGCCGTAAGGCGATGTATACGGACTGACGCCTGCCCGGTGCTGGAACGTTAAGGGGACCGGTTAGTCATGATTCGTCATGGCGAAGCTGAGAACTTAAGCGCCAGTAAACGGCGGTGGTAACTATAACCATCCTAAGGTAGCGAAATTCCTTGTCGGGTAAGTTCCGACCTGCACGAATGGCGTAACGACTTCTCGACTGTCTCAACCATAGGCCCGGTGAAATTGCATTACGAGTAAAGATGCTCGTTTCGCGCAGCAGGACGGAAAGACCCCGGGACCTTTACTATAGCTTGATATTGGTGTTCGGTTCGGCTTGTGTAGGATAGGTGGGAGACTTTGAAGCGGCCACGCCAGTGGTTGTGGAGTCATTGTTGAAATACCACTCTGGTCGTGCTGGATGTCTAACCTGGGTCCGTGATCCGGATCAGGGACAGTGTCTGGTGGGTAGTTTAACTGGGGCGGTTGCCTCCTAAAGAGTAACGGAGGCGCCCAAAGGTTCCCTCAGCCTGGTTGGCAATCAGGTGTTGAGTGTAAGTGCACAAGGGAGCTTGACTGTGAGACTGACGGGTCGAGCAGGTACGAAAGTAGGGACTAGTGATCCGGCGGTGGCTTGTGGAAGCGCCGTCGCTCAACGGATAAAAGGTACCCCGGGGATAACAGGCTGATCTTCCCCAAGAGTCCATATCGACGGGATGGTTTGGCACCTCGATGTCGGCTCGTCGCATCCTGGGGCTGGAGTCGGTCCCAAGGGTTGGGCTGTTCGCCCATTAAAGCGGTACGCGAGCTGGGTTTAGAACGTCGTGAGACAGTTCGGTCCCTATCCGCTGTGCGCGTAGGAGTCTTGAGAAGGGCTGTCCCTAGTACGAGAGGACCGGGACGGACGAACCTCTGGTGTGCCAGTTGTCCTGCCAAGGGCATGGCTGGTTGGCTACGTTCGGAAAGGATAACCGCTGAAAGCATCTAAGCGGGAAGCCTGCTTCGAGATGAGGACTCCCTCCCCCTTGAGGGGTTAAGGCTCCCAGTAGACGACTGGGTTGATAGGCCAGATATGGAAGCGCCGTAAGGTGTGGAGTTGACTGGTACTAATAGGCCGAGGGCTTGTCCTCAGTTGCTCGCGTCCACTGTGTGGTTCCCGGGTTGCGAACAGTCGCAATCGCTGGTTGAACCAAGTTTCACTCTTAACTAAAAAGTGTGCTTGTTCGCTAGAACCCGATAGGGTTTCGGTGGTCATAGCGTTAGGGAAACGCCCGGTTACATTCCGAACCCGGAAGCTAAGCCTTTCCGCGCCGATGGTACTGCAGGGGGGACCCTGTGGGAGAGTAGGACGCCGCCGAACAATCTTTCAGGACCCTTGGTCCCAGCGTTCATGCTGGGACCAAGGGTCCTTTTTGTTTTTGCCGAAGCGCGCCGAACTGGTCGGTGCGCGAGAATGAATGCAGTACCGAAGACAGGAGTCACGTCGATGTCCACCAACTCTTCCGACGATCGTTCGGAGCGCCGACCGCAGCGGCGCGACGACGGCGACCGCGGTGGTTTCCGGCGTGATGACCGGGGTGACCGGGGAGCCCGTGGCGCCAACCGCGGTGGAGACCGCGGCGGTTACCGGCGTGATGACCGTCCGTCGGGTGGCGACCGTGGTGGCTTCCGCGGCGGTGACCGTCGGGACGAGCGCGGTGGTGACCGTGGGGGATTCCGCAGGGATGACCGGCCGTCCGGTGGTGACCGGGGCGGGTTCCGTGGCGGGGAGCGTCGGGACGACCGCGGTGGCGACCGTGGGGGAGTCCGGCGTGATGACCGTCCTTCGGGCGGTGACCGTGGCGGGTTCCGCGGTGGTGACCGGCGGGACGACCGTGGCGGTGACCGTGGAGGTTTCCGGCGCGATGACCGGCCGTCCGGTGGCGACCGTGGTGGGTTCCGGGGCGGTGAGCGGCGGGATGAGCGGCCGCGTGGGCCGCGTCGTGATGATGAGCGTGGTGGGTTTCGTAGGGATGACCGGCGGGATGAGCGGGGCGGGGATCGTCCCGGGTTCCGGCGTGATGACCGGCCGTCCGGTGGTGACCGGGGCGGGTTCCGTGGTGGCGACCGGCGGGACGAGCGCGGGGGTGACCGCGGGGGGTTCCGTCGGGACGACCGTGGCGGTGACCGTGGTGGTTTCCGGCGTGATGACCGTCCTTCGGGCGGTGACCGTGGCGGGTTCCGCGGTGGTGACCGGCGGGACGACCGTGGCGGTGACCGTGGAGGTTTCCGGCGCGATGACCGGCCGTCCGGTGGCGACCGTGGTGGGTTCCGGGGCGGTGAGCGGCGGGATGAGCGGCCGCGTGGGCCGCGTCGTGATGATGAGCGTGGTGGGTTTCGTAGGGATGACCGGCGGGATGAGCGGGGCGGGGATCGTCCCGGGTTCCGGCGTGATGACCGGCCGTCCGGTGGTGACCGGGGCGGGTTCCGTGGTGGCGACCGGCGGGACGAGCGCGGGGGTGACCGCGGGGGCTTCCGCAGGGACGACCGTCGGGACGACCGTGGTGGGTTCCGCGGCGGTGACCGCCGGGATGACCGCGGTGGCGACCGTGGTGGGTTCCGTAGGGATGACGAGCGTGGGGGGCGTCGGCCGTATGGGGGCGGGCGTGGGCGTGACGACCGGCGCGACGACCGGCGGGATCGGGAGCGGGAGCCGATCAAGCGGCTGCCGATTCCGGAGGACGTCACCGGTGACGAGATCGACAAGGATGTGCGTCAGGAGCTGCTGAGCCTGCCGAAGACGCTGGCCGAGGACGTTGCCAAGAACCTCGTGATGGTGGCGAAGCTGCTGGACGAGGAGCCGGAGCGGGCGTACGGCTACTCGCGGGTGGCGCTGCGGCTGGCGTCCAGGGTGGCGGCGGTCCGTGAGGCGGCCGGTTTTGCGGCCTACGCGGTCGGCAAGTACAGCGAGGCGCTGGCGGAGTTCCGGGCGGCGCGGCGGATGACCGGCAGTGTGGAGCTGTGGCCCGTCATGGCCGACTGCGAGCGTGGGCTCGGGCGGCCGGAGAAGGCCCTGGCGATGGCCGGTGAGCCCGAGGTGCAGAAGCTGGACCGGGCCGGGCAGGTCGAGATGCGGCTGGTCGCGGCGGGTGCCCGGCGGGACATGGGGCAGGCCGACGCCGCGGTGGTCACGCTGCAGAGCCCGGAGCTCGCGTCGAGCGCGGTGCACCCGTGGACGGCGCGGCTGCGGTATGCGTACGCCGATGCGCTGCTGGAGGTCGGCCGCGAGGACGACGCGCGTGACTGGTTCGCCAGGGCGCTGGAGGCCGACCAGGGCGGCACGACGGATGCCTCCGACCGGCTCGCGGAGCTGGACGGGGTGGAGTTCACCGACGCGCTGGACGAGTCCGAGGCGGATGAGGCCGAGGGTGACGAGGCCGGGGACGACGGTGCGCAGGGCGAAGCCGGGGCTGCGCAGGGCTGAGCCGGCAGCCGCTGCTGCGGGCTGAGTTGACGATGGTCGAAGGGCGGGATCCCGTACGGGTCCCGCCCTTCGGCATGTGTGGGGGAGGGTCAGGCGGCCGGTGCGTAGGGGGCGAGGGGGTTGCGGAGGGTGCCGATGAGCTGGAGGGCGCCCGCGGGGTCCTGGAGGTCGACCATCTCCTGGTTGTTGCGCAGCTGGAGGCGGTTGAGGCAGGAGAGGGCGAACTCCTCGGCGAACATGTCGTACTGGGCGAATTTGTCGGCGAGGTGCGGGGCGCACGCCTGGTAGTCGAGGACGCACTCGGCGACCGTGCGCCAGAAGGTGGCCTCGTCGAGGACGCCGCGGTCGTCGAGGAGGCCGCTGAGGAAGCGGAAGAAGCAGTCGAAGACGTCGGTGAAGACCGAGAGGAGCTTTTTGTCCTCGGGGACCTCGGCGCGGATGCGTTCGACGGCCGGAGGCAGGACCGCGGAAGGGTCCATGACGGCGATCTCCTCGGCGATGTCCTTGAAGATGACCCGGGCCACGGCGCCGTCCTCCAGGACCAGGATGGCGTTCTCGCCGTGCGGCATGAAGACCAGGTCGTAGGCGTAGAAGGCGTGCAGGACCGGGGTCAGATACGCGTCGAGGTAGCGGCGCAGCCAGTCGGTGGGGGCGAGGCCGGACTCCTTGATGAGGGCGGCGGCGAAGGAGTCGCCCGCGTCGTCGGTATGGAGGAGGGAGGCCATCGTGGCGAGCCGCCGGCCCGGTTCGAGGCCGGCGACGGGGCTCTCGCGCCAGAGGGCGGCGAGCATTTTGCGGTACGGGGAGCCCTTGGCGGTGGCGGCCTCGTACTGACGGTGGTGGTAGCCGATGGCGGCGCGCTCGCGGATGATCGAGAAGCCGGCGGCCCGGAAGGTGTCGTCGGCGTCGATCAGGCGGGCGAGCCAGTCGTTGATGGCCGGGGTGGCTTCCATGTAGGCGGCGGACAGGCCGCGCATGAAGCCCATGTTGAGCACCGAGAGGGCCGTTTTGACGTAGTGGGCGGCGGGGGTGGTGGTGTTGAAGAAGGTGCGCAGGGACTGCTGGGCGAGGTAGGTGTCGTCGCCGGGGCCCAGGCAGACCAGGTGCTGCTGGGCGACCTCGGCGGCGAAGGTGACCGAGAGCTTGTTCCACCACTGCCAGGGGTGGGTGGGGAAGAGGTAGTAGTCGTCGGGGTCGAGACCCAGGCCGGTGAGGGTGGCGGTGAAGCGGTCGCGGGTGTGCCGGGGGAGTTCGGTGCGTATCAGGGTGTCGTAGTCGAGGCCGGCGCCGGCGGTGAAGGTGGCGTGGTCGCGGCGGGCGGCGAGCCAGATCAGCCGGAGGGGGCTGGCGGTTTCCGGGGCGTAGGCGTGGTACTCGTGGATGCCGAAGCCGAGGCGGCCGTTGTTGGCGACGAAGCAGGGGTGGCCCTCGGTCATCCCGGTCTCGATGGCCTGGAAGCCGGCGTGCGCGAGTTCGGCGGCGGGGGGCTGCTGGGCGGCGAGTTTGTAGGCGGTGCCGGAGAGGGTGGAGCTGATCTCCTCCAGGTAGACGGGGAGGATCTCCGCGCCCAGGCCCAGGGAGTCGCGCAGTTCCAGGATGAACTCCAGGGCATCCAGGGGGAGTTCGGTGTGGCCGCGGTGGCGGGTGATGCTGTCGGCGTCGATCTGCCAGTGGTCCAGGGCCTGTCTGCGGGCGGCGAAGCGGTACTCGGTCGAGCCGTCGTCGCTGTGCAGGCAGTAGTGGCCGTCCGGTGGCAGCCGCTTGGGGGTGAGCAGTCGTTCATGGGCGAACTCGGCGAGGGCCTTGCGGAGCAGCAGGCGGTTGGCCCGTGCCCACCGGGCGGGGGTGAGGTGGGCGACGGCTTCCTGGGCGGTGGGCCGGCTCGCGGCGGTCATCGGTGGTCTCCTCGGGTGGCCAGGAACTGGTCGCGGGTGCAGGTGCTGAGGCGGGCGTCTTTGGCGGGGAGCGAGACGGTGCGCAGGACCTCGAAGCCGACGGCCTCGTTGAGGGCGTGGACGGCGGTGTTGCGGGTGTCGGGTTCGACGACGACGCGGCGGGTGGCCGGGTCGGCGAAGAGCATCTCCATGACGGTGGTGAGCACAGCGCGGGTGAAGCCGTGCACGGGCGTGGTGGTGGGGGCGGTGAGGAAGTGCATGCCGACGTCGCCGGGCTCGGCGGTGTGGATGCCGACCAGCTCCCGGTGGGCCGGGTCGTAGCGCTCCATGAGGAAGGCCGGGGTGCCGTTGTGCAGGCCGAGGAAGGCGTCGTGGAAGGGGTCGGCGGCGATCCGGGCGCTTTCCTTCTCGACGGCGGCGAGGTCGCAGTCCTGCATCAGCCAGAAGACGGCTTTGGGGTGGGTGACCCAGCCGTGCAGCAGGGCGGCGTCGGCGGCCGGATCGACCGGGCGCAGGGTGAACTCCCCGAGCGCGGGGTCGGTGCGGGTGAAGAGCGGGTCGGGGGCCGGCCGCTCGCCGTGCCCGGCCTCGGGTGCGCTCGGCGGGCGCTGTCCGGGGATGCGCGCGCTGTGCTCGTTCATGCGGGGATCTCCATGGGGTGGTGCGGGCCGGCCGGGGCGGCGAACTCCTGGAAGGCGATGGCCTTTTCGACCGGGTAGTACTCGCGGCCGAGCAGCTCGCGCACCAGACACGAGTTGCGGTAGGCGGCCATGCCGAGGTCGGGGGTGGCGAAGCCGTGCGTGTGCAGCTCGGCGTTCTGTACGTAGATGCCGTGGCCGGTGGTGTCGATGCTGTAGTTGCGGGCCACGTCGTAGCGGCCGGCGTCGTCCCAGACGATGCGGTCGCGGACCGGGGCGAGGAAGTCCGGGACGCGGTAGCGGTAGCCGGTGGCGAGGATCAGGCCCTGGGTGTCGAGGGTGAAGTCCGCGCCCTGTTCCTCCTGGCGCAGGCCGAGGGTGTAGGTGCCGGAGCTCTCGTCGTACCGCGCGGTGTCGAGGGCGGTGTTGGTGAGCAGACGGGTGCGGACGGGGCCGGCCAGGTTCTTCTGGTAGAGGAGATCGAAGATGTCGTTGATCAGCGCCGAGTCGATGCCCTTGTAGAGGTGTTTCTGGGTGGCGTTGAGGCGGTCGCGGGTGGCCGCGGGGAGGGCGTGGAAGTAGTCCACGTACTCCGGCGAGGTCATCTCCAGGGTGAGCTTGGTGTATTCGAGGGGGAAGAAGCGCGGGGAGCGGGTCGCCCAGGTCAGGTGGTAGCCGTGGCTGTCGATGTCCTGGAGGAGGTCGTAATAGATCTCGGCGGCGCTCTGGCCGCTGCCGATCAGGGTGATGCTGTCCTTGGCCTGGAGGGCCGCCTTGGCGTCGAGGTAGTCGGCGTTGTGCAGCAGGTCGCCGCCCACGCCCTGGCAGGCCTCGGGGAGGTGCGGCGGGGTGCCGGTGCCCAGGACGAGCTTGCGGGCGCGGTGGGCGGTGACCTCGCCGGTGGGCAGGTGCGCGGCGTGGACGACGTACAGCTCCTCGGCCGGGTCGTACTCGACGGTGGTGACCCGGTGGGAGAAGCG
This sequence comes from Streptomyces auratus, assembly GCF_050433025.1. Taxonomy (NCBI): domain Bacteria; kingdom Bacillati; phylum Actinomycetota; class Actinomycetes; order Kitasatosporales; family Streptomycetaceae; genus Streptomyces; species Streptomyces auratus. The sequence continues at coordinate 1,822,300 of NZ_JBNGCB010000001.1, read as the reverse complement.
GACGGTGTCGAGTGTGCCGGCCGCCCAGCGGCAGTAGTCGTTGAACTCGGCGCGCAGCGGATAGAAGCTCTCGCGGATGTAGAAGGGGTAGAGCCGCCCCGATTCCTTGAGGTAGTTGAGGAACGAGAAGGGGGAGGTGGGGTCGGCGAGGGTGACCAGGTCGGCCAGGAACGGCACCTGGAGGTGGCTGCTGTCCAGCATCATGCCGGGGTGCCAGTCGAAGGACGGCTTGTCGTCCAGGAACAGGCCGTCGAGTCCGTCGATCGGCTCGGTCAGACAGGCCAGGCCCAGATTGAACGGGCCGAGGCCGATGGCGATGAAGTCGTAAGGGGCGGACACGGGGGCTCCGATGGGGGGTGGGGAGGGTCAGCGCGCACTGAGCGTCGGCAGGGGCCGGGCGGCGAGGAAGGTGCCGGCGTGCTCGGCGATCAGATCGAGGACGGTGGCGATGTCCTCCAGCGTGGTCTCCGGGTTGAGCAGGGTGAACTTGAGGTAGTGGCGGCCGTCGACGGTGGTGCCCGCGACGACCGCGTCGCCGGAGGCGAACAGGGCTTCCCGGGCGTGCAGATTGACCCGGTCGCTGAGGTCGGGGTCCTGGTCGGTGCTGGGGACGTAGCGGAAGACCAGGGTGCTCAGCCGGGGCTCCACGACGACCTCGAAGCGGGGGTCGTCGTGGAGCAGCTGCCAGGCGTCGGCGGCGCGGTCGATGACCTCGTCGAAGAGTGCGCCGATGGCCTCGGCGCCCATGATGCGCAGGGTGAGCCAGAGCTTGAGGGCGTCGAAGCGGCGGGTGGTCTGGAGCGACTTGTCGACCTGGTTGGGGATGCGCTGCTCGACCATCCGGCGCGGGTTGAGGTAGTCCGCGTGGTAGGTGACGTGCCGCAGGGTGCTGCGGTCGCGGACCAGGAGCGCGCTCGAACTGACCGGCTGGAAGAAGGACTTGTGGTAGTCGACGGTCACCGAGTCGGCGCGTTCGATGCCGGTCAGCAGGGCGCGGCGGCGGGAGACCAGCAGGCCGCAGCCGTAGGCGGCGTCGACATGCATCCAGGCGCCGTACCCGGCGCACAGGCCGGCGATCTCGGGGAGCGGGTCGATCGAGCCGAAGTCGGTGGTGCCGGCCGTCGCGACGACGGCCATGGGTATCAGGCCCTCGCGGTCGCAGCGCGCCAGTTCGGCGGCCAGGTCGGTGGTGCGCATCCGCTTCTGCTCGTCGCAGGGGACGGCGATGACGGCCTCCGCGCCGAGGCCGAGCAGGGTGGCCGCCTTGCGGATGCTGAAGTGGCTGCAGGCGGAGGCGAGGATGCGCAGCCGCGGCAGGACGTCGGACCGCCCGGCGCCGGCGGGGACCTCGCCGCCGGCCGGCGCGCGGCGGCAGGCCTCGTCCCGGGCGAGCAGCATGGCTTGGAGGTTGGACTGGCTGCCGCCGCTGGTGAAGATGCCGTCGGCGCGCGCGCCGAGGCCGATCCGCTCGGCCGTCCAGTCGATCAGCCGGCGCTCGATGAGGGTGCCGCCGGCGCTCTGGTCCCAGGTGTCCAGGGAGGAGTTGACGGCGGCGAGCACGGCCTCGCCGACCAGGGCGGGGATCACCACGGGGCAGTTGAGGTGGGCGAGGTAGCGCGGGTGATGGAAGTAGACGGCGTCGCGGAGGTAGACGTCCTCCAGTTCGTCCAGCGCGGCGTCCGCGTCGTACAGCGGTGTGTCCAGGTCGACGCCGGAGACGGTGGGGGTGAGGCCGTCGACGGTGATGCCGGTGAACGGGCGGGTGGTGCCGGCGATTTTGGCGCTGATCCGGGTGACGGTCTCGGTGACCGCGCGGTGGTAGTGGTGCGCCGTGCCGTTGTGGAGCAGATGTGTCCGGCTGTCGGCCGGGTCCTCGGTGGAGTGCGCGAGGAGACTCATGACGATGTCCTCCCTGGTGCGGAGTCGACCACGTCCTGCGCAGGGTGGGGTGTGCGCAGGGGCAGGGAGGCCCGCCCGGCGACGTAGTTAGGTAAGCCTAACCTAACTACGTCTGGGGGTGGGTGTGTGGTGCCGCGGTAGGGGCGGGGCGGGAGTGTGAGGGCCTGTTCGGTGGATCGGTGTGCGGGAGAACCCCACAGGTTGATCACCACCCGAAACGCGCTAGCTCACCGATGGAGCGTCGGGCACCTGAGCCCAAATCCCGATCGTGCCCATGCCGACGCACCACTCACCGGGCTGACCGGCCATGCGCTGCCACTCTTCGAACCGGTGGGATGCGATCGCCAAGGGGTTGGCGCTGCCGTTCAACAGCTGGAAAGTGATACGCAACCACTCCATCCCGGGGGAACCGCTCTCATGGATCGGGACGTCGCAGTCGACCACGATGTTCGTAAGACCGTGCGCCCGGTACATTTCTGGTAGTTGCCGCCCCCAGCGAGCCGCGAACCCGTTGGACTCCGCGGACGTCATGGCGGCTGCCATCACGTCCCTGTGCAGTTGGGGGCCCAAAGCTGCGGACGCGAACCAGTCCGCCTCCTCCAGAAACAGGTAGCCGCCGGGAGTTACCGCGTCGATCAGCTTTTTGAGGACGTGTTCACGTTCACGAATGTGCCCCAGCACCAGACGCGTGTGCACCAGATCGAAAGCCGCCCGTGGCAACGGATCGACGCGAAGGTCCGATCGAACAATGTCGATGACGTCGGACTTGACGTCCGCCAGTTCGCTCACGTCCAGCTCGGTCGCGGTCACGTGTCCGTTCGGCCCGACCTGCTCGCCCAGCCACCGGGCGATCGAGCCGCCGCCGGCCCCGGCATCCAAACAGGACCATCCCGTTTGGACGCCTATGCGGTTGAGTCGACTGATGCTCGTGTCGTCGTACGTCGACTCCATCACGGACACCCGACGACTCGCGTCAGGTAAGTCACTCTTGAAGAAGTACTCGGCCGCGCCTGTCGGCAGCACCACGATCGTCCACCTCCATTCCACTTCGACGAAGCATCTTCCCGCTCGATGTGCGAGGGATCTTTCCACGACCGACGAACGTGATGGTGGTAGCCGTGATGCCGAGCTCGGCAGAGAGCGCGGAACGTATGCGAGCGGACATGCGCTCCTGAGCCGCCGGCGCCCGCTCGGTGGATTCGACGACCAAGCCCAGCCCGCTGCCGTCGTGACCCTCGACCTGATGAGCCAGCACACCGTGCACCCCGAGGCCGACGATGTCGCGCACCACCGATTCGATGTCACTCGCGTAGTGGTTCGCACCGAAGACGATGACCGTCTCCTTGCTGCGCCCGACGACGTAGAGCTCTTCCTCGTGCCGGACCCCGATGTCACCCGTGGCGACCCAGCCGCCTGGGCGAGCCACCTGCCGTGTCGCTTCGGGATGACGCTCATAGCCGGCCGTGACCGCAGCACCGCGGACCTGGATCTCACCCACGACACCTTCTCCGAGAGGGTGGGCCTGGTCATCCACCAGCCGGACCTCCATCCCGGCAACCGGTCGGCCCACCGACACCAGTTCGCGGTATGTTCCCGGTTTGCCTGTCACTGCTTCGCAGCGCCCTCGACCCAGCGCCTCACGAGACACCCTGATCGTCTTCGTCGGCCGGCCGAGCGGTGGGAACGTGACCGCCAATGTGGCCTCGGCGAGCCCGTAGGCCGGCAGGAACACGGTCTCGGCAAGGCCGGCCCGGGTGAACCGCCGGATGAACGCCCGCTGCAACCGCTCGTCAACGGGTTCCGCACCGTTCACCGCGATCCGCCAGGCCGACAGGTCCAGGTCGCCCACAGCCTCGGGGCCGGTGCGCTGTAGCGCGTACCGGTACCCGGAATCCGGCGACATGGTGAAGGTGGCGCGGACCCGGCTGATCGTGCGCAACCAGTCCACGGGATCACGCAGAAACTCCTCCGGCGGCTGCACATAGATGTCGACGTCGTGCATGGCCGGCGTGATGAAAGAACCGATCAGGCCCATGTCGTGAAAGAGCGGCAGCCAGTTGCACCCGATGTCCGTGTCCGTCAGGCGGGTGCCCGACGCGATGGCGTTCACCCCGGCGGCCACGTTGCCGTGGCTGAGTACCACCCCCCGCGGATCGCTGCTCGTCCCCGACGTGTACTGGACCAAGGCGTCGTGCGAGTCCGCCCGATCCACGAACGTCGCCTCCTGCGCCATGACGCCTCGCACGTCGACCGCCGCGGCCGAGCCGGACGCCGCCGGCATCGACCGAGTCAGCACCGGGGCGATCGACTCGCTGGTCAGAACGAGTCGCACTCGTGACTGACGCAACGCCATCGTGGTGCGTCGGAGGTAGGTTCGCGAGGAACTGAAGGGAGGGGGCGCGGGCAGCGGCACCGCCACCGCTCCGGCAGCCAGCACGCCGAAGAACGCGCTGGCGAACTCCACGGACGTGGGCAGGACCACCGCCACACGGTCGCCGGGTGCAACGCCGCGGGTGAGCAGACCGGTAGCGACCCTCCCCGCCTGCTGGTACAGGTCGCCGAAGCTGAGCGCGGCGACTTCCCGCCCTCGACGCACGATGTGTATGCCATGACCGGATCGGCGCCCGGCCACTCTTCTGAGCCCCTCGACAAGGCTCACGACGTGACGGCGGAGTCGGCCTGGACCGCCACGATCTGGTGGATCACGGCGGCGAACTCCCGCACCGTCCGCACCTCGAAGACGACGTGGTCCTCGACCTCGACATCGAAGTGCTCCTCGACGTCGAGGACGATCTGCAGCGCATGTATCGAGTCGAATCGGGGCAGCGAGCGGAGATCGACGTCCAACGCCACCTCCTCGTCGGATATCCCCAGACGATGCGCGACAAAGTGCCGAACTGTGTTCTCCGTGTCCACTTCTTGAAATCCTTTCCTGAACAGGCAGGCTGGTCATAGCCTCAGCCACCGGCAGACCAGGACCGGCTAGGACCGGCGAGCCATGCTGCGCAGCTTCGCCTTGATGTCGCGCGGTGTCTCCATCGAGTCGTCGTCGACCATGATCCTGATGATCGACATCACTTTGGCGTCGGCGGCGTCCACCGCGTCGTGCTGAATGGTCTCGATCCGTCTGATGCCGTCGGTGGACGTCGAATGCGGATAGAACACGCCGGCCGGGTGCTTGATGCCGTTGCTCCGGTCGGCCAGCCAGATGTACGCCATGCGCAGAGCGGCGACCTGATTCGCCGCATTCCCGTCACACAGTTCTCGCATGAACACCGAGAAAGCCCGGCAGTGCCGCGCCTCGTCCCTGCCCAGCAGTTTCCAGATTCTCCTGATGACGGGTTCGGAGACCTGCGCGGACAGTGCCTTGTAGAGTGCCGCCGCGCGGGCCTCGGAGATCACGTTCATCATGAGGGTCGCGGCGCGGATATCGCCCTGCGGATAGGGCTCTCGTTTGTAGAGGGCGTGCTTGGAGCGCACTTTGACGCCGATGCGATCGAGATACCGCGCCTGGACGAGCGAGTGCCTCGCTTCCTCGGCGCCCCACATCAACACCCACGAAGAGAAGCTGGCCTCGCCCTGCCACTCGCGCAGGAAGTTGTGGGCTCCAGGCAGGGTCCCGAACTCGATGACCGCCGCTTCGGTCAGGAAGTCCACGTCACGCTCGCTCAACATGGCGAGGTCGATCTTGCTGAGATCGACCTCGTTCCAGTCCCACCGCGTGGTCTCGAACCAGTCGAATATCTTGTTGAACGTCATGTCGAGGTAGAAGTGGGTGTACAACTCGTCCCTCATCAAGGCGCGGTGAGCGCGCAGGGCCAGTTCGACCGACTGGCCGATACTTTCCTCGCCCAAGGCCGAAGGCGGGACGACGTCCTCGACGTCCCATGTCTCGAGCCAGCCGGGAACGGGGCCACCGGCACCCGGATCGACCACATACGCCCTGGTCCGGTCGAACCTGCCTACGGACCTCAGGTCGCGAACCGCCGACAGCGCCGACGCCTCCGCGCCGACGAATACCACGCCGAGGTCAGCCTGAGGATCCAACTCGTGCAGGTACCGAACCCAGTCCGCTCGCTCCGGGCGGTCCACGGTGATCCTGCCGAACCTCGGCAAGACCATCTTCTCAGCGGTCGAGGCATCCCGGGAAAGCCCCAACAACGCTATTCGGGTATCACCGCTCATGGCGATCCTCTCCGGGCACGTCGACAAGGTGCGTAAGCGATCGGTCGCACCTGTCGGAGGAAGGGAACGGGACATGCGGGCCGTCACCTTGACGGCAGATCCGGCGCCGCCGCCGGGCCGAGCAACACGGGAAGGCACTCGAGACTGTTGCTGACGAACGACGGGACGGGAGTTGGCTTCCACTCCTGCTGCTCCGGGGTCGCCAGGGACGCTTTGGGGAAACGGCTGAAGAACCCGGCCAGCGCGGTCTCCAACTGCAGGCGTGCGAGGTGAACCCCGACGCAGAAATGGGGTCCGTGACCGAATCCGAGATGCCCGGCCTGTCGCCGTCGGATATCGAACTCGTCGGCGTCGTGGCCGTGCTGGGCGGGATCGCGGCCGGCTGATCCGAAGGAGGACAGGATCGCCTCACCCTTCTTGATCATTGTTCCGTCGATCTCGATGTCTTCGAGCGGGTAGCGCATGGGGAACTGGTTGACCGCGCCGTTCCAACGCATCGTCTCCTCGACCACCGCGCCCCACGGCCACTGACCGGATCGCACCAGAGCAAGCTGCTCAGGATGGGTGAACAGGGCGTAGGAGGCATTCACGATGACGTTGATGATGCTCTGGTGCCCTGCGAAGAACATCAGGAGCACCATGCCGACGAGTTCTTCCTCGCTCAACCGATCGTCATCGCTCAAGGTCGCCTCGATCAGCGAACTGATCAGATCGTCGTGCGGCGCAGCACGCCGTTCCGCGATGATGTCGTGCAAGAGATCATTGATGTGACCGTCGATCTCCCGTACCTGTTCAGGTGAATTGCTGGTGCGTGTCTGCACACCGGTGAGCACGTGCAGCCTGCGCCTCTTCCGTTTCGGGATGCCGAGCAGGTCCGATATCACGGTGGTCGGAATCGGGTAGGCGAACACAGAACGCAGGTCCACCGGCCGGTCCGCCGGCTGACCAGCCAACCGATCGAGCAGCGAGGCCACGAGTGCCTCCACTTGAGGGCGCATGGCCCCGACGCGCGCGGGCGTCAGCGCCTGATCCACCAAGCCGCGTAATCGTCGGTGTTTCGCGCCGTGCGAGTTGATCACGCTGTTGGTGCCGACGAAACCGATCAGCGGCCAGCCGTCCGGCACTTCGCCGCGCGCCATCGCGCCCCAATGCTCTATTCCCTTGGCTACCCGGGGGTCGGTCAACACCTTCCGGAGATCATCGTGGTGGGGAATCGCCCACGCCTGAACCCCACCAGGAAGCTCCACCCGAACCGCCCGGCCCGCTGCCCGCAGGCGCGCGTTCTCGGCGTGCTGGTCGGTGCCGTTGACGTCCAAGACGAACGGGCACTGCGACTTGTGGGTTGATGCCGTGCCAGCGTCCACCCTCGCTCCTGTTCCGCCGCACGTCACGGTGTGGCGCTCGCATCATCCAAGGAAGCGGCGCCGAGGAAATTACGGACCACGGCGGCGAAGTCTTCCGGATTTTGAAAGAGAGGCGCATGGCCGGCGTCCTGGAAGATCCGCAGGATCGAATGCGGTATGTGTCTGGCCAGGAGTCGTCCCTTCTCGGCATCGACCATGACGTCGAGTTCTCCGTGCGCCACCAGCGTTGGCTGTGTCATATGCGCGAGTTTGGCCAAGGCTCCCGGATCCGGAAGTCCCCATGCCGTTGCCGCCGCGATCTGCGCCTGCCAGGCCGACCGGCTGACGCTCCGATCCGGGTCCGGCCGGTGCTGACCGATTCGGCGGATGAAGTCGACCCCTCTCTCGCGACCGGCCGGATGCGCCGGAAAGAAAAGCGACAGGAGGTCTTTGGGGCCGATCACCTCCTTGGTGGCGGATGTGTGGGCCCGTCCGCCGAGTGCGAGATCCCCGCCAGTGCCGCGTGGTGCGGTGCCGACCAGGATGACGCGCCGCACCAGGTTGGGGTGTTGGAGCGCCAATTCTTGGGCGACGTAGCCACCGATGGAGAATCCGAGCAGATCCACCTCGGAGAGCTGACGGGCCTGTAGGAACGCGTGGATGTCCCGCGCCATCTCTTCAATGGTGTGCGGGGTTCTGCCGCCGGAAAGTCCGATACCCGCGTTGTCCACCAGGACAACCGGCCGCTCGGCCGCGATCTCGCTGATCAACAGCGGGTCCCACATGTCGAGGTTGGCGCGAAAATGGGAAAGCAGCAGCAATGGAGTCTGTGCACTGTCGCCAAAGCACCGATAGGCATAGCAGACTCCGTTGGAAGCCTCAACGAAGCGATTTTGCACCAATCTCCCTTCTCGATACACGCGTATCGACGGGAAATTCCATGAGTACCCACCGCTATCTACCCGGTCAGGGTAGCGACCGTGAGCAAGGTCAACAAGACCGTGACGGCGGCGTGGACGAAAGGTGGCGGATTTCGCGCATCAGCACGCAGTCACCTCAAGGACAGCCCTCAGTCGCCCGTGTCGTCCAGCGTGCGCAGGACGAGGCCTGTGGCGGGCTTGGGGCCGAAGGAGGTGGACTTCCGCGGCATCGTCACGCCCTGCTCCGCGAGCTGACGGACCGTCTCCTCGGAGGTGGCGCGCATCAGGACCGCGGTGCCGCCGTGCCGGGCGGCCTGCTCGACCGCGGCCCCGGTGTGATGCAGATAGCCGATGTCCGACGGGTGGTCAGGGATGTGCCAGACCTCGTCCAGCAGGACGGAGTGCAGCACCGTGGCGTCCAGCTGCCGCCAGGCCTCGGGGCGGTCCCGGCGGATCGTACGGTCCAGCAGACCGGGGTCGGGGCGGTCCAGGAGATGGAACGAATCCGGCCCGCCGGCGAGGACGAAGGCGGTACCAGGCGTCTCCTCCAGGGCCTGAAGGGCGGCGGACAGCTCGCCCGGGAGCGTACGGGCCCGGAAGGAACCGGCCAGATCGGCCAGCGCCTTGGCCGGCGGCAGATGCGGCAGTACCCGGTGGATCGCCCGGACCTGGAGCGGATAGCGGGCGGTGTCGACCAGCAGCACCAGGCCGGACGCCCAGGGGGAGGCGACGCCGGCGCCGGGCTGCTGCTCGTACAGCCGCTGGTAGGTCGCCCAGCGGTGGTGGCCGTCGGCGATCAGGGCCTGCCGGGCGCTGAGATCGTCGTCGATGGCGGCGAGATCGCCGGTGTCGGTGACCGCCCACAGGCGGTGTGCGAAGCCGTCCTCCGTGACGGTCGCGAGCAGCGGCTCCTCCTCCACCACCCGCTCGATGACCGCGGCGGCGCCGGTCGCGGTGCCCTGGCCGCGGTAGGACAGCAGCAGCGGTTCGAAGTTGGCGGCCGCCGCACGCATCAGGGCGGCCCGGTCCTCGACCACCTCCGGGATGACGCCCTCGTGCGGCAGCACCGGGCCGTCCAGCCGCAGCGCCCCGATCAGTCCGCGCTGCAGCACCTCACCCGCGCGCTGCTCGTAGACGTACAGCGCGGGCTCGGCGTCCTGCGTCAGCACGCCCTCGGCGCGCCAGCGGCGCAGGGTGTCGGCGGCCTGGCGGTGGCGGGTGGTCGGGTCCGCGGCGTGCGGGAGGATCAGCCGGACGATGTTGTACGGATCGGCGGTCTCCAGATGGCGCACGCCGTCCGGCCGGACCACCACGTCGTACGGCGGGGAGGTCACGGCGGTCAGGCTGCTGACGCGGTCCCGGGCGTAACGCAGTCCGCGGAACGGGAGGAGTCGGAGGCCGTCGCTACTGGTCATTGAAGAATGCTATGCCGCCACACCGATGAGGGAAGATCGGGGGACAGCCCGTATGTGGCTGGAAATACCGGTAGGTGCAAAGTGGAGGGTCACGCACCGGTGCCGGGCGGCGAGTGCGCCCCCGGTGGCGGCGGGTCCCTGCGCAGGCATGTGGGAGCGAGGAGCGAGACGGCATGAACGAGCAGGTTCGCAGGCGGCCCGACGGGTGCCGGCGCGCGCTGAGCGAGGCGTATGACACCGCGCTGCTGGATCTGGACGGGGTCGTCTACGCCGGCGGACAGGCCATCGCGCATGCGGTCCCGTCGCTGACCACCGCGCGGGACGGGGGAATGCACCTCGCCTATGTGACCAATAACGCGGCCCGGACGCCGCAGGCCGTGGCCGACCAGTTGTCCGGTTTCGGGCTGCCGACCGGTGCCGAGGACGTGATCACCTCGGCGCAGGCGGTGGCCCGGCTGATCTCCGAGCAGGTGCCGCCGGGCGCGCGGGTGCTGGCGGTCGGCGGCGAGGGGCTGCTGGTGGCGCTGCGCGAGCGCGGTCTGGAGCCCGTCTTCTCCGCGGAGGACGAGCCGGCGGCGGTGGTGCAGGGCTACGACCCGACGCTGGACTGGGCGCGGCTGGCGGAGGCCGCGTACGCGGTGCAGCGCGGGGTGCCGTGGTTCGCGTCCAACACCGATCTCACCATCCCCAAGGAGCGCGGGATCGCCCCGGGCAACGGTGCGTTGATCGAGGTGGTGCGGATCGCCGCGGGCGGATCGCCGCAGGTGGCGGGCAAGCCACAGCCGCCGATGCACCGGGAGACGGTGCTGCGGACCGGCGCGCGGCGGCCGCTGGTGATCGGCGACCGGCTCGACACGGACATCGAGGGCGCCTGCAACGGCGGGGTCGACTCGCTGCTGGTGCTCACGGGCGTCACCACCCCCGCCGAGCTGCTGGCCGCCCCGCCGCAGCACCGTCCCGCCTATGTGGAAGCGGACCTGCGCGGACTGCTGGCACCGCAGCCCGAGGTGGCCGCGGACGGGGACGGGTTCCGGTGCGGCGGCTGGCGGGCCGAGGCTTCCGGCGACACCCTCGCGGTGACCGGCGAGGGGACGCCGCTGGACGGGCTGCGGGCGCTGTGCGCGGCGGCCTGGACGGCTGCGGGGGACGGCAGTTGCGCGGCGGACGCGGGGAAGGCGCTGGCCCGGATCGGGATCTGAGGGCCGACGAGGGCACCGGGGCTCCGGCGGCGGGCCCGGTCGGTGCGCCCCGGCCGGCGCGCGCCCCGCCGCCCCGCCGCCCCGCCGGCGCGTTCCGGCCGCGGGGTGGCTCAGTCTTCCTGGGAGGTCGCCGTCCCGGCCGTCAGTTCCGCGATCAGGTCCTCCTCGGTGGCGCCGCGCCGCCAGTAGCCGGTGAACGTGACGGCCCGGCGGTCGAGGCCGCGCTCGCGGACCAGATGGCGGCGCACCGCCTTGACCGTCCCGGCCTCGCCGGCGACCCAGGCGTACGGGGTGCCCTCGGGCAGGTCGGCGGCGCGCAGCGCGTCGAGCACCGGCTCGCCGTGTGCGGCGGCCGCCCCGTCGCGGACCAGCCAGGTGATCTCGGCGTCGGCGAAGGACGGCAGCTGCTGCCGGTCGTCCTCGTGCGCGATCTCGATCCAGACCTTGGCGCGGGTGCCGGGGGAGAGCCAGGACAGGATGCCGGCGATCGCGGGCAGCGCCGTCGTGTCGCCGGTGAGCAGGATCCAGTCGGTGCCGGCCGGCGGGCGGAAGTCGACCCCGCCGTTGTCCGCGACGGCCGGGGCGAGCACGGTCAGCCGGTCGCCGGGCCGGGCGTGGGCGGCCCAGCGGGAGGCCGGGCCGCCCGCCGTGAGGGGGCCACCTCCCTGCTCGAACGGAGCGGAGAGCTCGGGGGAGGTCCCCGGCTCCGCGCCGTGCAGGGCGAAGTCGACATCGAACTCCGCCGGGTCGGGGCGCTGTTCGCGGATGGTGTACGAGCGCATCACCGCCCGCTCGGCCGGATCCTGCGCCCGCCAGGCGGCGTACCAGCCGTCGCCGGTGTCGTCGAGGCGGGGCCGGTCCTGATGGGGCTGCGGGAGGAAGAGCTTGAAGCGCTGGTCGCGACCGCCGGACGCCAGCTCGGCCAGCCGTTCGCCGCCGAAGGTGACCCGCACCATGGACGGGCCCAGCCGCCGGGTGCGCAGGACCCGGACCTCGAAGAAGCGGAACGGTGTGGTGGCGGGGGCGGCGGTCGTGGTCATGCGGGGAACCTCCCGGGGCGGACGGCGGTGGGGCGATGGTGGGGGTGCGGTGGTGCTGCGGCAGAGTGCGCCGGGGCCGGGGCGGCGGCCTGGGTTGGCGGCCTGGGCGGCGATCCACCTCAGCCGGGCGTCAGCTGACCTTCCTGGCGCTCCCGATCGCCTTGGCGAGCGACTCGATGAGCGGGGCGGCGCCCGCGTAGGAGAAGCGGGGCTCGCTCGACCAGGGGGTGATCTGGTGGGCCTTGACGGCGGGCAGCGTGGCCCAGGAGGGCTTGGCGGCCAGGTCCTTGGGCTGGAGAGTGGCCGTCCGGTTGTCCAGCAGAAGGACATCGGCCCGGTACTTGTCGGCGTTCTCCCAGCTCAGGCTCTCGAAGTAGCCGTCCTTGTCCAGGTGGTCGGGGACGATCAGGTCGACGCCGAGGGACTTGTAGTACATGAGGTCGGCGTTGATGCCGGGGTTGGAGGCGTAGAAGAGGTCGGGGCTGCCGGAGCAGGCGAGCACCTTGACCGGGTGGGCCTTGGCGGCCTTGCGCAGCGACTCGGAGGCCTTCTCGAAGCGGGCCTTGGCGTCGGTGACCTTCTTGGCCTTGAGGTCGGCGCCGAGCGACTCCGCCAGCTCGGCGTAGCGCTCGATGATCTTGACGAGCGGGGTGCGGGAGGAGGTGAGCGCAACGGACTTGGCCAGCTTGGTGATCTTGTCCTTGCTGTCGTCCGGTACGAACCACAGCGCGTCCGGCTCGTACATGTTGGTGACCAGCAGATCGGGGCGCAGCGCCGCGTACTTCTCGACGTCGAACTGGTTGTAGGCGTTGCCGAGGAGGGTGACCTTGTGGATGTCCAGGTCGCCGGCCTGCGGGTCGGGCTTGCCGTTCTTGAGCTTGGTGGGGCCGAAGACGCCGACGATCTTCTCGTCGATCCCGAAGTCGTGCAGCGCGGCCGCGGTGCCGGTGAAGGCGACGAGGCGCTGGGGGGTGTGCGCCAGGGAGACCTTCTCCTTGCGGTCGTCGGTGAAGGTCCAGGAGCCTTTCCCGGCACTGCCGTTGGTGCCTCCCGGGCCCTTGCCCCCGCCGCAGGCGGCCAGCAGGGCGCCGATACCGACGGCGCCGCCCGCGGCCAGGATGCCGCGACGGGACACAGGGGTCCTTCGGGAGGTACTCATGGTGGCTGCACTTCTCTCTGGGGGCCGGCGCGGTCAATGTGAGGGTAGGCTAACCTAACTAGCGTGTTGGTTGACAGTCCCCCCGAAGCACCGGCCGCCCCGGCCCCGGTGTCACCCCGGCGACGGCAGGTCCTGCGCATTGCGGGGCTGTTCGCCTCCGTGGCCGTACTGGCCGTCGTCGCCGTCCTCGGCATCGCCGTCGGCGCGAAACAGATCCCCCTCGACCAGGTGTGGCACGGGGTGTTCCACTACACCGGCACCGACACCGACGTGGTCGTCCGCGATGTCCGCTTCCCGCGCACTCTGCTCGGTCTGCTCGTCGGCGCCGCCCTCGGCCTGGCCGGCACGGTCATGCAGGCGCTGACCCGAAATCCTCTGGCGGACCCCGGAGTTCTCGGTATCAACGCCGGCGCCTCGGCCGCGGTCGTCACCGCCATCAGCTTCTTCGGCGTCACCTCGCTGTCCGGCTATGTGTGGTGCGCGTTCGCCGGTGCCGCGGTGGTCTCCGTCGCGGTGTACGTCCTCGGCGGCACCCGCAGCGCCACGCCCGTACGGCTCGCCCTCGCCGGCACCGCGCTGACCGCCGTCCTCGTCGGCTACCTCAACGCGGTCAACCTGATGGACACCGCGGCGCTGGACAAGATGCGCTTCTGGACGGTGGGTTCGCTGGCCGCGGCCACCATGCCGACGGTCACCCGGATCGCGCCGTTCCTGGCGGTGGGCGCCGTCCTCGCGCTGCTGCTCGCCCGGCCGCTGAACGCCCTTGCGCTCGGCGACGACCAGGCACGGGCGCTGGGCACCCGGCTGACCCGCACCCGGGTGCTGGCGATGGTCACCGTCACCGTGCTGTGCGGCGGGGCGACCGCCGCCTGCGGCCCGATCGTCTATGTGGGCCTGATGGTTCCGCATGTCGTACGGGCGCTGACCGGGCCCGATCTGCGCTGGGTCCTGCCGTACTCCGCGGTGCTCTCGCCGGTGCTGCTGGTCGGTGCGGATGTGCTCGGCCGGGTCGTGGCCCGGCCCGGCGAACTCCAGGTCGGCATCGTGACGGCCCTCGCCGGCGGGCCGGTCTTCATCTACCTCGTACGGCGTCGGAGGATGGCCCAGCTGTGAGCGCGACCGTGAAATCCGGGCAGGACACCGAGCAGACGCGGACGAAGGGGGCCGGGCGCGGCCGGGGAGCGGGGGCGGCCCGGCGGACCAGAACGGTGCGCACCAAGGGCGGGCTCTCGCTGCGCCTGGAACCACGCGCCCTGTGGACCGGACTGCTGCTGCTGGCCCTCGCGCTGGCCGCCGGCGTCGCACTGATCGGCTCCGGCGACTACCCGATGACGCCGGCCGAGGTGATCGCCACCCTGACCGGCGGCGGCGACGTGGGCCAGCAGTTCATCGTGCAGGACCTGCGGCTGCCGAGGGTGCTGGTGGGGCTGCTGGTCGGCGCCGCGTTCGGGATCGCCGGGGCGGTCTTCCAGACCGTCTCCCGCAACCCGCTGGGCAGCCCGGACGTCCTCGGCTTCGCCCAGGGCTCGTCCGTCGGCGCACTGGTCGTCATCGTCTACTTCCAGGGCGGCGGCTTCGCGGTCGCCGCCGGAGCGGTCGTCGGCGGCCTGGTCACCGGTCTCGTCGTCTTCCTGCTCGCCTGGCAGCGCGGCATCCACGGCTACCGCTTCGTGCTGGTCGGCATCGGCGCCGGCGCGATGCTCTACGCGATGGTGCTCTACCTCCTGACCAAGGCGAACATCGTCGAGGCGACCCGGGCCACCACCTGGATGACCGGTTCCCTCAACGGCCGTGACTGGGACCAGGTCTGGCCGCCGGCCGCCGTCTGCGCCGTCCTCGTCCCGCTGCTGCTGTGCCACGGGCGGGGGCTGCGCATGCTGGAGATGGGCGATGACGCGGCGGCCGCGCTGGGCGTACGGGTCGACCGGGTCCGCGTCGTCGTGCTGATCGCGGCGGTCGTGCTGGTCTCCGTCGCCACCGCGGCGGCCGGGCCGATCTCCTTCGTGGCGCTCAGCGCACCCCAGCTCGCCCGGCGGCTCACCGCCTCGCCCGGCCCCAACCTCCTGCCGTCCGCCCTGATGGGAGCCGCCCTGCTGGTCGCCGCCGACTGGTCCTCGCAGCGGCTCTTCGGCGCGGACCAGCTGCCGGTGGGGGTGCTCACCGGTGTCCTCGGCGGCGGCTATCTGCTGTGGCTGCTGGCCACGGAGCGCCGGGCGGGCCGGATATGAGCGGCCCGGGCAGCGGAGGCCGGCGGCGGATGTCCGCGGCCGTACCCTCGCCCGCACCGTCGCCCGCACCGTTCGCCCGTACCGCGCGGCCCGGGCCGGGCGACGGTCCCGCCGTGCCGGGCAGCAGCAGTGATACGACCCAACCCCCAGGAGTGCTGAAGTGAGCCGTCTCACGGCCGAGAAGGTCACCCTCGCCTACGACCAGCGGGTCATCGCCGAGAATCTCTCGGTCGCCGTTCCCGACCACTCCTTCACGGTCATCGTCGGCCCGAACGCCTGCGGCAAGTCCACGCTGCTGCGCGCGCTGTCGCGGATGCTCAAGCCGGCCGCGGGATCGGTGCTGCTGGACGGCTCCGCGATCTCCTCGCAGCCGGCCAAGAAGGTCGCCAGGACGCTCGGGCTGCTGCCGCAGTCCTCGATCGCCCCGGACGGGATCACCGTGTCGGACCTGGTCGCACGCGGCCGCTACCCGCACCAGGGCCTGCTGCGGCAGTGGTCGGCGCAGGACGAGCGGATCGTCCGGGAGTCGATGGCGGCCACCGGGGTGGACGGGCTGGCCGACCGCTGCGTCGACGAGCTGTCCGGCGGACAGCGTCAGCGGGTGTGGATCGCGATGGCGCTCGCCCAGCAGACGCCGCTGTTCCTGCTGGACGAGCCGACGACCTATCTGGACATCCAGCATCAGATCGAGGTGCTGGACCTGTGCGCGGAGCTCCACGAGGAGCAGGGCCGCACCCTGGTCGCGGTGCTGCACGACCTCAACCACGCGGCCCGGTACGCGACCCATCTCATCGCCATGAAGGACGGTGCGGTCGTCGCCGAGGGAGCGCCGGGCGACATCGTCACCGCGGACCTGGTGGAACGGGTCTTCGGGCTCGGCTGCCGGATCATCGAGGACCCGGAGACCGGCACCCCGCTGGTCGTCCCCGCCGCCCGCCGGCCCCGGCACCGCGGCGGCCGGGCCGTGGCCGGGCAGGCGTCGGGCGGGGCGGCGGCTACAGCAGCGTCCTGAGGCGCAGCAGGTCGCGCAGGCCGGCCTCCAGCTTGACGCGACCGCTGCTCCAGGCCCGGGCGAAGTTCAGCTCCCCGTCCACCAGGGCGACCAGATCGTCGCCGGTCATGGTCAGGCGGATGTCGGCCTTGTGCGGGGGCGGGCCGGGGACGGCGCGCACCTCGTGGATGGTGCCGTCGGTCAGCCGCCCGACGAAGGTCACATCGAGGTCCGTGATGCGGCAGCTGAGCGAACGGTGGACCGCGGTGGCCCCGCGGACCCTGCCGTCGGCCGAGGACATGTTCTGGGCCAGCCGGTCGAGAGCGGCACGGCACTGGTCGAGGGTTGCCATCGGAAGCGACGATACGCCAGGTCGGGGACGGCTCGTTCGCCCCTGGCGCCCTTCGCCGAGGTAGCGTCGGGGGCATGGAACAGCCGATGTCCGGCCCGGAGCCGGAGGCACCCGCACCCGCCGGGCCGGGGCAGCCGGAGGAGCTCGTGGAGCCCGAGGACGGCGGAGCGGGGGAAGCGGTGGGCGCCGGGCCCACCGGGCCGGAGCGCCCCACCGGGCCGCAGCCGCTCGGGGTGGGCGTGACCCCCACCGGCCAGGCCGCGGTCGACGCCCGGCTGCGGCGCCTCGCCGACGCCGACCACCTCCCCGCCGAGGGCCACCTCCCGGTGTACGAGGATGTGCACCGTGGGCTGCGTGACGTGCTGGCCGGCCTCGACCAGCACCCCGGGCCGCCCACACCTTCCTCGACCGTCTCGACGACGCACGACAACAGGAGCTGAACCACAGGTGGCAGGAGTGGCACGACGCCGACTCGACGCGGAGCTGGTGCGCCGCAAGCTGGCTCGTTCGCGCGAGCACGCCGGCCAGCTGATCGCCGCTGGCCGGGTGACCGTGGGCGGGGCGACCGCGACGAAATCGGCCACCCAGGTGGAGACCAGCGCGGCCGTGGTCGTCCGCGCGGACGAGAGCGATCCGGACTATGTCTCGCGCGGCGGGCACAAGCTCGCCGGCGCCCTCGCCGCCTTCGTTCCGCTCGGCCTGAAGATCGAGGGCCGGCGGGCGCTCGACGCCGGCGCCTCGACCGGCGGTTTCACCGATGTCCTGCTGCGGGCCGGCGCCGGCCATGTCGTCGCCGTCGACGTCGGGTACGGACAGCTCGCCTGGTCGCTGCAGAGCGACGAGCGGGTCACCGTCAAGGACCGCACCAACGTGCGCGAACTGACCCTTGACCAGATCGACTCGCAGCCCGTCGACCTGGTCGTCGGTGACCTCTCGTTCATCCCGCTGGGGCTCGTGCTGCCCGCGCTGGCCGCCTGTGCGGCGCCCGACGCGGACCTGGTGCTGATGGTCAAGCCGCAGTTCGAGGTCGGCAAGGAGCGGCTGGGCAGCGGCGGGGTGGTGCGCAGTGCGCAGCTGCGGGCCGAGGCGGTACGGGCCGTCGCCGAGCGGGCGGCCGTACTCGGTTTTGGCGTACTTGGCGTAACTGCGAGCCCGCTGCCGGGTCCTTCGGGAAATGTCGAGTACTTTCTGTGGCTGCGCGCCGGGGCGCCTGCACTCGACCCGGCGGACGTCGACCGTGCAGTGGCGGAGGGGCCTCGTTGACCACTACCCAGGCAGTTGAAGGCAGCGCAGCACACGAGAACGACGGTGCCGGGCGGACGGTGTTCCTGCTCGCCCACACGGGCCGCCCCGCGGCCATCCGCAGCGCCGAACTCGTCGTCCAGGGCCTGCTGCGCTGCGGCATCGGGGTGCGGGTGCTGGCGGAGGAGGCCGCGGACCTGCCGCTGCCGTCGTCGGTCGAGCGCGTCGAGTCCGAGCCGTGCGCGGCCGAGGGCTGCGAACTGCTGGTGGTCCTGGGCGGGGACGGCACGCTGCTGCGCGGCGCCGACTTCGCCCGGACGTCCGGGGTCCCGATGCTCGGCGTCAACCTCGGCCGGGTCGGCTTCCTCGCGGAGGCCGAACGCGACGACCTCGACAAGGTCGTCGACCGGGTCGTCACCCGCGCCTACGAGGTCGAGGAACGGATGACGCTCGACATCCTCGTCCGCAACAACGGCAACGTCGTGCACACCGACTGGGCCCTGAACGAGGCGTCGGTGGAGAAGGCCGCCCGGGAGCGGATGCTGGAGGTGGTGACCGAGGTCGACGGCCGGCCCGTCTCCCGCTTCGGCGGCGACGGGGTGGTCTGTGCGACCCCGACCGGCTCCACCGCCTACGCCTTCTCGGCCGGCGGCCCGGTGGTCTGGCCCGAGGTCGAGGCGCTGCTGATGGTCCCGATCAGCGCACATGCGCTGTTCGCCAAGCCGCTGGTGACCTCGCCGCGTTCGGTCCTGGCCGTCGAGGTCCAGCCGAAGACCCCGCACGGCGTCCTGTGGTGCGACGGCCGCCGCAGCGTCGAACTCCCCGCCGGCGCCCGCGTCGAGGTCCGCCGCGGCGCGATCCCGGTACGCCTGGCCCGGCTGCATCACGCCTCCTTCACCGACCGCCTGGTCGCCAAGTTCGCCCTCCCGGTGGCGGGGTGGCGCGGGGCTCCGCAGTAGGCACGGCCCGGCGCCCGTCCGCCGTAAGACAGCCGTCGGACGGGCCCCCGGGCCCCGGCCCTAGGGGCCTTCCTCCGGCGCCCCCTGGGAGAGGAGTTCCCTGGCGAGGGTGAGGGCGGAGTCGCGCCGGGCGGAGAGCTCGTCGTCGGTGAAGACCGGGGTGCGGACGGCGGGGGGTATGCCGGGGCCGTCGAAGGTGCGGCCGTCGGCGGTCAGGAACTCCTCGTTGGGCAGGCCGAAGGACCAGCCGTTCGGGAGGGCGCGGCCCAGGACGTCGGAGAAGACGCCCTGGGTGTTCTCGCCGATGCGGAGCGGGGCGGGGGAGCGGCCCATCAGGGCCTGGGTGAAGGTTTCGCCCGCGCTGACGGTGAGGCGGCCGGTGAGGACGGCGATCGGGCCCGTGTAGACGGGGCCCTGGTACGGGCGGATCCGGCTCGGCTGCGGCGTGGTGAACCGGGTCGGGTCGTGGGGGTCGTTCCGCGTCCGCTTGCGGTACGCGAGGTACGGGCGGCCGGTGAGCCGGGAGGCGATCCGCAGACCGAGCGGGTCCGCGCCGCCGCCGTTGAGCCGGACGTCGATGATCAGGCCGCGCAGGGAATGCGGCCCCTGGGTGCGGGCCTTGGTGAAGACGGCGTCCAGGGCGCGGTCGAGCTCGGCGACGTCGCCGGCGTAGTCGCCCTTCTTCGTGTAGTGGGCGAACGAGGTGACACGGAAGTAACCGAGGCGGCCGGGCAGATCCGCGTAGCCGAGCTGGCCGTTGGCCCACTGGTGCCGGATGACTCCCGGGCCGAGGTTCGCGGCGATCGCCTTGTCTATCCGGGCGGTGGATTCGGCGGTGGGCAGCACCGTGCCGGGACGCATGCCCGCGAACCACTTGTCCTTGCTGACGACCACGCGGGTGTGGGCGTCGTGCAACGGCTCGATCATCTTGCGGAACACCGCGAAGAGTTCGTCCTCGCTGGTCTTCGCCGTGATCTGCGGCCGGAAGCGGTCGCGGACCGCCGTCCAGTCGATCTTCTTCGCACGGAAGAAGGGGTAGTTCTCGGCATAGGTCTGCCAGAAGATGTCGAAGACCGTCCGGGGATCGTGCGGCGTGCGCCGGGTGCAGCGGGCGGGGAGGGCGTCGATGCGGTGCAGGGTGCGCCGGCCGACGTTGTCCTCGATGGTCAGCCGGGCGCGGCCGGCGCCGGCCGGTACCACGGTGATCGGGGCCGAGTCCGCAACCGTGAAGCGGAGGCTGCCGTGGGCGCCGGGAGCGCCCGCGCGGGTGCCCGTGACGGAGCCGGGCAGACAGCTGATGCCGGTGGTTTCGTACGTCCGCAGGCTGCGGCCCCGGAGCGTGACGAGGGTGCCGTAGCCGTCCATCCGCCAGACGCCCTGGAGGGAGTCGGCCGGGGTGCGGGCGGACCGGGCCGCCGCCGGGTCCGCGGAGGCAGCCCCCGAGCGCTGCGCGCGGGCCGGGCCGGCGCAGGCCGTGGTGGCGGTCAGGACGGTGGTGGCCGTGAGGGCGGTGAGCAGTAACGCCGCCGCGCCGCGGGGGCGGTGGGTGTGCCGGGTGCCGGAGTCGTTCATGGCAGGTACCTCAGGGTGGGGTCGGGCCGCGGACGGCGGCAGAGTGGGGCGGCGCCGTCACGCGACGGCGCTCGGCGGTGCTCATGGCCGGGGGACCGGCGGCGGGGGACGGCCGCCCACCGCCGTGGCTCGGGCGGCCGGACCCGGCTCGACCCCGCCCGCCCGCTCGCGGCCGCGGCGCACGGCGTCATCGCCGCTCCCCAGGCGTGAGCCGGAGCCCGCACACCGCCGTGTGCACCGATCCGCTGTATGCACCGATCTGCCCGACATGAGCACACCTTTCGTTCCGGCTTCGTTCCGGACCGTGCTCAGCGTGACGGCCGGGCCGGGGCCCGCACCATGAGGCATCCACCCGCTTTGCGGTGGGGTTTTCCGTAGGGCCGGGGCAGGAGTGAGGGGAGGCCGTCGCGGGGCGGCCCCCGGACCTCGTAAGGTCGTATCCGTGTTGGAGGAGATGCGGATCCGGTCCCTGGGCGTCATTGACGATGCCGTTGTCGAGCTGTC
The DNA here is from genome assembly GCF_050433025.1 of Streptomyces auratus. NCBI lineage: Bacteria > Bacillati > Actinomycetota > Actinomycetes > Kitasatosporales > Streptomycetaceae > Streptomyces > Streptomyces auratus. Next base: position 1,801,292 of record NZ_JBNGCB010000001.1, on the reverse strand, counting down.
CCCGGGCTTCACGGCGGTGACCGGCGAGACGGGCGCGGGCAAGACCATGGTCGTCACCAGCCTCGGCCTGCTGCTCGGCGGGCGCGCCGACGCCGCCCTGGTGCGGATCGGCGCCAAGTCGGCCGTCGTGGAAGGCCGGATCAGCGTCGGCTCCCGCGCCCCCGCGGCGGTACGCGCCGAGGAGGCCGGCGCGGAGCTGGACGACGGGGCGCTGCTGATCAGCCGCACCCTCTCCGCGGAGGGCCGCTCGCGCGCCCATGTGGGCGGCCGTTCCGTACCGGTCGGCCTGCTGGCGGAGCTGGCCGACGACCTGGTCGCCGTGCACGGCCAGACCGACCAGCAGGGCCTGCTGCGGCCGGCCCGGCAGCGCCAGGCCCTGGACCGCTACGCCGGGGACGCGGTCGCCGTCCCGCTCGCCAAATACACCGCCGCCCACCGCCGGCTGCGTGCCGTCGCCGCCGAGCTGGACGAGCTGACGACGCGGGCCCGGGAACGTTCCCAGGAGGCCGATCTGCTGCGCTTCGGCCTCGACGAGATCGCGGCGGCCGAACCGCAGCCCGGCGAGGACACCGAACTCGCCGCCGAGGCCGAGCGGCTCGGTCATGCCGAGGCGCTGGCCTCGGCCGCGACCGCCGCACACGCCGCGCTGGCCGGCAACCCCGAGGACCCCGAGGGCGTCGACGCCACCACCCTGGTCGCCGGCGCCCACCGCGCCCTGGAGGCCGTCCGCAGCCACGACCAGGAACTCGCCACGCTCGCCGAGCGGCTCGGCGAGATCGGCATCCTGATGGCGGACGTGGCCGGCGAGCTGGCCAGTTACGCGGACGGTCTGGACGCCGACCCGTTGCGGCTGGCCGCCGTCGAGGAGCGCCGCGCCGCCCTGAACCACCTGATCCGCAAATACGGCCACGGCCCCGGCCACGATATTGCCGCGGTGCTCACCTGGTCCCAGGAGAGCGCCGCCCGGCTCGCGGACCTGGACGGCGACGACGACCGGATCGGCGAGCTGACCGCCGAGCGGGACGCGCTGCGCACGGAGTTGGGCGAGCTGGCCCAGACGTTGACCGACGCCCGCACCGCCTCGGCCGAACGTTTCGCCGACGCGGTCACCGCCGAACTCGCCGAACTCGCCATGCCGCACGCCCGGGTGACCGTCGAGATCCGCCAGACCGAGGTCGCCGACGACGCCGACGGCATCGAGGTCGGCGGCCGCACCGTGGCCTACGGACCGGCCGGTGCCGACGAGGTCGAACTCCTCCTGGCGCCGCATCCGGGCGCACCGCCCCGGCCGATCGCCAAGGGCGCGTCCGGCGGTGAGCTCTCCCGGGTGATGCTCGCCGTCGAGGTGGTCTTCGCCGGCTCCGACCCCGTCCCGACGTACCTCTTCGACGAGGTCGACGCCGGGGTCGGCGGCAAGGCGGCGGTCGAGGTCGGCCGACGGCTGGCCCGGCTCGCCAAGTCGGCGCAGGTCGTGGTGGTCACGCACCTCCCGCAGGTCGCGGCGTTCGCGGACCGTCAGCTGCTGGTGGCGAAGACCAGCGACGGCTCGGTCACCAGGAGCGGCGTCACCGTCCTGGAGGGCGAGGAACGGGTCCGCGAACTCTCCCGGATGCTGGCCGGCCAGGAGGACTCCGAGACGGCCCGCGCGCACGCCGAGGAGTTGCTGGAGACGGCGCGTACGGGCAGCTGAGCCGGCTTCGTCCGGGCGTTGTGCGTCAGGCCCCCGAGATGTGAGCAGTGTCTCCTCCCCGCCCGAGCCGTCGGCCGCGGGCGGAACGCCTTCTGCGCCACAGGGAGGGGAACGCGCACCCACGGCCGCGAGCCGACGGCGGCCGGAGAGGCGTCCTGCGGGGTGGCGTTGATCACGGGTCGCCCGCTGCCGCGTCGGCGGCCCCCCGCTCCCGCTGCGCCGCCGCTTGCGCAGGTGTGACAAACCTCCTGCTCACGGCCGGGGCGCTGATGATTCGCGGTGTCTACCCAGACGGCGTCGTGAGTACACTCGCCCACCATGTGTGAGGCCCGACGGTATGCAAAACGGCGCAAAATATCCGATGACCGACCATGGGTTGATGCTTCCCCCCGGCGCGCGAGGGCTCCGAGGAATCTGCTCGACATCGCCGCAAATGCCCCGTACCAGACCCTTGTTGACCGAAGAAGGGACACAGCGACGCCTGCCTCCGGCGTCCCGGGGGCGATGTGAGGCGCCGCGCGCACCGTGCCCGGCACCGGCAGTCCCGTGACCCGCGCGGCCACTGGCTGCTGCTGTGCATGGTCCTCCCGGTGATGTTCGGCGCCCTGCTCTTCGAGGGCTGGACCACCCACGAGGTCGACGCCGCGAAGACCCGCAAGGACTGCACCACCCCCGTGCCCAGGTCCGTCGAAAAGGGCGGCCCGGTGCTGCGGTTCGACGGCGGCAAGGTGGTCTCGTCCGCGGTGCCGGCCCGTACGGTGGCGCTCACCTACGACGGCGGACCCGACCCCGTATGGACACCCCGGCTGCTCGACCTGCTGCGCAAATACCACGCCCATGCCACGTTCTTCCTCCATGGTGCCCAGGCGGCCCAATACCCGGACCTGGTGCGGCGGATCCGGGCCGAGGGCCATGAGATCGGCTCGAACACCTTCACCGGCGCCGCCATGGGCGAGTCCTCGCCGGTGCGCGCCTCGCTGGAACTGTCGCTCACCCAGAAGGCACTGGCGGGCAGCGCGGGCATCCACACCAAGCTGCTCCGGCTGCCGCAGACCACCGCGGTGGACACCCTGTGCGGGCCCGAATGGAAGGCCGCCGAGAAGGCCGGCGCGCAGGGGTACACCCTGGTCGCCGCCGACCAGTGGTACCGCAAGCCGTCGCGGGGCGTGATCCGGCAGTTCAGCCAGAACGACCTCGCCTACCTGGGCACCAAGGAGCTGCTCGACAACCCGAGGATCGCGAAGTTCACCACCGTGACGGCGGGCGTCCGGCAGCCCTCACCCGACGCGCCGGTCTCCGCCGTCGAGCGCTGGACGGGTACCGGCCTGATCTGGGCCAAGGCCCTGGGGCACGCCTTCGTCAGCGGGATGGCCTGGGTGCTCGCCGTCGCGGGCGGGCTGGGGCTGCTGCGACTGGCGATGCTGGCGTTCCTCGCCCGTGCCCACGTCCGGCGGCTGACCCGATTCCGCCCCGGATCGCCCTGGCTGCGCGAGGTCACCGACCCGGTGACGGTCCTCGTCCCCGCCTACAACGAAGAGGCGGGCATCGAGTCCACCGTCCGTTCGCTGCTCGCCTCGACCCACCGGCAGATGCAGGTCATCGTGATCGACGACGGGTCGACGGACCGGACGGCGGACCTCGCGACCTGGATCGACGATCCCCGGGTGCGGGTGATCCGGCAGCCCAACGCCGGCAAGGCGGCCGCCCTCAACACCGGTCTGGCCCACGCCCGGTACGACATCGTGGTCATGGTCGACGCCGACACCGTCTTCGAACCGGACGCCATCCAGCGCCTCGTCCAGCCGCTCGCCCACCCGGCCGTCGGCGCGGTCAGCGGCAACACCAAGGTCGGCAACCGGCGCCGCCTGCTGGGCAGATGGCAGCACCTGGAGTACGTCTTCGGGTTCAACCTCGACCGCCGGATGTTCGAGGTGCTGGAGTGCATGCCGACCGTCCCCGGTGCCATCGGCGCCTTCCGCCGGGACGCGCTGATGGGCATCGGCGGGGTCAGCGAGGACACCCTCGCCGAGGACACCGACCTGACGATGGCCCTGTGGCAGGCGGGCTGGCGGGTGGTCTACGAGGAGTCCGCCGTCGCCTGGACCGAGGTGCCCACCTCGCTGCGCCAGTTGTGGCGGCAGCGCTACCGCTGGTGCTACGGCACGATCCAGGCCATGTGGAAGCACCGCGGGGCCGTCCTCCAAATGGGCCCGGCCGGGCGCTTCGGCCGCCGCGGGCTGAGCTATCTGGCCCTGTTCCAGGTCGCCCTGCCGCTGTTCGCGCCGGTCGTCGACATCTTCGCGCTGTACGGGGTGCTCTTCCTCAGCCCTTGGCAGTCGGCCGGCGTCTGGGGTGGCTTCCTGCTCGTGCAACTGCTCTGCGCGGCATACGCGCTGCGCCTGGACGGGGAGAAGATGCGGGCGCTGTGGGCGATGCCGTTCCAGCTCCTGGTCTACCGGCAGTTGATGTATCTCGTCGTCATCCAGTCCGTGGTGGCCTTCCTGCTCGGCACCCGCCTGAAGTGGCAGCGGATGCACCGCTCGGGGACCGCCGCGCAGCAGATCGGGCAGCCGGTGGCCTATCAGAGCGTGTCGTCGAGGTGAACGAGCCGGTTGGGGGGGCGGGCCCCGTCACAGGGCGCCCGCCCCGCCTCCGGGCGCCCGCAGCCGCCGGCCCACCTGGCCTCTCACGCACGCCGGTTACCGCACGAAGACTCCGCCGCATAAACACCCCGCCACGCACGAAGTCCGTCTTCCTCCCCCCAACACCGCTCCTCTGGTGCGGAATTGCGCACCATTTGGTGAAGGGCTCGTGAGCATGCAGACTGTCCGCCCATGAATGACTGGCTGGACGGGTCCCACGACACCCACCAATACGGCGGCGCAGCGGAACCGGCGCACGCCGTCACGGGGCAGATATGGCAGCACGCCCCGTACGCGCCGCAGCCGGCCACCGCCAGACCACTGTCCGGCCATCCGGGCGGCGAGGACCCGTATGCCGCGCCCGCCCCGGCCTCGACCGGCGCTCCTGTGGCCGACCCGGCGTTCCCGCCCGGCGGAGACGGCTCGTACGGCGGGCCGCCCTCGCGCGGCGAACCCGGCGGACCCGGTGGGCCCGTGCGCAGAAGCACCCGGCCCGCGGCCACCCGCCCCACCCGGCGCCGCCGGATCCTGCGGCTCGCGGGCCTCCTGATCGTTGTGACCCTGCTCACTTCCGTCGGCACCTACACCTGGGCCGACACCAAGCTCGAGCGCGACGTCGACCTCGGCAAGCTCGCCGCCCGGCCGTCACCGGGCAAGGGCGCCAACTATCTGATCGTGGGCTCCGACAGCCGCCAGGGCCTGTCCGGAAAGCAGTTGAAGGACCTGCACACCGGCGGCTCGGCGGACGCGGGCCGCCGCACCGACTCGATGATCCTGCTGCACACCGGCGCCCACGGCACCACGATGATGAGCCTGCCGCGTGACTCCTGGGTGACCATCCCGCCGTACATCCGCCCCGAAACCGGCAAGCACTACGCCGCGTCGCAGGACAAACTCAACGCGGCGTTCTCGCGCGGCGGTCCCGAGCTGCTCATACGGACCATCGAGCACAACACGGGCCTGCACATCGGGCATTACACGGAGATCGGCTTCGCGGGCTTCGTCGGCATCGTGGACGCGGTCGGCGGGGTGCCGATGTGCCTGGACAAGGCCGTCAAGGACAAGAAGTCCGGCGAAAACCTCACCAAGGGCTGCCATACGCTCGACGGCCGCGCCGCGCTCGCGTTCGTCCGCCAGCGCCACCAAGAGGCCCAGGGCGACCTCGGTCGCGGCCAGAACCAGCAGAAATTCCTGGCCGCGCTCTCCCACAAGGCGGCCACGCCCGGCATCCTGCTCAACCCGTCCAAGGTCTACCCCACGATGAACGCGGGCCTCGGCACGCTCATCGTCGACAAGAACATGAGCCTGTGGAACCTCACTTCGCTCTTCGAAGCGATGAAGAGCGTCTCCGCCGGCAACGGCACCCGCCTCCATGTCCCCGTCTCCAGCCTCGCTTTCCAGACCCCCAAGGGCAGCGCCGTGAAGTGGGACGTGCCACGGGCGAGGAAGCTCTTCGCGGAACTGCACAACGACCAGCCGGTGACGGTCGGGGCGAAGGGCTGAGTGTGCTGTCTCGGCACGTCGGCCCCCATGGCGCGCCCTAGGGTGACGGGAGTTGAGCCCGGCAGGGTGCGGGGCGAGGGGAGTGACGTGGTGACGGCGGCAGGCGGCGGGGCGCTGGGGCGGATCTCTTCGTTCCTGGGGGCGGCGGGGGCGACCCGGGCCGCCTATACGGCGCTGCGGAAGCGGCCACCGGGCGGCGCCGCCCGGTGGGAGCGCACGAACCATGCGGGCCGGACCGTGCAGCTGCATGCCGGACTCGCGACGGTCACCGGCACCGCGCTCGCCGCCGCCGGTGCACCGGGTCTGTCCGCCCGGACCCGCACCGCCGCCGCGCTGGCGGTGCTGACCGCCGGGGCCTGCGGGGCCTACGACGACATGTGCGCGGCCGGCGACCCCCGCCGCGGATTCCGGGCACACCTCTCGGCGCTGAGGGGCGGCGAGGTCACCAGCGGCGCCGTGAAGCTGTTCGGAATCGGTGCCGCCGGGCTCGCGGCGGGCGCGCTGCTGAAGCCGCGCCCGGCCGACAAGCTGCTGGCGGGCGTGGTGATCGCGGGCTCGGCCCATCTGGTCAACCTCCTCGACGTCCGGCCCGGCCGGGCGACCGGCGCCGTCCTGGCCCTCGGGGCGCCCGGGCTGCTGCGCCGTGGACCGGCGGGCCCGCTGTCCGCCGCGCCCCTGGGGGCGGTGGCGGCCGTCGCCGCGGACGACCTGGGGGAGCGCACGATGCTGGGGGACGCCGGCGCGCATGCCCTCGGTGCCGCGCTCGGCCTCGCCGTCGTCATGGGCAACGGCCGTCGCGGACTGGCCGCGCACGCTGCCGGGCTGATCGCCGCCGCGGCCGCGGGGGACCGCATCAGCCGGGCGGCCGCGGCGCTCTGAGGCCGCCCGGGGTGGGAGGCCGGGGCGAGAGGCCGGGAGGCCGGGGCGTGAGGCCGCCCGTCCGAGGGACGGTTGCGTCCGGGATCGCCGTCCGTACGGGCTATGTGACACATGTCCGGGGTGGGCGCGATGTCTGGGATGTGGGGGCGCGCCCCGCAACCCGCCTCCCGTACGCCCGGATCCGGACAACCTCCGGGCGCGCCCCGGCCAACGGCGCACGCGCCCCTCGGGGTGGTGGCAGGCGCACTCCGGAGAGTGGGCACGCCCTACGGACCGTTAACACGCGCGGGCGGTTTGTCGCCCATGTGGGTGATCTGGTGGGCGCTGGGGTGAGACTTCCCACCGGAACGGCGGGCCGACGGTGCCGAATTGACGTCGCCGGGCTGGCATCCTGGGCGCGTGCGCAACCCCGGGCGGACTCGCCGCGTCCGGCCCGTCCTCCGGGCGGGCAGGCGGTCGGTCGCGGGGTGCGCGCCGCAGCACCTCCAGCAATCGGACCCGGCCCGCCGGTACGGTCCGTCCCGCCCCGACCCAGGAGCCCCGATCACGTGATCAGCACCCCGACCTCGGCGCACGGGCTGTCGCCGCTGCGCACGGTCCAGGTGCTGGGGCACGGCAGCGCCGGCAGCGCCGCGCATGTCCGCTCGCTGGCCGAAGGGCTGGTCGCGCGCGGGGTACGGGTGACCGTCTGTGCCACGCCGGAGGCCGAGCAGGCCTACGACTTCGCGGGTGCGGGCGCCCGCTTCGTGCACGTCCCGCCGCGGATGGACCCGGCGAGCGTGGCCCTGCTGCGCAGCGCCTGCTGGGATGCCGATCTCGTCCATGCGCACGGCCTGCGCGCGGGGATGCGTGCCTCGATGGCGTTGCGCGGACTGCGCGGCCCCCGGGGCGGCGGGCGGGTCCCCCTGGTCATCACCTGGCACACCAAGGCCCACACCGAGGGCGCGCGGGCCGGGCTGGTGCATCTGATGGAGCGGCGGGTGGCGCGGGCCGCCGCCGTCGTCCTGGGCGCCTGTTCCGATCTGGTGGACCGGGCACGAGAGCGGGGCGCCCGCGATGCCCGGCTGGCGCCGGTCGCCATTCCGGGGCCCCGGTCCGGCGGTGCCCCGGCCGAGCCCGAGGACGAGGACCGGATGCGCCACAAGGAGCGGGCCGAGCTGGGCGCGGTGGACCGCCCGTTGCTGCTCGCGGTCGGCCGTCTGGATCCGAGCCAGGGCCATGACCTGTTGCTGGACGCGGCACACGCCTGGTGCTCGCTCGATCCGCAGCCGCTGGTCGCCATCGCGGGGGAGGGCGAGCAGCGGGCCGTGCTCCAGCGCCGGATCGACACCGAGCGGCTGCCCGTCCAACTGCTCGGCCGCCGCGACGACGTGCCCGAACTCCTCGCCGCGGCCGACCTGGTGGTGCTGCCCAGCAGATGGGAAGCGCGCTCGCTGATCGCCCAGGAGGCGCTGCGCGCCGGGGTGCCGCTGGTCGCCACCGACACCGGCGGCACCCGCGAACTGGTCGGCCGGGCCGCGGAACTGGTCCCCTACGGGGATGCCGCCGCCCTGGCCCGTACCGTTCTCGCGCTGCTCGCCGACCCGGCACGGCGGGCGGCGCTCGCCGAAGCGGGCCGGGCCCAGGCGGCCGGCTGGCCCAGCGAGAACGACACCGTCGCCCAGGTCCTCAGCGTCTACGACGAGTTGGCCGAGCCGGTTCAGCCGGTGTAGCCAGGACCTGTGTGCGGCGGCCGGCGCACGGGCGCCGCCACGGCCGTCGCCGCCGCCGGTTCGCTCGCCTGGACGGCGGCCGAGACGGTCACCGGCCCCGACCCAAGGCCGCCGCCCGTCACCCCCTAGTCCGTATGGCGTCTGGCGCGCAGAGCCAGCCGCAGGCCCAGTACCGTCTGCGGATCGTCCAGGTCCGTGCCGAGCAGCTGGGCGATGCGGGCCAGCCGGTCGTACAGCGTCTGCCGGTTCACCTTCAGATCGCGGGCGGTCTCGGCCTTGCGGCCCGCGCTGGCCAGATAGGCCTCCAGCGTCGGCAGCAGCGGCTGGCGCGCGCCCCGGTCGTGCGCGAGCAGCGGCCCGATGGCGCGCTCCACGAAATCGGTGAGGACGCCCTGCTCGCCGTGTTCGCGCATCCGCCACAGCAGCAGCTCGATGTCCAGCCGGCGCGCGTCGTACCAGGGCGCCGCCGGCAGGCCCTGGGCCGCGGCCGCCGCCTGCGCCGCGTGCCGCAGGCCGGGGCCCGCGGCCGCCCAGTCGCCCGGTGTGCCGACGACGATCACCGGGCGGTGCGCGGCCGGCCGGTCGAGACCGGCGCGGACGACTCCGGCGTGCAGGGCCTCGGCGATCCGGTCGGCGAGCGCCGCACGGTCCTGGCCCGCGCGCAGCGCGACGAGCACCGGGACCCGGCCCTCCACGGGGCGTACGCCGAGGAGCACCGGCACTCCGGGAGCGGCGAGTTCCTCGCGCAGGGCCTGGGCGAGCAGCGCCCAGCTGCCGGGGGAGGGGAGACCGGCCGGCAGCCGCATCACCACCGGGAGGACGGGTTCCGCACCGGGGCGGAAGCCCAGCAGGCGGGCCTGGACGGGTGCCTCGGCCGCGGTGATCCGGCCCTCCGCCAGATCGGCGAGGAAGTCGCCGCGGCCCCGGGCGGCGAGCACCTCCTCCTGACGGGACTGGAGCATGACGACGGCGAGGAGATCGGCGGCCCGCTCGGCGGCGATGCGGTGCACCGGAGCCAGCGGGGCGTTGACGGGCAGCAGGACGAGACGGGCCCGGACCGCGTCGGGGCCGTGGCCGCCGCCGGGGACGTCGATGCGTACGCCGGTGTCGCGCAGCCCCTCCCAGGCCAGCAGTGGGTCGGCGTCCGCGGGCCCGTCGTCGCCCTCCGGCCCGGCCGCGTACAGCGGGCTGCCGTCGGGGGCCTCCAGGCAGAGCGGGTTGCCGGTGAAGCCGGCCAGCAGCCGCAGCACCTCCGGGGCGCCGCCGCCGCGCAGCAGCACGTCGGTGCAGCGCCGCAGGACCTCGTCGGCGCGCCGCAGCATCGCATAGTGGCTGTTGATGATCTCGGTGTGGATCGCCTCGGTGACCGTGACGTACGGGACCTCACGGTGCAGCTGGATCAGCGGCAGTCCGCAGTCCCGTGCGGCGTCGACCAGGGCGGCGGGCAGCGAGGCGAAGCGGGAACCCAGTTCCACGACGAGTGCGGCGATCTCGCGGTCCGCGAGCTTGCGGATGAAGGCGCGCTGCTCGGAGGGCCGGGCACCCAGCCCCAGGCCGGTGGTCAGCAGCAGCTCGCCGCCCTTGAGCAGCGACGCGATGTGCGGGACCTCGCCCGCATGCACCCAGCGCACCGCACGGTCCAGCCGGTCTCCGCCGGCCAGCACCTCCGGCAGGCCGCGGCGCAGCGCGGGCAGCTCCAGCGCCCTGCGCACCGTGATCTCGGTCTCCATCTTCGCCTCCGGCCCCATGGCCAGGAACGGTACCCGCAGTCCGCTATCCGGAGGGGGTCGGTCCGGATCAGTGCGGGTGTGTGGCGGCGGATTGTGGTGTCCCGGCCCGACCGCCGCCGAGCCTGTTCTGGCGCGGCGCCCGCCCCGCAGGGCCTGTCCGTCGCGGCCGAGGTCGTCCCGCCGCCGAGCCCGCCGCGGCCGAGTCCGTCCCGCCGCCGCCCCAGCTCCTCACGTCGACTCCCGCACCACCAGCCGCGCCTCGGTGATGATCGGCGCCGGCTCCGCCGGGCCCGGCCCCTCCGCCGTCTCCTCCGCCCTCGCCTTCTCCCGGTCCAGCAGCCGCAGCAGCAACTGGGCCATCAGCCGCCCCATCTCCTCCACGTCCTGCCGCACCGTCGTCAGCGGCGGATCGGCCCAGGCCGCCGGCTCCAGATCGTCGAAGCCCACCACCGCCACCTCGTCCGGCACCCGCCGCCCGTGCGCCCGCAGCGTGCGCAGCGCTCCGTTCGCCATCAGATCGGAGCAGGCGAAGACGGCGTCCAGATCCGGTGCGGCCCGAAGGAGTTCGGCCATCGCCCGCTCGCCGCCGTGCGCGGTGAACCCCCCGTCCGCGATCAGCCGCGGATCCGGCTCCGCCGGGCCCAGCGCGTCGCGGTAGCCGTCGAGACGGTCCACGGCCGAGGCCTGGGCCAGCGGTCCGGTGATCACCGCGATCCGGCGCCTGCCGCGGCCGAGGAGATGGCGTACGGCCTGGCGGGCGCCGCCGCGGTTGTCGGTGTCGACGTACAGCGGCGGCGGTGTGCGGTCCGCGCCCGCCCAGTCGGGCCGGCCGCCGTAGACGGTGGGCAGCCCGGCGCGTTCGGCGAGGGCGGGCAGCGGGTCGTCACGGTGCAGGGAGAACATCAGCGCCCCGTCGACGTGCCCGGCCGACAGCCAGCGGCCGATGCGGTCGTAGTCAGCGCGGCCCTCGACGAACATCAGCAGCAGCTGGGTGTCGGCACGGGCCAGCGCCCGGCTGATGCCGCGGAGTTGGCGCCCGAAGAACGGATCGCTGAAGACCCGGCTCTCCGGCTCGGCGATGATCACGGCGACCGCTCCGGTGCGGCGGGTGACCAAGGAGCGGGCCGCGCTGTTCGGTACGTAGCCCAGCTCGGCCACCGCCCGGTGCACCCGCTCCCGGACCGCGGGCCGTACGCCGGCGCCGCCGTTGATCACGCGGGACGCCGTGGCGCGCGAGACCCCGGCGAGCGCCGCGACCGCCTCCAGCGTCGGTCGGGGGCCGTTCGGCTGAGACCTCATCCAACTCCTTTTATCACGCGGTGACTTGACGAGTGGCCGTCGGGTCGGCAGGGTTCACTGGGCGGGAGGTGAGAGCGCTCTCACGCGGGGCGCTCACGCTGCGCCACGCCCCGGCCGGCGGGTGGAGACCACCGGCCACGGGACTCCCCACCACGCTCCCGCCCCACGGAACTCCTCACCACCCCCACTGCACCGAGGAGAGAATGACATGAGCATGCCTATCTGCCCAGGAGTGGTCTCGTGATCACCCGTCGCCGTCTGCTCGGCGGGCTCACCGCCGGCGCCGCCACCACCCTCGGCCTCACCCAGGCCGGCCGCGCCCTCGGCGCCCCCGCCCGGCCCGGCGCATCCGCCCCGTCCGCCGCCGGCATCCCCCTGCACCTCGTCAACCGCTCCGGCGCCTTCGCCAACTCCTCGGTATGGGTCTACCTCGTCGGCAACGACGGCACCCGGCAGGTGCATGTGACCCCGGACGGCGAACTCCGGCCGGTCGCCCTGGCCGACAACGGGCCGGACGGCTTCACCGACTACGCCATTCCGCTCGCCGCGAGCGGCACCACGACCCTCCGGCTCCCCCCGATGTCCGGCCGGATCTACACCGCGCTGGGCGGCAAGCTGAAGTTCAAGGCGGTCCAGGACGGCAACGGCAAGGCCGCGCTCGCCTACCCGGCGGGCTGGGTCTCAGGCGACCCCAACTATGGCGTCGTGCACGACTGCGCCGAGTTCACCTTCCAAAACGGCGGGATGTACTGCAACACCACCATGGTCGACATGTTCAGCGTCCCGCTCGCGATCACGCTCACCGGCGCGCGGCAGCAGACCACCGGCACCCTCAAGGACGGCGCCCGCGCCGCGGTCTTCTCCGCGGTCCGGCAGGCCGAGGGCTTCGACCGGCTGGTGATCGACGACAAGCGGGTCATCGCCCCCGGACACGGCCTGGACAGCGGCCTGTTCGCCGCCGACCACCTCGCCCCGGCCATCGACGAGGCCTGGTCCGCCTACGAGAACAAGGACCTGACCGTCACCACCGACGCCGGCACCTTCACCGGCCGGACCCGCGGCGGCACCCTCACCTTCACCGGCCCCCGCACGGTCTCCTTCCGCAAGCCGTCCACCCGCGACGTCCTCTTCTGCGACGGCACCCTGGCCGCCCCCAACGACGGGGTCCTCGGCCCGGTCGCCGCCGTCCTGGGCGCCGCCCTCAACCGCTCCACCCTCGCCGGCCACGCGCGCCAGCCCACCACCGACCCGGCCGCCTTCTACCAGCAGCGCCTGACCAACCACTACGCCAAGGCCATGCACGCCGCGACCCGCGACGGCAAGGCCTACGGCTTCGCCTTCGACGACGTCGGCGGCTTCGCCTCGTACATCGAGGACCCCGCCCCGACGGAGATCACCCTCACCCTGACCCCCTTCTGACAAGGAGAAGGGTGCCACCCGCAGACCGGGCGGCACCCAAGAACGCCGGGCGGTTGGGCCCCGAAAGGGGGTCTAACCCCCGTACGCCCCACTGGCCGTCAGCCGCAGTGCCGTGTCGATCAGCGGAACATGGCTGAACGCCTGCGGGAAGTTGCCCACCTGCCGCTTTGCCTTGGGGTCCCACTCCTCGGCGAGCAGGCCCAGGTCGTTGCGGAGCGAGAGCAGCCTCTCGAAGAGCTTGCGGGCCTCGTCCACCCGGCCGATCATCGCGAGGTCGTCGGCGAGCCAGAACGAGCACGCCAGGAAGGCACCTTCCTCCCCTTCCAGGCCGTCCACGCCGAGATCGTCCGCACCGGACGTCGGGTAGCGCAGCACGAAGCCGTCCTCGGTGGACAGCTCCCGCTGGATGGCCTCGATGGTGCCGATGACGCGCTTGTCGTCCGGCGGCAGGAAACCCATCTGCGGGATCAGCAGCAGCGAGGCGTCCAGCTCCTGCGAGCCGTAGGACTGGGTGAAGGTGTTGCGCTCCTTGTCGTAACCCTTCTCGCAGACGTCCCGGTGGATGGTCTCGCGCAGGTCCTTCCAACGCTCCAGCGGTCCGTCGACGTCCCCGGACTCGATCAGCTTGACCGTACGGTCGACCGCGACCCAGGTCATGACCTTGGAGTGCACGAAGTGCCGACGCGGCCCGCGGACCTCCCAGATGCCCTCGTCCGGCTCGTCCCAGTGCTTCTCCACCCACTGGATCAGCTTGAGCTGGAGCAGCGAGGCGTAGTCGTTGCGGGCCAGGCCCGTCATGTGCGCCAGGTGCAGCGCCTCGGTGACCTCGCCGTAGACATCGAGCTGGAGCTGTCCGGCGGCGCCGTTGCCGACCCGCACCGGACGGGAATTCTCGTATCCCGGAAGCCAGCTGAGCTCGTTCTCGCCCAACTCCCGCTCACCGGCGATGCCGTACATGATCTGCAGGTTCTCCGGATCGCCGGCCACCGCTCGCAGCAGCCACTCCCGCCAGGCCCGCGCCTCTTCGCGGTAGCCGGTGCGCAGCAGGGAGGACAGGGTGATCGCCGCGTCCCGCAGCCAGGTGAAGCGGTAGTCCCAGTTGCGGACGCCGCCCACGCACTCCGGCAGCGAGGTCGTCGGCGCCGCCACGATCCCGCCGGTCGGCGCGTACGTCAGCGCCTTGAGCGTGATCAGCGAACGCACCACCGCATCGCGGTAGGGCCCGTGATACGTGCAGTGCTCGACCCACTCGCGCCAGAACTCCTCGGTGGCCTCCAGCGACCCCTCCGGGTCCGCCACGGCCGGCGGCTGCTTGTGCGAGGGCTCCCAGCTGATCGTGAACGCGATCCGCTCACCCGGCGCGACGGTGAAGTCGGAGAACGTGGTCAGGTCCTTGCCGTAGGTCTCCGCCGCGGTGTCCAGCCACACCGAATCGGGACCCGCGACCGCGACGGTACGGCTGTCCACCTTGTGCACCCAGGGCACGACCCAGCCGTAGGAGAAGCGCATCCGCAGTTCGGAGCGCATCGGGACGCGGCCGCTGACCCCCTCCACGATGCGGATCAGCTGCGGGGCGCCATCGCGCGGCGGCATGAAGTCGATCACCCGGACCGTGCCGCGCGGGGTGTCCCACTCCGATTCCAGCACCAGCGAATCGCCCCGGTAGCGCCGGCGGTCGGCGGGCGCCGGCCGACCGCCGGGCCCGTTGACCGGGCCCATCCGCCAGAAACCGTGCTCCTCCGTACCCAGCAGCCCGGCAAAGACCGCCGGCGAGTCGAAGCGGGGCAGGCACAGCCAGTCCACCGTGCCGTCCCGGCACACTAGAGCGGCGGTTTGCATATCGCCGATAAGTGCGTAGTCCTCGATGCGCCCGGCCACGTGCGTCTCCCGTCGAACTGGAGTCACGCCCCCCATGGGACGTTGTGATTGTCCGTCCTGCCCATGAAACGTCGCCGAGCAGCGGGACCGGAAATCGGGCGGGGGTGGTGCCTTCCCGGACGGCTCGTAGCGAGTGTCCGAGCAGGATACGACGCACCCGGGGGCTGCGCGCGACCCTCGCGAGCAGAGAAGTGGTCCGAACGGGTGGCCTCCGTCACGTGCCGGGGGCAGCCTGGCCGCCCGCGCAGGGTTTCCGCCTCCGGCCGGGCGCGACCATGCCCGGTCGCTGTTAGCCTGGTACCCCGTGGACCGGTGGGACGCCCAGGACGTCACGGTAGTGGTGAAGGCACCCCCGAACCGCAGCGAGGGCACCCCTGAAACCCCAGGCCGGCGCCGCTTCGCACCTCTCCACCTCGCGACCACGGGAGCTCCCTCTTGGCCATGCCGCCCACTGCTTCTCGATTGAATGCAGCCACGACGACCAAGCACCTCTTCGTCACCGGGGGCGTCGCCTCCTCTCTCGGCAAGGGGCTCACCGCCTCCAGCCTGGGTGCTCTCCTGAAGGCGCGCGGCCTGCGGGTCACGATGCAGAAGCTCGACCCGTATCTGAACGTCGACCCGGGAACGATGAACCCGTTCCAGCACGGTGAGGTGTTCGTCACCAATGACGGCGCCGAGACCGACCTGGACATCGGCCACTACGAGCGGTTCCTCGACGTCGACCTCGACGGCTCCGCGAACGTCACCACCGGCCAGGTCTACAACACCGTGATCGCCAAGGAGCGCCGCGGCGAGTACCTCGGTGACACCGTGCAGGTCATCCCGCACATCACCAACGAGATCAAGCACCGCATCCGGCGGATGGCGACCGAGGACGTCGACGTCGTCATCACCGAGGTCGGCGGCACCGTCGGCGACATCGAGTCGCTGCCGTTCCTGGAGACCGTCCGCCAGGTCCGCCACGAGGTCGGCCGGGACAACGTCTTCGTCGTGCACATCTCGCTGCTCCCCTACATCGGCCCGTCCGGTGAGCTGAAGACCAAGCCGACCCAGCACTCGGTCGCGGCGCTGCGCAACATCGGTATCCAGCCCGACGCGATCGTGCTGCGCGCCGACCGCGAGGTCCCCACCGCGATCAAGCGCAAGATCTCGCTGATGTGCGACGTCGACGAGGCCGCGGTCGTGGCCGCGATCGACGCCCCGTCGATCTACGACATCCCCAAGGTCCTGCACACCGAGGGCCTGGACGCCTATGTCGTACGGAAGCTGGACCTCCCGTTCCGCGATGTGAACTGGACCCAGTGGGAGGACCTGCTCGACCGTGTCCACAACCCCGACCACGAGGTCACGGTCGCGCTGGTCGGCAAGTACATCGACCTGCCGGACGCCTATCTCTCGGTCACCGAGGCGCTGCGGGCCGGCGGCTTCGCGAACAAGACCCGCGTGAAGCTGAAGTGGGTCACCTCCGACGACTGCAAGACCCCGGCCGGCGCCGCCGAGCAGCTCGCGGACTGTGACGCGGTCTGCATCCCCGGCGGCTTCGGCGACCGCGGTGTGGACGGCAAGGTCGGCGCGATCACCTACGCCCGGGAGAACAAGCTCCCGCTGCTCGGCCTGTGCCTGGGCCTGCAGTGCGTGGTCATCGAGGCGGCCCGTAACCTCGCCGGCATCGAGGGTGCGAACTCCACCGAGTTCGACCCGGCCGCGGCCGACCCGGTCATCTCCACGATGGCCGAGCAGATGGACATCGTCGCAGGTGAGGGCGATATGGGCGGCACGATGCGACTGGGCATGTACCCGGCCAAGCTCGCCGAGGGCTCGATCGTCCGCGAGGTCTACGACGACCAGCCCTACGTCGAGGAGCGGCACCGCCACCGCTACGAGGTCAACAACGCCTACCGCGGCGAGCTGGAGAAGAAGGCCGGGCTGCAGTTCTCCGGCACCTCTCCGGACAACAAGCTCGTCGAGTACGTCGAGTACCCGCGCGAGGTGCACCCCTACCTCGTCGCCACCCAGGCGCACCCCGAGCTGCGCTCCCGCCCGACCCGCCCGCACCCGCTCTTCGCCGGGCTGGTGAAGGCCGCGGTCGCGCGCAAGACGGGTGCCGTGAAGTAGCCGCGCCGCGACGGATACGGTTGCCGGGGTACGGCCTCGTTCTTCGAGGTCGTACCCCGGTTTCTGCGTGATAGAGGCATATACAGGAGGACGCGCCATGGCGATCAAGGACACCCCCGAGGAGTGGACGGTCACCGCGACCACGACGCCGTTCACCGGGAACAAGACCAGCGTGCGCACCGACCAGGTCGTCATGCCGGACGGGGCCACCGTCTCGCGCGACTACCAGGTCCACCCCGGTTCCGTGGCCGTCCTCGCGCTCGACGACGCGGGCCGGGTGCTGGTGCTGCGCCAGTACCGCCACCCCGTACGCCAGAAGCTGTGGGAGATCCCCGCCGGGCTGCTCGACGTCCCCGGCGAGAACCCGCTGCACGCGGCGCAGCGCGAGCTGTACGAGGAGGCGCACGTCAAGGCCGGGGACTGGCGGGTGCTGACCGACGTCTACACCACGCCCGGCGGCTGCGACGAGGCCGTGCGGATCTTCCTCGCCCGGGAGCTGTCCGAGGCGGAGGGGGAGCGGTTCGAGGTCTCCGAGGAGGAGGCCGACATGGAGCTGGCGCGGGTGCCGCAGGAGGAGCTGGTGCGCGGGGCGCTCGCCGGAGAGCTGCACAACAACTGCCTCGTCGTCGGCGTGCTCGCGCTCACCGCGGCCCAGGGCGGCCCCGGCCTGGACGCGCTCCGGCCGGCCGACGCGCCGTGGCCGGCCCGCCCCTTCGAGGCCTGAGCCGCCGGGCCGCCACCGCCGCACCACAGGTCTGTCGGATGATCCGCCGATCCGATCGGGTGACTCAACCGCCCTGCTCCGCACCGGACGTGACGGGCTGTGAACTACGCTCGACGGCGTGCCGTCCGCGCCCCAGCGGCGGACTCGTACGCGCAGGTGGACGGGAGCGTGACCGGTGACGGACCAGGCGGTGGGCGGGGGACCCCTCCTGCCGGAGACGGGGGAGGCGCCCGCCGCGACGGCATCCGGCAGGCGGGCCCCGCGGTCCCGCCCGGACGGTGCCGCCGCCCGCCCGGCCGTCCCCGCACCCGCCCCTGTGCACTTCGCCGGGCGCCGCCGTGAGCTCAAGGAGCTGCACGCCGATATCGCCCGCGCCGGCCTGGACACCCTCTCCGGCCGCAAGGGCGCCCGCAGCCGGGTGCTGCTGATCGCCGGCCGCCCCGGCTCCGGTCGTACGGCCCTGGCCGAGGAGCTGCTGCGCGAGCTGGCCGGCGACCACCCCGACGGGGTGCTGCGGGCCACCCTGACCGGACCGGGCGGCGAACCGGCCGACACCGGCCGTACCGCCCGTGAGCTGCTGGCCGCCCTGGGCGCCGGTGCCCCGCCGGGCGCCGCCGAGGACGAGCTGACCGAGCAGCTGCGCGGGGCGCTCGCCGGGCGCCGTGCCCTGCTCTTCCTGGACGACGCCCCCGGCGCGGAACAGGTCGAACCGCTGCTCCCGGACGCCCCGGACTGCCTGGTCGTGGTGGTCTCCCAGGGGCCGCTGACCGGCATCCCGGACGTCCGGCCGTGCACCCTGGGCGGGCTGGACAGCGCGGCCGGCGTCGAGATCCTCACCCGTTACGCCGGACCGACCCGGATCACCGTCGACCCCCGGACCGCCGACAGCGTCGTGGAGGACTGCGGTGGCCAGCCCGCCGCGCTGGTGCTGGCCGGTGCCTGGCTCGCCGCCCGCCCGATGTCCTCGGTCGCCGATCTGCGCCAGGCGCTGCATGCCGTCCCGCTGCCCGAGGACCTGCCCACCGGCGCCCGCCCGCTGTTCCGCGCCTTCCGGCTCGCCCATGACGCGCTGCCGGCGCCCGCCGCCCGGATACTGCGGCTGCTCACCCTGGCGCCGGCCGGTCTCGTGGACGCCCACCTCGCCTCCGCGCTGGCCGGCTGCTCGGTGGCCGCGGCCGCCACGACACTGGACGACTTCGCCGCGCTCGGCCTGCTGCGGCCGCTCGCCGCACCGGAGGACGGGGTGGCGGGCGCCGGTACACCCGATGCCGCCATGCACGCCCGGTACCGCCTGCCCGGCTGCCTCGCTCCGCTGGTGCGCGCACTGCTTAGGGAACACGAGCGCCCGGCGGAACTTGAGCTCGCCCGCGCCCGGATGCTGGAGCGGACCGTACGGCTGCTGCAGTCCTGCCGTGCGATGGGCGAGCCGGCCGACTCGCCCGCCCGGCACAAGGTCGCCGGGCTGCCGCGCTCCCTGCGCTTCGCTTCGAAGAGCACGGCCGCGCACTGGCTGCGCAGCCGTCGGGTGGCGCTGCTCGACGCCGCCGCGATCGCCGTCGCGGACGGTGAACTCGACACCCTGGACCGGCGGTTGATGGCCGCGCTGACCCGCACGCTGCTCGTACACCAGGGCCCCGAGGCCGCCGCGCCGGACCTCTACGCGCTGCACGGGCTCGTCCTCCAGGTCGCCGAACGGCGGGGGCTGGCCCGCGAGCGGGCCGCCGCGCTGCTCAACCTCGCCGACCTGGACGGTCGGGCGGGACGCAGCGCGCAAGCGCTCACCCGTTACCGGAGCGCGCTGGAGGCGGCCCGCTCGGTGCCGGACCCGGTGGCCACCGGCCGGGCGCTGGAGTCCCTGGGAGGTACGTACACCCAGCTCGGCGACTGGCAGCGGGCCGCCGACTGGTACGGCCGGGCGCTGGAGCTGCGGCTGGCTCGCGACGAGGGCGCCGACGCGGCGCGGCTGTACGGCCGGATCGGCAGCGCACACACCTACGCGGGCCGATGGGGCGAGGCGCTCACGTCGTGGCGGGCGGCCGCCCGGACGTACCGCCGGCTCGGTGAGATCTCCGGGCAGGCGCGGGCGACCGGCGAGATGGCCCGGGTGCAGGAGTACGCGGGACGGCCCGAGGAGGCGCTGCGGACCTGCCTCGAAGCCCTCGACGTCGCCCGCAAGGCGGGCGACGGACGACTGGAGGCGGCCCTGCAACTACGGATTGCGGACACCCTCGATCGGCTCGGCGATCCCGCGGCGGCACGGCTCCATCGCTCCGTGGGAGAGCGACTCCTCGACGATTACCCCGAGTGACCTACGAAATCGGTAGTGCTACTCCGAAAGATTATTGCTTTGCAAGGCTAGACAAGAAGAGCTCCTTCAATAGACTGGCGGGGCCGCGTTCGGCGCGGTCAGTTCCGTCATGCAGCGCATGAGGGGATAATTCCTCCTGCACCCTCTCTTTCAAGGACCGTGATCGACGTGAAGGTCGGCATCCCCCGCGAGGTCAAGAACAACGAGTTCCGCGTGGCCATCACGCCCGCCGGAGTCAACGAACTCGTCCGCCACGGCCACCAGGTCGTCATCGAGAAGGACGCCGGTCTCGGTTCGTCCATCACGAACGAGGAGTACGTCGCCGCCGGCGCCAGCATCCTCGACACCGCCGATGAGGTCTGGGGCGCCGCCGACCTGCTGCTGAAGGTCAAGGAGCCGATTGCGGAGGAGTACCACCGGCTCCGTAAGGACCAGACGCTCTTCACCTACCTGCACCTGGCCGCGTCCAAGGAGTGCACGGACGCGCTGCTGGAGTCCGGCACCACCGCCATCGCCTACGAGACCGTCGAGACGGCCGGCCGCCAGCTGCCGCTGCTGGCCCCGATGTCCGAGGTCGCGGGCCGTATCGCCCCGCAGGTCGGTGCCTACCACCTGATGCGCCAGGCCGGCGGCCGCGGTGTGCTGCCCGGTGGCGTCCCCGGTGTCCACGCGGGCAAGGCCGTCATCATCGGCGGTGGCGTCTCCGGCTGGAACGCGCTGCAGATCGCCGTGGGCCTCGGCTTCCACGTCACCCTGCTCGACAAGGACATCAACAAGCTCCGCGAGGCCGACAAGATCTTCGGCACCAAGGTGCAGACGATCGTCTCCAACGCCTACGAGCTGGAGAAGGCCGTCGTCGACGCCGACCTCGTCGTCGGTGCCGTCCTGATCCCCGGCGCCAAGGCCCCCAAGCTGGTCACCAACGAGCTCGTCGCGAAGATGAAGCCCGGAAGCGTTCTTGTCGACATCGCGATCGACCAGGGCGGCTGCTTCGAGGACTCCCGTCCCACCACGCACGCCGAGCCGACCTTCCCGGTCCACAACTCGGTCTTCTACTGCGTCGCCAACATGCCCGGCGCGGTGCCGAACACCTCCACCCACGCGCTCACCAACGCCACGCTGCCCTACATCGTGGAGCTGGCGAACCGCGGCTGGGTCGAGGCGCTGCGCCGTGACCCGGCGCTGGCCAAGGGCCTGAACGCGCACGACGGCAAGGTGGTTTACCAGCCCGTCGCCGAGGCCCACGGCCTCGAGCACATCGAGCTGCGCACGCTCCTCGGCTGACACGTCAACGCCACGCGTCAACGCGGCACATCCGGCCGGGTCCTGTCCACGGGGCCCGGCCGGTCGCATGTCCGACCAGCGGAATCATGTGTTCCGGAACGCCTGCTCTCAACTCGCCGCGAACGTAACCCTTTAACCGATTCGCGCACCCCCAAAACATCGGTGCGATACCGCCTGCGCCCTTGACATCGGGGGGTCCGGTTACCGACACATCGTGCCGGGTCCGGTGGATTGTGTTGCTGCGGACGCCCGACACGCCATAGAGTCGCCAACCGTCGGCATGGTGCCACGCTGACCTATCGATAAAGTTTCCTGGTCACATCCAAGGAGGTAAGACGACTTGTGAATGAGTCGACATTTTCTCCCGGAGGTGGTCAACCAGGAGTGGTTGCACGGGGCCAGGGTCCCTCGGGGCGCGAGGCTGTCGGCTCCGTTGCGGGCCACACCTACGCAGCCCACCAGAGCATTTCCACGACAGCCCACCAGAGCATGGACGGCCATCACGTGAACGCCATGGCCGGCGACCGGGGCAGTGGAGAACCCGCCCGTCTCGCCGACTACGACGACCTGCCCCAGGGGCACTTCTACGATCCGGACGCGGAGTACGAGCCGGACCCCGAATACGCCGCGACGCTCGCGCCGGACGCCGCGCGACAGCGCCGCGAACGCGTCGGCCCGACCGGACGCCCGCTCCCCTATTTCCCCATCCCCGGACCGCTGTCGGACCACGGCCCGGCCAAAATCATCGCGATGTGCAACCAGAAGGGCGGGGTCGGCAAGACCACCTCGACCATCAACCTGGGTGCCGCACTCGCCGAATACGGACGACGGGTGCTGCTCGTCGACTTCGACCCGCAGGGTGCCCTGTCGGTCGGACTCGGCGTCAACCCGATGGAGCTCGACCTGACGGTCTACAACCTGCTCATGGAGCGGGGGATGTCGGCCGACGAGGTGCTCCTGAAGACCGCGGTCCCCAACATGGACCTGCTGCCCAGCAATATCGATTTGTCAGCGGCAGAGGTGCAGTTGGTCAGCGAGGTCGCGCGTGAGTCGACCCTGCAGCGTGCGCTGAAGCCGCTGCTGGCCGACTACGACTACATCGTCATCGACTGCCAGCCCTCCCTCGGCCTGCTCACCGTGAACGCGCTGACGGCGGCTCACAAGGTCATCGTGCCGCTGGAGTGCGAGTTCTTCGCGCTGCGTGGTGTCGCGCTGCTCACCGAGACGATCGAGAAGGTCCAGGAGCGGCTCAACCCCGAGCTGGAGCTGGACGGCATCCTGGCGACGATGTACGACTCGCGCACCGTGCACAGCCGTGAGGTCCTGGCCCGCGTCGTCGAGGCCTTCGACGATCACGTCTACCACACCGTCATCGGCCGGACGGTCCGCTTCCCCGAGACCACCGTCGCGGGCGAGCCGATCACCACCTACGCCTCCAACTCCGTCGGCGCCGCCGCCTATCGCCAGCTCGCCAGGGAGGTGCTCGCCCGGTGTCACGCCGAGTGAGTCTGCCGGGAGCCGACGAACTGTTCCGTACCACCGGGGGAGGGGGCCTGCAGCCCTCCAGCCCCCGTCGGCAGGCGAACGGCTCGGCGGCGCCCGGCGAGGCGCCCCGGGTGCCCGCACCGGCCGGCGAACCCGATCCGGCGGCGGACGGGCCGGAGGCGGCCACCGCGGTCCGCACGCGCCGGCCGGGCACCGGGGCGGACACACCGGCAGCCACGGCCGGCGACGGCGGACCGGCGACCCCGCCGCGAGTGCCCGCCGTCGGCTCCCCGGCCGAGCACAGTGGCCGTGAGACGGACGGCGAGGCGGCCAAGTCCCCTCGGAGCCAGGCGGGCCAGGGCGGCCAGGCCGGTTCCGACGCGGCGGCCGCGGCCGCGCAGCAGGCCGGCGGCCAGGGCCGGCGGCGCGGCGGCCGCGGTGCCAACCGCCGCCCCAGCGGCCGGGAACGGCACGACGAGAAGATCACCGTCTATGTCTCCGCCGAGGAGCTCATGGACCTCGAACATGCCCGGCTGGTGCTGCGCGGTGAGCACGGCCTCGCCGTCGACCGCGGCCGGATCGTCCGCGAGGCGGTCGCCGTCGTCCTCGCCGACCTGGAGTCGCGCGGCGACGCCAGCATCCTGGTGCGGCGGCTGCGCGGGCGTTAGGGCGGAGACGGGATAGCCTGCCTCCTCGGCGGGGTGTCCCGCCCGTGACCAGCCCGTCGCCCCCGGCACGGGACCACAGCAGCATGGACCGCGATGCCGACGACCCACGACGATGCCCCCCGGCCCCGCGCCCGCAGACCACTTGGGCGCGGGGCGGGCGAGGCAGCTACGGCGTCGGGGGTGCCTGAGACGCCTGAGATGCCCGAGGCGCCTGAGGAGTCTGGAGCCGTCGAGGTGCCGGTGCGGCCCCCGGCCGTGGACCCGGCGGCAGGGCCCGGGACCGGGGCCGAGGTCGTACCGGAACAGCCCGAGGCCGTTGACGCGGCGGACGGGACCGAGCCACACGGCGCGGCGGACGGGCCTCAGGGGGGCGACGCGGCGACCGGCCCCGAGGCCGTTCACGTGCCGCAGCCGGCGGCCGTTCCGGGCGAGGAGTCCCCGGAGACGGATGCCGCCGCAGCCGCGCCCGTAGAGGCCGACGACGGCGGCGAGGGCACCTTCACCCTCCACCTGGACAACTTCGAGGGCCCCTTCGACCTCCTGCTCCAGCTGATCTCCAAGCACAAACTGGACGTCACCGAGGTCGCCCTGTCGAAGGTCACCGACGACTTCATGGCGCACATCCGCGCCATGGGACCGGACTGGGACCTGGACCAGACCACCGAGTTCCTGGTCGTCGCGGCGACCCTGCTGGACCTGAAGGCGGCCCGGCTGCTGCCCGCGGCCGAAGTGGAGGACGAGGCGGACCTCGCCCTCCTGGAGGCTCGTGACCTGCTCTTCGCCCGGCTTCTGCAGTACCGCGCCTACAAGCGGATCGCGGACATCTTCAGCGGCCGGCTGGCGGACGAGAGCCGGCGCCATCCCCGTACGGTCGGGCTGGAGCCGCACCTCGCCGAGCTGCTGCCCGAGGTCGTCATCAGCATCGGCGCGGAGGGCTTCGCCCGGCTCGCGGTGAAGGCGATGCAGCCCAAGGCCAAGCCGCAGGTCTACGTCGACCACATCCACGCGCCGCTGGTGAGCGTGCGCGAGCAGGCCGAGGTGGTGATGGTGTGGCTGCGGGAGGCGGGCGAGGCCAGCTTTGCGAAGCTGGTCGCCGACGCCCCGGACACCCTCACCGTCGTGGCGCGCTTCCTGGCCCTCCTGGAGCTCTACCGGGAGCGGGTGGTGGCCCTGGAGCAGGAGGAGGCCCTGGGCGAGCTGATGGTCCGCTGGACGGGCGCCGAGGGGGCCGCGCCGCAGGTCACGGATGAGTTCGACCGGGAGCCGGGGCAGCACGCCGCCGGGGAGGAGCCCGCGGAGCAGGCGGAGGAGGAGCAGGCATGAGCGGTGTGGCCGGTGGTGAGGCGTACGACGTCACGGAGGCCGGAGCGGGCACGCAGTCCGGGACGGGCACGCAGCCCGGGGCCGGCGGTGGTCCTGAGGAGCGGCCCGGGGCGCCGGCCGGTGCGCTGGGCGTCGACGGGCTGGCGCTGAAGCCCGCGCTGGAGGCCGTCCTCATGGTCGTCGACGAGCCCGCGACCGAGGAACACCTGGCCAGAGTGCTGCAGCGGCCCCGCCGCGCGGTCGCCCTGGCGCTGCGCGAGCTGTCCGACGACTACACCCGCCAGGGCCGCGGATTCGATCTGCGTCTGGTGGCCGGGGGCTGGCGGTTCTACTCCCGGGCCGCGTACGCGGACGCGGTGGAGAGCTTCGTTCTGGACGGCCAGCAGGCCCGGCTCACGCAGGCCGCATTGGAGACTCTGGCCGTGGTCGCGTACCGTCAGCCGGTCAGCCGTTCCCGTGTCTCGGCCGTACGCGGCGTGAACTGTGACGGTGTGATGCGCACGCTCCTCCAGCGCGGCCTGGTGGAGGAGGCGGGGACGGAACCTGAAACAGGTGCGATCCTGTACAGGACGACGAATTACTTTCTGGAGCGGATGGGCCTGCGCGGCCTGGACGAGCTCCCTGAGCTCGCACCGTTCCTCCCGGAGGCGGATGCGGTCGAGGGTGACTCCCCGGAAGGTATCCCGTCGTTCGACGTAGACGACAGCGGCGACTCTCAGACGGATCATTGATGCGAAGCAGCGGCAGGAACGACAGGGACAGCGGGCGCGGTAACTACCGCGGCGCGGGGGGCACCTCCCAGCCGAAGGCTGGGGGAAAGAGGGACGACAAGCAGCAGCGCGCGGGCCGCCCCCGTCCCGAGGAGCGCCGCTACGACGTGGGCGGATCCGGCGGCACCGGTGGATCCGGTGGTCCCGGCGGCTCCTCGGGCCGCAAGGACGAGCGCGCGGGCGGCGGCGCCAAGGGCGGCGGTGCCAAGAGCGGCGGCAGCCGGGGCGCGGCGGCCCGCGGCGGCGCCAAGGGAGGCCCCCGTACCGGAGCTGCATCCAAGGGTGCCCGCCCGGGCGCCAAGGGCGGTCCCCAGCGCGGCCGGGGCCAGGCGCCCGCGCGGCCCCGTGAGTACGACGCCCAGGTAGAGGAGCGCAACCGCGCCCGCCACAACAAGCCGCAGGTCAAGACCCCCAAGACCTTCGGCGAGCAGGAGGGCGAGCGGCTGCAGAAGGTGCTGGCCAGGGCCGGTATGGGCTCGCGCCGGGCGTGCGAGGAGTTGATCGACCAGGCGCGGGTCGAGGTCAACGGCCAGATCGTCATGGAGCAGGGCGTCCGGGTCGACCCGGAGAAGGACGAGATCAAGGTCGACGGCCTGACGGTCGCCACCCAGTCGTACCTCTTCTTCGCCCTGAACAAGCCGGCCGGTGTCGTCTCCACGATGGAGGACCCGGACGGCCGCCAGTGCCTGGGCGACTACGTCACCAACCGCGAGACGCGGCTGTTCCACGTCGGCCGGCTGGACACGGAGACCGAGGGCATCATCCTGCTCACCAACCACGGCGAGCTGGCCCACCGTCTGACGCACCCCCGCTACGGCGTCAAGAAGACCTACCTGGCCGCGATCCAGGGCCCGCTCCCGCGCGACCTGGGCAAGCAGCTCAAGGACGGCATCCAGCTGGAGGACGGCTACGCCCGTGCCGACCACTTCCGGGTCGTGGAGAACACCGGCAAGAACTACCTCGTCGAGGTGAGCCTCCACGAGGGCCGCAAGCACATCGTGCGCCGGATGCTGGCCGAGGCCGGCTTCCCGGTCGACAAGCTGGTGCGGACGGCCTTCGGCCCGATCGCGCTGGGCGACCAGAAGTCGGGCTGGCTGCGCCGGATGACCAACACCGAGGTCGGCATGCTGATGCGCGAGGTCGAGCTCTAGCTCGTTCCTTCCCACGTTTTTGTCTTTCCCGCCGTGGGTGTTGCTCGCCGTTGCGCTTTGCGGCGCCGCCGCACGTTGTCGGCTGGCCCGCCGTGGTTGCTTCTCGCCGTTGCGCCTGCGGCGGGCTGGGTGGGTGTCGGGTGCGGTGACGGACCTCCGGGGCCTGTTGTGTGGACTGCTTCGCTTTACGTCCACACAACAGGCCCCTCCGGCCCGTCCCCTCCCGTTGTGGGGAAAGTGAAGGTGGGTGGGGGCGGGCCACTCGTAGCCAGTTCACTGGGACCGACGAGGCGCACTGGACCACCTACGAGCACCCCCACCGGCCTTTTTCCTCCCCCACTCACGGGAGGGGCCGAGCCGCAGGACGAAGTCCGGAGGAGCGGCACCGCACCCGACAAACCACGCCCGCCGCAGGCGCAACGGCGAGAACACCCATGGCGGGAAAGCCGACAACGTGCGGCGGCGCCGCAAAGCGCAACGGCGAAAAACCACCACGGCGGGAAAGCCGAAAACGTGCGGGTGCGCCGCAAAGCGCAACGTCGAGAAACCACCACGGCGGGAAAGCCGACAACGTGGGAAGCCAGCCAAGCGCAGCGGACCGTCAGCCAAGGGCAGAGATTCGGCGCGCTCGGAACAAGAAGTCCGCCACCCGGCCGTGGTCCGGTTCGGCCGGCAACGGCGACCCGGACACCGCCGCCTCGGCCTCCTCGGACAGCCGCGCCATCCGCCGCTCCACCGTGGCCCAGGGCACCTCCCCGCGCCGGACCGCCAGCAGCGCCTCCCGTTCCGGGCCGACATCCAGGGTCAGCACGCCCGTACGGAGCAGATCACGCGAGCTGGCCAGCAGCCGCAGCAGATGCATGGCCTGCTTCCAGCGGGGCGCGCCGTGCTGCCGGACCTCGGCCCGCAGCTGCTTGAGCTGGCCGGTGGCGTAGCCCGCGAAGGTGCGGTGGGCCTGCCGGGACAGGAACGCCTGCCGCAGGGTGAGCAGCTCCCGCCCGACGGGGTCGATGCGCTCGACCAAGGGGGAGTGCAGACACTCCAGGATGGTGGGGTTCGCGCGCAGCCCCAGCTGGCAGAACCGTTCCAGCTCCCAGGAGAACTCCTCCTCGCGCGGCCCCTCCACATGGGTGGGCGGCTTCTCGAAGCCCCAGAAGAGCGGGGTGGGGGCGAGATAGACCCCGCGGCGGTCGGTGTCACTGGTCTCCGTGGCCAGTCCGAAGGCGCGCGAGCCCATGACGCATGCGTACACGGTGTGCTCGGCGACCAGCGAGTGACCTGCGGCGGCTTCCGACATGGCGGAGATTGTCGCTGGTGGGAGGGCGAATGTCACCCGTTTTGCCGGCCGATCGGGAACGCGGGACGGCGTGCTCACGGTCGGTGCGCGGAAGATCGCCGCCTGCACGGGCGCGGGCCGGCCCGTTCCCCTGTCCGGCCGCCGGACACGGAATGTCGGTGCGGCTGGTTACGCTGATCTGGACGCGCGCAGGTGCGTGCGGCCGGACGCAGGGGAGCAGTGACGTGGCGGTACGAGCGGTCCGCGGGGCCGTCCAGCTGGAGCGGGACGACGCGGAGCACATGCAGGAGCAGGTCGGCGAGCTGCTCACCGCCATCCTGGAGCGCAACGGCCTGCTCGCGGACGACCTCATCAGCGTGTGGTTCACCGCCACCCCCGACCTGCACAGCGACTTCCCGGCCGCCGCCGCCCGCGCCCTGGGCATCACGGACGTCCCGCTGATCTGCGCCCAGGAGCTGAACGTCGCCGGCGCCATGGAGCGCGTGGTGCGGGTGCTCGCCCATGTCGAGACCGACCTGTCCAAGGCCGGGATCGCCCATGTCTACCTCGGCGCGGCCGGGGCGTTGCGGAAGGACATCGCGCAGTGAGGACCGCACTCGTCATCGGAACGGGCCTGATCGGCACCTCGGCCGCCCTCGCGCTGCACGCACGGGGCGTGCAGGTGTTCCTGGAGGACCACGACCAGGCCCAGGCCCTCACCGCCGCCGCACTCGGCGCGGGCACCGCCGAGGCGCCCGCGGAGCCGGTCGATCTGGCCATCGTGGCCGTCCCGCCGGCCCATGTCGCCACGGCCCTGGCGGACGCGATGCGCCGCGGGGTGGCCCGCGCGTACCTCGACGTCGCCAGCGTCAAGGGCGGCCCGCGTCGTGAGCTGGAGGCGATGGGCTGCGATCTGTCCGGCTACCTCGGCACCCATCCGATGGCCGGCAAGGAGCGCTCCGGCCCGCTGGCCGCCACCGCCGACCTCTTCGAGGGCCGCCCCTGGGTGCTCACCCCCACCCGCGACGGCAACACCGAGGTGCTCAACCTCGCCCTGGAGCTGGTCGCGCTGTGCCGGGCCGTCCCGGTCGTGATGGAGGCGGACGCGCACGACCGCGCCGTCGCCCTGGTCTCGCACACCCCGCAGCTGCTCTCCAGCCTCGTCGCCGCCCGGCTCAAGAGCGCCGACGAGACCGCCGTGCGCCTCTGCGGCCAGGGCATCCGGGATGTGACACGGATCGCGGCCTCCGACCCGGGGATGTGGATCGACATCCTGTCCGCCAACCCGGGCCCGGTCGCCGACGTGCTGTCCGAGATCGCCGCCGACCTCGACGAGACCGTGCGGTCGCTGCGGGCCCTGGAGTCCGCCGACGAGGAGAAGCGCGGCGGCGGCGCCCTCGGCATCGAGGACGTGCTCCGCCGTGGCAACGCCGGCCGGGACCGGGTGCCCGGCAAGCACGGCGCCGCCCCGGCCACCTACGAGATCGTCGCCGTCTACATCGGCGACCAGCCCGGTGAGCTGGCCCGGATCTTCGCCGACGCCGGCCGGGCCGGGGTCAACATCGAGGACGTCCGCATCGAGCACGCCACCGGCCAGCAGGCGGGCTTCATCCAGCTCATGGTCGAGCCGCAGGCTGTGCCGGGGCTGACCGCGGAGCTGCGGGAGCGGGGCTGGTCCATCCGGCAGTGACACCGTGGACGGGGCGGTGCGGGTGAGCCAGTAACCTTGTGCGAGGCCCTTATGGCCCTTGGACCCCCGCCCCGTGTACAAGAAAGGTGTTCGTCACCGTGGAAACCGCCGCTCGGACCGCCCCGGCAGCAGTGATTGTCGCCATCGACGGCCCCGCAGGCACGGGCAAGTCCAGCACGTCCAAGGCCGTCGCCGCCAAGCTCGGCCTCGGCTACCTCGACACCGGTGCCCAGTACCGCGCGATCACCTGGTGGATGCTGAACAACGGCATCGACGTCGATGACGCGACCGCGGTGGCCGACGCCGCCGCCAAGCCCGTGATCGTCTCCGGCACCGACCCGGCCGCACCGACCATCACGGTCGACGGCCTGGACGCCGCGGGCCCGATCCGCACCCAGGAGGTCACCGCCGCGGTCAGCGCCGTCAGCGCGGTCCCCGAGGTGCGGGCCCTGATCACCGACCTGCAGCGCTCCATCGCCGCCGAGGCGCCGAACGGCATCGTCGTCGAGGGCCGGGACATCGGCATCACGGTCCTGCCCGACGCCGACCTCAAGGTCTTCCTGACCGCCTCCCCCGAGGCGCGGGCGGCCCGCCGCAGCGGCGAGCTCAAGGGCAAGGACCCCCAGCAGGCCACCGACCTGGCCGCCACCCGCGAGGCGCTGATCAAGCGGGACGCCGCCGACTCCGGCCGCAAGACCTCCCCGCTGGCCAAGGCGGACGACGCGGTCGAGGTGGACACCACCGAGCTGACCCTGGAGCAGGTCATCGAGTGCGTGGTCACCCTCATCGAGGGCGCCGGCGCAGAGAAGGCGGGGCGGGTCGCCCGGTGACCGACAGCGGCAGGGCGCCGAGCGCGGCAGGGGCCGCGGTCGGCCGGCGGATCGGCATCGGCCTGATGTACGGGCTGTGGCGGCCGCGGGTGCTGGGCGCCTGGCGGGTGCCGTCCACCGGACCGGCGATCCTCGCCGTCAACCACTCGCACGGCATCGACGGCCCGATGCTGATGGGCACCGCGCCGCGACCGGTGCACTTCCTGATCAAGAAGGAAGCCTTCGTCGGCCCGCTGGACCCGTTCCTGCGGGGCATCGGGCAGGTGAAGGTGGACCGCAGCACCGCCGACCGCAAGGCGATCACCGACGCGCTCGGGGTACTGGAGGACGGCGGGGTGCTGGGGATCTTCCCGGAAGGCACCCGCGGCGAAGGCGACTTCGCCTCCCTGCGGGCCGGTCTGGCGTACTTCGCGGTGCGCTCCGGCGCCCCGGTCGTGCCGGTGGCGGTGCTCGGCAGCACGGACCGGCACAGCCGGCTGACCTCCGCCGTCCCGCCGCTGCGCGCCCGCGTCGACGTCGTCTTCGGCGACGCCTTCCAGGCGGGCGACCAGAGCGGCCGGCGCACCCGTAAGGCGCTCGACGAGGCGACCGTACGGATCCAGGAGCGGCTGACCGCCCACCTGGACCGGGCGCGCCGCCTGACCGGGCGCTGACCCACACTTGAGTAGTGGGCCGCGGACGAGCGGCCCACCGACCACGCGGCGGTAGCCGCACATTGAATGCGTGAGGAACGGACTTCATGAACGACCAGATCCCTACCGGCGACGAGCACGGTGCGCTTGGCGACGCCGAGTACGCGGAGTTCATGGAGCTCGCCGCGGAGGAGGGCTTCGACCTGGAGGAGGTCGGGGGCGACATCGCCGCGGCCGGCCACGGTCCGCTGCCCGTCCTCGCCGTCATCGGCCGCCCCAACGTCGGCAAGTCGACGCTGGTGAACCGCATCATCGGCCGCCGTGAGGCGGTCGTCGAGGACAAGCCGGGCGTCACCCGCGACCGCGTCACCTACGAGGCGGACTGGAACGGCCGCCGGTTCAAGGTCGTCGACACCGGTGGCTGGGAGCAGGACGTCCTCGGCATCGACGCCTCCGTGGCGATGCAGGCCGAGTTCGCCATCGAGGCCGCGGACGCGGTGGTCTTCGTCGTCGACGCCAAGGTCGGCGCGACCGACACCGACGAGGCCGTCGTCAAGCTGCTGCGCCGCGCCGGCAAGCCCGTGGTCCTGGTCGCCAACAAGGTCGACGGCCCGTCAGGCGAGGCCGACGCCGCCATGCTGTGGTCGCTCGGCCTCGGCGAGCCGCACCCGATCTCCGCCCTCCACGGCCGGGGCACCGGCGACATGCTCGACGCCGCACTGGACGCCCTGCCCGAGGCGCCCGCGCAGACCTTCGGCGCCGCCCTCGGCGGCCCCCGCCGGGTCGCGCTGATCGGCCGGCCGAACGTCGGCAAGTCGTCGCTGCTGAACAAGGTCGCCGGCGAGGAGCGGGTGGTCGTCAACGAGCAGGCCGGCACCACCCGTGACCCGGTCGACGAGATGATCGAACTCGGCGGCAAGACCTGGAAGTTCGTGGACACCGCCGGTATCCGCCGCCGGGTGCACCTCCAGGAAGGCGCCGACTACTACGCCTCGCTGCGCACCGCGGCGGCCGTCGAGAAGGCCGAGGTCGCCGTCGTCCTGATCGACGCGTCCGAATCCATCAGCGTCCAGGACCAGCGCATCATCACGATGGCCGTCGAGGCCGGCCGCGCCCTGGTCATCGCCTACAACAAGTGGGACACCCTCGACGAGGAGCGCCGCTTCTACCTGGAGCGGGAGATCGAGCGGGACCTGGTACAGATCCCGTGGGCGATGCGGGTGAACGTCTCCGCGCGCACCGGCCGCCACATGGAGAAGCTGGTCCCGGCGATCGAGACCGCGCTGGCCGGCTGGGAGACCCGGATTCCCACCGGGCGGCTGAACGCCTTCCTCGGTGAGATCGTCGCCTCGCACCCGCACCCGATCCGCGGCGGCAAGCAGCCCCGCATCCTCTTCGGCACCCAGGCGGGCACCAAGCCGCCGCGCTTCGTCCTCTTCGCCTCCGGCTTCCTGGAGGCCGGCTACCGCCGCTTCATCGAGCGCCGGCTGCGCGAGGAGTTCGGCTTCGACGGGACGCCGGTCCACATCTCCGTGCGCGTCCGCGAGAAGCGCGGCAGGAAGAAGTAGCGGCGGTCCCCGGGCCGCGCGGGCGGATCAGCGTCCGTGCGGCCGGTTGTCCCGCTGCGCCGGCGGCAGCGCCGGGGCGTGGCCCCGCGGGTGGTACGGCGGGCGGCTCACGACCTCCCAGTGGCCCGTGGGTGCCGTATGGCTCCAGTCCCCGGCGCCGCGCAGCACCTCCGGGACCTCCGGCTCGTCCGTACGGTCCCCGGGCAGCGCCCGGAAGGAGCGGCGGTACTCGGCGTACAGCGCGTCATAGATCGGGGTGGCCGAGCCGTGCTCCGCGGTGTGCGTCGTCCCGTGTTCGTACGACGGGCGCATGCCGGGGATCGGGTGGGTGTACGGGGCGCGGGAGGGGTCGTATGCGTGCACGTATGTGCCAACGACCCCGAAGGCCCCGGGATGCGGCTTTCGCACGGAAATGGCTGATCGCGAGGGCATGACCGTCCGGAATGGCGGTCCTGCCCCCGCGATCGGGTGCCGGGGACGGTCAGGTGCCGGCCAGCGGCATCTCCGCGGCGACCAGGGCGCCCTTCGCCGCGGCGTTCTCCAGCGCCTGCCGCATCAGGTCCTCGCGCGGCTGGTGGCCGATGGTGCCGGCCGGCGCGGCGTACATCACCACCGACTGCGCCTTGTTGGCCGCGGCGCGCCAGCCGTCGGAGACGGCCAGCGGCTGGTGGGCCTGCCACCAGGCGGCCTGGTTGCCGGCGCTGCCCGGCTGCAGGACGGCGTGCAGCTTGCCCATGGCCAGCAGCGCGGACCAGCCCGGGTTCGGGCCGGGGAGCTGGTTCACGTCCGTCACCGGGTGGAAGCCCTGCTCCAGGAGCAGCGGGAGGAAGTCGTCGTCCGGGCCGGTCGCGCCGGGACGGGCGATCGGGCCGTCCGGCTCGACCACCAGGGCCGGGCGCAGATCGCCCTCGATCAGCACCAGCCCGCAGGTGATCCCGAGGGTGGCCTGGCGCGGGGTGGTGGGGACCGGGGCGGTCGGCGCGGGCCCCGATCCGGGCGTACGGGCGGCGGCGTCCTCTCCGGTGATGGAGCGCACGGCTCCCTGGAGCTGCTCCTCCGACACCGGGACGACCTGCGACGGGATGCACGTGGCATGGGCGAACGCGAGCACCGCGGTCTCCTCGCCCACGAACAGGACGGTGCTGGTGCGCTCCTGGTCGCTGTCTCCGGGGGTCCGGCAGGAGGTGCAGTCATAGCTGCCGGGGGCGTCGCCACCGGCCAGCAGGCGGTCGGCTTCTTCGTCGCCGATCTCGGCGCGAACGTCGTCACTGACGTCGAGCATGCGCGGCACGGGTGGCTCCTCGATCTCTGTGCGTCTGCCGGGTGGTCTCCCGGCTCGTACAAGGACAACGGGTGACCTGCGGCAGGAGTCACGCGAGGGCGGGAACAGAATCGAACCAATCGCCGCACAGGGGAAATCAACGGAAAGCCGCCCCGCAAGCGGTCACATAGCGCCAGCTCTTGCGCAGAACTTGGCGCAGTCGGCGGCGTTCCGTACCCCGGTCCGGGTGGCAACGGGCCGGTGGGGGCGTGCCGCGCTGGTCAACGGCGGACGGCTGCCTACCGTCACCGGCTATGTCGGAGAACTCTTCGTCGCCACGGCGCTTCGCGGGATCCGTCGGACTGCTCACCTCGGCGGCCGCCGCCCTGGTCCTGTGTCTGCCCGGTGGTGCCGCCGCCGACGGGCCGGGCGGCAACGGCACGGGCGGCAACGGCCCCGGCCGCAGGGGCGCCTACGCCTGCGCCGAGGACCAGTGGCCGTGGGGCTGCCTCGCGGAGTGCGAGAGCAGCGGTGACTGGCACATCAACACCGGCAACACCTTCTACGGCGGACTGCAGTTCTGGCAGCCCACCTGGGAGGAGTTCGGCGGCCTGGAGTTCGCCCCGCGGGCGGACCTCGCCACCCGTGACGAGCAGATCGAGGTCGCCAAGAGGGTGCAGGCCGCGCAGGGCTGGGGTGCCTGGCCCGAGTGCGCCAGACGCTACGGGCTGATCGAGGAGGGCGGCCGGACCCATGTCGTACGTCCCGGGGAGACGCTCCGCAAGATCGCCCGCAAGTACCGGGTGAAGGGCGGCTGGCAGGCGCTCCACGAGGCCAACCGGACGGCCCTGGGGGACAACCCGAACCGGCTGATGGTCGGCACCAGGCTGCGGCTTCCCTAGGGGACCTGTCGGGGATCCGCCGGGCAGCGGGCGGTGTCGCCCCTCACGGGCCTGGAGGGCATTCAGGGCTCCGGGGTTCCACAAAGCCGTTACCGATGTCCTAACTCTTTCGGCACAACTTGGCGTGCCCGCCCAACCCGGAACCTCCTCTCGTCGTCCTTCCGTTCAGCAGGGGGATACGTCGCGCCATCAGGAGGGGAGCGCGACGTGCCCACGGGGAGACCAGCAAGGACCGGAAGACCAGGGGACACGGGGACGGATGCACATCTCATTCCTGATTCACAATGCGTACGGGATAGGGGGGACGATCCGCACGACGTTCAACTTGGCCCGTACGCTCGCCGAGCAGCACGACGTCGAGATCGTGTCCGTCCTGCGCCACCGCGACGCGCCGGTCTTCGACCTCGGCCCCCGGGTCGGCTTGCGGCATCTCGTGGACCTCAGGGAGAGCGGCCCCGGCTACGAGGGCGCGGATCCCGCGCACGCCCGCCCCGCCAGGGTCTTCCCCGCCGCCGAGGTCCGCTACCGCCAGTACAGCGAGCTCACCGACCGCCGGATCGCCCAGCATCTGCGCCGCACCGAGGCCGATGTCCTGGTCGGCACCCGGCCCGGACTCAATGTGCACATCGCCAAGCAGGCGCGCCGCGGCCCGGTCCGCATGGGCCAGGAGCACCTCACCCTGGACACCCACCACCCGGCGCTCAAGCTGGCGCTGCGCAGCGCCTATCCGCGCCTCGACGCGGTCACCACCGTCACCGAGGCCGACGCCCGTTCCTACCGCCGGACGCTGCGGCTGCCCGGTGTGCGCATCGAGGCGGTGCCCAACAGCGTGCCGGCGCCCGCCGTCGCGGCCGCCGACGGCAGCGGCAAGTGGGTCGTCGCGGCCGGCCGGCTCACCCGCGTCAAGCGCTATGACGTCCTCATCCGCGCCTTCGCCCAGGTCGTCGCCGCGCGTCCGGACTGGCGGCTGCGGATATACGGCGGCGGCACGGAGAAGGCCGCGCTGCGTGCGCTGATCGACGAACTCGGCCTGTACAACCACGTCTTCCTGATGGGCCCGGCCAACCCCCTGGAGCCCGAGTGGGCCAAGGGCTCGATCGCGGCCGTCTCCTCCAGCCTGGAGTCCTTCGGGATGACGATCGTCGAGGCCATGCGCTGCGGGCTCCCGGTCGTCGCCACGAACTGCCCGCACGGCCCCGGCGAGATCATCGCCGACGGGGTGGACGGCAAGCTGGTGCCGGTCGGCAATCCGCAGGCGCTGGCCGGCTCACTGCTCACGCTGATCAACGACGACGACGCCCGCATCCGGATGGGCGACGCCGCGCTGGCCTCGTCCGCCCGCTACGACCCCGCCATGGTCGCCGGGCGCTACGAGGCCCTTTTCGGGGAGCTGCTCGCCCGCCGCCGGGGAAGCCGGCTGCACTGCAGCCTGCATCGCGCCCGGGGAGCCCTGCTCGGCGGCGCATACGCCACGAAGGATGCGGCCCGCGCCGCGCTGAGAGGGGTGCGGACGGTATGACGGCGTCGAGCCAGCTGACCGAGACCGGACAGAACACGAAGGAGTCCTCCGCCATCGATCAGGAACCTGAGGTGCCGGCCAGACCGGGGCCCGACGGCACCGAACCGCCGCGGGAGCGGGGCGCCACCACGGCGCCGACGGAACTGCGGGCCGACTGCATCGCGGACTCCGCCGGCGGTCTCACCTTCGATCTGAACGTCCCTCAGGACACCCACACCACCTGGAGCGCGGCGCTGGTGCTGCGGCTGCGCGGCGGCGACGGCGCCGACGACGAGGTACGGCTGCCGCTCGGGCCGAACGGCGCCGGCCGGCTGCGCGCCGTGCTGCCCAGCACCGTCGCGCTCGCCGAGGGCCGCTGGAACGCCTACGCCGACCTCGGCGACGGCGAGGACCCCCGGCGCCTGCTGCCGGGCATCAACGATCTGCGGTCGCTGGTGGACCGCCGGCCGCTGGCGGGCATCGGCCGGCTCGGTGTGCGCATCCCGTACGCGACCAAGTTCGGCAATCTCGCGCTGCGCAGCTGGCTGCGCGGCCCGCACGCCGAGGCCGGCGACATCCTCGTCACGCCCGACGGCATGACGGTCTCCGGCCGGCTCTACGGCGCCGCGCCGACGGCCGGCGCCCGGGCGGAGGCCTGGCGGCGCCGCACCGCCGCGTCCGCGGAGGCTCCCGCGGTCACGGTCACCGTCCCGCTGACCGTCGAGGGAGCGGAGTTCACCTTCACGCTGCCCTATGCGGAGCCGGCCGGTCACTGGGAGGACGGCAGCGAGCCGTGGGACCTGTGGCTGCGCCTGACGGAGGGCGCCCGGCCGGTGCGGATCGCCCGCCTCCTGGACGATGTCGCCGACAAGAAGCAGGTCTTCAGCTACCCCGCAATGCCGGTGCGGACGGCTGCGGGGCACCTCAGGGTCGGCCCGTATTACACGCTCGACAACGACCTGGCCCTCCGGGTCGCGGGACCGGCCGGAAGCTGACGGCGAGCGGGCCGGGGGCGCACCGCGGACCGCGGCTGTCCGCAAAGGCTGCGAGACTCGGGCCATGTTGGAGACCTCGGCACGCCTGCTCCGCCTGCTCTCCCTGCTGCAGTCCCACCGGGAGTGGACCGGCGCGGAGCTCGCCGGCCGGCTCGATGTCACCGCGCGCACGGTGCGCCGGGACATCGACCGGCTGCGCGAGCTCGGCTACCCGGTCCACTCCGCCCCCGGGACGGCCGGCGGCTACCGCCTCGGCGCCGGCGCCGAACTCCCGCCGCTGCTGCTGGACGACGACGAGGCGGTGGCCGTCGCGGTCGGGCTGCGCACCGCCGCGGCCGGCGGGGTCGAGGGCATCGAGGAGACCTCCGTACGGGCGCTGGCGAAGCTGGAGCAGGTGCTGCCGCACCGGCTGCAGCGCCGGGTCGGTGCGCTCAACGCCTTCACCGTGCCGATGTTCGGCGCGGGCGGCCCCCGGGTGGACCCGAACACCCTCACCGAACTCGCGCACGCCTGCCGCGACTGCCACCGGCTGCGCTTCGACTACACCAGCCATGACGGCACGCTCTCCCGGCGTACCGTGGAGCCGCACCGCCTGGTCTGCGCCCGGCGCCACTGGTACCTCGTCGCCTGGGACGTGGACCGCGCGGACTGGCGCACCTACCGCGCCGACCGCATCACCCCCACCCCGCCGCACGGGCCGCGCTTCACGCCCCGCACCCCGCCGGCCGAGGACCTCGCCGCGTACGTCTCCCACGGCATCTCCACCCGCGCCTACGCGCAGCAGGCCACCGTGCTGGTGCACGCCTCGCGGGAGCAGGCCGCGGAACGCATCGGCCCGGCCGCCGGGACGCTCGAAGCCGTCGACGCGCAGCGCTGCCTGCTGCACACCGGGGCGCACAGCCTCGACGTGATGGTGGTGCACC
This sequence comes from Streptomyces auratus, assembly GCF_050433025.1. NCBI lineage: Bacteria > Bacillati > Actinomycetota > Actinomycetes > Kitasatosporales > Streptomycetaceae > Streptomyces > Streptomyces auratus. Next base: position 1,763,137 of record NZ_JBNGCB010000001.1, on the reverse strand, counting down.
TCGTGATGACGGGCTTCGACTTCGAGGTCCGTGAGCCGCCGGAACTGCTGGACCGCGTACGGGAGATCAGGGACCGGCTGTCCCGGGCACTGGCAGCGGCACCGGCTGCTGCCCCACCTCCGGGTGGTGCAGATCGAACGCGGGGGACTCGGAGCGGATCCTCGGGAGAGTCGTGAAGTTGTGCCGCGGCGGCGGCGAGGAGGTCGCCCACTCCAGCGAGCGGCCGTAGCCCCAGGGGTCGTCCACCGTGACCTTGGCGCCGTAGCGCGTGGTCTTCCAGACGTTGTAGAGGAAGGGCAGGGTGGACAGCCCGAGCAGGAAGGAGCCGATGGTGGAGAGGGTGTTCAGGGCCGTGAAGCCGTCGGCGGCCAGATAGTCGGCGTAGCGCCGCGGCATGCCCTCCACCCCCAGCCAGTGCTGGACGAGGAAGGTGGTGTGGAAGCCGACGAACAGCGTCCAGAAGTGGATCTTCCCGAGGCGTTCGTCGAGCATCTTGCCGGTGAATTTCGGCCACCAGAAGTAGAAGCCCGCGTACGTCGCGAAGACCACCGTCCCGAAGACGACGTAGTGGAAGTGGCCGACGACGAAGTACGAGTCGGTGACGTGGAAGTCCAGCGGCGGCGCGGCGAGGATGACGCCGGTCAGCCCGCCGAACAGAAAGCTCACCAGGAACCCGATCGACCACAGCATCGGCGTCTCGAAGGACACCGAGCCGTGCCACATGGTGCCGATCCAGTTGAAGAACTTCACCCCGGTCGGCGCCGCGATCAGGAACGACATGAGGGAGAAGAACGGCAGCAGCACAGCCCCGGTCACGAACATGTGGTGCGCCCAGACCATCACCGACAGGGCCGTGATGGCCATCGTCGCGCCGATCAGCATGACGTACCCGAAGATCGGCTTGCGGGAGAAGACCGGGATGATCTCCGTGATGATGCCGAAGAACGGCAGCGCGATGATGTAGACCTCGGGATGGCCGAAGAACCAGAACAGGTGCTGCCACAGCAGCGCGCCGCCCCACTGCGCCTCGAACACCACCGACCCGAACTGCCGGTCCGCCTCCAGCACCAGCAGCGCGGCCGCCAGCACCGGGAACGCCATCAGCACCAGGATCGAGGTGAAGAGGATGTTCCAGGTGAACACCGGCATCCGGAACATCGTCATGCCGGGCGCCCGCAGCGTGATCACCGTGGTGATGAAGTTGACCGCACCGAGGATGGTGCCGAAACCGGCCAGCGCCAGCCCCATGATCCACATGTCGGGGCCGGCGCCGGGGGAGCGGGTCAGCGAGTTCAGCGGCGCGTAGGCGGTCCAGCCGAAGCTCGGGCCGCCGTCCGGCGTGAGGAAGCTGCCCAGCACGATCAGGCCGCCGAAGAGGAAGAACCAGTACGAGAGCATGTTCAGCCGGGGGAAGGCCACATCCGGGGAGCCGATCTGCAGCGGCATGATCTCGTTGGCGAAGCCGGCGAAGGCGGGGGTGGCGAACAGCAGCAGCATGATCGTGCCGTGCATGGTCACCGCCTGGTTGAACTGCTCGGGGCCGATGATCTGCAGCCCGGGGCGCGCCAGTTCGGCCCGCATCACCAGCGCCAGCACCCCGCCCACCAGGAAGAACCCGAACGACGTGATCAGGTAGAGGTGCCCGATCTTCTTGTGGTCGGTGGTCGTCAGCCAGTCGACCAGCACCGCCCCGAGACTCCGCGCCCCGGGAGGCCGGAGGTCCGCCCGGCCGGTGTCCGTAACCATCCGCTGCACCTCGTTCGTCGACGGTGGACTGGGGCCCGGGACATGATCCCCGCGGCCGCGGCGCAGTGCGAGAGGGCGCTCCGGGCCGTTCCGGTGGGATCCGGCGGAACCGGTCCGGTGGGAACCGGCGCTCCCGGCGGCCCGGTGGCCGGGCGGACGGGGCGGGCCGGGAAGTACGCGGGCCCGGCAATCGGGGCGATGTGCGGGAAATGTGTGTGGAGTGTGTCTCGTTGGTCAATTTCCGGACGGCCGATAAACGGCGTCGAGTAACGGAAATCCGATGCTGCCCGGGGGATTGTTTTCGGGCAGTGCGCCGCGCGGCCCCGAGCGGTTGTGCCCGTTTTGTATTCGATCAAGGTGGAATTTCGGCTGCCGAAAAATTCCACCCGGTTGCGCGGTCACGCGGCGCGTACGGGTGACGGAGTCCGGCGAACGCAGCAACGCACGCTGTGACACAAGTGTGACGAAGGACGGACCGGACGGTCATCGGCGTGTGGCAGGCCGGACTTCCACGGGCCGACGCGGGCGCATACGGTGGCGTCATGGCTGATCTACCGAACCTGCCGGACAACCCTCAGGACGACATCGAGGCCTACGTCGGCCTCGCGCAGGAGAGCGCCGAGGAGCAGGCCAGAGCGCGTGGCTGGACCACCGTCCGCTCCCTGCCGCCGGGCGCGATCATCACCATGGAGTTCCTGTCCGGCCGGCTCAACTTCGAGGTCAAGGACGGCACGGTGCACCGCTGCTGGCAGGGCTGAGCCGCACGGACGACGAAGGCCCCGGCCGCTTCCTCGGGAGCGGCCGGGGCCTTCGTTGCGGGGTGGGGGTGTGCGTACCGGCCCCGCGGTCCGTGGGCGGTCAGCCGCTCCCGTTGCGGCCGCGCCCGGAGGTCGGGCTCAGCGGCGTGGCGCGGGGCATCCGGTCCGCGTGCGGCGGGCGCCGGCTGCCCGCCGGGGTGACCGGGGCGCGCTCCGAGCGGATGGTGTACGGCCGTGCCGGGTGGTGCGGCCAGCCGTCCGGGGAGTGGCCGGCGGAATGGCCGCCCGTGCCGGCGGGGACCGTCTCGCGTACGAGCACCTCGCCGTCGGGCGCGACGCGCTGCCGGGACACCCCGGGAGCCAGCGAGTCGACCGGCAGCGGGCCGCGCAGCGAATCGGGGCGCAGCCGCAGCCACAGCCGCAGCAGGATGCCCATGAGCCGGTCCTCGAACCAGGTGACGCCGGGCTCCAGCCAGGGCATCGCCAGCAGCACCAGCAGCCCCGCGGCCCAGCCGAGCAGGACATCGCTGACCCAGTGCGTGCCGAGGTAGACGGTGGTCATCCCGACGCCCAGCGCGCCGAGCGCGGCGATCACCGACAGCGTGCGGCGGCGCAGCGAGGTGGTGGCGAGGTAGGCCAGCACGCCCCAGGTGACCACGGCGTTCGCGGTGTGACCCGAGGGGAATATGTCGCCGCCCAGATTCATCTCGTTGGCGCCGACCACGGTCGCGTAGTGCGGGCCGAGCCGGCCCATGCCGAGCTTGGCGGCGCCCACGGTGATGTTCAGCAGCAGCAGGGAGGCGCCGAGCACCAGCAGCGGGTGGAGGTTGCGCTGCTGCCAGCAGCGCCAGCCCAGCCAGGCCGCCACTGCCAGCGCGGTCGGCCCGCGCTGCCCCAGTACAACGAAGTAGTCGAGGAAGGCATGGATCTCAGGCCACTGCTTGTACGGCCTGAAGAACATGACTTGCCAGTCGAACGTGACCAGCCATGAAGTCGCCAGCACTCCGACCACGATCGCGAGATACACCGCCAGCGTGCCCCAGAACAGCCACATCCGGGTCCGGGTCATGCGGGGTGGTCGGGCGCGATCGGTCGGGCGCTCCTCCATCTGGTCGAGCTTGTCATCGGTACGCACTCAATCGACGTTACCGCGTGTGATGTAGGTGCTTGGTCAAACTGTGCGCTTTGTAATGACGATGTGATGTGGAATGAGTCTCAAACCAGGCTTCGCCGAAGGGATTTGCAACGGAATTCCTGGCGGTTTTCCATCGCTTCCCGACCGTCCGCGTGTCGGCACCCCGAGCGCCTTATCTGCTTTTCTCCGGATGGAGTTTATCCGGCCTTTGCCGCCAGGCCCCGTAACGTTTCCCCGCGGGGGTGCTCACGGAACGGAACCGGCCGGTCACGGCGGGCCCGAGCCGTTCAGCCAAAACGCCCCGTAGACCGCGGAGCCCGCCGCCATCACACTGATGGCCAGCCACGACCACACCGGGCGCCGGCGGGCGAGCGCCGCGGCCAGCGGCAGCAGCAGCGGATAGGCGGGCATCATCAGCCGCGGCTTGGACCCGAAGTAGCCCTTGGCGGTCAGCGCGAGCAGCAGCACCGTCCCGCCGTAGACCGCCAGCGGCAGCGGCTGGCCCTGCCGTACGCCGTGCACATACAGCCAGATCACCAGCCCGACCCCGAGGAGCAGCCCGAGCCCGCCCGCGACGGTGGGCCCCGACAGCTGCTGCCAGATGAACGCGCCGAACGCGAGGCCCCCGTCGAAGCCGTTGCCCCAGCCGCCCTGGACGTCCAGATACCCGGTGAACGAGCCCTGCCGCGCGCCCACCCACAGGAAGAAGCTGCACCAGCCGAGCGGCGCCAGCAGCACACCGGCCGGCATTCCAGGGTGCGCACGGAGCGCCGCGCGCAGCCGGACGCCGCCGCTCCGCTCCTGCCACAGCGTCACCGCGGCGGTGAGCCACACCGCCGCGACCACCGCCGCACCCACCGGGCGGGTCAGCCCGGCCAGCGACGCCAAGACCCCCGCCGCCACCCAGCGTTCGGTCAGTACGGCGTACACGCCCCAGGCCGCGAGCGCGGTGAACAGCGACTCCGAGTACGCCATCGACTGCACGATCCCGACCGGCAGCGCGGCCCACAGCGCGGCCAGCGCGATCCCGGCCCGCGGCCCGTACAGCCGCTCACCGGTCGCGTACAGCGCCCAGGCCGCGACCGCCGACGCGACCCAGGCCACCGCCATCCCGGCGTCGGCGGGCGACAGCGGCAACAGCGCCGACAGGCCGCGCTCCAGCCACGGCAGCAGCGGGAAGAACGCCAGGCTGGAGTGGAGGTCGCCGTTGGGCATCGGCACCGTGTAGCCGTAGCCCTGCCCGGCGACCCGGGTGTACCAGAGCGAGTCCCAGCGGGCGGTCAGCAGGGTGTGCCAGTCCTTGCCGGCGGCCGCCGACCAGACCGCGAGCACGAGCAGGCCCAGCAGCCGGACCGCCGCGTACGCCGCCAGCGCGGGCGTGGCCCGGCGCAGCGCGGTCCCCGCGGCGGGGCCGGCGCACGTGGTCGGGCCGGGAACGCCGGCGGGCGCAAGATCGTTCATCCCGTCGATTATCCCGTGGCCGAAGAACGTCGGTCGACGGTGGGTGGGGGAACGCAGGGCACTGCGATGCGCGTCTCATCGTGAGGTGAGCCACGCAGGGTACCTGCGGACTCGCGTAGTCTGACGTCTCTACTCGCCCGTGCCACCGGTTCCCCCGGGGCGCTTTCGCGCCCTGATCCGTGGCCGCGAGAGCATGACTGGAGGTACTGCATGTCCGGGTCGACCGCGTCCGGCAGTGGACGGACGGCTGGTGTTCCCCGGCTTTCAGCTGGCGGTGTGAACCGCTGGACCGTGCTGATCGTGCTCTGCGTCAGCCTGCTCTTCGTCGCGCTGGACACCACGATCCTGTACGTCGCCGTGCCCTCGGTCACCGAGGACCTGCGGCCGGGACCCGTGGAACTGCTGTGGATCGTGGACGTCTATCCGCTGATCGCGGCCTCGCTGCTGATCCTCTTCGGCACCCTCGGCGACCGCATCGGACGCCGGCGCGTCCTCCTGCTCGGCTACGGCCTCTTCGGGCTGGCCTCGGCCGCCGCCGCGCTCGCGCCCAACCCGCAGATCCTGATGGTGGCCCGCGCGCTGCTCGGCATCGGCGGCGCCATGATCATGCCGGCCACGCTGTCGATCCTGCGGCAGGTCTTCCCCGACCGGCGCGAGCGCGCGGTCGCCATCGGGGTGTGGAGCGCGGTGGCCGCGGTCGGCGCCGCGGTCGGCCCGGTCCTCGGCGGCTTCCTCGTCGAGAACTTCTGGTGGGGCTCGGTCTTCCTCATCAACATCCCGATGATGGCGGCGATGCTGCTGATCGGCCGATGGCTGCTCCCGGAGTCGCGCGGTGAGCGCAACGGCCCCTGGGACGTGATCGGCGCGATCGTCGCGGCGCTCGGTGTGCTGGGCGTGGTCCTCGGCGTGAAGCGGATCGGCAGCGGCGCCGCGGTGCTGGGCTGGACGACCCTGCTGCCCATCGTCCTGGGCGTGGCGCTGCTGATCCTCTTCGTCCGTCGGCAACACCGGCGCACACACCCGCTGATCGACATGCGGCTGTTCGCCCGGCCCGCGTTCGGCACCTCCGTCGGCTGCATCGTGCTGGCCATGCTCGCGCTGGTGGGCCTGCAGCTGATCGCCGTGCAGTACCTCCAACTCGTGCTCGGACTGAGCCCGCTGGAGACCGGGTTGCGGATGCTGCCGCTGGTCTTCGCCGCGATGGCGGCCGGCCTGACCGGCTCGAAGATGCTGCAACTCCTCGGCCCGCGCGCCATGGTGTCCCTCGGCTTCGTGCTGACCGCCGTCGCGGTGCTCTGTCTGACGGCGATGAGCAGCCAGGACCGCCCCTGGCTGCTGTCCCTGGGCTTCGTGCTGCTCGGCTTCGGCTTCCAGTCCACGCTGTTCGGGGCGTACGAGTCGATGCTCAACGAGGCGCCCGCCGAGCAGTCGGGCGGTGCCGCCGCGCTCGGCGAGACCTCCTACCAGCTCGGTGCCGGCATCGGTGTCGCCCTGCTCGGCAGCGTCATGAACGCCGCGTACGCCCCCGGTCTGGACCGGGTCGACGGCGTCCCCGAGCGGGCCTCCGCCTCGGCCGCGCACTCCCTCGGCGAGGCCTACAAGGTCGCCGCAGGTCTGCCCGGCCCGGCCCGGGCCGCGCTGCGCGAGGCCGCCCGGGACTCCTTCGTCCGCGGGCTGCACATCACCCTCGTCGCCAGCGCCGTGCTGCTGCTGATCGGCGCGGGGATCGCGCTGCGGCTGCCGCGCCGGGCGGCGGAGTCCACGGAGCGGGCGGAGGCCGAGGGTGAGGCGGCCGCGGGCGGGCCGGCCGGTGCCGGCCGCGGCGAGCCCGCCACGGCGCGCTCCGGTCGCTGAACCGCGGATCTCCGCTGCCGTGCGCCTGCGTGCCGCACGGCGATGCCCCTTGCCGGGCGGCACGGTGGGCCGTACCGTCGGAGGCGAAATAACTACCACTGCTAGTTTTTCGCATCCGCCGGAGGCCCCGCCATGTCCGCAACGCCGCCCGCAGAGTCCTCAGCGTCCTTGACGGGTTCGCCGTTCGACGCCCGCGACCCGCTGGGCATCGACGATCTGCTGACCGACGAGGACCGTGCCGTCCGTGCCACCGTCCGCCGGTGGACCGCCGAGCGGATCCTGCCCTCGATCGCCGACTGGTACGAGCGCGGCGAACTCCCCGGTCTCCGCGAACTCGCCCGTGAGCTGGGGTCGATCGGCGCCCTCGGGATGTCCCTGACCGGCTACGGCTGTGCCGGCGCCTCCGCGGTCCAGTACGGCCTGGCCTGTCTGGAGCTGGAGGCCGCCGACTCCGGCATCCGCTCACTGGTCTCCGTCCAGGGCTCGCTGGCCATGTACGCGATCTGGCGCTTCGGCTCCGAGGAGCAGAAGCAGGAGTGGCTGCCGCGGATGGCGGCCGGCGAGCTCATCGGCTGCTTCGGCCTGACCGAACCCGACATCGGCTCCGACCCCGCCGCGATGCGCACCCACGCCAAGCGCGACGGGACGGACTGGGTGCTCAGCGGGCGCAAGATGTGGATCACCAATGGTTCGGTGGCCGATGTCGCGGTGGTCTGGGCCCGTACCGACGACGGCATCCGGGGCTTCGTCGTCCCCACCGGCACCCCGGGGTTCGCGGCCCCCGAGATCAAGCACAAGTGGTCCCTGCGGGCCTCGGTGACCAGCGAACTGGTCCTGGACGAGGTGCGGCTGCCGAGCGATGCCGTGCTCCCCGGGGCCACCGGACTGCGCGGCCCGCTCGGCTGTCTCAGCCATGCCCGTTACGGCATCGTCTGGGGCTCGATGGGCGCCGCGCGCGCCAGCTTCGAGGCGGCGCTGGACTACGCGAAGACGCGCGAGCAGTTCGGCAAGCCCATCGGCGGCTTCCAGCTCACCCAGGCCAAGCTCGCCGACATGGCCGTCGAACTGCACAAGGGGATCCTGCTCGCCCATCACCTGGGGCTGCGGATGGACGCCGGGCGGCTGCGCCCCGAGCAGGTCAGCTTCGGCAAGCTGAACAACGTACGGGAGGCGATCGAGATCTGCCGTACGGCCCGGACGATCCTCGGCGCCAACGGGATCTCGCTGGAGTACCCCGTCATGCGCCACGCCACCAACCTCGAATCGGTGCTCACCTACGAGGGCACCGTCGAGATGCACCAGCTGGTGCTGGGCAAGGCGCTCACCGGCCTGGACGCCTTCCGGTGACCGGCTCCGTGCGGTGATCCGGGCGGCCGCCGCCCGGCCCTGCGGGCCGGGACACGCCGGCGGCGGCCGCCGCGGTTCCGGGCCCGCACCGCAGGCCCGGAACCGCTCAACTCTGGTTGAAGAAACCGCCGTTGCGGTGCGCGCGGGCCTCGCCGCTGACCACCTTGTAGTCGGCGGGGGTCAGCAGGAACACCCGGGTCGCGACCCGCTCGATCGAACCGCGCAGGCCGAAGGTCAGCCCGGCCGCGAAGTCCACCACCCGCTTGGCGTCGGCGGACTCCATGGACGTCAGATTGACGATCACCGGGACGCCGTCGCGGAACAGCTCGCCGATACCGCGGGCGTCCCGGAAGCTCTCCGGGGAGACCGTGGCGATGCGGGTGCCCTGGTCCTGGGCGGCCTCATCGGCCACCCGGACCCGGGGGTCGGTGACCCACGGGTTGTCACCCGAGTCACCGGCATCGGGTCCCTCGGCGTAGTCGTCGTCGTAGTAGCGCTCGTCATCACTGTCGTCGACGAGGCCAAGCCAGGCACTCGCCTTGCGCACCGATCCCATTGACGCCTCCTCTCACCCGCGGTCTCTGCGTGTCCGCCCCTATCGTCGTCCATGAGGCGGAGGGTGTGCCAAGTGGATAGCCGCCGCACGGGGGGTTCGTGACACATCTGGTGCAAAGAGGGTGGCGCGCCATCAGGGTACGCGCCCCATAAGCAAACTGACAGTACGAAGAACGTGACGGTCGGTATTTTACCGGGCCGATACCGAAAAGTGGCCGGTGAAAGGCGGAGTGAACCCCTGGGTAGGTTCGTGCACGGGACCAGGGCAAATGCCAAAGGCGCCGGCGCACCACCGGGAAATAGGACGATGATCGGGTGACTGGCCCATCCGAGGGTCGTTGACACGGCAGCAGATCGCGATCTGCCCACCGCATCAACTTCCCTCGAAAGTTCTGTACGTGGAAACTCAGACCCCACACGCCGGGTACCGGCGCCTCAGGCAATTGGTGACGGCCACGGTCGTGGCGCCACGCACCATCCGTGCCAAGCTCATCCGCATCCTGGCCGTCTCCCTTGCGATACTCCTCGCCCTGCTGGGGTTATCCGCGACGCGGCAGGTGGGCGACTACGAGAACGCCGGTACCACCGCGGCCGACGCCCGGCTCTTCGACGCCCTCCAGGGCTTCATCCACGAGCACCAGAAGGAACGCGGGCTGACGACCGGCTATGTCGGTGGTGTCCGGGAGTTCCACGACCGGATGCTCGCCCAGCGCAAGCTCACCGACGCCGCGCGCGGCGCGGTGGACCGCGAGCTGGCGGGCCGTCACGACAGCGCCGCCGGCGCCGTACGCGCCGCCCTGGCCCGCGTCAACGCCCTGCGGGACATCCGGGCCGCCGCCGACCGCGGCTCCGGCCGGGTCGAGCGCACCTACTCCTACTTCACCGACGTCGATGTCGCCCTGAACGGGCTCGGTGCCGGTCTCGTCGAGGTCCGCGACGGCGAGCTGCGCTCCGACTACCAGGCGCTGCAAGTCCTGGGCTCGGCAAAGGAGTTCACCGGTCAGGAGCGGGCCATCGTGCTCGGCTCGCTGCACGCCCGGCGGTTCCACGGCGAGGACTACACCCGCTTCATGACGGCCCGCTCCGGGCGGCTGGCGGCCCTGGACTCCTATCCGGCGTGGGCCTCCGCGAAGCAGCGGCGGGAGGTGACGGAGGCGCTGGCGACTCCGGCCGCCCGGCGGCTCTTCGGCTACGAGAAAAAGATCGTCGACGGGCGGGGGGCGATGCCGGCCCCCGCGGCGGTGCCGCCGACCGCCTGGTACGACGCGGCGACCGGCACCATCAACGGGCTGCGCACCGTCCAGATCGCCCTGGGCGAGGACATCAAGGACCGCGCCTCGGCCCTGCAGGGCGAGGCCACCCGGACGCTGGTGCTCTTCGGGCTGCTGGCCCTCGGCTCGGTGCTGGCCCTCGGCGCACTGGCCGTCGGCGCCGCCCGGTCGGTCTCCGGGCCGCTCGGCTCCCTGACCCGCCAGGCCCGTGAGGTCGCCGGCGGCCGGCTGCCCGACGCCGTCGCACAGGTGCAGTCCGGGTCCGGCACGCCCGCCCCCCTCGGCCCGCTGACCGTCCCACGGGGCGCGGGCAGCGAGGTCCAGCAGCTGGCCGACGCCTTCGACCAGATGCAGAAGGTGGCCTACGACCTGGCCACCGAGCAGGCCGTACTGCGCCGCAACGCCACCGAGTCGCTGGTCAGCCTCGGCCGCCGGAACCAGAACCTGGTGCGGCGTCAGATCAGCTTCATCAACCGGCTGGAGCACGAGGACGCCGACCCGGAGACGCTGGCCAACCTCTTCGAGCTGGACCACCTCGCCACCCGGATGCGCCGTAACGCCGAGAGCCTGCTGGTGCTCGCCGGTGAGGCCAGCCCGCGGACCTCGGCCACCCCGCTGTCCGTCACCGATGTCATCCGGGCGGCGCTCTCCGAGGTGGAGGAGTACCGCCGGGTGACGCTGCGCCGGGTCGATCCCGGATTCCTCAGCGGGGCGGTCGTCTCCGAGATCGCCCATCTGCTCGCCGAACTGGTCGAGAACGCGCTGAGCTTCTCGCCCCCGGAGACCGAGGTGGAGGTCGAGGGCCGCCGCACCAGAGCCGGCTATCTCATCGCGATCGTCGACCACGGCACCGGCATGACCGCCCCCGCGATGGCCGAGGCCAATGTCCGGCTCTCCGGCATGGCCGGCTTCATGGCCGAACCGACCCGCTTCCTGGGGCACTTCGTGGTCGGCGCGCTGGCCCGCAGGTGCGGTGTCGAGGTCCGGCTCGGCGAGGCGCCGGCCGCCGGCACCGTCGCCCGGGTGCTCATCCCGGGCAGCCTCCTCACGGAGCCGTCCGCGGTGGCGGCCGACGTGGACGTCCCCGGCACACGCGGGGAGCAGGCCGCGGAGCCGGAGCGGAAGCGGCCGGCGGCCGGGCCCGGTGCGGACGACGGAGCCGAGCGGCACGACGCGGCCGGCCCACCCGCCGAGCCGCGGACCGCGGCCGGGCCCGCCGCGGACGACCGGGCCGGCGAGGCGCTGCCGCACCCCCGCGCCGCACGGGAATCCGAGGCGACGACCCCGGCGACGACCCCGGCGGAGGCCCGCGGTTCGGCCGCGTCCCGCACCCGTAACGGGCTGGTCAAGCGCGCCCGGCGCAGCGCCATCCAGTCGGCGGTGAACGAGGCGGCCGCGCCGCGCTGGCAGCAGCAGGCCGCCCCGACGCCGGACCGCACCCCCGACGAGGTGTCCGGCATGCTCGCCACCCTCCGCAGCGCCCATATGCGCGGCGGGATCAGCGTGGAGAAGGAGCGGGAGAGGGAACAGGCGACGGGAGCGGCGGAGTCCGGGCAGGACACCCGGCCGGAGACGGCCCGGACGGCGAAGAAGGGTGACGAGAAGTGAGCGTCGATCTCCACAGCGATTCCCAGACCTTCAACTGGCTGCTGGCCAGCTTCGTCCGCAAGACGGACGGGGTGCGCGACGCGGTGGCGGTCTCCTCGGACGGCCTGCTGATCGCGGTCTCCGAGGGCCTGGGCCGGACCGACGCCGATCATCTGGCGGCGGTGGTCTCGGGCCTGTCGAGCCTGGCGCGCAGCGCCTCGCGCCGCTACGAGTTCGACGGCGTCAAGCTCATCATGATCGAGATGGGCCGCGGCTACCTGCTGGTCTCGGCGGTCCGGGACGGCAGCTGTCTGGGTGTGCTCGCCGACAGCACCGGCGAACTCGGTCTGGTCGGCTACGAGATGGCGGTGCTGGCCGAGCGGGCCGGGGATCTGCTCACTCCGGCGCTGATCGCGGATCTGCGGCAGGTCCTGCCGCGATGAGCGAGGAAGCCGATGCGGCGGAGCTGTTCGTCCGGCCGTTCATCATGACCGGTGGCCGGGCCGAGCCGATGCACGACGGGCTGCGCCTGGAGACGCTGGTGGTCGCCGGGCCCGAGGCGTCGCTCGCGGGCCTGGAGTTCGAGCGCCGCCGGATCGTGGCGCTGTGCGCCCGGCCGACGATGGTGGCCGAGGTGGCGCAGAAGACCGGGGTGCCGCTGGGCGTGGCCAAGGTGCTGATCGCCGATCTGGTCGTCGCCGGACTGCTGGTCTGTCAACAACCCAAGGAGCTGCCGCTCCATGTCCTGGAGAGGATCAGGGACCATGTCAGGGCGCTCTGACAACGCCGCACCGCTCGCCGTGAAGATCGTGATCAGCGGCGGTCTCGGCGTCGGCAAGACGACGTTCATCGGCGCGATCTCCGAGATCGAGCCGCTGGACACCGAGGCCGCCATCACCCAGGTCTCGGTCGGCGTGGACTCGCTGGCCGGCGTGGAGAACAAGACCACCACGACGGTCGCGCTGGACTTCGGACGGATCACCCTCGACCCCACGATCGTGCTGTACCTCTTCGGCACACCGGGCCAGGACCGCTTCTCCTTCCTCTGGGACGACCTGGTCGAGGGCGCCCTGGGCTCGATCGTGCTGGTCGACACCCGGCGGATCGAGGACTCGTTCCCGGCGCTGGACTACTTCGAGGAGCGCGGCACCCCGTTCGTGCTGGCGGTCAACCGCTTCGACGGCGCCCGGCACTTCGCGCTGGAGGAGGTCCGGGAGGCGCTGGGCATCGACGGCGGGGTCCCGGTGCTGGCCTGTGATGCGCGCGGGCGCCCGTCCGTACGCGAGGTACTGGCCGCGCTGATGGACGAGGTCGTACGGCGGCACACGGCCGGCGGCCCGGCGCGGGCGGGGGCGCTCGCCCGCTGACGGCGGGGGCGGGCGGACCGGCCGGATCGCTCGCCCCACGTCCCAGGGGCCGGACCGCCCGCCCCACGCCCCGGCCGAGCGCCGCCCCGGCAGCCGCCAACGAGGCTGCCGGGGCGCAGTGTTACGGGACCCGTGGGGGAGGGGGCGGCCGGGTGCCGGACACAAGACGTTGGTGAACGCCTCTTGCGCAGCGGGGGCGGTGCGCCCGACACTCCGCTCAGCGCTTGTCAGGGGCACGCCGAAAAGGAACGTGCGGATTCCGGTCTGCCCCTCGGCTGCGCCTCACGGGCTGCCCACCGGCGGCCCCCCGATCCCCCTCGGAGGAATCAGTGAGGAACGCGCGCACCAACCCCCACAGCGGCGTGGCGAGACGTACCCGGCTGATCGCCGTGGCGTCCGGACTGGTGGCCATCGGAGCCATCGCCATCCCGACCGCCAGCGCCCAGAACCCCGCACCCGCAAGGACGTTCAGCGCCGCCCAGCTCAGCGCCGCCGGAAACGCGGTCCGTGCCGCGGATGTCGCCGGCACCGCCTGGCGGGTCGACAGTGCCACCCACACCCTGGTCGTCACCGCCGACCGCACGGTCTCGCCGGCCGGGATCGCCAGGATCGAGCGGGCCGCCGGCAGCAACGCCGACGCGGTCCGCATCGACCGCATCCCGGGCACCTTCCGCAAGTTCATCTCCGGCGGCGACGCCATCTACGCCCCCAGCTGGCGCTGCTCGCTGGGCTTCAACGTCCGTAGCGGCAGCACCTATTACTTCCTGACGGCCGGTCACTGCACCGAGGGCAAACCGCCCTGGTACACCAGCTCCTCGCACGCCACGAGCATCGGCCCGACCACCGGCTCCAGCTTCCCGGGCAACGACTACGGCATCGTGAAGTACACCAACACCTCCCTGTCGCACCCCGGGATGGTCGGCAGCCAGGACATCACCAGCGCCGGCACCCCGAGCGTCGGCCAGTCGGTCACCCGCCGCGGCTCGACCACCGGCATCCACAGCGGCAAGGTCACCGCGCTGAACGCCACCGTCAACTACGGCAGCGGCGACATCGTCTCCGGACTCATCCAGACCACCGTCTGCGCCGAGCCCGGCGACAGCGGCGGACCGCTCTACTCCGGGACCAAGGCCCTCGGCCTGACCTCCGGGGGCAGCGGCGACTGCACGTCCGGCGGCACCACGTTCTTCCAGCCCGTCACCGAAGCGCTCAGCGCCTACGGCGTGAGCGTCTACTGACGCCGGCCGGCTGACGTCCCTGCGGGCCGCGGTCCGCAGGGACCGACGGCACGGCGGACCGCCGGAGCCGGCTCCGGCGGTCCTGGGGTCTGTCGTTTGGATCAGACCCCGCGAGCCCGGCCCGATCCAAACGACAGGCCCCAGGGCTCCCGTCCGCCGGCGGACGGGAGCCCGGCCGCGCCATCGCAGTCTCGACCGCCCTCCGAGCCGGGCATACCATGGTAAACAACGCGATTCGGATGGCGTACGGCACACGTTCAGGGAGCCGTGATGGTCGAAGAACTGGTGACGAGCGCGGTGGCGCTGGCCTCTGTGGGCGCGGTGTATCTCGTCGCGGCGGCGCGGGTGGTCAAGCAGTACGAGCGCGGTGTGGTGCTCCGGCTGGGGCGGCTGGCCTCCGAGGTGCGCGAGCCGGGATTCACCATGATCGTTCCGTTCATCGACCGGATGCGCAAGGTCAATATGCAGATCGTCACGATGCCGGTGCCCGCCCAGGAGGGCATCACCCGGGACAACGTCACCGTGCGGGTCGACGCGGTCGTCTATTTCAAGGTCGTGGACGCCGCCGACGCGGTCATCCGGGTCGAGGACTACCGTTTCGCGGTCTCGCAGATGGCGCAGACCTCGCTGCGGTCGATCATCGGCAAGAGCGAGCTGGACGATCTGCTGTCGAACCGGGAGAAGCTCAACCAGGGCCTGGAGCTGATGATGGACAGCCCGGCCATCGGCTGGGGGGTGACCGTCGACCGGGTGGAGATCAAGGACGTCTCCCTGCCGGAGACGATGAAGCGCTCGATGGCCCGCCAGGCGGAGGCGACCCGGGACCGGCGTGCCCGGGTGATCAACGCCGATGCCGAGCTGCAGGCCTCGAAGAAGCTGGCCGAGGCGGCCGCGGCGATGTCCGGCCAGCCCGCGGCCCTGCAACTGCGGCTGCTGCAGACCGTGGTGGCGGTCGCCGCCGAGAAGAATTCCACCCTTGTCCTGCCTTTCCCGGTCGAACTGCTGCGGTTCCTGGAGCGCTCCGGACTGCAGGCCCAGGCGGAGACCGCGGCGGCCGAGGCCGAGCGGGGGCGCGCACGGCAGCCGGCCGCTCCCGAGGTGTCCGACGCGTCGCCCGCGGCCGTGGAGCGTGACGCGGAGGGCGAGCTGCCACCGGAGCTGGAGGACCTCCCGGAGGCGGAGGACCTGCCGTAGGGCGGAGCGCGCCCGCCTGCGCAGCGGCTCGGGGGCGGGCCCAGGCCCCACTCCGCCCGCCTGATGTCCAGTTGAGCGCCGTATATACCCGTTGAGGTGGGTGTGTACGGCGCTTTCTGCTGCCCAGGGGGCGGCCCCCGGCCGCCGTTTTCCGGCCAGCTATAGTCCTCACACGTGGCGAGGCCGCCGCGCTTCCGGATGCCCGCTGATGTCCGCACTCGATGCCGAGGGGCACGGACACAGGTGTGACCACCGTGTGGCGAAATGGTGAACTCCCGTATGTGAGACCGGTAACCGGTCTTGTGCGCGAGTGAGGCGGATGGGGATACTCGGCCGCGCACACGTTGGCATGGACGCGACTTCCCAGGGGTGCGGCTTCCGGGGGGACCGTCCGTGTTCCGATTCCCACTCTCCGGGCTCGGGCAACTCCCCACGGTTTCCGGGCTCTTCCCCCCACGGGAGGCTCTGAGTTGAAGCACCGACGCATACCCAACCGACGCGCCGTGATCGCAGGTGCGGGAGCGCTCGCGCTCGCCGCCAGCGCCACGGTGGTCCTCGCCCACGCCAATGCGTCCCCGGCGCCGGCTCCCACCCCCCTCGCCAAGCTGACCTCCGCCGCGGCGACCACCCTCGCATCCCACCTCAAGACGGACACCGCAGGTGCGTTCTACGACGCCAAGGCCAAGAAGCTGGTGGTCAATGTCGTGAACCAGGCGCAGGCCAGGGCCGCGCGGGCGAAGGGGGCGGAAGCCAGATTCGTCCAGCACACCTTCGCCCAGCTCGACTCGGCCCGGCAGACGCTGAAGTCGAAGGCGACCATCCCCGGGACGTCCTGGGGGATCGACCCGCAGAGCAACAAGGTCGTGGTGACCGCGGACCGCACGGTCAAGGGTGCCAAGCTGGACCGGCTGACCAAGGTCGCCCAGAGCCTCGGTGACAAGGTCGAGCTCCGGCACAGCAAGGGCAAGTTCACCCCGTTCATCGGCGGCGGCGACGCGATCTGGGGGAGCGGTGCCCGCTGCTCGCTCGGCTTCAACGTGGTCAAGGACGGCCAGCCGTACTTCCTGACGGCCGGCCACTGCGGCAACGAGATCAAGAGCTGGTCGGACCAGCAGGGCGGCTCGGCGATCGCCACGACCGAGGACTCCAAGTTCCCGGGCGACGACTTCTCCCTCGCCAAGTACACCGGCGACACCGCGCACCCGAGCGAGGTCGACCTCTACAACGGCAGCACGCAGAAGATCACCAAGGCCGCGGAGGCCACCGTCGGCGAGAAGGTGCAGCGCAGCGGCAGCACCACCCAGGTGCACGACGGCACCGTCAAGGCGCTGAACGCCAGCGTCAACTACCAGGAGGGCACGGTCGACGGTCTGATCCAGACCGATGTCTGTGCCGAGCCCGGTGACAGCGGCGGCGCGCTCTTCGACGGTGACGCGGCGATCGGCCTCACCTCCGGCGGCAGCGGCGACTGCACCAAGGGCGGCGAGACCTTCTTCCAGCCGGTCCCGGAGGCGCTGAAGGCCTACGGCGCGGAGATCGGCTGACCCGGTCCGCACCCGGCAGGCCCTGAGCTGCCGAACGTGACGATCCCCGGGCACCGCCGTCCGGTGCCCGGGGATCGCGAACGGTCCGGTCAGAAGTCGAAGACCGAGCCGCGGCCGTCGGTCATCGCGCAGGGGTTGGCGAAGGTGTAGCTGTACGAGACCCGCTTGCCCTGCCACACGCCGTCCGCGGTGACCACGATGGGAGCCCACTCCTTGGTACACAGGCGCTGTGACGGTGCGGCGGTCACCGCATTGAAGTCGCCGGCCACCGTGCGCAGTTGGTCACAGGCGGCTATCGGGTTGGGGTGGCTGCCGCCGGCCTTCGGCATGCAGGTGAGCGTGACCGCACGTTGGACGGTGGCGGTCGCACGGCTTGCGCCCTGGCCCACCGTCAGTACCAGTTCCGACGGGGCGTACAGGCCGCCGGACCGCCCGGACTGCG
Organism: Streptomyces auratus; assembly: GCF_050433025.1. NCBI lineage: Bacteria > Bacillati > Actinomycetota > Actinomycetes > Kitasatosporales > Streptomycetaceae > Streptomyces > Streptomyces auratus. Next base: position 1,745,638 of record NZ_JBNGCB010000001.1, on the reverse strand, counting down.
CCGGGGCGGCGACGGCCTGTGCGCTGGTGGCCAGGCCGCCGAGAACCAGCGCCGCGCCGAGCGCGACCGCCCCAGTGATGTACCGCATGACGAACACTCCCTTGCTCGAAGGTGCAGATACCGGACGGGAGTCTGGCCCAACCGCATCCCGAAAGCATCTTGAGTCGGCATGAAGCGTTCACTTTGAGTCGTTACCCGAAAGCTCAGGGTAATGGCGCGAACGAGCCGGAGGGGGTGCGGGGCGGCCGGGTGAAAGTGCCGCGCGGCCAGTGGAGTTGCCCCGTTCGTCATGCTCCTGGCAAAGGGTGGCCGCCTCCGGAATGCCGCGATCCGGCCACCGACCGGCCGTTCGGGAAGGTTTCGATCTCCGGCGATTGGCTGAAGAGGGGGGCCGGAGGGTGCCTCCGTGCGGCGCCGGGCGCCCGCCGAGGTAAGAAGCGGCCCGCCGTCGGTCGCCTTACCGGCCCGCGGGCGGCCCGTCGGCGTGCCTTCCCGGGGGTCCTACCGGCCTGCCGGCGGCCCGTCGCCGTACCGTCCCCGGGGTCCTACCGGCCCGGCCGTTCCGTGCCCGCCGGCCCGTCGCCGCGCCGCCCTTCCGCTGTGTGGCCCGGCTTCCGCGCCCTCGCGGCAGGCTTGTGCGCCCCCGCCCGCCCCGGCTTCCCGGTCAGCTCCGGCAGCCCTGCCGTCAGGGCCCGCATGCTCCGCGCCACCAGCTCCGCCGGCCCCTGCGGCCCGTCCGGCGCTTCGTCGCCCGCCGCCCACTGCTCCACCGCGACCCGCATCGCGGTGTTCGCGGCCGCCGCGGCCAGCCGCACCTCCAGCGGGCCGGCGCCGGTCAGCCGTTCCAGGACCGGCATCAGCGCCTCCTCGGCGTCGTGGTGCACCCGGTGCCAGACCGCGCGCAGCGCCGGGTCGCCCGGCATCGCGCGCAGCAGCCCGCGGGTGCGGTGCAGGGACTCGGCGGACGGTGCGTCCGCGGGGGTCAGCGCCCGGCGGGCCGCCCGCTCCAGCGCCTCGCACAGGGGCGGTGCGTCCGGGCCGGCCGGTGACGCCGCCAGATCGTCGACCCACTGCCGCACCCCGGTGGCGAGCAGCGGCACCACCGCGTCCTCCTTGGTGCGGAAGTAGCGGTAGAAGGTGCGCAGCGAGACCCCCGAGGTCCGCGCGATCTCCTCGGCGGTGACGGCGGCGCCGCGCTCCGCGAACAGCGCGGCCGCGGTCCGGGCGATCTCCAGCTGGGTCTCGGCCTTGCGCCGCTCGGTGAGCGAAAGGCGGGGGAGCGGGGCGGGCTCGGACGGCATGGGCGCAGCTTACGCGGCATGCCGTATCGGCACAGGATGTGAGGTTGGCACGATGTGCCACTGCGGAGTTAGCGTGCGCGGACGCCTTGAGAACGGAGCTGGATCATGAACCGTTTTGACGCCCGCCGCGCCCTGATCACCGGAGCTGGCTCGGGTATCGGACAGGCCACCGTCCACCGGCTCCTCGCCGAGGGCGCCCGGGTGGTCGCGGCGGACATCGACGCGGCGGGCCTGCGGAGCACCGCCGGCCGCGCCGCCGAGGACGGGACGGCCGGGCGGCTGGAGACGAGGGAGCTGGACATCGCCGACGAGGCGGCGGTCCGCTCCGGCGTCGCCGCCGCGGTGGCCGGCCTCGGCGGTCTGGACGTCCTGGTCAACGCGGCCGGCATCCTGCGCTCCGCGCACACCCACGAGACCGGCCTGGATCTCTTCAACGAGATCATCTCGATCAATCTGACGGGTACGTTCCTGGTGACCCGTGAGGCGCTGCCCGCCCTCCTGGAGGGCAGCTCGCCGGTCGTGGTCAACTTCAGCTCCACGTCCGCCGCGTTCGCGCACCCGTACATGGCCGCCTACGCGGCGAGCAAGGGCGGCGTCCAGGCCATGACGCACGCCATCGCGAGCGAGTACAGCAAGCAGGGGCTGCGCGCGGTGTGCGTGGCGCCGGGGTCCATCGCCAGCGGGATGACCCACGGGCGCGGGCCGGGGCTGCCCGAGGACGCCGATATGTCGCTGTTCGCCAAGCTCACCCCGGCGCTCGGCGAGGGCTTCGCGGCCCCGGAAACGGTCGCGGGCGTGATCGCGATGCTGGCCTCGCAGGACGGCGCGTTCATCACCGGCACGGAGATCCGGATCGACGGCGGCACGCATATGTGAGCCGGCCGACGGCGGACACCCCCTAGGCCTGCCCGGTCTCGAAGCGGCTCACCTTGCCGTCCTCGACCGTGAACCGCCAGCGGGTCCGCATCTCGCCCCAGGTGTCGTTGCGGTAGTTCGCGACGAGGGACAGCCCGTGGTCCGATTCGGACTGCACGTCCAGGTGCCCTCGGGTGGCAAAGATCTCCCGGTCGCACCACTCCCGCAGGTCCCGGTCGAGGCCGTCGTCGGACATCGTGGCGCCGGTGGTCAGGGCGTCGTAGAACGCCTGCTCGTCATTGCCGTTGAGGGCCGTGACCAGGGCACGGACCGCGGGGTGGGACAGCCGGCCGGCGGAGATGGTCATGAGGGATCACGTCCTTCGCGCGCTTTTGTCCCCCATCTTCCGGGCGGCGGCAAAGCCGTGCAGAGCAGGTGGGGCCGATCGGCGGAGGCGGGAAGATGATCTTCGGCTGCTCTTCGTACGAATGTTCGATGGACGGGTATGGTGGAAGAGAGGGACGGGGGATACCGGGGCGGATGAGGCGCAGGAGGTGCGGATGCCAGGGTTCACGCATCTGCACACCGCTTCGGGGTTCTCCCTGCGCTACGGCGCCTCCCATCCGGAGCGTCTCGCCGAGCGCGCGGCCGAGCGCGGGATGGACGCCCTCGCACTGACCGACCGGGATGGGCTCTCCGGGGCCGTACGGTTCGCCAAGGCTGCGGCCGAGGCCGGCATCCGCCCGCTGTTCGGCAGCGAACTCGCCGTGGCGGAGCACGCGTCGGGACCCGCGACCGGCAGCGCCACCGTGCGGCGGCGCACCCCGGTGCGCGGCGGCGCCTTCCTCGACGAGTCCGCCGCCCGCGCCGTCTTCCTGGCCCGCGACGGAGCGGCCGGCTGGGCCGCGCTGTGCCGGCTGGTCTCGGCCGCCCATGCGGGCGGGGCCGAACAGCCCGTCCTCCCGTGGAGTGCCCTGGCCTGTGCCGCGGACGGGCTGACCGTGCTGCTCGGGCCGGACTCCGAGGTCGGCCGGGCGCTGGCCGCCGGCCGCCCGGACCGCGCCGCCCGGCTCGTCGCCCCCTGGCGGGAGCTGTACGGCGAGGGGCTGCGCCTGGAGGTCGTCGATCACGGGCGGCCCGGCAGCGGACCCGGCTCGGCGCGGCTGGCCGCCCGCACCCTCGGCTTCGCCGTCGACCAGGGCATCCGCGCCGTCCTGACCAACGCGGTGCGCTATGCCGACCCCGGCCAGGGCCCGGTCGCCGATGTCCTGGACTCCGCCCGCCGCCTGGTGCCGGTGGACCGGCACCGGCCCGAGAGCTGGGACGGCGGTGAGCGCTGGCTCAAAGATGCCGCCGCGATGCGGCACACCGCCGGGCGGGTCGCCGAGGCGGCCGGCTTCCGGCGCGACCTCGCCCACCGGCTGCTCGCCATGACCGAGGAGACCGCCGGCGAGTGCCTGGTCGACCCGCAGGACGACATCGGGCTCGGCCGTATCCACTTCCCCGAGCCGCGGCTGGTCGGCGCGGAACACCGCACCGCCGCCCGGGTGCTGCGCTCACGCTGCGCCGCCGGGATGGTGCTGCGCGGCTACGACCGCGACCGGGTGCGCTGGGCGCGGCTGGCGGACGAGCTGCGCACGATCGAGCGGCTGGGCTATCCCTCGTACTTCCTGACGGTCGCTCAAGTCGTGGACGACATAAGGGAGATGGGAATCCGGGTCGCGGCCCGCGGGTCCGGCGCCGGGTCCCTGGTCAACCACCTCCTGGGCATCGCACACGCCGACCCGGTCGCCCACGGGCTGCTGATGGAGCGCTTCCTGTCCGAACGGCGGGCGGCGCTGCCGGACATCGACATCGACGTGGAGTCCGCCCGCCGGCTGGAGGTCTACCGCGCGATCTTCGACCGCTTCGGCGCGGAGCGGGTCGCCACGGTCTCGATGCCCGAGACCTACCGGGTGCGGCACGCCGTACGCGACGTGGGCGCGGCGCTGGGCATGGACCCGGCGCAGGTGGACCGGCTGGCCAAGGCCTTCCCGCACATCCGCGCCCGGGACGCGCGGGCGGCGCTGGCCGAGCTGCCGGAGCTGCGCGGGGTGCGGGAGGCCGGCGACGAGCGGCTGTGGCAGCTGGTCGAGGCGCTGGACGCGCTGCCGCGCGGGATCGCCATGCATCCGTGCGGGGTGCTGCTGTCCGACGCCACGCTGCTGGACCGTACGCCCGTCGTGCCCACCAGCGGCGAGGGCTTCGCGATGTCCCAGTTCGACAAGGACGACGTGGAGGAGATGGGGCTGCTCAAGCTCGATGTGCTGGGTGTGCGGATGCAGTCCGCGATGGCCCATGCGGTCGCCGAGATCGGCCGGGCCACCGGGCGCCGGATCGACCTCGACGACCCCGCGCAGGTGCCGCCCGGCGACGAGGCGACCTACGAGCTGATCCGCTCGACCGAGACGCTCGGCTGCTTCCAGATCGAGTCGCCGGGCCAGCGCGATCTGGTCGGCAGGCTGCAGCCCGCCACCTTCCACGATCTGGTCGTCGACATCTCCCTCTTCCGGCCGGGGCCGGTCGCCGCCGATATGGTGCGGCCCTTCATCGAGGCCCGGCACGGGCGCAAGGCCGTCCGCTATCCGCACCCTGACCTGGAGGAACCACTGCGCGAGACCTACGGGGTGGTGGTGTTCCACGAGCAGATCATCGAGCTGCTGCGGATCATGACGGGCTGCTTCCGGGACGAGGCGGACGAGAAGCGGCGGGCCCTGTCGCACCCCGAACTGCAGGGCCGGGTCCGCGCCTGGTTCGCGCAGTGCGCCGAGCGCCGCGGCTACACACCCGACGTGATCGCGCGCACCTGGGAGATCGTCGAGGCCTTCGGCTCGTACGGCTTCTGCAAGGCGCATGCGGTGGCTTTCGCGGTCCCCACCTATCAGTCGGCCTGGCTCAAGGCGCACCACCCCGCGGCCTTCTACGCCGGGCTGCTCACCCATGACCCCGGGATGTATCCGAAGCGGCTGCTGCTCGCGGACGCACGGCGGCGCGGGGTGCCGGTGCTGCCGCTGGACGTGAACCGTTCGGGCCTCACTCATCGAATCGAACTGGTGTCCGGCGACGGGTCACGTTCCGACGGCTCCGGGGGCCGCCCCGGCGCGGTCTGGGGGCTGCGGCTCGCGCTCTGCGATGTGCACGGCATGAGCGAGGCCGAGGCGCGGCGGATCAAAGCGGGGCAGCCCTACCACTCGCTCCAGGACCTGTGGCAGCGGGCCAGGCCGGGCCGCCCGGTGGCCGAACGCCTCGCCCGGGTGGGCGCGTTGGACGCCTTCGGCGCGAACCGGCGGGACCTGCTGCTGCACATCGCCGAGCTGCACCACCACGGGCGGCAGGCGTCCGGAGGCCAGCTGACGCTGCCGGGCCGGTCCCTCGACGGCGCGGAGCCGGGGGCGTCGGCCGATCCGGTCGAGCCGGCGGGACTGCCCGACCTCAGCGAGGTCGAACGGCTCAGCGCCGAGCTGGGCGTCCTCGGCATGGACGCCTCCCGCCATCTGATGGCCGACCACCAGGAGTTCCTCGCGGAGCTGGGTGCGCTGCCGGCCCGGCTGCTGCGGAACGCCCGGAACGGCGAGACGGTACTGGTCGCCGGCGCCAAGGCGGCCACCCAGACACCACCGATCCGTTCCGGCCGCCGGGTCATCTTCACCACCCTCGACGACAGCACGGGCCTGGTCGACTGCGCCTTCTTCGACGACAGCCATGCGGCCTGTGCGCACACGATCTTCCACTCCTGGCTGCTGCTGGTGCGCGGTACGGTCCAGCGGCGCGGTCCGCGCAGCTTCAGCGTGGTCGGCACCGCCGCATGGAACCTCGCCGAACTGGCCGAACTGCGCCGCGAGGGCGGGCTGGAGGCGGTCACCGCCCGGCTCGCGACCGGGCCGGACGGGGGAGGGGCCGCGCCGGACACCGAGGATGCCGGGGCGGACCAGGGGTCCGGAGAGGAGCGCGGGCCCGGCGAGGAGCCCGAACCGGCCGGCGCCCCGGACCGCACCATCCGCCTGGAGACCGGCTACGAACTGCACCCGTGGGCCGACCTCCAGCCACCGGGTGAACGCGCCGCCACCGGACGCAAGTTGTGGCACTCCAGCCCCGGGAGCGCGGGATGACCCCTGCCCCGAGGCCGCCCGCCGCGCCACCGGAGCACCCCGGCGTCCCGCGGCAGCCGGGCATGCTCCACATCCGCTTCCGGGCCGCCGACGGCACCCCGCCGAGTGCCGGATGCTTCGAGCAACTGCTGCGGCTGCTCGCCCAGTTCACCCCGGTGATCGAGGCGCTGCCGCCGGACGCCGCGCTGGCGGACGTCCGCGGTGCGCTGCGCTACTTCGACCGGGACGCGGCCGGCATCGCCGAACTGGTGCGGCTGCGCGCGCTGGCCTGGCACGGCGTGCAGTGCACGATCGGGATCGGCGCCAACCCGCTGCTCGCCCGGATGGCGGCCCAAGGGGCGGGACCGGGAGAGATCAGGGTCGTCCCCGATGACGCCGACGCCGTCGCCGCGTTCCTGGAGCGCCGGCCGGCCTCGGCGCTGTACGGCGTCGGCCCGGCGACCGCGCGCGCCCTGTGTGCGTACGGGCTCGACAGCGTCGGCCGGATCGCCGCCGCACCGCCCGCGACCCTGCAGCGGATCCTCGGCGCGAAGGCCGGCCGGGTGGTGTACGAGCGGGCCCACGGCATCGACCCGACGCCGGTGACCCCCAATGCGGCGGCCCGCTCGATGGCGGCGGAACACCGCTTCGCCCACGACGAGCTGGACCCGGACCGCCGCCGCCGGGCGCTGCTCTCGCTCGCCGACGGCCTCGGGGCCCGGATGCGGGCGAGCGGGCAGGTGGCCCGTGCGCTCACCCTCACCGTCCGCTACGCCGACCGCTCCACCACCAGCCGCACCCGGCGGCTGGACGGGCCGACCGCGCACGGGCCCGCCCTGACCGAGGCGGCCTACGCCCTGCATGCCGCGCTCGGGCTGCAGCGGGCGCGGGTGCGGTCGGTGGCGCTGCGCGCGGAGGACCTGTGCCGCGCCGAACTCGCCGCCCGCCAGCTGACCTTTGACCCGGCCGACGACCGGGCACACCGCATCGAGGCCGCCGTCGACCGGGCCAGGGCCCGCTTCGGCACCGGGAGCGTACGGCCCGCGGCGACCCTCGGCGGAGCCGGCCCTGCGCCCCCGCCTCCGCCCCCGGGGACGAAGCCCCCTGGCCCCGGCGCCGCCCGGCCGTAACGCACCGGCCCCGGCGCCTCGATGCCCAGCTCCGCTGCCCCGGCGCTCAGCCTCGGCGCGCCCCGGCCCCTAGCCTCGGCGCCCCCGGCCTCTCAGCCGTACAGCTGCTCCGGCCTCTCAGCCGTACAGCCGCTCCGCATACTGCGGGCCATAGTGCTGCTCCAGCTCCTCCAGGGGCAGGTCCTGGGCCTCGATGCCCTTGACCATCCGGGCCCGCGAGGGCAGCGCGTCCGGCTGCCAGGTCTCCGGCTTCCACAGCTCGGAGCGCAAAAACGCCTTGGAGCAGTGGTAGAAGACCTCCTCGACCTCCACCAGCAGCGCCAGCCGTGGGCGGTTGCCCTTGACGATCAGCTCGTCGAAGAACGGGGCATCGCGCAGCAGCCGGGCGCGGCCGTTGATCCGCAGGGTGTCGCCGCGCCCCGGAAGGACGTAGTCCAGCCCGACATGCGGATTGGCCAGGATGTTCGCGAAGCCGTCCAGGCGCTTGTTGCCGGGGCGGTCGGGTATGACGAGGGTGGTGTCGTCCAGGACATGGGTGAAGCCGGCGGGGTCGCCTTTGGGCGAGACATCACAGCGGCCCTGGGCATCCGCGGTGGCCAGCATGCAGAACGGCGAGCGGGCCAGCCACTGGCGGTCGAGGTCGTGCAGCCGGTGCCGGACCTTGTGCGCGGCATGGGAGCTGGGCTCACCGATCAGCTCACGCAGCTCCGCCTCCGACGAGATCTCCACCAGGCCGGCCTCCGCCGATGCCCCCGCCGTTCCCACCGTTCCCGCTGTTCCCGACGTCTCCATCGGCGTCTCCCCTCGTTCCCCTGGTCAAGGCATCACCGAATGTACGGGATGCCACTGACAATCGGCCGTGTACTCCCGCACGCATGCGGGCCCTTGGCTTTGCAGGAGCCTCAACCACCCCTAATGGAACGTGAGTTGGGGGTGACAGGACAAGCCTCCCGGCGGCGCGGCAGGTGACGCGTCCGTTGCGGCACGCTGCATGCAGCACGATCCGGCCGCCGTGTGCCCCGGACGTCCGGTGAGGGTTGTGTGGTGTTTCCTTCACCGTCACGCCGCTGGCACATCCCGCTTACCCGGCCGTAACTTACTTGCGAGTCAACTGCGTTGGCCCTTGCGATCCGGATCGCAGGTGAACGGCTCACCGAGCACTTCGGAGTCCCCTCACCCCCCGCAAGGAGCATCGTATGAAGCTGCGCTGGTCAAGATCGCTCACCTTCCTCTCCGCCCTCGCCCTGGCCTTCGGGGCCGCCACCGTTCCCGCCGCTGCCGACGCCCCCACCGTCAGCAGCGGCTGGAACAACTACTCCTGCAAGCCCTCCGCCGCCCACCCGCGGCCGGTGGTCCTGGTGCACGGCACCCTCGGCAACTCCATCGACAACTGGCTCGGTCTCGCGCCCTACTTGGTGGCGCGCGGCTACTGCGTCTTCTCCCTTGATTACGGTCAGCTGCCCGGCGTCCCGTTCTTCCACGGGCTGGGCCCGGTCGATGCCTCCGCCGGGCAGCTCGCCGCCTACGTCGACCGGGTGCTGGCCGCCACCGGGGCGCCGAAGGCCGACCTCGTCGGGCACTCGCAGGGCGGCATGATGGCGCGGGTCTACATGAAGTTCCACGGCGGCGCGGACAAGGTGAACGCGCTGGTCGGGCTGGCTCCCGACAACCACGGCACCGACCTGGACGGCCTGACCCACCTGCTGCCGTACTTCCCCGGCGCCAAGAAGTACCTCGACGAGCTGACCCCGGGGCTGTCCGACCAGATCGTCGGCTCCGACGTCCTGCGCCGCCTCAACGAGGGCGGCGACACCCTCCCGGGGGTGCACTACACCGTGATCGCCACCAGGTACGACGAGGTCGTCACGCCCTACCGGTCCGCGTTCCTCGACGGCCCCGATGTGCACAATGTCGTGCTCCAGGACCTGTGCGCGATCGACATCTCCGAGCATGTGGCCATCGGGCTCGCCGACCTCGCCGCCTTCCACGAGACGGCCAACGCGCTCGACCCGGCCCACGCCACCCCGACGACCTGCACGTCGGGCTGACCGGGAGCCCGGCCCGGTCCCCTGTCGGCGAGGGGATCGTGCCGGGCTTCGTACCGGGGGCGCCCGCCGCGGTCGGTCGCCGGCCGGTGGTCAGTCGTCGGCCAGCAGGGCGCCGGTGCACTGCTCGGCGAGGTCCTCGGCGTGTGCGGGCAGCGGGGACCCGCCGCGCAGATGGCGGCGTACCAGGGACAGCGGCAGATCGATGACCGCGAGCGTCACCCGGTCCAGGCCGGGGCGGCCGTGGATCCCGAGCGCCCCCGCGAGCGCCGCCACGGCGGCCCGTACCCGCATGTTTCCGTCCTCGGCCCGCAGCAGATGCTCGTCCGGCCAGTCGTCGTGGCCGAAGTCATGGGACCCGTAGAGAAGCAGCGCAGCCTCCTGCGGATGGGCGCGGCTCCACGCCACGATGTGCCGGGCGGCGGCCCGGGCCCCGGTGCGTGGATCGTCCGACGATTCCAGGGCCTCGAAGTAGCCCTCCTGGAAGTCCTCGACGGTACGCAGCCACACCTCGGCGAGCAGCGCCGAGCGGCCGGGGAAGCGGTGGTAGAGCGAGCCGCTGGGCGCGCCGACGGCCGCCGCGACCGCGGACATGGTGACGCCCGAGGGCCCGGATTCGGCCGCCAGCCGTACGGCGGCGTCGAGCAGCTGCGGGGTGTCGAAACGGGGTGGCCTGGCCATGTTCTAGAGGGTACTCTCCACTATATTGGAGAGGCTCCTCTAAAACGGGGGTGCGGACCACACGGGGGAGGGGCGCGATGGGCGTCTACAACGTGCACGAGCGGATGCTGCCGGTGCCCGGGGCCGAGGCCGGACTGCTCATCGACGGCCTGTCGGGGGACGGCGACCGGCTCTGGCCGCGCCATGACTGGCCCCCGATGCGCTTCGACGGCCCGCTGGCGCCGGGCGCGGCCGGCGGCCACGGCCCGGTCCGCTACACCGTGGCGGCCTACGTCCCGGGCCGATGGGTGCGCTTCACTTTCAGCGGCCCGCGCGGCTTCCACGGCTTCCACGAATACACCGTCCACCCGCTGGGGCCGGACCGCACCCTGCTGCGCCACACCCTCGCCATGCACGCCCGCGGCCCGGCCCGTTTCAGCTGGCCGCTGGCCTTCCGGCCGCTCCACGACGCGGCCCTGGAGGACAGCCTGGACCGCGCCGAAGAGGCCTGCACGGGCACCGTCGCCCGGCCCGCCCGCTGGAGCCGCTACGTCCGGCTGCTGCGCCGGCTCGTCCGCTGACCCGGCGCCCCGCGGCCAGCGCTCAGAGGCGGCACGGATTCCCGTGCCGGTGCGTTCCGAGCGTCAACAGGCCGGCGCCGCCCCCGCCTTGACGGGCGAGGGCGGCGCCGTTTACCGGACGGCCGGGCCGCCGGGGTCAGCCGCGGGACCGGGCGGCCTTGCGGCGGGTGGTGGCGACCAGCACCCCGGCGCCCAGGGCCAGGACGGCGGCGCCGGAGACGGCCAGCGGGGCGGTGGAGGAGTCACCACCGGTCTCCGCCAGCCGCCGGCCGCCGGCCGGCTTGGCGCCGCCGTCGGGCCGCGGTGCGTTGCCGGCGGCGTCCGAACCCCCGCCCACCGCGGGGCTGTCGGCGCTCGCCGCGCGCACGGTGCCCGTGTGGTCGCCCGCAGCCCGGTGGCCGTGGTGGCTCATGTCCATCGACGACTTCCCGGCACCCGCCGCGATCTGGGCGTCGCTCGGCGCGGAGGCGGTGGGCGCGGACTTCGCGGTGGCGCCCGCGGCCCGGCCGCCGGCCTTCCCGAAGACGACGTCCGAGCAGGTGTAGAACGCCTCCGGGCTGTCCGACCGCTGCCAGATGCTGTAGATCAGCTGGCGCCCGGACCGCGCCGGCACCGTCCCGTCGAACACGTACTCGCCGTTGGTCAGCTTCGGGTCGGTGACCTTCGCGAACGGCGTCGACTCCAGGTCGGACCACTTCAGCGGCTTGGTCGGGTCATAGCTCTTCTTGGTGAGGTAGAGCTCGAAGGAGCCCTTGTGCGGAGCGGTGGCCTTGTAGTGGAACGTGTGCCGGCCGGCCCGCATGCGGGAGGACGGCCAGTCGGCGCGCGGGAGGTCCAGGCCCTTGTACGTGGCGTTGCCGGCGCTGCACAGCTTGCCGTCCGGGATCTTCTCCTTCGACTTGCCGCCGGCGTTGCCGTCCCGCACGCCGTTCCAGTCGTAGAGCGCCTGGGTCCCGCCGACCTGCACGGCGGCCTTGCACGCCGCGGACCGCGGGCTCTCCGGCCCCTCCGCGTAGCAGGCCGAGACCCGGCTGACCGGGTCCGTCATCGAACCGTGCGCGGCGGCCGGGCTCGCGGTGAGCATGGTGAGCGCGAGCGGTGCGACACCGGCCAGCGCGATCCCGGTGGCCTTGCGACGAGCGGTCATCGTGGGGGTCTCCTTCATGAGGGGGCAGCCAACCGGGGAGGGGAGGGCAAGGGCAGCACAGTGGTGGGGGGTCGGGATGCGGACGTCGGCACCGCCCCCGGTGTACGGCACCGACGCCCCGCAACGCCGCCTTGCGAGAAGCACGTTAGCCCTGCTGAACAGCGGATTTACGGCCCGAAGGCCGATGCGGAGGATCTTTAGGGCGCGCTTAAGGGACCGCTAAGCAGGGGCACAGGAAGGCGGGGAGGAAACGGGCATCGCTCCCCCGGCCAACGGGCCTTGCCGTCACCAAGGTGGGGGCAACCACAGGGAGCTCCCCGGGCCACGGTCCACCCCGGGGCCCGCACCCCCAGCCAAGGCGCCCCGGGAGTCGTCCCCCACCTCAGTAGTCGTCCGCAGTGGAGAACGCGGACGGGTCGCCGAGGTCGGCGGCGAGTGTGCTCAGTTCGTTGGCCGCTGCGCTCACGGGGACGGCGCGGAGCGACAGTTCGGCCCAGATGATCTTTCCCTGGGCGGTGTAGCGGGTGCCCCACCGCTGGGCGTACCGGGCGATGAGGAACAGCCCCCGGCCGCCCTCGTCGGTGGTCCGCGCATGGCGGAGGTGCGGCGAGGTGCTGCTGGCGTCGGACACCTCGCAGATCAGCGCCCGCGCCCGGATCATCCGCAGACCGATCGGTCCGGAGGCGTGCCGGATGGCATTGGTGACCAGCTCGCTGACGATCAGTTCGGTGGAGAAGCCGAGGTCCGCCAGGTCCCACTCCGCCAGCCGGGTGGACGCCGCCCGGCGGGCCTCGCCGACCGCTGACGGATCGGCGGGGATCTCCCAAGTGGCCAGCTGCGTATGGGGCAGGGCCCGGGTACGTGCCAGCAGCAGCGCCACATCGTCGACCGGCTGGGCGCCCGGCAGACCGCCGACCACCGTGTCGCAGAGGCTCTCCAGCGGCGCCTGCGGATCGGCCAGGGCGGTGCGCAGCCGGGCGATCCCCCCGTCGAGGTCGAGGGCCTTCCCCATCAGCAGCCCGTTGGTGTAGAGAGCCAGCAAACTCCCCTCCGGCAAGGGCACTTCGACGGATTCGAAGGGCATCCCGCCCAGCCCCAGCGGCGGGCCGGTCGGCAGCTCCAGCAGCTCGGCGGCGCCGGCCGGGCTCACCAGCAGCGGCGCGGGGTGACCGGCGCGGGCCAGCGTGCAACTACAGGCGACCGGGTCGTAGACCGCGTACAGGCAGGTGGCGCCGACGACCCCGTTGTCGGCGGTGTCGGGGTTCGTGTCGTCGGCTACCCGGTTGACCATGTCGTCGAGGTGCGCCAGCACCTCTTCCGGGGACAGCGGCAGGTCGGCGAGCGCCTGGACGGCGGCGCGCAGCCGGCCCATCGTGGCCGCGGCGTGCACCCCGTGGCCGACCACATCGCCGACCACCAGCGCGACCCGGGCTCCGGACAGCGGGATCACGTCGAACCAGTCGCCGCCGACGCCGCTGAGCGAGTCGGCCGGCAGATAGCGGTAGGCCGCGTCCACCGCGCACTGGTCGGGCAGATCGCGCGGCAGCAGGCTGTGCTGGAGGGTGAGGGCCGCGGTGTGCTCCCGGGTGTAGCGGCGGGCGTTGTCGATGGCCATCGCGGCGCGGGTGACGAATTCCTCGGCGAGCACCAGGTCGTCGGGCTGGAACGGTCCGGTGTGCTGCCAGCGGGCGAACGCGGCCGCGCCCAGGAAGACCCCCCGCGCCCGCAGCGGCACCACCATCAGCGAGTGGAAGCCGAGCCCCCGCAGGTGCGCGGCGTGCACCGGGTCCTCGGCCGCCCACTCGCCGTCGGCGAGATCCAGCGTCTGCAGCAGGGTGGAGTGGCCTTCGGTGAGACTCAGCACCACGGGCGCCGACGGCGGGTAGGAGGCCCGGTCCCCGACGGCGACCTCCGCCTCCGGGCAGCCCTCGCGTACGGACTGCTGTCCCGCCCGGCGCATGGTGAACAGCGCCGTGGCGTCGACCGGGCCGGCGCTCGGCTCCTCCCCGCTGAGCAGCGCGTCGAGCAGGTCGACGGTGACGAAGTCGGCGAGATCGGGCACCGCCGCATCGGACAGCTCCTGTGCGGTGTGCCAGACGTCCAGCGAACTGCCGATGCGTTCCCCGGCCCGGTTCAACAGCGTCATCCGCTGCCGGGACCGGTAACTGTCCGTGACGTCGAGGACCATGTAGCAGACACCGAGCACCTGGCCGGAACCGTCCTCCAGGCGGAAGAACGACGTGGAGTAGGCGTGCTCCCGCTGCGGATCGGACTGCGGACGCCCCAGGTATTCGTAGCCGACCGAGGGGACGCCGGTGCGCAGCACCCGGCGCATCTCGGCCTCGATGGCCTCCACGGCCAGGCTCGGCTGTACGTCCCCCAGGCGCTTGCCGAGGCGGTCCTCGCGCCGGACCCCGCCCATCCGCTCCAGGGCGTCGTTCATCCACACGAACCGCAGATCGGCGTTCACCATGGCCACACCGATCGGCGACATGCCCAAGATCCCCTCCAGGAACGACCGGCTCGCTCCCGACCAGGGCGTCTGTGCCATCTCGGCGGCGAGCACCAGCCGCGCGGAGCGCTGTTCGGCGTCCAGCACCGGCAGCACGCGGAACTCCAGGTCGAGGCGGTGCCCGTCCTTGTGCCGTACGGCCTCCAGCCCGCTCCAGCCGTCCGCCGCCGCCAGCCGGGCCTGCCACCTGGTGTCCTGCGCCGACCGGGGATCCACTCCGGTGAAGAGGTCCGCCAGCGGCCTGCCGACGGCCTCGGACACCGTATAGCCGAGCAGCCGCTCGGCCCCCTCGGTCCAGCCCTGCGCCACCCCCGCGCGATCCGCCATCACCACGGCCGGCCGCGTGAGGTCGAAGACGCCGCCTCCGGAGAGACCGCTGCTCTGGGGCACGCTCATGTGACCGGTCCAATGCCGGTACCACCTGCGACGGACGCCCTGTTGCGGACGGCATCGCCGCACCGTACCGGCCTTTTCCACGGTACTCCCTCACCCTCGCCGGTGCCCTTCCCGGCGCCGCGCTCCGGCCCGCCCGGCTTGCCCGCGCACCGCGTCCGACCGGCGTTGTCAGTGGTCGCTGCCACCATCGGCACATGAGCACCGACGCACCTGCCGACCCGTCCCGCCGGCCCTTCGCCGGATCCGCCAACCCCCGTGCCGGCCGCGGGGAATCGCCCCTGCCGACCGCGGCCGCCGCCTACTGGGAAGCGGCCGCCGCCTCGTTCGACGAGGAGCCCGACCACGGCCTGCGGGACCCCGCCGTCCGCGCCGCCTGGGCCGTCCGGCTGCGCGGCTGGCTGCCGTCCGGGCCCGCCGCCGTCCTCGATCTGGGCTGCGGTACGGGAAGCCTGGCCCTGCTCGCCGCCGAACAGGGGCATCGCGTCACGGGCATCGACCGCTCACCGCGCATGATCGCCCGGGCGCGCGCCAAGCTCGCCGGCCGGGAGGCGGCCTTCCTGGTCGGTGACGCCGCCGAACCACCCGTGGGGGAGCGGCGGTTCGATGCCGTCCTGGTGCGTCATGTCCTGTGGGCGCTGCCCGACGCCCGGGCCGCGCTGCGCCGCTGGGCCGGTCTGCTCGCTCCCGGGGGCCGGCTGGTGCTGGTGGAGGGCCGCTGGGGCGAGGCCGAACCCATAGGGGTGTCGGCCGCCGAACTCACCTCCCTCGTGGAGCCGTTGGCGGCGTGGACGCGGGTGGAGAGCCTGGTGGACGATCCGGCGCTGTGGGGCAAGGAGGTGACCGATGAGCGCTATGTGCTGCTCGCCGAAGTCCCGGGCCGGGACGGCGCCGTGGCCGATGCCCCTCTCGCGTCGCCGAGCGGGTGAGGCCTCGGCTGCGGGCGGTGCCTCAGTCCCGCCGCAGCTCGCGTACGTAGCGCCACTCCCCGGCGCACGGCCGGTAGCCGAAGGCCTGGTTGACGGCGAGCATCGGGGCGTTGGCGGCGTCGTTGCCGGTGACCGCCTCGGTGTAGCCGGCGTCGCGGGCACGGTGGAGGGAGGCGGTCTTGGCCAGCCGGGCCAGGCCCCGGCCGCGGAAGGCGCGACGGGTGCCGGTCATCGCGGAGGAGTAGCGGGTACGGCCGTCGGTGGCCGCCAGGGTGAAGGAGGCGATCTCGCCGTCGACGGTCACCACCGAGGTGAGGTCCAGGTCGAGATGGGGGTGCTCCCAGGTGCGCAGCAGCCAGTCCTCGTAGGCGAGGGCGTCGGCGGGGACATCGCCCGGCTCGTCCGCGGCGGCTTCGGCGTCCGCCTCGTACAGCCGGCGCGGCTCGGCCTCGAAGTCCGCGCCGGTGTGCAGCCGGACACCGGGTGGCAGGGCGGCCGGGAGCGGCGGCAGTGCGGCAGCGGTGAGGTCGAGCCGGAGGAAGCGGGCCTGCCGGGTGCGGCGGTAGCCGTGGTGTTCCGCGAAGGCCGGTGCGCCGGTCCCGTCCACCGCCCAGGCGTACAGCCGGGTCGCGCCGGCCGCGGCGAGATGGTCCTCGGCCGCGGTCAGCAGGGCGTGGCCCGCGCCGCGGCCGCGGTGGTCCGGGTGGACCTGAGGGGTGGCCGCGGCCTGGCCCGGAACGCCGGCGTCGTGCAGCAGGACGGCCCGGATCGCGCCGACGACCCTGCCGTCCAGCTCGGCGACGAACAGCCGCAGACGCTGCGCCGCGGGGGCGGTGGCGACCTCCCAGGCGATGCCCTGCGGGGTGGAGAGGAGGAAGGGCAGGGCGGCCCGTCGCAGCTCGGCGACGGCCTTGGCGTCGGAGGGACGGAAGTCGCGCACGGTAGGCGTCATGACGGCGGAGAGTACGCGCCGGTGCGCGCTGGCGCCGCTCCTTTTCCGGTGGGCGGGGTGCGGTATACGTCCGCTTTTCCGCTCCGCGGCGCGTTTTTCGCCCCGCGGCGCGCGGATGGCTCGATCCGGGCGGCCCGTACGCGGTTTGTGTGGCCCATACACCTATTCGGGCGTACGGTGCGGGCACGGGCCGCCGCCGGAGCGCGGCCGCCCGTCGCTGCCACGAAGGAGGGGCCGCCTCATGTGCGGAATCACCGGATGGATCTCCTACGACAACGACCTCACCACCCAGCGCCCCACGCTGGACACGATGACCGCGACCATGGCCTGCCGCGGGCCGGACGCGGCCGGTATCTGGCTCGACACCCATGCCGCGTTCGGCCACCGCCGGCTCGCCGTCATCGACATCGACGGCGGCACCCAGCCCATGACCGTGGACCACGACGGCCGCACCCTGGTCGTCACCACCTACAGCGGCGAGGTCTACAACTACCGCGAACTGCGCGCCGAACTGACCGGGCTGGGCCACACCTTCCGCACCCAGAGCGACACCGAAGTGGTGCTGCACGCCTACCTCGAGTGGGGCGAGGCCTGCGCCGAGCGCCTCAACGGCATGTACGCCTTCGCGCTCTGGGACCCGCGCACCGAGGAATTACTGCTGATCCGCGACCGGATGGGCATCAAGCCGCTCTACTACCACCCCACCCCCGACGGAGTGCTGTTCGGCTCCGAGCCCAAGGCGATCCTCGCCCACCCCACCGTACGGCCCATCGTCGACACCGAGGGCCTCGCCGAACTGATCACCTTCACCAAGACCCCCGGCCACGCCGTCTACAAGGGCATGCACGAGGTCCGCCCCGGCCATATCGTCCGGGTCGGCCGCGCCGGGACGACCGTCACCCGCTACTGGGCCCTTGAGGCCCGCGACCACACCGACGGCCTGGACACCACCGTCGCGCACATCCGCGAACTCCTCGACGACATCGTGGCCCGCCAGCTGATCGCCGATGTGCCGCTGTGCACCCTGCTCTCCGGCGGCCTGGACTCCTCCGTCATCACCGCGCTCTCCGCCAAGGCGCTGGCGGAAGCGGGCAGCGGCCCGGTCCGCTCGTTCGCCGTCGACTTCACCGGCTACACCGAGAACTTCACGCCCGATGACCTGCGCGGCACCCCCGACGGACCGTACGCCCACGCCCTGGCCGAACACGTCCGCTCCGACCACCGCGACATCGTCCTGGACACCGCCGACCTGATGGACCCCGGCCACCGCGCCGCGGTGCTCGCCGCCCGCGATCTGCCCAACGGCTTCGGCGACGGCGACACCTCCCTCTACCTGCTGTTCCAGGCCGTCCGCGAACAGTCCACGGTCGCCCTGTCCGGCGAATCCGCGGACGAGGTCTTCGGCGGCTACCGCTGGTTCCACGACCCCGCTTCCGTCCAGGCCGACACCTTCCCCTGGATAGCCGCCGGCCTCTCCGGCCGGTTCGCCGGCGGCAACGCCACCCGCGAGGCCCTGCTGGACAGGGGCCTGCTCGGCAAGCTCGACCTGCCCGGCTACGAGCAGCGCCGCTACCGCGAGGCGCTCGCCGAAGTGCCCTACCACGAGGGCGACACCGGCCATCAGCGCCGGATGCGCGAGATCAGTTATCTGCATCTGACCCGCTTCGTACAGATCCTGCTCGACCGCAAGGACCGGGCCAGCATGGCCGTCGGCCTGGAGGTCCGCGTCCCGTTCTGCGACCACCGCCTCGTCGACTACGTCTTCAACACCCCCTGGGCGATGAAGACCTTCGACGGCCGGGAGAAGTCGCTGCTGCGTGCCGCCACCCGCGACGTACTCCCCGCCCTGGTGGCCGACCGGGTCAAGAGCCCCTACCCCAGCACCCAGGACCCGCGCTACAACGAGGCGCTGCGCACCGAGCTGAGGGCGCTGTGCGCCGACCGCGACGCCCCCGTACGACCGCTGCTGGACCCCGAGGCCACCGCGCAGGCCACCGCCGACGGGGCGCGGGACGACATCCGCCCGGGCGCCGAACTCGTCCTCGGCATGAACGCCTGGCTCCGGACGACCGGCACCACCCTCGCCCTGTGACCACCCCCGCGGGACAGCACCTCCCGGCACGGCGGGCGCTCTTGGCGCACAATGGATGCGACAAACAAGCGCACCGGCGGGTCCGCGCACGGCACGCCTCCCGGTACGACCCCGGGCAGCCGCGTCGTCGCCCACCCGCCCCACCACCAGCAACAGGAGCGCCCCCGTGTCCCCGCAGACCTTGTCCCTCACCATCGATCCGGCGGCGTCCGCCGCGCCGTTCGAGCAGGTACGCACCCAGATCGCGGATCAGGCCCGGGACGGCGGCCTGCCGGTCGGCTACAAACTCCCCACCGTCCGCGGCCTGGCGGAGGACCTCGGGCTGGCCGCCAACACCGTCGCCAAGGCCTACCGCGCCCTGGAGACCGACGGGGTGATCGAGACCCGCGGCCGCAACGGCAGCTTCATCGCGGCGGCCGGCGAGGCCGCCGACAAGGAGGCCGCCGCGGCCGCCGAGGCCTACGCCCGCCGTGCCCGGCGCCTCGGCCTGGACCACCGCGCCGCCCTCGCCGCCGTCGAGGACGCCCTGCGCGCCACCTACGACGCCGACGCCTGACCGCCCGGACCCCGCCGCCGCCCGAAAGGATCCGCATGCCCAGCCAGCAGGCGCTCGTCCGCCGCCCCGGCCCCCGCCTCGCCGAGGGTCTGGTCACCCATATCGACCGGCGCCCGGTCGACCCCGCGCTCGCCCTGCGCCAGTGGGAGACCTACGTACAGGTGCTGCGCGACCACGGCTGGCAGACCAGCGAGGTCGCCCCCGCCGACGACTGCCCCGACGCGGTCTTCGTCGAGGACACCCTGGTCATGTTCCGCAACGTCGCACTCCTCGCCCGCCCCGGGGCCGGCCCCCGCCGCCCCGAGGTGCCCGCCGCCCGCGCGGCGGCGGAGGCACTCGGCTGCTCCGTCAACGAGATCCGGGCCCCCGGCACCCTGGACGGCGGCGACGTCCTCAAGGTCGGCGACACCGTCTACGTCGGCCGCGGCGGCCGTACCAACGGCGAGGGGATACGCCAACTCCGCGCCGCCTTCGAGCCGTTGGGCGCGCGCGTGGTCGCCGTACCGGTGAGCCGCGTGCTGCACCTCAAGTCCGCGGTGACCGCCCTCCCGGACGGCACCGTCATCGGCTACCCGCCGCTGGTCGACGACCCCGCCCTCTTCCCCCGCTTCCTGCCCGTCCCCGAGGAATCCGGCGCCCACGTCGTCCTGCTCGGCGGCGGCAGGCTGCTGATGGCCGCCGGCGCCCCGAAGAGCGCGGAGCTCTTCACCGACCTCGGATATCAACCGGTCCTCGTGGACATCGGCGAATTCGAGAAGCTGGAGGGCTGCGTGACCTGCCTCTCGGTACGGCTGCGCGAGCTGTATGCATGAGGGGCATCACCCCGCGGCGCCTCGTGCGCCTGCCCGGACCGCACCCCCGACCGCGCCTATCGTGACGCCATGAGCAACCTCGACCTCAGACCCGCGCCCAGCCTGTGCGGTGGCACCGCCCGTACGGGCCCGGTACGCGACGTCCAGCCCGGCAAGCAGGTGCCGCTCGGCGAGAGCACCGTTGTCCGCAGACTGCTGCCGAACCTCGGCCGGCGGATGGTCGGCGCCTGGTGCTTCGTCGACCACTACGGCCCCGACGACATCGTCGGCGCGCCCGGTATGCAGGTGCCGCCGCATCCGCACATGGGTCTGCAGACCGTCAGCTGGCTGCGCCAGGGCGAGGTACTGCACCGCGACAGCCTCGGCAGCCTGCAGACCGTACGGCCCCGGGAACTGGGCCTGATGACCTCGGGCCGGGCCATCGCGCACTCCGAGGAGTCCCCGCACGGCCACGGCCCGTTCCTGCACGGCGCCCAGCTGTGGGTCGCCCTCCCCGGCGAACACCGCGACACCGCCCCCGCCTTCGAGCACCACACCGACCTGCCGGTGATCGACGGCGGCGGGCTGTCCGCCACCGTCCTCCTCGGCGAACTGGACGGCGCCGCTTCGCCCGGCACCACGTACTCCCCGCTGGTCGGCGCCGACCTCACGCTCGCCGCCGGCACGGACACCCGGCTGCCCGTCGACCCCGACTTCGAGTACGCGGCGCTGACCATCGCCGGCGAGAGCGAGGTCGACGGCGTCCGCCTGAGCCCCGGCGCCCTCCTCTACCTCGGCTGCGGCCGCAGCGAGTTGCCGCTGCGCTCCGACGCCGACAGCAGCCTGATGCTGCTCGGCGGCGAACCGTTCGAGGAGCAGATCGTGATGTGGTGGAACTTCGTGGGGCGGTCACAGGAGGACATCGAAGAGGCCCGGTCGGCCTGGATGTCCGGCTCCCGCTTCGGCGAGGTGACGGGCTACGACGGTGACCGGCTGCCGGCTCCTGCACTGCCGCCGGTTCCGCTGAAACCTCGGGGGCGGGCGCGCTGACCTGCGATGACGTCGAGGGATCGACGGAGGGTCGGCTCGGGCGACGTCAGCGGGGCAGCCAGACGGGCGCGCAGCCGGCGGCCTGTCGAGCAGCATCGGTGGACGACGCCCTCAGGCCCTCGGCACCGACTGCCTTTCGTTGATCCGGCGGTAAATCCGTTCCGGCGTCAGGGGCAGGGCGCGGTAGCGGACGCCCGTGGCGTCGTGCAGCGCATTCGCCAACGCGGGGGCCACCGGGTTGATACAGCATTCCGCGATCCCCTTCGACCGCAGCGGCCCCACCGAATCCGTCGAGTCCACCAGGAGCACGTCGGTGCGGGGAATATCGGCGTAGCCGGGGATGCGGTAGTTGCGGAAGTTCGGGTTGACCATGACGCCGTTCTCGTCGACGTGGAAATTCTCGGTCAGCGTGAAGCCGATTCCCTGGGCGACACCGCCTTCCACCTGTCCCCGGACCTGCCCGGGGTTGATGATCACGGCGGCGTCGGTCGCCTGGACGCTGTAAAGGATACGGATCTCACCCGTCACCCGATGGACGGCGATGCGGAACCCCTGCGCATTGGAGGTGATGCTCCGGGGCGAGCCGTAGGCCTTGCGGGCGGCGGTGAAGCGGATCCCGCGGGCTCGCGCCGACGCGACGAGCTCGGCCAACGACACGCGCTGGTCGCCGCAGACGACACCCTCGTCGTCCATCGAGCACATCACGAGATGGACGCCCGTATGAGCGGCGGCAAATTCGAGGATGCGGTCGCGCACGGCGTTGGCCGCGCGGAGTACCGCGTTGCCCGCCACGAAAAGACCCGCACTCGCAAAGGCGCCGGTGTCGAATCCCGTGCGGTCGGTGTCCGATTGCACCAGACGAATCCGTGACGGCGTCGTGCCCAGCTGGTTGGCTGCGAGCTGGACGTGCGCGGTCGACGTACCCTCGCCGAATTCGACGGTGCCGACGGCCAATTCGTAGAGGAGGTCGTCGCCGAGCGTGACCCAAGCCTCGGAGAGGTGTTCGGTCGGCGGTGCGGTCTCGTGCAGAGAACTCGCGACGCCGGCCCCGACGAGCCACTCCGGGCCGGGGGAGGGCTCATCGGCGCTGCGCGCCATGGCGTCATCCACCAGGTCGATGCACTTCGCGAGTCCGTCCTCGGTGAACACCACGTCGTCGGGGCCGACCTCCATGGAGACGAGCGGATCGCCCGGTCGCACGATATTGCGTCGCCGCAGTTCGAGCGGATCGAGGTGCAGGGCGCGGGCGAGTTCGTCCATCGCCGATTCCACGGCGAACGCCGGTTGCGTCATCCCGTAACCGCGCAATGCCCCGCTCGGAACGGTGTTCGTGTAGACGGAGAATGCGTCGTACTTCTTGTTGGGGCAGCGGTAGAGCATGACGGCGGCGCC
This sequence comes from Streptomyces auratus, assembly GCF_050433025.1. Lineage (NCBI taxonomy): Bacteria > Bacillati > Actinomycetota > Actinomycetes > Kitasatosporales > Streptomycetaceae > Streptomyces > Streptomyces auratus. The sequence continues at coordinate 1,723,125 of NZ_JBNGCB010000001.1, read as the reverse complement.
GCCTGCATACAGCGTTTCGCCGCCGTGGTTGCCGTAGGCGCCCGTATTCGACACATTGCGGACCTGGAACGCCGTGAGCGTGCCGTCGGCCTTCGCCCCGAGTTTCACCGTCAACGCCATCGGATGCCGTGGCGAGGCCGTGGTGAACTCCTCCTCGCGGGTGAATTCGAAGCAGACCGGCCGCCCGGTGTCCAGGGTGGCGAGCGCGGCCAGATCCTCCGTGATCACTTCCTGCTTGCCGCCGAAACCGCCGCCCACGCGCTTGCAGAACACCCGGAGCTGGTCGGGCCGCAGCGCGAACAGATAGGAGAGTTTGACCTTCGCGATCGACGGCGACTGCGAACTGGTGCGGACGTGCAGACGACCGTCCTCCATCCAGGCGATCGAGCCGTGGGTCTCCAGATGCGCGTGCTGCACGCGCGGTGAGAAGTACGTGCCTTCGTGGACCACGTCGGCTTCGGCGAACCCGGCGTCGGTATCGCCGATATGGGAATGGATTTCGAGCAGGATGTTGCGCACCGGATCGCGGACGAAGGGATCGTCCGAGCCGTGCAGCTGCGGCGAATGCTCGGTCATCGCCTCTTCGGGGTCGAATACCGCCGGCAGCACCTCGTACTCCACGTCGACCTTTCGGCAGCCCTCTTCTGCCGCCCTGGGCGTGTCGGCCAGGACCGCCACGACGCGTTGACCGACGAAGCGGACCGTGCGGTCGAGGATGTAGGTGTCGTCCGGATCGACGAGATGGTCGGTGTGGATCGCCGTGGTGAAGCGTCTGCGCGGCACATCTTCCCAGGTGTAGACCCGATGCACGCCGGGAACGGCGAGTGCCGCGGTCTTGTCGATCGACCGGATCCGGGCGTGCGCGTGGGGCGAGTGCAGCACCTTGAGGTGCAGCATGCCCGGCATGTCGGTGTCCATCGTGAATTCGGCGCGACCGGTTACCACGTCATTGGCTGCCGGCGGGCCGACGCTCGTCCCGACGGCCTTTCCCGGCACGGCCGTCTCCACGCCGACGACGCCCTTCACGGCATCCTCGATCCCTCGATAGCCGGTGCAGCGGCAGAGGTTGCCTTTCAACGCCTGTGGCAGGTCCTCTTTCTGGGCCTCGGTGAACGTCGTCGACGTCATGATCATCCCTGCGGTGCAGAAACCGCATTGAAACCCCGGGGCGTCGCGGAACTGCCGCTGCATCGGATGCAGATTGCCGGGTGATCCGAGACCCTCGATCGTCGTCACCTCATGACCCTCCGCGCGAAACGCAGGGGTGATGCAGCTGTGTACCGGATCGCCGTCCAGCCACACCGTGCAGGCGCCGCAGTCGCCCGCGTCGCACCCCTTTTTGACGCCGAAGTGGCCGAGTGAGCGGAGAAACGTGCGCAGACACTGGCCGGGGTCTGGTTCGTCGTCGAAGCGCTGACCGTTCACGAGGTAGGTCATGCCGGGCCCCCAGCCTTGAGTTCGCGGCGGATCTCTTCGGCGAAGTGCTTCGTCAGGTGGCGACGGTGGTCGGGGGTCCCGTTGGGATCTGCGAACCAGACATCGGCGGGGATGGCGTCGATGCTCTGCTGCAGCGTCCGGGCATCGGGCATGGTGTCGAAGGCGAAGCGCACCGGCCGAGTGGTGCCGGCGGTGACGGTGAGCAACAGATCGCCCGTACCCGGAGTATGAGTGCCGATCAGGAAGACCGTCGAACGGCCGAGGTGGGTCAGTGTGAAGCGGCGGTGCGCGGTACGTTTCCGCAGGGCGCGCGCCGGAATGTCGATGCGCCGCAAAATTTCCCCGGGAGCAAGCACGTTCTGATTGTTGCCGGTCACGAAGTCGAGGGCCTCGACGATACGCACGGACCCGTCAGGAGCCCACAGTTCGTACGTCGCCTCAAGGGCGACCGTCAGCGTGATCATTGGGCCGGCAGGCAACGACATGCAGATATTTCCGCCGACGGTCGCCGAGTTCCAGACCTTGAACGAGGCCAGGAATGCCTCGCAGCTCGTCGTGAAAAGGGTGCCCGCGATCCAATCCGCCGGCACCGGAAAGGCATACAGGTCGTGGATGGTGCAGGTGGCGCCGATTTCGAGACCGGTGTCGCTCGGGACGAGGGGATTCCAATGCAGCGCCGTCAGGTCGATCAGGCGGCGCAGGTGTGGCTGCTCCGCGGAGAACAGCCACGTTCCGCCGGCGAGCCAGGCATCGCCTTCGCGCCAGTCCAGGCCCGGCCGATCGGCCGGTCGCCGGACGACTTCGGTGATGGTGTTGAGGTCCATGGGATCTGATCTCCCTGGCGACGACAATCGTGCGACGGACCGCCTACCGAACTCGACCCACCAGTGCGCGGCGCTCGCGTTCGCGGCAAGGCCGACATTTCCCCGATCTTGTTATTATGGCAGACGGGGCTGCGAACTTCCGGCCCTGAAAATTCGGCGCTGAACTTCCAGCGCTGAAGATCCGACCCTGAAGATCCGGCGCCGATGGGTGGCTCCGGCGCTGAAGATTCGGCCCTGAAAATTCGGCACCGAACATTTGGCTCAGTGCATTCGCCGAATGGCACCGGGTCACCAAGCGCTGGTCACCAAGACCACTGGGGACGGGACAACCTAGGGCCTTTCCGACCCTGACCCGTCGGACAGGCCCTAGCGACGGAGCGGCGCCTCAGATCGGGTCGTCCATCGAAAGGCGCCGCACGCCGGGAAGGTGCTCGTCGAGTTCGCCGGGTTCGAACCGGCACATGCCCACCACATGCCAGAACTCGCCCGCGATGTCACCCTCGTACTTGTAGCCGCCCGATGGAGTCAGCGCGGCCCAGCCCCCCGGCACGCCGATCAGCGTGGCCCGCGGGGTCGGCGCGCCGTCGGCCGGGACGTTCCAGAGCCGGACCGTGCCGTCCTCGCCGCCGCTGGCCAGCAGCGAGCCGTCCGGGCTGAAGGCGACGGTGAGGATGCGGCTGGTGTGGCCGGTCAGCCGGGCCGCCTCACTTCCGTCCAGCGGGTTCCAGAGGCGTACGACCCGGTCGTCGCCCGCCGTGGCCAGCAGCGGCCGGCTCGGGTGGGCGGCGGCGGTCCACAGGCGGCCGACGTGGCCCCGGAGCCGGTGCTGGAGCTCGCCGTCCCGCCAGATGATGGCCTCGCCGTCCCACGACGCGCTCGCCAGCCAGGCGTCCCCGGGCCCGTACGCCACCGCATACACCCGCGCGGTGTGGCCCGCGAGTTCGGCGAGGAGGCGGCTGTCCGCGAGATCCCACAGCCGAACGAACCGGTCGTCGCAGCCGGTGGCCAGGCCCGCCCCGTCCGCGCTGAACGCGATCGACCGCACCCGGCCCCGGTGGTCGGCGAGCGTGGTCACGCGGGCCCCTGTGCTGCGGTACCACAGCGCTACGGTGTCGTCGTCGTTCGCGGTGGCGAGGATCCTGCCGTCGCGGCTGAACGCCTCGGCCCACACATGGTCGGTCTCGGCGTCGATCTCGCGCTGGTACTCACCGGTGAGGGCGTCCCAGAGGTAGATGTCGCCATCGCTGCTGGCGGTGGCGAGTTGGTGGCTGCCGGGGACGAACAGCGCCGAGACCAGGCGGTCGTGGTCGCCGGCGAACTCTCTTGTCCGACGGCCGGTCGCGGATTCCCACACCCGGGCCACGCCGTCGTTGCCGCACGCCGCCAAGTGCGTCCCGTCGGGGCTGAACGCCAGGCTGGCGACGCGCCGCCCGTGGCCGCGGAGGATCCGCCTGCCCTGGCCGGTGGAGGTGTCCCACAGCCGCACCAGGCCCTCGTTGCCGATGGTCACCAGCATCGGGTCGGTCTCCCGGGCGCCGAAACGGCTCCGCGGCCGGAACCGGCAGGCCCAGACCGACCCTTGATGGTCCGCGGGCTGCTGCCGCAGCGGGGCCACCGTCCAGCCCGCGGACCCCTGCGCCACCCGCCACAGGCGGACCGATCCGTCGCTGCCGCCCGCGGCCAGCATCGTCCCCTCGGGGTCGAACACCACCTGGTACACGTGACCGCCGCGGTCGGCCGGCGTCCCGGCGGGGGCCCCGGTCACCGGGTCCCACAGTCGTACCTGGCCGGTGGTGTCGCCGCTGGCCAGCAGCCTGCCGCCGGGGTGGAAGTCGAGGGTGTAGACCCGGCCCGTGTGGCCGGTGAGCTCGTGTTGCAGCCGCAGCTCAGCCACGTCCCAGACGCGCACCGTGCCGTGGTCGTCCTCGCCCATGTCACCGGTGGCCAGGAGGGTGCCGTCCGGGCTGAACTGTGCCCGGTACGCCGGCCCCTGATGGCCGTCGAGGGTGCCGAGGAGCCGGCCGGAGCCGGTGTCCCACAGGCGTACGGACCCGGCGGCGTCGCCGGTGACCAGGGTGCGGCCGTCGGGGCTGAACACCGCGGTGTAGACGGGCGCCGTGTGGCCGTACAGCCGGTGCAGCGGCGTCCCGGTCGCCACCTCCCACACGATGACGGTGCCCTCCGCGTCGCCGGTCGCCAGCCGCGCCCCGGCCACGTCCAGGGACACCGGCCACACCCCGTCCGGGTGCACCTCCAGCTGGTGGAGGCAGGTGCCGGCGACCGGGTCCCACAGTCGGACGGTGCCGTCCGCGCCGCCGGTGGCGAGCACCCGGTCGCGGAACTTCACCGTGTAGACCCGGCCGGTGTGCCCCTGGAGCGTGCGCACCGCGGTGCCGGTGGCGGCGTCGCACACCAGCACGCCGCCGTCCTCGCTGCCCACGGCGAGGAGTTCGCCGTCGGGGCTGTAGGAGACCGGCTCGGGAAGCCGGCTGGTGCGCATGTCGAAGCCGTACGGCACGCCGACCGCGGACGGCCGGAAGCCGGACTCGACGGGCATGCCGGGGGCGAGTGCCGCCGCCCGCAGCTCCGGTGTGTTCAGCGTGGCCTCGTCGGCGACCGCGTTGATGAGGGCGGCCCGGTGCCAGTGGCTGCCGGCCACCCGGGCGCCGCGCAGGTCGGCGCGGAGCAGCCGGGCCATCCGCAGATCGGCGCCGCGCAGGTCCGCCCCGGTGAGCTTCGCCTCGTCGAGACGGGCCCCGGCGAGGCAGGTGTCGCGCAGGACGGCACCGGAGAAGTCCGCGCCGACGAGGCCGGCGTCGGTGAGGTCGGCACGGGTGAGGTCGACGCCGGAGAAGTCGCGGTAGGAGAGGTCCTCCCCGGCGAGGAGGGCGCCCCGCAGATCCGTATGGGCCGGCACCCGGAGCCGGCTGAGGACCTTGACCGCGTTCGCCCGGGCGACCTCGTCGCTCTCCCGGGAGCCGCTCTGCGCGCTGCCCGCCCCGTCGCCCCCGTCGGCCAGGACGCGTTCGGCCCACTGCTGGCAGGTGCGGTGGTCGGCGAGGTCGCACAGGAACTCCACCGCCAGCTGGCTCAGCGGGCGGCGGGCGAGCAGGCCGCTGTCGTCGGGGGCCGCGTTCCCCAGCTGGGCGGCGGCCTCACGGGCCACCAGCCACTCGACGACGGAGCCGTGGATGAACTGGAACAGGCCGTCGTCGGTACGCAGCAGCAGACTGCCCGACCCGACGGCGTGCGCGGCCTGCGGCACGGACAGCCTGCTGTCGGCGAGGCCGGTCAGCACCTCGCCCACGTCGTTGAGTTCGTCCAGCCGCAGTGCGCTGCGGCCGCTCTCCCACAGGCGCAGCGCAAGGGTCGTCACGCCCCGCCAGAGCTGACGCTCACTCAGCCCGGGAGTGCTGCCGGGGCCGCCCTGGCCACGGCGCTCTTCGTACTGCAGCCAGGAGGTGAACACCTCCTCGTACAGCCCCGCGGGGCTCAGGGCCCGGCCGGCGCCCGCGACGGCGCGCAGCCGCTCGTGGTCGAGGTCGGCGACGAAGCTGAGCAGGCGGGGGTTGCGGCACATCGCGAGCAGGTCGGGGATGCCTTCGAGCAGCCGGAGCCGGCGGTCGGCGGCGTGCTCGTCGCCGTAGCGGTTCACCAGATAGGTGCGGATCTGCTGCGGTGAGAACTCCTGGACGGCCAGGACCCGGCGCTGCGGCAGCAGCCCGACGCGTTCCCCGAGCGCGGTCAGCACCTGGGCCTGCGACCGGAAGTGCTGGGTGCGGCTGCTGACCACGATCTTGGCGTTGTCCACCGCGGCGTCGAGCAGCATCTGCAGGTGGTCGGCGGCGCGTTCGTAGCTGACCTGGTTGACCAGTTCGTCGAAGCCGTCGAAGAGCAGGACGATGCGTCCCTGGCGGAGCATGTAGCGGAAGGCCCGCAGATCGATGGTGTCGACGCCGTGGCTCGCCAGATGGGCCGCCACCAGGCCGTCGATGGTGTGGGCCTTGTCGAGGGTGCTCAGCTCGATCAGCAGCGGGACGGTCTGGGGGAGTTCCTCGGGGAGGCGGCGGGCCAGCTCGCGCAGGGCGAAGGTCTTGCCGTGGCCGAAGTCGCCGAGGAGCAGGACGAAGCGGCCGTGGTCGGCGTCGAGCAGCCGCAGCATGTCCTGGACGAGCCCGTCGCGCTCCGCTCCGCCGGGGCGCTCGACCTCGCGGTAGCGCTGCGGCAGATAGAGACTCGGGTGGTACTGGAGATCGCTGCTGAGCCGCTCGGTCTGGCGGGTCACATAGCCGCGCAGATCCAGCAGCCCCTGGAACTCGGTGAAGCTGCGCACCCGGACGCCGCGGCGGCGGGCCCGTTCCCGCAGCTCCGGCGCGGGCGGCGGGCCGTCGTGGACGAGCTCGGCGTCGGGCACCGACTCGGACGCGTGGATGTGGTCGAGGAAACGGTCGACGAACTCCGGCTGCGGGGTGCCGGCACAGACCGCCACCCGCTGCTGCCGGACGAACCCGGATTCCGTCCAGGTGACCAGCAGTTGCGGCACGTCGCCCGGCACCCGCCGGAGCTGGGCTCCCTCGTGGCGGGTACGGCAGACCTCGGTGACCCGGGCGATCAGGGTGTCGAGCGGGTCCTCGACGGTACGGGAGACCTCCGGCCCGGGGGCCGCGGAGCCGGCGTCGGCCACCAGCGCCGAGTCGGTCCCGCCGGACGCCTCGCCACCCGGGGCGTTCGACGGTTCCTGGCCGCCGAAGACGCGCCGGCCGCCGGGCCATGCGGTCGCGAAGCGCCGCGGTTGTCCGTCGGAGCGCTCGGGCCAGCGGGTGACGCCGTCGTCGGTGATCCGGAGCAGTTGGTGCCGGGCCGGGGCGGCGGCGCCGAAGACCGGCAGCTCGCCGGCGGCGAGGGGGAGCGCGGCGGCGGTGGGCGCGGCCGACGCGGCCCGGGGGTTGCCGGCGGGCCCGTGCAGCAGGAGGTGCAGACGCGGGCCGGTGAGCCGGGCGAGGACGTCGCCGTCGCGTACCGGTGCGGCGCCGGATGCGGTGTCGGGACCGGCCCCGCGGCGCGGGCTCCGGTCCGGATCCGCTGCCGGCCCGTCGTCGGCGGCGAGCGGCCGGTCCGCCCCCACCGGGTGCCGCAGGGCACCGATCCGCAGCCACCCCTCCTGCTCGTACGGGCGCAGCGCCTGCGCGAACCAGGCGGCCTGCTCCGGCCCGAGCAGGCCGTACTGGTCGTCGGGCCGGTGGCTGTACGCCATCGAGGAGTTGAGCCCGGCGACGACCGTCCGCAGGTCGGGGATGGGGAACAGGCTCCAGGGCTGGTCGCCGTCGAAGACGACGTCGAGCCCTTGGTAGAGCTCCTGGAACAGCCGGTGGTAGTGCCGCCACTTGGGCCAGTAGGGCGGCCTGGGCTGCATCTCGTCGGCTTCGCAGGTGCTGAAGTAGGCACGGCAGGCGGCCTGGCTGACGTCCTGCCCGCCGGGTACGACGGCGAGCCGGTCCGGGTCGAGGCCGAGCCGCGACCGCAGTCCGGTCAGGAAGCTGAGGGCCTGTTCGCACTCCCGGGGACTGCCGGACGCCGTGAGGTCGCCGGTGACGACCAGGAGGTCGGGGTCGGGCGCCCCGGCATCGGCGAGTTCGACGAGGTCGCCCCAGATGGCCGCCTGCAGCGCGGCCGGTTCGGCGCCGCGGCCGAAGCACGGCCCGGCGAGGTGGAGCACCGAGACGGCTTCTCTGGACGGGCTCGACTCCGCGGCCTGCGGGTAGCGCGGCGGGACCGCCGGCCGCCGGCGCCCCGCCCAGCCCGGCTGGCCGAGCGGCCGGTCCGGGGAGGGCCCGGCCGGCCGCGGGATGCTCGGTACGGCGGTGGGGGCACCGGGCGGTCCGCCGGGGAAGCCGGGGCGCGCGGTGGGCCGGGCCCGGCCCACCAGCGCCTGGCCGACGCGGGTGAGCAGCAGGTCGCGGGCGGCCGCGGTGTCACTGACCCCCACCAGATCGACATAGGTGATGGTGGCGAGCAGACCCTCGACCGGAATGTCCTCGGTGCGGACGGTGATCAGCCTGCGCTCCGGGGCGTCGGGGTCGGCACGTAAGGCGGCCTGCCACTCCATCCGCCCGTACCGGGAGCGCTCGTAGTTCCGGGAGAGGACGGCGATGACGGCGGCGGACTCGCTGACACCGCGGTCCATGAAGTCGACGAAATTCGTGCCGGCCACGAAATCCCAGGCTTGCAGGACGGTACGGTAACCGGCCTCCTCCAGCGTCCAGGCGATCCAGGAAGCCCATCGTTCGTCGGCTGGTGAATAGCTGATGAAGAAGTCCAACAGCTGTGTTTCCCCCGTAAGTTCCTGACGCCCGACCATGACGCCATCCTAGGGAGCCGACCGTCGGCGGACACCGTGTTCGCACAAATGGTGTGCCATGCTTTGCGGGTGCGTGCCGCCATAAAACGTCTGCATGTGCTCGACTGGCTGGCCGGGGGGATGCTCGCCTGCGGCCTGCTGTGTCTTGCCACCGGACTCCTTCCGGCCGAACCCGCCGGGGACGCCATGCTCCGCATCGCCCCGCTGCTCGCCTTCCTCGGGACGGTGATCGTCCTCGCCGAACTGACCAGCGCGGCCGAGGTGTTCGACGTGGTCGCCTCCGGAGTGGCGCGCGCCGGGCGGGGCAGTTACGCCGCGCTGTTCGTACTGTGCGTGGCCTTCGCCTCGCTCACCACGATCACGCTCAACCTCGACACGACGGCGGTGCTGCTCACCCCCGTCATGCTGGCCCTCGCCTCGCGGGTGGGCATCGCGCCCGTACCGCTGGCCATGACGACGGTGTGGCTGGCCAATACGGCGAGTCTGCTGCTGCCCGTGTCGAACCTGACGAACCTGCTGGCGGCGGACCGCGTCGCGCTGACTCCCGCCGGGCTGGCGGCGAAGATGTGGGCGCCCCAGCTGGCGGCCATCGCGGTCAGCATGGGCTGTCTGTGGCTGTTCTTCTGGCGCAGCGGCAAGCGCGGCGCGGAGAACTACCCGCCGCCGGCGGTGCACCGGCCCGCGGACCGCACGCTCTTCCGCGTCTGCGGGCTCGCCTGCGTCGGTTTCCTGCTGGCCATTCTGCTCGCCGACATCCCGCTGTGGGCGGCGTCGGCAGCGGCTGCGGGGGTGGCGGTGGCGGCGTTCGCGGTCCGCCGGAGGGGCGTGCTCCGGCTGTCGCTCGTACCGTGGCGGCTGCTCGTCCTGGTGCCGGGGCTGTTCCTGGTGGTCGAGACGGTCAATGTGAACGGGCTGCACGAGATGCTGGCGTCCGCCATCGGCCCGGACGGCGGGCTGCTCGGCATGCTCCGCGCCGCGGCCGTCGGTGGCGGGCTGTCCAACGTGCTCAACAACCTGCCCGTCTACCTGGCCGGGGAGTCCGCCGTGCCGGTGGGCAACCATGACCAGCTGCTGGCGCTGCTCATCGGGACGAACGTCGGCCCGGTGGTGACACCTTGGGCCTCGCTGGCGACGCTGCTGTGGTTCGAGCGCTGCCATGCCCAGGGCGTCAGGGTGTCGCTGAAGAGCTTCATGGGCACCGGAGCGCTGCTCGCCGCCGGGGCCCTGCCGGCCGCCACCGTGGCGCTCGCGCTGGCCGGTTAGGCGCCGGTCGGACGGGCGCGGGACCACCCCGTCAGCCCCTCGGACCCCCGCTCAGCGGACGCCGGCCGCCGCGCTCCGCTCGACCAGATCCAGCAGATACGGCATGTCGTCCGGCCGCCCGGCCACGAAGCTGCGGTCGGTGTCCGGGCCGGTGGCGTTCCCGCGGAAGGGGCTGCCGTCGAGGGCCCGGATCTCCACGCCCGCTTCCGTGGCGAGCAGCGCGCCCGCGGGCAGGTCGATGGCCTCCGCGCGGTAGCCGACGAAGCCGTCGATCGCACCGCGGGCGAGCATGGACCAGGTCAGCAGGGGCGCCCACAGCTGGAGCAGCCGCCGGGAGCGGACCTCCAGCACCTCCTTCAGGGCCCCCGCCGTCGGATCGTCACGGGCCACCCCGTGCCCCTGGGTCCAGGCGAGCAGCGGCCCCGCGGGCGACAGCGAGCGCCCGGGACCGGTCATCCGGCCCAGGGGCCCGTACGCGCCGCAGCCGGCGAGCGCGGTCCAGGTCCGGTCGGTGACGGGGTCGTGCACGACACCCACGGCGGCCGTGTCGCCGACGCACAGGGCGATCCCGACGACATAGGCGGGCAGGCCGATGACGACGTTGTTGCTGCCGTCTAGCGGGTCGATCAGCCAGGTGCGGGAGGCGCCGTTGGCCGTCCGGTCGCCTTCCAGCGCCCCGGCCTCCTCGGCGAGGATCCGGTCGTGCGGAAAGCGCTCCTGGATGCGGCCGACGATCAACTCCTCGGCCAGCACGTCGAGTTCGGTGACCACATCTCCGTCGTCGCCCTTCGCCCGAACCCGGTAGTCGTCCTGGAAACGGGAGCGCAGCAGGGCACCCGCTTCCCGCGCGGCGGAGACGGCCAGCTCCCGCTCGGCCGCGAACTGCTCCGACGGGTCGTCAGGGGCGGGGGTCATGGATCCTCCTGAGGACGGTCCGGGCGGTCCGGGCGGTCGCTTCGGCGTTGCATGCCTGTCGTACCACTTGATGACCGGTGCCGTGCAGCGGTCCGAGGGAAAGGTCGAAGCGCCCGGGCAGAGACCGGCCGAGCACCAGCGTGGCGGCGACGCCGCCCTCGGGGACGACGGTGGTGTGGAACTCTCCAGCCGGCAGGGTGTAGACCGTGCCGCGCAGGCTGGTCTGTTCGGTGCCCGGCTCGCAGCTCACCAGGCGAGAAGTCGGCTGGATTTCATCTACGCCCGAGGGGTGGCTGAGGACCTCGAAGACCCGGTGGGTGGGTTCCGCGGGCCGCTCGACGACCTGCACGCGCAGATTGCCCACCGCCCCGTACAGCACACAGCTGGTCAGCTCCCAGCTGTGCGAGTGCACCGGCGAGGTGGTCGGCTGCGCCGCCTCCTCCTCCGCCTCGCCGCCGAAGGCATGCACACAGACGCCGCGGTCGCCGACGCGCTCCACCGGAAAGCAGGTGAAGCCGAGCGGATGCCGCACGGCGTGCAGTCCGCGGCGGCCGGAGGCGATCTCTTCCAGGACCGAGGCGGCCGTCTCGAAGATCTCCGTGGCCGCGCCGGGCCGGCTCATGGCCACTTCGAGCTGTCGGTGATCCATGGGGCTGTGCACTCGGCCGCTCACCTCCGGTACGGATTCTCCGCGTGCAGCGCCTTGTCGATGACCTCGCTGACGTCTCTGTCGGTGAAGGTCGTGGGGAGCGGGAGGCCGAGCCCCTCGAAGAGCCGGTGGGTCTCGTCGACCGTCGGCTCCTCGCTCAGCGGCACGGTGCGTCGCAGGTCGAGCGCGACGGCCTGTTCCCGGCTCTGGTGGAGTTCGGTGACGTAGTAGTCGTAGAGCGGCCGGTCGCGTTCCACGAGGAGGTTGACCCGCCGGGGGTCGTCCTGAGTGATGATCAAGCAGGAGGCCGAGAGGTCGAAGCGCAGGGTGGGCACGACCGACGAGAGATGCACATCGATCTCCAGGGTGTCGAGCCGCTGCCGGTGCCAGCAGGCCGCGAGCACGGTGGCGAACGACTCCTTGCGGGTCCGGTCGGCGCTCCAGCTGTCCGGCGGGACGACGTCCAGCCGATGGGCGAAGGTCTGCCGGAAGCGCGCGTACGCGGCGCACGCCTGCTCGTCGGCCGGGTTGATGATGTCGATCTTGACGGTCAGGGAACGGCGCTGGAGCTGCGCCTCCCGGATGCAGACCGGCAGGGTGACGGCCCGCAGATAGGTTCCGGTGCCGCCCTTGAACACCCAGCGGTCGGTGTGGTGGCGCGCCCGGTCCAGGGCCTGTTCGAGCTCGGCGCCGGTCAACGACCGCACCATGGTGAGGTCTTCGAGCGCCCGGTGCGTCGCCGACATCGCCCCCTGGATGTCCGCCACGCGGCGCCTGCGCTCGGTCAGCGTCCCGAAGACCAGCGCGGCCAGCACCAGCAGGGTCGCGCCGGACGTGACATTGTCCTGAATCGCCCCACCGAAGACATCCAGCAGACCGATGACCAGCGCGGCGCCGAGAGCAACGACGCTGTCGAGATTGCGGATGGTCCAGGCGACGGAGTTCTCGATGCCCCGCCGCGTCTCTGCGGTCCTGCGTGCCACGCCCACAACCTCTCCCCCGGGTACTCGCATCGTAGGAGCGAGCCGAGCCCGGCGGCCAGGGATTCCGGCACCGACGATATCTTCTGCGCCACCTCTGTACGGGAGTTGGGGCGGGGAGCGGAGGCTGGTGGATCAGCGGACAGCTGCCACGGCGGGAGACCGGTCCGCGGCCGCCTCACTCGCCGTGGTGGAGGGTGCCGTCCTCGTCCATCCTCGGGTGCATCTTCGTCGGCCCGTAGTCGTCAAGGTCCGAGGGGCGGGGCGGCTCCGGGCCGTCGGGGCCGCATCTGATCATCCGTTCGATACGGCAGATCCGGTACAGCGTGTCGGCCACCCGTACTTCGTCGGCGCGGCCCGCGGCCCTGAACTCCTCGCCGGCCCGCGCGTACTGCTCCCGCTCCCGGTCGTCGAACTTGTGGAGCAGCGGCCAGAATTCGGTCAGCCCGCTGTAGAGCTGCCGCCGCGCCTCGTGCGGGGTCGCCATCAGGGCTCCCTGCGGCTGCCATCCCGGGCCGCTGCGTTCCACCACGCCGAAGCCGACGGGAAGGAGGACGACCTCCGGATGGGACGTGCGTGCCCGGGCGGAGTCCTTGCGCACCTCCGGGGGGAAGCGCGCGCCGGTATAGGCGAACCCCCGCAGCGCCAGCCTCATGGCACCGGCCATCAGGCCGTCCTCCCGGCCGGGGGCGAGGGCGAAGCCCAGGTCCGGCGACGGGGTGTCGTGCCGGCCGTCCCAGGACCGGTCGGCGGGTTCCGGGTCCGTGGGGCGCGGCGGTTCCAGGCCGCTCTCGCCGCTGCGCGCGAACTCCTCCCCGCGCACCACGCGGTAGCGCACCCCGAGGACCGTGAGCTCGTCGACCGGCTCGCGCTCCAGAACCGCCACCGCGGCCAGTAATTCCCGCCGGACGCCGGGGTCGTCGGTGTCGTCCTTGGCCTGGAACCACAGCAGGGAATTCAGGCCGTCCCGGGCCTCCTGGGGCGTACCGCTCGTCGCGGACCGCACCAGCCGCCAGTCCGCCGAGGCGCCGGGGTCCTGTACGGCGAGACCGAAGACCGGTCCGCGGAGCACGAGATGCGGATAACGGTAGGAGGCCTGCACGGCGTCGGCCTCGGTCACCCACTCGGCCGGATCGTCGCGCCGGACCAAGCCCTCGTGCAGCCGCTCGATCTGTCGCTTCCAGTCATCATCCATGTACGCATTGTTGTGCGCGGGCAGTGGGCGGCGGGGCGGAACGTCGCAAATGATCAGGCCCCGCCGCGGTGGCGGCCCGGCCTCAGAGGTAGAGCCCCGCGTCGGCCCCCGCGTCCTGGGCCGGGACCGACGCCGGACGGGTGCCGCGGCGCAGCGCATACAGCTCGGCCAGCGAGGCGCCCTCGCGTCCGATGCCCTGGTCCGTGCCGAGCCAGTGCACCGCTTCCGCGCGGCTCAGCGGGCCGACCTCGATACGGGCCAGACAGCGGCCCGGACGGATCACCGCCGGGTGCATCCGCTCCAGGTCCTCATTGGTCGTCACCCCGACCAGGACGTTACGGCCCTGGCCCAGCAGCCCGTCCGTCAGATTGAGCAGCCGTGACAGTGCCTGCCCCGCGGCGTGCTTGGCCTCGCCGCGGATCAGCTCGTCGCAGTCCTCCAGGAGCAGCAGCCGCCAGCGGCTCTTGCCGGTGCTGTCGTCCTCGCCGATCGCGATGTCCATCAGATAGCCGACGTCGTTGAACAGCCGCTCCGGGTCCAGTACGCAGTCCACCTGGCACCAGTCCCGCCAGGAGCGGGCCAGGGTGCGCAGCGCGGAGGTCTTGCCCGTACCGGGCGGGCCGTGCAGCAACAGCAGCCGGCCGGCGATCTCCTCGGGCGCCACCTTCATCAGCCGGTCCATCGCCTCGGCCACCGGCGCGGTGTAGTTGGGGCGGATCTCTTCCCAGGTGCCGGCCGAGATCTGCCGGGAGGTGCGGTGCGGTCCGCGGCGCGGGGAGAAGTACCAAAAGCCCATGGGAACGTTCTCCGGCTGCGGCGCCGGCTCGTCCTCGGCGCCCTCCGTGGCCTGTGCCAGCACCTTCTCGGCCAGTTCGTCGGTGACGGCGGTGACCGTCACATCGCCGCCGCGGTTCCAGCGGGAGACCAGCACGGTGTAGCCGTCGCCCTCGGCGAGCGTGGCGCTGCGGTCGTCGTCCCGCGCCGCGCGCAGGATCCGGGCGCCCGGTGGCAGCAGCGTCAGCCCGGAACGCACCCGGTCCACGGACCGGCTCCGGGCGTAGGGCTGTTCCCCCTTGGCGAACCGTCCCAGAAAGAGCGCGTCGACGACATCGGCGGGCGAATCGCTGTCGTCCATGGTCAGCCGGAGCGGAAGGGACTCCTCGGTGGCGGACGGCTGGACGTGATCGGCACACATCCCGCCATGATCGGTCACGGCGGCCCTGCACGCACACGGATTATCCCGGCGTTTTCCCGGTACCAGAACAGAACTGTTACGCAGAAAGCCGGGGGGTGAGCGACGGGCCGAAGACGGCCGGAGGACGGCGCCACCGGACGGCGGTGCGCCGCCGGTGAGCCGCCCTCGGACGGCGCAATGGCGACACCGCGGGCGGGCCGTCCGGAGACTGGGGGGACGTGCCGCGAGGTGAGTGACCGCCGGAAGGAGCCGCGTCCGTGGAGCCGCCGGGCGGAATCGCCCTGACGTTGATCATGGTGTGTCTGACCGTGGTCACCGGGATGCTCGACGCCGTCAGCTTTCTGGCGCTCGGTCAGGTCTTCACCGCCACCCAGACCGGCAATCTGCTCTTCCTCGGCTTCGGCATCGCCGGGCAGGGCGGGGTGCCGGTGGCGGCGACGGTGGTGTCGATCGGTGCCTTCGTACTGGGCGCGGCGCTCGGGGCCCGGGTGGAGTCGGGGCTGGCCCGCCTCCGGCGCCCGTGGTTTCCGGTTGCGCTGATCACGGAGGCGGTGATGCTGGCCGCTGCCGCCGCGGCGGCCTGGCAGTCGGGGCCGGCCCGGGGGCTGCCGCCCGGTCGCCGCTATGCCGTCATCGGTCTGATGGCGATGGCGATGGGCATGCGCAACGTCACGGCCATGCGGGTGTCCGCGCCCGACCTCACCACCACCGTGGAGACCCGGGCGATGACGGCACTGGTCAGCGGATCACCGGTGGGGCGCGACAGGCGGCTGGGGTACGGCAGGCACCTGGCGGGCCGTCGGCTGGCGTCGGTCGGCGCGATGTTCGCCGGCGGCCTCCTGGGAGCCGGACTGCTGGGTCTCGGGACCAGTCCGATGCTGGTGATCGCGCTGGTGGCGGCGACCGTCGCGGCCACCGCCTTCCTGGTGCCCGGCCTCGCCCGCCGCCGTACCGCCACCGGGGACTGACGGGCCGTCGGTCGCGCCGGCTGGGCGACGAGCGCGCACGCGTGCGCGGTCGCGCTCTCCGCGGTCCGCCATCGGGGTGGACATGGACGTGTCGGGCAGCGGGCGCCGAAGCGGCGATATGGCGGTGAACAACGGTGAACATCCCTTCGGATCGGCAGATTTGCCGCGAACTGCCGATGAGTTTTGGCATGGACACTTCCGGCTACCCGTGAGTCTTGCTACGACGGATGTGGCAGAGCTCCTGCTAAGGGAGGTTCCATGAAACTGTCCCGATTCGCGGCCTTGACGTCCGCCTTCTTCGTCACCTCAGCGCTCGCGCTCACCGGCGCGAGCGCCGCCGCGTCCGCCCAACTCCCCACCGCCACCGGCTATGTGGCCCTCGGCGACTCCTACTCCTCCGGCGTCGGGGCCGGCAGCTACGACAGTGCCAGCGGCTCCTGCAAGCGCAGCGCCAAGTCCTACCCGGCCCTCTGGGCCGCCGCGCACTCCCCCTCCTCGTTCCGTTTCACGGCCTGCTCCGGCGCCCGAACGGGTGATGTTCTCAGCAGTCAGCTCGGGCCGCTCAGCAGCACCACCGGGCTGGTGAGCATCACCATCGGCGGCAATGACGCCGGATTCGCCGACACCATGACGACCTGTGCGCTCCAGGGCGAGAGCGCCTGTCTGGCCCGGGTCGCCCAGGCCCGGACCTACATCGACAACACCCTGCCCGGCCGGCTCGACGGGGTGTACAGCGCCATCTCCCAGAAGGCCCCCGCCGCCCGTGTGGTCGTCCTGGGCTATCCGCACTTCTACCGGCTCAACGGCACCTGCATCGCCGGTCTCTCCGAGAAGTCCCGTGCCGCGATCAACGCCGCGGCCGACGACATCAACGGCGTCACCGCCAAGCGGGCCGCCGACCACGGCTTCTCGTTCGCCGATGTCAATGCCACGTTTTCCGGACATGAGCTGTGCTCCGGCAGCGCCTGGTTGCACAGCGTGACCTTCCCCGTCGAGGAGTCCTACCACCCGACCGCCGCCGGCCAGTCCGGCGGCTATCTCCCGGTGTTCGCCTCCGCTGCGTGACGACCCGTACGCCGGGCGCCGGGGAGAGGCAGTGAGATCCCGGTCTCTCCTTGTGCGCCCCGGCGGCCCGTCAGGCGCCCCCCCCGGGCTCCGCCGGCGCCCGGTAGTTGCTCAACTCGCCCTGGTCCACGCCGTGTAGGTGACATTCCGTATGGTGTGCGTCAACGTCAAAGCGAGGCAGGTGAATCCGTTGACCGGTCTGCACGCGTGTCCTCCGAGAGAGATAGGGTTACCCTGCCCGGGCCGGGTGCCCTCGTAGGGTGGGGAGAGTCATGGAACAGATAACAGTGCGTAGCAGGGCGCGAGTCCCTGCGATCAACTGCGGGAGTAGTGCATCCAGTGCGCGCCTCGACCGCCATTTCGCCGTGCTGGGGGGTCCCGCCGTCCCGCAGCGTGAGGTGGAGGGCGCGACCTCGCTGATGCAGGAGCTCACCACGCGTGATCGTGCGCGTTCGAGGAACAGCCGCGGTGCCAGGGTGTCGCTGTTCGCGCCGCTGCGCAGGCTGCGGCGCTCGCTGTTCGGCGGGCACGGCTGATCCGCTTCTGAAGCGGCATCTCGGGCGATCACACCGTCCCGGCGCGGCACTGCGGTCCGATCGCTCGTCAGACCCAGGGCGCCGGCAGCGTGTCGGTGTGCTCGCCGGGGCGGGAACCCTCGCCCCGAAGGTGCCGTGAGCCGCTCACTCGCCGGCCCCGTCCCCGCCCGGCCGGCGCAGGAGACTCCCCACCACCCGTTGCGTTGCGACGGGTGGTTTCTTGTGGGCGCCCCGGGCGGCGCCGCGCTCACAGCAGCACGAACTGCCCCTCCGGGCCCTCCTCGTGGTGGTCGAGCACGGAGGCCGGACGGTGGGCGAAGACCGGCGCGGGCAGGATGCCGGCCGCCCGCAGCTCACCCGCCGCCAGCTGCGGACCGCCGTCCGTGGCCTGCTGCAACTCCGCGCACTGGGGCCGGAGTTCGGCCAGCAGCGCCAGTACGGTGACCAGCTCCAGCAGCTCCGAGGTCCACTCCTGGAGCCAGCTGGTGGGGCGCAGCGCCGCCAGCGAACCGGGCTCGGGCTCGTCCGCCGACGTGCCGGTGCGCGCGGCGAACCACGCCTCCAGTACGCGCGTCCCGCCCGCGTGGAAGTCCCAGGCGCCCGCGGGCACCGGGGAGATCCGGCCGTCGCCGAGCAGCAGCGCCTCCTCCTCGGGGTCGTAGCCCAGGGACGGGGGCAGGCCGCGGGTGGGGAGCGCGGAACGGACGTACGGGCGGCGGCCGCCGGGCATCCGGGGCCGCTCGCCGCGGTGCCCGCCCGGGGTCCCGTCGAGGTGGGCGCCCCGGGTCCACAGCCACAGCAGCCGCCCGCCGAGCGCGACACCGCGCTCCCAGATCTCCGGTTCGGCGGTGAGCGGCACCGTGCAGCCGTCGGGGGAGTGCCGGGCGCTCGCGGCGAGCCAGGCGAGCAGGTCGGTGGGGTGCACCGGGCGGTCCAGGCGCCGGCCGAGCAGGGGGAGCAGGCCGGGGGCGAGGTTGGGCTCCCGGCCTCCGGGCCGACGGTAGAACGGACGGATCCGGCCGGGGCGGCCGGCCGGGGAACGCCCGTCGGGCAGCAGCGTGGAGCAGACCACCGGCGGGCCGGGCAGCTGCGGCACCTGGGCCCACTCGACCACGAACAGCTGCCGCTCGTCCGCCACCCGCCACAGCTCCGGCCGCGCCCCGTCGATCAGCCGATGGTCGGGCAGCAGCCACTGCTGGTCGAACGGGCCGTGCAGGATACGCACCGGCTCGGGGCAGGGTCCGCTCGCGCGGTGCAGCCGCCCGGTCGGAGTCGCCTGGCCCGGCAGCTGGCCGACGGCGGAGTGCAGGGTGCGGGCCCTCGACGGCCGGAACAGCCGCTCGCGGGCCGCCGGGTCGCCGGCCTCCACCAGCGCCGACCAGCGGGCGCGCAGGGTCGCCGGATCCGGCGCGCGCACCCAGGAACGGCCGAGCCGCAGCGGCGCCACGGACCACGGCATGAGATCGGACAGCCGTGGCGCGTCCTGCTTCGCCGTCACGCGGAGCCCCTCCCGGACCGTTCGGTTGACCCCGGCATGGTAACCACGGGGCCCGGTGGGCGTGCCGTCCCGCGGGGGACACCACCCCTCCGGGGCGGGCCGCCCCGCGGTCTTCCGCTTGCTGATCTTGGCGGAGTACGGTCCTCGCCGTACGCCCGGCCACGGTGCGGACCTGGCTCCGTGCGGTGCGCCGGGACCTGCTCAGGGGAGGAGCGCCATGACGGACACCGCCTCCCCCGCGCCTGAACGGCGCGGGGGCACCCCCATCGGCCACCGGGCCGCCGCGCGGCTGGACCGGCTGCCGCCGTCCCGGTGGCACCGCCGCCTCACCCTCGTCGTCGGCATCGGCGCCTTCTTCGACCTCTACGAGATCTTTCTGGGCGGGGTGCTGGCCGCGGTGCTCGCCGGGCAGTGGCATCTGGGGCCCACCGCGAAGTCCTGGGTGATCGCGGCCGGTTTCCTCGGGATGTTCGTCGGCGCGAATGTGCTGTCGGTGCTCGCCGACCGCTTCGGACGGCGCCGGATGTTCCTGGTCAACCTGGCGGGGTACTCGCTCTTCTCGCTGCTGAGCGCCTGCGCCCCGGACCTGTCCTGGCTGCTTCCGCTGCGCTTTCTGGCCGGGCTCGGGCTCGGCGCCGAACTCGTGCTGGTGGACACCTATCTCGCCGAGTTCTTGCCCCGGGCGGTGCGCGGGCGCTCCATCGCCTGGGCGTACACCGTCGGCTTCGTCGGCGTGCCGGTCGCCGCGCTGCTCGGGGCCCACCTGGTGGCCGCGCACCGGCTGCTCGGCATCGAGGGCTGGCGCTGGCTGCTGGTCGCCGGTGCGCTGGGCGCCGGGTTCCTTCAGCTGATGCGCCGCCAACTACCCGAATCCCCAAGGTGGTTGGCGGTGCAGGGGCGTGGCGCGGAGGCCGAACGGATCGTGGCGGGGCTGGAGGAGCGGGTGGCCCGGGAGAGCGGCGGCAGCCTGCCGTCGGTACCCGAGACGGAGACCGTCCCGGAACGCAAGGTGCCGCTGGCCGAGATGTTCCGGGGCTGCTACCGACGGCGGACCGTCATGTGGTGGCTCTTCCAGGTGCTGCAGACCGTCGGCTACTACGGCTTCGGGTCGCTGGCTCCGGTGGTGCTCACCGCGAAGGGGCACACCGTCACCGAGTCGCTGCTGTACGCGGCGCTGAGCTTCTGCGGCTATCCGGTCGGCTCCGCGCTGTCCATCCCGCTGATCGACCGGATCGAGCGCCGGACGCTGATCATCGCCTCGGCGCTCGGCATCGCCGGCTGCGGTCTGGCCTTCGGCTTCGCCGCCGCCACCTGGGCCGTCGTCACCTTCGGCTTTCTGCTGACGGTGTGCAGCAACGTCTTCTCCAACGCCTTCCACGTCTACCAGACCGAACTCTTCCCGACCGGTCTGCGCAGCAGCGCGATCGGTATCGCCTACTCGCTGTCCCGGCTCACCTCGGTCGTCCTGCCGTTCGTCGCACTGAGCGTGCTCAGCGACCTCGGGCCGGCCGCGGTGTTCACCGGCTCGGCGGGGCTGATGTTGTTGCTGTGCCTGGACGTGGCGCTGCTGGGGCCACGCACGACTGGGCGCAGTCTGGAACGCATCTGACTTCCCACGTTTTTGGCTGGCCCGCCGTTGCGCCTGCGCTTGGCGGCGCGGCGCACGTTTTCGGCTTTCCCGCCGTGGTGGTTTTTCGCCGTTGCGCCTGCGGCGGGCGTGGGTTGTCGGGTGCGGTGCCGCTCCTCCGGACTTCGTCCTGCGGCTCGGCCCCTCCCGTGGGTGGGGGAGGAAAAGGCCGGTGGGGTGTTTGTGGGTGGTCCGGTGCGCCTCGTCGGTCGCAGTGAACTGGTTATGAGTGGCCCGCCCCCACTCACCGTTACGTACTCCTCTCACGGGAGGGGACGGGCCGGAGGGGCCGGTGTGTGGGACGTAAAGCGAAGCAGTCCCACACACCGGCTCCGGAGGTCCGTCACCGCACCCGACACCCACCCAGCCCGCCGCAGGCGCAACGACGAACAACACCCACGGCGGGCCAGCCGACCACGTGCGGCGGCGCCGCAAAGCGCAACGGCGAGCAACGCCCACGGCGGGAAAGCCGAAAACGTGGGAGGCCTACGCGTCCAGCGTGACCGTGAACGAGAAGCGGTCGCCCCGGTAGTGGATCCGGGCCACATCGACCGCGCGGCCGTCCTCGTCGTAGGTGACGCCCGTGTAGTGCAGGATCGGGCTGAGGAGCGGGATCTGCAGCAGCCGGGCGGTCTCCGGGTCGGCCAGCCGCGCCTCCACGGTGTCGGTGATCCGGCTGATCCGTACGCCCACCATGTCCCGCAGCACCTTCGTCATCGGCCAGCGCGTCAGGTCCGCGGGGTCGATCCGGGCGGCGACCTCGGGCCGTACGTAGTTGTGTGCGTGGTTGGTCGGCTCGCCGGTCTCCTCGTCGCTGCGCAGCCGGCGGAAGCCCGTCACCTCGGCCAGGCCGGGGAAGTATTCGGACAGTTCGGACGGCACGGGGGTGGGGCCGTGGCCCAGCAGCTCGGTGCTCATCCCGGACTGCTGGGCCACGATCGCGTCCACGGAACCCAGCAGCCGCACCGGCGCACCGCGCTGTGCGCTCGGTTCGATGAAGGTGCCACGGCGCCGGTGCCGGCTGATCAGGCCCTCCGCCTCCAGCTCCTTGAGGGCCTGGCGCATGGTCAGCACGCTCACGCCGTAGTGCGCGGCGAGCGCGTCCTCGGTGGGCAGCCGCAGCGGCGCCTCGGGGGAGCGGCCGAGTATGGAGGCGCGCAGCGACTGCGAGACCTGGTACCACAGCGGCAGCTTGCGGTTCAGGTCGAGCGAGTCGGGAGCGAAGGTGGTCACGAGGTCCCCGGTGTCAAGGGCGGAAATGGCGCTGGAGACCCTGCCATACGTCGTCGTAGCCCTGCTGCAGATGGCCGGCGTCCCGGGCCTGTTCGGTGAGCGTCAGCGGCCAGCGGGTCTCGAACATGAAGGCCAGGCCGTCGTCGATCTTCTGCGGCTGCAGCTCGGCGGCGCTCGCCCGGTCGAAGGTCTCCCGGTCGGGCCCATGCGCCGACATCATGTTGTGCAGCGAGCCGCCGCCCGGGACGAAGCCCTCCGCTTTGGCGTCGTAGGCCCCCTCGATCAGACCCATGTACTCGGTCATCACATTGCGGTGGAAATACGGCGGCCGGAAGGTGTCCTCGCCGACCAGCCAGCGCGGCGCGAAGACCACGAAGTCCACGCCCGCCAGCCCCGGGGTGTCGGAGGGCGAGGTCAGCACGGTGAAGATCGACGGGTCGGGGTGGTCGTAGCTGATCGAGCCGATGACGTTGAAGCGCCGCAGGTCGTAGACGTACGGGACGTGGTTGCCGTGCCAGGCGACCACGTCCAGCGGCGAGTGGTCGTAGGTGGCCGTCCAGAGGTGGCCGCAGAACTTGTTGACGACCTCGACGGGGCCCTCGACGTCCTCGTAGGCGGCGACCGGGGCACGGAAGTCACGGGCGCCCGCGAGGCCGTTGGCGCCGATCGGGCCGAGGTCGGGCAGCTGGAAGGGCCGGCCGTAGTTCTCGCAGACATAGCCGCGAGCGGTGGCGTCCAGCAGCTCGACGCGGAAGCGGACACCGCGCGGGATGAGCGCGACCTCGCCCGGTTCGGCGCGCAGCAGGCCGAGTTCGGTGCGCAGCAGCAGCCCGCCGCGCTCCGGCACGATCAAGAGCTCGCCGTCCGCGGAGCTGAACACCCGCCGGTCCATGGAGGTGTTGGCGCAGTACAGATGCACGGCCATGCCGGTGCGCTGCGTGGCGTCGCCGTTGC
The DNA here is from genome assembly GCF_050433025.1 of Streptomyces auratus. Classification (NCBI taxonomy): domain Bacteria; kingdom Bacillati; phylum Actinomycetota; class Actinomycetes; order Kitasatosporales; family Streptomycetaceae; genus Streptomyces; species Streptomyces auratus. Next base: position 1,700,428 of record NZ_JBNGCB010000001.1, on the reverse strand, counting down.
CGCCCAGGGTCCACAGGCCGTCGAGGAAGTCGGCCGGGCCGGCGGGCTCGGGCAGCGGGTTCCAGCGCAGCCGGTTGGGGTCGGGGACACAGTCGGTGAACGGCGCCGAGCGCAGGGCGCCCTGCCCGGCGCGGACGAACGGCGGATGGGCGGCCGACGGGCGGATGCGGTAGAGCCAGGAGCGGTGGTTGCGGTCGCGCGGTTCGGTGAACGCCGAGCCGCTGAGCTGCTCGGCGTAGAGGCCGAGCGGGGCGCGCTGGGGGGAGTTGCGGCCGATCGGCAGCGCACCCGGGACGGCCTCCGAGCTGTGCTCATTGCCGAAGCCGGTGGTGTACGCCAGCGCCTCGGCCACTTTCCGCGCCTGCTCGTTGCCCGTGCCTGCCATCGCGTGCTCCCGCCGCTCAAGGAATCCTATGCAAGACATTAGGATTGCGGCAGGGGGTCGTCAACGGAGACTCCCGGCCGCGCGGCCGGAACGTCACGGTTGCGCACTGCCGGCCCGGTTGCCGGGCAGGATGGACGGGTGCAGCAGCCCACCCCGCGCCCCGCCCCGCCTGACGGCTCCCTCCGCCGCGCCCCCGTCCAGCAGCGCAGCGCCCAGCGCCTGGCCCGGATCCTCGATGCCTGCGCCCATGTGCTGGAGGAGAGCGGATACGACAACCTGAGCACGCGGTCCGTGGCCGTCCGCGCCGGCGTCCCGATCGGCTCCGTCTACCGCTTCTTCCCCAACAAGCGCGCCATGGCCGAGGCCCTCGCCCGGCGCAATCTCAACGCCTACGCGGACCGCATCACCGCCCGGCTGACCACACCGGCCCATGCGTCGTCGGAGTGGCGCCGGGCGATGGACGTGGTGATCGACGAGTACCTCGCCATGAAGCGGACGGTGCCGGGCTTCGCCCTGGTGGAGTTCACCGTCCCCGCCCCGCGCGCCGCCCGGCAGGCCAACTACGAGGTGGCCGACCGGCTGCTCGCCCTGTTCGCCGGACCGCTCGGCCTGGACACCGCCGACGAGCGGCTGCGCACCGCCTTCCTGGTGGGCGTCGAGACCGCCGATGCCCTGCTCCAGCTCGCCTTCCGTACGGATCCGCAAGGAGACCCGGCGATCGTCGCGGAGGCCAAGCTGCTGCTGCGGGCCTATCTGGCGCGCTATCTGGACGGCGACGGCGACGGTGACGGCGACGCGGCGGACGGGGGGACCGCGGCGGCCGCGGGGGAGGGGTGAGCGCGGTACCCCGGCCGGTGAGATCCACATTGACCTGGGGTTTTGCTCGTATTGCTCGCACGTCAAGCCCTTGTTAACAAAAGTTTGCGGGACCTAACGTCAGCCCAACCGCCACCCCCGGCAGATGTTCAAGGGCGAACGTGAGGTACCCCAATGCTGACAATCCTCGGATTCGTCATGATCGCCACCTTCCTGGTGCTGATCATGATGAAGAAGATGTCACCGATGGCAGCGCTCGTGCTGATCCCGGCGCTGTTCTGCGTCCTGGTCGGCCAGGGCGCGCACCTGGGCGACTACGTCCTCAAGGGCATCGGCGACCTGGCCCCCACGGCCGCGATGCTGATGTTCGCCATCATCTACTTCGGGGTGATGATCGATGTCGGCCTCTTCGACCCGGTCGTCCGCGGCATCCTGAAGTTCTGCAAGGCCGACCCGGTCCGCGTGGTGGTCGGCACGGCGCTGCTCGCCGCGATCGTCTCGCTCGACGGGGACGGCTCCACCACCTTCATGATCACCGTCTCGGCGCTCTACCCGCTCTACAAGCGGCTGAAGATGAGCCTGGTGGTCATGACCGGCGTCGCCGCCACGGCCAACGGCGTGATGAACACCCTCCCCTGGGGCGGCCCGACCGCCCGCGCCGCCACCGCGCTCAAGCTCGACGCCGGCGACATCTTCGTCCCGATGATCCCCGCCCTGGCCGTCGGCCTGGTCGCGGTCTTCACCCTCGCCTACGTCCTCGGCCGGCGCGAGCGCAAGCGGCTGGGCGTCCTGACCCTCGGCGACACCCGGGTGGTGACCGAGGCCGCGGACGAGAGGGAGAGCGAGCAGGTCCTGGTCGGCGCGGGCGCCGTCGGTACGGGCGGCGGCCCGCGCACCTCCGGAGGCGCCGGCACCGGCACCGGGTCCGGCGCCACGTCGTCCGCCGGTGGCCGGCAGGACGAGGGCGACGACGACCTCCAGGTTCTGGACCCGCACCGTGCCACCCTGCGCCCCGAGCTCTACTGGTTCAACGCCGCGCTCACGGTCGCGCTGCTCGCCCTGCTGATCCTGCAGGCGCTGCCGATCCCGGTGCTCTTCCTGCTCGGCGCCGCCCTCGCGCTCACCGTCAACTTCCCGCACATGAAGGACCAGAAGGCCCGGGTCGCCGCGCACGCGGAGAACGTCCTCAACGTCTCCGGCATGGTCTTCGCCGCCGCCGTCTTCACCGGGGTGCTCACCGGCACCGGCATGGTCGAGCACATGGCCCGCTGGCTGGTCAGCGGCATCCCCGACGCGCTCGGCCCGCACATGGGCCTCGTCACCGGCGTGCTCAGCATCCCGCTGACCTACTTCATGTCCAACGACGGCTTCTACTTCGGCATCGTGCCGATCCTCGCCGAGGCCGGCGCCGCCCACGGTGTGGCCCCCGTCGAGATCGCCCGGGCCTCCCTCGTCGGCCAGGCCCTGCACATGTCCAGCCCGCTGGTCCCTGCCGTCTACGTCCTCGTCGGCATGGCCAAGGTCGAGTTCGGCGACCACACCAAATTCACCGTCAAATGGGCCGCGCTGACCTCCCTCGTGGTCCTGGGGGCCGGTCTGCTCTTCGGCATCCTCTAGGGGGTGCCTCTCCGATCTCCTAGGGGCTCGGAGAGGGGGCCCGGAGGGGCGGGGGCCAGGGGTTCCCGAACCAAGAGCGGGGGGCGCGGCCGGCGGGGGTGGGGTCGCGCCCCCGACCACGTGGGGGTCGCGCCCCTGACCACATGGGGCTCGCGCCCCGACCGCATAAGGGCGCGCCCCGACCCCATAAAGGGACGTTGCGGACGCACCGTAGGCTCGTTCCCGCCGTCACCCGGGCGGGTGGCGGCGGGCTCCCTGGCGCACGCAAAACTACCGGCGCTAGTTTGGGAGCCGGAAGAGCACCGGCGGCAGGGGAGGATCACACGTGAAGCAGCACGACGCGATGTACATCGACGGAAGCTGGCGGCCCGCCGCGGGCAGCGACACGATCGAGGTCGTCAACCCGGCCGACGAACGGGTCATCGCCACCGTCCCGGCCGGCTCCGCGGCGGATGTGGACGCCGCCGTACGCGCCGCCCGCGCCGCCCTGCCGGGCTGGGCCGCCACCCCGCCCGAGGAGCGCGCGGACCGGCTGGCCGCGCTGCACGGCCGGCTCACGGAGCGCGCCGAGGAGATCGCCGCGACCGTCACGGCCGAACTCGGCTCACCCCTCGCCTTCAGCACGGCGGTGCACGCCGGAGTGCCGCTCGCGGTCAGCGCGTCCTACGCCGAACTCGCCCGTACGTACGCCTTCGAGGAGAAGATCGGCAACTCCACCGTGCTGCACGAACCGGTCGGGGTGGTGGGTGCGATCACGCCCTGGAACTACCCGCTGCACCAGATAGTCGCCAAGGCCGCCCCGGCCCTCGCGGCCGGCTGCACGGTGGTGCTCAAGCCCGCCGAGGACACCCCGCTGGTCGCCCAGCTGTTCGCCGAGTGCGTCGACGAGGCCGGGATACCCGGCGGGGTCTTCAACCTCGTCACCGGGCTCGGCCCGGTCGCCGGGCAGGCCCTCGCCGGACACGAGGGGGTCGATCTGGTCTCCTTCACCGGCTCGACGGCCGTCGGCAGGCGGATCGGCGCGCTCGCGGGCGCCGCGGTCAAGCGGGTGGCGCTGGAACTCGGCGGCAAGTCCGCCAATGTCATCCTGCCCGGCGCCGACCTGGCGAAGGCGGTCGGCGTGGGCGTCGCCAACGTGATGGCCAACTCCGGCCAGACCTGCAGCGCCTGGACCCGGATGCTGGTCCACCGGGACCATTACGCCGAGGCCGTCGAGCTGGCGGCCGCCGCGGTCGCCAAGTACGTGCCCGGCGAGCGGGTCGGCCCGCTGGTCAACGCCCGCCAGCAGGGCCGGGTCCGCGGCTACATCGAGCAGGGCATCGCCCAGGGGGCGCGGGTCGTGGCGGGCGGCCCGGAGGCGGTCGAAGGGCCCGGCTATTACGTCCGGCCGACCGTCTTCGCGGACGTCACCCCGGAGATGACCATCGCCCAGGAGGAGATCTTCGGCCCGGTCCTGACGCTCCTGAAGTACGAGGACGAGGACGACGCCGTCCGGATCGCCAACGGCACCGTCTACGGTCTGGCCGGCGCGGTCTGGGCGGGCGACGACGCCGAGGCGGCCGCGTTCGCCCGCCGGCTGGACACCGGTCAGGTCGACATCAACGGCGGCCGCTTCAACCCCCTCGCCCCGTTCGGCGGTTACAAGCAGTCCGGCGTCGGCCGGGAGCTGGGGCCGCACGGCCTGGCCGAATATCTGCAGACCAAGTCGCTCCAGTTCTGACCCGGCCGGGCCGCGCGGAGGTCGTCGCCACCCCGCAGCCCGGCACCTTCCGTCCCCGTCCTCCCGCACCGAGGAGACCCCCGTGGTCCGCGCCGCCGTACTGTCCGTCGTCAACGCCCCGCTCCAGGTCACCGAGATCGACCTGCCCGCACCCGGCCCCGGCCAGGTCCGGATCAAGCTCGCCGCCGCCGGCGTCTGCCACTCCGATCTGTCGCTGTCCAACGGGACCCTGCGCCAGCCCGCCCCCGCCGTCCTCGGACACGAGGGCGCGGGCACCGTGACCGCCGTCGGTCCCGATGTGACCACGGTGGCCCCCGGCGACCAGGTCGTCCTCAACTGGGCGCCGTCCTGCGGCGACTGCCACTTCTGCGGACTGGCCGAGCCCTGGCTGTGCGCCGACGCGGGCCTCGCCGCGAACTCCCCGTACGCCACCCTCGCCGGCGGCGACACCGCGCTCTACCCCGGCCTGGGCACCGCCGCGTTCGCCGAGGAGACCGTGGTGCCCGCGCGGGCCGCGCTGCCGCTGCCCGACGGGGTGCCGCTCGCCGACGCCGCACTGCTCGGCTGCGCGGTGCTCACCGGCTGGGGCGCGGTCCACCACAGCGCCCGGGTGCGGGCGGGGGAGTCGGTCGTGGTCTTCGGCGTCGGCGGGGTGGGCCTGGCCACGCTGCAGGCGGCGCGGATCGCGGGGGCCGGTCCGATCGTGGCCGTGGATGTCTCACCGGCGAAGGAGGAGCTGGCCCGCGCGGCCGGCGCCACCGAGTTCGTGGTGGCCGGGGATGCCGCGTTCTTCGAGAAGGAGGGCGCCAAGCGGATCCGCAAGCTCACCGGGGGAGTCGGCGCCGATGTCGCCATCGAGTGCGTGGGCCGCGCCGAGACCATCCGCACCGCCTGGTCGGCGACCCGCCGCGGCGGCCGTACGACGGTCGTGGGCATCGGCGGCCAGGAGCAGCAGGTGACCTTCTCCGCCCTGGAGCTCTTCTACTTCGGCCGGACGCTCTCCGGCTGCGTCTACGGCAACAGCGACCCCGCCCGCGATCTCCCCGTCATCGCCGGCCACGTCCGCTCCGGCGCGCTCGATCTCTCCGCGCTGGTCACCGAGCGGATCGGCCTCGACGGCATCCCGGCCGCGTTCGACGCGATGCTGGCGGGCAAGGGCGGGCGGGCGCTGGTCGTCTTCTAGACGGCGCTGTTCTTCACGGCGGCAACGAAGGACCCCCAGGCGGTGGCGCTGAAGACGAGCGCGGGCCCTTGGGGGTTCTTGCTGTCCCGTACGGGGACGAGGGCGGGGAGGTTGTCGGCTATCTCGATGCACTCACCGCCAGACGTGTTGCTGTAGCTGCTCTTGCGCCAGTTGGCGGCGGTGAGGAAGTCGTCGGAGACCTCGATGCAGTCGCCGCCACTCGTGTTGCTGTAGCTGCTCTTGCGCCACGTCGCATTGCTCAGGTCGATGGCTCGCACGGCACTTCCTCCAACATCTGGATGATGTACTTCCGCGACTCGGCCGGGGACAGCGCCAGGTCACGCATCGCATCGTATCGGCGCTGCAAACCCTCAACCCTGCCGTTTTCCTCGATGAGTTCACCGCGATCGTCATTCTCGGTGTACGCCACGGTACGACCGTCCAGCAGCCGCAGGAACATCATGGCGGTGTTCATCAGGCCATGCGGACCGGCGCTGAACGGCAGGACGTGGAGGGTGATTTTCGGGCGTTCCGCTGCCTCCGCCAGGTACTCCAGCTGCTCCCGCCACTTCTGCGGGTCGCGCAGCCGCGTGCGCAGCACCGCCTCGGAGAGGATGACGCGAAAGGGCGGTGCGTCGTCCCGCTCCAGCAACTTCCGACGCCCTATGCGCGCCTCGACCTGCTGGTCCAGCTCCCGGCCCTGGAGGTCGCCCGTCGCGAGCGCTTCGCGCGCATACCCGGCCGTCTGGAGTAGGCCGGGCGGCGCGCTCGGGGCGTAATGCCAGAGGCTCATCGCCTCCTGTTCCAGCGCCATGTACCTCCGGTACTGCTCCAGGAACTGCGTAGGATCCCCCACCGCCAACTCCCACAGCGTCAGCAGCCATTCCTGCGCCCCGTAGTGCTGGGCGAGCGCCTCCACCACCTCCGGGCTGCCGATGGTCTTCCCGCTCTCCATCTTCCCGAACAGCGACGCGTCCCAGCCGAGCACCTCACCGAGCTTCCGCAGGCTGTCGCCCTTCTGCGCACGCAGTAAGCGCAGTTCCTCCGCGAACCGCTTGCGCGGCTCCTTGCTCCGTCCGGTGACGACCCTTCGCGGCGGCATGGGACCTCCTCCACAACCGGCCGATTCCGGTAATGGCCGGAACACTCACGGTAGTCAGTGCTCGGCGGGCCGCGCAGGGAATTGCAGCGCCAGGCCGTCCACCAGCGCGCGCAGCCCGGTCTCGAACGCGCCCTCGTCCACCTGCCGTTGATGCTCCGCCAGCAGATGGGCCTGGCCCAGATGCGGATAGTCGGCGGGGTCGTAGGCGCTCGGGTCGTCGACGAAACCGCGGGCGAACGAGCCCAGCGCGGAGCCGGCGACGAAGTAGCGGACCATCGCACAGACCCGGGTGGCCTGGGCGGGCGGCCAGCCCGCCTCGACCATGCCGCCGAACGCCGCGTCGGCCATCTTCAGTCCGGCGGGGCGGCGGCCGGGCCCCTGGGCGAGGAACGGCACGATGTGCGGATGGGCGGCGAGCGCCGCGCGATAGGAGCGGGCCCAGCCGAGCAGCCCGGCGCGCCAGTCCCCGCCCGTCTCCAGCGCCGACACATCGACCTGGGCGATGACCGTGTCGGCCACCGCGTCGAGGATCTCGTCCTTGGTCGTGAAGTGGTTGTAGAGGGAGGGCCCGCTCACCCCCAGCTCCGCCGCCAGCCGCCGGGTGGAGAGCGCCGGCAGCCCCTCGGAGTCGATGAGCGCCAGCGCCGTGGAGACGATGCGTTCGCGGCTCAGCAGGGGCTTACGGGGTCGGGCCATGACGCACATAGTAGGGGCCGTTCGCGGAAAACTAGCAGTGCTCATTAACCGCTCCGGCCGGCCCGCCCGCACCCGCCGGACCCTAAGCGCTTGCTCAGCGGCGCGATATGGTGTTCGATCCGTCAGTGGAGGGTCCCTGGTGGATCGAGGAGCGGGGAGCGCGATGGGTGCGGCGGCGGAACGGGCCGAAGAGGAGAACGAGGAGTGGGCCGGGGTGACCCCGGACGCCGCGCGACGGCTGGTCGGTGCCGCCGTCGAGGCCTTCGCGGAGCGCGGCTACCACGCGACCACCACCCGTGACATCGCCGGCCGGGCCGGTATGAGCCCGGCCGCGCTCTACATCCACTACAAGACCAAGGAAGAGCTGCTCTACCGCATCAGCGGCATCGGCCACGAAAAGGCGCTGCGCATCATGGGCGCCGCCGCCGGGGCCGGGGGCAGCGCCACCGAGCGGCTGCGCGACGCCGTGCGCACCTTCGCCCGCTGGCACGCCGAGCACCACACCACCGCCCGGGTCATCCAGTACGAGCTCCAGGCGCTGAGCCCCGAGCACTACACCGAGATCACCGGTCTGCGCCGCCGGACCGACCGGTTGCTGCGGCAGATCATCCAGGACGGCGCCGACAGCGGGGAGTTCCGGGCCGATGACGTCCCCGGCACCACCCTCGCGGTGCTGTCGCTGTGCGTGGACGTCGCCCGCTGGTTCACGGCCGACGGCCCGCGCACGCCGGACGAGGTGGGCACCCTCTACGCCGATCTCGTCCTGCGGATGGTGGGGGCGCCGGACCGGGGCTAGGTGTGCTGTCCGGAGAGGTTGGTGAGGCGGCCGGCGGGGTTCCGCCCCGCGCACCGGCCCGTCGGTTCCGCCCCGGCACCGGCCCGTCGGGTCCCGGACCGGTGTGCGGGGCGTAGGCCGGACTAGAGGTAGAAGCGGCTGACCGTCTCCGCGACGCACACGGGCTTGTCGCCGCCCTCGCGTTCGACGGTCACGACCGTGGTGAGCTGGACGCCGCCGGACACCTCGGCCACCTCCGCGATCCGGCCCGTGGCGCGCAGCCGGGAGCCGACCGGGACGGTCGCGGGGAAGCGCACCTTGTTGCTGCCGTAGTTGATGCCCATCGTCACGTTGTCGACCCGCATCAGCTGCGGGACGAGGGCGGGCAGCAGCGACAGCGTCAGATAGCCGTGCGCGATGGTGGTGCCGAAGGGGCCGGCCGCCGCCTTCTCCGGGTCCACATGGATCCACTGGTGATCGCCGGTGGCGTCCGCGAACAGGTCGATCCGCTTCTGGTCGATCTCCAGCCAGTCGCTGGTGCCCAGGTCCTCACCGACCGCGGCCCGCAGTTCGTCGAGCGATCCGAACACTCGGGGCTGTGCCATCTCCGTCTGCCTCCTCGGGATCCATCCGCCGCCGACCGGCCGGGCGGCGGACTAAGCGCTTGCTCAGCATGCGGAGTACGGGCACCCGCTGTCAACGCTTGGGGACCACCGGACACGTCCTAGGGTGGAACCGTGCCCCAGCTTCCGTACAAGGTTCATGAGCTCTCCGTCGGCCAGCTTTCCGCGCGGAGTGGCGCCGCGGTCTCCGCGCTGCACTTCTACGAGTCCAAGGGGCTGATCAGCAGTACCCGGACGGCGGGCAACCAGCGCCGCTACTCCCGTGATGCGCTGCGCCGGGTCGCGTTCGTGCGGGCGGCGCAGCGGGTCGGGATTCCGCTCGCGGTGATCCGTGAGGCACTGGCGGAGCTGCCCGACGAGCGCACCCCCAACCGCGCCGACTGGGCCAGGCTCTCCGAGGGCTGGCGTTCCGAGCTGGACGAGCGGATCACTCAACTCGTCGAATTGCGCGACCGGTTGACCGACTGCATCGGCTGCGGCTGTCTCTCGCTGGAGACCTGCGCGCTGTCCAACCCGTACGACAGCCTCGGTGAGCAGGGGCCCGGCGCGCGCCGGCTACGGGTCGACCGGAGCGCCCAGGACCCGGAGGGGGCGCAGCGGCGCGCCGGCGACCCGCAGGGCGCGGCCGGGCGGCCCAGCGGCACGCCGGGTGGCCACAGTGCGCCGGGGTGCTGTCCGGACGAGCGGTGAGCGGGTGTGCGTCCGTCCCGGCGCGGGGCGGACGCACACCCGGGTGTCACCACATGGCCGGCTTGCGGCCCGCCCACGGGCGGGCCTGCTCCAGCTGGGCGGAGAGCGCGATCAAGGTGGCCTCGTCGCCGTACCGGCCGGCCAGCATCACCCCGATCGGCAGGCCCTCGGCGTTCCACTGGAGCGGGACGCTCACCGCGGGCTGGCCGGTGGCGTTGTAGACCGCGGTGAACGGGGTGAAGGCGCCGATGGCGGCGAACTCGGCCTGCGGATCGGCGTCGTTGCGCAGGGCGCCGACCGGGACCGGAGGTGCGGCCACGGTCGGCGAGAGGATCACGTCATAGCCGCCCGGCGGCATCAGCCCGTCCGCGAGGGACTGGGCGAGCATCCGGAAGGCATACAGCGAGCGGGAGAATTCCGTGCCGGAGACCTCGGCGCCGCGGGACCGCAGATAGCGGGTGAGCGGCATCAGCAGCTCCTCGCCTCCCGGTGGCACGGGGCGGCTCGCGGCCAGCACCGACCAGACGCGGGTGAAGGCGGTGAGGATGCCGTCGTCGGCCGGCAGTGACAACTCCTCGACCTCATGGCCGAGTCCGGACAGCAGCGCGGCGGTGTCGGTGGTGGCGGTGCGGCAGTCGGGGTGGACCTCGACACCGGGGACGGGCGCCTCGGTGAGGCAGGCGATCCGCAGCCGTCCCGGGTCGCGGCGGGCGTGCCCGGCGAACGTCTCGCCGGGCCGCAACGACGGCGCCGCGAACGGGTCGCCGGGCATGGGGCCCGCCAGGACGTCCAGCAGCGTGGCCGCATCGGCGACCGTACGGGCCAGCGGGCCCGAGGTGGCCAGGCCGGAGACGTCGTGCAGCAGGGGGCCGCCGCTGATCCGGCCCCGGCTGGGCTTGATGCCGAACAGCCCGCAGACGGAAGCCGGAATGCGGATCGAGCCGCCGCCGTCGCTGGCATGCGCGAGCGGCGCCAGTCCGCCGGCCACCGCCGCGGCCGCCCCGCCGCTGGAGCCGCCCGCCGAGCGCTCCGGGTCCCAGGGGGTGCGGGCGGGCGGCGCGAGGCCGTTCTCGGTGTAGCAGGGCAGCCCGAATTCGGGGGTGTTGGTCTTGCCGAGCAGGATCGTGCCGCCCGTCCGCAGCTTGGTGACCACATGGTCGTCGAGCACTGGCACATTCTCGGCCAGTGCCCGGGAACCCATCGTGCAGCGCACCCCGGCCACCTGGTTGAGGTCCTTCACCGGGACCGGGACGCCGTACAGCGGGGGGAGTTCGCGGCCCTCGCGGCGGGCCGCGGCGGCCTCGCTCTCCGCCTCCGAGGCCTGCTTGCGGGCGATCTCCGGGGTACGGGTGAGGAACGCGCCGAGTGTGTCGTCGAGCCGCTCGATCCGCGTCAGATAGTGCTCGGTGAGCTCCACGGGGGAGATCTCACCGGACCGGATCCCCTCGGCCTGTTCGAGCGCGGTCAGATCGTGCAGTTCGGCCATGGACGTCCACCCTCTCCTGGGGGTACCTCCCATGCCCTGGAGGCATGGGGCGGGAGCCCGTGCGGCCTGGTGCCGTACGGGCGGGGCCGGTGCCCGCCGGGCGCGATGCCGGTGCGGGTGGTCAGCCCGTGCACAGTTGTTTCAGTTTCCGGGTCGGTGCGTAAAGGCCGTATTTGACTCCTCCCCCTCGTAAACGAGGGGGTATCCACGAAGCAGACCTGATGAACGGGCAGTTCATGCGTCGCGGGCAGGCCCGCTCATCGCGGCGGCTGCGGCGCGTATCAGCTCAGCGTTGTCGCGGGCCGGGCGGCCGTCGGGCAGCAGGAGGGTGTCCTCCAGGCCGATCCGGGTGTCCAGACCCAGTGCGCCGGCCAGCCGCAGCACCGGCCAGGCCCCGCCGTCCATTCCATGGAGCAGCACCGGGCGGCCGGGCGCGGCACCGGCCAGCGCGGCCAGCAGCTCGCGCGCGGTGGCCGGCGCGGAAGCGGCGTCGGCGCCCGCGTCGGTGCCGGCTTCGGTGCTGATCACTTCGGCCAGCACCCGCAGCACCCTGGGTGCGAGAGGGGAGCGGGCGAACAGCCCGGCGGCGGCGGTGCGCGCCCAGATGCCGGCCTCGACGCCGACGCCGCGCTCCATCAGGGCCGCGGCAAGCGCGTCGGCGCCCGGCTCGTGCCAGTTCACCGACGCGTGATCGGGCAGCACCGTCCAGGACGTGATCCGCGCCAGCCGGCGCTCGGGATCCGGCTCGGCCCAGGCGCCGGTGGTCACCCCGACCGGGACGTCCACCACCGCCCGGATCGCCTCCAGGGCCGCGGCCACCACCTGCGGGGCGAGCGAATCCTGGCCGCACGGGGTCTTGGGATGGACGTGGACATCCTCGGCTCCGGCCGCCACCGCCTGCCGTGCGGCAGTGGCGAGGGCGGCCGGTGACATCGGTACAGCGCCGGAATCGGCCGCGGTCCGGGGGCCGTTGAGGCAGACCTGAATCATGCCCTCATGATGGCAGCAGGGTCCGACAACGCCCGGACACGGCCTTTCCCCCTGAGCCCGGTGCGGCTTCGCCGGCCTGCTCAGGCCGCCGCGAACGCCCCCGCGCCGTGGACCCGGTCCGCGGCCATCAGCACCTCGGGCGTGAGCACGGACACCGGCGCGAGCACCCCGCACTCCCGGCAGGCCGGCCCGGACGCCGGGTGGTTCATGGACTCGGGGAGCCAGGTGAAGCGGGTGCCGCCGCACACCGGGCAGTCGCGGCGCGGGCGTCCCGCCTCCATCGCCGCGATCATGTTGCGGAGCACCACCGCGAGGCGGGCCGCGGGGTGCCGTTGCGGCGACTGGCACGGCACGATGTCGCAGCCGCCCCAGGTACGCCGGTGCCACTCGTCGAGGGCACCGGGCTGCCGGATGCCGTCGTGCTTCTCCTTGCGGCGCCGGGCGGCGAACTCTTCCTCGTACGCGAGCCAGAGAGTACGGGCCTCCTCCAGCTCGGTCAGCGCGGCCACCAGCCGCTCCGGATCGGGATCGCGGTCCTGGGTTGCGATACCGGCCCGGGTGCACAGATGGTGCCAGGTCGCCCGATGCCCGTAAGGGGCGAAGCGTTCAAGGCACTTGCGCAGCGCGGTACGTCGCTGGGTCGCGACGAGACGTGGATTGCGGACCTGCTCTGCGAGGGCTCTGAAACCGGCCATTTCTTCCCACCTCCGTGGGGAGGATCCGACTTGACGTGGATGAGACGTAGCCTGCCCCCACTTGGATCCATCGAACTTTTTTGCGGTTTTGGCTGGTGGGGTGCGGGGGTGCGGGGGTGCGGGGGTGCGGGGGTGCGGGGGTGCGGACCGGCGGGGTCCGGGAGGCGAGCCGGGGTGCGGGGCCGGGCGGAGCTCAGGGGACGGCCCGGGGTGCGACCCGGCGGTGCGATGGCGGCCGTCATCCCCATGTCCCGTGAGAAAGCAAAAAGTTGACTGTTGTTCATCTTCCGGCCTGGGATAACCGCCGGTAACGTCCCGCCCACCTTCCCCCCAAGGTCTCGAAGAGCCGGGGGACCCCCACCGAGGAGCAGGAATGCGACGACGTACCGGAAGGCTCAGGACCGCCGCCGCGGCGGCCCTGTTCGCCTTGGGTGCCACGTTCTTGGCACCGCCCCCCACCGCGGCCGCGGCCGTGCACGACGCCGACGACTACTGCCAGGGCCAGTGCGCCGACATCCTGCCGCCCGGCGCCACCGGCAACGCCACCTTGGTGGAGATCCTCGGCAACAAGCTGTTCGGCACCCACCCCGAGCACTCCACCGACCAACTCGGCCCGTACGGCGCGCTGGCGAGCGGCTATCAGTCGCTCACCGACGACACCCTCACCCAGTTCTTCAACGACGCCTCCTTCGGCGTCCCCCAGGACCAGGTCGGCAAGGTCACCACGCCCCGCAACGACGTCACCATCACCCGGGACAAGAAGACCGGTGTCCCGCACATCAAGGGCACCACCCGCTACGGCACCGAATACGGCGCCGGCTACGCGGCGGGCCAGGACCGGCTCTGGCTGATGGACCTCTTCCGCCACATCGGCCGCGGCGAACTGACCTCCTTCGCGGGCGGCGCGCTCGCCAACCAGGGCCTGGAGCAGCAGTTCTGGCCGCAGGCGCCGTACACCGAGGAGGATCTGCAACAGCAGGTCGACTACATCAAGGACCACAACGGCGAGCGCGGCAAGCTGGCCATGCAGGACGCCCAGGCCTACGTCGACGGCATCAACGCCTACCGCGAACAGTCCAAGAACGGCCGCTACTTCCCCGGGGAGTACGTCCTCACCGGCCATGTCGACGCGATCACCAACTCCGGTGAGATCCAGCCCTTCAAGCTCACCGACCTGATAGCCCTGGCCTCCGTCGTCGGCGGGCTGTTCGGCAACGGCGGTGGCGGCGAGGTCCCCTCGGCCCTCGCGCTGCTCTCCGCCCAGCAGAAGTACGGCGTCGAGAAGGGCACCGCGGTCTGGGAGTCCTTCCGGGAGCGCAACGACCCCGAGGCCGCCAAGACCCTGCACGACGGGAGCAGCTTCCCGTACGCGGTCAAGCCGGCCGAGGCCAAGGGCACCGCGCTGCCCGACCGCGGCTCGGTCACCGCCGAGCCGCTGGTCTTCGACCGCACCGGCGCGGCGACCGTCAAGAGCGGCACCCCGCCGCGGGACCCGGTCAAGGCCCCCAGGAAGTACAAGAAGCTGGAAGGCCTCTTCAAGGACGGGGTGCTGCCCAAGGGGAGCTTCGACCCCACGCAGCACCGCGGGATGTCCAACGCCCTGCTGGTCTCCGGCAAACACACCGCGAGCGGCCACCCCGTCGCCGTCTTCGGCCCGCAGACCGGCTACTTCGCGCCCCAGCTGCTGATGCTCCAGGAGATCCAGGGCCCCGGCATCAGCGCCCGCGGCGCCTCCTTCGCGGGCGTGGGGATGTACGTCCAGCTCGGCCGCGGCCAGGACTACGCCTGGAGCGCCACCTCCGCCGGCCAGGACATCACCGACACCTACGCCGTCGAGCTGTGCAACGCGGACGGCTCCGCGCCCACCAAGGACTCCACCTCCTACCGCTACCGCGGGGGCTGCGTCCCCATGGAGAAGCTGGAGCGGACCAACTCCTGGAAGCCCACCGTCGCCGACCCGACCGCGGCCGGCTCCTACCGGATGCAGGTCTTCCGGACGAAGTACGGGATCGTCAGCCACCGCGCCACCGTCGACGGCAAGCCCGTCGCCTACACCGCGCAGCGCTCCACCTACCGCCACGAGGCCGACTCGATCATCGGCTTCCAGATGTTCAACGACCCGTCCTACGTCACCGACGCCGCGTCGTTCCAGAAGGCCGCCGGGCACATCGGCTACGCCTTCAACTGGTTCTACGCCGACTCCCGGAACATCGCGTACTACAACAGCGGCCTCAACCCGGTCCGCAACCCGGACGTCGATCCGGCGCTGCCCGTCAAGGCGGACGACGCCTACGAGTGGAAGGGCTACGACCCCGCCACCAACACCACCGACTACACCCCGCCGGCCCAGCACCCGCAGTCCGTCGACCAGGACTACTACATCTCCTGGAACAACAAACAGGCCAAGGACTACGACTCGGCGGGCTTCGGCAACGGCTCGGTGCACCGCGGCAATCTGCTGGACGACCGGGTGCGCGCCCTGACCAAGGACGGCGGGGTGACCCGGGCGTCGCTGACCCGCGCCATGTCCCAGGCCGCGGTCACCGATCTGCGCGGCGAGGACGTGCTCCCCGAACTCCTGCGGGTCCTCACCAGCAAGCCCGTCACCGACCCGAAGCTGAAGACCGCAGTGCAGCAACTGGAGGCCTGGGGCAAGGACGGCGCCCAGCGACGGGAGACCGCCGCGGGCTCGCACACCTACGCCCACCCCGACGCGGTGCGGCTGATGGACGCCTGGTGGCCGCAGATGATCGAGGCGGTCTTCAAGCCCGGGCTGGGCGGCGACCTCTATGACGCGCTGCGGGCCAACCTCGGCATCGACGAATCGCCGTCGGCCGGCCACGGTCCGACCGGGGGGCACGCCGGTTCGGCCTTCCAGTACGGCTGGTGGAGCTATGCGGACAAGGACCTGCGGGCGGTGCTCGGCGACAAGGTGCAGGGCCCGCTCGCGGAGCCGTACTGCGGCGGCGGTGACCTGTCCGCCTGCCGTGACACCCTGCTGGCCACCCTGCAGCAGGCGACCGGGAAGACCGCCGAGCAGGTCTACCCCGGCGACGGCAGCTGCAAGGCCGGCGACCAGTGGTGTGCGGACGCGATCATCCACCGCACGGTCGGGGGTCTGACCCACGACACCATCAGCTGGCAGAACCGGCCGACCTATCAGCAGGTCGTGGAATTCCCCGCCCACCGGTAGCGGAGGTACGGCGGCCCGCCCATTCGGCGGACCGGATACCGGCGGCAGGCCCCGGGCGCGCGCCCGGGGCCTGTGCCCGTCCCGCGATCCCGGGATTTACTTGACCATTCCACGGTTCACCGAGAACGCATCCCCTGTTTTCCGGAAGAAACCCCCAGCTATCCCGGCGGTGTCCGGGCGGGTTTTCCCTGGGGTTATGCTGCACCGTCCTGAATTCCGGGGATGGGAAGGCGAGTAGGGGCGCATGGCTTTGTTAGGCCCGCAGCAGTACCCGACGGAGTTGCTGGATACCACCATGGACCAGCTGCGCACGCTGATCGTCGTCCACGAGACGGGCACCGCGCTGGGTGCCGCGCGCCGGCTCGGCCGGGAACAGTCCAGCGTGCAAAAGCAGCTGGACACCATGAACCGCACCTTCTCCGGGCTGTGCGGCGAGGAGTTGGTCCTCAAGCAGGGGCGGGGCAGGGACGCCCTGTTCACCGCGACCGGCGAGGCGCTGGTGGAGCTGGCGCGGCGCACGCTGGGGGAGTGGTCGGACGGGGTGCGCGATGCCCGCCGCCGGCTGGGCCGGACGCTGTCCGTCGGCACCACCCGCTATACGCTCGGCTTTCTGCTGGACGCGGTGGAACGCGTCACCGGGGAATTCGAGCGCGACGACGTCGATCTGAAAGTGACCCATGTCCGCACCGGCGACCTTTTCGCCAAATTGCGCTCCAAGGAGCTCGATCTGGTCTGCGGCAGCGTGGTCGTCACCGAGGGCGCAGAAGCGGAAGTGTTTGGTCCGTACGAGGTCATGGAATGGCGGCGCAGCGGGCTTTCCCTGCTGACGAACCTGCCGCCGGAGACGCTCCCCGGCACCTCCTTCCACGCCCGTGCACTGCCCGGGCTGCCCCTGGTCGTCTCGGCGCGCGGCCTGATAGACCGCTTCCTGACCTCGTGGTACGGCCCGGACTACGGGCAGAAGCTCTCCATCGCGGCCGAGATCGAGGCCGCCCACTACGGCTTCGAGCTGCTGCGGTCCGGGGTGGTGAGCGGGGCGATGCTGGTCACCCGGGGCATCGGAGAAGCGGCCGCGGACGGCCGTCTCCCGGAGGCCGGCGGACTGCGCACCCTGGAACTGGTCGGGGAGGCGGGTCCCCGGACCGAGGTGCTGGTCGGGGTGTTCACCCGCCGCGGGGAGCGCGGCTCCTACGCCCCCGACCACCCCCTCAACCTCCTGTGGGACGCCCTGTCGTGGGAGAGCGGCCGGTGGTGGTTCCGGTCGTGAGGCGGCGCGTCCGCCGTTCTGAGGTGTCGTCAGGAACCGGCCGTGGCGCCCGCCCGGTGGCGGACCGGGGTGCCGTACGCTCGTTCCCGACCAGGGGTGCTTGGGGCGGGACAACGTTGGGGGGACTCCCGTGACGGAAACACAGCAGACCACCGGTGCACCCGCGGCGGACGCCGCCGAGGAGCGCGGCCCGGTCCGGCGCAAACGGCTCATCCCGGTGCTCTTGGCGGTCGCCGCCCTGGCCTACCTCCTCGACCTGAGCAGCAAACTGCTCGTGGTCGCGAAGCTGGAACACCACGACGCGGTACAGGTCATCGGGACCCTGCTGCAGCTCCGGGTCCTCCGCAACCGCGGCGCCGCCTTCGGCCTGGGCGAGGCGATGACCATAATGTTCAGCTTCATCGCCGCGGTGGTGGTCGTCGTCATCGTGCGCCTGGCCCGCAAGCTCTACAGCGTGCGCTGGGCCCTCGCGCTCGGCCTGCTGCTCGGCGGGGCGCTGGGCAACCTCACCGACCGGCTCTTCCGCGCGCCCGGCGGATTCCAGGGCGGGGTGATCGACTTCATCGCCCCCGCCCACTTCGCCGTCCTCAACCTCGCCGATGTGTCGATCTGCTGCGGAGGGTTCCTGGTGGTCCTGCTCGCCTTCCGCGGACTGGACCCCGACGGCACCGTCCACCGGAGCGGCGGCGGGCGCCAACAGAGCGGCGGCGGGCGCCGGCCCTCCCCGGCGCGCTCTCAGCGGTAGCGCAGATAGCGCTCCCGCACCGACCGGAAGCGCCGCAGCCCCTCCTGCCAGGCCGCGATGATCTCGTCCGGCCCCGCACCCGCGTCGATCATCGTCCGTACGGCCGCGGAGCCGGTCAGCCGGTCGATGCCGTGGTCCGGCCGCCAGGCGAAGCCCTTCCAGACGCGCTTCGCGGTCACCAGGAGGCCGATGCCGGTGCGTACCGGGTCGAACGCCTCGGGGTCGTGGACGTGCAACTGGACGCCGCCGATCGTGGTGCCCTGGAACTTGGAGAAGGTGGGGGTGAAGTACGCCTCCCTGAAGTGGACGCCGGGCAGGTCCAGTTCGGTGGCGGCCGCGGCCCACCGCCGGTCGATGCCGTCCGCGCCCAGCAGCTCGAAGGGGCGGGTGGTGCCGCGGCCCTCGGAGAGGTTGGTGCCCTCGAAGAGGCAGCTGCCGGCGTAGACGAGGGCGGTGTCGGGGGTGGGCATGTTGGGGCTCGGCGGCACCCAGGGCAGGCCGGTCGCCCCGAAGAAGTCGGTGCGCCGCCAGCCGGTCATCCGGACGGTCTCCAGCTCCACCGGGCGCCCGGCGGCCTGCGGGACGAACTCGCCGTTGAACAGCAGCGCCAGCTCCGCCACCGTCATCCCGTGCGCCTGGGCGATCGGCTCCCGGCCGATGAACGAGGCGTACGCCTTGTCGAGCACCGGGCCGGTGGCCGCGCGGCCGGTGACCGGGTTCGGCCGGTCGAGCACCACGAAGCGCTTGCCGGCGAGGACCGCCGCCACCATGCAGTCGTAGAGCGTCCAGATGTAGGTGTAGAAGCGCGCGCCGACGTCCTGGATGTCGAAGACGACGGTGTCCACACCGGAGGCGGTGAAGATGCCGGCGAGTTCCTTGCCGCTCTTGTTGTAGGTGTCGTAGACCGGCAGTCCGGTGGCCGGGTCGTCGTAGCGGCCCTCGGAGCCGCCGGCCTGGGCGGTGCCCCGGAAGCCGTGCTCGGGGCCGAAGACCGCGGTCAGCCGCACCCGGTCGTCGGCGTGCATCACATCGACGAGGTGCCGCAGGTCCTGGGTGACGCCGGTGGGGTTGGTGACGACGCCGACGGTGCGGCCGTCCAGGAGGCGGTAGCCGTCGGCGGCGAGCCGGTCGAAGCCGGTGTGCACCCGCCGCCGGCCGCCGTGCGCGGGCCGTGCGGCGGCCGGGCCCGCGGCCGCGGTCAGGGCCGCCCCGGCCGCTCCGGTCGCCGCCAGCCGCCCGAGCAGAACACGTCTCGACAGAGCCATCCGCACACCTCCGTGATCAGCAGCCGGTAATCCAGCGACTACGTGTCGTGTGCACGCTAACGCGCACCGGCCCGCTGCGGAACGGCCCCGGCCGTGACACACGGCCCGCCCGGCGGCGGCCGTGACGGAAACGGGCCTCTTCCGCCAAGACATACCGACTGGTTAGTCTGCCTGCAGCCGATTCGGCGCGACCGAGGGAGACACCGCAGTGGAAGCCGTACGGGACAAGGCCGTTGTCGTGACCGGGGCGGGCGGGGGGATCGGCGCCGCCCTGGCCCGCCGGTTCGCCGCCGAGGGGGCCCGGGTCGTGGTCAACGATCTGGACGAGGCCAAGGCGCAGCGGACCGCCGCGGAGATCGGGGCGCTCGCGGTCGCCGGGGACGCCTCCGGCGTCGTTCCGGCCGCGCGGGCGGCGCTGGGCGGCGGCATCGACATCTTCTGCGCCAACGCCGGGGTCGGCACCGGCGGCGGGCCCGAGGCGTCCGAGGAGGACTGGACGCTGGCCTGGGACGTCAATGTCATGGCCCATGTCCGGGCCGCCCGTGAGCTGCTGCCCGAGTGGCTGGAGCGCGGCAGCGGGCGCTTCATCTCCACGGTGTCCGCCGCGGGCCTGCTGACCATGGTCGCCGCGGCCCCCTACAGCGTCACCAAGCACGGTGCCTACGCCTTCGCCGAATGGCTCTCGCTGACCTACCGCCACCGCGGCATCGACGTCCACGCCATCTGCCCCCAGGGCGTCCGCACCGACATGCTGGCCGCCACCGGCGCCGCCGGCGACCTGGTCCTCACGCCCACCGCCGTGGAGCCCGAGGACGTCGCCGAGGCGCTCTTCGCGGCCATGGCCGAGGGCCGCTTCCTGGTCCTGCCGCACCCGGAGGTCGGCGGCTACTACGCGACCCGGGCCGCCGAGCCCGACCGCTGGCTGGCCGGGATGAACCACCTCCAGCAGAAGCTGGAGCAGGCCGAGGGCCGCTCCTGAGGGAGGCTGCGCGCGCACTGCGCCCGTACGGACGGGGGTGGTGCACCGGGCCGGCCGGTGTACCACCCCCGCCACACCCCCGGTGTTCCCCCGCAGGGATGATCAGGCGATCAGGAAGAAAGGGCCGCACCCGATGACCTCCTACCAGGACAAGCCGTGGCTGGCACAGCTCACCGACGCCCAGCGCGCCCCCGTCCAGCCGCCGCCCACGACGCTGCACGCCTTCCGGGCCGCGGTCGGCCGCGTCCCCGACCGCACGGCGCTCGCCTACTTCGACGGCCGGCTGTCCTACGCCGAGACCGATGCGCTCTCCGACGGCATCGCCGCCCATCTCGCCGGGCGCGGCTTCCGGCGCGGCGACCGGGCCGCGGTCATGCTGCAGAACACCCCGCACTTCGTGCTCGCCGTGCTCGGCGTGTGGAAGGCCGGCGGGGTGGTGGTCCCGGTCAACCCCATGTACAAGTCCGCCGAGATGCGGCACATCCTGGACGACGCCCAGGTCACCGCCGTCATCTGCGCCGACCGCACCTGGGACGGCTTTCTGCGCCTGATCGCCGACGGGGCCCCGTCCGTACGGATCGCGCTCACCGCATGGGAGCGGGATCTGCAGACCCGCGACGACCGGCGGGTGCTGCGCGGCGCCCGGCTGGAGCCGCAGGAGGGCGCCGACGATCTGCTGACCGTCGCCCGCACCGCCGGCCCGATACGTGCGGTACCGGCCGACCCGCAGCTCACCGCCGACGACCTCGCGCTGATCAGCTACACCTCCGGCACCAGTGGCACCCCCAAGGGCGCGACCAACACCCACGGCAACATCACGTACAACGCCGAGCGCCAGCGCACCGGTCTGGGCCTGCCCGACGGCGCCACCTACTTCGCGCTCGCCCCGCTCTTCCACATCACCGGCCTGGTCTGCGAACTGGCGGCCTGCCTCGTCAACTCCGGCACCCTCGCGCTCGCCTACCGCTTCGAGGCCGGCGTCGTCCTGGACGCCTTCCTGGAGCATCGGCCCGCCTATACGGTCGGCCCCTCCACCGCCTATATGGCGCTGATGGCGCACCCCGGGGTCACCCGCGACCACTTCGCGTCCTTCGTGACCATGTCCTCCGGCGGCGCTCCGCTGCCGCCCGCCCTCGTCGAGACGTTCCGTACCGGCTTCGGCCCCTACCTCCACAACGGGTACGGCCTGACCGAGTGCACCGCCCCCTGCGCCAGCGTCCCGCCGGGCAGGGAGGCGCCGGTCGACAAGGTCTCCGGCACCCTCGCCGTCGGCGTCCCCGGCCCCGACACCGTCGTACGGATCATCGACGAGCAGGGCCGGGACCTGCCGTTCGGCGAACAGGGCGAGATCGCGGTCCGCGGGCCGCAGGTCATCCCGGGCTACTGGCGCCGCCCGGACGCCACCGCCCAGGGCTTCCCGGACGGTGAGCTGCGCACCGGCGACATCGGCTTCATGGACACCGAGGGCTGGCTCTATGTCGTCGACCGCAAGAAGGACATGATCAACGCGGCCGGCTTCAAGGTGTGGCCGCGGGAGGTCGAGGACGTGCTCTACAGCCACCCCGCGGTGCGCGAGGCGGCGGTCGTCGGGGTGCCCGACGCCTACCGTGGCGAGTCGGTGAAGGCGTACGTCAGCCTGCGGCCCGGCACCGCCTCGGAACCCGCCGAGCTGGCCGCGTACTGCAAGGAGCGACTCGCGGCGTACAAATATCCCCGTGAGGTGGAGATCCTGGCCGAGCTTCCGAAGACCACGAGTGGCAAGATCCTCCGACGGGAGCTGCGCCACCGCGCATGACAAGGCACGAAGGACAGGTGAGGGCGATGGCCGGCACGAAGGACGGCAACGGCAACGGCGGGGCGAAGCCGGTGGCCCAGCGGCTGCTGGCCACCGCCACCCGGCTCTTCGCGGAGCAGGGCTACGACCGCACCTCCGTCCAGGAGATCGTCGATGCGGCGGGCGTCACCAAGGGCGCCCTGTACCACTACTTCGGCTCCAAGGACGATCTGCTGCACGAGGTCTACGGCCGGGTGCTGCGGCTCCAGCAGGAGCGGCTGGACCACTTCGCCGGCGCCGACGCGCCGGTCGAGCAGCGGCTGCGGGACGCGGCCGCCGATGTCGTCGTCACCACCATCGAGAACCTCGACGACACCAAGATCTTCTTCCGCTCGATGCACCACCTCGCCCCGGAGAAGGACAAGCAGGTACGCGCCGAACGGCGGCGCTACCACGAACGGTTCCGCGCCCTGGTCGAGGAGGGCCAGCGCACCGGCGTGTTCGCCGCCGACATCCCCGCCGACCTCGTCGTGGACTACCACTTCGGCTCGGTGCACCACCTGGGCACGTGGTACCGCGAGGACGGCCCGCTCAGCCCGCAGCAGGTCGCCGACCACCTCGCGGAACTGCTGCTGCGGGCGCTGCGGCCGTAGCGCGCACGGCGAAGGGCCCCGCGACCGCCGGTGGTCGCGGGGCCCTTCGCCGTTCTGCGGCTGCTCGGGCCTTCAGAGGTACTTCTTCAGCTCACGGCGCGCCAGCGACCGCTGGTGCACCTCGTCCGGCCCGTCCGCCAATTGGAGCGTGCGGGCCCCGGCCCACAGCTCCGCCAGCGGGAAGTCCTGGCTGACCCCGGCGGCGCCGTGCAACTGCACCGCCTTGTCGAGGATGTCCACGACGGTGCGCGGGGTGGCGATCTTGATGGCCTGGATCTCGGTGTGGGCGCCCTTGTTGCCGACGGTGTCCATCAGCCAGGCGGTCTTCAGCACCAGCAGCCGCAGCTGCTCCACGGCCACCCGGGCGTCCGCGATCCACCCCTGGACCACACCCTGCCGGGCCAGCGGCTGACCGAAGGCCGTACGGCTCACCGCCCGGCGGCACATCAGCTCGATGGCGCGCTCGGCCATCCCGATCAGCCGCATGCAGTGGTGGATCCGGCCGGGGCCGAGCCGGGCCTGGGCAATGGCGAAGCCGCCGCCCTCCTCGCCGATCAGATTGCCCGCCGGCACCCGTACGTCGTGGAAGACCACCTCGGCATGGCCGCCGTGGTAGTGGTCCTCGTAGCCGTAGACCTGCATGGCGCGCTTCACCTCCAGGCCGGGGGTCTCGCGCGGAACCAGGATCATCGACTGCTGACGGCGGATGTCCGAGCCGTCGGGGTCGGTCTTGCCCATCACGATGAAGATCTGGCACAGCGGGTTCATCGCCCCGGAGATGTACCACTTACGGCCGTTGATGACGTACTCGTCGCCGTCCCTGGCGATATGCGTCTCGATGTTGGTGGCGTCCGACGAGGCCACCTCCGGCTCGGTCATCGCGAACGCCGACCGGATCTCGCCGGCCAGCAGCGGCTGGAGCCACTGCTTGCGCTGCGCCTCGTTGCCGAACTGGGCCAGCACCTCCATGTTGCCGGTGTCCGGCGCCGCACAGTTCAGCGCGGTGGGCGCCAACTGCGGGCTGCGGCCGGTGATTTCGGCCAGCGGCGCGTACTGGAGATTGGTCAGCCCGGCGCCGTGCTCCGCGTCCGGCAGGCTGTGCTGGTCCACAAAGAAGAGATTCCACAGCCCCTGCTTACGGGCCTCGGCCTTCAGCTCCTCGACGATCACCGGGGTGTCCCACGGCGAGGCGAGCGCGGCCCGCTGCTCATGGGCGGTCTGCTCGGCCGGGTACACATGCTCGTCCATGAACGTCAGGAGCCGCTCGCGCAGCTCCTCGGTACGGGCGTCGAATGCGAAGTCCATGGGTGCCTCAGCCTTCCTTGAGGGTGGTGAGTCCGTGGTCGATGAAGACGGGGACGAGCTCGCCGATCCGGTCGAACCCCGCGCCGACGGTCTGGCCGAGCGTGAAGCGGTAGTGGATGCCTTCGAGGATCACGGCGAGCTTGAACCAGGCGAAGGCGGTGTACCAGGGGAGGGCCGAGACGTCCCGGCCGGAGCGGGCCGCATAGCGCTCGATCAGCTCGGCCGGCGAAGGGTGGCCGGGCGCGCCGCTGGTGGTGCTCACCGGGGACTGGGGCAGGCCCAGGTCCGAGCTGTACATCGCCAGCAGCCCGAGGTCGGTCAGCGGATCGCCGAGCGTGGACATCTCCCAGTCCAGGACGGCCTCGATGGTGTCCCCGGCGCCGACCAGGACGTTGTCGAGGCGGTAGTCGCCGTGCACGACGGCGGGCGCCGGGGAGGCGGGCAGCGCCCGGCCCAGCGCCTCGTGCAGCTCCTCGATGCCCGGCAGCTCGCGGTTCTTCGAGGCGGCCAACTGCTTTCCCCAGCGCCGCAGCTGCCGCTCCAGGAAGCCGTCCGGCCGGCCGAAGTCGCCGAGCCCGACCGCCTGCGGGTCCACCGCGTGCAGGTCCACGAGCGTGTCGACCAGGGAGAGGACCACCGCGCGGGTGCGCTCGGGGCCGAGCGGTGCGAGCTGCGCCGCTGTGCGGTACGGGGTGCCCGCCACCAGCTCCATCACGTAGAAGGGCGCCCCGATCACCGACTCGTCCTCGCACAGCAGCAGCGCCTCGGGCACCGGCACCGGGGTGTCGTGCAGCGCGCTGATGACCCGGTGCTCGCGGCGCATGTCGTGCGCGGTCGCCAGCACATGGCCCAGCGGCGGCCGGCGCACGACCCAGGAGCCGGTGCCGTCGGTGATCCGGTACGTGAGGTTGGACCGCCCGCCCTCGATCAGCTCCGCCCGCAGCGGCCCGCCGGTCAGCCCGGGCCGCTCCCGGTCCAGGTGCGCGCGCAATCGTTCCAGGTCGAGGCCGGGAGGCTGCTCCCGGCCCGGGGCCGGCGGGGGAGGGGTGCCCTTGCTCATCGTGCTCCTCCATGCGGAGTGGACGGTCCATCGGTCGCTGGGCACGATCATGCCGACTAGTCGGTATGGCGTCCAGTGGCCCGGCGTGGGGCGTCCGTCACGCAGGGGAATTCCCGCCATCGCCGCGGCCCCGGCCCTCCCCCGGCTGCCTGCGGCAGGAGGGCGGAGCTCAGGCGTGACAGGCCATCGGCACCCCGCCGTTCATCGCCGCCATATCGCCGAAGGCGGCGATCGGATCGAGCGGTGCGCCCGGCGCCGCGCCCGCCAGCTCCGCATACGCCCGGTGCAGGTTGGCCACCAGCCGCTCGCTCTCGGCCAGCTCGGCGAACGGCCCGAGATCCGCCTCGCGGGCCACCTCCAGCGGCGTACGGCCGGCCGCCCGGCCCTCCTGCGCCAGCCGGCCGACGAACCGCAGATAGCGCTCGATGCCGTCGTACACCTCGGGGCCGGTCACCGGCCCGTGCCCGGGGACGACGGTGACCGCGTCCAGGGAGCGCAGCAGCTCCAGCGCGCGCAGCGAGCCGGTCAGCGAACCCATCAGGATGAACGGGGTGCCGCCGTGGAAGACCAGGTCACCGGCGAAGACGAGGCGCTGCCGGGGCAGCCAGACGAGGGTGTCGCCCGTGGTGTGGGCCACGCCCGGATGGAGCAGCCACACCTCGATGCCGCCGGTGTGCAGGGTCAGTTCGTCGGTGTAGGTGACCTCCGGGGCCGTCAGCCGGATGTCGCCGTACTCCACCTCCGGCCACACCGCATGGAGTTGATGCCCGGCGGCCAGCAGCTCACGGCGGCAGGAGACGTGCCCGAGGACCGTCGCCTCCGGTGCGAAGACGGCGTTGCCGTAGGTGTGGTCGCCATGGTGGTGGGTGTTGACCAGCGTGCGGGGCGATGGCGCGCCGCTCTCGGCGATCCGCCGGCGCAGCAGACGGGCCCGGCGCTCGGTGGCGGCGGTGTCCACGACCAGGGTGGCGTCCCCGTCGGTGACGAAGCCCGCGTTGTTCAGGCACCAGCCGCCGTCCGGCTGGATGAACGCATGGACGCCGGGGGCCGGTTCGGTGAGGTACGGCTCGGGTACGGCGGCGCCGGCGGCGGGTGGTGCCGCCGAGGCCGGCCCGTCGGCGTCCGGCCCGGTGGTCCGTGCCGGGTCCGCGGAGTGCGGCGCCGGTGTGGGCGGTGCCGTCTCGTCGTCCATGGGGTGTCTCCCGTCGTCCGATGACCCGTCAGCCCCGCGGCCCGGGCCCCTGGTGCCGCGGGGTCGCGGGGGTCGCGTCACGCTACCGCCGCCGGGCGCCGCGGCGGCACCGCGCCCCCGTCGTCCTCACCCCGGCCGCACCAGCATGACCCCGCCGCACAGCGCCGGCGCGAGGGTGCAGCCGACCAGCAGCAGGGCGGTCCGCGGCGGCAGGCCCGGCGGGCGGCCGGTGGTCATCGCCTGCATCCGGCGGTGCGCAAGCGCCACGAAGGCCAGCCAGAACAGCCCCATCAGCACCACCAGAACCACCTCCACCGCCCCCGGCGCCCGGCTGCCCAGCAGCTGGCGGCCGGCCAGCACCGCCATCGCGGTCGCCGACAGCGTCGTACGCCGCCACGCCAGCCTGGTCCGCTCCGGCTGCAGCCCCGGGTCCCGGTCGGGAGCCGGACGCGGCGCCCCCGCGTCCGGCCGCGCTCCGCCCGCCACCGGTCAGCCGGTCCGGCCGAGCAGCACCAGCACGACCACCGCCACCGCCAGCACGCCGACGGCCAGCGCCAGCGCCGTGGGGAAGCGGGTGACCGGCAGGTCCTCGCCGCGCCGCATCGCCCGCTCGCAGCGCACCCAGTGGTTGACCGCCCGCAGCGCACACAGCGCCCCGCCCGCCAGCAGCACCACGGTGAAGGTCACCCGCATCCCCGGGTGCAGCCGGGGCAGGAACTGGTCCACCGCGAACCCGCCGCCGATCAGCGCCAGCCCGGTGCGCAGCCAGGCGAGGAAGGTGCGCTCATTGGCGAGCGAGAAGCGGTAGTCGGGGGTGGTGCCCTCCGCGCGGATCCGCGCGGGCGCGAACCACAGCCGTACGGCCGCGCCGGCCGACCGCAGCCCGTCAGTGAGGATCATGGCCGAAACCTTAGGTCGGTCCCGCACACCGGTCGCATCAGAGGTCCCCCGCCTCCCGCCGGGCGAGCAGCTCCCGGTAGGCGGCCATCCCGTCCGGCGTCCACGGCCACACGTCGAGCTGCCGGGTGAGCTCCTCCTCGGTCAGGAACGCGTACCAGTCGATCTCCGCCTCCTGCGGGGCGACCGGCAGGGTGCAGCGCACCTGGTAGACGGCCGACCACCAGGTGTGCTCGGCCGTCTCGTAGAGGAACTTGAACAGCGGCTCGGGCCGAGCCAGGCCCTGGACGCCCAGCTCCTCCTCCGCCTCGCGCAGCGCCGCCTCGTCATAGCTCTCGCCGGTGCCGACCACCCCGCCCACGAACATGTCGTAGTGCGCGGGGAAGACCAGCTTCTGCGGGGTGCGGCGGTGCACGAAGATCCGGTCCTCGGCGTCCCGGACCAGGATGAAGGAGCAGCGGGTGCGCATTCTGCGGGCGTAGGCCGCACCGCGTGGGGCCTGCCCCACGACCTGATCGTTCTCGTCCACGACATCGAGGATCTCGTCCGCGTTGAGCGGTTGCTGATCGGTCATGAGGCCATGCAATCACCAGGTGCGGGGGCCGCACCCCGCGGGGCGCCGGTCCTGCCACGCCGTGGCCGGGTCCCCGGGCACGGCACGAGGAGGGCCCTGACGGCGGAGTGCACGCGGGGCCGGACGGGTCACGGGACGTCCCAGGGGGCGTGCTCTGGGAAGAGCCGCCGGGCCCGCCGGCCTCAGCGCGGCTCCAGCTCCCGGACGTCCTCCCGCCGGCCGGCTCCCGGCGGCATCGCCGGATGGCTGCCGATCAGCACGATGCCGGCGACGACGGCCGCGATCCCGGCCACCTCCCAGGCCAGCGCGCCGGCCGTCACCTGGAGCCGGTCGCCGAGAAATCCCACCCCGCAGGCGATCCCGGCGAGCGGCTGGGCGGCGGTCAGCGCGGGCAGCGAGAGCCGCAGCGGCGCCGACTCGAAGGCGCTCTGCACCAGCACCAGCGCCAGCACCCCGAGCACGACGATGGCGTACGGCTGCCAGCTGGTCAGCAGGGCGCCCCAGCCGCCGCGCCCGAAGTTCTCCCCGCTGATCCGGGTCAGTGCGTCCTGGAGCCCGTAGAGGAGCCCGGCGGCGACGCCCAGCAGGGCGGCCTCCAGGCTCACATGCACCCGTTCCCGCTTGGCGACCGCCGCCAGCACCAGGGCGGCGCCCAGCACCATGCCCATGATCAGCCACTGCCAGGTCTGATCGGCGCTGCTGCGCCCGCCCTGCGGACGGCCGGCCACGATGA
Source organism: Streptomyces auratus (assembly GCF_050433025.1). Classification (NCBI taxonomy): domain Bacteria; kingdom Bacillati; phylum Actinomycetota; class Actinomycetes; order Kitasatosporales; family Streptomycetaceae; genus Streptomyces; species Streptomyces auratus. Next base: position 1,672,013 of record NZ_JBNGCB010000001.1, on the reverse strand, counting down.
AGGCCGTCACCCCGCCCGCCAGCAACCACAGCCCCGCCCAGCCGCTGCGGCCGAGCCGCTGCCGGGTCAGCCGCCGGGACAGCGCCATCGCGAACAGCAGATTGGTCGCCAGCAGCGGCTCCACGAGAGTGATGTCGCCCATCCCCAGCGCGATCGCGCCGAGCGCCATCCCGGCCACCATCAGCCCGATACCGGCCACCCACAGCGGCATCCGCACCAGATCGAGCAGCAGACGGACCGAGAGGAAGTCCTTCATCGGGGCGTGCTGCGCCGCGGCCTGCTGAAACACGAAGCCGAGTCCCAGACAGCACGCCGCTCCAAGGGCGAGCAGTATCACCGTCACGTCGCACCTCGTATCGCGCGGGGTGGGGGATTGCGCCTGAGGATAGTCATCCGGCGTCGGGCGTGGGGTGGCCCTCGTCACCCACCATTCTCCCGCGCGCCCTGCGGTACCGCGCAGTAACCCTGTGGTTGACGCGGCAGTCGGGTGCGCTGAGGATCGTTCCACCACGGCGGCCCGGGGCGCCGGGCGTGCCCCGTTGAGGAGAAGCAGATGGCGTACGACGCTGATGTGATCGTGATCGGAGCGGGGCTGGCGGGGCTGGCGGCCACCGCGGAACTGGTGGACGCCGGACGCAAGGTGATCCTGCTCGACCAGGAGCCCGAGCAGTCCCTCGGCGGGCAGGCCCACTGGTCCTTCGGCGGCCTCTTCCTGGTGAATTCCCCCGAACAGCGCCGGCTGCGGATCCGCGACAGCCAGGAGCTGGCCTGGCAGGACTGGCTGGGCACCGCCGGGTTCGACCGGCCCGAGGACCACTGGCCGCGCAAATGGGCCGAGGCCTATGTCGACTTCGCGGCCGGTGAGAAGCGCTCCTGGCTGCACCGGCAGGGCGTACGGCTGTTTCCCGTCGTCGGCTGGGCCGAGCGCGGCGGCTACGGCGCGACGGGGCACGGCAACTCCGTCCCCCGCTTCCACATCACCTGGGGCACCGGGCCGGGGCTGCTCGCCCCGTTTCTGCGGCGGGTGCGGGCCGGGGCCGCCCGCGGCCTGGTCGAGCTGCGCTTCCGCCACCGGGTGACCGGACTGTCGCGCCGCGCCGGGGGCGTGGACACCGTCAGCGGCGAGGTCCTGGAGCCCTCGGACGTCGTGCGCGGGCGGCCCAGTAGCCGTGAGGTGGCCGGCGCCTTCGAGCTCCGGGCCCAGGCCGTGATCGTCACCTCCGGCGGTATCGGCGGCAATCACGGGCTGGTGCGCGCCAACTGGCCCGAGCGGCTCGGCAAGCCCCCGCGGCGGATGCTCTCCGGGGTGCCGGCGCATGTGGACGGCAGGATGCTGGGCATCGCCGAGGCGGCCGGCGGCCGGCTCATCAACCGTGACCGGATGTGGCACTACACCGAGGGCATCGAGAACTGGAGCTCCATCTGGCCGCTGCACGGCATCCGCATCCTGTCCGGACCGTCCCCGCTGTGGCTGGACGCCCGCGGCCGGCGGCTGCCGGTGCCGCTGTTCCCCGGCTTCGACACCCTCGGCACCCTTGAGCACATCATGTCGACCGGCCATGACCACACCTGGTTCGTGCTCACCCAGAAGATCATCGAGAAGGAGTTCACCCTCTCCGGCTCCGAACAGAACCCCGATCTGACCGGAAAGAGCATCCGCGGGGTGCTGGGCCGGGCCCGGTCCGGCGCGCCCGGCCCGGTGCAGGCGTTCATGGACCAGGGTGCGGACTTCGTCGTCGAGCGGTCGCTGACCGATCTGGTCCGGCGGATGAACGAACTGACCGTGGAGCCGCTGCTCTCGGAGGAGGCGGTGCGCGGCGAGATCGTGGCGCGGGACCGGGAGATCGCCCATCCCTTCACCAAGGACCTCCAGGTGACCGCGGTGCGCGGGGCCCGCAAGTACCTCGGCGACCGGCTGATCCGCACCGCCGCGCCGCACCGGCTGCTCGACCCCAAGGCCGGCCCGCTGATCGCCGTACGGCTGCACATCCTCACCCGCAAGACGCTCGGCGGGCTGGAGACCGACCTCTCCTCGCGGGTGCTGACCGACGACGGCACACCGCTGCCGGGCGTGTACGCGGCCGGTGAGGCGGCCGGGTTCGGCGGCGGCGGGGTGCACGGCTACCGCTCGCTGGAGGGCACCTTCCTCGGCGGCTGTCTCTTCTCCGGCCGGACGGCGGGGCGGGCGGCGGCCCGGGCGGTGTCCTGAGCGGTGTCCTGAGCGGGCCGGGCCGGGGGAGCGGCGGACCGGGGGAGGGGCGGACGGTACCGGGTCCGGTTGGCCCGCCGGCCCAATACCGTGATACGTAACGGGGGTTGGCGGATCCAGCCATTCCCCTTCCCGTCTTGACGCGGAGCTCTGCGTACCGCTTTGCTGTCCGTGATGACTGGTACGGACCACGCCATCACCCTCTGTAGAGGCGCGCACAGATCCGGCCCCACCCGCCGAGGACGGCTCGGTACGGCGAACGGCCGGTGCGGCGCGTCATGGAGCCCGCTGACCCGTGATCTCGATTACCCCGTCCCCACCGCCCCCACCGTCGTCCCTCGTGCCCACCTGCAGCCCGGACCTGCGGGCCCTCGCCCCGGCCCTCGACGATGCCGAACTGGCCGTCACCGCCGATGCGCTGGCGCTCGGCCAATGGGCCCGGGTGCGCACCCTGCTCACCGGGACCGGCGCCGACTGGGATCTGCGCGGCCACCGATTAACCGTCCTGGCCACCTCTCCCGGCAGCGCCGCCTGGGCCGCCGACTGGCTGCTCGCCGAACCGGACAGCGGTGACGCCGCCACCCTCCTGGCCCTCGCCACCGTCCGGCTCGCGCTGCGCGGCGCGAGCAGCCCCACGGCCGCCGCCCGGGCGTGTGCCACCGCCGCCGGGATGCTGCCCGACGACCCCACCCCGTGGCTCGGTGCGCTGATCCTCGCCCGCCGCCGCGGCACCCCGGACGGACAGGGGCACGCCTTCCGGCAGATCCGCGCCCGGCACCGCGACCACCACCACGCACACCACCTGATGACGGCCGCGCTGGCCGAACGGCAGCCGGACGGCGGCGACGGCCCGCGGCACCCGGCCCATGACTTCGCCGCCCGGGCCGCGGAACGCGCCCCCGCCGACTCCCCGCTCGCCCTGCTGCCCGTCGTGGCGCACGCCGAGCGCTACCGCGCCCTGGCCGCCGCGGGCCTGGCACCGCCCGACCCCGCGGACTGTGGCCACTGGTCCACCCCGCACGCCCATCAGGTCCTCCAGGCCGCCTTCGACTGGTGGCTGGAGTGGGAGGGCGAGGACCATCCGCGCCGCACGATCGATCTCAACTTCCTCGCCCACGCCATGTTCCACGAGGGGCGGATGGCCGAGGCCGCCGCGCTCTTCCAGCGCATCGGCCCGCACCCCACCCGCGCCCCGTGGTCGTACGCGGGCCGCGACGCCGAGGCCGCGTTCCGGGCCGCCCGCGCCACCGCCCTGCGCCGCGCCGGGACGCCGGCGCCCGGTGCCGCGCTGCTGATGACGAAAGTCTGACGCCGGGGCCCGGACGCTGGCCCCGGCGGCCGCGGGGTGTTCGAATCGGGGAATGACCAAGGACGCGAATCCGGCCCGCGCGGCGGGCGGCGGCGAGGACGGGCGCGGCGCCCCCGTGGGCCGCCGCGTGGTGCTCGGCATGCTCGCCGCCGGTGCCGCCGGCGTCGCCGCGGCCCCCTTCCTCCAGCGCGCCTACGACGAGACGCTCGGCGCCGCCGCCCAGAAGGACCCCACCGGGCTGTCCGGTCTGCTCCCGGCCGGCGGCGGCTTCCGCTACTACTCGGTGACCGGCTCCGTACCGGACAAGGACGCCCGCACCTACCGCCTCACGGTCGACGGCCTGGTCCGCCACCGCACCAGCTACCGCCTCGACGACCTGCGCCGGATGCCGCAGACCCGGCTCGTGCGGGACGTCCAGTGCGTCACCGGCTGGCGGGTGCCCGGCACTCCCTTCGAGGGTGTCCGCCTCTCGGCGCTGCTCGACGCCGCCGGTGTCCGCCCGGAGGCCAAGGCGGTCCGCTTCACCTGCTTCGACGGCGCCTACAGCGAGTCCCTCACCCTCGCCCAGGCCCGCCGCGACGACGTCCTGGTCGCCCTGCGGATGCAGGACAAACCGCTGGCCCATGCACACGGCGGCCCGGTCCGCCTCTACGTCGCGCCCATGTACTTCTACAAGTCGGCGAAGTGGCTCTCCGGGATCACCGTCACCGACCACGTCGCGCCCGGATACTGGGAGAACCTCGGATATGACGTCGATGCCTGGGTCGGCCGGTCGAACGGACGCGACGATGCCCCCACCACCTGACGATCCGTCCGCGGCCCGCCCCCGGGTACGGCGCTTCACCCCCGCCGAACACCGGGTCCACCAGGCCACCGCCGCCCTGATGGCCGTCTGCGTGCTCACCGCGGGCTGTCTCTACCTCCCCTTCCTCGCCGAACTCGTCGGCCGCCGCGCCCTGATGGTCACCGTCCACGAGTGGTCCGGCATCCTGCTGCCGGTGCCCGTGCTGCTCGGCCTCTTCTCCCGGGCCCTGCGCGCCGACCTCACCCTCCTCAACCGCTACGGCCCGCACGACCGCCGGTGGCTGAGCGCCGCCCTGCGCCGCCGCGGGGGCCGCCCGGCCGGAAAGTTCAACGCCGGCCAGAAGCTCTACGCCGCCTGGATCGCCGGCGCCGTGCTGGTGATGCTCGGCACCGGCCTGCTGATGTGGTCCACCCTCCCGCAGGCGCTCGGCCTCGTACGAGCAGGGACGCCCGTGCCCCTGGTCTGGCGCACCGGCGCCACGTTCGTCCATGACTGGCTCGCGCTCGCAGTGATCCTCGTGATCGCCGGTCATGTCGGGAAGGCGTACGGCGATCCCGAGTCCCGCCGCGGGATGCGGACGGGCTCCGTCGATGCGGGGTGGGCTCGGCGCGCGCATCCGTTGTGGCGGCATGGGGACGGGGAGCGGGACGGGGAGCGGCGCGAGCCGCGGGCCTGACGACCCGTCCGACCTGCCGGGGTATCGATTTCAGACAGCTATGCAGAGAACCCTCTGCAAGGGACCCTCTGCGGTCCTAGCCTGCCGTCCATGACCGACACCCCTGGGCCGCCGTCGCGGCCGGCCGCCTCCGGTGCACCGCCCACCCGGCAGATGGACGCCCGCAGTCTGCGCGGCCTCGCCCATCCCCTGCGCATGCGCATCCTGGAACTGCTGAGGCTCGATGGCCCGGACACCGCCACCGGGCTCGGCGGCCGCCTCGGTGAGAACACCGGCACGGTCAGCTGGCATCTGCGCCACCTCGCCGCACACGGCTTCATCGAGGAGGAGACCGGGCGCGGCACCCGGCGCGAGCGCTGGTGGCGGGCGCCCCGGGGCAGCAACAACCTCAACACCACCGAGTTCCGCGACGATCCGGACACCCGCGGCGCCCTGTCCGTCTACGTGCACGAACTGGTGCAGCAGCAATTCCACCGGGTCGTCGACGACCTCACCGAGGACTGGGACGCCGAGTGGCGGAACGCCGGCACCCTCACCCAGTGGCACGACCTGCGGCTCAGCTCCGCACAACTGGCGGCACTGAACGCGGAGTTGGCCGAGGTCGTCGACCGGCACCGGGCGGCGGCGCAGCGCGCGTCCGATGCCGAGGAGGCGGCGGGGCAGCCGGTCCTCGTCCAGCTGCAGTCCTTCCCGCGCAAGGAGCGGGGCGAGCGATGAGCGGACTGCTGCGCCGGCACCGGGACTTCCGGCTGCTGTGGTGCGGGGAGACGGCGGGCAAGTTCGGAGGCGCGTCCGGCAGCCCGCGAGCGCGGACTGCGGGCCATGACCGCGGAGCTCGCCGAGGGGCTGCGGCTGGTCGCCGGCGATGTGTGGTTCCGTACGCTGACGCTCTTCGGCGCCGTCTCCAACCTCGCGCTCATGGGCTATCAGTCGATCGCGGCGGTCTTCCTGGTCCGCGAGGTCGGCCTGGCGCCCGGTGCGGTCGGCGGGCTGCTGGCGCTGGGCGCCTCGGGAGGTGTCGCGGGGGCCTTCCTGGCGCGCCGGGCCGCCGGCCGGTTCGGCACCGCCCGCGCCCTGCTGCTGTCCGAACTCGGCCTGTCCAGCGCCGCGTTGCTCGTGCCGCTCGCCGTCCACGGAGCCGGGGCGCTGCTGTACGTCGCGGGCAGCTTCGGCGTCAGTGCGGGCGTGGTGGCCGGCAACGTCCTCAAGGTGAGCTTCCAGCAGCGGTACTGCCCACCTGCCCTGCTCGGCCGGCTGATCGCCGGCAGCGCCTTCTTCAACTACGGCACGCTGCCCCTGGGGGCGCTGCTCGGCGGGGCGCTCGGCTCGGCCCTCGGCGTCCGCCCGGCCATGTGGATCATGACCGCCGGTGTGCCGCTGGCCGCCCTGATCCTGCTCTTCTCACCGATCGGGCGGGTGCGCGACCTGCCGGTACGGCCCGTGGAGGACGAGCCGGGGCCCGGTGCGCGCGGCCCGGAGCCGGCGGGGCGGGACGGCGTGACGCCACTGCCGGGGGCCTGAGGCAGGGGCCGTCCCGCAGGGCGCGTCACCCGGCCGGCTGCAGTGCCGGTGCGTCCGTGGCCGGCGGCGGTCCCACGGCGGGCAGTTCGACCTCGAAGCGACAGCCCGCCCCGGCATTGCGCACCGTCGTCCGGCCCTCATGTGCCTCCACGATGCCGCGCACGATCGCCAGCCCCAGCCCGGCGCCGCTCTCGCCGTCCGCCCGGGGCGTGCGCGCCGCGCCGCCGCGCCAGCCGGTGTCGAAGACCCGCCCCAGATCCTCCGGCGGGATGCCGCCGCAGCCGTCCTCCACCGCCAGCACCACCCGGCCCTGCTCCTGCCGTGCGCTGACCGCGACGGTCCCGTCGGCCGGGGTCGCGCGGATCGCGTTGACCAGCAGATTGCCCAGCACGCGGGTGATCTGCTGGGCGTCCACATGCACCGGCAGCTGCACCACCCCACCGGCCACCAGCCGCACCCCGCTCGCCCGCGCCAGCGGCCCGGCGCCCGCGAGCGCCTCGTCCACCAGGTCGTAGACCGACACCCGGGACAGCGTCAGGGCCAGCGCCCCGGCCTGGATACGGGAGAGTTCGAAGAGGTCGTCGACCATGGCGGCCAGCCGGTCCACCTCGACCCGCATCCGTGCGTGGTAGCGCGCGGTGTCCTCGGCGACCCCGTCCTCCAGCGCCTCGGCCATCGCCCGCAGCCCGGCGAGCGGGGTGCGCAGATCGTGGGAGATCCCGGCGATCAGCTCCCGCCGGGAGGCGTCCAGGGTCCGTTCGCGCTCCCGCGCCTCCGCGAGCCGCCCGCTGGTCTCCTCCAACGCCTGTGACAGTGCGGCCAGTTCGGCCGTCGGCGGCTCGGCCGGCGCCACGAAGCCGCCCTCGCTGCCGACCGTACGGGCCGAGCGCGCCAGCTCCCGGCTGCCCGCCGCGATCCGCCGCCCGAAGAGCAGCGCGGCCGCCAGCGACACCACTCCGGAGACAGCCACCACGGCCATCACCACGCCCAGGTCGTGCCCGGACAGGAACATCGCCTGGGCGACCGCCACGGTGCCCGCCGCCATCGCGGCCACCGCCAGCGCAGCCACCGCGAACAGCGACAGCGCGACCGAACGGCGCCGCAGGGCCCGTACCGCGGGCGCGGCGAGCAGTCCCGCCAGCGCCGCACCGAGCGCCGCCAGCGCCACGATCACCAGGAAGTCGCTCATGACAGCAGGTCGCCTCCCAGCAGCGGCCCGTCCTGCGGCGGTTCGCTCCGTACGGGGTCGAAGCGGTAGCCGGCGCCCCAGACCGTCGTCACCAGCCGGGGCGCGGCCGGGTCCGCCTCGATCTTCTCGCGCAGCCGCCGCACATGCACGGTCACCGTGGACAGATCGCCGAACTCCCAGCCCCAGACCCGGTGCAGCAGCTCGTCCCGCGAGAAGACCTGCCCGGGGTGGCGCATCAGGAAGACCAGCAGATCGAACTCGCGGGCGGTCAGGGAGAGTTCCCGCCCTGCGCGCTCGGCCCGCCGGCCGGCGGGATCGGCGCTGAGGTCCCCGGCCCGCAGCACGGCGGCCGCCGACGCGGCCGGCGGCGCGGACTCCGCACGGCGCAGCACCGAGCCGATCCGCAGCACCAGCTCCCGCGGGCTGAACGGCTTGGTCACATAGTCGTCCGCGCCCAGCTCCAGGCCCGCGATGCGGTCCGCCTCCTCGCCGCGCGCGGTGAGCATCACCACCGGCACCGGGGGGCCGTCGGCGGACCGGCGCAGCCGGCGGCACACCTCCAGGCCGTCGAGGCCCGGCAGCATCAGATCGAGCACGACCAGATGCGGGCGGAAGTCCGCGGCCCGGTCGAGGGCGGCGAAACCGTCGGCGGCGTGCGCGGTGGCGTAGCCGGCGCGGGAGAGATAGCCGGTGACGACCTCGGCGACGGTCGGATCGTCCTCGACGACCAGGACACGGCGCGGCGGCCCGGATACGGGGACGGGCGGCGGCGTGGCGGGCGGTGTGGCGGGCTGCACGGGTCAGCGTGCCGTTCCCGGGAGGCGGCAGGTCATGGTGCCAGCCAACACCAGCACCCGAGGCGGCGGGCGGCCGGGGCCGTATCCGTAAGACTCCGGTAACCGGTGACGGTGTCCCCGTGCGCTGCCGTACGCCGCCGGGCGGGCCGCGGCGGCGGCCCGGCGGCTCAGCCCTCCAGCCCCTCCCGTACCCGCCGCGACACCGTGATCGCATACAGATCGAGGACGCCCGGCGGCTCCGCGAGGCCCGGGCCGCCGGCGCGGATCCAGGCGGCGATGTCCGCCAGTGCGTCGTCATCGTTGACCAGCCCCAACCAGACGGGCCGCCCACCGGCCGCCCGCCCCGCGGCCGACGGCTGGACCACGACCACGTTCGCCTGGTCGCAGACGTCCAGGCACTCCGAGGCCCGCACCGGTGCCGCGCCGTCCAACGCCGCACGCAACCGCGGGATCTGCGCGGCGTGGTCGACCCCCGGAATCTTGGCCGCATCGCCGCAGCAGCAGCCGCGGCACACGGTGACCCGGCACGGGGCCGCAGTGGCCGCCCGACCGGCACGCTTATTGATCATCCGGCTCATGCTACGGGGGCCGCTCCGGCGCACGGTACGGGGATCCGGGGTGGGGGCAAAATAAACGCAACAAAAAATGCGTTTGCGTTTTGACTGCCGCCCCCGTACTGTCATCCCCGTTCCATTGCCGCCGATCGGAGAAGGCCGTTGCTCGTCTGAGGTCCTGAGACACCGCGCCCGTAAGAGGCGAATCCGCCCTGTGCTCCCGGTATTCCGGAGCGGCGGATCATGCCCCGCGCAGCCTGTCCGTGACCTCGGCGTACCGCAACCGCGTACCCCGACGCACCCCCGCGCTCCGGCCCGGTGTCTCCCGCGCAGTCCTCCCTCCCACCCGCGCCCAGGAGACCCGTATGTCTACGCACCCCACCTCCGCCTCCATCGTCTGCACCGCCCTCGGCTTCGCCTGGCCCGACGGCAGCCCCGTCCTGGAGAACCTCCCGCTGACCGTCGGCCCCGGCCGTACGGGCCTGATCGGCCTCAACGGGGCGGGGAAATCCACCCTGTTGAAGCTGATCGCCGGCGAGCTGACCCCGACCGCGGGCAGCATCAAGGTCGCCGGCGAGATCGGCTACCTCCCGCAGCACGCCCCGCTCGACACCCAGCTGCGGGTCGACGAGGTCCTCGGCATCGCCCGGGCCCGCGCCGCCCTGCACGCCATCGAGGGCGGCGACGCCCGCGAGGAGCACTTCACCGCCGTCGGCGACGACTGGGACGTCGAGGAGCGCGCCCGCGCCACCCTCGACCAGCTCGGGCTGCCCGGCATCGACCTCGACCGCACCATCGGCGAGGTGTCCGGCGGCGAGTGCGTCCTGCTGCGGCTGGCGGCCCTGCTGCTGCGCCGGCCGGACGTGCTGCTGCTCGACGAGCCCACCAACAACCTCGACCGGGCGGCCCGGGAGCGGCTGTACGCCGCGGTCACCGGCTGGTCCAAGGTGCTCGTCGTGATCAGCCACGACCGCGAACTCCTCCAGCTGGTCGACCGGATCGCCGACCTCCGCGACGGCGAGGTCCACTGGTACGGCGGCAACTTCAGCGCCTACGAACAGGCCCTGGCCGTCGAACAGGAGGCGGCCGAGCGGATGCTGCGCGTCGCCGAGGCCGATGTCCAGCGTCAAAAGCGCGAACTTGCCGACGCCCAGGTCAAGTTGGCCCGCCGGGTCCGCTACGGCAACAAGATGAACGCCACCAAGCGCGAGCCGAAGATCGTCATGAACGAGCGCAAGAGGGAGGCCCAGGTATCCGCCGGCAAACACCGCATCCTGCACACCGAACGCCTCAAAGAGGCCAGGGAGCGCCTCGGCGAGGCCGCCGAAGCGGTCCGGGACGACGACGAGATCCGCATCGACCTGCCGCACACCGCCGTGCCCCCGGGCCGCACCGTGCTCAGCCTGGAGGCCCTGCACACCCGCTACGGCGCACCCGCCGACCTGGAGGTACGCGGCCCCGAACGGATCGCCCTGACCGGCCGCAACGGCTCCGGCAAGACCACCCTGCTGCGCACCGTCGCCGGCGAGCTCCCACCGGCCGGCGGCACGGTCCGAGCCCATGTCCCCTACCGCTTCCTGCCGCAGCGACTCGATGTCCTCGACGATGCGCTCACCGTCGCCGAGAACGTCGCCCGCTTCGCCCCGGACGCCACCCAGAACCGCATCCGGGCCCGGCTTGCCCGCTTCCTGTTCAAGGGGGCCCGCGCCGACCAGCAGGCCGGCACGCTCTCCGGCGGCGAACGCTTCCGCGCCTCGCTGGCCGCGCTCATGCTGGCCGAACCGGCCCCGCAGCTCCTGCTGCTCGACGAGCCGACGAACAACCTCGACCTCGCGTCCGTCCGCCGACTCGTCACGGCCCTGGAGTCCTACGAGGGCGCCCTGGTCGTGGTCAGCCACGATCTGACATTCCTGCGAGAGATCGGCATCACACGATGGCTCGCCCTCGACGACGGCGAACTGACCGGCACGGCACCGCTGTAGGCACCCGGGTCGGTGCGGGGGCAGGCTGCGCCCGCCGCCCCCGCACCGACCCGTCCCCAGCCTCGATCAGCCTTGCCGACGCCCGGGCCGCCGCCCACGGGCCCCCATGCCGAAGAGCTCCAGAGCCGCCCCGCACTGCGAATGCAGCGGCACCGGCAGCGCGTGCGGAGCGAACCAGTCGAGCGCATCGAACTTGTGCGGTTCGCCGATCGTCACCTCATCCCGCTCCACCCGTACGGCGAAGACCACCGCGACCCAGTGCGAGTCGACCGGATCACCACGCAGCACATTGCGCACCCCGATCTGCTCGATGTCGAGCGGCCGCACGCCGTACTCCTCGTACACCTCCCGCGCCACGGCCCGCTCGAAGGACTCACCGAATTCCAGCGCCCCCGCGCCACAGTCCCAGGTCCCCGGCTCATCCCTGGCCCCCGCGCCGCGCCGGGCCAACAACACCCGCCCCGCACCGTCATGACACACGAAAACACAGGACACCGCGGGCCTCTTGGGCCCCTTGGCTCCCACCACCCTCACGTCCCCTCCCACCGTCACGTCCTCTCCCACGGTCACCCTCACGTCGCCCCTCCCCGCTCCCCCTCAGAAGTGCCGCAGCAACTCACCGAACGCCGACAGCCGCAGCACCTTCTCGTCGGCCGGGTCGAGGTCGGCGTGCTCCAGCACCCAGGTGTGCTGATGGGGGATGAACACCGCATTGAGGCCGGCGGAACGGGCCGGCAGGATGTCCGACTTGGGGGAGTTCCCGATCATCCAGGCCGAGGCCGGCACCAGATCGTAGGAGCGGGTCAGCTCCTCGTACGTGGCGGTGTTCTTCTCCGCCACGATGTGCACGTCCCGGAAGTGCCGGGTCAGCCCGGACGCGGTGATCTTCCGCCGCTGCTCCTCGGCGTCGCCCTTGGTCAGCAGCAGCAGTTCATGCCGCCGGGCCAGCTCGGCCAGGGTCTCGGCCACCCCGGGCATCAGCTCCACCCGCTCCCCGGCGAAGGCCGCCGCCCACCCGGAGATCCGCGCCGACTCCTCGGCCGTCGCGCCCCGCCCCCGCAGCTGTGCCGCACACTGCCCGAGGCTGTGCAGAAAGACCTTGCTGCCGTAGCCGAGGGTCACCGCGTTCGCCGCCTCGATCCCGTCGAGCATGCCCCGGACCCCGGCCCGGCCGAGCCCGGGAGGGGCCATCGGAGTCATCCACTCCAGGAACTCCTCGATCACCCGCTCGTAGATCACGTTGTTCTCCCACAACGTGTCATCCGCATCGAAGATCAGCATCCGGCAGCACGCCCTTCTCCCACGTCACCGACCCGCGCACCCTACGCACGCACCGGGTCCGGCCGCACCGGAAATACGGTGCGGCCGGAGCCGTGGAAGAACCGGGACGGTCGCCGGGCCCCAGCTCGTCACTCTCGCGGCAGCGAGCCGTCGTCCCACTCCGCCAGCCGCAGCCGGCTCTCGAACCGCCGGGTCCGCCCGTCGACCGGATCGGTGAACTCCAGCACCCTGGCGAGCAGTTGCAGCGGCGCGGAGAAGTCGTCGGGGGCCGGATCCCGGACGACCGGATACACCGGATCATGGCGGATCGGCAGCCCGAGGCCGTTCATATGGACCCGCAGCTGATGCGTACGCCCGGTCGCGGGCAGCAGCCGATAGCGCCCGAGCTCACCGCGCCGCTCGACCAGCTCGATCCGGCTCTCCGCATTGACCGCACCGGCCTCCTCACGCGCCGCGATCACCCCGCGCTCCTTCACGATCCGGCTGCGCACCGTCACCGGCAGCGCCACCCGCCCGTCGTACGGCGCCACCGCCTCGTACTCCTTGCGCACCCGCCGCCCGCTGAACAGCCCCTGATAGGCACCCCGGTCCTCGGGCCGTACGACGAAGAGCGCCAGCCCCGCCGTCAGCCGGTCGAGCCGGTGCGCGGGCTGCAGCGCGGGCAGCCGGAGCGCGCACCGCAACCGGGCCACCGCGGTCTCGGTGATATGCCGCCCCCGCGGCGTGGTGGCCAGAAAGTGCGGTTTATCGGCGATCACGATCCGCTCGTCCTGATGGACGATCCCCACCTCGAACGGCACCGGCACCTCCGGCACGAAGTCCCGGTGAAACCACACATACCGCCCGGCCACATACGCTTCGCCGCCACCGAGCACCCCGTCCACCCCGACAAACCGCCCCGCCTCCAGCATCGCGCCCACCCGCCCGGCCCCGATCGCCCCCTGAAACCGCTCGACGAGATGCTCACGAACCGTCCCCCACCGCCCCTCCGGATCAGCGGGCAGCCGCACCCGTACGGGATCGATCCCCTCACGCTGGGGGAGCGGGGCAGGAGGAATCGGGGCTCTGCGTCTCACCTGGCAAGGGAACACCGAGACGGCCGCCGGCTCAAGTCACGGTCCGATGGCGCGGGCGCCCAGCCGCGCCGCCGACCGGTGCGATCCGGCCGTTTCCCCGGCGCCCGCGCGCCACGGACCGCCCGCAAAACGACCGACGCCCGCGCGACCGGAGCCGAGCGGGCGTCGATAAGGGAAAGCGAAGATTCAGGCGAGGAGGGGTTCAGGAGCGATGGGGGTTGCGCGGCCTGATGGCATGGAGTCGTCCCGCAACGTCATCGCCAACTTCAAAGTCTGCACTTTGAAACTGGTAGGTACCTGCAGGCAACGAGACGAGTAGCGTCTCGACTTCTTCCAAGGAATTTCCCGGAATCGTTGCATCGAACATGATCAATTGGTCATGGACTTCAAGTACCGGGCCCTGATGCCAGTCTTCAATCCCATTGAACGAGCGGCGGGCACCGTCAATCAGTGCCTGCTCCGATGGCGCGTAGCTCCATTGGAGAATGCATTGGAGATCTGGCAAGAACGTGGAAGGCATCGGCTCATCCGCTACGACAATGCCTGTCACTTTCTGGGCTGCTGGACCGAATTCGACCTGCCCGAGATAGTCTTCCACGAGACATGCTTCGTCGTAGTCATCGCCCTCGACTCCCCGCCAGGTGTCACCGCTAGCAGTGGGAACGATGACGAATGGACCTCCAGCGGACTCAATCCATTTCGTCGGGTGATGCGGCAATTCGGCAGGCGTGCCCATATCCTCCATCACTTCCACTTGTTTTCATACAAGGGCTTCATGACAGGCGCGAGCTGCCTTGCCCATCCCGCCTGCTGTCTGCTACACGGCAGGCATTGTGGGTAGAGACGCTGCGGTGTCCCGTCCGGGACCCATGAGCTGATGGGCTGATGATCGGGCACGAAGTTTCCACCCTTCGACATCGGGTCCTTGGAGCCGCATGTGTGGCAACCGAATTGCCTGCCAAGGTCGTTGATCTGATGCCGCTCCTCACTCGTAAACTTCTGGGACTTACTCTGCGCTGGAATGGACTCCTGAGCGTAATCTCCGATGGTGCATACCTTCTCAGGGTCACTGCGCTGACGCTTGTTGTTCTTGCAACCCTCGGGGGCCAACCCCAGAGGGTCAGACCAGCTGTGGGGGTTATGCGGGTAGGTGGCGGGATTTGGTGCGGGCTCGAGACCGAGGGGGTCGGGCGTTGCGTAACGCGCCGTGTCTGGGTCGTAGTGACGGTGGAAATTGTAGTGGAGGGCGGTTTCCTGGTCGTCGTATTGGCCAGGAAACCGCAGTGGTGTGTGGGCGGTGGCATCGCGATTCCGTGCGGTAGTTCCCCAGAGAGTTCTGCGGGAGTACCAGGCGACGTGTCCGGTCTCGTCGACGAGGTCTGTAGGCGTACCGATGAGGTCGGTGATGATGGCGAAGAAGCGAGAGTCGACCTCGGACTGGTCCCAGCGTTGACGCCGTTCGGTCTGCGTCAGGGGGCGATGGCCGTCGTGATCCCAGGTCAGAGTGACACCAGTATCGGGAGTGGTCTGTTCCGAGAGGCGTGTGCCATCCCAGGTGAACATGATTTCTTCGGCAACTGAACCGTCTGCTGCGAGCCGACGCTTGGAGGTCCTGCGTCCCAGAGGGTCGTATGTATAGTTCCATACCGTTCCGTCAGGGGTTGTGCAGGCGGTCAGGCGATCTTCGACATCCCACTCATAGCGCCATGTATCTGGCTTCCTTGACAGGCGGGCTTTCTGGCGCTGACGCGTGCGCCCGGCGTCGTCGTATTCGTACCGGATCCTTCCAGCGGCCAGAAGACGGGTGCCAGAGTAGGTGCGCTCGCCACGAGCGGCGGTGCGACCGGCGTGGTCTGGCCACTCGGCAGTCGTCTGGTTGCCAGCTGAGTCGTAGGCATAGGACTCGGACCAGTTCTCGGCTGTAACGGCCACTGGTCGGCCAACCGGATCCAGATCGAAATGACTTTGCGTTCCCCTCAGCTCGTCAATGACGGTCGTGAGGTAGCTGTCGGGGCGGTAGCGGTAGACGCGAGAGCGGACGGTGTGGGCTTGTGTGGCCAGCGTCTGTTGAGTGGGCCGGCTGCGTTCGTCCCAAGCCGTGGTCAGAGTGACGACGTCATGTGCGGTGCCGAACGCGCGTTTCACTTCACGGCCCAGCTCATCGTGATCGAAGGCTACCTTGTGGCCATGTACGGACATTTCTGTGCGATTGCCAGCAAGGTCGTAGGCCAGGTGTGTGACGACGCCAGTGGGAGTGACGCGAGTGATGCGACGGCCTTCTGCATCATAGGAATAGGTCGTGGTGCGACCTTCCACGGTTTCTGACAAAACGCGACCCATAACGTCTCGTTCAAAAATAAGCGTGGAAGTTGGGGAAGTAGCTCCGATGAAGTCGCCAGCTGTGTTGTAGCTATAGTTAGTAACCTCGCCGGAGGCGTCCTTACTCGCCAACTGGCCAAGGGGATTCCAGATGTAGGTAATGGTCTGCCCGAGCGGATTGGTGCGGGACGTGGGTCGGCCGGCGGCATCATACTGGTAGGTTATAGCGCGATTGTCGAAATCCGTCTCGGATATTAGACGTCCTGCCGCATCGTAGACGTAGTCCCAGGTGAGCCCCTGTGGGTTTCGCACGCTGGTAACTCGAAGTTCGGTGTCGTAAGAGAACTCATATCGGACACCGTCGGGGCCCGTACGCGACGCCAACTCGTCGAAGTGAGTGTACTCATAACGCGTTAGGCCACCGTTCGTGTCGGCGTGAGACAAGAGATTTCCCTCACCGTCAAACGTCCACGTCTCCTCGCGGCCGTCTTGCAAGATTCGCCGAATGGGGTTGCCTTCGGCTGTCCACTCCAGATGGACGATTCCGCCAGTTGGATCAATCAGCTGTGCAACATGCCCAAATGCGTCACGGATGACTGACGTGGTATGCCCAAGCGGATCCCTGATTGCAATCGGAAGCCCTGCGTCGCCGTTGAGGTAGTGCCTTGTTGCCCCAGTCGGATCCGTGGCTGACGCAACAGCTCCCGTTGCGTCGAAGGTGAATGTCGAACGCGCGCCGTCCGGAGTGGTAACCGAGGTGCGATTTCCATTGCTGTCCCACTCCTGCCGCCACACCGCACCATTGGTGCCTATTATCTCCGCAGGCAAGTGGAGTGAGTTGCATGTAATCGTTTGCGCGCTGCCATCAGGAAGCTGAATCGCCGTCAGGTTGTCGTCGCTATCCCATTCGTACTTGGTCACGTTCCCGAGCGCATCCGTATAGGATAGGAGATGGTCCCGACTATCCCATTCTTGGTGGCTTGTGTTGCCCAGCGGATCAGTCTCGGCCACGACTTGAAGTCGTTCGTTGATCCGATAGTGGCTCGTGTGGCCAAGGGAGTTCGTGGCGGCAGTGATACGGTGGCCGGTTTCGGGATCGACTTGATGGTAATTGTAACGGTAGAGCAGGTATCCGTCGGTGCCGCCCTGAGATACGCAGCGGCTCTCCGAATCGTAGGTGTACTCGTAGCGGCTGCCGTTGGTGTCGACCCAAGCCGTCATCCGGTGCTGATCATCGTACTCAAACAGTTTAGGCACACCACTGGAGTTGGTGATTGAGATGAGATTTCCCACGTCGTCGTGCCCGTAAGACACGACCAAGGCATCACCTCCGTCTTCCGCGCCACCAGCCAGGTATAGCGCGGTAATACGGCCCTGATCGTCGCAGGTGAACTTGAGGTGGTATCCGCCGGAGTGCCTGATGGCGAGCGGAGCGCCTGTCTCGTCGTCGTAGTCGAAGGAGATGTAGTTGCCGTTACGATCCGTTATCTCATCAAGCAGAGCCAAGCCGGGGGCGTGGTTAGCTTCGGAGAAGTAACGAGTGCGTCCGCTGTTCGGATTTTCAATGGCCCAATCGCCCTGAGGCGTGCGTAGCAACGGCCAACGAGGGCCGTGGTCGGGCAGAGTCCGCTGCCCAGGCGCAGGGAGACCGTAAGACAGCAGCATCCCGTCCTCGGTGACGAAGACGATCCCCTGATCGTCAATCTCCAGACGCTGGTCAATCGTGGAGGACCACGATGGCCCCACGTGTCGGCCGACGCGGTACGAGGACTCGAACTTCCGCACAAACCGCAGAGGCAAGATGCCCGACAGGGCGATGTCGGTTTCCGTCAGGAAGACGTGTCCGGTGGCGACATCCACCGGATCCCCGCAGCTCTCCTTTGCGCTGTCAGGTCTGGTGCTGTTGTTCGGGTGACTCTTCTCCAGCTGGTCCCGAGTCTTGCCATTTACGCTTGGGCTTTTGGAGCCGCCCGCTGTTGCCGCCGGATGGGGGCTTGTGGGCGTCTCATGGTGCCCGCGGTTCTTGAGGATCTTGTCGAGTTCCGCGGCGTGTTTGGCGTCGTTCTCGGCGTGGTTGGTGGCGACCTTCTTCATCCGATGACCCGTCCCGTGGTACAGGTCCTCGACGGCCTTGCCCGCGTCCTTGCCGAGGGTCTTGCCCAGCTTTGCGGCAGCGTGCTCCAGGGCTTTGACGATCGGATTGGTCATATGAAGCTCGCCCCCGCGGCTTTCGTTTCGAATTCGGCGGCGTGCCCGGCCACCGTCCGTGCATGTGCGTGCAGCTTCTCCGCGCGCGCGTGCAGCGCCTCGGGATGGATGGAGAAGCTCTCGCCGGCACGCCCCCCGCCTCCGCCGGCGGAGACGCCGAGGGTGGACTCGGCGGCCTGGAAGACCAGTCCGCCCACCGCCTTACCGACCGTCTCGACCAGCGGATCGATGGCTGCCTCGATGACCTGGCCGATGATGTACTGCTCCAGCTGCTGGACCAGGTAGTCCATGAGCTTTTCGGCGGCCTCGATGACCAGCGCTTCGGCGGCCTCTGCGATCCCGAGGGTGGCGACGGCAGCGGCCTGGTCAGCGACGAACGTGATGGCCAGGACGGTGAGTTCGGCGATGGCCTCCAGCTTCATCGCCACGATCGTGTCCGCCGCGATGTCCAGTGCGTCGGCCACCGTGTGGCAGGCGTTGACCAGCTCCGTCATGTGGCTGTCGGACATCTGGCCCCACTTGGCCAGCAGCGCCTCGTACGACGCGCCCTGATACACGTCCTCCAACTGCTTGACCGTGGAGGTGGATTCCTTGTGGGTGTCATCCACCTTCTGTGCGAAATCCCGCACGTGGGACCCGAATTCGCGGACCTTGTCCTCGTTGATGTCCGGCCAGTTCACCCCGATGAACTGCAGGAATGACACCACCTGACCAGGCAGCTCAATCGCCACACGGATCCCCCCGATCGCATCCATGACAGCTCACCAGACGACGTTCAAGAGAGAGCAATGCAAGGGCAAATGGTTATCCTATGAGCGGTCATCAGTGCGTACGGCAGGAAGGGCTTCTCTTGCATCCGCCGGCCTCCCTCTGCCCTCTACCCGGTGACAGGCCCGGCGCCCGCGCTACCGGAGCATCGGCACGGACCATGTGAGGAGTTGGCGTGCATCTGGTCGCGCTGCCGCACGCGGACGTGCTCAGCAAGAGACGCGGGCAGGCGGAATACGCTCGCCTTCTACGGCCGGGTCTCCACCGAGGACCACCAGGACCCCGCCCCCCCCCGCGCCTGGCAACTGCTGCGGGCCCAAACTCTTACTGCTGGCCACGGCCGGATCACGACCGAGTACTTCGACATTGGTCGCAGCCGCCCGAGGTATGGCGATCAAGAAACGTGCCGCGGCCGTGCGACCGCAAGGTCAGCAGGCCCTCAGCCCGCTGATGCAGGCCTGCTCGGTCACGTCGGTCAGTCCGACCTGGCTCCGCTCGCGCTCGTCGGCCATGCCCGGCGTGGCAGGCGGTCTGTTTCGGCGAGCAGTTCGAAGTAGGGCTCCTTGCGCCAGCTGTCGTGGTCCCCGATAACGAAGAGCCGTCGCTTGGCACGGTTCACTGCCACATTCGCAGATTGGGTGTCTCGGCTGCCCAGACGCGGGCGTAGGCGCCATGGCGCGGATGCGTCCCCAACACCAGGATGATGACGTCCGCCTCCTTGCCCTGCATCGTGTGTACGGTTCCGATGTGGTCTTTGAGGAATGCGGAGACTTGCCGCGATAGGCCCTCGCGTCGTCACCCGCCCGGACGTGGTCCTCCAGGCGCATGTCTCGTACGGCCCGTGCGCATCCGAAGACCACGTCGCGGAAGGGACTGATGATGCGCACCGGCCCAGGCCGACACCCCACTTCAGATGCAGCATGGTGAGCATGCGTGTCAGAGCTCTTTCTTCCTCGGGCACCCACTTGCCGACCGCATCGGACGGTGCCATATCCACCCAGCAGCTCAGCGGGTATACGCAACGCCGGCAGCATTCCCCGTCGTTTCTCACCTGGCATTCCTCGCACCGTGAGGGCCCCGGGAAGGGCTTCTCCGCGGTGCCGTACACCATCAGCCCGTCGTACGCGATGTCGTTGCTGAGCTCGAACATCGTCCGCTCGCACCGTCGGTGCACTCGCAGTGGCGCACCCACCCACACCGGTTCGATCTCACCGTCCCGGCGGCGGTAGTCGACCGTCGTTCCCCAGCGATTCGTCCGGCCCGCGACGCGCTGGGCGGAAGTCTGCGACGGCAGCCACTCCTCGTCAACGCCGTACGCCTGCCGCAACCGCTGCTGCACCGACAGCGGCAACGGAATCACAGGCTCCAGCTGTAGCGGGTCACCGACCAACACGGCCCGCTGGGCCGGCCGCTTCTGCGTCTTCGCTCCAGACGAGGCCGTCGTCGTGGACGTCGCGAACCTGCAGCACAAGAACCCGGTATCCGCCTACTGCGGCCGAGCGCTCGCCGGCACGGTGCGCAGCACCTGGCGCAGCGGTGTGCGGATCGATAGCGGCGACGAACCACGCGGACGTCTCCTGAAAGGGGGATGGCGTGACCGATGCGGTCTTGGGCCCAGGTGGGCAGCGTTCCGGCCGGTCTCGCGTTCGGCTTGGCGGCGCGCGGCGTACGCCGGCCGGTGCACGGCCCGGTCGGCCGCCGCGAACAACTCGTTACCGCTCCCGAACCTGCGTCCCCAGAGCCCCGCATGGAGGTCATGGAGGGTGCTGACGGCCCACCTGGCTCGTCGCCGACCTCACGGACACGAGATACCGATGCCGCTGAACAGGGCGAACAACCTCATGGCCGCCGAGGCCGAGCGACTGGAACCTTCGCTTTCGCGACGCGCCCCTGTTCCTTGGCCTGTTCACCGCCCAGATCGTCCTCGGCGCAGTGGTGGCCATGACCCCCGTCAAACCGCTTATCGGCACTCAGGTCCCGCAGAGCCTGATCAGCCCCCATCGTCCTCATCTACCTGCTGGTCCTCACCAACCGCCGCGTTTCCTCGGCTCCGCCGCGAACGGACCGCGCTACCGGGTCGCGGCCACCACCGTGGTGGTCGGCGTCGCGGGCATGTCCACCGTCCTGCTCGTCCAGACCATCCTCGGCCGGGTCGGCCTCGGCTGACAGCGCCCCGCGCTTCCGGAACACGCGGAGGACCCTGGCCATGAAGACGTACGCCCGTACCTGGTGGCCACCGCGCTGCCGGCCTGGATCGCCACCATCGTGCTTGTTGATCGACCTGTGGGCCCGAGTGGCAGCGGTACGCCCTGAGCTTGAGAGCGCACCCAGGTGCCTGTCGGAGAGCAGCACAAGTTGCCGTCAGGACACGGCGGTTGGCCCCTCCATATGCGCGCTGATCCATTGCAAGCTGCTGTCGGCCATTCCCTGCACATATTTCTTGGCATCGTGCTGGCCGCCCGGAATTTTCAACAGGTGTGTCTTGACGGGGCCGTGGCCGTACTGGGCGATGAACTTGTCGACCTTCGGCATCACAGTTCGCTCAAGGGTGCCGACCTGGAACTCGACAAAGACGTCGGGGCCCTTCTCGGCAATCAGCTTCCGGGCCAGCCTCTCAGGGTTGTTCGCTTGCTCGGCTGCTCCGTAGCCCGCCCACAGCGGGGAGTCCGGCACGATGTCCGGTCCGGAGGCAATCACGGCCTTGAACTTGTCCGGGTACTTGAGTACGGCTTTCAGCCCCGAGAAACCACCGGAGGAGGAGCCCATGAAGGCCCAGCCGTCGCGCGACTTGAGGGTACGGAAATTGGCCTTCATCAGATTGGGGACGTCCTCGGTCAGCCAGGTGCCCATCTTGGGCTGGCCGGGTATGTCGCTGCCGTCGTAGTAGTTATTGGCATTCGGGTTCAGCACCGGCATGGCGAGCAGGAAAGGCAGGCTCTTGCCCTCCTTCGACAACTGGGCGATGGTCGCCTGCAGCTTGAGGTCGGTTCCCATCCAGTAGTTGTACGGGAAGCCCTCGCCGCCGGGCAGCGCCACCATCACGGGGAAACCGCTTTTTGCATACTTGGGCTCGCTGTACTGCTTCGGAGCCCACACCCACACCTTGCCGGTGAACCCGGATTTGGGGCCTTTGAGCGTCACCACGCCGATCGTGGTGCCATCGGACAGTCGATTCTGAACCCGGAAGTCGGCCTGGGGGCCGGTCGGCATCAACGTCTTGGCCGGGTTGGCGCCACCCCCGCCCTGGTTCCCGCCGGATCCCGATGACTGTTGGCCGTAGCTCACGTGGTCACTCTGGGCCGGGTGAACGGTGGAGTGGTCGATCATGGGCCATGCGAGAACGCCGAGAGCTGCCAGGGCGGCGATCCCGATCAACCAGAGTTTGGCCCGAGAGGCCCGCCGACGGCCGCGGGAGCGGTGGGCTCCCCGGGAAGAATGCTTCATCATGTCCCTCCGGATGGTGCTGCCCCGAAGGGCGAGACTCACGGTTCCCTTCTGCTTGATGGGTGAAGCCGCCGGAGGGTTCCGGCCCCGGACCACGACATGCATGTCACCGTGTTGCCGGCCGACAAATGCGGTCCGCAAGCGAGGGTCGGGGCAACACCGCCGGCCGCAGCACCGTCACCGGACGGCCGTGCGCACCGGCAGCCGCCCTGGCCTCGGGGGCGTTGCCGAGGCCCTGGCCGCACGGCTCACCGGCGTACGTGACCTCTACGGTGCCCCGACGGGCCGAGCCGCAGGTGGACACCCCGCCCGCCGGCAGCGAGCATGAGCCGCATGTCTGAGCAACCGGAGCCCGGTGACATGGGAGGGGCTCTGTCCGAGCGGCTTGCCCGTATCGAGGCGCTGCTGGTGCCCGCCCGGTCAGAGGCCGAGCAGACGGGGCGTGGGTTGCTGCCGGCGTGGCGGCGTGTGACCCGTGGTGAGCCGCGCTGGCCCTCGACGGTCGCGGTGCTGGCGGCGATCGGGCTGCAGTGGCTGCTGCCCGAGCGGCTCACGATTCATCCGGAGTGGTTGCTGCCGTCACTGGAGACCGCGCTGCTGATCGCGCTCGTCGCTGCGAATCCGTACCGGATCGAACGGGTCTCGCGGTTGTACCGGTTGGCGGGGCTGGCTTTGATCGCGATGATCAGCGCGGCGAACGGCTGGTCCGCGGTGCATCTGGTGATCGGGCTGGTGCAGGGGGCCGGAGGCACCGATGCCGGGCCGTTGCTGACGACCGGCGGTGCCATCTGGCTGACGAATGTCATCGTCTTCGCGCTGTGGTACTGGGAGTGGGACCGGGGCGGGCCCGTCGCGCGCATACACGCCACCCGGGCGTATCCCGATTTCCTCTTCCCGCAGATGCAGGCGGCCGAACTCGTGCCGGAGCACTGGGAGCCCGCGTTCCCCGACTACTTGTATCTGTCCTTCACCAATGCCACGGCGTTCAGTCCCACTGATGTGATGCCGCTCAGCCGCTGGGCGAAGATGCTCATGCTCGTGCAGTCGGCGGTCTCGCTGCTGACCGTTGTCCTGGTCGTCGCCCGCGCGGTCAACATCCTGAAGTAGCCGCACAGCGCCACCCCGTGTGGCGGTGGGGAGGCTTCGGCGCGGAGTCGAGGTGACGTCCGGATGAAGAATTTCGTAGGTGCGGCGTCAACTAGCCAAGGCTTGACCGGCCAGCTCTGCGGCAGGCTACTGGCGAGCCTCTGACCTGGGGTTTTGCTCGAACAAAGCGTCGGCCCGAAGACAACCGGACAAAGCCCCGCTCTACGCCGACTTCGGCCTTGAGCTGCAGCACCACGCACATCAGCGGGTTGTGACCGTACGGTCACAACCCGCTGATGTGCGCGTATTCGAGTGTCCGAGGGGGGACTTGAACCCCCACGCCCGATAAAGGGCACTAGCACCTCAAGCTAGCGCGTCTGCCATTCCGCCACCCGGACAAGGTGTCTGCCGGTGCGGCCTGGGCCGTTCCGACGGGGAAAACAATAGCAAACCTCGGCGGGTGGTCGATCACCCGCACTGTTGGCCGGCGGTGGGGCTGTGACCAGGGCATGTCGGGAGTATTGCGCTCTTGGGTGCAGGCGGTGGCGGGTGGAGGATGGCGGTGGACCCCGCTGCGGGCCGTGCTCCCCGGGGGCGTGTGACGCGGCGGCCGTGAACCCAGAGGAGGCAGTGTGAGCGAGCACCGCGAGCGAACCATGGAAGGGTGCGAGCCCCGCGCATGCGAGGCCGGGCGAAGCGAGGTTCCGGCATGAGCGAGTCGCAGTCGGGCCGTGCGGTCACCGGCGAGGACGAGGTCGTCGATCTGTGCCGGGATCTGATCAGGATCGACACCAGCAACTACGGCGATCACTCGGGCCCGGGTGAGCGGGCCGCCGCCGAGTACGTTGCGGAGAAGCTCGCCGAGGTCGGCCTGGAGCCGCAGATCTTCGAGTCCCACAAGGGCCGCGCCTCGACCGTCGCCCGCATCGAGGGCGAGGACCGCTCGCGGCCCGGGCTGCTCATCCACGGCCACACCGACGTCGTACCGGCCAACGCCGACGACTGGACCCACCACCCCTTCTCCGGCGAGATCGCCGACGGCTGCCTCTGGGGCCGTGGCGCGGTCGACATGAAGGACATGGACGCGATGACGCTGGCCGTCGTCCGTGACCGGCTGCGCACCGGGCGCAAGCCCCCGCGCGACATCGTGCTGGCGTTCCTCGCGGACGAGGAGGCGGGCGGCACCTACGGCGCGCGTTATCTCGTCGATCACCACCCGCACCTCTTCGAGGGCGTCACGGAGGCGATCAGTGAGGTCGGCGGCTTCTCCTTCACCGTCAACGAGCAGGTGCGGCTCTATCTCATCGAGACGGCCCAGAAGGGCATGCACTGGATGAAGCTGACCGTGGACGGGAACGCCGGTCACGGTTCGATGATCCACAAGGACAACGCCATCACCGAACTGTCCGAGGCGGTCGGCCGGTTGGGCCGGTACGAGTTCCCGGTCCGGGTGACCAAGACGCTGCGGTCCTTCCTCGACCAGCTCGGGGACGCGCTGGGCACCGAACTCGACCCGGAGAACATGGACGAGACCCTGGCCAGGCTCGGCGGCATCGCCAAGCTGATCGGCGCCTCGCTCAAGAACACCGCCAACCCGACCCAGCTGGGCGCCGGCTACAAGGTCAACGTCATCCCGGGACAGGCCACCGCGCATGTCGACGGCCGGTTCCTGCCGGGCCACGAGGAGGAGTTCCTGGCCGACCTGGACCGGATCCTGGGCCCGCGGGTCAAGCGCGAGGACGTGCACGCGGACAAGGCGCTGGAGACCACCTTCGACGGTGCGCTGGTCGAGGCGATGCAGTCGGCGCTGCAGGCCGAGGACCCGATCGCACGGGCCGTGCCGTACATGCTCTCCGCCGGCACGGACGCCAAGTCCTTCGACGATCTCGGAATCCGCGGATTCGGCTTCGCCCCGCTGAAGCTGCCGCCGGAGCTGGACTTCGCAGGAATGTTCCACGGTGTGGACGAGCGGGTGCCGGTGGACGGACTGAAGTTCGGGGTGCGGGTGCTCGATCGATTCATCGACCAGAGCTGAATTCGGCGCGGATTTCCTGCCTTTCGCGCCGAGTTCGCTGAAACGAGTGAACGCACCGATGTGTTCGTAGCTTCAACGGCCTTTTCTTCGTTGCAGTGTGTGCGGTCCGCGGCTGGGATCGTATTGCCTACAAGGAGGAATAATGATCAAGAAGGTCGCCGCTGCTGCGGCACTGGCCGGTGGTGTCGTGCTCGCCGGGGCGGGCCTGGCCGTTGCGGACTCGGGTGCGCAGGGTGCGGCTGTGAACTCCCCTGGTGTGGTGTCCGGCAACACCGTCCAGGTGCCGGTGCACGTTCCGGTGAACGCCTGCGGCAACACGGTCTCCGTGGTCGGCCTGATGAACCCCTCCTTCGGCGAGAACTGCGTCAACAAGTGACTTTCCGACGTCCTTTGGCGTTGTACTTGCACCCGTAAGGGTCGGACTCAGTCCAGTTCCGGAAGGCGTTTCCCGTATTCCGGAGCCGCTGAGGATTTAGGCGGACGGGTGAATCTTTTCGAGGATCGCCACTCGTCCGTATTCCTGTAAGGCACTAGGCAGGGGAACAATCTATGAGACAGGTCGCACGAAAGGGCCTGATCACCGCGGCGGCCGCCGGTGGCGTACTCGCCCTGGCAGCCGGCTATGCACACGCCGACGCGGGAGCCGCCGGAGGCGCGGCCAACTCGCCCGGTGTGGGATCCGGCAACAGTGTTCAGGTCCCGGTCCATGTACCGGTGAACGCCTGCGGCAACACCGTCAATGTCGTCGGGTTGCTCAACCCCGCGTTCGGCAACCGGTGCGCCAATGGCGGCGGTGGCGTCCATCACGGCGCCCACCACCACGGTGGCGGCGGCGGGGCGGGCGCGGCAGGCCAGGCGTCGAACTCGCCGGGCGTGGTGTCGGGCAACAATGTCCAGGCCCCGGTCGACGTTCCGGTCAACGCCTGCGGCAACCAGGTCTCCGGAGGCGGGCTGCTGAACCCGGCCTTCGGCAACCACTGCGCCAATGAGACGCCGACCGGCCCGGGCGTGCCGCAGCACCCCGGCAGGCCCCACCACCCGGGCAAGCCGCACCACCCGGGGAAGCCGCACCACCCGGGGAAGCCGCACCACCCCGGCACGCCGGAGCACCCGAGCACGCCCCATCACCCGGGCACGCCGGAGCACCCGACGACGCCGCACACCCCGGGCCAGCACACCCCGCACACGCCGGGTACCCACCCGTCGACCGGGGGTCACGGCCCGCATGTGACGCCCGCCAAGCCCGCCAAGCCCGTCGGGCACCTCGCGCACACCGGCGCGGGGTCGATCGGGTACGCGGTGCCGGCCAGCGCCGGGCTGCTGCTCGGGGGCGCCGTGCTCTACCGTCGGGCGCGCGCCGCTCGCCGGTGACCGGCCACGGATAGCGCACCGGGCGCACGACGGAGCGGGCCCCGCCTCGGCGGGGCCCGCTCTGCTGTCCTCACCCGCCGGTGGCGGTCACCAGGTGGCGCGGAGCTGCCGGATGATCCGGCGGCGCAGCCGTACCTTGCGGCTCCCGTCGGGATTCAGCCGCAGGCGGTCCAACTCCCAGTGTCCGTACTCGGCATGGTCGGTCAGCAGGCGTGTGGCGGCCTTCCGGGACACTCCCCGGGGCACATACACATCGCAGAATTCGTATTCCGGCATCGCATCTATTGTGCGGGACCGGCCCCGGTACGGATAGCGTCTGCACTATGTCTGATGCTGCGCAGCCTTCCGCTGCCGAGGTACGTGCCGCCGCCGAGGCGGTCAAAGCCGCGCTGGACCGTCACCTCGACGCGGTCGAACGCCGCTCGGGGCAGGATGATCCGGCTGTCTACGCCGCGTTCGACGAGCTCGCCGCGGCGGCTGAGGTCTATGACGAGCTGCTGTACGACACCTACGACGAGGTCACCCCCTTCGAGATCCCCGGGAGCGACGCGCTGCCCGCCTATGCGGGCCCGGAGGAGCCAAGCGCGCTGAGCGTGCTGATCCGGCGCGACTACACCGTCGCCGAACCGCAGCGGCTGCTGCACCAGGCACAGCGCATCGCCGATCTTGATCCGGACGCCGCCGACGAGGCTGCAGGTCGGGGCGGGGGTGCCGACGCCGCCGCGGTCGTCGGCACCAGCGTGCACGCCGCGCTCGGTGTGCTGTTCGGCGAGTTCGAACCGGACGAGATCGCCTCCCGGCACAAGGAGTTCGGCCTGGAGGAGGGCGATTCCACCCTGTGGGTGGCGGCCGGCGACGACCCGGCCGAGCCGGGGGAGTGGCTGTCCGCCCCCTTCGACCAGGCGGATCCCCAGCGGGTCGTCTGCCGCTTCGACGTCAGCGCGGTCTTCGACGAGGAACTCGGCGACGACGATCTGATGGAGCCGCTCGACCACGAGCGGTGAGTCCGGGTCGGGGTTCGCTGCCGTGGCGCCGCACCCCGACCCCGATACGATGCTGTCCCGGCCGTCGGCAGAATCCTGCCGACGGCCGGGACAGCGGGCGTACGGGGGGCCGGGCTCAGTCGGCCGTCGACGGCTCCTGCGTGGTCTGCACGCTCTGCTGGAGCAGGGTGCGCAGCCGGGTGGTGCGCTCCTTGACGGGTACCTCGGCGACCGCCCGGGGCAGGGCCTGGTCGACACCCTGGACCACCGACAGATGGCGCTCGCCGCGGCTGAAGGCGGTATAGACCCAGGCGCGGGTCAGGCCGCCGGCGGCATCCCCGGGGAGCACGACCACCGCGGCGGGCCAGCGCATCCCGGCCGCCTGATGTGCGGTGAGCGCCCAGCCGTGGCGTACGGCTCCCGCACCGACCTGCTCGCGCGGTACCACGACCGCGGCGCCGTCGCAGTCGAGCCGCAGCCCGGCCGCATCCGCGCCGGTGACCGTGCCGGGCACCGTACGGCCGGGGGCGGGGGCGTAGGCCACCCGGTCGCCGGGGTCGAAGCCGCCGAAGCGGCCGGGGCCGGGGTTGAGCCGCTCCTTGAGGGCGGCGTTCAGCGCGCGGGTGCCGGCCGCGCCGCCGTGGCCGACCGTGATGACCTGGGTCCGGTCCGCGGGGACGCCCAGCGCCCGGGGCACGGAGTCCGCGACCAGCTGGACGGTGCGGTGCACCGCCTCCTTGGCATCCCGCACCGGGACGATCACCACCTCCTTGCCGGGCGCTTCGACCTGGCTCAGCTCGCCGATGCCGATGCCGGACACCAGCTCGCCGATCGGGCCGAAGTCCGGGGTACGGGAGGCGACCTGGGGGCAGAAGCGGGCCGCGAGCAGATCGGCGAACAGCCGGCCGGGGCCGGCCGACCACAGGACGCCCGGGTCGCCGCTGAGCACCAGCCGGGTCCCGTCGGGCAGCGACTCGACGAGCAGCGCGGCGGTCTCCAGATCCAGTTGCGGGGCGTCCAGCACCACCAGCAGATCGAGCGCGAGGGCGCCGTCCGCGTCCCGGCCGGGCCCCTGCTGCCCGGACAGCAGGGCGGACACGGTGACGGCGGCTGTGCCGATGGCCGTGTCGCCGGGCGCGCACTCGGTGAGGTCCGTGGCCAGGCGCCGGCGGCCGTTCTCGGTGTGCGTGGCGCCGAAGGCCCGCAGGCCGAGCGAGCGGGCCGCGGCGAGCAGCGCAGCCGGTTCGGCGCGGGCCGCCTCGGCGCCCGTGTGAGCCACCAGGCCGCTGTGGGCGGCGGTGCGGATGAGCTCCGCGGCGGAGGGCGATGGCGCGGCGGCCGCCGCGGCCTCCCACTCGGCGGAGGAGGGACGGGCGGGGCGGGCGACGGTGGTGTGGTCGGTGGTGTGGTCGGTGGTGCCGTCCGCGTGGCCGGCGGGACGGCCGGCCTCCGCCCCGGCCTCGGTGCCCTTGTCGGTGTCGGCAGCCGGGGTGGTGTCGGTCTCAGCGGCCGGGCGCCCCTCGTCGGTTGCCGGTGCCGGTTCTGCCTCGGTGGCGTCGTCAGCCGTGGCGTCCTCGTCCGGAGCCGGGCCGTCCGCAGGGTGGTCCTCCGGCCCGGCTGCCGCTTCGAAGGTGTTCAGCAGCCGCGCCAGCCCGTCGGCGACGCTCTCCTCGGCCATCGCGAACCGGTCCAGGCCGAGCAGGATCCGGACCGGCTGCGCTTCCTCGCCGTCCTCGTCCGTGACGGGACGTGGCCTGCCCGGTTCCTCGATGGCGTCCTGGAAGACCAGCACGGCGCCATCCGCGATGGCGGTCTGCAGGGCGTCATCGGGATCGGGCACCGCGCGCTGGGCGAGCGCCGCACGCAACGCGGAGGCCTCCAGGGCGGAGTGCCCCGCGACGGCGGCCTGCTCCAGCAGCCAGCCGACCAGCGCCTGTGCGCGCCGCTCGTCGCCCGGCCCGCAGGCGGGGCCGAGCAGTGCGCGGGCGAATCCGTCGGCCTGCTCGGGGCGGATGCCGGGCACGGCGAGCAGCTGCCAGGGGTCCTCGCGCAGCGCCTCGGCGGCCCGCTCCCCGAGCACTTCGGCGGCCCGGTCCGCCAGCGCCTCGGGGGCACCGCCCGCGGCGAGGACCTGGCGGACGCCTTCGGCTCCGGGGGCGTACGCCCCCGGGCCGGGAGCCGCTGCGGGGCTGGTGGGGGCCGCTGCCCCGGAGGCCGGGCCCGTGGTGTCGCGGTCCACGACGGGAGGACGGGCCGGGCCGCCTGCCTCGGGGGCGGGCTGCTGCCGGGCCGGTTCCGGGGCCGGGCCGGCCGGGCGGTCCTGGGGTGCAGGACTGCCGGGCGACGGGGCGCCCTGGGTGGGCCGGCCGGCGGGCGCGGCCGGCTTGGCGGGGCGCGGGGCGTTGAAGAACGAGGCGGCCGAGCGCTCGCCGCTCTCCACGGCCCGCACCGCCGCGGCCAGCGCCGCGGCGGTCGCCTGGGCCGATCCGGACGCCGCGGTGTCCCGCGCCGCACCGGCCGGTGCCGTAGGGGCCTGCGAGCCCGGCGCCGCGGCTTCCGGAGCGCTCGCTGCCGCGTCCTCGCCCGGCGCGGCAGCGCCCCGCGCGGGCGTCCTGCCGTCCTCTGCCGCGGTGGCGTTCCCCGGAGCCGCTGCTGCGGTGGCGTCTCCCGGAGCCGCTGCCGCGGGGCCGTTCCCCGGAGCCGTCGTGTCGTCATCGGACGCCACGGCCTCCCCAGGAGCCGCGGCTTCTCCGCGCGGAGTCGCTGCGGCCCCCGCAGCCTCCGTGTTCCCGCCCGGCGCCGGCGCGGCGGCGGGCGTCCGGGCATCCGCAGTCCCGGGCGCGGCCTCCTGCTCGGGCGGGGTGTCGCCGGCGAGGCGGTCGGTACTCACAGCGTGCTCCAGTCCTGATCGGGGTAGTGGTGCACCGGAGCCGATACATCGTCCAGCGCCCGGCGGATCTCGTCAGGAAGACTAAGGGCCTCCACTGACAATGCCGCGCTGAGCTGCTGTGCTGTGCGGGCGCCGAGGATCGGCGCGGTCACTCCGGGACGGTCGCGGACCCAGGAGAGCGCGACCTGGAGCGGGGTGACGGCCAGTCCGTCGGCGGCGGTGGCGACCGCGTCCACGACCCGGCCGGCCGTCTCGTCGAGATACGGTGCGACGAACGGCGCCATGTGATCCGAGCCGCCGCGCGAATCGGCCGGGGTCCCACGGCGGTACTTGGCGGTCAGCACACCGCGGCCCAGCGGCGACGACGGCAGCAGGCCGATGCCGAGATCCAGCGCCGCGGGCAGCACCTCCCGCTCCACGCCGCGCTGGAGCAGGGAGTACTCCATCTGTGTGCTCGCCAGGCGATGGCGGCCACCGGGCACCGCGAGCTGCCAGGTGCCGGCCTTGGCGAGCTGCCAGCCGGAGAAGTTCGACACCCCCACATAGCGCGCCCGGCCGCTGCTGACGGCGAGGTCGAGGGCCGCCAGGGTCTCCTCCAGCGGCGTGTGCGGATCGAACGCGTGCAGCTGCCAGAGGTCGACGAAGTCCGTGCCCAGCCGCTCCAGGGACGCGTCCAGGGCGGCGAGGAGATGGCGCCGGGAGCAGTCGACACGGCGGTCCGCCTCCAGGACGCTGCCGGCCTTGGTCGCAATCACCAGATCGGCGCGCGGCACGAGCTCTTCCATCAGCCGGCCCAGGAGGTATTCGGCACCGCCGTCGGCGTAGATGTCGGCGGTGTCCACGAGGGTGCCGCCGGCCTCCCAGAACGCCTTGAGCTGGTCGGCGGCTTCCTGCTCGTCCGTGTCGCGGGCCCAGTTCAGGGTGCCGAGCCCGAGGCGGGTCACGCGCAGGCCCGTACGGCCGAGGTGCCTTTGCTCCATGAGCCTTGAGATTACTGGCCGCGCGCGAGGATCAGGGGACCTGTGGACAACCCGCCGATGACGGCCGGCGCGAGCGCGCGCTACAGTCCCCGGAACAGCGACGTTACCGATCGGTAAGGGGAGCGGCATGAGGCTTGGCATCAACCTCGGCTACTGGGGCGCCGGGATGGACTCCGACAATCTCGCGGTGGCGCAGGAGGCCGACCGCCTCGGATACTCCGTCTGCTGGGCCGCCGAGGCCTATGGCTCCGACGCCGCCACGGTGCTCTCCTGGGTCGCCGCCCAGACCGAGCGCATCGACATCGGTTCGGCGATCTTCCAGATCCCGGCGCGGGCGCCCGCCATGACCGCGATGACGGCCGCGACCCTGGACTCGCTCTCCGGCGGCCGCTTCCGGCTCGGCCTGGGCGTTTCGGGGCCGCAGGTCTCCGAGGGCTGGTACGGCGTCAAGTTCGACAAGCCGCTGGCCCGCACCCGCGAGTACGTGGACATCGTCCGCAGGGCCATGACCCGCGAGCGGCTGTCCTACGAGGGCGAGCACTGGACCCTGCCGCTGCCCGGTGGCCCCGGCAAGCCGCTGAAGCTCACCGTGCACCCGCAGCGCGAGCACATCCCGCTCTACATCGCCGCGATCGGCCCCAAGAACCTCCAGCAGACCGGTGAGATCGCCGACGGCGCGCTGCTGATCTTCCCCTCGGCCGACCACCTGGAGGAGACCGCGATTTCGCACCTCCGGGCCGGCCGCGAGAAGGCGGGCAAGACGCTGGACGGCTTCGACGTCTGTCCTACGCTGCCGCTGGCCGTCGGCGCGGACAAGGACGTCAGCGCCCTGGCCGACATGTTCCGCCCGTACACCGCGCTCTACGTCGGCGGCATGGGCAGCCCCAAGCAGAACTTCTACAACCAGCTCGCTCAACGCATGGGTTACGGGAAGGAAGCCGCCGCGATCCAGGAGAAGTACCTGTCCGGCGACAAGGAGGGCGCCGCCGCCGCGATCCCGGAGAAGCTGATCGACCAGACCACGCTGCTCGGTTCCGTCGAGCGGATCGCGGAGCGGATGCAGGCCTACGCGGCGGCGGGCGTGACCACCCTGAACCTGGCCCCGGCGGGCTTCGGCCTGGAGGACCGGCTGGCGTCGCTGCGGGCGGGCACCGAGGCCCTGGAGCGCGCCGGACTGGCGTAGTCCCGCAGGAGCGCCGGTCTCGCGCGGGCCCGTCCGGCCCGTCCCGTCACGGTCCGGCGCCATGACGCGGACCGGACATACGCAGCGGCCGTGGTGGGGGCTCGGGGGAACCTCCCCGCCACGGCCGTCGCGCTGCACAACGCGGTGGCGGGCAGGCTGGTTACGCCCGCCACGAGGGCAGCTGCCGCCCGAACGGCTCATGGGGCCGCGACTGCGGTTGCCGCCCACGGGACACCCCACTTGACTCGTTCTTTGCGGGTGTGTCCGTTCGGAGGTGGCGCAGATGTTCTCGGCCCGAAGCCTGTTCCAGGAGATCGTCGACAACGACGACTCCTACCGACTGTTCTGTTCCATCGCGGCGAGCGGTGAGGCCCAGGGCGGCTGGGAGAACGGCCGGATCGCCGCGCTGCTCCCGGTAACCATGCGCGCGCTGGCGCCCAAGGTCAGCCGGCACGGCGCCGACGAGGACAAACACGGCCGGATCTTCCACGCCCTGATGCGCCGGCGCGGCCTGACACCCACCACGGTCCCCGACGAGACCGACTACACCGCCCTGCTGGAGCGGCACGGCATCGGTCTGGCGCACGACAAGCTGCGCCGCAACCAGCCGCTCACCGAGCTCGACATCATCACCTACCTCGCCCACAGCCGGGTCACCGAACAGCGCGCCGCCGACCAGATGGAGATGCTCACCCGGCACTTCGGCGACCACCCCGAGGTGGGCAAGGCGATCCGGATGATCTGCCATGACGAGGAGAACCACCTCGCCTACTGCCACGAGGAGCTGCTGCGGCTGGCCGGCGCCGGGCACGGCCGGACCATTCAGCGGATCCTGCACGAGTGCGCCCGCGCCGAGATCGTCATCTACCGGGACGTCAGCCTGGCCGTGATGGACCACATGGGCCGCATCCTGAAGTGGCCGAAGGCGAAATCCGCCGCGCTCGCCACCGGGATCCGGGCGATGTACGGCTATGAGCGGCTGGGCGGCTGGCGCCGGATGGTCAGCCTCCAGATGCCCGAGCGGCGCGATGCGCTGGGTGGTCCGGCCGCCTCGGCGCCGGAGTTCGCCTGAGCCTTCGGCCCGTACCGGCCCACGGCCCCCTCTGTGTCACAGCCAGCCGCGGCGCTTGAACAGCCGGTACAGCGACACCTCGATGACGGCCATCAGCAACAGGATCACCGGATACCCCAGGTGCCACTTCAGCTCCGGCATGTCATTGAAGTTCATGCCGTAGATGCCGGCGATCAGCGTGGGGACGGCTGCCAGCGCCGCCCAGGCGGAGATCTTGCGCATGTCGTCGTTCTGCCGTACGCCCATCTGCGCGAGATGGGCGGAGAGAATGTCCGAGAGCAGCCGGTCCAGGCCCTCCACCGATTCGTTGGCGCGAGTGAGATGGTCCTCGACATCGCGGAAGAACGGGCGGGCGTGGTCGTGCACGAACGGCACCCCGGGGTTCTGCAGCCGGGCCATCGGCTCCGCCAACGGGCCGGTCGCCCGGCGGAATTCGAGCACCTCGCGCTTGAACGCATAGATCTCGGCAGCGGTGTTCCGGGTGTCCTGGCCGCGCACCGGAGCGAACACTTCCGCCTCCAACTCCTCCAGATCCACCTGGAGTTCGGCCGCCACCTCGATGTAGTGGTCCACGACCGCGTCGCTGACCGCGTACAGCACCGCCCCCGGGCCGTGCCGCAGGATCTCCGGGTGCTCCTCCAGCCGGTGCCGCACCGCGGCCAGGGGGCTGGCCTCTCCGTGGCGGACGGTCACCACGAACGAGTCGCCGACGAAGACCATCAGCTCCGACGCGGTCACCGTGTCCGCCCGGTCGTCGTAGGTGACCGGCTTCAGCACCATGAACAGGGAATCGTCGTAGACCTCCAGCTTGGGCCGCTGGTGTGCCTTGAGGGCGTCCTCGACCGCCAGCGGATGCAGCGCGAACTCGGACCTGACGAGCGCGAACTCCTCCTCCGTCGGCTCGTACATCCCCAGCCACAGGAAGGAATGTCCCTCGGTCCGCGCCGCATGCAGGGCATCGGAGAAGTCCGTCGCGCACTCGTTGCGACGGCCTTCCCGGTAGATGGCGCAGTCCACGATCACACCTGGCATTCTCGCCCCTCGCCCGGCCACCTGCCAGAAAGGCGACCGCGGAACGTAGGCTGGCGGTCATGCCCACGCTGATCCTGCTGCGGCACGGCCGCTCCACCGCCAACACCGCCGGGGTGCTCGCCGGGCGCGCGCCCGGAGTCGCCCTCGACGAGCGCGGCGCCGCCCAGTCCGCCGCGCTGCCCGCCCGCCTCGCCCAGGTGCCGCTGACCGCCGTCGTCTCCAGCCCGCTGCAGCGCTGCCGGGAGACCATGCGACCGCTGCTGGACGCCCGGCCGTGGCTCACCCTGCACATCGAGGACCGGATCAACGAATGCGACTACGGCGACTGGTCGGGCCGCAAACTCGCCGAGCTGAGCGACGAGCCGCTGATGGAGGTCGTCCAGCGGCACCCGTCCGCGGCGGCCTTCCCCGGCGGCGAGTCGCTGCGGGCGATGCAGGCGCGGGCGGTGGACGCGGTACGCGACTGGAACGCCCGGATCGAGGAGGCGCACGGCCCCGAGGCGACCTACGCCATGTGTGCGCACGGCGACATCATCAAGGCGCTGGTCGCCGACGCCCTGGGCATGCACCTCGACCTGTTCCAGCGGATCTCCGTGGAGCCCTGTTCGGTCACCGCGATCCGCTACACGCGGCTGCGCCCCTACCTCGTACGGCTCGGGGACACCGGTGATTTCGGCTCGCTCGCGCTCCGGGAGGAAGGCGGCGCCGCGGCGGCCGACCGGGACGCGGCCGTCGGCGGTGGTGCGGGAGCAGCGTGATCAGTCGGCGCAGTAGGGTGGTGCGACGGCGCTGCCCGCCACGCCCCTGCGATCCGCGCAGTGACCGCAGGACGTGCAGCGACCGCAGTGACCCCGCAGTCGAGCAATCGGAGCAGGACGTTGTCCCGTCAGGTGTTCTTCTACGACGCGCCGGACCGCTTCGTGGCCGGTACGGTCGGGCTGCCTGGCCGCCGTAGCTTCTACCTCCAGGCCACCGCGGCCGGCCGCACGACCAGCGTCGCCCTGGAGAAGACCCAGGTCGCAGCCCTCGCCGAGCGGATCGACGAGCTGCTGGACGAGGTCGTACGGCGCAGCGGCGGCAACGCGCCGGTGCCCGCGGTCTCGCCCGCCGAGCTGGCCGACACCGCCCCGCTGGAGTCACCGGTCGAAGAGGAGTTCCGGGTCGGCACGATGGCGCTGGCCTGGGACGGCGAGGACGAGCGGATGATCGTCGAGGCCCAGGCCCTGGTCGAGCTGGACGCGGACAGCGACGAGGACCTCGCCGACGCCGAGGAGCGGCTGCTCCAGGACGACGAGAACGGCCCGCCGATGCTGCGGGTCCGCCTCACCGGAACCATGGCCAGGGCATTCGCCAAGCGGGCGCTGGAGGTCGTCAACGCCGGCCGCCCGCCGTGCCCGCTGTGCAGCCTGCCGCTCGACCCGGAGGGACACGTATGCCCGCGCCAGAACGGATACCGGCGGGAAGCCTGAGCGCCATGGAGCCCGCCGCCCGCCCGGCCGCCCCGCTGCCCGGTCCCGCCGCTCCGCAGGAGGTGCCGTCGGCCCCGACACCCGTCCCGGACCCGCGCGACGTCCTCCTCGCCGAGGGGGAGCTGACCGTACGCGGCCGCATCCAGGAGGCGTCCAACGCCGTGCTCTACTGCACGGTCGCGTACGACGGCACCAGCGCCGCCTGTGTCTACAAGCCGGTCGCCGGCGAGCGCCCGCTGTGGGACTTCCCCGACGGCACGCTCGCCCAGCGTGAGGTGGCCGCGTACGAGATCTCCCGGGCCTGCGGCTGGGACCTGATTCCCCCGACGGTGCTGCGGGACGGCCCGTACGGGACCGGCATGGTCCAGGAGTGGATCGAGCCGCCGGAGAGCGCCGACGAGGTGCCCGAGCTGCTCGCACTGGTCGAGGACGAGGAGCCGGGGCCGGGATGGAAGGCGGTCGGCTTCGCGCAGACCGGCGAGGGCCGCACGGCGCTGCTGGTGCACGCCGACGATCCGCGGCTGCGGCGGCTCGCGGTGCTCGACGCGGTGATCAACAACGGTGACCGCAAGGGCGGACATCTGTTGCCCGGCGCCGGCGGGGAGTTCTTCGCCATCGACCACGGCGTGACGTTCCATGCCGAGGACAAGCTGCGCACGCTGCTGTGGGGGTGGGCGGGGGAGCCGCTGACCGAGGAGGCGCTCGCGGCCCTGCGGGAGCTGGACGCGGCGCTGGCGGCCGACCGGCCGCTCGCCGCCCGACTGGCCGAGCTGATCACGGAGCACGAGGCCGCGGCGCTGCGCGCGCGGGTGGCCGGGCTGCTGCGCAGCGGCCGGCACCCGGAGCCGAGCGGTGACTGGCCCGCCATCCCCTGGCCGCCCGTCTGATCCGCCCGTCTGACTCGTGAGGCCACCGGGCGGTGACGCCGGACCGCCCCCTTGCACGTCCGTCCGTCGAACACAAGACCGCCTTTCCGGCCGAGAGTCCTGGTCCGGTTCGTATGCGGAACTTCCGTCCGGTTACGCTCATGGCATGCATGCATGGCCCGCTTCTGAGGTCCCCGCCCTGCCTGGCCAGGGCCGCGACCTGAGGATCCACGACACCGCGACCGGCGGACGAGTGACCCTCGCCCCCGGTCCCGTCGCCCGCATCTACGTCTGCGGCATCACGCCGTACGACGCCACCCACATGGGGCACGCGGCGACCTACAACGCGTTCGACCTGGTTCAGCGCGTGTGGCTCGACACGAAGCGCCAGGTTCACTACGTGCAGAACGTCACCGATGTCGACGATCCGCTGCTGGAGCGGGCCGTGGCCACCGGCGACGACTGGACGGCGCTCGCCGAGCGCGAGACCGCCCTCTTCCGCGAGGACATGACGGCCCTGCGGATGCTGCCGCCCCGCCACTACATCGGCGCGGTCGAGGCGATACCCGGCATCGTCCCGCTGGTGGAGCGGCTGCGTGACGCCGGCGCCGCCTACGAGCTGGACGGCGACATCTACTTCTCCGTCGAGTCGGACGCCCACTTCGGTGAGGTCTCCGGACTGGACGCCGACGCGATGCGGCTGCTGTCCGCCGAGCGCGGCGGCGACCCGGAGCGGGAAGGCAAGAAGAGCCCGCTCGACCCGATGCTGTGGATGGCCGC
This sequence comes from Streptomyces auratus, assembly GCF_050433025.1. Taxonomy (NCBI): domain Bacteria; kingdom Bacillati; phylum Actinomycetota; class Actinomycetes; order Kitasatosporales; family Streptomycetaceae; genus Streptomyces; species Streptomyces auratus. The sequence continues at coordinate 1,634,128 of NZ_JBNGCB010000001.1, read as the reverse complement.
GCGGGACGGCGAACCGAGCTGGGACGGCGGCTCGCTGGGCCGCGGCCGGCCCGGCTGGCACATCGAGTGCGTCGCCATCGCCCTGGACCACCTCGGCATGGGCTTCGACGTGCAGGGCGGCGGCTCCGATCTCGCCTTCCCGCACCACGAGATGGGCGCCTCGCACGCCCAGGCGCTCACCGGCGAGTATCCGTTCGCCAAGGCGTATGTGCACGCCGGGATGGTGGCCCTGCACGGCCAGAAGATGTCCAAGTCCAAGGGCAACCTCGTCTTCGTCTCCACGGTGCGGCGCGAGGGCACCGACCCGGCCGCGATCCGTCTGGCGCTGCTCGCCCACCACTACCGCGCCGACTGGGAGTGGACCGACGCCGTGCTGGAGCAGGCCGTGGAGCGGCTGGCGCGCTGGCGTGCCGCCGTCTCCCGTCCCGACGGCCCGTCCGCCGACGCCCTGGTCGAGGAGATCCGTACGGCGCTCGCCGACGACCTGGACTCCCCGGCCGCGCTGGCGGCCGTGGACCGCTGGGCCGCCGCCCAGCAGGCCGACGGCGGCACGGACGAGGGCGCACCCGGCCTCGTCTCCCGTGCGGTCGACGCGCTCCTCGGCGTGGCCCTGTAACACCCGTCCGCTCCATCCTCGGGGGCGCTTTCGCCGGCCGGCGAAAGCGCCCCCGCTCACGTGCGGCGCGCCCGGAAATCCAGCAGCCCGCCGCAAGAGTCCATGGTGGCGCGCCCCGCGGGCGGACTAGAGCTTGCGGTCATGAGAACACCAACAGGACTGCGGGCGGCGGTCGTTGCCGCGCTGCTCGGGCTCGCGATGACGGTCGTGGGGCCGGCCGGCAGCGTACGGGCCGACGGCCGGGCGTCCGCACAGACCGTCGGCGACGTCACCGGCTTCGCGGCGGACGGGCCCGTCTACCATCTGCACGCCGGCCGGGCCGAGGCCCGCATCAGCTTTGTCACCCCCCGCACCTTCCGGCTCGAACTCGCCCCGGACGGCACCTTCTCCGACCCCACCGGCAAGGACATCGTGCTGCCCCAGGGCGCGCCGCCCGCCACCCGCTGGCGGGACGCCGGCGACGCCTATGAACTCAGCACCTCCCAGGTCACCCTGAAGGCCTTCAAGGCGCCGCTCCGCTTCGAGCTGCGGCGGGCCGACGGCTCGCTGGTGTGGTCCGAGACGAAGGGGCTGAGCTGGGACGACAAGACCACCACCCAGACCCTCGCGCGCGGCGCCGGCGAGCAGTTCTACGGCGCCGGCATGCAGAACGGCCGCGGCAACACCTCGCACCGCGACCACACCACCGAGGTCGGGGTGGACTACCACTGGGACGACGGCGGACACCCCAACTCGGTCCCCTTCTACCTTTCCTCCGCCGGCTACGGCGTCTTCCGCAACACCTACGCGCCCAACACCTACGCCTTCCAGGACCCGGTGACGACCAGCGCACAGGAACGGCGCTTCGACGCCTATTACTTCGCCGGGCCGAGCGCCAAGGACGTCATCGGCCAGTACACCGCACTGACCGGAAAGCCCTTTCTGCCACCGCTGTACGGGCTGGAGATCGGCGATTCGGACTGCTATCTGCACAATGCGAACCGGGGCGAGCGGCACACCCTCGACGCGCTGAAAGTCGCCGACGGATATACGAAGAACGATCTGCCCAACGGCTGGATGCTGGTCAACGACGGCTACGGCTGCGGCTATGAGCATCTCGCCGAGACCGCACAGGGGCTCGGCGAACGGAAGATGAAGCTCGGGCTGTGGACCGAGGACGGTATCGCCAAACTCGCCGACCAGGTGAAGGCGGGCCAGCGGATCGCGAAACTCGACGTCGCCTGGGTCGGTGACGGCTACAAATTCGCCCTGGACGGCTGCAAGGACGCCTACCGCGGCATCGAGGACAACAGCGACGCGCGGGGCTTCACCTGGGCACCGGAGAGCTGGTCGGGGGCCCAGCGCTGCGGCGTCCAGTGGTCCGGTGACCAGAGCGGCAGCTGGGACTACATCCGCTGGCAGATTCCGACCTATGCCGGCGCCACCATGTCCGGACTCGCCTATACGACCGGCGATGTGGACGGCATTTTCGGCGGCAGCCCCAAAACGTACGTCCGCGATCTGCAGTGGAAATCCTTCCTCCCGGCGATGATGACGATGGACGGCTGGGCCGCCAGCGACAAACAGCCCTATCGCCAGGGCGAGCCCTACACCTCCATCAACCGGAAATACCTGAAGCTGAAGGAGTCGCTGCTGCCTTACATGTATGCATACGCGGCGGAGGCGACCCGCACCGGCGTCGGTCCGGTGCGCCCGCTGGCGCTCGAATATCCCGGTGACCCGAAAGCCGGCACCGACGCCGCGAAGTACGAATTCCTCTCCGGGCAGGATTTTCTCGTCGCGCCCGTCTACCGGGACAGCGACACCCGCGACGGCATCTATCTGCCGAAGGGCACCTGGGTCGACTACTGGTCCGGGCGCACCTACCAGGGGCCGACGACCGTCAACGGCTACAGTGCTCCGCTGGACACCCTGCCGCTGTTCGTCAAGGCCGGGGCCGCCGTCCCCATGTGGCCGGGCATCAGGTCGTATCAGGACCGCACCGCACACGCGCCGCTCGCCTGGGACGTCTATCCGCAGGGCCGTTCCTCGTTCACGCTCTACGAGGACGACGGCGTCACCCGCGCGCACCGGCGGGGCGGCAGCGCCACCCAGCAGGTGCGGGTCGCGGCGCCGCGCTCCGGCGGCGGCGACGTCCGGGTCGACGTCGGCGCCCTGCGGGGTGAGTTCCACGGCAAGCAGACGACTCGGCCCTACCGCTTCACCGTGCACACCGGTGACGCGCCGCGCGCCGTCGAGCTGGCCGGGCGGCCGCTGAAGCAGCTGCCGTCCGCGCGGGCGTTCCGGGCGGCGGACGAGGGGTGGCGCTACGACCCCGCGGACCGCGCGGGCGTCGTACAGATCAAGACCGCCGCCCGCACCACCGGCCGCGCCTTCGCCCTGACGCTCAAGGGCGCGAGCGCCGTCGGCGGCAGAACACCGGGCGCCCCGGCCGTCGTTGCCACCCCCGGCGGCCAGGAGGTGACCAAGGGCGCGCCGACGCCCGTACGGACCACCGTCACCGCCGGCGTCCGTGACGCCCAGGACGTCTCGGTGGCGCTGTCCGCACCCAGGGGCTGGACCACTTCGGCGCCGGTGCACCACCGGCGGATCGCGGCCGGTGCCACCGAGGACGAGACGCTGACGCTCACCGCGCCCCGGGACGCCGTCAGCGCGGACCCGGTCCCCGTCACCGCGACCGTCCGCTACCGCGCGGCCGGTGCCTGGCGCACGGCGGTGCACCGCTTCGAGGTACGGGCCGTGCCGCCGGCGCCCGCCGGGGACACCTGGGCGAGCGATCTGGAGTGGCTGAGCGCGGCCAACGGATACGGGCCGGCCGAACGCGACCGCAGCAACGGCGAGTCGGGGGCGGCGGACGGCCATCCGCTCACCCTCGCCGGGCAGACCTACGCCAAGGGCATCGGGGCGCACGCCGACTCGGACCTGGAGTTCTTCACCGGCGGGCGCTGTACGTCCGTCACCGCGGACGTGGGGATCGACGACGAGATCGCCGACTACGGCGAGGTCGCCTTCTCGGTGGAGGCGGACGGCAAGGTGCTGTGGACCTCACCGAAGCTGACCGGGAAGTCGGCGCCGGTGGCGGTGGACGTGCCCCTCGGCGGCGCCCGGCACGTCCGGCTCAAGGTGACCGATACGGACGGCAAGAAGTCCGGCGATCACGGCGACTGGGCGGGGGCGCGCTTCCACTGCGCACAGTGAGCGCGGCTCCCTCCGGTGAGCGCACGCAGGGCGCCGGACCGGCATGACGGCCGGTCCGGCGCCCTGGTGGGGCAGGTCAGCTCCCGCTGTCCTCCGGGCCGTCCTCCGGCTTCGCGGAGTCGGCGGAGTCCGTACCGCCGGACGCATCCGCTTCGTCCGCGGAGTCCATGGCGCCCTTGTCGTGGCCCGGGTCCGTGGGGCCGGTGCCCGGGTCGTCGCCGGGCCGGGGCTCGCGCGGCTCCTTGGACACCGGACGGGGCGGGCGGGTGCGGCCGCTCGTGGAGTCGCGGTGGAAGGAGCCGTCGCGGCCGTCGGCGAGCCCGCCCTCGGTCGCCACTCCGGGACCGGACTGCGGGTCACGGCGGCGCAGATAGCGCTCGAACTCGCGGGCGATGGCCTCGCCGGACGCCTCCGGCAGATCCGCGGTGTCCCGCGCCTCCTCCAGGGACTGGACGTACTCGGCGACCTCGCTGTCCTCGGCGGCGAGCTGGTCCACGCCCAGCTGCCAGGCGCGGGCGTCCTCGCTCAGCTCGCCGAGCGGGATACGGACGTCGAGGAGGTCCTCCAGGCGGTTGAGCAGGGCGAGGCTGGCCTTCGGGTTGGGCGGCTGCGACACATAGTGCGGCACCGCGGCCCACAGGCTCACCGCAGGGACGCCGGCATGGGTGCACGCCTCCTGGAGGATGCCGACGATGCCCGTCGGGCCCTCGTAGCGGGACTCCTCCAGGTCCATCCGGCGCGCGAGTTCCGCGTCGGAGGTGACGCCGCTGACCGGAACCGGGCGGGTGTGCGGGGTGTCGCCGAGCAGCGAGCCCAGCACCACCAGCATCTCCACACCCAACTCATGGGCAAAACCGAGGATTTCGTTACAGAACGAGCGCCAGCGCATGCTCGGCTCGATGCCGCGGACCAGGACGAGATCCCGCGCCCGCCCCTTGCCGTTCGCATCGCCGACGCGGACGACGGAGAGCCGGGTCGTGGGCCACGTGATCTTGCGTACGCCGCCGTCCAGGAAGACGGTGGGACGGTTCACCTGGAAGTCGTAATAGTCCTCGGCGTCGAGCGCGGCGAAGACCTCGCCCTTCCACTCCCGGTCCAGATGCGCGACCGCGGCGGAGGCGGCGTCGCCGGCGTCGTTCCAGCCTTCGAACGCGGCCACCATGACCGGGTCGATCAGCTCGGGCACCCCCTCGAGCTCGATCACCCAGCGCCTCCTTCCGACCGGTCCGGCCGCCTGGGGCGGCCGCCGGCAGCAGTTCCTTTGCGTGCGATCCCAAGACTACGGCTTCTGTGGTGCCGGTATGCAGCCCCTTTCCAGCAAGGAGTAGTGATTCATCCGACCTGTCGGAGGTCCCATCGACCCAACTTCCGTACGGGGTCTGGACTTCGTCTTGCGCGAAGGGCTATACATCGGATGACCCGGAAAGGTCCGATGTTCTTCCCCAACATCTCAGGGGGCATGCGCATGGCCGGTTCCGATACCCTCACCGCGCTCGAATGCCACGACATCCGCTTCCCCACTTCGGACCGGCTCGACGGCTCGGACGCCATGAACCCGGACCCCGACTACTCCGCCGCCTACGTCGTGCTCCACACCACGAGCGGCCCACAGGGGCACGGCCTCTGCTTCACCATAGGACGCGGCAACGAGGTCATGGCCGCCGCGATCCGGTCGCTCGCACCGCACCTCGCCGGCCGCCCCGCGCCCACCACCGCCGCCGATCTCGCCGCACTCCACCACGACCTCACCCACGACTCGCAGCTGCGCTGGCTCGGCCCGGAGAAGGGCGTGATGCAGATGGCGGCCGGCGCGGTCGTCAACGCCGCCTGGGACCTGGCCGCCCGCCGGTCCGGCCTGCCGGTGTGGGAGTTCCTGGCCACCCTGACGCCCGAGGAACTCGTCTCGCTCGTCGACTTCCGCTACCTCTCCGACGCCCTGACCCCCGGCGAGGCCCTCGCCCTGCTGCGCGCCGCCGCACCGGGCCGCGCCGAGCGCACCGCCCGCCTCAAGGCCGAGGGCTACCCCGCCTACACCACCTCGCCCGGCTGGCTCGGCTACGACGACCGCACGCTGGTACGGCTGGCCCGCGAAGCGGTGGCCGCCGGCTTCGGCCAGATCAAGCTGAAGGTGGGCGCGAACCTCGACGACGACCGGCGGCGGCTGCGGCTCGCGCGGGAGGCGGTCGGCCCCGGCGTACGGATCGCGGTCGACGCCAACCAGCGCTGGGACGTGGCCGAGGCGGTCCACTGGATGACCGCGCTGGCGCCGTACGCCCCGTACTGGATCGAGGAACCGACCAGCCCGGACGACGTCCTGGGGCACGCCGCGGTGCGCGCCGGCCAGCCCGTGAAGGTCGCCACCGGGGAGCACATCGCCAACCGGGTGGTCTTCAAGCAGCTGTTGCAGGCCGGCGCCGTGGACTTCGTACAGATCGACGCGGCGCGGGTGGCCGGGGTCAACGAGAACCTCGCGATCCTGCTGCTGGCCGCGAAGTACGGCGTACCGGTCTGCCCGCACGCGGGCGGGGTGGGGCTGTGCGAGATGGTGCAGCATCTGGCGATGTTCGACTACGTGGCGGTGTCCGGTAGCCGGGAGGACCGGGTCATCGAGTACGTCGACCATCTGCACGACCACTTCACCGACCCGGTCGTCATCGGGCGCGGCCGCTACCGCGCCCCGGCCGCGCCCGGCTTCTCGGCCCGGATGAAACCCGCCTCGCTCACCGCCCACCGCTTTCCCGACGGACCGGTGTGGCGCGCCCGCCGTACGCAGCCGGACCGGCCCGACGCACAGGAGGTCACCGCATGAGTGCCGCACCGCACACCGGCCTGCCGCCGGCCGACTTCACGGGCATGGCCGCCCTCGTCACCGGCGGCGCCTCCGGCATCGGAGCGGCCACCGCCGCGCTCCTGCGGGACCGCGGCGCCCGGGTCGCCGTCCTGGACCGGGACCCCTCCGGGGCGCCCGCCGGGACGATCCCGGTGCGGGCCGATGTCACCGACGACCACGCGGTACGGGCCGCCGTCGCCCGGGCGGTGGCCGAACTCGGCGCCCTGCACACCCTCGTCGGCAACGCCGGCATCGGCGCCGTCGGCACCGTCGAGGACAACGACGACGCGGAGTGGCACCGGGTCCTGGACGTGAACGTGCTGGGCCTGGTGCGCTGCGCCCGCGCCGCGCTCCCGGCGCTGCGCCGCACCGCCGCCGGGGCCCCGGGCCGGGTGTCCATCACCCACACCTGTTCCATCGCCGCCACCGCCGGGCTGCCGCAGCGTGCGCTGTACGCCGCAGGCAAGGGCGCGGTCCTCTCCCTGACCCTCGCCATGGCCGCCGACCACCTCCGCGAGGGCATCCGCGTCAACTGCGTCAATCCGGGCACCGCCGACACCCCGTGGATCGACCGGCTGCTGGACGCGGCCGACGACCCGGCCGCCGAACGCGCCGCTCTGCACGCCCGCCAGCCGATGGGCCGGATGGTCACCGCGGGCGAAGTCGCCGCCGCCATCGCCTCGTTGGCGTCCCCGGGAGCCTCCGGCATCACGGGGACGGCACTCGCCGTGGACGGGGGGATGCAGGGGGTGCGGCTGCGGGCCGTCACCTGAACCGCCTCCTCCGCTTCGACCCTGCAGGGCTTCCCCCGCCCCCTCCCCCTCCTCCCCCTTCGGGGGAGGGGGCGGGGGGGTGGGTTCGGGGGTGGGGGGGATCCGCACACCACGACCGAAGGACCACCCATGAGACTGCGTACCACCGGCGCGGCCGCCTGTGCCGCGGTGCTCGCCACCGCCGTGCTCGCCGGCTGCAACCGCGGCAGCGACACCGCGGGCGGCAGGATCGGCATCGATGTGCCCCGTACGGACACCGACTTCTGGAATTCCTACCAGCAGTACCTCGAAAAGGACCTGGACCACGGCGGCCCGGCCGCGCTGCCGCTGTCCAACTCGCAGAACGACATCGCCAAGGTCGTCGCCGACGTACAGGCACTGACCGGCCAGGGGGCGAAGGCGATCGTGATGGCCCCGCAGGACACCGGCGCCATCACCGCCGAGCTGCGGCGCCTGGCGGAGAAGAAGATCCCGGTGGTGAGCGTGGACACCCGCCCCGACGAGGGCAGCGTCTACATGGTCGTCCGCGCCGACAACCGCGCCTACGGCGAGAAGTCCTGCGAGTACCTCGGCCGGCGCCTGGGCGGCAGGGGCCGGGTCGCCGAACTCCAGGGCGACCTCAGCTCGGTCAACGGCCGGGACCGGTCCGAGGCGTTCGCCTCCTGCATGCGGCGGAAGTTCCCCAGGATCGCCGTGCATGAACTGGCCACCGACTGGAAGGGCGACGTCGCCTCCGGCAAGCTGCAGAGCCTGCTCGCCCAGCACCCGGACCTCGACGGCCTCTACATGCAGGCCGGCGGCGCCTTCCTGCAGCCGACGCTCGCCCTCCTGGAGCAGCGGAAACTCCTCAAGCCGGCCGGCTCCCACGGGCACCTCACCATCATCTCCAACGACGGCATACCGGACGAGCTGGACGCGATCCGCGCCGGAAAGATCGACGCCACCCTCTCCCAGCCCGCCGACCTCTACGCCAAGTACGCGCTGTACTACGCCACATCCGCCCTGGCCGGGAAGACCTTCCGGCCGGGGCCCACCGACCACCACTCGACCATCGTGAAGATCAAGAACGGTCTGGAGGACCAGTTGCCCGCCCCCCTGGTCACCAAGGACAACGTCGACGACAAGTCGCTGTGGGCCAATCAGCTGGCGAAGAAGCGGTAATGGGCGCCGAGACCGGCGAGCGGCCGGCGGCCGTGCACGCCGAGGGAATCGTCAAACGCTACGGCCCCACCGTCGCCCTCGACGGCGCCCGGCTGACCGTACGGCCCGGCGAGGCGCACGCCCTCGTCGGCCGCAACGGCGCCGGCAAGTCGACGCTGGTGTCCGTGCTGACCGGGATGGCACGCCCGGACGCCGGCCGTGTCACCTTCGACGGTGCGCCCGCGCCCGCCTGGGGCGACACCGCCGCCTGGCAGCGCAGAGTCGCCTGCGTCCACCAGAAGTCGATGACCGTCCCGGAGCTGACGGTTGCGGAGAACCTCTTCCTGGGCCGCATCCCGGGCGGCCGCACCATCCGCTGGCGGGCGCTGCGGGAGCGGGCCCGCGCACTGCTCGCCGAGTACGGCGTCGAGGCCGACCCGGCCGCCCGGATCAAGGATCTCGGCGTCGAGCAGCGGCAGTTCGTGGAGATCGCCCGGGCGCTGTCGTGCGGCGCCCGGCTGATCGTCCTCGACGAGCCCACCGCGCGGCTGGACGCCCGCGGCATCGCCCGGCTCTTCGGCAAGCTGCGGGCGCTGCGCGACCAGGGGGTGGCCTTCCTGTTCATCTCGCACCATCTGCAGGAGGTCCACGAGCTGTGCGACACCGTCACCGTCTTCCGGGACGCCCGGCACGTCCTGACCGCGCCGGTCCCCGGACTGGCCGAGGACGCGCTGGTGGCGGCGATGACGGGGGAGGAGGCGGGGTCCGCGCGGCAGCCGCGGGCGGGCGCGCGGACGGCGGGGGAGGCGGTGCTGCGGACCGAAGGGCTGGCCGTCGACGGGCACTTCGCACCGCTCGATCTGACCGTACGCGGCGGCGAGGTGGTAGGGCTCGCGGGCGCCGCGGCCGGCGGCGGCACCGCGATCGGGCGGACCCTGGCCGGGCTGCGCGCCCCGGACGCCGGCCGGATCACGGTGCGCGGGCGGCCGGTCCGCACCGGCAGTGTGCCGCACGCCCTCGACGCGGGCATCGGCTACGTCCCCGAGGACCGGCACCGCGAGGGGCTCGTGCCGGGCCGCAGCCTCGCCGAGAACGCCACCCTGACCGTGGCCGGCCGGCTCGGGCCGCTGGGCACCGTCCTGCCCTCCCGGACCCGCGAGTTCGCCCGGCGGATGATCGCCGCGCTGGACATCAAGGCGACCGGGCCCGGCCAGCCGGTGTCCGGGCTCTCCGGCGGCAACCAGCAGAAGGTGGTGGTCGCCCGTGCGCTGGCCCGCGATCCCGCGGTACTGGTGGCCGTCCGGCCCACCAACGGCGTCGACGTCCGGTCCAAGGAGGCGCTGCTGGGCGTCGTACGGGAGGTCGCCGACCGGGGGAGCGGCGCCGTGATCGTCTCCGACGAACTGGACGATCTGCGGATCTGCGACCGGGTGCTGGCGGTCTTCCACGGCCGGGTGACCGCCGAGTTCGCCGCCGGCTGGCACGACCACGAACTGGTCGCCGCCATGGAGGGCCTCACGGGCACCGGCGGCCCGGACGGCCCCGCGGACACCGGGCGGCCCGCCGCACCGGCCCACCCCGCCACCGACGGAACGGAAGGGACCGCGCCATGACCGAGACCGCCTCGCCGCCGGCCACCCGACGCCCCGGCACCGCCGCACCGCGCCGCCGGCCCCGGACCGGTCCGGGCCGCTGGCGGGACCTCTCCCTGGTGCCGGTGATCTTCGTACTGGGCGTCATCGGCTTCATCGTCTCGCCCGCGTTCCTCACCGGCGACAACCTCATCGGCGTCGTCCAGCAGTCCACGGAGCTGGGTCTGCTGGTGCTCGGTGAGGCGCTCATCCTGATCAGCGGGCGGATGGATCTGTCGCTGGAGTCGACCATCGGACTGGCGCCGGTGCTCGCCCTGTGGCTGGTGATGCCCGCACACGGCGCCCGCTTCGCCGGGCTGGGGCTCCTCCCCACCTGGACGGCGGTCCCGCTCTGTCTGGCCGTGGGCGCGGCCGTCGGCGCCGCCAACGGGTTCCTGATCCTCACTCTGCGGGTCAACGGCTTCATCGCCACCCTCGGCATGCTGACCATGCTGCGCGGACTGCAAGTCGGCATCTCCGAGGGGCAGTCCATCGGCGACGTCCCCGACTCCTTCGCCTATCTGGGCAAGGCCGACTGGCTGGGCGTCCCGGCCGCCGTATGGATCTGCCTGGCCCTCTTCGCGCTCGGCGGCGCCGCCCTGGGCTTTCTCCGGCACGGGCGGGCGCTGTACGCGGTCGGCGGCAACCCGGAGGCGGCCCGCGCGGCCGGCATCCGGGTGGACCGCCTCACCTGGACCGTGCTGACGCTCGGCGGGGTGCTCGCCGCCTTTGCGGGGATTCTCTACACCGGCCACTACGGCGCGGTCTCCGCGAGCCAGGGCAATGGCTGGATCTTCCAGGTCTTCGCCGCCGCGGTGATCGGCGGCATCGGCCTCAAGGGCGGCCGGGGCACCCTCTTCGGGGCGCTCACCGGTGTCCTCACCCTCCAGCTCGTGATCAATGTGATGACGCTGGCCGGGGTGCCGCCGCTGTGGACGCAGTTCCTCAACGGCCTGATCATCATCATCGCCCTGGTCGTCTCCCGCTTCACCAGCGGCGAGAAGCAGGACTGAGCAGCGTTATGGATCATCATCCTTTCGGGGCAAGGGAGTTGGGGCGTACCGGCGTCACCGTTCCGTCCCTGGGCCTGGGCTGCGCACCGCTCGGCAATCTCTACCGCGCCCTCCCGGAACGGCAGGCGCACGAGGTCGTCCGTGCCGCGTTCGCCGCCGGCGCCGGTTACTTCGACACCGCACCGCACTACGGCGCCGGGCTGTCCGAGGAGCGGCTCGGCCGGGCTCTGCGCGGCCACGACCGCACCACCTACACCCTGTCCACCAAGGTCGGCCGCCGCCTGCGGCCGCTTCTGCCGGGGGAGGAGGCGTCCGGTGAGGGGTTCGTCGGCGCCCCCGCACGGGCCCGCGTACGGGACCACTCCCGCGACGGCATCCGCGCCACGCTGGAGGCGTCCCTGGAGCGGCTCGGGGTGGACGCCGTCGACGTCGTCTACCTGCACGATGTCGAGGACCACCTGCGGGAGGTGTACGAGACCGGCTTCCCGGCCCTCGCCGAGCTGCGCGCCCAGCGGATGGTGCGGGCCATCGGCTTCGGGATGAATCACAGCGGTGTGCTGGCCCGGCTGGTCGCCGACCTCGATGCCGATGTGGTGCTCTGCGCCGGCCGCTGGACCCTGCTGGAGCGCACCGCCTTCGACGATCTGCTGCCGGTGTGCCTGCGCCGCGGCACCTCGGTCGTCGTCGGTGGCGTCTACAACTCCGGCCTGCTGGCCGACCCGTCACCCGGCGCGCCCTACAACTACACCCCCGCACCGGCCGGATTGCTCACGCGCGCCCGGCAACTCTCCGCTGTCTGCGCAGAGTTCGAGGTGCCCCTCAAAGCGGCGGCACTACGCTTCCCCTTCGGTCACCCCGCTGTCGCCTCGGCGGTCGTCGGCGCGGCCACACCCGGCGAAATGACCGAGAACGCCGCGCTGTTCACCCGTCATATCCCGGACGAGCTGTGGCATACGCTCGTCGCCCGCGGCCTGCTCGACCCCGATCTGCCGCTGCCCCTGAACGACCGAGCCCGACCCGGAGCGCACCCCTGATGCGTATCGACGCCCATCACCACCTGTGGGACCTGAACCGGCGCGCGCAGCCGTGGATGGACGGGCCATGGGCCGACCCGATCCGCCGCACCTACACGCTCGCCGACCTCACCCCGCATCTGACCGGGCACGGCATCGACGGCACGCTCCTGGTCCAGTCGTCGTCCTCGTACGAGGAGACCGCCGAACTGCTCGCCCTCGCGGCGGGGGAGGGACCCCTCGCCGGCGTCGTCGGCTGGGCCGATCTCCGCGATCCGGCGCTCGCCGAGGTGCTGACGGCGCTGCCCGCGGGGCTGGTGGGCATCCGGCACCAGGTACAGGACGAACCGGACCCCGACTGGCTCACCCGCCCCGACGTCCTGCGCGGCCTGGGTGCGCTGGCCGACGCCGGACTGGTCTACGACCTGCTGGTCACCCCGCGCGAACTGCCCGCCGCACAGGCCGCCGTCCGCGCCCTGCCGCAGCTGGCCTTCGTCCTGGACCACGCCGCCAAACCGGCCGTGGCGCAGGGGGACTGGCAGCCGTGGGCGGCCGCGATCACCGCGCTGGCCGCGCTGCCGAACGTCAGCTGCAAGCTGTCCGGGCTGGTCACCGAGGCCGACTGGGAGGCCTGGCGGCCGCAGCAGATCCTGCCCTACGCCCGGCATGTGCTGGATGCCTTCGGCCCGGGCCGGGTGATGTTCGGCTCCGACTGGCCGGTGTGCACACTGGCCGCCGGCTATGAGGACGTCATCGCCCTCGCGGAGTCGGCCACGAGCCAGCTCGACGGGGCGGAGCGGGCGGCCGTCTTCGGGGGGACGGCCGCGCGGGTGTACGGGGTCGTGGTGCCGCCGTCGGCGGAGTTCCCGGGTCGCTGACACGGCGTCCGGATTCCGCCAGCGCCGGCTCCCGCCGCGCCGGAAGATCGAGTCGTACCGCGGAGAAACCTCCGCGACGCGGCGTCGCCACGCGGTAGCTCGGCATTCCGCACGGCTGCGCCCGGCCACGGACGACTCGATACGAAGGTGATGACGATGACGGCGACGGTGCTGACGGCGACGACGGTGGCGGGGAACGGCGTCCGGCCGCTGGCCGGCAAGGTGGCGCTGGTGACCGGCGGCAGCCGGGGCATCGGCCGGGCGATCGCGCTGCGGCTGGCGGCCGATGGCGCGGGGGTGGCCCTGACCTTCCGGAGCGGGCAGGACCTGGCCGAGCAGGCGGTCAAGGAGATCGAGCGGGCCGGCGGGCAGGCCTGGGCGGTACGGGCCGACAGCGGTGACGCGGCAGCGGTGCGGGCCTCGGTGGCCGGCACCGTCGACCGGTTCGGGCGACTGGACATCCTGGTGAACAACGCGGGCATCGGCGTGCTCGCGCCGTTCGAGGACATCGCCCTCGACGATGTCGACAGAGTGCTGTGGACCAATGTCCGGGCGCCGTTCCTGGCGGCGCAGGCCGCGGCGGCGCATCTGACCGAAGGCGGGCGGATCATCTCCATCGGCAGCTGTATGGCCGAGCGGGTCGCCTTCCCCGGTGGCAGCCTCTACGCCACCAGCAAGGCCGCGCTCACCGGCCTGACCAGGACCCTGGCCAGGGAGCTGGGGCCGCGCGGGATCACCGCCAACCTCGTGCACCCGGGGCCCATCGACACCGATATGAACCCCGCGGACGGCGACAGCGCGGCGATGCAGGCGGGGCTCACCGCGCTGGGGGCGTACGGCCGGGGCACGGATGTCGCGGCGACCGTGGCCCATCTGGCGGGCGACGGCGGACGCTACATCACGGGCGCCTCGATCGCGGTGGACGGCGGCTTCGCGGCCTGACGGCCGGGCGCGGGCACCCACCTCACAGCGAGGCGCGCAACCACTGCTCCACGCTGGCGATGTGCACCGTCGCCCAGGCCCGCGCCGCCTCCGCGTCCCGGTCGCGCAGGGCGCCGAGGATCGCCCGGTGCTCGGTGAGGGTGCGGGTCACCGCGTCCTTCTGCGTCAGCCCGCGCCAGATCCTGGCCCGGGTGGTCGGCCCGGACAGCCCCTCCAGCAGGGAGCACAGCACGGAGTTGCCGGAGGCCGCCACGATGCCGCGGTGGAACTCCAGATCGCAGGCGACCAGATCCTCGACCGAGGGGGCCGGCCCCAGGGCGTTCAACTGCGCCTCCAGGGCGTCCAGTTCATCCACCGGGATGCGGCCGGCTGCCATGGCCGTGGCGGCCGGCTCCAGGATCCGGCGGACGGCGAGGAACTCCAGCACCGTGTCGTCGCGGTGGAAGTCCACCACGAAACTCATCGCCTCCAGCAGGAGGGTGGGATCGAGGCTGGTGACATAGGTGCCGTCGCCCTGGCGCACGTCCAGGATGCGGATGAGGGAGAGCGCGCGCACCGCCTCCCGCAGGGAGTTGCGGGACAGGCCGAGCTCGGCCGCCAGCTCGCTCTCCTTCGGCAGCCGGTCGCCCGGCCGCAGCGCGCCGGAGACGATCATGCCCTTGATCTTCTCGATCGCCTCGTCGGTGACCGCCATGCCGACCTCCCCGCCCGGACCCGTCCGGATCTCGCCGCCGGACGCCTGGCGCAGACATCCGATGTCTGAGCCCATTATGACCTGTGATGCCCACCCCAGCCGCTCCGATAGGCGGCCCAGTCCTCCTCCGTGGCGGCGAAATCGACGTACAGCGCCCTCCCCGTAGATGTGGCCTGGTGCACATCATGGCAGTCGCCACTGACAGTGCAGCCGCCACTGACAGTCACCGCCCGGCCCGGCACGCGGAGACGACGACGGGGCGGCCCCCCTCGTGGACCGCCCCATCCTCACGCGCCGTGCGTCACCATGACGCACCGTCAGCTCTTGGCGCTCACCTCGGCGCTCAGCACTCCGCGCTCAGCACTCCGCGCTCAGCACTCCGCGCTCAGCTCCCGGCCGTAAGCCGCCGACCGCCGACCGTCAGCCGTCAGCTCAGCCGTCATCGGCCGCGCCCGGCGCCCGTACTCAGCCCGCCAGCACGTCCTTGACCTTCGCCCGGACGTCCTCCGTGTCCAGTCCGCGGATCATCAGGGTGGTGCGGCGGCGCAGCACATCGTCGACCGTCTCGGCCCACTCGTGGTCGCGGGCGTAGGCGACCTGCGCCCAGATCTCCGGCGCCTCGGGGTGGATGCGCTCGGCCAGCGCCGGGTTCTCGTTCGCCAGCCGGGCGATGTCGAAGGACAGCGAGCCGTAGTGGGTGGCGAGGTGCCGCGCGGTCTCCGGGGCCATCCGCGGGCCGGGCGTACCGCCGTCGACGAGCAGCCGGTGCGCGACCGCGTTGGGGTTGGCGATACCGGGCAGCGGAAGCTTCTTCGGCAGATGCGCGATCGGCTCCATGTCCTCGGCCAGCGGGTGGCCGGGCAGCGCGGCGAGCTTGTTCATGACCGTACGGCCGATGTGCCGGAAGGTCGTCCACTTGCCGCCGGCCACCGACAGCATGCCGCCGCTGCCTTCGGTGACGACCGTCTCGCGCTTGGCCTTGGAGGTGTCGCCGGGGCCGCCGGGCAGCACCCGCAGACCCGCGAAGGAGTACGTGATCAGATCGCGCGACAGCTGCTGGTCGCGGACGGAGAAGGCCGCCTCGTCCAGGATCTGGGCGGTGTCCTTCTCGGTGACCGCGACATCCGCCGGGTCGCCCTCGAACTCCTCGTCCGTGGTGCCCAGCAGCAGCATGTCCTCCCAGGGGAGGGCGAAGGTGATGCGGTACTTGTCGATCGGGGTGGCCAGCGCGGCCTTCCAGGGAGCAGTGCGCTTGAGGACCAGGTGCGCGCCCTTCGACAGCCGGATGGAGGGGGCCGCGTTCGGGTCCTCCATCTTGCGCAGGTGGTCCACCCACGGGCCGGTGGCGTTGAGCACCAGGCGGGCGTTGACGCCGAACTCCGCGCCCTCCACCCGGTCCTTGAGCTCGGCGCCGGTGACCCGGCCCTGGGTGAAGCGGAGGCCGGTGACCTCGGCGTGGTTGAGGACCGTCGCGCCGGCCGCGGCCGCCGCACGGACGGTCATCAGAGCCATCCGGGAGTCGTTCATCTGGTCGTCGCCGTACACGGCCACGGCCTTGAGGTTGTCCGTCCGCAGCTCCGGGACGTCGCGCGCCGCCTTGGCCGGGGATATGACATGGCCGACGCCGTCGCCGAACGCGGACAGTGCCGAGTAGGCGAAGACGCCCGCGCCCAGCTTGGCGGCGCCGTGCGGGCCGCCCTTGTAGACGGGCAGGTAGAAGGTCAGGGGGTTGGCGAGGTGCGGTGCGACCTGGCGGGACACCGCACGCCGCTCGAAGTGGTTCTCCGCCACCAGCTTGACCGCGCCGGTCTGCAGGTAACGCAGGCCGCCGTGCAGCAGCTTGGAGGAGGCGGAGGAGGTGGCGCCGGCGAAGTCACCGGCGTCCACCAGGGCCACCCGCAGTCCGGCCTGTGCGGCGTGCCAGGCGGTGGAGATGCCCAGGATGCCGCCGCCGATCACCAGGAGGTCGTACGTCGCCTTGGAAAGCTGCTCCCGAGTCTCGGCGCGGCTCGCGTGCGAACCACTGGCCGGGTGCGTCCCGAGTGCCGGGACGCTCTGCAGGGTGCTCATGTTTACTCCTCGTCCTCGATCCAGCCCATGGTCCGCTCGACGGCCTTGAGCCAGCTCTTGTACTCGCGGTCACGGGTGGCCGCATCCATCCGGGGGGTCCATTCGGCGGCCCGGCGCCAGTTGGCGCGCAGTTCGTCGGTGCTGGACCAGAAGCCGACGGCCAGACCGGCCGCGTAGGCAGCGCCGAGGCAGGTCGTCTCGGCGACCATCGGGCGCACTACGGGAGCGTCCAGGAAGTCCGAGATGGTCTGCATCAGCAGGTTGTTGGAGGTCATACCGCCGTCGACCTTGAGCGCGGTCAGCTCGACGCCGGAGTCCTTGGTCATGGCGTCGGTGATCTCGCGGGTCTGCCAGGCGGTGGCCTCGAGCACGGCACGCGCGATGTGCGCCTTGGTGACATAGCGGGTCAGGCCCGCGATGACACCGCGCGCGTCCGAACGCCAGTAGGGGGCGAACAGGCCGGAGAAGGCCGGCACGAAGTACGCGCCGCCGTTGTCCTCGACCGTGCTGGCCAGGGTCTCGATCTCGGCCGCGCTGTTGATCAGGCCCATCTGGTCGCGCATCCACTGGACGAGCGAGCCGGTGACGGCGATGGAGCCTTCCAGGGCGTAGACCGGCTCCTGGTCGCCGATGCGGTAGCCGACGGTGGTCAGCAGCCCGTTGTACGAATTGACCGGCTCGTGGCCGGTGTTCATCAGCATGAAGGTGCCGGTGCCGTACGTGGACTTGGCCTCGCCCTGCTCGAAACAGGTCTGGCCGAACAGTGCGGCCTGCTGGTCACCGAGGGCCGAGGCGACCGGGACGCCGGCCAGCACACCGCTGGTGGCGCGGCCGTAGACCTCGGAGGAGGACTTGATCTCCGGCAGCAGCGCGGCCGGGATGTCCATCGAGGCGAGGATCTTCTCGTCCCACTGGAGGCCGTGCAGGTTCATCAGCATGGTGCGCGAGGCGTTCGTGACGTCGGTGACGTGCACGCCGCCGTCCACACCGCCGGTCAGATTCCAGATGACCCAGGAATCCATGGTGCCGAAGAGGATGTCGCCGCGCTCGGCGCGCTCGCGCAGGCCCTCGACGTTGTCGAGCAGCCAGCGGATCTTCGGGCCGGCGAAGTACGAGGCCAGCGGCAGACCGGTCTCGCGGCGGAAGCGGTCCTGGCCGACATTGCGGCCGAGCTCCTTGCAGAGCGCGTCGGTGCGGGTGTCCTGCCAGACGATGGCGTTGTGGACCGGCTCACCGGTGGTCCGGTCCCACAGCACGGTGGTCTCGCGCTGGTTGGTGATGCCGATGGCCTTGACGTCGGCCGCGCTCAGCCCGGCCTTGTGGACCGCGCTGTCGACGACCTGCTGGACGTTGGTCCAGATCTCGGTGGCGTCGTGCTCGACCCAGCCCGGCTTCGGGAAGATCTGCTCGTGCTCCTTCTGGTCGACCGAGACGATCCGGCCGTCCTTGTCGAAGACGATGCAGCGGCTGGACGTGGTGCCCTGGTCGATGGCCGCGATGAACGGGCCGACCCCGTGGGAGGAGGTGGTGGGGGTGTCACTCATGGTGTGTGCTCCAAGAAGTCTGTGCGGGCGGACGGGGCGGTCAGGCGGCTCAGGCGAACGCCACCTGGTAGATGCCCCCGGCGAGGGCTCCGCCGATCAGCGGACCCACGACCGGGATCCACGCGTAGCCCCAGTCTGAACCGCCCTTGTTCGGCAGCGGCAGCAGCGCGTGCACGATGCGCGGGCCGAGGTCGCGGACCGGGTTGATGGCGTACCCGGTCGGGCCGCCCAGCGACAGACCGATGCCGACGACGACCAGCGCGACCAGCAGCGTGCCGATGACGCCGACGCCCTTTCCGTTGTCGCTCAGACCGAGCGTGAGGATCGACAGCACCAGCACGACGGTGGCGATGATCTCGGTGGCCAGGTTCTGCACGGCATGACGGATCTCCGGGCCGGTGGAGAAGATGCCCAGCACCGGGCCGGCCTTCGGCGCGGTGGCCTGGTCGACCAGGCCTTCGTGGCTGGTGTGATCCGCCAGCACCTCGGGGTCGGTCAGATGCGCATGGAACTGCCCGTAGTACACGATCCACACCAGTACGGCGCCGATCATGGCGCCGAACATCTCGCCGGCGAAGTAGACCGGCACCTGGCTCCATTCGATCCCGCCCTTGATGGCGAGGCCGATGGTGACCGCGGGGTTGAGGTTGGCGCCGGACTTCGCGGCGATGTAGGCACCCGTGAGGACGGCGAAGCCCCACCCGAAGGCGATGGCGACCCATCCGGCGTTGAACGCCTTGGAGCGCTTGAATGTGACGGCGGCGCAGACGCCACCGCCGAGCAAGATCAGAACAGCGGTACCGATGGTTTCGCTGATGAAGATGTCGGAGCTGGACACCCGCGACTCCTTTGTCCTTCGTCCAGGGGAAAGACGAACCCCGGGTCCCGTCCGGTGGTCCGCCGCCCTCCGAGAGGGCGGTGATCGGTCCGCGGCGATGCCCCACCATAGCGAATATTGCCGTCAGGTGTTCGACAATGCCGACCGATGCACGGCAGTTTTGTTCACCCGTAGCACCCCGTCAAGGGTTCCGTGGCCAAAAACTTAGGTGAACTTATGGGGTGAATACGGTCAGAATCGCCCGGCACCAAGATCCCGGGACACTGCGCGTGCGCAATCCCTCACAGCGGCGATGATTTCCGGCCGCAATTCGCCGTCGTTGCAGACCCGCTCCACCGCCCCCGTGATGCCCACCGCACCCACCGGCATCCGCCGCCGGTCGTGGATCGGCGCAGCCACCGAGGCCACTCCGTCCCAGGTCTCCTCCACGTCCGCGGCCCAGCCGCGCGCCCGGGTCAGATCCAGCAGCCCCTCGACGTCCCCCAGCCCGGTCACCGTGCGCGGGGTGATCGCCTCCCGCTCCGCCTCGACGACCTCGCTGTGCGCGACCGGGTCGTACGCGCACAGCACCTTGCCCAGCGCGGTGCTGTGCAGCGGGTGCATCGCGCCCACCTCCAGCACCTGCCGGCTGTCGTCCGGCCGGAAGACGTGGTGGACGACCAGTACGCCCTGCTGGTGCAGGACGCCCAGGTAGACGGCCTCGCCGCTGGAGCGGGCCAGGTCGTCGGTCCACACCAGGGCGCGGGCCCGCAGCTCGTGCACGTCCAGGTAGCTGTTGCCCAGCCGCAGCAGCTCCGCACCCAGCTGGTAGCGGCCGGAGGCGGCGTCCTGCTCGACGAAGCCCTCCTGCTGCAGCGTCCGCAGGATCCCGTGGGCGGTGCCCTTCGCCAGTCCCAGTGAGGAGGAGATGTCGGAGAGTCCCAGCCGCCGTTCCCCTCCTGCGAGCAGCCGCAGCATCGCTGCGGCGCGCTCCAGCGACTGGATGGTGCGTGCCATCGGGCAACCTCCGAAGTGAGCGGTTCGACAATGCTGAACGATATCGGCCCATGCCGACTGGAGTCAGCGAAGTGACGCGACTTGGTCAGAGAAGCAACGAGTCTGCCAACGGGCGCGGAAGGTGCCGCAGTGGGGTGGACCAGTGCTGTCCAGGGCGTGGAACGGGGAACATGTGTACCGGACCGGCAGCTACGCTGGCCGGGTGCGCCCTCTGAAGGAGGGTGCAAAGCCGACAGCCGTCGCAACCACGGGAGCATCTCCATGGCCTCGAACACGCCATCGCCCATCAGCACATCCCGCGTCGACTCGCTCCGTGAGGCCCTGGCCTCGCGGGTGGTGGTCGCGGACGGTGCGATGGGCACCATGCTGCAGGCGCAGGATCCGTCCATGGAGGACTTCCAGCAGCTGGAGGGCTGCAACGAGATCCTCAACATCACCCGGCCGGACATCGTGCGGTCGGTGCACGAGGAGTATTTCGCGGTCGGTGTCGACTGCGTCGAGACCAATACGTTCGGTGCGAATTTCGCCGCGCTGGCGGAGTACGACATTCCCGAGCGGGTCTTCGAGCTGTCCGAGGCCGGCGCCCGGCTGGCGCGCGAGGTGGCGGACGAGTTCACGGCCTCGACCGGACAGCAGCGCTACGTCCTGGGCTCGATGGGCCCGGGGACGAAGCTGCCGACGCTGGGGCACGCCCCGTATGTGACGCTGCGCGACGCCTATCAGCAGAACGCGGAGGGCATGATCGCCGGTGGTGCGGACGCACTGCTGGTGGAGACCACGCAGGATCTGCTGCAGACCAAGGCCGCGGTGCTCGGTGCCCGCCGTGCCCTGGAGGCCACCGGCAGCAATCTCCCGGTGATCTGCTCGGTGACCGTCGAGACGACGGGCACCATGCTGCTGGGCTCGGAGATCGGGGCGGCGCTGACGGCGCTGGAGCCGCTGGGCATCGACATGATCGGCCTGAACTGCGCCACCGGCCCGGCCGAGATGAGCGAGCACCTGCGCTACCTGGCCCGGCACTCCCGCGTCCCGCTGGCCTGTATGCCCAATGCGGGCCTGCCCGTGCTGGGCAAGAACGGTGCGCACTATCCGCTGACCGCCGGCGAGCTGGCCGATGCGCAGGAGACCTTCGTCGCCGAGTACGGCCTCTCGCTGGTGGGCGGCTGCTGCGGTACGACGCCGGAGCATCTGCGGCAGGTCGTCGAGCGGGTGCGCGGCATCGCCCCGCCCGCGCGCGAGCCGCGCCCCGAGCCGGGCGCCGCCTCCCTCTACCAGACGGTGCCGTTCCGTCAGGACACCTCGTATCTGGCGATCGGGGAGCGGACCAACGCCAACGGGTCGAAGAAGTTCCGTGAGGCGATGCTGGACGGGCGCTGGGACGACTGCGTCGAGATGGCCCGCGACCAGATCCGCGAGGGCGCGCACATGCTCGACCTGTGTGTCGACTACGTGGGCCGGGACGGCGTGGCGGACATGGAGGAGCTGGCCGGGCGGTTCGCCACCGCCTCCACCCTCCCGATCGTGCTGGACTCCACGGAACTGAACGTCCTCCAGGCCGGGTTGGAGAAGCTCGGCGGCCGCGCGGTCATCAACTCGGTCAACTACGAGGACGGTGACGGGCCGGAGTCGCGCTTTGCGAAGGTCACCGCGCTGGCGGCCGAGCACGGTGCGGCGCTGATCGCGCTGACCATCGACGAGGAGGGCCAGGCCCGCACCGCCGAGCACAAGGTCGCCATCGCCGAGCGGCTGATCGAGGACCTGACCGGCAACTGGGGCATCCACGAGTCGGACATCCTCATCGACTGTCTGACGTTCACGATCTGCACCGGCCAGGAGGAGTCCCGGGGCGACGGCATCGCCACCATCGAGGCGATCCGGGAGCTGAAGAAGCGCCACCCCGAGGTGCAGACCACGCTCGGGCTCTCGAACATCTCCTTCGGCCTGAACCCGGCCGCCCGGATCGTGCTGAACTCCGTCTTCCTCGACGAGTGCGTCAAGGCCGGCCTGGACTCGGCGATCGTGCACGCCTCGAAGATCCTGCCGATCGCGCGGCTGGAGGAGGAGCAGGTCACGACCGCCCTGGACCTGATCTACGACCGGCGACGTCCCCAACAGGGCGACGAGCCGGCCTACGACCCGCTGCAGAAGCTGATGGAGCTGTTCGAGGGCGCGACGGCGAAGTCGCTGAAGGCGGGCAAGGCGGAGGAGCTGGCCGCGCTGCCCCTGGACGAGCGGCTGCAGCGGCGGATCATCGACGGCGAGAAGAACGGCCTGGAGGCCGACCTCGACACCGCGTTGCAGGACCGCCCCGCGCTGGACATCGTCAACGACACCCTGCTGGAGGGGATGAAGGTCGTCGGCGAGCTCTTCGGCTCCGGCCAGATGCAGCTGCCGTTCGTGCTGCAGTCGGCCGAGGTGATGAAGACCGCGGTGGCGTATCTGGAGCCGCACATGGAGAAGTCCGACGACGAGGGCAAGGGCACCATCGTGCTGGCCACCGTCCGCGGGGACGTCCACGACATCGGCAAGAACCTCGTCGACATCATCCTGTCCAACAACGGCTACAACGTCGTCAACCTCGGGATCAAGCAGCCGGTCGCGGCGATCCTGGAGGCGGCCGCGGAGCACCGCGCCGATGTGATCGGCATGTCGGGGCTGCTGGTGAAGTCCACGGTGATCATGAAGGAGAACCTCGAGGAGCTCAACCAGCGCAAGATGGCCGCCGACTTCCCCGTCATCCTCGGCGGCGCCGCCCTCACCCGCGCCTACGTCGAGCAGGACCTCCACGAGATCTACGAAGGCGAGGTCCGCTACGCCCGCGACGCGTTCGAGGGCCTGCGGCTGATGGACGCCCTGATCGCCGTCAAGCGCGGAGTGCCCGGCGCCACCCTCCCCGAACTCAAGCAGCGCCGCGTTCCCAAGCGGGACACCGCGGTCACGGAGATCGAGGAGTCCGAGGGCGCGGTGCGTTCGGACGTCGCCGTCGACAACCCGGTCCCGGAGCCGCCGTTCTGGGGGACCCGGGTGGTCAAGGGCATCCAGCTCGCCGACTATGCGTCCTGGCTGGACGAGGGCGCGCTGTTCAAGGGCCAGTGGGGCCTGAAGCAGGCCCGCACCGGCGACGGCCCGACGTACGAGGAGCTGGTGGAGACCGAGGGCCGGCCGCGGCTGCGGGGCTGGCTGGACAAGCTGCAGACCGAGAACCTCCTCGAAGCCGCCGTCGTCCACGGCTACTTCCCCTGCCACTCCAAGGGCGACGACCTGATCCTGCTGAACGAGGACGGCACCGAGCGCACCCGCTTCACCTTCCCCCGCCAGCGCCGCGGCCGCCGCCTCTGCCTGGCCGACTACTTCCGCCCGGAGGAGTCCGGCGAGACCGATGTCGTGGGGCTCCAGGTCGTCACCGTCGGCTCGAAGATCGGCGCCGCCACCGCCGAACTCTTCGAGGCCAACTCCTACCGCGACTACCTCGAACTCCACGGCCTGTCCGTCCAGTTGGCCGAGGCGCTCGCCGAGTACTGGCACGCGCGCGTCCGCGCCGAGCTGGGCTTCGCCGGCGAGGACCCCGCCGACGTCGAGGACATGTTCGCGCTCAAGTACCGCGGCGCGCGCTTCTCGCTGGGCTACGGGGCCTGCCCCGACCTGGAGGACCGCGCCAAGATCGCGGACCTGCTGCAGCCGGAGCGGATCGGCGTCGAGCTCTCCGAGGAGTTCCAGCTCCACCCCGAACAGTCCACCGACGCCATCGTGATCCATCACCCCGAGGCCAAGTACTTCAACGCACGGTAGCCAACCGGTACCGGGGCGAACGGGCCACCCGGTGGCGCCGTGTGTCCAGGTCAGGGTCGTCCCCGAACGTCCCCGACCTGGAGCACCGCGCATTCCGGCGCGCACCGTCGTACACTTGTCGGTCCGGTAGTGGCCGGTCGTTCCCCCGCCGGGGAGGGCGACCGGCCCTTGCGTCCCTTGGGGACGTGGCAACGGAGGTGGATGGATGACCAGCAGCATCCCCGCAGTCGGCACCCGAACGGCCGAAGCCGCGACCCTCCAGGCCGTATTCCTCGATCTGGACGGGACCCTCGTCGACACCGAGGGGTTCTGGTGGGAGGCGGAGGCGGAAGTCTTCGCCGAGCTCGGGCACATCCTCGACGACGCACACCGCGAGGTCGTGGTCGGCGGCCCGATGACCCGCAGCGCCGGCTATCTCATCCAGGTCACCGGCGTCGACATCAGCCTGACCGAGCTCAGCGTGCTGCTCAACGCCGCCTTCCTGGCCCGGATCGGCCGCGGCGTCCCGCTGATGCCCGGTGCCCGCAGGCTGCTGGCCGAACTGGCCGCCCATGACGTGCCGACCGCACTGGTCTCCGCCTCGCACCGCGCCATCGTCGACCAGATGCTCTACTCCCTCGGCCCCGAGAACTTCCGGGTGACCCTCGCGGGCGACGACCTGGAGCGCACCAAGCCGCATCCGGATCCGTATCTGACGGCCGCCGCACGGCTGGGCGTGGACCCGGCGCGCTGTGCGGTCATCGAGGACACCCTGACCGGTGTGGCCGCAGGTGAGGCGGCGGGCTGCCCGGTCGTCGCGGTGCCCTCGGTGGCGCCGGTCCCGCCGGCCGCGGGCCGCACGATCGTCCCGTCGCTGGAAGAAGTCGATCTGCCATTTCTCCGAACGCTCATCACGGAAAGCCGCCGGACCGTGCACTGAGCGTGTCCCGGAGAAAGCCCCGGGAACCGAGGGGAGCGGCCCGCTTATTTTCCGTGACGAATGCACTGACCAAATTGCTGCAGCGCCGTGGATCCTCGAATGCGTGACGTTTCTCACGCGCCAGGGCATCGACAGCGGGCCCAACAGGTGTTCCAGGGGCCCCCATGGGGGGTTTCTACGGGGGTAAGTGTCCGCATTGATGGAGCAACGCGCGTATCGTTCCCCCGTCCGGATATCGATCCGGCCGCCTCCGTTATCCATACGCCATATCGATTCAACTCCTTTGTGTCTCAGCGCGGCTGGCCGTGCCTACTAATCTCGACGCGAGCAACACCTCTGCGCTGATAAGGAACCTGCCGACGATGATTCGCAAGACCTTGGTGCTGCCGGCGCTGGCCGGACTCCTGGCCCCCGTCCTTGCTGCCTGCGGTGGCGCGGACGGCGCGGGCGACGGCGGCAAGCCCATCGTCGTGGGAGTCGCGTCCCAGATCGAGGCAACCAAGGCAGCGCCGGCCCCTCTCGACCCGGCACAGGCCTACGACGTCGACGCCTGGAACGTGCTGCGCAGCACCCTCCAGACGTTGATGCGCCTGCCCAGGTCCGGCACCGCGCCGGTGCCCGAGGCCGCCGAGTCCTGCGGGTTCCGCGACACCCAGAACGAGCAGTACCGCTGCACCCTGCGCAGCGGACTGAAGTTCTCCAACGGCCATGCCCTGACCGCGCAGGACGTGAAGTTCTCCATCGACCGGATGCGTGGCATCAACAACGCCAACGGTCCGGTGTCGCTGCTCAGCGGCATCGACAAGGTCGAGGCGCCCAGCGACTCCGAGGTGGTCTTCCACCTCAAGAAGCCGGACGCCACCTTCCCGCAGAAGCTCGCGACGCCGGCCGCCGCCATCGTCGACAGCGAGGTCTACCCCAAGACCCGTCTGTACACCGGCTTCGACGTGGTCGGCTCCGGCCCCTACACGGTCAAGACCGAGCGCAGCAACGGCCGTATCACCAAGGCGCTCTTCACCAGGAACCCCGGCTACAAGGGCGGGGAGAAGCCGAAGAGCGACAAGGTCGAGATGCGCTTCTTCGACGACTCCACCGACATGGAGAAGGCGCTGCGCGCGGGCGCCATCGACCTGATGAACCGTGGTCTGTCGCCCACCCAGGTCAAGGGCCTGGAGAACTCCCGCGACAGCCACATCGTGCTCCAGGAGATGCCCGGCCAGGAGATCCGCTATCTCGCCTTCAACACGAAGGACCCGGCGGTGTCCGACAAGGCCGTACGGCAGGCGATGGCGCAGCTGATCAACCGCTCCCAGCTGGTCCGGGACGTCTACTCCTACACCGGTGACCCGCTCTACTCGATCGTCCCCACCGGCCTCACCGGCCACATCAACTCCTTCTTCACCAAGTACGGGAACCCCAGCGTTTCCGCCGCCCGCAAGACCCTTCAGCAGGCGCACATCAACACCCCGGTGAAGTTCACGCTCACCTACACCACCGGCCACTACGGCTCCAGCACCGTCCAGGAGTTCCGTACGCTGCAGCGCCAGCTCAACCAGAGCAAGCTGTTCGATGTCGACATCAAGGGCATCGACGGCTGGCAGCAGTTCCGCACCGACTCCACGGCCGGCAAGTACACCGTCTACGGCATGGGCTGGTTCCCCGACTTCCCCGACGCGGACAACTACATCGCGCCGTTCGTCGGCAAGGGGAACTTCCTCAACTCCGCCTACCGCAGCACCAAGATCGAGTCTCAGGTGATCCCGGAGACCCGGCAGCAGACCGACCGCAACGCCGCCGCGGCCGGCTTCAAGCAGGCGCAGGACACGTTCGCCGACGATGTCCCGCTGCTCCCGCTGTGGCAGGGCAAGCAGTACGTCGCCGCCCGCGACGACGTCACCGGCGTGGAATGGGCCCTCAACTCCTCCTCGTCGCTGCAGATGTGGGAGCTCGGCCGCGGTGTGGCCGACTGACCCATGCGCATCCGACCGATGCGCCACAGATCCGCCGCGGCCATCACCCCGCGGCCCGACAGGCATGACCCAGAACGTGAGGAACCATTAGTGAGGAAGCGTGACCCGCGGCTGGCTGCCCCGATCGGAGCGGGGCTGGCGACAGCTCTGCTCGCGCTCGCCGGGTGCGGCACGGACGACCCGGAAGCAGCCGGCAACGGTGTACCCGTGGTCATGGGAATGACGAACACGACCATGGCCACCGACCCGGCGGCCGGTTACGACCCCGATTCCTGGCTGTTGTTCAACAACGTCTTCCAGTCGCTGCTGAGCTTCCCCAAGGGCGGTACCACTCCGGAGCCGGAGGCCGCCCAGCACTGTGGCTTCACCGACGGTGACAGCAAGGTCTACCGCTGCACCCTCAAGGACGGCCTCAAGTTCAGCAACGGTGACGCGCTGACGTCCAAGGACGTCAAGTTCTCCTTCGACCGCACCCGGCGCATCAAGGACAAGAACGGCCCCGCCGTGATGTTCGCCGCGCTCGACAAGGTCGACGCACCGGACGCCAAGACCGTGGTCTTCCACATGAAGACGCCCGACGCCACCTTCCCGATGAAGATAGCCTCGGGCGCCGGCTCCATCGTCGACCACGCCGACTACCCGGCCGACCGGCTGCGTACCGACGGCAAGGCCACCGGGTCCGGCATGTACACGCTCAAGGAGTACAACTCCCGTAAGGCCGTCTTCAAGGTCAACGGCTCCTACAAGGGCCCCGCGAAGGCCAAGAACTCCGGGATGACCGTGAAGTTCTTCAACGGCGCGGAGCAGCTCAAGACGGCCGTCGAGAAGGGCGAGGTCGATCTGGCCTACCGCGGCCTGTCCATGAAGGACATCGCCGCACTGGACGGCGCCTCCCTGCAGCAGCAGCACGGCACCCAGGTCGTCGAAGGCAGCAGCGCCGAGGTGATGCACCTGGTCTTCAACCTCAAGGACCCGGTCGCCGGCAAGCTCGGCGTCCGCAAGGCCATCGCCTACCTCCTGGACCGCTCGACCCTCGTCCGGGACGTCTACCAGCACACCGCGGAACCGCTCTACTCGGTCGTCCCGGCCGGCATCACCGGCCACAGCACCGCCTTCTTCGACACCTACGGCGACCAGCCGAAGCCCGACAAGGCGAAGGAAGCGCTGCGCTCGGCCGGCATGCACGGCAAGGTGCCGCTCACCCTGTGGGCCACCCCCGACCGGTTCGGCCCCGGCACCGTCCCCGCCTTCCAGGAGATCGCCCAACAGCTCAACCACAGCGGCCTGTTCGACGCCAAGGTGCGCAGCGTGCCCACCAAGGAGTACGAGCAGGGCGTGGCCGCCGGCCGGTTCGGCGTCTACGTCAAGGGCTGGGTCCCCGACTATCCGGACCCCGACAACTTCACCCAGCCGTTCTTCGGCAAGGACAGCGTGCTGTCCAACCACTACAGCTCGCCCACCATCACCGGCCGGCTGCTGCCCAAGACGGCCGACCAGCCGGACCGCGGCGCCACCAAGTCCGACTTCCGGGAGCTGCAGAACATCATCGCCCAGGACGTGCCGGTCATACCGATCTGGCAGGGCAAGCAGTACGCGGTCGCCCGTGACGGCGTCTCCGGCCTGGAATGGACCCTGGACTCCTCGACCGTCTTCCGGTTCTGGGAGATCAGCAAGCCCTCCGACGCCTGACCGGGCCCGGCACACGACGGCGGGGCCGGTCCGGGAACTCCCGGGCCGGCCCCGCCGCCGTTCGTCTGCCGTGCCGTGCCGGCCCGGCGCTACTGCGCGCCGGGCCGCACCAGCCCGCTCTCGTACGCGTACACCGCCGCCTGCACCCGGTCCCGCAGCCCCAGCTTCGTCAGCACATGCCCCACATGCGTCTTGACGGTGGTCTCGCTCACGAACAGATCCGCGGCGATCTCCGCGTTGGACAGCCCGCGTGCCACCAGCTTGAGCACCTCCACCTCACGCTCGGTGAGGGTGTGCAGGGTGTCCGGCACCGGCTCCTCGCCCGACGGCAGATGGCCCGCGTACTTGTCCAGCAGCCGGCGCGTGATGCTCGGCGCCAGCATCGCCTCGCCCGCCGCCACCACCCGGATCGCCTGCACCAGCTCATCGGCCGGCGCGTCCTTGAGCAGAAAGCCGCTGGCCCCTGCCCGCAGCGCCTCGACGACGTACTCGTCCAGATCGAACGTCGTCAGCACCAGCACCTTCGCCGGGCCGTCCTTCGCCGGGCCGGTGATCTGGCGGGTCGCCTCCACCCCGTCCATCCGGGGCATCCGGATGTCCATCAGCACCACGTCCGGCTGCAGCGCCCGCACCTGTTCCAGTGCCTGCAGACCGTCACCGGCCTCCCCGACCACCGCCAGGTCCTGCTCCGCCTCCAGAATCATCCGGAATCCCGTACGCAGCAGGGGCTGGTCGTCGACCAGCAGGACGCGGATGGCCACGAGCTCTCCTTCGATAGGCCCTCTCCGGGCGATCGCGGGCCCGGCCCTGATCGCCCGGACAGGGCCTACTAGATCTCTCCCATTCTGCCCTGCGGCACCACCGCGCCGTCCGCCGGGCGCACCTCCAGCGGATACACCGGGGGAGTGCCGCCGAATTCCGGACAGTGCGCCTGGTGGTCGCACCAGCCGCACAGCTTGGTCGGCCGCGGCCGCCAGTCGCCGGTCGCCGTGGCCCGCTGGATGGCCTCCCACAGCGCCAGCAACTTCCGCTCCACGCCCCGCAGGTCGGCCTCCCCCGGGTCGTACGTCACCACATCCCCGCTGCCCAGATAGACCAGCTGCAGCCGCCGCGGCACCACACCGCGCAGCCGCCACATCACCAGCGCATAGAACTTCATCTGGAACAGCGCGCCCTCGGCGAACTGCGGCCGAGGCGCCTTGCCGGTCTTGTAGTCGACGATCCGCACCTCGCCCGTCGGCGCGACATCCACCCGGTCGATGAACCCCCGCAGCCGCAGCCCCGACTCCAGCACCGTCTCCACATACAGCTCACGGTCCGCCGGCTCCAGACGCGTCGGATCCTCCAGCGCGAACCACCGCTCCACCAGCGCCTCGGCCTCCGCCAGCCAGGTCGCCAGCCGCTCGCCCGCGGTGTCGTGCGCCGCGTCGTCCGCGGTGTCGTCCGCGAACAGCCCGGCCAGCTCCGGCCGCTTGGCCAGCAGCTTCTCCCACTCGCCCGGGACCATCGCCCGCGCCCCGGCGGCCGTACGCTCCGCCGCCGGAGCGTCGAAGAGCCGCTCCAGCACCGCATGGACGACCGTGCCCCGCGTCGCCGCCGCGCTCGGCTTCTCCGGCAGCCGGTCGATCACCCGGAAGCGGTACAGCAGCGGACACTGCATGAAATCGCCGGCCCGCGACGGCGACAGCGCCACCGGCGGCCGCGGCCCCTCCCGGTCCTCGGTCCCGGTCCCGGCAGCGCCTGCCCGCGCCCCGGCAGACTCCGTCCCCGGCCCGCCGGGCCCGCCCTGCGTGACCGCCTCGGTCTGCTCCGCGCTCCATCCCATGCCGCAAAACCCTACGGCCCGCCACTGACAGGCGCTCACGCCGCGGTAGCCGCAAGGCCCCCGCGGCAGGTCGGGCCGGGGCATTCCGCATACCATCGACGCCGGACCCCTTCGCCCTGCATGATCGAGATACCAGGCCGAACAGGGGCGAATGCCGTATTCGATGAGGGGACGCCGTGGACCAGAGCGGGAAGTCGCAGGACCCCCAGGAGTCCGTGCGGCCTCAGCCGCCCGAACCGCCCGAGCACCACGACCCGCCCAAGGCGCCCACGCCGGGCAGAAAGGGCAGTGGCGGCGGCATCCTGATGGGCCGTCCCTTCGGCGTGCCCGTGTACGTGGCCCCCAGCTGGTTCCTCGTCGCCGCCCTGATCACCTGGGTCTTCGGCGGCCAGCTGGAGCGGGTCCTGCCCGAGCTCGGCGCCGCCCGCTATCTCGTCTCGCTCTTCTTCGCCGTCGCCTTCTACGCCTCGGTGCTCGTCCACGAGCTGGCGCACACCGTCGCCGCGCTCCGCTTCAAGCTCCCCGTACGCCGCATCCAGCTGCAGTTCTTCGGCGGCGTCTCGGAGATCGAGAAGGAGACCGAGACCCCCGGACGGGAGTTCGTCCTGGCCTTCGTCGGTCCGCTGCTCTCCCTCGTCCTCGCCGGCGTCTTCTACGCGGGGATGCACCTGGTCGAACCGGGCACGGTCCCCGGCGTGCTGCTCGCCGGCCTGATGATCTCCAACCTCATCGTCGCGATCTTCAACCTGCTGCCCGGCCTGCCCCTGGACGGCGGCCGGATGCTGCGCGCCGTCGTCTGGAAGCTCACCGGCCGGCCCATGAGCGGCACCATCGCCGCCGCCTGGGTCGGCCGCGCGCTCGCCGTCACCGTCCTCTTCGGCCTGCCGCTGCTCACCCACACCGGCGCCCTGGGCAACGCCCGCCCCGAGATCGGCGGCGCCGACTCGCTCACCGACGCCCTGCTCGCCGCGATCCTCGCCGCCATCATCTGGACCGGCGCCGGCAACAGCCTGCGCATGGCCCGGCTGCGCGAACGCCTCCCCGACCTCACCGCCCGCATCCTGACCCGGCGTGCCGTCCCCGTAGAGACCGACACCCCGCTCTCGGAGGGGCTCCGCCGCGCCAACGACGCCGGCGCCCGCGCCCTGGTCGTCGTCGACCGCCAGGGCCACCCCACCGCCCTCGTCCGCGAGGCAGCCATCGTCGGCGTCCCCGACCACCGCCGCCCCTGGGTCGCCGTGGGCACCCTCGCCCAGGACCTCAAGGACGGGATGCGGGTCTCCGCCGAACTCGCCGGCGAGGACCTCCTGGAGTATCTGCGCGCCACCCCCGCCACCGAATACCTCGTCGTCGAGGAGAGCGGCGAGATCTACGGCGTGCTGTCCACCGCCGACGTCGAGCGGGCCTTCGTCTCCGCCATGGCCCGCCGCCCCTGACCCCGCGCGCACGGCTCGCCTGCCGCCTCCCGGTCCGCCCGGCGGCCGCCCACTGGTCCGCGGCGCCCCAACGGGCCGGTAGGCTGGTCACATGTCCGAACCGACCGGTGCCGCCCGCCGTCGCGGGCCCTTCAAGGTCGGGGACCAGGTCCAGCTCACCGACCCCAAGGGACGCCACTACACCTTCACGCTCGAAGAGGGAAAAAGCTTCCACACCCACAAGGGAGCCTTCCCCCACGACGAGCTGATCGGTGCTCCCGAGGGCAGCGTTGTCCGTACCACCGGGAACGTCGCCTACCTCGCGCTGCGCCCGCTGCTCCCCGACTACGTCCTGTCCATGCCCCGCGGCGCCGCCGTGGTCTACCCCAAGGACGCGGGGCAGATCCTGGCGATGGCCGACATCTTCCCCGGCGCCCGCGTCGTCGAGGCCGGTGTGGGCTCCGGCTCGCTCAGCAGCTTCCTGCTGCGCGCCATCGGTGACGACGGCATGCTGCACTCCTACGAGCGCCGCGCCGACTTCGCCGAGATCGCCACCCAGAACGTCGAGCGCTACTTCGGCGGTCCGCACCCCGCATGGACGCTCACCGTCGGTGACCTCCAGGACAACCTCTCCGACGTGGACGTCGACCGCGTCATCCTCGACATGCTCGCCCCCTGGGAGTGCCTGGAGGCCGTCTCCAAGGCCCTGGTCCCCGGCGGCATCCTCTGCGCCTACGTCGCGACGACGACGCAGCTGGCCCGCACCGTCGAGGCGATCCGCGAGCACGGCACCTTCAACGAGCCGTCGGCCTGGGAGACCATGGTCCGCACCTGGCACGTCGAGGGCCTCGCCGTCCGCCCCGACCACCGCATGATCGGCCACACCGGCTTCCTGCTGACCGCCCGCCGCCTCGCCGACGGCGTCGAGCCCCCACTGCGCCGCCGCCGTCCGGCCAAGGGCGCGTACGGGGACGACTACACGGGGCCGGGCGGACGGGAGAAGGCCGCACCGGGTGGACGGGGGAAGGCGACGCCGGACGGGCAGGAGAAGGCCGCACCGGACGAGGACAGCTCCGCGGCGTCCGGAGACGGCTCCGCCGAGCGCGGCTGACCGACGACCCCGGGTCGGCCGACCGCACGGAACCGGCCACCGAATCCTCAGGCGCCGCCGACGAGTTCCCGTACGGGGAACCGCCGGCGGCGCCGTTGCGTTTCCGCACGGGATCCCCACGGAAAACTCCGCCGGATCGGCACGGAAAACTCCCGTCCGGCCGGTTCCTTGGTGCCCCCTGCTGTGGAACGATGCTGGGCACTCCCACCTCCACAGCACCTCACAGGAGTTACCCCGCGTGCAGCCCATGGCAGGCCAGGACCTCTTGCACACCCAGCCGCGCCCCATGCACTGGCTCGCCACCGCCACCGCCCTCTCGGCGGTCGTCGCGGCCGCGTCCTTCCTCCAGCCCGCCGACGCCACGGCCACGACCTCCCCCGACGCCGGCACCGGCCGCCGCCCCGCGGCCGCCCCGGACCCGGCCAAGGTGACCTTTCCGGTCGACTGCGGCCCCTACCGCCTGGACGTGGTGAAGAAGGCCTCCGCCGACCTCGACGGCGACGGGACGACCGAGACGGTCGCGGCGGTCCGCTGCCACAGCGGGACCGGCACGCCGCCCACCGGCGTCTACGTCCTGGCCCAGCCGGCCAAGGCGGGCACGGCACCACGGGTCGTGGCGACCCTCGTCGCGCCCGCCCAGCAGCTCACCGTCCAAACCCTCACCGTGAGGCATGGCACGATCGCAGCGGCGTTCCTGGGCTACTCCACCCGCGACGTGCCGCGCTGCTGCCCGGACACGCACAAGAGCCTCAAGTGGCAATGGAAGGGCGGGAAGTTCGTTCAGAGCGAACTCCCCGCCGCCCTGAGCACCGGGCGTGCGTGATCTGTCACATGATGTGGTCGGCGGGCGCGTTCCGCGCCCCGCCGGCTACTCCGCGTCCGGGCCGTAGACCTCGACGCCGTCGTTGACCCGGCGGACGTGGATGCAGTCCCCGGGGCACTCCTTCGCCGAGTCCCGCACGTCGGCGAGCAGCTTCAGCGGGACGGGCGTTGTGGCCCCCTGGTCCTGCAGCAGCTCGTCAGCGGGGCTTTTCACATAGGCCAGCCCGTCGATGTCGAGCTCGAAGACCTCAGGCGCGTACTGCGCACAGATGCCGTCCCCGGTGCACAGATCCTGGTCGATCCATACTTCCAGCTCTGGGGCTTCGTCCTGTGCGGTCATCTCGCCTGCCGTTCCTGCGTACGTGAACCGTTTTTGTCTAAGTGGCGCCAGCCCTGACGGGTGTTGACCGACTCGACGATACAACCGCTCGCTTTCCGATGTTGTTGGGTGGGTATTCCCTTGGCGTGAGGACGTGCGCAAGGGTGAAGATCGGACACGCCCCGACAGTCTTTTCGATCTAGGGGTTTCAACCTGCACCGGCCCAGGTAGGGTCAGGAAGCGTCCAGCTCCTTGGAGGAGGTGAGGACCGTGGCAGCCCACGACGACGACATCAACCGCGGCATCCGGCCGGGGCGAGGGTCTGAAGATCCCGCCGGCCAGGTTGCCTATCTCGAGCAGGAGATCGCCGTCCTGCGACGCAAGCTCGCCGACTCTCCGCGTCACACGAGGATTCTCGAAGAGCGGATCGTCGAGCTGCAGACCAACCTGGCCGGCGTCTCGGCGCAGAACGAGCGTCTCGCCAATACTCTCCGCGAGGCCCGCGACCAGATCGTCGCGCTCAAGGAAGAGGTCGACCGGCTCGCACAGCCGCCGGCCGGCTTCGGTGTCTTCCTGCAGGCGAACGAGGACGACACCGTCGACATTTTCACCGGAGGCCGGAAGCTCCGGGTCAATGTCAGCCCGAGTGTGGACACCGAAGAGCTCAGGCGTGGCCAGGAGGTCATGCTCAATGAGGCGCTCAACGTGGTCGAGGCCATGAGGTTCGAGAGCGCCGGCGACATCGTCACCCTCAAGGAAATCCTGGAGGACGGCGAGCGCGCCCTGGTGATCGGGCACACCGACGAGGAACGGGTGGTCAGGCTCGCCGAGCCGCTGCTGGACATCACCATCCGCCCCGGCGACGCCCTGCTCCTGGAGCCCCGCTCCGGCTACGTCTACGAAGTCATTCCGAAGAGCGAGGTCGAGGAACTCGTCCTCGAAGAGGTTCCGGACATCGACTACACCAAGATCGGCGGTCTGGGCGGCCAGATCGAGCTGATCCGGGACGCGGTCGAGCTCCCCTACCTCTACCCCGACCTCTTCAAGGAGCACGAACTCCGCCCGCCCAAGGGCGTCTTGCTCTACGGCCCGCCCGGCTGCGGCAAGACCCTCATCGCCAAGGCCGTCGCCAACTCCCTTGCCAAGAAGGTCGCCGAGGTGACCGGGCAGCCCGCGGGGAAGAGCTTCTTCCTCAACATCAAGGGCCCCGAGCTGCTCAACAAGTACGTCGGCGAGACGGAGCGGCACATCCGGCTGGTCTTCCAGCGCGCCAGGGAAAAGGCGAGCGAGGGCACCCCCGTCATCGTCTTCTTCGACGAGATGGACTCCCTCTTCCGCACCCGTGGCTCCGGCGTCAGCTCGGACGTGGAGAACACCATCGTCCCCCAGCTGCTCTCCGAGATCGACGGCGTCGAGGGCCTGGAAAACGTGATCGTGATCGGCGCCTCGAACCGCGAGGACATGATCGACCCGGCCATCCTGCGCCCCGGCCGTCTCGACGTGAAAATCAAGATCGAGCGCCCGGACGCGGAGGCCGCCAAGGACATCTTCTCGAAGTACCTCACGGAAAACCTCCCGCTGCACTCCGACGACCTCGCCGAACACGGCGAATCGCGGAAGGCCGCAGTGAGCGGAATGATCCAGTCGGTGGTCGAGCAGATGTACGCGGAATCCGAGGAGAATCGCTTCCTGGAGGTCACCTACGCCAATGGTGACAAGGAAGTTCTCTATTTCAAGGACTTCAACTCCGGTGCGATGATCGAAAACATCGTAGGACGCGCAAAGAAGATGGCCATCAAGGCCTTTCTGGAACACAATCAGAAGGGTCTGCGGGTCTCCCATCTCCTCCAGGCTTGTGTGGACGAGTTCAAGGAGAACGAGGACCTGCCCAACACCACCAACCCGGACGACTGGGCCCGGATCTCCGGAAAGAAGGGCGAGCGGATCGTATACATCCGCACGCTGGTCACCGGAAAGCAGGGCGCGGACACCGGTCGCTCCATCGACACGGTGGCGAATACCGGCCAATACCTGTAACACCGCTCTCCGGCTGCGGATGTCCTGCACGGGGCGTCCGCAGCCGGACGCTTTTCCGGGAGCACACCGGAACCGCTCCCCATAAGAGCGCGATGAACCAGGTAAAACCGGACTGGAGCAATGACTGTAATGATCTCCCCAGCGCCGCAAAGGCGTTCTAGGCTCTTCGGTACCGCTACATCACGCTGTGCGGGCGTGGGGCACGCACAGGGACCGGAGGCACAGCGGTACTTGAGCGCCGCCCTTATCCAGGGGCGCCGCCGGGCTAGGAGGGCCGCATGACCGTACGGCGAGTAATGGGAATCGAGACGGAGTACGGGATCTCCGTCCCCGGCCACCCGAACGCCAATGCCATGCTCACCTCATCCCAGGTCGTCAACGCCTACGCGGCCGCGATGCACCGGGCACGCCGTGCCCGCTGGGACTTCGAGGAGGAGAACCCGCTGCGGGACGCCCGCGGCTTCGACCTCGCACGGGAGAACGCGGACGCCAGCCAGCTCACCGACGAGGACATCGGCCTGGCCAATGTGATCCTCACCAACGGCGCGCGGCTCTACGTCGACCACGCCCACCCCGAGTACAGCGCCCCCGAGGTCACCAATCCGCGGGACGCCGTGCTGTGGGACAAGGCCGGCGAGCGGATCATGGCCGAGGCCGCCGAACGGGCCGCCCAGGTCCCCGGCGCCCAGCCCATCCACCTCTACAAGAACAACACCGACAACAAGGGCGCCTCCTACGGCACCCATGAGAATTACCTGATGAAGCGGGAGACCCCGTTCTCGGACATCGTGCGGCACCTGACGCCGTTCTTCGTCTCCCGCCAGGTGATCACCGGCGCCGGCCGGGTCGGCATCGGCCAGGACGGCCACGAGCACGGCTTCCAGCTCAGCCAGCGCGCCGACTACTTCGAGGTGGAGGTCGGCCTGGAGACGACCCTCAAGCGGCCCATCATCAACACCCGCGACGAACCGCACGCGGACGCGGAGAAGTACCGCCGGCTCCACGTGATCATCGGGGACGCGAACCTCTCCGAGATCTCGACCTATCTGAAGCTGGGCACCACCTCGCTGGTGCTCTCCATGATCGAGGACGGCTTCATCGCCGTCGATCTGGCCATCGACCAGCCCGTCCGCACCCTGCACCAGGTCTCCCACGACCCCACCCTGCAACAGCTGATCACGCTCCGCAGCGGCCGCACCCTCACGGCCGTCCAGCTCCAGATGGAGTACTTCGAGCTGGCCCGCAAATATGTCGAGGACCGTTACGGAGCGGATGCGGACGAGCAGACCAAGGACGTTCTGACCAGGTGGGAGGATGTGCTCGGCCGGCTGGAGAACGACCCGATGAGCCTGTCCGGCGAGCTGGACTGGGTCGCCAAGCGTGAGCTGATGGAGGGCTACCGCCGCCGCGACGGTCTGGACTGGGACGCCGCCCGCCTGCACCTCATCGACCTGCAGTACGCCGACGTACGCCCCGACAAGGGCCTGTACAACCGTCTGGCGGCCCGCGGCAAGATGAAGCGGCTCCTGGACGAGCCGGCGGTCGAGCGGGCCGAGCAGAAGCCTCCAGAGGACACCAGGGCCTACTTCCGCGGCCGCTGCCTGGAGCAGTACGCGGACGACGTCGCGGCCGCCTCGTGGGATTCGGTCATCTTCGACCTGCCCGGTCGTGACTCCCTGCAACGGGTTCCCACACTGGAGCCGCTGCGCGGGACCCGTAAACACGTCAAGGAGCTCCTGGACCGCTGCCGCACCGCAGAAGAGCTGGTGAGGACGTTGTCCGGCCGCTGATCCACGACAGGGTCACGACAAAATTCCCGGCGATCCGCAGCCGATCCGGGGCTGAAATTGCCGCGGTGCGGGAATCATCGGGGTGACTCCCGGGCGTTGCAGCAAGTGCAGGGCCGATGTCGGACCCTGCTTGTAGGGTCAGATCTTGAAGGTCACATCGAGCGGGGCGAACCGAGCGGGGTGAGGGACATGGCGACCAAGGACAGCGGCGGCGGACAGGCAAAGGCCACGCGTTCCACCGAAGAGGTCGAGGAGCAGACACAGGACGCGCAGGCCTCGGAAGACCTCAAGGAACGCCAGGAGAAGTTGTCGGACGACGTGGACTCGGTGCTGGACGAGATCGACGATGTCCTTGAGGAGAACGCAGAGGACTTCGTGCGCTCCTTCGTGCAAAAGGGCGGCCAATAGCCGCGCTGCGCCTTTGAATCGAAGGCTCGGGGTGGGTGAGTGGCGGAGTGGGAGCAGACGAAGCGCTGCGCGCGGTGTGGTGAGGAGACACTGCGCGCGGCCTTCGCTCCCCGGGCGGTCGAATCTTGAGGTGTGCAGCGGCATGGCCGAGGGGACGCGCGGCCGGCTTCCCCCTGCCTCAAGCGCCGATACGGCCTCAGCGGGGCCGAACGCGAGGCGATGATCAAGGAACAGCGCGGGATGTGCGTGATCTGCCGGGCTGCCGACCCTGGGCATGTGGATCACGACCACGAGACGGGTAAGGTCCGAGGCGTACTGCTTCAGCTGTAACGCAGCCTTGGGTCAATTCAAGGATCGGCCGGACGTCTTGAGGCGGGCGGCCGAGTATCCGGAAGGAAACGTGTGGAAGCCAACACTCGAAGCATCGGGCGTCTACCAGCTGCCTTCCTGACGCCTGGCTCCTCGTCGTTCATGGACTTTCTCGGCGCGCACTCGCCCGATCTGCTGCCGGGCAACCGCCCGTTGCCGCCGGTGCAGGGTGCCATCGAGGCGCCGCACGGCACGACGATCGTGGGTGCGGCGTTCCCCGGGGGCGTGGTGCTCGCCGGTGACCGGCGGGCGACAATGGGCAATGTCATTGCGCAGCGTGATATCGAGAAGGTTTTCCCGGCCGACGAGTATTCGGCGGTCGGCATTGCGGGCACGGCGGGTCTCGCGGTGGAGATGGTCAAGCTCTTCCAGCTGGAGCTGGAGCACTTCGAGAAGGTCGAGGGTGCCCAACTCTCCTTGGAGGGCAAGGCGAACCGTCTGTCGACGATGATTCGCAGCAACCTCGGGATGGCCATGCAGGGTCTGGCCGTGGTGCCGCTGTTCGCCGGCTACGACCTCGACCGCGAGAAGGGCCGTATCTTCTCCTACGACGTGACCGGCGGGCGCTCGGAGGAGCACGGTTTCGCGGCGACGGGTTCCGGCTCGGTGTTCGCGCGCAGTGCCCTCAAGAAGCTTTTCCGGGAAGACTTCACGGAGAATCAGGCGGCCACCGCCGTCGTCCAGGCGCTCTATGACGCCGCGGACGACGACTCGGCGACGGGCGGGCCCGATATGGCGCGGCGGATCTACCCCATCGTCACGGTGATCACCGAGGACGGCTTCCGGAAGCTGTCCGACACGGAGGTCTCGGACATCGCCCGGGCCGTGTACGAGCGTCGCCTGGAACAGCCCGACGGCCCGCGCGCGGCGCTGCTCTGACGGGACGGATGGTCCGCTATGCATTCGCCAGTGAGAGAGCTTTTGACAGGAAGGGACGGATAGCCGGTGTCGACGCCGTTCTATGTCTCACCCCAGCAGGCCATGGCCGATCGCGCCGAGTACGCCCGCAAGGGCATCGCGCGCGGGCGCAGCGTCGTGGTGCTGCAGTACACCGACGGCGTGGTCTTCGTCGCCGAGAATCCCTCCCGCGCCCTGCACAAGGTCAGCGAGATCTACGACCGGATCGCCTTTGCGGCGGTCGGCAAATACAACGAGTTCGAGAATCTGCGGATCGGCGGCGTGCGCTATGCCGATCTGCGGGGCTATACGTACGACCGTGAGGACGTGACCGCGCGGGGCCTGGCGAATGTCTACGCCCAGACGCTCGGCACGATTTTCTCCAGCGCCGCCGAGAAGCCGTACGAGGTCGAGCTGATCGTGGCCGAGGTGGGCAGTGCCCCCGAGGAGGATCAGATCTACCGGCTGCCGCATGACGGCTCGATCGTGGACGAGCACGGTTCGGTGGCGGTGGGCGGCAACGCCGACCAGATCAGCAGCTACCTCGATCAGCGCCACCGCGACGGTATGACGCTGGCCGAGGCGCTCAAGCTGGCGGTGGAGTCGCTGTCGCGGGACACCAACGGCGGTGAGCGCACCCTGACCGCCGAGCAGCTGGAGGTCGCGACGCTGGACCGTACGCGGCCGCAGCAGCGCAAGTTCAAGCGGATCCTGGGGCGGCAGCTCTCGCGGCTCCTGGACGAGCACGCCACTGCGGACGCCGGGGACGCGGCGGACGCGGACGCGGATGCGGAGGAGGGCGCCGGTGCCGGAGAGGCCGGGGCGTCCGACAAGAGCACCAAGGGCAAGGGAGCGACCGGCAAGGACGACTCCGAGGGGGAGTCCGGCCCGCTGCTCTGATGCCTGGTCTCCGGGAGGGATACCCGGAGCGCGCGCCCCGGTGGGTCATCGCCCGCCGGGGCGCGCGGCGTTGCCGGGGGCGTCCGCGGGCGGGGCGGTGGAGCCGCGGGTGACCAGCTCCACGGGCAGGGCGGGTGCCGGGGCCGGGTGGCCGTCGAGCACCGCCATCAGGGCCCGCATCCCGGCCTCGCCGAACTCCTCTGCGGGCAGCCGTACGGTCGTCAGCTCCGGCTCGACGGCGACCGCCAGGGCCAGGTCGTCGAATCCGGTGACGGAGACGTCTTCGGGGATCCGCAGGCCCAGCCGGCGGACGGCCTTGCAGGCGCCCGCGGCGATGATGTCGTCGTCGCAGAGCAGCGCCGTGGGGCGGGGGCCGGGGCCGGTCAGGGCGGCGTGTGCGGCCTGCAGTCCGGCGTCGATCTGGAGGGCGGTCGGCAGGCGCCGCAGGTGTGCCTCCGGGACGCCGTGGAGGGCGTCGGTGACGGCACGGGCCCGGACCTCGAAGGTCCAGGAGCGCACATCCGCCGCGAGATGGGTGAGGCGGCGGTGCCCGAGGGCGACCAGATGGGTGGTCAGCTGCCGTACGCCGTCCGCGATATCGAGGTTGACGGTGGCGGTGGCCCGGTGGTCGTCGGGGTCGCTGTCCAGCATGACCAGGGGCAGACCGGCGTCCCGGAGGGGGGCGAGGGCGTCGGCGGCCATGGAGGAGGCGATCACGCCGTCGAGGGTGGCCGCGGCGGAGTCGAAGGGGTCGCGGGCGGGGCCGATGCCTTCGGGGGAGGGGTAGAGGACCACACCGAAGCCGTGGTCGGCGGCGACCCGGGCCGCGCCGGTGTAGACGCGGGCGAAGAATTCGGTGGTCAGGGCGGGGACGACGAGGAGCACGGTGCGGGTGCGGCCCATCCGCAGGCTGCGGGCGGCGAGGTTGGGGCGGTAGCCCAGTTCGCGGGCGGCGTCGCGCACGGCCTCCGCCTTGCCGGGGGAGACCCGGCCGTGCCATTTGTCGCCCAGGACGAGGGAGACGGCAGCCTGCGAGACGCCGGCGAGGCGGGCGACGTCCCGGCTGGTGGTGCGGGCGGTGGCCGGCCAACCAGAGTGCGCGGCGCCGGCCGCTCCGGTGGAGCCGGCGCTTGCACCGGGGGGCGTCGTGGCCTCGTTGCTGGTCACCGGGTGTGTCGCTCCTCGTGTTCGGCCGTTGCGGGGTGGACCGCGGCGTGCCGTCATGATACGTATGACGTCGGAAGTTATACGTAACACGTCCGGTCGGGCCGGGCGGAAAGGGGCGGGGATGGCCGAGGGATATGCGGAGCTGCTCAGAACCCGGCACGCGGCCCGGCTCCTGGCGGGGACGCTGGCCGGCCGGCTGCCGAATGCCACCGCGGCGCTGGCCGTGGTCCTCTTCGTGCGGGCCGAGGGCGGCAGCTACGCCCTGGCCGGCGCGCTCTCCGCGGTCTACGGCCTGTGCACCGCCCTCGGCCAGCCGCTCCTCGGCCGGGCCGTGGACCTCTGGGGCCAGCCGCGGGTGATGCTGCCCGCCTCGGTCCTCTCGGCGCTCGGTGCGTCGCTGCTCACGGTCGTCGGCCTGGATGTGCTGTGGCTGGCCTATGCCGCCATGGTGATCGCCGGTTTCTTCACCCCGCCCCTGGAGGGCGGTCTGCGGGCACTGTGGCCCGGCGTCCTGCGGCGCGCGGACCGGGTGCATGCCGCCTACGCGCTGGACGCGGTCGC
The DNA here is from genome assembly GCF_050433025.1 of Streptomyces auratus. Lineage (NCBI taxonomy): Bacteria > Bacillati > Actinomycetota > Actinomycetes > Kitasatosporales > Streptomycetaceae > Streptomyces > Streptomyces auratus. The sequence continues at coordinate 1,591,964 of NZ_JBNGCB010000001.1, read as the reverse complement.
GCAGGAAGTCATGTTCGCGGTGGGCCCGTTGCTGGTGACGCTGTGCGTGGCGGTCTGGTCGGAGCGGGCCGCACTGCTGGTGATCAACCTGATCGGGGTGCTCGGGGCGCTCTCCGTCGTGGTCTCGGAGCCGTCCCGGAAGTGGCGCAGCGCCCCGCGCGAGGCGCACTGGCTGGGGGCGCTGCGCTCGGCGGGGCTGCGGGTGCTGATCGGGTCGTTCTTCTTCGTGGGGCTGGCGCTGGGGTCGATCGCGGTGGCGGCGGTCGCGTACGCCGATGAGCACGGCGGCGGGATGATCTCCAGCTGGCTGCTCTCCGCGCTGGGCGCCGGTGCGCTGGTCGGCGGGGTGGTCTACGGCGCCCGCCAGTGGCCGGGGCGGCCGGAGGGGCGGCTGCGGCTGCTGATCGGACTGCTGGCGCTGGGGTATCTCCCGCTGGTGCTGGTCCCGGGCGTCGTCGGGATGACGGTGCTGACCGGGGTCGCCGGGGTGTTTCTGGCACCGGCGCTGGCCTGTGCGTTCGTGGTCGTGGACCGGCATGCCCCCAAGGGCACCGTGACGGAGGCGTTTTCGTGGCTGGTGACGACGTTCGGGGTCGGATCGGCGATGGGCGCCTCGGTGGTGGGGCCGGCGGTCGAGCGGGGCGGCGCGGTGGCGGGCTTCGCGGTGGCCGGTGCCGGCGGGCTCGCCGCGCTGCTGGTCCTTTTGTCGACGAAGCGATTCCTCGGGGATCCCGTGCAGCGTACGGCTGATGCGGGCACGATGGAAAATGATCGAAACGGGGCAGCCGAACCCGGTTTCAGAGCAGGCCGTCAGGCGTAATGTTCAGTCATGGACCGCCGCATTTTCGGGCTGGAGAACGAGTACGGCGTCACGTGCACGTTCAGGGGACAGCGCCGACTGTCGCCTGACGAAGTGGCGCGCTACCTCTTCCGCCGTGTCGTGTCATGGGGCCGCAGCAGCAATGTCTTCCTGCGGAACGGCGCCCGCCTGTACTTGGACGTGGGTTCGCACCCGGAATACGCAACTCCCGAGTGCGACAACGTGACCGAGCTGGTCACGCACGACAAGGCCGGCGAGCGCATTCTCGAAGGCCTGCTCGTCGACGCCGAGCGCCGCCTGCATGAGGAGGGAATCGCGGGCGACGTCTATCTGTTCAAGAACAACACCGATTCGGCGGGTAACTCCTACGGATGTCACGAGAATTATCTCGTCGCCCGTCATGGTGAGTTCTCCCGGCTCGCGGACATCCTCATTCCGTTCCTGGTCACGCGTCAGCTGCTGTGCGGCGCGGGCAAGGTGCTGCAGACCCCCAGGGGCGCCGTCTACTGCGTCAGCCAGCGCGCGGAGCACATCTGGGAGGGCGTCTCCTCGGCGACCACACGATCCCGGCCGATCATCAATACGCGCGACGAACCGCATGCGGACGCCGAGCGCTACCGGCGGCTGCACGTCATCGTCGGCGACTCCAACATGTCCGAGACGACCATGATGCTGAAGGTCGGTGCCACCGACCTCGTCCTGCGCATGATCGAGGCGGGCACGGTCATGCGCGATCTGACCCTGGAGAACCCGATCCGGGCCATCCGCGAGGTCAGCCACGACATCACGGGGCAGCGCAAGGTGCGGCTGGCCAGCGGGCGGGAGGCCTCGGCGCTGGAGGTCCAGCAGGAGTACTACGACAAGGCCGTGGATTTCTGCGACCGCCGCGGCATCCGTACGGGCCTCGTCGAGCAGGTGCTGGAGCTGTGGGGCCGGACGCTGGAGGCGATCCGGGACCAGGAGCTCGACCGCATCTCGACCGAGATCGACTGGGTGATGAAACATCAGCTCATCGAGCGGTACCGCACGAAGAACAACATCACCATGTCCCACCCACGGGTGGCGCAGATAGACCTCGCGTACCACGACATCCACCGCCGCCGGGGGCTCTACTACCTCCTGGAGCGCAAGGGCCAGGCCGCGCGGATCTGCAATGACCTGAAGATCTTCGAGGGCAAGTCGGTGCCCCCGCAGACCACCCGTGCGCGGCTGCGCGGCGACTTCATCCGCCGTGCTCAGGAGCAGCGCCGTGATTTCACGGTCGACTGGGTGCATCTCAAGCTCAATGACCAGGCGCAGCGCACGGTCCTGTGCAAGGACCCGTTCCGGTCCGTCGATGACCGGGTGGAAAAGCTGATCGCCGGAATGTGACCCGCGGGGAATGCGGAGGTGTGCCGGGGGCCGTACGGCTCCCGGCACATTGCCTTGTTGTGCCGGGCAGCGTCCGGCGGCACAGGTCGTAGAGTGGCGGGCATTGCCCATTCCCCACGAGCCCGAGTTGGACTGATGAACCTCACGAAGAACACCTGTCGCGCCGCCGCAGCAGCGCTGACCGTGCCCGTCCTGCTGTTCACCGCCGCCTGCGGGTCCGACGACGGCAAGGGCTCGGCGGGCGACGCGGTCGCCAAGGTCGACGGCAAGGTAGGGGCGCAGCCCAAGATCACGGTGCCCAAGGGCGCCAAACCGACCGACAAGGCCGTCACCAAGACCCTCGTCGAGGGCAAGGGCGCCACCGTCAAGAAGGGTGATCTGGTCCGGCTGGACTACTCGGCGCAGTCGATGAAGGGCCAGAACCTCGGCAGCAGCTGGATGCGGCAGCCCGGCGCCAAGCCCGGTGGCCCGCGCGCCCAGATCGTCAGCGAGGTCACCGATCAGGCTCAGCAGCAGCAGCTGCCGCCGAAGGTGCTGTCCGCGGTCGCCGGGCAGAAGGTCGGCAGCCGCTTCGAGGTCGAGGGCACCGCCAAGGAGCTGGTCGGCCCCCGTCTGAACCCGCAGCTCGGCATCAAGCCGGGGGACGGCCTGGTGTGGGTCATCGATGTCGTCGGGGCGAAGAAGCTCGACAAGAAGGCGAAGGCCGAGGGCAAGCAGGCGGCTCCGGAGAGCGGGATCCCCGAGGTGACGGCCGCGGACGAGAAGGCCGCGAAGATCACCGTGCCCAAGGGGGAGCAGCCGCCCAAGGACCTCAAGCAGCAGGTCCTGATCAAGGGCAAGGGCCCCGAGGTGAAGGCCGGCGACGGGCTGATCGCGCAGTACACCGGTGTGAAGTGGGAGGACGGCAAGAAGTTCGACTCCTCCTGGGACCACGGTGGCGCGACCGCGTTCCAGATCGGCGCCGGTCAGGTCGTCCAGGGCTGGGACAAGGCGCTGGTCGGCAAGCACGTCGGTGACCGGGTCGAGATCGTGATCCCGCCGAAGCTGGCCTACGCCGGGCAGCCGCAGAGCGGGCTGGACAAGAACACCCTGGTCTTCTCGGTCGACATCGTCGGCACGGTCTGACGGCGGCGCCCGCAAGATCTGCAAGACTGGCCCGGTAATCGTAAAGATTCGTAAGTAGGAGCACATCCGTGAGCATCGACAAGCCCGAGATCGACTTTCCTGAAGGCCCGGCTCCCACCGAGCTCGAGATCGTGGACCTCAAGGAGGGCGACGGGCCGGTCGCCAAGGCCGGGGACACCGTCTCCGTCCACTACGTCGGTGTGTCCTTCAGCACCGGCGAGGAGTTCGACGCGAGCTGGAACCGCGGCAAGCCGCTGCAGTTCCAGCTGGGCGCCGGCCAGGTCATCGCCGGCTGGGACAAGGGCGTGCAGGGCATGAAGGTCGGCGGCCGCCGCCGGCTGACCATCCCCGCGCACCTCGCCTACGGCGACCGTGGCGCCGGTGGCGGCGTGATCGCTCCGGGCGAGACGCTGATCTTCGTCTGCGACCTGGTCTCCGTCTGAGACCGCTGCCGGTCGCCCCGCGGGGCCACGGCTGACGTATCCGAGGGCCCGTGCCGCGATGGCACGGGCCCTCGGACGAGTAAGCCCTCGCTCCCTTCTGCCCTGCGGGCGGACGAAGGGAGCGAGGGCTTACTCGTCCGCCTTTTGCCCTGAGCATCGCGAGCGGTACGGTCAACGATCGGGAAGACAACGAGAAAGGGCGTCGATGGCCATTGCCAAGGCCGAGCGGTTGATGAACCTGGCGCTGTGTCTGCTGGGGACGCGACGCCCGCTGACCAAGCGTGAGCTCAGGTCGTCCATCGAGGCCTATATCGAGGCCGGCAACGACGACTCGTTCAACCGCATGTTCGAGCGGGACAAGGACGACCTGCGGGAGCTCGGTCTGGTCATCGAGACCGTCGAGGGCATCGAGGGCGACGTCGGCTATCTCGCCCGGCGGGACAGCAACCGTCTGCCCCCGATCACCCTGGACGCCGAGGAGGCCGCCGCCCTCGGGCTGGCCGCGAAGATCTGGCAGCAGGCCCGGCTGGCCGGCGCCGCCTCCGGTGCGCTGCAGAAGCTGCGCGCGGCCGGGATGCCGCTGGCCGGGGAGGGCGCGGACTACGACGCCACCCAGCCGCACAGCGCGCTGGAGCCGCGGATCCCCGCCCACGAGGCCGCCTTCGAGCCGCTGATGCTGGCCTGCCGGGACCGCCGGCCGGTCGTCTTCGACTACCGCAAGTCCACGGCCGCCCACCCCGAGCAGCGGCAGGTCGAACCCTGGATCCTGGAGTGCTGGCGGGGCCACTGGTACGTCGCCGGCTGGGACCGCGCCCGCAAGGCGGAGCGGGTCTTCCGGCTCTCCCGGATCACCGGCAAGGTCCGTTCCCGGCAAGGGAAGTTCACCGCGCCGGTGCCCGACCACGTCACCGTCCGCGAGACCGTCGAGAGCTGGGCCGGGGAGACCGCCACCGGCACCGCCCGCATCAAGCTCCGTGCGGAGCACGGCTATCCGCTGCGGGCCCGTGCGCTCACCGTCCGCGCGCTGGGCGACGGCTGGGACGAGCTGGAGATCCCCAGCGGCCATGGACTCGACGCCTGGCTCGTGGAGTTCGGGCCGGACGTGGTCGTACTGGAACCCGCGGAACTGCGCGCCGAGGTCATCGACCGGCTGCGTGCCGTGGCCAAGGGCTGAGAGGGATACGAGACCCATGGCGACGAACGCGATCGACCAGACCCGCCGGATGCTGTCCCTGGTGACCTACCTGCGCGAGCGCCCCGGCGCCCGCGTCGGGGACGTCGCCCGCGCCTTCGGCATCACCGAGGACGAGCTGATCGCCGACCTCGACGTCCTGCCGATGTGCGGGACGAGCTTCCGCGGCGGCGACCTCCTGGACATCGACACCGACGGCGACCGCATCTGGTGGCACAACCCCGACGATGTCGCCGAGCCGCTGCGGCTGGCCGCCGACGAGGCGACCGCGCTGCTGGTCGCGGCCCGGGCGGTGGCCACCCTGCCCGGACTGCGCGAGGGCGACCGGCAGGCGTTGCTGCGCGCCACCGCCAAGCTGGAGGCGGCGGCCGGTGAGGCGGCCGGCGCCAGCTCCCGGCTCTCGGTGACCTTCGAGTCCGAGGGCGGGGTCTTCGCCGACGTCGACCGCGCCATCGCCGAGCGGCGCCGGCTGTGGCTGCGTTACTACTCCCCGGCGCGCGACGAGCTGACCGAGCGCGAGGTCGACCCGATCCGGCTGTTCGCCGTCGGCCATACGTATATGGAGGCGTGGTGCCGGCTCTCGGAGGCCCGGCGCACCTTCCGGCTCGACCGGGTCGCCGAGATCACGCTGCTGGACGCGCCGGCCGATCCGCCGCCGGTCGAGCTGCGTGATCTGTCGGAGGGCCTGGTGCAGCCCGCGGCCGAGGACCCCGAGGTGTGCATCGAGGTCGGGCCCGGCGGCCGCTGGGTCGCCGAGTACTACCCGCACGACAGCGCCGAGGAGCTGCCCGACGGCGGTCTGCGGATCACCCTGCGCACCCCCGACCCGGCCTCGCTGCGGCGGCTGGCGCTGCGGCTGGGCGGGGACGGTCGGATCGTCGCGCCGCAGGCGCTCGCGGACAGCGCACGGCAGGCCGCCGACCAGGCACTCGCGGCATACGGCGAGTGAGCCCCGCGGCCACCGCGGGGAGAAGGAGGAGGCAGGGATGGTGAGGACCACGAAGGCGACCGTCGGCCTGGCGGGCCGGGCCGCTCCGGTGCTCTTCAAGGCGGCCTGCCCGGACTGCCGGGGCTGCTTCGAGCTCGCCTCGGACGCCTTCCGGCTGGCGATCGGCGCCAGCAGCCGTACCACCTTCTACTCCTTCACCTGCCCCGACTGCCGGCGCGCGGTGCGCAAACCGGCCGGCGAGCGGATCATCGAGCTGCTCACCGGCGGCGGGGTCCGCACGCTGCGGCTGCACACGGGCTGACCGATAGGCTCGTCCCATGCTCTGGCCCATGATCGCAATCGCCCTCGGCTTCGCCGGGATCGCCGTGCTCGGCGTCCTGGCCGTCCGCGTCTTCGCGGAGGTGCGGCGGCTGGCTCGTCAGGTCGGTGCGGCCTCCGAGCAGATCCAGCGGGCCGCCGACGACCTGGAGCGGGCGGCGACGCCGCTCGCCTCCCGGATGTCCGGGACCGGCCGGGACTGACCGGCGGGGCGGGCAGGGAGTCGTTGCCGCGGGCGGCAGTGGTCTGCTGCCCGGAAGGCCGGAGGGGTACCCTGAGGCGCGGTGCGTACAGAGCGGCGGTCGAGGCAATCGGGAGGACGCACGGGCATTGCCCGGCGTTCACCACCGAACGTTACGATCGAGTGAGCACCAGGACGCCAGTCCGACCCCTATCGGCAGGCACCACAGCAGACGCCGCCCCGGCGAGAAGGTAGTCGCACATGCTCAGCAACCTGAGGCCCTCCGAGATCATTCTGATCCTCGTCGTTATTGTGCTGCTGTTCGGCGCGAAGAAGCTTCCGGACATGGCGCGTTCGCTCGGCAAGTCGGCCCGCATCCTCAAGAGCGAAGCCAAGGCGATGAAGAAGGAGAGCGAGACCGAGGGCGGTGCGGCCTCCGGCACGTCCGAGGCTTCCGACGGTGCCCAGCAGGCTCCTCGTACCATCCAGGCGGCTCCCGGTGATGTGAACAGCTCGCGCCCCGTGGCCGAGCCGCAGCACACCACCAAGCAGAGCTGACCCGAACCGATCCCGCCGGCCGGTCCGGCCGGCGACGGCTGATGCACGAGACGAGGACGTGGGTTGCCCAAGTCTGCCCGCAAGCAGGAGAAGGACCCCGAGGGGCGGATGCCGCTCGCGGCGCATCTGCGTGAGCTGCGCAACCGGTTGCTGAAATCGGTGCTCGCCGTCGGTGTGATCACCGCTGTGGCGATGTGGCAGTACGACGCGATCGCCCACTTCATCACCGGGCCGGTCATCGCTTCGGTCGGCTGCCCCGGCGGTACCGCGACCGGCGGACCGCGCACCCATCCGTGTGCGCAGGTCGTCGCCAACGGTCTGCTGGCCCCCTTCACCATCCTGCTCAAGCTGTCCCTCACGGTGGGTGTCGTCGGCGCCAGCCCGATCTGGCTCTACCAGCTCTGGGCCTTCCTCGCGCCGGGTCTGCACAGGCACGAGAAGAAGTACGCGCTGAGCTTCGTCGCCGCCGGCGTACCGCTCTTCCTCGGCGGTGCCTACCTCGCCTACGCGGTGCTGCCGACCACCGCGGGCGCCCTGGTCGGGCTGACCCCCGACGACTGGGCGAACCTGTTCCCGGCCGACGAGTTCTTCGACATCGTCACGCGCATGGTCGTGGTCTTCGGCCTGGCCTTCGAACTGCCGCTGCTCCTGGTGCTGCTCAACTTCGGCGGTGTGGTCACCGGCCGCCGGATTCTGAGCTGGTGGCGGTTCATGGTGCTGGGCATCACGATCTTCTCGGCCATCGCCACCCCGACCGGTGACCCGCTGACCATGAGTCTGCTGGCCGCGCCGATCGTGGTGCTGTACTTCGGTGCTGCCGGCATCTGCCTGTTCAACGACCGCCGCCGCAAGCTGGGCAACCCGGACGCCGACCTGGACGATGACGAGGCCTCGGAGCTGGACCTGACGCCGTCCTCGCTCGAGGAGATCGAGTCGGTCTCCTCCGGGCGGATGCTGCCCGAGCAGGCCGGCGGCGACCGGTCCGACGACGGGCCGCGGCGCCCCGGCGGCTACGACGATGTGACCTGACGCGAGTGACCTGGTGTGACGGGTCGTGACATGACGTGACATGGCGGGATTCGGGGTGACCCGGCCGGGTCCCTTGCGGCCCCCGTGCGCAGTGCGCCGGGGGCCGTTCGCGCGCCGGCGGTCGGCCGCGCCGTACGGGACGGCCGCCGGGGCGGCGTACCAGGCGCCCGCTCGGTAAAGGGCCGACATAAAGATCGCGTCGTTGTCAGAGGTGGCCGGTAGGCTCGTAGACACGATGACCGAGGACATGTCCCCTGCTGAGCGCTATGCCGCCGCCAAGCTCCGGGCGGCCGAGCAGGCCACCGCACTCGCCCCTTTCCGAGAGATGTACGACTTCGGCCTGGACCCGTTCCAGGTCGAGGCGTGCCAGGCGCTGGAGGCCGGCAAGGGCGTGCTGGTCGCGGCCCCCACTGGATCCGGCAAGACGATCGTCGGCGAATTCGCCGTCCACCTGGCCCTGGAGCAGGGCCGCAAATGCTTCTACACCACGCCCATCAAGGCGCTGTCCAACCAGAAGTACCAGGATCTGGTCAGGCGTTACGGCGCCGGCAAGGTCGGTCTGCTGACCGGCGACAACAGCGTCAACTCCGAAGCCCCGGTGGTCGTGATGACCACCGAGGTGCTGCGGAACATGCTCTATGCCGGCTCGCAGTCGCTGGTGGGCCTCGGCTATGTGGTCATGGACGAGGTGCACTACCTCTCCGACCGCTTCCGGGGCGCCGTCTGGGAAGAGGTGATCATCCATCTTCCCGAGTCGGTGACGCTGGTGTCACTGTCGGCGACGGTCTCCAACGCCGAGGAGTTCGGCGACTGGCTGGATACGGTCCGCGGCGACACCGAGGTGATCGTCTCCGAGCACCGCCCGGTGCCGCTGTGGCAGCACGTCCTCGCCGGCCGCCGGATATATGACCTGTTCGAGGAGCGGGACGGACAAAGCGGCGGGCGCCGCGAGGTCAACCCCGATCTGGAGCGGCTGGCCCGGATGGAGAACTCCCGGCCGACGTTCGGCCGGGACAAGCGCCGGGGCCGCACCATGCGCGAGGCGGACCGCGAGCGCGAGCGGCGGCAGCGTTCCCGGATCTGGACGCCGAGCCGGCCCGAGGTCATCGACCGCCTCGACAACGAGGGCCTGCTGCCCGCGATCACCTTCATCTTCAGCCGGGCCGGCTGCGAGGCGGCCGTCCAGCAGTGCCTGTATTCGGGCCTGCGCCTCAACGACCAGGAGGGCCGTGAGCAGGTCCGCCGCATAGTCGAGGCGCGGACGGCCGGGATCGCGGACGACGACCTCCATGTGCTGGGCTACTTCGAGTGGTTGGAGGGCCTGGAGCGGGGCATCGCGGCGCATCACGCCGGCATGCTGCCGACGTTCAAGGAGGTCGTCGAGGAGCTGTTCGTCAAGGGGCTGGTGAAGGCCGTCTTCGCCACCGAGACGCTGGCGCTGGGCATCAACATGCCCGCGCGGTCGGTGGTGTTGGAAAAGCTGGTGAAGTGGAACGGCGAGCAGCACGCCGACATCACCCCCGGCGAGTACACCCAGCTGACCGGCCGGGCCGGGCGCCGCGGCATCGACATCGAGGGCCATGCGGTCGTGCTGTGGCAGCGGGGGATGGATCCGGGGGCGGTCGCCGGGCTCGCCGGGACGCGTACCTATCCGCTGCGGTCCTCCTTCAAGCCGTCGTACAACATGGCGGTCAACCTCGTCTCGCAGTTCGGCCACCACCGTTCGCGGGAGCTGCTGGAGATGTCCTTCGCGCAGTTCCAGGCCGACAAGTCGGTGGTCGGCATCTCGCGGCAGGTGCAGAAGAACGAAGAGGGGCTGGCGGGCTACCGCGGCTCGATGACCTGCCACCTCGGCGACTTCGAGGAATACTCCCGGCTGCGGCGGGAGCTGAAGGACCGTGAGACGGAGCTGGCCCGGCAGGGCGCGGCCCAGCGGCGGGTGGCGGCCGCGGCGGCGCTGGAGAAGCTGAAGCCCGGTGATGTCATCCATGTGCCCACCGGCAAGTTCGCGGGTCTGGCGCTGGTCCTCGACCCCGGGATGCCCTCGGGGCGGACGAACGGCCACCGCGGCTTCGATGCGCAGGACGGCCCGCGGCCGCTGGTGCTGACCGCCGAGCGGCAGGTCAAGCGGCTGGCCTCGATCGACTTCCCGGTGCCGGTCGAGGCGCTGGACCGGATGCGCATCCCCAAGTCCTTCAACGCCCGCAGTCCGCAGTCGCGCCGCGATCTGGCGTCCGCGCTGCGCACGAAGGCCGGCCATCTCGTCCCGTCGCGGCATCGCAAGCCCCGGTCGGCGGCGGCCGACGACCGGGAGATCACCCGACTGCGTACGGCCCTGCGCGCGCACCCCTGCCATGGCTGCGACGAGCGCGAGGACCACGCCCGCTGGGCGGAGCGCTACCACCGACTGCTGCGCGACACCCGCCAGTTGGAGCGCCGCATCGAGGGCCGGACGAACACCATCGCCCGCACCTTCGACCGGATCTGCGCCCTGCTGACCGAGCTGGACTACCTCGAAGGGGACAGCGTCACCGACGAGGGCCGCCGCCTCGCCCGGCTCTACGGCGAACTGGATCTGCTGGCGAGCGAGTGTCTGCGCGAGGGCGTCTGGGAGGGGCTGGGCCCGGCGGAGCTGGCGGCCTGTGCCTCGGCGCTGGTGTACGAGGCGCGCCAGGCGGACGATGCGGTGGCGCCCAAGCTGCCGGCCGGCCAGGCCCGGGAAGCCCTGGGCGAGATGGTCCGTATCTGGGGCCGGCTGGACGCCCTGGAGGAGGACCACCGGATCAACCAGGCGGAGGGCGTCGGCCAGCGCGAACCGGACCTCGGCTTCGCCTGGGCCGCCTACCGCTGGGCCTCCGGCTTCGGGCTCGACGAGGTGCTCCGTGACGCGGAGATGCCCGCCGGTGACTTCGTCCGCTGGTGCAAGCAGCTGATCGACGTACTCGGTCAGATCGCGGCGGCGGCCCCGCCCGAGGGCACGGTGGCGCGCACGGCCCGCCGCGCCATGGACGCGGTACTGCGCGGCGTGGTGGCGTATTCGTCGGTGGGCTGAGGGGCACGGCCCGCCCGTTCCGGGCCATGCAGCGGTGCCGCGCCCCGTCCTGGAGGGGGCGCGGCACCGTTTTTCCATGCTTTGGCACCGCGGCGAGTCAACGGCACCGCGTGCGGTCGGCCGGGTGTGACGGCCGGAGCGGTGGGACAAGGATGCCGCCATGACTATGCCAAGCGACGAGGGTGCCGCCCCGGTGCGGCGCTTCGGAAAGCTCATCAGGCTGCGCCCGGAACATCGTGCGGAGTACCTGCGGCTGCATGCGGAGGTCTGGCCGGAGGTACTGGCCACGCTCACCGCGTGCCACCTCCGCAACTACTCGATCTTCCTGGAGGGCGATCTGCTGTTCTCGTACGCCGAGTACGTCGGGGACGACTACGACGCCGATATGGCCGCGATGGCCGCCGACCCCGTGACCCGGCGATGGTGGCGGCTCACCGAACCGTGCCAGGAACAGACCCGGGGAGCCGTGCCGGGGGAGTGGTGGACACCGATGCGGGAGGTCTTCCACCACGACTGAGCCGCCCAGTGCGGACGGTCAGCTCGCGGCGCCCGCCGTGTACACCCCGTCCAGCCAGCTCTGCCAGGCCCGGCCGGCCTTCTCGGCGTCGGTGTCGCCGGCGAACAGATGGAGCGTGAGGCCGACCGGCGCCTTGAAGGCGTTGCGCCCGAAGAAGCGGTACAGCCCGCCGTCGGTGCGCAGGCCGAGGAAGTGCTCGGTGCGGTAGTCGACGACCGCGTCCAGCGGGGCCGTGCCCGGCAGTTCGAGGCGCAGCCGGTCGCCCACCGCCGTGGTGGCGGCGACGCCGAGGGCGTGCAGCAGCCGCTCGAACCCGTCGGGGGTGAGCGAGGCCGCCGGTCCCTGGATGTCGGCGAAGGCGGCCTGGCGGCCGGTGAAGTACGTCAGGTACTGGCCGAGGGTGTGCAGATAGAAGTCCGTGTGCAGGGAGGCGCCGTCGTACTGGCCGTCCCAGTCGTCGTCGCTCAGCACGCCGCTGTGGACGTACCGCAGTACGGCGGTGCCGCCGTCGCGGGCCTCGATGACGTACTCCAGCGCGTTGAACCAGCCGTCCTCGCCGTCCATCCGGACCTCGAAGCGGTGCGGCGGCTCCCAGACGGTGACCGCGTCGTCCTCGGCGTCGCTGCCCCCGACGGCGGCGACCTTCTCCTTGGGGAACATCCACGCCCCCGTACCGGTGGTGACGGCCGCGAAGACGTCTTCGGGGGCGGCCGGCAGCACGACCTCCCGGCGGATCTCGAACTCTCTGGGCATGGCTACTCCTCGGTCGGTGCGGTGGGCCCGTGCGCCGGGGCCGGTGCGGGCTCGTCGGCGTCGCGGGTGATGCTGGGGTGCAGGGCGACGATCAGCCGGTGCTTGCGACCGCCCGCCGCGCTTTCGTCGTGGTACTTCGCGACGAGGTGGTGCACGGTCGCGCCGAGCTCCTCGGCGAAGGCGGCCCGGTCGGCGGCCGAGGCGAACCGGATCTCACCGTCGACGGCGAAGGTCGCCAGCCGTTGCCGCGCCTTCGTCGAGCGCGCGATGAGCTCGCCCACCTCGCGTACCAGCCGGGCCGCGAGGGCCAGCAGCCAGCGGGCGGAGAGCTGGTCCGGCGCCCGGCCGGGGTCGGGTGCGACCGCGGCCAGCGCGGCGGGGGAGATCACATAGGACGCGGCCGTCGCCTGCACGATCCGCTCCGTCACATTGCCCTTGCGGCGCTCCTCGACCAGCTCGACCAGGCCGTGCCGCTCCAGGGCTCGCAGGTGGTAGTTGACCTTCTGCCGGGACAGGCCGACCTGCGCGGCCAGCGTCGTCGCCGAACCCGGCACGGCGAGCACGGCCAGCAGCCGGGCCCGCACCGGATCGAGCGAGACACCGGCGGCGGCCGGATCGTCGATCACTGCTACATCGATCACCCCACCAGAATGTGACCGAAAATCTTTGTTGTCAAGGAAGGGGATGTTGTCGGAGGGGGGAGTGGGGGGGGCGGTGAGGGGCGGCGACCTGGTGGTGGCGATACGGGCGGCGATGGGCAGGAGGGATGGCTGCGCCACAGTCCCGGATGGCCGCGTCACGGTCCCGGATGGCCGCGCCACGGTCCCGGATGGCCGCGCCACAGTCCGGATGGCCGCGCCACGAGTCAGGAACGGCACGCCAAAGGCCCGGAGCCAACGTCGAGTTGCTCCGGGCCCATGGATGAGCAATTGGCCCACACCTGCGCCCGCGGGGGCCACGTCGTAGCGGGGCTGCCGCCCCATGGTTCAGGAGGCTGTGGCCGCCGGGGACTCCTGCTCGGCCTCGACCTGCTGGTTCCAGTCCCGCTTGGAAGCCTGCCAGCCGTCCTCGTCATGGCCGGCGCGCCAGTAGCCGGAGATGGACAGTGCCTCGCGGGGGACGTTCCGCTCGACGCGGAGCAGCCGGCGCAGCTCCTTCACGAAGCCGGCCTCGCCGTGCACGAACGCCTGGACCGCACCGGCCGGGAACTCCAACTCACTGACGGCCGCGACCAGTTCGCGGCCGACGGGGGCGTCGCCGCGGTACAGCCAGTGGATCTCGGCGCTCGCCGGGGCGGCCAGCTCCTGGCGCTCCTGCGGGCCCGCCACCTCGATGAAGGCGTGCACCGGCACCCCCGAGGGCATCCGGGCGAGCGAGGCCGCGATGGCCGGCAGGGCGCTCTCGTCGCCCGCCAGGAGATGCCAGTCGGCGTCGCCGTCCGGGACGTAGGCGCCGCCGGGACCGAGGAACAGGATCTCGTCGCCCGGCTGGGCCGCGGCCGCCCACGGCCCGGCCAGGCCCTCGTCGCCGTGCACCACGAAATCCACGGTCAGTTCACGGCTGCCGGCATCCCAGGCGCGGACGGTGTACGTACGGGTCCTGGGCCACCGGTCGCGCGGGAAGTCGGCGCGGATCTGCGCGATGTCGAACGGCTCGGGGTACTGCACGCCGGGCACCGGGAAGAGCAGCTTGATGTAGTGGTCGGAGAACTCGCCCGCGGTGAACTCCGCCGGCTCCTCACCCCCCAGCACCACGCGAACCATGTGCGGGGTGAGCCGCTCCGTGCGCTGGACCCGGGCGCGGTGCACGGTGGGCTTCTTGCGGGACGGACGCTCTGCAGCCACGGCGGTCTCCCCTGACGCGTGATGGTTAGGTTTACCTAACCTAACAGGTTACCGGCGAAGTGTGACGAGCAGCCGCTGCAGCGCCCCGCCCAGACCCCACTGTGCGGCGAGCGCCTCCAGCCGCTCGGGGTCGGCCGGTTCGGCCGGGAGGCTGTGGTCGACGGCGGGGACGGGCACGTCGGTGGCCACCTTCACGACCTTCGGGGCGACCGCCAGGTACGGGCCGGCCTCCAGCAGCCGGGTGCGCTGGGCGGGGGTCACCTTCGAGGACGGGTCGGCGGCGGCGGCCAGGATGCCCGCCAGGTCTCCGTAGGCGTCCAGCAGCTTGGCGGCGGTCTTCTCGCCGATGCCCGGTACGCCGGGCAGGCCGTCGCTGGGGTCGCCGCGCAGCAGCGCCAGATCGGCGTAACCGGGGCCGTCCACGCCGTACTTCGCGCGCAGCAGCGCCTCGTCCGTGAGCTGCAGGGTGCCGACGCCCTTGAGCGGATACAGGATGCGGATACCGCGCCGGTCGTCGACGAGCTGGAAGAGGTCGCGGTCGCCGGTGACGATGTCCACCGGGCCCTTCGCCTGGGCAGTCAGGGTGCCGATGACGTCGTCGGCCTCGTAGCCGGCCGCTCCGATACGGGCGATGCCCAGGGCGTCCAGGACGTCCTCGATGACCGGGACCTGCGGCGAGAGGGTGTCGGGGATCTCCTCCTCGTCGGGCTCCGCGGACCCGGCGGGGGCCTCCTCGGCGACCCGGTGCGCCTTGTACGAGGGGATCAGATCGACCCGCCACTGCGGGCGCCAGTCGAAGTCCATGCAGGCGACCAGGTCATCGGGGTGGTGGTCCTGGACGAGTCGGGCGATGAAGTCCAGCAGTCCGCGGACCGCGTTCACGGGAGTGCCGTCCGGGGCCCTGACCGATTCCGGTACCCCGAAATAGGCGCGGAAGTAGAGCGAGGCGGTGTCGAGGAGCATCAGGCGTCGAGTCACATCCCGCATGATGCCGTATGCCCCATACGCCACACAGATGTGATCTAAAACACCGCCGTGTTTGGGACAGATAAAGGCGGGCAGGCGCGCACGCGGAGCTAAACCGGTAGCGGATTCAAGTATTCCACCGGTAAAGGCGGGCCGACCCCGTGTCGCTCCACGACCTGTCCATGGGGGTGACAGGTCGTTTCTCATGCGACAAGAGAGGCATATGTGGCCAGGCTGCAAGCCGAGCACCTGTACAAAGTGTTCGGCAGAAGACCCGAGGAAGCGGTCCGCAGGCTCCGGGACGGTGCCGGCCGCGAGGAACTGCGGGACGAAGGCACCACAGCGGCGGTGATCGACGCCTCGATCGAGGTGGACGAGGGCCAGATCTTCGTCGTCATGGGCCTGTCCGGATCCGGCAAGTCCACGCTGCTGCGCACCCTCAACGGGCTGTTGGAGCCCACCGCGGGAACCGTACGGTTCGACGGCCAGGACCTCACGTCGCTCAGCGACAAGGAGCTGCGCAAGGTCCGCTCCGAGAAGATCTCCATGGTCTTCCAGCACTTCGCGCTCTTCCCGCACCGCAGTGTGCTGGAGAACGCCGCCTACGGCCTCGACGTGCAGGGCGTACCGCGCGCGGAGCGCACCAGGCGCGCCACCGAGGCGCTGGAACTCACCGGGCTCAAGGGCTGGGAGAAGTCCTGGCCCGACGAGCTCTCCGGCGGTATGCAGCAGCGCGTGGGCCTGGCCCGGGCGCTGGCCACCGACGCCGATCTCCTGTTGATGGACGAGTCCTTCAGCGCCCTCGACCCGCTGATCCGGCGGGACATGCAGGACCAGCTGCTGGAGCTGCAGAAGACCCTGAAGAAGACCATCGTCTTCATCACCCACGACCTCAACGAGGCGATGCGCCTCGGCGACCGGATCGCGGTGATGCGCGACGGCCGGATCGTGCAGATCGGCAGCGCCGAGGACATCCTCCTGCGGCCCGCCAACGACTATGTGGCGTCCTTCATCCAGGACGTCGACCGCAGCCGGGTGCTCACCGCCGGCGCGGTGATGGCCGAGGTCGGCACCGTATTGGGTGCTACGGCCCCCGACGGCCGGACGCTTCGCACCGCCGCGGAGTTCCGGGCCGCCGCGCCCGCGACGGTCGGTATCGACACCCCGCTCGCCGAGCTGTTCGCCCCCTGCTCGACCAGCACCGTTCCGGTCGCCGTGACCGATGCGAACGGTGAACTGGCCGGCGCCGTACCGGCCGAGCGGCTGCTCGCCGTCCTCGGCGACAGCGCGGACCGGGAGCCGGCCTCCGGCATCCCCTCCCAGGACACGGGCGCGCCCGCCACGGCGGCGCGGCTCGACAAGCAGCCCGCCACGGGCACGGCGGCGGAGGACTCCCCGGCCGCGCCCGGGGACGACGCGCCCGAGGAGGAGGTGAGCGCCGATGCCTAGGATCCCGATAGGCAGCTGGGCCGAGCACGCGGTCAACTGGCTGCGCGACCACCTCGACTGGCTCTTCACCCTCATCACGAAGGTGCTGAACGGCCTCTACGACGTCATTCACACGGTCCTGTCCGGGCCGCAACCGCTGCTGCTGGCCGGCATCCTCGCGGTGCTCGCCTGGTGGCTGCGCGGTCTGCCGGCCGCGCTGCTGACCTTCCTCGGCTTCGCGCTGATCGAGTCGGTCGAGCAGTGGGGCCCGACCATCGAGTCGCTCTCCCTGGTGCTGGTGGCCTGTCTGATCACCGTCGTGATCGCCGTGCCGCTCGGTATCTGGGCGGCCCGCAGCCGGGTCGTCGGCGGGGCGCTGCGCCCGGTCCTGGACCTGATGCAGACGATGCCGGCGATGGTCTACCTCATCCCCGGCATCCTCTTCTTCGGCCTGGGCGTCGTGCCCGGCATCGTCGCCACCATCGTCTTCTCCATGCCGCCCGCGGTCCGGATGACCGAGCTCGGCATCCGGCAGGTCGACGAGGAACTGGTCGAGGCGGCCGAGGCGTTCGGCACCCACCCGCGGCGCACGCTCTTCCGGGTGCAGCTGCCGCTGGCGCTGCCCACGATCATGGCCGGTATCAACCAGGTCATCATGCTGGCGCTGTCCATGGTCGTCATCGCCGGCATGGTCGGCGGCGGCGGTCTCGGCTCGTCGGTCTACAACGCGATCAGCTCAGTCGATGTGGCGCTGGGCGCCGAGGCCGGCCTCGCGGTCGTCATCCTCGCCATGTACCTGGACCGGATGACCGGCGCGCTCAACCAGCGGGTCTCCCCGCTCGGCCGGCGTGCGCTGGCCAAGGCGCAGGCGGCGCTGGGCGGGATGAAGTTCCTGCAGTGGCGGCCCGCCACCTCCGTGGCGATGGTCGGTGTGGTGGTGCTCGCGCTGCTCGCCGGCGGGATGAGCTACTTCGGCCAGTCCCACGGCAAGTCCGGCGGCGGCAACGGCCGGCCGATCAGCCTCGGTTACGTCAACTGGGACGAGGGCAAGGCCACCACCTACCTCTGGAAGGAGATCCTGGAGGAGCGGGGCTACAAGCCCAAGGTCCAGGCGCTGGAGGCCGGTCCGCTGTTCGCCGGGCAGGCCCGCGGTGACATCGACGTCCAGACCAACGCCTGGCTGCCGACCACCCACGCCTCGTACTGGAAGAAGTACAAGGACAAGCTGGAGGACCTCGGGGCCTGGTACGACAAGACCTCGCTGGAGATCGCGGTCCCGTCGTACATGAAGGACATCAAGTCCCTCGACGACCTCAAGGGCAAGGGCGGCCAGTTCGGCGGCAAGATCACCGGTATCGAGCCGGGCGCCGGCGAGATGAAGATCCTCAAGGACAAGGTCCTCAAGGACTACGGCCTGGGCGGCGAGTACAAGGTCCAGGAGTCCAGCACCGCGTCGATGCTCAGCGAGCTGGACCGCTCGATGCACGCCAAGAAGCCGATCGCGGTCACGCTGTGGTCGCCGCACTGGGCGTACGACAAGTACAAGCTCACCAAGCTCAAGGACCCCAAGGGCTCCTTCGGCTCCGGAGACAGCCTGCATCTGCTGGGCCGCAAGGGCTTCGCCAAGGACGAGCCCCAGGTCGCCAAGTGGATGAAGAACTTCCATCTGGACGAGAAGCAGCTCACCAGCCTTGAGAACGACATCAAGAGCGCCGGTGACGGCCATGAGCAGGACGGTGTGCGCACCTGGCTCAAGAAGCACCCCGGCCTGGTCGACAAGGTCGCGCCGTCCGCGGACGCCTCCTACGCCAAGGGCAAGGACGCGGGCAAGGCCCCGAACATCGGCTACCCCGCGTGGGACGAGGGCATCGCCACCACGTACCTGTGGAAGAACGTCCTGGAAAAGCGCGGCTACCGGCCGAACATCCGTAACCTCGACGTCGGGCCGATGTGGACCGGGCTGTCCACGGGCCAGGTCGATGTGGAGACCGACGGCTGGCTCCCGGTGGCGCAGAAACAGTACTGGGACAAGTACAAGAAGGATCTCGTCGACGTCGGGCCCTGGTACGACAAGACCTCGCTGGAGATCGCGGTCCCGTCCTACGTCAAGGGTGTCAAGACCCTCGACGATCTGCGCAAGCACAAGGACGAGTTCGGCGGCAAGATCATCGGGATCGAGCCCGGCACCGGCGAGATGAAGCGCCTGAAGGACACCGTCGCCCCGGCGTACGGCCTGAAGGACTTCGACGTCACCTCGGCCGGCACCAGCGCCATGCTGACGGAGCTGGACCGGGCGTACCACAAGAAGGAGCCCATCGCCGTGGTGCTGTGGTCGCCGCACTGGGCCTACAGCAAGTACAAGCTCACCAAGCTCGCGGACCCCAAGGGCACCTGGGGCGCCAACAACCAGATCAAGACGCTCGGCAACAAGAGCTTCCCGAAGAAGTTCCCGGAGTTCGCCGGCTGGCTGAAGAACTGGAAGATGGACGCCGAGGAGCTCGGCAGCCTGGAGAAGGACATCCAGGACGCCGGCAAGGGCAACGAGAACAAGGGCGTCGAGAAGTGGATCGGTGACCATCCGGGCATCGTCGACAAGATGGCGCCGGTGAAGTAGGCGAGCGGAGCGTGCCCGGCACGCTCCCGCAGTGGGCCCCGTCCCCGGCAATGGCCGGGCGGCGGGGCCCGTCGCATGGGCGCCCGTGCCGGGTGACCCGTTCGGCGGCCGCCGCCGGTCCCAAACGCGGCCGGTACGGCGAGATCTCCGGACGGCTCACCTGACCGGCCGCGTTTGCTGCGCGGCGCTACGGGCCAGGTGATTCGCTCTGGTATATGACGGTATTTCCTTGGCGGTCGCCGTGGTCTGCCCACGGCCGCAGCGGTCGCGGACGCCGAAGGAGAGGATCGTGAAGCCTGCGCACACCGCCGCTGCCGCCCTGATCGGCGTCGCCGTCCTGGGCCTCGCCGCGCCCGCCGCGTCAGCCCATGTCGAGCCGGATCCCATGGTGGCCGGCCAGCGGGTGCGCATCAGCGACGGCAGCCGGTGTGCGCCGGCCACCGGGGCGCGGGTGGCCTCGCCGCTGTTCGGGTCGGTCGTGCTGCGGCCGGGGCCCCGAGGGATGGCCGCCGATGTCCAGGTCGCCGAGGGGACGGCACCAGGCCGCTACCCGGTCACCGTCGAATGCGGGCCGGGCCGGGAGAGATTCACCGAGACCGTCACCGTGCGGGACGGCCGGGTCGAGGGGGTCGACGCCGGTCAGGCGGTCGGCGGTCTGGCGCTGTTCGCCCTGGCCGGGGGCGCGGCGTACTGGCTCCGCCGCACGGCCAACGGGCGCTCCCCGGGGACGGGTTGACCGGCGGATGCCGGGCGGCGGTCCGCGGCCGGGCCGGGGGCGGGCGCGTACCGTGGGCGGATGACCGGTCCTCGTTCCCCCCGGCGCGTGGTGTCCCTGGTGCCCTCCCTCACCGAGGCGGTGGCCGCCTGCGCGCCTGAGCTGCTGGTCGGGGCCACCGACTGGTGCAGCCACCCCGCCGGGCTCGACGTCACCCGTATCGGCGGCACCAAGAATCCCGACCTCGGCGCGATCGCCGCGCTGGCTCCCGGGCTCGTCCTCGCCAACGAGGAGGAGAACCGTCCGCAGGACCTGGCCGCGCTCCGCGCCGCGGGGACGGACGTCCTGGTCACCGAGGTGCGGACGCTGGACCAGGCGTGGCGGGAGCTGACCCGGGTGCTGGTGGACGGCTGCGGGCTGCCCCGGCCCGGGTGGCTGGCGGCCGCCGAGGCCGCCTGGCGGGAGCTGCCGGTCCCGTCCACGGAGCGCACGGCGGTGGTGCCCGTCTGGCGCCGGCCGTGGAGGGTGCTGGGCCGGGACACCTTCGCCGGCGACCTCCTCGCCCGGCTCGGCGTACGCAACCGGTACGCGGGCCACGCCGACCGCTACCCACGGATCCCGTTGGCGGAGCTCCACACCGCCGGCGCCGAGCTCGTCGTGCTGCCCGACGAGCCGTACCGCTTCACCGCCGAGGACGGTCCCGAGGCGTTTCCCGCGCTGCCCGCGGCGCTGGTGAGCGGCCGGCATCTGACCTGGTACGGGCCGTCGCTGGCGGAGGCCCCGGCGGTGCTGGCCGAGGCGCTGGCCACGGCTCGCTGACCGACGGGCGGACGGCGGCTACGGGACCGCCGGGCGGACGGCGGCTACGGGGTGACCGGCCGGGGCGGCGCCAGCAGATGTCCGCGGGCCAGCCCGAGCGCGGTGCGGGTGAAGGCCACCGCCACCGCCGTGACGAGCAGCGCGTAGAGGGCCACCGCGAGCCCGTCGAAGGCGCCCAGCCCGGTCTGCCGGGCAAGCCCCGCCGCCCCCGTGACACAGGTCCCCAGCGGGAAGGTGAAGCCCCACCAGGTCATCGCGAAACCCATGCCGTCGCGGAAGGCGCGGACCACCATCGCCGTCGCGAGCGCGAGCCAGAGCAGGGCGAAGCCCATCACCGGGACGCCGTAGAGCACCGCGAACGCGCCCATCGCGGGCGCCAGGGAGGCGTCCACGACTCCGGGCGCGACATGGGCGAGGTTGGTCACGGCGGTGGTGGACTGGCCCAGCGGGCCCAGGACGAGGAACAGCGTGGGGGTCAGGGCGAGCGGGAGCGGGCCGTGATGGATCAGCCGGGACAGCACGAGCGGCAGCACGAGCAGCGTGGCCAGCAGGGACATGCCGAACAGCGCGTAGCAGGCGAACAGCAGGGTCCGCTGCCACGGGCCGGCCGGCAGATACGGCACCAGCGCCGGGCCCAGCGCCGCCGAGACCATGGGCGCGACCAGCGGCAGCAGCCAGACGGGGGAGGCGCTGCCGGGGTCGATGCGGTGCCGGGTCACCATCAGATACGGGATCGCCGCGGCCGCCGCGAGGCCGACGAGGGTGCCCAGGCTCCACAGGACGGCGTCCGCGGCGAGGGCGGCGGGTGCGCCGATGACCTCCCGGCCCACGGTCAGCGTGCCGCCGCCCACCGCCAGCAGCGCCATCGCCGTACAGCCGTAGAAGGGGGCGACCGCGGGGTCCAGCAGATGGCGGCGCGCCTGGTCCCCGTGGCGGGCCCAGTGCACACCCCGGGCGGCCAGCAGGGTCAGCAGCATCAGCGCCGACAGCGCCCAGACGGCCTGGTACGCGAGGTGGGGACCGGCCGCGGTGAACGGCAGGGCCGCACCGGCGTTGGCGACGATCGCGGTCCCCATGACGGCGGCGTACCAGTTGGGCCCGAGATGGCGGACCGAGCCCTTGGGAGCGGGTGTGCCGGTTCCGGTGCCGGCGCGGGAAGGTGCGTGCACGAGGGTTGCCATGGCATACAGCGTCGGTGCCCGGCTCCGGCGCCACCAGGGGCGTTGCGTCTATGAGGGCATAAGCTGGGGTTATGTGCAGGGTCGTGTCTGGGGGAGTCGATGGGTGAGGAGGCCGAGCCCGGTGCCGTGTCGCTGGCACACCGGGTCCCGGATCTCGGTGCGCTGGAGCTGCTGCTCGCCGTCGCCCGGCTCGGCAGTCTGGGGCGGGCCGCCCGTGCGCGCGGGATCAGCCAGCCCGCCGCCAGCAGCCGGATCCGGTCCATGGAGCGGCAGTTGGGGGTGGCGCTGGTCGAACGCTCGCCGCGCGGCTCCCGGCTGACGGACGCCGGTGCGCTGGTGACGGACTGGGCGCGGCGGGTGGTCGAGGCGGCCGAGGCCTTCGACGCGGGGGCGCAGGCGCTGCGCGGCCGCCGCGATTCCCGGCTGCGGGTCGCGGCCAGCATGACGATCGCCGAGTACCTGCTGCCGGGGTGGCTGATCGCCCTGCGCGCCCAGCGGCCCGGGACCGCCGTCTCGCTGCTCGCCGGCAATTCCAGCGCGGTCGCCGAGCGGCTGCTGACCGGCGCGGCCGACCTCGGATTCGTGGAGGGGCTGCAGGTGCCGGAGGGGCTGGACGGGACGGTCATCGGGCACGACCGGCTGATCGTGGTCGCCGCCCCGTCCCACCCCTGGACCCGGCGCCGTACGGAGCTGACCGCCGCCGAACTCGCGGCCACCCCGCTGATCCTGCGCGAGCGCGGCTCAGGGACCCGGCAGGTGCTGGATGCGGCGCTGGCCCGCCATGGCGGACTGGCCGCACCGCTCCTCGAACTCGCCTCCACCACCGCCGTGAAGGCGGCGGTGGTGAGCGAGGCGGCACCCTCCGTCCTGAGTGAACTCGCCGTCGGCGAGGAGCTGACCGCGCGCCGGCTGGTGGAGATTCCGGTGCACGGGCTGCGGCTGGGCCGTGAGCTGCGTGCCGTGTGGCCGGCCGGTCAGCGCCCGGTGGGCCCGGCCCGCCAGCTGCTGGGACTGACCCGCGGGACGGCCTGAGCGGCGGCCGCCCCCGCGGGCCGCATGGTCACTCCTCGGCGGCCGCCCCGCTCGCCGCCACGAGGGCTTCCATCACCCGGGTGTCGTCGCCCGCCTCCGGGTGCCACTGCACCGCCAGCGTGAAGCCGGGCGCGTCCGGCAGCTCCAGGGCCTCGATGGTGCCGTCCTCCGCGTAGGCCGAGACCAGCAGTCCGCGGCCGAGCCGGTCCACGGCCTGGTGGTGGTACGTCGGTACGGAGACCGGCTCGGGCAGCGTACGGTCCAGCAGCGTCCCGGGGACCGGCTTGATGTCGTGCCGTTCGAAGACCCCGGGGGCGCCGGCGTGGCCGTCGAGGTGCTGGACGAGGGTGCCGCCCAGCGCCACGTTCAGCAGCTGGAGGCCGCGGCAGATGCCCAGCAGCGGGACGCCGCCCGCCAACGCGGCCTCGATCAGGGCCAGTTCCCAGGCGTCCCGGTCCAGGGACGGCGGACCGGTGCGGGGGTGCGGCTCCGCGCCGTACCGCGCCGGTGCCACATCCGCACCGCCGGCGATCACCACCGCGTCCAGCCGGGCCACCGTCGCGGCGGCGGTCGCCGGGTCGCCCGGCGGCAGCAGCACGGGCAGCCCGCCCGAGCGCTGCACCAGCCGTGGATATCCGGCGGGCACCAGCGCGGCCGGCAGCGTCCAGACCCCCCAGCTGGCTTCCTGCTGGTAGGTGCTGATGCCGATGAGAGGCATGGACACGGATCCCGTCCCTTCAGACGTCCAGTTCGTGCTCAATGGCGGCCAGCTCCTCGGCCGAGCCCTGGACCTTCGGACCGGTGAACCACTTGCGGGCCGATACCAGCCACCAGGTTCCGGCGAAGCCGAGGACGACGAGGACGGCGAGCGGGGTGTAGTTGAAGGTGTCCGCAGTGACCGGGCTGCTCGTCGGGAGCATGAACAGGACGGAGATCACCAGGGTCCATCCGACGGCGATGGTGCCGATGACCTTGCTCCAGCGGCCGAGGTGCCACGGGCCGCGCTCGAACCGGTCGCCCTGCAGCAGGCGGAGGAAGATGGGCAGGACGTAGGCGATGTACAGGCCGATCACGGCGATCGAGGTGACGGCCGCGTACGCCGTGGTGTTCCACAGGTACGGCAGGCCCAGCAGGAAGGCGCCGCCGGCGGACAGCCAGACCGCGTTGGTCGGGGTCTTGGTCCGCTTGTTGATGCGGTGCCACAGCCGGGAGCCGGGCAGCGCGCCGTCCCGGGAGAAGGCGTAGATCATGCGCGAGTTGGCCGTGACCGACGCCATGCCGCAGAAGAACTGGGCGCCGATGGCGATCAGCAGGAGCAGCTTGCCGCCGGTGCTGCCGAGGGCGTCGATGAAGATCTGTGCCGGGGGGACGCCGGTCTTGCTGCTCAGCGCACCGTCGTAGTCCTGGATGGCGAAGGTGATGCCGACCAGCAGTATCCAGCCGGCGACCAGCGAGACGAGGATCGACATCACGATGCCGCGCGGCCCGGCCTTGGCCGCGTCGTGGGTCTCCTCGGTCATGTGCGCCGAGGCGTCGTAGCCGGTGAAGGTGTACTGCGCGAGCAGCAGTCCCAGCAGCCCGACGTAGAGGCTGGAGTGCCAGCCGGTGTTGTTGACGACGTGCGTGAAGACGAAGGAGGCGGACTGGTGCTTCGGGGGCAGGACGACCAGCGCGCCCACGATGACCAGTACTCCGAAGACGTGCCACCACACGCTGACGTTGTTGAGCAGCGAGACCAGCTTCACGCCGAGGGTGTTCAGCAGGCCGTGCGCCAGCAGGACCAGTCCGAACAGCATGATGGTGTGTGCCGGGGTGGCGGTGAAGCCGAACTGCAGGTCCAGCAGCGCGTTCAGGAAGGACGCGGCCCCGAAGTCGACGCCCGCGGTCACCGCGACCTGGCCGAGGAAGTTGAACCAGCCGGTGAACCAGGACCATGCCGGGCCGTGTGAGGGGGCCAGCTTCGCCGCCCAGTAGTACAGGCCGCCCGCGGTCGGGTAGCTGGAGCAGACCTCGGCCATGGCCAGGCCCACGAACAGGGTCATCACGCCGACCAGCGGCCAGCCCCAGGTGATCAGGGCGGGTCCGCCGGTGTTCATGCCGAAGCCGTACAGCGTCAGACAGCCGGAGAGGACCGAGATGATGCTGAACGAGACGGCGAAGTTGGAGAACGCCGACATGGAGCGGGCGAGTTCCTGAGCGTAACCGAGTTGGTGGAGGCGCTCTTCATCGCTGGACAGCTGAGGAGATTGATGTTCCTGGTCTGGGTTCGTCGCGGGCTTGTCGATGGACACAACGCCTCCGAGGGCCTCGGGAATCCGTGGCGGGTACGGCGTCCGGCGAACCGCTCCCAGCCTCGCAATAAAGGTATGGGGCGATACCTTTGCTGCCAGGGCGGCTGAGCGCAAGACCTGGACGAAAATATCTCGTGACGGTCAGGTTTCCCGAGGTGAGCGGTTTCATGACAGGAAGCCGCGCAGCAGGGCCGCCGTGCCCGCGCAGTGCTCCCGCATCACCTCGCGCGCACCGTCCGCATCGCCCTCCAGCACCGCCTCGACCAGCGCGCTGTGCTGGGTCTGGGAGTGCTCCAGGTTCCGCACCAGCAGCGGGATGCAGTCCAGCAGATCGTTCACGCTCGCCCGCACCGCCGCGTACTGCGCCGCCAGCGACGGCGAGCCGGACAGTTCGGCGAGCGTCAGATGCAGCAGGGTGTCCTGCCGGCGGTAGTCGGCCAGCGGGGCCTCCTGGGTCGCCGCGAGCGCCGCCCGCAGCCGGTCTTGCCGCACGTCGGACAGCCCGTGGGCGGCGCACAGCCCGGCCGCGCCCACCTCCAGCACCTCCCGGAAGCGCAGGGTGTCCTCGACGTCGATCTTCTCGGTCCGGCGCCGCAGCTCGGCCTCGCCCGGATTCTCCGCCCGCACCCGGACGAACGTGCCGCCGTAGCGTCCGCGCCGGCTCTCCACCAGGCCCTCGTCCTGCAGCACCTTGAGCACCTCGCGCAGGGTGACCCGGCTGATCTGCAGCCGCTCCGCCAGCTCCCGCTCCGCGGGCAGCCGCTCGCCCTGGGGGACCAGGCCGAGCCGGACGATCTGGAGTATCTGCTCCAGCGCCTCCTCGAAACCGTTGCCCGCCCGCACCGGCCGCAGCACGGGCGCCAGCCGGTCAGCCGCACCGTCCATCGATACCCCTTCCCAATCAATGGTTCGTGTGCCTACCTTATGACCTCCGGATGCAGTGACAGGAGGCAACACCGTGGCAGACCGCACGCCCCCACTCTCCGTCGAGGAGCTCAGAGTCCTCGTCGACGCCGGGGAGATCGACACTGTCGTCCTCGCCTTCACCGATATGCAAGGCCGGCTCCAGGGCAAGCGGTTCGCGGCCCGCTATTTCCTCGACACCGTCCTCGACCACGGCACGGAGGGCTGCAACTACCTCCTCGCCGTCGACGTCGACCTCAACACCGTCGAGGGCTACGCCATGTCCTCCTGGGAACGCGGCTACGGCGACTTCGCCATGCACGGTGATGTCGCCACCCTGCGCCGCATCCCCTGGAACGCCGGCACCGCCCTGATCACCGCCGACCTCGCCTGGCACGACCGCTCCCCGGTCGTCGCCTCGCCCCGGCAGATCCTGCGGCGCCAGCTCGACCGGCTGGCCGAGCGCGGCTGGAGCGCGTACGCCGGCACCGAGCTGGAGTTCATGCTCTTCAAGGACTCCTACGAGGACGCTTGGTCCCGCGGCTACCGTGAGATGAACCCCGCCAACCAATGGAACGGCGACTACTCCGTCCTCGGCACCGGCCGCGTCGAGCCCGTCCTGCGCCGGATCCGCAACGAGATGGGCGCGGCCGGGATGACCGTCGAGTCCGCCAAGGGCGAGTGCAACCTCGGCCAGCACGAGATCGTGTTCGTCTACGACGAGGCGCTCACCACCTGCGACCAGCACAGCATCTACAAGACCGGCGCCAAGGAGATCGCCGCCCAGGAGGGCATGTCGCTCACCTTCATGGCGAAGTACGACGAGCGCGAGGGCAACTCCTGTCACATCCACCTCTCGCTGCAGGACGCGGACGGCCGGCCGGTGCTGGCCGACGAGAGCGGCCCGTACGGCATGTCGAAGACCATGCAGCACTTCCTGGCGGGCCAGCTCGCCGCGATGCGTGACTTCACGCTCTTCTACGCACCCAACATCAACTCCTACAAGCGGTTCCGCCCCGGCTCCTTCGCGCCCACCGCCGTCGCCTGGGGCCCCGACAACCGCACCTGCGCCCTGCGGGTGGTCGGCCACGGCCGCGCCCACCGCCTGGAGAACCGCCTGCCCGGCGGCGATGTGAACCCCTATCTCGCGGTCGCCGGCATGGTCGCGGCCGGCCTGTACGGCATCGAGCACGAGCTGGAACTCCCCGAGGCGACGACCGGCAACGCCTACAACGGCGACGCCGCTCACGTCCCCACCACCCTGCGCGAGGCCGCCGAGCTGTGGGAGAACAGCCCGATCGCCCGCGAGGCCTTCGGCGACGAGGTCGTCGACCACTACCGCCACATGGCCCGCGTCGAGCAGGACGCCTACGACGCCGCCGTCACGGACTGGGAGCGCTTCCGCTCCTTCGAGCGCATGTAAGGAACCCGCACGTGTCCACTGGTCTGCACGAGCTGAAGATCCTCAACCCGGCGACCGAGGAGGTGGTGGCCACCGTCGCCACCACCTCCCCTGAAGAGGTCGACGCCGCGGTCCGCCGGGCCGCCGCCGCCCAGCAGTCCTGGGCCGCGGTGGCACCCGGCGACCGGGCCCGGCTGCTGCGCCGCTTCGCCGAGGTCGTCGACGCCCATATCGAGCCGCTCGCCGCGCTCGAACTCAAGGAAGCCGGCCACCCGCTGGGCAACGCCCGGTGGGAAGCGGGCAACGTCCGCGATCTGCTGCACTACGCGGCCGGGGGAGTGGAGCGCCTGAACGGCACCCAGATCCCCGTCGCGGGCGGCCTGAACATCACCGTCCAGGAACCGCTCGGCGTGGTCGCCGTCATCGCGCCCTGGAACTTCCCGATGCCGATCGCCGCCTGGGGCACCGCCCCCGCGCTCGCGGCCGGCAACGCGGTACTCCTCAAGCCCGCCGAGACCACCCCGCTCACCGCGCTCAAGCTCGCCGAACTCGCCCTGGAGGCCGGGCTGCCCGAGGGCCTCTTCCAGGTCCTGCCCGGCGAGGGCCCGGTCACCGGCACCGCGCTGGTCGACCACCCCGGCGTCGCCAAGGTCGTCTTCACCGGCTCCACCACGACCGGCCGGCAGATCGCCGCCCGCTGCGCGGCCCAGACCAAGCGGCTCACCCTCGAACTCGGCGGCAAGAGCCCCAACATCGTCTTCGCCGACGCCGATCTCGAAGCCGCCGCGGCCGCCGCCCCCGGCTCCTTCCTCGACAACACCGGCCAGGACTGCTGCGCCCGCAGCCGCATCCTCGTCCAGCGCGGCGTCTACGACCGCTTCCTGGAGCTGCTGGAGCCCCAGGTCAAGGCGTTCACCGTCGGCGACCCGGCCGATCCCGCCACCCAGATGGGCCCGCTGATCTCCGCCGCCCAGCGCGAGCGGGTACGGTCCTACGTCCCCGAGGACGCCCCGGCCGCCATCCGCGGCGAGGCGCCCGCCGGCAAGGGCTTCTGGTACCCGGCCACCGTCCTGGAGGGCCGCCCCGAGGACCGTACGGCCGTCGAGGAGATCTTCGGCCCGGTCGCCGTGGTCATGCCCTTCGAGGACGAGGCCGACGCGGTCCGGATCGCCAACACCACCGACTACGGCCTGTCCGGCTCGTTGTGGACGCGTGACGTCGGCCGCGCACTGCGGGTCTCGCGCGGTGTGGCGGCCGGCAACCTCTCCGTCAACTCCCACAGCAGCGTGCGGTATTGGACCCCCTTCGGCGGGTTCAAGCAGTCCGGCCTCGGCCGTGAACTGGGACCGGACGCGCTCACCGCCTTCACCGAGACCAAGAACATCTTCATCAGCACAGAGGAGCGCTAAGTGACCGACCAGACCGCAGTGTGCCGCCGCCTCGTCGGCCGTACCGCCGTGATCACGGGAGCCGGCAGCGGCATCGGCCTGGCCACCGCCCGCCGACTGGCCTCCGAGGGCGCCCACATCGTCTGCGCCGACATCGACGAGGTGGCGGGCAAGGCCGCCGCCGAAGAGGTCGGCGGCCTCTACGTCCAGGTCGATGTGACCGACTCCGATCAGGTGGAGGCGCTCTACAAGACCGCCTTCGACACCTACGGCTCGGTGGACATCGCCTTCAACAACGCCGGCATCTCGCCGCCCGACGACGACTCGATCCTCACCACCGGCCTGGACGCCTGGAAGCGCGTCCAGGAGGTCAACCTGACCTCGGTCTACCTCTGCTGCAAGCACGCACTGCCCTACATGCAGCGCCAGGGCAGGGGATCCATCATCAACACCGCGTCCTTCGTGGCCGTCATGGGCGCCGCCACCTCCCAGATCAGCTACACCGCCTCCAAGGGCGGCGTGCTGTCGATGTCCCGTGAACTGGGCGTGCAGTTCGCCCGCGAGGGCATCCGGGTCAACGCGCTGTGCCCCGGGCCGGTCAACACCCCGCTGCTCAAGGAGCTGTTCGCCAAGGACCCCGAGCGCGCCGCGCGCCGCCTGGTGCACGTCCCGGTCGGCCGGTTCGCCGAGCCCGAGGAGATCGCCTCCGCGGTCGCCTTCCTCGCCAGCGACGACTCCTCGTTCGTCAACGCCGCCGAATTCCTGGTCGACGGAGGCATCGCGGGCGCGTACGTCACCCCGGTGTAACCACTCGTTGTTCACCTCCACTTCCGCGCCATGGCGGCTGGGCTTCGCACCACGCCCGGCCGCCATGCGCTAGCCTCCGCCTTCGATTCTTCGTTCGACAGGTTCGACAGGAGTGTGTTCCATGCTCACCAAACGTCGCTGGCTGGCAGCAGGTGCCGCCCTCGCGGTCGTGGGAGGCGGCGTCGCGTCCGCCCAGACGGCCACGGCGGGCCCGGCACCGCGTCAGTGCCCCACCCTCCATGTCACCAAGGGCTGGTACGGCGACAACCGTGCCAAGCTGCAGAAAATGATCGATGAGCAGGGCAGCTGCTCCGGCTCCGACGGCGCGCGCCCGGTCGCGACCTTCGACTGGGACAACACCGTCGTCAAGAACGACATCTCCGACGCCACGCTGGCCTGGATGCTGCTGCACGACAAGGTGCTGCGCCCCGCCAGCTGGAAGGCCACCAACAAGTGGCTGACCGACGACGCGGCCACCGCGCTCACCAAGGCCTGCGGCACCTCCGTACCGGCCGGCCACCCGCTGCCGACCTCGACCGACACCGGCTGCACCGACGAGATCCTCGACGTCTACAACGACGAGAAGACCTCCGGCGGCAAGCCCGCGTTCGAGGGGGAGTGGAACCACCGGCGTACGGTGCCCTCCTACGTCTGGATCACCCAGCTGTTCGCCGGGCACAGTCCGGACGCCCTGACCTCGTACGCCGCCAAGGCGCGCAAGCAGAACCTCGCCGCGCCGATCGGTACGGAGCAGACGGTCGGCACGCACAAGTGGGCCGGATACATCCGCTACTACGAGCAGCAGCGCGACCTCATCGGCACCCTCAAGAAGGCCGGCTTCGACGTCTACATCGTCTCGGCGTCCGCCGAGCCGCTGGTGCGCGCCTGGGCGCCCGGTGTGGGCATCGACCGTGACCACATCGTCGGCATCCGCAACATCGTCCGCGACGGCCGGCTCACCACCGGTGTCCAGGGCTGCGGTGACGTCAAGGACACCAACGGCGAGGTCCTGACGTACATGGACGGCAAGCGCTGCTGGATCAACCAGGAGATCTTCCACGTCAAGGGCGCCAAGGCCTGGCAGCAGCAGGACCCGGCGCACCGTGCCGCCTTCGCGGCGGGCGACGCCGAGACCGATGTGACGTTCGTCGGCGATGCCACCGCCGGCCACCTGGCCATCAACCGCAACAAGACCGAGCTGATGTGCCGGGCGTACGACAACAGCGACCACCGCTGGATCATCAACCCGATGTTCATCGAGCCGAAGAAGCGCAAGACCGACCCGTACCCGTGCTCGACCGCCGGCTCCGTCCAGCCGGACGGCACCCTCGCCCCGATTCACCGCCCCGACGGCTCGGTGATCCCGGACCAGCAGGACACGGTGTACTGAGCCACCGGCTCCGTACGGGGGAGGGCCGCACCGGTCAGAGAAAGGTGCGGCCCTCCCCGCGGTACGTCGGGACCGTGTCCACCACCCGATCACCCTCGATCAGGTGCAACTCGCCGAACCGCTCGCACAGTTCACCGGCCTTGGCGTGCCGGAACCACACCTTGTCGCCCAACCGCAGCCCGTCGGCGGCCGGCCCCAGCAGCGGCGTCTGCACCTCGCCGGGGCCCTCCTGCGGGTCGTAGCGCAGCCCGGCCGGCAGATACGGCACCGGCAGCCGGTCCGCGCCCGCCGCCCCCGACGCCGGATAGCCGCCGCCCAGCACCGTCACCACCCCCGGGCCGGGCCGGCGTACCACCGGCTGGGCGAACAGCGCCGCCGGACGCCCGCTGAACGAGCGGAAGTTGTCGAACAGCCGCGGTACGTACAGCCCGGATCCGGCCGCGATCTCGGTGACCGCCGCCTCCGCTGCGGTGTGCTGCACACTGCCGGTCCCGCCGCCGTTGACGAACTCCAGCCGCGGTGCCACCGCCCGCACCGCCCGTACGGCCTCCCAGCGCCGCCGCGCCAGCTCCTTGCGGGCCGCCGCCTGCATCACCCGGACCGTCCGCGAGAACACCGGCTTGCCGGCGACCTCGTCGCCCACCCCCGCCAGATGCCCCTCGTACGCCATCAGCCCCACCAGCCGGAACCCGGGGCGGCGGGCCACCGCCCGGGCCAGCGCGGCCAGTTGGGCCGGCTCACGCAGCGGAGAGCGGCGCGCGCCGACCCGTACCTTTCCGCCCAGCAGCCGGAAGGAGGTGTCCAGCTCCAGGCACACCCGCACCTCCGCGCCGCCGCGCGCACCGTCCGGGCGGGCCGCGTCGATCAGATCCAGCTGCGCCGGGTCGTCGACCATCACCGTCACCGCGGCGGCCAGCTGCGGTGCGGCGGTCAGCTCGGCCAGCCCCGCCCGGTCCGCCGTCGGATACGCCAGCAGGATGTCGCCGAAGCCCGAACGCGCCAGCCACAGCGACTCGGCCAGCGTGAAACTCATGATCCCCGCGAAGCCCTCCCGGGCCAGTACCCGCTCCAGCAGCGCCCGGCAGCGCACCGACTTGCTCGCCACCCGGATCGGCTTCCCCTTGGAGCGGCGCACCAGATCGGCGGCGTTGGCGTCGAAGGCCTGCAGGTCGACGACGGCCAGCGGGGCGTCGAGGTGTGCGGTGGCCCGGTCGAACGGGGTCTCCCCGTCGAGAGCCGGGGGGCGGGCCCGGTCGCCGTGCGTGTCGGCAGTCTGCGGTGACATGGCCGCAGCCTGCCAGAACTGCCTACCACGGGGTAAGGGGAGAGATGGCCACAGAGCGGACAGGGGTTGGAGCACGGACACCGCCAGCCCTTAGAGTGGCTCGACACCGCAACCAGCAGGTCAGCGGGTGTTGTCCGGATACGAACCACCGTGCCCCGATTCCGGATCGGGTCGTGGCGGTCAGCGGTGCAAGGGGGAGCGCGGGTGAGCACCGACGCCGAATTCGCCGATGCGCGGCGCATCCCGCCCATACCCCCGCAGCCGCCCCGGCGGCCCGCTCCGGCCGCGCCGCCGGAGCCGGCGGGCGACCCGCACACGGCCGTGCTGCGCCGGGTGCCGGCCGAACCGTCCGCACCGGGGACGCCCCCCGTCCCGCCGCGCCCCACCGCTCCACCGCCCGCCCCGCCGGGTGCGCAGCCGCCCGCCGCCGGCGCCCCGCTGCCGCCCCGCCCGGCCGGCGCGCCCGGCCCGGCCGTCCCGCCGCGGCCCGCCGCCCGCCCCGACGCCTTCCGCGACACCGCCGCCTTCCATCTGGCGCACAGCCAGGACCTGTGGAGCGGGCCGGGCGCCCCGTCGCGCCCCGGCGAGCCCGACCCCGCCACCCCGCAGGCGCCCGCCGGCAGCGCACCGCCCGGTCCCGCCGCCGCGCGCCGGCCACAGCCGCCGTGGTCCTCGGCCCCCGTGCCGGTGCAGGGAGGCGGGCCCGGTGTGCCGAGCCGCCCCTCGGCGAACCGCCCCGGCGCCCGGGTGCTGGCCGCCGCGGCCTGCCTCGTCCTCGGCGTCGGCCTCATCGGCGGTGCGGCGGCGGGCAGTTGGCTCACCGACGAGGCCGCCGGCGCCACCCCGGACGCCGCGGCCACCTTCGCCAAGGGCCGCGACGTCTGGCACAACACCCCCGTCGACACCCTCTTCCCGCGCACCGTCAACGGCTTCGGCGCCGGCCCCGGCGGCGCCGACCGGACCTGGAGCCGGATCGCCGTCGCCCCCGACAGCGGCTGCAGCGGCGCCTACGACCCCAAGCTCGCCGCCGCGCTCGCCCGGGCGGGCTGCCTCCGCCTGCTGCGCGCCACCTACGTCGATGCCACCCGCAGCAGCGTCATCACCGTCGGGGCGCAGATCACCAAGGCCGACCAGGCCGGGATGATGGCCCTCAACACCCGCTTCAGCACCAGGAGTCTGGGCACCCGCACCGACCTGATGCCGCTGCCGTACGCCGCCCGGGACACCCCGGCCCAGGACTTCGGCCGCGCCCAGCGGGTCAGCTGGACCGTCCGGGTGCTCACCGACATCCCGGTCGTCGTCTACGCCGTCTCCGGCTTCGCCGACGGCCGCACCTTCGCCGAGCCGCAGCCCGCCGAGGCCGCGACGAAGCCCGGCGCCACCACCGCCCCGGCCGAGTCCGGTCTGGGCCATGACGCCAAGGACCTGGCGGACCGCATCGGGAAGGACTTCCGCACGGCAGCCGGCAGCCCCCCGCAGGCCACGGAGGCATCGTCATGACGAAGACCGTGCTGCGCGGCGCCGCTGTCGCACTGTCCTGCGCGGCGCTCGCGGTGCTGCCCGCCGTCCCCGCACAGGCCGACGCCCTGCGCGCCCAGGAGTGGGCCCTGCAGGCCGTCCACGCCCAGCAGGCCTGGCGCACCACCAAGGGCGCGGGCGTCACCGTCGCCGTCCTGGACACCGGCGTGGACGCCAACCACCCCGACCTCGCCGGCCAGGTGCTGCCCGAACAGGACCTGGTCGGCTTCGGCGCCGGGCCGGGAGACACCGCCTGGGCCCAGCACGGCACCGGCATGGCCAGCATCATCGCAGGTCACGGCCATGGCGCTGGCCGCCAGGACGGTGTGCTCGGGCTCGCCCCGAAGGCCAGGATCCTGCCGGTCCGGGTGATCCTGGAGGACAACGACCCGCAGCGCGAGCGGGCCCGCACCCAGAAGGCGGGGGCGCTCGCCGACGGCATCCGCTGGGCCGCCGACCACGGCGCCGACGTGATCAACATGTCCCTGGGCGACGACAGCGAGTCCGCACACCCCGAGCCCCGGGAGGACGCGGCGATCCAGTACGCCCTCGGCAAGGGCATCCCCGTCGTCGCCTCGGCGGGCAACGGCGGCCAGAAGGGCAACCACGTCTCCTACCCCGCCGCCTACCCGGGCGTCATCGCGGCCACCGCCGTCACCCATGTGGGCGCGCGCGCCCGCTTCTCCACCCGCCACTGGTACGCCACGGTCAGCGCGCCCGGCTTCGACATCGTCATGGCCGACACCGGGAACGGCTACCTCTCCGGCTGGGGCACCAGCCCCGCCGCCGCCTTCGTCTCCGGCGCCATCGCCCTGATCCGCTCCGCCCACCCCGACCTGAGCCCGGCCCAGATCCGCCGGCTGCTCACCACCACCGCCCAGGACAGCCCCGAGGGCGGCCGCGACGACGATTACGGTGCCGGTCTGATCGACCCCGCCGCCGCCCTCGCGGCCGCGGGGGACCTCAAGCCCACGCCGCAGAAGCCGTCCCCCGCCGCCTACGCCGACCGCTACTTCGGCCCCGGCCCCACCATCGGCGATGCCGCGGACTCCCCGGTCAACTGGCTCCCCTGGACCGCCGGAGCCGCCGGACTGGTCCTCGTCGCGGCCGCCGTCGTCCTCTGGCGCAACCGCCGGACCCACCCCTGACCGGTCCGCGCCCCGTCAGCCTCCGGGCCCCGGCCCGGGCCGCGGACACCGCACCCCCAGCCGATACGCTCACGTGGTGCAGAAGAACATCCCCGACCCCGGTTTCGCCGACGACGACGGCTCCGCGGACCCGGCACTGACCGCGGCCCTGGCGGCCTACGAGCGGGACCGCGCCGCCGAGCCGGAACTCCTGTCGGCGCTGGCCGGGGCGCGCGTCCTGGTCCCCGTGGTGGCCGTGCTCGGCGAGGTGGAGACCGGACCCGACGGCCTGCGCCGCGAGAAGAGCAGCGACATGGCCGTCCCCACCCTCCAGGCCCCGGACGGCCGCCGGGCCCTCCCCGCCTTCACCTCCACGGAGACCCTCCAGCGCTGGCGCGCCGACGCCAGGCCCGTCGCGGTCCCGCTCCAGCAGGCCCTGCTGGCCGCGTCCCACGAGCAGGCCGACACCGTCGTCGTCGACCTGGCCGGGCCGGTCACCTACCAGCTCACCGGCCCCGCCCTGCGCGCGCTCGCCGAGGGCCGTACCAGCGCCGACCCGCTCGCCGACCCGGCCGTCACCGACGCCCTGCGCGCCCTGCTCGACGCCGAGCCGGCGGTGCGGGTCGCCCGGCTCGTGCCGTCCGGTGAAACCGACGCCACCCTCGCCCTCGGCCTCGCCCCCAGCGCGGACCCGGCCACGGTCGCCCAGCGGCTGGCCCGCGCGGTGGCCGCCGACGAGGTACTGCGCGCCCGGCTGGTGAGGGGTCTGGACCTGGCCCTGCTGCCGCCCGGCGCCCCCAGCGACGGGGAGCCGCTCTTCCGGCGCTGACACCCCGCCGCCGGGGCCCGCCGCCGGGCCCCGGCCCGCCGACGGGCGGGTTCGTCTCCAGGGCCGCACAATGCGGAGGAGAGCTCAAGATCCACGCGAGGAGAGCCCCCATGGAGAAAACGGAGATCTCGACGGTCTTGACCCGCCCGGTCGTATCCGAGTTCCTCGGCACGCTGCTCCTGGTGTTCTTCGCCGTCGGCTCGGCAGTGCTGGCGGGCGAATACATCGGCACCTTCGGCATCGCCCTGGCCTTCGGCTTCACCATGGTGGCGCTTGCCTACGCGCTCGGCCCGGTCTCGGGCAGCCAGCTCAACCCCGCGGTGACCCTGGGCATGCTGCTGGTCCGCCGGATCACGCTGCGCACGGCCGCCGAGTACTGGATCGCCCAGGTCGTCGGCGGCATCGTCGGCGCGGCCCTGCTCTTCCTGGTCGCCAAGCAGGTCCCGGGCCTGCAGACCCATGCGTCCTTCGGCACGAACGGCTGGGGCGACCGCTCGGCGGTGCATCTCAACCTCGGCGGCGCGTTCGTCGCCGAGATGGTGATGACCTTCCTGCTCGTCTACGTGTGGCTGGCGGTCACCCACAAGGTGGCCGTGATCGGCTTCGGCGGCCTGGGGATCGGCCTGGCGCTGGCCACCGTCCACCTCATCGGCATCCCGCTCGACGGCACGTCCGTGAACCCGGCGCGCTCCATCGGCCCGGCGCTCTTCGCGGGCGGCGCGGCCATCACCCAGCTGTGGCTGTTCATCGTCGCGCCACTGATCGGCGGCGCCCTCGCGGCGGCGGTGCACCAGGTCACCCACCCGCCGCACGAGCCGTTCCTCATCGCCGACGAAGCGATGCCCCACGACGCCCCGACGGAGCCCCACGAGCCGATCTGACGCCCGCCGCCCGCTCTCCGCGCAAGACGGGCCCCGGCCGGGGCCCGTCAGATGTGCGGTGTCGCCGCGTTCCTAGCCGTGGACGGGCCCGGTGTACTTCTCCCCGGGGCCCTGGCCCGGCTCGTCCGGCACGACCGAGGCCTCGCGGAACGCCAGCTGCAGCGACTTCAGTCCGTCCCGCAGCGGCGCCGCGTGGTACGAGCCGATCTCGGTGGCGCTGGCGGTGACCAGCCCGGCCAGCGCCTGGATCAGCTTGCGCGCCTCGTCCAGGTCCTTGTGCGCCTCGCCCTCCTCGGCGAGCCCGAGGTTGACCGCCGCCGAACTCATCAGATGCACCGCGACCGTGGTGATCACCTCGACCGCCGGCACCTCCGCGATGTCTCGGGTCATGGCGTCGAAGTCAGGCGTCGCCGCGTTCGGGGCGTCGGGCTGCTGCGGGGTCTGGTCGGTCATGTCTCGGGCTTCTTCCTGCTGAGGGGTCGCCTCCAGCCTATGGCCAGCGCATCCGGGCCCCGCGTGCGGGAGGGCCCGTGACTGCCCGCCCCGCCTGCAGGAACTGCACAGGAGTGGGTGCCACCCCTTGACTCGTGTATTCTGGTGTTCCGACCGGCCGGACACGCATGTGACCGGCCCACAAGTGGAGGCTCCGATCTCCCACCCGACTGGCCTCACCGGCTGGCGGGTCAACGGTCCGGCTGCGCCCCGCGGAGACTTCGCGGCGGTGCTCCAGATCCACGTGGAGCCCCGCCTGTGTCCCGTCCGGGGCATTTTTCATGTACCGGCGCGGTTGGTCACACCGAAAAGACGTTACGCGGCAGTCCGCCAGGCCGTCGCGTGGTGCTACCGAGGAGGATCCATCAGCGCCGAGCCCCGCATCAACGACCGGATTCGCGTTCCCGAAGTGCGACTTGTCGGTCCCAGCGGCGAGCAGGTCGGGATTGTTCCGCTTGCCAAGGCCCTTGAGCTTGCTCAGGAGTACGACCTCGACCTGGTCGAGGTGGCGGCGAACGCTCGCCCGCCCGTCTGCAAGCTCATGGACTACGGGAAGTTCAAGTACGAGTCGGCCATGAAGGCCCGTGAGGCGCGCAAGAACCAGGCGCACACGGTCATCAAGGAGATGAAGCTCCGGCCGAAGATCGACCCGCACGACTATGACACCAAGAAGGGTCACGTCGTCCGGTTCCTCAAGCAGGGTGACAAGGTCAAGATCACGATCATGTTCCGTGGTCGCGAGCAGTCCCGCCCCGAGCTGGGCTTCCGGCTCCTGCAGCGGCTCGCGTCCGACGTGGAGGACCTCGGCTTCATCGAGTCGAATCCGAAGCAGGACGGCCGAAACATGATCATGGTCCTCGGTCCGCACAAGAAGAAGACCGAGGCGATGGCCGAGGCCCGCGAGGCGCAGGCCGCCCGCAAGGCGGAGCGCCAGGGTGGAGTTCCCGCGGAGCAGTCCGTGGAGGAGCCCACCGAGGAGCACGCCGAGGCGTGATCCCGTGGCGAGAGCCCCGGATTTCATGCCGGGGCGACCCGCCCCGGACAACAACCGATACATGACGCTCCCGCCAGCCGGTCCGTCCCGGTGGGAGCGCCACTGACGAGGAGAGTACGGCGCATGCCGAAGAACAAGACGCACAGCGGTGCCAGCAAGCGCTTCAAGATCACCGGCTCCGGCAAGGTGCTCCGCGAGCGCGCCGGCAAGCGCCACCTGCTCGAGCACAAGTCGTCCCGCGTGACGCGTCGCCTCACCGGCAACGCCGAGATGGCCCCGGGCGACGCCGCGAAGATCAAGAAGCTTCTCGGCAAGTGAGCCGCTGCGCCCCGCATGACGTACGGGGCGCGCGACTTCGACCGGGACCCAATCGATTCGGGCCGTGTGACGACAACCACGGCCCCGCTACAAGGAGTTAACAAGTGGCACGCGTCAAGCGGGCAGTCAACGCCCACAAGAAGCGTCGGGCGATCCTCGAGCAGGCCAGCGGCTACCGTGGCCAGCGCTCCCGCCTGTACCGCAAGGCGAAGGAGCAGGTCACCCACTCCCTCGTCTACAACTACAACGACCGCAAGAAGCGCAAGGGCGACTTCCGTCAGCTGTGGATCCAGCGCATCAACGCCGCTGCCCGCGCCAACGGCATGACGTACAACCGCTTCATCCAGGGTCTGAAGGCCGCCAACATCGAGGTGGACCGCAAGATCCTGGCCGACCTCGCGGTGACGGACGCCAACGCGTTCGCCGCGCTCGTCGAGGTCGCCCAGAAGGCGCTTCCGAGCGACGTCAACGCCCCGAAGGCTGCCTGAGCCTCAGCCTGACGACGTTGTGACGCGGACCCGCAGGCCCCGGCCTGCGGGTCCGCCGCTTTTCCGGACCGGATGACGCCCGGCTCCGGGCCCCATGCACCGAACAACAGAAGCGAGCCGCCGCCCATGGGCACCCCCGAGCTGATCTCCCCGCGTTCCCCGCGTGTCACCGCCGCCCGGCGGCTGGCCCGCCGCGCCTTCCGCGGCAAGGAGCGCCGGTTCATCGCCGAGGGGCCGCAGGCCGTACGGGAGGCCATCGCGCACCGCACGGACGGGGTGCCCACCCTGATCGAGTTGTTCGCCACCGTCGAGGCCGCCGAGCGGCACACCGAGATCGTCGAGGCGGCCCGCGCGGCCGGGGTGCGGGTGCACCTCGCCGACGACCGGACCATCGCCGACATCTCCCAGACCGTCACCCCGCAGGGCCTGCTCGGCGTCTGCCACTTCCTCGACTCGCCGTTCGAGGAGATCCTCGCCGCCCGCCCGCAGCTGATCGCGGTGCTCGCCAACGTCCGGGACCCCGGCAACGCCGGCACGGTGCTGCGCTGCGCGGACGCCGCCGGCGCGGACGCGGTGGTGCTCACCGACGCCTCCGTGGACCTGTACAACCCCAAGTCGGTGCGGGCGTCGGTCGGTTCGCTCTTCCACCTCCCGGTCACGGTGGGCGTGCCGGTCGAGCGGGTGGTGGACGGACTGCGGAACGCCGGGGCACGGATCCTCGCCGCCGACGGGGCGGGCGACCGTGACCTGGACGCCGAGCTGGACGGCGGCTCCATGGGCGGGCCCACCGCCTGGGTGTTCGGCAACGAGGCCTGGGGGCTGCCGGAGGAGACCCGGGCGCTGGCCGACGCCGTCGTACGCGTCCCGATCCACGGCCGGGCCGAGAGCCTCAACCTCGCGACGGCCGCCGCGGTCTGCCTCTACGCCTCCGCCCGCGCCCAGCGCGGCACCGGCGGATGCCGTGCGGTGTCACCCGCCTGAGGGGCGTAACCCGGATCCTCGCGGCACAGGTGGTGTGAGCTAGTAGGCTTTGGTGCCCGGGGGCCCGGAAGGGGGTAACGGGGATGAGTGTGAGGACTTCCGGCACCACAGCCACTGCCGGCGGCCGCCCGTCCGGCGGACCGCTGCCCGAGCCGTCGCCCGCGACGGGCGGGGGAGCGGACGCCCTGGGGACCGGTCTCGGACTGGACCCCGACGATCTGCCCGACGGCCTGGTGGTCGCCGACGAGACCGGCCGGGTGATCTGCTTCAACGCCGCGGCGGCCAGGATCACCGGCATCGCCCCCGAGGACGCGCTCGGCCACCCCCTCGAACACGCCCTGCCGCTGCAGGACATCGAGGGCCGCCGCTGGTGGCGGCTCACCGACCCCTACGGCGGCCCGGCCATCCGCCGCGGCCAGCCGGAGCGCAATCTGCTGCTCGGCGGCCGCGAGGTGCTGGTCTCGGCCCGCTATGTCCGCCGCGCGCCGACCGGCCCCGTCCAGCGGCTGGTGATCGCGCTGCGCGGCACCGAGGCGCGGCGGCGTACGGAGCTCAGCCACGCCGAGCTGATCGCCACCGTCGCCCATGAGCTCCGCTCGCCGCTGACCTCCGTCAAGGGGTTCACTGCCACCCTCCTCCAGAAGTGGGAACGCTTCACCGACGACCAGAAGCGGCTGATGCTGGAGACGGTGGACGCCGACGCCAACCGCGTCACCCGGCTGATCGCCGAGCTGCTGGACATCTCCCGGATCGACTCCGGGCGGCTGGAGGTGCGCCGGCAGCGGGTCGACATGAGCGCCGCGGTCCGCCGGAACGTCCAGGCGCAGACCACCGCCGGCCAGCGCCCCGACCGCTTTCTGATCCGGATGCGGGAACCGCTGCCCGATCTGTGGGCGGACCCGGACAAGGTCGACCAGGTCCTGGGCAACCTGCTGGAAAATGCGGTGCGCCACGGTGAGGGAACCGTCACCATCGAGGTCGGACCGGTATCGGACGCGACCAGCGCGGAGGGGACGAGCGTCACCGTGAGCGATGAGGGCCCCGGCATCCCCGAGGAGTCGATGAGCCGCGTCTTCACCCGCTTCTGGCGGGGCAGCAAGCGCGGCGGCACGGGCCTGGGCCTCTATATCGTCAAGGGCATCGTCGAGGCCCACGGCGGGTCGATCACGGTCGGCCGGGCGCCGGCCGGCGGCGCGCAGTTCCGATTTAGCCTGCCCGTCGCGGCCCCGGCCTTCCTGGCCTGAGGCCCCGCGGCGGGCGCCCCGCAGGGGCTCGGGCCTGCCGCGGGGCCCGTCCCCCTTAGACTTGACCTTTGGCACCTTTGGCGCACAGGCCTCGCGGGCACAGCGCGGGCTCGGCATCCGACCTTTGTGATCGAGGAGCCGAGGCGAAGCGAGCCAAGCCAAGCCAGTCCACCGGAAGCACGGGAAGAGATGTCCGCACCCAATAAGTCGTACGACCCTGTCGAGGTCGAAGCCCTGAAACCGGAAGAGATCGCCGCCCGGCTGGACGAGGCGCTGGCCGCCATCGCCGCCGCGGCCGATCTGGAGGCGCTGCGTGAGGTGAAGGTCGCGCACACCGGCGACCGCTCGCCGCTCGCGCTCGCCAACCGCGAGATCGGCGCCCTGCCGCCGCACGCCAAGGCGGACGCCGGCAAGCGCGTCGGCCAGGCCCGCGGCCGGGTGAACCAGGCGCTCAAGGTCCGCCAGGAGGAGCTGGAGGCGGAGCGCGACGCGCGCGTGCTGGTCGAGGAGGCGGTGGACGTCACGCTGCCCTACGACCGCACCCCGCCCGGCGCCCGGCACCCGCTGACCACGTTCATGGAGCGGGTCGCGGACGTCTTCGTGGCGATGGGCTACGAGGTCGCCGAGGGCCCCGAGGTCGAGGCGGAGTGGTTCAACTTCGACGCCCTGAACTTCGTGCCCGACCACCCGGCGCGCCAGATGCAGGACACCTTCTTCGTGCAGGGTGGGGGCACCTCCCAGACGGAGTCCGGGGGAAGCACGGAGGGCGACGAGTCCGGCGTGGTGCTGCGCACCCACACCTCGCCGGTCCAGGCCCGTACGCTCGTCGACCGTGAGCCGCCGGTGTACGTCGTCTGCCCGGGGCGGGTCTACCGCACCGACGAGCTGGACGCCACGCACTCCCCGGTCTTCCACCAGATCGAGCTGCTCGCCGTCGACGAGGGCCTGACCATGGCCGACCTCAAGGGCACCCTCGACCACATGGTCCGGGCGCTCTTCGGCCCGGACATGAAGACCCGGCTGCGGCCGAACTACTTCCCGTTCACCGAGCCGTCCGCCGAGATGGACATGGTCTGCTACGTCTGCCGTGGCGAGTCCGTGGGCAACCCCGACCGTCCCTGCCGTACCTGCTCCAGCGAGGGCTGGATCGAGCTCGGCGGCTGCGGAATGGTCAACCCCAAGGTGCTCATCGCCTGCGGCGTCGACCCCGAGAAGTACAGCGGCTTCGCCTTCGGGTTCGGCATCGACCGGATGCTGATGTTCCGGCACA
Organism: Streptomyces auratus; assembly: GCF_050433025.1. NCBI lineage: Bacteria > Bacillati > Actinomycetota > Actinomycetes > Kitasatosporales > Streptomycetaceae > Streptomyces > Streptomyces auratus. The sequence goes on along the minus strand of NZ_JBNGCB010000001.1, from coordinate 1,549,449 downwards.
ACGTGGAAGACATGCGTGACATGTTCGAAGGCGACGTCCGGTTCACCCGGCCGTTCGGGATGGAGATCTGATGCGGGTCCCGCTTTCTTGGCTGCGGGAGTACGTCGACCTGCCGGCCACGGCAACCGGTCGTGACGTACAGGAGAAGCTCATCGCGGTCGGCCTGGAGGTCGAGACCGTCGAGCGCCTCGGCGAGGGCCTCAAGGGCCCGCTCGTCGTCGGTCAGGTGCTGACCATCGAGGAGCTGGAGGGTTTCAAGAAGCCGATCCGCTTCTGCACCGTCGACGTCGGCCAGGCCAACGGCACCGGCGAGCCGCAGGAAATCGTCTGCGGTGCGCGGAACTTCTCCGTCGGCGACAAGGTCGTGGTCGTCCTCCCCGGCGCCGTACTGCCCGGCGACTTCAAGATCGCCGCGCGCAAGACGTACGGCAAGACCTCGCACGGCATGATCTGCTCCGGCGACGAGCTCGGCATGGGCGACGACGGTTCGCACGGCATCATCGTGCTGCCGCCCGAGTACGAGGTCGGCACCGACGCCATCGCGCTGCTGGAGCTCGTCGACGAGGTGCTGGACATCGCCGTCACCCCGGACCGCGGCTACTGCCTGTCGATGCGCGGTGTCGCCCGCGAGACCGCCACCGCCTACGGCCTGCCGCTGCGCGACCCGGCGCTGCTCGACGTGCCGCCGCCGAACGCCGGCGGCTACCCCGTCCAGGTCTCCGACCCGATGGGCTGCGACCGCTTCACCGCCCGTACGGTCGCCGGCCTGGAGCCCGAGGCGCGTACGCCGCTGTGGATGCAGCGCCGGCTGCAGAAGGCCGGGATGCGCCCGGTCTCGCTGGCCGTCGACATCACCAACTACGTGATGCTGGAGCTCGGTCAGCCGCTGCACGCCTACGACCGGACCCAGGTGGCCGGCCCGATCGGTGTCCGGCGGGCGACCCCGGGCGAGCAGCTGACCACCCTCGACGGCACCAAGCGGGTGCTGGACGCGGCGGATCTGGTCATCACCGACAACCGCGGCCCGATCGGGCTCGCCGGAGTCATGGGCGGGGCCAACACCGAGATCGCGGCTGCGGTCGCCGACCCCGAGACCGGGCGGCTGCGCGGCACCACCGATGTCGTGATCGAGGCCGCGCACTTCGACGCGCTCTCCATCGCCCGTACGGCCCGCCGGCACAAGCTGTCCTCGGAGGCCGCCAAGCGCTTCGAGCGCGGGGTCGACCCGGAGGCCGCGTCCGCCGCGGCCCAGCGGGCCGTCGACCTGCTGGTGCTGCTCGCGGGCGGTACCGCCGAGGACGGCGTCACGGAGATCGTCACCCCCAGCGGGCCGCGCACGATCACCGTCTCCGCCGACCACCCGGACAAGGTCGCCGGTGTCGCCTACGGCCGGGAGACCGTCGTCCGCCGCCTCCAGCAGGTCGGCTGCGACGTCTACGGCCAGGACGAGCTGGTCGTGACCGTGCCGTCGTGGCGGCCGGACCTCAGCGAGCCCAACGACCTGGCCGAAGAGGTCATCCGGCTGGAGGGCTACGAGAACCTGCCGTCCACCCTCCCGCGGCCGCCGGCCGGCCGTGGGCTGACCGAGCGTCAGCGGCTGCACCGCCGGGTCGGCCGGGCGCTGGCCGGTGCGGGCTATGTCGAGGCTCTGAACTACCCGTTCACCGGCTCGCACGTCCTCGACCAGCTCGGCATCGAGCAGGACGACCCGCGGCGCGCGGCGGTCACCCTCGTCAACCCGCTCTCCGACGAGGAGCCCGACCTCCGCACCACGCTCATCCCGGGCCTGCTGAACGCGCTGCGCCGCAACTACGGCCGCGGCTCGCACGATCTGGCGCTCTTCGAGACCGGGCCGGTCTTCCGGGCGACCGGTGACGAGAAGCCGGCCAGCCGGCTGGTGGTCGACCGCCGGCCGACCGACGACGAGATCGCCTCGCTGGACGCCTCGCTCCCGCAGCAGCCGCGGCGCGCCGCCGTGGTCCTCGCCGGGGGCCGGGAGCAGGCCGGCTGGTGGGCCGGCGCGCGCCCCGCGATCTGGGCGGACGCCGTCGAGGCGGGCCGTACGGTCGCGCGGGAGGCGGGGGTTGAGCTGATCGTCCGTCAGGACCAGCACGCCCCGTTCCACCCGGGCCGCTGTGCGGCGCTGCTCGCCCTCGTCGACGGCGAGGAGGTCCTCGTCGGCAACGCCGGTGAGCTGCACCCGCGGGTCATCAAGACCCTCGCCCTGCCGGAGCGCACCTGCGCGATGGAGATCGACCTCGACCGCCTGGAGCAGGCCGGCACCGGCCCGCTGCGCGCCCCGAAGATCTCGGCCTTCCCGGTCGCGACCCAGGATGTCGCGCTGGTGGTCGACGGTTCCGTCCCCGCGGCGGAGGTCGAGAGCGCGCTGCGCGACGGCGCCGGTGAACTGCTGGAGTCGCTGCGGCTGTTCGACGTCTTCACCGGTGAGCAGCTCGGCGCGGGCAAGAAGTCGCTGGCGTACGCGCTGCGCTTCCGTGCCGACGACCGGACGCTGACCGCGGAGGAGGCCTCGGCGGCCCGTGACGCGGCGGTCGCGACGGCCGTGGAGCGGACCGGGGCGGTGCTGCGCGGCTGAGTGTGGGCGCTGCCCGCGACCGCCGCAAGGGCGTGCAAGGCTGAGGGCGCAGACGGTTTGACCGTCTGCGCCCTCAGCGTGTGCGGTGTGCGGCGGGTGTGGCAGGCGCGGCGGGTGCGGCGGGCCTGCGGTGGGGGAGACGATCCTGGGGCGGCAGGGACAGGGCGCCCCGTTCCGGGGAGACCATCAGATCCGTACACGATCACCCAATCGGGTGATTATGTACGCATCGTCGTCGGGTGGACACGGAACGTCGCCAGAATCGGTCGGGTCCGTGCGGCCCGTGTGACCGCGGCCGTGGGCCGCACCAACCCGCTCAACGCCTGCTAGGGGGACCATCGGCATGATCCCAACCTGGGCGAGGGGCGGAGTGCGCGCCGGTGCGGCACACGCCCGGCGCGCCTTCGTCTTCGTGCTGCCCGGCCTCTGGGTGCTCGGGGTGGTGGCCTGGGAGCTGTGCCGCCCGACCAGCGGTCAGCTGCTGCAACTCCTCGCGGCCGCGCCGGCCATCGCCTGTGCGGGCACCGGTCGCCGGCAGTGCGTCCTGCTCGGCGGGGTGTGCGCACTGCTCGCGCTGGTGCCGTTCGGCACGGTCGAGCCGGGGACCGGTCTCGGCACCCGCATGATGACCTGTGGTGCGATCCTCGCGGTGATCGGCGCCAGCTATCTGACGGCCGGCCGGCGGCTGCGGCTCGTACGGGAGCTGGAACGGACCCGGGAGATCGCCGCCGCCGCCCAGCGGGTGGTGCTGCGGCCGCTGCCGCGGCGGATCGACGGGGTGCTGCTGGCGGCCGACCATCTCTCCGCGAGCGAGGGGGCCGAGGTCGGCGGGGATCTGTACGAGGTCGTGGGGACCCGGCACGGCGTACGGGCGGTGATCGGGGATGTGCGCGGGCACGGGCTGGAGGCCATAGGCACGGTCGCCGCGATGCTCGGCAGCTTTCGCGAAGTGGTGCACGACGAGCCCGAACTCGGCGATGTGCTGCGGCGGTTGGAGCGGTCGCACCAGCGGCATCTGCGCGAGCGGGCGGGGGAGGGGCAGCCGATGGGCGGCGGCGGGGAGTCGGTGGGGCGGCTCGCGGAGGAGTTCGTGACCCTGCTGCTTCTTCAGGTGGCGCGGGACGGCTCCGTCACGGCGCTGAACTGCGGGCATCCGTGGCCGTACCGCGTCGCCTGCCAGACGGTCGCCCCGGTCGCGCCGGCCGAGCCGATGCCGCCGCTGGGGCTGTTTCCGCTGCCCGAGGAGCTGTCCGCGGTGCGGTGCGGGCGGCTGCGGCCCGGCGAGGGGTTGTTTCTGCACACCGACGGCGCGGCCGATGCGCGGGATGCGGCGGGGGAGTTCTTTCCGCTGGCGCAGGAGCTGCGCAGCAGCGTCGAGGCGGCCGCGGCGCCGTGCGGACCCTCGCCGGCGGGGGTGGTCGGGGAGGTCCGGGAGGCGCTGCTGCGGCGTGCGGGCGGGCGCCTCACCGACGACGTCGCGTTATTGATGCTGAGCAACGACCGGGTGCGGGTGCCGGCCCAGTCGGCCGGCACCCCGCCTCCTAGCGTGCGGCTTCCGCGGTGACCTGCCGGCCGCTCAGCGGCGGGAAGGCGACACCGGTCAGTTCCTCGGACGCCTGCCACAGACGGGCGGCGCTCTCCGGGTCGCTGGCCGCGGCGGTCCTGCCGACCATCGCCGGTGCGCCGCGCATCTCGGCGAGCCCGTCGGGGCCGAGGTAGGAGGCGCCGGGCAGGTCCTGGGTGGCGGCGTAGAGGGTGGGGAGCGCACCGGCCTTGTTGTCCTGGGCGACCACGCGGTTGCCCACCTGCATCACCGCGCGCCGCAGCGGGCTGGCATCGGCGCCCTGCAGGTTGGTGGCGGCCCAGCCCGGGTGCGCGGCCAGGGCCCGCACCGGCGATCCCGCGGCGGTCAGACGGCGTTGCAGCTCCAGGGTGAACAGCAGGTTGGCCAGCTTGGACTGGCTGTAGGCGGTGACGGGGCGGTACTCGTCGGTGAGGTTCAGGTTGTCGAAGTGGATGCGGGTGCCGGGCAGTCGGTGGGCCCCGGACGCCACGGTCACCACGCGGTCGGTGACGTACGGCAGCAGCAGGTTGGTCAGCGCGAAGTGGCCGAGGTGGTTGGTGCCGAACTGCGTCTCGAAGCCGTCCTTGGTCCGGGACTCCGGGATGTTCATGACGCCGGCGTTGTTGATCAGCAGATCGAGCGGGTCCTGCCAGCCGGCGGCGAAGGCGCGTATGGAGGCGAGGTCGGCCAGGTCGAGGCGGCGGACCTCGACGCTGCCCCTGGCGCCCCGCACGGTCTCGGCCGCGGCCTCGCCGCGTCCGGTGTCCCGTACGGCGAGCACGACATGGGCACCCGCCCGGGCGAGGGCGTCGACGGTGGCGATGCCGAGTCCGCTGTTGGCGCCGGTCACCACGGCGGTGCGGCCGGTCTGGTCGGGGAGGTCGGTCGAGTTCCACTTCGGGGTGTGAGCCATGCCGCCAATGTAGGCAACGCCAACAATGATGTCAATGCCAACAATGTAGCCAGTGAATACATGGGAGATAGGATGGCGGGATGCACACTCGTCGTTACCACCACGGAGACCTGCGCGCCGCGCTGCTCACCCGCGCCGAGCAGACGCTCCGCGAGAAGGGACCGGGCGCACTGTCCCTGCGGGAACTGGCCCGCGACCTCGGCGTCAGCCATGCCGCGCCGAGCCGGCACTTCAAGGACAAGCAGGCGCTGCTCGACGCGCTGGCGCTGGCCGGTTTCGAGCGGCTGGACGAGGCCCTGACCGCGTCCCGGGAAGCGGCGGGCGAGGAGTTCGCCGACCGGCTCCGCGGGCTCGTCCGCGCCTATGTGGACTTCGCCCTCGCCAACGCCGAGCTGCTCGACCTGATGTACACGGTCAAGCACGATCCGGCGGCGTCCGAGGCGCTGATCGCGGCCGGCCAGCGGCTGGCCGCGATGGCGGGGGAGCTGGTCGCGGAGGGCCAGCGCAGCGGTGAGGTGCGGGAGGGGCCCGTCGACAGCATCGCGATGCCGGTGTTCACCACCCTGCACGGCTTCGCCAGTTTCGCGGTGAGCGGCGTGCTCTCGGCCGACGATGTCGCCTCCGGCCTCGATGCGGTGTTCGCGTACATACTGCGGGGCTGCGCCCCGAGTTGAGCCGCCGTCACCCTTCACACCCCGTGTGAGGGGCGCTTCACTACGCTCAACTGACGGAGTGGTGAAGTCGACAAGGCCATGAGCTGATGGCCCGTGGGCGGGCCCGGCTCACCAGGAGGCCGGTATGGAGCCCAACACCCTGCTCGACGCGATTCTCGACGAGTCCGGCATCTCGCACGCCGGGCTCGCCGCGCGCATCAACCAGCTCGGCCGGTGCCGCGGTCTGGCACTGCGGTACGAACACACCGCGGTGGCCCGGTGGCTGAAGGGCCAGCGGCCGCGCGGGCAGGTTCCGGACCTCATCTGCGAGATCCTCGGCGAACGGCTGCACCGGCCGGTCGGGCTGGACGACATCGGGCTGAGCGGACCGGGTGACCGGCGCAGCGCGGACACCCCGCTCTCCGGTTTCGTCGAGCGGGCCACCGCACTGTGGCGGTCCGACGAGCAGCAGCGGCCGCACATCCTCGACGCGCCCGCGCTGACCGGCACCTCGGCGGTCATCCCCGTATGGGAGTGGGAGAACCCTCCCGAGGACTCCGATGTGTCCCGCGACGGGCTGACGCGCGTCGGCATGGCCGACATCGAGATGCTGCGCGCCGCGCGGACGCACTACGAGACGATGTACCGGAAGGCGGGTGGTATCGCTACCAGAGCACGCATCGTGGGATTCCTCAACGCCGAGGCGGCGCCGCTGCTGCGGGGCAGCTACAGCGATGCGACGGGGCGTCAGCTCCACCGGGCGACCGGCGGACTGGTCGCGGTCGCCGGCATCTGTGCGTACGACTCGGACTCGCTCGGGCTGGCCCAGCGCTACTTCCATCAGGCGCTGCGGCTGGCCAAGGCCAGCGGGGACCGCGGCCTCGGCGCGTACGTCATCGCGCTGCTGGTCAACCAGTCCCTCTTCGTACGGGAATACCGCCAGGCGGTCGCCTTCGCGGAGGCGGCGCTGCGGGCCGCGGGCCCGCAGATCACCCCGGCGCTCGCCGCGGACCTCTACGCGATGCAGGCCAAGTCCTACGCCCGGCTCGGCGACGGCGCCAGCGCGCTGTCGTGCATCCGGCGTGCGGAGGCGGCCGCGGAGCGCATCCGGCCCGGGCAGGAGCCGGCCGAGACGGGCTATGTCCAGCCCGGCCTGGTGAACGTACAGGTGGCGGAGGCGCTGCTGAGCCTCGGGGACCTGCGGGCCGCCCGGGAGCAGGCGGACGCCGCCGTCGACACCCCCGCACACGACCGCGGCCGGGTCCACCGGCTGGCCATGCTCACCCATATCGAGCTGCGCCAAGGTGATGCGGACCGGGCCGTGGCCGATGCCGCGCAGATGACGGAGCAGGCTCGGGGCATGGAGTCGCAACGGCTGCGGGACCGGCTGCGGGCGGTGCGCGAGCATCTGGCCAGGACCGGGAGCTCCGCGACGGACGAGGCTGCCGATCTCATCGACGAGGTGCTGCGCGTTCCGCTGTGACCGGGCTCGTGTCACCTTGCCGGCCAAACAGCGGAAGGTGGCAGTTACGTGCGTTGGAACAAGCTCAGCGAAAAGCCCGTCTATGCGAATCCCTGGTTCCGGGTCCAACTGGCCGATGTGGAGCTGCCGGACGGCCGTCACCTGGATCACTATCTGATCCGGATGCGGCCCGTCGCCGTGGCCACCGTGGTCAATGAGGCCAACGAGGTGCTGCTGTTGTGGCGGCACCGTTTCATCACCGACACCTGGGGCTGGGAGCTGGCCGCCGGGGTCGTCGAGGACGGCGAGGACATCGCGGCGGCGGCCGCCCGGGAGATGGAGGAGGAGACCGGGTGGCGCCCGGGGCCCCTCCACCATCTCCTCACGGTGGAGCCGTCCAACGGCCTCACCGATGCGCGGCACCACATCTACTGGTCCGACCGGGCCGAGTACGCCGGTCCGCCCCAGGACGGGTTCGAGTCCGAGCGGCGGGAGTGGGTGTCGTTGAAGCTGGTGCCCGACATGGTGGCGCGAGGGGAGGTGCCGGCCGCCAACATGGCCGCCGCATTGCTGATGCTGCATCACATCCGGCTGGGCTGACCGGTACCGGCCGGTGACCGCGGCCGGCGGTTCACCGGCCCATGGCCTGCCACACCGCCACCGCCAGCGCCGCGAGCCCCGTGAGTGCGGCGAGCGAGGGCAGTGGCCAGCGGGCGCTCTCCAGCTGCGTGACGCGGACCTGCAGTTCGTCCGCGTCACGCGTCTGCTGCTCGGAGCGCTGGGCCAGCAGCGCGAGTTGACCGTCGACCCGGGCGATGCCGACGTCGTGCAGACGTCTCAACTCGGCTAAGTCGGCGATCACCGGATCGGTTCGGGGGTGGGCGGTCACGGTCCGCTCCTCATTCCTTCGTGTCGCGAGTTCGTAGTCCATACGGATAACAGTCAACTGCGCTGGGGCGACGGGCGGGAGCGTGTGCGGCGGGGAGATGTTTGTCCGTGTTTCACACCCCGTGTGAAGTGACACGGGGTGACGGGCGGCGTGGCGCATTCGTACGGGGTGTGAATCGCGCACCCCGACCGGGGCGGTTCACACGCTCCCGCTCGCGCCCGCAGGGGAGTTGACTCGAAGGTGCCACGGGGGCCGACGCCGGCGGACGGGCGCCCGCCGGCCCGGGGTCCGCCCGCCGGTTTTCCCCCGAGCGGCGGGCGGACGCATCTCGGGCTCAGTACGAGTAGAAGCCCGAACCGGACTTACGGCCCAGCCGGCCCGCGTCGACCATCCGCGCGAGCAGCGGGGGAGCGGCGTACAGGGGCTCCTTGTACTCCTCGTACATCGAGGCGGCGACCGAGGCCACCGTGTCCAGGCCGATGAGGTCGGTCAGCTTGAGCGGGCCCATCGGGTGGGCGCAGCCCATCTCCATGCCGTTGTCGATGTCCTCGCGGCTGGCGATGCCCGACTCGAACATCCGGATCGCGGAGAGCAGATACGGGATGAGCAGGGCGTTGACGACGAAGCCCGAGCGGTCCTGGGCGCGGATCGCATGCTTGCCCAGGACGTCCTGGACCAGCGCCTCGGCGCGCTTGATGGTCTCCTCGCCGGTGGTCAGGGCGGGGATCAGCTCGACCAGCTTCTGGACCGGCGCCGGGTTGAAGAAGTGGATCCCGATGACCTGGTCGGGGCGGGAGGTGGCGACCGCCAGCTTCACCAGGGGGATCGAGGAGGTGTTGGAGGCCAGGATGGCGTCCGGCCGGGTGATCACCTGGTCGAGGATCTGGAAGATCTCGGTCTTGACCTGCTCGTTCTCCACCACGGCCTCGATGACGAGGTCACGGTCGGCGAATTCGCCGAGGTCGGTGGTGAAGCTGAGCCGGCCGAGCGTCGCGTCGCGCTCGGCGGTCGTGATCTTGCCGCGCTCGGCGGCCTTGCCGAGAGAGTTGGTCAGGCGGGTGCGCCCCAGCTCCAGCGCTTCGCCGGTGGTCTCGGCGACCATGACGTCCAGCCCGGCGCGGGCGCACACCTCGGCGATGCCTGCGCCCATCTGGCCGCAGCCGACCACTCCGACGCGTGCAATGTCGGCAAATGTGTCCGTCACCTCGTGCCTTTCGCTGATCTTCAGGAACCGGCGGTGCGCCGTAAGGTGCGACGCCCGCTTTCGGCCCCGACGTTACTCCGCGAGGTGCTGTGCTAAGGGCCCCGGGGCGGGCATTCTGAGCCCTCAACACGGGACGAACCAGACACTTGGGGACTTTTGATGAGTCGGATGACACGAAGAGGATTCGCGGTGACCGCACTGGGTGCGGCCTCCTCCCTGCTCACCGCGGGGGCGGCGGCACCCGCGGCCGGCGCGCCCCGGCGCGAGATGCGCGGCATGTGGCTGGCGACCGTCGCCAACCTCGACTGGCCCTCCAGCGCACGGCTCACGCCGGCCGCCCAGCAGCGCGAGCTGCGCGCCCTCCTCGACACCGCCGTCGCACGCAAGCTCAACACGGTGTTCTTCCAGGTGCGCCCCACCGCGGACGCCCTGTGGCCCTCCCCGTACGAGCCGTGGGCGCAGTATCTGACCGGGCAACAGGGCCGCGACCCGGGCTGGGACCCGCTCGACTTCGCCGTCCGCGAGGCGCACCGGCGCGATCTGGAACTGCATGCCTGGTGCAACCCCTACCGCGTCGCCAACCACGCCGACCCCGGCCGGCTCGTCGCGGACCACCCCGCCCGCCGGCACCCGAAGTGGGTCCTGTCGTACGGCGGCAAGCTCTACTACAACCCCGGGCTGCCGGACGTCCGCGCCTTCGTCCAGGACGCGATGCTCGACGCGGTGCGGCGCTACCCCGTCGACGGGGTGCACTTCGACGACTACTTCTATCCGTACCCGGTCGCCGGCCGGCACCTGGACGACGACGCGGCGTTCCAGGAGTACGGCAGCACCTTCGAGAGCCGGGACGCCTGGCGGCGGGACAACATCAACCGGCTGGTCCACGAGATGGCCGGCAAGCTCCGCGACGAGGGGGAGCGGGCCGGGCGCCCGGTGCGGTTCGGGGTCAGCCCGTTCGCGGTCTGGCGCAATCGCACCACCGACCAGCAGGGCTCCCGTACCCAGGCGGGGGTGCAGACCTACGACGATCTGTACGCCGACACCCGCCGCTGGGTGCGCGAGGGCTGGCTGGACTACATCGTGCCGCAGGTCTACTGGCCGCTGGGCACCAAGGCCGCCGACTACGCCGAACTCGTGCCCTGGTGGGCGCGGACCGTCGACGGCACCGGAGTCGACCTCTACATCGGCGAGGCACTCTACAAGGCGGGCGAGACCGAGCCCGTCGCCTGGAAGGACCCGGCCGAGATCTCCCGCCATCTCACCTTCGCCCGCGGCTATCCGCAGGTCGGCGGCCATGTCTACTTCTCGGCGAAGGTGGTCGCCAAGGATCCGTCCGGCGCCATGGCGCGGGTCGTACGCGACCACTACGGGAGCGCGACGGCACGGGCCTAACCGCCGCCGGGGGCGCAGTGCGGACCGGCCGCACGGGCCTTGGCCGTGCGGCCGATGTGCCGGCGGTCCGCGTGCGGGACCGGGTCAGCGGCCGGATTCGGTGTCGGTGGCCTTGACGTGCCGGACGACGGAGTCGGGGCCGGGGGACATGATCGCCTCATGCCCGTCCTCGCCGCGGACACGGTAGGGCGGATCGCCGTTCGTGCCGATTACCTCGATGATCTCGACGACCCGGTCGTGATGCCCGACGGTCCTGCCGTGCACCACCAGCCGGTCGCCCCTGTTCGCGTGCATCAGGGCTCCTCCCCGCCTCGGGGCGGCCGTGTGCCCGGTGCGGCCGACAGTGCGCCGGCCAACGGTTGAACGGCCAACGGTTTCAGCGGTTTACGGGCCTGTCGTGACCCGGACGGCGCTATCTGCCGTCGCCGCAAGTTTACGTCCGCAGGGGCCCGTCGCACCCGGGAAGTGCTCGCTAGTTCCCGGGAAGTGCTCGCTTGTTCCGTCCCCGCGGCCCGTCCCCGTGGCGCGTCTGTCACCCCCCCCGGGCCGTCACCCCCGGGTCCGCTGGGTGACCGCGATGCACACCAGGACGGCCAGCGCCGCGGCGGGCGCGGCCGGGGGCAGGTGCTCGCCGAGCAGCAGCACCGACCACAGCAGGGTCAGCAGCGGCTGGGCGAGCTGCAGCTGGCTCGCCCGGGAGATGCCGATCACGGCCATCCCGCGGTACCAGGCGACCATCCCGAGGAACTGCGAGCCGACCGCCAGCCACAGCACCCCGGCGACCGAGCGCGCCGTCAGCTCCAGCGGCTCGGCGGACAGTGCCAGCGCCGCGCCCGCCACCGTCACGGGCAGCGCCAGCACCAGCGCCCAGCCGATCACCTGCCAGCCCGGCATGTGGCGGGCCAGCCGGCCGCCCTCGGTGTAGCCGGCCGCGCACACCAGCAGCGCGGCGAACAGCAGCAGATCGCTGCGGTTCGGCACCCCGCCGCTCTGCTGCACCGCGAAGCCGATGACGACGACGGCGCCGACCAGTGAGGCGATCCAGAACGTACGGGAGGGCCGGGCGCCGGTCCGTACGGCCGAGCAGGCGGCGGTGGTCAGCGGCAGCAGACCGACCACGACGGCGGCGTGCGAGGTGGTGGAGGTCTCCAGGGCCAGGGTGGTCAGCAGTGGGAAGCCGAGCACGACGCCGCCCGCGACCACGGCGATGCCCGCCCAGTGGCGCCGCTCCGGCGGCCGGACCCGCAGTGCGAGGAGTGCGGCGCCGGCCGGCACGGTGGCCAGCACACTGCGCAGCATCACCACCGTCCACGGGCCCATGCCCTCAAGTCCCCAGGCGGTCGCCGGGAAGGTGAGCGAGAAGGCGGCGACGCCGAGGGCGGCGAGCAGCATGCCGCGGCCGACGGGGGTGCCGGGGGCGGTGGTAACGGCCTTCGGGGTGCCGGGAGTGGTGGCTGCGGTCTTCGGGGTGCCCGGGCCCTTGGCAGCGGCGGTCTGCGCAGTGCCCGGATCGCCGGCGGTGTGGGCGTCCGGGGTGCTGACCGCTATCCCGACGGGGGCGATAGCGCTATCGTTGTCCTTCATGCAAGAGCGTAGCAGTGGTGCCGAGCTGGCCGCGATCCTTCGCCGAGGGCTGGACCGCTACTCTCCAGGAGAGAAGCTGCCGTCCAGTCGTGCCCTCGTCGAACGGCATCGGGTCAGCCCGGTGACCGTCTCCCGGGCGCTCGCCCAGCTGGCGGCGGAGGGCCTGGTCGTCACCCGGCCCGGCGCCGGGGCCTTCCGGGCCGAACCGCGTGGCGAGGCGCCGCGTACCGTCGACACCTCCTGGCAGGAGATCGCGCTGAGCGCGGAGCCGGCCGGCGATCAGGTGCCGCGCAGCGTGGACGCCACCGGAGTACTGGCCACCCTCGCCACCCCGGCCCCCGGCGTCATCGAATTCGACGGCGGCTATCTGCACGCCGATCTGCAGCCCGAACGCGCCCTGGCCGCCGCACTCGCCCGGGCCGGCCGGCGGCCGGGTGCCTGGGGGCGTCCGCCGGTCGGCGGGGTGCCCGAGCTGCGGGCCTGGTTCGCCCGGGAGATCGCCGGCTCCGGCGGCCCGCTCAGCGCCAATGACGTGCTGGTCACCGGGGGCGGCCAGAGCGCGCTGACCGCGGCACTGCGCGCGCTCGCCGCGCCCGGCGCCCCCGTGCTCGTCGAGTCCCCGACCTACCCGGGGGTGCTGGCCGTCGCCCGCGCCTCGGGGCTGCGGCCGGTGCCCGTACCGATCGACGAGGACGGCGTCCGTACGGATCTGCTCGCCGACGCCTTCCGCGCCAGCGGTGCCCGGCTCTTCGTCTGCCAGCCGCTGTTCCAGAACCCGACCGGCGCGGTGCTCGCCGCCGAGCGGCGCCGCGAGGTGTTGCGGGTGGTCCGCGCGGCGGGCGCCTTCGTGATCGAGGACGACTTCGCGCGGCTGCTGGTCCACGCCGACGCCCCCGCGCTCCCGCCGACCCTGATGGCGGACGACCAGGACGGCACCGTCGTCCACGTCCGCTCGCTGACCAAGGCCAGTTCGCCCAATCTGCGGGTGGGGGCGCTGGCCGCCCGCGGCCCGGTCCTCGACCGGTTGCGCGCCATCCAGGTCGTCGACAGCTTCTTCGTGCCCCGGCCGCTCCAGGAAGCCGCCCTGGAACTCGTCGGCTCGCCCGCCTGGCCCCGCCATCTGCGGCTGATCGCCGGCGAGTTGACCACCCGCCGCGACGCCCTGACCACCGCACTGCACCGCGAGCTGCCCGCGTTCACCCGGCGCCGGCCGGCGCCGGGCCACGACCCCGCGCCCGGTGGTCCGTACGTCCCATCGGGCGGCTTCCATCTCTGGCTGCGGCTGCCGGACGGCACCGACGAGGCGGCGCTGACCGGTGCGGCGCTGCGGGCGGGGGTCGCGGTCGCGGCCGGCCGGCCGTATTTCGCCGCCGAGCCGCCGGCCGCGTATCTGCGGCTGAGCTTCGCGGCGGCGTCCGGCACCGGCGAGATCGCCGAGGGCGTGCGCAGGCTCCGTACGGCGTGTACGGAGCTGGGGGTGGAGGTGGGCTGAGGGCCGGGGGCCACCATGGACGTCGCGGAGCCGGGGCCGTCTCGGAGAGGGGGCGGCCCGCTCTCCCATCGGTTCGACGCCGCCCCCGCCGTTCTGCGAACCTCCCGGCATGAACGCCCCCGCCCTCGACGGCTACGAGATCTCCACCGACCCGGCCCGCCTGGACGCCGGCCTGGTCCACCACTGGCTGTCCGCGGACGCCTACTGGGCCGTGGGCCGCCCCCGGGAGCTGCACGACCGCGCCGTGGCGGGCTCGCTCAACTTCGGTCTGTACGCGTCCGGTTCGGGCCGTCAGGCCGGCTACGCCCGGGTGGTCACCGACCACGCCACCTTCGCCTGGCTCTGCGACGTCTACATCTGCCGGGACGACCGTGGCAAGGGGCTGGGCACGGCCCTGGTCGAGGCCGTCGCCGACCACCTGGCGCCCAGCGGCCTCAGCCGGCTGACGCTCGCCACCCAGGACGCCCACGGGGTGTACGAGAAGATCGGCTTCCGCCCCCTGGTGTCGCCGGAGCAGTGGATGACCTTGGGGCTGATCGACCCGGGTCCTGTCGAATTGTGATCAACCGGTGTCACCGGGGCGGCATGGCTCTTACCATCGGCGAATGAGCGTTCGACTCAAGCTGCTCGCCGCCGCCCGCAACTCCTCCCTGCTCGAAACGCGGTTCGACGACGACCGCCCGCTCGACGCCGCCGGGTGGTACGAGGCCGAGCGGGCCGCCCCCGCCCTGTGCCGGCTCGCCGCCGCCGAACTGCGCTACTGCTCGCCGTCCGCCCGCTGCCGGGAGACCGGCGAGGCGCTCGGGCTGCGCCCGCTGGCCCAGCCGGCGCTGCGCGACTGCGACATGGGGCGCTGGCGCGGCCGCACGCTGGGCGAGGTGACCGCCGCCGAACCGCGCGCGGTGGAGGCCTGGCTGGGTGATCCGCGCTCCGCACCGCACGGCGGGGAGTCGCTGCCCGCGTTCATCTCCCGGGTCGGCGGCTGGCTGGACACCCGGCCGGCCGACGACGCCGCCGGACTGCTCGCGGTCGCCGAACCCGGCGTCGTCCGCGCCGCCCTGGTCTATGTGCTCCAGGCGCCCCCGCACGCGTTCTGGCGGATCGATGTGCAGCCGCTGTCGGTGACCACCTTCACCAGCCGGTCCGGCGGCTGGGACCTCCAGCTGGAGACCTGAACAGCCGCCCGGGCACCAGCGCAATGAGGCAGCCAGGCCAGGGCCCGGCCCTGACCCATCGGACAGGCCCTGAGGAGCCGACGAGGCATCCTCGCGCGGTGTGAGGTGCACGTCCCGGTCCGTACCGGCGCACCACCCGGAAAGCCCATCCCGCGCGCTCCGCCGTCCGGGGCCTACGCACCCGTCTGACCTGCGGGAACACTGAGCGCCGGGAGGGGTTCCCGGGCAGTACGCCCCCGGTGCGGCACCCGATCGAGGTGCGCGGCGGGTGACCGGGCGCTTGTCTCGGGTTATGCACATACGCCACATATCCCTGTACACCCTGGGGGCCGGTGCCCTGCTGGCGACCGTCCTGCTCGTCGGCGACGGCGACGGTGCGGACGGCGCCACCGAGGCCGTCAGCGGGGCGGTGAGCGACGCCGTCAACGAGGCCGCTCCCGCCGCCCAGGACACCGCCGGGACGGTGGTCGTACAGCCCGACCCGGTGGCACCGGGCAACGCCTTCTCCGTCCACGACGGCGGCAGCTGCCGGGGCGAATCCGCCACGGCGGCCTTCGGCGACGCGGACATCCCCACGATGCAGCTGCCCGGCCGGAGCGGCCGGACCGAGGGCACCGCGATCCTCCCGGAGGGCACGGCGCCCGGCTCGTACACGGTCACCCTCACCTGCGGCGGCACCTCCGGCGCCCGAACCGGTGCCCTGGCATCCGGCCGGGACGGCGACGAGGACCACGGCGCGGGGGACGGCACCGAAGAGGGCGACGGGGACGCCGGCGGGCGCGGCAAGGAATCCGGCGACGGCGGGAAGACCCTCACCGGCACCATGATCGTCTCCGGCGGCGCCGACGGCACCGTCCCCCTGGGCGGCGCCGACACCGGCCTCGGCGGCGCGGCCGGTACCGGCCGGACGGCCACGACGGCCGGCGGCCTGCTGCTGACGGCCGCGGCCGGCTGGGGCGCCCTCGCCCGCCGCCGGGGCACCCGCGGCACCGGGAGCTGACGGCGGTGGACCACCATCCCATCCGGCGCGGCCTTTTCATCGGCCTCCTCGCGGCCCTCGTCACGGCGGGCGCGCTGGCGTTCGCCGCCGCCCGGCTCCGCGACCGCGAGGCCACCAGCGAGGTCGACGACGGCACCCACACCGTGCTGCGCACCGAGATCGCCAGAGCGATCAGCGGCCAGCTCACCCTGCCGTTCCGCAGCGGGCCCGACGCGGTGCACTGCTTCGGCGACCTGCGGCCCGTGCCGTACGACGCGGTGCGCTGCACGGCGCACTTCCCCATCGGACGGGACCGCCACCTGACCGTCGAAGTCACCCGGGTCCGCCACAACAAGGTCACCTACCGGCGCCACTCCCTGCCCCGCTGAACGCGCCGCGTCCGTCCCGTCCCGCTACGGCGTCAGATCCAGCGCGGCCAGCCCCGATCCGTCCATCAGGAACGGCACCGAGTCATGCGCATGCGTGATCTTCCAGGTGCCGTCGATCCTGCGGAGCCCTACGGTGGCCCGGCTCCACAGTTCCACCTCGAAGCCGTCCGTCTTCGTCCCGCGCATCCGGTTGATGCTGTGGCCGAACGCGACATCGTCGCCGACCGTGATCTCCAGCTGGGTCAGCGTCACCTCGATCGGTCCCCGCCAGGTCGCGTACCAGGCCTCGACGGCCCGCTGGTCGAGCGCCTGCGGTCCCTTGTACTGGAGCGGCGGCGCCAGGCTGAACTCCACGATGTCCGGTGCACAGTGCGACAGAAACCGCCGGGCGTCCCGCGCCGTCGTGGCGGCCGCCCGGTCATGAAGCACCTCCCGGATCCGCGCCTCGTCCGCCTTCCGTTCGATGTCGGTCGTCATGAGGTCCTCCGTAAGTTGTCAGGTGGCCCGGGAGGGCCGGATGTGCCGTGCAACGGGTGGACGCCGACGGCCACGGAAACTCATCGGTGCGGGCCGTCCGGGCGCCGGGCTCCCGGCCTACGGCGCGGGCCGCCCCGCCGCCGGGCCGCGGGTCAGCCAGGCGTTCGCCGCCTCGACCCGGCCGCCGACCCGGAGCTTTGCGTAGGCGTGCTCCAGGTGCTTGTCGACGGTGCGCGGGCTGATCGCCAGCCGGTGGGCGATCTGCTGGTTCGTCAGGCCCCGGGCGAGCAGGGCGAGGACGGCGGATTCACGGCGGGTGACGGGGGACGCCACGGGCGCCGGCGGGGCGAGCCGGCCGAGGACGTGGCCGAGCCGGGTGCGCAGCAGGGCGGCGGCCGCCACATCGTCGTCGGAGAAGTCGCTGGTCCTGCGGCTGAACGCCACACACACCTTCCGCGGCACCCCGTCCGCATGGCCCGCGGGGAACGACATCGCCAGCTGATGCTCGCTGCCGCACGGCCGGTAGACGTCCGTGTAGGCGGCGAGGGCATGGAATTCGTCGGGGGTCTGCAGGGTGGAGCGGCGCATCGGGGTGCCCGGGCCCAGGGTGGTGTGGGCGACGAGGGCGTCGGCGGCCGACTCGCGGGCGAACGCCTCGCGGATGTCGTCGGTCAGCAGGCCGGGGGGCAGGGTGCGCGGGGGGTCGGCGGAGCCGGCGTGGGGGGACCAGACGATGCTGTCGCCGGGCACGGCGGCGAGCAACAACGGCAGCAAGGCCGGAACGAGGGACTCCTCGTCGACGGCATCGCCCAAGAGGTCTACGACGGCGAGAATGCGCCGCAGGCCGGCCTCCGCGGCCGCGCTCATACGTCCAGCGTGCCGAGGGGGCAGGGGCCGGTCAAGCGAGAGCGGGGGCGCCCGGAGGGCGGGCGCGCGGTGGCCACCCGGCCGGCCGGGGGAAGACCGGCCGGGGCGTCAGGCGCCTCAGCGCCCGACGGCATAGACGCGGTTGACGGGGGTCTCTGCGGCGAGTCGCCAGTGGTGGAGGCCGGCTTCGTCGGCGATCTCCCGCATCGCCTCCTCACCCGCGTGGTTTCCCAGTGCCTGCGGCCCGTGCTGGGCCAGCGCGGACGGCAGACAGACGGCGACCGAGGAAGCGGTGATCGCCCGGCCGATGGGGTTGGTGTTCTCCTCGGCGTGCTCCGAGACGTTCGGCTCGACGAGCATGCAGGTCCCGTCGTCGGCCAGCGCCTCCTCGGCGTGGTGGAGTGCCCCGCCCGGATCGCCGATGTCGTGCAGACAGTCGAAGAACGTGATCAGGTCGAAGTCCTCGCCCGGGAAGTCCTGGGCGGTGGCGACGTCGAAGCTGACCCGGTCGCCCAGTCCCTGCTCGGCCACGATCTCGCGAGCCGCCTCGACGGACGGGCGGTGGAAGTCGAAGCCGCGGAACCGTGACCGGGGAAAGGCCTGCGCCATCAGCGTCGTGGAGTAGCCATATCCGCACCCGACGTCCGCGACGAGCGCGCCGCGCTCCAGCTTCTCCACCACGCCGTCCAGCGCGGTCAGCCACTCCGGTACCAGCGCGGCCGCATAGCCGGGGCGGAAGAACTTCGCGGTACCGGCGAACAGCGCCGGGCCGTGCTCCTCCCAGCCGACGCCCTCTCCGGTGCGAAAGGCCGTCATGAGGGCGTCCTCGGTGGCGTAGAGGGCCTGCAGCAGGGTGAAGAAACCGGCCGCGTACGTGGGGGCGTCCTGGTCCGCCAGGACGGCGGCGTGCTCGTCGGGCAGCAGATAGGTGTCGGTTCCGGGCGCGTAGTCGACGTATTCGCCGGCCACCTGGGCGGCCAGCCATTCGCGCACATAGCGTTCGGCCAGCCCGGTGCGGTCGGCGAGCTGCGCGGAGGTGAGCGGTCCGGCACCGGCCATGGCCGCGTACAGCCCGAGCCGGTCGCCGAGCGAGGTGCACAGGCCGGCGACCGCGGCGGCGCTGTCGGAGATGACTTTCTCCAGGAACTGCTGCACCCGCTCCTCGTCCATGGCTCCACCGGGTGTGACGTCGGCAGAGGTCGCCATGTGCGCTCACCTCCTCCGTCCTCTCCACTGCAGCAGCGCGGCCGCCCCCCGCGCCATACGGGATTCGCCGTATTCGACGGGGGGACGACACCGGCCGACACTGGAAGGACGAGGAGGTGCACCATGCGGAAGAAGGTCGACTGCCGGGATCACCCGAGCGAGATGAACTGCAGCCTCGTCATTGCCGGCGAGGAGGACGAAGTGATCCGCGCCGCCACCGAGCACGCGGTATCCGTCCACGGGCACGAGGACAGCCCTGAACTGCGGGAACAGATCAAGGCCGCACTGAAGGACGAGGTTCCGCAGCACGCCTGACGCGCACGGCGATACGCCGCCCCGTCACGGGGCGGCAGTTTCGTCGCGTCCGGACGCGCGCCGCCGGGCTGACGACCGGCGGCGGGCCGGCGGCTCCGCACGCGCGGCGCCGGGGCTGACGACCGGCCGCGGGGCTACGACCGGCGGCGGGGCTTGCCGCGCTTGCCGCCCTTGGCTCCGCCGGCGCCGCCCCGCGGGGTCTTGCCGGCCGTCTTGCCGGTCTTGCCGGCCGCGGGCCGGCGCGGCGCACCGCCGGCGGGAGCCCGCTTCGACGGCTTGGGCTCGGCGGGTGCGGTGGTGCGGCCCCGGGTGCTGTTGACCGTCCGCCCGCGCACGATCCCGATGAAGTCCTCCACCAGGTCGGTGGTCGCGTCCTCCGGCCAGGACAGCGCGACGCGCGACTCGGGGGCATCCGTAACGGGCCGGTAGGTGAGGTCCCGACGGTGGTGCAGCCGGGCGAGCGACTGCGGGACGACGAGCACGCCCACCCCGGCCGCCACCAGCTCGATGGCGTCCGCGGTCGTGGCGGGACGCTCGTTCGCGGGCCGGCCCGGCAGGGTCTCCCAGTCGAGGGTGTCATCGAGGGGGTGCAGCACGATGTCGTCGGCGAGGTCCTCGGCGGTCACCTCGTCGGCCGCCGCCACGAGGTGGTCCTTCGGGACCACGACCACCGTTGTCTCGGTGTAGAGGGGAATCGCGCTGAAGGTCGTCCGATCGACCGGCAGCCGCACGAAACCCGCGTCGGCTCCGCCGTCCCGCAGCACACCGGCGGCTTCGGCGGCGGCCACCGCGACCAGGGTCAGCGGGACGCCGGGCAGCCGCTCCTGCCAGATACGCACCCACTTCGCCGGCGTCACGCCCGGTACGTACGCGAGCCGGAACGAGGGGGGCACATCGGAGCCTGTCACGCCGGCCAGGTTACCGGTCGTGGTCGGAGCCCTCGCACACGCTGGCTACCCTTGACACCATGACGTCGCACCAGACCACCCAGACCATGAAGCCCGCGACCGCGGCAAAGAAGCTGGGTGTGTACCTCGAGGCCACCCCCGTCGAGTTCCAGGAGGGTGTGATCTCGCGCAGCGAGCTCAACGCGCTGCAGGCCGATCCGCCGGAGTGGCTGGTGGAGCTGCGGCGCAACGGCCCGCACCCCCGCCCGGTGGTCGCGGCGAAGCTCGGCATCTCCATCTCGGGCCTGGCCCGCGGCGGTGTCACCGAGCCCCTCACCACCGAGCAGATCGACGCGCTGAAGCAGGAGCTTCCCGAGTGGCTGCAGAAGGAACGCGCCACCCAGGCCGAGGTCCGCAAGGAAGCCGTGCGCATCAAGGAGAAGAACGAGGAGAAGAACGAGGAGAAGGACGCGAAGCGGGGCGAGTGACCCCGCTGGTGCTTTCCTGACCCGTCGCGAGACACCCCCTGGCCACCCTCCGCAGCGGTTCGCCCCGCACGCGGCCGTACCGGTCACGCCCTGATGGATCACCCGCCGGGCGGAGCCGGGCCTGCTGGGCGAGGCTGAGGCGTGGAGGTGGGTCATGGGAAAGGTGCGGGCAGACGTGTGCGTGGTGGGCGCCGGCTTCGCCGGGCTCGCAGCTGCCAGACGTCTCGTCCAAGCCGGTCATGAGGTGGTCGTCCTCGAGGCCAGGGACCGGGTGGGCGGACGGGTGTGGAACCGGGAGCTTCCCGACGGGACCGTGGTCTCGGCGGGCGGCACCTGGCTGGGCAAGGGGCAGGACCGCATGTTCCAGCTCTGCCGGGAACTGGGACTTTCCGTGTACCCCCAGTACGAGCAGGGCGATCACCTCCTGCGCCTGGACGGCGTCAACCACCGTTACCGCGGTGCCATCCCCACCACGGGCCCGGGGACGCTCGCCGCCCTCGGCCTGGCGTTTGCGCGTCTGCATCTGATGGCCCGGCGCCTCCCGGCGGATGCCCCGTGGCGGGCCCGGAGCGCCCGGGCGTGGGACGCCCGCACGCTCGGGCAGTGGCTGTCCGACCCGCTCAACGTGCCCTCGGCGGCCGCCCGCACCCTGCTCAGGTCGACCATGAACCTGCTGTTCTGCGCCGACCCGGCGGAGGTCTCGCTGCTGGGCGCCCTCACCCTGGCCCGGGGCGGCGGCGGTTTCGGCTACTACACCGACTCCCGCAGAACCGAATCCCACCTCGTGGACGGCGGAGCCCCCGAACTGGCCAGGCGCATGGCCGAGCAGCTGGGGGATCGGGTGCATCTGTCCAGCCCCGTTCAGCGGATCACACACGACGGCACCGGTGTGCGGATCGCTTCCGCCTCGCTCGCCGTACGGGCGCAGCGCGTGATCGTGGCGACGCCGCCGGTGCTGGCGGGGCGGATCAGCTTCGACCCGCCGCTTTCCACCGCGTGCAGCCATCTGCTGCAGCGAGTGGTGCCGGGGGCGATCATCCGGGTGCACACGGTGTACCCGCGGCCGTTCTGGCGCGCGCAGGGCCTGTCGGGACAGACGCTCGCGCCCCGGTCGCCCGTCCCGCTCACCATCGACCAGACACCGCGGTCGGGCGAGCCGGGGGTGCTCAGCAGCTATGCCTTCAGTACCGGAGCCCTGCGGATGGAGCGCCTGGACCCGACCGAACGCAAGGAGATCTGGCTGGCCGCGCTGGCCGAGCGGTTCGGTGCCCAGGCCCGCCGCCCCAGCCAGTACCTGGAGACCGACTGGTCCTCCCAACCGTGGTCGCTGGGCGGGATGATCGGCCACTTCCCGACCGGCACCCTCACCAACTACGGCAGCGCGCTGCGCGAGCCGGTGGGCCGGATCCACTGGGCCAGTACCGAGTCGGCCACGCTGATGCACGGTCTGATGGAGGGCGCGGTGCGCTCCGGCGAGCGAGCCGCCCAGGAAGTCCTGACCGCGCTGTCTTCCGGCCGGCACGCCACGGCCGCCCTGTCCGGCCGTTCTGCCTGACCCGCCTGCCCGGACCGGCCGGACACCGCGCGGCTGCGCCCGTCATGCACTTCCGGCTGGGGTATTGGGTCAGTTCAGCCATGGCCGCACTGACGGCGGTGCGTTGCCGCAAGCCGAATAGCCCTGTCCCCAAGGCGCCGTGGATCATGCGGAATTAGTTTCGAGCATATGACGGATGCGAACACCCCCACACGGCACCATGAAACGCAGCTTGCGCTCGTCCTGAACGGCGGCGTCAGTCTGGCCGTGTGGATGGGCGGCGTGACGCATGAGCTGGACCTTCTGCGACGGGCTTCCAGCGGTATCGAGTCGGCGGGTGCCGTGGCCGACGAGGACCGGCCGGTTTTCGAGATCTGGGAGCGACTGGCTCGTGACGCCGGGACGAAGGTATCGATCGATATCGTATCCGGCACATCTGCCGGTGGATTGAACGGCCTGTTGCTCGCGACTGCTCTCGCCCGCGGTTCGGCCCTTCCCAATCTCCGTTCGGTGTGGCAGCAGTCAGCCGCGCTGGACCAGCTCCTGAAGCCGCTGAAAAAACCGGTGAACAGCGTGCTCAGGGGGGAGGCATTCGAGACCAAGATGAGGGATGCCCTCAACACCATCGGTGACTGCGCCGGCTGTCCCCAGCAGCCGGTGACGTTGTTCATCACCGCGACCGCGCTCGATGGTCGGAGCAAACAGTTCAGCGACGGCTTCGGCGCGGTCTTCGATGTCCGTGACCATCGGCGCCTGTACCGCTTCCAGCAGGGTGAGCGGGTCACCTACACGAAGAACACATGCCAAACCTGGGACATGGAGCGAAAGCTGCACACCGACTTCGACAAGGCCAATGACGAATCCCTCGTCCTGGCCGCACGTGCCACCGCGAGCTTTCCGATGGCATTCGGTCCGGTCAGTGAAAGCCTTTTGATGGAGTACCGGCAGGAACCGCCCGCAGCATTGGGGTTCCCGGCGAGCTGCGTCATGGACGGCGGAGTGCTGAACAACGCCCCGTTCGGGCCGGTGCTCGACGCGATCACCCGGCGAAAGATCGACCTTCCGGTTCGGCGCGTCGTTGTCTTCATCGTCCCGTCCGCCGGTCGGATTCCACCGGAGAACACCAAGGACCGAGCGTGCGACGAAATCAAGTGGTATGCGGCCGGCATGAGCGCCATCCGGCATCCCGCAGAGGTCAATTTTCGATCCGGTGCCGAGGACTTGGCGAAACGTCTGGCAAGCAGTATTCGGGACCGGCAGCTCGACCTCTTTCAGAGGATGGCGAGCGACTCCCCTCTGGATGACACCACGCGCAAGGTGGCGGCGGATCTGCTTCCTGAGTACCGCCGGAACCGGGCTCGCTCCGTGCTGTATGACGTGCGAAAGCGCATGACGGCACTGGGTGCGGTGAATTGCCTGTCCGCGACGCCGGAAGCGGAGCGAAAGTGGGTCGACGAGGTTCTTGGGGCAGGTCGGCAGGGAGAAGGGACGTGGGAGCGCCCCAACTGGGTACCGCGCAGTGATGCGAGTGAAATCATGCGACCCTTTGAGGGGGAGCGGGCAACTCGCTGGTCCTGGGGGCTCTCCACAGCGGAACGGGTCCTGCAATGCCTCATCGGGCATCTTCATCAGCCACTCGTTTTTGAGCAGGGCGGGAAACTCGACAGGGCGCGGGGTCCTTTGAGTGAAGGTGCACAGAAAATCAGCGAAAATCTGCGCGAGGTATTGGCGATGACGGATGCCATCAACGCCGAACTCCTCACGCATGCGCGAGGTGAGGAGGTCGCCGACGAAGGGGCGGCTCGACTTTACCAGCGGGTGTTCGACGATCTGAACGTTCCCGAGAAGACGGCGGGAATCATTCTGGAGGCGGCGAACGATTATATCGCGGCGGTTCGCGAGGCAACTCGCCAAATGAGCCAGGACGGCTCCGATTTCGGCACGGAGTGGGCATACCGGGGAGATTGGGATGCGACTTCAGTAGTGTCAGCCTGTCTGGCGGTCGAAGTGCTCTGCCGCACGTATGCACCTCCCGCGGAGGTCGTCGAACCCCTTGCGCCGCAATTCGATTTCTTGCGACTCGGGCCTGATAACATCAGCCCCCTGTTCGACGAAGACCGATATGACGGGCTGGGCGACCGTAAGCTCTTCGGTATCAAATTCGAGCACTTCGGTGCATTCATCGATGCCGAATGGCGCAGGTCCGACTTTGCCTGGGGCCGCCTCGATGGCGCGCACCATTTGCTGTACCTGCTGCCAGGGCTCAGTAGCCAGGACCGCCGAAAGGCGGAGGTGGATCTCCACTTGGCTATCCTCCGGGCGGAGGCGCCGAAGGGCCCCACGGGGGAGTTGGCTACCGCGCGCGCCGCACGCGCATGGATGGAAGGAAATCTGCAAAAGCAGCAGAAGTCGAGCTACGACCTCTTGGAGACCGTCTACCGCGGCAATGACAGTGCCAAGGAGACGCTGAAGGACGTCATGGAATCTGTCGGGAGGCTTCTCAAGGAGTCGGGCAAGCAGCCGGCTCGCGGCCCCGTGCCGCGCTGGGCGCGAGTGTGGGAGACCGTTGTGGCGTACGGAGAGTGCGTCCTTGACCCTTTCCTGAGCAAGTCCGACCTGGCGGGCAAGGAGAACCGAAAGCGCAGATGGATCCGGCGGCTGACCCGGCCCTTGCGGCGATCGATCTCGTCCGCTTATCAGCGGGACCCCACCGAGATCCCCCGAGAAGCAAAGAAAGGGCTGAAGCGGACGGCCCTCACCGTCATCGCCGGCATCCTCGTCGTCATTGCCGTGGCTTTTGCCGTCGCCCTCGCCCTCGGCCTGGTGCTCGGTATGCGGCTGGGCTGACACACCAAGATCCAGGCGTCGGCAGTGTGGGGCTCATGGCCGGCGTGGTGGTGGCGCTTGCTCAGGAGTCCGTCGGGGGAATGAGGTGGTCGAGTGCCTCGGCGCAGTCCTGGGCGGCCTGGGCCGAGCGCGGCAGCATGAGGTGCTCGTAGGCGCGGACGGCGTCGTCGAGGCTGGATTCGGCGAGGAGGGCGTGGGCGAGGTCGGTGCCGTCGAGCATGGCGAGGTTGGCACCGAGCCCGACGGGGGGCATCAGGTGCGCGGCGTCGCCCAGCAGGGTGATGCCGGGGACGTGTTCCCAGGTGTGCGGGGCGGGCAGCGCGAACACGGGCCGGTCGACGAACCCGCCGTCGTGGTGCCGCAGGAGGTGGAGCAGGCTCTCGTCCCAGCCGTCGAACATCTTCAGCAGATGTGCGCGCACGGCCGCCGTGTCGTCGGGCGCCACGCCGGCAGCCACCTGCCAGTCACGTGGGGCGCGGAAGGCGACGTAGACGCGGAGGTAGCCGTTGCCGTTGCGTTGGGCGAGCAGGGCCTTGCCGTCGGCCGTCGCCAGCAGGGTGCCGTTGCCCACCCTGCGTGCGAGGTCGGGATGGCGGGCTTCGCAGTCGTCGAAGCCGGTCTCGAGGAAGGTGACACCGGTGTAGCCGGGCGTGGCGTCCGACAGGGCCGGGCGGATGCGCGACCAGGCGCCGTCGGCGCCGACCACCAGGTCGGCGTCCTCGGTGGTGCCGTCGTCGAGGAGCAGGCGCCAGGCACCGTCCCCGAGCGGGGTGGCCCCGGTGACGGTGCAGCCCCACCGGACGGTGCCCTCGGCGAGGGATTCCAGGAACAGGTTGCGCAGTGGGCCGCGGTCGATCTCCGGGCTGTCGTCGTCGTGGACGGGCCCCGGGAAGGGCAGGGCGGTGGCGGTGACGGGGTCGAGCACGCGCCACTCCTGGCTCTCGGGGCGCGACAGGGCGCGGAACCGGTCGAGCAGGCCCGCCGCACGCAGAGCGGCCTGACCGGTGGCGGCGTGGATGTCGAGGCTGCCGCCTTGGTGGCGGGCGCCGGTGGCCGCCTCACGTTCGAAGACGGTGACGGAGCGGCCGTGGAGCTGCAGGACACGGGCTAAGGCAAGGCCGCCGAGGCCCGCGCCGACGACCGCGATGCGGGGGCCGTGAGCGGAGTTCATGGGAGTGTCCCTTGGAAAGGTGGGTGAGTTGCCAGGAGGTCCGGCGCATGCCAAGAAAACACAGTCATCAAGAAAATGCCTCTGAAATACGGGGTGCCGGGACCGAACCGACCCACGCGGCGCCCCAGGAGAGCTCCGTCACCGTGCGTCGCGCAGCTGAAGAAGGTACGCCGCAGTCAGCGCAACGGCACGGTCCACGTCATGCGACAGCTCCACGAGGGCACGGGACGCCCTCGTCCCCGGGATGCCCGCCAGCGCCTGGGTCAGCCGTCCGCGTGCAGGCGCTTCCGTGGTGTCGTGGGCGAGGCGCTCGACGAGCCCGGTCGCGATCTGATCCGCCGTCACGGTGTCGCTCGCCAGCACGCTCAGTGCATCGGCGGCATCGGTGTCGTTCCTTCCCTCCACGATCATGTCGAGGAGCGTCGGGACCGCATCGGCCACACCACGTGTGCCGAGCTCCAGAGCCGCATACCCGCGGACCACGACATCGGGGTTCGCGAGGGCATCCCGCAGCTGCGCGGTGACCTCACCACCGGGCATCTCGGCGAGGGACCGAACGGCACGTTCCCGCACCGCGGCCACCGGTGAGCCGAGGCCCTCCGCCAGCAGTGCCGGGCCGCGGCCGTTCGATCGCGCCAGCGCCCATCGAAGGGCGCCGGCGACGTTCGGCTCCGTCTCGCTCAGTGCGGCCTCGACCAGGGCCTCCACCGGCACCGGGACCTCGTCGGCCGAGGAAAGGGCCGCGCGCTGGCGCGCGTCGGCGCTCTTCGACTCCAGTGCCTGGAGGAGCGCAACGACCTGGAGGACGTCCTCCCAGCCGGCGGGGTCCGCGGCATCGATCCGGCGCAGCCGGGTGAGCAACTCCGTCTCCGCCGCGATGCGTTCGCGCGTCCGGCGGATGAGGTCGTCGACGAGCGCCGAGGGCATGAAGCCGGGATCGTCGAGCGCGCGTCCGATCTCACGCAGCGACAGCCCCAGCGACCGCAGGCTCTCGATATGGAAGATCCGCTGGATGTCCTCCCCGGAGTACTCCCGATAGCCGGAGCCGGTACGACCCGAAGGGCGCACCAGACCGAGCGACTCGTAATGCCGGAGCATGCGGGCACTGACCCCGGATCGTCCCGCCACCTCACCGATCAACACGTCCTATCGTCCCTCCTGGCCGGCCCCGCCGAGGGCCACGGCGCGCTTCGCCTCCTCGATCGCGAACTCGAATCCGGCGTCCGGGTCGCGCAGCAGTCGTTGTGTGGCGCGCGCGTGCGTGCGTATGCGCGGGTCGGGGGCCGTTGTCGCAGCAAGCAGAGCCGGCACCATCACGTCGCCCAGCGCGACCAGCGCCCGGCTGAGGCTCAGTTGCGTCTCCCGCCCACCGCGCCCGAGCTGCGTCGCCAACACCGTTGCCAACGCGGACTCCTCGCCTTCCGGCACGAGCACGACCGCGGCCCGCCAGGCGCTCCGCGCCACCTCGTCGTCGGCGTCGCACAGGAGCGCCCGTGTGAGGGCCGGCCACGCCTGCCGGTCCCCGATCTTGGACAGCGTGTGCAGCGCCTGGCTCCGTGCCTGCGTACGCTCCGAGCGGACTTCGCGGAGCAGCTCGGGAAGCGTCATGGACACCGGGTGGCGGGTGAGCGCCCAGGTCAGCATGTCGCGGACAAGAAACTCGGGCTCGATCGCGCATCGCTCGATGAGCTTGTCGACGAAGCGTGGGTCGGGCGTCGTGCCGACCGCCAGAGCAGCCCGCAGCCGCACGGACGAACGGCCGTCCTCCAACCCCTGAAGCGCCCGCACCGTATCCGTGTCCTGTCTCGTGACCGTCATCGAGACCACCTCCTCGGCAAGGAGTGAAGACCCTGACATCGTGTCAAGGTCAAACAGCGCCCGCTGCGCGAGCACCCGTCACCTGCCGCGTCCCGAGCGTGCGGCTCCGCGTCAGGACGGGGCGAGGACGCAGAACTCGTGGCCCTCCGGGTCGGACAGGCACGTCCACGGGACGTCGCCCTGGCCGAGGTCGAGGTCGGTGGCGCCGAGGGCTCGCAGCCGGGCCACCTCCGCCGCCTTGTCGTCACCGGGGTACGGCAGCAGGTCAAGATGGACGCGGTCCGGCACGGTCTTCACGTCGGGCGTGCGGAGGAACTCGAGATACGGGCCGACACCCTTGGCGGAGCGCAACGCCGCATGATCGTCGGTCACCTCGCGCAGGGGCCAGTCCATCGCCTCACCCCAGAACCGGGCCATGGCCCGCGGATCCGCACAGTCGACCACCACCGCGGCGATCGGCCCGGTGTCCCGGTAGATCTCCCGAGGCTCCAGCACGCAGAACTCGTTGCCCTCCGGGTCGGCGAGGACCGTCCACGGCACGTCGCCCTGGCCCACGTGGGCGGGCGTCGCACCGAGAGCCTTCAGGCGCGCGACCAACTCCGCCTGATGGGCCGCCGAGGTGGTGGCGAGATCGAGGTGCACCCGGTTCTTCGCCGTCGCCTTGGGTTCCGCAACGGGAACGACGTCGATGCCGACGCCGACCGGTTCCGGCCAGACGGTGCCGCCGGCGGGCCCGGTGTAGGTGGTCACGCCCGGGCTGTAAGCACTCCAGCCGAGCGCCTCCGCCCAGAACCGGCCGACCGCCGAGTGATCAAGAGCCTTGATGTTCACCTGAACCGGACGCAGTGCCATGCCGGTGATCCTATGCGCCCGCTCTGTCACGACATCCGGACCGTCGCCAAACAGAGAGCAACTCGGCGACAAGAATCCTCGGCGCGCTCCTGACCTCCACGGTTCAGATCATGATCCGCCGACCGAAAGTCTCAGGTCACAGGCCCCGGACCGTCCCGCCGCCAGCTCATTGCATAAAACTGCCGCTTTCCGTATAGTCATGCCATGAAGGAGGAGGGTCCATGACGGTACGAGCAGCAGTGGCCGGTGCGAGCGGGTACGCGGGGGGTGAAGTGCTGCGTCTGCTTCTGGGGCACCCGGAGGTGGAGATCGGGGCGCTGACCGGGTACTCCAATGCGGGTCAGCGCCTGGGAGCGCTGCAGCCGCAGCTGGTCCCGCTGGCCGACCGGGTGCTGGCGCCGACCTCCGCCGAGGTCCTGGCCGGGCACGATGTCGTCTTTCTCGCGCTGCCGCACGGCCAGTCCGCCGCGGTCGCCGAGGAGCTCGGGCCCGAGGTGCTCGTCGTCGACTGCGGGGCCGACTTCCGGCTCACCGACGCCGCGGACTGGGAGGCGTTCTACGGCACGGCCCACGCGGGCACCTGGCCGTACGGCCTCCCCGAGCTGCCCGGGGGCCGCGCCGCGCTGCAGGGGACCCGGCGCATCGCGGTCCCGGGCTGCTACCCGACCGCCGTCTCGCTCGCGCTGTTCCCCGCCTACGCGGACCGGCTCGCCGAGCCCGAGGCCGTCATCGTGGCGGCCACCGGCACCTCCGGCGCCGGCAAGGCACTCAAGCCCCATCTGCTGGGCTCCGAGGTCATGGGCGCGATGAGCCCGTACGGCGTCGGCGGCAGCCACCGGCACACCCCCGAGATGATCCAGAACCTCAGCGCGGTGGCCGGCGAGCGCATCGGCGTCTCCTTCACCCCGACCCTGGCCCCCATGTCCCGCGGCATCCTCGCCACCTGCTCGGCGAAGGCGAAGCCCGGTGTGGACGCCGCCGCCGTCCGCGCCGCGTACGAGAAGGCGCTGGCCGACGAGCCGTTCGTCCGGCTGCTGCCCGAGGGCCAGTGGCCGTCGACCGCCTCCGTGTACGGCTCCAACACCGCGCAGATCCAGGTGACCCTCGATGCCGCGGCCGGCCGGATCATCGCGATCAGCGCCCTCGACAACCTCACCAAGGGGACCGCGGGCGGCGCGGTGCAGAGCATGAACATCGCCCTGGGGCTCCCGGAGGAGACGGGCCTGCCGAAGGTCGGGGTCGCCCCGTGACCGGGACCGGCGCAGGACAGCAAGGCGTGACCGGCGGGGCCGGCGAAGCGACGGAGGACAAGCAGTGAGCGTGACGGCAGCACAGGGATTCACGGCGGCGGGCATCGCTGCCGGGATCAAGGAGAACGGCAACCCGGACGTCGCCCTGGTGGTGAACAACGGGCCGCGACGGGCCGCCGCCGGTGTCTTCACCTCCAACCGCGTCAAGGCCGCCCCGGTCGTCTGGTCGGAGCAGGTCCTCAAGGGCGGCGCGGTCTCCGCCGTCGTCCTCAACTCCGGTGGCGCCAACGCTTGTACGGGACCGCTCGGCTTCCAGGACACCCACGCCACCGCGGAGAAGGTGGCCGAGGCGCTCGGGCACAGCGCCGGCGAGGTCGCGGTCGCCTCCACCGGGCTGATCGGCCTGCGGCTCCCGATGGACAAGCTGCTGCCCGGCGTCGACCAGGCGGTCGCCCAACTGACCCCCCACGGCGGCGAGAAGGCCGCCATCGCCATCAAGACCACCGACAGCGTGCACAAGACCGCCGTCGTCACCCAGGACGGCTGGACCGTCGGCGGTATGGCCAAGGGCGCCGGCATGCTCGCCCCGGGCCTGGCCACCATGCTCGTCGTGCTGACCACCGACGCGGATGTGCCGTCGGCCGACCTCGACACGGCGCTGCGCGCGGCCACCCGTACCACCTTCGACCGGATCGACTCCGACGGCTGTATGTCGACCAACGACACGGTGCTGCTGCTCGCCTCCGGGGCCTCCGGCATCGTCCCGGACACCGGCGCCTTCGCCGAGGCGGTGCGCACGGTCTGCGCCGACCTCGCCCGGCAGCTGATCGGGGACGCCGAGGGCGCCAGCAAGGACATCCGGATCGAGGTCGTGGGCGCGGCCAGCGAGGACGACGCGGTGGAGGTCGGCCGCTCGATCGCCCGCAACAACCTCCTCAAGTGCGCCATCCACGGCGAGGACCCCAACTGGGGCCGGGTGCTCTCGGCCATCGGCACCACGTCCGCCGTCTTCGAGCCGGACCAGCTGAACGTCGCCATCAACGACGTCTGGGTCTGCAAGAACGGCTCGGTGGGCGAGGACCGCGAGCTGGTCGACATGCGCTACCGGGAGGTGCGGATCACCGCCGACCTCGCCGCCGGCACCGAGTCCGCGGTCATCTGGGCCAACGACCTCACCGCCGATTACGTCCACGAGAACAGCGCGTACTCGTCATGAGCGCGCACCTAAGGCTCCGGCGCGTGCTGTCCGCACAGCCCGCCTGGGGGTACCTCCCGCGCGAAGCGTGGGGGAGAAACGAGGCCGGCCCGGCATGAGCACCCGTAAGCACACCGCCCTTCCCAAGGCACGCACCCTGATCGAGGCGCTGCCCTGGCTGACCCGGCACCACGGCAAGACCGTCGTCATCAAGTTCGGCGGCAACGCCATGATCGACGAGGAGCTCAAGCGCGCCTTCGCCCAGGACGTGGTCTTCCTGCGGCACGCCGGACTGCGCCCCGTCGTCGTGCACGGCGGCGGCCCGCAGATCAGTGCCCAGCTGGACCTGCTGGGCCTGGAGTCGGAGTTCAAGGGCGGCCTGCGGGTCACCACGCCCGAGGCGATGAACGTCGTACGGATGGTGCTGGCCGGCCAGGTGCAGCGCGAGCTGGTCGGGCTGCTCAACGAGCACGGCCCGCTCGCCATCGGCATGACCGGCGAGGACGCCCATCTGATGGCCGCCACCAAGCACTACGCCGACATCGACGGGGAGCGGGTGGACATCGGCCGGGTCGGCGAGATCACCGCGATCGACCCCGGTGCGGTCCAGGCGCTGCTGGACGACGGCCGGATTCCGGTCATCTCCTCCATCGCCCGCAGCAGCGACGCGGAGGACGCCGCCTCCGGGGGCTCCGGCGTCTTCAACGTCAACGCCGACACCGCCGCGGCCGCGCTGGCCGCGGCCCTCGGCGCCGAGACCCTGATGGTCCTCACCGATGTCGAGGGCCTCTACGAGGACTGGCCCGACAGCGACGAGGTGATCTCCCGCCTCACCGCCTCCGAACTGGAGAAGCTGCTGCCCGACCTGGCCAGCGGCATGGTCCCCAAGATGCGGGGCTGTCTGCACGCCGTCCGCAACGGCGTGCACACCGCCCGGGTCATCGACGGGCGGGTCCAGCACTCGATCCTGCTGGAGATCTTCACCGACGAAGGAATCGGCACGATGGTCGTGCCGGACGCGAACACGATCGAGGGGGCGACATGAGCGAGGCGGCACACGGCCACGGCCCGGTGACCAACGCGGCTCTCACCGGCCGCTGGCAGGGCGCCATGATGGACAACTTCGGCACCCCCCGCGTCCCGCTGGTACGCGGCGAGGGCGCCAGGGTGTGGGACGCCGACGGCAAGGAGTACCTCGACTTCCTCGGCGGCATCGCGGTCAACGCGCTCGGCCATGCCCACCCCGCGGTGGTCCGCGCGGTCTCCGACCAGGTCGCCACCCTCGGCCATGTCTCGAACTTCTTCGTCGCCGAGCCCACCGTCGCCCTGGCCGAGCGGCTGCTCGCGCTGGCCGGCCGCCCCGGCCGGGTCTACTTCTCCAACTCCGGCGCCGAGGCCAACGAAGCCGCCTTCAAGATCGGCCGGCTGACCGGGCGCACCCACATGGTCTCCACCGCCGGCGGCTTCCACGGCCGGACCATGGGCGCCCTCGCGCTCACCGGCCAGCCCGCCAAGCAGGCCCCGTTCGCCCCGCTGCCCGGCGACGTCGACCACGTCCCGTACGGGGACGTGGACGCCCTGCGCGCCGCCGTCACCACCGACACCGCCTTCGTCATCCTGGAGCCCGTCCAGGGCGAGAACGGCGTGGTTGTGCCGCCGCCCGGCTACCTCCGGGCCGCCCGCGAGATCACCGCCGCCACCGGCACCCTGCTCGTCCTCGACGAGATCCAGACCGGCATCGGGCGGACCGGCCACTGGCTGGAGTCCCAGGCCCAGGGCGTCGAGGCGGACGTCGTCACCCTCGCCAAGGGCCTGGGCGGCGGCCTCCCGATCGGCGCCACCCTCGCCTTCGGCCCCGCGGCCGACCTGCTCACCCCCGGTTCGCACGGCTCGACCTTCAGCGGCAACCCGGTGGTCTGCGCGGGCGCCCTCGCCGTCCTGGACACCATCGAGAAGGACGGCATCCTCGACCACGTCAAGCGGGTCGGCGAGCGGCTGCGCGAGGGGACCGAGGCCCTGGGGCACCCATTGGTCGGCCAGGTCCGCGGTGCGGGGCTGCTCCTGGGTATCGTCTTGACGGAGTCGCTCGCGCCACAGGTGCAGCAGGCGGCTCAGGACGCGGGCCTCCTGGTGAACGCGGTCGCGCCGGACGTCGTCCGGCTCGCCCCGCCGCTGATCGTCTCCGACGACGAAGCGGACGAGTTCCTCCGGAAGCTGCCCGCGGTCCTCAGCACGGCCCGCCAAGGGGCCGACGGGGAACGACGATCCGGAGACTGACGACAACGATGACCGAGCCGCAGGACAACGAGTCGCACAACGGTGGCCAGGCCGTGCCGCAGACCCGCACCGCCCGCCACCGCCGGATCGTGGACATTCTCAACCGGCTGCCGGTCCGCTCCCAGAGCCAGCTCGCCAAGCTGCTCGCCGACGACGGCCTGTCCGTCACCCAGGCGACGCTCTCGCGCGATCTGGACGAGCTGGGCGCGGTGAAGATCCGCAACACCGGCGGGGAGCTGATCTACGCGGTGCCCAGCGAGGGCGGCGACCGCAAGCCGCGCGCGCCGCTGGGCGAGTCGGCCAAGGAGGAGCGGATGCGCCGCCTCTCCGGCGAACTCCTCATCTCCGCCGAGGCCTCCGCCAACCTCGTTGTCCTGCGCACCCCGCCGGGCGCCGCCCAGTTCCTGGCCTCGGCCATCGACCAGGCCGAGCTGCACGACATCCTCGGCACCATCGCGGGCGACGACACCCTGATGCTCATCAGCCGCGACCCGACGGGCGGCCAGGCCCTCGCCGACCACCTGCTGCGGCTGGCGCAGAAGGCGCACTGAGCGCCGCCCCCGCCGCCCCCGGGGCGCATCCCGCCACCACCCGGAGCACACCCCCCCGCCCTGTGCGGCCGCCGTTGCCCGGAATCCACCTAGCCACCCGCGGCCTGCCGAACCCCATACGGCAGGATGGCAGTTCGCGCCGGGACGTCCACGGATGTCCCGGCGCCTTCGCAGCCCTAGAGACAAGGTGGCATGGTGACGAGACATCACATCCGGCTCATAGCACGTCCGCTCCTTCCGGTCGCGGGAGGAGCCGGCCGGTGAACCGCGCTGTGACACTGCACGACCTGATCGTCGCCGGAGCGGCGCTGGCCGCCGGCATCGTGGCCGGCCTGCTGCTGCGGGTGGCCCTGCGGTGGCTGGGCAAACACGCGCTCCGCACCCGGTGGAGCGGGGACGACGTCATCGTCGACGCCTTGCGGGCCGTGGTGCCCTGGGCGGCGATCGCCGGCGGGCTGGCGGCGGCGACCGCCGCCCTGCCGCTGACGGAGGCGGTCGGACGCACCGTCGACCGGACGCTGATGGTGCTGCTCATCCTGGTCGCCACGCTCACCGCGGCCCGGGTGATCACCGGGCTGGTGAGGTCCCTTGCCCAGTCCCGGTCCGGGGTGGCCGGTTCGGCGACCATCTTCGCCAACATCACCCGCATCATCGTGCTGGCGATGGGTTTCCTCGTCGTCCTGCAGACCCTGGGCATCTCCATCGCCCCGCTCCTGACCGCGCTGGGCGTGGGCGGTCTCGCGGTCGCCCTGGCCCTCCAGGACACCCTCGCCAACCTCTTCGCGGGCGTGCACATCCTCGCCTCCAAGACGGTGCAACCCGGCGACTACATCCGGCTCAGCAGCGGCGAGGAGGGCTATATCGTCGACGTCAACTGGCGTAACACCGTGGTGCGTCAGCTCTCCAACAACCTGGTGATCATCTCCAACGCCCAGCTGTCCGGCACCAACATGACCAACTTCACCCGCCCGGAACAGAAGTTGACGATCCTGGTGCAGGTGGGCGTCGGTTACGACAGCGACCTCGACCACGTCGAGCGGGTCACCACCGAGGTCGTCGAGAGCGTGATGAAGGACGTCAACGGGGGCGACCCCGACCATGAACCGGCCGTCCGCTTCCACACCTTCGGCGACTCCCGGATCGGCTTCACGGTGATCCTGGGCGTCGGCGAGTTCAGCGACCAGTACCGGATCAAGCACGAGTTCATCAAGCGCCTGCACCGGCGCTACCGGGACGAGGGCATCCGGATCCCCTCCCCGGCCCGGACCGTGGCCCTCCAGAAGCCGGAGGAGATCACGATCCCGCACCAGCGCGACCTCTCGGAGACAGCGCCGTAGGGGACGCCGGCCGGGGCCGGCCGCCCCGCGGCTGCCACAGCCGCCGGGCCGCCGCCGCCCCGGCCGGACCCCGCCCTCCCGGGCCCGTCGCGGCCCCGGGAAGGCTCCCGCGTACGGGCCTCCGGCGCAGCCACAACGGCCAAAGGCCGCCTCCGATGTACGGAAGCGGCCTCTGACCTGCAAAAACACCGTCGGGACGACAGGATTTGAACCTGCGACCCCTTGACCCCCAGTCAAGTGCGCTACCAAGCTGCGCCACGTCCCGGTGCTCGTACCGGCCGGAAGATGCCCGGCCGGGGTGTGCAGAAGAAAAATACCCTGTCCCAGCCCATGAATCCAAAGCGGGGCCCCACGGGGTGCGTCCCGGCCTCCCTGCGGGGGCTCCGGGCCCGTGGTTCGATGAGATATGGGTGAAATGTCCGCGACGGAGGGTCTCCGGGTGCGCCGGGTGTACGAGGCGCCGGAGCCGGCGGACGGGGCGCGGGTGCTGGTCGACCGGCTGTGGCCGCGCGGGCTGTCCAAGGAGGATGCCCGGCTCACCGAGTGGTGCAAGGACGTCGCGCCCTCGACCGAGCTGCGGCGCTGGTACGGCCATCAGGGGGAGCGGTTCGACCGTTTCGCCGAGCGGTATCGCGCGGAACTGGCGCAGGAGGATGCCCGGCAGGCGCTGGAGCGGCTGCGGGCGCGCGCCGGCGAGGGGCCGCTGACGCTGCTGACGGCCACGAAGGACGCGTCCTCCAGTCATGCGGCCGTGCTGGCCGAGGTGCTCCAGGAGGGCTTCTGAGGCCTCGCGCCACGCCGTCGACCCGCCGCTGACCTGCATATTCATCGACGCGTTGACGAAACATACGGTGGAGTGCATACTTATACCCATCAGCGAATGCACCGTAAGGAGAAACCCGTGACCGAGCGCGTCGTACTCGCCTACTCGGGCGGCCTGGACACCTCCGTCTGTATCGGCTGGATCGCCGAGGAGACGGGCGCCGAGGTCATCGCCGTTGCCGTGGACGTCGGCCAGGGTGGCGAGGACCTGGACGTCATCCGCAAGCGTGCGCTTGCCTGCGGCGCGGTCGAGGCCGAGGTCGCGGACGCCAAGGACGAATTCGCCGACGAGTACTGCCTCCCGGCGATCAAGGCCAATGCGCTGTACATGGACCGCTATCCGCTGGTCTCCGCGCTCTCCCGGCCGACCATCGTCAAGCACCTGGTCGCCGCCGCCAAGAAGCACGGCGCCAGCACCGTCGCCCACGGCTGCACCGGCAAGGGCAACGACCAGGTCCGCTTCGAGGCCGGCATCTCCTCCCTCGCCCCCGACCTGAAGTGCATCGCCCCGGTCCGTGACTACGCGATGACCCGGGACAAGGCGATCGCCTTCTGCGAGGAGAAGAACCTCCCGATCGCGACCACCAAGAAGTCGCCGTACTCCATCGACCAGAACGTCTTCGGGCGGGCCGTGGAGACCGGCTTCCTGGAGGACATCTGGAACGCGCCGATCGAGGACGTGTACGAGTACACGGAGAACCCGGCCACCCAGCGGGAGGCCGACGAGGTCGTCATCTCCTTCAAGGAGGGTGTCCCGGTCGCCATCGACGGCAAGCCCGTCACCGTCCTCCAGGCCATCCAGCAGCTCAACGTACGGGCCGGCGCCCAGGGCATCGGCCGGATCGACATGGTCGAGGACCGGCTGGTCGGCATCAAGTCCCGCGAGGTGTACGAGGCGCCCGGCGCCATCGCGCTGATCACCGCGCACCAGGAGCTGGAGAACGTCACCGTCGAGCGCGAACTGGCCCGCTACAAGCGGCAGGTCGAGCAGCGCTGGGGCGAGCTGGTCTACGACGGCCTGTGGTTCTCCCCGCTCAAGCGCGCCCTGGAAGGCTTCATCAACGAGGCCAACCAGCAGGTCAGCGGCGACATCCGGATGACCCTGCACGGCGGCCGCGCGGTCGTCACCGGCCGGAAGTCCGACCAGTCGCTCTACGACTTCAACCTGGCGACCTACGACACCGGCGACACCTTCGACCAGTCGCTGTCGAAGGGCTTCATCGAGCTCTTCGGCATGTCGAGCAAGATCGCGGCCAAGCGCGACCTCGCCTGAGCCGCCTCGTTACCTTCGTACAGCGCCGCCTCCCTGCCCTCATGGTGGGGTGGGGGTCCCCCCTGGTCTTTAAGACCTTGGGGGAGGCGGCACAGGGGGCCCGGGATGCGTCCCGGAATGCCCGTCGCAGCAGCCTTGAGGAGCAGCAGTGAGCAGCAACAGCGGTGACGTCCGGCTCTGGGGCGGCCGTTTCGCCGCCGGCCCCGCCGAGGCGCTGGCCCAGCTGTCGGCGTCGGTCCACTTCGACTGGCGGCTGGCCCCGTACGACATCGCCGGCTCCCGCGCGCACGCCCGTGTGCTCCACAAGGCGGGCCTGCTCACCGAGGACGAGCTGAGCCGGATGCTCGCCGGGCTCGACCAGCTCGAAGCCGATGTCGCGGACGGCTCGTTCACCGGCACCGTCGCCGACGAGGACGTCCACACCGCCCTGGAGCGGGGCCTGCTGGAGCGGCTCGGCCCGGACCTCGGCGGCAAGCTGCGGGCCGGCCGGTCCCGCAACGACCAGGTCGCCACGCTCTTCCGGATGTATCTGCGCGACCATGCCCGGATCATCGGCGGCCTGATCGCCGACCTCCAGGAGGCGCTGGTCGGCCTCGCCGAGGCCCACCCGGACGTCGCGATGCCGGGCCGCACCCACCTCCAGCACGCCCAGCCGGTGCTCTTCGCCCACCACGTCCTGGCCCATGTGCAGTCGCTGTCCCGGGACGCGGAGCGGCTGCGGCAGTGGGACGACCGCACCGCCGTCTCCCCGTACGGCTCGGGCGCGCTGGCCGGCTCCTCGCTCGGCCTCGACCCGGAGGCGGTCGCCGCCGACCTCGGCTTCGAACACGGCTCGGCCGGCAACTCCATCGACGGCACGGCCTCGCGTGACTTCGCCGCCGAATTCGCCTTCATCACGGCGATGATCGGGGTCAACCTCTCGCGGATCGCGGAGGAGATCATCCTCTGGAACACGAAGGAGTTCTCCTTCGTCACCCTCCACGACGCCTTCTCCACCGGCTCGTCGATCATGCCGCAGAAGAAGAACCCGGACATCGCGGAGCTGGCGCGGGGCAAGTCGGGCCGGCTCATCGGCAATCTGACCGGCCTGATGGCCACGCTCAAGGCGCTGCCGCTCGCATACAACCGCGACCTCCAGGAGGACAAGGAGCCGGTCTTCGACTCCTGCGACCAACTGGAGGTGCTGCTCCCGGCGTTCACCGGCATGATGGCGACCCTGACCGTCAACCGTGAGCGCATGGAAGAGCTGGCCCCGGCCGGCTTCTCGCTGGCCACCGACATCGCGGAGTGGCTGGTCAAGCAGGGCGTGCCGTTCCGGGTGGCGCATGAGGTCGCGGGGGAGTGCGTCAAGGAGTGCGAGGCGCACGGCATCGAGCTCGACCAGCTCACCGATGAGCAGTTCGCGAAGATCTCGCCGCATCTGACCCCGGAGGTGCGGGGGGTGCTGAACGTCCCGGGCGCGCTGGCCTCGCGCAGCGGCCGCGGTGGCACCGCTCCCTCGGCGGTGGCGGTCCAGCTCGCCGAGGTGCGGACGGACCTGGTGAAGCAGCAGGAGTGGGCGGCGGCCAAGCAGCCCCTGCAGCAGCCCTAACCGGCTCAGACGTACGACGGCGGCCCGCCCCGGAAAGACCCGGGGCGGGCCGTCGTCGTACGCGGTGCGAGAAGCATGTGAGACATTGACGTCTCATTAGGGTATCTTCTGTCTCATGGCAGTGGATCGTGAACGGGTACTCGAAGAAGCCGCCGCGTTGCTCACGCGCCGGGCATCGACGCCGATGGACGAGATCGCCCGCGCCGCGGGCATCAGCCGCGCGACCCTGCACCGGCACTTCGCCGGACGGGACGCCCTGATCCGGGCGCTGGAGGAGCACGGGATCGCGCAGTTCGTGCAGGCGATGGACGCGGCGCGGCTGGAGGAGGGGGACGCGGCCGAGGCGCTGCGCCGGCTGATCGCCGAGGCCGAACCGGTCGCCGCCGTACTGGCCTTCCTCTTCACCGAGAACCAGCTCTTCGAGGACGGCGAGATCAACGCCGGCTGGGCGGAGCTGGACGCCCGTATCTCCGCCCTCTTCCGCCGCGGCCAGGAAGAGGGCGATTTCCGGATCGACCTGAGCGCCGCCTGGCTCACCGAGGCCTTCTACGGCCTGATCGGCGCCGGCGCCTACGCCGTCCACGAAGGACGGGTGGCCCGCAACGACCTCACCCACTCGATCGCCGAGCTGCTGCTCGGCGGCATCCGACGGAGCATGGAGAAATGACCGAGACCACAGCGTCAGGACCGGCCGGTTCGGCCCATGTGGACGACCAGCCCCGCCCGGGTCGCTGGCTCGCGCTCGCCGTCCTCGTCCTCGCCGTCCTGCTGGTCGGCGTCGATGCCACGGTCCTCGGCCTCGCCACCCCCTTCCTGAGCGAAGACCTGCGCCCCTCCGGCACCCAGCTGCTGTGGATCGGCGACATCTACTCCTTCGTCATCGCCGGTCTGCTGGTGTCCATGGGCAGCCTCGGCGACCGCATCGGCCGTAAGAAGCTGCTGCTGATCGGCTCGGTCGGCTTCGGCGCGATGTCGGTGCTCGCCGCGTACGCCTCCAGCGCGGAGATGATGATCGCCGCGCGGGCCCTGCAGGGCGTCGCCGGTGCGACCCTGATGCCCGCCACCCTGGCGCTGATCCGCAACCTCTTCCACGACCCCAGGGAACGCAGCCTCGCCATCGGCATCTGGGGCGCGATGGCCTCGGCCGGTATGGCCGTCGGGCCGGTCCTCGGCGGCTTTCTGCTGGGGCACTTCTGGTGGGGCTCGGTCTTCCTGATCAACCTGCCGGTGATGGCGCTGCTGGTCGCCGTCGGCGCCAAGGTCATCCCGGAGTCACGCAATCCGGATCCCGGGCCCTGGGACATCCCCAGCGTCCTGCTCTCCCTCGTCGGCATCGTCGCTGTCGTCTACGCCGTCAAGGAAGCGGCGGTGGAGGGCTACCGCTGGGACATCGCCCTGGCGGCCGCCATCGGGGTGCTCGCCCTGGTCTGGTTCGTCCGCCGGCAGCTCACCCTGCCCTCGCCGCTGCTGAACATGAAGCTCTTCGCGCACCGCGGCTTCTCCGGGGCGGTGCTGGCGGACCTGCTGACCATCCTCGGGCTCTCCGGGCTGGTCTTCTTCCTCTCCCAGTTCCTCCAGATGGTGCAGCAGCGCTCGCCGCTGAACGCCGGGCTGGTCGAACTCCCGGCCGCGGTCGGCGCGGTGGGCGCGGGCCTGGCGGCCGGCTGGGTCGCCCGGAAGCTGTCCGTACGGATCGTGGTGGCCGGCGGTCTCGCCGTGGTCGGGCTGTCGCTGGTCGGCTGCACCACCCTGCACGCCGACACCGGTACCGCGGCGCTGTGCTTCATCCTCTTCATCGTCGGTGTCGGTGCCGGTTTCTCGTTCACCGTCACCGCCGATGTGATCCTCTCCAATGTGCCCAAGGAGGAGGCGGGGGCCGCCTCCGCGGTCTCCGAGACGGCCTACGAACTCGGCGCGGCCCTCGGCATCGCCCTCCTCGGCTCCATCGTCACCAGCATCTACCGGGGTTTCGCGACGCCCGCCGGGGTGTCCGAGCCCGCTGCCGACGCCGCCCGGGAATCGCTCGGCGGCGCCGTCGAGACGGCCGGCCAACTCCCCGCCGACCAGGGCGCGGCGCTGGTGAAGGCCGCTCAGGACTCCTTCGTGAACGGGGTGGACGTCGCGGCCGGGGTGGGGGCGGTGGTCCTGCTGGCCGCCGCGGGAGCCGCCTGGTTCCTGCTCCGCGGCCAGCAGCTGGGCAGCGGCCCGGGCCGGGCCGGGAACGCGGCCTTCGCCACGGCCGGGCGCCGGCCGGAGCCCGGGCCCGGCCCGGCGGCCGGCGACCCGGTGCAACGCCTGTAACACCCGTCTCGCCGAACGGCCGATCCGCCGGACGGCGGGCCCCCTCGCGCCCCAGGGCGTGTCCTGTGGATCAGGTGCCACGCACCCGCCATGATCCACGGGACACGCCCTGGGGGCGACTGTCCCCCGCCCGTTCACGCCCGGTACGCGTCCTGGTGACCGGTCGTCCCGAGCGGCTTGCTCGACTCTCCCGTCGTCCCCTCACGGACGGCCCGCTCAGGAGAGTGACGCAGTGCGCGACATCGGACGACGCTCCTTCTTCACCGCCGCGGGGGCTCTCGCCACGGCGAGCGCCATCGGCAGCAACGCCTACGCCACCGGCCACGCCCGCGACGCGGCCACCGCCGACGAATACGTCGACGTCCAACTCCTCAACATCACCGACCTGCACGGCTATCTGCAGGGCGCGCCCGGCGCCCACTCGATCATCACCGGAGCCGGCGGGAAGACCTACACCGTCGGAGGCGTCGCCTCCATGGGCGCCCACCTGGAGCGGCTGCGCGACGGCCGCCGCAACTCCCTCTTCTTCGCCCCCGGTGACCTCTTCTCCGGCTGGGAGTTCGACGCCGCCGCCTTCGCCGACGAGCCCACCATCGAGGCGCTCAACGCCATGGGCCTGGACTTCGCCTCGGCCGGCAACCACGAGTTCGACAAGTCCGCGACCTTCCTCACCTCGCACATGGAGGACGGCGACGGCTACCCGACGGTCGGCCGCGACGACGACTTCACGGACTCCACCGGCCGCCGCTTCCGTGGCGCCGAGTTCCCCTACTACAGCGCCAACATGGTGTGGCGCTCCAACGGCGAACTGGTGCTGCCGCCGTACAACATCGTGCACGTGGACGCCGGCGGCGGCCGCCGGCTGCCGGTCGGCTTCATCCATCTGACCGCCATCGGCACCGAGTCCTTCCCCGGCTCCTACCAGCCGGGACTGCGCACCCTGGACGAGCTGGAGACCGCCAACCGCTGCGCCGCGGAGCTCAAGTCACGCGGCGTCCACGCGATCGTGCTCAGCATGCACGACGGCGCCGTGGCCGGCAGCGACTTCTCCAGCGGCAAGAACCCCTCCGGGCCCGCCTACGAACTGGCGCTGCGCGCTTCCCCGGACATCGACGCCATCGTCACCGGCCACTGGCACTGCGCCTTCACGATGATGCTGCCCGACCCCAACGGCGACCCCCGCCCCTTCGTCGAGGCCGGCTGCTACGGCCAGCTCATCAACGAGATCAATCTGCGGCTCGACCCCGACACCGGCTCGGTGATCCGGGAGCTGACCACCGCCGTCAACCACCCCAACACCCACGACGTGACGCCGGACCCCGAGCTGCGCTCGATCGCCGGCTACTGGGCGGACTACGCCAGCCGGCGCGCCCGCAGCCGCCTGGGCACCCAGACGGCCTCCTTCACCCGGCGGCGCAACGCCGCGGGGGAGAGCACCATGGGCAACCTCGTGGCCGACTGGGCACTGTGGGCGGGCCGCCAGGAGCACGGCCCGATGGACGACCCCGCGCAGTACCCCAACACCCCCGCCGACCTCGCCGTCATCGCGGTCGCACCGCGCGTCGGCCAGGCCCTGATCGCCGGCGATCTGATCCGTGACGAGGAGTCCGAGGGCACCGTCACCTTCGCGCAGGCCTGGAACTCCGTCGGCTTCGGCGACCCGATCATGACCGTCACCGTCACCGGCCGGCAGCTCCACGACGCCCTGGAGGAGCAGTGGGCACCGACCGCCGGCGGCGGCCTCGGCTACTCGCCGCTGGCCGTCTCCGCCAACGTCCGCTACACCTTCGATGCCGCGGCGCCGGTCGGCCGGCGGATCGACCCGGCCG
Organism: Streptomyces auratus; assembly: GCF_050433025.1. Taxonomy (NCBI): domain Bacteria; kingdom Bacillati; phylum Actinomycetota; class Actinomycetes; order Kitasatosporales; family Streptomycetaceae; genus Streptomyces; species Streptomyces auratus. The sequence goes on along the minus strand of NZ_JBNGCB010000001.1, from coordinate 1,506,269 downwards.
ATGTCTTCATCGACGGCACCGCCCTCGACCTCACCCGCCGCTACCGCCTCGCCGCCCCCTCCTACACTCTCATCAACCAGGACGGCTTCAGCGCCTTCACCGGATTCACCGCACCGGTCCGGCACACCCGTGACTTCGAGAGCTTCGTGGCCTTCGTCCGCACCAAGAAGCAGCTGGCGCCCGCCCCGTTGAACCGGGTGTCGGTCAAGAACGCGGGGGTGCCCGGCGCCCGCACCGGCACCGTGGTCCGCCACCAGCAGCTGCTCCAGGCCGACGGCAGCCCGGTCCCGCGGCCCGAGGCGGCGCTGCGTACGGCGCGGCCCGGCGGCGCCGAGGGCCGGCGCGGCCCCGACGGCTTCCGGGTGCCCTGCTGACCTCCGCGGACCGGCACGCACACGAACGGGCCCCCTCCGCGGAAACGGAAGGGGCCCGGTGCACCGCAGAGAGGTCAGGCGGCCCTGGCCTTGGTGGCGTAGATGTCGACGTACTCCTGGCCGGACAGCTCCATGACCTCGCTCATCACCTCGTCGGTGACGGCCCGCAGCACATAGCGGTCGCGGTCCATGCCGTCGTAGCGGGAGAAGTCCAGCGGCGCACCGAAGCGCACCGTCACCGGCGCGATGCGCGGGCGGCCCTTGCCGCCGGGCTGCACCTTGTCCGTGCCGATCATCGCGAACGGCACGACGGGCGCGCCGGTCATCAGGGTCAGGCGGGCGATGCCCGTACGGCCGCGGTAGAGCCGGCCGTCGGGGGAGCGGGTGCCCTCGGGGTAGATACCGAAGACCTTGCCCTCCTCCAGGAGCCGGCGGCCGGTCATCAGCGCCGCGACACCGCCGTGCCCGCCGTCCCGGTCCACCGGGATCATGCCGGTGCTGGTGAAGAACCAGGCCATCAGCCAGCCCTTGAGCCCCTTGCCGGTGACGTACTCGTCCTTGCCGATGAAGTACACCGGGCGCTTGACCAGCAGGCCCAGGAACAGCGAGTCGATGAACGTGACGTGGTTCCCGGCCAGGATCACCGGTCCGGTCGCCGGAATGCGCTCCATGCCCTCCACCTCCGGGCGGTACAGGACACGCATGACGAATCCGAGAATCGCCTTCAGCACAATGCGGGACAACGGGCCCTCCGGGTCGTGGTGGTCAACATCGAGCAGGTGCAGAACTCTGCAGCCCAGGACGATACTCGCGGGTCTCTCCCGCGCGCACATCGGGTTTACAAGGTCGATACGCACAGTTGACGTGTGTTACCGCCCATGTTCCCCCCGAAGTCCGCGTCCGTCTCCCCGGCATCACCCGTCCGTGCTTACGATCGGCCTGGTTCCGTGGGCCGGCGGGCAACACGCCTCACCGCACGCCGGAAAACACCCGGAAGCACGTGCACGACGACAGACCATCTCATTTCAAGGAGCGTGCGTATGCACAAGCGGGAGCAGCCGGGACGGCGGACGGTACTGGGGGCGGCGGCCCTCGGTGCGGGGGCGGCGGTGTTCGGCGGGGCCGGCCAGGCGAGCGCCGCAGGGCGTGACGGTGCGCCCCGGGAACTGCCGGTTCCACTGATCATCGGCCACCGCGGTGCCAGCGGCTACCGCCCCGAGCACACCTTCGGCTCCTACCAACTCGCCCTCGACATGGGCGCGGACGTCATCGAGCAGGACCTGGTCCCCACCAAGGACGGCCACCTGGTCTGCCGTCACGAGAACGACATCACCGCCACCACCGATGTCTCCGCGCACCCCGAGTTCGCGGACCGCAAGACCACCAAGACCGTCGACGGGGTGAAGCTCACCGGCTGGTTCACCGAGGACTTCACGCTCGCCGAGCTCAAGACGCTGCGCGCCAAGGAGCGCATACCGGGCACCCGGCAGCACAACACCCTCTATGACGGCCGGTGGGAGGTGCCGTCCTTCGAGGAGGTCCTGCAGTGGGCCGAACGCGAGGGCCGCAAGCGGGGCCGCCGGGTCTGGCTGCACATCGAGACCAAGCACCCCACCTACTTCCGGAAGCTCGGCTTGCCGCTGGAGGAGCGGGTGGCCAAGGCGCTGCGCGCGCACGGCCGGCACCGCACGCACTCGCCGAACTTCCTGCAGTCCTTCGAGCCCAGCAGCCTCCAGCGCCTGGGCAGGCTCGTCGGCTGCCCGAAGATCGTCCTGCTGGGCACGCCTGACACCCGGCCCTGGGACTTCGTCGAGGCGGGCGACCCGCGCACGGTCGCCGATCTGATCAAGCCCGAGGGCCTGAAGTGGATCGCCGGCTTCGCCCAGGGCATCGGCCCGGACCTCACGGTGATCATCCCGCGGGACAAGGACGGCAAGCTCGGCACGCCCACCTCCGTCGTCAAGGACGCCCACGCCGCCGGGCTGGTGCTGCACCCGTACACGGTCCGCAACGAGAACACCTTCCTGCCGACGAACTTCCGCCGCGGCTCCGACCCGAACGCCTACGGCGACTCCCTCGCCTACTTCAAGGCGCTCCTGGGCACCGGGCTCGACGGACTGTTCTCCGACAACTGCGACACCGCGCTGCTGGCCGCCGCGGAGTTCCGCACGCACTGAGCCGGGCGCCGGGCCGCCGGCGCGGCGGCGGCCCGGCCACCCGGACCGGCACCAGCTCACCCCACTCTCATCTGAGTTGGGAATGTCACAGGAGAGCTCGGCGACGTTCCGTTCGCCCCGTACGCCTGCGCAGAATACTCGCGGCGGAGATTGCCGCTGCCACATTCCGGGGAGTCCGGAAGGAGCAGTGTCAGCCACGCCATGACGGCGACGGGTACCCCGCGGAGCCGTCTGTCAGGGCACATCGTTCCGGGCGCACCCCTTACACCCTCAGCGCGCCCGGGCCAGCGAACCGAATAGGGGAGGCATAGGCGCATGGGCACGAGTGTGACCATCTCTGCGGCGACCGATCAGGACGCCGAGCAGATCCTCAAACTCCAGTACCTCTGCTACCAGCAGGAAGCCGCGCTGTACGACGACTACGGCATCGAACCGCTCACCCAGACGCTGGACGCGCTGCGCGCCGAGCTGGGCGCGGGCTGCGTCGTCGTCGCCAGGCTCGGCGAGGAGGTGGTCGGGTCCGTGCGCGGCACGGTCGACGAGGACGGCACCGCGCGGATAGCCAAGCTCATCGTGCACCCGCGGATGCAGCGGCACGGCCTGGGCGGACGGCTGCTCGACGCGCTTGAGCGGCGGCTCGCGGAGGAGCACTCGGCCCTGCGCTTCCGGCTGTTCACCGGTCACCGCAGCGACGGCAATCTGCGGCTCTACCGCAGCCACGGCTATGTGCCCGTGAGCACCGAGCAGATCGGCCCCCGGAGGGGCGTGGTGACGCTGGAGAAGGAACTCCGTCCGGACGTCGCCCCGGTGGCGGCGCCTTCCGGACCCGGCGTGGGCGAGCTCGCCGCGCAGGCGTAGCCGGACACGCGGACGACAGGGGGACGGGGGGACGGGCCCGGCTGCGGGCCCGTCCTTCAGTCCTGGACCGCGGCGGCCGGCGGCTCCGTACGGGCCCGGCGCAGCCACAGCAGCCCGGTGACGGGCAGGATGACCGGGATGAACAGATAGCCCATGCCGTAGTCCGACCAGACCGTGGCGTCGGGGAACGCGGAGGGGTCGAGCAGCGTCCAGGTGCCGATGCCGAGCACCCCGAGCAGCTCCAGCGCACAGCAGGCCAGTGCGGCCCGGCGGGCGCCCTCACCGCCGCGCACCAGCGAGAAGAGGATGAACCCGTAGACGACCGCGGAGAGGGCCGAGAGGCTGTACGCGAGCGGCGCCCGGTCGAACTGGGCGAGGAGCTGGTAGAGCGAGCGGGATGCGGCCGCCACGGTGAAGACGCCGTAGAGCGCGACCAGCAGCCGTCCCGGGCCGGTGCCCAGGGAACGCTTCGCCGGGGCGGTGCCCGGGGTGCCGTCCGCCGCTGTAGCCGCCGTGGTCTCAGGCACTGCCGCCTCCCCAGATGTCGAACAGCCGCACTTCCAGTACGGCCAGCACCACGGCGCCCGCGGCAGCGGTGGCCGAACCCCAGCGGGTGCGCTCCGAGAGCGACATGAACCCGGTCGCGGGGACACAGGCGGCCGCCCCGAGCAGATACGCCACGAAGAGCGCGGTGCCCTGGTCCGGTGAGTGTCCGCCCGCCAACTGCACGACGGCGATGACCAGTTGCACGATGCCGAGCAGCGACACCAGGGCCATGCCGATGAAGTGCCAGTCCTTGGTGGGCTGGTCACGGAACGCGGCGAGGCCGCACCAGGAGGCGAGGGCGAGAGCGGCCACCGCGACCGCGATCGTCAGCGCGTCGATCACCGGGGCCTCCGGGCGGCATACCGGTGCGCCGTGGGGTTGTGGAGCATGGAGTGATGCTAATCGCCCGGGGGCGGGCGGCCGCGTCCGGCCCCACCGTGGCACGTACGCTCCTGAAGTATGAAGATCACCGCTGATGCGCTCCTTTTCGACAATGACGGCACCCTCATCTCCTCCCTGGAGTCCGTGTACCGCTGCTGGTCCCGGTGGGCGAAGGAGCACGGCGTCACCGAGGAGGACTTCGCCCGGGTCGCGCTGCACGGCCGTCCGGCCGCGGAGATAGTCGCCGATCTGCTCCCCGCGGACCTCGTACCGGAGGCGGTGGCCCGGATCGAGCAGCTGGAGGTCGAGGACGCCGGGGGAGTGGTGGCGCTGCCCGGCACCCTCGCCCTGCTGGAGAGCCTGCCCGCCGAGCGGTGGGCCGTGGTCACCTCGGCCACGCAGCGGCTGGCCGAGGCCCGGCTGGGCCAGGCCGGGATCCGGCCCAAGAATCTGATCGCCGCCGATGACATCAGCCGGGGCAAGCCGGACCCGGAGCCGTTCCTGCTGGCCGCCGCGCGGCTGGGGGCGGACCCGGCCCGCTGCGTGGTCTTCGAGGACGCCCCCGTCGGGCTGGCGGCGGGCCGCGCGGCCGGAATGGTGACCGTGGCGTTGACCACAACGCACCGCGCCGAGGAGCTGTCGGCCGACGTCGTGGTCCCCGACCTCTCGGCGGTATCCGCGCAGGCCACGGGTGGATCGGTGGAGATCACCTTCGCGCGCTAGCGCGTTGTCCACGGGTCGGTCAGGCGTGTCCGCTATACGGACTGGCTTGATCGGCCCGCACGGCTGTCTGGTTTACTTGCCGCCATGACCACGACGAGCTACCGCACCCCTGCGACCGAGGCGTACCTGACGTCCGGTGCTCGTTGCATGTGTCGAATGTGTGACCGCTGAGGGCCCCCGCCTAAGCTCGCGCCCCGAAGTGAGACCCTCCCCCGAGCTCTTGAGGAGCAGGGCGGACCCCCACCGCGCCGTGCCTCCGTCGCCGACGGAATCCGGCCGCCCCGCGTCACCGGAACCCGCAGCCGGGCCCCGCGCCCGCCGCCGCGCCCGTTCCCCCCTGCCGCACTCGCAAGAATGCCCCGTGCTCCGGCGGGCGACCCCCGCCGAGCACTCGACAGTGACGGAATTCCCCTGTGATCACCACTACGGGCCTGACCAAGGTCTACCGTTCAGGAGACCGCGAAGTCACCGCCCTGGACGGCGTCGATCTGCACGTCCGCGAGGGCGAGGTGTACGGCGTCATCGGCCAGAGCGGCGCCGGTAAATCCACCCTCATCCGCTGCCTCAACCTCCTGGAGCGCCCCACCTCCGGCACGGTCACCGTCGCCGGCCAGGAGCTGACGTCCCTCGCCGGCCGCGGCCAGCGTGCGAGCGCCCCGCTGCGCGCCGCCCGCAGCCACATCGGGATGGTCTTCCAGCACTTCAACCTGCTGTCCTCGCGCACCGTCCAGGACAACGTCGAACTGCCGCTGGAGATCCTCAAGGTCGACCGCCGGGAGCGCTCCCGCAAGGCGCTGGAGCTGCTGGACCTGGTAGGCCTCGCCGACAAGGCCAAGGCCTACCCCGCCCAGCTCTCCGGCGGCCAGAAGCAGCGCGTCGGCATCGCCCGTGCGCTGGCCGGCGACCCCAAGGTGCTGCTCTCCGACGAGGCCACCAGCGCCCTGGACCCGGAGACCACCCGCTCCATCCTCCAGCTGCTGCGCGACCTCAACCGCAAGCTGGGCCTGACCATCGTGCTCATCACGCACGAGATGGACGTCGTCAAGACGATCTGCGACTCGGCCGCGCTGATGAAGAACGGCCGCGTCGTCGAGCAGGGCACCGTCGCCGAACTGCTGGCCACCCCCGGCTCCGAGCTGGCCCGCGAGCTGTTCCCGGTCGGCGGTGAGCCCTCGGCCGACGACCGCACCGTCGTCGACATCACCTTCCACGGCTCGGCCGCCACCCGCCCGGTGATCTCCGAGCTGGCGCGTACCTACAACGTCGACATCTCGATCCTCGGCGCCGCCATGGACACCGTCGGCGGCAAGCAGGTCGGCCGGATGCGCATCGAGCTCCCCGGCCGCTTCGAGGAGAACGTGGTGCCCATCGGGTTCCTGCGGGAGCAGGGGCTGCAGGTCGATGTGGCAGACGTCGCCGACGTGGCCGGTGCCACCGGCGGGACCGCCGAAGCCGTCGACGACGCGGTGACCCCGGCGGCCGCCGGCGCGCTGCAGAAGGAAGGTGCCAAGTGACCTGGAACGAGATGCAGCCGCTGCTGTACGACAACACGCTCGACACCCTCTTCATGGTGTGGTGGTCGACGTTCTACGCGGTGCTCATCGGCATCCCGGTCGGGGTGCTGCTGCATCTGACCCGGCGCGGCGCCGTCCTGCAGAACGTCGTGGTGAACAAGGTGCTCGGCGCGATCGTGAACATCGGGCGGTCCTTCCCGTTCCTGATCCTGATCGTCGTGCTGATCCCCTTCACCCGGCTCCTCGTCGGCGTCTCCATCGGCCCGACAGGCGCGGTGGTCCCGCTCGCCCTCGCCGCCATCCCGTTCTTCGCCCGGCTGGTGGAGGCCGCGCTGCGCGAGGTCGACCACGGACTGGTGGAGGCCGCGCACGCCATGGGCGGCGGCACCTGGACCATCGTCTTCAAGGTGCTGCTCCCGCAGGCGCTGCCCGCACTGATCGCGGGCGTCACCACCCTGGTCATCCAGCTGATCGGCTACTCGGCGATCGCCGGTGCGGTCGGCGGCGGCGGTCTGGGCAACCTCGCCTACACCTACGGCTACCAGCAGTACGAGACCTCGCTGATGATCGCCACCGTGGTGGAGCTGATCCTCCTCGTCACCCTCGTCCAGATACTCGGCGACCTCGTCGTCCGCCGGCTCGCCGAGCGCGGCGGCCGTGCCTCCTCGCGGCGCGTCGGTCTGCGCCGCACCCGCACCGAGGAGCCGGTCGCCGTCACCGAAGCCGCCTGATCCCGGAGCCACCCGCTCCGCCCAAGAGCCCGGACCCTTTGCCGGGCGGACACCGCACATGAACCCCCGTGTGTGAACAAGAAAGAGGCACTCTTCGTGCGCAACACCGTCAAGATCACCGTGGCCGTCGCGGCCGCCTCCGCCGTCGCGCTCGGCGCGAGCGCCTGCTCGGCCCCGTCCGACACCACCGCCAGCAGCGACAAGGGCGACAAGAACGCCCCCCTGGTCGTCGCCGCGAGCCCCACCCCCCACGGCGCCATCCTCGACTTCATCAAGAACAAGCTGGCGGCCAAGGAAGGCCTCAAGCTGGTCGTCAAGCCGTTCAACGACTACAAGATCCCCAACAAGGTCACCGACGACGGCCAGGTGGACGCCAACTTCTTCCAGCACAAGCCGTTCCTGGACACCTTCAACAAGGAGAACGGCACGCACATCGTGCCCGTCCAGAACGTGCTGATCGAGCCGCTGGGCGTCTACTCCAAGAAGATCCACAAGCTCTCGGAGCTCAAGTCCGGCAGCACCGTCTCGGTCCCCAACGACCCCTCCAACGAGGGCCGTGCGCTCAAGCTGCTCGCCGACAACGGAGTGATCACCCTCAAGCCCGGCGTCGGCTCCGACGCCAAGCTGACCGACGTCAAGGACGACAAGGGCGTCAAGATCACCGAGCTGGAGGCCGCGCAGACCGCGCCGCGTATCGACGATGTCGACGCCGCGGTCATCAACGGCAACTTCGCCATCGGCGCGCGGCTCAAGCCCTCCAAGGACGCGCTGGCCCTGGAGAAGGCGAAGGGCAACCCCTACGCCAACTTCCTCGCCGTCAAGAAGGGCAACGAGAACGACCCGCGGATCAAGAAGCTGGCCAAGCTGCTGAACTCCCCCGAGGTCAAGAAGTTCATCGAGGACAAGTACAAGGACGGGTCGGTCATTCCGGCCTTCGGGCCTGCCAAGGGCTGAGCTTCCTCCGTATTTTTCCCCGCCGCCCACCCCCCTTCGGGGGGTGGGCGGGTGTAGAGGTGCGGTTGCTCCGGGGGATGGGTGCAGACGTACGGCCCCTCCGGGAGTCGGCAGCTGTAGACGTACGGCCCCTTCGGGAGTCGGAAGCTGTAGACGTACGGCCCCTTCGGGAGTCGGCAGCTGTAGACGTACGGCCCCTCCGGGAGTTGGCAGCCGTAGATGTGCGGCCGCTTCCGGGGTGGGCGGGTCTAGACGTACCGCCCCTTCGGAGGCGGGCAGCTGCAGACGTACCGCCGCCGCCCCATCCCCGGGGCGGCAGCCCCCGCTTCCCCCTCCCGGCCGCCAGCCCCCACCTCCCCGCGTCTCCGCAGGTCACCGGAAGATGGTCGGCCGCACAGACACCCCCCGGACCCCGGACCGCCGAGCGCGCGGCCGGGGCCCACGCGCGTGGCACACCCCACGGCCCATGCTGCATGCTGGTGCATTCAAGACGGTCAAGACAGCCCGTGACCTCGCGCGGAAACAGCCCGCGACGTCCCGGAACCCCACGGTCAACGGCGTTGGAGCAGCGGCATGACATCCACCTTTCCGGACATCTCCATCAGCACGGACCGGTTGGTGCTGCGCCCTCTCGAAGAGGCCGATGTGCCGTCGCTGGCCGACATGATGAACGATGAGCTCGTCGCGGCCTGGACCGCGGCCCCCCAGCCCTACACCCGGGCCGCCGCCCGCACCTGGATCGCCGAGTACGCGCCCACCGAACGCACCGCCGGGCGCGGAGTCGACTTCGCCGTCACCGAGTTCCTCACCCAGCGCCTCGTCGGCGTGGTCCAGCTGACCAACACCGACTGGCGGCTGCGCTCCACCGAGCTCTCCTACATCGTCGCTTCCTGGGCCCGCGGCGAGGGCTATGCGTCCGAGGCGGCGCTCGCCACCGCCCAGTGGGTCTTCCACGACCAGAAGTTCGAGCGCCTGGAGCTGCGTACCGCGGCGGGCAACACCGCGTCCCAGCAGGTCGCCCAGAAGATCGGCTGTATCAGCGAGGGCGTGCTGCGCAATGCCTGGATAGCCCGCAGCCGCACGGAGGACGGCGGCTGGGCGGACATCCGCACCGACCTGATCGTGTGGAGCCTGCTGCCCGAGGATCTCGACGGGGTCCCCGGCCGGCTCGCGGACGCGAACGGATTCACCTACCCCGAGTGGAACTGACCCGCCCCGCGGGCAACCGGCCCACACCCGCACGCAGGTCCGTACCTCTCGGGGTACCCTCGGCCTGCCGCGCACCTGCGCGACCAGCGCGGATCAGCGGACCACGGCGGCAGTGCCACCGGCCTGCGGCCGCCCCGCAGCCGCCGCTGCCCGCGTAACCACAGCAGCCCCAGGAGACTGACGAGCATGGCCGACCGGGTCACGGTGATCGGATGGGACGGCTCTCCGCTGACCGCTGCCGCCCGCTCCGCCCTCGGCGCCGCCACCCTCGTGGCCGGCGCCGCCCACCACCTCGCACTGCCCGAAGTCCCGCCGCACGCCGAGCGGATCCGGCTCGGCAGCGTGACCCTGGCCGCCCGCCGGATCGCCCAGCACCGCGGCACCGCCGTCGTGCTCGCCGACGGCGACCCCGGCTTCTTCGGCGTCGTACGCACCCTGCGGGCACCCGAGCACGGCCTGGAGGTGGAGGTCGTACCGGCCGTCTCCTCCGTCGCGGCCGCCTTCGCCCGGGCCGGAATGCCCTGGGAAGACGCCCGGGTCGTGGTCGCCCACAGTCGCGATCTGCGCCGCGCGGTGAACGTCTGCCGCGCCCACACCAAGGTGGCGGTTCTCACCTCGCCCGGCGCCGGGCCGGCCGAACTCGCCCTGCTGCTCGGCGGCGTCCACCGCACCTTCGTCATCTGCGAGGACCTGGGCACCGACCGGGAGCGGGTGACGGTACTCACATCGGACAAGGTCGCCGACCATGTCTGGCGTGACCCCAATGTCGTGATTGTGGTGGGCGGTTCGCCCGGCGGCGCGGCGGCTCAGGGGACCGGCTGGATCGCCGGCCGCGAGGTGGGCCATCCGACGGGCCCGCGCGGCTGGGGACTTCCGGCCGGTGCGTACGGCGGCGTCCTCGGCGAGGGGGAGTCCGTCCAGTTGCGCACCGCACAACTCGCGCGCCTCGGGCCGCAGGTGGGCGACCTGGTCTGGGACATCGGTGCGGGCGTCGGGGCCGCCGCGGTGGAGGCCGCGCGCTTCGGTGCCGCGGTCATCGCGGTGGACGCCGACGCGGACGCCTGCGGGCGCACCGCCGCCCTCGCCCGCCGGCACGGCGTCCAACTCCAGGTCGTGCACGGCCGGGCGCCACAGATCCTGGAGGACCTGCCGGAACCCGATGTCATCCGGGTCGGCGGCGGGGGAGCGGAGGTCGTCACCGCGTGTGCGGCCCGCCGCCCCGAACGCATCGTCACCCACGCGGCCACCCGCGACGAGGCCGAATCGCTCGGCCGGGCGCTGGCGAACGGCGGCTACGACGTCGAGTGCGCCTTGCTGCAATCCGTCGACCTGGACACTTCCGCCTGGGTCGAACGCGAGCGGTCCGTGGTGTTTTTGCTGAGCGGCTATCGCGTTTCTCACCCATGACCAGCACGGCTACCCGCGCGAGGTAGGCTGGCGGATCGTTGCGCCGCCGTTCCGCGTTCGGCTTCGTACGTCAATATCCGGAAAATGCCGTGGTTTTGGCGGAATATGAAGCTCTGGAGAGCGGACGTGCCGCGAGGCGCGCTCGCTCGTTCTAGCTATCGGGGCGTCGGCGCGCCCCGGTCGAGCGCGTCGCACGAGCGGTTGGAAGGAGCACTACCAATGGGCGAGGGGTACGCATGACCGACACCGGCCAGGTCCCGGGCGAGGGTCAGCCGGAGAACGCAGGCGGACATCCCGGGCAGCCGCAGCCGTCGGCCGCTCCCTCCCCTGCCGATGCCGGACCGGCCCCGCAGCCGGGCATGGTGCCTCCTCCGGGCGAATACCCCTATGTCGACCAGCCCGACGGCGCCGTCGAGGACGACGATCTGCTGCTGATGCCGGGCGCCCAGGGCGCCTGGAGCGAGCAGCCGGCACCCCAGCCGCTCCCGCAGCCCCAGGAGACCCACCAGGGCGCGGACCAGCAGCTTCCGCAGGGCGCCCCGTATGACGCCGCCGCCCAGGGGGCCACCGGCTTCGAGCCGTTGCCCGCCCAGGCCGGCGACCATGAGAGCGGCGGCCGGGATTCCGGTTCCGTCGACCTCGGCGCCGTCCGCATTCCGCAGCCCGCGGCACCCCAGCAGCCGGACCGGGCCCGCGCGGCCGCACCCGCCACGCCCCCTCGCCGTCCGCTGCACATGGGCCCGCCGGTGCCCGACGCGACCGGCGGCGTGGTCCGTTCGCTGGCCGACCGCGGACCGGCGGAAGCGCCCGCGCAGTCCGTCGCGCCGCAGGTGGAACCGCCCACCGGCGGTCCGGAGTACTTCGATGCCCCGGCCGGGGCCCCCGAGGCCATGGCGGGCCCGCCGGCCGGCGGAGCCCACCCCGGGCAGCAGCTCGGGGACGCGGCGGCGCAGGGCTTCGCGGCGCCGTCGTACGGCGGACAGTCCTACGAGGGCCAGTTGTCCGCCGAGCAGACCTACGGGGCAGCGGGCCAGGGCCCGTTGCCCGGTCCGCAGCTCGGCGAGATCCCGTCGCAGGTGACGCCGTGGGGCGAGCCCTCGGCCCAGGCGACGCCCGACGCGGTTGCAGAAACGGTCGCCCCCGAGGTGCCCACCGCACCCGAGGCCGCGCAGCCCGTTCCGCAGGATGCACAACCGCCCGCCGAACAGCTGCAGCCGCTGTCGGCCGAGACCGCCGCACAGCCCGCCGATGCCGCGTCCGTCGTTGCGGACGCCCCCGGAGCCGTGCCGGGCGAGCGGGCCGATGCGCCCGCGCAGCCGCAGGACGTGACGGTGGAGGCGCTGCCGGATGCGGCGGCGCCGGGGCAGGACGGAACGGCTGGGGCGGAGGGTGCCGTAGCGGACGCCACGGCACTGGACGCCGCCGTGGCGGAGGCCCCCGGTGCCGACGCCGTCGCGCCGAACGCCCCTGCTCAGGAGGTGCCCGCTCAGGACGCCGCCGCGGTGGTGCAGCAGTCCGAGGCCGTGGCCACGGACGTCCCGCAGCAGGCCGCGGACCAGGATGGGAGCGCCGAGGCCGGAACCGAGCGCGCGGCGCAGGTGCAGTCCGCCGGGACCTCCGCCCCCGCCGCGGCCGACGAAGCCGTGCAGCCCGCCGAGCTCGCCGAGCCCGAAGCCGACCAGCCGGCCGCCGAGGCACCGGCCGCCCCTGTCGAGGCCGCTCCGGCACCGGCACCGCAGCCCGCACAGCCCGCACAGCCCGCCGACGACGGTCCGACCGGCGCCGTGCCCGAGGCCACCGATGTACCCGAGGCTGCCCACGTGCCTGTGACCGCCGACCAGCCGCAGCAGCCCGCCGACCAGCCGCAGCCCGTCGAACCGGCCCCCGCCGTCGAGGCGACCCATCCGGAGCCCGGGACGGAGGCCGCCCCGGCCCCCGCCGCTCCGGCCGAGGCCGCCGCCGGCGATCTCCCCGTGGCCGGGCCCGTAGCCGCCCCGGAGCCGGCCGCCGTGCCCGAGGACTCCGTTGCTCTCCCCGTATCCGAGGAGGCCGCGTCCCCGGAACAGGCCGTCATAGAGCCGCCCGAGACGCAGCAGCCGGCCGCCGGGCAGCCGCAGCCCGGTGCCCCCGCCGATGCCGCAGGGCAGCAGACCGCCGAGGCACCCGCCCCGGCCGCCGTGCCGCAGGGCCCGGACCCCGGTGCCGAGCAGCAGCCCGTAGCGGACGGTGCCCAGAGCCCCGCCGAACCGGTTGCCCTCACGGCCGATGCGGCCCCGGACACCGACCCTGCCGCACCCGCCCCGGCCCCTGCGCCCGACGAGACCGCCGGGACGGACGAGACCGCCGGCACCGAAGCGAGCGCCACGACGGACGAGACGGCCGTGCCCCCCATGACCGACGAGCCCGCAGACAACGCCGCCCCCGCCGCCCCGCTCCCCGAGCCCCCGCCCGTCGTGGTCCACATCCCCGCCCAGGCGTCCGGCGAGCAGCCCGCGACGGCCGTACCCGCCCCCGACGCCCCGGCCGCCGCCCTGGACGGCATGCCCCAGCAGCAGGACGCCGCCGCCCTCGTCCAGCTCGGCGAGGACGACGACCAGAACGACGACCAGCCGCAGACGGCCGGAGCACAGAAGTCCGCAACGGCGCCCGACGGCGACCCCGCCGACGCCCCGGCCGACGCGTCCCCCGCCGCCGGCTACGACGACTCCGAGCGCGCCGCCGTACACCGCGTGATGCGCGAACGCCGCGACATCCGCAACGGTTTCCGCAGCGACCCGATCCCCAACGAGGTGCTGCTGCGCGTCCTGGAGGCGGCCCACACCGCCCCCAGCGTCGGCCACTCCCAGCCCTGGGACTTCGTCGTCATCCGCTCGGCCGAGACCCGCGAGAAGATGCACCAGCTCGCCATGCAGCAGCGCGAGGCGTACGCCAAGTCGCTGCCCAAGGCGCGCGCCAAGCAGTTCCGCGAGCTGAAGATCGAGGCGATCCTGGAGACGCCGGTCAACATCGTCGTCACCGCCGACTCCACCCGCGGCGGCCGGCACACCCTCGGCCGGCACACCCAGCCGCAGATGGCCCCGTACTCCTCCGCGCTCGCCGTCGAGAACCTCTGGCTCGCCGCCCGCGCCGAGGGCCTGGGCGTCGGCTGGGTCAGCTTCTTCGACGAGCGGGAGATGGTCCGCGAACTGGACCTGCCCGAGCACCTCGAAGTCGTCGCCTACCTGTGCGTCGGTTACGTCGACGAGTTCCCGGAAGAGCCCGAGCTGCTGCAGGCCGGCTGGTCCAAGCGCCGTCCGCTGTCCTGGGTCGTCCACGAGGAGACCTACGGCCGCCGTGCGCTGCCCGGCGAGAGCCCGCACGACCTCCTTCAGGAGACCCTGCAGGGCATCCGCCCGCTGGACGCCAAGGCGCTCGGCGAGGCCTGGGAGCGGCAGAAGCGGATGACCAAGCCCGCCGGGGCGCTGGGCATGCTGGAGATCATCTCCGCGCAGCTGTGCGGACTGTCCCGCAAGTGCCCGCCGCCGATCCCGGAGCCGGCCGCCGTCGCGATCTTCGCCGGTGACCACGGCGTGCACGCCCAGGGCGTGACCCCCTGGCCCCAGGAGGTCACCGGCCAGATGGTCGCCAACTTCCTGGGCGGCGGCGCGGTCTGCAACGCCTTCGCCCATCAGGTCGGCGCCGAGGTCTGTGTCGTGGACGTCGGCGTGGCGAGCGACCTCCCCGCCACCCCGGGGCTGCTGCCGCGCAAGGTCCGCCCCGGCACCGCCGACTTCACGGCGGGCCCGGCGATGACCCAGGAGGACGTGCTCAAGGCGATCGAGGTCGGTATCGACACCGCCCGCGATCTCGTCGCGGCCGGCAACAAGGCGCTGCTCACCGGCGAGATGGGCATCGCCAACACCACCACCTCCGCCGCGCTGATCGCCGTCTACACCGGCGTCGATGCGGCCGAGGTCACCGGCCGCGGCACCGGCATCAACGACGAGACGCACGCCCGCAAGGTCGAGGTCGTCCGCCGCGCCCTGGAGCTGCACCAGCCCGACCCGGCCGATCCGATCGGCGTCCTCGCCGCGATCGGCGGACTGGAGCACGCGGCCATGGTCGGCCTGATCCTCGGCGGCGCCTCGCTGCGTACGCCGGTGATCCTCGACGGGGTGAGCGCCGGCGCCGCCGCACTTGTGGCCCGCGCCATCGCCCCCGAGGCGCTGGCCGCCTGCATCGCCGGTCATCGCAGCGCCGAGCCGGGCCATGTCGCGGCCCTGAACAAGCTGGGCCTGCGCCCGCTGGTCGACCTCGATCTGCGCCTCGGCGAGGGCACCGGCGCCCTGCTGGCGCTCCCCGTGGTGCAGAGCGCCGCCCGCGCCATGCACGAGGTCGCGACCTTCGACTCCGCCGGAGTCACCGAGAAGATCTGAGCGGAGCAGCCGCTCGCCCCCGCATGACCCCCGGCCCGCAGCCCCATAGGCTGTGGGCCGGGGCCTTACCCGCCACCCCGGCCGTACCACCTGATCACCAGCCGCTTCAGCGCCGCAGCGGCTTGGCCGGCCGTCGAAGTCGCCTCATCCGTACAAGGAGCCGTACCGCCATGGCTGAGCATGCCGCCGAACACGCCGCCTACCCCGTCGGACTGCGGCTCTCCGGCCGTCGGGTGGTCGTCCTCGGGGCCGGGCAGGTCGCCCAGCGCCGGCTGCCGTCGCTGCTCGCCGCGGGCGCCGACGTCCTGCTCATCTCCCCGTCCGCCACCCCCTCCGTCGAGGCGATGGCCGACGCCGGCGAGATCCGCTGGGAGCGCCGCCGCTACCAGGACGGCGACCTCGCCGACGCCTGGTACGCGCTGATCTCCACCGACGACCCCCAGGCCAACGCCGCCGCGTCCCAGGAGGCCGAGGACCGCCGGGTGTGGTGCGTACGCTCCGACGACGCCGAGGCGGCCACCGCCTGGACCCCGGCCACCGGCCGCAGCGAGGGCGTCACCGTCGCCGTGCTCACCGGCCGCGACCCGCGCCGCTCCGCCGCCGTACGCGATGCGATCGTCGAGGGCCTGCGGGAGGGCAGCATCGCCGCTCCGCACCACCGCCGCCCGCACACCCCGGGTGTGGCGCTGGTCGGCGGCGGCCCCGGCGACCCCGATCTGATCACCGTCCGCGGCCGCCGACTGCTCGCCGAGGCGGACGTGGTGATCGCCGACCGGCTCGGCCCCCGCGACCTGCTCGCCGAACTCCCGCCGCATGTCCAGGTGATCGACGCCGCAAAGATCCCCTACGGCCGTTTCATGGCACAGGAGGCGATCAACCAGGCGCTGATCGAGCACGCCAAGGCGGGCAAGGCCGTGGTCCGGCTCAAGGGCGGCGACCCGTTCGTCTTCGGCCGCGGCATGGAAGAGGCCCAGGCGCTCGCCGACGCCGGGATCCCCTGCACGGTCGTCCCCGGGATCTCCAGCACCATCTCCGTGCCCGCTGCCGCCGGTATCCCCGTCACCCACCGCGGCGTCGCCCACGAGTTCACCGTCGTCAGCGGCCATGTCGCCCCCGACGACGAGCGCTCCCTCGTGGACTGGCCCTCGCTCGCCAGCCTGCGCGGCACCCTCGTCGTCCTGATGGGCGTCGAGAACAGTGGCGCCATCGCCGCCAAGCTCATCGAGCACGGCCGCGCCGCCGACACCCCGGCCGCCGTCATCCAGGAGGGCACCACCGCCGCACAGCGCCGGGTCGACGCCACCCTCGGCACGCTCGGCGAGACCGTACGGGCCGAGGGCGTACGCCCCCCTGCGGTCATCGTGATCGGCGAGGTCGTCACCGTCGCCCCCGCCCCCACCCGCAGGTAAACCGGTCCCGTACGCGGCTCGGGCCCCCGACACCGACGAAGGCACTCTCCCCGTGGCAGAAATCATCACCGTCGACGACCCGGACGACCCCCGGCTGGCCGACTACACCGGCCTGACCGACGTCGAACTGCGGCGCCGGCGCGAGCCCGCCGAAGGGCTCTTCATCGCCGAGGGCGAGAAGGTCATCCGGCGCGCCCGGCACGCCGGCTACCGGATGCGCTCGATGCTGCTCTCGGCGAAGTGGGTCGACGTCATGCGCGATGTCATCGACGAGATCCCGGCACCGGTCTACGCCGTCAGCCCGGACCTCGCCGAGCGGGTGACGGGCTATCACGTCCACCGCGGCGCCCTGGCCTCCATGCAACGCAAGCCGCTCCCCCCGGCCGGTGACATCCTGGCCGGGGCCCGGCGCATCGTGGTGATGGAGGCGGTCAACGACCACACCAACATCGGCGCGATCTTCCGCAGCGCGGCGGCCCTGGGCATGGACGCGGTGCTGCTCTCCCCGGACTGCGCCGATCCGCTCTACCGCCGCTCGGTGAAGGTCTCCATGGGCGCGGTGTTCTCCGTGCCCTACGCCCGCCTGGAGAGCTGGCCGAGGGACCTCGCCGCCGTACGGGAAGCGGGCTTCAAGCTGCTCGCACTGACCCCGGCCGAGAAGGCCACCGCCCTCGACGAGGCCGCCCCGCACACCCTGGAGCGCGCCGCCCTGATGCTGGGCGCGGAGGGCGGCGGCCTGAGCACCGGTGCGCTGCGGGCCGCCGACGAATGGGTCCGCATCCCGATGGCGCACGGCGTGGACTCGCTCAACGTCGGAGCGGCCGCCGCGGTGGCGTTCTATGCGGTGGCGACGGGCCGGCCGGAGTCCTGACCCGCCTGAGGCCGGCCAACGGCCACCGGCGGCCAGCCACCGGCCAGCCGGAGATGGCCTGACGGAATGCTGCTGAGGGGGATACCTCTCGACGGGAACATCTCCCCGGGAATAACTCCCCGGCCCCGCCGAGTTGTGGCCCCACAGGGGGCGCCCGCATCCCCTAGGGGATCTGTTCCCCCGCCCCCCAGGGCCCGTCCGCGCCCGCGCCCCCGTACGAGGCGACCGGCGCCGGCCGCTCCACGCCCAGCCCGCTGGTCGGCCCCTGACACCCCTGTGCGGCCGCGATACCCAGCGCCACCAGCAGCGTCACCACGAAGAACACGATGATGCGCTGACGCAGCAGCCGGCGGTCGGGACCGGGCCGGCGCCCGCCCGAGGTCGTCCGCACCGGAGTACGTGCACCGTTTCGCCCCGGCGGACGGGCGGCCGGGGCACCCCGAGCGGCGCGCCCGCCGGTCCGCGGCCCCTTCCCCGCGGCCGAGGCCGGCCCGGACGGCCGGGCGGCCGCGTCACGGGGCGCATGCGGCCGCGGAGTGCTCCCCCCGGTCCGCCGCTCGGTGCGCTGCCGCGCGTACTCCTCGGCCCGCCGGCCGGTCGGCCGCTCCGAGAGGCGGCGCTCGGCCTGTTCCCAGCCGCCCCCCGTCCCGCCCTCCAGGGGGCCGCCCGACAGCCCGTGCGCCTCACGGGCGGCGATCTCCTTGAGCCGCAGCGACAGCGACAGGGTGCTGGGGCGGTCCGCCGGATCCTTGGCCAGACACGAGGCCAGCAGCGGCGCCAGGGCATCCGGCACCCCGGCCAGCTGCGCCTCCTCGTGGACCACGCGGTAGAGCATGACCTCCGAACTTCCCTGCCCAAAGGGGGAGTCCGCGGTGCAGGCGTAGGCGAGGGTGGCGCCCAGCGCGAAGATGTCCGTCGCCGGGGTCACGGCGGCCCCGCGCACCTGCTCCGGCGCCAGAAAGCCCGGCGAGCCGACGGCCGTGCCCACATGCGTCAGCGTGCTGGCGCCGGTCGCCCAGGCGATACCGAAGTCGATGATCCGCGGGCCCTTGGGCGACAGCAGAATGTTGGACGGCTTCAGATCGCGGTGCACCACGCCCGCGTCATGTACGGCCAGCAGCCCCTCGGACAGCGCGGCGCCGACGGAGGCGACCTGCGCGGGGGACAGCGGCCCCTCCTCGTTGACCCTGTCGTGCAGCGAGGGGCCCGGGACGTACTGCGTGGCGAACCACGGCCGGTCCGCGTCGAGATCGGCCGCCACCAGCCGCGCCGTACAGCCGCCGCGGATCCGCCGGGCGGCCGACACCTCGCGCGCGAACCGCGAACGGAACTCCTGATCCTCCGCCAGATCCGGCCGGATCACCTTCAGCGCCACTCGCTGCCCGCGTTTGTCCGAGCCGAGATAGACCACGCCCATCCCGCCCGCGCCCAGCCGACGGTGCAGCCGGAACGTCCCGACGACACGCGGGTCCTCGCGTCGGAGCCGCATCATCGCCATGTCCGTCCCCTACCTGCGGTGGGGAGCCCCCTCCGCTGCCAACCGTCTGACGTGGCACAGCTTACGGATTGACGGCTCGCTGTGCGCAGAGGCCGCGCATGCGTCGGCCGCCGGATTGTCCGTGGCCGGTGCGGATTCCGCAGCACAGGGGCGGAATCGGGCCCGGCCCCGCCCGGCTTCGCGCCGGACCTCCCAAAGATCCCTCGCAGCAGGAGAATTGACATGATGAAGGGTGATCGGGCCCGGTTGGTGAGGGATGCCGGGGATACGGTCCCGGCCGGAAAACGGCGGCGGGCGGGGCAGCGGGACGGGCCGGCGGCGCCGGGTGCGGGGGAGCGGCCGGCGTGAGCGAGGTCACCCTCAGGAGTGCGTGCGCCGCCGCATTTCGACGGTACCCCTCGGGGATGCCCCCCAGGTCCTGGACGTGTCTCTCCACCCAGGGGAGTACGTGCAGTCCGGTTTCGTCATCCTCCCGGAGGCCGACGAATCGGTACGACGGCATGACGCCCGCCGCCGGCCCACTGCCTACTGTGGTGTTCAAGCGGCGGGCGCAGCACTCGTCCCCCGAGGTCAGACGCCCGCCGCCCCAGAGACGACGGGAGCGGGACGATGGCAGAGACCTCAGGACGGACGGCCCTTCGGGCGCAGGGCCGCCGGGCCGCCGCGGCGCTCGAGGGCCGGCAGTCCTCCGGCACTCGCCACCCCCTCGTCGCGGTGGCCATGGCGCTGCCGCTGGCGTTCCTTCTCGCCGTCGTCTTCGGCGGCTGGGAAGCCGTCATGACACAGGCGTCGTCCGTGGTCGGAATGCTGGGGCGCTGAACGGCGCCCCAGGACCCGGGAGAGCGGCCCGGGACGGCTGATCACCCCGTGGGGACGGGGGGTACGGCGGACGGCACGACGGCCGGGCATCTGGGGAGATGCCCGGCCATCGGGTTTTCCGGCCGCCGCCCGGTCCGGCAGCCCGTGGCCCGCGTACGATCCCAGGCCGGGCCGCACGGCCCGTACCGCCACCCACGGCGCATCCGGCCCGCACGGGACTCGGGGGAACGATGACCGCACCACTGCTCGCCCGCCTGGCCGCCCTCACCGCGGCAGACGCCCCGGGCGGCACCCCGGACACCGCCCCCGAGGTGCTGGCCGACCGCCCCGACGGCACCGTCGTCCGCAGCGGCCGCACGGTCGCCAAGGCCCACGCCCCCGACGGCGACCCGCACGACCTGGCCGCCCGGCTGCGGATCGCCGCCCACCCCCTACTGCACGGCATCCTGCTGCCCCCGCTCCCCGTCACCGCCCCCGACGGCCTCCTCATCCGCACCGACGGCGGCCGGGCCCTCACCCGCTGGCCCTACGGCAGCCCGGTCCCGCCGGACGACCCCGACGCCGCGCCCTGGGAGGACGCCGCCCGCCTGCTGGCGCGTCTGCACTCCGTCGACCCGCGCCAACTCCCCGGCCCCGTGCCGCCGATGCGCGGTCCCGCCAAGGCCGCCCGCGCCCTTGCTCGCCTGCGTACCGCCCTGGCCCCCGCCGGCGGCCCGCCCTCCGCGCCCGGCGCCGGACCGCTGCCCGCGGCCGCCGCGGCCATCGCGCGCGCCGGGGACCTGCTGCCGCCCTGGGCCCGGGGCGCGGCCCCACCACCGCGCGCCGGGACCCTGTGCCACGGCGATCTGCACCTGGGCCAGCTGGTCCGCCACCCGGCCCCCGACGGCCCCTGGCTCCTCATCGACATCGACGACCTGGGCCTGGGCGACGGCGCCTGGGACCTGGCCCGCCCCGCCGCCTGGTTCGCCACCGGCCTGCTCGCCCCCGACGTCTGGACGCGCTTCCTGGCCGCCTACCGCGCCGCCGGCGGCCGCGCCGTCCGTCCCGCCGGCGACCCCTGGCCCGACCTGGAGATTCCCGCCCGCGCTCTGACCGTGCAGACCGCCGCCCGCGCCGTCGCCAAGGTCGTCGGCGCCGCCCGCCGGCTGGACGAGGCGGAGACCGCGCTGGTCGACGCCTGTGCCCGGATGGCGCCTCTGCCGCAGCACTTGGCGCCTGACGGGCCCGTCGTAGGGTGAACCCCGCGCCGCCGGGAGGCCGTTCCGCAGGCGCCGCAGCGAGCAGTGCCGGATGAGAAGGAGTGAAGCCGACGATGCAGTGCCCCAAGTGCCATGCACCGATGCACACATACCAGCGCAATGGCGTCCAGATCGAGCAGTGCGCCGGCTGCCGGGGGATCTTCCTGGACTACGGCGAGCTGGAGGCGCTGAGCCGGCTCGAAGCGCAGTGGATCCAGCAGCCCCCGCCGCCGCCCGCCCCGCAGGTCTACCCGCCCGCCCCCGCCTGGGGAGCCCCGCACCAGAGCCACCACGGACACCACGGACACCACGGTCATCACCACCGCAGCTTCGGCCACATGCTCTTCTCGTCCTGAGCGCTCTTGTTCCGAAAAACGCCCGAGGGCCGGAGCGATGTGCTCCGGCCCTCGGGATCAGGTGTGGACGATACTGGGATTGAACCAGTGACCTCTTCCGTGTCAGGGAAGCGCTCTCCCGCTGAGCTAATCGTCCTCGGGACCGCGGATCACGAAGATCCGCAGCTGCGTGCGCGATACTGGGATTGAACCAGTGACCTCTTCCGTGTCAGGGAAGCGCTCTCCCGCTGAGCTAATCGCGCGGGGCCCGGTGAAGCCGGGCAGTGGACGATACTGGGATTGAACCAGTGACCTCTTCCGTGTCAGGGAAGCGCTCTCCCGCTGAGCTAATCGTCCTTGGAGGTGGAGACGGGATTTGAACCCGTGTAGACGGCTTTGCAGGCCGTTGCCTCGCCTCTCGGCCACTCCACCAGGAGTGAGGGGGTTCGGGAAGATCCCCCACATCGAGCGGACGACGAGACTCGAACTCGCGACATCCACCTTGGCAAGGTGGTGCTCTACCAACTGAGCTACGTCCGCAGGTGTCTCTCCCAGGCTACGTCCGGGAGCTACTCCGCCTCCGGCGGCGCTTCCGCGTCCCGGCGACGTGTTGAACTCTAGCGGATTCCGGGGCCAGTACAAAAACGCGTTTGTGCAGCGTGCTGCGCCGGGCCGCCCGGCACAGGCGGGGTCCGGGCCGCCGCCATAGACTCGCTGACGTGCACGACTTCGCTCCCATGGCCCGCTTCGGCGGCCTGATAGCCACCGACCTGCGCGATGTGACCAGTGATCCCGCGGCGCTGGACTCCTCGGGCTGGTGGGCGGTGGCCGCCGACTTCGAGGGCGCCGTGGTCTGCGCCCGCTTCGGCGACGTACGACCGGCCACCGCGGCGGACGAGCCCGCGCCAGGCGGCTGGCGCGGCCCCGTACCCGGCGCCTGGACCAGTTCCCTGGACCGGGACGCCTATACCGGCGGCGTACGGCGCATCCGTGAACACATCGCGGCCGGCGATGTCTACCAGGTGAATCTCTGCCGGGTCCTGACCGCGCCGCTGCCCGATCCCGCCCGCGTCGACGTGGACGCGCTGTCCGCCGTGCTGGCCCGCGGAAACCCGGCGCCGTACGCGGGCACGATCCGGCTGCCCGGGCACGGCGTCGAGATCGCCAGCGCCTCCCCGGAGCTGTATCTGCGGCGCGACGGCCGCACCGTCGCTTCCGGGCCGATCAAGGGCACCGGCCGGACCGCGGCCGACCTCTCGGAGAAGGACCGGGCGGAGAACGTGATGATCGTGGACCTGGTCCGCAATGATCTCGGCCGGGTCTGCGCCACCGGGACCGTCACCGTCCCGGCACTGTGCGCCGTCGAGGAGCACCCCGGCCTCGTCCACCTCGTCTCCACGGTGCGCGGTGAACTGGCCGAGGAGAACGAGAAGACCGCCTGGGCGGATCTGCTGGACGCCACCTTCCCGCCCGGGTCGGTCACCGGCGCCCCCAAGTCCAGCGCACTGCGGATCATCGACGAGCTGGAGACCGCGCCCCGCGGCCCGTACTGCGGAGGCATCGGCTGGGTCGATGCGGACCGCCGCACCGGTGAGCTCGCGGTCGGCATCCGGACGTTCTGGATCGACCGCACCATGCCCGGCGGACCGGTGCTGCGCTTCGGGGCCGGCGCGGGGATCATCTGGGACTCCGATCCGGAGCGGGAGTGGGCGGAGACGGAGTTGAAGGCGCGCAGGCTGCTCGCGGTAGCGTCGGGCGCGCACGAGGCGACTGGAGGTACGCGATGAAGATCTGGCTCGACGGAGCACTGCAGGAGGCCGCCGGCGCCCGGGTCTCGGTCTTCGACCACGGGCTGACGGTCGGCGACGGGGTCTTCGAGACCATCAAGGCCGAGCACGGCCGCGCCTTCGCCCTCACCCGCCATCTGGAGCGGCTGACCACCTCCGCCCGCGGACTCGGCCTGCCCGATCCCGATCTCGACGAGGTACGGCGCGGCTGCGCGGCGGTCCTCGACGCCAACCCGATGGCCCTCGGCCGGCTGCGGCTCACCTACACCGGCGGCGTCTCCCCGCTCGGCTCGGACCGCGGCGACGCCGGTCCGACGCTGGTCATCGCGCTGTCCGAGACCGCACGCCGCCCCGACGGCACGGCCGCCGTCACCGTCCCGTGGACCCGCAACGAACGCGGCGCGCTCACCGGCCTGAAGACCACCTCGTACGGCGAGAACGTCGTCGCCCTGGCCCGCGCACGGGAACAGGGCGCCTCCGAGGCGCTGTTCGCCAACACCGTGGGCGCGCTCTGCGAGGGCACCGGCTCCAACGTCTTCGTCGTCCTGGACGGCGAACTGCACACCCCGCCACTGCACTCCGGCTGTCTGGCGGGCATCACCCGGGCCCTGACGATCAGCTGGGCCGGCGCCAAGGAGACCGATCTGCCGTTGGACGCCCTGGAGCGGGCCGAGGAGATCTTCCTGACCTCCACCCTGCGCGACGTCCAGGCCGTCACCCGGATCGACGGCCGCCAACTCGCCGACGGCCCCGGCCCGGTGACCGCCGAAGCCATGCGGATCTTCGACGAGCAGTCGGCCGCCGACTTCGATCCGCGGTGATGACGGGAGCGCGCGCGGGCGAGTAGAAAGTCCGGGTGACCACAACGCTGCGCCCCGCGGGACCGGAAGAACGGCACGACGACGGGGGCCGGGCCCGCCCCTACGACATCTGCGTCAACAGCCGCCGGGTCGGCGGGATCCGGCTGACGACCGACGCCCGGTTCGGCCCGACGGCCGGGCGGATCGCGGACCTGGGCATCGACGCAGCGGACCGGCACCGCGGCCGCGCCACGGTCGCCGCGCTCGCCGCCGAGGAAGTGCTGCGCGGCTGGGGCTGCCGGCAGATCGAGCTGACCGTCCCGGCCGGCGCCGCGGCCGCCCGGCGGCTCGCGGCGACGCTGGGCTACACCGAGCGCAGCCGCACGATGAGCAAGTCCCTCGCCGGGGCGCCCCGGCTGCCCGAGGGCAGCAGTGACCGGGCGCTGAGCGAGGAGGAGTACCCGGCCTGGCGGGAGGCCGCGCTCGCCGAGCACCTCCGTACGCAGCTGGCCCAGGGGATGCCCCGGGCGCGCGCCGAGGAGGCCTCGGCGGCCGGCCATCGCGCCCTGCTTCCCGACGGCGTCGCCACGCCCTACCAGGCGCTGCGCATCCTGACCCACGGCGGCGCGGACGTCGGCAGTATCTGGGTCGCCCTGCGGATGCCGGAACAGCCCGGCGGCTATGTGGTCGATGTGCAGGTCGCGCCCGGACACCGCGGGCAGGGGCACGGCCGCACCCTGATGCTGGTCGCCGAGCGCGAGAGCCTCGCCGCCGGCCGCACCACCCTCGGGCTGAACGTCTACGCGGACAACGCGCCCGCGCTCGGCCTCTACACCTCGCTGGGCTACCGGCCCACCGGCTATCTGCTCTGGAAGCCGATCCTGTGACGGAGCCCGGCGGGCCCCGCCAAGGCTCAGCCCTGCTCGGCCAGCAGCCGGTCGGCGATCTCCTCGATACGGGCCCGCAGCCCCTCCTGGCTCGTGCCGCCGTCCAGCCGCTCGCCGCCGATCACATACGTCGGGGTCCCGGTCACCCCGATCGCCTTGCCCTCGGCCTGGTCCGCGTCGACGATCAGCAGGTGCCGCCCGTCGATCAGCGCGGTGTCCAGCTCCTCGGCGTCCAGCCCGAGCTCCCCGGCGACCTCCAGCAGCAGCTTCTCGCCGCGCTGGGCGAGCTCCTCGCTGCGTGCCAGCACCGCCTCGATGTACGGCCAGCCCTGCCCCTGCTCGATGGCCTCCTCGGCGGCCTGCGCGGCGACGTAGGCGTGCTTGTGCTTGGCCAGCGGGAAGTGGCGCAGCCGGATGTCCAGCCGGTCGCCGTAGTGCGCCCGCAGCGCCCGCAGGTCCTCCAGGGCGGCGTGGCAGTCGGGGCACTGCAGTTCGCACCACACGTCCAGAACGGGGCGGACGGAAGGCGTGGCGGCAGAGCTGGTGGCGTCGTTCATGGGAGTCAGTCTTCCAGCCCTCCGGCCGGTGCCCGAACCGGGACCTGCGAAGGAGCCCGACCCCGAGATGTCCCTGAGGCCGTACCGGAACATGGTCCGTACGGCCCCGGACAAGGCAGGATGGAAGGGAGCAGACTGCCTGCTCACCCATCCATCGGCAGGAGGACCGGATGCTGACCTCGACCGTCTGTGCCGCGGTGTCGGCAGCGGGCCTGGGCATCGCCGCGATCACGGCATACCGCAAGCGGTTCCTGGCCGCGACCCGCATCGCCGCCTTTTCCCTGATCCCCATCGGCCTGGTGATGACCGGCGTCATCGACTGGGTCACCGGCATCGTCTTCAAGCCCACGGTCTGGGCCGGCTTCGGCCTGCTCGCGCTCTCGTTCGTGCTGTTCATGCTCAGCCGGGCCGCGGAGCGCCGCAGGGGCGGGATCGGCAGCCGCAAGGAGCGCAAGGCCGCCGCGGCCGCCCAGCCCGACGCGGTGGCCCCGGCCGCCTCCGCCCCCTCCCTCGGCGCGGGCCGGGCCGCCGCGCAGCCGGCCGCCAAGGGGAAGGCCGCACCGGACAAGGCCGGCGCCCCCAAGGATGACTTCTCGGACATCGAAGCGATCCTGAAAAAGCACGGGATCTGATGAACTACCGCCGCTGAGGCGCCGATCGGGCGCGCTCAGACGATCATCTGCGTCATGATGCGCGCGAGATGAACGATGAGTGCGCCCTCGCCCAAGACGACGCCCCGTCCCCCGAACCGCGCGGTTGCCTGTTCGCGCTGTCCCAGCCGCCGCTGATGCTCTTCCTGGCCGTCATCGGCTTTCTGCTCCTCCTCGGAGCCGTACACGACCTCTACATCCTGTGAGGCCGTCCGGTGCGCCGCGGACCAGGGCCGATCCGGCCAGGGCCCCGCGGCGGGGGCTCAGCCCGCGGCCTCCCGCCGTCGTGCCCGGTAGGCCGCGACATGCAGCCGGTTGCCGCAGGTACGGCTGTCGCAGTAGCGCCGGGAGCGGTTGCGGGAGAGGTCGACGAAGGCATGCCGGCAGTCCGGCGCCTCACAGCGCCGCAGCCGCTCGCGCTCCCCGGCGACGACGATGAACGCCAGCGCCATCCCGCCGTCCGCGGCCAGATGCTCGGCGACCGAGGCGCCCGGCGCGAAGTAGTGGACGTGCCAGTCGTACCCGTCGTGATCGGTCAGTCGCGGGGTGGTGCCGGCCGAGGCGACCAGCGAGTTCAGCTGTTCGGCCGCGGTGCGGTCGTCCCCGGCCGCGAAGATCTGCGCGAACCGCTCCCGCAGGGACCGTACGGCCGTCAGATCGCCCGCACCGAGCGTGCCCACGTCGCTGATGTCGTTGCGCCGGACGAACTCCCCGAGGGCCGCGAGATCGGTCAGGCTGTCGGGCGCCCCGGGCTCTTCGCCCTCCGGCGCGGTGTTCAGCAGGTCGACGACCGCGTCCAGTGCGCACCGGGTGTCATGGGTGATCATCACGGTTCCGCTCCCTGGCAGGGTGGGGCCGGACGGGTGCCGCCCCTGGTGTGGTGGCCGAATGGTCGCCGACTCTAGCGCCTCGAACAAGCTTCAGCGCCGACTCCGCGGTGGGTCCGCGGCGACGACGCCGAAGTGTGCCGTATGAACTTGTCGGTCCTGCGCCGTCTCCCCGAGTCGGACGGGCGCAAGTGTGAGCGGGTGAGTGCTTTCGGTAACCGGTCTGCGTCTCAGCTCTCCGCGAGGATGTGCGAGAGCTCGGTGTCGAGATCGAAATGCCGGTGCTCCGTACCGGGCGGTACGGCGGCATCGGTCCTTTTGAGGAACGACTCGAGAGCCCGCGCGGGCGCCTCGAGCAGGGCCTCGCCCTCCGGGGAGCTCAGGGCGATGCACACAACGCCCTGTCCGTGGCTCCGGGACGGCCATACGCGGACGTCTCCGGTGCCCGTGGGCCGGTGCAGGCCCTCGGCGAGGAGGTCGCGGGCGAAAACCCATTCGACGGTCTCCTCGGCTCCGGTGTGGAAGGTGGCATGCACGGCGTAGGGATCGGCCGTGTCATACCGCAGGCCCGCGGGTACAGGCAGTGAGGACTCGCTCGACACAACGAGGCGCAGGTGCAGCTCGCAGCTGACCGTGGTGTTCATAAGCGCCAGGGCCTTTCGCTCAGTGTGCGCTCGGGGATTCGCACGTCGGCGAAATCGACATGCCACCTACGGTGCCGTTGTAAACCCCTCTGACGGTTTTGGGTAGCTTCAGGTACCTCTTCCGGCGGATTGCGAGATCGTCCTCGTCGGTAATTCCGGCGAACCCGCACCTTCCGGTAAGTTTGAGGCCATGAATACGCAGAGTAACGGGGGGTCGGGAATCGTGGAGGAGGACGCTCCGGCCGGGCAGCCGCTCGGTTCGAGAGCGCCGCACTTCATCAAGCGCTCCCGGCCCCTGCACATGAGCTGGCAGGTCGGAGTCTTCGTCGTCGGGCTCGCGGTCGTCGTGGCCGGCGTGATCATGCTGCCGCTGCCCGGACCGGGCTGGCTGGTGATCTTCGGCGGTCTTGCGATCTGGGCGACGGAGTTCGTCTGGGCCCAGCTGGTGCTGCGCTGGACCAAGCGCAAGGTCACCGAAGCGGCACAGAAGGCGCTGGACCCCAAGGTGCGCCGGCGCAACATCCTGCTGACCGCCACCGGCGTGGTGGTCATTGCGGTGGCGCTCGGGGCCTATGTGTGGCAGTTCGGCTTCGCGGTGCCGTGGC
This sequence comes from Streptomyces auratus, assembly GCF_050433025.1. Classification (NCBI taxonomy): domain Bacteria; kingdom Bacillati; phylum Actinomycetota; class Actinomycetes; order Kitasatosporales; family Streptomycetaceae; genus Streptomyces; species Streptomyces auratus. The sequence goes on along the minus strand of NZ_JBNGCB010000001.1, from coordinate 1,478,053 downwards.
ACGTTCCCGAGTGACCGGGAAATGGTCGGAAGTGCCCGTCGGCGTGGGGTAATGTTGGCGATGCGCCCGGGCGATTAGCTCAGTGGGAGAGCGCTTCGTTCACACCGAAGAGGTCACTGGTTCGAACCCAGTATCGCCCACCCCGGACGACGGCCCGGAGACTCCAAGTCTCCGGGCCGTCGCGGTTGTTGGCCGGGTGCGCCGCCCGGGGGCGCACACTGGGATCATGTCCGACTGGTCACGCCGTCTGCACCGCTACCGCTTCCGCACCGTCTGGCTGCTGCCCGCGACGCCCACCGTCGTCTATGCGGTCCTCGAACGTGCCGAGGCCTACCCCTGCTGGTGGCCGCAGGTCCGCGCGGTGACCCCGCTCGACGACCGCAGCGGGATCGCCCGGTTCCGGTCGCTGCTGCCGTACGACCTGACGGTGGTGGCGAGCGAGCGGGTGCGCGACCCCGGCAGGGGCGTGCTGGAGACGGCGCTGCGCGGGGACCTGGCCGGCTGGGCGCGCTGGACGGTCGTCCCCGGGGCGGGCGGCACCCGCGTCGTCTTCGAGCAGGACGTCGAGCTCTGCAAGCCGCTGCTGCGGCGGTTCGCGCTGCTGGGGCGGCCGGCGTTCCTCGCCAATCATGCGCTGATGATGCGGGCCGGGCGGCGCGGCCTGGCCGCCTGGCTGGCCCGTGGATGAGCGGCGCCCCTCGCCCCGGAGGGCGGCGCCGGGGCCCCGATGAACAGGAATTTGATGCCGGGCCCGGGCGGCCTGTATTGTTCTGCTCGTTCGAGCGGGAAGCCCCGCCGACACCCGGGCGATTAGCTCAGTGGGAGAGCGCTTCGTTCACACCGAAGAGGTCACTGGTTCGAACCCAGTATCGCCCACCGGGATCAAGAACCGGGCCGCCAAAAAGCGGTCCGGTTCTTTTTGTTGGAGAACGCCGTGCGGGAATTCCGCCCGGCCCTTTGCCGGCCGGCCCCGGAAATTGCTGATGAGCAATCAGGCCGCGGCGGGGAGGTCGGGACGCAGCGGCCAGTGCGGATCGACGGACTCGGGATTGCCGCTGCGGGCGAACCACGCTTCCAGTCCGCGCGCCTGTGCCGCGTGCCAGACCGCCTGGCGGGTGTGCAGCTCCGCCGGCTGGAGCCCGTCCAGGCGGTCGGCGAAGCGGTGGCCCAGGGCCCGGACAACCCGCAGTGCGGCGAGTGCGTCGGCGGCCGCCTCATGGGCGTCGGTCAGCTCGACCTCGTAATGCGCACACAGGTCGGTGAGCGTACGGCGGCCCTTGCGATAGCGGTCCAGGTGCTTGTCGAGGACCCGGGGGTCCAGGACGCGCAGTGGATGGCCGCCCAGGTAGGCGTCGAGCGAGCTGGCGCGATGTCGCCTCAGCTCGCGCTGCAGGAGGGTGAGATCGAACGGGGCGTTCATCACGACCAGCGGGCGGCCGGCCACCGACTGCGCGGCCAGGGCGCGCGCGACCTCCTCCAGCACCGGCGCCGGCCAGCGGCCGTGCAGCGCGAGATGGTCGGCCGTCAGGCCGTGCACCGCCGTCGCGGCCTCGGGTATCTCCACGCCCGGGTTGATCAGCCAGCGGGTGACCCGGGGCGCGGAACGCGGGGTCTCCTGGACCACCAGGGCCGCGGAGACGATGCGGTCCCGCTCCACGTCGATGCCCGTGGTCTCGGTGTCGAAGGCGGCAAGCGGACCGTCATACCAACACGGCATCATCCCAACTCCTCGCGCTCGTACGGCGGATGACGTGCGCGTCATCCGAGCTGGTGATACCCGAGCGGCCCGGCCGTCGAACCGCCTTTGTTTGCGAACCACTTGACGGGGAGACAACCAGAGGGACGGGCCGGCGCGGATTTTGCCCGCTCCCCGTCATCCACACGCATCGATCGGCACAGCCCGGAAGGCCTTGAGCGATGACGCTCGCGCAGCCCGAACCGGGCGGGCTGCTGCCCCCGCGGGTCACCCCGCAGCGCGGCGGACTCGCCACCACTGCCTGTATGGAGACCCTTCAGGTGGGGTATCTGCACGCGGTCGCCGCCGCCTCCGGGTGCTCGCTGGCGCAGCCCTTCCCGGACAACGGAATCGACTGGCACGTCAGCCATGGCGCGTCCGGCCACACCGTCGACGACGAGGTCACCATCAAGGTGCAGCTCAAGTGCACCTACCAGACCGCACCCCGCCCGCCGGGGCCCACCTTCGCCTTCACCCTCGACAACGACCATCTGGTCAAGCTGGCCCGAACCCCCGTCTCCGTGCACAAGATCCTGGTCGTGATGCTGGCCCCGCGGACCCGAGAGGACTGGCTGCGGGCCTCGCACGACCGTCTCGAACTGCGGCACTGCTGTTACTGGATCAATCTGGCCGGCCACCCGGTGACCGGCCGGCGCAGGACCACTGTGCGGATTTCGACCGCGCGGATCTTCGACGACCGAGCGCTCTGCGAGATCATGACGCGGGTCGGGGCGGGAGGGAGACCCTGATGTACCGGCCGACCGACGATCACGATGCGCGGCTGCTGGATCCCGCGCAGCTCGACCCGGCGGTGCTCGGTGCGCTGCTGGCGCGGCACGGCTGGCGGCGCCGGGGCGGGGCCGCCGGGCATTACGCCCGGTGGACTCCGCCCGGCGGCGCGGCCGGCACCAGCCTGCTGGTGCCGCACGACCGCCGCTTCCCCGACAGTGGGGAGCTGCTCGCGGAGGCGCTGGCGGCGCTGGCGCAGAGCGCCGCGCCCTCGGCCCGCGAGGTGCTGATGGGGCTCGCGGTGCCCAGTGACGAGGTGCGCTGGGAGCGGGAGGTCCCCGACGGGGGCTCGGGGGCCGCGCACTGGGTGGCGCAGGAGCAGCTGCGCGGGGCGGCCCGCTCGATGCTGGTCGCCGGGGCGCTGGGGACGTACGGCCGGGCCGGCTACTACGGCGCGCGGCACCGCCTTCAGGTCGAGGGGTTCCTGGGGGACGTGCTGGTCGGCCCGGCCGTGGCGGGTCGCCGGCTGACCGCGTTCGTCCCGGTACGCGGCGGGCGCGGGGCGGTCGCCGGGCTCCAGCGGGCGCTGCACGCGGCCCGGGACGCCACCGACTACCAGCGGGCCACCGGCGGGATGGAGGCTTTCGACGCGGCCGTCGAACTGGGCGTCTGCCATGAGCTGGTCCAGGCGCTGATCGCGCTGGTGCGGGATGCGGAGGGGGCGCGGATCTCGGTCGAGTGGTCACCGGCGGCCGGCGCCCCGGCCGGCTGTCCGGCCCGCCCCGAAGCGGTGGAGTTCTCGCCCGGCGATCTGCCCGCGCTGCAGCAGGCCGGCCAGCGCTATGTGCGCGCGGAGCCGTCGCTTCCGGTGCGGGTGACCGGCGCGGTGGTACGGCTGCGCAGGGAGCGGCCGGGCGGTCCCGGCACGGTGCGGCTGCGGGTGATCACCGGGGCGGATGTGGTGCAGGTGCGGGTCGCGCTGGGGGAGGAGGACTACCGCATCGCCGGGCACGCGCATCTGGTGGGGCTGCCGGTCCGGGTGACCGGGCGGCTGGAGAGCCGGGGCGGATTCCGCCGGATCACCGGTGGCCGTGATGTCACGCCCGTACAGGTCGACGAGGCCGAGCGGGACCGGCTGCTGAAGTCGCTCCAGGAGAATCTCGACTTCTTCGAGGAGGCCTGCGGCGCGGAGGACTGAGCGCCCGCGCGCCGGGGTGGTGAAACCGTTTCGCGGTCCGGTCCGGCGGCTCGGTACGATTCTGCTGCGCAGCAATCGCTGACGCGAAAGAGACATGAGTCAGGAGAGACCGGTGTCAGACGTCCGTGTGACCGTCCAACGCGATTCCGAGCGGGAAGAACGCGTGGTGACCACGGGGACTACGGCCGCCGACCTCTTCCAGGGCGAGCGCAGCGTCGTCGCCGCGCGGGTGGCCGGAGAGCTGAAGGACCTGGCGTACGAGATCGCCGACGGCGACGCGGTCGAGCCCGTCGAGATCACCTCTGAAGACGGTCTGAACATCCTGCGGCACTCCACCGCGCATGTGATGGCGCAGGCCGTGCAGGAGCTGTTCCCGGAGGCGAAGCTCGGCATCGGGCCGCCCATCAAGGACGGCTTCTACTACGACTTCGACGTCGAGACCCCCTTCCACCCGGACGATCTCAAGCGCATCGAGAAGAAGATGCAGGAGATCCAGAAGCGCGGGCAGAAGTTCGCGCGCCGGGCGGTCAGCGATGACGCCGCGCGCGAGGAGCTGGCGGACGAGCCGTACAAGCTCGAACTGATCGGACTCAAGGGCTCCGCCGCGGACGCCGCCGAGGGTGCCTCCGCCGAGGTCGGCGCCGGCGAGCTGACCATGTACGACAACCTCGACGCCAAGACCGGCGACCTGTGCTGGAAGGACCTCTGCCGGGGCCCGCACCTGCCCAGTACCCGCGCCATCCCGGCGTTCAAGCTGATGCGCTCGGCCGCCGCGTACTGGCGCGGCAGTGAGAAGAACAAGCAGCTGCAGCGGATCTACGGCACCGCCTGGCCGACCAAGGACGAGCTCAAGGCGCATCTGGAGTTCCTCGCCGAGGCCGAGAAGCGGGATCACCGCAAGCTGGGGTCCGAGCTCGATCTGTTCTCCATCCCGGAGGTCCTCGGCTCGGGCCTGGCCGTCTTCCACCCCAAGGGCGGCGTCATCCGCAAGGTGATGGAGGACTACGCCCGCAAGCGGCACGAGGAGTCGGGCTACGAGTTCGTCAACACCCCGCACATCTCCAAGCAGAAGCTCTTCGAGATCTCGGGGCATCTGCCGAGCTATGCGGACGCGATGTTCCCGCCGGTGCAGTTCGAGGGCCAGGACTACCGCCTCAAGGCGATGAACTGCCCGATGCACAACCTGATCTTCCAGGCGCGCGGCCGCTCCTACCGCGAACTGCCCCTGCGCCTCTTCGAGTTCGGCACGGTCTACCGCTACGAGAAGTCCGGAGTGGTCCACGGCCTCACCCGTGCCCGCGGCTTCACCCAGGACGACTCGCACATCTACTGCTCCAAGGAGCAGATGCCCGAGGAGCTGGACTCGCTCCTGACCTTCGTGCTGGACCTGCTGCGCGACTACGGCCTGAGCGACTTCTACCTGGAGCTGTCCACCCGCGACGAGTCCGAGAAGTTCATCGGTGAGGCCGAGGAGTGGGAGGAGGCCACCGAGACGCTGCGCCAGGCCGCCGAGAAGCAGAACCTGGAGCTGGTCATGGACCCGGGCGGCGCCGCCTACTACGGTCCCAAGATCTCCGTGCAGGCCAAGGACGCCATCGGCCGTACCTGGCAGATGTCGACCATCCAGGTCGACTTCCAGCAGCCCAAGCGCTTCGAGCTGGAGTACACCTCGGCCGACGGCTCCAAGCAGCGTCCGGTCATGATCCACCGCGCGCTGTTCGGCTCGATCGAGCGGTTCTTCGCGGTGCTGCTGGAGCACTACGCGGGCGCGTTCCCGGCATGGCTGGCGCCGGTCCAGGCGACCTGCATCCCGATCGGCGACGCGCATGTGCCGTATCTCCAGGAGTTCGCCGCGCAGGCGAAGGCCCAGGGGCTGCGGATCGAGGTGGACGCCTCGTCGGACCGGATGCAGAAGAAGATCCGCAACGCGCAGAAGTCCAAGGTCCCGTTCATGATCATCGCCGGTGACGAGGACATGGAGGCCGGCGCGGTCTCCTTCCGCTACCGCGACGGATCCCAGAAGAACGGCATTCCGCGGGACGCGGCGATCGCCGAGATCCTGGACGTCGTGGAGCGCCGCGCCCAGGTGTGACGCACGGTAGGTGCGCGCGGGGCCCCGGAGAGCGATCCGCTCCCCGGGGCCCCGTCATCTGTCGGTCATCTCTCGCCGTCCTGTCGGAAGCGGCGCAGCAGCCAGGACGAGAAGGAGCCCACCACCGCCCCGACCAGCGCCACCCCGACGAACATCAGCGCCACCGCCTCCACCCGGCCGCGCGGGGTGACCGGGGTGGCGTCCCCGTACCCCGTCGTCGTCAGGGTCGAGCAGGCCCACCACACGGCGTCCCCGAAGGTGTGGATGTTCGCGCCCGGGGCGGCGCGCTCGTCGTGGTAGACGGCCAGGCTGGCCGCGAAGCCCAGCAGCAGCGAGGTGAGCCCGGTGTACACCATCACCCGCGCTTCGAGCACGAGTCGCGGATGGTCCCGGCGCCGCTGCATCCGCTCGTGCAGGTCGACGATCCGCAGCGGCCGCAGCAGGGGCAGCACGGTCACGATCAGGTCCAGCCAGTGGGTGCGCAGAAAGTGCCGGCGGTCGTCGCTGAACGCCAGCCGCGCCAGATATTCGACGACGAAGAAGCTCCAGGTGACGTCGGTGACCAGCTCCCACCAGGTCTGCCAGCCGGGGGAGAGGTCGGGGACCAGGACCCGGACCGCGTAGGAGGTGAGGAAGAGGAGCGAGGCGGCAAGGAGGTACGGCTGGGCGGTCTGCTCCCAGTCCCACAGCCGCTGCTCCCTGTCCACCGGCACAGCATCGCGGAGCGGGGGGTGCCCGGCGCCCCAACGACACGGTGCCAATGGGCGACGCCATATGCTGGCCCGTATGACAAGCGAGCCGGAGCAGCAGATCGGAGTCGGGACGCAGGACGCCTTCCAGCGCCTGTGGACGCCCCACCGGATGGCCTACATCCAGGGGGAGAACAAGCCGAGCGGCCCGGGCGCCGGCGACGGCTGCCCGTTCTGCACGATCCCCGAGAAATCGGACGAGGACGGCCTCGTGATCGCGCGCGGTGAGCATGTCTACGCGGTGCTGAACCTGTACCCGTACAACGGCGGTCACCTCATGATCGTCCCGTTCCGGCACGTCGCCGACTACCTCGATCTGGACGGTCCGGAGACCGCTGAGCTCGCCGAATTCACCAAGCGGGCGATGACCGCGCTGCGTACCGCCTCCGGGGCGCACGGCTTCAACATCGGGATGAACCAGGGCACGGTCGCCGGCGCCGGGATCGCGGCCCACCTCCACCAGCACGTCGTCCCGCGCTGGGGCGGTGACACCAACTTCATGCCGGTGGTCGGCCACACCAAGGTGCTGCCCCAACTCCTCGCCGACACACGGGCGATGCTCGCCGCCGCCTGGCCCGCGTAAGGCGGCGGCGCCTCGTCCGGGACCGCCGTCCGAGGCGACACGCACCAGGGCGAATCGGATAGATCGCCCCAATTCCGATTAATTGCCCCTCTAATGGGGTGGTGACTTCCCTAGATCGCCGCTCCGTGCTGCGCGCGGCCGCCTCGGCGGCCGCCGCCGGTGCGCTCGTGGCGGGCTGCGACCCGGTCCGGGACGAGGACCCCGGCGCCCGGCACGCCCGCCGGGCGAGCCCTTCCGGGGAGGGCCATCCCGTGCCCGCCCCGGTGCATGCCGCCCGGCCGCCGACCCGGGTGCCCGGTCTGCCCGTGGAGATCGCGCACGGGCCGCGCACCGGCCATGCGGTCGCGCTGACCTTCCACGGCAGGGGCGACCCCACGCTGGCCAGGGCGCTGCTGGGCGAGGCCGAGCGGGCCGGTGCCCGGGTCACCGTGCTCGCCATCGGCGACTGGCTCGACGAGCATCCCGCGATGGCCCGCCGGGTGCTCGACGGCGGCCATGAGCTGGGCAACCACACCATGCACCACCGCAACATCTGCGCCCTGCCGGCCGCCGAGGCATACGCCGAGATCAGCCAGTGTGCGGACCGGCTGCGCGCGCTCACCGGGACCATCGGCAGCTGGTTCCGCCCCTCACAGGCCCAGCGGGCCACGGATCTGGTGACCCGGCTGGCCCGCAAGGCCGGCTATCCGCATGTCCTGTCCTACGACGTGGACTCCCACGATGCCGACGACCCCGGTGCCCCGGCCGTCCAGCGCACGGTTCTGGACTCGGTCGCACCGGGCTCGGTTGTGAGCCTCCACCTCGGGCACGCCGGCACGGTGGCCGCGCTGCCCCCGATCCTCGACGGCCTCCGCCGGCGCGGACTGCGCGCGGTGACGACAACGGAGCTAGTGACGTGATGGCTGACCGGACCCGTACCCACCACCATCGGATCCTGCGCGCGCGCCACCGGGCCGCCGCGCTGCTCGCCGTGGCCGCCGCGCTGCTGGCGGCGGGTTGCGGGGGCGGTGACAAGGCCGGCCCCTCCGCGCACAGTCAGCGGCCGGTCGAACGGGTGCCGCTCAAGGCCGCCAGGAACGGCCTGCCGGGGATGCCGCCGCTGCTGGACGCACACGACCTCTACGCAGCGGACCGGCCGGGCCTGTTGTCCCCGCAGGTCAAGGACTTCCCCTCGCGGATCTACGTCCCCAACACCGGGTCCGACACGGTCAGCGTCATCGACCCGAAGACGTACAAGGTCATCGAGACCATTCCGGTGGGCATCCAGCCGCAGCATGTGGTGCCCTCCTGGGACCTGAAGACCCTCTGGGTGAACAACAACCGGGGGCATGACCTCATCCCGATCGACCCCGCCACCGGCAAGGCCGGCGAGCCCGTCAGGGTCCACGACCCGTACAACCTCTACTTCACGCCCAACGGGAAGTACGCGATCGTGATGGCCTCGATGGACCGTCAGCTGGTCTTCCGTGACCCGCACACCATGGAGGTCCGCAAAGTGCTCCCGGTGCCCTGCGGCGGCGTCAACCACGCCGACTTCTCGCCGGACGGGCGGTACTTCATCGTCTCCTGCGAGTTCTCCGGCGAACTGCTCAAGGTCGACACCGAGAAGATGAAGGTGATCGGTCAGGAGAAGCTGCCGTTCGAGGGGGCGATGCCCCAGGACGTCAAGATCTCCCCGGACGGCAAGACCTGGTACATCGCCGACATGATGGCCGACGGCATCTGGGTCATGAACGGCGACGCGTTCGACCGGCCGAGGCTGATGCCGACCGGCAAGGGCGCACACGGCCTCTACGTCAGCCGCGACTCGCGGTACATGTACATCTCCAACCGGGGCGAGGGCTCCGTCTCCCTGCTGGACTTCAAGACCGGCGAACTCGTCGACAAGTGGCACATCCGCGGCGGCGGCAGCCCTGACATGGGCGGTCTGTCCACCGACGGCAAGGTCCTGTGGCTGTCCGGCCGCTACAACTCCGAGGTCTATGCGCTGGACACCCGTACCGGCAAGACCCTCGCCAAGATCCCCGTCGGCCAGGGCCCGCACGGTCTGGCCGTCTATCCGCAACCGGGACGGTACTCCCTGGGACACACCGGGATCTTCCGCTAGCGGCGGACGGCCGGACCCCGCGCGTACGGCCGGATCTTCGGGGGCCCGGCCGTATCCGACTAGGCGTTGTACTCGTCCGCCTTCCCCGGCTCCACGCCCTGGATCATGCCGCTGAGCACCAGGGAGCGGTTGGTGAAGCGCTCGGTGTCCACGCCGTTCTCCTGCAGGACGCTCATCGCGGCCGCATGGACCGTACGCAGCACCGGGGTCGCGGCCCGCAGCGCGTCATCGGCCATGAAGCGGTGCCGCCAGGGCTTGTCGGCCCAGACGTGGCGCAGGCCGAACGGCTCGGGGAGGGTCAGCTTGCCGCCGAGGAAGTCCAGGACCGGCGGGAACCACGTCAGCGGGGCCCGGGCGGTGAGCCGGACCACCTCCTGCGGCTCGATGAGCGGGAGGTGCTGGGTCCTGGTCTCCCAGAACTTGATGACCTTGGCGACGTCCTTGGTCTTGGGCTCCGGCTTGGTCGTGAACAGACCGTTGACCGGGCCGAGGGCATGGCCGGTCACCTCGATGCGCAGGGTCTCGTGGAGCACGGTGACGGTGATCATCAGGGTGATCACCAGCTGCCCGTCCCACAGGACGAACTGCACGCCGAGGTAGTGGCGGTTGCCGCTGCCGAACTGCTGCTCGTTGCAGATCCGCTCTATCTCGTGCCCGCGGATCTGGAAGGCCTCGACATGCGTGCCCTCGGGGCGGCTGACGGCGGCGGCCTTCTCGCCGACCGGGGAGACGATCCAGTGGCGTACGGACGGCGCGGGGAAGCCGCCGGTGTGCAGCGGGCTGCGCTCCAGCAGCCGCAGCCGGTCGTGGATGGCCCGGATGACGTCCCAGCTGCGGAACGGGTGGATCTCGGCGACTCCCGGCGCCGGCGTCAGATCCTCGGCGAGCTGCCAGCTGCCCCAGCGCGTTCCCATGCCGAGTATCCCCTTGGGGCCGGCGTAGAAGACGACATTGCTCTTCTGCTCGGCGGAGATTTTGGCGAGATTCTGGCGGAGGGTCTCGGCGGCGATCTGGTTCGGGTCCTGGGGCACCGCCTCGGGGATCTTCGCGGCCACCCCGCCGCCCTCCAGCAGCCCCTTCCATGCCTCCCGCATGGCCACCGCGGTCTTTTCGCAGATCTGCTTGGCCCACCACCAGCCGATCATCGGGGCGATGATCATGGCGCGGCCGTACATCGGCCAGAAGCCGTTGAGCGGCAGCTTGATCATGAAGAACAGGCCGAGGCCGGCCAGGACCGTCAGCAGCAGCCCGCCGATCAGCGACAGGCCCGCGCCCGCGCCGTCCTTGGAGAGCATCTTGCGCAGCTGGAAGGCGCCCAGCCACAGCAGCACACCGGGCAGGAACACCACCCCGAACAGCACCATCAGCAGCGTCAGCTTCATGTCGCGCTGCTTGCGGATGCGGGTGGCGGACAGACAGTGCTCGACGATGGTCTGCGGCTCGGTCCCGAAGGACTGGATGAGCGGCTTGCGGTCGCCGCCCAGCATCCGCACCTGGACCGCCCGCGAGAACGCCTCGCCGAGGTTCGGCGCGAACAGCGACAGTTTCGGCTTCTTGATCTCGGACTTGCCGGATTCGGAGTCCGCATCGGAGATCTTGGTGAGCAGGCAGTCCCGGTAGGCGGCCGAGGCCAGCGCCTGGGTCGCCGCCGTCTGCCCGGCGCTCCCCGAGAGCGGGACCTGCGCCCCCGGGCTGAAGTCAAAGCCGTCTGCCACTACCGCCCCCCACACCGCACGCATCCGATGATGCGGCTCTTCCCGACTTCCGCTGACGGCACACCTGCAAAGAGCCCGTCATCGAGCCCATGACCTCTTCCTGCGCCGTCGGACGGTGCGTACAACGGCAGGAACTCAGCGTACAGCCGCCGCCCGGCCCAAGGGAGTTGAGCGGGACGGCGGCTGCCGTGGGGGCCGATCGGCCGTTGACTATCCGCCGTTCTCGGCCTGTTCCCGCCACTTGTCGACGAGCTGCGGCGGCATCGGCTCATGCCGCAGGTGGGTGCGGGAGAACCGGCCCGTGCCGTGCGAGAGGGAACGCAGATCGATGGCGTACCGGTCGATCTCGATCTCGGGCACCTCGGCCCGCACCACCGTGCGGCCCGCGCCCGACTGTTCGGTGCCCACGACCCGTCCGCGGCGCCCCGACAGATCGCTCATCACCTGGCCGACGAATTCGTCCGGAACCATCACGCTCACCTCGGACACCGGTTCGAGCAGATCGATCCGGACCTCGCCGGCGGCCTCGCGCAGCGCGAGTGCGCCCGCCATCTGGAAGGCGGCGTCCGAGGAGTCGACCGAGTGCGCCTTGCCGTCGACCAGGGTGACGCGGATGTCGACGAGCGGATGTCCGGCGGCGACCCCGCGCGCGGCCTGGGCGCGTACGCCCTTCTCCACGGAGGGGATGAACTGCCGGGGCACCGCACCGCCCACGACCTTGTCCACGAACTCGATGCCGGAGCCGCCCGGCAGCGGTTCGACCTCGATCGCGCAGATCGCGAACTGGCCGTGCCCGCCGGACTGTTTGACATGGCGCCCGCGGCCCGCGGCGGGGGCGGCGAAGGTCTCCCGCAGCGACACCTTGTGGGCGACGGTGTCCACCTGCACGCCGTAGCGGGTCCGCAGCCGTTCCAGCGCCACATCGACATGCGCCTCGCCCAGGCACCACAGGACGACCTGATGGGTGTCCTGATGGTGCTCCAGGCGCATCGTCGGATCCTCCGCGACCAGCCGGGCCAGGCCCTGCGAGAGCTTGTCCTCGTCGGCCTTGCTGTGGGCCTGGATGGCGACCGGCAGCAGTGGGTCGGGCATCGTCCAGGGCTCCATCAGCAGCGGGCTGTCCTTGTCGGACAGGGTGTCGCCGGTCTCGGCCCGGGTCAGCTTCGCCACACATGCCAGATCGCCGGCGATGGCCTGGGGCAGCGGGCGCTGCTGCTTGCCGAACGGGGCGGACAGCGCGCCGACCCGCTCGTCGACGTCGTGGTCCTCGTGCCCCCGGTCCTCCAGCCCGTGGCCGGAGACGTGCACCGTCTCGTCCGGGCGCAGGGTGCCGGAGAAGACCCGTACGAGCGAGATCCGGCCGACGTACGGGTCGGAGGAGGTCTTGACCACCTCGGCCGCGAGCGGACCGTCGGGATCGCAGCTCAGCGCCTCCCGCGGGGCGCCGTCCGGGCTGGTCACGGCGGGTGCCTCGCGCTCGGCCGGGGTCGGGAAGCCACCGGTGATCAGCTCCAGCAGCTCCATGGTGCCCAGGCCCTGCCGGGCGCCCTCGGGGGCCGGGGCCGCGGCCAGTACGGGGTGGAAGGTGCCGCGGGCGACGGCGGTCTCCAGATCCCGGGTGAGGGTCTTGATGTCCATCTCCTCGCCGCCGAGATAGCGGTCCATGAGGGACTCGTCCTCGCTCTCGGCGATGATGCCCTCGATCAGGCGGGCGCGGGCCGCCTCGATCCGCGGCAGCTCGTCCGCCGTCGGCGCGCGTTCGGTGCGCTCGCCGGAGGAGTAGTCGTAGACCCGCTGGGAGAGCAGCCCGATCAGGCCGTGTACGGGGGCGTGGCCGTCGGCGCCGGGTGTCCCGTACAGCGGGAGGTAGAGGGGGAGCACGGCGTCCGGGTCGTCGCCGCCGAACGCGGCGCGGCAGTGCTCGGTCATCGCGTCGAAGTCGGCGCGGGACGCCTCCAGGTGCGTGATGACCAGCGCCCGCGGCATGCCGACGGCCGCGCACTCGTCCCAGACCATCCGGGTCGCCCCGGCCACCCCGTCGGCCGCCGAGACAACGAAAAGGGCCGCGTCCGCGGCGCGCAGACCGGCCCTGAGTTCCCCGACGAAATCGGCGTATCCGGGGGTGTCCAAGATATTGATCTTGACTCCGCCCCAGTCCACCGGGACCAGGGAGAGCTGTACGGAGCGTTGCTGGCGGTGCTCGATCTCGTCGTAGTCGGAAAGACAGCCGCCTTCCTCGACCCGGCCCGCCCGATTGACCGCGCCGGATGCCAGCGCGAGGGCCTCGACCAGAGTGGTTTTTCCCGATCCGGAGTGGCCGACCAGCACCACATTCCGCAGGTCCGTGGGCTGGCCGGCCGTTGATGCCCTGCGGGCGGCTCCCGGGTGTGTACTCGTCTTCTCGCTCATGTGTCTCGCCTCCAGGTCGACACTTTGCGGTGATTCGAGCTTTCCACCGAGGTCATCATGCGTCCATACATGGCGCAGGGAACCAGCCCTCCCAAGGGTCCCCGGCAGGGGCCCGCGGGCGTGCCCCGGCGGCGCGCGCCGCCGGCCCCGAGCCCTGGTATGCACCCCGCGCCGCGATGCGTTCGCGGTGCCCCGTGGCCGCCTGGCTACGATGGGCCAGCCGGTGGCCCCTTGACCTCGCGGCCCGTATCGACCTCCGGGAAGGCCATGCTGAACAAGTACGCGCGTGCTTTCTTCACGCGTGTTCTCACGCCGTTCGCCGCCCTGCTCATCCGTATCGGCGTCAGCCCGGACGCGGTCACCCTCGTCGGGACCGGAGGCGTGGTGGCCGGCGCCCTGATCTTCTATCCGCAGGGCGAGTTCTTCTGGGGCACGGTCGTCATCACCCTGTTCGTCTTCTCCGACCTGATCGACGGCAACATGGCACGGCAGCTGGGCCGGTCCAGCCGCTGGGGGGCCTTTCTGGACTCCACCCTCGACCGGGTCGCCGACTCGGCGATCTTCGGCGGGCTCGCCCTGTGGTACGCGGGGCGCGGCGACAGCCTGGTGCTCTGTGCGATGGCGATCTTCTGCCTCGCCAGCGGCCAGGTGGTCTCGTACACCAAGGCGCGCGGCGAGGCCATCGGGCTGCCGGTGGCCGTCAACGGCCTGGTGGAGCGCGCCGAGCGGCTGGTCATCACGCTGGTCGCCTGCGGCCTGTCGGGCCTGCACGCCTTCGGGGTACCCGGAGTCGAGGTCCTGCTGCCGATCGCCCTGTGGATCGTCGGCATCGGCAGCGCCGTCACCCTGGGCCAGCGCGTGGTGACGGTACGCCGGGAGTCGGCCGAGGCCGACGCCGCCGTCGCACAAGGGGGGAAGGGCGCATGAGTCCACGCACGAAGGGGCTGCCGGGATTCGACCCCGGCAAGCTCACCGACGCGCTCTACGGCCTGGGCTGGAGCACGGTCAAGAAGCTTCCCGAAGGGGTCGCCGTACGGCTGGGGCGGCGGATCGCCGACACGGTCTGGAAGCGCCGGGGCAAGGGCGTCCTGCGCCTGGAGGCGAACCTCGCCCGGGTGGTCCCGGACGCCTCGCCGCAGCGCCTCGCCGAGCTCTCCCGGGCCGGGCTGCGCTCGTACATGCGCTACTGGATGGAGTCCTTCCGGCTGCCGGCCTGGAGCAGGGAGCGGATAAGGGCCGGTTTCACGCCCGAGGACATCCACCTCCTGGAGGACGGGCTCAAGAGCGGCCGCGGCGTGATCCTCGCCCTGCCGCACATGGGCAACTACGACCTCGCGGGCGTCTGGGTCACCACCAAGCTCAACACCCCCTTCACCACCGTCGCCGAGCGCCTCAAGCCCGAGAGCCTCTACGACCGCTTCGTCGCCTACCGCGAGGGCCTGGGCATGGAGGTCCTCCCGCACACCGGCGGCGAAGCCTTCGGCACCCTCGCCCGCCGGCTGCGGAACGGCGGGCTGGTCGCCCTGGTCGCCGACCGCGATCTGTCCAGCTCCGGGATGGAGGTCAAGTTCTTCGGCGAGGCGGCGAAGATGCCGGTCGGCCCCGCGATGCTCGCCGTACAGACCGGCGCCATGCTGCTGCCGGTCACCCTCTGGTACGACGAGACCCCGATCATGCGCGGCCGGGTCCACCCCGAGATCGAGGTCCCGGAGACCGGCACCCGCACCGAGAAGGCCGCCGAGATGACCCAGACGCTCGCCGACGCGTTCGCCTCCGGCATCGCCGACCACCCCGAGGACTGGCACATGCTGCAGCGACTCTGGCTCGCCGATCTGGAGCCGCGCGAGCGGCCCGGCACACCGGGCGGGGCCACCGCCCCCGGAACGGAGCAGGCGTGAAGATCGGCATCGTCTGCCCGTACGCCTGGGACGTCCCCGGCGGCGTCCAGTTCCACATCCGGGACCTGGCCGACCACCTCATCCGGCTCGGCCACGAGGTCTCCGTCCTCGCCCCGGCGGACGACGACACCCCGCTGCCGCCGTACGTCGTCTCGGCCGGCCGCGCGGTGCCGGTCCCGTACAACGGCTCGGTCGCCCGCCTCAACTTCGGTCTGCTCTCCGCGGCCCGGGTGCGCCGCTGGCTCCAGCACGGCGCCTTCGACGTCATCCACATCCATGAGCCGGCCTCGCCCTCGCTGGGCCTGCTCACCTGCTGGGCGGCCCAGGGCCCGATCGTGGCGACCTTCCACACCTCCAACCCGCGCTCCCGGGCGATGATCGCGGCCTACCCGATCCTGCAGCCCGCGCTGGAGAAGATCAGGGCACGCATCGCGGTCAGCGAATACGCCCGCCGCACCCTCGTCGAACACCTCGGCGGCGACGCGGTGGTCATCCCCAACGGCGTGGACGTCGACTTCTTCGCCTCGGCCGAGCCCAAGGCGGAGTGGCAGGGCCGCACGATCGGCTTCATCGGCCGGATCGACGAACCGCGCAAGGGCCTGCCGGTCCTGATGAAGGCGCTGCCCGCGATCCTCGCCGAGGTGCCCGACGCCCGCCTGCTGGTCGCCGGCCGCGGCGACGAGGAGGAGGCCGTCGCCGCACTGCCCGCGGAGATGCGCTCCCGGGTCGAATTCCTCGGCATGGTCAGCGACGAGGACAAGGCCCGGCTGCTGCGCAGCGTCGATGTCTACGTCGCGCCCAACACAGGCGGCGAGTCCTTCGGCATCATCCTCGTCGAGGCGATGTCGGCCGGGGCTCCCGTATTGGCCAGCGACCTCGACGCCTTCGCCCAGGTCCTGGACCAGGGCGAGGCCGGCGAGTTGTTCGCCAACGAGGACGCGGACGCGCTGGCCGCCGCCGCGGTGCGCCTGCTCGGCGACTCCGCCCGCCTCGCGGAGCTGAGCGAACGCGGCAGCCGCCACGTTCGCCGCTTCGACTGGTCGACCGTCGGGGCGGACATCCTTGCCGTCTACGAGACCGTCACGACCGGGGCGGGGGCCACCTCGGTGGCCACCGACGAGCGGGTGGGGCTGCGTGCGCGCCGCCGCCTGGCGAAGGATTGACGCTTCCCACGTTTTCGGCTGTCCCGCCGTGGTGGTTTTTCGCCGTTGCGCTTTGCGGCGCCGCCGCACGTTGTCGGCTGTCCCGCCGTAGTTGTTCTCGCCGTTGCGCCTGCGGCGGGCGTGGTTTGTCGGGTGCGGTGCCGCTCCTCCGGACTTCGTCCTGCGGCTCGGCCCCTCCCGTAGTGGGTGGGAACAGGCCGGTGGGGGCGGGCCCCCGCCGTCGTCTGCGTGCAGTCGAGGGATGAGGCCCGCCCCCACCGGTCTTCTCCCACCCCCAACGGGAGGGGGCGGACCGCAGGACGGAGTCCGGAGGGCCGGTCCCGCAGCCGAACAGCCAGCGCAGCGGCAACCAGCCCGCCGCAGGCGCAACGGCGACAAACACCCACGGCGGGAACGCCGACAACGTGCGGCGGCGCCGCAAAGCGCAACGGCGAAAAACCACCACGGCGGGCCAGCCAAAAACGTGGGAAGAAAGCCAAGCGCAGCGGACAGGTAACGTGACCGCTCGTGACCACGTTCATCTGGATCGTCGCCGCGATCATCCTCATCGGCATCTACCTGAGCTGGACGGCGGGTCGGCTGGACCGCCTGCACGCCCGTATCGATGCGGCCCGGGCGGCGCTCGACGCCCAGTTGTTGCGGCGGGCGTCCGTCGCGCAGGAGCTGGGTACCGCGGGTGTCCTCGACCCCGCCGCCTCGATCGTCCTCTACCAGGCCGCGCACCAGGCCCGGCAGGCCGAGGAGGACCACCGCGAGGTCGCCGAGAGCGAGCTGAGCCAGGCGCTGCGGGCGATTTTCGCCGAGGAGGCGCAGCTGGAGGCCGTACGGGAGGCCCCCGGCGGCGAGCAGACGGTCACCGAACTCACCGCCGCGGTGCGCCGGGTGCCGATGGCCCGCCGCTTCCACAACGACGCGGTCCGTGCCGCCCGCGCCGTCCGCCGCCACCGGCTGGTGCGCTACCTCCGCCTCGCCGGTCATGCGCCCTTTCCGCTGGCCTTCGAGATGGACGACGAGCCGCCGGCCGTCCTGGACGACCGCTCCGCCGGGAACTGAGCCGGGAAAGACAACCGCAGGCCGCGATGCCAGGCGGTGACGAGCCACTGACCTCTAATTGGCCCTTTTCCCGGGCCACTCACAAACGGTTGTGTGTGCGCATCAGTACAGTCACCCGCACTGAGTGAGGTCACACGTGTCCAGCACGCCCACCACGCCCCAGAACCCCGAGACCGGAACCGCGCGCGTCAAGCGCGGTATGGCCGAGCAGCTCAAGGGCGGCGTGATCATGGACGTCGTCACGCCGGAAGAGGCGAAGATCGCCGAGGACGCGGGCGCCGTCGCGGTCATGGCCCTGGAGCGGGTCCCCGCCGACATCCGCAAGGACGGCGGCGTGGCCCGGATGTCGGACCCCGACATGATCGACGGCATCATCAACGCCGTCTCCATCCCGGTCATGGCCAAGTCCCGGATCGGCCACTTCGTCGAGGCCCAGGTGCTGCAGTCGCTCGGCGTCGACTACATCGACGAGTCCGAGGTCCTCACCCCGGCCGACGAGGTCAACCACTCCGACAAGTGGGCCTTCACCACCCCCTTCGTGTGCGGTGCCACGAACCTGGGCGAGGCGCTGCGCCGGATCGCCGAGGGCGCCGCCATGATCCGTTCCAAGGGTGAGGCCGGCACCGGCAACGTCGTCGAGGCGGTCCGCCACCTGCGCCAGATCAAGGGCGAGATCGCCCGGCTGCGCGGCTACGACAACAACGAGCTGTTCGCCGCCGCCAAGGAGCTGCGCGCCCCGTACGAGCTGGTCAAGGAGGTCGCCGAGCTCGGCAAGCTGCCGGTCGTGCTGTTCTCCGCCGGCGGTGTGGCCACCCCGGCCGACGCCGCGCTGATGCGCCAGCTCGGCGCCGAGGGCGTGTTCGTCGGCTCCGGCATCTTCAAGTCCGGCGACCCCGCCAAGCGCGCCGCCGCGATCGTGAAGGCCACCACCTTCTACGACGACCCCGCCGTCATCGCGGACGCCTCCCGCAACCTGGGCGAGGCCATGGTCGGCATCAACTGCGACACCCTGCCCGAGGCCGAGCGCTACGCCAACCGCGGCTGGTAGGACCGCAGATGAATACCCCCACCATCGGTGTGCTGGCCCTCCAGGGCGACGTCCGCGAGCATCTCAAGGCGCTCGCGGACGCCGGTGCCCAGGCCCGGCCGGTGCGCCGTGCCGAGGAACTGGCCGCGATCGACGGCCTGGTGATACCGGGCGGCGAGTCCACCACCATGTCCAAGCTGGCGGTCGTCTTCGGCATGCTGGAGCCGCTGCGCGCGTTCGTGCGCGCGGGCAAGCCGGTCTACGGCACCTGCGCCGGCATGATCATGGTCGCCGACAAGCTGCTGGACGCCCGCGACGACCAGGAGACGTTCGGCGGGATCGACATGATCGTGCGCCGTAACGCCTTCGGGCGGCAGAACGAGTCGTTCGAGGCGGCCATCGACGTCGCCGGGATCCCCGGCGGGCCCGTCGAGGGCGTCTTCATCCGGGCGCCGTGGGTCGAATCGGTCGGCGGCGAGGTCGAGGTGCTGGCCACGTACGACGGGCACACCGTGGCCGTGCGGCAGGGTAACGTCCTTGCCACGAGCTTCCATCCGGAGCTCACCGGCGATCACCGGGTGCACGCCCTGTTCGTCGACATGGCGCGTCACACCGTGTGATCTGGCCCCGGTAGGATCTCAGCGTTCGTTCAGAAATGGGTTACGCGAAGGAGACAGGCGGATGTCCGGCCACTCTAAATGGGCTACGACGAAGCACAAGAAGGCCGTGATCGATGCCAAGCGCGGCAAGCTCTTCGCGAAGCTGATCAAGAACATCGAGGTCGCCGCCCGGACCGGCGGCGCCGACCCTGACGGCAACCCGACCCTCTTCGACGCCATTCAGAAGGCCAAGAAGAGCTCGGTGCCCAACAAGAACATCGACTCCGCGGTCAAGCGCGGTGCGGGTCTCGAAGCCGGCGGCGCCGACTACGAGACGATCATGTACGAGGGTTACGGCCCCAACGGTGTCGCGGTGCTCATCGAGTGCCTCACCGACAACCGCAACCGCGCCGCCTCGGACGTCCGCGTCGCCATGACCCGCAACGGCGGCTCGATGGCCGACCCGGGCTCGGTGTCGTACCTGTTCAACCGCAAGGGCGTGGTGATCGTCCCCAAGGGTGAGCTGAGCGAGGACGACGTCCTGGGCGCGGTCCTGGACGCCGGGGCCGAAGAGGTCAACGACCTCGGTGAGACCTTCGAGGTGCTCAGCGAGGCCACCGACCTGGTCGCGGTCCGCACCGCCCTCCAGGAGTCCGGCATCGATTACGACTCGGCGGACGCCAACTTCGTCCCGACCATGCAGGTCGAGCTGGAGGAAGAGGGCGCACGCAAGATTTTCAAGCTGATCGACGCGCTGGAGGACAGCGACGACGTGCAGAACGTCTTCGCCAACTTCGACGTCTCGGACGAGGTGATGGCCAAGGTGGACGCCTGACGGGCGGACACGCAGGGCCGGTTGACGGGCCGACGGGGACACACCCCGTCGGCCCGTCGGTTTGTCAGTGGCAGCCACTAGTGTGCTGATCAGGGGGCATGCGCTCCCGAAGTGGGAACAGCCGACCGAGCGGACGAGGGGCGGGAGCGATGAAGGTGCTGGGGGTGGACCCGGGGCTGACGCGCTGCGGGGTCGGGGTGGTCGACGGCGTCGCGGGGCGCCCGCTGACCATGATCGGCGTCGGCGTCGTGCGCACCCCGGCGGACGCCGAGATCGCCCACCGTCTCGTCGAGATCGAGCGCGGGATAGACGGCTGGCTCGACGAACACCGTCCGGACTGCGTCGCCGTGGAGCGGGTGTTCAGCCAGCACAACGTCCGTACGGTCATGGGCACCGCACAGGCCAGCGCGGTCGCCATGCTGTGCGCCGCCCGCCGCGGGCTGCCGGTCGCGCTGCACACCCCCAGCGAGGTCAAGGCCGCCGTCACCGGCTCGGGCCGTGCCGACAAGGCTCAGGTCGGCGCGATGGTCACGCGGCTGCTGCGGCTCGACGCGCCCCCGAAACCGGCCGACGCCGCCGACGCCCTGGCCCTCGCCATCTGCCACATCTGGCGCGCCCCCGCGGTCAACCGCCTCCAGCAGGCGCAGGCCGCCGCCCGCCGTGCCGCTCCCGCATCCGTCACTGCCGCCGGCCTCCGCCGGGCGGCACCCCAGAAGGGCACCCGATGATCGCCTTCGTTTCCGGCCCGGTCGCGGCCCTCGCCCCGGACACCGCCGTCGTCGAGGTCGGCGGTATCGGCATGGCCGTCCAGTGCACCCCGGACACCCTCTCCACGCTGCGCATCGGGCAGCAGGCCAAGCTCGCCACCTCCCTCGTCGTCCGCGAGGACTCGCTCACGCTGTACGGCTTCGCCGACGACGACGAGCGCCAGACCTTCGAGCTGCTGCAGACCGCCAGCGGCGTCGGCCCCCGGCTCGCCCAGGCGATGCTCGCGGTGCACTCCCCGGACGCGCTGCGGCGGGCCGTCGCCACCGGTGACGAAAAGGCCCTCACCGCCGTGCCCGGCATCGGCAAGAAGGGCGCCCAGAAGCTGCTGCTGGAGCTCAAGGACCGGCTCGGCGAGCCGGTGGGCGGCGCCCGCGCGAGCGTCGGCAGCGCCGTCACGGCCGGCTGGCGCGATCAGCTGCACGCCGCCCTGATCGGCCTCGGCTACGCCACCCGCGAGGCGGACGAAGCGGTCGCCGCGGTCGCCCCGCAGGCCGAGGCGGCCGTCGCCGACGGGGCCGCGCCCCAGGTGCCGCAGCTGCTCAGGGCCGCCCTGCAGTCCCTGAACCGGGCGCGATGACCACCGCCCGGGCCCCGCGCCCCCGACCGTACGACCACCCAGGCGGCCCGGCCGCCCCGACCCCGCGAGGCAATCCGCAGTGAACTGGGACGACACCGCACCGCCCGCCACCGACGACGCCGCCCCGGGCGGGCCCGACCGCCTGGTCGGCGCCGATGCGGACGGCGAGGACACCGCCGTCGAGGCCGCGCTGCGGCCCAAGGACCTGGAGGAGTTCGTCGGCCAGGAGCGGGTGCGCGAACAGCTCGACCTGGTGCTGCGCGCCGCCCGGGCCCGGGGCGCCACCGCCGACCACGTCCTGCTGTCCGGGGCGCCGGGCCTCGGCAAGACCACCCTCTCGATGATCATCGCGGCCGAGATGGGCGCCCCGATCCGGATCACCTCCGGCCCCGCCATCCAGCACGCCGGCGACCTCGCCGCCATCCTCTCCTCCCTCCAGGAGGGCGAGGTCCTCTTCCTGGACGAGATCCACCGGATGTCCCGCCCCGCCGAGGAAATGCTCTACATGGCGATGGAGGACTTCCGGGTCGACGTGATCGTCGGCAAGGGCCCGGGCGCCACCGCCATCCCGCTGGAGCTTCCGCCGTTCACCCTGGTCGGCGCCACGACCAGGGCCGGTCTGCTGCCGCCCCCGCTGCGCGACCGCTTCGGCTTCACCGCCCATATGGAGTTCTACGCCCCCGCCGAGCTACAGCGGGTCATCCACCGCTCGGCCGGGCTGCTGGACGTCGACATAGAACCCGAGGGCGCCGCCGAGATCGCCGGCCGTTCCCGCGGCACGCCCCGTATCGCCAACCGTCTGCTGCGCCGGGTCCGCGACTACGCCCAGGTCAAGGCCGACGGCCTGATCACCCGCGAGATCGCCTCCCAGGCCCTGAAGGTCTACGAGGTCGACGCTCGCGGCCTGGACCGCCTCGACCGCGCCGTGCTCACGGCCCTGCTCAAGCTGTTCGGCGGCGGCCCGGTGGGCCTGTCCACCCTCGCGGTCGCGGTGGGGGAGGAGCGCGAGACGGTCGAGGAGGTCGCCGAGCCGTTCCTCGTACGGGAAGGGCTGCTGGCCAGGACTCCCCGGGGCCGGATCGCGACGCCCGCGGCCTGGGCCCATCTGGGGCTGGTCCCGCCGCAGCAGCAATCGGGCGGAAGCGGACAGCAGGGGTTGTTCGGGCCCTGACGGCGCGGGGACTCGCCCGGTCAGGAACTGCGGTGCGATGCTGGGCGTTGTTCCACTGGTGGGGACTCGCTTAGACTCCGCCGATGCCGTCCGTACGGTCGGCATACCCACCCCCGTATAAGAGACCGCGCATCAGCGGTCGTGCGAAGGATTTCCGTCCCGTGAGTATCGTGACTCTCCTCCCCTTCATTGTCCTCATCGGGGCCATGTTCCTGATGACGCGGTCCGCCAAGAAGAAGCAGCAGGCGGCCGCGCAGATGCGCAACGAGATGCAGGCCGGCACCGGCGTCCGGACGATCGGCGGTATGTACGCCACCGTCAAGGAAGTCCACGACGAGACCGTTCTGCTCGAGGTTGCCCCCGGCGTGCACGCCATCTACGCCAAGAACGCCATCGGCGCGGTGATCGCGGACGAGGAGTACAACCGCATCCTGGACGGTGCCGACCCGCTGCACGCCGGCGAGCCGGTCGTCCCGGACGACGCCTCCTCGCTGACCGGCGACGCCGCCGCCGAGGCCACCACAAAGGGTGACAAGATCGACCTGGGCAAGGTCGAGACCCCGGCCGGCGACAAGACCGCCGCCGACGAGGCCCCGGCCGACACGGACGCCAAGGACGCCAAGGGCGCAGCCGAGGCCGACGCGGACGCCGCCAAGGAGGACAAGAAGTCCGGCGACGACGCGAAGTAGTCCCTCCCACGGAACCGCGGAGCACGCGTTGTGTCGTGCACCGCGGTTCCGGGACGGTCTAGGCTCCGGCGGGGGCAGGTCCCCACAAGACTTCGTGGCCGCTCGGCCGGCATCCCGGGCCGAGGGGTTGGACAGGGAGATACGAGAAGGTGGCAGCACCCAAGAAGGGCCGCAGGGCGCCCGCGAGCCAGGGGCATCCGGGCCGCGCCCTGATCCTGGTCCTCATCGCGATCGTGGGGCTGATCGGAGGCATGTTCTACTCCGGCACCCTGACGCCCCGACTGGGCATCGACCTGGCAGGCGGCACCAGCTTCACGCTGGCGGCCCAGAACCAGCCGGGCAAGCCCAACGCGATCAACGAGACCAACATGAGGACCGCCGCCGGCATCATGGAGCGACGGGTCAACGGTCTCGGTGTGTCCGAGGCCGAGGTCCAGACACAGGGCGACAACCACATCATCGTGAACATCCCCAAGGGGACGGACGCGAAGCAGGCTCGCCAGCAGGTCGGCACCACCGCCCAGCTCGGGTTCCGGCCGGTGCTGACCACCACCGCCGGCACCAAGACCCCCGAGCCCAAGCCCAGCCCCTCCCAGAGCGGCGCGAACGGCAAGGGCAAGGGCGACAAGGCCGCGGGCGGCAAGGCACAGCCGGGCACCCAGCAGAACGCCTCCTCCTCGCAGTCGCCGAGCTCGAAGCCCACCACCCAGGGCCGTGCGGTGACGGACGCGCTGAAGAAGGCCCCGTCCCCCAAGCCCACCCCTTCCGGGCCGGCCAAGCCCTCCCTGCCCGCGACGCCCCCGCCGACCCCCGGTGGCGCGGCCATCCCGCCGGCGCTCCAGAAGCAGCTGAACGCGCTGGACTGCTCCACCAAGGCGAGCCGCGCCGCTGCCGGTCAGAAGGCCGCCGCCACCAAGCCGTCCGACCCGGTCGTGGCCTGCAAGGACGACGGCACGCAGAAGTACGTGCTCGGCCCGGTCGGCGTCGAGGGCACGGACGTCAAGGACGCCAAGGCCGTCTTCGACAGCCAGCAGGGCCAGGGCTGGATCGTCCAGATGGACTTCACCTCCGAGGGCGGCAAGAAGTTCGCGGACGTCACCGGCAAGCTCGCCACCAAGGCGCAGCCGCAGAACCAGTTCGCGATCGTCCTGGACGGCGCGGTGGTCTCCGACCCGCGCGTCAGCGAGCGGCTCAACGGCGGCAACGCCACCATCTCCGGCGGCTTCACCCAGCAGTCCGCCGAGGACCTCGGCAACATGCTGTCCTACGGCGCCCTGCCGCTCTCCTTCAAGATCGACGACGAGACCACGGTCACCGCGGCGCTCGGCGGTGAGCAGCTGCACGCCGGTCTGATCGCCGGCGCCATCGGCCTCGCCCTGGTCGTCCTCTACCTCGTCGCCTACTACCGGGGCCTGTCGCTGGTCGCGCTGGCGAGCCTGTGCGTCTCGGCGATCCTGACGTACGCGATCATGACGCTGCTCGGACCGGCCATCGGGTTCGCGCTGAACCTCCCAGCGGTCTGCGGCGCCATCGTCGCCATCGGTATCACCGCCGACTCGTTCATCGTCTACTTCGAACGCATCCGGGACGAGATCCGCGAGGGCCGCACCCTGCGCCCGGCCGTCGAGCGCGGCTGGCCGCGTGCCCGCCGCACGATTCTGGTCTCCGACTTCGTGTCGTTCCTGGCCGCCGCGGTGCTGTTCATCGTCACCGTCGGCAAGGTGAAGGGCTTCGCGTTCACGCTCGGCCTGACCACCGTGCTCGATGTCGTCGTGGTCTTCTTCTTCACCAAGCCACTGATGACGGTCCTCGCCCGGCGGAAGTTCTTCGCCGACGGCCACCCCTGGTCCGGCCTCGATCCCAAGCGCCTGGGCGCCAGGCCACCGCTGCGCCGCCGCCGCGGCAGCGCCCCGACCCAGACGAAGGAGGCGTGAGATGTCCAAGCTCGGCAACATCGGCGCCCGGCTCTACCGCGGCGAGGTCGGCTACGACTTCATCGGCAAGCGGAAGATCTGGTACGGCCTCTCGATCCTCATCACCATCACGGCCATCGTCGGCCTGGCGGTGCGCGGTCTGAACATGGGCATCGAGTTCTCCGGCGGCGCGGTCTTCACCACCCCGAAGACCTCGGTCTCCGCCTCCCAGGCGCAGCACCAGGCCGAGTCGGCGGCGGGCGGCCACCAGGCCACGGTGCAGAAGCTCGGCGGCGGCTCGGGCGGCCCGCTGCGCATCCAGATCAGCGGTCTGGACACCAAGCAGGCGCTGCCGGTCCAGGAAGAGCTCGCCAAGGACCTGAACGTCCAGGTCAAGGACGTCAACACCCAGCTCGTCGGTCCGAGCTGGGGTGAGGAGATCGCCAACAAGGCCTGGCTGGGCCTGGGGATCTTCATGGTCCTCGTGGTGCTCTATCTGGCCATCGCCTTCGAGTGGCGGATGGCGCTCGCCGCCCTGGTCGCGCTCATCCACGACCTCACGATCACGGTCGGTGTCTACGCCCTGGTCGGCTTCGAGGTCACCCCGGGCACGGTCATCGGTCTGCTGACGATCCTCGGTTACTCCCTGTACGACACGGTCGTCGTCTTCGACAGCCTCAAGGAGGCCTCGAAGGACATCACCAAGCAGACCCGCTTCACCTACAGCGAGATCGCCAACCGCTCGATCAACAGCACCCTGGTGCGGTCGATCAACACCACCGTCGTGGCGCTGCTGCCGGTCGCCGGTCTGCTGTTCGTCGGCGGCGGTGTGCTGGGTGCGGGCATGCTCAACGACATCTCGCTGGCCCTGTTCGTCGGTCTCGCCGCCGGTGCGTACTCCTCGATCTTCATCGCGACCCCGCTGGTCGCCGAGCTGAAGAGCCGCGAGCCGCAGATGAAGGCGCTGACCAAGCGGGTGCAGGCGAAGCGTGCCGCGGCCGCCGCCAAGGAGGCGGACCAGGAGGGCCCGCGGGCCGATGCCGAGGACGTCGAGGACGCCGACGGCGCCGCGGTCGTCGGACCGCGCCAGCAGCCCGCCTCCCGCAACCGCGGACGCGGCCGCCCGTCGGGCAAGCGCCGATGAGCGCCCCCGCTGCCCTGCGCGAGCTGCTGCTCAGCCGGATAACGGACGTCCCGGACCATCCGCAGCCGGGCGTGGTGTTCAAGGACATCAGCCCGCTGCTGGCCGACCCGGTCGCCTTCGGCGCGCTGACCGACGCCTTCGTCGATCTGTGCGCGCGGTACCGCGTGGACAAGGTCGTGGGCCTGGAGGCGCGCGGCTTCATCCTCGCCGCCCCGGTCGCGGTCCGCGCCGCCGTCGGCTTCGTCCCCGTACGCAAGGCGGGCAAGCTGCCCGGCGCGACGCTCGGGCAGGCCTACGAGCTGGAGTACGGCACGGCCGAGATCGAGCTGCATGCCGATGCGCTCGCCCCGGGCGACCGGGTGCTGGTGATCGACGACGTGCTCGCCACGGGCGGCACCGCCGATGCATCGTTGCAGCTCATCCGGCGTGCGGGCGCCGAGGTCGCGGGCCTGGCGGTGCTGCTGGAGCTCGGCTTCCTGGCCGGGCGGCAGCGGCTGGAGCCGGGCCTGAAGGGCGCTCCGCTGGAGGCCCTGGTCACGGTCTGAGCAGGTCTTACTCCCCACCACGTCGCAGGGGCCCCCGGAACAATTCGGGTGCCCCTGCTGCTGTGTCATGTACGGACCCATGGCCGCGGGGGAGTTGTGCGCCCGGGGTCGATACCATGGCACCCCGGCCCGTTCGAGGCACTGGGGTCCGGAACCGCCTGAGGAGTGCTCTTGCCAGACGAGGCCCAGCCGCTCTCCCCCGGAACGCGTCCGGCGGGAACCGACGCCGCGCGCCCGGGTGAGCAGAAGCCCACGGACGCGGCTTCCCCCCGCGCGCCCGAGTCCGGGCGGCAGGGCGCCCCCGACGGGCCCCGGCAGCCGGCCGGCCGGTTCGCCGCGTCCGAGCCGCCCGCCGAGCGGCGCGGCAAGGCCGCCGAGCCGGGCTCCGCCGCCTCCTCGTCCAAGCCGGCCCCGACGCCGTCGCGCGCGGACAAGCCGCCGGCCAAGGCCGACCAGCCCGCCGCGTCCCGGCCGCTGCCGCCCGCCTCCGCCGGCCGCTCCGGCTCCCCGAACCGCGTACGGGCCCGCCTCGCCCGGCTGGGCGTGCAGCGCTCCAGCCCGTACAACCCGGTCCTGGAGCCGCTGCTGCGGGCCGTCCGCGGCAACGACCCCAAGATCGAGACGGGCACGCTGCGCCAGATCGAGCGCGCCTACCAGGTCGCCGAGCGCTGGCACCGCGGCCAGAAGCGCAAGAGCGGCGACCCGTACATCACCCACCCGCTCGCCGTGACGACGATCCTCGCCGAGCTGGGCATGGACCCGGCGACGCTGATGGCGGGCCTGCTGCACGACACCGTCGAGGACACCGAATACGGCCTGGACACCCTGCGGGGCGACTTCGGTGACCAGGTGGCGCTGCTGGTCGACGGCGTCACCAAGCTCGACCGCGTCAAGTTCGGCGAGGCCGCGCAGGCCGAGACCGTCCGCAAGATGGTCGTCGCGATGGCCAAGGACCCGCGCGTCCTGGTCATCAAGCTCGCCGACCGGCTGCACAACATGCGCACCATGCGCTACCTCAAGCGGGAGAAGCAGGAGAAGAAGGCCCGCGAGACGCTGGAGATCTACGCACCGCTCGCCCACCGCCTGGGCATGAACACCATCAAGTGGGAGCTGGAGGATCTTTCCTTCGCGATCCTCTATCCCAAGATGTACGACGAGATCGTGCGGCTGGTCGCCGAGCGGGCGCCCAAGCGCGACGAGTATCTGGCGATAGTGACCGACGAGGTCCAGGCCGATCTGCGGTCCGCCCGGATCAAGGCCACGGTCACCGGCCGCCCGAAGCACTACTACAGCGTCTACCAGAAGATGATCGTCCGCGGACGCGACTTCGCCGAGATCTACGACCTGGTGGGCATCCGCGTCCTCGTCGACACGGTCCGCGACTGCTACGCGGCCCTCGGCACCATCCATGCGCGATGGAACCCGGTCCCCGGCCGGTTCAAGGACTACATCGCGATGCCCAAGTTCAACATGTACCAGTCGCTGCACACGACCGTGATCGGCCCCAGCGGCAAGCCCGTTGAGCTGCAGATCCGTACGTTCGACATGCACCGCCGCGCCGAGTACGGCATCGCCGCGCACTGGAAGTACAAGCAGGAGGCGGTCGCGGGCGCCTCCAAGATCCGTACGGATGTCCCGAAGCACGCCGGCAAGGGCCAGGACACCGTCAACGACATGGCCTGGCTGCGGCAGTTGCTGGACTGGCAGAAGGAGACCGAGGACCCGGGCGAGTTCCTGGAGTCGCTGCGCTTCGACCTGTCGCGCAACGAGGTCTTCGTGTTCACGCCGAAGGGCGATGTCATAGCGCTGCCGGCCGGTGCCACCCCCGTCGACTTCGCGTACGCGGTGCACACCGAGGTCGGCCACCGCACGATAGGGGCCCGGGTCAACGGGCGCCTCGTACCGCTCGAATCGACCCTGGACAACGGCGACTTGGTCGAGGTCTTCACCTCCAAGGCGACGGGCGCCGGACCGTCCCGCGACTGGCTCGGCTTCGTCAAGTCCCCGCGCGCCCGCAACAAGATCCGCGGCTGGTTCTCCAAGGAGCGCCGTGACGAGGCGATCGAGCAGGGCAAGGACGCCATCGCGCGGGCCATGCGCAAGCAGAACCTGCCGATCCAGCGGATCCTGACCGGCGACTCCCTGGTCACCCTCGCGCACGAGATGCGCTACCCGGACATCTCCTCGCTCTACGCCGCCATCGGCGAGGGCCATGTCGCCGCCCAGGGCGTCGTCCAGAAGCTGGTGCAGGCGCTGGGCGGCCAGGACGAGGCCACCGAGGACATCGCCGAGTCGACCCCGATCCGGCCGCGCTCCAAGCGCCGTTCCAGCGCGGACCCCGGTGTGGTCGTCAAGGGCGTCGACGATGTGTGGGTCAAGCTGGCCCGCTGCTGCACTCCGGTGCCGGGCGACCCCATCATCGGCTTCGTCACCCGCGGCAACGGCGTCTCGGTGCACCGCGCCGACTGCGTCAACGTGGACTCGCTGTCCCGGCAGCCGGAGCGGATCCTGGAGGTCGAGTGGGCGCCCACCCAGTCCTCGGTCTTCCTGGTCGCCATCCAGGTCGAGGCGCTGGACCGTTCCCGCCTCCTGTCGGACGTCACGCGGATCCTGTCCGACCAGCACGTCAACATCCTCTCGGCGGCCGTCCAGACCTCCCGGGACCGCGTCGCCACCTCCCGCTTCACCTTCGAGATGGGCGACCCCAAGCATCTGGGCCATGTCCTGAAGGCGGTCCGGGGTGTGGAGGGCGTGTATGACGTGTATCGGGTGACGTCGGCCCGCCGGCCGTAGTGGCGCACACAGCAGGCGGCCCCGGTACGGAATCCGTACCGGGGCCGCCTGCTGTGCTGCGCTAGCCGCCGAATTCCTCCAGGCCCTTGAGCGCCTGGTCCAGCAGTGCCTTGCGGCCCTCCAGCTCGCGGCCGAGCTTGTCGGCCTTGGCGTCGTTGCCGGCCGCCCGGGCCGTGTCGATCTGCTTCTGCAGCTTGTCGACCGCGTCCTGGAGCTGGCCGGTGAGCCCCGCGGCGCGGGCCCGCGCCTCAGGGTTCGTACGGCGCCACTCGTTCTCCTCGGCGTCCTGGAGAGCGCGCTCGACGGCGTGCATCCGGCCCTCGATCTTCGGGCGGGCGTCCCGGGGGACGTGGCCGATGGCCTCCCACCGCTCGTTGATCGCGCGGAACGCCGCACGGGCGGCCTTCAGGTCCGAGACCGGGAGCAGCTTCTCGGCCTCGACGGCCAGCTCCTCCTTGCGGGTCAGGTTCTCGCGCTGCTCGGCGTCGCGCTCCGCGAAGACCTCACCGCGCGCCTGGAAGAAGACGTCCTGGGCGCCGCGGAAGCGGTTCCACAGGTCGTCCTCGTGCTCGCGCTGGGCCCGGCCCGCGGCCTTCCAGTCCGCCATCAGCTCGCGGTAGCGGGCCGCGGTGGCGCCCCAGTCCGTCGAGTTCGACAGCGACTCGGCCTCGGCGACCAGCTTCTCCTTCGCCTTGCGGGACTCCTCGCGCTGGGCGTCCAGCGACGCGAAGTGGGCCTTGCGCCGCTTGGAGAACGCCGAGCGGGCGTGCGAGAAGCGGTGCCACAGCTCGTCGTCCGCCTTGCGGTCGAGCCGGGGCAGGCCCTTCCAGGTGTCCACCAGCGCGCGCAGCCGCTCACCGGCGGCCCGCCACTGCTCACTGGCCGCCAGCTCCTCGGCCTCGGCGACCAGCTTCTCCTTGGCGTGCCGGGCCTCGTCGCTCTGCTTGGCCTTCTGCGCCTTGCGCTCCTCGCGGCGGGCCTCGACGGTCTCGACGAGCTTGTCCAGCCGCTTGCGCAGCGCGTCAAGATCGCCCACCGCGTGGTGTTCGTCGACCTGGGTGCGCAGATGGTCGATCGCGGTCGTCGCGTCCTTCGCCGACAGGTCGGTGGTCTTGACCCGGCGCTCGAGGAGGCCGATCTCGACGACCAGGCCCTCATACTTGCGCTCGAAGTAGGCGAGGGCCTCCTCGGGAGTTCCCGCCTGCCACGATCCGACGACCTGCTCGCCATCGGCGGTACGCACGTACACGGTCCCCGTCTCATCGACGCGGCCCCATGGGTCGCTGCTCACAGCGCCTCCTCCACATGATGCCGACGGGGGCGTGCGGCCCCCCGGCATCGTCCACAGTTTCTGTCCGGCAGAGCCACGCCCTGGCCGGTCCGACGGGCTGACTTGCGGGTGAGGGTGGCAGCCGTCGGAGCAGGCACCCTACACAACGCCAATCTAGGCGAACGGCGCTCGGCTGTCCGCATCCAGCGCGACCGAATTCCGCGGTGCGGACGGGGGCGGCGGTGTGCCGCCCCCGGGCCGCCGGGCAGGTCAGGACTTCTTCACGGTCGCCCGGTTGATCACGACGGTGGCGTTCGGCACGGTGGCGCGGATCGCCTGGTCGAGATGCGAACCCGCATCGGCGATCTTGCGCAGCACGTCCATGCCGCCGGTGATCGTCCCGAAGGGGGTGTAGTTCGGGGGCAGCTTGCTGTCCTGGTAGACGAGGAAGAACTGGCTGCCACCGGTGTTGCGGGTCTCCTTGCTCCGGCCGTCGTAGCGGTTGGCCATCGCGACCGTCCCGGCCGGATAGACACCGCCCTTGAGCCGGGGGTCCTTGAGGTTCTCGTCCGGAATGGTGTAGCCGGGGGTGCCCTGACCGGTGCCCTTCGGGTCACCGCACTGCAGGACGTGGAGCCCCTCGTCGACCAGCCGGTGGCACTTGCTGTGGTCGAAATACCCCTGACCGGCCAGGAAGGCGAAGGAGTTGACCGTGTGCGGGGCCTTGCCGGCGTCCAGCTTCAGCTCGATCGTGCCGCAGGTCGTCGCCAGCTTCGCGGAGTAGGCGGCCGAGGTGTCGAGCGACATCGCCGGCTCCTTCTTCCAGGTCTTCGCCGACGGTGCGCCCTTCGCGGGCCGGGCGCAGGGGTCCGGGGCCTTCGACGGCGCCCCGTCCGCCGCGGCCCGGTCGGACGTCCCGCCGCCGGCCAGTCCCGCGGAGGCGTAGACGGCGCCGCCGGAGGCCAGGGCGACGGCCACGGCGGACGCGATGATCACATTGCGGCGTTTGGTCTTCCGCTGGGCGGCGGACCGCCGTTGCTGCTGGCGCTCGAACTTCTCCCGGGCGAGCTGCCGCCGCCGCTGATCTTTGCTGACCACCGGTCGTCTCCTTGTCCGCTCATCGATCACTGAGATGCGCCGTGGCCGTACCGTATACGGGTTCGCCCTGCCGGGAGTCCCGCCGGTAGGCTCTGGAGCTGCCGAGATGTCCGGAGAGCGGTCCCCGCGGCCCGACCTCCACACCGACCTTTAAGGACGAACGTGCTGATTGCCGGGTTCCCCGCCGGGGCCTGGGGCACCAACTGCTACTTGGTCGCCCCCGCCGCCGGTGAGGAGTGCGTCATCATCGACCCGGGCCACCAAGCGGCCCAAGGAGTCGAGGACGCGGTCAAAAAGCATCGGCTCAAGCCCGTCGCGGTCGTCCTCACCCATGGCCATATCGACCATGTCGCCTCGGTCGTCCCCGTGTGCGGCGCACACGACGTCCCGGCCTGGATCCACCCCGAGGACCGCTTCATGATGAGCGACCCGGAGAAGGCCC
The DNA here is from genome assembly GCF_050433025.1 of Streptomyces auratus. Taxonomy (NCBI): domain Bacteria; kingdom Bacillati; phylum Actinomycetota; class Actinomycetes; order Kitasatosporales; family Streptomycetaceae; genus Streptomyces; species Streptomyces auratus. Next base: position 1,445,751 of record NZ_JBNGCB010000001.1, on the reverse strand, counting down.
TCGGCATCTCCATCGGGCAGCAGCTCATGGGCGAGCTGACGGTGGGGGAGCCGGACGACGTCAAGGAGCTGACCGACGGCGCCGCTCTGGAGCTTGCCGGGATGGAGTTCTCCGTCGCGCACGCCCCGGGCCATACCAAGGGGTCGGTGACGTTCAGGATGCCCGAGCAGGCCGACATTCCGCCGGTCTTCTTCTCGGGCGACCTGCTGTTCGCCGGCTCCATCGGACGCACCGACCTGCCGGGCGGCGACCACGCCGAGATCCTGCAGTCGCTGGCGCGTGTGTGCCTGCCGCTGGAGGACTCGACCGTCGTCCTGTCCGGCCACGGCCCCCAGACCACCATCGGCCGCGAGCGCGCCACCAACCCCTTCCTGCGGGAGGTGGCCGCCGGCCTCGGAGACGGCTTCAGCGCCGCTCCACGACGAGGAATGTGACGAGAGCTTCCGTGAGCACCTTCAAGGCCCCCAAGGGCACCTACGACCTGATTCCGCCGCAGTCCGCCACCTATCTCGCGGTGCGCGAGGCGATCTCCGCGCCGCTGAAGAACTCCGGGTACGGCTACATCGAGACCCCCGGTTTCGAGAACGTCGAGCTGTTCGCGCGCGGCGTCGGTGAGTCCACCGACATCGTGACCAAGGAGATGTACGCCTTCGAGACCAAGGGCGGCGACCAGCTCGCGCTGCGCCCCGAGGGCACCGCGTCCGTGCTGCGGGCAGCATTGGAGGCCAACCTCCACAAGGCCGGCAACCTCCCCGTGAAGCTCTGGTACTCGGGCTCGTACTACCGCTACGAGCGTCCGCAGAAGGGCCGTTACCGCCACTTCTCCCAGGTCGGCGCGGAGGCCATCGGCACCGAAGACCCGGCGCTGGACGCCGAGTTGATCATTCTGGCGGACCAGGCCTACCGCGCGCTGGGGCTGCGGAACTTCCGCATCCTGCTGAACTCCCTGGGCGACAAGGAGTGCCGCCCCGTCTACCGGGCCGCGCTGCAGGACTTCCTGCGCGGGCTCGAACTCGACGAGGACACCCGGCGCCGGGTCGACATCAACCCGCTGCGCGTCCTGGACGACAAGCGCGAGGCGGTGCAGAAGCAGCTCGACGGGGCGCCCAAGCTGCGCGACTACCTCTGCGAGGCCTGCAAGGCGTACCACGAGCAGGTGCGCGAGCTGCTGACCGCGGCGGGCGTGGCCTTCGAGGACGACGAGAAGCTGGTCCGCGGCCTGGACTACTACACCCGCACCACCTTCGAGTTCGTCCACGACGGCCTGGGCTCGCAGTCCGCGGTGGGCGGCGGCGGCCGCTACGACGGCCTCTCGGAGATGATCGGCGGCCCCGCGCTGCCGTCCGTCGGCTGGGCGCTGGGCGTCGACCGTACGGTGCTGGCGCTGGAGGCGGAGGGCATCGCGCTCGACATCCCCGCCGCCACCGCCGTCTACGCGGTACCGCTCGGCGAGGAGGCCCGCCGGGTGCTGTTCGGCGTGGTCACCGAGCTGCGCCGGTCCGGTGTCGCCACCGACTTCGCGTACGGCGGCAAGGGCCTGAAGAACGCCATGAAGTCCGCCAACCGCTCCGGCGCACGGCTGGCGCTGGTGGCGGGCGAGCGGGATCTGGCCGAGGGCGTCGTCCAGCTCAAGGACCTTCAGAGCGGTGAGCAGACCGCGGTCGCGCTGGGCGCGGTGGCCGAGGAGATCCGGCGCACGCTGGGCTGAGCCGCCCGCGGACGGACACCGAGGGGCCCGGCGGCGACCTGCCGTCCGGGCCCTTCGCGCTGCCGTGAGCCCCGGGTCAACCCTGGTCGTGCCGTCATCCCGGCGGAGGGATTCCGGTGCGGCCACCGCGGTGGCGGTGCGCTCGCGGGCGGGCGGCACGGTGGGCCGGGACGGAGCACAGTCTGAGAGAACGCTGTGTACGAAGGGTTCGTCTTTATGTGCAGCGCACCGTGGGTCATGGTGAAGTTGGGGCAGAATGAACGGCGCGGCCGCGCTTGCCGGCCTGCGTGCTGAGGCCCATCTTCCGAGGGATCGACGGAACGGCGATATGACGACGACAGCGCTTGACGACGTGTCCACCGACGACGACCACGCGAGCGGCGCGCCCGCCACCGGCTCCGGCCGCGGGCTCGCCCTGCTCCTGGTGATCACCGGTGCGCTGGGTCTGCTGGCGGCCTGGGTCATCACCTTGGACAAGTTCGAGCTGCTGAAGGACCCGAACTTCAAGCCGGCCTGCAGCCTCAACCCGATCATCTCCTGCGGCAGCGTCATGCAGAGCAAGCAGGCGGAGGTCTTCGGCTTCCCGAACCCGATGGCCGGGCTGGTCGGCTTCGGCGTGGTCATCGCGATCGGGATGGCCCTGCTGGCGGGCGCCCGTTTCCGCCGCTGGTACTGGATCGGGCTGAACATCGGCACCGGGCTCGCCGCGGTCTTCTGCATGTGGCTGATGACCCAGTCGCTGTACAGCATCAACGCGCTGTGCCTGTGGTGCACGCTGACCTGGTGCGTCACGATCCTGATGTTCTGGTACACGACCGTGCACAACCTCAAGCACGGCATCATCCCGTCCCCCGAGGGGCTGCGGCGTACGGTGCTGGAGTTCCACTGGGTCGTACCGGTCCTCTGGTACGGCGTGATCGCGCTGCTGATCCTCACCAAGTGGTGGTCGTACTGGAGCACGCTGATCTAGGGCCTGTCCGACCCTGACCCATCGGACAGGCCCTAGTAGGTGCGCGAAGCCCGTTCCACGCCCCGGCCGCCGTCGATGACGGCGGCCGGGGCGTTGTCAGTGGGGTGGCTTAGGCTCGTGATCGTGGAGCCCGACCTGTTCACCGCCGCCGCCGAAGACCGCCAGGAGAAGGACCCCGCGGGGTCCCCGCTCGCCGTGCGGATGCGTCCGCGCACCCTCGACGAGGTCGTGGGCCAGCAGCATCTGCTCAAGCCGGGCTCGCCGTTGCGGCGGCTGGTCGGTGAGGGGAACGGCGGCCCTGCGGGGCCGTCCTCGGTGTTCCTGTGGGGGCCGCCCGGCATCGGCAAGACGACCCTCGCGTATGTCGTCAGCCAGGCGACGAACAAGCGCTTCGTGGAGCTGTCGGCGATCACGGCGGGCGTCAAGGAGGTCCGTACGGTCATCGACGGCGCCCGGCGCGCCTCCGGCGGCTACGGCAAGGAGACCGTCCTCTTCCTCGACGAGATCCACCGCTTCAGCAAGGCCCAGCAGGACTCCCTGCTGCCCGCCGTGGAGAACCGCTGGGTGACCCTGATCGCCGCGACCACCGAGAACCCGTATTTCTCGGTGATCTCGCCGCTGCTCTCCCGGTCGCTGCTGCTGACGCTCGAACCCCTCACGGACGACGATCTGCGCGGGCTGCTGCGGCGCGCGCTGACCGATGCGCGCGGGCTGGCCGGTGCGGTGACCCTCCCCGAGGACACCGAGGCGCATCTGCTGCGCATCGCGGGCGGGGACGCCCGGCGGGCGCTGACGGCTCTGGAGGCCGGCGCCGGATCCGCGCTGGCCAAGGGCGAGAAGGAGATCACTCTCCGGACGCTGGAGGAGTCCGTCGACCGGGCGGCGGTGAAGTACGATCGGGACGGCGACCAGCACTACGACGTCGCCAGCGCGCTGATCAAGTCCATCCGGGGCTCGGACGTCGATGCCGCGCTGCACTACCTCGCGCGCATGATCGAGGCGGGCGAGGACCCGCGCTTCATCGCCCGCCGGCTGATGATCTCGGCGAGCGAGGACATCGGCCTGGCCGATCCGACGGCGCTGCAGACGGCGGTCGCCGCCGCCCAGGCCGTGGCGCTGATCGGCTTCCCGGAGGCGCGGATCACCCTCAGCCAGGCCACCATCGCGCTCGCCCTGGCGCCGAAGTCGAATGCCGCGTATCTCGCGATCGATGCCGCGCTGGCGGACGTCCGGGCCGGTCAGGCGGGTGCGGTGCCGCTCCATCTGCGCGACGGCCACTACAAGGGCGCCCAGAAGCTCGGCCACGGTCAGGGCTATCAGTATCCGCACGACCTGCCGGGCGGCATCGCGGCGCAGCAGTATGCGCCGGACGAGGTGCACGGCAAGCGCTACTACTCACCGACCCGGCACGGTGCCGAGGCCCGCTATGCCGATGTCGCCGAGCGGGTCCGCGGCCGGCTGCGCGGCGCGGGCGGCGAGGGCGCCACCGACTAGGTGCGGCCACGCCCGCGCGATTACCGCGTCCCCGGCTCTACTGCGTCCCCGGCTCTACCGCGCCCCCGCCGCCTCGAAGAGACGGTGCATCGCCCGCCGCAGCCCGGCCACGTCCCGCACCGGCTCCGGGAAGTCGAACCGCGCGTCGTAGGAGCGCTGCCCGGCGTCGGTGAAGCGGACCCGCAGCCCGAAGCGGTCCAGGCTCACCGGCACCGCCCGGTCGCGCAGCCCGCAGACCGCTTCGGTGTCGTCCAGCAGGGCACACAGCCCGCGGACCTGCTCGCCGTGCGCCGCGTGCAGATGCTGCAGCAGGTCCGCCTCATGGGCGATCAGCGGGTCGGGGGCCGCCGCGGCGAAGGCGTCGGGCTCGACGGGCGCGGTGCCCCACAGATCGTCCACCGCGCACTCGCCGACCTCCAGGCGCAGCATCATCCAGGCCGTCCGCCCGTACATGCCCGGCGCCGGGTCCGGCTGCAGTGCCTCGCCGATGCCGAGCAGCTCGCCCACCGGCTGCCGCTCCGCCAGCAGCATCGCGGCCTCGGCGCGCTGCGCGTTGCGTACGGGGGTGAGCCAGCCGGCGATCCAGGCCCGTCCCCGGATGCGATGGGGCACCGAAACCGGTGCGACATCCGTGATCTCCATCACGGCTGCCAGATCGTCATCCTGGGCGTGTGCCGCGGCCCGGGCCGCCGCACAGTCGCCAGGAACCAGCAACAGCACGTCTCCACCGGGTGTCACGGCCCGGCAGACCGGACCGAAGAGCCCGTTGTCGTCGGGGTCCTCGACGCCGGGGACGCTCAGTGACGCCATACCATGGGACTCGACGAGGGTTCGTACGCGCTCGGCGGCAGAGGGCTGCTGGGCGTCTTCCTTGGGACGCGGCTGACCCGCCTCTGTGCTCTGAGCGGCACCGGGCAGGGGGATCCCAGGTCGAAACATGCGTTCTCCTCGCGCTAAGGTAAGCCTCACCTAACTTACACGGAGGTCCGTTCCACGTGAACCAGTCGCGTCCCAAGGTCAAGAAGTCCCGCGCGCTCGGCATCGCGCTGACGCCGAAGGCCGTCAAGTACTTCGAGGCCCGTCCCTACCCGCCCGGCGAGCACGGCCGTGGCCGCAAGCAGACCAGTGACTACAAGGTCCGTCTGCTGGAGAAGCAGCGTCTGCGGGCGCAGTACGACATCAGCGAGCGCCAGATGGCGCGTGCCTACGACCGCGCTCGGAAGGTCGATGGCAAGACCGGCGAAGCGCTGATCATCGAGCTTGAGCGCCGTCTGGACGCGCTCGTCCTGCGGTCGGGCATCGCCCGCACGATCTACCAGGCCCGCCAGATGGTCGTCCACGGCCACATCTCGGTGAACGACCGCAAGGTCGACAAGCCGTCCTTCCGCGTCCGTCCCGGCGATGTCGTGATGGTCCGCGAGCGCAGCCGCGAGAAGCACCCCTTCCAGGTCGCGCGTGAGGGTGGCTACGACACCGACGGTGAGACCCCGCGCTACCTCGAGGTCAACCTGCCGGCTCTGGCGTTCCGTCTCGACCGGGACCCGAACCGCAAGGAGATCCCGGTGATCTGCGACGAGCAGCTCGTCGTCGAGTACTACGCCCGCTAAGCACCACAGCAGGCGCAGCACCACGCTCAGCCCGCCGTCTCCCCGCCGCTCGCGGAGGGGGAGGCGGCGGGTTCGTTCGTGCCGGACGCCGTGCCCCGCACGGCACGACTGACCGCGGAGTCCGGGCCCGCGGACCGCAGGGCCCGCGCCACCGCCGCGTCCAGATCGAGCCGCCCGCCCACCCGCAGGCAGTGCTCGTAGCGCTCGGACCCCAGCCGCTCGCGCGCCTGCTCCGCGCACCGCGCATGGGGCTGGTGGAAGTGGCGCGAGCCGAACAGCGGCAGCCCGACCGACGACCAGAGCCGTGCCGCGGCGCCCTGCAGCACCGCCGCCTCCGCCGCATCGCCCTCGCCCAGCGTCACCTGGGCCAGCAGCTCGATCGCCAGCACCGCACCCAGCAGATCGCCGAAGGAGTGCTCGATGGCCAGGCACTTCTCCAGCAGCGCCCGCGCCCGCCCGCCGTCCCCGCGCGACCAGGCCGCACACGCCAGCACGAACTGGGCGTACGCCAGCGTCCAGCGCTCACCGTGGTCCTCGCACACCTCCAGGACGCCCTCGCACAGCCGCACCGCGTCCGCCAGCTCGCCCTGGAAGGTCAGCGCCATCGCCAGCTCCACCCGCCCCATCAGCACCGTGCTGTTGAGCTCGCCGATCTCCCGGTAGCGGCGCAGCGCCCGGCGCAGCAGCTCCTCGGCGCGCGGCATGTCGTCACAGATCAGCGCCAGGCAGCCGGTGCGCTGCAGCGCATACGCGGCGGCGGTGGCGTTGCCGGTCCGCTCGGCCTCGTCGCGGCACCGCTGCAGCGATCCGAGGGCCGCGACGGTGTCCCCCTGGAGCACTGCGACATAGCCGGCCACCCACAGCGCCTTCATCCGTGCGTCGTCGTGGTCGCTCTCCAGCTCCAGGGCCCGGTCCAGCCAGTGCCGGCCCTCCGCGAGCCGCCCGCAGGCCACCCAGTAGAACCACAGGGTGCCGGCCAGATACTGGCCCAGATGCGAATCGGCGGGGCTCTGCAGGCTCTGCTCCAGCGCCACCCGCAGATTGGGCAGCTCGGCCTCGATCCGGGCCGCGATCTCGGCCTGCCGGGGGCTGAACCAGTCCAGCTCGCACCAGGTGGCCAGCCCCAGATACCAGTCGCGGTGCCGGCGCCGCAGCCGGTCGCCGTCGCCGGTCGCCGCCAGCCAGCGCGCGCCGTAGTCCCGTACGGTGTCCAGCATCCGGTAGCGCACCCCGGCCGCGGTCTCCTCGCGTACCAGCACCGATTGGGCGACCAACTCCGCGAGGACGTCGAGGAGTTCGTCGGCCGGTAGCTCCGGGCCCGAGCAGACGTATTCGGCCGCCTCCAGGTCGAACTGCCCGGCGAAGACCGACAGCCGCGCCCACAGCAGCCGTTCCGCGGGCGTGCACAGCTCATGGCTCCAGCCGATCGCGGTCCGCAGGGTCTGATGGCGGGGCAGAGCGCCACGGGCGTTGCCGGTCAGCAGCCGGAAGCGGTCGTCGAGCCGGTGCAGCACCTGGGCCACGGACAGCGCGCGCAGCCGTCCGGCCGCCAGTTCCAGTGCGAGCGGGATGCCGTCGAGCCGGTCGCAGAGCTCGCCGACCGCCGCCTCGTCGGACGGGCCGACGGTGAAGCCGGCGACGACGGACGCCGCGCGGTCGGCGAACAGGGCACTCGCCTCGGCGGTGTTCATCGGCGCGAGCGGCACGATCCGTTCGCCGCCGAGCCCGAGCGGCCGGCGGCCGGCGGCCAGCACCCGCAGCCCGGGGGCGCGCCGCAGCAGCTCCGCGGTCAGCTCGGCACAGGCGTCGACCAGGTGCTCGTACCCGTCGAGGACGAGCAGCAGCTCACGGTCGGCCAGGTGCTCGCACAGCGCGGCCCGCACCGGGCGGCCGCCGTAGCCGGCCGGCGCCAGGACCTCGGCGACGGCGTGGTCCAGCAGGTGTGCCTCGCGCAACGAGGCCAGTTCGACCAGCCATACCCCATCGGAGAAGCGATCCTGCAAGATCGCTGCGCTATGTCCGGCAAGACGTGATTTTCCGACGCCGCCGAGGCCGGTGAGGGTCACGAGCCGGGCGGAGGCCAGCTCCCGCGCCAGCGCGGCCAGTTCGTCGCCGCGGCCGATGAAGCGGTTGAGTTCCGCGGGGAGATTCCCGGGCCTTCGCGGTGCCCGGAGACGCTCGGGGGAGGGGCGGGCGGCGGGGCCGGGGCGCGTGAGGCGTCGCATGGCACACGGAGCGTACTCGGCGGGATGCGGACCGTACAATCACGCCGCCGGATTCCCCCGGCATCCGCTGCGCGCCACCGGGAACGCGGTGCGGGCGGGCAGTCGCGGCGCGATAAGGTCAAGGTTGCCGTTCGAGCAGGACGAAACCAGACCAGACCAGTCGGAGAGTGGTGCCAACGTGTCCGGTGGAGAGGTGGCCGGGATCCTCGTGGCCGTCTTCTGGGCGATCCTTGTGTCGTTCCTCGCCCTCGTGCTGGTGAGGCTCGCACAGACGCTGAAGGCGACCACGAAGATGGTGGCCGAGGTGTCCGAGCAGGCCGTCCCGCTCCTGGCCGACGCCTCCGCGACCGTCCGCTCCGCGCACAGCCAGCTGGCCCGCGTCGACGCCATCGCGGCCGACGTCCAGGAGGTCACCGCCAACGCCTCCGCGCTCTCCTCGACCGTCTCCTCCGCCTTCGGGGGTCCGCTGGTCAAGGTGGCGGCCTTCGGCTACGGGGTGCGCCGCGCGATCGGCAAGAAGGGCGAACCGGAGTCGAAGCGCACCGTCGTCGTCGGCCGTACCCTGCCCGGCGCCCGCCGCGGCGGGCGCCGCAACCGCCGCTCCAAGGACTGATCACCGCGATGTTCCGCCGCGCATTCTGGTTCACCACCGGCGCCGCCGCCGGCGTGTGGGCCACCAACAAGGTCCACCGCAAGCTGCGCAAGCTGCAGCCCGACAGCCTCGCCGCGCAGGCCGCGGACAAGGCGGTCGAGACCGGACACCGGCTGCGCCAATTTGCATTGGACGTACGGACCGGAATGGCGGACCGTGAAGAGCAGCTGCACGAAGCCCTCGGCATCGGCGAGCCGGCCGAGGTGCGCGAGCTGCCCGCACCGCGGCGTGCGGTGCTCGAACCGCAGTACCGAACCACGAGAACAACCGGACCGCACGGTCTGACCGGACCGACTGGAAAAGAGGACCACTGATGGAGTCGGCTGAAATCCGCAGGCGCTGGCTGCGCTTCTTCGAGGAGCGCGGGCACACCGTCGTGCCGTCGGCGTCGCTCATCGCGGACGACCCGACGCTGCTGCTCGTCAACGCGGGCATGGTCCCCTTCAAGCCGTACTTCCTCGGCGAGGTCAAGCCGCCCGCCCCGCGTGCCACCAGCGTCCAGAAGTGCGTCCGTACGCCGGACATCGAAGAGGTCGGCAAGACCACCCGGCACGGCACGTTCTTCCAGATGTGCGGCAACTTCTCCTTCGGCGACTACTTCAAGGAAGGCGCCATCAAGTACGCCTGGGAGCTGCTGACCGGCTCGCAGGCCGACGGTGGCTACGGCCTCGACCCGGAGAAGCTCTGGATCACCGTCTACCTCGAGGACGACGAGGCCGAGCGCATCTGGCACGAGGTCATCGGCGTGCCCAAGGAGCGCATCCAGCGCCTGGGCAAGAAGGAGAACTACTGGTCCATGGGCGTCCCGGGCCCCTGCGGCCCGTGCTCCGAGATCAACTACGACCGCGGCCCGGACTTCGGCGTCGAGGGCGGCCCGGCCGTCAACGACGAGCGGTACGTGGAGATCTGGAACCTCGTCTTCATGCAGTACGAGCGGGGCCAGGGCACGGGCAAGGAGGACTTCGAGATCCTCGGCGACCTGCCCAGCAAGAACATCGACACCGGCCTCGGCCTCGAACGCCTGGCGATGATCCTGCAGGACGTACAGAACATGTACGAGACCGACACCCTGCGCGTCGTCATCGACAAGGCCACCGAGCTGACCGGCGTCCGCTACGGCGCCGCGCACGACTCCGATGTCTCGCTGCGCGTGGTCGCCGACCACATCCGCACCTCCACGATGCTCATCGGCGACGGCGTCACCCCCGGCAACGAGGGCCGCGGCTACGTCCTGCGCCGCATCATGCGCCGCGCCATCCGCAACATGCGCCTGCTCGGGGCCAGCGGGCTGGTCATCGGTGAGCTGATGGACGTGGTCATCAAGACCATGGGCCAGCAGTACCCGGAGCTGCTGGAGGACCGCCGCCGCATCGAGACGGTCGCCCTCGCCGAGGAGGCCGCCTTCGTCAAGACGCTGAAGGCCGGCACCAACATCCTCGACACCGCCGTCACCGACACCAAGTCCGCCGGCGGCACGGTCCTGCCCGGCGAGAAGGCCTTCCTGCTCCACGACACCTGGGGCTTCCCGATCGACCTCACCCTCGAAATGGCCGCCGAACAGGGCCTTTCGGTGGACGAGTCGGGCTTCCGCCGCCTGATGACCGAGCAGCGGGAGCGCGCGAAGGCCGACGCCCAGGCCAAGAAGAGCGGCCACGCCAATCTGTCCGCCTACCGCGAGGTCGCCGACACGTCCGGCGCCACGGAGTTCACCGGCTACAGCGCCACCGAGGGCGAGTCCGCCGTCGTGGGCCTGCTGGTCAACGGCGTCCCGGCCCCCGCCGCCCACGAGGGCGACGAGGTCGAGGTCGTCCTGGACCGCACCCCCTTCTACGCCGAGGGCGGCGGCCAGCTCGCCGACACCGGCCGGATCAAGCTGGAGTCCGGCGCCGTCGTCGAGGTCCGCGACGTCCAGCAGCCGGTGCCCGGCGTCACGGTCCACAAGGGCGTCGTCCAGGTCGGTGAGGTGGTGGTCGGCTCCGCCGCGTACGCCACCATCGACGTCACCCGCCGGCGGGCCATCGCCCGTGCCCACAGCGCCACCCACCTCACCCATCAGGCGCTGCGCGACGCCCTCGGCCCGACGGCCGCCCAGGCCGGTTCGGAGAACTCCCCGGGCCGCTTCCGCTTCGACTTCGGCTCGCCGGCCGCCGTGCCCGGCACGGTCCTGACCGACGTCGAGCAGAAGATCAACGACGTGCTGGCCCGTGAGCTCGATGTGCACGCCGAGGTCATGAGCATGGAGGACGCCAAGAAGCAGGGCGCCATCGCCGAGTTCGGCGAGAAGTACGGCGACCGGGTCCGGGTCGTCACCATCGGCGACTTCTCCAAGGAGCTGTGCGGCGGCACCCACGTCCACAACACCGCCCAGCTGGGTCTGGTGAAGCTGCTCGGCGAGTCCTCCATCGGCTCCGGCGTACGCCGCGTCGAGGCGCTGGTCGGTGTGGACGCCTACCGGTTCCTCGCCCGCGAGCACACCGTCGTCTCCCAGCTCACCGAGCTGGTCAAGGGACGTCCGGAGGAGCTGCCGGAGAAGATCTCCGGTGTCCTGGCCAAGCTGAAGGACGCCGAGAAGGAGATCGAGAAGTTCCGCGCCGAGAAGGTGCTCCAGGCCGCCGCCGGGCTGGCCGAGGGCGCCAAGGACGTGCGCGGGGTGGCGCTGGCCGCCGGTCAGGTCCCCGACGGCACCTCCGCCGACGATCTGCGCAAGCTGGTGCTCGACGTCCGCGGCCGGATCCAGGGCGGCCGGGCCGCCGTTGTGGCGCTTTTCACGGTGGCCAACGGCCGTCCGCTGACGGTCATCGCCACCAACGAGGCCGCCCGCGAGCGCGGCATCAAGGCCGGTGACCTGGTCCGGGCCGCGGCCAAGACGCTCGGCGGCGGTGGCGGCGGCAAGCCGGACGTCGCCCAGGGCGGTGGCCAGAACGCCGCCGCGGTGCCCGAGGCCCTCGAGGCCGTCGAGCGCCTCGTCGCCGAGGCGGCCTGACGCGCGTGAGTGAGATGCGACGCGGCCGGCGCATCGCGGTGGATGTCGGGGATGCCCGCATCGGGGTCGCCTCGTGCGACCCCGACGGGGTCCTCGCCACCCCCGTCGAGACCGTCCCGGGGCGTGACGTTCCGTCAGCGCACCGCCGGCTCAAGGCGATCGTCGAGGAGTACGAACCCCTCGAGGTCGTGGTCGGTCTGCCCCGCTCCCTCCACGGGGGAGAGGGGCCGGCCGCGGCCAAGGTCCGGGCCTTCGCCCAGGAGCTGGCCAGGAACATCGCACCCGTAGGGGTCCGGCTGGTCGACGAGCGGATGTCGACGGTGACCGCGACCCAGGGCCTGCGGGCCTCGGGGGTGCGGAGCAAGAAGGGCCGCTCGGTGGTCGACCAGGCCGCGGCGGTGGTCATCCTGCAGAGCGCACTGGAGACCGAGCGCGTCTCGGGGGCCCCTCCGGGAGAGAGCGTCGAAGTGGTCATCTGATCGCGGTACGGTAACGTTCCGCGCGATGTGCGGCGTTCGAACAGCCGCGCGTGCAAGTAGAGGCGGGTCGGGTACCTGCAAGCGCGCTGCCAGGCCGGAGCGCACCGCCTCTCGGCTCTAGGGGATCGATGACCGAGTATGGCCGGGGCTACGGCTCCGAACCGTGGCACCCCGAGGACCCGCTCTACGGAGATCAGGGTCCTTACGGAGGCCAGGCCCAGCAGCCTCAGTGGAACGGCAGGCAGTCCGCCCCGCATCCCCCGCAGCAGCCGGAGCCGTACCCTCAGCAGCAGTACAACGGTGGCTGGGACGGCCCGCAGGGCGGACAGGTGCCGTACGACCCGTACGACCCCTACGGGCAGCAGCAGCCGGTCGATCCGTACAGCGGCGCGAGCCCCGATTACTACGGCACGCCGGACGGCTATCCGCCGCCGCAGCCGGACCATCTGCGGCAGCAGGCCCAGCAGGCCCAGCAAATGCAGCAGACGCAGCAGCAGCCGCGGTACCAGCAGCCGCCGCATCCTCAGCAGCAGAGCCCGGAGCATCCGGAGCCGTACTACGACGAGGGCCCGGGCGACGACTGGCGGGCGGCACCGGAGCCGCGCGAGCCGGAGCCGGAGCATGCGTTCTTCGCGGACCAGGACGAAGACGACGACCGCGACGACCTGGACCCGCGCGAGGACGGCCGGGGCGGGCGCGACCGCCGCGGCAAGAAGAACAAGAAGAACAAGCGGCGCAGCGGCCGGGCCTGTCTGGTCGTCGCCCTGGTCTTCGCCGGAGCCGCGGGGACCGTCGGGTACTTCGGCTATGACTTCTTCGTGAGCCATTTCGGCTTGTCCCCCGATTACGCGGGCGAGGGATCCGGCGAGATCCAGGTCGACATCCCGGACGGTTCACCGCTTTCCGAAATGGGGCAGATCCTCGCGGAAAAGGGCGTCATCAAGAGCGCCGGTGCCTTCACGGACGCGGCCGGGGAGAACAAGAAGGCGCAGAGCCTGCAATCGGGGACATACACCCTCCGCAAGAAGATGTCGGGCGCTGCGGCCATCGAGCTGATGCTGGATCCCAAGAGCCGTAACGGCCTCACCATCCGGGAAGGCCTGCGCTCCGCCGACGTCTACAAACTCATCGACACGAAGCTCCATCTCAAGGCCGGCACGACCAAGGGCGTGGCCAAGAGCGACGCCAAGAACCTCGGACTGCCGTCCTGGGCCGATGATTCCCCGAAGATAAAGGACCCGCTGGAGGGCTTCCTCTACCCGTCGACGTACAGCGTGGGCGGCAAGGCGAAGCCGGCCGCGGTGCTCAAGCAGATGGTGGCGCGGGCCAACCAGGTCTACCAGCGCTACGACTTGGAGGGGAATGCCCGAAAGCTCCACCTCTCCTCGCCGATGCAGCTGCTGACCGTCGCCAGCCTCACGCAGGCCGAAGGCAAGTACAAGCATGACTTCGTCAAGGTCGCGCGCGTCGTCTACAACCGCCTCAAGCCGAACAACACCGAGACCTACGGTCTGCTGGACTTCGACTCGACGGTGAACTACGCGAAATCCCAGAGCACCCTGGACACCGGGTCCGTCGACAATCTGCGGAATTTCAACGACCCCTACAACACCTACAAGTTCAAGGGGCTGCCGCCGGGCCCGATCGGTAACCCCGGTGAGGTGGCGCTCAAATCGGCCATCGACCCGGCCAAGGGCAACTGGTACTACTTCGTCTCGATCAACCCGGAAAAGACGCTGTTCGCCGAGACGAACGAAGAGCATGAGCGCAACCGGCGCATCTACGAAAAGGAACACGGGAAAGCCAAGCAATGAGCGCCACCCGTCGAGCCGCGGTGCTCGGTTCCCCGATCGCCCACTCCCTGTCCCCGGTGCTGCACCGCGCCGCCTACCGGGAGTTGGGCCTCGACGACTGGACGTACGGCCGGCACGAGGTCGACGAAGCGGCGCTGCCCGCCTTCATGGCGCGCCTGGACGCCACCTGGGCGGGACTGTCGCTGACCATGCCGCTCAAGCGCGCGGTGATCCCGCTGCTCGACGAGATCACCCCGACCGCGGCCTCGGTCGAGGCGGTGAACACCGTCGTCCTCACCGGCGACGGGCGACGCCTCGGCGACAACACGGACATCCCCGGCATGCTGGCCGCCCTGCGCGAGCGCGGGGTGCAGCAGGTCGAGCGGGCCTCGGTGCTGGGCGCCGGTGCCACCGCCTCCTCGGCGCTCGCCGCCCTCGCCCGTATCTGCACCGGCGAGGTCACCGCCTATGTCCGCAGCGACGCACGCGCCGCGGAGATGCGCGGCTGGGGCGAGCGGCTCGGGGTCGCGGTCCGCACCGCCCCCTGGGAGGACGCCGCCGCGGCCTTCGAGGCGCCGCTGACCGTGGCCACCACCCCGGCGGGCACCACCGACGCGCTCGCCGCCGCCGTCCCCGCGCGGCCCGGCACCCTCTTCGACGTCCTCTACGAGCCCTGGCCGACGGCGCTGGCCGCCGCCTGGGCCGACCGCGGCGGCGCCGTGGTCGGCGGCCTCGACCTGCTCGTCCACCAGGCCGTCCTGCAGGTGGAACAGATGACGGGGCGGTCCCCGGCGCCGCTCGCCGCGATGCGCCGGGCCGGTGAGGCGGCACTCCTCGCCCGCTGATCCGCCCGGCCCGCTCCCGCAGGTCCGGTCCGCACCCTGGACTGGGCGCCGCCCTGTCGGTGCGACGTGGGAGGATCAGGGGGAGACCGTACGCGGATGAGCAGTACATGAGGAGCACCGTTGAGCAGGTTGCGCTGGCTGACGGCGGGGGAGTCGCACGGCCCCGCACTCGTGGCGACGCTGGAAGGCCTTCCGGCCGGGGTCCCGATCACCACGGAGCTGGTGGCGGACGCACTCGCGAGGCGCCGGCTCGGCTATGGCCGCGGTGCCCGCATGAAGTTCGAGCAGGACGAGGTCACCTTCCTGGGCGGCGTGCGGCACGGCCTGTCGCTGGGCTCGCCGGTGGCCGTGATGGTCGGCAACACCGAGTGGCCCAAGTGGGAGCAGGTCATGGCGGCCGACCCGGTGGACCAGGAGGTGCTGGACGCGCTGGCCCGTAACGCGCCGCTGACCCGCCCCCGCCCCGGCCACGCCGACCTCGCCGGGATGCAGAAGTACGGCTTCGACGAGGCCCGTCCGGTCCTGGAGCGGGCCTCCGCCCGCGAGACCGCCGCCCGGGTCGCCCTGGGCGCGGTCGCCCGGTCCTTCCTCAAGGAGGCGGCCGGTATCGAGATCGTCTCGCATGTCGTGGAGCTGGCCGCGGCCAAGGCCCCGTACGGCGTCTACCCGAAGCCCTCCGACGTCGAGAAGCTGGACGCCGACCCGGTGCGCTGCCTGGACGCGGACGCGAGCAAGGCGATGGTCGCCGAGATCGACCAGGCCCACAAGGACGGCGACACCCTCGGCGGGGTGGTCGAGGTGCTGGCCTACGGCGTGCCGGTGGGCCTCGGCTCGCACGTCCACTGGGACCGGCGGCTGGACGCCCGGCTGGCCGCGGCCCTCATGGGTATCCAGGCGATCAAGGGTGTCGAGGTCGGCGACGGCTTCGACCTGGCGCGCGTGCCCGGCTCGAAGGCGCATGACGAGATCGTGGCCACCGAGGACGGCATCAAGCGCACGACCGGCCGCTCCGGTGGCACCGAGGGCGGGCTGACCACCGGTGAACTCCTGCGCGTCCGCGCCGCGATGAAGCCGATCGCGACGGTGCCGCGCGCGCTGGCGACCGTCGATGTGACCACCGGCGAGGCGACCAAGGCGCACCACCAGCGCTCGGACGTCTGCGCCGTGCCGGCCGCCGGCATCGTCGCCGAGGCGATGGTGGCGCTCGTGCTGGCGGACGCGGTGCTGGAGAAGTTCGGCGGCGACAGCGTGCCGGAGACCCGCCGCAATGTGCGCAGCTTCCTCGACAACCTGGCGATCAAGTGACCTCGCCGGTCGTCGTACTGATCGGCCCGCCCGGGGCCGGCAAGTCCACGGTGGGCGCCCTGCTGGCCGAGCGGCTGGGCGTCGGCTACCGCGACACCGACGCCGATGTCGTCGCCACGGCCGGCCGGCCGATCGCCGAGATCTTCATCGACCAGGGCGAGCCGCACTTCCGTGAGCTGGAGCGGGCCGCCGTCCGCAGCGCCCTGGACAGCCACCCGGGCGTGCTCTCGCTCGGCGGCGGCGCGATCCTGGACGACGGCACCCGCGCGCTGCTCACCGGGCTGCCGGTGATCTTCCTGGACGTCCAGCTCGCCGACGCCGTCAAGCGGGTGGGCCTCGACGCGCCCCGCCCGCTGCTGGCCGTCAACCCGCGCAAGCAGTGGCGCGAGCTGATGGAGCGGCGCCGCCCGCTGTACACCCAGGTCGCGCGCGCCGTGATCGATACGGGGGAGCGCTCCCCCGAGCAGGTCGCCGAGGCGATCCTGGACGCTTTGGAGCTACGGCCGGCCGCGGGAGACGCCCCGCGGGCCGCCCACAGGGAGGAAGAGGCATGACGGAGCAGGCCACCCGTATCCAGGTCGGCGGCACGGCCGGCACCGACCCGTACGAGGTGCTCGTCGGGCGGCAGCTGCTCGGCGAACTCCCCGGCCTGATCGGCGGGTGTCACAGCGGCGCGGAGCGCCTCGACTCGGGGCGGTGGCGGGTGACGGGCGGGCGGGTCGCCGTGCTGCACCCGGAGGCGCTGGCCGCCACCGGCGAGGCGCTGCGCGAGGACCTCGCCTCCCAGGGCTACGAGGCGATCGCCATCCAGCTGCCGAACGCCGAGGAGGCCAAGACCGCCGAGGTCGCGGCGTACTGCTGGAAGGCGCTCGGCCAGTCCGGCTTCACCCGCAGCGATGTGCTCGTCGGCGTCGGCGGCGGTGCCACCACCGACCTGGCCGGCTTCGTCGCCGCGACCTGGCTGCGCGGGGTGCGCTGGATCGCGGTGCCGACCACCGTGCTCGGCATGGTGGACGCGGCGGTCGGCGGCAAGACCGGGATCAACACCGCCGAGGGCAAGAACCTCGTCGGCGCCTTCCACCCGCCGGCCGGAGTGCTCTGCGACCTGGCCGCGCTCGACTCGCTGCCGGTGCACGACTACGTCTCCGGTCTGGCCGAGGTCATCAAGGCCGGCTTCATCGCCGACCCGGCGATCCTCGATCTGATCGAGTCGGACCCGGAGGCCGCCAAGCGCCCGGACGGGGCGCACACCGCCGAGCTCATCGAGCGGGCGATCCGGGTCAAGGCCGAGGTGGTCTCCGCCGACCTCAAGGAGTCCGGTCTGCGCGAGATCCTCAACTACGGCCACACCCTGGCGCACGCCATCGAGAAGAACGAGCGCTACAACTGGCGGCACGGCGCCGCGGTCTCCGTCGGCATGGTCTTCGCCGCCGAACTCGGCCGGATCGCCGGCCGTCTGGACGACGCCACCGCCGACCGGCACCGCACCGTCCTCGCCTCCGTCGGTCTGCCGCTGACCTACCGCGGCGACCAGTGGCCCAAGCTGCTGGAAACGATGAAGGTCGACAAGAAGTCCCGTGGCGACCGGCTGCGCTTCATCGTCCTGGACGGCCTGGCCAAGCCGACCGTTCTGGAGGGCCCGGACCCGGCCATGCTGCTCGCCGCGCACGCCGAGATCGCGGCCTGAGCCGTCCGCCCCGGCGCGTCCACGCCGCGCCACGGGCCCGGCTCGTCTCCGGTTGCCCGGAGCCCGGCGCCGCCGCCTGGCGTCCACGCCCCGCCGCGTCCCGCACTCCGCGTACGGGACGCGGCACCCGGCGGACGGCGGTGCCCCAGGACCCCGTACGCAACGGGCCAGGGCGCCCCGTCCGCCCGCCGGTTGGCTGACGCGCCATCAGGGGCACTTCGGTCCGGCCCCGGCCGTTCCTGTGTGTGAGCGCCGGGGCAGGACCTCTTCTGACCGGGCCCGGGAGGGTACCGTTCGCAGCAGCACCACCCTCACCAGGCTGGGGGGCACAACGGCCCCTCCGCGCCGGTGGGTTGCCCCACGCCGCACGGGCGGCCGAGCCCGGCGTCCGGGGGCACTCCCGGCGGCAGCCGGGGGAGCACCGCACCACATCGACCGCACGAGACGGAGAGCCACCGGATGCAGTACGCAGTGGGGGCTCCGCTGCCGCCGCCCCGCGGGCAGGCATCAGGACCCGGGGCCGCCATGAACTGGACGCCCCACCCGGGGCAGCCCACCCCGCCCACCTCGTCGCCGGCCCCCGCGGCCCCGCCTCCGCCCGTGCAGCAGCCCGCCCAGCAGCAGGGCTGGCACGCCCCCGCGCCCCAGCAGTCCCCGCCCCCCGCGAACGGCGGCGACATCACCGGTCAGATCCGGCTGCCCCCGGCCGCCCCGGTGCCACTGCCCAGCCCGCCCGCCGACACCGCCGCCCCGGACGCCGCGCACACGGCCGTCGCGGTGCTGCTCATCGGCCCGGCCGGCGCCGGCAAGACCAGCGTCGCGCGCCACTGGGCCGACACCCGGCGGGTGCCGACCGCGCACATCAGCCTCGACGACGTCCGCGAATGGGTCCGTGCCGGCTTCGCCGACCCGCAGGCCGGCTGGAACGACCACTCCGAGGCGCAGTACCGCCTCGCCCGCCGCACCTGCGGCTTCGCGGCCCGCAACTTCCTCGCCAACGGCATCTCCTGCATTCTCGACGACGCCGTCTTCCCCGACCGGCCGGTCGTCGGCCTCGGCGGCTGGAAGCGGCATGTGGGCCCCGGCCTGCTGCCCATCGTGCTGCTGCCCGGTCTGGAGATCGTCCTGGAGCGCAACGCCCGGCGCAGCGGCAACCGCCGACTGTCCGACGAAGAGGTCGCCAGGATCCACGGGCGGATGGCCGGCTGGTACGGCTCGGGACTGCCGATCATCGACAACTCCCAGCACGATGTCGCCACGACGGTACGGGTCCTGGACGATGTCGTGGCCCGCAGCATCGCCAGCCCGCCCACCTGGTAGCGGCCGGTACCCCGGGCGGCCCCGCTCGACCGGCCGCCTCCGGAAAGCCGCCGTACGCTCGTGATATGTCCGAGTTGTACGCGGCCCGACGCATGCAGCTGCGCAACCGCGTAGCCGGGGCCGGAAGTGCCGCCGCACTGATCTCGCGCCCCGCGAACGTCCGCTACCTCACCGGGTGCGCACCGTCCGGCGCCGCGCTGCTGCTGGGCCCCGCCATCGACGTGCTGCTGTGCGGCAGGCCGCTGAGCGGCGATCCCGCCGAGGGCCGGCCGGCCGATGACGTACGGGTGTCGGTCCTGCCGACCCGGGGCGGCGACCCGGTGGTGGCCGGCGCCGACCTGGCCGCGAAGGCCGGTGCGGACACCCTGGCCGTCGAGGAGCACCATCTGACCGTCACCCGCCACCGGGCGCTCTCCCAGGTCGCGCCCCGGCTGCACCTGACCGACCTGGCCTGCGCGGTCGAGGCGCAGCGGCTGGTGAAGGACGACGACGAGATCGCCTGCCTGCGGATCGCCGCCGAGATCTCCGACCAGGCCTTGGGCGAGCTGCTCGAATCCATCCTGGTCGGCCGCACCGAGCGGCACCTCGCGCTGGAGCTGGAGCGCCGGCTGGTCGACCACGGTGCGGACGGCCCGGCCTTCCCGACCTCCGTCGCGACCGGCCCGAACGCCGGCCGCCCCGGACACCTGCCCACCGACCGACGGGTCGAGGAGGGCGATTTCCTCAGCGTCTGCCTGGGCGCCAACTACCGCGGCTACCGCTGCGAGATCGGCCGTACCTTCGTCATCGGCACCACCCCCGAGGACTGGCAGATCGAGCTGTATGATCTCGTTTTCGCAGCCCAGCGCGCCGGGCGCGAGGCGCTGGCGCCGGGTGTGGAGTGCCGCGAGGTGGACCGGGTGACCCGCTATGTGCTGGACGCGGCGGGGTACGGCGAGCGCCTCGGACCGTGGACGGGGCACGGTGTGGGACTCGAAATCGACGAGGACCCTCAGTTGTCCCCTGCCGCCATGGGTAAACTGGACGCTTGCGTGCCGGTCACCGTCGAACCGGGGGTTCACATCCCGGGCCGAGGGGGTGTCCGGATCGACGACACACTCGTCGTCCGCCCCGAGGCGGACGGCGGGCCCGAGCTACTCACGATCACGACCAAGGAGCTGCTCGCACTCTGAACCGCAGGGTTCGGATCTGCGCCGCTCCCGGGTCCCACCACCTGCAGTCCAGGAGATTCCGCAACCGTGGCATCCACGAACGACCTCAAGAACGGCATGGTGCTCAAGCTCGAAGGCGGCCAGCTCTGGTCCGTCGTCGAGTTCCAGCACGTCAAGCCCGGCAAGGGCCCGGCCTTCGTCCGCACCAAGCTCAAGAACGTGCTGTCCGGCAAGGTGGTGGACAAGACCTTCAATGCCGGTGTGAAGGTGGAGACGGCCACCGTCGACAAGCGCGGAATGCAGTTCTCGTACATGGACGGCGACTACTTCGTCTTCATGGACATGGACACCTACGACCAGCTGCACGTCGACCGCAAGTCCGTCGGTGACGCCGCCAACTACCTGATCGAGGGTTTCGAGGCGGTCGTGGCGCAGCACGAGGGCGAGGTGCTCTACGTCGAGCTGCCCGCCGCGGTCGAGCTGACCATCAAGCACACCGAGCCCGGCGTGCAGGGCGACCGCTCCACCGGCGGTTCCAAGCCCGCCGAGCTGGAGACCGGCCACTCCATCCAGGTGCCGCTCTTCATCACCACCGGCGAGAAGATCAAGGTCGACACCCGCACGGGCGACTACCTCGGCCGGGTGAACAGCTAACCGTGGCTGCCCGCACCAAGGCCCGTAAGCGCGCCTTCCAGATACTCTTCGAGGCCGACCAGCGCGGTGCCGATGTGCAGTCCGTGCTCGCGGACTGGATGCGGCACGCCCGGACCGACCCCCGGCAGCCGCCGTTGAACGAGTACACCCTGCAGTTGGTCGAGGGGTACGCGGACCAGGTCTCCCGCATCGACGAGCTGATCTCCACCTACGCGGTCGACTGGGACCTGGACCGGATGCCGGCGGCCGACCGCAGCATCCTGCGCCTGGGCGCCTTCGAGCTGATCTGGGTGGACGACACCCCGGACGCGGTGGCGATCGACGAAGCCGTGCAGCTCGCCAAGGAATTCTCCACGGACGATTCCCCGGCGTTCGTCAACGGCCTCCTCGGCCGGCTCAAGGAGCTGAAGCCGAGCCTGCGCCGCGAGGAGCGGTAGGCGCTCGGCAGAGCGTGTGAACGGGCCCGGAGCGAAGGGAGCTGCTCCGGGCCCGTCGCATGCCCGCAGAAGGCCGCCAGGGGCGCTCCCCGGGGCACCGCGCGGCGGCAGTCAACCCGCCGATCGCCCGCCGGAACGCAGAACCGCCGCCCCGGAAACCCGGAGCGGCGGCACGTTTCTGCAGGTGGGAGGGGGTCAGAGGTCGTCGTGCTGCACGGCGCGGCGAGCATCGGCGTCGAGCACGCCCCAGCTGATCAGCTGCTCGGTCAGCACCGAGGGCGACTGGTCGTAGATGACCGCAAGGGTGCGCAGGTCGTCCTGGCGGATCGAGAGGACCTTGCCGTTGTAGTCACCGCGCTGGCTCTGGATGGTGGCGGCGTAGCGCTGCAGCGGGCCGGCCTTCTCCTGCGGGACGTGGGCCAGGCGCTCCAGGTCGAGCACCAGCTTCGGCGGCGGCTCGGCCGCGCCGCCCGGTGTCGTACCCGGCAGCAGCTCCTGGACCGGAACGCCGTAGAAGTCCGCCAGTTCGGCGAGGCGCTGCACGGTCACGGCACGGTCGCCGCGCTCGTACGAACCCACGACCACGGCCTTCCAGCGGCCCTGGGACTTCTCCTCGACGCCGTGGAGAGAGAGGCCCTGCTGGGTGCGGATGGCGCGGAGCTTGGCCCCGAGCTGTTTGGCGTATTCGCTGGACATATGGCTCCCCGGACGCTGTGTCGAAATGCGGCTCAGCCGCGGGCTGGTAACTCACTGTGAGGTTACGCAGCGTAATCTGACTTCGTCAAGCGGAACGGGGCAGACCCTCACCCGTCAGGGGTGCGGACGGGCGCTGACGGGGGTCCTGCTAACCTGACTGCGTAATTCCGACGTCCTTTAAGGTCCGTCCCGTGAGGCGGAGAAGGAGGTCCGTTTCGTATGGACGCACACACTTCCGACGCAGGGGTCCAGCTCCCCGCGCGACCGGTGCTCGAAGGCCCGGACATCGCGCGCATGCTCACCCGCATCGCCCACGAAATCGTCGAGCGCGCCAAGGGCGCGGACGATGTGGTGCTGCTGGGTATCCCCACCCGCGGGGTCTTCCTCGCCCGGCGGCTGGCCGCCAAGCTCGAAGAGATCACCGGCCGCGCGGTCCCGGTCGGCTCGCTCGACATCACGATGTACCGCGACGACCTGCGCCTGGGCCCCGCCCGCACGCTCGCCCGCACGGACATCCCCGCCGACGGCATCGAGGGCCGGCTCATCCTGCTCGTCGACGACGTCCTCTTCTCCGGGCGCACGATCCGCGCCGCGCTGGACGCCCTGGGCGACATCGGGCGGCCGCGCGCCGTGCAGCTGGCGGTCCTCGTCGACCGCGGACACCGCGAACTGCCGATCCGCGCCGACTACGTAGGCAAGAACCTCCCCACGTCGCTGCGGGAGACGGTCAAGGTCCAGCTCACCGAGGAGGACGGCCGGGACGCCGTGCTGCTCGGCGTGAAGCACACCGCACCGGCCGGCGAGCGATAGCGCACCCCGCAGGGACCCGGTGACCCCGGGCCCGCAGGCATGCCCGCTCGACGGACATCCCCGTACACCTCCTTCACCCACGGAGAACACCGGATGAAGCGTCACCTCATCTCGGCCGCCGACCTCACCCGCGACGACGCCGTCCTGATCCTCGACACCGCCGAGGAGATGGCCCGGGTCGCCGACCGGCCGATCAAGAAACTTCCCACCCTGCGCGGACGCACGATCTGCAACCTCTTCTTCGAGGACTCGACCCGGACCCGGATCTCGTTCGAGGCCGCCGAGAAGCGGCTCTCCGCGGACGTGATCAACTTCGCCGCCAAGGGGTCCAGCGTCTCCAAGGGCGAGTCCCTCAAGGACACCGCCCAGACGCTGGAGGCGATGGGCGTCGACGCCGTCGTCATCCGGCACGGCGCCTCCGGCGCCCCCTACCGGCTCGCCACCTCCGGCTGGATCGACGCCCCGGTCATCAACGCCGGCGACGGCACCCACCAGCACCCCACCCAGGCCCTGCTCGACGCCTTCACCATGCGGCGCCGGCTCATCGGCCCCGACGCCGGGCTGGGCCAGGACCTCGGCGGCAAGCGCATCACCCTGGTCGGCGATGTGCTGCACAGCCGGGTCGCCCGCTCGAACGTCGACCTGCTGCACACCCTCGGCGCCGAGGTCACGCTGGTCGCGCCGCCCACCCTGGTGCCGGTCGGCGTCGAGACCTGGCCCTGCGAGGTGTCGTACGACCTCGACAGCGTGCTGCCGAAGTCCGACGCCGTGATGATGCTGCGGGTGCAGCGCGAGCGCATGAACGCCGCCTTCTTCCCGACCGAGCG
This sequence comes from Streptomyces auratus, assembly GCF_050433025.1. Taxonomy (NCBI): domain Bacteria; kingdom Bacillati; phylum Actinomycetota; class Actinomycetes; order Kitasatosporales; family Streptomycetaceae; genus Streptomyces; species Streptomyces auratus. The sequence continues at coordinate 1,422,108 of NZ_JBNGCB010000001.1, read as the reverse complement.
CGAGTACTCGCGCCGCTACGGCCTCGACGGCCACCGGATGGCCCGGATGCCGGAGCACGCCCTGGTGATGCACCCCGGCCCGATGGTCCGGGGGATGGAGATCACCGCCGAGGTCGCCGACTCCGACCGCTGCACGGTCGTCGAGCAGGTGACCAACGGCGTCTCCGTCCGCATGGCCGTCCTGTACCTGCTGCTGGGCGGCAACGAGCCCGCCGTGACCCACCCCCGTACCGAGGAGAAGTAAGACCATGAGCAAGATTCTGATCCGCGGTGCGAGGGTTCTGGGCGGGGAGCCGCAGGACGTCGTGATCGTGGACGAGACCATCACCGCCGTCGGCACCGATCTCACCGTTTCCAGCGCCGAAGGCGCCCAGGTCATCGAGGCCGGCGGGCAGGTGCTGCTGCCCGGCCTCGTCGATCTGCACACCCACCTGCGCGAGCCCGGGCGGGAGGACTCCGAGACCGTCCTGACCGGCACCCAGGCCGCGGCGAGCGGCGGCTACACCGCCGTGTTCGCCATGGCCAACACCTTCCCGGTCGCCGACACCGCCGGCGTCGTCGAGCAGGTCTACCGGCTCGGCCGGGAGCACGGCTACTGCGATGTGCAGCCGATCGGCGCCGTGACGGTGGGGCTGGAGGGCAGGAAGCTCGCCGAGCTGGGCGCCATGCACGAGTCCGCCGCCGGGGTCACCGTCTTCTCCGACGACGGCAAGTGCGTCCACGACGCCGTGATCATGCGGCGCGCCCTGGAGTACGTGAAGGCGTTCGGCGGCGTCGTCGCCCAGCACGCCCAGGAGCCGCGGCTCACCGAGGGCGCCCAGATGAACGAGGGCATCGTCTCGGCGGAGTTGGGGCTCGGCGGCTGGCCGGCCGTCGCCGAGGAGTCGATCATCGCCCGGGATGTGCTGCTCGCCGAGCACGTGGGCTCCCGGGTGCACATCTGCCATCTGTCGACCGCGGGCTCCGTCGAGATCGTGCGCTGGGCCAAGTCCCGCGGGATCGATGTGACGGCCGAGGTCACCCCGCACCACCTGCTCCTCACCGACGAGATGGTGCGCACCTACAACCCCGTCTACAAGGTCAACCCGCCGCTGCGCACCGAGCGCGACGTCATGGCCCTGCGCGAGGCCCTCGCCGACGGCACGATCGACATCGTCGCCACCGACCACGCCCCGCACCCGCACGAGGACAAGGACTGCGAGTGGGCCGCGGCCGCCATGGGCATGGTGGGCCTGGAGACCGCGCTGTCGGTCGTCCAGCGGACGATGGTGGAGACCGGCCTGCTGGACTGGGCGGGCGTCGCGGACCGGATGTCGGTCAAGCCCGCGCAGATCGGCGGGGCCGCGGGCCACGGCCGGCCCATCTCGGCCGGTGAGCCGGCCAACCTCACCCTCGTCGATTCCGCTTACCGTGGAGAGGTGGACCCCGCGGGCTTCGCCTCCCGCAGCCGCAACACCCCCTACGAGGGCCGTGAGCTGCCGGGACGCGTCACCCACACCTTCCTGCGGGGCCGGGCAACGGTCGTCGACGGGAAGCTGGCGTGACTCCTTCACTTTTCCACCTGGCCGCAGCACAGCAGTCCGCACCTGTCACCGACTGGGCGGCACGGATCGGCTGGGTCGTCGGCCTGCTGGTCTTCGTCGCCTTCGTCTACTGGCTGATGCGTCAGGGCTGGAAGTGGCGCGGCACGCTCCAGGGCGATCTGCCCGAGCTGCCGGTCACCCCCGACGACCCCGGCGCACCGCGGCTCACCCTCAGCGGCCGCTACCACGGCTCCACCACAGCCGGGCAGTGGCTCGACCGGATCGTCGCGCACGGCCTGGGCACCCGCAGCCGCGTCGAGCTGACCCTCACCGACCAGGGCCTGGACGTCGTACGGCCCGGCGCCGCGGACTTCTTCGTGCCGGCCGCCGCACTGCGCGGCGCCCGCCTGGACAAGGGCATCGCCGGCAAGGTCCTCACCGAGGGCGGGCTGCTCGTCGTCACCTGGGAACACGGCGGCAGGCAGCTCGACTCGGGCTTCCGCTCCGACCGGTCCGCCGAGCACGCCGCCTGGGTCGAGGCCCTCACCGCGCTGAGTACCACCCCGCACACCACCGAGCACACCGAAACGGAAGGCGCACGATGACGACCTCCACCAGGGGTACCGCCCACGGCACAAGGGGGCTCCCCGCCGTACTCGTCCTGGAGGACGGCCGCAGCTTCCGCGGCCGCGCCTACGGGGCCGTGGGGGAGACCTTCGGCGAAGCGGTGTTCTCCACCGGCATGACCGGCTACCAGGAGACGCTGACCGACCCCTCGTACCACCGCCAGGTCGTCGTCATGACCGCCCCGCACATCGGCAACACCGGTGTGAACGACGAGGACCCCGAGTCGCAGCGGATCTGGGTCGCCGGCTACGTCGTCCGCGACCCCGCCCGCATCCCCTCCAACTGGCGCTCGGTGCGCTCCCTGGACGACGAGCTGGTCGCCCAGGGGGTCGTCGGCATCAGCGGCATCGACACCCGCGCCCTGACCCGCCATCTGCGCGAGCGCGGTGCGATGCGGGTCGGCATCTTCTCCGGTGAGGCGCTGCCCGACGCGGGCACGATGCTCGCCAAGGTGCGCCAGGCCCCCGAGATGCAGGGCGCCGACCTGTCCACCCAGGTCGCCACCAAGGAGTCCTACGTCGTCCCGGCGATCGGTACGAAGAAGTTCACCGTCGCCGCGATCGACCTGGGCATCAAGGGCATGACCCCGCACCGCATGGCCGAGCGCGGCATCGAGGTGCACGTCCTGCCCGCCACCGCCACCGCCGAGGACGTCTACGCGGTCAACCCGGACGGCGTGTTCTTCTCCAACGGCCCGGGCGACCCGGCCACCGCCGACCACCCGGTCTCCGTCATGCAGGCCGTCCTGAAGCGGAAGACGCCGCTCTTCGGCATCTGCTTCGGCAACCAGATCCTGGGCCGTGCGCTGGGCTTCGGCACCTACAAGCTCAAGTACGGGCACCGTGGCATCAACCAGCCGGTGCAGGACCGCACGACCGGCAAGGTCGAGGTCACCGCGCACAACCACGGATTCGCCGTCGACGCCCCGCTCGACAAGGTCTCCGACACCCCCTTCGGCCGCGCCGAGGTCTCCCACGTCTGCCTCAACGACGACGTGGTGGAGGGCCTCCAGCTGCTCGACCAGCCGGCCTTCAGCGTCCAGTACCACCCCGAAGCCGCCGCGGGTCCACACGACGCCGCGTACCTCTTCGACCGCTTCACGTCTCTGATGGAGGGCCAGCGTGCCTAAGCGCACCGATATCCAGTCCGTCCTGGTCATCGGCTCCGGCCCGATCGTCATCGGCCAGGCCGCCGAGTTCGACTACTCCGGTACCCAGGCGTGCCGGGTCCTCAAGTCCGAGGGCCTGCGCGTCATCCTGGTGAACTCCAACCCGGCGACGATCATGACCGACCCGGAGATCGCCGACGCCACCTACGTCGAGCCGATCACCCCGGACTTCGTCGAGAAGATCATCGCCAAGGAGCGCCCGGACGCCCTGCTGCCCACCCTGGGCGGCCAGACCGCGCTGAACACCGCGATCTCGCTGCACGAGGCCGGCACCCTCGACAAGTACGGCGTCGAGCTGATCGGCGCCAACGTCGAGGCGATCAACAAGGGCGAGGATCGCGACCTGTTCAAGGAGGTCGTGGCGGAGGTGAACAAGAAGATCGGCCACGGCGAGTCCGCCCGCTCGGTCATCTGCCACTCCATGGACGACGTCCTCGCGGGCGTCGACGAGCTCGGCGGCTACCCGGTCGTGGTCCGCCCCTCCTTCACCATGGGCGGCGCCGGCTCCGGCTTCGCGCACAACGAGGAGGAACTGCGCCGGATCGCCGGCCAGGGCCTGACGCTCTCCCCGACCACCGAGGTGCTCCTGGAGGAGTCCATCCTCGGCTGGAAGGAGTACGAGCTGGAGCTGATGCGCGACAAGAACGACAACGTCGTGGTCGTCTGCTCCATCGAGAACTTCGACCCGATGGGCGTGCACACCGGCGACTCGATCACGGTCGCCCCGGCGATGACGCTCACCGACCGCGAGTACCAGACCCTGCGGGACGTCGGCATCGCCGTGATCCGCGAGGTCGGGGTCGACACCGGCGGCTGCAACATCCAGTTCGCGGTCAACCCCGACGACGGCCGGGTGATCGTGATCGAGATGAACCCGCGGGTCTCGCGCTCCTCGGCGCTGGCCTCCAAGGCCACCGGCTTCCCGATCGCGAAGATCGCCGCCCGGCTCGCCGTCGGCTACACCCTCGACGAGATCCCCAATGACATCACCGAGAAGACCCCGGCCTCCTTCGAGCCGACTCTCGACTATGTCGTCGTCAAGGTCCCGCGCTTCGCCTTCGAGAAGTTCCCGGTCGCCGACGCCACGCTGACCACGACCATGAAGTCGGTCGGCGAGGCCATGGCGATCGGCCGCAACTTCCCCGAGGCGCTCAACAAGGCCCTGCGCTCGCTGGAGAAGAAGGGCAGCCAGTTCGACTTCGTCACCGCGCCCGGTGACAAGGCGGCGCTGCTGGAGCGTGCACAGGTCCCCACCGACGGCCGGATCAACACCGTCATGGAGGCCATCCGCGCCGGCGCCGGCCCCCAGGAGGTCTTCGACGCCACGAAGATCGACCCCTGGTTCGTCGACCAGCTCTTCCTCATCAAGGAGATCGCCGACGAGATCGCGGCCGCCGAGAAGCTCCACCCGGAAATCCTTGCGGACGCAAAGCGCTACGGCTTCTCCGACGCCCAGATCGCGGCGATCCGCGGGCTGCGCGAGGACGTCGTGCGCGAGGTCCGGCACGCCCTCGGGGTCCGCCCGGTCTACAAGACGGTCGACACCTGCGCCGCCGAATTCGCCGCGAAGACGCCGTACTTCTACTCCTCCTACGACGAGGAGACCGAGGTCGCGCCCCGCGAGAAGCCGGCCGTGATCATCCTCGGCTCCGGCCCCAACCGCATCGGCCAGGGCATCGAGTTCGATTACTCCTGCGTCCACGCCTCGTTCGCGCTCAGCGACGCCGGCTACGAGACCGTGATGGTCAACTGCAACCCCGAGACCGTCTCGACGGACTACGACACCTCCGACCGCCTGTACTTCGAGCCGCTCACGCTCGAGGACGTCCTGGAGATCGTGCACGCCGAGACCCAGGCCGGACCGGTCGCCGGCGTCATCGTCCAGCTCGGCGGCCAGACCCCGCTGGGCCTGGCGCAGGCGCTCAAGGACAACGGCGTGCCGATCGTCGGCACCTCGCCCGAGGCGATCGACCTCGCCGAGGAGCGCGGCGCGTTCGGCCGGGTGCTGACCGAGGCCGGGCTGCCGGCCCCCAAGTACGGCACCGCCTTCTCCTTCGACCAGGCCAAGCGGATCGCCACCGAGATCGGCTACCCGGTCATGGTCCGCCCGTCGTACGTGCTCGGCGGCCGCGGTATGGAGATCGTCTACGACGAGCCCTCGCTCGGGGAGTACCTCACCCGCCACGCCGGCCTGATCGACCGCCACCCGGTGCTCATCGACCGGTTCCTCGACGACGCCATCGAGATCGATGTCGACGCGCTCTACGACGGCCAGGAGCTCTACCTCGGCGGCGTCATGGAGCACATCGAGGAGGCCGGTATCCACTCCGGCGACTCCGCCTGTGCGCTGCCCCCCATCACCCTGGGCGGCTTCGACATCAAGCGGCTGCGGGCGTCGACGGAGGCCATCGCCAAGGGCGTCGGCGTCCGCGGCCTGATCAACATCCAGTTCGCGATGGCCGGCGACATCCTCTACGTCCTGGAGGCCAACCCGCGCGCCTCCCGTACGGTGCCCTTCACCTCGAAGGCCACGGCGGTGCCGCTGGCCAAGGCCGCCGCCCGGATCTCGCTGGGCGCCACCATCGCCGAGCTGCGCGCCGAGGGCATGCTGCCCAAGACCGGCGACGGCGGCACCCTGCCGCTGGACGCGCCGATCTCCGTCAAGGAAGCCGTCATGCCCTGGTCGCGGTTCCGCGACATCCACGGCCGCGGTGTGGACACCGTCCTCGGCCCGGAGATGCGCTCCACCGGCGAGGTCATGGGCATCGACTCGGTCTTCGGCACCGCCTACGCCAAGTCGCAGACCGGCGCGTACGGCGCACTGCCCACCAAGGGCCGGGCGTTCGTCTCCGTCGCCAACCGCGACAAGCGCTCGATGATCTTCCCGGCCCGTGAGCTGGTCGCGCACGGCTTCGAGCTGCTCGCCACCTCCGGCACCGCCGAGGTGCTGCGCCGCAACGGCATCAACGCCACCGTGGTGCGCAAGCAGTCCGAGGGCGAGGGCCCGGACGGCGAGAAGACCATCGTCCAGCTGATCCACGCCGGCCAGGTCGACCTGATCGTCAACACCCCGTACGGCACCGGCGGCCGGCTGGACGGCTACGACATCCGCACCGCCGCGGTCGCCCGCGCCGTGCCCTGCCTGACCACGGTCCAGGCGCTGGCCGCCGCCGTCCAGGGCATCGAGGCCATGTCCCGCGGAGACGTGGGCGTGCGTTCCCTCCAGGAACACGCCGAACATCTCACCGCGGCCCGCGCGGAGTAGGGACCGGGAGGGGGACACCGAGGCGGTGTCCCCCTCTTCGTGAGCCCCGCACCCGCTCCACGAGCCCCCGACTCCTCACCGCGGAAGGTCCCGCCCGACGATGTACCGCCTGTTCTTCGCCCTGTTCTTCCGGCGCATGGATGCCGAGAAGGCCCACCACCTGGCCTTCCGCTGGATCCAGCTGGCCGTGCGCATCCCCGTGCTGCGCACCTTCCTGGCGGCCGCCCTCGCCCCCCGCTACAAGGAGCTGCGCATCGAGGCCCTCGGCCGCCGGATGCACGGACCCTTCGGGCTGGCCGCCGGCTTCGACAAGAACGCCGTCGCCATCGACGGCATGACCATGCTCGGCTTCGACCATGTCGAGATCGGTACGGTCACCGCCCAGCCGCAGCCGGGCAACCCCAAGAAGCGCCTGTTCCGCCTCGTACCGGACCGTGCGCTGATCAACCGGATGGGCTTCAACAACGACGGCTCGGCGTCCGTGGCGGCCCGCCTGGCGGCCCGCAACCCGGTCTTCCCGGCCACCGTCGGCGTCAACATCGGCAAGACCAAGGTCGTACCGGAGGACGAGGCGAGTGCCGACTACGTCACCTCCACCGAGCGGCTCGCCCGACACGCCGACTACCTGGTCGTCAACGTCTCCTCCCCGAACACGCCCGGGCTGCGCAACCTCCAGGCCGTCGACCACCTGCGCCCGCTGCTGACCGCCGTCCGCGAGGCCGCGGACCGCACGGTCACCGACCGCCGGGTCCCGCTGCTGGTCAAGATCGCACCGGACCTCGCCGACGCGGACGTGGACGCGGTCGCCGACCTCGCCGTCGAACTGGGCCTGGACGGGATCATCGCCACCAACACCACCATCGCCCGGGAGGGGCTGGGGCTGACCTCCGACCCGGCGCTGATCGCCGAGACCGGCGGGTTGTCCGGCGCGCCGGTCAAGGAGCGCTCCCTGGAGGTGCTGCGCCGCCTCTACGCCCGGGTCGGCGACTCGATCACCCTGATCGGGGTCGGCGGCATCGAGAACGCCGAGGACGCCTGGCAGCGCATCCTCGCCGGCGCCACCCTGGTCCAGGGCTACAGCGCCTTCATCTACCAGGGCCCGTTCTGGTGCCGCGCGATCCACAAGGGACTCGCCGCCCGCCTGCGCAACAGCCCCTACGCCACCCTCGCCGAGGCCGTCGGCGCCGAGCACAAGAAGGTGACCGCATGACCGAGCCCTCCGGTTCCCGCCCGTCGTCTGCGGACCCCTTCGGGGCCCGCCTGCGCCGCGCCATGGACGAGCGCGGTCCGCTCTGTGTCGGCATCGACCCGCACGCCGCGCTGCTGGCCGACTGGGGCCTGAACGACGACGTGGCCGGCCTGGCGCGTTTCACCCGTACCGTCGTGGAGGCCCTCGGCGAGTCGGTGGCCGTCTTCAAGCCACAATCCGCGTTCTTCGAGCGCTTCGGCTCGCGCGGGCTGGCCGTCCTGGAGACCGCCGTCGTGGAGGCCCGCGAGCGCGGCGCCCTGGTCCTGATGGACGCCAAGCGCGGCGACATCGGCTCCACCATGGCCGCGTACGCCGCGACCTACCTCGACCCGGCCTCGCCGCTGTTCTCGGACGCCGTCACGGTCAGCCCGTTCCTGGGCTACGGCTCGCTGCGCCCGGCCGTCGACCTGGCCCGGGAGCACGGCTGCGGGCTGTTCACCCTCGCCCTCACCTCCAACCCGGAGGGCCAGGAGGTCCAGCGCGCGGTCCGCGCCGACGGCAGCACCGTCGCGGCGACCATGCTCGGCCACCTCGCCGCCGAGAACGCCGGCGCCGAGCCGCTGGGCTCCTTCGGCGCGGTCGTCGGCGCCACGCTCGGCGATCTCTCCTCGTTCGATCTGGCGATCAACGGCCCGCTGCTCGCCCCCGGCATCGGCGCCCAGGGCGCCACCCCCGCTGACCTCCCGACGGTCTTCGGGGACGCCGTGCACAACGTCCTGCCGAGCGTCAGCCGGGGGGTGCTGCGACACGGTCCGGACCCCTCGGCACTGCGCGCGGCGGTGGACCGATTCACCGGCGAAGTGCGCACCGCGCTCGCCTGAACGCCTCCCGACGGGGACTTTGGTCCCGAATTGTCCTGGTCAGCAGAGTCTGACCAGGACTTTTCGTCTGTTCTCGCTGACTCTGGAGCCCTCGCCCGCTAGTCTCCGACGAGAGCAGTGCACGTAAGCGCGTTGCTCGTTGCTCCGCAGGTGCGGGGCGACTAGGTTCCACACCGGTCCGTATCCGACAGTTCGACATCCGAGGTGACGTAGGCGTGGCTCTTCCGCCCCTTACCCCTGAACAGCGCGCAGCCGCGCTCGAGAAGGCCGCCGCGGCTCGCCGGGAGCGCGCCGAGGTCAAGAATCGGCTCAAGCACTCCGGTGCTTCCCTCCATGAGGTCATCAAGCAGGGCCAGGAGAACGACGTCATCGGCAAGATGAAGGTCTCCGCCCTCTTGGAGTCCCTGCCGGGCGTCGGCAAGGTCCGCGCCAAGCAGATCATGGAACGGCTCGGCATCTCCGAGAGCCGCCGAGTCCGGGGTCTTGGCTCCAACCAGATCGCGTCGCTGGAGCGCGAGTTCGGCAGTACCGCTTCCTGAATTTTCCGGCACTACCGGGAAGCTGGAATAATCGCTGCATGAGTTCTGCAGTCTCCCGGGGGACGACCCCCGAGCCCCCGGCCAGACAACCGCGGCTGACCGTGCTCTCCGGCCCCTCCGGGGTCGGTAAGAGCACGGTCGTCGCGCATATGCGCAAGGTCCACCCCGAGGTCTGGCTCTCGGTTTCGGCAACGACCCGCAAGCCGCGCCCCGGGGAGCGGCACGGCGTGCAGTACTTCTTCGTCGACGACGTGGAATTCGACAAGCTGATCGCCAACGGTGAGCTGCTCGAATGGGCCGAATTCGCCGGCAACCGCTACGGCACCCCCCGCAAGGCGGTGCTGGACCGGCTGGAGGCCGGTGAGCCGGTCCTGCTGGAGATCGATCTGCAGGGCGCCCGCCAGGTACGCGAGTCCATGGCGGAGGCCCACCTGGTCTTCCTCGCCCCGCCGAGCTGGGACGAGCTGGTCCGCAGGCTCACCGGCCGGGGCACGGAGGCGCCGGAGGTCATCGAGCGCCGGCTGGCCGCCGCCAGGGTCGAGCTGGCCGCGGAGAAAGAGTTCGATGTGACGCTTGTCAACACCTCCGTCGAGGACGTCAGCCGCGAGCTGCTAGCCTTGATGCTGCATCGATCCGAGGAGCGGAACACCAGCGGCTGACCCCGCCGAGCTTCACCGGCCCCGGATCGTCCACGACTTTGCGCCATTCCGTACGACCAGGCGCAAGACCCATGCTTCATCCCCTTTCGGAAGGCAGAGAGTGTCCTCTTCCATCACTGCACCCGAGGGCATCATCAACCCGCCCATTGATGAGCTTCTCGAGGCCACCGATTCGAAGTACAGCCTCGTGATCTACGCCGCCAAGCGCGCGCGCCAGATCAATGCGTACTACTCGCAGCTCGGCGAGGGCCTGCTGGAGTACGTCGGCCCCCTCGTGGACACGCACGTCCACGAGAAGCCCCTGTCGATCGCGCTGCGCGAGATCAACGCGGGTCTGCTGACCTCCGAGGCCATCGAGGGCCCCGCACAGTAGGCAGCACAGCAGCACGTTCATCGAGGCCCGGCGGCGCGTCCGCCGGGCCCTTGGTGTGTCATAGGGGCATACAGGCACACGGACCGAGCCCGGGGAGCGGCGAAGCGATGGACAAGCGGGAGCGGGAGCGGCCCAGGGTCGTCCTGGGGGTCAGCGGCGGGATCGCCGCCTACAAGGCGTGCGAGCTGCTGCGGCGGCTGACCGAGTCCGGGCACGACGTGCGGGTCGTGCCGACCGCCTCGGCGCTGCACTTCGTCGGCGAGGCCACCTGGTCGGCGCTGTCCGGCAACCCGGCCGGCACCGAGGTCTGGGAGTCCGTCCACGAGGTCCCGCACGTCCGCATCGGCCAGGCCGCCGATCTCGTCGTGGTCGCCCCGGCCACCGCCGACATGCTGGCCAAGGCCGCGCACGGGCTGGCCGACGATCTGCTGACGAACACGCTGCTCACCGCGCGATGTCCGGTGATCTTCGCCCCGGCGATGCACACCGAGATGTGGGAGAACCCCGCCACCCAGGAGAACGTCGCCACCCTCCGCCGCCGCGGTGCGCTCGTCATCGAGCCCGCGGTCGGCCGGCTGACCGGTGTCGACACCGGCAAGGGCCGCCTCCCCGACCCGGCCGAGATCTTCGAACTCTGCCGCCGGGTGCTGGCCCGCGGCCCGCGGGCGGCGGAGCAGGATCTCGCCGGTCGCCATGTGGTGGTCAGCGCGGGCGGCACTCGCGAGCCGCTGGACCCCGTCCGCTATCTGGGCAACCGCTCCTCAGGCATGCAGGGCTATGCGCTCGCCCGCACCGCGGTGACCCGCGGCGCCCGGGTCACCCTCGTCGCCGGCAACACCGAGCTGCCCGACCCGGCCGGCGTCGACGTGATCCGTATCGGCACGGCCCGGCAGCTGCACGAGGCCGTGCTGAAGGCCGCCGCGGAGGCCGATGCGGTGGTCATGGCCGCCGCCGTGGCCGATTTCCGGCCCGCCGTCTACACCACCGGCAAGATCAAGAAGATCGACGGCCAGGAGCCGGAGCCGGTAACTCTAGTGAGGAATCCAGACATTCTGGCGGAGCTCTCCGCTGAGCGGGCCCGCCCGGGCCAGGTCGTGGTCGGCTTTGCCGCCGAGACCGACGACGTGCTCGCCAACGGCCGTGCCAAACTCGCCCGCAAGGGTTGTGACCTGCTGGTCGTCAATGAGGTCGGGGAGCACAAGGCCTTCGGCTCGGCCGGGAACGAAGCGGTGATCCTGGCGGCCGACGGCACCGAGACCCCGGTCCCGTACGGACCCAAGGAAGACCTGGCCGATACGGTGTGGGATCTGGTGGCTCCGCGCCTGGCCGATACCGATCGGTGAGACGCGTATCCGGCCTCCGGAATCACTCCTTCGGCCGTACAAAATCGGGCGTGTCCCCTTGACCCGCCCCATTCTCAAGGTGATCGTCCTACCGTGAGTCGCGGTGTCCCAGGTCACGAGGGGTCCATAAATCGAGACTGCGTGTCCGAACGCCGCATACGACCGATAAACTGGCGAGTGGATCGGGCCGAGCGCAGCTCTCGGCCCTTCCGCCAATGATCAGCCAGCAGCCGCTGCAACCCCAGGGAGCGATGTGTCCCGCCGCCTCTTCACCTCGGAGTCCGTCACCGAGGGCCACCCCGACAAGATCGCTGACCAGATCAGCGACACCATCCTCGACGCGCTCCTCAAGGAGGACCCGACCTCCCGGGTCGCCGTGGAGACGTTGATCACCACCGGCCTGGTGCACGTGGCCGGCGAGGTGACCACGAAGGCGTACGCCGACATCCCCAACCTCGTCCGCAACAAGATCCTGGACATCGGTTACGACTCCTCCAAGAAGGGCTTCGACGGCGCTTCCTGCGGCGTCTCGGTGTCCATCGGTGCGCAGTCCCCGGACATCGCCCAGGGTGTCGACACCGCGTACGAGAACCGCGTCGAGGGCGACGACGACGAGCTGGACAAGCAGGGCGCGGGCGACCAGGGCCTGATGTTCGGTTACGCCTGCGACGAGACCCCGGAGCTGATGCCGCTCCCGATCAACCTCGCGCACCGGCTCTCCAAGCGCCTCTCCGAGGTGCGCAAGAACGGCACCATCCCCTACCTCCGCCCCGACGGCAAGACCCAGGTCACCATCGAGTACGACGGCCACAAGGCCGTCCGCCTCGACACCGTCGTGGTCTCCTCGCAGCACGCCAGCGACATCGACCTCGACTCGCTGCTGGCGCCCGACATTCGCGAGTTCGTCGTCGAGCACGTCCTGGGCCAGCTCGTCGAGGACGGCATCAAGCTGGACACCGACGGCTACCGGCTGCTGGTCAACCCGACTGGCCGCTTCGAGATCGGCGGCCCGATGGGTGACGCCGGCCTCACCGGCCGCAAGATCATCATCGACACCTACGGCGGCATGGCCCGCCACGGCGGCGGTGCCTTCTCCGGCAAGGACCCGTCCAAGGTCGACCGCTCGGCCGCCTACGCGATGCGCTGGGTCGCCAAGAACGTCGTCGCCGCCGGCCTCGCGGCCCGCTGCGAGGTCCAGGTCGCCTACGCCATCGGCAAGGCCGAGCCGGTCGGTCTCTTCGTCGAGACCTTCGGCACCGCCACCGTCGACACCGACAAGATCGAGCAGGCCATCGGTGAGGTCTTCGACCTCCGCCCGGCCGCCATCATCCGCGACCTCGATCTGCTCCGCCCGGTCTACGCCCAGACCGCCGCTTACGGCCACTTCGGCCGTGAGCTGGAGGACTTCACCTGGGAGCGCACGGACCGTGTGGAGGCGCTGAAGCAGGCCGCCGGACTGTAAGTCCGCTGCCTCGTACGAGGCGACCACGGCCCCGGACCGCCAGGCGGTCCGGGGCCGTCGGCTTATCCACAGCCGCCGGTCGCTGTCCGTGCCGTCTGCTAAGACTGATGCTGTGAGCAGGGAGAACGGGCGACCGGAGGCGGGGGCGTCGGATGCGGGCGAGCAGTTGGCCCTCATCCGCGAGGCCGTGCGGGAGAACAAGGCCGGGCGCGCGAAGCCGCGGACCTGGCGGGGCGCCGAGCTCGCGGCCCAGCTGCCGGTGGCGCGGGTGCTGGTCGACAAGGGCCTGGTGCACCTCGACCGGTATTTCGACTATGCGGTGCCCGCGGCGATGGACGACGAGGCGCAGCCCGGGGTGCGGGTGCGGGTGCGGTTCGGCGCGGGGGAGAAGGGCGGCCGGCGCGAGGGCGGCAAGCTGGTCAGCGGATTCATCGTGGAACGGGTGGCGGAGAGCGACTACCGCGGGGTGCTGGCCCCGATCGCCCAGGTGCTGTCGTCGGAGCGGGTGCTGACGCCGGAGCTGCTGGGGCTGTGCCGGGCGGTCGCGGACCGCTATGCCGGGTCGCTCGCCGATGTGGTGCAGCTGGCGGTCCCGCCGCGGCGGGCGCGGGCCGAGGCCAAGCCCTCGCCCGACCCGCAGCCGCCCAACGCGCCACCGGAGCCGGGAAGTTGGGAGCGTTACGGCGCGGGCCCCGGGTTTTTGACGGCGCTGACGCGCGGGGACGCCCCGCGGGCCGTGTGGACCGCACTGCCCGGGGCGACCTGGCCGCAGGAGCTGGCGCGGGCGGCCGCCGCGGCGCTGGCGGGCGGGCGTGGCGCGCTGGTGGTGGTGCCGGACGGGCGGGCCGCGGCGCGGGTGGACGCGGCGCTCGGCGAGCTGATCGGGACGGGCCGGCATGTGCTGCTCACCGCCGATGCCGGACCGGAGGAGCGCTATCGCCGCTGGCTGGCGGTGAGCCGTGGCGCGGTGCGGGCCGTGGTCGGGACGCGCGCGGCGATGTTCGCTCCGGTCGCCGATCTGGGTCTGGTCGCCCTCTGGGACGACGGGGACGCCAGCCACAGCGATCCGCATGCGCCCCAGCCGCATGCCCGCGAGGTCCTCATCCAGCGGTCGGTCAATGAGCGCGCCGGCTTTCTGCTGGGCGGGCTGAGCTGCACCGTCGAGGCGGCGCAGCTGGTCGAGACCGGCTGGGCGCGCCCGCTGGCCGCCGAGCGCGAGCAGGTGCGGGCCGCGGCGCCCCTGGTGCGTACGGTCAGCGACGGCGACGAGGCGCGGGACGCCGCCGCGCGGGCCGCCCGGCTGCCGACGATGGCCTGGCAGCTGGTGCGGGAGGGGCTGCAGCGCGGGCCGGTGCTCGTCCAGGTGCCGCGCCGCGGATATGCGCCCCGGCTGTCGTGCGAACGGTGCCGTACCCCCGCCCGCTGCCGGTCCTGCGCGGGCCCGCTGGAGTCGCAGCACGCGGGTGATCTGGTCTGTGCGTGGTGCGGACGGCCGGAGCCCGACTGGCATTGCGGCGAGTGCGGTGGCGCGCGGCTGCGGGCCCGGATCGTGGGGGCGCGGCGCACGGCGGAGGAACTGGGCCGGGTCTTCCCGGCGGTGCCGGTGCGGACCTCGGGGCGGGACCATGTGCTGGCGACGGTGCCGGACGCCCCCGCGCTGGTGGTGAGCACACCGGGCGCGGAGCCGGTGGCCGAGGGCGAGGGGTATGCGGCCGCCCTGCTGCTGGACGGCTGGGCGCTGCTCGGGCGGCCGGATCTGCGGGCCGGGGAGGAGGCGCTGCGCCGCTGGCTGGGCGCCGCCGGGCTGGTCCGCGGTCAGGTGGCGGGGGGCACGGTCGCGGTGATCGCGGAACCGACGCTGCGGCCGGTGCAGGCGCTGGTGCGCTGGGATCCGGTCGGCCATGCGGTCCGCGAGCTGGCCGAGCGGGCCGAGCTGGGCTTCCCCCCGGTGTCGCGGATGGCCTCCGTGACCGGCCGGCCCGAGGATGTCACCGATCTGCTGCGGTCCGCCGAACTCCCCGCCGGAGCCGAGGTGTTGGGGCCCGTACCCCTTCCGATACCGGACCCCGGTCGCCCGCGCCGGCCGGGCGACCCGCCGGCCGGCGAACAGTGGGAGCGCGCGCTGGTACGCGTCCGCCCCGGCCAGGGCGCGGCACTCGCCGCGGCGCTCAAGGCCGCCCGCGCGGCCCGGATGGTCAAGCGGGAGGGGGAGGCGGTACGGGTCCGGATCGATCCGCCCGATCTTGGGTGAGACGGCTCGGTGCGGGGGAGGGGGTGTGCGCTGCCGGGGCGTCGAGCCGCCATGCAGCGGGGCCGTCCCGCCCTGTTATACGGCAGCCATGCCATGCCATGCCCGGCCGGCCCGGCCCGACGCATCCCGGTCCAGACATGGCGCCGCCCCGGGACCGGTGTCGGCGGGCGGTCCCGGGGCGCTGGCGGGCGGCGCGTGGGCGCGGGGCGCCCGAGGGGGGAGTGGTTCAGCCGTTGCGGGGGCCGGGGAAGGCGCCCGGGCGGGCGGGCTCGTCGCGGGAGGTGGCGGACGGCTGGGCGGGCAGGGAACGGGCCGCAGGCACGGCCGCCGAGCCGGGCAGGCCCGCCGCCATGGTCACCGGCCGGGGCGCGGAGGACTCGGGGGAACGTACCGCCGGCTCCGCGCCGTTGCTGTCCGCGGCGGGTTGGGCGGCGGCTCTGCGGCCACCGTAACGGCGGTGCACCGCCTGTTTGGTGACGCCGAGCGCCGAACCCACCGCGTCCCACGAGAAGCCCAGCGAACGGTCGAAGTCGACCGCGGCGGTGACGAGTGTTTCGACGCTGTCCCGCAACTCCTGGGCAAGGCGCACCGTCGGAGCGGGCGCGCGTCCGTAGACGACGAACCCCGCGGAGGGTCCGGTGCGCCGCGGCCGGTAGACGTTGCCGAGCTGAGCGGTCAGCGTGCGCAGTGCGTCCACCTGCCGGCGCACCCGTTCGATGTCCCGCACCAGGAGATGCAGGCTGGCGCGCGCCTGGGCGTCGTGGGTTGCGTGGTCGGCCATGAGCAAGCCTCTCGAACCGGCGTGGAAAAGGAAGGATGTAAAGAGAGCGGGCCGCCAGGGCGGCCCGGTCTTCAGGTCAATGCTTTTTGACCAACGCGACAGCAGCGGCTCTGGTCACGGTATGGGGGCGTACGAGCTTCCGTACAAGGCGCGGGAATTCGTGTACGCCCCCTGGAACCGTCGCCCGTGGCCCGGGGGCCGGACCCATAGACTGGTGCGTCGTTCCGCTGCGTGTGAGAGGTAGTTCGCCACCCATGAGGCTTGTCTTCGCCGGCACCCCCGAGGTCGCCGTACCCGCCCTCGATGCCCTGATCGCCTCGGACCGGCACGAGGTCGTGGCCGTAGTGACCCGGCCCGACGCGCCGGCCGGACGCGGCCGGAAGCTGGTCGCCAGCCCCGTCGCGGAGCGGGCGGAGGAGGCCGGCATCGAGGTGCTCAAGCCCGTCCGGCCACGCGAGGAGGACTTCCTGGCCCGGCTGCGGGAGATCGCGCCGGACTGCTGCCCGGTGGTCGCCTACGGCGCGCTGCTGCCGAAGGCCGCGCTCGACATCCCCGCCCAGGGGTGGGTCAATCTGCACTTCTCGCTGCTGCCCGCATGGCGGGGGGCGGCGCCCGTGCAGCATGCGGTGCTCGCGGGCGACGAGGTGACCGGCGCCTCGACCTTCCAGATCGAGGAGGGCCTGGACTCCGGCCCGGTCTACGGGGTGCTGACCGAGCAGGTCCGGCCGACGGACACCAGCGGCGATCTGCTCACCCGGCTGGCGTTCGCCGGTTCCGGGCTGCTGGTGGCGACGATGGACGGCATCGAGGACGGCACGCTGCAGGCGGTGCCGCAGCCGGCCGAGGGCGTCACGCTCGCCCCGAAGATCGAGGTCGAGGACGCCAAGGTGGACTGGACGGCCCCCGCGCTGCGGGTCGACCGGGTCATCCGCGGCTGTGCGCCCGCGCCCGGTGCCTGGACGGTCTTCCGCGGCGAGCGGCTCAAGCTGATGTCGGCGGCCTCCGCGGCGGCGCACGACGAGTTGGCGCTGGCGCCCGGCGCACTCGCTGTCACCAAGAAGGCGGTCTACGTCGGTACGGGCAGCCACCCCCTCGAACTCGTCTGGGTGCAGCCGCAGGGCAAGAAGCCGATGAAGGCGGCCGACTGGGCGCGCGGGGTGCGCATCGAGGGCGGGGAGCGGCTGGGGGACTGAGGCCCGGCCCCGCCGCTTCCCCTCCGCCGCGCCCGCGGGGTACCCGGCGCGCGCCCGCCGTGCGCCCCGGCCCGGGCCCGGCCTCCTCGTGCGCCCGGCCCGGGCCCGGCGCCCCGTGCGTCCCGGCCTCCCCGTACGCCCCGGCCCGGGCCCGGCGCCCCCCCTGCGTCCCGGCCTCCCCGTGCGCCCGGCCTCCCCGCGCAGCCGGCCGGTCCGCCCGCGTAGGCTGGGACGGACCCCTCATCTCGTATCCGGAGCACCTTTTCTGTGAGCCAGCAGCCCCGTCGCCGCCCCAGCAAGCCCTACCGCCGCCCGCAGAAGGACCCGGTCCGCATCCTCGCGTTCGAGGCCTTGCGGGCCGTCGACGAGCGGGACGCCTACGCGAATCTGGTGCTGCCGCCGCTGCTGCGCAAGGCGCGTGAGCACGAGGACTTCGACACCCGGGACGCGGCGCTGGCGACGGAGCTGGTGTACGGCTCGCTGCGACGGCAGGGCACCTATGACGCGATCCTCGCGCAGTGTGTGGACCGCCCGCTGCGGGAGGTGGACCCGCCGGTCCTCGACGTGCTCACCCTCGGGGCGCACCAGCTGCTCGGCACCCGTATCCCGACGCACGCCGCGGTGAGCGCGAGCGTCGAGCTGGCCCGGGTGGTGCTGG
The DNA here is from genome assembly GCF_050433025.1 of Streptomyces auratus. Taxonomy (NCBI): domain Bacteria; kingdom Bacillati; phylum Actinomycetota; class Actinomycetes; order Kitasatosporales; family Streptomycetaceae; genus Streptomyces; species Streptomyces auratus. The sequence goes on along the minus strand of NZ_JBNGCB010000001.1, from coordinate 1,404,196 downwards.
GCGACGGACGGGCGAAGTTCGTCAACGCGGTGCTGCGCAAGGTCGCGGCCCATGACCTCGACGGCTGGCTGGAGCGGGTCGCCCCGCCGTACGACGAGGACCCCGAGGAGCACCTCGGCATCGTGCATGCGCACCCCCGCTGGGTCGTCTCGGCGCTGTGGGACGCGCTCGGCGGCGGCCGGGCCGGCATCGAGGACCTGCTGGAGGCGGACAACGAACGCCCCGAGGTGACGCTGGTGGCGCGCCCCGGCCGCTCCACCACCGACGAACTGCTGGCGGCGGCCGGCGAGGACAGTGCGCTGCCCGGACGCTGGTCCCCGTACGCGGTGCGGCTCGCGGAGGGCGGCGAGCCGGGCGCGCTGGACCCGGTCCGCGAGGGACGCGCCGGGGTGCAGGACGAGGGCAGCCAGCTCGTCGCCCTCGCACTGGCCAACGCGCCCGTCGAGGGCACCGACCGCGCCTGGCTCGACGGCTGTGCCGGCCCCGGCGGCAAGGCGGCGCTGCTGGCGGCGCTCGCGGCGCAGCGCGGCGCCGCCCTGCTGGCCTCGGAGAAGCAGCCGCACCGCGCCCGGCTGGTGGCCCGCGCGCTCGACGGCAACCCGGGCCCGTACGCGGTCATCGCCGCCGACGGCACCCGCCCCGCCTGGCGGGCCGGAGCCTTCGACCGGGTGCTGGTGGACGTGCCGTGCACCGGTCTGGGCGCGCTGCGCCGACGGCCGGAGGCGCGCTGGCGTCGCCGCCCCGAGGACCTGGACGGCTTCGCCCCGCTCCAGCGCGAGCTGCTGCGGCAGGCGCTGGCGGCGGTACGGGTCGGCGGCGTCGTCGGCTATGCGACCTGCTCCCCGCATCCGGCCGAGACCCGGGCCGTGGTGGACGACGTGCTCAAGGGACGGGGCGGGGCACCGGTGGCGGCGGAGTGGGTCGACGCCCGTCCCCTGATGCCGGACGTACCGGCACTCGGCGACGGCCCGGACGTCCAGCTCTGGCCGCATCTGCACGGCACGGACGCGATGTACCTGGCGCTGCTGCGGCGCACGGGTTGAGGGCCTTGCCGGCCGGTGGGGCGTGATTGCTGACGGCTCGGAGCCGGTGCCCGGGGCCGGTTCGGGTGCCGGGGTTGGCCGTTGGGGTGGGGCGAGATCGTCGCCCCACCCCAACGGTCAGCGGCCGGTTCAGCCCTTCAGCCGGGTGATCGACGGAACGAGGTCTCCGTGTTCGGCGATACCGGCGGCCCAGAGGTCGGCGCTCCCGGGCACCGTGGTGAAGCTGCGGACGACGAGGCCCGGGGACGAAGCCGTGTCCCACTGCTTCTTCTGGGCGTCCCACCGCAGCGCGACGGACGCGGCGCCCTTGCCGCCGACGGCCCAGAGCTCGCCGCTTCGCGTCCGGCCGACCGCACGCAGCCGGCCGTCCGCCACGTCCGGCGTCTTCGCAGCCGTCCAGGCCGTGCCGTTCCAGTGCACGGCGTAGGGCCGGTCCGCGCCGCCGGACGTACTGCCGCCCACTGCCCAGACGTCATCGGAGGCGAACGCGGTGATCCCGCCGAGCCAGTTGTGGGATTCCTGCGGGCCGGGCGCGGTGATGCGCTTCCAGGCGGTGCCGTCCCAGTGCAGGAGCAGCGCCTTCTGCGGTGACGAGGCGTCGGTGGCGTATGCGGTGCCGACCGCCCAGATGTCGTCCGGGGCGACGGCCGTGACGCTGCTCAGTTCACCTTTGCCGACATCGGGCAGGGTCTGCCGCTGCCAGCTCTTGCCGTCCCACGACTGGATGGCCGGGACGCCGTCCTTGACCGACCGGTTCATCGCCCGGCCGACCGTCCACGCCTTCCCGTCGGATGTCGTCGTCACGGCGTCGGGGACGACCCGGCCGCCCGGGTCCTTGGCCAGTTGGTAGGTGGTCCATTGTGATCCGTCCCAGTGCACCGACGCGCTGCCCACCGTCCAGATATCGGTGGCCGACCGGACGGCGAGGGCCTGCGGAAAGCTGTTGTCCGGAAGCGTGGACTCCTGGGTCCAGGACGTACCGTTCCAGCGCAGCGCGACGGCTTCGAGCGCGGTGGCACTCTTCAGCCGATAGCCCACGGCCCAGGCCTGCTTGTCGCTCAGAGCCGCTATTGCGGTCAGATCGCCCTTCGCCACGGGCACCGGTGTGGTGTGCCACTGGCCCGCGCGTGACGCGGAGGGGGCGGGGGCGGTGCCGGACGAGGTGGCTGCGGATGCCGCCGGTTCACCGTTCAGGCCGGTCACGACCAGCGCCCCGGTGACCAGGGTGGCGGCCAGCGCCGCCGGCACCAGCGGCACCCGGCCGAGACGCCGTCGGGGCAGGGGGGTACGGGAGGGCATGGGGAATTCCTTGTCTGATGGGGAATCAAGCCTGCGGGGGCGGGGGATGAGGGGCATCGCCTGCTCTCTAGACCTTCGTTGTGAGGACGAAGTCGAAGGTGCCGGTGTAGCGGCCGCCCTCGGGGCCGGTGAGCGCGATGGTGCAGGCGCGATTGCGCAGCCGGTCGGCGGCGTTGAGGGCGGCGAAGTCCCGGCCGTAGGCCTGGGTGTCGTCCGGGAAGTACAGCTGGGTGACGAGCAGGGGGCCGCCGGACACCTGCACCTGGGTGTGGATGTGGGGCGCCCGTTGGCCCCAACGTCCCCAGTAGTCCCGGGGGATGATGGTCTTCAGGAGGTAGGCGCCCCTGCTGTCCGTGTACTGGTGACCGCGGAGCGAGAATCCCGAGGTGTCGTAGTCGCCGTTCTGATCGCACTGCCAGAACTCGATGAGTGTTTCGGGCAGCGGCTTGCAGGCGGTGTCGTAGACGATTCCGGAGAGGTCGAGACGTACCCCGCGGATGGCCGGTGTGATCAGATCGCCCCGGGCGGGGGAGTTGGGCTTGAACAGCGGGCCCTCGATGGACGCCGGGGTCTCCTGGCCCGAGCAGGCCGGGGTGACGGCGAGCGGGCGCGCCGCACCGCCTGACGTCGCCGGACGGCCCTTCTGAGCTGCCTCGGCCGCCGGGCCGGCCGAGGCAGCCACGCTCGCCCCGATGGCCACGGCGGTCACGCCCGCGGACGTGGACTTGATGAAGGACCGCCTCGAACTTCCCTGCTCGTCGCCGCCTGCCCGTGACGGCGGTTGCGGGCCGGTCGCGGCCTCCGGGCTCGTATCGTCGGCGTAGCGCATGGCATCTCCTTGCCGGAAGAACTCGGTCATGAGGCACACCACGGGGAGGGGCCGACCTTGACGGCCGGCGGCAGGCCGGTGTCGGCGGGGAGGTCGACCGGCCGGCTGCCCTTGTGGGGGTCCTTGTGCCGGTCGCCTCTGGGCGGTACGTCCATGGACGGTCGCCATGGACGGTCGCCCATGCACCGCCGTCCCTGCGACGGCTGTCCCTGCGGCGCCCATCCCTCCGACGGTCATCCATGGGACCGCCGGTGGGGCTGGGTTGGCCTCGGGACGGCCGCCCGTCGGGTGCGCTCTCCGCACAGCCTCCGGTGCCGGCTCGGCCCGCGCATCGGTCGGATGACCGGCGAGTTGTGCGCGTGACGAAACCCAGCCGGAGGCCGGAGACCAGAGGCCGGGCGACGGGCGCCGGCGCGCCATGGCCGCCGGTCCGCTCAGAGACCGGACTCCGGGCGGCCCGCGGCCTGGTCCGCGACCCGGACGGCGATCTGGGTTCGGGACCTGACCCCCCACTTGTCCCGGACCCGGTCGAGATGGCCGGCCACGGTGCTCTTCGAGAGGCCCAGATGGGCGGCGATCTGCTGGTTGGTCAGGCCCTCGGCGACCAGCTTCGCGACCGTCGACTCCCGCCCGGTCAGGGGCGGGTGGCCCGCCGCGCCGACTCCGTCGGGACTCCCTTCGTGCGCACTGCCGCGTCCGGCGGGACCGGCCTCGGTGCCGCGCAGCGCGTACGCGACCAGCCGGGCTCCGCGCAATCGACGCCCGGCCGCCATCGCCGCCGCGGCACCGGCGGGCGGCAGTCGCTCCTTGACCCGTGCCACGGCCGCCTCCACCTGCCCCCACCAGTGCGCTTCCGGCTCGGTGTCGATCCGCTGCCGGATGGCGGCGGCCGCCGCGTACAGCCGGAGCGACCGCTGAAGATCTCCCCGCTCGGCCGCCACGATGGCCAGACCTTCCAGCGGATAGAGCGCATGGAAGCTCTCGCCGGACGGCGTCTTGAGCAGCACCTCGGCGAACCGCCGCTCGGCGCCGTCCAGGTCGCCCCGCGCCAGCCGGATCGCACCGTCGGTGTGCAGCGCGGCCGTCACCTGGCCCAGCGGAGCCCGTGCCGCCAACTCCGGCAGACACTCCTGCATCAGCCGCTCGGCCTGTGTCGTCGTGCCGGTTTGGAGCATTGCCCAGGCCAGATGGTGCCGGCAGAGCGCGAGGTCCAGCGGACGGCCGAGCGTACGGACCACGTCGAGGCACTCGGCGAACACCGCGACGGCGTCGGCGAACTCGCCCCGGCACAGCCGCGCGGCCGCCAGCGCGTCCAGGGAATTGGCCAGCCTGGCGGGCTGCTGCCCCGCGCGCCCGACGGCGACGGCCTCCTGGGCGAAGGCGAGGGCCGCGGCATGATCGTCCTGCAGACAGGCCGACCGGGCGGCCAGCGCCAGTGCCGCGCCGCGGTCTTCGCGGTCCTGCACCCGCTCCAGCAGGTCCGACAGCAGTGTGCGCGCGGCCGTCAACTGCTCCTGCCGGTACAGCAACCGGGCCAGCGCGATCGCCAGCGGGATGTGCCTGCGGTCGGAACGGGCGGCGGAGTACGTGACGGCCGCCGCGAGGATCTCCTGCTCCTGGCCGAGTGGCTCCTCGGTGAGGTCGGCGAACACCCCGGGCCCGACGGCTTCCGCGCTCTTCCCGGCCAGCCAGTCGAGCGCCCGGTCCCAGGTGTCCGGCAGCTCCCCGGCTTCCGCGAGCCGGTCCATCCCGTAGGCCCGGATGGCGCTCAGCTGCCGGAACCGCGCGGCGCCCCGCTGCTCGTCCCCGCGTACCCGCACGATCAGGGACTTGGCCTCCAGCGCGCAGACCACGGGCACCACCTGCTCCGGGCGCACCGTGGCGTGCGGACCCCGAGGCGCGACGCCGTCCCGTCGGCCGACTTCCTCTCCGCGGACGTCCCGGTCTCCGTTCCGGCCGCCGTCCCGGTCCCTGCCGTCGTCATCCTCGACACCGTCGGCGCAGACCGCGGCGGCTCCCTCCGTATCGAAGCCGCCGCCGAGCACCGACAACCGCCGGAACACCACTGCCTCCAGCGGATCCAGCAATCGATGACTCCAGTCGATCGCGGCCGCCAGCTCGCGGTGCCGGCCCGGCCCGGTCCGGCTGCCGTCGGTCAGCAGGGACAGCTGGTCGTCCAGCCCCCGCAGAATGCCGGGCAGCGAGAGCGAACCCGCCCGGCCCGCCGCGAGTTCGATGGCCAGCGGCAGCCCGTCCAGCCGTCGGCAGATCTCGGCCACCGTACGGGCGTCGCCGGGCCCGAGCGCGAACGCCACGTCGCTCGTCCGGGCGCGCGCCAGGAACAACCTGACCGCTTCCGACCGCAGCAACTCGGCGGTGTCGAGCTCCTCGCCCGCGGGCGACAGCGACAGTTCGCCGACACGGAAGACGACCTCGCCGGGGACCCGCAGCGTCTCCCGGCTGGTGGCGAGAATCCGCAGCCGGGGGCAGCGGGCGAGCAGCGTCGCAGCCAACCGCGCGCAGGCGTCGGCCAGATGCTCGCAATTGTCCAGCACGATCAGCAGGGTGCGGGAGCCCAGCGCATGGACCAGTGCCTCGATCCCCGCGCGGCCGCCGCGCTCCCGCACCCCGAGGGCGGCGGCAAGCGCCTGCGGCAGTAGCTCGCTGTCGTGCAGGGAGTCGAGTTCGACCCACTGCGTGCGGCCCGCGCGGCTGCCCCGCACACTGCCCGCGAGCTCCAGCGCCAGCCGGGTCTTGCCCACGCCGCCGGGGCCCGTCAGCGTGAGCAGTCGGGAGGATCTCAGCAGCGTACGTAACCGCGACAGCTCTCGCTCACGACCCACGAACGCATCGAGCGGGGGCGGCAGTCCGCGCCCCGGCAGCTCCGCCGGCTGCGGGGCGCGCTGCTCCGCGCGCTGCCGGAACGCGCGTTGCCGACAGGCTCGGGAGCAGTACCGCGCGGGCCGGCCGCCCGGCGCCTTTCCGTCTCGGGCAGCCCCTGCGGGGGTCGGGAGCGGCGTACCACATGCTTCACATCTCCTCGACGTCGCCACACCAGGCATCCTGCCGAAGAGGGGGCCGGCCGCACCAGCCGCTCCCGCGCCCCGTCCGCGAACCACCGGCACCCGACGACCGCGCAGGCGGCCGTGCGAGCCCCGCTGACCGGGCCCGGGCAGGCGCAGCCGCCCCGGCACGTGCCTACCTGTGGCTTTCGCCTCGCGAGCTCCCGTGAGCGGGTGGCGCCACCGGCGGGGGTCACTCGGGGCGCCCGGAACCGATCCGCAGCAGCGGCGACTGGCGCGGCATACCGGCGTAGGGACAGCCGACGGCGGACCGGTCGGGACTCGTCCAGCCGCGCAGCCAGGGGCTCGGACGGCCGTTGTCGATCCGGAGGGTGCCGTCGGGCCGCAGCCGCCCGATCGCGGGAGGGAACGACGGGGCACACCGCCGTGCCCGGCCGCTCGGGGCCCGCCCCTGGGGCCGCCCGGCCGCGCGGGGGAGTCCGCCGCCACGGCCGAACCGGTGGCCGGGCCCCGGCCCCCATGGCTCGCCCCCGATCCGTCCCCCCTCCACCCCCTCGCGGGCCGCAGGCCATACTGGGGGCATGGCCTTGATCAACCCCAGCATCCTGTCCGCGGACTTCGCCCGGCTCGCCGAGGAGGCGAAGGCGGTCGAGGGCGCCGACTGGCTCCATGTCGACGTGATGGACAACCACTTCGTCCCGAACCTCACCCTCGGCGTGCCCGTCGTCGAGTCGCTGAGCAAGGCGACGGACACCCCCCTCGATCTGCATCTGATGATCGAGGACCCGGACCGCTGGGCACCGCAGTACATCGAGGCAGGGGCCGGTTCGGTCACCTTTCATGTGGAGGCGGCGGCCGCGCCGGTGCGGCTGGCGCGGGAGATCCGGGCCAAGGGGGCGCGGGCCTCGATGGCGCTGAAGCCGGCCACGCCCATCGAGCCGTACGAGGACCTGCTGCCCGAGCTCGACATGTTGCTGATCATGACCGTGGAGCCCGGCTTCGGCGGCCAGGCGTTCCTGGACATCATGCTGCCCAAGATCCGCCGGACCCGTGAGCTGATCTCCCGGCACGGCCTGGAAATGTGGCTGCAGGTCGACGGCGGGGTCTCGGCGGCCACCATCGAGCGCTGTGCGGAGGCGGGCGCCGATGTCTTCGTGGCGGGCTCGGCGGTGTACAGCGCGGACGACCCGGCGAAGGCGGTCCGGGATCTCCGGGAGAAGGCGGAGACGGCGACCGCGGCGGCGGGCTGGGGCTGCGCGCACTGATATTCCCGGAAACGGGGGCGGGCGGTCCGGCCGCCGCAGGCCGCGGCGGCTCCGTGGCGCGGCCGTGCCGTCGCTTGTCCGTGGCGCCACCGAGCGTTCACGTGGGTCGGGGCGGTCATGGTCCCCGTTGCCCCCGGGTTTCTGAAAGGATGAGCAAAGACTCGATCAGATGCGCAAAAGGGGAGAATTTCGTGGTAGCCAGCCGCCCACAGTCCGGAATGGGCCCTGCCGAGCTGGTGCAGGCTGCGGCCATGGCCCGCCGTTTCTATCTTGAGGGAAAGTCGAAGATCCAGATCGCGGAGGAATTCGGCGTCAGCCGGTTCAAGGTCGCGCGGGTGCTGGAGACGGCACTGGAACGCGATCTCGTACGGATCGAGATCCGGGTGCCCTCCGAGCTGGACGCCGAGCGCTCCGACGCCCTGCGGGCCCGCTACGGCCTGCGGCACGCGGTGGTCGTCGAGTCGCCCGCGGACGCTCCCCCCGCCTTCGGCGGTCAGAACCCGCCCGATGACGCCGCCGACCCGGAGAACCTCGGCGAAGTGGCCGCCGATCTGCTCGGCGAGCTGGTCAACGAGGGCGATGTGCTCGGGCTGGCCTGGGGCCGGTCGACGATTCACATGGCGGCGGCCCTGCACCGCCTCCCGCCCTGCACCGTCGTCCAGTTGACCGGTGTCTACGACGCGGGCACCGCCGACCGCGGCTCGGTCGAGGCGGTGCGCCGCGCGGCCGATGTCTCCGGCGGTGAGGCGCACCCGATCTACGCACCGATGCTGCTGCCCGATTCGGCGACCGCCGAGGCGCTGCGCCGGCAGACCGGGATCGCCCGCGCCTTCGAATACTTCGACAAGGTCACCGTCGCCTGCGTCTCCATCGGTTCCTGGGAGCCGGGCGTCTCGACCGTCTACGACATGCTCTCGGAGCAGGAGCGGGAGCACTACGCCTCGCTGGGTGCGGCCGCCGAGATGTCGGCGCACCTCTTCGACGCCGAGGGGCGGCGGATCGGCCGGGACCTCGGCGAGCGGTGCATCACCGTCGAGGCGGACCGACTGCGCCGTATCCCGGAGGTCGTCGCCATCGCCGGCGGCCGGCGCAAGGCCGACGCGATCGGCGCGGTGCTGCGCTCCGGACTGGTGACAAGCCTGGTCACGGACACCGCCGCCGCCGACCACCTGCTGCTGGAGACCGGCCCCGGGCCGCGCCCCGCACTGGACCGCGCGGATCCCGACGGGGCGTGACCCGCGCGGAAACGTGCCGCCGCGGGCGCCTGTGGTAGCTGCTGCCGGATGCCCGGCCCCACCCCGGTGCGGTCACCGGCGAGCGGCCCGCGCGGGCCTGTGACAGCATCGGCGCCATGGTGATCCGCTCCGCCGTGCCCCGCGCCGCCGCGCTGCTCGGTGCGCTGCTCGCCGGGCTGCTCCTCGTTCTGACCGGGTGTGCCACGAGCGGTGCCGGCAACGGGAGTTCGCAGGGATCGCCGGGTGCCACCGCCACGGCCGCCGCCGGTTCGCCGGGTGCCACCAAGGCACCGGCATGGGCGCGGGGCATGCCGGTCGTCACCGTCGCCCAGCTGCCCTCCCAGGCGCGAGTAACCCTGCGGATCATCGACGCCGGCGGGCCCTTCCCGTACCGGCAGGACGGGACCGTCTTCGGCAACCGCGAGCGGTTGCTGCCCCGTCAGCCGCGCGGTCATTACCACGAGTACACGGTCCGCACGCCCGGCTCGCCGGACCGCGGAGCCCGCCGGATCGTCACCGGCGAGAGCCATGAGACGTACTACACCGACGACCACTACCAGACCTTCAAGGCGGTGCTCCGATGACGGGTTCTGTGCCCCGGCCGCTCGCGGCGGTGCTCGACGGCAGTACGCCTCCCGGGGTGCTGCCCTGGCCCGCGGAGCGCTCGGTCGTGGAGGCGCTGGCGGCCGCGCGGGACGCCGGCTGGTCGGGGACGTCACTGGACCTGGACGGGGTCGTGGACAAGGCCGCGTTCATGGACCGGTGCGCCCGCTCGCTGCGGCTGCCGGACTGGTTCGGTCGCAACTGGGACGCGCTCGCCGACTGCCTGACCGATCTGTCCTGGTGCCCCGCCGGCCGCGGCCGGCTGCTGGTCGTGACCGGCTGGCAGGGCTATGCCGCCGCGGCCCCGGAGGACTGGAGCGTCGTCGAGGGCATCCTGGCGGACGCGGTGGGGTACTGGCGGGACACGGACACCGGCCTGGCCGTGATCATGGTCAGGTGCCGGGCCCGGCAGGGCGCCTAGCGGCGGGGCATTTGGCGGCCGGGCCGTGCCGTGACCTGCCGCGTTCCGGCGGGGGCCGTGCCGCGGGGGCCGTGCCGCGGGGGCCGGGAGGCGCGCGGAGCACCCGGCCGGCCTGGGGCGCCGGGTGCTGCACGGGCCCTTTGGGGGATCGCACACACGACTGGCAAATACCTCAGACAATCACATGAGCCCTGGTCAGGGCCCGTATCCTGGCCATATGCGATTCCTGAATCCGAAGAACGGCGCGCTCGAAGAGAGTTCTTCGGTGCCCTACGACCTGACCTACGACGATGTGTTCATGGTGCCCGGCCGCTCCGCCGTGGGCTCCCGCCAGGGCGTGGATCTGTCCTCCCACGACGGGACCGGCACCACCATTCCGCTCGTGGTCGCCAACATGACGGCGATCGCCGGCCGCCGGATGGCCGAGACCGTGGCCCGCCGTGGCGGCCTGGTCGTGATCCCGCAGGACATCCCGCTCGATGTCGTCACCGACGTCGTGACCTGGGTCAAGCGCCGCCATCTGGTCCTGGACACGCCGATCGTGCTGTCCCCGGTCGCGACCGTCGCCGACGCCCTGGCGCTGCTGCCCAAGCGGGCGCACGGCGCGGGCATCGTCGTCGAGGGCGGCCGCCCGGTCGGTGTGGTCACCGAGCACGATCTGGCCGGGGTGGACCGCTTCACCCAGGTCGCCGAGGTCATGTCCAGGGACCTGCTGGTCCTGGACGCCGACATCGACCCGCGGGAGGCCTTCAACCGCCTCGACGCCGCCAACCGCAAGCTCGCGCCCGCGGTCGACGCCGACGGCATGCTGATCGGCATCCTCACCCGCAAGGGCGCGCTCCGCGCCACCCTGTACACCCCCGCCACGGACGCCAACGGCAAGCTGCGGATCGCGGCCGCCGTCGGCATCAACGGCGATGTCGCCGGGCGGGCGAAGTCGCTGCTGGACGCCGGTGTGGACACGCTCGTCGTGGACACCGCGCACGGTCACCAGGAGTCGATGATCAGCGCGATCAAGGCGGTCCGCGCGCTGGACCCGCAGGTCCCGATCGTGGCGGGCAACATCGTCGCCGCCGAGGGCGTCCGCGATCTGATCGACGCCGGCGCGGACATCATCAAGGTCGGCGTGGGACCGGGCGCGATGTGCACCACCCGCATGATGACCGGTGTCGGCCGGCCGCAGTTCTCCGCGGTGCTGGAGTGCGCCGCCGAGGCCAGGAAGTACGGCAAGCACGTCTGGGCCGACGGCGGGGTGCGCCACCCCCGCGATGTCGCGATGGCGCTGGCCGCCGGCGCGTCCAACGTCATGATCGGCTCCTGGTTCGCCGGCACCCTGGAATCGCCCGGCGACCTCCAGCACACCGCCGACGGCCGGCCGTACAAGGAGAGCTTCGGGATGGCCTCCGCGCGTGCGGTGCGCAGCCGCACCAGCGAGGAGTCGGCCTACGACCGGGCCCGCAAGGGACTCTTCGAGGAGGGCATCTCCACCTCCCGGATGTTCATCGACCAGGCGCGTCCCGGCGTCGAGGACCAGATCGACTCGATCATCGCGGGCCTCCGCAGCTCCTGCACCTACGCGGGCGCCGCCTCCCTGGCGGAGTTCGCCGAGAAGGCCGTGATCGGCGTGCAGAGCGCCGCCGGCTACGCCGAGGGCAAGCCGCTCCACGACAGCTGGAGCTGACCGCCGAGGAGCCGTAAAGGGCTCCGCGCGCCGTTGACCGGCCCCGCACCGACCCGGTGCGGGGCCGGTGGCGTATCCGGAACCATCGGACCCGGTTCGCGGCCCATCCGGAGGCGGCCGTTACGATCTCACCCTGGCGCGCAACGAACCATCGTCCGCCGCGCCGGTGCGCAACGATCATCCGCGGTTACGCAAGGAACCTGCATTACGGCAGGTCAGCGGCGGCCCGTAAGGTCAAGCGCTGTACGTGGAGTGGCGGGGACCGCCTGCTCGGCGGTCTCCTGCTGCGGTGTGCTTCGGCATGCCCTTCTACCGACCGCTGCCGGTCGCCGTCTCATCCGTACGTCATCGATCGGCAGCGAAAAAGGAGCCACTTCAGTGTTGGAGCACGGCGCAGCCCCGCCCGCAGGGGTCGGCGACCCCGGACCGCCCTCCCCCGGAGGACTCGGCACCCGGCTGATGCGGCGCAAGCCCGTCGAGCGGCTGGTGGCCGAGGGCGGCAAGGGGCAGGGGGGAGAGCTCCGCCGCTCCATGGGCATGTGGCAGCTGACCATGATCAGCATCGGCGCCACGCTCGGCACCGGCATCTTCGTCGTCCTCGGCGAGGCCGTGCCGGACGCCGGGCCCGCGGTCATCCTGTCCTTCGTCCTCGCCGGGATCACCGCCCTGTTCTCCGCGCTGTCCTACGCGGAGCTGGCCGGCTCCATCCCGGTCTCCGGATCCTCCTACTCCTACGCCTACGCCACCCTCGGCGAGCTGATCGCCTGGGTCTGCGGCTGGTGCCTGATCCTGGAGTACGGCGTCTCGGTCGCGGCCGTCGCGGTGGGCTGGGGCCAGTATCTGAACGAGCTCCTCGACGGCGTCTTCGGCTTCACCATCCCGGACGCGCTGTCCCAGCCGCCCGGCGACGGTGGCATCTTCAACCTGCCGGCGCTCGTGGTCGTGCTGCTGGCGATGGTGTTCCTGCTGGGCGGGGCCAAGGAGAGCGCCCGGGCCAACACGATCATGGTCGTTGTCAAGATCGTCGCGCTGCTGCTGTTCTGCGGCGTCGCGCTCCAGGGCGTGCGCTCGGGCAACTACGCGAACTTCATGCCGATGGGCATGGCGGGCGTCAGTGCCGCCGGCGCGACCCTGTTCTTCTCGTACATCGGCTTCGATGCCGCCTCCACCGCGGGCGAGGAGGCCAAGAACCCGCAGCGCGACATGCCGCGCGCGATCATGCTCTCGCTGGTGATCGTCACCGCGCTGTACTGCCTGGTCGCGGCCATCGCCGTGGGTGCCATGCCCTGGCAGAAGTTCAAGGGCTCGGAGGCCGCGCTGGCCGGGATCATGAAGGACGTCACCGGCCAGAGCTTCTGGGCCGTGCTGCTCGCCTTCGGCGCGGTCATCGCCATCGCCAGCGTCGTGCTGACCGTGCTCTACGGCCAGACCCGCATCCTCTTCGCGATGTCCCGGGACGGGCTGGTGCCGAAGGTGTTCTCCAAGGTGCACCCCAAGAGCGGGGCGCCGCGCGCCAACACCGTGATCGTGTCGCTGTTCTGCGGGGTGCTCGCCGCGGCGGTGCCGCTGGGCCAGCTGGCCGACGCCACCAGCATCGGCACCCTGTTCGCCTTCGCGCTGGTCAATGTCGCGGTGATCGTGCTGCGCCGCACCCGGCCCGACATGCCGCGCAGCTTCCGCACCCCGCTCTCGCCGCTGTTCCCGGCGATCGGCTTCCTGCTGTGCCTCTACATGATGGGCAGCCTCGACGTCGTGACCTGGGTCGTCTTCGGTGCCTGGTTGGTCGTGGGCCTTGTGGTCTACTTCGGATACGGCATGCGCCGCTCCCGATTGGCCACCGCAGAGAAGTGATCCACCCGCAGTGCGACTGAACGATCTCGACGAACGCATCGTCCACGCCCTCGCCGAGGACGCCCGCCGCAGCTACGCCGACATCGGCCAGGAGGTCGGACTCTCCGCGCCGGCCGTCAAACGCCGGGTGGACCGGCTGCGGGCGGACGGCGCGATCACCGGCTTCACCGTACGGGTGGACCCGGCCGCACTCGGCTGGGAGACCGAAGGGGTCATCGAGCTCTACTGCCGCCGGAACACCTCGCCCGAGGCGATCCACCGCGGTCTGTCGCGCTACCCGGAAGTGGCGTCCGCCTCCACCGTCACCGGTGAGGCGGACGCCATCGTCCAGGTTTTCGCCGCCGACATGCGGCACTTCGAGCGGGTACTGGAGCGGATCGCCGGCGAACCGTTCGTGGAGCGGACCAAGTCCGTGCTGGTGCTCTCGCCGCTGCTGCGCCGGTACGGCTCGGGGGCGCCGCGCTGATCGGGCCGTGGCCCCGCCCCTCGGGAGCCCCTGCTCCTCAGACCCCCGCCAGGCGGGGCTGCTGCCTCGTACCCGAGGGAGGTCAAGCCCCGCTCCGGTCGGCCCCCGCCCTGCTGCGCAGACCGGACGCCACGGCGACGCCCACCACCAGCACCACTCCCGCCGCGATCCGGTAGCCCAGCGCCATGGCGTCGGTGAACGCGGTGGCCCCCGCGGCGCCGTGCCCCGTGCCCGAGGCGAGGCGCCTGGGCGGGACTGAACGCCGCAGGCCGGTCCTCGTCGGGGGATCAGGCTGCGCGGCCGCGTCCCGGGTCGGTGCCGGCTACGGCGGGCGGGGCAGGCCCGGCCGCCCCGGCATCCGTACGCTGACCGGCGGCTTCCCTGCTGCGGACCGCGGAGGCGGCGATCGGCTGCCCCGGCCTCGGCGGCGCGCAACGAATCACCGCATACTCTCGTGAACACGCAATGAATCGTCCATCGGCGCGCAACGGTGGCGCCTTGTCCCGCATCCCCGGCGGCCCGTACCGTCAATGCGTCCACCCGCACCACCTCGCCGAGGGATCCCATGACGTCGCTGCACACGGCCCTGCTCCAGAGTTCGGGACGGCCCGGCGATGTCGCGCACAACCTGCGGATCCTCGACGACGCGGCCCGCACGGCGGCCGCGACCGGCGCCGGACTGCTCGCCTGCCCGGAGCTCTTCCTGACCGGCTATGCCATCGGCGACGGTGTCCAGCGCCTCGCCGAGACCGCCGACGGCGACAGCGCCCGGGCCATCGCGGAGATCGCCGCCGCACACGGCATCGCGGTGCTCTACGGCTACCCCGAGCGCGCCGCCCACGACGAGCGGGACAGCGCCGCCGTCTACAACTCGGCGCAGCTCATCGGCCCCGAGGGCGAGCGGCTGGCGAACTACCGCAAGACCCATCTCTTCGGCTGCTTCGAGCGTGAGTGGTTCACCCCGGGCGAGCAGGCCGTCGTCCAGGCCGACCTGGGCGGCCTCCGGATCGGCGTCATGATCTGCTACGACGTGGAGTTCCCGGAGAACGTCCGGGCCCATGCGCTGGCCGGCACCGATCTGCTGCTGGTGCCCACCGCGCAGATGCACCCCTTCCAGTTCGTCGCCGAGTCCGTCATCCCGGTCCGCGCCTTCGAGAACCAGATGTACGTCGCGTACGTCAACCGGGTCGGCGCGGAGGGCGAGTTCGAGTTCGTCGGCCTCAGCTGCCTGGCCGGCCCCGACGGTGTCGTACGCACCCGCGCCGGCCGCACCGAACAGCTGGTGCGGGCCGAGGTCGACCCCGCCTTCCTGAAGGAATCCCGGGTGGACAACCCGTATCTGCACGACCGGCGGCCGGAGCTGTACGGCCCGCTGACCTGACTCACCCGATCCGCCCGCCCCCTCGTTCTGCTGGTTCCCCCTGCCCCGCCGCAGGCCGGTCCCGCCGGCCTGTACAGCCCTGCCTGCTGTGCCCTGTCTGCAAGGAGTCCGTCCCGATGACGTCCACGGTGCCCACCGCCGCCCACCACGCGGATGCCCAGCCCCCGATCACCATGTTCGGCCCGGACTTCCCGTACGCCTATGACGACTTCCTCGCCCACCCGGCGGGCCTGGGCCAGGTCCCCGCGACCGAGCACGGCAAGGAGGTCGCGGTCATCGGCGGCGGCCTCTCGGGCATCATCACCGCCTATGAGCTGATGAAGATGGGCCTTCGGCCCGTCGTCTACGAGGCCGACCAGATAGGCGGGCGGCTGCGCACCGTCGGCTTCGAGGGCACCCCGTCCGAAGCGGCGGGCCTGACCGCCGAGATGGGCGCGATGCGCTTCCCGCCGTCCTCGACGGCGCTCCAGCACTACATCGACCTGGTGGGCCTGACGACCACGCCGTTCCCGAACCCGCTGGCCGCGGACACCCCGTCGACCGTCGTCGACCTCAAGGGCGAGTCCCACTACGCGCGTACGGTCGAGGACCTCCCCGAGGTCTACCACCAGGTCATGGACGCCTGGAACGCCTGCCTGGAAGAGGGCGCGGACTTCTCCGACATGAACCAGGCGATCCGCGAGCGCGACGTCCCGCGCATCCGCGAGATCTGGTCCCGGCTCGTCGAGAAGCTCGACAACCAGACCTTCTACGGCTACCTCTGCGACTCGACGGCCTTCAAGTCCTTCCGCCACCGGGAGATCTTCGGCCAGGTCGGCTTCGGCACCGGCGGCTGGGACACCGACTTCCCCAACTCCATCCTGGAGATCCTGCGGGTCGTCTACACCGAGGCCGACGACCACCACCGCGGCATCGTCGGCGGCAGCCAGCAGCTGCCGCTGCGCCTGTGGGAGCGCGAGCCGCAGAAGATCGTGCACTGGGCGTCGGGCACCTCGCTCTCGTCGCTGCACGACGGCGCGCCCCGGCCCGCGGTGACCCGCCTGAACCGCACCGCCGGCAACCGCATCACCGTCACCGACGCCGACGGCGACATCCGCACCTACGAGGCCGCCGTCTTCACCGCGCAGTCCTGGATGCTGCTGAGCAAGATCGCCTGCGACGACTCGCTGTTCCCCATCGACCACTGGACGGCGATGGAGCGCACCCACTACATGGAGTCCAGCAAGCTCTTCGTGCCCGTCGACCGGCCGTTCTGGCTCGACAAGGACGAGGACACCGGCCGGGATGTCATGTCGATGACGCTGACGGACCGGATGACCCGCGGGACGTATCTGCTCGACAACGGCCCGGACGAACCCGCCGTCATCTGCCTCTCCTACACCTGGTGCGACGACAGCCTCAAGTGGCTGCCGCTGGAGGCGAACGAGCGGATGGAGGTCATGCTGAAGTCGCTCTCGGAGATCTATCCGAAGGTCGACATCCGCAAGCACATCATCGGCAACCCGGTCACCGTGTCCTGGGAGAACGAGCCGTACTTCATGGGCGCCTTCAAGGCGAACCTGCCCGGCCACTACCGCTACCAGCGGCGCCTGTTCACGCACTTCATGCAGGACCGGCTCCCCGAGGACAAGCGCGGCCTGTTCCTCGCGGGCGACGACATCTCCTGGACGGCGGGCTGGGCCGAGGGCGCGGTACAGACCGCACTCAACGCGGTGTGGGGCGTCATGCACCACTTCGGCGGCACGACGGACGCGACGAACCCGGGCCCGGGCGATGTGTACGACGAGATCGCACCGGTGGAGCTGCCGGAGGACTAGAGGGAGTTGACGGGGCCGTTCCTGTCTGTCGGCAGGAACGGCCCGTACCGGGGCGTCGGGACGGGGTGACGGGAGGGGCGGCCCCGGCGGCGGCCGCGGGATCAGCCCGGCAGCGGGGTCAGCAGCATCCGTCCGACCAGGCCCACCCCGGCGTCGAGGCGTTCGATGAGTTCCTCGGTGACATCCGGCAGCCGGCGGACGCTCCACAGGGCACGGGCCGCCACCCAGGCGCCGTCCCTGGCCTTGTCCAGGCTCCACGAGCCGATCAGATGCGTCAGCGGATCGGCGACGTCCAGCACATCGGGGCCGGGCATCAGCCGCTCCCGGATCCGCTCCTCCAGGCTCGTCAGCACCCCGCCGACCCGCTCGAAGTCGGTCTCCAGCGCGGCCGGTTCGCACTCCAGCACCCGGCAGGTGTCCAGCACCGCCAATGCCAGGTCGTGGCCGATGTGGGCGTTGATCCCGGCCAGTGCGAACTGCAGTGGATGCACGCCCGGGTGCCGGCGCAGCTGGAAGAGCGGACGCCAGCAGGCCGGCGGCCGCAGCCCGGCGGTCGCGGCGTCCACCGCGGCGAAGTACCGCCGCGCAAAGCAGCGGTCCAGCTCGCCCGCGGCCGCCGGGTCCTGGAACGTACCGTCCCCGATACGCCCCGCCACCGCCTCGGTGACGGCCAGATAGACCCCGTTGAAGACGGCCACGCCGTCCTCGGCGGGCAGCGCCGCGGCGAGCGCCCGCATCCGGGCCAGCACCTCCGCCAGCTCCGCGGCGGCCGCGGTTTCCGCACCGGTGGGCGGCCTTGCGGCGGGCCCTTCGGCCGGGTCCGGCCGCCGGTGGACATCAGGGTGCGGGGCAGGGTGCCGAGTCGTCGTCATGCACTCAGCGTGACACCGCAGTTACGGATCTCGCGGGATCGTGGTGACCGTTGACCGATACGGGGTAACGAACGGCGCGCCCTCTTGTGGAACGGTGCGCCCGACGCGGCGCGGCCGCCCCTGCCTCCAGTACGGAGGTCTGCACCGGACCGGGCCTCGGTTTGTCCAGACGCAGGCGTTCGACTATGAATCACCTCGGCTCTGTGACCTGCAGGGCGTCACAGAGTGGAGAGTGATCATGGCCGGCTTCGGGTGGCAGCTTCATGGCGACGGGCGACATCTGAAGCCCGGCGAGGTGGTCAGGCCCGGGGAGCGCCTGACGTGGGGGCGGACGATCGCGCTCGGCGCCCAGCACGTGGTGTCGATGATCGGGGCATGTTTCGTCGCCCCCGTGCTCATGGGGCTGGACCCCAGTCTTGCCCTGATGGCGTCGGGTGTCGCCACCGCACTGTTCTTGCTGACGACCCGCGGACGCATCCCCAGCTACCTGGGCTCCTCGCTCTCCTTCGTGGGCGTCTCTGCCGTGATCGCGGGTCAGGGGGGCGACGCCGGCACGCTGACGGGGGCGATGCTCGTGGTGGGTGCCTGCTTGGCCGGCTGCGGCCTTGCCATCCATGTCGTGGGGGCCAGCGTGATCCACGCCGTGCTCCCGCCGACGGTGACCGGCGCGGTCGTGATGCTGATCGGCTTCAACCTTGCCCCCGTTACGGCGTCCACGTACTGGCCCCAGGACCAGTGGACGGCCCTGGCGACGATGCTGTTCACCGGGCTCGCGCTCGTCGTGCTCCGGGGTTTCTGGTCGCGGATCGCCATCTTCTTGGGCCTGGTCTTCGGCTATGCGCTGTCCTGGGTTCTCGACCGCATCGCGGGGAAAATTCATTCGGTCAATGGTGCGGGCAAGCTCACCGACCACTGGCGCATCGACTTTTCCGGCGTCGAAAAGGCTGACTGGATCGGCCTTCCCACCTTTCACGCACCGAATTTCTCCGCCTCCGCGGTCCTCGTCGCACTGCCGGTCCTGATCGCGCTGATCGCGGAGAACGCCGGACACATCAAGGCGGTCTCCGCAATGACCGGTGATCCCCTGGAGGACAAGATGGGCATGGCCCTCGTCGCCGATGGCACGGCAACGGTCCTGTCGACTGCGGTGGGTGGCCCCGCCACCACGACCTACGCCGAGAACATCGGCGTCATGGCGGCCACCCGGGTCTACTCCACCGCGGCCTATTGGGCGGCGGCCGGTTTCGCCCTGCTCTTCGGCTTGTGCCCGAAGTTCGGCTCGGTGGTGGCGGCGATCCCCGGCGGGGTGCTGGGCGGTATCACCGTCATCCTGTACGGCATGATCGGGCTGCTGGGAGCCCAGATCTGGGTCCGGAACAAGGTGGATTTCTCGGTGCCCCTGAACCTCATTCCCGCAGCGGCCGGGATCATCATCGCCATTGGCGGCGTCTCGCTGAAGTTCACCGAGAACTTCGAGCTGAACGGCATCGCGCTGGGGACGCTCACCGTGCTCACCGGCTACCACTCCCTGCGGTGGCTCTCCAGGGCGGCAGGCCGGCCGCACCCGCCACTCCCCGACACCCCGCCGGACGAAGCGTCCTAAGCGTCCGCTTACCATGGCTGCGGTGGCTCACACGCGTGCCACCCGCCCCACCACATCCTCCGCTTCCACCGCGCCCGCAAGCACCTCACCACCCCAGGAGCACCACCCGTGAGCGTCGAACCCCGCCAGGTCCCCACCGTCCCGTACGGCGAACTGGTCCCCGTCACCGTCCACTTCGACGACCTCGACGCGCTCGGCATGCTCCACAACTCCCGCTACCCGCTGCTGGTGGAGCGCGCCTGGGCGGAGTACTGGCACGGCCGGGGCTTCCGCTTCGACGGTGACTGGGTCGCCGCGGGGGACATGTGCAACGTCATCAAGGAGATGCGCCTCTCCTACGAGCGTCCGGTCACCCGGCCCGGCCGATACGCGGCGCATCTGTGGGTGGAACGCCTCGGCCGCACCGGCCTCACGTACGGCTTCCGGCTCTGCTCGGCCGACGGTGCCGAGACCCATGCCCAGGGGCATCGGGTGCTCGTCCGGGTCGACGCGCGGACACTGCGTCCCACCCCGTGGTCCGACCACGCCCGCGCGGTCGCCGCGGACCTGCTCCGGCCGGCCGCCGCGGAGAGGGAGGCGGAGGCGGAGCGGGATGCGGCCTGAACCGTCCGCCACCGGCCGGCCCCGCGCACCGGCCCGGGCGCCGCGCGGGGGCGGCCCGTGATTCAGGATCGCTCCAGGTCCCCGGTCACCGCGCGGGGGCTGCCGGACGCCGTCCGGCTCGGCACCCGCAGCACCCGCGCGCCCGCCACCAGCCCGCACGCCAGCGTCGTGACCAGTACGAACGACATCGTCAGCGAGGACGCCTGGGCGATGCCGCCGATCGCGGACGGGGCGATCAGACCGGAGGTGTAGGTGAGGGTGGCGACGCCCGCGATGGCCTGGCTGGGGGCCGGACCGCTGCGCCCGGCGGCCGCGAAGGCCAGCGGGACCACCACTGCGATCCCCAGACCCAGCAGGCCGAACCCGCCCATCGCCATGGCCGGATGCCGGGCCGCGACGATCAGCAGACCGCCCGCCGCCGCCAGCACCCCGCCGGCCCGCACCGTACGCACCGGACCGAAGCGGGCCACTACCTTGTCGCCCGCCAGCCGGGCGGCGGCCATCGTGCAGGCGAAGGCGGTGGTCGAGGCGGCCGCCAGCCCGGCATCGGTGCCCAGCCGGTCGCGGAGGAAGACCGCCGACCACTCCAGTCCGGCGCCCTCCGCGAAGACGGCGCAGAACCCTATTGCCCCGATGATCAGCGCCGACCGCGGCGGCAGCGCGAAGCGCGGCGGCGGATCCTCCTCGGGGGCGCTGCGCAGGTCCAGGACGCCCTGACAGGCGAGCGCGCCGAGCAGGGTCAAGACGACTGCGGCACCGGCCAGATGGAGCCGGGCGTCCCACCCGGCGTGCGCGGCGACGGTGCCGACCGCCGAGCCGAGCAGGGCGCCGGCGCTCCACATGCCGTGCAGCCCCGACATACCGGGCCCTCTCGTCGGACTCGATATGCCTACCCACAGAGTTTCCGTCGCGGTCGCCGATCTGCTCGGCCGGGTACGTGCCGAACGCACCGTCCCCATCGGCCCGGAGACCGGCCGGAGTGGCGGCGACGAGCTCGCCGACCGGGTCGCCGGGCGGCTGGCCCGGCTCTCCCCGCTGCGCACCGAGGTGCGGGCGGGGACCGTCGGCGGGCGGGCGGTGCCGCACGGCGCCGTCCTCGCCGCGCGGGAGGCCGCTCAGGACGAACTGTTCGCACCCGCGGACTGATCCGCCGCGCCGCCGGTGCGCGCCGCGAGGAACTCGGCGTAGGTCCGCTGCCCGTCGGCGTGTTGCGGTGTGAGGTTCTCGCCACGCCGCAGTGCCGCACCCGCCGCGCCCGGCAGCCACAGCGGCACCAGCAGCCGGCGCCTGTCGCCCGCCCGCAGCGTGGTCCGCACCAGGTCCCGGGCGTCCAGCACCTCCGGACCGCCCAGGTCGGTGACCCGGCCCGCCGGTCCGCCGGCCGCCAAATCGGCCAGCCGGTCCGCCACTTCGTGCACCTCGACCGGCTGCACCCGCACGCCCGTCGGCACCGGCAGCACCGGCGACCGGGCGCCCGCCTTGATCACGCCGAGCACCAGATTGTGGAACTGCGTCGTCCGCAGCACCGTCCAGCCGATGCCGGAGTCCTCGATCAGCCGCTCCACGCCCAGCTTGGTGCGGTAGTAGCCGAACGGGATCCGGTCCACCCCGACGATCGAGATGTACACCAGATGCCCGACCCCCGCCGCCTTCGCCGCCTGGACGAGCCGCCCGGCCGCCTCCGTGTCCCCGCCGGTGGGTGACGAGGCGCAATGCACGACCGTGTCCGCCCCGGCCACCGCCTCGGCCAGCCCGGTACCGTCGCGCAGATCGACCGCGTACGACCGCAGCCGCGGCCGCCCCGTGCCGGTGTGCGGCCGTCTGCTCAATGACCGGACGTCATGACCGTCGTCGAGCAGCCGGTCGACCAGCGCCCGCCCGAGTGTGCCGGTGCCGCCGGTCACCAGAATTGTCGCCATTGCGGATCAGTCCTTGAAGGGGAGAGGAGACGTCTGCTGTCCCGTTATGACGGAACACGGCTGCGTTCTGTGACAGGCGGCGCGCCGAGCGTTGTGAGGCAGCCCACAGGGCTTCGCCCGCATGGGCGACGATCGGCCGTGGCAAAATGAAGCCGTACTGACATAAGAGCAGCAGCGCACTCCGGGGTCGGTGTAATTCCGAACCGGCGGTTACAGTCCGCGACCCGTCCGCAGCCAGCGGCCGGTTGAGCAGGTGAAATTCCTGCACCGACGGTGAAAGTCCGGATGGGAGGCAGTGCGCGGCGGGCGAGCTTCGGTACACCGCCGTCGGCGGCGCGTCCGGTCGTTTCCGGGCGGGCCTTGCTCTTCCGGCCCGGTGTTCCCGTTGTCGCGTTTCCGCTTCTGTCGTCCTGACAGCCCCGGAGTCCGTGCCCTGAGAGGCAGGAGGACCCGGTGGCCACCCCAGCCCCCGTTGAGACCGCGGCGATGCGCCGGGCCATTGAGCTCGCCGCGCGCGGTCTCGGGCACACCAGCCCCAACCCCGTGGTGGGCTGTGTCGTCCTGGACTCCGAGGGCCGTACGGCGGGTGAGGGCTGGCACCAGCGGGCCGGCGGGCCGCACGCCGAGATCCACGCACTGCGCGCCGCGGGCGAGCGGGCCCGGGGCGGCACCGCACTGGTCACCCTCGAACCCTGCAACCACACCGGCCGCACCGGCCCCTGCGCCCAGGCGCTGATCGACGCCGGGATCGCCCGCGTCGTCTACGCCGTCGCCGACCCCGACCCGAGCGCCACCGGCGGCGCCCTCACCCTGGCCGCGGCCGGCGTCGACGTCGAGGGCGGACTGCTCGCCGACGAGGCCGCCGCCGGCAACGAGGCCTGGCTGACCTCGGTCCTGCGCCACCGCCCCTTCGTGCTGTGGAAGTACGCCGCCACCCTCGACGGCCGGGTCGCCGCCGCGGACGGCACCAGCCGCTGGATCACCTCGCCCGAGTCGCGCGCCGATGTGCACCGGCTGCGGGCCGCCGCGGACGCTGTGATCGTCGGCTCCGGTACCGCCCGCGCCGACGACCCGCAGCTCGGCGCGCGGATCGGCGGGCTGGCCGACGACGAGATCAGCCAGCCGCTGCGGGTCGTCGTCGACTCCGGCGCCACCGCCGTCAAGGCCGGCGCCCGCGTCCTGGACGGCACCGCCCCCACGCTCATCGCGGTCGCCGAGGACGCCGACGCGAGCCACCTCGACGGCCTCGCCCCGCTCGTGCGGCTGCCGCGCGCCGCCGACGGCCGCGGACTGCACCTCCCCGCTCTGCTCCAGGCCCTGTACGACCGCGAGGTCCGCTCCGTACTGCTCGAAGGCGGGCCCACGCTCGCCGGAGCCTTCCTCGCCGCGCAGGTCGTCGACAAGGTCGTCGGCTATCTCGCACCGGTGCTGCTCGGCGCCGGACCGGCCGTCCTCGGCGACGCCGGAATCACCACCATCGCCCAGGCGTTGCGGCTCGATGTGACCGACACCGAACGGCTCGGACCCGATCTGCGCATCACCGCCACGCCCGCCCGCCACGCCCTGAACGAGGAGAACTGACGTGTTCACCGGAATTGTCGAAGAGCTGGGTGAGGTCGTCGCCATCGAGAACCTCGGTGACGCTTCCCGGTTCCGACTGCGCGGCCCCCTCGTCACCGAGGACGCCAAGCACGGCGACTCGATCGCCGTCAACGGCGTCTGTCTGACCGTCGTGGAGACCGCCGACGGTGAATTCACCGCCGATGTGATGGCCGAGACCCTGAACCGCTCCAGCCTCGGCGCGCTGGCCGCCGGCTCGCGGGTCAACCTGGAGCGGCCCATGGCGCTCGGCGGACGGCTCGGCGGTCACCTCGTCCAGGGCCATGTCGACGGCACCGGCACCCTCGTCGAGCGCATCCCCGGCGAACACTGGGAGATCGTCAAGATCGCGCTGCCGGCCGCGCTGTCCCGCTATGTCGTCGAGAAGGGCTCCATCACCGTCGACGGCGTGAGCCTGACCGTCGTCGACGCCGCGGACGACTACTTCACCATCAGCCTCATTCCCACCACCCTCGCCCTGACCACCTTGGGGCTCAAGAAGGCCGGCGACCCCGTCAACCTGGAGGTGGACGTCCTGGCCAAGTACGTCGAGCGCCTGCTGGGCCGCGGCTCCGCGGCCGGCACGGACCTCCGGGACCTCAACGAGATCAAGGAGATGGACCGGTGAGCGTCCTCGACTCGCTGAACGGCGTGGCGTTCACCGCCTTCGGCCAGCACGTCATCTGGTCGGACATGATCGGCAACACCATCGGTCTGGCCGCCCTGGCGCTCGGCTGGCGGCGCTCGATCTGGACCTGGCCCGCCCAGTTCCTCTCCGGCGCCATTCTCGTCGCCGCCTACGCCTCCGCCCACCTCAGCGGCGGCGTCGGCAAGCAACTCCTGGTCATCGGGGTGGCGTTGTGGGGCTGGCGGCAGTGGCAGCGCGGCCGGCGGCAGGCGCAGGACGGCTCCATCGCCGTACGCTTCGCCGGCCGCCGCGAGCGCGCGCTGCTGGTCGCCGGCACCGCCCTGGGCACCGCGGCCGTCGGCACCCTGTTCACCCTGATCCCGCAGCTGTCCTGGAACCCCTGGCCGGACGCGTACATCTTCGTCGGCACGCTCGCCGCGATGGTCGCCCAGGCCCGCGGGCTGGTCGAGTTCTGGTTCGCCTGGCTGCTGGTCGACGTCGTCGGCGTCCCGCTCGCCTTCAGCAGCGGCCTCGCCTTCTCCGGCCTCGTCTACGTCGTCTATCTCGCCCTCGTCGTGTGGGGCATGCGCGACTGGTGGCTGCGCTCGCGCGCCGCCGCCGACCGCGCCGTCCTGGAAGGAGCAGCGGCATGACCGCACTGCAGAGCTGGTACGACACCGAGGACGCCGAGGCACTGGCGCTCGACCCCGTCGAGCAGGCCATCGCCGATATCGCCGCCGGCCGCCCCGTGGTCGTCGTCGACGACGAGAACCGCGAGAACGAGGGCGACCTCGTCGTCGCCGCGGAGAAGGCCACCCCCGAGATCGTCGCCTTCATGATGAGCGAGTGCCGCGGACTGATCTGCGCCCCCATGGAGGGCCCGGAGCTGGACCGGCTGGAGCTCCCGCAGATGGTCGAGCACAACACCGAGTCGATGCGGACCGCCTTCACCGTCTCCGTCGACGCCACCGCCGCGCACGGCGTGACCACCGGCATCTCCGCCGCCGACCGCGCCACCACCCTGCGGCTGCTGGCCGCCGGCGAGTCCGTGGCCGGCGACTTCGTCCGGCCCGGTCACATCTTCCCGCTGCGCGCCCGGCCCGGCGGGGTGCTGGTCCGCAACGGCCACACCGAGGCCGGCGTCGACCTCGCCCGGCTGGCCGGTCTGCGCCCGGCCGCCGCCATCGTGGAGATCGCCGGCGAGGACGGCACGATGCTGCGGCTGCCCGAGCTGGTGCCGTTCGCCCGCAAGCACGGTCTGTCGATCATCTCCATCGAGGACCTGATCGCCTACCGGCAGTCCTCCGAGCCCACCGTCCGCCGCGAGGCCACCACCCGGCTGCCCACCGCCCACGGCGAGTTCACCGCCCACGGCTACCGTTCCACCGTCGACGGCGTCGAGCACATCGCGCTGGTCGCGGGCGATCTAGGCGAGGGCGAGGACGTCTTGGTCCGGGTCCACTCCGAGTGCCTGACCGGCGACGTCTTCCACTCGCTGCGCTGCGACTGCGGCCCCCAGCTGGAGGCCTCGCTGCAGCGGGTCAGCGAGGCCGGCCGGGGCGTGGTGATCTACCTGCGCGGCCACGAGGGACGCGGCATCGGGCTGCTGTCCAAGCTGCGCGCCTACGAACTCCAGGAGCGCGGCCGCGACACCCTCGACGCCAACCTCGAACTGGGGCTGCCCGCCGACTCCCGCGACTACGCCGCGGGCGCGCAGATGCTCCAGGACCTCGGGGTGCGCTCGCTGCGCCTGATGACCAACAACCCCGACAAGACCGCCGCCCTGGTGCGGCACGGCCTGACCGTCCACGGCCGCGAGCCGATGCCGGTCAAGGCCGGTGAGCACAATCTGCGGTACCTGCGCACCAAGCGGGACCGCATGGGCCACGACCTGCCGTGGCTGCCCGGTGCAGGCACCGGCTCCACCGGAGCGGCCGAGGCCGCGCCCCCTGGTGGCGCGACCACCTGCGACAACCAGTAACCCCGGACCGACGGTCCATCCACCACCCACCATCACCCGTACGAGGAGAACCGTGAGCGGCAAGGGCGCACCCGAACTGACCGTGAAGAACTGTGGCGACCTGCGGGTGGCCGTCATCGCGGCGCAATGGCACGAGCAGGTGATGGACGGACTCGTCGACGGCGCGCTGCGGGCGCTGAACGATCTGGGCATCAGCGAGCCGACGCTGCTGCGGGTCCCCGGGACCTTCGAGCTGCCGGTGGCCGCCAAGGTCCTGGCGGGCCGCGGCTATGACGCGGTGGTCGCCCTCGGCGTGGTGATCCGCGGCGGCACTCCGCACTTCGACTACGTGTGCCAGGGCGTCACCCAGGGCCTGACCCAGGTCAGCGTCGACACCGGCGTTCCCGTCGGCTTCGGCGTACTGACCTGCGACAACGAGGAGCAGGCGGTGGATCGCGCGGGCCTTGAGGGCTCGCACGAGGACAAGGGCCACGAGGCGGTCACCGCCGCCGTTGCCACCGCCGTCACCCTCCGCTCGGTATCCGAGCCCTGGCACTGACAGGGCGGGGCGACCGCGTAGGGTAGTCACCATCATGTCCAAGAAGACGTTCGAGGAGCTCTTCGCCGAGCTCCAGCAGAAGGCCGCCACGGGCGACCCCGCCACTTCCCGTACCGCCGAGCTGGTGCAGGCCGGTGTCCATACGATCGGCAAGAAGGTCGTCGAGGAGGCCGCCGAGGTGTGGATGGCCGCCGAGTACGAATCCGACGAGGCCGCGGCCGAGGAGATCTCCCAGCTCCTCTACCACCTCCAGGTCATGATGGTCGCCAGGGGCATCTCCCTCGACGACGTCTACGCCCACCTCTGATCCAGCTCCCCGCTTCTCCCAACACCCTTAGCTGCAAAGGAACTCGCTCTCATGCTGCGCATCGCTGTCCCCAACAAGGGTTCACTGTCCGAGCCTGCGTCGGCGATGCTCCATGAGGCTGGCTACCGCCAGCGCAAGGACCGCAGGGAGTTGGTCCTGGTCGACGCCGAGAACGAGGTCGAGTTCTTCTTCCTGCGGCCGCGGGACATCGCCGTCTACGTCGGCTCCGGCAAGCTCGACATCGGCATCACCGGTCGTGACCTGCTGCTGGACTCCGGCTCGCCGGCCGAGGAGATCCTCCAGCTCGGCTTCGCCGGGTCGACGTTCCGCTACGCCACCCGCCCGGGTACCGCCAAGGACGTCTCCGAGTTCGGCGGCATGACCATCGCCACCTCGTTCTCCGGTCTGGTCCGGCAGCACCTCGCCGACAACGGCGTGGACGCCTCCGTCGTCCACCTCGACGGCGCCGTGGAGACCGCGATCCAGCTCGGGGTCGCCGAGATCATCGCGGATGTCGTGGAGACCGGCACCACCCTGCGCAACGCCGGCCTGGAGATCATCGGCGAGCCGATCCTGGAGTCCGAGGCGGTCGTCATCCGGGGCACCGGCGCACCGGACGACGACCCGAAGGTGCGCCAGTTCCTGCGCCGCATGCAGGGCGTCCTGGTGGCCCGCCGGTACGTGATGATGGATTACGACATCCGCGTCGAGCACGTCGAGAAGGCCGTCGGCCTCACCCCCGGCCTGGAGTCGCCGACCGTCTCCCCGCTGCACCACGAGGGCTGGGTCGCGGTCCGCTCCATGGTCCCGTCCAAGGATGCCCAGCGCATCATGGACGAGCTCTACGACCTCGGTGCCCGTGCGATCCTGACCACCGGCATCCACGCCTGCCGGCTGTGACCCGCCGTCACTGATCACCCGTACGCCCCGCCTCACCCCCGACGGAAGACCCACGACGTGTCCGCGCCCCTGCCCAGCCTCCCGGTGACCTTCCGGCCGACCCGCACCCGGGTCGTCCTGTACACCGTCGGCATCGCCCAGCTCGCCGCCCTCACGGCGATCGCGCTGGCGCTGCCGAAGCTGACCGGCGGCGAACGGCTCAGCTTCGTGCTCACCGGACTGCTGGTGCTGGCCGTCCTCCTGCTGCTCAGCCGCCCCAAGGTGGTGGCGCGGCAGGAGGGCGTCACGGTCGTCAACCTCACCACCAGGCGCGAACTGGCCTGGGCCGAGGTCCTGCGGGTCAACCTCCGGGCCGGCGACCCCTGGGTCCATCTCGACCTCTCCGACGGCACCAGCCTGCCCGCCATGGGCATCCAGCCGGGCATCGCCAGGGAGCAGGCCGTCCGCGACGCCCGTGCGCTGCGCGACCTCACCGAGAAGCACGGTGCGCTCGGCCACACGGCCGGGTGAGCCTGCCCTAATCGGGGTCCCGCTGTTTACTCTGTTCTCCGGGGCGCACCCTGCGCCCTGCCCCTTCGTGGGCCCAACGCGACCCGAGGAGTGACTCCCTCCGGCAATGGACGGATCGTCCTGTAGTACCTGCGCCGCCCCTCCCCAACCCCCGCACACCACGGAGGAGGCGGCATGACCGGCCCGCTGCTGCTGCTCGCCGCGGCCCTCGTCCTGATCCTCGCCAACGGTTTCTTCGTCGCCGCCGAGTTCGGACTCGTCACCGTCGAGAAGGCGGACGCCGAACGCGCCGCGGCCGACGGCGACCGCCGCGCCCGCACCGTCGTCGCCGCCCTGCGGGAACTCTCCTTCCAGCTGTCCGGCACCCAACTGGGCATCACGATCACCTCTTTGGTGGTCGGTATGCTCGCCGAGCCCGCGCTCGCCCGGCTGCTGGCCGGGCCGCTGCTCGCCATCGGCCTGCCGAAGGCCGCGGTGCCCGGCACCGCCGTCGTCCTCGGCATGCTGCTGGCGTCCGCCGTCCAGATGGTCATCGGCGAGCTGGTGCCCAAGAACTGGGCGGTCTCCAAGCCGCTGCCCGTCGCCCGGGTCGTCGCCGGTCCGCAGCGGGCCTTCTCCCGCTTCTTCCGCCCGGTGATCACCCTGCTGAACACGGTCGCCAACCGGCTGGTGCGCGCCCTGGGCGTGGAGCCGACCGACGAGCTGGCCTCCGCCCGCACCCCCGGCGAACTGGTCTCCCTCGCCCGGCACTCCGCCCGCGCCGGCGCGATCGAGCAGGACACCGCGGATCTGTTCGTCCGCACCCTCTCGCTGGGCGATCTGACGGCGGAGAACGTCATGACGCCCCGGGTACGGGTGAGCGCCCTCCAGGCGTCCGCGACCGCCGAGGACGTGGTGAACCTCACCCGCGCCACCGGACTCTCCCGCTTCCCCGTCTACCGCACCCGCCTCGACGAGGTCGTCGGCATGGTGCACCTCAAGGACGCCCTGGCCGTCCCGGCGCACGACCGGCTGCGCATACCGGCCGGCCGGATCGCGGTGCCGCCGCTGCTGGTGCCCGAGACCCTGCCGGTGCAGCCGCTGCTGGAGCGGCTGCGCAGCGAACAGCCGATCGCGGTGGTCGTCGACGAGTACGGCGGCACGGCCGGCGTGGTCACCCTGGAGGACATCATCGAGGAGCTCGTCGGCGAGGTCCGCGACGAGCACGACCGGGTGGACCTGCCCGAACTCGGCCAGGCCCCGCCGGAGGAGGGCCGCCCCGCCTGGGACGCCGACGGCGGCTGCCGGGTGGACACCCTGCGGCGGATCGGGCTGGACGCCCCGGAAGGACCGTACGAAACGGTGGCAGGACTGGTGGCGCACATACTCGGCCGGATTCCGGCCCCCGGCGATACCGCGGAACTCGACGGCTGGCGGCTGCGGGTGCGGCTGGTGTCGCACCACCGCGCCGAGCGGATAAGGATCGTACGGACCGCGACCGTCACGCTGCCCGCCGCCCCCGAGGCGCCCCGTGAGCCCGTCACCGTCGGCGCGGAGGTGGCCCGATGATGCTGGCCCAGCTGTTCTTCGCGATACTGCTCGTGCTCGCCAACGGCTTCTTCGTCGGCGCCGAATTCGCGCTGGTCTCCGTACGCCGCAGCCAGATCGAACCGCTGGCGACCGAGGGCTCCACCCGCGCCCGGCAGGTGCTGCACGGCCTGGAGAACCTGCCGCAGATGATGGCCGCCGCCCAGTTCGGCATCACCGTCTGCTCCCTGACGCTCGGCGCGGTCGCCGAGCCGACCGTCGCCCATCTCCTGGAGCCGCTCTTCGAGGCGGTCCGTCTCCCGGCGGCGCTGGTCCACCCGCTCGGCTATGTCATCGCCCTGGCCCTGGTGGTCTTCCTCCACCTGGTCATCGGCGAGATGGTCCCCAAGAACCTCGCGATGGCGGCGCCCGAGCGGACCGCCCTGTGGTTCAGCCCGGGGCTCGTCGCCTTCGCGCGGCTGTGCCGCCCGGTCACCGTGTTCCTCGGCGCCTGCGCCCGAGGGGTGTTGCGGCTCTTCCGGGTGGAGCCGAAGGACGAGGTCGAGGCGGTCTTCACCAGCGAGCAGCTGACCCACCTCGTGGAGGACTCGGGCCAGGCGGGACTGCTCGACCCGGCGGAACAGGAGCAGCTCTCCGACGTCCTGGAGCTCGGCAGCCGCCCCGTCACGGACGTCCTCCTCGACCGGGCGGCCCTGGTCACCGTCGAACCGACCGTGACCCCCCGTCAGGTGGAGGAGCTGACCGTACGGACCGGCTACTCCCGCTTCCCGGTGTGTGCGGCCGGCGGCGCGTACATGGGCTATCTGCACGTCAAGGACGTCCTCGACCTGGAGGAACGGGACCGCGCGGTGCCCCAGCGCATCTGGCACCCGATGACCACGCTCCGCGCCGAGCTGCCCCTGGACGACGCGCTGACCGCGATGCGCCGGGCCGCCTCCCATCTGGCGGCGGTCGCCGATGCGACCGGCCGGGTGCTCGGCCTGGTCGCGCTGGAGGACGTGCTGGAAATGCTGGTCGGCGAGGTGCGCGACCCGGCCCACCGCCGGGCCCCGGCCGCCCGTGCCGGACGGCGGGGAGCGGGGGAGCGGGTCACCGAACCCCGCGAGGAGGCGTCGCTGCCGGCCGGGAACCGGGCGCTGGCGGGCTGACCTCTGCGGTGTCCCGGCCGGTGCCCGGCAACGGCCGGGACACCGCGCCGTGACGGGCGCCGAGGGAGGCCGGCCGGCGCGGACGGCGCTGCGGACCGGCGCCGATCGGAATTCCGGCCGCCCCGGTCAGAATTCCGGCCGCCGCCCCGGTGACTCGGGGCCGCGGCCCGAGAGCACTTCCCCGTACGCCTGCATCAGGTCGGGCAGCCGCAGGGTGGCGAGGTCGTCGCGGCTCGGGGTGCCGCGCCACTGGGACAGCCGTAGATCGCGGTAGGCGCAGCTCTTCTCGTACAGAGTGCGCAGAAAGCGGCCGTTGCCCAGCTCGTCGATCCAGCCCTGGTCGACGACGTGGCCGCTGATGCTGCACAGCTCGTCGCGGGCCTCCTCGTCCCAGCGGTCGCCGTTCTCCGCGGCCAGCACCTCGCCGATGGCGGTCAGCTCCAGCGGCCGGTAGCTGGGGAAGTCGACCCGGCTGGTGAAGCGGGAGGACAGCCCCGGGTTGGCGGCCAGCAGCCGGTCCATGCCCTCGGGATAGCCCGCCAGGATGACGACGAGCCGGTCGCGGTTGTCCTCGGCGCGCTTGAGCAGCACCTGAAGTGCCTCGTCGCCGTAGGCGTCGCCCTTGCTGTAGCCGGAGTTGGACAGGCTGTACGCCTCGTCGACGAACAGCACCCCGCCCAGCGCCGAGTCGATCAGCTCATTCGCCTTCACCGCGGTCTGGCCCAGGAACTCGCCGACCAGATCGGACCGTTGGGCCTCCACGAGATGATCGCCGCCGAGCAGCCCCAGCGCGTAGAAGACCCGCCCGAGTATCCGGGCCACGGTCGTCTTGCCGGTGCCGGACGGTCCGGAGAAGACGAAGTGCCGTTTCGGCGGCTGCACCGGCAGCCCCTGGCTCGCCCGCAGCCGCGCCATCCGCAGCTGCGCCGACAGCGCCCGCACCTGCCGTTTGACCGGCTCCATGCCGACCATCCGCTCCAGCTCCGCCAGCGCCTTCTCCAGCAGCACCGGGTCGGCGGGCCCGGCCGGCAGCCGTTCGGCGCCGCGCGGCACCGGCGCCGTCGTCTTGGCCCGGGCCGCGGCCCCGCCCCCGGCCGGCGCGCCGCCCACCTCGCCCTCCGGTACGTCCGCCTCACCGGTCACCAGCAGTTCACGGCCGTCGACGGGGTCGAGCGGCGCCATCGGATCCGGATCGCCGCCCGCCTCTTGGCCGAGGCCGGACGCGGGGACCGTCGCGAGATCCGAGCCCTCGTCCAGCCCGTCCCCCTCGGCGATGGCGGCGAGCCGCGCCGCGGTGTCCATGAACGCCGGGTCGACGCGGTGCACCGCACGGTAGAGGGGGAGTGCCGCGGCGCTGCGGCCGGTGCCCTCATGGGCGCGGGCGAGCCAGTACCGCAGCTCCTTGCGCTGCGGCTGCTCGCTGCGGCAGCGCATCAGCGCGGCGGACAGCAACGGCTCGGCCTGCCCGTACATCTCCAGCCGCACCCGCGCCATCCCGCCGAACAGCCCCGCCTCGATGCCCAGCACCGGGTCGCCGAGCAGCGGCTCGGTGTGGCGTACGAGCTGGTCCCAGTCCTTGACGAGGTAGGCGCGGCAGGCGTGCAGAAAGCGCACCTGGGGGTCGGTGTCGACGGGCGGGCAGCCGGCCAGGGCCTGGTCGAGCTCCGCGACATGGCGGCCGTCGAGCCAGTGGGAGGCGTGTGCGAGCAGCAGATCACGGCCGGTCTCCAGCACTGGCTGCACCCACCAGCCCAGCCAGTACCAGGAGTTGAGGGTGCGTCGGTGCCGGGCGCGCATCTCGCCGAAGCGGTCGCGGTGCCGGTGCATCCGCAGCAGGGCGATGGAGGTGTCGGCGCGCAGCGCGTGCAGCCCGAGCCAGGCGTCGGCCATCGAGGGATCGAGCCGTACCGCGGCCCGGAACTCCTCCTCCGCCTGCGGATACGCGCCCACGGTGTAGGCGTCGACCGCCCGCAACCATGCGAGCTCGGCCGGGGCGGGCGAACCCTGAGTGCCGACATCCATCCCGTCCCCCCACAAAACGTTCCCCCGTGCCGCCGGGCGAGTGCGGGCCGCGGTGTCGAACCGGAGTACCGGGAACGGGAGTTGACCGTCACCGCGCACACCTCGGTCCCTGGCCTGCGGCGGCCCGGACTCGCATGGTACCTGCGGGATCGGTGCAGGCCGTAGAGGGCGGCCGGGGCGAAAACTGACCGTTGGGTACGCCACGACGGCGCGAAGAATGCGGTGACCCAGGGTGAGGGCGGAACGGCGCCCAGCGGGCGGCAAGAGGGGGTTTGGGCAGAACGAAGCCCCCGATCACGGGGGAACAACCGGGGGCTTCGCATCTGCGGGCGGTCCGTAGAACCGCACATTGAGAACGTAAGTCCTGTACGCCCCCCAGGTCAAGCCGAGTTGAGGCACTCGGCGGGACCCTGTCGGCATCGCCGGGCGCGTCGGCCGCCGTCCGTCACGGAGTGTTAAATGCGGGGGCGGTCATGGCGCCGCGGATGGTCCCACGAGTACCTCGTACCCCATCTCCCCCTGATGCACCAGGAAATCCGCATACGGACGGGAGGGATCCGCTGCGAAGTGCGCGCGCTCCGCCGAAATCCAGCCACTCCAGAACGTGGAGAGCCCCGGCCCGTCCCGGAGTTGACCCCTTTCCCAGGAGTGTTCGCTCGCCAGTTCCATCCACAGCAGACACGCCAGATGCGGCCGCAGCGCCCGCCGGCCCGCGCCCACGCCTTCGACCAGCACCAGCGGCGCGGGTGCCAGCTCCCGCTGCCCGGTGAACTCCCCGCGCACCCAGTCGTAGACGCCGTAACGCGCCGTCTCCCCCCGGGAGAGCGGGGCCAGGACCTGCGCGCGGAAGCGGTCGCTCCACCCGAACAGCTCCTCATGGGTGGCGAGGTCGTCGGTGTGCACCACCGGCGCCCCGCCCAGCGCCTCGGCCAGGTCCGCGGCGAAGGTGCTCTTGCCCGACCCCGCGTGCCCGTCCACCGCGATCAGCCGCACCGGCCCGCAAGAGGGCGGCAGGGCGTGCAGCCGGGCGGCGAGCGAAGCCAGATCATGATCCATCGCGCCAGCGTACGCGTCGGGCCCGCGCCGCCTTGCGTCAGTGGTCCACACCAATATTCCTGCCGCGACGCGCCCCGCACCGCCTTCCGAAGCAGGCTCGCAACGGCAATAGTTGAGCCACTGCCGCTCCGCCCGGGCCCGACCCGACCCTCCGTACCCACTCGTCTGCATCCGACTGGGGGACCTCCACCATGACCAGCTCCGCGCCCCGGCGCACCGTCCTGGCCGCCGCGCTCGCCGCCGCGGCGGGCGCCGCCACCCCCTCGGCGCAAGCCGAAGACGCGTCCCGCACGTCCGCCGCCGGAACGACGGCCCCGGTCGCCGCGCCCACCGCCCCGGACGCCGTCGCGCCCCGATCGAAGAGCCTCGTGGACTATCACGCCTGGACCACCGCAGCCGACTGGGCCAGGGGCCACGCCCGGGGCACCGGCCTCGCGCACGGCGCCCGCCCCGGCATCCGCCTCGTGCACCCGGCCGGCACCGTCGACTACAAGGATCCGCACACCGGAAAGACCGCCGCCTGGGAGTACGCCACCTGGACCTCCCCGGTGCACACCCTCACGGTCCCGGCCACCGAGGCAGTCGCCTCCTGGAACGCACACACCCCACCCGGCACATGGATCGCCGTCGAGCTGCGCGGCGGCTACACCGACGGCGGCCGCACCCCCTGGTACGTCATGGGCCGCTGGACATCCGGCGACAGCGACGCCGACATCCGGCGCACCTCCGTCGACGGCCAGAAGGACGGCAGGAGCAGCATCTCCACCGACACCTTCGCCATCGACACCCCCGCGAGCGGCCTCCGGCTGGCCTCGTACGAACTCCGCGTCACCCTCTACCGCAAGCCCGGCGCCCGGCTCACCCCCACGGTCTGGCGGCTGGGCGCGATGGGTTCGGACCTCCCCGACCGCTTCGAGGTGCCGGCGTCCGCGCCCGGCCGGGTCGGCCGCGAGCTGGTGGTCCCGCGCTATTCGCAGGAGATCCACAAGGGCCAGTACCCGGAGTACGACAACGGGGGCGAGGCCTGGTGCAGCCCCACCTCGTCCCAGATGATCATCGAATACTGGGGCCGCCGCCCGAGCCAGCAACAGCTGTCCTGGGTCAACCCCGACTACGCCGACCCCCAGGTCTGCCACGCCGCCCGCTACACCTTCGACTACCAGTACGACGGCTGCGGCAACTGGCCCTTCAACGCGGCCTACGCCGCCACCTACCGAAACCTCCAGAGCGTGGTCACCCGCCTCACCTCCCTCACGGACGCCGAACGCCTCATCCACGCCGGCATCCCCGTCATCACCTCCCAGTCCTTCTTGAAAACCGAACTCGACGGCGCGGGCTACGGCACCGCCGGCCATCTGATGACCGTCATCGGCTTCACCAAGGACGGCGACATCATCGCCAACGACCCGGCCTCGCCCGACAACGCGGCGGTTCGGCATGTGTACAAGCGCCGGCAGTTCGAGAACATCTGGCTGCGGACGAAGCGCCACGATGCAAAGGGCCAGGTCAAGAGCGGGTCGGGAGGCGTCTGTTACCTCTACTTCCCGGCTGAGCCGGCACCAACTCAGCACCGGGTACTCGCCGAGCTGGGAATCCGCTGAGCAGGTGCACCCCGAAGGTGGCCTCGATGACCTGACGGCAGCGGTCGCTGCCGTCGAGGGTGAGGTGGCCGTACGGCAGCAACTCGTGAGGGAACAAGCGCCGGCCCCGGAAGGCTGGGCAGGACCTCACCTGCTCACCACCGGGCGATCATCTCGGCGGGAATGTCCTGCTCCGTCCAGATGATCTTGCCGGTCGTCGTGTACCGGGTGCCCCATCTCCGGGCGAGTTGTGCCACGATCAGCAGGCCCCGCCCTCCCTCGTCGGTGGTCCGGGCATGGCGCAGGCGCGGCGAAGTGCTGCTGGCGTCGGAGACCTCGCAGATCAGCCCGCGGTCCCGGATCAGGCGCAGGCTTACCGGTCCGGTCGCATGGCGGATGGCGTTGGTGACCAGCTCGCTGACGATGAGTTCCGTGGTGAACGTCAGGTCGTCCATGCCCCACTCCGCCAACTGCCGGCCGGTGAGGGTGCGGGCGTTCGCCACGGCGGCCGGGTCGCTGGGCAGGTTCCATGACACGACCCGGTCCGGAGCCAGGACGCGGGTCCGGGCGAGAAGCAGGGCCACGTCGTCGGACGGCGGACCCGTCAGCAGGGCGTCGACCACACCCAGGCCGATCTCCTCCAGCGTCGGCCCGGGCGCCACGAGGGCGTCGCCCAGCCGGGAGAGCCCGACGTCGAGATCCCGGTCGAAGGTCTCGATGAGGCCGTCGGTGTAGAGGGCGATGAGGCTGCCTTCGGCCAGCTCCAGTTCGACGGACTCGAAGGGGAGATACCCGAGGCCGAGTGGTG
The DNA here is from genome assembly GCF_050433025.1 of Streptomyces auratus. NCBI lineage: Bacteria > Bacillati > Actinomycetota > Actinomycetes > Kitasatosporales > Streptomycetaceae > Streptomyces > Streptomyces auratus. The sequence continues at coordinate 1,367,681 of NZ_JBNGCB010000001.1, read as the reverse complement.
GTCCGGCGGGCAGGTCGAGGACGTCGGCAGTGCCGTCGGCGCCGACGATCACGGGTGGGAGGTGACCGGCCCGGGCCAGCGTGAACCGTCTGCTGACCGGGTCGTACACCGCGTACAGACAGGTGGCACCCATGAACGCGGCACCCGCGGTCTCGTCCTCGGCCTCCGCCGGCCCCATGAGGCCGATGACCAAGTCGTCCAGATGAGCCAGCAGTTCGTCCGGGGGAAGGTCCAGATTGGCGAGCGTGCGTACCGCGGTGCGCAGACGCCCCATGGTCGCCGCTGCGTTGATGCCGTGTCCGACGACGTCCCCGACGACCAGTGCAACCCGGGCTCCGGACAGCGGAATCACGTCGAACCAGTCGCCGCCCACACCGCTGGGGGCATCCGCCGGGAGATACCACGACGCCACCTCCAGAGCGGACCCTCCCGTGAGCTCCTGCGGCAGCAGGTAACGCTGCATGGAGCGGGCCGCTGTGCGCTCGCGGGTGAAGCGGCGCGCGTTGTCGACGCACACCGCCGCGCGGGAGACGAGTTCCTCGGCGAGACGCACGTCGTCGTCCTCGAAGGGGCCCAGACGCCGGGAGCGGGCGAACGTCGCCACGCCAAGGGTGACGCCGCGCGCCCGCACCGGAATCACCATCAGCGAGCGGAAGTCGAACTCGCGGATGGAGGCGCCCAGTGACGGGTCTTCGGTCACCCAGGCGCTGGTGGAGCGGTCCAGGGTCCGTTCCACGAGGGTCCTGCTTTCCCGCAGGCAGCGGGTCACGGGTGACGAGGGAGCCCGCCGGACCGTCTCGCCCACGGCCAGAGTCGCCTCCGGACAGCCCTCGCGCACCGACTGCTGCCCCGCCCGGCGGATGACGGGCGTCATGCCGACCGGTCCGGGAGCCGGCTCCTCGCCCCTCATGACCGAGTCCAGCAGGTCGACGGCGACGAACTCGGCGACGGACGGTACGGCTTCGTCGGCCAGTTCCTGCGCGGTCCGCGTCACTTCCAGTGTGCTGCCGATACGGGCTCCGGCGTCGTTCAGCAGAGCCAGGCGTTCCTGGGCCCGCCAGCGTTCGGTGACGTTGATGACCATGTACCAGATGCCCACGTACCGGCCTTGGCGGTCCTTCATGGCGAAGAAGGAGGCGGAGAACGCGCGCGTGCGGTGGGGATCGGTATAGCTGGGGCCGCGGAACTCGTAGTCCAGCACCGGGTTCCCGGTCTCAAGAACCCTGCGCAGCCGCTCCTCGAAGGCTTCCGCCTCGGGCCTCGGCAGCACCTCCCCCACCTGCCGCCCCAGTCGTTGTTCGAGGGGGATCAGGCGGCCCAGGGGCTCGTTCACCCAGACGTAGCGCAGATCCGTGTCCATGACGGCCATGCCGACCGGTGCGTGGGTGAGGAACGGCGTGAGCATCAGCTGGCTCACCCCGCCTCCCGGCATCCGCCAGAAGGCCCGTTTCGGCGGCCGGCCGACGAACCTGCCGAAGACCAGGGCGGCCACCGTGGCGACCAGTACACCCGGGACCATTTCGTAGATGCCCGACTCGAGTGGCCCGAGCAGTGGATTGATCTTCTTCCAGAGAAGCACCGTGGTCGCGCCCGACACGATCCCGGCCATGGCTCCCGCCCAGGTCATACGCGGCCAGTACAGCGAGAGGAGGATGACCGGCCCGAAGGCGGCCCCGAAGCCCGCCCAGGCGTAGGCGACGATGCCCAGCAGCCCGTCGCCGTGGAGCGCGATCACGAAGGCCGCAATGATCACCGCGACGATGGCGCCGCGGCCGACCAGCACCAGCGCCCTGTCCGAGGCACGCCGGTTGAGGAACGCGCGGTAGAAGTCCTCCGTGAGCGCGACGGATGACACCAGAAGCTGGCTGTCCGCGGTCGAGATGATCGCGGCCAGTACGGCGATCAGCATCACCCCGGCGAGCCAGGGATTGAGCAGGATGCGGCTCAGGGCGATGTACACCGTCTCGGGGTCGTGGAGCGGTGTGCCGAGCTGCCCGATTCCCGCGAGGCCGACGAGTGTGGCGCCGGCGAGTACGACGATGACCCACCCCGTTCCGATACGGCGGGCCGCGGGGATGGCACGGGTGCTGCGGATGCCCATGAAGCGGGCCAGGATGTGCGGCTGACCGAAGTAGCCCAGGCCCCAGGCGAGCAGCGAAATGATCGCGACGGCGCCGAGCGACCCGCCGGCCGACCACTTTCCGTCGGCGTAGCTGACCTCTGCCCCCATGTCCAGCAGGCCCGGTGCCTTCTTGTCGACGGCATCCCCCAGTTCCCGGAAGCCTCCGAGGGCCCCGATGCCGGCCAGGGGGACCACGAGCAGGGCGAGGAACATCAGCGTCGCCTGCATCACGTGCGTCAGGCTCACGGCGAGGAAGCCGCCCAGGCCCGAGTAGATGACCATCACCAGGGCCATCAGGGTCACTCCGAGCCCGAAGCGGATGTCGAAGACATGCTCGAACAGCAACCCGCCGGCCACCAGGCCACTGGCAACGTAGACGGTGAAGAACACGAGGGTGACCACCGCCGAGACCATCCTGAGCATCCGGGTGCGGTCCTCGAACCGCTCCTCCAGGTAGGCCGACAGGCTCACGGCGTTCTCGGCACGCTCGGTGTAGGTCCGCAGCCTCGGCGCGACGAACCGCCAGTTGAGGTAGGTGCCGACCGCCAGGCCGACTGCGATCCAGCTGGCGCCGATGCCTGCCGCGTACACCGCTCCGGGAAACGCGAGAAACAGCCAGCCGGACATGTCGCTGGCCCCTGCGGACAGGGCGGCGACCAACGCGCTGAGCCTGCGGCCCCCCAGCGCGAAGTCGGCGAAGGTGTGAGTGCGGGTGTACGCCCAGACGCCTACTCCGATCATGGCGACCGCATACACCAGGAACGTGATCACGATCGGCGCACTCAAATCGGACATATTCTCCTCGCCTGCGAGGTTCACGAGCACCGGGCGCAACCATAGGCGCGAAAGGGGGCCCGGCCTGCCCTGGCGGGTAAATGTACCGATATGGGGCGCCGGGCAGCGGCCGCCACCTCCGCGCAGGTGCCGAACGGCCTATCCATCCGCTGATCAGAGACATGGGCCACGACGCGTCCGCTGCCAGCCGTTCGGCCAGGCGCGTCGAGTCGTGGGACCGCTCGAGTGCCCGCCGCGGCGTTTGAGCATGTGTATGAACGCACGGCGGAGCGAGCCTGGCATCTGTCCATGGTGCGGGGGAGGAGCCGCTTCTACAGTGCTTCTACTGTCGATGTACGCGAGGGAGTTTCCGCCGGGCGACCCCCGGCCCTCCTCGTCGGGCAGGGCGGCCTTCGTCGAAGGACCGACAAGTCGTGGCTCTCGTATTGATCGTGGCGTCATGCGTCACCGAGTCCGGTGGTCGGGGAGTCACCGAGTCCGGTGGTCCGGGCCACCGTCGTGGCGACGGAGCGGACGGCTGTGTCCCTCGGTGTCAGGTGGATCGTGCCGCCGAAAGCGGTGCATACGGCGCTTCACGCTGGTCCGAGACGTCGCGCTGCTGCCCTCTGAGAGCTGCTCGTGCAGGTGTCATCCCGGTCGTACGGCCCGGAAATCCCGTGGACCGGTGTACCAGCGCAGTCGGCCCGACCTGCTCCGCCGGGTGGCGTACATGCTGCCCATTGTTCCCACGGCGCCTCCACGCCTGTGACAGCCAGGCCCGGGGCGCCGGCAGGCGGGGCCGTCCCGTTCATGGCCCGGAGTACTGCACCAGATCCGATGGGAGTAAGCCAGTGAGTGCTGAGGCCAAGCAGCCTGTTCCGTCTACCGGCATCATCCACCGCCCACCGACCAAGGTCGGTCGGTCCGCCGCCGATCCAAGCGTCTCCAGGTGCCACTGCGGGCGGTTGCTCATCCGATGCAGCGGCTGCCGGAGCCTCCGTTGCCTTGACTGCGACCCCTACTCTTCCGATGACTGCATCTTCGACCTCTGAGCACTCCCACAACGGAGCCTCCGGTGGTGACCTGGTGTTCCGTGCGGGCGGGGTAGTGCTGGAACGGTTCGTGACCGACGATGGTCCGGAAGGGAGGCGGTCAGGATGTCCCGTCCCCGCCGCGAACCGGGGCCCGAGGATCTGGTCCGGGCCGCCCGCGCCTCCGGCGTGACGGACGAGCGCCTCCTGCGTGCCCTCCAGGCGACCCCGCGTTCGGCCTTCGTCCCGGCGTCGCACCGCGCGTCGGCGTACGCGGACACGCCGGTTCCGATCGGTCATGGCCAGGTGACGACGCAGCCCTCCCTCGTGGCGATGATGGTTGCCGCGCTCGGCCTCACGGGGGACGAGCGGGTCCTGGAGATCGGCAGCGGCCACGGCTTCCAGACGGCGCTGCTGGCGCGCCTCGCGGCGTACGTCGTCGGCGTCGAGCGGTGGGCGGACATGGTCGAGCAGGCCCGGGCCAACCTCGCCGGCCAGGGGGTCGAGAACGCCGAGGTCGTCGTCGGCGACGGCACCCTGGGCATGGCCGACCGGGCTCCGTTCGACGCGATCGTGATCTCCGCCGCCTTCCCGGAGGTGCCGCCGCCGCCGGCCGCACAACTGCGGCCGGGCGGCCGTCTGGTGCAGCCCATCGGGCCGGGCGGCCGGGAGCGGGTCGAGCTGTACGAGAAATCGGAGCGGGGCCTCGTGCGCCGCCGGACCGTCGCACACGCTTGTTTCGTCCGCCTTCACGGTGCGTACGGATACCCTCCGACGGCTCCGTTCGAGGACGCCGACTGACATGGTGACCGTCCTCGGCGTCGATGCGTGTCCGGCCGGATGGCTGGCGGTCGGGCTCCATGACGGACGCTTCGCCGACGCTCGGGTCGTCAGCACCCTGGGCTGCCTCCTCGCCGGGGCCGCGGTCGACGGCGTCGCGGTCGTGGCCGTGGACATGCCGCTGGGGCTCCTCGACGCCGGGTGGCGGCGGGCAGACACGGAGGCGGCGGCCCTGCTGGGCCCGCGGAGGGGCAGTGTTTTCCGGGTGCCACCGCGCGCGGTGTGGCAGGAGGAGGAGTACGACGACGCGCGGCGCCGGTGCCGCGAACTCACCGGGGCCGGGCTGAGCCGCCAGACCTGGGGGCTGGCACGCAAACTCCGTGAGGCGAACGCCTGCTTGGCGGAGCCTGGGGGTGGCCGGCTCTTCGAAGTGCACCCCGAGGTCTCGTTCCGGGCCCTGGCGGGCGGGACGGTGCTGCTGCCCCGAAAGAAGAGCTGGGCGGGGCAGATGGCACGGCGTTCGCTCCTCGCCGCGGCCGGCATCGTTCTCCCGGACGACCTGGGGGACGCGGGCCGTACCCCGCCGGACGACGTGCTGGACGCGGCCGCTGCCGCGTGGACGGCCGACCGGATCGCCCGCGGCCGTGCCCGCCCTCTCCCGAATCCGCCCGAGCGCACCGCGGGCGGCTGCCCGGTGGCCATCTGGTACTGATCTGCGCTCGCTGGTGTGACGCCGGCATTGCGGGCGACGACCTCGAAGGCGACGTGCTGTCCGGCACCGTCCGTGCGCCCACGCTGGCAGCAGATAGGGGCACTTGCGCCGGTCCGTAGCGACCGGCACGTCGTTCGCCGTCGAACAGTGCTCGACGTCCCCCGGGGGGACGGAGCCCGGGGCACCTCCGGAGTCGGCGCCGGGGTCAGGAGTGCTGCGCCCCGCGGGCCAGCAGCATCAGGGCGTCTACGAGTTCCTCGGCGGGCCGGCCGGTGGCCAGGCTGCGCAGTTGCAGTCCGAAGACCAGCGCGATGGCGCTGCTCGCCAGCCGCTCGGCGCCGGGTACGCCGAGGCCGGTGAGGATCCGGGTGGCCAACTGGTCGTACGCGGCGAAGCTCTGCGCGGCCGCGCTGCGCAGCCGTTCGTCGCGGCCGGCCTGGATGTAGAGCTCGAAGGGCGCGATGTGCCTGGTGTCGAACGGCGTCCCCCCGGCGACCTGGCCGACCGTGGCGGCGGCCCGATCGGCGTCCATTCCGTCGGTCTGGCACTGGGCGGCGAGCTCGGTGAGGCGCCGGGTCTCCTCTGCGACGAAGTGCAGCAGACTCTCGCGCAGCATCTCGTGCTGGGTCGCGAAGTGGTAGGTGACCGACCCGAGGGAGACCTCGGCCTCCTTGGCGATCCGCCGGTTGGTGACCGCGGCGACGCCGTCCTCACCGATGATGCGCAGGACGGCGTCGATGATCCTCTGCCGGGTTCCGGGGGGCTTGGGCATGCAGTCATTGTGCCAGCGGCGCCCGCCTGGCAAGGGGGAAGGGCCGGGGCCACACCGGCCGGCGGAGATCGTCCTGGAGCCGGGAAGCAGGCCTGGCAGCAGGCCGGGCACCACGGGGATCCGCGCCTCCCCGTGGATCAGCATCTCCCAGTGGATCAGTGTTGTCGTGGATGGGTGCCTTCTCGTCGCGGGTGGTCCGAGCAGTGGGGCGCCGACCGGCAGCCGGCCCCGGCGAGGTCCGGTGTTGACACGGTCGCCCTCCCTCCATACTGTTCGTTCGAACGAACAGTTTCCAGAGGGCAGGTCTCATGCGCATCGAAGGATCAACCGTTCTCCTCACCGGGGCCGTGGGCGGCATCGGTCAGGCCATGGCCCGCGAATTGGCCGCCAAGGGGGCCAAGCTGGTTCTCTCCGGCCGCCGTGCCGATGCCCTGGAGGCGCTCGCCGCCGAGCTCGGGGCCCGAGCGGTCACCGCCGATCTCGCCGACCCTGACCAGGTCGACCGCCTCGCCGAGGCCGCTCCCGACACGGACATCCTGATCGCCAACGCGGCCATGCCCGCCACCGGCGATCTCCTCGACTACACGCCCGAGCAGATCGACCGCTCGCTCACCGTGAACCTGCGCGCCCCCATCATGCTGGCCCGCGCGCTCGCGCCCCGGATGGTGGCGGCGGGGCGGGGCCATATCGTCCTCGTCGGCTCGATCTCCGGGAAGACGGCCACCAAGTACTCCTCGCTGTACAGCGCGGCCAAGTTCGGTCTGCGCGGCTTCGCCCTCTCCTTCCGCCAGGACCTGCACGGTACGGGGGTGGGCGTCTCGCTGGTCCAGCCTGGCGCCGTACGCGACGTGGGCATGTTCGCCGCCACGGGCGCCACCCCGCCGACCGGTGTGCGCATGGTCTCCCCGGAGCAGGTGGTCGCGGGGGTGGTGCGGTCCGTCGAGCGCGATCTGTGCGAAGTCAACGTCGCACCCCTGGAGTTGAGGGTGCTCAGTGCCCTCGCCGGACAGTTCCCCGGCTTCGCGGAGAAGGCGCAGCGCGGCTCCAGCGCCGAGCGCACCATCAACGAGGTCGCGGCGGCCCAGCGGAACAGGCGGTAGCCGCCTGCTTCGGCGCCGCCGGAGGCCCGGGGATATGGTGCATCTGAGGTCGATGTCCCTCCACAGCGGGAGTCGCAGTGGCCCTGCCCTACACCGACGCGCTCCAGCGGCTGGTCGACTCGCTCGCCGCCCGCATCCGGCATTCGGTCGCCGTGGACGACGAGCGCGGCAGCCTCGTCGTGTGCAGCCGTCACTACGGGGACGAGGACCAGCTCCGTATCGACGTGGTGCTGTCCCGGCGGCTGCCGGCCCCCGTCGCCGAGTACCTCAACGGCTTCGGCATCGCCACCTCTGCCGCGCCCCGGTCGATTCCCGGCAATCCGTCTCTCGGGCTCAAGGACCGGCGGTGCTATCCGATTCGTGATCATGGGCGGCTGCTCGGTTACCTGTGGCTGATCGACGCGCACGCAGAGCGCTTCGACGAGGTGGCGGCCGACTGCGTGGTCCAGTTGTCGGCGCGGCTTCGGGAGTGGTCGCTCCGGGTGACCGAGGAGGAGAAGCGGCGCCGGGCCCTGGTGGCCGACCTCCTGCACGGGGGAGAGGGCTCCGCCCGTGCCGCCCGGGACCTGGTCGACCAGGGGCTCGTGGGTGCGGAGGACGAGGCCGTGGTCATCGTGGCCGGGCCGACCACGGGCCCCGAGGCGGTCGCCGCCGCGATCGAGGCCGCCACCGGTCGGGGCGGCCACGACGCGCCGTCGGCCCGGGCGCTCACGGCCGCGGTGGGGGATCGCGGTGTGGTCCTCGTCACCGGCAGCCGGCAGGGGGTGGCGCGGGCAGCGGAGTGGTGGGCCGATGAGGTGCGGCGGGGGGTGCGGCACCGGGAGGGGGAAGGCGGCGGCGTCTTCGTCGGTCTGAGCAACGCCGGCCGCCTCGACGAGGGTCCTGATCTGTTGCGTCAGGCGGTGCTGGCGGCGTTCGCCGCTGCCGAGCTGCCGGAGCTGGCACCGGTCGTCTCCTGGCGGGACACCGGCGTCTACGGCCCGCTCCTGCTCGCCGCGACGACCTCTCCGGAGCTGGTGGTACTGCCGCAGATCGCCGGCCTCAGCACCGGTACACGCACCGACTCCCTGGCCCACACCGCGGAGGTGTACCTGGACGCCGCCGGGGACTCCGCGGCCGCGGCCGAGCAACTGATGATTCACCGGACGACGCTCTACTACCGGCTGGCCCAGGTCGAGAACCGGACCGGGTGGGACCTGAAGAACGGCCGTGATCGGTTGACCCTGCACCTCGGTCTGAAGATGCAGCGCTTCCTCAACAGCGGCATCCCGGCTTTGCTACGGGGAGAGGACGCTCAGCGGGAAAGTTCCTGACCCACGACGATGCCGCCGGAGGCCGGGCGGCCGGAGACTTCGCGGAACCCGGACGATGGCCCCGGGCGAGGATCGATCGTGAAGGAACCCGCACATGACCATCCCCACGGACCGGCAGCGCCTCGCTGACCGGCTGAAGCTCGGCTCGGAACTGCTCTACCTGTCCCGGAGGGACGTGGAACACCTGCAACTGACGCGGGACGCCATTTTGGAACTGACCCGTCAGGCCCTGGTCGAGCACGGTCACCGCCGCTACGAGATGCCGGCCAAGATCGGTGTCCACCCGTACGACAACGTCTTCTACCACGCCATGCCGGCCTACCTGCCGGGGCCGGGGATTGTCGGCGCGAAGTGGATCGAGTGCTACCCGGACAACCCGCGCAGGTTCGGTCTTCCGCAGACCACCGGGCTGCTCGTGCTCAACGATGTGGAATCCGGTGTGCCGCTGGCCGTCATGGACTCGGCGTGGCTGACCGCGATGCGTACCCCGGCGGTGACGGTGCTGGCCGCCGCGGCGCTGCACCCCGGCGCCACCACGTTCGGGATGTTCGGCTGCGGCGTGCAGGGAGTGGAACACGTCCGCTACGCGGCCCTGGCGATGCCCAGGTTGGAGACGGTCTACGTCTACGACACCCACGAGGCCGCCGCGGATGCCCTGATCACGCAGCTACAGCCCGAACTGGAGGTGCGACTCGTCAAGGGCGGGTCGGCCGAGGAGGTCACCAAGAGCGCGGAAGTGCTGAGCTCGGCGACGGTCATCCTGCGGGAGCCGCTCGCGGTGGTGAAGGACGAGTGGGTCACCGCGGGGCAGACGATCCTCCCGTGCGACCTGAACACCTTCTGGGACCCCCGTACTTCCCGGCGTGCCGACAAGTACATCGTCGACAGCGTCGAGGAACACGAACTGTTCGCATCGATGGGGTACTTCCCGGACGGGCTGCCGGAGATCGTCGCCGAGACCGGCGAGGTGCTGGCCGCAGTGAAGCCCGGCCGGGAGCACCCCGACGAGATCATCGTCAACAGCAACATCGGCATGGCCGTCTGCGACATCGCGGTGGGCGACGCGCTCCTGCACCGCGCGCTGGAGCACGGCGTCGGGGTGCGGCTCCCCCTCTGACCTCCGGGTGGCGGGGGCCGGCTCTGCTGATCAGGGCGGGAATCAGCCAGGCGTCATCTCTACCGCGTATGTCCGGGAACTCACCCCGGATCCCTCGCGACTCATGAGGCGAGGTTGCCGTCCGGCAGCCCGCTCATGACGGTGCGGGGGAGGGGGAAGGTGACACACCACGTTCGCGGTGCGGGACGGGCCGGTCGCATATCCGGCGGTGGGGACCGCTGGTCGCTGGTCTCTGGTCGTTGCGGCGGGTGTGCCGGCGTTCGTGGCGATGCTCGACATGAATATCGTCAATGTGGCGCCGGCGGACCTCGCGGATGGTCTGCACGTGTCGACTGCCACCGCTCAGTGGGCGGTGCCGGGTTGTCAACTGCCTGTGGTGGCTTTGTTGTTGCCTGTTGGCCGGTGGCTCGACGGGGTGGGGCTGCGGGCCGCCGTGCTGACGGCGACCTGCGGCTCCGGTCTCGGGGCCGCCGTTCAGGCCCGTCCCGGCACCCGCCAGCGCCAGCCGCCAGGCCGAGAAGACCACCGACGCGGCGGCCGCCGCCCACGATTGATCCAGGAGTCACCCGCATGTGCGGAATCACCGGCTGGGCATCTTTCTCTCCCGACGCCCGCAGCCAGACGGCGGTCATCGAGGCCATGACGGCCACCCTCACCGCGCGCGGCCCCGACGCGGGTGGCGTCTGGCTCGGCGAGCACGCCGCGATCGGCCATCGCCGCCTGGCCGTCCTCGATCCGGCCGGCGGTGGACAGCCGATGACCGACCGGCCCGACCGGCCGACCCTCGTGCTCAGCTACAGCGGTGAGGTGTACAACCACCACCAGCTGCGTGCCGAACTGCGCGGCCGTGGACACCTCTTCCGCACGCGCAGTGATACCGAGGTGGTGCTGCGCGCGTACGCCGAGTGGGGTGAGGACCTCGCCGACCACCTGGAGGGCATGTTCGCTTTCGCGGTGTGGGACGAGCGCGCGCAGCGGCTGCTGCTGGTGCGTGATCGCCTCGGCGTCAAGCCGCTGTTCTGGGCCGCCGTCGAGGGCGGCGTGGCCTTTGCCTCCGAGCCGAAGGCGCTCTTCGCTCACCCGGAGATACGGCCGCGGGTGGACGCCGACGGGCTTCGGGAGGCGTACAGCCTGCTCTTCAACACCGGGCCGACGGTGTGGTCCGGTGTGCGGGAGGTGGAGCCCGGCGGGGTGCTCGTCCTGGACCGCGACGGTATGCGTGAACGCCGCTACTGGCAGTTGGCGGCACAGATCCCTGACGATGACGACCAGGACTCGGCCGTCGCACGCATCCGTGAGCTGGTCGGGACGGCCGCCCGCAGCCAGCTGGAGGCCGATGTCCCGCTGTGCAGCCTGCTGTCCGGTGGCATCGACTCCACGGTTCTGACCGCGCTGCTCGCCGACGAACTCCGGCTGCGTGAAGGGCGGGACGCCCGTATCCGCTCGTACGCCGTCGACTACAGCGACCAGGCCGAGCAGTTCACCGGCGACGTGCTGCGCACCGGCCACGACACGCCGTACGCCGCCGAGGCCGGCGCATTCATCGGCACCGACCACAGCACGGTCGTCCTCGACCCGCGCGCCCTGCTGGACCTCGAGCACCGCAAGGCGGTCGTGGTGGCGAGGGACTCACCGATCGGTGTCGGCGACATGGACACCTCTCTGTATCTGCTGTTCGGCGAGGTCCGTCAGCACTCCACCGTGGCTCTCTCGGGTGAGGCGGCGGACGAGGTCTTCGGCGGTTACCCCTGGTTCCACTCCCCGAAGGCACTGGACGCGGCCACCTTTCCTTGGCTGCTCGTCACGGGGGACGAGGCCGCGATGCCGCTCAACCCGGAACTCGGCCTGCACATGGGGGAGTTCCGCCGGGACACCTATGCCGGCGCGCTGGCCGCCGTACCGCATCGGGACGAGGAAACCCCCGCGGAGCACCGGCAACGCGAGATGCAGCACCTGTCACTGACCCGCTGGCTGCGTCAGCTGCTGCACCGCAAGGACCGGTTGAGCATGGCCCAGGGCCTGGAGGTCCGCGTCCCCTACTGCGACCATCGTCTGGTCGCGTACGCCTTTGCCGCGCCCTGGGTGCTGAAGAGCTTCGACGGCCGGGAGAAGAGCCTGCTGCGTGCCGCCGGCGCCGGACTCGCTCCGCACTCCGTGCTGCACCGGCCCAAGAACCACTACCCGGCCACCCACCACCCCGACTACAACCGCGGCCTGCAGGACCTGGCCCGCGATGCCCTGGCCGTCGACCAGGTCCGGGCACTGGCCGACGAGGCCCGCATCAAGCCCTGCCTCGACACCCCGCCGGACCGCCTGGAGTGGGGCCACCGCCTCCGCCTGGAACGCGTCGTCGACCTGGCGCTGTGGCTGGACCACTACCGGCCCGAACTCGCCCTCTGAGGAGGGGCGCGGCGCGGGTCCCGCTTCTGCCGGCAGCCGGGCCGTCGTCGTGATCAGGGGGCTTGGCCGGCGGTTGACGCCCGTCGAGCCGATATCAGGCGGCCGAGTGACCGTTGTAGAAGGCCCGCACGGCGAAGCTTGTCCATTCGGGGTGATCCCAGGTGCTCCATCGGGACCGGGCACTGTCGCTGATCTTCTCGGCGGCCTCGTCCTCCGTGGTGCCTCGGTCGCGCAGGCGCGTCGCCTCGGTGCGCACATGGTCGAGGTAGTCCCGCACGTCCCGGATGAGCGTGGCGTCGGACACCTCGCCGTGCCCGGGAACGACGACCGCCGGGGCGAGGGCCAGGAGTTGGTCGAGCACCGTGATCCACCGGTCCGCGTCGACGTCGGTGTCATGCGGCGGGAAGTACGGGGCGATGGGAAACATGCGGTTCTCCAGCAGATCACCGCCGAACAGGATGCGGTCGTCGACAAGGACGACCTGGTCGCCGACCGTGTGCGCGGGCCCCACCTCGCGCAGGAGTGCCGTGCGGCCGCCCAGGTCGACCTCGGCCTCCCCCGTGTACGTCACCTCGGGATCGACGAAATGCACGCCGTCCAGCTCCGCCGCGACTGCCGGGCTCAGTCCCCGGAACATGTCGGCATAGGCAGCGCCCTTGCGGTGCAGCTCCGCCCGCTGCGCAGCGTTGTAGACGATCGTCGCAGCCCCCTTGAAGGCGTGCGCCCCGAAGCCGTGCTCGGGGTGGAAGTGGGTGAGGGTCAGGAACAGGCGCCGCCCGCCGGCCAGCCGTCTGGCTTGCTCCAGGACGTACCCTCCGTTGCGATCCCCGATCCCCGTGTCGATGACCAGCGCGGCGTGCTCGCCGACGACGATGCCGACGTTGGGGACGATCGGCACCCGGTTGTCCGGGATGACGAACACCCCTTCCGACACCTCGATCGGCTCGCCCTGGACGAGCGGCGCGGGAGCGTCCGCCAGGTCGGGCGGCGCCAGTTCTCCGGCCGCCGTTGCGGCGTGCGGTGAAGGTGCGGTGTGGCACACGGCCGAACTCCCATCTGATCAGTGTTCAGATTTCCTTGATGGAAGGTAGCACGCATCTGAACACCGTTAAGATCTGTCGCATGCCCAAAAATCGCTATCACCACGGAGAGCTGCGAGGAGCCCTGCTGGACGCCGCCGAAGCGCTGGTCCGCGAGCGCGGTGTGGAGGGATGGTCGCTGCGGGAAGCCTCGCTCCAGGTCGGCGTCAGCCCCAGCGCGGCCTACCATCACTTCGGTTCGCGGGAGGGACTCGTGCACGCGCTGTCCGGGCGGGTGTTGGCCCAGCTGGGGGAGCGGCTGAGCCTGGCCGTGAACGACGCGTCGAGCGAAGGTCAGCAGCGCCTCATCGCCTACGCCCGCGGGTACGTCAGCTGGGCTCTCGACGACCCTGCCGTTGCCCGTCTCGCATTCGGTGCCGGGGAACCCGAGATCCCCCTGTCGACGCACCCACACGATGTGCTGGCCACGGAACTCGACCGGCTCGTCGATACCGGCGGCCTCGGCGCCTCGGCTCGCCCCGGAGCCGAGTTCCTCCTCTGGGCGGCCATCCACGGGCTCGCCACCCTCCTCGTGGAGGGGCTCGTCCGCCACGATGACCACGAGGCGATCGACCTCCAGACGGAGCGCCTGGTCAAAACCGTCCTCAGTGGTCTCGCGCAGGAGGCCCCACAAGCCCCCGCGTGGCCGCAGGCCCGCTCCGCACACACCGAACGCCTGGCGCAGCAGGCCGTACATCCCGAACGGCACGGCGCGGTCGCCGACGGTCGAAGCGATCGCGAATGACTCGCGATTCCTTCGCGACCGACTCGCGCATGAAGAGCGGGTGACATGTCATCTTGCCGCCGCCGTAGGGGACTTGAGCGGAATTCACGAGTGGGACGTGAGCGGAACGTAAGGGGGGTTTGAGCGGAAGGTGAGCGGGCCCGGGGGCTGAGGGGAAGGGCCGCCCTCGTTTCCCACGGTCTTCCCGCTGACTTCCTCGGCGTTGCCACGCGGCCGAAAGTCTAGTGATTACCGCAATTTACGGCGTGGCCTACCACGTACTTCCGCGGTGTTCGTTGACGTGCGAGCGGCGGCCTGCTGAGGCTGTTGTTGACCACCGCACCGCAGGCACTCGGGATTTGTGGCCCGGCAGCTGCGTGTATCTCCTGTGCCCACATTCTTCGGAGCTTCTGTGACCACCGCGCGTCTGGCTGATGCTGTCTTGGGGACAAGTCCTTTCGGGGAACCCGATCCGAGAATCGTCGCCGCCGTCTGCCGGGCCGGGGGGCTCGGCGTGCTCGATCTCGGCAAGGGGGACAGGCGGGCCAGGGAGGCGCTGGAGTCCGTCCGGCGATGGGTGTCGCGGCCGTTCGGGGTGCGGGTGGCCGCCGGGTGTGCCGTCACCGCGGCCGAGTTGGTGAGTGGCGGGGGCGTGCACACGGTGGTGCTCGGCGTGGAGGCGCCGGTGCGGCTGGCCGACGTCGTCGGCGACCACCGGGTGCTCGTCGAGGTCACGAGCCATGCGGAGGCGCTTGAGGCGGCCCGGGGCGGTGCGCACGGACTGATCGCCCGTGGCAGTGAAAGTGGCGGGCGGGTCGGTGAGTTGAGCACCTTCGTGCTCCTTCAGCAGCTGGTGGCGGACCCGGGCCTGGCCCTGCCCGTCTGGGCCTGCGGCGGTATCGGGCCGCACACCGCCGCGGCCGCCGTGGTCGGCGGTGCGGCCGGAGTCGTTCTGGATACGCAGCTCGCCCTGCTGGAGGAGTCCGGCCTCCCGGAGGATGTCGCCGCGGCCGTGCGGATCCTGGACGGTTCGGAGACGGTCGTGGTGGGCGGGCACCGGGTGCTGTGGCGCCGGGGGCCGGACGCGCCGGAGGTTCCGGACGACCCGGTGGAAGTGGCCGGCATGCTTGGTGCCGGCGATCTGCGGACGCAGCTGCTCCCCGTCGGACAGGACGGCTTCCTGGCCTCCCGCTTCGCAAAGCAGTGGCGCGATGCGGGTGGGGCGGTTCGCGCGGTCACCGCCGCCATGTGCGACGCGGTGCGGGAGGACGTGCCGCTCGACGCGCTGGGCAGCGGGTCGGCGATGAGCCGCGCCCTGGGGACGCAACTGCCCCTCGCCCAGGGGCCGATGACCCGGGTCAGTGACCAGCCGGGGTTCGCCGCGGCGGTCGCCGAGGACGGGGCGCTGCCGTTTTTGGCGCTGGCACTCGCCGGCCCGGAGCAGACGCGCACCCTGCTGGAGCAGACGCGTTCCGCACTGGACGGCCGGCCCTGGGGGGTGGGCGTGCTCGGCTTCGCTCCGCAGCGCACCAGGGCCGCACAGCTGGAGATCATCCGGGAATTCCAGCCGTCCTGCGCGATCATCGCGGGCGGCCGGCCCTCGCAGGCGTCCGCGCTGGAAGAGGCCGGTATCGACACGTTCCTCCACGTGCCCTCGCCCGGCGTGCTGCGGCAGTTCCTGGACGTCGGTGTCCGCAAGTTCGCCTTCGAGGGGTCCGAGTGCGGCGGTCATGTCGGGCCGCGGAGCAGTTTTGCGCTGTGGGAAGCGCAGATCGCCGTCCTCACCGAGTTCCTCGACGCGGCCGAGGACACCGAGGGCGACACGCTGCGGGTGCTGTTCGCCGGCGGGATTCACGACGCGCGGTCCGCGGCGATGGTCACCGCGCTCGCCGCTCCGCTGACCGCCCGTGGCGTGGCCGTGGGCATGCTCATGGGCACCGCGTATCTGTTCACCGAGGAGGCGGTGAGCCATGGCGCGGTGCAGCCGCTCTTCCAGCAGCAGGTCCTGGCGGCCCGGCGGACCGAGCTGCTCGAAACGGCGCCCGGCCACACGACACGGTGTGTGACCAGCCCCTTCACCGACAACTATCTGGGCATCAAGGACGAGTTGCGGTCGCAGGGCGTCCCGGAACGGCAGGCGTGGGAACAGCTGGAACGGCTCAATGTCGGCCGGCTGCGGATCGCCAGCAAGGGCGTCGAGCGGGTCGGCGAGGAGCTGACCGAGGTGGATGAGCCCCGGCAGCTCGCCGAGGGCATGTTCATGGCCGGCGAGGTGGCCGTGCTCCGGAACCAGGCCACCACGATTGCCGAGCTGCACGCGTCGGTCAGCAGCGCCGCCGCCGATTTCTACACCGAGCACGCCGCGCGGGCGCGCGAGCGGCTCGGTGTGGCTCCCAAGGTGAGTGCGGAAGTCCCCGCCCCGGCCCCGCTGGACATCGCGGTGGTCGGCATGTCCTGCATGTTCCCGGACGCGCCGGACCTCGCCAGTTACTGGGCGAACGTGGTCGGGGGAGTCGACGCCGTCAGGGAGGTGTCCGCGGAACGGTGGGATCCGGCGGTCTATTACGCGCCTCAGGCGGACGGCGGTCACACCGATTCGAAGTGGGGCGGTTTCCTGCCCGACATCCCCTTCGACCCGTTCCGCTACGGCATTCCGCCGTCCTCGCTGGGCAGCATCGAGCCGGTGCAGCTGCTGTCGCTGGAGGCGGCGCGCCTGGCACTGGAGGACGCCGGGTACGGGGAGCGGGACTTCGACCGGTCCCGGGCCGCCGTGGTCTTCGGGGCCGAGGCGGGCAGCGACCTGTCGAACGCCGCCGCGCTGCGCTCGCTGCTGCCGGCCTACGTGAGCCGGCTGCCGCCCGAGCTGGACGCCCAGCTGCCCAGGCTCACCGAGGACTCCTTCCCCGGGATGCTGGCCAACGTCATCTCCGGCCGGATCGCCAACCGGCTCGACCTGCGGGGCATGAACTACACGGTGGACGCGGCCTGCGCCTCCTCGCTGGCCGCGGTGGACGTGGCGTGCAAGGAACTGTCCGCCGGCACCAGCGACCTCGTGCTGTGCGGCGGCGCCGACCTGCACAACGGGATCAACGACTACCTGCTCTTCTCCTCGGTCCGTGCGCTGTCCCCGACCGGCCGCTCCCGCCCCTTCGACAGTGCGGCGGACGGGATAGCCCTGGGCGAGGGCGTCGCCTGCCTGGTGCTCAAGCGGCTGACCGATGCGGAGCGTGACGGGGACCGTATCTATGCCGTGATCAAGGGGGTCGGCAGTGCCAGTGACGGCAAGTCCCTCGGCCTGACCGCACCCCGTGCCGAGGGACAGCGTGCCGCGCTGGAACGCGCCTACCGCAACGCGGGGGTCTCTCCGACGGAGGTCGGGCTGATCGAAGCGCACGGCACCGGGACCGTGGTCGGCGACCGTACCGAACTGAGCGCCCTCACCGAGCTGTTCACGCAGGCCGGAGCGGCGCCGGGAAGCTGTGCGCTGGGGTCGGTCAAGTCGCAGATCGGGCACACCAAGTGCGCCGCCGGTCTGGCGGGTCTGATCAAGACCGCCATGGCGCTGCGCACCGGCGTCAAGCCGCCCACGAGGCAGCTGGAGCAGCCCAATCCGGCCTGGGACCAGGAGAGCAGCCCGTTCGCCTTCCACACCTCGGCGCGGCCGTGGGCGGCGCGGCCGGCCGAGCGGGTCGCCGGGGTCAGCGCCTTCGGCTTCGGCGGCACCAACTTCCACGTCGTACTGCGTGCCCACGACGAGGGGCCCCCGCCGGTGCAGGGCCTCGACTCCTGGCCGGCCGAGCTGTTCGTCTTCCGCGGCGCCGACCGCGAGGACGCCGACCGGGCGATCCAGGAGCTGCTGGATCTGGCGGAGAAGAACGAGCGGGACGGCCGCCCGTGGCGGTTGCGCGACTTCGCGGTGACCGCCTCCCGCCGCTGCGATGCTTCACGGCATCCGGCGCGGTCGGCGGTCGTGGCCGGAGACCTGGACGAGCTGGCCGTGCTGCTGCGGCGGGCGCGGGCGGGCGAGCACGACCCGGCCGCGGGGGTCTTCGCCGTCGGGGCGGACGACGGGTCCGACGACCGTGGGACCGACGCCAAGGTGGCGTTCCTCTTTCCCGGCCAGGGCAGTCAGCGACCGGACATGCTCGCCGACCTGTTCGTCGCCTTCCCGGAGGCCCAGCGCTACCTCCAGCTCGGCCGCGAGTGGGCCGAGGACCTCTACCCGCCGCACGCCTTCGACCCCGCCGTCGCGGCCGAGCAGCGGGCCAGGGTCACCGACACCACGGTGGCCCAGCCCGTCCTGGGCATGGTCGGCCTGGCCGCGTACGACCTGTTCTGCCGCGCCGGTGTGGTCCCGGACATGGTGGCCGGGCACAGCTACGGCGAATTGGTGGCGCTGTGCGCCGCCGGGGCGCTGGACCCGGCCACCCTTCTGGAGCTGAGTGCGCGGCGGGCCGAGGCGATCGTGTCCGCGGCCGGCACGGACCCGGGCGCCATGGCCGCGGTGTCGGCCGGCCTTGAGGACGTCTCCCGGCAGCTCGACGCGGCGGGCCTGGCGGACCGCGTCGTCATCGCGAACCACAACGCGCCCGAGCAGGTCGTCATCTCCGGGCCCG
Organism: Streptomyces auratus; assembly: GCF_050433025.1. Classification (NCBI taxonomy): domain Bacteria; kingdom Bacillati; phylum Actinomycetota; class Actinomycetes; order Kitasatosporales; family Streptomycetaceae; genus Streptomyces; species Streptomyces auratus. The sequence goes on along the minus strand of NZ_JBNGCB010000001.1, from coordinate 1,349,141 downwards.
GCGACGCCGTCGCGACCGCGGTGGAGCGACTTCGCGCGCACGGTTACGGTGCCAAGACCCTCCCGGTGGCCTGCGCCTTCCACAGCCCGGTCGTCGCCGGTGCCGGGGAGCGGTTCGCCGAGGCACTCGCCAAGGCGCCGGTACGCGCACCGCAGACGCCGGTGTGGGCCAACCGCACAGCGTCCGTCTATGCGCCGCGACCCGAGGACGTACGCACCGAACTGGCCGCACAGATCGGCGCACCCGTCCGGTTCACCGAGCAGATCGAGCAGATGTACCGGGCCGGGGCCCGGATCTTCGTCGGGGTCGGGCCCGGCTCGACGCTCACGTCCCTGGTGTCCGCGATCCTCCGTGACCGCCCGCACTCGACGGTCGGTGCCGAAACGGCGGGCGGCCGGGGCGTGCGCGGTTTCCTCGGCGCGCTCGCCCAGCTGGCCGTCGCCGGCGTGCGGGTGCGCACCGGCTGGCTGTTCCAGGGCCGCCACGCCACCGACCTGCGGCACGCGACTCCCCCCGAACGACCCGGCTGGACCGTCAACGGGCACCTGGTGCGTACCCGTGACGGCAGCCCACTGCCCGGCTCTCTCAAGCCGGCCCGACGCATCCAGGAGATGTTGGTGACGACGCCCGACCCCCACGAAGCTGCCGTCAGCCCGGACCGGATGGTCTCCGAGTTCCTGCGCACCAGCCGGGAGATCGTCGCAGCGCAACGCGATGTGCTGCTCACGTACTTCGGTGCCGCGCCGGGCACACCGGCCCTCGCACCGCCGGCTCCGCAGATGCCCGTCCACCAGGTGCCCGTCCCGGTCGCACCGGTCACGTCCACCCCGGTCCCCGGCGATCCCGGCCCGCTCGCGCCCGCCCCGGAGGCGGCAGCCCCGCCGGCCCAGGAGGCCCCCACCACTGCCGCACCGCTCACCGAGGATGACGTACTGCAGACCATCCTGGGCCTCATCAGCGAACGCACCGGCTATCCGGTGGACATGATCGAACCCGATCTCGACCTGGAGGCCGACCTGAGCGTCGACTCGATCAAACGGATCGAGATCGCCGGTGAACTGGCCGCCCGGGTCCGGGCCGGCGGGGAGAGCGGGTCGGGCGTCTCCCAGCTCGACGACGCGGAGTTGGACGCGCTGTCCGCGGCCCGCACCGCCTCCGGCATCGCCGGCCTGCTGATGGCACGGCTCCGCGGCGACGAGGAGCAGCCCCCCGAGGACCGGAGCCCGTCGGAACCGGTCGGCCGCCCGGCCCCGGTGGAGGTGGTCGCCGAGGCGCCTGCCCGGCTGCTGCTGCGGCAGGTGGCTCTGCCCGAGCCGGCCGCGGACCCCGGTGCGCTGGCCGGAAAGCGGTTCGCGCTGCTGGGCGGGGACAGCCCGGTGGGCGAGCGCCTGTCGGCCCAACTCGCCGCACGGGATGCGCAGTGCGTCGTACGCGACGGTCAGCACCTGCTGACGGATGAGGACGGCCCGCTGGACGGTGTGCTCCATCTGGAGGCGCTGACCGGCACCGAGGAGCCGCTGTTGCCGGAGTCGTTCCCGGTGGTGCAGGCCGCGCTGCGGCGCGGGCCCCGGTGGCTGATCGCCGCCGTCCCGGGCGGGACGGCGGCGGACGACGGGCGACCGGACGGACTGCGGGGGATGTTCCGGACCATCGCCCAGGAATATCCGGACACGGTCGCCAGGGTGGTCGAGGTCTCCTCCGACGAGCCGGCGGAGGCCGTGGCGTCCACGCTGGTGGGCGAGTTGCTGTCCACCGACCGCGCCCCGGTCGTCCTCCGCTCCTCCGGCCCTCGGTACGGCCTCGAACTGGCCGAGACCGGCCTCGGCCGGCTGGGCTCGACGGGAGCCGGGCCGGCCGGCGACGGTGCGGCCGAGGCCTCGGCGCTCGGCCTGGACCGGGACGCCGTGGTGCTGTTGGTGGGCGGAGCCCGGGGTATCACCGCACGCTTCGCCGCGACGCTGGCGGCGGCCGCCGGCTGCCGGATCGAGCTGGTCGGCAGGACCGCCGCGCCGAGCGGCCCGGAAGACCCGGCCACCCGGTCGGCGCCCGACCGCGAGGCGCTCCGGGCCACCCTGGCGGCGCTCGGCAACCGCACGCCGGCCGAGATCGAGCGCACCGTCGGGCAGATCCTCGCGCAGCGCGAGATCAGCGCCACGATCGACGAACTGCGCTCCCTCGGCAGTCAGGTGCGCTACCACTCGGCGGACACGCGGGACACCGAGGCGGTGCACCGGGTGGTGAAGGACATCCACGCCGAGCACGGCCGGCTGGACGGTGTGGTGTACGCCGCCGGGGTGATCGAGGACCGGATGCTGGCGGAGAAGGACACCGAGTCCTTCCGGCGGGTGTTCGACACCAAGGTCGACGGCGCCCGCACGCTGCTGGCGGCGTTGGAGTCCCTGTCCAACCCCCCTGGCTTCACGGTGTTCTTCGGCAGCATCTCGGCCGTGCTGGGCAGCCGCGGCCAGGTGGACTACGCCGCGGCGAACGACGCCTTGCAGAGCATGGGCAGCCGCTGGGCCGACCGCACCGGCAGCCGGCTCCTCACGGTCCACTGGGGACCGTGGGCCCCCACCGGGCAGCACAAGGGCATGGTCACCCCCGAGCTGGCGCGGGAGTACGCCCGCCGGGGCATCCGCCTGATCGACCCCGACGAAGGAACCCTCTGCCTGCTGCGCGAGCTCGCCTGGGGCGAGGAGTCGGACCGCGCCGTCGTCTACACCGCGTCGGGGTGGTGAGATGACCAAGGGGGAAGACGGCGCGGGCGCCCGGATCGCCATCGTCGGCATGGCGGTCCTGCTGCCGGGCGCGGCAGACCTGGATGCGTACTGGCGCAACCTGGTCGCCGGAGTGGACGCGATCACCGACGTCCCGGCCGGCCGGTGGGACGCCAGCTTCTACGATCCGCAGGCGGTGGGGCGTTCGGACCGGGTCTACTGCCGGCGCGGGGGATTCGTCGACGAGCTGGCCGAGGTCGAGGTGACCCAGTTCGGGATCATGCCCAACTCGGTGGCGGGCACCGAACCGGACCAGCTCATCGCGCTGAAGGTGGTCGCGGACGCGATCGCCGACGCGGGCGGCGAGGACCGGTTGCCCGACCGCGACCGGATCGGCGTGATCCTGGGGCGCGGTGGCTACCTGACGCCGGGACTGTCCCGCGGGTCCCAGCGGGTGCGCACGGCCAACCAGCTGGTGCGCACGCTCGGGGAGTTGCTGCCCGACCTCGGCGGTGACCACATCGAGCGGGTACGGCAGGCGTTCGTCCAGCAGCTCGGGCCGGACGACCCCGAGCAGGCGATCGGCCTGGTGCCCAACCTCACCGCCTCCCGGGTCGCCAACCGGCTGGACCTGCGCGGCCCCGCGTACACCGTGGACGCCGCCTGCGCGTCCTCGCTGGTCGCGGTCGACCAGGCGGTGGGCGAACTGGCCAGCGGACGCTGCGACCTGATGCTCGCCGGTGGCGTCCACCACTGCCACGACATCACGCTGTGGAGCGTGTTCGCCCAGCTGCGGGCGCTCTCTCCCAGCCAGCGGATCCGCCCCTTCGACCGGGCCGCGGACGGCCTGCTCATCGGTGAGGGCTCCGGCGTCGTGGTCCTCAAGCGGCTCAGCGACGCGCAGCGCGACGGGGACCGGGTCTACGCCGTGATCCGCGGCACCGGAGTGGCGAGCGACGGCCGCAGCGGCAGCCTCGTCAACCCGGACTCCGGGGGGCAGGTGAAGGCGGTGCGGCAGGCGTGGCGCGCGGCCGGTCTCGACCCCACCCGGCCGGGTTCGATCGGCTTGCTGGAGGCCCACGGGACCGCGACTCCCTCTGGCGACGGCGCCGAACTGGCCACCGTGCAGGAGGTGTTCGGCACCGCTGACGGCGTGGACCGGGCGGTCATCGGCTCGGTGAAGTCGATGATCGGCCACACCATGCCGGCGGCGGGCGTGGCCGGCCTGGCCAAGGCGGCGCTCGCCGTGCACCACGCGGTGCTGCCGCCCACGCTGCACTGCGACGACCCGCACCCCGCCCTGGAGCGGACCCGGTTCCGGCCGATCCCCGTGGCGCAGGCGTGGCGGACCGAGGGCGGAGAAGGCGTCCGGCGGGCCGCCGTGAACGCCTTCGGCTTCGGCGGCATCAATGCGCACGTGGTGCTCGAAGCCCCGCCCGAGGGCGCAGCGGGCAGGCGCAACCGGCCCGCGGTGTCGGTGCGGGAACAGGAGCGCGTGCTGCGGCTCACCGCCGACACCCCCGAGCAGTTGGCCGGCCTGCTGGACGCCGACGACTCGGCGGTGCTCGCGGCAGGTCTCGACGACCGGGCTCCCGGCAAGGGGCACAGCCGGCTCGGCATCGTCGACCCGACGGCCAAGAGCCTCGCCCTGGCGCGCAGGGTGGTGGCCAAGGGCCGCCCGTGGCGGGGCCGCGGCGATGTGTGGTTCACCGCCGAGCCGCTGCTCGGCGGGGACGGCGGTGCGCAGGTGGCCTTCGTCTTTCCGGGGCTGGAGGCCGAGTTCCGGCCGAACGTCTCCGACGTCGCGCGGCACTTCGGGCTGGGCGCCCTGCTCCCCACCCTCCAGGCCGGGCAGCCGAGCGAGGTGGCGGACGTCGGGCGGCACGGGGGCGAGGTGGTCGCGGTGGGCCGGGTGCTGGACGCCGCCCTGCGGCGGATGGCCATCGTGCCGGACGCGGTCGCCGGCCACAGCGTGGGCGAGTGGACCGCCATGGTCACCGGCGGGTTGTTCGCCGGCGGTGCGGTGGACGCATTCATGGCGGACTTCGACCCGGACGAACTACGGGTGCCGGGCCTGGCCTTCGCCGTCCTGGGCGCCCCGGCCGACCGGGTCGCGGCCGCCCTTGAGGACCGTCCCGAGATCGTGCTGTCCCACGACAACGCGCCGGACCAGGCCATGGTGTGCGGTCCGCCCGGCCCGGTGGACGAGCTCGTGCGCTGGTTCCGTGCGCGCAACGTCGTCGGCCAGGTCCTGCCGTTCCAATCCGGCTTCCACACCCCGATGCTGGCCCCCTACCTCGACCCGATCCGCAGTGCCGCGAGCCGGTTCGCGCTGTATCCGCCCACCGTTCCGGTGTGGTCGGCGACCACGGCGTCGGTGTACCCGCCCACCGAGGCCGAGGTCCGCGAGCTGTTCCTGAGGCATCTGCTGGAGCCCGTGCGCTTCCGCCCGCTGATCGAGGCGATGTACGCGGCCGGCGTCCGGGTCTTCGTACAGGCGGGAACGGGCCAGGTCGGCGCGCTGATCGACAACACGCTGCACGGCCGGCCGCACCTGGCCGTGGCCGCCAACTCCCCGCACCGCAGCGGACTGGCACAGCTGCACCGGGTGGCCACCGCCCTGTGGGCGGAAGGCGGCGAGCCGGATTTCCGGCCGCTGAGAAGTGCGCGCGGCGCGGCCTCGAAGCGCCCGCCGGTCCGGCTGGACCTCGGAGGAGCGTTGGTCTCCTTCGACGAGGAGACGCTGGGCAGCCTCCGCTCGGCACTGGCGGCCCGGCCCGCGGTGCGCACGGGCGGCGAACTGTCCGCCCTGGAGGCGGTGGCCGACCGGCTGCCGGTCGCCGGCGAACTGAGCGCGCTGCTGAAGGACACCGCGGACACCGCCACCGCGGTGCTCAGCGCCGCCCGTACGGCCCGCAGGGGCACCCCGGCGACGCCTCCCGCTCCGGCGGTGGCTCCGTCCCCGGCGGCGCCCCCGTCCCCGGCGGCGCCCCCGTCCCCGGCGGCGCCCCCGGCACCGGCGGCGACCCCCGCCCCGGCGACGGTGCACAGCGCGCCGGCGCCCGGCGGGCGAGAGTTCCGCACCGTGCTGCGGGTGTCCACGGACACCATGCCGTACCTGCTGGACCACTGCTTCTTCGCGCAGCGCCCCGGCTGGCCGGACGAGGCCGACCGCTGGCCGGTGGTCCCGGCCACCACGGTGATCCATCACATGATGGAGTGCGCCGAGGCGGCGGCGCCCGGCTCGACCGCCGTGGCGGTGCACGGGGTGCAGCTGAACCGGTGGGTGACCGTCAGCCCGGCCGCCGACGTGCCCGTCACCGTGGCACCGCAGGGGCCCGGGCGGGTCGGCGTGACCTTCGGCCGGTTCGCGCGCGCCGAGGTCGAACTCGCGGCGGGCCACCCGGAGTCGCCGCCCCGCCCGTGGACCTTTGACCCCGCCACCGAGCGGACCCCGGAGATCACCGCCAAGGAGCTCTACGAGGACCGCTGGATGTTCCACGGCCCGCTGTTCCAGGGCGTCACCGAGCTCACCGCGGTCGGCCCCCGCCACGTACGCGGGCAGCTCACCACCCCGCCCGCTCCCGGCGCCCTGCTGGACAACGTCGGTCAGCTGCTCGGGTACTGGATCATCAGCACCCTGACCGAGCGGACCGTGGTGTTCCCGGTACGCATGCGACGGATGCGCTTCTTCGGCCCGCACCCCGCGACCGGAACCACGCTGGACTGCCTCGTCAGCATCACCTCCGTCACCGACACCGCGGTGGAGGCGGACATCCAGCTCGTCGCCGACGGCCGGGTGTGGGCGGAGATCCACGGCTGGCAGGACCGCCGCTTCGACAACCGCGAGGAGACCAGGGTCCAGGAACGGTTCCCCGAGCGGAACACCCTCTCCCGCGTCCAGCAGGGCGGCTGGTCGCTCGTCCACGACCGATGGCCGGACCTCGCCTCGCGCGATCTCGTCATGCGCAACCATCTGAGCAGCGCGGAACGCGAGGACTACGAGCAGCGCCCGCCGCGCGGCCGCGCGCAGTGGCTGCTGGGCAGGATCGCGGTCAAGGACGCCGTCCGCCAGTGGCTGTGGGATCACGGCGAGGGGCCCGTCTTCCCCGCGGAGATCCGGGTGAGCAACGACGAGGCCGGCCGGCCGCGGGTCGCCGGACTCCACGGCCGGGCGCTGCCCGAGCTGGACGTCACGCTGGCGCACTGCGCGGAGACCGGCGTGGCCATGGTGCGCCCCCGTACCGGGCACGGCCCCGGCGGGATCGGCATCGATGTGGAGGAGATCACCGGACGCCCGGAGACGGCCCAGGCGATGGCGCTCGGCCCGGCCGAGCGCGCACTCCTCGGCGCGCAACCAACCGAAGCGGGCGAGCCCGAAGGCCTGTGGTTCACCAGGTTCTGGGCGGCCAAGGAAGCGGTGGCCAAGGCGCAGGGCACCGGCCTGCAAGGGCGGCCGAAGGACTTCGCCGTGGTCGCCGCGCAGCCGGAAGAACTGCTGGTGGAGGCGGCAGGCCGGCTGTACCGGGTGGGGTGCCGCCGGATCGGCAATCCGGCAGACCTGCCGAGTAGGGAGTACGTCGTCGCATGGACGACGGAATCGACGGAATCGACGGAAACGATGGACGAACGGGAGACGACGCGGTGAACAGCGGTCAGATACAGCCACCGGTGTGCGCGGACGAGACAGTGGTGTTCGACGAGATCACCGGAATGCTGCGGGCCGTGCTCGACGATCAGGGGCTGGACGAGGTCGAGATGACCCGGGACACCCGGTTCCACGACGACCTGGACCTGGAGAGCATCGATCTGGTCACCCTCGGCGGCCAGTTGGCGGCGCGGTACGGGGAGCGGGTGAACTTCGCCGAGTTCCTCGCCGGCCTCGAACTCGAAGAGATCATCTACCTCACCATCGGCCAACTCGTGGACTACGTGGTCGGCTGCCTGCGCCAGACGGGAGAGTGCTGAACGGTGGCGGTGATCAACGCCAACGGCATCGCCCTGCACGTGGAGCAGATGCCCGCCCGGAACCCCACGGACGCCGCGCCGCCGCCCACGGTGGTGTTCGTCCACGGCATGCTCGTGGACAGCCTCGTCAGCTACTACTTCACCCTGGCGCCGGTCTTCGCCGCCGAGGGGATGGACGTGATCATGTACGACCTGCGCGGTCATGGTCACAGCGAGCGGGTGCCGAGCGGCTACCTGCTGGAGGACTTCGTCAGCGACCTCGACGCGCTGCTCGACCGGCTGGCGGTGACCGGACCGGTCCACCTGGTCGGCAACTCCTACGGCGGCACCATCGCGTTCAGCTACGCGGCCCGCCGGCCCGAGCGGGTGGCCAGCGTCGCGGTGATCGAATCCGAGCCGGCCACCGAGGCCTGGTCGCGCAAGATGGCCGTCAACCTGCAACGCGCGGCCGACGAGTTCGCGCGCAGCGACCTCCACGAGCAGCTGACCCGGGAACACGGGCCGCACGTGACCCGCCGGGTGAAGTCGGCCTCGCGGCTGCTGAGTTCCAGCACCATGGCCCGGGACATCCCTGCCAGCCGGCTGCTGGACGAGGACGAGATCCGCGCACTGCGCTGCCCGGTGCTGGCCGTCTACGGCAGCGAGTCGGAACTCGCCGCCCAGGAACCCTGGCTGAAGTCGCTGCTCACCGACTGCCGGACCGTCGTGGTGCCGGACCAGGAGCACTGGGTCCTGATGGGGGCCACGGACCTGGTGCGCGACCTGTTGACCGGGTGGGTCCGCGAGCACCACGCTGCCGGGGCGGCGGAGGTCGGCGGCCGGTGAGCCGATTCCTGTGCGTGGTGCCGCCGCTGGTCGGCCACATCAACCCCACCCTCGGCGTCGCGGCGGAGCTGGTCCGGCGGGGGCACGAGGTCGCCTGGGCCGGACTGCCGGACGTGGTACGGCCGCTGGCCGGCGAGCGGGCAGCGGTGTTCCCGTGCGCCGCGCCGCCGCTCGACGACCCCGCCCTGCTGCGGCCGCTCTCGCTCCGCGGACCGGCGGCGCTGAAGTTCCTCTGGGAGCGGTTCCTCATCCCCCTGGCGGAGCAGATGGCCCCGGGGGTGCGGACCGCCGTGGCGGAATTCCGTCCGGACGTCCTGATCGCCGACCAGCAGGCCGTCGCCGGCGGGCTGGTGGCCGAGCAGCTGGGCATCCCCTGGGCCACGTCGGCGACCACCTCGGCGGGGTTCACCGCCTTGGCCGGCATGCCCAAGGTGGAGGAGTGGATCACCGACAGGCTGCACGCCCTGCGGCAGCGGATCGGCGATCCGGACAGCACGGTGGACCCGCGGCTGTCCGACCGGCTCGTATTGACCTTCAGCACCGAGGAATTGGTCGGGTCGGCCGATTCCTTCGGCGACCAGGTACGGTTCGTCGGCCCGTCCCTCGCCTCCCGGCCGGCCACCGACGACTTTCCGTGGGACCGGCTGGATCCCGGGCGCGCCACGGTCCTGATCACCCTGGGCACGGCCAACGCCGAGGTCGGGGCGCGCTTCCTCGCCACGTGCGCGGAGGCGGTGCGGTCCCGGTCGGACCGGCTGCAGGCAGTGGTCGTCGACCCGTCGGGAACGCTGGAGGAGAGCGGAGAAGGGCTGCTCGTGCGCCCGAGCGTGCCCCAACTGGCGCTGCTGGAGCGGTGCGACGCCGTGGTCTGCCACGGCGGGCACAACACCGTCTGCGAGGCGCTGTGGCACGGGCTGCCCCTCGTGGTCGCCCCCATCCGGGACGACCAGCCCACCATCGCCGCCCAGGTGGTCGACGCCGGCGCGGGCGTGCGCGTCCGCTTCGGCCGGGCGAGCGCCGAGCAGCTCGGCACGGCCCTGGACGCCGTGCTCGACGAACCGGGCCACCGCGCCGCCGCGGAACGGGTGGGCCGGTCCTTCCGCGCCGCCGGCGGCGCAGCCGCCGCCGCGGCCCACCTCGAACACCTCGCCGCGCTCCCAGCCACAGAAAGCCGTTGATGATGAGCAGGGTCGATCAGGTCGCCGCACTGCGCTCCCGCTACCAGGACGACCTGGCGCACGGGCCGGCGCGGTTCTTCCAGCCGCGCCGCACCGACTGCCCGTGGTGCGGTGCGGCCCGGCTGAAGGTACGGCTCAAGACCCGCGACCTGTTGCAGGGCAAGCCCGGCAGGTTCGTCCTGGAACAGTGCCAGGACTGCCGCCACGTCTTCCAGAACCCCCAACTCAACGCCGAGGGGCTGGAGTTCTACTACCGCGACTTCTACGACGGGCTCGGTGAGGAGAACCTCGCCGCGCTCTTCCGGGGGCACGACGCCCGCTACCCGCTCAGGGCCGAGGCCGTGCTGCCCCACGCCGAGCCGGAGACCTGGCTCGACGTGGGGACGGGACAGGGGCACTTCTGCGACGCGGCGCGTGCCGTCCTGCCCCATACGGTCTTCGACGGGCTGGACATCAGCGCGGGCGTCGAGACCGCCCAGCAACGAGGCTGGGTGCAGCGGGGCTACCGGGGCGGCTTCGTCGAACTGGCCGGGGAACTGGCCGCGCAGTACGACGTGGTCAGCATGTTCCACTACCTGGAACACAGCACCGATCCCGAGGCCGAGCTGATCGCGGCGCACCGGGCCCTGCGCCCCGGCGGGCATCTGCTGATCGAGGTGCCGGACCCGCAGTGCCGGTTCGGCCGGCTGCTCGGCCGCTGGTGGCTGCCGTGGCTCCAGCCGCAGCACCTGCACTTCATTCCGGTGGGAAATCTGCGCGAGCGACTGACCGAGCTGGGGTTCACGGTGGTCGCGGAGGAACACGCCGAACCGCACGACCCCGTCGACCTGCTCGCCGCGGCCTGGCTGGCCCTGAGCAGCGTGGCCCCCCGTAAGGACGAACCGTGGTACGCCGAGGCACCCGGACGAGCGAGCCGCGTCCTGCGGGCCACCGTGCTCGCCGCCGGCGTTCCCCTCCTCGTGCTGGGCTGGCTGCTCGACCGCCTGATCAAGCCCGGGACCCGGCGGCGGCCGGGCTTCTCCAACGCCTACCGTGTCCTGGCCCGCCGCGATGACCGACCGCGCTGACGGTGCCCACCGTCACACTCGGTCACCGCCACCGACGCGGCTCCTCGAAGCCGCTTCTCCTGAACCGGAGCCGCTTCTCCTGCCCCAGGCCAGGCGGTGCGGCGCCCGGTGCCGCGCGCACCCTGCATCTGTTGCACATACCGCGCATCTGTGAAGCGATGGGCATACCGAGGTAGTCGGTGAGGCGCATCGTGCCGTGGCCTTACGTTTCGTTCCGCGTCGCGAGCGCGGCCCGGCAGCAGGAGAGGGCACTGTGAATGGCTTGCAGCCCGCGCCGGTGAAGGTGCCGTGGACGCTCGTGGCGCTGGCCCTCGTGACCGGCGTGCTGCTGGACCTTTTCGCGTTCGAGCCGTACCTGGGACTGCCGCTCCTGGCGGCCGGGCCGCTGATCGCGGGCGCCATGCTGCCCTACCGTTCCGCCGTCACTGTCGTGGCCGTGACGTGCGCGGTCTCGGTGGGGCTGGACATCGAGCGCGGGCGGCCGGCGACGCCGCTGCTCGTCGATCTGGCCGTGGTCGGCCTGATCGGTGTGCTGGCGCTGGCCATCAACGGGCTGATCGCGCGCCAGGGGCGTGATCTGGCGCTGACCAGGGATCTCGCGGAGGCGGTCCAGCTGGCGGTGCTCCCGGACCCGCCGGAGCGGGCCGGTCCGCTGGCGGTGGCCGCCGGATATGTCGCGGCGCAGGCGGAGGCACGGATCGGCGGTGACCTGTACGCGGTACAGGAGACACCCTTCGGGGTGCGAATGATCATCGGCGATGTACGCGGCAAGGGTATCCAGGCCGTCGCCGCCGTCTCGGTCGCCATCGGCGCCTTCCGGCAGGAGGCCGAGTACGCTCCCACGCTCGAGACGCTGGTGCAGCGGCTGGACGAGGCGATGGCCAGGGCGGCGGCCCGGGCCGGCCCGATTCCGTCGAGCGAGGGCTTCACCACCGCCGTACTGGCCGAGGTGTCCGCCGACGGCCAGGTACTGAGGCTGGTCAACCGCGGGCATCCGCCCCCGTACCTGGTCCACGGCGGGCAGCTCGTACGACTCGATCCGGCCGTCCCGCAGCTGCCCCTCGGCATGGGGCTGGACGACCTCGCTCCCGTGGAGCGCGCGCCGGCCGAGGTGGTGCGCCTGCCCCCGGGCGCTTCGCTGCTCCTGGTCACCGACGGGGTCACCGAGGCCCGGGACGAACAGGGAACGTTCTACGACCCGCTGCGTTCGAGGCGCATGGGCCGGCGGTTCACCCACCCCGAGGCCCTGGTGGAAGCCCTGATCAAGGACGTCGGCCGCTGGACCGGCGGCGAAGGCCAGGACGACATGGCCATCCTGGCGGTCACCCGCAGCCTCGCCTCCCGGGCGTAGGGCGCCTCGTGGGGGTCTCAGCCGAGGACGTGCCGGAGGTAGGACTGCGGGTCGCCGAGATAGCGGCGCCAGTGATCGACCAGGGCGAGTTCATCCCAGGCCACTCGGCGCATGCCGTGTTCGCCGATCTCGACGATGTCCGCACCCGGCAGCGCGGTCAGCAGCGGAGAGTGGGTGGCGCAGACGACCTGACCACCGCTCTTCACCAACTGGTCGACATGGCCGAGCAGTTCGAGGCAGGAGGCGAACGACAGCGCGGCTTCCGGCTCGTCCATCACGTACAACCCGGGCTTGAGGAACTTCCACCGGAACGCCTCCAGGAAGCCCTCGCCATGGCTGACGGAATCCGGCGCGAACCCCTCCCGCTCCAGCGCGTTCAGCGCTGTTTCGGCGCGCAGGAAGAACCCCTTGCGGGCCGACCAGCTGCTCAGCATCTGCCGTCCACGCGGGGCCGCGTCGAAGCGGATCCGCTCGCCCAACGCCGATTTGGCCCGGTGGCTGGCGTAGCGCCAGTCGTGGGAACCGCCCCAGGGGTCCAGACCGAAGCCCTCGGCGAGCGCCTCGACCAGCGTCGATTTGCCCGAGCCGTTCTCGCCGACGAGGAAGGTCACCGGCGCGGTGAAGCGCAACCCGTTCGCCAGGAGGTCGCGCACACAGGGCACGGACCAGGGCCACTCCCGGTCGTCACCGGAGGCCACGTGTGCGTACGCACGTTCGATAATCACGCGTCGAGTCTCGCACGGTGGCCCGGGAACGAGGAGGACCGGCGCGCCTGCCGTTCATCGGCCTCTTTCGTGGGCCTCTGTCTTTGGGCAGAGGCGGGTCCGCCGCAAGGAGCAGGGGCGCCCCGTGCGTCGCCCCGGATAATCGTCGTCATGTCGTCCAGCGCCCCACCCGTGTCCGAGAACCGTGCTACCCGGAGCCTCTTTACGCAGCCCGGGGAGCCGGGGCCGCAGCTGTGGCGGGCGGCCGGTGAGGCGGTGCTGGCCGGGGCGCTCGTGCTGCTCGGCTACCAGGCCGAGTCGGCGATCGACGCCAGGCTGGGGGCGGTCTGGGCGGCGGTGGCCCTGGGGGCCGTCGGCATCGCGCTGATGCTGGTGCGGCGCCGGTACCCGGTGGCCAGTGTGGTCGGGCTGGCCGCGCTGATGGGCGTGGCGCCGTCCGTGGCGCTGCTGACCGCGGTGGCGGCCTACACCGCGGCCCGGCAGCTGCCCACGCCACGGCGGCAGGTCGGGGTGCTGCTCGCGGCGGCCGCCTCGGCGATGCTGACCTGTGCGGCGTTTGCTCCCGTGCTGGGTGTGGGCAGCCGGCTGTTCGGCCTGGCGCTGGCTGCGGTGTTCGCCGTCACCACGGTCGTGGTGCCCGGGCTGGTCGGTACCGCCGCCGGGCAGAGCGACCGGCTGTTGCGGGCGTTGCGGGAGCGCGCTGCCGCCGCGGAGGAGGCGCGGCGGCTGGCGGACAGCGAGTCCCGGATGCGCGAGCGGTCGCGGATCGCCGCGGAGATGCACGATCTGGTCGGGCACCGGCTGAGCCTGGTCTCGCTGCACGCGGGCGGGCTGGAGATGGCGCTGCTCAAGGAGGCGCCCGAGCTGCGGGACGAGGCCGCGGTGGTGCGCCGTGCCACCCGGGATGCGATGCAGGAGCTGCGGGAGGTGCTGGGGGTCCTCGGGCCGTTGGGCGGCGAGCCCGGCATCGGCGCGCTGACCGATGCCACCGGCACCCGAGCGGACGTCGAGGCGCTGGTCGAGGAGTCGCGCGGCGGCGGCATCCCCGCCGAGCTGGTGTGGGAGGGGCCGGATCTCGACGCCCGCCCGGCCCGGGTGCGGCGGGCGGTGCACCGCGTGGTGCGCGAATCGCTCACCAATGTGCACCGGTACGCGGCCGGGGCTCATGTGACCGTTGCCGTCCGGCACATTGGCGAGCGGGTGGAGGTGCGGGTGCGCAACGGCGCTCCGCCCACGCGGCCGCCCGTCGTGACCGGGCTGGGCTCCGGTCGCGGGCTGACCGGGCTGCGGGAGCGGGTGGCGCTGCTCGGCGGCGGCCTGGAGGCCGGGCGGACGCCCGGCGGCGGCTTCGCCGTGGCGGCCGACCTCCCCGCCGACCCCGGGCCCGGCGCGGAGACGGTGGAGGCGGCGCCGTATGACAGCGGACCGGTCGCCGTCGAGGAGCCCGGCAGCAGGCTCTCCGTCCTCCAGCGGCGCATCGCCGTTGCCGTCACCGGGCTGCTCGGCCTGGTGGGGCTGGGCGCGATGACGCTGTTCGGGGTCTTGCTGGTGGACCATTCCCGGTACGACCTCGCGTACCGGAGCCCGGCACCGCCCCGGGTGGGGATGACGAGGGAGCAGGTGCAGCGCGCCGTGGCGCCGGACGACGCCGCGTCGCGCGCGGCGGCCGCCGGGCGCGAACCGCCGCGGCCGGGTTCCGCCACGGACTGCCTGTATCCGTACACGGACGCAAAGTCCGCGCACGGGCGGCTGGAGCTCGTCCGCTACTGCTTCCGGTCCGACACTCTGATCGCGATCGACCGCTTTACCGTTCCGGTGGTGACCGAACCGCACAGTGGGAGAAGGACACATGACTGACCAGGCCAACTCGGGGAAATCCGGGGCGGGTTCCGCGATCCGGGTGCTGCTCGCCGACGACGAGGAGATGATCCGGCACGGCGTCCGGCTGGTCCTCCGGCACGCCGACGGCATCGAGGTGGTGGCCGAAGCGGCCAACGGCGCCGAGGCCGTCCGGCTCGGCGCCGAGCACCGGCCCGATGTGGTGCTCCTCGACGTCCGCATGCCCGTACTCGACGGGCTCGCGGCCGTCGCACCGCTCGCCGCCCTCGACCCCGCGCCGAAGGTGGTCATGCTCACCACCTTCGGCGACGAGGAGAACGTCCTGCGGGCCCTGCGGGACGGCGCCACCGGCTTCCTGCTCAAGGACGAGGGGCCGCAGGAGCTGATCAGCGCGGTACGGGCCGCGGCCGCGGGGGACGCGGTGCTCTCGCCCGGCGTCACCGGGACCGTCATCCGGCAGATGCTGAGCCGCGGCGGAGGCGGGGCGACCGGCGCGGACAGCAGGGTGACGGAGTTGACCGGCCGGGAGCGGGAGGTGCTGCGCATGCTGGGGGAGGGGCTCTCGAACCTGGAGATCGGCAGGCGGCTCGGCATCGGCGTGGGGACGGTCAAGAGCCACGTCGGCTCGATCCTGGGGAAGACGGGGTGCGGCAGCCGGGTGCAGGCGGCGCTGCTGGCGCACCAGGCCGGGCTCATGGGCTGAGGCGCGGGGCGGGGTTCGTGGGCCGAAGCCCCGGGGCCCCGCTCGCTTACCCTGCGGTGGGTGGCTCGGCAGCCGGAACGGTCGGCCTGCTGGGGTCGTAGCCCTCAGCGCCGGGATAAACGTCCCGGTATATGGCGCGGGAAATGGTCTCTATCGTGTCGATCCCGTAATCCCACCCCTCGTTGGTGGGGTGCCCTTCAGGAACTCTGTTGTTCTCGGTGAGGACGACCAGACCGGAGTCGTAGCCGTGCTCCGTGAGGACGGCCATGCTGTTCACCTTCCAGTCGCCTCTGTCGAATGCGTCGACGTCGGGGTTCTGACTGCGCTGCAGCCAGCCGTTCTTCACATGGATCACGGAGTCGACCGGAGCACCGGCCGTGGCGCCCCAGCGCTGGATGCTCTGCACGTGGTTCATGAGGTCGAGTGCGTAAGCGCGGGCCTTGCTCCCGAGCACTGCATCATCGTCACCCGAGAAGAGCCGCAACAGCTTGGCCTGGTCGTGCGCGGTGACCTGGGTGAGGCCCCAGAAGCCCTCCTTGTCGGGGACGGTCTGCTGCATCCCGGCCTTGTCGAGGAATTCCTGGATCTTCACCGGGTCCGGCTTCTTGGGATCCGTCAGATCGGACAACTGCTTCCACAGGGTGGTCGCGGCATCGTTGTCCGAATCGACGATCATCTTGCGCGCGAGAGCGTCTTCTTCCCCGGTCAGGTCGCCGCCCCGCTGATACAGCAAGGCGCCGAGAATGATCGTCTTCGCCACGCTCGCCGAGTCGTACTGCTTGGCAGCGTCGGCGGTGCACCTGGTTCCGGTGGGCCGGTCGTAGAAGGAGAGCGAGGCCATGCTCGCCCGGCTTTCCAGCGCCTTGGCTATATCGCTCGCCAGTTTCGTGGCCAGCTCTCGATCCTTGGATGTGCATCGCACCGTCGAGGTGGCTGCCTTGGCTCGCTGCGGTGCCGCGACGGAAGGCGAAGCCGCTGCGACGGGCCCGGCAACCGCTCCGGCTCCAAGTGCCGCCGCGGTGAGGGTGGAAGACCATTTCATTGCTGAACGCTGTCCTTTCGGGGTGCCTGAACCCTCGCGGTCCAGGCTTGAGGGGTGCGGGAAGCAGCCGCCGGCCCTGGTTGTCGGGCAGGGCCGGCACAGGGGAAACGTGGTCACCGCGCCGAGGCCGACTCGGCGCCGGTGACGGGCGGATGGCGTACCGCAGCTGCCCGGGCGGGCGTGCTACGCGGGCGTCAGCCGCTTGAACCAGGTTTGCGGGCTGGTGGTGTCGGGCGCCTGGACGTAGGCCCGGGCGGGTATGGCGACCAGCGACTCCTGGTTGTTGCTGTCGATGTCGCGGACGACGATGTAGCCGGTGTAGTACGCGCCGTTGGCCCGGCCTTCCAGATAGCCCTTCTTGTCATTCGGGACCTCGATCTGGACCGACGTCTCCAGCGTGTTCATCACTCGCTTGAGGGAGGTGGAGGAGTAGCTGTAGGTGAAGCTGACCTCACCGCCGATCTCTCCGCCCGCTCCTCCCTTGTCTCCGGCGGGAGTTCCGGTGATCTTGGGCGAGATCTTGCCGCCCGCCGACCAGCCTTCCGTCGTGCTCTTCTCGTCGGTGACGGACCCCGAGACCTTGTAGCTGAGCGTCCCCCCGCCCGCCACACCGTCCGTGGATCCCCGCACCGGCCACTTCTCGTCGACCTTGCCGACGAAGATGCAGGGTGCCGTCTGCCCGAACGCCGCATGATCCGGGTCCTTGTTGACCATGTTGCAGTACTGCTCAGCGGGCTGTCCGCCCACCACATCGTTCTTGGTGTTCGGACGGATGTCGGGTCCGTTTGCCGCCTTCGAGCCGGGCCAGCCCGTCGACAGGTGTTCGGCGCTCGCCCTGAGCGGCGCGGGGTTCTTCGTGTCGGCCGCGTACTGCGCGGCCGCCAGTTCGGCGTCCTTGACCGCCTCGTCGGGGTCGTACTTGGGCTGCACGTCCGCCAGGGTGATGGCCTTGACGTTGCCGTCCTTGTCCCTGTCGAGGCCCTTCGGGTAACCCATCACGCTCTCCGAGGGCTTGACGGGCGCCCACTTCTCCATCGCCGTGAGGACGTCCTGCTCGTTCTGGTACAGCTTTTCGTCGACGTTCGCCTGTTGGCCGTCATCGGCATGGGCAGGTGTGGGGGAGCCGATCAGCGCCAGGCCGGAGAGGACAGTGGTGGCGAGGGCGCCCGCCAGCACACTTCTCCGGCGTCGGCCCCGGGCAGCGTCGGTGCACGGTGTTCTTGACATGTGGATCTCCTCTTTTCTCTTCCCCCGGGCGTCCGATCGCTTGTCGACAACGCCGGCACGTGGGGGCTCGTTCAGTGAAATCCCGCCTCGGCGATGGCTTGTCGCGCCTCGGCCGGTCCGGTCCAGTGCCGGGCGGGTATCCCCGCCGCGCGGGCACTGTCGATGTTGATGCGCCGGTCGTCGAAGAACAGACAGTCGGCAGGTGCGCAGCGCAGGTGCTGGAGCAGGACTCTCCACACGTCGCTCTCCGGTTTCGCGACCCCGACCTCCCCGGAGAACACCAGGTGGTGAAAGAGCGCGGACCACGGCTGGCGGCGGAAGAACCGACCGTGCGAGCGGGGCGCGTTGGACAGCAGGGCCAGGGCGGCCCCCGCCCGGTTCAGCTCACCGAGCAGCGTCACCACCTCAGGCGCGGTCTCCCGCCACCCGGCGAGGTCGACCCGGGTGAGCTGGGCGGCCTGCCGTACGGTGACGCGCTTGCCGGCGGCGTGCCCGACGGCCCGCCAGTAGCGAAGGTCCGTCCAGCCCCGGTCGTAGACGTCCCGGAACCTCCAGTAGCCGCGTGCGAAGGGCTCCGGCTCCACGCCGAGGAGGGCGGCGAGCTCCGGCACGACCTCGCTCTGTCTGCTGATGACATTGCCGTAGTCGAAGATCAGCCAGCGCAACGGGATTCCTCCCTCGCCTGGTCGCCGGGGAGCAGGAGCACTTTCATGGCCGCGTACGAGGACGGTGCCGGCCGGGTGTCCGCCAGGGGGACGTGCAGGGCGGCGAACGCCTCGGCATACCGGTGGAGCGGCAGAGTATGGGTGACCAGGCTGTCCAGGGGCAGGTCACGCGCCAGGTCCAACGCCGTCTGGAACAGGTGCGGGGGATAGGGGCCGGCGCCCACGACGCGCACTCCCCGGGTGACGAGAGACCGTACGGGAATCGTGGCGGTGGCCGTCTCCCGCTCGCCCATGGCCACCACCGTTCCGCCGGTCGCGACCACCTCCAGGGCGTCGGCGAGCAGCACCCCCGTGGTGTCGACGACCACGTCCGGCCCGGCGTCCCGGCCGTCGGCCGCCGGCCACAGGTCCCCGCCCCGCGCCGGCACCACCTGTGTCGGCGCGGGCAGGACGTGCTGCGCCAGCTCGACTCTGACGGCGTCGCGTTCCACCACGGTGACGCGGTGGCCACGGAAGGCGAGCACCAGGGCGCACAGCGTTCCGATGGGGCCGGCCCCGAGGACCAGGCAGCGGTCCGTCCAGCGCAGGGAAGCGGCGGTGAGGTTGTTCAGCACGCACGCCAGCGGCTCGACGAGAGCGGCGCGGCGGTAGGAGACTCCCGGCGGCAGGGGGTGCAGGAAGGGCGCCGGGACCACCACGTACTCCGCGAGGGTGCCGTCGCGGTCGACCCCGATCTCGCGCCCGTCCTTCGACGCGCAGTGGGCGGCCATCCCGCGACGGCAGTACCGGCAACTGCCGCAGTGGTAGGTCGGATTGATCACCACGCGTCCGCCCGGAGCCAGGGAGCCGACGGCCGGACCCGTGGCCACCACCCCGCCGGCTGCCTCGTGTCCGAGCACGACGCCGGAGCGGGCGGGGAAGTCGCCCAGGACGATGCTCCGGTCCGTGCCGCAGATGCCACTGGCCGCGACCCGCACCAGGACGTCGTCCGGATGGCACAGCGCGGGCAGCGGACGGCTGCACAGGCGTAGTCGCTCGCCCGTTTCGAAGACCAGGGCCTGCATCATCGTGTCGCTGTCCACGTTCATGCTCCTTGGGCCGGAGGTATGGTCTGGGCTCTCGCCGGTTGCGGCCCATCGGAGGCGTGCTGCGGACCGGTGTCGGTGAATTCCCGCCAACCGTGAGCCCGTCCGACGGGTTGTGAGAATGAGGACCCGGGTGATGACCGATGAAAATCCTGCTGCTCGGTGCGTCGGGCTATGTGGGCGGAGCCCTGTGGCAGAGCCTTTCGGCCCGCCACACGGTGGTGGGTACCTGCTCGCGACGGGCCGTGCCCGGTCTGGTGACGGTGGATCTGCGCGACGAGGCGGCGCTGTGCGCACTTCTGGGTCAGGGCTTCGACCTGGTGATTCACGCCGCCGGGCTGGTGGACCTCGCCTCCGCCGAGGCGCAGCCCGCACTCGCCCACGCGCTCAACGTCCGCTCCGTGGAGGTGCTGCGCACGGCGCTCCGGGATACCCCGACGAAGATCCTCCTGCTGTCCAGTGACAACGTCTTCGACGGCACGGGTGAGGTGTACACCGAGGAGGACCCGCGCTCGCCCGTGAACGTCTACGGGCGGACCAAGTGCGCGGCGGAGGATGCGCTGCTGGGCCCGGGCGGCCACCTGGTGGTCCGCATCCCCCTGGTCTACGGCCGCAGCCCATGGGCGGACAGGTTCATGGCGCGCTTTTCGGGCCCCGTCACGCAGGCACAGACGGACGTCGTCTGCGCGCCGGTGTATCTGCCGATCCTCGCGCCTGCCCTGGAGGAACTCTGGGACCGCCAGGGGCTGTTGCACTTTGCCGGTGCCGAGGTGGTGACCCGCTTCGAGCTGATGTCGAGAGTCGCCGAGGCGCTGCGACTTCCCACCCGGGTCGTACCCGTCCGGAACGACGACGTTTTCGCCTCGCCCCGCCGCCCCAAGCGGCTGGTATTGCGCAGTGTTCATCATGGTTTCCTGGGTCCTGATGTGGCGGCGGCTCTCGCTGATATGGCGAGCGGCAGCACGGAAGAAACAACCTGAGCCCCCGGCGAAAAACTCTGTGCTCCGACCCGGCTGTGCCCGGACTTCCCGGACAGCTCGTTCCATGGCGGGAGACGACCCACGCTACGGCCGCCACCGGCGGATATGCCCGGTGCGGAGGGGAATGCCGGGGCAGCTCCGTGCTGATTGCGGTGCGGTGACAAACAATTTCGTGGTCACGACGGGCCGGTGTACGGGGTGACCGAAGCATTAGCCCCATCCGGTTGATTCGCTGCTGGGCGCTGCTTTCAATGAGGGCGACTTGAGCCGCGGGTGGCTGAAACTTTGTGCCGCCGCTTCTTCCATCACGGGGGGCCGCCGTGCCGCATCCTTATCCCTCTGGCGTTTCCGCCGTGCGCGCGCTGCCTTTGCGCGCGGTCTTCTTCGATTTCGACGGCACCTTGTGGGACCCCGAGCCGCATATCTTTCATGCGTACGCGGAGGTATTCCACCGGCACGGACAGGTGCTCACGGGAAGCACCTGGTCCACCGTCGTGGGCACGGTCGGCTTCGACCTGTGGAGCGAACTGGAGCGGCTGACGGGCGGCCGCGTTGATCGGGAGGCGGCCGATGCCGTGGTCTCGCGCAGCACCGAGGAGCGGCTGGCGGGACTGGGATCGCGCCCGGGAGTACGCCGGTGGCTGGCCGAGTTGGACCGCTCGGGCCTGGCCCGGGCGCTCGTCAGCAACAGCCGCAGACCCTGGATCGCCCGCTATCTCCGGCAGTGCGGCATCGAACGGGGCTGGCAGGCCATCCACAGCTCGGAGGGGCAGCCCGACCGGGCCAAGCCGGCGCCGCATCTGTACCAGGAGGCGCTGGACCGGCTGGGGCTGCGGCCGGACGAGGCGATGGCGTTCGAGGACTCGCCCAGCGGCATCACCGCAGCCAAGAGAGCCGGCCTGCGGTGCGTCGCGGTGCCCAACGCGATGACCGCCGGCCTGGATCTGAGCGAGGCAGACCTGACCCTGGCGTCCTTCGCGCACACCGACCTTCCGCGGCTGCTGGACTCGATGGGGCTGCGGGCCCGGAGCGGACCCCCGCGGCCGCACGGCTCCCGCGAGCCTCGGGCGATGCGTGGTGCGGACTCCCGCGAGGCAGGCCGAGGTATTCCGGAACACAGGCAAGGAGCGCCCAGGATGACCGTGTTGCCGTCAGCGAACTCCTGTGGCGAGGACGTCGACGACGTCCTGCGCCACTACTACAACCCACCGCATCCCTTGAAGGCCGCCCGGGGCGAGGGGGTCTACCTCTGTGCGGATGACGGGACGCGGTACCTGGACTGCTCGTCGGGAACCTTCAACCTGACGCTCGGATACTCCCACCCGGAGATCGTGGAGGCGGTCCGCGCGCAGGCGGGCGAACTCATCCACGTCACGTCCAAGTTCCAGTCGGGTCCGGTGAACGAACTGGTCAGCCGGCTTGCGGAGATCGCGCCGGACGGCTTGAGCCGGGTCCACCTGAAGTCGTCGAGCGGCTCGGACGCCAACGAGGGCGCCATCAAGATCGCTCAGCACCACACCGGGAATCCGGACGTCGTCTCGCTGTTCCGCGCCCACCTCGGACAGACCATCGGCATGATCGGCGCCTCGGGCGCCGCCTTCCGCCGGGCTCCCTTCCCCTCCCAGATACCGGGCGTGGTGCACGTCCCCGACCCGTACTGTGCGCGGTGCTTCTACCGCCAGGAACGCGCCACCTGCGGACTGTTGTGCGCGGAGCGCATCAACGACTTCATCGACTACGCCAGTTCCGGCCGGGTGGCGTGCGTGGTGGTGGAACCGGTCTCCGGCAACGGGGGCAACATCGTGGCCCCGGACGGCTATCTGCAGGCGCTGCGCGACCTGTGCGACGAACGCGGCATCCTGCTGGTGTTCGACGAGATCCAGACCGGCTTCGGGCGGACCGGCCAGATGTTCGCCGCCGACACCTTCGGCGTCACGCCCGACCTGCTCACCTTCGGCAAAGGGCTGGGCGGCTCGGGCCTGCCCATCGCGGGCATCCTCGCCCAGGAGCGGCTGACCGGCCTGGAGGGGCACCACATCAGCTCCACCTTCGGCGCCAATGTGCTGGCGGCCGCCGCGGCGGTCAAGACGATCGAGATCCTCCGCCGCCCCGGATTCCTGGAGAACGTGCGCGCCGTGGGTGCGCACGTCATGTCCCGGCTGCGGGAGCTGGCCACCCAGGTCCCCTTCCTGGGCGACGTACGGGGCGAGGGCCTGATGATCGGGGTCGAGATCGTCGACAGCGACGGAGAACCCGACCCCGCGCTCACCAACCACCTGGCCGAACGCGGCATGCGGCACGGCCTGTTGCTGCGTACGTCCCTGTACGGCTTCGGAAACGTCGTCAAGGTCAGACCACCGTTGATCATGACGACGGAGGAGGCGGACGACATGTGCGACCGTCTGCGGCGACTGTTCCTGGACGCCTCATGAGGAATCTGGTCCATGGCCTGGCGGCGCACATCCGCCACGTCGTCCGTGCCGACCGGGCCGGTGCCGGCGGCCGCTACGTGGACGGCACCACCGCCGGCGGTGACGCGGAGTTCCCGGTCGACGTCCTGGCCGAGGAAGCAGCCTGGGACTACCTCGTCGAGGCCGGCATCCCGCTGGCCGTCTACACCGAGAGCCACGGGCTCCGCCGGATCGGCGCCCACCCGCGTCATGTCCTGGTGATCGACCCGATCGACGGCACTCGCGGGGCAGCGGCCGACATGGAGCCGGCGTGCGTGTCGATCGCCGCCGCGCGCTACACCGACGCCCCCACCATCGGGGACATCGACTGCGCGATGCTCATGGAGATCAAGACCGGTCACTGGATGTACGCCGACGACTCCCAGCCGGGCATCCACAGCAGCGGCTACCCGGGACGGCTGCCGTGCCCGGGGACCACCACGGATCTGGAGCGGATGTTCTGGACCCTGGAGTTCAACGGTCACCCGGCCCAGCTGATGGTGGGTGCCTACGGGCACCTGATCGACGCCTCTGCCAACCGCGGCGGCGTCTACGTCGTCAACAGCGCCTCCTACTCCATTTCCCGGATCATCACGGGCCAGATGGACGCCTACGTCGACATCGGCAACCGTCTGCTGCGCGACCACCCCGAGACGGAGGCCGCATTCCGCACGGTGGGGCACGGAAGCATCCTGCACCTCTTCCCGTACGACATCGCCGCGTCGGTGTACCTGGCCGAGCGTGCCGGTGTCGTCATCACCGACGCCTACGGGGAGTCGCTGCACGACACCCTCCTGCTGGACATCGGCGCCGGCAACCAGCGCTCCTGCATCGCCGCGTGCACCCCCGAACTCCACCAGTCCCTGCTGTCCGCCATCCACTGGTGAGCGCCGACGCCCGGAGGACACCATGAGCACCAACCCGCCCGGACCCACGACGGGACCCGTCTCCACCGCCGGCCCGGCCGAGCAGCGGGCACGCGAAGCGGCCGCACGGCGGCTCGGCCTGGAGGTCGGCGAGGAGATCCTCGACGGTGGTTCGCCGGCCCGCGTCCACCGGGCGCGCACGGCCGACGGCACCGAGCTGGTCCTGAAGGTCCTGACGGCGGCAAGCGGCGCCGTCGACGGGCACGACCTGGCCTCCTTCCGCGGAAAACGCGAGCAGATCGGGCTCATCCGGCAGGCCGCACCCCAACTGGGCGCCCACTACCTGCCCGTACGGGACAGCATCGAGGGCAGCGGATGGGCCGCCTGCACCACGCCGTACTACCCGTCCCGGGACCTGGCGGCGTGCCTGCGGGAGGGGCCGGAAGGAACGCGGCGGTTCTTCGCCCAGCACGACGCCGTGGTGCACGGCCTGTTCGTGCACGGCTATGCCACCCGCACGGTCCCGGCCCCGGCCGGCCATCTCACCGACGTCAACCTCGGGAGGTTCCTGCGCCGGCTCCCGGTGCTGGCACGCCGTCTGCCCGAGGTCGCCGCGGCCGACGAGCTGGTGATCAACGACCGGCGCTGCGCCTCGCCGGCCCGGCTGCTGCACCGCCTGTCGGACGAACACGCCGCCCGGCTGCGGCGGCTGGCCCCGCCCCGGCTGATGTTCCCCGCCCACGGGGACGCCAACGTCCGCAACATCCTGGTCGGACGAGCCGACCAGGAAACCGGATCGCGAGCCGACTCGGAGACGGACTACCGCATCATCGATCCGCGCGGCTCCGTGGACCACTGGGATCCCGTCTACGACCTCGCCAAGACCCTGTTCAGCCTCACCGTGTGGGACCCCGCCCTCCGGCTGGGCTTCGCCATCGACGGCGGCGCCGGGAGGGGAACGCCGCGCTACCGGGTCGGGTTTCGCCGGCCCGTGTATCCGGGCTACCGCTCGGCGGCCCACGGCTTCCTGCCGTACCTGGAGACCTCCGCGATACCCGGGCTGCTGGAGGGGGATCCCGGCTGGCGGCAGCGGCTGCTGCTCACGCACGACCTCCATGTCCTGGCAGAGGCGCCCTGCCGTCTGTCGGACCGCAAGCCGAAACCGGACGCCGAGGGCCGATGCGCGCCGCCCGAGGAACTCGCCCTGGGCCACTACCTGATGGGCACCCTGCTCCTGGACGACCTGGTCCGGCAGCTGACGGGGCCGGCAGAACCGGACGTGGACCGGCACCTGGCACTGGTGACCGGCGGGCCCGGGTGGGAGGCCGGCTCATGACCGGCCCGCCGGCCCCCCGGCACCCGCCGGCCACTGGCGCCCCCCACCTGCGGGCGGCGGTCGTCGGACACCTGGAATGGACCACCCTCGCGCGCGTGCGGCAGCTGCCGGCCCGCGGAGACATCGTCCACGCGGACGTCCTCTGGGAGGGGCCGGCCGGCGGCGGAGCGGTGGCCGCCGTGCGACTCGCGGCCCTGGCCGGGGCGTGCACCTTCTTCACGGCGCTCGGCGACGACCAGGCGGCCCGTCGCTCCCGGGAGGTGCTCGGCCGGCTCGGCGTGGAGGTGGTGGCCGCCGTACGGGACCGGCCCACCCGGTCCGCGGTGAGCCTCGTCGACGCCTCCGGCGAGCGGACCACGACCACCCTGGGGGCGCGGCTCCAGCCGGAAGAAGCGGACGACCTGCCCTGGGAGACCCTCCGCTCCTGCGACACCGTCTACTTCACCGCCGGTGGGGCGGGCGCCTTGGCGAGGGCACGGCAGGCAGCGGTCCTCACCGCAACCAGCCGGGAGTTCCCCCTCCTCACCACCGCGGGGATCCCGGTCGACGCCATGGTGGGCAGCGCGGACGATCCCGCGGAGCGCTGCGACCCGACGGGCCTGCCCCGTCCACCCGGCCTGCTCGTCGTCACCGAGGGCGCGCAAGGAGGCGTGTACCGCGCACGGGGCGGAACCGCCCGACGCTATCGGGCCGTCCGTCCTCCCCGCCCGGTGGTGGACTGCTACGGCGCGGGCGACAACTTCGCCGCCGCACTGGCCTTCGCGCTGGGCACCGGCAGCGGTGCCGCCGAGGCCGTGACGTTCGCGGCGGGCACCGCGGCCCTGTGTACGGCCACCCGCGGACCCTACGCCGTGGCCCGGACCCCGGGCCCCACGGGGCCGCACCGATCCAACCGAGGAGCCTCATGCGCACCACCCTCGTTCTCTGGGACATCGACCACACCCTGATGGTCAGCGGGCCGGCCGCCACGTCCGTATACCCCCGGGCCTTCGCCCTGCTGACCGGGCGCCCGCCCACCGCCACCGTGGAGACGCAAGGCCGCACCGAGCGCGCGATCCTGCAGGAGCTGCTGGCCCTCGAAGGGATCACCGGCATCGCCCAGGCGGCGGCGGACCGGGCGATGGTGAGGTCGCTGCGGGCGGTGGCGAAGGAACTGCGCGACCACAGCCACGCCCTGCCCGGCGCCCGCGAAGCGCTCACCGCCCTGCGCGCCGAGCCACGGGTGATCCAGTCCCTGCTGACCGGCAATCTGCTCCGGAACGCCGTCCGCAAGCTCCGTGCCGTCGCGCTGTACGAATGCGTGGAGGCCGGGATCGGCGCGTACGGGTCCGACAGCGCCGTGCGCGCCGACCTGGTGGGCGTCGCGCAGCAGCGGGCACGGCACCGGTACGGAGCCGTCTTCGGACCGGACAACACGGTCGTGATCGGGGACACCGTCCGGGACGTGCAGGCCGCACGCGCCGGCGGAGCCCGGCCGATCGCCGTGGCGACGGGCACGTACACCGCCGCGGAACTGCGGGCCGCCGGCGCCGAGTCGGTGCTTCCCGACCTGCGGGACACCGACGCCGTGCTCGCCGCGGTGCTGGGCGGCCCCCCGCCGGAAGGCCCGCAGCCCCGGGGACAGCGGGCCGCCGCGCCCACGACTGCCACGCCCGGCCCGGCCACCGGCTCCGCCGACACCGGGAGACTGCCGTGACGGCGGCACCCGGCCGGCAGACGGGCGGGCGGCCGGCACGGAACCGGCAGACCGGCGGGCAGCCGGCACCGGCGCAGGAAGCGCAGCCGGCGCGGCCGCTCCCCCTGGTCTCCGTCGTCCTCCCCGCCCGCAACGCCGCCGCCACGCTCGGCCGGCAACTGGAGGCACTCGCCGACCAGGACTACGCCGGGCCGTGGGAGGTCATCGTCGTCGACGACGGCTCACAGGACGGCACCGGGGAGGCCGCCGCGGCCTACCGGCACCGGCTCCCCCGGCTGGTCGTCGTCCGCGCCCGGGGAACCGGGGGAGGAGGAGTCAACCGCGCCCGCAACACGGGCTGCCGGCACAGTCAGGGCGACGTCCTGGTGTTCTGCGACGCCGATGATGTCGTCGCCCCGGGCTGGCTCACCGCGATGGAACGGGCGCTGCGCCGGGCACCGGCGGTCGGCGGCGCCCTCGAACGCGTCTCCCTGAACGATCCGGTGGCGCTGGCCGCCCGCCCGCCCAAGCCGACCGCCTCGCTCGCCGACACCTTCGGATTCCTGCCCTACCCGCTCGGCGCCAACTGCGGTGCCCGACGGGAGGTCTGGGCGCAGCTCGGCGGCTTCGACGAGAGGTACCTGTACGGATCCGACGACGTCGAGTTCTTCTGGCGTGCGCAGCTCGCCGGCCGGGAACTGGCCTTCGTCCCGGACGCCGTCGTGCACTACCAACTGCGCTCGACCGTCCGGCAGATGGCGCGTCAGGCGTTCCGCTACGGCCGGTCCCACCCCATGCTCTTCCGCACCTTCGCCGCCCACGGCATGCCACGCTCCTCCCTCCCGGGCCTCGCGCGCGAGTGGGGGTGGCTGCTCTACCACGGGCTCCACCTCGTGGGCCGCACCGACCGCCGTGCCGCCTGGCTCTCCCGGGCCGCCCTGCGGTCCGGCCGGCTCGTCGGAAGCGTCCGGCATCGCGTGCTCTACCTGTAGGGCCGGTACGCCGCCTGCGAGCACGGACCGCGCGCGGCCTTTCCGGCCGCGTCCACCACCCCCAGCGGAGTAGTGATGACCCGTATCCCCCGCGCCCTGACGACGGACCCCCCTTCCGCCCGGCCCTCTCCCGGACCGGGGGAGGACCCACGCCCGGTCCTGGCCCTCGACATCGGCGGTACCAAGATCGCCGCGGCACTGGTGGATGCGGCGGCCCGGGTGTCGGCCCGTACGCGGATTCCCACCCCCACCGGGCAGGACCCCGACGCGGCCTGGCACGCCGTGGCCGGCGCGGCCGCTGTCCCGCTGTCGCAGGCGGGTGCCCACTACGGCGGGGTACGCGGCATCGCCGTCAGTTCCGCCGGGCCGCTCGACGTGGCCCGCGGCACCATCAGCCCCGTCATGATCCCGGTATGGCGGGACTTCCCGGTACGGGACCGGGCGGCCGCACTGGTACCGGGATGCCCCGTCACCCTCGTCGGCGACGGCATCTGCGCGGCCGTCGGCGAACACTGGGCAGGCGCCGGCCGTGGGGCCGACGACATGCTCGGCTGTGTCGTCTCCACCGGTGTCGGCGGCGGTCTCCTCCTCGACGGGCGTCCCTGGACGGGCCGTTCCGGCAACGCCGGGCACATCGGCCATACCGTCATCGACCTCGACGGCTCGCCGTGTCTGTGCGGCAGCCGCGGCTGCCTGGAGCTCTACGCCAGCGGTACCGCCCTGGTCGCCTGGGCCCGCCAGGCCGGATGGCGTGGGCCCGGCGGGCAGCCCACGGCGCGCGAGCTGAGCACCGCGGCCCGCGCCGGCGACCCGGTGGCCGCGGCCGCCTTCGACCGCGCGGGCCGGGCCCTCGGCGCCGCGTTCGCCTCCGTGGGTGCGGTCTGCGCACTGGACCGGATCGTGATCGGCGGTGGCGTCGCCCAGGCCGGCCGGGTGCTGTTCGAGGCCATCGAGGCCGGGATGCGGGAGTTCGCCGGGCTGGCTTTCGTCCGTGACGTCTCCCTCCACCCGTCCGCTCTGGGCGGTGACGCCTGCCTGGTGGGCGCTGCGGCGACCCTCCTCGCCCCCGACCGTTACGGACGGCGGCCCCCGTCCGCCACGGTCGACGGCACGCCTGCCGCCCCGGCACCCTGACGGGCCGGGCGGCCGCGGGAAGACACCTCAGGTCCTCCTGCCCGCCGGTGCGCCACCGCCCGTTCCCCGTCACGGGGCAGCCGGACCATCGGAACCAAGGAGTTGCAGCTTCATGTCTCTCGGCGGGGAACGGCGGCTGCGCGCCGCCCGGCTGGCCACCTTCGGCTATTTCGCGCTGAACGGATTCCTGATGGGAATGTGGGTCGTCCACATCCCCGTCGTCGAGCAGCGCACCGGCATCGGTCATGCCGTCCTCGGCTGGCTCCTTCTGCTGCTGGGCGGGGGAGCCTTCACGGGCATGCAGGTCGCCGGCCGGCTCACCGATCGCCTCGGTCCGCGCACCGTCGTACCGAGCGGCGCCGCGCTGTGCAGCGCGGCGCTGATTCTGCCGGGGCTGGCCACCGGCGCCTGGACGCTGGGGGCGGCGCTGCTGGTGCTCGGCTTCGGCAACGGCTGCCTGGACGTCGGCATGAATGCGCACGCCGTCCAGGTCGAGCGCGGATGCCGACGTCCGGTGATGTCCGCCTTCCACGCCACCTTTTCCGTCGGCGGCGTCCTCGCCGCGCTGCTGGGCGCCGGCGCTCTCGGCTGGGGCTGGAGCCCTGTGGCGGCCCTCGGCGCGACGGCCGTCGTCGGCCTCGCGATCGCCGTACTGGCCGCCCCCGCGCTGCTCGCGCCCGAGCGTGCCGGCACCGACGAAGGGCCGGCGGCCGCCGCGGGGACGCACCGCCGCACACCACGGCGCATCTGGACGCTTGCCGCCCTGGCGCTGGCCCTGATGTTGTCCGAGGGTGTCGCCTACGACTGGAGCGTGCTGCATCTGCGCGACGTCCTCGACGCGCCCGCTTCCACCGCCGCTCTTGCCTACGGGGCGTTCGCGACCGCCATGACGGTCGGCCGCCTGCTCGCCGACCGCGTGGTCGCGCGCTGGGGACCGGTGGCGGTCCTGCGGTACGGAGCGTCGACGGCCGCGGTGGCCGTGACGGTGGTGGCGTTGTCCCGCTCGGTCCCGCCGGCCCTGCTCGGCTGGACCGTGTTCGGGGCCGGGCTGGCCGGTTGCGTCCCGCAGCTCTTCAGCGCGGCAGGTCACGCCGACCGCGCCGCCACCGGGGCCAACGTCTCCCGCGTCGCCGGCCTCGGCTACCTGGGCATGCTCGCCGGGCCGGCCGTGATCGGGCAGCTGACCCGCTTCGCCCCCCTCAACCTCACGTTCTTCGTGCCGGCTGCGTGCTGTCTCCTCGCGGCGGGCACGGCCGGCATCCTGCGGGCCCGGAGCACGACTTCCGGCCCGCGCTAGCCCGGGAGTTCCCCACCTGGTTCAGCCGCCGGCGACCGCACGATCCAACGAAAGGGGCGTTGTTCTCCGTCACATGGCACACCACGCTGCCGTACTCCGTCACACCCCGTGACCGTCCAGGACCACGACACGTAGGCCGCACCACCACGACACCGGGCCGCCCGTACCACGACACATAAGGGCTCAACCTCGCCGAACAGGGCGGTGACTCGCCGAAAACCGATCTGCGCTGCCGCATGTGCAACCTGCTTACGCAAGCAAGCGTCTGACACAGCGAGCGACAGAAGGTGAGCACCGGATGGACAGGCGCCGACGCGACACGACGGATCCGGCTCTCCCGCGGCGCGCCGAACCGCCGCAGGACCGTGCATCCGAGCAGGCCGCTTGGCCCTTCGTGGGACGTGCCGCCGAGCTGACGGCGCTGCATGCGGTGGCCGGGGAAGTCCGCAACGGGGGGCTGCGGGTCGTACAGCTCGACGGGGACGCCGGCATCGGCAAGACGGCCCTGTTGCACCACTGGCTCGACGGGCTCCCCGACTTCCTGGTGCTGCGGGCACATGGCCACGCGCTGGAGCGTGATTTCGCCTTCGGGACGGTCCGGCGGCTGCTGCGTTCGCTGCTGGCCGCCGACCCCGGCATCGAGCACGGGCATCCGTTGCACGGCGCCGCCGACTCGGTCATGCGCATGCTCTGCCTGGAGGACCGCCCGCACCGAGCACCCGGCGCCCGCGCCGACGGGGCCGAGACGATACGGAGCTTGAACCACCTCGCCTTCCGCCTCTCGCGCCGCCGGCCGTTGGCGCTGGCGATCGACGACGTGCAGTCGATCGACCCGCCGTCGCTGCGGTGGCTCGCGGGCCTGGTGCACCAGGCGGACGCCCACCCCGTTCTGCTGGCCGTCACCACGCGCACGGGCGAACGGCCCGCGCCCGAGGCGCTGTTCAACGAGCTGGCCCACCCGTCGATATGCCGCACCGTCCCCCTGGAACCGCTCGCACCGGGAAGCGTGGAACGCCTGGTGGCGGAGGTGTTCGACACCCGGCCCGTGGATCCGTCCTTCGCCGCCACCTGCCACGCCGCCACCGACGGCCACCCGCTCTTTCTGCGGGCCCTGCTGTGCGATGCCCGGCGCAGCGGCGTACGGCCGGACAGCAAGGGACGCGAAAGCATCAAGACCTTCGGTCTGCACACGCTGCAGCGAGAGATCCGGGACCGGCTCTGCCAGGGGTCCGAGGACACCGCCGCACTCGCCCGTGGGCTGGCCATTCTGGGCGACCGCCGGCCGCCGGAGCTGCTGGCGGCCTACTGCGGCAAGGGCGAGGCCGTGATCCGGTGCGCTGCGGCGGAGCTGCACGCCCTCGGCCTGCTGCGCGCCGGCGAGGACCTGTGCTTCGTGCACCCCGTCGTCCGGGACACCGTGCGGGCCCAGTGGTCCCCCCAGGAGGTGGGCGAGGCCCATGCCAGGGCGGCACGGGTGCTCCACCTGGGCGGGCGGCCCGACGAGGAAGTGGCCGCACACCTGCTGGCCGCCGGTCCGGTCCAGGGCGGCTGGGCGGTGGCCGTCCTGCGCCGGGCCGCCGAAGAGGCCGTACGCAGGGGCGCCGCCGAGACCGCCGTGACGTATCTGCGCCACGCGGTGCACCAGCCGATCACGCCGGAGGAACAGGCCCAGGTCCTCCTGCAACTCGCCACCGCCGCCAGCCACTACGACCCGGCCCTCGCGGTGTCTTACGCGGCGGCGGCGCTGGAGGGGCTGAACGACGCCTCGCTCCGTACGAAAGCCGTCGGCGTGATCACGTACTCCTCCCTCCTGTCCCGGGACCACCGCGGGCTTGCCGTGGGGCTGGCCAGCCTGACCGCCGAACTGTCCACGCCGGCGGCTTCCGCGCCGAGCGCCCG
The DNA here is from genome assembly GCF_050433025.1 of Streptomyces auratus. Classification (NCBI taxonomy): domain Bacteria; kingdom Bacillati; phylum Actinomycetota; class Actinomycetes; order Kitasatosporales; family Streptomycetaceae; genus Streptomyces; species Streptomyces auratus. Next base: position 1,317,120 of record NZ_JBNGCB010000001.1, on the reverse strand, counting down.
CGAGCGGCGGCTGCGCAAGGAGGCGCTGCGCTGGTGGCTGGAGTTCGAGCGGCCCTCGTTGCGGAGCGCGTCGGAACAGCCGAGCCTGCGCTTCGACGAGGAACTGACGGGCAGCACGCCGGGGGAACGGCAACTGCTGGGCATCCGGGCGTTCGACGCCCTGCGGGCGGGCAAGCCGGCCGGGGAGGCCATCGAGCTGATCAACCGCGCCGGTGTCAATCTGCCCATGTTCTCCCTCGACCTGTTCCCGCTGCACTACTGCGTGGCCCGCTCCCTGCTCCATCTGGACCAGCTCGACCGGGCCGAGCAGTTCTGCGGACATCTGCTGCGGGAGACCAGGGCACGGCGCCTCGACCTGCTGTCCGCGTCCCTGCTCGTCTACAAGGCGAGCATCCTGTTGGCGAGGGGGGACATCGGGGAGGCGGCCGCCACGGCCCGAGCGGCGGCCGAGGGACCGTGGCCGAACGGCGAGCCACCGTACTGGCTGTCGTTGGACACGATCAGGATCGACGCCCTTGTGGAGCAGGGCGATCTGGAGATGGCCGAGACCCTCGCGGCCCGGCACTCCGGCACCGACCCGGCCGACGTCTCCTGGGAGTGGAGCCGCTTCCTGATGAGCCTGTCGGCGCTGCGCACCGCCCGGGGCGACCTCTACGGCGGCCTGTCGCTGCTGCGGGAGTGCGGCCACCACCTCGCGACGGCCGGCGCCCTCAGCCCGGCGATCGCCCCCTGGCGGTCCCGCGCCGCCATCCTCCAACTGGCGCTGGGCCGCCGCCGCGACGCACACGCGCTCCTGGAGGAGGAGCTCGACCTCGCGAGGCGCTGTGCGATCCCACGCGCCCTGGGAGTGGCGCTGCTCGCCCAGGGCGCGATGACGGACGGGCCGAGAGGGCTCGCCCTGCTGGCCGAGGCCGTGAGCACGCTGGAACGCACCCCCGCCCGTCTTGAGCACGCCCGCGCTCTGCATGCGTACGGGCGTGCGCTGATGCAGCGCGACGACAAGGCCGGTGCGCGGACCGCCGTACGCCGCGGACTGGAGATCGCCACCGCGTGCGGGGCCACGTCGCTCGCCCAGCGCCTGCAGAAGAGGCTGCACGACGCGGGCGGCCGGTCCACCACGCGTATGGCGCACCCCGGTGGCAACCTGACGGTCAGCGAGGAGCGGGTCACCGCGCTGGCCGCCCAGGGCTACAGCAACAAGCAGATCGCGCAACGCCTCTTCGTGTCCCTGCGGACCGTGGAGACCCACCTCACCCGTGCCTACCGGAAGCTGCACATCGACGGGCGCTCCCAGCTCGTCGCCGCGCTCGGCAACGGCAGCGGGAGCCTCGGCGCGCAAGGATCCGGCGGAGGGATGTGAGCGCGAGCCGTTCCCCTGTGACGGCCCGGGCCACGTCCTCCACCGGATCGCGGGTGCCGGCGTACGGCCTCCCAGGGCTGCGAGCGGGAGGGGCGGGACACGCCCGCACTTCGTCACCGGTCTCGTGCGCGACGGGCTGTCGTGGGAAGCACGGTCTCCAACGGGCCTGCGGAGAGGGCGTGTTCCTGCGCCAGCCGGCGTCATGCGCGAAGCGTCCAATATATTGGCACTTTGTGGACTGGAGGGTCAAGTAGTCTTGTGTAGTGGCCAATCAGCTACTACACAGTGGCTGACACAGGGGATGACGGGCGGGTCCGGCCGGGGAGCGTGGGCATGGTGGGAGAAGCTGGCCGCGGCAGCGGGACGTCGCTGGCCGAGCGGCTGAACGCATTGTTCGCCAGGGTGCGGTGGACCGATGCCCATGGCCGGCAGCGGGAGTACTCCACTGCCGAAGTGGCCAAGGCGGTGACCGCCGATCCCTCGCACCCGGCGACGCTGTCGCGGAGTTATCTGGCCATGCTGCGCAACGGGTCGCACACCAACCCCACGCTCAGCGTCCTGGAGGGGCTGGCGAAGTTCTTCGACGACCACCGCGAGCCGGAGTCGCGCCCGATCACGGTCCAGTGCCTGGTCGCTCAAGAGGACCCCGAGGACGCTCTGTTGCGCGAACGGCTCGCCGGTCATCAGGTGCGGAAGATCGCGATGAGGGCGGGCGCGATGACGCCGGCGATGCGCGAGCAACTGCTCAAGATGATCGAGACATTCGATGAGGACGGGACCCCCGGCTCCGGCGCCGGGGCGTGAGAAAGGACGCCGTGGCCGTACGCGAACGCGAACTCCGCCGCTCTTGCAAGCATCTGCTGCGACAACTCGACATCCAGCCTCCGCTGGAGGTGTACGAGTTATGCCGGCGGCTCGGTGAACTCCGGGGAAAACCCATACGGTTGATTCCCTGGGCGCTGCCGATACCCGGCCCGTTCGGGGTGTGGATGTCCCGGCCGCATGAGGAGTGCATTTTCTACCAAGAGGAAACGACCCGCGTACATCAGGACCACATCATCCTGCACGAGATCGGCCATATCCTCGCCGACCACCAGGACGACGGCGGTTCGGACGAAGAACTGCCGGATCTCGGTCCGGATTACCCCCGCGATGAGGTCCCCCGGGGTTTTCGCCGCACCTGCTACACCGAGGACTATGAACGCGAGGCCGAACTGGTCGCGACCATCATCCAGGAATGGGCGGTGGTCATCGACTACGCCACCCCACGCACCCCCGAGGATTCCGCGCTCGGCCCCCTTCGTTCCGCGCTGAACCCCCGCTGGGGGTGGACGTAATCTTCCAGCAGCCAGTGACCCTCATGCTGATCGTCGGGGCGATATGGAAGATCGTCGATCTGACCAGCGCGCCACGGGACCGGGTGCTGCGCCTTCTGGTCGCCTGCCTGCTCCTGCTGGCTGCCGGGCAAATCCTCAGCTTTCCCGGCGTCACGCTCGCGGTCGATTCCGCCACGGCCCTCGGAGTCGGAAAGGTCGCGTTCAACGCGGTCTACATGTCCGGCCTCGGCGCGCTCATCCTGGTCTTCCTCTTCTCCCTGCCCGGCCCGGACAGGGCCCGTCGGCGCCGGGTCCGGCTCCATGCGGGCCTGCTCGCCGCTGTCCTGACCGCCCTGGTCATCGACATGATCGCGACGCCGCCGGCGCTGCGCGGCCACACCTTGACCACTGCGGACATGGCACAGCCGACCATCGCCGCGTTCTACCTCATCGGCAACGCCTATTTCGTCTACGCCTATCTCACCCCGGCGCTCTGGGCGTTGCGCTATGCGCGCCTGGCGACCCGGCACCTGGCGCTCGGCCTGCGGGTCTTGGCGCTCGGCCTGTTCGTGCTGGCGATCACCTCGGTCAACCGGGTCGTCTGGGTCTTTCTGCGCATCGACGCTCCCGGGGGGCATCAGGCGTTCAACACCGTGAACTGGTCGATGACCGACTGGGCACTGGGCATCGTCCTGCTGGGGTTGACCTATTCCGCGGGTATGCAAGTAGCCGCGCATCTCCGGTCCGTTGTGTACCACCGCCGTATGTACCGCGAGCTCACCCCCTTGTGGACCGCCCTCGCCACGGCCTATCCGGAACTCGTCCTGAACGTCGAGCCGAGTGGGTCCAGGTGGCGTCGCTTCCGGCTCCGCCGCACCCATGAGCGCTTCTACCGCCGGCTCATCGAATGCCGCGACGGACTGGTGCGGCTGAGCCCCTATTTGGCACGCGTCGCTCCTGAGGCCGATCTCGCCCGCGGCCCGGCCGATCAACTCGCCCGGCACATCGCCGAGGCGCTCGCGCTGAAGCCGGTCACCGAGGACCCCGATACGGCCTTTTCCGCCACCCGTATCGCCTCTCCTTCCGGCAATGACCTGGGCGCCGAAGCCCGCGAACTCGTCGCCGTCTCCCGTGCTTATGCGAAAGGACACCGTGAACAAGGTACTGATAACCGCTGACCTGGTCCTCACCGGACATGCGGACCAGGAGATCCGCGACGGCGCCGTACTCGTCGACGCCGGCGTGATCACCGCTGTCGGTACCGCGGCCGAGCTGGCGGCGACGGTGGATCCGGGCGTGCGGCGCCTGCGGTGCCCGGGGGCCACGGTGCTGCCCGGGCTGATCGACTGCCATGTCCACCTCGCCTTCGACGCGGGCCCGGACCCGGTGCGCGCGGTGGCCGAGGCCGCTCCGGACGAGCTCGCCGCCGCCATGGCGGACCGCGCCGGACAGCTGCTGGCCGCCGGGGTGACGACCGTACGGGACCTCGGCGACCGCGACGCGCTCACCATTGCGCTGCGTGCGTCCATCGCGTCCGGGAAGACGGCCGGGCCGCGCATTCTCGCCGCGACCGCACCCCTGACCCTGCCCGGTGGCCACTGTGGATTTCTCGGCGGGGGAGTCACCACCGACGACGACATCCGCCGGCAGATCGCCCGCAACGCGGCGGCCGGAGCCGACCTGATCAAGGTGATGGCCTCCGGCGGCGCCCTCACCCCCGGCGGCCCGCGGATGTGGGAGTCGCAGTTCACCCGCGCCCAACTGCGCCTGATCGTCGAAGAGGCCGCTCGCCACGGCCTGGAGGTGGCGGCACACGCCCACGGCACCGCCGCCATCGCCGACTGCGTCGAAGCCGGCGTCCGGACCCTTGAGCACTGTTCCTGGCGCACCGCCGACGGCGTCACCTACGACCCGGAGGTCACCCGCCGCATCATCGAGAACGACATCGCCGTCTGCCGCTGTATCTCCGGGGACTGGCGGCTGTTCCTCCAGCAACTCGGCCCCGACCGCGCCGAGTCGATGTCCAGGGTCATCCGCGACATGCGGGAGGCCGGTGTCCGGTTCATCGCCGGCACCGACGCCGGTGTGCCGGGAGCGCGGTTCGGCGACTACGTCGGCATGCTCGAATTCTTCGCCTCCCTGGACTTCACCCCTGCCGACATTCTCGAGATGGCCACCGCCAACGCCGCCCGCGCCCTGGGGCTGACCGACACCGGCGCCCTGCGTCCCGGCCTGCGCGCCGACCTCCTCGTCGTCGACGGCAACCCGCTGCACGAACTGGCCGCCCTCCGCCGCGTCCGACACGTCTTGGTGAACGGTCGCCACGAGAGCGTCTGAGGGGCCGGCCCGGCCCGAGCGCCGGGGGGGAGGGCCCGTCCTCCTGGGGCACGTACCCAGGGCGAAGGGCCCTCCGGGATTTCCGTACAACCTTCAACGGCATTGAGCGGTCTTCACCACACCATCACAGATGCTGGGGGATTGTTCATGTCGCACTCACAACAGCAGCCCGCGTCCTTCGGTCGGCAGCCCCACTCCTTCGTCATCCCGCCGGCCGGGCAGCCGCCGCGGAAGGGGCATGCCGCACTCAAGATCGCAGTGGGGGCGGTGTGTGCGTGCACCGTCATCGGGCTCGGCGCGGTCGTCGGAGGTGACGGCGGCAACGGCAGGAAGTCCGCGGCGCAGCCGGCCCCCACGGTGGCGGTCACCTTCACCGCCAAGCCGGTCCAGGCCTCGGTGGGGGAACCGGAGAAGGCGGCCGGCAAGGCGGCCGCCGCGGGGCCCGGCACCACGGTCGGCCGGGGCAGCTATCTGGTGGGGGAGGACATCGCGGCCGGTACGTACCGGACCAGTGGCCCCGCCGCGTCCGACACTCCGCTGTGTTACTGGGCACGCGCGAAGGACTCCAGCGGTGAGATGGGCAGCATCATCGCCAACGGCACACCCCGGGGCCCGGCCCGCGTCACCGTCACCAAGGGCGAGACCTTCGAGACCGACGGCTGCCGGCGGTGGACGAAGGTGGGCTGAGTGGTTGCCGTGCTGGTGGGCGGTTTCCGGGGGCCCATCAGCAGGCGCGCTCGGATCCGATGCCCAGGCCGGCCGAACGGAAAACGAAATAGACCGGCCGAAACCGTTCGGAATGGATTCCTCCGGATTTGCCCGTGGCGGGGCCATGTCGAGCGGGAGCCGCCCACGAGATATCTTGATGTCGAGCAATGTTGCAGACGTGGAGCGGAGCACCCGGTGACTGACTCGACCATCATCTACACCCACACTGACGAGGCCCCGGCCCTGGCGACGTATTCGTTCTTGCCGGTGATCCAGGCATACGCCTCGACGGCCGGCGTCAGCGTGGAGACCCGTGACATCTCCCTGGCCGGTCGCATCATCGCGAGCTTCCCCGAGTACCTGGAGGAGGGCCAGCGGATCGACGACGCCCTCGCCGAGCTCGGTGAGCTGGCCAAGACTCCCGCGGCGAACATCATCAAGCTGCCGAACATCTCGGCCTCGATTCCGCAGCTCAAGGCGGCCATCGCCGAGCTCCAGGAGCAGGGCTACGCGCTCCCGGCCTACCCGGACGACCCGAAGACCGACGAGGAGCGGGACATCCGCGCCCGTTACGACAAGATCAAGGGCAGCGCCGTCAACCCGGTCCTGCGCGAGGGCAACTCCGACCGCCGCGCCCCCGCGTCGGTGAAGAACTACGCCAAGGCGCACCCGCACCGGATGGGCGCCTGGACGTCCGGTTCGAAGACGAACGTCGTGCACATGGACACCGACGACTTCCGCTCCACCGAGAAGTCCGCGGTCATCGCCGACGCCGGCTCCCTGCGCATCGAGCTGTCCGGGGACGACGGCAGCACCACCGTGCTGCGCGAGTCGGTACCGGTCCTCGCGGGCGAGGTCGTCGACGCGTCCGTGATGCGCGTGGCCGCGCTGCGCGAGTTCCTCACCGCGCAGGTCGCCCGCGCCAAGGCCGAGGGCGTGCTGTTCTCGGTGCACCTCAAGGCCACGATGATGAAGGTCTCCGACCCGATCATCTTCGGCCACGTGGTCCGCGCCTTCTTCCCGAAGACCTTCGCCCAGTACGGCGAGTCGCTCGCCGCCGCGGGCCTGACCCCGAACGACGGCCTCGGCGGCATCTACAAGGGCCTGGAGTCGCTGCCCAACGGTGCCGAGATCAAGGCGTCCTTCGACGCCGAGCTCGCCGAGGGCCCGGAGCTCGCCATGGTCGACTCCGACCGCGGCATCACCAACCTGCACGTGCCGAGCGATGTCATCGTCGACGCCTCCATGCCGGCCATGATCCGTACCTCCGGCCACATGTGGGGCCCGGACGGCGAGGAGGCCGACACCCTCGCGGTGCTCCCCGACAGCAGCTACGCCGGTATCTACCAGGTCGTCATCGACGACTGCCGTGCCAACGGCGCCTACGACCCGTCGACGATGGGCTCGGTGCCGAACGTCGGCCTGATGGCGCAGAAGGCCGAGGAGTACGGCAGCCACGACAAGACCTTCGAGATCCCCGCCACGGGCACCGTGCGGGTCCTCGACGAGGCCGGCAACGTCGTGCTGGAGCAGGCCGTGGGCGCCGGCGACATCTTCCGTATGTGCCAGACCAAGGACCTGCCGATCCGTGACTGGGTCAAGCTCGCCGTCACCCGCGCCCGGGCGACCGGCGACCCGGCCGTGTTCTGGCTCGACGAGGACCGCGCCCACGACGCGCAGCTGATCAAGAAGGTCAAGACCTACCTCGCCGAGCACGACACCGACGGCCTGCAGATCGAGATCATGGCGCCGGTCCACGCGATCAAGTTCTCCCTCGACCGCATCCGCCGCGGCGAGAACACGATCTCGGTCACCGGCAACGTGCTCCGCGACTACCTGACCGACCTGTTCCCGATCCTGGAGCTGGGCACCAGCGCCAAGATGCTCTCCGTCGTCCCGCTGATGAACGGCGGTGGCCTGTTCGAGACCGGTGCCGGCGGCTCCGCGCCCAAGCACGTCCAGCAGCTGGTCAAGGAGAACTACCTGCGCTGGGACAGCCTGGGTGAGTTCCTCGCCCTCGCGGTCAGCTTCGAGCACCTCGCGCAGAAGACGGGCAACGCGCGCGCCCAGGTGCTCGCCGACACCCTCGACCGCGCCACCGGCACCTTCCTCAACGAGAACAAGTCGCCCAGCCGCAAGCTCGGTGGCATCGACAACCGCGGCAGCCACTTCTACCTGGCGCTCTACTGGGCTCAGGAGCTGGCCAAGCAGACCGACGACACCCAGCTCGCGGAGGCGTTCGCGGCGCTCGCCAAGACGCTGTCCGAGCAGGAGCAGGCCATCGTCGACGAGCTGATCGCGGTGCAGGGCTCGCCGGCCGACATCGGCGGCTACTACCAGCCCGCCGTAGCGAAGGCCTCGGCGGTCATGCGCCCGTCGGCCACCTTCAACCAGGCCCTCGCGACCCTGAGCTGACGCGAATCCGCAAAAGGCCCTTCCGCCCCGGCCGGCACCCGCCGGCCGGGGCGGTTCCGGATGACGGACCGGATGCGGGTCGCCCATCTCAAGGACCCCGAGGGGAACCTCGTCGAGCTCCAGGAGTGGCCGGCGCTGCGGGCGGCGGACTGACCCCGTCGTACCGAGGCCTCAGCCCACCAGGTCCAGCACCGGCCGCAGACCGTCCGGGCGCCCGTCCGCCGGCAGATGCTCCACCGGCAGGAAGGCGCAGCCCACCGCCGTGGCGCCGCCGTCCGCCGTACGGTCGTCGCCCACCATCAGGACGTCGGACGGGGCGAGCCCCAACTCCCGGCAGGCGAGGGCGAAGAGCTGCGGATCGGGCTTCTGGAGGCCGTGCTCACAGGACAGCACGCAGGTCTCGACGTAGCGATCCAGGCCGTGGGCGCGCAGCACCGGCCGCAGGTCCCAGCCGATGTTGCTCAGGACGCCGATCCGGATGCCGCGCCGGTGCAGCTCCGCCAGCACCTCGGCGGCATCGGGGTAGGGCCGCCAGGCCTCCGCGGTCTTGTGGCGCTCATAGAGCGCGTCGTACAACTCCGGTGCGGGGAGCGGAACTTGGCGGGCCAGTGCGGTGTACACCGCGCGATGGAGGCGGGCGTCGCGGTCGCGGATCTCCCACTGCCCGGCCAGAGCGGCAGGGATCTCGACGGGCGGTGCGCCGCCGGGCAGCGCACCGGCCCGTTCCAGTGCGGCCGCCCGGCGGGCGAGCTCGGCCTCGTCCATGGCCGTGCCGGACGCGGTCAGCGCCGCGCGCAGCCAGGACTCGGCGGGCTCGATGTGCAGCAGGGTCCCGGAGAAGTCGAAGAGCACACCTTTGATCGTCGTCATGACCGCCATCCTGACTCGTGCGCGCAGCCGGGTCGATCCCGCCCGGCCGGATACGCGTGGTACGCCGCCACCGACCCCGCCACCAGGGCGCCGCCCAGCAGCCAGCCCCCGACGACATCCGACGGCCAGTGCACCCCCAGGAACACCCGGGTGAAGCCGACGCCGACGACCGAGACCGCAACCACCGCCCGGGCCGCCCACTGCCACCGCCGCGGCATTCCGTGCAGCCGCAGCAGCCACAGCACCAGGACGCCCGCGACCATCGCGGACAGTGCGTGCCCCGAAGGGAAGGCGGCATAGCCCGCGGAGTCCACCGGGTCCGGCCAGACGGGGCGTTCCCTGCCGACCAGCGCCTTCACCGCCTGCTGGAGGCCGGTACCCACCAGCGAGGTGGCCGCCACCCAGGCGGCGAGCAGCCGCTCCCCACGCCGAAGCAGCAGACAGACCGCCACCGCCAGCACCGCCCGCATCGTCCACGGGTCCCACACCCAGTCGCTGAGCACCCGGTTGCGGTGGGTCCAGCCGGGCGCGGCGACGGCCGTACGGTGCAGCGCCCCGGCCAGATCCGTGTCCAGGGAGATCAGCGGGTCCCAGCGCAGCACGACGAGGGTGAGCAGCAGGCCGAAGAGGACCGTGCACAGCAGGGCGGCGGCAGCGGGGCGCGGCGGGACGGATGCGGCGCGGCGCTCGCCGTCCACGGCGGACGTCCGGGCAGCGGGAGGCGGCGTGGTAGGCATGGGACGATCCTCACCCACACCGGGCGCCGGGGGCGACACTCCCTACGTCAGTGCGCGCAGCCCGGGAATGAAGGTCACCAGCAGCGGCACCGCCGGCACCAGCGCGGCCACCGCCGTCATCCGCAGCCGTCGGCCGGGGGTGAAACGGGGCGCGGGGGACAGCAGCCGGTCCACCCGCTCCGGCACCTGGGCCAGTTGGGCCGGGCACGGGCCGAACACGCCGCGGTCCTCGTTGAGCTCGACCAGCGCCAGGGCGATCGTCAGCCGGCCGAAGCGGCGCGAGGCCACATCGTCGGCGGCCAGCTCGACCAGCCGGTGCACCTGATCGCGGAACGCGGCGAAGACCGGGATCTGCGGAAAGCCGACGGCCAGCGCCGAGGCGCAGTGCAGCAGGAGGTCGTGCCGGGCCCGCGCATGGCCCTGCTCGTGGGCGATCAGCGCATCGAGCTGACGGCCCCTCAGGCGCCGCAACGCCGAAGTGGTGATGACCAGTTGGGGCGAGGACTGCTGCAACCACCAGGCCTCCGGGCGGTCCCCCTCCAGGACGACCAGACGCTCCCCGGCCGGCTCCTCACCGGGCAGCAGCGGCGAGCGGCGCAGGAGTTCGGCGCGGCGCTGCCGGCGGCGGGCGCGCGCCGCCCGCACCTCACGGGCCAACGTGACGGCGGTCCAGGCGCCGCCGCCCGCCAGCAGGAGGGCCAGCGCCCCGGCCCAGGGCCCGTACCTGTTGAGCGCATACGCCTCGACGACCACATGCGGGGCGAATCCGAACACCGGGCTGCGGACGGACTCCCAGGCGGCGGCCGCGCTCAGCGACATCGCGAGCAGAGCGCACAGCAGGACACCGGCGACGACGCACTGCCACACCCACAGCGCGAGCACCGGCTCACGGTCGGGCCAGTCGGAACGGGCCATCAGTCGCGGCGCCATTGCCGCGGCCAGCACGCCGAGAATCATCAGCGCGAGGGGGACCATCATGGCGTCAGCCTATGAGCGGGCGCCTACCCGTTGGTACGGGCGCGAGCCGGAAGTGACGTATGCCACCCGCGCAACGGGTGTGAACCACGGACCGGCGCGCGGCCTGCGCACCCTCGTGGCGGCAGGCATCGTCGCAGTTCACAGCGCCAGCAGCATCGCCAGCATGCCGATCCCCATTGCCACCCGGCAGGCCCGCAGCACTCCGGGCGGCCCGGCGTCCGCCGCCGGCCCGTCCGGCACCGTGGTCACCGCCGCCGGCGCCAGCCGGACGCCCGCCGCGATCACGTACACCGTGAAGTAGACGAGCAACAGCCCGGTCAGCAACGGCACTCCGCCCGGCGCCGGGTGCCCCATCGCGCTCATCCCGGCCGTCCGGCCCATCCCGTCCGGGTGCCCGGCCGGACCCCACTGCCCGGGGGGCAGCTCCATCGCGAGCGCCATGTACGCCATGGCCCCCGCGCCCACCGCATGATGCAGATGGCGCCGGGCCAGCGCCCACAGCCCCGCCGCCCCGCACACCGCGGTGAACAGCCACGGCGACCACACCGGGGGCGCCGCGGCGGGCCACGCCATCGCCGCCATCCCCAGCGCCATCAGCCCCTCACCGCGCGCCACACCCCGCTCGGCGGCCGGGCCGGTACGCGACCGCACCAGGCAGTACGCGCCGGCCGCGGCACACAGCAGCACCAGCGGCCAGCCGACCCACGGTGGTCCGTGCACCGAGCACCTCCCCTCGCACCCGTACGCAACGGGGGCAGGATTCCCGCCCGGTGCCCCGTACACGGGAGCGCACGGACGCACGGGGGGCGCGGGTACCGGGGTAGGTACGTCGTCCTGGGCCGCGGACCGTCCGGCCCCGATCCGCCGGACGGGCCTCAGGGGCGGTAGCGCAGCGGATGGTCCGCCGGGACCTGCGTCAGCACGATCCGGTGGCCGTCCGGGTCTCCGAACCGAAAGGAAGCAGCAATTAAGGACATAGTGTGCGTATGGCAACACATGACATCAAAGCGCTCTCTGTAACGGTGGCGGTGGCGAACCGTGTGAGGCCGAGGCTGGGGCGCCAGTCGGCATGGCGGTATTCTGTTCGTAGATTCGTCGAGGTGATGAAATTTCGAACAAGGGTGGGGGGCGTCGTGGGGCGCCTTGTGCCTGCAGTGACTCGCGCGCTGGACATTCTCGAGCTGTTTCTCGACGGGGACGGTTCCCTTGCTGCCCCTGGCATCGTGCACAGGCCTGCTGGCTTCCAACTTAAAAGCGCATACTCCTTGCGTGACCGAGCGGTCTCAGGGCGTGAGTCTCTCCACGATCGCAGATGTCTGAGCCTACAAACAGTGTTTGCCTTGCAGTCGCGCCTGACTCGGTGTGAGGGATTCAGCGAAGCAAGATCGCCCACCGTTATCGGTCCGGCATAACTCCTCCGAAGCGGTCCTTCAGCCGGCCCAACGTCCCGATGTGAAGGCCACCGTGAAGATGATCATCAGAGGTGCGACGACGCATATATACGCCTCGCTGACTCTGGGGCGTTTCAGGCTCCAACGCGCCAGGCCGATCCACAGGGGCCACCACAGGAGCGTCGCTCTGGGAATGGACGTGTACCAATAGGAAGTACCCAGCGCCCACAGGGAGAGCGCCATGTACGTTGCCTCCGGCCAGCGCCGATGCCACATCAGCAGGCTGAGGACCACCAACCCCACAACCATCGCGGCAAGTTCCGCCTGGAACATCAGGCCGTAGCCAGTTGGATGAAGGTGACCGAACGCGGAGTCCCATGTGTGGAGCCAGGCGTCCCATGGTGCGTGGAATTCTCGGTACCAGCCGCGCTCCTGTGCGTGCTTCCACGCGAGCCAGTCGCCGGTGCGCATGTGCAGGTACCAGGTGTAGCTGAGGGCTGGTACGGCGGGGAGCAGGAGCCACGGTGATCTGGACCAGCGGCGACGGCCATCCCTGGCTAGAAGGAATTCCACTACAAGTGCCGCGGACACAAAAAGACCGCTGACCCTGACGGTTGTGCACTCGGTCGCCAGCGTCGCAGCTAGCGGCCAGTTCCCTCGCTTTGCCGACAGCCACGCGGGCAAGGCACAGGAGAGAAACAGGGCTTCGGTGTATCCCGCGGTGAGAAAGACAGCGCACGGGGAAAGCAGCAGAAAGAGGACGGCGTGTTTCCCCATGCTGCTGTCGTCGCTGTGGAATTGGGCGAGCCGGGCCAGCGCCAGAACGGCAACCGCTCCTGCAACGAAAGAGATCAATAGTCCCGAAACCGTCCAATTCCCAACGACCATATGGACAGCGCGCAAGAGGAGAGGTAGTCCGGGGAAGAAGGCTTCGCGATTGTCCCCGCCAGCGACAGACGTCGCTGATGTGTCGCTGAAGTACCCCTGCTCAGCTATCCGTCGAAAGAACACCCAGTCCCACTGCGTCCAGCGGGAGATGAGGGACGGGGCAACGCGGGAGTCTCCGTCGCCGGTGAAAAGCCACGCGCTGCAAAAAGCGCTGATCCACACACCGGCCTTGGTGAGGAGATACAGGCGCAGCACCGCTCGGTCGGAGGCGCTGAGTCGGGCCAGGAGAATGTGGAGGAGGGGGAGGCAGCAGTGGCGTCGGCGTCTGACGCCGGAGGCCGACCGCGATACCTCGGAGTCCAGCCGTCTCCGGTCGCGCTGCCTACAGAACGAAGTGACCTCGGGGGCAGACCGCGACGGCGGGCCTTGCTGCGGTGCACCCATGCTCATACGGGGCTCCTGAGTGGGGATTGGGGGATACGGGCACGTTGCTTGGCCGTGCGGCAGACGGCGTCGGTGCGAGGTAGGGGTGGCGGATCAGCGTCAGCGGACGCCCGGGGCGGACGGCGCCAGCGAAGAGGGCCGGGCCTGCTCTCAGCCCCCGGAGTCGTCTCCACCGCGAGAGGCGGGAACGCGGCTTCGGAATGGCGATGGGCCCGTTCCGGTGCGCTGTCTTCCGGTGGGGGGGCGGGGTGAAAGACCCGGTGAAGGTGAGGGCGTCGGAGACAGGCCAGGTGAACCCGAAGGCCCACCCGCGGGAAGGTTGGTTTCCCTTATCCCGAAGGGGAGCAGACCGGCGGTGACGGCCAGACAGGCAGCAACGAGACGAACGGTGATCCAGCGGCGCCGCGCCCGGTTCCCTCGACCGGTGATGACGGCAACGGAAACTGGGGTGACCCGACTCCGACCGCGAGATGCGGCGTCCTTGAGCCAAGAGGCCGGCGGCTCTTGCGAGTCACGCACCAGATGCCTCGTCGTTGTACACGCTGGCCAGATGGTGGGCGAGAGCGCCCCGGACCAGGTGGGTCGTGGCCGTACCGTAGTACTGCCTGGCAGCCTGCCCGCCCTGGCGGGAGCACGTAATCCCCACCAAGCTGCCCTGGCGCCGAACATGAGTGAGGTCGGTCCGAAGTTGTGCTGACACACGGTCTCCTGTCAGTCGGTCACCGGCCGCAATGTCGGCCAGCGCTGAATCGTGGGGGTAGTGCGGTGGGCGCCGGGACGAGGTGCCGCCCGGCCGTAGGCTGATATCCGAGGAGGCCAACGCAGGATGGGCGGAGTCTGGACGCTTTGCCGGCCAGGCGGCGTGACAGCCCGTGCGACATGCATCTGCGAAGCGCCTTCAGCTTCTTGCCCTCGGCGGACTACTCGTCCAGCGTGTCCCACAGCTTGGTCGAGCCGATGTAGGTGTAGACGCCTGGTGCGCCCTGGGCGGAGCAGCTGCTGCCGCCCGCGACGATGCCGATCTGGATCGGATACTGTCGGCCGGGAACCTTGCGCAAGAGCGGGCCGCCGCTGTCGACCTGGCAGGAGTTCTTACCCGCGACGCCGGCGCAGATGTTGACCTGAGAGTTATAGCTGTCCCAGGGCCTGTCGTGACTCGCCTTGCACTCGTCCTGCGAGAGGATCGGGACGTGCACCTCGCGCAGCCGGTCAGGGGTGTGCGGCATGAACGGATCAGTGTTGCCCCAGCCGAGGGCGATGGCCTTGGCACCGGGGCGGATCAGCGCGTCGGTGCCGATGGTCGGGAACTTGACGGGTCGAATGCCGGTGACCGGCTTGGCGAGTTCGACGAAGGCCTGGTCATAGGCGCGGTCGCCCTTGGCGTACCGGGCATGCACGACGACGCTGCGGACGTTGCGGATCTGGCCCTGCTGGGAGTCGGATAGGTCGGTGCGGCCGACGACGGCTTCGAAGTCCTTGGCACCCAAACCCTTGATGCAGTGCGCAGCTGTCATGACGGTGTGTTGACTGGTGAGGCTGCCGCCGCAAAACTGACGCTTGCGGGCGCTGCCCGAGCCCTTCTTCAGCAGGGCGACCATGAAGGGGTACTTGTCATTGGGCACCTCCTGGCCACCAATAATGCTGACGCTGGGCGTGGAACTGTCACCGGACAGGACCGACTGCCCGGCCCGGCCCGTCGGAGCGGCCGCGGCGACCAGGGCCAGGGAGGCTCCAGCAGCCAACACGGCGGCGGCTGTGCGGTGGACGCCACGACGAGAGGGAAGAACTGTCATGCGGGTTGTCTCCATTTCGGCGGGAATTGATTCAACGGGTCGCAAAGGGTGCGCACGCTCAAGGAGCACCTGATCAGTCACGGAGGATCCCAACCTGCGTAAGATTGGATGCGGTATTGGGCCGAGGGTGACACTCCCTTCGATCTGGCTCGACGCTGCACAACTTCGAACTTCACTTTTCATCGGGCACGCAATTCAACGTCTGCGCCGCAGCACCACCAGCCCGATCCCGGCGAGCGCCAGCACCACCATGGCCCCGCCGCCGAGCGTCATCCCGAGCAGCGACGGATCCCCCCGGTACCAGTCCAGCGCCACATACGTGAGCAGCACCAGCAGCTGGGCGAGGAAGGCCTCACCCGCAGCCCGCCACAGCTGCCACGCCCCTTCTCCGGGCCCGGCGAACGGGCCCCGCGCGGGGCTTGGGCTGCGAAAGCTGGCGGCGCTTGGGGAGACATACCGTCGGTTATCGGTTCCACCTGTGCCGGGTTCCTGCGACGTGCGGAGGATCGCCCTCTGCCGGAAGGCAGACGCCGGCGGCACTGCGCTGGGTGGGAAGCCGTCCGCGGGCGGGCGAGGGCGAAGCGGACAAGAGCCCGAAGGCGCGGTAGGCCGGTCGACCGCGGTCGACCGGCCTACGGCCCCCTCCCGCTGGCTGGGGCCGCCTGCACCCCGCACCGGCTGAGGGCCCGCTACGACGCGTCCTTGACTCGCTCGACCCAGGTGACCGGACTGTTCATGCCCGGTTCCTGGACGTAGGCCCGTGCGGGAATGGCTATGAGGTGCTCCTGTTGGTTGCTGGTGTCGATGTCGCGGACGACGATGTACCCGGTGTAGGTGGCGCCGTTGGCCCGGCCCTCCAGGTAGCCCTTCTTGCCTTGCGGCACGTCGAACTGGATGTCCGTTCCGTGGGAGCTCTGGACCTTGGTGGTGGAGGTGGAGCTGGAGCTGTAGGTGAAGTTGGCCTCGCCCCCGGCCTCAGATTCGCCGTCACCAATCTTGGCTGTGATCTTGCCGCCCGCCTGCCAGCCGTTGGTCGTGCTCTTCTCGTCCGCGACAGACAACGAGACGTTGTGCTTGACCGTGCCCGCGCCCATGAGGCCGCCGCTGGCACCCCGCTGCGGGTACTTCTCAGTGACATACCCGACGAACATGCACGGCGGCGCCTGCCCGGCAGAGCTCTTTGAGTCCTGGCTGGCCATGTTGCAGTAGTCCTTGGCGTGCTGCCCGCTGGGCAGCGCGTCGTCGTTGGTGTTCTGCCGGAGTTCGGTGCCGGCGGGCTTGGTCGTACCGGACCAGCCGTCGACCAGATGTCGGGCGCTCTCCCGCAGCGCCGAGTCGTGGCTCGTATCGTCCGCGTACTTCTTCGCCTGATCCTGGGCGTCCTTGACGGCATGTTCGGCGCTCTCCTGGGCGTTCTCCAGGGTGGTGCCGTCCTCCTTGCGGGAGGCGTACGCGTTCGTCGCGTCCTCCGAGTTGATGACCTTGACGTTGCCCTTGTCGTCCTGCTCCAACCCCGTCGGGTAACCCCAGGAGGATTCCCAGTTGTTGACCGGATCGGTCTTCGCCATCGCGTCCATGACTTCTTGATCGGTCGCGTAGGTTCCTTCGGCGACCTTCGCCTGACCGTCGTCGGCGAAGGCTGGGGTCTGGCCGCCGATCAGGGAGATGCTGGTGAGGAACGCGGTGGCCAGTGCTGCGGCCACCACACTGCTCTTACGGCGCGGTGTCTTGTGGTCGGGGGTGATGACGGGAGTGGTCGTGCCCTGGGGGACTGAGGGGGTGGGGACTGCCTGCGACATGGATGCTCCTGAAACCTGCGACATGGGAACCTCCTGGAGGGGGATGCTGGAGTCCCCTCCATCGTGGTCATGCCGGTGGCTGGATCCGTCACTCTCAGGGACCGGATCAGCGCTCTGTCTAAGGACGGAGCCACGGCGCGTCGGTATGCCTCGCGGAACACCACGCCTCTACCCAAAGGAAGAAGTGGACCTTTGCCCAAAGGAAGGCCCCCGGTGCCGCTGACTCCGAAGGACCTACGGGGGTCGAGGCGCAGCCGACAGCGGTGCGGCGAGGGCGCCGGTGACCGCGATCAGAGTGGGGCAGCATGCCCAGGGCGTTGACGATCTCAGCCCCACGACGGCGCAGCCATACCCCACCGCGGCGGTCAGCCCCACGGCTGCCCCGTCGAGATCAGCGGCGCGGTATGCCTGGTGTCGGAGGCGCCGGGAGGAGCGGCGCAGTGCGCTTCGTTGCACTAGAGATCTTTAAGGGTGTGGGTTACGTGGGGTCGTGACGGCTGTCGTGGGCCGCGCTATGCCGGAGCGATGAAGTATCCCGATGGCGGAGGGCTGACGGCTGAGGAGCGGGTGCGGCGTGAGCGGGTCCGGTTGGCGGCCGCCGATCTGATCGAGGCAGGTGCCAGTGATCGGGAGGTGGCCCGGCGGTTCAGGCTGACCCGTATGTCGGCGAACCGCTGGCGGCGAGCGTTGGTCACGGGTGGTCGGCAGGCTCTGGTTTCCAAGGGGCCCGGCGGCGCCCGCTGCAAGCTCGATGCAGGTCAACTACGTGTGCCGCAAGCCGTGTTGGATGCCGGTCCGGCCGCTGCGGGCTGGATCGACCAGCGCTGGACCCTGGCGAGGATCGCCGAGGTGGTGCGACGCCGCTTCGGCGTCGAGTACACGCTCGCCGGGATGGACCTGCTGCTGCACCGCATCGGCTGGAGCGTGCAGGTCCCGTCCCGCAAGGCCACCGAGCGCGACGAGGAGAAGATCGCCACCTGGAAGGACGAGCAGTGGCCCGTCATAAAAAGACGGCGGCGGACCTGGGCGCCTGGCTCTGCTTCGAGGACGAAGCCGGGCAGGGCTGAGGCCGCCCAAAGGCCGTACCTGGGGCCGACGGCGCCACACACCGGTCGTGCGCGTCACCGCCGCGGGCACCAAGCGGGTGTCCATGGCCGCGCTGATCTGCATCAAGTCCGGCCACCGGTCCCGGCTGATCTACCGCATCCACCTCGACCGCGGCCCCGCGAAAGGCCGGCGCAAGGGCTTCACCGAGACCGACTACGCCCGCCTGCTCGACGCCGCACACCAGCAGCTCGGCGGCCCCATCGTCCTGGTCTGGGACAATTTGAACACGCACGTCAGCCGCACCATGCGCGAACTGATCGATGCCCGATTATGGCTGACCGTCTACCAATTCCCGCCATACGCGCCCGAGTTCAACCCGGTCGAAGGCGTGTGGTCGCACCTGAAACGGTCCCTGGCCAACCTCACCAAACACAGCCTCGACCAGCTCACCGCGCTGGTGAAGACCCGGCTCAAACAGTACCGCCCCGGCCTCATCGAAGGTCTCATCGTCAAGACCGGCCTCGACTTCCAACCGCCGTAACCTCAGCCATTGAAGATCTCTAGTTGTACTGACCGGGCACGTTGATTGAGAACAGGGGACGTGATCGGCAATCATGATGCGGGGGTTGAGTGTCTGTCAGCCAGGTCCCTGGCGAGCTGACTGATGCGTGCGCGGGCCGTCTCAGGGTTGAGCACCTCGATGTGGTCGCCGAACTGAAGAAGCTGACGCACCGACTCGATGTCGGGGTAGCGCACGACGACGACGCACGAGCCTTTTTCCGCGTCGGAGACACGGTGGATGCGGGTGCCGAGGATGCGCCGCGCCAGGTCGAGACCCTTTTCCGGCAGGCGGATGGTCACGCTCACGCGATCTTGCTCCTCAGTGCGTTTCTTCAACACGGCCCATCTGGTGCGGAGGGTTTCGCCTGGTTGGAGCACGGCTGGTGCGTCTAGCTGTTCGAAGGCCGACAGTCGTTCCAGAGCGAGCAGCCGGCTGTCGCCCTGGTCATCGGCGACGAGATACCAGCGACCTGATTTCGCCACGATCCCGTACGGGTCGACCACCCGTGTCGAGGCCTGGCTCTCGGCGCTGCGCCGGTACAGGATTCGAAGGCGTCGCCGGTGTCGCAGGGTCGAGGCCAGATCCGATACTTCGACCGCTGCCTCGGGGGCAGCAAACCACGGGGTGCTGTCGACAAGCACAAGGTCAGCCAGCCGCAGCGGGCTCGGCGACTCAGGTGCTGCAGCCTGGCGGGCGGCGATCTTGCGCTCGGCCGACTCCCACACCGCAGTTAGGCCCATTCGCTCACGTAGTGCGCTGTCCAAGCCGGCCACGGATAGGGCCTCCAGTTCTGGTGGTTCCAGATGGGATGCGTTGAGCCGTGCACTGGGGAGCAGGACGATCCCGCCGTTCCGCCCACGTTCGGCATAGACGGGCACGCCCGCTGTCGATAGCGCCTCGACGTCCCGCAGCACAGTCCGCCGGGACACCTCAAGACGCGCGGCGAGCTCCGTGGTAGTGAGCCGCTGACGGGTCTGCAGGAGCAGCAGGAGATGCAGGAGCCTTGAAGCCTTCATGCTTACCCATGTTCTCAGAAAAGGTGACAGGTTCCGTCGCGATTGGGTGATCCGCTGGGTGCTGGACCGAGTAATCAACGAGTTGAGGAGCACTCCATGCCCGCACCGAACCTGTTCCTGATCGGCGTCCGCGACGCCGAGGCCGCCACCGCCTTCTACAGCGACCTGTTCGAGATCGAACCGACCTTCACCAGTCCCCACTACGTAGCCTTCGAAGCTGCCCCCGGTGTCCTGTTCGCACTGTGGACGGGCTACAGCGAGCACGCGGTCCCGAGCCTCCCTCGTACGACAGAGATCGGACTCATGGTGCCGGGGCCATCGCAGGCGATTGACGAGATCTTCACGAGGTGGGCCTCGAAGGGGGTCCACGTTGTGCAGGAGCCGCATGATGCTGTCTTCGGCCGCACGTTCGTGATTACGGACCCTGACGGCAACCTCATCCGAGTCTCCCCGGTCGACTGACCTGCACTATCCCTCCCCGCATATCTCCAAGCTGAAGGGCCGGCCACACACCATGGCCGGCCTTCAGCCTGTCTAGGAGCTCAGAAATGTCGCATTCGAACGCGGCCCTCACCCCGCGCCACCGGCTGAAAGTCGCTCGACTCGTCGCTGACGACGGCTGGCCAATCAGCGAAGTCGCGGCCCGCTTCCAGGTGTCCTGGCCGACCGTGAAGCGCTGGGTCGATCGCTACCTCGCAGGCGAGTCCATGCAGGACCGATCCTCACGACCGCGGAGCTCTCCGGCCAAGACACCCAAGACCGTGACGAAGAGGTGCGTCAGCCTGCGACTACGTCTGCGGGAAGGGCCGGTCCAGCTCGCTGCGCGACTCAATATCGCCCCGTCGACAGTGCATCGAATCCTGCGATCGGCCCGCCTGAACCGACTCGCCTACGTCGACCGTGAGACCGGTGAGCCCGTCCGCCGGTATGAGCACGACCATCCCGGATCACTGGTGCACGTGGACGTGAAGAAGCTCGGGAACATCCCCGACGGTGGCGACTGGCGTTACGTCGGCCGCCACCAAGGCGAGAAGCACCGCGCCGCGACGCAGAGCAAGTCACGCAACGCCTACGGCGGCCCGAAGGTCGGATACGCATTCGTGCACACCGTCATCGACGACCACTCCCGCGTCGCCTACACCGAGGTCCACGACGACGAAACAGCCGTCACCGCCGTCGGCTTCCTGCACCGGGCTGTCGACTGGTTCGCTGACCGTGGCGTCACCATTGAGAGGGCCCTGTCGGACAACGGCGGCGCGTACCGCTCGTACCTGTGGCGCGACAACTGCGAAGCGCTTTCGATCACCTCGAAGTTCACGCGCCCTTACCGCCCGCAGACGAACGGGAAGGTCGAGCGCTTCCACCGCACCATGGCCGATGGCTGGGCCTACGCCCGCTGCTACACCAGCGAGCAAGAACGACGCGACGCACTGGCCGGTTGGCTCCACCAGTACAACCACCACCGGCCCCACACCGCGTGCGGCAACCAGCCGCCATTCTCACGATTGATCAACGTGCCCGGTCAGTACATCTAGTGGCGGCTGGTGTCGGGCCGCCCGCTCACGCACGGGAGTACGGCTGATCTGGCGGTTCTTGCGTCATCACACCGTTGCCAGGGGGCGGTGCGGGGTGAAGGGGTGCAGATGGCCACCAGGTCGTCTGGGGGTCGCCGGGCTCCGCCATCGGCCGTGACGCGGGTGAGGCGACCGGGCTGGCCGGGGCGACTGGGTTGGGTGGGTTGACGGGCTTGCGTGCTCGTGTGTGGGGGCAGGCGTGATTGCGGACGCCGGAGCGGGCTTCGTGTGGGCCCAGGCCCTGGGGGTGGCGGCGGACGGCGGCCACGTATGCGCCGATCAGAGTCAGGCAGGCGGCTGGGGGCAGCAGCAGGACGAATCCCGACGCCGGGGCTGCCGAGAGGTTCCGGAAGACGACCTCGTCGGCGAGCTGGATCGGTACGGAGGGGTCGGCGACAGTAGCCAGGAGCACACCTGTGGCGAGGCAGGTGAGTACCAGGGGCGGGCTCAGGAGCAGGGCGCGTAGCGCTAGCCGTGCGGGGTTCGGTCGCTTGCCATCCGGTGTGACCAGTCGCAGCAGCAGTACGTGTTTGCCCGGGGTTGCGCCGGTCAGCCAGGGGAAGGCGACGAACCACAGTGCGAAGGCGAACGGTGGCGCGAACAACATTGCCTCAGCGCCGGGCCCGAAGTAGGCGATGACCGCGATGATCCAGCTCAGTACGGTGACGCCGGTCGCGTCCAGGAGGAGTGCGACGAGTCGGCGGCCGAAGGGGACCTTGCCGGCGGCGAGCGGGGTGAGCGCGCGGTCGTCCAGGGCGTCCAGCTCGGGCAGCACCCGGGCGAGCGGTCCGGCGACGGCCCAGCCGAGGGCGGCGCCGGCAGTGTTGACGATGAGGTCGTCGACGGCGAAGAGGCGGTAGGGGCAGTCGTAGAGGCCCCAGAGCCCGGTGTACTGGGTGAGTTCGAAGAACAGCGAGGCGGTGAAGCCGGCTGCCGTGGCGGCGGGGAAGCCGCGACGGAAATGGATGCGGACGAAAGCCCCCAGCGGCAGCAAGAGGAACAGGTTGAACACGGTCTGCCAGAAGGCAGGGTTGTGCACGATCAGGGCGCTGAGGGTGGCGTGGTGGTGGGACTCCTTCCAGATGTCGGAGAGGGCGACGCCGGGGGTGAGCTGGGGGCGGGCGAAGGACGGGTATGCCTTGCACACGTCCCCGGAGGGCTTGGGGAGGGGCACGATCGTCATACAGAAGGCGGTGAGCGCGTAGTACACGCCGCCGTAGAGGGACAGCACCCGCCAGCGGGTCATGATGCCGTGCCGCCGGTAGAGAACGATGGCCGTCGGCACGAACGTCACGAAGGCCAGTGCGGGGAAGATCAGCGCGGCTGTACCGATGGGCAGCAGGTAGATCGCGTTCATGCCGGGCGCCCCGCAGGCCGCAGCAGATGAACGAGTGCCAGTGCCGGCCGTGGTGGCGTGGTGAGGGGGTGTCCCCACGAGGGCTCGGTGATCGTCACGATGTTCCTCAGTTGGTGATGAAGCGGCCGACGAGTCAGTGGTGGGTGACGTGGTCGGCCGCGTCAGGGGGAGTTGCGGTCGTAGGGCGGTCGGGTCCGCGTGACCGGCGGCGCCAGCTCGCCTCACGCTCGTTTGCGGCACATGGGGCCATGCGGCCCATGTGGTTCTCAGTGGGCCGCGATCGCCCGGAGCATGTTCAGGCGTGCGGCTCGGTGGGCCGGCCAGATGGCTGCCAGGACGCCGATCAGCAGTGCCAGCGCGACGAAGAGTCCGAGCTTGGCCCAGGGCAGGGCCGTTTCGTACAGGGGCATCGACGACGTCGTCATGCCGCCTGCCGCCCAGGCCAGGAAGATGCCCGTGCCGATCCCGAGCAGTGCGCCGAAGACGGAGATGACCACCGATTCGAGTCGGATCATTTGCCTGATGCCGGCGCGGTCGAGGCCGATGGCGCGCAGCATGCCGATCTCCCGGGTGCGTTCGAAGACGGACATGGCGAGGGTGTTGACGACGCCGAGGACGGCGATGACGACGGCCATGGCGAGCAGTCCGTACAGCATGTTGAGGACGGTGGTGAGGTCTCCGCTGTCGGCTGTGATGAGCTGTTCCTGGTTCTGGACCTTCAGCAGGGGGCTGTTGCCGAGGGCCTTGCGGATCTGGGGCTCCAGCCCTGCGGCCTTGCCGGGTTCGGCCTTGACCAGGACGTTGTCGAGTGTGTGGGTGGCGGTGGAGGGGAGCACATCGGCCACGGTGCCCAACGCGTCATATACGGCGCGGGTCTTGGTGTAGATCCCGACGACCGACAGCCTCTTCCGGATCTTGTCGCCCTGGCCGGTGCTCAGGTCGGCGTCGACCCTGTCGCCGACATGCAGCCCGGCCTGCTGCGCGAACGTGTCGGAGACGGCGACCTTGCCCGGGCCGATGTCGCGCAGTGAGCCGGCCTGGAAGTTCAGGTCCACTGCCGTGCCGAGCGCCCTCGGGTCGGTGCCTGTGATCGTGGCGAAGGTGCCCTGGATGTCGAGGTTCGTGGAGGTGACGGGGGCGGCTGCCGCCACGCCGGGCAGCTTGGCGAGCTTGTCGGACGCGGTGGCGTCGAGGCCGCGGGAGGAGCTGTTGGAGACCTTGTAGTCGGCGGCCAGGCCCTGGGTCGCCTCCTTGTCGAGGGCTTGCTGGGTGGAGTACCCGCCGACGGTGAGGCCGGTGATCAGGGCGAGCCCGATCATGAGGGCCGAGGCGGTGGCGGCGGTGCGCCGCGGGTTGCGCAGGGCGTTCTGCTGGGCGAGTTTGCCGCTGATGCCGAAGAAGCGGGTGGTGACCTTGCCGGCCAGGGTGATCAGTGGCCGGGAGAGCAGCGGAGCCAGCACGATCATGCCGCAGAGGGTGAGGGCGCCGCCGAGCATGGCGATCATCAGGTTCGACTCCTTGCTGGTCTTCAGCGTGGAGACGTACAGCATGACCGCCACACCGAGTCCGGTCAGGAGCGTGCCGAGGATGGTGCGGACCTTCAGGGAGCGGGCGGGGGGAGCCAGGCCGGCGCTGCTGAGAACCGCGACCGGCGCGATTTTGGCGGCCTTGCGGGACGGCAGCCAGGCGGCCAGGACGGTGACGACGACGCCGACCGCGAGCGAGGCCAGCGGGGCCGTGGGCGAGATGACCAGGGGGCCGTCGGGCAGCTCTGCGCCGTTGGTGCTGAGCAGCGGGTGCAGGGCGGTGGCGATGCCCAGGCCGAGGGCGAAGCCGGCGGCGGAGGCGCCGAGTCCGACGAGGGCGGCCTCGATGAGGACGGAGCGCACGACCTGGCGGCGGGAGGCGCCCACGGCCCGCAGCAGCGCGATCTCGCGGCTGCGCTGGGCGATCAGCATGGTGAAGGTGTTGGCGATGAGGAATACGCCGACGAACAGCGCGATGCCTGCGAAGGCCAGCAGCGTCTTGGTCAGCCGCGTGGTGCTCTCGGTGATCTGCTGTGACTGCTGGGCGGCCAGGTCGGCGCCGCTGGTGGCCATGGCGCCTTTCTCGGGCAGCAGGGCCTGCACCCGGGCGGTCAGCGCGTGCTCGTCGGTGCCGGGCTGCGCGGCGACGGCGATCTCGTGGAAGCGGCCGGGAGTGTGGAACAGCTTCTGCGCGGTGGTGGTGTCGAACAGCGTGAGTGTGCCGCCGGCGGTGATGCGCGGATCGTCGGTGGTGACGATGCCCACCAGCTTCTTGGTCAGGGCGGGGCCGTCGGTGGCGAAGCGGACGGTGTCGCCGATCCGGTAGCCGGCCTTCTGGGCGGTCTTCGCGTCCAGGGCCAGCTCGCCGTCGTTGGCCGGGCCGCGGCCTTCCTTCAGCGGGAAGTGGCTGTCCTTGCCGTCCTTGGCCGGCAGGTAGTTGGTGGCCAGGTTCTGCCAGCTGCTGTCGGCGTTGACGGGGCGGCCGTCCTTGCCGGCCAGGGTGGCTTGGCCGTTGACGGTGGCGCGCACCGAGGCGACGCCGGGCAGCGCGCGGATTTTGTTCGCCAGCGCGGCATTGAGCACGGTGGTCGTCCTGTCGCCTCTTCCCTGTGCCGGGCTGACGGCGGCGGGATCGGCCTCGGACGCCTGCTCGTCCTGTACGGAGACGGCGACGTCCTTGAGGCTCTGGGCGGAGGCGTTGCGGAAGGCGTTCGCGGTGGTGTCGCCGAAGACGAGGGTGCCGGCGACGAAGGCGACGCCGAGCAGGACCGCGAGCGCGGTCATGAGCAATCGGGCTTTGTGCGCAAGGACGTTGCGCAGAGCGGTACGCAGCATGGTGGTGTCAGTCCTGGAGGTACGCGGCGGGAGACCGAGGTATGCGGTGGTGGGATGCGTGAGCGGATGCGCGGGCGCGGGTGTCAGCTCGTCCGGCCTGTGGCCTCGAAGTGCCGCATCCGGTCGAGGACGGCTTCGGCGGTGGGGGCGGGTAGCTCGTCGGTGATCTGTCCGTCGGCGAGGAAGACGACGCGGTCGGCGTAGGAGGCGGCCACCGGGTCGTGGGTGACCATCACGACGGTCTGCCCCAACTCCCGTACGGAGTCCCGCAGGAAGCCGAGGACTTCCGCGCCGGAGCGTGAGTCGAGGTTGCCGGTCGGCTCGTCCGCGAAGATGATCTCCGGACGGCTCGCCAGCGCGCGGGCCACGGCGACCCGCTGCTGCTGGCCTCCGGAGAGCTGCGAGGGACGGTGCTGGAGCCGCTCGGCCAGACCAACGGTCCGTACGACCAGATCCAGCCACTGCTGGTCGGGCTTGCGGCCGGCGATGTCCATCGGCAGCGTGATGTTCTCGATGGCGGTCAGGGTGGGCAGCAGGTTGAACGCCTGGAAGATGAAGCCGATCTTGTCCCGGCGGAGATGGGTGAGCTGCCGGTCGTTCAGGCGGGAGAGCTCGGTGTCACCGATCCGGGCGGAGCCCCCGGAGATCGAGTCGAGCCCCGCCATGCAGTGCATCAGGGTCGACTTGCCCGAGCCGGACGGACCCATGATCGCGGTGAACCGCCCTCGCCCGAACTCCACACAGACCGAGTCCAGCGCCACTACGCGGGTCTCGCCCTCGCCGTAGACCTTGCTCAGCCCGGTGGCGTACGCGGCGGCCTCGACGGGAGCCGGACCGTGGGAAGTTGTGGCCAGATGGGGGGTTGCGGGGGCGGTGGCTGCGTACGACAGGGGTGGCTGCGACATGGGGGACTCCCGGGGCTCCTGAAAGGGGTGCTCGACTCGCTTCCATCGTGGTCGCGCAGATGGCCTCGATCCGTCGCCCTCAGGACCTGAATTTGCGGCCTGCCCAAAGGCAGAGCCGCGGCACGTCGGTATGCCTCGTGGAACAGAGCCCCTCTGTCTAAAGAAAGGCGTGGACCACGGCGCCTCTGCCTAAAGGAAGACCCTGCGAGCCGGGCACAACCGCGTCCCCCCCCGGTCATCCGCGTCCGCGGTCGCCCCTCGCACGGCCTTCCCGTCGCCGCCTGCCGACAGTCGGCCGGCCACTCTGCGGTGAGGCTGCACGGCCAACGCCGCCGTCCGCAGCCCGAGCACTCCTCATCCGCACCGTGCGGCAGAGCCGTCGCAGGCGCCAGTGCAGCCCCGAGTGTCGTCGGCTTCCTGGACAGCCGACCACCACGAGTTCAGGCTCAGCAGCTTGCGGACGTCGCCCACTGCGGGATCTTCCTTTGGGCAGAGGCGCGGTATGCCCCGAGGCATATCCACGCCTGGTGGCTCTGCCTTTGGGCAGGCCGCAGATTCAGGCCCTCAGAGCGACGGACCCGGCCTCTTACGCGATCACGATGGAGGCGAGCCGAGCCAAGCCCCCCGGCCAGCGGGCGGGGTCATACGCGTCCTTTGCCGACCACCCTCGCGTTCTGGCTGGTGAACGCCACGACAACACCAAGGTGGACCCTTTCATGAGCAACGCGCATCGTGTCGGACGAGCACATCGGCGCTGGTACGCCATAGCGGCAGCAGTGTGCGCAGCCGCGGTCGCCCTGCCGCTCTACACGGCACAGGGCCAGGAAGAGAGCAGCACCCGCAACGATGGGACCAGCACCCTCACCTGGCAGCCGTGCAAGGGGCACTCCGACGCCCAGTGCTCCACACTGACCCTGCCGATTGACCGTTCCGCACCCGGGAAGACCTTTGGCATGAAGGTGGCCCGGCGCAAGGCCACCAACCCCTCGAAGCGCATCGGCGTCCTGCTGGTCAACCCCGGTGGCCCCGGAGGCTCCGGCGTAGATATGGCGCTGGACGGCAAGAGCTTCCCCGCCGAGCTGCGGGAGCGCTTCGACATCGTCGGCTTCGATCCACGCGGAACAGGCCAAAGCCACCCCATAAAATGCTCGATGAAACTCATCGGCAAGGCGCCGAAGGAACTGCCGCGCAACCAAACCGAGTTCGAGCGGCTGGCCACGTACAACCGCACGCTTCGCGAGGACTGCCGCAAGCGCAACGGACCGCTGTTCGAGCACGCCGACACCCTCAACGTCGTCCGGGACATGGATGCCCTGCGTGCCGCCCTCGGAGAGGAGAAGATCAACTTCTACGGGCACTCCTACGGCACGCTCATCGGCCAGCAGTACGCACAGCGATACGGCCGACACGTCCGAAGCATGGTCCTGGACAGCAACATGGACCACAGCCTGGGCACATCGAAGCTGGCGGCCACAGCGGCGGCCGCCGTCGAGGACTCGCTCACGGCGTTCGCCCAGTGGTGCAAGGCCACGTCGACATGCGCCCTGCACGGACAGGATGTGCTGGGCCGCTGGGACCGCCTGCTGGCCGCGGCCGACCGCGGCCAGCTGCATAACGCCTACGGGCCGGCCTCCGCCGACAACCTCATCAGCTACGCCGAGGATTCCTTCATGGTGCCGGAGTGGCCCGAGTTCGCCGCCTGGCTGAAGAAGTTGCGCATCGGTAAGCCACAGCGCCAGACCGATTCCTCAGGTATCGGAACAGATCCGGTCAGGTCCGCGGTGTTCTGCCAGGACTGGCAGGTCCGGGTGCGCGACTACCAGGACCTGCAGGACCTCGTCCGCGCCGAGAAAGCCACCGCCCCGCACGCGCGCACCTCGCCCAAAATGCACAAGACCATTCTGGGCTGCGCCGGATGGCCGGAGCGTGCCAACAATCCACAGCGCTCCCTGCACCTCGACCCGGGCGCCCCCACCATCCTGTTGGCCAACTCCCGCCACGATCCCGCCACCGGGCTCGCCTGGGCACGCAACGTGCACCGGCAAGCACCGCACAAGACCCGGCTGCTCACCTACGAAGGATCCGGCCACAAAGCAGTGGGCACCCCCTGCACCATCAACGCGATGAACCAGTACTTGATTCACCTGACGCTGCCGCCGCAGAGCAGCTGCCCTGCGGCAGACGTCAAGTAGCGCATACACCCGCATCCGGCCGTGCCAGAGCGGCGACGCCCAACATTCCCTCAAGACTGTGGACACAATCGCCTCAGGAGGAATTGCGGTGCGAGGCAAACTGTCCGTTGTGATCAGAGCAGTTGGGTTCCGATGCTCTATCGGCAAGGGCGCCGACTTCACGTGGCCTACGGGCTCGAACCCGTGAGCAGCTCGCCGCGGGCGCCATGCTTCCCGGGCCCGAGGCTTCGTCCGGGAAGTACCTCGGGTCGCCCTAGCGCATGAGTCCTGCCTGATGCGCGAGCAGTGCCGCCTGTACCCGGCTGTCCGAGCCGGTCTTGTCCAGGATCGACCGGACGTGTGACTTGACCGTTCCCACGCTGATGCCCAGCCGTTTGCTGATCTCCAGGTTGGACAGGCCCTCGCCCAGCATGGCCAGGACCTCGCGTTCGCGGTTCGTCAGGCCGGCCAGCCGCTGGTCCGGTCCGGTGGTCACGGCACTGGCCGCGCCGCCGCGCAGCATCCGCTGGATGACGGTCCCGGTGACTCCGGGAGAGAGGACCGCGTCTCCGTTGGCCGCCGCCCGTACCGCGCTGATCAGCTCCTGCGGGCCCTCGTCCTTGAGAAGGAAGCCGGTGGCGCCGGCCGCCAGGGCCCGCATAACGTTCTCGTCGTCGCCAAAGGTGGTGAGCATGACGACCTGCGGGGCGGGATCGAGAGCGAGCAACTGCTCGATGGCGGCGAGCCCGTCGAGGACCGGCATGCGGATGTCGAGCAGTACGACGTCGGGCCGGTGCTCGGCGGCGAGGCGGATGGCGTCGGCGCCGTTAGCTGCCTCGCCGACCACGTCGATGCCGTCGGCGTGCCGGAGGATCAGCCGTACGCCGTGCCGGATCATCTGCTCGTCGTCGGCGAGCAGTACCCGGATCGCGGAGCCGGACGCGGGGCCCGTCGAGTCGGCGGCTTGGTCAGTCATGTGTCCTGCTCCCACGGGGCGGCTGTGGTTCGGTCACCACCGGCACGGTGAAACGGTCGATCGAGATCAGGATGTCGGAGCGGAAACAGTAGCGGACGATCGGCAGCCGCCCGCCCTTGGCCTTCTTGTCCACCCACGGGTACATGCAGTCGGTGGCGGATGCCGGGCGGTGCGGTTCCCGGCCGGCGGCGGCCGCGCGCACTATGTCGTCGTCGGTGATCCACTCGCGCTGGACCTGCTCCCGCGTCATCCCCACCCGGGGCTCGAAGGGGTGGTAAGGGCGGCTCGGCCGCGCCTCGTTCACCAGGATGACCCCGAACAGCATCATCGCCCCCACGCCCGCCAGGCCGAGCAGCCCGACGGCCGCACTCGTCAGGCCCCGC
This sequence comes from Streptomyces auratus, assembly GCF_050433025.1. Taxonomy (NCBI): domain Bacteria; kingdom Bacillati; phylum Actinomycetota; class Actinomycetes; order Kitasatosporales; family Streptomycetaceae; genus Streptomyces; species Streptomyces auratus. The sequence goes on along the minus strand of NZ_JBNGCB010000001.1, from coordinate 1,287,232 downwards.
TGAAGGCGCCGGCCCGCCCTGACGGGCGTGCTGCCCTGCGGCCGCTCCTCGTGCGGTGCCGCGTCCGCTACGTTCTCCGCTTCCTCCGCCTGCGCCCCGGAAGCAGGGTCCGCGGGGATGTCCGCCGTCACGCTGAACCCGCCGCCCGGCGTCGCACCCGCCTCCACAGTGCCGCCCAGCAGAGCCACCCGCTCCCGCAGCCCCGTCAGCCCGCGCCCCGAGCCCAGCCCCGTAGTGGCGGCGGGCGGCACGGGAGGAACGCCATTGCGCACCCGGACCGTCACCCGCTCCCCGGAGTGGGTGACGGCGACGGTCACATGGGCCCCGGCCGCGTACCGGTGGACGTTGGTCAGCGACTCGCGTACCACCCGGTGCACCGCCCGCCGCACCCGTGCCGGCCGCGCATCCAGATCATCCCCGTCCCACGAGAACTCGACGGGCACGCCCACGCCGCGCGACTCCGCCACCAGCGCCTCGATGTCGGGACGGGTGCCGGTCGCGTCGGTCAGCGCGTCCGTGCCGGTGTCCCGCCCCAGCGGGCCCAGAACCCCCAGCGCCTCGCGCAGCTCCCGCATCGCATCGCGGGTGGCACCGCGCACCAGCGACGCCTCTTCCCGTAGCTCCGGGGCCTGCTCCCGTAGCGCCATCTCCAGGCCGCCGGCGTGCAGCGAGATCAGGCTGAGCCGGTGCCCGACCAGATCGTGCATCTCCGCGGCGATGCGCGAGCGCTCGTGCATCCGCGCCTCGCTGTCAGCCAGCCGCCGTGCCTCCTCGGCGGCGGCCGTACGCTCGCGCAGCGCCCTCACCAGCCGGTCCTGCTGCCCGCCCGCGGTACCGACCAGGCCCGGAATCAGGACGGTGGTCGCGGCCAGCACAGCACCGAGTACGAGCCCGTACGGCCTGCTGCCCAGCCCGGTCGCGGGAGCCGACGCGAAACCGGCCAGCACGGCCGACGCAAGCCCCGCCAGCAGCACCGCACCACGCCATCGCCGCACCTCCGTCTGCCGGGCCGCGGTGTACGAGGCCACCGCGGTCAGCAGTCCCGTGGCAGGAAACACCCCCATCAGCGCGGACAGCCCGAGCAGACTCCACGCCGGGAACCGGCGCCGCACCAGCACCAGCCCGATCCCAGCCAGCGCCAGCACCACCATGACCGAGCCGTCGAGCGTCATGCCCAGCATCGACGGCTGTCCCCGGTACCAGTCCAGCGCCTGGTACGTCAGCAGTACCAGCAGCCCGGCGAGGGCCGCCTCACCCGCCGCCCGCCACAGCTGCCGCCCCTGTTCCCCGGGCCCGGTGAAGGGACTCCGGGTGGGCGGACGCTGGGCTGCGGTCGGTGGGGCACTGGACGGCATACCGCCGATTATGGATCTCACCTGGGCCGGTCCCCTGCGACTCACGGAGGAGCTGGTCCTCCACCCAAAGGCAGACGGCCAGCCGGCCGCACAGACCGATCGCCGGCTGAGGAGCCGCTACGCGGCCTTGAGGCGCTTGACCCAGGTGACCGAGCTGCTGCTGCCAGGGGCCTGGATGAAGACCCGGGCCGGAATGGCTACGACATGTTCCTGGTTGGTGCTGGTGTCGAGGTCGCGGACGGAGGGAGCGGTGCCCCGCCGTCCTCCTCAACGGCGCGTGTGGCACCCCGGCCGCCGCCCCTCTGTGGGGGAGGCAAGCGGCGGCCGGCTGACTGCCCACCGTGCCCAGCGGTGATCGGGGTCGATGTCATCTCAGGCGGGTCGCCTTTGAGGCGGGCCCCGGTTGTCTCGCCGAGTTCGGTGGGTGCGCAGCGGAGGCGTGGGTGGGCGGGAGCGGGTCTCGGTCGTGTCGAGCGCCTGCCACACGCGGTGGGGGGCGAGGTCGAGATGCTGACCGGAGAGGCGTTCTGCGAGGTAGCCGAGGACGAGGGCGGCGCGGTCGGTGTACTCGACGGCCTCGCCGGGTGGGCATGCAGGGCCTCGCGGAGGACGCCGTCACGGGCCTCCTGCGCGTCGGCGCCGTAGAGGTTCCTGAGGTCGCCCGGGAGGGAGGCCGGCGGTGTGGGTGAGGAGGTGGTGGGCGGTGGCCTGTCTGGGGGGCGTCCGGGGGTTGCGTCGAAGGGGGACAGGCATCTCGGCGTGCGTTATCCGTCCGCACGTGCGCCGACAGGCTTTGTGTAACGGTGGCGGTGGCGAACCGTGTGAGGCCGAGGCTGGGGCGCCAGTCGGCATGGCGGTATTCTGTTCGTAGATTCGTCGAGGTGATGAAATTTCGAACAGGGGAGGGACGTCGTGGGGCGCCTTGTGCCTGCAGTGACTCGCGCGCTGGACATTCTCGAGCTGTTTCTCGACGGGGACGGCACCCTCGCCGCCCCGGATATCGTGCGCAGGCTGCAGCTTCCCCGGACCACCGTGCATGAGCTGGTGAGCACGCTCGCGGCCCGTTCCTACATCGTGCCGGTGCCCGAAGAGCCGGGCCGATACCGTCTCGGGGTGCGGCTGTACCAGCTGGGCAGTCGGTACGCCGAGCAGCTCGACCTCGCCGCAGAGGGGCAGCGGGTGGCCCGTTCCGTCGCCGAAACCTGTGACGAGACCGTGCATGTGGCTGTCCTGGAGGGCGCCGATGTCATCTACGTCGCCAAGGTCGATTCCACGCATGCCGTGCGCATGGTCTCGGCTGCAGGTCGGCGGCTTCCGGCGCACTGCACCGCGGTCGGGAAGATGTTGCTGGCCTCACTGCCCGAGAGCGAGCTCGATGCCCGCATCCCCGACGGGGCCGAACTGGTCGCCATGACGCCGTACAGCATCACCGACCCCGGCGTTCTGCGCGCCGAACTCGCGTCGATACGCGACCGCGGTATCGCCGGCGAGGAGCGCGAGTCCAACCCGGACGTGTCCTGTGTCGCCGCGCCGGTCAGGGACCGCTCGGGTCATGTCGTCGCGGCGCTGTCGATCTCCGTGCCGATGATCCGGTGGAGCGATGAGCGCCGCACAGCGCTGGAGGAACTTGCCGTCAAGGGAGCCGCGGATCTGTCCGCCCGGCTGGGGCACCGGGGCCCAGAATAAGCCCGCTCGCCCTGCACGGCGCGCTGTGGGCCGGGGCGATGCGCAATGGCGGGCGCATGTACTGAGTCGACTCGCCGATACGGCGGATCGGCGTCTTCGGCGTCGCCGAAGGGACTGGCTGCGGAGGAACCAGCGCCTCCTCGCGGTGATCGAAGAGGGGCGCTGGGTTCCGCGACGGGCTCACCGTGGACGTCGAGGGCTGCATCTGGGCTGCCCACTGGGGCGGTGGCGCGCCGCGGCGCTACACATCGCAACGTGACCTCGACCGGGTGATCGAACTGCCGTTGCGCCAGCCGCCCGCGTGCGCCTTCGGCGTGGCGCGGGCGCAACGACCTGTGCATCAGTACGGCGCGCGTGGGGCTCGTAGACCTGCATCCCTGTCCGGCTTCCCTGCTCGCGCTGCCAGATACCGGCCACGGACCGGCGCAGCCGCCCTTCCCCAGATGAAGCTCCCCATGACGTAGTCAGGGGCCACGGTCCTTCGCATCACAACACTGGATGTTCGATATACCGACCAGTGTTCGGAGTTTTGGTCAAAACCATTGACTCCACGTTTCGTCGGCGTCTACCGTCCGTCCGAAGTCGCGTCAGTGGGTCGATATTTCGAACGACCTCGGAGCCGAAGGAGCCACGCGATGCCCGACCTTCCCCGTACGACCCGTCCGAGAAGCGCCCGCACTGCGCTGGCCGCCGGCGCCGCACTGCTCGCCTGTCTGACGCCGGCGCTGCCCGCCGCGGCGGCACCGGCCACACCGTACGGCGCCGGCGCGGCCACGGCCTCGCCGGCCTCCGCCCCTCCTGAAGCCGGCTATCCGGATCCTCGTCCACTCACCGGCCACACCGTGGTCCACGACCCCTCGGCAATACGCCTCAAGGACGGCACCCTGATCGTCTATGCCACGCACGCCGGGCTGGAGGCGCACGTCTCACGCGACGGCAAGCACTGGGGGCGGGCGGGCTCCGCCTTCGAGACCGTCCCCGACTGGTGGCGCACCTACTCGGCCGAGGGCGACGCTTGGGCTCCGGAGCTCGTGTACCGCAACGGCACCTACTGGCTCTACTACGCCGTCTCGTCCTTCGGTTCCAACAACTCCGCGATCGGGCTTGCCACTTCGCCCACTGGGCGCCCCGGCAGCTGGACCGACCACGGGAAGATCTTCGCCAGCTCCACCGCCGACAAGTACAACGCCATCGATCCGGGCATCGTGGAGAGCCGCGGCAAGCTGTGGATGGCCTTCGGCTCGTTCTGGACCGGCATCTACATGATCGAGCTTGACCCCCGCACCGGCCGACCGGCCGCCACCGGCGACGACCTGACGAAGTATCACCTGGCGACCAGGCCCGACGCACCGCACGCGGTCGAGGCACCCTACGTCGTCAAACACGGCCGCTACTACTACCTGTTCGTCTCCTACGACCGCTGCTGCGCCGGCACCGACTCGACATACAACATCCGCGTCGGACGCGCCACAAAGCCCACCGGCCCCTACACCGACCGCGAAGTCACCCCGATGACCGAGGGCGGCGGCACGCTGCTGCTGAAGGGACACGGCCGCTACATCGGCCCCGGCGGCCAGTCCGTGCTCAAGGACCGCGGCCGCTACCTGCTCATCCACCACTACTACGACGCCGAGGACAACGGCACGCCCAAGCTCGGCATCAACTCCCTTGCCTGGGGTCACGACGGGTGGCCCTCGGTGGCCCCCTGACCCCGCCTGGTGCCCATCCCCACCTGCTCGTACGCCCGGAGAGACATCTCACGGTTCCAAGCCGTCAAGCCGCCACTGCTAGAAGGGAGGGAAAGGCCTGATGCTCATCGAAAAGTTCGCCGGTCTTGAGGCAGGGGAAGTGCTGGCCCAGCATGCGATTGAACAGGTGTCGTTGGGCCTGAGCATGCCAGTCCCCGGCCTCGCGTCGGTGGCGGTAGTGGGCGGCGGCCATCGGGTTGACGGCGAACACCTTGCGCCTGCCCTGGCGCAGGGCTGCGACGAGCAGTCCGCGGCTGGTCTCGATCGCCACCGGGATCGGGGCGTCCTCGGTGTCGCCGTACTCAGCGAGCAGGTCCAGCAGCAGCTGGTAGCCGGCCGCGTCATCCATGATGCGGCGCTTGGCCAGGAGCTGGCCGGTGTCGTCGATCAGGGCGATGTCGTGGTGGGTCTCGGCCCAGTCGATTCCGCAGTAGATCAAGTTGTCCCTCCCCTTGTTCGTGCTGTTCGCGCTGGTTGCGAGCGCATGAGGGCCACGCGGCGACCTAATTCAAGGACTCGAACCATCGGGTCGGTCCGCCATCTCACAAGCCGTTCGCGGCACCAGCTCACCCCACGGGCCTCGGTCTGCTCCAGAACTCGACGGTTCGGGACTTGTAAGAGGTCACCGTGCGGCGGGCTCGCACCACAAACCCCAACGAGCGGACGCCGAGCGGGGTGGTGGCGGCCACGACAGCGCCGGGCGCCACCGGTCTTTCGGGAGGCCTTGCCAGCCGGGACACACATGAGGCGTCCGCCCGGCGCCGACGAGGCCGCCACCACCCCATCAGCTGGATCCGTCCGCCGGTCTCTCGGAAGGCCTCAACGGCCAGGACCCACATGAGGCGTCACGCATCCAGCCCTCGAACAGTCCGGGGAGCTCAACGCTCCGTCCGGAACCGCTACTCACAGAATTAGGACCTCATGGCTCCCAGCCCTCCGGACCGCACCGCCCGCTTCTCCCTCGACCCCGCCTTCACCGTCGGCGAGGTCAGCCCCCGGCTCTTCGGCTCCTTCGTCGAACACCTCGGGCGCTGCGTCTACACCGGCATCTTCGACCCCGATCACCCGTACGCCGACGAGGCCGGCCTGCGCACCGACGTGCTCGCGCTGATCCGCGAGCTCGGTGTGACCACGATCCGCTACCCCGGCGGCAACTTCGTCTCCGGCTACCGCTGGGAGGACTCCGTCGGCCCGGTCGAACAGCGGCCCCGCCGACTCGACCTGGCCTGGCGGAGTACCGAGACGAACCGCTTCGGTCTCAGCGAGTTCCTCGCCTTCCTCAACAAGGTCGGCCCCCGGACGGAGCCGATGATGGCGGTCAACCTCGGCACGCGCGGCGTCGCGGAGGCCGTCGCACTCCAGGAGTACGCCAACCACCCGTCCGGCACCGCCCTGTCCGACCTGCGGATCCGGCACGGCGACAAGGAACCGTTCGGCATCCGGCTGTGGTGCCTGGGCAACGAGATGGACGGCCCCTGGCAGACCGGGCACAAGACCGCCGAGGAATACGGCCGGCTCGCCGCCGAAACGGCGCGCGCCATGCGCCAGATCGACCCGGCCGTGGAACTGGTCGCCTGCGGCTCCTCCGCCCAATCGATGCCCACCTTCGCCGCCTGGGAGGCGACGGTGCTGCAGGAGACCTACGAGCTGGTCGACTACATCTCCCTGCACGCCTATTACGAGGAGAAGGGCGGCGACCGCGACTCGTTCCTCGCCTCCGCCGTGGACATGGAGTCCTTCATCGCCAACGTCGTCGCGACCTGCGACCACGTCGGGGCGCGGCTGAAGTCGAGGAAGCGGATCAACCTGTCGTTCGACGAGTGGAACGTCTGGTACCTGAGCCGGTTCGAAGCCGAGGCCAAGGCCAATCCGCTCGACTGGCCGGAGGCCCCCCGGCTGCTGGAGGACAGCTACAGCGTCACCGACGCTGTCGTCTTCGGTTCCCTGCTGATCGCCCTGCTGCGGCACGCCGACCGGGTCACGGTCGCCTGCCTCGCCCAGCTCGTAAACGTCATCGCACCGATCATGACGGAGCCCGGCGGCCCGGCCTGGCGGCAGACGACGTTCTTCCCCTTCGCGCAGGCATCCCGGTACGGCCGTGGGCAGGTGCTCGACGTACGCGTCGACTCGCCCACGCACGAGACAGCCGCCTACGGCGAGGTGCCTCTGCTGCACGCCACGGCCGTGCACGATCCCGACACGGGTGCCGTCACCGTCTTCGCGGTCAACCGCGACCAGCACGATCCGTTGCCGCTGCGCATCGCCCTCACGGGCCTGGGGCTGACCGGGGTCGCGGAACACGCCGTGCTCTCCGACGCCGACCCGGACGCCCGCAACACTCTCGCCGAGCCCGAACGCGTCACCCCGCATCCGGGCGACGGCGCCGAGCTCACCGGCGACGAACTCGCCGTCACGCTCGAACCGCTGTCCTGGACCGTGATCCGCCTGAACTGACGCATCCCGTCGCCGTCCTGCCGTGCCGTCGCGGCCGCCGAGCCGCCCCCACCACCCAAGCCCCCTCGTGACTCTCGTGAAAGACGAGCCGCCATGCAGCACTCATCTCACCTCAGCCGGCGCCGTGCGCTCGCCGGCGGGCTGGGCGCTCTCGCCGCCGCGGGCGCCCTCGGCCCGCTCGCCGCGGGGTGTGCCGCGCCCACAGCCACCGCCTCCGGTAAGACCGGTCTGCGCTTCTGGCACCTGTTCGGAGGCGGCGACGGCGTCAACATGCAAGGCATGCTGGACGCGTTCCGGAAGGCGCATCCGCAGATCGCGCTGGAGGACACGGTCCTCCAGTGGGGCGCCCCGTACTACACCAAGCTCGCCATGGCGGGCGCCGGCGGCCGCGCACCCGAACTCGCCGCCCTCCACATGGCCCGCGTCCCCGGCTTCGGCCCCGGCCGCCTGATCGACCCGTTCGACCTCGACCGGCTGGCCGAACACGGCATCCGCGCCAAGGACTTCCCGGCCACCGTCTGGCGGCGCGGGCGGATCGACGGCAAGCAGTACGCCGTACCCCTCGACACCCATCCCGTGGTCCTCTACTACCAGACCGAGATCTGCAAGAAGGCGGGCCTCATGGCCGGCGGCCGGCTCAAGCCCCTGCGTAGCCCTGCCGAGTTCGCCGACGCGCTGCGCGCTGCCAAGAAGGTCACCGGCCGGCCCAGCCTGGTCACCGAGACACTCGGACCAGACTGCATCACCCCCTGGCGGCTGTTCCGCACCTTCTACGCCCAGACAGGCGCAAGGGTGCTGTCCCCGGACGGCACACGGCTCGCCCTTGAGGACGCCAAGGCACTGAAGGTGCTGGACTACATGGCATCCCTCGTCGAGGAGGGACTGTGGGCGCGCCGCGTCGACTACGGAGCGAGCGTCGCCACCTTCAACCAGGGCCACACCGCCTTCCAGCTGAACGGCGTCTGGGAGGTGACCAGCTACCGGACCGGCGGCGTGCCGTTCTCCATGACCGCGGTACCCGCCCTCTTCGGCCACCCCGCCGCGCACGCCGACTCCCACGTCTTCGTCCTGCCCCACCAGGCCGACCGCGGCGGCGGCCCGGAGGAGGCGGCCTACACGCTGGTCGCCTGGATGCTCAAGCACTCAGTGGACTGGGCCGCCGGCGGTCACATCCCCGCCTACCTGCCCGTCCTCGACGACCCTGCCTACCTCCGCCTCAAACCGCAGTCCGAGTACCGGGACGTGATCAACCACGTCGTGCTGGACGAACCGGCCTGGTTCGCCGGGTCCGCCTCCCGGATGTGGATCGAGCTCGGCGAGGTCCTCTCCTCCCTGCTCACCGGGGACCGCACGCCCCGCGCCACGCTGGCCGAGATACGCCACCGGCTCCAGCAGCTCCTCGACACCCGCAACCCCCTTCCGGGAGCAGCGTCATGACCACTGTGACCCCCACGGCCGGCGCGGCCCCAGGCGCCGGGACCCGCCTGCCGGACGCGGCCGCCCGGCCCGCGGCGCTCCGCCACAAGTGGACCGAGCACGGGCTGATGTTCGTCGGCCCGTTCCTGATCGTCTACGCCCTGTTCCTTCTCTGGCCCCTGCTCTACGGCGCCGGAATGAGCCTGACCAGCCAGAACATCTCGGGCCACGGTGGCGAGTTCGTCGGCCTCGACAACTACGCCGAGGCGGTGGCCGACCCCCAGATGTGGGCCTCGCTCGGGAACACCGTGTGGTTCACCGTGCTGTCCACGGTGCCGCTGGTGGCCGTCGGCCTGGTGCTCGCCCTGCTCGCCCACCAACTCCGGGTGGTGCAATGGCTGTGGCGGCTGAGCTGGTTCGCACCGTTCCTGCTGCCGTCGGGCGTGGTCTGCCTGCTCTTCGCCCAGATGATCTTCCCCAGCGACTACGGTCTTGCCGACCAGCTGCTGGCATCCGTCGGCCTGAAGCCGGGCATCGGATGGCTGAGCGACGAACGCTACGCGATGCTGTCCATCGTCCTCACCACGGTCTGGTGGACCGTCGGCTTCAACTTCCTGCTCTACCTCGCAGCCCTCCAGACCATTCCACAGCACCTGTACGAGGCGGCCGAACTCGACGGCGCCGGCGCCTGGAAGAAGCTGTGGCACATCACCCTGCCGATGCTGCGCCGCACCACCGGCCTGGTCCTGGTCCTCCAGGTGCTCGCCTCACTGAAGATCTTCGACCAGGTGTACATCATGACTGGCGGCGGCCCGGACGACGCCACCCGCCCCATCCTCCAGTACGTCTTCCAACAGGGCTTCACCGGCTACCGGATCGGCTACGCCTCGGCCGTCTCGTACATCTTCTTCGCTCTCATCCTCATCATCGCCCTCGTGCAGCCCCGGCTGTCCCGCCGCAGAGAGGAGGCCGGCAAATGAGCCACGCCGCCATCCCGAAAAGCCGCCGTGTCGCCGACCGCCCGGACCGCACCCGCACTCGTACCCGTAGCGGACTTCCGCGCTGGACACCCGGCCGGATCTGCCTGCTGGCCGTCGCCCTGCTGCTCGCCGCCGTCTGGCTGCTGCCGCTGGCCTGGGCTGTGGCCACCTCGCTCAAGCCCGAGGGCGAGACGACGAAGACCGCGCTGGAGTGGATTGGCTCCAAGGTCACCTTCGAGGCGTACGCCAAGGTGTGGGAGTCCGGAGACCTGCTGCGCTGGACGGTCAACTCCTTCTACATCTCCGTGATGACCACTCTGCTGACGGTCGTCCTGTGCGCGATGGCCGCCTATGGCTTCACCCGCACCGAATTCCGCGGCCGCAAGCTGCTCTACGGCGTCGTGCTCGCCGGCATCATGGTCCCTCCGCAGGTCCTGATGGCGCCGCTGTTCCTCCAGATGGTGCAGCTGGGGCTGGTGGACACCTACTGGGGAGTGATCCTGCCCCAGGTCGCCGTGCCCGCGATGGTCTTCATCCTGGTGAAGTTCTTCCAAGGCGTACCCCGTGAGCTGGAAGAGGCGGCCTTCGTCGACGGGGCGGGCCGCTGGCGGGTCTTCTGGACCATCGTCATGCCCCTGTCGCGGCCGGTCCTGGCCGCGGTCGCGATCTTCACGTTCATCTCCACCTGGAACAACTTCCTCTGGCCGTTCCTGGTGACCACGGACCCGGCCGGCATGACCCTCCCTGTCGGCCTGGTCAACGTCCAGTCCGGATTCGGCACGCGCTACGCACAGATCATGGCCTCGCTGGTGATCGCCGGACTGCCGCTCGTGTTCGTCTTCATGCTGTTCCAGCGCCAGATCGTGCGCGGCATTGCGCACACCGGTCTCGCGGGGCAGTGACGCGTCCGGGGCCCGGCCGCGGGGCCGGGCACTCGGGACGGCTCAGCCGCTCCTCGCCCTCAGCTCTGTCACCTCGTGGTCGATGGCGTAGAAGATCTTTGGATCGGCGAAGGCGAGGGTTTGCATGACCCTGGAAGCGCGCAGGGTGTCGCGGCGGCGGATGAGGGTACCCGACGTGGCGTAGCGGGTGAGGAAGGCGGCCTCCTCCAGCGCGGTGTCCTCGCCGCCGACCACTGCCAGATGCTGCCCTATGAAGAGGAACCCGTCGCAGGTGGCTCACCAGGACACCCCGCAGCCGGACAACTCGCCCTCGCGCGGAATGGCCGGACGGCTACGCGCCGGGGACGCCGATGTGGTGCTGCTCGACCGCGTCAGCGAGGAGCCGTCTTATGGTGTGGCGCAAGTTCCGTGGCTTGCCACAGTCAGTCACCCGGCGCTATTGCGGAGAGGCCAGCGTGTCCGGATGCGATCGGTGAATCTGCGTCATTCAGTCCGCGCGATCATCCTCGACGAAGACGACCGCATCCTTCTGTGCAGGATCGAGATCCCGGATCCTGTGGGGACGGCCGTATGGGCGGCCCCCGGTGGGGGAATAGAGCACAGCGAGACGCCGCTCGGCACACTGCGGCGCGAACTGAGGGAAGAGGTGGGGCTCGTCTTCGATACGGATCCGCCGCACGTGTGGCACCAGGAAGTCGTCGCGCCTGGTCACGCCGCGGGCTACGACGGTGTGGTCAACGACTACTTCCTCGTGCGCACTGCTCGCTTCGAACCTTGCGGCATCCTGTCCGACGGCGAACTCGCAGCCGAGAACATCAGCGGGCTGAAGTGGTGGCGCCCCCAGGACATCGCTGGCTATCACGGGCCCGATCTGTTCTCCCCACGCGACCTCGCCACCCCACTGAGCGCATTGGTCAGCTTAGGGATCCCGGTCGAACCGGTGTCGCTCGGCCTGTGACATCCCGGTCATCGGCCCGCCTGGTGATGTGATCCATCATCAGCGCTGTGTGACGCCCGGTCAGTCCATGGGGCCGGTGGGCGGGAGTTGTCTACCGCGAAATCGCCGACCTGCCGCTGCTGGTCCGGCACGTGGTCGCCTTCCGCCGCGACAGCTCGTTCGCGGCACAGGTCCCACAGCCCTGACCGGAGCCTCCCACCGACTGGGCACCCACCAGGGAAACCTGAGCCGCCGGCTACAACGGATCGAACGAGCCACCGTCCTGATCGTCTTCCATCGCAACCACCGCGGCGCCATGCCGACCGCGGCGGGACGGCTCCTGCTCCACGGAGCCGATGCGCTGCTCCTGCTGGTCGATCAGCTACCCGCACCGCACGTCCCCCCATTCCCTCCCCCAACCTCGTCCCCTTCTTCCCCCCACACGACGGATAGGCCGCACAGACCGTGGAGGACCTAGCTCGGCCCCCGGCGGCGGTCACAACTCGGCCGGGAACCGCCGCAGGCTGCCCGGCAGCCGCGAGCCGAGTGGGGACATGGCGGTGTGGGCCCCGTGCCGGGCCAGCAGGTCCAGGGCCAGGCGGCCGCGGCGAACGCGCTCGCGCGCCGTACTGAGTACCGTCTCTCGCAAATGGGCCCCGGACGGATAGATCGACGGCGCCTTGGCCAGGCCGAACTTGAGATAGAGCGGCGCTCCGCGCCGGATTAGCTCGGCGACCTCGTACATGCGGATGTAGCCGCCAAGGTCGTCCGGCGCCTCGATGTACATGTCCATCGGCGCGGCGCTGACCCGGCGGATCTCGGTGAGGTGGGCGAGGGTGAGGTCGCTGGGCACGTTGAGGGAGTCGGCGCCGAGCCGCTCGTACACGGCGTAGGCGGCCGGGTTGACGGGGCCGATCAGGGCAGAGACCTTGAGGGTGGTGTCGGCCGGAACGAGTCCCTGCTCCCGCGCGCGGTGCAGGGTCCACAGCACGCCCTCGTCCGCGACGAGCAGGCACTTGACGCCCAGTTCGGTGGCGCGCAGGGCGTCCTCCACGCAGCCGGCGACGGCGTCGTGGCCGCGGGCGCGCAGCCCGCCGCCACGCGAGTCGGTGCGGGTGGAGCCGCCGATGTCCCAGGTGCCGCGGGGGCCGGTGAACAGGCACAGTTCGACGGAGCGTTCGGTGGTGGCCTTCACCATCTCGGTGATCTCGGCATCACTGAGCATCCAGACGCCGCTGCCCTGGCTGACGCGGTGGACGGGCACCTCCAGGCACTCGGCTTCCTCAAGCACCGCGGCCAGCGCCTCCGGCCCTTCCACGGAGGGTATTTCAGTGCGCCAACGGCCGCCGTCGGGGAACGTGTGCGGGGACGCGTCGGCGGGCGACGGCTCGGGGGGGCCGAGGCCGAGCGGGCCGAGGGCGCGTTCGCCGGGGCGGCGGACGGAGGGGGACTGAGGCACGGGAATCTCTCCTCGAGGTTCGAAATACCGAATGCAGTTCGCGGTCGTGGGCGTACGAAGGGTTCGGGTGGCGGGTGTACGCCGGTACGGGGTCTGGGAGAGCAGGCCGTACCGGCGTACGTCAGAGGGCAGGCGGCCTCCCTGGGGGCCCGCCTACGGATGCAGCAGCACCTTGCCGACGTCGGGGTCGCCGCTGCCGACCAGCTCGATGGCCCGCTCGAACTCGGCGAGCGACAGCTCGTGCGTGACCAGGGGAAGGGGGGACAGCAGGCCGGCGGCGAAGGCCCGTACCGCGTGTGCCCAGGCCGCCGGTGGAGCTCCGAACACGGTGTGCACCTCCAGCTGCCGTACGACGAGGTCGGTCGGGTCCGGGCCGTCGGCGCCCGGTGCCGGGATGCCGGTGAGCACCAGGCGTCCGCCGGGGCGAGCCAGCGCGGCCGAGGCGCGGGCGGCGGAGGTGGACCCGGCGGCTTCGACGACCAGGTCGAAGCCGCCGAGGTCCGGGTCCCAGGTCTCCCAGGCGTGGAATCCGGTCGCGCCGAAGGTGCGGGCGGCCGCCGCGCGTTCGGGCCGGGTGTCGACGACGGCCAGTTCGGCCGGCGAGGCGGCGGAGAGGAGTTGGGTGGCGAGGAGTCCGAGGGTACCGGCGCCCACCACGGCGGCCCGCTCGCCCGGGCGCAGGTTCGCCTTGAGCGCGGCCGCGGCGACGCAGGCCGCGGGTTCTAGCAGGGCTGCGGCCGTCAGGTCGGTGTCGTCGGGCAGGATGTGCAATAGCCGCGCCGGGAGGGTGAGTGTCGAGGCCATGGCGCCGGGCTGGGTGAAGCCGGTCTCCTCGTACCCGGCGGTGCACAACGTGCTCTCCCCGGTGTGGCAGCGCTCGCACACCTGGCAGTTGCGGAAGCCCTCGCCGACGACCTTGCGGCCGGTCAGCCAGGCGGGAACGCCGTCGCCGACCGCCTCGACCGTTCCCGACCACTCGTGGCCGGGGATAACGGGGTAGCGGACGTACCCCTCGGGTCGGCTGCCCTGGTAGATCTCGCGGTCGCTGCCGCAGATCCCCACGCTGTGCACCCTGACCAGCGCCTCGCCGGGCCCGGGACTCCGGGGGGTGTGCGGGGTGAGGCGGCAGGCCCCCGGGGCGCTGAGGACGACCGCGAGCCCGTCGGCGCTCATGCCTCGCCTCCGCCGGGGGTGCGCTTCTCCCAGCCCTCGGCCCACAGGTCGAACCGGGCGCGCTGCTGCGGGAATTCGGCCGCCGCCTCCACATCGAACTCGACGCCGAGCCCGGGGGCATGGGAGATCTCGAAGCAACCGGTCTCCGGGTCCACCTGCGGGGCGCCCTTGACCACCTTCTTGATCTCGGCGTCCGCGAAGTCGTTGAAGTGCTCCAGGACCTTGAAGTTGGGAGTGGTGAAGCCGACTTGGAGGGAGGCCGCAGTGAGCACCGGACCGCCGACGTTGTGCGGGGCGACGAGCATGTAGTGGGTCTCGGCGGTGGCCGCCAGCTTGCGCGTCTCTCCGATGCCGCCGATGTGCCCGAGGTCCGGCTGGATGATGTCGGCAGCCTGGCTCTCGAACAGCTCCCGGAACTCGATCCGGTCGTGGATGCGCTCACCGGTCGCGATCGGCAGGTCCACCTTGTCGGCCACCTTGGACAGGGCTTTGAGGTTTTCCGGCGGCACGGGCTCCTCCAGCCACGCTGGCCGGAACGGCGCCATCTCTTTCGCCAGGCGGATCGCGGTCGCCGGCGCGAAGCGGCCGTGCATCTCCAGCATCAGCTCGGCGTCCGGCCCGATCGCGTCACGGACGGCCTCAATGAGCGAGATGGCGTAGCGCGACTCCGCGTGCGACAGCTCGTAGCGGCCGGTCCCGAACGGGTCGATCTTCAGCGCCCGATACCCGCGGGCCATGACCGCCTGGGCGGCCTTGTGGTACGCCTCCGGGGTGCGCTCGGTGGTGTACCAGCCGTTGGCGTACGCCTTGACCCGGTCGGTCACCTTGCCGCCGAGCAGCTGCCACACCGGCACGCCGAGTGCCTTGCCCTTGAGGTCCCAGCAGGCCATCTCCACACAGGCGATGCCGGACATGACGATCTCACCGGCCCGCCCGTAGTCGCCGTACTTCAGACGCCGGACGAGGTCCTCCACGGCGAACGGGTCCGAACCGGCGATGTGGTTGACCTCGGCCTCGCGGAGATACCCGATGAGCGCGTCGGTGTGGCCGAGCATCCGGGTCTCCCCGACGCCCGTGAGGCCGTCGTCGGTGTGCACCTGTACGTAGGTCAGGTTCCGCCAGGGTGTCCCGACCACGTGGGTGCTGATTCCGGTGATGCGCACGAAGCCACTCCCTGAGTGTTCGAAATTTCGGCATGCGTTCGAAATCTTGTCGTGACGGTAGAGATACGGGTGTGGCGGTGTCAATAGGTCCGGCGTCTCGGGGTGTTGCTGTCGGATGTTGGATCCCTTGACCGATTTGACTGGCAGCCCTTAGCCTGCATCGGCCGATATGAGGAACAGCGTTCGAAATTACGAACACACGGCCGTCGGAGGGAACCAGTATCGTGAGCCCAGAACCCGTGTGGAGCACCGATCCCCGTACCGGGAAACGGCGTGCGCAGGTTGCCGTCGAGGCCACGGCCGGGGACGTCGACGGCGCCGTACGCGCCGCCCACGCGGCCCGTGGCGCGCTGGCGGACCGAGGGGTGCGTGCGGCGTTCCTACGCAGCGCCGCCGAGCAGCTGGAAGCCACCCGAGGCCGTCTGGTCGAGATGGCGGATGCCGAGACGGCGCTGGGTGAGGCGCGGCTGACCGGTGAACTGGCCCGAACCTGCTACCAGTTGCGGGTGTTCGCGGACATGGTCGACGACGGTGCCTTCCTCGACGTGATCATCGACCACCCGGACGAGGCGGCCACCCCGCCGGTGCCGGACCTGCGCCGCTACAAGGTCCCGCTGGGCGTGGTCGCGGTGTACGCGGCCTCCAACTTCCCCCTCGCCTTCTCAGTGCCCGGCGGTGACACCGCCAGCGCCCTCGCGGCGGGCTGCCCGGTCGTCGTCAAGGCCCACCCCGACCACCCAGCCACCTCCGAGCTGGCCGTCGAAGCCCTGCGCCGGGCCGCCGCGGCACGCAACATCCCCCAAGGCGCGGTCGGCCTGGTGCACGGCTTCGACGCGGGCGTGGCCCTGGTTGCGCACCCACTGGTGTCGGCGGCCGGGTTCACCGGTTCGGTACGCGGTGGCCGGGCCCTGTTCGACGCGGCCGCCGCTCGCCTGGTGCCCATCCCCTTCCACGGCGAGCTCGGTTCGCTCAACCCGGTCGTGGTCACCCGGGCCGCCGCGGCCGAGCGCGCCGAGGAGATCGGCAGGGGGCTGGCCGGGTCGATGACGCTCGGGCACGGCCAGTTCTGCACCAAACCCGGTCTGGTCCTCGCCCCCACCGGCCCGGCCGGCGACAAGCTCGTCGCCTCGCTCGCCGACGCCGTCGCCGCCACTACGGACGGGGCACTGCTCGACCACCGGATGCGGGAGGCTTTCGTCGCCGGTGTCGCCGAACGCGCCGCCCTGCCCGGCGTGCAGGCCTCCGTCGCCGCGGGCGCGGCCGGCGAGCACGCCGTCACCGCCGGCTTCCTCACCGTACCGGCGGACCGGCTGACCGCCGAAGGGCCGCACGACGTGCTGCTGGACGAGTGCTTCGGCCCGGTCACCGTCGTCGCCCGCTACGACACCCGCGACCAGGCCACCGCCGTCCTCGGCCGCCTGCCCGGCAACCTCACCGCCACCGTCCACCTCTCTACAGACGAGACCCACGGCCACGGCGACGGCGCCGCCCTCCTCGCCGAGCTGACCCCGCTGGCCGGCCGCGTCCTGGTCAACGGCTGGCCCACCGGCGTCGCCATCGCCTCCGCCCAGCACCACGGCGGCCCCTACCCCGCCACCACCTCCACCTCCACCTCCGTCGGCGCCAGCGCCATCGAACGCTGGCTGCGACCCGTCACCTACCAGTCCACCCCCGACGCGCTCCTCCCGCCCGAGCTGCGCGACGGCAACCCCCTCGGCCTGCCCCGCCGCGTCAACGGTCGGGAGGAGACGGCACAGGCGAGTTCCGACGAGCAGACGTGAGACGAGCAGATGATGAGTTGGGAGAAGACATGAACCAGATGAGGCTCGGCAAGATCGGGTTCGGGGGTGACTACAACCCCGAACAGTGGCCCACCGCAGTCCGCGTGGAGGACCTCAAACTCATGCGTGAGGCCGGGGTCGACCTCGTCAGCGTGGGCATCTTCGCCTGGGCCACGGTGGAACCCACACCCGGGGAATTCCACTTCGAGCTGTTCGACCGGGTCCTCGACGACCTGCACGGCGCGGGGGTACGCGTATCGCTGTCCACGATGACCGCGTCACCGCCGCCGTGGCTGTCCCACCGCTACCCGGAGATTCTGCCCGTACGCGCCGACGGCACCCGGTTGTGGCCCGGTGGCCGGCAGCACTACTGCCCCTCCAGCACGGTCTACCGGGACCACGCGGTACGGCTCGTCGAACAGATCGCCCACCGCTACCGCGACCACCCGGCGCTGGCGCTGTGGCACGTCGGCAACGAATACGGGGTCCATGTCGCGGAGTGCTACTGCGACGTCAGTGCCGCGCACTTCCGCTCCTGGCTGGAGTGCCGCTACGGGACGGCCGACGCCCTCAACGACGCCTGGTCGACGACCTTCTGGTCACAGCGTTACGCCGACTTCGCCGAGGTCCTCCCGCCGCGCTCGGCCCCCACCTCCCCCAATCCCGCACAACAGCTGGACTTCGCGCGGTTCAGCTCGGACGCCCTGCTCGCGTGCTACCGGGCCGAGGTCGGCGTGCTGCGCCGGGAGACCCCCGATATCCCGGTGACGACGAACTTCCTCAGCATGTGGAAGCCGGTCGACTTCTGGGCGTGGGCGCCGCACCTCGACATCGCCAGCCTCGACTCGTATCCGGATCCCAGCGACCCGCACGCCCACGTGGAGGCGGCACTCGGCTACGACCTGCACCGTTCCCTGAAGGGCGGGCGCCCCTGGCTGCTGATGGAACAGGCACCGAGCGCGGTCAACTGGCGGCAGCGCAACGCCCCGAAGCCGCCGGGCGCGATGCGGCTCGGGAGCTGGCAGGCCGTGGCGCGCGGCGCGGACTCGGTGATGTTCTTCCAGTGGCGGCAGTCCCGTGGCGGGTCCGAGAAGTTCCACTCCGCGATGGTGCCGCACGGCGGCCCGGAAAGCCGCACCTTCCGCGAAGTGGCCCAGCTCGGCGCCGAACTGGCCGCTCACCCCGAACTCGCCGGGACACATGTCGAAGCCGACGTCGCGGTCGTGCTGGACTGGGCGAACTGGTGGGCGGTCGAGCAGGATGCCCACCCCTCGGTCGACGTGACGATGCGCGAGGCCCTGCTGTCGCACTACACCCCGATGTTCGAGGCCGGGATCACGTGCGACGTCGTCCCCTCGACCGGCGACCTGAGCCGCTACCGCTTCGTCCTCGTGCCCAACCTCTATCTCGTCGGCGACGAGGCCGCGCGGAACCTGCGGGAGTACGTCGAAAGCGGCGGCCACCTGGTCGTCTCCTACTTCAGCGGCATCGTCGACGAGTGTGACCGCGTCCATCTCGGCGGCTACCCGGGGCCGCTGCGCGATCTGGTCGGCGCCCGGATCGAGGAGTGGTGGCCCCTGCGGCGGGGCGGCACGCTGGCGGTCCGATTCGCCGACGAGCTCGGTGGTTCGGCCTCCGATGCCACGGTCTGGTCCGAGGCCGTGGTACCCGAGGGCGCGGACGTCCTCGGTTCGTTCGCCGACGGTGACCTGGCCGGTTCCCCCGCCGTACTGCGGCACCGCGTCGGCCACGGCACCGTGTGGTACCTCGCGACCAGGCTGGACCCCGCCGGCATGCGCACGGTACTCCACACCGCCGCAGCCGCGGCGGGAACGGCCCCCACCATCGCTGGACTCCCGGCGCACGTCGAGGCGGTGCGTCGGGTCGCCGACGACGGCACCGCCACCCTCTTCCTGCTCAACCACCGGCCCGAACCGGCGACCGTCACCCTGCCCCGACCCATGACCAACCTCATGGCAAGCAACCACGCCGTCGGCGACATCACCCTGCCGCCTCGGGGCGTGGCCCTGCTCCGCGACGCCGGACCAGGAGAACCCCAAGCCCGGGCAACCATCCAGGGGAGCGAGCGATGATCGCGGTCGAGCAGCTGACGGACAGCTGCACCTACCACGGTGAGGGGCCGGTCTGGGACGCTGCCGCGGGGCTGCTGCGGTGGGTGGACCTGCTCGCCGGTGACGTGCTCTCCCTCTCGCCGTCAGCCGGCGGTACCCCGTCCCGGCTCCGGGTGGGCCAGGTCGCGGCGGCCGTGCGTCCGCGCCACCACGGTGGCCTGGTCATCGCGGTGGAACGCGGGTTCACCCTGCTCGACCCCGGCGCGTCCGAGCCGCGCCCGCTGCCCGAGCTGTGGTCCGACGCGTCGGTCCGGATGAACGACGGCGCCTGCGACCCGCAGGGCCGGTTCTACTGCGGATCCATGCCGTACGACGGAGCGGCGGGGCGTGGGGCCCTGTACCGGCTGGACGGGGACGGCTCGACGCACAGGGTACTGGCCGGGGTGACGATCTCGAACGGGCTGGTGTGGAGTAACGACGGGTCCACCGTCTTCTACATCGACTCACCGACCCAGCGGGTGGACGCCTTCGACTTCGACCCGCGCAGCGGAGCCTTCTCCGGCCGCCGCACCGTCGTGGAGATACCGCCCGAGCACGGCATGCCCGACGGCATGGCCATCGACGCGGACGGCGGCCTGTGGGTGGCGTTGTGGGGTGGCGGCGCGGTCCACCGATACCTGCCCGACGGACGGCTCGACGCCATCGTGGAGCTGCCCGTTCGGCAGGTGACCGCCTGCGCGTTCGGCGGCGAGTCGCTCGGCGACCTGTTCATCAGCACCTCACGGATGGACATCCCCGACCGGGAGCAGCCCGGCGCCGGGGCACTGTTCCACGCCGTTCCCGGGGTTGCCGGCCTGCCCGCGGCCGCCTTCGACGGATGACCGATCGAGAACAACAAGCGTGAACTCTGGACGGACAGCACCGGCCAGAAGTTCAAGATCATCGCATTTCAGAGACCCTAGGAGGTTTTGCGATGTTCAACCAAAGAACCCGCGCATGGTCGCGGTGGCGTGCTCGGCGAACAGGGCTGATAGCCGTCGTAGCCGCGGTGTTGGCAGCGGTGGGGTTCGCCGTGCTGCCGCCGGCCTCAATGGCGGCGACGGTGGAGAGCAAGCCGGCCTCGTACCCCAACCCGGGGCGGGTCACCGGCGACGTCAGCCCGGTGCACGACCCGAGCGTTGTGAAGGCCCAGGGCAGATACCTCGTGGCGCATACCGGTCGCGACATCCCGCTGAAGACGTCGACCGACCGGACCGACTTCAAGCGTGCGGGTACGGTCTTTCCGAATGGCCCAAAAAAGGTAAAAGTAAAAGATCCAAGAGACCCAAACAAAGAAATAGAGGAGCCGTGGACGTACAAGTACACGGACCCAGAGAATAAGGACCTCAAGACCAAGCGCGACCTGTGGGCGCCGGACCTCTCCTACCATGGCGACACGTACTATCTGTACTACTCGGCGTCTACGTTCGCATCGAACAAGTCGGCCATCGGCCTGGCCACCAGCACGACTGGGAACAAGGGAGACTGGACCGACCACGGTCTCGTCATCGAGTCGAACGACAAGAACGACTTCAACGCGATCGATCCGAACCTGATCGTCGACGGCAAACGTTGGTACCTGAGCTTCGGTTCGTTCTGGTCCGGCATCAAGATGATCGAACTCAATCCGGACACCGGGCTGCCCAAAGAGGAGCTCGACCCGAAGACCAAGTTGCCCAAGGACATGAAGAGCATCGCTGGCCGCAGTACCGACGTCGGCGGAGCCATCGAAGCCCCGACCATCTTCAAGCATGACGACTGCTACTACCTGTACGTGTCGTTCGACAGATGCTGTCAGGCCGCCAAGAGCACGTATCGGGTGATGGTCGGTCGTTCGAAGAGCGTGACCGGTCCGTTCGTGGATCGCGTCGGCAGGGCGATGACCGAAGGTGGCGGTACGGAGGTCCTGTCCGGCCACGGCAGCATCCACGGACCGGGCCACCAGTCCCCACTCGCCGACAGTGACGGCGACATCCTCTTCTACCACTATTACCCCGACAGCGGGACAGGCGAGGAGGGGAAGGACTGCGGCTACTGCACGCTCGGCATCAACCGAATCGGCTACGACGCCGACGGCTGGCCCTACGTCTACTGAGGACGTCGCCCAGGGGCACGACGCAGCGGCGTCGTGCCCCTGCAGGTCAACGGCCGGAAGCGAGGTCTTGCGGTCTGTCGCTGCGGGAGCTGTCGGATGAAGCCATCGGCTTTGAGGCGTGTGGTGGGTCGGCTGGGTTGGGAGGGCTGGGCCGGTTCCGTGCTCGGGCGTGTGGGAGGGCACGGTTCCGGACACCGGAGTACTGGCGGGAGGGAGTTAGACCGTGTCCTATGTGGTGAGGCGGACCAGACGCTTGTAGCAACACAAGGCTGCGGCAAGTCCGAGAAAGCCCAGGTAGTTGCGGGGGTGACGTTCGTAGCGGGGGCTGAGTCTGCGGCCCACGCCGTAGTGACCTCTCTTGGGTGCAGTCCCGCTCTCGGCTTTGTCCACTCCGGCCACGAACTGGCCTTTGTCCTGGACATCGCTGACCTCTACAAGACCGAGATCGGCATCCCGCTGGCATTCGACGTCGCCGTTGAGGACGAGACAGACGTCGGGCCTCGCACCTGGCGCGCTCTGCGCGACCGGATCAGCGAACTTCGCCTTCTGCAACGGTGCGTGGACGACATCAAGGACCTTCTCGTTCCAAAGGAAAGCGCTTCCGATGTGCAGAGCGATGGCGACGTCGTCACACTGCAGGCCGACGGCGAGTGCGGAGTTGCCGCGGGCCGGAACTATGCGGAGGAGTCCTGGTGACCATCATCGTGCTCACCAATTGTCCAGTTGGCTTGAGAGGCTTTCTCACCCGCTGGCTCCTTGAAGTCTCGGCGGGTGTGTTCCTCGGCAGTCCTTCAGCGCGGGTTCGCGATGCCTTGTGGGAAGAGGTGCAGCAATATGCGGCTGTCGGTCGTGCCTTGCTCGCATACACCACGAACAACGAGCAAGGGTTCACCTTCCGTACCTACGACCACATCTGGCGGCCTGTAGATCACGAAGGCGTGACGCTGATCCAGCGCCCCAAGGCACTGACCTCCACCGCCATGAGCAGCCCGCCCTCCGGCTGGAGCAAGGCGTCCAAACGACGACGCTTCGGCAGCCGATAGCACGTAAAGCAAACTTAAGCCGTTTTGTCCGAATCAATGGAAGTGGTCGAAACCGGAGCTCCCGCTGCGTAACGTCGCAGGTCACGGAGTCTGCTCCCCGCACCCGCGGGGATGGACTCGGGGAGCCCTGACCGCGGCCCCCGCGCTGCTGAGTTCGCCGCCTCCTGGCGGGCCGCGCACGGCCACGGCCCGTCGATCGCGCAGCTGTGCTGGGGCTGGGTTGGCCGCTGGAGTCGCGGGAACTGCGTGCATTCACTCCGAAGGCCCGGACTCTGTGCCGACGGCGACGACGTCAGCTCCAGCAGTCCGAAGGCATGGAAGGCATGAGTCGAGCTGTGCCGCCGGCGGTACGGGAAAGGCGCGCACTCAACCTGTCCGGAAGCATGGCCGACCGCGAACGGCTGCGTGGCACGGTCCTGGCGGCGGGTTGTCGAGGCCATGGGGCCGGCCGCAGTCAGTGCGGCAACTTTCCGGTGATGCTCTGCCACCGTTTGCGGGCGGCCTCCAGCTCCGCCCGGGCGGCCTTCCGCTGGCGGTCGTGCTGGTGGAGTGTGGTCATCTGGGTGAGGTGAAGGCGGGCCGCGTCCCGCGCTCCGGTGTCGGCGCGGGCCTCCTGCAGCTCCGTCTCGGCCTGGGTGATCAACGCCTTCTGCTGCGCGCGGAAGGCGTTCTCCGCCGCCACAGCGTTCTCGATGCGGACGGCGAAGCGGCGAACGCCGTCCTCCTCGTGCTCCGTGTGCGGAAACGGCGTCCAATGGACCGTGCCGTCTGGCCGCGTCAGGTAGATGTGGTTCTTGTGTTGGGCCTGTTCGAAGCGGACGCGCAGCCCGGCGAGAGGGATCTCTTCGCCAGCGATCAGCAGTACGTGCTGGTGGAGCACCGCGGTGCCTTGTTGCTCCACCGGCTCTCCCCGGCCGGGCTGGCTCATACGCTGAAGAGTCTTCTCTGCACGGCGGATCCGCTCCTCGAACAGGGCCTGCGTGCTGTGCTGCTGCTCCTTGGCTGCTGCCACCCTGCGGTATGAACTGCGCTCTGCCTCCCGCATCTTTCTGCGTGCCTCGGACAGGTGCTGTCGTTCCCCGGCGTGCTGCGTACCGAAGGCGAAGGCCCAGCCGCCCGGGAAGCTGTAAAGCTGCCATCCCACCCATGTCGCGCAACCGATCACGATCAGCACCATCACGCGAACGCTGTCCATGAAGTCCTCCCCGAGCAGTTGGCACACACCGTCCTACCGGGTGTGTCACTGCCAAGGGGCTAGTTCAGGAAGGTCACGTCATAGTCGGCGGCCGCGCGTGGACTCCGGATGTTCGCGGAGCGACGGCCCGGGGGTGTGGTCGGGGGCCGGTCTTGGCGCTGGGAAGCAACTTCGGAGAGCGCCGCACGGTCGTTCCCGGAGTGGGGCATGATGGGGGCACCCGGCAGCGGGGCACTATATCGACACAACGTCATTTGCGGTCGTTTATCGCAAAGTTCGACTAGTTGACCGCACTGGTGTGGGAAAATCCCGCGACTCTTCCCAGCTTGTCGTTAGCTGGTGTTGCTTTCGTGTAGCCGATGAACCTCAAACCCGCTTTCGTGACGAACTCGTCGCTCTCTGTTTATGCGAGGGGGTATGTTCGGCATGCGAAAGGGCCCTGTGGCGGCGTCCAACCATCCCGCAGGGCCCTCTCGTTCATCTGCAACTACGAAACAAGGAGAGAGAGTGCGCCCCTGTTCGCGTCCTGCCGGTTCACTGACCAGCGGGTTCGAAATTAGCATGCGTCACACGCCCGAGCGCCAAACTCCCGGACTTGTCGACACCACTGTCAACATCGCCGGCGGAGCCTTCCTCGCCGTCGCCGCACTGGGTCTCGTCCTCATCTACGGGCCGGCAGCAGCGCCCGCGATCGTGGTGCTGACGCCGCTGGCCTACGTGGCAAACCGGTCCTACCTCCGTCATCGCTCACAGCGCCACAGCTGACAGGCCCTCACGCCCGGCCTGTCCCGCCACACCCTCGGCCGGGCCGGGCCGGGCCTGAGCCGAGCCCGCACCCGTACGCGGGCCGTTTCGTGGCGCTTGGCAGCGACATATTCGCTGCTGTCACGTCACGAAAACCCCCCTTGCGGATGAACACAACCGATGTGTTCACGCATCCCTGTTCTCACACGGATAGTCGATGAGGAACAACGAGCGCCCCCTTCGCTGCCAACGATGCCAGCGTGTCTTTCCCCGCCCCCATTCCACCGGCCGTATTCCCCGCTACTGCAGCGGTAGCTGCCGCAGCGCCAGCTACCGACGCCGTACCTCCACCCCCTCCAGCCCACGCTCCTACGGCGCCGCTTCGGTACGCCTCTCCCGGGCCGTACTGAGCAAGGCCCAGGCGATGGCCAACAACTCCCAACGTCCGGTGCAGGCGGCCCCGCTGGAGATGCTGCAGATCTGCGTCGCCATGCGGCGCGATCTGGAGGACATCACCGCGGTCGCGGTACGCCAAGCCCTCGCCGACGGCGCCATCTGGAAGGACGTCGCGAAAGTGATGGGGGCGGCTGAAAGCACCCTCAAGACCAACTACTCGCGGGAGAGGGTGGACAAGATGCTCAAGGCCCGCATGGAACGGGGGCCCGCCCGCCCTCGCCAGCCAGCAGTGCCCAAGAACCCCGGTGGCGCCACGCCTTCGTCAGCGCACCCGCTGCTACCGGGCCAGGCCGGCTACCCGCTCTCGTGTGCGCTGTCCTACCTGCGGCGCACCAGCAAGAACACGGTGGGGAGCCTGGCCTACCTCACCGGGGTGTCGGCCTCGTACATCTACCGGATCACCTCCGGAGAGCGGACACCTACCTGGGAGGTCACCAAGCGCTTCGCCCTCGCTTGCGAGGCCGACCCGGAAGACCTGATGTTCTTGTGGAATCGGGCCCACTCCCTGCAGACCCCACCCGCTCTCAACTACGCGGAAGCGGTCCGTACCCTTCAAGCGGCCCTGCGCGGAATGTACCTGGCCGCATCCAGTCCCGACCTCCCGCGCCTCCGGAAGACCACACACCTCACGGCCCGGGCGGCCGAGGCCCTCCTGGTCACCAGCACCGACGCTGTCCCTACCGACTACTACCTGCGCTGGCCGGTGGTCAGGGACCTGACGACGGCGCTGCGGGGCGACCCGCAGGCCATCCGCCCGCTGTGGGAACACATCAAATCCCCGCCCCCGGCAGCCGATCACGGCAGCGACGGAGACGGGCCGTCCTGGCCGGCTGCCGCCTTCGGCTGACCCACTCCACCGACACCGCACTCCGTACCGAACACCTGGGGGAACCATGCCGCCCGCCTCACTCACCGCCGACGGCTCCAGCCCGCACACCACCCCCGTGCATCCCCCGCTCGGCGAGCAGGCCATCACCGTGGTCCTGCCCGCCGACTTCGCAGCGTTCTGCCAGCTCCACCACGAGATCTACCAGCGATTCGTCCAGCACCTTCTCGGCGATCACGACACCGCGGCCGATGTCGTCCGGCGTGCCCTGGGTGATCTGGCGGCCTCCTGGACCCAGGCACTGGCCGGCCACCGCACCACCGCCATCGCGTGGGAAGCCCTCACCCACCGCGTCCAGCGCGCCCACACCCCCGCCAACACCCCCGCGAGCGCCCTGCACTCCCTTGTCCCCGCCGCGGAAGCCGATGCTGCTGTCCTGCACCGCGTCATGGGACTGAGCATTACCACCACCGCCGACACCCTTGGCATCGAATCCACCACGGTCACCTCACTATTGGCCACCTTCGACCGTCGGCTGGCCGTCGGCACGGCCACGGCCCTGCGCGCATGCTGGCGAGCGGCCCGGCAGGCGTAGCTGTCGAATGGCGCGTCGCCGACGATCGGCGGGCGAGGTTACGGGAGTTCGCCGGCGCCGTGGCCCGGTCCCCGATGTCGGGCGGGCAGCGAGCCACCTGCAAGCGGCGGTTCGCCACTGGTGTCTCGAATCCGCGCCCCGCCGCTTCATCCTGCCGCCAGGCGCGCCGGGCCCTCTGGCCGGAGGGGTGGCCGACTGATGGGATGTGGCCCATGGCAGACACCAACCGCATGCCAACCACTGGTGGCGGCGGCCCGGCTGGGGCCCGGGGAGCCGCTTCTTCACCTTCCACTTCACCTTCCAGAAGGTGCCCCGCCTGCACTGCCTGGCCGCCGACTACCGGCGCGCCCTGGCCGGCATCGACGGCCTGGACCTGGTGCCCGATGCACCGGACCACGCAGGGGGTCGGCTTCACCGACCGGGTCCCGGAGGTCGATCTCCGCGCCATCCTCGCCGCCGCCCAGCACCGACTCGCTGCCGTCCCTGCATTCGACCTGACGGTGCACCGTCCCGAGATCACCCCCGAGGCGATCCGCTGGGAGGCCGCACCCAGCGGCCCGCCCGCCGCGGTCAGAGCCGCGCTACGCGACGCCATCGGCAGCGTCTGGGACACCGTCCCCGAACCAGCTGACGGGTTCGGCCCGCACATCACGATCGCCTACAGCAGCGCCGACGGGCCCGCCGCGCCGGTGCGGGCCGCCCTCGATACCGTGCAGGTCGAGCCGGTCCCCGTGCATGTGGACCGGGTCGAGCTGATCGTCCTGCAGCGGGACCGGCGGATGTACGAGTGAGCCACCTACACGCAACTCTCCCTCGACGGGTAGCAGAGCCATCGGTGCGCACCTCGCCCCGGGGGCCTAGTGCCGGGGCGGAAGCTCATGAGCCGAGCGGGCGGCCGAAGGCGGAGGTTGTGGTCCGGAGCTGTCCCGGATCACAACCGGCTGTAGTGCGTAGGGCCGGCTGGATTCTCAGGCGCTGGCGAGGAAGTCGGTGGCGCGTTCATCGAGGTCGGTGGCGGATCGTACGCCGCGGGCGCGGAAGCGGGCGAGGTCGGCGCGCATGCTGGTGACGGCCTTGCGGGTGCGTACGGACCGGATGCCGTCCATGTGGTCGAGGGCCGCGTTCCAGGTGGCGCACGCCTGCTCGATCTGGCCGCGTTTGAGCTGCATCTCGGCGCTGGCCACCAGGTCGAGGGCCACGATCCGCGCGTAGGTTCCGGCGGGGCGGGAGGTGGCAGCACGGGCGTACTGTTCGGCGGCTGCCCGGTGGTCCCCGATCGTCTCGTAGACCTTGGCGGTGCGCGAGTAGACGGTGGCAGCCGGAGGCCCCCAGGCCAGGGCCCAAAACGGCACCTCGTCGCCTGGGGCAGCGGTCAGCAGGGCGCGCGCGTGCTGGGCCTCGGCGAGCGCAGCCTTCGGCTGCCCGGCCTTGGCCAGGGTGTGGGCGTGGACGACGCGGAAGAGGGACTCGCTCTGGGCATCGACCTTGCCCTTTGCCCGATTCAGGCCGGTCTCGGCCAGGCCCAGGCAGTGCTCGGGCCGGTGGAGCTTGAGGCCTTGCATGGCCATGGTGCGCATCACGAAGCCGTCGTGCCCGGTGATACCGGATTCGACGGCGAGCACGTAGGACTGGAGGTAGTAGCGCTGGGCGAGGCCTTGCTGGCCTGCGTCGTAGGACTTCCAGCCAAGGAGGTGCACGCCGCGGCTGGCGGCGGAGAGCATGTGCCGCCGGATCTCCTCGGTGCGGAAGCGGCCCCGGCACAACGGGGCGACATCGTCGCGCAGGTACTGCACGAGCGCGCTGCGACCGTGCTGGCCGCCGTGGCGTTCGTCCATCTCGGAGAAGACACGGACCATGTCGCGCACCGCCGCGACCTCGGCCATCCCAATGATCTGGCCGGTGCGTGCCGAGGCTGTACGGTCGGCGATCTCCTGGACGTATGTAAGTGGCAGTGCAGCGGCGGCCACCGAATACGCGGAGGTGGCAAGGAAGCGGCGCCGGTCCAACTCACACCTCCACATCGGCAGCAGGGCGTCGATCGGGTCGTCCCCGAGCGACAGGCCGATGCTGTCATCTTCCTCGTCGTCCCCGTCCGCCAGCCCGAGGTCGTGGAGGGTCAGCAAGCGGCCGAGCCGCCGGGAGAGCGCCACGGCGAGGTAGCGGCCGGTGTCGCCGGCGGGCATGACGCCGGCGATCCAGTGCTCGATGGTGGACTTGTTGGTCCGTAAGCCCACGCCGCACTCGGCGGCCACCGCGCGGACCGCCTTGGCCAGGGCCGCGTAGGTCAGCCCGGATTCGGCGACGAGGTTGCGCAGTTGGTGGTTCGGCGTGCGCGTGGTCATGAGTACCTGCCATATACCCGATATACCGCTTGCCCTGCCCGCCACCGTACCGCTGCCCGCGTCACGCAGGTTGACTGTTCATCAGGCCAAGCGGCCGGGGCCCAAGCGGCTCCCCGGGCCCCTGCTGTGTGGCTGTGCACCGCCCGTCCACCATGCCCACTCCCGGGTGAGGGGACGAAGAGACCTGGAGGTTTCGATCATGGAGCAGACCGCCACCCCCGTGTACGTGGCGCCGGTCGTCCTGGACGCCGGGAACGTTGCCGAGGTGACGCTGGGCACGAACAACTTCGACACCGCCGACGACACCCAGTACAAGAACGCCTGAACCAGCGATCTGCCCAGGGTCGGCGGGTCTGAGTGCCACCGCCGACTCCGGGTGTGAGAGGGCGTCGGGCTGCGACGGTCGTGCTGGGGCATGGCCACAGGCGGCCCGGCGCCCTCTCCTTGTTGACCACCGAAACGATGCAACAGATTTCAGAGAGCGGGCGGCGGATGCGGTGGAGTACGGGTTGGTACGGAGCGGTCGGGCACGACCGGCTGCCGAGAGGCGGGCGGCCGATTGCGGGACTTGAGGCGGCGTGGACGGTCGACTGGCCCACCGGCCGGGTCCGGACTGCTGGCTCCGGTCCGCTCGCTTTGGCTGTGATCGGCGACTGCGGCGCCGATGACCAGCAGCTTGGGCAGGCGCTGGAGCGGGTGCGGGCGAAGGACTGGCGGGCGCTGACCCGTTGGCCCGGCTCCTACCTGGTCGTCGCACGCAGCGGCGAGGTGCTGGCGGTGATCGGTGACCTGGCAGGCCAGCACCCGGTGTATTGGCGGGCCGAAGGTGCTGGGACATGGTGGTCGACCTCGGCCGGGGCGCTGGCCGCGCTGGACGGAGCACCGGTCGATCCGACCGCGCTGGCCGCCCACCTGGCGCTCGGGCAGCCGGACGTGCTCGGGCGGCGGAGCCTGTTCCGCACGGTGAACCGGGTGCCGACCGGAGACCTGCTGCTGATCACCCCCGAGCAGGCCACGGCCGAGCACTACGAGCCGGCCGACACTGAGCCGGTGCACCTGCGCGATGCCGCCCCGACGGTCCGGGCCGCGCTCACGGAGGCGGTCGCCGTCCGACTCGACGGCCGTCCGGTGAGCGCCGATCTGGCAGGGCTGGACTCCACCACGCTGGCCTGCCTGGCCGCGAAGAGGGGGCCGGTCGCTGCAATGACGTTCGCCGACGAACGCCTGCGCGACGACGACCTTGTGTACGCGGTCCGCACCGCGGCCACGGTGCCCAACCTCCAGCACCATACGGTGCCCGGCAGCGCGCAGACCGTGTACTACGCGGGATTGAACGACCTGTCGTCGCTTCCGCTCACTGATTCCCCGAATGCGTAC
Source organism: Streptomyces auratus (assembly GCF_050433025.1). NCBI lineage: Bacteria > Bacillati > Actinomycetota > Actinomycetes > Kitasatosporales > Streptomycetaceae > Streptomyces > Streptomyces auratus. The sequence goes on along the minus strand of NZ_JBNGCB010000001.1, from coordinate 1,257,394 downwards.
GTGGTCACGGCCTCCATCAAGCGTGCCGTCCTGGACACGATCACCACACAGCAGGCCGGGGGCGTGCACTTCACCGGTACGGCCGGGGACGCAGTGCTGTCCGCGCCGTCGGCCTACCTGTCCGACCTGCTGCGGACCCGGCAGCACCTCCGGGCCCTTCAGCACGGCCAGGCGCATGCCCGGCTGCGGCACTCCTCCGCGTGGACCGTGCTCTGTCGGGCCCGCCGCGCCTCGCGCACCGATCTGGCCGGTGCCTGGCGGCAGCTGGCCTCCGCGCTGCGGTCGGCGCCACGGGAGTGGGTTCCGCAGGCCCAGCAGCCGGTCGCCTGGACGCCGTTGCTGGCTACGGCGGACTGGATGAGTCCCGACGTGCGCGGACAGCTCGCGAACGCTCTCGATGCGGCGTCCGACCGCGCCGTGGCGCCCCGTCTCCTGGCGGCATGGGCAGACCGGCAGGACCTCGCGCGGGTCGGCGCGGACACCAACGGGTGGCGCGAGATCGCGCTCTGCCGTCACGGCGTCGACCTCGCTGCCCCGTTCCTGGACAACGAGGTCATCCGAGCCTGCCTCGCCGTCCCAGCCGACGAGCGCGGTGCCCCGGGCCGCTACAAGCCCCTGCTGGGCGAGGCGTTCACCGCTACCGGGTTGATCCCGGACTTCGTGCTGTCCCGGGTGACGAAAGGCGGCTTCAACGCGCTCGCCTACGCAGGCTTGACCCAGCATGCTCCCGTCCTGGCCGACCTGCTCGGCGCTTCCTCCCGGCTGGCCGCCGCCGGACTGATCAACCAGACGCCGGTGGCGAGAATGCTGACCCGTGCAGCGGCCGGGCAACCCACCGCCCAGGGCGCACTGCACCTGGCTGTGGCCGCCGAGGTGTGGCTGCGGCAACTCGAAGCCACCGACGCCCGTTGGTGGTGGGAGGTGAGCGCTCGTGCGGCTGTGTGAGAGCGCCCACACGGTACTCACCGACGAGGGCGGCGCCATCCTCGATGAGCGCACCGGCCGTTGGACGCAGTTGACGCCGACCGCGTCGGCCGTGGTCATGCTGCTGCTGGCCGGCGCCACCGAGGACCAGGCCGCCGGCCGATTCGCGGAGCGGTACGGCATCGGAGCCGAGCAGGCCGCCCGCGACGTGCGCACGGTCGCGGGCACCCTCGCCGCCCAGGGCCTGACCGCCGCGAACCCGGCCTCGGATCGCCGGTGGAGGTGGTGGCGATGAGCAGCATGGAGGCGTACTCCACCGTCCGCACCGGCACCTTCACCGAGCGACTGGCCGCTGCCGCTGGCCTTGCCCTCGCCCTGGGGCTGCTGCGGCTGCCCTTCCGACACACCGTCCGCGCCGCCCGCTTCGCCCGGCGGATCGGCCGCCGCCCGCTAGACACCGCGCGAGCAGAGGCGTTGATGGGCGCGGTTCGGCACACCGGCCGTCTGTGGCCGGGACGTGCCGCCTGTATGGAGAGCTCGCTGGGCGCCGTGCTCGCCGCTGCCCTGCTCGGCCGCCGCCTCAACTGGTGCCTGGGCGCGCGGTTCGCTCCACCGCCGGTGGAGTACCACGCCTGGGCCGAACTGCCCGGTGGCGGGCCGGTCGGTGAGCACACCGCCGGCCGCTGGCACCATCACGCCGCCCTCACGACCTGACCCGCTCTGCCTCACCGGCGCCGTGTCCTTCACCCGCCCGGAGCAGTTGACCGAATACGCGTACCCGCACCCCTCGAAGGAGTGAAGCCGTTGAACGCCGTCGCCTTGGCCGCCGAGTCCGTCCCTGAGCGCCACTACACCCACCACGAGGGCCGCGGTCCGACGCCGCACCGATCCAACCCGGCGGTCATCCACCGCGAGCTGACCACCCTGGACATCCGTCCCGGCCACAAAGTCGCCGAGTACGGCACTGGTTCTGGCCTCACCGGCGCCCTGCTCGCCGAACTGGTGGGCCGGGCCGGCTCGGTGACCAGCCTGGACATCGACGCATTCTTGGTGCGCTGGGCCAACCTCATCCACCACGAACGTGGCGTCGACAACGTTCGCTGCCATACCGCGGACGGCACGGGAGGCTTCGCCAAGGGAGCCCCGTACGACCGAATGGTGGCCTGGTGCACCCCGCCGCTGCTGCCCAAGGCGTGGGTGGACCAGATCGCAGGCGGCGGCCTGATCGTGGCCCCGCTGCCGATCGCGGCGGTGCCCAACATGACGGTCGTCGCAAAAATCCGCGTGAACGACGGGGAGCCGGGTGTGGAGGCGGTGTTCACCGGCGGATACATCGAGGCAACCGCCTCCCCCAAGGGCGACCTGGACCTGCCCGGCCGCTGGGTGGACTGGGAAAATCGCGCCCCCGCCCCCTCCTGGATCTCCATCGCCTGGCGCGGAGACGACGACCCGCTGCACACCGGCGCCCGCACCGCACTCGGCCGACTGCTCAACGCCGCGCACACCGAGCCCTACGACGGCCGGAGGTCAACTGGCCGTCCTGGCGCACCTTCGCCGCAGCCCTCGGCGACCACCGGCTTACCATGGCCGGGCTCCGCCCAGACCTGTGGGCGATCGGCCACACCACCGCCACCACAGCCGCCGTCATCCAGCAGGACGGCACAATCCTCGCCGACCAGCCCGACTCCCCGTCCCTGGCCATCCTGCATGGCTGGCTGAAGCAGTGGGAGGAGGCCAAACGGCCGGCGCCCGAGACCTACAACGCAGCTCTGGTGCGCGCGGGCGGCGACGAAGCCCCGGAGGGCTGGCACCTGCGGTTGTCCCGGTAGCCGCTCCAGCTCGGGCCATTGGCCGAACGGAGTCGACCACGCCTGCCGGGTCTGCACCACCACCCGCGCTGACCAGCGACCGGCGGTGGTCGTGGACGCCCGCGCGCTGGCCCACGACCGCACGGAAGCCGGTGCCGCAACGGAATCCCGGAAGAAGAAAACGCATGACCACCCCTCACTGGCACTTCGTGAAGAAGCGCACCGCCGATCCGGCCGCCGGCGCCGTGTACGTCAACGATGACCGAACCCGTTACCGCAGGACCGGCGGGGAAGGCCTCGTCGCGGAGGCCGCCTATCAGCGGCAACTCGCCGGGCTCGGATACCCGGTCCCGCGCATTCTGGAGGACGGCACCACCGACGACGGCAACGTCTACATCGTGGAGGAGTCCCTGGGGGAGCGGTCACTGCACGATATGGCCCTGGAAAATCTTGACCACACCCGTGCCCTGTCCGACACGGTCGTTGACCTGGCCGCTGACGTCGGTGGCCGGCTGCTGCGGGCACAGGCCGCACACGCGGCCTCCGCCGACCTGCAGGCGCTGCACGCGTGGGTGCGCACCGCGGGGTGGACGGACAACGTCTTTGCCGAGAACCCCGACCTCGACAACCCGCAGGCGCGGGCGGCAATGGACCGTGCGGTGGCCCAGCTCGCCGGTGTGCCGCTGGTGCGCGGACATCTCGACTACGGCCTGCCCAACGTCCTCCCGGTCGGCGTCATCGACTGGCAGCACCACGGCCTGGTGCCACTCGGCTACGACACCGCCCTGGCCCTGGAGATCATCCCGTTCAAGGGCGGCACCAAGGGCTACTTGCCCAGCACCGAGCAGCGGCGCCGGTACCTGGAGGTGCTCAACGAAGCGGCCCGCGCCACCGCCGGACAGTCCCTAAGCCAGCACCTGGCCCCGTTCCTCCTGATCAAGGCGCTGTTTTTCCTCGCGCTGATGAAGCCCACCGACCCCGCGCGCACCGACAAGCACCTCAAGTGGAACTACCGCCGGCACCTATTTCAGGAGGTCATGGAGCAGTATGAGCACACCGGAGCAGTTGACCCCACCCTCTTCCCCACCCTTGAGGACTTCGCCGCTCGGAACGTCGCTCCCGGCCGTCCGTGACGCCCGCGATTGCAGACCTACGATCCGCTAGAACGCTGGCGGCGTCAGTCTCACCCGCTCGGCTTCTCTCGTGCGGGGCCGGCCCCCAGCATGGCCGCCGCGACCGGCGGCCTGTTGTTGACGTAGAAGGTGACCAAGCCAACCAGGGACGGCCCCCTCGCCGGGTCGGCCGTCCCCGTGCCGTGCCCGGTGTGCTGCTCCGACACCGTCCTGCAGCACCAACGCTGAACTAGGGCCGGGGCTGTGCATCCGCGAGGGGTGACCACGGTCAGAAAGCGGGTATCCGCACGATCAGCGCTGTCACCGAGCTCACCGTGTCACAGCCCCCACTGTGGTGAACACCAGGTAGGACGTTTGCTGGCTGGGGTACCTCCGGGCTCCTTCGCGCATCTGGTAGTGAGATGGATTCGGCCAGCTTGACCAGCGGGCAATGCGGCTGGCGGTTGCATCAGTGAGGCGTGGTACGTGAGGGCTGGGTTCTGTTCTCCGGGCGGCGAGAGCGAGGGAGAGGAGAGGGCGGTGGCGCAGCATCGAGGACGACAGCGCCGGCTTCGCGGGCCAGGAGGCGGTGGGTGCTTTCCCAGGTGCGGGTTCTGCTGCGGTCGCGGCGTTCTTCCCAGCGTTCCTGGAGACGCATGCCGGCGAAGATTGCGAGGGCGCAGAGCAGGATGGTCGCGATCAGGGCGTAGATCGGGGTGTAGTGGTCGTCGAACATGGAGCGGTGTTCGTCGACTTGGCGGGCGTTGATGCCGAAGAACCCGAAGAGCAGGCTGAGGGTTCCGCTGACGGTGGTGACGAAGGTGACGGCGACGACGGTGCGGACGCGGCGGCGGTCGGCGGCGCGTCGTTCCATGCTTTCGACCGAGGTGAGTTCTGCGGCGATGGCGTTGTCCAGCCGGTTGAGCATCTGTCCAATGGTGGCGGCGCGTTCGGTGACGCCTATGGCGGCGAACAGTTCCTGGTGGAAGCTCTCGACGCGTAGGGCGGGGACGAGCATGCCGATTTCTGCGCCGGCCTCGACGCTGTAGCTGAGTTCGACTTCGAGTTGGCTCAGCCCGTCGGAGATGTCCTCCAGCGTGGTGCGTCGGTCGTGTGCATTGCCTTGGTCGGCGGTGCGGTGTCGGAATCGGTGCACGTAGGTGTAGGCGACTGCACGGATCTCGCGGAGGCGGGCTGCGGAGCCTACTGCTTGCACGGCGGAGAGCAGGACGCAGTTCTCGACGTAGTCCTGGTGGCCGCAGAGGAGGCTGACGTACGGCCCGAGCGCGCCCACGGTGGTGGGGCGCCGGTTGAGTTCTGCGGGGTAGCGGATCGAGCTGTGTTCAGGGCGGTAGGGCAAGTCGGTGCGGTAGATGACGCGTTGGACCGTGTCGTCGTTCGGCGCCTGGTCTGGTGTGTCGACGCTCCGGAAGACCAGTTGATGCCGTTCGGGGAGGAAACCTGGAACCGTGCCGTCACCGTTCGGGCCGCAGCCGATCCGGTCCGCCGCGAGCTGCTCAAGCGGCAGGCCTGCGCAGGTGACGCTGGCGTAGTAGAGGTCCTCCAGCAGCGGGATGGCCTCGGTGAGGGTGTCGGGTACGTCCAAGGTCAGGGCGACGACTACTTGGCCTGAGGGGACAAGGAAATGCCACAGCTGCGCTGAGACCGCTTCACCGGCGCTCCAGCGCTGGCAGGTAAGGCTTGAGCAGTCGAGCGCTTCATGTCTGAGGACCCGTGGTAGTTGCTGGTCGGATGTGTTGTAGTACTTCGCCAGCCGTCCAAGGTTGAGGACGTCCCCTGGGCGTCCCGCGGCTTGGTCGACCGTGGCGGGGTCGTAGGTCCAGGGGGTCGCGTAAACGGTCGTCAGGCGCAGGCTCTCTCTGGAGGCGTAGGGATCGAAAGGTAACGGGTTCTGCCCGTCAGAGCGCGTGCCAGCGCCGCTCACGGTCGTCCTTCCGTAGAGAGTCCATGCGGAGAGCGAATTCCGCCGCTGCCGGACCGGAATGGGCGTTCTGCATCAGCCACGTGGTCATGCCCAGCTCCCGCACGGTGCGAAGCGGACCGTACCCGTGCCAGTCGGTGACATCCCAGTCGTACGTGCGACAGAAGGCGGTGTAGTTGTCGGGCGGCAGGCCGAACCTGTCGACGGCCGTAGCGGTCGGGATGAGATCCCAGGCGCGGGGACCGGTCGCGACAGCTTCGTAGTCGATCAGGAGCACCTGACCGTCGCGTGCCAGCAGATTCCCCCTGTGGGCATCTCCGTGGATCAGGCCTCCGACGTCCTCAGCCATGAGGCTGCGGAAAGCCGATTCGCTGCGGTCGCACGCTTCGGTGAGGAACTCAACGTCCCGTCGTTCGATGCCCTGGGCAAGCGCGAGACGCCGCCGCATGATCGGGAAGGGATCGAGGACCGGAAGAGGGAAGTCAGGACGGGGCAACGCGTGGAGGTCACGCAGGAGGCCGGCGAGATCCACCACGCCGGGTTCGACCCGGCTCGGTGGCACATACTCCCAGAACGTAACGAGCCTGCCGTCCGCCAGGACCGGCTGCGGCAGTTCATCGCGAGGCCGGACAGCTGGGAAGTCCTGGGAAGCCAGCCAGCGCGAGATCGCCAGCTCTTTGACGACCTTCCGCTTGATGTCTTCGGTAGCGGCCCGCGCCACTCGAACGACGACGCCTTCGGTGGGTAGCGCGTAAATCGCGTTCTCGCCCAGCCGCAGCAGATCAACGTGCTCAGAGTCCAGCCCCACTTGGCTGCAGGCCGATGCCAGAGCTCGAGCTGCGCTCGCTTGCGTTAACCCCTCGTGACTCACGGCATCGTCCATCTGCCCCAGCCTCATGGTCGCAGCTCTGCGCTGTCAAGGACGCTATGAGGCACGGTACTTGCCGCTATTCGGGAGACGTTTGATTGGATGCCACATGAGTTCACCCTCAGCGAGCCGCACATGTAGACGGTCGGTCGGGCGGGACTGGCTGTCAGGGGGGCCGTCGACGCCCGTAGCGCGGGTCGAGGTTGTACGCGTCATGCAGGGTAGGACCGATTCGACGAGAGAGTCGAACGGTTCGTCGAGCCCGTCCGCAAGGACGACCCCGTGCCGCCCTCTTCCACTGGGGTTTCAGGCACGCCAGGGCACTGCCGAGCCGGGTCGGCAACGCCGAGGTGCGCCGACGCCTGACGGAGGTCGAAGGCGCCGTCACGATGGCTGCGCCGGAGCGTGAGCGAGCGATGGCACGGATCGAAAGGGTGCAGGGACACGGGTCCCGCGTCCCTCCTCGGCGGGCTGCCGGATCGGGGTGGGGATTTCTTCCGTCCCGCATTTGGTTCTGATCGGCCGATTGTGTCGTCGACCGGCAGGAGCGAGATCGCTCGGGTCAGCGGAGGAGTCAGCTAACAAGCCGCAGGTGTTGGCCGGCCTTGGGGTGGTGCCCGGAGCTCGACCGTCAGACCTGTTCCGCAGGTGTCATGTGAGACGTGTGAGGAGCTGTCAGAGCTGTGCACGGTTGCCGATGTATCGTGTCGTCTCACACGCCATTCGCGAGATTCCTTCGAATTTGACGCACAGTTTGGTATCGGTCCCGGTGTCGAAAGTGCTCCATGTGTGGCTGAGCGTACTTCCAACCCGGTGTGCCTGCGCTGTGCTGTAGCGCCTCCCGTTCATGAATAGGGTGACCTTCCTTTTCCTTGTCCCCCGGGAAGGATTGGTCCAGATCGCCGTCACAGAATTCAGGTGATTACGCCCCATCAAACGGATGCAAACCTGGGATCCCCAGAAGTGATGCGTGCACGCACTGGTGTCAGCCGCGGCTGGGACCGCGGTGGCGATGGGAAGCAGCATCGAAGCGACCACAGTAGGGAGAGCACGCTTCAGGAGTGGACTAACTCTCATGAACATCACGCTTGGTCAACGGGCTACCGACGCAAAGGGAATCGTCGCCTCAATGCGATCACTCAACCGGCCGAGTCCGTTTCGCTCAAGAGGATCAGCTGCTCGTACCACCACGTCAACGGTAAACTGTGCCTCCTGACATTGGGCTCTCCCCCCTTGATGTACTTGGGGGCAGACCAGCCGATTTGGATGACACGGGGCCGCTGCCGGGGATTGACCAATGGGACTCGCCCGGGTGTCATCGGCTCAGTGTTCGTATTGGCCTACGAGCGGCCCTTCGTCCGGTTCGCGACGGAATCCTAGGCGTCGATAACGATGAAGATCGCGGGGCCGTGCCACCAGCTGTGGGCAAGCATCTGCTCGGTGGTGACCTGGTCGGTCGGCATCCGGGCTTGGAGGACCGGGGCGAGGCGGCTCAGGCTCACACCCGCTTCAATCCGGCGCCGATCAGCTCACGCAGCAAGCTCACGTAGCCATGGGCAGCCAGTTCATGTGCCCCCGGTTTGGCGTCGGGGTGCAGGTGGGTGAACAGTGGCGGCACATCGCCTTCGTTGTGGCAGAACCAGCATTTCATGTTGCAGATGGGGGTCAGCGAGACGCTGAGCTGTCCACGTAGTGCCGCGAAGTTCCGCAGCGCGGTCCAGTCCAAGTCAGCCTTCGGGAGTGGACGGGGAGGCGGAGGGCCTGGACGCGGCTGTGGACGCTTATGCCGCGTACATGGCTCACATTTTGGGCTGTGGCGAGTGAGGACGGGTGCGCTGTGCTGTGGGGGCAGAACCTTGTGGAGGTCTACCTGCGTGAGGTCCGCCGCCGCAGGTGGCCAATCCTTGCAGTCGGTGATCAGGCAGGTACCGGCGAAGTGTGGCCGCGTGCGGGCATTTTGCCGGAAGCGCAGGATACGACCCGATGCTCCGTCTAAAGTGCTTCTCCTGCGGCCAGGGGAGGGAGCCAGGGACATGGACGAGCAGCGCCTGCCGGGCCACCGGGCGCTGGTGGTGGGGGTCGAAGGCCCTCGACCGGATCCGCGCGACGAGTCCGACTCCGGGCTGCTACCGATGACGTACGCCCCCGGATACGCCGAGGAGCTCCGCACCGTCCTGGACGACCTCCGCTACCGGCCGCATGCCGCCGACCCGGACCCCGCCGGCTCGGCGGAGGCCCTGGAGAGGGCCATCGATTTGGTGCTGTCCGCCGGCCCGGGGTTCGTGGTGGTGCACGTCCTGGCGCACGGCGCCACGGGCGCCAACAGCGGCGGCCTGTACATGGTCGGTGGGGACGGGCAGCGCACGGTCCATGACATCGAGCACTGGATCAAACGGGTCGAGGACGCGGAACCGGCCGAGGACGCGCCGCAGGTGCTATTCCTGCTAGACCTGTGCTTCGCCGGACGGGTGGCCCGGCTGGAGTGGCAGAACGACGTGGACCCCGCTCAGCGCCGGGCCTGGGTCATCGCCGCCGGCGGGATCGGCGAGGAGACCTACGACGGTCGCCTGACCCGGGCCGTCACCGAGGTGCTCAGGCGAATCGCGGACGGGCAGGCCGACGTGCACCCCTCCCTTCCCTACGCTCCGCTTTCCCTGTTCTGCCGACAGGTCGTCGATCTCGTGCAGCAGTACGCGGTCGACGGGTATCCGCAGAAAGTCACCACGCCCTTGGCTGCCCTGGACCGCGCCGCCGACCTCGCTCATCTAACGTTCTTTCCGAACCCGGCGTATGAACGGAACCCTTCGCGGTCCGGTGCAGGCGCCTCCGTGGACCGTACGGTCGCGGCTCTGCTCGACGAGATTGCGGACGCGACCCACTTCACGGGCCGCGCGTCCGGTACGGAGGCGGTGTTACGGAAGAGCGACCACGGCTTCTTCCGGGGCAGAAACGACGAAGTACGGTTCCTGTCGGCCTGGTTACGGGGTGAGGGCCAAGATGTGCTGGTGGTGACCGGCAGGCCCGGGGTCGGCAAGTCCGCGCTGCTCGGGGCGTTGGTCTGCGCGGCGCACCCGGACCTGAGGGACAAGACACAGGGGCTGTGGCTGGGACTGCTCAAGGACCCGCCCCTCGCGGTCCGGAATCTGGCTGTCGTGCACGCGCGCGGGCGCTCCGTGTCCGAGGTGATGGCCGCACTGGGCCGCCAGTGGAATCTCGGGAAGACCCCCAAAGTGGACGATGTGGCTGGCGCTTTGCGTGACCTCCCCCGGCCGCGGGTGCTGGTCCTGGACGCGCTGGACGAGGCAGAGCACCCAGAGGAACTGACCGAGGCGCTGCTGCAGCTCGACGGAGCCTGCCGGATGCTGATCGGCGTCCGCTCCGGGCGTCGTTTCAAGTCCCTGTTTTCCCGCGTCGGCCAGGGCCGTGTGGACCTCGACAAAGTGCCCCGGAGCCGCCTGGACGACGAACTGCGCACGTACCTGTACGACGTGCTGACCGTCCAGGGGCCCTACGCGAGGAGCGAGCACGGGGAAACCGCCCGCCTGGTCGCGGATGGCATTGCTCGAAACCTGGTGCGACGCAGAGTGCCGGAGTACGGCGAGTTCCTGGTGGCCGCCTTGTACGCGCGGTATGTGCTGGACCGGCCCGTACCGGACGACCTGGCCAAGGTGGAAGAGATCTGTGAGGGCGTGCCACGCAATGTGCAACAGGTCGTCGACCTGCATCGGGAGCAGCATCCCGACGTTCCGTGGCTGCCCGCCGTTCTCTCCGCCCTGGCGTTCGCCCAGGGCGCCGGCATGCCGGAAGAGGTAGTGACGGCCACCGCCGCGGCTTTCCGGGACGGCACACCGCGGAGCGAGCAGATCCGGCAGGCGTTGGACGCGGCACGCTTCTTTCTGCGCCGCGACATGGACCGCGAGGGCAAGGCGTTGTACCGCCTCTTCCACCAGGGCCTCGCCGACGCACTCCGTTCCCAGTCGAGCGGCGGCACGGGAGCGGTGTGGACGCACCTGCTCACGGTGGTCGGCACTCCCCGCCGCTGGGCATCGGCCGAGCCGTACCTGCGGCGCCACGCGGCACACCACGCGGCCGAAGCCGGGAAGCTGGACGAACTCCTCACGGACACGGAGTTCGTCGTCCACGCCGAGGCCGGGATCCTGGAACCCCTCCTGCTGCGACTCGACGGCCCGCACTGGCTGCCGAAATGGCTGCGGTACTCCCACCGCCTCACACCGCTCGCCCGCCTGTACGTCGAGACCGCCGACGTCCACCGCGACCTGTTGGAGCCCTCCCGTCGCCGGCAGATCCTCCACGTGGCAGCGGCCAAGAAGGGCGAGCAGGAGGTATCCCTGACCCTCACCGGCAGCGGTTCCTGGCATGCCCGCCGGGTCGGGCGCGCGCCGCGACACGACGCGAGGCAGGAAGCAGTGCCCTTGTCTACGTGGGGTGACTCGGGGCAAAGCGTCAGCAAGGAGATTTCCAAGGTCACGGGGCTTGCTCCGGTCAGCCTGGGCGGACTGCCTCACGTCGTCACGGCATCCGATGACGGCGTGGTCCGTGTCTGGGACTTGCGAGAGGGCAGGGTCGTCGCCCGTGGGGCCGGCCGCTGGAACCTGGACGAGGACTGGAGCGCCACCTGCACCGTCCTGGACGGTCTTGTCGTCTCCGTTCACCACAACGACAGGTCGGGTGTCAGCAAATCACGTCTCAACGTCTGGGACCTGCCGGTGAACCGTACTCCGACAGCGAGGACGGAGACCAGGCATGTGTTCGTCGCAGTGGCCGCGACCGCCGTACGGGACCGGCCGATGGTGGTCCTGTGCGGCTATCGGCGGACCTGGAAACTCGACGCATTCGGATCGCTGGTGCTCTGGGACCCGTCCGGGGAGCCGCAGCTCGGCGAGCCGCTCCTCGACACAGGGGCCCCGCTGTCCTGTGTGGCGGCCGGGTCACTGGGCGGCCGTCCTCATGCAGTCACCGGCGGGCAGGACGGTGCGGTGCGCGTCTGGGACCTGGAGGAGGGCACGGAGACGCGCGTGCTGGCAGGACACGAGCGTGCGGTGATGTGTGTGGCCTTCGCATCGCTGGGTGGCCGTGAGCATGCGGTCACAGGCGGGCAGGATGGTGCGGTGCGCGTCTGGGACCTGGAGGAGGGCAAGGAGACGCGCGTGCTGACAAGACACGAGCGTCCCGTGTGGTGCGTGGCGCTCGCGTCGATGCGCGACCGTCCGCATCTGATCTCCGGAGGAGGCGACCGCACACTCCGCGTCTGGGACCTGACGTCCGGAACCGAAGTGGAGGTTCTGTACCTGCCGGAGATGCCGACGGCGCTCGCGGTGGCCACGGACGGCACCGTCGTCGTCTCCCTGGCCGATACCGTCCTCGCTCTGGAACTCCCGCCCCATCTCCGGCCGATGGCTCCTTGGACTACCCAGACCGTTCGAAGCGACGACTTACCGGAGGCACCTTCATGTCCTTGATCGTCGGTGTTCACGGCATCAGGAACCACTATCCCGGCCACGCCCCTGAAGACGTCGCGGCTCAGAAGGCCACACTGTGGGCCGAACACCTCGCCACAGGTCTCGGCAGCCCACTCGACGACGGCGACGTGGCGTTCGCCTACTACGCCCACCACCTGTGGCGGGACCTGCCGGTCGCCCAAGGCATGTACGACGGCCTGGACAACCTCACCCCGGCCGAGACCGAACTGGCGGGACACTGGCTGGAATCCCTGGACCTGCCCGAGGCCACCGTGCAGGGACGCCTGACCGTGCCGGTGCGGCATGCCGTGGAGATGCTGGCAAAGCGCTTCGACCTGGACGGGCCTCGCCTGCGGATCTTCAGCCGCGCCCTGCTGCGCGAAGTCGCCGCGTACATACGAGTGCCGGATGCCCCGGCCCGCCACGCGGCCCGCGAGGAGGTCGCCTCCGTGATCGCCGCGCACCGGCCGCGGGTGGTCATCGCCCATTCCCTCGGCACGGTGGTGACTTACGAGGCCCTGCATGCCCATCCCGAGCTGAGCGTCGATCTCCTCATCACCCTGGGCTCACCGCTCGCCCTCCCGCACGGCGTCTTCCACCGGCTCCAGCCCGCACCGATCGCGGACAAGGGCGCCCGCCCGCCGGGGGTTGCCCACTGGGTGAACGTGGCAGACCGAGGCGATCCCATCGCGGTGCTGCGGCCGCTGAGCCGGTACTTCGCGGGAGTGGACCTCGATCTCCCCGAGCTCATTGGCGTGTTCGCCTACCACGGCGTGGAGAAGTACCTGCGCACTCAGGCCGTCGCCGACGCCGTGAAACCGTACCTGCCGCTGCGCTGAGTCACCGGCGGCTGGTCCGGCCAGGTGAGGGTGTACGCCGGGTCGCCGTCGTGGCTCAGTCGTACGAAGCGCAGGAGTTCGCGGACGATGCCTTGACCCGAGGTGACGTTGCGTTCGTCGCCCCGTCCGAGCAGGAGATCGCCTGGCACCCCGTGGCAAAGTCTTTGGTTCGTTGGTCTGTTCGTGGTGCGTCGACATGAGCTGACTGATGAGTCGTGGACGGTGATCGAGCCGTTGTTTGCGCCGTCGCGGATGGGCCGGCGGGTGCGGGACCGTCGCCAGGTGGTCAACGGGGTCCTGTGGAAGTTGTCCACCGGGGCCGCCTGGCGGGACCTGCCCGAACGCTACGGACCGTGGAAGACGGTCTACGAACGCTTCCGTCGCTGGTCGGCCGACGGCACCTGGGACCGCGTGCTGGCCCACGTCCAGCAGCATTCCGACGCCGTCGGCACAGTCGACTGGTCCTTGGTGTGCATCGACTCCACGACCGTGCGGGCTCATCAGCACGCGGCCGGAGCCCGAAAAAGGGGCAGGACTGGCCGGGCGAGGCCATCGGCAGATCCCGCGGCGGACTGACCACCAAGATCCACCTCGCCTGCGACGGACACGGCCGCCCCCCTGGCCTTCACCCTCACCGCCGGCAACGTCAACGACTCACCACAGGTCACCGTCCGCGATCCGCTGCACCCGCGTCCTAATCACGCTCAGCGAGTCCGGATCCTCAGCTGGCCACTCCCGACGTCCCGCCACTCGCAGGTAGGGGATGCCCTTCCTGACGTCCGTGACGATCGCACGGCGGCCAGTGGCGTACTCGACCTCATCGCCCACTTGTGGACGCTGACCGCCGTTCATCGTGCGCCCTTGATCGCGTCACACGTGGTCGTCAGCTCCTGGCGAGGAGGCAACGGGGACCTACTGTCCAGAACGGCGCCGGAGGGACGGTCGGATTCGCCGAACGTGGTGACTGTTCGGCCGCTGGCTTCGATGACGCGCTGCTGGAGCAGCAGGCGGTGCGTGGCATCGGTCGCCAGCCTCTCCCAAGTGTGCACCAGGCAGAGCACCTCGCGACGGTCCGCAGCGGCCCGCATTGCAGTCAGCAGTGCGGCCAGCTGTGGTCGGTGAGTGCTCAGCGCGTGGTCGCCGAGATCACACCAGCGGCCAGCGTGGGCCCAGCCCGCGTGATGGGCGTAGTGGCGGCAAGCTGCCGGGCGCATGGCGAGCGTGCGTTGGGCCTGGCCGGCGGACCGGCCGTATACGAGGGCCGAGGGATTCGTGGCTGTCATCGCAGGGCCTCCGCGGTGTGCCGCGCCAGCAGGTACTGGCAATCGCGCGCAAGCTGGTTCACCTGGACACGGGCGGAGAGTGGTCCCTGCCCGAGGCCTTGCTGGGTCCGTCGCTCGATTGCGTCGAGCCGGGCCTTCAGCCGGTGTACGTCGATACTGCTGGGCCACAGCTGCCGGACCGGTTTACGGGCCTCAGAGAGGAGGAGCGAGACGTGCCCCCGCAATTCCTCTTCCAGCTCTGTCAGTACGCCCGAGTCCGTCCGGCCGGAGCCGAGACACAGTGCCCGTCCGATGGTCGCGCTGATCGTTTCCACATCGACCGGTGGCACTTCACGCCCAGTTCCAGCTCCTACGGGGAAGGCGACGCGGTGGGCCGTCGCCCGCTCGTCGCCGCACTGACCGACCTCGTAGTCGTAGGCGGTGACGTAACGGCCATTGTCGACGGTGACGTCCTCGCGGACTGCTGAGTTCAGCAAACGTGAAGCGGCGACGGCGGCCGCGTCGGTCCAGACGACTTCGAGCCCGTTCGCTCGGAGGTGCTCGGCCAGAATGGCGACCGAGTCGTTTCTCGGGTTCATGGTGCCAGTGCACTGTGGCGCGAGTGGCCAGGGGATCTGACAATCTATGACACGGACTTGATCATGACTCTGAGCATTGCCATTACCGGAACCCGGTCAACCGAGCACCACGAAGTCACCTGGTACACCGACCTTTTCGCCCGCTACATCGGGCCGTTCGCGTGCGACGACACCCACTTTCATATCGGTGGAGCGAAGGGGATCGACTCGCTGTCGTTGCTGTGGCTGGCCGGCCATTCACAGTCGTCGATCACGGTCGTCGTCCCGGGGACTGTCGACCAGCAGCCGACCGACGCACAAGAGACGATCAGCCGGTGCCGAGGGCGGATCGCGGACGTCATCGAACTTCGGGCTTCCGAGTTGCGGACGCCTGCCTACTACGCACGCAACCGGTACATGGTCGACCGCTCCGACATGGTGATCGGGTTTCCTCTTGACGGGGGCGCCAGTACGTCCGGCACATGGCAGACGATCAATCACGCCGCGGAGGGCGGGAAGCCTCGCCTGATCGTCCCCGTGTGACGTACAGCGCGGGCATGATGGGGACATGAGCGAGCACGATCGCCATCTCGGTGCGGCCACACTGAAGCAGCTGCGCCGCAGCCGGGGCATGTCCCTGGCCGACACCGCCCGCGCCTTGGTCGATGTGGCCGCCCGCCTTGGGCAACCCCTCGACAGCAGCCTCGCCAGCGTTCAGCGGACCGTCGCCCGCTGGGAGAGCGCCAAGCCGATCTTGCCCAGCGAGCGGTACCAGCTGCTGCTCGCCCACCTCTACGCCCGACGCCCCGATTCCGAGACGGCCCTCGGTACCGGCTCGGATTTCGCCGAACTGCTCGATGCCCTAAGACACCTCGGCGAGAGCGAGCAGGCCGTTGACGAACTTCGCCGCCTCCTGGTGCGAACCTCGACGGACGACAGCCTGGATCTGCTCGCTCTGCTCGGCCCGCAGGCGCGCACTACCCTGGCCACAGCGCTCGCAGATCCGGGGCGGGCGGACGAGGCACTGCTCGATGTGATGAGCACCGGGGTCAGTGACGTGAACCGTGAGGTCGGCAGTCTGCCGTTCGTACGGTTGCAACTCCTCCTCGCGCCCGTCGTCGAATCGTGCCGGCGATTACTGCTCGCCGATACTGTTCCCGCGCCGCTGATGCCGGGCTTGTGGACCGTCGCCGCGCAGGCCTACACGCTTGCCGGCCGACTCGCCTTCGAAACACGAGACGACGCCGCTTCGCACAGCCTGTACACCGCCGCCACGGAAGCGGCCGGGAAGATCGGGATGCCGTGGCGCCGTGCCATGGTGCACATGAGCCACGCTCTGGTCACCCTGTATTCGACGCCCGGTCTGGAATCTGCTCGACGGCTCGTCGATGCCGCAGTACGCGACGCTCGCGCCGGCGACAGCACCATCGTTCGCGCCCGCGCCCATGCGCTCCAGGCAGAGATCACCGCGCGGGCGGGACGGGAGCACGCTGAGCGGCAGGCTCGGGCGGCACTCTCCCTCTCCTGGTACGACCTCGACGGTGACCACTCCGGTGATCCGTCGGTGTCGTCTTTCTCGGCCGCACACCTGCGCGGGTTCGAGGGCGTGACGTCGTTGTACGTGGGCGACGCAGCCGCCGCACACGATGAGTTCGCGCGGTCCGCGGCGGCCCTCACGCGACCCCGTGAACAAGTACAGCGAGCCATCGTGACGTCTGACCAGGCATTGGCCAGGCTGCGGCTTGGCGACCCGCAGGCGGCGGCCGCACTGCTGCACGAGTGTGCCGACGCCGCGTCGGCAACCGGCGGTCGAGTAGCGACGATCCGGCTACGGCGTGCCCGCCACGAGCTGCGGCCGTGGCGCCGGGAGGACTGGGTTGCCGACCTCGACGATCACATGATCGATTCCTTGGGGGCGTAGGTTGTGGCAGTAGGAGAACGTCGCCTGTCTCTCATCGCGGGCCTCATGGTCCGACCGCTGCTCGGCAGCCACTCAGCCTCGCTGTCGAATGCGGTTCAAAGCGGCACGTACCTCGACGGTCGCAGAGGCGTCCTTACCCATCAGGCGGGCCAAGACGGGATACAGCTGAGCCAGCTGTTCGACCGCGGAGCGGACGTCTCCGGAAGCTGCTAGCAGCAGAGCGTGGTGGCGCCTGACCTCCAGAAGGAGGGCGTCTTCAGTTGTTCGCTGCGTTTGGAGCTCTTCGATCAGGCCCCGGAAGGCTCCCAAGGCCACGGGGTGGTTGCCGAGCTGCATGTGGCAGTAGGCGACTTTTGCCCGGCACTCCACCACGTCCTCCCTCGCGTCAGGTCCTGCCTGGACCAGTTCTTCGGCGAGCGCGGTGTACTGCGCCAGCGCCTGGCTGAAGTGTCCTTCATCGCATAGTGCCAGGGCTTGCACCATCCGCACCGGCGCGGGCAGCGGGTCGTCGGCGTGGGGCGGGATCGGGAACACCGAGTGGGCAACGGTGTCGGCGCAAGTAGCCGCAGTGGGCTGCGCGGGGGATGTGTCGAAGGGAGCGAGGCGTTCGAGCATGGCCCGTGCGGATTCGGGACGTCCTGCAGGCTGCTTGGCCAGAGCCTGCAGGATGAGGGCCTCCAGTGCAGGGTCGATGTCGGGTCGCAGGAGTGTGGGTGGGTCGGGGGTGCGGTGGCGGTGACCGTACATGACGGCAGGTGGATCGCCGGTGAACGGCGGTTGCCCGGTGAGCATTTCGTACAGCAGGCACGCAAGGGCATACAGGTCGCTGCGTGGGCTGATGGCGGGGGCCTCTTCGAATTGCTCGGGTGCCATGTATTCGAGGGTGCCTAGCACTTGCCTGCCGGTGGTCAGGCGAGGGTAGGCGGTGCCGAAAACGGCGGCCACGCCGAAGTCGAGGAGTTTCACCTTCCAGTCGCCGGTCAGCATGATGTTGCCCGGTTTGAGGTCGCGGTGGATGACAGGGTCGGCGTGAGTGTGCTCGAGGATGCCGCACAGCTGTGCTGCGACCGTCACGGCCTGGGGTATCGACAGTCGGCCCATGCGGTGCAGGACCTGTTCCAGGTCTTCGCCGAGCACGAGTTCCATGACCATGTAGGGGCGGTCGGGGCCGGAACCGAGCTGGACGTCGAAGAGGACAGGAATGCCCGCATGCGTGAAGCGGGCCACGAGTTGGGCTTCGCGACAGAACCGCTCATAGACGTCGTTTGGCTGGCCGCTGTGGGATGGGGCGGTCACGCGACTGGGGTGGATGGTCTTGACCGCCACGGACCGGCGCAGTGCCCGGTCCCAGCTGTGCCAGACCTGGCCCATGGCTCCCTGTCCAAGGAGGGTGCGCAGTTCGTAGCGGTCATCGATGACCCGTGCGTCAACGGCCACTGTCACCGTCGCCCTCGGCCGGCAGGGGCAGGCTTTGTGCGAGTTCCGCCAGGGTTCCTTCACCGGGCACGAGCCAGCAGCGCGTGCCCTGCACGGCCGAGGGTGCCGCGGTCCAGTCGGCTTCCTCCCAGATGCGGAGTACCAGGCCGCTGGGCGCGTAGCACTCGTGGTCGACTTCCCACATCAGTGGACGGCGGGGGTCATTGATCCAGGTGGCCAGGTAGCGGCTGGGTTCCGCGCTCAGCCACGGTCCGAGTGCGCGTTCCTCCGCGGCACTGGGGCGATACACCAGGCGGGTGCCGTCGGGAATGCGCCGGTGCTCAACCAGAGCGCGAACGGCGTTCGGGCGCCGCGGGCGACGCCTCGGTACTCGATAGGGCTCCTCGCCCGGCGGGGGCGGGGCAACAGTACCCATCGTCGCCCACGCGCACCCCAGCGCCGACCAGCTCATCCCCACGCCGCCCGCCGACGCCGACCCCGGTGTCATCCACAGCGACCTGATCGTCCTCACACCGATCCACCACCCCTGAGCCCCCGAGGAGTTCCCGTGCCCTGTTACGACTCGGTGTGGAACACCGCCCCCACCTCCGCACCCGCTCAACGAAAGGGTCGCTATACCCCTGGGTCGGCGGCCCACCCCGCCAAGATGCACCCCGGCGTCGCCGCCCACGCCATCGCCACGTACACCAAGCCCGGCGACCTGGTCCTCGACCCGATGTGCGGCATCGGCACCACCCTCGTTGAAGCCCTCCACCTCGGCCGCAACGCCCTCGGCATCGAATACGAACCCAAGTGGGCCGACCTGGCCTCCCGCAACACCAGCCTCGCCGAGGAAACAGGAGGAAAAGCCACCGGCGCCGTCCACTGCGGCGACGCCCGCCGGCTCACCGAGTTCATCCCCGCCACGCTCCACGGCGAGGCAAATCTCGTGCTCACCTCACCCCCCTACGGCCCAAGCGTCCACGGACAGGTCCGCTCCACCCGGGACACCGGCGAACTCGGCGTCGTCAAGAAGAACTTCCGCTACGGCCACGATCGCGACAACCTCGCCCACGTCTCCACCACCCACCTCCTTGAGGCGTTCACCGAGATCCTCGCCCAGTGCCGCACTATGTTGCGCCCCGGCGGCACGGCCGTCGTCACCACGCGCCCGTGGCGAGTACGCGGCGAACTCATCGACCTGCCCTCAGCCGTCCTCGCCGCAGGCCGAGCCGCAGGACTTACCCCCACCGAACGGTGCGTCGCCCTCCTTGCCGGAATTCGCAACGGCCGCCTCGTCACCCGCCCCTCGTTCTTCCAGATGAAGAACGTCCGCGACGCCCGTCGACAGGGCGTCCCCCTCTCGGTCGTCCAGCATGAGGACGTCCTGGTCTTCACCAAGATCGGGAAGTCGCTTCCCGATCAGTCATGGTCGGACACCGCACATGGGAGCGGGACGTGACAACGAGCCGCCCACCGTGGCTCCAAAATGACCGCAGCACACTACTGCTCGGCGATGCCCGACGGGCGCTGAGCACCGTGGATGCGGGGCCCATCAACTGCATCGTCACGTCCCCTCCGTACTGGCAGGCCCGTGACGATGAAGGCCCTTCAGGGCAGTCGGGGCAGACCGTCGAGGAACGCATCGAAGCGCTGCCGGCGCCCTCAGGAGTCGCTGTGCTTCAACTCGGCAGGACCTATACGGGGATCGACATCGTTGAGGGGTATCACCGCCTTGTTCAATGCCGGTTTGAGGCGATTGGACCGGGTAGATGACAACTCGGCCGTGGGTGCAGCAAGAGGCGGTTGAGGAAGAATTGAGCCTCCCGCGCATGCCTCACGCGGCTGGGACCAGCTGCACGGAGGCTGGGCAATCGCCGCTCAAGGGGATTCGGCCATCGGCAGTGTCTGTGGGGCGATTCAGGGCTGGAACTGTGTGTGCCGGGCGTCCGGTTGCGCTGGACACATGGCGAGTGACGACAAGTGACATGAATGTCGCCCGTTGTATCGCCGCATGCTTCGGCGGCAAGCTGAAACGGTGCGGTCAAGAGGGCGGCGACATGGTTGAGGTCACTACCACCGCCGCTTCTGTAGACGTGGTCGTAGATCGGTTGGCCGCGATTGAAACTCGAATGAGAATTTACGGCTCGGATAGTGTCGCTCTCGCCACTTCAACAGAAGGAGAAGGTTGGTTCCCGCTAGTGAGAGAAGGGGCGGCATTGTCACGGCACACCCTTTTGGCTCGGGTGGGGCAAGGGCTGCGACCAAGTATCTTGCTCGGGTTTCGGTTGACCGAACTCCCGGACGTGGGACAGTTTCAATTGGTGTCGGCAGCATGGTCCCTTGTCGAGGGCTTGCATTTCCTGATCGAGCAGCTTCGCGCAGAGGGGCGCCCTGTTCGCGCGCGATTGACCTTGGAGAGTGCAAAGACTTCCGGCAAGGGCAGCCACTTCAGCTACCCCGTGGTGCGGTTCCTGGGGCCTGGTTAGCATTGAATGTGCTGTGGGGGGCTTTCAAGGGCCGAGGAGGTGTAACACGGGTACGCCGTGATAGGCGACGCCGCTCGTCGACAAGGGGAGCCCGGGGACACGCTGTGTGGTGATCGCTGCGGGCGAGCACCGGCTTATCAGCCCTCTTCCTGAGGTTGAGAGGGCGTTCCTCATCGGTGAGATCGGACTTGCCTCCGCCTGTACACAGACGGCGAGTAGGTGCTGGTGCGGGATCTGCGTACATCTTCCGAGGCAGGCAGAGGTACGCATTCCGTGTCGGCGTCGGATGAAACGGAATCTCGATAGCGACCGATTCAGCCGACGCCGACACGGAATCCGTACCTCGGTGGAATTTCGAGGAGCTGCGCGGCACACAGATGCTGTCCCTGGCGCGTCAGCTTCACGGTCCTTGCCGAGGAAGTGAGCTCGTGATTGAGCAGCTCTGCGTGGAGAGTAACTCTGTTCGCGTACGATTGGCTGTGGGGGTGCGCAGTATCCCCGGCAAGGGCGGCGACTTCGAAGAGGCTATGGAAAGTGGCCCCCCGGTCCCGTTAGGCTGTGCTTTCGTCAGGGTCGGTATCGGAGTGGATGGTCCGCTGGGATTTCCACGATTACAACTTTGTGACCGTCCGGGTCGGCGACCCACATCTCGATGAGGCCCCACGGCTCCTGCACGGGCGGCCGCAGCACCTCGACGCCATGGGCCCGCAGTTCTTCGTGTGCGGCGGCCACGTCCGCCACCTGGAGCCACAACTGGAGGGTGTCCGTGGCCGGATCCGCGGCGCGGCCGGAGACCTCCAGGAAGCCACCGCCCAGGAAGTAGACCGTGCCGCGTTCGGGCCCCGTGCCGAATTCCCGGTAGATCTCCAGCCCCAGCGCCTCGCCGTAGAACGCCCGCGACCGCTCGGGGTCGGACGGCCGCAACAGCACCCTGCTGCTCAGTACGTGCACCATGCCCCAGGACCCTACGGCCTGCGGTGGGGCGCGGCCCGCTCCCATCGCCGTAAGACCATGGCGAAAGGCCCTGACACGGCAGGCATACCGCTTGTTAGCCTCCATGCAGTCATTCGTGCCGCCCTGAGAGGACTCCGCGCACCATGCCCACCAGCGAGCTGACCTTCCGTACCGCCCTCGACGCCGATGTCCCCGGGCTCGTCGAGCTGATCGAGTCGGCGTACCGCGGCGACGCGAGCCGGGCCGGCTGGACGACGGAGGCGGACCTGCTGGCGGGGCAGCGCACCGACCCGGACGGCGTGCGTGCCGTGGTGCGCAAAGCGGACGGCCGGCTGCTGATCGCCGAGCGGGACGGCGAACTGATCGCCTGCTGCCAGCTCGAACACCGCGGGGACCACGCGTACTTCGGGATGTTCGCGGTGCGCCCGGAGCTCCAGGGCGGCGGCCTCGGCAAGGTGATCATCGCGGAGGCCGAGCGGACCGCCCGGGAGACCTGGGGTGCCCGCGAGATGCGGATGACGGTCATCCGGCAGCGCGACGAGCTGATCGCCTGGTACGAGCGCCGCGGCTACCGGCGCACCGGGCAGCTCACCCCGTTCCCGTACGGCGATGAGCGGTTCGGCATCCCGCAGCGCCCCGACCTGGAGTTCGAGCTGCTGATCAAGTCGCTCGACTAGGGCACGCCGGGCCCGGCGGCGCGTGCGGCCGGACGGTCCCGGCCGGCGCTCACAACCGTCCCGCCTGGATGATCCGCCGCAGGAACTGCCGGGTGCGGTCGTGCTGCGGGTCCCCGAAGACCTGCTCGGGCGTGCCGCGTTCCACCACCACCCCGCCGTCCAGGAAGCACACCTGGTCGGCGACCTCCCGCGCAAAGCCCATCTCATGGGTGGCGATGACCATCGTCATCCCCTCCTCCTTCAGATCGCGGACGACGCCGAGCACCTCGCCGACCAGCTCCGGGTCGAGCGCCGCGGTGATCTCGTCCAGCAGGAGCAGCCGGGGCCGCCCGGCCAGTGCGCGGACGATCGCCACCCGCTGCTGCTGGCCGCCGCTGAGCCGGTCCGGGTACTCGCCGGCCCGCCCGCCGAGCCCGAGTCGCTCCAGCAGCTCGCGCGCCCGCGCCTCGGCCTCCGCACGCGGCACCCCGTGGACCCGGCGGGGCGCCAGCGTGATGTTGTCCAGCACGGTCATGTGCGGGAAGAGGTTGTAGGCCTGGAAGACGACGCCGATCCGGCGGCGCACGGAGTCCGCGTCGATCCTCGGATCGGTGATCTCCGCGCCGTCCAGGAAGATCGCGCCGTCGTCGATCTCCTCCAGCAGGTTCGCGCAGCGCAGCAGCGTGGACTTGCCCGACCCCGAGGCGCCGATCAGCGTGGTCACGGTGTGCGCGGGGACCGCAAGATCCACATCCCGCAGCACGACCGTGCCCCGCCCGTACGTCTTGCGCACGGACTCCAGCCGCAGCACCGGGCCGTGACCGGGCGCCTCTTGCCCGACGGCCCCGTCGGCCGGCCGCGGGGTGTCGTCGGTCGTGCTCATACCAGGCCTCCCTGGGCGCGCTTGCGGTCCATGCGGGCCGTGATCCAGTCCGTGCCGCGCGTCATCGGGATCGTCAGCGCGACGAAGACGAGACCGGCCACGACGTACGGCGTGAAGTTGAAGTCCTTGCCGGCGATGATCTGCGCCGCGTAGACCGCGTCCACCGCGCCCGCGATGGAGACCAGCCCGGTGTCCTTCTGCAGCGAGACCAGATCGTTCAGCAGCGGCGGCACCACCCGCCGTACCGCCTGTGGCAGCACCACGAAGCGCAGGGTCTGCCCGCTGCTCAGCCCCAGCGACCGGGCCGCGGCCCGCTGCGAGGGGTGCACCGATTCGATGCCGGCCCGGAAGACCTCGGCCACATACGCCGAGTACGTCAGCACCAGCGCGGTGCCGCCGAGCGCCACCGGGTCGGTGGTCACGCCCTGGAGCCGCAGCGCCGGCACCCCGAAGACCACCATCAGCAGACAGATGATCAGCGGCAGTCCGCGGAAGAAGTCGGTGTAGGCGGTGGCCAGGGCGCGCAGCGGGAAGAACACCGGGCCGCGCAGCGTCCGGGCCACCGCCAGCAGCAGCCCGAGCACCAGCACCGCCGCCCCGCACACCACCAGCAGCCGCAGATTCAGCAGCAGCCCGTCAAGGACCTCCGGCAGCGCCTTGCGCGCATACGCGGCGCTGAAGAAGGTCTCCCGGGTGCGCGGCCAGCCGGGGGAGCGGGTGATCACGAGGAACAGGACGACGGCGGTGACCAGGGTGCTCAGCGCGGCGACGGCGATCGCACGCCGGGCCCTGGCCCGCTTGAAGCGCTCCCGCTCGACCCGCCGCTGCGAGGGCACATACGCGCCGGCTGCCCCGGCCTCCCCGGAGGAAGCCTTCACCACACCTTTCGAGGACGTCATGTGAGCACCGGGACGGACACCGCGTCGGTCAGCCACTTCTTCTCCAGCGCGGCGAGGGTGCCGTTCTTGCGCAGGGCGTCCACCGCGGCCGTCACACAGCCGGTGAGCCGGCTCTCCTTGTCCAGGACCAGGCCGAACTGCTCCTCGGCGGCGCCGGTGGCCGCGAACTGCCCGACCACCTCGGCGTCCTTCACCTCGGCGGAGGTGATGTAGAAGGCCGTCGGCAGATCGGTGAGGATCGCTTCGACCTGACCGTTCTTCAGCGCGGACTTGGCGAGGTCGTTCTTCTGGAAGACGGCCGCGGGCTGCGTCGGCCGGACGGTGTCATGGACGACGTCCAGGCTGGTACTGCCCACCTGCGCGCCGAGTTTGAGCTTACGGAGATCGGCGATGCTCCTGGCGTGCGCGGCCTTGGAGCCCTTCAGTGCGATGACCGCCTGCCGTACGTCGTAGTAGCCGGAGGAGAAGGCGACGGCCCGTTTGCGTGCGGCGCTGATGGAAACCTGGTTGATGTCGAAGTCGAACTTCTTCTCGCCGGGCGCGAAGGCGTTGTTGAACGGCACGGTCTGCCAGTGCACCGCGCCCTTGCCATAGCCCAGTTGCCGGGCGACGGCGTAGGCGACCGCCGATTCGAAGCCCTTGCCGCTCGCCGGGTCGTCGTCGTGGAACCACGGTGCATAGGCGGGCTTGTCGGTGCCGATCGTGAGCGTGCCGCGGGCGACGGTGGGCAGTTTGCCGCGGTCACAGCTCTGCGTGCCCGGCCCGGCGGCCCGTGGGCCACCGGGGGACTCGTCCTGTGGGGCACAGCCGACGGCCGCCGCGAGCAGCACGACGGTGGTGCAAGTGGCAAGGCGGAGCGGGCGGTTGGCGAGGCGCATGGCGGGAGAGTGGCAGTGCGCAAGGCCATCTGTCGAGATCACCGGGGGAAACGTCCGCATGCTGGAAGCTCGTTGCACCGCTGTGAACTGCGGATTTCGCAGCTCACAGACGACGGGCACCGGGTCGCGCGACGGGGCGGAGGCCCGGCTCGTACTAGCCGGCCCGTACCACCCGGCGCAGCCCGTCCCGTTCCTCGCCGGGGGCTTGGCCGCCTCACGCCGTGAAGCGCACCGCCCGCCGGATCTCCGGCAGATCGGTCACCACACCGTCCAGGCCCAGCCCGCGCGCGAGCCGGAGCTGGTCGTGGGTGTTGACCGTCCAGCCCAGGACCTTCAGATGGGCGGCGTGGGCGCGCTCGACCAGCTCCAGGGTGAGCCGCCGGATGTTCAGGGACACCATCGTCGCCCCGACGGCCTGGGCACGGTCGACGACATCGGCGCCGTAACGGCTGGCGACCAGCGCGGTGCGGACGCCGGGCAGCAGGGTGCGGATGGCGGCCAGCGCCTCGTCGTGGAAGGAGATCACGTCGACCCGGCCGGTCAGATCGCGCGCCCGCATCACCTCGGCCAGTGCCTGCGCGGCGGCCACATCCTTGATCTCGGCCTGCAACGGTGCCTTGACCGCCTCCACGACCTCCTCGAAGACGGGGATCCGCTCGCCCTGCCCGGCATCAAGTTCGCGCAGCTCGGCGAGGGTGCGCTCGGAGATCGGGCCGGCGCCGTCGGTGGTCCGGTCGACATCCGCGTCGTGCATCACCACCAGCGAGCCGTCCTTGCTCAGATGCAGATCAAGTTCGATGACATCGAGGCCTTCGTGCTCGGCGCGGATGAAGGACCGCAGGGTGTTCTCCGGCTCGACGCCCATCATCCCGCGGTGTCCGATGGTGAGAAAGGACAAGGCTGCCTCGCTTCTGTCGGCTCGGTGCTGCTGTCGGCTCTGGAGCATGTCGACCGTCGACCGTCGGCCACGGCGTACGAAACGGCGCACAGCCTAACGGGAGGGGCCGGGGAAAAAAGGGGTGCCGAACGGACCGCGGTGTGTCCAGTACGGGTACCCGCCAGATCCGGCCGCAGACCGCTTCACCCTCATGTGGGCGATTCCCCGGTGCGCTGACGGCATCCCGGAGCCGGGGCGCGGCGTCGGAGGCGTCCGGAGAGGAGATCCCTCAGGCGGCGGCAGCACGCTGCGACCCCTTGTCCGAGCGGGTGTGGCATATGCCACACGGTGCCGGGGAGGGGATTGCGCGGCCTGTCCGGCGCGGTGCACCCAGGGCTCCTCCGGACCCCGCCCAGGGCCCGCTCAAGGCTCTCTCACGGGGTTGTCGGCTCCTGGAGGAAGCGCGGAGAGTGCGCCCACGCCTGAGAGGAAGTGGCGTCCAAGCCGTCACGCACAGGAAAAATCGGCGTGTGTACGGGGTGTCAACGAGATAATTTTCAGCTAGCCCACTTGAGTGGACGATCCTTGGCTGGTTACCGTGTCCTGACAACACGATCTACCGCCGGAGGGCAGTCATGACGGAAATTCTTTCGCCTGTGGGTGTCCAGGGGGGCACCACGACCGCAGGGAGTGTGGTCGGACACCCGGCGTGGCCCGTGCTCAAGAGCGCGGTCGAGACCATCCGCCCCTGGCAGTCCAAGGACGGTTCGGTCGACCTGGAGGCGGAGGGCGCACCGAGCGCAGACGCCGTCCGTACGGAGGTCGACCGCGTGATAGCGGCCCTCGGGGAGCTCGCCCCGCTGCTGCCGCACAACGCCGCCTACCACCAGGCGCTCGCCGCCGACCTGCGCCGCTGGGCCGACGGCGGCTTCGGTGTGCCGGACTTCCTCGACTCGCTGCTCGCCTTCCAGCCCGCCCAGCAGCGTGCCGACGGCCTCCAGCACCTCGTGCTGTTCCCCATGTACACCCAGAACGGCAACCCGGACCGCAACTTCGAGGCCGTCGTCCTGCGCATGGTCTGGCCGGACTGGCTCGCCGAGCTGGAGCGCACCCGCTACGACAACGCGCTCTTCTGCGGCATCGCCTTCGAGGACTTCACGGCCGGCTACGACACCAACTCCGCGGTGCTCTTCCCGGAGACCATCGCCGTGCGCGAGGCCCCCGAGCGCTTCAGCTGGGGCGGCATCTTCTGCGACCGCGAGGCCGCCCGCTTCCGCCGGGTCAGCCAGGCCGCCGTCGAGACCCTGGGCCTGGAACTCCCCAAGGACATCGGCGAGATGCTCGCCGACCAGGAGCGCTGTCAGGAGGCATTCGTCCTGTGGGACATGGTGCACGACCGCACCCACAGCCACGGTGACCTGCCGTTCGACCCCTTCATGATCAAGCAGCGCCAGCCGTTCTGGATGTACGGCCTGGAGGAGCTGCGCTGTGACCTCACCGCCTTCAAGGAGGCCGTGAAGCTGGAGGCCGAGGGGTATGCGCAGGCCCGCGACGTACAGTTCGCGGTGATCTTCGACCGGATGTTCCGCTTCCCGGTCACCGGCGACCGGGTCCGTAACTACGACGGCCTGGGCGGACAGCTGCTCTTCGCGTACCTCCACAAGCACGACGTCGTACGCTGGACGGACAACACACTGCACATCGACTGGGAGCGGGCGCCCAAGGTCACCAACGAGCTGTGCGGCGAGATCGAAAAGCTCTACCGCGACGGCATCGACCGGCCCAAGCTGGTCCACTGGTTCGCCGCGTACGACCTCGTCTCGACCTACCTCGCACCGCACCCGGGGTCGGTCTGGGCCAAGGGGCCCGACGCCCTCGACCTGGACCAGCCGCCGCGCAAACTCGTGGACGACGTGCTCCCCGACGAGTTCCCGCTGAGTATGTTCTACGAGGCGCTCGCCAAGAAGCTGCGTGCTGTGATCGCATCCACCAAGGGCATCACGGCCCACAGCGATGAATTGGCGGCGGCATGAAGACCGACCGGAACACCCGGCCGAAGGCCGTCCAGGAGCAGGACGAGGAGGCGACGGAGATGGTGACGTCGACGGGTGGCCAGGGGCCGCTGGAGGGTGCGGTCATCGCAGTCGCGGGCGCGGCCGGACCGGCCGGCCGGGCGACCCTGCTGCGACTGGCCGAGGCGGGCGCGGTGGTGGTCGGCTCGGACTCCAACCCCGAGCGGCTGGCGGAGGCCGTGGACGCGGCCCGGTACGCCCACGGGGGCGCCACGGTCATAGGGGAGACGGTGGATCTCCTCGACGTGGACCAGGCCCGGGAGTGGGCGGCCCGTACGGAGAAGGAATTCGGCCGGGTCGACGGCCTGGTGCATCTGGTCGGCGGCTGGCGCGGCTCGTCGACCTTCGCGGAGACCGACCTCACGGACTGGGAAGCGCTCCACAAGCTGCTGATCCGCACCGTGCAGCACACCTCCCTCGCGTTCTACGAGGCCCTTGAACGCAGCGGCAACGGCCGCTTCCTCCTCACCAGCGCGGCCGGCGCCAGCAAGCCCACCGGGGGCAACGCCGCCTATGCCGCCGCCAAGGCCGCCGCCGAGGCCTGGACGCTCGCCATGGCGGACGGCTTCCGTAAGGCGGGGGGTGAGCAGGGGCCGCGCGCCGCGGCTGCCATCCTGATCGTGAAGGCGCTCGTCAACGACCAGATGCGCGCCGAGCGACCGAACGCCAAGTTCGCGGGCTTCACGGATGTCACGGAGCTGGCCGAGGCCATCGCCGGGGTCTGGAGCCGGCCCGCCCAGGAAGTGAATGGACAGCGTCTGTGGCTGACCCCCGAGCCGTGACCGGAGCGAAGACCGACGCCCGGCTGCACCACGACCCCGAGATACGCGGCTTCGCCAGCGACAACTACGCAGGCGCGCATCCGGAGGTACTCGCCGCGCTCACTCTCGCCAACGGTGGCCACCAGGTCGCCTACGGCGAGGACGACTACACCGAGCACCTCCAGCGGATCGTCCGCAGCCATTTCGGGCAGCGCGCCGAGGCGTTCCCGGTGTTCAACGGCACCGGCGCCAATGTCGTCGCGCTGCAGGCCGTGACCGACCGCTGGGGTGCGGTGATAGCGGCCGACACCGCGCACATCCATGTCGACGAGTGCGGTGCGCCCGAGCGGGTCGGCGGGCTGAAGCTGCTCACCGTACCGACCGAGGACGGCAAGCTCACCCCCGAGCTGATCGACCGCGAGGCGTACGGCTGGGACGACGAGCACCGCGCCATGCCGCAGGTCGTCTCGATCACCCAGAGCACGGAGCTGGGCACGGTCTACACGCCCGAGGAGATCCGGGCGATCTGCGAACACGCCCATGAGCGCGGCATGGTGGTGCATCTCGACGGCGCGCGGATCGCCAATGCCGCGGCGACGCTCGACGTCCCGATGCGGGCCTTCACCAACGCCGTGGGGGTCGACATCCTCTCCTACGGCGGCACCAAGAACGGCGCGGTCTTCGGCGAGGCCGTGGTCGTGCTCAACCCCGACCGGGTGCGCGCGATGAAGCATCTGCGCAAGCTGTCCATGCAGCTGGCCTCCAAGATGCGCTTCGTCTCCGTCCAGTTGGAGGCGCTGCTCGCCAAGGACCTGTGGCTGCGCAACGCCCGGCACGCCAACACCATGGCGCAGCGGCTGGCGGCCGGGGTGCGGGAGATCGACGGGGTGGAGATCTGCTACCCCGTGCAGGCGAACGCGGTCTTCGCCCGACTGCCGCACGATGTCAGCGAGCGGCTGCAGAAGCGCTACCGCTTCTACTTCTGGGACGAGCAGACCGGCCAGGTGCGCTGGATGTGCGCGTTCGACACCACCGAGGCGGACGTCGACGGCTTCCTGGCCGCGCTCCGCGAGGAGATCAGCCGCTGACCCGGCCCTGCCATTCCGTATAGCTATGCGCCCGACCGAAAAGTCATTGACTCTCGGTCGGGCGCATCGCTACGCTCCCCGCGCATGGAGCTGATCCAGAACACCCCGGATATATCCGCCTACTTGGCCGCATGCGAAGCCATCGATCACGGGCATCCGCTCGTCCGGTCCACCGCCGCGACGCTCGCCGCCGACGCCCCGGATGCATACACATACGCCAAGGCCGCCTTCACCTTCGTCCGCGACGCCATCCCGCACAGCGCGGACACCGGTGATCCGCGCGTCACCTGGCGCGCCTCGGACGTCCTCGCGCAGCGCACCGGCATCTGCTGCGCCAAGGCGCACGCCCTCGCGGCCCTGCTGCGCGTCCGGGGCATCCCGGCCGCGCTGTGCTACCAGAAGTTCGATGTCGTCCACGGTCTGGTGGCCCTCCGGCTGCCCGGTGCGCATCGCTGGGCCCGGCAGGATCCACGGGGCAACAAGCCCGGCATCGACGCGCAGTTCCGCCTCGACCGCGAGCAGCTCGCCTTCCCCGTACGGGCCGAGTGCAACGAACTGGACTACCCGGTGCTATTTGCTGAACCGCATCCGGTCGTGCTCCAATGCCTCCGCGAGGCCGTCGACCGGCCTCACCTCTGGCAGACGCTCCCCACCGATCTCTGAGGAACGCCCCCATGCCCGACTCTTCGCCCGTCCCCGTTTCCGGCATGACCTGCGCCCTGCACGTCTCCGACGAGGTGCGTGCCCTGGCGCCCGGCTTCGGCTACCTCGCCGTCGAAGCCCACGACCTGACCAACGGGCCCAGCGACGAGGCCGGCTCGGCGCTCCTGGACGAAGCCACCCGACGGCTGGCCGAGCGCCTCGACGGGCGCGCCCCGCAGGACGACCCGCACCTCGCCGCCTGGCGCGCCGCGTACACCGCCTTCGGGAGCAAGCCGTCGCGCACCCGCAACTCCGCCGAGGCGCTGGCCAGGCGGGCGCTCGCGGACGGCGGCCTGCCGCGCATCAACCGGCTCGTCGACCTCTACAACGCCATCAGCGTCGCCCATCTCATCCCCGTGGGCGGCGAGGACCTGGACCGCATCCGAGGCGGGATGCGGCTGGTCAGGGCCACCGGGGACGAGCCGTTCGCGACCGCCGCCGGCGGCGCCGAGGTCATCGAGCACCCCGAGGCGGGCGAGGTGGTCTGGTGCGACGAGGAGGGCGTCACCTGCCGCCGCTGGAACTGGCGTCAGGGCGTGCGCACCCGCCTCACCGAGGATTCGGTCAGTGCGCTGTTCCTGCTGGAGCGGATGGCTCCGATGCCGCTCGATGCGCTGACGGCCGCCGGCGCCGAGCTGGCCGAGGCGCTGCACAAGGCCTGCCCGGACGCCCGTATCGAGATCGGCGAGATCTGGTCGCAGTGACCCGACGGCCGGCCGGTCCGATCCGGTTCGATGCCTAGGCGATGCTCCCGGGCGCGGCGGGTGCGGTGCCGCCGAGGTGGGCCGGAATCCACCAGGTGTCGTCGGGACCCTTGGGGCGTACGGGATAGGCGCGCTGGGCCGCCTCCAGGAGGTCCTGCACCCGGGCCCGCAGCCGGTCGGTGATCTTCTC
The DNA here is from genome assembly GCF_050433025.1 of Streptomyces auratus. Classification (NCBI taxonomy): domain Bacteria; kingdom Bacillati; phylum Actinomycetota; class Actinomycetes; order Kitasatosporales; family Streptomycetaceae; genus Streptomyces; species Streptomyces auratus. The sequence goes on along the minus strand of NZ_JBNGCB010000001.1, from coordinate 1,226,091 downwards.
GGCCGACTCGGCCGGGTCGGCCTCCATCGGCTCGCCCACCCGGATCGTTATCGGCAGGTGGTTGCGGCCCAGATCGCGCTTGTGGCCCTTGGTCCACAGTCGCTGGGTGCCCCACAGCGCCACCGGCAGCAGCGGCACCCCGGCCTCCTGGGCCAGCCGCGCCGCACCCGACTTGAAGGTCTTGAGGGTGAAGGACTCGGAGATCGTCGCCTCGGGGAAGACGCCGATGATCTCCCCCGAACGCAGCGCCGACAGGGCGTGCTTGTAGGCGTCCATCCCCTGCGCCCGATCCACGGGGATGTGCTTCATCGCGCGCATCAGCGGCCCCGACACCTTGTGCCGGAAGACCGACTCCTTCGCCATGAAACGCACCAGCCGCTTAGCCGGCCGCGCCGTCAGCCCGGCGAAGACGAAGTCCAGATAGCCGATGTGATTGCTCACCAGAACCGCCCCGCCGCGGCGCGGAATATGGTCCGTCCCGGCGATGTCGAATTTCAGATCGAGCGCCTTGAAGAGAGTGCGGGCGGCGCCGATCACCGGCGGATAGACGAGCTCTGCCATTGTCCGGAGGACCCCTTTTTCCACGCCTGGGGAGGGTTCTCCCGGCGGAAACCTACGCAGCCGTAACTGCGGCTTTCGGGAGATCGTGCCCGATGTCGGCCGTGGCGGCCAGCGCGGCAGCCACCACGGCCGGGAGATTCTTGTCACGTGTAAGGGCGGCCGGACCGCCTGTCCCCAGTGGCCCACGGCGCCGATCGCACCGCGGGGAGTAACCCGACGAGGCAGGGGAGAGGCGCCACGTGGGCACGGACCGCCCGGGAATCTTTACGGTCCCGTGGACGCTGCACCCCTGGACGACCGGACAGGTGGTGCGGTCACGGCGCCCATGGCGGTGAGCGCCTCGGGCCGAAGACACCACTACAGCAAGGAGAGGACGACGGTGCAGGAGCGGGACGACCGGGGCGGGGCAGCGCGGCTGAGCGCTGCGGAGATCGGCGCGGCGCTGGGGGAGCGGGCCACCCTGCTGCAGTTCTCCAGCGCCTTCTGCCAGCCCTGCCGGGCCACCCGGCGCACCCTGGCCGAGGTCGCCGGCATGGTCGACGGGGTGGCCCATGTCGAGATCGACGCGGAGGACCATCTCGCGCTCGTACGGGAGCTTGCGGTGCAGCGCACCCCGACGGTGCTGGTGCTCGACGCGGAGGGCGCGATCGTGCGCCGGGCCGCCGGGCAGCCCCGCAAGGCCGATGTCATCGCGGCGCTGGGTGCGGCCGTCCGTGATTGATCTCCCAGATGGCGGGCGCCCCTTGACGCTGTGGGTCACGCATCGTCACTCTGACGTGATGTGGCCAGGATTCCTTCTCTACGGACGCGCCCACGTCGACCTGCTGCGGACTGCCGGCGCCCGCTGTCCGGGCGCGTGAGCAGCGACGACCTCACAGCCGCCGACCGCGGCCCGGCGCCGGCGGCGCTGCCCGGGCCCGCACACCACAGCTGAAGGACAACTCCATGACGGCCTCGCCCGGCCTCGGAACGCCCCGTACCGCCTCTCCCGAGCTGCTGCGCTCGGTCTTCCGGCAGCATGCCGCCGGTGTCGCGGTGATCACCGCGCACGGCTCGCGCCCCGTCGGCTTCACCGCCACCTCGCTCACCTCCGTGGCTGCCGACCCGCCGCTGGTCTCGTTCGGTATCGGCACCGGCTCCTCCAGTTGGCCGACCGTCGCGGAGGCCGAGCACATCGGCGTCCACATACTCGGCGAGCACCAGCAGGAGCTGGCCGCCACGTTCGCGCGCAGCGGTGCCGACCGTTTCGGTCCCGCCACCTCCTGGCGCACGGGTCCCGAGGGGGTGCCCCTCCTGGACGGCGTCCTGGCCTGGCTGGTGTGCAAGGTCGTGGCGCGGGTGCCGGCCGGTGACCATCACCTCGTGCTCGCTCGGCCCGTGGTCGGCGACCCCGCGGGGCCCGGCCGTCCGCTGCTCTACCACCAGGGCCGCTTCAACGCGCTGCGGGACTGACGGGTTCCCGCTCCGCCTCTTCGTCGCCCGGTCGGGTCCGTTGGCAAGGTCACATTTCGACAGCCTTGATTCGGGGCACAAGACTGGATGTACTGGCGAGTAATATGACGGTCGGCGTGGGGAACCGCTTCCGCCCGGGAGCCGCCCCCAGAGGCGCCTATGCTGCCAGCACCAGGCAGTTCGGAAGAGACGAAGCAGGTAGGAGAGTCGGCGTGAGCTTGAGGATCGTTGTCTGTGTGAAGTACGTGCCCGACGCCACCGGCGACCGGCACTTCGCCGAGGATCTGACCGTCGACCGTGACGATGTGGACGGTCTGCTCTCGGAGCTCGACGAGTACGCCGTCGAGCAGGCCCTGCAGATCAAGGAAGCGGCCGACGACGCGGAGATCACGGTCCTCACCGTGGGTCCCGAGGACGCCAACGACGCGCTGCGCAAGGCGCTGTCGATGGGCGCCGACAAGGCCGTCCACGTCGAGGACGACGACCTGCACGGCACCGACGCGCTCGGCACCTCGCTCGTGCTCGCGAAGGCCATCGAGAAGACCGGTTACGACCTCGTCGTCTGCGGTATGGCCTCGACCGACGGCACGATGGGTGTGCTGCCCGCGCTGCTCGCCGAGCGGCTGAACGTCCCTCAGGTCACCCAGCTCTCCGAGGTTTCCGTCGCCGACGGCAAGGTCACCGGCCGCCGGGACGGCGACACCGCCAGCGAGCAGCTGGAGGCCGCGCTGCCGGCTGTCGTGTCCGTCACCGACCAGTCGGGCGAGGCGCGTTACCCGTCCTTCAAGGGCATCATGGCCGCCAAGAAGAAGCCGGTGGAGTCCCTGGACCTGGAGGACCTGGAGATCGAGGCGGACGAGGTCGGCCTCGAGGGTGCCTGGACCAAGGTCGACGACGCCACCGAGCGTCCGGCCCGTACGGCGGGCACGATCGTCAAGGACGAGGGCGAGGGCGGCAAGCAGCTCGCCGAGTTCCTCGCGGGCCAGAAGTTCATCTGAGCCGCAGCCCTTACCACCGCCCTCATTCTTCCCGCAGGAGAGCAATCCCATGGCTGAAGTCCTTGTCTACGTCGACCACGTGGACGGTGCCGTCCGCAAGCCCACCCTCGAACTGCTCACCCTCGCCCGCCGTATCGGCGAGCCGGTAGCCGTCCACCTCGGCCCCAACGCCGAGGAGGCCGCGAAGGTCCTCGCCGAGCACGGCGCCGTCAAGGTGCTGGCCGCCGACGAGCCCGAGTTCGCCGAGTACCTCGTCGCCCCCAAGGTCGATGCGCTGCAGGCCGCTTACGACGCGGTCTCGCCGGCCGCCGTGCTGCTGCCGTCCTCCGCGGAGGGCAAGGAGATCGGTGCCCGCCTCGCGGTCCGCATCGGCTCCGGCATCATCACCGACGCCGTCGACCTGGAGGCCGGCGCCGAGGGCCCGGTGGCCACGCAGTCCGTCTTCGCGGCCTCGTACTCCACCAAGTCCCGTGTCTCCAAGGGCACTCCGGTCATCACGGTCAAGCCCAACTCCGCCGCTCCGGAGGCCGCGCCGGCCGCCGGTACGGTCGAGCAGCTCGCGGTGACCATCGCCGACTCCTCGAAGGGCACCAAGATCGTCTCGCGCACGCCGCGTGAGTCGACCGGCCGCCCGGAGCTGACCGAGGCCGCGATCGTGGTCTCCGGTGGCCGTGGCGTCAACGGCGCGGAGAACTTCCCGGTCATCGAGGCGCTCGCCGACTCGCTCGGTGCGGCCGTCGGCGCCTCGCGCGCCGCGGTGGACGCCGGCTGGTACCCGCACACCAACCAGGTCGGCCAGACCGGTAAGTCGGTCTCGCCGCAGCTGTACATCGCGGCCGGCATCTCCGGCGCGATCCAGCACCGCGCCGGTATGCAGACCTCGAAGACCATCGTCGCGATCAACAAGGACGCCGAGGCGCCGATCTTCGACCTGGTCGACTACGGCGTGGTCGGCGACCTCTTCGAGGTCGTCCCGGCCCTCACCGACGAGGTCAAGACCCGCAAGGGCTGAGCCCGCCGGGCGCGCCGGAGCCCGCTTCGGCGCGCGCACGAGGCCCCGTACGCATGGCGCGTACGGGGCCTCGTGCGTCTGCGACGGAAAGGCGGCGGCAAGGGCCGCTGGGGGATGCCCTAGCTGCCGGTCACGCCGTCGATCTGCTCGCGGAGGATATCCGCATGGCCGTTGTGCCGTGCGTACTCCTCGATCATGTGGACGTAGATCCAGCGCAGGCTCAGCGGGCGGCCCCGGGAGCTGAGGAAGGTCTCGTCCAGTTCGCTGTCCGACACGGCCTCGTCGCAGGCCTCGATCTCGGTGCGGAAGGCCGCGAAATGAGCCTCGGCGGCGGCCGGGTCGAGATCGTTGAAGTCGGCGTCGGGATGGTCCTCTGTGAAGTAGTGATCGCCGATCCGCTCGCCGAGGAAGCGCTTGCGGAACCAGGTCCGTTCGACTTCCGTCATGTGGCGCACCAGGCCCAGCAGGGTGAGGTTGGACGGCGCGCAGCCGGCCTGGGTGAGCTGGTCGGCGGTGAGTCCGGTGCATTTCGCGAGCAGGGTGTCGCGATGGAAGTCGAGCCAGCCCTGAAGCATCTCCCGTTCACCGGCCACGGTGGGGAGTTCTTTGCGCTCGATAGTGGGTGCGATCCAAGTCATGCGGGGAGTCTGACGAGACCGGCGCCGTGGCGCCACGGGGTTTCCGGTCGACGGCCGCACGCCCCTGACCTGCGCCGCTCCGGGCGGGGGGTGTTGACCTTGCCGAACGACCCGGATAACTTCGCTATACGGATTGTTGATTCCGTTAGACGGAATGTGCTCGATGGTCGGGCCGAGCAACGGGAGGGGCAGCGAATGGGGCAGCAGGAGACCGTGGCGACGAGCCTCGCGGACACCGTACGCGAGGGCATCGGCACCGCTCTCGCCCAGGTGGACGCGGATCTGGCGCGGCGCTACCCGGGCGACCCCGGCACCCGGCAGCCGGTCCACACGGTCTACGTCCCCGGCGACGTCTTCGCCGCCGACACCGTGCGCTCCTGGGGCGACCAGGCACTCGCCGCCCTCGACGAGCACGCCCCGGACGCCGCTGCGCTCGCCGCCGTCCTCGGCCTCCCCGACGCGCTCGCCGACGAGGTCCATGACCGGGTCCGCGCCAAGCTGATCCGCGAGCCGGTCGAGGACCTGCGCATCGACTTCGAGGACGGCTACGGCCCCCGCCCGGACGCGGAGGAGGATGAGGCCGCGGCCCGCGCCGCCGCCCTGGTCGCCGCCGCGTACCGTGGGGGCACCTCCCGGCCGGAGGCTGGGGGAGGCACCGCGGCCCCGTACATGGGCATCCGGATGAAGTGCATGGAGGCCGCCGTCCGCGACCGCGGTATCCGCACCCTCGACATCTTTCTCACCGGCCTCATGCGGGCCGGCGGTCTGCCCGACGGCCTGCTGCTGACGCTCCCCAAGGTCACCTACGCCGAGCAGGTCACCGCCATGGTCCGGCTGCTGGAGGCCTTCGAGAAGGCGCACGGCCTGGAGAGCGGCCGGATCGGCTTCGAAATCCAGATCGAGACCACCCAGTCGATCCTGGGGGCCGACGGCCGCGCCACCGTTGCCCGCATGATCGAAGCCGCCGAGGGCCGGGCCACGTCGCTGCACTACGGCACCTTCGACTACAGCGCCTCCTGCGGCGTCAGCGCGGCCCACCAGTCCCTCGACCACCCGGTGGCCGACCATGCCAAGGCCGTGATGCAGGTGGCCGCCGCGGGCACCGGCGTCCGCCTCTCCGACGGCTCGACGAACGTCCTGCCGGTCGGCCCGACCGAACGGGTCCACGACGCCTGGCGGCTGCACCACGGCCTGGTCCGCCGCTCGCTGGCCCGCGCCTACTACCAGGGCTGGGACATGCACCCCGGCCATCTGCCCACCCGTTACGCGGCGGTCTACGCCTTCTACCGCGAGGGCCTGGAGCAGGCCGCGGCCCGGCTCGCGGCCTATGTCGCCAAGGCCGGCGGCGACGTCATGGACGAGCCCGCCACCGCCAAGGCGCTCAGCGGCTATCTGCTGCGCGGCCTGGACTGCGGCGCCGTGGACCCGGAAGAGGTCGCCCGGCTCACCGGGCTTACGCGCGGCGATCTGGACGGGTTGGCGGGGCGGTTGGGGGAGAGGGGCTGAGGGACTGAGGGGGCTGGCTGGGGGCCGGAAGAGGGGCTGAGGGGGCTGGGGGCGGGGCGCGTGGGGTTCGGCACCCCACCTCCCCTCGGCACCCCACCTCCCCTCGGCACCCCACCTCCCCTCGGCACCCCACCTCCCCTCGGCACCCCACCTCCCCTCGGCACCCCACCTCCGATCGGCACCCCACCTCCGGTCGGCACCCCACCTCCCCTCGGCACCCACCTCCCCTCGGCACCCCACCTCCGGTCGGCACCCCTCACCCCCCCACCCCCGAACCCACCCCCGCCCCCTCCCCCGAAGGGGGGAGGGGGAGGGGGCGGGGGAGAGCCGCGCGGCCCCGGCCTCGGCGCCGGGCCGCGCGCCGCCTGCTTGGCCCGGCCGGCCGCCGCCAATTCGGCCCGGCCGGGCTGAGCCTGCTCGGCGCGCGTGGCCGCGCGCCTCTCTGGGGCGTCTCGCCCGGCCGCGCCCCGTCCCTTCCTGCCACCCTCCGCTCGCCTCGCTTCGCCCCGTCCCGCCTGCATCCCGCCCGCCGCCCTAGTTGCCAACACCTCCCGCGACCCGCGCCGTACACAGCGGCATCGCGTTGTCAGTGGCGCGTGCGAGCATGGCTGTGCGTTGATGAAGGACCACGGCGGGGGGAGCCGATGAGGCTGATGTGGGGGGCTGCAAAGGGGCAGTTGACGGTGTGTGGGCGGGCGGTGCGAGCGGTGCCGGCGCGGGTGGCCCGAGTGGTCCGAGTGGCCCGGGCGGTTGGTGGACGGGCCATCAGGTCGGGACGTTCTCGCTCAGTCCTCGGTCGGAGGGATCTCGCCCGAGCCGCGGGCGATCAGACGGGTGGGGATCTCCGTGCGGCGCGGCGGGTCCTCGATGCCGTCGAGGCGGCGGAAGAGCAGCCCGGCGGCCGTCCGGCCCATGCGCGCCGGGTCCTGGGCGACGACCGTGATCGCGGGCCGGACGAGATCGGCCAGCTCGAAGTCGTCGAAGCCCACCAGCGCGACCGGGCGCGGGCGTTCACCGAGGACGCGTACGGCGGTGACGGTGACCCGGTTGTTGCCCGCGAAGAGCGCAGTGACCGGCTCTGGGGCATCCAGCATCGTGGTGGCGGCGGCGCGTACGCGGTCGGGTGCGGTGGAGCCGAGCGACACCCAGGAATCGTCGATGGGCAGTCCGGCCGCGGCCATCGCCGCGCGATAGCCGCGCAGCCGCTCCCGTGCGGTGTGGATCCGAGGCTGGTCACCGATGAAGCCGATCCGGCGGTGGCCGTGCGCGATGAGATGGGCCACCGCGTCCCGGGCGCCGCCGAAGTTGTCGGAGAGCACGGCGTCCGCGTCGATCCGGCCGGCCGGACGGTCCACGAACACCGTCGCTATCCCGGCCGTGATCTCCGGCTCCAGATAGCGGTGGTCGTCGGCGGCCGGGATGATGACCAGCCCGTCCACCCGCCGCGCGCACAGCGCCAGCACCAACTCCTGTTCGCGGGACGGGTCCTCGGCGCTGGAGCCGTTGATCAGCAGCGCCCCATGGCTGCGCGCGACTTCCTCGACGGCGCGGTTGAGCGGGCCGTAGAAGGGGTCGGCGAGGTCCTCCAGCACCAGACCGATGCTGGCCGTACGCCCCTTGCGCAGAATCCGGGCGGAGTCGTTGCGGCGGAATCCCAGGGCGGTGATGGCTTCCTGGACGCGTCGCTCGGTGTCCGGGGTCACCCCCGGTTCGCCGTTGACCACGCGGGAGACCGTCTTGAGTCCGACGCCGGCGCGTGCCGCGACATCCTTCATCGTGGGCCGGGTGCCATAGCGGCGGGACGTGCCCCGCGCGGTGTCGGTCACGGTGTGCGGTCCTGTTTCTCTCGGCGTCGAGGTGTGGCGTCGAGCATAGCCTCTAGACAACGTTGTCAATCAACGGAAGACTGGCGTTCACGCGCCGGGACGATACCCCCGGTTCCCGGGCCCACCAGGAGATTCATCACCGATGCAGACGGACCTCAGCGCAGCGCTGGACATTGGCGGCACCAAGATCGCCGGCGCTCTGGTGGACACCCACGGCAGGCTGATCGTACGGGCGGCCCGGCCCACCCCCGCCGACAAGGACGGGGCGACCGTGATGCGTGCGGTGGCCGAGGTGGTCGGTGAGCTGGCCGCGGGGCCGGAGTGGGCGCGGGTGGCGGCCGTCGGCATCGGCAGTGCGGGCCCGGTGAACGCCGCCGCCGGCACCGTCAGCCCGGTCAACATCCCCGGTTGGCGCGACTTCCCGCTCGTCGCCGGGGTGCGGGCGCTCGTCGGGGAGCGTCCGGTCGTGCTGGTCGGTGACGGTGTCGCGATGACCGCGGCCGAGCACTGGCAGGGCGCCGCGCGCGGCCACGCGAATGCGCTGTGCATGGTGGTCTCCACCGGAGTCGGCGGGGGACTCGTGCTCAACGGCCGGCTGCATCCGGGCCCCACGGGGAACGCCGGGCACATCGGCCACATCAGCGTCGACCTCGACGGTGACCCCTGTCCGTGCGGCGCCCGGGGCTGTGTGGAGCGGATCGCCAGCGGTCCCCACATCGCCCGCCGGGCGCTGGCCAACGGCTGGCAGCCGGGCCCCGACGGCGACACCAGCGCGGCAGCCGTCGCCGCGGCCGCGCGTGCCGGGGACCCGGTCGCCCGCCGTTCCTTCGAGCGGGCCGCCCAGGCGCTGGCCGCCGGGATAGCCGCCACCGCCACGCTCGTCGAGATCGATATCGCGGTCATCGGCGGGGGAGTTGCGGGCGCGGGCGAGGTCCTCTTCGCCCCCTTGCGGGCGGCCCTGCGGGAGTACGCGACGCTGTCGTTCGTCTCGGGGCTGACGGTCGTCCCCGCCCAGATGGGTACGGACGCCGGGGTGGTGGGAGCCGCCGCGGCCGCCGCCCAACAGTCCCGACTGGAAGCCTTCGTTCCGGCGCCGTGACCACACGACGGGGTGCTGGATGCACCCCGTTGCGATGGTGTTCGGCCGCGCGGTGCACGGTGACGCATACGCCCGGCCAGCCCGACGGCGTACCGAGGCGGTGGCGTGCCGAAGCGGCATGTGTACCGAAGCGACAGGGCCTATTGAAGGGGCGGCCCACCGAACCGGCGGTGTACCGAACCGGCGGTGTACCGAAGCGATGGGGCCTATCGAAGCGGCGGCGTTCCGAGGTGGAGGCCTGCGAAGCGACGGGGCTCGCCGAAGGAACGGCCCACCGAACCGGCGGTGTCCAAAGCGACAAGGCCTACCGAAGCGGCGCCGTAGCGAAGCGACGGCGCCCACCGAAGCAGCGGCGTCCCCTAAACGACGCCCACCGAAGCAACGGCCCACCCATGACGCGAAGAGCCGAACGGGCGAACACGCGAAGATGCCGGGCGGGCCGTCCGACCCCACCCGGCATCAACTCAGCTCTCAGCAGCTGAACTTGGCGTCCGCCCAGTCGGCGTGGTCGTAGTCGATCCCGTCCCCGCCGTCGGTCGCGACGAGCCGGACGGTCCGGGCTCCGGTGATCTCGGCGCTGACTGCTGTAGCCGCGTCCGCGCCGGTCACCGTGGCGGTCCTGGCGACCCGCTTGCCGTCGGCCCATACCTCGAAGCCCACGGAGCCCCGGTCACCGGACTCGTCGTCGATGCCGACCTGGGCACGGAACGCGGAGCAGCGTCCGCCCGTGTAGAAGCTCACCGCGCTCGCGGCATGGGTGCCCAGGCCCCGTGCGAAGCCGGTGCCGCCGATGCTGAGCGGTCTGCCGTCCCCCGCCGCACGCTCCCCGACGCTGGTGTTCTTCTCGACCGGGCCCCAGCCGTTGGTGGCGGTGAGCCAGGGCAGTTCGGCGGCGTACGAGGTCCCGGACGGCGGTGGCACCACGACATGAGCCGTGCCGGGCAGTGTCGTGGTGGTCCGTTCGCCGCGGGGTGAGCGGTATCCGGCGGTGAGCGGCACATCGTAGGCGCCGGGCGGGGTGCCGGCCGGTGCGGTGATCTTCCAGCGGGTGGTGAGCGTCTTCCCGCCGGGCAGCGCGCGGGCCGTCGCCGGCGAGGTGGCCTTGAGTTGCCAGCCATGCGGGGCCTGGAGCGTCACCATGAGGTTCCTGGCGGGGGTGCCGCCCAGATTGCGGACGGTCGAGCGGAGGTCGGCGGCGGTGCCGGCCTCGACCAGCGGGGTGTGGTCGAGACCGGTCTCGACGGCCGGCGGATACTCGGCCCAGTGCGGGTCGGCGGAGATCCGGTAGACGACGGTGCCGTGCGGCGGCACGGTCGCGGAGACGGTGCCCGTGGTGTGGGTGTCCCGGTGCTGCCACAGATCGCGCAGCCGGTAACCGGCGGCCTGCGGAAGGCCCGCCTCCCCGGCGGTGGTGGAGATCCGCTGCGGCTGGTCGGTCTCGTTGAACAGCGCCACCGCGCGGTCGCCGCCCGCCAGTTGCCTGACCAGCGTCCAGCGGCCGGACTCGGACGCCAGCACCGTGGCCGGTTTGCCCAGTGCGTCCTGGTCCACGGCGATGAGGTCCTTGTTGGCCAGGATCGTGAAGGTCTCCGGGGTGGCCTTGCGCAGATCGGAGCCGATCAGCAGGGGGGCGGCCATCATCGACCACAGCGAGAAGTGGCTGCGGTACTCGGTGTCGGTCATCCCGCCGTTGCCGACCTCCAGCATGTCCGGGTCGTTCCAGTGCCCGGGCCCGGCGTGCGGCGCGAGCGGCAGATTCTGCTTCGCGATCCCGAGCATGCTCGCCCATGAGTCGCTGATGTCGCCGGTGGTGCGCCACAGATGCCCTACGTCGGACGCCCACTCCCAGGGCTTGTTCTCGCCCCATTCGCAGATGCTGTAGACGATGGGCCGTCCGGTGGCCTTGAGCGCGTCCCGCATGGTGCGGTACCGCTGCTTGGCGTCCACGCCGAGGTTATTGCAGTTGTCGTACTTGAGGTAGTCCACGCCCCAGTCGGCGAACTGCTGGGCATCGGACGTCTCGTGCCCCAGTCCGCCGGGAAATCCGGCCGGGTTGCAGGTTTTGATGCCGGCGCTCGTATAGATGCCGAACTTCAGGCCCTTGGCGTGCACATAGTCGGCCACTGCCTTGATGCCGTGCGGGAAACGCCGGGGGTCGGGCACGAGCTTGCCCGCCCCGTCGCGGGTGGGCAGCGCCCAGCAGTCGTCGAGATTGACGTACTGGTAGCCGGCGGCCTTGAGGCCCTTGCTGACGAAGAGATCGGCGATGCCCTTGACCATCTCCTCGTTGAACTCCGCCCGGCACTCGGTGGAGTTCCAGTTGTTGAAGCCCATCGGGGGCGTCTTGGCGAGCCCGCCGGGAAGCCGGGGTGCGGTGGTGCCGCCGCTGCGGGCGGTGCCGGGGCCCGGAGTGTCGGGCGTACGGGCCGCGGCGGGCAGGGCGGTCACCCCTGCCGTACACAGCAGTGCGGCGGACAGCGCTCCGACGATTCTTCGGTGACCTCGCCGGTGGGTGGTGCGGATATGAACGCGCATGCTTCGCGTCCTCCGTCTTCACGAGAGAGAGGTGTGGTGGGGTCGCGACCGGTCGCTGGCGAGTGTTTACGGTAGAGCTTGTTGGAGTCTGTTGGAAGAGGGGCGGTGATGGTTCCTCTGTCGCCCCCAAAGTCCGTGACGTTCCCCGCCGTTCGGGCGAGATCTCGCCACGTGCGTTCGGTTATGTTTGGTTCCGCCTGCTCGCCTGGCGCGCCGCCTGCCTGCCCCGAGCTGCCCCGACCTCTCGCCACCTCGCTGTACGGGGGGTGAACAAACCGCGGGATACGGCAATTTCTCCCTTCCGCGTCCTCTCTCCGTCGCCTGCCACCGACAGGCATGCGCCGACTCCGGCCCGAGCGCATACTCGTTCTCCGCCTCCGCGCCGGTATCCGCACCCGCGTCTGCACCCTGGCGAATTCCACGCGGGCCCCGCCCCGGGAATTCCTGATAGCCGCAATCGGCGGCGGATAAGGTGTGTCCGGATGCAGTACCGGCAGGTCACTCTCCCTCCGTACGTCTTCCGCGCACTCACCGCCCTGGGGCCAAGCAATTCCCCTGGAAGGGCAACGAATTCCTCCCAGGGTCAGGCATTTCCCTGCAGAGGGGGGCGAACTCCGGACACCGGTATTCCTGCTCCTCCGGCGGCATTTCCTCGCCGGTCGCCGGCCCTTGAGGCGGGCAAAGCGTGGTGGACCGTGCGGAACCGGCCGTCGGCCGTCCACGGGCCGCCGTCATATGCGCGCCGCCTGGGGCGACGCGGCGGGAATCCGGTATGCGGGGGAGGGTTTCGGTTCTGGAGGGGCTGGGGAGCGCTTGTTTGCCGGGGGCTTCGCGGCGGGGATGCGGTGACCGGCATCCTCCGCGCGGTGCATTTCGCGATCGGCTCGTCCACGGGTGCGCGAAGTCTCCCTGGCCGCGCCGTTGGTCGAATGCGCAACGTTCCCGGTCCTGTACGCGGCCCCTGGCCCCGGACTTTCCGTGGCAGGGTGTGCCGGGCAACTCACCTGGGTCTAGGGAAGAGGGGAAACCGTGATCGTCTGGCTGAACGGCACGTTCGGTGCGGGCAAGACCACTGCGGCTCAAGAATTGCTCGACCTGCTTCCCGGAAGCACGCTCTACGACCCCGAACTCCTCGGCAGCGGACTGCGGTTGATGCTGCCGGCCAAGCGGTTCGAGGAGATCGACGACTATCAGGATCTGCCGGCCTGGCGGCGCCTGGTCGTGGACACCGCCGGGGCACTGCTCACCGAAGTGCCGGGCCCGCTGATCACGCCGATGACACTGCTGCGGCAGGAGTACCGCGACGAGATCTTCGGCGCCCTCGCCGCCCGCCGGATTCCCGTACGGCATGTGCTGCTGCATGCGGAGGAAACGATCCTGCGCGCCCGAATAGCCCACCGTGCGGACGCCGCCGAGGACACCGAGGCCGCCGCGTCGACGCGCCGGTGGAGCCTGGAACACCTGGGTCCGTACGCCGACGCCCTGCCCTGGCTCCAGGACGACGCCCATGTCGTCGACACCACCCGGCTGACGCCCCGGCAGACCGCCGAGCGGGTCGCCGAGGCCGTACGCACCGGTGCCGGCGCCTGCGACATCGTGCAGACCCCCGAACCGACCGCCGAGACGCTCGCGGCCGGGGTGCTGCTCTTCGACGACCAGGACCGCGTGCTGCTCGTCGACCCGACCTACAAGGCCGGCTGGGAATTCCCCGGGGGCATCGTGGAGCGCGGGGAGGCACCCGTCCACGCCGGGGTGCGGGAGGTCGCCGAGGAGCTCGGCATCGAACTGCCCCGTGCGCCCCGGCTGCTCGTACTGGACTGGGAAGCCCCCAAGCCGCCCGGTTTCGGCGGTATGCGGCTGCTCTACGACGGCGGCACCCTGACCGACGAGCGGATCAGCAAGCTGCTGCTGCCCGGCTCCGAACTGCGCGACTGGCGCTTCGTCACCGAGACCGAGGCCGAGAAGATGCTGCCGCCGGTGCGCTGGAACCGGCTGCGCTGGGCGCTGCGCGCCCGCGAACAGGGCTGTCCGCTCCACCTGGAGGCGGGCGTCCCCGTCGGCTGACGCACCCGCCGGAGGATCGGGCGCCGCGCCCCGGCCGGCCGCGGCGCCCGTCCGTCCCTGCGGGACGCAGGACCTCAGACGCGGCTCTTCGCGTACTGCCCCAGGAACAGCGCCTCCGCCAGCGAGAGCCGCTCCAGTTCCTGCGGCGAGACGCTCTCGTTGACCGCGTGGATCTGCGCCTCCGGCTCGCTCAGCCCGATCAGCAGGATCTCCGCGTCCGGGTAGAGCCCGGCCAGGGTGTTGCACAGCGGGATCGAGCCGCCCATGCCGGAGGTCTGCATCTCCTCGCCGTCGTACGCCTCCTGCAGCGCCGCCGCCATCGACGCATACGCCGGGCTGCTGGTGTCCGCGCGGAACGCCTGCCCCTGCCCGACCTGCTCGACCGCGACCCGCGCACCCCACGGGGCGGCGCCCTCCAGATGCGCGGCCAGCAGCTTCGTCGCCTCGGCCGCGTCCGTGCCCGGCGGCACCCGCAGGCTCACCAGCGCCCGCGCGCCTGCCTGGACGGACGGCGTGGCACCGACCACCGGCGGGCAGTCGATGCCGAGCACCGTGACGGCCGGACGCGCCCAGATCCGGTCCGCGACGCTGCCGCTGCCGAGCAGCCCGACCCCGTCCAGGACCTTGGCGTCCTTGCGGAAGTCGGCTTCCGGGTAGGCCAGGCCGTCCCAGGTGGCGTCGGCGGCCAGGCCCCGGACCGTCGTCGAACCGTCCTCGGCGCGCAGCGAGTCCAGGATCCGGATCAGCGCCGCCAGTGCGTCGGGGGCCGCGCCGCCGAACTGGCCGGAGTGCAGATTGCCCTCCAGGGTGTCGACCTGGACCCGTATCAAGGTCATGCCGCGCAGCGTCGCGGTCACCGTCGGCAGCCCGACCCGGAAGTTACCGGTGTCGCCGATGACGATGGCATCGGCGGCCAGCAGCTCGGGGTGCGCCTCGGCGTAGCGCTCCAGACCGCCGGTGCCCTGCTCCTCGGAACCCTCCACGATCACCTTGACGTTGACCGGCACACCGCCGTGCTCCTTCAGCGCGCGCAGCGCCGTCAGATGCATGATCAGGCCGCCCTTGCAGTCGGCGGCGCCGCGGCCGTACCAGCGGCCGTCGCGCTCGGTCAGCTCGAACGGCGGGGAGACCCAGGCGGCCTCGTCCAGCGGCGGCTGCACGTCGTAGTGCGCGTACAACAGGACCGTCGGGGCGCCGGCCGGGCCGGGCAGGTAGCCGTACACGGACTGGGTGCCGTCGGGGGTGTCCAGCAGCGCCACGTCCTGGAAGCCGTCCGCCCGCAGTGCCCCGACGATCCACCGGGCGGCCGCCTCGCACTCGCTCCGGGGGAACTGGGCCGGATCTGCCACCGACTTGAAGGCCACCAGCTCGGCCAGCTCGGTCCTGGCACGCGGCTGCAGTGCGGCGACGGTGTGTGCGAGCGGACTGTCAGACATGGAACGCTCCTGGTGGGCGCGGCGTTGTGCGTACGGGCCGTCCGGACCTTGTGAGCCGGACGGGCCGGACGTACGGACATCAGTGCCCCCGATCTTCCCACAGGCC
The DNA here is from genome assembly GCF_050433025.1 of Streptomyces auratus. Taxonomy (NCBI): domain Bacteria; kingdom Bacillati; phylum Actinomycetota; class Actinomycetes; order Kitasatosporales; family Streptomycetaceae; genus Streptomyces; species Streptomyces auratus. The sequence continues at coordinate 1,210,858 of NZ_JBNGCB010000001.1, read as the reverse complement.
CCGCGCACAACAGGGGCCCGTAGGATGCGGGCGGACGCGCAGCCAGGCATGGAACGGGAGCAGACGTACAGGTGAGCAGCGAGCGGGCAGCGGAGGACAACGAGCAGGTGTGGGACGTCGTGGTGGTGGGCGCGGGGCCTGCGGGCGCCTCGGCAGCGCATGCCGCGGCGTGTACGGGACGCCGGGTGCTGCTGCTGGAGAAAGCGGACCTCCCGCGCTACAAGACCTGTGGCGGCGGCATCATCGGCCCCTCGCGGGATTCGCTGCCGCCCGGCTTCGACCTGCCGTTGCGCGACCGGGTGCATGCGGTGACGTTCTCGCTGAACGGCCGGCTCACCCGCACCCGCCGCTCCAAGAACATGCTGTTCGGGCTGATCAACCGCCCCGAGTTCGATGCCCGGCTGGTCGAGTCGGCCCAGGACGCGGGCGCCACGGTCCGTACCGGCGTCACGGTCGCGCGGGTGGAGCAGCACGGTGCCGAGGTGCCGGACCGGCGGACCGTCGCGGTGGTGCTGGGCGACGGCGAGGTGGTGCTGGCGCGTGCCGTGGTCGGCGCGGACGGCAGCTCGGGCCGTATAGGGGGTCACGTCGGGGTCAAGGTCGACCAGGTCGACCTGGGCCTGGAGGCGGAGATTCCGGTGCCGGCGCCGGTCGCCGAGGACTGGGCGGGCCGGGTGCTCATCGACTGGGGACCGATCCCCGGCAGCTACGGCTGGGTGTTCCCCAAGGGCGACACCCTCACCGTCGGCGTCATCTCCGCGCGTGGTGAGGGCGCGGCGACCAAGCGCTATCTGGAGGACTTCATCGGCCGGCTGGGCCTGGCCGGTTTCGAACCGAGCATCTCCTCGGGGCATCTGACGCGCTGCCGCGCCGATGACTCCCCGCTGTCCCGCGGCCGGGTGCTGGTGTGCGGGGACGCGGCCGGGCTGCTGGAGCCGTGGACCCGGGAGGGCATCTCCTTCGCCCTGCGGTCCGGGCGGCTCGCGGGCGAGTGGGCGGTGCGGGTCTCCGAGGCGCATGACGCGGTGGACGCCCGCCGCCAGGCCCTCAATTACGCCTTCGCCATCAAGGCCGGCCTCGGGGTGGAGATGGGCGTGGGCCGCCGGATGCTCCACGTCTTCACCCGCCGCCCCGGCCTGATGCACGCCGCGGTCACGGGCTTCCGCCCGGCCTGGCACGCCTTCGCGAAGATCACCCGCGGGACGACCACACTGGCCGAGATCGTCCGCACCCGCCCGGTGGCGCGGCGGGCACTGGAGGCGATGGACCGGGGGTGAGCGGCGGCCTTTGGGGGTCGTCGCCGGACGGGGGCGGGCGTACGGCCCTCGTCGCGCTCTGGGCAGCCGGGCGGTGACCAGGCATGCCGTGCCGTCCGCCGCGTCCTCCCGGCGGTAGGTCGTACTCCCGGGAGAGTACGGCCGGCCCCTGCGCCGGGCTGACGCCTGGGGGCCCCGTCGCGGTCTAGCGTGACCGTATGGAGAACGCACGGCCGACGTGGGCGCGGCGCTGCTTCGGGCCGTGGTGGGCGCGGTGGCCGGCGGCCATGCCCGGGGAGCGGTGGGGCCGGTCGGGCACCCGGCTGCCCTGGCTCTCGACGCTGGTCGTGGCAATTGCCGTGACGGTGGGCTCGGGCTTCGCCGGGCACAAGCAGCCCGGCCGGGTGCCGGTGGACTCCCTCGCCCGGGCCCTGCTGATCGGGGGCGCGGCACTGCTGCTCTACCGGCACCGTTATCCGCGTGCCGTCGCCCTCGGCACCGCCGCCGTCACCGCCGTCTACCTTGCGGCCGGCTATCCGTACGGACCGGTCTTCCTCCTCCTCGCGCTCGGGGCGTTCTCGGCCGTGGTCGCCGGGCATCGCACGGTCGCCTGGTGCGCGCTGGGCGGGGTGTGGGTCTCCCATGTGCTGGTCGCCCACTGGCTCTACGCCCTGCTGCCCCCGCACAAGGGGCCCGGCTCCTGGGATCAGGAACTGCTCGCCCTCGTCTGGGTGGTGGCCGTGATGGCCCTCTCCGAGCTGGTACGGGTGCGCCGTGAACAGCTGGCCAGGGCAGGTGCGGAGCGTGCCGCCGCGGAGCGGCGCAGGGCGGACGAGGAGCGGCTGCGGATCGCCCGGGAGCTGCATGACGTACTCGCCCACAGCATCTCCGTCATCAACGTCCAGGCGGGCGTGGGCCTGGCGCTGCTCGACCAGGACCCGGAGCAGGCGCGGACCGCGCTGACCACCATCAAGGACGCCAGCAAGGAGGCGCTGGGCGAGGTGCGCCAGGTCCTCGGCACCCTGCGTACCCCGGGCGACGCGCCGCTCTCCCCGGCGCCGGGGCTCGATCGGCTGCCCGAACTCACCGAGCAGGCACGGCGCGCCGGTCTCGCTGTGGACATCAGCACCGAGGGTGCCCGGGCCACCCTGGCACCCGGGACCGATCTGGCCGCCTTCCGTATCGTGCAGGAGGCGCTCACCAACATCGTCCGGCACTCCGGCTCGCGCACCGCCCGGGTGCTGCTCCGCTACCTCCCCGGGGTGCTGGAGATCCGGGTCGACGACGACGGACCGGCGACCTCCGGCGCGGGCGAGCCGTCCGGCGGCGGCAACGGTCTGGTCGGGATGCGGGAGCGGGCGGCCGCCCTGGGCGGCACCGTCGAGGCGGGTCCGCGTCCGGACGGCGGGTTCCGGGTCCGGGCGCGCATCCCGCTGGCCGGGACGCACGATCCGGGCCGGGCCGCGGATGCGGATACGGTGACCCCGGCCGCCACCGAGGAGGAGTCGTGATCCGGGTACTGCTCGCCGACGACCAGCTGCTGGTCCGGGCCGGATTCAAGGCGCTGCTGGACGCCCAGCCCGATATCGGGGTGGTCGCCGAGGCCGCGGACGGAGAGCAGGCGCTGGCCGCCGCCCGCGAACACCGCCCGGACATCGTCCTGATGGACATCCGGATGCCGGTGGTGGACGGCCTGGCCGCCACCCGCCGGATCACCGGGGACCCGCGGCTGGCGGAGGTGAAGGTCGTCATGCTGACCACCTTCGAGCTGGACGAGTACGTCTTCGAAGCACTCCGCTCCGGCGCCTCCGGCTTCCTGGTCAAGGACACCGAACCGGACGAGCTGCTGCGGGCCGTGCGGGCGGTCGTCGCCGGCGATGCGCTGCTCTCGCCCGGTGTCACCCGCCGTCTGATCGCGGAGTTCGCGGCCCGCTCCAAGGAGCCGGCCGCGGCCGGTGCGCTGTCCGAACTGACCGAGCGGGAGCGGGAGGTGATGGCGCTGGTCGGCATCGGCCTGTCCAACGACGAGATCGCCCGCCGGCTGGTCGTCAGCCCGCTCACCGCCAAGACGCATGTCAGCCGCACGATGGTGAAACTGGGTGCCCGTGACCGTGCCCAACTGGTCGTGCTGGCCTATGAGTCGGGGTTGGTGCGGCCCGGCTGGCTGGGCTGACAGCGGGCGGGGGTTGGGTTGCGGGCACTTCCGGTGGGCTGGTGGCCGAGGGAGCGGGGATCGGCGGACCCGTGCACCCGGTGGATCGGCGGACCGGGGTGCCCCGCCCGCCCGGGACCGCTGGCCGGTGGCGGCCCGGGCGCGTGACCCGTCCGCCGGCCTCCCCGCTCACATGCTTCCCTGCTCCATGCCCCCTTGCTCGGATGCCCTGCCTCAGATGCCCCCCTGCTTCCGCCACAGCTCGGGCAGCGTCTCATCGCCCGTGATCGTCAGCGTGTCCCACGGCAGACGGTTCCACAGGGCGAGATACAGCTCCTCGGCCGGGCCCTCGATCGTGCAGTCCACCGGCTTTCCGGTCTCCGGGCTGTCGGCGTCCGGGGCCGTACGCACGGTGCGCGGCGGGGTGTCGGAGAGCTGGACGGTCCAGTCGGCGCCGGGCGCATCCGTCGCGCGCAGACGCAGCGTGCGGGGGCGGTCCGTACGGACTCTGCTGCGGTCGCTGGAGTGAAAACCCGTCAGGATTTCATCGATGCCGTCGGCGGCGAAGGCGGACGGGAGGGGGGTGAGGGAGGCGCCGGCCGCCTGCTGGGCATCGGCGCGGTGTACCGAGGTCTCGTGTGCCTGGCGGCGCGCCCAGAACGCCAGCGCTGACGGGGCGGGCAGAAACGTCCAGGCCGTCAGGTCCTGCGGGGCGGAGTCCAGGGCCAGGACGAGGTGGTGATGGCCCTCGCGCAGCCAGCTGACGAGTTCGCCGTCGGCCAGATCGGGAGCCTCGGGGAAAGAGCCGGGCTGCTCCTTCCCCTGCGTCACGAATTCCGTCGCCCACCGGTGGACCCGCCCTATGTGGCTGACCAGATCCCGCATCTGCCACTCGGGACAGGCTGGAATCCGGGCATCCGGCCCCGCCTCCTCGGCGGCATCGGCGAGCAGGCTGCCGTCCAGTCGCAGTGTTTCGACGAACTCGGTGATCTCCATGCCCCTGAGTGTGCCAGCCGGCACTGACAACGGACCCGCGCGGGTCCGGCCGCAGTCGGCCCGCGCATGGTCCACCGGCACCGGCGTCACCGCGCTGACCTGCACCGCGACCGTCGTTGTGGGCTCAACCACCCGCCGGTCGCACCGGATTGGGTGACCCCGCAGCACGCCGCGCGGGAGGGGGTGCCGTCACGCTTCCCGCGTCACCCGGCGTCCGGTGTGATGCGCCCCGCGGGTGGCGTACGCGATGACCGCCGCGACCGCGGCCAGCAGGGCGACCGTGGTCAGTGCGAGGGGCAGTCCGGCCGCTTCGGCGAGGAAGCCGATGGCGGGCGGGCCGAGCAGCATGCCGCCGTAGCCGACCGTGGAGGCCACGGCGACCCCGTCCGGCCCGCCGGTCTCGCCGGCGCGGGCGATGGCGATGGGAAAGATGTTGGCCAGCCCCAGGCCCGCGACGGCGAAACCGGCACCGGCCGCCCAGACCGTCGGGGCGAGCGCCCCCAGCAGCATGCCCGCGGTCGCCGTCGTGCCGCCCGCGATCAGCGCCCGCGCCGCGCCGAAGCGCTGGACGACCGCGGTTCCGGACAGCCGTCCGAGGGTCATCGCCAGCGCGAAGACGGCATATCCGGCGGCGGCCGTCCCGGGGCCGGCGGCCAGGTCCTGGGTGAGGTGCAGCGCGCCCCAGTCGGCCATCGCCCCCTCACCGTAGGCGGTGCACAGCGCGATCAGGCCGAAGACGACGACCAGGCGTCGCCCCCGCCCCTCGTGCCCACTGCGCGGCCGGCTCTCCTCGGTCGTTCGCCGCTCGGGGACGACCGGTGCCGGGTGGATGCGCAGCGAGCGCCCCGCGACGGCCGTCACCAGCAGTCCGACCACGGCGAGGAGCGAGAGGTGGACGGTGGCGGACAGGCTGCCCGCTACCAGCCCGCCGAGCCCGGCGCCGAGCATCCCGCCGAGGCTGAAGGCGGCGTGGAAGCTCGGCATCACCGGGCGCCGCAGGGCGCTGATGAGATCGACGGCGGCGCTGTTCATCGCGACGTTGAGCGACCCGTAGGCGGCGCCGAAGACCAGCAGGACCAGGCCCAGCGCGGTGGCAGAGTGGGTCAGCGGCGGCAGCACGATGCTCAGGGCGAGGGCGGCCGCCGAGGCGATGGTCACGGTGTGGCTGCCGAACCGCCGGCACAGTCGCCCGGTGAGCATCATGAAGGCGACCGCGCCGGCCGACACGCCGAGCAGCGCGAGTCCCAGGGCGCCCGCGCCGGCGCCGGTCTGCGCCTTGATGGCGGGGATCCGGACGACCCAGCCGGCGAAGAGGAAGCCGTCCATGGCGAAGAAGGCCGTGACGGCGATGCGGAGACGGGTGAGGTGTGGATCGGCGGGGAGCGGGTCCCGGTGGGTCGTCAGGGCCGCCCGTATTTTGTTTAGTGTCGGCACAAAGCCAGAATAGAGGGGTGACCCAGACTCGGACAACCAGGTTGGAGCGGGGCCGTGGCGCCCTCGGACCCGCACTGGAGCTCGTACACACCGGACGCGCGCCCACCCGCGCCGTCCTGACCTCCGAACTCGGCGTGACCCGCGCCACCGCGGGGGCGGTGGCCGCCGAGCTCGAAGTGCTCGGCCTGATCACCGTCGACTCCCGGCCGACCGCCTCGGCAGGCTCCCAGGGGCGCCCCTCCCACCGGCTGTTCGTCGCCGAGAACGGACCGGTCGTGCTCGCCGCGCAGATCCACGCCGACGGATTCCGGGTCGCGCTGGTCGGCCTCGGCGGCCGGATCGTGGCGACCTCGACCGGCTGCGGTGCCATCCCCGCCGACCCGGCGCACGTCCTCGCCGATGCCGTCGGGGCGGGCGCGGAGCTGCTGCGCGAGACCGGCCGGCGCTGCCTGGGGGCCGGGCTCGCGGTGCCCTCCGCGGTCGCCGAACCGGACGGGGAGGCCCTCAACCCGCTGCACCTCGCCTGGCCCGCGGGCGCCCCCGTCCGCGAACTGTTTCTGCGCTCGCTCGCCGCTGCCGGCATCCCGGGAGTCACCGACGCGATCGGCTTCACCGGCAACGACGTCAACCTCATGGCGCTCGCCGAACACCGCCACGGCGCCGGCCGCGGCGCCCGCGATCTGCTCTGCGTGGCCTCCGGCCACCGCGGCGTCGGCGGCGCGCTGGTGCTCGACGGCCGTCTGCACAGCGGCAGTTCGGGCCTGGCACTGGAGGTCGGCCATCTGACGGTCAACCCCGAGGGGGCGCCCTGCCACTGCGGCAGCCGCGGCTGCCTGGACGTCGAGGCGGACCCGCTCGCCTTCCTCGGCGCCGCGGGCCGCGAGCCGGGCCCCGAGGTCTCCCTGCTCCAGCAGGCCACCGATCTGTTGCGGGACGAGTACGCCGATCCGGGTGTCCGCGCCGCGGCCGATCTCCTCATCGACCGCCTCGGCCTCGGCATCGCCGGGCTCGTCAACATCCTCAACCCCGACCGCATCGTCCTCGGCGGGCTGCACCGCGAACTGCTGGCGGCCGACCCCGAGCGGCTGCGCGCGGTGGTCGCCGACCGCAGCCTGTGGGGCCGCAGCGGCGGGGTACCGATCCTGCCCTGCAGCCTCGACCACAACAGTCTGGTCGGCGCGGCGGAGCTGGCCTGGCAGCCTGTGCTGGACGATCCGCTGGTCGTCCTCGCACGGTAGGGCCCGCCGCCGGCCGGACGCTCTAGGCTGCGCGCATGATTCCCGAAGCGGTCGCGCGCAGCCCGTACGTCAGTCTGGTCACCTACCGCAGGAACGGCACCCCGGTGGCCACCCCCGTCTGGGCAGTGGCCGAAGGGAGCGAACTCCTGGTGTGGACGCGGGAGGACAGCGGGAAGGTCAAGCGGCTGCGCAACGGCGCGCGGGTGACCGTCACCCCGTGCGATGTGCGCGGGCGTATCGCCGCGGGCGCGCAGAGCGTCGAGGGCACCGGCCGGCTCCTGGAGGGAAGTGCCGGGCTCGGCCGGGTGCGTACGGCGATGGCGCGCAAATACGGGCTGCGGTTCCGGCTGATGGACGGCGTCGGCGCACTGGTGCGTGGCGGGCGGCGGCCCCATGTGGGGATTTCCGTCACGTTGTAGCCGGCGCGTCCGTTGCCCGGCCCGGGGGCGAAGTCCGGCCCGCATGCGGAGTCCGCGCCCAGGGGGCGGCGAAGGCGCGCGCCGGATTGGCGGTCAGAAACTGCGTCACCAGGTCGGCGCCCAGGGCGATTTCGAGCCGTTTCCGGTGGCGGCTGAGCAGATGCGGCATGCCCGGGCCGCCGTTCACCGACCGGGCATCGGCCGTCGTGGTGTCGCCGCCCAGCAGGATCCGGTCGGCGAAGCCCGCCCCGGCCAGCGCGGCCAGCGCCTCGGGCAGCCGCCAGTCGGTCGCATGATGGGCCCGCGAGGGGCCGTCGAACGCCAGATACGCCCCGGCCCCGGCGGCCGCCCGGTGCACCACGAGGTCCGGTGCGCGGTTGAGATGGCCGAGGATCACCCGGTCCGGCGGAACGGCCAACTCACCGCAGAGCAGGTCGAGCACGTCCAGCGCGCCGGTCCCCAGCTCCAGATGCACGCCGATCGCGGCGCCGGTCGCCCGCTGGGCCTCGGCGGCCGCGGCCATGGTGTACCGGGCGTGCCGGTCCAGCCCGTGGAAACCGCCCGCGACCTTGATCATCCCGGCCCGGGGGCCGGTGCCGCCGATCCCCACGGTCAGCTCGGCGACGAACAGTCCGGCCAGATCGGCGCGGACCCGCTCCAGCACCTCAGGGGCGTAGTGCACCGCCTGGTGCAGCCCGGTGGCGGCGACGATCCGCACCCCCGACTCCCGTGCCAGCCCCGGGAGTTCGGCCGCGCCCCGGCCCATGCCGTACGGCGTCCACTGGATCACCGCCGCGCCGCCGGCCGCACGGAAGGCTCCGAGCTCGGCGGCCGCGGCCCCGGCGTCGTCCAGCTCCTGCCCCGGCAGCCGGGGGCTGCGCAGGAAGAGATGGTCGTGGGCGTTGCAGACGCCCAGGTCCTCGGGGGCGATGTCGCCGAGGACCGTACGGACGGCGGGGACGGCCGCCCCGTGCGCGGTGGCCGGGGTCACCACTGCCGCCCCGCACCCAGCCGCCCGGCCTCCGGGGCGGACAGATGCAGCACCTGGAAGCGCTCGCCCGCGGACCCGGGGGAGGCGTCCGCCCACAGGGTGAAGTGGACCAGCTCCCAGTGGTGCGGATCGAGGCCCAGTGCCGTGGTGTGCACCCCGTCCGTTGTGGCCAACTCCTCGTGTGCGGCCGCCGCGGCTGCCACGGCGGCGGCCGCGTCGGCGTCGCCGGGGAGCGTTTCGGTCCGCCGGGTGAAGGCGCGGGGGAGGGTGCCGGCGGCCGGGCCCCGCCGGTGGAACAGCCCCTGCCAGTGCCGTACGTCCGGCCGCCCGAAGTCGCGGACCACGCCGCGGAATCCGTCCCCGAGCAGGAAGCGGTTCATGGCCTCCGGGGCGGCCCACAGGTAGAACGGCCCGTACTGGTTGACCGGCGCACCGTCGACGCCGCGTGCGCGGATGCCGTACGCCTTGAGGCCGAGCCCGGCGTACTCGTCCAGGAGGTGGCCCCTGGACTTCACCCGGTCCCGGATGATCTGCATGTCGTAGTCGGCGGGCAGGGTGATGGCGTACTGCATGGCGTGCATACGGACTCCGTAGGGGGAGGGGGAGGGCTTCAGCCGGCGGCGGGCGTGGCCTGCGCGGCGAGCAGCGCCAGCACGCCCTGGACGGCGGCGTCGAAGGGGGCGGTGTCAACGGCGGCGCGGGCCAGGACGTAGCCGCCCTGGACGACGGCCGCGACGGTTGCGGCGCCGGCCACCGGATCCAGCCCCGCGGCCAGTTCGCCGCGACGCTGCCCCTCGGCGAGGACCTCCGCGATCCGGCCCCGCAGCCAGCCGAACATCTCGTCCAGCGGCTGCCGCAGCACGGGGCTGTGCACCACATCGCGGTCCTGGGTCATCCGGCCGATCGGGCAGCCGCGCAGCACCTCCCGCTCGCGCAGCAGATAGGCCGCGACCCGGTCGTACGCCGTACCGGGGCCGGTCAGGCACTCCTCGGCGGTCTCCGTCATCTCCTCGGCGGTCCGCCGGATCGCGGCGAGGGCGAGCTCGGACTTGCCGGTGAAGTGGTGGTACATGCTGCCCTGGCCGACGTCCGCACGTTCCAGGATCGCCTTCGGGCTGGTGCCGACGTACCCGCGCTCCCACAGCAGTTCCTGGGTACTGCGCACCAGTCGTTCCCGGGTACCGGGCCGTTCCTGGCGGCCGGGCCGCTTCCGAGTGCTCATGGGCGGACTGTACATACTAGTAGTTACAGCGGGCAAGAGCGGGCGGAGCGGAGTGCGTCGGCGTGACCGGAGCAGACCTTCCCGCCCCGCGTACTTCCTGCGGCGTACGAGCGAAGCCGCTGGCCGTACGACGACCGGCGGCGCCCGGGGAGCGAGGCTCGAAGGAGACCGGACACACCGGTCTCGCGGGGACCGGTGGCACCGGCCCCGCCCCCTTCCACCGAGGAGTTGAGGGCGATGTTCACGCTCGCCGCACCCTGGGCCGGCGGCGGCCCGGGCCCCTGGATCCTGTTCGTGCCCGTGATCTGGGCGATGGTCATCTTCGGTGTGGTGACGCTGCTGCGCCGCACCGTGTGGCGGCACGGCGGGCCCCGCGGGCACCTCCGCGGCCCGCAGCTCTCCGCCCGTACCGATGCCCCCTCACCCCTCGCCGTGCTCGGGCGGCGCTTCGCCGCGGGCGAGATCGACGAGGAGGAGTACTGGCGCCGGCTCTCCGTCCTGGAGGAACACTTCGCCACGGGGTCCAAGGGGGGCGCGGCCTGACCGCCGCCGTCGGCGCCCGGAAGGGCGGACGGCCGGCCCCGCCGCGACCGGCCGGGCCTGCCGTCCGCCCGTCAGCCGACCTTCGTGCCCCGCATCCGGGCGCGCGGACCGGCGTCCGCCATGGGCAGGGGCTCTGGGTACGCGCGGTCCGTGCACGCCTCTTCGGGCGCGGTGGTCAGCGCCGGAAGGGTGAACCACACGACCTTGCCGCTGCCGTCCGGGCGCATCCCCCAGCTCTCGCTGAGCGCCGCGATCAGCGCCAGCCCGCGGCCGCAGGTCTCCCAGCTGCCGGCGGCCCGCAGCCGCGGCAGCCGGGGATCCTCGTCATGCACCGAGACCGTCAACTGATCTAGGAGCACGCGGAGTTCCACGGTGCACTGCTTGCTGGGGCGGGCATGGCGGTGGACATTGGCGAGGAGTTCGGTCACCCCGAGCGCAGCCGGGTCTATCAAGGCGTCGAGACGCCAGTACCGCAGCTGCGCGGAGACAATTCTGCGCACATGTCCGATGCGAGCCGGAACGGCTTGGAGCTCCACCGTGCAATGCCTGCTGGGCTGCCTGATCACGACCGCGACTCCCTGATGAGGCCGGGCGCCCCTCGTACCGGGCAGGGGCGAAGATCGGATCCAGCGATGCCGGCTGCACCACAGCGTCACCGCTGGTGAACCCTCAGTGATACGAGTACAGGGTCATCCAGTCGGTGCGCTCCCGCAACCGCACGTCCCGGCCGGAAGGGGCCGTCAGGTGCGCGGCGGACGCGCCGCTTCCAGCGCCTTGAGGAAGAGCTCCGGTGCGCCGAGGGTGAGGGAGTAGCGATGGCCGTTGAGCGTGGCCAGTGCCCGGTCCCGCGCTGCGAACAGCGGCTTGTGGGCCTGTACCGCCTGTAGGGGGGCGCTGTCGATCTCTCTGCCGTAGCTGGTCAGCAGCGCCAGTCTGCCGTCCTGGATGACGACCTGTCCGGCGCGGGTCAACGACCGCAGCCACCGTTCGATCCGTACGCCGGTCGCGTTGAACTCGGCCTCCGCCATGCCGGCACCTCCTCGGTGAACGGGCAGCTGCCCTCCACCGCCCCTTGGGGGAAGTCTGCCGGTCCGGCGCCCGGTGCACCAGTCTCCCCGGCGCGCAGCGCGCACAACAGCACCGCCCCAGGGCCTCCTTGGGGTATCTCAAAGTGATGTTTATGCAGGTGAGGAGGTTGCGGCGGGGGTTATAGTCGGAATCGGCCCGCCGTTGCGCGCGGGTTTCCCCAGCCCCTTGAGGAGTGCGCCGGTGAGCACCGCACAGGAGCCCCAGAACCGGCCCGACCGTGCGGCCGCGGCCGCGGCCCCGATGCCGACCGTCGATGTCGACCGCACGGATCCGGACTACCGAAGCTGGCTGAAAGAAGCCGTTCGCAAGGTGCAGGCGGATGCCAACCGTACGGCCGACACCCACCTCCTGCGCTTCCCGCTGCCCGAGGAGTGGGGGATCGACCTCTACCTCAAGGACGAGTCGACGCACCCCACCGGCAGCCTCAAGCACCGGCTGGCCCGCTCGCTGTTCCTCTACGGGCTGTGCAACGGCTGGATCCGCCCCGACAAGCCCGTCATCGAGTCCTCCAGCGGCTCCACGGCCGTGTCCGAGGCGTATTTCGCCTCGCTGATCGGGGTGCCGTTCATCGCGGTGATGCCGGCCACCACCAGCCAGGAGAAGACCCGGCTGATCGAGTTCCACGGCGGCACCTGCCATCTGGTGGACGACCCGCGGACGGTCTACGAGGTCTCCGCCCGGCTCGCCGCCGAATCCGGCGGTCACTACATGGACCAGTTCACCTACGCGGAACGGGCCACGGACTGGCGCGGCAACAACAACATCGCCGAGTCGATCTACCAGCAGCTGCGGCTGGAACGCTATCCCGAGCCCGCCTGGATCGTGGCCACCGCGGGCACCGGCGGCACCTCCGCGACCATCGCCCGCTACGTCCACTACATGCAGTACGACACCCGCGTCTGCGTCCCCGACCCGGAGAACTCCTGTTTCTTCGACGGCTGGCTCACCGGGGACGCCAAGACCGACTGCGCCACGGCCTCGCGCATCGAGGGCATCGGGCGGCCGCGGATGGAGCCGAGCTTCGTCACCGGCGCGATAGACCGGATGATGAAGGTGCCGGACGCGGCCAGCATCGCCGCCGTACGCGCCCTGGAGGCCGCGATCGGCCGCAAGGCGGGCGGCTCGACCGGCACCGGGCTGTGGAGCTCCCTGCGGATCGTCGCGGAGATGGTCGCCGAGGGCCGTACGGGGTCCGTCGTCACCCTGCTGTGCGACCCCGGCGACCGCTACCTCGACAAGTACTACTCCGATGCCTGGCTGGCCTCTCAGGGGCTGGACATCACGCCGTACGCGCGCACCCTTGAGGAATTCCTCGCGACCGGCGTCTGGCCCGCCTGAGCCTTCCGTCCGGCGCGCCTGCGGCTCCCGTCCGGCTCGTCTGTGCCCTCCGGCTCGTCTGCGCCCTGGGGCGGCCCGCGCCGGACCAAGGCGCCTCAGGCCCTGGCGAGCCGGCGGTCCAGGGCCCGCGCCGACTCCCGGAAGGCGCGGCCCAGACCGGGCCGCGCCAGCGTCAGCAGCAGGCGGAACGGTGCCGGGCCGTCCGCCGCGAACGTCCACCGCAGCCGGGTGCCGGCGCCCGCCGGTGTCAGCCGCCAGTCCTCCAGCAGCGCCCACAGGCCGGGGGCGTTGGTGGTGTCGACCCGGTAGGCGTACTGCGCACCGGGCTCGGCCACCAGCACCGTTTCGGCGAAGCGGGTGCCCCCGGTCAGTCGTACCACCCGGCCCGTGCCGTCCAGCGTCGGCGCCGACCGGGACACCCCCGTGAACCAGCTCGACCAGCCCGCCACATCCTCGGCCAGCGCCGCATAGACCGCCTTCGGCGGGGCGGTGAGCTCCGCGGCGAACGCCAGCCGCAGCGGGGCGGAGTGAGCGAAGTCGAGTCCGACGGGGCGGAGTTGGCGTGCCATGGGAGAGCTCCCTGGGAACGGTCGGCGGACCGGGGTGCCCCGGCGCGGCACACCATAGCTGGCGCACCGTCAGATGTCTGCGGCCGCCGGCTCTTCGCCCGCCACCACCAGCTCCGGCGGCAGCTCCGCGAACTCCGCGCGCGCCGCGGCCGACAGCCCGGAGTCGGTCACCAGTACTGCGACCTGATCCAGTGTCGCGAACGAACTCAGGCCGACCGTGCCCCACTTGGTGTGATCGGCGACCACCACCACCCGCCGCGCGGACCGCACGAAATGCCGGTTGGTCTCCGCCTCCGCCAGATTCGGCGTCGACAGCCCCGCCTCCACCGATATGCCGTGCACCCCCAGGAAGAGCACATCGAAGTGCAGCGACCGGATCGCGGCATCCGCCACCGGCCCCACCAGGGTGTCCGAGGGCGTACGCACCCCGCCGGTCAGCACCACCGTCGCGGCCCCCGCACGCGGCCCGCCGCCGCTGGCCGCCGCCCGCTGCGCGGTGTAGAACACATCGGCCACCCGCACCGAATTCGTCACCACCGTCAGATCCGGCACCTCCAGCAGCTGATGTGCCAGCGCGAACGCGGTGGTGCCGCCCGCCAGCGCGATCGCGCTGCCGGGCGCCGCCATCTCGGCCGCGGCCCGGGCGATGTCCTCCTTGGCGCTCAGCTCCAGCGCCGACTTCGCCTCGAAACCGGGCTCGTGCGCGCTCGGCTCGCTGACCGGCACCGCGCCGCCGTGCACCTTCTCCACCATGCCCTGACGGGCCAGGGCGTCCAGATCGCGGCGGACCGTCATGTCCGACACCTTCAGCCTGCGGGTGAGTTCATTGACCCGTACCCCGCCGCGCCGTCTGACCTCGTCGAGAATCAGGGCCCGCCGCTGCTCCGCGAGGAGGTTCTGGTTGTCGCTCACCCCGGCCCGTCCCTTCCGCCCCGGCTCGCGCTCCCGGGTCTGCGCGCAGGCTGCCGCCCGCGATCACTGATGACCTCATCCTCGCACGTGGTGCTGACAGCGACGCCGGTTGCCGGTGGTAAGCATGCGGCGCGGCCGGTTCCGGTCGGGGGCCCGGCGCGGGTACTGGATGTGCTCCCGGGGGGAAGGGACAATCCTGGGGCGCCACACCGCACGGCGCCGTACGGACAACGGGGGACATCGTGGAGACCGCGGAACCGACACCGCACGCCCGCACAAAGGACCGTGACACCCCGGCAGACGGTCCACCGGACCCGGCACCACAGCTCTCCCTGGAGCTGCTGGTGCACGGCGTCGGCGGCACCTCGGCCCAGGAGATGCTCGGTGATCCCCGGGTGCAGCTGATCACCGGCGACGACACCGCGGCCTGCTACCGCCGCACGGACGACGCGGACGCCGAGCAGCGGCCCGACGACTACCGGGGCGAGCCGGTCCGCGAGGCGTACTGCTGGTCCAACCTCACCTCGGGCAACGGCGCCCGCGCCCTGTGGCTGATCCTGCTGCCCTTCATGGTCGCCAACCTCGCCCACTGGATGCGCCCGGCCGCACCCCCCGAGCACCGCGCCCAGCGGATCTACGACGTGCTGGTGCGCCTCCTTGCCCTCACCCTCACCGTCCTGCTCGCCGCCGCGGCCTGTGAGGTCGCCCTCGACCTCACGGCCTGGCAATGCGCCGGCACCACCGCCTGCAACGCCGACAAGTCCTGGATGGGCTTTCTCAGCCCCGACAACTCCGGCTGGTGGAGCCCCCCGGGCCGCCGCCTGGCCCTCGCGGCCACGGTGCCGCTGGCCGTGATCGGCTTCCTGTGGGGGCTCTCGCGCCGTACGTGGAGCGCCTACGAATCGGCCTCACCGCCGCCGCGGCAGCCCGGCACCTCCCGGGACACCCCGGCCGCCGAACGCACCGCGCTCAGCCGTGAAGGCTTCTGGTACGGCCGCCGGGTGGTCGCCCGGCTGCGTGCCGCCCACACCACGGCCGGTGTGCTGACCATCGGGACCGTGCTGCTCGCCGCCGGAGCGAAGGCCGACGGGCACGCCGGCGGCAGCACCGCCCTCGCGGTCACCGGCCGGGCGCTGACCGCCCTGGTCGCGCTGCTCGCCGTCGCCACCCTGGCGGTCGTCTGGCGCACCGCCCGCAACGAGGCCGCACCGGACGTCCAGACCGACCGCCTGGTCGTGCGGGTGCTGCCGTTCGCCGCCCTCGCCGTGCTGGCGCTGATCGCCGTGCACACCGGCTGGGCGCGCCCCGGCGCCCGCAGCCACGGCGCGCTGCCCGGCGCCGGCGCCTTCGGCGGGATCGCCGTCTTCCAGGGCCTGCTGGTCCTCGCGCTGGCGCTGACCGCCTGGGTCCTTAAGCGCGCCGCCCGGGACGACGCGCGCACCGCGCTGCGTGGCATGGGCGGGCCGGCCGTCGCCCTGCTGGCCTGCGCGGTCGGCGGGGTGCTGTCCGGGGGAGTGGCCCAGCGCTTCGCGGACTGGCTGGACGGCGACGCGACCCCCGGCCAGGAGCACGCCCCGATTCCCGGGCCGCCGGTCCTGCTGTCCTGGCAGGCCTCGGTCCTGCCCGTCCTCCTGGTGGTCGTCGCCGCCGTCGCGGTGCTCGCCGCCGTCCGGGTGGTGCTCGTCCGCGGCCGGGTGGCCCGGGACGTCCCCGGGCTCTACGACCCGCGCGAGCACCTCGACCGGCGCCGTATCCAGGGCATCGCCGGCGCCATCGCCCGGGCCGGACTCACCGATGCCGCCCCCGTCCTGGTCGCGGCCATCGCGGCGGTCACCCTCGTCCTCGGGGCCGGTGCGGTGGCCGGTGCCTGGCTGACCGACCTGGCGCCGGGCCGCGCCACCGACGGTGCGCCGCCCGTCGTGCACGCCGCCGCCGAGACCGCGGAGTCCCTGGGCTCCTGGCTGATGAGCGCCGGCGTCATACTGCTGATCACCATGGGCCGGCGCGCCTACCGGGACCACGCCGCCCGCCGCACCATCGGCATCCTCTGGGACGTCGGCACGTTCTGGCCGCGCGCCGCCCACCCCTTCGCCCCGCCCTGCTACGCCGAGCGCGCCGTCCCCGACCTCACCTGGCGGATGGCCACCTGGACCGAGCGGTTCGACGGCCGGCTGGTGCTCTCCGGGCACTCCCAGGGCAGTGTGCTGGCGGCCGCCGCGGTCTGGCAGCTGGACCTGGTCACCCGCAGCCGGGTCGCGCTGCTGACGTACGGCAGCCCCCTGGAGCGGCTCTACGGCCGCTGGTTCCCGGCCTTCTTCGGGCCGCCGGCGCTGACCGGTCTGCACCGCGAGATGGACGACTGGCGCAATCTGTGGCGCTTCACCGACCCCATCGGCGGCCCGATCCGGCTCACCTGCGAGGACGGCCGGGGGATCGACGAGGGGCCGCTGCGCGACCCGCTCGCCTTCGGCCGCACCCTGTACCACCCGCTGCCCGCCCAGATCCTGGGCCATGGCGACTACCAGGCCGACCCGGTCTTCGACAGGGTGCGCGGCGAACTCATCGCCCGGCTCAGCCCGGACCTGCCGGGCCAGCGGCCCGCCGGCGCAGGCGCGGACTGCCGGGCGGATCAGGGGAGTTCGGGCAGATCGTCGGCGTAGAGCAGGGTCAGGTCGTCGGTGCTCGGGTCGGTCAGCTGCGCCACCCGGCCCGCGTGCCGCTCGACCATGGCCTCGAACGTCTGCCGCGCGGTGCGGCCGTTGCCGAACGACGGCCCCTTGGGCAGCGCCGTGAAGTACTTCAGCAGCGCCTCGCCGGCTCCGTCGGCGAGGTGGTACTCATGCTCCTCGCCCTGCTGCTCGACGATCCGCAGCAGCTCTTCGGGCGCGTAGTCGCCGAAGGTGATGGTCCGTGAGAAACGGGACGCCACACCGGGGTTGACCGCCAGGAAGCGCGCCATCTCGGCGGTGTAGCCCGCCACGATCACCACCACCGCCTCCCGGTGGTCCTCCATCAGCTTCACCAGGGTGTCGATGGCTTCCTTGCCGAAGTCCCGTCCGGAGTCCTCGGGGGAGAGGGCG
Source organism: Streptomyces auratus (assembly GCF_050433025.1). Classification (NCBI taxonomy): domain Bacteria; kingdom Bacillati; phylum Actinomycetota; class Actinomycetes; order Kitasatosporales; family Streptomycetaceae; genus Streptomyces; species Streptomyces auratus. The sequence continues at coordinate 1,193,619 of NZ_JBNGCB010000001.1, read as the reverse complement.
TACGCCTCATCGATGAACAGCACCCCGCCGCGCGCCCGGTCGAACGCCTCCTGGGTACGGATCGCCGTCGACCCGATGTGCTCGCCCACCAGGTCCACCCGGGACACCTCGACCAGATGCCCGCGGTCCAACACCCCGAGCGCGGCGAGGATTTCGCCGTATAGCCGGGCCACGGTCGTCTTGCCGGTACCGGGGGAGCCGGTGAACACCAGATGGCGGCGTACCGAGGCGGCCTTCAGTCCCGCCTGCTGCCGGCGGCGCCCCACCTCGATCATGTTGATCAGGCTGCGCACCTCACGCTTGACGCTCTCCAGGCCCACCAGGGTGTCCAGTTCACCCAGCACCTCGTCGGAGGGCCGGCTGCTGACGGCCGGGGCCGCGGGAGCGGACGGGGCAGCCGGCGGGGCCTGGGCCGGAACGTTGCCCAGCAGCCCGGCCGTCTGGGTCGCCTGCTGGACGGCGGGCGCTGCCACCGCAGCGGCCGCCGGCGCCGGGAGCGCACGGCTCTCGTCGCTGGTGCAGTCCTGGACCGTCGGCCCGTCACCCTGCCCCGCGCCGCCCTCGGCGAACTCGTAGCCGCCGCGCGCGCACCGCTCCGTACGGCACCGCGTCAAGGTCGTACGGCAGCCGTCGATCACATGGAAGCCGAAGCCCGAACTCCCGGTGACCCGGCAGCCGTGGAAGGTGCCGCGACCCTCCGCGGAGACGTAGAACCCGGCCTCGGCCGGTGAACTGACCGTGCACCCCTCGATGGTGGGGTCCGCGCCCTTGGTGACGATCACGCCGGTCTGCGCACCGTCGATGGTGCAGTGCGCGAGCGTGCCGCCGCTGCCGTGGTCGCGGAACCACGCGCCGGTGGCGGCCTCCCGGATCCGGCAGTCGTCGAGCTGGACGGTGGCGCCGTCGCTGACCGACACCGCGGTGTTGCGGACCTGGGCGAGGTCGCAGTCCACCACATCGGCGCGCGAGCCCCGGTCCAGTACGAACAGTGCGTCCGGCACGTCGTGCACCCGGGTCGAGTCGAGTACGGCGGTGGCGCCGTCGCTGACCCACACCGCCGGATAGTCGCCCGTGCTGTCGTGGATCTCGCACTGGTTGGCGTCCACCCGGGTGCCCGGGTCCCATACGGACAGGCCGTTGCGCCCGAAGTGCCGCACCGTGCTGCGGGTCAGCGTCAGCACCGAACGGGACCGCAGATCGACCGCGTTCTCCGGGATGTCGTGGATGTCGCAGTCGGCGAGGGTGAGGACCGCGTCGGTGTCCAGGGTGACCCCGTCGGCGGAGGTGCGGTGCACCGTGCAGTCGGTGAAGTGGCCGGTGGCCCGCGCGGCGATCTGGATCCCTGCGCCCTTGATCTCGTACAGCTCACAGCCGACCGCCTCGACCGCGCTGCCCTCGCCGTTGACCGACAGGCCGGCGCCCGAGGCGTGGTGGATCCGGCACTTCTCCAGCCGCGGATGGGCCCCGTCGCGCACCGCCACGCCGGCCTGCCCGGCGGCCACCACCTCGCACTCCTCGAAGAGGCCGCCGGCGCCGTCCAGGACGCTGATGCCCACCCCGCCCGGATTGTCGACCGTGCAGCGGCGCACCGTCGGGCGGGCGCCGCCGCGGACCTCGATGCCGGACGCGGACCGGGTCACCACCCGCAGGCCGGACAGCTCCGGGGCGCCGTCCTCCACCAGCAGGGCGGGAGACGTCGAATCCGTCGCCTCCAGATGCAGATCGTGGACGGTGGCCGAGGCCCGGACCGTCAGCGCCACCCCGTCGGCCGGGGCGATCCGCACCGCACCGCGCGCCCCGTCCGGGCCGCGCAGCGTCACCGCGCGCCCCAGCACCAGATTCTCCCGGTACGTACCGGCCGGGACCGTCAGCACATCACCGTCCCCGGCGGCCTCCAGGGCGGCGGCGAGCGAGCTGTACTCCCCTGTGCGGCGCCGCCACCGCGAGGTTCCGGAGTGCGTCACCTGGACCGAGGCCTGTGCCATGGTGCTGTCGTGTCCCCACTTCGTGCGGCTGTTGTCGGCTCGCCGGCATCCGTCCGCGGATGTCCGCATTTCGGCCGGCGAGGCGCCGGCCGAAGGGCCGGCGCCACCACCGTAGCGCGCCCGGCGAGCGGTAGTTGACACGGTCAGCAGCCTGGTCAGCCGCCCCTCAACTACCGTGGTCGGCCCGGCCCCAGTCCTGGCCCGCCCGCTCCCACTCCTGGTCCCAGCGGCGGAAGCGACGCACCATCAGCTGCCAGCCGACCAGCCGCCGGGCACCCTCGATCATCATGCCGACCCCGGCCGCGGTGCCCAGGCCGGCCAGCACCGCATGCGTACCGGCCGTGCTGACGTCCATCGGCCGCGGCATCACCCGGCCCCGGTCGTCCGTCCAGATCCGGAACCGCTCGCCGGGCTCGACGGGCCGTGGCGCGGCGAGCTCCCCGATGCGGGCGCTGCCGTCCGACGCCGTCCAGCGGGCGATGACCCGGCGGTGCGCATCGCGCTGCGAAGCGGTTTCCGGATCGGGGTCGAGCGGGGCCCGCGACACCAGCCGGTCGACCGTGACCCACACCAGCTGCCGCTGCTGGTGCTGTATCCGTACGGTCTCCAGCAGCGCGCCGTGCGCGGACCGGCCGGCGAGCCAGCCCGCACAGGTCGCGCCGAGGGCGATCAGCAGGGCGGCGACGAGCGCCACCCAGGCCTCGATCCGGTCGGTGCGGCGCCACAGCGGACTGTGCCGCCAGCGCCAGACCCCGCGCATCGCTCGCATGGTTGCCCCCTCTCGGTGTGTCCGTGAATACCCCATCGCGGGTGGTCCCCGCGAGAGTTCTGCGAAGAGGGAGCAACTTCAGGCCGTACAAAACGTGACATCAGGAGGGATAGGCCCGCCGCTCGTACGTCTGTCTCCTTGCGGCGGGAGCGGTTCGGGACGGCCGTTGCCGGCGGCCGGGAGCCGCCTTCGCCGCCGGGACGGCGAAGGCGTCCGGGCCCGTCAGTGTGCGGGCCCGCGGGCGTCGAAGTCCGCGTCGGCGAGGGGCAGGGCGAGCGCGGACGGGTGGTGGAGCGAGATCTCGGACGGCTGGAGGCGGGTGGCCGTCGCCAGCGGTTCACCGGTGCCGGTGTTGCGGGCGAAGCGCGGGTGGGCGCCGCCGCTGATCTGCAGGCGGATCATGTGTCCGGCGGCGAAGCGGTGGGCGGTGGCGCTCATGTCCACCGTGACCTCGGCCGGGCCGTCTTCGGTGAGGTGGAGCCGCCGCAGCCCGTCGCAGACGTTGACCGAGCGGCCCCGGTCGTCGACGTCGCAGAGCCGCGCGAAGACATCGGCGTGGCCGGTGTCGGTCGTGACCCGTAGTTCCGCCCGGACCGGCCCGACGACGTCCAGCGGTTCGGTGAGCGGCGCGGTGGTGAAGGTCAGTACGTCGTCCCGGGCCTCCAAAGCGGTGTTGTCCCGGCTTCCGGCCTTGGGGGACAGCAGCGGACCGCCGACCGAGGGGGTCGGGTCGGCCGGGTCGTAGCGGAACGACAGCGGCGCGGCGGTGTCTTCGGGAGCCCGGTCGCGCAGTGTGCCGCCGCTGCCGAGGTACCAGCGCCGGTCCGTGGCGGGCGGGGGCCAGTGGGGGAGGTCGTGCCAGGTCCGCCGGCCGCCCACGTGGACCCGCACCCTCGACTCCCGCAGGCCGGCGGGGTCGTCACACAGATGGGCCCGCAGCCACGCCAGGCTTGCGGTGAGCGCCTCGAGCCCGCCCGGTGCGGAGTTGTGCGTCCAGGGGCCGATGAGCAGGGAGGCGTCGCAGCCGGCCCGCCCGAGCCGGGCGTACTGCTGCAGGGTCTGGTCGAGCAGCGCATCGTGCCAGCCGGTGATCAGGGCGGTCGGTACGGTCAGCCGCTCGGCCGCGACCCCTGCGTCCGCCCCGTGCCAGTGCGGGTCCTCGGGGTCGGGGTGGGCCATCACCTCCTCCAGATACGGCACCCGGCCGCCGAGACCGGCCGCGTACACCTCGCCGAGGGGGAGGGTCCGGGAGATCTTCCCCATGTGGCGCTGCAACCGCAGCGCGGCCCGCACGGACTCCCTCATGCCCTGGTGCTGGGACAGCCGGCCCATCGTGGAGGTCAGCCCGGTCTCCAGGGAGAACGCGCCCCCGGGGTGGAAGAAGGCGTGCAGGTCGTGCAGGCCGACCTGGACCACCATCGCCCGCAGCTCCGGCGGCGGATCCAGCGCGAGCGCCCACTGGACGTAGCCGAGGTAGCTGGCGCCGATCGTCCCCAACACGCCGGTGAACCACGGCTGTTGGCGCAGCCAGGCGACGGTGGCCTGGCCGTCGGCGGCTTCGTTGCGCCACAGGTCGGTTTCGCCGCCGGACCCGCCCGAGCCGCGGCAGCTCTGCAGGACGACATGGAAGCCCTGTTCGGCCAGGTGCACGCCGTACATGGGCGCCCAGGGGAAGCCCCGGCCGTACGGGGAGCGGACCAGGACGGTGGGGAAGTCGCCGGCGGCCAGGGGGAAGTAGTGGTCGGTCAGCAGGGCGCTGCCGTCGGCGGCGGGCACCACGAGGCCGGGCTCGTGGGCGACGTCATGGAGCTTGGGCGGGAGGTTCCCCATGGTGCGCCTCATGGCCCGGGTGCGCAGGGGCAGCTTCTTCGCGGAGGGGTGGGCGGTCGCCGTCGTCACGGTGCCTCGATTCCTGAGCAGGAGCGCGGGTATTCCCGTACGTCGTACTAGAATAGACGATGAGAGGATGGCGCGCAGGAACGAGGAGAGGCTGCCGTGGCCCGAACAAGCACAGCCGGCCGCAGTACCGGAGTGGATCCCGAGGCGCTCTGGCCGACGGCCGAACGCCCGCGGCGGGGGCGGCCGCCGGCGCACAGCCGCGCCGAGATCACCGCCGAGGCCGTCGCCCTCGCCGACGCCGAAGGGCTCACCGCCGTCACGATGCGCGCGGTCGCGGCCCGGATCGGGGCCGGCACGATGTCCCTCTACAGCTACGTCCCCAACAAGGAGACGCTGCTGGAGCTCATGATCGACCAGGTCAGCGGCGATCACCGGATGCCCCGCGAACCCTCCGGCGACTGGCGTGCGGACCTGCGGCAACTCGCCCGTGAACAGCGCGCGCTCATGCGGCGTCACCCGTGGCTGCCGACCGCGCTGCCCGCCCGACAGACGCTCGGCCCGAACGCCCTCACCGTCCTGGAGTACGCGCTGGCCGTCCTGGCCCCCGCCGGCCTGGACGCCCGGGCCCGGCTGGAGACCTTCACCCTGCTCACCGGGTTCGTGGCCAGTCACGTTTCGTACGAACTCGCCCAGGAGCAGGCGACCGTGGCCGCCGGCCGTACCTCCCGCGACCTCCTGGAGGCCCAGGCGCGCCACCTCCGGTCCGTTGCCACCGGGGATTCCTACCCCCACCTCGCCGAAGCCCTGACGGCGGCGAGCCAGGACTCAGGCGATCAGGAGGCCTTCGACCGCCTGCTGGACCGCATGATCGACGGGCTGACGGCAGCGGTCTGACGGCAGCGGTCTGACGGCCGGGGTACGGCCGGCGAGCTGCCAGGGCGAGGCCCGCGCCGGACCGTCAGTCGAGTATCTCGAACGGGTCGCCGATTCGGATCGTGCCGACCCCGCGCGGTATCAGGTTCTGGCCGAAGACCAGCCGGTCACCGAAGCGGCGGTGGCGGGCGAGGGTGCGCAGCGGCTCCTTGCCGCGCTCGGCGGTGCGCTGGTCGGTCGTCGTGACCACGCAGCGGGCGCAGGGCTTGGCCACCTCGAAGACCACCTCGCCGATGCGGATCCGCCGCCAGCCGTCCTCCGCCCAGGGGGCGGTGCCGTCCACCACCACATTGGGCCGGAAGCGGTCCATGGGCAGCGGCCCCTCGTCGGCATGGTCGCCCTGCGCGATGAGGGAGTTGAGGGCGTCCAGCGAGGAGCCGGTGGTCAGCAGCAGCGGGAAGCCGTCGGCGAAGCTGACCGTGTCACCGGGCGCGCAGAACTCCGGCGCGATGGGGCGGCGCTTCTCCGGGGCGTCGAGATGCACCAGCCGGCATTCGATGCCCAGATACCCGCGAAACCACTCGGCCGCCGCCGGATCCGCGGGCACCGCCTCGACCTCGTCCTTCCAGACCTCCACCGGGAGGGTCTCCCCGGAGGCGGGCACCTCGACCGTCAACGGCTGCCGTCCGGGCGCGGTGAGGCGCAGCGCGCCACCCGGCAGCTCCTGGGCATGCGCCAATGCCAGGGCCGGCTGCTGCCGTTGGGTGAGCTGCCTGCGCTCGGCATCGACCAGCAGCCAGCGTCGGTCCCCGGCGAGCCCCCAGGGCTCCACGACCGCCTCGCCGGGATCTGACCCCGCAATGGATTTGACCGGATAGAGATGGATCGAACGCAGCGCAGGCTTCGGCATGCGATCCATCCTGCCAGCCGCCTCGGACAGTTGACCGATCGGCCAGGTCAGTACCCCCGCGGATACTGACGGCCGTAGGGATCGTCGTAGGGCGAGGCAGGCCGCGGCGCCACCGGAGCGGCCGGCCGCATCGCCTCGTACCCCGTGCCCATGGGCGGGCGCTGGGGCTGCTGCTGTTGCGGGGACGGATAGCCGCGCCCGCCCGCCTGCTGCGGGATGTACGGCGCCGGGGCCTGCTGCAGCGGGGCGACCGGCTGTGCGGCCGCGCCCGGGTAGCCCTGCGGGGGCGACGGATAGGAGGGTGCGGCAGGCAGCGCCGGAAGTGCCGGCCGGGCCGGCGCATAGGACGAGACCGTGTCGTAAGGGGCGGGGTTCACCCGGATCGGGGCGATCTGCGGTGTGCCGCGTTCTGCGACGAGGCTGTCGTAGATCGGGGTGTCCGGGAAGGAAGGCGAAGCGTAGTAGCCGCCGCCATAGGTAGAGCGGGGGGAGGTCATGCTTCATAAGTTAAGCCCACGATGTGCCGATTGGGGAGTCTGGAAAGCGGGTTGTTTTCCGTGTTCGGAGTGGCTGCGGAGCGCCAATGCGAGCGAACTTGTGGAAATCGGTCGCGATCGCCCGTAGGGATCGTGTAAAGACCCCGCTCCTCGCAGGTGAACGGGGGGCGTTCGGAACGGTTCGGGCCAAGTAGGTTGGGTGGCGCCACCACCGGCGGACGAGAGGAAGGCGCGGCGATGTCGATGCTCAAGGGCAGCAATGTTCCGGTCCCGGCCGCGGCGGTCCGGGTGGAGCTGGGATGGCAGGCCGCCCCGGGGACACCGGACGTGGACGCCTCCGCGCTGCTGCTGGTGTCCGGAAAGGTCCGCGACGACGGCGACTTCGTCTTCTACAACCAGGCCGCGCACCGCTCCGGCGCCGTACGCCACGAGGGCAAGCGCCCGGCCGGCGGCGCGCTGACCGACAGCCTCACCGTCGAGCTGGCCGCCGTCGAACCCGCCGTGGACACGGTGGTGCTCGCCGCCTCCGCCCACGACGGCACCTTCGGGAGCGTCCCCGGGCTGCACATCCGGGTGCTGGACGCCGCGGGCGGTGCCGAGCTCGCCCGCTTCGACAGCCAGGACGCCGGCCCCGAGACCGCCTTCGTGCTCGGCGAGCTCTACCGCCGCCAGGGCGCCTGGAAGTTCCGCGCGGTGGGGCAGGGCTACGACACCGGTCTCGCCGGTCTGGCCACCGACTTCGGCATCAGCGTCGAGGAGCCCGCGGCGCCGCAGCCCGCGCCCGCCCCGGCCCCTGCCGTGCCGCCGCCCGCCCCGGCCGTGCCGACGCCGCCGCTCGCCGCGCCCCCGGCCATGGCGCCCGCGCCTCCCATGCCGCCCGCCGCGCCCCCCGTGCCGACGGGGGAGCCGGTGACGTCCGTCCCGCCCCCGCCGGGGCAGCACGCCCCCGCCCCGGTGCCGCCGGCCGTCCGGCTGACCAAGGTGACGCTCACGAAGGCGGCGCCCGCCGTCTCGCTGACGAAGCAGGGCGGCACCTCCGGGGCGATGCGGGTGAACCTCAACTGGAGCAGCGGCACGGCCGGCAAGCGGCTGGGCAAGACCCTCGGCCGCAAGGCCATGCAGGCCATGGGCGCCCGCGGCGCGCTGCTGCCCCCGTCCGGTGAGCTCGACCTCGACCTGTGCGCGCTGTACGAACTCACCGACGGCGCCGCCGGTGTGATCCATCCGCTCGGCAACAACTTCGGCGCCCTGCACGCCCCGCCGTACATCCAGCTCGACGGCGACGACCGCACCGGCGCCGTCACGGCCGGCGAGAACCTGACCATCAACCTCGACCACCAGGCCCGGATCAAGCGCATCCTGATCTTCGTCACCGTCTACGCGGGCGCCCGCAGCTTCGAGGGCCTGAACGCGACGGTCACCCTCCAGCCCCAGTACGGCGCCCCGGTCGACTTCTCGCTCGACGCCTGCACGGTGCCCTCCAACGTCTGCGCGCTGGCCCTGATCACGAACACCGGCAGCGAACTCGTCGTCCAGCGCGAGGCCCGCTACCTCGTGCCCGCGCCCGGCGTCAGCCCGCAGCGGACCGTCGACCAGGCCTACGGCTGGGGCCTGGACTGGTCACCGGCCAGGAAGTGACCGCGGCACCGGGGGCGCCGCTCAGGGCTTCGGGTACGTCCGGCCCTTCCATGCCGCGCCGCGCCCCCGGTGGTGCTGCACCGCCGAGTCCACCGTCATCAGCAAATACAGCAGCGCGGTGAACGGCAGCAGCGGAGCCGTCCACCACGGCTGCCCGTAATGGCGCAGCATCGGCAGATACGTCCCACACATCACCGCCCAGGCCGCCCCACCCAGCGCGGCCGTCGCCGTATCGCCACCGGCCGCCCCGGCCACCAGCGCGACGGGCGGCACGAGGTACACCAGCGTCAGGCCGAGCACCGTGCCGAGCAACAGCAACGGCCGGTGCCGCAGTTGGGCGTACGCGCTGCGCGAGACCATCCGCCACAGATCGGCCGGCCGCGGATACGGCCGCACACTGGCCACCCGGTCCGCCAGCCCCAGCCAGATCCTCCCGCCGGAGCGCTTGACCGCGCGGGCCAGCGCCACATCGTCGATCACCGCATGCCGGATCGTCTCCGGGATGCCCGCCCGCTCGGCGGCCTCCCGCCGCAGCAGCACACAGCCGCCGGCCGCCGCCGCGGTCCGCGCCCCGGGACGGTTGACCCACCGGAAGGGATACAGCTGCCCGAAGAAGTACACGAACGCCGGGACGATCAGCCGCTCCCAGCGCGTCACCACCCGCAGCCGCGCCATCTGCGACACCAGATCCCACTCCGCCGACCGGGCGGCTGCCACCAACTCCCGCAGACTGTCCGGTTCGTGTGCGATGTCCGCGTCGGTCAGCAGGAGATATTCCGGCTCCACGCGCTCGTGCGCCAGCGCCATGCCGTGCCGCAGCGCCCACAGCTTCCCCGTCCACCCCGGCCCGGGCTCGCCGGGCGCGGACACCGTCAGCGGCAGCCCGCCCCGCGCCGCCGCCAGCTCCCGGGCGAGCGCGCCGGTCCCGTCCGTGCTGCCGTCGTCGACCAGGAACACCTCCGCCCGGCCCGGGTACTTCTGCCCGAGCAGCGACGGCAGGCTGTCCGGCAGCACCACGGCCTCGTCCCGCGCCGGGACCACGACCGCGACGGACGGCCAGCGCTCGGGATCCCGGCGGGCCGGCAGCCGGACGTCCGTCCGCCAGAAGAAGCCCTGCCCCAGCAGCAGCCACACCCACGCCAGCAGTGACCCGGCACCGATCCACTCCATCGCTCCCACGGCACCGCAGTCTGCCGCACCGCACCCGGCGCACGGCGGTGATCGGCACGGAGTCCCCGGCGTGGCGCCCCCGCGGGAACGGCCGGAACGCCACGGTCCGCCCGCGGCGGGCAGCCGCCGGTCGCCGCCCGGTATGACAAGACGGACGCCCGGCTGAGTAAAGTGTCCGGGTGAAGATCGCGCTGATGGACTCCGGGAATGGGCTGCTCGCGGCGGCCGCCGCCATGCGGCGACTGCGGCCGGACGCGGATCTGGTGCTCTCCAGCGACCCCGACGGAATGCCGTGGGGGCCCCGTACGCCCGACGACGTCACCGCCCATGCGCTGGCGGTGGCCCGCGCCGCGGCCGCGCACCGGCCCGACGCCCTGATCGTCGCCTGCAACACCGCGTCCGTGCACGCCCTGCCGGCCCTCCGCGCCGCGCTCGAACCCGGCATCCCGGTCATCGGCACCGTCCCGGCCATCAAGCCCGCCGCGGCCGGCGGCGGCCCGGTCGCCATCTGGGCCACCCCCGCCACCACCGGCAGCCCCTACCAGCGGGATCTGATCGACCGTTTCGGGCAGGGCGTGGACGTCACCGGTGTGCCCTGCCCGGGGCTCGCCGACGCGGTCCAGGAGGCCGACGAGGCCGCCATCGACGCCGCCATCGCGGCCGCCGCGCAGCGCACCCCCCGGGACGTACGGGCCGTGGTCCTGGGCTGCACCCACTACGAGCTGGTCGCCCAGCGCATCCGGGCCGCCGTCCAGCAGCCCGGCGCCCCCGCACTCGTACTGCACGGCTCCGCCGAGGCGGTCGCCGCCCAGGCGCTGCGCCGTATCGGAGCCGAGCCGGCACCTGCCGCCGCCCCGACCGGCACCCTCGGTGTGATCCTCAGCGGCCGCCCCGCAGCCCTCCCGGCCGCGGCGCTCGTCTACGCCGAGGGCCGGCTGCTCGCTCAGAGCCGTACGGACGACACCGTGGTGTCGCCGCCGGACGCCGCGACCGAGGCCGACGGGGCCGCCGCCACCGCCCGCCGCTGACACCGGACGCGACCTCGCGCGCCCCGCAAACCGGGCCGTCGACGACGCGTCCGATGCGCTGCCCCTGAGTGCAAAGACGCGTACGCTGCGTCTCATGAGGGACCACCCCCACGAGGGGGCAGCCGCCCCCGAGAGCCATGACCCGACCGACGGCGCCGACGGCCCGGCGCGCCCCGTCGGCGGCTCCCACGCGGAGCTCCCCGAGGTCTGGCACGGCAGCGCCACCAACCGTATCCAGTGGCTGCTGGCCGCGATCGGCGCGGCCTGTCTGGCCCTGGGCATCGAACTCGCCGTCGACAGCAACTGGACCTCCGGCCTGGCGCCCCTGGTGATGTCGGTGGTCGGCTGTGTCGCGGCCGGCCTGCTGGTGCTCTTCGGCACGCTCGCCTTCGTCCATGTCGCGGTGCGCGTCGACAAGGAGTGCCTGGAAGTGCGGTGCGGCCATATAGGGGTGCCGCGCCGCCGGATCCCCCTCGACACCGTCGTCGGCGCCGACTTCACCCCGCAGGTCACGCCCCGCCACTGGGGCGGCTGGGGTTACCGCTGGCGCCCCGAACAGGGCACGGCCGTGGTCGTCCGCCGCGGCGAGGGCGTGGTGCTCCGGCTCGGCGACGGGCGCACCTTCACCATCACCGTCGACGACGCGGAGGTCGCGGTGCGGGTGATCCGCGGCCGGCTCCGTCCGCGCAAGGGGAGCCCGGCGGGCGCCTGAGCGCGGCACGGGCGGACGGATGCGGCAGGGGCACATCACGCCAGGAGCCCTTGGGGGATCTCCCGTAGGGTCGGAGGATGGCAACTCCCGAATTCATCCGTGACCTGCGGACCTCCATCGGCCGGCAGCTGCTGTGGCTGCCCGGGGTCAGCGCGGTGGTCTTCGACGACCGGGGCCGCGTCCTCCTGGGCAAGCGGGTCGACACCGGCGGCTGGTCGGTGATCGGCGGCATCCCCGAGCCCGGCGAGCAGCCGGCCGAGACCGCGGTACGCGAGGTCTACGAGGAGACCGCGGTGCGGGTCGTCCCCGAGGAGGTCGTCCTCATCGAGACCATGCCGCCCACCCACTACCCCAACGGTGACGTCTGCCAGTTCATGGACGTGACGCTGCGCTGCCGGGCGATCGGCGGCGAGGCGAGGGTCAACGACGACGAGTCGCTGGAGGTGGGCTGGTTCGCGGTGGACGCCCTCCCGGAGCTCAAGGAGTACGCGCTGACCCGCATCAAGCGGGCGCTGGAGGCGGGCCCGACGTGGTTCCAGGGGATGGGGGAAGAGCCGCCGGCGGAGCAGCCCTGACCCTGAGGACTCACCGCGGGCGGATCAGGGTGATCTCCGGGGGCGCCGCGGGTTTCCCGGGCCGTGTGCGCCGCGGGCTTCCCGGGCGAGCGGGGGCCGGACCGGCTCCGGCGGCCGGAGCGCCCCTACAGCTCCTCCGTCGACGGCTCGTCCATCGGGTCGGAGGGTTCATCGGGAAGGGTGGGCAGCTGCGAGCCGTCCGGGACGTCCGGCTCGCCGGGCTGTGTGTGCCGGCCGGTCGGCTCCTCTGTGTGCATCTCCCGCTTGCTCTTGCGGCAAGTCGTGATCCAGGTGCCTGTAGGGCCGCTCTCGTACTGGCAGAGCCAGCCCCGTACGGCGAGGGTGCCCCGGTCGTCCTCGGCCTCCCGCGGCGCCCGCACGAAGAACTCGGACATCACCTTGCGGGCCTCCGCGCAGCCCACCGTGCCACCGGCCGCGGCATCCGCGAAGAGCGTGACATCGCCTTCCGGCCCCAGCGCGTCGGCGAGCTCGCCGCAGTCCACCGGCTGTCCGGGGACGGTCGGGGACGCCGAGCCCCGGCCGCCCGGCCCGCTGCCCGTGGCGGACGGCGCCGCGGGCGTCGCCTCGCCGGCGTCGTCCCCGCAGCCCGCGGCGGCAAGGGCGAGCAGCACAGTCGGCACGGTGATGAGCCTCCGCATGTCGGACTCCCTCGGACTCCCTTGTGGCGGTGGTGCGCAGACGGCACGCCGCGTCGTACGACGCTAGGGGGCCGCGGGGAGCCCGGCGAACTGGGACGACCGATCGGGTGACCCCCTCCCTGTCCCGCCGCCACCTCCTCGCCGGCCACGGGCGCCGCCTGCTCGTCAACCACGCCGGGCGCCAACTCGTCCGCCCCATGGGGGAGTCCCTGCCCGGCGCCGCGGCCCGGGATACCGACGCGTAGCGGGGCCCCCGGGACGGACCGCGGCCGGCGGGCCGGTTCCCACCGGTAGCCGCCTCCGGGTGCGCTCCGCCACGACCTGCGGCAGCGTAGTGGCGAAGCTTTCCTCTCCCCCCACATGTAAGGAGTTCGACATGGGTGGCAAAGGTGCCATGGACAAGATGAAGGGCAAGGCCAAGCAGAAGGCCGGCAAGGCCATGGGCGACGAGCGCCTGAAGGGCGAAGGCCGCGCGGACGAGGCCAAGGGCAGGGCCAAGGGCGCGGTGGGCGACGCCCGGGAGAACCTCCAGGGGATGAAGGACTCCCTGAAGGGCAAGGGCCGCTCCTGACGCCCGGCGGGGGCGTGGCGGACCCGCAGCCCCGTCTCCCGGTGCCGTCCCCGGCCCGCCACGCCCCCGCCGTACATCAGGTTCCTCAGGCCCCCGTGGACGGTACGGCCGAGGACGCCCCGCCCTTGCCCAATGCCCCGGGCGCCGCGTCCGGCCCACCGCCGCGAGATCGCGGCTGCGGGTCTCCTTCCTTTCAGACGGTTGAACTCGTCAGGGCTGACGAGTTCTTTCGGCTCCAGTGCGGGCGGCTACTGTGCGCTTGCAGCGGGGCGGACCACGATTTCGTTCACATCGACCTGCGGGGGCTGGGAGAGCGCGTACGCGATGGCGTCCGCGACGGCGGAGGCCGGCAGCGCCACCGCGCGGTAGGTCCTCATGGCCTCCCGGGCTTGCGGATCGGAGATGCCGTCGGCGAGTTCGGACTCCGTCACGCCCGGGGAGACGAGGGTGACGCGGATGTCTCCGGCGGATTCCTGGCGCAGTCCTTCGGAGAGGGCGCGGACAGCGAATTTCGTGGCGCAGTAGACGGCTGCGGTCGGCGAGACCTCGTAGGCGCCGACGGAGGCGAGGTGCACGAAATGGCCGCCGCCCTGTTCCCGCATCATCGGCAGCGCGGCGGCGATCCCATGCAGGACGCCGCGCAGGTTCACGTCGATCATGCGGTCCCACTCGCCGGTCCGCGTCGCCTCCAGGGGAGACAGCGGCATCACTCCCGCGTTGCTCACCAGGACATCGATCCGGCCGAACTCGGCGCGAGCGGCGTCGACGAACGCCCGCACGTCCGCCACGTCGGTGACGTCCAGCCGCCGGAAGGCCGCTGTGCCGCCCTCTTCCGTGATCTCTTCGGACAGCTGCTTCAGGCGGTCGGTGCGGCGCGCGCCGAGAAGGACCCGGTGCCCGTCGGCTGCGAGCCGGCGGGCGGTCGCCGCACCGATACCGCTGCTCGCGCCGGTGATCGCGACGACCTTGGTGTGCTGCGTCATGCCTGTTCCTCCCGGTGGAGGGCGAGGTGCTCGTGGGGGAGCACGTCGTCCCTGATGTCGCCTGTGGCGGCGAAGCCCGTGTCGTGGATGTCGTCGAGTCTGGGCGGCGGCAGAAGGCGCAGCCAGAACAGGCCGTGCCTGGGCATGGCACACCCAGGCACGGCCAAGGGGCGGCCCTTAGCCTGACGAAGTGATGAGCAACGACCTCGGGGACTTCCTGCGCGCGCACCGTGCCCGCCTGCTGCCGGGCGATGTGGGGCTGACGTCCTACGGCCGACGACGGGTGGCGGGCCTGCGGCGGGAGGAGGTGGCCGTCCTGGCCGGTATGAACGCCGATTACTACGCCCGCCTGGAACAGGGACGCGAATCCAGCCCCTCTCCGCAGGTCCTCGACGCGATCAGCGGCGCCCTGCGCATGGACGAGGAGACCCGCGACCACCTCTACCGGCTCGCGGACACCATGCCGGCCGGCTTCCGGGCGCACCCGCAGGAGACGGTCGGCCCGATGCTGCGGCAGCTACTGGACGGCTTCCCGCACACCCCGGCATTCGTCCTCAACCCGGCCCTGGATCTCCTGGCGGCCAACCCGCTGGCCGACGCGCTGTTCTCGCCGTTCGACCACGCGGACAACCTCGCCCGGATGATCTTCCTCGACCCCGCGGGCCGGCGCTTTTACGCACACTGGCCGCGCGCGGCCGAGGCGACCGTGGCCCACCTGCGCCAGGCCACCGGCCTCGTGCCGCACTATCCCCGCCTGCGCGCCCTCGTTCGGACACTCATGGCGTCGAGTGAGGAATTCGTCGCGCTCTGGACAGCACAGAAAGTCAACGGAAAGAACCACGATGCCAAGGAACTCCGCCACCCCGAGGTCGGGGACCTGGCACTCACCTACCAGTCCTTCGACGTACGAGGAGCGCACGCCCAGCAGCTCGTGATCTACCACGCAGAAGCAGGAAGCCCCAGTGCCCAGGCACTCACCCTGCTGGGCACCCTCGATGCCACGCGCCGCCGGGCACATTCCACGGACCGGTAGTAACCCACGGCACCACGGCAACTGCCCCGTCCTCCTTGAGCTTCTGATGCTCAGACGAACCGAACCGAACCGAACCGAACCGTCGCAGGAGCGCGGCCGCCTGCATGCAAGGACGTCGGGGCCGGCTGATTGCCGGGCCGAGCTGCTGCCAGGGCGGAAACTCCGGCGGGCGGGACTAGGGAAGCTCGCGGTGGGCACCCGCTGCAATGCGCGAAATTCGCGCTACGGGTTCTGTACCCACAGGAGAGTCGCCACTGAGGAGGCGTCACTATGAGCATGGTGAAGGAGACGGTGGACGTCGACGTCCCGGTCCACACCGCCTACAACCAGTGGACGCAGTTCGAGGAGTTCCCCCAGTTCATGGAAGGCGTCGAGAAGATCACCCAGCTCGACGACCTGCACAACCGCTGGACCACCAAGATTGGCGGCATCCGGAGGGAGTTCGACACCGAAATCGTCGACCAGCTCCCCGACGATCGGATCGCCTGGCGCACCACCAGCGGCGATACCCGGCAGAAGGGCCTCGTCAGCTTCCAGCGCCTGGACGACACGCACACCCGGGTGGAGCTCGTGATGGATGTCGAGCCCAGTGGTGTGGCGGAGACAACCGCGGACATGACGGGTGTCATCGCCCGGCGGGTCAAGGGCGATATGCAGCGCTTCAAGCACTACATCGAGCACCGGGGAACCGAGAGCGGCGCCTGGCGCGGTCGCGTCACGCCGAGCTGACCCCTGCGCCGGCGCTCGCCACAAGGGTGGCGGCGGGACTTGCGCCGCCACCCGGACGCCGGGCGATCGGCCGGACTCAGTGCGGAGATCGCCCCCCACTGAGGAGAGCCCGAACGCAGCCGGACGCCCTGGACTTCGTCGCGCCGATACCGCAACGGGGCAGTCACCGCGGCAAGTTCCCCCCTTGACATGCCCACAATGACCCTTTGCTCCCGAAGGTCACACATCCATCACAACTCCTGGATATTCCGGCCCGGCGGTATGTCATCGCGCCAAGCTCAACTCTCCAACCGGAACCACCAGGGGGGCACCTTGCTCAACACCCACCGTGCGGCACGCCGTATCCGAAGCGCCTTCGCCGCCGCCGCACTCGCCACTGCGGTGATCGCACCCGTCACCCTCGGCGCCACCACCGCGCAAGCCGCCACCGTCCACTGCGCGCACCACACCACCGGCACCTGTGGCACCCACATCAAGCACCCTCGAGGCGCCATGGCCAAGTGCAAGGACGGCACCTGGTCCTACAGCCGCCACTTCTCCGGCACCTGCAGCCACCACCACGGCGTGCGGTACTGGTTCAAGTAGGCCGACCCGGGGCCGCTGTGGCCCCAGCATGCCGATGCCCCGTCCGGTTTCCCGGGCGGGGCATCGGGCCGTTTCGAGGGCGCCTCCCCTCTGCCTGTCCGGGCAAACTCCGGCTGGTCAGCACGCGTCCGGGGTCGCCCGGGGGCCGCCCGCCGGGCGCCGCCCGTCCGGGGTTTTCCGGCGGCCACCAGATTTTTTTCGCACGCCACCAATCCGCCGGGGCGGCAGCTCCGAATAACGGCTGATGCCTCGTTGAGGTGTTGCTTCTGCCTCGCTGAGGTGTTGCTTCGAACCCGGACGACGTGCGGTCCCCCCTCCTCCGCGGAGGCCGCCGGAAAAGGAACGAACGTGATAGCCAAGCGCACCAGCCGACTCGCCGTACTCGTTGCTCTGCCTGCCGCCCTGGCCCTCACCGCGGGTGCCTCGTCCCAGGCCGTCGCCGAGGGCAACGGCGCGTACCAGATCAACCTGTCGCAGCTGAACAACTCCGGCTCCAAGGGCACCGCGATGCTCAGCCTCAAGGGCCACGAGCTGACCGTGAAGATCGAGTCCGAGGGGCATGTGCCCGGGCAGCCCTCCGCCCAGCACCTCCATGGCTCCACCGACGGCCACGACTTCCACTGCCCGGACCCGAGCGCCGACACCAACGGCGACGGAGTCATCAACAACACCGAAGCCACGGTCGACTACGGCAACATCAACATCTCGCTCACCACCAAGGGGCCCACGGACGCCATGGGCAGTGGTCTCGCCGTCGACCGCATGCCCGTGGCCGACGCGCAGGGGAAGCTCTCCTACGAGCGCACGATTCCCGTCTCCCAGGCGGTGGTCGACCACATCAAGGACCTGCACATCGTGCAGCACGGCATCGACCGCAACAACAACAAGAAGTACGACTTCGAGGGCGCCGGCAAGAGCGAACTCGATCCCAAGCTCCCCCAGGAGGCCACCGCCCCGACCAACTGCGGTGAGGTTCAGGGCGCCGCGGTGGGATCCATCCCCGTCGGCGGTGTCGAGACCGGCACCGGGCCCGTCGAGGAGAAGGCGATGCCGGCCGCGATGATCGGTGCCGGAGGAGCGGCCTTCGTGGTGGTCACCGGCGCGCTGGCCCTCGTACGGCGACGGCGGGGCGTGCTCTTCGCCGGGCGCAACCGGAGCAACGGGGGCGCCGCGTGAACCGCTGGAGCCAGGAAATCGTGTGCACCGCCGGCCGTCGGGGGCGCCGTGCCACCGCATACGTGCTCGCCGCGGCGATGGCGTCCGTGCTCCTTGCCGGGTGCGGGGGACAGGGTGCGGCGCCGCCCCAGTCGGCCCCCGCGGAGCAGCAGCCGGCTCAGGGCGGCGGTCAGTCGTCCCAGGACGGGGCAGCCGGGGGAGACGCCGGTGCGAAAGCCGCCGCCGCGATGCCGAAGTCGGCCCCAGAACGGCTCTCCATCCCCGCGCTCAAGGTCTCCTCCCCGCTGGAGTCGCTGGGTCAGCACAAGAACGGATCCATGCAGACGCCCAAGGACCCCGCCAAGGCGGGCTGGTACGAGCCGGGGCCGACGCCCGGCTCGCAGGGGCCGGCCGTGATCGCCGGTCATGTCACCTGGAACGGCACGCCGGCGGTGTTCCACGCGCTGTCCAAGATGAAGGCCGGTGACGCCATCGACGTCACCCGGCAGGACGGGAGCACGGCGAAGTTCACCGTCGACCGCGTGGCCCAGTACCCGAAGAACAAGTTCCCCACGCTCGAGGTGTACAAGAACCTCGACCACGCCGGCCTCCGCCTGATCACCTGCGGCGGCGACTACGACCAGGGAAAGCACTACTACCCCGACAACCTGGTGGTGTTCGCCAGCCTCACGGGCAAGGCGTAACCGCGACCCGCGGTGAACCGGCCGGCGGCCCGGCGCCCCCGCGGCGGCGACCGGGCCGTCGGCTCGCTGCGGAACCGCCCCCGCTCAGGGTGATGGACGCTGTATCAGGACGGCGCTCCCGAGTACCAGTCGATCATGGCCCGGTACTCGGGAGCGGGCGTGTTGTCGGGGGACAGCCAGTCCTCCGGACCGCGCCGGTGTTCCCAGGCCAGGTGTCGTTCTCCGATGGCGGCGACGAAATCGGCGGCCAGCCGCCCCGCCTCATGGAGGTCCTGGTCCGGGGATTGCGAGCTGGCGCCGACGATCTGGCCGCGCACCTCCGCGGAGTGGCCGTACCGGAAATCGCCGGTGCCGAGGCGGTGCGGATCGACGTGCACCGCCTCACCGTTGTTGCGCCCCAGGCGGCGGTGGCAGCCGGCCTTCGCGGCCGCGTTCGGCAGGTACTCGTGGCCGCGGTCGCCGATGACGACCACGCCCAGCACCGCGCTGTCGTTCGGTACCCAGGGGCCCGCGGTGGCGTCCATCAGGACGAAGCCCATCATCGGGCGGGGGTAGGCGCCGCGGGGCGCGCGCTCGCCGGCGGTGTGGTTCCGCCAGATGGCGGCCGCGCGCTGGAGCGCCAACTCAAGGAGCAGCGCGTCGAGTTGATCGCCGGTGAGCAGGTACGCGTAGGGGTTCCGACGGTGTGCCACATGGACCTTGAGCCCGTCGGGCGAGACGGTCTCGGCGCCTGTCATGCCTTCTCCTTGTGGGACTGACAGGGCCGTTCACCGAGTCGCCGAGCTTCGCGTGCGAGGGCAAGGGGTGGCGCTCGGTGACTGGCCCGCTGGGGTGGGCTCCATGTCATGACGGGTGTCCTCACGGACGTCATGACAGAACTCGTCACCGCGGGCGGTGCGGGGGAGTGGGGCGTGCGGAGGGAGCGCGTCCACGCTGGGTACTTGTGTTCTCCCAGGCATGGTGTGGTGCGAGTGGTGCCCATGGTGCGAGTGCGGGGGCGGGGTGTCATCAGTGCGCAGGGTCACGTTTAGGGGGTGGCTGGAGCGCGCGGGCAGGGGGCGGCAGGAAAGGCCGCTGATAGCGGGGCGCCTTTCCGTGTACCGGAAACCGGAAAAAGTCCTTCCGGTGCTTGATGAAGGTGAGCGGACGGCCGAAACTCGGCTCTCCGGTGAGCGTTATCCAGCCAAACCCGAGCGTGTGGGTGGGGTGGCTCCGGGCGGTCGAGGATGTCGGGAAGCTGTCGTGTGGGCGTACGGGGGGAAATCTCAAGCCGGCCCGATGTATTGGTTTTTTCCAATCGGGCGAATCGCCCATCAAGCACCACAGTCGAGAGATGTACTCATCTCGTTCTCCGGGAAAGACCTCGGGCGTGGGCTGCCTTGACTGCCACGAAATCCGTATGTAAAAATTTCCGGCGTTGTGAAGATCAACTCGCCAACGGGGGGCCTATCGGGGCTGAGTGGGGATCGTTGGGGAATGGCCAGGCCTTCCCGTTGTTGTTGCCAGTTGCTTGGAACGCTAAATTCCGTTTTTTTGCTCATGCTTGCCGGGTGGCCTGCGCTCTATGCGTGGCAGGTCCCGGAGGTGTTCCGTATTCTTGCCCCCGATGGGGCTCACCCTTCGATTGCGGCCATCCGGCCCCGGATGATGTCTTCTTCCGTCCATCAAGATCATTGAAATGGCGATGGGCGCAGTTCCTCTCATGCGCACGCCCTCTGGTCGGGTACGTCGGCAAGGCCGGGGGAAACACTCACGAGAATGGGTCTCGCAATGACGCTGAGCACTGATCTCGAACGTACGCAGGTATTCCAGCAGGATGGGTTCGCCTTGACCGGAGAACTGCTCTCCATGGCCGAGGTGGAAACCTACCGAAATATCTATGACCGCCTCTTGAGTGGTGAGATAGAAAGCGGCGACAAGCGCTCAGATCTCGCTTCCCATGTTCCGCGCCGGGAGGGGGTCCGGGAGAACATCACCCAGATCATGTGGCCCTCGGCGCTCTACGCACCGTTGAAGGATCTGCCGCTGCACTCCCGGGCGTTGACGATGGCGCGTGAACTGATCGGCGACGACGCCGTGCTGGACTTCGACATGCTGATTCACAAGGCGCCGCACACCGGGGTGCCGACCCCGTGGCATCAGGACGCGGCCTACTGGATCGATCTGCCCGACACCCGGGCGGTCTCGATCTGGGTGGCGCTGGACGAGGCCACTTTGGACAACGGCTGCATGTGGTATATCCGGGGTTCGCACCAGAAGCCCATTCGCCCCCACCGGCCGACCAGCGACGGCCGCAACATCGAATGCGACTGCTCCGAGGACGAACCCGGCGCGACTGCGGTGCCGTTGTCGCTCGGCGAGGGAGTCGCGCATGCCGGCGGTACGCTGCATTACTCCCGCGGCAACATCTCGGTCCGGACCCGACGTGCATGGATCCTCAATTACCGCCCCGCCGACATGATTCGGCTGGAGCGGGAGCAGGGCATGGATCACGGCCTTGAGAACAATGAGCGCATGGTGCGCAATGCCGATGCCGCTGATGCCGCCGATGTCGCCGATGTGGTCGGTTCCGGTGACTGAGGCGCCGGTGCGCCGGTGCGCCCGTGCGTGAGTGGTGACCCCACCCGAGTTGTGGCCCCGCTCCACCGTGAGTTCTGACCTCTGGCGGTGAGTGTCGCTCTTCCGGAGATCGCTGCTCACCGGGGTGCGAAAATTCGGCGAATCGATCTTTCCGGTGCCGGCGCAGGAGGCCGGATCAGATCCCCCCGAAACGGCCGGAGTTCACCTCGTTCCTCGACTGACATCCGCCGTGGTCGTGCGTGATTCCCGTGGTCTTGCATTTCCCGGACTGTGACCCGGCGACAGCCTTCTCCCCGCTCTCCCTTCCCACACCCCCCTTTCGCCGCCCCAGTTACTCTTGCGAGGTAGTGCAATGGATGATCCCCTGAGCCATCCGTCCGCGTCGAATGCGTCCGCATCGAATCCGTCCGCATCGAATCCGGCCACCTCGACGGCGTTCACGAACGGGCCGGTCAAGCTGAGTGGTGCGGTCATGGCGCATCCCCGGCGCGCCGAGGCCGCCCAGTTACTCGCGGGCCGCGACGCGCAGGGCCGGGTGGCCGTGGTGCTGGACCCCGAGCCCGAGGGGCCCCCGACGGCGCTGCGTACCGCCAATCCGGCGTGGAGCTGCGTGGCGGAGGACGCCACGCACCATCTGGTGCTGCAGGACGACGTGGTCCTCGCCGAGGGATTCTTCGCGCACGCGGAGCGCGTCGCGGCGGCGGTGCCGCACGAGGCCGTGGCCTTCTACGCCGGCTGGGAAGGGCGCAACGGTGCCGTGGTGCGCCTGGCGGCGCTGACGGGCGCGCAGTGGGCCTACGCGCTCCAGGAGCACGTGCCCTGCCTGGCGTTGCTGCTCCCGGCCCAAGTCGCCCGGGGATACGCGCGGTTCGCGACCGAGCAGGGCGCCGGCTGGCCCTACGACGTGGTGATGCAGCGCTACCTCAACGTATGCGGTGTCCCGGTGCGGGTGTCCGTACCCAGCACGGTGGACCATACCGAGGTGCCCAGCATCGCCGGCAACAGCACCCACGGGTGGCGGCGGGCGGCCCTCTACACCAGCGAGGCGGCCGCACCCACGACGTACGACTGCGCCGATTTCCCGGTCGTCCCCTTCTACCAGTACGGCGAGGCCCGGTGCGCGGTCCGGTACGGGACGGAGCGGGAGTACGTCGAGACCGAGCGGTACCTCCAGCGGATCGGCCTGCTGGAGCACAGCCATGCGGCCTTCGCCGCGGCCGGGCCGTCTTCGCTGTCCGAGCAGGTGGCGAGGGCCGTGTGGATGACGGGGTTCGCGCTCGGCACCGCCGTGGCCGGCCTCACGACCGAGGCACCCGACCCGTCGGTCGCGCGGGAGGTGATGGAATCGCTGGGGCCCGGCGGCCTGTGTGAGGACTTCACCGCCGACGAGCTGAACGAACTGGTACCTCCCGTACGGGACTTGGCCCTGGCGGCGCTGGAGGAGGGACGCAGGGCCGGGCGCAAGCCGGCGACGGACCCGCCCGCCGCCCGGGTCGCCGTCACCGGAGGCGAGCGCGGCTTCGGGCCGCAACTGGCCCGGCTGCTGGGCGACGTGGGGCAGCCCGCCGGTCATTTTCCGCACCCCGTGACCGGCAAGGACCTGGACGGCGTCGTGCACCTGGTGCACCTGGGCTCCCCGGCCACGGATCCGGGCCGGCTGGCGGATGTCCTGGCGGCCGCGGAGGAGGCAGGGGTGGAGCGGCTCGTCTACGCCGGTTCCGCGGCGGTCTACCGCGGCAGCGGTGAGCAGTCCGTGACGGAGGGGTCGCTGACGGGGCCGCCGCAGGACCCGGTCGCCCTGGCGTGGTGGCGCGAGGAGGAGCAGTGCCGCCAGTGGGGCGAGCGGAGCGGCATCCCGGTGCAGGTCCTGCGGCTGGCCCAGCCGGTGGGGCCGCACGCCCCCGCCGACACCACGCCCGCGCAGTGGATCCATCGGGTGTGGACGCGTAAGCCGCTGCACCTGTGCCCGCAGCGGCAGCACCAGGTCGTGGACTACCGGGACATGGCGGGCGCGATCGCCGCCGTCCTGGCGGCACGGCCGCAGCACCCGGTGCTCCACGTCGCCTCAGGGACGTACGAAGAGGAGGAGCTGGCCGAGCTGATCTCGGTCGTCGCCCGCCGCACCCCCTGGGAGCGGCTCTCCGACGCCGGGGTCCCACAGCCGGTCATGGCGACCGATCTGATCGGCACCGCACTGCACTGGCAGGGCTCGGCCTCGCTGTTCGACGGCATGCGGGCGCTGGCCCAGTGGCTCGCCTGCGACACCCACGGCACCGGCACCGGCGGGCCGCGGCGGGCTGACGGCGATGGCTGAGCAGGCGCCGGCCCGGGCCGAGGCCGCTGCGGAAGGGCTGTTCTCCCGGACGTACGCGGCCGCCACGGCCAGCTTCGCCGGGGTGATGTTCCTGACCGGGTTCGCCGCGCTGGCCGTGGTGCCCACCCTGCCGGTGGCCGCACAGGACCTGGACGGGGTGTCGCTCTACCCCATGGTGGCGGGCTGCTTCGTGGCCGCGAGCCTGCTCGGCGGGGTGCTCGGCGGCGGCTGGGCGGACCGGGCGGGGGCGCGCCGCCCGCTGGCGGCGGGCCTGCTCCTGGCGGTGGTCACCCTGCTGGTCTCGGCCACCAGCACCACCATCTGGCAGCTGGCGGCCGGGCGCTTCCTGGACGGGGTGGCGGGCGGGATGGTCGCGGTGTCGATCAACACCGCCATCGGCCAGGCCTACCCCGACCGCCTGCGGCCACGGGCCCTGGCGCTGATGAGCACCTGCTGGATCGTCCCGTCGCTCGCCGGCCCTCCGCTGGCGGGACTGGTGGCCGCCTGGTGGTCCTGGCGGGCGGTGTTCTTCGGCCTGGCCGCGCTGACCCTGCTGCCGGCGCTGGCCGTGGTGGCGATGCTGCGCAGCCGCTCCCGGCACGCCGCGCCCGAGCCGTCGGACGCGCGGACGCCGCGCCCCGCCCTGCTCGTCGCGGCGGCGGTGAGCGCGGGCGCGGCGCTGGCGCAGTACGGCATTTCGGGCTGGGACCTGCGCCATCTGGTGTGCACGGCGACGGGGCTCGCCCTGCTCGCGGTGTTCGCCGCCCGGCTGCTGCCGCCGGGCACCTGGCGCGGCGCGCGAGGCCTGCCCGCCACGGTGCTGCTGCGCGGGCTGGCGTCAGGGGTGTACTTCACGCTGGAGGCCTTCGTTCCGCTGTTGCTCGACACTGTCCGGCGGGTGCCGGCCGCGGTGACCGGCCTGGCCTTCACGGGCGCGGCCATCGCCTGGGCCGGTGCCTCCTGGGTGCAGGGCCGCCTGCACGAGCGCTGCCCCCGCCACCGCCTGGTCGCGGCCGGTGCGCTGCTGCTGGCGGCGGCGGTCGCGCTCGCCACGGTCGGCACGTTGCCCGCGCTGCCCGCGCTCACCGCCGCCTCGGCCATGCTTCTCGCGGCCGTCGGGATGGGCCTGCTCGTCCCCTCGCTCACCCTCCTCTCCCTCTCGCACAGCCCGCCCGACCGGCAGGGCTATGCCAGCAGCGCGATGCAGACCACCCAGAACCTGGGCCAGATCACGGTCATGGGCCTCGCCTCCGCCCTGTTCCACGCCGGCCTGGGCACGGGCTCCACCGGTCTGGCCGGCTATGTCGCCGCCTTCGGGCTGCTGCTCGTGCCGAGCGTCCTGGCTGCCCTGCTCGCCGCTCGCGCCCGTACGGCGTGAGGCCCGCGCCCGTACGGCGTGAGGGCCCGCGCCCGCACAGCGTGAGGCCCGCGCCCGCACGGCGTGAGCCGAGCGCCTCCCCGTAGACCTGCTTCTCCGTCAGAAAGCATCAGAAAGGGACAACCGTGCGCAGTGACTTGGTCGTCATCGGCCTGGGGTACGTCGGACTGCCGCTCGCGCTGGAGGCGTGCCGCTCCGGGCTGACCGTCACCGGCCTGGACCGTGACGCGGAAACGGTGGCGCGGCTCACCGCGGGCACCTCCCACATCGGCGACGTCGCCGACGACGAGGTCGCCGCCATGCGCGCGGCCGGCTTCACCGCCACAACCGACGAGGGGGTGCTCGCGGACGCCGCCGCGGTGGTGGTGTGCGTGCCGACCCCGCTGAGCGCCCACAGCGGCCCCGATCTGGCCATGGTCGAGGCCGCCTGCGCGGCGGTGACCCGGCAGCTGCGGCCCGGGACGCTGGTGGTCCTGGAGTCGACCACCTACCCGGGCACCACCGACGAAGTGGTGCGCCCGATCCTGGAGCGCTCGGGGTTACGGGCCGGGACCGACTTCCACCTGGCCTTCTCCCCGGAACGCGTCGATCCGGGCAACAAGCACTTCGGGATCAAGAACACCCCGAAGATCGTCGGGGGGTACACCCCGGACTGCACGGCCGCCGCCGGAGCCCTCTACGGCAAGTTCGTCGACACCGTGGTCCAGGCGGCCGGCACCCGCGAGGCCGAGATGGCCAAGCTCATCGAGAACACCTACCGGCACGTCAACATCGCCCTGGTCAACGAGATGGCGGTGTTCTGCCACGAGCTGGGGATCGATCTGTGGGACGCGATCGCGTGCGCGTCCACCAAGCCCTTCGGCTTTCAGGCGTTCCGCCCCGGTCCGGGCGTCGGCGGCCACTGCATCCCGATCGACCCCAACTACCTGGCCCACAAGGTCCGCACCCTGGGCTATCCGTTCAGAATGGTGGAACTCGCCCAGGAGATCAACACACGGATGCCGCGCTACGTCGTCGAGCGGGCGCAGCAACTGCTCGACCGGGCGGGCAGGACCCTCAGCGGTGCCCGAGTGCTGCTGCTCGGCGTCACGTACAAGGCCGACGTCGCCGACCAGCGCGAAACCAGTGCCCGCCCGGTGGCGAGGCGCCTGCGCGCGCTGGGCGCCCACGTCGTCTTCCATGACCCCTATGTGTCCCAGTGGGAGGTCGACGACAGCGCCGTGTCCGCCGCCCCCGATCTGCCGCAGGCCCTGAGGGAGGCAGACCTCGTGATCCTGCTGCAACAGCACCGCTGCTACGACCTCGACGAGATCGCGCACCACGCCCCGCTGCTGCTCGATACCCGCGGCAGCGCCCCCGCTCGCGCCCACGTCGAACTCCTCTAGGAGGAAGGGGAGTTGTCTGCGCACGCGGTACAGGCCGCCTGCTACGGAATCGGAGCGATCTACCCCGTGGTGATCCTCGACGAGGTCCACCGATGGGCCCGGCCGACCCACCCCGGCCTTCCCGAGCAGCAGCCCGGAACGGGCCACGGCATGCTCGTCCTGCGCTGGACCGGGCCGCAGGGCGAACACACCGCGGCCCCCGGCCTGCTCGCGGCCGCGGCGGCCCGGGCCCCCGCCATGCCGGCCACCGGCGACGAACTCCTCGCCTACCAGCAGTCGTTGCCGCACGGCCTCTACCTGACCACGCTGTCCGCCGAGCTCGTCCTCGGGCCCTGGGAGCAGCGGCCGGGTGCCGCCTGTGCCCCCGGTTCCCTGCACCGCTCCGCATGAGCCTCCTGCCCGTCCGCTTCCGCCCGTCCCTTGCCGCGAGGAAGTTCCCGTGCCCCATGCGAATGCCGACGTCGCCGTCATCACGCCCACCCGTCTGCGGCCCGAGCGGCGCCCCTACCTGATCGCGCTGTACGAGAGTCTGTGCAGGCAGGATGCCTCGTGGGAGTGGGTCGTGTCCCTGGACGGCGTTCCGTTACCCGACGTGCCCGCCCGGCTCCGGGAGGACCCCCGGGTCCGCGTGGTCGACCTCCCCAGGGCGGTCGGCGCGGGCGCTGCGCGGAACTTCGCGCTGAACGAGGTCTCCGCGGAGTGGTGCACCACGGCGGACGACGACGATCTGCTCCCCGAGGGGTCGCTGTCGGTCCGCCTGGCACACGCCCGCGCGCATGCCCTCGGCTGGGCCGCGGGCTGGTCGGCCGACCTGCATCCGGACGGCTCGGCGGTCACCTGGCGCTGCCCGACGCCGCCGGGCTTCCACGCTCCCGGTGAGGTATGGGGGTATTGGAGGTCGCCGGAGGCCACCATCCCCCTCGGACCGACCACGCTGCTCGCACGGACGGACCTCATCCGCGGCTGCGGTGGCTACGCCGCGCTCCCGCAGGGCGAGGACTACGCCTATCTGGTCGGTGTGACGGGCGTTGCCCGCGGAGCCCTGGTGCCCACCGTCGTCTACCACTACAGAAAGCACCCCGCACAGATGACGGCGCAGCCCGGCTATCCGCTGCTGGAGTCCCGCGCCCGGCAGTTCGCGTACCGCCAGGGTGAGCACCTGGCCGCGCGGTACGAGGCGGCGAGCGGGCGCAGCCGCGTGGCCTCGTGACGGGCGCGGGGGCGTCGTGCCGTACGGCCGCCCGGGACTGCGTGCGGGTGTGCCGGGCGTCGCGGGCCAGGCGCGACTTTGCGGACCCGCCCAGGAGGTTTTCCTATGAGAAAGGAGGGAAATGGCCGCGTCACCGCGACGGTGCGGACCGCCTCCACGACGCGTCCGGAATCATTCATTCACCCCCGTTCCGGCACGGCATTCAGCAGAGGGATTCAGCCAATTGACAGGACCCTCTTGGTCAATGTGGGAGGGGAGTCTCGGCCGCTCCCGGAAAGTCGGCTGTGAACAGAAGTTGAATCCCAGGTCAGAGCAATGGCCGGAGCCGCTGGATCGCGATTTCCTGGGGCGCGCCGGGTGCGGTGCATCCCCCAGCGGTGCCTGCGATGCCCGACCGCCCCGCAAACAGCGCAGGTCACAGGGGTGTGGTCGGCCCCGGAATGATCCGCGCCGGTCAGCCCAACGTGCTTTTGGCAGTTGACAGTTGGGTGTGCCCGGTCACAAGATCCGTCAGTCGATTCACACCGCGGACCTCAACTCGACGAGTGGAGAGTTCGGCGGCCGCGGTATGGCGGACGCATTTCGTGAACGGAAACGATGGGTGCCACTGATTCCACTCGAACCATGTCGTTGCTCTTTCAGATCCCCAAAGGAGAACTTATATGTCAACGGCTGCCGTAAGTGCTGCTGTTACCACTGATCCCTGGCTCTCCCTCCGCGGCCGCGAATTCCGGTCCCGGCTCATCCTTGGCATTGAGCAGTACACCGACCCCACTCTCGTCAGTGAGGTCCTGCGCAGCGCGGCGTGCGATGTCTTCATCACCACCTTCGACCTGGAACAGACCAAGCCCAGCCTGCTGATGTCGGACCTGGACGACGCCGTCGGGCTCGACGACTACGTGTGGATCGGGACCACGTCCTTCGCCCGCTCCCAGCAGGACGCCCTCCTCACCGCGCGCCGGCTGCGCGACTCCTACGGCATCGACATCATGAAGCTCGACGTCCGCCCCTCGGACAACCTGCCGCACAACGCCCAGACCGTCACGGCGGCAGCGGAGCTGATCGCGGAGGGCTTCGACGTCCTGCCGTTCATCCTGCCCGACCCCGCCACGGCCGTCGCCCTGGAGCAGGCCGGCTGTGCCGCCGTCCGCGTCATGTGTTCGCCGGTCGCCAGCGCCCGAGGCGTGGTCGACGAGCGTGCGGTGCGGGAGACGATGGCCGCCGTCTCCATACCGGTGGTGCTGGAAGGCGGCCTGGGCACTCCCGCCCAGGTGGTCCGTGCGATGGAACTCGGTGCCGACGCGGTACTGGTCAACACCGCCGTCGCGCAGGCTCCTTCACCCACCAAGCTCGCGGAGTCGATGCGGCTGGCGGTGGAGGCCGGCCGTCTCGCGGCCGACCAGGACCTCGTGGGTCCGCTCGACAAGTAAGGCAATACCGGAGGTATCACTGTGCAGTTTTCTGGCGTGCTGTTCGACATGGACGGCGTCCTGGTCGATACGGACCAAGCCGTCGCCGACCTGTGGAACGGGCTGGCCTCGGAGTACGGACTGACCATCAGCGACGGGGAGTTCGCGGCCCATGTGTATGGCTGCGTCCCCGAGCACACCGTCGAGACGGTGTTCGCCCCGCTCGCTGAACCGGACCGGGCGAAGGTCTTGACCCGGGTGCGTGAGTCCGAACCCGACCTGGCCTGCACGCCGGTTCCCCGTGCCTCCGAACTCGTGCACGACCTGGCCGGCGCGGGCGTACCGCTGGCCCTCGTCACCGGTGCCTCGGCAGCCCGGGCGGATCGCGCGCTGCGGACGCTCGGGCTGACGGGTCGCTTCGGCACCACCGTGACCTGGGGCGAATCCGCCCGCGGCAAACCCGCGCCGGACTGTTATCTGCTGGCCGCCCGCCGGCTGGGCATCCCGCCCGCCGCATGCCTGGTCTTCGAGGACACCTCGGGCGGGGTGCGTGCGGCCACCGCGGCCGGCGCCACCTGCGTCGCGGTGAGCCGGCTCGACCCGGCGCCCTTGCGGGCCGGCGGGGCCCGCCACGTCGTCCCGGGCTTCGAGGCGGTGTCGTTCCGTCGGCACGCGGCCGGGGCGGTGCTCAACGTGGCGGACCAGGAGGACATGCAGTTCGGCTCCACTGCGGGGCACCACCCGGTGACCCCGACCACGGCAACCCACACAGAAGGGGGCTCACCATGCCGGTGACAGTCCGGATTCCCACGGTCCTGCGCACCTACACCGCCGGCGCGGCCGAGGTGTCGCTGAACACGGGCACCGTCGGCGAGGCGTTCACCGCGCTCGAGGGCGACTTCCCGGGCATCTGCTCACGCATCCTGGACGACGACGGGAAGTTGCGCCGCTTCATCAACGTCTACGTGGAGGACGAGGACATCCGCGGGGCCGACAGTCTGGGGACCGTCACCCCGGACGGGTCGAAGATCTCCGTCATTCCCGCGGTCGCCGGAGGCTGTTGACCTATGACCGTCCCGCGACGACGCGGCCCCACCGCCCCTCGCGGGACGGCCAAGGCCGGCTCCTTTGACCTCTCCACCCGCTGCGACGGGCCGGTCTTCCGGCGCGATCGCCTCACCGCCCTGGGGTACACCAGCCTGGCGGCATACGCCTACTGCCTGTACGCCCTCGCCCCCTTCCTCACCCTTCTCCGGCGTGACCTGGACTTCAGCTACCTGGTCATGAGCCTGCACTCCACGACGTTCGCCGCCGGCAGTGTGCTGTCCGGTCTCTTCTTCACCCAGGCGCTGCGCCGCCTCGGCCGGCACCGGCTGTTCTGGCTGTCCGTGATCGGCACCGCCTGCGGCGCCGTCCTGCTCGCCGTCGGCCACACCGTCGCGTTCACCCTCGCCGCCACGGCCCTGCTGGGCCTCACCGGACCGATGCTCCAGACGTCCAGCCTCGCGCTGCTCTCCGTCCACCACTCCGCGCACCGGGACCGGGCGCTGGTGGAGGCCAACGCGACCGCCAGTCTGGCCGCGGTGCTCGCCCCCGCCGTGATCGGCTCCTTGGGCGGCACCGACAGCGGCTGGCGGGCGGGGCTGGCGCTGCCGGTCGTCGCCTTCGGCCTCCTCTACGCGCTGGGCCGGGGCCGACCCTTGCCCGACCAGGGCCCCGCCGCCGGCACCGTGCGCCAAGGCCGCTTGCCCGCCCGCTTCTGGCTGCGTTCCGCCGCTCTGGGGGCCGCGGCCGGCATCGAGTTCGGGACGGTCTTCTACGGAGCGCCGCTGCTGGTGAGCCGCCTGGACCTCAGCATCAGCCATGCCGCCACCCTCATGACCCTCTTCGCCGTGGGCATCCTGATCGGGCGTACGGCGGGGAGCCGGCTGGTGAACGACCAGGGCAAGGCGCCCCGGTTGCTGACCGGCTCCCTCCTGCTCACCGCGGCGGGGCTCGGCATCTTCTGGTCCTCGTATGCGGTCGTGCTGTCCAGCGCTGCGCTGCTGATCGCGGGAGCGGGGGTGGCCAACCTCTTCCCGCTCAGCTTCTCGCACGCCATCGCCGCCGCGCCGGACCGCTCCGACCTCGCGGCCGCCCGCAACCAACTCGTGGTGAACTCCGCGATCATGGCGGCGCCGCTGGCGTTGGGTGCACTGTCCGACCGGGTCGGGGTGTCGTCCGCGTTCGCCGTGCAGGCCGTGCTGATCGTCGCGGCGCTGCTGCTGGTCACCGTGGACCGGCGGCCGGCCGCGGCCGGCGGTGCGGGACGCGATCCGCTTCCGGCGGACCGGGGTTGATCTGAGCCGGGCCCGCTACCCCGGGGCCCCGGGCGGGGCGGCGATCGCGATCACCGCCGCGTCGTCGCCCAGGGTGCCGCCGGCGTACCGGAGCAGATCGTGCTGGAGCCGGCGCACCAGGGACGTGGGGTCGGTCTCGTTCCAGGACGTGAGCCGGTCGATCAGCGGATAGAACGTGCCGGAGCGGTCCCTGGCCTCGATGACACCGTCTGTGTAGAGCAGCAGGAGATCGCCGGGCGAAAACCCGAACCGCTCCACCCTGAAATCGCTCTCCGAGGGGGCGGTCAGGCCCAGGGGGAGGGCGGGCTCGGCGACCTCCAGCACCTGGACGGTGCCGTTCCGCAGTAGCAGCGGCGGCGGATGCCCGCAGTTCACCAGCTCGATGAACGGGCTGTCGTTGTGGACGTCGACGACCAGGGCGGTCACGAACGACTCCGCGGGTTCCGGTCCGGCGCCGTCGAGGTGGGTGGTGTTCCAGTACACGGAATTTCCCAGGTGCGCCACGATGGCGGGCAGCGGAAGGTTGCGGTAGGCGGACCCGCGGAACGCCCCGACCAGCACGGCGGCCTCCCCGACGGCGGCCATCCCCTTGCCGCGAACATCACCGACGACCAGCCGGGTCGCGCCCGGGGCGGGCACCGCCGCATACAGATCGCCGCCGATCTGGGCCTCGGCCTCCGCCGCGAGGTACGTGGAGGCGATCCGCAGCGCTCCGGCCCGGTGGGGCAGCGGCCGCAGCAGCACGTCCTGCGCCGCGGCGGCCACCGACCGCACCTGGTGCAGCTGCCGCCCGCGCCGGTCGCGGAGGTAGCGGAACACCGTGACGAGGACGGAGATCACGACGAGGGCGGCGATCTGGGCCTGATGGTTCGGTGTCAGCAGTCCGCCGTGCAGCTCGCCGATGACGACCTGGGCCCCCACGGCCAGCACGCCGACCGCGCCGGTGACACCGGCACCGGCGAACGACGCGGTGATCGCGGGTGCCGCCACCAGGAACGGTCCCAGGTGGATGGTCGGCGGGGTATTGATGTCGATCACCGTGATCGCCGCGATGAGCACGAGCGGGAGGGCGATCAACCCATGGCCCAGCCGCCAGGGTCCGCCGGGAGAGGTGCGACCGCGCCGGACGCTCATATCTCTTCCTTACACCTCGCCCGACCCCCGCGCCCGGCAGACCAGGTCAGCCGGAACGACGCAGTGTGACCGACCGGCGACAGCAGGGTCATCTTTCTCCCCGCTCCGAAGGGACCCTGCGACGTGTCCTCCTCCACCACCTCCTTCCCTCGCCCACGAACCGGCGTCGTCATCGTCGGTGCGGGCCCTGCCGGGCTCACCGTGGCGAACCTGCTGCGCGCCGCCGGGGTCGACTGTGTGGTGCTGGAGGCGGAGAGCCGGGAGTTCATCGAGCAGCGGCCACGGGCCGGGTTCATGGAGGAGTGGGCGGTGCGTGCGCTGGAGCGGCACGGGCTCGCCGACCGTCTGCTCGAACGGGCCGCCACCCAGGGGGAGTTCGAGTTTCGCTTCGAGGGGGAGCGGCACACCGTCCGGACGGCGGAGCTGTCGGGACGGCGTCACTTCGTCTATCCGCAGCCGCTGTTGGTCACCGACCTGCTCGCCTCCTACGCCGACGTGGCGGGCGGGGATGTGCGCTTCGGGGTACGGGAGGTGCGGCTGCACGACATCGACAGTGCGCGGCCGGCGGTGTCGTACACCGACCCGGCGACCGGCGACCGGCACCGCCTCGCCTGCGACTTCATCGCGGGCTGCGACGGCGCGCGCGGGGTCACCCGGGCGGCCATACCCGCCGACCGCGCGGTCCTCACCCGCCATGACCACGGTGTTGCCTGGCTCGCCCTGCTCGCCGAGGCACCGCCGTCCGCGGACGGTGTGGTCTTCGGCCTCCACGAGCGCGGGTTCGGTGCACATATGGCCCGCAGCCCCGAGGTCACCCGCTACTACCTCCAGGTCGCGCCCGGCGAGGACGCCGGCAACTGGTCGCACACCAGGGTGTGGAGCGAGCTGCGCGCCCGGCTCGCCGCCGCCGGCGCCCCGCCGCTCACCGAAGGGCCGCTGATCGAGAAGGTGGTCCTGGACATGCACAACTACGTGGTGGAGCCCATGGTTCACGGCCGTCTGCACCTGGCGGGCGACGCGGCGCACCTGGTCGCGCCGATCGCCGCAAAGGGCATGAACCTCGCGATCAACGACGCCCTGCTGCTCGGCGAGGCGCTGATCGCGCACTATCGGGGCGACGACAGCGGTCTCGCCGGATACTCGCAGGCCTGCCTGCGGCGGGTCTGGCAGTACCTGGAGTTCTCGCAGTGGCTCTCGGAGGTGCTGCACGGCGCCTCGTCCGGCGACCGGTTCCAGGCGGGTACGGCGAGGGCGCGGCTGCGGCGGCTGCTGGGTTCCGAGTCCGCAGCAAAGGCGTTCGCCGGGCTCTACCTCGGGGAGGAGGCCGACCTGTGAGGCCGCTGCGCACCCGCAGAGCAGGGACGCCGTGGGGTGATTCACACCTCGGGGCGGGATGAGTGGCGCGGGGCCGGGTACGGGGCTCCGTGATCGCCGGGCAAGATACCGTGGTGAAGTGGTAGAAATTCGGCGAAACATATCGCTGAGAACGTCAGGAAGGGGACGCCATGTCATCGAAGCGCCGTCGTAAGAAGAAGGCCCGTCGCAAGAACGGTGCCAACCACGGCAAGCGGCCGCAGTCCTGAAGCAGGGACGGTGACCGGCCCCCGCCGAGGGGTCACCCATGGGCTCCTGGTGTCCGCGTCTCAGCGGAAGCCAGGAGCCCACGCGCGTGTCAGGGGGACGCGGCCGCTTCGCCGCACCCTTCCCCGACCACCCGCTCCAGCCATGCAGGCGGCCGGAGTTCACGTCGGAACGGCGCCGTAACGGCGCGGCGGCTCCGACAACTGCCCTGCGGAACACGGTAGAAGACCTCATGCCGGACAGCCTCGCGCGTCCGCGCCACGATGTCGTCAGGGGTCGCCCTGTCCCGCCCCTGAACCACCCCCGAGGTGCCCCGCACGCCACCCCGTACGCCACGCCGGAGGCCCGCCGCGCCCTCGGCCGCCGTGCCTCCCGGACCCTTGGGCGCCCGAGTAGAGGGAGCCGCCGCAGCGGTTTAACGTGAAAGGAGTTGCACCCGAGGAGGGGCAGTTGCCATGGCACTCGGCCGGCAGGAGACCGCTGCCGACGGGCGGCTGTCGCAGTTTCTCGACAGCCCCGTCGTCGGAATGGCGCCCTGGATCGCCATGTCCGTCCTCGTCGGGCCGGGGCGCTACGAGCTGGCGGTCGGCATCGCCCTCGCGCTTGCCGTCGCGCTCGTCATCGTGGGCCGAGTACGCCATCCCGGCACGTCCTTCAAAATCCTCGAAGTATCCGATGTGGTCTTCTTCGCGGTGATGGCGGTCATCGGCATCTTCGCCTCCGCGGGCACACACCGCTGGCTGGAGAACTACTCCGGGGAGATCTCGAATATCGCGCTGCTGGTGATCGCCCTCGGATCCATGGCGGTCCGGGTGCCGTTCACCCTGCAGTACGCCCGGGAACAGGTGCCCCGTGAACTCTGGCACGAGCCGGCATTCCTGCGGACCAATTACTACATCACCGGGGCATGGGGTGCCGCATTCGGAGTGGCGGCGATATCCGGAGCCTACGGCGACCTCGTACTGCACAATTCCAATAACCTGTGGACGGGCTGGGTCATCCAGATCGGGGCCATTATCGTCGCGCTGCAGTTCACCCAGTGGTACCCGCAGGTCGTACGGGCCCGGGTACGGCAGGAACGGAAGATTCCCGGCCCGCCGGAACCCCCCGTCAGCAGCCTGCTCATCCCGCTGGCGGGCTATCTGACCCCGGTGGGCATCATGGTGCTCGCCTTCGATGCCGGGCCGACATGGCTGGGTGTGGTGCTGATCGTGCTGGGCGCGCTGCTCGTCAAATCGCTGAGCCGCACCCCGGAGACCGGGGCCGATACCCGGACTCCCCCGGGGTGACGGAGGCTTGTGCCGGGTGACCTATCATCGCTGGATGATCTTCATTGTCGTCAAGTTTCCCGTGAAGCCCGAATACGCCGACGAGTGGCCGCAGCACGTCGAATCCTTCACCAGTGCCACCCGCGCCGAGCCCGGCAACCTGTGGTTCGAATGGTCCCGCAGCATTGCCGACCCCCACACCTATGTCCTGGTCGAGGCATTCAAGGACGACGCGGCCGAAGCGCACGTCAATTCCGACCACTTCCGCGCCGGGCTCGAGCGGATGCGCCCGCTGCTGCGTCACACCCCCGACATTGTGAGCACCACCATCGAGGGCGCGGACG
Organism: Streptomyces auratus; assembly: GCF_050433025.1. Lineage (NCBI taxonomy): Bacteria > Bacillati > Actinomycetota > Actinomycetes > Kitasatosporales > Streptomycetaceae > Streptomyces > Streptomyces auratus. The sequence continues at coordinate 1,158,262 of NZ_JBNGCB010000001.1, read as the reverse complement.
GCTGGAGCAAGATGGGTGAACTCACCCTCGACTGAGGGCCCCATACCTGCTTCGACCGAGGGCGCTATACCTGCTTCACCAGGTGGGTGAGGAACCAGTCCCGGGCGAGGTCGGCGACCTGCTGGAGGGCGCCGGGTTCCTCGAAGAGATGGGTGGCGCCGGGGACGATCTCCAGTTGGTTCTCGCAGCGCAGTGCCGTCTGGGCCGCGCGATTGAGCTCGATGACCATGGTGTCGTTGCCGCCCACGATCAGCAGCGTCGGCGCCCGTACGCCGGACAGGTGCGGACCGGCGAGGTCGGGGCGGCCGCCGCGGGAGACCACGGCACCGACGTCCGCGCCGGAGCCGGCGGCGGCCTGCAGCGCCGCCGCGGCTCCGGTGCTCGCCCCGAAGTAGCCGATCTGGCCCGCGGTGCGGCCGCGCAGCCAGCCGGTGGCGTCCGCCAGCCGCCCGGCGAGGGTTTCGATGTCGAAGACCTTCGCCCGGTTGTTCTCCTCCGCCGGTGTGAGCAGGTCGAAGAGCAAGGTGCCCAGGCCCGCGTCATTCAGGGCCGCGGCGACCAGCCGGTTGCGCGGGCTGTGACGGCTGCTGCCCGAGCCGTGGGCGAACATCACCACCGCCCCGGCGCCCGCCGGCACCATGAGGTCACCGGTGAGACGGACCCCGGCGGCGTCGATCGCCACCTCCTGCTCCACGTCCTCGTCCGCCGCCGGCCCCTCCGGCGTCCCCTCGGACGCCCCGGGGCCCTCCGCGGCCTGCGCCAGCAGCGAGACGACCTCGTCGTCCGGGGTCTGGGAGAAGTCCCGGTACCACTCGCCGACGGCGGAGAAGGCGAACGGGGTGGAGAGACACACGAATTCATCGAGAGCGGTGCGCAGCCGTTCGGCCGCGTCCGGTGGCGCCACGGGCACCGCAAGCACCACCCGGGCCGCGCCCTGTGCCCGCGCCACCTCGCAGGCGGCCGCCGCGGTGGCGCCGGTGGCGACCCCGTCGTCCACGACGATCGCCGTCCGGCCGTCGAGCGGGAGCCGCTGCCGCCCGGCGCGGAAGCGCTCCGCCTGCCGCGCGAGTTCCGCCGCCTCGGCGTGCTCCACGGAGGCCAGATCCGACTCGTCGAGCCGGCCGCGGCGGACGATGTCGTCGCTGATCACCCGTACGCCGCCCTCGCCGATGGCGCCGAAGCCCAGCTCCCGCTGATAGGGGACGCCCAGCTTGCGGACCACGATCACATCGAGCGGTGCATGGAGCGCCCGCGCCACCTGGAAGGCCACCGGGACCCCGCCTCGGGGCAGGCCCAGTACGACGGGATCCTCACCCTCCAGATGCCGTAGCGCCTCGGCAAGCCGGCTTCCCGCGTCCGCGCGGTCAGTGAACAGCACGTGTGCACCCCCTACCCAGGGGAGACGGAAGCTGCGTCCACACCTCACTTTCGAACTAACACCGTCCGCGGGGCACGCGCAAGTCGGGCCCCGCGCTGCCCCCGGCCACGGCCGGACGTGGTTACCGTCGGCGTATGAAAGGAATCGGAGCGGTCCTGATCGACATCGACGGCGTGCTCACCGTCTCCTGGAAGGCGCTGCCCGGTGCGGTCGAGGCGATGGAACGGCTGCGCGCCGCGGGACTCCCGCTGGTCCTGGTCACCAACACCACCTCCCGCACCCGCGCGGCGGTCGCCGGACGGCTGGCCCGGGAGGGCTTCCCGGTCGGTGCCGAGGACATTCTGACCGCCCCCACGGCCACCGCCGCCTACCTGCGCGCCCACCATCCCGACGCGCGGTGTCTGCTGATCAGCAGCGGTGAGGTCGGCGCGGACCTGGAAGGGGTGGAGCTCGTCGGGGAGCCGGAGGGCGAGCGGGAGGGGGCCGCCGGCCGGAACGCCCCAGATGTGATCGTTTTCGGCGGTGCGGGCCCGGAATTCAGCTATCCGACGCTCAACCGCGCCTTCCGGCATCTGCAGCGGGGCGCCCATCTGGTCGCGATGCACCGCAATCTGTACTGGCGCACCGCGGACGGCTTCGACCTCGACGCCGGAGCCTTTCTGCCGGGGCTGGAGCGGGCCGCCGGGGTGACGGCGACGGTCACCGGCAAACCGTCACCGGCGTTCTTCGACACCGCCCTGGCCCACCTCGGCGTCCCGGCGTCGGAGGCGCTGATGATCGGCGACGACATCGAGTCCGATGTGCTGGCGGCCCAGCGCCGCGGGATCACCGGCGTGCTCGTCAAGACCGGCAAGTACCTGCCGGAGACGCACCGGGCCGCCGACGGCACACCGGACCATGTGCTGGATTCCTTCGCGGGTCTGCCGGGCCTGCTCGGGTACTAGGGGTGTCCGCAAAGTCCCGCCTGGCTCGCGACGCCTGGCATGCACGCTCGCTGCGTTGTCGCGTGGACGTATGGGTGAAGCTGCCGGACGGCGTCGACTACGACGACGCTCCGCCCCTGGCCAGGGCGGTTCGCGCCAGCCCGCGCAGCCAGGTGTGGGCGTGGTCGGTGTCGTAGCGCTGATGCCACGACAGGTATATCGGTGCCGACGGCAGTTCGAGCGGGAGGGGGAGCACGACCAGGCCGAGGTCGGCGACCGCTGACCGCGTGGTGGCTTCGGGGACGCTGATCAGGAGATCGGAGCCGCGCGCGAACTCCAGCGCGGCCGCTTCCGTGGGCGCGGTCGCCACCACGCGGCGGGTGAGGCCGAGCCGCGCGAGGGCGTCGTCGAGGGCATTGCTGAGGTTTCCACGTCGCGAGACGGTGACGTGCTCAGCGGCGGCGTACCGCTTTGCGGTGACGGTCCTGACGCGGGTGAGGGGGTGCCCCTGCCTCACGACGATGACGAGGCGGGTCTCGCCCACCTGCTCGGTACGGATGTCCGGTGCGCTCGGCCGGTTGGCGTTCGCCTCCAGGTCGACCTCGCCGCGCCGCAACTCGGGGGTGTCGATGCTCGATTCCGCGACGAAGCGCAATCGCACGCCCGGCGCCTGTCCGCGCACGGCCGCGAGCAGTGCGGGGCCGCTCAAGGCGACCAGGGAATCATGCCAGCGGAGTGTGAAGGTGCGCTCCAACGTTGCCAGATCGAGTTCACGGCTCGGTGCCAGCACCCCCTGGACCTGGTGCAGCAGCTCGTGCACCTGTTCCCGGACGGCGATCGCATACGGCGTCGGGGTCATCGTGCGGCCGGTGCGCACCAGGATCTGATCCCCGGTCGTGTGCCGGATTCGGCCCAGACTCCGGCTCATCGCGGGGGCGGTGACGTGCAGGCGCGCGGCCGCCCCGGCCACGCTTCCCTCCTCCAGCAGCGCGTCGAGCGCGGCGAGCAGGTTCAAATCCAATTGCATGGGAGTAATCCTAGCCGTGCTTGACATGCATTTGAAGTTAATCAAAGGGCTCTATACCTTCGAAACGAGAGCGCAAGACGGAACGCACAGCCAGGCCCGAGCGGCCTCAACACCCCTCCTCACACGGGAGTACCGCCATGTCCGAAACGCTTCAGACCACTGACGTCGCCGCCTCCGACGCCGACCTGCTCGGCCGGACCGCGACCGCCGTGCGCGCGGCCGGTTCGGCGCTGCGCGAGCGCTTCGGCGAGGTGGTCCGCTACCGGACCCGCGAAGAGCTGATGCGCGCGCTCGCCGCCAACGACGAGGTGGCCCTCGACATCCTGCGCCCCCGCCTCACGCGCCTGCGCCCGGACGCCGGCTGGGTGGAGGACGAGCTGGACGGCGGGGCGCTGCCGCCCGGCGAATGGTGGGTCGTGGATCCGGCCGAAGGCAACGTCAACCACCTGCACGCCCTGCCGGATTGGGCGGTGACCGCCACCCTCGTGCGCGACAACCAGCCGGTGCTCACCGCGGTCCACCTGCCGTTGACCGGCGAGACCTACACCGCGCTCACCGGCGCGGGCGCCTACCTCGACGGCCGACCGCTGCACGTCTCCCAGACCGCGGACCTCGGCCTGAGCATCGTGGCCACGAGCCAGGCCCGGCCGGACGAGGACGAGAAGGTCGTGCGACGCGTCGGCTCCTCGATCACCGCGATGCTCTTCGACGCGCTCGTCGTCCGCACCGCCGTGCCCGCGACCCTGCACCTGCTGAACGTGGCCGCCGGCCGGATCGACGCCTTCTGGCAGTTCGCCGGCGCCCGCGCGGATCTGCTGCCCGGGGCGCTGCTCGTCACCGAGGCCGGCGGACAGCTCTCCGATGCCGAGGGCCGCCCCTGGACCCCGCGGAGCGAGAGCCTCCTGGCTGCCGCGCCCGGCGTCCACGCCGAGGCCGTCGCCACGCTCTCCCGCTGACCGCGCACCACAACCTGCACGCACGGAAGGACCAGATCATCATGACCACGATCGCAGTTCTCGGAAACGGCCGCGTCGGCGGCAACCTGGCCACCGCCCTCACCCGGGTCGGGCATGAGGTGACCGTCGCGGACCGCACGCCGGGCGCCGCCGCCGACGCCGCCCGCACAGCCCGCATCGTCATCAACGCCACCCCGGGCGCCGGCTCGCTGGACCGGCTCGCAGCTCTGCGCGAGGAACTGCGCGACAAGATCCTCGTCGACGTCTCCAACGCCACCGTCGACGGACCAGACGGACTGCCCGCCGACCTGATCTACCCCGGCTCAAGCCTCGCCGAGCAACTCCAGGAAGCGCTCCCCGAAACGCGCGTCGTCAAGACACTCAACACCATGCTCTTCCCGGTGATGACCGCGCCGGCCACGCTCACCCAGGCGCCCGACGCCTTCCTCTCCGGCGACGACCCGCAGGCCAAGCAGACCGTCCGTGAACTGCTCATCAACCTCGGCTGGCGCAAGGGGTGGGTCACTGACCTCGGCGGGATCCAAACCGCCCGCGCCACGGAGGCCGCGATCCTGTTCGTACCGCACGTGATTCGGTCCAGCGGATTCGCGCCCTTCGCGATCTCGATCGCCCGCTGATCCGCACCCAGTGCACCGCCGCCGGGGGGTGTCCAGGACCACCATCAGCTGAGCCAGGCCCAGCACGGCCAGGGTGTCCACGACGTGGCGCGGCCGCACCCTCGGGTTCGAGGGCCGCAGCGGATGCGGTGCTCATGACGAACTCCAAGTCGATGAAGAAGTATCAGTAGGAGAGGGGCCGCGGTGGGCGAGCCGGGCCTCAGCGACCACAACACCCCTCGCCGTGCGGCCCTGCCTCCGCCTTGACGCCGCAATGGCTCGTCGTCCGGCCGTGCCGTGAGGGGCCGCTCCGGTTCCCTCCTGGTCCCGGGTGTGAGCCCGGGACCAGGAGGAGGGGAGGGCTGTCGGCGGGGGCCGACGGACCGTCGGTCAGGGGCGGACGTAGGGCCGGGTCATGATCTCCATGTTGTGGCCGTCCGGATCGTCGAAGTACGCGCCGCGACCGCCGAAGAGGCGGTTGATGTGACCGGGCTCGGTGTGGCTGGGGTCGGCGTAGTAGGTGACCCCGACCGCTTCCAGACGGGCGATCATGTGGTCGAACTGCTCGTCCGGCACGAGGAACGCGTAGTGCTGCGACTGGATCGGCTCGTCACGCTTCTCGTAGTAGTCGAGCGTCACGCCGTTGCCGAGGTCGACGGGGAGAAATGGCCCGAAGGGAGCGCCGACCTTCAACCCCAGTATCACGGCCAGGAACTCGGCCGACAGCTGCCGGTCCCTGGCGTAAATGGCGGTGTGGTTCAACTGGACCGAGGGCTGCGGCAGTTCGGATTCGTACGGGTGCTGCTGTTCGTTCGGCATGTGGGTGGTGTGTCTCCGGGTCTTGGGATGCGTTGGGACGGGCGCCGTGTGCGGGCGCCCAGCAGGAAGACTCGGAACGGAGGCGGGGCTCGTGCCCTCACAGACTCTCGGCTTCGCTCGAGCGGGGGGACCCCCGCCGTGCTCACGCCGAGGCCGGGCGCCTCACTCGTGCATGGCCCATGGCCGACCCGGTAGTCACCCGACGGACTTTAGTGATCATCGCGGGCCGAGGCAACGCCGTTTCTCGGCTGTGCTCCCGCCACAGGTGCGATTCCGCTGGATTCCGTCGCTTCGTTCCACAGCGGAGCAGTCCGCCCGCTGACCGGCGCGCTGAGCAGGGGCGACGGGGAGTCACCCCGTCGAGGCGGCCCGGGCGCGCCGGTAGTGGAGGAGGACGACGCCGTTGCCGAAGGTGTGGGTCCCGGCGAGCTGGAGATCGGCGGTGGTGTCCGACGGTGCGAACAGCGGTTTGCCGCGGCCGATGAGGACCGGGTGGACGTAGATGCGGTACTCGTCGATCAGATCGTGCTGCCGGAAGGCCGCGGCGAGGTCGGCGCCGCTGAGCACCAGGTCCCCGCCCGGCTGCGCCGTGAGCGCCCTGATCTCCTCGGGGACGACGTCCCGCATGATGGTGGTGTTCCAGTCGGCCCGCTCCAGGGTCCGGGAAAACACGATCTTGGGCATGTCCCGCCAGATCCCGGCAAACTCCACCATGGGCGCGGTACTTGACGGGTCGGCGTCCGCGGTCGGCCAGAATCCGGCCATCAGCTCATGGGTGACCCGGCCGCTCAGGAAGGCGCCCTTCGTCCTGAGCTGCTCGTTCATGTGGCGGTGCAGCTCGTCGTCGACCCGATGCCAGTCGATCTCGCGGTGCGGTCCCTCGATGAAGCCGTCGAGGGACACCGACATGGACAAGACGATCTTTCTCATCGCGGTCCTCGCCGAAGTCGTGTCGTCAGGGGCCGGGGCGCCGGCCGGAGGGCACCAGTGTGCCGGGGACGGGCGCGGCGGGGGAGGAGGCACGCACCGCGCGTCGGTCAGGGCACGGCGGCGGAGGAGGGGAGGCGCACCGCGCGTCGGTCAGGGGGCGCCGGTGAGCAGTGCCGCGATCTCCCCGGCCGTCCAGTGACCGGCGGCTCCCGGGCAGCCCGCGAGATACCGGGCGGTCCCGTGCACGCTCCAGTCGTGGGCGGCGACGATCCCGGCCCCGATGTGCCGCAGATAGGCGGCCGAGGGGGCGTTCAGGGCGACGTCGTCGCTGCTCCACGGGGCCGTGCAGGTCAGGACGGGGTAGCCGTCCAGTGTCCCGGCACACACCAGGGTTTCGTACCGGCCGGGACCGATGTGGGCCCGGCCATGGGTGAGGACCTGCGTCAGATCGAGGTCCTCGCCGGGCTCCCGGTACATCTCCTGGGCCAGGATGTCGGAGAACTGGCCGGTGGTCAGGAGGTAGGCGCGACAGGGCAGTTCGGGTCGGCCCGCACCGGTGGCCCGTGCGGGGCCGGGGTCGTAGAAGGCCCGGCCGCCGGTCCACACCTGCGATTCGGTGGCGAAGTACAGCAGGCCGGGCAGCATGAGCGGGACCGTACGGGTGGGGTCGCGGGGGTCCCGGCAACCAGGACAGGTGCGCAGCCCGCCGGGGGGCCGGCCGCCGGTCAGGTAGGCGGTCAGCCGTTCCCGGTGCATGTTGGAGCCGTAGGCGGCGTACCACAGGCGGCGTACGGGCGTGCGGCGGCGGACGGCTTCGGGGGAGCTGTCGAGGGCTTCGAGGCGTCGGGGCCTGATCACGCCCTCACGCTACGCGGCCCGGCCCGCCGGGGCGCCCGAGGCGGCCGTGGCTTGATCGTTTCCGTCCACGTTTTGCCGCGGGGGGTGTGGAGATGCGCACTGCACGGACAGGACCTGTCCGCACGACAACCGGCGCCCGGACATGGCGGGACGCCGGGGGACGGAGGCAGTGTGACGGACGAGGTGTCAGGTCGAAGCGGCTCCGGCATACCCGGGGCGCGGGCAGCCGGCGGCCGCTCCGCCCGGCCGGTGCCGTCGTCGCCGGACGCGACCCGGCGGCGGGTGCTCGCGGTCACCGCGGCGGCTGGTCTCGGCGTGCTCACCGGATGTGGAGGTACTCCCTCCCGTGCCGACCCCGCCCCCGAGGCGTCACCACCGGGCGGCTCGCGCTCGTCGCCCTCCGCCGGGACCGGGGCTCCGGGCCCGTCCGGCTCCGCGACCGCGCGGCAACCGGCCCGTCCGGTCAAACGGCGCCGTCCCGAACTCCCTCGTGGCGGACGCGAGTTGTTCCCGCGCTACCGGCTGGTCGGGTTCTGCGGGCTGCCCGGTGCCGCGGCACTCGGCCGGCTCGGGACCGGTGAGCCGGGACAGCGGGCCGCCGAGGTGGAGAAGGTGGCGCACCGCTACGCCGCGGGGCGCGAACCGCTGCCCGTGCTCGAACTCCTGGCGACCGTCGCCAATGCCACGGCCGGCCCGGACGGCACCTACCGCTCACGGACGCCCGCCGCGACCATCCGCCGCTTCCACCGCGTGGCGCGCGACCGGCGGGCGCTGCTGCTGCTGAACATCCAGCCGGGCCGCGCGGACGTACTCGACGAGGTCAAGGCGTTGCGCGACTGGCTCGTCCACCCCGATGTGGGGATCGCGCTCGACCCGGAATGGGAGATGGCCCGCGGGCAGGTGCCGGGTGACACCTACGGGCGGACCGACGGCCATGAACTGACCGAGGTGGCACGCTATCTGTCCGGGCTGGTCGAGGCGCACGATCTGCCGCAGAAGCCGCTGGTCTTCCATCAGGTCGCCACGTCCGTCGTGCGCGCGCAGTCCGCGCTGCGGCCCCAGCCCGGTGTGGCGCTGATCAAGAGTGCCGACGGCATCGGCTCCCCGGGCCTGAAGCGCGGGACCTGGCAGCGGCTGGTCCATGATCTGCCCGACGGCCTCCACACCGGCTTCAAGCTCTTCTACGAGGAGGACGCCCAGGGCAGCCGGCTGATGACGCCGAAGGAGGTGCTGGCCCTGCGGCCGCAGCCGGAGTACGTGATGTACGAGTGACGCCTCGCGCGCCCCGCGTGCGCCGGGCCCCTCGCCGCCCGCGCAGGCCGCCCGCGCAGGCCGCCCGCGCAGGCCGCCCGCGCAGGTCGGACGCCGGGCCGCCGCCCGTCCGGCGGGGGCCCGGCACCTGCCGGTGGTGACGGAGCGTCAGTAGGCGTGCTGGAGCCGCCGTTTGTTCCATGCCTCGTAGGCACGGGCGCCCATCTCGGGGTAGATCTGCTGGATCTTGATCCTGCGCTCGGAGAGCGGCTTTGCGAAGTCCTCGTACTGGAACGAGTCGTCGAAGCCGATCTTGGCGGTGTCGTTCAGGTCGCAGCTGTAGTACACCGCGTCCATCCGTGCCCAGTAGATGGCGCTCATGCACATCGGGCAGGGGGCGCCGCTGATGTAGATCTCGTGGCCCTGGAGCATCCGGGCGCGCTCCGGGAGCGGGTCCGGTGACCCCTCGGGGCGGGGGACGTACCTCAGAGTGCTCTCGTTCTGACGATCCACGGAGATGCTCGGCGCATCCGGGTTGAGGACCTGCACGGCCTTCCGGATCGCCTCGACTTCGGCATGGGCGGTGGGGTCGCCGGTCAGCAGGACGTGGTTCTGCCCGCGGGCGACGATGTTTCCGTTGCGCGCGATGACCGCGCCGAACGGGCCGCCCCAGCCGTTCTCCACGGATTCCGTGGCGAGCCGGACGGCTTCTGCGAGGAGTTCTTTCTGGTCCATTACGGGGTCTCCGATCGGCATCGATTCCTCTGCGGAACGGTAGGGCATATGCTCCATTTGCCCGATAAATCCCTTGTGCACTAGGCTACTCAAGGTGAGTCCCCGTGCAAGCCGTGCTTCCGCGGCCGAGAATGCCACCGTCGTGACCTCGCAGAAGGTGCGCGAGGGACGGACGGATGAGTATCAGCGGTGGCAGGACAAGGCGAACCGCGCGGCCCGTGAATTCGAGGGATTTGTGGCCGCCGAGGTATATCCGCCCGGCGCCGGCGAGGAAAATGAATGGGTCACTGTATTCCGGTTTTCCGACATGGACCACTTGACCGCCTGGCTGGATTCGAGCCGGCGGCAGGATTTGCTCCAGGAGGCGACCGGATACTTCGAGGGGCCTCCGACGCAGGAGGTGCTCCAGGGCGGCACCCCCTCCGAGCAGGCCCCGGAAGCGGTCACGGCCGTCATCTCGCACGAGGTGCGCCCCGGGCACGAGCAGGCGTTCCTCGACTGGCAGCAGAAAGCCCTCGAAGCGCAGGAGAAGGCACCGGGCTTCATGGGGTCCGAGCTGTTCAGGCCGGTCCGCGGCGTGCAGGAACACTGGGTCGTCGTCTTCCGCTTCGACTCCCGCGAACACCTCGACCACTGGCTGGAGTCCGACACCCGCAAGACGCTGCTGGAGGAGGGGGAGAAGCACTTCACCTCCTTCGACGTCCGCAAGGTCGGTTCGTCGTTCAGCGGCTGGTTCCAGTTCGACCACGGCAAGGGCGGCTCCGCCCCGCCCAACTGGAAACAGGCGATGTCCGTCGTCCTGGCGCTCTATCCGACGGTGATGGTGCTCAACCTGACCGTGGGCATCGCGCTGGAGAAGCTCACCATCCGCGGGTACATCGGCCTGTTCCTGTCCAACGTGCTGAGCGTCAGCGCCCTGACCTGGCTGCTGATGCCGCTGGTGAACAAGGCGCTCGCCTTCTGGCTGGTGCCCGAACGGTGCACCAGCCGCCGGATCCAGGTGCTGGGCACCGGGGTGGTGGTGCTCGGCTATCTGGTGTCCATCGGTGTCTTCGGTCTGATCACCGGCCAGATCTGGTGAGGAGGCCGCGATGTGTCCACCCGTACCGGAACCAGGGCCAGAGGTCGCGGGCACACTGATCCGCCGCGGCGACGCCGGCTATGAGACCGCACGCTCCCGTGCGGTGTGGAACGCGCTGCTGCCCGAGCGGTTCCCCGAGGCCGTCGTGCGGGCCACCTCGGAAGCGGACGTGGCACACGCCGTGCGCTACGCCCGCGCGCACGGGCTGCGGGTGGCGCTGCGTTCCGGCGGGCACAACTGGTCCGGTTCGCCTTTGCGCGACGGGAGCCTGCTGCTCGACCTCTCCGGGCTGCGGGAGTGCCGCCTGACGCCCGCGACCGACAACGCCCCGGCGACCGTCACGGTGGAGCCCGCCGCCACCGGACAGGAACTGGTCGCGTTCCTCACCCCGCAGGATCTGGCCTTCCCGGTCGGCCACTGCCCCAGCGTGGCGGTCGGCGGCTTTCTGCTCAGCGGCGGCCTCGGCTGGAACTCCCGCGCATGGGGGGCGTCCTGTGCGGACGTCCTGGAGATCCGGGCCGTCACCGCCGACGGGCGGACGGTCACGTGCAGCGAGCGGGAGCACCCCGAGCTCTTCTGGGCCGCGCGGGGCGCCGGCCCGGGATTCTGCGCGGCCGTCACCCGCTTCCGCCTCGCCCTGCACCCCCACCCCGCCTCGATCATGGCGACTTCCCTGACCTTTCCGATGGCGGAGCTCGCCCGGGTGACCGAGTGGACGGAGCGGACCGCCCGTGGACTCCCGCCGTACGTCGAGGTGGCGTTCGTCCTCCAGCCCGCCGAACCGGCCGCGGACGGCGCGCCCGGGCTGCGGATCACGGTCGGTGCCACCGCGTTCGCGACGACGCAGCGGGAGGCCCTGCAGGCGCTGGAGCCGTTCGCCGACTGCCCCTTCGGTGAAGTCGCCGTCAGCCGGCAGCCGCCCGCGCCGACCTCCTTCGCCGCCCTGCACGAGGGCGCGGCGGTCCTCTGGCCGCCCCTGCACCGGTATGCGGCGGACACCCTGTGGTCGCCGGAGAGCCATGCGACGCAACTGGGCCGGATCGCCGACGTGGTGGCCCGCGCCCCGTCCGGGAAGTCCCTGGTCCTCTCGCCCGTGCAGCCGGTCTCCACGGACCCCGCCCTGCTGCGGAACATGGCCTTCGCCCCGCTCGGCGAGTCCTACCTGGTCTGCTACGGGGTCTGGGAGGACCCGGACGCGGACGACGCCAACGCGCAGTGGGTGCGGGACGTCATGGCTGCCGCCGACCCGCAGGGCGACGGTCCCCACTACATCGCCGAAGCGGACCTGGAGGTCGACGCGGCCCGGCCCCGGCGCTCGTACGCCCCCGCCACCTGGGACCGTCTCCAGGAGGTCAAGGCGCAGTGGGACCCGGACAACGTCTTCCACTCCTATCTCGCCCCGTGACCGGGGCGCGGCGGGCGGACGGGCCGGCCGGGAAGCGGGAACGGCGCCGCGGGGGCACCATGGCCCTATGCTGCTGGCCGGTCTCGCCCAGGTGTCTGCGGACGTCGCCGCGACGTCGGCGCGTTCGCGGAAGATCGCACTGCTGGCCGGGCTGTTCCGGGACGCGGCGCCCCAGGACGTCCCGGTGGTCATCCCGTACCTCGCCGGTCGGCTGCCCCAGGGGCGGATCGGGGTCGGCTGGAGCGTGCTGCGCGAGCCGGTCGCGGCCGCCGAGCACGCCACCCTGACCGTACGCGACGTGGACACCGCGCTGACCGCCCTGGCGCGGGTCTCGGGCGCCGGGGCGCAGGGGGAGCGGCGCAGACTCGTCCGGGCGCTGCTGGCCGCCGCGACGGCGGCCGAGCAGCGGTTCCTGGTCGGCCTGCTGACCGGCGAGGTGCGCCAGGGCGCGCTGGACGCCATCGCGGTCGAGGGACTCGCCGCCGCCACCGAGGTGCCCGCGTCGGACGTCCGGCGGGCCGTGATGCTGGCGGGGTCGCTCCAGGACGTGGCGCAGGCGCTGCTCGCCGAGGGGCCGGAGGCGCTCGCGCGGTTCCGGCTCACCGTCGGCCGGCCCGTGGGGCCGATGCTGGCGCACAGCGCCAGGACCGTGGCCGAGGCCATCGAGAAGCTCGGCGCCTGCGCCGTGGAGGAGAAGCTCGACGGCATCCGCGTACAGGTGCACCGCGACGGGCCCAACGTCCACATCCACACCCGCACCCTGGACGAGGTCACCGACCGGCTCCCCGAAGTCACCGCGCTGGCACGGGAGTTGCCCGCCGACCGTTTCATCCTCGACGGCGAGGTGATCGCCCTGGACGGTGCGGGCCGGCCGGTGCCCTTCCAGCGGGTCGCGGGGCGGTTCGGTTCCCGGGTGGACGTCTCCGCCGCGCAGGCCGCGCTGCCGCTGTCCCCGGTCTTCTTCGACGTGCTCTCGGTCGGCGGCCGCGACCTGCTGGAACTGCCCGCGGCACAGCGGCACGCGGAGCTGGCCCGGCTGGTCCCGGCGCCCCAGCGGGTGCGCCGCCAGGTGGTCGCGGACCCGTCCGACGCCGGGGCCCGCGCGGCCGCCGAGGACTTCTGGGCCGAGACCCTGCGCCGGGGCCATGAGGGCGTCGTGGTCAAGGCGCTCGACGCCCCCTACAGCGCGGGCCGTCGGGGCGCCGCATGGCTCAAGGTGAAGCCCGTGCACACCCTCGACCTGGTGGTGCTGGCGGTGGAATGGGGACACGGCCGGCGCACCGGGAAGCTGTCCAACCTCCACCTCGGGGCGCGCGCGGCGGACGGCGGATTCGTCATGCTGGGCAAGACCTTCAAGGGGCTGACCGACGCCACCCTCAGCTGGCAGACCGAGCGGCTGCAGGAGCTCGCGGTGGCGGACAACGGCCATGTGGTGACGGTGCGTCCGGAACTCGTCGTCGAGATCGCCTACGACGGACTGCAGACCTCCTCGCGCTACCCGGCGGGCGTGACCCTGCGCTTCGCGCGGGTGGTGCGCTACCGGGAGGACAAGACGGCGGACGAGGCGGACACCGTCGAGACGGTGCTTGCCGCGCACGACGGCGGGGAACAGTAGCCGCCATGGCGGGAAAACGAAGTGCCGGGCTGCTGTTGTACCGCCGCGCGGCGGGCGGAGTCGAGGTGCTGTTGGGGCACATGGGCGGCCCGTTGTGGGAGCGCCGGGACGCGCGGGCGTGGTCCGTGCCCAAGGGCGAGTACGTCCCTCCGGAGGAGGCGCAGGCCGCCGCCCGGCGGGAGTTCGAGGAGGAGTTGGGGATGCCGCCGCCCGACGGCCGCTACCTTCCCCTGGGGGAGGCGCGCCAGCCGAGCGGCAAGGTGGTGACCGTCTGGGCCGTCGAGGGCGATCTCGATCCGCGGCTCATCGTGCCCGGCACCTTCGAGATGGAGTGGCCGCGCGGCTCCGGAGTGACCGGCAGCTTCCCCGAGATCGACCGGGTGGCCTGGTTCCCGCCGCACGAGGCACGGGAGCGGTTGGTGGCGGGCCAGCAGGTGTTCCTGGACCGGCTGGCGGAGGAACTGGCGGGGGGCGAGGACTGAGCGCCGCAGACGTACGGGGCCGCCCGGAGTCAAGGGGCGCCCGGCGTCAAGGAGTCCAGCCGTCAACGGGCCCGGTGCCGCCGGCCGCGGCCCCCGCGAGAGCGGCCGGAAGGCCGCTGCACCGGCAGCAAAAGGGCGCCCCGCGCTCCCCACCTTCACCACCGCGCAGGCCGAAGGCCTCCAGTCGCCCTGTACACCCCCGTTCCCCGCCGGGCAGTCTGGCGGCGGGGCCCGCATGCCGGGCCCCGAACGGGGGGCCCTGGCCACAGGGTCATGAGCATGCCGCGGGGGCCGCATGTTGCGCATTCACTTCGAAGACCGGGATCTGGCACGCGTACAGATCGCCGCCGAACCCGATCCGCTCTGGGAAACGGTGCTGGCCATGCACCATCTGGCGCCGCCGGGGCGGGGTGTGCCGGTCTACGGCGCCTGGCGCGCCAGGGCCCGCCGCGAGCTGCACGAGCGGGGGCTGACCCGCGCCGCCGGACTGCTCAGCGCCCTGGCCCCGGCCGACGCCGCCTACTTCCCGGACTTCCTCACCCCCGATGCGGCCCGGGACGGCCTGGCCGCGGGCCTGGCCGCGCTGCGGGACACACCCCGGGAGCGGCTGGCCGCGGAGAGCGCGCGGGCCGGGCTGCCGGCCCGGCTCCCGCGCTGGACCGGAGCCCTGGCCGCAGGCAGCCGCGAGCCGCTCGACGAACTGGCCGCCGCGCTCCAGGAGGTGCACCGCGCGGTCGTCGCCCCGGACTGGACCCAGGTGTCCGCCACGGTCGACTCCGACCGGGGTGCCCGCGCCCGCACCCTCTGCCGCGACGGCGTCGACCGGCTGCTCCACACCTTCCGCCCGGCGCTGCGCTGGGAGCCGCCGGTGCTGTACGCCGACTACCCCTGCGACCGCGATCTGTGGCTGGGCGGGCGCGGGCTGCGGCTGATTCCGTCCCATTTCTGCTGGCGCAGACCCATCGCCCTCGCCGACCCCGGCCTGCCGCCGGTGCTGGTCCACCCGGTGGAACACCCCACGTCCTGGGCGCCGGCCGGCCCCCGCAGCTGCCATCCGCAGGCGCTGTCCACCCTGCTCGGCCGCACCCGGGCCCGTATCCTCGCGGCCCTCGACGACCCGGCCACCACCGGTGAACTCGCCCGCCGCCTACGGGTCTCCGCCCCCTCGGCCAGCGAGCATGTGAGCGCCCTGCGCGAGGCCAACCTCGCCCGCAGCCGGCGGGACGGCGGCTGCGTCATCCACGCCCTCACCCCGCTCGGCACGGCGCTACTGCACGGCGAACTCGCCCCCGCACGAACCGCGGGCGGAGCCCGCCGGCCGCCCGGCCTCACGGCCGTACCTGGATCTTCCTCCCTTCGCCGGCCCGGAAGCGGCCCAGCGCCTCGGCGTAGCGGTCCAGCGGCAGCCGGTCGCTGATGAAGACCTCCGGGTCCAGGACCCCGGCCGCGAAGAGCTCCGCGGCGCGCTCATAGCTGTGCAGGACCGCCATCGAGCCGGTGATGGTGATCTCCTGGTTGTAGATGCGGTAGGGCTCGATGACGGCCCGGGCCGCGTAGTCGGCGACGCCGAACTGCAGGAAGGTGCCGCCCTTGCCGACCCGTCCCAGCGCGTCCTGGATGGCGTGTTCGTTGCCGGTGGCGTCGATGACCACGTCCCAGCCGCGCGGGCGGTCCAGTTCGTCGGCGGAGCCGGCCGCGGCGCTGCAGCCCAGGGTCCGGGCGGTGGCCAGCCGCTGGGGGTTGATGTCGACGACGTCGACGCCGGCCGCGCCGGTGCGCTTGGCGAGCTCCAGCATCATCAGGCCCATCGTGCCCGAGCCGTAGATCAGGACCCGGGTGCCCAGTTGTGCCGAGCGCAGGATGTCGTAGCCGCGGACGGCGCAGGAGAGCGGCTCGATCAGGGCGGCGTCCTCGGTACGGACGTGCTCGGGCAGCTTGATGCAGTTCGCGACCGGCGCGACGGCGAATTCGGCGGCGCCGCCGGCCGTGGTCACCCCGATCGCGGACCAGCGCTCGCAGAGGTTGTTGCGGCCCAGGCGGCAGTAGTGGCACTCGTAGCAGTAGAGGGACGGGTCGACGGCCACCCGGTCGCCCTCGGTCAGTTCGGTCACGGCGCTGCCGGTGGCGACGACCGTACCGGCGAACTCATGGCCCGGCACGACGGGCAGGGTGGGGGCGAACTCGCCCTGGAGGATGTGCAGATCGGTGCCGCACAGTCCGCAGGCGGCGACCGAGACCACGACCTCGCGGGGGCCGGGCGTGGGGTCGTCGACGGTGGCGACCTCGACCTCGCCGGGGGCGCTGATCACTGCGGCTTTCATTTCACGGCTCCGAGCGAGAGGCCCTGGACCAGCTTGTCCTGGGCGGCGAACCCGGCGATGAGGACCGGGAGGGAGATGACGGTGGCGGCGGCGCACACCTTGGCCAGGAAGAGGCCCTGGCTGGTGACGAAGCCGGTCAGGAACACCGGCGAGGTACCGGCCATGATGCCGGTCAGGACCCGGGCGAACAGCAGCTCGTTCCAGCTGAAGATGAACGAGATCAGGGCGGTCGCCGCGATTCCCGGCATGGCCACCGGGGCGACGATCCGGAGCAGGGTGGTGTGCAGTCCCGCGCCGTCGATCGACGCGGCCTCCAGGATCTCGACCGGGACCTCGGAGAGGAACGAGCGCATCATCCACACCGCGATCGGCAGATTCATCGAGGTGTAGAGGATGACCAGCAACCAGATGCTGTCCAGCATCCCGGTGTTCTGCGCGACGAGATAGATCGGCAGCAGACCGGCCACCAGGGGCAGCATCTTCGTGGAGAGGAAGAAGAACAACACGTCGCTCCACTTGCGTACCGGCTTGATCGACAGCGCGTACGCCGCCGGGATGGCCAGCAGCAGCACGACGAGTGTGGAGACGACGGAGGCGGTCATCGAGTTGATCAGCGGTGGCCAGGGGCTGACGCCGGTGCCCTCGCCGAAGAACTCGCGGTAGCCGTGCAGGCTGAGCCCGGCACCGATGCTGGGCGGGTTGGTCGCCGCGTCCGTCTCGCTGTGGAAGGACGTCAGAACCATCCACGCGACGGGCAGGAAAAAGGTGATCCCGCACAGCCAGGCCACCAGGCCCAGCAGACTCCCGGACCGGCGCCGGCGGCGCAGCGGCATGGTGGTGGTGCTCATCGGGTGACCTCCTCACGCAGCAGGGACGAGACGGTGCGCAGCGCGAAGGTGGCCACGACCAGCGAGCACAGCACCACGACGACGCCCTGTGCGGAGGCCCGTCCGTAGTCGTGGGCCTGGTAGAAGGTCTGGTAGATGGTGTACGGCAGGTTGGCGGTGCCCAGCCCGCCGGAGGTGAGGGTGAACACCGCGTCGAAGTTCTGGACGACGTACACGGTCCCCAGCAGCGCGGCCAGTTCGAGGTAGCGGCGCAGATGCGGCAGGGTCAGATACCGGAAGATGTCGAAAGGGGAGGCGCCGTCCATCCGGGCCGCCTCGATGGCGTCCCCCGGCCGGCTCTGCAGCCCGGCCAGCAGGATCAGCATCATGAACGGTGTCCACTGCCAGATCAGCGACACCTCCACGGCGGCGAGCGGTGAGTCGGTCATCCAGTCCGGCTGCGGCGGGTTGTCGCTGCCGAACAGCCCCCATATCCAGGTCAGCGCGCCGTTGAGCAGCCCGTACGAGGCGTTGTAGAGGGCGTGCTTCCAGAGCAGGGCGGAGGCGACGGGTACCACCAGGAACGGCGTGATGAGCAGGGTGCGGACGATGCCGCGGCCGCGGAAGCTGCGGTCCAGCAGCAGCGCGAGACCCAGCCCCAGCAGCAGGCTGACCAGCACCACGGTCACCGTCAGCAGCACTGTGGTGAGGACCGACGACCGCATGGCCGGGTCGGCGAAGACGGCGGTGTAGTTGTCGAAGGCGGCGAAGCCGCGGTTGCCGGGGTTCAGCGCGTTCCACCGGGTGAAGGAGAACACCACGGTTGCCACGAAGGGCAGTTGGGTCACGATGATCAGGAAGACGAGGGCGGGCAGCAGCGGAGCTCGCCGGGCCCAGTCCTTCGTGCGCTGGGCCCGCCGGGCGCGGGCCGTCCGACGGCCGGTCGCCGTCACGACGGCCTCGACGGACCGGGGCGCCTCAGTTGTTTGCGTGTGCATCGGATACTTCCTTGGCCAGTCGCTGGCTCTTCTTGAGGGCCTCGGGCACGCTCTGCTTGCCGGCGATCGCCGAACTCACCTCGTTGGAGACCTTGGTGCCGAGGTCGGCGAACTCGGGGATACCGACGAACTGGATACCGGGGGCCGGGCGCGGCTGGACGCCGGGGTCGTTGGGCTTTGCCGAGCTGATCGCCTGCTGGGTCGCGGGGGCGAAGGCACCCGAATTCTTCAGGTACTGGGGGTTCCGGTAGAGCGACGCCCGCTTGCCCGCAGGCACCTTCGACCAGCCCAGTGTGCGGCCCACCAACTGCTCGTACCCCTGGCTGGAGGCCCAGCGGATGAACTTCCAGGCCGCGTCCTGGTGCGTGCTGGCCTTCTGCAGGCCCCACGCCCAGGTGTAGAGCCAGCCTGAGCTGGCGGTCTTCTCGACCGGCGCCGGTGCGTAGCCGACCTTCCCCGCGACCTTCGAGTCGGAGCTCTCCAGCGAGCCTGCGCCGGCGGTCGCGTCGTACCACATGGCGACCTTGCCCTGCTGCATGTCGTTGAGGCACTCGGTGTAGCCGGCCTGTGCGGCGCCCGCCTCGCCGTGCTTGCGGACCAGGTCGACGTAGAACTGCGTGGCCTTGGTGAATTCCGGGCTGTCGACCTTGGCCTGCCAGTCCTTGGCGAACCAGGTGCCACCGAAGGTGTTGACGACGGTGGTCAGCGGGGCGACCACCTGGCCCCAGCCGACCTGGCCACGCAGGCAGATGCCCTTCATGCCCTTGCGGTATCCGTCCAACTTCTCTGCCATCGCGGCGACTTGGTGCCACGTGGGATGGGCGGGCATGGTCAGCCCGGCCGCCTGGAAGACGTCCTTGCGGTACATCAGGAACGACGATTCGCCGTAGAAGGGCTCCGCGTAGACCTTGCCGTCGGCGGCGGTGAGTGAGGAGCGGACCGGGTTGAGAATGTCGCTCTGGTCGAACTTCGGGTCCTTCTCGGCCCGATCGCCGAGCGGGGCGAGCCAGCCGTTGCGGGCGTAGATCGGCGTCTCGTAATTGCTCAGGCTGGCCACGTCGTACTGCCCGGCCTGGCTGGAGAAGTCCTGGCTCATCTTGTCGCGCAGATCGTCCTCCGGCAGCACGGTGTAATTCACCTTGATGCCGGTCTCCTTGGTGAAGTGCTCGGCGGTGAGCCGCTGCAGATCCACCATCTGCGGGTTGTTCACCATCAGCACATTGATGGTGTTCGGGTCGCCCTTGCCCACGTTGCCGGCGCCGGAGCAGCCGGCGACGGACAGCGTCAGTGCCAGGGCGACCGAGGTCAGCCCTATGGTGCGGCCGGTACGGCCTCGCCCGGTGAATCGTGCTCTCACGGCTCTTGCCCTTCTGAAGACATCTGGGGAGATGGAGATATCTGGGGAGATGGGTGTGCTTGCGGTACTGGTGAGGCGGTTGCCGCGGTGGTCCGGGTAGGCCCGAGGGACCGTCGTGGGCCGGGGTGTGGCCTACGGCGGTGCGGTGGCGGTGGTTCGTTCGTACGGGGCCGGTCGTCCGGGCGGCCCCCGCCCGGGTCAGACCCGGAGCACCTGCGGCCCCAGGAGGGAGTAGCGATGCGCCTCCGGCGCGGACAGACCCGCGTCGGTGACGATCGTGTGGAAGTCGCTGACGTCGGCGAACCGGCAGAAGCTGCTGGCGCCGAACTTGCTGTGCACCGCGACCAGCACCCGCCGCCGCGACGAGCGCACCGCCTGCTCCTTCACCTCGGCGACCGCCGGATCGGGGGTGGTCAGCCCGTGCTCCCGGGAGACGCCGTTCGCCCCCAGGAACGCCAGGTCGATCACGAACCGGGCGAGCATGTCCCGGGCCCAGGAGCCCACCGTCGCCTGCGTACCGGAGCGGACCCGCCCGCCGGCCAGCAGGACGGTGGTCGACTCGGACTCCGCGACCAGCGACGCGGTCCGCAGCGACGCGGTGATCACGGTCAGCGGACGGTCGGTGGGCAGCAGCATCGCGACCAGCTCCGGGGTGTAGCCCTCGTCGAGGAACACCGTCTCGGCCTCACCCACCAGCGTGGCCGCGGCCGCCGCGACCCGGCGTTTCTCGTCCACCTGCTGGGTCTGCCGCCGGGCCAGCGTGGTCTCGAACCCGGCACTCTCGACCGCGTACGCCGCGCCGTGCGTACGCCGGACCAGGCCGCGGCGCTCCAGCTCGCTCAGATCGCGCCGTACGGTCTCGCGGGCGACCCCGAATTCCGCTGCGGCATCGGCGACCTCGACCCGGCCGGCCTGCCGGGCGAGCGCGAGGATGCGGTGCTGGCGTTCCTCGGCCCTCATGGCTCACTCCTGGCTGAATCTGATCGTTTCGGCTTTTGCGTTCGGTCACGGGACTGCCCGTTTCCGCCCGCATCAGGTTTATAGCAACCAGGGTGGCGCGAAAGGCTGCCCGTAACCACAGAAAACCTGCCCGTTTCTGCCCGCACCGGGGTGCTGTCAGCCTGGCCAGGTGCACGAACGGGTCTCACGGCGGTGGCGGGCCCCACCGCCACCGCCGTCCATCAGCCGCCGCCCGCGGCGGACCCCGCGGCGGTCCGTGACTGGAACGCCATCGCCACCGACACCATCAGCACCAACCTCGGCCCCACCCGCCCCTCCGGGCAGGCGGTCGTCTGGCACGGTTTCGTCTCGGCCGCCGTCTACAACGCCGTGGTCGGCATCCAGGGCCGCTACGCCCCGTACAAGTGGCGGGCGCGGGGGCCCTCCACCGCCTCGCCCGAGGCGGCGGCCGTAACCGCCGCACACCACGTACTGGTCGCCTACTTCCCGGCCTCGCGGGCGCCGCTCGATGCCGCGTACGCCGATTCCCTGGCCAGGATCCCCGACGGCACGGCGAAGACGCAGGGCGTGGCCTTCGGGGCACGCGCTGCCGACCACCTCACCGCCCTGCGCGAAGGCGACGGCCGGTTCGCCACGGTGGAGTTCACCATGCCGCCCGCACCCGGCGTCTGGCGGCCCACCCCGCCCGCCCACCTGCCCTTCATCGATACCTGGCTCGGGAAATTGCGCCCCATGGTGCTCACCTCCCCGGCCCAGTTCCGTCCCGGCCCGCCGCCCGCGCTGCCCTCGGCCCGCTACGCCCGGGACGTGAACGAGGTGAAGACCATGGGGGCGAGAACCGGCTCGCCGCGTACCCCGCAGCAGACCGAGACCGCGCTGTTCTTCGGCGGCAGTCTGGTGGTGCAGCTCCAGTCGGCGTACCGCGACTACACCGCCCGGCACGATCTGGACATCGCCGACACCGCGCGGATGATCGCCGCGGCGAACGCCTCGGCCACCGACGCCGTCGTCACCGCCTGGAACGCCAAACTCCACTACGGATTCTGGCGGCCCCTCACCGCCATCCAGCTCGCCGACACCGACGGCAACCCCGCGACCGACCCCGACCCACAGTGGCAGCCGCTGCTGATCACCCCACCGCACCCCGACTACCTCAGCGGTCACGCGACGGTCGCCGGCGCCGTGACCCGGACCCTGACCGGAATCCTCGGCACCGCGCACCTCGACCTCAACGTCTCCTCCGAGGCCACCGGCACCACACGGCACTACGACGACGGCGTCCGCTTCAACGAGGACATGATCAACGCCCGGGTCTGGGCCGGAATCCACTTCCGCACCGCAGACGTCACCGG
This sequence comes from Streptomyces auratus, assembly GCF_050433025.1. NCBI lineage: Bacteria > Bacillati > Actinomycetota > Actinomycetes > Kitasatosporales > Streptomycetaceae > Streptomyces > Streptomyces auratus. Next base: position 1,136,370 of record NZ_JBNGCB010000001.1, on the reverse strand, counting down.
CTGCCACGCCGGCGACCGCATCGGCGCCTGGACGCTCACCCACTCCTTCCAACCGCTGCGCCCGGCCCGCCCGCACGCCACGCCGCCGGGCCGACCGATCTGCCCGCACGGCACCGCGCGCTGACCGTGCCCGCACCGCTCGTCGGCCACCGTACGCACGCGGGCCTGCGACGCCCGGCACCGCACTCCCCCAGCTAGGGGGTACCCCACGCGGCGTTGTCGCATCACCCGTGATCCTCGACCCCTGGAAAACAGTTCGATGGCTTCGCGGAGCCCTGGCACAGTGGCGCACCACGGATGATTCCGAGCTCGTGACCACTGCGGACGCGCAGCTCATGCAGGGCCTGGCGCAGCGGGTTACCGCCCTCCGTCCCGACCTGGTGAACGGCCACGCGACGTACGGAGAGCCGGCCTGGAACTGGGGCATCCCGGCTACCGGCGGCTCGGGTTGGGCAGGGCGATGCTGCTCCACGGGATGCAGTTGGCGCGGGAGGCCGGGGCCCACCACATGACGGTCGCCTGTCCGGGTGCGCTCACACGGGGATGGCCGGCCCGACCGGCAGGGCCGACAACAGCAGTAGCGCGACATCGTCCTGACGGTCCGTGTCGGCGTGCTGGTTCTCCAGGAGGGCGTCGGCGAGGCGCTCGGGGCTCAGGGGTGGGGCGTCGTTGAGGCGGCCGGCCAGGTCGGCGACGGAGCGATCCGGATCGACGCCCGGGGTTTCGACCAGGCCGTCGGTGTAGAGGGCCAGAACGGACTTCGGGGGCAGGGTGATCTCCGTGGCGGAGTAGCGGGCGTCCGGGTCGATGCCCAGGAGGAGGCCGGGCGGCACGTGCAGTACCGAGGTGTGCCGGTCGGGGTGGCGGAGGATGGGCGGCGGATGACCGGCGCCGGCCAGGCACGCCCGCCGGGTCCGCAGGTCGATGCGGACGTACAGGCAGCTGGTGAACAGATCCGGGTCCAGGTCGGTCAGCAGCCGGTTCGTACGGGCCAGCACCTCTCCGGGGGGCACACCCGCGGTGGCATAGGCGCGGACGGCGGTGCGGGCCTGGCCCATGAAGGCGGCGGCCGTCGCGTTGTGGCCCTGCACATCACCGATGACGGCGGCGATGTGGCCCTCGTCGAGCCGGATCAGGTCGTAGAAGTCGCCGCCGATCTCCATACCGCGGGTCGACGGGAGGTAACGGCCGGCGACCGCGAACCCGGGCACCGCGGGCAGGCTGTGCGGCAGCAGGCCGGCCTGCAGGTCGTGGGCCAGCTGCTGTTTGGTGTCGTAGAGCCGGGCCCGGTCGAGCGCCTGGGCGATCAGCCCCGCCAGCGAGGTGAGGACCTGGCGTTCCTCCGGGCTGAAGGTACGGGGCCGGGTGTACGAGAGGATGCAGCAGCCGACCGGGCGGCCGGAGACCACCAGCGGCAGCACGGCCCGGGAGGCCTTGCCGGTCAGCTGCAGCAACCCCGGGTAGTCGCGTTCGCTCTCTTCGGGAGAGCTGAAGAAACAGGGCTCCCCGGTGGCGAGGGCGCGTACGGCAGGGCTGTTGGCGGCGTCCAGGGCGACACCTTCGAAGGCGGCGACGGCCTCAGGGGGGTATCCGCGGTGGCCGATGGTGTGCAGCCGGCCGCCCTCCGCCGCGTACATGATCATGCCCTGGGCGCCGAACGCCGGCACGATCTGGCCGGCGATGAGATCGACGACATCCCGCACGCCCACGGCCTCGGTGAGGGCCGCCGCAAGATGCAGGACGTGGTAGATCTGCCCGGCCCGCACGGGTACGACCTCGCCTTGCGCGGGAGGGGGCGCCACCGGGCCGTAGTCCTTGCCCGAGGGGCCGATCCATACGCTCAGCCCCCGGGCGTCCGGGAACAGCCGGAAGGTGAGCCACTGGTCCGGGGGCCGGCAGGCGGTGAACGACATCGGGCGGCGGCTGATCACCGCGGCGCGGTAGCGGTCTTCGAAGGCGGGGTCGCGCAGCCACGGCAGGGCGTCCCAGGGGCGCGAGCCGAGCAGCCGCGCCTCCTGCTCGCCGAGCAGCTCCGCCGCGCCCGTGGTGACCAGGGTGAAGCGCCCCTCCAGGTCGAGGGCGCAGCAGCCGCCGGGCAGCCGCTCCAGGTAGGCGACGGCCGCCAGCGCCTCGGCGTGGCCCACGGTCCGCGCCGGAGGCGGCGAGAGGACCCGCGGGGCGCCGGTGGGCGCGGCGGCGGTGCCGGGCCGGGGGAGTTCGTCCAGCAGCGCCGCCAGACGCCGGCAGGCGGCCTGAACCGCTTCGGATTCGTACCCCGACAACTGCGGTGCGTGGCCGGCCGGCCACAACAACAGCAGGGCGCCCCGGCCGTCGCCGCGCTCGCCGACCGGAGCCGCCGCCAGTGCGAAGTCATAGGGCACGGCCACCGCCGTACGGGGAAAGTCGCGGGCCATCTGCTGCTGGCCGCCCGCCCACACCAGCCGCTGCTCGCGGGCCGCGACGGCGACCGGAATCGGGGCCGCCAGCGCGACCCGGCTCCACGGCTCCAGGAACGGCGCCGGTATCCCGCTCATGGCGGTGAGCTGCAGCACCGGCTCATCGGCCGCCAGCTCGTAGAGGCCGCCGGCGGACGCCCCGGTCTCCCGCAGGGCGCCGAGCAGGGCCCGGTCCACCGGATCCGCCCCGGCCCAGCCGGTCATCGCTCACCTACACACAGCTGTCGCGCCATCGAGACCACTCCGGCCCGCTGGTTCTCCCGGGCCGAGACCGTCGCGGCGTCTCTGCCGGGTCAGTGCTGACGTTACGCCGCCGACCGGGCTGCGGCACTCGGATCCCGGACCGCCCGGTGCTCCCATGGGCACGGCGCGCTCAAGATGCGCACAGCTCAAGCCGTATATCATGTAGGGACGCCTCTTGGAAGTGGCGTGGGCAGCATGTCGCCTCCGAATCCGGAGAGGACCATGGCCACAGGCGAAGAGGACGACACGGACCGAGTCCGGCGTCCGTCCAGCAAGAAGACCGCCAGGAAAACCGTCAAAAAGACCAGCAGTACCCGGGCCGAGAGCCGCGAGAGCGGGACGGAACGCGTGGCCCGCCGCGTTTCGGCACCACGCGCCATGCGGTACGCGTCCGAGCAGCTCGAACAGCTGCTGGGGCGGGTCCCCGAGTCCGTCTCCGCGGTGCAGCCGACGGAGGACGGCTGGCAGGCGGATGTGGAAGTCCTGGAGCTGGAACGGGTGCCGGGGACCACGAGCGTGATGGCGACGTACCGGGTGACGCTGGACGAGGAAGGCGAACTCGTGGCGTACGAGCGCACCCGCCGTTACACCCGCGGCCAGATCGACCGGCGTTGAGGCCGGGCCGGCCGCAGCACCACGTTCGCCAGGCGAACGACTCGGCCGCTCCGCACCGCGGGGCGAGCCGCTGAAGGGAGGCACCATGACTGTGGTGCCGCAAGGCGGAGGGACCCTCGCCCCTGGTGGCGGGGGAGGCTCCGGAAATCTCTACGAGATCCTCGATCTGATTCTGGACCGCGGTCTGGTGATCGATGTCTTCGCGCGGGTGTCGTTGGTCGGCATCGAAATCCTCAAGATCGATGCCCGCGTCGTCGTGGCGAGCGTGGACACCTACCTGCGCTTCGCCGAGGCCTGCAACCGCCTCGACCTGGAGGCGGGACGCAAGGCGCCCTCCCAGCTGACCGATCTGGTCGGCGAGGTCACCGAGGGTGGTTCGCACGGCAAGGCCAAGGGCGCACTGTCCGGAGCCGCGGAGGCCGTCAGCGACGCCCTCAAGGGCGACGGCGACGACGAGGAGCATGAGGAGAAGCAGAAGGAGCCTGCCGGCCGGCATGAGCGGTCGGCTCGTCGTCCGGCCCGGCGCCGGAAGGAGTGAGCGATGCCCGTCTATGTCTACTCCATCGTCGCAACCAGCCACCCCCAGCGCCTCAACGGCCTGAACGGGGTGGGCGACCCGCCGTCCGCGCTGCGCACGGTGCAGAGCGGGGAACTCACCGCCGTCGTGAGCGACGCCCCCGAGGAGCTGCGCCCCAAACGCCGCGACCTCGGCGCGCATCAGGCCGTCCAGGAAGCGCTGATGGCCGACGGCACCGTCCTGCCCCTGCAGTTCGGCTTCACCACCGCGGACGACGACTCCGTACGGGACGTGCTGGAGGAGCGTGCGGAGATATACGCCGAACGGCTGGAGGCGCTGGAGGGCTGCGCGGAGTACCACCTCAAGGCCAGCCAGGCCGAGGAGGCGCTGCTGCGGCAGATCCTCTTGGAGTCGGACCAGGCACGCGCACTGAACGAACAGATCAGAAGCGGCACCGGCGGCCCGGAAGTACCCCTCGCCCTCGGTGAGTTGGTCGCCGCGGAAGTACAGGCACGTGAGGAACAGCTCGCCGACCGGATCGTCGGGGCGCTGCGCGGATTCGCGCGGGAGGAGCGCCTGTCCCAGGCGACCGGCGACGACTTCCTGAGCGTGTCCTTCCTCGTGGAGCTGGACAACGAGAAGAGCTTCCTCGGCGCGGAGCAGGATCTCGCCCACGAGCTGGGGGAGGACTTCGACCTCCGGCTGATCGGCCCGCTGCCCGCCTACAGTTTCGTCTAGGGAGTCCCCATGGGACTGTTGAGCCACCTCGCCACCCTTCCGCTGGCGCCCGTGCGCGGCGTGGCCTGGGTCATGGAACGCGTCGTCGACGCCGCGGAGGAGGAGTACTACGACCCTGCACCCATCGAGCGGGAACTCGCCGCGCTCGAACGGGCGCTGCTCGCGGGCGAGATCGACGAGGAGACCTTCGACCGGCGCGAGGACGAACTGCTGGACCGGCTGGACGAGATCAGGGCTCATGTGCAGGGCACCGGCAGCTGACCACGGCCACCGGGGAGCCGGAGCGCGGGCGCGCGCTCCGGCCACAATGCCGGGACACCCGGGAATCGAGGTGCAGCGGCCGTGAACGAACCCGTGGCACGGAGGATGGGTGACTACCCGTCCAGGGCCGGCCCGTACGGCGGCCAGGGCTCCTCGGCCAACCTCGCCGACATCCTGGAACGCGTCCTGGACAAGGGCATCGTCATCGCGGGCGACATCCAGATCAACCTGCTCGACATCGAACTGCTCACCATCAAACTCCGCCTGCTGGTCGCCTCGGTGGACAAGGCGAAGGAGATGGGCATCGACTGGTGGGAGCACGACCCCGCGCTCTCCTCCCGCGCCGCCGACGGCTACCACTCGCTCGCCGAGGAGAACCGGCGGCTGCGCGCCGAGATCGAGGCCCTGCGCCAGGGCGACGAGCTGCCGCCGGCCGAGGAGGAGGACGAGGAGAGCCGCCCCGCGCCGCGCCGTGCCGCCCGGACCTCCCGCGCCAAGCGGGCCGAGCCCCGCCCCCGGAGCAAGCGGCGGGACGAATCATGACCGGGACCATGAGCTATGCGTACGCCGTCGCCCGGGACGACGACGACACGCTGGCGCAGGCGCTGTCCGGTCTGCCGGGTGTGGCGGACGCGCCGGTGCACCTGGTGCGCGCGGGCCGGCGGGGCGAGATGGTGGTCGCCGTGAGCCCGGTGCCCGAGCCGGACTTCCAGGAGTCCGCGCTGCGCGCCCACTTGGAGGACCTGGACTGGCTGGAGTCGGTGGCCCGCGCCCACCACCGGGTGATCGGGGCGCTGGCCGAGCGCACCACCGTCCTGCCGCTGCGGCTGGCGACGGTGTACCTCGACGACGAGCGGGTGCGGCAGATGCTCGACGCCCGCCAGGAGTCTTTCGCCGGCCGGCTGGCCGACCTCACCGCCCACACCGAGTGGGGCGTCAAAATCTACGTCGAGGCGCCCGCGGCCACCGAGCGCCCGGCCGTGCCGCCGGCCGCGGCGGACCTGAGCCCCGGGCGGGCCTACCTCAGCCACCGCCGGGCGCAGCGGCACGCCCGCGAGGACGCCTACCGGGACGCCGAAGAGGTCGCCCGGCGCGTCGAGGACGCCGCCCGGCACCACGCCGTCGACCGGGTCCAGCACCGCGCCCAGCAGGGCGAACTCGCCCGCGGGCCGGGGGAGAACGTCGTCAACGACGCCTACCTCGTACCGGTGGGGCACGCCGAGGGCTTCCGCGCCGACGTCCTGCGGGCCGGCGAGGGACTGACCGGGGTCCGGGTCGAGGTCACCGGGCCATGGGCCCCGTACTCCTTCGCCACGCCCCCCGAAACCGAGCCGATGAAGCGAGCCGCACCGTGAGGGCGGCGGACGGCCGGCCGCCGGCAGTGGCGCAGGAGCCGCTGCCGGACCGCCAGATCGCGCTGATCGACCTGCTGGACCGGCTGCTCAGCGGGGGCGTGGTCCTCACCGGCGATGTCGTGCTGTCCATCGCCGACATCGACCTCGTCCGCATCTCGCTGCGCGCGCTGATCGTCTCCATCAGCGAGCAGATGCCCGCCCCGTGGTCCGCCACCGCACCCCCGGTACGCGACGGTCATGACGGATGAGGACCGCCGCCCCGCCAGCCGCTTCGACGATGTCGCCGACGCGGCCGCCCGGGCGTTCCGGCTGCTGCCCGCGGCCCCGCAGGACGAACTGCCGCCCGGCGGCGGGGAACGACGCGGCCCGGCACACCGGCTGCGCACCAACCCGGACACGGTCGAGCGCGACCTCATCAAGCTCGTGCTCACCCTCGTCGAGCTCCTGCGCCAGCTCATGGAACGTCAGGCCCTGCAACGGGTCGACTCCGGAGACCTCACCGAGGAACAGGAGGAGCGCCTGGGAGCGACGCTGATGATTCTGCACGACCGCATGGTGGAACTCTGCACCCAATACGACCTCTCGATGCAGGACCTCAATTTGGATCTCGGCCCGCTCGGGACGTTGCTGCCACCCGCTGAATCACCCTGAAGGAGCGTGACATGGGAATCGCAAAGAAGACCAGGAACCTCGGCCACATCGTCGAGGGAAAGGCCATGCAAACGACCGGCAAGGCGCTGGGCAACAAAAGTCTGGCCCGGAGAGGGAAAGCCGAACAGGTGAGGGGCAAAGTGTTGCAGGCAATGGAGAAGGGCAGGGACTCGCTCAAGCACTGACCGGCACGGCCCCGCCGCCGCACTCCCTGCGACGACGGGGCCGGCGTCTTGTGCCGGGAGACCTTCCGGCCCGGCTCAGGGCTGTCGGCTCGCCTGCTGGACGGCCACCCGGCCCGCCACGGCCTCGCCCCGGGCCGCGCCGGTGCTGAGCGTGCCGCCGGCGCTCTCCAGATGCGCCCGGACGAACCACTGGAACAGCTCCAGCGACCGCAGATGCTCGATGAGCAGGTCCTGGGTCACCGGATCGACCCCGTCGGTGGCGGCCACCGCCGCCCGGTGGTCCTTGATGATCCCGGAGTAGACGACATCCAGCGCACCCAGGTGCGCGATCGCGTCCGCCCGTCCGACGGAGTAGTCCTCCCAGGTCCGCTCCGCGGCCAGCGCGCCCGGCGTGCCGGTCGGGGAGCCGCCGAGGGTCGCGATGCGCTCCGCGGTGGCATCGACCATGCCGCGGACGGAATCGACTTGCGGATCGAGCATTTCGTGGACGGCGATGAAATGCGGCCCCACGACATTCCAGTGCACATGCTTGAGCGTCAGAGCCAGATCATTGAGCGCATGCAGCCTCAGCCGCAGACGTTCGATGACCTCTCCGCCCTCGGCCTCGGTCAGGCCGGGCACGGTGTATGCGGGGGAATTGCTCGCGGCCACGGTGAACTCTCCTTTCACCACAGGTCGGTTCTTCCTGCGATGATGGACCGGGTGCCCGGCAATTCCGCACGGAAACATCTCCTCAGCGCTGATTGAAGCGGTCCGCCGCCCGTTCGTTGAGGGCGCCGAGGACCGCGCGCAGCCGAGGGGCGGGCGGCTGCTCCCCGGCCTCGACCGCCGAGCCGCGCACGGTTTCGCGGGTGCCGTCACGCGGCAGCACCCGGGCGGCCGCCGACACCAGCCGGGTGGTGGTCACCGGCGCCAGCCCATGAGCCGTGGCGCCGAGCCGGGCCGCCGGTGTCAGCACCAGGCGCGGGCGCCGGCGCTGGAGCGCGGTCACGATGCGGTCCGCCGCCCGCTCGGCGTTCATCGACAGCAACGGCGCCCCGGCCACCGCGGAGAACCACCCGTACTCCCGCCGCCGGTCCCCGCCGAAGAACGCATGGACATGCGCCCCGGTGCGCATCAGGCCGGGGTGGACCGCGGTCACCGAGACGCCGTGCGGGGCCTCCTCCGCGTGCAGCCCGTCGGCCAGCGCGGCCACCGCCGACTTGGCGCAGGAGTACGGCAGCAGATGCGGCACCGCCAGCAGACCGCCGACCGACCCGATGAGCACCAGCCGGCCGCCGGCCGGGCTGCGCCGGAGGTGGGGGAGGGCGGCCAGCGCGGTGTTCAGGGCACCGTTGAACACCGAGTCCATCGCGTCCTGGAAACCCTCGGCGCCGAGGGCCTCCGCGGGGCCGACCTGGATGATGCCGGCGTTCGCGATGACGATGTCCAGCCCCCCGCGGTCCCCGGCGATCTCCGCGAGACGGTCGCGCACCGCGGCCCGGTCCCGTACATCGCACACCATCCCGTGCACCGTGCCGCCGCGGAACGGGCCGAGCTTGCCGACCGCCCTGCCCAGTTCGGCGTCGTCCCTGGCCAGCAGCACGACGTCACAGCCGCGCCGCAGCAACTCGCGGGCCAGCAGCAGCCCGAGCCCCCGCGAACCGCCGGTGACGACGGCGGTGAGCCCTTCGATCGAGGGAGGAGGCGGAAACACACGCATGGTGAGTCCTTCCATCGGGCGCCGGCCGGCGCGGGCGGGAGACGTGAACTCGCCGGCCCTCGCGCACCGACCGGCTCACTCCTCTTCCTCGTCCTCTTCCCACTCCTCGTCCTCCTCGCCCTCTTCGCCCTCCTCGTCACGGTCCTCGGCGTCGCCCTCTTCCTCGTCCTCGTAGTCCTCGTCGTACTCCTCCTCGGCGCCCTCACCGTCCTCGGCTTCCTCGCCCTCGTACTCCTCCTCCTCGGCCTCTTCGGCCTCGACGGCCTCCTCATGGGTCCGTACGACCTCGCCGTCGCGGATCTCGCCACGCCAGCCCTCCGGCTCCTCCTCGGTGAGGGTCACGTAGCGCTGGAAGTGTTTGAAGTCCAGCCGCAGTCGGCGTCCCTGGGCGCGCCAGATGTTCGCGGTCTTCTCGAAGAATCCCGAGGCGTAGTACTCGACGACCAGCACGATGCGGGTCAGGTTGGGCGCCAGTTCGTGGAAACTGACGGCGCCGTGGGTCGTTCCCTTGGCACCCTCGGACGTCCAGATGATGCGTTCGTCCGGCACCTGCTCCAGGACGGTCGCCTTCCAACCCCGGGTCGAGGGGCCGACCTTGGCCTTCCAGTCCGTGGTCGTCTCGTCCTGCACCGACACATTGCGGACGCCCTTGGTGAAGCTGCTGAATTTCTCGTACTGGGTCCAGTGGTCGTAGGCGGTGCGCAGCGGTACGCCGATATCGAGGACCTCGATGATGTTGGTGACCTTCTGGTCCCCCGACTTGCGTTTCTTCCCGCCGCCGAAGACCTCCTTGGCCTTCCCCACGACGTTGTCCTTGACGTTCTCCGCCGTGCCCTTGAGGGCGGCGGAGACGGGGGAATCGCCGCCGAGGAGATTGGCGCCGATTTTGGAGAGGGATCCGCCGTTCTCGGCGACATCGGTGAGCTGGTCCGTCACATCCATCAGCTTGTCGCCGGCTCGTTCGGCCAGATTCCCGACCCAGCTCGTCACATAGTCCCCGAGCTCGTCCCGCAGTCGGTCGAGTCCCGAGTCCGCTTTGTCCTGTCCCGTCTTGGCCATGACCGGTTACCTCCGGCGCTCGACGCGCGCTGATGTCTTCTTGGCGCTCTTCTTCGCAGCGGGGGCTGCCTTCCTGCCTGCGGCAGTCTTTTTCGCGGGGGCCTTCTTGGCGGCCTTCGCTGTCGTCTTCTTGGCTGTCGTCTTTTTGGCTGTCGTCTTTTTGGCCGTGGTCTTCTTGGCGGGCGCCGACTGCTTGGCGGATGCCGTCTTCTTCGCCGCGGTCTTCTTGGCGGCGGTCTTCTTCGCGGGGGCCTTCTGTGCCGCGGTCTTCTTAGCCGGGGCCTTCTTCGTCGCAGTCTTCTTCGCCGCAGTCTTCTTGGCGGCGGTCTTCTTGGCCGGCGCCGTCTTCTTCGCGGCCGTACGGCCGCCGGCGGCCTTCTTCCCAGCGGCCTTCTTGGCCGGCCGCTGCTGCCCGCCCCGCTTCGCCGGGCCTCCCCGTTTTGCCGCCGGTGTGCGCTTCTGCGGCGCCGCCCGGGGGGCCTCCCGCGGGGTACGCCGACGGGGCCGCTCCTCGGGCTCCTCCTCCGGCTCCTCTTCCTCTTCCTCCTCTTCTTCCTCGTACTCGTCCTCGGGCTCCTCCTCGCCCTCTTCTTCCTCCTCTTCCTCCTCTTCTTCGCCCCGCGCGGGCTCTTCTTCCTCCTCCTCTTCTTCTTCTTCTTCCTCCTCCTCCGGCGCCAACTCGCCGCTTTCGAGCTTCAGGGTCCGGTCGTGGAGCGTATCGGCGAGGGTCTCCAGCTGGCGGTTGGCGGCCGTGGTCAGGGCCTTCCGGCCGGCGTCCATCACTTCTCCGCGCAGTTGGTCGCCCAGCTCGGCAACCTGGGGGATCTCGCCGAGTTTGCGTACCCCTTCCGTCACGAGCTGGCGCGGTGAAAGCCCGAATTGGCGTCCGGCGAGATACGACGCCACCGTGAGGGCGAACCGGGCCTTCTTTGTGCGGCCCAGCAGATAGCCGCCGGCCAGTGCGGCGGCCAACAGGGCCTTGGATCCGTCATTCATGGGTGCGCCACCTTTTCCCGGTCATCCGGCCGAATCGGCGTCTGTGCAGAGGGCCACCGCCCAGCGGTGTGTTGCTCCGCCCTAACTCCAGAGTGAGCCGTGTGATGACCTCCGCATCTTGAGCGCGCCGACAAGCACTATCTGGCTACACGGTGAATGCGGCTGATCCCACTGCGTGGTGCATGTCCGCGCGGAAAGGGCGCGCGGAATACCGGCGGCTGCCTCCTGCCTGCCCGAATAAGGGCTGGTCACGGGGGCGTACGGCGCGTCGAATGCCCCCGTCGCAGGTGTGCGGACGCCGCGTAACGGTCCTAGGCTCGGAATATGCCGGGAACACGCCGTGCGCCGTCTCGTGTGGGAGTAGGGGGAGCGCGGCGTGTTCGCCGGCGCACGGTTTCGGTACGGCTGTGGGCCGTGGCGGCGGTGGTGGCGCTGTGCGGCGCCTTCGCGGGAACTCCCGCCGCGGTGGCAGTCGGTGACCAGGATCTGACACCGTTCTACCGGCAGCACCTGTCGTGGGAGCCGTGTGGCACGGACGTGCAGAGCGGCGCGCAGAGCGGGGGCGCCACCGAGCCGCCCGGTTTCCGGGAGCGCCTGGAGTGCGCCCGGCTGATGGTGCCGCGGAACTACTCCGACCCCGGCCGGAGCACGATGCAGGTCCAGCTGATCCGGCTGAAGGCGACCGGGCCCGGCAAGCGGCTCGGCTCACTGGTGCTCAACCCCGGGGGACCGGGTGCTTCCGGCGTCAACTATCTGATCGACAGCGGCAGTGCCTTCGCCCGGCTGGGACAGCGCTACGACATCGTCAGCTTCGACCCGCGCGGCACCGGCCACACCGACCCCGTCTCCTGCGGCAGCAAGCTCAGCCCGCCCCCCACCACGGGCGAGGACAACAGCCTGGCCGCGAAGGAGAAGCGCATCAACGAGGCCTGCGGGCGCTACTCCGGCGGGCTGCTGCCGTGGGTCGGCACCCCCGACGTCGCCCGGGACATGGACGTCCTGCGCGCCGCGGTCCATGACGACAAGCTCAACTACCTCGGCTTCTCGTACGGCACCAAACTCGGCGCGGTCTACGCCCATGAATTCCCCCGCAAGGTCGGCCGGATGGTGCTGGACAGCGTCGAGGACCCCACCAAGAACACCTGGCAGACCGCGGTGGCCCAGGCCCGGGGCTTCCAGCGGGCGCTGGACGACTTCGCCGCCGACTGCCTCCATGGCGCGGGCTGCCCGCTGGGCACCGATCCGCATAAGGCGCAGGAGCAACTCCGCAGCTGGTACCAGAAGTTGCGCGATACGCCGATGAAGGCGAAGGGGGAGACGGTGGATGAGACCACCTATGTGTACGCGCTGCGGGAGGCCCTCTACAGCAGAAGCGACTGGCCGCAGCTGCGCCAGGCGCTGGCCCAGCTGCGGCGCGGCGACGCCTCGGGAATCCTCCGGCTGAGCAACAGCGGGGAGGGCGGCGGGGGCGCCGGCGCCACCCGCACCGGCCGGCTCCCGGCACGCCAGGTCGGGCGGGACGAGCTACCGCCCCAGGACCAGCTGGCCCTGCGGGCGATCTCCTGCCGGGACACCTCGGAACGCTACGGCGGCGACGACTTCCCCCGGGCGGAGCGTGAACTCACCAAGGCCTCCCCGCTCTTCGGCCCGGACATCGCCCCCACACTGCTGGACTGCTACGACTGGCCGGTGGCGGGCGACGACTCCTCCCGCGACGTCTCGGCGCCCGGCGCCCCGCCCATGCTGCTCGTCGCCACCACCAATGATCCGGCGACGCCCTACCAGGGTGCGTTCAGCATGGCGCGGGCGCTGGACAACTCCAGTGTCGTGCTGACCTATCGCGGTGAGGGCCATGCAGCCTACACCACGGGCGACCCCTGCATACAGCACTATGTCGACGACTTCTTCCTGAACGGCACCCTGCCGAAGGCCCGTACCTCCTGCGGCTGACCTGCCCGCCCCGCGGGGGTCCATCGCGCCGACGGGGGAGGCTATTTGTAGTAGCGGGCATCCTCGACATCGACGACCGGGGCGCCGGGGGACGGCGGCTGGGTGCGGCGCCGCTTGAGGATGCTGACGTAGGTGGCGAGGCCGATGATGCCGACGATCATCATGATGATGCCCACCAGGTCGAGGTTGATCCCGGCCATGTGCCAGTCCACCGCGAAGGTGAGGATCGCGCCCACCGCGAGCAGGCCGATACACCCGCCGATACCCATGGTGTCAACCTCCATAACTCTCTTGGCAGTAATCCCCGTTGAGGCATCGGGTACCCCGAGGCGGTCGCCTTATGTGCGCAAGCGGGGCGGGCGGTGGGCGGCACGGCTCCGGCCGGGCTCAGCCGGCCCGCCGGCCGCCTCTGCCGGAGGTCTTCTTCGCCGCGGCTGTTTTCTTGGCGCCGGACTTCTTGGCAGTGGCCTTCTCGGCGGTGGCTTCGCCGGCGGCCGTCTTCTTCGCTGCGGTCTTCTTCGCGGTGCTCTTCGTCGTACTGCGGCCGGACCGGGCGGTGCTCCGGGCGGGTTCGCCCTCCTCGTCCTCGCCGCGGGACTTCCTGGCCGCGCGCACACTGTCCTGCAGGGCCGCCATCAGGTCCATCACCTGTCCGGCGGGCGGCTCCTCGCCGGCCTCGAAGTGCGGCTCACGATGCGCCAGTTTCGCCGCCACGATCTCTTCGAGCGCCTCGCGGTAGTGGTCGTGCACGTCGTCCTCGGACAGTCGGCCGAAGGAGTCCATCAGGGTCTCGGCGGCCTCCACCTCATTGGCGTGGACCTCCACCTGCCGCTCGGGAAGGACCCCGTCCATCGGGCGGATCTGGTGCGGCCACAGCAGCACCTGCATCACCAGCGCGCCCTCCATCGGCCGGATCATGGCGAGCGTCTCCCGTCCGTGCAGCGCGATCTTGCCGAGGCCGACGCGCTGATGCCGTTCCATCGCCTCGCGCAGCAGCACATAGGGCTTGGCCGCGGCGGGGCTGTCGATGCCCAGGTAGTAGCCCTTGCCCATCTGCAGCGGGTCGATGTCGCCGCCGGCGACGAAGGCCAGGATCGTCAGGGTCTTCGCGGTCGGCAGCGGCAGTGCGTCCAGATCCTCGTCGCTCAGCGGGACGACGGTGTCGCTGTCGTCGGGCCGGTAGCCCCGGCCGATCTCGTCCGGGGAGATCTCGACGCCCTCCGCCGAGCACACGGGCTGATTGCGCACCCGTCCGCCGTCCGCGGTGTGGATCCGTACGAAGCTGACGGACGCGGAGCTGTCCGTGGCGTTGTACGCCGCGACCGGGATCGTGACCAGGCCGAAGCTGATGGAGAACTTCGCCGTGGGGCGCATGGGGCCGCCTTCGTCGGAGCCATTCGGATCCATGCTAGGCGGGGCGGACGGGGCGTACATCCCGTGCGCTGCCGGGTGTGCCGATCGGGTGGCGGGGGCTGTGGGCGCCCGCCACCCGCGTCCGCCGCCTCAGCCGGCCTCGGCCCGGACGCGGCCCGAGCGGACCGCCGCCACGAGCGCCTGGTGGTCGCGCGCGTTCTGGTCCGCGTAGCGCTCCGCGAACTGCGCCAGCGCCTCGTCGAAGACCGTCCCCGAGCCGAGGTACGCGCCGATCGCGATCCGGTCGCCCGACCTGGCGTGCGCGCGGGCGAGCGTGGCGCCGCAGCGCACGGCGAAGCGCCGCATGCCCACCGGCACCATCTCGTCCGCCGGCATGATGCCCTTCCAGTCGCGCAGCTGGCGTACGTAGAAATCGCGGGGGCGGCCGTCGACACCGGTGGTCCGCTGCCAGCCGAGGAAGATGTCGCTGGCGGCCTGCATCATCCGCTGGCCGTCCACCACCCGGGCGCCCTGGTTGCGGTGCCGGCTCGCCCCGGCGTACGGGGCGAGCACCGACTCGTCGGCCTCCTTGGCCTGGAGCAGCAGCGGATCGTCGTCGTCCCTGCCGAGCAGCAGCACGATCCAGCAGCGGGTGCCCACGCTGCCGACGCCGACGACCTTGCGGGCCAGGTCGACGACCCGGTACTGCTCCAGCAGCCGGCGGTGGTCCGCGCGCAGACTGCGGCCGTAACTGGCGATGAGATCACTGAGGGTGCCGGCCAGCCGGTCGCCCTCGGAGCCCGGCAGCAGCTCGTGCAGCGGCACGATCAGCGGCGGATCGGACGCGATCCGCACCTGCCCGCCGCTGCGCCGGGTCAGCTTGCGAAACGCCTGCAGGGTGTCGTGCCCATGGGCGTCCTCGATGACCCTGGCCAGCCCCGCCCGGCCCCTGGCGCCCAGCTCATGGGCCTCCTCGGCCTCGACCTCGGCCATATCGGCGTGCGCGTACCAGACCTCCAGGGTGCGCATCTGCGCGTACCGGCGCATCTGCTCGCGGTAGGAAGCGCCGGCGGCCCGGATGATGCCGGCCCGCTCCGGCTCGCTGAAGCCGTTCTGACGGGCCGCGATGGCGAAGCTGGCCGCCAGTCGCTTGACGTCCCACTCCCACGGGCCGGGAAGGGTCTCGTCGAAGTCGTTGATGTCGAACATCAGATGACGCTCGGGGGAGGCCAGCAGCCGGAAATTCAGCAGATGGGCATCCCCGCAGAGCTGGGCCCGCAGCCCCGTCGACGGTGTCGTGGCCAGATCCGCCGCCATGATGGCGGCCGCACCGCGATAGAAGCGGAACGGTGACTCCAGCATCCGCCCGTAGCGAAGGGGCACCAACTCCGGGACCCGGTGGGCCGATTGCCGCTCGACGATGTCCACCGGATCGGCCCGGTCCGGCGCCGGGGTGAACTCCGCATGACGGGAGCGGGGCACTTCGGAGCGAAGTGCCCTGCCCCGTTCCGCGCGTTCCCGCGCGGTGGGTCCGGAGGCCATCAGGCGCGCCGGGCCGGCTCAGACGGCGACGGCGTGGCGGTGGTCTCCGGCACACAGCGCCCAGATGATGAAGATGTCGATGGCGAGCACCACGATGGCCCAGAACGGGTAGTGGGGGATCCACAGGAAGTTCGCGAGCGCGCTGAGGCCCGCGAGGATCACACCGATCACCCGGGCCCACATCGCGCCACTGCTCAGCAGGGCGATGCCCGCGAGCAGGATGACGATGCCCAGGATGAGATGGATCCAGCCCCATCCCGTGAGGTTGAAGGAGAAGACGTAGTTCTGCGTGGTGACGAAGACGTTGTCCTTGGCGATGGCGGAGATGCCCTCCAGGAGGGTCATCGCACCACCGAAGATCATCAGGACTGCGGCGAATGCGGTCCATCCGCCCACTGTCTGCTTCCGAGAGGCCATGGGTCACTCCTCTGCTTGAGAAACCTGGCCGACCAGACCGGACCCGCCGGTGATCACGCCGTGACACCACGGTTCCACAGGTAGGCGTCACCCGCATGTCAGGGACGTTCGTAGGCCTGCAGCACGCCCGCCACCGCAAAGCACAGCGCGCCCGTGAGGGTCCCCCAGTTGGCGACGCCGACGTTCACGAGACTGCCGGTCGCGGGCCGGCTGAAGGCCGCCAGCGCCGAGACCATGAAGAGCGCCGAACCGAGCTGATTGACCGCGACGATCCACCAGCCGAGGCTGCGCCGGTGGAAGCACGGCCGGCCGTGGCAGACCTCGATGACCGCCAGCTGCCCGGAGACCAGGAACAGCGCACAGCCGATCATGTCGGGGGTCCAGACCAGCCGGTTCATCTGCCGCGCCGTGAGCCCCTGCAGAAACGAATCCAGCAGATTGACGCCGAACACCAGCGTCCCCTGGAACAGCAGAAACGTACTCAGCCAGTCGACCCGGCCGGGCTCGTAGCTCCACCACCGGAACCCGTGCGAGGTCAGCTCACCTGCCGTACCCTCCCGGCGCGGCGCATTGATGGTCTGGGCCAGTGCGGCATAGCCGCCGAGGGTGAAGAACACGCCGCCGATGAAGTAGACCGTGGCGCTCACGAGCGGACCCGCGGTACTGAACTGGGCGAGCGCCGCACCGACGGCGAAGAGGACGCCGCCGAGCGTGAACGAGCCCGCGGCCACGCCGTTGAGCCTGCGCAGCCGCGCCAGGGCCGCGGTGTCGGCGCGCCGCTGGCTGCTCTCGGCGGCACCGGCGGGCCGCACCGCGAGCGTCCCGCGCTTGCGGGCCGCCCGGGACTCCCAGACGGCGGTGCCGCCCTCCTCCAGGCGCCAGGTCAGCCGGGTGATGAACGGTCCCGC
Organism: Streptomyces auratus; assembly: GCF_050433025.1. Classification (NCBI taxonomy): domain Bacteria; kingdom Bacillati; phylum Actinomycetota; class Actinomycetes; order Kitasatosporales; family Streptomycetaceae; genus Streptomyces; species Streptomyces auratus. The sequence goes on along the minus strand of NZ_JBNGCB010000001.1, from coordinate 1,119,422 downwards.
ACCCTCGGCGCGCTCCTCGGAATGCCCCACCCGCCGAGACTAGGGCCTGTCCGTGCGGGATTGCCGGTAGCGCCTCGTCAGGTCTTGTGCACCAGACGGGCGAGATGGGCCAGCGCGAGCGCATAGCCGTGGGCGCCCGCCCCGCAGATCACGGCGTCGGCGACCCCGGACACGTAGGAGAAGTGCCGGAATTCCTCCCGCCGGTGAATGTTCGACAGATGCACCTCGACGATCGGGACGTCCGCCGCGGCGAGTGCGTCGCGCAGGGCGACGGAGGTGTGGCTGTAGCCGGCCGGATTGATCAAGATTCCGCGGTGTGCGGTCCGGGCCTCCTGCACGGCGTCGATGAGGACGCCCTCGTGGTTGCTCTGCCGCAGATCGGCCCGCAGCCCGTGTTCGGCGGCGGTGCTCCGGCACAGTTCCTCGATGTCGGCGAGGGTGTCCCGTCCGTAGATCTCGGGCTCACGCAGCCCGAGCAGATTGAGATTGGGCCCGTTGAGGACCAGGACGGGGACGGCGGAGGCCCTGTCGGCGTCCGGGTTCGGCATGTTCTCTCCCGTGCAGAGGTGCGCGGTGCGCGCCCGGCGTCTGGATGAACCGGTGGGTTCATTGTGCGGGACGCCGCGACACCCCCGGCTCGCCGGTCGGCGCCCGGCCGGCTCGGGAGCCGGTGCAGCGCGGGCCGGTCCCGCGGACTACCCCGTCCGGCCCGGCCGCCCGGCCTGTCGGTCGGTGCCCGGCGCGGGCAGCGGATCGGGCGCGGGGCCGGGCTGCGGACCCGGCGTCGGCGGTGCCGGGTGCGGCGGGACCGGATCCGGTTCGGGCCCCGGCACCGGCGGCGGCACCGGATCGGGGCCGGGGGAGGGAACCGGGCCGGGCGCCGGGCCCGGAGTGGGTCCCGGCGGGCCGGGGCCCGGGCCAGGAGTGGGCGGAACCGGGTCCGGACGGGGGGTGGCCGGCGTAATCGTGTGCGCTCGCACCGTCATCTGCTCCTCATGTTTCGTTCTGTGTCGTTCCTGGGCGGAGGGGATGTGTCGTTCCCGGGCGGACGGGCGCCGGGCGCTCCCTCCGCCCGGGCCTGCCGGTCTCCTTGCCGGTCCTGCGCCGCCCATGCGCCCAGCCGCGCCCGGACCGCGTCCCTGCCCACTCTGCGACGGCCCGCGGGACCCCGCGACACCGGCGGCGCCCGGACGCTCCCGCCGGACGTGCCACCCGGACGCGGGAGCGTAGCGGCGGCCCGGACCGGGTACCCCCGCCCGCATGAACCCCACGGACACGGACACGGGCTCCGGTACGGACACCGGCACGGCCTCGGTGCGCGCGGGCCGCCGCACGGTGCGCCTCCACCGGCCGGAGAAGGTGCTCTTCCCCGACGACGGGCTGACCAAGGCCGATGTCCTCGACTACTACCGCCGGGTGGCCGCGTCGATGGTCCCGCAGCTGCGCGGGCGCCCGCTGATGCTGGAGCGGCTCCCCGAGGGCCTGGGCGGCCCGCAGTTCATGCAGAAGGACACCCCGGACCACTACCCCGACTGGATCCGGCGGGCCGAGGTCGCCAAGGAGGGCGGCACCGTCACCCATACCGTCTGCGAGGACAAGGCGACCCTCCTCTTCCTCGCCGACCAGGCCTGCCTCACCTTCCACCGCTGGCTCTCGCGCGCCGACCGCCCCCTGCACCCGGACCGGCTGGTGTTCGACCTCGACCCGCCCGGACCGGACTTCGCGGCCGTACGGGACGCCGCCCGGCGGCTGTGCGCGCTGCTCGACGAACTCGGCCTGCCCGCCGCCCTGATGACCACGGGATCGAAGGGCCTGCACGCCGTCGTGGCGCTGGACGGCAAGAGCGACGTCGACACGGTGCGGAGCTTCGCCCAGGACGTGACGCAGGTCCTGGCGGAGCGTCACCCGGACCGGCTGACCACCGCGGTCCGCAAGACGTCCCGCGGCGACCGGCTCTACCTCGATGTGCAGCGCAACGCCTACGCACAGACGGCCGTCGCCCCCTGGTCGCTGCGGCCGAAGCCGGGCGCTCCGGTCGCCACTCCCCTCAGCCGCGGCCAGCTCGACGAGCCCGGACTCACCCCGCAGCACTGGTCCTTGCGGGACGTCGCGGGCGTCCTGGAGCAGGCGGCCGCCCGCCCGTGGTCCGGGGTGCCGGCCCGCGGGCGGTCGCTGCGTACGGCGCGCAGGCGGCTCGACGCGCTGCGCTGAGCCCCGCCACGCCCGCCCATACGGTGCGGCGCGTCCTTGCGCCCCTTGGAGCAGCGGCCGTTTCCCGTGCGTCGGGGGCCGGGGAGGGTGACCGCGGACGAACCGACCGGAGCAACGGAGGACATGGCGTGGCAGGCACTCTCCCCCTCGACCCCGGGCGCCCGTACGGGACCGCGGTATGAGCCCCCGCGGCGGGCAGCGGGCCCTGGCGCACGCCCTGCTGGAGCGGCACGGCGAGACCTTCGCGGCACAGAGCGGGATCCGGGTGGGCAACACTCCGCAGCCGCTGTACCAGGTGCTGGTGCTGGCCGGGCTGCTCAGCGCGCGCATCCGTGCCTCCGTGGCGGTGGCGGCCGCCCGTGCCCTGTTCGACGCGGGGATGCGCACCCCGCGGCGGATGGCCGGGGCGACCTGGCAACAGCGGGTCGACGCCCTGGGGGAGGGCGGCTACCGGCGCTACGACGAGCGCACCGCCACCCAGCTCGGTGACGGTGCCACGCTGCTGCTGGACACCTACGGCGGCGATCTGCGGCGGATGCGGGAGGCGGCCGACGGCGACGCCACCGCGCTGCGCCGGGCACTGCAGGAGATTCCCGGGATGGGGCCCGCGGGCTCCCACATCTTTCTGCGTGAGGTGCAGGGCGTCTGGCCCGAATTCGCCCCGTACCTCGATGCCAAGGCCGTCCAGGGCGCGGAGCGGCTGGGTCTGCCGGGCGAGCGCCGGCAACTGGCCCGGCTGGTCGGGCCGGACCGGACCGCCGCCTTCGCCTCCGGGCTGGTGCGCGCGGCGCTGGACCGGTCCGTCGTCGAGGACGTGCGGAAGGCCGCGGGGGCCTGAGCAGGCGGGCGTCCGGGGCTGATCCGGCGCGGGCGTCCGGCTCAGCCGCTCCAGGTCCAGTCCGCGACCTCCGGCAGATCGGTGCCGTACTCCCGGATCCAGGCGTGATGACGGGTACGGGCGTCGGCCATCTCCTGCCGGAGCGCGACGGCGCGCACGCCGAGGCCGGGCACCCGGTCCACCACGTCCATCACCAGCCGGAACCGGTCGAGATCGTTGCGGACGACCATGTCGAAGGGCGTGGTGGTGGTGCCCTCCTCCTTGTAGCCGCGGACGTGCAGGTTCTCGTGGCCCGCGCGGCGGTAGCCGAGCCGGTGGATCAGCCACGGGTAGCCGTGGTAGGCGAAGATGACCGGCTTGTCGCGGGTGAACAGGGCGTCGTACTCGGGGTCCGGCATGCCGTGCGGGTGTTCCCCGGGCGTCAGCAGCCGAGCCATGTCGACGACATTGACCACCCGCACCGCCAGCTCCGGCAGATGCCGGCGCAGCAGATCGGCCGCGGCCAACGTCTCCTGGGTGGGGACGTCCCCGGCACAGGCCAGCACCACGTCCGGCTCCCGGCTGCCGTCCTCCGTCCCCGCCCACTCCCAGGCGCCGGCGCCGCGCGCACAGTGGGCGCGGGCCTCGTCGAGGGTGAGCCAGTCGAAGCTCGGCTGCTTGCCGGCCACCATCACATTGACGTAGTCGCGGCTGCGCAGCACATGATCGGCCACCGCGAGCAGGGTGTTGGCGTCCGGCGGCAGATAGACCCGGACCACCTCCGGGCTCTTGTTGAGGATGTGGTCGACGAAGCCCGGGTCCTGGTGCGAGAAGCCGTTGTGGTCCTGCCGCCAGACGTGTGAGGTGAGCAGGTAGTTCAGCGAGGCGATGGGGCGCCGCCAGGGCAGCCGGCGGGACGTCCGCAGCCACTTGATGTGCTGATTGACCATCGAGTCGACGATGTGCGCGAACGCCTCGTAGCTGGAGAAGAGCCCGTGCCGGCCGGTGAGGAGGTAGCCCTCCAGCCATCCCTGGCACAGATGCTCGGAGAGCACCTCCATGACCCGCCCGTCGCGGGCGAGATGCTCATCGGTGCCGAGCCGCTCGGCCTGCCAGGCCTTGCCGGTGGCCTCGTAGAGGGCCTCCAGCCGGTTCGACGCGGTCTCGTCGGCGCCCATCACCCGGAAGTCACGGCGCTCCGCCGTGGCCTCCATGACCGCTTCGAGCAGCCCGCCCAGCACCCGGGTCGGCTCGTGCAGCGCGCTGCCGCGCTTGTCGACCTCCACCGCGAAGCGCTCCAGCGGCGGCAGGGGCAGCTCCCGCAGCAGCAGACCGCCGTTGGCGTGCGGCGAGGCACCCAGCCGGCGCGGCCCGTCCGGCACGCAGGCCAGCACCTCGGGGCGCGGCCGCCCCTCGGCGTCGAACAACTCGTCCGGCCGGTACGAGCGCAGCCAGTCCTGCAGCTGCCGCAGATGCCCGGCGTCGTCCCGTACACCGGGCAGCGGGACCTGGTGGGCGCGCCACGTCCCTTCGATGGGCTGCCCGTCGACCTCGTGCGGACCGGTCCAGCCCTTGGGGGTGCGCAGCACGATCATGGGCCAGCGGGGGCGCTCGGTGACCCCCTCCGTGCGGGCCCGGCGCTGGATGGCGGCGATGCGGTCCAGCGCGTGGTCCATCGCGGCGGCCAGCGCCTGGTGGACCGCCGCCGGGTCGTCGCCGGTGACATGGAGCGGGTCGTGACCGTAGCCGCGCAGCAGTGCGTCCAGCTCGTCCTGCGGGATCCGGGCGAGCACCGTCGGATTGGCGATCTTGTAGCCGTTGAGGTGCAGGACCGGCAGCACCGCGCCGTCGTGCACCGGGTCCAGGAACTTCGTGGCGTGCCAGGACGCGGCGAGCGGCCCGGTCTCCGCCTCGCCGTCGCCGACCACGCAGGCGACCAACAGCTCCGGGTTGTCGAACGCCGCGCCATAGGCATGGGTGAGGGAGTAGCCGAGCTCGCCCCCCTCGTGGATCGAGCCCGGGGTCTCCGGGGCGACGTGGCTGGGGATGCCGCCGGGGAACGAGAACTGCCGGAACAGCCGGGCCATGCCCGCCCCGTCCCGGGGGACGTCGGGGTAGGTCTCGGAGTACGTGCCGTCCAGCCAGGAATTGGCCACCACGGCGGGGCCGCCGTGCCCGGGCCCCCATACGCACAGGGCGTCCAGCTCGCGGGCCTTGATGACGCGGTTGAGATGGGTGTGCACCAGGTTGAGGCCGGGTGAAGTGCCCCAATGGCCCAGCAGCCGCGGCTTGATGTGCTCGGGGCGCAGCGGGACGGTCAGCAGCGGATTGGCCATCAGGTAGATCTGCCCGGCGGACAGGTAGTTGGCGGCCCGCCAGTGGGCGTCGAGGGAGCGCAGCTCGTCGGCGCCGAGGGGGCCCGGTGCGCCGGTCTCCGTGTGGTCCGCGTTGCGCATGCTCATCTCCTCACCAAGGTGGCGTGCAAGGGGCGTTCAGCGGCGGAACTGTGCGTGTGCCCACGAGATGGGCATGTCATGGCCGGGGCCCCCGACTGGCGGCTCGGGCCATGCCGTGCGGGCAACCGGAGGACGGTGGTTCAGTCGGGTGGCTCGGGGGCCGGGTGCTCGCCCGGCTCCGTGCCGGGGGGTTCCGCGGGGGCGGGGCCCGGCTCGTCGGGTTCCGGTGCTGGTTCCGGTTCCGCCGGGACCGGGTCCCGCGGCGTGGGCTCCGGCTCGCTCGGCACGGCGTCCGGCCCCCTGGGCTCCGGTTCGGTGGTCAGGGCGGCAGCGGTCATCAGGGTCATGTTCCTCTCCTTCCTCACCATGGTCGGTCCGATGCCCGCCGTCGGCCCGTTCAGGCAGAACGGGGAAGCGGCTGGCCGAGGGCCGGGCTCAGGTGGGGAAGGGAGGCACCCGCGACGGCGGACAGGTGCCGGGGAGGCGGCCCACAGCGCCGGGGCCGGGGGTGCCGAGGGCGATGCCCTCGGTCAGTACACGTCCCGGACGTACCGCTTGTCGGCGGCGAGCTGTTTCACATAGCCCGCGGCCGCCTCCTGCGTCAGGCCGCCGTGTGCGACGGCGATGTCCCGCAGCGCCCGGTCCACGTCCTTGGCCATCCGGGACGCGTCACCGCACACATAGAAGTGGGCGCCGTCCTGGAGCCAGGACCACAGGTGGGCGCCGTGCTCGCGCATCCGGTCCTGGACGTAGATCTTGGCGCGCTGATCGCGGGAGAAGGCGGTGTCCAGCCGGGTGAGCAGTCCGTCCTGGCACAGCCGGCCGAGGGCGTCCTCGTGGTAGAAGTCCGTGGCGCGGCGCTGCTCGCCGAAGAAGAGCCAGTTGGGGGCGCGGTGGCCGCGGGCGCGCCGCTCGTCGAGGAAGCCGAGGAAGGGCGCGACGCCGGTGCCGGGGCCCACCATCACCATCGGGGTCGCCGGATCGGCCGGCGGACGGAACTGGGGGGTGCGCCGGACGAACACCGGCACCGGGCTCCCCTGCTCGGCATCGGCCAGAAAGGTGGAGGCCACGCCCCCACGCGGGCGGCCCTGGCGGTTCTCGTAGCGGACCACGGAGACCGTCAGACGCAGCAGAGCGGGGTCGGTCAGCGGGCTCGACGAGATGGAGTACAGCCGGGGCTGCAGACGGGGGAGGAGGTCCGCCCACTCCGCCGCACCGGCCTGTACCGGGTATTCGGCGAGGACGTCGACGGCCTGCCGGCTCCAGGTCCACTGGGCCAGCTCGCCCCTGTTGTCGGGCCGCAGCAGCTTCTTCAGGACCCGGTCACCGGTGTGTTCGGCGACGAGGCGCAGCAGACCGGGGGTGATCCGGGTGATGTCCAGGTGGCGGTGCAGCGCCTCGCCCAGCGGCACCGCGCCCGGGCCCGGGAGGTCGACGGTGGCGGCGGGATCGGCACCGGTGACCGCCAGCCACTCCGCGACGAGCTCCGGGCGGTTCTGCGGCAGCACCGCGAGCGCGTCGCCCGCCTCGTAGTCCAGCGGGGTGCCGTCCTCGTCCCGGGTGTCGAAGGTGAACTCCCGCACCTCCTTGGTGGCCCCGTCCCGGCTCAGCAGCTGGTTGCCGACGAGGCGGGCGGTGACGGGCGCGGGCTTGGCGGGCCCGGTGGCGGCCGGCGCCGCGGGAGCCGGGGCGGCCGCCGGCTTCCCGGCATCGCCGGGCGCCGCACCGCCGGCCGGCTGCGGGCCCTCCGTCAGGACCGTGAGCACCTGGTCGAGCCACTGCCCGGCCGGTGCTTCGTAGTCCGGTTCGCAGTCGGTCCGCGGCACCAGCCGCACCGCGCCGAGTTCGGCGAGGCGGTCGTCGAGCCGGCGGCCGTGGCCGCAGAAGTCGTCGTACGAGGAATCGCCCAGCGCGAGCACCGAGTAGCGCACGCCCTCCAGCCGCGGGGTGTCCGGGGCGTTGAGGGTCTCCCAGAAGTCCGATCCGTTGTCGGGGGCGTCGCCGTCACCGAAGGTGCTGGTGACGATGAGCAGATCGGCGCCGTCCGGCAGGGTGGCCGGTGCGGTGTCGGCCATGCTCAGCAGGGTCGCCTGCCGGCCGCTGCCCTTGAGCCGGCGGGCCGTGTCGGCGGCGACCTCCTCCGCGTTGCCGGTCTGCGAGGCCCACAGGACGACGACCGTCCGGGCCGGTGGGTCCCCGGCCGGCGCGGCGGGGGCGTCCGGCGCCGCGGTCCGCGGCCGGACCTCGGGTATGCGGGAGAACATCCCGGCCAGCACGCCGTTGACCCACAGCGCGGTGTCCGGGCTGAAGGGCGCCTCGGCCGGCAGCACCGGGGTGCCGACGGCGGACCCGGAGTCCAGCCCGGCGAGGAAGCCGGACAGATAGCGGCGCTCGTGCGGGGCCAGCACCGGCGGCGCGGGCTCGGCGAGCTGGAACACCCCGGCCAGCGCCGCTACCGGCACACGCTCACCGGGGCCCGGGCCCGCGTCCTCCGCGGCCGTCCCGCCCGTGTGGGCCGCCGTCCCCGGCACGGGCCCCGTCTCTCCCGCAACTTTGGCCAGGGAGACCGCACACACCTTGAACTCGGGCTGGAAGGAGATCGGATCGACCGCGTCATGGGTCACCGCGTTGACGCTGAGGTACTCGCCGAACAGATCGTTCCAGTGGAACGGCGCGAAGCAGTTGCCGGGCCGCACCCGGTCGGTCAGGACGGCGGGCAGCACCGCCCGGCCGCGCCGTGAGGCGACCTCCACCATGTCGCCCTCCGCCAGCCCCAGCGCCTGGGCGTCCTGGGGGTGGATCTCCACGAAGGGGCCGGGGTTGAGCTTGTTCAGCTTGGCGACCGTGCCGGTCTTGGTGAGGGTGTGCCACTGGTGCTGCAGCCGGCCGGTGTTGAGGACGAACGGGAAGTCGTCGTCGGGCAGTTCGGCCGCCGGGAGATGCGGACGGGCGAAGAACACGGCCCGGCCGGACGCGGTGGGGAAGGTCAGCCGGGGGCGGGTACCGTCCGGCCGCTCGTCCAGGGACTGGCTGACGCCGTCGTTGAGGTAGCGCACCGGGTTGCGGGCGGGCCCGTCGGCGGTGGCCGAGGGCCACTGCACGGGCGTCCGCCGCAGCCGCTCGTAGGACACTCCGCGCAGGTCATAGCCCGTCTGCGGGTTCCAGGCGCGCTTGATCTCCTCGAATATCTCCTCGGCACTGCGGTAGCTGAAGGCGTCCTCGAACCCCATCTCGCAGGCGACCTCGGCGATGATCCGCCAGTCCGGCCAGGCCTCGCCCGGTGCGTCGGTGGCCTGCCGCACCAGCGTCAGCGTGCGCTCCGAGTTGACCATCACGCCCTCGGACTCGGACCACATCGCGGCGGGCAGCACCACATCCGCGTACGCGGTGGTCTCGGTCTCCGCGAAGACGTCCTGCGCGACGACGAACTCCGCGGCCTCCAGCCCCTCGATGACCGTGCGGCGGTTGGCGACCGAGGCGACGGGGTTGGTGCAGATGATCCAGCACGCCTTGATCTCGCCGTCCGCCATCCGCTGGAACATCTCGACGGTGCCCCGGCCGGGCTCGTCCGCCCGCAGCGTCCCCGGCTCCAGGCCCCACAGGTCCTCGGTGAAGGCACGGTCCGCGGCCACCAGCGTGGACCGCTGTCCGGGAAGGCCCGGCCCCATGTAGCCCATCTCCCGCCCGCCCATCGCATTGGGCTGGCCGGTGAGGGAGAACGGGCCGCAGCCGGGCCGGCAGATCGCCCCGGTCGCCAGATGCAGATTGATCAGGGCATTGGTGTTCCAGGTGCCATGGGTGCTCTGGTTCAGGCCCATGGTCCAGCAGCTCATCCAGGCGTCCGCGGCACCGATCCACTCGGCGGCCCGGCGCAGCTCGTCCTCCGGTATCCCGGTGAGTTCCGCGACCCTCGCGGGCGGATAGTCCTGGAGGAACTCCGGCATCGCCTCCCAGCCCTCGGTGTGCTCGGCGATGAACTCCGCATCGAGCCGGCCGTCCGCGGCCAGCAGATGCAGCAGGCCGTTCAGCAGCGCCAGGTCCGTCCCCGGCTCGACCTGCAGAAACAGGTCCGCCTTGGCCGCGGTGGCGGTGCGCCGAGGGTCGACGACGATCAGCTTGGCGCCCGCTTTCACCCGCTCCATCATCCGCAGGAAGAGGATCGGGTGGCAGTCGGCCATGTTGGAGCCGATGACGAGGAAGACGTCGGCGTGCTCGAAGTCCTCGTACGAGCCGGGCGGGCCGTCCGCGCCCAGCGACAGCTTGTAGCCGCTGCCCGCGCTCGCCATGCACAGCCGCGAGTTGGACTCGATGTGCCGGGTGCGGACGAAGCCCTTGGCGAGCTTGTTCGCCAGGTACTGCGCCTCCAGCGTCATCTGCCCCGAGACGTAGAGGGCGAGGGCGTCCGGGCCGTGCTCGTCGATGATCTCCCGCAGCCGCGCGGCGGTCTGCTTGACGGCCGTGTCCATGGCCTCGGCCATCGGCTCGTCGCCGCGGTCCGCGCGCAGCAGCGCGGTCGACAGCCGCCCCGGCGCCGCGAACAGCTCGGCGCTGGTCGCACCCTTGGTGCACAGCCGGCCGGCGTTCGCCGGGTGGGCCTTGTCGCCGGCCGCCTTGCGCACCGTCCGCCGCCCGTCCCCGTCCGTCGCGACGTCCAGCACGACCCCGCAGCCGACACCGCAGTACGTGCACGCCGTCCGCACCTGCGAAATGCTTTCTGCCGGCGGTTCCGGTGCGGTCACGGACGGTCCCCTTCGCGGTCGGCTGCTGTGCTCCCGACCTTACGAACCGCCCGTTAACCAGGTGTCACGGCAACCGCGCACCCGTCGTTACGGCGACCACACAGTGGCCGGCGGCGCTCCGTGAGCACCGCCGGCGGGGCCCGCTCACAGGGCCGGACGGCGCCCCTGAGCTGCGGGGGCCATGATCCGGCCGCAGGGCGCGGCCCGGACTGTGCGGGGCCGGGTACGACCCGCCCCCACCGCCCCGGCAGCCCGCCGTCCGCCCCGGACGCCCGCGCAGCGCCCGACGGGCCGGGCACCCGCGGCGGCGGACCCCGGCGGGGCGGAGCACCTCGGCCCTGCCCGCCCGTACCTCAGCCCTCCCCACCCGGGCCGGCCTCCCCGCCGCCCAGGAAGTGGAAACCGGGTCGCGGGTGCATGAGGAAGTCATGGTGCGAGATGTTCCAGGCGTACGCGCCGGCGACCCCGAACACCATCCGGTCACCGGCCCGCAGCCCCGGCGCCGGGACCGCGCGGGCCAGGACGTCCTTGGGGGTGCACAGCTGCCCGGTGACAGTGACCGGGCCGCCCTCCGCCGCCGCCCGCGGCCAGGGGTGCGGCCAGGGCGCCTCCGACGGCACCACCGTGCAGGGCTGGTCATGGCCCTTGGTCGCGGGGGTGCGCAGGTGGTGGGTGCCGCCGCGCACCACGGCGAACTCCTCGCCGTGGCTGCGCTTCACGTCCAGCACCTCGGTCGCGTACCACCCGCAGTACGCGGTCAGCGCCCGCCCCGGCTCGATGCGCAGGGTGAGACCGGGATGGGCGGTGGCGAGCCGTGCCAGGCCCGCGCCGTAGGCGGCCCAGTCGAAGCGCCGCTCCGGGGCGGCGTAGTCGACGGCCATCCCGCCGCCGATGGTCACCTCGGACAGCGGGACGCGGTGCCGGGCGGCCAGTGCGGCGGCCCAGGTCACGATGGCCTCGGACACGGCGAGCTGCTCGGGCGCCGCCAGACCGCTGGCCAAGTGGGCGTGGACGCCGCGGAGTTCGAGGTGCGGATAGGTGCCGTCGGTGAGCAGGGCGACGACCTCACCGGCCCGGTCGGGGTCCAGCCCGAAGGGGGTCGGGCGGCCGCCCATGGCGAGCGAGCTGCCGTCCAGGGAGCCGTCGTCGACCGGCAGGTTGAAGCGCGCCAGCACCGCGATCCGGCGCTCCGGTACATGGCGGGCGGCCAGGCTCGCCAGCATGTGGAGCTCGTACACGCTCTCCACGTGGAAGCGCTGCACGCCGGTCTCCAGCCCCCGCACGATCTCCGCGGGCGTCTTGCCCGGTCCGCCGAAGGCCAGCGGAGCGCCGGGCACGGCCTTGGCGACATGTGCCAGCTCGCCGCCCGAGGAGACCTCGTAGCCGTCCACGTACGGGCGCAGCGCCCCCAGGATCTCCGGCTCCGGGTTGGCCTTGGCCGCGTAGTACAGCTCGACGCGCCCGGGCAGCGCGGCCCGTACCTCGGCCAGATGCGTGCGCAGCGCGGGCAGGTCGTAGACGTAGGCGGGCAGTTCCTCGGACGCGAGGGAACGGACGCGGTCGCGGACCGTGGGGGGAAGGGCGGGGCTCGGGGTGGTCATCGGGCGCTCCAGGGGGTTGTGTCGTCGGTACGTGAAGCGCCCGACAGCACGGCTTCGGCCAGCGGCGAGGGCAGTCGCACATACCCGGCTTCCCGGTCGGCCTTGCGCTCCCAGCGGGTGAGCAGATTGGCCTTGGCGGGCAGCGGGACACCGGCCAGCAGGGCGGCCAGCCGCGGCGGGCAGCCGTAGCGGTCCGCGTGGGTCTGCAGGGTGCGGCGGACCTGCGCCCACAGCTCCGTCTCGGTGTCCGGGTGCAGATCGGCGAGCGCGGCGAGCATCTCGGCGACATGGTTGACCAGCAGGCAGTACACCACGCGGTCCCAGCCGCGCTGGGCGTCGTACGTCATCGGTGCCGCCACCTGCTCCGGCAGCGAGGCCAGCAGCTCGGTGTGGTGTTCGGGGACGAGCTTGGTGCCCTCCAGGTCGCGGAAGAGGACCTGCGCGGGCATCCCGTCGCCGTCGACGCAGACCAGGACGTTCTGCAGATGCGGCTCCAGCACCAGCCCGTGGTCGAAGTAGGCGGCGAGCACCGGCGGGAGCAGCAGACCGAGGTAGGCGGCCCACCACTCCAGCGCGGCCTGCGGGCCGGCCCCCGCCAGCAGCCGAGAGACATGCGCCGGTCCGGTGGGGTACTCGTCGGCGACGGCGGCCGCCAGCAGCGGGGTGGTGCCGGGCAGCAGCCGCTGGGACAGCCCCTCGCGGACGATGACGCCGAACCCTTCGAGCAGCTCGGTGGCCGGGCGGCCGTCGGCGCCGGGCAGCGCCAGGCTGCGGTAGGCGGGCTCCTGGAGCACCGCGCTGCCCGGGAAGCGGGTGGCGAGGTCGGTGAGCTGCGGCGCCAGCAGCCGGGTGAGCGCCACCGCCCCGGACAGCTCGTAACTCGCGTTCTTCCGGAGGCAGTTGGTGATCCGCACATTCAGGCTGAACTTGAGGAAGGCGGCACCGTTGTAGAGCGTGCGGACGGACGCGGTGGCGGCGAACGGCGTCCGGCCGCTGCCCAGGTCGCGGATGTCGCCGCGCTCCAGCGCCTCTTGCAGGCCCGCGTGGTCGCGCAGCAGCTCGTACTGCCAGGGGTGGACGGGCAGCAGCCGGTAGCCGTCCGGGACGTCGGGGTGCAGCGCGTCCAGCACCGCGGTGGCGCCGTCCGCGCAGGACTCCTCGGCGATCAGCTCGTCCCGCACCGCGAGCAGCAGCAGCGGGAAGGCGGCGCCGGTCTCGGGGGCGTACGACTGCCAGGCGGTGGGGTCGCCGGTGCGGGCCTTCGGGGTCGGGTGGAAGCGGTGGCCGAAGAGCAGCGACTGCTCGGAGGCGACATAGGCGGCCTGCCAGTCCTCCGCGGTGTACTCCCCGGCGGCCGGGCCCGCCACACGCGAGGCGAGCGCGGCGGACACGGCCTGGTGGCTGGAGGCGATCTGGGCCAGGAACTCCTCGTTGTGCACCCCGGTGCGCAGCGACAGCTCGGCGTGCGCGTACTCGGCCAGCTGCCGCCAGCCGACCTCCGCCCAGCCGCCGTCGGTCTGCTCGGACACCGGGCCGGTGAAGCGGTGCGCGCCCAGCAGCGAGGTACGGCGCAGCGCGACGCGCAGCAGCACACCGCGGCGCGGCAGCCGGATCAGCAGCCGCCCGTCGTCGACGGCGGTCTGGTGCTCGGGGCCGGAGACCTCCCGCAGCAGACAGTTGAGCAGGGTGTGTGCCACGGCCTGGTCGGCGGTGGGCAGGCCGGTGGGGGCGGCGGTCACCGGGGCGGTGTCGGGCGAATTGGTCAGCGAGGGCATCGGGGGCTCCTGCGGGTGCGGAGAGTACGGGCGAGGAGGGGGGCGGCGGTCGCGAGTCCGGTGGCCACGGCTATCGCGGTGCCGGTCAGCAGCGGGGCGACCGGACCGAACCAGTCGTTGCCGGCGGTGGCCGCCACGCCCGCGGCGACCGCGCCGGCCTTGGAGAAGAACTCGATCGAGCCGAACAGCCCGCCGGGGGCACGGCCCTTGGCGCAGTCGGCGGCCAGCACGGACAGGCACACCAGGCCGAGGGTGAGCCCGGCGCCCAGCACCAGACGTACGGCGATGAAGGAGGCGAGCGAGCCGGCGAGGCCGTGCCCGGCCAGGCCGGCCGCTATACAGCCGAAGCCGAGGGCGATCCCGGTGCGGGGGCGGGTGCGGAAGGCGCGGTGCACGCCCATCGCCGCGACCAGATAGCACAGGTGCGGCAGGGCGAACAGCACACCGGACACCAGCGGCCCGGTCCCCGGCAGCTGCTGGGAGATGAGGGAGATCAGGTAGGGGAAGGAGATGACGGTGGAGAAGACGAACGCGAACTCCAGGGCGTAGAGGGCGCGCAGCGGGCGGGCGTCCGGGGTGTACCCGGCCGGCACCGGTCCGGTCGGCACCGGATCGGCCGGGTCCGTGACCTCGGCGCCCGGGGCGGTACCGTCCCCCTGCACCGCGCCGACCGGGTCGGTGGCCGGCTCCGGGAGCTTCGCCAGCATCAGGGCCGCGGCCAGCGGCAGTACGGCCAGCAGGGCGTACTGGCGGTGCGGCGACAGCCATGGCGTCAGCGCGCCGACCACGATCGGCGCGAAGACCAGCGCCGCCCGCGCGCTGCCCTGCATCAGCGTCAGGGCCCGGGACAGCGCATGGCCTTCCAGGGCCGCTCCCAGATAGCCGTTCGACGCGGCGAAGGTGCCACCGAGGACGCCCTGGACGACCAGCGCCGCGGCGAACGTGGCGAGCGAGTCGGCCCAGCCGGCCAGCAGAAACGCCGCCGCCAGCCCCAACTGCGCCCGCAGCAGCAGGCGTTTACGGCCGAAGCGGTCGGCCAGCCGCCCCCACAGCGGGGCGCCGAGGGCGCCGAACAGGGTGGGGACGACATAGAGCAGACCGGCCCAGCGGGCGGCGCCGTCGCCCAGCTCGGGCAGGACTTCGGTGAGGTACGGCGGCAGGCCGAGGGCGGCGAACGAGGCCACGAAGTAGCAGCCGGCCACGGCGTGCACCTGGCGGCGCGCGAGGGCCGGACGGGCCTTGGTCTCGACGACCGCCGGCTCGGTCCGGCGGGAGGTGGCGGTGCTCATCGGGAAGCCCCCGTAGGCAGCAGATAGTTGGGTCCGGTGGTGTAGTGCTTGTTGATGTCGGCGGCCCCCGAGCGCTCCTTGGACAGCAGCGTCCCGGCGCTGACCATCGCCTTCACCGGAAGCTCCGGCGCGTCAAGGACATGGGCGCGCAGCGCGGCGCCCGGCTCGTGCGGCCCGGTACCCAGCCGCTCGACGGCCTCGGCGAGCCGGTCGCGGACCAGGCCCAGCAGCCGAGCCAGCGGGGCGCGCCCGTGCCGGGCGAGGCCGAAGGCGTACGAGCCCGCGCACAGATGGACGGTGATGGTGGTGAACAGGTCCAGCACCGGCCGGTCGCTCCCGGCGAAGATCCGTGGGTCGGCGAAGCCGGCGGGGTCCGGGGCGTCGTCGCCCAGGGTCTCCCGCAGCCGGACGGTGTTGATGCGTGGCCCGTCGTTGTCCTTGAACAGCAGCCGCAGCCGGGTGCCGCCGGTGGCCCGGTCCAGCACCAGCGAGATGTTCTGCTGGTGGGATTCGAGCGCGATGCCGTAGCCGAAGAGGGTGGTCTGCCAGTCGAAGAGCAGGGTGAGGCAGGCATCGAGCAGGGCGAGCGGGTCGCCGCCGTAGAAGCGGTCCGCGAGGTGGTCGATCACCAGCCGCCCGCCCGGTGCCCGGCTCAGCAGCGCGGCCATCGGCACGACGGCGCTGTGGTCCAGGCCGGCCGGGTAGCGGCGGCACAGCACGGCCAGCAGCTCGTCCCCGGCGTGCGCGTAGCAGGTCTCGTCGGCCTGGAGGATCGCCGCGGCGAACCGTGGCTCGCGGGCGAGCACGGTCTCCAGCAGCCGCTGGCCCGCCGCGCCGTCGACGAGCGTGCCCGGCTTGATGGTGCGCCGGTTGCGCAGCCCCAGCGTGGCGGTGGCCAGCGGCAGCTTCAGGTGCAGCCGCGGGTCGGCATCGAGCGCCACGGCACGCATCGACAGCGTCGGAACCGCGGTGCGCAGCTCGCGGTCGGACAGCACCGCCGCGCCCTCCAGACCGGCCCGGCGCAGCGCGCCGTCCAGCGGATCGCCGAGGGACAACGGGTGGACGGGGAAGGCGAGATGGCTCTCGTCGAGGTGGCGCAGGCCCAGCTCCCCGGGTGTCGGCCAGCAGCCGGGCAGCGCCGCCGCGCCGCCCGGCACGGTGACCTCCGCACGCGGCAGGGCGAGCCAGCGCAGTGCGAACTCGGGGCGGAACTCCGGTGCGTACGCGCGCAGTTGGTCCTCGTCGAGGCCGGAGCGGCCGCGGGCGGTGGGGTAGACGGGGTGGTCGGTCCGGGCGGCCAGCGTGTCGTACGCCAGGCCGCCGGCCAGGCCCTGCCAGGCGCCGGGATCGCTGCCGTGGCGGTTCGTCAGGAGGGCGTCGGCCTCGTGCCGGGTCCGGGTGTGCAGCCGCATCGTCGCCAGGGTCTGGCGGCATTCCTCGGCGAGGGCGTCGAAGCCGCCCTGGTCGGCCGGGTCGGCGAGGTCGCGCAGCGCGGTGCCGACCTCGTCGAGCGTGGTCAGCCTGGCCCCGTCGGACTCGCGGACCAGGAGCGGCAGCCGGGCGGTGTACGCGCTCTGGTAGCCGTCCTCGGCGAGCGGCAGCAGCAGGGTGCCGGCGGCGGGGCCCGCGGGGAGCCGCAGCCAGTGCCCGTCCGGCCGTTCCAGCAGCGTGCCGCGGGTGCGCAGGCCGACGACGTCCTCCCGCAGCAGCGCACCCAGGACGCGCACCAGCAGCTCGGCCTCTTCCGCCGCCCCGGCCGGGTCGTCGGTCCGGTGCGTGGCGGGGTCCTCGGTGGTGGCGAGTGCGGTGTTCAAGGGGTGATCTCCCAGCGCTCCGCGGCGACGAAGTCGTCCGCCACCCGGTCCACGGCGCCGCGGTCGGTGCCGGTGACCCGCAGTACGCCGATGTAGTCGCGGTTGGTGCCGTAGTAGGGGTGCGCTTCGCCGAGGTCGCGCAGCGGCCGGTACGACAGCCGTACGCCGTCCACCGTCCGGTCGGTGGCGGTGGGCGCCGCGGTGAGCGTGCCGGCCCGGTCGGCGAGGGCGTAGTCCACCCGGCCCGCGCCGTCGCGCCGGGCACCGAGGTCCGCGGGCAGCGGCTCGCCCAGATGCGCCCGCAGGATGTGCTCGAACAGCTCGATGCCCAGGGCCCGGGCGAGCAGCAGGTCGCACTGGTCGCCGATGACGCGGTAGTTCACCTCGATGAGCCGCGCCCGGCCCTCGTGCACCACGAACTCGGTGTGCGCGGCGCCCAGCCCGATGCCCAGCGCGTCGAGTTGGGTAGAGACCTGGGCGACCACGGGTTCCGGCGGGGCGGCGACGAAGTCCAGCCGCTCCTCGATGAAGACGGGCGGCGCGGACATGGTGGTGTGGAAACCGCCCAGGACATGCCGCACCCGGCCGTCGCCCAGGGTCTCCAGCGTGTACAGCTCGCCGGCCAGGAACTCCTCGGCCAGCAGCGCCGCGTCGGGGCGCCGGGCCTGGATCTCCTTGGCGAGCGCCACCAGTTCCTCGGCGTCCCCGGCCAGGATCACGTCCTCGCTCGCCACGCCCTCGCGGGGCTTGAGGACCACGGGGTAGGGCAGGTCGGCGGCGGCGAACGCGGACGGGTCCTGCCCGGCGGCGAGCTCCATGGACCGCACCGCGTCCAGGCCCGCGGCGGCCAGGTGGCGCCGCATCTCGCCCTTGTTCTTGGCGCGCAGCGCGGCCCGCCAGTCCTTGCCGGGCAGTCCGAAGTAGTCGGCGGCCAGGGCGGCCTGGGTCTGCAGATGGTCGCTGTTGGTGAACACCGCGTCGGGGCGGTGGTGGGTGGCTATCCGGTTGATGACGGCGCGGAAGTCATGGACGTCGCACTCCAGGACCTCGGTCTGCGCGGGTACGTCCCTGTGCGCCGGTGGCTGGTCCGTCAGGATCGTGACGTCGAGGCCGAGGCGGGCGGCGGCCGGCAGGAACCCCTCGGTGACCGAGTCGGTGGGGTTGAGGGCGAGCAGATACATCCGCATGAGCGGGCCCCTTCGGGGTCGACGGTGGGGGAGCAGGAGGGGCAGGAGAGGGGCGGCCCCGGCAGGGAGGGGCCACCCCAGGGGGTCAGCCCTTCGGCAGCGGCACCCCGGTGGCCTTCGCCACGTCCGCGAGCATGTGCTCGGCGGCCTGGATGCCGATGCCGGACATCCACGTCTCGTCCGGCACATCGAAGACCTTGTGCTGCTTGACGGCCGGCAGGTCCTTCCAGACCGGGTTGGACGTGACGTCCTTCTGCTGGGTCTTGCCCGGCGCGTCCGCGGAGGCCACGAACACCAGGTCCGCGTCGGCCTTGTCGATCTGCTCCGGGCTGACGTCGAGCATGGTCTTGGCCGGGTCGGTGGAGCTCTGCGACTTCGGGCGGGCCAGGCCGATGTCGTCGAGGACCACACCGCTGTAGGAGGACTTCTGGTAGAGGCGGGTCGGGCCGGCGACGAAGCGCACGACCGAGGCCGAGGGCATCGTGCCGTGGTACTTCTTCTTGATGGCCGCGCCCAGCGCCTTGGCCCGGGTCTGGTACTCCGTCAGCTTCCGGTCAGCCTCCTTCTCCAGCCCCAGCGCCTTGGCGTGGACCTTCAGATTGGCCTTCCAGGGGCCGCCGGTGGTCTCGGTGAAGACGGTCGGCGCGATGGCCCGGAGCTTGTCGTAGATCTTCTCGTGCCGGACCTTGGAGGACAGGATCAGATCGGGCTTCAGGGAGATGATCTTTTCGAGGTTGGGCTCCAGCAGCGGACCGACGTCCTTGACGCCGCCGATCTCGTCCTTGAGGTAGGTGGGGAAGCCGCCCTCGGTCTTCATGTGCGGCGAGACCGCGCCGACGGGCTTGACGCCGAGGGTGGTGACGTCGTCCAGCTCGCCGGTGTCCAGGACGACCACGCGCTTCGGCTTGGCGGGGATCTTCACCTCGCCGCCCATGGCGCTCTTGACGGTACGGGGGAAGCCGGCGCCGGCCTTGCCCTGCGCCGCGTCGTCGCCGGCCTTGGTGCCGCCGCCGCAGGCGGTCAGGGCGGTGGCGCCCAGGGCGACGGTGAGCAGCGCGGCCGGCAGCCGGCGGGTGGTGGCGCGGAGGGGGATTCTGGTCAGCATGAGGGTGTCTTCCTTGACGGGAGCGGAGGGAGCGAGCAAACGCCCGTGGGGGAGGCGGTCAGACGGTGACGGCGGTGTGCCGTTTCGCGCTGCTCTTCGGGACGACCAGCGGGGTGCCGGTCTCGGGGTCGGGGATCACCCGGCAGTCCACGTCGAACACGGACTTGACCAGCTCCGCGTCGAGGACGTCCGCCGGGGCGCCGGCCGCCGCCAGCCGCCCGTCCTTGAGGACCACGAGGTGATCCGCGTAACGGGCGGCCTGTCCGAGGTCGTGCAGCACCATCACCACGGTGCGGTCCGCCTCGGCGTGCAGCGCGGCGACCAGGTCGAGGACATCGAGCTGGTGCCGCAGATCCAGGAAGGTGGTCGGCTCGTCGAGCAGCAGCAGATCGGTGTCCTGGGCCAGCGCGAGCGCGATCCAGGCGCGCTGCCGCTGACCGCCGGAGAGCTGGTCGACGGGCTGATCGCGCAGCTGAAGCGTGCCGGTGCGCCGCAGCGCCTCCTCCACCGCCTGCTGGTCCGCCGCCGACCAGGGGCTCAGCAGCCGCTGGTGGGGGTAGCGGCCGAGCCGTACCAGCGCCTCGACGGTGATCGCGTCGGGGGTGACCGGCTGCTGGGGGAGCAGCCCCATCCGCAGGGCCAGCGCCCGGGCCGGCATCCGGTGGATATCGGCGCCGTCCAGCGCGACGGTGCCGGCGGCCGGCGCCAGCAGCCGGGTCAGCCCGCGCAACAGAGTCGACTTGCCGCAGGCGTTGGGCCCCACGACGGCGGTCACGGCGCCGCCGGGCAGCACCAGATCCAGGCCGCCGACGATCAGCCGGTCGCCGTAGCGCAGATCGAGTCCGTGGGTGGAAAGCTGATTGGCGGTCATCGGACACTCCTGTTCACGGAACTGCTCTGACGGATCATCAGCACCAGCAGCCATGGCGCGCCCAGAGTGGCGGTGACCACTCCGACCGGCAGCCCGCCGACCGGCAGCAGATACTGCGCCACGAGGTCGGAGGCGAGCAGCAGCACGGCACCGGCGAGGCCGGACAGCGCCAGCGTCCCGGCGGTCGGCGGCCCGGCGAGGAACCGCACCATGTGCGGGACGGCCAGCGCGACGAAGGCGACCGGTCCGGTGAGCGCGGCGGCCAGCGAGGCCAGCACGATCGCGATGACCAGGACCTGCAGCCGGGCGGAGTGGGTGCGCAGGCCGAGCGCGCCGGCCGAGTCGTCGCCCAGGTCGAGGACGGCGAGCCGGCGGTGCAGCGCGAAGGCGACGACCAGGCCCAGCGCCACCGCCCCACCCGCGGACCACACTTCGGGCCAGGTCCGCCCGTACACCGAGCCGGTCGTCCACTGCAGGGCCGACCCCGCCAGCTCGGTGGGGAAGCTGACGACCATGAAGCTCACCGCTGCGGACAGGCCGGCCTGTACGGCGAGACCGACCAGCACCAGGCGGGTCACGCTGACCCCGCCGCGCCAGCCGAACACCCCGAGCAGCACCGCGGCGAGCAACCCGCCGCCGAGCGCGGCCAGCGGCATCAGGGCCTGCGAGGCCCCGGCGGCCAGCATCGCCACCGCCCCGAACGAGGCGCCGCCGGTCACCCCCATGACGTCGGGCGAGGCGAGCGGATTGCGGAACAGCCGCTGGAGCAGGGCGCCGGCCACCGCCAGCCCCGCCCCCGCGACGATCGCCGCGACCATGCGCGGGGCCCGGAACTCCTGGACCACCAGCACCGTCGCGGAGTCGCCGAGCCCGAACAGGCCCTGGACCGCGTCGGCGGGCGGCAGCGCCAGGTCACCGTTGGCCACGGACACCGTCACCAGGGCGCAGAGCACCACGAGACCGACGACGGCGGTCAGCGCGGTGCGCCCGCGCGCGGGGCCCCGGCCGGTCCGGCGGCCGACGTCCGTCGCCGCACCGTGCGGCGCGGCACCGCGTACGAAGCCGTTCATCGGGCCACCTTCCGGGCCAGCAGCGCCAGCAGCGGCGCGCCGAGGAACGCGCTGATGATGCCGACCTGCAATTCGGACGGGCGGATGACGATCCGTCCGAGGATGTCGGCGGTGAGCAGCAGCAGCGGGCCGGCCAGCAGAGCGCCGGGGACCACGATCCGGTGGTCGGAGGTGCGCAGCAGCTGGCGGACCAGATGCGGAGCGGCCAGCCCGATGAAGGCGAGCGGACCGGCCACCGCCACCGCGGAGCCGGCGAGCAGGACGACGGCCAGCCCGCCGGCGCTGCGGATCCGGGAGACCGGTACGCCCAGCGCCTGCGCCGAATCGTCGCCCAGCGCCAGCGCGTTGAGGGCCGGGGCGATGGCCAGCGCGAGGACCAGCCCGATCAGCAGGGTCGGCAGCACCGGGTAGAGCACCGCCAGCGGGCGTTCGGCCAGCGAACCGGCCAGCCAGAACCGCGCCTCGTCCAGCGACCGCTTGCTGGCCAGCATGACCGTCGACGTCCAGGACAGCAGGACGAGTTGCAGGACGGTGCCGCCGAGCGCCAGGCGCACCGGATCCAGGTCACCGGCGCGGCGCGCCAGCGCCTGGGCGAACAGCGCGGCGGCCGCGGCGCCCGCGAAGGCGAACCAGATGTACTGGACGGGTTGGGTCAGATGCAGTGCGTAGATCGCGGTGACCACCGCGAAGCCCGCACCCGCGTTGATGCCGAGCGTCGTCGGGTCGGCGAGCGGATTGCGGGTGATGCCCTGGACGACCGCTCCGGCGACCCCGAGCGCCGCGCCGACCGCGAGGCCGATCAGCGTGCGCGGCAGCCGAAGTCCCGTCACCACGAGGGCGTCCCGTCCGTGGGTGGCGCCGGTCAGCGCGTCCCAGACGGTGGACAGCGGTACGGACCGGGTACCGAGGGCGAGGCTGAGGGCGGCACAGAGCGCCAGCGCTCCGAGCCCGACCACGAGCAGCGGGACACGCCGCAGGAGGTGCGCGGCGGGCGGCGCATCGGGCACAGCGGGTGCGGTGGCAGATGGTTTGGTCGTCGACACGCGTCGCTACGTTAGGTTAGGCATACCTAATTATGCAAGCGTGGTTCCGTAGAAGTGACCAACTTTCCCTTTTGTCGGGCCGACGCTCCCTCAACAGGCCCTCACCGCCCCCGACCTGGGACGACCTACCCACCGCCCCGCCCGCCCACGCGCGCCTCCCCGCCGGCGCCCCGGTATGCGGAGCCTGCGGGCGGGCAGCGGACGGCGCCGTGCTGCACCCGGTGGGCCACTGTGCTTTTCTGGCCAGGGGGCTGCCGTTTCGCTCAGCCGAGGAGCGCCATGAACCCCGCCCCGCCCCGTATCGCCCTCATCGGCGCCGGTCCCGGCGGGCTCCTCTGCGCCCGCGTGCTGCGGCGCAACGGGCTGCCGGTCACCGTGTTCGAGCAGGACCCCTCCGTCGCCGCGCCGGACCGGCACGGCGTGCCGGAGCTGTGGCTGACGACCGGTCAGGAAGCGCTGCGCGCGGCCGGTCTCCAGGAGGAGTTCGCCGCGCTCGCCCGCCCGGCGGGCCAGGAGCTGCGGCTGCTCGACCACACCGCGACGGAGCTCTTCCGGCAGGCTCCGGCCCCCGCCGAAACCGGCGGATCCGAGATCGGCCGGGGCGCGCTGCGCCGGCTGCTGCTGGCATCCCTGCCCCCCGGAACCCTGCGCTGGGGCAGCTATCTGCGCACCCTGCACCCGCTCGGCGACGGCCGCCACACCGCCGAGTTCGACGACGGTCACACCGAGACCTTCGATGTGGTCATCGGCGCCGACGGCGCCTGGTCCCGGGTGCGTCCGGTCCTGTCCGACGCCACCCCCCACTACTGCGGCGTCACCTTCGTCGAGGCCGGGTTCGAGGACGCCGACGCCCGCCATCCGCGGCTCGCCCGCCTGGTCGGTGCCGGCACCCT
This sequence comes from Streptomyces auratus, assembly GCF_050433025.1. Classification (NCBI taxonomy): domain Bacteria; kingdom Bacillati; phylum Actinomycetota; class Actinomycetes; order Kitasatosporales; family Streptomycetaceae; genus Streptomyces; species Streptomyces auratus. Next base: position 1,096,551 of record NZ_JBNGCB010000001.1, on the reverse strand, counting down.
GCTGGCGCTCTCCGCCGGCAAGGGCCTGATCGCCCGGCGCCACGGCAACGGCCGCCTGCACGTCCAGGCCGCCTTCCGCGGCTCCCAGGACTGGGCGCTGGAGGCCGGGGTGACGATGGCGGACACCGAAGCGGTCCGCGAGGTGCTGCTCGACGCCTTCGCGGGCTGGGACGACCGGCTGCTGGCGCTGCTCCGGGACCACGACGGCGGCTTCCGCAACCGGCCGCTGTTCGCCCTGCCCGTCCCGCACACCTGGACCGCCACCCCGGGCCTGACCCTGCTGGGCGACGCCGCGCACCTGATGGCGCCGTTCGCCGCCGAGGGTGCCGGCCTCGCGCTGCTCGACGGCGGTGAACTCGCCCGGGCGCTCGCCGGGGACCGCGATGCCGACGCGGCGCTCGCTGCCTACGAGGCGGCCATGCTGCCCCGCGCCGCGCGCGCCGCCGAGGCCGCCGCCGACGCCCTCGCCGAGGCCTTCGCCCCCGACGCCCCGCACGGCACCCTGCGCCGGCTGCGCGCGGACGGCCCCTGAGCCGCGGCCCGGGCGACGCCGCACCAGGGGCCGGTCCCGCCCCCTCCGGTTGCGGCCCGGTCGCACCCGTCGGACCATCGGCAGCGTACGGCTACCGATCGGCAGCGGACGGACGCATGCGCAGCCCCGTCCGCCACGGCCCGGCGCGGAGGACGGAACACACCGTGAAGATCACTGAGCCCACTCCCGGTGCGCCCTGCTGGGTGGAGCTGGGCACCTCGGACGTGGATGCCGCCAAGGTGTACTACCGCCAGGTCTTCGGCTGGCGCGCCGAGACCGACCCGCGCCAGGAGGCGGGCGGCTACACCACGCTGTACCTGGGCGCCGCCCCGGTCGCCGCGCTGACCCCGCTCTACGCCCCCGGGCAGCCGACCGCCTGGACCGTGTCGTTCGCGACGCGGGACGCCGATGCGCAGGCCGCGGCGGTCACCGAGGCGGGCGGGCGGCAGCTGATGGGGCCGATGGACGTCTTCGACCTGGGCCGCTTCGCCGTGCTGGCCGATCCGGAGGGCGCGGTGTTCTCGCTCTGGCAGGCCCGTTCCTTCGCCGGCGCCGCCCTCCTCAACGCGCCCGGCTCGCTCGGCTGGGTCGAGCTCGCCACCCGGGACGCCGAGGCCGCCAAGGCCTTCTACACCCGGGTCTTCGGCTGGACCGTCGGCGCCCACGCGGACTACCCGCAGTGGGGCATCGACGGCGCCGACTTCGGCGGGCTGAGCGCACTGGACGAGTTCTACCCGGACGACGTGCGGGCGCACTGGCTGCCGTACTTCGCGGTCGCCGACGTGGACGAGACGGCGGCGCGGGCCGCGGAGTCGGGAGGCATGCTGCTGGTGCCCCCGACGGACGTCCCCGACGGTCCGCGGGTCGCGGTGATCCGGGATCCCCAGGGGGGCTCCTTCGGGATCCACCGCGCCGGTGCCGAGGGCTGACCGGCGTCGACTCGGGTCCGGACGCGCGCCGATGACGCCTCGTCACCCGGCGACCCTTGCACTGTCACACGATTGGCTGCCTGTTCGTCGTTTCACCACATTCCGGGGATGAAGTGCGCGTAATGTCCGGCTGTGCACCAATGGGTGGCATTGCGTGTCAAGAACAGGAGACCCCCTATGTCCACGACCGAAAACCTCGTGGCCCGAGGTAAAGAGCTCGCGGCCGGCGCGGGCGCACTGGCCGCAGCCGTCGCCGTCGGTGCGACGCTGTTCGCGGCCCCGGCCCAGGCGGCGCCCGGACCCCTCAAGCCCTATGGCGTCGTCACCGCCAAGGCGGGTCTGAGTCAGCGTCAGTACCCCAGCACGGACTCCTCCGTGCGGGGTTACCTCCGTCACCGCGCGCAGGTCGGCCTGGTGTGCAAGGTGCGCACCCAGAACGTCCGCGGCAACTCCGTCTGGTATCTGACGCGCAGCGAGCGGCCGGCCTGGGTCTCGGCGAAGTACGTGACCAACAGCGGATTCGTCAAGTACTGCAAGGACGTGCAGCACCATCGGCTGCAGCCGAGCAACCCGGCGAAGCACGCCGTGGGCTGATGGAGCCCGGGGAAGGCCCGGTCCGGTGCCGCGGAGGTGCCGGGCCGGGCCTTCGTGTGTCCGCGGCCGGTCCGCGCACCCTTCCGTATTTCTGGAACAAGTTCTACTGTGCCCCTCGATCCGGCAGCCGACGACCCGTCAGCTTCCCGGGCCGCCCCCGGGCCGGACGACCGGAGCGGACGAACTGGAGGGGCCGTGCACCTCGAATACACCCCCGAGCAGCAGCAGTTGCGCACCGAACTGCGCACGTACTTCGCCCGGCTGGTGCCGGAGGACGCCGCGGCACGGTATGCCGCCCCCGCCGCCCAGAAGCGCTTCTACCGTGAGACCGTGCGAAGGCTGGGGGCCGACGGCTGGCTCGGCGTCGGCTGGCCCAAGGAGTTCGGCGGCCGCGGGATGTCCCCGATGGAGCAGTTCCTCTTCTTCGACGAGGCCGCCCAGGCGGGTGTGCCGCTGCCGCTGATGGCGCTGAACACCGTCGGGCCCACGCTCATGCAGTACGGCACCGACGAACAGAAGGCGTACTTCCTTCCCCGGATCCTCTCCGGGGAGCTCGACTTCGCCATCGGCTACAGCGAACCGGACGCCGGCACCGACCTGGCCGCCCTCAAGACCCGCGCCGTCCGCGAAGGCGACGAGGCGAGCGGCCACTACGTCGTCGACGGGCAGAAGATCTGGACGACCAACGGCGACACCGCGGACTGGGTGTGGCTCGCCGTACGCACCGACCCTGACGCCCCGCCCCACAAGGGCATCACCATGCTGCTGGTCCCCACCAGCGACCCCGGCTACTCCTGCACCTTGATCAACACCCTCGCCTCGCACGACACCACCGCCAGCTACTACGAGCACATCACCGTCCCGGCCTCCCGCCGCGTCGGCGAGGAGAACAAGGGCTGGCGGATCATCACCAACCAGCTCAACCACGAGCGGGTCACCCTCGCCGCCCACGGCACCATGGCCATCCGCGCCCTGCACAACGTCCAGCGCTGGGCCGCCGGCACCAAGCTCAGCGACGGCCGCCGGGTGATCGACCTGGGCTGGGTGCGTGGACGGCTGGCCCGTACCCACACCAGACTGGATGCCATGAAGCTGCTGAACTGGCAGATGGTCGACGCGCTCCAGCACGGCACCCTGACCCCGCAGGACGCCTCCGCGGTCAAGGTCTACGGCTCCGAGGCCCGGCGGGACGCCTACGCCTGGCTGATGGAGGTCGTCGGGTCCGCGGGCCCGCTCAAGGAGGGCTCGGCCGGGGCGGTGCTCCACGGCGAGCTGGAACGTGGCTACCGCTCCGCCGTGATCTTCACCTTCGGCGGCGGCAACAACGAGATCCAGCGCGAGATCATCTCGTGGCTCGGCCTCGGGATGCCCCGCGTACGGCGCTGATCCGGCAACGGGAGGTGAGCTGAGGTGTCCACGGACGACCCGGGGCTGTTCGGGCCCCGCTCGGTGACCTGGCAGCTGCACGGCGACCCGATGATGTGGATCGCCGGCGTCCGCGCGCTGTACCTCCAGGCGCTGCACCCCCGCGCGGTCCGCGGCGTGCTGCAGAACTCGGACTTCCGCCGCGACGCCTGGGGCCGGCTGCTGCGGACCGCCGATTTCGTCGGCACCGTCACCTACGGCACCACCGAGGACGCCGAACGGGCCGGCGCCCGGGTCCGCCGGATCCACCGCCGGCTGACCGCCGCCGATCCGGCCGGCGGCGCACGCTACCGCGTCGACGAGCCGGAACTGCTGCTGTGGGTGCACTGTGCGGAGGTCGACTCCTATCTCCACGTCCTGCGCCGCTCCGGCTGCCCGGTCGGCGACGACGCAGCCGACGCCTACCTCACCGAACAACGCGAGAGCGCCCGGCTCGTCGGCCTCGACCCGGCCGCCGTACCGGGCGACCGGGCCGCACTCGCCGCCTACTTCGCCCGCGTACGGCCCGAGTTGGCGCTCACCCCGGAGGCCCGCGAGGTGGCCGCCTTTCTGCGCCGGCCGCCGACCCCGGCGGTGCTTTGGCCGGCCCGCGCACTGCTGTGGCAGCGGGTGGCCCGCCTCGCCTACGGCGCACTCCCGGCGTACGCACACGACCTCTACGGGCTCCCCGCACCCCCGCCCGCCGCCGTCACCCGCCGGCTGTGCGCCACCGGCCGCCTGCTGCGCGCTCTTCCCGCAAGGCTCCGCTGGCAGCTCCCGCCCCGGCACATCCTGCGCGCCGTCCGGCGACTCGGCCCCGACACCCGCCCAGCGCCCTACAAGCTCCGCCGTTCCCCCGCCATACTGGACGGGCAGCGGGGCACGCAGGGGGAGCTGCGCGGCTGACCGCGGAACGGGGACGGGGGCGGCGATTCACGGTGGCAGAAAACAGACTGATCCAACGGCGGTACCGACTGCTCGACACCATCGGACGCGGCGGCATGGGGGAGGTGTGGCGCGCCCGCGACGAGTCGCTGGGCCGGCAGGTCGCTGTCAAATGCCTCAAACCCCTGGGCCCGGAGCACGAACCCGCGTTCCTGCAGGTACTGCGCGAACGTTTCCGCCGTGAGGCCCGGGTCGCGGCCGCGCTCCAGCACCGCGGCATCACCGTCGTCCATGACTTCGGGGAGGACGACGGCACCCTCTTCATCGTCATGGAGCTGCTCAGCGGCCGTAATCTCAGCCAGCTGCTGGACGACAACCGGCGCCAGCCGCTGCCCATCCCGGACTTCATCGAGATCGCCGAACAGGTCACCGCCGCGCTCGCCTACACGCACGAACAGGCCATCGTGCACCGCGATCTCAAGCCGGCGAACATCGTCCGGACCGCCGACGGCACGGTCAAGATCTGCGACTTCGGCATCGCCCGGCTCGGCCACGACATCGGGTTCACCGCCCGGCTGACCGGCACCGGCATCGCCATGGGCAGTCCGCACTACATGTCGCCCGAGCAGATCGGTGCCCACGGCGTCGACCACCGCAGCGATCTCTACTCGCTCGGCTGTGTGCTGTACGAGATCGCCACCGGCGTGCCGCCGTTCGACCTGGGCGACACCTGGGCGGTGCTCGTCGGCCACCGCGACCGGGCGCCCGAGCCGCCGCGTACGCTCCGCCCCGACCTGCCGGAGAGCTACGAGCGGATCATGCTCGAACTCCTCGCCAAGGATCCCGACGACCGGCCGCGTGACGCCGATGAGCTGGGCAAACGCCTCGCCGATGCCCGTGCGCCGCAGCTCGCGCACCGCGCCGTGGCCGACCCGGACGAGGTGACCGTCCCGGCCCGCCCGCTGCCCTCCTGGACCCACGGCATGACCCCCGGCTCCGCGGCACACCTCGCCCGGCGGTCGTACCGCCCGGCACCGGACCGGGCCGCCACGGTCCTCACCGACGCCTGGACCGGCGGGAGCGACACGCGGCGGGACGATGCCTCCCCGGCGGCCGGCGTCACCGGCCCGCCGCTGCCCGACGACCGCCGCACCGCCCTCGCCGCGCTGGCCGGTCGGCACACCGCCGCGCTGGACCTCGGCCGGCTGGGCCGATGGGCGGAGTCGGGCGAGGCACATCGCGCGCTCGCCGCGGAGCGGGCCCGGCTCCTGGGCCCCGACCACCCCGACACCCTCACCAGCCGGCTGGAGGCCGGCCATGCGCTGGGCCGCCTCGGCCGGCACTTCGAGGCGCACCAGCTCTACGCCGAGGTGCTCGGCGGACGCGACCGTGCGCTGGGCCCCGACCACCCCGACTCGCTGAGCTGCCGCCACCATGTCGCGCTCAACCTCGGCCGGCTGGGGCGGCTGGAGGACTGCCACACCATGACGCGGGACGTGGCCGAGGCCCGCGCCCGGGTGCTGGGTCCGCTCCACCCCGACACCCTCACCACCCGCACTGAACTCGCCTTCGTGCTGGGCAAGTTGGGCATGTGGGCGGCGGCGCTGCAGGTCTACCAGGAGGTCGCGGTGGCCCGCTCGGCCGTGCTCGGCCCCGACCACCCCGAGACCCTGGCCGCCCGCTACGAGGTCGGTATCGGCCTCGGCCGGCTCGGCCGCAGCGCGGAGGCGCTGGCCCTCTACCGGGAGCTGGTCGCGGCCCGCAGCCGGTCCCAGGGCGCCGACGACCCGGAGACCCTGCGCGCCCGGCACGGCCTGGTCGTCAACCTCGGCCGGCAGCACCGCTGGCAGGAGGCGCTGGTGGAGGCCCGCGAAGTGGCCGCGGCCCGCGCCCGGGTGCTGGGTGAGGACCACCCCGACACCCTGGTCAGCCGCCGGGAGACCGCCGTGGCACTGGGCTGGCTCGGCCGCTGGGGCGAGGCACTGGACCACTACCGCCGGGTCGCCGACGCCCGCGAGCGGGTCCTGGGCGCCGGCCATCTCGACGCACTGGCCAGCCAGAGCGACCTCGCCCAGTGCCTGGAACAGCTGGGCCGCACGGACGAGGCCGCCGCCGTCCACCGCCGGCTCGCGGCACGGCGCCAGGAGCGCGCCGTACGCCGACGGCAGTGAACGGGCGACCTGCGGCGGGTCCGCCGGCCCGCCGGCTCAGCCCGGGGTGACCCGGTAGAGCACCGTGCTGTGCGGCGGCACGTCCCGCGCCACGATGGTCCCGTCGCTGTGCGTCCGGCGGCCGGTGACCAGATCGTGCAGCCGGTAGGACCCGGCATCCGGCAGACCGGCCGCGGCGGCCGTGACGGACAGGGTGCGCGGCGTGTCGCCCGAGTTGAACAGCGCGATCGCCCCGTCGCGGTTCTTCAGTGGCTTGGCCAGCACCGTCGAGCCGCCGTCCTGTTGCACGACACGCCCCTGGACGCCGAGCGCGTCCTGGTCGACGGCGATGACCTTCTTGTTCCCGAGCACCTCTCGCGCCTGCGGGGACAGCCGGGCGATGTCCGTGCTGGAGATCAGCGGCGCGGCCATCATCGCCCACAGCGACATCTGGCTCTGGATCTCCTCGCGCGTCAGGCCCGTGTCGCCGGCCAGCAGGAAGTCCGGGTCGTTCCATCGGCCCGGCTTCTGGAGGTCGGCCAGCTTCGCGTTGTAGCGGAAGTTGTAGAGGATGGAGGACCACTTCGCGGCCGGGGTGTGCTGCTGGAGCGCCACATCCCGCCCCTCGCGCCACAGGTTGCCGACCTCGGCCGACCAGCCGATGACCCGGTGCCAGACGCTGTCCCCGTCGTACTGGAAATAGGCCGGTGCCGACACCGAGAAGGTCATCGGCCGGCCGGAGTCCCTGAGTGCCCGGCTCATCTGCCCGTACAGATCCCGGTAGGTCTCCTCCTTGGTGTGCCCCGCCGCCACCGGCACGTTGCAGCCGTCCGCCTTGACGTAGTCCACCTTCCACTGGGCGAACTGCCGTGCGTCCTGGGAGAAATGGCCGAGACTGCCCGGGAACTTCTCACACGTGAGGGTGCCGACGTCCGTATAGATTCCGAACTTCAGTCCCATACGGTGCAGCTTCCGCCCCAGATACGCCATCCCGTGCGGGAACTTCTGCGGGTCCGCCACCAGCTCGCCCCGGGAGCCGCGCGCTTTGCTCATCCAGCAGTCGTCGACGGTGACGGTGCGGTAGCCCCTGTCCGCCAGCCCCGTACGGACCAGCGCCCGCGCATTGTCCAGGACCGTCTTCTCGTCGATCCGGCACATGTAGTAGGACCAGTCGTTCCAGCCCATCGGGGGTCTCGGGGCCAGATTCGGGTACGTCCCGGTGGCCTGCGCGGCGCCCGGCGCGCGGGCCGGATCGGGGGCGGCCGAGGCCGGCGCGGGAGCCGCGAGCAGCCCGGCGGAGCAGGCGGCGACGGCGGTCAGTCCGGCGAGGGTACGGCTGGTGCGGGGTACCGGGGAACGGGACACGGGTCACCTCACGGGTGGGCGGGACAGCTGAGGGGAGGACGGCCGCGGGCGGTGCCGGGGCGGAGCACGGCCGGACGCTAGGAGCACCCCCCAGCCCGGTCAAGAAGCCGCACCGACCGGGGAGAAGGTTTCAGCCGCGTGCACCTGGCGACCCTGATCGGCGCGTGCTACCAAGAGGCATGCCGGATAGGACTTCGTATGACGCGGTCATCGTCGGCGGCGGGCACAACGGACTCGTCGCCGCCGCCTACCTCGCACGCGCCGGGCGCAGCGTGCTGGTGCTGGAGCGGCTGGACCACACCGGTGGTGCCGCCGTGTCGACCCGGGCGTTCACCGGGGTCGACGCCCGGCTGTCCCGCTACTCCTACCTCGTCAGCCTGCTGCCACCGAAGATCGTGCGGGACCTCGGGCTGCGCTTCGCGGTCCGCAAACGCACCGTCTCCTCCTACACCCCCGCCGTGCGCGACGGCCGCCCCACCGGACTCCTCGTCGGCAAGGGCGAGGCCCACACCCGTCGGGCCTTCGCCGAACTCACCGGATCCGACCGGGAGTTCACCGCCTGGCAGAGCTTCTACGGCGCCACCCGGCGGCTCGCCGGGCGGGTCTTCCCCACGCTGACCGAGCCGCTCCCCACCCGCGAGGCGCTCCGCGCCGTCATCGACGACGACGCCCTCTGGCACGCCCTGTTCGAACGCCCCCTGGGAGAGCTGGTCGAGGAGACCTTCACCGACGACCTGATCCGCGGTGTGGTGCTCACCGACGCCCTCATCGGCACCTTCGCCGGCGCCCATGACCCGTCGCTGCGGCAGAACCGCTGCTTCCTCTACCACGTCATCGGCGGCGGCACCGGCGACTGGGACGTCCCCATCGGCGGCATGGGCGCCCTCACCGATGCCCTGGCCGACGCCGCCCGCCGGGCCGGCGCGGAGATCGTCACCGACTGCGAGGTGACCGGTATCGCGACGGACGGCCGGACCGCGGAGGTCAGCTCCGCGGCGGGTACGATCGGCGCCCGCCGGGTCCTGGTCAACGCCGCCCCGCGGGAGCTGGCCCGCCTCCTGGGCGAGGCCCCGCCGCCACCCGCCGAGGGCGCCCAGCTCAAGGTCAATATGCTGCTCACCCGGCTGCCGCGGCTCCGGGACACCCGGGTGGACCCCCGCGAGGCGTTCTCCGGCACCTTCCACATCGCCGAGGGCTACCGCCAGCTGGAGGACGCCTACCGGCAGGCCGCGTCCGGCGCGCTGCCCGCCGCCCCGCCCTCGGAGATCTACTGCCACTCGCTGACCGACCCCTCCATCCTCGGCGCCGACCTGGTCCGCCAGGGCTACCAGACGCTCACCCTGTTCGGGCTGCACACCCCCGCGCGCCTGTTCACCGCCGACACCGCCGAGAAAGCCCCCACCCGCGACCGCCTCCTGGCCGCCACCCTCGCCGAACTGGACACCCATCTCGCCGAACCGCTCGCCGACTGCCTGGCGTACGACGCCGAGGGCCGCCCCTGCATCGAGGCCAGGTCCCCGCTCGACCTGGACCGCGAACTGGGCCTGCCGGGCGGCAACATCTTCCACCGCGACCTGGCCTTCCCGTACGCGGATCCGGAGGGCGAGCAGGCCGTCGGCGCACCGGCCCGCTGGGGCGTCGCCACCACGCACCCCACCGTCCTGCTCTGCGGCGCGGGCGCGGTGCGCGGCGGGGGAGTGAGCGGGATCCCGGGGCACAATGCGGCGATGGCGGTGCTGGAGGAGGGGTGATCCCCGGGAATACCACCAGCCTCCACCCCGTTGTGGCCCCGCAGGGGGCCCTCGTGACCCTTACGGGATCTGTTCCCCCAAGCCCTAGAGGACGCCCTTCGGGCACCCCCTGGCCGGCTCCCACCACTTTCTGACGCTGCATCAGGAAATCTCTTCCCTCACACGGCCCGCTGCGGCATTCTTCGCGCATGCAGACGGAGCTGAGCAACACGCTGGGGATCGAGCACGCCGTCTTCGGGTTCACGCCCTTTCCCGCCGTCGCCGCCGCGATCACCCGGGCCGGCGGGTTCGGGGTGCTCGGCGCGGTCCGCTACACCGCCCCGGACGCGCTGGCCCGCGACCTCGACTGGATGCAGGACCACACCGAGGGGCTGCCGTACGGGCTCGATGTGGTGATGCCCGCCAAGAAGGTGGCCGGCGTCAGCGAGGCCGAGGTCGAGGCGATGATTCCGGAAGGGCACCGCCGCTTCGTCACCGAACTCCTCGACACCCACGGGGTACCGCCGCTCGCGGAGGGCGAGGCGTCCGGCTGGCGGATCACCGGGTGGATGGAGGAAGTCGCCCGCACCCAGCTCGATGTGGCCTTCGACTATCCGATCAAGCTGCTCGCCAACGCCCTCGGCTCCCCGCCCCCCGACGTCGTCCGGCGCGCGCACGACCACGGCATCCTGGTCGCCGCGCTGGCCGGCAGCCCCCGGCACGCCCGGCACCACAAGGACGCCGGCATCGACCTCGTCGTCGCCCAGGGATACGAGGCGGGCGGCCACACCGGCGAGATCGCCACCATGGTCCTCACCCCGGAGGTCGTCGCCGCCGTCGACCCGCTGCCGGTGCTCGCGGCCGGCGGCATCGGCACCGGCGAGCAGATCGCCGCCGGGCTCGCCCTCGGCGCGCAGGGCGTCTGGCTCGGCTCGGTCTGGCTGACCTGCCAGGAGGCCGAGCTGCATTCCCGGCGGCTGACCGCCAAACTGCTCGCCGCCGGGCCCGGTGACACCGTCCGCTCCCGCGCCCTGACCGGCAAACCCGCCCGCCAGCTGCGCACCGCATGGACCGACGCCTGGGACGACCCGAACGGCCCCGGCCCCCTCCCGATGCCGCTCCAGGGCCTGCTGGTCGCCGAGGCCAACTCCCGTATCCAACGGCACGAGGTCGAGCCGCTGCTGGGCACCCCGGTCGGCCAGATCGTCGGCCGGATGAACAGCGAACGCAGCGTGCAGGCGGTCTTCGACGACCTCACCCGCGGCTTCGAGCGGGCCATCGACCGCATCAACCGCATCGCCGGACGCGCATGAACCCGAGGAGGACAGCGGAATGACCCCAGGCTCCCCACCGCCCAACGGCTTCTGGGCGCAGGCCACCGCCGCCCCGGACCGCACGGTCCTGATCACCCCGGACGGCGAGGAATGGACCGCGGGCCGGCTGCACGCCGCGAGCAACCAACTGGTCCACGGGCTGCGTGCGGCGGGCCTGGAGCGCGGCGACGCCTTCGCCGTGGTCCTCCCCAACGGCGTCGAACTCTTCACCGCCTACCTCGCCGCGTCCCAGGCCGGTTTCTACCTCGTCCCCGTCAACCACCATCTGGTCGGCCCGGAGATCGCCTGGATCGTCGCCGACTCCGGGGCGAAGGTGCTGATGGCGCACGAGCGGTTCGCGACGGCGGCGCGGCAGGCCGCCGACGAGGCGGACCTGCCGGCCGGACAGCGCTATGCCGTCGGCGACATCGACGGCTTTTGCCCCTACGCCGAACTCCTCGACGGACAGCCGGAGTCCGCGCCCGCCGACCGCACCCTGGGCTGGGTGATGAACTACACCTCCGGCACCACCGGACGCCCCCGCGGCATCCGCCGCCCGCTGCCCGGCATCCCGCCCGAGGAGACCTACCTCGGCGGTTTCCTCGCCATCTTCGGCATCGAACCGTTCGGCGACAATGTCCATCTGGTCTGCTCGCCGCTCTACCACACCGCCGTTCTGCAATTCGCCGGTGCCTCCCTGCACATCGGCCACCGCATCGTCCTGATGGACAAGTGGACGCCGCAGCGGATGCTCGCCCTGATGGACGCGCACCGCTGCACCCACACCCACATGGTCCCCACCCAGTTCCACCGGCTGCTCGCGCTGCCCGCCGAGACCCGGGCGGCGTACGACGTGAGCGCCATGCGGCACGCGATTCATGGCGCCGCGCCCTGCCCCGACCACGTCAAACGCGCCATGATCGACTGGTGGGGCGGCTGCGTCGAGGAGTACTACGCGGCGAGCGAGGGCGGGGGCGCCTTCGCGACCGCCGAGGACTGGCTCAAGAAGCCCGGAACGGTCGGCAAGGCCTGGCCGATCAGCGAGCTGGCCATCTTCGACGACGACGGCAACCGGCTGCCCGCGGGCGAACTCGGCACCGTCTACATGAAGATGAGCACCGGCGGCTTCCGCTACCACAAGGACGAGGACAAGACGCAGCAGAACCGGATCGGGGACTTCTTCACCGTCGGCGACCTCGGCCACCTCGACGAGGACGGCTTCCTCTTCCTCCGCGACCGCAAGATCGACATGATCATCTCGGGCGGCGTGAACATCTACCCCGCCGAGATCGAATCCGCCCTGCTCGGCCACCCCGCGGTCGCCGACGCGGCCGCCTTCGGCATCCCGCACGACGACTGGGGCGAGGAGGTCAAGGCCGTCATCGAACCCGCCGAGGGCCACCGGCCGGGCCCCGAGCTGGCCGCCGACATCCTGGCCCACTGCGCGCGCCGGCTCGCCGGCTACAAGCGTCCCCAGTCCGTCGACTTCATCACCGTCATGCCGCGCGACCCCAACGGCAAGCTGTACAAGCGCCGGCTGCGTGATCCGTATTGGGAGGGACGCGAGCGCGCCGTCTAGTGGTGGCGGGACGCGAACGCGCCCTCCAGCGGCGCTCGCCGGCGGCCGGGTGCCTTGACCCCGGGTGGGACGCGGTCGAGGATCGCGCCATGATGCGAGCGCGGAGCAATACGGTCGACGGAGTCCTGCGGCGCAGCGCCCGCCGAGTGCCCGGGCGGACCGCGGTGCGTTACGGGGCGCGCGCCTGGACGTACCGGGAGCTCGACGACGCCGTGACCGCCGCGGCCCGGGTGCTGCTGGCGGACGGCCTGCGGCCCGGCGACCGGGTCGCGTCCTACGGGCACAACTCCGATGCGTATCTGATCGGCTTTCTGGCCTGTGCCCGCGCCGGCCTGGTACACGTGCCGGTCAACCACGGCCTCACGGGCGAGGATCTGCACTACATCCTGGACCAGTCGGGCAGCGCGCTGGTGCTCACCGACGCCGCACTGGCGGACCGGCTGCCGGACTCCGTACGCCGCATGCCGCTGTACGGGAGCCCCGACGGGCTGCTGGAGCGGCTCGCGGCCGACGGGGCGGCCGAGGACGCCGGCCCGTTGCCGCCGGCCGAGGTGCCCGACGACGCCCTGGTCCAACTCCTCTACACCTCGGGGACCACCGCCCTCCCCAAGGGCGCGATGATGACGCACCGTGCGCTGGTGCACGAGTACACCAGCGCCGTCGTCGCCCTCGACCTGAAGGAGACGGACCGGCCGCTGCACTCGCTGCCGCTCTACCACTCCGCGCAGATGCATGTGTTCCTGCTGCCGTATCTGGCCGTCGGAGCGGAGAACACCATCCTGGACGGCCCCGACCCGGACCGGATCTTCGACCTGGTGGAAGCGGGCCTGGCCGACAGCCTGTTCGCGCCGCCGACCGTATGGATCGCGCTGGCGAACCACCCCGGCTTCACCACTCGTGAGCTGAGCGGACTGCGCAAGGCCTACTACGGCGCCTCGATCATGCCGGTCCCCGTACTGGAGCGGTTGCGCGCCCGGCTGCCCCAACTCGCCTTCTACAACTGCTTCGGGCAGAGCGAGATCGGGCCGCTGGCCACCGTCCTCGGCCCGGACGAACACGAGGGCCGGATGGATTCCTGCGGGCGGCCGGTGCTGTTCGTCGAAGCACGGGTGGTCGACGAGGCGGGCCGGGAGGTGCCGGACGGCACCCGGGGCGAGGTCGTCTACCGCTCCCCGCAACTGTGCACCGGCTACTGGGACAAGCCGGAGGAGACCGCGGAGGCGTTCCGGGACGGCTGGTTCCACTCCGGGGACCTCGCCGTCCGCGACCCGGAGGGCTATTTCACGGTCGTCGACCGGGTCAAGGACGTCATCAACTCCGGCGGCGTCCTGGTCGCCTCGCGCCAGGTGGAGGACGTGCTCTACGAGCATCCACAGGTGGCCGAGGTCGCGGTGATCGGACTGCCGGACGAGCGCTGGATCGAGGCGGTGACCGCGGTGGTGGTACGGCGTCCGCACGGCGCGGGCGGCGCCGGGAGCGCGGACGGCGGCACCGGGGTGGTGGGGGAACAGGAGCTGATCGAGGCGGTCCGCGCCCGCCTCGCGCCGTTCAAGGCCCCCAAACGGGTGATGTTCGTGGACGCGCTGCCGCGCAACGCCAGCGGCAAGGTCCTCAAGCGCGAGCTGCGCGCACGGTTCGGCGCCCCCTGAGCCGACCGGGCGCGGCCGGCGTGAAGGGCGATTGTCAGTGCCCCCTGCCATGCTGAAAAACGGCGGGAACCAGCCCTGCACGTCACCATCGCGCAACGGAGGACCACCCATGCTGACCACCAACTACGTCCCGGGCACACCGAACTGGCTCGACCTCGGGGCCCCCGACATCGACGCCGCCGTCTCCTTCTACTCCGCCGTGTTCGGCTGGACCTTCCAGTCCGCCGGCCCGGATGCCGGCGGATACGGCTTCTTCCAGCTGGGCGGCAAGACCGTCGGTGCTGTCGGCCCGCTGATGGAGGAGGGCGCCTCCTCCGCCTGGACCGTCTACTTCCAGACCCCCGACGCCGACGCCACGGCCAAGGCGGTCGAGCAGGCCGGCGGCGCGGTGCGGGTGGCGCCGATGGACGTCTTCACCTCGGGCCGGCTGGCGGCCTTCACCGACCCGACGGGCGCCGACTTCGCCGTATGGCAGCCCGGCGACGTCCAGGGCCTCGACACGGTCATGGAACCGAACACGCTGTGCTGGACGGAGCTGTACACCACCGATGCGGCCAAGGCGAAGGACTTCTACGGCTCGGTCTTCTCCTGGGCGTACCAGGACATGCCCATGGGCAGCGACGCGGTCTACTCCCTCGTCTCCGCACCGGGTGGAGGCAAGGCCGACGACACCGGACACGGCGGCATCATGCAGCTCCAGCAGGAGAATCTGCAGGCCGGTTCGACGTCGGAGTGGCACCCCTACTTCGCGGTCACCGACTGCGACGCCACCTTCGCCGCGGCCACCGAGCACGGCGCCACGGCCATGATCTCGCCCACCGATGCCCCGGGCGTCGGCCGGCTGGCCATGCTCATGGACCCGGCAGGCGCCCCGTTCGCCCTGATCAAGGGGGAGCCGACGACCTGACCTGAACCGAACCGCAGTCCGTCGCACGCCGCCGGTCGCACGCCGCCGGTCGCGGGCCGCCGAGGGCGACCCGTCCGCCCTGCGGGGAAAATGCCACGCCCCCAGTGGTCCTCACGGCCTACCGTCGTGCCCCGGGGCAGCGGAATGCACGACGGAGAGAGCGGACGCGGTGGGTGCACAACACCAGGAACGGTGGACGGCGTCGGGAGTCAGGCTGCGCCAGGTCACCTCGGGTGCCGGGCGTGGCAACTGGCTGTTCGTGCCCGGCGGGCCGGGGCTGGGATCCGAGTTCCTGCTCGGCCTGGTGGAGGCGGCTCAGGTGCCCGGAGCCGCCTGGCTGGTCGATCTGCCCGGCGACGGCTCCAACCGTGGCGTTCCCGCGCTTCCCGCCGAGCCGTACGCCCACTGGCCCGGATCCCTTGCGGAGGCCGCACAGGCCCTGGACGAGGTGATCATGGCCGGCCACTCCACCGGAGGCATGTTCATGCTCTCCGTCCCGGAACTCGAAGGCCTGCTGACCGGCATGGTGCTGATCAGCAGCGCCCCGCATGCCGGCTGGCGTCCCGGCTTCGCCCGCTACGCCGAGGATCACCCGCTCCCCGATGTCACCACCGCCGCCGAGCGCTACGCCCGGCAGCCGGACGATCACCACCTCCGTGCCCTGACACTCGCCGCCGCGCCATGGAACTTCCGCCCCTCCGCGCTGGCCGACGGCCGGGCGCTGCTGGCGGACCTCGCCTACTGCCATGACGCGGTGGCCTGGGCCGATGCCCACTTCGACGACGGCTACCGGGCCCGCTGGCAACCGGAGACCCTCCCCACCCTGATCCTCGGCGGTGCCCAGGACCACGTCGTCGACCAGCGGATCTGGCAGGACCAACCCTGCTTCCACGGCCCGCACATCCTGCACCGCCGGATCGCGGACGCCGGCCACTTCCCCTGGGTCGAGAACCCCGGCGCGGTCCGCACGGCCTTCGCCGACCTCGCCGCCCGCCTGGACCTCCCGGGCTGAACGCCCGCCCGATGGAGCCGTGCGTACAACTGGGGCGTGTCGTTCGGATCATGGCGGGCTCGCCCTGATCCAAACGGCATCCCCTAGCCCCGGTCCCGCGGCCGGGCGTCCACGATGCGCTTGATCTTGCCGACCGAGCGCTCCAGAGTCTCCGGATCGACGATCTCGACCGCGACCGAGACGCCGATTCCGTCCTTGACGGCGCGGGCGATCAGGCCGGCGGCTGCCGTGCGCTCCTGGAGGGTGGCGTCCGGCCGGGCCTCGGCGCGCACGGTCAGCTGGTCCAGCCGCCCCTCGCGGGTCAGCTTCAGCTGGAAGTGCGGGGCGACGCCCGGAGTGCGCAGCACGACCTCCTCCACCTGCGCCGGGAAGAGATTGACCCCACGCAGAATGATCATGTCGTCGCAGCGGCCGGTGACCTTCTCCATCCGGCGGAAGGCGGGGCGCGCGGTGCCGGGCAGCAGCCGCGTCAGATCACGGGTGCGGTAGCGGATGACCGGCATTGCCTCCTTGGTGAGCGAGGTGAACACCAGCTCGCCGTGCGTCCCGTCCGGCAGCACCTCGCCGGTGATCGGGTCGACGACCTCCGGGTAGAAGTGGTCCTCCCAGATGTGCAGCCCGTCCTTGGTCTCCACGCACTCCTGGGCGACGCCGGGCCCCATGACCTCCGACAGGCCGTATATGTCCACGGCGTCGATGGCGAACCGCTCCTCGATCTCGCGGCGCATCTCCTGTGTCCACGGCTCGGCGCCGAAGATGCCCACCCTGAGCGAGGTCGTACGGGGATCGATGCCCTGCCGCTCGAACTCGTCCAGCAGGGTGAGCATGTAGGACGGGGTGACCATGATGATCTCGGGGCGGAAGTCCTGGATGATCTGCACCTGCCGGCTGGTCATCCCGCCGGACGCCGGTACGACCGTGCAGCCGAGCCGCTCCGCGCCGTAGTGCGCGCCCAGACCGCCGGTGAACAGGCCGTAGCCGTAGGCGATGTGGACGGTGTGCCCCGGCCGTCCGCCGGCCGCGTACAGGGAGCGGGCGACGACATCCGCCCAGCGGGAGAGGTCACCTTCGGTGTAGCCGACGACGGTGGGGCGGCCGGTGGTGCCGCTGGAGGCATGGAGACGGCGTACCTCCGCCCTGGGGACGGCGAACATTCCGAAGGGGTACTGGGAGCGCAGATCGTCCTTGACGGTGAAGGGGAAGCGGGCGAGATCGTCGAGCGAGTGGCAGTCCTGCGGGTGCAGCCCGGCGCGTTCGAAGGACTCCCGGTAGAACGGGACGTGGTCATAGGCATGCTGCAACGAGGCGCGCAGCCGGGTCAGTTGCCGCTCGCGCAACGCGTCCAGGGAGAGCCGTTCCGCCTCGTCGAACGTCTCACTGCCCTCAGCCGCTGCCGGCATGGAGTTCACCGCCTCATATCCCTACCGATCATTCGGTAGTCGCGTGCTGATCCAAGTAATCAGCGCGCGGCGAACACGTCAAGGGGCGTGGCGCGGCCGGTGCGCGGGTAGCGTCCGCGCATGAGTGACGTCCGGAAGGTGCAGGTCGGTGAGGTCCAGCTGGCATATCGGGTGTGGGGTGAGGAGGACGCCCCGCCCGCCGTGCTGCTGCACTGTCTCGGGGAGGACGGCGAGGACTGGCGCGGTGTCGTCGGCCGGCTCGCCGGCACCCATCGTGTCTTCGCCCTCGATCAGCGCGGCCACGGCCACAGCGACTGGCCCGGGGAGTACGGCTTCGCGCGGTGGCGGGACGACGCCATCGGGTTTCTGCAGGCGCTCGGCCTGGAGCGGGTGATCCTCATCGGGCACTCGCTGGGCGCGGTGGCCGCACTGCTGGTGGCCGCGGACCGGCCCGAGCTGGTGGACCGGCTGGTCCTGGAGGAGGCCGTCCCGCCGCGGCCCGCCGACCCGCCCCAGGAGGTGCCCGAGCAGCCGGAGGGCCCGGAGCCGTTCGACTGGCAGGCCAAGCTGGCGGTGGCGGCGGAGCGCAATGGGCCCGATTCCGCGTGGTGGGAGGCGGTGGCACGGGTCACCGCGCCGACCCTGGTCATCGCCGGCGGCGAGACCGGCCAGGCCCCGCAGGGACACCTCGCCGAGCTGGCCGAGCGGCTGCCCGATGGCCGCCTGGTGACGGTGGAGGGCGCCGGTCACCTCGTCCACGAGGAGCGCCCCGGGGAATTCCTCGCCGCGGTCAACTCGTTCCTCGCGCCGCAGTCTTAGGGAGGGGGCGGGGCGTACCGCCAGGGAGGGGTCGGACCGTTCCGCCGGGGAGGTGTGCACCGTTCCGCTGGGGAGCAACGCACCGTTCCGCCGGGGAAGGTCCGCACCGCTACACCTGGCCCTGCCGGGCGGACGACGGGCCCCGCGTCCACACGTACCGGCCGTGCCGCACGGAAAACGTACCGGCCGTGCCGCACGGAAATGCCCCTCGGCGCGACGATTGCCCGGTCTTGCCGGCGGCGCGGCCATACGCTGACCGGGACTTCCCCCGGAGTCCCGGAGGCCCGGGGATCGCGAGAAAGGCCCATCGTGCAGCTGACCCCCTCGATACGGAGCGCCCTGGCAGCCGGCGCCGCCGTGACCGTCCTGTTCGCCGGAGCCGGGGCGGCCGCCGCGGCCCCAGCCGCCCCGAAGGCCCCGGCGACCGCCCCGGCCGCCGCCACCGCACACTCCCCGTACGCCCAGCTCCGGCCGCTCGCCACGTTCTCGGCGGAGCGGCTGGCCACCGCCGATCTGGTGGCCGCGGCGAAGTGGGGTACCGGCAGTCCGATCGACGACCCGGCCCGTGAGCAGGAGGTGCTGAAGAGCGTGGCGGAGCAGGCCCGGCAGCTGGGCGCCGATCCCGCGGCGACGACGCGGATCTTCCGGGACCAGATCGAGGCCAACAAGGTCGTACAGCGCGGGCTGTACCGCCAGTGGGACGCGAACCCGGCGCAGGCGCCGACCGAGCGGCCCGATCTCCAAGAGGTGCGTAAGGAGATCAACCGCGTCAACGGCGAGCTGGTGCGGGCCATCGCCGCCTCCCCGCACGCCCGCTCGGCGCCGTCCTGCACCCCGCTGCTGACCGTCGCCGCCGCACAGGTCCGCGCGGAGCGGCAGCTGGACGGGCTGCACACGGTGGCGCTGGCCCGTTCGCTGCCGTCGGTCTGCGCCGGAGCCTGAGCCCCGCGGCAGCCCGCCCGGCGGCGGACGGCCCGGCAGGCGGCGGACGGCCCGGCAGGCGGCGGGCGGACCGGCAGGCTCAGGCCGTCCGTTCGCCCGCTGCCACCGCCTTCGCCCAGCGGTAGTCCGCCTTGCCGCTGGGGGAGCGCCGGATGTGGTCGGTGAAGACGACGGCGCGCGGAATCTTGTAGCCCGCCAGCCGGGCCCGGCAGTGGAGCTGTATCGCCGCGAGGTCCAACGGTGCGGCTCCCGGCCGTAGTTGGACCACGGCCGCGACCCGGTTGCCCCACCGTTCGTCCGGCACGCCCGCCACCAGCGCGTCGTAGACGTCCGGGTGGGCCTTCAGGGCCTGCTCGACCTCCTCCGGATAGATCTTCTCCCCGCCGGAGTTGATGCACTGCGAGCCGCGGCCGAGCACGGTGACGATGCCCGCCTCGTCGACGGTGGCCATGTCGCCGAGCAGCACCCAGCGCTCACCGTGCGCCTCGAAGAAGGTCTCGGCGGTCTTCTTCGGGTCGTTGTAGTAGCCCAGCGGCACGTGCCCGCGCTGGGCGAGCCGTCCCACCTCGCCGACCGGAACCGGCTCGTTGGTCGCCGGGTCCACCACCGCCGTACGGGCGTTGACCTGAAGCCGGAATCCCTTGTCGGGGCCGGAGTCGGCGGTGGCGGTGCCGTTGAAGCCGGATTCGGAGGAGCCGAAGTTGTTGAGCAGCAGGGCGCCCGGGACCAGCGCGCTGAACTGGGCGCGGACGGTCTCCGAGAGGATCGCGCCGGAGCTGCTGACGGCGAACAGCGAGGAGCAGTCGGTGCCCGATAACGGCCCGGCGAGCG
The DNA here is from genome assembly GCF_050433025.1 of Streptomyces auratus. Taxonomy (NCBI): domain Bacteria; kingdom Bacillati; phylum Actinomycetota; class Actinomycetes; order Kitasatosporales; family Streptomycetaceae; genus Streptomyces; species Streptomyces auratus. The sequence goes on along the minus strand of NZ_JBNGCB010000001.1, from coordinate 1,076,510 downwards.
CGTCGACCAGCGGGCGCAGCATGGCGTCACCGACCAGGGAGACGCTGGTGACCCGCTCCCGCTCGATGGTCCGCAGCACCTCCTCGGGCACGTACTTGCGGTGCAGGACGACCTTCTGCCCGAAGTGGAAGGCGATGAACGCGGTGAGGGTCGAGGTGCCGTGCATCAGCGGGGGAGTGGGGAAGAAGACGAGACCGGCGCCGCCCTCGCCGCCGGCCGCGACCCGCTCGGCCAGTTCCTGCGGCCGCCGAACCGGCTCACCGGTCGGAGCCCCGCCGCCCATCCCGGAGAAGAACAGGTCCTCGTGGCGCCACATCACGCCCTTGGGCATGCCGGTGGTGCCGCCGGTGTAGATGACCATCCGGTCGTCGGCGGAGCGCGGCCCGAAGCCGCGCGCGGGGGAGCCGCCGGCCTCGGCGTCCGCCAGCGCGACGGGTGTGATCGACGGTTGCCGAGCGCCCTCGGGCGGGGTGCCGACCCGGACCAGATGCCGCAGCCGGGGCGCCCGCGGAAGGGCGGCGGCCACCCGCGCGGTGAACTCCGCGTCGAAGACCAGGGCCGCCAGGTCGGCGTCCCGGTAGAGGTAGACCAACTCCTCTTCCACATAGCGGTAGTTGACGTTGACCGGGACGGCGCGGATCTTCAGACAGGCGTAGAGGGCCTGGAGGTAGCCGACGCCGTTGTACAGGTGCAGTCCGACGTGCTGACCGGGTCCGATGCCGTGGTCGGCGAGGTGGTGCGCGAGACGGTTGGCGGCGCGGTCCAGTTCGGCGTAGGTCAGCCGTCGTTCGGCGCCGGAGCCCGGATGGTCGACGTACACCAGCGCCTCGCGGTCCGGCACCGTGTCGACGATCGACTCGAAGAGGTCGGCAAGGTTGAACTCCACGTCTCCTCCAGACCGGGCGGCGTCGGCTTGGCGGTCATTAGAGCGCCGGCCGGAGGAGCTGGGAAGGGCCGCAGCCAAGAAATCTGACTGCCTGTCAGAAAAGCCTTGAAGTCGCCGTGCGGCTCCTGCACCCTGTTCTGCGTCGTGAGACGGGAGGCCCTCATGGGCGGGACGGAACATCTGACTGTGGCGCGCACCGGCGCGACCCTGGTGCTCACCCTCAACCGGCCGGAGGCGAAGAATGCCCTCTCGCTGCCGATGCTGGTGGGCCTGTACGACGGCTGGGTCGCCGCCGACGAGGACGACGCGATCCGCTCCGTCGTCCTCACCGGCGCCGGCGGCACCTTCTGCGCCGGAATGGACCTCAAGGCCCTGGCCGGTGACGGCATGGCCGGTGAGCAGTACCGCGACCGGCTGCGCGCCGACCCCGATCTGCACTGGAAGGCGATGCTGCGCCACCACCGCCCCCGCAAACCCGTGATCGCCGCCGTCGAGGGCCACTGCGTCGCCGGCGGCACGGAGATCCTCCAGGGCACCGACATCCGCGTCGCCGGCGAGAGCGCCACCTTCGGGCTCTTCGAGGTCCGGCGCGGGCTGTTCCCGATCGGCGGCTCCACCGTCCGCCTCGCCCGCCAGATCCCCCGCACGCACGCCCTGGAGATGCTGCTCACCGGCCGGCCCTACCCCGCCCACGAGGCCGCCCGCATCGGCCTGATCGGCCAGGTGGTGCCCGACGGGACCGCGCTGGACAAGGCCCTGGAGATCGCCGCACTCATCAACGGCTGCGGCCCGCTGGCCGTCGAAGCCGTGAAGGCATCCGTCTACGAGACCGCCGAGATGACCGAGGCCGACGGACTCGAGGCCGAACTCGCCCGCGGCTGGCCGGTCTTCGACACCGCCGACGCCAAGGAGGGCTCACGGGCCTTCGCCGAGAAGCGCCCACCCGTCTTCCGGCGCGCCTGACCCAAGGAGAACCGCATGCCACAGGTGCCAGAGGTCCTCACGGCGCCCCTCGTCGTGGAATTCCCCTTCACCCGCTCGCTCGGCCCCGTCCTGAGCGCCTTCCTCACCGGACTGCGCGAGCGCACCGTCCTCGGTGTGCGGGCGGGCGACGGGCGGGTGGTGGTCCCGCCGACCGAATACGACCCGGTGACCGCCGAGGAGCTCCGTGAGCTGGTCGAGGTCGGCAGCAGCGGCACCGTCACCACCTGGGCCTGGAACCCCTCCCCGCGCCGCGGCCAGCCGCTGGCCACCCCCTTCGCCTGGGTCCTGGTCCGGCTCGACGGCGCCGACACCGCACTCCTGCACGCACTGGACGCCCCCGGCCCCGACGCCGTACGCACCGGGATGCGGGTCCGCGTCCGCTGGGCCGCCGAGCGCACCGGCGCGATCACCGACCTCGCCTGCTTCGAACCGGACGACGGCCCCGCCCGCGACGCCCGGCCGGCCGGGCACAGCGGGGAGTTCGCGGACCCCGTCGCCACCCTCACCGCCCCCGCCCGGCTCGACTACACCTACGCGCCCGGCCGCGCCCAGTCCCGCTACCTCCAGGCGCTCGCCGGCCACCGGACCGTCGGCGAACGCTGCCCCTCCTGCCGCAAGGTCTACGTTCCACCCCGCGGCGCCTGCCCCACCTGCGGCGTCGCCACCGGCACCCAGGTCGAGGTCGGCCCCCGCGGCACCGTCACCACCTTCTGCATCGTCAACATCAAGGCCAAGAACCTGGACATCGAGGTCCCCTACGTCTACGCCCACATCGCCCTGGACGGCGCCGACCTGGCCCTGCACGCGCGCATCGGCGGCATCCCGTACGACCAGGTCCGCATGGGCCTGCGGGTGGAACCCGTGTGGACCGAGGGCGGCCGCTTCCCCGACCACTACCGCCCCACCGGCGAACCCGACGCCGACTACGACAGCTACAAGGAGCTGATCTGATGCGCGAGGTCGCCATCGTCGCCTTCGGTCAGAGTGTGCACGTCCGCGACAGCGCGGAGACCTCCGAGGTCGAGATGCTGATGCCGGTGCTCCACGACGTCCTGGCACAGACCGGCCTGGCGGCCCGGGACATCGACTTCACCTGCTCCGGCTCCTGTGACTACCTCGCCGGCCGTGCCTTCTCCTTCACCATGGCCCTGGACGGCGTCGGCGCCTGGCCGCCGATCTCCGAATCCCATGTCGAGATGGACGGCGCCTGGGCGCTGTACGAGGCCTGGGTGAAGATCCTCACCGGCGAGGCGGACACCGCACTGGTCTACGCGTACGGCAAGTCCTCGCCCGGCGACCTCCGCGAGGTCCTCACCCGCCAGCTCGACCCCTACTGCGTGGCCCCGCTGTGGCCCGACTCCGTCGCGCTCGCCGCCCTCCAGGCCCAGGCGCTGATCGACGCGGGGCTGACCGACGAGCGGGCGCTGGCCGGTATCGCGGCCCGCAGCCGTACGGCCGCCGAGTCCAACCCCCACGCCCAGCTGCGCGGCGCCGGGCCCGCCGGGGAGCCGCTCGTCGCCCCGCTGCGGACCGGCGACTGCCCGCCCATCGGCGACGGCGCCGCCGCCGTCGTCCTCGCCGCCGGCGACGCCGCGCGCCGGCTTACCGCCCGCCCCGCCTGGATCCGCGGCCTCGACCACCGCATCGAGGCGCACAGCCTGGGGGTGCGCGACCTCACCGACTCCCCGTCCACCCGGCTCGCCGCCGAGCGCGCCGGCGCCTTCGAACGTCCCCTGGACACCGTCGAGTTGCACGCCCCCTTCACCTCCCAGGAAGTCGTGCTGCGCCGCGCCCTGGACCTCGACGCGGCGGACGGCACGGTCCGGATCAACCCCTCCGGCGGCGCGCTGGCCGCCAACCCCGTCATGGCCGCCGGCCTGATCCGGCTTGGCGAGGCCGCCGCCCGTATCCACCGGGGCGCATCCGACCGCGCCCTCGCGCACGCCACCTCGGGGCCGTGCCTGCAGCAGAATCTGGTCGCCGTCCTGGAGGGTGAGTGATGAGCAAGGAGCCCGTGGCCGTCACCGGCATCGGCCAGACCGCACACGTCGCCGCACGGCGCGATGTCTCCCTCGCCGGACTCGTCCGGGAAGCGGCCCGACGCGCCCTGGACGACGCCGAGTTGACCTGGGCGGACATCGACGCCGTGGTGATCGGCAAGGCCCCCGACTTCTTCGAGGGCGTCATGATGCCCGAGCTGTACCTCGCCGACGCCCTGGGCGCGGTCGGCAAACCGATGCTGCGGGTGCACACCGCCGGTTCGGTCGGCGGCTCCACCGCCCTGGTCGCCGCCAACCTCGTCGCGGCCCGGGTCCACCGCACCGTCCTCACCCTCGCCTTCGAGAAGCAGTCCGAGTCCAACGCCATGTGGGGACTGTCCCTCCCCATCCCCTTCCAGCAGCCCCTGCTGGCCGGCGCCGGCGGCTTCTTCGCCCCGCACGTCCGCGCGTACATGCGGCGCACCGGCGCGCCGGACGCCATCGGCTCCCTCGTCGCCTACAAGGACCGCCGCAACGCCCTCAAGAACCCCTACGCCCACCTCCACGAGGAGGACATCACCCTGGAGAAGGTCCAGGCCTCGCCGATGCTCTGGGACCCGATCCGCTACTCCGAGACCTGCCCGTCCTCCGACGGCGCCTGCGCCATGATCCTCACCGACCGCGCCGGAGCCGCCCGCGCACCGCACCCGGCGGCCTGGGTGCACGGCGGGGCGATGCGCAGCGAACCCACCCTCTTCGCCGGCAAGGACTTCGTCTCCCCGCAGGCCGGCAAGGACTGCGCCGCCGACGTCTACCGGCAGGCCGGCATCACCGACCCGCGCCGGCAGCTCGACGCGGTGGAGATGTACGTCCCCTTCAGCTGGTACGAGCCGATGTGGCTGGAGAACCTGGGCTTCGCCGAGGAGGGCGAGGGCTGGAAACTCACCGAGTCCGGCGTCACCGAACTCGACGGCGATCTCCCCGTCAACCCCTCCGGCGGGGTGCTGTCCACCAACCCGATCGGCGCCTCCGGGATGCTGCGCTTCGCGGAGGCCGCCCTCCAGGTACGCGGCCGGGCCGGCGACCACCAAGTCGACGGCGCTCGGCGGGCGTTGGGCCATGCCTACGGCGGCGGCTCCCAGTTCTTCGCGATGTGGCTGGTCGGCGCCGACGCACCGGCCACCTGACACCCCCGGGGGAGGAGCGCACCGGCCCCGCTGCGCCCCTCCCCGGACCACCACTCCACCGCCGCGCCACGTGCCCTGTCCGTCCCCGGACACACTGGCTAGGCTGACCGCGGACGACGAACCGGGAGGAGCGGGAATCGTGGCCGACAGCATCACCGAGCAGCGGCTCGCGGGCGGGCCCAGGCCCGACCTCGACCTTGCGCAGGCCGAATGGCAGTCGAGCACCCAGGGCGTGGGCGATGTACAGATCGCCTTCGTCGAGGGCTATATCGCGATGCGCAACCGCCGCAGTCCGGAGATCCCGGCACTGATCTTCACCCCCGCCGAATGGCGCGCCTTCGTCCTCGACGCCCGCGAGGGCGCATTCGATCTGACCTGACCTGGCGCCGTCGTGCCGCGTGCCCCTGCTCAGGCGTGACCGCCGGCAGCCGGCATCAGGGCGCAGCGCTGTCGATCGAATCGAGAAGTCCGACTTCTTCCGCTGTCAGATCGAGTGCGCCTGCCGCCAGGTTGTCGATGAGGTGGTCCGGGTTGCCAGTGCCCGGGATGGCCAGGACGTGTTTGCCCTGCCGCAGCGTCCAGGCCAGGCGCACCTGCGACGGCGACACCCCGTGCGCCCGGGCGACGGTGCGGACCTGTGCGTGCTCGGCGCGGACGGCGCCTGCCTCACGCCCCTCCCCGGCGAGGGAGAAGAAGGGCACGAACGCGATGCCGTGTGCGGCGCACGCCCGGAGCATCTCTGCGCCGGCCCGCGCGTCGACGCCGTAGCGGTTCTGTACGCAGACCACGGGGGCGACCGCCCGGGCCTGGGCCAGGTGGGCGGGGCGGGCATTCGAGATGCCGAGATGGCGGATGAGCCCGGCCGCACGCAGCTCGGCGAGGGCCCCGAAGTCCTCACTGATCGAATCCTGACCCATGACACGCAGGTTGACCACGTCGAGGTGGTCGCGGCCGAGCTGGCGCAGGTTCTCCTCGACCTGGCCGCGCAGCTGATCGGGACGCGCCGGGGCGGTCCACTCGCCGGACGCGTCCCGTACGGGGCCGACCTTGGTGGCGATGACCAGGTCGTCCGGGTAGGGGGCCAGCGCCGAGTTGATCAGCTCGTTGGCGGACCGCAGCCGGGAGAAGTAGAACGCCGCGGTGTCGAGGTGATTGACGCCGAGGTCGACCGCCCGGCGTAGTACCCGGATCGACTGGCCGCGCTCGCGCGGGGTGCCCTGGTGGAAGGCGGCGCTGCCGGTCAGGCGCATGGCACCGAAACCGATCCGGTTGACCGTGCGGTCTCCGAGCACCCAGGTGCCCGCGGCCCCCGCACAGACTGTCTCCGACGTCATCTCCACCCTCAGCTCCTTCGGAACGGCCCCGCGCCCGGTGGCGGTTCGGGGCGCGGCAGGCGTGGAGTATGCCCAGGTGAGAGCGGTGACGAGAAGGCACCTGGCGGCGGAGGAATGTCACAGCGAAACCGGGAATCCGTGCCCGGCCCAGCACGTTCTCACTGGTGACGCGTTCCCGTACCGCCCCGGGCCCAAGGCTGCGACTATGGAACCTGCAAGCGCGCTGAAGCCTTGCGGCTGCGGCGCCGGAACATCGGACGGACGGGCACCCTCCACATCGGGTCGAACGGGACGAGTTCACAGCCCCGTTGAGGGTGGCGCTCTGTGCATCGTCCGATATGTGTGCAGCGGGGGAGGACGGCAAATGACCACAGGAGCGCCGGCGGCTGCGGGGCCGGATGACGAAGGGCGCGATCCAGAACCACGTCAGCTGAATGATGCCGAAGGCGATGCGGGCGCATTACGCGACGCCGCAGCAGCATCTCCCTCAGCAGCACATGAGAATGAGGAACCGTCACCGGACCTGGACGGGGCTTTTGGGGCTTCCGGAACTTCCAGGGCTGCCACCAACACCACCACAGAGCCCGGGAACGATGAGGAATCATCCTCCCGACCCACCATGGGCCGGCGCTTTCGACGGTGGCTGGGCACGGTGCCAGGGCTGGCCGCGTCCACGGTGGTCACGACGGCATGCGCGGCAGCCACGACCGCTGCGTTCACCGGCGGGGTCCATCTGTGGTCGGAGCCGGCGTCCGTCTCCACCACCGTGGAGACCGATCCCTTGCGCATCGACGCCGAAAAGACTCTCGTACAGCTCATTCCCGCTGACCGATTCGATCGCACGAGACCCGACAAAGGGTGCGCGGGATTCTGGGACTGGGCACGGAAACGGGGCGCGGTGGACGACGGAAGCACGATGCTGCAACTCACCGTGACCAACAGCGGGTCCAATGCGGCACTGATCACCGGAATGCGGGCCGAGGTGCTCTCCCGGACCCCTGTTTCCCACATGGTCGAGGCCACGTGTCCGACACAGGGTGAAGCCCAGGTGTACGCCGTGAACATGAATCTCGACGAACCGCAGCCGGTCGGCGTCTATCAAAAAGAGGGAAAGCATCATCCACTGGACTTCACCGTCGCGGCAGGAGAGCTGGAGACCTTTCTGGTGACGGCCGACATCACGCACGGCGCATCGAAGTGGAAACTCGCTGTCGATGTGGTGGAGGACGGCCACAAGCGGACTCTCGTGGTGGACAACGACGGCAAGCCCTTCGCTACAGCGGCACGCCCGAAGGGAATTGAGTCCTGGACGCTGGATCCTCACGCCAACGGTGACTGGCACGCAGCGGGGCATGTGGAAAGCGCCTCGGGTCGTCCGCAGGGCCGGACATCGTGAACGGACCGTTGCGCTCTGCATCGGGGGCCGACCCCGGGCAGCAGGTCGGCAAGCGGGCCCTGAGCAGGCCGGCAATCATTGCCGTGCTGGCGCTGGCGGCGACGGTCGGCATCCTGCTTGCCCTGCTGGTCTTCCCCGCTGAATCCGGCACGGGCGCCGGCGGTGCGGGACACCTGGGAAAGACCCCTGCGCAGTTCATCGCTCCCCATCCCGCGCCACTCCGCACGGTCGTAGCGGGGCAGCCCGTCACCCGGGTGGCCGCGGGCCTCCATTCGCTGGCCTATGGCACCAACACCGGCGGGGTCTATCTCGAGTCGGGGCGCTCGGGGTTACGGCGGATTGCCGTACTCACCCGGCCCGTGGAAGTGCTTTCCTTTGACTCCACCGGCCGCTGGCTCGCCGCTGCCGACACCGCTATGCAGCTCGCCGTGGCAGACACCCGCCACCCCCAGGCCCCGGTCCTCAGACAGCGATTGCAGGTGGCGTCCCGCTATTACAGCGGTCTGCCTCCGCGGATGCTCGCGATCGATACCACCGGCAGCCACGTCGCGGTGCAGACGGACATGATCGCCGTTTACAGTCTGCGGGACCACCGCCCCCCGCACTGGCTGGACTTCAGCAACCCGTGCGATTCCCCCGATGACCTCGCCTTTGTCAAAGGCGATCTCATCGCGGCAACTCAGGGTTGCGTCAACGTGTGGAATTCCTCAACTCTGCGACTGTATCGCCGGGCTTACCCGCCCACCACCGGCAAAGCACGCATCGGTCACGGACGCGTCCTGTACGGCACCTTCAGCCACGTCTTTCTGCTGAACTACCGCGCGACCGACCCGCTGCCCCACCCGCCCGTCCCGGGCCCCGAAAACCCCAAGCCCGAACTGGGCCGTGTCATCGCCGACAAGACCATCAGCAGCCGGCGAAGTCCGGTACAGCCCCTCGCTGACGACGGCCGGATCGCTGCCGCCGAACAGGATTTCCGCCTGACATTCTGGGATACCGTTTCCCACCGAATCCTGGGCCACACACCTCTGCCCGTCTCGCCCTCGTGCGCAGCGGACAAAAAGCAGGCTACCGCGCAGTTCTACTCCTCCCTCTCACCGGACAACAAAACATTGACGGTAACCGCCGTTTGTGGTCCGGCACGCACGGGATTGGCCCCTGAAGAAGAACAACGCCGCACCACCTACCATCACTGGGAAATCGCCTATCCGACACCGTGATCGGATCGGGAGCGTACGGCGCTGCATGTCCGTTGCCACTGCCCGGCCGGCTCGACCCCACCCGTGCGGTCGAGCCCGTCAGGTCAGGTGAGGACCACACACCCCTTCTCCCGTAGTGCCAGGACCGGTTCCGCCGTGTCCTCCACCGCGTTCCAGCGCAGATCCAACTTCTCCAGCGACGGGAGCAGCGCCATCCAGGGCGGCACCGCCTCGATCCGGTTGCCGCGCAGGTCGATCCAGCGCAGCAACGGCAGCCCGCACAGCGCTTCGGGGACGGCGGGCAGGGCGTTGTTGCGAGGCCGTCGAGCGGCCCGCTGGCGGTCACGGTCGGGCGGTATCGGCACCGTACCCCCCTCCTGCGACCCCCCCGCCCCGGCCGCCCACCACCACGAGACGCCGCACACGCCGCACCGCCCCGTAGGCTGGCCGACATGACCGGCGAACGTGATCTGAGGACCTTGCTGAGCGGAATGCGGCCCGAGCTCAACGCCGGCCGCTACGTCTTCACCACCGTGCCCGGCGCGGTCCCCGAAGGGCTGACACCGGTGGTCACCGTCACCGAGCCCGAGGGCCGCACCCTGGTCGTCCACCAGGAAGAGGCCGACCGGGCGGGCCTGGCCTACGACTATGTCGCCGCCTGGATCACCCTGCGGGTGCACTCCGCACTGGACGCCGTCGGACTCACCGCCGCCGTCGCCACCGCACTCGCCCAGGCCGGTTTCAGCTGCAATGTCGTCGCCGGTTTCCACCACGATCACCTCTTTGTGCCGTATGCCGCGGCCGACGAGGCGCTGCGCCGGCTCCGCGCGCTGGCCGACCAGGCCTGACCAGCGGCAGTACGGCGGCCGACGGCGCTGCGACGGGGCGTCGCCCGCCCCCGACGTCGGCGCGGCGCGCCCGCCCGGGCCACGTACGATGGCGGCATGTCCTTCCTCCGCCGCCGCAGCTCAGCCACGCCCGCCGGGCCTGACTTCGACGTCCTCGCCATGGACCCCGGGGACTGGCCGGGCAACCTCGGAGCCGGGCTGCTGCCCGCGCCCGACGGCACCTGCCAGGGCGTCTTCCTCCGTTACGACCTGTTCGGCGGCCGCGGCCCCGCGATGATCATCGGCAATCTGCCGGAGGGCTCCCCGGCCCGCGAGCTGGCGGACGACCAGGTGCCCTTCGAGGTGGCACAGCTGCTGGCGGCGCTCGGCAACGACGAGCCGGTGACGGTCGTCGAGAGCGAGGACACCCCCGTGATGCACGAGGACAACCTGCTGATCGTCAAGCGCATCAAGTGCTCCGAGAGCCGGATCTCCTGCGCCCAGTTCGACCGCAGCGACGGTGTGCTGGTCACCATCGCCAGCTGGGACCGGCCGATCACCGACGACCTCTACGCCCTGCTCAAGCCGCTGCCGGCGGAGCTCTTCCAGCAGGGCTGACCTCCCGGCGCAGTACGGAGCGGACACGATCGCGCCCGGTGGACGGATTCCGTCCACCGGGCGCGAGGCGTTCACCCGACCGGTACCCGGTCGTCGCAGCCCCAGTTGCACCCCTGGGTGTCCTGCCCTAGGAGCCCGAGCGCCGCACCTCGACATCGGCCGCCCGCACATAGCCGACCCGGTGCCCGAGCTGGATCTCGTAGTAGACGTCCTCGCCGCGCACGATCGCGTGCTTGGACAGGTCGAAGGTAGGGGCGTAGAAGTAGTCGCCCCGCATCCGGCCCCCGACGGCGTACTCCTGGCCGGCGGCGATCTTGTACGGCAGCGGGGCGACCGACTGGTACGGCACCCCGGCCGGATAGGCCTCCTTCTCCGGGTACGCGCGGCCGTAGACCGGGATCTCCGAGCGGCCGTCCTTCGGCGTCGCGACCAGCCCCTTCGCGTTCACCGCCACCCGGTGGCCGTGCGGATTGCGGAACCACGCCCGCTGCCCGAGGTACCAGATCGCCGTCCAGTCGCCGTCCCGGTCCGCCACCGCGAACTGCTGGCCCGTCGTGGCCCGGGCACCGGTGTCGTTCACCCCGGTCGTCGAGTCGCTGCCGTCCGGATGCAGCCCGATGTCCCTGACCAGGGGCGCGCTCTCGCTGGGCGCGGTGTACAGCCGGACCGCCGTGGAGCCGTGCGGCGCACAGGCCTCTCCGGGCTTCTCACAGCCGGTGTACGCGGGCTGGTTCCGGTCGTAGTCGGGGCGGATGGTGACCAGCCCGCCCCGCGCGCCCGCGGTGGCCCGGAACGGCTTGCCCAGCAGGGTGAAGTAGTGCGCCCAGTCCCAGTACGGCCCGGGGTCGGTGTGCATGCCCGGGATCGTGGCCGGGGTCGTGCCGGGCACGTTGTCGTGGCCCAGGATGTGCTGGCGGTCGAGCGGTACGTCGTACTTGCGGCTCAGATACTTCACCAGACGGGCCGAGGCACGGTACATCGCCTCCGTGTACCAGGCGTCCGGCGCGGCGAGGAACCCCTCGTGCTCGATACCGACGGAGTGCGAGTTGATGTACCAGTTGCCCGCGTGCCAGGCGACGTCCTTGGTGGGCACATGCTGGGCGATCAGCCCGTCCGAGGAGCGGATCGTGTAGTTCCAGGACACATAGGTCGGGTCCTTGATCAGCTTCAGCGTGGTCTCCCACGATCCCTCGGTGTCATGGATGACGATGGCGCGCACCCGCTGGTCCTCGGGCCGGTCCGCCTTGTCGTGGTTGCCGTAGTCCCCGTCGCCGAACTCCTCGTACGGCGCCGGCACCGACTCGCAGGCGACGGTCCACGGGCACTCCAGCTTGCGCGCTGCGGCCCGGTCGGACGGCGTGCCGAGACGTTTCTGCTGCGCGGCATCGGGGGCCAGCCGCGGCGATGCGGCCAGCGTGACCCGCTGCCCCGCGTCGGTGGTGCGCGACTGGCCGCGGCGCATCACCTCGTACACCTCGTCCGCGAAGGCCTGGCCGGCGCGGGCATCGTTCTGGCCGCCGTAGCGCGCCACGGCCGTGTACCACCGGGCCGGATCACCGGACGCGGACCGCCCCAGCTTGTGCTGCTCCGCAGCGAGCAGCGCGGCGCCGCCGAGCACGTTCGCCCCGGGGTCGGTCCGCAGCTTCTCGGCCGGCAGTCCGGTCAGCTCGGCGGCCGTCGCCAAGGTACGCAGCCGGGCGGGGAGTTCGGCGGGCAGCGCGGCCCGCTTCGCCGGGGCGGCCGGCCTCTTCAGCGGCCGGGAGTCGTCACCGCGGGCGTCCTCGTCCCCCGTGCTGAACTCCGGCGTCCGGGCCAGGGCCGTACGGGCGTCGGTCAGATGCATCGGGCCGTAGCCCCCGGAGACGCTGGGCGCGCCGCCGTGGCCGTCCCAGCGGGACTCCAGGTAGGAGACGCCGAGCAGCACACTGCGCGGCACATGGAAGTGGGCGGCGGCATCCGTGAACGCCTGCTGGAGCCGGTCCGTCCGGGGCTGCCCGGCAGTGGCGGACGGCGTTCCCGAGAGCGGCAGCAGCAGTACCGCCGCCGCGACGGCGGTGACGGATCTGCGCAGGGCGGGGCGGTGGAATCTCTTCTCGTCTTCCGGGGCGGATCCTCGCAAAGCAACCTCCTCGAGCCGGCCCGAGCCGGGGCGGTGTGACGGTGGGTGCGCAAACGGCCGCACGGGCGGGACCCGAGACTAGAGCCCCCGTCGACCCAGAGCTATATCTGTGCCGACGGTCCGTCAATCACCATGCCAGGTCGGGATGTCGCATGTCGGGGCGTCTCACGAGGAGTCTTCCCGGACCCGTGCCGGGCCTGCGCGGCGTCAGTGGAATGGACCAATGACCGGGCGCGGGGAGGGCCGAAAAGAGCGCCGACCGGACCGGCGCACATGGCTGAGCGGCGCGTCCCGTGCCCGGACGCGCCGCTCACCATCCCCCGAGGGGGTGCCGGCACAGCCCCGTTCATCCGCTCGCAGAGCGAGCAGGGCGGGGCTGTGCCGGCACCCCCTCGACGGTCAGCGGGTGCCGACCGCCGCCCGTACCGCACGGCGTGCCATCTGGCAGTCGTCGTGCAGCCGGCGCAGGAGCAGCCGCTGCTCCTCGCCCGCCGCGGGCATACCGGGTTGTCCCGGGCCCGGTGTCCCCGTCGGCGCGGGTTCGTGCATGGTCCGCTGGACCGCGGTCTCATAGCGCCGGATCTCGCGGGTGAGCACCAGCATCAGATTCACCAGGAAGGCGTCCCGCGAGGCCGGGCCGGCGTTCTGCGCGAGCTGGCTGATGTGGCGGCGGGCCACCGGCGCGTCACCGAGCACCGACCAGAGCGTCGCCAGGTCGTAGCCCGGCAGATACCAGCCCGCGTGGTCCCAGTCGAGCAGCACCGGGCCGGCGGGGGACAGCAGCACGTTGTTGAGCAGCGCATCGCCGTGACAGAACTGGCCCTGGGTGTGCGAGAGACCGTGCAGCAGCTTCTGCAGATCGCCCAGGTCCCGGTCGGTGAGCAGCCCGAGGTCGTGGTAGCGGCCGATCCGGCCCGCGTAGTCCAGCGGGGCGTCGAACAGCCCGGCCGGCGGACGCCACAGGTTGATCCGGCAGATCGCACCGAGCGCGGCGCGGACGTCCGCGCGGGGAGGCGCTTCGGACGGGTGCCGGGTCAGGGCGGCGACCCGGCCGGGCATCCGCTCCACGATCAGGGTGCAGTTGTCGGGGTCGGCCGCCACAAGCCGCGGCACCCGAACCGGCGGACGATGCCGGACGAATGCGCGGTATGCACTTATTTCCTGCCGGAAGCGTTCCGCCCATGCGGGGGACTGGTCCAGTAAACACTTGGCGACTGCGGTCATCCGGCCCGTGGTGCCCACCAGCAGGACGGATTTGCCGCTCCGGCGCAGCACCTGCACCGGATTGAACTCCGGGCAGATGCGGTGCACCGAGGCGACGGCGGCGCGCAGCTGGGCGCCCTGGGGGCCGGACAGATCGAGCCTCCCGCTGAGCGGCTGGGTCCCCGTTCCGTACGCCCGCCGGGTCCGGCCGCCGGGGAGGCCGGTGACCGTCCCCGCGGAAGGGGCGGGGTCGAGATACGGCCCGCTTCCGGTGGGGTGCGGACGGTGCGGCCGGGTGGGGGCGGTCACGGCGGACGATGCTGCATACATGGGTGAAACAGATCCCTTCGTGCGCCGGCGAGTTGCGTGCGCTCCCCGGCCCGGTGGTGGGAACCCGTGAACGGGCCCCGTGCAGGAGGCCGATCCAGGGTCCCTGTGCAGGGCGCGCACCCTGGGGAATGCGGTCCCGCCACCAGGCCGGGGGCGGCACGTCTACAGAACACGTGGCGGCGGGTGGCAGACCATCTGGCGCACCCTGGCGAACCCTGGCGAATGCCCACAGCCCCTGTCACCGGCCGTTACTGTCAACTCAGTCGAGGAACCTGGGGGCTTGACGTGGACAGGCAGCCGAACACCCGTCTCGCGGACCTTTTCGGTCTGGCCGGCTGGTCCAAAGGCGAGCTGGCGAGACTGGTCAACCGGCAGGCGGCGGCCATGGGCCATCCGCAGCTGGCGACCGACACCTCGCGAGTGCGGCGCTGGATCGACATGGGGGAGACCCCGCGCGATCCGGTGCCCAAGGTTCTGGCTTCCCTGTTCACCGAGCGCCTCGGCCGTGTCGTAACCATCGAGGACCTCGGGTTCGCAAGAACCGGTCGCTCGGGGAAGCGGCAGGCCCTGGACGGTCTGCCGTGGGCTCCCGAACGGACCGCTGCGGTCCTCACGGAATTCACGGGAATGGACCTCATGCTCAACCGACGCGGCTTGGTGGGTGCGGGCGCCGCACTCGCCGCGGGCTCCGCACTCACCGGCGCCATGTACGACTGGCTGCACACCGACCCGGCCCCGGCCGGTGCCCCCCGCCCCACCCACCCGTTCGCCACCGAATCCGCCGACGAATTCGACCAGATCGGCCTCGACCGCTACGAGGCGGCCCCCGTGGGGTCCCAGGAGATCGATGCGCTGGAGCGCTCGGTCGAGGTGTTCCGCGCCTGGGACGCGGCCCGCGGTGGCGGGCTGCAGCGCAAGGCCGTGGTGGGCCAGCTCAACGAGGTCGGCGGGATGCTCGCCTACCGCCACCCCGACCATCTGCAGCGCCGGTTGTGGGGGGTGGCCGCCAACCTCGCAGTACTGGCCGGCTGGATGTCCCACGACGTGGGCCTGGAGCCCACCGCCCAGAAGTACTTCATCATCGCGGCGCATGCGGCGCGCGAGGGCGGCGACCGCCCACGCGCCGGTGAGGCACTCTCCCGCGCCGCCCGTCAGATGGTCCATCTGGGCCGCCCCGACGATGCGCTGGACCTGATGAAGCTGGCCAAGTCCGGCTCCGGCGAAGAGAACCTGCCTCGCACCCGCGCCATGCTGCACACCATCGAGGCCTGGGCGCAGGCGTCCAAGGGCCACGGCCAGGCGATGCGCCGCACCCTGGGCGAGGCGGAGGAGCTGTTCGTCTCGGACAAGGGCGATGTGCCGCCGCCGTGCTGGATGCAGATGTTCGACGAGGCGGATCTGCACGGCATGCAGGCGCTGGCGTTCCGTACCCTCGCCGACCACGATCCTGCCGCCGCCAGGATCGCCCAGCACCACGCCAAGCAGGCGCTGCGGCTGCGGGAGAACGGCCGTCAGCGGTCCCAGATCTTCGACTACATCTCGATGGCATCGGCCTGCTTCATCGGCGACGACCCCGAGCAGGCCGACCGCTACGCCCGGCTGGCGCTGGTCTCCATCGGGGAGAACTCTTCCCATCGCACCTGGGACCGGCTGCGGGAGATGTTCCGGCTCACGGGCCAGTATGCGAATTTCGCCAAAATCCAGGACCTGCGTGAGGAGCTCCAGCATGTCCTGCCGAAGGCGAAGCCGAAGACCAAGGGATCGGGTCTGGGCCCCGGCATCGGAACGGGCCTCAGCGGGAACTTCTCGGCCTGAGACGGCAGGTGCCCGCGAGGGTGCCGCTGCGTCATCCGTGCGCCAGGAGGACGGGAGAGAGGACGGAGCGTGCTACGCCCCGCCGTCTCATCCGTCGCCGCCCCATCCGTCCACCGAGGGTCCGCCCGCCGAGGCTTCCGGGGCGGCCGGCGAAGGATCCGCCGGGCCGTCCTCAGCCGGTGGGGTGTGGGTCAGTCGCCGACCCGGGCGATCAGCACACAGGCGTCGTCCTCGCGCTCGGCGCTGCCGAACTCCTCGACGACGATGCGGACACTGTCCTGCGCACTGCGGGCGGCGGCGAACCGAGGCGCCAGGGCGAGCAGCCGCTCGGCACCCTCATGGGCGGCCTCCCCGCCCGGTGCACGGCGCGGCACGAGACCGTCGGTGTGCAGGACGAGCAGGTCGCCGGGCTCCAGTTGCTCGGTGTGCTGGGTGTAGGCCGCACCCGAGGTCGCCCCGAGGAGTACGCCCTCGGGTGGGTCCAGCGCGCGCCCCGTGCCGCGGCGGAACAGCAGCGGTGCGGGGTGTCCGGCCTGGGCCCACTCCAGCGTGCGCGTCTCGGGGTCGAACCAGCCGCACACCGCGCTGCCGAGGGCCGGCTGGGCGGCGGTGTCCAGCAGTTGATTGAGGAGAGCCATCAGGGGCCCCGGCCGGTGACCGGCGACCGCCATCCCGCGCAGCGCGCCGAGCACCATCGCCATTCCGGACGTGGCGGTGACGCCATGCCCGGTGAGATCGCCGACGCTTAACAGCGTCTGGCCGTCGGGGAGTTGCAGTGCGTCGTACCAGCCGCCGCCGATCAGGGCGGGGGTGCCGGACGGCAGATAGCGCCCGGCGAGGTCGAGGGCGACCGGACCGCCTTGCGGGAACCGCAGGGAGCCGCGCCATGGCGGTAGCACGGCCTCCTGCAGCTCGACCGCAAGCCGGTGCTCGGTCTGCGCGATCTGCCGCTGGCGGTGGAGCGAGTCACGGGTCTCGCGTACCGCCTGCTGGCTTCGGCGCAGCTCGCTGACGTCCCGCAGCACGGCCCACATGCATGCGGTACAGCCGTCGGCGTCGAGCACCGGCTCGCCCACCATGTGCACCGTGCGCCGGCTGCCGTCCGGCCGCACGATGCGGAATTCGCCGTCGATCGGCCGGCCGTCCACCAGACAGTCGGTGACCATGGCGGCCAGCCTCTCCTGGTCCTCGGAGTGCACCAGGGACGGCAGCTCGTCGAGGGTGAGCGGGCCGTCGGACGGGGCCCGGCCGAACATCGCGAACAGTTCGTCGGACCAGCTGACCTCGTCGGTGAGCAGATTCCACTCGGCGCTGCCGACCCGGCGCAGCAGCGCGCCGCGCTCGTGGGGCGCAGGCTCCGGTGGGGCGGCCGGCAGCTCGGCCTCCGGGGTGCCGTCGTCGTCACTCTCGGTGGGCAGGCCCTCTCTCAGCTGGTCGAGATGGCCCCCGAGGTCGTCGAGGTGGTGCGCGGCGAGATCGCACAGCGCCCGCTGCCAGCGCAGCTGCGGGTCGGGGGCGAGGCCGGTGTCCACCGCGGACTCCCGGCGCACCGCGTCGAGACCACCGCGCAGGCGGCGGGCCTGCGTGATGAGTGCCTCGACCGCGTCGCGCTCGGGGGGCCGGTCTGCTGAGTGATCCGCGAAGAGAGGGGACGGCATAACGTACTCCGTGATCAGGCGGCGCCGGGCTGAAGGCCGGTAACGACTGTTGCACAGGCAGCGACCGTCCGTAAGGGATTTGGCACTACCCGATACGGTGGTGCACCCGGCATATGCCCCCGGCGTTTCGGGGTATCTCCGGCTCGAATCGGCGGAATGACGGCTTCCAGGCTAGGCTTCGGCCGCCGTACGCCAGGTGTTCTCCCCGATCCATGGTGGGAACGAGGCATACGGCCCGTGGTCACCGGCAAGAATGCCGGTCAGCGGAAATCCCGTTGCCAGCCCGCCCCCCGCACCGGATGCTGACCTCATGTTCGATCCAGACATAGCGCCCAGTGGCACCCTGCTCGGCCTCCTGCAGCGAGGCCGCGGCGACGGGACCCTGCATGCCCTCGCGGCGCCGCGGGCCGAGGCGCTCGCGGCACTCAACGACAGCGTGCTGCGCGACCCCCGCCGTGACTGGCAGGTCGAGAACCGCTCGCTCTACTACGCGCGCCTCTACATGCAGCTCGACGGCGGGCTCGAGGAGATCGAACGCCACCTCTTCCACCCCGACGACCTCGTCGACACGGGCGAGGAGCGCACCGGTCTGGCCCTCGCCGTCCTCGGCCACCTCGCCGCGTACGGCCGGGACGCCGCCCGTCTGCTGCTGCGCAGCTACGCCGCGGCCGGCAGCAACTGGCGCTGGGCCCTGGACGAGCTTGCGCTGCGTGACGACGACGCCGGGCTGATGACCCTCGCCCCCGCCGTCCTCGCCCGCTTCCCCGAGACCGAGGAGGGCGAGGCCGAGCTGGCCGCCGCGGTCCGCGACGCCTTCGAGCCTCGGCCCTGGCGGCTGTGGGCCGAGGATCCCCGTTACGGTGCGCGACTGGCCGCCGCCGGGGAACAGGGGTCCTTCGACCGCTGGCAGCGGCAGCTGCGGCCCCGCGGGCCGCGCCCCGGCTGGAGCGTGTCCGAGATCCTCCAGTGGGCCCAGGAGGGGCTGGAGCTGGAGCCCGAGGAGCACCGGTACCGCGCCGCCGCCCGTTGCCTGGGCGCCGTCGCCGGGCCCGAGGACCGGCCCGACCTGCTGCGTGCCGCCCGTACTGCACCGGACGCGGCGCGCGCCGCCGCGCTCCACCACCTCGCCGCGTGCGGCGAGGTGGAGGCGCTCGATCTGATCGAGGCCGCGGTCGGCTGCCCCCTCTCCAGTGAGCTGCTGGTCTCCGCCGCCCTCGCCTCGTTCGCGCGGATGCGCAGCGTGGCCGTGGTCGAGCGGGCCCGCGGCTGGGCGGCGCGCGGGGACCGGCTGGGTGCGTCCGCCGCCGCGATGCTCGCCCGCCGCGGCGGGCTCCACGACACCGAACTCGTCCTGGCCGCCTTGCGCCGTACCGTGCGCGAGGAGGGCCCGGACGCGGACGGCCTGTGGGAGCTGGTCGACGGCACCGGACGGCTCGGCGTCGGCTGCGCCGCCCCCGTCCTGCGGCACATCTACCGCGAAACGTCCTCCTCCCACCTCCGCGGCCGGGCCGCCGCCGCGCTCGCCGCCACCGATCCCGGGTTCGCGGCCGGCTTCGCCGTCGAGTGCCTGTGGGACTGCGAGGAGACCACCCGCGAACTGGCCGCCCGGCACGCTGCCACGGGCGACGACCGGGTCGTCGAACAACTCCGCCGCCTTGCCGCCGACCCGGCGGAGGAGGCCGAGGTACAGACGGCCGTCCGCAGCCGAATCGGACCAGAGTCCTAGGGTCCTCCCACGTTGTCGGCTTTCCCGCCGTGGGTGTTGCTCGCCGTTGCGCTTTGCGGCGCCGCCGCACGTTGTCGGCTGTCCCGCCGTGTTTCGTCTCGCCGTTGCGCCTGCGGCGGGCTGGGTGGGTGTCGGGTGCGGTGACGGGCCTCCGGGGCCGGTGTGTGGGACTGCTTCGCTTTACGTCCCACACACCGGCCCCTCCGGCCCGTCCCCTCCCGTGGATGGAGTGAGTGACGGTGGGTGGGGGCTGGCCACTCGTAGCCAGTTCGCTGCGACCGACGAGGCGCACCAGACCACCTACAAGCACCCCCACCGGCCTGTTTCCTCCCACTCACGGGAGGGGCCGTGCCGCAGGACGAAGTCCGGAGGAGCGGCACCGCACCCGACCACCCACGCCCGCCGCCAGGCGCAACGGCGAGCCACACCCACGGCGGGACAGCCGAAAACGTGCGGGCGCGCCGCAAAGCGCAACGGCGACAAACCACCACGGCGGGAAAGCCGACAACGTGCGGCGGCGCCGCAAAGCGCAACGGCCGCCAGGCGACAACGTGCACGGGACGTTCCCCGGCTGGAAAGATCCCCTTGGTCCCCTCCACGCACGGCACGCCGAGAACAGCCGTATGCGTGTCGCCCTCGTCACCGAATCCTTCCCGCCCGATGTCAACGGCGTAGCCCACTGCGCCCTGGAAACCGCCCGGCACCTCGTCCGGCGCGGTCATGATCCGCTCGTCATCGCACCGCTCGGCGGCGCCGCGCCGACCTCCGCTACCCAGGAGAGCCCCTGCCCCGTGGTCCGCGTGCCCTCGGTGCCGCTGCCCGGCTATCCGCAGGTGCGGATCGCGCTCCCCGGACGGCGGCTGTCCGCCGCGCTCGCCGAGCACCGCCCCGACGTGGTGCACCTCGCCAGTCCCTTCGTCCTCGGTGCCCGCGCGATGGCCGCCGCCACCCGGCAGCGGGTGCCCGCGATCGCCGTGTACCAGACCGACCTGGGCCGTTATGCCCGTACCTACCTCGGCGGCGGTGCGGCCACGGCCTGGCGGCGCATCAAGGCGGTGCATGCCGCCGCCGACCGCACCCTGGCGCCGTCCAGCGCCGCCCTGCTGGACCTGACCGAGCACGGTGTGCCGCGGGTGCATCTGTGGCCGCGCGGTGTCGACTCCGAACGGTTCCACCCCGGGCGGCGCGACGCGGTGCTGCGCAGCTCGCTGGCCGCGGGGCGGGAGCTGCTGGTGGGCTACGTGGGACGGCTGGCGCCGGAGAAGGACGTCCGGCTGCTGGCCGAGACCTCGCGGCTGCCGGGCGTCCGTACCGTCGTCATCGGCGACGGCCCCAGCGCCGCCGGGCTGCGGGCCGCGCTGCCGGAGGTCCGCTTCATGGGCCGCCGCACCGGCGACGAACTCGCCCGCCTTTACGCCTCGTTGGACGTTTTCGTGCACACCGGGCCGTATGAGACCTTCTGCCAGACCGTGCAGGAGGCGATGGCCTCGGGTGTGCCGGTGGTGGCGCCGCGCGCGGGCGGCCCGCTCGACCTGGTGGACCACGGCCGTACGGGGCTGCTGGTGACACCGGGCGACGGCGCGGCCTTCCGGGACGCGGTGCGCTTCCTGGGGGGCAGCGCCGAGCTGCGCGCCCGGTACGGTGTCGCGGCCCGCAGCGCTGTCGCGCAGCGCACCTGGGAGGCGGTGGGCGACCAGTTGCTGGCCCACTACGAGGCCGTGCTCAGCGACCGGACGGCGGTGGCGGCATGACCGCGCGGCACGGCTCCGGCCTGCGCATCGTCCGGATCGCCAACTTCGTCACCCCGGCCTCCGGCGGGCTGCGCACGGCACTGCGCGAACTCGGCGCGGGTTACCGGGCCGCCGGCCACGAGCCGGTGCTCATCGTGCCCGGACCGCCGCGGCCGGACGGGACGGGCACGACGGCCCGGATCCACGACGAGGACACCGCACAGGGGCGGGTGATCACCCTGCCCGGGCCGGAACTGCCGGGCAGCGGCGGCTACCGCATGCTCACCGACCGCCCCCGGCTGCAGCGGCTGCTGCACGCGCTGGCCCCCGACCGGCTGGAGGTCTCCGACCGTACGACGCTGCGCTGGACGGGGGAGTGGGCGCGCCGGGCCCGGGTGCCCGCGATGATGGTCTCGCACGAGAGCGTGGATGGGGTGCTGCGGACCTGGGGCGTCCCGCAGCCGCTCGCCCGGGCCGCCGCGGACCGGCTCAACACCCGTACGGCGCACGCCTACAGCCGGGTCGTGTGCACCACCGAGTGGGCGGCGGCGGAGTTCACCCGGGTCGGCGCGCGCAACGTGGTGCGCGCACCGCTCGGGGTCGATCTCGACGCCTGGCACCCGGACTGCCGCAGCGCCGCGCTGCGCCGGCGCAGCGCGGGCCGGGCGGAGGTCCTGCTGCTGCTCTGCTCCCGGCTGTCGCAGGAGAAGCGGCCGGGGCGGGCCCTGGACGCCCTGGCCCAGCTCCGCCGGCGTGGGGTCGACGCGGCCCTGGTGGTGGTCGGTGACGGGCCGCTGCGCACCCGTCTGGAGGCCCGGGCCCGGGACGAGCGGCTGCCCGCGGCGTTCCTCGGGCACCTCGCCGATCGGCCCCGCCTCGCCGCGCTGCAGGCCGCCGCCGATGTCGCGCTGGCGCCCGGACCGGCCGAGACGTTCGGGCTGGCCGCCCTGGAGGCGCTCGCCTGCGGCACGCCGGTGGTCGCCAGCGCGGCCTCGGCGCTCGCCGGTCTCGTCGGCAGCGGCGGCGACACGGCCCTCGACGACGGGCCCTCGTACGCCGATGCCGTCCAGCGGGTGCTGGCCCGGCCCGAGCCCGCCCGGCGCGCGGCCGCCCGCCGGCGGGCCGAGGGCTACGGCTGGCAGCCCGCCGTCGACGCCTTCCTCGCGGCGCACGATGCGCCCGCACCGCTGGCGCGTCCGCTCGCCGCCGCGGCCGCGCCGTACCCGGCCGGTCCGAGGGGCGGGTGGCGACGGTGAGGTGGGAGGGGCCGGCGGCCGGCGACCGCTCCCCGGCCCCGGCCCGTTTCGTCGCGCTCGGTGACTCGCTGACCGAAGGGCTCGGCGACCCCCTGGCGGACGGCGGCTGGCGCGGCTGGGCCGCCCTGCTCGCCGGGGCGCTGGGGGAGCGGCCGGGCGGTGTGGAGCTGGTGAACCTGGCGTGCAGCGGCGCACAGACGGCGGACGTGGCCGAGCGGCAGCTGCCGCTGGCACGCGAGCTGCGTCCGCGGTTCGCCTCACTGATCGTCGGGGCGAACGACACCCTGCGCGCCGCCTTCGCCATCGAGCGGGTCACGGCCGCGCTGGACCGGGCCCATGGCGCGCTGAGCGCCGACGGAGCCGTGGTGCTGACGGCCTGTCTGCCCGACCCCGGCCGGATGCTGGGGCTACCCGGGCCGCTGGCCCGTCCGCTCGCCCGCCGGATGCATGCGGTCAACACCGTGGTCCATGCGGTGTCCGCCCGCTACCAGGGCGTGCATCTGCACCTCGCCGACCACCGCTGGGTCGCCGAGCGGGCCTCGTGGAGCGTGGACCGGCTGCACCCCAGCGAGCGCGGCCACCGGCTGCTGGCCCGCGGCTTCCATGCGGCGCTCGCCGCCGCCGGCCTGCCCGTCGGCCCGCCGCCCCCGCTCACCCTCGACGGCCCGCCGCCGACCCGCGCCGGATCGGCCGTGTGGATGGCGACCCGCGGCACCCGCTGGGTCGCCGACCGGTGCACGGACCTGCTGCCCGGCCTGCTCGCCCTGGCCCTGAAGGAGTGCCGGCACGGGGTGGCCGGCTCCGGCCGGCTGCTGGACGCCGCGGCCGAGCGCGCCACCCGTACCGCGCTGGCCGCCCTGACCGAGCCGGGCGGCGCGGCGCTGGGGAAAACCGCCGGGACCGTGAAGGGCGCTGCGACAATGGCAGGATGACCGGGCGCTGGGAGTTCTGGATCGACCGCGGCGGCACGTTCACGGACGTCGTCGGCAGGCGGCCGGACGGGCGGCTGGTCACCGGCAAGCTGCTCTCGCACCACCCCGAGCGCTATCGGGACGCCGCGGTGGCCGGCATCCGGATGATGCTGGGGCTCGGCCCGGACGAACCGGTGCCCGCCGAGCGGGTCTCCGTCGTCAAGATGGGCACCACCGTCGCCACCAACGCCCTGCTGGAGCGCAAGGGCGAGCCGACCGTCCTGCTGACCACCGAAGGCTTCCGGGACGCCCTGCGGATCGCCTACCAGAACCGGCCGCGGATCTTCGACCGGCACATCGTGCTGCCCGAGGCGCTCTACGACCGGGTGATCGAGGTACCGGAGCGGATCGGCGCACACGGCGAACTCGTGCGGCCGCTGGACGCCGCCCCCGTCCGCCGGGCGCTGATCCGGGCCCGTGCGGACGGCCTGCGCAGCGCCGCCGTCGTGCTGCTGCACGGCTACCGCCACACCGACCACGAGCGGGCCGTCGCCGAGCTGGCCAGGCGCGCCGGCTTTGCGCAGGTCAGCTGCTCGCACGAGGTCAGTCCGCTGATGAAGCTGGTGCCCCGCGGGGACACCACCGTCGTCGACGCCTACCTCTCCCCGATCCTGGGCCGGTACGTCGACGAGATCGCCGCCGAACTCCCCGGTATCCGGCTGATGTTCCTGCAGTCCAATGGCGGGCTGCGGCAGGCCGCGCACTTCCGCGGCAAGGACGCGGTGCTGTCCGGCCCGGCCGGCGGTGTCGTCGGCATGGCCCGCAGCGCCGCCGAGGCCGGCGGCCACGACCGGGTGATCGGCTTCGACATGGGCGGCACCTCCACCGATGTCTCGCACTACGCGGGCGAGTTCGAGCGGGTCTTCGGCAATGAGGTCGCGGGCGTGCGGATGCGCGCCCCGATGATGAACATCCACACCGTCGCGGCCGGCGGCGGCTCCGTACTCCACTTCGACGGCCGCCGCTACCGGGTCGGCCCCGACTCGGCCGGCGCGGACCCGGGGCCGGCCTGCTACCGCCGCGGCGGACCGCTCACCGTCACCGACGCCCAGGTGATGCTCGGCCGCATCCAGCCCGCCCACTTCCCCGCGGTCTTCGGACCGGACGGCGACCAGCCGCTGGACGCCGAGGTGGTCCGCGCCCGCTTCGCCGAGCTCGCCGCGCGGGCCGCCGCCGAGACCGGGGACGACCGCGGCCCCGAGCAGGTCGCGGCCGGCTTCCTCGACATCGCCGTGCTCAACATGGCCAACGCCGTCAAGAAGATCTCCGTCCAGCGCGGCCGCGACATCACCCGCTACGCCCTCACCAGCTTCGGCGGCGCCGGCGGGCAGCACGCCTGCGCGGTCGCGGACGCGCTGGGCATCGGCACGGTGCTCATCCCCCCGCTGGCCGGGGTGCTCTCCGCGTACGGCATCGGCGTCGCCGACGCCACCGCGATGCGCGAACAGGCCGTCGAGGCGGAGTTCACCGACCCCGACGCGCTGAGCCGGGTGCGCGAGGTCTGCGACGCGCTCGCCGGACAGACCCGGCGCGAACTCCTCGACGACGGGGTCCCGGACGAGTCGGTCACCACGCGGGCCCGGGTGCTGATCCGCTATGCCGGGACCGACTCCACCATCGGCGTCCCGCTGGCCGACGCCGACACCATGACCGCCGACTTCGTCCGGGCACACCGCACGCGCTACGCCTTCACCATGGACAAGCCGCTGGTGGCCGAGGCGGTCTCGGTCGAGGCGCGCGGCACGGCCGGCGGCGCACGCGGGTACGAGGCCGGATCCGGCGGCCGGGAGGGGGAGCTGCGGCCCGCCGCGACGGTCCGGATGTACACCGCCGGAGGGTGGCAGGACACCGGCCTCTACCGGCGCCCTGACCTGCGCCCGGGCGATGTCCTCACCGGCCCGGCGATCATCGCCGAGCAGGACGCGACCACGGTCCTCGACCCCGACTGGCAGGCCGAGACGGGCGAGGCGGGCCACCTCCTGCTGACCCGGACCCGGCCGCGTGCCGACCGGGTCGCGGCCGGCACGGAAGTCGACCCGGTGATGCTGGAGGTCTTCAACAGCCTCTTCATGGCCATCGCGGAGCAGATGGGCGTCCGCCTGGAGAACACCGCACACTCCGTCAACATCAAGGAGCGGCTCGACTTCTCCTGTGCCCTCTTCGACGCCGACGGCAATCTGATCGCCAATGCCCCGCACATTCCGGTGCATCTGGGCTCGATGGGGGAGTCCATCAAGGAGGTGCTCAGGCGTCGTCGCGGGGAGATGCGGCCGGGCGACGTGTATGCGGTCAACGACCCGTACCACGGGGGCACCCACCTCCCGGACATCACCGTCGTCACCCCCGTGTTCGACCAGGACGCGCCGGACGGTCCCGCCGGCACCCCTCCCGAGCTGCTCTTCCTGGTGGCCTCCCGCGGCCATCACGCCGAGATCGGCGGCATCACCCCCGGCTCGATGCCCGCCTTCAGCAGCACCATCCAGGAGGAGGGCGTCCTCTTCGACAACTGGCTGCTGGTCCGCGACGGCGCATTGCGCGAACGCGCCACCCGCGACCTGCTCACCGCCGGCCGGTACCCCTCCCGCGCCCCGGACGCCAACCTCGCCGATCTGCGGGCCCAGATCGCCGCCAACGAGAAGGGCATCGAGGAACTGCGCCGGATGACCGAGCAGTTCGGTCTGGACGTCGTCCAGGCCTATATGGGGCACGTCCAGGACAACGCCGAGGAATCGGTACGGCGGATCATCGCGGGGCTGTCGGACGGCAGCTGCCGCTACGAAACCGACAGCGGGGCCGAGATCCATGTCGCGCTGAGAGTCGACCGCGCCGCCCGCAGCGCCGTACTCGACTTCGCCGGGACCTCACCCCAGCTGCCCGGCAATGCCAACGCGCCCACCTCGGTGGTGATGGCGGCCGTCCTGTACGTCTTCCGCACCCTGGTCGCCGACGACATCCCGCTCAACAGCGGCTGCCTCAAGCCCGTACGGGTGCGCATCCCGGAGGGCTCGATGCTCGCCCCCGTCTTCCCGGCGGCCACCGTCGCGGGAAACGTGGAGACCTCCCAGGCGGTCACGGGCGCCCTCTACGCCGCTCTCGGCGTCCAGGCCGAGGGCTCGGGCACCATGAACAACCTGACCTTCGGCAACGACCGGGTGCAGTACTACGAGACCGTCGCCAGCGGCTCGGGCGCGGGCGACGGCTTCCACGGCGCGGACGCCGTCCAGACCCATATGACCAACTCCCGGCTGACCGACCCCGAAGTGCTGGAATGGCGCTACCCCGTCCGGGTCGACGCCTTCACCCTGCGCGCCGGCAGCGGCGGCAGGGGCCGCTGGCACGGCGGCTGCGGCGTCGAGCGCCGGCTGCGCTTCCTGGAGCCGATGACCGTCGCCCTGCTGACCAACCACCGCCGGGTCGCGCCGTACGGCATGGCGGGCGGCGCCCCGGGGGCGCTGGGTGTCAACTCCCTTGAGCGGGCGGACGGTTCGCGAGAGGACCTGGCGGGCTGTGACGCGGCGGACGTCGGGGTGGACGACGTACTGGTGATGCGTACACCGGGCGGCGGGGGATACGGGACGCCGGACGAGGGCTGACGGGCGGCCCGGCAGGGACCTGAGCGCGCCCGGACGGCACCCCTAGGGGGTGTCTCTTCGATCTCCGTGGATCAGCCTGCGGTGCCAGCCGTCGCAGGCTCACGGAGATCGGAGACCCCCTAGCGCATCCGGAGGAACCGGACCGGTGTCCCGGGTGCCGCCTGTGCCGCGGGGGCCAGGAAGCGTTCGGGGACCACGCCGATGACCGGGTAGCCGCCGGTGGTCGGGTGATCGTGGAGGAAGAGGACCGGCAGGCCGTTCGGCGGGACCTGGAGGGCGCCCAGCGCCATGCCCTCGCTGGGGAGTTCACCGGCCCGGGCGCGCTCCAGGGGCGGGCCCTCGGTGTGCAGCCCGATGCGGTTCCCGGCCGGGGAAACCCGGAAACGGCCGGTGACCAGGGTGCGCCGACCGGCGTCGGTGAACCAGTCGTCGCGCGGGCCGGGCAGGAACGGCAGCAGCAGCTCGGCCACCGGGCCCGGGTGCGGGACGGCGTCCGCGGTGGCCGGCGGGCCGTGCGGATCGCCCAGGGGGAGCACCGCGCCCTCGGTGAGCGGGTCGGGACCCAGACCGGAGAGCAGATCGGCGGCGCGGCTGCCGAGGACCGGCTCGGTGGCGATGCCGCCGGCGAAGGCGAGGTAGGAGCGCAGCCCGTGGGTGGCCGGGCCCGCGTCCAGCACGGCGCCCGCCGGGACGCGTACCGGGGCACCCCAGGGGGCGGGGCGGCCGTCGACGGTCACCGGGCAGGGGGCGCCGGTGACGGCCACGGTGGTGGCCGTACGGACCCGCAGCGCACAGCCGGTGAGCGTGGTCTCCAGGGTGGCGGCGGACTCGGGGTTGCCGGCCAGGCGGTTGGCGAGGCGGTGTGCGGGGGCGTCCAGGGCGCCGGCGCGCGGCACCCCGAGGTGGGCATGGCCGGGCCTGCCGAGGTCCTGGACGGTGGTGAGCGCTCCGGCCCGGACGACCGAGAAGGCGCGATCGGTCATCAGGCGGTCTCCTGCGGGACGAAGCGGACGCGGGTGCCGGGGACGAGCAGCGCCGCCGGCTCCCGGCGCGGGTCCCACAGGACGGTGTCGGTGGTGCCGATCAGCTGCCAGCCGCCGGGGGAGGAGCGGGGATAGACCCCGGTGTACGGGCCGGCGAGGGCGACCGAGCCGACCGGGACCTTGGTGCGGGGGGTGTCCCGGCGCGGCACGTGCAGCGGCTCGGGCAGCCCGGTCAGATAGCCGAAGCCGGGGGCGAAGCCGCAGAAGGCGACATGGAACTCCGTGGCGGAGTGCAGCCGTACGACCTCCTCGGGGGTGACGTCCCACAGGGCGGCGACATCGGCGAGGTCGGGGCCGTCGTAGCGGACCGGGATCCGCACGGTCGGGCGGTCGCCCGCGGTGAGCGGCGGAATGTCCCAGGCGGCCAGTTCGGCGAGCAGCCCGCGGGGGTCGGCGAGGCCGTCGAGGAAGACCGTACGGGCGGCCGGCACGATCTCGCGCAGCGGCGGCAGCGCACCGTCGGCGGCCCGCCGCAGCAGTTCGGCGTGCAGGGCCTCGACCTCCTCCGCGCTGTCCAGCTCGATCAGCAGCCCGTGTTCCCCGACGGGCAGCGGTTTCATACGAAGCTCCGGATGTGGACGCCGGACGCGGTGAGTTCGGACCGGACCCGCCGGGCGAGGTCGGCGGCGCCGGGGGTGTCGCCGTGCAGGCACAGGGAGCGGGCCGTCAGGGCGACGCGGGTGCCGTCGCGGGAGGTGACGGCGTGGTCGCGGGCCATGCCGAGGGCGCGCTTGACGACCTCGTCCGGGTCGTGGATCACCGCGTCCGGCTCGCGGCGGGGCACGAGGGTGCCCTCGGGGGTGTAGGCACGGTCGGCGAACGCCTCGCCGACGACTGGGAGTTGGGCCGCGCGGGCGGCCTCGTGCAGCCGGGAGCCGGGCAGTCCGAGGACCGGCAGGGCGCCGCCCGCGGCGCGGATACCGGCGATGACGGCGTGGGCCTGCTCCTCGTCGTGGACACAGCGGTTGTAGAGCGCGCCGTGCGGCTTGACGTAGCCGACGCGGGCGCCGGCGGCGCGGGCGAAGACCTCCAGCGCGCCGATCTGGTAGGTGATCTCGTCGGCGAGTTCGTCCGGCGGGACGTCCATCGCGCGGCGGCCGAAGCCGGCCAGATCGCGGTAGGAGACCTGGGCGCCGATCACGACGCCGTGCCCGGCGGCCAGGTCGCACACCCGGCGCATCGTGGACGGATCGCCGGCGTGGAAGCCGCAGGCGACATTGGCGCTGGTGACGACGGCGAGCAGGGCCTCGTCATCGGTGAGCTGCCAGCGGCCGAAGCCTTCCCCGAGGTCGGCGTTGAGATCGATGACGCAAGGAGCCGCTGGGTCGCTCATGTCTGTCCGTTCCGGGGTGCTCGGTGCCGGTGGGATGCGGGCGCGGGCGGCCCGTGGGCGGGTGGGGGCGCGCGGTTCGTCCCGGCCGGCCCGGTATCCGCAGTGGTGCTCCCCCGAGGGCACGCGAGTCGACCGTCGTCGGGGACAACGTAGGGGATCGTTGAACGATCCGACAAGGGGTGGGCTGCATCCGGCGGCGGATGCGTTGTTTCGTCCTCCTGTCTGGGATTGACTTCCGCTCATACGACGCCGGGGTGCCGCGCAGGCCGCCCCGGTACGGCACGAGAGCGGGGAGCGGCATGACCGGCGGCGCGGCGAAGAACGATCAGGGGCGGCTCACCGAGGTCGCCGGCTTGGAGCAGGACCGCGCCCAGCTGGGGCGCTCCAGTACGGCCGAGCGGGTCGCCGACATCCTGCGCGACCGGATCACCGAGGGCTACTTCCCGCCCGGCGCCCGGCTCTCGGAGGAGAGCATCGGTGGTGCGCTGGGCGTCTCGCGCAACACCCTGCGGGAGGCCTTCCGGCTGCTGACCCATGAGCGGCTGCTGGTGCACGAGCTCAACCGCGGGGTGTTCGTACGGGTGGTGACGGTCGAGGACCTGGACGACATCTACCGGGTGCGCACCCTCGTGGAGTGCGCGGCGGTACGGAGCCTGGGGGAGGGGCCCTACGGCGCCGCGGCGACCGAGGCCATCGCGGCGATCGAGGCCGCCGTACAGGCCGGTGAGGCCGCCTCCGAGGCCCGGGAGTGGCAGGACCTTTCCACGGCAAATATCCGCTTTCATCAGGGAATCGTGGCCCTGGCCGGCAGCCCGCGCACGGATGAGCTGATGCGGGGGGTGCTGGCCGAGCTCCGGCTCGTCTTCCACGTCATGGCGGACCCCCGGCGCTTCTACGCGCCCTACCTGACCCGCAACCGCCAGATCGTCGAAGTCCTGCAGTCGGGCGACGCCCCCGAGGCCGAACGGCTGCTGCGCGCCTATCTGGAGGACGCGCGCCGCCAGCTGTCGGGCGCCTACGCCGAGCGCATCGCGGAGGGATGAGGCCCGCGGTGTGCGCCGCCGCGCGGGGTGTCCCGGAGATCCGCCGGACATCCGTTCCCGCAGACCCCTTGTCGGATCGTTGAACAATCGCCTAGCCTCCGCTGCAATCTTCTCCCTCTCCTCACGGACTCCTCGAGTCCCCGTACGCGGAAGGCGGACCCATGATCGTGCTCCTCGGCGTGCTCCTGGTCGTGATCGGCTTCGCCACGAAACGCAACCCCCTCCTGGTCGTGGGGGTGGCCGGCATTGCCACCGGCCTTCTTGGCGGACTGTCACCGGGCAAGGTCCTCGCCGCGTTCGGTACGGGCTTCGCCGGCAGCCGGGCCGTGACCATCTTCGCGATCGCCCTCCCGGTCATCGGCCTCCTGGAGCGCTACGGCCTCCAGGAACAGGCCCGCAACCTCATCGCCCGCTTCGCCCGGCTCACCACCGGCCGCTTCCTCGCGCTCTACCTGGGCCTGCGGCAGATCGGTGCCGCGGTCGGGCTCACCAACGTCTTCGGCCACGCCCAGACCGTCCGTCCGCTGGCCGTCCCGATGGCCGAGGGCGCGGCGGAGCGCAGGTTCGGTGAACTCCCGGACCGGACACGGGAGAAGGTCAGGTCCTTCTCCGCCAGTGCGGACAACGTCGGCCTGTTCTTCGGGGAGGACGTCTTCCTCGCCGTCGGCTCGATCCTGCTGATCACCGGCTTCGTCAACACCACCTACGGCACCCACCTCGAACCGCTGCAGCTCGCGCTGTGGGCGATCCCCACCGCGGTGTGCGCCTTCGTGGTCCACGGCTGGCGGCTGCTGCGCCTGGACCGCCACCTGGAACGCGAACTGCTCACCGCCAACGTCCCGGACCATGCCGTAGTGGAGGCCGCCAAGTGATCAAGGCAGAGTGGTTCTACTGGCTGGTGGGCCTCAGCTTCCTGGTGATGGCGGCCCGGATGGTCACCGACCGCAGCAACCCCAAGCGCCTGGGCACCGGCGCCTTCTGGGGCCTGATCGGCGCCGGCTTCATCTACAGCAGCTGGGTCCTCACCAAGCAGGCGCCGGCCGAGCCGCTGGGCGTCGCCGTTCTCCTGATGGCCGCGCTGGCCGGCTTCGGCTTCACCGGGCGCGGCATCCCGCGCACCACCACCCCCGAGGAGCGCACCGCCAGCGCCGCCCGCCTCGGCAACAAGCTGTTCGTGCCCGCGCTCACCATCCCCGTGGTGGCCATGGCCTGCGCCATCGGCGTCAAGCACCTCTCCTTCGGGGGGCAGCCGGTCCTCCAGGAGGGCAGCGAGACCATTCTGGGCCTGGGCATCGGAGCCGTCGTGGCCCTCGCCGTCGGCATGATCATGCTCCGTGAGAAGCGGATCTCCGTGCCCGTGGAGTCCGGCCGCTCGATGCTGGAGACCATGGGCTGGGCCATGCTGCTGCCGCAGATGCTGGCCACGCTGGGCGCCATCTTCCAGGTCTCCGGCGTCGGCGACCAGGTCGGCAAGCTCACCACCTCCGTGCTGCCCAAGGACTCGCTCTACATCGCGGTCGTCGTCTACTGCGTGGGCATGTTCGCCTTCACCCTCATCATGGGCAACGCCTTCGCCGCCTTCCCCGTGATGACCGCGGCCGTCGGCTGGCCCGTGCTGATCGGCCACTTCGACGGCAACCCCGCCGCCGTCCTGGCCATCGGCATGCTCGCCGGATTCTGCGGCACGCTCGTGACGCCGATGGCCGCCAACTTCAACATCGTGCCGGCGGCCCTGCTGGAACTGAAGGACCAGTACGGACCCATCAAGGCGCAGCTGCCCACCGCGGGTGTGCTGCTCGGCTGCAACATCGTGCTCATGGCGCTGTTCGCCTTCTGAGCCGGCGCGCCGCCGCCGCACCCTCCCGCACGGTGGCCCCGGCCACCGTGCCCCGCCTCCGCCCCCGGACGACCGCACCGAGGATGACCGAATGACCCGGGTACTGCTGACCGGATTTGCACCGTTCGAGGGCGAATCCACCAACCCCTCCTGGCAGGCGGTTCGGGCCGCCGCGGCCGATCCGCCGGCCGGCCTCGCGGTGTCCGCCGTCGAGCTGCCGTGCGTCTACGGAGCCTCGATCGCGGTGCTGCGCGCCGCGATCGAGGAGACCCGGCCCGACATAGTGGTGTGTGCCGGACAGGCGGGCGGCCGTCCGGACATCACGGTCGAACGCCTCGCCATCAACCTCGACGACGCCCGTATCCCCGACGCCGCCGGCGCCGAGCCCATCGACGAGCCGATCGTGCCCGGCGGCCCCGCCGCGTACTTCTCCACCCTGCCGGTCAAGGCCTGCGTGGCCGCGGTCCGTGCCGCCGGGCTGCCCGCCTCCGTCTCGCACACCGCCGGCACCTTCGTCTGCAACCACGTCTTCTACGGCCTCGCCCATCTCATCGCCACCGAACTGCCGGGCCTGCGCGGCGGTTTCGTGCACGTCCCCTACGCACCGGAACAGGTCGTCGACCGCGCCCAGCCGTCGCTCCCGGTCACCGCCGTCACCCGGGCCCTGTGCGAGATCGCCGTCACCGCCGCACACACCCGCACCGATATCCGCGCGGCCGGAGGCACCACCCACTGACCTGGCAGCCGGCCGCGCCGAGCCGCGTCGTAAACTGGTGCGTCGGCCGGCGGGCGGCCCGTCAACGGATCCACCAGCGGTTCCACCCATGCACGGATCCGCGCCGTTTCGTCCGTTGTCAGTGCGAGCGCCTACTCTGTGCGACGTGACTTTTCCCGCCCCGGGGGCCGCTGCGCCCCAGCTCAACGGCCCTCAGCGGCCCGCGCCGGGCCCGGCCGCCGACGAAGGCCTGGCCCGCCGGCTGCGCGCCCTCGCGTGCACCGCGCCGCTGCACGACCTCGACGTGCGCAAGGCCAACCTCGCGGGCGAATACGGCGGCTACGCCATGGCGGAGGTGGCGCTCGCCGTCATCGATCTGGTCACCCTCAACATGGACTTCGACACCGGCGCCGACCACGAGGAAATAGTGGCGAAGGTGCTCCCGAGGGTCGCCGCCCAGGCCCCCCGCCGCCCCGTGGGTGAGCACGAGCGGGTGGCCCGCTGGGTGCTGGAGAATCTGATCAACGTCGGCAGCGTGGACCGCGGCTTCCGCGCCGTCTACGGCACCTTCACCACCGACGGCGCATACGTCCGCCGCGACTACGACTTCAAGCTCATCGAGGAGGTCCCCGGCAGCGGCGGCAGCGTCTATCTGCGGGCCACCGACGAAGCGGTCAACGTCCTGGTCGGCGCGCTCGACACGGACGTCACCAGCGCCCAGATCGCCGCCGAGGTCAAGCTGGAGGTGCTGATCAACCGCGGCCGGCTGGCCGACGCCCAGCTCGCCGCCGAACAGGCCCGCTACCGCACCGTGCAGTACGCCGAGACCCTGCGCCGGACCCTGGACGCCACCCGCCGCAACGTCCGCGCCGTGGACTGGCTGGAAACCGTCCCCGACATGATCAACGAAGCGCTGGACCACGTCGCGGACCGCTACCGCCACGAGAACGCCATCCTCACCAACATCCGCAAGGCCCGCGACGAGACCGAGGAGCCCGAGCACAAGCGCCGCGCCGCCGAGCTCGTCGACATCGTCAAGGACTGCATCCGCCGCCACACCCAGCTCCAGTCCCGGCTGCTGGAGGCCGGCCCGCTCTTCCGCGCCGAGCAGGACCGGCAGGCCTTCGCCACCCCCGTCGCCCGCTCCGGACTCGATCTGTACGGCCAGCTCGTCGCCCCCCTGCTGCCGCTCCCCGCCGAGCAGGCCATCCGGGTCACCGACGCCTTCTTCAGCCACGGCACGGGCCTGCGCACGCCCTCCGCCGTCCGCGTCGGCGACCTCGTCGAGGTGCTGCTCACCCCGCCCGTGGAGCGCGAGCACCTCGGCGCCGAGATGCCCGAGCCCGACCTGGTGACGACCCCCGACGACAGCCGCTTCAGCGAGGCCCAGCTCGACGCGGCGATGGCGCTGCTCACGCTGCCCGCCGACGCCCCGCGACGGCTCTCCGGCCTGCTCGCCGAGGCCCGCCGCGGCGATCCCGAACTCCCCTACCTCGTCGCCCTGCTGGCGGTGCACGCCGCCAGTCCGCCGGTCGGTACGGCCTACCGCCAGGGCGAGCAGCAGCTGCTCTTCGCCGTCGACGACGGCACGGAGCTGATAGACCCCGAATTCGGCGGCGCCGACCTCATCGTCGGCACGGCTCTGCTGGACGCCGCCGGCATGGCCGCGGACCGTTCGGAGGTGGCCTGATGGCCCGCGACCGGGGCGACCGGCCGACCGGCGGCACCACCCGCCCGGCCCGGCCCGGCCGGACCGGAGCGCGCCGGGCCGCCGCCCGGCGTCGCGCCGGCCAGAGATGTCCCAGACCGTCCCCCGCAAGGAGCTTGTTCCGTGACCCCGTACGACGACGCGCCGCAGCCGGACCCGGTGTCCGGGGCCGGTGAGCCGGGCTGGGGCGCGCCCACCGCCGACGCCGGTCCGGCCGCCGCGGCGGGGCCCGCGCCCGTCACCCCCGCCGATGCCGCGGACGCCGCCCGGCTGGTCTCCTTCGGCCTCCAGCCCAAGCTGCTGCCCGCTCGCGACGCCGAATACGGCGAACTCCTGCGCCGCTACCGCGACGAGCCCGCCTTCGCCCGGCTCGCCGACGCCGTCGCCACCGGTCTCGGCCTGGTCGTCCTGGAGGTCTCCACCCGCGCCGGGATGGCCGTCACCGCCGCCGAGGACTCCGTCTTCGCCGTACGCATGGGGGAGTACGCCCGCCGTGCCTCGGCCGACTCCGCCGACCGCTTCCTGCACGGCCTGGCCCATCTCGCCGTCGCCGCGCTGGCCTTCCCGCGCCCCGAGGACCTCGCCGACGACGGCTATATCGGCCGGATCACGGTCAACGGCGTGGACGCCTTCGTCCGGCAGGCCTGCCGCCGGCTGGAGGAGCGGGCCGAGCAGGAGGGCGAGAACACCGACCCGGCCACCGATGCCCCCGGCCTGGAATCCGCCTGGCGCATCTACGCCCGGCGCAGCGCGACCGGTGCCACCAAGGACGCCAGACGGCTGGCCGGTTCGACCACCGGGATCATCGCCAAGGCCGTCACCTTCCTCGTCGACTCCGGCTTCCTCCAGCGCACCGGCGACGATGCCGGCGGCGCCTACCGCACCACCGCCCGCTACCAGCTCCAGGTCCGCGACATGGCCGGCAGCGCCGCCATGGCCGAACTCCTGGAGTTGGGCATCGTCCCCGTCGCCGACGGCAGCGCCGCACTGCTGCCGGGCGAGGACACCGACGACCTCGACCTGGTCTCGGACGCCGGCCTGCCCTTCCACTCGGGCTGAGGGGAGCGGCGCCCCTGCCCGACCTCCCCGCCCCCAACCCCTCCCCACACGACAACGAGAGTCCGCCATGTACGAGCTGTCCCGGGTCCGCCTCTACTCCATCGGGCCCGCCGGTGCGCGCTATGCCGACACCGTGCTGGACCTGCGCGGAGTCGGCGCCCCCGTACCCCACCCGGCCCCGGCGCAGGCGGACTTCTTCGAGGACGAACCGGTCGGCCCGCCGCGCCGCCCGGCCCCCGCGGGCGTCCTGTTCCTGGAGAACGGCGGCGGCAAGTCCGTCCTGCTCAAGCTGATCTTCTCGGTGATGCTGCCCGGCCACCGCAACACCCTCGGCGGTGCCAGCTCCGGCGTGCTGCGCAAGTTCCTGCTCGCCGACGACTGCGGCCATGTCGCCCTGGAATGGCAGCACGTCCTCACCGGCGAGAGCGTGGTCGTCGGCAAGGTCAGCGAATGGCGCGGCCGACAGGTCTCCAACGACCCCCGGAAGTTCGCCGAGGCCTGGTACAGCTTCCGGCCCGGCCCCGGAATGAGCCTGGACTCGCTCCCCGTCGCCGAGGCCACCGTCATCCGCCCCCGGCAGGGGGACGGTGAGGGCAGCTCCGGCGCCCAGGGCCGCCGCCGCACGATGAAGGGCTTCCGCGACGTCCTCACCGAGGCCCAGAAGAACTACCCCAACCTCGACGTCGTCTGGGAAGAGATCCACGAGCGCTGGAACGAACACCTCGGCGAGCTCGGCCTGGACCCGGAACTCTTCCGCTACCAGCGGGAGATGAACGCCGACGAGGGCGAGGCGGCCGGCCTGTTCGCGGTCAAGAACGACTCGGACTTCACCGATCTGCTGCTGCGCGCCGTCACGGACACCCGTGACACCGACGGCCTCGCCGACCTGGTGCACGGCTTCGCCCACAAGCTCGGCCGGCGCGCCGAGCTCACCGCCGAGCGGGACTTCACCGCCGGGTCGCTCGATCTGCTGTCGCGCATCGCGGACGCCGCCGAGCAGCGGGAACGCGCCCGCGAGGTGCATGCCGGCGCCGAGCGCCGCACCCGCGCCCTGGCCCAGCGGCTGCACGCCCGCGGCACCGAGGAGCGCGGGCGCGCCGCCGAACTGGCCGAGCAGGTCGCCACCGCGGCGCATCGCGTCACCGACGCCGAGCGGATCCGCGAGCGCCGCTCCCTGGTCTCCGCCGAACTCGCCTACCGGCACGCCTCGCTGGCGCTGGCCGCCGCGGAGAAGGGCGCCGCCGCCCAGCGCCGCGAGCTCAACGACGCCCGTACGCTGCACAGCGCCTGGCAGGCCGCCGAGACCGCGCTGCGGCACCGCGCCGCCGCCGACCGCTCCGCGCGGGTCGCCGCCGCCATCCGCGAGGCCGAGCGGGACGCCGCCCCGGCACTCGCCGCCCGCGCCACCGCCGCCGCCGACCTCGTGCGCGCCCTGCATGCGGCGGCGGAGGCCGGGGAGAGCATCGCCAACGAGGAGGAGGAACGCTCCGCCGCCCTCCAGGAGGCCGGCGAGTCCGCACACCGCGACGCCACCTCGGCCGCCACCCACGCCCAGCGCGCCCGCAGCGAGGCCGATCACCTCAAGCAGCGGCTGGCCGAGGTCGCCGAGGAGACCGCCGAGGCCGTCCGGGCCGGCTGGCTGGACGACAGTGCCCCCGACGCCGACCCGGCCCGCGCCGCGCTCGCCGCCTCGGACGCCGAGAAGACCGCCGTCGAGGCCTGGGACGCGGCCCGGGAGACGGCTCGGCAGGCCACCGACCGCGCCCGCGAGGCGACCTCCCGGCACTCCGCCGCCGAGCTCGCCGCGGCCCGCGCCGAGGACGCCGCCGAGGCCGCCGGGCGGGCGTACGACGCCGAGCGCCGGGCGGCCGAGTCGATCGGCGCCGAGCAGCGGCTCGCCGACCTCCTCGGACTCCCGCAGTCCGAGGCGAAGTCCGTCGGCGTGCCCGCGCCCCGCACGGCCGCACCCGGTACGTCCGGGGCGGACCAGAGTGTCCCGCGCCGTCCCGTCGCCGGCCCGCTGACCGCCGAGGAGCTGGACCGTAACGCCGACGGGCTGCACGAACTCCTGGAGGAGGGCGTCGCGGCCGCCGAACGGCAGCTGTTCGACCTGCGGACGGCCGCCGCCGACGATGCCCGCATCCTGGGCGCGCTGGGTGACGGCGGCCTGCTGCCGCCGGGGCCCGATGTGCTGGCGGCGGTGGAGTATCTCGGCGAGCACGGCGTGCCCGCGCTGCCCGGCTGGCGCTATCTCGCCCAGTCCGTCGACCCCGCCGACCACACCCGGGTGCTCGCCGCCCGCCCCGAGCTCGTCGACGGCGTGATCATCACGGACCCGGAGACCCATGCCCGGGCCCGCGAGGTGCTCGCCCAGGCCGCCCTGCTCCCGCGTTCGGCCGTCGCGGTCGGTACCGCGGCCGCGCTGCTCGCGCCCACACCCGCCTCTGACGAGCGGGAATCCGGCGTCTTCCTCGTACCGCCGAACCCGGCGATGCACGACGAGTCCGCCGCGGACGAGGAGCGGCAGGCGCTGCGGGCGCGCGCCATAGAGCGCGACGAGGAGATCCGGGCGCTGGCCGCCCGGCTCGCCGGGGACCGGGCACTGGCCGCCCGGCTCGGCTCGTGGCGTACGGGCTGCCCGGCCGGCCGCCTGGCCGAACTCGCCGCCGCGGCGGACGGGACGCGGGCGGCCGCCGAGGAGGCCGCCGCCGAGCTGACCGAGGCCCGTGCGGCCCGGGACGCAACCGACGAGGCCGCAGCCGAGGCCACCCGGGTGCGCGACGAGCGGCAGGAGACCGCCCAGCGTGCCCGCCGCGCCGCCGATCTGCTGGCCGGGCTCGCCCACCGGCTGCGCGAGCGTGCTTCCTGGCAGTCCCGGATGCGGGAACTCGCCGACGAGGCAGCCGAGTTCGAGGCCCGCGCCGAGGAGTGCGTGGACCGCGCGCGGGCCGCCGACGAGGACCGCAGGGCCGCCCAGCGCGCCGCCGACGACGCCCGCCGCACCGCCCGCGCGCTGCGTGCCGAGCGCGCCGAGATCGCCGGCGTCCCGGACGACCTGGGGGAGGCCCCCGAAGGGGCGAGCGCCTCGCTGCCGGCGCTGCGCGAGGCCTACCGCGCCGCCTCCCAGCTCTACGAGAAGGTCGGCGTCGGCGCCGATCTGCGCGCCGAACAGGCCCGCGCCGAGGGTGACGAGAGCGCTGCCCTGGCCGAGCTCAACCGCCTGACCAACAAGGTCCGCACCCGTGCGGAAGCCCTCCTGGAGAGCCCGGACGCCGCCGACGGCCCGTCCCGGCAGGCCGCCGCGTCCCGCGCCGAATCCCTGGTGCACATGCTGGAGACGCGCGCCTCGGCCGCCAGTGAGCAGCTCGGCCGGCTGCGCGGCGAGGCCGAACGCCTCGCCCCCACCGACGGCGAGGCGCACACCGAGCTGCCGGACGAGCTGGTGCCCGCCGACGCGGAGCGCGCCAAGGAGCTGCTGCGCACCGCCGCCGGTGAACTCGCCACCGCCACCGAGGCGTTGGAGGGCGCCCGGGTGCAGCACGAGGAGCTGCTGCGCGCCCACCGCGGAGCCGAGGACGCGGCCGGCGGCTTCGACGAGACCGCCGCCCTGCTGCGCGATCTGCTGCGCGACAACAACGACGCCGAGGACGCGGCGGACGAGCCGATCGAGCCGTACGCCGGCGCGCTGCCGCAGGCCCGGCAGGCCGCCGCCGAATCCCGCCGCTCCCTGCGCGGCTGCGCCGCCGACCTGTCCACCGCCGAGTCCGCGGTGCGCGAGGCGAGCGACATCCTCGTCCGGCACGCCAACTCCACCCGGTACGAACAGGTCCGGACCCCGGCCCGCCAGCAGATCCGCGAGCTGCCCGCCTCGGCCCTCCCGGACCACGCCGTCAAGTGGGCGGACGCCTTCGCCCCCCGGCTGCGGGTGCTGACCGACGAGCTGGAGCAGTTGGAGCGCAATCGCGACTCCATCGTCGACCGGCTCCGCGGGCTGGTCGAGTCGTCGCTGACGACGCTGCGCTCCGCCCAGCGGCTGTCCCGGCTGCCGGAGGGGCTGGGCGAGTGGTCCGGGCAGGAGTTCCTGCGGATCCGCTTCGAGGACCCCGACCAGGCCACGCTCACCGAGCGGCTGGGCGACGTCATCGACGAGGCGACCCGCGCGGCCGTGAAGAAGAACAGCGATCTGCGGCGGGACGGGATGTCCCTGCTGCTGCGCGGGGTCAGCGCGGCGCTCCAGCCCCGCGGGGTGGCCGTGGAGATCCTCAAGCCGGACGCGGTGCTGCGCGCCGAGCGGGTACCGGTCGGGCAGATGGGCGATGTGTTCTCCGGCGGCCAGCTGCTGACCGCCGCCATCGCGCTGTACTGCACGATGGCGGCGCTGCGCAGCAACGACCGGGGCCGCGACAAGCAGCGGCACGCCGGCACGCTGTTCCTGGACAACCCCATCGGCCGCGCCAACGCGACCTATCTGCTGGAGCTGCAGCGCGCGGTCGCCGATGCGCTCGGCGTCCAGCTGCTCTACACCACCGGCCTCTTCGACACCACCGCGCTCGCGGAGTTCCCGCTGGTCATCCGGCTGCGCAACGATGCCGACCTGCGGGCCGGCCTGAAGTACATCAGCGTCGAGGAGCACCTGCGGCCGGGCCTGCCGCAGCCGGACCCGTCCGGCGAGGCGGTGCACGGCCAGATCACGGCGACACGGATGTACCGCCGTCCGGAAGAGTCCGCGCCCGAGGAGCCGGCGGACGAGACCGCCGGGTGAGCCGAGGCGCGGGGGCCCTGCGGACGGTCAGACCACGACGACCGACCGCAGGACCTCCCCGCGCTGCATCTTCGCGAAGGCCGTTTCGAGGTCGTCGAGCGCGATGGTTTCGCTGATGAACCGCTCCAGATCGAGCTTGCCGCTCAGGAACAGATCGATCAGTACGGGGAAGTCG
Organism: Streptomyces auratus; assembly: GCF_050433025.1. Taxonomy (NCBI): domain Bacteria; kingdom Bacillati; phylum Actinomycetota; class Actinomycetes; order Kitasatosporales; family Streptomycetaceae; genus Streptomyces; species Streptomyces auratus. The sequence continues at coordinate 1,036,024 of NZ_JBNGCB010000001.1, read as the reverse complement.
CGGCTGGGCAGACAGTCGCCGTACCAGGACGACTTCAGGGCGCCGCCGTGCGAGAAGAGATCGAGGAGCGGCAGGTCGATGCGCATGTCCGGGGCGGGCACCCCGACCTGGACCAGCGTGCCCGCCAGATCGCGCATGTAGAACGCCTGCCGGTAGGTCTCCGGGCGGCCGACCGCGTCGATCACCACGTCGGCGCCGTGCCCGCCGGTGAGCGCACGGACCGCCTCGACCGGGTCCGTGCCGCGGGAGTTGACGGTGTCGGTGGCCCCGAACCGCTCGGCGGCGTCCAGCTTTCCGTCGTCGAGATCGACGGCGATGACGCGTCGTGCGCCGGCCCGGGAGGCGCCCGCGATGGCGGCGTTGCCGACCCCGCCGCAGCCGATGACCGCGACGGTGTCCCCGCTGCCCACCCCGCCGGTGTGCACGGCGGCGCCGTAGCCGGCCATCACCCCGCAGCCGATCAGGCCCGCCGCCTCCGGGCGTGCCGACGGATCGACCTTCACCGCCTGCCCGGCGGCCACCAGGGTCTTCTCGGCGAAGGCGCCGATGCCCAGGGCCGCGGTCAGCTCCGTACCGTCCATCAGGGTCATGGCCCGGTCGGCGTTGCGCGAGGCGAAGCAGTACCAGGGGCGGGCGCGGCGGCAGGAGCGGCACTGTCCGCAGGGCGCCCGCCAGGCGAGCACCACATAGTCGCCGGGCGCCAGGTCCGTGACGCCGGGGCCGACCTCCTCGATCACCCCGGCCGCCTCATGGCCGAGCAGATAGGGGAAGTCGTCGCCGATCGCGCCGTCGCGATAGTGCAGATCGGTGTGGCACACCCCGCAGGCCTGGACCGCCACGAGCACTTCGCCCGGGCCGGGATTGGGTACGAGGATCGGCAGCACCTCGACGGGGGCGCCCTTCTTGAGGGCGACGACGGCGCGGGCTTCGTGCGGCATGTCTCACTCCTAAAACAGCGCCTGCGGTGGCGGCAGGGGCGGGTAGCACGCGTGAGGTGGCACGGATGCCTGTGAGGGGTTGGAGTGGTGCGCGGTGAGCGGTGGGGACAGCGGCGGCGGGCGGCCCACCCCTGTCTCCGTGTTGCCTATAGCGCGATTGGTTGCGCTATAGGAGACATGCTGGAAGTCCGCAAGGGATCCGTCAAGGGGGGATTTTCCGCAAGCCGCCTCAACCCGCGTACCCCATGCGGCGGGAGAGTTCGGCGGCCGCCTTCGCGGACCGCTCCGCCAGCTCGGGCAGCAGCTCCCGCTCCATGCGGTACGCCGGCCCCGAGAGGCCGATCGCCCCGATCACCGCACCGTCGTGTGCCCACACCGGTGCCGCCACCGCGTTGAGCCCGATCTCCAACTCCTCGCTGGTGCAGGCGAATCCGTCCGCGAGCGCGGCGGTCAGCTGCTCGCGCAGGCCGGCCGCCGTGGTCAGGGTGTGCTCGGTGAACCGCGGCAGCTTGCGGGTCACCAGGGCCTCCCGGCGCTGCGCCGGCAGATGCGCCAGCAGCACCTTGCCGCTGGCGGTGGCGTGCAGCGGGGTGCGGCGGCCCAGCCAGTTGTACGCGGTGACCGCCGCGGAGCCCCTGGCCTGCATGATGTTGACCGCCGCATCGCCGTCCAGCACCGCGATGTTGGCGGTCTCCCCGGTGTCCTCGGCGAGCGCCCGGCAGACCGGCTGGCCCTCCTGCGAGATGTCCAGCCGGATGGCCGCGGCGCCGGCCAGCCGCAGCACCCCGGCGCCCAGGTAGTACTTGCCGCGCTCCTTCTCCTGCTCCACCAGACCGCGGTTCTCCAGCACCCCGAGGATCCGGAACGCGGTCGATTTGTGGACGCCCAGCTCCTCCGAGATCTCGGTCACCCCGGCCTCGCCCAGCTTGGCCAGGATCTCCAGCACGCTCACCGCGCGGTCCACGGACTGGACGGATCCCGCCCCGGCGCGCCGTTCCTCGGACCGGTCGTCTGCCGCATCGTTCGTGTTCGACATGGGTCTTTGTGTCACCACCCGGTGGCCCCTGCGGGGCACGTCTGAAGGCATCTGCCGGGAAGCCCTTGACGGCTCGCTCCCCGGCTTGGATTCTGTTGCGCATCGCGCTCTGCGATGCGTTATTCAGAACACATGATACCGATCAGCGAGAGGGGGGCCAGATGATTCCCGTCTGCCGTATCGAGGACCTGCCCGAGGGTGAGTCCGTACGGATCGAGATCGACGACACGACACCGGCCATCGCGGTCTTCCACGCCGAGGGCGGTTTCTACGCCGTCGACGACACCTGCAGCCACCAGGACGCCTCGCTCTCCGAGGGCTGGGTCGAGGGTTGCTTCGTGGAATGCCCGCTGCATGCGGCCCTGTTCGACCTGCGGACCGGAGCCGCGGCCTGTCTGCCCGCCCGCCGGCCGGTGCGCACCCACGACGTCAGCGTCCTGGACGGCATGATTCATGTACGGCCCGCCGTACGGGAAGAGGCCGTCGTCGCGTAGATCCCGGGCCCGCCGCCCGGCCGTTTCACGCCGCCGTGCGCGGGGCCCGCGACGGGCCCTCCCGTGACTCCCGGCGCTGCTGCCGCCGCGCGCGGCGCCGCTCACGGCGCAGTTCCCGGGCCGTCGAGCTCGGCTGCGACTGCACGCCGTTGCGCTGCACCCACACCTGCCGGGTGACCCAGACGTCCAGCACCGCCCAGGTGGCGACCACGGTGCTGGCGACCGTGCTGAGCACCGCGGGGAACGCGAACCAGGAGCCCGCCAGGGTGCACAGGAACGCCACCATGGCCTGAATCAGGGTGAGGGCCACGATGATGACGGCACGCACCGCGGCGGTGCGCACCGGATCCGCCATCCGGTGCCGGGTCGCCGGCTCCTCCTGCCACAACGGCCGTCTGCCGGTGTCCATGAACGCGTCACCCTCCCCGCGCGTGCCCCGTGTCCGACTCCTTGGGGACTGCCCGCATTTCGCCCGGTACATGCCCCTGGTGTCGTACCCCGTACCCCTCCATGGTCACGCACCGGAGCCGCACAGGGTTACCCGGGGTAGAGAAAAACCGGCCAACCGTCCGGCAGGTCGTCGGACACCGAGGTGCGGACCAGGTCGCCGCACGCGGGGCGGGTTGTCCGGGAATCGGGGGACAACTCATGACGATCCCGCGCGGCCCGGCTCCCCGGGGTCACGAGAGGCCTTCGGCTAGGTCACCCGAGAGTAGTAGGCTCGCGCCGTTTGTTGACGGAACACCACCCCCGTGCGCCGGGGTTGACGTAGGGGAGGCCATGCGCTTTCGCGGAAAGTCGGTCCGCCGGAAGATCGTGGCGTTGCTGCTCGTACCACTGTTGTCCCTGACGTCCTTGTGGGCGTTCACGACCTACCTCACCGGTCGTGAGGCCAACCAGCTGCTGGACGTCGGCAACGTCGTACAGCATCTCGGCTATCCGGTGGAGAACGTCATCCTGACCCTCCAGGACGAGCGCCGGCAGAGTCTGCTGTACCTCGCCGACCGGCGCGACGCCGACGCACTGGACGCACTCCGCCGGCGGACCCGGGCCACCGACGAGGCCGTCACCGCGCTGCGGGCCGACACCGACACCCGAGACGCCCGCGAGGACCTCTCCGGCGAGGCCGGCGACCGGATGCACGGCATCCTCAAGGGCCTGTCCTCGCTCGGCTCGCTGCGCACCCAGGTCCAGGACAACACCGTCACCCGCGACGAGGCCCTGGAGAGCTACAACTCCCTTGTCGATCCCGGCTATGACTTCCTTTCCGCACTCCACGCGCTGGAGAATGTGGAGATGGACAAACAGGCCCGGGCACTGGTCGCCCTCGCCCGTGCCCGGGAGACCCTCTCCCGTGAGGACGCCCTGATGTCCGCGGTGCTGGCCTCCGGCAGCATGAGCGCGCGCGATCTGCGGTCGGTGTCCGACCGGGTCGCCGAGCGCCGGCTCCTCTACCGCACCGGCCTGCCCGTCCTGCCCGCCCGGGACCGCGGCGGCTACCAGGACTACTGGCACTCGGCGAAGGCGCGCGAGCTGACCTCGTACGAGGACCGGGTGATCGCCGCCGGCGCGAAGGACGGACCGCACGCGGTCAACGCCGAGCGGTGGAACGCCGCGGCGCAGCGGGTGCTCGGCGACCTCCACCGGATGGACAAGGACGCCGCCGACCGCTACCAGGACCGGGTGGCCCCGGTCGCCACGCACATCCTGCTCAAGGCGGCCATCGCGGGCGTCCTCGGCTTCGTCGCGCTGCTGGTCTCGGTCGTCGTCTCCTTCCGCGTCGGCCGCCGCCACGTCCGGGACCTGGTCCGGCTGCGCAAGACCGCCCACGAGGTGTCCGGCGTGCGGCTGCCGAGCGTGATGCGCCGGCTGGCGGCCGGCGAGCAGGTCGATGTGGAGACCGAGGCGCCCCGGCTCGAATTCGGTCCGGACGAGACCGGCCAGGTCGGCCAGGCGCTGCACACCCTTCAGCGGGCCGCGATCGAGGCCGCCGTCAAGCAGGCCGAGATGCGCCGCGGCGTCTCCGAGGTCTTCGTCAACCTCGCCCGCCGCAGCCAGGTTCTGCTGCACCGCCAGCTGACCCTGCTGGACGCCATGGAACGGCGCACCGAGGACACCGACGAACTCGCCGACCTCTTCCGGATCGACCATCTGACCACCCGTATGCGGCGGCACGCGGAGGGTCTGGTCATCCTCTCCGGCGCGGCCCCCTCCCGGCAGTGGCGCAAACCGATCCAGCTGATGGACGTGGTGCGCGCGGCGGTCGCCGAGGTGGAGGACTACGAGCGGATCGAGGTGCGCCGGCTGCCCCGGCTCGCGGTGGACGGTCCCGCGGTGTCCGACCTCACGCACCTGATAGCCGAACTCCTGGAGAACGCCACGGTCTTCTCCCCGCCGCACACCGCCGTGCAGGTGCTGGGCGAGCGGGTCGCCAACGGCTTCACCCTGGAGATCCACGACCGCGGCCTGGGCATGGCCCCCGATCTGCTGCTGGAGGCCAACCTCCGGCTCGCCGAGACCCCCGAGTTCGAGCTGTCCGACACCGACCGGCTCGGGCTGTTCGTGGTCAGCCGGCTCGCCCGGCGGCAGGACGTACGGGTCTCCCTGCAGCCCTCGCCGTACGGCGGCACCACCGCCGTCGTCTTCCTCCCCGGGACGCTGCTCACCGAGGGCGGCCGGGCCGACGACGAGGGCGCCTCCGACGGTCTGTCCGGCGGCCCCGTCGGCAATGAACTGGAGCATGCGGCGGGCAAGCTGGCCGCGCTCTCCCAGGCGCCGGGCCCGCTGCCCGTACGGCAGCGGCGCGAGCCGGCCGTCATCGACGGACCGGTCGAACTGGAGGCGCCACTCGACCGGGACGAGCCGGCTCCCGCCGATGACGCGGACGGCCCCTTCAGGAAGCGGGAGCGCGGCCGCGACCGCAAGGGACCGTCCTCCGCACCGCGCAGCATCGCCCCGGTGCCGCCCGTGCCCGACGGCGAGCAGCACCAGCAGACCCAGGACCAGGCGCCCGGTGGCGGGCTGGCGCCCCTGCCGCGCCGCCACCGCCCGCCGGTGCTGGTCTCCGACCACGGCAGAACGGTCGACGACCGTGACGCGGCGGGCAAGCGGGGCGCCGAGCGCGCCCGCTCCGGGGAAGGTGACGCGAGCGGCTCCGAGTCCGGCCCACCGTCGTCCACCGCGCCGCAGGACCCGCCGCCCCCGGCCGGCCCGCGGCCCGTCGCGGACCACGACCCGTCCGGGCCGACCACGGCCCAGGGCCTGCCCCGCCGGGTACGGCAGGCCAGCCTCGCGCCGCAGCTGAAGAAGGACCCGGCGGCGGAGGCGGAGCAGGCACCGGCGCAGCATCCGGCCGCGGACGACCGCGACGCCGAGGCGGTCCGCGCCCGGATGGCCTCGCTCCAGCGCGGCTGGCAGCGCGGCCGCCGCGACAACGGAGAGAACCCGCGCGAAAGCGCACCAGCACCGGGCGAGGACCCGGCCACCACCGGCCCGGAGGACACCACAGTCTCCGGCGACCGTGCCGCCGCCAGGCACGACGGCGACGCCACGGGCACCACCGCACCACCAGGAACCACATCGGGAGGGGACGGTCCATGACCGCACCGAAGGCAGCAGCTTCCACCGCACCGGTCTCGGCGAAGGGATCCGGTGAGCTGAACTGGCTCCTGGACGAACTGGTCGAGCGGGTCGGCTCCATCCGCAAGGCACTCGTGCTGTCCAGCGACGGGCTGGCCACCGGGGCGTCGAAGGACCTGACCCGCGAGGACGGTGAGCATCTGGCCGCCGTCGCCTCCGGCTTCCACAGCCTGGCCAAGGGCGTCGGCCGGCACTTCGACGCCGGCCACGTCCGGCAGACCATGGTCGAGCTCGACGAGGCGTTCCTGTTCGTCAGCGCGGCCGGCGACGGCAGCTGCCTGGCCGTGCTGGCCGACGCGGACTCCGATGTCGGGCTGATCGCCTACGAGATGACGCTGCTGGTCAAGCGCGTGGGCACGCACCTGGGCACCGCGCCCCGGTCCGGCCCGGCCAGCTGAGCGCGACGATGGTGACGCCATGAGCGAGCGCAGCGAGCTCATCGTCCAGAGGTGCGCGCCTCGCGGGTGCGAGGGCGAGGGCGAGGTTCAGGCATGAGCGAGCAGGACGGCCGGGCGCCGCGGGACGAGACGGCCCGCTGGTTCGACGACGACGCGGGCCCGGTCGTCCGCCCGTACGCGATGACCCGCGGCCGTACCCGTACGGCCGCCGAGGGACGCCTCGATCTGATCGCGCTGGTGATCGCCGAGAGCCGCGCGGACGAGGCGGTCGACGATCAGATGCTGTCGCCCGAGCATGTGGAGATCGTGGAGCGGTGCCGGCAGGAGCCGCTGTCGGTCGCCGAGGTGGCGGCCGGACTCGACCTGCCGGTCGGCGTCGTACGGGTCCTGATCGGGGATCTGCTGGATGCGGACCTGGTCCACGTCAGCCGGCCGGTACCGCCGGCCGAGCTGCCGGACGAGAAGGTGCTGCGCGAGGTGATCGACGGCCTGCGCGCGCTGTGAACTCCCCGCGGTCCGGTGGCCGCCGCCCGCCGGCTCGTTCGGTCGGGGCGGCGGCCCTTTGAACTCCCGCAGGGCCGGGGCGGATACCGGTTCCCGTCGTGCCGTCCGCGGGCAGGGGCTTCGTCGAGCACGACGCAAACGCCGGGGTACGGTGCCTGTTGAGCAGCTGTCAACAGGAGGAGACGCGTCGCCATGGCCACGGACGAGACCCCGGAACCCTTCGAACGCCTGGAGATCCAGGCCGGCCCGCACACCTACGACGCACTGGCCTGCGGGCCCGCCGACGGGGAGTTCGTGCTGCTGCTGCACGGCTGGCCCGAGTTCGCCGATTCCTGGAGCGAGGTGCTCCCCGCCCTGGGCACGGCCGGCTACCGCGCCGTCGCCGTCGACCAGCGAGGCTACTCCCCGCGCGCCCGCCCGCCGCGGATCGCCGACTACGCCGTACCCGAACTCGTCGCCGACGCCCTGGCCTTCGCCGATTCCCAGGGCGCCGACCGCTTCCACCTCGTCTCGCACGACTGGGGCGGCATGGTCGCCTGGGCGCTGGCCGGCGCCCACCCCGAGCGGCTGAAGTCCCTGACCGTGCTGGCCACCCCGCACCCGGACGCGCTCAACCGCGCCGCCGCCACGGATGCCACCCAGCACGACCGGCTCGACTACGTCCGCTTCTTCCGCCGCGACGACGGCGCCGCGGAGTCCGCGCTGCTCGCCGACGACGCCGCCCGGCTGCGCGCCGCCTATGCCGGCAAGGTTCCCGACGCCCTCGTGGACGGCAATGTCCGCCGGCTCTCCGCACCGGGCGCGCTCACCGCCACCCTGAACTGGTACCGCGCCCCCGAGTCGGTCATCTCGATCCCGGCCGGCCGGATCAGCGTCCCCACCCTCTTCCTGTGGGGCAGCGAGGACACCGCCCTGGGCCGCGGCGCAGCCGAGTCGACGGGGGAGTGGGTGGACGGCCCCTACCGCTTCGAGGCCCTGGACGGCGCCAGCCACTGGCTGCCCGAAGAGGTCCCCCACGTGGTCGCGCCCAAGATCCTGGACCATCTGGGGCAGTACGCCTGAGCCCGGGACGGGCCGGGACCCCTCGGCGGCCCCGGCCCGCCGCCGTACACTGCGCGCATGTCGGGCAGACGCACCACCCGACTCACCTCCGATCAGCGCAGGGAGCAACTGGTCGGCATCGGGCTGGAGATGCTCGCCGACCGCTCCCTGGACGAGCTGTCCACCGATGAGGTCGCCCGGCGGGCCGGGATCTCCCGCGGACTGCTCTTCCACTACTTCGACTCCAAGCGCGACTTCTACCGCGCGGTGGTCCGCGCCGAGTGCGACCGCTTCACCGCCGCGACGGAACCGGACGGCTCCCTGGAACCGGTCGCCTGGATGCGGGCCTTCATCGCGGGCTTCGTGGCGTACGTCCTGGAGCACCGGCAGGCGTACCTCGCCCTGGTACGGGGCGCCGCCGGCAGCCACCCCGCGGTCGCCGACATCGTCGGCGTCACCCGGGAGACCGTCGCCCGCCGGGTGCACGACGGCAGACGGCGCCTCGGTATGCCGGACGCCCCGCAGGCCGAACTCGCCACCCGCGCCTGGATGGCGTTCGCCGAGGAGGCGGCCACCACCTGGCCGGCGGAGCAGCCCGGCGCCCGGGACGAGCTGTGCGCCTTCATCGAGTCCAGCCTGGTGCAGCTGCTGGGGCTGCTCGACCGGCCCCAGGTCCTCACCCCGCGCTGAGCGCCCGCCGGAGCCCGGTCCACCCGCGCCAACGACCGTGCATGGCGCCCTTTTGGGCAGGTTGGCGGCCTTGGACCCCTGGTGTAACCGGGGCGTGATGCATCTCAAGTGGGACCCGTGCTGAGCACGTTGTACCGTTCCCTTGCACGTGCCGCCTCGTGCGCCGACGCCCGGGGAGCAAGCGTGAGCTCCACCCGCACACCCGGCAATTCAGGAGAAGAATCCCATGGCCTTTGGGCGTTCCGATCGTCGCCGCCGGTCCGCCGCCGCCGAGCCGGTGACGCTGAAAATCCTGGTCGCGGGCGGCTTCGGGGTCGGCAAGACCACCCTGGTCGGTGCCGTCAGCGAGATCCAACCGCTGCGCACCGAGGAGCGGCTGACCGAGGCGGGCCGGCCGGTCGACGACCTCGACGGTGTGGAGGCCAAGACGACCACCACCGTCGCGATGGACTTCGGCCGGATCACCGTCAACGAGGGGCTGGTGCTCTATCTGTTCGGCACCCCCGGCCAGGACCGCTTCTGGTTCCTCTGGGACGAACTGGCGCGCGGTGCGCTCGGCGCCGTGGTGCTCGCCGACACCCGCCGGCTCGCCGACAGCTTCTCCGCCATCGACTACTTCGAGCGCCGCGGGCTGCCCTTCACGGTCGCCGTCAACTGCTTCGACGGCGCCGACCGCTATCCGCCGCAGGCCGTGCGCGAAGCCCTGGATCTGGCCCCCGAGATCCCGGTGATGCTGTGTGACGCCCGGCTGAAGAACGACGCCCGCGATGTGCTCATCTCCGTCGTCGAGCACGCGAGGGAGGCCGGCGCCGGCCGGCGGGAGCCCGCGCTTCCCTGACGGGGCGCAAAAGCACGGCCCGTACCCCGCCGTCCGGGGTACGGGCCGTACGTCTCTCCTGTGACGAGCCCTAGGACTCCGCCGAACCGTCCGGTGCCAGCCAGCCGAAGCTGCGCTCCACCGCCTTGCGCCACTGGGCGAACTCGCGGTCGCGGGTCGGCCCGTCCATCCGCGGAGCCCACTCCTCGTCGCGCTGCCAGTGGGTCCGCAGCTCGTCCAGGTCCTGCCAGACACCGGTCGCCAGCCCGGCTGCGTACGCCGCCCCCAGACAGGTGGTCTCCGAAATCACCGGGCGGATCACCGGTACGCCCAGCACATCCGCCTGATGCTGCATCAGCAGGCTGTTGGCGGTCATCCCGCCGTCGACCTTGAGCCGGGTGATCCGCACCCCCGAGTCCTGGAACATGGCGTCCACCACCTCACGGGTCTGCCAGCTGGTCGCCTCCAGTACGGCGCGCGCCAGATGCGCCTTGGTGACGAAACCGGTCAGACCGGTGATCACCCCGCGGGCGTCGGAGCGCCAATAGGGCGCGAAGAGCCCGGAGAACGCCGGGACCACATACGCCCCGCCGTTGTCGGGGACGCTCGCCGCCAGCGGCTCGATCTCCTCGGCCGAGGCGATGATGCCGAGCTGATCGCGGAACCACTGCACCAGGGCGCCTGTGATGGCGATCGACCCCTCCAGGCAGTAGACCGGTGCCTCGCCGCCGAGCTGGTAGCCCATGGTCGTCAGCAGCCCGCTCTTGGACGGGACCGGGCGGTTGCCGGTGTTCAGCAGCAGGAACGAGCCGGTGCCGTAGGTGTTCTTGGCCTCGCCGACGCCGTAACAGGTCTGGCCGAAGACGGCCGCCTGCTGGTCGCCGAGCGCGGCGGCCACCGGCACCCCGTGCAGCTGCCCGACCGCCGTGCCGTACACCTCGGCCGACGACCGGATCTCCGGCAGCATCGCGGCCGGCACGTTCATCGCCGACAGGATCGCCGGATCCCACTGCAGGGTGGAGAGGTTCATCAGCATCGTGCGGCCCGCGTTGGTCACATCGGTGACATGCACCCCGCCGTCGGTGCCGCCGGTCAGATTCCAGATCAGCCAGGAGTCGATGGTGCCGAACGCGATCTCGCCGCGCTCGGCCCGGGCCCGCAGCCCCGGCACCTCGTCCAGCAGCCAAGCCGCCTTCGGCCCGGAGAAGTAGCTCGCCAGGGGCAGCCCGGTGGCCTCCCGGAAACGGTCCTGGCCGTCCGCGCCGCCCAGTTCCGCGCACAGCTGGGAGGTCCGGGTGTCCTGCCAGACGATCGCATGGTGCACCGGCCGGCCGGTGGCGCGGTCCCACAGGACCGTGGTCTCCCGCTGGTTGGTGATGCCCAGCGCACTGAGCTGGTCCGCGCGCAGCCCCGCCTTGGTCAGCGCACCCGCCACCACGGCCTGCACCTTCGACCAGATCTCGGTGGCATCGTGCTCCACCCAGCCCGGCTTGGGGAAGATCTGGCGGTGCTCGCGCTGGTCGACGGCGACGATCGCCCCGCCGTGGTCGAAGATGATGCAGCGGCTGGAGGTGGTGCCCTGGTCGATCGCGGCTACATATTTCTCGGTCTTCCCGGTGTGCTCCGTCATGCCGTCACGCCTCCTGGCGTCCTGGTGAGTGGGTGCAGCGGGGCTGGGGCCGTCCGTGCGACACGCCGGGGTCAGAACGCCAGCCGGAAGACCAGGCCGGACAGCACCGCGCCGATCAGCGGTCCGGCCACCGGTATCCAGGCGTAACCCCAGTCGGAGGAGCCCTTGTTGGGTATCGGCAGCACGGCGTGCACCAGGCGCGGACCGAGGTCCCGCGCCGGGTTGATGGCATAGCCGGTGGGCCCGCCCAGCGACAGCCCGATACCGACCACCAGCAGCGCGACCAGCAGCACATTGATCCCCGAGCCGTAGACCCCCGCCTGGGCGCCGGGGACCTGGCCGATGCCGATGCCCTTGTTCTGCCCGAAGCACAGCAGCGGCAGCACCAGCCCGGCGGTGGCGATGACCTCGGTGACGAGATTGGCGGCCGGCTTGCGTATCTCCGGGCCGGTGGAGAAGATCCCCAGCGTCGGCTGGGCCGTGGCCCGCTCCGCGTTGGCGGCGAACTGCGCGTAGTACAGCGCCCAGGCGAGGACGGCTCCGACCGCCGCGCCGATCATCTGCGCCAGGACGTACAGCGGCACCTTCGACCACGGGGTGCCGCCCGCGATCGCGGAGCCGACCGTCACCGCGGGGTTGAGATGCCCGCCGGACAGCGGTGCCGCGGTGTAGGCGCCGGCCAGCACGCCCATGCCCCAGCCGAAGGCGATCACGACCCAGCCGGCGCCCTTCGCCTTGGAGTGGTGCAGGGTGACGGCGGCGCACACACCGGCGCCGAAGAGAATGAGTATCGCGGTACCGATCACTTCACCGACGAAGATGTCCCCATTGGTATACATGGCGGCTCCTAGGCCCTCGCCCGGGGGACGTCCCCCGGTCCTGCGTGCAGGGTGCGTGCCACCGGCGGGCAGCGGGCAGCGCTGCCACCGGGCCGGGGTGCCTGAGTACGGCAGTGCCGACTGGCATCCGGAAGTGTTCACCGGTGCTGAGGGGGCGTCAAGGTCGCGTGCGGCAGAGGTTGTTGATGTCTGGGGACGGCGACGCGACGGGCCCGGGCGCACCCGTCAGCCGCCCGCTCCCGCACCCTCCTGGACCGCACTCACCGCACTCACCGCACCGCCACTACCGCCGACCCGTGCCCGAACAGCCCCTGATTGGCGGTCATGCCCACCCGGGCGCCGGGCACCTGACGGCCGCCCGCCGCTCCCCGCAGCTGCCAGGTCAGCTCACAGACCTGGGCGATCGCCTGGGCCGGCACCGCCTCGCCGAACGAGCTCAGACCGCCGCTGGCATTCACCGGCAGCCGCCCGCCCAGCGCCGTCACCCCGTCCCGCAGCAGCCCGGCACCCTCACCCGCGCCGCACAGCCCCAGATCCTCGTACCACTCCAGCTCCAGCGCGGTGGACAGGTCGTAGACCTCGGCCAGCGAGAGGTCCTCGGGGCCGATCCCGGCCTCCTCGTAGGCGGTGCGCGCGATCGAGGCCCGGAAGCCGGTTGCGGGCTCCGGTACGGCGGCCGCGGAGTCGGTGGCGATGTCCGGCAGGTCCAGCACGGTCCGCGGGTACTGCGGGGTGGCCGTGGAGACCGCGCGGATCCGCACCGGATCGGCCGCGCCGTGCCGCTGTGCGAAGTCCATGCTGGTCAGGACGAGGGCGGCGGCGCCGTCGGAGGTGGCGCAGATGTCCAGCAGCCGCAGCGGATCGGCGACCACCGCCGAGGCCGCGACCTCCTGTGCGGTGACCGGCTTGCGGTAGCGGGCGTACGGATTGACCGCGCCGGCCGCCGCGTTCTTCACCTTCACCTGTGCGAAGTCGTCGGCCGTATCGCCGTACAGCGCCATCCGGCGGCGTGCGTACAGTCCGAAGTACGCCGGGTTGGTGGCGCCCAGCAGCCGGAACCGCAGCCAGTCCGGATCGTCGGGCCGGTCACCGCCCGCCGGGGCGAAGAAGCCCTTGGGCGCGGCGTCGGCGCCGACCACCAGGACCACGTCCGCCAGGCCCGAGAGGATCTGCGCCCGCGCGGTGCCGATGGCCTGGGCGCCGGAGGCACAGGCCGCGTAGACGCTGGTCACCCGGGCGCCCTGCCAGCCCAGGGCCTTGGCGAAGGTCGCGCCCGCCACATAGCCGGGGTAGCCGCCGCGCACCGTGTCCGCCCCGACCACGCTCTGCACGGCACACCAGTCGAGCCCGGCGTCCGCGAGCGCCGCCCTGGCCGCCTTGGTGCCGTACTCGATGAAGCTGCGGCCCCACTTGCCCCAGGGGTGCATTGCGGCGCCCAGTACGGCTATGTCGTGGGGTGGGGGGACTGGGGGGCTCGGGGGGGTTTGGGGGCGCCTTCTGGCTTGGGGTTGGGTTGCGCCGGAGGTTTTTTCCCCGGAGGTTTTTTCCCCGCCGCCCACCCCCCTTCGGGGGGTGGGCGGGTGTAGCGGTGAGGTTTTCGCGCCAACGCCTCCGCCCCCCACCCCCCGCCCCACCCCCACCGGCCGCCACCGCCACGTGATCCAGCTGTGCGCGTCATCCTCGTCGAGCACCCCGGGCACCAGCTCCACCCGGGTGCCCACGGCCAGGTCCGCGACACCGACGCCCGGCGCGGCCTGCCCGAGGACCACCATCCGCTCCGCCGCCAGCTCCACGGCGACCAGGGCGTACGGCTGCCACTCGGTGTCCGGGTCGGAGACATACGGGGCGGGCGGTCGATAGCGCGCATCGGTGTACGACCAGACGGTGCCGTGCCGGGACAGTGGCACCTCCTCCAGCTCATCGCCGCCGCACGCGGGATTGCGGCAGAAGGTGTCCTCGCGGGGGAAGAACACCGCGCCGCAGGCCCGGCACCGGGTACCCAGCAGCCGGAAGTCCGCCGCGTCCTGATCGAACCACCCCGGCACCGCCGGCTTCCGCGTACGTGTCACGGACCCTCCCCAAGTGCGGACCGGGACGGCGGGCCGGCAACGGCGAGCCGGACGGCAGTGGACCGGCGGCCGGCCCTCCCGGAACCCCAGAACTGACGGGACGTCAGGAGTGTGGCACGGTGCCGCCCGGCACGGAACCCCGGTACAGTCCGGGCGATCACGTCGTTCACGAGGGGGAGCGCCCGTGGCTGAAGCCGCCCGCCCTGACGTCCGCACCGACGACCGGCCCGTCCGCACGGCCGCCGCACCCGCCGTACGGCTCACCGCCGTGCGCAAGGAGTTCGGCTCGGTGTGCGCCGTCGACCACGCCGAACTCGCCATCCACCAGGGGGAGTTCTTCTCCCTCCTGGGCCCCTCCGGCTCCGGCAAGACCACTCTGCTGCGGCTGATCGCCGGCTTCGAGCGGCCCACCTCGGGCCGTATCGAACTCACCGGCCGCGAGGTCACCGCACTCCCGGCCGCCCGGCGCGACGTGCACACCGTCTTCCAGGACTATGCGCTCTTCCCGCACATGACCGTCGAACAGAACGTCGCCTACGCGCTGACCGTCGCCGGGGTGCGCAAGTCCGAACGCCTCGCCCGCGCCCGCGAGGCCCTGCGCACCGTACGGCTCGACGACCACGGCCCGCGCCGCCCGGCCGAGCTCTCCGGCGGCCAGCGCCAGCGCGTCGCCCTGGCCCGCGCGCTGATCGACGGTCCGGGCCTGCTGCTGCTCGACGAGCCCCTCGGCGCGCTCGATCTCCAGCTGCGCCAGGAGATGCAGCGCGAACTGGTGCGCATCCAGCGCGCCACCGGCGTCACTTTCCTCCTCGTCACCCACGACCAGGAGGAGGCGCTGACCCTCAGCGACCGCCTTGCCGTCCTCGACCGCGGCCGGATCGCGCAGACCGGCCCGCCGCTGGAGATCTACGAACGCCCGGCCACCGCGTTCGTCGCGGGATTCGTCGGCACCACCAACCTGCTGAGCGGCCCGGCCGCGATCCGCGTCGTCGGCGCCCCGGGCACCTTCAGCATCCGCCCCGAGCGGATCCGGATCGCCGCTCCCGACGGCCCGGACGGCACCCCGGGGCCGGGGGAGCGGAGCGTGCCCGGCCGGATCACCGAGATCGTGCACGCCGGCGCCCACCTCCGCTGCGTGGTCCACCTCGACGGCGGCGACGACCGGCTCACCGCACTGCGGCTGAACTCCGGGCCCCTGCCGCCGGCCGTCCGTCCGGGCGCCGCCGTGCACCTGATCTGGCGCGCCGAGGACGCGTCCGCGGTGCCCGGCTGACCCCCCGTCGGGCACCGCACCGGTGGGCCCGCCGGCGAGGCGCTCTGGTGGCAGATGGTCAACTTCCGGATACTGACGGTGCTCGACAGCCGTGTGCGACAGCGGGAGTTCACCATGCGCAACGCGAATCCGTGGAAGGCCGCTCTGGCGGCCGGAGTACTGCTGCTGGCCGTGGCCTGCGGCTCCGGCGGGGGGAGGGGCGGCGGGGGAGCCGCCGAGCAGAAGAGCGTCGGCAAGGGCGAGGGCCGGGTCGACCTCATCGCCTGGGCCGGATACGCCGAGGACGGCTCCAACGATCCCAAGGCCGACTGGGTGCACCCGTTCGAGAAACAGACCGGCTGCAAGGTCAACACGAAGATCGCCGGGACCTCCGACGAGATGGTCTCGCTGATGAAGACGGGGCAGTACGACACCGTGTCCGCATCCGGCGACGCCACCCTGCGGCTGATCGCCGCGGGGGACGTGGCGCCGGTCAACACCCGTCTGGTCCCGAACTACCGCGACATCTTCAGCGGCCTCAAGATGCGCCCGTTCAACTCCAAGAACGGGAAGATGTACGGCATCCCGCACGGTCGCGGCGCGAATCTGCTGATGTACCGCACCGACAAGGTCTCCCCGGCCCCCGACTCCTGGAAGGCCGTCTTCGACGGCGCCGCCAAATACTCGGGCAAGGTCACCGCCTACGACTCCCCGATCTACATCGCCGACGCCGCCCTCTACCTCATGAAGACCCGCCCCGCCCTCGGCATCAAGGACCCCTACGCCCTGGACCGCACCCAACTCGACGCCGCCGTGACCCTGCTGAAGAAGCAGCGGCACAACATCGGCGAATACTGGAGCGACTACCAGAAGGAAGTCACGGCCTTCAAGGGCGGCGACAGCGTCATCGGCACCACCTGGCAGGTCATCGCCAACACCGCCACCGCGCAGAAGGCCCCCGTCAAGGCCGTCCTCCCCAAGGAGGGGGCGACCGGCTGGTCCGACACCTGGATGGTCTCCGCCAAGGCCGCCCACCCCAACTGCGCCTACAAGTGGCTCAACTGGATCGTCTCCCCGAAGGTGAACGCCCAGGTGGCCGAGTACTTCGGCGAGGCACCCGCCAACGCCAAGGCCTGCCGGGAGACCGCCGACCCCCACCACTGCGCCGTCTACCACGCCGACGACGAGGCCTACTACCGCCGGGTCCACTTCTGGACCACCCCCGTCCCGCAGTGCCTCGACGGCCGCAAGAACGTCAAGTGCACCGACTACGCGCAATGGACCCGCGCCTGGACGGAGATCAAGGGCTGAGCCGGGGCACGCCGGTGTCCGTCACCGCACGCGAGCCGGGCGCCCGGGCCCGGCTCGCCGCACTCCTCGCCCCGCCCCTCCTCTGGCTGATCCTCGCCTACCTCGGCTCCCTCGCCGTCCTCCTCCTCTCGGCCTTCTGGACCACCGACCCCTTCACCTCGGACGTCGTGCACTCCTTCACCGCCGACAACTTCCGGGAGATCCTCACCGACCCCGTGTACCGCACCGTCGCCCTGCGCACGCTCGGCATCGCCGTCGTCGTCACGCTCCTCGACGCCCTGCTCGCGCTACCCATGGCCTTCTTCATGGCGTGGGTGGCGACCGGCCGACTGCGCCGTGCCCTCCTGGTGGCCGTGCTCACCCCGCTGTGGGCCGGCTATCTGGTCAAGGCGTATGCCTGGCGGGTGATGCTCGGCGAGCACGGCATCGTCAATGCGGTACTCGCTCCGCTGGGCCTGCGCGGACCCGGATACGGCACGACCGCCGTCGTGATCGTGCTGGCCTACCTCTGGCTGCCGTACATGATCCTGCCGCTCCACGCCGCCCTGGAGCGGCTGCCCGCCCACCATCTGGAGGCGTCCGCCGACCTCGGTGCGGGCACCCTGCGCACGCTGCGCTCCGTGGTCGCCCCCGCCGTCCGCCCGGCGCTCCTGGCCGGCTCCGTCTTCACCTTCTCGCTCAGCCTCGGCGACTACCTCACCGTGCAGATCGTCGGCGGCCGCACCCAGCTGCTGGGCAATGTCATCGCCTCGCAGGTCACCCTCGATCTGCCGCTCGCCGCGGCGCTCTCCGCGGTCCCCGTCGTCCTCGTCGTCTGCTACCTCGCCGCGGTCCGCCGGGCCGGCGCGCTCGACTCGCTCTGACCGGTCCCGCAGGAGGCAGCCGGATGCATCTGACCCGCACCGCCCGCATCGTCCTCGGCTGCATCACGGCCGCCGGCCTGGCCCTGATCTACGTCCCGCTGCTCCTGGTCCTGCTCAACTCCCTCAACGCCGACCCCTCGTTCGCCTGGCCGCCCGGCGCGCTGACCGGTGAGTGGTGGCGGCGCGCCCTGCACAGCGCGGGCGCCCGCGATGCGCTGTGGACCTCGCTGCAGGCGGGCCTGTGGGCCACCGCCCTCGCCCTGGTCCTGGGCTCGCTCGCCGCCTTCGCCGTGCACCGCCACCGCTTCTTCGGCCGGCAGACCGTCTCGTTCCTGATCGTGCTGCCGCTCGCGCTGCCCGGCATCGTCACCGGCATCGCCCTCAACGCGGCGTTCCGCACCGTCCTGACGCCGCTGGGTATCGGCTTCGGCCTGTTCACGGTCGTCGTCGGCCATGCGACCTTCTGCGTCGTGATCGTCTTCAACAACGTCGCCGCGCGGCTCCGCCGGATCGGCCCGTCGCCGGCCGAGGCCTCCGCCGACCTGGGCGCCCGCCCCTGGCAGACCCTGCGCCACGTCACCTTCCCGGCGCTGCGGCCCGCGCTGTTCGCCGGGGCGCTGCTGGCCTTCGCGCTCTCCTTCGACGAGGTCGTGGTGACCACCTTCACGGCGGGCGCGGGCACCCGGACCCTCCCGATCTGGATCTACGAGAACCTGGCCCGCCCGCACCAGGCGCCGGTCGTCAATGTGGTGGCCGCGCTGCTCATCGCCCTGTCCGTCCTCCCCGTCCGGGCGGCCCAGCGGCTCTCGTCGGACCCGGCCGGCGGCCGCCTCTGAGGGCACCGGCGAGACAGGGGCATCAGCCGAAGGGACGACTTCGCAGTCCGGTGTCAACCGGACGCGGCCGGCCCGCGTCCCTCACAGCAGGGTTCGGGGCACGGGATCCACGGGGGTGGTTCCGTGTCCCCGGACCATCACACCCGGTAACGAGCACGCGGGGTTGCCCGACCACCACAGGCCCGACCACCACAGGCCCGACCACCACAGGCCCGACCACCACAGGCCCGCCCGACCAGGCCCGCCGACCGGCCTCCCCGACAAGGGGCCCCGGTCACTGCACCGGAAAGTCGAAGTAGGTGTCCGGAAAGGTCTCCGGCGTGAAGGTGAAGTGCCACCACTCCTCGGGGAGATTCACGAAGCCGGCCCGCTCCAGCCCGTGCTTGAGCAGCAGCCGGTTCGCCCGCTGCCGCCCGTGGATGCGCGGATCGAGGGTGTGCGCAAGCGTGTCGAAGCAGTCGAAGCCGGTCCCCATGTCGAGCGAGTTGTCCGGGAACCGTCCGGCCCGCGGCCCGTAGCAGGACGTCAGCGGCTCGCCCGGCACATACGGGCGGGTCGGCACGGCCGGCAGCCGCACCAGCGTCACATCGAGCGTACTGCCCCTGCTGTGCCCGGACTTGGCCGCGATATATCCGTCGTCGAACAGCTTCGCCTTGTCCTCGCGCGGATAGAACTCGGCCTTCATCCGCTGGTCGCCGAGGTCCTTGGCCCACCGTACGAAGTGATCCACGGCGCGCTGCGGCCGGTAGCAGTCGTACACCTTGAGCGACAGCCCGCGCCGGAGGAAGGAGCGCTGGGCCCGGTGCAGCGCCCGTGCGGCGTCCCGCGTCAGCAGGCACACCGGCCTGCGGTAGCCGTCCACCGGTAACCCCATGAAGTTGTGCGGGGTGGGGTAGCGCATCTCCTGGATGATCGTGGGGTCCACCTCGCGCAGCGCGACGAACTCCTTCGGCATCCCGGACGACGGCACCGGCCGGCGGGCGGCCTCCGCGGCGGACGACGGCACCACGGTGACGGTCAACAGGGCGGCGGCAGCGACGGCCAGGCCGCGCAGTGCGGCAGCAAGTCTCGGCATGGCCCTCCGTTTACCAGGCGCGGCACCCGGAGCGGAAGCCCCTACGCATGCCCGGCCACTACCCGTCCGTCAGTCCCCGCACCCGCACCGGATACCCCACCGCGCCCCCGTCCCGCCGTTCCACGACCACCCGGTCGCCCTCCCGCCGCGAGGTGAAGCGCTCCACCGTCGGCCGCTGCCAGCCGTCCCCGGCATCCGGCACCACCAGCCCGCTGCCGCCGCGCCCGGCCGCCGGTGCCCACACCTCCAGCTCCGTCCCACCGTCCGACCCGGCCACCGGCACCACCGCACCGGCCCGTGCCAGCACCGGAATCCGCGACAGCGGCGCCTCCACCCACACCTGCCCGGGCCCGTCGTAGGCCCGCCCGGTCGCGGTGTCGTACCACCGGCCGCGCGGCAGCCGCACCGGCCGCCGGGTCACCCCCGCCGCCAGCGCCGGCGCCACCAGCAGCGCGTCCCCCAGCAGAAAGGCGTCCTCGCAGTCCCGCAGCGCCCGGTCCCGCGGCGTGCTCCACCACACCGGCCGCACATACGGCGCCCCGGTCAGCCGCGCCAACTGGCCCAGCGTCTCGAAATAGGGCAGCAGCCGCTGCCGTTGCCCCAGCGCCGTACGGGCATGCTCCAGCACCTCGGCCCCGAACTCCCACGGCTCCCGCCGCCCCGCCCCCAGCGCCGAGTGCGTACGGAACAGCGGTAGGAAGGCGCCCAGTTGGAACCACCGCAGATACAGCTCCGGGGACGGCCGTGCGGTGAACCCGCCGATATCGGGACCGCTGTACGGCACCCCGCACAGCCCCAGCCCCAGCACCAGCGACAGCGAGGCCCGCAGCCCCGGCCAGTCCGTCGCCACATCGCCCGACCAGGTGCCGCCGTAGCGCTGCATCCCCGCCCACCCCGAGCGGGAGAAGAGGAACGGCCGCTCGTCCGGGCGCAGTTCGCACAGCCCGTCGAAGCCGGCCCGCGCCATCGCCAGGCCGTAGACGTTGTGCGCCTCCCGGTGGTCGCCGCCCCGCCCCTCCAGCGCATGCCGCGCCGAGCGGGGCAGCGTCCGCTCCCCGAACGCGGCAAACGAGACCGGCTCGTTCATGTCGTGCCAGAACCCCCCGAAGCCCTGCGCCAGCCGCTCCGCGTACAGCCCGCCCCACCACTTGCGCACCCGTGCCTCGGTGAAGTCCGGGTACATCGACTCACCCGGCCACGCCAGCCCGCGCACCTCCCGCCCCCGCGCGTCCCGTACGAAGGCGTCCGCCGCGGCCCCGCCCTCGTACACCGCGTCCCCCGGCTCCGCCTTCACCGCGGGATCGACGATCGACACCAGCCGCACACCCTCCGCACGCAACTCCCGTGCCAGACCCGGCAGATCGGGATAGCGCTCCGGATCGACGGTGAAGACCCGGTGCCGGTCGTGGTGATCGATGTCCAGATGGACGGCGGACAGCGGAAGCCCGCGCTCCGCGTAGCCGGCGACCACGCTGCGCACCTCGTCCTGGCCGGCGAATCCCCACCGGGCGTGCTGATGCCCCAGCGCCCACAGCGGCGGCAGCGCGGGCGCCCCGGTCAGCGCCGTCCAGCCCTGCAGCACCCGGGCCGGGGTGCCGGCCAGCACCCAGTAGCGCAGCGGCCCGCCGTCCATCCGCAGCTCACAGGTGCCCGGCCGGTCATGACCCGAGCCCGCCCCCTCCGCGCCCTCGCGCAGCGTCACCCGGCCGTCCCAGGAGTTGTCGTGGAAGACCAGATGGGTACCGGCGTCCGCCACCACCAGCTGAACCGGCATGGTCAGCGACAGCGGATCGTCACCCGGCGCGAAGGCACCGCCCGGGTCCGTGTTCCACAGCCGGTACACCCCGTCCCGCAGCCGCGGCCCGTGCGCCCGGCCGCCCAGCCCGAAGAACCGGGCGTCGGCCGCGACCTCCGCGCGCTGCACCCAGCGCGCGGCGCCGGCACCCTCGGGCGGTCCGGCGCGCCCCTCCGAGCCGTCCTCGCTCGCCCTCTCCCACCAGCGCGGCGGCAACTCCCGCCGCAGCACCGCCCCGCCGGGCGTCCGCACCTCCACCGCACCGTGCCGGGAGACCACCACCAGCACCCGCTCGGAGACCACCCGCCAGCCGCCCTCCGTATCGGGTTCCAGCACCACCCGCGCATCCACCTCGGGACACGCCCCCGCCAGCGCATACGACGGCTCCGGCGCGGCGCCGTCCCAGCCGCAGAACACCGCACCGCCCGCCGCCACCCGAACCCGCAGCGACGACCGCGCGAAATGGATCACCCCGCCGCCCGGCTGGGGCTCGGCGCCGCGCGCCGCCCCCGGCACCCGCGCCCGCTCCGCCACCCGCCGCGGCAGCGCCAGGGCGTCCGCCCGCCGCGACCGCCACGCCGCGCGCACGGACCGCAGCCCCTGCGCCGGCCCGACCGCCTTGATCATCCGTACCGACCGCACCAGATCCCGCCCGTCCATGCCGGTCAGCCTGCCATTGACGACCGGGTGCGCGGGCACCGTTCAACTGCCGTTCACCTGCACTGGGTCACGCTCGGCCACCTTCGGGCCCGCGGATCGCCCCGCCATGGCCGGATTCCGCCGCGTCCCGGCACCCGTTGGCCGGACCACCTCCGCCACACCCCGAATGTGGCCGGCCCACCCTGGTGCAGGAGTCGATCACATGGCATCGTCCAGGCGAACCGTGTCACGCGCACACGACAGGGCGGGGGACCCCCACCGTCGTGTGCGCCCGACGCACACGACGCGTACCGTCCGGGAGCCCATCATGACCACCGCACCGCAGTCCGCCCCACAGCCGGAACCCCTCTGGCAGCCCGGCCCGGACCGCATCGCCGGCGCACAGGTCACCCGCTTCCACACCTGGGCGGCCGCCCACCACGGCGCTCCCGCCCCCACGTCCGGCGACCCCGCAACGAGCTACGCCGACCTGCACCGCTGGTCCGTCGACGACCTCCCCGCCTTCTGGCAGGCCACCGCCGAGTGGTTCGACGTCCGCTTCGCCACGCCCTACGAGGCCGTGCTCGCCGACCGCACGATGCCCGGCGCCCGCTGGTTCCCCGGCGCCACCCTCAACTACGCCGAGCACGCCCTGCGCGCCGCCGAGGACCCGGCCCGCGCCGACGCCCCCGCGCTGCTCCATGTCGAGGAAACCCATGAGCCCACGCCCGTCACCTGGACGGAGCTGCGTGCCCAGGTCGGCTCGCTGGCCGCCGAGCTCCGCCGCCTCGGCGTCCGCCCCGGCGACCGCGTCAGCGCCTACGTCCCCAACATCCCGCAGGCCGTCGTCGCGCTGCTGGCCACCGCCGCGGTCGGCGGGGTGTGGACCTCCTGCGCCCCCGACTTCGGCGCCCGCAGCGTGCTGGACCGCTTCCAGCAGATCGAACCGGTCGTCCTCTTCACCGTCGATGGTTACCGCTACGGCGGCAAGGAGCACGACCGCCGCGACACCGTCGCCGAACTCCGAGCCGAACTCCCCACCCTCCGGGCCGTCGTCCACATCCCGCTGCTCGGCACCCCCGCCCCCGAAGGCGCCCTGAACTGGTCGGACCTGACCACCCAGGACACCGAACCGGTCTTCGAACAGGTCGACTTCGACCACCCCCTCTGGGTCCTGTACTCCTCCGGCACCACCGGACTGCCCAAGGCCATCGTCCAGTCCCAGGGCGGCATCCTGCTCGAACACCTCAAGCAGACCGGCCTGCACTGCGACCTCGGCCCCGACGACCGGTTCTTCTGGTACACCTCCACCGGCTGGATGATGTGGAACTTCCTCGTCGCCGGCCTCCTGGTGGGCTCGACGATCGTGCTCTACGACGGCAGCCCCGGCCACCCCGACATCTCCGCCCAGTGGCGGGTCGCCGAAGCCACCCGCGCCACCGTCTTCGGCACCTCCGCCGCCTACGTCATGGCCTGCCGCAAGGCCGGTATCCACCCGGCCCGCGACCTCGACCTCTCCGCCATCACCTGCGTCGCCACCACCGGCTCCCCGCTCCCGCCGGACGGCTTCCGCTGGCTGCACGACTGCTTCGCGGAGAGCGGCGCCGACCTCTGGACGGCCTCGGTCAGCGGCGGCACCGACGTCTGCAGCTGCTTCGCCGGCGCCGTCCCCACCCTCCCGGTCCACATCGGCGAACTCCAGGCCCCTTGCCTCGGCACCGACCTGCAGGCCTGGGACCCCCAGGGCAAGCCCGTCATCGACGAGGTCGGCGAACTCGTCGTCACCAACCCCATGCCGTCCATGCCCACCCGCTTCTGGAACGACCCCGACGGCACCCGCTACCACGACAGCTACTTCGACATGTACCCCGGCGTCTGGCGGCACGGCGACTGGATCACCGTCACCTCCCGCGGCAGCGTCGTCATCCACGGCCGCTCCGACTCCACCCTCAACCGCCAGGGCGTCCGGATGGGCTCCGCCGATATCTACGAGGCGGTCGAACGGCTCCCCGAGATCCGCGAATCCCTCGTCATCGGCCTGGAACTCCCCGACGGCGGCTACTGGATGCCGCTCTTCGTCCACCTCGCCCCCGGTGCCACCCTCGACGACGCCCTCCGCGACCGCATCAAGCGCACCATCCGCGAAGAGCTCTCGCCGCGGCACGTCCCCGACGACATCATCGAAGCCCCCGGCGTCCCGCACACCCTTACCGGCAAGCGCATCGAGGTCCCCATCAAACGCCTCCTGCAGGGCACCCCGCTCGACAAGGCCGTCAACCCCGGCTCCGTCGACAACCTCGAACTGCTCCGCTTCTACGAGCGGGTGGCCCGCGACCGCGCCGCAGACGGCGCATCGTAGGTCGGCGGGAAGGCGGGAAGGCGGGAAGGCGGGAAGGCGGGAAGGCGGGAAGGCGGGAAGGCGGGAAGGCGGGAGGGACCGGTCCGGGCGCCGGACTCCAGGCACCCCAACGTTCCCGGCGCCGGAGACCCATTGTCAGACCCCCCGATTACTCTCGGTGACGAGTGGAGTGCGACCGGCGCACCCACTCGGAGCACACCCAGGGGGAATCATGACCTTCACATCCCGGCCCACCGACCGGTCCGCCGCCCGCCGCACCCTCCGCCGCGAGGTTCCCAGCACCGCCGCCATCCTGGCCGACGAGCAGGACTTCACGGCCATGCGCCGCTACCGCACCTTCCCCTTCGACGACCACAGCAGCTACCTCCGGCAGATGGAGACCCTGCTGCGCTCCCTCACCTCCCAGGGAGTGGTCACGACCGTCGGCCTCTTCGACCCGGTCGCCTACGAGAAATACTGCGCCCACCTCGCCCTGGACCCGGATCGTCCCGACAGCCGCAGCCGCTATACGGCCGAAGCTGCCCGCACCGGCACCACCCTGCTCTACGAAGGCGGGCCGCTGAGCCGGCTGCTCCCGCTCCTGGTCGAAGAGGCCGACCGCCGGGCGCACTGGGACCACGCCTCCGCCCTGCTGGCCCGCGCCGGCACCTGCGAGGAGTGCGGCGAAGACCTCTCCCGTGCCGCCTTCAGCCGCGCCACCCACGCCGTCCGCCAGCTCCTGACCTCCCTCGGCGAGGGCACCCACCACCTCGTCTGCTCCCTCGCCGCAGGCGAGCCGTCCCTCCTGGCGGTGCTGCACACCACCGCCCGCGACGGCGCCCGCCCCCAGCTCGCCGAGCACGAGACCGTCGTCTTCTGCACGGTCCTCGCCGCCGGCCTCGCCCTGCGCACCCCCGGCGGCATCGTCTCCCGCACCACCAGCGGCCCCACCGGCCGGAACACCACCGAGGATGCCGCCCGTGAGACGGTCCGCGGCTGGTCCCTGCGCGACTCCTGGCCCCGCCCCCTGAGCGCCGCCGAGGTCTTCACCGCCTACTGCACCGACGCCGACACCGGCGAACCGATCCCGCCCGAGCCCGGCGTCGACTACGCCTCCGGCCTCCCCCTGACCCCGCCACCCGACCCCCACGACCACCGTTGACCGCCTCACCGCAGCCGCCCGTGCATGCACGACGGCCGCCCCGCCAGAAGGGCGGGACGGCCGTCAAAGCTCCTGCGGCGCCCAGCGCCGCGCGGGATCACTCCCCGGAGAGCACCGCCTGCGCGGCGGCCCGCGCATCCTCGGCGGTGTCCGCGGCGCGCGCCGCGGCCGCCGCACGCTCACACTGCGCCAGCGTGTGCTTGGACAGCGCCGCCCGCACATAGGGAATCGACGCCGCACCCATCGACAGGCTGGTGACCCCGAGCCCCGTCAGCACGCACGCCAACAGCGGATCGGAGGCCGCCTCACCACAGACACCACAGCTCTTGCCCTCGGCCTTCGCGGCCTCGGTCGACAGCGCCACGAGGTCCAGCAGCGCCGGCTGCCAGGGGTCCTGCAGCCGGGAAACGGCCCCCACCTGACGGTCCGCCGCGAAGGTGTACTGAGCCAGGTCATTGGTCCCCAGCGAAAGGAACTCCACCTCCTGCAGAATCGACCGCGCCCGGAGCGCCGCGGAGGGGATCTCCACCATCGCGCCGAACTTCGCCCGCAGCCCGGCCTCCCGGCAGGCATCCGCAAACGCCTTGGCGTCCGTCCGGTCCGCCACCATCGGCGCCATGACCTCGAGGTAGACCGGCAGCCCCTCGGCCGCCGTCGCCAGCGCCGAGAGCTGAGTCCGCAGCACCTCGGGGTGATCGAGCAGCGTCCGCAGCCCCCGTACACCGAGCGCGGGGTTCGGCTCATCGGCCGGCGTCAGGAACTCCAGCGGCTTGTCGGCACCGGCGTCGAGCACCCGCACCACGACACGCCCCTCGGGGAACGCCGCCAGCACCGTGCGGTAGGCCTCCACCTGCTTCTCCGCGGACGGTGCCTTCTTGCTGTCGTCCAGGAACAGGAACTCCGTCCGGAACAGGCCGACACCCTCCGCCCCGGCCCCGACCGCCGCGGCCACATCGCCGGGCCCGCCGACGTTCGCCAGCAGCGGCACCTTGTGCCCGTCGGAGGTGGCACCCGGACCGGACGATGCGGCCAGCGCCGCCTTCCGCTCCGCGGCCGCCCGCTCCATCTCCGCACGCTTCTCGGCGCTCGGCTCGACGAAGATCTCCCCGGTGCTGCCGTCGACGGCGATGACCGTGCCCTCGACCAGCTCACCGGCGCCCGGCAGCGCGACGACCGCCGGCACCCCCAGCGCACGCGCAAGAATCGCGCTGTGGCTGGTCGGCCCGCCCTCCTCGGTCACAAACCCGAGCACCAGCGTCGGGTCCAGCAGCGCGGTGTCGGCCGGCGCCAGATCCCGCGCGATCAGCACATACGGCTCGTCACTGTCCGGCACACCCGGCATCGGCACACCCAGCAGCCGCGCGACGATCCGGTTGCGCACATCGTCGAGGTCGGCCACCCGGCCCGCGAGGTACTCACCGGCACCGGCCAGCAGCGCCCGGTAGGCCGCGAACGCGTCGTACACAGCGCGCTCGGCGGTACTCCCGACGGCGATCCGCCGGTCGACATCGGCCATCAGCTCAGGGTCCTGAGCCATCAGGGCCTGTGCCTCCAGCACGGCCTGCGCCTCACCACCCGCCAGATTCCCCCGCGCTATCAGGTCCGCAGCAACAGCCTCCACGGCCTGGCGGGCACGCCCCTGTTCGCGCTCCGCCTCATCCGCCGGAATCTGCTTGGCCGGCGGCTCCAGGACCGCCGTCCCCATGTGCCGCACCTCGCCGATCGCCACACCGTGACTCACGCCGACGCCTCGCAGCGTTGTCTCCATTGCACCCGCTCCCGATGATGCGACGGCCTGGCCGCCGCGATGGATGTCGTACCTGCCGTACGGGACGGCGCCCGGCTACTGCCAGGAGAAGAGCTGGTCGCCGGCCTTGACGTCGCCGTCTTCGCGGACCTCACCGAGCGAGTCCGCCGTGGCCTCCAGCGCGACAACCGGGCACACCGGCGACTTCCCGGCCTCCTCGACCGCCGCCGGGTTCCAGCGCACGACCTCCTGACCACGGGTGACGGTGTCGCCCTTGTTCACGAGCAGCTCAAACCCCTCACCGTTGAGCTGAACGGTGTCGATCCCCAGGTGGGTGAGTACGCCGTGCCCCTCGGCATCGACGACCACGAACGCATGCGGGTGCAGCGAGACCAGCACACCGTCCACGGGCGAAACCGCAGCAGACGGCTCACGAATCGGGTCGATGGCGGTACCGGGACCCACCATCGCTCCGGAGAACACCGGGTCGGGCACGGCCGCGAGTCCGATGGCGCGTCCGGCAAGAGGGGACGTCACGGTGGTCATGGGAAGCCTCCCAGGGGTGAAGATTCATCAGGCCGCCGTCACTACCTGTCCGGGACGGCGCACCGTTCAGAAGCGTAAGTCATAAGAACTGACTGTTCCGCATGAGAGACGCCAGAGTCGACCGCGAGTCCTGCCGAATCGATTTGCCTCGCCCACGGCAGAGCTGTACTGTCTGACATCTGCCCCGGACAGCCAGGACGCCATCAACCGCGTCCGGTTGAGGTGGGTGGCACTCCCAGCGTCTTGATCGCGACTCAAGAATTGCGCGCTTCTGCATGTCTGCAGAAAAGCAGCGGTTCGAAAGCCGGAAAAGGCCTGATAGAGTGTGAAACACCGAAGGGAAGCGCCCGGAGAAAACCCGAGAGGGAATCCAAAGGAAGCGTCCGTTCCTTGAGAACTCAACAGCGTGCCAAAAGTCAACGCCAGATATGTTGATACCCCGTCCACCTCGGTGGATGAGGTTCCTTTGAAAGTCCATCCCGCCCATGTGGTGCGGATGGCACACACAGCGAGGACGCTGTGAACGACCGGACCTATTCCGTCTGGTCGTTCCACTCTTCTCGTGTGTGTTTCACCCGATTACGGGTAAACATTCACGGAGAGTTTGATCCTGGCTCAGGACGAACGCTGGCGGCGTGCTTAACACATGCAAGTCGAACGATGAAGCCCTTCGGGGTGGATTAGTGGCGAACGGGTGAGTAACACGTGGGCAATCTGCCCTTCACTCTGGGACAAGCCCTGGAAACGGGGTCTAATACCGGATATGACACACGACCGCATGGTCTGTGTGTGGAAAGCTCCGGCGGTGAAGGATGAGCCCGCGGCCTATCAGCTTGTTGGTGGGGTGATGGCCTACCAAGGCGACGACGGGTAGCCGGCCTGAGAGGGCGACCGGCCACACTGGGACTGAGACACGGCCCAGACTCCTACGGGAGGCAGCAGTGGGGAATATTGCACAATGGGCGAAAGCCTGATGCAGCGACGCCGCGTGAGGGATGACGGCCTTCGGGTTGTAAACCTCTTTCAGCAGGGAAGAAGCGAAAGTGACGGTACCTGCAGAAGAAGCGCCGGCTAACTACGTGCCAGCAGCCGCGGTAATACGTAGGGCGCAAGCGTTGTCCGGAATTATTGGGCGTAAAGAGCTCGTAGGCGGCTTGTCACGTCGGATGTGAAAGCCCGGGGCTTAACCCCGGGTCTGCATTCGATACGGGCAGGCTAGAGTTCGGTAGGGGAGATCGGAATTCCTGGTGTAGCGGTGAAATGCGCAGATATCAGGAGGAACACCGGTGGCGAAGGCGGATCTCTGGGCCGATACTGACGCTGAGGAGCGAAAGCGTGGGGAGCGAACAGGATTAGATACCCTGGTAGTCCACGCCGTAAACGTTGGGAACTAGGTGTGGGCGACATTCCACGTCGTCCGTGCCGCAGCTAACGCATTAAGTTCCCCGCCTGGGGAGTACGGCCGCAAGGCTAAAACTCAAAGGAATTGACGGGGGCCCGCACAAGCAGCGGAGCATGTGGCTTAATTCGACGCAACGCGAAGAACCTTACCAAGGCTTGACATACACCGGAAAACCCTGGAGACAGGGTCCCCCTTGTGGTCGGTGTACAGGTGGTGCATGGCTGTCGTCAGCTCGTGTCGTGAGATGTTGGGTTAAGTCCCGCAACGAGCGCAACCCTTGTTCTGTGTTGCCAGCATGCCCTTCGGGGTGATGGGGACTCACAGGAGACTGCCGGGGTCAACTCGGAGGAAGGTGGGGACGACGTCAAGTCATCATGCCCCTTATGTCTTGGGCTGCACACGTGCTACAATGGCCGGTACAATGAGCTGCGATACCGCGAGGTGGAGCGAATCTCAAAAAGCCGGTCTCAGTTCGGATTGGGGTCTGCAACTCGACCCCATGAAGTCGGAGTTGCTAGTAATCGCAGATCAGCATTGCTGCGGTGAATACGTTCCCGGGCCTTGTACACACCGCCCGTCACGTCACGAAAGTCGGTAACACCCGAAGCCGGTGGCCCAACCCCTTGTGGGAGGGAATCGTCGAAGGTGGGACTGGCGATTGGGACGAAGTCGTAACAAGGTAGCCGTACCGGAAGGTGCGGCTGGATCACCTCCTTTCTAAGGAGCACTTCTTACCAACCTCTGGTTGGTCAGAGGCCAGTACATCGGCGAATGTCTGATGCTGGTTGCTCATGGGTGGAACGTTGACTATTCGGCGCACTTGGTTGGTTGTCACTAGTACTGCTTCGGCGTGGAACGTGGTGATGGATCGGGTGGGCCGGGCGCGCTGTTGGGTATCTGAGGGTACGGACTGTGGTCTGGACCTTCGTGATGCCGGCCCCAGTGAACTCAGCCTTCGGGTTGGGGTGGTGGGTGGCTGGTCGTTGCTTGAGAACTGCACAGTGGACGCGAGCATCTGTGGCCAAGTTTTTAAGGGCGCACGGTGGATGCCTTGGCACCAGGAACCGATGAAGGACGTGGGAGGCCACGATAGGCCCCGGGGAGCTGTCAACCAAGCTTTGATCCGGGGGTGTCCGAATGGGGAAACCCGGCAGTCGTCATGGGCTGTCACCCGCTGCTGAACACATAGGCAGTGTGGAGGGAACGCGGGGAAGTGAAACATCTCAGTACCCGCAGGAAGAGAAAACAACCGTGATTCCGGGAGTAGTGGCGAGCGAAACCGGATGAGGCCAAACCAGTCACGTGTGATACCCGGCAGGGGTTGCGTGGTTGGGGTTGTGGGATCTCTCTTCTGTTGTCTGCCGGCAACAGGACGAGTCAGAAACCGTTGATGTAGGCGAAGGACATGCGAAAGGTCCGGCGTAGAGGGTAAGACCCCCGTAGCTGAAACATTAGCGGCTCGTTTGAGAGACACCCAAGTAGCACGGGGCCCGAGAAATCCCGTGTGAATCTGGCGGGACCACCCGTTAAGCCTAAATATTCCCTGGTGACCGATAGCGGATAGTACCGTGAGGGAATGGTGAAAAGTACCGCGGGAGCGGAGTGAAATAGTACCTGAAACCGTGTGCCTACAAGCCGTGGGAGCGTCGCTGTGTGTGCTTGCACATGCAGTCGTGACTGCGTGCCTTTTGAAGAATGAGCCTGCGAGTTTGCGGTATGTTGCGAGGTTAACCCGTGTGGGGAAGCCGTAGCGAAAGCGAGTCCGAATAGGGCGTTGAGTAGCGTGCCCAAGACCCGAAGCGGAGTGATCTAGCCATGGGCAGGTTGAAGCGGAGGTAAGACTTCGTGGAGGACCGAACCCACCAGGGTTGAAAACCTGGGGGATGACCTGTGGTTAGGGGTGAAAGGCCAATCAAACTCCGTGATAGCTGGTTCTCCCCGAAATGCATTTAGGTGCAGCGTCGTGTGTTTCTTGCCGGAGGTAGAGCACTGGATAGGCGATGGGCCCTACCGGGTTACTGACCTTAGCCAAACTCCGAATGCCGGTAAGTGAGAGCGCGGCAGTGAGACTGTGGGGGATAAGCTCCATGGTCGAGAGGGAAACAGCCCAGAGCATCGACTAAGGCCCCTAAGCGTGTGCTAAGTGGGAAAGGATGTGGAGTCGCAGAGACAACCAGGAGGTTGGCTTAGAAGCAGCCACCCTTGAAAGAGTGCGTAATAGCTCACTGGTCAAGTGATTCCGCGCCGACAATGTAGCGGGGCTCAAGCACACCGCCGAAGTCGTGTCATTGCGATATTACCCCCAACGGGGATCGTGATGGGTAGGGGAGCGTCGTGTGCCGGGTGAAGCAGCCGCGGAAGCGAGTTGTGGACGGTTCACGAGTGAGAATGCAGGCATGAGTAGCGATACACACGTGGGAAACGTGTGCGCCGATTGACTAAGGGTTCCTGGGTCAAGCTGATCTGCCCAGGGTAAGTCGGGACCTAAGGCGAGGCCGACAGGCGTAGTCGATGGACAACCGGTTGATATTCCGGTACCCGCTTTGAAACGCCCAGTATCGAATCCATTAATGCTAAGGCCGTGAAGCCGGCCTGGAGTCTTCGGACAAAGGGACGTGGTGGAGCCGCCGATCCAAGGTGGTAGTAGGTAAGCGATGGGGTGACGCAGGAAGGTAGTCCAGCCCGGGCGGTGGTTGTCCCGGGGTAAGGGTGTAGGCCGTGTGGTAGGTAAATCCGTCACACGTTAAGGCTGAGACCTGATGCCGAGCCGATTGTGGTGAAGTGGATGATCCTATGCTGTCGAGAAAAGCCTCTAGCGAGTTTCATGGCGGCCCGTACCCTAAACCGACTCAGGTGGTCAGGTAGAGAATACCGAGGCGTTCGGGTGAACTATGGTTAAGGAACTCGGCAAAATGCCCCCGTAACTTCGGGAGAAGGGGGGCCATTTCCGGTGATGAGACTTGCTCTCTGAGCTGGGGGTGGCCGCAGAGACCAGCGAGAAGCGACTGTTTACTAAAAACACAGGTCCGTGCGAAGCCGTAAGGCGATGTATACGGACTGACGCCTGCCCGGTGCTGGAACGTTAAGGGGACCGGTTAGTCATGATTCGTCATGGCGAAGCTGAGAACTTAAGCGCCAGTAAACGGCGGTGGTAACTATAACCATCCTAAGGTAGCGAAATTCCTTGTCGGGTAAGTTCCGACCTGCACGAATGGCGTAACGACTTCTCGACTGTCTCAACCATAGGCCCGGTGAAATTGCATTACGAGTAAAGATGCTCGTTTCGCGCAGCAGGACGGAAAGACCCCGGGACCTTTACTATAGCTTGATATTGGTGTTCGGTTCGGCTTGTGTAGGATAGGTGGGAGACTTTGAAGCGGCCACGCCAGTGGTTGTGGAGTCATTGTTGAAATACCACTCTGGTCGTGCTGGATGTCTAACCTGGGTCCGTGATCCGGATCAGGGACAGTGTCTGGTGGGTAGTTTAACTGGGGCGGTTGCCTCCTAAAGAGTAACGGAGGCGCCCAAAGGTTCCCTCAGCCTGGTTGGCAATCAGGTGTTGAGTGTAAGTGCACAAGGGAGCTTGACTGTGAGACTGACGGGTCGAGCAGGTACGAAAGTAGGGACTAGTGATCCGGCGGTGGCTTGTGGAAGCGCCGTCGCTCAACGGATAAAAGGTACCCCGGGGATAACAGGCTGATCTTCCCCAAGAGTCCATATCGACGGGATGGTTTGGCACCTCGATGTCGGCTCGTCGCATCCTGGGGCTGGAGTCGGTCCCAAGGGTTGGGCTGTTCGCCCATTAAAGCGGTACGCGAGCTGGGTTTAGAACGTCGTGAGA
Organism: Streptomyces auratus; assembly: GCF_050433025.1. Lineage (NCBI taxonomy): Bacteria > Bacillati > Actinomycetota > Actinomycetes > Kitasatosporales > Streptomycetaceae > Streptomyces > Streptomyces auratus. The sequence continues at coordinate 1,003,122 of NZ_JBNGCB010000001.1, read as the reverse complement.
CAGTTCGGTCCCTATCCGCTGTGCGCGTAGGAGTCTTGAGAAGGGCTGTCCCTAGTACGAGAGGACCGGGACGGACGAACCTCTGGTGTGCCAGTTGTCCTGCCAAGGGCATGGCTGGTTGGCTACGTTCGGAAAGGATAACCGCTGAAAGCATCTAAGCGGGAAGCCTGCTTCGAGATGAGGACTCCCACCCCCTTGAGGGGTTAAGGCTCCCAGTAGACGACTGGGTTGATAGGCCAGATATGGAAGCGCCGTAAGGTGTGGAGTTGACTGGTACTAATAGGCCGAGGGCTTGTCCTCAGTTGCTCGCGTCCACTGTGTAGGTTCTGAAGTAACGACCTGTGTCATTGCCGGGTTGGTTAACTTCATAGTGTTTCGGTGGTCATAGCGTTAGGGAAACGCCCGGTTACATTCCGAACCCGGAAGCTAAGCCTTTCCGCGCCGATGGTACTGCAGGGGGGACCCTGTGGGAGAGTAGGACGCCGCCGAACAATTTTTGAAAAGCCCCGTGGGAACTTCGGTTACCACGGGGCTTTTTGTGTTTCCGTGATCTTGGGGACCCGCGGTACGGTGCGGCCGGCGAGGCAGGTAGGGTCAAGGGGCATCGTTGGTACATTTCCCCACAGGAGGCCTCGCGTGGAGGTCCAGGAGACGCGGGTCCAGACGGATCGTGTCCTCACCATCCCGAATATTCTGAGCATGGCTCGCCTCCTCGGCGTGCCGCTGTTCCTGTGGTTGGTCCTGTGGCCGGAATTCGGGGGTCCGAAGGTCGACGGCTGGGCGCTGCTGGTCCTGGCGCTGAGCGGCGTCAGTGACTACCTGGACGGCATGCTCGCCCGGCGCTGGAACCAGATCAGCAGCCTGGGCCGGATCCTCGACCCCGCCGCCGACCGCCTGTACATCCTTTCCACCCTGGTCGGTCTGACCTGGCGCGAGATCCTGCCGCTCTGGCTCACCGCGGCCCTGCTGGCACGGGAACTGATGCTGCTGATCGCGGTCGGATTCCTCGGACGCCACGGCTACGGGCCTCCCCAGGTGAACTTCCTGGGCAAAGCGGCTACGTTCAACTTGATGTACGCCTTCCCGTTGCTCCTGCTGAGCGACGGAAGCGGCTGGCTTCACACACTTGCTGCTGTTTTCGGATGGGCGTTCGCAGGATGGGGTACGGCGCTCTACTGGTGGGCAGGGATCCTCTACGTGGTCCAGGTCCGCCGACTCATCCGGGCGGACGCCACCGCCGACTGACCTCTCCGAAATGGCAGCTTGTGCCAAGAGCCGGCGCCCGTACGTGAAAGCAGCAACAGTGGGCGCTCTGGACAAGTGAAGTCGGCAAGACCGTCGTCTCTTAGAGGAGGACGCTTCCCACATGAAGGCCGTTGTGATGGCCGGCGGCGAAGGAACACGACTTCGCCCTATGACGTCCAGCATGCCCAAGCCCCTGCTTCCGGTCGCGAACCGGCCGATCATGGAGCATGTACTCAGGCTGCTGAAACGGCATGGTCTCAATGAGACCGTCGTGACCGTGCAATTCCTTGCCTCGCTCGTCAAGAACTATTTCGGCGACGGAGAAGAGCTCGGAATGGAGCTCACCTACGCGAATGAGGAAAAGCCGCTCGGCACCGCAGGCAGTGTGAAGAACGCCGAGGAAGCGCTCAAGGACGATGCCTTCCTCGTCATCTCCGGCGACGCCCTCACCGACTTCGATCTCACCGATCTGATCCGGTTCCACAAGGAAAAGGGCGCCCTCGTCACCGTCTGTCTCACTCGGGTCCCCAATCCGCTCGAGTTCGGCATCACCATCGTCGACGAGGCCGGCAAGGTCGAGCGTTTCCTGGAGAAACCCACCTGGGGCCAGGTCTTCTCGGACACCGTCAACACCGGCATCTACGTCATGGAGCCGGAGGTCTTCGACTACTTCGAACCCGATGTGCCGGTCGACTGGTCCGGAGATGTCTTTCCACAGCTCATGAAGGAAGGCAAGCCGATCTACGGCTATATCGCCGAGGGCTATTGGGAGGATGTCGGCACGCACGAGAGCTATGTGAAGGCTCAGGCCGATGTGCTCGAAGGCAAGGTCGACGTCGAAATCGACGGCTTCGAGATCTCGCCGGGCGTATGGGTCGCGGAGGGCGCGGAAGTGCACCCCGACGCGGTGCTGCGCGGTCCGCTCTACATCGGCGACTACGCCAAGATCGAGGCGGATGTGGAGCTTCGTGAGCACACCGTGGTCGGTTCCAATGTCGTCGTGAAAAGCGGCGCGTTCCTGCACCGCGCCGTCGTGCACGACAACGTCTACATCGGTCAGCAGAGCAATCTGCGCGGCTGTGTGATCGGCAAGAACACCGACATCATGCGGGCCTCCCGCATCGAGGACGGTGCCGTCATCGGCGACGAATGCCTGATCGGTGAAGAATCGATCGTGCAGGGGAACGTGCGGGTCTATCCGTTCAAGACCATCGAGGCCGGTGCGTTCGTCAACACCTCGGTGATCTGGGAATCCCGTGGCCAGGCGCATCTGTTCGGCGCCCGGGGGGTGTCCGGGATCCTCAACGTCGAGATCACGCCGGAGCTCGCCGTACGGCTCGCGGGCGCGTATGCCACCACGCTCAAGAAGGGCTCCACGGTCACCACCGCGCGTGACCACTCCCGAGGCGCCCGGGCACTCAAGCGTGCCGTGATTTCCGCGCTCCAGGCCAGCGCCATCGACGTACGTGACCTGGAGAACGTCCCGCTGCCGGTCGCCCGCCAGCAGACGGCCCGCGGCAGCGCCGGCGGCATCATGGTCCGTACGACGCCCGGCGTACCGGACTCCGTCGACATCATGTTCTTCGACGAGCGGGGCGCGGACCTCTCACAGGCCGGCCAGCGCAAGCTCGACCGGGTCTTCGCCCGCCAGGAGTACCGGCGAGCGTTCCCGGGCGAGATCGGTGACCTGATCTTCCCCGCCAGCGTCTTCGACTCCTATACCGGCTCCCTGCTGCGGGCCGTGGACACCACAGGCATCACCGACTCCGGGCTGAAGGTCGTCGTGGACGCCTCGAACGGCAGCGCCGGCCTGGTCCTGCCCAGCCTGCTGGGACGGCTCGGCGTCGACTCGCTGACGATCAACCCAGGGCTCGACGAATCCCGGCCGACCGAGACCGCCGACGCCCGGCGGGCCGGGCTCGTCCGGCTCGGCGAGATCGTGGCCTCGGCGCGGGCCGCCTTCGGAGTGCGCTTCGACCCCGTGGGCGAGCGGCTGTCCCTCGTGGACGAACGCGGCCGGATCATCGAGGACGACCGTGCCCTGCTGGTCATGCTGGATCTGATCGCGGCAGAACGGCGCACCGGCCGGGTGGCGCTGCCGGTGACCACGACCCGTATCGCCGAGCAGGTGGCGGCGTACCACGGGACGCAGGTGGAGTGGACGACGACCTCGCCCGACGATCTGACCCGTGTGGGGCGTGACGACGGCACGGTCTTCGGCGGGGACGGCATGGGCGGCTTCCTCATCCCCGAGTTCAGCAGCGTCTTCGACGGCGCGGCCGCGTTCGTCCGGCTGATCGGCCTGGTGGCCCGCACCCAGCTCACCCTGAGCCAGATCGACGCACGGATCCCGCGGGCGCACGTCCAGCGCCGTGACCTGGCCACCCCGTGGGCGGTCAAGGGACTGGTCATGCGGCACGTCGTCGAGGCGGCCGGCGACCGGGATGTGGACACCACCGACGGCGTCCGTGTCGTGGAGAGCGACGGCCGCTGGGTTCTGGTGCTGCCCGACCCCGCCGAGGCGGTCACCCACCTGTGGGCAGAGGGGCCGGATGACGCCTCCGCCCAGCAGCTGCTGGACGACTGGTCCGCAGTGGTGGACAGCGCAGGACGCTGACCCGGGCCCCACCGGCGCGCCGTGAACCGGCACGCCGGTGGGGCCATTGGGAGACTGTCCGACCGACGTGCGACGATGTGCGTCATGTCGCAGCAGCGCCCCGATCGGAGCAGCCCGAACGCGTCGTCCGCGCGCCCCGATGCGTCCATGTCGCTGCTGACCAACGTGATGGATCACAGCCTCGACGAGGGATATGCCGAGGCGGCCGCGCGGAAGTCGGAAACCGGAGTGCGTGGTCTGCCGCGTACCCTGCGCGCGAAGCTGGGTCTCGCCGCCGGTCTGGTGCTCGCCGCGGTCGTGGTGACGGTCGGGGCGGCGCAGGCGCAGATATCGGCACCGACGCTCGCCAAGGAGCGCGAAGAGCTGATCCACCGCATCCAGAAGGGCACCGGCGAGGCGGACCGGCAGCAGCACCGGGTCGACGCGCTGCGCGACGACGTCAGCAGGATGCAGCGCGAGGCGCTGAAGCAGCACGGCGCCGGCAAGGCCGAGCTGCTGGCGCTGCTGTCCGGTTCGACGCAGGTCACCGGGCCGGGGGTGAAGCTCGTCGTGGACGATGCCAAGGGCGCGGAGTCCAGCGGCGGCGGACCGCGCGAGAGCAGTGGTTTCTCGGACACCGGCCGGGTACGCGACAGGGATATGCAACGCGTGGTCAACGGCCTGTGGGCGTCCGGTGCGGAAGCCATCTCCGTCAACGGACAGCGGCTTACGTCACTCTCGGCGATCAGAGCCGCAGGAGACGCCATACTGGTCGACAACAAGCCGCTGGTGCCGCCGTACACGGTGCTGGCGGTGGGGGACGGGCAGCGGCTGAGCACCGCGTTCCAGGACAGCGCCGACGGTCAGTACCTGCATGTGCTGCAGGAGAACTACGGCGTGCGCACCAGGATTTCCGCGGAGAACGAGGTCACCCTGCCGCCCGCGCCCAGCTTGATCGTACGTACCGCAAAGCCGCAGGCCGGTGCCGCCAAGACGGACGGCGCCGACACAGGGAAGGGCACATCGTGATCGCCGTACTGGGCCTCATCGTGGGAGTCGTGGTCGGACTTGTCGTCCGCCCCGTGGTGCCGACGGTGGTCGAGCCCTACTTGCCGATCGCTGTCGTCGCGGCGCTGGATGCCGTGTTCGGCGGCCTGCGCGCGATGCTGGACGGCATCTTCGACGACAAGGTCTTCGTGGTCTCGTTCCTGTCGAACGTGGTCGTCGCCGCGCTGATCGTCTTCCTCGGCGACAAGTTGGGCGTCGGCGCCCAACTCTCCACGGGCGTCGTCGTGGTGCTGGGCATCCGGATCTTCTCCAACGCCGCCGCGATCCGTCGGCACGTCTTCAGGGCGTGAGACGGATGGCGACGGACGAGACCCCGCAGCCGGAGAAGAAGCCGGAGCAGCCGGAGACGGAGCAGGACCAGGGCCAGGACGAGAGCCAGGGTCAGAGCGAGGACCAGGGCCGGAGCCAGGAGCATGGCCAGGACCACGGCCGGAGTCAGGACCAGGGCCCGCCCGGCCGGCGGCCGATGCCGCCCGAGAGTCCGGGCGCCCCCGAGCGGGCGGAAGCCGATGAGGCGACCGAGGCTCAGGAACCGGACAGTACTGGACACAAGACGGACAAAGGGGCAGACTCCTCGACTCCGGAAGCGGTTGCGGAGGACGGGAGTGCAGCACGCCCGAAATCCGGTCGGGAGCGGCTCGTTGCGAGTCTGTGGCCGCCCCGCCTGACCCGGGCTCAACTGATCGTTGCGCTGCTGCTGTTCATTCTCGGCCTCGGCCTGGCGATTCAGGTACGTTCCACGAGTGACAGCAGTGCGCTGCGAGGTGCGCGCCAGGAGGACTTGGTGCGCATTCTGGACGAGCTGGACAACCGTTCCCAGCGGTTGACCGACGAACAGCGGCGACTGGAAGGGCAGAAGACCGAGCTGGCGAACAGCTCGGACCAGGCCGAGGAGGCCCGTAAACAGACCGTGGAGAAGGAACAGCAGCTGGGCGTGCTGGCCGGGACCGTCGCGGCGCAAGGGCCCGGCATCAACCTGACCATCGACGACCCGGCGCACTCCGTCGAGGCGGACAAGCTGCTGGACACCATCCAGGAGCTGCGGGCGGCCGGCGCCGAAGCCATCCAGGTCAACGATGTCCGGGTCGTCGCGAACACCTCTCTGTCGGACGTCCGCGGTGGCGTGGGGATCGACGGCAAGCGTGTCACCCAGCCGTACCGCTTCAAGGTGATCGGTAAGCCGGAGGATCTGGAACCGGCGCTGAACATCCCCGGCGGAGTGGTCCAGACTCTGGAAAAGGAGCAGGCCAAGGTGTCTGTGACCCGTGAAAAGAAGATCATTGTGGACGCCTTGCGAGAGGCGAAGCGGCCTGACTACGCTCGGTCGTCATCGCAGTGAGGCGTACAGGGATGTCGAGTGCCCGGCGAGGGCATGAGGTAGCGGGGGGTCGACGCACCGTGCGTGTGGTGTGTGGTGGAAACTGTCTGAAGGCCACGGACGTTCACAGGATGTCCGGATGGGCCGGTGTGTGCATCGAGGGTTCGTCCTGCCCCACGGGCGGGTCTGTTTCGTTCAAGGGGAATCGCCCGTGAAGTTGTTTGGAAAGCTGTTCGGCAAGAGCGCGCGCCAGGAGGGCGGCAGCGGCTCCGCGCGCCACCGCGCTCCGCGCCAACCCGACGAGAGCGGCGCTTCCGAGGACCGTCCGCTCTTCCGCGACGAGGTCAGCGGGCCGTCCGGGGGGCACGGCGCGGATTCTGTTGACCCCTCCGTGCCCGGCCGCATAGGTTCCCAGGAACCATCGGCCGCACGCACGGGTGGAGGGTCAGCCTTGCCGGTTTGTACGAGGTGTGGCAGCCGGAACGCTGAGGCGAGCCGGTTCTGCTCCAACTGTGGTGCGCCGCTGCGCGCGGGCGCTCAGCCCGAGCGGGCGTCCGAGACGACGTCGACCATCTCCATTTCGGGGCTGGAGGCCTACGACTCGGAGACGACGGGCCAGAACCTGTCGCCGTCGCTGTCCCCCGAGGCCCAGGCGGCCGTCGACGCCCTTCCTCTGGGATCGGCGCTGCTGGTCGTCCGCCGGGGTCCGAATTCGGGCAGCCGCTTCCTGCTGGACGGTGAGCTGACGACGGCGGGCCGGCATCCGCAGGGCGACATCTTCCTCGACGACGTGACGGTCTCGCGCCGGCATGTGGAATTCCGCCGGGGCCCGGACGGTCTCTTCACGGTCGCCGACGTCGGCAGCCTGAACGGCACCTACGTCAACCGTGAGCGGATCGACTCCGTCGTCCTCGCCAATGGCGACGAGGTCCAGATCGGCAAGTTCCGCCTGGTCTTCTACGCAAGCCAGCGAGGCGCCGGTATCTGACCGGCCGGGGAAGGCATATGCGCCATACACCGAAAGGCGGTGCCGGCCCGTCCGGCACCGCCTCCTCGGACGGTAAGCCGGTGAGCATCGGCACGGTGCTCACCCTGCTGCGCGAGGAGTTTCCCGAGGTCACCATCTCCAAGATTCGCTTCCTGGAGGCCGAGGGGCTGGTCGAGCCGAAGCGCACGCCTTCCGGATACCGCAAATTCACGCCGGCGGACGTGGAGCGGCTGGCGAACGTCCTGCGGATGCAGCGGGACCACTATCTGCCCCTGAAGGTCATCCGGGAGCATCTGGACGCCCTGGAGCGCGGCGAGCAGGTGCAGCTGCCGGCTCCGGCCACACCCTCGCGGGATCTCGTCGAGGGTGTCCACGACGCGGGCGCGGAGCGCCCTACGGCTGCCCGGATCGGCCGCGCCGAGCTGCTGGCCGCCGCGGAGGTGGACGAGGCGACGCTCGCCGACTGGGAGTCGTACGGACTCATCGTCTCCCATGCGGAGGGCGGATACGACATCGAGGCCGTCACGGTGGCCAAACTTGTCGCGGACCTGGGCCGTTTCGGTCTCGAACCGCGGCATCTGCGTGCGGTGAAGGCGGCTGCCGAGCGTGAGGCGGGCCTGGTCGAACAGGTCGTTGCACCCCTTCGGCGGCACCGTAACCCACAGACCAGAGCGCATGCCGAGGCGACCGCCAGGGAGCTGGCGACGCTGTCCGTACGGCTGCATGCAGCCCTCCTGCAGAGCGCCCTGCGGGTCCGGCTGTAGTGAGCAAACGAGTGCCCGACTACCCAAACCTGCCGGGCACGTCCTAGGGTTGCTGTGTGAACGAGCTCGACGTCGTGGGTGTCCGGGTGGAAATGCCTTCCAGCCAACCGATCGTGCTCCTGCGGGAGGTGGGAGGCGATCGTTACTTGCCCATTTGGATCGGGCCAGGGGAGGCCACCGCCATCGCTTTTGCCCAGCAGGGCATGGTCCCTGCCAGGCCGCTGACGCACGACCTTTTCAAGGACGTGCTCGAAGCGGTGGGCCAGGAACTGACGCAGGTCCGCATCACGGATCTGCGCGAGGGGGTTTTCTATGCCGAACTCGTCTTCGCGAGCGGAGTCGAGGTCAGCGCGCGTCCGTCCGACGCCATAGCGCTGGCGCTGCGCACCGGAACGCCGATCTTCGGTACCGACGGTGTGCTGGACGACGCGGGGATCGCCATCCCGGACGAGCAGGAGGACGAGGTGGAGAAGTTCCGCGAGTTCCTCGACCAGATCTCTCCCGAGGACTTCGGCACCAACAGCCAGTGATTTCGGCCGGTCGAACCGCCTGTTTCCGGCCAAACAATTAGCCGTTCCCCGTGCGGGGTCACGAGAAACCACTCGTAGGGTGATTATCACTCGGCGTGGCGAGCGCGGCGATCGTTGACGCACCCCGAGTGACTGCATACCGTCGATATGGCAGGTCCCGTCCGGGACGTGGAGGACGGAGGGCGGCGTGGCAATCACCGGCGACGGTATGGCGGCGGAAGGGGCGTTGCCGCTCCACTCGGGCGCGGCAGCGAACCATGCCCCGGCACCGGCCGCGGCGGTGTCGGGGGACTGCGAGGCGCAGAACATCGGCTATCGCGGCCCGACCGCCTGTGCGGCAGCGGGCATCACCTATCGGCAGCTCGACTACTGGGCGCGTACCGGCCTGGTGGAGCCGAGCATCCGGCCGGCGTACGGCTCCGGCACCCAGCGGCTCTACAGCTTCCGGGACGTCGTGGTTCTCAAGATCGTCAAGCGGCTGCTGGACACCGGGGTGTCGCTGCAGAACATCCGGACCGCCGTGCAGCATCTGCGGGCGCGGGGACTGGCGGATCTGACGCGGATGACGCTGATGAGCGATGGGGCGACCGTCTACGAGTGCACCTCGCCCGACCAGGTCGTGGATCTGCTCCAGGGCGGCCAGGGCGTCTTCGGGATCGCGGTGGGCGTGGTGTGGCGGGACGTGGAGGGTGCGCTGTCACAGCTCCACGGGGAGCGTGTGGACACCGGCGAGACGCTGGTCGGGAAGAACCCGCACGACGAGCTGGCGCGACGGCGCAACCGGGCCGGCTGAGCCCCCGGCGGTGAGCGCGGCCCGGCATCGGGCCGATTGTCAGTGGCATGGGGCAGCATCGGAGATGTGAGACCTGCGCCGACGATCCTGCATCTGGACATGGATGCGTTCTTCGCGGCCGCCGAACAGGCGGCCAAGCCGAGTCTGCGGGGAAAGCCCGTGGTCGTCGGCGGGATCGGGGCGCGCGGAGTGGTCTCCACGGCCTCCTACGAAGCCCGGGTGTTCGGCGTCCGCTCGGCGATGCCCACGGCCCAGGCGCGCCGGCTGTGCCCCAATGCCGCCTATCTGGCCCCTCGCTTCACGCTGTACCGCCAGGTGAGTGAGGCGGTGATGGAGCTGCTGCATGCGCTGTCACCGCTGGTGGAGCCGCTCAGCCTGGATGAGGCGTTCGTCGATCTGGAGGCCGGTGGGGTGCCGCCCCGGACCGAGGCCGTACGGGCCGTGGGGGAGCGGCTGCGGCGCGATATCCGGGTCACCACGGGGCTGACCGGCTCGGTGGGGCTCGCCGGGGCCAAGATGCTGGCGAAGATCGCGTCCGAGGCGGCCAAGCCGGACGGGCTGGTGGTCATCGAGCCCGGCACCGAGCGGGAGCTGCTGGGCCCGATGACGGTGCGGACGCTGCCCGGGGTGGGCCCGGCGACGGCCGAGACGCTGCGCCGGGCCGGGATCCACACCGTCGCGGAGACCGCGGAGGCCGGCGAGGCCGAGCTGGTGCGGCTGCTGGGCAGGGCGCACGGCGCCGGGCTCTACGCCATGGCGCTGGGCCGGGACGACCGCCCGGTGGTGGCCGAGCGGGACGCGAAGTCCATCTCGGTCGAGGACACCTTCGAGGTCGACCTGACCGACCGTGCGCGGGTGCGCAGCGAGGTGCTGCGGCTGGCCGACCGCTGCGTACAGCGGCTGCGGGCGGCAGGGCGCTCCGGGCGGACGGTGGTGATCAAGGTGCGGAACTACGACTTCTCGACGCTGACCCGCTCCGACACGCTCCGGGGGCCCACCGACGACCCTGCGGTGATCCGGGAGGCCGCCGTACGGCTGCTGGAGACGGTGGACACCACCGGCGGCGTCCGACTGCTGGGTGTGGGGGTCAGCGGGCTGGCGGACTTCACGCAGGAAGACCTGTTCGCCCAGGTGGCGACGGAGCGGGAGGCGGCGGAGACCGCGAAGGCGGCGGAGGCGGACGGTGGCGGGGCGCAGGTGCCGGAAGCCGGGGAGGAGCTGCCGAGGCGCTGGCACCCGGGCCTGGACGTCGTGCACGACGAGTACGGTGCCGGCTGGGTGCAGGGGAGCGGGGTGGGGAGAGTGACCATCCGCTTCGAAACGCCGTGGTCCGCACCGGGAAGGGTGCGGACCTTTGCTGTCGAGGACCCGGCGCTGCGGCCGGGGGAGCCCCTGCCGCTGGTGGGCGGGGGGCCGGCGGATGCTCAGTCGTCCGAGCCGGCGATCTTGCCGAAGTCGCTGTCGCCGGAACCGGGCGAGGACACCGGATCGGTGGGGGAGGAGATATCCAAGCGGTAGTGGTGGTAGAGCTGGAGCTCTTGCTCGGGGGAGAGATGGCGGCCCACGCCGAAGTCCGGCGCGTCCTTGATCAGCTTGCGGTCGTAGGGAATGTGCAGGCCCTCACCGACCATTTTGCTGGGCTCGAGGGGGACGAACGCGTCCCGGCTGAAAAGTCCGGTGCGCACGGCCGCCCACTCCGGTTCCCCCGTCGCGTCGTCGAGATAGACCTCGTCGATCGTGCCTATTTTCGCGCCGTTCCGGTCGAACGCTTTGCGGCCGATCAGGCTCCGGGGATCGATATCGGTTTGCACGGCCCCTCCAATTGGTCGCAACTGCCCTGTGACAACTACCAAACGGCACATTTCATGCCCCGGCCACTCGAAGGATCCCTCGAGTGCTGCGCTGGTAGGCTGGCGAATGGCCGTAGACCCCGTGCGGGAGAGTCCTTGTCGTTCGCGACCAGGGCGCCGAAGGAGCAAATCCTCCCCGGAATCTCTCAGGCACACGTACCGCATGGACGAGGTCACTCTGGAAAGTAGGGCGGGCCGCGGAAGGCACAGCTCCGGGACCCCTCCTCACCGACGGTGAAAGCCGGGCCGCCTCGCGCGGGCCGGTGAAGCTCTCAGGTTGAGATGACAGAGGGGGAGGCCGTCCGGGCACCCGCGCCGTGGTGCCCCTCGTAGGTCGCACCGACCAGGAGGCCCCCGCAGATGACCACCAATCGCATCTCCTTGACCGAGCTGGAAAGCGGCACCCCCTTCGCGCGCCGGCACATCGGTCCCGACCACGAGGCGCAGGCGAAGATGCTCGCGCAGGTCGGTTTCGGTTCGCTGGACGAACTGACCGCCACCGCCGTACCCGACGTGATCAAGAGCGCGGAGGCGCTCGGCCTGCCGCAGGCCCGTACCGAGGCCGAGGTCCTGGCGGAGCTGCGCGGCCTCGCGGACCGTAACCAAGTGCTGTCGTCCATGATCGGACTCGGCTACTACGGCACGTTCACCCCGACGGTGATCCTGCGGAACGTCATGGAGAACCCGGCCTGGTACACCGCGTACACGCCCTACCAGCCGGAGATCTCGCAGGGCCGCCTGGAGGCGCTGCTGAACTTCCAGACCATGGTCGCCGAGCTGACCGGGCTGCCCACCTCCGGAGCCTCCCTCCTGGACGAGGGCACCGCCGCGGCCGAGGCCATGGCGCTGTCCCGCCGGGTCGGCAAGGTCAAGCAGGGCGTCTTCCTGGTCGACGCCGACTGTCTGCCGCAGACCATCGCCGTGATCGAGACCCGCGCCGAGCCGACCGGCGTGGAGGTCGTCGTCGCCGACCTGAGCGCGGGGATTCCCGCCGAGGTCGCCGAGCGCGGCGTCTTCGGCGTGCTGCTGCAGTACCCGGGCGCCTCCGGCGCGGTCCGCGACCCGCGTGCCGTCATCGAGCAGGCTCACGAGCTGGGCGCGATCGTCACCGTCGCCGCCGATCTGCTGGCCCTGACGCTGCTGGCCTCGCCCGGCGAGCTCGGCGCGGACATCGCGGTCGGCACCACCCAGCGCTTCGGCGTCCCGATGGGCTTCGGCGGCCCGCACGCCGGCTTCATGGCCGTACGTGACCAGTTCGCCCGCAGCCTGCCCGGCCGCCTGGTGGGCGTCTCCGTCGACGCCGACGGCAGCAAGGCCTACCGCCTCGCGCTGCAGACCCGTGAGCAGCACATCCGCCGCGAGAAGGCCACCAGCAACATCTGCACCGCGCAGGTGCTGCTCGCCGTCATGGCCGGGATGTACGCCGTCTACCACGGCCCCGAGGGCCTGCGGACCATCGCCCGGCGCACCCACCGCTACGCGGCGATCCTCGCCGAGGGCCTGCGGGCCGGCGGCGTGGAGATCGTGCACGGTGCGTACTTCGACACGCTGACCGCGCGGGTGCCCGGCCGGGCGGCCGAGGTCGTCGCCGCCGCCCGGGAGGCCGGTGTCAACCTCCGGCAGGTCGACGCCGACCTGGTCGGTATCGCCTGCGACGAGACCACCGGACGCGCCGAGCTGGCCGGTGTCTGGGCTGCCTTCGGCGTGCAGGGCGACATCGAGCAGCTGGACGCGGCCGTCGCCGAAGCGCTGCCGCAGACGCTGCTGCGCGGCGACGACTACCTCAGCCACCCGGTGTTCCACCAGTACCGCTCCGAGACGGCGATGCTGCGCTATCTGCGCACCCTCGCCGACAAGGACTACGCGCTGGACCGCGGCATGATCCCGCTCGGCTCCTGCACGATGAAGCTGAACGCCACCACGGAGATGGAGCCGGTCACCTGGCCCGCCTTCGGCCAGCTGCACCCGTTCGCGCCCGCCGACCAGGCCGAGGGCTACCTCACGCTCATCCAGGAGCTGGAGGAGCGGCTGGCCGTCGTCACCGGCTACGACAAGGTCTCCCTCCAGCCGAATGCCGGATCGCAGGGCGAGCTGGCGGGCCTGCTGGCCGTCCGTGCCTACCACCGCGCCAACGGCGACGAGCAGCGCACGGTCTGCCTGATCCCGTCCTCGGCGCACGGCACCAACGCCGCCAGCGCGGTGATGGCCGGTATGAAGGTCGTCGTCGTCAAGACCGGTGAGGACGGCGAGGTCGACGCCGACGATCTGCACGCCAAGATCGACAAGCACCGGGACGAGCTCGCGGTGCTGATGGTGACCTACCCCTCCACGCACGGTGTTTTCGAGGAGCACATCACCCAGATCTGTGCGACGGTGCACGACGCCGGCGGCCAGGTCTACGTCGACGGCGCCAACCTCAATGCGCTGGTCGGCCTCGCCGAGCCCGGAAAGTTCGGCGGCGACGTCTCGCACCTCAACCTGCACAAGACCTTCTGCATCCCGCACGGCGGCGGTGGCCCCGGCGTCGGCCCGGTCGGCGTCCGCGCCCACCTGGCGCCGTATCTGCCCAACCACCCGCTGCAGCCCGCCGCGGGCCCCGAGACGGGCGTCGGGCCGATCTCCGCGGCTCCCTGGGGCTCGGCCGGCATCCTGCCGATCTCCTGGGCGTACGTGCGGCTGATGGGCGGCGAGGGCCTCAAGCGCGCCACCCAGGTCGCGGTCCTGAGCGCCAACTACATCGCCAAGCGGCTGGAGGCGCACTACCCGGTGCTCTACACCGGCCCCGGCGGCCTGGTCGCCCACGAGTGCATCATCGACGTCCGGCCGCTGACCAAGGCGACCGGCGTGAGCATCGACGACGTCGCCAAGCGGCTGATCGACTACGGCTTCCACGCGCCGACGATGTCGTTCCCCGTGGCCGGCACGCTGATGATCGAGCCGACCGAGAGCGAGGACCTCGACGAGCTGGACCGCTTCTGCGACGCGATGATCGCCATCCGGGCGGAGATCGAGAAGGTCGGCTCGGGGGAGTGGGACAAGGACGACAACCCGCTGCGCAATGCCCCGCACACCGCGGCCGCGCTCGGTGGCGACTGGGCGCACCCGTACACCCGCGAGGAGGCCGTCTTCCCGGCCGGCGTCGACGCCGCGGAGAAGTACTGGCCGCCGGTGCGCCGCATCGACGGTGCCTTCGGTGACCGGAACCTCGTCTGCTCCTGCCCGCCGCTGGACGAGTACGACAGCTGATATCGGCGAACAGCATCAAGGGCCCTCGGCAGGTGTGCCGGGGGCCCTGGTGTTTCGCGTTCCGGGCGGCCGCAGGTCAGGCGGCGGCGGTGGCCCGGGCCCGGTGCGGGGCGATGACCTGCCCGTTCGGTAGCAGTTCACCGGTGTCCTCGAAGAGCAGGACGCCATTGCAGAGCAGGCTCCAGCCCTGCTCCGGGTGGTGCGCCACGAGATGTGCGGCCTCCCGGTCGGTGGAATCTGCTGACGGGCAGGGCGGTTGGTGCTGACACATGGAAGTTGTCTTTCGCTGCGGTGTGGTGAACGTCGTCGTGCGGCGCGATGAGGTGTTCATGGCCGCTCCCCCGTTTCCTTCGGTCGGTCCCAGTGTTGCCCCACGGAGGGGATTCCGCAGGGATTTCGCAGCAGCGGTACTCACTCGATACTGACGCGTCACCCGTGCGGGCGGTTGCTCTCAATTGCACTCCTTCCCAAGAGGATTGGGAGTGGCATCCCTGGGCTAGTCCGCGTGGGTGAGCGCGACAGCGTGCCCCGTGGCCGGAAGGGGCCACGGGGCATGGACCGGCGGGACGGCGGGCGCCGGTTTTCCGCGTGCGGGCGGGGCCAGTGCGGTGTATCAGGCGGGTTCGCGCAGGAGCGGGGCCGGGGCGAGCCGCAGGGCGAGCCGGGGGAGCAGATCGGCGAGGCGCTGCGGGCGGTGCGCGGCGATCCCCGGCGGGGCGGGCGCCAGCGGCACCAGCAGGTCACCGGCCGCGGGCAGTCCCTCGGCGCCGTCGGAGGCGGTGTCGTGATGCAGCCACAGGGTGAGCATGTACAGCTCGGGGACGGACAGCAGCCGCGGCTGGAGGGGCGTGGTGAGCGCCTCGGCCTGGGCGAGGGCCTGCTCGGTCGCGGCGACGTAGGGGCCGCCGCAGAAGCGCGCGAAGGTCCAGCCGTCGGCAGTGAGCCGGGCCTCGGCGGTCGCCACGGCACGCTCTCCGCCGCGGACCAGGAACCGCCAGCCCACCAAATGGGTGTGCGGGGTGCCGCCGGGTCGGCTGATGTCGTCCCAGACGTGCACCGGCAGCGGGTGATCGGGGCTGAGCGGCCCCTGATGGGTGCGGAGTGCGGAGACCGGGGCCTCGCGGACCGCGCCGGGAGAGCCGAGGGCGGCGAGGACGCTGCGCAGGGCGGGCGCAGGGGCAGGGGCAAGGAGCAGCGGCATGATGGGTCGCCTCTCACTTCGAGACACGGTGCGGCGCGGCGGGTGCAGACGGCGCTGTCTGCGGGCGGGGTCAGAGCGTGGACGGCCGGGGCTGCGGCGCGGCGGGGTCAACCGCTGGGCCCCCGTGGCGGTGGAAACACCGGGACACTGGGCGCCAAGTCTCTGCCTCGTAAGCGGAGTTTATACGACGTATGTTCTGAAAGAGTTTCGGCTACCGGCCTTGCGGATTTTCGGCAAGGTGAAATCCAGACCCCTGCGCGAGGTGTTTTCCGCCGCTTTGTGCAGCGGATTTCTGAGGCCACCTCGTATTCCCTGACCGACGCGGTAGGCCGGATCTCGCCGGTGATTCTCACCGGAGAAATGCGGGGGGCGAGGACCGCCGAGATATGCCTGTGGGGCATGCCGGAGGCTGCACCACTTCGAGCCTATCGGCAGCCGCCCGTCCCCGACGCGTTATCGATCAGATTGCCGGGGCATCATCGACCGTAGCGCGAGCCCCGACGGTGTCGGGGACGGCCCCAAGCAGCCCGTGGTAGCGGGCCGTTCACTCGAGGAAGGACCCTTCGATGGGGGAGAAGGTCGCCGCGGACGGGATCGACCTGGCGGACCGGGAGCGTTATCGAAGAAAGCTTCACGAGTGCCTTGAGGGATTGCAGAGGCTCCTGCGCGAGAAGCGATTCGACCGTCCCAGGAATCTCATGGGGCTGGAGATCGAACTCAATCTCGCCGGCGCCGACGGGCTGCCCCGCATGATGAACTCTCAAGTTCTTGAACGCATCGCCAGCGGTGATTTCCAGACGGAACTCGCCCAGTGCAACCTTGAGGTCAACATCCTCCCGCACCGTTTGAGCGGCCGGGTGCTGGACCAGCTCGCCGAGGAACTCCGTACGGGTCTCGGCTATGCGGAACGAAAGGCCCGCGAGGTCGCCGCCAGGATCGTGATGATCGGTATTCTGCCGACCCTGCACGCCAATGACCTGACGGCCGCCAGCCTCTCCGAGAACGACCGCTACGTCCTGCTCAACGACCAGATGCGGGCGGCCCGGGGGGAGGATTTTGCGCTCGACATCCGGGGCGTGGAGCATCTGGTCTCCCGCTCGCCCTCGATCGCGCCGGAAGCCGCCTGTACGTCGGTCCAGTTGCACCTCCAGGTGACGCCGGGCCGCTTCGCCGCCGTCTGGAACGCGGCGCAGGCCATCGCCGCGGTGCAGGTGGCGGTCGGTGCGAACTCGCCGTTCCTCTTCGGCCGGGAGCTGTGGCGGGAGTCCCGGCCGCCGGTGTTCCAGCAGGCCACCGATACCCGCTCGCCGGAGTTGCAGGCCCAGGGGGTGCGCCCCCGTACCTGGTTCGGCGAGCGCTGGGTCGACTCCGCGTACGACCTCTTCGAGGAGAACGTGCGCTACTTCCCGCCGCTGCTGCCGGTGTGTGCGCCGCAGGAACCGTTGCGGGTCCTCGATGAGGGCGGGGTGCCCGACCTCGCGGAACTGACGCTGCACAACGGCACCGTCTACCGCTGGAACCGCCCCGTCTACGCGGTCGCCGACGGCGTCGCGCACCTCAGGGTCGAGAACCGGGTGCTGCCGGCCGGTCCCACCGTCGACGATGTCATCGCCAACACCGCCTTCTACTACGGCCTGGTGCGGGCCCTGGCCGAGGCGCCGCGCCCGGTGTGGAGCCGGCTTCCGTTCGCCGCCGCGGCCCGCAACTTCGACGCCGCCTGCCGGTACGGAATCGACGCCACCCTGGCCTGGCCGCGTCCCGGGCGGTCCGGCGGACTCGCCGACGTCCCGGCCGTACGGCTGGTACGCAAGGAGCTGCTGCCGCTGGCGGCCCGGGGACTGGACGCCTGGGGGGTGGAGCCGGCCGACCGTGACCACTATCTCGGCATCATCGAGGAGCGCTGCCGGCGACGGGTGAACGGGGCGTCGTGGCAGGCCGCGGCCTTCCATCATGCCCGGCGTCAGGGACTGGACCGGGATGCCGCGCTCGCCGCGATGACCCGGCGCTACGGCGAGCTGATGCACGCCGGGGCACCGGTGCACACCTGGCCGGTCGCCTGGGCGGTCGGCGGGCGGTCCGCCGTACCGGGGCAGCGGCAGGCGGCGACCGAGGCGGCGACCGAGGGGGCGTAGCGGAGCGCCGTAGTGGAGCGGGGGGAGCGCGGGGTGCTCAGCGGGGGCCCTTGCCGCCCGCTGTGATGATGGCCTTGAGGAGCACCCGGTGGAGCTGCGACGGGTCGTCGACCCGGTGTGCCGAGCCGCCGGTCGGTGCCACGATGCGGTCCAGCGCGGAGGTGTCGGCGTCCGGGCCGAGCGCGAGGGCGATGAGCGGCACCGGCCGCTTGGGGTCGGCCAGTTCCGTCAGCCGGGCGACCAGGCCGTCGAGACCGACGCTGCCGGCGTCCTCGTTGGCGCTGTCGGTGACGAGGACCAGCGCGTTGAACTTCCCGCTCGCATACGTCGTGCGGGCCTTCTCGTACGCGGCGAGCGTGGTGTCGTAGAGGCCGGCGCCGCTGCGGGCCTCCGGGGTCAGTGCGTCGAGCGCGGCGGTGAGCGCGTCCCGGTGGGTGGCGCCGTCCGTGTCCCGGTCGCCCAGGCGGGCGGTGGGCGCCACCTCGGCATAGTCCCGGGGGCCGTCCAGGAAGGTGGCGAACTTCCACAGCCCGAACTCGTCGTCGGGCGTGCAGGTGGCCAGCGCCTGGAACAGGGAATTCTTGGCGAGTTGCATCCGGGTCCGCCCGCCTTGGCTCGCTACCGGGGTGCCCATCGACGCCGAGGCGTCCACGACCGTGGTGAGCCGGGTGCTCTGCACGGTGATCGTCCACATGCCCATGAGCGCCTGGAGTTCCCGGACCGTCGGCGGATCGGCGGGGCCGGCGGCAAAGGGCTGGGGCGCGCGGCCGCCGGCGGTGCGGATCACCCTGGCGTCTGCCCGTCCGTTGCCGTCCCGGAAGCCGTGGGCGCGCAGGATGCGCTGTCCGGCGGCCTCGCCCAGCAGCGTCATGAAGCGGTTGGCGGCGCGGGTCTGCTCGGGTCTCATCTCCTCGTCGTCGACCAGGACGTACGGGTAGTCGAGGCGGGCCGCACCGTCCTGCGGATAGAAGAGGTCGAGGGAGGGCCCGCTGCCCGACTCGATGTTGTGGGCGTACGCCGCCTGCTCGGACAGCAGCAGCGCCCGGTTGCGGCTCGGATTGTCCCGGGCCGCACCGGAGTCGTCCTTCGGCAGGGTGGCCGTCACGCCTCTGTCGCCGTCCGCGACCCGCTGGTGGAGGAGCTTTGCCGCCGCGGCGGTGCGGGTCTCGGCATCGTCGCCCTCCTTGCCGCCGGTGGCGCTGGTGCGGGCCAGCGCGAGCAGCCCGGTGGCGCTGCGGGCCGGGTCGGCCATGCCCAGCCGCAGCGCGCCGGACGAGGTCGCGGCGCGGGTCAGCTCCGCCCAGCGGTACGTCTTGGCCGGCCAGCCCAGCGACGTGGCGGCCGTGGGGACGGCGCCCAGCACGATCGGGGACGAGGCGATGGTGCCGGCGGTGGTCAGGGGGGTGCCGCGCTCGGCGCCGACGCGATCCGTCCACAGGCTGGAATCCGGTATCCAGACCTGGAATTCGGGGTCGGCCGGCCGCTGTCCGAAGGCGTCGGCGAGGTCAGCGGCGGCGCGCGCGGTGATCCGGACGTCCAGACATTTGCCGTCGGTGCGTATCGCACCGTCGCGGGCCGTCCGGGCGACCGCTTCGAGCGCCGGGGCGATATCGGGCGCGGCGGCCACATCGAGCCGCGTCGAGTTGCCGTCGCACGGCCCCCCGAACGGGAGCAGACCGCTGCGCAGTGCCACGACCGAGCCCGCCACTACGGCGAGCGCGAGACCGGTGGCGAGGACGAGAGTGCGCCGGCGGGCCGGGGGACGGGACCCCGTGATCGCCGGTGCGGAGCCGTCGGGCAAGCTGTGTCGTCCCATTGCGGTAGCGCCTCTCCTGCTCGGGGCTCGATCGGCATTCGATGGGGAGAGGGCGGAGCGCGCCATGCGGAGGGCGCGCTTCCCCGGCCTGTCGCGCGCGATCTTCGTACCTGCTGTCGAGACCCTAGCGGGGCGGTGGAGACGAAGAGGCGGTAATGCGGAAGTGGAGGAAGCGTGCAGTCGGATACAAGTCCCGTGGCCGATGCGGACGTTCCGGGCCAAGGCTCCGGTACGGGGACGGAGGGAGCGCTGTCCCGGAGCATCCTGCGGAGCGAAACGCTGATCGTGCTGGCGCTTTCGCTGGGTGCCAGTGCGCTGTCGGCGCTGATCAGCTTCGTCGGCTCGGTGACCAAGCCGGGCGGCCTCAAGCACCAGGCGGCGACGCTCAACGCCTCCCATGCGCCCGGCCGGCCGTGGCTGGATCTGGCCTGGCAGCTGTTCGGGATCGCGACGGCGCTGGTGCCCGTGGCGCTGGTGGCGCATCTGTTGCTGCGGGAGCGGGCCGGCGGGCTGCGGGCGATCGGCTTCGACCGCCGGCGGCCCGGCTTCGACCTGAGCCGCGGGGTCGGGATCGCGGCCGTCATCGGCGGCAGCGGTCTGCTGCTGTACCTGGGCGCGCGGGCGGCCGGAGCCAATCTGACGGTGGTGCCCGAGGCGTTGCCCGAGGTGTGGTGGAAGATTCCGGTGCTGATCGCCTCCGCGGTGCAGAACGCCGTCCTGGAGGAGGTCGTGGTCGTCGGATATCTGCTGCGCAGACTGGGCCAGTTGGGCTGGTCGCCGATGGCGGCGCTCGCGGCCAGCTCGCTGCTGCGCGGTTCGTACCACCTCTACCAGGGCATCGGCGGCTTCTTCGGCAACATGGTGATGGGGGTGTTCTTCGTCCTGCTCTACCGGCGGTGGGGGCGGGCCGGGCCGCTGGTCGCCGCGCACGCCCTGATCGACATCGTGGCGTTCGTGGGCTACGCGGTGCTCGCGGGCCGGGTGGGGTGGCTGCCGACGAGGTGAGACGGGCGCGGCGCGGGGGGCACCTCCCGCGCCTCCCGCGCCGGCCGCGCCGCCCTGAAACTGCTGTTGCGGGCGCCGGATCAGCCGGTGACCAGCAGCTCGCCGTCGATGACCGTGACCGCCGAGCCGGTCAGCAGCGTCCGGTCGCCGCGCAGCTCGGTCCGTACGTATCCGGTGCGGGCGGCGCCCTGCAGACCGACCAGTGCGGCACGGCCCAGGCGCGCCGACCAGAACGGAGCGAGCGCGGTGTGCGCGCTGCCGGTGACCGGGTCCTCGTCGATGCCCACCGCGGGGAAGAAACAGCGCGAGACGAAGTCATGGCCGCCGGCGGGGTCGTCGGCGCGCGCGGTGGCGATCACGCCGCGGCCGCCGTGTCCGGCCAGCGCCTTGAGGTCGGGCGACAGCGCGCGGACGGCCTTCTCATCGGGGAGTTCGACCAGGAGGTCCCCGACATCGGGACCGGTGTCGTGCGCGGAGCGGATCTCGCAGCCCAGTGCCTCCGCGACGACCGGCGGCACCTCGACGGGGGTGAGCGGGGCGGTCGGGAAGTCCATCGTGATCGCGCCACCGGTGTCGGCAGTGGTGGTCAGCACCCCGCTGCGGGTGCGGAAGCGGACCGTACCGGTGGCCGTGCCGGTGGTGTGCAGGACATGCGCGGTGGCCAGCGTGGCGTGCCCGCACATGTTCACCTCGGCGGCGGGGGTGAGCCAGCGCAGCGCCCAGTCGGCGTCGCCGCCCTCGGGCAGCGGGTGGGCGAAGGCGGTCTCGGAGAGATTGACCTCGGTGGCGACCTGCTGGAGCCAGGCCGTATCGGGAAAGGCGTCGGAGTCGAGGAGTACGACTCCCGCGGGGTTGCCGGTGAAGGGACGCGCGCTGAAGGCGTCGACGATACGAATCCTCATGGCGGCGAGCGTAGAGGTGCCGCGAAGCCGCAGGCCAAGGCCAATTCGAGGGAATTGGACGGGGTGGGGTGGGGGCCGTCTTCGGCACCCGCCGGTTTGCCGCACGCCCACCGTCCCGTCTCGCCGAAGGCCGACCGGCCTCATCTGACCTTGGAGGCATGAGCCGGACGGACACCGCGCGCCGGGTCCCTCACTCCTGCGACGGTCTCGCGATCCGCTTCTCGAACCAGTGGTGGGCGTACGGCTCGTCGTTGAAGGCGGCGACCTCGCTGAAGCCGCAGGAGTGGTACAGGGCGATCGCGTCCGTGAGCGCCCGGTTGGTGTCCAGGCGCACGACGTCGTGGCCATGCTGGGCGGCCCGTGCTTCCAGCTCGGCCAGGATCCGGCGGGCGACGCCGAGGCCCCGGACGTGGGGTGCGACCCACATGCGTTTGATCTCGGCCGGGGCGCCGGGCGGCAGCTTGAGACCGGCGCAGCCGACGGGCTCGCCGTGCAACCGGGCGACCAGGAACAAGCCGTGCGGCGAACGGAGTTCACCTGCGTCGGGCAGCAGGCTCTGCGCGGGGTCGAAGCCTGTTTTGAAGCGCTCCTGCAGTTCGCTGAAGTAGCACCGCAGGCAGTGCTGGGCGTCGGGGTGGTCCGGGTCGAGGGCGTCCAGCGTGACCGTCGCGGCGGTCAGCAGCCGGTCGACCTCGGCCATGGCGGCGACCAGCCGGGCGCGCTGGGCGGTGTTCAGCGGCTCCAGCAGCGAGCCGGCCAGCTCGTCACTGCGGCCGTCGAGCACGGCGCGCTCCGTGCGGCCCGCGTCGGTGAGTCGGACGGTGCGCACCCGTTTGTCCCGCGGTTGCGGTTCCACCGTCACCAGGCCGTCGGCCTCCAGGGAGCGCAGCATCCGGCTGACGTACCCCGAGTCGAGCCCGAGGCGCTCGCGCAGCCGCCGCACGTCCTGACCCTGCTCGCCGATTTCCCAGAGGAGCCGGGCCTCACCGATCGGCCGGTCGAGCCCCAGGTAGTGGTCGTGGAGCACGCCCACGCGTTCGGTGACGGTGCGGTTGAACCGCCGCACCTGGTTGATCTGTGTCGCATCCATTCTCTGACTTTAGTCAGGGAATGGATGTAGGGCCAGAGGTGAGTGGTCAGCCGTCGATGAGACGTCGGTCAGGGTGCGAGGAGGCGGCACGCCCACTGGTATCGCGGCCCGCCCTCATGCTGCACGTCAGTCTTCGTCCGAGCTGGACAGCGCCTCGGTGATCAGGCGGGTGGCGAAGTCGTGGTCGTCGGCGATCCGGTTGACGTGCTCCGCGAGCAGGACGGTCGTGGCTTCCAGGGGATTCATCTCGGCCTCGGTCCAGCGTCCGTACTGCGCGCGCCACAAGTTGGGGCTCAGGTCGGTGGCCGCGGCGACGAGCAGGCCGGTCATGGTGGGGATGACCTCGGGGCGGAAGGTCTTGGGCATCATGCGCATCGTGGCCACAAGGGGCGGCACCGAGTACTCGATGACGTCCTTGCCGTGATCCTCGCAGGCCAACCGGAGCCACCTCATGAGCATGAAAATGAGCGTGCACGCGCCGTCCAGCAGCGCATCGATGCCCGTAGGGCCCAAGGACGCGGCGAACTGGTCGACCATTTGCTGCTGTTCGGGGTCGGTCTCGGTCTTGTTGTCGTAGACGGCCTTGAGTCGAGAGTCGATCATCATGAGCGCTGCGCCCACATCGCCGACGGGAGCGTACTTGGGGTCACAGGGCGATGGCACGGGACTCCTCCTCGTATGACTGCAGCGGGTAACGCGGCATGTTCGTACGGTAGACCGCCGATGGGGCGGGGGTCTGGCAAATCCCGATGGAGGGCTCTCTCGGCGGCGCAAACCCGTGCCGCTCACACTCCGGTGACGCGGCCTCGTATCCGTCAAAGGTCGGTGGTGCGCGGTCAGGGTTCGCTCGCACCGGACACCCCCTGGAATCGCTCAAGGGCTTGCTTCGGTGAATAGTCCCGATATATCGTTGAGGCATCGCGACCGATCAAAGAAGGAAATGGAGGACGTCATCATGCGTTCCCAAGGACATGAACACGGACATGAGCACAGGCATGAACACTGCGGACCCGGCCGGCACGGCGGCCGTGGGGACTTCCCGGGCGGCTGGGAGCGGCGGCGCTCCGCCTTCGGCCCGTTCGGGCCGCCTTTCGGGGGGCCGCCCTTCGGTGGCGGCCGGGGGCGCGGAGGGCCGCGCGGCCGGGCGCGGCGCGGCGATGTGCGCGCCTCGATCCTGGCGCTGCTCAAGGACCGTCCGATGCACGGCTACGAAATGATCCAGGAGATCGCCGAGCGCAGTGGCGGGGCGTGGAAGCCCAGTCCCGGCTCGGTCTATCCGACGCTGCAGCTCCTGGAGGACGAGGGGCTGATCGCCAGCGCCAGTGAGGGCGGCAAGAAGCTGTTCTCGCTGACCGAGGCCGGGCGCACCGAGGCCGACAGCGGTTCGGACGCCCCGTGGGAGGACGCCGGCCGGGGCGTCGACTGGGAGGCGATGAACGAGATCCGCAAGGCGGGCGGCGGCCTGGTCGAGGCGTTCCGGCAGGTGTGGGCCACCGGCAGTCCCGAACAGCGGGAGAAGGCCATGGCGGTGGTCAACAAGGCGCGCAAGGAGCTGTATCTGATCCTCGCCGAAGAGGACTGAGTGCGGGGTGAAAGGCCTGGTGGACGGCCTTCGGGGGGCAGAAGGAAAGCGTGGCCCCCGAAGGCTCAGGCCACCAGGGCGGCGAGGCCGCGCAGTGACTCGTGCAGCGCGGCGCCCGCCGAGTCCTTGAGTTTGCCGGCCATCAGGGAGACCGCGGCGCCGGTGAACGTCCCGTCTATCCGCACCGCCGTCGCCGGGCCGTCCGGGGTGAGTGCGTAGCGCATCGTGAGGGTGACGCCCATCGGGCCCTTGCCCTCGATGCCGAGCAGCCGCCCCGGCTCCAGCTCCCGCACGGTCCAGGTGACCTCCGCGGGGAAGCCCATCAGCTTCATGTGTTCCTCGTAGCCCGCGCCCACTTCGAGCGAAGAGGGGCCGCCCTGGGGGAAGGCGGTGTGCGTGGCGTTCCACTCGCCGTACGCATCGAAGTCGGTGAGCCGGTCCCAGACCGTGTCGGCCGGCGCTTCGATGCGGGCCTGTGCGGTGACTTCGGCCATGCGATCACCCCTTCGGTGACGGTCCCTGGCTGCTGCCGCGGAACGTAGCGGGGCGGGGGTGAAGGTTCAATACTGGCGCGGTCTCTTTCTGATGGCCCGTCAGTTAAGTGAGTCCGGGGTGCCCCGTCCTTCGTGTCCGACCTTCACCTTTCCTCCTCGTCTCCTCCGTGAGGATGAGCCGGGGACCGGCACGCCCAACCAGCGTGGGAGGTGCAAATGCTTCCCGCCGGGGATGCTTCGGCGTTTCGGGGCTGGTGGGGTGGATGCTGTGCAAAACCGTACTGCGTACAGCGCCGGTGACGGCTCCGCTCCGGAGGACCTCGGCGATCGGCTCACCGTAGAGCTCGCGTCGGTCGTCTCCGCTGCCCGCAGGAGGGCCTCCCGCGACGGCGACCGGCAGGTCGACACCGCACATCTGCTGCACGGCCTCCTGGAATCGGACCCCGCCGTGCGCGCGGCCTTCGACGGCGGACCGCAGGTCGCCCGGCTGCTCGGCTATCTCGTCCAGCGCAGCATCGGCTACGGACTCCGGTGGCACGGCGCCGTCGAGGACTCCGGCGCGGTCCCCGTCGTCGTCGAGGGCGGTGTCCCCGGCTGGTCACCGGCCGCGGCCGCCGCCTTGGACGGCGCCCTGGACCGGGCGCATGCGCGCTATGCCACCCGCGCGGGCTGTCTGGATCTGCTCGCCGCCCTGGTGGACGACCCCGAATCCCGGGCCGTCGAAGTGCTGCGGCGCGCCGGTGTCGACACCGGCGCGCTGGCCGCCCGTCTGGACGGAGAAACCCCCGGCCAGGAATGACAGGGGCATCGGGGGTGGCGCTGCTGACGCGGGCTGGTCATGATGACCCGATGCACGTGTCTTCGGGGAGCCCGGCAGGTCCATCGACCGGACCGGGCCAGTCCACTCCAGCGGCCCGGGGGGCCGGCCAGCCGTCGTCCGCCCTCAGGGCAAGCCGCCGCAGTGGTGCGACGGGCGGGCGCGGTGCCGGCCTCGGCATCGCCCTGCTGTCCGCCCTGGCCTTCGGAGGGTCGGGCGTCGCCGCCAAACCCCTGATATCCGCCGGCCTGGAACCGTTGCAGGTCACCTGGCTGCGGGTGGCCGGCGCCGCGCTGGTCATGCTGCCGATCGCCTGGCGCCACCGCGCACTGCCGCGCCGCCGCCCCGCCCTGCTCGTGGGGTTCGGGCTGCTGGCCGTCGCCGGTGTTCAGGCCTGCTACTTCGCCGCGCTCTCCCGCATCCCCGTCGGCGTCGCCCTGCTCATCGAATATCTGGCTCCCGCGCTGGTGCTGGGCTGGGTCCGGTTCGTGCAGAAGCGGCCGGTGACCCGTGCCGCGGCGGTCGGGGTGGTGCTGGCCGTCGGCGGACTGGCGTGTGTGGTCGAGGTCTGGTCGGGGCTGAGCTTCGATGCCGTCGGCCTGGCCCTGGCGCTCGGCGCGGCCTGCTGCCAGGTCGGTTACTTCGTCCTCTCCGATCACGGCTCCGACGGCGACGACGCGGCGGACCCGCTGGGTGTGATCGCGTACGGGCTGCTGCTCGGCGCCGCCGTCCTCACCCCGATCGCCCGGCCCTGGAGCATGCACTGGCAACTGCTCGGCGGCGGTGCGGACATGAACGGCACCCGGGTGCCCGCTGTCCTGCTGCTGGCCTGGATCGTGCTGGTCGCGACGGTGGCCGCCTACCTCACCGGGGTGGTGTCGATCCGCCGGCTCTCGCCCCAGGTGGCCGGCGTGGTCGCCTGTCTGGAGGCGGTCATCGCGACCGTCCTGGCCTGGTTCCTGCTCGGTGAGCACCTTTCCGCCCCGCAGCTCGTGGGCGGGCTGGTGGTGCTCACCGGCGCCTTCATCGCGCAGTCGGCCAAGCCGCAGACGACGGAGACGGTGCGGGTGGCCGGAGCCGGCGGGGCCGTCGGGGCCGGAGCCGGCGGGGCCGAGGACGGTGTGGGCGGGGGCGCCCCCGGTGGTGCCGTGTCCCCGGCGCTCTCCACCGCCCCGGCGTCCGGGGACCGCTCCGGGGACGGCTTGTCGGCCGGATCCCGGGCGACGTAGGGTGTCGATCATGCATTCGACTGTGCTGCCCCCTCCCGCCGCGTAACGCGGGCGGCGGCCTCCGAGGAAACCCGGCTCGGGCTGGTTCCCGAGCCGATTGTCGCTGCCTGCACACGGGATCACGCGACCATTCCACGGCGCCTTGCGCCGTCCTGGATTTCCCGGAGCAGCACTTCCATGCATGCCACTGTGTCCTCCGCCCTGCCCGTGGGCCGGGGGCTGTTGTACGTGACACTCGCCGCGACCGCCTGGGGCACCGCCGGTGCGGCGGCCGCCCTCCTCTACCGGGGCAGCGGACTGGGCCCCGTCGCCCTCACCTTCTGGCGCACCTTGGGCGGCCTGCTCCTTCTGCTCGCCGTCCGGGCGCTGCTGCGCCGCCGCTCCGGACCGGCCGCCGCACCCGCTCCGTACGAGCCGCTGCGCCGGCGCCTGACCCGGGTCGTGGTGACCGGCGTCGCCCTCGCCGTCTTCCAGGCCGCCTACTTCGCGGCCGTCGAAGCCACCGGGCTGGCGGTGGGTACCGTCGTCACCATGGGGGCGGGCCCCGTCCTCATCGCCATCGGGGCGCGCATGACGATGGGGGAACGACTCGGGCTGGGCGGGGTCCTGGCGGTCGCCGGGGCGCTGGCCGGGCTCACGATCCTGGTCCTCGGCGGCGACGGCGGGGCGAGAGTCCGTCCGGCCGGTGTCGGCTGGGCCCTGCTGTCGGCGGCCGGCTGCGCCGCGATGACGCTGGCCACCCGGCGGCTGGGCAAGGCCGGGGGCGGCGATCCCTACGCCTCGACGATCGGGGCCTTCGCGGTCGCTGCAGTGTGTCTGCTGCCGCTCGCGGCGGCGGAGGGGCTGTGGCCGGCGGCGCACGACCTGGGCCGCAGTCTCCTGCTGCTGGGCTATATCGCGGCGGTGCCGACGGCGCTGGCCTACGGGCTGTACTTCGCGGGGCTGGCGGCCGTCCGCGCCGCGACCGCGTCCGTGCTCTCGCTGATCGAGCCGGTGTCGGCGGCGGCCCTCGCGGTGGCGTTTCTGGGGGAGCGGCTCACGGTGGCGACGGCGACCGGAACCGGGGTGCTGCTGACGGCTGTTGCCGCCCTGGCGGTGACGGAGGCACGCGGAGCGGTGGCGGCCGCACGGTCGGCGGCGCAGGTGGTCGGCTGAGGACGGGGCCCGCCTGAGGACGGGGCCCGCCTGAGGACGGGGCCCGGCCGGCAGCGTCGGCCGGGCTCCCCGGGGCGGGTCGATCTGTGGCGCCGCCGGCCATGGGGCGCCTGTTCAGGAGCCGGGTGTCCGCAGGGGCCCCTCGGCCGTTGCCAGACGCCGCTGCTGATGGGCGCGGGCCGCCGCGTCCCCGGGACCGTCCCGTTCGGCGAGCCGCGCCGAGACACGGTGCTGGACGGCCTCGCTCCGCTTGCCCCCGTATTTGAACTTGGCGCGGACGTCCCGCACTTCGAGGCGCAGGCCACGGATGCCGGACAGCAGCCGCCCGTACGGCGCCTCGCCCGCGGCCACCGGGGCCGAGTCGCCGGCCGGCTGGAAGTGGCGCATCTGCCGTTGCAGCAGTGCCGCCTTCGCCGCCGGATCGTCCACGATGTGGGCCGTGCAGATCAGCTGGACCGCGGCGTAGAAGCTGGTGGGGACGCCGTGCTCGGGCGGCTGGTCCTCGTCCGCCTGCCAGGGGCCGGGGATGAAGGTGTAGTCGTCCACCACGCTCAGCACCACCGTGGGCCGGTGGTCCAGCGCGCTCCAGAGGGGATTGGGGCGGGCCAGGTGGGTGACGGCCTCGCGGCGGGCCGGGTCGTAGGCGAAGTGCAGCGGCTGGACCAGCGGCGGCTCGTCGGGCGGTCCGTTGGCCGCCAGCTGACCGAAGTCGTGCGCCGCGAGCCACTGTTGCCACTCGGCGTCCTCCGTGGGCGCGTCCCAGGGGTGGATCAGCACAGCGGCTCCTCAGCGGGCGGTCAGATAGGCCGGCTCGGGAGTGCCGGGCGCGAGATCGTCGGCGGGTATGGGGGCGCCGTACACCGGGGCCACGGGGAGCACGCCGCTCCAGTACGGCAGGGCGAGATCCTCCGGCTCGTCGTCCGGGCCGCCGGCCCGGATCTTGGCGGAGACCTCGCGCAGGTCGAGGCGGATCACGGAGGTGGCGGCCAGCTCCTTGGCGTTCCCCGGCCGGGAGTCCGCGGCGCGCCCCGGCACCACATGATCGACCAGCGCGTCCAGCGCGGAGGTCTTCTCCTCCGGGTCCGTGACCTGGTGGGCAGTGCCGTGCACCACCACACAGCGGTAGTTGATCGAGTGGTGGAACGCGGACCGGGCCAGCACCAGCCCGTCGACGTGCGTGACCGTGACGCACACGTCGAGGCCCGGGTCCGGCGCCGCACCGGCCATCCGCAGCGGGCGGGCTCCCGTCGAACCGTGCAGATAGAGGCGGTCGCCGACCCGGCCGTAGAGCGTCGGCAGGACGACCGGGGAACCGTCGCGGACGAAGCCCAGATGGCAGACGTAGCCCTCGTCGAGGATCGCGTGCACCGTCTCCTGGTCGTAGGTGGCGCGTTGGCGGGCGCGGGTGGGGGTCGTGCGCTCGGTCGGTTCGTACGACGCGGTTCGGGACGAGGCGGCCTGGGACATTGCGAACTCCATTGCACTAGTGCATAATCATGTTTGTGCTAGGAGAGTATCGGATCGAAGGGCGGCGCGCATCGGAGATTGCCGCAAGTGTCGAGCGAGCCGTCGGTGCGGGCGAGCTCCAACCGGGCGAAGTCCTGCCCCCGCTCAGGGAGTTGGCGGTCTATCTGGAGGTGAATCCCAATACGGTCGCGGCGGCATACCGCACACTCCGCGACCGCGGGGTGATCGAAACCGCGGGCCGGCGCGGCAGCCGGGTGCGCCCCCGCCCCGCGAGCACCCCGCGCGAGGCCCTGCGGGTGGAGGCGCCGCCCGGTGTCCGTGACGCCTCCGACGGCAACCCCGATCCCTCGCTGCTGCCCCCGCTCGAACGGGCGCTGGCCGAGGCCGCGGCGCACAGTGCGCGCCGCCCCGCGCTCTACGGCACGCCGGCCGTGGACGAGGAGCTGGCGGCGCTGGCCCGCGCGGCCTTCGCCGCTGACGGCGTGCCGGCCGGGCCGATCGCGGTCACCAGCGGCTCGCTGGACGCCATCGAGCGAGTGCTCGCCGCCCATCTGCGGTCCGGTGACACCGTGGCGGTGGAGGACCCCGGGTGGGGCAGCCTGCTGGATCTCATTCCGGCGCTCGGACTGCGCCCCGCGCCGGTCGAGGTGGACGACGAGGGCCCGCTGCCAGGGCAGTTGACGCGCGCCCTTCAGGACGGCGCCCGCGCGGTCGTCCTCACCGACCGGGCGCAGAACCCCACGGGCGCCGCCGTCAGCCGCGCCCGCGCCACCGAACTCCGCGCCCTCCTGGCCGGGCACCCCGAGGTCCTCCTCATCGAGGACGACCATGGCCATGGCATCGTCGACCTCCCGCTCCATCCGCTCTCCGGCGTCACCGACCACTGGGTTCTGGTCCGGTCGACGGCCAAGGCGTACGGCCCGGACCTCCGCCTGGCGGTGCTCACCGGGGACGCCCTGACCATCGACCGCGTGGCCGGCCGGCAACGTCTCGGCCCGGGCTGGATCAGTCATCTCCTCCAGGACACGGTCGCCCACCTGTGGCGGACGTCCGCGATCGATCCCGCCGCGGTGGCCGGAGCGTACGGCCGGCGGCGGGAGGCGCTGATACGCGCGCTGGCGGAGCGCGGAGTCGCCGCACGGGGCCGCAGCGGGATGAACGTCTGGGTACCGGTCCCGGACGAGACCGGCGCGGTGGCCCGGCTCCTGCACTCCGGCTGGGCGGTGGCCCCCGGCGCGCGCTTCCGCCTGCACTCCCCGCCCGGCATCCGTATCACCGTCTCCGGCCTCTCCGATGACGACATCGCTCCCGTGGCGGATGCCGTGGCCGCAGCAACGGGGCGGGGGGAGGCGCGACGGTACGAGTGAGCAGCGGGTGGCGGGGGCGGAGCGGGTGGCTGGCGGAGTCGGCGGCGGGGGGGAGCCGGCGGAACCGCCCACCGTCGTCCTCCGCAACGGCGTCGACGTCACCCGCAACCTCAGCCGCGGGGTGTGACGTTGGGCGGTCCGCTGAGCCGCGTCGCCCTCAGCAGCTGACCCTCTTGAGGTAGTAGTGCTCGTAGTGGCGCACCTGCACCCGGGGGCTGTGCAGGAGCCCCCGAGACCGGCTCGGGGGCTGGCGGACCTGTCGTGTGCCTGTCCGGGCGGGGTGTCAGTCGGCCGTGGAGCCGGGCCGTGGGCCGGACGTGTGGCGCGCGCGGGGCTTGCTCTGGGTGAGTGCGGCGCCGGCCAGCACGATGAGGGCGCCGACCGGGGTGTTCCAGCTCAGCCGCTCGTGCAGGAGCACCACTCCGGCCGCGGTGGCGATCAGTGGGACGAAGTAGGTGACCATCTGCGCGGTGGTGGGCCCGACCTCGTCCACCAGGCCGTACTGGAGGAGGAAGGCGAAGCCGGTGCCCAGCGCGCCGAGTGCGAAGACGGCGAGCAGCGGGATGAGGGGGAGGTGTGCCGGTGCGGTCGTGAACAAGGGTGTCACGATGGCCAGTTGGGCGGCTGCCAGGAGCAACTGGGCGCTGGACATGGAGAGGTGGGAGTGTCCGCCGCCCCCCAGGGTGCGGCGGACGTAGATCCAGCCGATGGGGTAGCAGAGCGAGGCGCCCAGGGCCATCGCGGTGCCCGTCAGATCCGTGCCGGCGAAGCCCTGCCAGGCGCCGAGCACGGTGAGCACGCCCAGGAAGCCGATGCCCAGACCCGCGCCCCGGCGCCGGGTGGGGCGGTCCTCGGAGAGCGCGACCACCGAGAGCGCCATGCCCCACAGCGGGGAGGTGGCATTGCAGATCCCGGCCAGCGTGGAGGGGATGGTCAGTTCGGAGTAGGCGAAGAGGGAGAACGGCAGCACGTTCAGGAAGAGCGCGGCGACGGCGAGATGGGCCCAGGTGCGCACGGAGCGGGGGAGCCCCTCGCGCTTGATCGCGAGCATGGTCAGCAGCACCAGCGCACCGAACGCCACCCGGCCCAGGGTGACTTGCAGCGGCGCGAAGCCCTGGGTGCCCACCTTGATGAAGAGGAAGCTGAAGCCCCAGATCAGGGAGAGGACGGCGAACCGGAACTGCCAGCCGCGGGCCCGGCCGGCGGGCTTCGCGGCCGCCATGGACGCAGCCGCCGCGGCGATCTGGCCGGCAGCAGGTTCGGCGGACGGGGGCTGGGAGGTCGCGGCATGGGCGGAGGCGGTGGACGCGCCGGCGGTGGTGCTCATGACGTACACGATGCGGGCTACAACTTCGTAGCACAAGCGAGATTTCTTGCCGGGTATCACTTAGCATTGCTTATATGTTGAACCTTGATCGCCTCCGGACGCTGAGTGCCGTCGCCCGCCATGGCTCGGTGAGTGCGGCCGCCGACGGACTCCATGTGACGACCTCGGCCGTCTCGCAGCAGATCGCCAAGCTGGAGCGGGAGACCGGCCAGCAGCTGCTGGCGAAGAACGGACGCGGGGTGCGGCTGACCGACGCCGGGCGGCTGCTCGCCGAACATGCCACCCGCATCCTGTCCCAAGTCGAGCTGGCCCAGGCCGAGTTGGAGGCACATCGCGGCCAGGCGGTGGGTGAGCTGCGGCTGGGCGCCTTTCCCACCGCCGCGCGGGGGCTCTTCCCGGCCGCGCTGGTCACGCTCGCCGCCGAGCACCCCCAGCTGCGCGCGCGGCTGACGGAGATGGAGCCGGATGAATCGGTACGCGGGGTGGTGCGCGGCGATATCGATCTGGCGGTCGTCCTGGACTGGTACAACCGGCCGCTGTCCCTGCCCGAGGGGCTGGCCAAGGCGCCGCTGCTGGACGATCCGGCCGACGTGGCGATGCCGTCCACCCACCCGCTGGCCGGGCGGCCGTCCGTGGAGCTGGAGGAATTCGCGGACGATGAGTGGATCTCCTGGCCGCAGGGGGAGTTCTGCCACGACTGGCTGATGTTCACGCTGCGCAGCAAGGGGATGGAGCCGCGGATCGCGCACATGGCCGAGGAGCATCACACCCAGCTCGCCCTGATCGCGGCCGGGCTGGGGATCGCGGTGGCTCCGCGGCTCGGCCGCGGGCCGGTGCCGGAGGGGGTGAGCGTGGTGCCCGTACCCCACACGATGCGCCGCCATGTCTATGCCATCTGGCGGGAGGATGCCGACCGCAGGCCCTCGATCCGGGCGGCGGTGGAGGCGCTCCGTGCGGCTGGAAGGAGCGTGGAGGGCTGCTGAGGCGGGGGTGGCCGGCCGCCTCACTCCCTTCAGGCCGGTGGGGCGATACCGCGGATGACGCCGAGGTCGAGGAGATCCTGCGGGCGGATGCGGAGTTGGTCGGCGGTGTCATGGAGCTGTGCCGGCTCGCGCTTGAGGATGGCCACGGCCAGCTCCGGGGCGATCACGGAGAAGTAGCTGTCCGGTGTGGCCCAGAGCCGGTCAGGCGCGGCCAGCGCCAGCGCGCCGCCCGAACCGCCTTCCCCGATGAGCAGGGACGTGACGGGCACCCGGGCGGTGGCCAGCGCTCCGAAGGTGTCGGCGATCGCCGCTCCGGCCCCGGCGCGCTCAGCCGCCGCGTCATTGGCGGCCCCCGGGGTGCCGATGAGCGTGAGGACCGGTATGCCGAACCGGTCGGCGAGCCGGATGAGGCGGGCGGCGGTACGGAAGCCGGCCGGGCGGGTGGCCGTGCCGCACTGGGCGGCGAAGGCGATCGTGCGCCCGTCTCGACGGCCGAAGCCGCACCGCATCCCGGGGTCGACGCCGCCACAGCGGTCGCCGCTGAGCTCCTCCCGGTCGTCGAAGTACGCCCGCAGATAGGCCTCGGCGCGCGGCCGCCGCGGCTCGCGGGCGCGGGCCACCGCGCCCCAGCCGGTCTCCGGCAGCCCCGGCACGCCGAGTGCGTACGGCAACGGGGCCGGCTCTACAATGTCGCCGCCCAACTCGCCTGATCCACCCAGGAGTTGCAACCAGTGCTGGAGCGTGGCGCGCAGCCGGTCGGCCGGGACGACGGCGTCGATATGGCCGGATGCCAGCTGTCCCTCGGCGGAGTAGGCGTACGGGTTGGCGTCCGCGGGGCGTACCCGTGAGCCCGCGAAGCCGACCTGGGCCCCGGGGAGCGCGAGGATGACATCGGCGGCCGCACCGAGGGTGGCCCAGCCGCCGCCGGTCGTCGGATCGCGCAGCACGGCGATCTGCGGCAGGCCCGCGGCGCGGGTGTGCGCCGACTGTGCGGCCACCCGCTGGAGTTGGGTGAGCGCGCGCATCCCTTCCTGCATCCGGCTGCCGCCCGTAGCGATCAGCGAGACGACCGGCAGGCCGCGCTCGCGCGCCAGACGGTAGGCGGCCTCCAGCCGGTCGCCGGTGCGCTCGCCCAGGGAGCCGCCTAGATAGCGGAACTCGAAGGAGAGCACGACCGTTTCCATGCCGCCCATCATGGCCAGGGCGGTGACCACCGACTCGTGCTCGCCGGTCCGGGCGTGGGCGCGGGCCCGCATATCGTCGTAGCCGCGCCAGCCGAGCGGGCCGTCCGGCGCGAAGGGTGCCGCGGCCGGCGCGCCGCTTCCCCCGGGCGTGGTCAGCTCGGTGTACGTCTCCGCGACCGCGGCAATTGCCTGACGGGCCGTCAGTCGCGCGCACGGCATCGCCTCTGCGGGAGGGCCGGCTCGGTCCCCGGCCTCGCCGCGCCCTTCGTCACGCACGGAGTTCACGCTTCAGCACCTTGCCCATGTCATTGCGCGGCAGGGCGTCCAGGAAGTGCACGGTGCGTGGCCGTTTGTGCGGCGCCAGCTGACGGGCGACATGATCCGCGAGCTCCTGGCCGGACGGCGCCGGGGCCGCGTCCGGACCGGTCCGCACCACGATCCAGGCGACGATCCGCTCGCCGAGGTCCTCGTCCGGGGCGCCGGTGACGGCGGCCTCGGCGACCCCGGGGTGCGTCAGGAGCGCATTCTCGATCTCCCCTGCGCCGATCTTGTAGCCGCCGCTCTTGATCAGGTCGGTGGCCTTGCGGCCCACGATGCGGTAGTTCCCGGCGGCGTCGCGGGTCGCCATGTCGCCGGTACGGAACCATCCGCCGTCGAAGGCGGCGGCGGTGGCATCGGGGCGGTTGAGGTACTCGACGAAGAGGTTCGGGCCGCGGACCTGGATCTCGCCGACCGTCTCCGCGTCGTCCGCCTCGACGGCCTGGCCCGCGTCGTCGACGAGCCGGACGTAGACCCCCGGCAGGGGCACCCCGACCGTGCCCACGGCATCCGGGCCGTCCGCCCGCACGCTGGTGTTCATGAGGGTTTCCGTCATGCCGTAGCGCTCGATCACCCGCCGGCCGCAGGCGGCCGCGATCCGCTCATGATCGGTCTGCGGCAGCGCGGCCGAGCCGGAGACCAGCAGCCGCGCCCGGGAGAGCGCCTTGGCGAGGACGGGATCCTGGCCGGCCTCCGCGGCCAGGCGGTGGTACATCGTCGGGACGCCGAACAGCATCGTCCCGTCCGCGGACAGCTCCCGCGCCACCGCCTCGGTGCTGAAGCGCCCCAGGTGGTGGACGCTGCCGCCGCGGCGCAGCGGGCCGAGGATGCCGAGGATCAGGCCGTGGACATGGAAGAGGGGCAGGGCGTGGACGAGGACGTCGTCGGCGGTCCACTGCCAGGCGTCCTGCAGGGCGTCCAGGGTGTGCGCGAGGGCGCGCCGGGGGAGGACGACGCCCTTGGGCGGCCCGGTCGTGCCGGAGGTGTAGACGATCAGGGCCGGCGCCTCGTCGCCCGGTTCGGCCGGCAGCAGGGCGGGTCCGGCGCCCTCGGAAGGCTCCGTGGCCTCGATGTCGACACGGGCGAGCGCGGCGAGCGGCCCCGGCAGATCGGCGCCCGGCTCGGCCAGGACGAGCGACGGCGCGCTGTCCGCCACGATGTGCGCCAGCTCGCTCTCGCCGATCTTCGGATTGACGGGCACCGCGGCCACCCCCGCGAGCAGCGCGGCCACCGCCCCGACCGAGGTTTCGAGCGTCGGCGTCGCCCAGAGGGCGATTCGGCTCTCGCCGGCGATCCGCTCGGCGAGCGCGCCCGCCACCGACGCCAACTGCTGATAGCTCAGCGCACGGTCGCCGAAGCGCAGCGCGGGGGCGGGCGAAGCATCCCGCAGCGCGGGGAAGAGCACGTTCACCGGATCTCCTTCGTCCTCGTCGGCGCCCGGCCCGTCACGGCCGGGCCGTCCGCTTCCGCACCCCTGCCGGCGCGAAACGGGCTGACCGACACCACTCTCGCAGAGACCACTGACAACGCGATCTCCCCACGGAGATCAACTTCAGCCGGTACGACTTTTCGAGAGAGGTGACATCTGATCTTGGTGGTTGACACCACCCTGAAGCCGTGCCGGATTTCTGCCGTGCCCGTGCCCGTGCCCGTGCCCGTTCCCGCGGCCCGCACAGCGCTAGCGTTGGGGCCCATGATCGTATGGCTCAACGGCACCCACGGCGCAGGCAAGACGACGACCAGCGCACTCGTGCAGCAGCTGATCCCGGATTCACGGGTGTTCGACGCCGAGAAGGTCGGCGAGACACTCATGGACATCACGCCAGGGCTGCCCGGGACGGACAACTTCCAGCACTGGCCGCCGTGGCGGCCGCTCGTAGTCGAGACCGCCCGCCGCGTACTCGACTACACCGGCGGCACTCTGGTGATGCCCATGACTGTCCTGGTCGAGGAGTACTGGCGCGAGATCAGCACGGGCCTCGCCCAACATGCCATTCCAGTACGGCACTTCGTCCTCCACGCTGACCAAGACACCCTCCGTGGACGCATCGAGGGGGACACTCTTCTTGGCCCCTCCCCATTCCGTCTCAAATATCTTGAGCCCTACGCCGAGGCGGCCCGCACGTGGCTGCACGGCGAGGCCGAGGTCGTCGACACCACGCACCTCACGCCCGCCCAGGCCGCCCTGCAGATCGCAGAGGCCGTCAAGAGTTGAGGTCCGCCCGCCACGCTCACCCAGGGATCTTGCGGAAGTCCCATGACGCGACGGACCGGGGTGTCAGACGCAGCCACGCGTGGCGGCCGTCGTGCGGCATCCGGGGCATTCCGAAGTACTTCTCGGCGAAGAGCCGCTCAGGGGCGTCCAGCTCAGGGCAGGGCTCGCCGGTGCGCGGGGACTCCCCGACGAAGTCCACCCGGCCGGTCAGCTCGGCGCCGCGCAGCTCGCCGTACTCGTGTCCGTCGTCGACGACCACCGCGATCCGCGGATCCTTGCCCAGCTGTGCCCACCGCCTGCTGCGAGTGATCGAATACAGCCACAGCGCCGTACCGTCCCAGACGAACCACAGCGCGCCGGCGTGCGGTGCGCCGTCGCCGCCGACCGTCGCGACCCGGCAGGTGCGCTGCGTCCCGAGGAACGCATCGAGCTCGCCGCGCGTCATCATGATCCGGCGCCCGCGCCGCTGTGTGTCGGCCATCCGTCCCCGCCCTCCGCCGTGTGGCAGCCCCTACTGCGGGCACCGCCCCGCTCACCCGATACTCATCCCACACACATCCATCAACTGACTGCGTGTCAGAAAGCATGCGGGCCCTTCCTGGCGTACGCAATGGCCGCTACTCTCACCCGTCGTGAACCGGCCCGTCAGGGAATCGGACCGCCAGAGGGGAATGCGATGCCTTCGCACGCCGCGCGGCTCGGCGCGCCACTGGACCCGGCCTCGACGGTGCTGCTGACCGTCGAGTGCCAGCGCGGTGTGGTCGGCCCGGACAGCGCTTTGCCCGAACTGGCCGAGGCGGCCCGCACGTCGGGCGCGCTGGTCAACGTCGCACGGCTGGTGGCAGCGGCCCACGACACCGGCGTCCAGGTGCTGCACGCGATCGCCGAACGCCGTCCCGACGGCCGCGGCGCCAGCCACAACGCCCGCCTCTTCAAGGCGGCCGAGCGGCTGCCCGTCCAGCAGTTCGCCGGGTCCACGGCGGTACGTGTCGCCGATCCGATTCCCGTGACGGAGGACGACCTGGTCGTGCGCCGGCTGCACGGCCTCTCGCCGATCGCCGGCACCGAGGTGGACGCGCTGCTGCGCAACCTCGGATGCCGCACGCTCGTCGTCACCGGGGTGTCGGCGAACGTGGCGGTCCCCAACGCCGTGTTCGACGCGGTCAACCTGGGCTACACGGCAGTGGTGCCCGCGGACGCCATCGCGGGGGTGCCCGCCGAGTACACCCCCGCGATGGTCCGCAACACCCTCGCCCTGGTCGCCACCATCACCACCACGGAGGAGGTCCTGGCCGGCTGGCGACAACTGCGCGGCGGCCGCTGACCTGGATGACGGGGGACCGGGCGGCGGCGCCCGTTGCTTCAGCCGAGGGCGACCGAACCGCCCTTGTCGTCCACCTTCGCGGGCGCCGGCCCCTTGGTGGCGGGGCCCTTCTCCACGCTGCCGTCGTTGATGTCGATCAGCAGCTCGGCGTGGGAGGGGTGGGTGTGCAGGACACAAGGGGACCGGGAACAGCTGAACGTGCAGGGGCACGGCCCAGTCGGATGCTGGACGTGGTTCCTCTTCGGTTTCCATCGGCACCGGGTTTGGGGCGCCCTCCTTGCGCTGGACGTCCACCTTCACCAGCGAGAAGAAGCGCATGCCGGCGGCGCGAATCGTCGGAATGTCCTTGGCACGCCCCGAGTGTCGGGGATGTCCCCAGGGGTTCGAATCAGAGGGCGCGGGCGTTGTGGGCAGCCGGGCGGTCACAGGCCCTGGCGAGGTGCGCTTCTGGCGGAGGGAGGAGTGACCGCGCTGGTGGCTGCCCTGGTAGCCGAGCGGGGCGATTCTTCCCGCTGCTTCCAGGCGTTGGTGCAGCCCACCAGGTCCGCCCCGACTCGGTTTGTCGTCCCACAGGTCGGGCAGGCTTTGACAACCATGTCCGAGATCTGTCTAACTTACGCCGCAGATCGGTCATGAGTGTCAGCGACAAGCCCTGGCTTGCTGACCGGCAACCCTCGCGCCGCGGTGGGGTGCCCCAGGTGACGACCGGACCGGAAGCCCTTCGGTAAGCGCGAGCCCCCATGGGGCCGGAACAGTGACGGTGACGGAATGTACGCAGCTTTCGAGACGGCCGCATGGCGGCGTCGCGGCTGCCTGCTGCTGTGCGCGAACCGGTCGGTCGATCTGCTCCGCGTCAGCAGCGCACTGTGTACCGGCACCTGCGCCTGCCGTGCCTGCTGCCAAGGCTGACGGTTTTCTGAATCTTTGATGCCACCGCTCTCGCGGTGTGCTCCCTTCCTGCCCAGCCCCCGTTCCGCGCATCCCCGCGCGCATCGTCACGCAGAGCCCTGCCGGCTCGGCCGTGCCGTTGCCGCGTCCGCGGTCCGGGGTGTCCGAATTCGCTGGAGCCCTCCATGAGTGAACCCCCTGGCGCTGTCGCATTCCTCGCCTCAGCGCCTCCTGCCGAGGAGACCCCCGAACCCTCCTCCGAGCCTCGTACCGTGGGTCCTGCCGAGGCCGAACGGCCCGGCGACGACACCGCACCGCGGCCACCGGCGGCACAGCGGGTGCTGCCGCTGCGCAGACCAGGTCGCTGGATCGCCACGGCGATCGTGCTGGTGCTGGTCGCCCAGTTCGCCCACGGACTGGTGACCAACCCCTTCTATCAGTGGGACCGGTTCTCGTACTGGTTCCTGCGTCCGACGATCCTCGACGGTCTGCTCGTCACCCTCGAAGTGACGGCGTACAGCGCCGTGTTCGGTCTGCTCGGCGGCATCCTGATCGCCCTGGGCAGGCTCTCCCGGAGCCCGATGCTGCGGGCGGTCAGCTGGACCTACACATGGCTGTTCCGATCGGTTCCGCTGATCGTGGTGCTGCTGTTCCTCTACAACTTCAGCGCGCTGTACAAGACACTGAGCCTCGGGGTTCCGTTCGGGCCCGCCTTCTTCACCTTCGACGAGTCCCGGCTCGCCACCGACGTCGTCGTCGCGGTCGTCGGACTCAGTCTGAACGAGGCGGCGTACGCGTCCGAGGTGGTGCGGAGCGGCATCCTCGCGGTCGACCAGGGGCAGCACGAGGCGGCATGGGCACTCGGCCTGCCGAAGAGCTATCAGTTCACGAAGATCGTCTTCCCGCAGGCTCTGCGGTCCATCACCCCGAACTACGTCAATCTGCTGATCAATCTGATCAAGAGCACCTCGCTCGTCTTCTACGTGTCGCTGCTCGATCTTTTCGGCTCCGCGCAGAGCATGGGCAGCACCTACCCGGGTGACATCGTCCCGCTGTTGCTGGTCGCCACCGTCTGGTACTTGATCCTCACGAGTGGGGTCTCCGTCGTGCAGTTCTACGTCGAGCGGCACTTCTCCCGGGGCGCGACGCGCACCCTTCCGCCGACGCCATTGCAGAAGGTGCGGACGGGACTGCGTGATCTGCGGGCCCGAGCCCAAAGGGAGGCGGCGATATGACCACCGAGACCGCTGAGAGCACCGAGCTGACTGAGATCACCGACACCACCGAGATACGACCTGCTGCGGTCGAGGTGCACGGCGTGCGCAAGTGGTACGGCGCCCACCGGGTGCTGGACGGCGTCGAGTTGACCGTGTCGCCCGGCGAGGTCACCGTGATTCTCGGGCCGTCCGGGTCCGGCAAATCCACCCTGCTTCGGGTGATCAACCACCTGGAGAAGCCCGAGGTCGGGTACGTCAGCGTGAACGGTGAGCTGATCGGCGTCCGCCGGCACGGCGAGCGCGGCGAGGCGGGGGTCCCCCCGTCCGCAGGCCGGGGGAGGCTCAAGGAGCTGAGCGAACGGGTCATCCTGGGCCAGCGCAGCCGGATCGGCTTCGTCTTCCAGCACTTCAACCTCTTCCCGCATCTGACGGCGCTGGACAACGTGGCCGCCGCTCCCGTGGCGACCGGGAAGCTGACCAAGCCCGAGGCGCAGGAGCTGGCCCGCGAACTGCTCGGCCGGGTGGGCCTGGCCGACAAGGTCGGCGCCTATCCGCGGCAGCTGTCCGGCGGCCAGCAGCAGCGGGTGGCCATCGCCCGCGCCCTCGCCCTCCGGCCGGGGGTCATCCTCTTCGACGAACCGACCTCCGCGCTCGATCCCGAACTTGTCGGTGAGGTGCTGGCCGTCATCAAGGACCTGGCCACCAGCGGCACCACTCTCATCATCGTCACCCACGAGATCGGCTTCGCCCGTGAGGTCGCCGACCAGGTCGTCTTCCTCGACGAGGGCCGGATCGTCGAACAGGGCCCGCCCTCCGAGGTGCTGGACCACCCGAAACACGAGCGGACCAGGGACTTCCTGAGCAAGGTGCTCTG
Organism: Streptomyces auratus; assembly: GCF_050433025.1. Lineage (NCBI taxonomy): Bacteria > Bacillati > Actinomycetota > Actinomycetes > Kitasatosporales > Streptomycetaceae > Streptomyces > Streptomyces auratus. The sequence continues at coordinate 962,137 of NZ_JBNGCB010000001.1, read as the reverse complement.
ACCTCCGCCGTACGTCCCACTGCCCGCGCCCCGCCCGGGCTCGTGCACCCCCACACCACCGCAGCCCCCCACACACGTCACCGAAGAACAAGCAGCACGTCACCGCAACCGTTCACCGAACCAAGGACCGCCATGCGCACCCTCAGCCTCCGCAGCAGACTCCTCCGCGGCCTCACCGCGGGCACCGCCGTCGCCACCCTCGTCACCGGCCTCGCCGCCTGCGGGGGCAACAGCGACGCGGCCGGCACGTCCGACAGCAAGCCGTCCGGGACGGTCACCGTGGGGGCCCTTTCCAACGGTGCCGCCAAGGAGACCGAGCTCAAGGTCTCCGAGGTCAAGTCCATCAGCGCCAAGCTGCCCAAGTCGATCGCCAAGAAGGGCAAGCTGGTCGTCGGCGTCGGCGCCCTGCCCACCGGCTCCGTTCCGCTGAACTTCGTCGGCGACGACCAGAAGACGCTCACCGGATCCGAGCCCGACTTCGGCCGACTGGTGGCCGCGGTCCTCGGCCTCAAGCCCGAGCTGAAGAACTCGACCTGGGAGAACCTGTTCGTCGGCATCGACAGCGGCAAGGTCGACGCGGCCTTCTCCAACGTCACCGACACCGAGGAGCGCAAGAAGAAGTACGAGTTCGCCACCTACCGGCAGGACAACCTGGGGTTCGAGGTACGTAAGGAAAGCACCTGGAACTTCGACGGCGACTACAAGAACCTGGCCGGCAAGACGGTCTCGGTGAGCCGGGGCACCAACCAGGAGAAGGTCCTGCTGGAGTGGAAGGCGAAGCTGAAGAAGGAGGGCAAGGACCTCACCGTCAAGTACTACCCGGACAACAACAGTGTCTACCTGGCGCTGAACAGCGGGAAGATAGATGCCCACTTCGGCCCCAACCCCAGCATCGCTTACCACACCACCCACACGGCGAATACCCCCAACGCGACCCGTAGCGCCGGCAAGTTCTCCGGCGCGGGCGCGAAGCTCCAGGGTCTGATCGCCGCGACGTCGAAGAAGGACAGCGGGCTGGCCAAGCCGGTCGCCGAGGCCATCAACTACCTGATCAAGCACGGCCAGTACGCCAAGTGGCTGGACGCCTGGAACCTCTCCAACGAGGCCGTCAAGACCTCCCAGGTCAACCCGCCCGGCCTGCCGCTCGACAACTCCTGATCAACGCTCGCACGGGCGTCTGCCGCCCGGGACTCCGGCGTCCCGCCGAGTCCCGGGCGCACCGGCCCACCATGTCCGCCACGGACGACACCGATGCCATGGATGCCACGGATGACACGGAGCCTGCTCACCGCTATGTCCACCAGCGTCTCTCCTTCCCCTGCGCAGAGCCCGGCCGAACCGCACGTCCTGGACAACGCCGTCTGGGCCGCGCTGACCGGCCCGCACGCCCGGATCGCCGAGCGCGTCGGCCGCGCCGCCCGCTACCCCCTGGACGTGTGCCCCTTCACCGCCCTCGCCGACCCGGCCGACCCGGGGGCCTGGGACGACCTGGCCGCGCTGGTCGGCCCGGACACCGAAACCGCCGTCACGGGAGCGCGGGCCGTCCCCGACGGATGGGAGATCGTGGAGACAGGGCAGGGTGTCCAATTGGTCGACACCGGGCTGCGCGCCGAACCAGCCCCCGAAGGGGTGCGGCTCGGGCTCGACGACATCCCCGAGATCCTGGACCTGATCGCCCTGACCAAGCCGGGCCCCTTCCGGCCCCGCACCGTCGAACTCGGCACCTACCTCGGCATCCGGCACCGTGGACAGCTCATCGCCATGGCGGGGGAACGCGTGCATCCGCCGGGCTGGACGGAGATCAGCGCCGTCTGCACCCACCCGGCACACCGTGGCCAGGGCCTGGCCACGCGACTGGTCCGGGCGGTGGCGGCCGGGATCAGGGAACGCGGGGAGACCCCCTTCCTCCACACACTCGCGAGCAACACCACGGCCATCCGTCTCTACGAGTCGATCGGCTTCACCCTGCGCCGCCGTACGAACTTCCTGCTGGTGCGTACCCCGGGCTGTCATCCGGCACCGGCGCCCTGAACAGGCGGCCGCCGTGCCCGACCACGCCGTGCCCGACCACGCCCAGACGCCGAAGGGAACCGACATGAGCACCCCCGAGAACCGCCCCGGCCGATCCTCAACGGCCGTTGCCGCCAAGAACGTTGCCGCCGACGACATACTCCGCCGCACCCTGCGGCGCCACGCAGCCGGAGTCACGGTGATCACCGTCCCGGGCCCGGCCGGCTTCACGGCCACCTCCTTCACCTCCGTATCGCTGCGGCCACCTCTCGTGTCCTTCTGCCTGGGCCTCGGCGCATCGACCGCGCCGGCCGTACGGGAAGCCGACCGGTTCGCCGTCCACCTCCTTGGCACCCAGAACGCGGAAGTGGCAGGGCAATTCGCGCGCAGTGGCGTCGACCGGTTCCAGAGCATCGCCTGGACCGAGCACGAGGACGGCCTGCCCGTACTCGACGACGTACCCGCCTGGCTCACCGCACGTGTGACGCTGCGTCAGTCCGTCGGCGACCACCTGCTGGTCGTCGGCGAGGTCGAGACCGGCGCGGTGCGTCAGGACGCGACGGCGTTGGTGCATCACGACGGAGCCTTCGCCGCGGCCCGTCGACTGCTCCCACAACCGATCCGCTGCGCTTCGTGAGCTGAACCCATTCCCTCCCGGTACGTATGTCCCCTCAGGAAGGACCCTCCACCGTGCCCTCATCATCCGCTCCGCTGCACCTGGCCGTCGCGCTCGACGGCGCCGGCTGGCACCCTGCCGCCTGGCGCGAGCCGGTGGCCCGCCCCCGGGACCTGCTCACCGCCGGCTATTGGGCCGATCTCGTCGCCGAGGCCGAGCGCGGCCTGCTCGACTTCGTGACGATCGAGGACTCGCTCGGATTCCAGTCCTCGCACCGCCTGGAACCGGACGGGCGTACCGACCAGGTGCGCGGACGGCTGGACGCCGTCCTCGTCGCCGCCCGCGTCGCACCGCTGACCAGGCACATAGGGCTCGTGCCGACCGTGGTGGCCACCCACACCGAGCCGTTCCACATCTCCAAGGCGATCGCCACGCTCGACTACGTGAGCACCGGTCGCGCGGGTCTGCGCGTGCAGGTGACGGCGCGCCCGAACGAGGCCGCGCACTTCGGACGCCGCACGTTCCCCAGGTTCGGCCTCGGGGACCTCGACAGCCCGGCGGTGCGGGAACTGACGGCCGACCTCCTGGACGAGGCCGCCGACTACGTCGAAGCGGTACGCCGGCTGTGGGACAGCTGGGAGGACGACGCGGAGATCCGGGACGTCGCCACCGGCCGCTTCATCGACCGCGACAAGCTGCACTACATCGACTTCGAGGGGAAGCACTTCAGCGTCAAGGGGCCCTCGATCACGCCCCGGCCGCCGCAGGGCCAGCCCTTGGTGAGCGCACTCGCACACGAGAGCGCGACCGGTGCCCCGTTCCGGCTGGTCGCCCGCTCCGCCGACGTCGGGTACGTCACGCCGCACGATCCCGAGCAGGCGCGCGCCGTCGTCGCCGCGGTGCGGGCCGAGCAGGACGCGGCAGGGCGTGCGGAGGAGCCGCTGCACCTCTTCGGCGACCTGGTGGTGTTCCTGGACGACGACCCCCACGCAGCGGAAGCCCGCCGGGAGCGCCTCGACGCCCTCGCGGGATACACGTACACCAGCGACGCCCGCATCTTCACCGGCACGCCCGCCCAACTCGCCGAACAGCTACTGGAGTTCCAGCAGGCCGGGCTGTCCGGCTTCCGGCTGCGCCCCGCCGTCCTCGGACACGACCTCCCCGCGATCACCCGGGGCCTGGTCCCCGAACTCCAGCGCCGAGGCGCTTTCCGGAGCTCCTACGAGGCCGACACCCTGCGCGGGCTGCTCGGCCTCGCCCGCCCCGCCAACCGCTACGCCACCGCCACCGCCACCGCCTGAGACGGAGGAACCCACTCATGAGCACGTCGTCAACGGACAAGCCGCTCAAGCAGATCCACCTCGCGGCGCACTTCCCGGGCGTCAACAACACCACCGTGTGGAGCGCCCCCGAGGCCGGCAGCCACATCGAGTTCAGCTCCTTCGCGCACCTGGCGCGGACCGCCGAGCGAGCCAAGTTCGACTTCCTGTTCCTCGCCGAGGGGCTCCGGCTTCGCGAACAGGGCGGACACATCTATGACTTGGACGTCGTCGGCCGCCCCGACACCTTCACCGTCCTCACCGCGCTCGCCGCCGTCACCGAACACCTCGGCCTGACCGGCACCATCAACTCCACCTTCAACGAGCCCTACGACGTCGCCCGCCAGTTCGCCAGCCTCGACCACCTGTCGGGTGGGCGCGCCGCCTGGAACGTGGTCACCTCCTGGGATGCCTTCACGGGCGAGAACTTCCGCCGCGGCGGTTTCCTGCCGCAGGAGGAGCGCTACTCCCGGGCCAAGGAGTTCCTGACCACGGCCCATGAACTGTTCGACTCCTGGCGCGGCGACGAGATCATCGCCGACCAGGCGACCGGCACCTTCCTGCGCGATGCCAGGGCCGGAGCCTTCATCCACCGGGGTGAGCAGTTCGACATCAGCGGACAGTTCAACGTCCCGCGCAGCCCCCAGGGACGCCCGGTGATCTTCCAGGCCGGTGATTCCGACGAGGGGCGCGAGTTCGCGGCCTCCAGCTCCGACGCGATCTTCAGCCGATACAGCAAGATCGAGGAAGGTCAGGCGTTCTACCAGGACGTCAAAGGCCGCCTCGCCCGCTACGGGCGCAGGCACGACCAGTTGCTGATCCTGCCCGCCGCGACGTTCGTCCTCGGCGACACGGACGCCGAGGCGCAGGAACTCGCCCACGAGGTACGGCGCCAGCAGGTCAGCGGCGCGACCGCGATCAAGTACCTGGAGCACATCTGGAACCGGGACCTGTCCGCGTACGACCCGGACGGCCCGCTGCCCGATGTCGACCCGATCCCCGGCGAAAACACCATCGCCCTCGGCCGGGCCAGCGTACGGCAGTTCCGTGACCCGCTCGCCGTCGCCGAGGAGTGGCGCGAGCGCGCCGAGGCGAAGCACCTCTCCATCCGTGAGCTGGTCATCGAGACCACCACCCGGCAGTCGTTCATCGGCTCCCCGGCCACCGTCGCCGAGACCATCAACGAGTTCGTCCAGGCCGACGCCTCCGACGGCTTCATCCTCGTCCCGCACATCACCCCCGGCGGCCTCGACGCCTTCGCCGACACCGTGGTTCCGCTGCTCCAGGAGCGCGGAGTGTTCCGTACGGAGTACGAGGGCACCACCCTGCGCGACCACCTCGGCCTGGACCACCCGGACGCCGAGGCGCAGGCCCGTCGGGTGGCCTCATGAACGCGCCCCTCGGCGTCCTCGACCTGGTCCCGATCTCGTCCGGCTCCACGGCCACCGAGGCACTCCGCAACTCCATCGACCTGGCCCGGCAGGCCGAGCGCTTCGGTTACGCCCGCTACTGGTTCGCCGAACACCACCTCAATCCGGGCGTGGCGGGCACCTCACCCGCCGTCGTCCTCGCCCTGACCGCCTCCGCGACATCGACGATCCGGCTCGGCTCCGGCGCCGTACAGCTCGGGCACCGCACCGCGCTGTCCACGGTCGAGGAGTTCGGCCTGATCGATGCGCTGCATCCCGGGCGACTCGATCTGGGCCTCGGACGCTCCGGCGGTCGCCCGCCGGGACCGCCCGCCGCCCCGCTGCCGACCGCGCCCCCCGTCGTCGACGGCCGCGCCCCCAACGGGCTGCGGATCCCGCCGCGCTTCTCCTTCGCGCACCTGCTCGGCTCACCGAGGGTCGCCCTCCAGCGCAAGCTGCTCCAGCAACCGGGCGCCGAGTCGCAGGACTACGGCGAGCAGATCGACGACATCCTCGCGCTGCTGGCCGGCACGTACCGGTCCGCGGACGGCATCGAGGCACACGCGGTCCCGGGGGAGGGCGCCGACGTACAGGTGTGGATCCTGGGCAGCAGCGGTGGGCAGAGCGCCGAGGTCGCCGGCCGCAACGGTCTGCGGTTCGCGGCGAACTACCACGTCAGCCCGGCCACCGTGCTGGAGGCGGCGGAAGGCTACCGAGCCGCGTTCGAGCCCTCCGACGTGCTCGACAAGCCGTACGTGAGCGTATCGGCCGATGTCGTGGTCGCCGAGGACGACGAGCGCGCGCGAGAACTCGCCACCGGCTACGGGCTGTGGGTCCGCAGCATCCGCACCGCCGAGGGCGCGATCGAATTCCCCACGCCCCAACAGGCCCGCTCCCAGGTGTGGACCGACGCGGACCGGGAACTGGTCGCCGACCGCGTCGAGACCCAGTTCGTCGGCTCACCGGGCCGTGTGGCCGACCAATTGGAGCAGCTCCAGGAGGCCACCGGCGCCGACGAACTGCTCATCACGACCATCACGCACGGCCATGCCGACCGGGTGCGCTCCTACGAACTGCTGGCCGAGGAGTGGCGGCGCAGATGAGCCGGGGGTCCGTGCGCGGCGGCGAGGCCGCCCACCGCGCACGGACATTCTCCGGCGCGATGCTCTGCGAGGCGCTCCTCAGGGGCTGTCTGCGGCTCCGATTGTGAACGGAATGCTGCGCCCGCATGGCGGGCGAACCAGAGAGTGAGACAAGGGCTGTCGTGTCATTGACGTGGCTGATTTTCGCTGCCAGCCTCCCCAGTGTGAACCACTCGGAGGATTTCACCGCACGCCTGCACGTCGATCTTCGACGCCAGGCCAGTGCCCTCTGTGCCGCTGGCTGCTAGAGCCGACCAGCGTCAGCTCCTGAGCAACCCTTGATTCCGGGGCACTTACTGGCCCGGGATTTCCCCGTCGCCTGGTGAATCTCGCCGCATACCCGCCTGGAATCTGCCGGGTTCGGTGCGCGTGCCGGTTTGTTTCACCGCACCATTCGCATTTCCTTTCCGTTTTCGCGCCTTGGGTTGTCTTCACGCCCCGGAAGAGAAAATGCGGCTCTTTCAGGCCACGGAGGGCTCCGCTCGGGCATCGGCCACCACGCACCGGTCATCGCAACCGCCCCGTAACCCCCGGTTCCTCCTACCCCTTTCACCTCGCGTCCGTAGCAGACGCGCCATACGCGTACCGCCGTGCTCCACCCACCGAGTCGAACAGGACCCCTTCCATGAGCTCCATAAGCAAGCTGACGACCCCATCGAGCCGACGACAGTTCCTCACCCTGCTGGGCCTCTCGGCGGTCGCGGTCAGCTGCGGCACCGGGGGTGGCGGCGCGGCCAAGGAACAGACCAAGACCCTGCGGTACCAGGGTTGGGCGGGGTCCGTCATCCTGCCCGAACTGGCCGAGGACCTCGGCTTCCTGGAGGACGTGAAGCTGAAGTGGGTCGGCAACACGATCAGCGGGCCGCAGGACATCCAGTCGGCAGCCACCGGGCAGGTCGACTTCGGCGGCGCGTTCAACGGAGCCGTCGTCAAACTCGCTGCGAGAAAGGCTCCCATTACGGCGGTCATCAGCTACTACGGCGTTGACAAGGCCGCCTACAACGGCTTCTACGTCCTGAAGGGCAGCCCGATCCACTCGGCCCGCGACCTGATCGGCAAGAAGGTCGGGATGAACACCCTCGGCGCGCACTCCGAGGCGATGCTCGATATCTACCTGCAACGCCACGGCCTGTCGCAGGCGGACATCAAGAAGGTCGAGCCGTTGGTGGTGCCCCCGGTCAACATCGAGCAGTCGCTGCGGCAGAAGCAGATCCAGGTGGGCGTCCTCGGCGACATCCTGCGCGACAAGGCCCTGGCGACCGGCGGCATTGAACCGCTGTTCACCGACTACCAGCTGCTCGGCAATTTTTCCGCCGGCACGTATGTCGTGAACGACCGGTTCCTGAAGGAGAACCCCGACACCGCGCGCACCTTCGTCACGGGCGTCGCGCGCGCCATCGAGTGGGCCCGCGCCACACCACGCGAAAAGGTCATCGAGCGGCAGATCGAGATCGTCAAGAAGCGTGGCCGCAACGAGGACACCACTCCGCTGAAGTACTGGAAGTCCTTCGGCGTCGCCGAGACCGCCGGGCGCATCGCCGACAAGGACCTCCAGCTGTGGATCGACTGGCTCGCCAAACGCGGTGACATCGAGAAGGGCCAGGTCAAGGCGTCGGATCTCTACACCAACGAGTTCAACGCGTATGGCCGGAAGGGCAATTCGTCCGCGGCCGAGCCGACCTCCAAGAGCGGGAGCTGACCCATGCCGGGATCCACCACAGCCAAGATCGAGTTCGAGCAGGTGCGCAAGACCTTTCCGGCCAAGAGGGGGAGGGCCCAGGGCCGTGGCTCGGCGCACGGGGACGGCGAGTTCAGCGCCCTCGACGGTGTCGACCTGCGGATCGACGCGGGGGAGTTCGTCGTCGTGGTCGGCCCCAGCGGATGCGGCAAATCCACGCTGCTGGACCTGCTGGGCGGGCTCGCCCGGCCGACCGGCGGACGGATCCTGCTGGACGGGGAACCGGTGACCGGGCCCGGCCTGGACCGCGGCATCGTCTTCCAGCAGTACGCCCTGCTGCCCTGGCGCACCGCCCTGGGCAACGTCGAATTCGGCCTGGAGGCGACCGGCGTGCCGCGGCGTGAGCGCGTCACGCGTGCCCGTGAGTACCTGGACCTGGTCGGGCTCTCCGGATTCGAGAACCGTCATCCGCACGAGCTGTCGGGCGGCATGCGCCAGCGCGTGGCCATCGCCCGCTCTCTTGCCTACGACCCCGACGTCCTGCTGATGGACGAGCCGTTCGCCGCGCTGGACGCCCAGACCAGGGAGTCGCTGCAGGACGAGCTGCTGCGCATCTGGCAGCGCACCGGAAAGACCGTCGTCTTCATCACCCATGGCATCGAGGAGGCCGTCTACCTGGGGCAGCGGGTAGCCGTCATGACCTCCAGGCCCGGTCGTATCAAGCAGGTCGTGCCGATCGGTTTCGACTCCCGCACGGCGACGGACGACCTGCGGTCCAGCCCCGAGTTCGCACGGTACCGACACGAGATCTGGACGCTTCTGCACGACGAGGTGACCAGGACCCAACTGCTGGAGAAGGAGGAGGTCTCCGTATGAGCCTCGCAAGCGGTTCGAGCACTCGGCGCAAGACGGCGGAGGAACTCAAGGCGGCGGAGGAACTCAAGGCGGCGGAGGAACTCAGGACGGCGGAGGAACTCAGGACGGCGGAGGAATTCAGGACGGCGGAGGAATTCGAGACCACGGAGGAACTCTCCGCGCCGGCCACCGGCACGCCGTCGTCGTCCGCCGAGGAGCCCGCGGCCGTCCTGCCCGTCGCGCTGAGCAGGCCGCCGCTCCACCGTGCTTCCGTGCTTCCCCGCATCCTGCGCGCGGCACTGACCGGCGTCACCAGGTCGGCGGCGATCGTCGCCCTGCTGCTCGCGTGGGAGCTGGCGCCCCGCTTCGGCCTGGTGGACCGGACTTTCCTGCCGCCGTTCAGCGAGGTCGCCCAGGCGTGGTGGGGACTCGTGGCCAACGGCCAGCTCGCCGACAACGCACAGGCGAGCCTGGTGCGTTCGTTCAGCGGATTCGGCATAGCCGTCGCCGTGTCCGTGCCGCTGGGCCTGCTCATCGGCTGGTACCGGCCCGTCGCCGATCTCCTCAACCCGTTGCTGCAGGTCTTCCTCAACACCGCCGCCCTGGCCCTGCTGCCGGTGTTCGTGCTGCTCCTCGGCATCGGCGAGACGTCGAAGATCTCCATCGTGGTGTACGCGTGCGCCTGGCCGATCCTGTTCAACACCATCAGCGCGGTACGCACCGTCGACCCCACCCTGCTGCGACTGGCGAAGTCCATGGACCTGTCCGCCCCGCGGCTGTTCCAGAAGGTGATCCTGCCCGCCTCGGTGCCGACGATCTTCACCGGAATCCGGCTGGCCGGGGCGGTGTCCATCGTCGTCCTGGTCGCCGCCGAGATGATCGGCGCCAAGGCCGGTCTCGGCTATCTCATCAACGCGTCCCAGTACAACTTCGCCATTCCGCAGATGTACGCGGGCATCGTCACGATCTCCGTCATCGGTGTGGCCTTCAACCAGCTGCTGGTGGCCGTGGAGAAGCGGCTCAGCTCGTGGCGCGTCCCCGCGACGAGCTGACGCCCGTACCCGCCCTGCGCAAGGACCCCAAAGGAACTCGGAGGAACCTTCCATGCCCGCAGCCGGCCCCCGCCGCCTTCATCTCAACGCCTTCCTGATGAACGCCGGCCACCATGACGCCGCCTGGCGCCATCCGCGTACCCAGCCCGAACGCGTCACCGACCGGCGCTACTTCCAGCACCTGGCCCAGACCGCCGAACGCGGAAAGCTCGACTCCCTCTTCTTCGCCGACGGCCTGGCCCTGTGGGGCAAGGTCAAACACAACGCGCTCGGCGGTTTCGAACCGCTCACGCTGCTGTCCGCCCTGGCGACGGTGACCGAGCACATCGGCCTGATCGCCACCGTCTCCACCACCTTCAACGACCCCTTCCACACCGCCCGGAAGTTCGCCTCCCTCGACCACCTCAGCGGCGGGCGCGCCGGCTGGAACATCGTCACCTCCGGCACGGTCGACGAGGCCCGCAACTTCGGGCAGGACGAACACCTCGAACACGGCCTGCGCTACGACCGGGCGCGGGAATTCGTGGAGGTCGCCACCAAGCTGTGGGACAGCTGGGAGGACGACGCCGTCCTGCTCGATCGCGTGCGCGGGATCTACGTGGACGCCGGCAAGGTGCAGCCCATCGACCACCGGGGGGAGCACTTCGCCGTACAGGGCCCGCTCAACGTGCCGCGCAGCCCGCAGGGTTACCCGCTGCTGGTGCAGGCCGGTTCGTCCGAGGACGGCAAGGAGTTCGCCGCCCAGTACGCCGAGGCCGTGTTCACCGCACAGCAGACCCTCGCGGACGGGCAGGCCTTCTACAAGGACGTGAAGAACCGCCTCGCCCGCTACGGACGTTCCGAGGACGACCTGAAGATCCTTCCCGGGATCTGCCCGGTCATCGGCTCGACGGAGGCGGAGGCCCGCGCTCTTGAGCAGGAGCTGACGGACCTTCAGGTGCCGGAGTACGGGCTCGCCCAGTTGTCGGGGATGCTCGGCACCGACCTGACCGGGCTGCCGCTGGACGGTCCGCTGCCCGCGCTTCCCGAGGAGCGGGACATCAACGGCAACAAGAGCCGATTCACGCTCGTCGCCGAACTGGCCCGGCGCGACGGCCTCACCCTGCGCGAGCTCATCGCGCGCCTCGGCGGTGGGCGCGGCCACCGGGTCTTCGCCGGGACGCCGGAGCAGATAGCCGACCAGCTCGAAGAGTGGTTCACGCAGGGAGCCGCCGACGGCTTCAACGTCATGCCGCCGCATCTGCCGGGCGGCCTGGAGGACTTCGTCGACCACGTCGTGCCGCTCCTCCAGGACCGGGGCCTGTTCCGCACCGAGTACACCGGACGCACCCTGCGCGAGCACTACGGCCTGCCTCGCCCCGCAGGCCGGCTCGCTCCCTCCGTCACCGCCGCCGAGGGACAGCCGGCATGACCGGGCCCGACCGCACCGCGGACGTCCCGGCGGTGGGCGGCGGCCCCGCCGCTCTCACCTCCTGAAACGGCCGAAACACCCGAGACTGCCGAACTCCTGAACTGCCGAAACTCCTGAAAGGAACCTGCACATGAGCACCAGCACCGGCTTCGACATCCGCCGGATCGGCGGACGCATCGGCGCCGAGATCGTCGGCGTCGACCTCTCCGCCGACCTCGACCCGGCCATCGTCACCGAGATCAACGCGGCTCTGCTGGATCACAAGGCGCTCGTCTTCCGCGGCCAGCAGCTGGACGACGCCGGGCAGCTGCGCTTCGCCTCCCTCTTCGGCGCACTCACCGCCGCCCACCCCACCGTCCCGTCCGTGGACGGGCAGCCCAACATCCTTCCCGTCGACGGGGACGAGGGCATCCGCGCCAACCACTGGCACACCGACGTCACCTTCGTCCGCACACCCCCGAAGGCGTCGACCCTGCGCAGCATCGTCGTCCCGCCCTACGGCGGCAACACGCTGATCGCCAACTCGGCCGGGGCCTACCAGGACCTGCCCGAGCCGCTGCGCGAGCTGGCGGACAAGCTGTGGGCCGTCCACACCAACGACTACGATTACGCCGCCCCGAAGAACGACAAGGCGGCCGAGCACCGCAAGCAGTTCGTCTCGCGCAAGTACCGCACCGCCCACCCGGTGGTACGCGTGCACCCGGAGACGGGGGAGCGCGGCCTGTTCATCGGCGGCTTCGCGCAGACCATCGAGGGCCTGGGCCCCTCCGAGTCCCGAGACCTGCTGCGCATCTTCCAGTCGTACGTGACGCGACCGGAGAACATCCTCCGGGTGGCCTGGACGCCAGGTGACCTCGTCCTGTTCGACAACCGCATCACCCAGCACTACGCCCCCGACGACTACGGCGACCTGCCGCGCCTGCTGCACCGGGTGACCGTCGCCGGGGACGCTCCGGTAGGTATCGATGGCACCTCCAGCCGCGCCATCGAAGGCGGTGACGCCGGCCATTACACCCCCGCCGTGGCCTGACGCCCACGGGCCGGTCGGGCGCCGCGGTCCATGCGGAGCACCTCCTGGGGGCGCCCCCAGGAGGTGCTTGGAGTACGCGGCTGAGCTGTACGCGCCACCGAGATCGATGACGACGTCGCCGAGGCGACGTTCCGTTCTGGGAGTTCGTCTCCGGACCGGGGGTGGCCCGGCACGCCCCCGTGATCAGTGCTGCGGGTGTGGGCGGACGTGGAACATGGGCCGGCGCCGCTTGGTGGTGGTGCCCTGGGTGAGGCGGCCGACTTCGATGCGCATCTTGATGGCCTGGAAGACCTCAGCCACGCCCAGGACGATGGCCATGATGCCCACCACCAGGGTCAGCGCGGCGATCGAGCTGAACGGCGACACGATCAGCACGATGCCTGCCAGAGTGGTGATGATCCCCAAGAACAGCTGCCAGCCGCGCGCCGGGGTGCCCTCGGCGGAGATCGCCGTGGCGGTCACCATGATGCCGCGCAGCAGCCAGCCGAAGCCGATCCACAGCGCGAGCAGCAGAATCGATTCCAGGGTGCCCCGGAAGCAGACCAGGCCCAGCAGGATGAAGAGTGCGCCCGCGACGAAATGCAACACCCGCAGATGCCGAGGGACGTGTGTGCCAAAGGCAGCGGCCAGCTGGAAGACACCGGTGGCCAGCAGGTAGATGCCGAAGAGCACACCGACGACCCGCAGGGTCTGGCTGGGCCAGGCCAGGACAAGCACACCCAGAGCGATCGCGGTCACGCCCATGGTGAGCAGGAATTGCCAGCCCATGTTCGCCAGGGCACTCAGGCCCTCGCCTGTGGAGACATCGCGTTGCTCGGTGCCGTGCGGAGGGCCGGTGCCTGAGGAATCGGAGGGGATTGTCATGCCGTCTGCCTCCTCCAGGAAAGAGCACGGTCAGATGGGTTCCAGTCCCATCGTCACCCGCCTGGCCCCGTCCCGCCTGGCAGGCGCTCTCAGGTCCCGTCGCCGACCGCAGAAGTCAAGCCTGAGTCGAAAGGGGGGGCGGGCGGCCCGGGACGCCCTTCTGGCAGCTATCGGCAGATAGCCGCACCCCATGTTGCCTGCGACAGCGGACGGCTGCTCGAAGGGCAGCGGGCTTGATTCTCCCCGGATTCTCCCCAGGGGCTTGAGCGGCGCCGACGACACCCGCCCGCCGGGACTTGAGCCCGGCGGGCGGCTGGGCGGCCGTGCCGTCAGCCGAGGGTGACCGAGCCGCCCTTGACGTCCACCTTGGCGGGGGCCAGCGCCTTGGTGGCGGGGCCCTTCTTCACGCTGCCGTCGTTGATGTCGAACTTGCTGCCGTGGCACATGCAGTTGATGGTGCCGCCGGAGACCTCGCCGACGACGCAGCCCGCGTGGGTGCAGATGGCGGAGAACGCCTTGATCTCGCCGTCCTGCGGCTGGGTGACGACCACCTTCTCGGCCTTGAAGATCTTGCCGCCGCCCTTGGGGATCTCCGAGGTCTTGGCGAGGGTGCTGCCGCTGCCCCCACCGCTGCCGCTGCCCCCGCCGCTCGCCCCTGAGGACGACTGCTCGCCGGCCGCGCTCTTGGAGTCGCCGCTGCCCGCGTCCATCTTGCTGCCGCCGCAGGCCGCGAGCGCCGCCGTCAGTCCGGCCGCGCCGACCGCCGCGACGACGGCCCGCCGTCCCGCCCCGCGCTCCGTCGCCGGGCCGGTCTCGTCCTCCGATGGGCCGGCCTCCTCCGTCGCCGTCACCGCTTCGGTCTCCGTCCGCTCCGACGCTGCCTGTCGAGCCATGGTGTGCCTCCGGTTCTTGGTGGTGCCTTCGGTGCGCGCTCTGCTCCATGGGCGTTGCACAGGGTCCATACGGAGGGACGGCCCGGGGTGTTCAACGCGGACGCGTTCCTTTCGCTGAGGTACAAATCCAGGCGCGAACGGGGCGGGAGGGCCCCGAAGGGAACGCCCCTCAATCCTCCTCGGTGCGCCCCTTCAGCGCCTCCCGCAGAAAATCCCGTTGGAAGAACAGCAGCTGCTCGTTGACCGCGTCATCGGCCGGCAGATGGGTGGCGCCGGGCAGCGGGAGGACGCTGTGCGGCTTGCCCGCGGCGAGCAGCTCCGCCGAGAAGCGCAGGGTGTGCGCGGCCGCCACATTGTCGTCCGCGAGCCCGTGGACCAGCAGCAGCGGGCGGCTCAGCAGATGGCCGTGGCCGATGAGGGAGCAGCGCGCGTAGTTCTCCGGCTGCTCGTCGGGGTGGCCCAGGAACCGCTCCTTCCAGTGGGTGTCGTACAGCCGCATGTCGGTGGGCGGCGCACCGGCGACCGCCGCATGGAAGACCTCGGGGTGGTGCAGCACCGCGCCCGCGGCCAGGAACCCGCCGAACGACCAGCCGCGGATCGCCACCCGCGCCAGGTCCAGGTCACCGCAGTGCCCCGCGGCCGCCCGCAGCGCATCGATCTGGTCCTCCAAGGCGGGCGTGAGCTGGTCGCCGTGGATGGTCTTCTCCCAGGCCGGGCCCCGGTTCGGGGTCCCGCGGCCGTCGACGACCAGCACCGCGAACCCCTGCTCGGCGAACCACTGCGACACACAGGTGAACCATCCGCGGGCGCGCCCCACCAGCTGCATTCCCGGCCCCCCGTACGGGTCGAGCAGCACCGGCAGTTTCCCTGTGCCCTCCTCGTGCCAGGACGGCAGGAAGAGAGCGCCGCGCAACTGCCGTTCGCCGAGGGTGAGATGGCGGGGCCGCGGGGTGACCGACGGCTCCTCGGCGAGCGAGCGGATGACCTCGTACGGCGCGTCCTGGTCCGTCTCCGAGCCGGCCGCCGGCTCCCGTAGGACGCGGGCTTCGGCGCCCCGTGGCGTCACCCCGGCCAGGACGACCGTGCCGCCCCGCCCCACGCCGGTGAAGCGGCCGGGCCCGCGGCTCAGCCGCCGGTTGCCGCGGCCCGGTTCATGGCGCCACACATGCGTCTCCAGCGGATCGTCGCTCGCCGTGAACAGCACCTGCTCGCCCTCCACCCCGAGGACCTCGCACAGCTGCAGCCCCCTGGGGGTGACCCGCCGGCCGCCGACGGTCAGATACCGGGTGTCGCCGTCGTCCTCGGAGAGCACCAGGTCGCCCGACGCCGTACGGGCGGGGGTGCCGTGGACGATCTCCACCCAGGCGGGATCGGTCCGCTCGTGCCGCAGCTCGGTGGCCCCGGTCGCCGGATCGACCGTGAGCGTCCGCAGTATGCGCTGGTCACGGCTCTGTACGGTGAGGAACGGGCCCTGTGCGTCCCAGCCGGCGGTGACGAGGTACTCATAGGCCTTGCGGTCCCACCGCACGTCGATCCGCCCGCCCTCCAGGGAGCGGAGCTGAACGGTGACCTCCGCATTGGGGGTGCCGGCCGCCGGGTAGGGAACCGCCCGCGGCGGCTTCGTCGGATCGGCCGGGTCCGAGGTGTAACGCCGTTCCACGGGGCCGGTGTCGACCCTGGCCACCAGGAGGTGGCGGCTGTCCGGCGCCCACCAGTAGCCGCGCATCCGGTTCATGGACTCCGCGGCGACATATTCGGCGAGCCCGTAGGAGACGTCCGGGCCCTCGGCGCGGGCCAGCTGCCGGTCGGCACCGGCCAGATCGACGACGTGCAGGCAGCGGCGGCTCACGTAGGCGACGTGCCGGCCGTCGGGGGAGGGGCGGGGGTCGACCACCGGCCCCGCCGCGGGGACGGAGAACGGCGCGCCACCGTCGGTCCGCACCGCCCACAGGGCTCCGGACAGGGCGAACGCCACCACCCGGGCCGCGTCGTCCGTCGCGTACGACACCACGCCCACCGAGCGCTCCCGGGCGCGCTCCCGGCGCAGCCGCTCCTCCTCGGGGACCTCCCCGGAACCGTTTCCCACCAGGAGCGCCGGATCGGCCAGCAGCTGTTCCTTGCCGTCCTCGAACTGCCACAGCCGGCCCACGGGATCGGTGCCCGAGCCCGTACGGACGAAGAGCACCCGGGAGCCGTCGGGGGAGACGGTGAATTGCCGGGGCACCCCGAGGGAGAAGCGACGGGTGCGGGCGAACTGGCGGGGAAATGCAGCAGAGTTCACGGTGTGCTCGACGTTCCGGGCACTGCTGTCCAAGGTGCTGTCCTCCGGGGGTGCGGGCGGCCCGGACGGCGCCGGTCCGGGATGACGATCTCTGTAGAGAAACTAGGCAGATCGAAGACGTCTGCGGAAGACCCGCCCGCGACGTGCTGCTTCGCGACGCCCGGCGGCCACGACGGAGAGCGGGGTCGGCGCCGGGGCGCATGTCGGCCGTTCCTGCCGACATGGGCTTTCCGTCAATTGCCCGCAGAGGCATCCGGCATCCGGCACCTTGCATCCGGTATCGCGTCCCGCCGAAATCCGGAAAGTGTTCTGCTGCAAATGAAGTCGGGCCGATTCGTACGTCGGCGTTCCCGTTTCGTCGATGACCCGGCCGCCCAGGCCACTTTTCCCCCGCCATACGCGCTGCCATTGCCCTGCGCGTGGCCATTGCCCTGCACGTGGCCATCGTTTCCGCATCCCTTTGCGGTGGGAACCGGAAGTTTCTCGCGGAGCTCCACGGGGCGGCGGTGGCCCTTGCGGAATCCCTTCCCGAGCCCTCCCCGCGCCCTCCCTCATGATCCACTCCAACCGAATGGCGCGCCGCACAGAATGCGGCAGGGGGGACGGCGATGACTCAAAGTCATTGAAGGGTCACATTGCGAAGTCATTACCGTGCCGTATCGCGTCATGAAATGGTCCGTCTGCCGGACCGGACGGAACTGCCCTACAATCTCCGGACACCTCCGCCGGCCGTCTGGTTATTCCCGTGACCCTTGAGAAAAGCTCCGCACCGCTCACCGAAACCACGGAGAAGTCACCTTCCCATTCCGTGATTTCCGGTGAGGCGTCCGCGCGGAACGGCCTGCGGAGCCGGGTGCGGACGCTGTGCCGGATGCGTCCGTGGTACACCGTGGTCCTCGATGCCGCGATCGCGCTGGGCTGCGCCCTGCTGGACCCCACCATCCGGGAAGGCTTCGCGCCGGGAGAGATCTACAGTCCGCTGTCGCCGTCCCTGTCCGGCTGGCTGACGGCAGCGGCGGGCCTGCTTCTGCTGTTCCGGCGCCGCTTTCCGGTCGCGGTGGCCGCCGTGGTGACCGGCGGTCTGCTGCTGGGAACCGGGTCCGTCCTGACGGTCACCGTCGCGTACTACTCGCTCGCTCGCTATACCCGGCCGATCCGCACCGTGGGCATCGCCGCACCCCTCGGGCTGGTCACCGTCCTCGCCGTCGCCGTGGTGCACCTTCAGCGTCTCGGCCCCCGCCATGGGATGGCCGGCCCGTACCGGGGGGTGCTGCTGACCGTGGTGCTGCTGGCCGCCGTCATCCTGCCGGTGCTCGTCGGGCTCCGCCCCCTGGGCCGGCACCCGGGCTGGTGGGAGAACCGGCGGGCGATGCTGTTCGACGTCTGTCTGGTGGTGCTGTTCCCGCTGGCCAACCCGGTGGTGGTGCTCACCTCGAATGAGGTCAACAACGACGTACTGCTGCTGCCGGTGCCGGTGTTCGCCGCTCTGGTGCCCCTGGCGGGCCTGACCCTCGTCCTGCGGCGCCGCTACCCCGCGGGGGTGGCCCTGGCCGCCGTCGTCCTGCTGCCGCTCGTCCTGCCGCCGCTCAGCACGCTGCCGGTCGCTCTGTACACGGTGGCCAAATACGGGCGCTCCCGCCGCCAATTGCTGATGATCTCCGGGGCGGCCGCGGCCATGCTCCTCGGCTGGGCGTACTTCACGAACCTGCAGGTGGTCACCCCCCTGGTGATGGTCCTGCTGGTGTCCATGGTCGGGGTGCCGGTCCTGCTCGGCATGTACCGGGGCGCCAAGCAGAGTCTGCTGGTGAACCTGCGGGAACGGGCGGAGCGCCTGGAACGCGAGCAGCACCTCAAGGAAGCGCAGGCCCGGATGCAGGAACGGGCCCGGATCGCCCGCGAGATGCACGATGTGGTCTCGCACCGGGTGAGCCTGATGGTGGTGCACGCCGGCGCGCTGGAAGCCGGGGCCGGCGGGGACAACGAGGTCGCCCGGAAGACGGGCGCACTGATCGGCCAGATGGGCCGCCAGGCCCTCAACGAACTGCGCGACGTGCTGAATGTGCTGCGGATGGACGGCGCGGACGACCAGGACCCGGCACCGTCGCTGCCGACGCTCGACGACGTCACCACCCTGGTCGAGGAGTCGCGCAGCACCGGGGCCCCGATCGCCCTCGACGTCACCGGCGACCCCCGTACGCTGCCCGCCGACCTCAGCGGCGCCCTGTACCGCCTCGTCCAGGAGGGCCTGACCAACGCCGCCAAGCATGCCTCCGGTGCCCCGGTCCGCGTCGGGGTGCGCTACCTCACCGACGCGGTGCGGGTACGGGTGGAGAACGACGCCCCGCACGGCCCGTCCGGCACGGAACTGCCCAGCGGCGGCCGCGGACTCGTCGGCCTGGGCGAACGCGTCACCGCCTTCGGCGGCACCTTCACGTCCGGGGGCCGGCCGGACGGCGGCTTCGCCATCGAGGCGACGGTTCCGCTCGACGGCCGTTGAGCGGCCGACAGCCGGGCGGCGTCAGCGGCCACGGCGGAGCCGTAGTCGCCGACAGGACCTCCAGGAAGCGCTGAGGGGGTGGGCGCCGGACGGTGCCGGCTGTTCGTGCTCGAACGCTGTCTGGCGTGGCGAGGCATTCGACACCGTCGGAGTCATGGCCCGTCATCTTCTCCGATCCGGCGGGGTTGCTGGAAAGCGGCGGCTGCGGTGTCGTCGTAGACGAGCAGGCCATCGGGGCGTAGCCGTAGTCCCGGCGTCGGTGGGTGGGGCACCAGCCGTTTGTCGTGCATCAGGTGCTGCACGGTGGCGTTCCTGGCCACGGTGGCGAAGTCGGCGATCAGGCGCCGGTGACAGCGCCACCAGACCGCCTCGCCGCACATCACCGTCGTGCGGGAACGAGAGGCTTCGTCGAGCAGTCGGTCCATCGCTGCCACGAACGCAGGCTCGCGCATATAGGCGGCATAGCCCCGGAATGAGGAGTTGCGCCAGACGACGTCCGGGGAGTCGGCGGGTGCTTTGCGAAAGCCACCCAGGTCCGGTTCCCATCGGTAGGCGATGCCGGCCTGCGGCAACCAGTGGGCGAGGCTGCTGCGGAACAGGTGAGGGCTGCGACGGCTGCCCGGCCCGATCCGTACGTCGACCACCGCCCGCACGTCCGCTCCGCGCAGCAGTTCGATCAACTGCGGTCGCTCCGCCGTGCTGTGACCGAATGTGACCAGCTCTGTGTTACGCATCCCGCCGCGGCTCGTTGCCGAGCTGCCTGGTCCACATGTCCGGTCCGCCGCCCTCCCGCTCGATCAGGCTGGGGGGACTCAGGGAAACGCGCTTGTCGTCGCCGTCGCTACCGGTTCGGCGCGGAAGCTGCATGAGAGCGGTCTCCTTCGCATCACGGGCTGGGACGCCGCCCAAGACGGTGCGCGACAGATCAGTACTTCAAGGGCGCACGTCTCGCTTACGCCCTCATCGGCCCCGCGCCTGCGGTCGCGGGGCTGAGGGACTGACCGTAGCCAGGAGGTATGAGCGAACGGACGCGGACGTGCCGGCCGGGCGGGACGGGGACCGTGGGGTGCGGTTACTGGCCGCGGCCGGTGACGTAGTCGCGGGCGCGGTCGACCAGGCCGAGCCCGGGTGCGAGGAGCTTGTTGGCCGGGGGCGTACTCGGTGCGGCGGGGTGCGGGCGGGTAGGGGCGGTCTTTTTCGCCGCGCGGACCTTTTCTCCCAGACTTTCGAGGACGTAGGAGTGCACGTGGTCGCGCAGTTGCGGGAAGAGGTGGTTCTCCTCGTCGTCGACATGCGAGGTGACCTCTGTCCTGAGCTTGACCACAAGGCGGTCGAAGTCGAGGTCGTCCGGCTCGCGCCCTTCGAGGTCCTTGAGGAGTTCTTCGACGCGGGCGTGGTCGGCGAGCTCCTTGTCCGCCAGCGCGTCGCCCTCCTCCAGGTGCTCACGCACGGCCGGGTAGAGGTGCATCTCCTCGGCGACCGCATGCCGCACCAGCTCGATGGTGAGGGCGTCGACCAGCCGCTTGCGGTCCGGGCTGCCCGGCATGGTGTCCTCGAACTGCCCGAACAGGTCGTCGACCTCACGATGGTCGGTGGTCAACTCCTCGATGACATCGCCGCCATGACCCACGATCTTCGCCTCCGCTCGCTGCGCACCTCGGTCGGTACCGGGTGCATGAGAGCACGGGTTCCCGACGAAGGGCGCGGTTAACGCAATGCGGACGAATTACCCCGGACGCTCGGCGGTGCCCTGGCTCGCCGGGCCGCGCTGCTGTCGCGGTCCGGCCTGCGCATTCTCGGCATCAGTCGCATGGTGGTAGCGGGGGCGGTCCGGAACAGCAGACCTCGTAGGGAGTGACGATGAGAGCTCTGACCTGGCACGGAAAGCGCGATGTACGCGTGGAGACCGTCCCGGATCCAACGATTCAGGAACCGACCGACATCATCGTGCGCATCACGTCCACCGGCATCTGCGGCTCGGACCTGCACCTCTACGAAGTCTTCGGCCCCTACCTCGACGCGGGCGACATTCTCGGCCATGAGCCCATGGGCATCGTTGCGGAGACCGGCAGCGACGTCACCGAGGTATCGGTGGGCGACCGGGTGGTGATTCCGTTCAATGTCGCCTGCGGCACGTGCTGGATGTGCCGGCGCGGTCTGCACTCCCAATGCGAGACCACTCAGGTCACCGACCGCGGCATGGGAGGCTCCCTCTTCGGGTTCACCAAGCTCTACGGGCACATCCCCGGCGGCCAGGCGGAGTTCCTTCGCGTGCCGTTCGGGAACACGCTCCCCATCAAGGTCCCCGACGGGCCGCCGGACCAGCGTTTCGTCTACCTTTCCGACGTCCTGCCCACGGCCCGGCAGGCCGTCGTCTACGCGGCCGTCCCGCCGGGCGGAAGCGTCACCGTACTGGGGCTGGGCCCGATCGGTGACATGGCTGCCCGCATCGCCCTCCACCAGGGCGCAAGCAAAGTCATCGGCGTCGACCTGGTCCCCGAACGCCTCGCCCGGGCCCGGGAGCGTGGTGTGCACACCCTTGACCTCAACGAATACGGCAAGGACGTAGCCGAGGAGATCCGGCGGCTCACCGACGGGCGCGGCACGGATTCCGTCATCGAGGCGGTCGGCATGGAGGCCCACGGCGCCCCGGTCACCCGAGCCGCCCAGAACTTGGCAGGGCTGCTGCCCGATGCCCTGGGCGAAAGG
The DNA here is from genome assembly GCF_050433025.1 of Streptomyces auratus. NCBI lineage: Bacteria > Bacillati > Actinomycetota > Actinomycetes > Kitasatosporales > Streptomycetaceae > Streptomyces > Streptomyces auratus. The sequence continues at coordinate 940,371 of NZ_JBNGCB010000001.1, read as the reverse complement.
CTCATGGCACACGCGGGTGTGGACAGCATGACGGCCTTCAACACGGCCGTGGACGCTGTTCGTCGAGGTGGCACGATCTCCCTGGTCGGGGTCTATGGCGGTGCGGTCGATCCGGTCCCCATGCTGACCCTGTTCGACAAGCAGATTCAGCTGAGGATGGGCCAGGCCAACGTCAAACGCTGGATCGACGACATTCTTCCTCTCCTGAACGACGCGGACCCCCTGGGAGTCGACCACTTCGCCACCCACACCCTCCCTCTGGAAGACGGGCCCCAGGCCTACAAGGCGTTCCAGGCCAAGGACGACGGAATGATCAAGACGGTCCTCACCCCCTAGGACCAGCTCAGGCAACGACTTCTGACGGGAGTGCCAACGGCCGCCGCGGCCGTCGGCACTCCCACCAACGGCCGCCGCGGCGTCACAGGGCCGTCCGGGTCAGGGGGCGCGGATGGGGTCCTATGAGGATCACTGTGGTGGGTTCTCCGTACGGCGTCGGCCTCCCTTCCGTACGTGCCGGAAGCGATGTGCAGGGGGCGTGCGCCCGTGCTCGGTGCGCTTCTGGAGCCGGGCCCCGGCCGGGTACGGCGTAGACATATTCATGGGGGCGAAGTGGTCACGCTCGGTTATGATGCCCACTTTATGCCGGAGGCCGGATTCGAGGCGCGCGCGGCCACCGACGGGCTGCGCGGAAGAGAGGGGGAGCGGGATGCCAGTCGGAACTCCCCAGAGTCTCCCCGGGGTTGAGCGCGACGCTGACCTGGGGTGCACCTGTAGGGGATTGGCCGTGGATTGCAACGTAGATGAGTCGTGGAGACTGGGATCATGCTGACCGAAGTCGTGGCGACCCGCTATGTCACGCCCTTGCGTGAGGGCGGCTCGCTTCCGGGAATCGTCGAGGCCGACGATCTCGGTACCTACATCATGAAGTTCACCGGCGCCGGGCAGGGGCGCAAGACACTCGTCGCCGAGATCATCTGCGGGCAGCTGGGCCGCCGGCTCGGGCTGCGGGTGCCGGACCTGGTGCGGATGCAGCTCGACCCCGTCATCGGGCTGGGCGAGCCCGACCAGGAGGTCCAGGAGCTGCTGAAGGCCAGCGGCGGGCTCAATCTGGGCATGGACTACCTCCCCGGATCACTGGGCTTCGATCCGCTGGCCTTCGAGGTGACGCCCCGCGAGGCGGGCCGCGTGGTGTGGTTCGACGCACTGATCAACAACGTCGACCGGTCCTGGCGCAACCCCAATCTGCTGGTCTGGCACGGCGAACTGTGGCTGATCGACCACGGTGCGGCGATGATCTGGCACCACAACTGGCCCAGTGCGCAGAAGGCTTCGGCCCGGCCGTACAACGCCTCCGACCATGTGCTGGCCACGTTCGGTCCCGATCTCGCCGCGGCGGCCGAGGAGTTCGCCCCGCAGATCACGGAGGAGCTGCTGACCGGCATCGCGGCCGAGGTTCCGGACGAATGGCTGGCCGACGAGCCCGGTTTCGACTCCCCGGAGGCGCTGCGCCAGGCGTACGTGACCACGCTGCTGGCCCGCGCCCGGACCATCAGCGACCACATCACCCTGGGGGAACCGACCAAGGACAAGCCCTCGCAGGCACCGGAATGGCTGGCCGCACGGCTGGCACGGAGGGCAGTGAAGTGACCGGTCTGCACAACGGACGCGACGTCTTCGAATACGCCCTGCTGAGGGTCGTGCCCCGGGTCGAGCGCGGCGAGATGATCAATGCCGGGGTGGTCGTGTACTGCCACGCCCGGCGCTTCGTCGAGGCCCGGACCCATCTGGACGAGGCCCGGCTGCTGGCCCTGGACCCCACCACCGACGTGGCCGGGGTACGCGCCGCGCTCGGCGCCGTCGAGGGCATCTGCGCGGGCGGCGAGCGGGCCGGGCAGGCGGCGGGGGACGACGCGGGGCGCCGGTTCCGGTGGCTGGTGGCGCCGCGCAGCACCATCGTCCAGCCGGGACCGGTGCACACCGGACTGACCGCCGATCCCACCACCGAGGCCGCGCGGCTGCTGGAACTGCTGGTGCGCTGAGGACCGCGGATGCGCCGAGGGCGCCCGGTTCCGCCGTCGGGCGGGCCGGGCGCTCTGTCGTGCGGCGCGATGCCGCCGGTTCCCGGGCCGCCGCGCGGTGAGGTGGGCAACGGCGCAGTGGTGGGGCGTTGACAGCGCCCTGCCGGGCTTCTAGCGTCAGCCCTGCTCAGGCTACTAAGCGGTTGCTCACCCCGGAATCGGTGGGGCGGGCCGCTTGTCGAGGTTTCTAGGGTGAGGAGAACCCGCATGTCCACCACCGAGCAGCGCGTCGCCATCGTGACGGGCGCGGCCCGCGGCATCGGCGCGGCCACCGCCGTACGCCTGGCCGCCGAGGGCCGTGCCGTCGCCGTACTCGACCTCGACGAGGCGGCGTGCAAGGACACCGTCGAGAAGATCACCGCGGCCGGCGGCAAGGCCATCGCGGTCGGCTGCGACGTCTCCGACGCGGAGCAGGTCGACGCGGCGGTCGCGCGGGTCGCCTCCGAGCTCGGTGCGCCGACCGTCCTCGTCAACAACGCCGGCGTGCTGCGCGACAACCTGCTGTTCAAGATGAGCGAGATCGACTGGGACACCGTCATGAACGTGCATCTGCGCGGTGCGTTCCTGATGGCTCGCGCCTGTCAGAAGCACATGGTGGACGCCAAGTTCGGCCGGATCGTCAACCTCTCCTCCAGCTCGGCGCTCGGCAACCGCGGCCAGGCCAACTACTCGGCGGCGAAGGCCGGTCTGCAGGGCTTCACCAAGACCCTCGCCATCGAGCTCGGCAAGTTCGGGGTCACCGCCAACGCCGTCGCCCCCGGATTCATCGTCACCGACATGACCGCCGCCACCGCCGAGCGCGTGGGGATGGGCTTCGAGGAGTTCCAGGCCGCGGCCGCCACGCAGATCCCCGTGCAGCGCGTCGGCCGGCCCGAGGACATCGCGAACGCCATCGCCTTCTTCACCGGCGAGGCGGCCGGCTTCGTCTCCGGCCAGGTCATGTACGTCGCCGGTGGCCCGCTCAACTGACCGCCCCACCGACTTCAGGAGTACTGGACATGACCGAGCAGAACAGCGGCTTGCCCGAGCCTTCCGGCAAGGTGGCGCTGGTCACCGGCGCCAGCCGCGGCATCGGCTACGGCATCGCGGAGGCCCTGGTCGCCCGCGGTGACCGGGTCGTCATCACCGGCCGCAACGAGGACGCCCTCAAGGAGGCCGCCGAGAAGCTGGGCGCCGACCGGGTGCTCGGCGTCGCCGGTAAGGCGCATGACGAGGCCCATCAGGCCGTGGCCGTCGAGCGCGCCATGGAGACCTTCGGCCGCGTCGACTACCTCGTCAACAACGCCGGGACGAACCCGGTGTTCGGCCCCATCGCCGACCTCGACCTGGGCGTCGCCCGCAAGGTGTTCGAGACCAACGTCGTCTCGGCGCTCGGCTTCGCGCAGCGCACCTGGCACGCCTGGCAGAAGGACAACGGCGGCGCGATCGTCAACATCGCCTCGATCGCCGGCCTCTCCGCCTCGCCGTTCGTCGGCGCGTACGGGATCAGCAAGGCCGCGATGGTGAACCTGACGCTGCAGCTCGCCCACGAATTCGCGCCGGGGGTGCGGGTCAACTCCATCGCGCCCGCGGTGGTCAAGACCAAGTTCGCCGCCGCGCTGTACGAGAACCGTGAGGAGGAGGCCGCGGCCGGCTACCCCATGGCGCGGCTGGGCGTCCCGGAGGACATCGGCGGGGCCGCGGCCTTCCTGCTGTCCGACGCCGCGGGCTGGATCACTGGCCAGAACCTGGTCGTCGATGGCGGCCTGTCCCTCAACACCGGGGTCTGAACGCAGGGCTCTCTACGCAGGGCTCTCTACGCCGGGGTCCGACGGCATCGGGCCGGGCCCCGGGGAGGCCTCGCACCGGTGTGCGCTCCGAGGAGAATCCGTGGTGCCGGCCCCTCGCGGGGGCCGGCACCACGCGCGTCGGCGAACCCGCCGGGAAGGCATGGGATCCTGACAAGGCGGGTCGGCGCGGCCCGGCACCGCCCGCTGCCCGGCCACCGCCGCGGGAGGCCCGATCGGCCCGCAGACCGCGTTGTCAGTGGCCGCCGGTAGGTTCTGATGCTGAGAACGCAACGCACACCGGAGGTTGTTGACGTGGTGACCGACATGCTGCCCGAGTCCTGGCGCGAGGCCCTCGGCGAGGAGTGGGAGAAGCCCTATCTCAAGGAGCTCTCCGACTTCGTCGAGCAGGAGCGGGCCAACGGTCCGGTCTACCCGCCCCGCGAGCAGGTCTTCGCGGCGCTGGAGGCGACCCCTTACGACCAGGTGAAGGTGCTCATCCTGGGCCAGGACCCGTACCACGGCGCGGGCCAGGGCCACGGTCTGTGCTTCTCCGTGCAGCCCGGCGTCAAGACACCGCCGTCGCTGCGGAACATCTACAAGGAGATGAAGGAGGAGCTGGGCCACCCCATTCCGGACAACGGCTATCTGATGCCGTGGGCCCAGCAGGGGGTGCTGCTGCTGAACGCCGTCCTCACGGTCCGCGAGGCCGAAGCCAATTCGCACAAGGGCAAGGGCTGGGAGAAGGTCACCGACGCGGTGATCCGCGCGGTCGCCGCCCGGCCCGAGCCGGCGGTCTTCGTGCTGTGGGGGAATTACGCCAAGAAGAAGCTGCCGCTGATCGACGAGGAGCGGCATGCCGTGGTGCAGGGCGCGCACCCCTCCCCGCTGTCGGCGAAGAAGTTCTTCGGCTCCCGGCCCTTCACCCAGATCAATGCGGCGGTCGCCGCCCAGGGCCATGCGCCGATCGACTGGCGCATCCCCGACCTGGGCTGAGCCACCGGGCAGGTCCGGCGGCGCGGCGCGGTCAGGCCCGCCGCCCGGGCGCGTCGCGCACACCGCGCGCAGGTCCCGTCCGGCGGTTAGCGTCGAGGCAACGACGTTGGCGGTGGTGAACGATCCGGGAGTGCGCGGTGATGGAGAAGCGGCGGCAGGCGACGCCCGAGGACGGCGTGCTGACCCGGATCGGCCAGGCGATCATGTTGCACCGCGCCGGCGACCGGGAAGAGGCACGCAACCGCCTCTCGGCGCTGTGGCACGAGATCGGGCCGCAGGGCGACGCCTTCCACCGCTGCACCCTCGCCCACTACATGGCCGACACCCAGGACGACCCCCGGGACGAACTCGACTGGGACCTCAGGGCCCTGGAGGCGGCCGAAGGCTTCGTCACCGAGCGGCCCGCGGGCACCGCCGCCGCGCCCGTGGAGCCGAAGGTCGCCGACGGCCCCGGCCCCCGCCACCCCCTCATCGCGCTCCGGGCGTTCTTCCCCTCCCTCCATCTCAATATCGCGGCCGACTACGCCGCCCTCGACCGTCCGGCCGATGCCCGTGCCCAGCTGCGGCGGGCGAGGGCGTCGGCCAACGCCCTCGCCGACGGCGAATACCGCCAGGGCCTGCGGGACGCGATCGACCGGCTCCAGCTGCGGATCGACCGGGCGGCGGGGCATACGCCGTAGGGCGTCCGCGTCCGGGACGGCGGGTCTTCAGCCGACGAGATCGCCGGCCGGCGGCCGCCGGCCGGCACGTATGCTTCCGGCACGCCAGGCGCCAGGAACGCGGTACAACCCAGGGAGCATGAGTGAAGGTCGGCTGCATCGGACTCGGCGACATCGCCCAGAAGGCGTACCTCCCGGTCCTGGGCACACAACCGGGTCTCGAACTGCACCTGCACACCCGTACCCCGGCCACCCTCCAACGCGTCGGCGACACCCTCCGGCTGCCCGGCGCACAGCTCCACACCGACCTGGACGCACTGCTCGCCACCGGCCTGGACGCGGCCTTCGTGCATGCCGCCACCGCCGCGCACCCCGAGCTCGTGACCCGGCTGCTCGAAGCCGGCGTGCCGACATATGTCGACAAGCCGCTCTCCTACGACTTCGCCGTCTCCCAGCGCCTGGTCGCGCTCGCCGAGGACCGCGGCGTGGGCCTCACCGTCGGCTTCAACCGCCGCTTCGCGCCCGCCTACACCCAGTGCCGCGAGCACGCCCGCGAGCTGATCCTGATGCAGAAGAACCGCATCGGCCTGCCCGAGGACCCGCGCACGCTGGTGCTGGACGACTTCATCCATGTCGTCGACACCCTGCGGTTCCTGGTCCCCGGCGAGGTCGACCACATCGATGTGCGCGCCAGGATCCGGGAGGGGCTGATGCAGCATGTGGTGCTCCAGCTGTCCGGCGACGGCTTCACCGCCCTGGGCCTCATGAACCGCCTCAGCGGTTCGGCGGAGGAGGTCCTCGAGGTCTCCGGGCAGGACACCAGGCGTCAGGTCGTCAATCTCTCCGAGGTCATCGACCACAAGGGACAGCCGAGCATCCGGCGCCGCGGCGACTGGGTGCCGGTCGCCCGCCAGCGCGGCATCGAGCAGATCGTGCTGGCGTTCCTGGACGACGTACGGGCCGGCCGGCAGCCGTCCGCCCGGGACGCGCTGCGCACCCACGAACTGTGCGAACGGGTGATCACCGACGCCCTGGCGCAGGCCGCCTGCTGAGCGCCCGCAGCCCCGCGTACCCGCCGGCGAGCACCAGCGCGCCCACCGCCCCGTACACCGCCCAGTCACCGAACCGGGTGTACGGGCTGGTGCCCTCGGCCAGCGGCAGGTCGTAGACGGCCGCCGCGCTGCGGTCGGTGCCCAGCCGCGCGCCGATCTGCTCGCCGCGCGGGCCGTACACCGCGCTGATGCCGGTGAGCGTGGCATGCACCATCGGCCGCCAGTTCTCCGCGGCGCGCAGCGCGGCCAGTGAGGAGTGCTGTGCGGGCGCCCAGCTGTGCTGGAAGGTCGAGGTCGAGGACTGGGCGACCAGCACCCGCGCACCCTCCCGCGCCAGATGACGGCTCATGTCGGGGAAGGCGGACTCGAAGCACACCAGCGGCCCGATGCGCAGCCCGCCCGCGGTGGCCACCGGCAGCAGCACCTGACGGGTACCGCGCAGCCGGTCGGTGGTGGCCGCCTTGCCCACCCGGGTCGCCCAGCCCAGTACGGGCCGGAAGGGTATGTACTCGCCGAAGGGCACCAGCCGCATCTTGGCGTAGCGGTCACCGGTCGGCCCGTCCGGTCCGATCAGCACCGCGCTCTTGTAGATACCGGCCCGGCCGGCCTTGGGCGAGTCGGCGTTGACCAACAGCTCGGCGCCGGTCTGCCGGGAGAGGGCGGCGAGGCGGGCGGCGAGCGCCGGGCGGTCCGCCGGGTCCTCGTAAAGGCTGCTCTCCCCCCAGACGATCAGCCGTACCCCGCGGCCCGCCAGCGACCGGGTGAGCGCTTCGCTCCGGGCCAGCCGCGCCGACGGGGGCCCGGTCGGGCCGGGCTGGACGACCGCGAACCGCACCGTGCCGGCGGTGCGGGGGACCGGCGCCCAGAGCCACGCCGCGGTGCCCGCCAGCGCGCACACCAGCAGCCCCGAGACGGCCGGCAGCCAGGCCGCGGGACGGGCGATCAGCTCGGCCACCGCGGTGTTCACCGCCACGATCAGCAGGCTCAGCAGCCACACCCCGCCGACCGACGCCAGCCGCAGCGCGGGCGTCACCTGCCACTGTCCGGCGCCCAGCAGTCCCCAGGGCCCGCCCAAGTACTCCCAGGAGCGGACCAGTTCGACCATCAGCCAGCCCGAGGGCACCAGCACCAGCGCGGCGGCGTACCGCCGGCCCGTCGCCGGCCGCCTCGCGCCGCCCGCCGTTCCGTCCGGTCCGGGCGCGCCGCCCAGCAGCGCGCGCACCAGCAGCCCCCACGGCGCCCACAGCGCCCCGAGCAGCAGGGCGAGCAGGAGGATGAAGACGTGCAGGCTCGGCAGCAGCCATTGGTGGACGGCGAGCATGAAGCCGGTGCCGCCCAGCCAGCCGTCCAGCGCGGCCTGCCGGTACGTCGGCGCCGACCGCACCAGCAGCAGCCAGGGGACCAGCGCGACATACGCCAGCCACCACCACGACGGCGCGGGAAAGGTGAGGGCAGGCACCGCGCCGGCGAGGGCGGCGGCCACGCCCCGTACCCAGGGGGAGCCGAGCCACCGCGGCCGGTGGCCGAGCGCTCCGTCCATGCCGCCTCCCTCGTCCCGGTGTCCGCGGGCCGGACGGCCAGTCTGCGCGGGCCGGCGGATCAAGGAAAGGGGGTGTCGCCGCAACGGCCGATTCCGGACCGGGAGGGGAGCGGGACGGTCAGTCGCCGAGGGGACGCACCTGCCGCCACTTCTCGTGGACCACGACCCCGGTCAGCCGCCAGCCGTCGGGGGTACGGCGGGCGGTGAAGTCGTAGCGGCCGCCGCAGGTGTAATTGGGGGCGGTCGGGTCGTCGTCGCCGGCGTCCGCGGCGGGGCGGGCGAGCCGCATCGGGTTGAGGTAGTCGGCCTGGATGGTGGCGGTGTCGCCGGGTGCACCGTCGCGCCGGTTGAGCTCGATTCGGCGGTTGACGATCAGATGCTGCCGCATCGCGAACTGCCGCAGCATCTCGGCCAGCCAGGCCGCGATGTCCTCGGTGCCGGCTTCGATGCCGCCGGCCGAGCGGTAGTCGGCCCGTCCGTCAGGGGTGAACAGGGCCAGATAGCCGGGCCAGTCGCCGTCGTCCACGGCGCGGGCATAGCCGTTGATCAGATCGTCGAGGGCCAGGCGGTCCATGACCGTGGAGTGTTCCGCGCGCTGCGTCATCGCCTCAGTTTTCGGCATGGCACGGGCCCCCGCCAAGAGGCGGGGGCCCAGGGCGTGTCCGCAGAGTCCCGCCTGGCCCGCGACGCCTGGCACGCGCGCTCGCTGCGTTGTCGGATCGTCCACGTAGACCCACTACGAGGACGACCCTCCGCCTTGCGATCGCACGCACCAGACGCCGCGGGCCCCGCCCTGCGGGCGGACGACGGGACCCTGCGGACACGCCCTGGGGCGTGTCCGCCTCAGTTCGCCAGCGCCGACTCCGGCAGCAGATCCGGCCCCGCGTCCGGGCGGCCGGCTTCCTCCCCGGCGGCCTTCCGGCGGTCCTCCGAGTCGGCGAACTGGGTCCGGTACAGCTCCGCGTACCGCCCGTCGTCCGCCAGCAGGGTCTCGTGCGTCCCGCGCTCGACGATCCGCCCGTCCTCGACGACGAGGATCACGTCCGCGGCCCGTACGGTCGACAGCCGGTGGGCGATGACCAGGGCGGTACGGCCGTCGAGCGCCTCGGTGAGGGCTTCCTGCACGGCCGCCTCGGAGGTGTTGTCCAGATGGGCCGTGGCCTCGTCCAGGATCACCACCCGGGGGTGGGCGAGCAGCAGCCGGGCGATGGTCAGCCGCTGCCGTTCGCCCCCGGAGAGACGGTAGCCGCGCTCGCCGACGACGGTGTCCAGACCATCGGGAAGCCCGGCGATCAGCTCCTCCAGACGGGCTCGGCGCAATGCGTCCCACAGCTCGGCCTCGGTCGCCTCCGGCCTGGCCAGCAGCAGGTTCTCGCGGATCGAGTCATGGAAGAGGTGCCCGTCCTGGGTGACCATCCCCAGGACGTCGCGCAGCGAGGCCGCCGTCAGATCGCGGACGTCCACCCCGGACAGCCGGACCGCACCGGCATCGGCGTCGTACAGCCGTGGCAGCAGCTGCGCCACGGTCGACTTGCCGGCGCCCGAGGAGCCGACCAGGGCGACCATCTGGCCCGGTTCGGCGCGGAAGGAGATGCCGTGCAGGACCTCTTCGCCGCCACGGGTGTCGAGGACGGCGACCTCCTCCAGGGAGGCCAGCGAGACCTTGTCCGCGGACGGGTAGCCGAAGCGGACGGCGTCGAACTCCACCGACACCGGGCCGTCGGGCACCGCGCGGGCGTCCGGCTTCTCGGTGATCAGCGGTTTCAGGTCGAGCACCTCGAAGACCCGCTCGAAGCTGACCAGCGCGCTCATCACCTCGATATGGGCGCCGGACAGCGCGGTCAGCGGGGCGTAGAGCCGGGTGAGCAGCAGAGCGAGCGAGACGATCGCACCGGGCTCCAGCTGTCCGTGCAGGGCGAGGAATCCGCCCAGCCCGTAGACCACGGCCAGCGCCAGGGCGGAGACCAGGGTGAGGGCCGTGACGAAGTACGTCTGGACCATCGCCGAACGGACCCCGATGTCGCGCACCCGGCGGGCCCGGGTGGCGAATTCGGCGGACTCGCGCGCCGGCCGGCCCATCAGCTTGACGAGGGTGGCGCCGGGCGCGGAGAACCGCTCGGTCATCTGGGTGCCCATTGCCGCGTTGTGGTCGGCCCCCTCCCGGCGCAGGTCCGCCAGCCGCCGGCCGACCCGGCGGGCGGGCAGCACGAACACCGGCAGCAGCACCAGCGCGATCAGGGTGATCTGCCAGGACAGGCCGAGCATCACCACGAGGGTGAGCAGCAGCGTCACGATATTGCTGACGACCCCGGAGAGGGTGTCGCTGAACGCCCGCTGGGCGCCGATCACATCGTTGTTCAGACGGCTGACCAGCGCGCCGGTGCGGGTGCGGGTGAAGAACGCGATCGGCATCCGCTGGACGTGGTCGTACACGGTCGTCCGCAGATCGAGGATCAGCCCCTCACCGATGCTCGCCGACAGCCAGCGGGTCAGCAGCCCCAGTCCCGCCTCCGCGACCGCGATCACGGCGATCAGCCCGGACAGGCCGATGACCACGCCCGACGGGTCGCCGTTCACGATCGCGTCCACCACCCGGCCGGCGAGCAGCGGGGTGGCCACCGCGAGCATCGCGGTCACCGTGCTCAGGACGAGGAACCACAGCAGCCGGCGGCGGTGCGGGCGGGCGAACGCCGCGATGCGGCGCAGCGTGCCGCGGGAGAAGCGGCGCCGGCCCTGCTGCGCGGTCATCGTGCTGTGCAGCGCATGCCAGGCGGTGACTTCCATGTCCATCGTGGCCTCCAAGCCGTCGGGGTCGTCACGGGATCGCCGTGCGTGACCGGCGACATAAGAGCAACCTAGGACCTCAAGCAATGTTGAGGTCAATTGATTCCTCCACGCTCACTCACAAGGATCGCCGTTGGCCACCCGAGCCGCGGAAACCGCCTCGTGGGGAGCCCATCGACGAGGGCGCGGGCTCGTCAGAGCGGGCGTTCCCAGACCGTGAGGGCCTCGGTGTCGGCCGGGACGCTGACGGTCAGGCGTACCGCGGGGCGGCCGTCGGGGAGTGTGGCGAGGGTGTCCACGACGACCTCGGTGCGGACCGGGTAGGCCGCGGCGGAGACCGACGGGGCTGCCTCGGCCAGCGCCTTGGCCAGCGCCGCCAGCAGTTCCCGGCCGGCCTCGTCGTCGAGGCGCGCCTCGACCGGGCCGAGGAACTGCACCGACGGCCGGGTGCCGAGCACGGGGGTGGCGGCCGCGGCCTCCCGCAGTACGCGGGTACGGAGTCCGGGCACCGCGGCCGGCCCCTGCTGCAGCGCGATGATCGCCGACCTGATCTCCTGGATCGTCGCGTCCAGCTCGTCGACCGCCTGGCCGACCCCCTCCGCCACCTCCGGCAGCTGCGCCTTGCGCCGGGCGGTCTCCAGCAGCATCCCGGTGGCGAACAGCCGCTGGATGACCAGATCGTGCAGATCGCGGGCGATGCGGTCGCGGTCCTCGAAGACGGCGAGCTGTTCGCGGTCGCGGTGCCGGTCGGCGAGGACGAGCGCCACCGCGGCCTGGGCGGCGAACTGCGTCCCCAGGGTCCGCTCGGTGTGGCTGAAGCGGCGCTCGCCGGGCCTGCGGCACAGCGCGAGGGCGCCCAGCACCCGCCCGCTGCTGCGCAGTGGCAGCAGCATCATCGGGCCGTAGTGGCGCGAGAGCGGGGAGATCGAGCGGGGGTCGCCGCCGAAGTTGTCGGAGAACACCGCGAGCCCGGCGCGTATCTGATGGACGGCCGGGCTCTGCGGCGGGATCCTGGCGCGCTCGGACTCGACCCGTACCGCCTCGGGCAGCACGGTGGAGATCGCCACGATCTCCATACCGCCCTCGGGGTGCGGCAGCAGCACCGCGCCGGTGGCCGCCTCGGCCAGGTCCCGGCCCTGCTCCGCGACGACGGTCAGGGCGTTGGGTGTCGTCGAGCGGGTGTCGGGCTCGGTCAGCAGCGCCGTGGTCACGGAGGCCGTCCCGTCGATCCAGCGTCTGCGCTGCCGGGCGGCCGCGTGCGTCCGGGCATTGCTCACGGCGATGCCGGCTTGGGTGGCCAGCACCCGCACCAGGTGCAGATCCGCGTCGCCGAACCCCCCGCAACCGTCCTTCCCCGCCACGCACAGCGTGCCGAACAGCTCGCCCTGCACCTGTATGGGCACCTCCAGAAATGTTCCGGCGGGCTGCTCGGAGGCGGGGGAGGGGCCGTGGGTGATCAGCTCGCCGGGGCCGTCGCCGTCCTCGTCGAGGAGGCTGACAGCGGCGTGACGCGCTCCGGTCAGCGCGGCGGCGTTCTCGGCGATACGGTCCAGCGCACGGCGCAGATCATGATCGGAACCGACCGTCACCATCGCTTCCAGGAGCTGCGGGAGACGGGAGATCGGCCCGCCCGCCAGCGCGCGCAAGCTCCGCGCGGTGCGGTCGGGAAAATCTCCCGCGGGGTCCGACGGCTTCAGGGCACACCTCTCACTTCCGGCCGTTCGGACAGTCTAATTCGGTCGAAAGCGTGTTATCCGCGCCAAACGGACGGTATCTCCGGTTCGGCCGGGACATGGCCTGACCTGCGCGTGATCCATGCCGTCCAGGTCTACGGGAGCAGGTCGGTGGCGCGGGCGGGCGAGCAGGCCACCTTGGTCGGCGGGGTACGGGGCGCAGTAGGAGCAGCGGGCCTTGGTCGCCTATCCCGGCCACACCCGCCAGGGGCGACTTTGAGACAACCTGGAGCTGAGTCGTGCGCCGGGACTTGAGGCCCCCGAGCTGCGGGTAAGCCGTAGTCAACTACGGGCACAGCTGCAGAAACGCAAGGGCACAGCAGACACACCACCACACCACCAACGACCCGGAAACGGGCCGACCCGCCCGGATTGCGCCGGGCGCCCCCCACACGTTCCGAACATCTCCGCCGCAGACGCGTGGCCATATCTCGCGCCTCGGCATGAAAGTGGGCCGGGCCGATGGATGAAGGTCAGTACTACCCGAGACTCGTGGGACCCAGCCGTGCGGCGGGCGGCACCACCCTTCTCGAAATCCGCGGTGAGCTGGACATCCTCGCCGTGTCGGTGCTGTCCGACCGGCTGGACGACATCACCGGCGCCCAGGGCGTCGATCTCGTGCTGGACGTGCGCGCGGTGACGTTCATCGACTGCGCCGGACTGTCCCTGCTCAGCCGCGCCCGCCAGCGCATCCGGCAGCGGGGCGGCAGGCTACGGCTGAGCGGGGCCACCGGCGACGGGAGCGTCGCGCGGCTGCTGCGCATGACTGGGCTGACCGGCAGCTTCGACCTCGTCCCCGACGACGAGGGCGCCATGGACGCCCGGGCCGAGGCCACCGGGCCGGCCGGGGTCACGGACAGCGCCGGCAGCGCCGTCGCCTGACGGGCCCGGACGCCGCCGGCCCCACTCCTCGCCGGCCCGGTCCCGGACTCAGGCCGGCAGGGCCGCCTCGATGGCGCCGACCAGCTCCTCGGCCTCCGGGTCGGTGCGCGGCCGGAAGCGGCCCGCGACCTCGCCCCCGGCATCGATCAGGAACTTCTCGAAGTTCCACTGGATGTCACCGGCCGCGCCCTCGGCATCCTCGGTGGCGGTCAGCGCCGCATACAGCGGGTGCCGGTCCGCGCCGTTGACGTCGGTCTTCTCGAACAGCGGGAAACTCACGCCGTACGTCGCCGAGCAGAACGTGGCGATCTCCTCCGCGGTGCCCGGCTCCTGGCCCGCGAACTGGTTGCTGGGGAAGCCCAGCACAGCGAAACCACGGTCCCCGTAGCGCTGCTGCAGCCGCTCCAGGCCCGCATACTGCGGGGTCAGTCCGCATTTGGACGCCACATTCACCACCAGCAGGGCCTTGCCCCGGTAGTCGGCGAGGGAAGCGGGCTCACCGGTCAGGGTGCGCAGGGGGATGTCGTACAGGCTCACGGTCATGCTCCTCGTTACGGGTCCGCGGACAGGGACGTCCATCCTCCGTCCCAACAGCGGCGCCCGCCCTGATCTTCCCCGGATCGTCGACCGGCCAGGACACGACCGGCCGGAGCTCCCCCGAGCGCCACTCCTTGAGCAGCTGGTCGAAGATCGGCGTCTCCCCCTCGGCCGGGCGCCGTGCCTGGGGGTCGGGGGGCGGCAGCGGCGGCGGCCGGCGGGGGAGGGAGATGCGCTGGAAGGGGTGCGAGGCGGGCTTCTCGGCGTCCATGTCCGGACTCAACCGGAATTCGGCCCCCGAGTTGCGGGACGCGGCCGGGACGGCTCTCAGAAGCCCCTGCGGTGGTGACGGGCAGAAGATACGTTCGCGCCGCGAAGGGACCGGGGGACGTTCGGTCGGTCGCTTGTTGCTCGGCAGCCTCGTGCGCCCCGGGGTCCGGCCGCTGTGCGTCCCGCGCCGATGGGGGACGCTTCGTGTCGGCCCGGGGCGCCGGTGAGGAGGAACCGGTCGGCCGGGTACCGCTGAGCGGCCTGTCCGGCGGCATGTCATGGAGCCTCGTCCGGGACCTCAACGTCCGGGCCCAGTGCGGCCGTTGCAGGGGAGAGGAGACCGGTGCCGTGGCCCACCGGTGAAGTCCGCCGGGTCTCGCCCCGGCCCGGGCCCGGGCTGCGGGGCGGACCCGGCGCTGCCGGTGGCCCACCGGCGGCCGGACGCCGTCGGCCCGAGGACCGCGGTGACGCTCCGCGCATCCGGTGCGGAGGAGCACGACTGCGGCGGAGAGCGGCAGCCACTCCTGGTTGCCGCCGGTGCGTGAACGGGCCTGCCGGCCCCCGTGGTTGTCGGCCCGGGCCGAGGCGGCCCCGCGGAGCCGCTGTTCGGACCGGCCTCCCCGAACAGTCCCCCGTGCGGACGTCGTTCCCCGTCACCCACGCGGGCGGGAGGTGCCCGGCCTCCCCGACCGGCGGCTGACGGACGCCCGGAGGTCCCGGGAACGGCGGGGCGAGGCGCCGACCTGCGGCCCGACCACGACGGGTACCGGGATCCGTTCCCGGCGGGGTGGTTCCTCGCGTGCTCCAGCGGCACGGATGCGTACGGCAGATGGAGCACGGGTCCGCGGCCCCGGCTCTGTTCGATCACCGTTCACCTGCATGGCTCACAGATCTCGCGCCGCCCGTGGGTCCCGGCCACGATCGAATCCGGGACGCCCCCCGGACACCGGGCAGGCCGCCCCACCATCCGGCTCAGTCACCGGATCGCACCGGAACTGACGACGCACCACTGGGGCCACCGGGCCCCGAAGGAGATGCGTAGACGATGACAACGCTGTCGGAACGAATATCCCAGTCAGCCTTCGACGGCTCGCGGCTTCGGGTCGTGCTGCTTCTGGATCTCCACGAGGGAGCCCAGCAGCGCTTCATGGAAGCCTATGAGCACCTGCGCAATCAGGTCGCGTCCGTCCCCGGGCACATCAACGACCAACTGTGCCAGTCCATCGAGAACCCCTCGCAGTGGCTCATCACCAGTGAGTGGGAGAGCGCACCGCCCTTCCTCGCCTGGGTCAACAGCGAGGAACACGTCAAGATGGTCCAGCCGCTGCACAGCTGTGTGCGCGACACCCGGTCGCTGCGCTTCAGCGTCCTGCGCGAGACCTCGAACATCGCCAGCCTCGCCCCCGAGCCCCCCAAGGGCCGGCTGCAGGCCAACCCCCGCGTCGGCGACGGCGTCGTCCGGCACGCACTGACCTTCACCGTGAAGCCGGGCAGCGAATCGATGGTCGCGGAGATCCTCGCCGGCTACACCTCTCCGGAGGCCCGGGTCGACGACACCACGCGGCTGCGCCGCACCTCCCTGTTCATGCACGGCAACCGCGTCGTGCGCACGGTGGAGGTGCAGGGCGACCTGGTCGCGGCGCTGCGGCACATCTCCCAGCAGCCCGAGATCCGGGCCGTCGAGGAGGCCGTCAACCCGTATCTGGAGCAGGACCGCGACCTCAGCGACCCGAACTCCGCCCGGGTGTTCTTCACCCGCGCCGCCCTGCCCGCGGTGCACCACGTCGCGGCGAGCGGACAGCAGCCCGACGGCATCCGCCGGCACGCGCTGTTCTACCCCGCCAAAGAGGGGTGCGGGATGGCCCTGGCCAGGATGCTGGCCCACCAGGACGAGCTGGCCGCGGACGACCCGCAGTGCCCCATCACCGGCAGCACCGTCTTCCAGCGCGACGACGTGGTGGTCCGGCTCATCGATCTGCGGATTCCCCTCGACAGCGATCCCATGCTGGCGCTGGGTGTCCGCGGTCCCCGCAAGACGGCGGTGCTGCGGCGCCTCCTCGACACCGATGTGGCCGGCGGTCTGTCGAACGACCGCGAGGTGGCGCACTTCCTCGAGCGCTCCGACATGGCCCTCATCACCGACCGCCGGGCGCCGGACGCCTGAGCGCACCCGCCCGCAGCAGGTCCCGTCCCCCCTCAACCGCCGGCCCCACGCCCCTGGAGGAATCAGCCATGACCACGCACCGCCCACGCATCGTGGACCTCAGCGAGACCCAGCCCAACCGCCGGCGCGGAGGTGACCTGCGCGCCATGCTGACACCTACTGCGGTGGGCGCCACGAGCGGCTTCATGGGCATGGCACTCGTCCAGCCCGGCGAGCGCATCGGCGAGCACTACCACCCGTACTCCGAGGAGTTCGTGTACGTCGTCCAGGGCGCCCTCGAAGTGGACCTCGACGGGGAGGCGCACCCGCTGCGCCCGGACCAGGGTCTGCTGATTCCCCCTTATATGCGGCACCGCTTCCGCAACGTGGGGGACGTGGAGGCCCGGATGGTCTTCCACCTCGGTCCGCTGGCCCCGCGCCCCGAGCTCGGGCACGTCGACACCGAGGGCACGGAGGAGAGCACCCCCGCCGCACCGCCCGAACGCACGGAGCCGGTGTCATGACCCGCCGCGTGGCGGTCACCGGCGTCGGTATCGTCGCGCCCGGCGGTGTGGGGGTGCCCGCCTTCTGGGACCTGCTGTCCGCCGGACGTACGGCGACCCGTGGGATCACCCTCTTCGATCCGGAGGGGTTCCGCTCGCGTATCGCCGCCGAGTGCGACTTCGATCCCGCGGCCCACGGTCTGAGCAGCGAGCAGGTGGCCCGCTCGGACCGGTACGTCCAGTTCGCCATGGTCGCCGCGAGCGAGGCGCTGCGCGACGCCGGGCTGGACGCCGGGGCGGAGGATCCCTGGCGCATCGGGGTGTCCCTGGGCACCGCCGTCGGCGGCACCACGCGGCTGGAACACGACTACGTCGCCGTCAGCGGCCACGGGCAACGGTGGGATGTCGACCACCGTCCGGCCGGCCGCTATCTGGAGCGGGCGTTCTCCCCGAGTTCGCTCGCCTCCGCGGTGGCCGAGCAGGTCGGTGCGCACGGGCCGGTGCAGACCGTCTCCACGGGCTGCACCTCCGGCCTCGACGCCATCGGCTACGCCTTCCACTCCATCGAGGAGGGCAAGGCCGATGTGTGCATCGCCGGTGCGTCGGACTCACCGATCTCCCCGATCACGGTCGCCTGCTTCGACGCCATCAAGGCGACCTCCCCCAACAACGACGACCCCGCCCATGCCTCACGGCCGTTCGATGCCCACCGCGACGGGTTCGTGATGGGTGAGGGCGGCGCCGTCCTCGTGCTGGAAGAGCTGGAACACGCCCGCGCCCGCGGTGCGCACATCCACTGCGAGATCCGTGGCTATGCCACCTTCGGCAACGCCTACCACATGACCGGCCTGACCCAGGAAGGCCTGGAGATGGCCGAGGCGATCAACCGGGCCCTGGCCCACGCCAGGCTCGACGCCACTCAGGTGGACTACGTCAACGCCCACGGCTCGGGCACCCAGCAGAACGACCGGCACGAAACGGCCGCGGTCAAGCGGTCGCTGGGCGAACACGCCCGCAAGATCCCGATGAGTTCCATCAAATCCATGGTCGGCCACTCACTGGGCGCCATCGGCGCGATCGAGATCGTGGCCTGTGTGCTGGCACTCACGCACCAGGTGGTGCCGCCGACGGCCAACTACGAGACTCCGGACCCGGAGTGCGACCTCGACTACGTGCCCAAGACGGCACGGGAGCTGCCGCTGCGTTCGGTGCTCTCGGTCGGCAGCGGGTTCGGTGGTTTCCAGTCAGCGGTGGTACTGACCCAACAGGGTGGGAGGGCACGATGAGCTCCCCGAAGGAACGTCGCTCCGTCGTCACCGGCATCGGCGTCATCGCCCCCAACGGGGTGAGCACCGAGACCTTCTGGAAGGCGACCGTCGAGGGCATCAGCGTCCTCGACCACGTCACCCGCGACGGGTGCGAACATCTGCCGCTCAAGGTCGCGGGCGAGGTCCGCGGCTTCGACCCGGGGGATCTGATCGAGGAGCGCTACCTCGTCCAGACCGACCGGTTCACGCACTTCGCC
Source organism: Streptomyces auratus (assembly GCF_050433025.1). Lineage (NCBI taxonomy): Bacteria > Bacillati > Actinomycetota > Actinomycetes > Kitasatosporales > Streptomycetaceae > Streptomyces > Streptomyces auratus. Next base: position 921,903 of record NZ_JBNGCB010000001.1, on the reverse strand, counting down.
ATGGCGGCGGCCAACCTCGCGCTGGACGACGCCCGGATGGGCCGCGCCGACTACAACGACTCACCGTTCGCGGTGGGAGTCGTCACGGCCGCCGGATCGGGCGGCGGTGAGTTCGGCCAGCGGGAGCTGCAACGGCTCTGGGGCCAGGGCTCCCGTTACGTCGGTCCGTACCAGTCCATCGCCTGGTTCTACGCGGCGAGCACCGGCCAGATCTCCATCCGCGGCGGCTTCAAGGGGCCGTGCGGAGTGGTGGCCAGCGACGAGGCCGGCGGCCTGGACGCGCTGGCGCATGCCGCCCGCACCATACGGCGCGGCACCGATGCCGTCGTCGTGGGCGCCGCGGAGGCACCGCTGGCCCCCTACTCGGTCGTCTGCCAGCTCGGCTACGACGATCTGAGCCGGCTCGACGATCCGGCCCGCGCCTACCGCCCGTTCACCAGCGGTGCGTGCGGATTCGTGCCCGCCGAGGGCGGCGCGATGCTGATCGTCGAGGAGGAGGCGGCCGCCGTCGACCGCGGGGCGACCGTCCGGGCCGTGCTGGCCGGGCATGCCGCGACCTTCACCGGGGCCTCCCTGTGGGAGGAGTCCCGGGAGGGGCTGGCGCATGCGATCCGCGGCGCACTGCAGGACGCGCGGTGCGCCCCGGAGGAGATAGACGTGGTGTTCGCCGACGCGCTCGGTGTCCCTGCGGCCGACCGGGCCGAGGCGCTGGCGCTCGCGGATGCCCTGGGGCGGCACGCCGCGCAGGTCCCGGTGACGGCACCCAAGACCGGTACCGGCCGGGCGTACTGCGGTGCCCCCGTACTGGACGCCGCGGCCGCGGTGCTCGCCATGGAGCACGGCGTCGTGCCGCCCACCCCCAACGTCGTCGACGTCTGCCATGACCTCGACGTGGTGACCGGCCGGGCCCGCCCCGGCGAGTTGCGGACGGCGTTGGTGCTGAGCCGGGGACTGATGGGCTCGAACGCGGCGATGGTGCTGCGGCAGGGCTCCGGGTCCCCCTCGTGAGAAGGAGAACCCCGCATGAACGCTCAACTGACGCTCAATGAGCTGGCCGCGCTGATGAAGTCCGCTGCCGGCCTCACCGTCGATCCGAAGGAGCTGGCGAACCGGCCCGACGCGACCTTCGCCGAGTTCGGCCTGGACTCGCTCGGCCTCCTCGGCATCGTGGGCGAGCTGGAGAACCGGCAGGGCCGGCCGATGCCGACCGACGCCGAGCGCTGCAAGACGCCGCGCGACTTCCTCGACCTCGTCAACACCGCACCCGAATCCGTTCCTACGACAGGAGCCTGACATGTCCGGCCACACCGAGAACGACATCACCATCGCGGCGCCCCTCGACCTCGTCTGGGACATCACCAACGACATCGAGAACTGGCCGCAGCTGTTCAGCGAGTACGCCTCGGTCGAGGTGCTCTCCAGGGAGGGCGACAAGACCACCTTCCGGCTGACGATGCACCCGGACGACAACGGCACCGTCTGGAGCTGGGTCTCCGAGCGGACCGTCGACCGCAAGGGCCGCACGGTGCGCGCCCGCCGCGTGGAGACCGGTCCCTTCGCGCACATGGACATCCACTGGAAGTACGCCGAGATCCCGGGCGGCACGTCGATGCACTGGACCCAGGACTTCGCCATGAAGCCCGATGCGCCGGTCGACGACAAGGGCATGACCGAGCTCATCAACCGCAACTCCCGGATCCAGCTGGAGCTCATCCGGGACAAGATCGAACAGCGGGACCGCGAGCGTCGCTCCGCCACCGTCAGCTGACGGCCCGCCAGGCCGCGTCCGGACCGCCACCCGGCGGCAATGAAGGGACCCCCCTGATGCATCACGCTCTGATCGTCGCCCGCATGGCCCCCGGCTCCGCCCCGGACATCGCCGAGGTCTTCCGGGCCTCCGACCGTACGGAGCTGCCCCACCTGGTCGGGGTCAAGCGGCGGACGCTCTTCCAGTTCGGTGACGTGTATCTGCACCTCATCGAATCCGACCGGCCGCCCGGCCCGGAGATCGCCAAGGTGGCGGAGCACCCCGAGTTCCGCAACGTCAGCGAGCGGCTCTCCGCCTTCGTCAGCGCCTACGACCCGGAGACCTGGCGAAGCCCCAAGGACGCACAGGCCCAGCAGTTCTACAGCTGGCAGTGCGAGGGCAGCGGCTGACGCGTACGCGGAGCCGGGGTGATCCCCCGGCGTCCGCGCCGGCCCGGGCAGGGGCGAGGTCGCCTGGCGAGGAGCAGTCTCCTCGCCGGGCGACCTGCCGTGTATGCCCGGGCTCATTCGGGGACGGTGCACTCGAAGGCGTGCAGATACGGGTTGACGACGCGGAGCTCGCCGACCTTCAGTCCGGCGTCCGTCATCCGGCTCACCAGGCTGCCCCTGGTGTGCTTGGCGCCGCCGACGTTGAGGAGCAGCAGCAGGTCCATCGCCGTGGTGAACTTCATCGAGGGGCTGTCGTCGACGAGGTTCTCGATGATCACGACGCGGGCGCCGGGGCGGGCGGCCCCGACGACGTTGTGCAGCGTGCGGCGGGTGCTCTCGTCGTCCCACTCCAGGATGTTCTTGATGATGTAGACATCGGCCTGGACGGGGATCTCCTTCCGGCAGTCACCGGGCACGATCCGTACCCGCGAGGCGAGCGGGCCGCCGTCCCGCAGCCGGGGGTCCGGGTTCGCCACGACCGTGGGCAGATCGAGCAGGGTGCCCTGCATCGCGGGGTACTTCTCCAGCAGACTCGCCAGGACGTGCCCCTGGCCACCGCCGATGTCCGCCACCGACGACGCCCCGGTCAGGTCGAGCAGCTGGGCGATGTCCTGCGCCGACTGCTTGCTGGAGGTCGTCATCGCCCGGTCGAAGACCTCGGCGGACTCCGGTGCGTCCTGGTGCAGGTACTCGAAGAACCCCTTGCCGTAGAGGCCGTCGAAGACGTTGCGGCCGGAGCGCACCGCCTCGTCGAGCCGCGGCCAGGCGTCCCAGGTCCACGGCTCGGTGCACCACAGGGAGATGTAGCGCAGGCTGTGGGGGTTGTCCTCGCGCAGCAGCCGGGACATGTCCGTGTGGACGTACTTCCCGTCGTCGGTCTCCGCGAAGATTCCGTAGCAGGACAGGGTGCGCAGCAGCCGCTCCAGCGGCCGCGGCTCGGCCCGTACCGCGGTGGCCAGCTCCTCGGCGGTGGTGGGCCGGTCGCCGAGCGCGTCGGCGACGCCGAGGCGCGCCGCCGCCCGTACGGCCGCCGCACACGCGGCGCCGAAGATCAGCTCACGCAGCTGCATGGCCGGCTGGGGGGTGGGACTTACGGTGGTCATTCCGCCTCTATTCTCCCGTTGACGACGGGTGCATCCTGTGCTCCCGGTGCGGCCGTGGGCACAGTCCGGCCGGCTGCGAGGTACGGCACACATTCCGGAGGAACCGGTTGTGCCGGCCGGCGCGGTCCCGGTTGGCCAGGTCCACGGGCTTGTTGCGCAGCACGATGTTGTCGCTGATGACATTGCGCTCGTTGAGCGACTTCACGAAGCTGGGGAAGAGCACGACGCCGCCGGAGAACGGGGAGGCGCCGCGGTTCTCGCGGATCAGGTTGTGCCGCACCAGCGCCTGCTCGGTGCCGGTGAGCAGGACGCCGACCCCCTGGATGAACGGCAGGCGGCCATTGGCGGGGCAGTGCTTGTTGTTCTTGACGATGGTGTTGTCCCGTACCGTCAGCGCGCCCGCCCGGGGCCGGGACTCGTCGCCGACGATGAAGATGCCGCCGCAGTTCCCGGCGATGCTGTTGTGGGCGACCGTCAGGTTCCGGACGCGCTGGAGGGTGATGCCGATCCGGTTGTGGGACAGCCGATTCCCGGTGATCGTGGCGCCCCGGTTGTCGGTGGCGCCGCCCTCTTCCCCGACGACGTTCGCCAGGTAGATGCCGGAGTCGCCGTTGCCGGTGACGGTGTTGTCCCGGATCGCCGCCCGGGTGGACTTCTCCTGCGCGATGCCCCACACGCCGTTGTGCCGCGCGGTCACCTCGTGCACCGTCAGCCAGTCGGTGCGGGAGGCCCAGATGCCGGTCTTCCGGAAGCCCTGGACGGTCAGCCCGTGGAGCGTGACGTCATGCAGCCGCCTGCCCCGCTCACCGATGATGCAGATGCCGTTGCCCTCGCGTCCGCAAGCGTTCTGGGCCCGCTTGCCGGACGGGCCGAGCACCGTCCTGCGGCCCGCGCCGATCAGGCGCAGCCGCGGCTTGGTGATCAGCACGCTCCCCCGGTAGTGACCGGGCCGGATGAAAATGGTGTCGCCCGGCCGCGCCCTGTTCACCGCCTGCTGGATCGATTCGCCGGGGTGGACGACGTGGTGTCCGGCCGGTTCGCTCGGTGCGGCCGCGCCCAGTCCGCCGACCAGCATCGCGGCGACGCAGCTCAGGTATTTCATCTGTCGTAGCGCCATGAGGCGAAGCTATGGGCGATCATGCTCGCTCGCCACATGTGGTGAGCCGTTGATGACGGTGGGTACGGCGGCCGGTGTGCGACACGCCGTCAGGTCCGGTGCCCGGGCAGGCACCGGACCGCCCATCAGGGCCGGTCAGCGGGGTCCCGCACGCCCTCGTCGCCGGTGGGGGAGGCCTCGCCGCACGGCGCGGAGCCGGCGGACGGGGAATCAGCTGACCGGGTATCGGGCCGGGTGCCGGACGGAGCGTCGGGGCGGGCATCGGGGCCGGTGTCCGACGGGGCGTCAGCCGGCCCGTCCGGCCACACCTCGGTCAGGAATGCCGCGAGGCTGGTCGGCAGAAACCACGGTCGGGCGCGGAAAACGGTCACGGAGGAACAACGCGCCAGGCCCGGCCGACGACACCGGCCCGGGGGCAGCGGGGCTGCTTGATCACCCCAACGGCCGCGGGGGAGGCGGCCGCGGCGCGCCCCGAACGGACCGGAGGGCCCGGCCGGCCGCGGACGCCGGGTCCGCTGCCACCTGGTCCCCGCAGCGTCAGCCCGCCCGCTCCGCCGCGCTGCGCTCCACGCAGAACTCATTGCCCTCGATGTCGGCCAGGATCGCCCACCCGGTCCCGTCGGCCCGGCGGTGGTCGGCCACCAGGGTCGCGCCGAGCGCCAGCAGCCGCTCGACCTCCTCGTCCCGGCTCCGGTCCTGCGGCTGCAGATCCAGATGCACCCGGTTCTTCACGGTTTTGCCCTCGGGCACCGTGAGGAACAGCAGCGCACCGCCCGCGGCCGTGACCGTGGCCTCCGGATCGCCCGGCAGATCGTCCTCGGCCAGCGATCCACCCAGCACCTGTGCCCAGAAGCAGGCCAGACCGTAGGCGTCGGTGCAGTCGAACGTGGTGTGCCGTACCCATGAAGTCATGGACGTCACTATGTGGTTGAGGGGCGGAACTGTCCATCGGGAATCATCCGGCACGGAACGCGGTCCGCGCGGTTCCGGCGTCCGCCTTCGGCAATTACCATGAGGGAAGCAGCCGTTGAGCCGGACCGTGGCCGGCGGCGACCCGGCGGGGGCGCACCCGGGCGCCGGGAACATCCCGGGCAGGAGGTGTGTCCGGCACACCCCTGCAAGCCGCCCGTCCCCGTCGTCTACAGTTGCAGAATTCCGCAATTCAACAGATGACGCGACGGCCGGTCGGCCTGAACGCGGAGGACATGCGTGGGCGGTTTCGCCGAATCGGTAAGGGAACGAGTGCGCGTGACGCGGTCCGCGCCCCGTCCCGGGGACGGGGCGCAGCGGTGAACGGTGCCTGGGTTCCGCCGTGTCCGGCCGAGGCCGGCGCACTGCCCGCGGCCGACGGCGTGGGGGCGGCCTCGTGATCCGCCCGCTCCGTTCCCGGCACGGTGACCGGACCGGAACCCTCCGCTCGTCCTGCGACGGAAAAGGGTGAGCGCTGATGTCCGGCGCAGCAAGGCGTAAGGGGCCACCGCCGTGGCGGGCGGTCCGCTCCCGTACCTGCATACCCACGCCCTCCGGGCACGGCACCGTACGCCCCTGCCGCGGGCAGCCGCCCGGCCGGGGACCGCTGCGCACGGCACCCGGCCACGGCCGGGCCTGCCCGGAGAGCGCCGTACCTCGCGCCACCTCGCCGCGCTGCGGCATCCACCACTCCAGTACGGCCGCGGTCCGGCCCGGAACCCAGCTGGCGCGGCTGCCCGGCGCGGTGCTGCCCACCCACCGGGCCCCCCGGCACGGCCTGTGGCGACGGGTGTTGCTCCACATCGTCGTCACCCAGCTCCTGCTGCTCTTCCTGGCGATGGTCATCTATCTGGGGCGGCACGCCGGGACGTGACGGACCACGCGGGAACCTGCCGCGCACGGAGAGCCGGCAAGGCCGCCGCGCCCGCCTGCTCCCTGACCCGCCACAGCCACGCGACATCACGCCCGAACGACCACACCAGGAGCGCCAGCGCCATTGCCACCGCCGCGGCCGCCGAGGCCCTGGGCAGGATCCCGGCCCCGGCCACCACCAGCACGACGCCCTGCAGCGCCGCCACGGTCTTACGGGCCATGCTGTGCGGCAGCGCCCCGCGCAGCCACGGCAGCGCCCAGGAGGCCGCGACGAAGGCGTACCGCATGAGGCCGATGGCCAGTACCCAGGCGCCCAGCGGCAGCGCGAGGTGGATGCAGAGCACCAGGATCAGGAAGGCGTCGACCTCCATGTCGAAGCGCGCCCCGAGCGGGGTCGCCGTTCCGGTGTGCCGCGCCACCTTCCCGTCCACGCCGTCCAGGACCAGCGCCACGGCGGCGAACGCGATCAGCACGGCGACCGGTACGTGCCGGCCGAAGGAGTCCGCGACCATCGCCGTCACGCCGCCGACCAGGATGGTGCGGGCCAGCGTGACACGGTTGGCCGGGCCGAACGTCAGGGTCCACGACCGGCGCACCGCGACGGTGAGGACGGCCCAGGTGGCCACCGCGAAGACCAGACCCGTCAGCCAGCCCACCATGCTCAGGCCGACCGCGCGGCACAGCACCTCCAGCAGCAACAGCTGCAGGCCCATTCCTGCCGTAATGTCCGGTCCGAACGGCCTTGTGTCGTAGCGCTCTTGTACGGCCACCATGCCTCCCGTGACGTGTGGCGGAGTCGAAGGGTGTTGCGTATCGTGACGGCGTCCCCATGATCCCCAGCATTGTTGAACCATCCGCGTAGCGTCCAGGAGGATCCCTATGCCGCGCGTCGCTTGTGCCTTTTGGCTAAGCGTTTCAGGCCAGGGCGAAATCCGGACGGTGCCGGTCCCGGAGCCCCGGGACGACGAAGTCCTGGTGCGCACGGTCTGCTCCGGTGTGAGCCGTGGCACAGAGACCCTGGTCTTCCGCGGCGGTGTTCCGGAGAGCCAGCACACCGTGATGCGGGCGCCGTTCCAGGAAGGCGACTTCCCCGCGCCGGTCAAGTACGGCTATCTCAACGTCGGAGTCGTCGAGCAGGGGCCGTCCGCCCTGCTGGGCCGCACGGTCTTCTGCCTCTATCCGCACCAGACGCACTACGTCGTCCCGGCGAGTGCGGTCACCCCGGTACCGGACTCCGTGCCCGCCTCGCGTGCCGTCCTGGCGGGCACGGTCGAGACCGCGGTGAACGCGCTGTGGGACGCCGCGCCGCTGGTCGGCGACCGGATCGCGGTGGTCGGTGCGGGCATGGTCGGCTGCAGTGTGGCCGCGGTCCTCGCCCGCTTCCCCGGCGTCCGGGTGCAGCTGGTCGACGCCGACCCCGCACGGGCGGCCACCGCCGAGGCGCTGGGGGTGGACTTCGCGCTGCCGCAGGACGCCTTGGGCGACTGCGACCTGGTCGTCCATGCCAGCGCCAGCGAGCAGGGGCTGGCCCGCTCGCTCGAACTCCTCGCCCCGGAAGGCACCGTCATCGAGCTGAGCTGGTACGGCGACCGGCAGGTCAGCCTGCCGCTGGGGGAGGCCTTCCACTCCCGCCGGCTGGTCGTCCGCAGCAGTCAGGTGGGCGCGGTCTCCCCGGCCCGGCGCGCCCGCCGTACCTTCGCCGACCGCCTGGCGCTCGCCCTCGACCTGCTCGCCGACCCCGCTTTCGATGCGCTGATCACCGGCGAATCCGCCTTCGAGGACCTGCCGCGGGTGATGCCCCGGCTCGCCTCCGGCGACCTCCCCGCGCTGTGCCACCGCATCCGGTACACCCCGGCGGACGGCTAGGCGGGGTCCGCAGCGGCCCCCGTGGACCGCCTGAATTCGCCCTCTCGCGACACCGTCACTGAGACCGACATCACACCGGAGGAACGGCCTTGTTCAGCATCACCGTCCGCGATCACCTGATGGTCGCCCACAGCTTCCGTGGCGAGGTCTTCGGCCCCGCACAGCGTCTGCACGGCGCGACCTTCCTCGTGGACGCCACCTTCCGCCGGCCGGAGCTCGACGACGACAACATCGTCGTCGACATCGGCCTGGCCACCCGGGAACTCGGTGCCGTGGTCGGGGAATTGAACTACCGCAACCTCGACGACGAGCCCGCCTTCGCCGGCATCAACACCTCGACGGAGGCACTGGCCAAGGTGATTGCCGACCGGCTCGCCGACCGCATCCAGGCGGGCAACCTCGGCGAGGGCGCCCGTGAGCTGACCGGGATATCGGTCACCCTGCATGAATCCCACATCGCCTGGGCGACCTACGAGCGCACTCTGTGACCCGCACCGGCACCACGGCGACGGCGGAGCGCGTGGTGCATGTGGTCCTGCCCGGCGACGTCGATGATCCGGCGGCGCCCAGCGGCGGCAACACCTACGACCGTCGGGTGTGCCGCGATCTCCCGGCGGCGGGCTGGCGGGTGCACCCGTACGCCGCGCACGGAAGCTGGCCGCGGCCGGACGCCGCCGCCTGCGTGGGGCTGGCGCAGCATCTGGCGCAGCTGCCGGACGACGCCGTGGTCCTGCTCGACGGACTGGTCGCCTGTGGTGTCCCGGAGGTACTCCTGCCCGAGGCGGACCGGCTGCGGCTCGCCGTCCTGGTCCATCTGCCGCTGGCCGACGAGACCGGGCTCGATGCCGCGGTGGCGGCGGAGCTGGACGCCCGCGAACGCCGCACGCTGCACGCCGCGGGGGCCGTGGTGGCCACCAGCGACTGGGCTGCCCGCCGGCTCGTCGCGCACCACGGACTGCCGGCCGCGCGCGTCCATGTCGCCAGGCCGGGGGCCGACCCGGCGCCCGCCGCGTCCGGCACCGACGGGGCCACCGGACTGCTGTGCGTCGCGTCGGTCACCCCGCGCAAGGGCCAGCACCTCCTGGTGGAGGCGCTGGCGGAGGTCGCCGAGCTGCCCTGGAGCTGCACCTTCGTCGGCGGGCCCGGCCGCGACACCGGGTACGCCGACCAACTGCGCCGCCGGGTGACGGAGTGGGGCCTCGACGACCGGATCACCTTCACCGGGCCGCGGGCCGGTGCCGAGTTGGACGCGCGCTATGCCGCCGCCGATCTTTTGTTGCTCGCCTCGTACGCCGAGACCTACGGCATGGTCGTCACCGAGGCGCTGGGGCGCGGGATTCCGGTCCTGGCCACGGACGTGGACGGCGTACCGGAGGCGGTCGGCCGGGCTCCGGACGGCAGTGTGCCCGGTCTCCTGGTACCGCCCGGACGGCCGGCGGCGCTCGCCGGCGCGCTGCGTGACTGGCTCGGCGATCCGCAACTGCGCGGCCGGCTGAGGGAAGCGGCACGCGGGCGGCGTGCCATGCTGGAGGGGTGGGAGATGACGTCGCACAGTCTGGCCGGGACGCTCGAACGGCTTCGGCACGAGCCCCGGAGCGCCCGATGAACGCCCCTGACCGGCCCCGATTCGCCCCTGACTGGCTGGAGTTGCGCGAGCGCGCCGATGCCGCAGCGCGGGCTCCGGAGCTGCTGCGTCCGCTGCGCGAACGGCTCTCCGCGCAGCCGGCTGAGGCCGGCCCGGACGGCAGCACCCGGGGGCTGGTGATCCGTGACCTCGGCTGCGGCACCGGCTCGATGGGGCGCTGGCTCGCCGTCCGGCTGCCCGGGCCGCAGCACTGGATCCTGCACGACCATGACCCCCTGCTGCTAGAGCACGCCGGTGCGCGAATGCCGGTAACCGCCGCCGACGGCACGCCCGTTGAGGCCACGACCGCGCGCGGCGATCTGGCCGACCTCAGCGCCGCCGACCTCGCCGGCACCTCGCTGGTGACCGCCTCCGCGCTGCTCGACCTGCTCACCCGCGAGGAGGTGGAGGACCTCGCCGAGGCCTGTGTCGGCGCCGGCTGCCCGGTGCTGCTGGCCCTCTCCGTCGCCGGACGGGTCGAACTGACCCCGTCCGATCCCCTCGATGCCGAGATCGCCGAGGCCTTCAACGACCATCAGCGTCGTACGGACCAGGGCCGCGCGCTGCTCGGTCCGGATGCGATCGCGGCGGCGGTCGCGGCGTTCGAGCGGCGCGGTGCGACGGTCCTGGTGCGGTCCAGTCCCTGGCGGCTCGGCTGCGTCGAGTCGGCGCTGATCGCCGAATGGCTGCGCGGCTGGGTCGGCGCCGCGCACGCCCAGCGCCCGGAGCTGGCACCCGAGGCCGTCGCCTATCTGCGCCGCCGGCTGGAGGAGTGCGCGGCGGGCGACCTGAACGTCGAGGTGTACCACACCGATCTGCTGGCGCTGCCCCGGCCCGTGTCCGGGAGCGCGTGATGGACCGGTCCCGCTGGGCAGCGTGGCTCAGGATGCTCGCGGGGCTGGGCATCCTGGTGGCGCTGGTGTGGCATCTGGGATCCGACGCCTTCGTGTCGGGCCTGCGCCGGATCGACGCCGCCACGCTGCTGGCCGGGCTCGCCATCGGCCTGCTGACCACGGTGTGCAGCGCCTGGCGCTGGTCGTTGGTGGCCCGCGGTCTCGGACTGCGGCTGCCGCTGGGCCGGGCCGTCGCGGACTACTACCGGGCCCTGTTCCTCAACGCGGCCCTGCCCGGCGGCGTGCTGGGCGATGTGCACCGCGCGGTACGCCACGGCCGCACCTCCGGTGACCTGGGCCGCGGCGTGCGTGCGGTGGTCCTGGAACGCACCGCGGGCCAGCTCGTCCTGCTCGTCGCGGGGGCGGCGGTGCTGCTCGTGCGGCCCTCCCCGGTGCTGGCGCCGGTCGTCCGCTTCCTCACCTCGCCCGCCGTCGCGCTGTCCGTGGCCGCGGTGGCCGTGCTGCTGACGGCGGCCGCCCTCCGGCTGCGGGCGCGGCGGGGTGCCTCGCGGGCCGAACGCGCCGTCCGCGGCATGCTGGCCGAGGTACGGCAGGGCCTGCTCGGCCGTGGGGTGTGGCCCGGGGTCGCGCTCTCGTCCGTGGCGGTCCTGACGGGGTATCTCGGGATGTTCGTGCTGGCCGCCCGGGTGGCCGGAGCCACCGCGCCGATCGCCGAACTGGTGCCGCTGGTGGTGCTGGCGCTGCTGGCGATGGCGCTGCCGCTGAACGTCGGCGGCTGGGGCCCACGCGAAGGCGTCGCCGCGTGGGCCTTCGGCGCCGCCGGACTAGGCGCGGCGCAGGGGCTCACCACCGCCGTGATCTACGGCGTGCTGGCTTTCGTGGCGAGCCTGCCCGGCGCCGCGGTCCTGCTCGTCCGCCGCTCCGTCACCCGGCGCGGCGAGCGGCCGCAGGTCGAGCTCGAAGAGCGTGTCCTCGCCGAGCAGGGCGCGCCGCAGCGGCGGGCGTAGCGCCTCCCGCATCACCGGCGTTCCCGGAAAGCGCAGCCCGGGGACGCCGTCGCCGAGCAGCACCGGCGCGACCGTCACGTACAGCCGGTGCAGAGCCCGGTCCTGCAGGAACCGCGACACGGTGACCCCGCCGCCCTCGATCAGCACCCGGCCCAGCCCGCGCGCCGCCAGCGCGGCCAGCACACCCTCCGGAGCGAAGGCCGCCGCATCCGGCAGCACCAGCACATCGACCCCGACGGGCCGGGAGGCGGGGGTGACATCCGGCCCCACCACCCAGAGCGTCGGCGCGGCCCCATCGGTGAACACCCCGCTGTGCAGCGGCACCCGGCCCCGCGGGTCGAGCACCACCCGCACCGGATTGGTCCCCGGACAGGCGCGCACGGTCAGCCGCGGATCGTCCGCCACCGCGGTGCCCGCGCCGACGAGCACCGCATCGGCGAGCGCACGCAGCCGGTGCAGATGGCAGCGGTCCTCCGGGCCGGTGACGAAGTCGGCATCGCCCGTACGCGTCGCGATGAAGCCGTCCAGGCTCTGTCCGAGCTGGGCGAACGCGACCCGGGGGCCGGCCAGGCACAGCGGCAGATAGCGGGCGGTGAGCTCCACCGCCTCAGGGGTGGCGGGCCGTCCCCACCGCAGCCCGCCGTCGCCGTCGGCCACCATCCCGGCGGCGTGCGCCCCGGCCGTCGTACGGATGTCCCGCAGCCGGTCCCAGGCGGCCGCCGCGTCGAGTTCCTCAGTCATGGGCCGGTGTCCCCGCCCCGAAGAGTGCGGCATATTCGCCGAATGTCTCGGTCAGTCCGGCCAGCAATTCCCGCCCCTTCCGGGCGGATGCCAGTGACGGCCGTCCGATGACTCCGGATTCGGTATAGGCCGACATGCCCAGGGTCAGGAGGTGCTTCCGGTCATCGGCGACGCAATCCGCCGATTCATAGCCTTCCTTGACCAATTCGGGATGGGCGTGCAGCAGAATGGACGTCTCGGCCTCTCCCGCATGCATATCGGTGTGCCCGGACGTCTGCACCCCGGCCCGGGCGCGTGCCCGGTCCCAGTCGGCCGATCCGGGGAACAACGCCATCCGCACACCGCGCCCGGCGGATTCCTGAACGACATTGCGCAGCACGTAATTTCCGCCGTGCCCGTTGACGAGAATGAGGGTGTCGATACCGGACCGGCTCAGCGAATCGGCGATGTCCGTGACGACCGCATGCAGGGTGCGCGCCGAAATGCTGACGGTCCCCGGCCAGGCGGCGTGTTCGTGGGAACAGGACACGGTCAGCGGCGGCAGCAGCTGGACCCGATGGGCGGCCGCCAGCTCTCTGGCGATGGTGCAGGCAATCACCGTGTCGGTGGCCAGCGGCAGAAAGGCGCCGTGCTGTTCGAAGCTGCCGATGGGCAGCACGGCCATCGCCGGCTGCCGCGCCCGTACGTCCTCGGTGGTGTCGGCCGGCCACGGGCCGGGGGGCGAAGTCGGGTGTCCCGAAGCGGTCATGGTGTGCTGCGGCCTTTCGTCGCTGACTCACCGAGTCATGGACTTCGCAGCATACTTGTTGTGTTCTGAGTGAGTCCTGACGATCATTTCCTCACGCGGGTACGATCCACGCCATGATGGACCCCGACGACGATGCCGTGCGCAACCTCCGTGTCGCTTTCGACGATGCCCTGGGCCAAAAACCGGGCGTGGAACGGGTGGTGGAGGTCCGGCTGCCCACCACATACGGCGAATTCCGCGCCGTCGGTTATCTCGACCACCGCAGCGGCATCGAGCAAGTGGCGCTGGTCCACGGCGATGTAGCCGGCGAGCTGACGCTGGCCCGGATGCATTCGGAATGCCTGACCGGCGATGCCTTTGCGTCCACCCACTGCGAATGCGGCGACCAATTGTCCGCGGCACTGCGCGCGATCGTGGCGGAAGGACGCGGCATTCTGGTCTATCTCCAGGGTCACGAGGGCCGCGGGATAGGCCTGTTGGCCAAGCTCCAGGCGATGAAGCTGCAGGAGGGCGGGCTGGACACGGTGGAGGCGAATATCGCGCTCGGGCTGCCCGTCGATGCCCGCGACTACGGCGCCGCGGCCGAGATACTGCAGGACCTGGGCGTGCGGTCGGTGCGGCTGATGTCGAACAATCCGCGCAAGCGCGAGGCGCTGGTGCGGCACGGTATCCCGGTCGCCGAACAAGTCCCGCTGCTGATGCCGCCCCGTGCGGAGAACATCCGCTACCTCCGCGCCAAACGGGAGCGCCTCGACCACGATCTGCCGCATCTGGACGGCATCACCGGGCTGTCCTGAGCGACAGGACGGGCCGGGCAGGTCGCCACGCATGCCACGAGGGAGGGCCACGACCGTGTGGTCGCGGGCCCTCCCTCGGTGATCCGGCCGGCCGAGGCCGCCGGATCAGGAGACGGCGGCTGCCGCCTTCTCGGCCGCGGATGCGTCCTGCCCGGCCGGCAGGACGCGCTCCGCGAGATGACCGAAGACCAGCCCGAAGGCCGCCCACAGCACCAGTTGGATGGCGATCGCCGACAGCCGGAACTGCCAGAGCAGGGTGGCGGAGAAGTCGGCGGGCACCTCGTTGACGGCCGGCAGGAACGCGTACGCGAGGCCGACGGCCACCGCGAACGCGGCGCCGGCCGCGACCGTGGCGTTCCAGTTGCCCAGAGTCGGAGCCAGCCGCCGCCCGAGGATCGTGGCGGCGACGGCCAGCAGGACGCTGAGCAGCATCATCAGGAAATACAGGGTGGTGCGGGTGCCGATGGTGTCGGGGTCACCGACGGACGGCGGGTTGGCCGGGTACTTCAGGAACGGGACGAGGTAGACGGCCAGCAGCGCCGCTCCGGAGAGCAGCACTGCCGTGGCCCGGGCACCGAACCGGCCGATCCGCCCCAGCGCGAAGCAGAAGGCCAGCGCGGCGATCCCGCCCAGTGCCACGCCGTAGACCAGCACGCCGGTCGCCAGCCCCGCAGTGGACTGCAGACCGCGGCCGACGACCTCCATCTCGTGTTCGTGGCTGTGTGCTTCCTCGAACGCGATGGCGGCGTCCACCTGCGGTTCGCCCAGCAGAAAGGCGACAACCAGGGCCAGGACACCGGCTGCCAGACCGGCGAGCATCCCGCGCACCAGAAGGGCTCTGATGGTGACGGAGTTCATGGATGCTGCGTCCGATCAGTGGCAGGGGAAACCGAGGAGATGGCGCCCGTCATGGACCCACTCGTGGACTTCGGTACCGGAGAGCAGTGAGGTCGCGCCCTGCTCCGCGCCGATGAAGTACAGCAGCACGAGCATCAGGACGCCGAAGAACAGCGCCCAGGGGGCAAGGGCCTTGAGGGGGAGCGGGGCGGGGGTGACGGCGCCGGTGGCCGGGGGTGCGATGGTCTGAGCCATGGCAGAACCTCCTGTGCGGGGAACTCGCGTCCCTTGTCGGTGGAGTGCTGACGACATGCCGGGTCTGGCTCGCCCGGTCCCGGCCCTGCTGGGCTGGTGAAGACCGGACATACAGTGGCGCGACCGCGCCGGGATCCCACCGGCTTCCGTCATGTCGTCGTCAATATCATCGGGAAGGTACCGCGGACCGACCGCCGGGCCAAGGCCCCCGAGGGGGCGGAGAGGCGCAGGACAGGGCGCGCCGGACCGTCAACTCCCTTGTGGTGTCGAGAGGTTGCCGTCGCGGGCAGCAAGCGAAAGAAGAGGTCATGACAACTCGGGTGATGTTGGTCTCAGCGGCCGCGGGTCAGGCTCAGCATGAGGTGCGCTTCGACGACGACGGCCCGCTGAGCGAGGCCGGGCGGCGCCGGGCCCGGGTCGCCGCCGGAGCGCTGCCGCCCGTCGAGCGGAGCATGGTCTCGCCCTCCCTCCGGTGCCGGCACACCGCCGAGGAGCTCGGGCTGCCGGTCCGGTCCGCGCCGGAGCTGGCGGGCTGTGCGATGGGCGCCTGGCGCGGCCGGACCCTGGCCGAGGTCGCCGACGGCGATCCGGCCGCGGTGGCCGCCTGGCTCTCGGACCCGGACTTCGCGGCGCACGGCGGGGAGTCGCTGCGGCAGCTGTGCGCGCGGATCGCGGGCTGGCTGGCGCGGACGGCCCGGGACGGGGGCCGGGTGCTGGCCGTCGTCGAGCCGGACGTCGTCCGTGCCGCTGCGGTGTGCGCCCTCCGCGTCCCCGAGGAGGCCTTCTGGCGGCTGGACGTTCCGCCGCTGACCGTGACCGAGCTGAGCGGCCGTGACGGCCGCTGGAATCTGGGGCTGGGGAAGACGCTCGACCGCAGGTGAGGGCGGTTCGGCGGCACTGGTTCACAATTCACCTGTCCCCTCATCTACACATAAAGGCGACATAAGCGCAGAATAAAAAGTGCGTGGTTCCATGCCGCGCGGAAACGGCCAGCTTGCGAACGAAGGAGGCGAGTCGCATGGCCGACGTCTCACACCACAGGGGAGATCTCGCCGGTCACCCCGATGCATCGGAGATGCAGGCCCGGTACGACCGGGTACTCGGCGGGCGGGACGTGGTACTCGTCGACGGACCGGTGTTCCTGGTCGGCCTGTACTGTGCGGTCTCGCCGTGGATCCTCCACTTCACGGCCGCACAGCCGGCGCTCGTGACGCACAACCTCATCCTCGGTATCGCGATCGCCCTGCTGGCGGTCGGGTTCACCGTGACACCGGAGCGGATGTACGGCCTGAGCGGCGCGATGTGCGCGATCGGTGTGTGGATGATCATCTCGCCCTGGATCGTCGGCAGCGCTCCGGACGCCGGTGTCATCTGGAACAACATCGTCGTCGGCGCCCTGACGTTCCTGTTGGGTGCGATGTGCGTCGCCGCGGCGTCGAAGAGCCGCCGCGCCACCTGAGACGCGCTCCCCACGGGGGCGTGTGACCAAGCCGCCGACCGTACGCCCCTCGGGGCGAGCCGGCCGGCGGCTGTGCGTGCGGGCGCGCCGGGCCCCGGAGGCCGGCCGCCGCAGCGTCATCGAGGCCGCGTCCGGGCGCGGTGAACGGTGCGGTGAGGGGGTGCGCCCCGCGCCGGGTCCGCCCGCCCGCACGCATGCGGTAACCGGGTAAATTCGGTTAAATCGGTTGCATGGGTCCTCCGACTGTGGCCCCTCGCCCCGGAGAGGTGGCGTCCGTGACCGCTGTGCCCGTGGATGATCACGAAGACTTCGCCGACGCCGACCGCGGCTTCATCGCGGCGCTCGACCCGCCCGAGATCACCATGGACGACGGCCGGGTGGTCTGGAACGCCGAGGCCTACGCCTTCCTGGCCGGCAACTGCCCCGACACCGCGCACGAGAGCCTGTGGCGGCAGGGCCGGCTGGTCAGCCGGCAGGGTCTGTACGAGGTCACCGACGGCATCTACCAGGCGCGCGGTCTGGACCTGGCCAATATGACGCTGGTCGAGGGCGACCACGGCGTCATCGTCATCGACCCGCTCCGCTCCGCCGAGACCGCCGCCGCGGCCCTGGAGCTCTACCGCAAGTACCGCGGCGACCGGCCGGTCACCGGCCTGATCTACACCCACTCGCACGTCAACCACTTCTGCGGGGCCCGCGGCGTGCTGCCGCACGGCCACCACCCCGTGCCCGTCCTCGCGCCGGCCGGCTTTCTCGCGCACGCGGTCAGCGAGAACATCGACGCCGGCGTCGCGATGGCCCGGCGCGCCGTCTACCTGTACGGAACCGGGCTCCCCAAGGGGCCGGACGGCCAGATCGGCTGCGGCCTGGGCACCGCGCCCTCCACCGGCACCATGACCCTCATCCCGCCGACCGTGGACATCACCAGCACCGGCCAGGAGGAGATCGTCGACGGTATCCGTACCGTCTTCCAGCTCACCCCCGGCACCGAGGCCCCCGCCGAGATGAACTTCAGCCTCCCGGCGCATCAGGCGCTCTGCCTGGCCGAGAACGCCACCCACACCCTGCACACCGTCCTGTCGCTGCGCGGCGGCGCCGTCCGCGACACCCGGGCCTGGGCCCGCTACCTGGGCGAGGCGCTGGCCCTGTTCGGCGACGAGGCGGAGGTCGCCTTCGCGTCCCACCACTGGCCGACCTGGGGCAAGGAACGCGTGGCGGCCCTGCTGGCCGGGCAGCGCGACCTGTACGCCTATCTGCACGACCAGACGCTGCGGCTGCTCAACGAGGGGCTCACCGGCACCGAGATCGCCGAGGAGCTGCGGCTGCCGCCGGAGCTGGAGCGGGCCTGGGCCCACCACGGCTACTTCGGCTCGCTCAGCCACCACGTCCGGGCGATCTACCAGCGCCATCTGGGCTGGTTCGACGGCAACCCCGCCCATCTGTGGGAGCACCCGCCGGCCGAGCAGGCCCGACGCTACGTGGAGACCATGGGCGGCATCGAGGCCACGGTGGACGCGGGCAAGCGGTACGCCGCCGACGGCGATCTCCGGTTCGCCGCCACCCTGCTCAACCACGCCGTCTTCGCCGACCCCCACAACCTCCGTGCCCGGCGCGCACTCGCCCTCGTCTACGAACGGCTGGGCCACGGCTGCGAGAACGGCGCCTGGCGCAACTTCTACCTCACCGGTGCGAGCGAACTGCGCGGCACCCTCGCCGAGGCCCCGCCGGAGACCGCCGACCCCGAGCTGGCCCGGGCCCTGACCGTCGATCAGCTCCTCGACTCGCTCGCGATCCGCATCGACGGCCCCCGCGCCTGGTCCACCGCGCTCACCCTCGACCTCTACCTCCCCGACGAGGACCGGACCTGGCATCTGACGCTCTCCCACGGCGCCCTCACCCACCTCAGCTCGCCCGGCGCGCCCACCCCGGCCAAGGAGCGCACCCCGGACCTCACGCTGACCCTCACCAAGCCGCAACTGCTCGGCCTGCTCGCCGGCCACGAACCGGGCGAGCGCGCACAGGACGGCGAGACCGGCGCACTGCACGAACTCCTCGGCCTCCTCAGCACCCCGCGCCCCACCTTCCCCGTCGTCACCCCCTGACGGACCCGTCCGCGGGGCGGCCCGTCAACCTCGTGCCCCGGCGCGCTGACACCACCGGACTCCTCGGTACGCCGCGGCTGGGGCAAACTGGGCCGGTGGTGAGCAACATTCCCGAGGAGTCGACCACCTTCATCGGTCGACGAGCTGAACTGCACCGGATCGGCAACGACTTGACGGAGCACCGGCTGGTCACCCTGACCGGCCCCGGTGGTGTGGGCAAGACCCGGATCGCGATGCGGGCCGCGCGCGCGGCGGCGCCCCGATTCCGCGACGGGGTCTGCTGGGCCGACCTGTGGCCCCTGCAGGGTGACGGCCGGCTGGTGGCCGGCGTCTGCGATGCCGTGGGGCTGGCCGACCACTCGGCGCGGACCCCGGTGGCGGCGCTGTGCGAGTGGCTCGCGGACAGACGGCTGCTGCTGGTGCTGGACTCCTGTGAGCATCTCGTCGAGGCCTGCCGCGACCTCTTGGGCGATCTGCTGACCGCCGCCCCGGGCGTGACCGTCCTGGTCACCAGCAGACAGCCGCTGGACATCGTCGGCGAGTGGACCACCGAGATCGGGCCGCTGTCCTGCACCGGCGACAACGACGCGCTGGCCCTGTTCACCGAACGGGCCGGCACCGCGGCCCCCGGCCGGCGGCTCACCGCCCCGCGCAGCGTCGCGGCCGCCGCCGCCATCTGCCGGCGCCTCGAAGGCATCCCGCTGGCCCTGGAACTGGCCGGCGCCCAGCTGGCGCACAGCTCCGTCGAGCGCATCGCCGCCCGCCTCACCTCCCGCTTCGACGCCCTCGACGGTGACGGCCCGGTGCAGCCGCCGCGGCACCGGACCCTGCGCTGCGCCATCGGCTGGAGCCATGAGCTGTGCGCCCCGCTGGAGCGGCTGCTGTGGGCCCGGCTGTCCGTCTTCCGGGGCACCTTCGACGAGGAGTCCGCGAGCGCCGTGTGCGCCGGCGGGCCGCTCACCGGGCCGGGGGTACGCACCGCGCTGGCCGGGCTGGCCGCCAAGTCGGTCCTCAGCCGCGAGGGCACCCGCTTCCGCATGCTCGACACCCTGCGCGAGTACGGCCGGATGTGGCTGGCCGAACTCGCCGAGTCGAGGACCCTCGCCGACCGGCACGCCGCCCACTTCGCCGCCCTCGGCCGCCGGGCCGAGCAGGGCTGGCTGGGCCCCGAACAGCTCGCCTGGTACGGCCGGATCGCCGACGCCCATGTCGACCTGTGCACGGCACTGGACCACTTCCTGGCCACCGATCCGGAACAGGCCCAGGAACTCGGCGCCTCGATCGGGTTCTTCTGGAGCTGCTGCGGCCATCTGCACGAGGCCCGCGACTATGTGGCCCGGGCCCTCGCCGCCCACCCCGGCCCGGGCCCGGCCCGCACCAGGGCGCTGTGGACGCTGGGCGTCGCCGTGCTGCTGCAAGGGGAGTTGGCCTCCGCCGAGGCCCTGGGCCGGGAGTGCGCACGCGCCGCGCGGGAGTCCCGGGACACGGAGGCGGTGCTCCAGGCGGGCTATCTCATCGGCCTCACCCATCTGATGGCCGGCCGCCCGATGTCCGCGCACACCGTCGTGGCCCAGGTGCTCGGCCCGCCGCCGCACGCCCCGTTCGACTCTCCCGGGCGGCTGCGCTGTCACCTCGTACAGATCTTCGCGCTCACCGGTCTGGGCCGGCTCAGCGAGGCGCGCGCCGAGGCGACCGCGCTGCGCCGCGGCTGTGAGCAGCGCGGCGAGTACTGGACCCGCTCCTATACCGACTACCAGCTCTCGCTGATCTCGCTGTTCCAGGACCGGCCCGAGGAGTCGGCGGAGCACGCCCGGGCGATGCTCGCGGCCAAGCAGGGCATCGGCGACAAATTCGGGATCGCGCTCGGCCTGGACCTGCTCGCGGCCGCGGTGGCGGCTCAGGGCGACGGCGCGGCCGCCGCCCGCGTCTCCGGAAGCGGCCAGGCCGTCTGGCGCACCGTCGGGCACCCCCAGCGCGGCACCCCGGAACTGCGTGCGGTGCGCGCGCAGTGCGAACAGCGGGCCCGCGCCGCGATCGGCGACGAGGCGTATGCGGACGCCTTCCACCAGGCCAGCGAGGAGGGCCCGGGCACCGCCCTGCCCCGGATCCTGGCGGGCGACCTGTAAGGACCGGCGGCGGCCCCCGGCTCAGTCCGGGGACTCGCCGGCCAACGCGTACAGCAGGTCGTAGGCGGTGCCGGTCATCCGGCAGGTGCGGCCACGGCGGGTGGCCAGCGCGAGCACGCCGGTGTGCGACGCCCGGTGGTAGCCGAGGAACGCCTGCTGGCCGAAGGTCGCACCGACATGGAAGAGCAACGGTCCGCGCGGCGACGGGTGCTGATACCACGTCAGGGTGTGGGTGTGGCGCTTGCGCAAGCCGCGCCGCAGCAGCGGCACCTGGACGTCGCGCAGCGCCCCGGCCAGGGGAGTGCCGTCGGGGGCGAGGAGCGCCTCCAGGTAGGTGAGCAGATCGCCGGGGGTGGCGCGGACCGAGCCGGCGGCGACGAAGGCGCCCATCTCGGTGCTGCGCACCGGCGTCACGCCGTTCGCGCGGTGGCCGATGGCATCGGTGCCCGTGGTGCCGGGCCCCAGCGTCGTGCCGGTCAGTCCGAGGGGGCGCAGCACCCGGTCGGTGAGCAGGGTGGCGTAGCCGTCGCCCGCGGCGCGGGACATGGCCGGGCCGAGCAGCGCCAGCCCGAAGTTGGAGTAGCGCCAGCGGGTGCCGGGCCGGTTCCGCGGCCGGGTCCGGGCGAAGGCGCGCAGCAGCCGCTCGGTGTCGTAGCGGGCGTAGCCGTTGTCGTACGGCTTCACCAGCGCGCCGGGGATCAGATCGGCGGGGATGCGCGGCAGCCCGGAGGTGTGGGTGGCCAGATGCCGCAGG
The DNA here is from genome assembly GCF_050433025.1 of Streptomyces auratus. Lineage (NCBI taxonomy): Bacteria > Bacillati > Actinomycetota > Actinomycetes > Kitasatosporales > Streptomycetaceae > Streptomyces > Streptomyces auratus. The sequence continues at coordinate 900,475 of NZ_JBNGCB010000001.1, read as the reverse complement.
GTGATCCGGCGCGAGTGCGGATGCGCCAGCGGCAGCTGGGGCAGATGCACGGCGAGCCGGTCGTCCAGGGACAGCGCGCCGGCCCGGGCCAGGTCGGCCAGCAGCAGCACGGTGAACGTCTTGGACAGTGAGCCCAGTTCGTAGCGCAGCGCATGCCGTGGGGTGGGCGGCGCGAGGGCCGAGCCGCCGGTCATCACGGTCCGCCGGCCGTGCCGGGTGACGGCCACCACGACGTCGGGGGCGTCGATCAGGGTGACGGCGTCCGCCAGGCGGTCACCGAGCGCCGGTTCCACGAGGTCGGAGCCCATCAGACCGCGGACATGGCCCGGGAGGTGGCCATCGCGGAGGCGAACGCGGCGACCAGGGTGGGGTGGTGCACCTGATCGAAGACCTGGGCCGCGTCGCCCTGCGGCATCTGCTGGTGGATGGGCATCGCACCCTCGGGCGACTGTGCGGCGGCGTACCGCTCCCACAGCTCCGCGTCCAGGGCGGGCCGCGGCAGACAGGCGTCGACGACGAGCAGCTCGCCGAGCAGATCCCAGTGTTCGAGGTCCGCCCAGTCCTCCAGCCAGGCCGGCAGATACCGCGACAGGTAGTCGGCGACGGCCGGCGGGATGCGCTCGGGGAACTCGCCCCAGTTGGTGAGGTGGAAGACGGTGTGGGTGAGGTCGTAGGCGATGTGCAGCTGCACCGTCCACGGTTCGGCCAGCTGCCCCAGCCACGTACGGGCCATGGCCTGGTCGAAGTCGCTGCTGGGCGGCAGCCCCAGCTTGCGTTCGGCGTTGAGCACACCGAGCCGCCGGTTGGGCACCATCTCCAGCGTCGTCCAGGTGGTGGTACGCCGGCAGACCTCCAGCGTCGCCTCCAGCCCCGGGTGGCGGTGGCCCAGTTCGTGGAAGGTCGCATAGACCTCCACCGGCACGGGGGAGAGCGGCTCGTCGTGCTGGAGCCGGGCCAGCACATTGCCACCGTCCAGCAGCTCCCGCCAGGCGAAGTCCAGCAGCTGTCCGGCGCGGGCCTTCTGCCGGGAGCCGGCCACCCCTTCCCGGAACAGCACCTGCATATTGAGCGCCAGCTCCCCGATGGGCTTGAGCCGCTCGGTGACCGCGGTGTTGTCCGCGAAGTCGGCGGCGGTCAGCCGGAAGTGCTCACGGTGGTTGTCGAGCCAGGTCAGGGCCCGGTCGCCGACAGCGTGCAGCAGGGCGGGGGACGCGGCCGTCACGGTCACGGGGCATTCTCGCTTTCGCAGGGGGTCCGCCCGCCCACCAGCGCCGGATCCCCGGCCACCGGACCGGCCTCGGCCTCGTCGCAGGCGATCCGGGCGAGGGTGGCGGCGAACGCGGTCACCAGGGTGGAGTGGTAGCAGGCCAAGAAGGCCTCGGCCGGGTCACCCGAGGACGGCGCGGCGCCGATCTCGGGCACACTTCCGTCGGCCGCCTGGGCGGTGGCCAGCCGCTGCCAGGCCACCGGGTCGAAGGGGGCGGCGGGCAGGCAGGCCGTCACGGCCAGCAGCTCGCCCACCAGGTCCCACATCTCCTCCTCCAGCCAGGTGTCCAGCCAGGAGGGGAGCCACAGCCGCAGATAGCCGGCGAATTCGGGGGACAGCCGCTGCCGGTTGCGCCCCCAGTCGGTGAGGTGGAAGACGTCATGGGTCACGCCGTAGACCGACTTGCGGTCCAGCGTCCAGGGCTCCGGCAGCCGGCCGAGGCCGGTCAGCGCCAGTACGGAGGCGAAGTCGGCGTGCTGGCGGAGTCCGAGCCGCCGCTCCGCGTTGAGCACGTTGAGGGTACGGGTGTGATCCTCGCGGGCCACCCGCCAGCCGCGCAGCCGGGTCGTGGTCTGCACCAGCGCGTCCGCGTCCGCGTGCCGCAGCCCGGCCTGCGCGAAGGTCCCGTAGAGCTCCACGGGATAGGTGGCGAACGGCTCGCCGTGGATCAGCTCGGCGAACAGCTCACCGTCCCGGGTCTCGTTCCAGGCGAACGCGAACAGCCCGCGGGCTGCCTGACGGATCTCGTCCCGCGGGTGCAGTACCCCGATGAGCTGGGTCAGCTCGGCGAGCTCGCCGAGCGGTTTGAGGGTCAGATTCGGGTCGGCGTCCGTCGTCACGTTCGGGGGCAGCCGGAAGAAGCCGCGTGCTTCGTCCAGCCACCCCAGGCTGCTCCGGACCATCCGGTCCAGCAGCCCGGGGTCGCCCCGGCCGCCGGTCACCAACCCCGTCCGTAGAAGCGCTGAGCGGCCACGATGTGCAGCGCCACCCGGGGGTCCGCACCACCCATTTGGCGGACGAACGCCAGCCCGCTGTCGAGCCCCAGCGTCGGCGCCACGTCGGGCAGCCGGGACAGCCAGCGCCCCAGACCGGCCGCCTGCAGCCAGTCCCGGCGGCGGACCGCCCGGACGAAACCGCGGGACAGATCGTCGGTGCGCTCCGTCAGCTGCTCGGCGAGGCCGGGCGCCAGTCCGGGCAGCGCGAGCGCCGCGAGCTGGGACACGCGGTGGGAGAGCTTCGGCCAGGGCGAGCTGTCGACCCAGCCGGTCGCGGCCTCGGGCGGCGGCGGCCAGGGCTGGGCGCCCGCGGGCAGAAACGCGTGCGAGGCCTCGACCAGGCCCCGGTAGGTCCACCTCGATACCTCCGAGGCATCCGCCCCCGGTGGATAGGCCGCCAACGCCTGCCGGACCACCGCTTCGTCCTCGGGGCCGACGGGCGCCCCGCGGTGCTCCATGGCGTACGGCGCGAGCGCATCGGCGCCGAGCACCCGGACCGCCGCCGGGGTCAGCGCGTCGTTGTGCCGCAGAATGCCGGACAACGCATAAGGGCCGCCCTCACCCCGCAGGGCGAGGGCGACCCCGGTTGCGGCATCGGCAATCACAGCGCTGAGCGGGACTGCTCCCTGCGTCTGTTCAGCCAACGCTTTCCCCTCAGCCTTATCGGTTGTCAGTCTTGGGCCGGGGGGTGGGCGGCGAGATCAGCAGCAGTCCCAAGAACAGCAGTGCTGAGGTGCACTCGCGCGTATCGCGGTAAACGCCGTCGGCCTCGGCGGGTTCAAGCAGTCCCTCGACCTCGGCGGCCAGGGTGGCCGTCTCGACCGGCGCTGTGCGATCCGTAACCATGCGATCAACTCCTTCGACGAATGGGATACCAGATTCACATCGTCATTTATCGGATGCAATGGGAGAAATCGGACGAGTGCTCATCTTTCGGGCGACGGTGATGGCGTCTCAGCCCGCTGCCATGTCTCAACTCCCTTGTGGAAAAGGGGAGATAGTGATCATGGGGCCCGGTATCGATGGAGTAGAGCGGTGTGGTGCTCCGGGTGAGATTGTTGCCCCGATGGCGGAGCGAGCTGCTCTGTTCGGATGCATCCACGTGGCGGCGGCGCCTGCCGGGAGGGGAGTCGCGGCGGCTCCGGGGGGCGCCCTCACCGGCGGCATGACCGGCCGGTAGGTCTCCGACGGCCGGTGCCGTACGGAGCCCGTACGCCCCCGGCCCTACGAGCTTCCCCCGAGGCCGGGCTCAGCCGGTGGCGAGCGCGACCTCCGTCGACTTGATCAGTGCGGTGACCTCGGAGCCGGCCGTCAGGCCCAGGTCGTCGACCGCGTCCTTGGTGATGGCGGCGGTCAGCTCACCGCCCGCGACGGCCACCTTGACGCCGGCCATCGCGCCGCCGGCCGTGACCTCGGTGACGGTGCCGGGGATCCGGTTGCGGATGCTGACGCCGCCGAGCGTGCTGGTGGCGAGCGCGACCTCGGTGGATTTGATCAGGGTGCGCACCGCGGAGCCCGGTTCGAGGGCCAGTTCCCGCACGGCTTCCAGGGTGATCGCGGCGGTGATCTCCTGGCCGCCGTCCAGACGGACCTTGACGGTTGCCATGACCTCGCCGGGGGTGACGGAGAGAACGGTGCCGGGAATCTGGTTGCGGATGCTCAGGTTCATGGACAGTGCCTCACCGGGAGGGGAGCAGGGGGCTCTTGGCTTTTGTGGCGTATGTGCTGTTCTGTCCGCTGCACTCTAGCCGTCTTCCGTGCCGCCGACCGGGCGCGCGGTGCAGGCGGCAGGGGATATCCGAAGGGGGCGGGTACCGAGGAGGGCGGCGGAGTTCGTCCCGGCATTCGGGGCGGCCGGCGGCCGGACGCCGAGGTGTCGTCGGTTCCTCCGAGGGGCCTGACATCTGCCCTGGAGAATCGCCTCATGGCATTGCAAATGCGAGCCCGTGCTGCCTATCTTGCTGCACATGCAGTCCTACACGATCGGGCAGGCGGCGCGGCTCCTGGGCGTCAGCCCGGACACCGCCCGCCGCTGGGCGGACGCGGGAAAGGTCGCGACCCACCGCGACGAAGGAGGCCGCCGCCTCATCGACGGCCGTGATCTGGCCGCCTTCTCCATCGAGTTGGCGCAGAACGGCACCGGCGAGGACGACACCTCGTACACCTCCGCGCGCAACGCCTTCCCGGGCATCGTCACCGCCGTCAAGCTCGGCGATGTCGCCGCCCAGGTCGAGATCCAGGCGGGTCCGCACCGCCTGGTGTCGCTGCTCACCCGGGAAGCGGTGGAGGAACTCGGACTGGAGGTCGGCATGCAGGCGACCGCCCGCGTGAAGTCCACCAGCGTGCACATCGAGCGCACCTGACCCGCCACGGGCTGCACCCCAGCCGGACCACCGTCCCCCACCGGCAGGCTGCCTCACCTCAGCGGCGTCGCCCGTCCACGGCGCGGCTTTCCCAACCACCCGGACGACACCCGTCGTCCGCGTCCCAAGGAGTCCCGCCTCATGTCCCAGCTCTTCTCCGGGCGCCGCGCCGCCGCCGCGCTCGTGACCGCCGCCCTCCTCGTCCCGCTCACCGCCTGTGGTGGCAAGGACGATGCCAAGAAGGACGAGGGCGCCACGAAGTCCGGCAGCGCCGCCAAGGCGGACCTCACGGTGCTCGCCGCCTCGTCGCTGACCGACGTCTTCAAGAAGGCCGGTGCGGTCTACGAGAAGGAGCACCCTGGCACCAAGGTGAACTTCTCCTTCGCCGGCTCCCAGGAACTGGCCGCCCAGGTCAGGAACGGCGCTCCCGCCGACGCCCTGGTCACCGCCGACACCAAGACGATGGACGGGCTGAAGGCCGACGCCGGCAAGCCCACCGTGATCGCCAAGAACCGGCTGGTGATTGTGACCGGGGCGGGCAACCCGAAGAAGATCGCGCACCTCAAGGACCTCGCCGACAGCAAGCTGAAGGTCGTCCTGGCCGCCTCCCAGGTGCCCGTCGGCCGTTACAGCAAGCAGGTCCTGGACGCGCAGAAGCTGACGGTCAAGCCGGTCTCGCAGGAGCCCAACGTCCGTGCGGTGCTCAGCAAGGTCGAGCTCGGCGAGGCCGACGCCGGCCTCGTCTACAAGACGGACGCCGCCACCGCACCGGACAAGGTCGCCGCCGTCGCCATCCCCGACGCCCAGAACGCCGTCGCCTCCTACCCGGCCGCGACCCTCAAGTCCTCCCACCACAGCGCCGCCGCGGCCGCCTTCGTGACGTGGCTGAGCACGCCCGAGGCGCAGAAGATTCTGCACCGGGCGGGCTTCCAGAAGCCGTAACCGGCGGGGCGCGCACGGGAGTCCGGCCCAGCGGCGGACCCGTGCGCGCCCCCGGTCCGTCCCGATCCCAGGAACCCCGATGAGACGCCTCCGCATCACCGCCCCGGCCCCGGCAGGCGGGCCGCGCGCCCCCGGCAGCCGTGCCCCGCTCGCGCTGGCCGTGCCCGCGCTGATCGCCGTCGCGTTCCTGCTGCTGCCGCTCGTCGGCATCCTCGCCCGCACGACGTGGAGCGAGCTCGGCACCCATCTGAGCTCTCCCGGCGTCCTCGAAGCGCTCCGGCTGTCGCTGCTGGTGTCCTTCTGCGCGCTGGGGCTCGCCCTGCTGCTGGGCGTCCCGCTGGCCTGGCTGCTGGCGCGGGTCAACTTCCCCGGCAAGGCGCTGGTCCGCTCGCTGGTGCTGCTGCCGATGGTGCTGCCGCCGACCGTCGGCGGTGTCGCGCTGCTGCTCGGCTTCGGCCGCCGCGGACTGCTCGGCCCCTGGCTGGAGGACACCTTCGGCATCGTGCTGCCGTTCCACACCTCGGGCGCCGTGGTGGCGGCCACCTTCGTGTCGATGCCGTTCCTCGTCATCAGCCTGGAGGGCACGCTCGCCGGGCTGCGCACGAGCTACGAGGAGACCGCGGCCTCCCTGGGCGCCTCACCCGTTCGGGTCTTCTGCACCGTCACCCTCCCCCTGGTCGCTCCCGGCCTCGCCGCGGGCGCCGCCCTGACCTGGGCCCGTGCGCTCGGCGAATTCGGCGCCACGATCACCTTCGCCGGCAATCTGCCCGGCACCACCCAGACCCTGCCGCTGGAGGTCTATCTGCTGCTCCAGGACGCCCCGGAAGCAGCCACCTCGGTCTCCCTGCTGCTGCTCGTCATCGCCATGGCCGTGCTGATCTGTCTGCGGGGCCGCTGGACAGGCGCCACCGCCGACCGCCCGGCCCGCACCGTACGGCCGGCCGACGACACCGTCCTCCCGGCGCCGCCCGCCACCGGCCCTGCGGAGCCCGACACCGGGTCCGCGGCGCCCGGCGAACGCTGGCCGCTGCACGCCGAGGTCACCGGCTTCAACCAGCTCACCCTGGACGCGGATCCGGGCACCACCATCGCCGTCGTCGGCCCCAACGGCGCCGGCAAGACCACCCTGCTGCGCGCCCTGCTCGGCCTCACCCCGCGCGCCCGCGCCGCGCTGCGCCTCGGCGACACCGACGTCAGCGCGCTGCCACCGCACCGCCGCGGGGTCGCCTGGGTTCCCCAGGACGGTGCGCTGTTCCCCCATCTGACGGCGCTGACCAACACCGCCTACGGGCTGCGCGCCCACGGCACCCCGCGCGCCGAGGCCCGCCGCACCGCGCAGCAGTGGCTCGACCGGCTCGGCGTCGGCCCGCTCGCGCACCGCAAGCTCGCCCAGCTCTCCGGCGGCCAGGCCCAACGCGTCGCACTGGCAAGGGCGTTGGCCGCCCGGCCCCGGCTGCTGCTGCTCGACGAACCGCTCGCCGCGCTCGACCAGACCACCCGCGCCCACGTCCGGCACACCCTGCGCGCCCATCTCGCGGCCTTCGGCGGCGTCTGTCTGCTCGTCACCCACGACCCCGTCGAGGCGGTCTCGCTCGCCGACCGCGTGCTCGTCCTGGACGACGGCCGCGCACTCCAGGACGCGCCGCCCGCCGAGGTCACCCGGCATCCGCGCTCGCCCTGGGTCGCCCGGATGCTCGGCCGGAACGCCTGGCCGGGGACCGCCGACGGCGACGGCCTCGCGCTCACCGAGGGCGGCCGGCTGGTCCTCGCCGACCGCCTCCCCGAAGGCGTCCGGGCGCTGGCGATCATCGCCCCGGAGGCGGTGTCCGTCCACCTCGACAAGCCGGCGGGCAGCCCCCGCAATGTCTGGCCGGGCACCGTCCGCGAGATCACCTCCGCGGGCAGCCGGCTGCGGGTCCTGGTCACCTCCGACCGGGCCCCCGATCTGGTGGCCGAAATCACCCCCTCGGCCGCCCTCGAACTCGGCCTCGCCGACGGGGTGTCCGTATGGACCAGCGTCAAGGCCACCGAGGTCTCCGTCGTCACGCTCTGAGTGCCGACGGCGGTCCGGTCAGTGCGGGGCGGCCGCCGGCTCCAGCACGAACACCGGGATCTGGCGCTCGGTCTTCTCCTGGTAGTCGGCGTAGTCCGGGTAGGCCTCGACCGCGCGCGCCCACCACAGGGCCTTCTCCTCGCCAGTGACCTCACGGGCCGTCATGTCCTGGCGTACCGGGCCGTCCTGGAGTTCCACCCGGGGATCGGCCACCACGTTGTGGTACCAGACGGGGTGGCTGGGCGCGCCGCCCAGGGAGGCCACCACGGCGTACGTCCCCTCGTGCTCCACCCGCATCAGCGGGCTCTTGCGGATCTTGCCGCTCTTGGCACCACGGGTGGTGAGGACGACGACCGGCATCCCGCGCATCGTCGTGCCCTGGGTGCCACCGGAGCTCTCGTACAGCTCGACCTGGTCGCGCACCCACTGCGTCGGGCTGGGCTCGTACTCACCGAGGAGAGGCATGCTGTCCGTCCCTTCTACGAGGACCGGCGGGGCACCGGCCGCGGCCGGCGGGCCCGGCCTTGATCGTCCTGACCCTCCCTCAACCACCGGACCGGTGCCATCATTCCGGCCCGGCGCGCCGTCGCGGGTGTCCCGCTCCGGGCACGCCTGCCCGCCGCTCCGCGCGGCGGGCAGGCGCCCTGGTCAGGACACCAGCTCCACCGTCTGCCGGCTCCGGCGGTGCTGCTCGGCCCAGTTCGTCAGCGCGGCACCACAGGCGTGGTCGAGATGGCGCAGCCCGCTGATGTCGAGCTCCACATCCCGGTCCGCGGGCAGCGTCTCCAACTGGTCGAGGAGCTTGGGCAGCCGCAGGAACGTGGCGTTGCCGACGGCGCGTACCTGTACCGGCTCGTCCTCGTCGTCCGGGGTGTGGATCTCCAGGTGGACGTGGGAGGTCTCCCAGGCCGTCTTCGCGACGGCCAGCAGCAGACCGATGAGGACGCCCTCGAACATGTTGACCGTCACGATCGCGAGGGCCGTGACCATCAGGACGAGCGCCTCGCCGCGGTGCTCCCGCCACAGCGGACCCAGCTCCCGCACCGGGATCAGCTTCCAGCCGGCATGCACCAGTACGCCTGCCAGCGCGGCCACCGGCACCACGCCCAGCGCGGCCGGGAAGGCCGCGGCGAACACCAGCAGCCAGACCCCGTGCAGCACCCGCGACAGCTTGGTCTTCGCACCCGCCTGCACATTGGCGGCGCTGCGGACGATGACCGCGGTCATCGGCAGCGCACCGAGCAGACCGCACACGGTGTTGCCCGCGCCCTGCGCCATCAGCTCCTTGTCGTAGTCCGTACGAGGCCCGTCGTGCAAACGGTCGACCGCGGCGGCGCTGAAGAGCGACTCCGCGGAGGCGATCAGCGCAAAGGCGAGGACCGTACCGAGCACCCCCACGTCGGTGAGCTTGCCGAAGTCGCCGAGGCCCGGTGGCTGGATCGCGTCGAGCAGCCCGCTGACCTCGACCCGTGCGACGGGCAGAGCCAGCGCCCACACCGTGAGGGTGGAGAGGGCCACCGCGGCCAGCGGTGCGGGGAGGACCCGGGCGGCGCGCCGCCAGCGCGGCCACAGCACCAGGATGGCGATGGTGCCCGCACCTATGGCGAACGCGGACAGCGCGGTCCCCGAGCCCAGGGTGTCGCCCACCAGGCCGGGCAGCCCGGCGAGATTGCTCAGGCCGGTGCCCGGTGCCTTGGCGTCCGTGAGGGCGTAGAGCTGCCCGGCGATCAGGACCAGGCCGATACCGGCCAGCATGCCCTGGACGACGGCGACCGAGATCGCCCGGAACCAACGGCCCAACTTCAGTGCGCCCATGGCCAGTTGCAGGACACCGGCCGCCAGCACCAGCGCGCCGAGGGCGCCGAGCCCGTACTCCTTGACGGCCTCGAAGACCAGCACCGTCAGCCCGGCGGCGGGGCCGCTGACCTGAAGGCTGCTGCCGGGGAGCAGACCGGTGAGCAGTCCGCCGACCACACCGGTCACCAGCCCCAGTTCGGCCGGGACGCCGGAGGCGACCGCCACCCCGACACACAGCGGGACGGCCACGAGGAAGACGACGAGAGAGGCGGTGAAATCCGCCCCGAACGAGGGGAATCGCTTCATGAGAGGTACCCGCGCCTTCACAGCGGGAGGAACAGGTCGGTGGCCGGGTGATGTGCCGCCACCAGGCCGGTGTGCACTTCGTAGAACCAGCCGTGCAGCGAGACTTCACCGGCGGACAGCCGCTCCTGGACACAGGGGTAGCCGCGCAGTCGGTCGAGCTGTTCGCGCACATGCTGCTGCACCGCGGCGGAGACGGTGGAGTCCGCGTCCTGCGGCAGCCGGTCGGACACCTGCTGGGTCAGCCAGTCCCGGACGGCGGGCGCGCCGTTCAGGTCCTCGCCGCGGACCCGGGCGCCGACCGCACCGCAGTGCGAGTGCCCGCACACGATGATGTCGGCCACCCCCAGGACGCGCATCGCGTACTCGATGGTGGCGGCTTCCGCACAGGCCGCCATGTCCTCCTGGTAGACGGGAACGGCGTTGCCGGCGGTGCGGAGTTCGAAGAGTTCGCCGGGCCGTGCCCCGGTGATCAGGGACGGCACGACGCGGGAGTCGGAACAGGTGATGAACAGGGCGAGGGGCGACTGGCCGGCGGCGAGCCGGCCGTAGGTCTCCCGTTCGTCCTGCCGGTCGGCAATGCGGGCCGTCAGGTCCCGGGCATGCTGGATGAAGGTCTCCACGAGAAGGTCTCCTGCTGATGAGGGGGTGCCACCGTGGGGGAGCGGCGGGAACGTACGAGGCGTGACGGGTGGGGCGGTGCACCACCGGTCGTGCTCAGCAGAGGAAGGCGCAGTGCAGGACGGGGAGCTGGACCGTTCTGCCGACGGCCTTGGTGGAGTTGCCGGCCGCGGCGGTCCCGGACGGGAGTTCGAGAGGCGACGCCGTGGGCCCGCCCTGACCGGGCGGCAGCTGCCGGCCGGTGAGATGGGGGGCGCCGCCGGAGGCCCGGGCGGTGCGCCGGGGCTGGCCGCGCTCGGTCTCGTATTTGGTCTTCTTCTCGGTGTGGCCGTAGCCGGGCTTGAGGGCCGGCCGGGCTCCCGCGGACGTCGTGGCGAAGGGTCCGGCCGGTTCGTGCGCTACGGCGCCGGGCGCCGTGGCCAGGGTGCCCAACAGGAAGGTCAGGATCACCATCAGGGCGGTCAAGGGCAGGCGGCGCGGGCGCAGCGACGGTGCGCTGCCCGGTATGCCGGTGTCCGTCCGCATCATGGTCCCCCGTGTTTCGGCCATACGGTTACACCCTGCCCTGATAGTGCATCATCCAGGTTTCCTCCGTGATAACGAGAAATGACGCCAAGTTTCATGATCTGCCGAATTCGCCACCGGGAACCTCCGCGGGCCGCACGGCCGTTCACGTCCGTTCTGCTTCCGTACGGGGCGCCGCCGGGGCAGTGCGGGCGGGTGCCGGCCGGCGGGCCGCCCACCCGAGGACGGGTATCACCGCCAGCGCCAGCAGCCCGCCGGCCAGCGCCAGCGTCCGGTAGCCGCCCAGGACGACGACCAGCCCCGAGGACATGCCCCCGACCGCACCCGCGAGGGCGATCCCGACGTCCACCAGCCCCTGGCCCGAGGCGCGTCGGGCGGGCGGCAGTGCGTCGATGACCAGGGCGGTACCGCTGACCAGTCCGAAGTTCCAGCCGAGGCCGAGCAGTACCAGCGCCGCGGCGAGCGCGGGAACCGAGTGCGGCGGCGTCAGGGCGGCGAGCGCCCCGGCGGCCGCCAGCGTCACCCCGGAAGCGCCGGCGATCCACCGTCGGCCGAGCCGGTCGACGAGCAGACCGGTGAGCGGGGAGGGCAGGAACATCGCACCGACATGGAGCGCGATGACCAGCCCCGCCGCCTGGGTGCCGTGGCCGTGTGCCTGCATGTGGACGGGCGTCATCGTCATGATCGCGATCATCACGAGCTGGGTGAGGACCATGACCGTAGTGCCCACGGCCACCCCGAGCCGGTGCCCGGACGCGTCCGTCCGGCCGGTGTCCCCGTCCGCGGGGCCCTCGGCCGCGCCGTCGTCCCGTGCCGCCGCGGCCAACTGCTCGGCCAGCCGCAGCGGATCTGGTCGCAGCAGCGCGGCCAGGGCCACCGCGGCCGCCCCGAACGCGGCGAGGGCCAGCAGGAACGGCCCGGCGAGCCGGGGGATGCCCCAGGAGTGGGCCACCTCGCCCGTCAGCGCCACCAGGTTGGGGCCGACCACCGCGCCGAGCGTGGTGGCGAAGAGCACCGTGCTCACCGCCCGCCCGCGCCGCGCGGGCGTCGCCAGGTCGGCCCCCGCGTAGCGGGCCATCAGATTGGTGGCGGTGCCCGCCCCGTAGACCAGCAGGGCCACGAACAGCAGCAGCGCGCTGCCGAGGGCGGCGGCCACCACGACCCCGAGGCTGCCGAGCGCCCCGACGGCGTAACCGAGCGCGAGCCCGGGGCGCCGGCCGTGGCTCCGGCAGAGCCGGCCGATGCCGACGGCGCCGAGCGCGGCCCCGGCGGTGAACAGCGCACTGGGCACGCCCGCCAGACCGGTCGAGCCGAGCATCTCCTCGGCGAGCAGCGCGCCGACGGTGATGCCGGCGGCGAGACCCGCGCCGCTGAGGATCTGGGAGAAGACCAGGACCGCCAGGATCCGGCGCTGTTCCGGCACCTCGCGGGGGGCCGGGACACCGTGGGGAGCCCTCATGATTCCTTTCGGTTCGAGTCGGCGCCGGCCGGGCCGGCAGCGAGTGTCAGGCCGGCGCCGCCAGGGGTTCCAGCGCGGCGATCTCATCGAGGGACAGCCCCATCTGCTCATGGAGGAAGCGCACGATCGTCCAGTGCGGCAGCGCACCCTCGTCGAAGGGGCCGAATTCCCGGCAGTACAAGGGGATCCAGCGCAGGGCCTCTTCGAGCGCCTGCTCCCGGCCCGGTTCCTGCTGGTAGTCCTCGTAGGCGATGCTGCGGTGTTCGATGAAGAAGTGCCCCGGCAGCCGTTGCCCGCACAGCTCCCGGTATTCACGGGTCTGCAGAATGAGGTAGTGCCAGATCTCGTCGATGTCCTGCTCGACCGGCAGGAACAGGCCGCCGAGTTGGTCATGGTGCCGGGAGACGAGATACAGATAGCGCAGGCACTCGGTGACCTGGCGCTCCACGTATTCCCGAGGGGCGTCGCTCTTGTCCGCGAAATGCGTCACCACTTCGGTGTGCAGCGCCTCACCGAGCAGTTGCTTGAGATCGCCGGCGGATATCCACGGCTGGCTGGTCATGCTTCTCCTGTCCGGGAGGGGGCGTCGTCCGGGTCGGTGGCGGTCGTGAGCCAGGCGTACTTTCCCGACTTCCCGATGGGCAGGTGCCCGCGGTGCTCGGTGCGGCAGCGGCGGCCGGTCAGTGCGCCGATCGCTGCCGCCAGCGCCGCGGCCCGGTCGGGGTCGAGGGGCGTGCCCTGGAAGGTCGTGTACGCCAGGCGTCCTTCCGCAGCGCCGGTCAGCTGCAATTGGTAGACGAAGACGTGCGGTGATACCTCGGCGATGCACCGGTCGAGGTCGCCCTGTGCGACGGGTCCGTCCGGCGTGCTCAGCAATTCCTTCTGCCGGCCGCTGAATTGGGAGATCTTTCCCGGGTCCGGGGTGCCGTCCAGGGTGCGCACACAGTCGCCCGAGCGGTACCGGATCAGCGGCATATAGGGGTTGCGGACACTGGAGACGATGAGCTCGTAGAGGGTGCTGTCGGGCGCCACCGGGTGGAGTTCGACGGTCATCTTGTCGAGGTGTGGCCAATAGGTGCCACGGCGGTCGCTGAAGTAGAGATAGCCGAGTTCGGTGCTGCCGAACAGGTCGATGACCGGGCAGGTGAAGTGCTGGTGCAGAAAACGCCGGACGTTCGCCGGGGTGTATTCATAGGCGTGGATGATGCTGGCGGGCGGCGGGAAATCGTCCCACAGCCCCCATTCTCCGACCTTCCGCAGCAGATGCGCCAGGTGATACCCGGAGCAGTCGAGGTGGTACCAGCCGCGCGGATGCGCCTGCCGGGCGTCCTCGATCTCCTTGAGCATCCGCACCACCTCCGCGCGCTCCCACAGCGCCGGGTCGAGCTGCAGATTGAGATAGCAGGTCCGCTCGTCCAGCCACCGGTCGTCGAGGGCGGGCACCGGCTCCGGGTCGGCGCCGCGCCGTGCGGCATTGACCCGGGCCACGTGTTCCGTGGCCAGCACCGTGGTCAGCGAGACCCGCCGGCAGCCCGACTCCCAGGTGTCGCCGATATCGGGATGCGCGCGCCACAGCTGGTAATAGGAGTGCAGCAGGAAATACGGGGGCCGGATGATCTGCATCCGGGCGTGATGGGTGCCGGTGGAGAGGACGAACTCCGCGTCTCCGGATTCCAGCGCCGCGGCCAGCCGGGGCGTCATCCAGTTGTCGGGGAAGCCCCGCGCGATTTCCGGTTTGTCGAGCACGGGGAAGTGGCCCTTCGCCAGCGACTCGCGGTAGATCGGTATGTCGCGGATCTGCTCGATGACCTCGGGGGTCGGCTGCCCGTCCATGGAATCCTCGTCACTTTTCGGAATGCGATGCCCCACAGGGGGGTTCGGGCGGGGCCCGGAAGGGGCGGTGCCCGGGAGCGGCCGTTTGGCCGGCGGCAGGAGGTTCTCGCCGGCCCGCTCCCGGGCACCTCGGTGGCGCAGGGTCAGGAAATACAGCCGGCCTTGGGTGCGGCGCTGATGCAGCCGGACTTCGGCGTCGCGCTGATGCAGCCGTTCTTCGCCGCCTGCTGTGCGGAGTTGGCGGCGAGCCAGTTCTGCCAGACGCCGTCCTGGGCCATCTTCTTGATGAGCTGCTCCACGGGAACCTCCGATGAGTGCGGTAGACGGGTGGTACAGGTGCTGACCTGCACCGATGCCGGCACCACCGAAGGTAAAAGTATGACCAAGTAAATGTCAATGAAGGGCAATGCCTCTGAGGCGGGGAGGGGTGCCCGGCGCGCCAACTTTGGCGGGATTCCGTCGAGATGATCAACAGTGGAACTAAATGACGGCCCGTCAGCCCGTACCCGGGTCGCTGCCCGTCGGACCCGCATTGCGCCGCACGGCGGCCGTCGATCGGGTGACCCGGACGCACAGCCGGCGCCCCGCGGCCGCGGGCGGGGAACGCTCACGATCAGCCACCCGCCCATCGGTTCCAGCTCCAGGGGAGTCTGCCGTGCGCATTCTGCTCATCGCCGGCGCGTTCAACAGCCTGACGCAGCGCGTGTACGCCGAACTCGGCGATCGCGGACACCAGGTGAGCGTGGAGCTGGTGACCCGGGAGACGCCACTCGCCGAGGTCGTCCGCCGCCGTGCCCCCGACCTGATCGTGGCGCCGATGCTCAAGACGGCCGTCCCCCGGGAGGTGTGGTCCGCCCTGCCCTGCCTGATCGTGCACCCCGGCCCCGTCGGCGACCGGGGCCCGTCCTCGGTGGACTGGGCGGTGCAGCTGGGCGCGGACCGGTGGGGCGTCACCGTCCTGCAGGCCAATGACGAGATGGACGCCGGTGACATCTGGGCCGCGGTCGAGTGCCCCGTCCCCGGTGTGGGCAAGAGCGATCTGTACCGCAACGAGATCGCCGATGCCGCGGTCGAGGCGGTCCTGACGGCCGTCGCCCGGGTGGCGTCCGGCACCCATCGCCCGCAGCCACAGGGCGCCCTGCCCGCCGCCGCGAAAACCGGCCGCCCCCGGCCGCCGCTCCGCCAGGAAGCGCGCCGCGTCGACTGGCACCGCGACCCGACCGACACCGTCGTCCGCACACTGCGCGCCGCCGACTCACAACCCGGCGTGCGGGACGAACTGCTCGGCGACATCTGGTATCTGCACGGTGGTCACCCCGAGGACACCCTGACCGGCCGGCCGGGCGAACTGCTCGCCACCCGGTGCGGCGCGATCTGCCGGGCGACGGCCGACGGCGCGGTGTGGATCCCGGAACTGCGCCCGCCCCGCACCCCGGGGGAGCCCGGCACCGTCAAGCTGCCCGCCACACTGGCGCTGGGCGACCGCCTCCCGCCGCTCCCCGAGGTCCCCGCACCGCTCGACCCCGGCGACGGCCCCCGCACCTGGACCGACATCCGCTACCGCGAGGACGGCCCGGCCGGTTTCCTGGAGTTCTCCTTCCCCGGCGGCGCGATGAGCACCGACCACTGCCGGCGCCTGCTCGCCGCCTACCGCCACGCCTGCTCCCGGCCGACGTCCGTCCTGGTCCTCGGCGGTCGCCGGGACTTCTTCTCCAACGGCATCCATCTGAACGTCATCGAGGCCGCCGACGATCCCGCCGGGGAATCCTGGGCCAACCTCAACGCCATGGACGACCTGGTGCAGGCCGTCCTGACCACCACCGACCGGCTGGTGGTCGCCGCGCTCGGCGGCAACGCCGCGGCCGGCGGGGCGATGCTGGCCCTCGCCGCGGATGAGGTGTGGTGCCGCTCCTCCGTGGTGCTCAACCCCCACTACCGGCTGATGGGGCTCTACGGCTCGGAGTACTGGACCTACACCCTGCCTCGCCGTACGGGCCCCGAGGTCGCCGAGCAGCTCACCACCCGCGCCCTGCCGCTCACCGCGGCGACCGGGGCGCGGCTCGGCCTGGTCGACCGGATCCTCGACTGTGCCGCGCAGGACTTCGCCGCGCAGACCGCCCGCCTCGCCGTCCGGCTGGCGTCGGCGGCCTCGACCCAGGCCCGGATCGCCGCGAAGAAGGCCGACCGGGAGCGCGACGAGGCGGACCGGCCGCTCGCTGCCTACCGGGAGGATGAACTGGCGCGTATGCACCGCATCTTCTTCGACCCGGAGCAGCCCTACCACGCGCTGCGCCGGGCCTTCGTACGCAAGGAGCCGGCCGGCACCCCCGCCCATCTGAACTCCGCCGCGCCTGCCGGGACATGAGTCACGCCTGCCCGGACATGAGGCGGGCCTGCCGGGACATGAGGTGATATGCCCCGACCTTTTCGGCGAGCACCGAAATGCCTCGCCGCAGGGGCCGGTCCCCGCCATGGTGGAGCCCGAGCGCGGGCAGTCGTCCGGGCTCGGACCACACGGAACATCTCCGGGGGAAGGACTCCACATGATCCGCAGGATCTCCGCCGTCGTCGTGATGGGGGCCGCGGCCGCGGCACTCGCCCTGTCCGGTACGTCCGTTGCCGCCACCCGGGCCGACGGCCCGCCGGCCCCGGCGGCTCACGGACCGGTCAAGGCCCGCCCCGCCGCCGGCGCCCACCACGCCACGCACGGCCTGGCCAACGCCTGCTGGTACAGCGGCAGTCACTGGTGGTGCAACAACAGGCGCGGGGCGCCCGTCTACAAGCCCGGCAGCACGACGGTCGTCGGCTACATGAACTCCAACCCGTCCTGGTTCGTCTGCCGCAGCGACAACGGCGGTCACGTCGGCGGCCCGCACCCGAACCGGTGGGAGTGGACCCAGGCCGACAACGGGGCGTGGGGCTGGATGAAGGACACCGACATCTCCAGCGAGACCGACCCGCTGCCGGTCTGCTGAGGTGCACCCGGGGCCGGTGGCCGACACCCGTCGGCCACCGGCCCTTTGCTGTGCCGCCGGTGCGGCAGCGGTCCTACGGGGTGGGCTGGTACTTGTAGCCGATGCCGAACACCGTGGTGATGGCGTCGCGCGGGCCGGGCCCCAGCCGCCGGCGCACCCGCGCGATATGGACATCGACCGTACGGTTGCTGGACTGGCAGCTGGGCCAGACGGCGGCCATCAGCTGCTCCCGGGTGAAGGTGCGCTGGGGATGCCGCACCAGGTGGGCCAGCAGATCGAATTCCAGCCGGGGCAGCTCCAGCTGGCGCCCTCTGGCGAAGACGGTGCGGGCCGCGGTGTCGATCCGGATCGGCTCCGGCCGGGGCCGGCCGGCAGGTGCGGCATCGGGGGTCGGTTCCTCGCGCGGTGGCGCCAGGATGATGTGGACCTCGTCCGACGGCAGCCGGTGCACCGAGACCGGTTCCAGGTCGTGCAGGGTCAGTTGCCACGTGCCGTCGGGGAGCCGGTCGACCGCCAGCGGCGGCTCGTCGCCCGGCCCGGCCATGGGCGGCTGCCCGGGGCCGGCGTCCTGTCGTAACGCAAGCGGGGTCGTCGAGGAGTTCATAAACATGATCTGGGCCCATTCCTCTTGCAAAGCAGGCGTGTACGGACAGACATGGCGGTGCTCGACGTTCAGGGTGCTGAGGCGACGCAGCGATCGCGACGCGGTCCGGCGGTGCGGCGACCGGGCGCGTCTGCTGCAGGTGCGCCCAGCGGGGACGATCGCTCCGTTCGTACCGCGAGAACGCTCGCGCCCATGCCCGTACCCAGCCATGACGTGGTGCGAAGTCACGGCCTCCGGTCCGGATGAACGCTACATGTGATCGAGCGGTTCCGGAAAGTAGCTTCCGCGAATTCGGTTGCTCTTGAGCCGACTTTGTGATTCGTGGCGCCAACTCGGATGGCGGCCCGGCTCGTTGGGCGCGGCGGCCCGTCACGCCGCCCCGTCCGGCGTGGTGGGGAGGCATGTACGGACCCGCCGGGCGCGACGGGGGACGCCAAGCCCCTTCCGCTCGCCGCTGCCTCCGCGGCGTTCCCCGGCGCGCTCCGGGCCCGCAGGGGGTGGAGTCCCGGCCCCGGCGGGGCCGAACTGCGCGGGGCCCCCTTGCCATGCGCGATACGGAGGAGTAATAAGCGTCGATGCTCAGTTGTGGAGATGCCGTGAACGTGTGAATATGCCAAATAAATGCACTGTGACTAACGGTGCGTCAAAGTGGAGAGGTCCTGGAGGCCCTCCCGAAAAGTTGTTTCCTTTTCAATTTCATCGATAGACTAAAAGGTGCGGAACCAGATATTCCAGGCGGCTTGTTTTCGCGGGGAGTTGAGGGTGAGTAGGGTGTGGCCGCTGTCACTTGACCCGTGGCGGCGATCCAGCTGAATTCGGCACGGCTGGAATGCGATGGGGGATGACGCCTTCGTGACCGGGAGGGGACCATGGCGGCCGGCTCATTCGAGGGACAGTACGTGTGGAGTCCAGCAGCCAATGACCGGGCGCTGGCGCACGCGTGTATGGACGTCAGAACTGGACGGTACTTGAGCGCGCACGAGGTGCTGCGGGAAGCCCGGGAGGATTTCGAGGTACGGGCCCACCGGTCGCTGGTGCTGGCGTCCGTGGCGGCCGACTCCGACCTGGCGGAACGCTGGCTGGCCGAAGAGCCCGGCCCGGAGGCGGCGTTGCTCTGGGCTCGGGTGGCGATGCTCCGCGCCCTGCGCATGGCCGACGCCGGCGACCGGCGCCAGGGCGCCCTGGCGCGGATAGCGCAGACGGCGTGCGAGCGGGCCGCGAAGCTGCTCCCCGACGACCCCACCCCGTGGGTCGCCCAGCTCGCGCTGGCCCGCCTGGACCGCCCGCTGGACCCGGCGCCGCAGGGGCTGCTGACCGCGCCGCCCGGCCCCTGGTACCTCTTCGCCCATATCCTCCGGCTGGCTCCCTGGCACCGGGAGGCACACCATCGCTTCCTGTCGTTCTTCTTCACCCGCTACGGCGGTTCGTCCAGCGCGAGCTGGGACGTTGCCGCGTTCCTGAGCCAGCGGGCCCCGGCCGACTCGCCGCTGCGGCTGCTGCCGCTGGTGGCGCTGGTCGAGGACTACAACCCGTCCGCGCTGCTCGCGGACCGCACCTGGGAGCAGCCCCAGTGGATCACCACCGCAATGGGCATCTACCGCAACTGGTTCCCGCGGGTTGCCGATTACCGTTACACACCGGTGCTGGATCTGGCGTATCTGGCACATGCACTGTTCATGGCGAATCGCGAATTCGAGGCGCGGGAAGTCTTCACGGCAATGGGGCCGTATGCCTCGCGTATGCCCTGGAGTGCATTCGGTGATCCCGAGGATCAATTGACCAAGGCCAGACGTTCCTGCGGGCTTCCCGTGCCGCACGACGGCTGACGCACAAAAAGTGTCCGGTCGCGCCGGATTCATCGTCGCGCGGGACCGTTCATTCCCCCCAACCGTTCAATCAGCTCACCCCGACCCATTCCCCCGGTTTTTCAGAAAGGTTCGGTTGTGTCCGAGCGTACGTCGCCACCTCGCTCGAAATCCCCCCACGCGGCAGATTCCGTCACTCTCGACGATGACGCCACGCTCCACGCCATGGGCTATCCGCGGAAACTCACTCGCAGGTTCCGCGCGTTCGACAATTTCGCCATCTCCTTCACCATCATCAACATCATTTCCGGAATCTTCTCTTCCTTCGGCTTCGGGATGAACGCCGGCGGGCCGCTGGTCCTGATCTTCGGCTGGGTCGGCGTCTCGGTCATGGTGCTGTTCGTCGGCGCCGCGATGGGCGAGATCGCCTCCGCCTATCCGACCAGCGGCGCGCTCTACTTCTCGGCCGGCAAGCTGGCCAAACGCCACCAGGGCGCCTGGTCCTGGTACACCGGCTGGCTGAACTTCGTCGGCCAGGTCGGCGGCACCGCCGCCACCAACTTCGCCGCCGCCACGTTCATCCAGGCATTCCTCGCCATGCAGTGGCCGGACTACCAACCGACGCCACAGGAAACGGTCGGCATCACCGCGGCCATCCTTCTTCTCCAGGCGCTGGCCAACGCCTATACCGTGCAGCTGGTTGCGGTGGTGAACCGCATTTCCGTGTGGTGGCTGCTGATCGGCATGGTGGTGATCGTCGGCGCACTGACCGTGATCCCCGCCGACCATCGGTCGCCTTCGTTCGCGCTGCACTTCGTCAACAACACCGGCTTCACGCATGCGGTGTACGGCGGAATGCTGGGCCTGCTCGTCACCAGCTGGACCTTCACGGGATTCGACGGCAGTTTCCACATGTCCGAAGAAACCGTGAAGGCAACGGTCAACGCGCCCAGGGGCATCATGCGGGCGATCAGCTACTCCGCGCTCACCGGACTGCTCCTCATGCTCGCCCTCGTGTACGCGATCCGTGACTACGGGCATGCCGCGAGTGCCGACGCACCGCCGGTGCAGATTCTGGTCGACGCGCTGGGCCAGGGCACCGCGAAGTTCCTGCTGTTGATCGTTATCGGGGCCATGCTGTTCTGCGGTCTGGCCAACATGACCAGCAATACCCGGCAGATCTTCGCTTTCTCCCGGGACGGAGCGATGCCCGGTTCCCGCTGGTGGCATTCGGTGTCCGCGCGGACCCGCACCCCCGTCAAGGCCGTCTGGCTCGCCGCGGCCTGCCCCCTGGTGCTGGTGCTGCCCGGCTGGTGGTCCCACACCGCCTTCACCGCCGTGGTGAGCGTCAATGTCGTCGGGCTGTTCCTCGCCTACGCCGTGCCCATCTTCCTGCGGCTGCGGCTCGACGACTTCCAGGCCGGACCGTGGAACCTCGGCCGCTACGGCAAGCCCGTCGCGGCGATCGCGGTGGTCTGGATCCTGGTCAGCAACGTGCTGTTCATGCTGCCGCAGGCGTACCCGATCACCCCCGCCTCGTTCAACTACGCGCCCGTCGCGCTGGCCGTGGTGCTGATCATCGCCACCGTGTGGTGGTTCGCCACCGCCCGAGGGCGCTTCCAGGGTCCGGTCAGCTACGGCCGTCCCGACGAGGTCGCCGCCATGGACCTGATCTAGGGCCTTGGCTCGCGGGGCGGGCCGCGGCCTTGGCCTCGGCCCGCCCCGCGCACCGTCACCGGCCCTGCACCGCCCCCCCGTTCGCTCGCCCCCTGACCCCACCAGAAGGGACGAACTCCCGGTATGCCCACGCTCGGAAACGCACCGGACCCCCAGTCCGTCACCGGCGAACTCGCCGTCACCACCGCCACGTTGGACGACTGGCACCAGGTGGCCCAATGGGCCGCCGACGAGGAGTGGAACCCCGGACGCGGCGACACCGCCTGCTTCCACCCCATCGACCCCGCGGGCTTCTTCGTGGGCCGCCGCGCGGGCCGGACCGTCTCCGCCGTGTCGGTCGTCAACTACTCCGACGCCTATGCGTTTCTCGGCTACTACCTCGTCCACCCCGACCACCGCGGGCAGGGCCTGGGGCTCGCCACCTGGCGCGCCGCCGTCCCGCACGCCGGTGCCCGGACCGTGGGCCTCGACGCCGTCCCCGCCCAGCAACACACCTACGAGCGGGCCGGGTTCACCCCCGCGTACGAGACCGTCCGCTACGGCGGACGCCCCACCGGACCCGGCACACCGCCGCCGGAGGCCGTCCCGGTCACCGGGGCGCACCTCGACGCGGTGGCCGACTACGACCGGCGCTGCTTCCCCGCCGACCGCCGTGGCTTCGTCACCCGCTGGCTGAGCGCCCCCGGTCACACCGCCCGCGTGTATCTGCGCGACGGGGCGGTCGCGGGCTACGGGGTGATCCGTCCGGCCCGCACCGGCCATCGCATCGGCCCGCTCTTCGCCGACACCACCGAGGTCGCGGTGGCCCTCTTCGACGCCCTCGCCGCGACCGCCGGCCCGGCCGCCGAGGTCTTCCTCGACATCCCCGGGCCCCGGCACGCCGCCCACACCCTGGCCACCGCCCGCGGCCTGACCCCGCAGTCGCACACCGTCCGGATGTACACCGGCCCCCTCCCGCCGGCGGATCAGGAGCGCACCTTCGCGGTCACCAGCTTGGAGCTCGGCTAGGGCCGATCCACCGGATTGGCCCCGGGGCGCGCCCCGTTAGCCTTCCCCACCCGACACACCGGCCCGGGGGTGGGGAAGATGACGGCCCGTCAGGCGCCCACCGTCCCGTCGATGGCCTCCCGCAGGAAGTCCGCATGGCCGTTGTGGCGGGCGTACTCGTGGATCAGATGCAGCATCACCAGCCGGAGCGAGACATGCTCGTCCCAGCGGGGCTGGTAGCCCGTGACGTCGAGCGAGGCGGCCGCCTGCTCGATCCGGCGGGCGTGTGCCACCTCGGTCTGCCAGGCGTCGAACGCCTCCGCGCCGGTGGCCGTGCTCGCGTCGTACGCCACCTGGTAGTCGCCCTCGGCCGACCAGACCAGCGGGAGGTCCTCGCCGTTGATCACCCGACGGAACCAGCTGCGTTCCACCTCGGCCATGTGCCGCACCAGACCGAGCAGGGAGAGCGTGGACGGCGGGCTCGACCGGCGCCTGAGGTCCTCGTCGGACAGGCCGTCGGTCTTCATGGCGAGGGTGGCCCGGTGGAAGTCCAGAAAGGAGCGCAGGGTCTCCCGCTCGCCGGCGCGTACGGGCGGGGCGATGCGTTCGGTGGTCACGGTGGGGTCCTTTCCGCGGCGCGTACCCGGGCAGGGCACGGCCGGTGGGGTGTCAAGGTGCTGAGGGGGCAACGGTGCTGTGTGCCGTCTGCGGGGGGCCAGGACCTGGAGGAAGCGCAGTGGCCAGGGCGGCGGGACGAGCGTCCCGGGCGCGGGCAGGCGGCGGTCGAGAGGATCTTTGCGGGTGCCGCGGGCCGCCGCAAGGTGTTTACGGGATCCGGCGGGACGGTGGGCGGTGCTCAGCAGGTCGCGCCCCCGGGGGACGGCTGATCACTCGTACCGCCGGGTCCATGACGGCCCCGGGCCGGGTCCATGACGGCCCCGGAAAGGGCGGGCGGCCCGTTCCGCGGACGGTGCGCCCATGGCACACCGCACCGCGGAACGGGCCGCCCGGCGTTCCCGCCGCTCTCAGCCGCCGGCCGTCACGGCAGATACCGCTCGATGGCGCCGGGGCCTTCCTCGGCGATCAGGCGCCTGGCCCATTCCAGGCTCGCGGGGGTGGGTTCGCGCCCGGACACCTTCACCAGATCCTCCGGGTCGTAGGGCCGCTCGCTACCGGTGTACAGCTCGGCCGGCCGCCGATCGGCCGACTTCTCCCTGCCATTGGTCGTCACAGGTCCTCCTCTGTCCGCGCCCGCCGGGTCGCCGGGACCTCGCTTGGTTCCATCATGGGACCGCCTCCGAACACCCGCACGATGTGCGCCGGGCCGGTGCGGGCCCCGGACCGCCGCGGCCGGTCAGCCGTCCGGCCGCGGAGCCCCCGGATACCGCGGCGGAAACGCCTGCTCGGTCCAGATCGTCTTGCCGTACGGCGTGTAGCGCGTGCCCCAGCGCTGCACCAGCTGCGCGACGATGAACAGGCCCCGCCCGCCCTCGTCGTCACTGGCGCTGTACCGCAGGTGGGGCGAGGTGTGGCCGGTGTCCGACACCTCGGTCAGCAGGGTCTGATCGCGCAGCAGCCGCAGATGCAGCGGCCCGGATGCATGCCGTACGGCGTTGGTGACCAGCTCGCTGACCACGAGTTCGGTGGTGTAGGACAGCTCCTCCAGGCCCCACTCCGCGAGCTGCCGGGTGGCCAGCTCGCGGGCCCGGCCCGCGGCCGCGGGCTCCGTGGGCAGCTCCCAGGCCGCCACCTGCCGGGCGTCCAGCTCGCGGGTGCGCACCAGCAGCAGCGCCGAGTCGTCGGCGGCCGGCCCGTCCGGCAGCAGCTCGTCCAGCGCATGGTCGCAGAGCTCGTCCAGCGGCCGGTCGTGCTCGCTCAGCACCCGGCCCAGGGTCTCCAGCCCCTCGTCGACGTCCCGGTCGCGGGCCTCGACCAGCCCGTCCGTGAACAGCGCGATCAGGCTGCCGGCCGGCAGCTCGATCTCCAGGGACTCGAACGGCAGGCCTCCCAGACCCAGCGGCGGGCCTTCCGGCAGAGCAGGGAAGGACAGGCCGCTGTCCGGGGCGACGACGGCCGGCGGCAGATGGCCGGCCCGCGCCATGGTGCACCGCCGCGACACCGGGTCATAGACGGCATACAGGCAGGTCACACCGATGGTCACATCGTCCGGCGGGCCGCTGTCCCCGGCGGCCGTGGCGGGCCGGCCCTCCGTGGTCGGCCCCACCAGGTCGTCCAGCCGGCTCAGCAGCTCGTCGGGGGACAGGTCGAGCCGGGCCAGGGCGCGGACGGTCGTCCGCAGCCGCCCCATGGTCGCCGCGGCCTGGAGACCATGGCCGACCACGTCCCCGACGACCAGCCCGACCCGGGTACCCGACAGGCCGATCACATCGAACCAGTCGCCGCCGACCCCGGCCCGGTCGTCGCTGGGCAGATAGCGGTAGGCCAGCTCGACGGCGGACTGGGCCGGCAGATGCTGCGGCAGCAGATTGCGCTGCAGGGTCAGCGCGGCCTTGTGCTCCCGGGCGAAGCGGCGGGCGTTGTCCAGGCACACCGCCGTGCGGATGACCAGCTCCTCGGCGAGTTCGGTCTCCTCCTTGTCGAAGAGCGACGGATGGGAGTCACGGATGAAGGTGACCAGCCCCATCGGGGTGCCGCCGGTCCGCAGCGGCACGACCAGGGTGCCCTCGTCCCGCACCATCCCGCCCGAGGACAGGCTGCGGTACTGGAGCGAGCCGGGCGGGTACTCGACGCGGTGCGGCCCCGCCGGCGGGGCGTCCGAGGCGCCGTGGAGCGAGCGGGCCGCGACCCGCATCAGGGTGGGCACGCCGCCGTCGGCCTTCCCCGGCTCCTCGCCGTCCAGGACGGACCCGACCAGATCGACGGTGACCATGGAGGCGAAGTCCGGGACCGCCACCTCGGTGATCTCCCGCGCGGTGACGGTCATGTCGAGCGTGGTGCCGATCCGGGCACCGGCCTCCACCAGGAGGTTCAGCCGGCGCTGGGCCTGGTAGCGGCCGGTGATGTCGAAGGCGTCCTCGCACACCCCGAGCACCTGACCGCGGGCGTTCTGCAGCCGGTAGTAGGCGCAGGACCAGACGTGATCGACACCCGGGTCGGAGGGCAGCTGGCCGACGAGGTGCAGATCGAGGATCGGTTCGCCGGTGTCGATGACCTGGTGCATCACCGCGTCGAGGGTGCGCGGATAGCCGTCGGTCATGAACTCGGCGTCCGGGTACAGCTCGTCGGCCCGGGCGCCGAGGAACTCCCGCAGCGGCAGCCCGACCTCTCGGATGTACGCGGTGTTCGCCCAGGTCAGCCGCAACTCTGTGTCGTAGATGCCCAGGCTCACCGGGGACTGGGTGGCCAGACCGTGCAGCATCGCCTGGCGGGACTCCCACATCCGGTGTGCGCCCAGATCGGCCGCCACCAGCACCCGGGCCGGCACGGTAGCGGCGCCGTCGGGCACCTTGGCGAGCGCGCAGATGGCCACGGCCATCCGTAGCAGCCGGCCGTCGCGGTGCCGCACCGCACGTGACTGGGTGCTGCTCAGCGAGGCGTCCGGCGACTGTTCGGCCCAGGCGTCACCGGCCGGAACCAGCGTCTCCAGATGGCGTCCGATGATCTCCTCGGGGCGGTAGCCGAGCAGATCCTGGGCGGCCGGGCTCCACCCGACGACCGTGTCCTGGGCATCCAGAACCGCTGTGGCCGCCCTGGTGACGTCGAGGGGACCACGGAAGTCGGCACTCTCCGCCGCGTTCCATGCGTTCATGGCATCAACCCAGCCCGGTTCAGTACCTACAGCATCGAGCCGGATCAAGACCGGCACAACTGCGCTGCACCGGGACGCGCCCTTGGTGCGGCGGTGCCCCGTCGCTGGCAGAGTGGGAAGGGGTGGTGAGCGACAGGAGGCAGATGTGAGGTCGGCCCGTGGCCCCGTCACCGCGGTACGTGGCGCTCCGTGCTGGGTCAGCCTGATGGCTCATGATCTGGAAGCCGCCCAGAAGTTCTACTCCGCGGTCCTCGGCTGGCGGTTCCGCCCGGCCAGTCTCGGCGAGGA
Source organism: Streptomyces auratus (assembly GCF_050433025.1). NCBI lineage: Bacteria > Bacillati > Actinomycetota > Actinomycetes > Kitasatosporales > Streptomycetaceae > Streptomyces > Streptomyces auratus. The sequence continues at coordinate 874,212 of NZ_JBNGCB010000001.1, read as the reverse complement.
GTTCTGCGTCGCGGTGGCCGACGGGGAGCCGGTGGCCGGCATCGGTGCCCTCGCCCAGAGCTTCCAGGTCGCGGTGGCCTGGACGTCCTATTTCGCGGTGGAGAACGCCGATGAGACCGCGGACCGGATCCGCGAGCGCGGGGCGACGGTCGCCGTCGGCCCGCTCAAGCTCGGCCCCGGTCGCGCCGCCCTCGCCGCCGACCGCGACGGTGCCACCTTCGGCTTCTGGGAGGGGCAGACGCTGGCCTGGTCGGTGGGGCAGGGCAATGCGCCCGCCTGTCTGGAGCTTCGCACCCGCGATGCCTTCGCCGCCGCCATCTTCTACGCGGAGGTCTTCGGCTGGGCCTCCGGGAAGCCGGGTGGCTGCGACGTGACCTATGAACACGACCAGGTGATCGTCCGCGACGGCACCCACACCGTGGCCACCCTGCGCGGCGGTGGGGTGGAGTCCGCCCCGGACCCGCGGGTGCGCCCCCGCTGGCATGTCCACTTCCCGGTCAGTGATGTCGAGAAGGTGGCGGCCGCCGCGGTCGAGGCCGGCGGGACGGTCACTCCCGTCACACCGACCGAGGGCGGGGGCTGGCAGGCCGTCGTCCGCGATCCCGACGGCGGCCTCTTCACCATCACGTCGCCCTGAGGCCCCGGTCGCGCCGCAGCGCGTCAAAGACCCCGCGCCGCGCATCGGCCCCGCGCCCGTGCACGGTGGAAGGGGGCGGGGCCGAGGACACGGTGGGGTCTGGAGAGGTCAGTTCAGGGAATCACCGCTGCCCGCACCGGCGTCACCGCTGCCGCCGGCTCCCGGGTCCTGGGCACCCGTACCGGGGTCCTGCGCACCGGCTCCCGGGTCGTCCGCTCCGGTACCGGGGTCCTGGGCACCGCCGGCGGCTCCCGGGTCCTGCGAGCCCGCGCCGGCGCTGCCGGCCCCCGCGTTGCCGGCACCGGCGTTTCCCGCGCCCGCGTCGCCGCCGCCGGCGCCGTTGGCACCGCCCGCGCCCTTCGCACCGCCGGCGCCCTTGTCGCCTCCGGCGCCGTTGTCACCGCCGCCCGCGGCACCGCCCCCGGCGCCGATCTCCGCTCCGGTGGCCTTGAGCGCGTCGGTCACCGGCTGGAAGAAGGTCTCGCCGCCCTGGGTGCAGTCGCCGCTGCCGCCCGAGGTGAGGCCCACCGCCGAGTCATCGGCGAACATCGAGCCGCCGCTGTCGCCGGGCTCCGCGCAGACGTCCGTCTGTATCAGGCCGTTGACGATGTCGCCGTTGCCGTAATTCACCGTCGCGTCAAGGCCGGTGACGGTGCCGTCGTGGACGCCGGTGGTGCTGCCCGAGCGCTGCACCTTCATGCCCACGGCGGCCTCGGCGGCCTTGGTGATCTTCTGGGTGCTGCCGTTCCCCAGGTCGACCGAGCTCTCCGGCTTGGCAGCGGCGTCGTCGTACTTCACCAGTGCGAAGTCGGTCTTCGGGAACTTGGAGTCGGCGACCGTGCCCAGCGGCTGGCTGCCGCCCTGGTCGGCCGTCCAGGTCTTGGAGTCGTTGCCGCAGTGACCCGCCGTCAGGAAGGCGGGTGCGCCCTTGACCGTGACGTTGAAGCCCAGCGAGCAGCGTGCGTTGCCGCCGAAGATGGCACTGCCGCCGACCGGCCCCGCGGCCTGTCCGCCTCCGCCGCCGGCCCCACCGGCGTCGCCGGCACCGCCCGCCGCCTGCCCGCCTCCGCCGGAGTTGGCACCGCCGGAGTTGGCCGCGCCGCCGGACGCCGCGTTGCCCGCGCCGCCGGCCGCCGCGGCCCCGCCGGAGTCCCCGGCACCGCCCGCCGCCTGCCCGGCACTGCCGCCGGCCGCGCCTCCCGCCTCCCCACCGTCGTACCGCTTGAACTCGCCCTGGGACCGCTTGACGGTGACCATGCCGGCGCCCATGCCGCCCGTGGTCTTGGACAGCGTGGCCATCTTCGCGCCGGTGACCGTTCTGTCGGCGACCACCACGATCTTGTTGGTCTTCGGGTCGATCGACCAAGCGGTGCCGGGGATCGAGGCGTTGTCGCGCAGCGTCTTCGCACCGGCCTTCAGCGCGGTCAGGCTGTTCTGCACGACCTTGGCGACGGCGCCCTTGGCCGTGACGCTCGCGGCGTCGTCCTTCGACAGGACGTTCATGACCAGGTGGCCGTTGCCGCTGTCCAGGTACCACCCGGCGGACTGGTCCCCGAGATCGGCCTTCAGGGACGCCGCCAGCTGGGTGGCCGAGTGGGCGCTGAGCGTCTTCGGGGCCGCCGGCTGGTCCTGGCTCGCATTGGCGTTGGGGAGCAGGATCGCTGCGCCCGCGATGGCGACCGCAGCGGCGCCGGCGATGGCACCGGTCCGCTTGTTCACATGTCGGTGGCTCAATTCACTGACCTCCAGGGACGCACGGGAACGAGGCACACAGGAGGCGGCGGTGCGTCGCGTCGGCTCCCGTGTGGTTGCACTCAGTCCTACGTAGCCCCGTGCACCCGGGTCTCACGGCCACTCAAGCTGTGATGAATTCCGACGCTTGCGGTGGCGAACGTTTACACTCCCGGGCCCGCCTCGGCCGTCCGGAGCAGCCCGATGCCCACGCGCGAGTGGTTCCGCAGACCGGCAGGAACGTCTCGGGTCCGCCCGGCGAACGGCTCCGCCGGGCGGCCCGCTGACCTGGGCCTGATCAGTCCGGTGGCTGATTTCCTGCGGTTTCCGTGGTCCGTGTGAGGCCTGTGACCCCTGGAAACAGCGGGGCGTAAAGGGCAGCTGTGACCGCGCTTAAGAAAACCTCGATGGACCCGGGGGCCGAGGTAGGGAAGATTTCCTGGCGAAGATCGGGCGGCCGGCGCGTGCCCCCGGCAGGTCACGTACGTACGGGAGCCGTTGCGGTGAAGGCACTGGTCAAGCAGAAAGCAGAGCCGGGGCTCTGGCTCATGGACGTGCCGGAACCGGCCATCGGCCCGGGCGATGTCTTGATAAAGGTGCTGCGCACCGGCATCTGCGGCACGGATCTGCACATCCGCGCCTGGGACGGCTGGGCCCAGCAGTCGATCGCCACCCCGCTGACGATCGGCCATGAGTTCGTCGGCGAGGTGGTGGAGACCGGCCGCGACGTGGCCGACATCGAGGCCGGCGATCTGGTCAGCGGCGAGGGCCATCTGGTCTGCGGGAAGTGCCGCAACTGTCTGGCCGGTCGCCGCCATCTGTGCCGCGCCACCGTCGGCCTCGGCGTCGGCCGCGACGGCGCCTTCGCCGAGTACGTGGCGCTGCCCGCCACCAATGTCTGGGTGCACCGCGTCCCGGTCGACCTCGATATCGCCGCCGTCTTCGATCCGTTCGGCAACGCCGTGCACACCGCGCTGTCGTTCCCGCTGGTCGGCGAGGACGTGCTGATCACCGGCGCCGGGCCGATCGGCATCATGGCCGCGGCCGTCGCCCGGCACGCCGGCGCCCGCAACGTCATGATCACGGACGTCAGCGAGGCGCGCCTCGCGCTGGCCCGCAAGGTCGGCGTCAGCCTGGCCGTCAACGTCGCCGAGACCCCGATCGCCGAGGGCCAGCGCGCACTCGGCCTGCGCGAGGGCTTCGACGTCGGACTGGAGATGTCCGGCCGGCCCGAGGCGATGCGCGACATGATCGCCAACATGACGCACGGCGGCCGGATCGCCGTCCTCGGCCTGCCCGCCGAGGAGTTCCCGGTCGACTGGTCCCGGATCGTCACCTCCATGATCACCATCAAGGGCATCTACGGCCGGGAGATGTTCGAGACCTGGTACGCGATGTCCGTGCTGCTCGAAGGCGGTCTCGACCTCGCGCCCGTGATCACCGGCCGTTATCCGTACCAGGACTTCGACGCCGCTTTCGACGACGCCGCCAGCGGCCAGAGCGGCAAGATCATCCTCGACTGGACCGTCTGACGCACCTCTCCCGGCCCGCTCCGTCCACCCCAACTCCTGGAGAAAATCCTGATGTTCGACTCCGTACGCGAGGAACTGCGCGGCACCCTCGAAGAGATCCGCGCCGCCGGACTGCACAAGCCCGAGCGGGTCATCGGCTCCCCGCAGTCCGCCACCGTGGCGGTCACGGCGGGAGGCAATCCCGGCGAGGTGCTCAACTTCTGTGCCAACAACTACCTGGGCCTCGCCGACCACCCCGAGGTCGTCGCGGCCGCGCATGAGGCGCTGGACCGCTGGGGCTACGGCCTGGCCTCGGTGCGCTTCATCTGCGGCACCCAGGAGGTCCACAAGGAGCTGGAGCAGCGGATCTCCGGCTTCCTCGGCCAGGAGGACACGATCCTCTACTCCTCCTGCTTCGACGCCAACGGCGGGGTGTTCGAGACCCTGCTCGGCCCGGACGACGCGGTCATCTCCGACGCCCTCAACCACGCCTCGATCATCGACGGCATCCGCCTGTCCAAGGCCCGCCGCTTCCGCTACGCCAACCGCGACCTGGCAGATCTGGAGCGCCAGCTGAAGGAGGCCGGGAACGCCGGCCGCAAGCTGGTCGTCACCGACGGCGTCTTCTCCATGGACGGCTATGTGGCACCGCTGCGGGAGATCTGCGACCTGGCCGAGCAGCACGGCGCCATGGTGATGGTCGACGACTCGCACGCCGTCGGCTTCGTCGGCCCCGGCGGCCGCGGCACCCCCGAACTCCACGACGTCATGGACCGCGTCGACATCATCACCGGCACCCTCGGCAAGGCCCTCGGCGGCGCCTCCGGCGGCTATGTCGCGGCCCGCGCCGAGATCGTCGCCCTGCTGCGCCAGCGCTCGCGCCCGTACCTCTTCTCCAACTCGCTCGCCCCGGTGATCGCCGCCGCCTCGCTGAAGGTGCTCGACCTGCTGGAGTCGGCCGGCGAGCCGCGCGAGCGGCTGCACGCCAACACCGCGCTGTTCCGCTCCCGGATGACCGAGGAGGGCTTCGACGTCCTCCCGGGCGACCATGCCATCGCCCCCGTCATGATCGGCGACGCGGCGGAGGCGGCCCGGATGGCGGAGCTGCTCCTGGAGCGCGGGGTGTACGTCATCGGCTTCTCCTACCCGGTGGTCCCGCAGGGCCAGGCACGGATCCGGGTGCAGCTGTCCGCCGCGCACTCCACCGAGGACGTCAACCGCGCGGTCGACGCCTTCGTCGATGCGAGGGCCGCGCTCGGCGGCTGACGCGGCCCGCGGGCCGCTCCTGCGAAACTGGAAGCATGATCGAAGCACGACGGCTGCACATCCTCCGTGCGGTGGCCGACCACCGCACGGTCACCGCCGCGGCCGCCGCGCTCTACCTCACCCCCTCGGCGGTCTCCCAGCAGCTGGCCGCCCTGGAACAGGAGACCGGCCACCGCCTGGTGGAGCGCAGCGCCCGCGGCGTGCGGCTGACCGCCGCGGGCGACATCCTGCTCACCCACGCCAACGCCGTCCTGGCACAGCTGGAGCGCGCCGAGTCCGAGCTCGCCGCCTACGGCTCGGGCGAGGCGGGCACGGTGACCGTCGCGGCCTTCGCCACCGGCATCGGCCTGGTCGTCGCGCCCGCGCTCACCGCGCTGGCCCGTACCGCCCCCGGCATCCGGGTCCGCGTCCAGGACGCCGAGGGCGACGCCAGCCTGCTGATGGTCCTCGACCGCCAGGTCGATGTGGCGGTGGCCGTGGAGTACCGGGGCGCGCCCCGCGCCGACGACCCGCGGCTGACCCGCGTCCCGCTCTACGCCGAGCCGTTCGACGCGGTCCTGCCGCCCGGCCACCGGCTCGCGGAGGCGGCCCAGGTGGCCGTGGCCGATCTCGCGGGCGACCCCTGGATCGGCCCCTACTCCGGCAACCCCTGCCATGACGTGGTCGTCCTGGCCTGCGAATACGCCGGTTTCGAGCCGCGGCTGGAGCACTCCTCCGACGACTTCCGCGCCGTCGTCTCGCTCGCCTCGGCCGCGGCGGGGGTGGCCCTCGTCCCCCGCTCGGCGCTGCGCGACATGGACCTCACGGGCGTGGTGGTCCGTCCCGTCGACGGCGTGGCCCCCACCCGACGGGTCTTCGCCGCGGTACGCCGCGGAGCCGAGGACCACCCCCTGCTCCGCCCGGTCCTGGCCGCCCTGCGGGAGGCGGCGGCGCCGCAGGGGTGAGGGGGCGGTCACCGCGCCGCGCGGCCGTCCGGGCGGCACCTGCCCGGCCGCGCCGGACATGCCGACCCGGACCGCCCGTGGCAGGCTCGTCACGGCGGCGGCCCGGGCGGGCGCCGGGGCAACCCCGGTTCTCAGGGTCTGTCCGGTGGATCAGGGTCGGAAGGCCGTGGCGTCTGGTGTACTGCACTCGCTGCGCTCGCTCCGTCTCGGCTCCTTGATTCATCCTCCGGATGCCGAGCTGCATCGCAAGGCGCCGGAGCGTCCTCATAGCGGAGCTATGCGGACGTTTCGGCAACGCCGCGTGGGGGTCCCCCCAGCGTTAGCTGGGGGAGTGCCGCGCCAGGCGTCGCGGACCCGGCCATGATCCACCGGACAGACCCTAGGAGGCGAGGCGGATGTCGGTCGGTCCGGCCGGCTCGGTCGGCCCAGCGCAGGCCGGCGTGCCGCAGGATCCGTACGCGCCGGTGCGCGGCCGCGGATATCTCAAGCTCCTGCTGGTGGCGGCGGCGGTCGGCTTCCCGGTCTGCGCCCTCGCCTTCGGCTTCCTCGCGCTGGTCCACGTACTGGAACCGCTGCTCTACCGCGACCTGCCGCGGGCGCTCGGCTTCACCGGCACACCGATCTGGTGGCCGGTCCCGCTGCTCGTGGTGGCCGGCCTCCTGGTCGGGCTGACCGTCCGTCATCTGCCGGGCCACGGCGGCCACGAACCGGCCGACGGGCTGTCGCTCAGCGGCGCGCCCGCGCTCTCCGCGCTCCCCGGTGTCGTGCTCGCGGCCCTGGCCTCCCTCAGCTTCGGTGTGGTGCTCGGCCCCGAGGCGCCGCTGATCGCCCTCGGCGGCGGCCTGGCCGCGGGCGCCCTACGGCTGCTGCGCCGGGGAGTGCCCGACCAGGCGGCCGCCGCGGTGGGCGCCGCCGGCAGCTTCGCCGCGATCAGCGCACTGCTCGGCTCGCCGCTCCTGGGCGCGTTCCTCCTGATGGAGGTGTCGGGGCTGGGCGGCCCGATGCTGGGGATCGTGCTGGTGCCCGGCCTGCTCGCGGCCGGGATCGGTGCGCTCATCTTCACCGGGCTGGGGGACTGGACCGGCCTGGGGACGTACTCGCTCGCGCTGCACGACATCCCCAAGGCCGCGGGGCCGACGGTCCCGGAGTTCGGCTGGGCGCTGGTCATCGGGGTGCTCGCGGCGTTGGCTGCGACCGGTGTACGGCGGCTCGCGGTGTTCCTCAAGGGCCATGTCGTGCGCCATCGTGTTCCGGCGACGACGCTGATGGGACTGGTCGTGGGCGCCCTGGCGGTGGCCTTCGCCGCGGCCACCGGCAAGTCCGCCACGGAGATGCTCTATTCGGGCCAGTCGGCGCTGGGCTCGCTGTTCCATGACAGCGCCGGCTACACGGTGACGGCGCTGCTGATGCTGATTCTCTGCAAGGGCCTGGCGTACTGCGCGTCGCTGAGTGCCTTCCGGGGCGGCCCGATCTTTCCCGCGCTGTTCCTCGGTGCGGCGGGCGGTGTCGTGCTGTCCCATCTGCCCGGCCTGTCGCTCACCGCGGCCTTCGCGATGGGCGTCGGCGCGATGTGTGTCGCGATGCTCAAGCTCCCGATGACCTCGGTGCTGCTGGCCACACTGCTGCTGGGGCGCCCCGGTCTGACCGTGATGCCGCTGGTCATCGTCGCCGTGGTCGTCTCCTATGTCGTGGCGCTGCGGCTCACCCCGGCCCCCGCGGAAAGCGCCCCCGCGCCCGTACACCCGGCACCGCCCGACCCCGCACCCGGCACCGCCTGATCCCCCGTTCGCTCAGCGGCGCGGGGTGCGGCCCGTCCCGGTCCAGGTGGCCAACTGGCGCTCCGTCCAGGTGGTGATGATCCGGTCCGCCGGTACGCCGCACTCCTCGGCGCGGGCACAGCCGTAGATCTGCCAGTCCAGCTGGCCGGGGGCGTGGGCGTCGCTGTCGACGGAGAACAGGCAGCCGGCCGTCAGCGCCTGGCGGAGCAGCCGGCGCGGGGGATCGAGACGGTCGGGGCGGCAGTTGATCTCCACCGCGGTGTGCTGCTCGGCGCAGGCCGCGAACACCTCCCCGGCGTCGAAGCGGGACTCCGGGCGCGGTTTGCCGGTGATCTGCCGTCCGGTGCAGTGGCCGAGGACGTCCACGAGGGGATTGCGGACCGCGGCGAGCAGGCGCCGGGTCATCGGGCCTTCGTCCATCCGGAGTTTGGAGTGCACCGAGGCGACCACCACGTCGAGCTGCTCCAGCAACTCCGGCTCCTGGTCGAGCGAGCCGTCGTCGAGGATGTCGCACTCGATCCCGGTCAGCAGCCGGAACGGCGCCAGCTGCTCGTTCACCTCCGCCACCAACGACAGCTGCCGGCGCAGCCGTTCGGCGGTCAGCCCGCGGGCGACGGTGAGCCGGGGGGAGTGGTCGGTCAGCACACACCACTCATGGCCGAGGTCGCGGGCGGCACGGGCCATCGTCTCGACCGGACTGCCCCCGTCCGACCAGTCCGAGTGCAGATGGCAGTCCCCGCGCAGCGCCCGCCGCAGCCGCTGCCCCTGCTCCCCGTCGACCAGCGGGCCGCCCGCCTCCTCCTCCAGGTGCGCCAGATACACGGGCCGCACGCCCGCGAGCGCCTCCTCGACCACCCGGGTGGTCTTGGGGCCCAGCCCCTTGAGCCGTCCCAGAGAACCGTTGTGGGCGCGTTGGTGCAGCTCGTCGCGGGGCAGCGCGCCGATGACGGTGGCGGCCGTACGGAATGCCTGGACGCGGTAGGGCACCGCCCCCTGCCGCTCCAGCAGAAAGGCGATCCGCTCCAGCGCCTCGACGGGTTCCACGCGCGGCTCCTTCCCGGGGCGCCGGCCCCGCAGCGTTCTTTCACGGTGCCGCACGCGGTGGGCGACGGCCACCGGGGTGCCGGTGTTGTCGGCGGTAGCCGCGTATTACCGCCGAGTCCGAAGCCCCGCTGTTATGCGGTTATGTCCGTTCTCCGGTCACTCGATCCATTTCCATGCGAATAGCATGAGGAGGGTGCTGATGATTCCCTTCCATGCTTTCTGCGTATGCAATTGGGTCCAATAAGTCCGGGCGAATCGGTCACAGTTCATGATCGTGCAACATTCATGGCGGTGCGCCGGAAGCGTGTGCCGGAGTTCCCCGGCGCTGTCGCGGCCGGGTGCCGGAAAAACTGAAGGTCTTCAAAGGATCTGCACAGCGATCGCGCAGTCGGCACAGCCTCTCCGGTGTCGCGTCACCCCGCTGACCTGCGCATAAGCGGTTTGATGCGGGAATGTCCTGTTCGTCGAACGAGGCATTGCCGGGGTGTACGAAAGGAAACCGAAGAGGATGTGAAGAAGCTGCCACCAAGTCATGGATGCGCGTGCACGTCAGGTATTTCGACGGGGCGTTGGCGTCCGGATCAGCGGCCGTCCGATTAGCAGCGCAACCCGCCCGCATGCTTTGATCCTTCGAACTGCGGGAGTCACACCATCGGTTCCCGATTTCGGGTACCCGACTGCCGCTGCGCGCCCGGACCACCCCACCGGACGGTGCGGACGCAGTTGTTAGAGATATTCATCCGAAGGGAAACATCATGAACTCCACCCCCCAGGTCCAGACCCAGGAAATCTCCGACAGCGACCTGGACAACGTGTCCGGTGGCCTCCTCGGCAACGCGGTCGGCACCGCCGCCAGCACCGTTGACAGCATCGCCCCGGTCTCGGGCGCCGTCGGCACCGCGACCGGCCTGGTCGACGGCGCCACCGGCGTCAACACCTCCGGCGTTGTGGGCACCGCGACCGGCCTGGTCTCGGGTCTCTGAGCCCCTTCTGTGCCGCTAGCGGCACAGTCGGCTCAAGGTGACAACGGCAGGTCGGCGTCCCCTCCTTGCCGACATGCCGCGCCGGGTGCCCCGGACCGGCCAGGCCTTGCCCGGCCCCGGGGTACCCGGCAGCCACCGTCTGAACAGACCATTGCAGTTGAGGGAAGAGTGTCGTGCAGTTCCGCCAACAAGCCCTTTCCAAGCTGCAGTCGCCCGAAGAAATCGATCTGCCGGTGCGGTTCGCCCGGCCCCAGGGCTGGCTGGTGCTGACGGTCACGGTCCTCTTCGTGCTCGCCGCCTCCGTATGGGCGGTGACCGGCACCGTGTCGTCCACCCTGAACGCACCCGGAATCCTCACCCACGGCCAGGGCAGCTACGTCCTGCAGAGCCCGGTCGCGGGCCAGGTGACCGCCGTACTTGCCGAAGAAGGCAAACGGGTGGCCGCCAACACCCCCATTTTGAAGGTCCGTACCCCGCGGGGCAGCATCGTCGTCCGCGCCCTTGCCGCCGGCCGGCTGACCACCATGTCCGCCACGATCGGCACCGTCGTCACGACCGGCGCGGAGGTGGCCTCCGTGGAGCGCGTCGCCCATGACCGCGACCCCCTGACGGCGATGCTGTACGTACCGGCCGAGAGCGGCGCAACGGTGCCCGTCGGCGCCTCCGTCGACCTCACCGTCCAGTCCGTGCCGAGCCAGCAGTACGGCGTGCTGCGCGGCCGGGTCAAGGCGGTCGGCCGGACCGCGCAGAACCGCCAGCGGATCAGCACCTTCCTGGGCAGCAGCCAGCTCGGCGAGCAGTTCTCCCGGCACGGCCAGCCGGTGGCGGTCCTCGTCCAGCTCGACCGCGCCCCGCACAACAGGTCCGGCTACGCCTGGTCCACCTCCGACGGCCCGCCGTACGCCGTCGACTCCATGACCCTGGCCGACGGCGCCGTCCACCTGGCCGCGCAGCACCCGATCGATTGGCTGCTGCCGTGACCGCACCGCACGACTCCGCCGCCCCGCAGCCGCAGCTGCCGCCGCCCGGCCGCGGCCGCCACCGCCCGGAGGCCGGCCCCGGCGCGCGCCGTACCCGCCGCGCGGCACCGCCCGCCCCCAAGCCCAAGAAGACCCGGGCCGTCCGCACCCCCACCGTCCTCCAGATGGAGGCCGTGGAGTGCGGCGCCGCGTCCCTGGCCATGGTGCTGGCCCACTACGGACGGCATGTGCCGCTGGAGGAGCTGCGGATCGCCTGCGGTGTCTCCCGTGACGGCTCGCGCGCCAGCAACCTGCTCAAGGCCGCCCGCAGCTACGGCCTGCAGGCCAAGGGCATGCAGATGGAACCGGCCGCGCTCGCCGAAGTCCAGGCGCCGGCCATCCTGTTCTGGGAGTTCAACCACTACGTCGTCTACGACGGCACGGCCCGCCGCCTCGGACGCCGCGGTGTCCACATCAACGACCCCGACAAGGGCCGCCGATTCGTGCCGACGGAGGACTTCGACACCAGCTTCACCGGTGTCGCCCTGGTCTTCGAGCCCGGCGAGGACTTCCGCAAGGGCGGCCGCAAGCCCGGCATCCTCAGCGCCGTCCCCGCCCGGATGCGCGGAACGACCGGCACCCTGCTGGCCGCACTCCTCGCCAGCCTGCTGCTGGTCGCGGTCGGTGCCGCGGTGCCCGCGCTGAGCCGTACGTACATCGACATGTTCCTGATCGGCAACCAGACCTCGCTGCTGGGGCCGCTCTTCGCGTCGATGGCCGCGATGGTGGCGCTGACCGCCGTGCTGACCGGCCTGCAACAGGCGAACCTGCTGCGCGGCCGGATCATCTCCTCCACCCTCACCAGCGCCCGCTTCCTGCGCCATCTGCTCAGACTCCCGGTCACCTTCTTCGCCCAGCGCAGCCCGGCCGACCTGGTCCAGCGGCTGCAGTCGAACGACGCGGTGGCCGAGACCCTGGCGCGCGACCTCGCCGCCGCCGCGGTGGACGGCGTCGTCGTCATCCTCTACGCCTTCCTGCTGTGGACCTACGACCCCCAACTGACCGTCATCGGGGTGGGGATCGCGCTGCTCAACGTCGTCGCCATGCGCATCGTGGTCCGGCTGCGGGCCACCCACACCCAGAAACTGCGCGCCGACACCGCCCGGCTGACCAACACCGCCTACACCGGTCTGCAGCTCATCGAGACGATGAAGGCCACCGGCGGCGAGAACGGCTACTTCCGCCGCTGGGCCGGCCAGCACGCCGCCACGCTGGAGGAACAGCAGCGCCTCGGGGTGCCGAGCGCCTGGCTGGCCGTGGTCGCCCCGACCCTCGCCACGCTCAACAGCGCGCTGATCCTGTGGATCGGCGGTCTCCGGGCGGTCGAGGGCCATATCTCCATCGGTCTGCTGGTCGCCTTCCAGGCGCTGGTGACCCGCTTCACCGCGCCGATCACCCGGCTCAACGGAGTGGCCGGCCGTATCCAGGACTTCGCCGCCGACGTGGCCCGGCTCAAGGACGTCGAGAGCTTCCCCGCCGACACCCTCTACTCCCGCCCCGGCCCGGATGCCGACACCCGGCGCCTCAAGGGCCATGTGACGCTCGAAGACATCACCTTCGGCTACAGCCCGCTGGACAAACCGCTGCTCACCGGCTTCTCGCTGGCCGTCGGCCCCGGCCGGCAGGTCGCCCTCGTCGGCGGCTCCGGCAGCGGCAAGTCCACCGTCTCCCGGCTGATCTCCGGCCTCTACAGCCCCTGGGAAGGCGCCATCCGGATCGACGGGCAGCGGCTGGAGGACCTCTCCCGCAGCGCGCTCGCCGCTTCCGTCTCCTTCGTCGACCAGGACATCTTCCTCTTCGAGGGCACGGTCCGCGACAACGTGGCGCTGTGGGACCCCTCGATCCCCGACGACGCGGTCCTCACCGCCCTCAAGGACGCCGCGCTCTACGACGACGTCATCGCCCGGCGCCCCGACGGCATCCACAGCCGCGTCGAGCAGGACGGCCGCAACTTCTCCGGCGGGCAGCGGCAGCGGCTGGAGATCGCCCGCGCCCTGGTCCGGCGCCCCAGCATCCTGGTCCTCGACGAGGTCACCAGCGCCCTGGACGCCCGGACCGAGCAGCTCATCATGGACAACCTGCGGCGCCGCGGCTGCGCCTGCGTCATCATCGCCCACCGGCTGAGCACGGTCCGCGACAGCGACGAGATCGTGGTCCTCGACCACGGCGTGGTCGTCGAACGTGGCCGGCACGAGGACCTCGTCGCCGCCGGGGGCCCGTACGCCGAGCTGGTCAAGGAGCACTGACGTGTCATCCATGCCCCCGCCCGCGGTCGTGGGACCGGGCGACACCGACGCGGTGACCCAGGCGCTGGGCACTCTGGGCACGCCCGTCGACTGCACCGGGCTGCGCAGCGTTGCCCTGGAGGGCCCGCATGTGCTGTGGCTCGTCACGGGCGGCGCGCTGGACCTCTTCGCCGTCGACGCCGCCCAGGAGGGGCACTGGCACTTCCTCGGCCGGCTCGAAGCGGGCGCCCTGCTGCTCGGCCCGGTCGTGGGCCCGCAGCACACCCTGCTCGGCCGCCCGTCGCAGAACTGTCAGCTGCGCCGAATCCCGCTGCGCGAACTGGCCCGCCCCGAGTGGGAGACGGGGCAGTATGCGACCGTGGGGCAGTACGGCGAGCAGAGCCCGTACGGCTACGGGTACGCCGGCCACGGCGAGCCGGCGCCCTCCCCCCTGGAGCACGCCTTCGCCCTGGGCACCGCCCGCAGCCTGGGCGTGCTGTTCGAGGCCCCGCTCGACGGCCGGCCCGGCGACGAGGCGGTGGCCGACGACGACGTCCTGTGGATGCCGGTCCCGCCCGGCAGCGTGCAGTACGGCGCCTCCTACAGCGCGGAGGCGGCCGGCGATCTGCTGGTCGACCCCGGTCTGTGGCAGCAGATGGTCAATCAGCAATACCGGCTGCTGTCCGCCGTCGACCGGTGGATCGAGCAGCTGGAGCGCGCCCACGAGGACCGCACGGCGGCCGGCATCAAGGCCGGCGAGGCGGTCCGCGAGCGGGCCGACCAGGCGCTGCTGGCCTCCATCGGCCGCCCGGACCGGTCCGGGCGGGGGAGCGACGGGCCGGGCCGGGCCGGCGACGACGCCACCTTCGCGGTCTGCCGTACGGTCGCGGAGGCGGCCGGGATCACCCTCACCGAACCGCCGAAGGGCTCTGCCGTCAACGACCGCATCACCCCGGTCGAACGGATCGCGGTCAGCTCGCGGATCCGGACCCGCGCGGTCCGGCTCCAGGGCCGCTGGTGGCGGACCAACACCGGCCCGCTGGTGGGCCGGCGCGCCAAGTCCGGCGCCCCGGTGGCCCTGCTGTGGCGGCGCGGCCGCTACGAAGCGGTCAATCCGGCCTCCGGGATGCGGATGCGGATCGGCAAGGACAACGCCGAGGAGCTCGAACCGCGGGCCGTGATGTTCTACCGCCCGCTGCCGGAGCGGCCCATGAGCCTGTGGCGGCTGATGCGCTTCAGCCTGCGCGGCACCCGGATGGACGTCCGGAACCTGGCCCTCAGCGGGCTGGTGACGGTCGCCCTCGGCGCGCTCGTCCCGCTCGCGACCGGCAGGGTGCTCGGGGTGTACGTGCCCAGCGCCCAGAAGAGCCTGATCGTCCAGGTCGCGCTGGCCGTCATCGTCACCAGCATCGTCTCGGCCGCCTTCATGCTGATGCAGAACCTCACCGTCCTGCGGATGGAGGGCCGGATCGAGAGTGCGCTGCAGCCGGCCGTGTGGGACCGGCTGCTGCGGCTGCCGGCGAAGTTCTTCACCGAACGCTCCACCGGCGAGCTGGCCAGCGCCGCGATGGGCATCAGCAGCATCCGGCGGGTGCTGTCCGGGGTCGGCCCGGTGGCCGTGCAGTCCCTGACCATCGGCGCGATGAACCTCGTCATGCTGCTGTGCTTCAGCGTGCCGCTGGCACTGGCGGCGATCGGCATGCTGGTCGTCATCGGCGCGGTGTTCCTCGCCATGGGCCTGTGGGAGCTGCGCTGGCAGCGACGGCTGGTCAAGCTCGGCAACAAGCTCAACAACCAGGCGTTCCAGACCCTGCGGGGCCTGCCCAAGCTGCGGGTCGCCGCGGCCGAGAGCTTCGCCTACGCGGCCTGGGCCCGGGAGTTCGCCCGCACCCGCGAACTCCAGCAGAAGGCCGGCCGGATCAAGAATCTGACCACCGTCCTCAACGCGGTCTATCTGCCGCTCTGCTCGCTCATCATGTTCATGCTGCTGGCCGGACCCGCCCGCGGCAGCATGTCGGCCGGGTCGTTCCTCACCTTCAACACCTCGGTGACCATGCTGCTGACCTCGGTCACGCAGATCACCGGCGCCTTCGTCACGGCGGCCGCCGCACTGCCGATGTTCGAGCAGGTCAAGCCGGTGCTGGACGAGAAGCCGGAGGTGCGCGGCGCCAGCGCCCAGCCCGGTGCGCTCTCCGGCGCCATCGAGGCCAAGAAGCTCTCCTTCCGCTACACCGACGACGGCCCGCTCGTCCTCGACGATGTCTCGCTGCGGGTCCGGCCGGGTGAGTTCGTGGCCGTCGTCGGCCCGAGCGGCTGCGGCAAGTCGACCCTGCTGCGGCTCCTGATCGGCTTCGACAAGCCCACCGCCGGCAGCGTGCTCTACGACGGCCAGGACCTGGCGGCCCTGGACCAGGCGGCGGTGCGCCGCCAGTGCGGCGTCGTCCTGCAGAACGCCCAGCCGCTGACCGGCTCGATCCTGGACTGCATCTGCGGCGCGGAGGCCTTCACCCAGGAGGAGGCCTGGGCGGCCGCCGAGATGGCGGGCCTGGCCGAGGACATCAAGCGGATGCCGATGGGCCTGCACACCATGATCTCCGGCGGTTCCGCGATCTCCGGCGGCCAGCGGCAGCGCCTGATGATCGCTCAGGCGCTGGTCCGCCGCCCGCGGATGCTGTTCTTCGACGAGGCCACCAGCGCCCTGGACAACGAGACCCAGCGGATCGTCAGCGACAGCACCCGCAAGCTCAGCGCCAGCCGGCTGGTGATCGCGCACCGGCTGTCCACGGTCATGGACGCCGACCGCGTGATCGTCATGGCGGAGGGCCGGATCGTCGAGCAGGGCCCGCCGGCCGAGCTGCTCGCCGACACCGGCGGCGCGCTGCACGACCTGGTGCGGCGTCAGCTGACCTGACCGGCCGGGGCCCCGCCCGCCAGACGTCCCGCCCGCCGGGGGACGCCCGCCCCGCCCGCCAGGACGCCCGCACGCCGGGGACGCCGCCCCGCCCGCCCGGCCATTCCCCGTATCCCCGCAGCGCACCGCTTATCTTGCAAAGCAGTCAGCGGACGGAGAATGAGATGGCCAGAGCGAAAGACCTGTTCGACGCCATGCCACCCGACCGGCGCCGGCGGCTGACGGACATCGCCCGCCAGGTGTCGCTGCCACGCGCCACCCGCCTCTTCGAGGAGGGCCGGCGCGCGGACCGGTTCTGGATCATCCGCAGCGGACAGGTCGTGCTCGACCAGCGCGTCCCCGGCCGCCAGGCCGCGGTCGTGGAAACCCTCGGCCGCGATGAACTGCTCGGCTGGTCCTGGCTGTTCCCGCCCTACCTGTGGCATCTGGGCGCCCAGACCGTCGGCCCGGTCGACGCGGTCGAGTTCGACGCGGCGGCGGTCCGGGACCTGTGCGAGTCGGACCCTGTCCTCGGCCGGGCGATGTACCGCTATGTGGCCGAAACGGTGGCCGACCGCCTGCACGGCACCCGGGTCCGCCTGCTGGATCTGTACGGGCCCCAGGGGAGCGGGCTGGACCCGTGAGCTGCGCCGGCCCGTCCGGCTTGTGACCCGTGACAGCCCGCTCTGTGCCGCAGCACCATGAACCCGGGCCGGTGGCCGTCCGAGAATCGCCTCCATGAGCCTTCTCGCCTGGGACGACGAACAGGACTTCGCCGACGCCGACCGCGGGTTCCTCGCCCGCCTCGACCCCTGCCTCATCCGGGACGCCGACGGCCGCGTCGTCTGGGACAACGACGCCTATGCCTTCCTGGACGACGACTGCCCGCCCACCGCGCACCCCTCGCTGTGGCGGCAGAGCCGGCTCGTCGCCCGGCAGGGGCTCTATGAGGTCGTACCTGGGATCTACCAGGTGCGCGGCCTGGACATCTCGCACGTCACCTTCGTCGAGGGGGACCGCGGCGTCCTCGTCGTCGACCCGCTGATCAGTACCGAGGTGGCGGCTGCCGCGCTGGCGCTGTACCGCGCGCACCGTGGGCCGCGGCCGGTCACCGCCGTCCTCTACAGCCATTCGCACCTCGACCACTTCGGCGGGGTGCGCGGCGTGGTCGACGAGGCGGACGTGGCCGCCGGGCGGGTACCGGTGATCGCCCCGTCCGGCTTCCTGGCCCACGCGGTCAGTGAGAACGTCTTCACCGGTCCCGCGATGGTGCGCCGGGCCGGCTACATGTACGGCACCGCGCTGCCCAAGGGACCGGCCGGCCAGATCGGCTGCGGCCTGGGCCAGACGACCTCGACCGGCTCCGTCGGACTGATCGCCCCGACCCTGGACATCACGGAGACCGGCCAGGAAGAGGTGATCGACGGTATCCGGATGGTCTTCCAGCTGACGCCCGGCACCGAGGCGCCGGCCGAGATGAACTGTCACTTCCCCGAGCTGCGGGCGCTGTGTGTGGCCGAGAACGCCTGCCACACCCTGCACAACGTCCTCACCCTGCGCGGCGCGCTGGTCCGGGACCCCAGCGCCTGGGCCCGCTATCTCACCGAGACCCTGCGGATGTTCGCCGATTCCAGCGACGTCGTCTTCGCCTCCCATCACTGGCCCACCTGGGGAGCGGATCGTGCCGTCCGCTTCCTGGAGGAGCAGCGTGACGCGTATGCCTACCTGCACGACCAGTCCGTCCGGCTGATCAACGCCGGGCTCACCGGCGCCGAGATAGCCGAGGAGCTGCGCTTCCCGCCCGCACTGGAGCGTGCCTGGCACACCCGCGGCTACTACGGCACCCTCAGCCACAACGCCAAGGCCGTGTACCAGCGTTACATGGGCTGGTTCGACGGCAACCCGGCCCATCTGTGGCAGCATCCGCCGGTGGCCGCGGCCCGGCGCTATGTGGAGTTCATGGGCGGCGCCGACGCCGTGCTGGCCAAGGCCCGTCAGGCGTACGAGGACGGCGATCTGCGCTGGGTGGCCGAAGTGGTCAACCACGTCGTCTTCGCCGCACCGGATCACGCCGAGGCGCGTGCGCTCCAGGCCGACGCCTTCGAAAAGCTGGGCCGGGCCGCCGAGTCCGGCCCCTGGCGGAACTTCTACCTGATGGGCGCCGCCGAGCTGCGCGGCCCCGTCGCCGCCACCCCCGCGCACCCCGCGCCCGACCTTCTCGCCGCCCTCACCGCCGAGCAGATCTTCCAGTCCATGGCCGTCCGCCTCAACGGCCCCCGGGCCGGCGACCGGCGCCTCCTCCTGCGGTGGGAAATCGCGTCCGAGCCCGACGGCAGCGACCCGGTCGCCGTCCCTGAGATCTGGACCCTGCTGCTGTCCAACGGAGCGCTCACCCCCATGCCCGGCGACGCACCCCGCGACGAACGCCCGCACGCCACCCTGCGCCTGGCCCGCACCACCTTGAACGCGGTCCTCAGCGGCGCCACCACCTTCCTCGACGAGATCACCGCCGGCACCGTCTCCCTCGACGGCGACCCCGAGGCTCTTCTCACCTTCAGCACCCTGCTGGACAAGCCCGACTGGAACTTCCCGATCGTGACTCCTTAGGTGAGCTTCTTTACCCGGACCCGGGTTCGAGGAGGGCGTGACGGTCGGCCGCCGCGACCGCCGCCTCTTGTGAAGCGACGGTCGCGGCGCGGTGACTGCCACCGGCCGGCCGGCAGGTCACCCTGCCGGACCGAGTGAAGGACGGCCCGTCAGCCGTGGGTGCTGGGGACGTAGTCGTAGCAGTCGTGTCGCCATGTGCTGTCACCCTGAAGGTTGGCCAGCACGCTGTTGCCGGTCTGCTGGCCCACGACGCCGTCGGCGGAGACGCCGGAGGCGGACTGGAACTTCTTGACCCAGGTCCGGGTCCCGGACCCGAAGCCGCCGTCCACCGACAGCGGCCAGCCACGGCCGGTCCGCCACGCCCAGTCGTTGACGGCCTCCTGCACGCACTTCACGCCGTAGCCCTGGCTCCCGTACTGGAGTGTGGCCGCGGCGGGCGAGGCGTCCGCCGTCGTGGACAGACCGCCGGTGAGCACAGCTACGGCAGCGGCCAGCAGGCCGAGCCTCGTAGTCATTTTCCGAGTGGACATCTGCTTTCCGTTCGTTCGTCGGGTGGGAAGCAGTGGCTCGTGACAGCGGGGCCCGCGGCTGCGCCGGCTGGTCCCGCTCGTGCCACCGAACCCTGTCTAGCCCGATGTGGTTGTCCGGTGTCGGCGAGCCGGCACCGGACAACATCGTTCGGACAATGACGACGGAGCCCCGCAGGTCAGACGGGTGGGGCCGGTGCGCTCACCGCTGCCGGCCGCGTCAGGAACACGGCTGGTTCAGGGCCAGTTCGGGCACGTACTGATGCCACTGCCGTGCGGTGACACCGCCGATTGCGGCGCACAGCCGTCGGATCGCCCGGTCGGGGTCGAGGGTCCACAGTCGTACGGTGCGATCGTCGCTCGCGCTCGCCAGGGTATGGCCGTCGGGGCTGAAGGCCACGTCGTCGATCGGTCCGGTGTGGCCGACGAGAGCGGTACCCAGCTGGGACGGGTGGTCCGGGTCGGTGACGTTCCACAGGTCCACGGTGTGGTCGTCGCTGCTGCTGGCCAGGGTGTGACCGTCCGGGCTGAAGGCGACCGCGTACACGAAGCTGGTGTGGCTGGTCAGGGGCTCGGCCAGGGCCAGCGGCCGTGCGGGGTGGGTGACGTTCCACAGCCGTACCGTGTGGTCGACGTTGGCCGTGGCCAGGGTCCGGCCGTCGGGGCTGAACGCCACCCCGTACACACCGCCGCTCCGGGCGGCGAGGGGGTGGCCCAGCGGGACGGGCCTCGCCGGACGGGTCACGTCCCAGAGCCGGGTGGTGTCGTCCGCGGAGGCCGTGGCCAGTACGTGCCCTCGTGGGCTGAACGCCACGGCGGTGACGGGTCCGCGGTGGACGGTGATCGGCTCACCCAGGCCGGTGGCGTGCGCCGGCCGCGAGACGTTCCACAGGCGGACCTGCCCGTCGTGCAGGCCCGCGCTCGCCAGCGTCCGGCCGTCCGGGCTGAAGGAGACCGAGTTGACCTCACCCCGGTGGCCGGTGAGCGGCTGCCCCACGAGCGCGGCCCGCCCGGGGTTCCGGACGTCCCACAGCCGGATGGTGCCGTCCCGGCTGGCGCTGGCCAGGAGCCTGCCGTCGGGGCTGAACGCCAGTTTTCGTACGGCGTTGTGATGGCCGGTGAGAGGACGGCCGAGGGGGGTGGGCCGTGACGGGTCGGCGACGTTCCACAAGCGGACGGTGCTGTCGGTGCTGCCGCTGGCCAGGATGTGCCGTACGGGGCTGAACGCCACGGTGTTGACGTAGCTTCGGTCCGGCAGAACGGTGCTCGGGAGGTGCCAGATTCTGACGGTGTGGTCGGCCCCGGCCGACGCCAGGCTGCGCCCGTCGGGGCTGAAGGCCAGCCAGTAGACGTATTCGGTGTGACCGGTGAGGGGCTGCCCGATCGGGACGGGCGCGGAGGGGTCCATTACGTTCCACAGGCGGACGGTGTGGTCCGCTCCGGCGGTGGCCATGACTCGTCCGTCGGGGCTGAAGGCGACCGCGTACACCGTGTCGTGGTGAGCGGTCAGCGGCGCCCCGAGCGGCACCGGGGCGTCCGGGTCCGCGATGTTCCACAGACGGACGGTGCGGTCGTTGCCCACGCCCGCCAGGAGGCGGCTGTCGGGGCTGAAGGCGACGGCGTACACGGTGTCCTTGAAACCGGTGAGCCGTCCCAGACGCCGTGGGCCGGCGGGGTGGGTGACGTCCCACAGCCGAATGGTGTGATCGTGCCCCGCGCTGGCGAGGGTGCGGCCGTCGGGGCTGAACGCGGCCGAGGCCACGGCACCGTGGTCGTGGCCCTTCAGTGGTTGTCCGAGCCGCTGCGGGTGGGCCGGATCGGCGACGTTCCACAGCCGGACCGTACCGTCGTCGCTCGCGCTGGCGAGCGTGCGTCCGTCCCGGTTGAAGGAGACGGAGAAGACATAACTCCCGTGGCCGGTCAGCGGCTGCCCCCAGGGCGCGGGGTGTGCCGGGCGGGTGACGTTCCACAGCCGGACCGTGCGGTCGCGTCCGGCGGAGGCCAGGGTGCGGCCGTCGGGGCTGAAGGCGAGCCAGTAGACCCACTGGCTGTGGCTGGCGACGGGGCGGCCGAGTGGCACCGGGTCGGTCGGGTCCGCGACGTTCCACAGGCGGATCATGCCGTCCGCTCCCGCCGCGGCCAGGGTGCGGCGGTCGGGGCTGTAGGCCACCGCGTACACGGTGCCGCTGCCGGCGGCCAGGCGCCTGGACACCGGGGCGCCGGCGGCGCTGATCAGGTCGGTACGCAGCTCCGGCTGCGGGCGGATGCGGTAGGCGACGATGTCGAGTTGGGCGGCGAGCGAAGGATCGGTCTCCCGCAGCTGGCCGGCCTCGACCTGCACCTCTCCCGCGATGGCGTTGTTGCGCTCGGCCTGGGCGGTCGCGCTCTTCTTGAACGCCACGACGGCGGCCACGGACGCGACGAGCGCGAGCGCGCACACGGCGGCGATTCCGGCGCGGCGCAGCCGGGCCGCGCGGCCCGCGTGCCGGACGGATGCGGCGAGGAACTCCTCGACGCGGGGCCCGGGGACCAGCGCGTCGCCGCGGGTGGCGGCCCACTGACGCGCCGCGGCCAGGACACCGCCCCGGTACAGGGCGCCTGGATCGCGCCCCTGCCGTTGCCAGACGGCGGCCGCCTCGGTGATCTGCTGGTGCATGAGCAGACCGGCCCGGTCCTCGTCGATCCAACGGCGCAGCCTGGGCCAGGCGTGCAGCAGCGCCTCGTGGGTGATCTCGGCGCCGTCCCTGTCCAGGGTGACCAGCCGCGCCCGGGCGAGCAGTTCCAGCACGGCGTCGGCGTCCGGGCCGAGGTCCGCACGCGGTACGGGCCGTTTGGTGTCGTCGGTGCCCTCGCCGAGGGCCACCATCCGCAGCAGGACGGACCGGGTGAGCCGCTGCTGCTCGGCGGTCAACTCCTGGTAGAGGGACTCGGCGGTGTTGGCCAGGGCGTGCGCGATTCCCCCCGCGGCCTCGTAGCCGCTCAGGGCCAGGGTGTTGCCGCGGCGGCGTAGCCAGGTTTCCCGCATGGCGTGGGAGACCAGCGGCAGGACGTTGGTCTGTCCGGTGGCCTCCGCCACGACGCGGGCCAGCAGGGCTGTCTCCACGGCGCATTCGGAGCGGACGGCCGGCCGGCTGACGGCACGGCGAAGTTCCTCCGTCGACATGGGGCCGACGAGCAACTGGGCGTCCTGCAGGGCCGCGACGAGTTCGGGGTGTTCCGAGCAACTCGCGTAGAAGTCGGCCCGGACGCCGATGACCACGCGGGTACGGCTGTTGGCGGCCTGAGCCGCAGTGAGTAACGCGGTGACGAAGTGGTCGCGTTCGTCCTTGCTCCGGCAGAGGGTGAAGACCTCTTCGAACTGGTCGACGACCAGCAGCAGATCCGTGCCGTCGGGGCAGTCCCTTGTGGCCAGCGCCTGGAGCACCGCCTGGTGCAGGGCCCGGGGGTCGCCGCTCAGCTCCCGGTGCAGTGCCGGGGCCGTGCCTCCGGCGAAGGCCGCGAGACGGGCCGCGCACTCCTCCAGTGGATGGGCTCCCGGGCTGAACAGCAGGGCCGGCCACCCCGGGTCGCCGTCCGGGCCGCCCCCGCTCAGGCGCGGGACCAGACCGGCGCGCAGCAGTGAGGACTTGCCGGATCCCGACGCCCCGAACACCGCGACGAACCGGTCGGCGCGGACCCGGGTGACCAGGTCGTCCGTGAGCCTTTCGCGCCCGAAGAACCAGGAGGCGTCCTCCGGCTGGAAGGCGGCAAGGCCCACATAGGGGCATGGCCGGTCCTGTTCCGGGCCCGCGTGGTCCCGCCCGTTCGGCGACGCGGGGGCGAGGCCCGCGGCGACCTCGTGCCAGCGCGCCCGCCATTCCTCCTCGTCGCCCCCGCAGGCCCGGACGAAGGCGAGCGTGACCTCCAGACTGGGCAGCTTCCGGCCCCCGGCCGCGTCCGCGAGCGTTGTCGACGAGTAATGCGCCTTCGTCGCGAGCTGGCGGTAGGTGGGCTTCCCCGCTTTGTCCCGCAACAGGCGCAGCCCCGCGGCGAAGTCGGTCAGTGCGCTGCCGTCGTCCTCCAACGGCGTTTCTTTCCTCGGCACTTGTACTGCCCCCGAATCCGTGAGGTGTCGCGGCGAGCCTATTGTCCGGAGCCGGTTGTCCGGAGCTTCTTCGCCGACACCGGACAACGCGGCCTGCCGTAGAACCGACTTGGCGACGGCGGACGCGGGGGAGTCGCCGACGCCGACCCGGGGGAGCGGTCGTACGGCCGAAGCGAATGCCGTGTGAACGCTCTTCCCGGGTCTCGCCTTCTCTTCTCCCTGAACGTGAGGAGTTCCGAAAATGCTGACGAACGCTCCTGCAACCCGGCGTCCGATGCGACGCTCCCGGCGGGCTGCTGTCGGTCTGCTGACGGCCGCGGTCGCGGCCGGTGCCCTGGCGGTCGTGCCGGGCCAGGCTTCCGCGGCCATCTCGTCGACGGTCCGGCCGGCCGCCGCCTCGTCGCAGATCAAGCTGGCCCAGCGCGACCTGAACGGCCTGGCCTACAACGCCGGTGGCGTGGACGGTGTCGGCGGCCCCAAGACCAAGGCGGCGACGCAGTCCTTCCAGAGCGACCGGTGCCTCGGTGTCGACGGCGTCATCGGCCCGCAGACGCTTGCCGGCCTCACGTCCGTGGTCAAGCAGGTGCAGGCCAAGGCCGGAGCGCCGGCCAACGGCGACTACGGGACGCCCACGACCAGCGCGGTGAAGAGCTACCAGGCCGCCCACCACCTCTCGGCGGACGGCATCGCCGGAGAGCAGACGATGAAGGCCATGGGCATCGAGCGGCTCGTCAAAAGCTGCCACGCCACGACCGGGCTCCGGGCCAGGATCGTGAAGACCGCCAAGAGCCAGATCGGGGTCACGGCTGACTCCCACAAGTGCGTTCCCGGCAAGCCGTACAGCGTGTGCGACGAGTGGTGTGCGGCCTTCGCCACCTGGGTCTGGCGGCAGTCCGGTGCCGACATCCCCTTCCTGTCCTACGTGCCCCGCGTCTACGACTGGGCCGTCGCGCACCACAGGTGGGTCGGCACCAGCGGCCTCGGTACCGCGAAGCCCGGAGACCTCATCATCTTCGGCAGCGCGCACAACCGGTACCACATCGGCGTCGTCGACCAGGTCAGCGGTGGGACCGTGCGCGTCATCTCGGGCAACACGTCCAATCCCGCCCGTCCCGGCCAGCACGGCGTCTACGACAAGAGCTACCCGCTGTCCGGATCCGTCTTCTACGGCCTGGTGCGCCCGTAGCGGGCCACGCCCAGCCGTCCCGTCGGTCCCTGCCGGCGCCTCCGGTGCCGCAGGGGCCGGTGCACGGCGCCGCAGGTCCTGGAGGGCCCGCGGCGCCGGCCATGACCGACCACGGAACCAGAACGGAGAGACAGCGATGAGATATCCCCATGCCCGTGGCGGCGCGGTGCGCAGGGCCGGGTGGCGGGTCCGCGGTGCGGCGGTGCTCGCCGCCGGACTCGCGGCCCTGTGCATCGACGTCCACGGCGTGGCCCATGCGGACACCACCGAGGCCACCGGGGCGGCCCGGTCCGCGGCCCAGGTGCGCGGGCTCGATGTGAGCGGCCACAACCCCCATGTCGATTGGAAAGCGACGGCCGCCAAGGGCGCCGCCTTCGCCTACGTGAAGGCGACCGAAGGGGTCAGCTACACCAACAGCTACTTCTCACAGCAGTACAACGGGGCGGCCGGCGCCGGCCTGATCCGCGGCGCCTACCACTTCGCCCACCCGGACGCCTCCGGCGGACGTGCGCAGGCCGACTACTTCCTGGCCCACGGCGGCAAGTGGAAGCGCGACGGCAAGACCCTCCCCGGCGCCCTGGACATCGAGGCCAACGCGCACGGTGACACCTGCTGGGGGCTCAGCCGTAGCGCGATGACCAGTTGGATCGCGGCATTCGTGAACGAGTACCACGCCCGGACGGGTCGCCATCCGGCGATCTACACCGCCGGCAGTTGGTGGGCGACCTGCACCGGGAACTACCGGGGTTTCGGCAGGACCGACCCGCTGTGGATCGTCAACCAGTCCGGCACGCCCACCCCTCTGCCCGCCGGCTGGAACACCTACACCGTCTGGCAGACCGCCGCCTCGGGCGCCTTTCCGGGAGACCAGGACGTCTTCAACGGCAGCCTGAAGGACCTGAAGACGTTCGCCCTGGGTGACTACACGCCTCCGCTGCCGGCTCCCAGCTGGCCTCTGGTGCAGCAGGGGCAGGCAGGCCGGCAGGTGACCACCGTGCAGTACCTGCTCGGCGCCCACGGGGCGTCCCTCACGGTGGATGGCCGGTTCGGGGCGGGAACCCGGGATGCCGTGGTCTCGTTCCAGAGGGCCCAGGGGCTGACCCCCGACGGCGTCGTGGGGCCGAAGACCTGGCAGCACCTGATCGTCACCGTGCGGCACGGCGACACCGGCGCGGCCGTGCGGGCAGTCCAGGACGAGTTGAAGGCCCATGGCACCACTGTCACGGTGGACGGCCGGTTCGGGGCCGGAACCCGGGACGCAGTGATCACCTTCCAGAAGTCCAGGGGGCTGCCCCCGGACGGCGTCGTCGGCCCGAACACGTGGATGAACCTGGTGAGTTGATACGGCGTCCGAGTCGCTCAGTCCACCGACCCGATCCGCCCGGCCGGCGCCGACGCCTGGTCGTGGCGGATCGGGGCGTGGGAACAGACCGGGAGACGACGCTGGAAGGGCTCGACACCGCGGCCCGCAAGGGCAAGCACGGCGGCCGGCCACCGGGCATCACCAACGACATGGTCCACACCGTGCTCCGCAGGCGGGCGCTCGGCGAATCCGTCGAGCAATCCAGCCCCACCTGTGCATTCGCACCGGCAAGCGCACGGGCCAGAACACGTTGGCAGCAGCACAGCGCGGGCCGAGCCCGAAGCCTGGCCGGTCTTCGGCCGACCGTCACATGCGGGCGTGGTGCTCGATGTCCTCCCGGAAGGCGGTGAGTGCCTCGTCGGTGAGCGTGGGGCGGGTATCGGCGATGGCAGCCAGGTAGTCCTCGGTGCTGGCAGGCGCGCCGTGGGGGTCGGCGACCTCGCGTTCGAATGCGGTGTGGGCGCCCTTGCGGCCGGCGAACTCGATGTCGGCGGGGGTGAACATCTCGCTGGCCGCCACCAGCCGACGGAGCTCGACGCCCTTGGCGGCGGGGCCGAGGTAGCGCTGCCAGATCGCCGCTCGGGCGGCCTGGTCGGGCGGGCCGACGGGGATGACGTAGTCGAACCGGCCAGGGCGCAGGAACGCCGGATCGATGGAGCGCACGGAGTTGGTGGCGCAGATCAGCAGACGGTCGTCGTGGTCGCGGAAGCCCGGAATCAGCTTGAGCAGTTCATTGGTGACTCCGTGGCTGGGGTCGATGGCCAGGCCGGACCGGACACCGGCGATCTCCTCGACTTCGTCGATGAACAGCAAAACGGTGTCCAGCTCGGCCAGATCGGCGAATGTGTCCCGCAGTGCGGCGGCCAGGCCCCCCTCTTCAGTCGCCGCGAGCCGGGATGGGAAGAGTTCCACGAACGGCCACTCCAGCCGGGAGGCGACGGCTTTGGCGAAGCTGGTCTTGCCGGTGCCCGGGGGGCCGAAGAGGATGACCGCCTTTGGCGGCGTGACCCCGTGCTTCTCGGCCAGAGCGGGCTCGGCCAACGGCAGCACAACCCGCCGCTCGATGGCATCCTTCTCCTGCTCCATGCCCGAGAGGGCACTCCACAGACCCTGTGGCAGTACCCGCCCGCCGAGTTCCGCAAGCAGACCCGCGTCGCCGGCGCCGAGATGGTCTGCCTTCTCGTAGAAGACCAGTCCCTCCTGGGCCCGGTAGCCGGAGTTCTCCAGGGCTGTGGTTCCGGTGGCTCCAGGAGCGAGCAGCGCACTGATCCGGTATACGCCCCGTGCCCGCAGGCGTCGCTCGAGCTCGGCGATCAAGGCACTGCCGATCCCGCGGTTTCGCCACGCGCCGGCCAGCGCCACCAGCAGGATCCAGGCGCGCTCACCCCGGACCTGCGCCACCGCCATCCCCACGAGTTCCTCGCCGATCACCGCGACCACGGCGGGCCCGCCGGACCGGGCCACGGCCACTACCTCGGAGATGGGGAACGCGGGAGGAGACTTGTCCTCCCGTCGGTCGTCATCCCAGATCCGGATGGCACGGTCCAGATCATCGTCGTGGTAGTCCCGCAATCGCCACGTCGCCATCGTCACCACCTTGCCGGCCGGTCGGCGAACGCCCCACCGCGCCCGGCCAGGGCCGGCCAGGCGGCTGCCTGCCCTCTTCATTGTCCGCGCCGATCGCGCACTCGTCGAACCGGCGGCACCGGTTGCCGGGCGGCAGGGTGTGGTCATGGCGAGTGGGCGATGGCCGCATGGGACGGGCCGTCCCGCGCGACCAGCTACGAGCTGGCCTGGACAGGTCGTGGGCCTCAGCAGTCCGTACGCACGGAGTCCGGTGCGTAGTCCGCACCGGCTCCGCAGGACCGGTCCTCTTCCCCTTCCCCGGCGTCGCGCAGCAGCAGCGCCGCCAGTGCCAGGGTCGCGCCCCGGGGCGTCGAGAGGTCGAGCCCGGTCAGTGCGGAGATCCGGGCCAGCCGGTTGTCGACGGTGTTGGGGTGGAGGGTCAGCAGCCGGGCGGTGGCGCGGCGGTCCTGTGCCTGTTCCAGATGTGTGCGGAGGGTTTCGAGGAGTTCGGGCCGGCCGGCGACCGGGTCGAGCAGCGCGGCGATCCGGTCGCTGCCGGCGCTGGGGCGGGACAGCTGGTATTCCAACAGGACGTCATCGAGCCGGTGCAGCCCGGCCGGATGGCCACAGGCCCGGGCCACCCGGACGATCCGCGCGGCGGTCCGCGCCGCCTCCGGGATCTGCCCGCTCTGCTCCGCGGGCACGGCGGCGAGCCGTACGCCCGGACCGCCGGCCTCGGCGAGCCGCTCGGCGAGGCCGGCCGGAGGCTGTGCCCGGCCGGGCACGATCGCCTGGCCTCCGGCGCCGTCGAACAGGGTGAGCACCTCCCTGCCGAAGGCCCGGTCCAGCGCTGTCTGCAGCCGCCGTGCCACCCGCCGTACGGCGACCGGCGCCCGCGGGCCGTCCGGCAGCTGTACGGCCAGGACCAGCGACGGGCCGTCGAGTCCGCTGCCGGCCGGCGGGGCCGCGGTGCCCGCCAGCAGCCCGCGGACCTGGGCGCGGCGCTCCGCGCGCCGTTCGGCGGCGAGCGCCGCCTGCTCGTCGAGGTAGGTCTCGGTGACCGCGCCCACCACCCGCTGTTCGGCGCCGAGCAGATAGCCGGCCAGCTCGACCAGTGCGGCCTCCTCACCGGGCCGGGCGGCCTCCCGCAGCGCCTGCCACAGCACCCGGACGCCCGCACAGTGGGTGGTCAGCAGCAACTCCAGCGGCATGCCCTCCTCGGCCCGCTGGGCGGCGCGCTCGCGGAAGAACCCGGTGTCGTCAGGGCCGGTCCGCGGATCGTGCACCACCCGTTCCAGGAACAGCCGCAGCCCGTGCCGCGCGGTCGCCGCGATCTCCACATCCCTGACGTCGGCGGGGAGTTCGGCATAGCCGTGCAGCTGCGCGAAGGTGTCCTGGGACATCAGCCGCGCGAGCTCGTTCACCCGGGGCACACAGCGCGCGGCGAGCGACCGTACGGCTTCGGGCACCTCGGGGGCCGGCGCCCGCGGGTCCGTCGTGGCGGAAAGGTGTGCCGCGCCCGCCGCGTCCGCTGTCATCGACCGCCTCCCGGTGCCGGTGGTGACGCGTCACATTGTAGGGTCGGCGCTACTATCCTTGTTTCTTCCAGATTCCTCGTTTCATCCAGTTTCCTCGTAGGTCGTCGGTTTGCCCGTTGGCGGAGGTCTCGGCGGGCCCGCTGCCGGTGGAGGTGCTCTTCCCGGTGACGGCTTCGAACCAGGCCCGGGGGATGGTTGCAGGAGGTGCAGACCATGGTTCGGCGTTCGCGACTGCGGCCGGTGGGGGATGTGGCGGCGGCCGACTGGGTGGTGGCGAGGGTCGGGCCGTTCGGGTCCGGCGTGGGTGCTTTCGTGCCGCACGGGTTCGAGGCGTACGCGCGGATTCTGCATCCGGCGTCGGCGTCCGACGAAAGCCCCGTGACGTGGGCGGAGGTGGCCGCATGGTCGGGCCGGGTGGTGCATCCGCGGGTACAGTTCCGGGCGCTCGCCACTCCTGCGTCGGAGGTGCAGGCGGCGAAGCCTTGGGAGGAGGATCCCGACCCGGGCACGCTGCCTCCCGCCACGTTGGCGGCGCTGTGCGACGTCCTGGCCCGGCACACCACGTCGGGTGACCGCTGCTGGTTCTGCGCCTGGGACGGGTACGAGTCCACGTCGGACGGCCGCGCGACCCTCACTTTCACGTCGAAGGAGGGGGACGGGCCGCCGGAGCCGGGTCTGCTTCCACCGGAGTTTCCGTCGGGCATCGTCAAGGGCCCCCGAGTGGAGCTGCCGGAACGCAGCTATCTCCTGCTCGAGGGCCCGCTCGACGCTGCAGGGGAACTGGCGATGTCACTCTCTCCGCAGTCGCCCAACCTGTTCTGGCCCGACGACCGGTCCTGGTGTGTCGCGACCGAGATCGACCTCGACTCCACCTACCTCGGTGGCACGGCGGCGCTCGTCGCCGACGTGCTGGCGGATGAGCGACTGGAGGCCGTACCGGTCGAGGTGACCGATCCCGTGTGGGCGGACAGCGATGAGATCAATCGCTGATTCCCGGGGTCAGCACCGCGTGAGGTGCACCTTGGAGGTCTTGGCGGCCATGTTCGCGGTGTGCGGGTGGTAGCCGGGGGGCGCGGTGATCTGGGCGGCCGACTCGCCCTGGTAGTAGCCGGTCCGGCAGACGAGCGCCGCGTTGCCCCTGGCGGCGGCCCGCCCGACGCTCCCGTAGGCGTTGATCTTCGATCCGTGGTTGCTGAAGAGGCCGATCTTTGCGCGGATCATCCTCACCGGCTTGGTGCAGGTCACGCGGACCCGGACGTTGACCGTACCCGGCACGTGGCCGGAGTGGTGAGGCGCACCGTGGTTGGCCCCGATGAACACCATCTCGCAGTGGATGACCCTTGAGCTGGCGGCGGCTCCGCCAGGGTGCGAGGGGTAGAAGGCGAGTTCGGACTTGCCGAGGACCCGGCCCGAGCCCAGGTCGGGAGTCGCCGCTCCCGCCGTGGACACGGTGCCGACGACAGCGAGGGCTGCCGCGGCCCCCACGGCTCCCACTCGCTGCACGAGGCGAGACTTGGCGTCCCATCGACGTAACTTCATACTTTTGTCTCCTTCCGCTAGTACCGGTGCTCGGTCAGCACGTCAAACCCGCAAGTGATGTGGCCGACCGTTCCACCCGAGACGGCGTGGACCGTCCATCGCAGCATTCCGGTGCTCCGCAGCCCCCCGTCAGGAACTTCGAAAGCCTCTAATGGATGGACATGTCTGTCAACGGCCTGAACAGAGCCCGTAGTTGGAGCTTTTCTACGTAGCGTGGAGACATCGCCTTCAAGGAGAAGATCCTCCCGGACGGAAAACGGCGCCTCCGCCCCGGAACCGCCCCCGCCCTCGGGCCGACTACCTGTGCCGGGCCGTGACCGCGGCCCGCCGACCGCGGCCGCGGCGGTGAGACGGCCGGTGCACCGGCCGGTGAGCGTAGGGGAGAAGCACCATGCATGCTGGGAAGTTGTGCGGGATCGCGGTGGTCGTCGCGCTGGCCGCCACGGCGTGCGGCGGCAGCGGCGGCGGGGGAGCGGGCACGGACAAGGCCGCCTCCGGGGCCGGTTTTCCGGTGAAGGTTGCCGACTGCAAGGGCTCGCTCACCTTCTCGTCCGCACCCCGCAAGATCGTCACCAGCAATGCCGCCGCCCTGGAGATGCTGTTGCGGCTGGGCGCGGGTGACCGGGTCATCGGGACCGGGTTCCCGCCCGGCAAGGGGACGCTGCCGGGTGCGATGGACGGCGCGGCCCAGAAGGTGCCGGTGCTGGGCAAGTCCGTGATTCCCAAGGAGAAGCTGCTCGGTTCGGGCGCCGATCTGTACGTCGACACCTTCGCCTCGATGGACGCCATGGGCGGGGCCGGGGACGCGCCGACCGAGGAGGAGTACGCGGCGGCCGGCATCAAGCACCTCCATCTGACCTCCACCGCCTGCGCGCCGACGGCAGGCAAGGCGCAGGAGGATCTGTCCGGTGTGGAGAAGGACATCAGACGGCTGGGCGCGGTGACCGGTACCGGCAAGCGGGCCGACGGCCTGGTGGCGGGGATGCGGGCGAAGGTCGGCGCGGTGCACAAGGCAGTGGGTGACCTCGCCCCCGGCAAGCGGCCGACGTACTTCTTCTTCGACTACGACGCGGGCACCAAGCAGCCGGTGGCCGTCTGCCGCAAGCAGGTCGCCAACGCCGTGATCGGCCAGGCCGGGGCGCGCAACGTTTTCGACGGCTGCGACGGCGACTTCAAGCCGGTCTCCTGGGAGGACGTGGTCGCCAAGAACCCGGACTGGATCCAGCTCGGGGTGCGCGACCGGGGCAGTGCGGCGGCCAACGCCAAGGCCTTCGACGAGGCCGCGGCGTTCCTGAGGACCTTCCCCGCCACCAAGGACCTCGCGGCGGTGCGGAACGGGAAGTTCCTGCGGATCGGCTCGGAGCGTACGACGATCGCCGGGGTCGGCAATGCGGACACCGTCGAGGAGATCGCGCACACCGTCCATGCGGACCGGTTCAAGGCGGCTCGGAAGTGACGCAGACGGCTGTGGAGCCGGGCGTCCGGGCGGCGGACGACGGGCGGTCCGGGCGCCGCACCCCGCGCGCCGGACTGCTCGCCGCCGGGCTCGGGATCGCGCTGCTGGCGGCGCTGACCGCGGCGGTCTGCCTGGGCTCCACCGACATCGCGCCCGGGCATGTCTGGTCGGTGGTGCTCCGGCGGCTGGGCGGAGCGCCGCCCCGGCCGGGCACCGACGACCTGATCGTGTGGCAACTACGCGTGCCGCGTGCGCTGTTGGCGGCCCTGGCCGGTGCGGGGCTCGGGCTGGTGGGGACGGCGACCCAGGCGATGGTGCGCAATCCGCTGGCCGACCCCTACCTGCTGGGCATCTCCAACGGCGCCTCGCTCGGCGCCGTCGCCGCCATCGTGCTGGGCGCCTCGGCCGGCGACCTGCTGGGGCTGGGGCTCTCGGCGGCCGCGTTCGCCGGTGCGTTGGCCTCGTTCGCGCTGGTGTGGTGCATCGCCCGGCGGGGCGGCGGCTTCTCGCCGCTGCGGCTGGTGCTGGCCGGGGTCGGCATCGGCCAGTTCCTCTCCGGCTTCACCAGCTATCTGGTGTTGCAGGCCGGCGATGAACAACAGACCCGCAGCGTGCTGTTCTGGCTGATGGGCAGCCTGGGCGGGGCCACCTGGAGCGTCCTGGGGCTGCCGGCGGCCGCGGTCGCCGCCGGGCTGCCGGCGCTCCAGGCGCGGGCCCGTGCCATGAACGCGCTGCTCATGGGCGACGAGACCGCGGCCGGCGTGGGCGTGGACGTCACCCGGCTGCGCAGGGAGCTGTTCGTGGTGACCGGACTGCTGACCGGCGTCCTGGTCGCGGTCTCCGGTGCCATCGGCTTCGTGGGCCTGATGGTGCCGCATCTGTGCCGGCTGGTCATCGGCGGCGACCACCGCCGGCTGCTGCCGCTGTCCGCGCTGACCGGCGCGTTGCTGCTGGTGGTGGTGGACCTGGTGTGCCGTACGGCCATGGACTCCCAGGAGCTGCCGGTGGGCGTCGTCACCGCGATGATCGGGGCGCCCGTTCTGCTGTTCCTGCTGGACCGGCGGATGGAGGCGGGCCGATGACCGTCGAGATCGAGGATCTGCACGTCGGCTATGCGGGCCGCGACGTCGTCGCCGGAGTGCGGCTGATGGCGGCGGCCGGCGAGATCGCGGGGCTCGTCGGGCCCAACGGCAGCGGCAAGTCCACCGTGCTGCGGACCGTCTACCGGCATCTGCGGCCCACCGCCGGCCGGGTGCTGCTGGCGGGGACCGACCTGCGCACGCTGACACCGGGACAGACCGCACGGCAGGTCGCCGCGCTGCCGCAGGAGCGCGGCAGCGACTTCGAGCTGACCGTGCGCGAAGTGGTGGCGATGGGCCGTACGCCCTACAAGCGGGCCTTCGCGGGCGAGGACCGCGCCGACCGGGAGAGCGTGGCCGGCGCCCTGGCCGCCGTCGGCATGGCCGGGCAGGGCGCCCGCCGGTTCTCCGCGCTGTCCGGGGGTGAGCGGCAACGGGTGCTGCTGGCTCGTGCGTTCGCCCAGGACCCGGAGGTGCTGGTGCTGGACGAGCCCACCAACCACCTCGATGTCCGGCATCAGGTGGAGCTGCTCGCGCTGCTGCGGGCCCAGCGCCGTACGACGCTGATCTCCCTGCACGACCTGAACGCCGCGGCCTCCCTGTGCGACCGGCTGCATGTGCTGCACGCCGGGCGGGTGGTGGCGTCCGGCGACCCGCGGACGGTGCTCACGCCGCAGCTGCTGGCCGAGGTGTTCGGGGTGCGCGCCGCGGTCACCGCCCACCCGCTCACCGGTGATCCGCTGATCGCCTTCGACCATCGCGAGCCGTTGCCCGCCGGCGACGGCTGACGGGCCCGCCCGCCGCCTCAGCCGGCCGCGAAGTGGCTCGGCCGCCCCTGCCGCAGCACCGGGCGGCCGAGCCGCTCGGCGTCCGCGCGGTGCAGCAACTCGCGGCGCCCGTCGGCGTGTTCGAGCACGCACGAGTGCCAGGGCGTCATCCACACATCGGGTGCGTCCAGCAGCCGGATGCCGAACTTGGCCGAGCCCCGCGGCTGCGGATGGATGGACAGCCGGAACGCCCCCGGGTGGTGTGCCGCGATCAGCTCGCCCCAGGCGCGGCTGCGCTGCATCACCCCGTAGGCCCGGCGCCGGGAGCTGCGCTGCCGGGCCGACCGGGTCCCCGCGAACGAGCCGGAGTCCTCGAAGAGGAACCTGGTGATGCCCTGGTACAGCCGTCGGGTCGGCTCGTCGGTGCGCGTCAGGGACCGCAGGGTCTCCAGGGCCGGGGCGTAGCGCTCGTGGACCAGGGTCCGCTTGGCGTCGTGCGACAGCTCCCGCCCGTACACGTCCCGCAGGTCGAAGACGTCCAGCTGGGTCAGGCCCTCGTCGTGGAGCAGGGTGCGCAGGGCGTCGGCATAGGCATCGATGTCACGGTCCGGCACCTGGATGAGATCGCTGAAGACATGGCCGTCGGAGCAGATGATCATCCGCGCCCCGGGCGGATGGACGGCGGCGATCCGGGCGCACAGCCCGTCCAGGAAGCGCAGCGCCAGCCGTTCGCCCTCGTCGGGCAGGTGACCGAGCACCTTGGCCGGGTTGGGGGACTTGCACGGGAAGCCCGGCAGGGTGAAGACGATCGGCTCGCCCGCCGCCACCGGCCCGGCCAGCTGCCGCAGTTGGATGGGGAAGGCGCCGGGGGTGTCGCCGTGGCCGGCGTCCAGGGTGCGCCGGTGGGGCAGCAGGATGCCGAGCACCGCCGCACACACGGCCTGGACATCGACGCGCGCGCCGGGAGGCGCCGGTACGGTCAGCACGCGGCATCGGGCCCACTCGTGACGGGAGCGCGGCCCGCGCTGCCGTAGGCCACCGGCAGCCGGTCGACCCCGCGCGCCAGGACGGCCGGGATCCAGCTCAGCTCGCTCTCCGGGGCGGCCGGCCGCAGGCCCGGCAGTCGTCGCAGCAGGGTGCCCAGGGCGATCTGGAGTTCGATACGGGCGAGCGCGGCGCCGGGGCAGAAGTGGATGCCGTGGCCGAAGGCGAGGTGCGGGTTGGGGGAGCGGTCGAAGTCGAGGGTGTCCGGGTCGGGGAACCGCCGGGCATCGCGGTTCGCCGCGCACAGCGACACGATGACCGAGTCGCCCGCCGGGACCCGGGTCCCGTGCAGATCGGCGTCCTCGGCGAAGAACCGCCAGGTCGTCAGCTCGAAGGCGCTGTCGTACCGCAGGAGTTCCTCGACCGCGCGGGGCAGCAGCTCCGGATTGCCGGCCAGTGCCGCGAGGTGCGCGGGATGCCGCAGCAGGGTGACCAGGGCCGTGGTGATCTGGTTGGTGACCGGCTCCTGCCCCGCCACCAGCAGCTGGAAGATCATGGAATCCAGCTCCTCCGGACCGAGCGCACCGGCGTCGCGGGCGGCCACCAGCCGGGAGAGCAGATCCTCACCGCCCACCGCACGCTGGTGGCGGACCAGATCGGCGATGTACTGCTGCAGGCCGCGCAGCCGCGCCTCGTACGCCGGGCGGCCCGGGTCGGTGGGCCCCACGGGCTGGACCACCTTGCCCCAGTCCCGGTCGAAGCGGGCCTCGAACTCCTCGGGCAGACCGATGACCTCGGCGAGCACCCGGAAGGGGAAGCGGGCCGCGAAGGCCTCGACCAGATCGGCCTCGCCGCTCTCCGGGAGGCCGTCGAGCAGGGCATCGGCCATCGCCTGGAAGCGCGGCCGGAGCCCCTCGACGCGCTGCGGCGCGAAGGCGTCACCGAGCAGCCGGCGCAATTCGGTGTGCCGGGGCGGGTCCTGATGCAGCAGATGCACCTGGAGCTGGGAGTGCTGGGGCTCGGGCATGATCGAGGCGCGGGCCCGCCAGGCCGCGTTGCCCCGCGAGTGGTGCTTGCCCAGCCGGGTGTCCGTCAGCGCCCGGTGGGCGGCCTCGTAGCCGGTGACCAGCCAGGCGCACACCCCGCTGGGGAAACGCACCCGGTGGACGGGGCCGCGCTCGCGCAGCTCGGCGTACAGGGGATAGGGGTCGCGCTTGTACTCCGGCCCGTAGAGCTCCACGGGATCGGGATCGTACGGTCTGGACACGGCATCCTCCTCGGGTGACGGCGAACCGCGCCCGGACGGCACGGTGTTGGAGAGGTCGGGCACGGCGCGCGCCGAGTTCCCGTGGGTGGGGAGAAAATCGGCCGGAAGCGGGGGAGCGGGCCGGCGAAGCGGGCAGTGCAAACCCAGTTAGTCGGCTCCGGGGGCCGCACGGTTCCGGCGACGGAACGGGACAAACCTCACGTGCCAACGGGGCCCCGATCGCCCGCACCGCACCCTTTGCAGCTGCCACCATGACGCGATGCCCAGCTCTTCCGCCGACCCCGGTCGGCCCCCTCGTCGCCAGGCCGTCACCCGGCTGCTGCCCGCACGGTCGGTCCTCGGTTTCCTCGCGCTGCTGGTGGTGCTCGGCACCCTCGCGTACGCCGCCGGTAGCGCGGTCGGCCCGGTGGCCCCGGGGCTGCATCCGGCCGGCGGCAGCCGTACGGGAGGCGATGCGCCCGACGGCGGCGGGGACATGGGCGGGATGCACGGCATGGGCGCTGCGGCCCCCCGCCCGGTGGGAGCGTCCCGATGACGCCGCAGCCCCGCCCCGCCCCCGCGCCGCAGCAGGCCGACG
Source organism: Streptomyces auratus (assembly GCF_050433025.1). Lineage (NCBI taxonomy): Bacteria > Bacillati > Actinomycetota > Actinomycetes > Kitasatosporales > Streptomycetaceae > Streptomyces > Streptomyces auratus. The sequence goes on along the minus strand of NZ_JBNGCB010000001.1, from coordinate 837,644 downwards.
AGCGCACCACCACCCTCACGGTCGGCGGCATGACCTGCGCCGCCTGTGTGGGCCGGGTCGAGAAGAAGCTCGGCCGGCTGGACGGCGTCGCCGCCTCGGTCAACCTCGCCACCGGCCGGGCCACGGTCAGCCACCCCGCGGCGGTGTCCGTCACCGACCTCATCGCCACCGTCGAGGCCGCCGGATTCACCGCCCAACTCCCCGAGCCCGACCCGGAGCCGGAAGCGGACGAGCGCCCGGCATCGGCCGGCCCGGACGACGCCGCCCGCGCCGAGCGCCACCGGCTGCTGGTGACCGCGCTGCTCTCGCTGCCCGTCCTGGTGCTGTCGATGGTGCCCGGCTGGCAGTTCCGCAACTGGCAGTGGCTGTGCTTCGTCCTGGCCGCACCGGTCGCCCTGTGGGGCGCCGCCCCCTTCCACGCCCGTGCGCTGCGCGGTCTGCGGCACGGCGCCGCGACCATGGACACCCTGGTCTCCCTCGGCGTCGCCGCCTCCTTCAGCTGGTCCGCCTATGCGCTGTTCCTCGGCGGGGCCGGTACGCCCGGGATGACCATGCCGTTCAGCCTGCTGCCCACGGCCGGCGACGGCGTCGCGCACCTCTACCTCGAAGCCGCCGTCGGCGTCCCGCTGTTCGTCCTGGCCGGGCGCCGCATGGAGGCCAGGGCCCGGCGCGGCACCGGCGCCGCGCTGCGCGCCCTGGCCGAACTCGCCGCCAAGGACGTCGCCGTACCGACGCCCGACGGCGAGCAGCGCATCCCGGTGAGCCGGCTGCGGGTCGGTGACCGCTTCCTGGTCCGGCCCGGGGAACGGGTCGCCACCGACGGCACCGTCGTCGAGGGCAGCTCCGCCCTCGACCTGTCCCTGATCACCGGCGAGAGCCGGCCGGTCGAGGTCGGCCCGGGCGCGGCGGCCGTCGGCGGCGCGGTCAACTCCGGCGGTCTGCTGGAGGTACGGGCCGGCGCGGTGGGCGCCGACACCCAACTCGCCCGGATCACCCGGCTCGTCGAGGACGCGCAGACCGGCAAGACCAAGGTCCAGCGGCTGGCCGACGCGGTGGCGGCGGTCTTCGTCCCCGCCGTACTGACCGTCTCGGTCACCGTCCTGGGCTTCTGGCTCGGCGCCGGAGCCGACCCGCAGGCCGCGGTGACCGCCGCGGTGGCCGTCCTGGTCGTCGCCTGTCCCTGCGCGCTGGGACTGGCCACCCCGACCGCGCTGCTGGCCGCCACCGGCCGGGGCGCCCAGCTGGGGATCCTGGTCCGCGGCCCGGAGGCGCTGGAGCGGCTGCGCCATGTCGACACCGTCGTGCTCGACAAGACCGGCACCCTCACCACGGGGCAGATGGGCGTCACCGCCCTCACCGCACGCCCCGGCGGCCTCGGCCCCACCGCGGTGCTGCGGCTGGCCGCCCTCGTCGAGCAGGGCTCCGAGCATCCGCTGGCCCGCGCGCTCACGGCCCACGCCCGCGAGCGGCACCCGGACCCGAAGCAACTCCTGCTTCCCGTACGGGACTTCACCGCGACGCCGGGCCACGGCGTCGAGGGCACGGCGGACGGGCACCGGGTGGCGGTCACCCGCCCCGGCGACCTCGACGGGCTCCCGGCTCCGCTCCCGGAGGCGGTGCGGTCCGCGGAGGCCGACGGCCACACCGCCGTCCTGGTCACCGTCGACGGCACCCCGGAGGCGGTGTTCGCGGTCGGCGACGCGCTGCGCCCCGACAGCTATCGTGCCGTCGACCATCTGCGGCGTCTGGGGCTGCGGCCGGTCCTGGCGACCGGTGACCGCGCCGCCACCGCCCGGGCGGTGGCCGGCCATCTCGCCGTCACCGAGGTCCACGCCGAGGCCCGCCCCGAGGACAAGGCCGACCTGGTCCGCACCCTGCAGGAGCAGGGCCGCCGCGTCGCCGTGGTCGGAGACGGGGTCAACGACGCGGCGGCGCTGGCGCTCGCCGACCTCGGTATCGCCATGGGCAGCGGCACCGACGCCGCGATCGGCGCCGCCGACGTCACCCTGGTCCGCGAGGACCTCCAGGCCATCGCCGACGCGGTACGGCTGGCCCGGCGCACCCTGGGCACCATCCGCACCAATCTCGGCTGGGCCTTCGGCTACAACCTGATCACCGTGCCGCTGGCCGCCGTCGGCCTGCTCAACCCGATGCTCGCGGCCGCCGCGATGTCCGCCAGCTCCCTGCTCGTCGTGGGCAACAGCCTCCGGCTGCGCGCCTGGCGCCCGCGCCGGGCCACCACCACCGCCCGCCGCCCCCACGGCCGACGGGCCCCGACCCGTTGGGAGACCACATGACGCGGCCGCCCGTCCAGGCCCTCGCCGTTCCGCTGCTCACCTGCCTGGTGACCCTCGGCATGCTCACCCTCTGGACCGCCGCCGGCAACGCGGGCACCCCCGCGCAATTGAGCGTCGCCGAGGGCCGGGTACTGATTCCCGCGGGGTCCGACGCCACCGCCGCCTTCTTCACCATCCGCAACACCGGCGGCTCCGACGACGTCCTGACGGGGGTCACTGGGCCCGCCGGCCACCGCGCGATGCTCAGCCGCACCGTCGACATCGGCGACAACGCCCGCAGCATGGCGATGGCCAAGGACGCCACCGTCCCGGCCGGCGACGCCCTGACGATGACCGCGACCACCCTGGACATCATGGTCAGCCCACCGCCCCGGCTCGCGCCCGGCGACCGGCTCACCTTCACCCTGCACTTCCGCCACAGCCCACCGCGCACCGTACGGGCCCTGGCCGTGGCGCCCGGCCGGTGAACCACCGCGACGGGGCCCATGGCCGTGTCCGCCCATGAGCCCCGTCGCCCCGCCGGTTCCGGCCCGTCAGGCCACCGCGCCCGCGAGATCCCGCGGCCGGCCGGCCGACTCGGGCCGCTCGGCCTCCGTCAGCAGCCCGACGAGCGTCTCGCGGGCCCGGGCCACCCGGGACCGCACGGTCCCCACCGGGCAGCCGATCACCCCGGCCGTCGCCGCGTACGGCAGCCCCAGCAGCTGCGTGAGGACGAACGCCTCCCGCCGCTCCGGCGTCAGCGCCGCCAGCAGTTCGGCCAGCGCGACGCCCTCGTCGAAGCCGGGCACCCCACGCGGCTGTACCCGCTCCGCGGCCGTCTGCCAGTCGTCCGTGGCGGCCAGCCGGGGCCGGACCGCATGGGACCGGATGCGGTCCGCCACCACCCGCCGGGCGATGGTCAACAGCCAGGTACGGGCCGAGGACCGGCCCTCGAACCGGGGCAGACTGCGCAGCGCCCGCACGTAGGTGTCCTGCACCAGGTCGTCGGTCGCCTGCGGATCGCCGCTGAGATGGGTCACATAGCGCCGCACATCGAGCTGGGTGGCCCGGACGAACTGCTCGACGGCCCGCTCGTCACCGCTGCGGGCGGCCAGCGCCCAGCCCGTCACGCTCTCGTCATCGCGCATCCCGGCACCGCCCCTCGCCGCCCGGCCGCGCTTCGGGGAGGATGGCCGCATGCTCTGCACGCGCATCCGTACGGCACTCTCCGCCCGCCTCGACGGCGAGGAACTGCCCCCCGGTCTCACCGCCCGCCGGCTCGAAACGCACCTCGCGGACTGCCGGGACTGCCGGCGCTGGGAGGCGCAGAGCCGCGCGCTGACGGCCGGTCTGCGCCGCGCCGCGGGGCACCCCGAGGACGACGTCGACGACCCGGCGGCCGCCGATGCCCTGCTCGCCCGGCTGCGGCCGGCTTCCGTACGGCCGGGGCCGGTATCTCCCGGCGGGGTGGACAGCGGCGGAAATCGGGCCGGTTGAGCCGGCCGGGGCGGTGGCGTACGGGCGCCCGCCGGCGCCGGCCGGGGTGCCCGAAGCGGACGCGGGCGGCAGCGCCACCGGCATCCGGACAGGATTCATCATCTGGAGTCCTTCGCATGACCCGGTCGCCGCACAGGGCGGGGACCGGTGAAGTCGGAGCCGGGCAGGGGCGCGAGCCCTCGGCGCCCGTGTGCCGGCTCGGGAATTCGACCGTGCTGTCAGCCGACAGCCGGCTCATACGGCGGACCCCGCAACGACCTCGCGTGGGCCAGCAGAAGTTGGTGCACCGCACGCCGCGGCTCCTGCCGGGCGGCCCGCACGGCAGGCGGTGCCGGGGGGAGGACGATCCGCAGGACCAGCACCAAGGGCGCGAACAGCCAGGCCGACACGCACCGCAGGAGCCGGAACGCGGCCCGCTCGCCGCCCCACAGCCACCCGGCGCTGAGCAGCGCGACCAGCAGATGGGCCGCGAGCATGCCGGTCGCACTGCCGTGCATCCCTGCCATGCCGGACGCACCGTCGTGCATCCCCGCCATCCCGTCCGTGCCGGCCATCCGGCTCATGTGGTCCATGCCGGGCATGGAGCCGGTGTACTCCCCCGGGGACCCGGCCGCCATCTGCCGGTGCATCAGCCGAATGAGCTGCGTGGCCCGGTCGTCCGGGAGCGGCGTTCCGTCGGCACCGCACAGCCAGGTGTCCGCCCACCGCTTCGCGAGCAGGCGCGGTGCGCCGCCCGCGGGCCCGGCGAGCGCCTGGCCGAAGGAGAACGCGGTGTGCAGCGCCGCTTGGGTGCCGACGGTCAGCAACCCCACCAGGAGCGGGCCGCGTTCCCGGCCCGCGCAGCACCAGGCGCCGGCCGCGGTCACCGCTCCGGCCGCGAGCAGCATCCACGCGGGCACCGCGGCATCCGACATCACCACGTGTCCCAGCGCGGCGAGCAGCACACACACCACCGCGAACACCGCGGCGCGTAGCCCCCTGAGAACCTGCCCCGCATCCATGACAGGCCCATCGTCGCACCCCGCTTCCGGGACGCGACGAGAGGGGCCCCGACCTGCGACGTCCGCCGTCGCCGCGGGACGCCCGCCCTCGTGGTCCGGGCGGGCGGTCGGCGGTGGCATACGGAACGGGGGGCACGGGCCGGCGCCGTCGGCCGCGGCATACGGAACGGGGCGCGGCCCCCGGCCACGCCCCGTCGGCTCCGTTCTGCGTCTCTGCGTACGGCCCCTACGGCCGGGGGCCGATGACCTTGGCACCGTCCCGCACCGTGAGGGCGAGCACCGGGCAGCAATCGGCGGCATCCAGCGCGCGTTCGTCCTCGTCGATCCGGTCGTGCAGCGGACGGGCATGGCTGCCGTCGAGCGCGAAGAGGTCCGGTGCGATGGCGGCGCAGGATCCCGAGGCGATGCACTGCCGGGGGTCGATCTCCACGTTCCAGGTCATCGGCTCACCACCCCACCGGCATCACCCGGGGCCCGCGCACCAACATCTGGCTCTTCCACTCCACATCGCCGGCCAGCTGCAGCCCCGGGAACCGGGTGAGCAGCGCGCCGAGCGCCTCCTGGAGCTCCAGACGGGCCAGTGGCGCCCCCAGACAGTGATGGACGCCGTGACCGAAGCCGAGATGCTGGTTCGCGGGCCGGGAGATGTCCAGCGTCCCGGGCGCCTCGAAGCGCAGCGCGTCCCGGTTGGCCGCGCCCATCGCGATCAGGACCGGGGTGCCGGCCCGCACCAGCGTCCCGCCGACCTCGACGTCCTCGGTCGCATAGCGGGGCTGCCCCGCGCCGCTGCCCAGCGGAACGAAGCGCAGCAGCTCCTCCACGGCATTGCCGATCAGCTGCGGCTGCTCGCGCAGCAGGGCGAGCTGGCCCGGGTGATCCAGCAGCGCCAGGACGAAGTTGGGGATCTGGGTGGCGGTGGTCTCGTGCCCGGCGACCAGGATCCCGACGCACAGGTCGACGAGTTCGAGCTCGGACAGCCGGTCGCCGACGTCCCGGGCATCGATCAGCGCCGTCATCAGATCGTCCTGCGGGGCCTGCCGGTGCTCCTCGATCAACTGCCCCATATAGGCGCGGAGTTCTTCGAGATTGGCGTCGAACTCCGCCGCCGTCAGGGAACTTGTCGACAATGCGGCATCGCTCCACACCCGGAAGCGCGGCCGGTCCTCGGCCGGCACGCCGAGCATCCGGCAGATCACGGCGACGGGGATGGGCAGCGCATAGCGGTCCACCAGATCGGCGGGCGGCCCGGCCGCCTCCAGCTCGTCGAGCAGCTCCCGTGTCAACTGCCGTACTTGCGGGCGGAGTTTCTCGACCTGGCGGACGGTGAAGGCCTTGGCCACCAGCGTCCGCAGCCGGGTGTGATCGGGTGGGTCCATGCCCAGGATGCCACTGTCGCGGCGCCCTTCGGACTGCCGGGGCTCGTCGTGCACGGCTCCCAGGGCGCGGCTGAAGCGCTGGTCCCCGAGGACGAACCGAGCCTCGGCGTAACGGGTCACCAGCCAGGCCGGCTCTCCGTAGGCCATCTGTACCTTCAGCAGTCCCGGGCGGTTGCGGGCCTGCTCGTACTCCTCGGCGAGCGCAAGGCTCTCGGCGAGATTGAACGGGTAGGAGAGGGGTGCTGTATCGATCGTGGTCATGGCGACCTCCCTTGTGTAAGCACCTGCTTACAAACGGTAGGCCGCTCCCTCGGGGCGGTCAACGACGCATTGTGGCCGTCCTGGTGACGGTCCGACGGAAAGGAAGCGTGGCGATGGCCAAGCCCCCGCAGTACGGCGCGGCGAGCGCGCACCGGCGGGACGCACAGGGCACGCGGCTGCGGCTGCTGGACGCCGCGTCGGAGCTGTTCGCCGAGCGCGGCTACGAACGCGCGACGGTGCGGGACATCGCGGCCCGGGCCGGGGCCAATCAGGCCCTGCTGTTCCGGTACTTCGGCTCGAAGAAGGCCCTGTTCGGCGAGGTCATGGCGCGTGGCGGGCAGGAGCAGCTGCGCACCACTCCCGCCGAGCGGCTGTTCGAGGTCGCGCTGCGCGGCATGCTGGCCGGCGGCAGGGACGGCGGCGACCGTTCGCTGGAGGTGTGTCTGCGCTCCATAGGCGGCAGCGACGAGATCGCCGATGCGCTGCGCGGACTGGGGGAGGAGTACGCGGAGGTCCTCGCGACGCTCTCGGAGTCCGACACCGGGGGGCTGCGCGGCGATCTGGCGCTGTCGTGGCTGCTGGGAATTGGCTTGATGCGAGTGGTGGTCGCCAAGGAGCCGCTGGCGAGCGCGGACCCGGACACGGTGTGCTCGCTCGTTCTGGGGGCCTTGGGAGGGCTGCTGGAGAGTCTGCCGAAGGATGGCCGGGGCGACGGGGAAGATGGCGGAGCCGGTGACGGCGGGGAAGCCGGTGAAGGCGCCGAAAAGGACGGGAATCCGGAGTGAACGGGCGGGAGCTCGGTGGGCCGCCGTGTCTCCTGCTGCGTTCCAGTGACTCTCCGGCGGGTCGCAAGTCGGGGAACATATGCCCCTTTATTGTCATGTTTGCAGAGAATATTCTTTTTCTGCGCAGTCGAGTGAAGGTGGAAACATGCTCCGTTCGATTCCTCGCGGCCTTGCCTTGGCCGGCCTGACCGCAGCTGCCCTGGTGGTGCCGACGGCTGGTGCCGCCACCGCCGCCGCAACCCCGCCCCCCAGCAGCTCGCAGCAGAGCACGATGTGCCTTCGCTGCGACCGGGGCCACCACCACTTCGGGCACCGCTACTGCAAGTGCCGCCACGACCGCCGCCACGGCCACCACGGCCGTTTCGGACACGGCGGCCATGACGGCTACGACGGCTTCGGCCGTGACGGCGGCCGTCGCGACGGCTACGGCTACGGCCGCGACAGCGGTTACGACCGCGACGATTACGGGCGTGACGATTACGGCCGCGACGGCTACGCACGCGATGGTTACGCACGCGACAGCCGTGACGGCCAGCGCCGGGACCGGGACCGGGACGGCCTGCTCGGCCTCGGACTGCTCGGCATCCTCTGACCCCTGTCGGTCGGTCATGCGGCGGGCCCGGGACATCCCTCCCGGGCCCGCTGCATGCTGTGCCGCCCCCGCCGCGGCAAGGGCCGCGCCCGGACGGGCCCGTCAAGAGGCCCAACGCCCTTCCGGCCAACGTGCGTTGCCATGACGGCGAGCGCTCCGGTGGCGGCCCTCGGGCCCCTGCCTCGACGGAATGCTCGCCTCCTGTTTTGGGATTCCAGGCAAACATTGTCATTGGCCTTGCTTGATGGCAGGATTAACCCGTCACATCGCGAATGGGGGATTTGCGGTCAATGGGGGACGGGGGAAGAGTCCCTTCTGCGTAGCGCACGCCTGACCCGTGTGCGCGGCCAACAAGCCCGTGGGATCTCGCTTCGGCGAGCACAGCTGCCTTGCGCTGCCCACTTTCAACGGTTTGGATTCTGGTGATAGCGGAAGAAGTGTATGATCTCGTGCTGGATGATCTCTTCATTCAGCTGGACCAACTGGTTCCGGGGAGTTCCGTTTTCCTGAAACTGGAAGGTCTCAATCCAGCTGGTTCGGTAAAGCTCAAGACGGCTGTCGCGCTGGTCGCGGCGGCCGAGAATGCCGGGCTCCGTTTTCCGCGGACCCGGCTGATCGAGTCGACGTCGGGAAACCTCGGCGTCGCCCTGGCGATGGTGTGCGCGGCGAAGGGCTATTCGCTGACCTGTGTCACGGACCCCAACGCCACCGTGCGCTCACGGCGCCTGATGGCCGTTCTCGGTGCCGAGGTCGTGGTGATCGAGGCCAGGGACGCCCACGGCGGCTTTCTGCAATCAAGGATCGACTACATCTCCGAGCGCCTGCGCCGCGAGCCCGACCTGTACTGGCTGAACCAGTACGCCAACCCGGCCGGGCCGCAGGCACACCGCGACCGTACGGGCCGCGCCCTCGTCGAGGGGCTCGGCCACATCGACTACGCCTTCATCGGGGCCGGCACCACGGGGACGCTGATGGGCTGCGCGGAGTACCTCCGCCGGCACAGCCCCGCCACCCGGATCATCGCGGTGGACGCCGTCGGCTCGGTGACCTTCGGCGGCCCGGCGGCCCGCCGCCACATTCCCGGACTGGGCACGAGCAGACGTCCGGAAATACTCGATACGAAGAACCTCGACGACATCGTGCTCATCTCTGAGGCGGATGCCGTCGAGATGTGCAGAACTCTCGCCCGGGAGCGGGGGCTGCTCCTGGGCGGCTCGACCGGCACGGTGCTGTGCGCCGTACAGGACGCCGCCAAGAATATCCCGGAAGGGAGTGTGGTGGTGGCGATTTCGCCGGACCTCGGGGACCGCTATCTGGAGACCATCTACGACGACGCATGGGTGGCCGAACGCTGGCCCGAGATAGTCGGCCACTAGTTTTCTCGGGCACCGGCCCGAGAGGGGGGAATTATTGTGTTCAATTTTGAGATAGTCGCCGGTGAAACGGTGCGCAATGTCCTGCACGGAAAACGGGGAGACGTGCTGGGCATTGTCAGCAGTGCCTATCGGGCACATGAGGCCGGGGATTCCGTCAACCCGGACAGCTACTTCCTCCGCTTCCCGGAGAAGCCGGATTCCCGGATCATTGCGCTGCCCGCCTACCTGGGCGCCGACGTCCAGCTCGCCGGCATCAAGTGGATCGCGAGCTTCCCGGGCAACACCCGGATCGGCGCCCCGCGCGCCTCGGCCGTCCTCGTGCTCAACGACTACGAGACCGGGTATCCGATCGCCTGCCTCGAAGCCGCGAGCATCAGCTCGGCACGCACCGCCGCCTCCGCGGCCGTAGCGGCCACCGCGCTCCGCCCGGACGGCTTCGAGGGGACCCGGATCGCCGTGGTGGGCGGCGGAGTCATCGCACGCAACATCTGCGACTACCTGAACGTCGCCGGCTGCGCCCCGGACGCCTACCTCGTCCACGATCTCGACGAGTCCTCCGGCCAGGCCCTCGCCGGCCATATCCGCACCACCCAGGACCGTCCGGCGTCCTTCACCGCCGACCTCGACGCCGCGCTCGCGGCCGACACCGTCGTCTTCGCCACCACCGCGCTAGAGCCCTATGTCACCGCGCCGTTCAGGCCCGGTCAGCTCGTTCTCAACATCTCCCTGCGCGATCTCGCGCCCGAAGTGGTCCTGGCGGCGGACAACATCCTCGACGACGTCGAACACTGCCTCAAGGCCAACACGTCACCGCATCTGGCCGAACAGCGCTCCGGTTCCCGCGAGTTCGTGACCGGCACCCTCGCCGGAGTGCTGAACGGTGAGGTGAAGCTCGCGCCGGAACGCCCGGTGATCTTCTCGCCGTTCGGCCTGGGCGTGCTGGATCTGGCCGTGGGAGCCTTCGTCCTCGGCGAGGCGCGCAAGGACGGCAGCACGATCGAGGTGCCCAACTTCTTCGGGGAGACGCGCCGGTGGTGAGCCACATACCCCTCTCCGTCGCTGTTGTCGGTGCCGGATCGCGGGGGCTGGGCGTCGTCGAGCGGCTGGTCGCGCACTGCCTGGAACGGCCGACTCCGCTCACCGTCCACCTCATCGATCCACGGCCCTTCGGCGCCGGATTCCATCTGTCCGACCAGCCGGACCACCTTCTGCTCAACACCGTCTGCGGCCAGCTCTCCGCCTTCGCCGACGCGCAGATGGTGGACGGCCCCGTACCGGTCCCCGGACCGTCGCTCCACGAATGGTGCCGGCGCCGGGATCTGCGGCTGGCCGACGACGGCTACACCGTGCGCGCCGGCGAGGGGCGGGAGATCCAGCCGAACGACTTCCTGCCGCGCCGGCTGCTGAGCGAGTATCTCGCCTGGGCCGCGGGGGAGATCACCGGCGCGGCCCCCGAGAGCCTCACCCTGATCCGGCACCGTACGACCGCCGTGGACATCCTCCCCGCAGGCTCCGGGAGCGAGACGGTCGTCCTCGCCGACGGCAGCCGCGTCGAGGCCGATGCCGTGTTCGTCACCGTCGGCCACCACTCGCTGTATCTGCCCGCGGCGCCGGCCCCCGATCCCCGACTGGTCACCCGCCCCTATCCGTTGCCCACGGCGCTCGACGGCATCGGACCGGGCGAGCGGGTGGCCGTCCTCGGCATGGGGCTGACCGCCATGGACGTCCTCGCCACCCTGACCCTCGGCCGGGGCGGCAAGCACCTCACGGACGAGGCGGGGATGCGCTATCTGCCCAGCGGACGGGAGCCGTCGATCGTCCTGACCAACCGCTCCGGGATGCCCTCGCGCAGCCGCCCCCGTCTCCGGCCGGGACGGGTGCGCTTCGCACCGCTGGCACTGACCACCGACCGCCTCGACGAGATCCGGGCCGGCACGCCGGACGGCCGCCTCGGCTTCACCCGCGACGTCCTGCCGCTGATCGAGGCCGAGATGGAACTCGCCTACTACCGCACCCTGCTGGCCCGCGAGTACGGCGACGCCACCGGCGCCGGACTGGAACTGGCCCGGCGCTGCGCACGCGACGGCCACGAGGCGCTGCTCGGCGAACTGCGGGCGCGGTTCGGCCCCTGCCCGGTGAGCGGCATCCTGTCCGCGGACCTCACCGACCGGCAGTGGACGGGGTACGACGCCTACCGCGACTGGTTCACCGCGGAGGTCGCCGCCGACCTGGCCGAGGCTCGGGAAGGCCTCGGCGCCGCCCCGCTGAAGGAAGCCCTGGAAGTGCTCCGTGACCACCGCGATGTGCTGCGCGCGGTCATCGATCCGCCCGGCGTCGACGACGCGTCGCTGGCCACGTTCTTCGGGGAGTTCGCCCCCACGGTGAACCGGCTGGTGATCGGTCCGCAGCTGGACCGGTCGGCGGAGCTGCTCTCGCTGCTCGACGCCGGGATCGTCCGGCTCGGCCCCGGCCCGCGGCCCAAGATCGTCGCACCGGCCGGTCAGGGACCCTGGCGGCTGGAATCCACCTGCCTGGACCGGCCGTTGCGGATCGAGGTCGACCACGTCGTGCAGGCGCACGTGAACGAGCCCGGCGCGGACCGGGTGGCCGGGTCCCTGCTGGGCACGCTCGTCGCCGCGGGCCGCGTCCGCACCCTCGCGCACCGCGGAACGGCCGTGCAGGGGCTGGACGTCACGCGGCAGGGCCAGGGCATCGACCGCACCGGCACCCCGCAGCCGCGGCTGTTCTTCCTCGGACCGCACACCGAAGGATCCAGCTACTACAACCACTACGTCCCCTCGCCCGGCGTGCCCTCCCGCGCACTGCTGGACGCCGAACTCGCCCTGCGTACCGCCCTGCCGTCTCTGATCACGAGGAAGCGATGAACACCAGCGACACCTACACACCGTGGACCCAGGAGTACCGGCCCGAGACCCGTGCCGCACAGGGCGACGGCTGGCGCTCTCCGACCACCGGCGCCGTGCCGCCCCCGATCAGTCTGGGCGCCACCTACGCCCGGGACGCCGACTACCGGGCACCGGCCGGGCTCGCGTACCTGCGCGACCAGGGCACACCGGGGTACGAGCAGGCCGAGCAGGTCGTGGCGGGCCTGGAGGGCGGCTCGGACGCGCTGCTCTTCTCGTCCGGCATGGCCGCCGCCACCGCCGTCTTCCAGGTACTGCCGGCCGGGGCGCGGGTCGTGGTCCCGCAGACCATGTACTTCGGTCTCACCAAGTGGCTGCGGGAATTCGGCCCGCAGCGCGGCCTGGAGGTCGTTCAGGTGCCGATGAACGACCTGGACGCGGTGGCGGCCGCCGTGGACGCGGCCCCGACCGCACTGGTCTGGGCGGAGTCCCCGGCCAACCCCACCTGGCTGGTGACCGACCTCGCCGGCTGCGCCGAGATCGCCCACCGGGCCGGCGCGCTGTTCGGCGTCGACAACACCGTCCCCACTCCGGTGCACGCCCGGCCGTTCGACCTCGGCGCCGATCTGATCATGCATTCGGGCACCAAGTACCTCAACGGCCATACGGATGTCGTCGCCGGACTGCTCGTCAAGGCGCCGCAGCGCACCGAGGCCCGGGACGCCATATGGGAGCGGCTGCAGCTGCACCGCCGGCTGACCGGCCCGATCCTCGGCCCGCTGGAGACCTACCTCCTGGTGCGGGGCATACGGACGCTCTTCCCCCGCATGCGCCAGATCTCCGCCACGGCGATGGCCGTGGCCGAGCACTTCGCCGCCCATCCGCTGATCCGGCGGGTCGCCTACCCGGGACTGCCCACCGACCCCGGACACGAGATCGCCGCCCGGCAGATGACCGGCGGATTCAGCGGCATGCTCTCCCTGCATGTCGACGGCCCGTGGCAGCAGTCCCTGCGCACCGCCAACCACTGCGAACTCTTCATTCGCGCCACGTCGTTGGGAGGTGTGGAGAGTCTGGTCGAACACCGCTATACCTTCGAGGGGCCGGACAGCACCTCGCCGAAGGACATGCTGCGCCTGTCCATAGGTCTGGAGAGCCCCGCAGACCTCGTCGCCGACCTCGAACAGGCCCTGGAAAAGGCCGTGAAGGAAGACCGTTGAGCGCACAGACCCCCACCCCCCACCCCGACGCCGCACCGCCGGACGCCACGAGCCCGCAGGGCGCAGCGGACGTGCCCCCGGACGGCGGACCCCGGCGCGGCTTCGTGCACGACGTCTCGCTGTCCGCGGTACTGGCCGGCTTCGTCGCCGTCGTCGTGTCCTACTCGGGCCCGCTGGTCATCGTGCTCGCGGCGGCCTCCGCCGGGCATCTGACCACCGCACAGACCAGCTCCTGGGTGTGGGCCATCTCCATCGGCAGCGGTCTGACCTGTATCGCGCTGAGCCTGCGCACCAAGATGCCGGTGATCACCGCCTGGTCGACACCGGGCGCGGCCCTGCTGGTGACGAGTCTGGGGGCGTACTCCTACGCGGAGGCCATCGGGGCCTTCCTCGTCACCGGACTGGTGATCACCCTGGTCGGTCTGACCGGGGTGTTCGGCTGGCTGATGCGGCAGGTGCCCACGCCCGTCGTCTCCGCGATGCTCGCCGGCATCCTGTTCTCCTTCGGCACCGGGGTGTTCACCTCGCTCAAGACCGCACCGCTCCTCGCCGGTTCGGTGCTGCTCGCCTACCTCCTGGCGAAGCGGTGGCTGCCCCGGTACGCCGTCCTGGTCGCCCTGGCGGTGGGTGTCGTGGCCAGTGCGGCCGGCTCCCGGCTGGACATCCATCTGGACCGGATCGAGCTCGCCAAGCCGGTCCTGACGACCCCGGACTTCTCGGTCGCCTCGCTCATCGGCATCGCCGTGCCGATGATCCTGGCGACGCTCGCCTCGCAGAACGCACCGGGCATGGCCGTGCTCACCGCGTCCGGCTACCGGCCCAAGGACCGCCTGCTGATCGGCTCCACGGGGCTGGTCTCCACGGCGCTGGCGCCCTTCGGCTCGCACGCCATCAACCTCGCGGCGATCACCGCGGCCATCTGCACCGGCCCCGAGTCCCACCGCGACCCGCAGCGGCGCTATGTGGCCGGGGTCTCCTGCGGAGCGTTCTACCTCCTCATCGGGGCGTTCGGCTCCACTCTCGTGGTGCTGTTCGCCGGGCTCCCCAAGGAACTCGTGGCGGCGGTCGCCGGCGTGGCCCTGCTCGGTGCCCTGGCCGGCGGTCTGACCGGGGCGGTGAAGGAGGAGAAGGACCGCGAGGCGGCCCTGATCACCTTCCTCGCCACCGCCTCCGGCGTCACCCTCTTCGGCATCGGATCCGCCTTCTGGGGGCTGCTCTTCGGCGTCCTCGCACACCTCGTCCTGACCCGCTGGCGCCGTACGCCCACGGCCGCCGCGGCCTGAGCCGAGCGGGCCGTTCGCCGGCGGCGCGGCACGCCGTGACCGGGTCCGCGCGGCCCGCCGGACACCTCCGGGTGCCCGGCGGGCCGCGCCGGACACCCGGGAGGCCGGACGGAACCGCCCGTGCGCTCAGGCGGAGCCGGACCCCGTCCCGTCCTGCTGCAGTTTCGTCACCTTCTGCGGCAGCGATCCCGCACCGTCGGCGAGCGGGGAGACGGTGCCGGAGGCGCTGGTCGCCTTCTTGAGGCTGTCGAGGATGGCGATTCCCTGGCCGACGATGCCGGAGACGATCTCGTTCATGCCGTCGGTGCCGTTGAGCACGGTCAGCCGGGAGCCGGCGATGCCCTCGGCGGCCGCCTGGGCGAGGGCCGGGAGGTTCTCGACGGTGCGGTTGGCGGCGATCAGCTCCTGGTTGCCGTCCCGGAGCGAGGCCGCGAGCGCCGTGTTCGCATCGGCCCGTGCCTGGGTCACGGCCCGTTCGGTGTAGGCGCGGGCGTCCGCCTCGAATCGGACCTGGTCCCGCCGTGCCTCCGCCAGGGTGCGCAGCCGGTAGGCCTCGGCGTCCGCCGGGCGGCGCACCTCGCCCTCCAGCCGCTGCGCGGCGAGCGAGGCCTGCCGCTGGGCCAGCGCGGTCTGCTCCTCGATGACCTCCTGCGAGGCCCTGGCCTGCGACAGCGGGCCGGCCTGCGCGGCGCGGGCGTTGTACTGCTCGGTCTCGGCGTGGAACCCGGCCCGTTTGATCGCGGTGTCCCGCTCGTACTCGGCCTTGAGCGCCGCCGCCTGCTGCTCCCGCTGGGTGGCCTCCTGGTCGGCCTTGGCCTGCGCGATCCGGGCCGCGCTGGCGACCGCCGCGGCGTGCGGGGCGGCGAGGTTGGTGATGTATCCGGAGGTGTCGGCGATCTCCTGGATCTGCAGGGCGTCGACGACGATGCCGAGCTTCTCCATCTCGGAGTGGCTGCCGTCCTTGACCTCCTGGGCGACGCGGTCCCGCTCCCGGATGATCTGCTCGACGGTCAGCCCGCCCACGATCGAGCGCAGATGACCGGCGAAGATCCGGCCCACCAGCTCCTCCATGGTGGCCTGCTCGTCCAGGAACCGGCGCGCCGCATTGGCGATCGACGTCGGGTCGTCCCCGACCTTGAAGACGGCGACCGCCCGGACCCCGATCCGGATGCCCTGCTGGGTGACGCAGTCCTCGGAGATCTCCGCCTCCCGCAGCGACAGCGACAGCAGGCTCGCCTTCTGCTTGACGGGCAGGACCCAGCTGCCGTGGCCCGTGACGATACGGAATTGCGCGTCCCCGGCCCGGCGCTTCGAGCCGGAGATCAACAGCGCCTCGTTCGGCGCCGGAACATGCCAGAACAACATTGCGGGACTCCCGGTCCGATGCGGCCGGCTCATCGTGCGTGTGCGGGCACGGCCGCGGGGGAAAGCCGGCTGACGGCCGGCCATGATCACCGGCCCGGCCAGGTCATGCGGGCAGCGGCGCGACGATCACCGACCGCGCCGAGGTGTGGTCCACCACGATGACCTGGGTATGCCGGTCGATGGGCACACGGGACCAGGCGGCGAAGGCCTCGGTGCCGCCGCGCACGGGCAGCAGCACCTCGCCCGGTCCGTCGGCCGGGATCGACACGGTCACCCGCCCGATCACCCCGATCGGGCTGAAGTCCGTGTCATCCGTCGCGCTCACCCGGGTTCCGTCGCTGGTCAAAGCCGCTGCCGGCGCGGTGGCCGGGCAGCGGGAACTCCTCGACAACTCAACGGTACTCCGGCCCCGGCGCCGCTTCAGCGCGCCGGTCCGGCAGCCGGTGGACGACGGCTTCAGGCGTCCAGACGGGCGGGACGCGCGGCGGGCACCGCCTTTCTCGGCGGCAGCACATCGGGCGCGCGGTGCGGCCGCAGGGCCGTGAGGGCGATCTCGGTCTCCTCCATCAGCGCGCGATAGGAGACCAGCCGCTGCCACTCCGGATCGGCGACCCCGGGCACGGTGCGCGCACGCTCCGTCCACAGCTTCGCCAGCCCTGCGTACACGGGGGTCTGTCGGACGATCTCCGCGGTGAGCCATCGCGGGACGGAGCCGGGGCGGGGGAGGGACGTCTGTCCGTGACCTGCGACGGTGCCGGAAGAGGGGACGCTCATGGCCGTAGAAACGATTCTTCCGGCATGTGGTCACGACGTATTTTTGCAGCCGCCGCAGTTTCCACCGCGGAGGCAGGGACGTCTGTCTCTCGAATCACCTTATGCAGTGATCTATAGCTGGGAAGCGGTCCAATACGGACGACGGGACGTTGTCGCAGTCATGGAACCCAGGGAGTTGTGGGAGCGCCACGCGGTCCTCGCACAGGCGTTTTGCAGCAGCGATGACGAGGTCCGCCGTACGCAGGGACTCCTCGACGAGGCCGAGGCCCGTCGTTCGCGGACCCTGGCCGCCTTCGCCGTGACGGTGGGCAGCGATGCGGTGGTGGCGGACCTGCTCGGCCTGGACGAGCGCGAAGTGCGCCTGGCCCGGCGCACGGTGGGCAAGGACGACGCCCGCGCGGTCGCCAAGAGCCTGCTGTCCCAGCCCGCGTGCGAGCCGGCCCCTGCGCAGCCGGCCGCCGCACCCCCTGCGGGCCCGTCCACCGCGAGCCAGCCCAGCGTGAGCCCACCGACCGCGGGTCCACCGGTCGCGGTTCCGCCCGCCCCGGCCCCGGCCCCTGCTCCGGTCCCCCCACCCCAGCCCGGCGCGCCCCAGCCCAACGAGCCGGCCTGGGCGCCGGCCCTGGACGCGGTCCTGATGAGCAGCTGGCAGGCCGGAGTCGACCTCACCGCCCTGGCCGCCGAACTCGGGCTGGATGTCCGGATCCTGGTGGCACGCGCCCAACAGCTGTCCGCCGAAAGCCGTCCCGCGCCGCCGGCGGACCGCATCGGCCGGCATCGCCGCCTCGTCAACGTCCCGCCACCCTCCCCGCAGACCGAGACTCCCCATACGGCCTGGCACGAGCGGCCGCCGCAGCCGCCACGGGAGCACTACGAGCAGGAACCCTGGAAGCAACACCCGTACCAGAACTACCCGGAGCAGCAGGAGTATCAGGAGTACCGGGTATACGAGCAGCACCCACAGCAACACCACTACCAGCAGCCCACCCAGGGCACCTGGGACGCCAACGCCATCACGGCCGCCCAGCACGACTGGGACGGCATCCTCAGCCAGTGGGAAGCCACCACCTCCACCACCCCACCCATCTCACCCGGCCACGGAGGCACCTGAGGGCGCGGACCGCGTCCGGTCGCGGACCGCGGCCGGAAACCCCCGCCCGTCCGGTGCTCCTCCGTATGATCGCCGAGGCAGTGGGCGACCCATACGGGAGGCGTGAACGACCATGGTGGAAGAGCGAGTTGTCCTCGTGACGGGCGGCGGTACGGGCATCGGTGCGGCCACCGCCCGACTGCTGCGGGCCGCCGGGCACCAGGTGGTGGTCTCCGGTCGCCGGCCCGAACCTCTGCACCGCCTCGCCGAGGAGACCGGCGCGCTGGCCCACCCGGCCGACACCGCCGACCCCGGGGCGGTGCAGGGCCTCGTCGAGGCGACCGTGTCCGCGTACGGACGGCTCGACGGGCTGGTGCTCAACGCCGGTATCGCCCGCAGCGGCGCGGTCGGTGATTTGTCCATGGAGGACTGGGAGGCCGTCATGGCCACCAATGTCACCGGCCCCTTCCTCCTGCAACGCGCCGCACTCCCGCACCTGTTGGCGAGCCGTGGCGCGGTCGTCGCCGTGGCCTCGGTCTCCGCGCTGCGCAACGGCAACGGCAACGCCGCCTACGCGACGTCCAAGGCGGCCCTGCTCCAGCTCTGCCGCTCGCTCGCCGTCGACTACGGGCGGGACGGGCTGCGCGCCAACATCGTCTGCCCCAGCTGGGTGCGGACCGAGATGGCCGACGGGCGGATGGTGCGCTTCGCCAAGGAGGCCGGGCTGGCGGGCGGGGTCGACGCCGCGTACGAGGAGGCCACCCGGCTGCTGCCGGTGGGCCGCCCCGGGGACCCGCACGAGGTCGCGGAGGCGATCGGCTGGCTGCTCTCGCCGGCCGCCTCCTTCGTCAACGGTGCGGTGCTGACCGTCGACGGAGGAGCGACGGCATGCGACCCGGGCGGTGCCGCGTTCCAGTACCGCATCGAGGCACGCGACGGCGCGGAGAGTTGAGGCACCGGATGAGCGGCAGCCTCTACCGGGACCGTTGGATCGAGTGCTCCGGCGACGCCCTCCGCATTCGTGGCTACTACTTCCCGTGGGGGACGAAGACCGTCCCGTACCCGTCCATTCGCGCGTTCCGGCGCGTGGAGATGGGGGTCTTCGGCGGGCAGCTCCGGATCTGGGGGACGGCGCACCCGCGGTACTGGGCGAGCCTGGACCCGGGGCGGCCCGCGAAGAGGGACGCGCTGATCCTCGATCTCGGCCGTTTCGTCCGCCCGTTCCTCACGCCGGACGACACCGATGCCGTGGAGGCCGTCCTGCGGGCGCATGTCCCCACTACGGACGACTGACGCTCGGGCGGCCCTCGCGGACGGATGGGCGGCGGTGCTGCCGGCTCCGGCGCGGAAGCCGGACGAGCTGCGCCGGGGCGGCGGCCGGGCGGGTCAGGCGGTGGCCGGCTGGGCGGCGCGGGCGAGTGCGCGGCGGTGCCGCATGAAGGGGCGCGGGCGGTTGAGGGCGAGGACCGCGGTGGGCTGCCCGTCGCGTTCGTAGCAGGCGAGGAAACTGCGGTCGTCGGCGGAGCCTTCGATGATGCGCGGGGTGTCGCCGGGCAGCCGCCGGCCGGCGAACTGGATGCGGACGCCGTACTGGTCGGACCAGAAGTACGGCAGGTTCCGGTGGGTCGCGACGGTACTGCCGGCCAGGAGGTTCTCCACCGCGGTGGCGGCCTGTTCGGTGGCGCTGGTCCAGTGTTCGGCGCGGGTGCCGGCCGCCCGGGCGACATCGCCGACGGCCACGACCTGCGGCAGCGGGGTGACGCCTCCCGCGTCGCAGCGGACCCCGTCGTCGAGCGGGAGTCCGGAGCCCGCCAGCCAGGCGGTGCGGGGCCGGACGCCGATGCCGGTGACGACCACGTCGGCGGGGAGCAGCCGGCCGTCGGCCAGCTCGACCCCGGTGACGTGGTTCCCGGCGCCGCCGCTGTGCAGACGGGCGACGCCGGTGCCGGTGAGCAGGGTGACGCCGTGGTCCGCATGGAGGGCGGAGCAGATTCCGGCCATGGTGTCGCCGAGTTGGGGGACGAGGGGGAGCGGGGCGGCCTCCACCACGGTGACGTGATGCCCGAGGGCCGTGCAGGACGAGGCGACCTCGGCGCCGATGAAGCCGCCGCCGATCACCACGACCCGGACCGGGCCGCGCGTCAGGTCCGCGCGCAGCGCCTGCGCGTCGTCGAGGGTGCGCAGGGTGTGCGAGCCGGCGGGCGGCGGGCCGGGGAGGCGGCGCGGGGCGGCGCCGGTGGCGATGACCACACCGTCGGCGGTCAGGGACCGGCCGCCGTCGAGGAGCACCGTGCGGCCGCCGGTGTCGAGGCCGGTGGCCGCGGTGCCCAGTAGCCATTCGGCGTCGAGTTCGGCGATCTCCTCGGCGTCGGCCAGGGCCAGTTGGTCCTGGCCGGTGTTGCCGGTGAGGAAGTCCTTGGACAGCGGCGGGCGGTCGTAGGGGCGGTGGTGCTCGTCCCCGACGATCACCAGCCGGCCGTCGAACCCCTGGGCGCGCAGGGCCCGGGCGGCGTACAGGCCGGCCAGCGAGGCTCCGATGACAGCGACCGACTTCATGCGGCGGTGCCCTCCTCGGCGGCGTGCTGGACGTAGATCATGCCGTCCTCGACGGTCACGGGGTGGGTGCGCACCGCCCGGCGGGCGGGCAGACAGGTGGGCGCTCCGGTGCGGAGATCGAAGGCCGCGGCGTGCAGCGGGCATTCGACCAGACACCCCTCCAGCCAGCCGTCCGCGAGCGAGGCGTCCTGGTGGGTGCAGGTGTCGTCGATCGCGTAGAGCTGCCCCTCGGCGTGGAAGACGGCGATCGGAGGCGCGGTGTCGAGGCGTACGGATTCGCCGGTGGGCAGATCGGCGAGACGGCAGACCGGAATCACAGGACCCCCTGGATCATCGAGTTTCGCGGTGCGCACGATGGAGCGCTATGCGCAACAGAATCCAATCGCTGGGCCCATGCGTCAAGCGGTCCGGAGAAATGCCCGCCACTGCGTGAAGAGCTCGCCCACACCCCCTTGACGGTGTCGATCGGCGTTCCCACTATGTCTCTCATCGCGCAACCAGTCGTGCAGTGCGCAACACTGAGGGGTAGGGCATGCCACACGAAGTCCATGCCGTCGTCGCGGCGAAACAAGGCGCGCCGGTCGAGCTGCAGACGATCCTGGTGCCGGATCCCGGCCCGGGAGAGGTCCTCGTCGCCGTCCAGGCCTGCGGGGTCTGCCACACCGACCTGCACTACCGGGACGGCGCGATCAACGACGAATTCCCCTTTCTGCTCGGCCATGAGGCGGCCGGCGTGATCGAGGCAGTCGGACCCGGGGTCACCGATCTCGCGCCCGGTGACTTCGTCGTCCTCGCCTGGCGGGCCCCCTGCGGCAGCTGCCGCTCCTGCCGCCGCGGACGGCCCTGGTACTGCTTCGACTCCCGTAACGCCGCCCAGTCGATGACCCTGCTTGGGGGCACCTCCCGGACGAAGTCTGGGGGAGGCACCCCGCTCAGCCCCGCGCTGGGCATCGGGGCCTTCGCCGAGAAGACCCTGGTCGCCGCCGGACAGGCGGTCAAGGTCGACCCCCATGCCCGCCCCGAGGCCGCCGGTCTCATCGGCTGCGGAGTGATGGCGGGATACGGGGCGGCCGTGCACACCGGCGCCGTCGGCAGCGGGGACACCGTCGCCGTCATCGGCTGCGGCGGGGTCGGCAACGCGGCGATCGCCGGCGCCTCGGTCGCCGGGGCGCGCCGGATCATCGCGGTCGACATCGACGACCGCAAGCTGGACGGCGCCACCCGCTTCGGCGCCACCCATACGGTCAACTCCCGCGGCACGGACCCCGTCGAGGCGGTCCGCGGCCTCACCGGCGGCCATGGCGCGGATGTGGTGATCGACGCGGTGGGCCGCCCCGAGACCTACACCCAGGGCTTCTACATGCGCGACCTGGCCGGGACTCTGGTCCAGGTCGGCGTCCCCGCACCGGACATGCGCATCGAGCTGCCGCTGATCGATCTCTTCTCGCGCGGCGGCGCACTGAAGTCCTCCTGGTACGGCGACTGTCTGCCCAGCCGGGACTTCCCGGTCCTCATCGACCGCTACCTCAGCGGACGGCTCGACCTCGACGGATTCGTCACCGAGACGATCGCCCTGGACGAGGTGGAGTCCGCCTTCGACAAGATGCGCGACGGCACGGTCCTGCGCTCCGTCGTGGTCCTGTGACGGCGTGCCAGGACCCCTGATCCGCCACGGCCGCACCCACCCGCTCGACCACCCCGACCAGCAACAGGAGGAGGGGCATGTCCCACACGCCCGCAAACCGTTCCCGTGTGGTTGTCATCGGTGCCGGCATCGTCGGCTGCTCCCTCGCCGACGAGCTGACCGCCCGCGGCTGGAGTGATGTCACCGTCCTCGAACAGGGCCCGCTGCCGGCCCCCGGCGGCTCCACGTCGCACGCGCCCGGCCTGGTCTTCCAGACCGGCCCGTCCAAGACCATGACCGAGTTCGCCGCCTACACGGTGCGGAAGTTCGCCTCCCTCGACGTCGACGGGCTGCCCTGCTTCCACCCCGTCGGCGGACTGGAGGTCGCCACCACCGCGGCCCGCTGGGCCGATCTGCACCGCAAGGCCGGACTCGCCGCCTCCTGGGGCGTACGCGGTGAACTCCTCACCCCGAACCAGTGCAAGCAGCTGTGGCCGATGCTGGACGAGACCCGGCTGCACGGCGGCTTCCACACCCCCGACGACGGCCTGGCCCGGGCGTTGCTCGCCTGCCGCGCCCAGATCGCCCGGGCCGCGCGGCGCGGCGCACGCTTCCTGGAGCGGCACACCGTCACCGGAATCGAGCGGGCGGACGGCCACGTCACCGGCGTGGTCACCGACCGGGGCACCTTCCCCGCCGACCATGTCGTCTCGGCCGCCGGCTTCTGGGGCCCGGTGATCGGCGCGATGGCCGGGGTGGACGTCCCGCTCCTCCCGCTGGCGCACCAGTACGCCACCACCGCACCGCTGCCCGAACTCGCCGGCGTCAACGACCCCGGCACAGAGGCGAGCAAGCCGATCCTGCGCTTCCAGGACCGCGACCTCTACTTCCGCGAACACACCGACCGGCTCGGCATCGGCTCCTACGCCCACCGCCCGATGCCCGTCGACCCCTTCACCGTCCCCGCCTACGACGACGCCCCCACCATGCCCTCGTCACTGCCCTTCACCCCGGACGATTTCGCCCCGAGCTGGCAGGACAGCATCGGACTGCTGCCCGCGCTGGCGGACTCCCGGGTGGCCGAGGGCTTCAACGGCGTCTTCTCCTTCACCCCCGACGGCATGCCGGTCCTCGGCGAATCCCGTGAACTGCGCGGATTCTGGCTCGCCGAGGCGGTCTGGGTCACCCACTCCGCGGGCGTCGCCAAGGCCGTCGCAGAGTGGATGACGGACGGCCGGCCCGCCATCGACATCCATGAGTGCGACCTCTACCGCTTCGAGGACGCCCAGCGCTCGCCCGCGTACATCGCCGACCGCGGGGCACAGAGCTTCATCGAGGTCTATGACGTCCTCCATCCGCTGCAACCCATGGACCAGCCGCGCCCGCTGCGCACCAGCCCCTTCTTCCCCCGGCAGCAGGAACTCGGCGCGTACTTCCTGGAGGGCGGCGGCTGGGAACGCCCGCACTGGTACGAGGCCAACGCCCCGCTCGCCGAGGGGCTCGAACTCCCCGCGCGCGACGCCTGGTCGGCGCGCTACTGGTCGCCGATCGCCGCCGCCGAGGCGAAGGCGACCCGCGAAAAGGTGGCCCTGTACGACATGACCCCGCTGCGCCGACTGGAGGTCACCGGCCCCGGCGCCCTCGCCTTCCTCCAGCGCATGACCAGCAACAACCTCGCGAAGAAGCCGGGCGCGGTCACCTACACCCTGCTCCTGGACGAGGCCGGCGGCATCCGCTCCGACCTCACCGTCGCCCGGCTCGCCCCGGACCGCTTCCAGGTCGGCGCCAACAGCGGATCCGACCTCGACTGGCTGCTGCGGCACGCCCCCGACGATGGGGGCCCCTCCCGCTCGAGCGAAGCCGAGAGTGGGGGAGTCCAGGTCCGCGACATCACCTCCGGCACCTGCTGTATCGGCGTCTGGGGCCCGCTGGCCCGCGACCTCGTCCAGCCGCTCACCCGCGACGACTTCTCCCACCAGGCCTTCGGCTACTTCAAGGCCCGGCACACCCACCTGGGCCACGTCCCGGTCACGGCGATGCGGCTCAGCTACGTCGGCGAGCTCGGATGGGAGCTGTACACCACCGCCGACCTGGGGCTCCGCCTGTGGGACACGCTCTGGGAGGCCGGGCAGGAGCACGGGGTGATCGCCGCCGGGCGCAGCGCCTTCAACAGCCTCCGCCTGGAGAAGGGGTACCGCGCCTGGGGCCATGACATGACCTGCGAACACACCCCGTACGAGGCCGGCGTCGGCTTCGCGGTCCGCCCCGCCAAGGGCGACTTCATCGGGCGGGCCGCGCTGGAGGGCAAGAGCGAGGACACCGCGCCGCGCAAGCTCAGCTGTCTCACCCTCGACGACCCCTCGGCCGTCGTGCTCGGCAAGGAACCGGTCCATGTCGACGGCGCCCCGGTCGGTTATGTCACCTCCGCCGCCTACGGCTACACCCTCGGCCGCGGGATCGCCTACGCCTGGCTGCCGGCCGGTGCGTCGGTCCCCGGCACCGCCGTCCACATCGAGTACTTCGGTGAGAAGATCCCCGCCACCGTCGCCCGGGAGCCGCTCTTCGACCCGCAGATGGAGCGCATCCGCAGGTAGGAACGGCCGGGGGAGTGCCGGCTATCCGCCCGCACTCCCCGAACGCAGGCACCCGCACCCCCGTACGCAGAAGCAACCGCATGGCTCCCAGCTACGACGTCATCGTCCTCGGCCTCGGTGGCGTGGAGGACGTCGAGCTGTTCGACCCCCGCCGGCCCGCCGCCGCGGCCGCCGCCTGAGGAGACCGGATATGACGACCACACCCATCGAGTCCGCGCCGGCCGCGGCCACCGCCCCCGCGGCCACACCCAGCCTGCTCGCCACCCTCGCCGGCCACCACTACACCGACCCGGAGATCTTCCGCCAGGAACAGGAGAAGATCTTCGAGCGCCTGTGGTTCTGCGCGGTCCGCAGCGCCGACCTGGACAAGCCCGGCGCCTTCCGCACGGTCCGGGTCGGCCGGGAGAGCGTACTGATCACCCGCAACCGCTCCGGCGCCCTGCGCGCCTTCCTCAACATCTGCCGGCACCGCGGCGCGCGGCTGTGCACCGAGGAGTCCGGCGAGGTCCGCCGCAACCTCCAGTGCCCGTACCACGCCTGGACCTACGACCTCGACGGCCGCCTGGTGGCCGCCCCCAACCTGCAGAAGATGCCGGACGTCGACCGCACCGAGCGCGGTCTGGTCACCGTCCCGCTGCGGGAGTGGCTCGGCTACGCCTGGGTGTGCCTGGCCGACGAACCCCCGTCCTTCGAGGACACCGTGGTCGGTGCGGCCATCGAGCGGCTGGGGGACACCGCCTCCCTCGACCGCTACCGCACCGAAGGCCTCGCCCTCGGCAAGCGCCTCACCTATGACGTGCACGCCAACTGGAAGCTCATCATCGAGAACTTCATGGAGTGCTACCACTGCGCCACCATCCATCCCGAACTCACCGAGGTGCTCCCGGAGTTCGCCGACGGCTTCGCCGCCCAGTACTACGTCGGACACGGTGCGGCGTTCGCCGAGGCGGCCACCGGATTCACCGTGGACGGCACCGAGGGCTTCGGCCGGCTCCCCGGCATCGAGGACACCCAGGACCGCCGGTACTACGCGATCACCGTCCGGCCCCAGGTCTTCGTCAACCTCGTCCCGGACCATGTCATCGTCCACCGGATGTTCCCGATGGCGCCCGACCGCACCGTCGTCGAATGCGACTGGCTGTATCTGCCCGAGGTGGTCGACTCCGGTGCCGATGTCTCGAAGTCCGTCGAGCTCTTCCACCGGGTCAACGCCCAGGACTTCGATGCCTGCGAGCGCACCCAGCCGGCCATGAGCTCCCGTGCGTACCGCGCCGGCGGGGTGCTGGTGCCCAGCGAGCACCACATCGGCGCCTTCCACCGGTGGGTGACCGACCGGCTGGCGGGGGAGGGCGCCTGACCCCCGGCCGCCGGCGGTCCGGGTTTCCCACCTCGCTCCCGGGGGACCCGGGGCCGCCGGTCCCGGGCGGTGACCCCTACCGCGGGGCCGCCGCCCGGCGCCAGGTCGCGGCGCGCAGCAGCCGCAGCCCGTTGAGGCCGACGAGGACGGTGGAGCCCTCATGGCCGAGGACGCCCAGGGGCAGCGGGAGTTCACCGGCCAGGTCCCACACCACCAGACCCGAGAGGAACACCGAGGCGAGGAACAGGTTCTGGACCACCAGCCGGCGGGCCTCCCGCGACAGCGCGATCACGGCCGGTACGGCGGCGAGTTCGTCCCGGACCACGACCGCGTCCGCGGTGTCCACGGCGAGGTCGGAGCCCGCCCGGCCCATGGCGATCCCGGTGTGCGCGGCGGCCAGCGCCGGGGCGTCGTTCACCCCGTCCCCCACCACCAGCACCCGCCGCCCGGCCGCTTCCTGCGCGCGGACGGCGGCCGCCTTGTCCTGGGGCAGCAGCCCGGCACGGACGTCCGTGATGCCGACGGCCGCGGCGAGACGGGCCGCGGCCCGCGGGTTGTCCCCGGTGACCAGCATCGGCGTCCGGCCGGTGAGCGTTTCGAGCAGGGCGACGGTGGCGGCCGCGTCCGGGCGCTGCCGGTCGGCGATGCCCAGCACCCCGGCCGGCACCCCGGCAGCCAGCACGAGGACCGCGGTGTGCCCGGCCTCCTCCAACTCCGCGACCAGGGCGCCCGCCCGGGTCGCGGCCGGATGGCCGGCGGGCAGCAGCCGGGCCGGGGCGCCGACCGCGATCCGGGTGCCGTCGACGGTGGCCCGTACGCCGGTGCCGGGAGTGGCGGCGAACTCCTCGGCGGCCGGCAGGGACAGCCCACGAGCGCGGGCGGCGGCCACGATGGCGCGGGCCAGGGGGTGTTCGCTGCCGTGTTCCGCCGCGGCCGCCAAGGTCAGCAGGGTCTCCTCGGTCCACCCCGGGCCGGGCAGCGGCCGCACGGCGGTCAGGTGCGGGGTGCCCGCGGTCAGGGTTCCCGTCTTGTCCAGGGCGACGGCGTCCACCTGGCCGAGGCGTTCCATCACGACGGCCGACTTGACCAGCACACCGTGCCGCCCGGCGGTGGCGATGGCCGACAGCAGCGGCGGCATGGTGGCCAGCACCACCGCGCACGGTGAGGCGACGATCATGAAGGTCATGGCCCGCAGCAGGGCTCGCTCAAGGTCCGCGCCACAGAGCAGCGGGAGGACGAACACCGCCAGGGTGAGCGCCACCATGCCGATCGCATAGCGCTGTTCGACCTTCTCGATGAACAGCTGGGTGGGCGCCTTGGTCCCGGAGGCCTCGGCGACCATGGCCACGATCCGGGCGATGACGAAGGCGCCGGCATCGCGCTCGACCTCGATGCGCAGCGCGCCGGTGCCGTTGCGGGTGCCGGCGAACACCTCGTCGCCGCACTCCTTGACCACCGGCAGCGGCTCACCGGTGATGGTGGCCTGGTCGACCTCGCTGGTCCCGTGCCGTACCCGGCCGTCCGCGCCGATCCGTTCGCCGGGGCGGACCAGGACGAGGTCGCCCACGACCAGGTCCGCGGTGGCCACCGTCTCCTCGCTGTCGTCCTCGGCCAGCCGGGTCGCGGTGCCCGGGGCGAGGTCGAGCAGACCGCGCACCGAGTCCTGGGTACGGGCGGTGGCCAGCGCTTCCAGGGCGCCGGAGCCGGCGAAGATGACGATCAGCAGCGCCCCGTCCCGCACCTGACCGATCGCCGCGGCACCGAGGGCGGCGACGACCATCAGCAGATCGACGTCCAGGGTTTTCTCCCGCAGCGCCCGCAGCCCCGACCACGCCGGCTCCCACCCGCCCGTCACGTAAGTGAGGACATAGAGCGGCCCCCAGAACCCGGCGGGTGCGCCGGTGAGTTGCAGCGGCAGCGCGACCAGGAACGCGACGGTGGCCGCGGCCGCCCAGCGGGCCTCGGCCAGGGCGAGGACCCGGGTGCGCCGCGGGGCGCCGGGGCGGGCGGCGGGCGCCCGGGGCGGACGCTGGAGGACGGCAGCAGGCATGGCAGAACAACCCTTCACGGGCGGGGAACCAGCAGGGTCACCACCGTACCGGAACAAATGAAGAGGTCTTCATCTATCATCGTTAAGATGGCTCCCATGGGCCACGGAATGGATGACAACCGCACCACCACCCGCGAGCGACTGGACGCCGTGGGAGCCGATGACGTCGCCGCGACCCTCCAGGCCCTGTCGACCCCCTCCCGACTGCGCATCCTCGCCCGCCTCCAGGAGGGCCCCTGCGCGGTCGGTGATCTCGCCGCCGCGGTCGGGATGGAGCAGTCCGCCTGCTCCCATCAGCTCCGGCTGCTGCGCAATCTCGGCCTGGTCACCGGCGAACGCAACGGCCGCTCGATCGTCTACGCGCTCTACGACCACCACGTCGCCGAACTCCTCGACCAGGCGCTCTTCCACGTCGAGCATCTGCGGCTCGGCCTCCATGACGCACCATCAGGGAGGGTGGACACCGCGGGTCGTTGATCCCCGCCCACCGTGTAGCCTTCGCATACAGGCGGTATGCGGTATCCCGTGGCGGGATGTCACGAGTGGGGAGAGCGGGCGATGCAGTCGGGGCGCGAGAAGGCCTACGCCTATCTCAAGGAAAGTGTGCTGACCGACCCGGCCATGCAGGACCGCTTCCTGTCCGAGCAGGAGATCGCGGACCGGATCGGCGTCTCCCGCACCCCGATCCGGGAAGCCCTGCTGCTGCTCGCCGCCGAGGATCTGGTGCGGCTGGTGCCCAAGCGCGGGGCGTACATCGCCCCGCTGTCCGGCCGCGAGATCGGCGAACTGATGGAGATGCGCGGTCTGATCGAGCGCTTCGCCGCACAGTGCACGACAGAGCGGGGCACCGCACCCGTCGAGGAGATGGCCGGCATCCTGGACCGGCAGGAGGCGCTGCGCGGCGAGGCCGGCGCCACGGAGTTCCTCGCCGCCGACCACCATTTCCACGCCACCCTCGTCGCCGCCGTCGGCAACACCCTGATGAGCCGTCAGCACGACGCGCTGCGCAGCCGTCAGACCAGGGCCGGCGTGCGGGCCCACTACCGCTCCGGCCACCGCCACGACGAGGTGCTCGCCGAACACCGGAAGATCCTCGACGGGTTGGCGGCCGGAGACGCCGCGGCCGCCTGCGCGGCCATCGACAGCCACCTCCAGGCGACCCGGCGCAGCCTCCTCGCCGCGTGACGGCCGGGTCCTACAGCCGCCGGTTGTCCAGCACCGCCACGGCCCGCCGTACCCGGAGCGCCTCCTCGGCGTCCACCTCCCCGACGAGCAGGTCCGGCGCGGCGCCGAGTTGAGCGCGCACGGTCCCGTCGGGACCGATCAGCGCGCTGTGTCCGACCCCGCTCGGCGTCTTGGTCGGCGCCTCCGGATCGGCCTCGGGGTCCGGGGCGGACTGGTCGACGGCCGCGACCCAGACCGTCGCGTCCAGGGCGCGGGCCCGCACCAGCAGGTCCCACTGCGCACGCTTGCCCGGCCCCGCGGCCCACGCGGCGGGCAGTACGGACACCGTCGCCCCGGCGTCCGCGTGCGCCCGGAACAGCTCGGGGAAGCGCAGGTCGTAACACGTCGCCAGGCCCACCCGGACCCCGTCGACGTCGATGGTCACCACCCGGCTGCCCGCCGCGATCGTGTCGGACTCCCGGAAACCGAAGGCGTCGTACAGATGGATCTTGTCGTAGGACTCCTCGACCCCGGGTCCGGTCGCCAGCAGGGTGTTCGCCACCCGCCCGCCGTCAGCCGGGGTGAACATGCCCGCCACCACCGTCACCCCCGACTCCCGGGCGACCGCGCGCACCCCCTCGGCCCAGGGCCCGTCCAGCGGCTCGGCCACCGCGCCGAGCGAAGCCCCGAACCGCACCATGGCCGCCTCGGGAAGGACCGCCAGCCGGGCCCCCTCGCGCGCCGCTCGGCGGACGTGGTCCTGCACCTCCGCGAGGTTCTGCTTCGGATCGGTCGATGCCGTCATCTGGCACAGCGCGATACGCATCCGGCTCTCTCTCCTTCGTGCCGATCGGTTTCCTGGCGACGGTCCGGATTCAGCCCCCGGACCCGGCCCACCCCACGCGCCGGACGGGCCCGGACGGGACGCCCGCCACCACGTGCCGGGACGACCCACCCAGGCCATCCTGCCTCCAGACAGCCCGGCACGGGCCGCCGGGCGCCCCGTAAAACAGTCCTGGTCACGCCGGGGACATCGCGGGTGCCCCGACGCGGCCGGACGAAGCAGCCACCCTCCCTTCCGGATCTGTAACGGTACTGACTCAAAGAGTGACTCTGACGTTTTCTCAGGTGCCTTTGTGGTGCACTTTTCGGACGTGAGGTCGTCTCATGTACGGGGGGAGCACATGACGCATTCGACAGCGTGCGCCGGCTGCGGTAAGGGCCTGGTCTCGGGGGCCGCATTCTGCGCCCACTGCGGTGCAGCCGTGGAAGCCGGCGATACCGCCCCGACGATTCCGGTGCTCTCCCGCTCTTTGCCGACTGCACCGACCGTGTCCATGGAACGGCTCAACCCAAGCGCCGCCCAGCGCCGCACCGCCGTACCGCGGTGGGGCAACGGCCGGGACGTGACCAGGTACATCTGCGCGGCCGCCTACCTGGACCGTGAGTACGCCAAGTCGCTCATCAAACAGCTCGCAGCCGAACCCCATCTGGGGGTGGTGGCCGCCCCGGCGTGCGACATTCCGGTGGCCCTCCGGCACGCCTACCTCGCCAACACTCGCCGCCACGGCCGGGACCTCGTACTCACCGTCCTGTTCCTGCTGGCTTTCGTCTTCACCTTCTGGGTCGGCGACGGCGGCATCACCTTGCTGGTGCTGTTCCTTTCCTGGGTGACCCTGTTCTCCTTCGAGCTCTCGACCAAGTACGGCCGCCATCTGCAAAGCCTGCGCCCGGACCGGTTCGACCCCGCGGCCGCGCCCACGCCGCTCAATGACGACATCGCGAGGCGCCTCCGCCAGATCGGCACCTACGCCGAGGGCAACGTCACCACCTACAGCGGCTATTCGCCGTTCATCGGGTACGGCTTCGAACGCAACCAGTGGTCCCTGACCTTCGACGTCACCACATCGGACCAGCCGGGGAGCAAGCCGCAGGAGTTCGACGTGGCGGATCTCTACGCCCACATCGCCGAGCGGGTCGGCTCCCTGGCTCTGCCCTGTCTGGAGATCGAGGAGCGTCTCTTCGTCGACGGCTCGACCATCCTGGAGGACCGGCGTTTCCTGTCCGATCCGCTCGGCCGGCCCGTCGCCCGGGTTCCGAACGAACAGCTGGATGCGCTGAAGCGGACACCCGAGGAGGGGGCCCGCCCCTACCTGGCCGTGCACTCCACCGGCTGGGGCGGCGAGGTGGTCACCTCACTCTTCCTGCGCTTCGTCCGCTCGGACTCCAACCTCTTCGTGGAGGCGGTCCCGACGGTGTTGTACCCCCTGCTCGACCGCTATCGGGTCATCGACACCCTCATGCCCCGCCCGCCCGTGCGCGAGGTCTTCAGCCTCCTGTCCGGGACCCTGATCAGCACCGTGTTCGTGCTGCTGGCCGCACCCGTGCGGGCGGTCGCGGGATTCGCCCCCGACTACGGGATGTCCTGGCGCATGCGGCGGCAGGACAAGCAGATCACCAGGCTGCGCAGATTCGACTACGGGGCGCGGCTGAGCGTGCGCCGGCATGCCGCGTCCGCGGGTCACCACCGCCACTTCCAGAATGCCGACAGCGGCATGGTCCTGAAGACGGTCGAAAAGCGGGTCCTGGACGCACTGGTCGAATTCGCGGTGGAGCGCGGCATCGATGTGGGCGAGCTGGTGCAGCGTCAGCAGATGATCATCAACAACGGCATCATCGCGGCCGGGGGAGCGCGGGTGGACTCCAGCTCGGTCGCCTCCGGCGAGAGGTCCCGTGTCTCCACGGTGCTCAACAAGATCCCGGGTCTCAACCTGGACTGAGAACCGAGAAGGCCGGGATGAGAGCCGCGAAGGCTGGACCGAGAGCCGAGAAGGCTGGACAGAGAGCCGAAAAGGCTGGACCGAGAGCTGAGAAGGCTGGACTGAGACCGAGAAGGGATGACGAATCGGAATGCAGAAGAACAACGGAATCATCGCGAACGGCGGCTCGAACGTCGTCGGCAGCGCCGTCGCCAGCGGCCGGAATGCGAGCGCCGAGGTCGGGGACAGTCAGCTGAACCAGACCGGCGGCGGGCAGTCGCACTCTCCCCAGGAGATCGGCGACCTGCTCTCCCGGCTGATCGAGGAGCTCGGCCGGTCCGACCACCCCGACCGCGCGGACCTGATCGAGGTCGCGGAGGATGCGCGCGAGGAAGTCGTCTCGCCGGCACCGCGCATGGGCAAGCTGAGGACGTACGCCAAGTGGCTCGTGGCCGCGGTGCCGGGGTTCACTGCTCTGACCGGCCTGGCGAAGACGATCGAAGAGGCGGTCCGCGGGCTGTAGGCGGGCGCCACACGAAGGCCAAGATCCGAAGAACGCGAAGAACCTCGGGGGGAGTTGACCATGCCATCCTGCATCTACTGCGGCGCGCGCTGTGAGGACCCCGCCGTGACCTCCTGCCCGAGCTGCGGAATGCCGCACGAGGGCAGCGCGCCACAGGACACGGACCGGCCCGCCGGGGCCGCCACCCGGTACGGCTACGTCCGCGTGGGGGCCACCGTCCTCCCGCTGTGGCTGCTGTGGCTGGTGGCGGCTCTGATCGTAGTGGGCGGCGTGACGGCGTACCTGCTGCCGGGCTCGTCCACTCAGACCGCGTACTCGGCGGTCGATACCGGTCCGTCGACCGAACCGCCTTCGGAGCCTGGCCCCGGCGTCGGCTCCGAGCCGCCGACCGACGAGTACTCTCCCACCGAGCCGGCGACCTGGCCGCCGACCGTCACCGATACTCCCACCGTGGCGGAGACCTCGCCCTCTCCCGAGGACGCGAGCGAGGTCGTGAAGGAGTTCTATCAGGACATCAACACCCGGAACTTCTCGGCTGCTTGGGACCTCGGTGGCAAGAACATCGGCGGCTCCTCGTTCTCGCGGTGGAAGTCGGGCTACGACACCACGGCGTACATCTCGCTCAGCGCGGTGAACACCGAGGACGCCGGGAAGGTCCGCGCCATTTTGAACGCGACCCAGAACAACGGTTCGGTGAAGGTGTTCCACGGGACCTACACGGTGTCGGACGGCGCCATCGTCAGCGCCGATATCACCGAGGACTGACTCTCTGCCGGCGGCCTCCGCACCGTTCGGCCGACCTCGTCGGTGGTGCGGCCGGCCGGGGGCCGGAAATGGGATTCTTCAAGCGTACTTGTGCAGATGCGCCTGCCAGGACGGCTCCGCGACCAGGGCGTCTGCCGCAGCTTTGGGCAGGCTGAGGTGAATCTCGCGGGAACCTTCCTTGGCAGTCGCAGTCCGCGTCGCCGCATCGGTACGTCAACGCCCGGTCAGTCGACGCAGGGCACGCCGTCCCCGCCCAGCGTTTTCGTGTCACCCGCGCTGCCGTCACCCGAGCCCGGGCGTGGTGAGGGGGGCGTGGGGGCTTCGCGTCCGCTGTGCGTGGACGGAGGGTTCGGTGAGGGGGCCGGACGCAGCAATTGCTGCACTTGCCGGCGCACCGTCGCGGGGTCGACGACATTCACGGATTCGCCCCGGTACGTGGCGAAGCCGTTGATCTTCAGCGTATGGAAGGCCACATTGCCGCCCGCCAGCTTCTTCATTTGGCCGGCCGCGTCCGTGAGGCCCCAGCCCTTGTCGATCACGATGTCGCGCTTGGCGGCTTCGAGCAGGGAGTAGGCGCGCCCGATCTTGTCGAGCGTGCCGCTGGCCTCCAATTTGTGGACGGCGGACAGCAGGAAGGCCTGCTGCCGGCGGGTGCGGTCGAGATCCCCGCTGGGCAGATTGTGCCGCTGGCGCACGAAGGCCAGGGACTGCCGTGCGTCGAGCGTCTGGCGGCCCGCAGGGAAGTCGGCTCCGGAATTCTTGTCCTTGGTCGGGTGTTTGAGGCACACGTCGACGCCGTTCAACGCTCCGGCCAGATCGTAGAAACCGGCCAGATTGACTTCCGCGAAGTGATCGATGGGCACGCCCAGGAAGTTGCGCACGGCCTGTATCTCCGTACGGCGGCCGGCTTCCCTGCCCTTGTTTTCCCGTTCGGTGCGGTCCTTCACCCCCTGCGCCACGAGCCTGTCCTCCTCGCGCGCCTTGGCAAGGCCGTACGCTTCCTTGATCTTCTGCTTTCCGAAGCCGGGGACATCGACGAGATCGTCGCGCGGCACGGACAGTCCCGTGGCCCGGCTTCCGTCGGCGGGCAGATGCAGCAAGATCAGGGTGTTGGTGTTGTAGCCGCCGACATCGCTGCTGGCTCCGGCGTGCAACTGCTCCAGGAGGTTCTTCGGCAGCGGATCGCCGTTGAGGTCCTTACGGCTGTCCAGGCCCATCAGCAGGATGTTCTGGTCGCCATGGGACGAGCCGGGGCCCTTGTCACCCAGCGCGTCCGAGGTCCGCACCCCATCGACGACCTGGGCGTAGACCCAGTACCCCACGGCGGCACCCACAACAAGCAGGCAGGCGACCGCCACGCCTATCAGCCGCGCCCACCGGACACGCCGCCGGCCCGTGGCTGCCCTCGTACGCCTTCGCCGCCCTGCCATCACTCCTGCACTCCTCCTCGCTCCGACCTCCGGGTGTGGACCGGAGATCTGCATGTGCACAGGAAGAGAAGGAATGCGGATCGGCAGTTCGGGTATTAGCCATGAATTAGGGCGATTGCTCGTATGTAAAGTTTTATGCCCATTTGGCCCTTGTGATCAGCGAATTCTTATCACTCGGTGCTCCCCGCCCGGACCGGGCGCCGGCGTCCCGGGCGGGGGCGCTGCGGCGCACGTGCTAGGGGGTGTCTCTTCGATCTCCGTGGATCAGCCTGCGGTGCCAGGCGTCGCAGGCCCACGGAGATCGGCACCCCCTAGTGCCCTGCCCCGTAGATGGGCCGCGGTGGGCGCTCTCGGACGGCGTGGTCACCCAGGGCGGGTTCGAGCTGGTCGAAGACCTGGGGGGCTTCGGCGGCGAGGGGCGCGGCGATGTGGTCGTGGTCGTGCCCGGCGAGCCCGACGTAAAAATGTGCGCGGGGCCCTGGCACGGCGTACGCTGCCTGCCCCAACTGCCCACCTGCCGTACCGTATTGAGGAGAACCCATCAACATCACCGCCTCCACCGTCTCCCTGACCGTCGACGATGTCGCCGCCTCCCGCGACTTTCTGCTCACCCACTTCGGCTATACGCAGGTCACGGCAGCGGAGGGCTTCGCCTCGCTGACGCGCGACGACGCCGCGGTCGATATCGTCCTGCTGGAGCGCGGCATCGAGGTCCTGCCTCCGGAACAGCGCGACCAACGGGCGTCCGGTCTGATCCTGGCCTTCACGGTCACCGACATCGCCGACCACGAGGAGCGCCTCCGCAAGGCGGGCGCACCCGTCACCATGCCCCTGCGCGAAGAGCCGTGGGGCGAGCGGCTGTTCCAGGTCACCGACCCCAACGGCATCGTGCTGCAGCTCGTCGAGTGGGCCTGATGGGGGGCCGGGGGGGCGCGGGGCATCACCAGGATTCTCCGTCACCCCTGAACCGGAGCCCCAACAGCCGGGGGCTGCGGCCCGCCGCCCCCGTGGCCCGGCACTCCGTGCGGGGTAGGCCCGACGCCTAAAATGTGAAGGGCAGGAGCGAAGGGGAGTACGGCCACCCTGAGAAGGTGCTATGCCACCCAGCGGTTCGGAGTCGAGTGCACCACCGGTCGGCACGGTGCGCACCGGCGGGACGTCGGAGCGTGACGAGGCTCTGCTCAGCGCCGTGGTCCGAGCCGTCGAGGTGACCGGGGCGCATGCGGGCAGCGTGTTCCTGGTGTCGCGCGACCGGCGCTCGCTCGTGCTCAGCGCGGTGTCCGGGACGCCGCCCTCGCTGCTCGGTGGCTGGCAGCGGATTCCGGTGAACAGTGCCATCCCGGTGGCGGTGGCGTACCGATCCGGGCGGACGGTTCATCTGGCCGGAGCCGACGAGACCATGCGGCGGTTTCCGCAGCTCGCCATGGCGTTGCCCTACGCGTTCGGATCCGCTTCCGTGCAGGTGAAAGCGGGGGATGCGGTCTTCGGAGCGATGGCCGTGGTGTGGGCTGCCGAACCGGAGGGGGAAGGGCTGTCGAAGGCGCAGCGACGACGGTTGCGCGCCACGGCCGATCGCCTCGGTGCGTCGCTCGCCGAGCTGAACGCACGCGGCGCACTGGGGGAGAGCGACGCGGGAGCCACCCCGGCGGTGGTCCCGGCGCGAGGGGCCCCCGCGGTACGGGTGGGGCTGTTCGACTGGGACCTCGACAACGGAACCCTCGTGGCGGACGACGAGCTCTGCGCGATCTTCGGGATCGCCCCCGCCGAGTTCGACGGGCAGGCGG
Source organism: Streptomyces auratus (assembly GCF_050433025.1). Taxonomy (NCBI): domain Bacteria; kingdom Bacillati; phylum Actinomycetota; class Actinomycetes; order Kitasatosporales; family Streptomycetaceae; genus Streptomyces; species Streptomyces auratus. The sequence continues at coordinate 801,278 of NZ_JBNGCB010000001.1, read as the reverse complement.
CCACGCTGGCCGCCAAGATCGACGACGCCGGCCTTCCCGGCCTTCGGTCCGCCGCCCGCACCGCGGTGGAGGAGGGCCGTGTACTCGCGCATGCCCTGCACCTACGGGACGGCGGTGACCACCGCACCGTCGAATTGTGGGGCCGGGTACCGGGCGCTCCCGAAGACCGGCAGGCGCGCTCCCACCTGGTGGGCGCCGTCCTCGACGCCGGAACCGGAATGGCCGCCGTGGAGGCGATCGAACGGCTCGCGGACGGCTTCTTCGCACTCGCCCCGGACGGGCGGGTCACCTACGCCAACCACGGCCTCGAGCGCCTGCTGCAGGTCCGCCAGGACGAGCTGCTGGGCCACCGCCCCTGGGACGTGCTGCCGTGGCTGGCCGATCCCGCCTACGAGGACCGGTACCGGGCCACCGTGGTCTCCCAGCAGCCCGTTTCCTTCCTCGCCCGCCGGCCACCCGACCAATGGCTGGTGTTCTCCCTCCATCCGGGCTCGCACGGCATGACGGGCTGGGCGGCCCGTGTCCGGGGGCCGCTGCCGGCCGATGCCGCACCGGGCACACCGGTCGCGGAAGAAGTGGCGCTCGGCACGACGTCGCCCCGCACCCCTCGCCTGGGCACTCTCTACCGTGTGCTCCAGCTCGGCAGCGCGCTGACCGAGGCGGTCACGTCCCAGGAGGTGTGCGATGTGGTCGACGAGCTGCTTCTGCCCGCTTTCGACGGCCGGCGGATGGCGCTGTACCTCGTGACCGAGGGCCGCTTGCAGCTGCTCTCGCAGCGCGGCTACCGCAAGGGCTTTCTCGACCGGTTCGAGGGCGTGCCGCTCCGCCCCGGCCTGCCCGTGTCGGACGCGCTGATCTCCGGAGCTCCGCTGTTCATCGAGTCCCGGCAGGAGTTCGCGCGGGCCTATCCCGGAATCCACCCGAGCGAGTCCGGTTCCTGGGCGTTCCTTCCGCTCATCGCCTCCAGCCGCCCCGTGGGCGCCTGCGTGCTCGGCTTCGACGACGCTCGCCGCTTTCTGGGCGACGACCGCGATCTGCTGACCGCGTTGGGCGGGGTGATCGCCCATGCGCTGCAACGGGCCAGGCTCTACGACGCCGAATTCGCCGTGGCCCACGGTCTGCAGGACGCCCTGCTCCCGCACCGGCTGCCCGCGCTGTCCGACGTCCGCGTCACCGGCCGGTATCTCCCGGGAACGCGCGGTATGGACATCGGCGGCGACTGGTACGACGTCATACCCACCCGGGAGGGTGTCGCGCTCATCGTCGGAGACGTCGAGGGGCACAACGTCGCCGCCGCGGCCGTCATGGGCCAACTGCGCAGTGCGGTACGGGCGTTCGCCACCGCCGGCCACCGGCCGGGCGACGTCATCTCCAGTACCAACCGGCTGCTCCTCGACCTGGACCCAGGGCCCCTCGCCAGCTGCTGCTACGTCCGCCTCGACCCCGGCTCGGGCGTCGCGCGAGTGGTCCTCGCGGGCCACTGTCCGCCGTTGCTGCGCCGGCCCGGCGGACAGACGGAGGCGCTGGATCTGCCGTGCGGTCCGCTGCTCGGCGTCACGGGAGCGGCCAACTACCCGGAATCCGACCTGCACTTCCTGCCCGGATCGATCCTGGCGCTGTATACGGACGGGCTGGTGGAGCGACGCGGGTCGGACGTCGTCACGGGTATCGATCGGCTGCGGACCTCGTTGGCCCATGCGCGCGCGGCTTCCCTGGAGGAGCTGGCCGACGAGCTTCTGATGGATGCCCGTGGGTCCCCGAGCCGTACGGATGACATCGCGCTGCTGCTCAGCGAGTACGCGCCTGCTGCTCCGGTCCGCTGACCGGGAGGACGGGCGCCGCGGCGTGTTGTGGCGTCGAGGGCGGTACAGGCGGGCGGCCCGCCACCGTCGCCCGCCACCGCATCGCCCGCGGCGGCCAGGCCGACGCCGCTGGGTGCCCGGCCTCCGTCGACCACCACCGACTCGCCCAGCAGAACGCCGCCTTCACTGCGTGTCAGCTCGTTCACCATGTGTGCGCAAAGCGTCCGAATAGCGGGCGTTCACCTCCTGCGGGCATATGCCCCTTCACACTCTTGGGGCTCACCGAACGTCTCACGTAATGAACAGGCACGACCATGAGTCGGACAATCATCCGGTCCCCCCAGGATTCCCCGCAGGCAGCGCAGCACGGCGAGGCCGTGTTGTCGCACGGCCTCAAGCAGCGCCATCTGTCGATGATCGCGCTCGGCGGGGTCATCGGCGCAGGGCTCTTCGTAGGCTCCGGGGTCGGCATCGCCGCGGCCGGGCCGGCCATCGTCCTCCTCTTCGTGGCTACCGGCGCGCTGGTCATGCTGATCATGCGGATGCTCGGCGAGATGTCCGCGGCCCGGCCCTCCACCGGCTCGTTCTCGGTGCATGCCGAGGAGGAACTCGGCTCGTGGGCAGGCGCCACCTCGGGCTGGATGTACTGGCTGATGCTCTGCGCCGGCGTGGCCGCCGAGGCCACCGCGGCGGGCACGATCATGCACACCTGGGTGCCGTTCATCCCGGCCTACGGCTGGGTGGCGATCTTCATGGTGTTCTTCTGCGCCAGCAATCTGACCGCGGTCAAGAACTTCGGCGAGTTCGAATTCTGGTTCGCCGCCATCAAGGTCACCACGATCGTCGCCTTCCTGGTGCTGGGCGTGCTCGGCATCCTCGGGGTGTTCGGCGACGCGCCCGGCGCAAGCCATCTCACCGGCCACGGCGGCTTCTTCCCGACCGGCGCCGCCGGACTCGCCGCCGGCCTGCTGACCACCATTTCCGGGTTCGCCGGTCTGGAGACCGTCACCATCGCGGCGGCAGAGTCCGACGACCCGAGCCGGAATGTGGCCCGTGCCGTCCGTACCGCCGTCTGGCGCATCGCCGTCTTCTACATCGGCTCCATGGCCGTGGTCGTCACCCTGGTGCCGTGGAACAACCCGAAGGTCGCTACCGAGGGCCCGTACGTCACCGTCCTCGACCAGATCGGCATCCCGGCAGCCGGCACGATCATGCAGATCGTGGTGCTGCTCGCGCTGCTCTCGGCGATGAACGCCAACATCTACGGCTCGTCGCGCATGGCGTACTCCCTCGTCCATCGAGGCCAGGGCCCGCGTTTCCTGGGCAGGGTCACCCGGGGCGTGCCGGCGGCGGCCGTGGTGGCGTCCTGCCTGTTCGGCTTCGCCGCCGTGATCGCCGGGATCGTCTGGCCGACCACCGTGTTCGCCTGGCTGCTGAACATCGCGGGCTGCTCGGTGCTGGTCGTCTGGTCCATCGTCTGCCTCACCCAGCTGAAGATGCGCCGCCGTCTGGAGCGCGAGGCACCCGAGCTGCTCTCGGTGCGGATGTGGGGCTTCCCCTATCTGACCTGGGTGGCGTTCGCCGCCATCCTCGGCGTCTTCGCCGTCATGGCCGCAAGCGCAGACGGCCGTCAGCAGCTCGCCGGCACGGCCGCCGTGGTAGCGGTGCTGGCCGGCGCAGGACACCTCAAGCAGCGCCGCGACCGGCGGGCCGCCGTCACCGACTGAGCGGCAGTCATCCGGCAGCAGGTCCGGGGCCTCGACCGTGCGCGCGCACGGCCGAGGCCCCGCCCTTTCCCGTCACACCTGCTTCCCGTCACACCCGCCTGCTCAGCTCACGGCAGCGCCGAACCACTTCGGCAGGTGGCTGAGCAGTTCCTGCTGCTCCTCACCGACCCACGCCACGTGCCCGTCCGGCCGCAGCAGCACCGCGGGCACGTCCAGTTCCTCGCTGACGTCGACGACGTGGTCGACCCGGTCCGCCCAGCCCGCCACCGAGAGCCGGCCGGTCTGGTCGAGCAGCAGCCCACGGCCGCCGTGCATCAGCTCGTAGAGGCGACCGCGCTTCAGCCCCACGTCCCGCATCCGCCGGCCGAGCAGTGCGTGGCCCTCGCCGAAGTCGTAATGGACCCCGACCGCGGTGATCATCTCGGTCACGTACCGGTTCACCTCCTCGAAGTCCAACAGCTCCGAGAACAACTCCCGCAGCGCGGTCGTACCCGGATCGGTCCCCATCAGCGTGATCTGCGCGCGGGTGTTGTTCAGCACGGCGGCGCCCACCGGGTGGCGTTCGGCGTGATAGCTGTCCAGCAGCCCCTCCGGCGCCCAGCCGTCGACCTCGGCGGCCAGCTTCCAGCCGAGGTTGAACGCGTCCTGGACCCCGAGGTTGAGCCCCTGCCCGCCGGTCGGCGGGTGGATGTGCGCCGCATCGCCGGCCAACAGCACCCGGCCGACTCGGTAGTGCTCGGCCTGTCGGGTGGCGTCGCCGAACCGGGACAGCCAGCGCGGCGAGTGCGCGCCGAAGTCGGTGCCCGCGACGGCCCGCAGCTGCTGCTTGAACTCCTCAAGGGTCGGCGCGGTCGTCCGGTCCTCGGCCACTTTGTCGGCGGGCACGACGATGCGGTAGACCCCCTCGCTCCCGTCCACGTCGGGAATGGCGCCGAACCGCAGTTGGGTCTTGCGGACTTCCTCGACGACGGCGGCAATCGTCGCCCGGTCCTCGGTCACCTCCATGTCACCCAGCATCGTCTCGACCTTGGCGGGCTCACCGGGGAAGCCGATGCCGACCAACTTGCGCACCGCACTGCGGCCGCCGTCACAGCCGACGAGGTAGCGCGAGCGCAGCCGCGTGCTGCCCTCTCCCTCGGCGGCTACGCCCCGATGGGCCACCTCGACGGTCACCCCGTGCTCGTCCTGGCTCAGCCCGACCACTTCGCAGCCGCGCCGGATCTCGGCGCCGAGTTCGAGGGCGCGCTCGGTGAGCAGCCGTTCGGTGACGGTCTGCGGAGTGGCCAGGCCGTACGGGTGCGCGGTGTCCAAGCGGTCCGGCCACGGCTTCATCAAGCCCGCGAAGAGACTGCCGACCTTGAACTGCTCGCTGACCGCCTGGAACCGGTCGAGCAGGCCGCGTTGGTCCATCATCTCGACGCTGCGCGTGTGCAGGCCACGCCCGCGGGACTGCCGGGTCGGCTCGGTCAATTTCTCCAGCACGACCGTGCGCACCCCGGCCAGCCGCAGCTCGCAGGCGAGCATTAAGCCGGTCGGTCCACCACCGGCAATGATCACGTCGAACATCCCAATCCCCCTGTGTTTGTGCAGGTTATGGCTTCGGCGGGTGATTCTGCGGCACGACCGGGGCCTTGCCGCAAGCCCCCCTGTGCGCTATACCTTGAGAGTGGCAAGGAGTGGTTTTGACCTCCTTGCCTTTGTTTTTGCCGCGGCCGTTGCCGATGCGTTTGCCTCTGCCCTTTGTCGGCCGCTGTGCCTGCGCGGGGAGTTCGCCGTAACTCAGGAAGACGTCCGGTCGTCGGCACGTGGGACGGCGGCGAGGACTGCGGCGAGTGCGACGCCGGCGTCGAGGAGGGCACGGGAGCGAGCCGTGATGCTCGCGTCCCGGGCCGCGAGTACGGCTTCGACGTCTTTCGAACGGTGCCCGCGCCGCAGTTCCGGCATCAGTGCCCGGAGCGGGGCGATGCGGTACCCGGCGGTGCGCAGCTGGTGGACGATCCGGGCGTCCCGGGTGTGGGCCGGTGAGTACCGTCGCGTTCCTCGCGGGGAGAGTCGATCGGGAACCACCAGACCCTCGGCGTCCCAGTGCCGCAAGGTCGAGGGGCGCACTCCGAGCGCGGCGGCAAGTTCGGCGACGCTCATCGCATCCGAGGGGCGTACGTCGCCGATCGGCTCGGCGGAGATCGCCGCGGTGGCCTTCTTGGCGAGGGTGAGGTCCGTACGCTCCCGGTCGAGGCGGGCGTGTGCCGCGTCGAGGAGGGCAAGTACCTCCGCGGTCGGACACTCGTGCACGGCGCGAACGATCCGCTTGGCCTCCACCGGACCCGTGGCGGCCGCGAGGGTGCGGTAGGCCAGCGCGGAGTGGACGTGAAGCTCGCCGTAGCGCCGGTAGCCCGTGGCCGTGCGCGTCGCCGGCGGCAGTACACCGTCGCGTTCGAGATTGCGGACCTGTTGGACGGAGTACCCGGCGCGTCGCGCGACATCGACCGTACGCAGGGCCGACGACTTGAGAGTTGACACCCGCAGCTCCTCCGTCTTCCGGCGAAAGTCTCCACGAGCACCTTAATGAAACGCTTGAGCACATGACCATGGACGAGATCATCAGCTTTGTGGCAGGCCTCGACGGGGTCCTGGCCGTCAGGCCGGGACCGGACGACGGCTCACCGGAGATCAGCTGGGGGGATGCCTACTTCTTCTACTCTCCTGACGGCGTCGTACCGCCGGCGACCCAACCCTTCGCGACGATCGTGACCAAGGACTACCCGGGCGACGAGAGTTCGCGGCTGGACCGCCCGGATACGTTCCGCGTCAATATCGCCGCCGGGAAGGAATCCTTCCGCCACTGGACCGGCCACGCGCCGCGCGAACCAGCGGGCAACGAAGACCCCGGCGCCGCGGACGCCGTGCGGGCACACCCTGTCTACGGCTCCCTCGGCTGGCTCGCGGTGGTGAATCCGGGCCGCCGGACCGATACGGCGGTCCGCGAGCTGCTCCGCACGGCCCATCGCCTCGCACGCACGCGCGCTGAGCGGCGAAAGGGGGCAACGACGACGAGTTCGGAGGGGGAGGGCTGAGGCGGACTCAGTGCTGACGGACACATTCTGACGGCCCATCAGCTACTGGCCCGGGGGCCGTGGTGCGGGCCGGAAAGGGTGCCCCAAGGACGCCCGGAAGCCCGCCCGCGCTCACCCGTACACCATCCCCCGGGCATCGGCGTAGGCCTCCCGGATCCTGCGCCCGGGCGAATCATCGGCCGGTGCCGGCACCTCTCGGGCCGCGGCGAGCCGCCAGTGCGGCGGCTCGGGAGTGCCGGCGAGGGCCCAGGCGGCCTGGCGGGCCGCGCCCAGGGCGACGTACTCCTCGGGTTGGGGCACGGTGACCGGGGTCCCGAAGATTTCGGCGGCGATCTCGCCGACCACGGGGGCCTTGGCCGCTCCTCCGATGATGAGGACGCGCCGGGCGCTGACGTCCTGGGCGCGCAGCCGGTCGAGGGCGTCGGCCATGTTGCAGAGCATGCCTTCGACGGCTGCCCGGGCGAAGTTCGGGGGGTGCATGTTCGCCTTGCGCATGCCCATCAGACTGCCCGCGGCCTCGGGGAGGTTGGGGGTGCGCTCGCCGCCCAGATAGGGGAGCAGGACGAGGCCGCCGGCGCCGGGCCCGGCCTCGCGGGCGAGCGGGCCGAGGTCGTCGAGGGCGATGCCGAGCATGCGGGCGGTGGAGCTGAGGACCCGTGCGGCGTTGAGGGTGCACACCAGCGGCAGGAAGCGGCCGGTGGCGTCCGCGAAGCCGGCGACGGCGCCGGTGGGGTCGGCCGCGCAGCGGTCGGAGAGGGCGAAGGCGGTGCCGCTGGTGCCCAGCGAGATCACGACGTCGCCGGGCTCGATGCCCAGGCCCAGCGCCGCGCCCATGTTGTCGCCGGTCCCCGGTGCCACCAGGGCTCTGTGCGGGGTGCGGCCGGCCGCCTCGTACGGGCCGAGCACGCGGGGCAGTTCGGGGGTCCGGTCGCCGAAGGCGAGGGCGAGGAGGTCGCGGCGGTAGGCGCCCTCGGCCGGTGACCAGTAGCCGGTTCCGGAGGCGTCCCCGCGGTCGGTGACCGGCTCGGCGCGCGTGCCGGGGCCGCCGCACAACTGCCAGGTCAGCCAGTCGTGCGGCAGCAGCACCCGGTCGGTCCGGTTCGCGAGGTGCGGTTCGTGCTCGGCCAGCCAGCGCAGCTTGGCGACGGTGATGGCCGCGACGGGTACGGTGCCGACCGCCTCGGCCCATTTCTCCGGCCCGCCGAGGTCGGCGACGAGATCCGTCGCGGCCTGTGCGGAGCGGGTGTCGTTCCACAGCAGCGCGTCGCGCACCGGCCGCCCGGCCGCGTCGAGGGCCACCAGACCGTGCTGCTGCCCGGCCACCGCGAGGGCATCCACGTGTTCCAGCAGGCCGTTGCCCGCGTCAAGGAGCGCCTGCCACCACGCCTCGGGGGCGACCTCGGTGCCCTCGGGATGGGCGGCGCGGCCCCGGTGCAGTACCTCCCCGGTGTCGGCGTCGCAGACGACGACCTTGCAGGACTGGGTGGAGGAGTCCACCCCGGCAACTGTGGGCATGACGTCGTTCGCTTTCGCTTCCGTACAACGAGAGGAGATGGGAGGGGAGTTCAGGCCTGGGGGCGGAGCTGGATCTTGCGGCCGGAGCCGTCCCGGAAGGTCTGGAGGGCGGCGCCGAAGTCGTCCAGTCCGAAGCTGTGGGTGATCATCGTGTCGGCGTCGATGACCCCCTTCGCCATGAGGTCCACGGCCCGCCCGAAGCTGTGCAGGACGGCCATCGATCCGACGATGGTGATCTCGTCGTTGTACACGCGGAACGGGGAGAAGGAGGCCTTGGCGGCGGACGGTGCGACGCCGAACTGCTGGAAGGTGCCGCCGCGGCGCACCCGGGTCAGGCCGTCCTCGATGACGGGGATGACGCCGGTGCAGTCGATGACGGTCTCCCAGCCCTGCGGCCGGTCCAGGTCCGACGCGCTCGCCGCGGTGGCGTCCGCGCCGAGGCGTTCGGCGATCTCCAGTCGGTCCTTGTTGATGTCGACGACCGAGAGGGAGGCCGCGCCCGCGGCCTTGGCGAGCTGGAGCATCATCAGTCCCATGGTGCCCGCGCCGTAGATGAGGTAGTGGTCGCCGAGGCGGCGTGGCAGGACGTCGAAGCCGCGTACCGCGCACGACAGCGGCTCGATCAGCGTGCCCTGCGCGACGTCGACGCTCTCCGGCAGCCGGTAGCAGTTGGCGGCCGGCACCTTGACGTACTCGGCCATCGCGCCGTCCACGGTGTCGCCGATGGCGCCCCAGTTCTCGCACAGGTTGCCGTGCCCGATGGAGCAGTAGTGGCAGGCGCCGCAGAACAGGGACGGGTCGACGGCGACCTGTTCACCGGTGCGCAGACCGCTCACTCCGGCCCCCAGCGCGACGATCTCGCCGGTGAACTCGTGGCCGGGAATGATCGGGTACGGGGTGGGTGCGAACTCCCCCTGGACGATGTGCACATCGGTGCCGCAGATGCCCACCGCGGCGGGCGCCACGAGGACCTCACCGGGGCCCGGGGTGGGGTCGTCGACGGTGGTGACCTCGTAGTGCCCGGGGGTGTGGATGACGACAGCACGCATGGATCGGGGCCTTTCTCGGGGGTGCGCCGGGGGGTGCGTTCGGGGGCGGGGAGCCTCGGCTCGGGCCGGTTCAGCTCTGGGGTTCGACGGTGCGGACCTCGACGCCGAGGTCCCGGACGGGCTTCAGTTCGCGCTCCGGTGTTCCGGTGTCGGTGACCAGCAGGTCGTAGCCGCTGACATCGCCGTAGGCGTAGGTGGCGGTGCGGCCGAACTTGCTGTGGTCGACGGCGAGGACGGCGCGGTCGGCGGCCTGCAGATACGCCTGCTTGGACTCCGCGTAGGCGCGCACCGGATGGAAGAGCCGGCCGTCGCGGACCGAGGTGGCGGTGACGAAGGCGACGGTGGCGTGGATGTCCTCCAGCTGACGCCGGGTCTGGGGGCCCGCGCAGGACTCGAAGTCCTCGTAGAAGCGGTCGCCGAGCAGCGTCACCTCGGCCGGCGAGGCCGCCAGGAGGTAGGTGATGCGCAGCGAGTTGGTGATCACGCGGATCCCGTCGACGGTGGCCAGCCGGCGGGCGAGCGGGAAGAGGGTGGAGCCGCAGTCGATCAGCACCGTGTCACCGGGGGAGACCTCGTCCACGAGCGCGTCCGCGATGGCGTTCTTCACCGCGACATTGGTGTTCTCCCGGAACCGCAGCGCGCTCTCCATGGCGACGTTGGAGAAGGCCGTCGCCACTCCGCGGCCCTTGCGCAGCAGCTGCCGCTCGTGGAGGTTGTCCAGGTCCCGGTGCATGGTCATCACGCTGACGTGCATGCGCGCGGCGAGGTCGGCGATGCGGATCTCCCCTTCCTGGGCGACATGGCGCAGCACCGCCTGCCGGCGCTCCTCCACCTCGGCCTCGGAGCCGCGACTCGCTCTCATCGTGGGCATCCCCCGTTCGTTTTCCGCGACGGTCTTCCGCCGTGTTCTCACCCTAGAACATCACACACTTTATGTGAAGCTCTTGAAATTCTCTGTGAGGTTGTTCAGTCTGATGGCCATCAACGGGCGAACGCCCGGCCCCTCAGGAGGTCCCCGCTGTGCTGCGCACACCCCAAGAGCGCGATCCGTCGCTGCCCCGCCCCGCCGTCCTCGGGATCCCCCGAGCCCTCATATGGGGCTATATCGGCGTCCTGCTCTTCATGATCGGCGACGGGGTGGAGACCAGCTATCTCCCCACGTACTTCAAGACCGACCTCGGCTTCGCGGAGGCGGGCGTCGGCATCATCTTCACGGTGTACGGCGTCACCGCCGCGGTGGGTGCCTTCCTGGCGGGCGGGCTCTGTGACCTGTGGGGGCCGCGCCGGGTGATGATGACCGGCGCCCTGTGCTGGGCGGTCTGCCACACCCTGCTGCTCGCGGTCGCCATCCCCGCCCACTCCTACTGGCTGATCCTGTTCACCTACGGTCTGCGCGGCTTCGGATATCCGTTGTTCGCCTACGGATTCATGGTCTGGATCATGGCCGGCGCCCCGGAGCGTCAGCTCGGCAAGGCGCTCGGCTGGTTCTGGTTCTGCTTCACCATGGGCTACCCCGTCATCGGCTCCGCCCTGGTCTCCGCCCTCAAGCCCACCATCGGCTTCTACCGCACGCTGTGGGTGTCCCTCGCGATGATCGTCGCCGGCGCCCTGGTCGTCCTGCTCCTGCTGCGTGAACGCACCGGATTCCAGGGCCTGTCCAAGGGGCCGGAGCGGGTCGGCCTGCCGCGTACCTTCCTGGGCTGTTTCACCATCATGTTCGCCGAGCCGCGCGTCGGCATGGGCGCGGTGGTCCGGCTCATCAACACCACCTCGCAGTTCGGTGTGTGGGTCTTCCTCCCGCTCTTCCTCGTCGATCAGGTCGGCTTCCGCCCGCAGGAGTGGGCCTCCCTGCTGATCGTCATGATGGTCAGCAACCTCGCCTGCGTCGTCACCTTCGGTGCGCTCGGTGACCGGTGGAGCCGGCGCAAGACCGTCGCCTGGCTCGGTGGCGTGGTCTCGGCGCTCGCCTGTCTGGCGCTGTATTACGTGCCCGAGGCCGCCGGGCACCACTACCTCCTCGTCGCGATCGCGGCCGGCGCGCTGGGCGTCGGCATGGCCGGGTACGTCCCGCTGCCGCCGCTGATGACCTCGCAGGATCCGGAACGCAAGGGCCAGAGCATGTCGGCGTACACGCTGGGGGCCGGCGCCAGCATGGCCTTCGGGCCGCTCATCGGCACGGTCTTCATCGGCGTGATCGGCATCGGGGGCGTCATGTGGATCTATGCCGCCCTGCATCTGCTCAGCACCGTCCTCGTGCTGGGCATGAAGACGCCGTCCGAGCCGCAGCCGGAGCCCGGTGAGCAGGCCGATGCGCACCGGGCGGAGCGGCAGCCGGTGGGCGCGTTGACAGCCCCCTCCAGGGGACTTTAATGGAGAAAAGGTGCATGTGAGGCGTGCGCGCTCATGCGAGCACTGACGGCGCAGCGTCCAGAAAGGCCAGGCCTGCCATGCGTACCCACCACACCGGCCCGGAGTACCTGGTCCAGACGGCTGCGATGGCTCGGAGGTTCTACCTCGAAGGCAAATCCAAGATGGAGATCGCCGAGGAATTCGGCATCAGCCGGTTCAAGGTGGCCCGGACCCTGGAGACCGCCCTCCGCGACGGCCTGATCCGGCTGGAGATCCGGCTGCCCGCCGAACTCGACGCCGACCTCTCCGACGCCCTGCGCACGCGATTCGGCCTGCGGCACGCCATCGTCATCGACTCGCGGCAGGAGGTCCCGGACGACACCGTGGAGGCCACCCGCCGCCTCGGCGCGGTCGCGGCCGACCTGCTCGCCGAGATCGTCACCGAGAACGATGTCCTCGGGCTGGTCTGGGGTCCGGAGATCGAGGCCCTCGGTCTCGGGCTGACCACGCTCGCCCGGTGCACGGTCGTCCAGCTGTGCGGGGTGACCCCGCTGCGGCCCGTGAACAAGACGGCGGTGGAGGCGGTACGCCGGGCCGCCACCATCTCGCGCGGCGTCGTCCACCCCATTTACGCACCGCTGCTGCTGCCCGATGCGACGGTGGCCCGGATGCTGCGTGAGCAGCCCGGCGTGGTCGACGCGATCCGCCACTTCAGCCGGCTGACCAAGGCCGTGGTCACCGTCGGCGGATGGGGCCCGGGGCTCTCCACCGTGTTCGACGCGCTCAGTGACGCCGAACGTGAGGAGTACCGCAGCCGCGGCGTGTGCGCCGAGGTCGCCGGCCATTTGCTCGATGCGGAAGGACGCCTCATCGTCCCCGAACTCACCGAACGGGTCATTGCCATCAGCTTCGACGAATTGCGCAAGGTGCCCGAGGTGATTCTGCTGGCCGACGGCATCGAACGGGCAGTCGCTGCCTCGGCGGCGGTGAAGACCGGACTCTTCAACGGCGTGGTCACCGACGCCAGGGTGGCCGAAAGCTTGCTCTGAACGCGGGAACCGTGCGCTTGTCGTCCGCCGGCAGGGGCACGTTCGCGCCCCGAGGCGATAGACCTGGTGCGGCAGCAGCGGGCGGGGTGAAAGGTGCCAGCCGTGAGAGCACGACGCCGTGGTCGGGCCGGACGAGGCCGCCCCGGTCGCTTCGTCCGGCAGACCGCCGTGACGCTGGCCGTGGTGCTGGCGGCAGGCGGCTGCTATCGGGGCGCCGGCGATGTCGGCAACAGCGGCAAGAACACTCTCAACGTGCTGATGGTGAACAACCCGCAGATGGTGGATCTGCAGCGGCTCACGGCCGAGCACTTCACCAAGGAGACCGGCATCAAGGTGAATTACACCGTGCTGCCGGAGGACGATCTGCGCGACAAGATGAGCCAGGACTTCTCCAGCCAGGCCGGGCAGTACGACGTGGCCAGCCTGAGCAATTACGAGACGCCGATCTATGCCCGCAACGGCTGGCTGACCGATCTGGGGGCGCGGGCCGCCAAGGACCGCGCCTTCGACCAGGGCGACATCCTTCCGCCGGTCCGCGCCTCGCTGACCGCCGCCGACGGCAAGGCCTACGCGGAGCCGTTCTACGGCGAGTCGTCGTTCCTGATGTACCGCAAGGACCTGTTCAAGGCCGCCGGTCTGACCATGCCGGCCAAGCCCACCTGGCGCCAAGTTGCCACGATGGCGGCCAAGTTGGACGGCATCCGCAAGGGCGTCAAGGGGATCTGTCTGCGCGGGCAGCCCGGCTGGGGACAGCTGATCGCCCCCCTGACGACCGTGGTGAACACCTTCGGGGGGACGTGGTTCACCAAGGACTGGCGGGCGCAGGTCGACAGCCCCGCCTTCACCGCGGCCACCCGGTTCTATGTCGATCTGGTGCGCAAGCACGGCGAGCCGGGCGCCCCGCAGGCCGGCTACACGGAGTGCCTCAATGACATGCAGCAGGGCAAGGTGGCGATGTGGTACGACGCGACGGCCGGCGCCGGTTCGCTGGAGAGCGGCGAGTCCAAGGTCGCGGGCAAGGTCGGCTATGCCCCGGCGCCGGTGGAGAGGACGGCCGTCTCGGGCTGGCTCTACACCTGGGCGTGGGGTCTGCAGAAGGCCAGTAAGCACCAGGACGCGGCGTGGAAATTCATCTCCTGGGCCTCCAGCAAGAAGTACGAACAGCTGGTGGGCCGGGAGCTGGGCTGGTCGAAGGTGCCGGGCGGCAAGCGGGCGTCGCTCTACCGCAACCCGCACTACATCGCGTCCGCCCGGGCCTTCGCCGGCCCGACCGAGCGGGCGATCAGTACGGCCCGGCCCGACGACCCGGGGGTCCAGCCCCGCCCCGTGCCCGGCATTCAGTTCGTGGACATCCCCGAGTTCGCCAACCTGGGTACGAAGACCAGCCAGGAGATCAGTTCGGCCATTGCCGGCAAGCAGAGCGTGGCCGCCGCACTCCGTCACGGCCAGCGACTGGCAGCGGAGGTGGCTCTTGTCTACGCAGGCCACTGACGCCTCGGCGCCCGGCCCGCGCGGTGCCGTGGACGCCCGCGGTCGCGCGGCGATGGACCGGGCCACGGTCCGGGCCCGCCGGGCGCCCCTCCTCCCCGCCCTGGTCTTCCTCATCATCGTCACCCAACTCCCGTTCGTGACGACCGCGGTGATCTCCTTCCTCCGCTGGAACGCACTCGCCCCCCAGAACCGCGGCTTCGCCGGCTTCGACAACTACCGGGCCGTCTTCACCGACCCCGCGCTGCGCAGTGCGGTAGGGACCACGATCCTGCTGACGGTGACCGTGGTCCTGGTCAGTCTGCTGCTCGGGCTGGGCCTCGCGCTGCTGCTCGACCGGCGCTTCCACGGCCGCGGCCTCGTCCGCACCCTGCTCATCACGCCGTTTCTGATCGTGCCGGTCGCCGCGGCCCTGCTGTGGAAGCACGCCCTGTTCAACACCTCCTACGGCCTCCTCAACGGCGCCCTGACCTGGCTGTGGGGCCTGTTCGGCAGCGACAGCCCGCCGCAGCCGGACTGGATGACGAGTGCCCCGCTCGCCGCGGTGGAAGTGACGCTGATCTGGCAGTGGACGCCGTTCATGATGCTGATCCTGCTCGCCGGGCTGCAGAGCCGGCCCGCCGACGCCGTGGAGGCCGCCCTGGTGGACGGCGCCTCCGCGTTCGACATCTTCCGCTATCTGACGCTGCCGCATCTGCGCCGCTATCTGGAACTCGCCGCCCTGCTCGGGACGATCTACCTCGTGCAGAACTTCGACGCGGTCTTCACCCTCACCTCCGGCGGCCTCGGCACCGCCAACCTCCCCTACACGATCTACCAGACCTTCTACCAGGCCCACGACTACGGGCTGGCGTCCGCACAGGGCGTCGTCGTGGTGATCTGCTCCCTGATCGTGGCCGCCTTCGCGCTGCGCACCGTCTCGTCCCTGCTGCGCGAGGAGGGCATCCGATGACCGGCCTGCTGCGCGCCGTCCACCGGCTGCCGGCCGCCGCCCGGCGCCGGCGTCGCCGGCACACGTATCTGGTCCTGCTGGCCTGGCTGTGCGGACTGCTCTTCTTCGTGCCCGTCGCCTGGATGGTGCTCACCTCCCTGCACAGCGAGACGGATGCGGCGACCAACCCGCCCAGCCTCGGCGCGCCGCTCACCCTGCACGGCTACCGCGAATTCTTCGGCGCGGGCAGCGGCGTCAGCCCCTGGCCCCCGCTCCTCAACTCGCTGACCGCCTCGGTGGTTTCCACGCTCCTGGTCCTCGCCCTTGCCGTCCCCGCGGCCTACGCCCTGTCCATCAAACCGGTGCGCAAATGGCGCGACGTCCTCTTCTTCTTCCTCTCCACGAAGATGCTGCCGCTGGTGGCCGCACTGCTCCCGCTCTATCTCGTCGCACAGCACACCGGAATGCTCGACAACATCTGGCTGCTGGTCCTCCTCTACACCGCGATGAACCTGCCGATCGCGGTATGGATGATGCGCTCGTTCCTCGCCGAGATTCCGGTGGAAATGCTGGAGGCCGCCGCGATCGACGGCGCGGGCCTGGCCACGACGCTGACCCGGATCGTCGCGCCGGTCGCCCTCCCCGGCCTGGCCGCAACGGCCCTGATCTCCTTCATCTTCAGCTGGAACGAACTGCTCTTCGCCCGGGTCCTGACCGGCGTCGTCGCCGGCACCGCGCCGGTGTTTCTGACCGGCTTCGTCACCAGCCAGGGCCTCTTTCTGGCGAAGGTGTGCGCCGCCGCCACGTTCATCTCCCTTCCCGTGCTCCTCGCGGGGTTCGCCGCCCAGGACAAGCTCGTCCAGGGCCTCTCGCTCGGCGCCGTGAAATGACGTGGCGCGGCTCACCGGGCAGCGTCGAGCTGCTGCGCACCGTCACGAATTCCGGTCGGAATTGCTCGTCTGAGCATGACTTGCTCATGTTTCAAAAGAGGCCTCGAAAACCATTGACATCACCCTTTGCGGATCTTTAATGGGAGGTAATTGCATATATGAGCTGTGGATGCTCATCTGAGCAAAACGGAATGCTGCACACGCGGCCGGGTGGATCGCGCGCTTGCTTGTTTGAAGGGTTAAGGAAATGACTGCAGTGGCTGAATTCGCCATCCCACGGGATGTCGAACTTCCTTCTGTCTCGCTCACGTTGCCGGCAGTCCTGTCCTCCGCCAGGCAAGCCCGGAACTTCACCGCGGAGTCTCTGCGGTTCTGGGGTGAGAGCGAAGAACTCATCGATTCCGCCGTGCTGATCGTCTGCGAGCTGGCCACGAACGCCATTCGCCACGGAGCGCGGCTGCCGGCCCCCTACGGGTGCGAACGGGGGACGGATGCCGTGATCACTCTCCGGCTCGCCCTGCAGGCCGATGTGCTGCACATCGAGGTGCATGACGGGTCCATGATCCTGCCGGTCCAGCGCGCCGCCGGCCGTGACGAGGACTGCGGACGCGGCATGCAGATCATCGCGGCGCTCGCCGAGTCCTGGACCTGCGGCCGCGACCCCGAGGGCGGCAAGTGGGTCCGCGCGACCCTCTCGCGCGGGGGCGGGGCTGCCGGCGGGTGAGCCGGACGGCCTTTCAACTGCCCACGGTTCCGGACCGGCCCGCCCTCCGGCCCCCACCCGATATCAGACGTAAAATGCCCGTATGGGGATGCTTGGTGTGGCCGGTGCGGCGGGTCGTTGCCAGAGTTGGTCGGCCGGCTGATGCGCCGGGCGGTGGCGGTGGACCGGCAGGTCGGGACGAGTTGGGCGCAGATCGATGCCGTCCTGGAGATCGCTGCCGAGGCGGCGCGCAGTCGTTTCGGACGCGTACGGGCCGCCACCTTTCACGCCGGCGGGGGCGGGTGACGGCGGTGCAGGGTCTCTTCGGGGGCGCCGCAGCCGGGGGCTCCGACATGCTGCTGGAGGCTCCCTTGGTGCAGGCCGTGCAGGAGTCGGACGCCTCGGCGGGTCTGCTCTACCTGTTGCCCCCGGGCGCCGATCATCTGCAACTGACGGTGCTGACCGGGATCTCCCGGCGGATCGTCGCCCCCTGGGAGCAGGTGTGGCTGTCGGCCCGGGCTCCGGTGGCCGATGCCGTACGGGAGCGGCGCCTGCTCTGGCTGCACGACTACGAGGAGGTGGCGCGCCGGTATCCGCGGACCGCGCTGCTGCTGCCTGAAGCGTTTGCGCTGGCCATCGCGCCGATCACCACGGATGCGGCCGTTTGGGGCGGGCTGGCGTTGATGTGGCCCGGCGCGCACCCGCCGGAGCTGGCCCAGCAGGAGGCCGACGCGCTCCAATCCTGTTGCCGGCGCCTGGGGTTGCTGCTGGAGCGGGCCGCCGACAGTGACCACCCGGTACTGCCCGGCCGGGAGCCACGGTTGATCCCGACGCTCCGGGCCCGCGCTCCCGCGGCGGCCGAGGCGCTGGCCGCGTTCGACTTCGCCGAACGGCTCCCCGAGGGCTGCTGCGCGCTGGATCTGGACGGCCGGATCACCTTCGTCACCGCTGTCGCTGCCGAGCTGGTCGGCGCCGAGATCCCCGATCTGCTGGGCGCTCTGCCCTGGGAGGCCCTGCCCTGGCTGGACGATCCGGGCTTCGAAGACCACTACCGGGCCGCCGTGATCAGCCGTCGGTCCCTCTCCTTCACCGCGCTGCGCCCGCCGGACCGGCGGCTGACCTTCCAGCTCCATCCGGACGCCGGCGGTCTCAGCGTCCTGATCACCCCGGCCGCCGTGTCCGACTCCGCCGGCACCCCACCACCGCGTCATCCGCCCGAGCCCGCGGCCCCGGGCCGGGCGAACGTGCTGTACCACCTGCTGCACCTGGCCGCCACGCTCGCCGAAGCGGTCGGGGTCCGGGACGTGATGGAGCGGGTCGCCAGCCAGCTCATGTCGGCCTTCGACATCCAGGGCCTGGCATTGCTGACGGCAGAGGAGGGCCGGCTGCGCGTCATCGGCCAACGCGGCTTCACGGCAACGCTCATGGCCCGCTTCGACGCCACCCTCCTGACCGACGAGACCCCCGGTGCCCAGGCCCTGACCAGTGGCGTTCCCAGCTTCTTCGCGACCACGGAGGACCTCGTACGGGCCTACCCGCACGTGGTGGTCCTCGAGGACATCGCCGCGTGCGCCTTCTTCCCCCTGATCGCCTCCGGCTCCCCGGTCGGGCTGCTGGTGCTCGGCTACGACCGGCCCTTCCCCTGGACGCCGCAGGAACGGGCCGTGCTCACCTCTCTCGCCGGTCTCATAGCGCAGGCCCTGGACCGCGCCATCCTCTACGACGCCCAACACCACCTCGCCCGCAGCCTGCAAGCGGGCCTGTTGCCGGCCGTCCTTCCCGCCGTCCCGGGCCTGGACGTGGCCGCCCGCTATCTTCCCGCCGGCCGCACGATCGATGTCGGCGGCGATTTCTACGATCTGGTCCGCCTCGATGCCCACACCGCTGCCGCAGCCATCGGCGATGTCCAGGGCCACAACGTCAACGCCGCCGCCCTGATGGGCCAGGTACGCACCGCCGTCCACGCCACCGCCGGCGCACCCCCCGGCGAAGTTCTCGCCCGTACCAACCGACTGCTCACCGACATGGACGCCAGCCTGTTGACCAGCTGCCTCTACGTCCACCTCGATCTGGCGCAGCACCGCGCCCGCCTGGCCACCGCCGGCCACCTGCCGCCGATTTGCCGCCACCCCGACGGCCGCACCGAAGTCCTCACCCTGCCGCCCGGCCTGCTGCTCGGCGTCGACCCCGACGCCGACTACCCGACGATCGAAGTGCCCTTCCACCCCGGCAGCACGCTCGCCCTGTACACCGACGGACTCGTGGAAGCCCCGGGCTGCGACATCGAGGAGGCGATGAGCAGCCTTGCCGACCGCCTCGCGCAGTCGCCACCGGGGCCGATGAGTGCCCTCGCCGAGAACCTCGTCCAGCGGACCGAACCGTGCGCACCGCACACCGACGACATCGCCTTGCTCCTCATCCACCACACCCCGCACGAGACACGCCGGCCCGACAAGTGAGCTTCACGCGTCGCCGTTTGCGGCTCTTCTCGCTCACTCGCTCACTCGATCCCCAGGGGCCCGATGCCCAGGTCCGCACGCATGAGGTGACGCATCTGCGCCATGGCCGCGCGCCGTTGCGCTATCAGGGCCGCTGCCTCGGCGGAGCCGACCGCCACCCCCCGGGCGTAGGCGTCGCGCAGCGTGCGCAGGCAGTGAAACGCCTCGTTGCCCGCCGCCACGACCTGCGGCGGGCCCACGAGCCAGAGGCGTTCGCTCGCCGTGTAGATGCCGGTGCCACGGACGGCTTCGCGTACGGCCGCGTCCCGCGCCGACTCGGACAGGTGATCTCCCAAGGCGACGGCCCGGATTTCTTCCCCGGCGGCTTTGAGGGCGGACACGTACTCGGAGTACACCTCGCGCCGTACTTCCAGCGCGTGCCTGGCCTCCTCCCGCTGCCACCGGTTGCGATCGGCGAGCAGAGTGGCCGCGATGCCGATGACGGCACCGGTCAGTGTGGAGAGCAGGGGCATCCAGTCCATGTGCCGCAGCTTGTCCGAGTCATGGCGCCGGCACCAGTGGTCCGAGTCGGCGCACCGGACCACTGGCTCCTGCTGCGGAGGTGGATTACCTGGCGCCCCCGGTGCCCGCGATTTCCTCCGGCCGGAGCAGGGCCGCGAGGCGGTCGGCCGGCAACAGGCCCTGTTCCAAAACCAGTTCGGCGACGCCGCGGCCGGTGGCGAGGGCCTCCTTGGCGATCGCCGTGGCGGCGGTGTAGCCGATGTGCGGGTTGAGCGCGGTGACCAGGCCGATGGAGTTCTGCACGCTCGCGCGCAGGGTCTCGGTGTTGGCGGTGATCCCCGCCACGCAGCGCTCGGCGAGGGTGCGGCAGGCGGCGCCGAGGTGGGTGATGCTCTCCGAGAGGGAGTGCAGGATGACCGGCTCGAACGCATTGAGCTGGAGCTGGCCCGCCTCGGCGGCCATGGTGATGGTGACGTCGTTGCCGATGACCTCGAAGGCGACCTGGTTGACGACTTCCGGGATCACCGGGTTGACCTTGCCGGGCATGATGCTCGAACCGGCCTGTACCGGCGGCAGGTTGATCTCCGCGAGGCCGGCGCGCGGGCCGGAGGAGAGCAGCCGCAGATCGTTGCAGCTCTTGGAGAGCTTGACGGCGATGCGCTTGAGCACTCCGGAGAGATGGACGAAGGCGCCGCAGTCCTGGGTGGCCTCGACGAGGTTGGCGGCGGTGACCAGCGGCAGGCCGGTCAGGGTGGCCAGGTGGTCACGGGCCGCCTCGGCGTAGCCCTTGGGGGCGTTGAGGCCGGTGCCGATGGCGGTGGCGCCGAGGTTGATCTCGTGGATGAGCAGGACGGCCTCCGCCAGCCGGCTCTGGTCCTCCTCCAGCATCACCGCGTACGCCGAGAATTCCTGGCCCAGCGTCATCGGCACCGCGTCCTGGAGCTGGGTGCGCCCCATCTTGAGGATGTCGCGGAACTCCTCGGCCTTGGCTGCGAAGGCCTCGCGCAGGACGGTCATCGAGTCGAGCAGTTCCCGCACGGCGATGATCGTGGCGACGTTCACGGCCGTCGGGTAGACGTCGTTGGTCGACTGGCTGAGGTTGACGTGCTCGTTGGGGTGCAGATGGCGGTAGTCGCCCTTGTCGTGGCCGAGGATCTCCAGCGCCCGGTTGGCGATCACCTCGTTGGCGTTCATGTTCGTCGAGGTACCGGCACCGCCCTGGATGACGTCGACGATGAACTGGTCGTGCAGCCGGCCGCCGTCCCGGATCTCCCGGCAGGCGGCGGCGATGGCGTCGGCCCGCTCCCGGTCCAGCAGCCCGAGGTCCTCGTTGGCCCGGGCCGCGGCTTCCTTGACGGCGGCGAGCGCATTGATCAGGTGCGGGTAGGTGGCGATCGGCGTACCGGTGATGGGGAAGTTCTCCCTGGCGCGCAGGGTGTGCACGCCCCAGTACGCCTCGGCCGGTATCTCGCGGTCGCCGAGCAGATCGTGTTCGCGGCGGTGGCCGGCGGCAGTCATGGTGCTGAGGGTCCTTTGTGAAGGGGGAGGGGTGCGGAGGTGAGGTGATGGGGTGTCAGGAGAGCTGTGGTGCCGTGGTGTGCACGGCCCGGAGCGTGCCGACCGGTGCGCCGCCCCCGAGGACGGGGGCGGTGGCGAAGGGGGCGAGGACCTCGGGGTCGACGCCGCAGCGCGCCAGGGCCGCCGCCGTCACCGGCATCCGGGCGCGGTCGGCGCCGTCGGCTATCTTCACGCCGACGGCCCGGCCGTCCGGCAGCGCCGCGATCTGCACCCCCTCGAAGCCGTCCTTGGCGAGCAGACCGGGCACCGCCCGCACCAGCCGGGCGACGTCCCGGCTGCTGCCGGAGACCATCTCCGGGTGGGCGCGCATCGCCTCGGCGACCCGGCCCTCGTCGGTGCCGGGTGCCGCCGTCGCCAGCCGGGCGGCGGCCCGGGTCAGCCCGTGCAGCGAGACCGAGAACAGCGGGGCGCCACAGCCGTCGACGGTGACCCGGGCGATGCGCTGGCCGGTGAGGTCCTCCACGGTCGCGGCGAGCTCCTGCTGCAAGGGGTGCCCGGGATCGAGGTAGTCCTCCAGCCGCCAGCCCCGGGTGCGGGCCGTCAGCAGCATGGCGGCGTGCTTGCCCGAGCAGTTCTGCGCGAGGCGGGAGGGGGCGAGGCCGCGCCGGATCCACTCGTCGCGGACGGCCGGGTCGTACGGCAGGTCGGGGACGTTGCGCAGGTCGTCCTCGGCCAGCTCCGCGGCGGCCAGGATGCGCCGGGCGCCGGCCAGATGCCGTTCCTCACCGGAGTGGCTGGCCGCGACCAGGGCCAGCAACTCGTCGTCCAGCGGCGGCAGCCCCGCCCGCAGCAGCCCGACCGCCTGGAGGGGCTTCAGCGCCGAGCGCGGGTAGCACGCGACCTCGATGTCGCCCGCCTGGAACGCCACGCTCCCGTCGGCCGCCAGTACCACCACCGACCCGTGGTGGATGCCCTCGATCATTCCTCCGCGTACCACGTGGGCGACGGGTACGTGTGCCGGTTCGCGGACCGCGGGTGCTTCGCCCGGGGTGCGGTGCGGCCGGGTCATGCTCTGACTCATCATCAACTCTCGTTTGATTCACTGCTGTTGGGGCCTTCGCCAGGCCGGGGGTGGGGAATGGGGCCGGCGGCCACCGGTGCCCCGCTTTCGCGCGCCGCCGCGTCCCGCAGGGTGCCGACCCGGCCGCGTACCAGGAACCAGCCGCCGACCAGTGCCGCCACGATCACCGGGAGCGAGAGCACGGTGGTCCGGCCCGCTCCGCCGTCGGCCCACATCAGCACCAGGACGAGGGCGAGGAAGGCCAGCGTCACGCTCTCGGTCCACGGCGAGCCGGGCAGCCGGTAGCTGGGGCGTTCGAGCTCCCCGGCCCGGGTCATCCGCCAGAAGAGCAGATGACAGATCATGATCATCGCCCAGGTGCTGAGGATGCCGATCGCCGCGAAGTTCAGCACGATCTCGAACGCGTCGCTCGGCACGACGTAGTTGAGGCCCACGCCCAGGACACAGACTCCCGAGGTGAGCAGGATGCCGCCGTACGGGACCTGGCTGCGGCTCATCACGCCGGTGAACTTCGGCGCGGAGCCGGACATCGCCATCGACCGCAGGATGCGGCCGGTGGAGTAGAGGCCGGAGTTGAGGCTGGACATCGCGGCGGTGAGCACGACGAGGTTCATCACGCCGCCCGCGGCCGGCACGCCGACTCGGGACAGCACGGTGACGAAGGGGCTCTCGTCGGCGGAGTACGAGTTCCAGGGCAGCAGCATCGACAGCAGGACCACCGAGCCGACGTAGAAGATGCCCACCCGCCACATGATCGAGTTGATCGCCTTGGGCATGATCTTCTCCGGCTCGGCGGTCTCGCCCGCCGTGACGCCGACCAGTTCGACCGAGGCATAGGCGAACACCACGCCCTGGATGACCAGCAGCATCGCCAGCGTTCCGGTCGGGAAGACCCCGCCGTGGTCGGCGATCAGCGCGGGGCCGGGGGAGTGGCCGCCGACCGGGTGCTGGGTGACCAGCAGGAAGATGCCGATCAGCATGAAGACGACCAGCGCACTGACCTTGACGATCGCGAACCAGAACTCCATCTCGCCGAAGATCTTCACGGAGATGAGGTTCACGGTCAGCACGACCGCGAGGGCTATCAGCGCGATCACCCACTGCGGCACATCGGAGAACATGCCCCAGTAGTGCGTATAGGTCGCCACCGCCGTGATGTCGGCGATTCCGGTGGTCGCCCAGTTCAGGAAGTACATCCAGCCCGCGACGAACGCCCCCTTCTCGCCGAGGAATTCCCGGGCGTAGGACACGAACGCCCCGGAGGACGGCCGGTGCAGCACCAGCTCGCCCAGGGCGCGCACCACGAGGAAGGCGAACAGTCCGCAGAGCGCGTACGCCACGAACAGTGACGGCCCGGCGTCGGCGAGCCGGCCGCCCGCGCCCAGGAAGAGGCCGGTGCCGATGGCCCCGCCGATCGCGATCATGTTGACGTGCCGGGACTTGAGGGACTTTTGATAACCGGCGTCGCCGGCGTCCACATGCCCGCCCGCCGGCCGCCCTGCGGCGTCCTGTGGTGATTGTTGTTGCTGCCGTTCCGCCTGCCGGAGGGATTGCTCGCTCACGCGTGATCCTCGTCTTCCGTGGAGGGGGCCGTGCGGTGTTGGGGCCGCACGATGGTGGTCAGCGTCGTCTCGACGCGTGCGAGGTGGTGCGCCATGGCGTCCACGGCGTCCTGTTCGGAGCTGTCGACGAGGGCCTCGACGATCGCCCGGTGTTCCCGGTTGGACTGCTCGCGCCGTCCGCCGAGCTCATTGAG
Organism: Streptomyces auratus; assembly: GCF_050433025.1. Lineage (NCBI taxonomy): Bacteria > Bacillati > Actinomycetota > Actinomycetes > Kitasatosporales > Streptomycetaceae > Streptomyces > Streptomyces auratus. The sequence goes on along the minus strand of NZ_JBNGCB010000001.1, from coordinate 777,386 downwards.
GAATGCCGACTGGCGGGCCAGTGCATCGCGGATCTCCTCGATGACCCGGCGGAAGACCGGATTGCGGGCCGCCTGGGCGACGGCGAGATGGAACAACGTGTCCATCGCCACCCACGCGGTGGTGTCGGTCTCCTGCTCCATCCGCTCCAGCAGATGGGTCAGGTGATCGAGGTCCTCCGGCGTACGGCGTACGGCCGCGTACCCGGCCACCGGGATCTCCACATGACGACGGACCTCCAGGAGGTCGCTCGCCGTGTAGTCGCCGAAGGTCGGATCGGCCGCCGCACCGTCGGAGACGACGAAGGTGCCCTTGCCGGTACGTGAGACCGTCAGCCCCATCGTCTGGAGCGCGCGCAGCGCCTCGCGGAGCACGGGGCGGCTCACTTCCAGCCGGCGGCAGAGCTCTGCCTCCGACGGGAGCTTGTCGCCGACCGCGTAGTCGCCCCGCTCGATGGCGTCGCGCAAATGGTGCAGCACCGCTTCCATGGCACTGATGCGCCGAGGGGTGCCGCCAGCTGTCTGGCTGTCTGACAGGTTCACTCGGGGATCGTCGGATCCGGCCGGGGGAGCTGTCAAGGGGTTGGGCCAGATCGTTTCCCCTGACGGGTCACGCAGGGAGCGGGCCGGGGGAGCCGGCCGGGGAACGGCCGTGCCCCGGTCAGTGGGCGCGTGTCCAGCGGTAGCGGTGTTCGGGGCGTCCGGTGTCGCCGTATTTGAGGGTCAGGGTGATGTGGCCGCTGCGTTCGAGGTGCTTGAGGTAGCGCTGGGCGGTGGAGCGGCTGACGCCGGAGCGTTCGGCGACCTCGTGGGCGGACAGCGGGTGCCCGGCCTGGTCCAGGACCTGGCGGATCAGGTCGACGGTCGCCGCCGAGTGGCCCTTGGGGAGCTCGGTGTGCGGGGAGTCGGCCGCCCGGAAGGCGCCGAAGATCCGGTCCACCTGCTCCTGGCCGGCCTCGCCGCGGCCCCCCACCCCCGCCACGGTCCGGCGCAGCGCCGCATAGCCCTCCAGCTTCGCCCGCAGCCCGGAGAAGCCGAACGGCTTGACGAGATACTGCAGCGCGCCGCTGCGCATCGCGTCCTGGACGGTGGCGACGTCCCGCGCCGCCGTCACCATGATCACGTCGGTGCGATGGCCGAGCTGCCGCAGCCGCCGCACCAGCGCCAGCCCCGTCTCGTCGGGCAGATAGTGGTCGAGCAGCACCAGATCGATCCGGGTGCGCTCCAATGTGGCCAGGGCCTGGGCGGCGGTGTGGGCGCGGCCGGCGACCCGGAAGCCGGGCACCTGGGACACGTAGGCGGCATTGATCTCGGCGACGTGGAAGTCGTCGTCCACCACAAGGACATCGATCATCGTGACGCTCCGCTCACCTGGTACTCCGCTGCTGTGATTCCGCGCTCGGCGCTCGCCCGGCCGACCCCGCTCGTTCCTGGCGCTCCCGGCGCCGCGACACCCCGCTCACCTGGGCTCTCCCGCGGTCGTGAGGGCACGTCCGGGGGAGTCGGCCGGCGGGGCGAGTGCCTCGGGCAGGACCACGGTGAAGACCGCGCCGCCGCCCGCGCGAGCGGTCACCCGGGCCATTCCGCCGTAGCGCTCGGCGAGCCGGCGCACCAGCGCGAGGCCGATGCCCCGGCCGCGGTGGAAGGCCACCGAGCGCCCGGACAGCCCGTCCGCGGGGGCCGGTGGGACGGCCTTGGTGGACCAGCCCTCGGCGAAGATCCGCTCCCGTAGCTCCGGCGGCACCCCCGCTCCGGTGTCCGAGACCCGCAGCACGGCCGTGCTGCCCTCGCCCTGCAGCTCCACCTCGACGAAGGGCTCGGACCGGCGGTGCCCGGCGGCGGCGTCCAGCGCGTTGTCGATGAGATTGCCCAGGACGGTCACCAGATCGCGCGGGTCGACCACCGCATCGGGCAGCAGCGTCGCGGGCGACACCCGCAGCGGTACGCCGCGTTCGGCCGCGATGGCCGCCTTGCCGACGAGCAGCGCGGAGAGCAGCGGGTCGTGCACCCGCTCCGCGATCTGTTCCGCGGAGGCCCGCTGGGCGCTGGTCACTTCGGTGACGAAGGCGACCGCCGTGTCGTGCCGGCCGAGTTCCAGCAGTCCGCGCAGGGTGTGCAGCTGATTGGCGTGCTCGTGGTCCTGGGCCCGCAGTGCGTCCAACAGCCCCTGGGTGCTGTCCAGTTCCCGCCCGAGCAGCTCCAGTTCGGTGCGGTCGCGCAGCGTCACCACCGCCCCGCCGTCCGGCGTCGGCATCCGGTTCGCGACCAGCACCCGCCCGCCGCTCACGGCCAGCAGATCCGCGCCCGCCACCCGCCCGGCCAGCACATCCGTCGTCCGGCCCGGCGCCAGCACCTCGTCCAGCGCCCGCCCCGCGGCCTGTCCGTCCAGGCCCAGCAGCCGTTCGGCCTCGTCATTGACCAGCCGGATCCGGCCGCGCCGGTCGAAGGCGACCACCCCCTCACGGATGCCGTGCAGCATCGCCTCCCGCTCGTCGAGGAGTGCGGAGATGTCGGCGAACGCCACCCCGTGGGTACGGCGCCGCAGCCCGCGGGCGAGGACGAGCGCGGCCAGGACGCCGACGGCCAGTGCCGCGCCCGCGTACCGCAGCACCGCGGGGATGGTGCCCAGCAGCCGGCTGTGGACGCTGTCGTAGGCGATGCCGACCGATACCGCGCCGACGATCCGGCCGTGGTCGTCGCGCAGCGGCACCTTGGCGCGGGCCGAACGCCCCAGCGTCCCGGTGTCGATCTGCCGGACCTGCCGTCCGGCCAGGGTCCGGCTGGGGTCGGTGGAGACGTGCCGGCCGATCTCGGCGGGGTTCGTGTGCGACCAGCGCACTCCGCGGGTGTCCATCACCACGACGTACAGCGCCCCGGTCGCCTTGCGGATCCGCTCGGCGTCGGCCTGCACCGGTCCGTGGGCGTCCGGCGCGGTGGCGGCCAGTTCCCGGGCGAGGTCCGGTTCGGCGGCGGTGGTCTGGGCGATGGACAGCGCACGGCGCATCGCCTGATCGTCCAGCTGGGAGCTGAGCGGGGCCAGGAACAGGCCGGTGGCCAGCACCATGACGCCGGTGGTGAGGGTCACTTGCGCGGTCAGCACCTGCGCAAAGACACGTCGGGGCCGGCGGATGCGCATGGGGCCTCCCTCGTCTCCGGCCCTCCGCTCGCTTGCGGAACCGAAACTTCCAGTTATCTCGCGGTGCACGCACGGTAAGCCGTGCGTGAGCAATTGCGCACCCCTTGATAAAGACTTAGCTGTTCTAGCGCGAGCAAAATGAGCACAACAGGGTTTGCGCGCAGAAAGCCGGCTTGCGCCCACAAGGCTGCCGCTGTGGCCCCGCTCACTCCTAGCCTCCCGGCCATGAACAGGCACACGAGCCCCGCTATCGAACTGCGGGGTACGAGCAAGGCATTCCGCACTCCCTCGGGGGCGCTGCACACCGCCGTCCGGGATCTGGATCTGGTCGTCGAACGCGGTGAGTTCGTCGCCGTCGTCGGCCCCACCGGCTGCGGCAAGTCCACCACGCTGACCCTGGTCAGCGGGCTGGAGGAGCCGACCGAAGGTGACGTGCTGGTCGCCGGCGAGCCGGTCCGGGGCATCGGGGACAAGATCGGGTTCGTCTTCCAGCAGGATGCGGTCTTCCCCTGGCGCACCGTGCTGTCGAACGTGATGGCCGGCCCGCGGTTCCGCGGCGTACCGAAGACGGAAGCCCGGCAGCGGGCTCGGGAATGGCTTGCCCGGGTCGGACTGGCGGCCTTCGAGGACCGCTATCCGCATCAGCTCTCCGGCGGGCAGCGCAAGCGCGTCGCCCTCGCCGCGACCTTCGTCAACGACCCCGAAATCCTCCTCATGGACGAGCCGTTCTCCGCCCTCGACGTGCAGACCCGGGCGCTGATGTCGGACGAACTGCTGGAGCTGTGGTCGGGCACCGGCGCCTCCGTCGTCTTCGTCACCCACGACCTGGAGGAATCCATCGCGCTCGCCGACAAGGTGGTGGTCATGACCGCCGGTCCGGCGACCGTCAAGGAGGTCTTCGCGGTCGATCTGCCGCGTCCGCGCAAGGTCGAATCGATCCGGCTGGAGCCGCGGTTCCTGGAGATCTACCGGGAGATCTGGTCCTCCCTCGGCGAAGAGGTCCGGATCACCCGCGAGAGGGGTGCCGCACATGTCGCCTGAAACCGTCACCCCCGTCACGTCCCGCACGGCAGCGGGCCGCACCGACCGCTCGCAGGCCAGGGCGCGAGCCGCCCGCAATCACAAGCTCCTGGTGTACGGCACCCGGGTACTGCTGCTGGTCGGGCTGCTCGTGCTGTGGGAGTGGCTGGCCCGCGCCGCCGTCATCGACCCCTTCAACTTCTCGATGCCCTCGAAGATCTGGGACCAGACGGTCCAGTGGGCGCTGCACGGCACTCCGCAGGGCACGCTGTGGGAGCAGGTCTGGTACACGCTCTACGAAGCGCTCTTCGGCTGGGTCATCGGCGTCATCGGCGGTGTGGTGCTGGGCATCACGCTGGGCCGGATCCGCTTCCTCGCCGATGTGCTCGGCCCGTACATCAAGGTGCTCAACGCCCTCCCGCGGATCGTCCTGGCCCCCATCTTCCTCATCTGGTTCGGCCTCGGACCGGCCTCCAAGGTCGCCTCGGCCGTGGTCCTGGTCTTCTTCCCGGTCTTCTTCAACGCCTTCCAGGGCGCACGGGAGGTCGACCGCAACCTGGTCGCCAACTCCCGGATCCTCGGCGCCAGCAACCGCCAGGTCACCTTGCAGGTGGTGATCCCCTCCGCCACCTCATGGATCTTCACCAGCCTGCACGTCAGCTTCGGCTTCGCGCTGATCGGCGCGATCGTCGGCGAGTACATCGGCGCGACCAAGGGGCTGGGCCTGCTGGTCGCGGCGTCCCAGGGCACCTTCAACGCGGCCGGTGTGTACGCCGCGATGGTGATCCTCGCCGTGGTCGCCCTGCTCGCCGAGGGGCTGCTGGCCTTCCTCGAACGGCGGCTCTTCCGCTGGAAGCCGGCCGACGCCGGCGACGGCCGCTGAGCCCCCTCCTGCCCCCACCCCCTCCTTTCCCCTGCCACCTCACAAGGACATGACCATGCGCACCCCACTGAAGATCTCGGCCGCCGTGGCCGCCGCCACCCTCGCCCTGACCACGCTCACCGCCTGCGGCGGCGGCTCCGCGGCCGCCGGCTCCGACGACAAGAACGGCAAGATCAAGATCATGGTGGGCGGCCTCGACAAGGTCATCTACCTGCCGGCCAGACTCACCCAGCAGCTCGGCTACTTCAAGGACGAGGGCCTGGACGTCACCCTGCTCACCGAACCGGCCGGTGTGCAGGCCACCACCTCGCTCGTCTCCGGCGACGTCCAGGGCGTCGTCGGTTTCTACGACCACACCCTCGATCTGCAGGTCAAGGGCAAGCAGGTGGAGTCGGTGGTGCAGCTCGCGCACGCCCCCGGTGAGGTCGAGGTGGTGTCCAACAAGGCGGCCGGTGACCTCACCTCGCCCAAGGACTTCAAGGGCAAGAAGCTCGGTGTCACCGGCCTCGGCTCGTCCACCGACTTCCTGACCAAGTACCTCGCGGTGAAGAACGGGGTGCAGACCAACGAGTTCACTCCGGTGGCGGTCGGCGCCGGCCAGACGTTCCTCTCGGCCCTCCAGCAGGGCTCGATCCAGGGCGGGATGACGACGGACCCGACGGTCGCGCAGATCGTGGACAAGAACCTCGGCAAGGTCCTCCTGGACATGCGCACCCCGGAGGGCTCGCAGAAGGCGCTCGGCGGGCCCTACCCCTCCTCCAGCCTCTACATGAACACCGACTGGGTGAACAGCCACAAGGAGACCGTGCACAAGCTGGCCGACGCCTTCGTGAAGACGCTCAAGTGGATGTCCACCCACACCGCCGAGCAGATCGCCGCCAAGATGCCGGCCGACTACGCCCAGGGCGGCAAGAAGCTGTACGCCCAGGCGATCAAGGACACCCTGCCGATGTTCACCAAGGACGGGGTGATGCCGGCCGACGGCCCGGCGACCGTCGAGCGGGTGCTGAAGTCCTTCAACCCCAACCTGAAGAACGCCACGGTGGATTTGAAGAAGACCTACACCACCGAATTCGTCAAGAAGTAGCAGGGCCGACCCGCCGGGAGTCCCCGGCGGGTCAGAACACAGCGGAGGGAATACGGCGGACGGGACGCGGCCCGAGGGCGCGTCCCGTCCGTGGTGTTTCCCGCTTCCCGTGAGGACGTGCGGCGGCCTCACTCCGAGGGGTAGATGTCTCCGCTGGCCATTCCGCTTTCCTGCTCGCTCTGGGACTGCAGCCTGCGGGCCTTCTCCTGGAGCCGCTTGCGCTCCTCGGGGTCGCCGGCGCGTTCCGCGGCCGCCTGCAATTCCTGGGCCTTGTCGCGCATCTGCTGGATTCGTCCGCGAGATTCTCCGGTAGCGCTCATGATCTCTCCTTGGGCGGTATGGGGGGAGAGCTGTGTTACCAGCGAATCAGGCCCGGCAGCGCCCAGCAACCCCCGCAAAGTCACACTCCGTGAGGAGGGATGTCCCGCTGTCGGTCCCGCTGTCAGGAGCACCGGGGAGGGGCGGGGCGCACCCGTGTCGCAGGGAGGGCCGGGCCGGGCCGGCGGGGTCCGGCCGAGTCCGCCGGTCCGCGGCCGCGGGGCGCGGCACGCCCGGGCGTCACGGCGTGTTTCCACCGGATGGCCTTCCTGAATGGCGAGGGCGGCCCGTAGGGACGTTGGCTGAAGCACAGCACGCTCACAGTCCGCCGAGTGTCAGCGCTTCTGGTGTTTGACGCTCCCCTCGTTCAGTGGAGTCCCTCCATGTCATCCGAACCAGCTCTTTGTGGGGGCGACGCCGAACTGTCCTCGACAGGAACCGGCGAGCACTTTCCGCCCATGACCCCTGAGAAAAACTCCGCCCGCACCCTTTTGTGGGAGGCAGTCACCAATCGGCCCTTGGAGGAAGTCGCCGCCCTTGTGGAGCTGCTCAAGCGCAGCGGCGACGTTCCCAACCCCGGCGATGAAGCGCTGCGTATGGCGGTCATTTCCCGTCCGGTGAGCGAGGTCGCTGCGCTCTTCGACATGCTCAGAGCCGCTCCGCACACCGCGGAGTCGAGCAATGACGCACTGCGCGCGGTGGCCGTCGACAGATCCGTCGAGGAGGTCGCCCAGCTGATCGAGCTGTTCGACCGTACGAAGGCCGGCGGCGGCGCGGACTACCCCATGGCCGACCCCTTCCCGCCCGGCCGCGGCGGACCTGGCGGCCCCGGCGGCCCCGGCGGACCCGGCGGGCCGGGGGGACCCTTCGAACCGGAGCCCACCGCGAACATGCACGTCCTCGACCCCGATGTCCGACCCCTGGGCCGCGACGGTCAGCCGCTCGCCCCCGGGCAGCGCGAGAACCCGGTCAACCAGCCGCCGAGCCGCCCGCCGTGGGCCCAGCGGACGGCCGGTATGCCGCAGAGCGGGCCGTGGTCCACGCCGGACGATGCGTCCCGCCAGCCGGGCTACGCGCATCCCGGCGTGCTGCGGTCCGTACTGCGCTGGCCGGCGGCCTTGGCCCTGGCGCTGTGCGGGCTGGGTCATCTGCCGGTGAACGCCGCGCATCTCCAGGGCGCGCCCGCGGTCGCCGGGCTCTCGATGGCCATCACCGTCATCTATCTGATGCTGGCCGGGCTGCTCGCGATGCGCGACACCGCCCTGGTCTGGACGGCGAGTGCCGCCGGGGCAATGATCATCATCGCTTTGCACGCCTTGTCCCGGGCCGGGGTCTTCGCCCCGCTGGGCAGCGGGCTGGGAGACACCGGCATGTGGCCCGAGATGCTCGCCGTGGCACTGGCGATCGTCACCGCCGGACTCGCGGGTGCCGCGCTGCTGACCCGTCCGCGCCGCGCCGGCACGGCCACCGCGGGGGCGTGACCGCGCACGCCTCAACGGCCGCCGAGGGCGCGGGCCGGGACCCCGACCAGGGAGCCGGCCCGCGCCCTTGGCGGCCTCGTCCCGTGTACGGCCGCCGGTGGGGCCGGTACGAGCCGGTGGCCCACGGTGTCCCGGCGCGGCGGGCATAGGCCCCTGCCGCCCGCTCACCGGATTCCTCCGAGGACGCACCGGCGTTTACGCCGGTGTGGGGGCACCTCCCGCTTGCGGGGGAGAATCGGACTCCTGCGGAGCAGGGCAGGAAAAGCCGAATCGCTGTCAGGGCGATTCGGTGTCCACCATCCCCGCAGGTGAGGGGCACTACGAAGGTCAATAGGGCTCAACTGTCAGTCCTGCCCGGTAGGTTGATGTGCATGGCTGCGGAAGCGAGGACGGAGGGTGCCGGGTGCGTCCGCTACACCTACCGTCTGCGTCTTTCCGCATCGGCCCGGCGTGCGCTGGAAAGCGAGTCGGACCGGTGCCGCTGGCTGTGGAATGAGTGCGTCGCGAAGTCCAAGGCCGTCCACCAGGCAGCGCAGGCGACCGGCGAGAAGATGACCTGTGGGCCGGCCCGGCTCGACAGGATGCTGACCGAGGCCCGCAGGGTGACGCCCTGGCTCGCCCAGGGCGCGAGCGTCCCGCAGCAGCAGCTCGTACGCGACTTCGGCAAGTCCCGCGCCAAGGCGTTGAAGGATATGAGGGACCGGTTGCCGATGCGGCAGCGGGCCGGGATGCCCCGCTGGAAGAAGAAGCGGGAGGCGGCGCCGACGCTGAACTACACGAAGCGGGGTTTCCGGCTCAAGGACGGCCGTCTGCATCTGGCGGGTGGGATCGTCGTACGGCCGGTGTGGTCGCGGCAGCTGCCCGAGGCGCCCAGCTCGGTGCGCGTGTACCGGGACAGCGTGGGCCGCTGGTGGGCGTCGTTCGTCGTCCCCGCGGTGGCCGAGGCGCTGGCGACCACCGGCCGCGTGATCGGCATCGACTGGGGCGTCAAGGAGACCGCGACCACCACCTCCGACGAGTACGACCTTCCCCACGCGCAGCACGGGAGGAAGGCGCAGGCGAAGGTGGGGCGGTACGACCGCATGATGGCTCGGCGCAAGCCGAAGAAAGGCCACGCCGCTTCGAAGGGCTACCGCGAGGCGAAGAAGCTGCGCGCCAAGACCTACAAGAAGGTCGCCCGCCAGCGGGAGGACACCGGTCGCAAGTGGGCCAAGTCCGTTGTGCGTGATCATGATGCTGTGGCGGTGGAGGACTTCCGTCCGAAGTTCCTCGCCAAGTCGACCATGGCGCGCAAGGCAGCGGACGCGGCGATCAGCGCCACGAAGAAGGTCCTGATCGAGATGGGCCGCAAGCACGGGCGGGACATCCGCCTCGTGCACCCCGCGCACACCACCATGGACTGCGCACAGTGCGGAGCGAGAACCAAGCACGCACTACCTCTCTCCGAACGAACATACGCCTGCACCGCGTGCGGAGCCGTCTCGCCCAGAGACAAGAACTCCGCGCGCGTGATGCTGGTCCGGGCTGGTCTTCAACCCGGCTAGTGCTGATCGTGTAAGACCTGTGCGCCCGCCGGGCCGCAGGCGACGTGAGCTAGGAATCCCCCTCGTTTACCAGGGGGAGGAGTCAATCCCTGGACGAGTACCGGTGCAGTACCCAGGCCGGCAGCGCGAACCAGCAGAGCATGAACCAGCCGACGAGACCCGCGACGACCCAGGGGACGGCGGAGTTGTTCATCGCGATGCGCAGGATCAGCAGCAGCGCGGAGGTGACCGTCGCCAGGAGGAGGACGATCCCCACCAGGGACAGGCGGGAGGCCCAGAGCACCGTCTCGGGCTTCAGCCGGTGGCCGGCGACCAGCCGGTGGAAGGTCACCGTGCCGACCAGTGCGCCGGTGGTGGCCGCGCCGAGCAGGACCGTCACCACGTAGATGGTCTTGTCGGTCTGTTGGAGGGTGGCGAAGCGCGGGGTGAACACGACGGTCAGCAGAAAGCCGAAGAGGATCTGCACACCGGTCTGGATGACCCGCACCTCCTGCAGCAGCTCGGCCCACCGCCGGTCGGCTCGCTCCTCCGGCGACTCATGGCGGCCCGGCGCGGTGTCCCGCGGCCCCAGCCCTCCCACCGGGCCTCCTACTTCTTCACGCCGGTGCTGAAGGCCAGCTCGTTGTCCTTGACCTCCACGCGCACCTGGTCCCCGGCCGACAGCGCACCGTCGAGCAGCAGCCGGGAGAGCGTGTTGTCGACCTCGCGCTGGATGGTGCGGCGCAGCGGCCGGGCCCCGTATTCGGGCTGGTGGCCGCGGTGGGTGAGCCAGTCCACGGCGCCGGGCGTGAACTCGATGGAGATGTCCTGGGCGCGCAGCCTGCGGCTGGTGCCGTCGAGCAGCAGACCGGTGATCTGCCGCAGCTGGTCGTCGGTGAGCCGGCGGAAGACGATGATCTCGTCGAGCCGGTTGAGGAACTCCGGGCGGAAGTGGTCGCGCAGGGAGCTCAGCGCACGTTCCCGCGCGCCGTCGCCGGCCTCCGCCCCGGAGATGTCCGGGCCGAAGCCGAGCACGCCGCGGCCGCCGCTGAGCGCCTCGGAGCCGAGGTTGCTGGTCATCACGATGACGGTGTTCTTGAAGTCGACCGTGCGGCCCTGCGCGTCGGTCAGATGCCCGTCGTCGAGGACCTGCAGCAGCATGTTGAAGACATCGGGGTGGGCCTTTTCCACCTCGTCGAGCAGCAGCAGCGAATAGGGGTGGTGGCGCACCGCCTCGGTCAGCTGGCCCGCGTCCTCATGGCCGACGTATCCGGGGGGCGCACCGACCAGCCGGCTGACGGCGTGCCGCTCCTGATACTCGCTCATGTCCAGCCGCACCATGCGCTCCTCGCTGCCGAACAGCGCCTCGGCGAGCGCGCGGGCCAGCTCGGTCTTGCCCACGCCGGTCGGGCCGAGGAAGAGGAAGCTGCCGATCGGACGGTTCGGGTCGGCCAGGCCGGCCCGCGACCGCAGAATCGCCTCGGAGACGGCCGTGACGGCGTCGTCCTGCCCGATCACCCGGGTATGCAGCTGCCCCTCCAGCCCCAGCAGCAGCTCCTTCTCCTGCTGGGTCAGGCTGCTCACGGGCACCCCGGTCTGCCGTGACACGATCTCGGCGATGTCCTCGGCGCTGACCCTGACGATCCGGCAGTCGCTCGGCGGCTCCCCCCGCTCGGCCTCGATCCGCGCGGTGACCTCGGCGAGCCGGTCGCGCAGCTCGGTGGCCCGTTCGTACTGCTCGGCGGCCACCGCCTGGTCCTTGTCCCGGGCCAGCTGCTCCACTTCGCGTTCCAGTTCGCGTACATCGGTGGCAGTGGCACCCGAACGGAGCCGCACCCGGGCGCCGGCCTGGTCGATCAGGTCGATGGCCTTGTCGGGAAGGAACCGGTGGGCGATGTAGCGGTCGGCGAGCTCGACCGCGGCGAGCAGCGCCTCGTTGGTGTAGCGGACCTGGTGGTGTGCTTCGTAGCGGTCCTGGAGGCCACGCAGGATCTCCACCGTGTCGGAGACGCTCGGCTCGGGCACCAGGATGGGCTGGAAGCGCCGGGCGAGCGCGGCGTCCTTCTCGATGTGCCGCCGGTACTCCTCCAGGGTGGTGGCCCCGATGACGTGCAGCTCCCCGCGGGCCAGGGCGGGCTTGAGCATGTTGCTCGCCTCCAGGGAACCGCCGTCCCCGCTGCCCCCGCCGGCGCCGACGACCGTGTGCAGCTCGTCGATGAAGACGATCAGCGAGCCGGGGTGGGCGCGGACCTCCTCGATGATGGCGTTCATCCGCTCCTCGAAGTCACCGCGGTAGCGGGTGCCGGCGACGACGGCCGTCAGATCCAGGGCGACGACGCGCCGGCCCGCCAGGGTCTCGGGGACGTCCCCGTCGGCGAGGCGCTGGGCCAGGCCCTCGACGATCGCGGTCTTGCCGACGCCCGCGTCGCCGACCAGCACGGGGTTGTTCTTCCCGCGCCGGGAGAGCACCTCGATGGTCTGCTCGATCTGCTCCGAGCGGCCGATGACCGGGTCGATCCGGCCCGCCCGGGCCAGGTCGGTCAGATCGCGGCTGTACTTGTCGAGGGTCGGCGTGTCGTGCTTCGGAGCGGCGCCGTGCTCGCCCCCCGGGTGCTGCGGCCCGTGACTGCCCTGCGGCGCGGCCGACGGTTCGAAGTGGGCGAGGTTGAGAATGCGCCCCGCCGCCGAGTCCAGGTTCGCGGCCAGGGCGTCCAGCACATGCTCCGGGCCGATGTAGGAGGCGCCGTTGTCCCGCGCCATCTCGTGCGCGCTCAGCAGCGCCCGCTTGACCGCGGGGGTGACCGCCACGCTGCGCTGCTTGGGCCCCGTACCGGCGCTGCGGTCGATCTCGGCCGCCAGCGTGTCGGGGTCGGTGCCGGCGTGCTGGAGCATGCTGCGGGTCGGTTCGGCGGCCAGGGCGGCGCGCAGCAGATGCTCGGTGCCGAGCTCCGGGCTGCCGTGCTCGGCGGCGTAGGCGGCCGCGGAGGTCACCAGGTCCCGGGCGGGGCCGCTCATCATGCGGGCGATGTCGGCCTGCGGGTGCGTGGGTTTGCCCGCCTTGCCGTTCGCGGACTGTGCGGCACCGAAGAAGCGCGCGAGGAAGTCACCGAAAGAGTCCGGGCCGTAACCCTCCGGACCCATGAATCCATTGCTCATGTGCGTCCGTTCCGCTGCCACGGCGCTACCGCGGCATGCTGCCTTACCGGGTTCCTTGTGCTGTTGGCTCGTGCCCTGGCGGTTGCCCGGGAGACGCGACGCCACACGTGACACACGGCTCCACTGCTTCAGGATCAGGGGCAACACCCCCGTCCGCACCCGGGCGGACCGGAGCCGGGGCACCCGGCAGCCGTCCCGCGGCGCCCGGCAGCCGTCCCGCGGCGCCCGGCACCGGCCCCGCGGCGCACCGCACCGGCCCCGCGGCGCACCGCACCGGCCCCGCGGCGCACCACACCGGCCTCACATCTCCTGGTGGATGCGGCTCAGATCGTCGGTGAGCGCGTCGAGCCAGATCACCGAGTCGAGGAGGAGGGCGGCGGAGACCGCGCGGCGCTCCCGGTCCGGGCCGTGGTGCGGCACGGGCGGGGTGAGGGCCAACAGGCCGCGGATGTCGAGCGGTTGGGGGCGTTCGTGCGGCATGCCGCGGTCGGCGCAGAGACGGTCGGCGAGGGCGCGGTAGTCGGCCGCGGTGCAGTCGGCCGCCCGGCGCAGCCAGGCTCCGACCTCGTGCGGCGCGATCCGGCCGGGGCGGCCGGGCAGCAGCCGCCCGCCGCGCCGCGCGTCCGCCCCGGCGACCAGCACCGTGGGCCAGTCCGGCTGCCCGGCGGCATTCTCCCGCGCCTCGCACTGGTACTGGGCCAGGCTCTCCCGCGCGAGGATCAGGGCGCGGTTGAGGGCGAAGATGTCGGTGCTGCCGGCGCGTTCGACGACCTGGGCGGTGGTCTGGCCGATGGTGTCGGCGATGGCGGAACACAGCCCCGCCATGCTCTTGCGCACCTCGCTGCCCGCGCCCCGCGGCCAGGCCACCAGACCACAGGCCAGCCCGATGACGCTGCCGACCAGCACATCCACCAGCCGTACCGGGGCCAGCTGCCAGGTCGACGGGGTGACCTGCGCGAACAGCGTGGCCACCACCAGCGTGAACCCGCCCTGGGCCCAGGCCAGCCCGCGCAGCGGCCCCGCGATGAACGCCGTCAGCATCACCAGCGGCAGGATCACCGCGTACACCGTGTCCCGGTCCTGGACCACCACCAGCAGCCCGGCGGCCACCACCGCGCCGACCAGGGTGCCCAGCAGTGCCTGCCGCACCGCGGACCAGGTCTCCAGGGTGGTGGTGCGGGTGAGCGTCAGCGTCGCCAGCAGCACCCAGAAGCCGTGCTGCAGGTCGAGGACCCCGGCGATGGCCCGCGCCGCGGCCAGGCCCAGCGCGAACCGGCAGGCGTTCTGGAAGATCACCGAGCGGGGGGTGAGGTGGAGGGTCAGCCGCTGCCACCACAGCCGCGGGGTGTGCACCCGCGCATAGGCGAAGCTGTGCCCGACCGGGTTCCGGTCGACGGTACGGTCGCCGAGCAGCAGCCGGGTGGCCAGCACGAGGACCACGGCGCAGTCGGCGGCCTGCACCACCTGCGACCGGCGGCGCAGATAGACCAGCCGGTCGTCGGCGCCCAGCCGGTCCAGGGTGGCCACCGCCCGGTGGGCGCGGACGGGGGTCAGCTCCTCCTGCAGGGGCGCGGCGGAGGGCCCCTCGCCGGGCCGCAGCCGCTTTCCCCGCCGCAGTGCGTCCGCCGTATCGCGCGCGGCGGCGCTGATGCCCTGGAGCAGCGCGACCGTCTCCGGGTGGTACGTGTGGTGCGGCCCGGTCGCCAGGGTGTGCAGCGTGTCCAGCCGGGCCAGCAGGGTGCGGACGGCCTCCGCGGCGTGCGCCATGGCCTTGTGGGTGAGGGTGGGGGAGGCGGGCAGGTCCGCGGGCGGGACAGCGGTCGGCCGGAGCGCCTCCCCGGCCCGGTGCGCCCGGGCCAGCGCCTGCACGGGAGTGGGCCCGCCGTGGTGGTCGGCCAGGTCCGCGGCGGCCTCGGCGGCGTCGGCCAGCAGCCGGCCGAAGGACGGGGTCTTCGGTTCGGGCATCAGGAACCGCTGCGCCAGCGCGAGCAGGAGGGCACCCAGCAGGAAGCCGGTCAACCGCTGGACCAGGTCCTGTGGGGCGTACGGCGGGAAGCACGGCAGGATGTAGAGCAGCTGCATGCCGGGCGCCGCCCCGGCGATCCGCGGCCCGGTGGTGCCCGCGTACGCCACCATGAAGCCGATGACGAGCATGCCGAGGACGGCCGCCCAGGTCTGCACGGCGAGCAGGGTGCCCAGCGTGATGAGCACGAGCCCGGCGGGGATCGCCATGACGGTGGTCTCGGCGCGCTGCCGCCCCGAGCCCGGGATCCGGGCGAGCGCGCCGAGCGACACCACGGTGAAGGTGGCGTAGACGGACATCACGGGCAGGTCGAGCGCATAGCGGCAGAGGTAGAAGGCGAGGCAGGAGGCGGCCGTCACCCGGACCGCATTGCCGACCACCGAGCGGTGTCCGCGCAGGCCGGGTACGCCGTGCACCCGCCGGTAGCGCAGTCTGCGCAGCAGCGCCCCGACGGGCCCGTCGGCCGAACGCCGCGGCCCGTACGGCGGGGAGGTTCCCTGCTGCTCACTCACCTTTCCACTATTGGGCAGGGGGTCCGGGTCCGCAGCGTACGGCCGGGGCGGGATGGGGCGGGCCGGAGCGGGCCGGGGGTGCCGGGCGTCCGGAGCCGCCGCCCCGGCCGCCCGGTTCCTCCGCCCGTGCCGCACCCGTCGTCGCGCGCGGTGGCCGGACGGCGCGTGGGGCACCGGCTCAGATGCCGGCGCCCGGCGCCCGGGACGCGGTCGCGGGCGCCGAGGGCCGGTCAGGCGTACGCGAGGGAAGGGGAGTTGGCGAAGTTGCCCCAGGTGCGGGACGGGCCCGGAACCGTAGACTGCCGCCCGTGACGGAGAAGCAGGCGCGTGCGGTGAACACCGGCGAGGCGCAGCGACCGGCGCTGCCGGCGACCGGCTGGGCGGTGCTGGGACTGCTCTCCTTCGGTGACGAGTTGTCCGGCTACGACCTCAAGAAATGGTCGGACCGGTCGCTGCGCTTCTTCTACTGGAGCCCGTCCTTCAGCCAGATATACGGCGAGCTGAAGCGCCTGGAGAAGGCCGGCTACGTCAGTGCGCGCAGGGTCGCCCAGGAGACCGGCGACCGCGACAAACGGGTCTATGTGATCACCGATGAGGGGATGGCGGCGGTCCGTCACTGGGCGCGCGAGGCGCCCGTGGAACCTCCCGTCCTCAAGCACGGGGTGATGCTGCGGCTGTGGCTCGGCCATCTGCTGGAGGCCGACCGGATGCGTGAAGTGCTGGGCCGGCACCGGGAGTACGCGGAATCCATGCGGCAGCGTGCCGAGGTGGACGGCGCCCGCGCCGAGGAGGCCTGGGCCTACCCCTCCCTCGTCCTGAAGTGGTCGCAGCGGTACTACGCCGCGGAGCGGGATCTGGCCGACGCCATGCTCGCCGATCTGGACGAGCGGGACCGCCGCCGCCGGTAGCCGCCCGGCCGCGGTGCGGCGGCCGGGGGCCCGAGGCGCCGGGCCGGTCAGGCGGCCAGCACCCGCCGGCGGCAGTCGGCCGGCGTGCCCCAGGCGTCCCGCAGCGGGCGGGCCTTGCGGATCCACAGCGAGAGGTCGAGCTCCTGCGTATACCCGAGGGCGCCGTGCAACTGCAGCGCCGTCCGCGCCGCCGCGTAACCGGCCTCGCCCGCCGCGACCTTCGCCGCAGCCACCTCCCGGCCGGCCGACGGCGCGCCCGCCGCCAGTGCCAGCGCCGCCCCGTGGACCAGCGGCTGGGCGAACTCCAGCCCGATGAGGGCGTCGGCCAGCCGGTGCTTGACCGCCTGGAAGGAGCCGATCGGCACCTGGAACTGGGTGCGCCGCGTGACGTGGGAGACCGTCGCCGCCAGCAGCGCGCGGCCCAGGCCGAGGGACTGGGCGGCGGTGGTGAGCCGCGCGAGGTCGAGGGCGTGTGCGGCGGCCGCGGCCACCGCCGGGCCACGGGCGAGCACCGCCCCGCCGAGCGGACGGAACAGCCGCCGGGCCGGATCGAGGGACGCCTGCAGGGGGCCATGGCCGTCCGCACGGCGCACCGTGTCGCCCTGGACGACCAGGACGGCGTCGGCGGCATCCGCGTCCAGGGCGTACGGGTCCCCGGCACACAGGCTGACCACGGCCTCGCCCGCGGCGATCCGCGGCAGCCACTCCCCGGCCGCGGCGCCGGCACCGAGGCGCTCCAGGAACGCGGCCGCCGCCACCGTCTCCACCAGTGGCCCCGGTACGGCATGACGCCCCAACTCATGGAAGGCGACGGCGAGTTCGGCGGGCAGCTGCCCCATCCCGCCGTGCCGCGCGGACACCGCGAGGCCGAACACCCCCGCCTCGGCGATCCGCGTCCACAGGTCGCGGCCCGGCCCGTGCTCCCCGGCCGCCCAGGCCCGCGCCACGGCCGGGGTGCCGGACGCCCGCAGCATGCCGTCCAGCGACCGGGCGAACTCCCGCTGCTCATCGCTCAGGAGGAACCGCATCACCGGCGTCCCTTCGGCAGGCCGAGCAGCCGCTCGGCGATGATGTCGCGCTGGATCTCATTGGTGCCGGCGTAGATCGGCCCGGCGAGGGCGAAGGTGTAGCCCTCGGCCCACAGCCCGTGTGCGGGCGCCTCCCCGGCGCCCTCGGTGAGCGCGCCGGACGGGCCGAGCAGGTCCAGGGCGGTCTCGTGCAGGGCGATGTCCAGCTCGGACCAGAAGACCTTGGTCAGGCTCGACGCGGCGCCGAGGTCGCCCGCTCCCGGCTCGGTACGGATGGGGGTGTGGCCTTCCCCGGCGGCGAGCCGGGAGGCGTGGGCGTAGGCGAACAGCTGGTAGGCGCGGGCGCCGATCACCGCATCGGCGACCCGGTCGGTGAGCGGCCCCGAAACCGCCTCGGGGGCCTCGCGCCACAGCGCGGCCAGCCGCTCCGCGGCCGCGGAGAAGCGCCCCGGACTGCGCAGCGTCAGGCCGCGCTCGTTGCCCGCGGTGCTCATCGCGACCCGCCAGCCCTGCCCCGGCTCGCCGATGACATCCGCGTCGGGCACGAAGACCTGGTCGAGGAAGAGTTCGGCGAAGGCGGGCTTGCCGTCCAGCCGGCCGATCGGGCGTACCGTCACGCCCGGGGCGTCCAGCGGGAACATCAGATAGGTCAGGCCCTGGTGCGGGCGGGCGGTGTGCGGATCGCTGCGGAACAGCCCGAAGGCGCGGTCGGCGAAGGCGGCCCGGGATGACCAGGTCTTCTGCCCGCTCAAGCGCCAGCCGCCGGCGGTCCGTACGGCGGTCGAGCGCAGCGATGCCAGATCCGACCCGGCCTCCGGCTCCGACCAGGCCTGGGCCCAGATGACCTCGCCGCGGGCCATGGGGCCGAGGATGCGGGCGCGTTGCTCGTCGGTGCCGTGCGCGAAGAGCGTCGGGGCGAGGAGGTGGATGCCGTTCTGGCTGACCCGTCCCGGTGCGCCGGCCGCGTAGTACTCCTCCTCGAAGATCAGCCACTGGAGGAGCGAGGCACCGCGGCCGCCGTGTTCCTCGGGCCAGGAGACGACCGACCAGCGGCCCGCGGAGAGCCGGCGCTCCCACTCCCGGTGGGCGGCGAACCCCTCGGCGGTCTCCAGCGACGGCAGCGGCGTGGTGGGGACATGGCCGGCCAGCCAGTTCCGCGCCTCGGTCCGGAACTCCCGCTCCGCGGCGGTGAATTCGAGGTCCATCACGCCGCCGCCGGTCGGCCGGACGGTCGCCGTCCGGTGCGGCCGTCCGGCCTGTGGAGCGACCGGACGGTGCGTGGTGCGTGCCGTTCGCCGGGCAGGGCCTCGTCGTCTCGGGCAGCGGGCATCCACACTCCTTCCCTAACAAGTGTTTGGTAGATTAACGTACCGTCAGGAACAGCGTCGAGGCCCCCGCCGCCGCGCTCCCGCGCCGAGGGCCGCCCCGTCGGCTCCCCGAGCGCCGGCGGCACGCCCGCGCCGGGCCCGCACCCGGCCCGTCCCAGGAGGCCCGCGCATGACCTCGCCCCCCTATGTGCCCGGCCACCGGCTGCTCGACGGCCGGACCGCCGTCATCACCGCGGCCGCCGGCGCCGGCATCGGCGGCGCCACCGCCCGCCGCTTCCTGGAAGAGGGCGCCCGGATCGTCATCGGCGACAGCCATGCGCGCCGTCTGACGGAGAGCACCGCGGCGCTCGCCGCGGAGTTCGGCGCCGGCCAGGTGGCGTCCCTGCCGTGCGACGTCACCGACGAGGACCAGGTGGGCGCCCTGCTGACACTGGCCGAGGAGCGCCACGGCCGCCTCGACATCGTGGTCAACAACGCCGGGCTCGGGGGCACCGCCGACCTCGTCGAGATGACCGACGAGCAGTGGGCCGCGGTCCTCGACACCACCTTGAACGGCACCTTCCGCTGCACCCGGGGCGCCCTGCGCCGGATGAAGGCGGCCGGTCGCGGCGGCGTGATCGTCAACAACGCCTCCGTCGTCGGCTGGCGCGCCCAGCGCGGCCAGGCCCACTACGCCGCGGCCAAGGCCGGCGTGATGGCGCTGACCCGCTGCGCCGCCGTGGAAGCCGCCGCATACGGCGTCCGCGTCAACGCGGTCGCGCCCAGCCTCGCCATGCACCCGCATCTGGTGAAGGTGACCACCCCCGAGTTGCTGGCGGAGCTCACCGAGCGGGAGGCCTTCGGCCGCTACGCCGAGCCCTGGGAGGTCGCCAATGTCATCGTCTTCCTGGCCTGCGACTACGCCTCGTACCTGACCGGGGAAACGGTGTCCGTCAGCTCCCAGCGCGCCTGAGACGGGGAGCGCCGGCCGGCCGTGCCTTGCGCGGCCGGCCGCCGGCTCCGCAGAATCTGAACCAGGAGACCACCATGTCCGAGGCCTTTGTCGTCGAAGCGGTCCGTACCCCGGTCGGGAAGCGGGGCGGCGGTCTGTCGGCCGTCCACCCCGCCGATCTGGGCGCCCATGTGCTGACCGCGCTGATGGCGCGCAGCGGCGCCGATCCGGCCGCCGTCGAGGACGTCGTCTTCGGCTGTCTGGACGCGGTGGGACCGCAGGCCGGCGACATCGCCCGTACGTGCTGGCTGGCCGCCGGGCTGCCCGAGCACGTGCCCGGCGTCACCGTCGACCGCCAGTGCGGCTCCTCCCAGCAGGCCGTGCACTTCGCGGCCCAGGCCGTGCTCGCCGGCACCCAGGACCTGGTCGTCGCGGGCGGGGTGCAGAACATGTCACAGATCCCGATCGCCTTCGCGAGCCGGCGAGCCGCCGAACCGCTGGGGCTGACCGACGGCCCGTTCGCCGGCTCCACGGGCTGGCGGGCCCGCTACGGGGACGCGCCCGTCGACCAGTTCCACGGCGCCGAACTCATCGCCGAGAAGTGGCGCCTCTCCCGCGCGGACATGGAGGAGTTCGCGCTGCGCTCACACCAGCGCGCCGTCCGCGCCCTCGACGAAGGCCGTTTCGACCGGGAGACCGTCGCCTACGGGGAGGTCACCGCCGACGAGGGACCGCGCCGTCACACCTCCCTGGAGAAGATGGCCGCCCTGCCGCCGGTCGTCCCGGGCGGCCGGCTGACCGCGGCGGTCTCCTCCCAGGTCTCCGACGGCGCGGCCGCCCTGCTCCTCGCCTCCGGGCGGGCAGTGGCCGAGCACGGTCTGAGCCCGCGGGCCCGCATCCACCATCTGTCGGTGCGCGGCGAGGACCCGATCCGGATGCTGTCCGCACCGATCCCGGCGACCGCGTACGCGCTGAAGAAGGCGGGCATGTCGATCGACGACATCGATCTGGTCGAGATCAACGAGGCCTTCGCACCCGTCGTCCTGGCCTGGCTGAAGGAGACCGGCGCCGACCCGGAGCGGGTCAACGTCAACGGCGGTGCCATCGCCCTGGGCCATCCGCTCGGCGCGACCGGTGTCCGGCTGATGACGACGCTGCTGCACGAACTGGAGCGCACCGGCGGCCGGTTCGGGCTGCAGACCATGTGCGAGGGCGGCGGTCAGGCCAACGTCACCATCATCGAACGACTCTGACGCAACGTCATGTCTGCTCCCGGCCCGGCAGGACGGCCAGCGTCGCGCGCGCCTCCGCCATGATCCGGTCGACGAGTTCCGCGCAGGACGGCAGATCCCCGATCACCCCCGCGACCTGTCCGGAGGCCATCACCCCGAGGTCGGTACGGCCCTCGACCATCGACGCCCGCAGCAGCATCGGGGTGTTGGCCGCGAGCAGGACCTGGCTCCAGGTCAGGTCCCGGCCGTGCTTCATCGCCAGACCGTCCCGGATCAGCTGCGCCCAGCTCAGACCGGACAGCTTCCGGAACGAGGCGGCGCGGCGCACCGCGTGCAACAGCGCGGCGGTGCGCCCGGAGCGCTCCAGCGCCTCGACCAGCTCGCTGCGCAGCATCCGGTGCGGCAGCCCGTCCACCTTCGTGGTGACCGTGATGTCACTGACGGCGGCCGCCAGATAGCGGGCCTGTACGGCCGGTGGCACGGTGCTGTCCGACGTCAGCAGGAAGCGGGTTCCCATGGCGATCCCGGCCGCTCCGTAGGCCAGCGCCGCGACCAGTCCCCGGCCGTCGAAGAAGCCGCCCGCGGCGATCACCGGGATGCCCACCGCGTCCACCACCTGCGGCAGCAGCACGCTCGTGGCGACGCTCCCGGTGTGCCCGCCGCCCTCGCCGCCCTGCACGATGACCGCGTCCGCGCCCCAGGCCGCGACCTTCTCGGCATGACGGCGGGCCCCGACCGAGGGGATGACGACGACGCCCGCGTCCTTGAGCCGGGCGATCAGCTCACGGGAGGGAGCCAGGGCGAACGAGGCGACCCGTACCCCCTCCTCCACGATGATCCGCACCCGCTCACCCGCATCGGCCGCGTCCGCCCGCAGATTGACCCCGAAGGGCGCCCGGGTACGGGACGCGACCTCGCGGACCGCCGCCCGCAGTTGCCCGACGGTCATGGTGGCCGAGGCCAGGATTCCCAGGGCACCCGACTCGGCCGCGGCCGCCACCAGCCGGGGCCCGGCCACCCACCCCATGCCGGTCTGCACGAGGGGATGACGCACCCCGACGAGCCGGGTCAGCGCGGTCTCGATCCGGGTCTCGGCCCGGGGCTCGATCCGGTCGTCCGTCATGCCGACGGCACCTCGCGCTCCCGCAGCCGCTCCGGATCGAGCTCCGTACGGATCAGCCGGAGCTCCTCGGCGGTGGGCTCGCGGGTGTACGGCACCTCGTCGGGCCGCGCGAGCGGGAAGCCGGTGGCCTCCTGGACCTGTCCGGCCGTCACTCCCGGGTGCACGGAGACCAGCCGCATGGTGTGGTCCGGGGTCGCGAAGTCGAAGACCCCGAGGTGGGAGACGACCCGCGGGATGCGGTGATAGCGGGTCGCGGACGGGCCGGCGGCGCTCGCGCTGTCGTAGCCGACCCCGCAGATCATGTCGACCCGCTCGACGAAGACCCGCGCCGAATGCTTCGGCACCCAGTAACTCACCGGATTGTTGAGGGTGTTGACGGGCGCGCCGCGGACGCCGAGGAGCTGGCGGGCGGGCCGGTGCCAGTCGCCGATGCAGGAGATGTTCTGGTTGCCGAAACGGTCGAGCTGGCTCGCGCCCATCATCACGTGCCGCTTCCCGCCGGTCACCATGGCCAGATGCCGGCGGTAGGGCAGCCAGCCCTCCGCGGTACCGTCCGGGCCCACGAGCAGCGCCTCCCCGTCGGTCAGCAGCAGATCGGGGGAGAAGGTACGCCGGGCGAGCCGGGCGCCGAGCGACGGGATCAGGCCCATCGGGCTGGCGAGCACCTCCCCGTTGTCGCGCCAGGCCTCGGCACAGGCGATCACGCAGTACTCGGCGCGGGTGGCCGTGCTGGTCGGGCTCACTGCTGCTCCTCGTGCCAGGTCTGGACCGCCGACTGATACGCCTTCTCGTCCCCGGACAGGAACCGCTCGGCGAACCGCGGCCAGGGCGTGGTCGCGTACATCTTCTGGAAGGCCTCGTCGCGGCCGTGATCGGGGACGCAGGAGGTGAAGTGCGCCCCGTTCGGGGTCTCGACGACTCCGGACACGTCGTGCCGCGGGACCAGCAGCGTCTGCGGGAGGGCCGTGCCGAAGTCGTCCACGAGCCGCTCGCAGGAGACATAGGCCTCCTCCGCGGCCGCGCAGAACAGATCGTCGAAGTACGGGTCGGGGCCCAGGTACTGGCCGTTTCCCCGCCGGTCGGCACGGTTGAGATGGACCAGCGCCGCGTCCATCCGCAGCGCCGGCGCGGCGACGAAGGTCTCCCCGTCCTCGTACGGCGAGGTCACCGTCCGCAGGCCCGGGTTGACCCGCATGACGTCCGAGCCGAGACCGGCCCGTACGGGGAGGAACGGCAGCCGGTGGGCGGCGGCGGTCAGGCCCCACAGGAACATCGCCTCGTCGATCTCCCGCAGCTCGAACGCGCCACGCTGGCGCGCCGCGCGGAAGTGCGGCTCCAGGGGGATCGAGTCGAGGGTCACGAACGCCGCGACCAGCGTGCGGATCCGGCCCGCGGCGGCGAGCAGCCCGACATCGGGACCGCCGTACGAGATCACGGTCAGATCGGTGATGTCGGAGCGCAGCAGCGCCCGTACCAGCGCCATCGGCTTGCGGCGCGCACCCCAGCCGCCGATGCCGAGGGTCATCCCGCTGCGCAGCCGGGAGACCACGTCCTCGGGCGTCATGGTCTTGTCGGTCACGGTCAGTCTTCCTTCATCGTTGAGCCGGCCGTTGAGCCGGCCGGTGCGCCGAAGGTGTCGCGGACGCGGTCGGCGACACCGCTGAGGTTCGCCTCGAAGGTGAAGCCCTGCTCGAAGCGGTAACTGCGGTGGACGTCCACGGGATCGATACCGTTGATCGCGGCCTTGGCCAACCGGAGGAGAGCGCCGTCCTTCCGGGCGATCTCCCGCGCCAGATCCAGTGCGGCGCGGCGCAGTCCGGCGCGCGGGACGACCTTCCACACCGAGCCGTGCGCCTGGAGTTCGGCGGCGGTGGCGGTGCGCGAGGTGTAGTAGAGCGCGCGCATCAGATGCTGGGGGACCAGCCGGGCCAGATGGGTGGCCGCGCCGAGCGCACCGCGGTCCAGCTCGGGCAGGCCGAAGGTGGCGTCCTCGCTGGCCACGATCGCATCCGCGTTCCCGGCCAGCCCGATGCCGCCGCCCAGACAGAAGCCGTGCACCGCCGCGACGACCGGCACCTCGCACGCGTAGACCGCCGAAAACGCCTCGGCGCAGCCGCGGTTGACACCGATCAGGGCGTCATGACCGCCGGCGGCGGTGTCGCGCTGCAACTCCTTGATGTCGACACCGGCGTTGAAGCCGCGGCCTTCGGCGGCGAGCACGACGCAGCGCAGGTCCGGGTCGTGCCCGGCGGCCCGTACGGCGTCGGCGAGGTCGTACCAGCCCTGTACGGGAAGGGCGTTGACCGGCGGGAAGTCGACGGTGACCAGGGCGATGCCGTGGTCCGGCCTGGAGGTGGAGACACCCATGAGCGGATCAGCTACCTTTCCACCAAGCGTTTGTTAGGTAGCGAAGTTAGCAGCGGACCGCGCGCTGCGGGAGGGGTGCCGTGTGAGCCTGACCCTCGATCTGTCCGGACAGCTCGCCGTGGTCACCGGCGGCACCCGGGGCGTCGGCGCCGGCATCGCCCGCGCCTTCCTGCGGGCCGGCGCCGAGGTGGTGATCTGCGCCCGCCGGCCGCCGGAGCGCCCCGTCGCCGCGGCCGGCCGCAGCGCCCGTTTCCACCCTCTCGACCTGCGCGAACCCGACGCCGTACGGGCATTCTTCGATCGGCTCGCGGCGACGCACGGCCGGCTGGACTGCCTGGTGAACAACGCCGGCGGCACGCCGTACCGGCTGCTCGGACAGACCGGCGCCGACCGGCACGCCCGGGTGGTCGCCCTCAACCTCCTCGCGCCGCTGACCGCCTCGCTCGCCGCCTACGAGGTGATGCGGCAGCAGCCGGCCGGCGGTTCGGTCCTCATGATCGGCAGCGTCAGCGGCACCCGCCCGTCGCCCGGCACCGCCGCCTACGGCGCGGCCAAGGCGGGCCTGGAGAACCTCGCCCGCTCCATGGCCGTCGAATGGGCTCCTCTGGTCCGCGTCAACACCCTCGTCCTCGGCATGGTGCGCACCGAACTCTCCGCCCTGCACTACGGAGACGAGGCGGGCATCGCCGCCGTCGGCGCCACCGTCCCGGCCGGCCGGCTCGCCGAACCCGCCGAGATCGGCGACGCCTGCGTGTTCCTCGCCTCCGACCGCGCGGCGTACGTCACCGGCGCCAGCCTGCTCGTCCACGGCGGCGGCGAGCGCCCCGCCTTCCTGGACGCCGCCACCGTCAACCAGCCCACGTTCCACGACCCCACCGCCAACGACCCCACCGCCAACCACTCCACCGCCTTCCGTGAAGCCGCTGCCGAGACCCCGTCGATCGCCGATCCCGAAGCCCCCAAGGAGAATTGACATGACCGGAATCTGCGCCGGACGGGTCGCCGCCGTCACGGGAGCCGGCCGGGGCCTCGGCCGGGCCCATGCGCTGGCCCTCGCCGCCGAGGGAGCCGAGGTCGTGGTGAACGACCTCGGGGTGGCTGCCGACGGCGCCGGCGCCTCGGCCGGCCCGGCCCAGCAGGTCGCCGACGAGATCCGCGCACACGGCGGCCAAGCCGTCGCCCACAGCGGCGACATCACCACCACCGAAGGCGCCGCCTCCCTCGTCGCCACCGCCCTGGACAGCTTCGGCCGGCTCGATACCCTCGTCAACAACGCCGGATTCCTGCGCGACCGGATGCTCGTCAACCTCGACGAGGACGACTGGGACGCCGTCATCCGCGTCCACCTCAAGGGCCACTTCCTCCCGCTGCGGCACGCCGCGGCCCACTGGCGGGCCGCGGCCAAGTCCGGCCGCACTCCCGACGCCCGCGTCATCAACACCACTTCGGGCGCCGGGCTGCTCGGCAGCGTCGGACAGGGCAACTACTCCGCCGCCAAGGCCGGCATCATCGGCCTCACCCTCGTCGCCGCCGCCGAAATGGCCCGCTACGGCGTCCAGATCAACGCCATCGCGCCGGCCGCCCGCACCCGGATGACCGAGCGGACCTTCGCCGCGACGATGGCGGCGCCGGCCGACGGGGAGTTCGACGCGATGGCCCCGGAGAACGTCTCCCCGCTGGTGGTCTGGCTGTCCTCCGCCGACAGCGCCGGGGTCAGCGGCCGGGTCTTCGAGGCCGAGGCGGGCCGGATCACGGTGATGGAGGGCTGGCGTCCCGGCCCCACCGCGGACAAGGGGAGCCGCTGGACCCCGGCCGAGGCGGGCGGGGCCGCCCGCCGGCTGCTGGCCGCCGCCGAGGAGCCGGGACCGGTGTACGGCGCCCGGTGACGGGCCGGGGCCGGGGACCCGAGCGGGCGCGCACCACCCTCGTCAGCCGGTGGCCCCACGGTGCCCCGGGCCAGGTGCTTTCAGCCGCCCGGATGTCCCAGCCCCGCGAGCTCGGCGGCGCGCGCCAGCAGCTCGACGAGCATGTCGAAGGTGAGCCGACCGGTGAACGTATTGCGCTGGCTGGGGTGGTAGCTCCCGAGGACCTGCAGTTCCCGCCGGTGGGCTGCGGCCGGCAGGGTCAGTTGGACGCCGTGACCGAACGCGGGCCGGGGCCGGGGGAGCGGCCACCCCGCCTCGCCGAGCACGGGCAGCAGCGCCTGCCAGCCGAAGGCGCCCAGCGCCACGACCGTCCGCAGGTGGGGGCTGAGGAGTTCCAGCTCCGCCGACAACCACGGCCGGCAGGTGCGGCGCTCGGTGGGCGTCGGCTTGTTCTCCGGCGGAGCGCAGTGGACCGGCGCGGTGACCCGTACCCCGTACAGTTCCAGGCCGTCGCCCCGGTGCGTCGCGGTCGGCTGGGACGCGAGGCCGACCGCATGCAGCGCCCTGTACAGGAAGTCGCCGGAGGCGTCCCCGGTGAACATCCGGCCGGTGCGGTTGCCGCCGTGCGCGGCCGGCGCCAGCCCGACGACGGCCAGTGCCGCGTCCGGCGGCCCGAACCCCGGTACGGGGCGCGCCCAGTACTCCCAGTCCCGGAACGCCGCACGCGGGTGCGCGCCGGTCCGCTCCCGCCATTCCACCAGCCGGGGACAGGCCCGGCACCCGATCAACTGCGCGTCGAGCTCGGCGAGCCCGTCGCACCGCGCCGCGTGATAGGCCGGGAAGGCCTCCTCATCGCTGCCCGGCGGTGTCTGCGCCGCCCCGGTCTCGTCCATTCCTCCACGCTAGGGGGTGTCTCTTCGATCTCCGTGGATCAGCCTGCGGTGCCAGGCGTCGCAGGCGAACGGAGATCGGAGAGACGCCCCCAGGCCGTGTCCGCAAAGTCCCGCCCTGACACGGACGGGCGGGTCAGACATCAGACAGCGGCGCCCGGTCCGGGGCGGCCGGCCGGGGACGCGGCACGGTCGGCGAGATGCGCGGGAGGGGCGAGGTCCGCGGGGAGCGCAGGGTCCGGTTCGAGGGAGCCCCAGGCGGTGTGCAGGGGAAGTACACCGGCCCACAGGCCGAGTTCGGCGTCCGCACCGTCCCCGTCGTCCGGCGGACCCGTCCGGATCTTCACGGCTGCCTCGTCGAGGGGGAGGGCGAGCAGGGCGGTGGCGGCGAGTTCCTTGCGGCTCGGGCGCCGGGCGTAGTCCCACTGGCCCGGCGCCGCCTGTTCGGTCAGACAGCGCAGACCGGCGAGCTTCTCCTCCGGGTCGGTGACCTGGCGGGGAGTGCCGAACACCATCGCGCTGCGGTAGTTGACGCCGTGCTCGAACACCGAGCGGGCCAGCACCAGCCCGTCGACATGCGTCACGGTGACACAGACGCTCGCGCCGGGCGAGGCGATCAGGCTGCGGCTTGCGACCGACCCGTGGAAGTACAGCGTGCTGCCGTCCGCGCCATAGACGGTGGGCACCACCATCGGTGAGCCGTCCACGAGCACACCGAGGTGGCACAGAAAGCCGGCGGCCAGCACGGCATCGAGTGCGGCCCGGTCGAGGCTGCCCTGCTCACGCAGCCGACGATGCCGGGTGCGCTCGGTCTCCGGCAGCGTCCGGCCGGGCGAGGGGGAGGTCATCACGGCCCTTCCGAAGGGTGCGGGTGAGGGGACGGGGCGGGCGGCCGGCCCTTTTTCGGGATTCTACTGATCCCGTGGCTCACTCGCTAGATGGAGCGGTAATTCGTCGCTATGGACCCACAAGTCAACGAATTCCGCACATCGACCCTCCGGTTCCGGCTTCGGCTCCGGCTACGTCCCTCGCTCCGGGCTCCTGGCCGGGTCGGCCCCTGTCGCCCCCGGGGTGCCGTACGCGCCGAACTCACCCTCGTGGGGTCTGCCGCTGCGAGGGGGTCACGGCCGGCCGTCACGCTGGGCGAACTCGCGCGAGAGTAATGCCGGTTCGGATCTGTGGTCTTGGCAATCCGCCACAGGTCAGTAAAATGTCACACCTCATAGAAGGAGACTGCACATGGTCATCCGTACCCGCCCGTGGCACGGCATCATGGTCGCCACCACCCTCCCCTTCCGCGACGATCTCTCCGTCGACCACGACGCGTACGCCGCCCAGGTCGCCCGGCTGCTCGCCGCCGGCTGCGACGGCGTCGTTCCCAACGGCTCCCTCGGGGAGTACCAGACGCTGACCGACGACGAGCGCGCCCAGGTCGTCCGGACCGCAGTGGCGGCCGCCGGCGCGGGGGACAGGGTGATGCCCGGCGTCTCCGCGTACGACAGTGCCGCCGCCTGCCGCTGGGCCGAGCAGGCCGCCGAGGCGGGAGCCGGATCCGTCCTGCTGCTGCCGCCCAACGCCTTCCGCGCCGACCCGGCAGCGGTCCGCGCCCACTTCGCCGAGGTGGCCGCGGTCGGGCTGCCCGTCGTCGCCTACAACAACCCCTTCGACACCAAGGTCGACCTCACCCCGGGCCTCCTCGCCGACCTGCATGCCGACGGCAGCATCGTCGCCGTCAAGGAATTCAGCGGCGATGTCCGCAGGGCCTATGAGATCGCCGAAGTCGCCCCGGAGCTCGACCTGTTGATCGGCGCCGACGACGTCCTCCTCGAACTCGCCCTGGCCGGCGCGGTCGGCTGGATCGCGGGCTACCCGAACGCGCTGCCCGAGGCCTGCGGCTCCCTCTACCGGGCCGCCGTCGCCGGGGACCTGGACGCCGCGCTGCCGCTCTACCGGGCCCTGCACCCGCTGCTGCGCTGGGACTCCAAGCCCGAATTCGTGCAGGCGATCAAGCTCTCGATGGACCTCGCCGGACACCGCGGCGGCCCGACCCGCCCGCCCCGCTTCCCGCTCCCCGCCGCGCAGTCGGCCCAGCTCCGCGCCGCCACCGAGAAGCTCCTCGCCGACGGCCACCACTGAGAGGAAACCCATGCGCACCCGCCACGTCTTCCATGCCGTCGACTCCCACACAGAGGGCATGCCCACCCGCGTCATCACCGGCGGCATCGGCACCCTCCCCGGCGCCACCATGGCCGAGCGCCGGCTGTACATGGCCGAACACCGCGACGACATCCGCACGCTGCTGATGTACGAGCCGCGCGGCCATGCCGCCATGAGCGGGGCGATCCTCCAGGCGCCGACCCGCCCCGACGCCGACTGGGGCGTCCTGTTCATCGAGGTCTCCGGCTATCTGCCGATGTGCGGGCACGGGACGATCGGGGTGGCCACCGTCCTCGTGGAGACCGGCATGGTGCCGGTCGTCGAACCGGTGACCACGGTGCGCCTCGACACCCCGGCCGGGCTGGTCACCGCCGAGGTGCAGGTCACGGACGGGGCGGCGACGGCGGTCACCCTCACCAACGTGCCCGCGTTCTGCGCCGGACTCGACCGCAAGGTCACCGTCCCCGGATACGGCACGCTCAGCTACGACCTCGCCTACGGCGGCAATTTCTACGCCATCCTGCCGCTGGACAGCGTCGGGCTGCCCTTCGACCGGGACCGCAAGAACGACATCCTGGCCGCCGGACTCGCCCTGATGGACGCCGTGAACGCCACCGACCGGCCGGTCCATCCCGAGGACGAGCGGATCGGCGGCCTCAAGCACGTCTATTTCGCCGCACCGGGATCGAACGCCACCCGCTCCCGGCACGCGATGGCCATCCATCCCGGCTGGTTCGACCGCTCACCCTGCGGTACGGGCACCTCCGCGCGGATGGCGCAGCTGCATGCCCGCGGGGAACTCTTCCTGGGGCAGGACTTCGTCAACGAGTCCTTCATCGGGACCGAGTTCACCGGCCGGCTCGTGGGCCGGACCACGGTCGGCGGGCGGCCGGCCGTCGTCCCCACCGTCACCGGGCGGGCCTGGGTGACCGGTACCGCGCAGTACTTCCTCGATCCGGCCGACCCGTTCCCCGCGGGGTTCCTGCTCTGAACGCCGGACGGGGGCGGCGGCTTGGCCGCTGCCGCCACCAGGCCATTCACGCAACGTGACATTGTACGCTGGCACTCCGCAGCAACTCGGAGGACCACGATGGGTGAACTCAAGCACCGCAGCCTGATCACCGCGCAGGAGCGACTCCGCGATCAGGTCGCCCATCAGCTGCGCGCGGCCCTGATAGCGGGCGAACTCCGCCCGGGGTCGGTCTACTCGGCCCCGGGCCTCGCCGCGGACTTCGGTGTCTCCGCCACCCCGGTGCGCGAGGCGATGCTCGATCTGGCCCGGGAGGGGCTGGTCGAACCGGTACGCAACAAGGGCTTCCGGATCACCGAGGTGAGCGAGCGCGACCTCGATCAGTACACCGAAATCCGGGCACTGATCGAGGTCCCGGTCATCGGCCGGGTCACCCGCACCGCCGGCCGGCAACAGCTCGAAGCCCTCCGCCCGGCCGCCCTGGAGATCGTCGCCGCCGCCCGCGCGCACGACCTGATCGGATATCTGGAGGCCGACCGCCGCTTCCACCTCGCGCTGCTCGGCCTCAGCGGCAACGACCGCCTCGTCGAAACGGTCGGCGAACTGCGCAAGCGCTCCCGTCTCTACGGCCTCACCCGCCTCGACGAGCGCAACCAGCTGCTGCCCTCCGCCGAGGAACACGTGGAACTCCTGGACGTGATGCTGACCGGCGATGCCGAGGCGGCCGAGGCCTGTATGGCCCGCCACCTCGGCCATGTCCGCTCGCTGTGGGCCCAGGCGCGGGCGGAACCACCCGTGCCGGAACTGCGCGACCGCCAGGGCTGAACCGAACCCGGGGCGGCCGAGCCCGGGGACGGCCGCCCCGGGTCAGACGTTCCCGGCCAGCAGCCCGTCCATCCACTCCTCCACCCCGTCGACGGTGCGCGGCAGCCCGCCCGACATCAGCCGGGCACCGTCCGCGGTGATCACCAGGTCGTCCTCGATACGGACCCCGATGCCGCGCAGCTCGCGCGGCAGGGTCTCGTCGTCGGGCTGGAGATAGAGCCCCGGCTCGACCGTCAGTACCTGCCCCTCGGTCAGGACGCCGTCCAGATACTGCTCGGCGCGGGCCCGGCCGCAGTCATGGACATCGAGGCCGAGCATATGGCCGGAACTGCACAGCGTGTAGCGCCGGTGGAGACCGCTGTCGGCGGCGAGTGCCTGGGCGGCCGGGATGCGCAGCACGCCCCAGTCGGCCAGGCCCTCGGCCAGGACGCCCGAGCAGGCCCGGTGGAAGTCGCGGAAGCTGGCGCCCGGCTTGAGCGCGGCGATCCCCGCGTCCTGGGCGGCGAGCACCAGCTCGTACACCCGGCGCTGCACGGGGGAGAAGCGCCCGGACAGCGGCAGGGTGCGGGTGATGTCGGCGGTGTACAGCGAGTCGGTCTCCACCCCCGCGTCGAGCAGCAGCAACTGGTCCGGGTCGAGCGGGCCGTCGTTGCGGATCCAGTGCAGGACACAGGCGTGCGCGCCGGCGGCGGCGATGGTCTCGTACCCCGTGCCGTTGCCCTCGGCGCGGGCGCGCAGCTGGAAGACCCCCTCGATCCAGCGCTCGCCGCGCGGGTGGCGCAGGGCGGCGGGCAGGGACCGTACGACATCCTCGAAGCCGGTGACGGTGTGATCGACGGCCTGCTGTAGCTCCGCCACCTCCCAGGCGTCCTTCACCAGCCGCAACTCGCTGAGGACGGTGGCGAGTTCGGCGTCGTGGGCGGCATTCCGGTCGGACGGGTGGGGCGCCAGGCCGTCCAGATGCGCACAGCGCACGCCGGTGAGCCGCTCGGCCTCGACCAGGTCGGGGCGGCGGCCCACCCAGAACTCGCCGTACTTGCGGTCCCGGTAGAACGCGCCGTCGGCGTCCCGCGGCGACCGCGGCCGCAGATACAGCACCGCCTCGCCGTCCGGTTCCAGCACCAGGACATGGCCCGGCTGGTCCTCGCCGGTCAGCCCGGTCAGCCAGGCGTACGCACTGTGCGGCCGGAAGCGGTGGTCGCAGTCGTGGGAGCGGACCCGCAACTCCCCGGCGGGGACGAGCAACCGCTCGCCGGGGAAGCGTGCGGCGAGGCGGGCCCGGCGGCCGGCGAAGTGCGCGAAGCCGGGGACGCGGGTGCCGGCCGGGAGCGGGGGCGTGGCCCATCCGCCGGTCATGAAGTCCGCGAGGGCGCTCGACACCGGCAAGTCGTGGCTCCCGGTGTGGAGTTGGGCGGGGCGCAAGGTCATGTGTGTACACCTCCGGGAAAGAAAGTTCCTGAAGCCTTGTCAGTGCAATTTCACATTACTATGTTATGGGTCACACCTCGTGGAGTGAAGGCCCCTCGCCTCGCTCTCACTCAACCCCCCACCCCCTTCCGGAGGTTCAGGTGCCCCCTTCGCGTTTGCCGCGCAGCATCCTGCTGGTCGCGAGCCTCGCGGCGAGCCTCGCCCTGCCCAGCGTTCAGCCGGCCCGGGCCGCCGTGTCCCACCCGTCCGTCCTCCCCGCGCGACCGCACCAGGCGCAACCGTCCGCCACCCGGCCGTCGGTTCCGACCGACAACCCCTTCGACCAGGTCCAACGC
Source organism: Streptomyces auratus (assembly GCF_050433025.1). Classification (NCBI taxonomy): domain Bacteria; kingdom Bacillati; phylum Actinomycetota; class Actinomycetes; order Kitasatosporales; family Streptomycetaceae; genus Streptomyces; species Streptomyces auratus. The sequence goes on along the minus strand of NZ_JBNGCB010000001.1, from coordinate 744,863 downwards.
CTCGCCAGAGCACCCAAGTTCGCCGCAGCTCCCGTGCCCGCGCCCCGCTCCCTCGTCGGAAGGGACGGCATCCCGGGCCCGCAGACCAGACCGCCCACCGCGCCGCACCAGGGGAGATCCGCCGTCGCGCCCTGCACCCTCGACGGCATCACCGGCCTGAGCCCCGAGCAGTTCGCGGACTTCCTCGCCGACCCGGCCGTCACCGCCGACGTCTGTCTGCGCAGCCTCCTGTGGACCTGGGACCCCCGGCTGATCCCGGTCATGTCCGACGCGCACGTCCAGGCCGTGGCGCGCCGCATCACCGGCCTGGCCGCCGCCCACGACGGCAAGAACGCCGGCCACCTGTACGAGATGTTCACGTACCTGCACGCGGTGGCCTACCAGGACTTCTCGCACGACGAGATCGACACCACCGACGCCCCGACCGTCGACGCCGTACGGCGCGCGGTCGACGCCTTCGGCACCGCGGCCCGCACCTTCGACGTCACCCGCACCAACGCCGACACCCTGCGCGAGGCCCTCTACGCCGCCAGCGCCCCGGGGCTGCGGCAGCATCAACTCGACCTGATCGAGCGGGTCCTGGCCACCATGGACCCCGCGCACACCGCCACCCACAAGGACCCGGCCTGGGGCAACGCCGCCCTCGCCGCGCTCTCCGTGAACTACCTGGGTGTCTACCCCGGCAACAAGGACACCGCCTTCCAGTACGCGGCCGCCACCGACCCCGGCTACCGCGCCGTCTTCCAGGCCTTCGCCAAGTACACCCACCTCAAGGACACGCCCAACGCCTGGGTCGTCCGCGATGCGCTCGGGGAGTACGGCCGCTTCGGTGAGATCGCCTCCCTCAAGCGGGCCATCATCGCCGACCTCGGCGCCCTGCTCGGCCCCGTCGTGCAGAACTTCGGCGACGGCAGCGAGCCCTGGGCCAAGGTCGCGAGCTGGCTCAACTACTTCGACGCCTGCAAGCCCTACGCCGTGTGCAAGGAGGACATCGAAAAGCGGATCTTCCCGCACACGTACTCCTACGACAACGGCGGCATCAAGGTCCGCACCGCCCTCGACCGCGCCGTCGTCGACCAGCTCTACTATGCGTCCAAGCAGGTCAGGGCCCAGTTCCACCGTGTGATCGGCACCGAGACGCCGCTGGCCGGCGACCCCAACACCACGCTCACCATCGTCCTGTACGCCTCGCGCCGCGACTACGAGGTCTACCACCCGCTGCTCACCGGCATGGGCACGAACAACGGCGGCGTCTACATAGAGCAGGGCGCCACCTTCTACACCTACCAGCGCCGCGTCCCCCAGGACTCCAGCCTCACCCTCGAAGAGCTCTTCCGGCACGAGTACACGCACTACCTCAACGGCCGCTTCGCCGTACCCGGCTTCTTCGGCGAGGGCCCCTGGTACCAGGGCGACCGCACCACCGCCATGGACGAGGGCAGCGCCGAGTTCTTCGACGGCTCGACCCGCGACCACGGCATCGCCGTACGCAAGTCCCTCGTCCGCGACATCATCGCGGACACCGCCGGCGGCAAACCCCGCATGACCATCAATCAGTTGCTGCACGCGACCTACGACGGGGACGGCTTCCGGTTCTACTCCTACGCCGGGACGTTCTTCGAGTTCCTGTGGCGTCAGTACCCGGCGAAACTCCAGGAGATGTACCGGCATCTGCGGGACGACGACCCGGCCGCGTTCGACGACTGGCGCAACCGCATGGGGTCCGACGTGGGGCTCCAGCAGCAGTACGACGCGTTCCTCGACACCCAGATCGCCCACCTCGACGATCTCTATGTGCCGAACACGGCGTTCACCCCCAACGGTTCGCTGAAGTTCGCCACCCCCGACGAGGTCCGCAGCGCCTTCGCCGCCGCCACCGCCAACACGCCCACCTGCAAGGACGAGGGCGACCCGGGCATGGGCCGCTTCCTGTGCACCGGCCGGATCACCGCCAACCTCGGCAACTCCGGCAGCCCCGACCAGATCTTCAAGGACATGTCCGACACCGTCGACTACTTCATCCTGGAGCGCACCAAGCCCGCCGGGAACAACTTCAACGACATGAACTGCTCCTTCGGGCCCACCGACGTCTGGTCCTCGGGCCGGGCCGGCACCGCGGACTTCAGCTGTGAGGGTCCGCTGCGACGCTGACGGAGCCCTGCGACCGGCGGTGGCCCGGCTCGTCCACGGGACGGGCCGGGCCACCGCCCCGCCCTCAGCGTTCCTCGGGCAGGTCGAGCCGGAGGGACGTACCGGGGGCCAGCGCGAACGAGCGGTCGCGCAGCCTCACCCGCACCGGGGGGTTCTCGGAGGCCGGTACCGCGATCCGTACCTGCTCGGGACGGATGCGCAGATCGATGTCCCAGTGGCGGCGGTAGCGGAAGCGCACCCCGAACTTCGACAGCTCGCGCAGCGGCGCCGGATCGAGCCAGAGGGCCTCGTCACGGGTCTCCAGGCCGGTCATGCCGCGCTGCACGAAATCCAGGGTGCCGGCCATCGCGCCCAGGTGGATGCCCTCCGCGGTGGTGCCGCCCTGGACGTCCGCCACGTCCCCGGTCAGCGCCTCCTCGCAGTACGTCCAGGCGTCGGGACGGTGTACCCGGGCCAGGACCCAGGCGTGGACCAGGGCGCTGAGCGTGGAGCCGTGCGTGGTGCGGTGCAGGTAGTAATCGACGGTGGCGCGCCAGATGTCGTCGTCGAGCGGACAGCCCAACAGGCGGAACACCGAGGCGAGTTCCGCCGGCGAGAAGAGATAGCCCAGCATCAGCACATCGGCCTGTTTGGAGGCCTGATAGCGGTTGACCGTGTCGCCCTCCGCCTCCAGGATCCGGTCCAGCCGGCGGATGTCCCCGTAACGCTGCCGGTAGCCGTCCCAGTCCAGCTCGGCGAGCTTCTCGTACCCGGCGAACTGGCTGATCACGCCCTGGTGGTAGGGCACATGGAGCCGGTGCGCGATGTCGTCCCAGCGCTCGGGCTCCTCCGGGTCGAGCTGGAGGCGTTCGGACAGCTGCCGCTGATGGGCCTCGGGGAGCGTGCCGCACAGATCGAGGGCGCGCAGCAGCACCCAGGCCGCGGTGACATTGGTGTAGGCGTTGTCGTCCACCCCCGGCTCGGCGGCGTCCGGATAACCGTCGTGGTACTCGTCGGGACCGACCACCCCGCGGATCCGGTACCGGCCGAGGGCGGCGTCCCAGTCCGCGGCCGACGCCCAGAAGCGGGCGATCTGCACGAGCATCTCCGCGCCCCTGGTGTGCAGGAACTCCGTGTCGCCGCTGGCCTGTCCGTACTGCCACACGTTGTAGGCGATCGCCGATCCGACGTGGTGCTGGAGCCGGGAGTGATCGGGCAGCCAGCGCCCCGACCGCGGGTTGAGATGGAGCTGCTGGGTCTCCTCGCGGCCGTCACCGGCGCTCTGCCACGGGTACATCGCCCCGGCACGGCCGGCTTCCCGTGCCGCATGGCAGGCGGCGGGCAGCCGCCGGTAGCGGTAGTCGAGCAGGGCCCGGGAGACCTGCGGGAGGTGCAGGTTCAAGAACGGCAGCACGAACAGCTCGTCCCAGAAGACATGCCCGCGGTAGGCCTCACCGTGCAGCCCCCGGGCCGGCACCCCGACATCCAGCTCCGCGGTGTGCGGCGAGAGGGTCTGCAGCAGATGGAAGAGGTGCAGCCGCAGGATGCCGCCGGCCTCCCCGGGGACCTCCAGCTTGGCCTGCCGCCACAGGTTCTCCCAGGCACGGCGGTGCGAAGCGCGCAGCTGCCGGAAGTGCGGCGCCAGGACCACACCGTCCACCGCCGCGTGCAGCGGGCTGTCGATCGCCGGGTCGCGGGAGGTGTACAGCGTCACCGTCTTCTCCACCACCGAGGGGACGTCGGCGGTGACGGGCAGCACCAGCGAGTGGAAGGCCTGCAGGGCGGAGAGCTGCGGGTGGGGCATCCCGCCGCGGCCGGCGGAGGCGCGGGTCCGGGCGGCCAGCGCGATCCGGATGTCGGAGTCGAGGGTCCGGCAGCTCAGCCACACGATGTCCGGCCGCTCGTCACCGGTGTCCCAGCCCGTCAGATGCTGGTCCGCCAGACCGTGGTAGCGCGCGATGCCGGCGTTGCGGACCGCGCCGTCGATCCCGGACTCCACCTCTACGGCCCCCGACCAGCCGTGCGCGGTGAAACAGGTGCGCAGCGCGGCCAGATGGGGATCTCCCATGTGCACCAGCCGGCACTGTTCCACGCTCAGGCGCCGGCCGGCCTCGTCCTCGTAGCACGACCAGCGGGTCAGGGTGCCGTGCCGCAGGTCCAGGGTCTGCCGGTGCTCCGTCAGAAGGGCGTGGTCGGGGGAGAGCCAGGGGCCGGGAGCGGTGTCGGCGGGGCAGATCCGGTAGCGCAGCGGGAGCCAGTTGGGCAGATTGACCATGTCCTCGTTCTCGACGGTCTGGCCGTCCACGGTCGAGGTGAGCCGGTTGTAGCAGCCGGCGGCATAGGTGCCCGGGTAGTGCGCCGGGCCGAAGAGCACCTCGGAGGCCGCGCCGCGGGTGACGAAGTAGCCGTTGCCGAGCGCACAGAGCGATTCCCGCAGCCGTTCCGTGTCCGCGTCGTACCCCTCGTACGACCAGGTCCACGCGCGCGTCATCCGCCCTCCCCGGAGCGCAGCAGCTCGCCGGGGTCGGACACCACCACATCGGCGCCGCGCCGACGCAGGGCCGCGGCGCTGTGCGGTGCGCCCGTCCGGTCCACGCCCACCACCAGGCCGAATCCGCCGCGGCGGCCGGCCTCGACACCGGCCAGGGCGTCCTCCACCACGGCGGTGTCATGAGCCGGGACCCCCAGCCGTCGTGCCGCCTCCACGAAGAGCGCCGGGTCGGGTTTGCCCGGCAGCCCCAGCCGGTGCGCCTCATTGCCGTCCACCACGGCCTCGAAGAGCGGCAGCACCTCGGCCGCGGAGAGCAGCTCGGTCGCATGGCGGGACGCGGAGACCGCGGCGCACGGCACCCCCTGGTCCCGCAGCGCGTGCAGCAGGCGCACGGTGCCGGGCCAGGTGGCGATGGCACGGGTGCGCAGCCGCGCGGTGAACAGCTCGTCCTTGCGGGCCGCGACGGCGCGGACGGTGGCCGTGCCCGGGACGTCGTCCACCTCGCCGAGCGGCAGCTCAAGGCCCCGGGAGCGCAGGAACGCGGTCGCCCCGTCCTCCCGCGCGCGGCCGTCGACGTACCGCAGATAGTCGTCCACCGGATCGAAGGGGCGCTGCCCGCCCGCGGCCGACAGACACGCGTCGAAGGCGTCCTTCCAGGCCGCGGCGTGCACGGCGGCGGAGTCGGTGATGACCCCGTCGGTGTCGAAGACCACGGCCCGCAGCGAGCGCAGCGGCGCTGCCAGGGACGGCGCACCGGTCATGGTGACGGTTCCGTTCGTCGGAGTGTCCCTTCCATGGCACCACGGCTACGGGCCGGGGGCGCGCCGCACGGACGGCCCGCAACCCTCTCCGGTGGGCCCCGCCGTGCGTCACGCCGCCGGCCGCCCCCACCGGGGGTCCTCGGCCGCCCACTCCCGCTCCCACCGGTCATAGCGCCGGCGGTTCAGCAGGGCCTGGCCGGCGCGCTCGGCGCCGAAGAGCAGCAGACCGGCCGAGGTCGCGGTCACGGTGCCGACCGCGATGCTCTCGCTCCTGGCCCGGCCGGGTGTGACGGGGTCGCGGAGCAGGCTCCCGTGGCGGTCGAGCCAGGCGGACGTCCGGTCGCCGGCCCGCAGGTCCGGTGCCACCGTCGTCATTCCCGTCCTGGTCCGGCCGTCGGCGGCCGTCCAGCGCACCGTGGCGTGGGTGCGGGTGCCGAGGCCCCCGGAGGTGTCCACCCCGATGCGGGCCGGCGGGTCCTCGGTCAGCACGGCCGAGACGGTGTGCCGGCCCGGTGGCCGCCGTGCGGCACCGTCGTCCACCGCGTGGGCGGCCGCCAGCCCGGCGGCCGGTGCGCCCACCACGATCAGCACGCCGGTGACCAGCGCCAGCCAGGTCTCCGCCACATCCGAACGCCGGCGCAGTGGACCACGCCGCCACGGCCGGAGCGTGCCCAGAGCCATCACGCACCACCCCCTGCCTCTGCCCCGACCGTGGCACGCCGTGCGGGACGGGAAGGAGGGGCCGAACGGCCCTGTCGGGTGGCTGTTCGGGGCGCGGGCCGCGGGCCGCGGGGGGCCGGGGCACGGGCCGCGTGGTGCGTACGGCGGTGCGTACGGGGGCGGCCCGACGGTGCAGGCCGGCCGGCGCGGCAGGGCTCGCGGGCGGCCCCGGCAGCCGCCCCTGCGGATCGTGCACACCGCAGCGCACGGTGCGACCGTGGCAGTACGCACCACCTCGTCGCCGATGCCCGGAAGGAAGTGGCGGTGATGGAGCATCCGCTGGTCGTGGGGACCGACAGGTCGGACTCCGCCGTCCGGTCACTGGACTGGGCGGTGGACGAGGCGGCCCGCCACGGGCTCCCGCTGCGGATCGTGCACGCCTCCAGCTGGGAGCACTACGAGGCAGCGGCGCTCGCCGAGGGCGCGGAACGCCCCGGCGAGCAGGTGCTGGAGGAGGCCGTGGTGACTTCCGCCGCCGCCCACGCCCGCCGGCGGAACGCGGAGGTCACGATCACGGCGGAGGTGCTGCCCGGCGATGCGGTCACCACCCTGCTCAACGAGGGACTCCACGCCTCGGCGCTGGTCCTGGGGTCACGGGGGCACGGCGAGATCGCCGGTCTGCTGCTGGGATCGGTCGGCCTGACGGTGGCGGCCCGCGCCAAGTGCCCGGTGATCGTGGTGCGCGGCGACGCCGCCGGACTGGCGGGCACGCACGGGCGCATCCTCCTCGGGATCGACGACCCGGCCACGGCCGCGACGGCCGCCCGCTTCGCCTTCCGCGAGGCCGAGGCCCGCCAGTGCCTGCTGGTGGCCGTCTGCGCCTGGCCGCTCCCCGCCCACGGGACCGACGAGGCCCCGCCGCCCGCCGGGGGCTCCCGGAACGTCCGGGAGGAGCGGGCGGCGGAGCTGCTGGACGAGGCGCTGGCGCAGGCGGCCGGGGAGCACCCGGCGGTGCGGGTGCGCCGCGCCACCGTCGAGGGGCCGGCCCACAAGGTGCTGGTGCACCGCGCGGCCGCCGCGGATCTGCTGGTGGTGGGGGTACAGCGGCGCCACGGCCACTTCGGGCTCCAGCCCGGCCGGGTGGCGCACCACGCGCTGTGCCATGCCGCCTGCCCCGTGGCGGTCGTACCGCGGCACCTCTGACGCCCGTGCCTCACTGCTCCAGCCGGGCCGCATGATCGGGCACATACGTCTGGAGGTCCCGGGGCGGCCGCTGGTAGCCGGTGGCCGCCGGCCGCGGCGGAAACTCCAGCGCCGGCGGGGCGATCTCGTGGTAGGGCACGGTCGACAGCAGATGGGCGATCATGTTCAGCCGGGCCCGCCGCTTGTCGTCGCTCTCGACGACGTACCAGGGGGACTCCGCGATGTCCGTGTGGACGAACATCTCGTCCTTGGCCCGCGAATACTCCTCCCAGCGGGTCAGCGACTCAAGATCCATGGGGGAGAGCTTCCAGCGCCGGGCCGGGTCCTCCGCGCGGCGCCGGAAACGCTGCTCCTGGATCTCGTCACTCACCGAGAACCAGTACTTGCGCAGCAGGATCCCGTCCTCCACCAGCATCCGCTCGAAGACCGGGCACTGGCGCAGAAACCGCTGGTGCTCGGCCGGTGTGCAGAACCCCATGACCCGCTCGACACCGGCCCGGTTGTACCAACTGCGGTCGAACAGCACCATCTCGCCCGACGCCGGAAGGTGTTCCGCATAGCGCTGGAAGTACCACTGGGTGCGTTCCCGCTCGGTGGGCCGCGGCAGCGCCACGATCCGCGCCACCCGGGGGTTGAGGTACTGCGTGACCCGCTTGATCGTGCTTCCCTTGCCGGCCGCGTCCCGCCCCTCGAAGACCACGACCAGCCGGGCCCCCTCGCTGCGTACCCACTCCTGGAGCTTGACCAGCTCCGTCTGCAGCCGGTAGAGCTCCTGCTCGTACCGCGACCGGGACAGCTTCCGGGGCCCGTTGCCGCGCTGCTTCTCCGCCATGCCACGACGGTACGGACAAATGTCCCCGCGGGCTCAGGCGTGTGTGCCGAACGGGGCCAGTACCTCCCGCTCGATCCGCCGCCGGACGCGTTCGGTCAGGGTGGAGAGCCGCCGCGACATCTTCGGCCGCACGGCGCGCGGCGACCGGATGGAGCGGGCCGTGGCGGGCAGCTCCGCGACATCGGCCACGACCCGCCGCCGGGCGTCGTCGAGCCGGCCGCGCGCCGTGCTGCGCCGGCCGTCGCGCATCAGCGTCTCCAGCAGCGGGGTGCTGCCCGCGGGGAGCGGCTCGTCGGCCAGGCTGAGCACATCGTGGCAGCCGGGCCGGCGGAAGACCTGCTTACGGCCCGGGGCGGTCAGCTTCGCCGCCGACAGCTTCATCACCGGGCGGCCGTCGTAGGCCACCAGCTTGTACGCCGAGTCCAGCGCGGGCGCGTCCGCGCTGACCCCGACGCGGGTGCCCACCGCGTAGACATCGATCGGCGCCCGCGCGCGCCTCAGGTCGTGCACGGCGTATTCGTCCAGCCCGCCGCTGGCGACGATGCGCACCTGGGGAAGCCCCGCGTTGTCGAGGATCGCGCGGGCCCGGCGGGCGAGTTCCGCGAGGTCACCGCTGTCCAGACGGATGGCCGATCCGTCGCCGCGCCCCAGCCCGTTGAGCACCCGCGCCGCCGCCGCGACGCCGGACTCGGTGTCGTAGGTGTCCACCAGGAACGTCACCGGACCGGGATGGCACAGCGCGAACGCGGTGAAGGCCGCTTCCTCGTCCTCGAACGCCTCGATGTACGAGTGCGCCATCGTGCCCACCGCCGTCAGATCCTCGGCGTGCGCCGCCGCCACATTGCTGGTGCCCGCGAAACCGGTCATGGCTCCCAGCCGGGCCACCTGGTGGGCGGCCGCGGGCCCGTGGGTACGCCGCAGCGAGAAGTCCACCAGGTCGCATCCCTGCGCGGCGATCACACAGCGGATGCACTTCGAGGCGATGGCCGTCTGGTGGCTGAGGTGGTTGAGTACGAAGGTCTCCACGAGCTGCGCCTGCGGCAGCGGGGCGGTGATCTCCAGCAGCGGCTCACCCGCCAGCACCACACGCCCCTCCGGCACGGCCCGGACCTCGCCGGTGAAGCGCAGGTCCAGCAGCGACGCCAGCTCCTCGGCCGGCCGGTGCAGCGCCTCGGCGAACACCTCGACGTCCTCGTGTCCGAGATGGAAGCCGGAGAGGTAGTCGAGGACCGTCTCGGCCCCGGCGGCGATCAGAAAGCCCCGGTCCGGCGGCAGCGCCCGCACGAAGCAGCTGAAGGTCGCCGGCTGCGTCATGCCCTCGCGGAGGTACGACAGGGCCATGGTCACTTCGTACAGGTCGGTCGTCGTCGCATCCGACATGGCCGACTCCCTTCCGCGGGCGGGCCCCGGCCGGGCGGTGGCCGGCCCGCACCGGGCTCACGCCATCGCACTCGTCCAGCCGTAGGCGACGCGCTGCTCACGCCGGGGCGGTGCGGCGCCGACGCCTTCGAGGTCCTTGTCGGCCACCTGCAGCAGTTGTCCGGCGAGGTCCCGCATCGCGCGGCCGGCCGCGATCTCGTCCCCGATCTCCGGTACGTCCTGGTCGTCGGGGCTGCACCGGGCCGTGCCCTGCCCGGTGAGCGTGGTGGTTCCGGTGTGCAGCGCCACCCGCGCCGTGGTCCGCCCGTCCTCCTCGACGAGGTACAGCCGGACGGGCCACTCGACTGTGTGTCCCATGGATTGCCTCCGCTTCCTTTCCCGGGGCGCCGCCGCCGGAGCCCGCGGACGGGCGCGACCGGGCCGCCCGCCGCCCCCCGCCGGCAGCCGGTCCCGGGCGTCAGCCCTCACCGCCATCATCCGCCTTCCGGGGCGGGGCGTCCTCCGGCGGCCGCGGGCCGTCTCAGCCCCTGGACGGCGTCTCTTCGTGCGGCACCACGGCCACCGGACACGGCGCGCGGTGGACGACCGACTGGACGACACGGCCGATCCGCGGGCCCGGCAGCCGGTACCGGTACCGGTGCCGGCGGCCGACGACGAGCAGCTCGGCGTCCGCGGCGTGGTGCACCAGCGCAGGAGCCGGGCTCTCCATCGCCACCCGGTGGTCCACCGGCAGGTCCGGGTACTTCTCCCGCCACGGATCCAGCGCCGCGGACAGCTCCTGGCGGGCATGGTGCGCCGCTTCCCGGGCGGCGCTCGCCTCCACCCCACCGCCGCGGTTGTACGCGTACGAGGGCAGGTGCCTGCCGTGCAGGACCCGCAGGGTGGTTCGCCGCCGGGAGGCCGCGGCGAAGGCGAAATCGAGCAGCGACACACACGGGTCGTGCAGGCTCAGCCCCACCAGTACGGCTCGGTCCCGCTCGGCGGTGTCCTCCTGCCGGGCGTGCACCAGAACCGTGGGGGCGTTGGTGCACGGCACCAGCTTCAGCCCCAGCTCGCTGAGGGCGTAGCGGGACACCGGGCCCAGGTCCTGGGCGCCGAGGACCAGCAGGTCCGAGACCTCCGCGGCCTCCCGGAGGGCGTCCAGCGGGTCCTTGGGCACCAGCATCATCTCCACCGGGAGGTCCGGGAAGCGGGTGCGCACCTCCGCGGCCGTCTCGTGCATCATCCGGTGCGGCCAGTAGTTCTGGTCCTGGTCGGGAGGCGGGCGGTGCTTCGGCTCCGGTGCCAGCAGCACCCACGCGTGCAGCAGCCGCAGTTGTGCCTGCCGCAGCTGGGCCTCGCGTGCCGCCCACAGGACCGCCGACAGGGATTCGGGTGTACCGTCCACCCCTGCCGTGACGACATCCTTCATGGTTTCGTTCCATCCCGGCGCGCTAGAGAGATCCGCGCCTACACCCCACGGTGCGCGGCCCGGTCCGCCGGGGCATCAGACTTTCGTCCTTTGACCGACCGACCTTCGTCAGTGCGGGCCGCGACCGCCGCCGGGCGCGGGGTGCGTCCCCCGGCCGTCGGGCGGGGCGCCGCCCATCATGCGGAGCATGGCCCTGCCCCCGGTGCGCAGGAAGCGGTGGACCAGGGCGGCGGCGAGGAGGAGGAAGGCGATGTTCAGCCAGGTGGTGTAGTCCCAGGAGACGCCGGACATCGGGATCGTGGCGTCGGCCTGGCGGGGGATCAGACCCAGTGCGCCGAAGGTGAATTCCACGAAATAGCCCGCCACCACCATGGCCGGGTAGAAGGTGGCCAGCAGGAAGAGGGACATTCCGGCGCCGTAGTACTTCCGGTAGATGTTCAGGATCGGCAGGATCAGCAGGTCGGCGAAGATGAAGGCGACCACCCCGCCGAAGCTGATACCGCCCTTCCACAGCACCACCGCCAGCGGCACATTGCCGATGGAGCAGACGAACGAGGCGATCGCGACCAGCGGGCCGATCAGCGGCCCCCACAGCTTCGCGGCCAGCGGGTGCCCCTCGAAGAAGAAGGCGCGCCAGAAGCTGTCCGGGACCCAGGCGGCGATGGCGCCGGCGATCAGCAGGCCGATCACCAGGTCCTTGAGGATCGCGGCCCACTCCATGACGAAGACGTGCGAGGTCGAGGTGTAGCCCTCGGCGGAGAACAGCCGCCGGGCGAAGGACCCGCCGCGGCGTACGGACATGTCCATGGCGGCATGCCCCTCCATCGATCCGGCCAGCCCCCGTTCGGCCTGCCGGCGGGCCGTGCGCAGCAGGGCGTCCCGCAGGAAGAGGCGGAACAGCAGGGCCAGCAGCACGATCATGACCGGTCCGCCGATGAACTCGGCGGCCGTGAACTGCCACCCCATCAACAGCGCCAGGATCACGCCGAGTTCGATCACCAGGTTCGTGGAGGCGATCTCGAACGCCATCGCGGCCGTGAAGTTCGCCCCCTTGAGGAAGAGCGAGCGGGCCAGGGCGACCGCGGCGTACGAGCAGGACGAGGACGCGGCGCCCAGCGCGGCGGCCATCGTCAGGGTGCGGGGACGGTCGTCGCCGAGCAGGCCGACCACGGTGGAGCGGTGCACCACGGCCTGGACGACCGCGGACAGCGCGAAACCCAGGATCAGCGCCCAGGTGATTTCCCAGGTCATGGATCCGGTGATGAAGAGGGCATGCAGGATCGCGGACATCGGCTGAGGTGTTCCGTGACCGGCCGGGGCGCAAACTCCCGCCGCCCCGGCGCGTCACACCCGCCCGTGCGCCCGTTGTGCCCGCCGGGAGAGCGAGTCGATGACCACGGCGACGAGCAGCACCCCGCCCGTGATCATGAACTGCACGGCGGTCTGGATGCCCATCAGGGCCACCCCGGAGGCGATCGACTGGATGACCAGGACGCCGAGCAGCGCCGACCAGGTCCGGCCCCGGCCGCCGAAGAGGCTGGTGCCACCGATGACCGCGGCGGCGATGGCGTCCATCAGCAGATTGCCCCCGCCGGACGTCTGGCTCGCCGAGGTGACGCGCGAGGCCAGGAACAGGCCGCCGATCGCGGCCATCGTCCCGGAGACCATGAAGACCGAGATCCGCACCAGGCTCACATTGAGGCCGGTGCGCCGGGACGCCTCGACGCTGCCCCCGAGCGCGAAGATCATGCGGCCGTAGGGCGTGCGGCGCAGGACGTAGTCGAGCCCCACGAGCATCACGAGGAAGATCAGCAGGGCGAGCGGGAGCCCCAGGAACTGGTTGAGCACCCAGGCCGCCGCCAGGGAGATCACCGCCAGCACGCCCGTGCGCAGCACGATCTCGCTCAGCGGCCGGCAGGGCACACCGGCCGCCCGGCGGCGGCGCACACCGTGGTAGGAGGTGAGGAAGAAGGCGGCCGTGCCGAGCGCCGCCAGGCCGTACGCGGCGGCCACATTGGTGAAGTAGTAGCTGGTCAGCTTCGCGACCAGCCCGTTTTCGTCGATATTGATCGTGCCGCTGGCGCCCAGGATGTAGAGCATCAGGCCGTTCCAGCCCAGCAGGCCCGCAAGGGTGACCACGAACGCCGGCACCCCGACCTTGGCGAGGAAGAATCCCTGGACGGCCCCGATCACCGTGCCGCCGAGCACCGCGAGGAGCAGCGCCGGTGCCTCCGGCATGCCCTGGTTGACGCTCAGCACCGCGAAAACGGCCGCCGCCAGGCCGCTCACCGAGCCGACCGAAAGGTCGATCTCGCCGAGCAGCAGCACGAAGACGACGCCGACCGAGATCATGCCGGGGCCGACGATGTCCACGCTCAGATTGGACAGATTGCGCGGCGAGAGGAAGTTCTCGTTGAGGCTCTCGAAGATGATCCACACCACGACCAGGCCGAGGGCGACCGGCACCGAGCCGAGCTCACCGCTGTGGAACCGGCGCTTGAGGATCTCCAGGGGGTTCTGGCCGCCGGCCCCGGCCGCGAGCTGCCGCCGGTCGGCGGCGGTGACGGCTCCGGCCCCGCCGCTCTGTGCACCGGCCTGCTTCTGCTTCCGCAGCGTCCATGTCCGGCTCACGGCTACGCCCCCCACCCTTGGGAGGCGCGGCGCGTCACGGCGTTGTCGGTGGCTCCGGTGATCGAGGAGATGATCTGCTCGTGGGACGTGGTCGTCACATCGAAGAACCCGTTGTTGCGGCCCAGCCGCAGCACCGCGATCCAGTCCGCGACGGCCTTGACGTCCCCCATGTTGTGGCTGATGAGGAGCACGCCGAGGCCACGTTCGCGCAGCTGCTCCACGAGGTCGAGGACCTGGGCGGTCTGCTCGATGCCCAGGGCCGCGGTGGGCTCGTCGAGCAGCACCAGCCGCGGTTCGCCGAGCAGTGAGCGGGAGATCGCGACGGTCTGCCGCTGGCCTCCGGAGAGCGAGGCCACCGGGAGGCGCACATCGGGCATCCGGATGGCGAGGGTGTCGAGCAGGTCCAGGGTCAGGCGCTCCATCTCCACCTCGTCGAGCACACCGACCCGGTGGATCTCACGGCCGAGGAAGAGATTGCCGACCACATCGAGGTTGTCGCACAGCGCGAGGTCCTGGTAGACGGTGGCGATCCCCAGGGCCTGGGCCTCGTGGGGCCGGGTGATCTGGACGGGCCGGCCGTCCCACTCGACCACCCCCTCGTCGGCGGGGTCCACCCCCGCGATCACCTTGATCAGCGTGGATTTGCCCGCGCCGTTGTCGCCCACCAGCGCGACGACCTGACCGGCACGGACCTCCAGATCGACATCGGCCAGCGCCTGGACGGCGCCGAATCGCTTGAAGACGCCGCGCAGCGCCAGCAGCGGCGGCGACGGCGGTCGCCGGACGGATGCGCCGGAGTCCATGGGTACCTGCCTTACCTGGTGAGCCCCGCCTTCAGACAGGCGGCCGCGAACTTGGGGGTGCAGATCTGCTCGATGGTGTACATCCCGTCCCTGACCACGGTGTCCTTGATGTGGTGCACGGTCACCGGGATCGGGGTGAGCAGCACGGCCGGAATGCCCTGGGTGGTGGGGCTGTTGACCTTGTGTGTGGTGATGGTGCCGAGGCTCTTGCCGCGTCCCAGCGCGACGGCCATCGCGGCGGCGGTATCCGCCTCGGGCGTGAAGGGCTTGTAGACGGTCATCAGCTGATCGCCCTTGACGATGCGCTGAATCGCGGCGAGTTCGGCGTCCTGGCCGGTGACCGGCGGCAGCGGATCGATCTTGGCAGCCCGCAGGGCGGAGATGATGCCGGCGGCGAGTCCGTCATTGGCGGAGTAGACGCCGATGATGGTGTCGGCGCCGAGCGCCGAGATGGCGGCGGACATATTGAGGTTGGCGTTCTCCGGCCGCCAGCCGGCGGTGTCGTAGGCCTTGCCGATCTTCACCTTGCCCTGGAGCGCGGCCAGCGCACCCCGCTTGAACCAGGCGGAGTTGGGGTCCGTCGAAGCGCCGTTCATCATGACGATCTGGCCGTTGTGCGCCTTGCTGCCGAGCGCCTTGAGCAGCGCCTCGCCCTGCAACTTGCCGACCTTCGCACCGTCGAAGGAGACGTACGCCGAGACCGGCCCCTCCGCGAGGCGGTCGTAGGCGACGACGGGGATGCCCGCCTTGTGCGCGTCGTCGACCGAGGAGCGCAGCGACTTGGAGTCGACGGCGTCGAGCACCAGCACCTCGACCCGCTTGGTGATCATTGCGTCCATCTGCTGCTGCTGGGTGGCCACATCGTGCTGTGCGCTGACCGTCTCCACCGTGCATTCGCGGCACAGCCGGTGGATCTCCTTCTCGATCAGCGGCCGGTCGAACTTGTAGAAGCGCGAGGTGTTGTCCGGGAGCAGCACACCGATCCGCACGGGCCCGCCGGACGGCCTGCCGGGCTCGTGCACTCCGCCGGCCTCCCCGCACGCGACCGGGCCCGCGATCAGGCACAGCCCGGCCAGGATCACGCCGGCTCCGCGCAGCCGTGCACGCACCTCAGCGCACCTCCTCGCCGTTCCAGTGGACGTCCGGAGCGTCCGGAGCGTCCGGAGCGTCCGCCGCGACCAGCCGCTCTCCCGGCTGGAGGGGGATCTCGCTCCACACCTGCTTGCCGCCGCTCAGCGGCACCGAACCCCAGGACGCCGACATCGCCTCGACGAGCAGCAGCCCGCGGCCGCCGGTCGCCTCCCAGTCCACGCTCGCCGGCTTGGCCGGGGCGCGCGGCGAGGCGTCGTTCACCGCGACCCGCAGCCGGTCCGCGGTCAGCGTCAGATCCAGCCGGACCTCGCCCTGGGTGTGCGCAATGGCGTTGGTGACCAGCTCGGACACCACCAGCAGGGCCACGTCCATCTCTTCCGTCACGCCCCAGGTGCGCAGGGTGCGGGCAGTGAAGCGACGGGCGTGCATCACCGCGTCGGGCAGGCGCCACACCGCCCAGCGCACGCGGGTGGGGCGGACCCGCATCCCGTCGTAGCGCAGCACCAGCAGCGCCACGTCGTCGTCGCGCCGCTTGGCGCTGCCGAGCAGGTCATCGGCGAGCCGCCCGGCATCGGCCGGATCGGCGGCGGTGAGTGCCTCACACACCCGGCCGATGCCGTCGTCGAGGGGGACGGTGGCCGACTCGGCCAGGCCGTCCGTGAGCAGCACCAGCACGGTGCCCGGGGCCAGCCCGACCTCGGTCAGCGGGAACTCCCCGTCCCCGGCCACGCCCAGCGGCGGCCCGCCCTCGACCGGCAGTACCTCGGTGTTGCCGTCGGGCAGCCGCAGCAGCGGCGGCAGATGTCCGGCCCGGACGAACCAGGCGATGCCCTCCTCCATGTCCAGGTCCACATAGCAGCAGGTGGCGAACAGATCGGTCTCCATGCCCAGGAGCAGCCGGTTGGCGTGCGAGACCACCACATCCGGCGGGTGGCCCTCCACCGCGTAGGCCCGGATGGCGGTGCGCATCTGGCCCATGATCGTGGCGGCGCCAGCGCTGTGGCCCTCCACGTCGCCGATGACGAGCGCGACATGGCCGTCGGAGAGCGGGATGACGTCGTACCAGTCACCGCCCACTTCGAGCCCCATCGTGGCGGGCAGATAGCGGGCGACGGCCACCCCGCCGGGCAGCGACGGCAGCTTGCGGGGCAGCAGACTGCGCTGGAGCATCGTGGCGAGCTCGTGCCCCGCGTCCATCGCATGGGCGCGGACCAGGGCCTGCCCCACCAGACCGGCGGTCGCGGTCAGCAGGGACCGCTCCTCCGGCCCGAACGCATGCTCCTTGTCCCACCCCAGCAGGCACACCCCGACGATCCGGCCGTCGGCCGGCAGCGGCAGCACGGCGAGGCCGCCGGGCCCGATGTCCGCCAGGCCGGGTTCGAGGGCGGCCCCCCGCGGCCACAGGGCCACATGGCCGGCCCGCAGCACGCTCTCCAGCGTGGGCATCGACTGGCACGACGTATCGGGCCACTCGGACCGCCACTCCGACTGCCAGTAGGCGGGCCAGTCCGCGGGTTCCGGGGGATCGAGGACGGACACCACCAGCCGGTCCGCCTCCAGCTCGGCCACCGCGACCCGGCTTGCCGCCAGCGGCAGCCGCAGCGCGGCGACCACCACCCGGCTGACGTCCCGGACGGTCGTGGCACCGCCCAGTGCGGCGGACAGCCGCTGCACGATGGAGACCTCGTCGGCGGTGGGGCGCAGATACGAGGCGTCGGCGACCACCCCGAGCATCCGTTCCGGGGCGCCGTCGGCGTCCACCAGCACCCGGCTGCGCAGCGTCAGCCAGCGCAGCTCGCCATTGGTCCGGCGGATACGGATCGACAGCTGCTGGCCGGGGACGGGCTGCCGGCCCGGCTCCACGATCGACATCAGGGCGGGTACATCGTCCGGTGCGGTGTGCGCCAGCAGGGTCTCCACCCGCCGGTCGAACTGCTCGGGAGGGATACCGAACAGCTCCAGCACCTGCCGGTCCGCCTCCATCCGTCCGGTGCGCAGCATCAGGGTGAAGGCGCCGCCACGGAGGGTGTCCAGCCCCGGCCCCAGCAGCGACCGCCGCTCGGTCCGTGCCATGACCCGGGCGCCCACGGCCTCCAGCCCCGCGGCCACCTGGTCGGCGTGCAGCTCCAGAAGATGCCGGCGGTCGTCGTCGAAGGCCTCCGCGGCCTGCTCCACGACCACCAGGCACCCCAGCCGCTTGGTCTCCCCGCCCAGCGGCAGCACGGCCAGTGAGACATCTGCGGGGGGTGTGCCGGACTCGTTCCAGGCGTCCGCGCCGGAGGTCTCCGGGGGACCGACGGTGCCGTACTCCGCGAGTTCGGCCGGGCTCAGCCAGAGGGGGACGCCGGTGCGGAACACCGTGGCGACCGGCGAGGTGCCGGACAGCGTGTAGCGCGTCGGCAGTCCGTACGGGACACCGGAGCCGCCGACCATCTCGGCCAGCTGAAGTTCGCCGTCCGCTTCGGCCGGCACGTAGACGGCGGTCAGCTCGGCCCCGGTAGACCCAAGGACTCGTGCGGTCACTGCCTGCACCGCCTCCGTACGCCGGAAGCCGTCGTCGTAAGCCACGGTCGCCGTATCCGCCCTCGGGGGCCAGGGCGTCCGCCCCGCCACCGCCTCATCGGATAAGTCGGAAATTACCGCCTTGTCTCCATGGTGCGGCACGCAGGGAGGCGGGAGCTAGTCGACAGGCGGAACACGACGGGTGACCGGGGAGGGGCTTGATGCGTCCGCGGCGGGCGGGGTGGCGCGGACGGACCGGCCCGGCGGCCGCCGGTCCCCGGATCAGTCCGGCGTCAGCACGGCGGCCCCCTGCACCCGGTCGGCGGCCAGGTCCGCGAGTGCCTGCGGGGCGCGGCGCAGCGGATACGGGCTGACGGTGACCCGGATGCCGATCCGCGCCGCGGCCGCCAGGAACTCCCGGCCGTCCTGGCGGGTGTTGGCGGTCACGCTGCACAGGTTGCGCTCGTAGAAGAGATGGCGCTGATACGTGAGCGGGGGAATGTCGCTGAGGTGGATCCCGGCCACGGCGAGGGTTCCCGCCCGGTCCAGCGCCGCCAGCGCCACCGGCACGAGATCGCCCACCGGCGCGAAGAGGATCGCCGAGTCCAGCGGTTCGGGCGGGCTGTCGTAGGCGCCGCTCGCCGAGGACGCGCCCAGTTCGAGGGCGAGTTCACGGGCCTGCGGGGACCGGGTCAGCACATGGACGGTGGCGCCCTCGGCGAGGGCGACCTGCGCGGCCAGATGCGCCGAGCCGCCGAAGCCGTAGAGGCCGAGCCGGCCGCCGTGGGGCAGCGCGCTGCGGCGCAGCGCGCGGTAGCCGATGATCCCGGCGCAGAGCAGCGGCGCCAGCAGCGTGGCGTCCTGGTCGTCCGGCAGCGGGTAGGCGTAGTCCGCGGGCACGAGCGCGGCCTCGGCGAAGCCGCCATCGGCATCCCAGCCGGTGTAGCGGGAGTCCGGGCAGAGGTTCTCGTGTCCCGCACGGCAATACCGGCAGACCCCGCAGGTGCCGCGCAGCCATGCCCCGCCGGCCCGGTCGCCGACCCGGAACTGCGTCACCGCCTCGCCGGTGGCGGCCACCCGGCCGACGATCTCGTGGCCCGGCACGGTAGCCGTTCGGTGCGGGGCCAGATCGCCCTCCGCCAGATGCAGATCCGTACGGCAGACACCGCAGGCCTCCACCCTGAGCAGCAGGTCGCCGGGGCCCGGCTCGGGGGTGGGGCGGCGGACGAAGGCCAGTGGCCCGGAGGTGACCGGGCCAGGGCGGTGGACGGCCCAGCCGGACACCGTGTCCGAGCCTGCGACGGTGGCCATGACCCCAGGATCGCGCCTACCGCGGGCACGGACAAACGGTGCCGGGCGGCGAGCCGGCCGCGGCCCCACCGGGCGACGCGGCCGACGCCCCCCCGCCCGGCCGAGCGGCCCGGTGCCCGTGCGGCCGCCCCGCAGCCCGGAGAGACACCCCCTAGCGGAAGAGCGCCGCCAGCCTCTGCAGCATCCGGGACAGCAGGCACCTGCGGGCCGGGGGAGTGGCGCCAGGGGCGGCGGCCGGCGGGCCGTCCGGCGGGGGAGCCGGGCTGGCCGGGGGCCGGGGCAGGGTCTCGTCGGCGGGTGCGGTCCTGGGATCCGGTGCGGTGCGCCTGGCCTCGGCACGGACGAGCGCGCCGAGCGCGGCAAAGACGTCGAGGGGCATGCCACATCTCCTGCGGTGGAAGTCCAAAGCGCTGACGACGGCAGGCCGCACTCACCACAAGTCCCGTGGGAACAGGGGGAGTTGAGTGCGACCGGGCCGGCTCAGCAGCGCAGGACGGCCGCTCGCTTCGGCGCGGCGGGAGCGGCGGCCGTCATGACCACCGCGGAGGAGGCATCTCCAGGGGCTGGGCTGCTCTCCGTTACGGGAGAGTCCCCGAGCGTCTTGCCGCCGGCCCCGGTGGGGAGGTGCGGGCGCAGATGACAGAGCGTCGCCTCGCACAGGCGACGGACGCCGCTGCCCGGATGCTTGGCGGCACCGTCGTTCGACGCCAGCACCGGTCCCGCGGGCAGGCACGGGCCTTCGGCCGGGGCGGCTGCGGCAGGGGCCCCGGACCGGGGCGGGCAGCCGGTGGGATCGAGGGCCGGGGCGTGCACACCGCAGGGCGTCAGCGTGGCGAACACCAGGGCCAGCAGCGCCAGGAACAGCAGCATGCGCCGGCCGTCACGTGCCGCCGGGCGGCCGGTGCTGACACTGTCGCGCATGCGGATCTCCCAACCCTCTTCCGTGAGGGGATCCCCTGGAAGAGAGCCGGACACTCCCGATACGTCGCAAGAGTCGACAAAACCACCCGTTCCGGGTAGGCGCTCGCACATATGCTCCGCGCCCCGGTACGCGCCTTTCAGCGGGGCCGAGTTGTCGGCAGCCTCTTGCGCTCGCCGGTCGTGCCGTCAGCGCCGCCGGCCCCCGCGCCCCGCGGAACCTGCGTCGGGGTCATCGCTCGCATACCGCCCGTGGTAGTGCGCGTACCGCTCCACGGGGTCGCCCTCCAGGCTCCACGGCCAGGGAGCCACCACGCCTCCGGTGGCGCGCAGCACGGCCCCGGCCTCGCCGGTCCGGGAGGACTTGAGCAGCGCATAGGCCAGCAGATTGAGGTCCGCCAGGGCGGCCGCGTGGCCGAGGAACCCCGGGCTGGTCCAGTAGTGCGCGGCATGGTCGAGTGCCCTGGCGGCGTCGGGGCGGCGCCAGATCTCGCCGGCACCCACGGCCGCCAGCCCGCCTTCGGCGACCGCCCGCTGGTGGCTGCGGACGTAGGCGGTGAGCTCCAGTCCGGCGGCCGGGGCATCGGACGGCATGGCGGAGCGGACGCCGTCGAGCAGATCCAGCACCAGGGCGCTGGAGCCGCACTCGTCCGGCGACAGATAGCCCAGGGCCTGCAGATGTGCCTCACGGTTCCACGGATCGCGGGCCTTGATCTCGCGCCAGATCGCCGACAGCTCCGAGGACGGGCGCCGCTCCAGGCGGAGGAGGGCCAGCTGCAGGGTCCACGGCGTGGGGTCGGCGGGGACCAGTTCGGCCGCGAGCCGGCAGGTCTCCCAAGTGGCGTCCAGATCGACGGCGGCATCCTGCTGCCGGGCGTGCAGCAGATCCGACCAGGCGTGGAGCAGCAGGGCGCCGTGGTGCTCCGGGCGGTGCTGGCGCCAGATGCCGGGCAGCGACCGTCCCGCGGACCCCGCGAGCACCGCCAGCCGGTGGGCCTTGCGGTCCCAGTCCTCGCCGGCGTCGTCGATCACGTTCGCCATCAGGGCCATGACCGCGGTGTCCAGCGAACCGCGGGACCAGCAGGTCTCGACGCGTCGCCGTACCTGGCCCAGAGGGGCATCGTCGAACTCGGGGACCAGGCGGGGAAGGCTGCCTTTGCGGCGTCTGAACACAGGCATGTCTGCGGCGGTCTTCCCTGGTGCGTCGGGGTGTCGGTGCGGTCGAGAGTAGTGGGTCCGGTGTGGAGGTGTCCGAGGTGTCTGAGGTGTGGACGTGAGGAGGTGCGGACGTGCCGACGTGTGGACGTGAGGAGGCGCGGACGTGTGGACGTGAGGAGGCGCGGACGTGCGGACGTGCCGTACGGGCAGAGGTGCGGGGGAGGGCACCTCTGCCCGTACGGCACGTTTCCCGGCTAGCGGGTGGTGACGGCTGCCTTCTCGGCGGAGCCGCGGCCGAGCCGGTCGCGGACCAGCGAGATCGCGACCACCAGCGCGGCGACGAGCACCGACAGCAGCACCTGGATCCGGCCACCGCCGTCGCTGTCGTCGGTGAGCATGTAGACCAGCACGAACGAGATCATGGCGATCGTCGCCCACGTCAGGTACGGGAACAGCCACATCCGGACGAGCAGCTTCTCGGGGTTCTCGCGCTGGATGATGCCGCGCATCCGCAGCTGCGAGAAGCAGATGACCAGCCAGACGAAGAGCGCGACCGCGCCCGAGGAGTTCAGCAGGAACTGGAAGACCGTGGTCGGCCACAGGTAGTTGAAGCCCACCGCGATGAAGCCGAAGAGGACCGAGGCCACGATCGCGGCCTGCGGGACGCCACGGGAGTTCGTCCGGGCGAAGGCCTTCGGGGCGTCGCCGCGCTGGCCGAGGGAGAAGGCCATCCGGGAGGCGGTGTAGAGACCGGAGTTGAGGCAGGACAGCACGGCGGTCAGCACGATGACGTTCATGATCTGGCCGGCGTGCGGGATGCCGATCGAGTCCAGGGCCGCTACGTAGGAGCCGTGCTTGGCGATCGCGGGGGAGTTCCACGGCAGCAGGGAGACGACCACGAGGATCGAGCCGAGGTAGAAGATGCCGACTCGCCAGATCACGCTCTTGGTGGCCTTGGTGACCGCACGCTCCGGGTCCTCGGACTCACCGGCGGCGAGGGTGACGATCTCGCTGCCCATGAAGGAGAAGACGACCATCAGCACACCGGTGAGGATCGCGCTGGGTCCGTGTGGGAGGAAGCCGCCGTGGGAGGTGAGGTTCCCGAATCCGGTGGCCGCGTGGTGGGTGCCGGGCAGCACACCGAATATCGCCAGGCCGCCGATGATGATGAAGGCCGTGATGGCGACGACCTTGATACCCGCGAACCAGAACTCGAACTCACCGAACGAGGAGACCGAGGCGAGGTTGCTGGTGGTCAGGACGATCATCACGATCAGCGCCCAGGCCCACTGCGGGACGGCCGGGACCCAACTGGTCAGGATCGCGGCGCCGGCGGTCGCCTCGACCGCGAGGACCACGACCCAGAAGAACCAGTACAGCCAGCCGATGGAGAAACCGGCCCAGCGGCCGAGCGCCCGGTCCGCGTACGCCGAGAAGGAGCCGGAGGTCGGGTTGGCGGCCGCCATCTCGCCGAGCATCCGCATCACGAAGACGACCAGCGCGCCGACCAGGGCGTACGACAGCAGGATGCCGGGGCCGGCGGCGGCGATGCCGGAGGCGGAGCCGACGAACAGGCCGGCGCCGATGACTCCACCGACGGCGATCATGGACAGATGGCGGTTCTTGAGGCCCGACTGCAGACCGGACTGCTCTGGAGCCTGCCCGTTCCCCGGCGGGGCGGGCGGGGCAGCCACAGAGCTGGAGGGAGAAGTTGACATCTGAACATCCAATGAGGGTTGGAGGGTCCTGCATGTGGTGACTGCTGATCGCCTCGATGACCGGACGCACGACAGGGCCGGGTGCTGGCAGGTGGCGATCATGGCCCTGTCGGAGTTCCAAGGCGCGACGCACATCGGCCGCGGCCCACGGATGCCTGCGTGGATGGGGGAGCGCTTGTTTGGCGCCGCCACGCTATTCGCCCGTCCTCCTCATGAGAGGTGAGCCGCATCACGTCCGGATTGGATTTGCGCAAGCGTATGTGGCGGTGCGCCGCGAAATATTTGTGAGAACGGACAAATTAGTTCTCGATGGCTGTCCGAACGACCAATGTGCCGGAGCGAAGAAGGCAGCTCACGCTATCGGGAAGCGCCGTTCCGCCCAGTAGGGAAGCGGCCAACCAGGCCTGCCTCGGCGGGCTTTGAGCGGCGGCTGGTGCGCTCGGACAATGCCGCGCGCGAACCCTTGGTCAGCAGCACAGATGCCCCGCACCTCGCGCGCTCTAGCGTGAGTTCGGTCATACCGCCGGCCGACGCGCAAGGGGACTCCATGGCCGCCCTTCCCCCCGCCCGACAGACTCCTACCGCTGTGACCACCGCTTCTTCCCCCACCCCACCGGGGCTGGGCGACGGCGGTGGGTCCGCTGGCGGAACGCCGGATGAAGGCAGTGCGGCATCTCCGAAGGCGCCTGCGACGACGCCTCCGAGCGAGCGGTTCGTGGTGATCGGGGCGACCACGCTGGCCCGCCGGGTCTGCGCCTCGCTGGACGGCAGCGGCCACCGGGTCGACCACCTCGCCGCACCCGACGACCGGGACCTGCGCCGTGCGCTCGCCGCACGGCCCGACGGCGTCGCCGTCCTGGTGGGCGACGATCTGTCCGCGCTGCGCTACGCCCTCGCGGTACGCCATGTCTGCGACCGCGTCCGGATCGTCGTCACGGTCTTCGACCGCACCGTGGCGCAGCAGCTGCGGCTGCTCCTGCACGACTGCGTACCCGTCTCGCCCGCCGATCTCCTGGCGCCGACGCTGGCCGGTCTGTGCGTCGACCCCGACGCGCTCGCCGTACGGGACGACGGGCACGGGGCGGTGGCGGTCCGCCGGCAGCGGGGACGGCTGGTGGAGACGCCGTGGCGGGCGAGCGCGGCGGCCCGGCGGCGGTCGCTGCTCGGACGGCTGCGCGGACAGCTGCAACCCCATGACGCGGACGCCCGGCTGCTGCTCATCGGGCTGCTGGGCATCGTGGCCGTCCTGGCGCTGGACTGGGCGTGGTTGGTGAGCGTGTTCCACCGGCCGGTCAGCACCGCCTTCCTGGAAGCCGCCCGGGTCGTCGCCGGGGTGGGGCCGGCCGCACCGCACGACGGCCACCCCGGCTACGAGGTGGTGTCCGGGGTGGCGATGCTGGTGACGGTGGGCTTCACCGCGCTGCTGACCGCGGGCATCGTCGACCGGCTCTTCGGCCCGCGGCTGGTCGGGGTCCTGGGGCCGCGGGTGCTGCCCCGTTCCGGTCACGTCATCGTGGTGGGGCTGGGGCAGGTGGGGCTGCGGCTGTGCCAGACGCTGCGTCAGCTGGGGGTGCCGGTGATCGGCGTGGAGCGCGAGCCCGCCGCCCCGAACCTCCGCCTCGCGCGGTCGATGGGGATACCCGTGGTGCTGGCGCACGGTGAGGACCGCGAGGTGCTGGCGCGGCTCGGGCTGGGGCGGGCGTGCGCCCTCGCGGCCGTCGGCTCCCACGAGCTCGACAACATCGCCGTCGCGGTCGCCGCCCATGCGGTGGCGCCCGAGGTGCGGGTGGTGCTGCGGGCCGGCGAGGACGAGGCGATCGCCGAGACCCGCTCGCTGCTCCCCCTGGGGCTGACCCGCGACATCGTCCGGACGAGCGCGGCCTATGTGACCGCCCATCTGACGTCCCGGCCGGCCGGTGGGCCGCCGCGGCAGGTCGTGGCCGATACCGACTGCGACTATGTCGACCTGCCCGTACACGGTCTCGTCGGCTGGCCCGTGTCGGCCGGGGACGACTGCGGGCATGTGCCCGCGGCGGCGGCCGGGGACGGGCTGGACACGGCCCGTGCCGCTCCCGGAGCCGGCTGAGCGGGGCAGCCTCCGGAAGACCGGCCGGGCGAGCGGGGCTCAGAACGGTTCATCGGAGGTATCGGGTCCGGCCGGCATGCTCTGCTCGGTCCAGATGATCTTGCCGGTCGGGGTGTAGCGGGTGCCCCATTGCCGGGCGAGCTGCGCGACGATGAACAGCCCGCGTCCGCCCTCGTCGGTGGTCCGGGCGTGCCGCAGCCGCGGCGAGGTGCTGCTGGTGTCGAAGACCTCGCAGATCAGGGCGTCCTGCCGGATCAGCCGCAGGGTGATCGGTCCGGCGGCATGGCGGATGGCGTTGGTGACCAGTTCGCTGACGATCAGCTCCGTGGTGAACAGCAGCTCGTCCATTCCCCACTCCGACAGCTGCTCGCCGGCGAGGGTACGGGCGCGGGCGACCACCGCCGGGTCGGCGGGCAGCTCCCAGGAGGCGACCTGGTGCGTGTCCAGGGCGTGGGTCCGGGCCAGCAGCAGCGCGGCGTCGTCCGACGGCGGGCCGGTCATCAGGGCGTTGACCACGTTCTCGCCGATGTCCTGCAACGCCGGTCCGGGGACCGCGAGGGCGGTGCCCAGCCGGGACAGCCCGACGCCGATGTCCCGGTCGCAGGTCGTGATCAGCCCGTTGGTGTAGAGCGCGATCAGGCTGCCCTCGGCCAGTTCCTGCTCGAAGGCCTCGAAGGGCAGCGTCCCGAGACCGAGCGGTGGCCCGGCCGGCAGGTCGGGGGAGTCGACGGTGCCGTCGGGACGGACGATCAGCGGCGGCAGATGCCCCGCGCGCGCCATGCTGCACCGCCGGCTGACCGGGTCGTACACGGCGTACAGACAGGTGGCTCCCATGAAGGTCGAGGCCATGCTCGGACTCCCGGCGTCCGTCGCCGGCTCGCTGCCGTGCGTCTTCACCAGGCCGATGACCAAGTCGTCCAGCCGGGCCAGCAGTTCGTCGGGCGGCAGGTCCAGGTTGGCCAGCGTGCGTACGGCGGTGCGCAGCCGCCCCATGGTGGCCGCGGCGTTGAGGCCGTGTCCGACCACGTCCCCCACGACCAGGGCGACCCGCGCCCCGGACAGCGGAATCACATCGAACCAGTCGCCGCCCACCCCGCTCGGGGCGTCCGCCGGGAAGTACCACGACGCGACCTCCAGGGCGGAGCCGCCGGTCAGTTCGTGCGGCAGCAGGTTCTGCTGCATCACCCGCGCCGCGGTGCGTTCCCGGGTGAAGCGGCGCGCGTTGTCGACACACACGGCAGCCCGGGCGACCAACTCCTCGGCCAGCCGTACGTCGTCCGCGACGAAGGGCCCCAGACGGCGGGACCGGAAGAACGTCGCCGCGCCCAGGGTGATGCCACGGGCCTGCACCGGCGCCACCATCACCGAGCGGAAGCCGAACTCCTGGATCACCCCGGCCCGCGCCGCGTCCTCGGTGACCCAGGCGCTGGTGGCGACGTCCAGCACCGGCTCCACCAGCGACTCGCCGGTGAGCAGACAGCGGGCGATGGGTGACGTGGGGGAGCGCCGGACGGCTTCCCCCACGGCCAGGGCGGCCTCCGGGCAGCCCTCGTGGACCGACTGCTGACCCGAGCGGCGCATGACGGGGGTGCTGTCGACCGGCCCGGGAACCGGTTCCCCGCCTCTGAGGACCGAATCCAGCAGATCGACGGCGACGAAGTCGGCGAGCGCCGGGACGGCGACATCGGCCAGTTCCTGTGCGGTCCGGGTGACGTCCAGCGTGCTGCCGATACGGACGCTGGCGTCGTTCAGCAGGGCCAGGCGTTCCTGGGCCCGCCAGCGATCGGTGACGTCGATGACCATGTACCAGATGCCGATGCGCCGGCCCCGGGAGTCCGACAGCCCGAAGAAGGACGCCGAGTAGGAGCGCTCCTGGGCGGGGTCCGCGTAGGTGGGGCTGCGGAATTCGTAGTCCATCACCGGCTTCCCGGTCGTCAGCACCTGCCGCATCCGCTCGTCGAAGGCCTCGGCCTCCAGCGGCGGCAGCACCTCCGCCACCCTCCTCCCCAGCCGCCGGTCCAGGGGGATCAGCCGCTCCAGGGCGTCGTTCACCCAGACGTAGCGCAGCGCGGTGTCCAGCACGGCCATCCCGACCGGCGCATGCGCCAGGAACGGTTCGAGCACCAGCCGGTTCACCCCGCCGCCCGGCAGCCGCCACTCCTCCAGGGCGAGGACCGACCACCGCTCGCCGCCGGCACCGTCGAGGACCGGGGTGGCCTGGACCGCCAGCTGGAGACTCCGGCCGTCGCGGTGGCGTGCCGCCACCGATCCGCCCCAGCCGTCCGCGGCACGGCACCACCGGGCCATGGCGGCCACCTTCGCCGCATCGCCGGGTATCGCCAGCAACTGGGTCGCGGGCCGGTGGAGGATCTCCTCGGCCCGGTAGCCCAGCAGCCGCTCCGCCGCCCGGGTCCAGGCGATGACCCGCCCCTGCCCGTCGAGTTCGGCGGTGGCTGCCTGTGCGAGGTCGCTTGCGCGATCCGGCCCACCTGGCGGGGCATTCTCCGAGGTCATCATGGCGAACCTGTCTGCTCAATGGAGCAATATCGCCCATTTTAGGAGAATCGTGGACCAGTGGGCGGGTGCGCGGCCACCGGGCCGGACCCGGTGCCGCCGGCCGGCGCCGGTGGGGCGCCCGCGCCGGGCTCCGGCTCAGCCGGCGGGCGGCAGCCGCAGCTGGAGCATCGCCAGCAGCCGCTGGTCCGGCCGGTTGAGGTCGAGGCCGGTCAGCTCCTCCGCCCGGCGGATCCGGTAGCGCAGCGTGTTGGGGTGCACATGCAGCTCCGCGGCGGCGGCCCGGACATCGCCGAAGGCGTTCAGATAGGTGAGGACGGTTTCCGCCAACTGCCCCTGGTTCCGGCTGTCATGGGCGATCAGGGCGGTCAGCCGGGGGTCACGCATCTCGGGGTGCGCACTGAGCAGCGCGAGCACCTCGCTGACGAGCACCTCCGCCTGGATGTCCGGCAGTGCGGCGACCGTGGTGGTGACGCCGACGGTCACCATGGCGTCGAGGATCCGGTCCGCCTCCCGGCGCGAGTCGGGGACCTCGCCGAGCCCCGGAACGATACAGCCGACGGAGCCGCACAACGACAGGCCCAGGTGGAGGCGGGCGGCCTCGGTGATCGCCTGCGCCCAGCCGCGCAGGGTGCCGGTGTCGATGCTGCGCGGCAGCTGCGGCAGCAGCACATAGATCCGCGCATCGACCTGGGTGACCAGGGCACTGCGGTGCCGGGCCGCGGTGTGCACCGAGATCAGATTGCTGACCTCGGCGCGGGTCAGCTCCGGTGCGGCGGACTCGGCGGCCCCGCACGAGAAGCCGAGGACGGCGGCCGGGCGGGCCGCGTCCAGGGCCAGATGGCTCGCCAGCGGCTGGGGGCCGGTGCTGCCCTCCAGGAGGCCGGCCGCAAGCGTACGGGTCAGCGTCAGATCGGCGGAGAGCTCCCGGCGGCGGCGCACCAGATGCAGCGCGGCGACCCGGGCGGCGCCCAGCAGCGCCTGGTCCGACTGCTCGGTCAACGGCGTCGAGCCCTCCTGCACCCAGATCGTGCCCAGCTGGCGCTCGCCGGACCGGATGGCCACCGCGAGCCGGCGGCGGATCCCCAGCTCGGGGTGGCTGTCGATACAGATCACCTCGTCGGAGGCGCGCAGCCGCTGGAACACCCCCCACTTCCGCAGCCGCGTCAGATACGCCTCCGGGCCCTGCCAGCCGAGGATGGACAGCCGCCGCAGATCGTCGACCTCGTCGGAGTCGGTGGAGCGGGAGTAGGCCAGCACACGGTTGGTGGTGTCCTCGATGCTGACGATGCCGCCGGTGAGTATCGCCGTGGTCTGGGCGAGCGCGAACAGGTCGCCCTCCTCCGGCGCCTCGCCGGGGAGCCCCTGCGGCGCGCTTTCGAGGGCCGCCCGGGCCAGCGCGTCCACCTGCTCCCAGCGGGCCTCGCCCCGTACGGACAGCAGTGCCACGCCCGCTTCGACGGCGGTCTCGGTGAGCGAAGCGGCCTGGCCGGGAGCGTCCAGCTTCACCGCGACGGCGGCGGCGCCGTCCCGCCCGCCGACCCGCAGCGCGGGGAACGCGGCGCGGCCCCGGGCGCCTATCGCGAGGATCAGCTCACCGGGGTGCGCCCGCGGCGGGTCCTCGGGGTCGAGCAGTGCCACGCTGCGGATCTCGACGTCCAGCCCGGCGGGCGCGGCCTGCAGCTCCACCAGGGGTTCGCCGAGCGACATCAGCAACTGGCGCAGGCTGATGCCCGTACGGGGTGGTGATGCCGCGGCAGCTGGATCCATGAGTGGTGCCTCTGCTGGTTCGGGTGGCCTGGGCTCATCGGGCGGACGGCCAGCTCGCAGACGGATCCGGTCCCGTCGGTGTCAAGCAGCCGGCCGGCCCGAAAAAGAGCCGCCATCGCACGTATGAGCCACGCCAACAGTACTGATGCTATCCGGCGCGGCGATCAGGGAGCCGCGGGGCGCCGGCGGCGGCTGCCGGCCGGGGTGCCCCGGAGGATCCCCTCGCAGCCGCGGGAGGGGCACGGCCCTGAGCCGGTCAGGCAGCGTTCAGGTGCCCCCTGACACCGTCCGGCACCATGAGCACCGAAACGGATACCCACCTGCACCCCGCCACCCCGCCCGCCCGGCACCGACCGCCGATGCTGAACAAGGTCCCCGAGGTCACCGCCTTCTTCTGGGTGATCAAGGTCTTGTGCACCACGGTCGGTGAGACCGCTGCCGACCTGCTCAACGAGAACCTCGGCATGGGCCTGACCAACACCTCGTACCTGATGGCCGGCCTGCTGGCCGTCACCCTGGTCTTCCAGTTCCGGGCGCGCGCCTACCGCGCCGGGCTGTACTGGCTCGCCGTGGTCCTGATCAGCGTGGTCGGCACGCTGATCAGCGACAACCTGACCGACAACCTCGGGGTGCCGCTGGAGACGACGACGGCGGTGTTCGCCGTCCTCCTCGCCCTGACCTTCATCGCCTGGTACCTGAGCGAGCGGACGCTGTCGATCCACACCATTCGCACCCCGCGCCGGGAGGCCTTCTACTGGCTGGCGATCCTGTTCACCTTCGCGCTCGGCACCTCGGCCGGCGATCTGACCGCCGAGCGGCTGGACCTGGGGTACTGGTTCTCCGCCGTCGTCTTCGCCGCGCTGATCGCCGCCGTGGCGCTGGCCCGCTTCACCCTGGACTTCCACACCATCTGGGCGTTCTGGATCGCGTACGTGCTGACCCGGCCGCTCGGCGCCTCGATGGGTGACTACCTCTCCCAGCCGCACAAGGACGGCGGCCTGGGACTGGGCACCGTCGGCACCAGCGTGCTGTTCCTGGCCGTCATCCTCGGGCTCGTCGTCCACCTCATCCGCACCAAGCGGGACGTGGCCGTGGCCGGGGAGGTCAGCCCGCAGGAAGCGTGACGGCGAAGCGTGCGCCGGGGCCGGCGGCGGTCAGCGTGAGGTCACCGCCGGCCGCGCGGGCCAGCCGCCGCGCCAGCGCCAGGCCGAGGCCCGCGCCGTCGTGCCCGTCCCCGGGATCGGCGCGCCGGCCCGGTTCGAAGAGCGCGCCGCGGAACTCCTCGGGCACGCCGGGACCGTCGTCGCTGATATACAGCGTGACCTGGCCGGCGCCGGCCGTGCAGTGGACGGCGATGGTGCGTACGGCGTACCGGCGGGCGTTGTCCAGCAGCGGCACCAGGATCCGCTCGGCCACCGCCGCCGGTACGCCCGCGGTCACCGGCTCGCCGGTCACCGCCACGGCGGGTGCGGCGGGGTGGTCGGCCGCGATGCGCCGGGCGATTTCCTCCGCGAGAGCGGGGAAGCGGCAGCTGCCGGGGGTCTGCGCACCGCGGGTACGGGCCTCGGAGAGCAGGGAGTCGCAGATCTGCCGCATCGTCGCGGCGGCGTGCGCGATGGCCTCGTGCGAGGTGTCCTGCTCGGCCGCGGTCCTCGGGCGCCGGGCCAGCCATTCGGTCTCCGCGGTGATCCGGGCCAGCGGGGTACGCAGCTCGTGGGAGAGCGCCGCGGCCTGGTGCTGCTCATGGCGCAGCACCGCGGCCAGCCGGTCCAGCAGGGCGTCGAGGCTGGTGGCGAACGAGGCGAGTTCGGCGGGCCGGCCGGCCGCGCCGAACCGTTCCGGGGCGCCGGCCTCGCTCCACCGGGTGGCCTGGTCGCTCATCTCGGCGACCGGCCGCAGGGCGCGCCCCACCACGAGCCGGGTGAGGAGGTAGACGGTGCCGAGCAGCAGCACCGCCAGCGCCAGGGAACCGGCCAGTGCGGCGTCCGCCGTGCTGCGGTAGGCGTCCAGGCTCACCGAGGCGACCACGGTGCCGGCCTGCCCGGGGCCGGAGGTGGCGGGCACCGGGAGGGCGTAGAGCCGCGTCGCGCCGGACCCGCCGTCGGCGCCGACCGCGACGTCGCTGAACACCTCGTGGCCGCCGGCCAGTTGTTCCGCCCGCCGTTGCAGTGCGGCGGGTGCGCCGGGCGGCCGTTCCTTGATCCGCCGGCCCTGGTAGATCCACACTCCGGAGTCCAGCGCCTGGTCCTGGGCGGGCTCATGGACCACCAGCCGCCCGTCCGGCCGGGCCTCCACGGTGCTCGCCACGGCCTCCGCCCGGGTGCGCAGCACGTCGTCCGCCTGCTCGTGCAGCCGCTTTTCCAGCGCCAGGTTGAAGGCCGTCGTCAGGACGGCGACCCACACCGCGCCGGTGATCAGGGCCATCAGGGCGAGCCGGCCGCGCAGGGTGCGCTGGGGGCGCCTCATGCGAAGCGGTAGCCGATGCCGCGGACCGTACCGATGCCCCGCGGGCTGTCCGCCTCGCGCAGCTTGCGGCGCAACCGCCACAGATACTGGTCCAGCGTGTTGTCGCTGACCTGGGCGCCCTCCGGCCAGCCCGCGCGCAGCAGGGCCCGGCGGCGGACGACGGCCCCGGGGTCCGCCATGAGGCAGGCCAGCAGCCGGAATTCGGTGGGCGTCAGGGCGACCGCCTCCCCGTGCACGGTCAGGTGGTACCGCACCGGGTCCAGCCGCAGCGCACCGTCGGCGCCGACGATGCTGCCGTCGGCGGCCGCGCGGCGCAGCACCGCCCGGACGCGGGCCACCAGCTCGCTGAGGTGAAACGGCTTGGCGAGGTAGTCATCGCCTCCGGAGGCGAAACCGGCGAGCCGGTCGGTGAGATTGCCGTGCGCGGTAAGGAAGATCACCGGGACGGTGACGCCCGCCCCCCGCATCGCCTGGCAGACGTCCCGCCCGTCGGAATCCGGCAGCCCGACATCGAGCACCACCGCGTCCACCGACGCGTCGACGGTGCGCAGCGCCGCCGCACCGTCGGCGGCGGTCACCACGTCGAACTCCTCGTCGCGCAGTCCGCGGGCCAGTACGTCACGCAGGCCGTGGTCGTCCTCGACGACCAGGATGCGGGGAGCGGTCCTCGTCATGCAGCTCTGCCTTTCTGCCGGGTCATGTCCTACGCCCCGGTGCCGCGCCGAGCCGGGGCTCGGCTCTGAACGCCCAGCGCATCTTCGGCTCCATGGCGAAACGGAAGATCCGCTGCACCGGTGGGGTGCACAGCAGGGTCACCACCGCGCCGGCGAGCAGGGTGACGACGACGGCGCCCCAGGGCGTGTGGATCCAGTCGGCGTCGTACCAGTCCCACCAGCGGGAGCCCTTGGCGAGGAAGCCGTGCAGCAGATAGCCGTAGAGGGTGCCGGCGCCCAGTGCGGTGCACCACGCCCGGCGGCCCGGCACCCAGGCCAGGAAGCAGGCGGTGAGCACCAGCGAGCAGCCGAACATGGCCAGTTGCATCAGGACGCCGCACCACCACGGAACGCCCAGGTTCTGTGCGCTGTCGGTGTGGTAGAACCACGCGTCGTTCATCCGCGGCACGGCCCAGTACGCGAAGATCAGCGCCCCCGCGATGACGGGCAGCGCGGCGAGGCGCGCCGGCCAGCAGCGCAGGCGGTTGAAGTGCTCTGCCTTCAGGCACATGCCGAGGACGAAGAACGGCAGGAACTGCAGGACCCGCTGGAGATCCAGATCGCTGCCCAGATCCGAGACGGAGGCCGTCGCGGCGATCGCCAGGGCCAGCGGCACCGGCCACCGCACGATCCGCCACAGCGGCGCGGTGAGCCGCCAGATGAACAGGGCGACCAGGAACCAGGTGAGGAACCAGGGGTCGGCCAGGCTGACCGAGAAACTCGGGGTGTCGCCGGCCGCGTAACGGAACAGCGCATAGGCCGTCTGAAAGAGGAGATAGGGGACGACGACGCCGGTGACCAGCCGTTGCAGCCGGTCGCGGCGCATATCGAAACTGCGCGAGAAATAGCCGGAGACAACGGTGAACGCGGGCATGTGGAAGGCGTACACGAAGATGTACAGCGCGGCCGCGCTCCGGCTGGTGGCGTAGAGCGGCTCCCAGGCATGGCCGAGGGCCACCAGCACGATGGCCAGATACTTCGCATTGTCGAAAAACGCGTCCCGCGGCTTTTCGGGGGCGGGCCGCGTCTTGTCGCCCGGGGCGACGGCGGGCGCGGGGATGGCGGGCCGTTCGGGCGCGGCACGGCCGGCGCCCCGGGGGTGAACGGAGTGGGAGGCGAGGGTCACGAAACGGCCTCCCAGCGATCAGTGGGCCGTCGCGGCCTTCTTGCCGTGGTGGTGGGGGCGATGGCCGTACTGATCATGGTGAGCGGCATCCTGGCTCCTCTTTGTGGGCTGAGGGGAATGGTGCGGCACCCTACGAGGCGTTGCTGTGAAGTACTCCGGATGTGAGCGTGCGGGGGCCGGTGGCCCACAATGCTGGGTGGCTCCCCGCCTCCGACGGGCCCGCGGAGCATGAGGAGCCCGTGCCCGGCCAGGGCGGGGTGCGCCGCTGGTCGTCTACAGTGTTGTAGACCATTGGGTGGCACTGTAGACGTCCGGGGACGCGGAACGCACCCCGGCTCCCTACGGGAGGGACTGACCGCATGGCCGTGTGCCCCGCTGCGCGTCCCCGGCTCGCCGCCGGTCAGAGCCACCGCGCAGCCGCCCCGGACCCCGGCGGCCGGCCGTCGCCCCGGCCCGCCGTGGTGACCCTTCTCTCCCCGCCGCTCGCCGCCCCAGGGCCCCGCTCCCTCCTGCCCGCCGCACAGGCCCCGCGGCGGCCCCTGGAGCCGCTCTTTTCGGCCGGACGGCGCAACCCCCAGTACAGTCACCTCACCGATCTGTATGCCGGGACACACCTGTGTGCAGGCGACGCCGGAGTCACCCCTGGGGCCCGCCCCGGCCGAGCCGAGAACGTCGCCGATGACGCCGATGCCACCGGGTTCCCGGCGCACACCCGGCCGCACCGCCCCACGCCCAGCCCACCGCGGCGCACCCGCGCCCGCCGTCCGCACCGTTCCCAGAAATGGATCCCATGAGCGCCATCAGCATCGGCCAGGCCGTCGTCCTCGGAGCCGTCGAGGGGGTGACGGAATTCCTCCCGGTCTCCTCCACGGGTCACCTCAAGATCGCCGAGGGCCTGATGGGAATCCGCGTCGACGACACGGCCGTCGTCGGCTTCTCCGCCGTCATCCAGGTCGGCGCGATCGCCGCGGCACTCGTCTACTTCTTCAAGGACATCGTGCGCATCGTGGGCGCGTGGTTCCGGGGCCTGCGCAACCGCGAGGAGCGCTACCACCACGACTACAAGTTCGCCTGGTGGGTGATCTACGCCACCATCCCGATCGTCGTCGTCGGCCTGGCCGCCAAGCCCCTGATCGAGGGCCCGCTCGCCTCCCTCTGGGTGGTGGCCGGCTCACTGATCGTCGGCAGCGCGGTGATGTGGGCGGCGGACCAGATGGGCCGGCACAAGCGCGGTGAGGACGACACCTCGCTGAAGGACGCCATGTGGGTCGGCTGCTCGCAGATCCTCGCCCTCCTCTTCCCCGGCTTCTCCCGCTCCGGCGCGACCATGTCCACCGCGCTCATCCTCGACCTCGAACGTGTCGCGGCCACCCGGCTGTCGTTCTTCCTCGGCATCCCGGCCCTGACCGGTGCCGGCATCTACGAGCTCAAGGACGCCATCGGCAGCGGCGCCGCCGTCGCACCGCTGGCCATCGGCACCGTCGTCTCCTTCGCCGTCGCCTACGCCTCGATCTCCTGGCTGCTGAAGTTCGTGGCCAAGCACTCCTTCAACTCCTTCGTCATCTACCGGATCCTGGTCGGCGCCCTCCTCTTCGGCCTGCTGGGCATGGGCATCCTCAGCTGACGACCGCCCGGGGCCCGGCGGGCCGGCACCCCGGCTTCGACGGATCGGGAATCCGGTTGAACACTCCCGCGGCACGCTCCGTACTCAAGGGTGCGCCGAGGGATTTTCCCCGATTCCCGGCCCGGCCCGGCCTGCCTGTGGACCAGGGCCCCGCGGTTGCTCCGCCCTCGCCCTCCCCTGGCGGGGCGGAGCGGCCGCGGCACTTCTGTACTGAGCCCGGCTCCCCGGTCGCACCGCCCGCCCGGCCTCGGTGATTTGACGGCCCGTCAGTCCCGTCCGAGCACCCGCACCAGGGGTGTGTGTCCAGGTCAATGGCCCACTCGCTACGCTTTTGCGTGGTCGGCCAGGCCTGCCACACCGGCTCAGGCCGTGCCCTGCCGACGTCTTACGGGGGTTTCCACGTGTTCGGAATCGTCAGGCCCTGCACCCATCGGCTGTCCCAAGGGCTCAAGGCCGAGTGGATGGCGCACCTGTGCGGACTCTGTCTCGCCCTGCGCGGCGACCACGGGCAGTTCGCCCGGGTCGTCACGAACTATGACGGGCTGATCGTCTCCGTGCTGACGGATGCCCAGTCCGGCGCCGCTCAGGCGCCGCGCCGCACCGCCGGGCCCTGCCCGCTGCGCGGGATGCGGACCGCTTCGGTGGCGAAGGGGGAGGGCGCACGCCTGGCGGCGTCGGTGTCCCTGGTGCTCGCCTCGGCGAAGATACGCGACCATGTCGCCGACCGGAACGGACTGCTGCGCCGCCGGCCGGTGGCCGCCGCCGCCCGCAAGGTCGCCGCGGGCTGGGACCGGGCCGGGGCGCGCACCGGCGCCGCCCTCGGCTTCGACACCGCGCTGCTCGTCGATGCGGTCGACCGGCAGCTGGGCATCGAGGAACTGGCTGGCCCCGGCACCCCGTTGACGGTCATCACCGAACCGACCGAGACGGCGACGGCCGCGGCCTTCGCCCACACCGCGGTGCTGGCGGGCCGGCCGGACAACGCCGCGCCACTGGCCGAGGCGGGCCGGTTCTTCGGACGGCTGGCCCACCTCCTCGACGCCGTGGAGGACCGCGCGGCGGACGCCGCCGAGGGAGCCTGGAACCCGCTCACCGCCACCGGCGCCACCCCCGCACAGGCCCGCCGGCTGTGTGACGACGCACTGCACGGCATCCGACTCGCGCTGCGCGAGGTGGAGTTCAGCGACTCCAGGCTGGTGCATGTGCTGCTGGTGCATGAGCTGCGCCGGTCGGTGGACCGCGCCTTCGGGACGGCCGCCTGCGCCCACCAGGGGCACGGTGCGCCGGGTCCGTACGACGGCCAGGGCCCGGGCCCGTACGGGAGCGGATACGGCGGGCCGTCCCCCTACGGCGGGCAGTCCCCGTACGGCCAGGCACCGGCCGCCGGTGGCCCGTACGTCCAGGGCCAGCAGCTGAACGGCCCGCAGCACGCGCACGGCGGCGGCCCGGTGCCGCCCGGCGGTCCGGGCGGCGGCTATGGAGGAGGGCCGGGCGGCGGAGGCGGCGGAATGCCGCACTTTCCGCAGCAGCCGAAGAAGCCGCGGGGCTTCTTCGCCGGCTGTGCGGTCGCCATCGGACTGTGCTGCACCTGCAAGCTCTGCTGTGCGGAGGAGTACGAGGGCCCGTGGTCGCGGAAGAAGCGCGAGGGGTGCTGCGATGACTGCGACTGCTGCGACTGCAACTGCGATTGCTGTGACTGCTGCAATTGCTGCGACTGCTGAGCCCTGACCCATCGGACAGACCCTGGCCCTGACGGGGTATCGCCGCCGCCCGGTTGACCCCGTGGAAGGCCGGTGACCGTGACCCCGGCCGAGGCGCGGCCAGGTGCCCCCGTCCGTGGGGCGGCCATGACCCTGCCATGGCCGCCCCGTTCGGTCAGGCGCCCGGCGGGATCCGTGCCGGGCGGCCGGAGCCCCGGGTCAGCTGATACCCGGCGATACCGGCGAGGGCCGCGAGCAGCCCGCCCACCGCCGTCCAGATCCAGCGGTCGGACCACCAGCCGGACGACCAGCCGCCGTCCGGCTCGCTCATGGCCGCGGGCTGCGCCGCCGGGCTCTCCTTGTCCTGCGGCGTTGCGGTGGAGGCGCCGGGCACCAGCGGCGCGGCGAGCGTGCCGTCCACCGCCCGGGCGCCACCGGTGTCGGCCGTGGTGGCGTCGACCTCGGCGTGTACCGGAAGACCGAGGTCGTCCTTGGGCAGATCGACGACCGTCAGCCGTATGTAGTAGCTGCCCGGCAGCGGGTCGTTGGCCCAGGGTTCTGCCCAGGCGCGGACCGTGCGCAGCGTGCAGGACAGCTCGACGGAGCCGGTGTCCTTGTCGGCCGCCCTGGTCTGGGCGCCGTAGGTGCAGGCCTGGCGTCGGCGCAGCCCGTCGTAGACATCGAGCTGCCAGGTGGCCGCGCCGTGCCGGGCGGCCTGCGGCAGGGTCACCTTGGCCTTGACGGTGGCGCGCTGTCCGGCATCCACGGGCAGCACCCAGTAGAGGTAGTCGCCGGTGGAGGCGCTGGCCGTGGCCGGCTGGTCCGGCCTGATGGCGGTCGCCGTGCGGAAGGAGGTGCCGGCCTCGGTCGGCGCGGCCGCCTCCGCCCCGGCACTGCCGCTCGGCGAGGGGGACGGGCTGTCGGCGAGGGCGGTGCCCGCCATGCCGAGGAGGCCGGCGCTCGCCAGCACAGCGGTGATCAGCGTGCGTACGGTACGCATCAGTTGGTCCTCCAGACGGTGACGCGCCAACGGGAGATCCAGCCCCACAGCAGACCGGCCACCAGCCCGGACAGGGCCAGCGTGAGCAGCAGCCACCAGCCGTGGCCGAGGCCGAAGAAGGCGGCGTCGGAGGCGTCGGAGGGGCCGTCCACCAGGTCGACGGTCAGCTCGACCGGCATTCCGGGGTCGGTCTTGACCGAGGCGGGTGCCGAGAAGGAGTTGCTGACCTGCAGACAGACGGTCTCCGCCGCCGGCGCGTCCTCGTCCGAGGCAGCGCTGGGCGCCTTCGGATAGCGCAGCCCGGAGGAGATCACATCCGTACGGCCGTCGCCCGCCTCAGCGCCGCGGACGATCTCCCGGCCGTGCACGGTCGAGGCTCGCAGCAGGACCCCGTAGTCGTTGTTGACCGCCCGGTCGGCGGCGACGCTGACCGACGCCCGCAGCTCCTGGCCGGGCCGGACGTCGACCCGGTACCAGCGGTGCTCGGCGAACTTCTCGCGGTCGCTGTAGAGACCGGGCTTGAGCTTGGGCGCACCGGTGCAGTCCGCCGCCCCCTGGGTCGCCACGGGAGTGACCACCGGACGGGCCGCCCGGTCCACCAACTGGTGTACGCGGTCCCGGAGTTGCTTGGTGTGCTCCACCGAGGTGTAGGTACCGCCGGTGGCCTCGGCGATACAGCTCAGCTGGTTGCGCGTCTTGGCGTCCGGCAGCAGCCCGAGCGTGTCGACGGTGAGATGGATGCCCTTGGCGGCGATGTCCCGCGCGACCTGGCAGGGATCGAGCGGGGCGCAGGTGTCCTCGCCGTCCGTGATGAGGACGATCCGGCGGCTGGCGTCGCCGCCCTTGAGGTCGTCGGCCGCGCCCAGCAGGGCGGGCCCGATGGGCGTCCAGCCGGTCGGGGTGAGCGTCGCCACCGCGGTCTTCGCCTCGGTCCGGTCGAGCGGCCCGACCGGGTAGAGCTGCCGGGTGTCCTTGCAGCCGACCTTCCGGTCCTCGCCGCGGTAGTTCGCGCCGAGCGTGCGGATGCCCAACTGGACGTCGTCCGGCACGGCGTCCAGCACCTCGTTGAAGGCCTGCTTGGCCGCGGCCATCCGGCTCTGCCCGTCGATGTCGCGGGCCCGCATCGAGCCGCTGACGTCGAGGGTCAACTCGACCTTGGGAGAAGCGTCCGCATCCGGTTCACCGGCGGCGAGGGCGGGTGTGGGGAGAAGCGCGACGGTCATCGCGGCGAGCAGGCCGCACACCCCGGCCGCCAGCCGTTTTCTTGTGATCATCGACGGATCGTATGGAGAAACGCCCCGCAGTCCAAAACGGTGCGCGGGCCGAGGGGCGGTAACAACCGGGCGGCCGCGGGGCGGTGGCCGGACCGGCGCGCCCGGCCGGCCGGGGACGCACCCTCGGCCGGCTCCCTCCCGGGCGGCGCGCCCGCCTTCCATGCGACTCGCGGCCGCCGAAAGCGCATCGGCCATTGCGGTCGGCGCACGGTCTCGCTTACCGTCGGGCAGACCACCTCCCACCGATTGCTCGCACGTCCCAACCAGTGGGACCCCATGCGGTGTTGAAGGAGGGGACGATGGCAAGGAAGGTCACGCGGCGGGAGCCGGCATGACGGACCGGGCGGCGTCCGTCCCCGAGGACGGAAGGCCCGTGGACCGGGGCGCTCTCCCGCCCCTCGCGACCGGTGCGGCGGCTGCTTTCCCGGCCGGCCGCGGAGAGATTGCCCGGCGGTGCGCGCCGCATCCGCCCCGGGGCCTGGTGCCCCGTTGTCCGGTACTCCATCCCCCTGAGCAGACCGCCCCGCCGTGCCCGCGGGGGGCGCCGCATCGCCCTGGAGCTCACCCATGCATCTGGCCACCCTCACCCACCAGGGGCGCCGCAGGCTCGTCGGCCGGCTCGCGCCGCAGCACCCATGGCGGCTGGCGCCGCCCTCCGTCACTCTTGCGGAGGTCATCGCCGGCGGCACCCTGCCCTGGTCGTGGAGCGAACTGCCCATCGGCACCGACCCGGTGCCGGCCCTGCCCTACCGGCCGGGCGCGCTCTACGGCGTCGGCCCGAACTACCCGGAGTCCCTCACCGAGATGGGCTGGGAGTGGCCCACCGAGCCCGTCCTCTTCCCCAAGCTCTCCTCCAGCGTCATCGGCAGCGGCGAGGCGATCGTCTTCGACCCGGATCTCACCCAACGCGTCGACTGGGAAACCGAGTTGGCCGTCGTCATCGGCAGCGAGGCCCACCGGGTGCCCGAGGCGGACGCGTTGCAGTACGTCTTCGGCTACACCGTCGCCAACGACATCTCGGCCCGTGATCTGGGGGAGCGCGACGGGCAGTGGATGCGGGGCAAGGGCCTGGACACCTTCTGCCCCTTGGGGCCCGTGGTCGTCACCGCCGACGAGATCCCCGACCCGCACCGGCTGCGGATCCGTACCCGGGTCAACGGCGAGACGGTGCAGGACGGTACGACGGCCGACATGGTCTTCCGTATCCCCGCGTTGATCGCCTACCTCAGCCGGTTCTTCACCCTGCGGGCGGGCGACGTGGTGCTGACCGGAACCCCGGCCGGCTGCGGCGACTTCATGCGGCCGCCGCGCGCCCTGCGGCCGGGCGATGTGCTGGAGTCGGAAGTGGAGGGGATCGGGTGCCTGGTCAACCCGGTGCGGGGCGGTGTGCGCGACGGCACCGGGGCCGGGGCCGGCTGCCCGGGATATCAGGAAGCGGGCGGCAGATAGCCGAGATCGTAGGAGAGTTCCCGGCACACCTGGGCCACCAGCGGCCCGTACGCCGGAATCAGCGGCCCCATGCGCTCGGCCACACCGGCCACGCTGATGCAGGCGACCGGCATCCCGGTGTGGTCATGGACGGCGGCGCCGCAGCAGCAGCTCGACTCGTCGAAGTCCCGCAGGTCCTGGGACCAGCCGCGCTCCCGGGTGCGCTCGATCTCGGCATGCAGATCCGAGACCGTGGCCGCGGTCACCGGTGACAGCGGGTCGCGGACCAGCTCTATCAGGGTGTCCTCCAGCTTCTGCTGCGGCAGCGCCGCCAGATAGGCGCGGCCCAGCGAGGTGGAGTGCAGCGGGCGGGCCGCGCCCAGCTCCGCGGTCACCGTGGCCGGCCGGGTACCGCGCTCCCGGTGGACGAACACCATGGTCAGGCCGTTGGGCACACCGAGGCTGACGGTTTCCTGGGTGACTTCACCGAGCTTGCGCAGCGCGGGCGCGGCCGCATCCCGCAGCGTGGTCGAGGCCACCGCCGCGGACGCCAGGCGTACCGCCGCCGGTCCCAACTGCCACCGGGCCGTGGCCGGGGCCTGCGCCAGCCAGCCCTGCTCCTGCAGCCGGTCGACCAGCCGGTACGCCGTACTGCGGGTCAGCCCCAGCGCCTGGGCGATGTCCGCGGTGGAGATGCCGCGGTGGCGCGCCACATGGGTCAGGATCGCCAGCCCCCGGTCGAGTGCGCCCGCTGCCCGCTCGCCCGCGCCCCCGCCGCCGGATGCCCGCCCGGACTCCGGCGTCACTGCCTTGCTCATTGTCGCCTTCGGCCCTTCCCGGTTCCTGCTGTGCACCCGACTCGCCGGTGACACTAGCCAGCCGATTCAGACGTTGTCACTGGGACTTGCGCCGCACTTACGGCAATTACGGCGTTCAACTAACCCAGTGAACGAGACTCTGTCCCAATGGGTGGGACTGTCAAGTGGTGCGGCGGCAAGGGGAATTCTGTGCTGGAGGAGGGGAGCACGGGCAGGGAGGCGCCCTGCATGGCGAGGCCGGACGCGCGCGCCATCGGCCGGGGACGGAATCCGCAGCCGCGCGGTCGCGGTGTCAGGCGACCGCCACCGTCATCCGCCGGACGGCCTCGGTGAGCAGTTCGGGAGAGGTCGCCAGGTTGAGCCGCAGATGACCGGCGCCGCCGGTGCCGAAGAGCGGACCGGAGCTGAAGGCCACTCTGCCGCGGTCGAGAAAGACCGCGGCGGGGTCGTCGCCGAGGCCGAGCGGGCGGCAGTCGAGCCAGGCGAGGAACGTCCCCTCGGCCGGCCGGTAGCGGACCTTGGGCAGCCGCTCGGCCAGCAAGTCGGCGAGCAGCCGCCGGTTGTCGTCGAGACCGCCGCGCAGCGCGTCGAGCCAGTCGCCGCCGTCTTGCAGCGCGGCGGTGTGGGCAAGGATGCCGACGTGGCTGGGGCCGTGGCTGACCTCTTCCGGAAGGCGGGCCAGGTCGTCGGCCGCGGCGGGTCCGGCGACGGCGAGCGCGGCCTTGAGACCGGCCAGGTTCCACGCCTTGGACG
Organism: Streptomyces auratus; assembly: GCF_050433025.1. Lineage (NCBI taxonomy): Bacteria > Bacillati > Actinomycetota > Actinomycetes > Kitasatosporales > Streptomycetaceae > Streptomyces > Streptomyces auratus. The sequence continues at coordinate 702,590 of NZ_JBNGCB010000001.1, read as the reverse complement.
CCGACATCAGCGAGAGACCGCGCTCGCCCCCGGGCACGCTCAGATAGGGCACGAAGGTGGTGTCGAGAGCCACCACCGGCGCATGGATCTCGTCGGCGACGACCCGTACGCCGTACCGGTCCGCCAGCGTCGCCACCGCCGCCAGTTCCTCCGCACTGTGCACCGTGCCCGTGGGATTGTGCGGACTGCACAGCAGATACGCGGCCCGGCCCCCGCCCGCGGCGGCGTGCCGGAAGGCCCCCTCCAGCACGGTGAAGTCGATCCGCAGGTCCTCGCCCAGCGGCGCCTCCACCACGCGCCGGTCCATATGCGTCACGAACTGGTAGAACGGCGGATAGACGGGGCAGTTGACCACCACCGGGTCGCCCGGGCCGGTGACCAGCTTGAGCATCTCGACGACGCCCAGCATCACATCGGGCACGATCGCCGTCCGCTCCACGGCGAGCCCGGTCCAGCCCCAGCGCGCCCGGGCGAAGTCGGCCAGGGCGCGGGCGTACGCCGTCCCGGACGGGTAGCCGGTGTCGCCACGGGCCACCGCCTCCGTGATCGCCCGTACGACCGGGGCGGCGAGCGGCACATCCATCTCCGCCACCCACAGGGGCAGCACGTCGTCCGGGTAGGTGCGCCACTTCATGCTCGTGCGCAGCCGCAGCTCGTCGAGGGTGAGCCGGCGCAGCGGGTCGGCGTGGTCGAAGGCGTCGCGGGGCGCTTGGTCCATGAGGCCAAAATAAGCACGATCCGTCCGCCGCGGCAGGGGAGCGGCAGGGGCGGTCTCCGTCGGCCCGGTCGGCAGCGGGGCGGGGCTCAGACGGCGGTGAGGACCAGAGCGGCCTGGTCATCGGGGGTGGAGGGCCCCGCGAAGGCGGTCACCGCGGCATTGACCGCTGCGATGAGGCCGGCGGCACAGGGGGAGCCGGAACTCAGGAGGGCACCGGTCAGCCGGTGCTCGTCGAAGAAATCGCCGTCGGGCGAGCGCGCCTCGGTGATGCCGTCGGTGACCAGGACCAGGCTGTCGCCCGGATGCAGCTCGACCCGGCACGGGGAGCCGTCGAATTCCGGGCCGATCCCCAGGAGCAGGCCCGACTGGGCGAGTTGTTCGACGGTGCCGTCGGTGCGGCGGACGAGCGGGGGGACATGGCCGGCGCGCAGCAGCTCCAGCGCGAGTGGGGAGGTGCCGGGCAGCAGTTCTCCGTAGACGAGCGAGACGAAGTGGTCCGCGCCGACCGAGCTGCCGGTCAGCGCGTCGTTGATGGCGCGGACCACGGCCGCCGGGTCGTCCAGCAGCCGCGCGGCGGCGCGTGCGGTGTGGCGGACCATGCCGGTGGTGGTGGCGGCGGACGCGCCGCGGCCGCACACATCGCCGATCATCACCGCCCAGCGGTCACCGGGGAGCGGGAAGACGTCGTAGAAGTCGCCGCCGACATCGAGCCCTTCGCCGGCCGGGTGGTAGGACGCCGCCAGCTCGACACCGGGAATCGTGGGCAGCTCCGGAGGGAGCAGGCCGGCCTGCAGCTCACGGGCGAGCTGGACGCGGTCGGAGAACTGGTGGGCGTTGTCGGCACTGACGGCGGCCCGGCTGGCCAGCTCCTCGGCGAGGGCGACGATGTGGCCGTCCAGCGGCCGGCCGGTGGCCAGCAGGGTCAGCACGCCGAAGGTGCGGCCGCGGGTGGCCAGCGGGACGCAGACGTAACCGGTGGTGCCCGGTATTTCGGCGCCGGCGCCCCGTGCGGCGCCGGCGCGGTCCGTCTCCGTGCCGCCGGAGGCCAGGACACGCGCCACCGCCTCGTCGACCCGGTCGCCTACGGCCGGGAAGGCGAGGAGGTCCTCGTCGGAGCGGGTGGTGGCGGCGACGGCGATCCGCCGGGTCCGGCCGTCCTCCAGCACATGGACGGTGCACAGCGGCGCCAGGGTCGGCACGGTCAGCCGGGCCAGGCGCTGGAGGCAGTCGGTGAAATGCGGCTCGCGGGTGATGGCGGTGCTGGCGTCCAGCACGAAGGCCAGGTCCTCCCGGGCCTCCTTCTCCCGGTCCTGGGCGGCGCGGCCCGCCTCCTTGGCCTGGTGGCGCTCGATGGCCAGGGAGGCGATACGGGCGAACGCCGAGCTGAGGGTCACGTCCTTGTCGTCGGGGGCCTTGGGGGTGCGGTGGTACATCGCGAAGGTGCCCAGCAGCCGGCCGCTCGCACCCATGATCGGGGTGGACCAGCACGCCGCGACCCCGGCCTGCTCGGCCAGTTCGCGGTAGTCCTCCCACAGCGGGTCGGTGGCGATATCGGTGACGATCACCGGGGCGCGCAGATAGGCGGCCGTACCGCACGAGCCCACGCGCGGACCGATGGCGACGCCGTCGATCGCCGCGTTGTAGAAGCTGGGCAGGCTCGGGCCGGTGCCGTGCCGAAGATGCCGGCCGTCGGCATCGGCGAGCAGCACCGAGACGATCATGTCCGGTGACAGCTCCTCGATCGCCAGCGCCATACCGGTCAGGATCTCGCTCAGCGGGGCGTCCCGCGCGATCCGTTCCAGCAGGACGCGCTGCTCGGCGGCGAGAAGCTGGGCGTGGTGGTACGAGGTGGTCTCCACCGCGATCACGATCACCCCGTCGACCCGGCCGACCGCGTCCCGGCGCGGCTCGTAGGTGAAGTCGAAGAACCCCTCCCGCTGCGCCCCCGGCGCACCGAGCACCAGCCGTCCGGCGCGGGCGCGGTGCGCGGTGCCGGTCCGGTACACCGTGTCGAGCCGGTCGAGAACGCCCTGCTCGGCCAGCTCCGGTATCAGCTCACCGAGCGGCACTCCGGTGCGGCCGCGGTCGCCTCCGAGCGCCTCGAAGAACGCCGGATTGGCCGCCTCCAGCAGATGCTGCGGGCCGCTCAGCGCGGCGAAGATCACCGGCGCCTGATCGAAGAGGCCCTCGTACTCCTCGCTCCGCAGAGGAGCGGACCTGGGGCGCGCGGTGACCGCGTCGAGGCGGTCCGAATCCAGGGACATGGCATGCCCTCTCTTGCACACACCGACAGCGCGGTCGAGTCACCTCCCACTGTGTCACACCGCTCCGCGGAGTCCAGGCTGCATCCGCGCTGGTCACCGTGTGGATCCGGGCGGCGACACATGGCGCAGGGGGCCGCGCTGGGGGCGTACGCGGCGCCGGGAGGCGACCGGAGCTGCGCGGGCTCTGGGCGGTGGGGTCCGTTCGGAGGAGCCACCTCCCCCTCGACAGGGATCGCGCCTGAAATCTCCCGATCCTCCCGTACTGTCCTGGTGGCCGGTGCCGGTTCCGGTGCGCATGCCACCGCCTCCGAGGTCGCCCGGCAGCCCACCGTGCGGCGAGGAGGCTCCGTCCGGGCCGCTCCGCGACACCCGAGGAACCCCTGTGATCGAACTCGCCCCGGACCAACTCCCCGCCCTCACCCGCTGGTTCGCCGCCGGAGCCCCGGGGACGGCCGCGCTGGCCGAGCATGTGCGGGCCACCGGAACCGGCCGCTGGTGGGCCGACCGCGCGGTCGGGCCCCGCGCCGTGGCCGTGGCCTGCGCCGGCCATGTGCTGCTCCGCGGCGATCCGGGCGCCCTGGCCCCCGAGGCCCTCGCGGTCTTCGATGCGCACTACGTACGGGCGGCCGGCTGCTTCCTGCCGGCGCTGGGCAGCGCCTTCGGTCTGATCGTGCCGTGGGAGCGGATGCTCTTCGTGCACCGGGTGCCGGCAGCGGTGCCGCGCCCACCGCACGGTGTGACGGTGCGCAGACTGGTTCCCGAGGATGCGCCGGCGCTGACCGCCCTCGCCGCGGACGCGGCGTGGATCCACGCCAGCTGGGGCGGCCCGGCCGGGCTCGCCGCCTCCGGGCTCGGCTGGGCGGCCCTCGACCGGGACCGGATGCTCGCCGTCGCCTGCACCTACGTCCACGGCACGGCGTACGAGGACGTCGCCTGCTTCACCGACCCCGCGCACCGGCGCCGGGGCCTGGCCCTGGCCTGTGTGTCCGCCCTGTGCCGGGACATCGCTGCCCGCGGCCGCACCCCCAGCTGGACCTGCTCCCGCGATCACCGCCCCAGCCGGCTCCTCGCCTGGACCGCCGGCTTCCGGCTGCGGCACGAGTACGTGCACTACTTCACCGGCCAGCCGGCCCCTCAGGGTGCCGGGCTCCCCGTCTGACCACGGCCGGTACGCCGCTCCCGGAGCCGGGGCGCCGGGAGCCCGCCGGTCCGCCGAGAAACCCCGGCCGTCCGGACCTAACCTGGGGGAATGGGCGGTGACTTGCTCACGCTGTTCCTCTGCGGTGACGTCATGCTCGGCCGTGGCGTCGACCAGATCCTGCCGCATCCCGGAGACCCGGCGCTGCGCGAGGGCTACTCCCGGGACGCCCGCGACTACGTGGCGCTGGCGGAGGCGGCGAACGGCCCCGTTCCCCGTCCGGCCGCCTTCTCCTGGCCGTGGGGCGAGGCGCTGACGGCGCTCGACGAGGCGGCGCCCGCCGTCCGGGTGCTCAATCTGGAGACCAGCGTCACCCGGTACTCCGACTTCGCGCCCGACAAGGCGATCCACTACCGGATGAACCCGGCGAACCTGCCGTGCCTGGCCGCCGCCCGCCCGGACGTCTGCGTACTCGCCAACAACCACGTCCTCGACTTCGGCCGCCGCGGCCTGGCGGAGACCCTCGCCACGCTGGCGGAGGCGGGGCTGCGGACGGCCGGTGCCGGTGCGGACGCCGCCGCCGCGAGCCGCCCGGCGATCGTCCCCGTCGCGGGCGGCCGCCGGGTCCTGGTCTTCTCGTTCGGGATGCCGTCCAGCGGCATCCCCGGCACCTGGGCCGCGACCGGGGACCGGTCCGGGGTCGCCTTCGTGGCCGAGCCGTCACGGGCCGCCGCATCCGGCATCGCCGACCGGATACGGCAGCTGAAGCAGCCGGGCGATATCGCGGTGGCCTCCGTGCACTGGGGTTCCAACTGGGGCTATCACGTGCCCCGCGACCAGGCCGCCTTCGCGCATGTCCTCCTCGACGGCGGGGTGGATGTCGTCCACGGGCACTCCTCGCACCACCCCCGGGCCCTGGAGGCGTACCGCGGCAAGCTGGTGATCCACGGGTGCGGCGACCTGATCGACGACTACGAGGGCATCACCGGCTATGAGCATTACCGGGACGATCTGCGGCTGCTCTACCTCGTCTCGGTGGACCCGGACACCGGCCGGCTCCACGAGCTGCGGATCGTCCCGCTGCAGTCCCGGCAGATGCGGCTGCGGCCCGCCTCCGCGGACGACTCCCGGTGGCTGCGCACGCTCCTGGACTCGATCGGCTCCGGCTTCGCCCCGTGTACGACCGCCGGGCCCAGGGGCGCGCTCACCCTCCGCCCTTCTTCCTAGAGGGAGGCGGGCGCGTCTTCCTGGAGGGGAAGCGGGCGCGCGCCGCCTCTCAGGGCAGCAAGGTGTCCAGAAAGGCATTGGAGAACACCCGCGCCGGGTCGTAGGAGTTCAGTTTCTCCCGGGCCGTGTGCCAGTCGCCGAAGGCGGCCGGAACGGTGCCGCCCAGTACGGCGGGGTCCGTCCACGGCCCGCCGTCCGTATAGGCCCAGCCCTTGGACCACTCGGGCCGCACGGTCGCGTAGGAACCGGTGTAGTTCTGCCAGATCCACTGTTCCAGTTCACGGAAGAAGGGGCCGGCGCCGGGCGTGCCGGGATAGGTGGCGAAGTCGAGCCACACCACGGTGTCCCACTCGGGACGGTCCGGGCGGGCCCGCGCCGGGGACAGGAGCGGACCGTCGACCGGGTCCGTAGCGGTGATCCGCAGCTCGATCGGGCCGTTGACGGGGTAGGAGCCGCGGCTCTGGTACGCGGTGAGCACGCTCTGGTAGCGGGCGTAGAACTCATGCACCACCCGCTGCACATTCGCCCGGGACGTCAGCACCGCCCAGCCCGCTTCGACGATCCGCAGCGTCGTGGGCTCGACGTACAGCAGGCTGTTCTTCGACCAGCCCCAGACGTCCCAGGTGCCGGTGACGATCAGCCCGGAGCCGACGATGGACATGGCGAGCTTGGTGAACGCGGGTGTCTTGTCGCCCCCGCCCGCGGCGATCTCACCGAGCAGCTTCGACATGTCCTCGGTGACGCGGTTGGCGAAGGTGTAGGCGTAGGGGCCGTCGAGCTGCTTGGCGAACGGCGGTTTGGCCGGTGCCACGCTCCACACCTTCAGCCACGGCACATCGGTGAACGGGAACCAGATCGCCTCGATCCGTCCGGTGCGGTCCACGTAGGAGGCGAGGGTGCGCCCGCCGGTGCCGGGTGGTCCGAAGACGGTCGCCACGTTCACGTCGTACCAATTCTGGCAGCGGATCCGGGTGTTGGCCGCTGCGGTCATCGTCACCTCGGTGACGAAGGCGCGCCCCAGGTGCACGAGGAAGGCACGGATGTCCGGGTCGCTGCGGGTGAAGGTCTTGAGGACGTAGCGGCCTTCCGGCGCGCTCCACACCACGGCGGTGAGCGAGGTGACCTGGGAACTCAGCGTGCCGAAGCCGGAGCCGGCGGGCGGATTCTCGGTGGCGGTGGGCACCCCGGTGCCGTGCCCGCCGATGGCGAGCACCCCGCCGATGGTGAGGTCGCCCGGAGCGGTGGTGGTGGCCAGGCCCAGGCCCGACTCCTCCAGGCGGGCGAGGATGGTGTCGAGCGTCGCCCCCGCCTGTGCGGTGACGCTCCCCGGGCTGCCCGGCCGCACGCTGACCGCCGTGAGGTGGGCGGTGGTGTCGATGAGGACGGTACGGCCGGTGTCGGCCCCGGCCGGAAGCACCAGCGGTGACCAGGTGTGCCCCTTGCCGCGGGCGCGGAGCCGGTAGCCGTGCTGACGGGCCCAGTTCGCGAGGGTGACGACGTCGTCGGGGGTCCGGGCCGACGCGGTCCAGACGTTCTCGATCACGATCTCCAGCGACCAGTTCCGGAATGCCTGCTGGGAGAGCGGAATGCCGGCCGGAAAGTCCGGCGGAGGGGAGAGGGTGGCCGCGGCGCTGCCCGCGGGGATGCGGTAGGCGGGGCGTAACCCCGCTGCCGCGGCGAACCCCGCGGCGGCCCCGCCCAGCAGCGTACGGCGGGTGAGGGAGTTCCTTCGAGCGCTGTCGTCGGACATGGCTGTCCTCCCGGCACGCGGCTCGCGGCGTGCCGCCCCGCTGCACCGCGTACGCGTCGTAGGGATGAGACCGAACGAGCGCCCCGGTGCGGTGGGGGTGTGACGGAAGAGTAAGGTGACGGGCCGTCAGTTGCAATGCCCGTGCGGTGACGGGCGGTTGTCTCCCGTGCGCGCGGTGACAGGCGGTTATCCCCCTGCTATCCCGCCTGCGGCGGGCGCTCTAGTCCGCCGGGGGCTGCCCGGCGACGGCCACCTGTGCGGGGCGCAGCAGATGGTCGCCGACCAGGTAGCCCTGACGGAGGATCTCGGTACACACGGCACGATCGAGCCGCTCGTCGGGGGTGAAGGTGAGGGCCTCGTGGATCTGCGGGTCGAAGGGGGCGCCCGCCGTGCCGACCGGCTGGAGGCCCAGCGCCGCCAGTTCGGTGTGCAGCGCCTCGGCGATGCGCTGGAAGCCGCCGGTCACCTCGCCGCGCTCGGTGGCCTCGGCCAGCGAGTCGAGCACCGGAAGCAACCGGCTCAGCACATTGGCGACGGCGATCTCGCCCACCGCCAGACGGTCGCGGTGCACCCGCTTGCGGTAATTGTCGAACTCGGCCTTCAGCCGCTGCAGATCGGCCGTCCGCTCCCGGAGTTCGGCGTGGAGCGCCGCCTCCGGCGGAACCGGCCGCTCGGCGCCCCGGGCCTCGCCGGACGGGCTGCCGGTGTCCCGCTCGGCCGGCTCCTTCCCGTCGGTGGCACGGTGCGGGACCGGCCCGGGGCTATCCTCCGGCCCGTGTCCGACGAGCGCCAGCGGAGGGTGGGGGAGGCCACGGACATGGGGCGGGCGGTTCATCGTGCGCTTCCCTCCTGCTTGTCGTCATCCACGATCTCCGCGTCGACGACGTCGTCCTGCTCGCCGCCGGCGGCTCCCGAACCGCCCTCGCCGGAGCCCTCGGCGGTCGGCCCGGAGCCCTGGGACTGCGCCTGGGCGTCGGCGTACATCGCCTGGCCCAGCTTCTGGGAGACGGCCGCGAGCTTCTCGGTGGCGGTGCGGATCTCGGCGGTGTTGTCGCCGTCGGCGGGCGCGTTCTTGAGCTTCTCCTTCAGCTCGCCGACCGCGGTCTCGACCTCGGTCTTGATCTCGCCGGGGACCTTGCCCTCGTTGTCCTTGAGGAACTTCTCGGTCTGGTAGACGAGCTGCTCGCCCTGGTTGCGGGTCTCCGCGGTCTCCCGCTTGCGGCGGTCCTCCTCGGCGTGGTGCTCGGCGTCGCGGACCATCCGGTCGATGTCGTCCTTCGGCAGCGAGGAGCCGCCGGTGACGGTCATCTTCTGCTCCTTGCCGGTGCCGAGGTCCTTGGCCGTGACGTGCATGATGCCGTTGGCGTCGATGTCGAAGGAGACCTCGATCTGCGGGACCCCGCGCGGGGCCGGGGGCAGACCCGTCAGCTGGAACATCCCGAGCTTCTTGTTGTACGCCGCGATCTCGCGCTCGCCCTGGTAGACCTGGATCTGCACGGACGGCTGGTTGTCCTCGGCCGTCGTGAAGATCTCGGAGCGCTTGGTCGGGATCGTGGTGTTGCGTTCCAGGAGCTTGGTCATGATGCCGCCCTTGGTCTCGATGCCGAGGGACAGCGGGGTGACGTCCAGCAGGAGGACGTCCTTGACCTCACCCTTGAGGACACCGGCCTGGAGGGTGGCGCCGATGGCGACGACCTCGTCCGGGTTGACGCCCTTGTGCGGGTCCTTGCCGGTCAGCTCCTTGACCAGCTCGGTCACCGCGGGCATCCGGGTCGAGCCGCCGACCAGGATCACGTGATTGACGTCGCCGATCTTGATCCCGGCGTCCTTCACGGCATTGTGGAACGGCGTCTTGCAGCGCTCCAGCAGGTCGCTGGTCAGCTGCTCGAACTGGGAGCGGGTGAGCTTCTCGTCGAGGTGCAGCGGGCCGTCGGCCGTCGCGCTCAGATACGGCAGATTGATCGTGGTCTCGGTCGCCGCCGACAGCTCGATCTTCGCCTTCTCGGCGGCCTCCCGCAGCCGCTGGGTGGCCATCTTGTCCTGGGACAGGTCGATGCCGTACGCGTTCTTGAACTGCTTGGTCAGGTGATCGACGATCCGCTGGTCCCAGTCGTCGCCGCCCAGGTGGGTGTCGCCGTTGGTGGCCTTCACCTCGACGACGCCGTCGCCGATCTCCAGCAGCGAGACGTCGAAGGTACCGCCACCGAGGTCGAAGACCAGGATGGTCTGGTCGTTCTCCTTGTCGAGGCCGTAGGCCAGGGCGGCGGCGGTCGGCTCGTTGACGATCCGCAGCACCTTCAGGCCCGCGATCTCCCCGGCCTCCTTGGTGGCGGTGCGCTGGGCGTCGTTGAAGTACGCCGGAACGGTCACGACGGCATCGGTCACGTCCTCGCCCAGGTACTCCTCGGCATCGCGCTTGAGCTTCTGCAGCACCCGCGCGGAGATCTCCTGTGCGGTGTAGCGCTTGCCGTCGATGTCGCCGCTGTCCGGGAAGCGCCACTCCGCCTCGCCCATGTGGCGCTTGACCGAGCGCGCGGTGCGGTCCACGTTGGTCACGGCCTGCCGCTTGGCGACCTCGCCCACCAGCACATCCCCGCCCTTGGCGAAGCCCACCACCGACGGGGTGGTCCGGGCGCCCTCGGCGTTGGTGATCACCGTGGGCTCGCCGCCCTCCAGCACACTGACCACCGAGTTCGTCGTACCGAGGTCAATACCCACTGCACGTGCCATGGTCTTCTTCTCCTCGCGTTGCGGCCCACTCCCGGAGCGGCCCGTGATTGCCCGGAAATTGCCTCGCAGGCCCTCTCACCTGCCGTGATGGAGGCAAGCCGCCTTCTTCTTCTGCATAAAGCGTGCCGACATATCTGTAAAGATATTCCCATTCAACGCAAAAGAGACGTATGTGCCAATTGCTGGCACGCTCCCGCCCGCCGCCACCGGGGCCCGCGCCCGCGGCCCCGGGGCCCGCACCCGCTCCCGGGGCGTCCGGCCGCAGCGGAAGCGGACCGCCCGGTGCGCCCGGCGGGTCACCGGGCGCACCGAGCACACGCGCTCACCTGGCCGTCGCCGGGGCCGAGGTCCACGTGCCCAGGGCGATCTCGGCGGTGATGCCGGGCCCGAAGCCCGCCAGCAGACCGCGCTGCCCGTCGAGCGCCGAGGCTTCGTCGAACATCCGGCCAAGGGCGTCGAGGATCACCGCGCTGGCGATGTTGCCGTACTCGGTGAGCGTCGCACGGCTGAAACGGAAGGCCTCCGGCGGTACGTCGAGGAAGTGGCACAGGTCGTCCAGAATGCGCGGGCCGCCCGCATGGACGATGTAGAAGTCCAGGTCGCCCGCGTTCCATTCGTGCTGCTCCGCCACGGTGCGCAGGGCGGGGGCGAGCGGCTTCATGGTGCCGGGCACCCGCTTGTCCAACTGGAAGTGGAATCCCGTGGAGCGCACCGCGTAGGAGATCCAGTCCTCGGTGTTCGGGATCAGGTACGAGCTGTTGCGCTCCAGGTTGACGCCGGTGCCCCCGTTCCCCCGCACCACGGCGGCGGCGACCGCGTCCCCGAACAAGCCGTTCGACAGCAGCGAGCCCACTCCCAGGTCCGTGGGCTGGTAGCACAGCGAGCAGAACTCGCACGCCACGATCAGCACGTTGGCGTCGGGGTACGCCGTGCAGAAGTCATGGGCCCGGTTGATTGCGGCGCCGCCCGCGGCACAGCCGAGCTGGGCGATCGGTATCTGCCGGGTCTCCGGCCGGAAGCCCAGGGTGTTGATGAGCCATGCGCTCAGCGCCGGCATCATGAAGCCGGTGCAGGACACATAGACGATCAGGTCGATCTGTTGCGGCTCCAGTTGGGCCTGGTCGAGTGCCGTGCGCACCACCGCGGGGACACGGGCCTTGGACTCCTCCTCGTACACCGCGTTGCGGGCATCGAGGCCCGGGTGCTTGAGCACCTTGTCGATCGGCTGGATCAAATGCCGTTTGAGGACACCGGTGTGCTCGATCAGCCGGAGCACCAGTTTCAGCTGCGAGTGGTCCTTGTGCAGCCGTCGTGCGAGTTCGAGGGTGTCCTCTTGGGTGATGACGTATTCAGGGACCGCTATTGCAGGTTTGCACAGAACCGCCATGGGATGCACTCCTTGCAGACCAGGGACCGCCGTTGTGCAATTCCCCTCGCAGAATGCGAGTCGAATTCGGCCGGTGGGACCCGCCGCGGGACGGTGCCTGGTCGAACGGGCAAAGGAACCGTTGGCGGGCCCAAAGGCCCGGGGTTGACGACTCTTGTAGAGAATTGGCGGGCCAGTCGAAGAATGACCTCTCCCCGTGCAGATGGATCATCTTTCCGACTAGTAACCGTACGCCAGCCGGGTGGGATCCGCATTTCGCTGCGCCGGCCACCCTCACCAGGCGACCGGCAACTCCAGTGGATAGCGCCAGATCGAGGTCGTGTTCCAGCGCACGTCCTCGGGCGCCTTAGCGAGCCGCAGCTCCGGGAAGCGCTCCAGCAGCGACCCGAGGGCGACTTCGAGCTCCGTGAACGCGAGCGGGGCGCCGAGGCAGTGGTGCCCGCCCCAGCCGAAGGTCATGTGGGACGGCTTGTCACGGTCCAGATCCAACTCGTCGGGCCGGTCGAACTTCCGGGGGTCCCGGTTGGCCGTCAGGTAGGAGACGTGCACGATGTCCCCGGCGCGGATCGTCACCCCGCTCAGCTCCACGTCCTCGGTGGCGACCCGGGGGATGCCGACGCCCTTGCGGAACGGAATGAACCGCAGCATCTCTTCCATCGCCTGCGGCAGCATCTCGGGGCGGGAGCGCAGCATGGCCAGTTCGTCGGGCCGCGTCAGCAGCGTGTACGCGAGGTTGCCGATTTCGTAGGTGGTGGTGTCCTGGCCGGTGATGAGCAGCACCATGGCCATGACGGTGAGTTCCTGGTCGCCCAGGACCTCGTCGCCGTCGCGCGCGGTGGCCAGCGCGCTGATCAGGTCGTCTCCCGGGTGCTGACGACGCTTCGCGGTCAGCGTCTTGAAGTAGCCGCGCATCTCCGCCTTGGCCCGCACGGCCTTGTCCCGGTTGTCGAGGCTGACGTTCATCATCGTCCGGGCGTGCGCGCGCAACTGGGCGCGGTCGCCCTCGGGGATGTCGAGCACCTCGCAGATCGTGGTCAGCGGCAGCGGGGAGGCCAGGCTCTCCATCAGGTCCGCGGGCGAGCCGTGCTTGGCCATCCGGTCCAGCAGCTCGTCCACGACATGCCGGGTGCGGGCCCGCATGCGCTCCACTTGACGCGGCGCGAAGGCCTTGGAGACCAGGCTCCGCAAGCGGCTGCTGGCGGGCGGGTCCATCACATTGATCGCCTCGTCCTGGACGATCGGTTCGGGCGTCATACGGGGGAAGTCCCGCCCGATGATGGCACTGCGGCTGAAGCGCCGGTCGGTGGTCACCGTGCGGACGTCCTCGTACCGGGTGACGAGCCACGCCTCGCCCTCCCCGTACGGCAGCCGGATGCGGGCGACCGGTTCCTCGGTCAGCAGGCGCTTGAGGGTGGGGTCGAATTCAAGAGCCTCGGCATAGTCGAATGGGCAGTTCCAGACGTTGGCGCCGGATTCCATATCGCACTCCCGAAGTGAGAAGGGCGCGAGCGGATTCACCGCCTGCGAAGACAGCAAGGCGCCTGTGCACGGCAGCAACGGGGCCGCGGGCAGAAAAGCGCCTATTTCCTCCCAAGGATCGAAACACAGGAAGGCCCCGAATGGCCTTTCCGCCCGGTCGGGGAAGGGGCCCGACGAGTGCACCGTGTCCCGCCATTCCCGGCGGCTCCCGGCCCCGCCCGGGCACATGGAGCATTGGGCCAATCGGGTGGTCCGGCGTCTGGCGTCGTCGTACGTGCCCTCCTCCCGGTCCCGCAGGTCCAGGTTCGGCGTGGTGTCGATGCTCTTCGCCTGAGGGCTGCGGCGGTGGCGGTGCCGAGGCGCCGAGGACGCTCGTGGGCGGTCTCTCACGGTCCGCATCGTTCAGGCAGGTCAAGGGGTGTCCAGCGGAACGGACGGATGCACCGCCGTGCCCCGCCGGACGACGGCCTACGGCGACGCCCCGGTGAACCACGCGGGAAGTTCTGGCATCTCTTCGGGGGAATGGGCGTTCGGGCGGCGTGCGCTGCTTAGCATGTGCAGCGTTGCCGTCGGGCACGGCAGGTGGACGCGCCGGGACCGAGGCCCTGTTCTGCCCGCACCAGGTACGCGCGCGCGTGCTGTGAACAAGCCCCGGGAGGCCGGTAGTGCCACGATCCGGCCCCCCATGGCTGCGGTCCGCCCGTGTGCGGGGCATCGGGGGTGCGCTCCTGGTCGCCGGCGTGCTGGTGACGCTGGTCCTGGCCGACGGCCCGGGGGACGCGGCGGGGGACGGCCGGGCCGCGGCGGACGGGCTGCCGCACACCACCGTCGAGGTCTCGCCGAGCGGTTGCGGCCGGGGCTGGGCACACCCCCGCCCCGGGACGCAGGTCTTCGAGCTGCACAACACCTCCGACACCGCGGCCGAGGTCTACCTCAAGTCCCCGCGGAACGGGGCGGTTTACGGCGAGGTGGAGGGGGTCGGCCCCGGGACCACCCGTCAGCTGCGGGTCCGGCTGGGCCAGGGGTCCTACGCGTTCATGTGCCTGCCGGACGATGCCGACGCGGTCACCGGGCCCACGGTCCGGATCGACGGCGGCGGCCCCGCGGGCCCGGCGGCGGCCCCGCTCACCCAGCACGACCTGATTCCCCCGGCCCTGGACTACCAGAAGTGGGTCGGGCGCGGCCTGGACGACCTCGTCGGCCGGACCGGGACGCTACGGGACGCCGTCGCCCGCGGGGACCTCGCGGGCGCCCGGAACGCCTGGCTGCCCGCCCACCTCGCCTATGAACGGCTGGGCGCGGCGTACGGCACCTTCGGCGACGCGGACCAGAAGATCAACGGCACCGGCGCCGGTCTGCCGAAGGGCGACCGGGACCCCGCGTTCACCGGCTTCCACCGCATCGAATACGGGCTGTGGCACGGGCAGTCGGCCGCCACCCTGCGCGCACCGGCCGCCGCGCTCGTCGCCTCCGTGGGCAAGCTCCGGGACGACTGGGCGCAGGAGCGGATGGACCCGGCGGACCTCGGCCTGCGGGCGCACGAAATCCTGGAGAACACCATCGAGTTCGAGCTGACCGGGCGGACCGACTACGGCAGCGGCAGCAACCTCGCCACCGCACGCGCCAACCTCGACGGAACCCGCGCCGTCCTCAGCCGGCTGCGCCCCCTGCTGGTCACCCGCTACCCCGGTCTGCGGCAGCTGGAGGACGAACTGGACCGCACGCAGCGGCTGCTCGACGGCTTCCGGCGCGGCGGCCGGTGGACCTCGCCGGCCCAGCTGGACCGGGCCCGGCGGGAGCGTGTCGACGCGGCGCTCGGAGATCTGGTGGAACGACTGGCGTCGGTGGCGACGCTGTGCGATGCGCGGAGAACGGTGTGAGGGGCATGAACGGTGTCGGGCGACGGGGATTCCTGCGGGGTGCCGCGCTGGCCGGGGCCGGTCTCGCGGCCGGCGGCGCGGCGGCCGGCGACGGCCTGCCGGCGGCCGGCGCGACGGTGCCGGTGCCGGGCCCGGGACTGCTGGCGGAAGCCGCGCTCCCGGTTCCGTTCCACGGCCCCCGTCAGGCGTCGGTGCTCGCGCCGCCCCGCCGGGTCACCGCGTTCACCGCGTTCGACGTGACCGCCGGGGACCGCCGCGAACTGGCCGACCTGCTGCGCACCGTCACGGACCGGGCCCGCTTCCTGACCGGCGGCGGACTGCCGGCACCGGTCGGCGTCACCGGCCCGCCCGCCGACTCGGGCCTCCTGGGGCCGCAGGTCCCCGCCGGCGCGCTGTCGGTGACGGTCGGCGTGGGCGCGGCCCTCTTCGACGAAAGGTTCGGGCTGCACGGCCGGGCGCCGCGCCACCTGACCACCATGCCCTCCTTCCCCGACGACGACCTCCGGGCCGAGTGGTGCCACGGCGACCTGAGCATCCAGCTGTGCGCGGACGATACGGACACCGTGCTGCACGCCCTGCGCGACCTCGCCCGGCACACCCGGGGCGGTATGCAGGTGCGCTGGCGGCTGGACGGCTTCACCAGCCCGCCCCGGCCGTCCGGGACGCCCCGCAATCTCCTGGGGTTCAAGGACGGTACGGCGAACCCGGACGCCCGCTCCGCCCGCGAGATGGACCGCCTGGTGTGGGTGCGGCGGGGCGCGGGCGAGCCGGACTGGGCGGTCGGCGGAAGCTACCAAGTGGTGCGTCTGATCCGCATGCTGGTGGAGTTCTGGGACCGGGTGTCGCTGACCGAACAGGAGCGGATGTTCGGCCGCGCCCGGGAGACCGGGGCACCGCTGGACGGCGACGCCGAACACGACACACCGCACTATCCCGGCGACCCCAAGGGCGAGGTGATCCCCCTGGACAGCCATATCCGGCTGGCCAATCCACGGACCGCGGCCACTGACGACCAGCGCCTCCTGCGCCGTGCCTACAACTACGACAGCGGGACGGACAGCAACGGCAACCTCGACATGGGCCTGCTGTTCTGCTGCTACCAGCAGGACCTTGCCCGCCAGTTCGAGACCGTGCAACGCAGGCTGGCCGGCGAGCCGCTGACGGACTACATCAGGCCCTTCGGGGGCGGATACTTCTTCGCGCTGCCCGGCGTCCGCGGCGAAGCGGACTGGTACGGCCGGGCCTTGCTGGCATGACCGGCGGCCGCCTCCGCGCCCGAAGGGTCAACACGCGGTCAAGGTTTGGCCTGGGATACCTGACCGAGTGTTCACTCTCAGGCCATCATGGCTCTGCCGTACCGCCGTCCGACCGGCAGAGCATCCCGGCCGTACGGCACCGACACGTCCCTGCCCGGAGGGTGAACCAGCATGGCCAGTAGGGGAAGACGAGCAACGATACGGAGTCTGGGGGCCCTCACGGGTGCCGCGGCCCTCGCGGCCCTGGGCGGCGGCGCGCCCGCATGGGCGGCGGCCGGAGCGCCCGACTCCTCCCACACGGCCACGCCCATCAAGCACGTGGTCGTGCTCTTCGACGAGAACATCTCGTTCGACCACTACTTCGCGACGTACCCGAAGGCCGCCAACACCGACGGCACCAAGTTCACCCCCTCGCCGCGCACTCCCCGGGACATCGACAACCTGCGCACCGCGGGGCTGCTCAAGCACAACCCCAACCAGTACGCACCCAAGCGGCTCACCCCTGAGCAGGCCCTGACCTGCGACCAGACCCACGACTACGGGCCCGAGCAGTATGCGTACAACGGCGGCAAGGCCGACAAGTTCGTCGAGAACACCGACTCCGGCAAGTGCTCCGGCGGGCTCTACGGCGAGCCCGGACTGGTGATGGACTACTACGACGGCAACACCGTCACCGGCATGTGGAACTACGCCCAGCACTACTCCCTCAACGACCGCTCCTTCAGCTCGGTCTACGGCCCCTCGTCACCGGGCGCGATCAACCTGATCTCCGGGCAGACGCACGGGGTCGTCTCCATGGACCCGGCCTCCGGCACGGAGCACCCCCAGCAGACCGACAAGCCCGATCCGCACACCGTGCAGTCGCCGGACGCCAAGGGCGTCGGCACCATGGTCGAGGACCCGGATCCGGCCTACGACGACTGCTCCAACAAGGACCACACCGGCAAGGACGCGCTCGCCGCGATGCAGGGGCGCAACATCGGTGACGTGCTCAACTCCCGTCATGTCAGCTGGGGTTGGTTCCAGGGCGGCTTCCGGCCCAGCACCGCGTGGGACGGCCAGGCGGGGCACTACGCCAAGTGCCGCGGAACCACCCACGCCAACATCGGGGGAGCGGCGGTCGTCGACTACAGCCCGCACCACTCGCCGTTCGAGTACTACAAGTCGACGTCCAACCCGCACCACCTGCCGCCGAAGAGCGTCGACGAGGTCGGCCACGCCGGGCAGGCTAACCACAACTACGACCTGAGCGACTTCGACGCCGTGCTCAAGGCGGGCAAGCTGCCGGCCGTCAGCTTCCTCAAGGCCCCCGCGTACCAGGACGCGCACGCCGCTTACTCCGACCCGATCGACGAACAGCACTTCCTGGTCCAGCAGATCAACCGCATCCAGCAGTCGCCGCAGTGGAAGGACACCGCCGTCGTCCTCGCCTATGACGACTCCGACGGCTGGTACGACCACACCTTCGTCAAGCCGCGCAACGGCTCCAAGGACACCAGCACCGGCTCCAACGGCAAGGCCACCGACAGCCCGGCCTGCCAGGCGGGCCCCGCGGCCGCCGGCGGCTACCAGGACCGCTGCGGTCCCGGCACCCGGCAGCCGCTGCTGGTGATCTCCCCGTACAGCAAGGTCAACAAGATCGACCACACCCGGACCGAGCAGACCTCGATCATCAAGTTCATCGAGCACAACTGGCACACCGGGCAGATCGGCGATGCGTCCTTCGACGCCCGGGCGGGCTCGCTGAACGGCATGTTCGACTTCCGGCACCCGAACAACAAGCAGGTGCTCCTCAACACCGACGGCTCGGTCAAGTCGGTCGGCCCGGTGCGGAGTGTCGCACCGGTCGCCACGACCATCGACCCGGGCCCGGCGATGCAGAACACCGCCGCGGCCGGTGACTCCGCCGGCTCTGCCGTACTCCCGGTCGCCCTCGGCGCGGCCGTGGTGGCGGGCGGCGTGACCGGCACGTTCCTGGTGCTGCGCCGCCGCAAGGAGCAGCGCGCCGCCGTCTGACGGGACGGCCCCGGAGAACGGCGCCCGGCCCGGAGAGCGGCGCCCGGCCCGGATAACGGCACACGGCCCGGCGGATCATCCGAAACGGTGATCCGCCGGGCCGTTGCCGATGCGGGGACGTGCTTCTCCCGCCGTCCCCGGCTGTTCCGGTCCGCCGCCGGTCGAGGGCTCGTTCAGTTCGCCTGCCCCAGCGCGTGCCCCTCGCTCGCGGCGAGGACGAAGGGGTGGCCCGCGGGATCCGCATAGCGGCGGGCGTCGTAGGGCCCGTGGTTCTCGCGGGTCTCCAGCGGCCGAGCGCCGAGCGCGACGGCTTCGCGCTCGGCCTCGTCCATGTTGTCCTCAGGGACGAGGAAGTGCAGATGAGCCTGTTGTGAGTCGTCAGGGCGGGGCCAACTGGGCGGTGCCGCGCCCGGGTCCCGCCGAATCGCGAGGTGGATCCGGCCGCCCTCCACGACCTCGATGTAGTCCGGGCTGCTCCCGATCCGCGCTTCTCCGCCGAGGAATTGCGCATAGAAGTCCGCCAGTGGCGCGGGCTCCGTGCAATCCAGTACCAGGATGCCGGTCTTGGCGATGGCCATGCGGTTCCCCTCCTGCCGACGGCGACGGGCCCCCGCCCGCCTCTCCGAACCGGGTACCCCGTCGCGGGGCCGGCACTCCGTGCACCGGGAAGGCGCCCGCCCCTCCGCGCACCGGGAAGGTGCCGCCCCTCCGCCCGTGCGCGCACCGGATGCGGCACCTCTTGCGCCGCCCCGGTGTGCCTTGCGTGGTGGCCGAACCCGGCCCGCGACCGGGTGGCCTGGCACGCCCCTGCACGAGGGGCCACGATGGGGACAGGGGCCGGACGTCGTACCTCTGGAGGCGTCATGACCGAGGCGGAGAGGTGCACACCGCGGCCGGTGCGGCCCGAGGGGCATGAGGTCGTCCGGCCCGACGGTCCTGACGTCGTCCGGCGCGGCATGGCAGAGCGGGTACGGCTCGTCCGGTCAAGGGCCATATGGCAGGCCGTCGGCGGGCCGTTCGGTCTGCTTGCAGCGCCCATCGACTCCTTGGTGCCGGGCCGGGGCATCCAGCAGGCTCGGTAGTCGGGGTGGGCACGTCGCCCGGCCCCGCGGGCACCCGCCGAGGAGGAGCACCGATGGGCGATCCACTGCCCCGTCGCACCCGTACGCCGCCTTTCCGTGGGGCAGGCAGCTACCTCCCACCGGACCGCCGCGGTCGCCCGGACGGGCCGGTGCGGTCGGACCTCGGAGCGCGAAAGAAGGACAGCCATGGAGCCGGAAATCATCACCGCCGGGCTCGACGGCTCGCCGGAGAGCCTGGCGGCCGCGCACTGGGCGGCTGACGAAGCGGACCGGCGGCAGTCGGTCCTGCGGCTGCTCCATGCCTGGATACTGCTGGCCGCCGAGGCGCCGGACACCCCCGCGGACCGTGACCAGAACGCCGGCGCCCGGCAGATCGTGCGCCGGGCCCGGGACGAGGTACGTACGCGCCACCCGGGGCTGCAGATCATCGAGGATCTGGTGGGGTCCGAGGCCGAGGCGGCGCTGCTGCAGGCGGCCGCCGAGTCGCAGATGCTCGTGCTCGGTTCGCGGGCCCTAGGGGTCTGGGAGAGCTATGTGCTCGGGGACGTCAGTTTGGACGTGGTGGGCCGGGCGAAGGGACCGGTCATCCTCGTCCGGGCCGGCGACCGGGCGAAACCGCCAGGTCAGGAACGCGCGGACGACAGCACGCCGGCTCCCGACGCCCGGGTGGTCGTCGGCCTCGGCCTCCGCGGGCCCTGCGAGCGGCTGCTCGCCTTCGCCTTCGACGCCGCGGCGAGCCGTGGCCTTCCCCTGCAGGCCGTCCACGGGCGCCCGCTGCCCGTGCATGCCTACACCCCCTGGGGCATCGACCCCGATGCCGAGAAGGAACTCACCAAAGAGGCGGACATCGAGCTGCGGGACGCCATCCGCCCGTGGCGTGAGCGGTTTCCCGAGGTGCTGGTCCAGCAGACCGTCCTCCCGGAGAGTCCGACCCGCGCCCTGGTCCAGACGGTCTTCGGGGCCGAGCTCCTGGCCGTCGGCCGCCGGCTGCACCGTCCGCTCCTCGCACCGCGCGTCGGACCGGTGGCGCACGCCGCCATCCACCACGTGGCCTGCCCGGTCGCCGTGGTTCCCCATGACTGAGCGCGGCGAGCATGACTGAGCACGGCGCGCATGACTGAGCGCGGCGAGCACGGCACCGGACCGCCGGCCTCCGGCCCCCGACGCCGGAGGGGCCGCACGCGGGACGGAACGGGCTTCGGCCCTCACGGCCCGTGCCTCTCGCGCTGCACACCGTGCCGTTGCCCGGCCGCCGGGGTCGGCTGACAACGGCCCCGCGATCACCCCGGGCCCGGGACGGTTCCGCCTCCCCGGGCCCCTTCACCCCACTTCATGTTGCACCGGTGCGCGGCAGGCCCGCCCCTCGCGAGGCAGGCTTGGCAGTACCGGATGACCCGCCCGTGGCGTCACCAGAGACGGCCCGGGCAGACCCGGAGGGACTGGCCGAAAATGAGGCACCGCTGTGTGGCAGACCTGATGACTCCCCATGCCGTCGTCGTCCAACGGGGCACGACGTTCAAGGAGATTGCCCGTCTGCTCGACGAATACGAGATCACCGCTGTCCCCGTCGTCGACGAGGACGAGCAGGTGGTGGGGGTGGTATCCGAGGCCGATCTGCTGCGCCGGCAGATCGCGAAGCTCGGGTCGACCACCGCCGAAGCGATCATGACGAGCCCCGCCGTGGTGGCCCGGCCCGGATGGAGCGTCGTGGAGGCGGCCAAGCTCATGGAGCGGAAGAAGGTCAAGCGGCTGCCCGTGATCGATGACGCCGGCCGGCTGATCGGCGTGATCAGCCGCAGCGACCTCGTGCGGCTGTTCCTGCGCCGCGACCGCGCCATCCAGGAAGAAGTGCTGGAGGAGGTGCTCACGCGCACGCTCGGGGTGCCACCGTCCACGGTCACGGTCGATGTCTCCAATGGCACGGTGACCCTCACCGGCACCTTGGACCGCACCAGCCTGGTCCCCATCGCCGTGCGGATGTGCGAAAGCGTGGACGGGGTGGTCGAGGTGATCGACCGGCTCACCGCCGAATGGGACGACATCCCGCTGTCGCAGCAGAAGGCGCCGGAGTAGGCGCCGGAGTAGGGCGTGCGCCCCGGCTCCGCCGCCAGGAGGGGCAGACGCGTACGGCCGCGGGCCCTGGGGACCCGCGAAGCCGTGCCGCCACCGCGACTGCGCACCGCCGCCGCGCCCGCTCACCAGCCGGTCAGCAGCAGATGGTTGACCAACAGGGCGAGGACGGCCTGCGCGGCCAGCCAGCAGCGGTGGGTGCGGGCCGGCAGCAGGGCACACGCAGGCAGCAGCCACACCGCGAAGGGCAGCCAGATCCGTTCGGTCTCCGCCTTGCTCATGCCGGACACATCCGCGAGCAGCACCATGCCCAGCCCCGCCGCGACCAGGACGGCAAGGGCGCCCCGACCGGCCGGCGCCGCGCGCCGCGTCCCGCGCACCGCCGGCCACACCGCACCGGCGGCCCGGCGCAGACCGGCGACGGTCGCCGAACCCACGCTCGCCACCTGGGCCGCGAGGTTCGCCCACAGGAAGTAGCCGTACGGGCGTACCTTCGCGGCACCTTGGTAGTACCGCTCGACCAGCGTCGTATAGCCGTCCGGCCACCAGAACCCGCCCCAGGTGAAGGCCACCACCCACACCAGGACGCCCGCACCCAGATAAGGCAGCGGGCGGGCCGAGCGCGCGAGCAGCAGCACCGCGGCCGCGAGCACGACGAGCACCGTCAGGCCGTAGGAGAGGTACCAGGCCCAGCCGAGCAGCAGCCCCGCGCCCAGCGCGGCCAGCCGGGGCGTCCGGGTACGGCGGGTGGCCGCCAGGGCCAGCAGGGCGACGGCCCAGGCGGCGACGCCCGCGAAGTAGCCGTCGGCGCTGACCCCGATCCATACCGCGGCCGGCGCGAGGACGAGGAACGGGGCGGCCCGGCGCGCCAGTGCCTCACCGCACAGCACGCGGACGGTCACCATGACGGCCGCGGTGAGCGAGGACCCCACGGTGATGCACCAGGCGGCGGCCCAGGCGCCGCCGCCCAGCCCGATCCGGTCCAGCCCGACGAACGTCAGCAGCGCCCCCGGCGGATGACCGGCCACATGCGCCGGCCAGAGGTCCGGCGAGCCGACCAGGATGTGGTGGGTGAAGTCGCGCAGAAAAGCGCCCAGGTGACGGACCCGGTCCACCGACTGCAGATACTCCAGGCTGGTGGTCAGCCGCTCGGCGACGCCCCGGCCCCATCCGTCGACCAGCGCGAGCGACCAGGTCCAGGCCATCGCCGCGCCCCATACGGCCGCCACCAGCACCCGCCACGGCAGCCGTCGCGCGGCCGCCGGCCCCTGCACCACCACCAGCGCGGCCACGGCCACCGCCGCCGGAGTGCCGGGGCCGACGTGCGGCAGCCACCAGGCGTACAGCGGTGGCCACTCCAGCCGCAGAATTCCCTCGGCCCCGTAAACGGTCCGGTTGAGGACCCGCCCGACCACTGCTGCCAGCACGAACAGAGCGACCGCACCCGCAACCGCCCACAGATCGCGACGGCACTCCCGCTTCTGTGCACTCCCTGTCACCGGGCCACCGTAGACCGGCCCCGCGGCCGGACCGCCGACCGCCACCCGGCCCGCCCCGGCGGCACCGGACACCCTCGGGCCGGGTCGCTTCCGGCTCCCGCCCGGAGCACCCTGGAGTGGTAGCCGTGAACCGAGCTGAGAGGTGCGCGATGAGCACTCTCGAAGAACACATCGACATCAGCGTTCCCCTCGAAACGGCCTGGGACTGCCTCCACCGCGCGGAGACCTATCCGCAGTGCGTCGACGGTGTCCGCGAGGCCCGGTCGCAGGGGACGGACCGGACGCATCTGGACCTCGACGCGGGCGGCCAGGCGAAGGAGTGCGACGTCCAGATCACCGACGACAGCACGGAAAACGTCATGAGGTGGCACACCACCAGCGGACCCGAACTGGCGGGTACCTTCTCGCTGCTGCCCCTCGACCAGGAGCACACCCGGCTCCAGGCCCGGTTCGAGTACGACCCGGGCACGGTCAAGGAGGCCTTCGGCGGACCCCAGGGGTTCGCCCAGGCAGCCGCGATCGAACGGGGCCTGCGGACCGACCTCCAGCAGCTGAAGCGATTGGTGGAACAGGAGCGGTGACTCCCGCGCTCCCGGGCGGTGGGCATCCGGCTTGGCCTCAACTGCCGTAATTGCGTGTGCAGTTCACGCCGGATAGGGGCTACAGCCGGACGATGACAAGGGCGATGTCGTCGGGGGCGCCCGCACTGACGCCGAGGCGGGCCAGCAGCGCGTCGGCGAGGCGTTCCGGGCTGAGCCTGCTGATCGGGGCGAGGGCGTCGGTCAGGCGGGTCAGGCTGACGTCGATGTCCTCGTCGCGGCGTTCGATCAGCCCGTCGGTGTAGAGGACGAGGGTGTCGCCGGGCGTGTACGGCACATGGGCCTGCACGCGGGGCACATGTTCGGGGTGGGCGCCCAGGGGCGGGTCGGTGGCCTGGTCCAGGAGGTCGTGGCTGCCGTCGGGGTGCAGCAGGACGGGCGGGGGGTGACCGGCGCTGCTGTAGGTGAGTTGGCGGCCGGCGACATCGATCAGCGCCTGGACGACGGTGGTGGCCAGGGCCTTGTCGACGGACCGGGCGTACAGTCCCAGCACCTTCAGGGCCTGGGCGGGGCCGACGACCGAGCGGTCGGCAGCGCTGAGGGCGCTGCGGAGCATGCCCATGACGGCGGCGGCTTCCAGCCCGTGACCGACGACGTCGCCGACCGCGACCGCGAATCCGCCGCCGGGGAGGTCGACGATGTCGTACCAGTCACCGCAGATGTTCAGCGACCCGATGGCGGGGAGATAGCGCACGGCGATGTCGCGGTGCCGGGCGAGGTCCGGGGAGTGGAGCATCGCCTCCTGCAGGGTGAGGGCCACCTGGCGTTCGCGGGCGTGGGCCCGGCGCAGCTCCTCGTTGAGGTGTTGCAGCGCCCGTGCTCGGACGTACAGCTCGGCCTCCATCGCCTCCTCGCGCTCGCTCAGCCGCCCGCCGGGCAGCCGGCGCGAACGGCGGGAGAGGACGAAGGCGGTCACGTCCTCCACCCGGTGGATGATCCACGCCACCCTGCCGTCCGCTCCGGGGACCGGGGTGTTGATCGTGGACCACCAGCGCTCCTCGAAGTCCCCCGGCCGGTCGGCAAGGGGGATGTCGTACCGCTGGACCGCCATCGTGTCCGGCTCCCCGGTGGCCAGTACGCGGCGCAGCGAGGGATACAGGTTCTGCACCCCCTCGGCATCGGGGTCCGCGGGGTTGTCCGGAAAGGCGTCGAAGACGAACTGTCCCAGCAGATCGTCCCGGGTCCGGCCGGTCGCCTGGAGGTACGCCTCATTGACGTCCACGATCACCAGATCCGGATCGAGGACCAGGCACGCGCTGGGGGTCGCGGCGAACAGCGCCGCATGGTCGAGCTCCGGTCTCCGCACGCGCTCCTGCCCCATCTCCGCCCGCTCACGGCCCCCACCCGGCCAATCTATGAGAGGCCCGGCGCCTTCGCCCGCCAGGAGACCGCCGCGCGACCGCGGGCCCCTAGCGCCCGCGC
Organism: Streptomyces auratus; assembly: GCF_050433025.1. Classification (NCBI taxonomy): domain Bacteria; kingdom Bacillati; phylum Actinomycetota; class Actinomycetes; order Kitasatosporales; family Streptomycetaceae; genus Streptomyces; species Streptomyces auratus. The sequence continues at coordinate 678,073 of NZ_JBNGCB010000001.1, read as the reverse complement.
CGCTCCCGGGGCGGCACCCGCGCGGCAGCGGCCGGGGTTCCGCTCGGCCCGCACCGCTCACCCGAACGGCGGGCAGGCCCGGCCGGGGCGGTCAGGTGCGGAGCACGCACCCGGCCGGGGCACCGCAGGGCCGCTCAGGGAGCGATGCGTACCACGGCCTCGATCTCGACCGCGATGCCGAACGGCAGGCTCATCATGCCGACGGCCGAACGGGCGTGAGAGCCGCACTCGGGCCCGAAGACCTCAATGAGCAGATCCGAGGCGCCCTCCGCGACCACATGCTGTTCCTGGAAATCGGGCGCCGACTGCACCATGACCAGAAGCTTGACGAACTCCCGGATGCGGTCGAGGTCACCGAGCTCGGCCTGGAGGGCGGAGAGGATGTTCATCGTGACGAGCCGGGCGGCTTCCTTGCCGTCGTCCACCGTGAAGTCCGCGCCCAGCCGGCCCCGGTACTTCACCGAACCGTCGGGGTTGAGCGGACCGTGGCCGGAGACGAAGACCAGCTCGCCGACCGTCTTCGCCGGCACATAATTCGCCAGCTTCGGCAGCAGCGGAGGCAACGTCAGCCCGAGTTCTTCCAGCCGGCGAGAGACCTGACCCATCGGTGTTTCTCCTCAGTCTTCGTTCGGGGTTGCGGAGGTCACGGGCGCGGCAGGTGCCTCCTGGACCGCGCCGGACCCGGTGGTGGGGCGGGCGGAAAAGGCCCGCAGGGAGTGGAAGGCGATCAGGCCCGTGAAGGCGAAGACCGCCACCAGAATCGAGAAGGAGCGGACATCCGGCGGAATCCTGCTCACGAGAAGTGACGCGAAGCTGCCGCCGGCCATCTGCACCGCCCCCAGCAGACCGGAGGCCGCGCCCGCCATGGCGGAGAACGAGGTCACCCCGCCCGCCACGGACATCGGGAACAGGAAGCCGTTGCCGATGGTCACCGCCGTCATCAGGACCAGCAGCGGCCACGGCGTCTGCGGATCGGTCAGCCCCAGCGCCAGCAGCACCAACGCACCGCTGGAGAAGATCAGATGGCCCCGGACGAGCAGCCGGTCGATCGAGTGCCGCGCGACCAGACGACGGGACAGCAGGTTTCCCGCGATGTAGGCGGCAGCGATGCTGATGTAGCAGTAGCCGTTGATCTCGGTGCTCATGCCCAGGCGCTGGAAGATCACCGGGGAGGCGACCAGATAGCCGGTGTACACCGCGTACCCCATGCCCAGGTTGAGGCCGAAGCCCCAGAACTTGGCGCTCACCAGCAGATGCCGGTAGTTCCCCACCGTCGTCCGCAGCCGCCGCGCCCGGCGCTCCGGCGGCAGCGACTCCGGCACCCGGAGGACGACGGCGAGCACGGTGGCCAACGCGATCAGGGCCGTCAGGAAGAAGGGGGAGCGCCACGACAGAAGGGTGGTCAGATAGCCGCCCATCAGCGGGGAAATGGCTGGTGAGGCGCCGACCACCGGCATGATCGTGGTGAAGACGCGGGCCGCGGTCTGCTGGCCGTACAGATCGCCGACGATGGCGCGGGCCAGGACGAGTCCCGCACCCGCGCCGAGCGCCTGGAGCAGCCGCGCCGCGGCGAAGACGGCGATGTTCGGCGACAGCGCGCAGGCCAGCGAGGCCACCGCGTAGAGCGAGAAGCCGCCGATGACCAGGCGCCGTCGGCCGAGGGCGTCGGACCAGGGTCCGTACAGCAGTTGCGCCACGAGCAGTCCCACGAGGTAGGGGCTGAACGTCGCCTGCACCGCCGAAACGGACGTGCCCAGGGCGTGGGCGGTCTGCGCCAGCCCCGGAAGGTTGATGTCCGAGGACATCAGCCCGCCCACGCTCAGCGAGATGAGCACCGCGAGGAGCAACGGCGGGACCTTGGCCTCAGTGCTGTCCATCCCTGCCCTTCCGGACGCCGGTGCGCCCTGGGACCGCCGCCTGGACGAGGCGGGGCCGGTTGCTGTCCTGTACAACGATCGGTGATGAATCCTAATGATCGCGAGGGCGGCGGACACCCTCCTCTCGGACCGTTGCCCCTGCCCCGTTGGGCTCCGGGATGCGGTCCGAAGAGCGCCAACCGGTACCCGTTTCCCTCGGGACGGCCCGCCGACAGTAGCGTCGGAGGTATGCGTGCCTTCATCGTCGATGCCTTCACCGACCGGCCGTTCGCCGGGAACCCCGCCGGCGTCTGTCTGCTGGACGAACCGGCCGACGCCGCCTGGATGCAGCGGGTCGCCGCCGAACTCAACCTGTCGGAAACGGCCTTTGTCCATCCCGCAGGGGAAAATACCTACGGACTGCGGTGGTTCACCCCGACCGTGGAGGTCGATCTGTGCGGCCATGCCACGCTGGCCACCGCCCACATCCTCTACGGGATCCAGCACGCGGCCCCTGACACGGATCTGCATTTCGAGACCCTCAGTGGAGTGCTGACCGCCCGCCGACACCACCAGGGCGCCCTCACCCTGGACTTCCCCGCGGACCCGCCGACCGCCACCCCCGTGCCGTCCCGGCTCGCCGAGGTCCTCGGGGCCGAGCCGGTGTGGACGGGCCGGGCCCGGCACGATCTGCTCGTGGAGCTGCCGAAGGCGGACGCGGTGCGCGATCTGGCCCCGGACATCGCCGCGCTGGCCGGGTTCAGCGGACGGGCGGTGATCGTGACCGCCGGTGCCCCGGAGGGCGACGACCACGACTTCGTCTCCCGGGTCTTCGCCCCCGCCGCCGGCATCCCCGAGGACCCGGTCACCGGTGCCGCCCACTGCGTCCTCGCACCGCACTGGGCCGGCCGGCTGGGGCGTACCGCGCTGACCGGTGTGCAACTGTCGGCGCGCGGCGGGCGGGTGGGCGTCGAGCTGAGCGACGACCGGGTCACGCTGCTGGGCCACGCGGTGACCGTGTTCGACGGAGAGCTCTCGTCCTGACATCTGGGGCGTGCGCTGCGGCCCCACGAGCTCGTGAGCCCCGCTTCCCGGTACGGCAAGGGAAGCGGGGCTCACGAGCGCCCGGGCACTCAGGGACGGATGAGCACCTTCAGCGCCTCACGCGCGGCCATCGCTTTGTAGCCGTCCGGAACCCCGTCCAGCCCGACGGTGCGGTCGAAGACGGCAGCGGCGTCGAGCCGCCCGGACAGCACATCGGGCAGGAGCTCGGGGATATAGGCACGGGCCGGGGTGACCCCGCCGGAGAGCGTGATGTTGCGGCGGTAGAACCGCCGTACGTCGACGCCCTCGCCGTCCTGCGGCACGCCCACATAGCCCACGGCGCCACCGGGACGCGTCATGTCGAGGGCGTCCCGCAGCGCCGCGCCGGTCCCGACGCACTCCAGCACCGCGTCCGCGCCATGACCGCCGGTGAGCTCCTTGACCCGCTCGACGGCCGCCGCGCCGCGCTCCGCCACCACCTCGACGGCGCCGTACTGGCGGGCCAGATCGGTACGCCGCGGATGCCGACCCAGCACGATGATGCGCGGCGCGCCCAGCCGGGCGGCGGCCAGTACCGCACACAGTCCGACCGCGCCGTCACCGATCACGGCGACGGTGCTGTCCGGACCCACCCGCGCGGAAAGGGCGGCGTGATGCCCCGTGCACAGCACATCGGCCAGCGCCAGGACCGCCGGTACCCGTGGGTCGTCCGGCTCCATCGGCAGCGGGACGAGCGTGCCGTCCGCCTGCGGCACCCGCACCCGCTCGCCCTGGCCGCCGTCCAGTGCCCCGCCCCAGAACCCGCCGTTCAGGCACGAGTTGTGCAGCCCCGCACGGCAGAACTCGCAGCTGCCGTCGGACCACTTGAAGGGGGCGAGTACCAGGTCGCCGGGGCGTACGGAGGTGACCTCCGCGCCGGTTTCCTCGACCACCCCGAGGAATTCGTGCCCGAGCCGGACGCCGTCCGGCGTCGGCGCGAGCTTCTGGTAGCGCCAGAGGTCGCTTCCGCAGATCGCGGCATGGGTGACCTTCACCAACGCGTCGGTCGGCCGGTCGAGCCGGGCGTCGGGCACCTCCCTCACCTGGACGTCCCCTGCCCCGAACATCACTGCTGCCCGCACAGTCGCACTCCTGGATTCGCTCGCCAAGGCCCGTTCGGCCCGCCGTCGTTCGGATGCCGTGTACCGCTAGGGGGTGTCGTTCGGATCATGGCGGGCTCGCGGGGTCTGGCACGCACGCTCGCCGCGTTGTCGTCACTCGCCGACGCTCCGCGTCGACTCCCTCCTCCGCCTTGCGATCGCACGCACCAGACCCCGCTCCCTGATCCGCCCTGATCCAAACGACACCCCCTAGACGTGGACGGTCCACTCGCGGCGCGTGAGATCGGCCGCGAGCCGGCCGGCCGACTCGCCTGCCACGAGGAGTTCCACCAGGCCCGCGTCCTTGTTGGTCGCGTGCTCAAGGCGGATGTCCTCGATGTTCGCCCCCGTCAGCGAAGCGTCGGCCAGCAGCCGGGCCAGCTCGTTCGCCCGGTCCCGCAGGACGACCCGAACTGATGAGTATGGTAGGGCAGTTCCGCCGTGTTTGCCGGGGATCCTGGCATGCCCCGTGTTGCCCCGACGCAGCAGAGCGGTCAGTTCCGCGGCGGGGCGGGACCGCGCCGGACCGGCGGGAGCCACGGCCAGTGTGCGCAGCGCCCCCAGCACCGCGTCGAGGTCCTTGGCGACCTCGCCCAGGATTTCCGCCACGGCCTCCGCATTGGTCGCGAGGATGTCCGTCCACAGACCGGCGTCGCCCGCGGCGATCCGGGTGACATCGCGCAGTCCCTGGCCGGCGAGCCGTACCGCGAAGTCCTCGCCGTCGCACAGCCGGGCCGCCATCAGCGTGGCGAGAAGATGCGGCACATGGGAGACCAGCGCGACGGCGCGGTCATGCGCCTCCGGACCCAGCACGACGGGCACCGCGCCGCACAGCCGGACCAGCTCCAGTCCACGGCGCAGCACCGCGGTCCGGGTCGCCGGATGCGGCGTGAGCACCCAGGGCCGCCCGTCGAAGAGGTCCGCCCGGCTCGCCCGCGGGCCCGAGCGCTCCCGTCCCGCCATGGGATGGCCGCCGACGAACGAGGTCGGATCGCACCCGCGGGCCGTCAAGTCGGCCTGGGGGCGGCCCTTCACGCTGGCCACATCGGTGTACGCCTGCGCCAGACCGTCCTTCTGGTGCTCCTCCAGCACCTCCGCCACCTTCGCCGGCGGCACCGCGAGCACCGCGAGGTCCACCGGCGCCGGGGGAGCGCCGAACGTGCCGGCCCCCAGTGCGGCGGCGGTGCGGGCCGCGGCCTCGTCCCGGTCGATGAGGTAGGTGGTCACGCCCCGTGCCGTGAGGGCGAGGGCGACGGAGGTGCCGATGAGGCCGGTGCCGACGACCGCGGCGGTGCGCAGCTCTGGGAGGGCCACGGGCTACCCCTGGCCCATCCGGTGGGTGAGGTGCGAGGCGAGCCGCCGCACCCCTTCCTCGATCTGGTCCGGCGTCAAATAGCTTGCCGACAGCCGGATCTGACGCTCGCCCCCGTCGCCCAGATAGAAGTAGCTCATCGGGGTCCAGATCACCCCGTAGTCGCGCGCCGCCTCCTCCAGGAACGCGTTGTCGGCGGCGAAGGGCAGGGTCAGTACGAGGAAGAACCCGCCGTCCGGCACGTTCCAGCGCACCTGCCACCGGTCCTGGGGCAGCTGCCGCTCGAGCGCGCCCAGCAGCGCCTCCATGTTCCCGCGGTAGAAGTCGATGAGGTCCTTGTTGGCGTCCCGCAGCCGGCAGTCATGGGCGACGAGCATGCCGCCGATCACGGCCTGGGCGAGCGCCGGGGTGTTGACCGTGACCATGCTCTTGATCTTCGACAGCTCGTCCGCGAGGAGGGTGCGCCTCCCGTCGTCGCCGGTGACCGGCTGGTCGGCGAGGACATAGCCGACCCGCGCACCCGGGAAGCACGTCTTGGCGAAGGAACCGAAGTAGATCACCTGATGCCGGGTGTCGAGCGATTTCAGAGTGGGCCGGCGCTCCCCGGTGCGGCTGAAGAACCCGTAGGGGTTGTCCTCCAGCAGCAGCAGATCCTCTTCGGCGGCGAGGTCGAGCAGTTGGTGCCGCTTAGGGGTGGGCATCGACGTCCCGGAGGGGTTCGAGAAGTCCGGGATCACATAGAGGGCGCGCGGCCGCTTCCCTCGGGCGCGCACCGCGGCGAGTGTGGTCCGCAGCGCGGCGAGGTCCAGCCCGGCCCCGTCCTCGGGGACCGGCACCGTCTCGGCCCCCAGCAGCCGCGCCGCGCCCGTGATCCCCACGTAACCGGGGTCGGTGACCAGCAGTACGTCGTCCGGGTCGGCGAGCAGTGCCCTGAGCACCAGGACCATCGCCTCCTGGCAGCCCACGGTGATCACGATGCCCGACGGATCGGTGTGGATCCCCTCGTCCTGGGCGATCGTCCGGGCGACCAGCTCGTGGATCTGGCCGTTGGTCCGTCCGTACTGGAAGAGCGCGGTGCGGACCTCCTCGGGGGTGCGTCCGAGGTCCTCTTCCAGGTACCGCGTATAGGTGTCGAGGTAAGTGCTGATCCGGTCCACCTCGAAGAACCCGTCATAGGGACGGCCCGGACCGAACGAGACCGCGTCGGGGTACCGCAGCGTCACCTCGTTGAGGAAGTTCATCACGTCGAGCAGCGGGTCCGAGAGCGACGAATGGAGATCGGCCGCCCGCAGCCCGGTGTCCGGTCCGGGCCGCCGCATTACGCCTGCTCCTGCCAGAGCACCGGGCAGAAGTCCGGGTCCGTGTAGTCGGGGTGGCCGTCGGGCGTCTGCCGGACCAGGACGTCGTTGTTGTAGACGACCTTCTCGCCCGTGGAGATCTGGAACGGCCGGTACTGGTTCGTCCGGTCCTGCAGGTGGAAGGAGACCGCCCGGCGGGGACGGTCGCTGCGGTTGACGCCGCTGCCGTGGTACGTACGGCAGTGGTGGAAGCTGATGTGCCCCTTCGGGATGACGACGGGGATCTTGCGCACCGTCTCGTTGTTGAAGGCGGCGTTCTCCTCCAGCATCTCGTCCAGCTCCGACCGGTCCCGCTCGGCGAAGTGCCGGGTGGTCGCGTCGTTCCCGCCGACCTCCTTCCAGCGGTGGCTGCCGTCGACCATCGTGATGGTGCCCATCTCCTCGTCACAGTCGTGGAAGGGGATGAAGGCGGTCAGCATCTCGTCGGAGGTGCAGGTCTGCCAGTAGTGCCGGTCGAAGTGCCAGGGCACGATGGTGCCCTCGTCCTCGGGGCGCGGGGGCTTGTAGATGAGGGTGCTGTTCCACAGCCGTATCTGGCTGGTCCGGGCGATCCGCGCGGCGACCGCAGCGATGACCGGCTTGGACAGGATGCGGCGGACGGTGTCGTCCTCGTAGAAGATGTAGTCGTTGTGTCGGTGGACATCGCCCCGGGACGGTTCCCAGTACGCCAGCCGCGGCGGGCGGACCGGAAGGGTCCGGTCGCGGTGGCCGCCGTAGAACCGCTCGCTCGCCTCCACCAGGGTGTCGACCTCGTCGTCGGTGAGCAGCTTGCGCGACAGGTACCAGCCGTGCTCCTGGTAGAACTCCACCTCCTCGTCGGAGGGCAGCAGCTTCCGGTCGTCGGGGCTGAGCTGGAATGCGTCAGTGGTCATCGTTCATCCTTCCGCCGGGCCGTGGAATCCGTCATGCGCTGCCGTGGCCGGCCCGCGGGCCAGCAGCGTCGGGTCGAGGTCCTTGAGGGACGGACAGCCGGACAGCGCCATGGCGTCCTCCAGTTCGTCCCGCAGCGTGCTGAGCACCTGGCGGGCACCCGCCTCTCCGTCGGCGGCCAGGCCCCACAGCACCGGACGGCCGACGAAGACCGCCTGCGCGCCCAGGGCCAGCGCCTTGAGTACGTCGGTCCCGTGCCGGACGCCGCCGTCGAGGAACACCGGACAGCGGCCGCCGACCGCCCGCACCACCTCCGGCAGGGCGTCCAAGGTGGCCGTGGCGCCGTCGAGTTGGCGCCCGCCGTGGTTGGACACCACCAGCCCGTCGACGCCGAGTTCGGCGGCGTGCGCCGCGTCCTCGGCGGTGAGCACGCCCTTGAGGACGAGCGGCAGCCGGGTCTGCGACCGCAGCCAGTCGAGGTCCGACCAGTTCAGCGACGGGTCGATGAAGGCGTCGGCATGCCGGGACAGGGCCGAGCTGCCCTCGCGCCGGTCGTGCAGAAATCCGGTGACCTCGCCGTCCAGATTGCGGGCCGCGATGTGCGGGGGCAGGTGGAAGCCGTGGCGCGCCTCGCGCAGCCGCCTGCCGAGCCGGGGGGTGTCCACGGTGAGCACCAGCGCGCGGAACCCGGCGGCCTCCGCACGCCGTACCACCTTCTGCAGGACATCGCGCCGGTGCAGCCAGTAGAGCTGCAGCCACAGCGGGCCGGCGGCCGCCGCGGCGATGTCCTCGAAGGTCCGGCTGGCGAAGATGCTGACCACGGTGGGCGCCGACAGGCTCCCGGCGGCCCGTACCGTCGCCAACTCGCCCTCTTCACAGGCGAGTTCGTGGTACGCCATGGGGGCCACGCCGAGCGGTACCCCGACCGGGTCGCCCAGGACCGTGGCCGACAGCTCGCACTGGGCGACGTCGACCAGTACCCGGGGCCGGATCCGGAACCGGCCGAACGCGGCGCGGTTGGCCGCAACGGTGCTCTCCGTGCCGGCGCCGCCCTCGACGTAGTGCCAGGTCGCCGCGGGCAGTTGGGCCTGCGCGAGCGGAGCGTACTCGTCGACCGTCAGCGGCCGGTCCGGCGTGCCGCCGGTCATCGAGCACCGGCGCCGGCCTGGGCCCGCTCGACCGCCTCGTACAGCCCCTTGATGTTGCCGCTGCCGAACGTCTGCGCCCCGCGCCGCTCGATGAGTTCGAGGAAGAACGTCCCCCGGGCGTGCGGGGAGCGGGTGAAGATCTGGTACAGCAGGCCCCAGTCATCACGGTCGGCGAGCACGGACAGCTCCCGCAGGACGTCCAGATCGCCGCCGAGGGAACCCACCCGGCCTTCCACCGCCTCGTAATACGTGGCAGGGGTGTACAGGAACTCGACGCCATCGGACGAGAGTTTCTTCACCGCGGTGGCAATGTCCGAGGTGCCGAAAGCCAGATGCTGGACGCCGGCTCCGCCGTGGGCATCGAGGAATGCGTCGATCTGGCCGGGCTTACGCCGCACATCGGGTTCGAGAAAGGTGAAGGTGATCGCGCCGGAAGCGCTGCGCACCACCTTGGATTCCATCGCCTGGTCGCCGACCTCGATGAACTCCTCGAATGCCTCGGTGAATCCCAGTCCGTGCTGGTAGAAGGAAATGGTGCGGGCGAGTTCACCGGCCGGAAGGCAGACGGCGAAATGGTCGAGAGTATGCAGCTGCTCGCCGCTCTCCACCTTCCCGGTGGTCTCCAGGGCACGCAGATGCGGGCCGGGCAACTGCCCCTCGTGCGTGTACTGCACAAAGGAATGGACGATGTCGCCGAACGCCATGACCGCGGCCGTGGTGACCGCGCCGTCCGGCTGCTCCACGACGGACGGCGCGGCCACCGGCTCGGCACCGTGCCCGACCGCCTGCCGGAACGCGCCCTCGGCGTCCCCGGTCCGCAGCGCGATGTTCGCCACCCCGTCCCCGTGGCGGGCCACGTACCGCGCGACCGTCCCGTCGGAGGTCAGGTCGGAGGTCATGAGGAGACGGATGTCCCCCTGGGCGAGCAGAATCGATCTGCGGTCCGTGAGACCGGTTTCCGGACCGCCCTCGGCGATCGCCTCGAATCCGAATGCGGTGCGGTAGTAAAAGGCGGCTTGCCGGGCGTCCCCGACATAGAATTCCACATGGCTGACGCTTAAGTCACTCAACGAAACCCCCGCTGGGTAGGGCGAGACATGGCTCGCCACCCATCGGGTAATGGCGAGCAAGCCGTACGAAAGAGTGCAGCCAAATTAACCGCTGGCCGGCATCCGGCAGAACACACCTTCGGAGGCTTGCACTTCGTCGTTGGTCACCCCGGGATACTCCAATGGTCGCCCGTTGGATACCCCGCTCAACTATCCGAAGATGCCATGTTGGTAGGCGTACAGACCGGCCCGCAGCCGGTCGGGCTGGCAGATTTTCCGCATGGCCTGGGTCAGATGCTTCTTCACGGTGGCCTCGGCCAGGAACAGTTCGGAGGCGATTTCGGAGTTGCTCAGTCCGCGGGCGAGCTTGCCCAGTACGGCGCGTTCACGCTCGGTCAGACGGGCCTCGGCGGGGGAGGGCCCGTCGATCGCCAGTGTCACCTCCACCGGCTGGACCGTGGGCGCCGGCAGGAACACCGCCCCGCCCAGCGCGACCGTGGTCACGGCCCGGATGATCTGGTCCTCGTCCATCGCGGGATCGATACAGCCGTGCACACCGCCCGTGAGCACCTGGGAGACCTCCATGCTCGTGGCGGCGGGGTGCAGCAGAATCGCCTTCGCTCCCGGTGCGGCATGCACCGACAGCAGCTTGTGTGCGGCGGCCGCGTCCGAGGCCAGCCCCTCACGCGTGCCGACGAGGATGACATCCGGCGCTTCCTCGCGGAAGGCGTCCGCGGCCTGCTCCGGATCGCCGAAGCTGCTGACCACGCGCAACTCCGGTGCCGAAGCCAGTATCGAACGAAGCCCGGCCCGGGTCACCGACTGCTCCGCCACCAGCATCACCCGCACCGCGGGGTGTGCGGGCGGCTCCCCGGACGCGCCCCCACCGGCCTGTGGGTCCCACCCCGCGACGCTCCCGTTCCTCCGGGTGCCCCACTGCTCTAAGTGCGTTTCCTCCAGCACCGCAACCCCCGTTCATCCATAGAACTTCTCTAACCCGAGCACATGTTGTTGGTCGGCGAGCAGAGCGGTCAGGCCTCCGGCCCCTTGGGACGTCGGCTCTCCCTGCTCACCCAAGAGCACAGCGACGGGCCGGCCGGCGCGCTCGCACGGCAGCTGCCCGAGTCCGGTGCGCACCTGCCGGCACTGCGATACGACGACGACCGGGCGCGGCACGCTCAACTTCCCTGTCCCCTCGGCGAGTCGGCGGCGTACAGTGTCCCGGCGCCGCTTCCCTCGCCGACTTCCTCCTCCCAGCGGCGCGCCGCCCCCCCTCAACCCCAACCCATGGGCCGGCGGCCTTGTTCCGCGACGAACGTCGCCGCTGCGCGGTCCATGTGTGTCACCTTCTTCCGTGCGGGGCCGGAGGCCGGTCAGCGCGAGCGGGCCCGGGGGTGACCGGAACGGATCGACGGACCGAACGGATTCAGACAGCCTACTGCCCCAACCGGTCACCGAGCCGCTTGAATTCGCCGTGGTACCACCCCCGTTGAGCCCGCACCGCCCCGCACCGGCCCTCCATCGCCGCAACGGCTGTTGGGGCCCCGCGTCGTCCGTCGAACGCTGTCGCCGATAGCTTCAGAGTGCATGACCCCACGGCGTGGATCGCGGCAGAACAGCCGTCATGTCGGTCCTTGCCCAGCCTTTATCGCGCTCTTGCCTAAATTTTGCCCGGTGCTTGGTCAACCTGGCGGCCGGGACACGGCGAGGGCGCCTCAGCCGACTCCTGGCCAGAAGCGGATCCGAGCGCTCCAGGTCCGGGTTCCTCAGCGGTCTGCCCGCACTCCGCCCCTCCCAACGCGCGGCGTATTGTCCTGACATGGATTTCACTGGGAGGGTTTGGGGCGCGACCGCCGCCGAGCGGGAGGCGCACTATCCGTGCGACGGACTTCTGACGGTCCCCTATGAAGGCTGGACCCGGGCCGTCGACGTGGCAGCGCCGTGCGCCACGGTGTTCCGCTGGGTCCGCCAGCTGACCATCGCGCCGTACAGCTACGACTGGATCGATTTCCGCGGCCGGAAGAGCCCCGACCGTCTCACGCCGGACCCGGCCCCCCTGGCCGTCGGACAGCGCTTCCTGGTCTTCGACCTCGTGGACTTCGCCACGGACAAGCACCTCACCGGGGTGCTTCCCGAGGCACCGGCACGAAGGTATGGGCAGATGGCCGTCAGCTATGTCGTCATCCCGCACGGTGACGGCTGTCGGCTCCTGGTGAAGGTCGTCAGCGAATCGCGACGCCCGCTGATCCGGCGCCTCCAGCAAAGACTCCTCGCCTGCGGGGATCTGGTCATGATGCGCAAGCAACTACTGACACTGAAGAAGTACGCCGAGCGGGACGCGGCGGCGGGGGGCTAGAGGCACTGAGTGACAGGTAATTCGTGGTTCTCCGGCGGGCATCCTCCGATGACCGGCACCATGCGGGCGCACCGCCGGGAACTGCCTACCGGATCACCCGCCAACGGCATTGTGGCGAGCCGGGATTGAGGCTTTCGGCGGGTCGGATGGTGGGGGCGTCCTGGTTCTGTGGAAGCAGCCGGGAGGCCGTTCGAAGTCTGAGCCGCACTGTTGCCGGCGACTTCCGGCGGACGGCTGCGTGCGGATGCCGGAAGGCGGGAAAGGCGGGCACACATGCGGCATCCCGGGCTGCTTAGGCGTCCATTCTTGTGAACGGGCCATGACATCGGACGAAACATGGGGGATACGGCAGGTAAACGGCGGCGACGTCGAGTGTGCCCTGGTCCCGGGGACTTGCTCAACGTCCCCTCCTGGCCTGCTGACGGGGCGGGGCGGACCATGCTGCGCTGCCGCGAGGCCCGGTGCACCCCGGTGTTACGGACCTGACAGGGCATCATGATCGCCGGCGGGTTGCTCGTGCGGGCAGGTCAGGCGGGCGATCGGCCCCGGCGCGCGAGCGCGCGGAGCCGTGCGAGAGCGTCCGGTCGACGACTTCGCCTCCATGGTCAGGAAATCCTCCCGTAACAGCCCGTCAATGCCGGTTCGTCGCGGTGCCGGGAGGAAGTCAGTTGATCACTGCTGCCGATATTGCGGTATCCGGGAGAAGGTGAAGGAGCTGTCGGTGCAAGCATTCCGGCCATGATCGGTGGCGGTCATCAAAGGGAATGGCGGCCGGGTATCCATCCGTGGCCGTTCTCAACCGTAAACGGGCATGGCAATTTCGACGGACGGATAATTGCGCGCGATATGGCCGGCCTGTCTCACGCCTTTTCGCTTGCTTTCGGCGGTGGGGGTGCAGGGTGGCGCAGGGGTGCGGCGGGCCAGGATATCTCCGGGTATTTCCGCGGTATCTCATCATTCGGCGGAATCACGGGACTTGGGCGCCGCTCCAGCTGCTGGGCCCGGGCTCCCGGTGGCGTAGTGCGGCGATGCCAAAGCGCCTGATGCGGGGGTGTGCCGGGGGTCGCGCGCGGTGCCCGGGCGGTGGCGGGTGCGGGGCCGCGGCGCCCATGGGGGAGGCCGGGCGGCGATGCGGAACCGGCCTGCACAAGCGGCTCGTTACCGGTCAGTCAGGCGCAAAACGAACATGGCGCGCAGTAAGCAGTTCAATTACTTCACGCTATCGCCACTCGGCGTGAGTTACTTCACAGTATGAGTTGGCCGGGGTGCGGTTGCCGGGCCCCGCGGGGGCACCGATCCGGCTCGCTGTGAACCATCGACGCGCGTGAATAGGTATGTTGACGAGTGAGATCATAAGGGGGAGCTGGAGTCCCGGCTCGTCCGGCGGCCTTTGCCACCGTCATCGGAGGGCGGAAGAGGCTGGCTGACCTTGCCTATTCTCATTCGCGGTTAACTGGTTACACTCACGCTCCATGCGAACCGCTACCCCCCACAGCAGTCGCCCCGGTAAGCAAGGGAATCGTCCCGTATTTGTCGACAACTCAGGTCGGCGCAGACGCTTCCTGGGGCATGCAGCGTTGACCGTAGGGTGCATGTGCACCGGATATCTCGTCCTCCTCGCCGTGGTGTTCGGCGGCCTCCTGCAGCCGGCCGCAAAGCCGGCGCCGGGAAAGGCCGATCCGCTCCCGGACCACACGTCGCGCCCGGCGCACAGAGCGCCGCGCGGCCCCAGTCCCTCGGCGACTCCGGACACCTCCGGACGGGCTGCTCCCGCCGGTCACCCCGCCTCCAGGGCCCCTTCCCGCACCACCCCTGCCCCGTGACCACAGCCGGACCGGTGCGCTTCCGCCCTCGGGCGTGAAGCCTCCCCGGCACTGACCTGAGGCGTGTTCGTCCGCGCAGGCGCCATGGCTGCCTGCGCGGACGCACGCCTGAGATGTGGCACGTCCGCTCGACAGAAAGGGCCCATTGTGGCGTTGTCAGGGCAGGGGCGGCATGCGTTGCGCCGCCCCCCACGCTGGCACTGGTTATTGCTGCTGCTGATCCTCCCCATCGTCGCCGCTTCACTGCTGTTCGAGGGCTGGACGACCCATGAGGTCGACGGAGCCCGGCACAGACGCGCCTGCACCAGCCCCATACCGAGGTCCGCGGACAACGGGGACCCGGTGCTGCGGGTCACGGGCAAGGGAGCCGAGACCGCGCAGATGCCGTTCCGTACCGCCGCGCTCACCTTCGACGGCGGGCCCGACCCGGTGTGGACCCCGCGCCTGCTCGACCTGCTGCGGGCCCGGCACGCGCGGGCGACCTTCTTCCTCTACGGCAATCAGGCGGCCCGCCATCCGGAACTGGTGCGGCGGATCCGCGACGAGGGCCATGAGATCGGCTCGTACACCTATACCGGCGGTGACTTGGGCAGCGCCTCGCACCTGCGCTCGCACTGGGAACTCGCCCTCACCCAGACCGCGTTGGCGGGAGCCGCGGACGTCAACACCCGGCTGCTGCGCCTGCCGCACACCACCACCGCCGACACGCTGTGCGGCGCCGAATGGCCGGCCGCACGGCGCGCCACCGACCAGGGGTACGTCGTGGTCGCCGCCACCGCCCACTCGCGTAAGCCCCCACTGGGGGTGGTGCGGCAGTACAGCCACACCGCCCTGGGATACCAGGAGGCGAAGCAGCTGCTCGCCGACCCGAACGTAGGACAGTTCACCACCGTCACGGGCGGACTCGGACGGCCCTCGCTGACCTCGACGGCCTCCTTGGCGGAGCGGGCACAGGGCGAGGCACTGATGTGGACGCAGTCCGTCGGGCACACCTTTGCCCGCTCCATGACCTGGGCGCTGGGCATCGCGGGCGGACTGGGCATGCTCCGGCTGGTGTTGCTCGCCCTCCTCGCCCGGGTGCATGTGCGGCGCCGGCGCCGGCACCGTTCCGGTGCGCCCTGGCTGCGCGAGGTGAACGACCCGGTGACGGTGCTGGTGCCCGCGTTCAACGAAGAGGCGGGCATCGAGGCCACGGTGCGTTCTTTGCTCGCCTCCACCCACCGCGACCTGCAGATCATCGTCATCGACGACGGGTCGACGGACCGGACCGTGGAGATCGCCCGCGGTATCACCGATCCGCGGGTGACCGTGGTGCAACAGCCCAACTCCGGTAAGCCCGGGGCGCTCAGCACGGGCCTGGGCTACGCGCGTTGCGAGATCATCGTGATGATCGATGCGGACACGGTCTTCGAGCCGGAGGCCCTGCACCGCCTCATCCAGCCGCTCGCCGACCCGACGATCGGCGCGGTCAGCGGAAACACCAAGGTGGGCAACAGGCGGCGGCTGCTGGGCAGATGGCAGCATCTGGAGTACGTCCTCGGGTTCAACCTGGACCGGCGCATGTTCGAGGTGCTGGAGTGCATGCCCACGGTCCCCGGCGCCATCGGTGCCTTCCGGCGGGACGCGCTGCTGGCCATCGGCGGTATCAGCGACGACACCCTCGCCGAGGACACCGATCTCACGATGGCCCTGTGGCGGATGGGCCGGCGGGTGGTCTACGAGGAGTCGGCCATCGCCTGGACCGAAGTGCCCAGCAGCCTGAGCCAGTTGTGGCGGCAGCGCTATCGCTGGTGCTACGGCACCCTGCAGTCCATGTGGAAGCACCGCCACGCCGTGGTGGAAGTCGGCCCGGCCGGACGCTTCGGCCGCCGGGGGCTCGCCTATCTCGCCCTGTTCCAGATCGTGTTGCCGCTCTTCGCGCCGGTCGTCGATGTCTTCGCCCTGTATGGCCTGTGCTTCGGCGACACCGCGCAGGCGGTCGGGGTCTGGCTCGGCTTCCTGGTCATCCAGCTGATCACCGCCGCTTACGCCCTGCGGCTGGACCACGAGCGGCTCCGGTCGCTGTGGGCCCTGCCGCTCCAGCTGTTCTTCTACCGGCAGTTGCTGTATCTCGTCGTCATCCAGTCCGTGGTCACCGCCCTGCTGGGCACCCGGCTGAAGTGGCATCGCATGCAGCGCGCCGGCACCGCCAATCAGCACTTGCTCAAGGAGCCCGACCCGCAGCCGAGCAGTCTGTCGTCGAAGTGACCGAGGAGAGTGCACACATGAGCAACTCGCGGGGCCCTTGGGCCGGCAGCGATGTATTCGGAGGAGGCCCGTACGGTCCGGACGGGCACCCGTCGTACGGGGCGGGCGCCCGCCCGGACCTGACGCAGGACGCCGATCTGGAGGACGTGTGGGAAGCGGGCGGATCCTGGAACGGCCGGCGCATCGTGGCGGGGGAGGTGGTGGACGTGACCGACCCCCTGTGGCGCGAGGACCCGCCCCGGAATCCGCACCCGGCAGAACCCTTCGCGGACGAGTACGCCACCCCGCCGGGCCCGGCCTCGTCGTGGCAGGACGACGGCCGTCCGGACGGCGGAGGCGGCCGTACGGACCGCGGAGACACCCGTACACCACAGGAACGGGCCGGTGCCGGGCGGCGGTCGCATCGCTCCCGGCGCAGGAGGCCGGTACGGCGCGTCGTCATCGGTGTGCTCGTGGTGCTCCTGGCCGTCCCGGCCGGCACCCTCGCCTGGGCCGACACCAAGCTCAACACCGAGGTCGACCTCGGTACACCCGGGCCGGGGCAGCAGGCCGGCAAGGGCACCAACTACCTCATCGTGGGCTCCGACAGCCGCGAGGGCCTCACCGACCAGGAGAAGCGGGATCTGCACACCGGATCGGCCGGCGGCCGGCGCACCGACTCGATGATTCTGCTGCACACCGGCGCGGGCGGCACCACCATGGTGAGCCTGCCACGTGACTCCTGGCTGACCGTGCCGGGCTACACCAGCCCCATGACCGGCAAGCACTACGGCCCGGTCAAGAACAAGCTGAACGCGGCGTTCGCCGTCGGGGGCCCCAAGATGCTCGTCCGCACCATCGAGCGCAACACCGGCGTGACGATCCACCACTACGTGGAAGTCGGCTTCGCGGGCTTCGTGAACCTCGTCGACGCGGTCGGCGGCGTCCCGATCTGCCTGGACCGGGATCTGAAGGACAAGAAGTCCGGGGCCGACTTCACCAAGGGCTGTCACACCCTCGACGGCAGGGCGGCGCTGGCCTTCGTCCGCCAGCGCCACCAGGAGGCCCAGGGCGACCTGGGGCGCAGCAAGAACCAGCGGAAGTTCCTGTCCGCGCTCGCCCACCGGGCGGGCAGGCCGGGCACCGTGCTCAACCCGTTCTCGCTCTACGGCGCGCTGGACGCCGGGCTGGACACGCTCATCGTCGACCGGGACACGGGCCTGGTGGACCTCGCGAAGATGTTCCGGGCGGTCCAGGGCGTCACGGGCGGCCACGGCAGGCAGATCAACGTTCCGGTGGCCAGCCTGGGCTTCCACACCCGTAAGGGCAGCGCCGTGCTCTGGGACAAGGCACAGGCGCACAAGCTCTTCGGCGAGCTGAACGACGACCGGCCGGTGGACGTCAAGGACAAGGCGCGGTGAGAGGAGGAGCGGGGTGGGCGGCTTCGCGTACGTCCCCGGATGACGCGGCCGTCCGCCACCGCTCGGCGCGGCCGCCTGCCGCCGCTCAGTGCAGGATCTGTTCGGCCCAGATGATCTTGCCGTCGGGGGTGTACCGGGTGCCCCATCGCTCGGCCAGCTGCGCGACGAGGAAGAGCCCGCGGCCGCCCTCGTCCTCCTCGGCCGCATAGCGCAGGTGCGGGGAGGTGCTGCTGGTGTCGGAGACCTCGCAGATCAGGGTGCGGTCGTGGAGGAGCCGTACCCGCAGCGGACCGGTGGCGTAGAGGATGGCGTTGGTGATGAGCTCGCTGAGAATGAGCTCGGTGGCGAACGCCATCTCGTCCAGATCCCACTGCGCCAGCTGCCGTGTGATGTTCGCGCGTGCCTCGGCCACCGCCGCGGGGTCGGACGGTACCTCCCACTCCGCGATGCGGTCGGGGTCCAGCAGATGGGTACGCGCCGCGAGCAGGGCGATGTCATCGCGCTGCCGGGCCGGGGGCAGCGCGCTCAGTACGGCTTCGCAGATCTCGTCCGGGGTCCGGCCGCGCTGCGCCAGTGTCGTGGCGAGGTTCTGCATGCCGGTGTCGATGTCGTGGTTGCGGCCCTCCACCAGGCCGTCGGTGTAGAGGACGAGGCTGCTGCCCTCGGGCAGGTGCAGATCCAGCGCCTCGAAGGGGAGGCTGCCGACGCCGAGCGGCGGCCCCGCGGGGAGATCCGGGTACTCCACGGTGCCGTCGGGGTGGACGAGCGCCGGCGGGAGGTGGCCGGCGCGGGCCATCGTGCAGCGGCCGGCGGCCGGATCGTAGATCGCGTACAGACAGGTGGCGCCCGCGACCGTGGCCTCGTCGTCCGCCCCGGTCACCTCGTGGTCGATGCGGTGGACCAACTCGTCCAGGTGGCTGAGGAGCTCGTCGGGCGGCAGGTCGAGGCTGGAGAAATTCTGCACCGCGGTACGCAGCCGGCCCATGGTGGCGGCGGCATGCAGCCCGTGACCGACCACATCACCGACGACCAGGGCGACCCGGGCGCCCGGCAGCGGGATGACATCGAACCAGTCGCCGCCCACCCCGGTCTGCGCGGGCAGATAGCGGTGGGCCAGGTCGAGGGCGTCCTGCTCGGGCAGGCCGCGGGGGAGCAGGCTCTCCTGCAGGGTGACGGCCATGGCGTGCTCGCGGGTGAAGCGGCGCGCGTTGTCGATGCACACGGCGGCCCGCGCCGCCATCTCGTCGGCCAGGGACAGATCACCCTCCTCGAAGGGGGTGCTGTCGCGGGAACGCCAGAAGTTGGCGACTCCCATGAGCACACCGCGGGCCCGCAGCGGAACGGTGATGAGGGACCGGCAGCCGTGCTCCAGAGCCCGTTCGAAGCGCTCCGGTTCCTGGGCGCGCCACTCTTCGGCGTCCCGCAGATCGGGGACGAGCACGGACCGGCCGGTGATGAACCCGGTGGCCATCGGATTGGGCACGGTGTACCGGTGGAGCTCGCCCACCCGGTAGAGGGGATGGTCCTCGGGGAGACCGGACAGTGCCACCCGGCGCAGCTCCGGCGCCTCGCTGTACGCGCCCGCCGGCGGCTCCTCGCCGGCCAGGACGGGCTCGGCGAGGTCGACCGTGGCGTAGTCGGCGAACCTGTCGGCCGCGACCCGGGTCAGTTCCTCGGCGGTCTGCCGCACATCGAGCGTGGTGCCGATGGCGACGGTCGCCTCGTACAGCAGCCGCAGCCGGCTCTGGGCGACCTCCGCCTTTCCCGCGAGGGCGAGCAGCTCGGTGGAGTCCCGCAGCGTGGCCACCGTGCCGGACGGTCCACCGCGGGGATCCGTGAGCCGGATGTTCACCGCCAGCAGCAGGTCTCCGACCTGGAGCACCTCGTCGGTGACCACGCGCCCGGAGACCAGGAGTTCGGCGGTGCGGGGCGCGAGCCCGAGGTCGGTGACGCGGTGCCCTTCCACGTCGGGGGACAGACCGAGCAGCCGGCGCGCCTCGTCGTTCGCCAGCAGCACGCGCCCGTCCGCGTCGACGATGAGCACGCCCTCGCGCACCGCGTGCAACACCGCGTCGTGGTGCTCGTACATCCGGGTCATCTCCACGGGGCCCAGCCCGTGGGTCTGGCGCCGCAGCCGGCGGGTCACCAGCGCCGTGCCGGCCGTGGTCAGCGCGAGTGCGGCGGCTCCGGCGCCGAGTACGACCGGCAGTTGCCGGTCGACCGCGCTGCTCACCCGGCTGACCCGCATCCCGGCCGACACCAGGCCCACCACCGTGCCCCGGGCGTCCCGCACGGGGACGACCGCCTGTACTTCGTGGCCGAGCGGGCCGACGACGCTCTCGATGGTGACGCGGCCGGCGAGCGAGGGCCCGATGGTGCCGATGAAGTGCTTGCCGATCAGCTCCGGCTTGGGATGCGTATAGCGGATCCCGGCGCGGTTCATGACGACGATGAAGTCGACGCCGGCCCGCTTGCGGGCCGCCTCGGTCAGCGGCTGGAGCACCGCGGACGGGTCGGGGCCGCGCAGCGCGGCCACCAGACCCGGGCTGTGGGCGAAGGCCTCGGCCGCGGCGACCGAACGGTCCCGTGCCCCCTGGAACCTGTCGCTGCGGGACTGGAGCAGCAACGCGGTCACCGACGCCACGATGAGCAGCAGCACGATCAGGACCTGGAGGAGGAACATCTGACCGGCGACGCTGCGGGGACTCGCCCACGCGGGCAGGCGGCCCGCCGATGCCGTCGGCGAGCCGCCACGTCGCTCACGCCGACCGTCGTCGTCCGGGTGCCGACCGGTGAACCTGCGCTCCGAGGTTAGCCACGGGAAGCGGCCGGAGATTCGGGCCATGCTCCATGTGTACCTTGCGTACTCCTGCACCTGACAACACCACGCCGGGATATCGCATGGCTGTGCGAGGCTCATTTTCGCCACCACGGCCGCCCCTGCCGGGCGCCAGGATGGTGCCGCGGACCCCGTGCCCGGATATCGAACAGGGGTTCACGTAATGCGTAACGAACCCGGGGCCCGGCCGAGTTGATACGCCTCTGGGGTCCGTGGCGGGCGCGTCCGTCAAGTGACGTACGTGGGTGCCCAGTTGTGCCCCCTGCGGCCTCATGGCCGCCCGGACGCCCGACCGTGCGCCGGTCGGGGTCCCGGGCGGGTGCCGTAGGTGGTCCGGAACTCCCCATCTCCCCGGCGGATGTTGAGGGCGAGCCGTTTGCGCAAGGAGCGTCTTGATGGCCCATACATCGTTTATCCGCCCGCCGTCGAAGAGTATGTCGGCTTCTTCGATCAGAACTCCGAAACCTTCTTTGGGCTCCAGGGAGTCGGTAGGTGCGGAAAATTTCAGATCCGGTCGGGAGTGCTCGCCACGGGTGTCGTCCGGTCAAAGTCGCCGCTTCTTCGGTGTCCTTCCCCCCTATTGCGCTCCTCATCCTCCTATTTGCCCCGAGGGGTGACGCGGCGGCCGCGGGGGAGCGGGTTCACGGAGTGGGCCCGGAGGCTGTGAGCCCGGCGCTCGGGCGGGCCGGCCGCCGCCTGACCACCCGGTATGCCGAGGTGGGGAGCGCCCTGACTCGCCCGGTCCACGCACTGCCGCGGGGTGAGGGGCGTGGCGCGGCGAAGATCCATTGCGGAAATACCGGCCGCGGGAGCAGGGCTTTCTCCGGTCATGACAATGCCCCGCCGAGAAACCTCAAGATTTCCTCAAGTGGACGCAGCGGCGACATACGGATGAGTGACCGGATTGTTGCTGAGTGCTACCTCGGCCACCCGTAGAACCCTTCCCTGCCTATCTTCCGCCGAATGTCCACAGTAACGAGTCGAGAGTTAGGTAATGACTTTCTAAAGGAAGGTCACGGAATATAACTATTCAGCCAATGGCTCTTTGCAGGGCTCTGAATGCTCCCTAATCTGAGGCAAATTTTGAGCCAGTCCTGTCTTGAAAGGCCTCTTATGGCAAGCGTTGACGAGATCGCTCCCGTCAAGCCACGTGCATCCGGCTCTCTTCGCCGGGATGTAGGACTCATCGGTCTGATGTGGGCCTCCGTCGGTTCCATCATCGGGTCCGGTTGGCTGTACGGAGCACAGAAGGCCGTAGTGGTCGCGGGCCCGGCGGCGCTGATCTCCTGGTGTATCGGCGCGGTCGCGATCGTCCTGCTGGCACTGGTGCACGCCGAGCTCGGCGGCCTCTTCCCGGTGGCCGGCGGTACGGCGCGCTACCCGCACTACGCCTTCGGCGGCCTGGCCGGCATGTCGTTCGGCTGGTTCTCCTGGCTCCAAGCGGCAACGGTGGCTCCGATCGAGGTCGAGGCCATGATCGGTTACGCCGGTCACTGGTCCTGGGCCCAGGGCTTCCTGCACGCGAACGGGACTCTCACCACGAGCGGCTTCATCGTCGCCGTCTTCCTGATGGCGATCTTCGTCGCGGTGAACTTCCTCGGTGTGAAGGTGCTGGCGCACACCAACAGCGCGGCGACCTGGTGGAAGATCGCCGTCCCGCTCGGGGCGATCTTCGTGATCGCGGCCACCAACTTCCACCCGCACAACTTCACGTCGCACGGCTTCGCACCGTTCGGCGCCAAGGGCGTGCTCAGCGCCATCAGCACCAGCGGCATCATCTTCGCGCTGCTCGGCTTCGAGCAGGCCATCCAGCTCGCGGGCGAGAGCCGCAACCCCAAGCGCGACCTGCCGCGCGCCACGATCGGGTCGGTCCTGATCGGCGCGGTCATCTACGTCGCGCTCCAGGTGGTCTACATCGGTGCACTGCCGGTGGCCTCCTTCATGCACGGCTGGGCCAAGCTGGACTACGCCGGCATCAGCGGCCCGTGGGCCGGTCTGGCCACCGTCATCGGTCTGGGCTGGCTGGGCTGGGTCCTGTACGCGGACGCGATCATCTCTCCCGGTGGCACCGGCCTGATCTACGCCACCTCGACCTCGCGTATCTCCTACGGCCTGAGCAAGAACGGCTATGCGCCCCGGCTCTTCGAGAAGACCAACGGCCGCGGCGTGCCGTGGTTCGGCCTGATCATCTCGTTCGTGACCGGCGTGATCTGCTTCCTGCCCTTCCCCAGCTGGCAGGAGCTGGTCTCCTTCATCACCTCGGCGAGCGTGCTGATGTACGCCGGCGCCCCGCTGGCCTTCGGGGTGTTCCGTGACCGGCTGCCGAACCACGAGCGTCCGTACCGGCTGCCCGGCGGCAAGGTGATCTCGCCGCTGTCCTTCGTCGTCGCGAGCCTGATCATCTACTGGGCCGGCTGGGAGACCCTCCAGCGGCTCGGCTGGGCGATCATCATCGGGTATGTGCTGCTCGGCAGCTATGCCTGGTACGCGACGAAGAAGCAGCTGCCGAACGCCCCGCGCCTGGACTGGAAGGCCGCGCAGTGGCTTCCGGTGTACCTGATCGGCATGGGCCTGATCTCCTGGCAGGGCGGCTTCGGCGGCCAGAGCCACATCCCGATGTGGTGGGACATGGCGCTCGTCACGGCGTTCGCCGTGGTGATCTACTTCTGGGCCCGCAGCACCGCGGTGTCGGGTGCGGAGATCGAGCAGAACATCGAGGAGGTCGCCGTCGTCGACGAGGGCGGTCACTGATCCCGCTGCGTGATCTGAACTGACGCACACAAGCCGATGGGTTCGGCCGGGCAACCGGCCGGGCCCATCGGCTTGTGTGCGCCCCGGCCCGTGGGCAGGGGGCGGGACGGCCGGTGCAGTGGTCGGCTGCCGCCGCACGGCGAGGCTCGGCAGGCCCAGTCCGTTACTTACTGTAACGTCACGTGTCCGGAATGTGCGTTTCTGGACTGGAGGTCTCGGTGGGCGACGTCTCGCTCCTGCTCGTTGCGGTGATCGTCACGGCACTCGCCTTCGACTTCACCAACGGGTTCCACGACACGGCCAACTCGATGGCCACCTCCATCGCCACCGGGGCCCTGGCTCCACGGGCCGCCGTGCTGATCGCGGGGGTCCTCAATCTGGCGGGCGCATTCCTGTCCACGACGGTCGCCAAGACGATCTCCGGCGGGATCGTGAACGACAACAAGGTCAGCCTCACGATGATCTTCGCCGGGCTGCTCGGGGCGATCCTGTGGAACATGCTCACCTGGCTCGCGGGCCTGCCGTCGAGCTCGTCGCACGCGCTGTTCGGCGGGCTGATCGGGGCGGTCTGGGTCGCGGCGGGCACCAGCGCGGTCCGGTTCGGGCAGGTGGTGGAGAAGATCGTGCTCCCCGCCGTGATCTCGCCGGCCGTGGCGTGTGCGGCGGCCCTGCTGGCGACGTACCTCGCCTACGTGATCACCCGTCATGCGCCGCGCGGGCCCGTCAACCGTGCGTACCGGACAGGGCAGATCGGTTCCGCCTCCCTGGTCGCGCTGGCCCACGGGACGAACGACGCCCAGAAGACCATGGGCGTGATCACGCTGGCCCTGATCTCCGCCGGTGTGCTGGGCCAGGGCGCGGAACCGCCGTGGTGGGTGATCCTCAGCGCGGGGCTGGCGATCTCGCTGGGTACGTATGCGGGCGGATGGCGGATCATCAGGACCATGGGCAGGGGGCTGACCGACATCCAGTCGCCCCAGGGGTTCACCGCGGAGACCACGGCCACCACCGTCATCCTGACGTCCTCGCACATGGGGTTCCCGCTGTCGACCACGCAGGTCTGTGCGGGCGGGATCCTCGGCGCGGGCCTCGGCCGGAAGCTGGCCGAGATCCGGTGGGGGATCGCCGGCCGGATCGCGGTGTCCTGGGTGCTCACGCTCCCGGCCGCCGCCGCGGTCGGTGGCAGTTCGGCCTGGCTGGCGGGGCACGGCACCGGCGGTCTCGTGCTGGCGGCGGGGGCCGCGCTGGTCGCGGTCGGCGGGATGTACGCGCTGTCCCGGCGTCATCCCGTGCACGCCAAGAACGTCAATGAAGTCCCCGACGAGGCGCAGCAGGACCAACCCGACGACCTCATGGCGTGACCGTGGCGCCGGCGGCCGGCCCGCCCGTTGGAGAGCATGCGTACGGCCCCGTCGGGGCGTCACAGAAAGAGGCGTGAGACATGCACATCGACTGGCACGGTCTCGTCGTGGTCTGCGTCGTCAGCCTGACCCTGGTCACCCTGCTCGTGGTGGTCTTCTCGCTCGGGATCATCGCGCTGGCCCGCTCCCACAGACTGCGGATGAACGGGACGGGGCGCGGCAGCGTGGCGGATCCGCTGGCACGGGCCACCGCGTTTCTCTGCTTTGCGCTCTGCGCCGCCCTCGGCGGCTACGGGATCCATCTGATCGTTTCTCAGTCGCCGTAGCCGCGCAAAGCGCGGGCGCCGCCTCACGCCACCAGCGGCCGGTCCTTGGCGGAGACGGGGGACGGGAGTTCGGTTGAGCCGGTGAGATAGCGGTCGGTGGCCGCCGCGGCGGAGCGTCCTTCCGCGATCGCCCACACCACCAGCGACTGGCCGCGTCCCGCGTCGCCCGCGACGAACACCCCGTCCGTCCCGCGGCGGACCGGCCACGCGTCCTGCTGCGCCCCCTCGGCCGCGAAGCCGGCGTCCCGGGCGAAATTCCCCCGGTCGTCCAGCGCGAGCCCGAGCTGCTCCATGAGTCCACCCCGTTCCGGACCGGAGAAGCCGAGGGCGAGCAGCACCAGCTCCGCCGGGATCTCGCGCTCGGTGTCCGGCCGCGGCTTCCTGGCCGTGGGCTCCACCTCCGTCAGGTGCAGTGCGCGGACCCGGCCGGACGTGTCCCCCTCGAAGCGGAGCGTGGCGGAGGAGAAGAGCCGGGGATCCGTGCCCTCCCGGCCCCGGGCCTCTTCGTGCGCATGGGAGATCCGGAACACCTTCGGATAGACGGGCCAGGGCTGGGCCTCCGGCCGGACGTCGCCCGGCTCCGGGTTGATGTCGAGCTGCACCACGGAGGCCGCGCCCTGCCGCAGGGCGGTGCCCAGGCAGTCCGAGCCGGTGTCCCCGCCACCGACGATCACCACATGCTTGCCCTCGGCGGTGAGCGGCGGCGAGCCGTAGTCGCCCTCCGTGACGCGGTTGGCGAGCGTCAGATAGTCCATGGCCTGATGGATGCCGGACAGCTCGCGGCCCGGGACGGCGAGCTCGCGCCGCTCCATGGCGCCGACGGCGACCACCACCGCATCGTGCCGCCGGGTGAGCTCGGTGGCGTCGAGGTCGCGGCCGATGTCCACCCCCGTACGGAACTTGGTGCCCTCCGCCGCCATCTGCGCGATACGGCGCTCCAGGTGCCACTTCTCGAGCTTGAACTCGGGGATGCCGTAGCGCAGCAGCCCGCCGATGCGGTCGGCGCGCTCGTAGACCGCGACGGTGTGCCCGATACGGGTGAGCTGCTGTGCCGCCGCCAGTCCCGCGGGTCCCGAGCCGATGACGGCCACGCTCTTTCCGCTGAGCCGCTGCGGTGGATGCGGCGCGGTGTACCCGCGCTCCCAGCTCTGGTCGGCGATGGCCTGCTCGACGTTCTTGATCGTCACCGGATCGGCATTGAGGGCCAGGACGCAGGCGTCCTCGCAGGGTGCCGGGCACAGCCGCCCGGTGAACTCGGGGAAGTTGTTCGTCGCATGCAGCCGCTCGGCCGCGGCCCGCCAGTCGCCCCGCCGTGCGTACGCGTTCCACTCGGGGATGAGGTTTCCCAGCGGGCAGCCGCTGTGGCAGAACGGTATGCCGCAGTCCATGCAGCGCCCCGCCTGCTCCGAGATGAGCGGCAGCAGCGCCTGCCCGGCGTAGACCTCGTGCCAGTCGTGCAGCCGCTCCTCGACGGGGCGCGCCGCCACGGGCCGTCGGGGGGTCTTGAGGAAGCCGTAAGGGTCGGTCATACGACGCCTCCATCGCTCGCTCGCGGTGCAATACGGCGTCCTGGTCAGCCTACGCCCGCTTTGTACGGCTTTATAGGCCTTCGCGTGATTTTGTCGTCGGTAGTGCCGAGTCGGTGAGCGGCGTCCCCGGCCCCGCGGCGGTCCGAGGTGTCCGTACGTGCGTGACGAGCGCAGAATTGAGAGAGCCGCTCCGCCGCGCCGGGCGGAGCAGCCGGCCCGCGCGACGGCCGGAAGGGAAAGCCGGTGTCATCAGATCGGCCGAGCGATGCGAGGGCCCGGGGTCCGCTCTGGTCCGAGCCCGGGTCGCTGCTGGAGCACGTGGCGGTGGCCGTGTGCGGCATCGATGACGACAACCGGATCTGCTACTGGGGCCCGGGCGCCCAGGACCTCTTCGGCTACCGCGCCGCCGAGGCGCTCTCGCGGCCCGGCGCATTCCTCTTCCGCGGAACCGCCGGCGGCGGCGCCGAAGAGGACGTATGCGCCCGCATGGCCGACCGCGGCCGTACCGAGGGCTACTGGCGCGGCCGCCGGCGCGTCAGACATCGGGACGGCACGGACTTCGACTGCGGATTCCGGGTCTTCCCGGTGACCGGCGAGGCGGGGCACACGGTGGTGATGGCCCTGGCGAGCCGCAGCGATGAGCTGGACCGGGTCAAGACCAACCTCGCCTTCCTCGACGCCCTCTTCGCGACCTGCCCCATCGGCCTGGTCATGCTCGACGAGGAACTGCGCTACCGCCACCTCAACCAGGCCCTCGCCGATATGAACGGGCTGCCCATCGAGGAACACCTCGGGCGCCACCTCGCCGACATCATGATCACCTCGGACGACGGTGAGTACGAGCGCCTGCTGCGCTCCGTCGCCACCGAGGGCAGGACCGTCAAGGGGGTGCGGGTGGGGATGCGTACCCGCGGCCACCCGGACCGGGACAGGGTGCTGTCGGTGAGCTTCTTCCCGCTCACCCAGGCCGTCGGCAGCCGGCCCGGCGTCGGCGGGCTGCTGGTCGACGTCACCGACCAGGAGCAGGCCATCGTGGAGGCCACCGCCAGCCGTCAGCGGCTGGCGCTGCTGGACCGGGCCTCGGCCCGCATCGGCACCACCCTGGACGTGGAGGTCACGGCCCAGGAACTGGTCGACGCCGCGGTGCCGGACTTCTGTGACGGATCCGTCGTGGAGCTCGTGGACTGGCGGAACGAGAGCGAGGCGTTCGACCCGGCGCTGCCCGTGGACACCCGGCGGATCGCCTCCGGCACCGTGTTGCCCGCTCCCGCGACGGAGCTGGTCAGCGGGCTGAAAGTGGTGCACTACCCGCCGGGCTCCGCCATCCACCAGATGCTGCGGTCCGGCCGTCCGATCTGTGTGCCGGTGAACGACGACTTCCTGGCGCGGACGGTGCTCGACGCCTCGCGGGCCCGGCTGATGGCCGACAGCGGGCTGGTCGCCCTCCTCCTCGCCCCGCTCATCGCCCGGGGAACGGTCCAGGGACTCGCCATCTTCGGCCGGTCCGCCCGCCGGGCGGACTTCACCGAGCAGGACCTCAGCCTGGCCGGAGAGCTCGCCTCGCGTGCCGCGCTGTGCCTGGACAACGCGCGGCTGTACAGCCGGGAGAGGAACATCGGGCTCACCCTCCAACGGGCCCTGCTGCCCAGCTATCTGGCGCCCAGCCCGTATCTGCACCTCGCGCACCGCTATCTGCCCGGCAGTCGCGTCACCGAGGTCGGCGGCGACTGGTACGACGTGATCGCGCTGCCCGATCACCGGGTCGCCCTGGTCGTCGGTGACGTCATGGGGCACGGGGTCTCGGCCGCCGCGTCGATGGGCCGGCTGCGGATCACGGCCAAGGCGCTGGCCCGGCACGACCAGGAACCGGCCGAGCTGCTCGGCGAACTCGACCAGTGTGCGCAGGAGGCCGGTATCGAGCTGGCGACCTGCCTCTACATCCGCTACGACCCCCTCACCGGACGCACCCGGCTCGCCAGCGCCGGTCATCCGCCGCCCCTGGTCCGGCACCCCGACGGCCGGATCGAGATCATCGACGAGGTGCTGGGAGTCCCCCTCGGGATCGGCGGCGCCACCTTCCGCACGGCGGAGATCGGCCTGCCCGACGACGCCGTCCTCGCCCTGTACACCGACGGCCTCATCGAGGCGCGGGGCCGCGACATCGACGAGGGTCTGCACCAGCTCCAGGAGGAACTGGCCCGGATTCCCGGCTCGTTGGAGGTCGCGGCCGACCGCATCCTCTCCCGTCTCGTGGCGAGCTCGCCGGCCGATGACACCGTTCTGCTCCTCGCCCGCGTACACCGCCGGCAGTAGCGGGCGCCTGCGGGGAGGGGGACGGCGGGTGGCGCGCGACGGCGGGCTCGCCGGCCCCGGCAGGCGGTCGGCTCACCCGTCCCGGCCGGCGGTCGGCTCGCCCGCCCCGGCCGGTGTCTGCGGACCGCTCCGGGTGGGCGACATGCCGCCCGAAGGTGTTCATGGACCGACATCTTGTGGCCTGCGTCACTGTCTGGTTAAGCTCCGGCACGCTTCGGACACATTTCCTCCGCAAGTTGACCTTTTGGTGACGTCGATCTTCATGGTCGACCCACGGATACGGGGTGGCTTCGCATGGAACGGCGCACATCGGCACCCCCGGCGGATGCCTCACCGCACGGCTTACGCCTGACGTCACCGGCGAGACCAGCCCCGGGCCGTACCCGGTGACCGGTTCCGCCCCGGCGACGGCATCCGCCGTTCCACCGGCCCAAGTGCGGCGCGACATGCGGCTGTTCTGGTGCGCGGGCACCTGTGACGCGCTGGGCAGCCAGCTGTCCGGGCTCGTCCTGCCGCTGTTGCTGCTGAGCCTGGGCCGGACACCCGCCGAGGTCGGGGCCGTCGCCGGGGTCTGCGCGGCCGCCACGCTGCTCCTCGGCCCCTTCGCCGCGGTACCCGCCGACCGTGGGGCGCGAAAGAAGGTGATGGTGGGCGCCGCGCTGGTGTCCGCCGCCGCGATGACCGGCGTCGCGCTGGCCGTCCGGTCCGGCGCGGTCCCGATGGCCGTACTCATCGGCGCCGTACTCCTCGAGCGGTCCGCGACCTCCTGCTATGAGGCGGCGTCGCTCGGCACCGTCGCCCTGGTGTGTCCGCCGGCGGAACACCGGCGGGTGCTGTCCCGATTACAGGCGGGGGAGCGGGGCGCCCTGGTCCTCGGGCCCGCCCTGGGCGGGGTGCTCTTCCAGGCCGGACGCTGGCTGCCGTTCCTCGCCGACGCCCTCTCGTATGTCGTCGCGGCGGGCTGCATCCGTGCCCTGCGTACCGAGTTGTCCCCGCCCCGGGAGCAGCGGCCGCCGGCCGGCAGCCCGCGCCGGACCTGGCGCGCGGCGGCCGCGGAAGCCGGGGCCGGGGTGGCGCTGATCCGTTGCGAGCCCCTCCTACGGCTGGCCCTGGGGTGGCTCTCGGCCGTCAACGCGCTGCTCGCCGCGCTGTATTACACGACGGTCTTCGCCCTGCAGGACCAGGGCCGCGGCGCGGCGGGGCCGGGTCTCGTCCTCGCGCTCGCCGGGGCGGCCGGGCTGGCCGGCGCGCTGCTCGCGCCCCGACTGGCCGGCCGGCGCTCCCCGACGCGCGTGCTGGTGGCGGTGTCCTGGCTGATGGTGCCGCCCGCCGCGGCCCTGGCGGCGGCCCGCGACGCCTGGCAATTCGGCCTGCTCTTCGGCCTGTTGTGTCTGCTCACGCCGCTGGCCACCGTGGCATTGCAGGCCCGCATCATCCAGGTCGTACCGCCCGGACTCCAGGCCCGCACCGGCACCGTGCTGGCCACCGCGTCCGGCGCGGCCGCGGCCCTGGCACCGGCCCTCGCCGGGCTGGCCGCCGACCGGGTCGGGCCCGGGACCACCCTCGTGGGCTGCGCCGTCCTACTGACCGCGGTCGCGCTCCATGCGACCTGGGCGGCACCGGCCCTCACCCGCGGCACGGGGGAGGAGCCCGCATGAGCCCGAACACGGCACGTCCCGCCGAAGCCCCGCCCCACGGCACCGGCTTCCGGGTCTACCGGCCGGCGCTCCCCGAGGTCTGCCCGCGCGACCCGGCCCGCATGGCCCTGGCCGCGGACGCCGGCGGCCGCTGCGAGATCTTCACCTGGCACGCCGCCACCGGCACCGCACGCCAGGTCACCGACAGCCCGGACGGCACCCTGCACTGCGCCCTCGATGCCGACGCCCGGGTGTGGTGGTTCGCCGAGGACCGGCGCGGCGCCGGGCGCTGGTACTTCCAGGAGTTCGACGGCGGACCAAGGCTGCCCGGCCTGACCGGTCTGCCCGCGGGCCTGCCGCACGGACTCGCCGTCAGCCACGCCGGGACGGTGGCCATCGGCCTCGGCGACGGCCACGGCATGACCGTGCACCTCGGCATGCCGGGCGGTCCGGCCCGGGCGGTGCACACCGTCGACGGCCATGCGCTGCTGGCGGGCATCTCGCCGTCCGGCGGGCTGCTGGCCCTGTCGGGCGCGGCCGGCTCCGACCGGGCGGTCACCCTCCTGACCTGCTCCGGGGCCCTGCTCGACCAGCTCTCCGGACGTACCGGCCGGCTGTGGGCGCTCGGCTTCGCGCCGTCCCCGGCCGGCACCGAACTGCTGCTGGTCCAGGAGGCCGACGGCCACTACCGGCTGGCCACCTGGCGGCCCGGCGCGGGGCTGCGGGCCCAGGACTGGTGCCGGTTCGACACCGAGATCACCGCGCGCTGGTACCCCGAAGGGCGCCGGGTCCTCGTCCGCCAGGACTGCCACGGCCGCTCCACCCTCGCGGCCGCCGACCTCGACCGGCGCACCCTGACCCCGGTGCCCTCCCCGCCCGGCACCCTGCTCGATGCCGCCCCGCACCCGGGCGACGACGTGCACTACCTCTGGACCGATGCGGCCACCCCGCCGCAGATGCGCTCGACCGCCGGCACCCGCCTCCCGGCGCTCGCCACCCTGCCGGCCCGGGTACCCGGCCGGCACCGCGAGCTGTGGACCCCCGGCCCGGACGGGCCCGTGCACACCCTGCTCAGCGAACCGGACTCGGCCCCCGGCCGGCGTCCCCCGCTGGTGTTCCTGGTGCACGGCGGCCCCGCCGACCACGACCGCGACGCCTACGACCCGGAGGTGCACTCCCTGGTCGCCTCCGGGTTCGCGGTCGCCCGGGTCAACTACCGCGGCTCCACCGGCTACGGGCCTCGCTGGCGCACCGCGTTCGGTGCGGGCGTCGGGCTCACCCAGGTCGCCGACCTCGTCGCGGTCCGCACCGATCTGCTGCGCCGCGGCCTGGCCCGCGAGGACGCGATCGGTCTGTGGGGCACCTCCTGGGGCGGCTACCTGGCGCTGCTGGCGCTCGGCACCCGCCCGGACCTGTGGCAGGCGGGGGTCGCCGTCAAACCGGTCGCCGACTGCGTGGCGGCCCACCGTACGGGCACCCCCGCGCTGCGGGCCCTGGACGAGCGGCTGTTCGGCGGCACCCCCGACGACGTACCCGATCGCTACGCGCGCAGCTCACCGCTCCACTACGCCGCCGAGGTCCGCGCCCCGCTGCTGGTGATCGCCGCCACCCTCGACGCCAAATGCCCGCCCGGCCAGGTACGCGGCTACCTCACCGCCCTGCGGGAGGCCGGTGTGCCGCATGAGTCCCTGTGGCTGGAGA
Source organism: Streptomyces auratus (assembly GCF_050433025.1). NCBI lineage: Bacteria > Bacillati > Actinomycetota > Actinomycetes > Kitasatosporales > Streptomycetaceae > Streptomyces > Streptomyces auratus. The sequence goes on along the minus strand of NZ_JBNGCB010000001.1, from coordinate 646,014 downwards.
CCGGCCACGACGGATACACCGGCGCACACCACGTGGCCGTACTGCGGCGCGCCATGGGCTTCCTGGACCGGCATCTGCGCCGCGCCCCCGCGGCCCCTCGAACTCCCCGTTCCGCAGCGGACGGGGTCTTCGGAGGCACCGGCCCATCCGGTGCCGCCGAGTGCACGACGCACGTTCCATAACTCGCCAGGACAGGAGAACAGCCATGCAGAAGGACATCATCCACAACGACCCGCTCGCGGGTGACGAAGAGAACCGCCGGCCGAGCATCGGCGTCACGGTGACCGTACCGTTCCGCAACGCCGAGGACACCGAGGAGGACTGACCCTCCCCGGCCGGCCCGGTGCCACCGGGCCGGCCGGACCCGTGCACCGCACCGGCCGGCCGCCGGCCGCCCGCCACCCCACCCGCTGCCGCACGTGGAGCCGATATGCGCGTCCTGCTGGTCAATATGCCCTGGTCCCCGATCGATCTGCCCTCGCTGGCCCTCGGAATCCTCAGACGAAGCGTCGACGAGCGCACCTCCGGGCACGCCGATGTCCTGCACGCCAACCTGGAGTTCACCGACTGGATCACCCGGCGTACCGCCTTCACCGGGGACGACTACCAGTTCTATGCGCTCTCCTCGTACTTCATGGGATGCGGCGACTGGGTGTTCTCCTCCGCGCTCTACGACGATCCCGAGTGGCGCGCCGAGGAGTTCAGCGCCTCGATGCGCGGCAAACTGCGCGCGGAACGGTTGCAGATGTCGCATGAACTGCACCGCGTGGTACCGGAGTTCGTCCAGGAGATCGCCGGGCGGATCGTCGCCGCCGGCCCCGACGTCGTCGGCTTCACCTCCACCTTCCAGCAGAACACCGCGGCGCTGGCCGCCGCCAAATACGTCAAGCGCCTCGCCCCGCACATCAAGACCGTCATGGGCGGCGCCAACTGCGACGCCGAGCAGGGCGCCGCCGCCCACCGCAACTTCGGCTTCCTGGACTTCGTGGTCCGCGGCGAGGGCGAGGCCGCCTTCCCGCAGCTCCTCACCGCCCTGGACGAGGGCACCGAGCCGTCCGCCGTCCACGGGCTGTGCCACCGGCAGGCCGACGGCACCAGCATCGCCAACCCGATGAGCACCAGCCCGCTGCCGCCCGCCACCATCCTCCCGCCCGACTACAGCGGCTACTTCGAGCGGCTGGCGTCCTCCGTGGCGCGCAACTGGGTGGAGCCCAAGCTCGTCGTCGAGGGGGCCCGCGGCTGCTGGTGGGGCGAGAAGCACCACTGCACGTTCTGCGGCCTCAACGGCTCCTTCATGCAGTTCCGCAGCAAGAGCCCCGACACCTTCCTCGAAGAGATCATGGACCTGGCCCGCCGCCACCGGGTGCTGGACATGTACCTCGTCGACAACATCCTCGACATGGGCTACCTCACCACAGTCCTGCCCCGCATCATCGACAGTGGCCACGACCTGCGGATGCACATCGAGATCAAGGCGAACATGCGCCGGGCCCAGCTGCGCACCCTCGCCGAGGCCGGAATGATCTACGTCCAGCCGGGCATCGAGAGCCTGAACAGCCGGGTGCTCGACCTGATGGACAAGGGCGTGAGCGGCTGTCAGAACGTCCGGATGCTGCGCGACGGAGCCGAGACCGGACTCTCCGTCTCCTGGAACTACCTCCACGGCTTCCCCGGCGAGACCGCCGCCGACTACGAGCCCGTGATCGCCCAGATACCGGCCCTGGAACACCTCAACCCGCCGGTCGACCTGTCCGCCCGCATCGCGATCGAACGCTTCAGCCCGTACTTCAACCGGCCCGAACTCGGCTTCACCGGCCTGCGCCCCGAGGAGCACTACCGCTTCACCTACGACCTGCCCGAGTCCGAACTGCTCGATCTGGCCTATGTCTTCGAGGCACCGGAACGCGGCATCACCGCGCCCACCGTCACCGCGCTCAACGACGCCCTCGGCGCCTGGAAGAAGCACCACGCGGACAGCCGGCTCACCCACGCCGACCTCGGCGACCGCATCGTGCTCGTCAGCCGCCGGCGCGCCTTCGACTGGGGCGCCATGGAACTCACCGAGCCGCTGGAGACCGCGGCCTTCCGGCTCCTCGACCAGCCGCACGCCCCCGCCGCCCTGATCCGCAAGCTCGCCGCGCGGCTGCCTGCCCACCCCATCGACGCGGCAGCGGTCCACGCCCTCCTCCAGCACTGGGTGACGCTCGGCCTGGTCTTCACCGACGGCGGCCAGTACGTCCATCTGGCACCGGCGGCCGTCAACGAGGACCTGCTGCGGCTCGACTTCATGCGCCACACCCATGCCGCCCCCGCCCCGCAGGAACAGCCGGACGCCGCCGCCCGCGCCGTCGCCCACGTCTGACGCCGGTCCACGAGGAGACACCATGCCCAGCACCGCCACCCCCACCGGGCCGACGCTCAGCGCCTGGCGGGACTACGACGAAGCCGCCTGCGCACTGCCCGGCATGAGCCTGGGCGCCCTCGTTCCGGCCGGCCCGCCGACGGAACAGGCCGACCGGCTGTGGGAACTCGGGGTACGCCGGGTGCGGTTCGCCGAGGAGATCGACCTGACCGCGGTCAACGAACCCGGCGCCGCCGCTCGCGCGGTCCAACGGCTGTGCCTCATACGCGACTTGACGGCGCGCGCGGTCCTGGTGGAGTGGCAGCTGCACCTGCCCGCGGAGCCCGACGACGGCTGGCGCGACCTCAGCCACCTCCAGCCGCCCGGTACCCTCACCGGCCTCGCCGACCCGGCGGCCGCGCTCACCCAGTGGCGCAACGAGCACTACCTCTGCAAATGCCTGTGGCGCCAGGGCCCGGGTTTCGTCCAGATCCGCGACCGCCGGTGGGGCGACCTGCGCCGCTTCACCGCGGACGAGCCCGCATACCGGGAGGCGATCGACAAGCTGGCCTACGGCGCCCCGCCGTCGGCCGTGCCCGAGGCCATCACCGCCGACTTCCTGGCGGAACGGCTGATCGCCCGCACCGGACCGCTGCTGTGGTGGCTGCCGTACCGGGTGAACCGGTGGATCCAGGAGGCGATGGCCATCTGACCCCGGGCCGGGCGCGGACCGGGGTCAGGGTGCGCTGGGCGTCTTCCGGCGGCGCTCCTCGGGCATCTGCTGCTCGAACCAGACGACCTTGCCCGTGCTCAACCGCGTCGCTCCCCAGCGCTGGGCCAGCCGGTCGACCAGGAACAGGCCGCGCCCGCCCTCGTCACCCGCCTGCGCGCGCCGCATCCGGGGCACCTGCGGGGAATCGTCGCCCACCTCGCACCGCAGCACATCGGTGCGCAGCAGCCGCAGCGCGATCGGCCGGGAGGCATAGCGCACCGCGTTCGTCACCACCTCGCTGACCATGAGCTCGGTCGCATCGAGCATCGAGTCCAGCCCCCAGCGGTGCAGTGCCCGGCGGGTCAACTTCCGGGCCCGGCCCGCCGTTTGGGGCTGCGGGCTGAGGAACCAGTAGGCGACATTGAGCGGCGGGAACCCGTCGAACCGGGCGGCGAGCAGCGCGACATCGTCGTCCAGGCTCTCCGGTTCCAGGATGTTCAGCACCGCGTCGCAGAGCATGTCCAGCGGCGGGGACCCGAACGCGTCGGCGGCGGCCTGCAGACGGGCGCGCAGCAGCTCCACCCCTGCCCAGACATCCCGCTCCCGGGACTCGACCAGGCCGTCGGTGTACAGCAGCAGGGTCGCTCCGGTGGGCGCGGGCATCTCCACCGATTCGAAGGGCACGCCGCCCACCCCGATCGGCGCGCCGGGCGGGATCTGCAGCACCTCTCCGAAGCCGTCCGGGTGCAGCAGCACCGGGGGCGGATGTCCCGCGTCGGCGATCAGCAGCCGCTGGGCTATCGGGTCGTAGATGGCGTAGAGGCAGGTCGCCAGGTGCTCGCTGCCCAGACGCTGGGCCTGCTCGTCGAGGTGATGCAGTACCTCCTCCGGCGGCAGATCGAGCCCGGCGAGGGTCTGCACGGTGGTACGCAGCTGCCCCATGATCGCGGCGGAGGTCATGGAGTGGCCCAGGACGTCGCCGACGACCAGCGCGACGCGGTTGCCGGGCAGCGGAATCGCGTCGTACCAGTCGCCGCCCACCTGGGCGGTGTCGGCAGCCGGCAGATACCGGCTCGCCAGCCGGACGCCCGTGGTCCGGGGCAGCGACGAGGGCAGCATCGTGAGCTGGAGCGCGTCCGCCATGGAGGCCTCGTGGCCGGACACCCTCGCCTTGTCGATGCCGAGCGCGGCATGGGTGGCCAGCTGCGAGGCGACGAGCAGATCGTCCTTGGTGAAGGCGGGCCGGCCGGCCCCGCGCAGCAGGGCGACGGTGCCCAGGACGTGCCGGCGGCCGTACAGCGGGGCGACGATCAGCCGCCGGCCCGGTGACGTGGTCGCCGGCAGGCTCGCCACCGGCTCCAGCAGGGCGGTCACCGTGGGCACGAGCCCGGGGGCGTCGCCGAACACGGGCCGCCCGGCCAGCAGCATCCCGACGAACCGTCCGCTCACCGTCAGCGGTGCGAACTCGGCGGCCCCCGCAGGCGCCTCGGTGACCGAAGCCTCCGGCCCCTGGGCCATGCTGTGCAGCCGCAGGACGCTCGGCTCGGCCGGCTCCGCCTCCCCGCTCGGCAGCGGATCCCGCAGATGGACGAGGATCGCGTCGGCGAACGCGGGGATCGCCGCCCGGCACAGTTCCCCCAGCGTCTCGTCCCGGTCGCTGCCCCATGCGATCCGCCGCGTCGCGCTTTCCAGGTACCGCAGACGGTCGGTCTGTGCCTCGGCGCCACGCTCCGCTTCCCCCCGGGCACCCTCCGCAGGGCGCCCCCCGGATCCGGCGGGGAGCCTGCCGGGTCCGTGGTGGGGGGTGCGGGGCTCCATCACTCGTGCGTGTCCGTCACTCGTGGGTGTCCGTCCGGTGGGTGCCAGGACGTACCGGGCGGCCTCAGTCGCGCCGTCGGCAGCGCAGAAAGAGCTGCTCCTCGGGCGGTACGTCCGAGACCGACGGGGCGTAGGTGTACGAGGTCTCCTCGACGACCCCGAAGTCCGCCGCCTCGATGACCTTGCGCAGGTCCTCCCGCAGATAGCCGGACACCCGGATGGTGTTGCCGAGGAACGGCATCGTGAAGTAGTCGACGTCGGCCTCCACCATCGCGAGCGCGAACAGGCCACCGGGGACCAGCAGGTCGTGGATCGTGTGCAGCGCGAGGGGGATCTCGGCACGCGGCAGCATCAGCAGGGAGAAGAACGCCGCGACCGCGTCGAAGCGGCCCAGGTCGTGGGGGCCGCCGGGCGCCAGGTCGGCGATGTCCAGCCGGTGGAACGTTGCATCGGGCACATATTTACGGGCGAGCTCGACCATCCCATGGGACAGATCGACGCCGACCACCTCGCACCCCGCGTCCACCAGCTGCCGAGCGGTCGGAAGGCCGGTTCCGCAGCCGAGGTCGAGTACGCGGGAGCCGCCCGGCAGCGAGCGGATCAGCCACTCGCCGGCCGCGAGCTGTCCCTCTTTGAACGGGAACGCCTCGTCATAGCGGTCACCGATCGCATCGAACGCCTCGGCCTGCCCCTCGCGGTCGGGCCGTACGTCCTCGCCACCGGTCTCGTCGCTCCCGTAACCGGTCTCCAGGAATCCGTCGCTCACGAATTACGCCTCTTCACGTGCGTCTATTCGATTACTTCCATCATGCACCCCACCCCGGCCCACGGCCCGTACGGAGGGCGTACGACGCTACGGTCCCGGGGCGGGCGCCCCAACGACCGCGGGCGGGCACCCGGCCTGCACGGCCGGAGCCCGCCCGACGGGAACGGTCCCGGTCAGCGGTCGCTGAGCATGCCGGCGCGCAGCTTGGTCAGGGTGCGGGTGAGCAGACGGGAGACGTGCATCTGGGAGACGCCGAGCTCGGCGCCGATCTGGGACTGGGTCATCTCCTGCCCGAAGCGCAGCTCGATCAGCTGGCGCTCCCGCTCGTCGAGCTCCTGCAGCAGCGGTGCGAGGGCGTGCAGGTCCTCGACGGTCCCCATGGCCGGATCCTCTTCGCCCAGGACATCGGCGAGGGCACGACGCTGGTGGGAGGGGTCGGGATCGGTGGGGGTGTCCAGCGAGCCGGCGCAGTAGCCGTTGGCCGCGACGATCCCCTCGATCACCTCGTCCTCCGACAGGTCCAGATGGGCGGCGAGTTCCTGGACCGTGGGGTCGCGGTCGAGCTGGACATGGAGCTCTTCCTTGGCCTTCGCCAGATCGCTGCGCAGCTCCTGCAGCCGGCGCGGGACGTGCACCGCCCAGCCGGTGTCGCGGAAGAAGCGCTTGATCTCGCCCAGGATGTAGGGCACGGCGAAGGTGGAGAACTCGACCTCACGGGAGAGGTCGAAGCGGTCGATGGCCTTGATCAGTCCGATCGTGCCGACCTGGATGATGTCTTCCATGTCGTCGCCACGATTGCGGTAGCGACGCGCGACGTAGCGCACCATCGACATGTTCATCTCGATGAGCGTGTTCCGCGCGTACTGGTACTCGTGCGTGCCCTCGTCGAGGAACCGCAGCCGGTCGAAGAACTGCTTCGACAGCTCCCTCGCGTCCCTCGGGGCCACCGCGCTGGGGCACTCCACCTCCGGCAGTTCTGCGGCCAGGTCGGAGTGCTGCTCGGTTGTGGTGTCGTTCACGACGGTGGTCATCATGCCTCCCTGCGCGTCCGGCACACGCGAACGCACAGCGGCCGCCTACCCAGCAAGAACACTCCTATGCGGGTGACTTGCCAGTTCAACGCACTCGGACGCTCGGACATCGAGAAGCGGCCCGTCTCAGACACCGAAGTGATCGGGGTCGGCCGCCGCCCGGTCCGCGGCCCAGTCCGGCGGCGGGTCCGCCGGCAACTCGCCGGGGCGCAGCCAGTCGTAGAGCTCCTCGTACGACCGGACGGTGAGCGGATCGATCCGCCGGTGCAGCATCCAGGGCCGCAGGCCGTCCGGATTCCGGACGCCCATGGAGCCCATGATCTGCAGGGCGCTGTGCACCGTTGCCTTCTGGAACCTGTGCACGCGCGCGGACTTGTCACCGACGTCCAGGGCTCGGCCCCGGCGCGGATCCTGGGTCGCCACTCCGACCGGGCAGGTACCGGTGTGGCGGCGCTGGGTCAGATCGGCCGGGTCAGATCGGCCACCCCGAGCACGCCGAGCGCCAGGCCCTTACGTCGAGGGGAAGTTGTGGATAACTCCGGGCGGACGGCAGGGAAGCGGGCCGGCTGTGGTCCGCGCGCCGTCGTTCAGCCCACGTGGACATGAGGGCGGCGGGCCCGGTCGGGTTCGGCCTCGCGGAGGACCTCGCGGGTGACGGGGGCGACCTCGCCCTGGCCGAACAGGAAGAAGCGCAGGAACTGGGCGAAGGGGTTGCCTTCGGTCCACTCGAAGTAGATGTGCGGCCGATGCCCGGTGGCATCGCGTACGTGCAGCAGCAGAGCGGCCAGGGCGTTGGAGACGGCGGGGCTCTCCAGGCAGAGCACGCGGTAGCGGTTGTGCAGCACCTCGCCGCGTACCCGCAGTTCGCTCTCGAACTCGGACGGGTCGCCGATGGTGACCTCGACGAAGATGAAGTCCTCGGACGTGGGGATGTCGTTGTCCGAGCGGATCTGCTGGAGCTTGTCGCGGTACTCGGCGACATCGCGCTGGTCGGGCTCGTTCGCGATGAGGCGGATCTTGCGCTGGGCGATATCGCGGATGAACCGCTGGGCGATGTCGTCGAGCACCACGCTGGTCACCCGCAGCTCGAAGGAGCGGGCGAGGCGGGAGAGGAACGACAGCAGGATGATGCCGGTGATGAAGCAGGCGCCGATCTTGACGCCGTCGGGGCGCTCGATGATGTTCGCGATCGTGGTGTAGACGAACACCACGGCGATCACGGCGAAGGCGATCCACCAGCCGTGCTCACGGGCGCGCCGGGCGGCGAGGGTCACCGCGATCGCGGCGGAGCTGATCAGGACCAGGACGCCGGTGGCATAAGCGCCGCCCTGGGCGTCCACGTTGGCGTCGAAGAGCCAGGTCACGAGGAACGCGATCAGGGTGAAGATCAGCACCATCGGACGCACCGCCCGGGCCCAGTGGGGCGCCATGCCGTAGCGCGGCAGATACTGGGGCATGAGGTTGAGCAGGCCGGCCATGGCCGAGGCGCCGGCGAACCACAGGATGGCGATGGTGGACACGTCGTAGACGGTGCCGAAGGCGGAGCCCAGATACTCATGGGCCAGATAGGCCAGCGCGCGCCCATTGGCCGAACCCCCGGGCTGGAACGCTTCCTTGGGGATGAGCAGGGTCGTCACGAAGCTGGTGATGATGAGGAAGACGCTCATGATGACGGCCGCGGTGGTGAGCAGCTTCTTCGCCCCGCGGATTCGCCCCACCGGCCGTTCCTCGGTGTCAGCTGCGTCGCCCTCGATATGGGGCATGACCGCCACGCCGGTCTCGAAGCCGGACAGGCCCAGCGCCAGCTTCGGGAAGACCAGCAGCGCCACTCCGATCATCGCCAGGACGTTGCCGTGCTCGGCGGTCAGCGCCTGGGACCAGTCGGGGATGACCTGCGCGGCGGTGACCACATGCCACAGCGCGACGACGACCACGACCGCGTTGAGTCCCAGATAGAGGGCCACGAGGACGACCGCCACCCCGATCGCCTCCAGGAAGCCCTTGAGGAACACCGCACCGAGCAGGGCGATCAGGACGAGTGTGATGACCAGTTGCTGGTGCTGGAGGACGTTGCTGACGTGCGGGTTCTCCACCAGGTGGGTGGCGGCGTCGGCCGCCGACAGGGTGATGGTGATGAGGAAGTCGGTGGCGGCGAAACCCAGCAGGGTCAGGACGAACAGCTTGCCCTTCCAGAAGGTCAGCAGCCGCTCCAGCATCGCGATCGACCCCTGGCCGTGCGGACTCTCCTCGGCCACCCGCCGGTAGACCGGCAGCGCCCCGGCGAGCGTCACCACGACCAGCACGACGGTGGCCACCGGCGACAGCAGTCCCGCAGCCAGAGCGGCGATGCCCGGCTGATAGCCGAGGGTGGAGAAGTAGTCCACACCGGTCAGACACATCACCCGCCACCACCGCTGCCCCCGTACGACCCCCTGGGGGGCGGCGTGCGGACCGGGGTGGTGCTTGGCCATGTCGGCCAGCCCCTCCAGCATCCACGCCCGGAAGCGATGCCGCACTGCGGTCCCGGACGAACCGGCAGGGGCGGAGGCGGCCATCGTGTGCTCCTGTCGTACCGCGAAAGGATCCAGCCATCTACGCGACGGCCAGGTCAGGGTACGCATTGACACCATGCCGACCATGGTGTTCGCCGACGTGGCGGCCGCGTGTCCACCGGAGTGGTGGCACGGACTCCGGAGCGACGCCGGGCGCGGCGGGGCGGGCCGCCGTGGTGGCCGGGCCCCGCTCAGGTCCCCGGGGCGCTCGGGGGTGCTCGGGGTGGACGGCAGCATGCTTCCCGCCCTCGGGGCGCGCGTCCCCCTGGCCTCGGGTGCCGACTCACCTGCAAAAGCGTCAACGGGCCGGGGGAAAGGGGGAGTTGCTTCCCTGCGCCTACGCCGCGCCCGCGGCTCCGAAGCGGACCACCGCATCCCCCCACCCCTCTGAGGTTACCGAGGGGAAACCTCAGATCTCACGCAAACCTTGCAGCTCAGCGTTGATCCGCCACTCGAACGGTGCCAGGGTTTCGGGAATTCCCTGCACACCACAGCGAAATCCTGGAGGCCGTATGGCTGTCCGTCGTGCCGCTGTCGCCGCCGCGTCCGCGGCAGCGCTCAGTCTTTCCCTGCTGGCCACGTCCTGCAGTGCCGGCGGGACCGCGTCCGCCGCCGAGGCCACGCCGCCGGCCCCCGCGAAGAAGGCGGTCGCCACCGGCAGCGGCGGCGCGGTGTCCAGCGTCAACCCGTATGCCTCCCGCGCGGGGCTGGAGGTGCTGCGCAAGGGGGGCAACGCCGTGGACGCGGCGGTGGCAACCGCTGCCGCGCTCGGCGTGGTCGAGCCCTACTCCGCGGGAGTGGGGGGCGGCGGCTACATGGTCTACTACGACGCCAAGGCCAAGAAGGTGCGCACCATCGACGGCCGGGAGACCGCGCCGGCCGCCATGCGCGCGGACTCGTTCCTCGACCCCAAGACCGGCAAGCCGCTGCCCAGCGAGGACGCGATCAACTCGGGGCTGTCGGTCGGTGTCCCGGGCACGCCGGCCACCTGGGACAAGGCGCTCAAGAGCTGGGGCACGGTCTCCTTGGCGAAGGCCCTGCACCCGGCCACCCGGATCGCCGACGACGGCTTCGTGGTCAACAAGGAGTTCCGGGCCCAGACGGCCATGAACGAGAAGCGCTTCCGTGACATCAAGTCCACCTCGGACCTGTTCCTGCCCAAGGGCGAGCTCCCGGTGGTCGGCTCCCGCTTCCGCAACCCCGACCTCGCCCGGACCTACCGCCAGCTCGCCGGGGAAGGCGTGGACGCGCTCTACCACGGCAGCATAGGCCGCGATGTGGCGCGGACCGTCCAGAAGCCGCCCATGGCACCCGGCGCCCACCACCAGGCCCGGCCCGGCCTGATGAAGCCGGGCGACCTCGCCCGCTACACGACCGAACGCCGGGACCCGACCCGGATCAAGTACCACGGGCTGGACGTCTACTCCATGGCGCCGTCCTCCTCGGGCGGCACCACGGTCGGCGAGGCGCTGAACATCCTGGACGACTTCCACCTCTCGAAGGCCGACAAGACGCAGGCCCTGCACCACTACCTGGAAGCCAGCCGGATCTCCTTCGCGGACCGCAACCGCTGGGTGGGCGACCCGGCGTTCTCGGATGTGCCCACCAAGCCCCTCCTCTCCAAGGAGTTCGCCAAGAGCCGGTCCTGCCTGATCCGTTCCGACAAGGCACTGACCAGCCCGCTGGCCCCGGCGGACCCCCGCCACCCGGACTCGGGCTGCCAGGGCAAGACCGGGAGCAAGCAACCGCACGAGGGGCCCTCGACCACGCATCTGGTCGCCGCGGACCGCTGGGGCAACGTCGTCTCCTACACCCTGACGATCGAGCAGACCGGTGGCTCGGCCATCACCGTGCCCGGCCGCGGATTCCTGCTCAACAACGAGCTGACCGACTTCGACTTCGCGCCCCTCACCAAGGGGACGCCGGACCCGAACCTGCCGGGCCCGGGCAAGCGCCCGCGGAGCAGCATGTCCCCGACGATCGTCCTGCGGGACGGCAAGCCGATGATGGCCGTCGGTTCGCCGGGCGGCGCCACGATCATCACCACCGTGCTGCAGACCCTGGTCAACCGACTGGACCTCGGCATGTCGCTACCGGCGGCGGTCGCCGCACCACGTATCTCGCAGCGGAACGCGACGCAGACGGAAGCCGAACCGGCCTTCCTCGACTCGCCCGAACGCAAGAAGCTGGAGGCGCTGGGGCACCGGTTCGTCCTGGCTCCGAAGGCCTTCACCCCCTCACCGGAGATCGGGGCGGTGGCCGCGCTGGAATTCCTGCCCGGCGGCAAGATCACGGCGGTGGCCGAACCCAAGCGCCGTGGCGGCGGCTCGGCCATGGTGCTCCACGAATCCCGCTGACACCCGGCCGTCCCCCTCTGCGCCATGCCGCGGAGGGGGACGGCGCCGCGTTCCGAGGCGTCGGACCAGCCCTTCCGGCCGTCAGGCACCGGCCGGCCGCCCGGGCGCGACCCTCGGGCCGTCCGGGCGGCGCATCGGCGCACCGGGAGGTTCTGCGTCCCCACGCCGATCGCCAGGCGTGCGCATCCGTCCGCCGTCGGCGGAACAGCCGGTGACGGGCATGACGGGCTGTCAGCATGTCCGGATGGGGAATGACACGGCAGTACGCCGACTGGACCTGGGATACATCGTCCGGCCCGCGTCGGAGACCGGCGGCCCGCTACCGCGGGTGGAGCCCGTGCTGGCCTACTTGGTCCGGCATGACCAGGGACTGCTCCTCTTCGACACGGGTATCGGGCACGCGGACCCCGAGACCGAAGCGCACTACCGGCCCCGGCGCCGGGCGTTGCAGGACGCCCTGTCGGCGGCCGGAGTCACGCTCGCCGACATCTCGCTGGTGGTGAACTGCCATCTCCACTTCGACCACTGCGGAGGTAATCCCTTGCTGGGCGGCAAGCCGATTCTGGTGCAGGAAGTCGAGCTGGCCACCGCTCGCCGGGGCGGCTACACGGTCGACGAGCTCATCGACTTCCCCGGCGCCTGCTACGAGGAACTCCCCGGCGAGGCCGAGGTCCGGCCGGGCATCTGGATCCTCCCGACGCCCGGACACACCGACGGGCACCAATCCCTGGTGGTCCGGCGAGGCGACGGCACCGTGATCCTGGCCGGCCAGGCGTACGACCGCGCATCCGAGTTCACCGCGGACCACCTCGCCCGCCACGCCGCACCGCACGCTCCGGACGTACCGCTGCCCACCCCCCGATGGTGGGACCGCCTCGCAGCCCTCGACCCACGACGCGTGCTTTTCGCCCATGACTGCGCGGTCTGGGAACCGCCTGCCGGCCGATAGCCGCCGACAGGCGCGCAGGCGCCCCGAAGCACGGCTCGATCCGCTTGCTTGGGTACGCTGCTCCTCAGGAGGTCCGGCAGCGGTGAAGGTAAACACGAGACGGTGTGTACGAGCAGGTGGCGCCATGGCGCATCTCCTGCTGGTCGTGGTGCTCGCGCTCGGCGTCTTCGTGATGCACACCGTCGGGCATCCCGATGGGACCGCAGGCTCCGGTGGCCACGCCGCGGCAGGCCACACCACCGGCATGGCCGCGATGTCCCGGACCCCGGCCGCCGCCGACACCCCGACGCGCCAGGCACCGCCCGCGCGCTCCGCCCACTCGGGGACCTCCCCATATTCGGGGACTTCTCCATACTCGGGGACTTCCGCCCACTCCGGGACTGCCACCGACGACCCGTCCTCGCACTACGCTCCCGGACCCGGCACGGGCATGAACATGGCCTCGCTGTGCAGCGCCGTGCTCGGCACCTGGGCGCTCGCGATACTGCTGGGCGCGGCCCTCACCCGGACGCCCGGATGGCCGGCGGACCTCCTCGCGAAGGCCGTCGCGCTGCTGCGGCCCAACCCTCCACCTCGTCCACCCGACCTCACCCGGTTGTCCGTCCTGCGGATCTAGGCCGACCCGCCCTCGCGGCCGCGCGCTACGCGCGGCCCGCGAAGCCGCGTACGCGCCCTCCATCTGCACGACCGACAACATGAGGTGTATCGACATGAGTTCCGTCCAGCGCGCCGTCCGACGTCCCCTGAACCGCCGTCTCGCGGCCGTGGGGGTCCTCGCTTCGGGAGTCCTGCTGCTTGCCGCGTGCGGCAGCAACGAGGGGACGAGCGGCACGGATCACGGGAGCACGAGTGCGCCGTCCGCCGCGAAGAAGTCCGGGGCGAACCCTGCCCCGGGGGCGTCCAACGACGCGGACGTCACCTTCGCGCAGAGCATGATCCCGCACCACCAGCAGGCCGTCGAGATGGCCCGACTGGCCGATGGCCGGGCCTCCGACACGGAGATCAAGACCCTGGCGGCGGCGATCGAGAAGGCCCAGGGCCCCGAGATCACGACCATGCGGGGATGGCTCAAGGCGTGGGGCGCCCCGGCGTCGTCCGCGCACAGCATGCCCGGAATGGATCACGGCTCCGGCGGCATGGACCACGGCTCCGGCGGCATGTCCGGGATGATGTCCGCGAAGGACATGACGGACCTCAAGGCCGCCAAGGGCACCGGCTTCGACAGGAAGTTCGCGCAGATGATGATCGGCCATCACAACGGCGCGATCACCATGGCCAAGGCCGAGCAGCGCAACGGCCGTAATGCGACCGCCAAGAAGCTCGCCGGCGACGTCATCAAGAACCAGACCGCCGAGGTCGCGAAGATGAAGAAGATCCTCGACCGGCTCTGATCGCCGCACCTGCGCACGCCGTTGCGGGCCTGTCACCGGCAGGCCCGCAACGGCCCCGCATCCGGCCGCCCGCTGTCGCCCGCTGTCTGCACGCTCGGCCCTCGCCGGGGAAAATCCCTCGCGCCCGTGCCGCCGCATCGGCTACACAGACGCCGTGCCCGCATCCTTTCCGCTTCGCCCCGTCACCGATGCCGAGTTCGAGACCTGGGCCCGCGTCATCGCCAACACCTACGGCGATGACCGGTCCGACGAAGAAATCGCCCGGGAACGCGCAACCGTCGAGCTGGACCGCACCCTTGCGGCATTCGACGGTGACCTCCCCGTTGCCGGGACCGCGGCCTACACCCGCTCGCTGACGGTTCCCGGGGCCGTGCTTCCGGTGGCGGGGGTCACCTGGGTCGGGGTGGCCCCCACCCACCGCCGTCGCGGCATCCTCACCGCGATGATGCGCAGACAGCTCACCGACCTGCACGAGTGCGGCCGCGAGCCGATTGCCGCACTGCGTCCCGCCGAGGCCGGCATCTACGGCCGGTACGGCTACGGCCCGTCCACGCGTGGGGCTCAAATGCGTGCCGAAAAGCGCGCCATGGACTTCCGCCCCGGCACGGATTTCGGGGCGGGAAGCATCCGGCTGCTGGGCCGCGAGGAGGCCCGTCCGCAGATCGAGACGGTGTATGAGCGGGTGCGCCTCCGCACGGTCGGCTGGCCCGGCCGCGCCGAACGCGCCTGGGACAGCCGCCTCGACGACGCGCCGCAGGCCCGCGGCGGCGCCGGCGCTCTGCGGTACGCCGTGCACCGGGAACCGGACGGCCGGGCAACCGGCTACGCGCTCTACCGGCTCAAGAGCGCACGGGACATCGTCGGCGCGAACGCGAGCGCCGTGCAGGTCATGGAGCTGGCGGCGGTCTCCCGGCCGGCGTACGCCGCACTGTGGCGCTTCCTCGCCGGGATCGACCTGATGCCGTGGATCGAGTACGAGGCCGCGGTGGACGAGCCCCTCCCGCATCTGCTGACCGACCCCCGGGCAGTGCGCACCACCGAAGTGGACCGCCTGTGGGTACGGCTCGTCGACGTCGACCGCGCTCTGGCGGGGCGTCGGTACACCACGGCGCTGGACGTCGTCCTGGACGTTCAGGACAGCTTCTGCCCGTGGAACGCCGGGCGCTACCGGTTGCAGGCGGACGGCGACACAGCCGGCTGCGCGCGCACGGCTGCCGCCCCCGACCTGCGGCTGACCTCGGCCGAGCTCGGGGCGGCCTTCCTCGGCGGCACCACCCTCACCGCACTCGCGGCCGCCGGACTCGTACAAGAACTCCGGCCGGGCGCACTGGCACACGCCTCCACTGCCTTCCGCGGCGACCGGGAGCCCTGCTACCCCGGGGGCTGGGCCTTCCCCGCCTACTGAGACCCGTGCGCTGTACGGCATGCCCGACGTCAACTCATCCTGCATCAGGCGAAGTTCACCAGTTGCTTGTGACCCGCCGCCCTGACGGCGCGGGCCGCTACGCCTCGGGGGCGATGAGGCTGCGGAGCAGGGGAGCCGCGAGCCGCACGATGTCCTCCACGTCGGCCTCGGCCAGGTCGGGCAGGTGCAGCAGATGGCGCTGGCTGGCGATGCCCATCATCATCGCGCCGAACAGTGCAGCGCGCAGCCGGGCATCGGGGGTGTCGATGGTGGCGGCGAGATGGTCGGTCACCTCCGCGGTCAGATGCCGGCGCAGCAGCTCCGCGGCGTCCTCACTCGTCATGCTGGTCCGCAAGAGCACGGCCATGGGGCTGTCCTGATCCGCCGCCCAGTAGCCCAGCATGCGGCGCAGACGGTTCTCCACCGCGTGGCCGGGGTCGTCGGTGGTGAGTTCGTCGTGCGGGATGTGCCAGCGGACGGCCTCGCGGAACAGCTCCTGTTTGCTGCCGAAGTACTGAATGACGGACGACTTGTCCACGTCGGCTTCGGCCGCGATGGCACGGATGGTGGCGCGCTCGTAGCCGACTTCTGCGAACTTGCGCCGCGCGGCTGCCAGGATGCGCCGACGTGTGCGCTCGCCCTTACGCTCCGGAAGCGCGGCCTCCACGGCCGGGCCGCGCGCCCCGGTCTCCCGTGGCGCGGCCCGTCCGGGCGCATTCGTCACTGCATCGGCGCAGGTCACAGTCGGTCCCCTTTCCGGTGCCGGGACCCGATGCTACAAGCACCGCCCCGTGGCACCAGGGCCTTGCACCGTGGCTTTCGCCGGCGCGGCCGCCCCCGACCGGCCGTCGCGTACGGCGCCGGGGCGCGCACGGGGCCGCCGAGTGCCGGCTCCACGGCCGCCGTGCGCGCTCCCCACCACCGACCCCGATCCGGCCGGGCCGGTGGCGGGCGGCAGCCGCCCGGCTCAGGAGACCAGCGCCGCCGCGTCCTCCACCAGCCGGTCGAGATCCGGCAGCGCATGGGCCCGGCGCTGGAGTCCCTGGGCGCGGGACCGGTACGAGCGGTCCTCCAACACGGTGCGCAGGGCCGCGGACAGCGCCTCGCGGGTGACGTCCTGGGCCTTGAGCCGGGTCCCGACGCCCAACTCCTGGAGCCGGCCGGCGTTCTGGGACTGCTCGGCGAACAACGGCACAGCCACCATGGGCACTCCGGCCGTCAGCGCCTCCCGGGTCCCGTTGAAGCCCGCGTGCGTCAGGAACAGATCGCTGGACTGGAGAAGGAGTTCCTGCTGGACGAACGACGTCAGATGGACGTTGTCGGCGCGCGGCCCCTCCCACAGCTGCGGATCGCGGTCCGCTCCCAGCGCCACGACACCGGTGACCGGCAGCTCCCCGAGCGTTTCGATGATGGTCTGGAGCAGAGCGGTGGCACCGTCGGAAAACCGGGGAACGTTCGAGCCGAGGGTGGCGAGGACGAGCGGCCGGTCCGTGGGGAGTCGGGCGATGTCCGGGTCGAGGGTGCCGCGCGTCTTCTGCGCCGGAACCCGGTAGTGGCGGGCGCCGGGCAGTCGGCTGTCCGTCGGGTAGAAGTCCTCCGGAACGACTCCGGCGCGGAAGGCGCGGAAGGGGTGCCAGGGGTCGGAAACCGGCTCCAGACCGAATTCCGCACGCTGCCGGTTGAGCTCCTCCGTGACGACCGGATGGGCGTAGGGCGCCATCGGAGCGATGTCCAGCGCGCCGTGCGGTATGCCGAGGCGTTCAGCGGCCAGATAGCCGCCGTACTCGGTCGACTCATGGAGGATCAGATCCGGCTGCCACTCCCGCGCCAGGTCGAGGAGGTCGCGTGCGCAGGGGGCGGCCAACAGCCCGACGAAGGCCGCCGCGAAGAACTCCGGCTGCAGTTCTATGGTCACGGAACCGACCTGTTCCATACCGATCGGGCGCTGGAGTGCTCCCCCTTGAAGTACCTCCCCCAGGCCCTTGACGGCCGGCAGCGTGAACGCGGTGAGTCCCCGCTTCTCGATGTGCTCGACCACGTCGGGGCCGGTGGCGACGGCTACCTCATGACCTGCCCGTTGTGCCGCTTCCGCCACCGGTAGCACCAGAGGGGCGAGGTGGGAATAACTCGCCTGTGCAGTGATGAGAATGCGCATGATGCTCCCTCTCCACGCTGCGGTGCGGACGCCACGAGGTGCCCCCCAACCGCAGGCTTCACGGCCGACTTCAAGAAAATAAACACGTGTTGAGAATCTATCACCCGCGTTAGCGCGACGACGCCAAGACCCCTGCGGGGAAGGCCTCTTGGCGTGTGGGCCACCGCGTGCCGTTCCCCCCGCGGGCGGTCCGGCTCGCCGTCCCCGTGGTCTCAGCGGCGCCGAGGTACGTGCTGACGCGGCACCGGGCGCCCCTCAGGGTGAGGCCCGAACATTGGGAGGCCGGCGCGGCTCAGCGCGAGGTCTCACCGCTGCTGATCACGCCTCAGTAGGCTTGCGCCTCGGACGAAGGAGCACTGCGCATGAGCTATCACCTGAAGGCGATCACCCGCGAGGAGCATCTGGCCTTCGTCACGGCCCGGCCCTCGGTGAGCCACATGCAGGTTCCCGCGTGGGGGGAGGTGAAGCCGGACTGGCGGGCGGAGAGCCTGGGTTGGTTCGACGAGGGTGGCCACCTCGTCGGGACTGGACTGGTGCTGTTGCGGCCACTGCCGAAGCTGAAGCGCTACCTCGCCTATCTGCCCGAAGGCCCGGTCATCGAGTGGGCCGCACCAGATCTGGAGCAGTGGCTGGAGCCGATGCTCGCCTACCTCAAGTCGCAGCGTGTGTTCTCGGTGAAGATGGGGCCGCCCGTGGTGACCCGCCGCTGGAGCGCCGAGGCGGTCAAGGCTGCGATCGCCGACCCGCAGGTACGGCGGCTGCGGGAGGTGGAGGCGACTGCGCGCGAGCCGCGGGCCTCGGGCATCGCCGACCGGCTGCGCCAGATGGGCTGGCAGCAGGCCGAGCCCGACGGCGAGGACGGCTTCGCCGCGGGCCAACCGCGCTACGTGTTCCAGGTCCCCTTCGCCGGGCGGTCACTGGAGGAGGTCCAGGGCGACCTCAACCAGCAGTGGCGCCGCAACATCAAGAAGGCGGAGAAGGCCGGCGTCAAGATTGTCCAGGGTGGTTACGAGGATTTGCTCGCGTTCCATCGGTTGTATGTCGAGACCGCCGAGCGGGACCGGTTCATCCCGCGTCCGCTGGCCTACTTCCAGCGCATGTGGACCGTGTTGCGGGCCGAGGACGCGGACCGTATGCGCCTGTACCTCGCTCACCACGAAGGGGAGATGCTCGCGGCGGCCACGATGCTTACCGTCGGCGAACATGCCTGGTACTCCTACGGCGCCTCCACCAGCCGCAAGCGCGAGGTCCAGCCGAACAACGCTCTTCAGTGGCGGATGATGTCCGACGCCTACGGACTCGGCGCCGGCCGCTACGACTTCCGCGGCATCACCGACACCCTCGAAGAGGGAAACCACCTGCTGGGGCTGCTCCGTTTCAAGGTCGGCACCGGCGGCGAGGCCGTCGAATACCTCGGCGAGTGGGACTACCCGCTGAGCAAGGTCCTGCACAAGGCCCTCGGCCTCTACATGTCCCGGCGCTGAGGGCAGCCTCGGCCGATGGTCGAGGCCACGACGGTGTTCGACGAGGTGGTCGAAAGCGCCTACTCGAACCGCGTCGTGTCGCCTGCTCCTCGGCGTACGATGTCGAGTTCGCCGCCGGAGAAGTCGATGACCGTGGTCGGCTCGGTGCCGCAGTCGCCCGAGTCGAGTACCGCGTCCACGACGTGGTCGAGCCGTTCCTTGATCTCCCAGCCCTGGGTCATCGGCTCCTCCTCGTCGGGCAGGAGCAGGGTGCTGGAGAGCAGCGGTTCCCCGAGCTCGGCGAGCAGGGCCTGGGCGACGGCGTGGTCGGGGATCCGGACGCCGACCGTCTTCTTCTTCGGGTGCAGCAGCTGGCGGGGCACCTCCTTCGTCGCCGGGAGGATGAAGGTGTAACTGCCGGGCGTCGCTGCCTTGATCGTGCGGAACACATCGTTGTCGATGTGCACGAACTGCCCCAGCTGCGAGAAGTTCTGGCACACGAGGGTGAAGTGATGACGGTCGTCGAGGTTGCGGATCGACCGGATCCGGCCGATGCCGTCCCGGCTGCCCAGCTGGCAGCCCAGCGCGAAACAGGAGTCGGTCGGGTACACGACGAGCGCGCCGGAGCGGATACTGTCCGCCACATTGCCGATGGTGCGTCGCTGGGGATTCTCCGGGTGCACGTCGAAATACTTCGCCATCCGCCGAGTGTAGGTGATCAGGGCGTCCCTGCTCTCTCGGCGACCGGGGCCACCCGGACGGGGGGCGACGCCCGCCCGTCCGGGTGGCCCCGCCCGTGCGGGGAATTCACCCCCGCCGTCATCCGGCCGCGCTCAGGATGCGCAGGTCGGGATTGCGACGAGACTGGGGTGCATGGCAGAGCAATCCCGAACGCGGACTCGGTCATCGTCGACGGCTGCCCGAAAGCGGACCAAGGAGTCCGGGAGCGCGCCCGGGGCGATGGCTCGCCGGGCAGCTGAATTGCTGCAGGACCTGATCAGCCATCGGGCCGAGGGCGTATCGGCGGTGCGCCGGACCGATCACGGCTGGTGCGTCGAGGTGGACGTGCTGGAGCTGCTCCGCATCCCCGATACCACCAGCCTCCTCGCGACGTACGAGGTGCGGCTCGACGCCGACGGCGAGCTGCTGGAGTACTACCGGACCCGCCGCTATCGGCGCGGTGCGGCAGATGAGTGAGCGCACCGCCGCCACCTGCTGAAAGGACACCCCAGATGGGCACCACGACGTATACCGGACTGTCCGGTGAGGTGGTTCCCTGCCCGCCCAGGGCAGGCACGTTGTACGACGTGATGGAGCTCATCCTGGACCGGGGCATGGTCATCGACGTCTTCATACGGGTGTCCCTGGTGGGGATCGAGATCCTCAAGATCGATGCCCGCATCGTGGTCGCCAGCGTCGATACGTATCTGCGGTTCGCGGAGGCGTGCAATCGACTGGATCTGGAGCGGGATTCGGGCAGCGTCACCGTGCCCGAGCTGTTCAGCGGCCAGGCCGCCAAGAGCATCGGAAAGAGCAAGGTCAAGGACGCCGCCCAATCCGTCGGCGAAACCGTCCGCTCCGCGGTGGGCGCGGGCGGCGACTCGGACGAGGAATCCGAGGAGGAGTCGAAGCCGCAGCGGCGTCGGCGCAGTGCCGCCCGGACGGGTGCCGCTTCCCGCCGGCGTAAAGAGGAGGACTGAACGCAGTGACAGTGACGGACGAGGGCATCTACGTCTATGGCATCGTCCGGGCCGGTCATCCGTTGCCGCCCGCACTGGGCGGAGTCGGGGACCCTCCGGGGACCGTGGGACGGGTCGAAGAGGGTCGGCTGGCCGCGGTCATCAGTCAGGCACCGCCGCGGCTCCGGGCCCGGCGCCGCGATCTGCTCGCGCACCAGGAACTGTTGCTGGCACTGGCGGAGGACGGGCCGGTCCTCCCGATGCGCTTCGGCATGGTGGCACCGGACGAGTCGGTGATCCGCCGCCAGCTCAGCGAGGCCGAGGACCGTCAGCTGGCCGCGCTGGACGGCGTCGCGGGCCGCGTCGAGATCAACGTCAAAGCGCTGCCGGCCGACGAGGCACTGCCCGCGCTCGTCAAGGGCGACGCCACGATCCGCGGACTGCGCGAGGCGGCCCGCCGGCGGCCGAGCTACGAGGCGAACGTCCGCCTGGGCGAGGCGGTGGCGACCGCACTGGCGCGCCGGTCGGCCGAGGCGGGCCGCGACATCGTGCGGGAACTGTCGTCCTCGGCCCATGCCGTCTGCGCCGGGCCGCAGGTCACCGGCTGCCAGGTCAATGTGTCGTTCCTGGTGGACCGTGGCGATGGCGCCGGCTTTGTCGCGGAGGCCGAGCGGCTGGCCCGTCAGCGGGAAGACCGCGTCGTACTGCGGGTGGCCGGCCCCCTGCCGTGTTACAGCTTTCTGGAGCCGCTTCCCTCCGCCGCCCCTCTCGGGGCCTGACATGGGGCTGATCAGCGCGGTGCTCACGCTGCCGCTCGCGCCCGTGCGCGGAGTGGTCTGGGTGGCCGATCAACTCGCGCAGGCGGCCGACAACGAGCTGCACGACCCGTCGCTGGTCCGGGCCCGGCTCGCCGCACTGAACCACGAATTCGAAGCCGGCCACCTCAGCGCCGAGGCGTTCGAACGCGAAGAGGAGCAGCTGCTCGACCTGTTGCACGGGTGCTGACCGGCTGCGTGCCGAAGGAGAGGTGACAGACCGTGAGGCCGACCGAGGTCCCCCTCGCCGCTGCCCCGGACAGTGGCCGCGCGCCGGGAAGCGTGACCCGATGACCGACGTCGACTACCGGCCGGGCGCTCCGCCCGCCAACGGCCCGGGCACCACCAACCTCGCCGACATCCTCGAACGCGTCCTGGACAAGGGCATCGTTATCGCCGGCGACATCAAGATCGACCTCCTCGACATCGAGCTCCTCACGATCAGACTGCGGCTGTTCGTGTCCTCGGTGGAGACGGCCAGGAAAGCCGGCATCGACTGGTGGGAGACGGATCCCGCGCTCAGCTCCAAGGCCGCGGACAGTGAACTGCGCGCGGAGAACCGGCAGTTGCGCGAACGGGTGGAGGCACTGGAGTCCGCGGAAGGCAACGGCTCGGCGGACTCCTCCAGGACGAAGGACACGGCAGGGACATGACGACGCAGCAGCAGGCCGGAACGCCGGCGAACGGGACGACTGCCGCCGAGACCGCCACCTATGTCTACGCCGTGTGCCGGCAGCTCACGCCGTCCGCGCTGACCGGGCTGCCCGGGCTCGCCGAAGGATTTCCGGTACGGGCACTGCGGTGCGGGGCTCTCACGGCGGTCGTGCAGCACGTGCCCGCGGCGGAATTCACCCAGGAAGCATGGGAGCAGCGGCTGTCGGACCGTACGCAGCTCGAACGGTGTGCACGCGCCCACCACGAGGTGGTGGTCGCGGCCGCCGCCTGCGGCCCCACGGCACCGCTGGCGCTCGCCACCCTCTACCGGAGCGACGAGCGCGCACGTCAGGCCCTCGGGGAGGACGCGGCCCGTTTCACCGCGGTGCTGGACCGCATCGAGGGACAGGCCGAGTGGGGGGTGAAGGTCTCGCTTCCCGCCGGCGCTCCCCGGCCGCCCGCCGAGACGCCTCCGGACGGTCCGCACGGCAGCGGGAAGGCCGGCGCGGGCCGTGCCTATCTGGAACGTAAGCGAGGACTCCACCAGGCACGGGAGCAGCGCCATGATCGTGCGCTGCAGACCGCCGAGGATGTCGACGCCGCGCTGAGCCGGCTGGCCACCGCGGCCCGCCGGCTCCGTCCGCACGGCCAGGAGATGACCGGGGCCGCGTCCCGGCGGCAGATCCTCAACGCCGCGTACCTGCTTCCGCACGACCGCGCGGAGGAACTGGCCGAGGCGGTGGAGACCTGGCGCACGCGGACCGGAGCGCAGATCGAGCTGTCCGGCCCCTGGGTGCCGTACTCCTTCGTCGGGGAGGTGTGAGCGTGTCCGCGCACGCGCACGCGCCCGTGCCCTGGGATACGCCCGGCCCGCTCGCCGGGCCCCTCGGTGTCCCGCTCGTCGACCTGCTGGACCGGGTGCTCTCCACGGGGGTCGTGGTGAGCGGGGACCTGGTCATCGCCATTGCGGATGTGCCTCTGGTGCGGCTCTCCCTGCACGCGCTGCTGTCGTCGGTCAGTGAGCGGATGCCCGCGCCGTGGGCGGACGGGGGACCGCTGTGACCGAGCGGACGGACCGCGCGCCGAGCAGGTTCGACATCGACCGGGACCAAGTCGGCCGCGATCTGGCCTCGTTGGTGCTCACCGTCGTCGAACTCCTGCGGCAGCTGATGGAACGGCAGGCGATCCGCCGGGTGGAACAGGGCGATCTCAGCGACGAGCAGGTGGAGCGGATCGGGGAGACGCTGATGCATCTCGAAGCGCGGATGACCGAGCTGTGCGACCAGCACGGTCTGCGCCTGGAGGACCTCAACCTCGATCTCGGACCGCTCGGCTCACTGCTGCCCCACGATTGAGCCGGGCCGATCCGACGACCCGCCCTACCCGACGGGGCGGCGGTCGATCGGGGTGCGCGGGGCGTAGACGGCCATCTCCGTGCGGCGTGCCCCGGACCATGGGGCCGGGACCGCCTCGATGTCGCGCGCCAGGCGGTAGACGAGCGGCTCATAGTTGACCCGCCAGCCACGGAATTGGGGCCACGCCTCCTGCGGTGTGCGTTCCATGGGATAACCCTGGGACCTCATCCGCTCCACGCCCCGCAGGAAGTCCTCGTAGGTCAACTGCAGCACGTCGTCCGGGTGGGGGTCACGGTCGTAGGGGATGCCCTCGGTATCGGCGATGTCGCGCAGACACACGAAGCCCGCCCGCAGCGCCATCCGCACCTCGGCCTGCCGCCGGGAGGGGTTGAAAGCCAGTTGCAGGGCCGCGGCGTCCAATACGGCCAGCAGGGCGATCAGCCAGTTGCGGGAGACCCTCGGGGAGCGGAAGTGGATCAGGATCGGGTAGGTGGTGTGGCTCTCGCTCACCCCGGCGCTCCACCGCTCCCAGTTCCGGAACAGCTCGGAGAGGTCGTCCAGCAGGTCGACCTGCGCATAGCGGGCGAGGATCTCCGGCCCCCACGGCGGGCTGCCGGCCCGGGCCTGCAACAGGGTCACTTCGGTCTCCCTGCGCTGATAGGCGCCGTAGAGCGCGGGCAGATAGCCCACCTGCAGACCGATCACGATCGGGCCGGTGGCGGCGGCACAGAAGTCGATGACGTTCAGGGACACGCGGTTGCCGCTGGCGAAGCCGAGTGTGAAGAGCGAGGAGCCCGCCTCGATCAGCGCCTCCCTGAGGCCGAGCCGGCTCACCGACGCCTCCAGCAGCGCATATCCGATCAGGAAGGCCACCAGCCAGCTGATCAGGGTGACGACGACGGCCAGTGGTGCCATGGGAGCGAGTACCCGGTCCCTGGCCTCGACGCTCGGCAGACGGTCGGCCACCAGCCGGAACGGCCACTGCACCAGGCGCTGGACGTACCGGCTGAAGCCCTGCCGCGTCGGCCGGGGGATCACCAACGAGTGCAGCACCGAGGAAAAGATCCCGAGCACGATCACGGCACCGGCGATGCCCAGCAGTACACGCACCGCGGTCCGCCCCTTCCTCGTACGCGACTCTGACGAGGGAAGCGTACGGGGCGGCGTCGGCGAGGCGTGGTCAACGCGACGGCGGTCACGGTCTCGGGCACCGGGGCTCCGCTGCGCTACAGGCGGGAAAGCCTGTCGACCTCGTGTGCGTACCGCTGACGCCGCCCGATGTGGTGAGCGGCCTTTCCCACGGCCGCCGCGCACGCATAACCGGCTATGCAGCCCAAGGTATTGGAGAGGAGGTCGTTGATGTCCGCGGTGCGTCCGGATGCGGTCAGATACTGCGTGACCTCAATGGCGAGGGAACCGGCGAAGGCGAGTGCACCGGCCGGCCACACACCCGTGCGCAGTACGGCCAGGAGAATGCCACCGGGGGCGAACATCGCCATGTTCAGCAGAAAATCGATGAGGTCCGCGGGATTGGCCGTATCGAGCAACGCCAGATTGACGGCCTGCCCGCCGCCGGACCGGGTGCCGAAGGTGAAGCCGATGACGCAGGCGACCCATAGCCATCCGAGAGCCAGCACCACGCGGTGAGCGATACGCCGGGGACGATCGGCCAGCGTGGCTCCCACCGCGATCAGCACGCTGCCGAGGACGCCGGCGCCGAAGGCGAGGGAAAGTGACACGTGAAGACCGTCCTTCTGGGTTTCCGTCTCCCGGTAATCACTCGCGACAGCCGCCATGGCAAGCCGGATCCGCGGGAGGTTTTCGGTCGCAGCAATAGAGGTGTACATAGAGGGACGTAAGGCGCGCGCGGCTCGTTCTTTCGGCTGCCGTGAGGTATGTCACCGGGCGCGCGTCATGGGGGTGCGGCAGTCCGACCGCGAAGTTGCTGCCGTCCACTCCGCCGTGCACACAGCGCGCCTGTGCATGACCCGGAGCCTTGAGTGTGATGGACACAACAGGAAGGCCGCGCAGCCCAGGCGCAACCTGTCCGCTCTTTCGGCTGTCACACTCACAGTCACAAGAATTCAGGCCTGCGCCGTGCGGCCGACATCTTCTAGGAGTAAACCCGCCATGCCCGAAACGGGCCTCAGCTCCGCCCCACGCTTCAGCATCGTCGTTCCCGTGTACAACGTGCAGGGCTACCTTCGCGCCTGCCTGAACTCGCTGCTGGAGCAGGACTTCGCCGACTTCGAGGTCATCGCGGTCGACGACCGCTCGCCGGACCGGAGTGGTGAAATCCTGGCGGAGTACGCCGCCCGCGACCCGCGGGTGATCGCCGTGCGCCACGAGGAGAACCGTGGCATCGGTGCGGCCCGGAACACCGGGGTGGCACGGGCGAGCGGGGACTATCTGCTGTTCCTCGACAGTGACGACACCCTCACTCCGGGCGCGCTGCGTGCCATGGCCGACCGCCTGGCCGACTCCGATGACCCGGACCTGCTGCTCTTCGACCATGTGCGCAGCTATTGGTGGCATGCGGTCAAGCCGAGTGCCGCCCGTGAACTCCTCGCCGAGGCCGGGGCGGAGGTGTTCCGGCCCGCCGAGCGCACCGAGTTCTTCCAGATGTTCGCCGTGGTGTGGAACAGGGCCTTCCGGCGCCGCTTCTTCGTCGACAACGGCTTTCGCTACACCGACGGGCTCTACGAGGACGCCCTCATGGTGTACACCACCATGCTCACCGCTGAGCGTGCCGTGTGCCTGGACCACGCCTGTGTCGACTACCGGCAGCGCCGCCACGGCAATTCCATGAAGACGCCGGGCCGCAAGCACTTCACGATATTCGAGCAGTACCAGCGGCTCTTCGAGTTTCTCGACGGCCGGCCGGACCTCACTCCGCTACGGCCGCTGTTCTTCGAGAGAATGATCAGCCATTTCCTGTTCACCGGCGCACGCGAAAGCCGGGTCCTCGTCCAGGACCGGCCGGAGTTCTTCCGTCATGCCGCAGCGATGTACCGGCGCCACAAGCCCGCCGGATTCACGCCGCCCGCCGAGGTCGACGCCCTTCAGTTCCAGGCGCTGGAACGCGGTTCGTACCGCGCTTTCCAGGCGGTGAATCTGATGAGCCGTACCCGGAAGAACGGGCAGCAGCGCCTGCGCAAGGCCCAGCGCGCAGTGAGCAAGCGGGCCACCTCCGGTTTCTACCGGATGCAGCTGAAGCGGCCCCTCGACCCCCACCTGGCCGTCTTCAGCGCCTATTGGAACCGCACCCCGTCCTGCAATCCGCTGGCGGTCTACGAAAAGGCCAAGGAGCTGGCACCGCACCTCAAGGGGGTGTGGGTGGTACGCGAGGACCTCGTGGACACCGTGCCGGACGGCATGGACCATGTCGTCCCCGATTCGCGGCGCTACTGGGAAGTGATGGCGCGCGCGACGTACTTCGTCAACAACGTCAACTTCGCGGACACGGTGGTCAAGCGCCCGGGCCAGATCCACCTCCAGACCCACCACGGCACCCCGCTCAAGCGGATGGGGATCGACCAGCAGCAGTACCCGGCCGCCGTCAAGGGCATGAGCATGCGCAAGCTGCTCGAACGCGCCGACCGCTGGGACCTGTCGGTCTCCGCCAACCAGCACACCAGCGAGCAGTGGGAGCGGGTCTACCCCTGTGGTTTCGAGTCGATCGATGCCGGCTATCCGCGCAACGACGTCTTCTTCCGGGCCGGTGCCCAGGACGTCCTCGACATCCGGGCCCGGCTGGGCATCGCACCCGGCAGGACCGCGGTCCTCTACGCCCCGACCGTGCGCGACTACCAAGTCGGCTATGTGCCGCAACTCGACCTGGAGAAGATCACCCGGGAGCTCGGCCCGGACTTCGTCCTCCTCGTCCGCACCCACTACTTCTACGGGCAGGACCCGCACCTCCAGGACCTCCAGGAGCGCGGTGCGCTGATCGACGTCTCCCGGCACCCCTCGGTCGAGGAGCTGTGCCTCGCCGCGGACGCACTGATCACGGACTACTCGTCGATCATGTTCGACTACGCGAACCTCGACCGGCCGATCATCACTTACGCGGACGACTGGGAGACGTACGTCCGCTCCCGCGGCGTCACCTTCGACCTGCTCTCCGGCGAGCCGGGAGACACCCCGGGCACGATCGCCACCAGCGAGGACGAGCTGATCGAGGCGTTTCGCACCGGCCGCTGGGACGACGAGCGGGCCAGGGAGCTGCGTGCCGCGTTCCGGGCGCGCTTTTGCATGTGGGACGACGGGCACGCCGCCGAGCGGGTGGTCAACCGGGCCTTCCTCGGCATCCAGGCCCCGGCCCCCGCCCCTCTTCCGCTCTCCGAGCGCACCGTCGCGCCCTCCCCGCGGGAAGCCGCCCGCACCGTGGCGGGCGTCGTCCTCGCGCCTGCCGGGGACGGCTCGCCCGACCAGCCCGACGTCGAGCTGACCAGCTGACCGATGACGCGGCGCCGGCCCGGGACGTCCCGGGCCGGCGCCGCAGCACATCCGCGCTGACGATCAGTTGGCCATTGCGGGGACGAGGTTGTGCTCCCGGGCCAGGGACGTGGCCGTGGTGTCGGCGTACAGGCTCAGCTTGCCCTTGGGCCACAGTGCGACGAGGTCGTCCTGGCCCGAACCGCCGCCGAACGCGCCGGCCGTGACCAGCAGGCCACTGCGCCATGCGGACTTCGCGGGGCGCAGCTGGTGCTCCTTGTTGAGTCCGGCCGCCGCGATGTCCTCGTAGACGGTGACTTCGCCATCGTCCCAGCGGACGAACAGATCCTGGTCGCCCGAGGGGCCGCTGAAGTCCCCGGCGGCGAGGTCCGCAGTGTGCGGCCAGGTCGTGTTGCTCGTGGCCAGCTGCTTCTCGGCGTGCAGCCCGGCGGCGTCGACGTTGGTGTAGAGCGTCACCCCGCCACCGTCCCAGCGCACGACGAGATCGTCCTTGGCCGTGTTGCCGCCGCCGAAGCGGCCGGCCGTGATGTTCGCGGCGTGCGTCCAGGTGCTGTCGGGGCCGCGGAGCTGGATCGCGTCGGTGAGTTTGTTGGTTTCGTTGACGTCCTTGTAGAGGGTCATCCTGCCGT
Organism: Streptomyces auratus; assembly: GCF_050433025.1. NCBI lineage: Bacteria > Bacillati > Actinomycetota > Actinomycetes > Kitasatosporales > Streptomycetaceae > Streptomyces > Streptomyces auratus. Next base: position 617,484 of record NZ_JBNGCB010000001.1, on the reverse strand, counting down.
TGGCCCAGCGGACGAAGAGGTCGTCGGTGTCGTCGCCGGTGAAGTCGCCGGCGGTGATGACCTGCGCCTGCTCCCAGTCCTTGTTCTTCTTGAGGAGCTGGACGTCCTTGCGGAAGCCGAACTTGCCGTCACCCGGGTAGAGCGAGACCTCACCGTCGGACCAGCGCACGATCAGGTCGCTGCGGTCGTCGCGTACCGAGGCGGTGTGGAAGCTGCCGGCCGCCAGGACGGTGGCGTGCTGCCAGGTGCCGGCGCTGCCCATGAGGTTGGGCTCGTCCGGCTCCGCGTCACCGACCGCCTGGTCGTAGAGCCGGACGACGTCGTCGTCGAACTGTGAGGAGTAGGAGACGTCGTCGGAGAGCCCACCGGTGTTGTAGCCGCCGATGACCCCGACGAGCTTGCCGCGGCTGCCGTCGAAGCCGTCGAGGAACGGGCCGCCGCTGACGCCCGAGCGGAATCGGGCGCACTTGATTTCCATGAACCGGTTCTTGACGGCGCTGGTGTCATTCGTGCACTGCAGCGGCGTCTTCTGGCCGCCGGGATAACCGATGAGGGTCACGTTCTTGCGCGCGAGGTTCGCGGACGAGGTGGTGGTCAGCGTGTTGCCGGTGCCGGTCGCGTCTTCCAGGAGCTGGCCGCGGGAGTTCGGTCCGACACGGAGGAAGGCGAAGTCCACATCGTCATAGGGAGAGGGGGAGAGGTACCGCCCGTCGATCCAGACCTTTCCCTCCTGCATCGGGAAGATGCCGTACGGCGTCTCCCCGGCCTGGCCGGGCGTCGAGGCACCGGCGCGGTAGCCGGGAACGAAGGCGACCTTGCTGTAGGACTTGTTGCCCTTGAGGCAGTGTGCCGCCGTGATGACCAGACTCTTGGTCGGCGAGGTCACGGAGTTGGCCGTACAGAACTGGTTGGGAGTCGGCGATCCGTCAGTGCTCCGGATCAGGAACACACCGACCGTGGCGATGCCCGCGCCGACCTCATGACTCGGTTCCCGCAGCGAGGGCTTGCCCCGCACCGCCGGAGCACGCTGCTCGTCCGGATTCTTCCCGCCGGTCTCCGGGACCTCGACGGGGACGGCGCTGCGGATGCGCTCGGGCGTCCAATACCGCTCCGCCTCCTGCGCCTTACGGATCTCGTCCGGCGTCACGCCCTTCGAGGGCTTCACCGGCGCGCCCGGCGGAGGCGGCGTGGTCGGCGCGGCCGGGGGCGCGGGGGGTGTGGGGTGCGACAGCGGCGCCGCCACGCTCCGAGTGGCGGAGGCGGGTGCCCGGCCGGGGAGGTCCGGGACCGCGGTCGCCGGAGCGGCCAGGGCGAGCGACGCTATCGAGGCGCACACGCCCAGGGTGGCGGTGCGCGTCCAAGGTATTCGTCTCATGAACTCTTCTGTTGTAGTCGTGACGTCAGCCGGACCCGGCCGACGTCAGGTGGATGAGGAAAGCGGAAGGGGGCGATGCGGGGTGAGGGTGTGGCCGTGGACCGCTCGCGGCGGGGCCGGGCGGGCCCTCGGCGGGCAGGGACGGCTCAGCCGACGAGTGTGCCGGCGTCGTGCACCGTTGCCCGGCGCTTCGCCCGGGGACACATAAGCTATATCTAAGCACGCCTCAGTCGCACGTATGCGCCAATTTCGGCCTTCGGGGAGCGGGCGCCGCGCGTGCGTGCGCCCGGCCGTCGGCCCCGCAACTGGACGCACCGCACTCCTTGTCGGTCCGAGAAGGGCTCTGCCGACCGCCCGACAGGTGCCTGGCTCTTCGCACCCGCACATGCCGGGGTGCCCTGCAGGCGGGCTGGAAGAAACCGTGATCGGCCGGGCCGGTGAGCCGCGCCGGGATGCCGTCGACAGGCAAAGCCACGGCCTATTGGGACGCATGGCCGCTCTTTTCCCCCTATTCGGCGGAGGGTTGAATACCGTGGTGCGCGCGTTGCCCGCAAGGCATCAAATCCAGCCAATGATTCGGCCGTCGAATGTCGGACATCGAGTGGGGCGTCTTCCTGGCTGACCGGACGCCACCGAATCGTCCCGGGCCGCCATTCCGGACCCGCCCGGACCCCTTGGTCGCCGGGGTGGCCCGGCCTGAGCGACGTCGAGGCATCCGTCTCCTGGCTGTGAGGTGTCAAGCAAGTTCGTTAAGGAGTCCTTTAATTGACGCTCCATCAGGGAGCTGGGCCGGGTCTGGACAGCGCCGTTGTCGCGGTGGTGGGGGCGTTGCCCTGCGGCGGTGACGGGTGTCCCGGGAGGGGTTTTGCGGCTTTCCGGGGGCGGTGGCATCCAATTCGCCGCAGGTTGTTCGAACGGGAAGTCGAATCCCGAGCCTCAGGAGTAACAGGAGACCCTCGGTAACTTACGTGCGAGTTAAGGAGACTGGGGATTGAAGTCACCCTCCGTGAAGCCTTGGGGGGTTGCTATCGTATGACCGGGAGTGAAGACTGTGGCCACGTCGAACTGGCGCGAAAGCTTCCAAGGGTACGAATCACTGACAACACCAAGCGATACCTGCCAGTAATGCGTACTCTTCTCTCGTTCTCTTTTTCGGCAGCGGTGGTTGGCGTGTGGGATCAGCCGCCATTTGCCCGGGGCGGGACGTCGCATTCGCGTCGTGCGCGAGGGTCTTCAGTGGGGGATCAGTGATATCGGGAAGGTCGACTGTGCGGTCGCTACCGTTTGTCCGTGGAGTGACGGATGGTGGGGGAGGGTGCTCGCGGACTTGTGCACCGAGTGGGAAGGCGAAGCCGGCTGCATTTCCCCGGTGGGGTGCGCCGAGGGACGGAAGGGTCGGGCCGGTGACATTGCGGCCCGCACGCTGTCCGTGAACGGCCCGCGGTACGGCCCCGGTGGGGACCCGGCCGACCGCCGAGGCAGCCTCCGCGCCGCTGTCCGCCGCAGGTCGCGGTGGGGTGCCGCCCGTGTCGCTCGCCGTGCAGTGGCGCTCGGCGCCGCCCGCGTCCGTGACGACCCGGAGCGCGAATGCGGCTGCACAGGCTGTCGCTTTGTCGTGCGACCCGGTATTCGCGCGCTGCTGCCTGCCGTGCGCCGGAATTCACGTGCGCACGTCCCCTTGAGCGACCGTGCGGTCGCGGAACTCGGTGTGCCTCGCCCCCCGGGGTGACCGCGACACCACCGCGCACGGAGTTCCGGAGCGGCGATTTCGTCCGCACCGGAAACCATCAAGAAAGTAACCAAGGTCAGGAAAAGGCGGTGACGTGAGTCCGTTGTGCCGTATCGCAATCCACCGTTCCGGGGCACATGACCGCCTACCGGTCGTTTGCACCACTGCCGGCGAGGAGCGAATCCTCCCGGACCCGCTCGCCAGGGAGAACCGGTGACCAGCAACGAACTGATACAGGCCCCCTTCGCCTTCGACGCGCTCGTCGACGGGTGGAGAACCGCGCGGCAGGCCGGCCCCGTCCGCTACGACGAGCAGCAGAAGCTGTGGCAGGTGCTGGACCACGAGAGCGTGGCCGCCGTGCTCGCCGATCCGGCCGCGTACTCCTCGGACTTCTCCGGGCTGGCCCCCACCCAGCCGGACTTCGAGACCTTCCGCCAGGGCAACTTCGTCGGCATGGACCCGCCGGCGCACCGCAAGCTGCGCACCCTGGTCAGCCAGGCCTTCACCCCGCGCGTGGTGGCCGGACTCGAACCGCGGATTCACGCCGTCACCACGGAGCTGCTCGACGCCGTCGAGGACCGCGACCGGTTCGACGTGGTCGACGCGCTGGCCTACCCGCTGCCCCTCATCGTCATCGCCGAACTGCTGGGGATCCCGGCGGGCGACCGGGCGTTGTTCCAGGAGTGGGCGGCCACCCTCTTCGGCGGGGACGAGATCGGCTCGTCGCTGGACATGGCCGACGTCGAGCGCGCGCTGGACTCCATCGCGCCCACCGTGCGCGAGATGAACGGCTACCTCCTCGACCACATCCGCCACCACCGGAAGAATCCGGGCGAGGGGCTGACCAGCCGGCTGGTGCGGGCCGAGGTGGACGGGGTGCGTCTGACGGACCAGGAGATCGTCGGCTTCGTGGCGCTGCTGCTGGTCGCCGGGCACATCACCACCACCGCCCTGCTGGGCAATGCCCTGCTCTGCCTCGACCAATACCCCGACGAGGCCGCTTGGTTGCGCGCCGATCCCGGGCGGCTGCCGGACGTCATCGAAGAGGTGCTGCGCTGGCTGCCGCCCTTCCCCGAGCTGGGCCGCCGGACCACCCGTGAAGTGCAGCTCGCCGGGCGGACCCTGCCCGCCGACTCGGTGGTGATGGCCAACTTGGCCGCCGCCAACCGCGATCCGGCCCGGTTCGCCCGCCCCGACGACTTCGATGTGACCCGCAGCCCCAACCCGCACCTCACCTTCGGCCACGGCATCCACTTCTGCTTCGGTGCGCCGCTGGCCCGGCTGGAGGCCCGGATCGCCCTGCGGCTGGTGCTGGAACGTTTCCCTGAGATCGCCGTGGCCCGTCGCAGCGAGGTCGAGATCCAGAATCCCGCCGTCATCGTCAGCGTGCGCCGACTGCCGCTGGAGGTACGGAGGTCATAGCGCCGTTCCCGGCGCGTTCGGCCGCAGGGGCCGCGGGCGCGGGGAGTCCAGCCGTCGAGCACGCCTCGGCGACCAGGCCCGGAGGCCGGTGCGCCGACACCGCGACCGGGACCGGTTCACGGTGAGCCGGCACATCAACGCCTCGTGAATTTCGAGATCCGGGAGTAGCTTTCTCATGCCGTATGCCACGAGCGCTCCGGTCGCAAGCCGGCAGCAGACGCAGATACGACGCCTGTTACAAGAGCGTCTGCACACGCTCGCCCGCGCCCATCAGGTGCCGGGAGCCCAGCTCGCCGTGCACACCGACTCGGTCACGTACAGCGTCCACACCGGCGACGCGGACGTCTCCACGGGCCGGCCGTTCACCGCGGACACCGCGGTGCCGCTCGGATCCGTCACCAAGTGCTACACCGCCGCGGTCGTCATGCTGCTCGCCGCCGACGGCGACCTCGCGCCGGCCGACCGGGTCGCCCTGTACGTGCCGGAGCTGCGGACGCCGCAGGTGACCGTGCGGCAGCTGCTCAGCCACACGGCGGGGCTCCCGACCGGGCCCGACTCGGACGACGTCGCGGCCCTGACGCCGTCCCGCTATCTGTCCGCGCACTGCGCCGACCGGGACACCGTGTGCGCGCCCGGGACCGGATTCTCCTACTCCAACGCCGGGTTCGTCGCCGCCGGCCGGCTGATCGAATCGGTGACGGGCATGCCCTGGCAGGACGCGGTACGGGCCTTCCTCCTGGAACCCCTGGGCACCCGGCCCGCCTTCCTCGGCGACCGTGCGCCGGAGCGACCGGTGGCGAGCGGACACTCCGCCAACCCGCTCTCCGGCCGCGTCCGGCCGGTGCAGCAGACCCTCGCGCCGGTGGAGGCGCCGGCGGGTGGCCTGCTGGCGAGCGCGCTCGACCTGGTCGCACTGGGCCGGGACCTGATCGGACACGGCCCCCGCCCGGTGCTGCCGCAGGACGCCGCCGAGGAGATGCGCCGCCCGGTCCCCGGCGCCGTGCCGGGTGTCCTGGCGGACGCCTGGGGGCTGGGCCTCGCGCTTTTCCAGCAGGGCGCGGCACAGTGGTGCGGCCATGACGGCAACGCGCAGGGCACCTCCTGCCATCTGCGGGCCGAACCGGACAGCGGCACCGTGGTCGCCTTCACCAGCAACGCCAACAGCGGCACCGCCCTGTGGCACGAACTGGCCGACGACCTCGCCGGGATCACCGGGGTGAGCGTGCCCGCGGCACCGCGCCCGCGGGAGGCCGGCGCTCCCCTCGCACTTCCCCAGTGCGCCGGGACCTACCACAACGGAACCGTCGAATACCGCGTCACCGCCGACGCGGAGGGCTCCCTGGCGCTGTCCGTGAGCGGCGACACTCCGGCACCCCTCGTCTGCTACGCGGATCTGAGCTGCGATCTGGTGGACCCCGCGTCCGGCCGCCGGGTGCCCGGCGGATGTTTCGTGCGTGATCCGGACACCGGCACGATCGACCGGCTGCAGATCTCCGGACGCACGGCCCGCCGTACCGCCGCCGCCTGAGCCGAGCCCGCCGCCGGCGGCCCGCGCGCCTCCCCGCTCTTTGCGCCGGGCCCGGCCGGACCTCGGCCCTGCCCCCTGTCCGGGACCGCTCTCCCGGGCTGCTCGACGTCCTTTTGCCCTGCCCCGTCCCCGCCCCGAAGGACTGACTTCCATGTCGGACCCGCACGAAAACTCCGCACCCGCGTCCGCATTGGCGCAGACCCGGACCGGTTCGCCGGTCGTCGGGCCCGGCGCGGTCCGTCCGGTGCCCCCGTGTTCGCTCGGTGACCTGTTCGCCGCGTGGGTGGCGCGCACCCCGCAGGCACCCGCCGTCACGGACGGCCGGCGGACCTGGTCCTACCGCGAACTCGACACCTGGGCCAACCGCCTGGCGCACGACCTCATCGGACGCGGCGTGGGGCCGGAGCGCACGGTGGCGCTGGTGCTGCCCCGCTCGGTCGAACTGGTCGTGGCGGAACTGGCCGTGGCCAAAGCCGGCGGCGCGTTCCTGCCCGTCGACCCGGCCTACCCCGCCGAACGCCGGGAGCTGATGCTCGCCGACGCCGATCCGGCCGTGGTCCTCGACGATCCGGCCCGGCTCCGGCTCGCCACCGGACCGGACCACACCCCGCAGGACGCGGACCGGTGCGCGCCGCTGTACGCCGCGCACCCGGCCTACGTCATCTACACCTCGGGGTCGACCGGTGTCCCCAAGGGGGTGACGGTCGCCCACACCGGACTGGCCGGCTTCGCCGCGGCGGCGGCCGACCGGTACGCCGTCGAACCCGGTGACCGCGTCCTGCAGTTCTCGTCCCCGAGCTTCGACGCCGCGGTCCTGGAGCTGTGCAGCTCCCTGCTGTCCGGCGCCACCCTCGTGGTGCCGCCGGACGGCCCGTGGCTGGGCGACGACCTCACCGACGTCCTGACCGAGCACCGCATCACCCATGCGCTCATCCCGCCGGCCGCGCTCGCCACGCTGCCCGCCCCGGCCGGTGACCGGACCCTGCCCGACCTGCGGACACTGATCGTGGGAGCCGAGGCCTGCCCGGCCGATCTGGTCGACCGCTGGGCCGCAGGGCGCCGGCTGATCAACTCCTACGGTCCCACCGAGGCCACGGTGGTCGCCTCCTGGACCGGACCGCTGGCCGTCGGCGGCGGCACCCCGCCGATCGGCGGGCCGCTGCCGTACACCCGGCTGCATGTACTGGACGCGACGATGCGTCCGGTGGCAGCCGGGACCAGCGGTGAACTGTACGTGGGGGGCGAGGGGGTGGCCCGCGGCTACCTCAACCGCCCGGGCCTGACCGCCGCGCGCTTCGTGGCCGACCCGTACGGACCGCCCGGAACCCGGCTCTACCGCACCGGAGACCTGGCGCGCTGGAACGCGGACGGCGAGCTGGAGTACCTCGGTCGGCTCGACCGGCAGGTCAAGATACGCGGCTTCCGGGTCGAACCCGGCGAGATCGAGGCGGTGTTGGCGGGCCACGCCGACGTCGGTGAAGCGGTCGTCCTGGTGCGCGAGGACGAGCCCGGACGGCAGCGGCTCGTCGGCTATGTGACGCCGGGGGACGACGACCGGCCGCCGCAGCCGGCGGCGCTGCGGGCGGCGGTCGCCCGCAGCCTGCCGGCGCACATGGTGCCGTCGGCCGTCGTGGTCCTGGACGCGTTCCCGCTCACCGCACACCACAAGATCGACCGGACGGCCCTGCCCGAGCCCGGCCCGGCCCACACCGCGAGCCACCTCGCGCCCCGGACGCCCGCCGAGCGGACCGTGGCCGGCATCTGGTCGGACGTCCTGGACGTGCACCCCGTCGGCGCCGACGACGACTTCTTCGCCCTCGGCGGCGACTCCGTCCTCGCGGTGCGGGTGCTCTCCCGGATCAGGGAGGAGCGGCGGGTCCGGCTGACCGTCCGGGACCTGTTCACCGCCCGGACGGTCGCCGAAGTGGCCGCCCTTCTCGACGGAGTCGACGGCACGGATCCCGCGACACCGATCCCGTCGGCCCCGCGCGAGCGCCCGCTGCCGCTCTCCGCCGCCCAGCAGCGGCTGTGGTTCCTCGACGACCTCACGGCCGGCGGCAGCGAGTACAACACCGGGGTCGGGGTGCGGCTGCGCGGACGGCTGGACCAGGGCGCGCTCGGCCGTGCCCTGGACCGGCTCGCCGCGCGCCACGACGCGCTGCGCACCACCTTCACCACGGTGGACGGACGCGGTGTGCAACGGGTCGACGACGCGGCCGCTCTGCCGATGCGCACCGCCGACCTGCGCACCCTGTCGGCCGGCGAGCACACCGCAGCGGCCGAGCGGCTGCTGACCGAGGAGCTGGAGCGCCGCTACGACCTGCGCGAGGGCCCGCTGACCCGTGCGCTGCTGATCCGGCTCGCCGACGAGGAGCACCTGCTGCTGCTCGCCCAGCACCACCTCGTCACCGACGGCTGGTCGGTCGGCATCCTGGTCCGGGAACTGGCCGCGCTGTACGCCGCCGAGGCCGACGGGAAGCCGGACGACCTGCCACGACCGGCCCTGCAGTACCCGGACTTCGCCGTGTGGGAGCACGGTCGCCCGGCGCCCTCCCGGCACGCGGCGGACCTCGCGTACTGGAAGCGGCAGCTGTCCGGGACGCCGCAGCTGGACCTGCCCACGGACCGGCCCCGGCCGCCGGTGCGCACCACGGCCGGCGCGGCACACCGCCACGAGCTGCCCGCGGACCTCGTCGCCCGTCTCGGCAGACTCGCCCGGGCCAAGGGCACGACCCCCTTCACCCTGTTCTCCGGGGCGGCCGCGGTGCTGTTCTCCCGCTACAGCGGCCAGCGGGACATCGCGTTCGGCACCGTCACCAACGGCCGCCACCGCCGCGAACTGGAGGACGTGGCGGGCTTCTTCGTCAACACCGTGGTCCTGCGGAGCGACGTCGACGGCGCGGTCACCGTCGACCGGTTCCTGGACACGATGCGGACCACGCTGATGGACGCCTTCAGCCATGACGGCGTGCCGTTCGACCGGGTCGTCGAGGAGCTGGCCCCGCCGCGGGACCCCAGCCGCACGCCCCTCGTGCAGGTCCTCGTGGTCCAGCAGACCGCCATGGTGCACCCCCAGGAGGCCGGCGGCGTACGGATCGAGGAGCATCCGCTGCCGCGCCCGGCCGCACGGTTCGACCTGGTGCTGGAGTTCCTGCCGCGCAGCGACGGCTCCTTCGGACTGACCGTCGAGTACAACACCGACCTGTTCGACGCCCGGACCGTGGCCCGGATGAGCCGTCATCTGCACCTCCTGCTGGCGGGCATGGTGGACGGCCCGCACCGGACCGTGGCCGAACTGCCGCTGCTCACGGACGACGAGCGGCGCACCATGCTCGACGCCTGGAACGCGCCGCAGCAGGAGGCTCCGGAGACGACGCTGCCCGCCCTCTTCGAGGCGCAGACCGCCCGTACGCCCGACCGGACCGCCGTGGTCTGCGGCGGGACGCAGCTCACCTACGACGAGGTGAACCGGCGCGCCAACCGCCTCGCCCGGCTGCTGGCCGGCCGGGGGGTCGGTCCGGAGTCCCTGGTGGCCCTGGCGCTGCCGCGCTCCGCCGACCTGGTCGCGGTCCTGTGGGCGGTGCTCAAGGCGGGTGCCGGATATCTGCCGGTGGACCCCGGCTATCCGGCCGAGCGCATCCGGTTCATGCTCGCCGACGCCGCTCCGGCCGTCGTCCTGACCACGCGGGACACGGCCGGCTGCCTGCCCGAGGGCACCGAGCCGCTGGTGCTGGACGACCCGGGGACCCTGGCCGCGCTGCCCGGGTCCCCGGAGGACGACCTCACCGACGCCGAACGGGCGCGCCCGCTCGATCCCCGCCACCCCGCCTACGTCATCTACACCTCCGGCTCGACGGGACGGCCCAAGGGTGTGGTGGTTTCGCACGCCAGCGTGGCCGACCTGGCGGTGTGGGCGGGGGAGACGTTCGGGCGGCAGCGGCTGACCGATGTCGTGGCCTCCACCTCGCTCAACTTCGATGTGTCCGTCTTCGAGCTGCTGTGCCCCCTGCTGTCCGGCGGCAGCATCGAGGTGGTGGCCGACCTGCCGGCCCTCGCCGACCGGGCGGGCGGCGCCCCGCGGCAGGCCGGTCTCCTCAGCGGGGTGCCGTCGGTGGTTTCCCGGATGCTCACCCGGAACGCCGCCGCCGTCCGGGCCGACACGGTGGTGCTGGCGGGCGAGGCGCTGCCCGCGCAGACCGTGCGCGACATCCGCCGGACCATGCCCGCCGCCCAGGTCGCCAACATCTACGGGCCGACCGAGGCCACCGTGTACGCCACCGCGTGGTTCGCCGGCGACGGCATCCCCGAGCAGTCCCCGCCGATCGGCCGGCCCGTCGCCCGCACCCGCGCCTACGTCCTGGACGGCCTGCTGCGGCCCCAACCACCGGGCGTGACGGGGGAGTTGTACCTCGGCGGCGGGGGCCTGGCCCGCGGGTACCTCGGGCGGCCCGGTCTGACCGCCACCCGGTTCGTCGCCGACCCCTTCGCCGGGCCGGGCAGCCGGATGTACCGCACCGGCGACCTGGTGCGGTGGACCGCCGAGGGCGAGCTGGAGTACGTCGGCCGGGCCGACCAGCAGGTCAAGGTGCGGGGCTTCCGCATCGAGCTGGGCGAGGTCGAGGCGGCGCTGCTGCGCTGTGCGGGGGTGGCCCAGGCGGCCGCCGCCACCCGGGAGAGCGACGGCCACAAGCGCCTGATCGGCTATGTCGTGCCGGCCCCCGGGGCGGAGCTCGACCCGGGCGCGCTGTGCCGCGAACTCGGCCGCAGCGTGCCCGACTACATGGTGCCGGCCTCGGTCGTCGTCCTGCCGGTGCTGCCGCTCAACCCCAACGGCAAACTCGACCGGGACCGGCTGCCCGCCCCCGACCGGACGGCCGCGGGGACGGCGGAGTACGTGGCGCCGCGCACCGCCACCGAACGGGCGCTGGCCGCCGTGTGGGCCGACGTCCTGCGGGTGGCACGGGTCGGCGTGGAGGACAACTTCTTCACGCTGGGCGGCGACTCGATCCTCAGCATCCAGGTGGTCGCCCAGGCACGGCAGGCGGGGCTGGCCGTCACCTCGCGCGACGTCTACCGGCACCAGACGGTCGGCGCCCTCGCCCAGTGCGTGGACGCCGCCGCCGAGCGGCCGGCTGCCGGCCCGGCCCCCGAGGCGGTGGCCACCGGTACCGCTCCCCTGACACCCCTTCAGCACTGGCTGTTCGAGAGCGATGCCGACCGGGCCGGCCACTTCGGCCAGACGCTGTCCGTCGAGCTGTCCGACGACCTCGACACCGCGGCGCTGGAGGCCGCTCTGCGCGAGGTGGTCGCCCACCACGACGCGCTGCGCTCGCGCTTCACGCGCGAGGGCGACGGCCGGTGGCTCCAGCACATCGAGGCCGAGGCGCCCGCGGCCGTGCTGCACCACCACCGTGGCCCCGACGCCACCGCCGTGCACCTCGGCCCGTTCGACCTGGCCTGCGGTCCGCTGTGGCGCGCCGTACTCCACGACCGGGGCGCCGGGCTGCCCCGGGTGCTGCATCTGACCGTCCACCACCTGGTGGTCGACGGCGTCTCCTGGCGCATCCTGCTGGCGGACCTGGACCGGGCCTACCGCGCACGGCAGCGCGGCGAGCAGGCCGCCGCGCTGCCGGCGAAGTCCTCCCCGCTGCGCCACTGGGCCCGCCGGCTCACCGAACACGCCGGCACCGGCGGCTTCCAGGACGAGACGGCGTACTGGACCGCGCTGGCCCGCTCCTGTGACCCGGAGCTGCCGACCGACCTCGACGGCGCCAACACCTATGCGTCGGCCCGCTCGGTGACCGTGCGCCTCACCCCGCAGGACACCTCCGTCCTGCTGCACACCCTGCCCAGTGCCTACCGCACCCAGGTCAACGACGTGCTGCTGAGCGCGCTGGGCCGGACGCTGCACGGGTGGACCGGCCGGGACCGGGTCCCGGTGGACCTGGAGGGCCACGGCCGGGAGGAGCTCTTCGGCGACCTGGACCTGAGCCGCACGGTCGGCTGGTTCACCACCCGCTACCCGGTCGCCCTCACCGTGGCACCGGACGCGGACTGGGGCACCGTGCTGAAGTCGGTCAAGGAGCAGCTGCGCGCCGTGCCCCGCCGCGGTCTGGGCTACGGCGTCCAGCGCCACCTGATCCGGCCGGAGGACCTGCCCACCACGCCGACCGCCGGCATCAGCTTCAACTACCTCGGCCAGTTCGGCCTGCCCGGCGGCGACGGCTGCCTCTACCGCGGCCCGCACCGCGAGCTGTCGCTGGACGCCGACCCGGCGGCGGCGCGGCCGCACGCGCTGGAGGTCGTCGGCCGGCTCGACGGCGACGCCCTGGAATTCACCTGGTTCTACTCGGCGAACCTCCACCACGAGGAGACCGTCACCGCGCTGGCCGGTGCCTTCGCGCGGGCGCTGGGCGACATCGCCCGGCACGGCGCCCGGCCGGGGGCCGGCGGCCGCACCCCGTCCGACTTCCCGCTGGCCGCGCTCGACCAGCCGGCCGTGGACCGGGTGGTGGGCGAGGACGCCGCCGCCGTCGAGGACATCCACCCGCTCACCCCCACCCAGGCCGGCATGCTCTTCCACCGGCTGTCCCAGGACGACCGACGCGTCTACTTCCAGCAGCTCGCCTTCGTGCTGGACGGTGTGCCCGACCCCCAGGTCCTCGCCGCGGCCTGGCAGCGGGTGACCGACCGCACGCCGGTGCTGCGGGGCCGGGTGGTGTGGCAGGACGTACCCGATCCGCTGCTCGTGGTCGAGCGCGACGCCACGGTGCCGGTGCGCCGGCTCGACTGGCGCGCCCTGACGGACGAGGAGCGGCGGGCGCGGCTGCAAGAGCTGCTCGACGACGACCGGCGGCGCGGGATCGACCTCGAAACCGCCCCGCTCCAGCGGCTCACCCTCGCCCGGCTGTCGGACACCGAGGTACAGGTGGTGTGGTCCTTCCACCATCTGGTGCTCGACGGCTGGAGCCTGTTCCAGGTGCTGTCCGACGTCTTCCGGTGCCATGCGCTGCTGTCCGAGGGGGACACCGCGGCGGAGAGCGGCCTGCCGGTCCGCCGGCCCTTCCGTGACTATGTGGCCTGGCTGCGCGAGCGCGACTGGGCATCGGCCGAACGGCACTGGCGGGCCCGCCTCGACGGCCTGGCCGAGCCCACCGCCCTGCCCTACGACCGCGAGCCCCGGGAGACCCATCGCGCCGAGTCCACCGCAGCGGTGCGCCGCACCCTGTCTGCCGGCACCACCCGCGCCCTGGACGAGCTGGCCAAGCGCACCGGGGTGACCGTGAACACCCTGGTGCAGAGTGCCTGGGCGCTGCTGTTGGCCCGTCAGACCGGCCGTCGCGAGGTCGTCTTCGGTACCACCGTCTCCGGGCGGCCGCCCGAGCTGCCCGGCGTCGAGGCGATGAACGGGCTGTTCATCGCGACCGTGCCGACCCGGCTGACCGTCCCGGCCGACGGCACCCTGGGGGACTGGCTGCGCCGGGTGCAGGAGATCCAGACCGACGACCGGCGCTTCGACTTCGTGCCGCTCACCCGGCTGACGGCCTTTTGCGACCTGCCCGAGCGGGTCGCGCTGTTCGACAGCATCGTGGTCTTCGAGAACTACCCGGTCGGCGACGACCTCGCCGCCGCGCACGGCCTCCGGCTCAGCGGCCTCGACGGCATCGAGACCACCAACTACCCCCTGAGCCTGGTCGCCTACCCGGGCGCGGAGCTGGCGCTGCGGCTCGGCTACGACCCGGAGCTGTTCGACGCCGCCACCGTCGAGCGGATGGGGGAGTACCTCACGGTGCTGCTGGCGGGCATGGCCGCCGACGCCGGGGGCCCGCCCGCGCGGCTGCCGGTGCTCGGTGCCGCGCACCGCCGCCAGGTCGTCGAGGAGTGGAACGACACCGCCGCCGCACTGCCCGAGGGCACGGTGGCCGAGCTGTTCGCCGCCCAGGCCCGGCGCACCCCCGACGCCATGGCCCTGGACGCCGGGGAGCTGAGATTGACGTACCGTCAACTAGAGGCGAGAGCCGATGCATTGGCCCATCGGCTGATCGGGATCGGCGTCGGACCGGAGCGTCCGGTCGGGGTCCTCATGGACCGCTCGGCCGCGCTGGTCGTCGCCCAGCTGGCGCTCGCCAAGGCCGGCGGCGTGTACGTCCCGCTGGACGGCCGCGCCCCGCGGGAGCGGCTGCGGCAGGTCCTGGCGGAGAGCGCGGCGGACCTCGTCCTCACCGATGCCTCCTGGGAGGAGACCGCCCGGGAGGCGGCTCCCGACGGGCGCACCCTGCTGCTCACCGGTGACGGAGCGGCCGCGGTGCCGCCCGGAGCCGCGGACACCCCCGCCCCGGCCGGTGCGCCGCTGCCCGCCGTCCACCCCGACAACGTGCTGTACCTGATGTTCACCTCCGGCTCCACCGGGCGCCCCAAGGGTGTCGCGGTGCGCCACCGGGACGTCGTCGCGCTCGCCTTCGACCGCGCCTTCGCCGCACACGACCGGGTCCTGGTGCACTCCCCGCAGGCCTTCGACGCCGCCACCTACGAACTGTGGGTACCGCTGCTGCGCGGCGGTACGGCCGTGCTGGCCCCGCCGGCGGACATCGACGCCGCCACGGTGCGCCGGGCGATCACGGAACAGGGCGTCAGCTGCCTGTGGTTGACCGCCGGACTGTTCCGCCTGCTCGCCCAGGAGGACCCCGGGTGCCTGCGCGGTGCCCGGGAAGTGTGGACCGGCGGCGAGGCCGTACCGGGTGCCGCGGTCCGCCGCCTGCTCGACGCCTGCCCGGACCTCACCGTGGTCGACGGCTACGGCCCCACCGAGACGACCACCTTCGCGACCCGGCGGGTCTTCCGCGCCGGCGACCCGCTGCCCGCCGCCCTGCCCATCGGGCGCCCCCTGGACAACACCCGGGTCTATGTGCTGGACGACGCGCTCCAGCCGCAGCCGCCCGGCATCCCGGGAGAGCTCTACATCGCCGGTGCCGGACTGGCCCGCGGCTACGGCGGCCGCCCCGGCGCGACCGCCGAACGCTACCTCGCCGACCCGTTCGGCCCGGCCGGCACCCGGATGTACCGCACCGGCGACATCGTGCGCTGGAGCGCGGACGGTGAACTCCACTTCGTGGGGCGCGCCGACGACCAGATCAAGATCCGGGGCTTCCGCGTCGAACCGGCCGAGATCGAGGCCGCGCTCACCCGCCACGACAGCGTGGGCGAAGCGGTGCTGACCGTCCTCGCCGACGGCGGCCGCAAGCGCCTGGTCGCCCACCTCGTGGCCGCCCCGGGAACGACCGTGCCGCCGGCGGCCGAGCTGCGCGCCTTCCTCGCCGAGGTGTTGCCCGACTACATGCTCCCGGCCGCGTTCGTCACCCTGGAGGCGCTGCCCCTGACCGGCAACGGAAAGGTCGACCGGCGACGGCTGCCCGCCCCCGACCCGTCGGCCGCCACCGCGGGTGAGCACCGCGCCCCGCGCACCGAGGCGGAGCGGATCCTCGCGGAGATCTGGTGCGCCCTGCTGGGCATCGACCGGGTGGGCGTGGACGACAACTTCTTCATGCTGGGCGGCGATTCGATCCTCAGCATCCAGGTCGTCTCGCGCGCCCGCCGGGCGGGCCTGTCCCTCACCCCCCGGGACCTGTTCCGCCACCCCACCATCGCCGCGCTGACCGCCGCCACCGGCGCCACCGCGCAGGTCACCGGCACCGGCCCGGTGACCGGGGACGTCGACCTCACCCCGATCCAGCACTGGTTCCTCGACGCCCGGCCCGAGCGCCCCGGCTACTTCAACCAGTCCGTCGTCATCGAGCTGGCCGAGGACCCCGACCCGCGGGCCCTGGAAGCGGCCCTGCGTGCGCTGTGGTCCCACCATGACGCCCTGCGCGGCCGCTTCACCGAGGGGGCGGACGGGACCTGGCGCCAGCACTGCCCGGCACCGGACGCGACGGACCCGCAGCTGCTGCGGGCGCACGACCTGACCGGGCTGACCGGCAAGGAGTGCGACGCCGCGGTGGACGCCGCCCGCGCCGAGGCGGACACGGGCTTCCGGCTGGAGTCCGGCCCGCTGCTCGCAGGCCGGCTCTTCACCGGCGCGCAGGACCGGCCGCCCCAGCTCTACCTGACGGTGCATCACCTCGTGGTCGACGGCGTCTCCTGGCGGGTGCTGCTGGAGGACCTGGAGAGCGCCTACCGGCAGGCCCGCGCCGGGGAGCCGGTGCGCCTGCCCGCCCGGACCACCTCCGTACAGGAATGGGCCCGGCGGTTGCACGCCCACACCGAGGCCGGCGGCTTCACCGGGGAGCTCGCCCACTGGAGCGCGGTGGGCGCGCGCTGCGCGGCCGCGCTGCCCGTCGACTCCGCGGGGACCAACACGATCGCCGACCTCCGCTCGGTCACCGTCCGTCTGGACCGGCGACGCACCGACGACCTGTTGCAGAAGGTGCCCGGCGTCTACCGCACGCAGATCAACGACGTACTGCTCACGGCGCTCGGCCGGGTGCTGGCCGACTGGACCGGTGAGCGCACCGTCGCCGTCGGCCTGGAGGGGCACGGCCGCGAGGACCAGCTCTTCGACGACGTCGACCTGTCCCGTACGGTCGGCTGGTTCACCACCCTGTTCCCCGTCGCCCTCGACGTGCCGGCCGGCGACTGGGCCACGGCGCTCACCTCCGTCAAGGAGCAACTGCGCGCCGTGCCCGGCCGGGGGCTCGGCCACGGGGCGCTGCGCCATCTCGCGGGGGCCCCGGAGCTCGCCGGCGCACCCCGGCCCGGGATCAGCTTCAACTACCTGGGCCGCTTCGACTGGTCCGCCGAGGGCGGCGGCCTGATCCGCGGGGTGCGCGGCGGACTGGACGGCGCCGCCGCGCCCGAGTCGGTCCGCCCGCACCTGCTGGACGTGGTGGGCCGGGTCGAGGACCGCCGGCTGGAACTCACCTGGTACTACAGCAGCGGGGTGCACCGCGAGGAGACGGTCTCCGCCCTGGCCACGGGCATGCTCTCGGCGCTGGAGGACATCGTCGCCCACTGCGCCGGCCCGGGCGCCGGCGGCCGCACCCCCTCCGACTTCCCGCTGGCCCGCCTCGACCAGGCGGCCGTGGACCGGATCGCGGCGGACGGGAGTGCGGTCGAGGACATCTATCCGCTGACCCCGATGCAGGCCGGCATGCTCTTCCACGGCCTGATGGATCCGTCGTCCGGCGCCTACTTCAACCAGGTCCAGCTGGTGCTCTCCGGCGTCACCGACCCCGCCGCCCTCGCCGAGGCCTGGCAGCAGGCGTCCGACGCCAATCCGATGCTCCGCACCCGACTGGTGTGGGAGGAGACCGCCGAGCCGCTGCAGATCGTCCGGACCCGCGCCACCGTCCCGATCACCCATCACGACTGGTCGGGATGGGCCCCCGAACGGTGCGAGCGCGCCCTGGAGACCCTGCTCGCCGAGGACCGGGCGGCCGGTCTCGACCTGACCTGCGCCCCGCTGATGCGGCTCGCCCTGATCAGGCTCTCCACGGACCGGGTCCGGCTCGTGTGGACCTTCCACCACGTCCTGCTCGACGGCTGGAGCGCGGCCCAGGTCTTCGACGAGATCTGCGAGCGGTACGCGGCGCTCACCGCGGGCCGCCGCCCCGAGGTCCCCTCGCGTGCCCCCTTCAGCAGCTATCTGCGCTGGCTGGCGGAGCAGGACAGCACGCAGGCCGAGCGGCACTGGCGCACCGCGCTGGCCGGATTCACCTCCCCGACCGAACTGCCGCGGGACCGGCGTCCCCTGGAGGCCCACCGCACCGCCTCGTCGGGCTCGGTCGGCGTCACGCTCGGCGCCGAGGAGTCCGCCCGGCTGCGGGAGACGGCGCAGCGGGCCGGCCTGACCATGAACACCGTCCTCCAGGGCGCCTGGGGCCTGCTGCTCTCGCGCTACGGCCACAGCGACGACGTGGTCTTCGGCACCACCGTCTCCGGCCGGCCCGCCGCCCTGCCGGGCGTCGAGTCCATGGTCGGCGTGTTCATCAACACCCTGCCCACCCGGGTGCGGGTCGACGGGGAGCGGGCGTTGCTGGACTGGCTGCGCGAACTCCAGACGTCCCAGTCGGAGTCCCGCCGGTTCGACTTCGTCTCCCTGGCCCAGCTCCAGACCTGGAGCGAACTCCCCGGCGGAACTGGCCTGTTCGACAGCATCGTGGTCTTCGAGAACTACCCCTTCGACAGCGCGGCCCTCGCCCGGCACGGCCTGGGCATCCAGCAGGAACGCGACCTGGAGCCGACCAACTACGCGCTCGGCGTGGTCGTCGCCCCCGGCGAGCGCCTCGCCATCACCCTGGACTACGACCCGGCGGCCTTCGACGCCGGCACCGTCGAGCGGCTGGGGGAGTGCCTGCGCGTCCTGCTGACGGAGATGTCGGCGGACCCGGACCGCCGGTTGGCCGATCTGCCCCTGTTCAGCGGGGCGGAACGCGGGCGCCTCCTGGAGCAGTTCGGCGGACCGGCCGTCCGCAGACCGCGGCGGGTGCTGCCCGCGGTCTTCGAGGAGCAGGCGGCCCGCACCCCCGGCGCCCCGGCCGTGGTGGCCGGCGCCGACCGGCTGACCTACCGGGAGCTGAACGAGCGCGCCAACCGGCTGGCCCGGCTGCTGATCGCCGCCGGCGCCGGCCCGGAGCGGTTCGTGGCGCTCGCGCTGCCGCGCACGGCCGACCTGATGGTGGCCCTGCTCGCGGTGCTCAAGAGCGGCGCGGCATACCTGCCGGTCGACCCCACGTACCCGGCCGAGCGGATCGCCTTCCTCTTCGACGACATCGGGCCGGACATCGTGCTCACCACCACCGACCTGGCCGGCCGGCTGCCCGAGGGGCCCGCCACCCGGTTCGTGCTGGACGACGCCGGGACCGCCGAGCAGCTCGCGCAGCGGTCCGCCGCCGACCTCGGCGACGCCGAGCGGGCCGGTGCGCTGCTGCCCGCCCACCCCGCGTACGTCATCCACACCTCGGGGTCGACGGGCCTGCCCAAGGGCGTGGTGGTCACCCACGATTCGGTGGTGGCACTGGCCGACTGGGCGGCCGCCGAGTTCGGCGACCGCGGCCTGTCCCACGTCGTGGCCTCCACCTCGCTCAACTTCGACGTCTCGGTCTTCGAGATGGTCTGCCCGCTGCTGTCCGGCGGCTGCGTCGAGCTGGTCGGTGACCTGCTCGCGCTGGCCGAACGCCGCGGCCCCTGGAACGCGGGCCTGCTCAGCGCCGTCCCCTCGGCCCTGGGGCGGCTCCTCGCCGAGGACACCGTCCAGGTCACCGCCGAGACCGTGGTGCTGGCCGGTGAGGGGCTCGCCGCCCGCACCGTGGCGGAGGTCCGCGCCGCCGTCCCCGGCTGCCGGGTCGTGAACATCTACGGCCCCACCGAGGCCACCGTGTACGCCACCGCCTGGCACTGCGACCCCGGCGACCCCGACCGCACCCCGCCGATCGGCAGCCCCGTCACCGGCGCCCGCGCCTATGTCCTCGATCCGCGTCTGAAGCCGGTGCCCGTCGGGGTGCCCGGCGAGCTCTACCTCGCCGGTACGGGCGTGGCGCGCGGGTACTTCGCCCGCCCCGGACTGACCGCCCGGCGCTTCCTCGCCGACCCGTTCGGCCCCGCGGGCGAGCGGATGTACCGCACCGGCGACCTCGTGCGCTGGGACGCCCAGGGGGAGCTGGAGTACCTCGGCCGCACCGACGACCAGGTCAAGGTGCGCGGCTTCCGGATCGAACTGGGCGAGGTGGAGGCCGCGCTGGCCCGCCACCCGGAGGTGGCCGAGGCCGCCGCCCGGGTGGTCGAGACCGACGGCCACAAGCGGCTGGTGGGCTATGTCGTCGGGCGGGGCGCGGTGCGCCCCGACCCCGCCGCGCTGCGCGCCTTCCTCGCGCAGAGCCTGCCCGACCATCTGGTTCCTGCGGTCGTCGTCCCGCTGGAACGGCTGCCGTTGGGAACGACCGGGAAACTCGACCGGCGCGCCCTGCCGGCGCCCGACTGGGCGGCTCCGGCCGGCGGCCATCGCCCGCCGCGCACGGACACCGAGAAGACGCTCGCCGCCATCTGGGCCCAGGTGCTGGGCGTGGACCGGGTGGGCGCCGAGGACAACTACTTCGCCCTGGGCGGCGACTCGATCCTCAGCATCCAGATCGTCTCCGCGGCCCGCCGCGCGGGCATCGAACTGACGCCGCGGCAGCTGTTCGTCCACCAGACCGTCGCCGCCCTGGCCGCGGCCGCCGAAGGCCTGCCCGCCGCGTTGACCAGCGCCGAACAGGGCCCGGTGGTCGGCGAGGTCCCGCTCACCCCCGTCCAGCACTGGCTGTTCGACACCGTCCCCGACAGCCCCTGGCACTTCACCCAGTCGCTGTCCTTCCGGCTGACCGCCGAGGCCGACGAGGACGCGCTGCGTGCCGCCCTGGCCGCCGTACTGGAGCACCACGACGCCCTGCGGATGCGGTACGAGCCCACCGGCGAGGGCCGTTGGCGCCAGTTCGGCGTGGCACCCGGCGCGGCGCCCGCGCTGGAGGTGCGCGACCTGTCGCACTGGGCACCGGGTGACCGCCCCGGAGCGCTGGGCGCGCTGGCCCGGGACCTGAGCGCCGGCTTCGACCTGGCCGGTGGGCCGCTGCTGCGGTCCGTGCTGTGCCGGCTCGGTGCCGAGGAGCGTCCGGTCCTGCTGCTGGCGGCCCACCACCTGGTCGTGGACGCGGTGTCCTGGCGCATCCTCCTGGAGGATCTGGACACCGCCTACCGCGCGGTGCGCGCCGGGGGCCGGGCCGAGCTCGGCCCCAAGACGACCTCCTTCCGCACCTGGGCCGAGCGGCTGTCCGCGCACACCGCCGCCGGCGGCTTCGACGACGAACTCCCCTACTGGAGCGGGCCGCAGGGCCACGCCGAGCTGCCCACCGACGGCGTGGGCCGCAACACCGCGGATTCCGAGGACACGGTGACCGTCCGCCTGGAGGCCGAGGAGACCCGCCGGCTCCTCCAGGACGTGCCGGACACCTACCGCACCCGGGTCAACGACGTTCTGCTGTGTGCCCTGGGCCGGGTGCTGGCCCGCTGGACCGGGCACGACCGGGTGTTGATCGGGCTGGAGGGCCACGGCCGCGAGGAGATCTTCGACGACGTCGATCTCTCCCGTACCGTCGGCTGGTTCACCACCATGTTCCCGGTCGCACTGGACCTGCCGCCGCGGGCGGACCTCGCGGCGGCGCTGAAGTCCGCGAAGGAGGGGCTGCGGAGAGTGCCCCGGCACGGCCTGGGGCACGGTGCGCTGCGTCATCTGCGCACCCCGGCGGCCGACGGGCTCCCGCCCGCACCGCAGATCGGCTTCAACTACCTCGGCCAGCAGGACTGGAGCGCCTCGGCCGGCGACGGCCTGCTGCACGCACCGTACGGCGCACTGGAGGGCGGCATGGACCCGGCGGCCGACCGGCCGCAGCTGATCGATGTCGTCGGCCTGGTCGCGGACAAGCGGCTGGAGTTCACCTGGTCGTTCTCGAAGAACCTGCACCGGCGGGCCACCGTCGCCCGGCTGGCCGAGGAGATGGCCGCCGAACTGCGCGAGATCGTCCGGCACTGCGCGCAGCCGGACGCCGGCGGCCGAACCCCCTCCGACTTCCCGCTGGTCCGTCTGGACCAGGAGACCGTCGACCGGCTCGCCGGCAACGGCCGGGACGTCACGGACATCTATCCGCTGACCCCGACCCAGACGGGCCTGGTCTTCCACGGCCTGGACGAGCCCGACCAGGGGCTCTACGTGGAGCAGGCCACCTTCGTCGTGGACGGCGTGCACGATCTGCGGCTGCTGGCCGCCGCCTGGCAGCAGGTCGTGGACCGCACCCCCGTGCTGCGCAGCGCGGTGGTGCTGCGCGACGTGCCGGTGCCGCTCCAGACCGTGCACCACTGCGTCACCCTGCCCGTGACGGAGTACGACTGGAGCGCCCTGCCGCCGGACGAGCGGGACGCCGCGCTGGAGCGGCTGCTCGCCGAGGACCGGGCCCGCGGCATCGCCCTGGACCGGGCGCCGCTGCTACGGGTCGCCCTCATCCGGCTCTCCCCGGCCGAGGCGCGGGTCGTGTGGACCTTCCACCATGTGCTGCTCGACGGGTGGAGCGTCTTCCAGGTCCTCTCGGACGTCTTCGCCTGCCACGCGGCGCTCGCCGCGGGCACCGAGCCCCCTCTGCCGGACCGCAGGCCGTTCGCGGACTACGCCGCCTGGCTCGCCGCCCACGACACCGCCCCGGCCGAAGCGCACTGGCGCCGGGAGCTGGCGGGGCTGTCCGCCGCCACCCCGCTGCCCTACGACCGGCGCCCCGCCCAGGGCGCCGCCACCCGCGCCGGCACCTGGCACTCCCAGCGGCTCGATGCGGAACGGACCACCGCGCTGACGGACTTCGCCCGGCGCCACCACCTCACCCTCAACACCGTCGTCCAGGGGGTCTGGGGCCTGCTGCTGTCGCGCTGGAGCGGGGAGCGCGAGGTGTGCTTCGGCAGCACGGTCTCCGGCCGGCCCGCGGACCTGCCCGGCGCCGACGCCATCACCGGCCTGTTCATCAACACCCTGCCGGTGCGGGTCGACGTGGACGGCACCGCCGCCCCGGCGGACTGGCTGCGGGCGTTGCAGTCCGCACAGGCCGATGCCCGCGGGTTCGACCACGTCCCGCTGTCGGACCTGCGCGACTGGAGCGCACTGGACGCCGGGGAGCCGCTGTTCGAGAGCCTGGTGGTCTTCGAGAACTACCCGATCAACAACACCGCGGCCACCGCGCACGGCCTGCGGGTCCGCGATCTGCACGCCCTGGAGGCGACCAACTACCCGCTCACCGTGGTGATCTCGCCCGGCTCCGAACTGTGCGTCGAACTCGGCTACGACCCGCGGTACTTCGAGGAGTCCACCGCGCGGTCGCTGGCCGGGCAGCTGGTGCACACCCTCGCCGCCCTGGCGGCGCCCGATGCGGCCGGGTCCGTGGACGGGATCGACGTGCTGCCGCCGGACGAGCGCGCCCGGCTCACCGGCCGCCCGGCGGCGGACGCCGACACGGTCGCGCCGGCCACCCTCGCCGCACTCGTCGAGGCGGCGGTGGACCGCTGGCCCGAGGCACCCGCCGTGCGCGGGCCGGCAGGGACGCTGTCCTTCGCCCAGTTGGAGGCGCGGGCCAACCGCCTCGCGCACCGTCTCCTCGCCCGCGGGACGGGCCCCGGTGACCTCGTCGCCCTGGTCCTGCCGAGATCGGCCGAGATGGTCGTCGCCCAGCTCGCGACCGCCAAGGCGGGCGCCGCGTACCTGCCGGTCGACCCCGGCTACCCGCAAGAGCGGATCGCGCTGATGCTGCGCGACGCCGCCCCGGCCGTCACCCTGGACGCCGCGGAGATCAGGGAACTCCTGGACGTCGAAGACGACGTGGCACCCGGCCACCGGCCCACCGACCGGGACCGCGTCCGCCCGCTCGACCTCGACGACCCGGCCTATGTGATCTACACGTCCGGTTCCACCGGCATCCCCAAGGGCGTGGTCGTCACCCACCGCGGCCTCGCGGGCTTCGCCGCCGCCGAGGCCGACCACTACCAGGTCCGCCCGGGAGACCGGGTCCTGGCCTTCGCCACCCCCAGCTTCGACGCCTCGGTGCTGGAGCTGTGCATGTCCCTGCCGGCCGGTGCCTGCCTGGTGGTGCCGCCGCCCGGCCCGCTGCTCGGTGCGCAACTGGCCGCGGTGCTGCGCGAGGAGCGCATCACCCACACCCTGCTGCCACCGGCCGCGCTCGGCACGGTGCCGCCCGACACCGCGGGCACCCTGCCGGACCTGCGCACGCTGATCGTCGGCGCGGACGCCTGCGGCGCCGAACTCGTCGCCCGCTGGGCCCCGCACCACCGGATGATCAACTCGTACGGGCCCACCGAGACCACGGTGGTCGCCACCTGGTCCGGCCCGCTGTGCCCCGACGGCAGCGCGCCCCCCATCGGCCGCCCGCTGCCCGCGACCGGGGTGTACGTGCTCGACGAGCGGCTGCGCCCGGTAGCCGACGGCGTCCCGGGTGAACTCTGGATCAGCGGGGCCTCGCTGGCCCGCGGGTATCTGAACCGGCCGGGCCTGACCGCCACCCGCTTCACCGCCGACCCGTACGGCCCGCCGGGCACCCGGATGTACCGCACCGGCGACCGGGTCCGGCGCGACGCCCGCGGCGAGCTCCACCACCTCGGCCGGACCGACCACCAGATCAAGCTGCGCGGCCACCGCATCGAGGCGGGCGAGGTCGAGGCCGCCCTGACCCGGCACCCGGCCGTCCTGGACGCGGTGGTGACCGTACGGGAGGACGAGCCCAGGCTGCCGCGGCTGGTGGCCCATCTGCTCGCGGCACCCGGCGCCGCGGCTCCGGCCGGCCCGGAGCTGCGCGCCTTCGCCGCCCGCACGCTGCCCGGCCCCATGGTGCCCTCGGCCTTCGTCGTCCTGGAGCGCTTCCCGCTCACCGAGAACGGCAAGACCGACCGCGCCGCCCTGCCCGCACCCGGGCGGGACGCGGGGGAGCCGGCCCGGCACGTCGCCCCGCGCACCCCCACCGAGGAACTCCTCGCGGACATCTGGTCCACGGCCCTGGAGACGACCGTGGGCGTCGAGGACGACTTCTTCGCACGGGGCGGCGACTCGCTGCGCAGCCTGCTCATTGCCTCCCGGGCCAACGAGACCTTCGGGGTGTCCCTCACACCCCGCGATGTGCTGGTCTCCCGCACCGTCGCCGCCTTGGCGGACCTGGTGGAGGAGCACATCCTGCGCGAACTCGAAGACGCCGTACACGGCGACAGCGACCACGACGAACGGTGAGGAACGACCCCATGACGTCTTCGAAGAAGGGCCGCGCCGCGGCGCTGCCGCAGGAGCTGCAGGAAGCACTGCGCCGCCGCCTGGCGGGGCAGACCGGCGGACCGGCCGCAAAGGCCCGCGAGACCATCCCCCGGGCGGACCGGTCCGAGCCGCTGCCGCTCTCCTTCGCCCAGCAGAGCCTGTGGTTCCTCGACCAGCTCCGGCCCGGCGACTGCCGCTACAACAGCGCGGTCGCGCTGCGGCTGACCGGCGGCCTGGACCGGGCCGCGCTGTCCGGGGCGCTGGACGCCGCGCTGGAGCGCCACGAGGCGCTGCGGACCACGTTCGACGACATCGACGGCCGGCCCGTGCAGACCGTGCACCCGGCCGCTCCGGTGCCGCTATCGGTCAGCGATCTGACGCACAATCAGGATCATGAAGGCGATCCGGGCGCGGACGAGCCCGGCCGGCGCCACGCGGCGCTGGACGAGCTGCTGCTGACGGAGTACTCCCGCCCGTTCGACCTGCGCACCGGGCCGCTGCTGCGAGCCCTGCTGGTGCGCCTGGCCGCCGACGAGCACGTCCTGCTGCTCACCGCGCACCACATCGTCACCGACGGCTGGTCCATGGGCGTCCTGCTGGACGAACTGTGCACGCTCTACGACGCCCTGGCCCACGGTGAGACGCCCGCGCTCGCACCCGTGGCGACCCAGTACCCGGACTACGCCGTCTGGCAGCGCGGCCGGCTGACCGGCGCCCTGCTCGCCGAGCAACTCTCCTACTGGACCAAGCAGCTGGACCGGGCCGCGCCGCTGGAGCTGCCGCTCGACCGTCCCCGCAGCGGCGCGGAGTCCGGAGGCGGCGCGGTCCACGAGTTCCGCGTCCCGCCGCGGACCACGGCCGGTCTGCGCCAGCTGGCGGCCGAGCAGCACACCACCCTGTTCACCGCGCTGATCGCGGCCTGCCAGGCGCTCTTCGCCCGCTGGTCGGGGCAGGACGACATCAGCGTCGGCTCGCTGACGCCCGGGCGCGGCCGCACCGAACTGGAGCGCGCGGTCGGCTTCTTCGTCAACACCGTCGTGCTGCGCTGCCCGGTCGACACCGCCCGCCCCTACCGCGACCTGCTGGACACCGCGGCCGGCACCGTCCTCGACGCCTTCGCCCATGACGACACCCCCTTCGAGCGGCTGGTGGAGGCCGTGGGGGCGGAACGCCAGGCGGGCCGCAACCCGCTCTTCGACGTCATGGTGCTGCTGCACCCCGCCCCGCCCGAGGCCCCCGGCCTGCGCGGGCTGACCGCCGAGAACGTCACCGTGCCCCGCCAGGCCGCCACCTTCGATCTGAGCGTCGAGTTCGTCCCCGACGGCGAGGGGCTGACCGGCCTCCTGGAGTACCGCACCGATCTGTTCGAGGCCTCGACGGTGGCGCGGATGGCCGAGCAACTGCTGCTCCTGCTCGACGGCGTGACCGCCGAACCGGACCGCCCGCTGGGCGAGCTGTCCCTGCTCTCGGCGCGCGAGCGGCGGCGACTGACCACCGAGTGGAACGACACCGCGCTCCCCGTCACCCCCGCCACCTACCCCGAGGTGTTCCAGGCGCAGACGGCCCGCACCCCGCACGCCACGGCCCTGGTCGCCGGCGACACCACGCTCG
Source organism: Streptomyces auratus (assembly GCF_050433025.1). NCBI lineage: Bacteria > Bacillati > Actinomycetota > Actinomycetes > Kitasatosporales > Streptomycetaceae > Streptomyces > Streptomyces auratus. Next base: position 591,002 of record NZ_JBNGCB010000001.1, on the reverse strand, counting down.
ACTACGCCGCGCTCAACGCCCGCGCCAACCGGCTGGCCCACCACCTCATCGACCGCGGCGCGGGCCCCGAACAGCTCGTCGCGCTGCGGCTGCCGCGCACCGCCGACATGGTCGTGGCGATCCTCGCCGTCCTCAAGTCCGGCGCCGGATACCTGCCCCTCGACCCCGAACTTCCCGCCGAGCGGCTGGACTTCCTGCTGGCGGACGCCCGGCCGCTGCTGGTGCTCGACGAGGCGGCGCTGCGCGAGGTGCCCGCGTCGGCGCGCGCGAGCGACCCCACCGACGCCGACCGCCGCACCCCGCTGCTCCCCGGCCACCCCGCCTACGTCATCTACACCTCCGGCTCCACCGGCCGCCCCAAGGGGGTGGCCGTGGCCCACCGGTGCCTGACGAACCTGCTCGCCGGCCACCGCTACGGCTTCGTCGCCGCGGCCGGCGGCGGCCCGCTGCGGGTGGCCCTGACCGCGTCGTTCTCCTTCGACACGTCGTTGGAGGGCGTGCTGCTGATGGCCGACGGCCACCGGCTGCACCTGGTCGACGAGGCGACCCGGCTCGACCCGGCCGCCCTGGTCGAGTACGTCGTCGCCCACCGCATCGACTTCCTCGACCTGACCCCCTCCTACCTGCGCCAGCTGCTGCCCGCCGGACTGCTCACCGACCCCCGCCACCACCCCCGGCTGCTGATGCTGGGCGGCGAGGCGGTCGGCCCCGACCTGTGGCGGGAGCTGTCGGCGCTGCCCGACGTCGCCGCGTACAACTTCTACGGCCCCACCGAGTGCACCGTCGACGCGCTGGCCTGCCGCATCGAGGGCACCGGGCGGCCCGTGGTGGGGCGGCCGCTGGCCAACGTCCGCGCCCATGTCCTCGACCACCGGCTCCAGCCGGTGCCGCCCGGCGTCGGCGGCGAGCTCTACCTGGCGGGCGACCAGGTCGCGCGCGGCTATCTGCACCGGCCCGGACTGACAGCCGCCCGGTTCGTGGCGGACCCGTTCGGTCCGCCCGGCAGCCGGATGTACCGCACCGGCGACCTCGCCCGCTGGACGGCCGACGGACGGCTCGACTACCTCGGCCGCGCCGACGACCAGGTCAAGATCCGCGGCCACCGCATCGAACCGGGCGAGATCGAGGCGGCCCTGCGGGCGCTGCCGGCCGTCGCCGAGGCGGCCGTCGTCGCCGTCGACGACGTGCACGGCCACGCCCGGCTCGCCGCCTACGTGACGCCCGCCACCCAGGCCGGGCCGCCCGCCGCCGCCGAGCTGCGGGCCGCGCTCCAGCGCACCCTGCCCGGCCCCATGGTGCCCGCCGCCTTCGTCGTCCTCGACGTCCTGCCGCTGAACAGCAGCGGCAAGCTGGACCGCCGCGCGCTGCCCGCCCCCGACCTCGACACGGCCGCGCGCGAGCGGGAGTTCGTGGCGCCGCGCACCCCTGCCGAGCGGACGCTGGCCGGGATCTGGTCCGCGGTGCTCGGCGTCGCGCAGGTGGGCGCCGACGACAACTTCTTCGAGCTGGGCGGCGATTCGATCCTCAGCATCCAGGCGGTCTCCCGGGCCCGCGCCGCCGGCCTGCACCTGACCTCCCGGGACGTCTTCCAGCACCAGACCGTCGCCGAACTGGCCGCCGCCGTGGACCAGCGCAGCGCCCCGGCCCCCGTGCCCCGGCAGCCGGAGGCGACCGGCCCGGCCCCGCTCACCCCCATCCAGGAGTGGTTCTTCGCCACCCACGGGCCGCTGCGGCACTTCACCATGTCGATGCTGCTCGACCTGCCCCGCGACCTCGACCAGGACGCCCTGGAGCGGGCCCTGCACGCCGTGGCCGCCCACCATCCGGCGCTGCGCACCCGGTTCGTCCGTACCGGCGACACCTGGCGCCAGCACCCCGGTGCTCCCGTCGCCCCCGGCCTGCTGACCCGGCACGCCCCGTCCGGGACCACCGGCGCCGCACGGGACGCCGCCCGCACCGCGGCGGCCGACGCCGCCCGCGCGGCCCTCGACCTGACCACCGGCACCCTGCTGCGCGCCGTCCTGTTCCCCCCGAACTCCGGCGACCGGCCCCAGCTGTTCCTGACGGCCCATCACCTCGCGGTGGACAGCGTCTCCTGGCGCATCCTGCTCGCCGACCTGGAGCGCGCCTACCACCAGGCCGCCGCCGACGAGCCGGTCCAACTGGAGCCCGCCACCACACCGTTCACCACCTGGGCCACCGTCCTCTCCCGCCACGTACGGGACGGCGGCCTGGACGACGACCTGGCCTACTGGCGCACCGAGAGCGAGGCGCCGCGCACCCCGCTGCCGGCCGACCGCCCCGGCACCCCGCTCGCCGGGTCCGCCCGCACCGTCCGCGCGCGCCTGGACCGCGACACCACCGAGGCCCTGCTGCGCCGGGTCCCCGGCGTGTACCGGACCCAGATCAACGATGTGCTGCTCAGCGCGGTCGGCCGGGTGCTCGCCGACTGGGCGGGCACGGACCGGGTGACGGTGGCCCTGGAGGGGCACGGCCGTGAGGAGCTCCACGAGGCGGCAGGCGACGGCGCCGATCTGTCCCGGACCGTCGGCTGGTTCACCACCCAGTACCCCGTGACGCTCACCCTGGCCGGCCCACCGCACGAGCCGGACTGGGGCGGCACGCTCAAGGCGGTCAAGGAGCGGCTGCGCGCCGTCCCCCGGCGCGGTCTCGGCTACGAGGCGCTCGCCCGCCTGGGCTCACCCGACCCGGCCGCCGGCGCCCTGCGCGCACTGCCCCTGCCCCAGGTCTGCTTCAACTACCACGGCCAGTGGGAGAGCGCGCACGACGGCGACTTCACCCCCGCCGGTGCGGCCCCCGGCCGCGACCTGGCCGCCGATGAGGTGCTCGACCACCTGCTGGACATCTCGGCCGTGGTGGCCGACGGCGTCCTGGAAATCACCTGGCACTACAGCGACCAGGTGCACGACGAGAGCACCGTCCGGAACCTGGCGGACGGCACGGTCCGCGCGCTGACCGCCCTCGCCGCCCACTGCGCCCGGCCGGACAACGGCGGCCGCACCCCCTCCGACTTCCCGCTGGCCCGCCTCGACCAGGCCGGCGTGGACCGGCTGGCCGGCGACGGCCGCGCCGTCGAGGACATCTATCCGCTGACCCCGCTCCAGGAGGGCATGCTCTTCCACCGCCTGGTGGGCGGCGCGGACGACGTGTACCTCGACCAGGCCACCCTGCTGCTCGAAGGGGTCGCCGACCCGCGGGCGTTCGCCCGGGCCTGGCAGCGGGTGGCCGACCGGACACCGGTGCTGCGCACCTCGGTCGTCTGGGAGGGCGTGCCCGTACCGCTCCAGCTCGTGCACCGCCGGGCGACCGTGCCCGTCGTCCACCTCGACTGGCGCGCACTCGACGAGGACCAGCGCACGGCCGAACTCGCCCGGCTCCAGGCCGAGGACCTGGAGCGCGGCCTGGACCTGGGCACCCCACCGCTGATGCGGCTCACCCTGATCCAGCTGCCCGGCGGAGTCCTGCGGCTGCTGTGGACCTCGCACCATCTGATCCTGGACGGCTGGAGCCTGGCCCAGGTGCTGACCGAGGTCTGCGAGGAGTACGCCGCGCTCGTCGCCGGCCACGAACCGGCGCCGCCCGCCCGCCGTCCCTTCGGCGACTACGTCCGCTGGCTGTCGGGCCGGGACGGCCGCGCGGCCGAGGAGCACTGGCGCGCCGTCCTCGCCGGTTTCGCCACCCCGACGCCGCTGCCCTGCGACCGCCCGCCCCGGGAGGCCCACCGGGCCCGCTCCGCCGAGGTGCTGACGGTGAGCCTGCCCGTCGAGCGCTCCGCGGAGCTGCTGGGCACCGCCCGGCGCGCCGGACTGACCCTCAACACGGTGGTGCAGGGCGCCTGGGCACTGCTGCTGGCCCGCTACAGCGGAGAGCCGGACGTGGTGTTCGGCACCACCGTCTCCGGCCGCCCGGACACCCTGCACGGCGTCGAGTCGATGGTCGGGATGTTCATCAACACCCTGCCCACCCGGGTACGGGTCGACGGGCACCGCACCGCCGTCGGCTGGCTGCGAGAGCTCCAGGACGCCCAGTCCGAGTCCCGGCGCTTCGAGGCCGTCTCGCTGGCGCAGCTCGCCGCGTTCAGCGACGTACCGGCCGGCACCGCACTGTTCGACAGCATGGTCGCCTTCGAGAACTACCCCTTCGACGAGGCCCGGACCTCCGGCGCCGGGGTGCGCCTCGCGCAGGTCACCTCCCGGGACGCAACCAACTTCCCGCTGGTGCTGCGCGCCCACCACAGCGACCGCCTCGGCTTCGACCTCGCCTACGACCCCGACCTCTTCGATCCCGCCACCGTCCGCGCGCTCGCCGACCGGCTGTGCCTGCTGCTCGCGGAGCTCGCCGCCGACATGGACCGCCCGCTGCGCGAGCTGGCGTGGACGACCGCCGAGGAACGCCGCCGGATGCTGGTCGACTGGAACGGCACCGAGCACGGCCGTCCCGAGGCGACCCTGGTCGACCTCTTCGCGTCGCAGGCCGCCCGTACCCCCGACGCCACCGCCGTGACCTGCGCCGGCGTCACTCTCTCGTACGCCGAACTCGACGCGCGGGCGGGCCGGCTGGCCCACCGGCTGGCCGAGTACGGCGCCGGTCCCGAGCGCTTCGTGGCGCTCGCCCTGCCCCGCTCGGCGGACCTGATCGTGGCGATCGTGGCGGTGCTGAAGACCGGCGCCGCCTACCTCCCCGTCGACCCCGAGCTCCCCGGCGGCCGCATCGCCCACCTGCTCACCGACGCCACCCCGGCCCTGCTGGTGACCACCACCGCCGTCGCCGGGCGGCTCCCCGAGGCGGACGTCCCCCGGCTGCTGCTCGACGATCCCGCGGTCCGCGACGACCTGGCCGAACGCCCCGCCACCGGCCCGGAAACCGCCCGCCGCCCGCTGCCGGAGTCGCCCGCCTACACCATCTACACCTCGGGCTCCACCGGCCTGCCCAAGGGCGTGGTCGTCCCGCACGCCAACGTGGTGCGGCTGTTCTCCCGCACCCGCCACTGGTTCGGCTTCGACGAGCACGACGTGTGGACGCTCTTCCACTCCTACGCCTTCGACTTCTCCGTCTGGGAGATCTGGGGCGCGCTGCTGCACGGCGGCCGGCTCGTCGTCGTCCCGCACGACACCGCCCGCGCCCCCGAGGAGTTCCTGCGCCTGCTGGCGGACGAACGGGTCACCGTGCTCAACCAGACGCCCTCCGCGTTCTACCCCCTGATGCGCGCGGACGCCGAACACCCCGACCTCAGCGCCCGCCTGAGCCTGCGCACGGTGATCTTCGGCGGCGAGGCGCTGGACCTGGCACGGCTGGCCGACTGGTACGAGCGGCACCCCGACACCGCACCCGCCCTGGTCAACATGTACGGCATCACCGAGACCACCGTGCACGTCTCCTACGCCCCGCTCGACCGCGCCACCGTGACCGGAGCCACCGCCAGCGCCATCGGCTCCGGCCTCCCCGACCTGCGCGTCCATGTCCTCGACGGCGACCTCGCCCCGGTGCCGCACGGCGCCGTCGGCGAGCTGTACGTGGCGGGGGAGGGCCTGGCCCGCGGCTATCTGCACCGCCCCGGCCTGACCGCCACGCGGTTCGTCGCCCACCCCTTCGGCCCGCCCGGCACCCGGATGTACCGGACCGGCGACCGGGCCCGGTGGCGGGCCGACGGCACCCTGGAGTACCTCGGCCGCGCCGACCAGCAGGTCAAGATCCGCGGGTTCCGCATCGAACTCGGCGAGATCGAGGCCGCGTTGCACGCCCACCCCGGCATCGGCGCGGCCGTGGTGGACGTCCGCGAGGACACCCCCGGCGTGCGGCGGCTGGTCGCCCACGTCGTGGGCGCGGGCCAGGACGCCCCGCCGCCCGCCGCCGTACTGCGTGCCCACCTGGAGCAGACCCTGCCCGCACACATGGTGCCGGCCGCCTATGTCGCCCTGGACGCGCTGCCACTGACCGTCAACGGCAAGCTCGACCGCCGGGCGCTGCCCGCCCCCGGCCCGGACGGCTACGCCGCCGGCGCGGACCGCACCGCCCCGCGCACCGAGGCGGAGCGCCTCGTGGCCCGGGTGTGGGCCGAGGTGCTGGACGCCGGGGACGTGGGCGCGGAGGACAACTTCTTCGCGCTGGGCGGCGACTCGATCCTCGCCATCCGCGTCACCTCCCGGCTGCGCGCCGCCCTCGGTGCCGAGGTCTCGCCCCGGCTGCTGTTCACCCGGCCGACGGTGGCCGCGCTGGCAGCCGCCCTGCCCGGTCCGGCTGAGGTCCGCCCGGCGGCGGCCGACGCGATACCGGTGGCCGACCGCGCCGCCGCGGTGCCGCTGTCCTTCGCCCAGCAGCGCCTGTGGTTCCTGGACCGCTTCGAGCCGGACAGCACCGAGTACCTGACCTTCTTCGTCCTGCGGCTCGGCGGCCCCCTCGACCAGGCCGCCCTGCGCACCGCCCTGGACGCCCTGGTGGCCCGGCACGAACCGCTGCGTACCACCTTCGCCGAACAGGACGGCCACGCCCACCAGCACGTGCACGCCCCCGCTCCGGTGGACCTGCCGCTGCACGACCTGTCGGCCCTCGCGCCGCAGGCCCGCCGCGGCGCGCTCGACGACCTGCTGGCACGCGACGGCGCCACCCCCTTCGACCTGGGCACCGGACCGCTGCTGCGCACCCGGCTGATCCGCCTCGCCGCCGACGAGCACATGCTGACCCTGGCCATGCACCACATCGTCACCGACGGCTGGTCCACCGCCGTGCTCGGCCGGGATCTGGGCGAGCTGTACGCGGCGGCCCGGCACGACCGCCGCCCGGACCTGCCCCCGCTGCCCGTCCAGTACGCCGACTACGCGGTCTGGCAGCGCGCGCGGACCCACCAGGCAGACGAGCAACTCGCCTACTGGAAGACCCAGTTGGACGGTGTCGCCCCGCTGGAGCTGCCGACCGACCGGCCGCGGCCGGCCGTCCGGACCAAGAACGGCGCCCTGCTGGAGTTCGCGCTGCCCGCCGGGCTGACCGAGCGGCTGCGGGAGACCGGCCGCGGCGCCGACGCCACCCTCTACATGACGCTGCTCGCGGCCTGCCAGGTCCTCCTCGCCCGCTGGGCCGACCAGGAGGACATCGCGGTCGGCACCGTCGCCTCCGGACGCGAACGCCCCGAACTGGAGCACCTGGTCGGGATGTTCGTGAACACCCTGGTGCTGCGCAGCCGGGTGTCCGCGGACCGCCCGTTCAGCGCCCTGCTGGCGGAGGTGCGCTCCACCGTGCTGGACGCCTTCGCCCACCAGGACGTGCCCTTCGAACGGCTCGTGGACGTCCTCCAGCCGGAGCGGGACACCAGCCGCACCCCCCTGTTCCAGGTCATGGTCGCGCTGCACAACCTGGGCGGCGAGGCCCCGCGGCTGGAGGGCCTGGACGTCGAGACCGTCCAGCCGCCGGTCCGCCACGCCTCCTTCGACCTCGGCTTCGACTTCGTCGAGCGCGACGGCGGCCTCACCGCGTTCGTGGAGTACAACACCGACCTCTTCGACGCGGCCACCGTGCGGCGGATGACCGGCCGGCTGCGGCTGCTGCTGGAGGCGGTCGCGGAGGACCCCGGACGGGCGGTGGGCGAACTGCCGCTGCTGTCCGCCCCGGAGCGCCGGCAGGTGCTGGAGGAGTGGCAGGGCGAGCCGCTGCCCGTACCGGACACCACCTTCCCCGAGCTCTTCGAGGCCCAGGCCGCCCGCACCCCGCACGCCACCGCCCTGGTGGCCCGGGACGCCACCCTGGACTTCGCCACCCTGAACACCCGCGCCAACCGGCTGGCCCACCACCTCATCGGCCTCGGCGCCGGCCCGGAGCGGGTGGTCGCCGTCCGGCTGCCGCGCACCTCGGACATGGTGGTGGCGCTGCTCGCCGTCCTCAAGGCGGGCGGCACCCAGCTCTCCCTGGACCCGGACCTGCCCGAGGACCGCATCGCGTTCCTGCTCGCGGACGCCGCGCCGCAGACCGTCGTGACCGCCGACACGCTGCGCGACGCCCCGCTGGACGGGCTGCCCACCCACAACCCCACCGACGCCGACCGGATCGCGCCGCTGTGCGGTGCCCACACCGCGTACCTCAACTACACCTCGGGCTCCACCGGCCGGCCCAAGGGCGTCGCCGTCGAACACCGCCAGCTGGTCAACCTCTGCCACGACCATCGGGCCGGGCTCGTCGCCCCGCACACCACCGGGGGAGAGCAACTGCGCTTCGCGCTCAGCGCCGCCTTCTCCTTCGACACCTCGTGGGAAGGCCCGTTGCTGCTGGCGCTGGGCCAGCAGGTCCACCTCATCGACGAGGACGTCCGCCTGGACCCGGCCGCGTTCGTCGGGCAGATCGCCGCACAGCGCCTGGACGTCGTCGATGTGACACCGACCTTCCTGCACGAGCTGCTGGCCGCCGGTCTGTTCACCGGCGAGGGCCACCGTCCACGCCTCCTCATGGTGGGCGGCGAGGCCATCGGCACGCCGCTGTGGCGGGAGCTGCGGGAGACCGACGGCCTCACCGCGTACAACGTCTACGGCCCCACCGAGTGCACCGTCGACGCCGTCTACGGCCGCTTCACCGACCACGCCGAGCGGCCCGTCATCGGCCGGCCGGGCCACAACCTGCGCGCCTATGTGCTCGACGGGCGGCTGCAGCCGGTGCCGGCCGGGGTACCGGGCGAGCTGTATCTGGCCGGTGCCCAGGTGGCCCGCGGCTACCGGGGGCGGCCCGGGCTCACCGCCGAGCGCTTCGTCGCCGACCCGTTCGGCCCGCCCGGCACCCGCATGTACCGCACCGGCGACCGCGCGCGCCACGACGCGCAGGGGCTGCTGGAGTTCCTGGGGCGCACCGACGACCAGGTCAAGATCCGCGGCTTCCGTATCGAGCCAGGCGAGATCGAGGCGGCCCTCCTGGCCCACCCCGAGGTCGCGGACACCGTGGTGGTGGCGCGGGAAGACGACGGCCGGGCGCGGCTGGTGGCCTATGTGGTCCCCACCGGGGAGCGGACACCCCCGGCCGAGGAACTGCGGGTCCGGCTGCGCCGCACGCTGCCGGACTACATGGTCCCCGCGGCGTTCGTCGCGCTGGAGCGGGTGCCGCGGACCAGCAGCGGCAAGACCGACCGGCGCGCCCTGCCCGCGCCCCCGGCGCAGCCGGACACCGCGACGCACCACGTGGCGCCGCGCAACGACACCGAGACCCGCCTCGCCGGCATCTGGGCGGAGGTGCTCGGCATCACCCGCGTCGGCGTCGAGGACAACTTCTTCGCCCTCGGCGGCGACTCGATCCTCAGCATCCAGATCGTCTCCCGGGCTCGCCGGGCCGGCCTCGCCCTCACCTCCAAGGACGTCTTCCGCCACCAGACGATCGCGGAACTCGCCCTGCGCACCGACGCCGTGACCCCGCCGCCCGCCGACGCCGTCCCGGCCCCGGCCGGACCGGCACCGCTCACCCCCATCCAGCACTGGTACCTGGACGACCGGCGGCCCGGCGACGCGCTGCGCTTCACCATGACCCAGCGGCTGGAACTGGCCCCGGACAGCGCGGAAGAGGCGCTGCGGCAGGCGGCCGGTGCCCTGGTCGCCCAGCATGAGGCGCTGCGCACCCGCTTCCGCCGCACCGACGGCACCTGGCACCAGGAAGTGCTGCCCACCGCCCCCGGCGAGGTCTTCACCCGGCACGACCTGACCGGACTCGACGAGCCGGCCCAGGAGGCGGCCGTCCAGCGCGCGGCCACCGCCGCACAGAGCGCCCTCGACCCCACCGAGGGCCGGGTCGTACAGGTCCTGTACTTCGACCGCGGGCCCGGCCTCCCCGCCCAACTCCTGCTCACCGTCCACCACTTGGCGATCGACGGGGTGTCCTGGCGCATCCTGCTCGGCGACCTGGAAACCGCCTACGGCCACGCCGCCGCCGGGCGGCCGGCCTGCCTGCCCCAGGCGAGCAGCGGCTACGGTCACTGGGCGGCCCGCCTGGCACAGCACACCCGCTCCGGCGCCCTCGACGGCGACCTGGCGTACTGGACCCGCACCTGTGCGGCCCCCGCCGGCCTCCCCACCGACCGGGAGGGCAGCAACACCCACGGCGAGGCCGCCACCCTCACCGTCCGCCTGGGCCGCACCGAGACACACGCCCTGCTGCGCCAGGTCCCCGACGTCTACCGCACCCAGGTCAACGACGTCCTGCTGAGCGCCCTCGGCCGCACCCTGGCCCGCTGGAGCGGCCAGGACACCGTGCTCCTCGGCGTCGAGGGACACGGCCGCGAGGACCTCTTCGACGACCTGGACCTGTCGCGCACCGTCGGCTGGTTCACGGCCGAATTCCCGCTCGCCCTGACCGTCGCCCCCGACGCGGACTGGCGCGAGACCGTACGGTCCGTCAAGGAGCAGCTGCGCGCCGTCCCGCTGCGCGGCCTGAGCTACGGCGCCCTGCGCCACCTCGGCCGGCCGGGCCCGCTGCACGGAGCCCCGGCGCCGCAGATCGGCTTCAACTACCACGGCCAGTGGGACCTCGCGTCCGGCACCGAGTCGGACGGCGGCGGACTCTACCGCGCCGCCCTGCCGCCGGCCGGCGCGGACACCGACCCCGACGAGGAGCGCACCTACCTGCTCGACGTGACGGGCGTCGTCCAGGACGGCCGGCTCGAACTCGGCTGGACCTACTCGCCCGCGCGCTACGACGAGTCCACCGTGCGCCGCCTCGCCGAGGACACCGCCGCGGCGCTGGGCGAGATCGTCGCGCACTGCGCCCGGCCGGACACCGGCGGCCGCACCCCGTCCGACTTCCCGCTCGCCGGGCTCGACCAGCGCCAGGTGGACCTGGTCGCGGGCGACGGACAGCACGTCGCGGACATCCACCCGCTCACCCCGCTCCAGGCCGGCATGCTCTTCCACGGGCTGGTCGACGAGGCGGGCGCCTACTTCGACCAGATGGCCCTGCGGATCTCCGGGGTCGCCGATCCGCAGGCGTTCGCCGCGGCCTGGCAGACCGTCGCCGACCACACGCCGGCGCTGCGCAGCAGCGTCCACTGGCAGGGCCTGCCCCACCCGGTGCAGGTCGTGCACCGCCACGCCGTCCTGCCCGTCGTCCACCACGACTGGCGGACCCTGACCCCCGACGAGCGCGAGCGCGCGCTCGCGGAACTGCTCGCCGCGGACCGGGCGGCCGGCCTGGACGTGACCCGTGCACCGCTGAGCCGGATCGCGGTGGCGGCGCTGCCCGGCGACGAGATCGTGCTGGTGTGGTCCTCGCACCACCTGATGCTCGACGGCTGGAGCACCGGAGCGCTCTTCGCCGACGTGTGCGCGCAGTACGCGGCGGCCGTCGAGGGCACTACCGTCCGGCCGCCGGCCCGCCGCCCGTTCCGGGAGTTCCTGCACTGGCTGGCCGAGCAGGACGAGGAGGAGGCCGAGCGGCACTGGAGGGACACCCTCGCCGGGTTCACCGCCCGCACCCCGCTGCCTTACGACCGGCCACCCGTCGAGGCGCACCGCGCCCGCTCGGGCGCCCTGGTGCACCTGGAGCTCACCCCCGAGACCTCCGAGCGGCTGCGCTGCACGGCCCGGCGGAGCGGACTGACCGTCAACACCGTGGTTCAGGGTGCCTGGGCGCTGTTGCTGGCCCGCTACAGCGGCCGCCAGGACGTGGTGTTCGGCACCACGGTCTCCGGCCGCCCGGCCGAACTGCCGGGGGTGGAGGCCATGGTCGGCATGTTCATCAACACCGTCCCGACGCGCGCCGTGATCGACCCTTCCCAGGGCGTGCTGCCGTGGCTGCGCGGCCTCCAGGAGCAGCAGAGCGACTCCCGCCGCTTCGACTTCGTCTCGCTCGCCCGCATCCAGTCCCTCAGCGAACTCCCCTCGGGCGAGGCGCTGTTCGACAGCATGGTGGTCTTCGAGAACTACCCCTTCGACGAGGCCGCCGCCACCGGTGCGGGCATCCGCATCCAGGACGTGCGCGCCGAGGACGCCACCACCTTCCCGCTGTGCCTGCGCGCCTACCTGGACGACCGCCTCGGCTTCGACCTCGCCTACGACGGGACGCTGTTCGACCGGGAGACGGTGCAGCGAGCCGCGGACCGCCTGGAGACCCTGCTGACCGCGGTCGCCGACGGCACCGACCGGCGCCTGGACGACCTCGGCCTGCTCACCGACGCCGACCGCGCGGTACTGCGCCGGTGGAACACCCCCGCCCGCCACGCCCGGGCCGGCTCGCCGGTGTACCGGTTCGCCGCACAGGTGCGCCGTACCCCGGACGCGATCGCGCTCACCGACGACGGCCTGGACGTGACGTACCGTCAGCTCGCCGACTGGTCGGACCGGGTGGCCCACCGGCTGCTGGCCGGCGGCCTGGCCCCCGAGGACCGGGTCGCCCTGCTCATGGACCGCTCGGCCGCGCTCGTGGTCGCCCAGCTGGCGGTGCTCAAAGCGGGCGGCGCCTATCTGCCCGTGGACGGCCGGGCCCCCGCGGAACGCCGCCGGATGCTGCTCGACCAGGCGGGAGCGACGGCCCGGCTGACCGCCGAGGAGGTCACCGCCGCGCGGACCGCCGGCCCCGCCGCGGCGCAGGCGCTGCTGCCGCCCGCCGACCCGGACCGGCTGGCGTACGTGATGTTCACCTCCGGGTCGACCGGCACCCCCAAGGCCGTCGGGGTGCGCCACCGGGACGTGGCGGCGCTCGCCACCGACAGCCGGTTCGCCGGCCCCGACTTCGCCCGGGTGCTGCTGCACTCGCCGGTGGCCTTCGACGCCGCCACCTTCGAGGTCTGGGCGCCGCTGCTGAACGGCGGCCGGATCGTGGTCGCCCCGCCCGGCACGGTGGACGCGGCCCTCCTGCGGCGGCTGGCCGCCGGGGGAGAGCTGACGGCGCTGTGGCTGACGGCCGGGCTGTTCCGGTTGCTGTCCCAGGACGCGCCGGACTGCTTCGCGGGGCTGCGCCAGGTGTGGACCGGCGGCGACGTCGTACCGGCCGCCGCCGTGCGCAGGGCGCTGTCCGCCTGCCCGGACCTGTCCGTCGTGGACGGCTACGGCCCGACCGAGACCACGACCTTCGCGACGTCCTTCGCCATGACCGACGCCGCCGCAGTCCCCGCCGCGGTGCCGATCGGCCACCCGCTGGACGACATGCGCGTCCACATCCTCGACTCCCGGATGCGCCCCGTGCCGCCGGGCACCGCGGGCGAACTCTGCCTGGCCGGCGAGGGGGTGGCCCGCGGCTACCTCGGCCGCCCCGGGGCCACCGCGGAGCGCTTCGTCGCGGATCCGTCCGGCCCGCCCGGCGCCCGGATGTACCGCACCGGGGACCTCGCCCGCCGACGGCCCGACGGCACCGTGGAGTTCCTCGGCCGCGCCGACGACCAGGTCAAGATCCGGGGCTTCCGCGTCGAACCCGGCGAGGTGGAGGCGGCACTGGCCGCCCACCCGGCCGTCGCGGACGTGGCCGTGGTGGCCCGCGAACACCGGCCCGGAGCCAAGCGCCTGGTCGCCTACGTGGTCGGCCACGACGGGCTCGACACCGAGGAGCTGCGCGGATACGCCCGCGACACGCTGCCCGACTACCTCGTCCCGACGGCGTTCGTCCCCCTGGCGGCGCTGCCGCTGAGCGGCAACGGCAAGGTGGACCGCGCGGCACTGCCCGCGCCGGCCGCCGGAACGGACCGGCCGGAGCCGGTCGCCCCGCGCACCGAGGCCGAACGCCGCACCGCTCAGGTCTGGGCCGAGGTGCTCGGTGTGGCACGGGTCGGGAGGGCGGACGACTTCTTCGAGCTGGGCGGCGACTCGATCCTGAGCATCCGGCTCGCCTCCCGGCTGGCGGAGGCGTTCGGCACCGAGCTGACCCCGCGGGCCGTGTTCACCCACCCGACCCCGGCCGCCCTCGCCGCGCTGCTCACGGCGGCGGAGGAGCCCGCCGAGGAGGGCGGCGCCCTCACCCCGGTGGACCGGGACACCCCGCTGCCGCTGTCCTTCGCCCAGCAACGCCTCTGGTTCCTCGACGCGTTCACGCCGGAGAGCACCGAGTACGTCACCCCGCTCGCCCTGCGGCTGCGCGGCCGGCTCGACACCGCCGCGCTCGCCGCGGCCCTGACGGCGCTGGTGGCCCGGCACGAGTCGCTGCGGACCACCTTCGACAGCGTGGACGGCCGGGGCGTCCAGATCGTCCACCAGCCGCGGGAGGTCCCGCTGCCGCTGCGAGACCTGTCGTCCCTGCCCGCCGCCGACCGCACGGCCGCGCTGGACCGGTTGCTGGCCGAGGAGCGCACCCGCCCCTTCGACCTGCGCCGCGGCCCGCTGCTGCGCGCCGGACTGGTCCGGCTCGCGGACGACCACCACGTACTGACTCTGACGCTGCATCACATCATCACCGACGGCTGGTCGACCGGCGTACTCACCGGCGACCTGTCGCACCTCTACCGGGCCGCGCTGCACGGCACGACGGCCGAGCTGCCCCCGCTCCCGGTGCAGTACGCCGATGTCGCCCACTGGCAGCGGACGGCACGTACCGGCCCGGCCGCCGAGGACCAACTGCGCTACTGGAAGGAGCGGTTGACCGGAGTCGAGCCGCTTCAGCTGCCCGCCGACCGGCCGCGCCCGCCCGTGCAGACCAGAAACGGCGCGACCACCGGCCTCGTCCTGCCCCCGGAGACGGCCCACCGCTTGAAGGAGTTCGGCCGGACCCGGCAGACCACCCTGTTCATGACGCTGGTCGCCGCGGCCCAGGCCCTCTTCGCGCGGCTGTCCGGCCAGCAGGACATCGCGGTCGGCACCGTCACCTCGGGCCGCGACCGCGCCGAGACCCAGCGGCTGATCGGCTTCTTCGTCAACACCCTGGTCCTGCGGTCGACGGTCGACCCCGCACAGGACTTCCCCGCGTTCCTGGCGGACGTCCGCGACACCGTGCTGGATGCCTTCGCGCACCAGGACGTGCCGTTCGAGCAGGTGGTGGACGAGGTCCAGCCCGCCCGTGACACCAGCCGCACCCCGCTCTTCCAGGCCATGGTGGTGCTCCAGAACGCGCCCGGCGAGGCGATGGAGCTGCCCGGCCTCCAGGTGAGCGACATCGAATCGGACCGCGACGACGCCGCCTTCGACCTCACCCTGGAATTCGCCGAGACGGACTCCGGCGCCCTGCACGGCCTGCTCACCTACAACACCGACCTCTTCGACACCGCCACCGCCCGGCGGATGGCCGACCAGCTCACCACCCTGCTGACCGGTATCGCCGACGACCCCCACCGTCCGCTCGGCGCCCTGCCCCTGGCACCCGCCGACGCACTGCGGCGGATGCTCACCGACCGGCAGGGCGCCGTTCGCCCGGTGCCCCCGGCCACCCTGCCCGAGCTGTTCCAGCGGCAGGCCGACCGGACAGCCGGCGCGGTGGCTCTCGTACAGGGCACCCGCGAGCTGACCTTCGCCGAGCTGGACACCGCGGCCAACCGGCTGGCGCACCGGCTCATCGCCCAAGGCGTCGGCCCCGAGCGCCTGGTGGCCCTGGCACTGCCCCGCTCGGCCGAGATGGTGGTGGCACAGCTGGCCGTGGCGAAGGCCGGCGGCGCGTTCCTGCCCGTCGACCCCGCCTACCCGGCCGAGCGGCGGGACTTCATGGTGCGCGACTCCGCGGCAGCCGTGCTCCTCGACGACCCGGAGTCCGTCTGGTGTGCGGACGGCCCGGCCTCCGCACCCACCGACCAGGACCGCCGCGCGCCGCTGCGGACCGGCCACCCCGCCTACGTCATCTACACCTCCGGCTCGACCGGCACCCCCAAGGCGGTGGTCGTCACCCACGCCGGCCTGGCCGGCTTCGCCTCGGCCGCCGCGGCCCGGTACGACGTCCAACCCGGCGACCGGGTCCTCCAGTTCGCCTCGCCCAGCTTCGACGCCTCCGTCCTGGAGCTGAGCATCTCGCTGCTCGCGGGAGCGACGCTGATCGCGGGGGAGGAGGGGCCGCTGCTCGGCGAACGCCTCGCCCAGGTGCTCGCCGAGCGCCGGATCACCCACACCCTGATCCCGCCCGCGGCACTGGCCACCGTGCCGCCCGAGGCGGCCGGCACCCTGCCGGACCTGCGCACCCTGATCGTCGGCGCCGAGGCCTGCCCCGCCGATCTCGTGGCACGCTGGGCCCCCGGCCGCCGCATGATCAACTCCTATGGCCCCACCGAGGCCACCGTGGTCGCCACCTGGACCGATCCGCTGGTCCCGGAGGCGGTCGCGCCGCCCATCGGCCGCCCCGTCGACAACACCCGGGCCTACGTCCTGGACGCCGCCCTGCGCCCCGTACCGGTCGGTGTCACCGGCGAGCTGTACGTGGCCGGTGCCGGACTCGCCCGCGGCTACCTGGCCCGCCCGGGACTGACCGCGGCCCGCTTCGTCGCCGACCCGTTCGCCACTCCGGGCAGCCGGATGTATCGCACCGGCGACCTGGTGCGCTGGGGCGCCGACGGCGCACTCCGCTACGCCGGACGCGCCGACGACCAGGTCAAGGTGCGCGGCTTCCGCATCGAGCCCGGCGAGATCGAGAGCGCGCTGCGCCGCAGCCCCCAGGTACGCGACGCCGTGGTCGTCGTCCGCGCCACCGGCCCGGCCGGCCGGGCGGACACCGGCCCCGGGCGCCTGGTCGCTTACGTCGTCCCGGCTGGCGGGACGGCGCAGCCACTGCCCGTCCCGGCACTGCGCGACTTCCTGGCCGCAAGCCTCCCGCCGCACATGGTGCCGTCGGTGTTCGTCCCGCTGGCCGAACTGCCGCTGACCCCCAACGGCAAGACCGACCGCCGCGCCCTCCCCGACCCCGAGCCGGCGTCCGCCGCCACCGCCGGCCAGGTCGCGCCGCGCACCGACACCGAACGCCGGATCGCCCGGATCTGGGCCGATGTCCTCGGCCTCGACACGGTCGGGGCCGACGACAACTTCTTCGACCTGGGCGGCGACTCGATCCTCAGCATGCAGGTGGTCTCCCGGCTGCGCCGGGCCGGACTGCACCTGGCCACCAAGGACCTGTTCACCCACCAGACGGTGGCCGCACTGGCGGGCGTCGTCACCACCGAACCCGAGCGGTCCGACAACGGCCCGGTGACCGGCGACCTGCCCCTCACCCCCATCCAGGACTGGTTCTTCGCCACCCCCCGGGCCAACCCGCACCACTTCAACCAGTCGGCGCTGCTCGAACTGGACGGCGAGCCCGACCCCACGGCTCTGGAGGCGGCCCTGGCCGCGCTCCTGACCCACCATGACGCGCTCCGCATGCGGTTCACCGAGGACAGTGGCCGTCGGCGCCAGCACAACCCACCGCCGTCCCCCGACCCGCGCGTGCTGACCCGGCACGACCTGACCGGTCTGCCGTCCGACGAGGCCGACGCGGCCATGGAGAAGGCCGCCGACGACCTCCACTCGGGCTTCGACATCGGCCAGGGCCCGCTGCTGAAGGCGGCGCTGTTCACCGGCGGCACGGACCGCCCCACCTTCCTCTTCCTGGTGGCCCACCACCTGGTCGTCGACGGCGTGTCCTGGCGCATCCTCCTGGACGACCTGGAGACCGCCTACCAGCAGGCCGCACAGGGCCGGCCGGTGACCCTGGGCGAGCGGACCACAGCCTTCCGGGACTGGTCCCGCGCCCTGGCCGCGCACGTCGCCGAAGGGGGGCTGGACCACGAACTGCCGTACTGGGAGGACGCCGTGGCCCCCGCCCCGCTACCGGTCGACCACGACGGTGCCGCGCCGACCCGGCCGGCCCGCACGGTGACCGTGACGCTGGACGAGGCGGACACCACGGCGCTGCTTCGCGCGGCCCCCACCGCCTACCGCACCCGCATCAACGACGTCCTGCTGGCCGCACTCGCCCTGGCGCTGGCGCGCTGGACCGGCCGCGACCGCGTCTGCGTGGATCTGGAAGGACACGGCCGGGAGGACATCCTGGACGGGGTCGACCTCTCCCGTACGGTCGGCTGGTTCACCACCGTCTACCCGGTCGGCCTCCAGGTGCCCGACCCCGCGGACCTCGGCCCGTCACGGGACTGGCGCACCCTGGTCAAGTCGGTCCGGCGGCAACTGCGCGCCGTGCCCGGCAACGGGCTCGGCTTCGGTGCCCTGCGCACCCACGGCCCCGCCGAGGTGCGCGCCCGTCTGGAGCGCACCGGCCGCGGGCAGATCGTCTTCAACTACCTGGGCCAGTGGGACGCCCGGCCGGGCGGATCCGGCGGCGGACTCGTCCGCGCCGAGCACGGCTCCTTCGGCCAGGACCACGACCCGCGCGACGGCGGCTCCCATCTGCTGGAAGCGGTCGGCGCCGTGCAGAACGGGCGGCTCGCCTTCACCTGGCACTACCGCCCCGGCATCCACGAGGAAGCGACGGTACGAGCGGTCGCCGAGGACTTCGCCGAAGCACTGCGCCGGATCGCCCAGCACGCCCGGGACAGCGTATGAGCCCGGGGGAGACCGGCGGGACCACCCGTCACGCTCCCGGCCCCGGCGGTACACACCGCACACCCACTGCTGCGTTCCGCCGCACCCGTCTCCGTGCACCGGCTGCCGGAGACCCCTGAACGTCGTCGACTGCCCGCCCGGCGCACCGGACCGGACCTCCCGGCCGCCCCGGCCTGCGCAGCCGCACGATGAACCGCTCAGCGAAGCAACCAACGAAGCAACCAACGAAGTGAAGCAACCAACGATGGGAGAGCACGACATGGACGAGAACGCCCGCTACCAGGTGCTGCGCAACGACGAGGACCAGTACTCGCTGTGGCTGGCCGACCTGGAGATCCCGGCCGGATGGCAGGCCGTGGGCAAGGAGGGCACCCAGGACGAGTGCGCGGCTTACGTCGACGAGGTCTGGACCGACATGCGGCCGCGCAGCCTGCGCGAGCGCATGGAGAACGCCGGCTCCTGAACCGCCCCGCGGGGCGCGGCCACGCGCCGCGCCCCGCGCGTTCCCCCATGGCTCTGGAAGTGCCGCGAAACTCCGCTCCCCGGCCCCCAACGCGTAGGGTCCCGGGTCGAGTAGCCCATCGAGCCCGCGCCGCTACCGCCGAAACATCGGCGACCGCTGCCGCACGGCTCGGGCAACATTCCCCGAAGTACCCACAGACGTAGGCGACTTCGCCCCTCGCGGCATCCGTCCTTCCCCCCGAGAGGCCCTGCGGCGCCCCGTCGCTCCTTTATCACATCCCCCTCCCGGGCATTCCTCCTTGCCGAAAAATGAGGGGAAGAGTTCCGCGGAATACCTCCCCGTCACGCATCCCCTACCGGTGCCGACGTACGTCCAAATTGACGGTCATTCCGCTTAGGTGCCGGGTAGTGACGAAAGATGGCTTCTTGCGCTATACCAGTGGGGTGCATCACGCGCAGGGCACGTGCCTGAGTGCTGAATTCAGGACGTTGACGGGGTGAGGGGGCCGCGGTGATCGCGCGGAGCATTTCTCCCGCCGGCCGGCGAAGGACTCGCGCAGCCACGTTCGTCCCTGGTGAACGGCGCATGTGGCCGCCCCGGAACGGTGCACACCCCTGACCTTCCGCCGGCTCCCCATCGGCCCGGCCCCGTTTCTCACGCCACCGAGATCTCCCGGTTCTCACGAATGAGAAGGACTCTGGAATGACCCCTACCCTGCACACCGACCGACTGGTGTTCTCGCCCTACCGGCCCGAGGACGAGGACGTCTTCGTGGCCCTGCTCAGGGATGAAGTCGTCTGCCGCTGGATGGGCCAGGAAAGATCACCGGAGAAAGAGATCCGATCGATATTCCAGTCCATCCTTACCGACGTCTACCCGAAGAACCTGTTCGACATATGGGCCGTGTGGTCCGACGGCGCGTACGTGGGTCACGCGGAGCTCAAGAAGACGGGCAATGTCGACGGTTACGAGGCCGTCGCCGCACTCGTCAGGGAACACTGGGGCAAGGGCCTGGGAACCGAACTCGTGCAAGGCCTGCTGCACTACGCCGCCGACACGTTGAAGCTCACCGAGGTCTACGGCATGGTGGGCGCCGAAAACACCCCCTGCCTGGGCCTGGCCGGCAAATTGGGCTCCCAGCACATCCGCGATGTCGTCGGGGACGACGGCACGGTGACGAAGATGGTGGTGATACCGCTCGGCGTCCGCGCCTGACGCCCGGTCTGCCGGACCACGTGGCCGGGCGGGCCGTTGCGAGTTCGCCCCTCAGCCTCTTCGGTGGGCGGGCTGCACAGCCGTTACGAGCAGCCCGCCCACCAACTCCCTCCCGACGCCGCCCGGACGTCAGCGCAGCTGGCTGGGATCCAGGAAGACGGGCAGTTCGACCAGGCCACGGAACGCGGGGAAGGGCACCGTGAGCCATCGCACGTCGTCCGACGGTACGGCCATGGCGACGTCGGGATACCTGCGGAACAGCGTGGTGAGCGCGATCTGCATCTCAAGCCGCGCCAACGGAGCCCCCACGCAATAGTGCGGACCGTGTCCGAACGCGATGTGTGTGCTTTGGACGCCCTCGCGCAGCAGGTTGAGCCGGTCCGGCTCATCGAATGCCTCCGGGTCCCGGTTCGCGGACGCGATGGCGATCTGCACGAGCGCGCCCTTGGGGATGAGGACATCGCGGATCTTCACGTCTTCGGTGGCATAGCGGAACGTCGAGTTTTCGACGGACCCTTCGTAGCGCAGCAATTCCTCAATGGCCTGCGGGAAAAGGGACGGGTCCTGCTTCACCGTGCGGAGCTGCTCCGGGTGGGTGAGCAGATGGTAGACGGCGTTCCCGATCAGGTAGGCCGTGGTCTTGTGGCCGGCGAAGAGCAGGACCCAGGCGGTCGAGACCAATTCGCTGTCGGTCAGCGCTCCGTCCTGATCCTGAGCCGTGATCAGCGCGCTCATCAGATCCTCACCGGGGCTGCGCCGCTTGCGCGCGATGAGATCCACCAGATAGTTGCGCAGATTCCCCTCGGCTTCTTCGAGCGCCTTTTTCGCCTCGGGCCCGAATCCCGTCTTGGCCACCGTGACGGACCAGGTGTGGGCTTGCTCGCGTTCGTCCTCCGGCACGCCGAGCAGCTCACAGATCACATTGAGCGGAAGCGGGAAGGCGAAGGAGGGCAGCAGGTCCACCGGTTCGCGGGTCGAGCACCGGTCGAGCAGTCCGTCCGCGATTTCCTGGACCCGCGGGCGAAGGGCGTCCACACGGCGCGGGGTGAGCGCGCCGTTGACGACCCGGCGGAGCCGAGTGTGCTTGGGCGGGTCGGAGAAGAGCATGTTGTCGTCCAGCGCCACCGAGGAGTCCCCGAAGATCCGCTGGTAGGCGTCCATGGCCCCGTACATGTCCTTGCTGAACCGGGGATCGGCGAGCGCAGTCCGCGCATCGTCGTACCGGGTGATCAGGTACGTTTCCACGCCGTGCGGCGGGAGCAGGGGGCAGACCGGAGAGTCTTTCCGCAACTGGGCATAGACGGGGTGCGGGTTCGTGCGGAACTCCGGGGTGCATGCGGAAGCGGCAGCTGCGGGGTCTGAAGACTCATATACGTCTGTCACGGCTCATCCTGAAGTGAGGGCTGCCGCTGGAACTGCAGCCGAGATGAATGCTGCATGGAGGGGGGAGCCCTGCCTTCGGGCTGAAATGAATACGGAGGGCCGATCGAGAACTTCCCGATGGCAGTAAGCGCGAAACTTCCGCGCTAGCCCATTCGGGGGGCCGCCATTGCCTCCGTAGGGCCGCCATATTCGGTCCTGCGTCGGAAAAAACTGGCCCCGCCACTCCCGCCTCCCGATCGGAGCAACAGGACTCGCGCATCGGAAGACCACCGGTCGAGAGTTGTTCCCAGGATCCGCACTCCGTTCAGCCCCGGCCTTTCGCATCCATCAGCCCTGGCCTTCAGGACGCCGACAAGAGGAACAAACATGAGTGACAGCGCTGCAGAATCCGTGCCGGTACTCATTGCAGGTGGATCCTTGGTCGGTCTATCCGCCTCGGTTTTCCTCGGCCGCCTGGGGGTGAAACACCTCCTGGTGGAGCGTCACGCCGAGACATCCATGCACCCGCGAGGCCGCGGAAACAATATCCGTACCATGGAGCTGTTCCGCACCGCAGGCGTCGAGCCGGCCATCCGCGAGGCGGCCTCCGCGCTCTCGGGGAACGACGGGGTGCTGCAGACGGAAAGGCTCTCCAGCGACGAGCAGCGATGGATCATTCCGCGCATCGATCCGGATTCCACGCTGTCCAGCATCACCCCGTCCGGATGGTGTCTGTGCAGCCAGAACGACCTGGAGCCGGTGCTGTTGAAGTACGCCCGCGAGCTGGGCGGCGATGTGCGCTTCGGTACGGAGCTCATCTCGTACACCCAGGATGACAGCGGCGTCCATGCCGAATTGCGCAACCGGGAAACCGGCGAGTCACGAGCGGTGCATGCGGAATACCTCATTGCCGCCGACGGCCCCAGGAGCCCGGTCCGCAAGAGCCTGGATATCGGACACTCCGGCCCGGGAACCCTGTTCCACAACGTCAGCGTCACGTTCCGCAGCAAAAACCTCAAGAACGTGGTGGGCGACCGCCGGTTCGTCGTCTGCTACATCACGAATCCCGACGGCGAGGGAGCCTTGCTGCCGGTGGACAACGAGGAGAAGTGGGTCTTCCACGTCCCCTGGGCATACGACCGCGGCGAGACACTGGACGCCTTCACCGACATGCGCCTCACCGCGCACATCCGCGCGGCAGCCGGTGACCCCGACATCGATGTGGAGATCACCGGCAAGGCCCCCTGGCATGCGGCCAACAGAGTGGCCGACAGTTACGGCCGGGACCGGGTATTCCTGGCCGGAGACTCGGCACACGAAATGCCGCCGACGGGCGCATTCGGCTCGAACACCGGGATCCAGGACGCACACAACCTGGCCTGGAAAATCACTGCCGTGCTGCGCGGCTGGGCCGGCCGCCGGCTGCTGGACAGTTATCAGGCGGAACGGAGGTCGGTTGCCCTGGCCACCACCCTCCGCGCTTCACAGCAAGCGGTGGAGGAACAGCACCCCGGATACACCGCGGCCGCTTCCCGCAACAACGATCCTGCCGACCTGCTCACAGTCGCGTTGTGCTACCGCTACGCCTCGGACGCAATCCTGGGCGGCGATCCGGACGGCGACGTCGTTCCCCGCCAATTCGAACTGGGCGGAGCACCCGGCAGCCGGGCTCCCCATTTGTGGGTCGAGCGGGACGGCAAGAGGATGTCCACCCTCGATCTGTACGAGAAATCCTTCACCCTCCTCAGCGGTCCCGGGGGCAGCCCCTGGCGGGCAGCGGCGCGCGCCGTGGCAGAGGAGTGGGACGTACCTCTTGCCGGCTACCTCATCGGCAATACAGCCGAGTGCGACCTGCTTCCGGAACCCGACGTGGACTGGGCGCAGTTGCACGGAACACATGACGACGGTGCGGTATTGGTACGCCCGGACGGATTCGTGGCATGGAAGTCGGGCAACGGCGAAGCCGGGGACCCGCACAAGGTCCTGGCGGACGTCCTCAAAAAGCTCTTGCACCGCCCGTAGCGAACCGCTCCGGCACGCCCCGCCGGCACCAACGGACCCCAACCAGCCGGTCAGATCAGGGAGATCCCCGTGACATCACCCGAGCAGCGCCCCAGCAATTCTCCCGGCACTGACAAGCGACGGGCAGCGAAGACCGCCCGAGGGGACCAGACCGCCGAGAACGGCCGCGTGGATGTACACCATCACTTCACCGCCCCGGCCTGGATCGACTGGGCCGAAAGCAAAGGCCTGACGCGACGCGAAAAGCTGCCCTGGTGGACTCATTGGGACGAGGAAACCACGCTTGACGTCATGAGCAAGGCCGGGATCAGCACCAGCATTCTGACCGCTGCCATGCCGGGCAGCCCCGCGCAGGACCCCCAGCAGCGTAAGGAAGGCCTGCACCTCTCCCTGCAGGCGATGTCCGATCTCGCCCAGGCCCACCCCCGACGCTTCGCCTTCTTCACCCCGGTCTTCCTTGACGACCTGGAGACGTCAAGTTGGTCCATTCGCAAGGGACTTGACGACTACGGTGCCGTCGGCGTGAGCACCCGCACCAGCACGCGAGGCGAATACCTCGGCGACCCGGCACACGCATCACTGCTCGCAGAACTCAACGAGCGATCAGCGGTCATCAGCACCCACCCCATGGAGATGCCCTCAGGTCCTGTCATGGCAGGGCTGCCGCCCTTCATGTGCGACTTCCTGCTGGACACCACGCGCGCCGCCATCAACCTGATTCTCCACGGCACCCTGGACCGGTACCCGAATCTCTCGTTCATCCTTCCCCACGGCGGTGGATTCCTGCCCTACATGGCCACGCGCCTGGAACTCTTCACGCACATGCTCACCCCGAAAATCGAGCCCGCGCGCGTCCGTGATTACCTGCACCGCTTCTACTACGACACCGCGGCACCGATGTCCCCCTCCGCCACCCCGACTCTGATCTCCACCGTCGACCCCGGCCGGATCCTCTACGGGACCGACTGGCCCCCCACATCGGCCGAGATCATCACCGATGTCGTGGCTCCGGCCCTCGACCGGGATCCGGCCCTCTCCGACAGTCAGCGGCGCGGCATCAACCGGGACAACGCATTGCACCTCATGCCGGCCCTCGCGCGACTCTGAGTGCGGGGTGCGGCGGTTGGCACACCACGTCGTCCGGCGCAGTGGTCGAAGATGGATGCATGACTGGGCAAGCGAGCGAGATCGTTCTGAGTAAGCAGGACCTTCGTGAGGTCACCGCGTTCGCTGCGGCGTGCGCGGAGGTGGTGCTTGAGATATTCGAGGCCGATCAGCCGGACGACTCGCGGCCTCGAGACGCTCTCGGTGCCGCGTGGGAGTTCGCCCGGGGTGGTGAGCGCGGCAAAGCTCTGCGCGACACAGCGTGGGCGGCCCTCAAGGCAGCCAAGAGTACGGACACTGCGGCTGCGCGCGAGGCAGCCTTGGCAGCGATGTCTGCGGCAGGCGCCGCCTACCTGCATCCGCTGGCCAAGGCCACACAGGTCAAGCACATTCTCGGAGCAGGCGCCTACGCGGCCCGAGCGGCCGAACTCGCCGCCGGCGACGATCGGAACGTGGGTGCCGGACATCTTGAGCGAGCGGCGCATCGTGCGACACCGGTCGTCGTTGACGTGCTCACCCGCTTCCCAGCGGCACCGGGTGGCGGCGGACGGGTGGGTGAGTTGATCCGCACACTGGACGCCGGCCTTCGTTCACCCACCCTCCCTGAGTGACGTTCAGCGTCAGCTCTGACCAGCGAGGTCACACATCACTTCAGGCGTCTCTGCGCAGCCAGGTGTTGCCTGTGCGGAGCCAGAGGGAGCCGTCGCGGCCTGGGCCGCAGTACCTCACCGGCCCTTGACCAGTCCGACTCCCGTGGCAATCGTCCAACGGCCCGCCGTGCCCCACGGGACGGCCTTACGCCCCTGCCCTTTCTCGGCCGACCGCGTCGAGCAGCAGATGCGCGGCCACCGTCACTCCGTCCGTGCGGATCATGCCGGCCACGGCGGTCGCGCGTGCGCGGGTCTCGGGGGTCAGGGCCGTCCTGAGCGCGGCCGACAGGGAGTCGAAGGTCGGAGTCGGGCCGTCGTGTGCCACGCCGATGCCCAGGTCGGCCACCCGGCGCGCCCAGTACGGCTGGTCCGCGGCCTGGGGGACGACCACCTGAGACGCGCCGGCCCGGGTGGCCGTCGTCGTGGTGCCCGCGCCGCCGTGGTGGACGACGGCGGCCACCCGGGCGAACAGGGCGTGCTGGTTGACCTCGCCGACGACGAAGCAGTCATCTTGGCCGTCGATCAGTGCCAGGTCGGCCCAGCCGCGGGCCACGATCGCGCGACGGCCCTGCGCGCGGATCGCCTCGATGGCCACCTGGGCGACGTCCGTCGAGGTGTGCATGGGCATACTGCCGAAGCCCACGTACACCGGTGGGGTGCCGGTGTCCAGGAACGCCAGCAGCTCGGCCGGGAGCGGATACACATCGTGCAGGAGCCACGCGCCGGTCTGGACGACGTCGAGGTCCGGCGTCTCCTGCCACGGGTCCAGGATCGGGTCCGTCGCCAGCCACGGCCGGTCGCCGAGCACGTAGTTGCGGACGTCGTCCACCGGTGGCAGGCCGTTCGCCGTCCGGTGGGTGTTGAGCGCCGCACCGAACAACGCGTTGATGCTCTGGGCGTCGAACTCCCACAGCACCCGGTTGTCGGTGACCTCCGGCGGGAGCGGCCGGCCCGGATACGCCAGCGGCGGGCGGTGCGGCGACGGCAGGGTGAGCTGCTGGAAGGTCACGGACACGGAGCGGATACCCAACTTCTCGGCCACCGACAGCGCGCCGGCCGCGGCCGGCAGCATGCCGGTCGCCACCAGCAGATCGCACCCCTCGGCCGCCGCGGTGACCGCGTCGAATTGGCCGGCGATCACCTGGGCCGCGCGCTCGGGCAGGGACGACGGCGGCGGCGCCGCTTTCGTCAGCGCACGCGCCGACGGGCCGACCGGCACCAGCGGCACGCCGACACCGGCCAACCGCTGCGCGAAGTCCTCGTCCGGCGGCGCGCACACCCGCACCTCCGCGCCGAGTGCCCGCAACCGCACCGCGAGTCCCGCCATCGGTTCGACGTCCCCGCGTGATCCATACGTCGACAACAACACACGCACTGCGCGACTCCATGTGCTCAACTTCGGGCTTCAGACCGGCGATTCTGCGGCATGCCCTGGGCCTTGCCGCAAGCCCCCTGGTGCGCTATACGTTGAGAGTGGCAAGGAGCGGGTGACCTCCTTGCCTTTGTCTTTGTCTCTGTCCTTGCCTTGTTGGTAGTTCACAGGCGAGCACGGAGTCGGCGGCGAGGGCCCACGCGGCCAGTGCGGACCCGCCGGGCGAAGCCCGCATCGAACACCGAGCGCAGTTAGGCGCGTTGGGGCACCAGCCGGTCCGGCTCCAGGACGCTGCCGGTCAGTGCGGCCCGTACGGTGCCGGCCGCCCGGATCGCCGGCGAGGTCGCGCAGGCCACCACGATTGAAGCCGAGAAAGGAGTGCACCAGGGGGTAGAGGCGGAAGCGCACGGCCTCGGTCACATGCAGCATGCCGGGTTCCAGTGGGCCAAGGAGGACTGTTTGGCGCACGTGGAACGGGTATGGACCGACATGCGGCCGCTGAGTCTGCGCGGCTGACCGGCCTGCCGTCGTTGGAACGAGGACTCGCGATGTTCGGCATCACACGTTCCCTGGCCGCTCACTGGTGGACGGGGGAGCCCGCTCCGCTCGCCGAGCGGACGTTGCTCTGCCTCCCGTACGCCGGCGGAGGACCCCAGACCTACCGCCGCTGGGGGGAGTTGCTCGGACCGTCGGTCGAGGTGCTCGCCATGACCCCGCCGGGCCGCGGCCGCCGCTACGGCGAGGAACCCTGCCGTGATCTGCCGTCACTGCTGAATCCGCTCGCGGACGCGCTCCCCGGGGTACTGCACAGGCCGTACGTGCTCTTCGGCCACAGCCTCGGGGCGACCGTCGCCTTCGAACTGTGCCTGGAGATCAGGCGACGCGGCCTTCCCATGCCGCAGGGCCTCGTGGTGTCCGGCCGCCAGGCACCGGACCTGCCGTGGCGGTTCCGGCAGGTCAGCGGGCTGCCTGCGGACGAGTTCACCGAGGCCCTGCGCGACCTGGGCGGTACGCCCGAAGCGGTGCTCGCCCAGCCGGAACTGATGAGCCTGCTGATGCCGGCCCTCCGTGCCGACTTCGCGATCGTGGAGTCGTACCGCCACCGCGCCGAGCCGCCGCTCGACGTGCCGATCCTCGCGCTCGCGGGCACCGAGGACGACCGTGCCTCCGCGGACCACATGGCGGGCTGGGCCGCCCGGACCACCGCGTCGTTCGCCCTGCACCCGGTCCCTGGCGACCACTTCTTCGTGGACACCCAGGCCGTCGCCGTGACCAAGCTCGTCTCGGCCTTCCTGTAACCACCGCGGCCCCGCCCCACCCCCGTGGAGCGAGCGCCGGCGGACGCACGTCGTTCGGGGCGGGGTTTTGGTTCCGGAGGCTCACCCAGTGTCCTCAGTGATCAACGTCATGCGCCATGTCAGGTCATCCGGTCAGATCACGGGATACGGTGAGTGTCAACGCCGCTCCAGAGAGGCAGGATCGGAAGGTCCGCCTCCGGCTGCGGCAACGCGGGGTGCGCCGCTGACGCCGCCTCCGTAGGAAATCAGCAAGCCTCCTGCCGTGAACGGGGCCATGTCCCCTGGCAGGGCCTCCATGGGGAATCGCCGCGCCACCGGCCGGTGCGGACCGTCCGACGGCCCGCACCCCGCTTCGCGCTGCCTCGGTGGAGGTGCGGGACGAACATCCCGCCGTACGGCCTCGTGCGGTGCGTGCCGGCTCAGCCGCCGGTACCCGCGAGCGGGGCCAGGAAAAGGAGTGAGGACGATGACCAGCAGGAGCAGCCGGTTAGAGGCGCTCGGCGCCTATCTGCCGCCCACCGTGCAGACGACTGCGGAGTTGGTGGCCCAGGTGTCCGGGACGCAGGAATTCGACCTGCAACGGATCACGGGGGTGGCGGAGCGGAGGGTCCATGACCCCCGGCCGGAGGCGGGCGAGGACTCCTACGGTCTGGCGCTGCGGGCGGCCCGGGACTGCCTGGGCAATTCCCGCTACGAGGCGGCCGATCTGGACGTGGTGATCTCCGCGTCCATCACCCGCTTCCAGGACGGCGGCCGCTTCGCCTTCGAGCCCTCCTTTGCCCGGCAGCTGGCCGCTGAGCTGGGTGCGCGGCGCGCGATCCACTTCGATGTGTCCAACGCCTGCGCCGGGATGCTCACCGGCGTGTATCTGCTGGACCGGCTCATCCGGGCCGGCGTGGTGAAGAACGGCCTGGTGGTCAGCGGCGAGCAGGCCACCAAGGTGGCCGAGACCGCGGCCGCCGAGATCACCGACTCCTACGATCCGCAGTTCGCCTCGCTCTCGGTGGGCGACTCGGCGGCGGCCGTCCTCCTCGACGAGTCCGTGGACGAGGCCGACCGCATCCACTACGTGGAGATGATGACCTGCGCGGAGTACTCCCACCTGTGCCTGGGCATGCCCAGCGACCGGACCGAGGGCATCGCCCTCTACACGGACAACAAGCAGATGCACAAGCGGGACCGGCTCCGGCTCTGGCCCACCTTTCACGGGGACGTACTGGCCAAACAGGGCCGCAGCTTCGCCGACGAGGAGTTCGACTACATCGTGCAGCACCAGGTCGGCACCCGCTTCGTCGAGTTCGTGAACCGGACCGGGGAGGAGGTGTTCGGTACCGGGATGCCGCAGTCGCTGTCGGTGGTCGAGCGGTTCGGCAATACCGCCACCACCTCCCACTTCCTGGTACTGCGAGAGCACTTGAAGGCCGGGACGGCCCGGCCGGGCGGCAAATTCCTGCTGGTGCCCGCCGCCTCGGGCGTGGTCGCCGGGGCTCTGTCCGCCACGATCTCCACGATGGGGGTGTGAGTCATGGGTGCCGTCATCGCCGCTGCCTCCCTCGCGCTGCCGCGTCCCACCGATGTCTTTGCCACCACCGTGCAGCTCGCCGGGCGGGCCGCCCGTGACTGCCTGTCCGGGACGGGGCTGTCACCGGACTCCGTCGGCGTGCTCATCAACGTCGGCGTCTACCGCGAGTCCAACACCTTCGAACCCGCCCTCGCGGCCATGGTGCAGAAGGAAGCGGGCATCAACCTGGACTATCTCGCCGACGCCGTGCCGAGCGCCGGCTTCTCCTTCGACCTGATGAACGGCGCCTGCGGCGTGCTCAACGCCGTACAGGTGGCGCAGGCCCTGCTGGACACCGGCAGCACCGACCGGGTGCTGGTGACCGCGGCGGACGTCCACCCCGGCGGGCGGGCCGCCGACGACCCGGCGTACCCGTACGAGGACCTGGGCGGGGCGCTGCTGCTGGAGCGCTCCACCGACCCCGGTGCCGGATTCGGGCCGGTGCACCTGCGGAGCGGTCCGGGGCCGACCGGCACCTCCGGCTACCTGGACACGGCCGCGATGGGGGCCGGAGGCCGGCAGCTGATCACCGTCGAGCAGGACTCGGACCGGGCCGGGAAGCTGCTCGACCTCGCCGCCGCCACCGTGGCGGAGTACGTCGAGGAGCACGGTCTGGATCCGGAGCGCACGATGGTCGTCTGCTCCCGTCCCGCCCCCGACTTCGCGGCGCGGCTCGCCGGGCGGCTGGGCCTCGGCCCGGCCTCCGTCCTGGCCGCCGGCCTGCCGGGAAGCAACCCGGAGCGGTCCGGGGAACCGCACACCGCCGCGCCGGTCCTCGGCTATCTGACGGCCCTTGAGGGCGGACTGCCGCACACCTATGAAGAGTTGCTCTTCCTCAGCGTGGGCGCCGGGCCGAGCGCCGCGTGCGCGAGCTACCGTCTGACGGGAAGGTGAGGGCGGCATCATGCGTACGCTGACGGAGCGTCAGGAACATGACGTGCAGCCGAACCTCGCCCGGCACCTGGAACACCACGCCCGGGCCTTCCCCGACAAGCCCGCGATCATCCACCCGGACGGCACCGAGGCCGGCGGCGGAATCCGGTATCGCACGCTCACCTACGGCGCACTCCAGGAGCAGGTCGAGGCCCTGGCGGCCGGCTTCCTGCGCAGCGGCATCGGGCGGGGCACCAAAACCGTCCTGATGGCGCCCCCGGGGCCGGACCTGTTCGCGCTCGCGTTCGCGCTGTTCCGGGTCGGTGCCGTGCCCGTCGTGGTCGACCCCGGCATGGGCGTGCGGCGGATGCTGCACTGCTACCGCACCGTGGGCGCCGAGGCGTTCATCGGGCCGCCGGCCGCGCACGCCGTCCGCGTGCTCAGCCGCCGCACCTTCGCGAGCGCCCGGATACGGGTGACCGTGGGCCGCCGGTGGTTCTGGGGCGGCCACACCCTCGACGGGCTGCGCCACCCGGCCCCTTCGGCGGACGGTGCGGCCACCGCTAGGGCCCAGGAGAGCCGGCCGGCGAGCGGCGACGACCTGCTGATGATCGGGTTCACCACCGGCAGCACCGGTCCGGCCAAGGGTGTGGAGTACACGCACCGGATGGCCGCCGCGACGGCCCGCGGCATCGCGTCCGCCCACCGGCGCAGCCGTGAGGAGGTCTCGCTGGTCACGCTGCCGCTCTACGGCATCCTCGATCTGGTCTTCGGCTCCACCCTGGTGGTGGCCCCGGTGGCCCCCGCAAAGGTGGCCGGCGCCGAACCCGGCCCGGTGGTGGCGGCGTTGGCCCGGTTCGAGGTCAACACCATGTTCGCCTCCCCGGCGCTGCTGCGGGTGCTCGGCGACCACCTCCGCCGGCAGCCCACCGCACTCCCGGCGCTGCGCTGCGTCGTCTCCGGTGGCGCTCCGGTGCCCGCGGACGTCGTCGCCGTGCTGCGCGAGGTGCTGGACGAGGCGGCCGAGATCCATACGACCTACGGTGCCACCGAGGCGTTGCCGATCTCCTCCCTGGAGTCCGCCGACGTACTGGGAGAAACGGCGGCGCGCGCGGCACGGGGCGACGGCACCTGTGTGGGCCGGCCGGTGACCGGGGTCGACGTCCGGATCGTGCGGACCACCGACGGGCCGCTGCCGTCCTGGGAGCCCGCGCTCACCGTCCCGCCGGGCGAGGTCGGCGAGATCGCCGTGGCCGGTGAGACGGTCAGCCGCCGCTACCACGCGGACCCGGCGGCGGATGCCCAGCACAAGATCCAGGAGCATCCGCCGGACGGCGGCCCGGGCCGGCTCTGGCACCGCACGGGTGACCTGGGCAGCCTGGACGACGCGGGCCGGCTGTGGTTCGCCGGGCGACGCACCCAGCGGGTCACCACCGCCGAGGGCGACCTGCACACCGTCCGCTGCGAGGGCGTGTTCAACGCCCACCCGCTCGTCCGGCGCACCGCGCTGGTCGGCGTCGGAGCGGCCGGCGCACAACGGCCGGTGCTCTGCGTGGAGACCGAGCCGGGCACCGGCCGCGAGCAGTGGCACACCCTCGTCACCGAACTGCGGCAGCTGGCCGAGGGGCACCCGCAGACCCGGCGCGTGCAGGACTTCCTCCGGCACCCGGCCTTCCCCGTCGACCCCCGGCACAACGCGAAGATCGGCCGCGAACGGCTGGCCCGCTGGGCCGGCCGGCAGCTGGGCCGCAGGGCACGACGGCGGCAGACCGCCCTGCGCGCGATCCCGCTGGCGGGCTGGGCGTACCTGCTGCTCGGCGCCGTACGGCCGTTCCGCTCCCCGGTGTTGACGGCCCTGTGGTGGATCGATGCCTTTCTGAGCGTCGTGGTGCACGCCGCCCAGCTTCCGGCGGCGCTGCCGCGCGGCCGGGCCGCCGGCCGGAGCACCGCGGCGACGGTGGGCCGCACCATGCTCTACGGGGCGACGTGGTGGCGGACGCTGCCGCCGATCACCCCCGCCCATCGCAGCGCGGGCACGGGGGAGGGGCCGGCATGAAGGTCCTGGTGACCGGTGCGTCCGGATTCCTCGGCGGACACCTCGTGGACCGCTGCCTCGCCGAGGGCCATCACGTACGGGCCCTCGTCCGCGGCAACAGCGACCTCACCCGGCTGCGGACCCTGGAGGGCGTCGAGCTGGTCCACGGCGCGCTGGAGGACGCCGATTCCCTGCGCCGCGCCGTGGCGGGCGTGGACGTCGTGCACCACAGCGCGGCGCGGGTGGTGGACTTCGGCACCCGCGCCCAGTTCTGGCAGGCCAACGTGGCCGGTACCGAGCAGCTGCTGCGCGCCGCCCGCCGGGCCGGTGCCCACCGCTTCGTGTTCGTCGGCAGTCCCAGCGCGCTGATGCCGGTCAAGGACGGCGACCGGTTCGACATCGACGAGAGCATTCCCTACCCCGACCGGTTCCTCAATCTGTACTCGGAGACCAAGGCCGCGGCGGAACGGCGGGTGCTGGCCGCGGACGGGCCGGACTTCACCACGGTCGCGCTGCGCCCGCGCGGCATCTGGGGGCCGCGCGACCACTCCGGCTTCCTGCCGCGCCTGGTCGGCGCGATGCGGGCGGGCCGGCTGCCCGACCTCGCCGCGGGCAAGCGCGTCGAGGTGTCCCTGTGCCACTGCGACAACGCGGTGACGGCATGCCTGCGGGCGGCCGCCGCCCCGGCGGAACGGGTCGGCGGCAAGGCGTACTTCATCGCGGACCGGGA
The DNA here is from genome assembly GCF_050433025.1 of Streptomyces auratus. Lineage (NCBI taxonomy): Bacteria > Bacillati > Actinomycetota > Actinomycetes > Kitasatosporales > Streptomycetaceae > Streptomyces > Streptomyces auratus. The sequence goes on along the minus strand of NZ_JBNGCB010000001.1, from coordinate 557,910 downwards.
GCGGACGGACCTGTGGGCCTTCCTGGCCCGTCTGGCGGGGCTGTTCGGCGCGCTGCCGCCCACCCGCCCGATCCCACCGCTGGTCAGGGACGCCCTGGCGGGAGCCGTCGACCGCCTCTGGTCACTTCCCCCGCTGCGGGCACGGGTGGCCCCACCGCTGAGCCGGTACACCGTCGCCCTGCTCACCCGCTCCACGACCTACGACACGAGCGCCGCGGCACGGGACTTCGGATACACCGCGGACACGGACCAGGAGTCGGGACTGCGGCAGCTGACCGCCTGGGTCGAGTCGGCCGGCGGTGCCGAGGCCTTCGTACGCGCCGTCCGGTGAGCCGGGAGCGGCACCCGGCACAGCTCCCCGACTCCCGCGCACGGGCCGCCGCCCGGCTCGTCCGTGGCAGCCGAGCACAACGAAACGGATCGTCATGACCCACGTCCAGCAGGCCCGCACCGGCAGGGAGCCGCTGCCCGCACCGGGCCGCCCGCCCGAAAGCAGCCGCTTCGAGCGGCCGGTGTCACCCACCGAATGGCTCTACCTGGCCGGCGGCCGGCTCGCCCCGCCGTTCGCCGTCCAGATCGTGGTCGAGGGCACCGGCACGATCGCTCCCGACGCGTTGCGCCGGGCGGTCGACGAGGCGTCCGAGGCCTGCCCCGGGGCACGCCTGCGCCGCCGGGGCAGGATCTGGACGGACTCCGGGCGGCCCCCCGCCGTACGGACCGTGGACCGGCTCGGTGCGGCGCTGCGAGCCCCGCTCGCCCCCGGCGACGGCCGCAGCTGCGAGGTGGCCGTCCGCACCGAGGGCGCCACCACCACGCTGGTCTTCCGCGTGCACCACGCGGTCATGGACGCGCGGGGCGCACTCGCCTGGACGGCGGACGTGTTCCGGGCGTTGCGGGGAGAGGCACCCGTCGGGGCCCCGTCCCCGCTGTACGACCTCGCCCTGCTCGACGCCCTCGGCGGCGCCCACCGTGAGCCGGCCGCGCCACGGTGGCGGTCCCCGCTCGCGGGCGTCCGCCACGGCCGGGCCCCGCGCTGGCAGCGGCGGACCCTGCACGGCACCCACCCCGGCCTGGTCGCGAAGACCGCCGCCGCCCTCGCGGACCTCGCCCCGGGCGCCACCCGGGTGATGGTGCCGGTGGACCTCCGCCGGCACCGCCCGCAGCTGCGCTCCACCGCCAATCTCAGCCTCCCCGTCTTCCTCGACGGCAGCGCGGGCGCCCCCTGGGAACAGTGGCACGAGCAGCTGCTGCGGGCCCTGGCCGAACGGCGCGAACTGGCCGTCGGCGAGGAGGAGTCGGCGGCCCGGCTGCCGCTCGCTCCGCTCGCCGCACTGCTGACGGCCGCGCACACGGCGACTTCGGCGGCGCCGCTACCCCTGCTCGGCCCTGGTCACCACCCTCGGACGCATCGGCCCGGACGAGGTGTCCGCCCCGGGCTTCGAGGCCCGCACCGTCTACTCGCTGCCGGTGCAAGCGCCGTTCGTCCCGCTGTCGTTCACCGCCGTGGAGTGCGCGGGCCGTACCGAACTGGCCATGTCCCACCCCGGCGGCCCCCGCGCGGACACCCGGGCGGCGGCGCTGCTGGACGCGGTGTGCGAAGCGCTGTCCCCCCGCGCACGACGCCGCCCGGTGGCCGCCGGCCCGCGGCGTTCCGTTCCCCCGCTGACGCTGACGGCGCTGCTGCGGCAGCAGGTGGACCGTGCCCCGGACGCGGTGGCGCTCACCGGGCCGGACGGCACGGTGACGTACGGGGAGTTGGACCGCCACTCCGACGTGGTGGCGGCGGAGTTGCGCCGCCGGGGTGTGGGGCGCGGCGCGGTCGTGGGGCTGCTCGGCGACCGCACCGCGGAGGCCGTGGCGGGCCTGTGGGGCGTACTCAAGGCAGGCGCCGCGTATCTGCCGCTCGACCCGGCGCATCCGCCGGCCCGGATCGCCACGGTCCTCGCCGACGCCGGCGCCTCCCACTGCCTGACCGGCAGCACGTACCGGGCGCTGCCGGGACCGGACTGCCCCGCGATCGTCCTGGACGAGCTGCCGGTGAGCGGTGCGCAGCCGCACCCCGGGACGGCGGGACCGGACGACGCCGCGTACGTCATCTACACCTCCGGCTCGACGGGCCGCCCGAAAGGCGTCGTGGTCGAGCACCGGGCGCTGGTCAACTACACCCACTGGGCCACCGACCGGTACCGGATCGATGCCACCACCCGCTTCGCGCTGTTCACCTCCCTGGCCTTCGACCTCACCGGCACCACGCTCTTCGCGCCGCTGGCCGCCGGCGGCAGCATCGCCCTGGTCCCGGACGAGCCGGACCACCGCACGCTGCGCCACCTGCTGACCCGCTCGGGCGCCAACGCCCTCAAACTCACCCCCGCCCACCTCGACTTGCTCACCACACTCGGCATCGAGCCGCGCTCGTTCCGGGTGCTCGTGGTGGGCGGCGAGCAGCTGCGCGGCCCGGTGGCCGCACGGGCACAGCGGATGTTCGGCCCGGACTGCCGGATCGTCAACGAGTACGGCCCCACCGAGGCGACCATCGGCTGCATCGTGCACACCTTCGACCCCGAGCGTGACGGGGAGCTCCCGGCCGTGCCGATCGGCCTCCCGGTGGACAACACCGAGGCGTACCTGCTGGACGCCGACGGGCGGTTCACCGGGGCGGGGGAGGTGGGCGAGATCCATCTGGCCGGCGCGCAGTTGGCGCGCGGTTACCTCGGCCGACCGGACCTCGACCGGGAGCGCTTCGGGCACCTCGCCGACGGCACCCGGGTGTACCGCACCGGCGACCTGGCGCAGCTGACGGACGCCGGGGTGCTGCGCTGCCTCGGCCGGACCGACGACCAGTTGTCGGTCCGGGGCCACCGGATCGAGCCGGGCGAGGTGGCGGCCGCACTCGAACGGCATCCGGGCGTGCGCCGCGCGGTGGTCACCGCCCGCCCGCCACGCCCGGGCGCCGAACCCGTGCTCTGCGCCTACGTCACCGGCACCGCCGCCCCGGACGAGCTACGGACGCACGCGGCCCGGCAACTGCCCGCCTACCTGGTCCCGGCGGCCGTCCACGTGCTGGACGCCTTCCCGTGGACGGTCAACGGGAAGGTCGACGTCCGGGCGCTCCCGGACCCGTTCGCTCGCCCACGTCCGGCCGCAGATGTGCGAGCGGCGGCCGCGCCGGCCGACGATGCCAAGGACGGGCACCGGCCGCCCGACTCCGGGCGCGATCCGGTGGCAGCGGCCGTCGCCGCGATCTGGGCTCGCGTCCTGGACGACCCGGACCTGCACCTCGCACCACAGGACGACTTCCACCGGCTCGGCGGCGACTCCCTGACCTTGCTGCGCATGCTCGCCGCGGTCGCCACCGACGTGGTCGGCGCGGCCGCCGAGCCCGCCTTCGACGCCCGGCTGCGCGACCTGATCCGCCAACCCACCCTCGACAACGTCTGCGCCGCAGCGCGCCAGGCGCTCGCCACCCGACCCACGGAGCACCCATGAACACCCCCCTGCCCGTCGAGTTCCGCACCGCCCGCCCGACGGACGCCGACCAAGTCGTACCCCTGATGTGGGAGTCCTCCCGCACCCTCCTCGACAGCACGATGGGCGGCGTCCCGGGCGGACCGGCGGCGCTGCTGAGGCGGGACTTCCTCCGCGGACGGGGGATCTTCGGGCACGCCCAGCAGATCCTCGCGGTCGCACCCCACGGCGAGGTACTGGCGACCATGACGCTGTACCCGGGAAAGCGCTACCAGGCGCTGAGCCTCCAGACGCTGCTGTCCGCCGCCCGGTTCGGGCCGCGCTGCCTGCTGTCGGTGCTGCGCCGGTCGGCGGCCGTCTCCAAGCTGTTCGCCCCGCCGAGCCCGAACGCCCTCTTCATGGCGAACCTGTCGGTACGGCCGGCCCACCGCTCCCAGGGCTACGGCTCGTTGATGGTGCAGCAGGCGGAACGGATGGCCCGCACCGCCGGCCTGACCGCTCTCGAAGGAGACGTCTCCTGCTCCAACACCCGGGCCTGGGCGCTGTACCAGCGCCTCGGCTTCCTGTCGCAGGGCGAACGGCACGACCGCCGCGGAACGGGACTCGACGGCTTCCGGCGGATGCACCGCGCCGTGGGCGAATGACGCACGAGGTCCGGTGACCCCGTGTGCACCGGTCGTCACGCTGTGGGCCGTGTCGCCCGCGCACCACCCATATCCGGCCGCAGGTGCAGCAACGGGACAAGTACCGCACGATGGAATCACGAACCCACCGTCACCTGCCTACGTGCCCCACCTACGTCTCCACCGAGGTGAGGCACACAGGTAAGCAGGTGACCAGGTGGCCCACACACTCTCGAATACGCGGGATGTCCGATGATGACGGAGCTTCCAGGATGTGACACCTCCGTGGTGAAGGCCGTGCGGATGACGCTCGTGCGGGCGGCGGTCGTGGTGGCCCTCGCCGGTGCCGGCGCCTTGTTCGGCGTCGTCCAGCCCGGCGGGGCCGCGGCACCGGCGGTCACCGCCACGGCACCGGCGGCCCACCGTGCGGCCGCGCCGGCCCAGCAACCACAGCCCGCTCCCGTGGACGTGGTCAAGGCATACTTCACGGCCATCAACAACGATGAATTCGAGGCGGCTTGGGCGCTGGGCGGGAAGAACACCTCAGGGCGGCCGTACGACTCCTTCGTGACGGCCAACCAGGGCACCGACCAGGACGTCGTCACCGTCGACTCCGTGGCCGGCGACAAGGTCACGGTGACCTTCGACATGACGCTGATCAACGGCTCCCACCAGCGGTTCACCGGTACGTACACCGTTCAGGACGGTGTGATCGTCACGGCCGACGTCCATCGCGTCTGACGGACTCCTCACTCATCGCCGGGGAACCCGGTGGTCCGCCAGACCCGGCCGTCCCGGAGAACGGCGAACGCCTCATAGCTGTCGAGGTGTTCCAGCCAGTCGGCGGCCCGCCCTCCCATGGCGAAGGCCGCCGTCGCGTAGGCGTCGGTCAGGGTCAGCCGGCGGCCGACCACCGTCACGGACGCGGGGCCGTCGGCGGGCGTGCCGGTGTGCGGGTCGAGGATGTGCGCGCCGCGTTCCGCGGTGCCCGAGGTGGCGATGGCCAGGTCGTGACCCGTGACGACGGTGCACAAAGCGCCGGGGCGCAGGGGGTGGGCGATGCCGATGCGCCAGGGCACGCCGGGGGCGGACTCCCCGCTGAGCTGGAGGTCGCCACCGCCGTTCACACAGAGGTTGTGTGCGCCCGCCGTGTGCAGGATCCGCCAGGCGCGTTCCACGGCCCACCCCTTGACCAGGCCGGACGGGTCGAGGGTGCCGTCCGGTGTGTGGCTGAACCAGCCGTCGGTGGCGCGGCGGACCCGTGTGCAGAGGCCGAGGACCTCCCGTACCTCGGGTGAGCAGTCGGCGGGGGAGAGTTCACCCCGCGCGAGGCGGCTGATGGCGCTGTCGGGACGGTAGGGGGAGAAGACCTCATCGACGTGGTGGAGCCAGGCGACGGCATCGCGCAGGGCGGAGCCGATGGCGGCGGTGGGGGTGTCGCGGATGTCGAACGAGAACACGGTGCCCATCGCCTGCTCGACATGGCGCAGGCCGCGCCGTTGCTCAGACACCGGCTTCGTCCAGTGCGCTCTGGAGGGACCGGACATATCCCGCGCTGGTGTAGCTGGCACCGGACACCGCGTCGATGTGGGCGCTGTGGGCGTTCAGGGCCTCCTGGGTCAGACGTGGCAGGGCACTGGCGGCGATCTCGCGGCTGTGGGCGTCCTCGGAGGGCGCCTTCAGCACCTTGACGGTCGACAGCCGCCCGGCCTTGACGCCGATGGCGACCTGTACGGTGCCGTACTTGGTGGTGACCGGGGCACCGGTGTACGTGCCGTTGCCCTGTCCGGCGCTCCCGTGTGCGCTGCCGGTCGTAGCCGGTGCCGAAGGCCTGGCCCGGTGTGCGCTGCCGGTGGGCGCCGGTGCCGAAGGCTTGCCCCGGTGTGTACTGCCGGTGGGCGCCGGTGCCGAAGCGGCGCCCGTCTGCGGTGTCCCACCGATCGGGTCGGCGCTGTGGTGGGGCTTGAGGGTGAGCAGCAGGACGACCAGAGCGCTGGTCGACGCGGTGGTGAGGACGGCTCGGCGCACGCGGTGGCTCCTTCAGAACTCGAACGACTCGTGGTGGATGTGACGGCGCGGTATCCCGGCGCCCCGCAGGGCGCGCCGGGCCGCCTCGGTCATGCCGGGCGGGCCGCACAGGTACACCTCGTGCGCGGCCAGGTCCGGTATCAGGCGGTGCAGGGCGCGGGCCGTCAACGGGGAGAAATGAACGGCCGGTTCGTCGACGACGTAGTGCACGGTCGCACCGCGGGCGGCGGCGATGGCGTCGAGTTCGGAGCGCAACGCGAGGTCCTCGGGCCGCCGCGCCCGATAGATGAGGGTGACCTCGCCGGGGAGCGTCTCGAACAGGGCGCGCAGGGGGGTGATGCCGACGCCTCCCGCAAGCAGCAGCACCTTTTCGGCCCTGCGGCGCCTTGCGGTGAAGGAGCCGTAGGGGCCTTCGGCCCAGACCCGGGTTCCGGGCCGCAGGCCCGCCAGGGCCGCGCTGTGCCCGCCGGCCTCCTTCACCGTGATGCGCAGGTGGTGGGGGAGCGGCGGTGCGGAGAGGGAGTACGGGTTGGCGGTCCACCACAGCCCCGGTGTCAGGAACCGCCAGCGGAAGAACTGGCCGGACCGTGCGCCCAGTTCGGTCAGGTGCCGGCCGGTGAGGTGGACCGAGACCACCCCCGGTGCCTCCCGGTGGACGTCGGCGACACGGAGGCGGTGACGCAGCGCCCGGCGTACGGGGAGCAGAAAGCGGTACCAGGCGAGGAGTGCCGCCACGCCGAGGTAGAGGGCGTACCAGGCGAGTTGGACGGGCCGGTGGCCGACGAAGTCGGCGCCGTTGGAGAGCTGGTGGCCGAAGGCGAGGAAGAGGGCCAGATAGGTGGCGAAGTGGAGGTAGTGCCAGGTCTCGTAGCTCATCCTGCGGCGGGCGGCCCGCGCCGAGACGACGGCGGTGGCCATCAGGAGCAGGAAGGCCGCGGTGGCCTTGAGCATGTCGGGGTAGTGAAGGACGAGCGTGGTCGTCTGGTGCACCACGCCGCTGTGCGAGGCGAGCGCATACCCCCAGATGATCAGCAGGACGTGGGCGAGGATGAGGGAGAGGGTGTAGCGGCCGCCCATGGCGTGCCACCGGGCCAGCCGGTCCGTGCCCACGCGGTGGTCCAGCAGCGGCACCCGGGCCATCAGCGCCACCAGCACCGCGCAGCCGTATCCGGCCAGCAGCCCGGTGATCCGGCCGGCGCCGGTCAGCCAGTCCGCCGGGCTCACCACGGACGGGGTGCCGGTCCACCACAGGCCGAGCACACCGGCGGCCCCCGCCCAGACGGCGGCCTGTGCCAGGAGCGGCACGAAGGAGGGCGGCCGGCCCGGGCGCAGGGCTCCTCCGCGGCGGGGGTGCGGGAGGGTGGTCATGGGGCTCCGTTTCCGTGGGGAGGGCTACCGTGGCAGCGCAACCTTTGAAGACCCTCTGAGCGGCCCCGCCGGGAGAGCCGGCACGCCGGATTCAGAGGAAACTCAGAGCAGGGGCGTGCCCGGGCACGCCCTGGCGCGGGGGATCCTGGAGTGACCATGGACGACCACCTCACCACCGGCCACCTGCACGGCGACGACGGATCAGCGGTCCGCGTCCTCGTGATCGACGACGAACCGGACCTGACCGAAGTGCTGTCCGGAGCGCTGGCCGGCGAGGGCTGGGCGGTCCGCACCGCGGCCGACGGCGCCGGCGCGCTCGCGGTGGCACGGACGTTCCGGCCGCACGCCGTCGTCCTGGACTGGATGCTCCCCGACATCGACGGCCTGCGGGTGCTGCACCTGCTGCGCCAGGAGCTGGAAACCGTCTGTGTCCTCTTCCTGACCGCACGTGACTCCGTCGAGGACCGCATCGCGGGGATCACCGCGGGCGGCGACGACTACGTGACCAAGCCGTTCAGCCTCGAAGAGGTGCTGGCGCGGCTGCGCGGACTGCTGCGCCGGGCCGGCATGGCGCAGGCGCCGGAGGGCGACCGCCTCGTGGTCGGCGACCTGGTGATGGACGAGGAGGCGCGGGAGGTCCTCCGCGGCGGCGACCTCGTCGACCTGTCCCGCACCGAATTCGAGCTGCTGCGCTTCTTGATGCGCAACCCGCGGCGGGTGCTGTCCAAGACGCAGATCCTCGACCGGGTCTGGTCCTACGACTTCGGCGGCAAGTCGCACGTCGTCGAGCTCTACATCAGCTATCTGCGCAAGAAGATCGACGCCGGCCGGGCACCGATGATCCACACGGTCCGGGGCGTCGGCTACGTCCTCAAGCCGGAGGCGGCATGAGACGGCTGCTTCCGCGCACCCTGCGCAGCCAGCTCACCGCGGGCCTGGTCACCCTGCTCGCCCTCGCCTGCCTGGCCGTGGGCGTGACCACGGTCTTCGCGCTCGAAGGCTTTCTCGTGCGCCGCCTGGACCAGCAGCTGTCCGCGTCGGGCGGCCGGTTCGCGGTGAGCCTGGAACACGAGGCACGGCCGGACGCCGACAACCGGCCCGACACCCGTGGCCAGTCGGAGGGCACCTTCGGCGCCCGGCTGCTGCGCGGCACCACGACACAGGCGGCCGTGGTCCGTGCGGCGGCAGATGCCAAGGTGCCGCTCACCGGCGACGACCGCCGGTCGCTGGCCGCTCTTCGCCCGGACGGTATGGGCCACAGCATCCGGCTGTCCGCGCTGGGGCGCTACCGCGTCAACGCGGTGTCCGGAGACGACGGCGATGTCCTCGTCACGGGGCTGCCGCTGCACCCGGTCGAGGAGACCGTGCACCGGCTGGAGGCGGTGGAGGCGGCGGTCTTCGGCGGGGCCCTGCTGGTCACCGGCGTGATGGGGGCGATGTGGGTACGGCTGTCCCTGCGCCCCCTGCGACGGGTGACCACCACGGCCGCGAGCGTGGCGGAGCTCCCCCTGGCCAGCGGCGAGGTGGCCATGCCCGCACCGGTTCCGGTGGCGGACCCGCACACCGAGGTCGGGCAGGTGGGCACCGCCCTGAACCGGATGCTCGGCCACGTCGGCAACGCCCTGGAACGCCGTCAGGCCGGCGAGGAGCGGCTGCGCCACTTCGCCGCCGACGCCAGCCACGAGCTGCGCACTCCCGTGGCCCATGTCCGCGGCCACGCCGAACTCGCCCTGCGGCACCACGGGCCCGTCCCCGCCGAGGTGCGGCGCGCCCTGGACCGTATCCAGTCGGAGTCGGAGCGGATGAGCCGTCTGGTGGACGACCTGCTGCTGCTCGCCCGTCTCGACGCGGGCCGCGCACTGGAACGCGCCCCGGTGGACCTGACCCGCCTGGTGCTCGATGCGACGGACGACGCGCGGGCGGCCGGTCCCGACCACCGGTGGCGGCTGGAGTTGCCCGAGACGGCGGTGACCCTCACCGGCGACGAACACCGGCTGCATCAGGTGATCGGCAATCTGCTCGCCAACGCCCGCAGCCACACGCCCGCAGGAACCGCCGTCACGGTGCGGCTCACGGCCGATGAGCTGGGCACGCGGCTGACCGTGGCGGACGACGGCCCGGGAATCCCGGACGAGGTCCGCCCCGAGATCTTCGGCCGCTTCGTCCGGGCGGACCACAGCCGTTCGCGGGCCGCCGGTGGCACCGGGCTCGGGCTCGCCATCGTGCACGCGGTGGTGACCGCGCACGGCGGCTCGGTCGCCATGACGAGCCGCCCCGGGCACACGGCGTTCACCGTGACGTTCCCCCCGGCCGCGGACGAAGAAGCCGGGCGCTGAGGGGCCGACCGGACGACGGCGAAAGGGACCGGACGGCCCTGTCAGGGCCCCGGCCGCCCCGCTCACGCTGGAGGTGTCACCACGGCCGTTCCGCGACGGCCGGCACCGAGGAGGCATGGCGCCATGCTGAACACCCCGCACATCGTCAGGGACGTGATGACCACGACCGTGGCCGCGGTCGATCGTGCGGCGCGGTTCAAGGAGATCATCGAGACCATGGAGCGCTGGCAGGTCAGTGCGCTGCCGGTGCTGGCGGCGGAGGGCCGGGTGGTGGGGGTGGTCTCCGAGGCCGATCTGCTGCCCAAGGAGGAGTTCCGGGAGTCGGACCCCGACCGGCTGGAGCAGCTGCGGCGGGTCGACGACGTCCGCCGGGCGGAAGCGGTGACGGCGGGGGAGCTGATGACCAGTCCCGCGCTGACCGTACGCGCCGATGCCACGCTCTCCCAGGCGGCTCGGGTGATGGCGCGGGAGTCCGTCAAGCGGCTCCCGGTGGTGGACGCGCACGGGGTGCTGGGCGGCATCGTCAGCCGGGCCGACCTGCTGAAGGTCTTTCTGCGCTCGGACGACGACCTGGCCGAGGAGGTCCGCCGGGACATCGTCGGCGCACTGTTCCCGACGCCGGCCAAGGATCTGCAGGTCACCGTGGCCGACGGCGTCGTCACGCTCCGCGGACGCGTCCGGGACACCTCGCTCATCCCGGTGGCCGCCCGCCTGGTCCGCGCGGTCGAGGGCGTGGTGGACGTGGAGTTCGATGTGACCGGACCGGATGCCGCCCGCACGGGGCCCACGGCGACGGGCGGGCCGGGCGGAGTGCGGTGAGGAGGGCGGAGCGCCACCGGCCGACCGGTGGCCCCGCACGGGGGCGTCATGCCGATCGGCGGACTCCGCGGCCGGGCCCCTGCCCGGCGCCGGCCGGCAAGCGCACGCTGGAAGTGTCGCAAGGCCCGTGCGACGGTCGTACCGAGGAGGAGCCATGGCGCACACTCCGCGCACCGTCCGCGATGTCATGACGCAGGCGGTGGTCGCGATCGGTCAGGAGGCGCGCTTCAAGGAGATCGTCGAGACGATGCAGCGGTGGAAGGTCAGCGCGCTGCCCGTGCTCGCGGGGGAGGGGCGGGTGATCGGGGTGGTCTCCGAGGCCGATCTGCTGCTCAAGGAGGAGTTCCGGGAGTCGGACCCCGACCGGATGGAACAGCTGCGGCGGTCGGACGCGGTGCGCAAGGCCGGCGGCGTGACGGCGGGGGAGTTGATGAGCTCGCCGGCCCTCACGGTGCACGCCGGTGACACCCTGGCGCAGGCGGCGCGGACGATGGCGTACAAGTCCGTGAAGCGGCTTCCCGTGGTCGACGGCGCAGGGCTGCTCCAGGGCATCGTCAGCCGCTCGGACCTGCTGAAGGTCTTCCTCCGCTCCGACGAGGACCTGGCGGCGGAGGTGCGGACGGAGGTCGTGGGCCGGCTGTTCGGCGCCTCCGCACCGGAGCTGTCGGTCGGTGTCACCGACGGGGTGGTCACCCTCCGCGGCCGGCTCCGCAACGCCGCGCTGCTCCCCGTCGCGGCACGGCTGGTGCGGGCGGTCGAGGGCGTCGTGGACGTGACGTTCGACCTCGAAGGGCCGGCTCCCGAGCAGGGGGAACCGCCGGTGGCGGGCCGCGGTTCCGGGCGCCCTTAGGTGAGTGAGTGCCCCGTACAGCAGGCGACGGGGACCGCTCCGCCATGGCACGCCGATGCGCCAGGGGCCACGATGGGAAAGCGGGGTGGAAGCGGACGTCGTACCCGCCGGAGGGCGTGATGGGCAAGCCGGACACCTTCTCACCGGAGCGGCCGATCCGGGTGTTCCTCGTCGACGATCATGAGGTCGTCCGGCGGGGTGTGCAGGACCTGCTCGATGCCGAACCCGACATCGAGGTGGTGGGGGACGCCGGCACGGCCGACCACGCGCTCGCCCGCGGTCCGGCGCTGCGGCCGGACGTGGCGGTGCTGGACGTGCGGCTGCCGGACGGGGACGGCGTCTCCGTGTGCCGGGAGTTGCGCTCGCGCATGCCGGGGCTGGGCTGTCTGATGCTCACCTCGTTCGACGACGACGAGGCGCTGCTCGATGCGATCATGGCCGGCGCGGCCGGTTATGTGCTGAAGGAGATCAAGGGGGCGGATCTCGTCACCGCGGTGCGGACGATCGCCTCCGGTCGCTCGATGCTGGATCCGGCGACCACGACACGGCTGATGAGCAGTCTGCGGGGCGAGGACGCCGAGGCGGCGCCCGAGGAGGATGCGCTGGCCGGGCTCTCCCCGCGGGAACGGGAGATCCTCGGCCTGATCGGCGAAGGTTTGACGAACCGTCAGATCGGCAAGCGGCTCTACCTGTCCGAGAAGACCGTCAAGAACCACATCTCCCGACTGCTCGCCAAACTCGGTGTGGAACGGCGCATCCAGGCAGCCGTCCTCGCCACCCAGGCCGCAACACCCCCGGACCCGGCCGCCGGGCCGCACTGAGCCCGGTCTCGTGCGGGCGGAGCCCGAAGATGGTGGACCGGATGATCTTGATCGTCTCGTCCAGATCGTCCACCGCCCGCAACAGCCGTTCACCAGCCTCCGGATGATCGACGAAGCGCAGCGTGCTCTGCAGCGTCATACCCGTGGCGAAGAGCCGCTGGATGGCCAGGTCGTGCAGGTCACGGGCGATGCGCTCATGGTCCTTGAGCAGCGCCAGCTGCTCGGCGCACTGCCGCTGATCGGCCATCTCCATGGCGAGGGCGGCCTGGCCCGCGAACGTCGGCAGCGGCGCGGTCTCCGGCTCGGTGAACGGCACACGGCCGTGGAGCCTGGCCAGCAGCAGCACACCGCGCACCCGCTCGCCGGTGATCATGGAACGGCGACCGCGGGGCCGAGCCCCGCCCACCGCGGTGGACCGGCGGTGATGCGGGGATCGTGCTCGATATCCAGGCTGCTCAAGGGAGTTCGGGCGGTGAGCGCCGCGCCGACGAACGAGCCGCGGCCGGGCAGCACCAGACCTCGGTGCACCTCGGCATCCACGCCGAAAGCGAGCGCGACCCGCAAGTTGTCGTCGTCCTCCGGCAGCGCCAGCACACCGAGGTCGGCGGAGAGGATGCGCACCGCGTGGTCACGATCGTCCCCAGGACGTCGGCCCCGCCCGCTCCGGTCAGCATGGGAGATGCGGGAGTCGTCACCGAGCACGCCGAGCGCCCCGTATTCGGCGTCCACGAGCACGACCGCGGCCTCGACGATGCGGCGCAGCACCTGCGGCAGCTCCAGCCCCCTGCCCACGGACAGCACCGCTTCGAGCAGCAGATGCGGCGGTCCGCCCCCGCTCCGCTCCACGGCCCGGAGGCGTTCGTGCAGCTCTTCGGGCAGCGCACCCAGCTGCAACGCGTCTTCGGCTCGGCCAGGCTTCTCGTCACCCACGGCGCCTCCGGTGCGGCCGCCCAGGGTGCGGTCACACCTTCCACGGCAGTGATCGCGGGCGGCTGCCTCACCTGGAACGAGGCGAGGTGCGAGAGCACCGCTCGGCGCGCGGTGTGGTTGTCCCGCGGTCCCGGCCGCCCCTCCCCACGGCGCTCAGAGCCGCGGCACCACCGCGACGGGGCACGGGGAATGATGCAGAACGGCGAGGACGAGGGGGCCGAGCGGCATCGGGGTGCGCTGCACCCGACGGCCGACGACCAGGAGACCGGCCTGCGCACAGGCCTCCAGTAGCACCGCGGCCACTCTGCCCCGCCGTATGTGGGCGATGACGCCGACGCCGGGGAACCTCGCCCGCCACGGCGCCAGGATGCCGGTGAGCATCTCCTCCTCCGCGGCCGCGGGCCCCTCGTCGTCCGGCGCGGAGGCGGGTGCGGTGGGGACGGGCTCCCCGCCCGCGGGAGGCTGCCACGCCCGCACGGCGCGTACCGCCATGTGATGGGCCTCGGCAGCGGCGAACGCGAATTCCAGCACGCCCTCGCCCTTCGTCCCGGGCTCCTGGACGCCGACCACGATCTCCGGCCGCCCGTAGACGGCGGTCTCCTCCTCCCGCACGAGGATCACGGGGCACTGCGCGCGCCCCAGCACGTGCAGGCTGACCGAGCCGAGCAGGAAGCCGGCGATGGCGCCGTGCCCGCGCGATCCGAGCACCATCATCATGGCCTGCCCACCGCGCTCCACCAGGGCGTCCACCGCCTGCTCCGCGACCTGTTCGGTCGTCACCGACAGGCCGGGATGGGCCCTGAGCGCCATCGCTTCGGCCGTGCCCAGCACCTCGGCCCCGAAGCGCTGCTTGTTCGTGGCCTCCGGGGCGAGGGGGAGGTTCAGGGGCTGGGACGTCCAGGCATGCAGCAGGTGCAGCGGGAGGCCCCGGGCCGCGGCTTCCTCGGCGCCCCAGCGCACGGCCGGCACGCTGTTCCCGAGTCCGTCCAGACCTACGACAACCGAGCCGCCCATGACCTACCTCCACACCGTCGGGGCTGCGGATACAACCGTCCTCCTTGCCGGCACCGGGCCGGACCCTGCGCCCTCGGCAGACCGTGTCTCCCGGGGCCCGGCATTGACTCGACCCGTCCTCCTCACGACGTCGCTTTCGACGAGACGTGGGTGCCCATGACCCGGATCCGGCGCCCGGTGATCCGGGTCGGACGGATCGCGATCCACTGCTGGCGCCCGTCTCCGACCCAGGGGCCGGTGTGTGCGTGATCCGCCAGCCGGCGGGCCTCGTGGGCGTCGGTGACGAGGTGCGCGGGCCCCACGACCAGGACGCTCCAACCCTGGCTGAAGGCGTCATCGAGGTGGTCGACCTCCAGCGCGACCTCATGGCCGGCCGCCGCGGCCGGCCCGGCTCCGGGATCGGTGCGGTAGGCGACCAGCTCGTCGGCGACGGTGTAGTTCACGGGGAAGACGGCGGGTGCGTCGTCGACGGTCACCGCCACTCGGCCGACGCCGTGGGTGGAGAGCTTCTCGCGGCACTCGTCGGGGCTGAGCACCAGCACCTCGGGATGCGCCGCGGCCGCACCGAAGCCCGCCGGCAGCTCCGCCGTCCCTCCCACCAGTTCGTCCACCGTGGTGTCGAGCGCACCGGCCAGGCGCAGCAGGAAGCCGATGCCCGGCTCGGCAGCGCCTTCCTCCACGTACCGCAGATACCCCGGCGAGGCGGCGGCCCGGGCCGCGACATGCGCGCGGGTCAGCCCCAGCTGCTCCCTGCGGAGCGCGGCCCGCCGCCCCAAGTCGCTGCCGGTCCGGGCGGCCTCCGAGCCGGAGCCCTTCTCGCGTTTCGTCATCGTGTCCAGATCCCTTCGTCCTCCCTCGTCATCCCTTCGTCGAGTGGCGACGTGGTGCCGGGACGCCGCTCAGGCATGAACCCGTCGGTGAGGACGGCGCATTGCCGCCCGGATTCATGAGTGCGGGACGATCGCCACGGGACACGGGGCATGGTGGACGGCTGCCTGTACGACGTGGCCGATGCGAGGGGGCAGCACCCGCCCCCGGTGCCGACGGCCGACGACCAGGAGGTCCGCGTGCGCACTGCGGTGCAGGAGGGCGGACACCGGATTCTCCATCACCACCTCCTCGTCCACCGCAACGGCCGGGAACTTCTCCCGCCATGGACGCAACGAGGCGGCCAGCTCGCCCTGCGCATCGCGCACCGCATCTTCCGCGGCGCTCCGCTCCACACCGCCACCGCGGTTGTAGGCGTACGAGGGCAGGTGCCTGCCGTGCACGGCATGCAGCGGGATCGCCCGCCGTGCCGCGGTTTCGAAGGCGAACGTGAGCATCTCTTCGCAGGCGGCATGCAGACCGACACCAACGGTCACCTTGCCCATCGCGCCGTCGGCGGGCGCGTCCTGCTGGGCGCGCACCAGAACCGTCGGGGTCTCGGTGTGGGTCACCAGCTCCAGGGCGGTTTCCCCCAGGGTGAAGCGCGCCGCGGCCCCCAGCCCGCGCGAGCCCAGCACGAGCAGATCCGATTCCTCGACGGCATCGGTCAGGGCCTCGAACGGGTCCTTGCGCACCAGACTCACGTCCACGGGGAGATCCGGGCAGGCCGACCGCACCGCCGCCTGTGCGTCCTCGACGATGCGGCGCGGCCAGTAGTTCTGCTCCGCCTTCTCGGACGGAGTGCCGTCCGGCTCCAGAGCGAGCAGGACCCAGGCGTGCAGCAGCCGCAGCCGGCCCTTGCGCAGCGTCGCCTCCCGCGCGGCCCACACGGCCGCGGAGAGCGACTGCGGGGTGCCGTCCAGACCGACCGTGATGAGGTTCGTCATGACGCGCTCCAGCCTCCTCCGACGGATGCGGCAGGTAGGGCATCCTGGCCGGCGTCAGGCCCTCGGCGACCGAGACGCCCCTCTCCGGCTCCGTTCGCCGTGGCGGCCGGCGCACTGCCCGCATCTCCAGGGTGCTCGGAGCGGCCGCCGTACGGCATGAGCCACTCGGCCCCATCGGGCCACCGGCAGGCCCGGAGGGGGGCCGACCGGCCCTGACCCATCGGACAGGCCCTGAAGGCCCCCGCCGCGGGAAAGTCAAAAATTTTCGGACGCCGATGTCGAGAACCCGTGGCCGGCTCCGTCCCTGCTATGAACGCGACCACAATGGGTCGCACCAGCACCGAGGAGAACCACGATGGCAAAGTACCTGCTGCTCAAGCACTACCGCGGCGCCCCGGCTGCGGTGAACGACGTGCCCATGGACCGGTGGACGCCGGAGGAGATCTCGGCGCACGTGCAGTACATGAACGACTTCGCGGCCCGGCTGGAGAAGACCGGCGAGTTCGTCGACGGTCAGGCGCTCGCCCCCGAGGGCACGTGGGTCCGGTACGACGGTGAGGGGCGCCCGCCGGTCACCGACGGCCCGTTCGCCGAGACCAAGGACCTCGTCGCCGGCTGGATGGTGATCGACGTCGACACCTACGAGCGCGCCGTCGAGCTGGCCGGGGAACTGTCGGCCGCCCCCGGGGCGGGCGGGAAGCCGATCCACGAGTGGCTGGAGGTGCGCCCGTTCCTGGCCGCGTCACCCACCGTAACGGATTGCACCTTCAAGTGACCTGGAGCGACGAGGCTCTGCTGCGAAGCCTCACGCCGAGCGTGCTCGCCATCCTCGTCCGCCGCGGAGCCGACTTCGCGGCGGCCGAGGACGCCGTGCAGGACGCGCTGGTCGAGGCGGTCCGCGTCTGGCCGGCCGACCCTCCGCGGGACCCGAAGGGCTGGCTGGTCACCGTGGCCTGGCGCCGGTTCCTCGACGCGACCCGGTCGGACGCCGCCCGGCGCCGGCGTGAGGACCTCGTCGACGAGGAGCCGGCGCCCGGGCCCGCGCCCGCGGTGGACGACACGCTCCAGCTCTACTTCCTGTGCGCCCACCCGTCGCTGACGCCGTCATCCGCGGTCGCGCTCACGCTGCGCGCCGTCGGCGGGCTGACGACCCGCCAGATCGCGCAGGCCTACCTGGTGCCCGAGGCGACCATGGCGCAGCGCATCAGCCGGGCCAAGCGCACCGTCTGTGATGTGCGCTTCGACCAACCCGGCGACGTCGCCACCGTGTTGCGCGTCCTCTACCTGGTCTTCAACGAGGGCTACGCCGGCGACGTCGACCTCGCCGCCGAGGCCGTCCGGCTCACCCGGCAGCTCGCGGCCGCCATCGACCACCCCGAAGTGGCCGGGCTGCTCGCCCTCATGCTGCTCCACCACGCCCGGCGCGCCGCCCGGACCGCGCCCGACGGCAGCCTGGTGCCGCTCGCCGAACAGGACCGTGGCCGGTGGGACACCGAGTTGATCGCCGAGGGCGTGGAGATCCTGCAGGCGGCCCTCGCCCGCGACCGGCTGGGCGAGTTCCAGGCCCAGGCCGCCATCGCAGCCCTCCACGCCGACGCGCCCACCGCCGAGGAGACCGACTGGGTGCAGATCGTCGAGTGGTACGACGAGCTCGCGCGCCTGACCGACAGTCCGGTCGTCCGGCTCAACCGCGCAGTGGCCGTCGGCGAGGCCGACGGACCGCGCGCCGGCCTGGCGGCGCTCGCCGCGCTGAACGACTCCCTGCCCCGCCACGCCGCAGTGGCGGCGTACCTCCACGAGCGCGACGGCGACCTGGCGGCCGCGGCCCGGCTTTATGCCGAGGCGGCCCAGAAGGCACCCAACCTCGCCGAGCGCGATCACCTGACGCGCCAGGCCGCCCGGCTCAACGCCCGCCGGGGCCGCTGACGGGTGCCATGTGGGCGTGCTGGTGGCGCGGAGGACGGCCGCCGCCTCCGGGCGGTAAGTCGCCTCGCCCGTCGGCCGGTTCGCCCGGATGGCTGGCCCAGGCGCTCACGACCCACCGGGTACTCCTGCTCGACCAGCGGGGCACCGGTCGCTCCACCCCGGTCACCGCGCGGACGGCCGCCCGCTCCGCCTCTCCGGAGCAGCTCGCCGCGTATCTCGGTCACTTCTGCGCCGACTCGATCGTCGCCGATGCGGAGCTGATACACCGTCAATTATGTGGTGACGCCACGCCGTGGGAGACGCTCGGCCAGAGCTACGGCGGCTTCCTCACGCTCACCTACCTCTCCCGGGACGCCGGCCGGCTGCACCGCCTTCGACCTGGCGGCGTACGCACCCGGCCAGAGCTTCACCGACCCCACCACCGGGGCGCGGATCGACGTCCGGTCGGGCGGTGGCTCCGGGGACGTGGTGCGGCTGACCAAGTCCTGACGCGCCATGGGCATGAGGCTCCTGACAGGGCCGCCCGGCCGCCGCCGAACGGATTGCGTCAGGAGCCTCATGCCTCATGCTCGGTGTTTCATTCCGTGTGCTTCATGCCTTGTGCGGTGCGGTACTCCGTACGTCACTGGGCCTTGCAGGCGCCGGCCGCGCACGCGGTGAGCCAGGCGTCGAAGTCGGCGTCGTAGTTCGTACCGATGTTGTGGTAGACGGCGTAGCCGCCCTGGTAGTCGCCCGTCCGGAAGTGGCCGAGCATGGTGGTGATGTCCTCCGGGTGCTTCTCGAACATGTAGCGGACCGCGAGGTAGCCCCACGGGTAGGTGCGGGTGGTGTTGCTGTTCTCGTAGGTGGTCTGGAACAGCGTGCTCAGCTTGTAGGTGTGCTTGCCGGCCTCGCTGACCGCCTCGTCGTCGGTGATCTTGCGGTAGCCGTACGAGATGTACTCGCCGAGCCCCTCGATCCACCAGACGTCCGCGACCGATGTCTGCTGGGTGAAGTCGCCCTTCATGTCGTCTCGGGCGTCGAGGTAGTGCGTGTACTCGTGGTTGAGGTTCCAGATCCGGGCCGGGAAGCCGTTGTCGTCGTCCCTCTGGTACATGATGGACATCGGCTTGTTGTCGGGCTTGGTCGGGTCCCCGATCATGGTGATGCCGCCGTTGTTCGTGTCCACGCCGTAGATCGCCCCGGCGTAGGTCTGGTAGTCGCTGCGACTGCCGAACACGGAGAGCTGGATGGTCGACAGGTACTGGTCCGGAATCGGGCCGTTGTCCTTCACCTTGTCGTGGAAGTAGGCGTCCTGCTTCAGGATGCTGTCGCAGGCGGCACCGAGTTCGGCGTCGGTCAGCTTCTGCGCCTTGATGACGTGCTTCTCGTCGCAGTTGTGGCTGACCGGGAGGGCCGCCTTGGTGAGCTGCTCGGCCAGGTCGCAGACGCCGTAGTACGAGCACTTGCCCTTGTCGTAGGAGTCGGCCTGGGCGGCGACCGTGACCCACATCGGTGCGGTCTTGCCGGTGATCTTCGAGGCGTCCAGCAGGCCCTTCATCAGCGGCCGGACCTTCTCCTGGAGAGCCTGGTGCTCGACGTAACGCGCCACGTTCATCCCGGCGTTGGAATCCAGGTACGAGTTCTCGCTGCCCAGCATGTCCAGGTGGTCATGCGCGAACTTGTCGAGCGTGTCGATGATGCTCGGGTCGGCCGTCACCGCCTTCACGTACTCCGGGTTCCAGTTTCCGCGCCAGAGCGGGGTGTAGACGTTGTTGACGGCCGCCAGCATGCTGGGGATGTCGTTGTAGGAGCTGTTGTACCCGCTCAGCACCTCCTTGTAGACCTTCAGATAGCGGCCCTGCTCGTTGGAGCTGTCGGAGAGGGTCATGACCTCGCTGAGGACGTCGCCGTTCTCCGCGGTGACCTTCTTGGAGCTGGGGTTGGCGAAGAAGGCGTCCAGGGCGCCCTCCATGGGCGTCGCCAGGTTCTGACCGTAGTCGCCGACGTCGTCAGGGTGGTTGTCCTGCACGTAGTAGCCGGCCCGCAGGAACATCACGAGCTGCAACGTGTTCTTCGAGTTGTCGCCGGAGTACGCCCCCGCCGCGTCCTTGAAGGCCCCGGCTATGGTGACCATCTGCTCCTCGCGGAACACGTCATGGGCATCCGTGCCGGTGATCGAGAAGAGGGTGTTCACGCACTCCACGGTCGCGGCCTGGACGGCCTTGACCAGCTCGGGTCCGGTCCGGCTTCCGAAGTCACCAGGGCTGCACTCGGCCTTCTTCGGGGACTTCGGTTTCGTCGCCGCGGTCGGAGAAGTTGGGGGCTTCTTCGCGCGGAGCGGGGGGAGTTGGGTGGGGGAGAGTGGCCGACCTTGCACATCCGGCCGTTCGCCTGTGCTGACGGTCGGGCCGACGGGCGGCGGTGCGGGGTGAGAGGTGGTGGGGGGTACGGGCACGGCTTTGGCGACGGCCATCGCGTGGGGCGTGGCCGCCGCGGGCGTCGCCAGGCAGGCGATCGTCGTGCAGACGGCCAGGCTGTCGACCACACATCTGGGCCAGGTGAAGCGGTAGCGCATCCCTGCTCCTTCGTGGGGGGAAACAGATGCGCCTCGGGAAACCGTATGAGGCGTGTGCGGCACCATCTCAGCGCACCTCACCCGCCGACAATGAGGTGTGACATAGCACATTGGGCTGACCCGACATAACGTCCCACGAGGCGTCGACTTCACGGGCGCATTCTGCGCGCGAGGGCTCAACGCCCCGGCGTTTCCTCGCCGTTGGCCGAACCCGGGCGGTGCCGCAACGGCCGGTCGGGCCGGACCGCGACCTGCGGACCGGTCACACTCCAGGTCCGCGAGGCCCACCTCCGCAGGTGCGGCGACTGCGCGATGAGCGCGCGGTACGCCGCGGTGGCGCAGCCGGCGAGCGTATCCGCGATCTCGTCCGCGAGGCTCGCACGCCGCCAGGCCAGGACGTAACGGCACCACAGCGGTGTGCCGGTCAGCGGTTTGATGAGGACGCCGGGGACCGGACGAAGCGTGGCCTGCACGATGGAGACCCCGAGACCCTCTGCGATCATGTTCTGCAACTGGAGTTGGTCGCCGAGGAATTCGTGCACCGCCGCCGGGGTGAAACCGGCCGACTCGCAGGCCGCGTAGAACACCCCCGGCCAGCCCGCCCCGTCGTCCGGGGTGACGAACCATGCATCGTCGGCCAGATCCGCGAGCCCGATCTCCAGGCAGTGTTTGAGCCGGTGATTCGACGGCAGGGCGACGAAGGACGGCTCGGTGACGATCCCGCGGTGCGCGACGGCGGCCGAGTGCCATAGCTCCAGCCCGGGATAGTCGGCGGCGATCGCGGCATCCACCTCGCCGTCCTCCAGGAGTTGGACGATCTCCGAGGACGGATACACACTGCTCACCGTGAGCGCGAGGTCAGGCAGTCGGCTGCGGAGCCGGACGACCATGCCGGACAGGACCGGAGAATTGGTCGCGGCCAGACGGAGGGGCCGGCGCGTGCGCGAAACACTCTCGGCCGGACCGCGCCCTATGGCATCCGCGCGGGCCAGGACGTCACGGGCCTGCGCCAGGACCCCTACGCCGTACTGCGTCAGCTCGACCCCCGATATCTTCCGCTCGAACAACGCCTTCCCGAAGTGGCGCTCGATGCGCCGGAGTTGGGTGCTCATCGCCGGCTGCGAGTAGCCCAGCTCCGATGCGGCCCGTCCCACACTCCCGGCGTCGGCGATTGCACACAGCACCCTCAGATGCCGAAGCTCAAGCTCCATGTGCCCACTCCTCCGGGAGGTGGTCGTGCTCCTGGGCGGCCTGACAGGATGGCTGAGCTTCATGACGACGAGAAGGGACCGAAACGACCGTGGCCCGTGCCATCACTTTGATTCGCTCCGATTCCCTGTCCGACGTCGCTGAGTATGCCTACGCAGCCACGGCGCCCGCCGAATCTCGGCTCATTTTCCTCGCCGGTGCCTGTCCGCTCAACGAGGACGGTTCCACGGCAGCGATCGGGGACTACGCGGGCCAAGCGGCGAAGGCCGTCGAGAACCTGCGAGCCGCACTCGACGCCGCCGGCGCGTCGCTGCAGGACGTCATCCATACGAGGGTGCTCGTCGCCTCCACCAGGCGGGAAGACCTTGTGACCGCGTGGCAGGTGGTCCGCGACTCCTTCGGCGATCACGATGTCCCCAGCACCTTGATGGGCGTCACCGTGCTCGGCTACTCCGACCAGCTCGTGGAGATCGAAGCCGTCGCCGCGGTCCTTGATTCCTAGGGGGACACCCCCTAGCCACTCAGCAGCCGCTCAGGGTTGGAGCCCGCAGGCCGTGCAGGCACGCCTGGCGGCTCAACACGTGCAACGGGCCAATCAGACTATTCCGGGGCAGGTGATCCTAGAGTGGCGTGGTGAACGGTGGCCGGAGAGTGCGGGACGACGAGGGGAGTGCAGCTCGACTCCTCGCGTTGTCCGACGGGGTGTTCGCCATCGCGATGACGCTGCTGGCGCTGGACATCGCGCTGCCCGACGGGCTGGACGCCGACGGTTTCGCGCGGGCGCTGAGCAATGTGCTGCCCAAAGTGTGGGCGTACGCCCTCAGCGTGCTGGTCATCGCGGCCTTCTGGCGGGGCCATTACCAGCTCTTCCAGTCCGTGCGGGACGTGGACGGGACGGTCATCAGGCTCGTGCTGCTGGGCCTGGGGCTGGTCGCCCTGATGCCGTTCCCCACCACCCTGCTGGCCGAGTACGCGGACCTGCCGCAGTCCGTGGCCATCTACTCCGGCGCGGTCGCGGCCATGGGGGCCACGCAGCTCGCGCTGACGGTGGTGCTGTGGAAGCGCCCATGGCTGGGGAGTGCGCCACTGCCCGACCCCATCGTGCGCAACGACGTGGCCGACCTTGCGTCGACGGTGCTGGTCTTCGTCGTCGCCGTACCGCTCGCCTTCGTCTCACCGACGGGCGCGATGCTGTGGTGGGCGGTGCTGATCCCGGTCCGGGTGGTGATCGGCAAGCGGGGCAGGCGTTTGCGTGCGACCGCACGGCGGTTCAGTGGCTAGGGGTGTCCGCCCCCTAGGTGTGTTGTTCAGGGAGACCCAGGTCACGTTCGTTCATGTCACATCGTGCCGAGGGGTGTCGTCCTCTCGGTGTAGGCATCGACAACGATGGAGGAGTTCACCATGGGTGCCCGTTTGAACCTGTTCGAGAGCCCGCTCGCAGGCAAGCTCTGGAAGCACATCATCGCGGCGAATCAGGTGCTCGTCGACTCGTCGCTGCCGGCCGCGACGCAGGAGCTGGTGAAGATCCGCGCGAGTCAGATCAATGGCTGCGGCGGCTGCCTCGACATGCACACCAAGGACGCGACTGCCGCCGGTGAGACGTCGCTGCGCCTCAACCTGGTCGCGGCGTGGCGGGAAGCCACGGTCTACACCGAGGCCGAGCGCGCGGCGCTGGAGCTGACGGAGCAGGGCACCCGCCTTGCCGACGCGGCCGGTGGCGTCACGGACGAGGCCTGGGCGAACGCCGCCAAGCACTACGACGAGGAGCAGCTCGCCGCCCTGGTGTCCCTCATCGCCATCATCAACGCCTTCAACCGCGCGAACGTCATCGTCCAGCAGCCCGCAGGCGACTACCAGCCGGGCCAGTTCGGATAACTCGTTGCGCCCGCCCACCCGGCTCCGTACGACGCAGCCGGGCAAGGAGTGAAGTGCCGTTCGGGGGAACGGCGGGTGTCGGAGCGAGGTGCCCAGGGGCGTGGCTCGTACGTTCACTTGGTATGACCCACGCCTCGGGCGCTCCCGCATCCGGCCCCACCCGCCGCACCACGATGGCCGGGCTCATCGGTGGGGCGGGGGCCGTGCTGACTGCCGGGTGCACCGCGTCGGGCGCCTCGTCCGCGGCGGATCCCACCCCCACGCGCACGGCATGGGCGTCCGGACCCGTGAGCGGTCCCACGCCCGGCGTGATGACGCTCTTCAAGGACCCCGGTTTCAACTTCAACGGGCTCCTCGCGCTCGGCTCGGCCGGTTACGGCGCCGCTGAGGTGGGCGAAGTACTCACCGCCGTGAACACCATCAACAAGGCCGGCCTCTCCGCGCAGACGTACACGGAGACCTTCAAGAGACTCGGTGACGAGCTGAGGGAGCCGCCCCGGAGCGGCAAGCCCGGAACGCAGACCACACGGTTCCGTGCGCTGCGGGCGGCGCAGTACTACGGCCAGGGGCTGTTCTTCGTCCTCGGCTCCGACACCCCCGGCAGCGAGGAGCAGCTGTACAAGGCAGGGCGGGACGCCTGGGACACGTTCTGCGGGCTGTGCGACCCGGCACCGGTGACGGCCCACATCCCGTACGGGAAGACCCCGCTGCCCGTGTGGTTCTTCCGTCCGGACGACTCCCGCGAGCGGCGCCCCACCGTGATCCTCACGAACGGCAGCGACGGGCAGAACGTCGACATGTGGACCTATGGCGTCCAGGCCGCTCTGCAGCGCGGCTGGAACGCCCTGGTGTACGACGGGCCCGGCCAGGGCCAGCTGCTCTTCGTCGACCAGGTGGTCTTCACGCCACGCTGGGAGAGCGTCGTCACCCCGCTCGTCGACTGGCTGTCCGCCCGCTCGGACGTGGACAGCAGGAAGATCGCCCTGACCGGGCTGAGCATGGGCGGGAATCTGGCCCCCCGGGCCGCGGCCTTCGAGACCCGGATCGCCGCTCTGGTGGCGATGCCCGGCGTGCTCTCGCCCTGGCTCGGCTTTCCTCCGGAGATCCGGCAGATCCTCACCCCGGACAAGGAGAAGACCAACACCATCTGGAACAAGGAGGTCGTCCCCGAGCTGCCGCCGTCCGCGGCCGCCACGATGATGAAGCGCATCGAGCCCTTCTCCGTGCCGGCGATGCTCGCGGCCCGCGAGGGCAAGATGTTCACCGACTTCTACACCCCCGCCACCCTCATCACCTCGCTGGACATCACGGATGTCGTGGGCCGCATCAAGATGCCCACGCTGGTCCTCGACTATGACGACGAGCAGTTCTATCCGGGGCAGCCACGCCAGATGTACGCCAAACTCACGGCTCCCAAGGACTACGTGAAGCTCACCGCGGCCACCGGTGCGCAACTGCACTGCTCCCCGATGGCCCCACAGCAGCACTGCGAGGTCGTTTTCGACTGGCTGCAGGAGAAGCTGTCAGGCAGCTGACTTCCGCGGCGGTCTCAGCGACCCATGAGCCCGAACAGCGCGTCACGTCACGACGGCTCAAAGGTTCTCTGATGCGGCACCAGGTCATGCCGGTCCTGCTGTGGTGGCCGAGCCTGCGGGGTGCCGTGATGCAGGTGCCAGGTGTGGTCGAGGTGCATGGTGGCCTGCTGGTCGGTGTCGTAGGGCTGCCAGCCGGGGTCGCCGTGGGTGGCGAAGGCGACCCAGGCGGCGTGCGTGCGGGCGGCCAGGTCCGCGATACCGCGATCCGGCAGACCGGGGCCGAGGAGGGCATGTGCGCCGTACAGCGCGGGGAGGTCCGTGCGGTCGAAGACGAAGGGCAGCTCGACGCAGTGGCAGGCACCGAGCCGGCCGTCGAATGCGGTGGACCGCCAGGCGAAGGCGTAGGCGAAGGTCCGGGTGCCCGGGAGTGTGCTGTGGGCGGTCGCGAGTGCGCGGCTGCCGGCGAGGTACAGATCGGTCATCAGACGGGTCGCCCACTCGCCCGGCCCGGCATCGGGGAGCCGGGCGCGGTAGTGGGCCAGCAGCGCTTCCGGCCGGGCGGAGCGCCGTGCCGCGATGGCGGCCAGTGTGCGGGGGGTCATCGAGCCGATCGCGCCGCCGGGGACGGTGTAGAGAGCGGCCTCGTCCGCGTTGGTGCCGATCAGGAGTTCGCGTGCCGACACCGGGCCCGTGCCGCCACGGCCCGCCGCGCGAAGGGCAACTGCGGGCTGACGTTCCAGCAGGACGCCGTCCATCACGGGCTTGAAGGGGCTGTTGCCCAGGGACGGGTCGAGGTGGCCGGAGAGGGCAGGACCGGCGGGCGGAATTTCTTGCAGGACGGCGGTCAGACGAGCGTCGTCCACACCGTGGAACGCCTCGGCGCGGGGCGGCAGTCCGAGTGTCCCGCACACCTGGCGGGTGATCGCGAGGCTGTGCTCGGCCGGTACGGCGCACAGGCCGTTGCCGCTCTGACTGATGGCCCGGCGGAAGAGCCCGGCGGCCGGGGGAGCGGCCAGGAGAGCGGCCACGATCATCGCGCCGGCGGACTGGCCCGCCACCGTCACCCGGTGCGGGTCGCCCCCGAAGGCCGCGGCGTTGTCGGCCACCCAGCGCAGCGCGGCGATCACGTCGAGCAGGCCACGGTTGTCGGGAGCGCCGGGCAGGGAGAGCCAACCCGCAATGCCCAGGCGGTAGTTGAGGGTGACGAGGACCACTCCGTCGCGCGCGAACGATCCTCCGTCGTAGAGGGCTGCCTGGCCGGTGCCGGAGAGGAAACCGCCGCCGTGCACGAAGACCAGCACGGGCAGTTGGCCCGCGCCCGGGTCCGGTGTGGTCACGGTGACGGTGAGGTAGGCGTCGCCCGGTATCGGTGGTGGGCCGGTGACCGGGCTGAGGTCCATGCCGCCGAATCCCTGGCGGACCGGGGCCGGTGCGGTGGGGCCGGGCCGGGTGGCGTCCCGGACACCGTGCCAGGCGGGGGCGGGGGACGGGGCCGCGAAGCGGGCCGCACCGACGGGTGCGGCGGCATACGGGATTCCGTGGAATACCTGCACGCCGTCTTTGTGCAGGCCACGCACCCGGCCGCCCGTTGTACGGACGACGGGACCGGGCCGTGCGTCGCGCGATTGCGCGGCACTCCCGCGTGTGATGTCCGGATGGTCGCCACCGCGGCGGGCGCCGGTCATGCCGTGGCCGCAAGCGACGCCCAGGAGCGGATGGCGAACCGGCTGCCGGACCGTTCGACCCGCATCCCCGGCCGCTCACCGCGCAGATGGGCCGGGAAGACGATGCGCCCCGCGTCGGCCGCCTCGCCGAGGACCCGGTGCCGCGAGTCGCGGGCCCCGGCGGGGTCCTCGCAGAAGCAGCTGTTGCAGTCGGGCTCCACCACCTGCACGGGATTGTGCAGCAGGTCTCCCACGAAGACGGCCCGGTCCTGGCCGGAGGAGAGGAGCACGACACAGGAGCCCGGGGTGTGGCCGGGCGCCGGGGCCAGGGTCAGGTTCTCGTCGATGACGTACGAGTCCTCCCACAGTGTCGCCAACCCGGCGCGGACGACCGGCTCGACGCTGTCCTCGAAGACATTGCGGTTGGCTGCTTCCATGCGGCGGGTGTGGTGGTGGGCCGGATTCCAGAAGTCGTAATCGGCCCGCGGGAAGAGGTACTGGGCATTCGGGAAGGTCGGCACCCACTCCCCGTCCACCAGGCGGGTGTTCCAGCCGACGTGGTCGGCATGGAGGTGCGTGTTGACCACGACGTCGACATCCTCCGGCCGTACCCCGGCGGCCGCGAGGCGCGCGAGGTATCCCGTGTGCAGCTGATGGAAGGCCGGCATGGCGGGGCGTTCCTTGGCGTCGCCCACCCCGGTGTCGATCAGGATCGTCCGGCCGGCGCTGCGCAGCACCCAGGTCTGCACGCACGACCTCAGCAGTCCCGTCCGCAGGTCCCAGAAGTCGGGGGCGAGCCAGGGCCGGTGGGCGTTCCAGACCTCGCCCGGGAGGTCGCCGAACATCTCCTCCGGGGGCCGGGTCGTGCCCTCGTACTCCACCGTCCGCAGCACCGAGACGTCTCCAAGGGTGATCGAATTCATGAACTTTCCTCACGGGCGGGGCGGTGGCAAAAGCGGGACGCACGGCCGCACTTGCGGCAGGCGCGGTGCCTGCGGGCGGCGGAGGCGTGCCTTTTTCCTGCACGCAACTTGCTCTCTGCGCCGAATTTCTGCACCCTAGCACGCGTCATGCTGGATTCCGATGGGTTGGTGTCGTGATCGGGCATTGCTTGGCAGGTCAATGCCGTATCCCATCGCTAGACTGCTCCTGATGACCGATTCCGGCAGACGCTCGGCTAGGCTCGGCAGTCGACGAGGGCCACGGACGAGGAGACGCCAGCAGTCATGGAGGACACCGTGATCGACGACATCGATCTCGACCTGATCGCCGCACTGCAGACAGCTCCCCGCGCGTCCTTCGACGTACTGGCCCGCGTCCTCGACAGCTCCGCCCGCACCGTCGCCCGCCGCTACGCACGCCTCGTCGACGCGGGCGCGATGCGGGTGATCTGCGAAATCGAGTGGTCGCTGATGACCGAAGGGCTGCCCGCCACCGTATGGATCGGCACCGAACCCGGGCGGGCGCCCGAGGTGGCACAAGCCCTCGCTGCGCGGGCCGACACCCCCTTCGTGTCGCTCACGTCCGGGGCTGCGGACGTCTTCTGCATGCTGCACGGCGCCACCCGGGCCGACACGACCCGGGCCGTCACCACCGAACTGCCCGCGGTGCCGGGAATCCGCACCCTGCGTACCGAGTGGATTCTGCGCCTGCTCACCAGCACGGCGTCCTGGCGCCTCCCTCGCCTGACGTCCGGTCAAATCTCCGCGCTCACGGGGCAGAGCGCCGGCCGGCCCGCCGCCGCCCACCCGCGTGACACACCGCTGAGCGGCCTGGAACGCGACACCGTCGCCGTACTGCGCAACGACGCCCGGATGCCCTTCTCCACCCTTGCCCGCACCCTCGGCATCACCGAGTCCCGCGCCCGCCGTACCGTCGCCGCCCTGCTCGAATCCGGCCTGTTGCGTCCGCGCGTCGAGGTCGATCCACGGGACATCGGCTACGCGGTCGAGGCGGTGTTGAGCATCGGCTGCCGCCCGGGCGCCGTGAAGCGCCTCGCCGCCTCCCTCACCGACCACCCCACGACACGATTCCTCGCCCTCACGGCAGCCGCTTCGGTCTTCACCTACGGAGGGGCCTTTCGCGACGAGGAACACCTCGCCGACTTCCTCACCGGCGGGTTCGAGGGCAGCGAGGAAGTCACCTCCCTGGAATGCTCCCTCCAGCTGGAGGTGCTCAAGCGGTACTGGACGGCCCGCCCCTGAGCGCCCCGCGCCGTCGACAGCATGTGGCAACAGAACCGCCGAGGAGGGCCGTTGGGCTTGTCCGGACGTCCGGTCGGCGGCCGGGCGGATCGGTGCGAACATGATCCTCACGTACTGGGCGACGCAGACCACCGGGGACCCACGCGGTCACCGGCTGATCGGCCATCCGGAGAATCCGGGAGGTGGCGGGGGCATCGGCGTCGTCGGGGCGGTGGGAGCGGATGTGTTCGGCGGACTGCATGAGTGCGGTGCGCGCGGGCGGGGAGGGAGTGACATGGGGGCGGCTGAGGAAGCGGCTGGGGTCGCGGCGCTGCTGAAGGAGTGGAAGGACCGCTCCGGGTACAGCTACGGAGTGCTCGCGAAACGGTTGCACATGAGCACCTCGACGCTGCACCGCTACTGCAACGGCGACGCGGTACCGACGGAGTACGCACCGCTTGAGCGTCTCGCACGGCTGTGCCGGGCGACGCCGGATGAGCTGGTGGAGCTGCACCGCCGCTGGATCCTGGCGGACGAGGCACGTCGGCGGGAGCGGGACCGCAGGCAAGGGGGCGGTGCCGCGGCGGTCGCCGGTGCGGGTGGGGAGCGGGCGGCCGAGTCCGAGCCTGACACAGGGTCAGGTCTCGCCACCGTGCCGCCGACGGCCCCTGTCGCCGAGCTCGCCACCTCGGTTTCCGCCTCCCCAGCCACTCCCATCTCCACTTCCATCTCCCCTCCCCTCTCCGCTTCCGGCCCCGGTCAGGACGCCGAGCAGGCCGCCGAGGGGCAGTCCGTGCCCCGGGTGACGCCCGCCGGCAGCCGGCGGCGTATCGCGCTGGCCGCCGGGATCGCCGCGGCCGCCGTGGCTGCGTCCGCCGCGCTGGTCGCCGGACTGGCTTCCTCCGGTGGCGGCGACGGCCGTGAGACGGCAGCCGGGGCGGCCACGACCACGAAGAGCGGCAGCAAGCCGACCAAGACCGGGGGCGGCCGGTCGGCGTCGGCGTCCGCGAAGCCGCCCGCTGAGGACGGCGCGAGTCCGTCCCCGTCCCCGTCCTCGTCCCCGTCCCGTACGCCCGGCGGCAAGGCGTCCGGTGGAGCCGGCGACCGGTCGACCGGTCCCGGCACGGTCGACCGGGCCGGGCTCCCGGTGAGCGTGGACGTCCGCCCGTACAGCTGGGAGGACCCGTGCAGCCAGCGCTACTTGGTCGACCGGGACCCGGACGAGATGCCCCCGCCGCCCGCCGAACAGGTCGCCCGGGGCTGGATCTCGGCGCTGGGCGCGGTCTCGGCGGACAGCCAGCTGGTTCAGTTATCGGTACAGGGCGCGGGTGACGAGACAGTGGTACTGCACGCCCTGAGGGTGCGAGTGGTGGGAAGCTCGGCGCCACCCGCCTGGAACGCCTACAGCATGGGCGTGGGCTGTGGCGGCGGCATCACGCCCAAGGTGTTCGGGGTCTCCCTGGACGCGGCGCAGCCACGGATCGCTCCGCAGAACGGACAACGGGACTTCCCCTACAAGGTCAGCGAGCGGGACCCCGAGGTCTTCAAGGTCATTGCCCGGGCCGGAGCCCGCGACGTGCGCTGGTACATGGAGCTGGAGTGGTCCAGCGGGAACCGGCACGGCACGCTCCGGATCGACGACAACGGGGAGCCGTTCCACACCAGTGGGATGGCCGGCCGGCCTCAGTACGACTACCCGCTGGGCGGCAGCAAGTGGATTCCCGCCCCGAAGGAGAACGGCTGAGCCCGGGCCTGACGCATACGCCGGTCCCGGGCCCGACCGAGATCAGTGACGCCAGTTCACCAGGTCAGCGCCTCCTCGGCGGTGGACTGCCAATACGTGACCCACGCCGAACTGTCGGTGGTGATATCGCCCTTGGGCAGCGGGAGCCGCACGGCCGGGCCGGTGGAACCGTTCCCCGCCCGGTTGGCGAACAGGACGCCCAGGGTGCGGGCGGTGTAGCCGCCGCTGCCGGAGCCGTCCGCGGACTGGTACATGATCCCCGCGTACGCCGACTCGCCCGGTGCGAGCGTGATCACGGCCTGCGGCTTGGACTTGTCCAGGAACGTGGTGGCGGCCTGGGCGTCGTCCCAGCGGAGGTACGGGGCGTTGTAGGCGTGACAGGGCACGGAGCCGGTGTTGGTGGCGGTCAGGAGCATGTGGTTGACGGGGCGATTGACCTTGGTCGCGGTGACCTTGACCTGCGCGCCGGTACAGGCGGCGGTCGCTTTCTGGCCGCCGGAGCCCTTGCCGGCGGCCTGACCGGAGCCGTTCTTTCCGCCGGCTCCGCTGCCGGAGGCACCTGACGCGGCCTTCGACGAGCCACTGTCCTTGGCCGGGCCGTTCGCATCCGATGAGGACGGGGTGCCCTGGCCGCCCGACTCGGGCTGGGAGGACGCGGCCGGCGCCTGGCTGCCGGTCTTCTTGATGTCGTTCTCACAGGCGGTCAGCGAGAGGGCGGCCGCCAGCACGGCGGCGGAGGCGACGAGGCGGGTGGTGTGACGGGCGATGCGCATAGTGAGTGGGTGCTTTCTCTTTCGGTGTGGTCAGGTCGGCATACGTGACGTCAAAGACGGCTGACGACCAGGAGGAAGACGGTCGCTGCCGATGCGGCGAGCACCGTCAGGGCCACTGCGTCAGCGACATCGGCGCGGCGGAACCGGCGGCGCCGGAAGCGGGTCCGCATGGTGTCTCCCTTCGTCATGAGGCTTCGTCATGAGGTCGTCATGAGTCGTCGGTGCTTGCCGTCCTGAGCTTGCGGCGCCCTCCGTGCCGGCCGCCACAACCACCGCGGAACACGGGACGCCGGAACGCTCGTACCACCTCTGACCTGCGGGAACGCCCCCTCCCTGGAACGCCGCGCCGGGACGCGGACGGCATCGGCAGACGGGAAGGAACGCGCGGGGCACCGGATCGCACGGGCGAGGTCGCCTGCACGCCGACTGCCGTGGGCGAACTGAACGAGGCCTACCAGGCCCTGACTCATATGAATCCGGCCGATTTGGCAGCTTTCATGCTCCAATATCCGGATCATGCGTGGGAGCCTCACTCGGCAGGGAATGGCCATCCGCGTTCCCCACCGTCAGATCTGGCCCCACCCGACCGTCGGCCCTCACCAGCGAAAGGATCTGCAGGATGTCGAATCACTTCACCGGTCTCAGCCTTGGCGCACCGCTCGGGGACCAAAGGCTCGACCTCTGTGACCTCTACGCGTTTCAGTCCCCCACTGACTCGGCGAGGACGGTGCTCATCCTCAACGCGAACCCGAACGCGGATGCGTTGCACCCCGATGCCATCTACCGGCTCAACCTCGACAACGACGGGGACTGTCTCGCCAACATGGCGATCAGCTACGTCTTTTCGCCCCCGCAAGACGGCCGTCAGACCTTCAGCGTCTTCGTGGCAACGGGTGATGAGGCCCGCTCGGCCGAAGCCGTCGGACAGAAGGTCGTCACCGACGCCGAGGTGTCGTTCGGCACCATGGCGAACCGCGTCACCGCTGGCGCGTACGCGTTCTTCGCGGGCAGCCGCAGCGACGCCTTCTTCTTCGACTTCGACGGAATCAAGAATCTCTTCGACACCACCGGCGGCCGAAACTTCACCGCGCCCCATCTCGGCGGCAAGTCACCGTGGACCGGTGTGGACTCGAACACGGAGGCCAACGTGTTCTCGATGGTGGTGGAACTGCCGACGAGCGAGCTCCGCGCCCACCCCGAGATCCGCATCTGGGGCCGTTGCAGTCTGCGGAAAGACGGCCGGCTCGTCCATGCCGACCGCGCAGGCCACCCTTCGGTCAGCAGTTTCTTCAACACCGACGACACAAAGGAGGAGTACAACGCCAGTGAGCCGGTGAACGATCGTGACCGTTGGACCGATCAGTTCGTCCACCTCATGGGGCACACCGGCAACTACACGCGGGAAGAGGCGATCGCGGCAATCGACGCCGACCGCATCCTGCCCGACATGCTGGTCTTCGATCCCTCGAAGCCCGCGCAGTATCCCAACGGCCGAGTCTTCACCGACGACGTCATCAACTACCGGCTCGCTTTCCTCTCAGCGGGCGACATCCCTCCCACCGGGCTCGAGCCACACACCGACCTGCTGAACGAGTTTCCCTACCTCGGCAACCCACACCCCCGGACGAACTGACCCCTGCATTTCATCGATGGCGGCCCCCGGACCTTGAGCGGGACCGTAAAAGCGCCTTCTCGGCTGAGAGCGGCCGGACGGCCCCGGCCGTGAACGAGCCGAGCAAAAGGCGCCTGACGGGCAAAGCCCGGATCAGGCGCCTTTTCGCGGGCCTCTGGAAGAAACCCGGCTTCTGCTGGTGGCACAAGAACTACGCCGCTGAGGGGAGGTGTCCGGGGCCGGGCCGTCTCCTCCGGTGAAGGTGGAAGGGCTGACGGTGCAAACGACCCGGCCCGGGGGGTGTTACGGGGTCTCAGCGGCCGTCCCGGGCAACGCCGTGACCACCGGCCACCACACCCGGCACGGTTCCCGTCCTAGCCGGCCATGCCGCCGCCCCCGGTGTGCACGCCGCCGGCCGGCCGGTGGTGGCGGTGCTTCCTGTGGTGCTTCTTGGTGTGCCGGGCGTGGTGGTGCTCGACGCGGTGGTGATGGTGGTGGACGACCACCCGACGCTCGATCGAGCCGTTGATGCAGGTGTTGCCGAAGGCCGGGTTCAGCAGGCCCACGATATTGACGGTGTTTCCGCACACGTTGATCGGAATGTGGATCGGGACCTGAATCGCATTGCCCGACACCACTCCTGGTGAACCGGCCGCGCCGCCGGCCGCGCCAGCGTCTGCGAACGCCGCCGAAATGCCCCCGAGGGCGGTGCCCGCCGCAATAGCGGCGATGGCAGTGACCCGCGTGATCCGTGACATAACAATCTCCTGGTCGATCCAAGCGGCCCACGCCGCCTTCCTGACACTCCCTTCGACGCGGAAGGCCTCGCCATAAAGGAATTTGCAAACTTTTCACTCTTTCAGGATCTAAGCGCGGCGTGGCGTTGGCATCTTGCCGGGAAATCCGCTCCGAGTCATCGGCTCGCGTGGCCAGTGACCGGTCGCGCAGACTCCGCGCGTCGCGTTGGCGAGCAGGTAGTCGATCTGATAGCCCGTCAACACAGCCGTACGGTCGCCGAAGAGCTCCGGGGAGGCTCTCCAGCACCACGGCGTCGTCCAGCCGCGGTACGGGTCAGCGCTCGCGACGCAGGAATGCGCGGGCGCCGCGCAGCGTGGTGCGCAATGTGCGTTGCGTCCGGGAACTTTCCAAGCGGACGTCCAGAGCCCCTGGAGCACCGGTGCGGCCTGGGCGAGGTCGGCGACATGCACAGGGCGTGATACCGCGGCGCTCTCGTCGTCGACGGCGGTCCGGGTACGGGCAAGACCGTCGTCGTTCCGCACCGTGCCGCTCACCTCCTCTACTCCGACCCTCGCCTCGGCCGCCGTCGGGGCGGTGTGCCGTTCGTCGGTCCGAGCGCTCGTTCACGCCTTGGCTCACCGTGTTCAGTCACGAACCCTTGTGCTCGTTTCTGTTCTGCACAACACTCTCAATGCACAGAAACGCGCACTACTGAACATGTTCGAGCCGTGGGTGACGATCGGTCGAGACGAGGAGTGCAGGCATGACGCCATTCAGCCGACGTGGATTCCTGAGCGCAGCCGTGGTGGGGGCCGCGTCCGTGGGTGTCACCGTGGGGAACAGCCGGACAGTCCTCGCGCAGGGCGAAGGCACGAGGGGACTGACCATCCGCGGGAAGGAATTCCTGCTGGACGGCGAGCCGTTCCGGATCCTCTCGGGGGCCTTCCACTACTTCCGGACGCACCCCAAGGATTGGCGCGACCGGTTGATGCGGATGCGGGCCATGGGCCTGAACACGGTGGAAACCTACGTCGCCTGGAACTTCCACCAACCGTACGAGAGGAAAGCCGACTTCACCGGATGGCGGGACGTCGCCGCCTTCGTGCGGACCGCGGACGAGGTCGGGCTGAAGGTGATCGTGCGACCGGGCCCGTACATCTGCGCGGAATGGGACTTCGGTGGCCTGCCCGCCTGGCTCCTCAAGGACAAGGACGCGCCGCTACGCCGTTCCGACCCCGCATTCGAGCGAGCGGTCGACGCCTGGTTCACCGAACTCCTGCCCCGGTTCGTCGATCTGCAGGCCACCCGCGGCGGGCCCGTCATCGCCATGCAGGTCGAGAACGAGTACGGCAGTTACGGCGACGACCACGCGTACCTGGAACATCTGCGGGACACCATGCGCGCACAGGGCATCGACGGCCTGCTGTTCTGCTCCAACGGAGCCACTCAGGAAGCGCTGAAGGCCGGCAGCCTTCCCGACCTCCTGTCCACCGTCAACTTCGGCGGGGATCCCACCGGACCCTTCGCGGAATTGCGCGCATTCCAGCCGGACAAGCCCCTGTTCTGCACGGAGTTCTGGGACGGCTGGTTCGACCACTGGGGAGAGCGGCACCACACCACCGACCCGGCGCAGACCGCCGCCGACGTGGAGAAGATGCTGGAAGCGGGAGCGTCGATCAACTTCTATATGGCGGTGGGCGGAACGAACTTCGGCTGGTCCGCGGGTGCCAATCTCAGCGGTAGCGCCTATCAGCCCACCGTCACCAGCTACGACTACGACTCCCCGATCAGTGAATCCGGCGAACTCACCGAGAAATTCCACAAGGTGCGCGACGTGCTCGGCAAATACACCACGCTGCCGAACACGCCCCTGCCGGCCACGCCACGTCGCATGCCGGCTCAGCGGGTCGCCGTCCGCGAGTCGGTGTCGCTGATGGAGTCGCTCGACGTGCTGAGCGCGCCGGTACGGCGCACCGCCCCCGTCCACATGGAGGCCCTCGGGCAGGCACACGGACTGATCCACTATCGCACTCGGGTGCGCGGGCAGCAGGGGACCAAGGGGCTGCGGCTCACCGGGCTGGGCGACCGTGCGCTGGTGTTCAGCGACGGCAAGCGGATCGGCACCTTCGACCGCAACCAGCCGGACCACTCCGTCGATGTCACCCTGGCCGGTGAGTCCAGCACCCTCGACCTCCTGGTGGACCCCACCGGGCGGATCAACTTCGGCGACGGCCTCAACGACCCCAAGGGAATCAGCGGCAAGGTACTCCTCGACGAACAAGAACTGCACGACTGGGAGATCCGCCGGCTGCCGCTGGACAACCTCTCGGCGCTGAAGTTCACCAGCGAAGACACGCCGACCGGCCCCGCGTTCCACCGGGCCCGGGTTCATGTGGACACCCCGGCGGACGGCTTCCTCGCCTTTCCCGGCTGGGACAAGGGCATGGTCTGGCTCAATGGATTCGCGCTCGGCCGGTACTGGTCCCTCGGGCCGCAGATCACCCTGTACGCGCCGAGCCATCTGTGGCGAAAGGGGCAGAACGAGCTCGTCGTGCTGGAGATGGAGCGGACGGGGGACGGGATCGACGTACGGTCTGCGCCCGATGTCGGATAGGGAGGGTCGCGAGACTCCGGGGGGTGTAGCACCTGATGGCCGTTGTGTTCGAGCGCTCTGACAAGAACGGCCGCCGCGCTCACCCGGCCGCCACCGCCGCCGCGGCCCCACGGCCCAGAAGGTCGTGGAGGAGGCGGGTGGCGGGGAGTTCCGGGTGAAGGTAGACGGGTTCGTCGCCCTGGCCGACGGCTGCGAGGAGGGCGTGGAAGGTGGTCTTCGCGTCCTCCGTCCGTCCGGTCCGGTGCTGGGCCTGGCCGAGGAGGCCCAGGTGGAGGGGGCGGCGCAAGTGGGATCTGGAGTTGCGGAGTTCGGCGAGGGAGGAGTGCATCAGGGTGAGGCCGTCCTCCTGTCCGGAGTGGGTGCGGCCCCAGCCCTCCAGCACGCCGAGCATGGCCTTCCAGTAGAGCAGTCCGTGTTCGTCCGCCAGGCGGACTCCCTCGGCGCCGGAGGAGCGGGCCGTGCGGGCGTCGCCTTCCCAGGCCGCCACGACCGCATCCACGTAGAGAGCGAAGGAGCGGTCGGAGGGCCTGCTGTCGTACTCGGTGAGGCGCAGCAATTCGCGGCGGCGTGTCGTGGCGGTCTTGCGGTCGCCCATGAGCCAGTGGGTGAAGGTGTCGTAGGAGCGGCAGGAGACGCGTGGGTCGTGCTGGAAAGTGCGGGCCAGGGAGTGGCCCTCGCCGGCGTACTCGTCCGCCATGGCGACGCCGTGCTCCAGTTCGGTGAGTGCCTGCCGTAACTGGCCGCGGATGTGGAGGACGATGCCCTCGCCGTAGGCCGCGCCGAGCACCGCCACGGGGTGGCCGGTCCGGTCGGCGAGGTTCCGGAGCAGGCCGGAGAACTGGCGTGAGGCGTCGTAGCGGCCGGTGACGATGTACGCCGCGCACAGGGCCCAGAGCACCGAGGGGTCCTCGGGGGAGTGGGTGGCCGCGCTCATGGCCCGTCCGCGGGTGAGTGCCGTCTGGGCCTCGGCGTGGCCATAGCCCCGGGTGATGGCCAGCACCTGGCCGAGTTGAATGTGCAGCCGCTGGTTCAGGGACACGGCCGAGGGGTCGCCGGGCGGCAGCAGGCCGACCAGGTGCACCGCGCGGCGCAGCCAGGTCTCCACCTGTTCGTAGGCGAGTTGCTGCTCGGCCTGCTCGGCGGCGCGCAGCAGCAGAGGAAGCGTTTCTTCAGTGGGCAGAGCGCTCTTGGCGTGCCAGGCGTGGTGGGCGATCCGCTCGATCTCCTCGTCCGCCACCTGACCGAGCGTGCGGGTCGATATCCCCTCGGCGACTCTCGCGTGCAGCCGCTGTCGGTCCTCGCGGGTGAGCTCGTCGATGAGCGTCTCCATGACCAGGGCGTGGGTGAAGTGGAGCCGTTCCGGGTGGTGGGGGTCCTCGCCGAGCAGACCGGCGCGGATCGCCGACTCCAGTGCCGCGGTGACCGGTTCGTCCTCGGTGGCGGTGCGTTCCAGCAGATCGGTGTCGATCTCGGTGCCGATGACGGCGCACAGCCGCAGCACGCGCAGCACCGTCTCGGGCAGTGCGGTGAACCGC
Organism: Streptomyces auratus; assembly: GCF_050433025.1. Classification (NCBI taxonomy): domain Bacteria; kingdom Bacillati; phylum Actinomycetota; class Actinomycetes; order Kitasatosporales; family Streptomycetaceae; genus Streptomyces; species Streptomyces auratus. The sequence goes on along the minus strand of NZ_JBNGCB010000001.1, from coordinate 519,877 downwards.
TGGTTCAGGGCCTCGCGGACGCCCGTCGGGACCCGGGTCAGGAGCACGTCCACCGCGTCGGGCCGCCGCAGGCTGCGCGCGTCCCCCAGGAGGGAGAGGAGCTGCATGACGAAGTACGGATTGCCCTCGCTGCGCCGGTGCAGCACCTCGACGACTCTCGCGTCGATGCCGGGTCCGGCCTGGGCGACGACGAGGGCGGCGACAGCGCGGCGGGACAGGCCGCCGAGCCGCAGGGTCTCGGTCCTGGGGCCGCGCAGGACCTCGGAGAGCATGCGGCGCAGCATCGCGTCGGACTCGATCTCGTGCTCACGGGCGGTCAGGACGATGCCGAGCGGGTGGCCCTGGCTGCGGGTGCTCAGCAGTCTGAGGAGGTCCAGGGAGGCGGGGTCGGCCCAATGCAGGTCCTCCATGAGCAGGACGAGTGGGCGTTGGGCGGCGAGGGCGAGCAGGACTTCGCAGACCGCGTCGTGGGTGAGGAACCGGGCCTGGCCCCAGTCGGATTCGGAGGCGAGCCCGCCGGGCCGGGCCGCGCGCTCGGGCATCAGCGGGGCGAGCAGGGCGCCGAACGGTTTTGCCGCCTCACGGAAGGCGTCCGTGCGGGTCGTGGACAGCCGCCGGAGGATCTGGGTCCACACCCAGTAGGGCGGCACGCCCTCGTCCAGGAAGCAGTGGCTCCAGATCACCTCCAGGCCGGCAGACTCCTGACCGGTGGTGTCCGCGCCGGCAGGGGCGGCTTCCAACTGGGGGACGAGTTCGAGGAGCAGACGGGTCTTGCCGACGCCGGCGGGGCCGAGGACGCCCGCAACGTGCCCGTGACCGGTGAGCGCGCTCGCCGCCGCGGCGGTCAGGCGCTGTAATTCCTCGCTGCGGCCGGTGAACGGCGACTGGGCGCCCGGACCGCCGCGCACCGGCCCGGAGGCCTCGGTGCCCGTGTCGTACTCCCGGGCCTTCGCATCCTGCGTCGGACGCGCGCGCTCGGATGAATCCGAGGTGGCCGACGGTGCATCGGCGGTGGCCGCCCACGAGTGCGCGGCGATCGTCACCGGCCGGCGCGCGGGTCCCGGGGCGGTGGTGGGCTCGTGCGCCTGCGCTCCGTCCGCGGCAGCGCTTTTGGCCCCTCCCGATCCCGCGGACAGCGTGCCGTTCCGGGGAGCGTCGGCACCGCGGTCTGCTGCGAAGGGCCCGTCCGGAGCCGCCGCTGCCCGGCCGGTCCCACCGGACGCCTCGGCCGCTGTGGCCCGCTCGGGCTCCTGCGCCGCGCGCGGCGGGTGCGCTTCCGGCCCTCGTGCACCGTCGTCGTCGTGCGCCGTGGCCACCCCGATCACCGGAGCCCCCAGCGCGGGCCCGGCAGGTTCGGGGCGACCGGGTCGTGGGCCCGTGGGGGGACCGCCCGCGCCCGGCTCCTGGCGCAGGATCGCGGTCCTGACCCGGCGGAGTTCGGCGGCCGTGCCCACGCCGAACTCCTCGTTCAGGTGGACGCGGGTCCGTTCGTACACTTCGAGCGCCTCGGCCTGCCGCCCGAGCCGGGACAGGGCCGTCATCAAGTGGCCGACCAGGCGTTCCCGCGCCGGGTGGCGGCGCACCTCGCGGTCGAGGCCCGCGGCCACTTCCTGGGCCTCGCCGAGGGCGAGTCGGGCCTCCGCGCAGGACTCCACGGCGGTGAGCCGGACGTGTTCGAGCCGCGCACTCTCGTCGCTGAGCGGAGGATGGCCGTCGAACTCCGCATAGGGCGAGCTCCGCCACAGCGTCAGGGCTGTGGCGAACCGGTCCCGCGCGGCGTGCGGGTCGCGTTGTTCCAGCAGCCGCCGCCCTTCGGCGACCAGGCGCTCGAAGCGGCAGGCGTCGAGCTGTTCGGCGGCGAGTTCCAGGACGTAGCCGGGTGCGCGGTGGCGCAGCACGGTGGGGCGGTCGAGCCCGGACGCCGGCTGCAGTGCGCGGCGCAGGTGGGATACGTGGCTCTGGAGCGTGGCGACGGCCTGACGCGGGGGCTCCTCGCCCCACAGCTCCTCGATGAGCAGCTCCGTGGGCACCACACGCCCCAGGCGTATGAGGAGCAGGGCGAGCAGGGCTCTGCGGCGTGGCGGACCGAGTGGGAGGTCGCGGCCGTCGTGGCGCGCCGACATGGGGCCCAGAACGCTCAGTTGGAGGGGAGTCCCGTGCGGCCCGTCCTCGGAGGCCGGAGTGATAGGGAGCTGATTCGGCGTCAGGGATGAAGACATATCGGTCCCAATCGTTCTCGCACGCGCGATCGTGCTGACGGGCGGGTGGCGCAGTGCGGCCGGTGCCCTTCCAAACCGGAGCTTTGCATAGAGAACGGGGACGTTCCAAGATCACCCCGGCTGTCGGCAAGCGAACGGCAAGGTCTCGGCAGGGAGTTCGGCAAGGTTGGCGGAAAACCGCTACAGCGAACGGCAGGAATTCGCCAGTGTGAAGGCCAGGCCGCTGCAAGGGGGGTGCTGCAGGATGCCCGTCATCGGAAACCACCGCTGAAGGGGGAGGTCATGAACCCGCCGGACGACTGCCCTGCCGTCACCCGAGAACACTGTGCTGCGGGCCCGGGATGAGGGCTTCCGCAGCGGGAATGCCCGCCGTGCTCTTCCCCGGCCAGGGGTCCCAGACCCGCGGCATGGGAAGCGAACTCTTCGACCGATACCCCGAACTGACCGCGCTGGCCGGCGATGTACTCGGCTACGACCTGCCGCGGCTGTGCCTGGAGGACCCGGACGGGCGGCTCGACGACACGCGCTACACCCAGCCCGCGCTCTACGTCGTCAACGCCCTCTCCTACCAAGACTCGCTGGAGCGCGGCGAACCCGAGGGCGCGTACCTGCTGGGCCACAGCCTCGGGGAGTACAACGCCCTGCACGCCGCTGGAGCCTTCGACTTCGAGACCGGCCTGAAGCTCGTCCTCAAGCGGGGCGAGCTCATGGCCCGCGCTCCGGACGGGGCCATGCTCGCCGTCGTGGGGCCGGACGCGGGTGAGGTGCGGGCCTTCCTCTCGGAGGAGGGCCTGTCGCAGCTCGACGTCGCCAACATCAACACCCCCGTCCAGACCGTGCTGTCCGGGGCCCGGGACGAGATCGAGCGCGCGCACAAGACGCTCGACGCGCGCGGGACCCGGGTCGCCCGGCTGAAGGTCTCGGCCGCCTTCCACTCGCGGTTCATGGCCGCTGCCCGCGACGAGTTCGCCGCCTTCCTCAAGGGCTTCCGGTTCGCGCCCCTGCGGGCCACGGTGATCGCCAACCTCACCGCACGGCCGTACTCGGACCAGGACGTCGCGGCGACGCTGAGCGAGCAGATCTGCGGATCGGTGCAGTGGCTGGACAGCGTCCGCTACCTGCTGGAGCGCACGAGTGCCGGCCACTGCCGTGAGGTGGGCGGGGGAGGGGTCCTGACCCGCATGATCCGGCAGATCGACGCGGCCCCCGCCCACGGGATTCCGCAGCCGAAGCCGCAGCCGCCGCCACGGCCACGCCTGTTCTGCATCGCCTACGCCGGAGGCGACGAGCGCGCCTACGCAGGACTTGCCGAACACTGCCCGGATGTCGACGTCGTGACGCTGGAACGCCCCGGACGCGGCCGGCGCGCCTCCGAGCCGCTGCTGCGCGAACCCGCCGCGATCGTCGACGATCTGCTCCGGCAGCTGCGGGACCGGCTCGACGCCCCGTACGCGCTCTACGGCCACAGCCTCGGAGCCCGGCTGGCGTTCCTGCTCTGTCGCCGGCTGCGCGCCGAGCGGTTGCCCGCGCCGGCCCACCTGTTCGTCTCCGGGGAGAGCGGACCGGCGGTCCCGAGCCGGGAACGCCACACCTGGGAGCTGCCGGCCGACGCCTTCTGGGACCACCTCAAGGAGCTCGGCGGAATCCCGGCGGAGCTGTGGGAGCACCCCGACCTGATGGCGTATTACGAGCCGGTCATACGGGCCGACTTCACCGCGTTGGGCGCCTACCGGCACGAGGACGCCCCGCCGCTGGACGTGCCGGTCACCGCCATGGCCGGCGAGGACGAGTGGTTCACCCGGGCCGACCTGGAGGCCTGGCAACGGGAGAGCACCCGGCCCCTGACCACACACCGGTTCCCCGGTGACCACTTCTTCATCCGGGCCCAGTGGCCCGCGCTGGCCCGGATCGTCGCTGCCGGGCTCGCGGCCCCCTGACGCCGCGCCGGAACAGCGAAGAGTTCACGCGCGCCGGCCACTGGCACGCGTCCCGAATCGACCATCCCGAGGGTGACGGACAGCCATGAAGCAGGAACTCAAGAAGCACATGGAAGAGCGGTTCATGTTCGAGTTCGACTCGGACATCACCGAGGACACCGACCTGTTCAAGGCGGGCATCCTCGACTCGTTCGGCTACATCTCGCTGATGACGCACATCGAGGAGGAGTACGGCGTGCCGCTCGGCGACGAGATCCTCGGCAACGTCGCGGTCTCGCTGTCCGGCATCGTCGCGTTCGTCGACGCCGCCCGCCTGCGGGCCGCCGGGAGCCGGTGACCCCATGTGCGGCATCGCCGGCTTCTACGGAAGCCCCCTGCCCCCGCAGGAGTACGAGACCCTGATCCACGGCATGCTCGCCCAGATCGAGCACCGCGGCCCGGACGAGGCGGGCTGCTTCCTCGACGACCGGCTGGCCATGGGCACGGTACGGCTGAGCATCATCGACCTGTCCACCGGCTCGCAGCCGGTCGGCAGCGCCGACGGCCGCTACTGGCTCTGCTACAACGGCGAGCTGTACAACTACCGGGAGCTGCGCGAGCAGCTGACGGCCCGCGGCTTCGTCTTCCGCACCGAGTCCGATACCGAGGTCGTGCTCGGCGCCTGGGTCGCCTGGGGCCTCGACTGCCTGCCCCGCTTCAACGGCGCCTTCGCCTTCGCCCTTTACGACAGTGCCACCGGCGAACTGCACCTGGTGCGCGACCGGTTCGGCAAGCGGCCGCTGTACGTGGCGCGCCACCGCGGCGCGTGGCTGTTCGCCTCCGAGATGAAGGCGTTCCTGGCCTACCCCGACTTCAGGTTCGCCTTCGACGAGGCACAGCTGGCGTCGGTCTTCGCCACCTGGACCCCGCTGCCCGGCCAGAGCGGATACCGCGGGATCGAGCAGATCCCCATGGGCGAGTATCTGTCCGTACGCGGCGACGAGGTCCGGCGCGGCCGCTGGGCCACGCTCGACCTGGCCCCAGGCCCGGCTCCGGAGAGCGAGGAGGAGGCCGTCGAGCTCGTCCGCGCGGACCTCGAAGCCGCGGTCGACGTGCGCCTGCGCAGCGATGTCGAGGTCGGCGTCTATGCCTCCGGCGGCCTGGACTCCTCGATCATCGCGCACCTCGCCGCGCAGCGGACCGGCCGCCCGCTGCGGACGTTCTCGATCGAGTTCGAGGACGCAGAGTTCGACGAGTCGGCCGAACAGGCCGAGCTGGCCGCACACCTGGGCACGCGCCACTCCACCGTGCGCGTGACCGACGAGGACGTCGTCGACGCCTTCCCCGAAGCCGTCCGGCACGCCGAGGTGCCCGTCTTCCGCACCGCCTTCGTCCCCATGTACCTGCTGGCCGGCCACGTCCGGAGCGAAGGGATCAAGGTCGTGCTCAGCGGCGAGGGCGCCGACGAGGCCTTCCTCGGCTACGGCATCTTCAAGGACACGCTGCTGCTCTCGACCTGGCACGAGTTGGACGACGACACCCGCCTGCGCCGCATGAGCCAGCTCCACCCCTACCTGCGCCACTTCAGCGGCGAGGACGGCCACCGCCGGATGCTCGGCCTCTACCGGCAGTTCACCGAGGAGACCCTGCCCGGCCTCTTCTCCCATCAGATGCGGTTCCAGAACGGCCGCTTCGCCGCACGCCTGCTCAAGAACGCGGGCGACCCCTTCGCGGCCCTCGGGGAACTCGTCGCCGGTGAGCCCGGCTACGCACAGCTCACCCCCGTGCAGAAGGCCCAGTGGCTGGAGTTCCGCACACTCCTGAGCGGCTACCTGCTCTCGACCCAGGGCGAGCGCATGGCGCTGGCCCACGGCGTGGAGAACCGCTGCCCCTTCCTCGACCCCGCCGTGGTCCGCCGCGCCGCATCGGTCAACCTGCGGTTCGGCGACCCCTACGACGAGAAGTACCTGCTCAAGCGCGCCTACGCCGATGTGCTGCCGGAACGGATCGTCAAGAAGGGGAAGTTCCCCTACCGCGCCCCGGACAGCGCCGCGTTCGTCCGGTCCCGCCCGGACTACCGCGAGCTGCTGACCGACCCCGGCACCCTCGACGAGATCGGCGTCCTCGATGCGCGCTTCGTGCAGCGGTTCACCGACCGCGTCTTCGACAGCCCGCCCGAGCAGATCGGCACGAAGGAGAACCAGGCCTTCGTCTCCTTGGCGTCGACGGTCTGGCTGCACCACTGGTACGTGCGCGGCAACGCCCGCCGCCGGGCTCCGCTCGGGGTCCCCCTGTACGTCGTCGACCGGCGCAGCGGCGCCCTGTCGGCCTAGGACGGAGAACGCGCCATGAAGAAGGAGAACGGCGTCCTCGCCGACGACCGGGACATCGCCGTCATCGGCCTGTCCCTGCGGTTGCCCGGCTCGCGCACGCCCGAGGAGTTCTGGAGCCACCTGGCCGAGGGCCGCTCGCTCATCCGCGAAGTCCCGGAGCGCCGATGGCGAAAGGAGGACCACCTCGGTCACCCGCGCCGCGAATTCAACAAGACCAACAGCGTCTGGGGCGGTTTCGTCGACGACGCCGACTGCTTCGACGCCGAGTTCTTCCAGATCTCCCCGCGCGAGGCGCAGTCCATGGACCCGCAGCAGCGGATGGCCCTGGAGATGAGCTGGCACGCCCTGGAGGACGCCGGTTACCGGGCCGACCGTGTGGCGGGCTCCCGTACCGGTGTCTTCATGGGCGTCTGCCACTGGGACTACGCCGAGCTGATGGAGCAGGAAGTCGAGGAGATCGACGCCTACTACCCGACCGGCGCCGCGTACGCGATCATCGCCAACCGGGTCTCCCACCACTTCGACTTCCGCGGGCCGAGCGTCGTCAACGACACGGCCTGCGCGGGCTCGCTCGTGGCCGTGCAGCAGGCGGTGCAGGCCCTGCAGGCCGGCGACTGCGACCTCGCGCTCGCCGGCGGCGTCAATCTGACCTGGTCGCCGCGGCACTTCATCGCCTTCGCCAAGGCGGGCATGCTCTCGCCGGACGGCCTGTGCCGGGCGTTCGACGCGAATGCCAACGGCTATGTGCGCGGCGAGGGCGGCGGCATCGTGCTGCTGAAGCGGGCCGCGGACGCCCGCCGCGACGGCGACGCCGTGCACGCCGTGATCAAGGGCATCGGCAGCAACCACGGCGGGCGCACCAGTTCGCTGACCGTTACCAACCCGGCCGCGCAGGCCGAACTGATCGCGGGTGTCTACCGCAAGGCCGGCATCGCACCCGAGACCGTCACCTACGTGGAGACCCACGGCCCCGGCACACCGGTCGGGGACCCCATCGAGATCCGCGGCCTCAAGCAGGCCTTCGCCGACCTGGGCGCGGACCGGCCCGGGGAGGCTCCGGACCACCGGTGCGGCATCGGCTCCGTGAAGACCAACATCGGCCACCTGGAAGGGGCCGCCGGCATCGCGGGCATGCTCAAGGTCATCCTCGCCATGCGCCACCGCAAGCTGCCCGCGACGGTCAACTTCCGCAAGCTCAACCCCCTCATCGACCTGGACGGCAGCCCGCTGTACGTCCTCGACCGCCTCACCGACTGGAACGCCGAAGGGTCCGCACCGCTGCGCGCGGGCGTCAGCTCCTTCGGATTCGGCGGGACCAACGCCCACGTCCTGCTGGAATCCGCGGAGCCGGTGGCCGGCACCGAGGACGCCGGCGAACAGTGGCTGCCGGTGTCCGCCATGGACGAGGACCGGCTTCGCGAGACGTGCGCCCGGCTCGCCCGCTGGGTCCGGACCCGGATGGCGCAGAACGATGCTCCGTCCCTGACCGATGCCGCCCGCACGCTGCGCGAAGGCCGGGTGTCCATGCGCGAGCGCGTGGTGTTCCGTGCGAGCGGCATCGAGGAGTGGGCGGCACAGCTGGAGAGCGTCGCCGCGGGGGACGGCCCGCCCGCGGACTGCCCGCGCGGCCGGGCCGGGACCGAAGCCCCCGACGGCCTGGACGCCGACGACCTGACGGCCCTGGCCGAGCGCTGGCTGGGGCAGGGCCGGTGGGACAAGTTCGCGGCCGCCTGGGCCCAGGGCCTGGCCGTGGACTGGACAGCGTGGCCCGAGCGCGGCCGCCGCGTGCATGTGCCCGGTTACGCGTTCGCCCGCACGCCGCACTGGTTCCGGACGGACCGGAACGAGACGACGGGAAGGCCGGAGCGCGGCGCGACGCACGCCGCTCCCGCCCCGCTCGGCGAAGGCACGCCGGAAGGCGACGGCTGGACCTTCCCCCTGCACTTCGACGCCACACAGGGATTCGTCCGCGACCACCTCGTCAACGGTGCACGGATCGTCCCGGGCGTGATGGCCCTGGAACTCGTCACCGTGGCAGCCGAACGGGCCGCCGCCGCAGGCGCCCGGGCCGGGCTGACGCCCCGCATCCGCAACGCGGTGTGGATCCGCCCGCTGCTCGTCGGCGACACCGTGCTCTCCCCGCAGCTCCGCCTGACCCCCGCTGCCGACGGCTACGACTACGCGCTCACCGACGAGCACGGCACGCCGTACACCAGCGGCCGGGTCGAGTACGGCGAGGCCGCCGCGGCCGAGAAGACGGACCTGGGCGCGCTGCGCGAGCGCTTCCCCCAGCCTGTCGATGCCGCCGAGGGTTACGCCGCGCTGCGGTCCAGCGGCATCGAGCACGGCCCCGCCCTGCGCGGCCTCCACGCCCTGCACCGCGGTCCGGACGGCGTGCTGGCGGAGCTGCGGCTCCCCGCGGGTGCCCCGGACGGCATGGCGCTGCAGCCCGCCATCCTCGACAGCGCCCTCCTCGCGGCCCTGGCCCTCGGCTCGGCCGACGGCGGCTGGCGCAGGCCCGCCGCCCCCGTGGTGCCGTTCGCGCTGGACCGGCTCACCGTGCACGCGGCGACGACCGCGACGATGTGGGCGTGGCTGCGGCCGGCCGGCAGCGGCACGGCAGGCGGCATGGCCAGAGCCGACATCGATCTGTACGACGGCAACGGCCGGCTGTGCGTGCGCCTGGCCGGCTACACGTCGAGGGAACTGCCCGCCGCAGAACCGGCAGCAGTCCAAGCCCCGGAAGGGGAGCTCCTGGAGGTCACCGGTGTGTGGGAGGAGGCCCCTGCCCCGGCCCCCGCGGCCGGTCGGGCCGCCCCGGCCGGCCCGGTGACGGTGCTCAACGCCGCACTGGACGGCGACCTCGCTGCGGCGAGCGCAGCGCGGCTGGGCATGGACATCCGGCAGCTGGCCGTTCCCGCGGAAGCCACCGATGCCGTCGCCATGAAGGCGGCGTTCGAGGCCTGCTACCCGCAGGTCCGGCAACTGCTCGGCCAGGGACGGCACGTGCTCGTCGTCGCCCCGGGCGCCCCGGACTCGCCGGTCTACGCCCCGCTGGCGGCGCTGCTGAAGACCGCACAGCAGGAGAATCCTTCGTTCAGGGGGAGGCTGGTGCTCCTCGACGGCTGCAACCCCCGCGACGCCGATCGCTTCGAGCGGGTCGTCAGCGCGGAGGCGGGCGCCGGAGACGACACCGAAGTCGCCTACGACGCCCAGGACCGCCGACTGCGGCACGGCTTCGTGGAACTTCCCCGGGGCGAGGCGGGGGAGAGCCTGCTGCGCGACGGTGGCGTCTACTGGATCACCGGGGGCGCCGGCGGACTCGGCCTGCTGCTCGCCGAGCGGCTCTGCGAGCGCCGCCGCGCCACGGTCGTCGTCAGCGGCCGCTCGGCGGACAGCCGGGCCGTCGAGGCACTGCGGGCCCGGCTGTCCCACGGCGAGGTGGCGTACCGCCGCACGGACGTCACGGACGCGGACGCCGTACGGGACGCGGTCGCGGACATCCGCGCGCTGTACGGACGGCTCGACGGCGTGTTCCACGCGGCCGGCGTCCTCGACGACGGCTACCTCGCGAGCAAGCCCCTCGCGGGCACCGCCGCCGTACTCGCGCCCAAGGTGGACGGCGCCGCGTACATCGACGACGCGACGCGCGCCCACGGCCTGGACTTCCTCCTGCTGTTCGGCTCCGTGGCGGGCGCCTTCGGCAACGCCGCGCAGGCCGACTACGCCGCCGCCAACGCCTTCCTCGACGCGTTTGCCGCACGACGGCAGGCCGCCGGCAGCGTGACCCGCTCCGTCGACTGGCCGCTGTGGGCCGACGGCGGTATGCGCGTGGACGACGCCAGCCTCGCCTACCTGCGCAAGCGCACCGGGACCGTGCCACTGCCGAGCGAGACCGGCCTGGAGGCACTGGAGCGCGCACTGCACTCCGCCGCGCCGGTCCGCCGCGTGGTGCTCTTCGGGGAGCGGTCCAAGCTGCGCGGATACGCGGGCCTGGACCGCGTCGCGAAGCCGGAGCCGCGCACGTCCGAGGTGCAGCGGAACACGGCCGCGCCGGCCGTCCTGGAGGAGAGCGAACTCGTCGCCCGTACACAGGACCTGCTGCGGAACCTGTTCGCCGAGGTGACCCTGCAGGACGCGGAGCACATCCTGGCCGAGGAGAAGCTGGAGACCTACGGAATCGAGTCGATCTCCATCGTCGAGCTGACCAGCAAGCTGGAGGACACCTTCGGGTCGCTGCCCAAGACGCTCTTCTTTGAGCACGTCGATCTGCGGGGCGTGGCCGGCTACTTCGTCGCCGAGCACCGTGACCGGCTCCTCGAACTCTTCGCCCCCGAAGCACCCGCGCCCGAGGAGCCCGCCCCGGAGGGTCCTGCCGTCGAGGAGCCGCCCGCGGCCGCGCCCACCCCGGTCGTCCGGCCGTCCGTGCAGGCCGCCGCCGGGCGCGCCCGCCCGGCCTGGGCCGATCCGGAGCGCCACGACATCGCGGTCATCGGTATGGCAGGCCGGTACCCGGGCGCCGACACCCTGGAGGAGTTCTGGGAGCTGCTCAGCGAGGGCCGGCACAGTTTCGAGCCCGTCCCGGAATCGCGGTGGCGGCACAGCGACATCTACTTCGACGAGCGTGACGTCGACGGCAAGACCGTCGTCAAGACCGGCACCTTCCTGCGGGACGTCGAGGCGTTCGATCCGCGCTACTTCAACATCTCCCAGCGCGACGCCGAGCTGCTGTCCCCGGAGGTCCGGCTGTTCCTGCAGGCGGGCGTGGTGGCCCTGGAGGACGCGGGCTACTCACGTGAGACGCTGCGGCGCCGTTACGACGGCGACGTCGGCGTGCTCGTCGGCTCGATGAACAACAGCTACTCGCTCTACGGCTTCCAGAACATGCTGATGCGCGGCACCGCGACCAGTGGCAGCGAGCTCGGCGTGATGGCGAACATGCTGTCCTACCACTACGGCTTCACCGGGCCGTCGGTGTTCCTCGACACCATGTGCTCCTCGGCGTCGGCGTGTGTGCACCAGGCGGTGCGGATGCTGCGCAGCGGCGAGTGCCGCATGACCGTCGTCGGCGGCATCAATCTGATGCTGCACCCGTTCGACCTCATCGCGACCTCGCAGGCGCACTTCACCACCAAGTCGGCCGAAGTCGTGCGCAGTTACGGCCTCGGCGCCGACGGCACGATCCTGGGCGAAGGCGTGGGCACGCTCGTGCTCAAGCCGCTGACCGAAGCCGTCGCCGACGGCGACCACATCTACGGCGTGATCAAGGGCAGCGGCATGACCAACGCCGGGGTCCGCAACGGCTTCACGGTGCCGAGCCCGCAGCAGCAGGCCCGCGCCATCGAGAAGGCGCTCGACGACGCGGCCGTGGACGCGCGCACGATCAGCTACCTGGAGGGTCACGGCTCGGCGACCTCCCTCGGCGACCCCATCGAGATCAAGGGCGCCGCCCTCGCGTTCGGCCGGGACACCCAGGACCTGGGGTTCTGCGCGCTGGGCTCGGTCAAGTCCAACGTGGCGCACCTGCTGTCGGGATCCGGCATGGCCGGCCTGACCAAGGTGCTGCTGCAGCTCAAGCACCGCACGCTGGCGCCCTCGCTGCACGCCGGGACGCTCAGCTCGGCGATCGACTTCGAGAAGACCCCGTTCGTGGTGCAGCGCCACCGCGACACGTGGCGGCGCCCCGTGGTCGGCGGCGAGGAGGCGCCGCGCCGGGCAGGCGTCACGTCCATCGGCGCGGGCGGCATCAACGTGCACATCGTCGTCGAGGAGTACGACGGCCGGGTCGTCGCCGCACCGGACAGCGGCCGCCCGCGGCTGCTGGTGTTCTCCGCCATGACGCCCCAGGCACTGCAGACGGTGCTGCGCGCCCTGCACGAGCACGTACGGGAGACCGCACCGGGCCTGGACGCCCTGGCGTACACCCTGCAGACCGGCAAGAACGAACTGCCGTGCCGGCTGGCCTTCGTCGCGGACGACATCGCGGACGCGGAGGTCCGCCTGGCCCGGCTGTCCGCGGTGGACTGGACGGCGGAGTCACCCGACGTCCCCGCAGGCGTGCACTTCACGGCGAGCACGCTGCGGCGCCGGCGCACCGCCGACGCGGCGACCGTCGAACAGGCCCTGCGCGCCGGGAACCAGGCGGAGCTGGCCCAGCACTGGGCGGACGGCGCGAGCGTCGACTGGGACCTGCTGTGGCCGGCGGGAAGCCGCCCGGCCAAGCCGTCGCTGCCCGCCTACCCCTTCGACAAGGTGCGCTGCTGGTACCCCGAGGACGACGACGCGCCCAGCGTGCTGCGGCCGCTCGCCTTCGCCCGGCGCGCGCACCCCTGGGTCGGCGTCAACACCTCGGACCTGGGCGGTGTGCGCTACACCCTCCGGCTGCGCGGCGACGAACTCCTCGACTACGTCTACACCGTGGGACGCAAGCGCCGTTACGCCACCGTGGCGCTGCTGGACGCGGCACTGGCGTTCGCGCGGCTCGCCGGGCTGGAAGGGCCGCTGCGGTTGCGCAACGCGCAGTGGGCCGCACTCCCCTCACCCGCGGACACCCCCGAGACGTTCACCTGGCGGCTCGGCACGTCCGGCGACGGCACGCATCGCGTCGAGCTGTGGCACGCCGATGAGGCCACTCTCCGGTTCGCCGCCGACGTCGTCCCGTCCGCGCCCGCCGAAGACGCATCGATGCCGCAGATGCGCAGCGCGCCCGCGACCCTCGACCGGGACGGCTTCTACGCCGCGCTCGGCACCGCGGGCCTCGACGCCCGGCCGTACGCGCGCAGCGTCGAAGGGGTCACCGAACTCGACGCCCACCGGCTGCTCGTACGGGTCGCCGAACCGGCCATGTGCCAGGACCCGCACAAGCAGCACGTGCAGCTCCCGGCCTGGGCGCTCGCCGGGCTGGTCCAGGGTGTTCAGCACGCCTGGGGCCGGGCCGACGCCGCCGTGGTGCGGGTCGGATCCGTGCAGGGCGAGCAGTGGGAGCGCACCCGGGCGATCGTGCTGGCGCGGACGTCCGACGCCGTCTTCCATGCGGCTTTCCTCGACGAGGACGGCCGCGTGCTGGGCCGGGTCGAGGACGCCGAGTTCACCGCGGGCGACCTTGGGCCGGCACTCCCCGGCGAGGCCGGAGCAGCACTCGTGGCACTGCCGCAGGCGTCGCGTCCGGTGCTGCGGACGCCGGTCGGTACGGGGGAGCGGCAGCAGTCGGAGGCCGTGCGGCCGGAGTCCGAGCCGTCCGTGACCGTTCCGGCGGTCGCGGACGGGCCGGCGGCGCTCGTCGCGTCGCTGCGCGAGACCGTCGCCGACCTGCTCAAGTTCGACCTGGCCGACATCGACCTCGACACGCACTTCCACGCGTACGGCTTCGAGTCCATCGCGCTGGCCAAACTGGCCTCGGAACTCAACGGCATCTTCGGCACGGACCTCACCCCCGCCGTCTTCTTCGAGTGCGCCGACATCCGCAGCCTCGCCGAGTACCTGCTCGACCGCTACGGCCCCGAGCTGAGCCTCCCCACGAGCGGCGACGCACCCACGAGTGGCGACGCACCCACGATCGCCGACGCACCCACGATCGCCCACGCACCCGCGCCGGTCGCCGCCACCCGGCCGTCCCCGGTGCCGATGCCGGCACCCGGGCCGGACGACGACGCGGTGGCCATCGTCGGCGCCGCCGGACGGTTCCCCGGCGCGGACGACCTGGACACCTTCTGGCAGCAACTGCGCGCGGGCGAGGACCTGATCGCCGACTACCCCGGCGACCGCTTCGACGGCGGCCCCTACGCGGAGGTCGTCGCGCGGGCGGACTTCCCGAAGTTCGCCGGCCGGATCGAGGGCGTGGACCGCTTCGACGCGGACTTCTTCCACCTGTCGCGGCTCGAGGCGGAGCTGATGGACCCGCAGCACCGGCTGGCCCTGGAGACCGTGTGGGCCGCGCTGGAGAACGGCGGCTACGCCCCGGCACGCCTCCCCGGGAACACCGGGGTCTACTTCGGCGTCTCCGGCAGCGACTACCACCACCTGCTCAACGCCAGTGGCGTGGCACCCGACGGCTTCACCGCCACCGGCAACGCCCACTCGATGCTGGCCAACCGGATCTCCTACGTCCTGGACGTGCACGGGCCGAGCGAACCCGTCGACACGGCCTGCTCCAGCTCGCTCGTCGCGCTGCACCGCGCCGTCGAGGACATCCGGTCGGGCCGATGCGAGATGGCCCTCGCGGGCGGTGTCAACCTGCTGCTGAGCGTGGACACCTTCGCCGCGACGCACATGGCGGGCATGCTCAGCCCCGACGGCCGCTGCAAGACCTTCTCCGCCGGCGCGGACGGCTACGTCCGCTCCGAGGGCGTCGCCGCGGTGCTGCTCAAGCCGCTCGTCCAGGCGCGGCGGGACGGCGACGCCATCTGGGGCGTCGTGCGAGGCAGCGCCGAGAACCACGGCGGCCGCGCCGGATCGCTGACCGCCCCCAACGGCAAGGCGCAGGCCGCCCTGATCCAGGACGCCATGCGCGGCACCGACCCGGACAGCATCGGCTACGTCGAGGCGCACGGCACGGGCACCGGCCTGGGCGACCCGGTCGAGGTCAACGCCCTCGACAGCGCCTACCGCGCCCTGCGCACCGCCGAGGGCAGGCCGCCGCACGCGGCCCGGCCGTGCGCGCTCGGCTCGGTGAAGACCAACATCGGCCACGCGGAGTCGGCCGCAGGCCTGGCCGGAGTGCTGAAGGTGCTGCTCGCCATGCGTCACCGCGAGCTGCCGCCGACCTTGCACTGCGACCGGCTCAACCCGCACCTGCCGCTCGACGGCGGATTCGAGGTCGTACGCGAACTGCGCCGCTGGGAACCGCGCACCGACGCCACCGGGCGGCCGTGGCCCCTGCGGGCCGGAGTGAGCAGCTTCGGCTTCGGCGGCGCCAATGCCCATGTCGTCCTCGAAGCACCGCCCGTACCTCCCGCACCGGCGGAGCCGGCCCGCCCGACCGCCCCCCAGGCCATCGTGCTGTCCGCCCGCGACGGCGACCGGCTGCGTGCCACGGCCGGACGACTGCGGGACTTCCTCGACCGGGCGCGCCGCGACGGACACGCCCCGGACCTGGCAGACCTGGCGTTCACCCTCCAGGTGGGCCGGGAGGCCATGGAACGGCGCCTGGGCTTCGTCGTCGGAAGCATGGACGACGTGCTCGGCATGCTGGACCGGTTCCTCGCGGGCGACGAGCCCTCCGGCTGGCACACCGGCGGCATCGGGCGGTCGCGGGGCGCCGGAGTGCGGCGCACGCCGGAGCAGGCCCCCGAGGTGACCCGGGCCCTCCACGACGGACGGCTCGACCGGGTGACGGCCCTGTGGTGCGACGGAGCCCCGGTCGACTGGCAGGCGTTGCATCCCGCAGGCGAGCGCAGCACCGTGCGGCTGCCCGCGTACCCCTTCGCCCGCGACCGCTACTGGGTGCCCGCCGGCGACCCAGCCCCCGTCCTGCCGCCCGCGGCACCCGTCCCGCCCCCCGCGGCCGAGCCCGCGTTCGAGACCGATGCCCGTGCGGCGCTGCTCGACGCGGTCCTCGACGGCCGTGCCGGCCCGGACGCCCTGAGCAGGATCTGACGCTTCCCCCTGCCTCCTCCCTGGACCGGGCGGCCCGGCCGCCCCGTGACCTGGAACGGAATGAACGTGAGCAGAAACATCCTTCGTGTGCCGCAATGGCGTGACGAACCGGCGCGAGAGCGCACCGCGCCCCCCGGAACCCGGCGGCTGGTCGTGCTGTGCGACACCCCCGACGCGGACGTGACCGACCTGCGCCGGCACCTGCCCGGCGTGTCCGTCGCGCGCGTGGAAAGCGGTGACGACGGGCCCGCTGCCGCCTACGAGCACGCGGCGACCCTGCTGCTCGGCGAGCTCCAGCGGCTGCTGAACCAGCCGGCCGGCGGCCCCCGTTCCGTGCAGGTCGTGTGCCGCGAGGGGACTCCGTACGGCTACGCCGGTCTGATCGGCATGCTGCGCACCGCCGCGCAGGAGGACCCGGCGCTGCACTGCCGGCTGATCGAATTCACGCAGCGGCCGTCGGGCGAGGAACTCGCCGGTGTGCTGCGGGCGGAGTCCGGGCAGGCGGCGGACCACGTGCGCTACACCGGCGGCCGCCGCCAGGTCCGCGCCTGGGCAGCGGCCCCGCGTGCGGCGGCACCCCCGCCGGTGTGGAAGGCCGACGGCGTCTACCTGATCAGCGGGGGAGCGGGCGGCGTCGGCCGGCTGGTCGCCGCCGACATCGCTCGGCACGCCCCCGGCGCCCGGGTCGTCCTGTGCGGACGCTCGCCGGCGGGCCGCGGGCCCGGTCAGCCGGGCCCGGGGACCGAGTACCGGCGGGTGGACGTCGCCGACGCCGCCGCCGTGGCCCAGCTCGTCAACTCCCTTGTGCGCACGTACGGCAGGCTCGACGGGGTCGTGCACGCGGCGGGCCTGCTCCGCGACGACTACGTGATCCGCAAGTCCCACCAGGACGCCCAGCAGGTCCTGGCGCCGAAAGCCGCCGGGCTGGTGAACCTCGACGAGGCCACCCGCCGCCTGCCGTTGGACTTCCTCGCGGCGTTCTCCTCCGGCGCGGGAACGCTGGGCAACCCCGGGCAGGCCGACTACGCCGCCGCGAACGGATTCCTCGACGCCTACCTGACCCACCGCGCCGGTCTGGCCGCCGCGGGCGAGCGCCACGGCGCGAGCGTCTCGATCGGCTGGCCGCTGTGGCAGGACGGCGGGATGAGCGTCCCGGCCGAGGACGTGCCCGCGCTCACCGCCCGCTTCGGGCGCCCCCTGGAAACGGACACGGCACTGCGGGCCCTGCACGGCGCACTGGCGCTCGGCACACCACACCTACTGGTCATGGACGAGGAGAGCGGAGTGGACGAGGAAGGTCCGCAGGAGGCGGAGACGCAGGAGGCGCAGACGCAGCAGACGCAGCAGACGCAGATGCAGCAGATGCAGCAGACGGGGCCGGCGGAACTGCGGGCACGCGTGCTGCCCCTGCTGAAGGAGCTGATCGCCGAGACGGTGCGGCTCGACCCCGCCCGGCTGGACGCCGCCGCTCCGCTCGACGGCTTCGGCATCGACTCGCTGGCCGTGACCCGGCTCAACCGCCGGTTCGCGCAGTGGTTCGGCGCCCTGCCCAAGACGGTGCTCTACCAGTACCCGACGCTGAACGACCTGGCCGGTCACCTGGCGGAGCAGCACGCGGACGGCTGCCGCCGCTGGCTCGGCGACGTCCCGGACGTGGCCGCCGCCCCGGCCGGGACTCCTGCGACGGCGGCCGCGCCGCGGACGGCGCGGCCCCGTCCGGCCGGCGCGGACGAGCCGATCGCCATCATCGGCCTGAGCGGGCGCTACCCGGACGCCCCGACCCTGGAGGCGTTCTGGGAGAACCTGCGCGCGGGACGCGAGAGCGTCCGCGAGGTGCCCGCCGAGCGCTGGCCGCTGGACGCCTTCTACGAACCGGACCCGCAGCGAGCCGTGCAGCAGGGTGCCAGTTACAGCAAGTGGGGCGCGTTCCTCGACGACTTCGCCCGCTTCGACGCCGCGTTCTTCGGGATCGCGCCGCGCGACGCCGCCGACATGGACCCGCAGGAGAGGCTGTTCGTGGAGAGCGCGTGGTCGGTGCTGGAGGACGCCGGCTATACGCGGCAGCGCCTCGCCGAGCAGCACGCCTCGTCGGTCGGCGTCTTCGCCGGGATCACCAAGACTGGCTTCGACCGCCACCGCCCGCCGGCGACCGACGGATTGCCGCCCGCGCCGCGCACGTCCTTCGGCTCGCTGGCCAACCGGGTGTCGTACCTGCTGGACCTGCACGGCCCGAGCATGCCGATCGACACCATGTGCTCGTCGTCGCTGACCGCGATCCACGAGGCCTGCGAGCACCTGCGCCACGGCGCGTGCGAGCTGGCCATCGCCGGCGGTGTCAACCTCTACCTGCACCCCTCCTCGTACGTCGAGTTGTGCCGCTCCCGGATGCTCGCCACCGACGGGCACTGCCGCAGCTTCGGCGCGGGCGGCGACGGGTTCCTGCCCGGCGAGGGCGTCGGCGCGGTGCTGTTGAAGCCGCTGTCCGCGGCCGAGGCCGACGGCGACCCCATCCACGCGGTGATCGTCGGCTCCGCGATCAACCACGGTGGGCGCACCAACGGTTACACCGTGCCCAACCCGCGCGCACAGGCCGCGCTGATCCGCGACGCGCTGGACCGCGCCGGCGTGTCCGCGGCCGGCATCGGCTACGTCGAGGCGCACGGCACCGGCACCCGGCTCGGCGACCCCGTCGAGATCGACGGTCTGACCCAGGCCTTCGCTCCTGACGCCGGCGGGAGCGGTGCGTGCGCCCTCGGCTCTGTCAAGTCGAACATCGGCCACCTGGAGGCCGCCGCGGGTATCGCGGGCCTGACCAAGGCCGTACTGCAGCTGCGGCACGGCGAGTTCGCGCCCACCCTGCATGCCGAGCAGACCAACCCCGACATCGACTTCGCGGCCACCCCGTTCACCTTGCAGACCGGCGGGGCCCCCTGGCCGCGGCCCGCGGACGGCGGCCCGCGGAGGGCCGGCATCTCCTCGTTCGGCGCGGGCGGCGCCAACGCCCATGTCATCGTCGCCGAGTACCGGAGCACGACGACCGAACCCGCCACGCCCGCCCCGTCCGCCCGGCCGGTGCTGCTGCCGCTGTCCGCCCGGACCACCGAGGACCTGCACGCACGGGCCGGTCAACTGTCCGACCTGCTCCGCAGCGGCGCCCCCGTGGACCTGCCCGCCGTCGCGGCCACCCTCCAGACCGGCCGCGAGGAGATGGACGAGCGGGTGTGCTTCGTCGCGAGCACACCCGGGGAATGGCTCGACCAGCTCGGCGCCTTCCTCGCCGACTCCGACTCCGGCTCAGACGCCACGGCCGAGGGCCCGTGGTCCCGCGGCCGCGTCAGGGCCACCCGCGAGACCCTGGCAGCCCTGGCGGAGAAGGACGAACTCCGCGCACTCGTCACCCGCTGGATCAACCGCGGCGACTGGCACGACCTGGCCGCCTTCTGGGCCAAGGGCATGCCGCTCGACTGGACCCGCCTGCACGACGGTGCGGAGACGCCCGCACGCGTCCACCTGCCCGCCTACCCCTTCGCCGGACGGCAGTTCTGGTTCGGCCCGGTCGGCACCGAGCACCCGGCAACGACGCCGGTGGCCGCCCCGTCCCGCTCGACGGCAGCCGGTGCCGCCGACGTCGAGCGCATCCTGCTCGACGCACTGGCAGCGGCCCTGCAGATGCCGGTCGCCGAGATCGAGCGCCGCCGCCCCTTCGCCGACTACGGCCTGGACTCCATCCTCGGCGTGAACCTGGTCCACACGCTCAACACGGCCCTCGGCACCGCGCTGGAGACCACCGATCTGTTCGACCACGGCACCGTCGAGCGCCTGCACGCGTTCCTCGTCGGTACCTACGGTGACGCGCTGCACGCACCGGCCTCCCCGGCAGCCGCCGCCCCGGCGCCGGACGACGACGCCATCGCCGTCGTCGGGATGGCCGCCCGCTACGCCGACGCCGAGGACCCGCGCGCGCTGTGGGACCACCTGATGGCCGGCCACGACCTCGTCGAACCGGTGACCCGCTGGCCGCTCGGCCAGGAGGTGAGCTGCCGCTCCGGCAGCTTCGTCCGCGGCATCGACCAGTTCGACCCGGTGTTCTTCGCGATCTCCGGCGTCGAGGCCACCACCATGGACCCCCAGCAGCGCATCTTCCTCGAACAGTGCTGGAACGCCCTGGAGGACGCCGGCTACACCGGCGAACGCCTGACCAACCGCAACTGCGGCGTCTACGCCGGCTGCTACGCCGGCGACTACCACGACCAGCTGGACGCCCGGCCGCCGGCGCAGGCCCTGTGGGGCACCATGGGCTCGGTCGTCGCCTCCCGGATCGCCTACCACCTCGACCTCAAGGGCCCTGCCCTCACCACCGACACCTCCTGCTCCAGCTCACTCGTCTCTCTGCACCTGGCCTGCCGCGACCTGCTCTCCGGCGACGCCGACATGGCGATCGCGGGCGGGGTGTTCCTCCAGACCACGCCGCGGCTGTACGAGTCGGCCTCGCGCGCGGGCATGCTCTCGCCCAGCGGCCGCTGCCACAGCTTCGACGCCCGCGCCGACGGCTTCGTCCCGGGCGAGGGCGCGGGCGCGGTCGTCCTCAAACGGCTCGCCGACGCCCGGCGCGACGGCGACCACATCTACGGCGTCGTCCGCGGCTCCGGCATCAACCAGGACGGCACCACCAACGGCATCACCGCCCCGAGCGCGGCCTCGCAGGAACAGCTCCTGCGCGACGTCCACGCCCGCAGCGGCATCGAGCCGGGCGGCATCCAGCTCGTCGAGGCGCACGGCACGGGTACCCAGCTCGGCGACCCGATCGAATTCCGCGCGCTCACCCGCGCGTTCGAGGACGCCCCGGCCGGGAGCGCCGTCCTGGGATCGATCAAGACCAACATCGGGCACACCCAGTTCGCCGCCGGTATCGCGGGCGTCATCAAGGCGCTGCTGGCCCTGGAGCACCGGCAGATCCCGCCGTCGCTCCACTTCCTGGAGGCCAACCGGGCCGTCGTGCTCGACGGCAGCCCGTTCACCGTCACCACCGCCCCGCAGCCCTGGACGGCTCCTGCCCGCGGCCCGCGCCGGGCGGCCGTGAGTTCCTTCGGGGCCAGCGGCACCAACGCACACGTCGTGCTGGAGGAGCACCCGGCCCCCCGGACGACCGGCGCGGGCGGGGAACACGCCTTTCTGCTGTCGGCCCGCACACCGGCCGCCCTCCGTGCCGTCGCCGAACGGCTGCTCGCCCACCTCGACCGCGAACCCGGTCTGCCCGCCGACGCCGTCGCCTTCAGCCTGGCCGCGGGGCGCAGCCACTTCGCGCACCGGCTGGCCGTCGTCGCCGCCGGCCTGCCCGACCTGGCGGCACGCCTGCGCTCCTGGCTGTCCGGCACCGCCGGTGACACCGTGCTGCAGGGGGAGACCGCCGCGGACCCCCGCCCCGTCGGCGGTGTGCGCGCGCTGGCCCCGGCCGCGCTGGCCGCGGCGTACGTACGGGGCGAGGTCGACCGGTTCGCCGACAGCTTCGCGTCCTCCTCGCGCCGCCAAGTGCCGTTGCCGACCTACCCGTTCGAGCGGCAGCGCTACTGGAGCGACACGACCGACACCGGGGAGAGCCAGGGGCGCAGGGACACGGACGAGGCCGCGTACCGCCTCCGGCTCGGCGGTGAGGAGTTCTTCCTGGCCGACCACCACGTGGGCGGCCGGGCCGTGCTGCCCGGCGTGCTCTCGCTGGAGGTCGCACGCCGTGCCGTGACCGGCAGTTCCTTCGCGCCGGTCGGCCTGCGCGATGTCGTATGGCCGGAGCCGTTCCCCGTCGGGGACGGCGGCGCCGAACTACGAGTCGATCGGGACGGCGACGCCTTCCGCGTCCTGCGCGACGACTCGGCCGTGCACGCCCAGGGCCGGCTCGCCACGCCCGGCTCGCCCGTGGCCACGCCGTTGGACGCCTTGCGGGCCCGCTGCGGCCGTCGCACCCTGTCGCGGAGCCAGTGCCGTGCGGCCCTCGACGCCGTCGGCATCCGCCACGGAGACCGCCTGCGCGCCATCGACACCCTGGCCGTCGGTGACGGCGAGGTCCTGGCCCGGCTCGTCCTGCCCGACGGCGCCCGCGACGGCGCGTTCGCGCTGCACCCCGCGATGCTCGACAGCGCCGTCCAGGCCGTCGTCGGCCTCTACGGCGACGCCACCGGCACGCTCGAAGATCAACGCGGCGCGCCCGCACTGCCCTTCGCCCTGGACGCCGCCGACTTCTTCGCCCCCACCACCGAACGCATGTGGGCCCACCTGCGCCACACCGAGGGCTACGCCCCCTCGGCCGACCGGGACGTGACGAAAGTGGACATCGACGTGTACGACGACGACGGACAGCTCTCCGCGAGCCTGCGCGGCTACGCCTTCCGCCGCATGACCGCCCCGTCCGGCGCGGCCCCGCGTGCCACGCTGCTGGCACCGGTGTGGGACGCCCTGCCCGTCGCGCCCGCCGCGCCCTGGCCCCACCCGCAGACCCGCGTCGTGCTGCTGGGCGGCACCACCGAGGAACGGGACGGGCTCCGCCGCCGCTACCCGGACGCCACCGTCCTGGACGCCCGCGCCGACGAACCGGTCGACCAGCTGGCCGCGCGCCTGCCCGCCGGTGCCGAGCACGTCTTCTGGCTCGCCCCGGACGGCGCCACCGGCGCCCCGGACGCCGCGCGGTACGACGGCACCATCGCCGTGTTCCGTCTGGTCAAGGCGCTCCTGGCCGACGGCGCGGACGCCCGTGAAATGGGCCTGACCCTGGTCACCCGGCAGGCGCGCAGGCTACCGGGCGACACCGGTGCCGACCCCGCCCACGCCGGTGTGCACGGCCTCGCCGGCACCCTGGCCAAGGAGTACCCGCACTGGCGGATCCGCGTCGCCGACATCGAGGCGGACGCCGCCGTGCCCTGGCCGGCTCTGCTGGCTCTGCCCACCGACCCCCGCGGCGAGACCCTGGCCCACCGGCACGGCGAGTGGTACCGCCTGCGCCTGCTGGAGACGCACGGGCTCGGGGCCGCGGCCGCCCCGCGCGAGCCCGGCGGCGTGCTCGTGGCCATCGGCGGCGCCGGCGGCATCGGCACCGTGTGGACCGAGCACATGATGCGCCGTCACGGCGCCCGGGTCGTCTGGATCGGACGCCGCCCGCTGGACGCCGACATCGCCGCTCAGCAGGAAGCCCTGGCGGCCCACGGCCCCAAGCCGGACTACGTGCAGGCCGATGCGACCGACCGCGACGACTTGCGCCGCGCCCGCGACGAGATCGTGCGGCGGCACGGCCCCGTGCGCGGCGTCCTGCACACCGCGATCGTCCTCGGCGACCAGACCCTCGCCCGGATGGACGAGGACCGGTTCCGCACGACCTACGCCGCCAAGGCCGACATCGCCGTGAACCTCGCCGACGCCTTCGCCGGCCAGCCGCTGGACTTCGTCGCGTTCTTCTCCTCCATGCAGGCCTTCTTCAAGGCTCCCGGCCAGGCCAACTACGCGGCGGGCTGCACCTTCGCCGACGCCTATGCCGAGCACCTCGCCACCCGGCTCGACTGCCCGGTCAAGGTCATGAACTGGGGTTACTGGGCCGGCGTCGGCGTCGTCACCGCCGACGGCTACCGGCAGCGCATGGCACAGCTGGGCCTGGGCTCGATCGAACCGGACGAGGGCATGGCCGCCTTCGACACCCTGCTGGCCTCCCCGTACCCGCAGCTCGCACTCCTCAAGGCCACGGACACCCGCAGTATCGACGGCCTCCACGACGACGACGCCCTCACGCACCCGGCCGTCACCACCCCGTCCCTGATCGGCGCCCTGGGCGAGGACCGCCCCGACCGCCGCGCCGAGATCGCGCAGCTGCGTGAGAAGGCGGGCGGACACGCCGGAGCCATGCAGGACGCGCTCGTCCGCATCACCTGGGCGCTGCTGCAGTCCCTGGGCCTGTTCCGCGACGGCCGCGCGGCCACCGCCGCCGAGTGGCGCGCCGTCGGCGGCATCGAGGACCGCTACCAGCGCTGGACCGAGCACACCCTCGCCGTACTCGCCGACGCAGGCCGCCTGCGCCGCGAGGGCGAAGACACGTACGCGGCCCTCGACACCCGTACCGGATCCCTCGACGACGCCTGGGCCGACTGGGACCGCGCGCGACAGCAGTGGCTGGCCGACGACGCCAAACGTCCCCAGGCGGTCCTCGTCGACACGACGCTGCGCGCCATGACCGGCATCCTCACCGGCCGCCGCCCGGCCACCGATGTGATGTTCCCGAACGCCTCGCTCGACCTCGTCGAGGCCGTGTACAAGAACAACCCCGTCGCCGACTACTTCAACGACGTGCTCGCCGACACCCTCGTGGCCTACCTCGAACGGCGGCTGGCGGACGACCCGTCCGCCCGCCTGCGCATCCTGGAGATCGGCGCCGGCACCGGCGGCACCAGCGCCACGGTCCTCCGCAGGCTGCGGCCGTGGGCCCGGCACATCGAGAAGTACAGCTACACCGACATCTCCAAGGCGTTCTTGCTGTACGGGCAGCGGGAGTACGGCGAGATCGCCCCGTACCTGGACGCACGGCTCTTCAACGCCGAGAAGCCGCTGGCGGGCCAGGAGGTGGACCCCGGCGAGTACGACGTCGTGATCGCCACCAACGTGCTGCACGCGACGGGCAACATCCGCAGGACGCTGCGCAACGCCAAGGCCGCCGCGCGCCCGAACGCCCTGCTGCTGCTCAACGAGCTCAGCGACAACATCCTCTTCAGCCACCTCACGTTCGGCCTCCTGGACGGCTGGTGGCTCTACGACGACCCGGCGCCGCGTATCCCCGGTTCTCCGGGCCTGGCGCCGGAGAGCTGGCGGCGGGTCCTCGGCGAGGTCGGCTTCCGCGCGGCGTTCGTCGCCGCCGAGGGCGCCGACGACCTCGGCCAGCAGGTGATCGTCGCCGAGAGCGACGGCGCGATCCGCCAGCCGCGCCCGGACGGGGAGTCCGCCTTCCGCGGCACCCTCCCCGAGGCCGGGCCGCGGGCCGCCGAGCCTCAACTGCCCGCACCGGCACCGGTTCCGGTCGCGGCTGACGGCGCAGGTGACGACGAGCTCCTGGCGGACCTGGCCCGTGACCACTTCCGCACCCTGGTCGCGGACACCTTGCAACTGCCGGTCGCCGACATCCGCGCCGATGTGCCCTTCGACCGCTACGGCATCGACTCGATCCTGGTCGTCCAGCTGACGGAAGCGGTCCGCAAGGGGCTCTGCAACGTCGGCAGCACGCTGTTCTTCGAAGTACGGACGGTCGACGGGCTCGTCCAGCACTTCCTGCGCACCCAGCCCGACGCGCTCGCGGCACTGGTCGGCCTGAGCGGCGCGAGGGCAGCGCGCACCGACGAGCAGCTCGCGCCGGCCGCCGGGCCGGAGCCGGCCCCCGTCAGCGCCGCACCGCCCCGCGCCGAGCAGGGCATGGCCATCGCGATCGTCGGCATGGCAGGCCGCTACCCCGGCGCACCCGACCTGGACACCTTCTGGGAGAACCTGCTCGCCGGCCGGGACAGCATCACCGAGATCCCGGCCGGGCGCTGGGACCACAGCCGCTACTACGACGCGCGTCGCGGCGTGCCCGGCAGGACGTACAGCAAGTGGGGCGGCTTCCTCGACGGGATCGACGAGTTCGACCCGCTGTTCTTCGGGATCTCGCCGAAGGCGGCGTCCACGATGGACCCGCAGGAGCGGCTGTTCCTGCAGTGCGCCCACACCACGCTGGAGGACGCCGGCTACACACGTGACGCCCTGCGCGCCGCCGCCCGCGCCCGGGTGGCCGAGGACGCCGGCGACATCGGGGTGTTCGCCGGCGCGATGTACTCCGAGTACCAGCTCCACGGCGCCGAGTACAGCGTGCGCGGTGAGCCGGTCGTGGTGCCGGGGAGCCTGGCGTCCATCGCCAACCGCGTCTCGTACTTCCTGGACGCGAGCGGCCCCAGCGTCACCGTCGACACCATGTGCGCCTCGGCGCTGTCCGCGATCCACCTCGCCTGCGCCGCCCTCCAACGAGGGGAGTGCGGAGTCGCCCTGGCCGGCGGGGTCAACCTGTCGGTGCACCCGGGCAAGTACCTGATGATCGGGGAGGGCCAGTTCGCCTCCAGCGACGGCCGCTGCCGCAGCTTCGGTGCGGGCGGCGACGGCTACGTGCCCGGCGAGGGCGTCGGCGCGGTGCTGCTGCGCCCGCTCGCCGACGCCGTCGCCGACGGCGACCGCATCCTCGGCGTGATCCGTGGCACCGCCGTGAACCACGGCGGCCACACGCACGGATTCACCGTGCCGAACCCGCTTGCGCAGGCGGCGGTCATCCGCAGCGCCTGGCGCCGGGCTGGAGTGGACCCCTGGGACATCGGCTGCATCGAGGCGCACGGCACCGGCACCTCGCTGGGCGACCCGATCGAAATCGCCGGGCTGAACGCGGCCTTCGCCGAATTCACCGACGCACGGAACTTCTGCGCCATCGGCTCGGCGAAGTCGAACATCGGCCACCTGGAGTCCGCGGCGGGCATCGCGGGCCTCGCCAAGCTGCTGCTGCAGATGCGGCACGGCACGCTCGTGCCCTCCCTGCACGCCGAACGCGTCAACCCGGACATCGACTTCGCCGACAGCCCCTTCGTCCTGCAGCGCGAAGCCGCGCCCTGGCCGAGGACCGGCACCCGCCCGCGCCTGGGCGGCCTCTCCTCGTTCGGCGCGGGCGGCTCCAACGCCCACCTCGTGGTCGAGGAACACGTCGAGGAGCACGCCGGGAAGGACCTCGCGCCCGAGGCACCCGCGCACCGTGGCGAAACCGTCGTCGTGGTGCTGTCCGCCTTCGACGAGGAGCGCCTGCGCGAGTCGGCCGGCCGGCTGCGCGACGCGCTGCGCAAGGAGCGGTGGAGCAGCGCGGACCTGCCCGACATCGCCTACACGCTGCAGGTCGGCCGCGAGGCGATGACCGCACGGTTCGCCGTGGCCGTCAGCACACTTCCGGCCCTGGTCGACGCACTGGACGCCTGCGCGCTCGGCGGCACGCTGCCCGCGGGCGCATACCTCAACCCCGGCGGCGACCGGGGCGGGGCGGTCAAGGACTTCCTCACCGACGAGGACTTCCAGGAGACGGCCGTGCGCTGGGCACGGCGCGGAAAGCCGGCGCCGCTGGCCGAGGCCTGGACCAGCGGCCTGGCCGTCGACTGGGCCCGCCTCCACACCGAGGGACCGAAGCCGCGCAAGGTCGCACTGCCCGGCTACCCGTTCGCCCGGGAGCGCTACTGGTACACCGACGGACTTCCGGAACTCGACGAAACCCCCGCCACGTTCGGCAACGCCGCACGGCAGCCCGCCGCCCCGCCCCCTGCCGTGGAGGATGCGCCGCCTGCGACGACGTCCGCCGTGCCCGCCCCGCCCGCGCAGCCGGCCAACTCCTACGAGCTTCCCGCGGGCGACCTCACCCTGCACCCCGTCTGGGAGCCCGTCCGGCTGCTGCGCGGCAGCCCTTACCCGTCCGCGGCCTCCCGTGTGGTGGCGATCGGCCTCGCACCGGACGCCCTCGCGGAGCTGACCGCCCGCCGCCCGCAGACCGTGGTGCTGGACTCCACCGCGTCATCCGCCGAAGAGGTGCGTGACGAACTCGCCGTCCTGGGCGACTTTGACCATGTCGTCATGCGGTTTCCGACCGCGGCCGCCGCCCACGGCGCCGAGGCGCGGATCAGCACGCAGCGCGCGGCGATCCGGCGCATGTTCCGGATCCTCAAGGCGCTGGCCCTCACCCGGGACGAGCAGCGGCTCGGACTCACCCTCCTGACCAGCGGCGCGTTCGACGCAGGCGGCTCCGGGACCGCCGACCCGGCGCAGGCGAGCCTGCACGGTCTGCTCGGCGGCCTGGCCAAGGAGCAGCCGCACTGGCGCATCCGCGCGGTCGACCTGGCCGACGGCGAACCGTTCGTCGCCGACGAGGTCTTCGCCCTGCCCGCCGACCGCCGCGCGCATCCGCTCGTCCGCCGCGGCGGCCAGTGGCTGCGCCGCCAGCTCCTGCCGGTGGACGCCACCGAGCCGCCCGCGGAGCCCGTGCTGCGCCGCGACGGCGTCTATGTGCTCATCGGCGGCGCGGGCGACCTCGGCGTGCTGCTCAGCGAGTACCTCGTACGGCAACACGACGCACACGTCGTATGGGTCGGCCGCCGCGCCGAGGACGAGGACATCCGGGCCAGGGCGGACCGGGCCGCAGCGGGCGGGCGGACCCCCGTCTACCTGTCCGCCGATGCCTCCGACCCGGGCGCGCTCGCCGGCATGCGGGACGAGGTCGTCCGCCGCTACGGTCGCATCGACGGCGTGGTGCACCTGGCGATGGTGTTCAGTCACACGCCGCTCGCCCGGATGACCGAGCACGAACTGGAGGCCACCCTCGCGGCCAAGGTCGACCCGTGCGTGCACTTCGCCGACGTCTTCGCCGGGCACGGCCTGGACTTCGTGCTGCTGATCTCCTCGCTGGTGAGCTTCATCCGCAACTCCCACCAGGCGCACTACTCGGCGGCCTGCGCCTTCGAGGACGCGCACGCCGCCGCCCTGCGCGAGGCGCTGGACTGCCGGGTGAAGGTCGTCAACTGGGGCTACTGGGGCAACGTCCCCGACGAGCTCCTGCGCGACGTGACGTCCATGGGACTGGCCCCGATCGTCCCGGCCACGGCGATGGGCGCACTGGAGCGCCTGCTGGCCGGCCCGCTCCACCAGATCGGCTTCATGCGCCTCGGCCGCCCGCTGCCCGTCGAAGGGGTGCTCACCGCGGAGACGCTGACCCCGCAGGTGCACGGTGCGGCGGCCCGCGACGGCGCCGCGGCCCTCGCGCTGCCCACCGGCCTGGCCGCGTACCACGAGGGCCCGGTCCCGGGCGAGATCGACGCGTTCCTGCTCCGCCGCCTCGCCGCCGAGCTGCGCCGCGCGGGTCTGGAGGAGCCGGGCCACGGCCTGCGCGAGTGGAAGGAGCGGCAGGGCGTCGACGCACGGTTCGACGGCTGGCTCTCGGCCACCCTGCACGCGCTCGCCGAGCATGAACTCATCGATGTCCAGGGCCGCTGGAGCACCGGCGCGCCGACCGCCCGGGACGCCGACGCCTGCCGCGCCGACTGGGCCGCGCAGACACCCCGGTGGGCCGCCGCCAACCCCGATCTGCGCGCACCGCTGAACCTGCTGGACGAGACCCTGCCCGCGCTCGCCGACATCCTGTGCGGTCGGGTCCGCGCCACCGATGTGCTCTTTCCCCAGGGACGTTTCTCCCTCGTCGAAGGCGTCTACCGCGACAACCGCGTGGCCGCGCACTTCAACGCCGTCCTCGCCGAACACGTGGCGGCCTTCCTGCGCGCACGCCGGGACGCCGATCCCGGCGCCCGCCTGCGCGTGCTGGAGATCGGCGCAGGCACCGGCGGTACCACCGGCCCCGTGCTCGAACGCCTCGCCCGCGAAGGGCTCGACCTGGCCGAGTACTGCTTCACCGACCTGTCCCCGGCATTCCTGCAGAACGCCCAGGACACCTTCGGGCCGGGCCGCGACCACCTCACCTACCGCATCTTCGACGCGGCCAGGCCCCCGCACACCCAAGGGCTCGACACCGGCGCCTTCGACGTCGTCATCGCGGCCAACGTGCTGCACGCCACCGACAACATCCGCCCGGCCCTGCGGCACGCCAAGGCGCTCCTGCGCGGCAACGGCCTGCTGGCCCTCAACGAGATCAGCGGCTTCTACCTCGTCAACCACCTCACCTTCGGCCTGCTCGACGGCTGGTGGCTCCACGACGACGCCGAACTGCGGGTGCCCGGCAGCCCCGCGCTGTCGCCGGCGGCCTGGCGGCTCGTACTGGAGCAGGAAGGCTTCACCGGCATCCGCCATCCGGCGCGGGACGCCCTGGCACTCGGGCAGCAGGTCGTCGTGGCCCACAGCGACGGTCTCGCCCGCAGCCCGCGCCCGCTCTCCGGAACGCCCGAGAGGAGCAGCCCGCCCTCCCAGCCGCCGGCGGAGACCGCGGCTCCGGCCGCCGCCTCCGCTTCGGCCCGGGCCGTCACGGACGTGGTGCTGGCCGCGCTCGCCGACGCGCTGCGCATGCCCGCCGACCGGATCGGCCCGGACCGGGCGTTCGCCGACTACGGCCTCGACTCCATCGTCGGCGTCCGGTTCGTCCAGCGCCTCAACGAGGAGCTGGGCACCGACCTGCCGACCACGGTCGTCTTCGACTACCGCAGCGTGGCGCAGCTCGCCGCCCACATCGCCGAGAGCCACCGGCCGCGACCGGCCCCCGCCGCGGCGGCACCGGTGCCCGCACCGGACGCCGCCGGAGCACCGAACCGTCCCGAAGGACGCGAGCCCATCGCCATCGTCGGGATCAGCGGCCGCTTCGCGCAGTCGGACGACACCGACGCCCTCTGGCAGCACCTCGCCGCCGGCCGCGACCTCGTGGGCCCGGTCGAACGGTGGGACCTCTCCGGCTACAGCCAGGACCAACTGTCCTGCCGCGCGGGCAGCTTCCTCGACGGCATCGACCGGTTCGACGCCCGCTTCTTCCACCTGACCGGCCTCGAAGCCACCTACACCGACCCCCAGCAGCGGCTGTTCCTCGAACAGGCGTGGACGGCCATCGAGGATGCCGGCTACGCGGGCTCCGCGCTGGACGGCCGCCGGTGCGGCGTCTATGTCGGCTGCACCGGCGGCGACTACCCGCAGTGGTTCGAGGACGCGCCGCCCGCCCAGGCGGCATGGGGCAACGCGCCCTCGGTCGTACCGGCGCGCATCGCCTACCACCTGAACCTCCAGGGTCCCGCCCTCGCGGTCGACACGGCCTGCTCCAGCTCACTGGTCGCCGTCCACCTCGCCTGCCAGGGCTTGTGGAGCGGCGAGACCGACATGGCCCTCGCAGGAGGCGTCAGCGTCCAGACCACGCCGGACACCTACCTGGCGGCCGGCCGCGGCGGGATGCTCTCGCCCACCGGCAAGTGCCACACCTTCGACGCCGCCGCCGACGGATTCGTCCCCGGCGAGGGCGTGGGCGTCGTGGTGCTCCGCCGCCTGTCCGATGCACTGGCCGACGGCGACCACATCCACGCCGTGATCCGCGGCTCCGCCGTCAACCAGGACGGGGCGACCAACGGCATCACCGCACCCAGCGCCCTGTCGCAGGAACGCCTCATCCGCCAGGTGCACACCGAATTCGGCATCGACCCGGCCGAGATCGGCATGGTCGAGGCGCACGGCACCGGCACCCAGCTCGGCGACCCCATCGAATGCCAGGCCCTGGCCGGCGCGTTCGGCACGGCCGGCGGCAGCGACACCTGCGCACTCGGCTCGATCAAGACGAACCTCGGTCACACCACCTCCGCCGCGGGCGTCGCGAGCCTGCTCAAGGTCGTGCTCTCGCTGCGCCACGGCCAGATCCCGCCGTCCCTCCACTACCACGACCCCAACCCCGCGATCCGACTCACCGAAAGCCCCTTCCACGTGAACACCACGCTGCGGCCGTGGCAGCCCAACGGCCAGGGCAAGCGCGTCGCCGCCCTGAGCGCGTTCGGCTTCAGCGGCACCAACGGCCATATGGTCGTGGAGAACGCCCCGGCCCGTGACGGGCGCCGGCAGGCGGCGGGCGAGCTCCTGTTCGTCCTGTCCGCCCAGCAGCCCGAGGCGCTGCGCCACCGCGCCGAGGACCTCTTGGCGTACCTGCGCCGCACACCCGACGCCGCGCTGGGCGACGTCAGCTACACGCTGGCGGCCGGCCGGGACCACTTCACCCACCGCGCGGCCTTCGTCGCCGCCGACCGCGACACGCTCGCACAGCGGCTGGAGGCCTGGCTGACCGACGGACCGAGCGACACCGCCGGCCGGCCCGGCGACACCGCGCCGGAGCGCGCCCGGGCCCGGTACCTGAACGGCGAAGAGGTCGACTTCGCGCCGCTGTTCTCCGGTCTCGACGTACGCCGCACGCCGCTGCCCACCTACCCGTTCCAGCGCAAGAGCTACTGGCCGACGGCCGCTGCTCCGAGCCGGCGCCACCGGGTCCCGGAGGCCGCGAACGGCGCTGCCGCCCCGTCGCCCGAGCCCGCCCGGCCGGCACCCGCGCAGCCGGCACCGGACACGGACGAGGCGACCGTGCGGTACCTGGCCGGCGAACTCCTGCTGGCCGAGCTTTCCCGCGTGCTCATGATGGAGCCCGACGAGATCGACCCGCAGGCGTCCTTCTCCGACTACGGCGTGGACTCGATCCTCACCGTCCGGCTCGTCGCAGCGGTGAACAACGCCCTCGCCGTCGACCTGCCGAGCACCGCACTGTTCGAACACAGCTCGCTCGACCGGCTGACGCACCATCTGGTCACCCGGTACGGGGCGCAGTTGCGGTCCTCGGGCGTACTGCGCGAACCGGCAGCCGAGGCCGGAGGGGCTCCGGCGCAGGACGACCACGGGCACGCCGCCGAGGCTCGGTCCGCCGCTCCTGCTCCTCCTGCCGTCTCCGTCGGAACTCCCGCCGTCCCCGCCGAAGCCCCCGCGGCACCCGCCGGCCCTGCGGACGACCCGGCCGACGACGGCATCGCCGTGGTGGGCATCGCCGCCCGGTTCGCGCAGTCGCCCGACGCCGCCGCCCTGTGGGCACACCTCGCCGCGGGCGACGACCTGGTCGGCGAGGTCACCCGCTGGGACATGGACCAGGAGCTGGGCGCGGGCGCCCCGCGCCAGTACGGAAGCTTCGTCGACGACATCGAGCGCTTCGACGCCTGGTTCTTCCGGATGTCCGGTAAAGAGGCCACCTACACCGACCCGCAACAGCGCATCTTCCTGGAGGAGTGCTGGCACGCCCTGGAGGACGCGGGCTACGCCGGTGAACGGCTCGACGGCCGCGGGTGCGGCGTCTACGTCGGCGGCTCACCGAGCGACTACCAGCAGCTGATCGGCGACGACGCGCCACCGCAGACACTGTGGGGCAACATCTCCTCGGTCATCGCTTCGCGGATCTCCTACTTCCTCGACCTGCAGGGTGCCGCGCTGGCCGTCGACACGGCCTGCTCCAGTTCGCTGGTGGCCATTCACCAGGCCTGCCAGGACCTCCGCCTGGGCAACACGTCCATGGCGCTGGCGGGCGGAGTCTTCGTCCAGTCCACGCCGATCTTCTACCGGTCCGCCGTGCGGGCGAACATGCTGTCCGCCCGCGGGCGCTGCCACACCTTCGACGAGCGCGCCGACGGCTTCGTGCCGGGGGAGGGCGCCGGCGTGGTCGTGCTCAAGCGGCTCGCCGACGCGCTGCGCGACGGCGACCAGGTCTACGGCGTGATCCGCGGCTCCGGCATGAACCAGG
This sequence comes from Streptomyces auratus, assembly GCF_050433025.1. Lineage (NCBI taxonomy): Bacteria > Bacillati > Actinomycetota > Actinomycetes > Kitasatosporales > Streptomycetaceae > Streptomyces > Streptomyces auratus. Next base: position 486,507 of record NZ_JBNGCB010000001.1, on the reverse strand, counting down.
ACGGCACCACCAACGGGCTCACCGCGCCCAGCGCCGGATCGCAGGAACGCCTCCTGCGCAGCGTCCACGAGCGCGCCGGCGTCGACCCCGCCGGCATCCAGCTGATCGAGGCGCACGGTACCGGCACGCCGCTGGGCGACCCCATCGAGTTCGAGGCCCTGCGTGCCGCGTTCGGCGACGCGCCCGAGAAAGGCTGCGCCCTGGGGTCCGTCAAGACCAGCCTCGGGCACACCCAGTTCGCCGCCGGCGTGGCCGGCGTCATCAAGGTGCTGCTGGCGCTCAGGAACGAGCAGCTGCCCCCGTCGCTGCACTTCCGCCGGGCCAACCCGGCGATCACGCTGGAGGGCAGCCCGTTCTACGTCAACACGGAACTGCGCCCGTGGCCCGCGCCCGCCGACGGTCCGCGCCGCGCCGGCGTCAGCTCGTTCGGCGCCGCGGGCACCAACGCGCACGCGCTGATCGAACAGGCCCCCGCCGTGCAGACCGCCGGGCACGCCCCCCGGCATGCCTGGCTGATCGTCCTGTCGGCACAGGACGACGCCGGCCGCCGGGCCCAGGCCGAGCGCCTGCTGGACCACGCCCTCGCCCACGAGGACCTGGACCTGGGCGACGTGGCGTACACCCTGGCCACCGGACGCCGCCACTGCAGCCACCGCTGGGCGGGCGTGGCCACGGACCGCGAGCAGCTCGTCGCCGCCCTGCGGACCTGGCTGTGCGACGGCCGGGCGGAGGGCGTGGTCACCGGTGAGGCGCCCGACGGGCACCGCCGCCAGGACCCCGCCGAGGACGCCCGCGCCGGCCGCCTGATGGCCGAGCCCGACCGTCACGACAGCCTCACCGAGCTGGCCGGGCTCTTCGCCCAGGGGCAAGATCTGGGCTTCGCCCCGCTCTTCGGCGACGGCGGCTTCCGTATCGTGTCCCTCCCGGCCTACCCGTTCGCGGGCGAGCGCTACTGGGTCGGAGCACGTCCGGCGGCCCCCGATACGACCCCGGCCTCCGCTCCGGTACGCGCCCCTGCCCCCGCTGCGGCCCCGTCGCCGCTGGAAGGCCGCCGGCTGACCGGTGACCCCGGCTCGCCGTCCTTCGCCGTCGAGCTGACCGGCCGCGAGTTCTTCCTCGACGACCACCGGGTGCGCGACGTGCCGGTGCTCCCCGGCGTGGCCTATCTGGAGCTGGCGTACGCGGCGGCCCGGGCCGAGGGCGTCGACCCCGCCCACGCCCGCCTGCGCAACGTCGTCTGGTCCCGCCCCGCACGGATCACCGGGCCGACCGCGGTCGAGATCGCGCTGCGGCCGAGCGAGGACGACGCCTTCACCTACGAGATCACCACGGCGGCCGACGGCGAACAGCCCGTGGTCCACGGGCAAGGGCGCATCGAGCGGTGCGAGACGTCGGCACCCGCGCGACTCGACATCGCCGCGCTGCGCGCCCGGTGCGACCTGCGCACGCTGGAACACGACGACTGCTACCGGCTCTTCGACCGCATGGGCATCGGCTACGGCCCGGCCATGCGAGGCATCCAGCGGATCCACGTCGGAGCCGGGCTCGCCGTCGCACGCCTGAGCCTGCCGCAGTCCGCCCGGGACGGCGCCGACTGGGACCTGCACCCGTCGATGCTCGACGCCGCCGTGCAGGCCACCTTGGGCCTGTCACTGGCCGAGGACACCGACACCGTGGCGCCGGCACTGCCCTTCGTCCTGGAGGAGGTGCAGCTGCTCGCGCCCGGCCCGGCCGACGGGTGGGCCGTGGTGCGGCCCGCAGCGGGCGACGGCGGCGGAGCCGTACGCCGCATCGACATCGAACTGTGCGACGACGACGGCCACGTGTGCGTACGCCTCCTCGGGTTCACCGCACGCGTCCTGTCCGCCGGTGACGAACCCGCCGGTGACGAACCCGCCGGCGGCGAGGACACCGGGGGCGAGGACACCGGGGGCGCGACGCTCACCCTCATGCGTGCCGGCTGGCGCCCGGCCGAGCCCACCCGGGCATCGCGTCCGCCGATGCACCACGAGGTGCTGCTCGGCGGACTCGTGGGGACCGACCCCGCGGCGGTCCGGGACGGGCTCGGTGTGCCCTGCACCGCCTTGCCCGCCGACGACGATCCGGCCCGGTGTTTCACCCGCCAGGCCGAGACGGTGCTGGCCCGCCTGCAGCAGTTCGTCCCACGCACCCGCGACGGCGAGGTCCTGCTGCAGGTGGTCGTGCCCGCCGACGGCGAGAACCGGGTCCTCGCGGGCCTGGGCGGCCTGCTGCGCACGGCCCGCATGGAGCACCCCAAGCTGCTGACCCAGCTCGTCGAGGTGGAGACGCCCGTCGACGCCGCGACGCTGAGCGAGCGCCTGCGCCGGGACGCGGCGAGCCCCGACGACGTGGCCGTGCGGTACTCCGACGGGCAGCGCCGGGTCCCGCAGTGGACCGCCGTCGAGGACGCCCCACCGGCCCGCCCGTGGAAAGCCGGCGGCGTCTACCTCCTGACCGGGGGAGCCGGCGGGCTCGGCGCACACTTCGCCCGTGAGATCGCCCGGCAGGCGCCCGGCGCCGCCCTCGTGCTCTGCGGGCGCTCGCCGGAGGGCCCAGCCCAGCGTGAACTCCTGTGTGAGCTGGGCGAGTTGGGTGCGTCCGCCGCCTACCGGGTGCTGGACGTCGCCCGGCGCGACGCCGTGACCGCCTGTGTGAACACCGTCGTCGCCGAGCACGGCCGCCTCGACGGCGTCGTCCACACCGCCGGTGTGGTGCGCGACGGATACCTGGCCCGCAAGAGCGCCGAAGAGCTGCGGGAAGTCCTCGCCGCCAAGGTCGCCGGCTTCGTCCACCTCGACGAAGCCACCGCCGCTCTCGACCTGGACTGCTTCATCGGATTCTCCTCACTGTCGGCGTACGGCAACCAGGGCCAGGGCGACTACGCGGCGGCCAACGCCTTCATGGACGCCTACGCCGGCCTCCGCCACGAGCGGGTGGCCAAGGGCCAGCGCCGCGGCCGCACACTGGTGGTCGGCTGGCCCCTGTGGGCCGACGGCGGGATGAGGGTGGACGTCGCCACCGAACGCCGCCTGCACGACAGCGTCGGCATGGTGCCGCTACGCGCCCCGCACGGTGTGGAGGCGCTGCTGCGCGCCTACGGCACCGGCGACCCGCACGTCCTGGCCGTCTTCGGCGACCGCGCCCGCATCGACGCCACCCTCCTGGCCGCCCCGGAGGCCACGGGCGCCGCACCGGCGGTGACCGCACCCGACCGCGCCGCCCTGCACGCGAAGGTCCTCGGCCGCGCGATCAGCCACGCCTGCGCCGTGCTGGGCGTGCCGGCACAGGAGCTCGACGGCGCGGTGGAGCTGAGCGAGTACGGGTTCGACCCCGTCTCGCTCATCGGGTTCGCCGCCCGCCTCACCACGGAGTTCGGGCTTCCGCCCGTGCCCAAGCCCTTCCCCGAACACCTCACCCTGGGAGAGGTCGTGGACCACCTGCTCGACACCCACCCCCATCGCTTCGGGACTCTCCCGCCGGCTCCCGCGCCCGAGCGCTCCGCCGGGCCCGAAAGCGCCGCCGCGCCCGTCGCGACGGCCGGCCGGGAGCAGCAGCACAAGGCGCTGCTGAAGAAGCTGATCGCCCGCGTGTCCGACCTGCTGGACGTGCCCGCCGAGCGGATCACCGGCACGGCCGAGATGACCCGCTACGGCTTCGACTCCCTCTCGTTCATCGGCTTCGCCAACGACCTCAACGCCGAGTTCGGGCTCTCGCTGGCACCGACCCTGTTCTTCGAGAACCCCACCCTGGGCGGGGTCGTCGACCACCTCCTCGACCACCACGCCGACCGCGTCGCCACCACCGCGGCACAGCAGCAGGAACCGCGCGCGGCGGCCCCCGCCGCCCTGGAGTCCGTCACCGCCGACACCACCGCGTCCCGTACGGATGCGCCCGGGAACGAGCCGATCGCCGTCATCGGCATCAGCGGCCGCTTCCCGATGGCCGACGATCTCGACGCGTTCTGGGAGAACCTCAGCGAAGGCCGCGACTGCACCCGTGAGGTCCCCGTGGACCGCTGGGACTGGCGCGCCCACTACGGCGACCCCGTCAAGGAGCCCAACACCTCGAACGTGACGTCCGGCGGCTTCATGGACGGCGTCGGCGACTTCGACCCGCTGTTCTTCGACATCTCCCCGAAGGAAGCGGAGTTGATGGATCCGCAGCAGCGGCTCCTGCTGATGTACGTATGGAAGGCGCTGGAGGATGCCGGGTACTCGGCACAGGCCCTCGCGGGCACGAACACGGCCCTCATCGCCGGCACCACCAGCACCGGCTACAGCACCCTCGTCACCCGGTACTCGCCGATGATCGAGGGATACGACATCACCGGCGCGGCCCCCTCGATGGGCCCGAACCGGATGAGCTACTTCCTCGACCTGCACGGTCCGAGCGAACCCGTCGACACGGCCTGTTCGAGCGCGCTCGTCGCCCTGCACCGGGCCGTCCAGGCCATCCGCGACGGTCAGTCGGACCTGGCCATCGCCGGCGGCGTCAACACCATGGTCAGCGTCGACGGGCACATCAGCATCTCCAAGGCGGGCATGCTCAGCCCCGAAGGCCGGTGCAAGACCTTCTCCGACCGCGCGGACGGCTATGCCCGCGGTGAGGGCGTGGGCATGCTGGTGCTCAAGAGGCTGTCGGCGGCCGAGCGCGACGGTGACCACATCTACGGCGTCATCCGCGCGACGGCCGAGAACCACGGCGGCCGGGGCAGCTCCCTGACCGCGCCCAACCCCAAGGCCCAGGCCGCCCTCCTGCGGGAGGCCTACGGGAAGGCCGGGATCGACCCTCGGACGGTGGGCTACATCGAGGCCCACGGCACCGGCACCAGGCTCGGCGACCCGGTCGAGATCAACGGGCTGAAAGCGGCCTTCCGCGAGATGTACGAGGAGCACGGCGCGGTGGTCGAGGAGGCCCACTGCGGGATCGGCTCGGTGAAGACCAACATCGGTCATCTCGAACTGGCCGCGGGCGTCGCCGGCGTGATCAAGGTGCTGCTGCAGATGCGGCACCGCACCCTGGTCAAGAGCCTGCACTGCGACACCGTCAACCCCTACATCGACCTCGACGGCAGCCCGTTCCACCTCGTACGCGAACGGCAGCCCTGGCCCGCCCTGCGCGATGCCGAAGGCCGTGAGCTGCCGCGCCGGGCCGGGGTGAGCTCCTTCGGCTTCGGCGGCGTCAACGCCCATGTGGTTCTTGAGGAGTACCAGCCGCGCACCGCACCCGAGCCGGACCCGGCGCCCACCGCACCGGTCCCCGTCGTCCTGTCGGCGAGCCACCCCGACGTGCTGTGCGAACTCGCCGAGCGCTGGGTGGACGCATTGCGCCGCGGCGACTACGACGACACCGACATGGCGTCGATCGCCTACACCACGCAGACCGGACGCACGCCCATGACCGAGCGCCTCGCCTGCCTGGCCCGCACGGCCGGCGAACTGCGGGAGGCACTGGAGTCCTGGCTGCGCGGCGAGCCCGCGGCCGACGTCTTCCGCGGCAAGGTCCCGCGCGGCGTCGACCTGCCGGACGCACCAGCCGGGTTCGGCCCGCACGACGACCACGACAGCGCGGGCCGGCACGACTGGGCCCGCCTGCTCCAGGCATGGGTGAACGGCGCCCCCTTCGACTGGCACCGCCTCCACACCGGGCGCCGCCCGCGCCGGATCGCCCTGCCGACCTACCCGTTCCGCCTCCGGCGCTACTGGGTCGACACCTCGCGCCCCGCGAACGGCACACAGACGCAGGCACTGCACCCGCTGGTGCACACGAACACGTCGGACCTGAACGAGCACCGCTACACCTCGCACTTCACCGGCCGCGAGTTCTTCCTCGCCGACCACCGCGTACGCGCCCAGGTGATGGAGACGGTCTCCGGCTGGCGGCCCGGCCACCGGCCCACCGCCTACGACGTCCGCGCGGACGCCGTGCCGGTGCTGCCGGCGGTGGCCTACCTGGAGATGGCGCGCGCCGCCGCGGTCCAGGCGGCCGGCGGCGACGAGCGCGCCTGGTCGCTGAAGTTGGCCTCCTGGCTGCGCCCGCTCACCGTCGAGAAGGCGACCGACGTGCACACCACGCTGACCACCCGGGCCGGCGGCGGACTGAGCTACGAGGTGTACGCGGTGGACGAGGACGGCGAACGCGTCACCTTCGGCCGCGGCCAGCTGCGGCGCGCAACCGCCGTGCCCGCCGAGCGGCTCGACCTCGCGGCCCTGCGCGCGCAGTGCGACGGCCCCGTGCTCGACGCCGAGACCTGCTACGCACGCTTCACCGGCATCGGCATGACCTACGGCCCGGCACTGCGCGGCATCGAGCGCCTGCACACCGGCTCGCGGCAGTCGGTGGCGCGGTTGAAGCTGCCCGCCGCCGCGTCCCGCGAGAGCGGCTGGGCACTCAACCCGGGCATGCTCGACGCCGCCCTTCAGGCCACGGTCGGCCTCTTCGACGACGACCCCGGCACGCCGCGCACGGCACTGCCGTTCGCCCTGGGCGAGCTGGAGGTGCTGCGGGCGGTCCCGGGCACCGGCTGGGTCGTCGTCCGCTTCGCCGAGGACGACCACGTGGGCGCCGTGCGCCGTCTCGACCTCGACCTCTGCGACGACGACGGCGAGGTGTGCGTACGCCTGCGCGGCTTCAGCGTCCGCACGCTCGGCGGCAGCGAGCCCACCGGTGACAGCGAGCCCACCCGGCCCGCCGAACAGGCACCCGAGCCCCCGTCCGGGTCCGACGACGCCTACCTGCTGGACCTGATCGAAGCCATTGGCCGACGCGAGATGAGCGCGGACGAATTCAAGAGGAGCCTGGCATGAGCACCACCCGCATCGCATCCCTGGACGACCTGCACCGGCTCATTCGCGAGGGACAGGTGGGACAGGACGAAGCGCTCCGCCTGATCCGCGACTGGAAGCAGGAGCAGGAGCAGGAGCAGGAGCAGGGGCAGGAGCAGGAGCAGGAGCAGTCGCAAGCACCGACGCAGACCGCACGGCCGGCCGACGTCGTCGACACCGAGGCCCTGACGGAGCGGGTCTGCGCCGTCGTGGTGGAGAAGGTCTGCGAGCTGCTCAAGGTCACCACGGACGACCTGGACGTGCATGTCGACCTCAGCGAATACGGGCTCGACTCCCTCGTCATCACCCAGCTGGTGAACATGGTGAACGACGCGCTGGGCCTGGAGCTCGTGCCCACCGTGCTGTTCGAGCACGCGACGATCCAGGCCTTCGGCGCCCACCTGACCGACGAGTACGGCCCTGCGCTGGCCGCCCGCCTGGGGCTGCAGTCGCCCGGCGCCGCCGCGGAGCCCCCGGCCGTGGAGCCCGTCGGTACGCCTGTGCCGGCCGTCCCCGTCCCCGCACCGGCCGTCCCCGTCCCCGCACCGGCCGTCCCCGTCCCCGCACCGGCCGTCCCCGTCCCCCCGCCCGCCGACCGGCACGACGACCCGATCGCGGTGGTCGGCATGAGCGGCCGGTTCCCCCAGGCCGAGGACCTCGACGCCTTCTGGCGGAACCTGCGCGACGGCCGCGACTGCATCGCGGAAATCCCCGCCGACCGGTGGGACTGGCGCGCCCTCTTCGGCGACCCCCTCCAGGAACCGGGCCGCACCAACGTGAAGTGGGGCGGCTTCATAGACGGCGTCGCCGACTTCGATCCGCTGTTCTTCGGCATCGCTCCGAAGGACGCCGTCCACATGGACCCGCAGCAGCGTCTGCTGATGCTGTACGTGTGGAAGGCGCTGGAGGACGCCGGCTACGCCGCCGACGCCCTGGCCGGGAGCAGCCTCGGCCTGTTCGTCGGCACCAGCGACACCGGCTACGGCCTGCTCTCCGACCGCAGCAGCGGCAGGGGCGACAGCGTCACGCCCACGGGCAGCGTCCCCTCCGTCGGCCCGAACCGGATGAGCTACTTCCTCGACGTCCACGGGCCGAGCGAGCCGATCGAGACGGCCTGTTCGAGTTCCCTGGTCGCCATGCACCGCGGCGTCATCTCGATCGAACGCGGCGAATGCGACATGGCGGTCGTCGGCGGGATCAACACCATGGTGATCCCCGATGGCCACGTCAGCTTCAGCAAGTCCGGGATGCTCAGCGTCGAGGGACGCTGCAAGACCTTCTCCGACCGCGCGGACGGCTATGCCCGTGGTGAGGGCGTGGGCATGCTGGTGCTCAAGAGGCTGTCGGCGGCCGAGCGCGACGGCGACCACGTCTACGGCGTGATCCGCTCGACGGCCGAGAACCACGGCGGGCGCTCCAACTCCCTGACCGCGCCCAACCCCAAGGCCCAGGCCGCCCTGATCCGGCGCGCCTACAGCGCCGCGGGCATCGACCCTCGGACGGTGGGCTACATCGAGGCCCACGGCACCGGCACCAAGCTCGGCGACCCGGTCGAGATCAACGGGCTCAAGGCCGCGTTCCGGGAACTGTACGAGGAGCACGGCGCGGTGGTCGAGAACGCCCACTGCGGTGTCGGCACGGTGAAGACCAACATCGGCCACCTCGAACTCGCGGCGGGCGTCGCCGGCGTGATCAAGGTGCTGCTGCAGATGCGGCACCGCACGCTCGCCAAGAGCCTGCACTGCGACACCGTCAACCCCTACATCGACCTCGACGGCAGCCCGTTCCACCTCGTACGCGAACAGCAGCCCTGGCCCGCCCTGCGCGACGCCGAAGGCCGTGAGCTGCCGCGCCGGGCCGGGGTGAGCTCCTTCGGCTTCGGCGGCGTCAACGCCCATGTGGTTCTTGAGGAGTACGTGCCGCGCCCCGTACCGCCGGTGAGCACACCGGACCCCGTGGCCGTCGTCCTGTCGGCCCCGGAGCCCGAGATGCTGCGCGCCCGGGCCCGGCAGCTGGCCGACCGGATCGACTCGGGCGGGCTCGGCGAGGCCGACCTGCCGCACCTCGCCCACACGCTGCAGGTGGGCCGCGTCGCGATGGACGAGCGCCTCGCCTTCCTGACCCCCTCGCTCGCCGACCTGCGCGAGCGGCTGGGCGCCTTCCTCGACGGCGGCACCGCACAGGGCCTCCACACCGGACGGGCACAGCGCCCGGGGCCGTGGAACGAGCTCGCCGGAGACGACGACATCGCCCTCGCCATCGACAGCTGGATAGCCAAGGGCAAGCTCGGACGCCTGCTCAAACTCTGGGTCACCGGCTTCGACGTGGACTGGCGGCGCCTGTACGCCGGCCGGCCGATGCGCCGCATCCCGCTGCCCGTCTACCCGTTCCAGCTGAAGCGCTACTGGATCACCGACGCGAAGAGCACGCCCCGGCCCCCGGCACCGGTGGCCGCGGCGCCGGACGCACCACCGTCGCCCTACCGCCGCGACCTGACCGGGCACGAGTTCTACGTGAGCGACCACCGCGTGGGGGACACACCCGTCCTGCCCGGCACCGCCTACCTCGAGTTCGTGCGCGACGCGCTCGTCCGGGCCACGTCCGCAGGCACCGCCACGGGCGTGCGCCTGCGCGACGTGACCTGGCTGCGTCCCCTGGAGGTGACGGCACTGCGCACCCTCGCCGTCGACGTGGACCCGGCCGATGGGGCATTCGAGGTGTACGACCACGGCTCCGGCGACCGCGTCCTGCACGCGAACGGCACCGCACACGCCGACCCCGCACTCCTCGCCGCCGACGACACCCACGACATCGACGCACTGCGCGCGAACCTTCCGTTCCAGCGTGACGGCGCCGAGTGCTACGCGCTGTTCGCGCGCAGGGGCATGGGATACGGCCCCGCGTTCCGTGCCGTGCAGGAGCTGTACCACGGTGCGGACACCGCCCTGGCCCGCCTCGTCCTCCCCGAGGCGGCGGCATCCTCGCTGACGCTCAACCCGGTCATGCTCGACGCCGCCCTGCAGGCGACCCTGGGACTGGCGCTCGGCGAGCACGCCGACGCCCCGCAGGGGACGGCACTTCCGTTCACCGTGCGCGAGGTACAGGTCCTGGCCCCCACCCCGGCCGAGGGCTGGGCGCTGGTGCGCCGTGCCGCGGACGACCGCCGCGACTCCGGCGTACGCCGCCTGGACATCGACCTCTGTGACACGCAGGGCAACGTCTGCGTGCGTCTGCTGGGCTTTTCCACCCGTATGAAGCCGAGCCCGGCGCCCCGCGCCGCCGAGCCGACCACCACGCCCGCACTGCTGATCCAGGCGGACTGGCGCGAGAGCGCGGCATCGGAGCACCACGCCGACGACGTCGAGCGGCACGTCGTCCTGTGCGAACTCCCGGCCGCGGACGCCACCGCGCTCGGCGCAGCGCTGGGCGGCGCCACCTGCGAAACCTGGCAGGCCCGCGGCGAGACCGGCACCCGCTACACCGAGTACGCCGAGCGGTTGCTGAAGCTGCTGCGCGACAAGGCGCCGGAGGCCGCCCGGGAGCCGCGCCTGATCCAGGTCGTCACCCCCGCGCACGCGCCCTGGCTGGGCGGGCTGAGCGGCATGCTCCGCACGGCGCGCATGGAGCACCCCAAGCTGCTGACGCAGTGGATCGCACTGGACGGTGACGGCGCCCTGGCCCCGGCCGAGCTGGCCGGACGGCTGCGGCGCGACGGCGCCGACACGGCCGAGGAGGCCGTGCGCTACCGCGGAGGACGCCGGCAGGTGTCCCAGTGGCGCGAAGTCGCACCGGCCGCACCCGAACTGCCCTGGCGCGACGGCGGTGTCTACCTGCTGACCGGCGGCGCCGGAGGACTCGGCGCCCTGTTCGCGCAGGACATCGCCCGGCGCGTCGAGACGCCCGCCCTGGTCCTGTGCGGTCGCAGCCCGGCCGGCCCGGCGCAGCAGGAACTGCTCACCGCGCTGCGCGCGTTGGGCGCCCGTGCCGACTACCGCGTGCTCGATGTCGCCGACCGCGCCGACGTGACCCGGGTCGTGCGCGAGGTCCAGGCCGAGTACGGCGCGCTGCACGGCATCGTGCACGCCGCCGGAGTGCTGCGCGACGGCTTCGTGGCCAGGAAGACCGCGGACGACCTCCGCGAGGTGTTCGCGGCCAAGGTGGCCGGGCTGTGCCACCTCGACGAGGCGACCGCCGCCGTCCCGCTCGACTGCTTCATCGGCTTCTCCTCCATGGCCGCCTTCGGCAACGTCGGACAGGCCGACTACGCCGCCGCCAACGCCTTCATGGACGGATACGCCGCCCACCGCGAAGCCCTGGTGGACCGGGGCAGCCGGTCCGGCCGCACCCTGATGGTGAACTGGCCCCTGTGGGAGAAGGGCGGCATGGGCGCCGACCCGTCGACCGTCCAGCTCCTGGAGTCCGTGGGCATGCGGCCGATGCGCGCATCCGTGGGCGTCGACGCCCTCGACCGCGTCTGGGCGACCGGCCTGCCCAGCGCCATCGCCCTCGACGGCGACCACGCCCGGATGCGGGAGCGCTTCCTGCCGGCGCACCCCGAGCCGGAGGCTGGTGCCGAACCCGCGCCGGCCGTCGCGACGATGCCGACCACCGCACCGGCCGTCGCGACGACGCCGACCACCGCACCGGCCGTCGAGCCGGCCGAGCCGACCCAGCCGGCCGAGCCGACCCAGCCGACCCAGCCGACCGAGCCGTCGAGCGTGGGAACCGTCGTCGCGGACCTCATGGCGACGCTGCTGGAGGTCGACGTCGAGACCCTGCGGTGGGACAAGTCCCTGGGTGACTACGGCTTCGACTCCATCTTCATGATGCAGTTCCTCGCCCAGGCGCAGACACACCTCGACGCGTCCCTCACCCTCGACGTCATCGCCGGCTGCGAAACGCTGCAGGACGTCGTCGACGCGATCACCGGCACGGCCTCCGACACCGACACGGCCGCTGACACGGGCACGGCCGCCCCAAATCCCGCTCCGGCGGCTCCCGTTGAACAGGCCCCGGCGGCCGCCGCACCGGCAAAGGCCCCGGCACGGCGCGCCGCGCCCGCATCGCCGAACGACTTCCCCGAACTGGTCCGCATGAACGGCGTCACCTCCGGCCGGCCCGTGTTCTGGGTCCACCACGGCAACGGCGGCGTGGAGTCCTACGCCCCGCTGGCCGCACGCTGCCCGCGCCCCTTCTACGGCATCCAGCCGAAGGGCTGGATCGACTCCACCGACATCCTCACCGGTCAGTACGCCATGGCCGAGCACTACGCGTCCCTCATCCTCGCCGTACAGCCGGAAGGCCCGTACGACATCGGCGGGTTCTCCCTGGGCGGCCTGTTCGCGTACGAGACCGTGCGGCAGCTCCAGTTGAAGGGCGCCGACGTGAGCACGCTGGTCATGCTGGACACGCTGGACGCCGAATCCACCAATAAGGCCAACGCCCTCATCGTCGGCGGGAACTTCGACGCCGACGTGGTCACCAAGGTGAGCGACTTCCGCGCCGTCAACCTGATCCTCGGCAACAACCGCTTCGACTCGCACGGCGGCACCACCCCGATCCTGCGCCGCGACGAGGTCGACACCACCCTGGAACCCAAGGAGTTCCTCGGCTCCCTGATCGACGCCGCCCTCGCCCGCGGCGTCAGCAAGACCGAGACGCAGCTGCGCTCCCGCGTCCGGCAGCTGTCCCGCTACTTCGAGGCCACGCAGGGCGAGACGTACACGGTGGACCCGCTGCCGAAGCGCGACGGACTGCGCTGCTACTACCTGCGCAACCGGGGCGGCAAGTTCTTCGGCTCCTTCGAGGAGCACATGGTGCTCTTCCCGAACCCCGAGCTCCCCACCGTGGACGACATCGCGTACTGGCAGGAGTGGGCCGACCAGATCGACGACTTCTTCACCATCGACGTCGACACCTCGATGCATGCCGAGGTCATGACGGCCCCGCAGGCGCTCGACAAGCTGATGCGCCTCTGCGACCGGCTCTACGCCGCCGAGGCCGCCGCCGCCCCGGCGACCTCCGCGCAGGGAGGCCGCTGACATGAAGGCAGTGGTCTTTCCCGGCCAGGGCGCCCAGCGGCGCGGCATGGGACGCGAGCTGTTCGACGCGTATCCCGAACTCGCCGACGAAGCCTCCGAAGTCCTCGGCTACTCCCTCCGCACGCTGTGCCTGGACGATCCGCACCGGCAACTGGGCCGCACCGAGTACACGCAGCCCGCGCTGTTCGTGGTCGGGGCGCTCGCCCACCGGCAGTGGCGCGAGAACACCGGCGACGAGCCGGCCTTCTTCGCCGGGCACAGCCTGGGGGAGTACTGCGCCCTGCACGCCGCCGGCGCCTTCGACTTCGCGACCGGACTGCGCCTCGTCCAGCGGCGCGGTGCACTGATGGCGCAGGCACGGGGCGGTGGCATGGCGGCCGTGGTCGGGGTCGACGCGGCACGGCTGCGCGAACTCCTCGACGAAGGCGGCTTCCGCGGCCTGACCGTCGCCAACGACAACGCACCGCAGCAGAAGGTCGTGTCCGGCGACACCGCGACCGTCGACGCGCTGGTGGCACACCTCGAGGCGCGCGACGTCCGCTGCGTGCGACTGAACGTGTCCGGTGCCTTCCACTCGCCCCTGATGCGGCAGGCGCAGCAGGACTTCGCCCGCTTCGCCGACGGATTCGCCCTCGGGGACCCGGCGACGCCCGTGATCGCCAACGCCACGGCGCGCCCGTATGTCCCCGGCCGGACCGCGCGCACGCTCGTCGACCAGATCGTGCAGCCCGTGCGCTGGACCGAGAGCGTGCACCACCTCCTCGACGAGGGCGTCACCGACTTCGTCGAACTCGGGGGCCGCGTGCTCGGCAGGCTGATCGACCAGATCCGCTCCGCCCCGCGGCCGGTCGCCCGGCCCGACGCACCGGCTGCCCGGCCCGACACACCGGCCGCCGCGCTCGGCAGCCCCTTGTTCCGCCGGCGCATGGGCGTGCGCCACGCCTACGCCGTGGGCGGCATGTACCGGGGAATCGCCTCGGCCGAGATGGTCGTCAGGCTCGGCCGGCACCGCATTCTCGGCTTCCTGGGAACCGGCGGCCTGCCGCTCCCGGAGATCGAGCAGGGGGTGAAGGAGGTCCAGCACGGCCTGGCCGACGGGCACCCCTACGGCGTCAACGTACTGGCCGACCACGACGACCCCGCGGCCGAGCGCGCGCTGGTCGACCTGCTGATGCGCCACAGCGTCCCCGTCATCGAGGCGTCGGCCTTCCTGCAGATGACCCCCGCACTCGTCCTCTACCGGGCACGGGGACTTAGCCGCGGTGCCGACGGCCGGACGGTGTGCGACCACCGCATCGTGGCCAAGGTCTCCCGGCCGGAGGTCGCCGAGCAGTTCATGGCACCCGCCCCCGGGCCGGTCCTGGACCGGCTCCGCCGGGAGAACGCCCTCACCGACGAACAGGTGGAGCTCGCCCGGACGGTGCCGATGAGCCACGACATCACGGTCGAGGCGGACTCCGGCGGGCACACGGACGGCGGCGTCGCCACGGTCATGATGCCCGCCATGCTCAAGCTCCGGCAGCAGGCCCAGGACCGGTACGGCTACGACGAACCGCTCTGCGTGGGGCTCGCCGGCGGCCTCGGCACCCCCGCGGCGGTCGCGGCGGCCTTCATGCTGGGCGCCGACTACGTACTCACCGGATCCATCAACCAGTGCACGGTGGAATCCGGCATGAGCACCGAGGTCAAGGACATGCTGCAGGACGTCGGCATCGCCGACACCGCCTACGCCCCCGCAGGCGACATGTTCGAATTCGGTGCCAAGGTGCAGGTGCTCCGCAAAGGCGTCTTCTTCCCCACGCGGGCCAACAGACTGTTCTCCCTCTACTCCCACTACGACGGCCTCGACGATATTCCGGAGAAAACGCGCTCCCTCCTGGAGAGAACCTACTTCGGAAAGAGCATCGAAGAGGTCTGGGACGAAGTGCGTGCCTATCTCCGGTCGCAGGGGCGCGACGCCGACATCGACCGGGCCGATGCCGAGCCCAAACAGAAGATGGCGCTGGTATTCCGCTGGTACTTCTTCCACACCACGCGCCTGGCCATGAACGGCGACGGCTCCGGAAAAGTGAACTACCAGGTCCAGACCGGCCCGGCGCTGGGGGCCTTCAACCAGTGGGTCGAAGGTACCGAACTCGCCTCATGGCGGCACCGCCACGTAGAGCGGATCGGCCTCATGCTGCTCGACGGCGCCGCCGAACACATCGCCACCGCATGCCGGCACTGGCGCGACACCCTCGGTGTGCCCAGTGCGTGACGGACATCCCACCGCAGTCGAGGAGAACGTGATGACCGTTCCGTCCACGGGCACCGAAGTCCGGCTCGCCGCCCGCCCCGAGGGGTGGCCGACCGCTGAGAACTTCTCGGTCGTGCAGGCGGAACCGCCCGCCGTCAGGACCGGCCAGGTACTGATCCGCAACCTGGTGATGAGCGTCGACCCGTATATGCGCGGGCGGATGAACAAAACCAGGTCCTACGTCCCGCCGTTCGCCGTCGGCAAGGCGCTCGACGGGGGCGCCGTCGGCGAGGTCGTCGTCTCGAAGTCCTCGCACCTCGCCGTCGGTGACCTGGTCCTGCACGGCCTCGGCTGGCGGGAGTACGCCGTCGTGGGCGCTGCCGGCGCGGTCAGGATCGACCCGGCACTCGCGCCGCCCGGCGCGTATCTCGGAGTGCTCGGCATGCCGGGGCACGCCGCCTACACGGGGTTGCTCAAGGTCGCCGAATTCCGGCCCGGCGACACCGTGTTCGTCTCCGCGGCCGCGGGCGCGGTGGGCTCCCTCGTCGGTCAGATCGCCCGGCTCTGCGGCGCGGAACGCGTGATCGGATCGGCGGGCAGCGCCGAGAAAGTCGCCTATCTGACCGGGGAGCTCGGCTTCGACGCGGCATTCGACTACAAGGACGGGCCGGTTCTCGAACAACTGGCGAAGGCCGCACCGGCGGGCATCGACGTCTACTTCGACAACGTGGGCGGCGACCACCTGGACGCCGCCCTGGTCCTGGCCAGGATGGGCGCGCGGTTCGCCCTCTGCGGCAGCATCTCGCAGGCCAACGAGCAGGCCCCGCCGGCCGGCCCACGGAACCTGACGCAGGCCATCGCCAAGGGCCTCACCCTGCGCGGCTTCCTCGTCGGAGGCCACGCCGACCTCCCGGACGAGTTCACCACCCGCATGGGCGGCTGGCTGGCAGACGGGAGAATCACCTACCGCGAGACCGTCGTCAGGGGACTGGAGAACGCGCCCACCGCATTCATCGACATGCTGCGCGGCGCCAACACCGGCAAAATGCTCGTGAGAATCGCCGAATGAAAACACCACCCCCTGCGGAAGAAAAGGGTGAACTCCCTGGCGTTTCCGGTCTCCACGGAATTTCCGGTGAAATTGTTCCCCATCTCCTTCCCGGCCGGTATGGTGATCTCCAGGCCCGGACGCCGCACAGCCGGCGGGCCGCACACCGTGGCAGTGAATTCTCCACCTGCCCCATTTTCCCTCGGCATTCAGCCTGCGGCGAGTAGACGCTTCCGGCGCTTCCGGCCGAACCCACGCGCCCACCGCGCACGTTCCACCCCTCACCGATTCACCAGACAGAAAACGGAGGACCTTCATGTCCAGCACGTCCACGTCCACGACCGCCCCCGTCGCCGCCCCCGTCCCCGAAGAGGTCGGGCACCTCTACGACCGCCTCACCGCACTGGACACCGAAGCGGCCGGCGGCAGCCTCCACCTCGGCTACTGGGACGTCGACGACAACGAGACCCCGCTCGTGGAAGCGGCCGACCGGCTCACCGACACGATGACCGACCGCCTGCGGATCGACCGGGGACAGCGGGTCCTCGACGTCGGCTGCGGAGTCGGCCAGCCGGCCATGCGGATTGCCCGGCGCACCGGCGCCCACGTCACGGGCATCGCGATCAGCAAGGACCAGATCGCCCGCGCCACCGCCCTCGCCGAGGGCGCCGGCCTGAGCGACCGCGTGGAGTTCCGGCACGCCGACGCCATGGAACTGCCCTTCCCCGACAACTCCTTCGACGCCGCCATCGCCATCGAGTCGATCTTCCACATGCCCGACCGCGGACGGGTCCTCGCCGAGATCCGCCGCGTACTGCGCCCCGGCGGCCGCCTGGTCCTCACCGACTTCTTCGAGCGCGGCCCCATCCCCGCCGAGAAGCAGCCCGCGGTGGACCGGCTCCTGCGCGACTTCATCATGACGCTGGCCCGGCCCGAGGACTACGTCCCCATGCTGCGCGACGCAGGCCTGCGCTTCGTCGAGCTCCTCGACATCACCGAGCAGAGCGTGCGGCAGACCTTCGAGCAGATGAGCAAGGGCTCCCAGGAGATGCAGACCGTCTTCGACGACGAGGCAGAGGAAAAGTTCAGCCCCGCCTCCATGATCGACGTCGACGAATTCGGCTCCGTCCTGCTGACCGCCCAGAAGCCCCGCTGACCGGGGAGGTTCGAACGAGGTGGCGCCGGAGGAGCGCCGGCCCAACCCCCGGGCGACGGCGCGGCGCACCTCCGGCGCCACCGCGCACCCACCACCGATGAGGAGCGATATCCCGTGACCGGACCGACCGACGGCGGCCTCCCGCCCGCCTTCCCCTTCCCCCGCACCTGCCCCTACCGGCTGCCCGCCGAGTACGACGGCCTCCGCGAGAGCGGGCCCGTGTCGGAGGTGACCCTGCCGACCGGTAAGCCGGCGTGGATCCTGACCCGCTACGACGACGTGCGCAAGGCGCTGCTCGACCCGCATCTCAGCTCCGACCGGGCCGATCCGAACTTCCCGATGCTGGTCGAACTCGCCCGGAGCGACAAGGACTCCACACTGTCCCTGGCGGGTATGGACGCGCCCGAACACACCCGGGCGCGGCGCGCCGTGGTCGGCGAGTTCACCTTCCGCCGGATGGAAGCCCTGCGCCCGCGCGTCCAGGAGATCGTCGACGAGTGCGTCGACGCGATGCTCGCCGGCCCCAACCCGGCCGACCTGGTGAAGACGATGTCCTTCCCGGTGCCCTCCCTGGTCATCTGCGAGCTGCTCGGCGTGTCCGTCGCCGACCGCGACTTCTTCGAGGACCGCACCTCCCGGATGCTCAGCATGACCCTCCCGCCGCTGACCCGGCAGCAGGCGTTCTTCGACCTGCAGACCTACTTGGACGAGCTCGTGACGGCCAAGGAGAAGGTCCCGGGGGACGACCTGCTCAGCCGCCAGATCGCCAAGGGCCGAAAGGACAGCGCGTACGACCACGACGCACTCGTCGACCTGGCGTTCCTGCTGCTGACCGCCGGGCACGACACGACCGGAAACATGATCTCGCTGGGCATGCTCGCCCTGATGGAGACACCCGAGCTGCGGGCGCGCCTCACCGGCGACCCCGGCTCCATGCCGCAGGTCGTCGAGGAACTGCTGCGCTACTTCACCATCACCGACATCATCACCACGCGCGTGGCCAAGGAGGACGTAGAGATCGGCGGGCAGACCATCCGCGCCGGCGAAGGCGTCTTCGCACTGGGCGGCTCGGCCAACCACGACCCGGACGTCTTCGAGAACCCCGGAAAGCTGGACGTCGACCGCGGCGCCCGCCAGCACCTCGCCTTCGGCCACGGACCGCACCAGTGCCTCGGGCAGAGCCTCGCCCGCATGGAACTGGAGATCGTCTACGACACCCTGCTCCGCCGCATCCCCGGACTCCGGCCGGCCGTCCCCGCCGAAGACCTGCCGCTGAAGAACGACGCGGCCATCTTCGGCCTGCACGAGCTCCCGGTCACCTGGTAGGCGGAGGCGGTGCGCGCCAGGCGGTCATGCCCTGGCTGTTCGTGCGGTGACGCGGGCCGGGGCGCCGCGCTCGGAGGGGCACCGAGGGCGCAGGTTGGCCCGCTCGCTGAGGAGCGCGCAGGAGGCCGCGGCACCCGGCGCGCAGGGCACTCTCCGCCGAACTCAGGGGTGTGGTGGTGATGCGGATCAGCTGTGGGAGTCGCGGCCGCCGATGTGGGTACTGACCGCGACGGTGGTGCCCCGGCCCATCGCCTGGGTGTCGACCATGTCGGCAGACGGAACGCACAGGGTGCGCAGGGTGGTGAGGCAGTCCGCGGCCCGGCGGTGCGGGTCGGTGTCGGTGCTGGCCCAGGCGATCCGGGCGTCCGGCCGGATGAGGACGGCGGTGACGTCCCGCCAGATCGGGTGCGCCGCCTCGGCGTTGATGGTTCCTGCCTGCTGCTCCAGGCCGTCTGTGGGGCACGGTGTCCGCGTTCCGCCGAGGTCCAGCAGTAGTGGTCGGCCGTGGTGCATCAACGGGTGGGCGGTGGGTATGCCGGCTGTGCCCAGGGCGAGGCCGGCCAGTCGGGTGCCGTTCAGCGGGTGCGCGCCGGGTTCGGTGTCGGCGGGGAGCGGGTCGTCGAAGCCGGCGATCCGGCGGGCCCACTGGCGGTTGGTCTGCGGTTCGGCGAGCGCGGCGGACCAGACCTCGCGCAGCGCGATCTGCTCCGGGCTCGCCGCCGCGAACAGGGCGAGCTGCGCACGGGTGTTGTCGATGACCGCGCGGGCGGCCGGCCGGCGCTCCGTGTCGTAGCTGTCGAGTAGTCCGTCGGGCGCCCGGCCCTGGAGGGTGGCGGCCAGCTTCCAGCCCAGATTGGTGGCGTCCTGGATGCCGAGGTTCATGCCCTGCCCACCGGCCGGGAAGAACATGTGCGCCGCGTCCCCGGCCACCAGCACCCGTCCGGCCCGGTACCGCGCGGCCTGGCGGGTGGCATTGCCGTAGCGCGAGAGCCACCGGGGGTGGCGGATGCCCAGGTCCCGTCCCAGCAACGCGCGGGTCTGCTCGCGCACCTCCTCCAGGGTCAGCGGTTCGCCGGTGCCGTGGTGCATGGTGGCCGTGGAGAGGCCCGCCAGCCGGTGGACGCCGTCGCCGATCGGGGCCGCCAGGAACGAACCGGCCGGCCCGGTGGCGGCGAGCGGCGCGGCGGGCGGATCGTCGAGTTCGACGTCGGCGAGCCACCCGGTCAGGGTGGTGTCCTGACCGGGGAATTCGATGCCGGCCGCCTGTCGCACCGCGCTGCGGGTGCCGTCGCAGCCCACCACCCAGCGGGCCGGCACGGTCCGATGGGTGCCGCCGGCCCGGATCACCACCTCGACGGCGTCCGGCCCCTGGGTGAGCGAGACGACCTCCTCCCCGCGCAGCACTCGGGCGCCCACGGCGACTGCGTGCTCCTCCAGGAGCTGTTCGGTGACGGACTGACCGAGCGCCAGCATGAAGGGGTGCACCGCCCCGACTGTGGAGAAGTCCAGCCGGGTGGTCGCCGCGCCGAAGTGGCCGGTCGGTACCGGGGTGCCGCGTTCGATGAACCGCTCCGCGAGGCCGCGGGTGGCGAAGGTGTCCAGCGTGCCGGCCTGCATGCCGACCGCGCGCGACCGTCCGTCCGGTGCCGCCCGGCGTTCCACGACGGTCACCTCCACCCCGTGCAGGCGCAACTCCGCGGCGAGCCAGAGCCCTACTGGGCCGGCCCCGGCGATGAGCACGTCGAGCATGACAAGCACTTCCTCTCACTCTTGGGACGATGCGCCATGACGGCGGCCCCCGCCGATGCGCCGGGACGGGGGCGGCCTCGTGGCGTCAGGTGGGCAATGTGGCTCAGCGGGCGCTGCCGAGGTTCCGGTCGGCGTCGGCGCCTTCGAGCATGAGGGTGGTCTCCTCGATGCGGCGGAAGCGGCCGTCGGGGGCGAACTCGGCGAAGAGGTAAACCTCCATGCGGACGGTGGAGCCGTCGGTCTTGACGACCTCCATCGTGTGGCGGTCGGCGTAGCGGTCGCCGGACGAGAGTTCGTCGTGCACCTCGACCGAGCCGCCCGCGACGACCGTGCGCAGGTGGGCGATGTGGTCGAGGAACTCGGTGCGGTTCGCCCAGCTTCCGTCGGTGCGCTGGCGGTAGTCGGGCGCGAAGTGCCGGTCGGCGGCCTCGTCGAGGTCGAGGCCCGGGGTGAGGAGCAGGTCGGTGAGGGCGGCGTGGGCGTCGGTGCGGTTCATGGGGATTCCTTCGGTTGGGTGCGGGAGTGGCCCGCCGTGCGTCGGTGGAGATGCGTGCGTCGAGCACGCTTATTACCGTACAGGAAAAGCGTGCGCTGCGCACGCTAATCTGGAGGGGTGCGGAACTCGACGGGACATGACATCGCCGATGCACTGGGCCTGCTCCTGCGGCGGAGCACTCGCGCCCGCCGCTACACCCAGCTGACCGAGGGGCTGGGGGAAGCGGTCGACGACCTCACTTACCCGGTCCTCAGCGGCCTGGCCCGGGCCGGGGCGTGCAGCGCCGCCGACCTGGGCCGTGAGATCGGACTGGACCGCACCACCGTGACCCGCCGCGCCGACCGACTGGAGCAGGCCGGCCTGCTCCAGCGCCGGCCCGACCCGGCCGACGGCCGCGCGACTCTCCTCGCGCTCACCGAGCAGGGGCACAACATCGTGTCGGTCACCAGACAGCGACTGGCGGCCGGCATCGAGTCCTCGCTCGCCACCTGGCCCCAGGCGGACGCCCAAGCCTTCGCACGCCGGCTGCGCCGCTTCGTCGACGAGGGCTCGTTCGCCGCCGAACGCCACTGACGGCCACCGGCGCACTGATCACGACTCCGGACAGGCCCTGGTTGTCCGAGCACCCGCATCGCCAATTCCCGGACTTGTTCTGGCCGTTGTCTGGTCGGTGACAGGACCCCGAAGTCGTTGCAGTGCCTCACCAGCACTCCCAGCCGGCGTCCTTCGCCCTTCCGCAGCGCGCTGAGCATCTCGACCGGCGCGTCGGCTGGCATCTGCAGTACGGTCGAGGCCGACTCCGTCGGGGCGGGCCGCGGGCTCCAGCCGGCTCTGCTGCCCGCAACCGTCCGTTTGTTGCCAGTCATCGCTCAGCCAGTGTTCACACGGGGTTGGTGTCGGCTGGTTTACCTGAACGGCTCTAGTACCCGTGCCTAACCATCTGTTCCCTCGTGAGGAGCACCCATGGCCCCCGATCCGACCGCCCCGACGCCCGAGTCCGAGTTCGACGACAGACACGAGACGACGACCGGCACCACCCGCCGTCGGTTCCTCCAGGGCGCGGGAGTGGCCACCGGGACGCTGGTGCTCGGCGCGACCGCCGGGGCGGGCGGCGCGTATGCCGCTCCGAAGCCCGGGTACGTCTTGCCGAAGGGCTTCAAGGGCGACATGTCCGACCTGAAGCATGTCGTGGTCCTGATGCAGGAGAACCGGTCCCTCGACCACTACTTCGGCACGCTCCCCGGCATACGCGGCTTCAAGGACAAGCAGGCGCTGCGGTTTCAGGACGGCACCACCGTCTTCCAGCAGAAGGACGGCAACGGCAAAATCGTCACCCCGCAGGTCGACGACGGCACCTGGGGCAACGACCACGGAGCCTGGGGCGACGTCGAGCACCGCAAGTGGGACCTGTGGGTGCAGCACAGCGGAGCCAGCTGTATGAACTACCACAGCGACGCCTACATGGGCTTCTACCACTCGGTCGCCGCCCAGTACACCATCGCCGACCAGAACTTCTGCTCCGAGTTCGGGCCGACCGACCCCAACCGAAAGTACCTGTGGAGCGGTACCGCCAACAGTGAGACGGGTAATGCCGATGAGTCCAACTACTCCCGTCCCTGGATCACGGTGGCCGAGCAGCTCCAGCAGAGTGGCATCGACTGGCGGCTCTACTCCGACAACAGCGGCAACGGGCGACAGGGTTACGTCAGCACCTGGGTCGGCGATTACGGCGACAACGAGCTGAAGTACTTCAGGGGGTTCGACCCGGAGGGGCTGAGCGCCGACGACCCGAAGCTGCAGCCCGGCACAGGGCTGATCTGGCGCGGCAACGCCACGTACTACTCCGGCATGACCTCGCCGAACGACGACTCGGACGAGAACCTCGACGCCGTTCTCAAAGGCCTCCATGACGCCTGCCGGCCGGGCGCGGAACACCCGTTGCCGGCAGTCTCCTGGATCGTGGCGCCGTACGGCTGGTCCGAGCACCCGGACGCGGACAGCCTGCACGGCGAGCGCTACGTCAAGAAGGTGCTCGACATCCTCCAGAGCAACCCCGATATCTGGAACCACACCCTCTTCATCCTCAACTATGACGAGAACGACGGGAAGTTCGACCACGTGCTGCCGCCGTGGCCTGAGCCGGGCACGGCGCGTGAGTACGCCGGCGACTACCCGCTCGGCTTCGGTGCGCGGGTGCCGATGCTGCTGGTCTCACCGTGGACCCGCGGCGGGTACGTCGCCTCGGAGGTCTTCGACCACACCTCGACGATCAAGTTCCTGGAGAACTGGGCGGCCCACCTCGGCAAGCCGTTCCGCTGCCCCAACATCAGCGACTGGCGGCGCTCGATCGCGGGCGACCTGACCAGCGCGATCGACTTCGCCCACCCGCAACCGGGGCCCGCCACCTTCCCGGACCCGCTCGCCGAGCAGCCGGTGTCGATCGCCGCCGACCACATGAAGCCGCGCCCGCTGAGCTTCCATCCGCACGCGACGATCTCGGAAGACCGCGCGGCGGGGAAGGTCACCGCCACGATGACCCTGACCGGCGGCGCAACGGACAAGGCCGTGAGTTTCCAGGTCTTCCCCGACAAGTACCAGCCGTTCTCCAGCACGCCGTTCACCGTCACCGCGAGCAAGCCGCGCAAGTACACCTGGGGCACCAAGGCCACCGACGGCAAGTACGCGTTCTCGATCTACTCCAACGACGGCTTTGTGCGCTCCTTCGCCGGCCAGGTCGCGCCCGCTGGAAAGACAGACGGTGGCCTCCCGCGCGTGGAGGTCGCCCTGCTGAAGGCTGCGGGGACCGATCAGGAGGCTCAGGTGAAGCTCACGCTGCACAACGACGGCACCAAGCCGGTGCGTTACACACTCACCGCCCACGACTACCTCGGCAGCACCCGGAACGTCACGGTGGACGGCGGCAAGACGAACGCCGTGATGTGGCCGACCCAGCAGGGCTACTACGACGTGGTCATCACCGTCGACACCGACACCACCTGGACGCAGCGGTACGCCGGCCGGATCGCCACGACCGAAGAGAGCTGATCGGCCAGTTGGCACGCGACGTGCGCGACATTGCTTCGTCGCCTGGGTGGCCCGGCACCCCCCGTGATCAGTGCTGCGGGTGTGGGCGGACGTGGAACATGGGCCGGCGCCGCTTGGTGGTGGTGCCCTGGGTGAGGCGGCCGACTTCGATGCGCATCTTGATGGCCTGGAAGACCTCAGCCACGCCCAGGACGATGGCCATGATGCCCACCACCAGGGTCAGCGCGGCGATCGAGCTGAACGGCGACACGATCAGCACGACGCCTGCCAGAGTGGTGATGATCCCCAAGAACAGCTGCCAGCCGCGCGCCGGGGTGCCCTCGGCGGAGATCGCCGTGGCGGTCACCATGATGCCGCGCAGCAGCCAGCCGAAGCCGATCCACAGCGCGAGCAGCAGAATCGATTCCAGGGTGCCCCGGAAGCAGACCAGGCCCAGCAGGATGAAGAGTGCGCCCGCGACGAAATGCAACACCCGCAGATGCCGAGGGACGTGTGTGCCAAAGGCAGCGGCCAGCTGGAAGACACCGGTGGCCAGCAGGTAGATGCCGAAGAGCACACCGACGACCCGCAGGGTCTGGCTGGGCCAGGCCAGGACAAGCACACCCAGAGCGATCGCAGCCACGCCCATGGTGAGCAGGAATTGCCAGCCCATGTTCGCCAGGGCACTCAGGCCCTCGCCTGTGGAGACATCGCGTTGCTCGGTGCCGTGCGGAGGGCCGGTGCCTGAGGAATCGGAGGGGATTGTCATGCCGTCTGCCTCCTCCAGGAAAGAGCACGGTCAGATGCCAATCCCATCGTCACCCGCCTGGCGCCGTCCCGCCTGGCAGGCGCTCTCAGGTCCCCGTCGCCGACCGCAGAAGCCGGTGGCGCGGCGATGTGGCTGCGGCGCAGGGCGAGCACCGGCACGGCGCCGCGCGGCCGGAGCCGGCGTCTCCGGCAGCTGTCGGGAGACAGCCGCACTCCTGATCTCGGCACTCCTGATCTTGCGAAGCAAAGCAAGATGGTCACCCATAAAATGGGCATTACTGGCGCACTGGCGTGCCAGACAGGCAGGCACGCGAAGTCGGTGCGGAAGGGCGATCGACTCGGGTTCGGGATGCCTATGGATCAGGCCGCCGGTCCGGCGCGGACCGTCATCCTGACAGTGGACGACGACCCGGGCGTGTCGCGTGCTGTCGCCCGTGATCTGCGGCGACACTACGGCGGGTCGTACCGGGTCGTACGCGCAGAGTCCGGCGAGTCCGCCCTTGCCGCCCTGCGCGAGCTGAAGCTGCGCGGCGGCACCGTCGCGGTGATCGTGGCCGACTACCGGATGCCGAAGATGAACGGCATCGAGTTCGCCGCGATCATGCGCGAGTGGTTTCCCATGGCCGTGCACCTGCTGGAAGGCCTCTTCTTCGGCACCAAGAGCGCCCAGGAAGCCGTCGGCCAGCGAGAACGGCTGCTGGCTCTCGGCTCGCTGTCCGCAGGGCTGACCCACGAGCTGAACAACCCCGCCGCCGCGGCCGTGCGCGCCACGTCCGCGCTGCGCGAGCGTGTTGCCGGGATGCGCCACAAGCTCGGCATCATCGCGGCCCGCCCGTACCAGCGGGACAGCCTGGAGACACCCATCGACGTCCAGGAACGCACGGCCGAGCGCGTCGCCAAGGCCACCACCCTGAGCCCGCTGGAAGCCTCGGACCGGGAGGACACCCTCTCCGACTGGCTGGACGACCACGGCATCGGGGACGGCTGGCAGCTCGCGCCGACCTTCGTACAGGCGGGCCTTGACACCGACTGGCTGGACCAGATCGCCGCAGCGGTGGACAGCGACCCCCTCGAAGGTGCCGTGCGGTGGCTCAACTACACCGTCGAAACCGAGCTGTTGATGAACGAGATCGAGGAGTCGACCAACCGCGTCTCCGCCCTCGTCACCGCGGCCAAGCAGTACTCGCAACTCGACCGCGCGCCCTACCAGGTCGCAGACGTGCATGAACTGCTGGACAGCACCCTGTTGATGGTCTCCGCGAAGATCGGCCCCCACCTCACCGTCGTCAAGGACTACGACCGCAGCCTGCCGAAGATCCCGGCCTACCCCAGCGAGCTCAACCAGGTATGGACGAATCTGATCGACAACGCCGTCTCGGCGATGAACAGCACCGGGACCGACGGCACGTTGACCGTACGCACCGCTCGCGAGGGAGAGCATCTGCTCGTCGAGTTCTGCGACACCGGTCCCGGAGTCCCCACGGAGATCCGCGACCGCATCTTCGACCTGTCCCTTCACCACCAAACCGGTGGTGAAGGGACAGGTCTCGGCTTGGACATCACTTGGCGCATCGTCGTCAACAAGCACAAGGGGGACCTGCGGTTCCACTCCGTCCCCGCGACACCCGTTTCCAGGTACGCCTCCCACTGACCTCCGCCGACCCCCATCCTCCATAGGAGCCGTCATGAGTTCCCCGAACGGAATCGACCCCTCGGCCACACCCAGCGGAACCGGCTGCGCCGAGTGCGACGCCAGCGGCGGCTGGTGGTTCCACCTGCGACGCTGCGCACAGTGCGGCCAGATCGGCTGTTGCGACGACTCGCCCGCCAAGCACGCGACGGCGCACGCACGGGCCTCCGGGCACCCGGTGATCCGCAGCTTCGAACCGGGCGAGACCTGGTTCTACAACTACGAGACCTCGCAGGTGTACGCCTCGGGCCCGCACCTGGCTCCCCCCGAGAGCCACCCGGCCGATCAGCCCACCCCCGGCCCCGCGGGACGAGTCCCGGAGGACTGGGCCGATCGTCTGGGGTAGGTAGGAGGGCTCCACCGGGGCTCGCCTTCACAGCGGCTCAGGGAGCCGACTTCTGCTTCCGCGAAGCGGATTGTCCCGCCCGTACCCCGCACATTGCCGATGAGCAGCCGCACCCCGTACTTCGTGTCGACCACCTCGTAGAAGTCGCCGCCGATACTGGCCTCCGCCGCGGCCCCCCGCGACCGGCCCGGACCGCCGGGCCGGTGAGGGCTCACCGGACTTGCTCGGCTGTCCGGAGCAGGTTCCCGGCGTCGCAGCAGGCGTGGCTGAAGCGCAGGTCATCGGCCGCGGCGTCGCCGACGGGTGCCTTTGTGAGCGGGCGAAAATTCAGGTGAGATCGGCGCGACGATGCGAAAGACTCGGGCCGACCGATGAGCTTTACCAGGCGTGCCGGTCTCTCCTTACCATCACCGCCCACGTTCGTGCCGATAGCCCTTGGCTGCGGGCGACTGCGACCAGGAACCCCAGCGAGGTGCTGCCATGTCAGCTGCGATCCAAGAACGACCGGCCGTGCGGGCCGGCCGAATACCGACCGTGGTGCGGCTGCTGGTGCTGGCCACATTCGTGGTGATCCTGAACGAGACGATCTTGATCAACGCCATCCCGCGGCTGATGGACTCGTTGCGCATCACCCAGCAGTCGGCGCAGTGGGTATCCACCGCGTTCATGCTGACCATGGCCGCCGTGATTCCGATAACCGGCTGGTTTCTGCAGCGGGTCACCACCCGGCAGGCTTACGCCATCGCGATGGGCGTGTTCCTCGCGGGAACCGCTCTGTCAGCCGTCGCACCGTCCTTCGAGGTGCTGCTGCTGGGCCGGATCGTGCAGGCCGCAGGTACAGCGGTGATGATGCCCCTGCTGATGACCACGTTGATGATCGTGGTGCCCGAGCACGACCGCGGGCGGGTGATGGGCAACGTCACCCTGGCGATCTCGGTGGCGCCCGCGCTCGGACCTGCCGTGTCCGGGCTGATCCTGCAGCTCGGTTCGTGGCGACTGCTGTTCGTGGTCGTCCTGCCGATCGCGGTTCTGGTGACCCTGTTCGGGCTGCGCAAGATGGACAACATCGGCGAGCCGCAGGTGAGCACCATCGACTGGCTCAGCGTCACCGTGGCGGCGCTCGGCTTCGGCGGCCTGGTGTACGGCCTGAGCCTCTTCGGCGAAACCGA
This sequence comes from Streptomyces auratus, assembly GCF_050433025.1. NCBI lineage: Bacteria > Bacillati > Actinomycetota > Actinomycetes > Kitasatosporales > Streptomycetaceae > Streptomyces > Streptomyces auratus. Next base: position 458,613 of record NZ_JBNGCB010000001.1, on the reverse strand, counting down.
CGGCAGCGTCGGGCTCGGCATCGGCATCGTCCTCGCCGGGGTCGCGGCCATCGCGGTTTTCGTGATCCGCCAGCTCAAGCTGCAACGCACCGGTGTGCCGCTGATGGACCTGCGCACCCTCGGGCACCGCACCTACGGCCTGTCCTTGGCCCTCATGTCCATCGGGTTCCTGGCGATGCTCGGGTCGATGATCCTGCTGCCGCTGTACCTGCAGAACATGCGCGGGCTCAGCCCCCTGGAGACCGGCCTGCTGGTCATGCCGGGCGGTCTGGCCATGGGACTGCTGGGACCGACCGTGGGAAAGGTGTTCGACCGGTTCGGCAGTCGGCCGCTGGTGCTGCCCGGTTCGATCGGCATGGTGCTTGCGCTCGGCGGATTCACCCAGGTCTCGCTGACGATGCCGTTCTGGCAGGTGCTGGGACTGCACGCGCTGCTGATGGTGAGCCTGGCGGCGACGTTCACCCCTGTCTTCACCCTCGGCATGGGCGCGCTTCCCCCACATCTGTACTCGCACGGCAGCTCGATGCTCGGGACATTGCAGCAGGTCGCCGCAGCGTTCGGGACCGCGCTTGTAGTGACCGTGATGACGGCGCGCACCGGGCACCTGGTCGCCGACGGCGTCGCCGCCGTGCCCGCAGAGCTGAGCGGGATGAGGCTGGCCTTTGGCGTCGCCGCCGCTCTCACCGTGGTGACGATCGTCGTTGCCGCGAAACTGCCGCGCCGGATCGCTGCCGCTGACGCGCAAGACCACGACAGCGCCGTGGACCAGCCCACGGGATCGTGAGGGGCGGGTGGAGCGAACCACCTCCGCCATGAGCATGCGCGCGGTCCCTGCAGCCGGGCCCCCACGCCTTCTCCGCCGAGAAGACGCCTCCCGTCCTGCGGCAGGGCCCTCGTCGGGGTGAGACGTCGACAGGTGCCGAGGGATCCGTGCCGAGTTCTTCGAGCACGGGGTGTTGATTGAGGTCCTGCTGAGCCACCCGGACGGCTGAGCATGGTGGACCCGCAGGAGAGCGCCGAGCAGGTGCGGCCCGCCGGGCCGTAGGCGGCCCGGCCGGAGCCACGACCGCCCGTTGTGCGCGCCACGCGCGCAGTTCACCGGTGGCCGGGTGATGTGGGAGGCCCGTCCTGGGCGCCGTCAAGGCGTGGAGCGCCTCAGCCGGCGGCTCAGGAGAACTGCTCCTGCGCCCGCGACCAACGAGGCGGCGGCGATGCCGGTGAGCGCGGCCTCGGTCCGGGCGTCGTGGGTAGACCCCGTGGCGGGCAGCGCGGGCGGGTCGGAATCGGCCGCGGTGGCGGCTTGGAGGACGAGGTCGGTGACTGCTTGGGGGTGGGAGGTCATGGCCACGTGGGAGGAATCGATCTCCACCGTGTGGGAACCCGCACGCTTCGCCTCGAAGCGTTCCTGGTCGGGGTTGATGGCCTTGTCCTGCTTCGCGACGAGGAACCACGACGGGAGATGTCTCCAGGCCGCCGCCCTGGCCTTCTCCGAGAACGCGGTCGTGGCCGCGGGCCGTTGGGTCACCGCCATGAGCCTCGTGGTGCTCTCCGGCAGGTCGGCGGCGAATACCTGATGGAGCCTGTCGGGCTTGAGGTACAGGTCGGTCCCGCTGACGCCGCCGGCCCGGTAGGGAACGGACTTCGTGGCAGTGCCGAGTTCGCTGGGGAATCTGGCGGCCAGGGACATGCCGTTCTCGCCCACGTCGGGCATGAGTGCTGCGACGTACACCAGGGACTTCACCCTGGGGTTGCCCGCTGCGGCCGAGCTGATCAGGGAGCCGCCGTACGAGTGGCCCACCAGCACGATGGGACCCTTGATGCTGTCCAGCACGGAGGCGATGTAGGCGGAGTCGTTGTACAGCCCGCGTAGCGGGTTGGCGGGGGCCATGACGGTGTAACCACGACGTTCGAGCCGCTCGACGACCCCGTTCCAGCTGGAGGCGTCCGCGAACGCCCCGTGCACCAGCACGATGGTGGGTTTGGTCGTGGTCGTGCCCCCGTCCGCGACGGCAGGGACCGCCACGGCGGTGCACAGGGTCATGACGCACCCGGCCGCGATGACGTGTGCGCGACGTATTCGGCGCCGTGAGCGGGTATGAGGAAATGCTGCCATGGTGTTCACGCCTTCCGTGAGACCTACGGCATCTGAGTGTTCAGCCCTCCGCACCGGCAGGCATGGCCACGCACTCCAGCCGGGTCACAGAAGTGGGCTGTGCAAGTGAATGCCGGAATCAACGGGTTTCTGGAACCTACGTCGTGAGCTGCCTGTACGGCCGTCCAGCGCCGCGCGCAGAGCACTGGCGCGAAGGCGGGCCGGGGAAACCCACTGGCGAGGGAGCGGCGTCTGGACAGGGACGGGAGCGCCCCGTCGGCTGCCGTACCTCCCGCGCGGTCATCCCGAAGCGACCGCCGGGAGCGGCCGCCTGCGCAACTCGACAAAATGCCAGGGATCTCTCTGGGTACGGGCGCAATGCGCAAATGAGCGGATGATGGACGTCGATGGCCGTCGCAGGTGCGTCGCCGAGCCAGGACACACCCTGCTGGGTGGTTGAGCCGTACCCGCCGAGCGCTGATTGAATCGAGGGGCCGCGGTGCCAGGAATGCACGTGATCGTCCTCCCGGGCGGCGGATATGCCGAACATGCGGCACACGAGGCCGAGCCGATCGTCGACTGGCTCAGCGGACCCGGGATAGCGGCGAGCGTCTTCCGGTATCCGCTCAACGTCAGGCACCCGGTACCGCTTCATGCTCTCCGTGCCGAGATCCGGCGCATGCCGTGCATGTATTCGCCCACGGGCCGCACAGTCTTGGTCTGGCCGAAGGCGCGGGGGACGCTTCGATGTGGACGGCTTTGGCCGCGTCGTGGCTTCGCGAACGTGCAGAAGCCTGAGGGCGGATGTCGGCCGGCTCTCAGGGACAGAGGTGAGGTTCGCCAACCGCTGAGCGAACCACAAGACGCGCCTGAGCCGCTCGTACCGGATGGCTGCTTTGCTGCTCGGTGTTGTGCATGAAACCGCATGCCTATGCCCGCGCAAGTGCACACCCCGCAGCTGGGGTGGCTTCGGCGGCGAGTCACCATCAAGGGGACGGTGTTTGGAGCTCTCGCGGGGGACATGCCCTACCGGGCGGCCGCCGTCACGCGGAGTCGAAGCGTTCGCGAGCCGTCTCGATGGCGCCGAGGTAGCGGTGGGTCCAGTCGCACATGCCGTCGACTGTCGCGCGCAAGGCCCGGCCCGGTTCCGTGAGGGCGTACTCGACGCGCGGCGGCACGGTCGGGTGGACCGTCCGCTCGACCAGGCCGTTGCGCTCCAGCAGACGTAGGTTCTGGGTGAGCATCTTGTGGCTGATGCCCTCGATCTCGTTGCGCAGTTCGGTGAAGCGCAGCGTGCTGTCGCCCACCGCTTCGATGATCAGCAGCGCCCATTTGTTGGCGATGTCCGAGAAGATCTCCCGCGCCAAGGAGTCCGCCCGCGTCACATCCGCCTCGTCCTTGGCCGAGCCTTTGAGCTGCTTGGTCACCATGAGGTGCCCCCGTCACCGAAAAGTGCGTTCTTCCACATCAGCGGCCACTCTCCTACGGTTTCCGAGTAACCACAAGAGAGCACGAGGAGACCGGCAGCATGGCTATCACCCTGGTTAACCCCGACGGACTGCCCAAGATCGACGTCTACCGGCAGGTGGCGGTCACATCCGGTTCGAAGACGGTCTTCGTTGCCGGGCAGGTCGCCTGGGACGCCGACGGAGTCACGGTCGGCGAGGGCGATCTCGCCGCGCAGGTCGAGCAGTGCTACCTCAACGTCGGCACCGCCCTGGCCGGGGCCGGCGGGTCCTTCGACGACGTGGCGAAACTGACCGTCTACGTCGTCGACTGGACGCCCGAGAAGATGCCCCTGCTCCTGGACGGGATTTCCCGGGCAGGAGCGAAACTTGGGGTCATTCCGGTGCCGCCGGCCACGCTGATCGGCGTAGCGGCACTGGACGTCCCCGAGCATCTTGTCGAGATCGAGGCCACCGCGATCCTCGACTGATCAGTCCGGGCGGGAAGCCGTCCGGGGAGTGGCCACGAATCTGCCGGCGGAGCTGGCCGGTCGAGCCCGGGCTTTTCGGCCCGGAGTCGTAGGTGATAACTCCGGGCCGAACCTCGTCCCCGTGGGCCGAAGGTGCATCGGCGGTCTGGCCACGGTGCCCGACACACCCGGACACGCATCCGCTGACGGCGATCGTCCGCACGGACACGGCGGTGTGGGTATGTCCGAAGAGGGGAACGACGGTGGCCCGGATCGGGGAAGTGGAGACCCAATAGAGCGGGCGGGGCCTGCGGCCTCGTACCACGCCTCCGCGCCACCTGGTCCGGGGCCGCCGCAGCGCTGCCGATGATGCCGGGGGAGGCTGCCTGCGCGGATCGAGGGGCGCGAGTGCTTCTGGCACGCAGTGCATGGGAACGGTGGTGTACTCCGCTGCGGCGCCAGGTCGTGACGGTGCGGCCGCTGTCGGCGGAGCCCCCGGCGAACGCGCTGGCCGCTTCGGCCGGCGCGGGCAGCCGCCGGATCTTGATGTCGTCAGGCCGGGCCGCCGGTGTCTGCGGCTGTTGCGCGGCGCTCTTCAGGTCGCGTGGAAGTCGAGGAGGGGCCTGGTCGCGATGTCGCTCGTCGGCATCAGGACGTCGGCGGTCGCTGGAGTCCCTGGAGGAGGAGGGCGATCAGGCGTCGGGGGTCGTATCGGGGGTCGTTGTCGCGTCCGATGCACAGGTTGCCGATGCCGCGCATCAGCTCGTAGGGCTGTGTGCCGGGCTTGATGTCGCCGGCCTCGACCGCGGCGTCGAGCAGTTGGGCGCAGACGGGCAGCAGGCGGTCGAGGAAGTACGCGTGCAGCGCGGCGAAGCGGTCGTTGTCGGACTGCAGAGCATCGGCGAGGCCATGCTTGGTGACGAGGAAGTCGACGAAGAGGTCGACCCATTGGTGCAGTGCGTCGAGCGGGGAGTCTGCGTTGGCCAGCAGGTTCGGGCCGGCTTCGGCGCATGCCTCGATCTGGTGCTGGTACACGGCGGAGACGAGGTCCGCCCTGGTCGGGAAGTGGCGGTAGATCGTGGCCATCCCGACACCCGCCTGGGCCGCGATCTGGCGGATCGGCGCGTCGACGCCGGAGGTGACGAACACGCCGGCTGCGGCACTGAGCACCGTCTCCCGGTTGCGCTGAGCGTCAGCCCGCTTGCTTCGGGACGGCGCATCCCCTGCAGGACCCTCGGCGGCCATCACGTTCCCCTTCGATACCGATTGACAAAACGGAGCAGCGCTCCAGATACTAAATGGAGCAGCGTTCCGTTTCAGGATAGCCGAAGTGGAACGCCCCTGACTGCCTTGTCTGCCCGCCGGTCGCAGGAGACCGGCGGTGGCAGGCGCCACCGAAAGGGAACCCATACCGTGAGCACACCCACTGCCACCGACGCCTTCGGCGCGTCCGTGCCGGTCCTGTCCTTCAGTCCCGTCATCCTGCCCGTGCCCGGACGTCCCGTGGATCTCCAGGTACGCGTCTCCGCACCCGCGACCGGAACCAGCCTCCCCGTCATCCTCCTCTCCCACGGCCACGGCCCCTCGAACAACCTCTCCTCACTCAACGGCTACGCGCCGCTCGCCAACTTCTGGGCGGCACACGGATTCGTCGTCGTCCAGCCCACCCACCTGACCTCCAGAACACTGGCCCACCTGGTCGCCGACGCCCCCGGCGCACCCGACTTCTGGCGTTCCCGCGCCGAGGACATGACCCACATCCTCGACCGGCTCGACGTGATCGAGAACGCCGTGCCGCAGCTCGCCGGACGGATCGACCACACCAAGATCGCCCTCGCCGGACACTCGCTCGGCGGCTTCACCGCCGCCCTCCTGCTGGGTGCCGGGCTCACCGACCCCGCCACCGGGAACGTGGTGCACCTCGTCGAGCCCCGAATCAAGGCGGGCGTACTGCTCGCCGCGCCCGGCAGGGGCGGCGACGTCCTCAACGGGCCCATGGCCGAGCTGTGGCCGATCATCGGAGCCGTCGACTTCTCCACCATGACCGCACCCGCACTGGTCGTCGCCGGCGACAAGGACGACTCCCGGCACTTCACGGACATGGGGCCGGACTGGCACGCCGACCCCTACACCCTCGCCCCAAGCCCCAAAACCCTGCTCACCCTGTTCGACGCGGAACACGGACTCGGCGGGATCGCCGGATACGACGCCGCCGAGACCACCGACGAGAACCCCGAGCGAGTCGCCGCCCTTGCCCAGCTCACCGCGGCCTACCTCCACACCCAACTTCACCCCGGCGCCCCTACCTGGCAGACCACCTGCGAGGCACTGACGACCGGATCCGACCCGGTAGGACACGTCGAATCGAAGTAACCGCAGCCACGTCCCGCATCGGTCGGCCCGCGCCGAGCAGCGGCGCCGGTACCTGGAGGCGCTCAACGAAGTGGCCCGCGCCACCGCCGGACAGCCCCGCGGCACCGCATCGGTCACATGGAGCGGCACCTGGGTGAACACCCCCTCGTCGAGGGCGCGTAGAACACCGACAACGCATGCGTCGAGGTGCGCAGGGGCTCCAGGCCGATCCGTTTTCGGCACAGCTCGTCGAGCCGCAGCGCCCGGTCGGCGCCGGTACCGTCCGCGACATGAATCACCGCCCCGACCTGACCGACACGCCGCTCCAACTCACCTTCTTGGTAAGGGATATGACTGCACCATGCACCGGACGGCACAGAGTCAATCATCCAGAGGCGGTAGCCCGGCCAGCACCTTCTCGATCGTGATGGGGAAGTCGCGCACCCGCAGTCCCGTGGCGTTGAACACCGCGTTCGCGACCGCCCCGCCGGCCCCGCAGATGCCCAGCTCACCGACGCCCTTCGCACCGAGGAGGTTGGCCTTGTCGTCGTACCCGTCGAGTATGACGGCGTCGACGTCGGGGATGTCCGCATGGACGGGAACCAGATATTGCGCGAGGTCCCGGTTGACGAAGGCGCCGGATCGCGAGTCGACGACGGCCTCTTCCTCAAGGGCCGCGCCGGCTCCCCAGATCATGCCGCCGATCAACTGTGATCGCGCCGTCTTCGCATTGAGCACGCGGCCCACCGAGAACACGCCCAGCATGCGCCGCAGACGGATCTCGGCGGTGTCCGCATCGACCCCCACTTCGGCGAAATGGGCGCCGTAGGTGTGGATCGAGTAGGCCGCGTAGTTCGGATCGTCGCCCATGAAGCGGATCTCGCCCTCCGCAGCCATACCTTCGGGATGGCTGCGTGCGACGATCTCGCTCAGCGCCTGGGACGCGCCACCGATGCGCACGCTGCCGTCGGCGAACCGGGCGTCTGCCGGGTCCAGGCCGTACAGCGGAGAGCGCGTGTCCCCGCGTGCCGCGACCAGCAGCTTCTCCCGCAGGGCCGTGCACGCCCGATGTGCCGCGGCGGTCGAGTTGGCGGCGCCCCACGAGCCACCGGACCCCCAGCTGGAGGGAAGCCCGGAACGCCCGAGCTCCACCCGCACCCGGTCGGCCGGCAGTCCGAGCCCGTCGGCCGTGACCTGGGTCAGGATGGTGTAAGTACCCGTGCCGATGTCGGTCATGTCCGTCTGGACGACGGCGGTACCGTCCGCCTCCAGCCGCACCCGCACCGCTGTCGGCCCTTGGAAATGCCCGCGGATGGCGGCGGCCACGCCGTAGCCGACCAGCCATCGTCCCTCGCGCAGACTCGCCGGTGTGGTGGGCCGGCGCTCCCAGCCGAACCGGCGCGCGCCGTCGCGCAGGCAGTCGACCAGGTGACGGTCGCTGTACGGCACATCCCGCTCCGGATCGACGGTGGGCTCGTTGCGGATCCGCAGCTCGACCGGGTCCATCCCGAGCGCATGGGCCAGCTCGTCCACCGCCGACTCGACCGCCAGCAGGCCCGGCGCCTCACCCGGCGCGCGGACGTCCGACCCGCGCGGCAGATCGAGCGGCGTGAGCCGGTGGCTGGTCAACCGGTGGGGTGCGGCGTAGAGGCTGCGGGTGGTGGCGGCGGTCTGCTCGGCGAACTCCAGGTCGGGGTTGGTGTGCATGGTGACGTCATGGGCGATGGCTGCCAGCCGTCCGTCGCGCCCCGCTCCCAGTCGCACCCGCTGGCTTGTCGTGGGGCGCATGCCGACGAGCTGGAAAATCTGCTGCCGGGTCAGCGCGACCTTGACCGGTTGGCCCAACACACGCGCGGCCAGCGCTGCCAGGATCGTCTCGGCGTGGATGCCCAGCTTGGAGCCGAAGCCCCCGCCGACGAAGGGGGTGACGATGTGCACCCGCTCAGGGGCGATCCGCAGCGTGGCGGCGACCGAGGCCCGTGCCGCGTCGACGATCTGGGAGGCGACGTAGACGGTCAGGTCCTCGCCGCGCGGTTCCACCAGACACGCGTGCGGTTCCATCGGCATCGAGAACTCGTACGGCGTCGTGTAGCGCTGGTCGACGCGCACGTCAGCGGCGTTGAATCCGGCGTCGAAATCGCCGACCGCGGTATCGGTGGGGAACCCGGCATTGACCACTTTCGGGATGTACGTCTCGTCGTCGTCCGCGGCGAAGTCGAAACGCCCCCGCCCGACGGCGTATTCCACCTCAAGGAGATCGGCCGCCGCTCGGGCCTGCTCGAAGGTCGCGGCGACGACGAGTGCCACCGGCTCGCCGTAATAGTGAATGTCCGGGCCGGTCAGCGCCGGCTGGGCGCGCCAGTATTCGAACTGAACGGACTCATCACGGACACCTTGCACCGGGGCATTGTGATGCGTCATCACCAGATGTACGCCCTGCGCGCGTTCGGCCTTCTCGGTGTCGATACGGGTGATGCGGCCTTTGCCGATCGTCGCCCCGACGATGACACCGTAGAGCGGTTGGCCGGCCTCCCAGTACTCGTAGGCATAGGTGGCCCGGCCGGACACCTTCAAAGGGCCGTCAACGCGGTTCAAAGGCTGCCCGATCATCTTGCCTCCTCAGCTCGACCGGGCCGCTTGTGCCAGCGTGCGGCACAGCGTGCGCCGAGCCAGCTCTATCTTGAAGTCGTTGTGCCCCTGCCCCACTGCGTCGCGCATCGCGGCCTGGGCGGCAGCGCGATAGGCAGCCATCGTGGCGGGACGGCCCACCAGCGCGGCCTCCGCCTCGAAGGACCGCCACGGCTTGTGCGCCACACCACCGAATGCCACCCGCACGTCGCTGACCATGCCTCGATCGGTCGACACGACAGCCGCCACGGACACCAGCGCGAACTCGTACGACGCCCGGTCGCGCACCTTGCGGTAAAGCTGTCGGCCCGGCGGGGGAGGGGGCAGGATCACGCCCGTGATCATCTCGCCGGACCGCAGTACGGTCTCGATGTGCGGGGTGTCGCCGGGCAGCCGGTAGAAGTCCGTGATGACGACGCGGCGTACCGAGCCATCGGCGTCGAGCAGCTCGATCTCCGCCTCCAGCGCGGTCATCGCCACGGCCATGTCCGAGGGGTGGGTGGCGATACAGGAGTCGCCGGCGCCGAGAATCGCATGGATCCGGTTGAAACCGCCGATCGCCGAACAACCAGATCCGGGACTCCGCTTGTTGCAGCCCGCAGCCGTGTCGTAGAAGTAGGGGCAGCGAGTGCGCTGCAACAGATTTCCGCCGGTGGACGCCTTGTTGCGCAACTGGCCCGAGGCGCCGGACACCAGCGCCTGCGACAGCACCGGATAGCGGGTGCGTACCCGGGCATCGGCGGCCACATCGGAGTTCACCGCCTGGGCGCCGATGCGCAGTCCGCCGGCCGGCAACTCCTCGATGGCCCGCATCGGAAGCCTGCTGATGTCGACCAGATGGCTGGGATGCTCGATGTCGAGCTTCATCAGGTCGAGCAGATTGGTGCCGCCACTGATGAACTTCGCGCCGGCGGTGGACACCGCGGTGACGGCAGCCTGTGCGTCCGTCGGTCGCTCGTAGGTGAAGGGCCTCATACAGGGCCTCCCTGCGCCATGCCGCGGATGGCCGCGACGATGTTGGGATAGGCAGCGCACCGGCAGATGTTGCCGCTCATCCGCTCGCGGATCTCCTCGTCGGTCAACGCGATCTGCGGCGAGGCGACCTCAGCGGTGGCGTGGCTGGGCCAGCCCGCCTCCACCTCGGCGAGCATGCCGACAGCAGAACAGATCTGGCCAGGAGTGCAGTAGCCACATTGGAAGCCGTCACACTCGACGAAGGCGCGTTGCATGGGATGCAGGTCACCGGGCTCGCCCAGACCTTCGATCGTCACCACCTCGTCGCCCTCGTGCATGACGGCCAGCGTCAAACAGGAGTTGACGCGCCGGTCGTTGATCAGCACGGTGCAGGCGCCGCACTGCCCATGGTCACACCCCTTTTTGGTTCCGCTCAGGCGCAGATGTTCACGCAACGCGTCGAGCAGCGAGGTCCGCGGATCCACCGCAAGCCGCTGCACCTGACCATTCACCCGCAATTCGATCGCCGAGAGCGGAGCCGTCCCGCTCTGCCCAGGCCCCTCGGCGCCCGTATCCGCCTGGCTCATCACAGCCCGCCCTTCTCACTGGGTGCGGTGTCACGCTGGGTATGTGTTTCCGCGGTCGGGCGCGCTCCCTGGCTCCCAGGGTCTCGCAAAAAGGCCACCCTCGCACCGCGACGGTTCCTTCGGTGTCCGTGCTACCGCCGAGGTGTAGGACTTTCGCCAGCAGGCGGACCGTGCGAACGGGCACCCACACGATCGGCAGCCCCGGCTTCGCACCACCTTCGAGGCCGGCCCTCACAAGTGCGGACCAGCCTCGAATCTGAATGCGTAGGTCGCTGGAAACGGCCTCCGCGACCGAAACCACGTCCTCGACCAAAGCCGCGTCCACGGCCTCGATCACTCAAACGGGAAAAGGCTGAAAGGGAAGGCGAATTTTCCGTTGCTTTCGCCTACTCAACGTGTCCGCTGGTTGCTCTCTGGATTCCCGCTTTTCCGCCCAGAGTAATAGGGTTCAGAACCGTGATCTCGACGCCCCGCCGGCATGTATGAGCGTGCTACGGCTCGTTCGACCGCAGCTCCCGACCGGTCTCCGACTGCGAGTTCTACCGGCTGCTGACCGCCGCGTTCACAGATCTGGATGCTTCGTCGCCACCTGGTAGTACCCCGAGTGGAACACCAGAGGGGTCCCGCCGTCGGCGTCGTACTGTTCGACCTCGCCGAGGAAGATGATGTGGTCGCCGGCGTCGAGGCGTTGGACGGTGCGGCATTGGAAGCGGGCGACCGTGCCGTCCAGGAGGGGGGTGCCGGCGATGCCGGGGGTGGTGGGGGTACCGCGGAACTTGTCGTCGGCCGGGGTGGCGAACTGGCGGGAGAGGTGGTGCTGGTCGGCGGCCAGTATGTGGACGGCGAAGTGCGAGGCGTCGGTGAAGTCCGGGAGGCTCGGGCTGTCTTTGCCGGGGCACCACAGAACGAGGGGCGGGTTCAACGAGACGGAGGTGAAGGAGTTCGCGGTCATGCCGACGTCGCGGCCGTCGGGGGCGCGGGCCGTCACCACGGTCACGCCGGTGGCGTACTGACCCAGCGCGCGGCGAAGTTCGCGGCCGTCGAAGCGGGCGGCGTGCTGGGCGCGCTTCTCGGCGAGGAAGCGGTGTGCCTCGGCCTCCTCGAACCACCAGCGGTAGAGGGTGCGCGGGTCGTCGAATCCGGCGGCGAGGGCGCCGGCGACAGCGGGGATTTCGGCCGCCGCTGTCAGAAGGTCGCGGTGGTGGGGACTCAGTTCGGTCAGGAGGGAGTTGGTCCAGCCGACGGCCCATTGAGCCCAGCCGCGCCAGAAGTTGTCGAAGGTGCGCTGCATCCACTGCGGGGTGAATTCGGCGGTGCCGTGGCGGAGGATGCTGTCGAGATAGTGGGTCGCGGCCTGGGCCGCGTTGTTCGAACCCTGGCCGGTGATCGGATCGTTGAGGACGACGGCGTCGGCCATGCCGAGGACGTGCCGGCCGGAGGCCAGGCGGGCGACGGGGTGCCGGACGGTCGGAGTGAACCTGCCGCGCAACACGCCGCCGCTGTCGGTGAGCCGGGCGTGCCGGTAGCGCTCGTATTCGTCGGGGAAGAACCGGTGGAGGATTTCCAGTGAGCGGGTGAGGTGGCTTTCAGGCGTGCGGATGTCGTCCCAGCAGTCCATCGGACCGCCGGGGACGCCCTCGAAGACCATGATGTCGCAGGGGCCGGTGGTGGTGAGGGCGGGGAAGGAGAAGTACTCGCCGACGCCGGGGACCATGCGGTAATGGATGGCGGCCTCCCCCTCCCGTGGTCCCGTTCCCGTGACGTACGTCAGGGCAAGCGCACGGCGCGGCCGGTCGTACGGGGAGAGTTCGGTGTTGCGCGGGAAGAGTTGGCTCAGCTCGCCCTTGCCCGTGGAGACCACGACGAGATCGTGCGTACGGGCGTACCATTCGACGTCGTTGACGCCCGCCTCGTGCCGCACGATCTCGCCGCGACCGCCGTCCGCGAACTGCTCGATCCAGGCGGCACACTTGACCCGTTGGTCGACGGAATGGGCAGGGCCCTCCAGCGGCGCCCGCCAGGACACGTCCGGAGTCCCGTGCGGACCGATGAGAGAGAGCGCGATGCCGGTGATGTCCGGGGCCTGGCCCTCCCAGTGGTGCAGGCCGAGTTCGCGCTCGCTCTGGAGCGCGGTGTCGAACATGCACTGGCTGGACATGACCGGGCCGCGACGTATCTCGTCGGGGTTGCGGTCGGTGACCAAGGTGACGTCATAGCCGTGCGCCTGGAGTCCCAGGGCGAGTTGGGCACCGGCCTGCCCGGCGCCGATCACCGCGATCCTTCTCATGGTCCTGCTGTCCTGCTCTCGTTACGTACGTACCACTGACGTGCCGTCAGTTTGTTGCCGACTGTTCCTGCCCTCAGGCACTGACCGCAGTCAGGTAGTTCTTCGCGGCGACCGGGTCCATGAGCCAGTGGAAGAGGTCGCGCGGGTCGTCGAAGCCGTTGACGAAGCGGGCGGCGATACGGGAGTTGGTGCTCGCCGCGCCGAAGATCTCCAGGACGTGCTGCGGCGGGGCGCCGAGCATCGCGTTGGTCCAGGCTGTGGCGGACTGCGCGTTGTCCCAGAAGCGGCCGAAGGTCAGCTCCATGAACGCGGCGTCGTACGGGCGCTCGCCGTGGTCCAGGATGGTGGCGAGGTAGGAGGCCGCGCACTTCGAGGCGTTGTTGGACCCCTGGCCGGTGATCGGGTCGTTGAGGACGACGACGTCGGCGAGGCCGAGTACCTGCGCGCCGGAGGGGAGCGTGGCGACGGGCTTGCGGACGGTCGGCGCGAAGCGGCCCGCGAGGGTGCCGTTCCCGTCGGTGAGCGTGACATCGGTGCAGCGCTCGGCTTCCCACGGAACGTACGTCCGCAGCAGCTCCTGGAACTTCGCCAGCTGCTGGTGGGGGGTGAGCCCGTCGAAGCAGTCGAGCGGGCCGCCCGGGATGCCCTCGAAGAACATGATGTCGCAGGGGCCGCTGGTGGTGAGGCTGGGCATGGTGAAGTACTCACCCACACCGGGGATGACGTTGAAGCTGACGCCGGGGCGGTCGGGCAGCGCTGCCATGCCGGTGACGTACGCCAGGGCCAGCGCGCGCTGCGGAGCGTCGTAGGGGGAACGCATGGCGTCCCGCTCGAACAGCCCGGCGATCTCCCCCTTGCCGGCCGCGACGATTACCAGGTCGGACTCGGCGGCGTAGCGCTCCAGGTCCTCGATGCCGGCCTCGCAGAGCTCCAGACGGCCGCCGCGGCGCGCGAACTCGCCCATCCAGAGTGGCATTTTGACGCGCTGGTCGATGGAGCGGGCGGTGGCATCGAGGCGGGCGTCGAAGGAGAGCGCCCGGCCGCCCTGGCCGTCGGCGATGCTCACGCCGAGACCGTCGATCGACGGGCAGGCGTCGCCCCAGAAGTCGAGGCCGTGGTTGCGCTCGTGGGCCAGCGCGGTGCCGAACATGGCCTGGCTGGACATGACCCGGCCCTCGCGGATCTGGTCTCCGGTGCGGTTGGACACGAGCGTGACGTCAAAACCGTGGTCGATCAGGCCGATGCCGAGCTGGAGGCCGGCCTGGCCGGCTCCGACGATGGTGATCTTGCGCATGAGGGGGTTCTCCGGGGGTTGGGGTGTGCGGTTTTCAGCAGTGCCGTGCGGTGCCGTGCGCTGTGCAGCGTTCCGGCACGTGGTGGCGACAACCGGGGGACGGCGGTTGTGTGGCATGCGGCTGCCCGCCTGAGGGGGCTGGCGGGCAGCCGCGGAAGGCCGGGTCGCCCGTAGGGCCGGGGGATGGGCCCCGGGCAACCCGGCCGGCTGGAGGGGCCCGGCCGAATCGGCGAGCCGGGGCAGCAGAGGCAAGGGTGCCGCGACGTGCGGGGTGCGGCCTTGGCGGCCCTCGCCGCGTCGGTCGCGCGTAACGCGCGCAGCGCGCATGCGACGGATTGTCCGCTGGGCGTGACTCCGCCTCTGACGAGCGCAGTCCGGCCCGGCACTCCCTGCATTGCTGATTCCCAGGATTCTCTCGGGTCCGCGGTGGCCAGGCGGCAATCTTGGTATGACAAGATCACCTCCGCTATCCGGATCACGCGGGTCGCTGTCCCGATCGCGCAACTCGGCGGTGGAGGTTTACATGCCCGCTGAAAAGTCCCCCCTCGCAAATCACCAGCGGTTTCATACAGCGGACATTTGGGAGGCGCGGGCCGAGGTCGGCCGCGCCTTCTGTCCGCATGAGCTGCGCATCGTGCGGCGCTCGGCGACGCTCGACGCCCGGCTGCACGGTGCACCCTTCGACCGGACAGGTCTCTATTACCTCGATTACGGAACGGAAGTCCGGATCACACCGGGCGACCTGGAGAGCTTTTTCCTCGTCCAGATCCCGCTCGCCGGTCACGCCGAAATCACCTGCGGCCGCGAGGAGATCATTTCCTCCCCAGAACTCGCTTCAGTCCCCTCTCCGACCGGAAAGTTGGATATGCGCTGGGGTGACGGCAATCCGCAGCTGATCGTGTGGTTCGACCGATCGTCGCTGGAATCGCACCTGGGCAGTCTGCTCGGCCGCGCCGTGCGCCGCCCGATCTTCTTCTCGCTCGGCATGAACCTCACCACGCCGGGCTCCCGATCCTGGCTCAACATCGTCGACCTGATGCGCCGGGAGGCGGAGGGGCCTGGTGGGATGACAAGCCAGCCCCTCGTCACAAAACAGCTTGAATCACTCCTCATGACCCAGCTGTTGATGGCTCAGCCCAACAACTACACGTCGGCGTTGCTCGGCGAGCAGCCGCGCGTCGCACCGCCCGCGGTCCGCCGCGCCATGGAGGTCATCGAGGGACACGCCGCCGAACCGCTCACGGTCGCGGAGATCGCGGAATGCGTCGGCGTCGGCGTACGGGCCCTTCAGGAGGGCTTCCGCCGGCACCTCGACACGACACCGCTCGCGTACCTGCGCGAGGTCCGTCTGGACCGTGTACGCAAGGAACTCCTGGCTTCCGACCCGGGTGCCGCGACCGTCACCGCCGTCGCCTCCCGCTGGGGCTTCCTGCACCCGGGCCGTTTCTCCCTCGCGTACCGCCAACAGTTCGGGGAGTCGCCTTCGGAGACGTTGCGGGCATAGGAGAAATTCGGTGGGAGCCGGGCGAACGCCGGCTCGCTCCTGCGAGACATACCTGCCCGCTCGGCGATTTCGCTGATGTTCACCGCTTGCCTCCCGGGCCGGCGGGCACTCGACCCCATCGTCGAACCATTCGACAACCGGTTCGCGAACCGCTTCGGCAAGCATTACGGGCCCCCTATCGGCAATGTCAAGGCATTCTCTGCATTCTCGCGACAGGCATATGAAACTGGCTCTCCGTCAGGCCTGTGAACCGCAGGCGATCACGCGATCGTCCGGCTCTTCTTCAGCAAGCGGTGAACGTTTCCCAGGCCGGTGGCGGCGATGCCCGAAAGGCGGTCCGGGCCACGTGCTGGCCGATCGGCCGGCCGGCCGGTGCCGGCAGGGCGATCACGACCAAGGTCACACCCATCTCCACCGCCGAGGTGCGCCACGGCGCACCTCGGCGGTGGCTTGGGCGGCGACGCGGGCGTCAGGCCGTGTACTGATAGGCCGGATAGGTGAGGTAGCCGGCGTTGCCGCCCTGGTAGTACGTGTTCTCGTCGACGGGGGCGATCGGCAGGCCGGTGCGGAGGCGTTCGACGAGGTCGGGGTTGGCCAGGAAGCCGCGGCCGAAACTGATCAGGTCGGCGCCCAGGGTCAGCCAGTGGTCGGCTTCCGCGCGGTCGGTCTGCTTGGGGCCCATCGGGAGGACCGGATTGACGATCAGGGTGCTGGGCCAGGCGCGGCGCAGGCCGGTGAGCACCTCCTCGTCCGTGGTCGCCTCCAAGTGGACGTAGGCGAGTCGGAGCCGGGTCAGCTCCGTCAGCAACGCGGTGTTGAGGGCGAGCGCGTCGGTCTCCTCGACGCCCCAGAAGCCGCCTCCCGGGGAGAGGCGGATGCCCGTCCTGGCCGCGCCGATGGCGTCCACCGTGGCGGCTACGGCCTCCAGGGCGAACCGGATTCGGCCCGCGATCGTGCCGCCGTAGCGGTCCGTGCGGAGGTTGGCGTTGGAGGAGAGGAACTGGGAGATCAAGTAGCCGTTGGCGCCGTGGAGTTCGACTCCGTCGAAGCCCGCGTCGATCGCGTGGCGGGCCGCCTCGGCGTAGGCGTGGGCATGCTCGGGCACCTCGGCGGTGTCCAGTGCGCGGGGCACGGGTGCGGGCTGCGGTCCGGACGGGGTGAAGACATTGCCCACCGCGGCGATCGCCGAGGGACCGACGGGCTGGTGGCCGGTCGTGTCGGGGTGCGAGACCCGGCCGCCGTGCATGAGCTGAGCGAAGATCCGTCCGCCGTTGATGTGCACGGCGTCGGTCACGGCACGCCATGAGGCGACCTGCTCCTCGGTGTGCAGTCCGGGCGTGCCCGGGTTGGACTGCCCGACGAGGCTGGGCTGCACGCCCTCGGACACGATCAGTCCGGCCGTCGCGCGCTGCGCGTAGTACGTCGCCATGGACGGTGTGGCAAGGCCGCCGGCCGCGGCCCTGACACGGGTCATCGGGGCCATCACCATCCGGTTGGGCAGGGTCAGGTCGCCGAGTCGGTAGCTGCTGAACAAGGTCGTCACGTCGGGCTCCTCCGTACATCGCGTACCCGAACCCCGGGCACGGCGCTACGCTAAAACCTGACATCAATGTCAGAGGCAAGCGTTGTGGCGTGGTTCACCAGGGGAGGCAGTCGTGCGGATCGGTGAGCTCGCGGCGCGCACCGACGTCAGCGTCCGGTCGCTGCGCTACTACGAGGAGCAGGGGCTGCTGACCAGCAGCCGCAGCGCCAGTGGTCAGCGGCATTACACGGAGGCCGAGGTGGAGCGGGTGCGGTTCATCCAGCGGATGTACGCGGCCGGCCTGTCCAGTCGCACGATTTCCGAGCTGCTGCCCTGCGTCGACACGCCCAGCGAGGGCAACTCCGACGCTGCTCTCGCGCGGATGGCGCAGGAGCACGCCCGGCTCTCCGAGCACATCGACGAACTAGTGCGGACCCGGGCCGCATTGGCCGGCCTGATGGCCACGGCCCGGGCCCATCGCGAGAGCCTGCACACATCGGCCGGTCCGGGCCCGAGGAGTTGAACGCGCACGGTGGTCCCCGCCCGAGTTTCGTATCGCAGGCGGAGAAAGCTGTGAGGCAGGCATTTTCCTCCGACGGGCGGGGTGTTGAAGTTGAGGTGTTGTGGGTGAAGACGTTCACCGGGCTGCCGATGCGGCTCCGGCGGAGCGATGGCTCGGCTCGTCCGCGGGTGTCGTCACCGACTCAGTAGCAGGTCCCGGACCGCTGAGGGTTGGGAAAGGAAGGGGTGGTGGCCGGCGTCGAGTTCGATGACGCTGCCGGCCCGGCGGGCGAACTCGCGCTGCAGCCGCGGCGGGGTGCCCCGGTCCTGAGCGCACACGAGGTACGTCGAGGGCGACTGCTGCCATGCGGCCGCTCCGACTCGCTGCCCGGTCACCTGCAGGTTCTGCCGGGCGAGGTGGTCCGCCGCCTGCGCCTGGATCTCGGGGTCGCAGTCCTGCAGGAACGTGTCAACGAGCAGCTCGGGGCGGACCCCGAACGTGCCGGCGTCGGGGTCGACGTCGAGGAACGGGGCGGGGCTGCCGTCCCCGAACTCCGACAGGCTCTGCCCGACCTCGGGCAGGTAGCTGGAGACCAGCAGCAGGTGGCGTACCGCCCCGATGCCCGCAGCGGCCTCCGCGGTGACGATCCCGCCGTAGCTGTGGGCGACCACGATGGTCGGCTCGTCGCCGGCCTGCAGCACCTGCCGCACCGCGGCCACGTCATCGGGCAGCCCCGGACCGCCGACGCCGCCTGGCAGGCCCGCCTCGCCGCAGCTCGGCAGCGCCGGGGCCACGCTCGGCACCCCCCGCTCCCGCAGCAGCTCGGCGGTGCGGTGCCACCACCACGACCCGTCCCGCACGCACGCCCCGTGCACGAACACGACTCTCATCGCCACCTCCAAGTCGGCTGCTTTCGTCGTCACCCTGCCGGTTTCACGTGGCATGCCTGCGTGAACGTCGCCTGGGCCCAGGGCAGTTAGCAGCCCACGTTCCTCGCCCAGCGCTCGCCGGAGCGCGGGTCTCTCAGCGCCCGACGAACTCGGCGGGCGTGTTGAACATGAGCCATGCCGTGGCGGCATCCTCGTAGAGGCACCGGACCTTTCTTTCACGACGGAGCAGGCCCCCGCGCAGAGCGTCATCGGCGTCAGATCTTCTCCGGCCCGGGTCGTTTGGATCCTCGCGGGGCCGTTCCACCGGCAGCGTCACCTCGCCGCGTGGTCGGCAGAAACCACTCTTTCGCACGCTCTTTTAGGTCTGGGTCGTTCCAAGGGCGTTGCGCAGGAACGCCGTTGCCTGGTCGATGGCTCCGCGGGCGGCTTCGGAGTGACTCAGTGAGTTGAGCATCATGAAGTCGTGGACCGTGCCGTCGTAGCGCACCGTGGTCACCGGGACGCCGGCTGCTCGGAGTTTGGCGGCGTAGGCCTCGCCCTCGTCGCGCAGCACGTCGGCCTCGTCGACGATCAGCAGGGCGGGCGGCAGGCCGGAGAGCTGCTCGACGGTGGCGTGGTTGGGGGACGCGGTGATCTCCGCGCGTTGGTTCGGGTCGGTCGTGTAGGCGTCCCAGAACCATTCCATCAGCTTGCGGCTCAGGTAGTAGCCGGTGGCGAATTGGTCGTAGGAACCGGTGTTCATGGCCGCATCAGTGACCGGGTAGTACATCGACTGCTGTACGAACTTGACGTCACCGCGCTCCTTGGCCATGAGGGCGAGTGCGGCGGTCATGTTCCCACCGACCGATTCCCCGGCCACTGCCATGCGCTGTGCATCCAGCCCCTTGTGCGCCCCCTCGCGGACGATCCACTGCGCGGTGGCGTAGCCCTGCTCGATGGCCACGGGGTAGTGCGCCTCGGGTGACGGCGTGTACTCCACGAAGGCCACTGCCGCACGTGCGCCGACCGCCAACTCACGCACCAGGCGGTCGTGGGTACCGGCATTGCCCAACACCCAGCCTCCGCCGTGCATGTACAACACCACGGGCAGCGTTCCGGTGACGCCCTGCGGCTTGACGATGCGTACCCCTACATCGCCCACCGCCGCCGGAACCGAAACCCACTCCTCGTCGACCGGCAGCTTGTCGACCGGCGCGGCCTGGAGGTCGTCGAGCACCTTGCGCGCCGCGGTCGGATCCAGCTCGTAGAGGAACGGATGCTGCGAGGTCGCGTCGGCGAGCTCCTGTGCCTCGGGCTCAAGGACGACGGAGGCGGTTTGACCAGCCATGGGAATGCTCCCTGGGAAATCTGCGAAGCGCATGACGGAGAGCGCGGGGCGCTGAAGAGCGCCGCGCTCGGCCCGGGCTGCGGGGCGGTCGGCAGAGCCGCCGCCCTTGTGCAAGCCCCTGATAAGCCCCTGATGGGGGTATTTGTCCATTGTAATTGCCCGTCCTCCGCAGACGCATTCCAAGGAACCGCCTAATCCGCCCGCCGGGTGCTCGGCTCGGTGCCGACATGGCTTCCTCGGCGACAGGCTCACCGACGAGCGGATATGCCGACCAACGGCCACTGGCGCGGATCGCCTGTGACGGAAGGGGCGAATGCTTCAAAGCCGCGGCTCGTCCATCACCGGGGGGCGTACCGGCGCTGGGCCAGCTCTTCGTCAGGTGAGCCAGTCGGTGTAGCGGGTGGGGGCGATGCGTGCGTCGCCCTTGGTGGTGAGCACATCGCCGTCGACGGCGGCGAACATGCCGGCGGTGTCGTCGGTGACGACCGTGCGGCCGTCGGGTCGGGCGTTCAGGGTGATCCGGCCGAGTTCGTCGAGGGGATGGACCTCGGGTCCGCCGACCTTCAAGGTTCCGTTCAGAGGGCTACCGGCGGCGACTTCGGCGACGGTGTCGGAGACGTCCTGGGCGGCGATCGGCTGGATGGGGGTGGTGGGCAGGCGGACGGTGTCACCCTCGGTGGACATGGACATGACGGCGTCGATGAACTCCATGAACTGGGTGGCGCGGACGATCGAATAGGGGATCGGCCCGGCCTTGAGGATGTCTTCCTGCAAGACCTTGGCGCGGTAATAGACGAGGTCGGGCACCTGGTCCGCGCCGACGATCGAGAGGATGACGAAGTGCCCCACCCCGCCCTTGTGGCCGGCGGCCAGGAGGTGGTCCATCGAGGCCTGGAAGAAGGCGGGAGAGGCATCGTCGAAGGTCGGGGAATTCGTCAGATTGACGATGACGTCTGCTCCGGCCACCGCCTCTTCCACGCCCTGGCCGGTGAGCGCGTCGACACCTGTGGACGGTGAGTGCGGCACGGCCTCGTGCCCGGCGGCGTTCAGCTTCTTCACGACCTGCGACCCGATCAGACCGGTACCGCCGATGACTGCGAACTTCATGGGTCACCTCTCGTCGCGCGTCAATAGGTCATGCGTCCAGATTGCGGCGATCCAGTGCGCGACGCACTCCGGCCGGTGCCCTCCTGGGCACGCTGGTGACGCTGCGCGCTTGACAGGCGGACCTGCCGTGCAGGCTGAGACCGGCTCCGGTACCGAAGACGTGGCTGCCGTCACCGGTCGGCACGTTCAGCACATCGCCGCCTGAGAGAAGGTGAGGGCTGCTGTGGGCACGGTGTCGGCTCCTGGTGCTCGGTGGTTCCGATACCGTGCACCTTCCGTCGGACTCAGGGGTTTGGTGCTGCCGTGGATCCGCTGTACGGTCCGCGGCCACACACCTGGATACTGATCACCATGCGCACTGACTTTGATCCCGCTGCCATGTCCCGCAACGAGTTCTACAAGCTGCTGACCGCCACCGTGGTGCCGCGGCCCATCGCCTGGGTGTCCACCACATCGGCAGACGGAACGCACAATCTCGCACCGCACTCCTTCTTCTCGATCGCCAGCGTCACGCCGCCCGTCGTGCAGTTCAGCTCCGTCGGGCGCAAGGACACTTTGCACAACGTCGAAGCGACCGGTCAGTTCGTGGTGAACTTTGCGCCGGAGGGGCTCTTCGAGCAGATCAATGACACGGGTACCGACTTTCCGCACGGGGTGAGCGAGTTCGAGGCGGCCGGGATCGCTACCGAGCCGAGTCTGCGGGTCAAGCCGCCGCGCGTGGCGGCCTCGCCGGTGGCGTTGGAGTGCGAGGTGCACAGCACGCTGAGGATCGGCGATGGCACCGTCGTCTTCGGGCGCGTGGTGCATGCGGCCGTCTCAGAGGACGTACTGGTCGACGGGCACCCCGAGATTTCCCGGCTGAAGCCCCTGTCGCGCCTGGGGAAGGACGAGTGGGCCGCGGTCTCCGGGGTACGCGAGATCTCCCGCATTCGGCATGCGGACTGGCGGGGGCCGGCGGGCGACCGGTAGAGGGCGTCGACAGCGGACCGCGGACCACGGCCGAGGGAAGACAGGCGAACGTCCGCCCCCTTGGCCCCTCGCCCCCTTCCCCAGCGTTTCAAGTCACTTGGTCCGCGGGCCACTTGGGGAATGTGGCGAGGTTCGGGACTGGGCCGTCATGGTGGTCGTTGCAATGGTGTCAGTGGTGTAGGTGCCTGCCCGCGCAATGGATGACTGGAGTCGCTGTGACTGCTCTTCCTCCCGCGTTCCACGCTTCACCTGATTCCTCCGGCTCGGGCTCGGGCTCCGGCTCCGGGGGCGGCTCCTCGCAGGTCAGCCGGCGGAGTGCGGTCCGGGCGGTGGCCGCCACTGCGGTTGCCGGGGCGATGGCGGCAGCCGCGTACGAGCCGGCGCCCGCGTACGCGGCCGGCAGCGGGCCGGCGCTGCGGGCCATGACCTTCAATCTGCGGTACGCCTCGGACGCCCGGCCGCACTCCTGGGCAGAACGCCGCCCCGTGATGCGGGCCCTGCTCCGCCGGGAGGCCCCGCACGTGCTCGGGACGCAGGAGGGGCTGTACGGGCAGTTACGCGATATCGCCGAGGACCTCGGGCCGCACTACGCCTGGGTGGGAATGGGACGCGGCGGCGGAAGCAAGGACGAATTCGCGGCCGTCTTCTATGACGTGCGAAGGCTCGAACCGGTGGAATACGACTATTTCTGGCTGTCCGACACGCCGTATCTGATCGGGTCGGCGACCTGGGGAAATACCGTCATTCGGATGGCGACCTGGGTGCGATTCCGGGAGCTGCGGACGGAGCGCGCATTCTATGTGCTCAATACGCATCTCGATCATGCGCATCAGTACGCGCGAGAGCGGTCCGCCGCTCTGATCACCGAACGGCTGGCTGGGCTGGACCCCACGCTGCCCCGGATCGTCACGGGCGACTTCAATGTCGCCGCGCACAAGAATTCCGTGTACGACGCGATGCTCGGTGGCGGGTCCCTAGTCGACAGCTGGGACGCGGCCGATGAGCGCAGCCCGCAGTACGCCACCTTTCACGGCTACCGGCCGCTGGTACCGGACGGGGACCGGGTCGACTGGATCCTCACCTCGCCGGGGGTGCGCTGTCGGCGCGCCACGATCAATACGTATTCCGCGCACGGTCAGTATCCGAGCGATCACCTGCCGGTTCAGGCGCTGCTCGAATGGTGAGGACGCCGGCCCTGCCATAGGGCCTGTCCGATGGGTCATGGCCGGGCCCGCGGCCCTGACCCGTCGGACAGGCTCTAAGCGGTTTCCGAGTGCGGACTGCGGCGGGCCGCGGAGCCACGGATCTGCAGGCCATCGAGGAGTTCCCGGGTCGCGGCCGTCACGGCGTCCACGGCCTGGTCGAACACCTCGCGGTTGTGAGCCGCCGGGGCGTGGAATCCGGAGACCTTGCGGACGTACTGCAAGGCCGCCGCCCGGATGTCCTCGTCATGGACCTCGGGGGTGGCGGGCGGACGGAGCGTCTTGATGCTGCGGCACATGAGTCCAGTGTGCCGTGTGAGCCCGGGGATGTGGGGTGGGTGCGGTCTGCCGTGTGGGCCGGCGCTGTCCGGTGGGTCCGGCGGTGTGCCGCGTGAGCCCGGCGATAAGGGGCGGGACCGGTCTGCCGTCGAGGGCCGGGCGCTATCCGTCGAGGCCGGTCACCCGCATCGTGATGTTGAGGCGGCCGCCGGACAGGCCGGACGCCGGATCGCCGGTGCCCGGTCGGACCTTGGTCACCCCGTGATAGGCGAAGCGGGACGGCCCGCCGAAGACGAAGAGATCACCGGAGGCCAGCTCGATGTCGGTGTAGGGCTTGGTGCGCGTCTCGGTGTTGCCGAAACGGAAGACACACGTGTCGCCGATGCTGAGCGAGACGACCGGTGCGGGGGAGCGCTCTTCCTTGTCCTGATGCATGCCGAGCTTCGCCTGGCCGTCATAGAAGTTGATCAGCGCGGTGTCCGGCGTGTAGCCGTCGCCGGCGGTGGCGTCCCGGTAGGCCTCGACCAGTGCGCGACGCCCCAACTCGACCATCCAGTCGGGGAACGCGGCCACCCGCGCCCCGTTCACATCGTCGGCGGTGCGGGTGTACGCGTACGGCTGCCAGTGCCAGCCGATGCACACGGTCTGGACGGACATCACGCCGCCGCGCGGGAGCTTGGTGTGACGGATCGGGGCCGGACCACGCGCCCAGCCCCGGCAGGCGGTGACGAGCGCGCGCTGCTGGGCCAGGGGCAGCCAGCCGGGGACGTGAACGGCGCCGGGGGCGACTTCCCGGCGGAGTGCACGGGCCGCGGCGGTCTCCCCGAAGCCCCCGACGTCCTCGAAGCCGGGAAGTGGGCTGCTCATGTGCTCCTGCCTCATCGCTGACTTCTTACAGCGTGCCACGGCGATGCGTCGTCGCCCGAGGAGCCGGTGGGCCGCTGGACGACCCAGCCGCGGTCGACGGTCCAGGTGCCGCCGTCCGCGTCGGCGCCCCGCATGCCCTGGAGCGTCGCCCGGCCCGCGAGGGCGGGTACGCGGGAGTCGCCGAGCGCCGCGAAGCCGTATGTACGTGCCGGGTCCCATCCGGTGCTGTGCCGCAGCCGGCGGCTCATCTGGGCCCAGCCGAGCGGCGCGGCCGCCACCACCCAGGCATCCGGTTCCCCGGCGGTGAAGCGGCCGGCCGCCCGGAGCCAGGACGCGGCGGACTCCGGCCAGTCGACCACGGCCAGCACCGGCAGCCGGCCGAGCGCCCGCCACCCTTCGATGAATGCCGCCGCGGTCGAACGCGACGCGTCGTCCCGGCTGTGCCCGACCACCACGGTGGAGATACGGGCTCCGGGCGAGACCATGAGGTCCAGCAGGGCGGCGAGTTCGGCGTCGGTGTGCGCAGCGGGGGAGGGGAGGGGCCCGTACGCGGCCGCCTCCGCCCGGGAGAGGAGGGGAGAGGTCATCGGCTGACCAGCAGCAGCCCACCAGCGTCGCCGCCGGAAGCGATGTCGTTCGTGGTGGCGGCGGTATCCGTCCCGGGAGTGGTCATGGCGCGTCCGTCCTCGGTCGTGTGCGTTGCTCTCACGCTTCGAGTCTGCGGGTACGGGCGCCGCTTCGGCTGGCGGAAATCGGACGGCTTGGTCTGGTGGGCCGGTTGCCCGGCCCGGTTGCGGTCACCGGCGTGTGTGTCGTCCCCTGGCGCAGGTGGTGGACGCCCTCCGCCGCTGGCTCACCACTGAGCGCGCAGACCGGGGCCGGGCGCGGCACCCTGCTCGGGGCTCAGGGGTGGTAGTGCTCGGCGATCCGGGTTGCCACGCCGCCCTCAACGGTGACCCGGACCTCGACGGAGTCCATCTTGGCCGCCTTCTCCAGCTGCTGCTCGGTGCACGGGGAGGTGCCGTAACCGCTGCTGTCCACGGTGACGTTGCCGTTTGACGCGCAGATCGTGGCTGCGCCAAGGGTCTTGGTCCCGGAGCCGACGAAGAAAGCCTGCTCGGTCCCGGACGCCGGTGTCACGGTGAGCTTGCCGGGAGCCAGATACTTGAGGACGCCGGTCCAGGTGCCGTTCCCCCCATTGCCGTGGGACGCCGGTCCGGAACCGTCCGCAGCACCGGAACCCGACGCCGATCCGGTGTCCGTACCGGCCCCGCTCGTGGGGCTGCCGCCACCTGCCTTGTTGCCGCTTGCCCCGGCGCTCTGCCCGCCGCCCTTCTCTGCCTGGCGCGCCTTCCGGTCCGTTTCCGCGTCTTCGTTGGCTGCGGCGTTGCCGAGGGCGGCCGCCTCCTTGGACCGGTTCACGGAGTCCGGGCTCGTCGAGACCTTGGTGCTGGGCTTGGGACTGCTCTGGCCGGAGCCGCAGGCGGTCAACGAGAGGGCGGCGACGGCGATCAGCGAAGCGGCAACGACCGTGCGTCCACGGCGAAGGGCGGGAGGTAAGGCGGTGTGGGTGGCGCCGGTGGCGGTTGCGGTGAAGTCGATGTCGGTCTCGGGGTCCTTCTTCCAGGACATGAGAATCCCCCCTTGCGTGCACGCTGCCGCTCCGCCTTCAGGATTCCGGTGGAATCGTGGCGTCGCTGCGCTGGCTTCGGTGTTGGCTGTGCCGATGGTCGTCGGCGTGCGTACCGCTTCGGCGAGCGGGACATGCATCAGCTTGGTGCCGATGGCTGCCGATCCACTAACGCACCACTAACGCGCCTGCCACATACACCCATCCACGCTGACCTTGGGCTACGCCGCCTCGACGACCTCCGCGCGCACCGCCAACGTCCAGATCTCCAGCAACACCGCATACTCCGCCATGTCCTGCGCCGACCACGCCAGTCCGCGCCGGGCGCGGACGAATCGCCGAATCGATTCGTTCGCCTCGGCGGCGGGAACGGGGACATCCGTGTGGGCAGAAGGAGTTGGGGACATATAAGCCATGCTAGGGGCAGACACTGACAACGCGATCCCCCGCGCATCGGCCCGCCGCCCGCATTCGCCGCCCGCACCCCCGCCCTTACGCCGCCTCAACTTCCTGACCAGCCAGGATCGTCGGCCGCTCGATGCGCCCTCGCTACCTGCATGTGTCCATTCCCACACGCTCCGCGATCATCGAGGGCGAAGGGCGGATCCCGGCGACGGCAGCTGCCGCCCCTCGACGCCCAGCCGCCGATGCCCCGCTCTCAGCTCCCGCCCCAGCCGTCAACACCGCGCCCTCAACACCCCACCCCTCAATGGAGAAAGAGACACAACGGGTGTCCCGCCGGATCGAGCAACACCCGGACATCGTCCTGGGGCTGGAAAGCGGCGCGCGTGGCCCCCGCCGCGACCGCATACGCCTCGGCCTCATCAAGGTCATCGACCCGGATGTCGAGATGCAGCATCTTCTGCTGTGCTCCGGGTCGTTCCGGCCACACCGGCGCCTGATACCCGGGCTCGGACTGGAACGAGAGCCCGGTACCCCCGTCCGGGCGCCTGACGAGTACCCAGTCCGGCTCGCTGTAGGTCACCTCCCACCCGAGCAGCCGCCGGTAGAAGTCCGCAAGCACATGCGCCTCCGGGCAGTCCAGGACCACCGTCGCAAGCGAGAACCGAGGTCTCGCGGCCACCTTCACTCCTTTCGCCTCGATGCCGTGCCGACGGATCCTTCCCTCGCCGCCGCATCCGCAGCATGCGAGGGATCTCGTCTGCCCGCACGGCCGCGAGGAGCGCGATGACCGCACCGGCGCACCGGCCGGTCTGCCGGTCTGTCGGTCCGCCGGTCCGCCGGTCCGCCGTTGTCAGTGGTGCCCCGTACCGTGGCTCTCGTAACTATCCGAGCTGCTGGCGCTTCTCGGACCCGCCCCGCTCCCGTGACAGTGCACGGGGGCGGGGCACCTCCGAAGCCACGGCGGGGCACGCCTCTGGAGCCACCATGGAGGTGGGTGTGGATGTGCCCGCCGCCTCTCCTCCTTCATGAGGCGAGGCGGGCGGGAGTGCGTGAGGATGGAAGGGCCGAGGTGCAGCGGCGCGCGTACAGCGGCGTGGGGAGCGCCGCCCACAGCACCTGCCGAGTCGTATTCGGGAGGCCACGATGGAGGATTACCCGGAAAGCTATGAGCTGGTATTTCAAGCTCCCGCTGTGGAGGACGACGTGGTGATCGTCCGTCGTACCGAGCGGGCAGGAGCCGGCGGGTATCCGGTCTACGAGGATGAATCGGGGATCGTACGCGCAGAGATCAGCGACCGGGGCGAGGTCCGCATGCTGGCCAGCGGCGGACACCAGATGCTCAAGACACCGATGCTGGCGCGGCCACTCACTCCGTGAGCCGCGGGCTTCTCGGCGGCTCCTCGGCGGTTGTACGACCTCTGTCGACCCTTCACGCTGCGTGGATGGTCGATAGCGGCATGTTCCGAGTGTGGAGCCGTGTGGCGTGGCCGGCATACGCGGCCCGGGGCGTTGCTCGGCGGTGGTGGCTGCCCGGCGTCCATGACTCTCTGCATGACACCCGCGACTCTTCGTGAGTCGCTGCTTCTCTCTCCTGGAGCATCGTTTCTCTTGAGGGGTACGACTTGCCGTCGCGACTTGCCGTCGCGCCGGACTGGCTCAGAGGCTGCGGAGATGACCTCGCCGCTGAGGTGTTCGTCCCTCGTCCCGCCGCGCGGCGTTGTCCTTGCCGTCGCTGCCGTCGCTGCCGTCGCTGGCCTCGTTGGGCGCGTCGGCCTCATTGACCTCGCTGTTTCCGGTGTCTTCGGTCGCGGCGTCGGGCTCGGATTTCGGCTCGGGGGTGCCGGCGTGTCCTTCGAGTACGGCCATGGCGCGTTCCAGCGTCTCACCGGTGACTTGCATCCGGATCCTGGCCAGTCGTTCCAACTCGGTACTCGACACCACGTCAGCGTACCTGTCGCGGCTTCAAACCTGCTCACAGCTCAAGAATCTGTGTGCAGAGGGGAGTTGATGGTCGTGGCACCTTCCACTTGGTCGGTCGCGAACTGCTGGATCTATCGGACCCACCGGACTCGCCACTACGGGGAGCCGGCGAGCGCGTGGGCGACGGCGGCTTCGGCATGCAGCCGTGTGGTCGGAAATACCGGGACCGGGCTGTGCTCCGGTTTGATGAGCAGCTCGATCTCGGTGCAGCCCAGCACGATGCCCTCGGCCCCGGCGGTGACGAGGTCCCTGATGATGGCCATAAATGACTGCCGGGACTCTTCACGGACGATGCCCTGGCACAGCTCCTCGTAGATCGTGCGATGGACGATGCTTCGTCCGACGGCATCCGGGACCCGTACCTCCAGCCCATGACTTTCGAGCCGGTTGCGGTAGAAATCCTGCTCCATGGTGAAGGCGGTGCCCAGCAGCCCGATACGGCGCAGGCCGCTGTCACGTACGGCATCCGCGGTGGTGTCGGCGAGGTGTAGTAGCGGGACGGTGACGGCGGCGGCCACCTGGCCGGCGACCTTGTGCATGGTGTTGGTGCAGAGCAGCAGTATGTCGGCGCCGGCTGCTTCCAGCGCCCTGGCGGCTTCGGCGAGTACCTCGGCTGCCTTCTCCCAGCGTCCTTCGGTCTGTAGTCGTTCGATCTCCGCGAAGTCCACGGAGTAGAGCACACAGCGCGAGGAGTGCAGGCCGCCCAGACGCTCCCGCGTCAATTCGTTGAGCAGCCGGTAGTACTCCGCCGTCGACTCCCAGCTCATGCCTCCGAGCAGCCCGATCGTCTTCATGCGGGCACTATGGCACGGGGCCGGAGCCGAAGCCGGGGCTGTGCTGGGGCCGCTATGCCATGTCCCGCTCCCGGTTGTGCCCGCTCGGTCCGGCTATGGCTGGAAGGTCCGCCGGACGTGGCCGAAGAGGGCCGGCTGGACGGCGGTAGCGGACCCGGTAGTCGATGGGGTGAAGAAATGGATGGCAGGCGGTTGACCGCGGATCACTGCACCAGGAGTGCGTCGGGGCGAGGCGGGTCTGAAGGATGCCTCGACGACGTCCTGCCGCCGCGGGGGTCTGACAACGGTCCGGCGTCAAGGTTGGTGGGCGCGGTGGCCCTCACCGGCGCGGGCGCCGGTGAATCGGTGAATCGATGCATTGGTATGGACATGTTCAAGAGGCGCACCATAGCCTGGAGTTGGTCTAGACCGCGGGCCGGATCGCCGCCCCTGATGGATGCACTCGTAGCCGCCCCTACCGCAGTTGCCCGTGGCCGTGCCGCCTGATCGACCTGCGCTCCAACGCCGTTAGCGCCGTGCTCCCGCTCCGTACGTACAGCAGGTGCTGCGACTACCCGTAACGCCGCTCCAAGTGCCGGTACTTGCACGCCCGTTGCTCCACCCGCCCGGCCTCCCCCCCGTAACGCGTCGCCCCATCGAGTTCGGCGGCGCGCCACCCCCCACACACTGCGGGCCCTCCCCACCCGAGGCGCACCGCGTGAAGGAGACACCGCTATGCGATCACGTATTGCCGCCCTGCTGAGCGCCGCCACCGTCACCCTGGGCGTGGCACTCGCCGTACCGACGTCGACCGCGGTCGCCACGGTGCGCTGCTCCGGTTGTGCAGTGGATCCGGCGCGCGCTGATACGCGAGCCGAGGGGTTCGTCGTCAGCGAGGCGCAGTTCAACCAGATGTTCCCGAACCGGAATTCGTTCTACACCTACAGCGGTCTGACGGCGGCACTCAGCGCGTATCCCGAGTTTGCGAACACCGGGAGCGACACCGTGCGGCGCCAGGAGGCCGCGGCCTTCCTCGCGAACGTCAGCCATGAGACCGGTGGCCTGGTGTATGTGGTGGAGCAGAACACCGCGAACTATCCCCACTACTGCGACGCCACTCAACCGTATGGGTGCCCGGCAGGTCAGGCCGCGTACTACGGGCGGGGGCCGCTGCAGCTCAGCTGGAACTTCAACTACAAGGCGGCGGGCGACGCGCTCGGCATCGATCTGCTGCACAACCCCTCTCTGGTGGAGCAGGACGCCGCCGTCGCCTGGAAGACCGCCCTCTGGTACTGGAACACGCAAACCGGACCGGGCACCATGACGCCGCACCAAGCGATGGTCACTGGCGCCGGATTCGGTGAGACCATCCGCAGCATCAACGGCTCGCTCGAATGCAACGGCGGCAACCCCGGCCAGGTGCAGAGCCGGATCAACAGCTATCAGAGCTTTGTGCAGATCCTGGGGACCGCACCTGGCGGCAACTTGAGCTGCTGACACCGTGTGCGGGCGGAACGGAGCGGTCGAGGAACGAGCCGACGGTCCGGGCGAACTGTACGGGGTCGTCGAGCCATGGGTAGTGGCCGCCACCTGCCTGGACGCATAGTTCGGCGCCGGGGAGCAGCTGCGCCGTGGCAGCGGCAACGTGGGGACGCGGACCGCCGTCCAGTTCGCCGGCCAGCACCAGCACCGGCGCACTCAGGGAGGCGAGCGCGGAGCGAGTGGCGGCAGGGTCGAAAGCGCCGGCAGCCGCATAGATCTCTGCCGCCTCCTCGTTGGTCTGCTCCACTTCGGATGCGGCGTGCGCCTGCGCGGCCGCGTCCCAACGGCCGTAGAAGAACGGGGCGCCGGCGTCCCACTCGGCGTCGGTCGCGGTGCCGGCCCAGATGGCTTGATAGGCCTGGTGTGCGGAGTCGAACCACGGCTCGGCCGCGCGCAGGGCGGCCGCCTCCATGCGGTGCTCATGGGTGTAGTCGAGACCGAGGGCGCGGGCCCGGGAAGTGACCAGGGTGAGCGTCCGTAGGTGCTCGGGATGTCGGGCCGCGTAGAGGAGGGCGAGATCGCCGGCCGCAGAGTGAGCGAGCACGTCGATACGGTCCCTGCCGAGGTGCCGGCGCAGCGCTTCGACATCGGCGACCTGCCGGTCGCAGCGGTAGCCGGCCGGGTCCGCGGGGACGCCGGAGTCACCGGTGCCCCGCAGATCGAGCAGGACCAACTGCCGGTGTGCAGACAGTCCACCGAGGTCACCGAGGTAGGCGGAGGCGCGCATGGGACCGCCGGGCAGACAGAGGAGCGGCTCGCCCTCACCCATGACATGAAAGGCGAGCTCGGTCCCGTCGAGTGCGGAGAAGGCAGGCATGGCGTCATCCTCATGACTGCTGGACGATCGCGGCAAGGGGGTTACGTCCATTGCGAGGCGCGGGGTACCCGGAGGCGGTCACTTCGGTGCCCCCCGCCACCCCGCACCAGCGCCCCCGCCATCAGCAGCGCGCGTGGGCCGTGATGTCCGCATCGAATTCGTCGAGCATCGCCGGTGTGACCGTGGGCCGGCACCGGGCGAGGGCGGCGAGGTAGTCCTCGGTGCTTGCCCCGAGCCGCCCACGCGCCCCCGCGCCCACGCCGATCGCCTCCAGGTCCCGTTCGAAGGAAGCCTGCGCGGCCACCCGGGCGGCGTGCTCGATATCGGCCGGGGTGAACAGCTCGCTGGCCGCCACCAGCGCCGCGATGTCCACATCGGCCCGGCCGTCCGTGTACCGGGACCAGATCGCCGACCGCGCCGCCGGGTCCGGCG
Source organism: Streptomyces auratus (assembly GCF_050433025.1). Classification (NCBI taxonomy): domain Bacteria; kingdom Bacillati; phylum Actinomycetota; class Actinomycetes; order Kitasatosporales; family Streptomycetaceae; genus Streptomyces; species Streptomyces auratus. The sequence goes on along the minus strand of NZ_JBNGCB010000001.1, from coordinate 426,756 downwards.
TGCCGATCGGGATCACGTAGTCGAACCGGCCGGGGCGCAGGAACGCCGGGTCGAGCGAGCGAAGGGAATTGGTCGCGCACACCAGCAGCCGCTCGTCCCGCTCGCGGAATCCCGGTATCAGCTTGAGCAGCTCATTGGTCACGCCGTGCAGCCCGCCCGGCTGCGCGGGTTCGCCGCGGACCGGGGCGATCTCCTCGACCTCGTCGATGAAGACCAGAACCCGCTCCAGTTCCGAGATCCGGGCGAAGGCGCTGCGCAGGGCCGCCGCCAGATTTCCCCCATCGGCCAGCCGGGACGGAAGCAGCTCGACGAACGGCCAGCCGAGGCGGGCGGCGATGCCCCGGGCGAAGGTGGTCTTCCCGGTGCCCGGCGGGCCGAAGAGGGCGATCGCCCGCGGCGGCCGTACGCCGTGCCGGGCAGCTCGCTCCGGCTCCGCCAGCGGCAGCACGACCCGTCGCTCGATGAGATCCTTCTCCGCTTCCATGCCGGCCACCTTGGCCCACAGGTCGGCGGGCAGAAACCGCCCGCCGAGGTCCTCCAGGAGGCCGGCCGCGGGCCCGTGATGCGGCTCCACCTTCTCGAAGTAGGCCACCGCGGGCTGCCGGGTGTAGCCCGCATTGAGCAGTCCCTCCCCGAGGAGGTCTTCCTCCGGGAGCACATAGGCGATCCGGCTCACCCGGGCGGCGATCAGCCGCCGCTCCAGCTCCACCAGCAGCGCACTCGCCAGCCCCCGGCCGCGCCAGGACGAGGAGATCGCGATCCGCATCACCCAGCCCCGCTCACCCGCCACACACGCGAGCGCCGCCCCGATGGGAGCGCCCTGGTGGACGGCCACCACGGCGGGCTGCCGAGAGGTCAGCGCACTGATGCACTCCGCGAGGGAGAAGACGGACTCCTGGCCGAGGCCGGCCGTGGAGTCGATCAGATGGACCACCTCGGCGAGATCGCTCTCGCGGTAGTCGTGGATGAGCCAGTTCACCGGTACCGCCCCTCATTGGTGATGGTGATGGTGGTGTGGTGGCAGTGAGGCTAGGGGCGGCGGGGGAGCGGGGCCTGCTCCACCGTGCACAATCTGGGGCGCGGACCGCTACGGTCCGTACGTAGCCAGATCCGTCGCGGCTGCGATCGAGCCGGAGTGCCGGTGGCTCGCCCCTCCGGGCGCCGACCGCCGGGAATCCGCTGGCCGGGCCGGCCCGGCCGATGACATGCTGTCCGGCGTGAACGGTCCTGAGATCCCCTTCGTCTTCGCCCCTGAGCTGCACCTTTTCGTGGGGGCGGCGCACTCCACCGCCGCCGGTGCGCCCGTGGTGACCGACGGTTCCTCGACGCTCGGCCATGTCGTCGAATCGCTCGGCGTCCCGCTCACCGAGGTCGGCCGGCTGGTCGTGAACGGCGCCGAGGTTCCCGTATCCCATGTCCCGCGGGCGGGCGAGAGCGTCGAGGTGTACGCCGTCGAGCGCCCCCAGCGGATCCCCGGGGCGCCGCTGCGGTTCCTGCTCGACGTTCACCTCGGCACCCTGGCGCGCAGGCTGCGGCTGCTCGGCGTCGACGCTGCGTACACGAATGAGGACCCCGGCGACGCCGCACTGGCGGCGCTCTCGGCGAAGGAGCAACGCGTCCTGCTCTCCCGGGACCGGGGGCTGCTGCGACGGCGGGAGATCTGGGCGGGCGCGTTCATCTACAGCGACCGGCCCGATGACCAACTCCGGGACGTACTGGACCGGTTCGCGCCCGAGCTCGCACCCTGGACGCGTTGCACCGCATGCAACGGCCCGCTCACGGACGCCGACAAGGACTCGGTCCGTGAGCACCTTGAACACGGCACCCAGCGGACGTACGACGTCTTCGCCCAGTGCACGGCATGCGGGCGCGTCTACTGGCGAGGGGCGCACCACTCCCGGCTGGAAGCGATCGTCGAAAAGGCCCTCCGGGACAGTGCCACCTGAGCCGGCGCGACCTTCCATCGATGTTTCATGTGAAACACAGGACCGCCTGTCGGAGCGGCTCTTCGGGTGTATGAATCGCTCCATCCGAGTGAGCGTGGCCGGCCTTTCGTGTACCCGTGGCCCGGTCACCATCCCGGCATCACCCGGCACGGACGGCAGAGGAGACGGCCGCCGGCCTTGCCGACGCGCGCCTGTGTGTCGAGTCCGACGGCATCGTCCAGCGGTTCATCGAGTGCCCGCCGAATCGTGTTCCCGCCGAGAGGAGAGGCGCATCCGTCCTCGCGTGAAGAGGACGGGGATGGATGCGCCTCCCGTTGAATGCATGACGAGGACCTGGGTCGCCATCGTCTGCCGAACGGCGCGCCCGTGGAGGGGTGTTACGCCATCACGCTGCGGAATTGCCCTTCGTGTCATTGCTGTGCCCGCGGTGCGTCCTCGCCGGCCGGGTCGCCGGCCCCACCACGCGACAGCCCCGCCGGCGCCCCACCACGCGACAGCCCCGCCGCGTACCCCGGAACTGACGGAGCCTCCTGCGAAGCCGCCCGCCCCGAGCCGTCGCAGGGCCATCGGGGGCGTCGGTGCGTCACGGGCGACCCCGCTCGCGACGCTCGTTCCGTACCGAATGACTCCGCTCTGACGGGCCGTCGAGCCCCTTTAGCCCACTCGTTACGCGACACGCCGACGACGCGCGCCGTCCAACGGGTGAATCCGCAGCCTTCCGCCACCCGAAGAGCCCAGGGGGTACCTCGAATGCGACGTTCTCCGGTGGTGCGAGGCCGCAATCCGGCTGACGGTGATCACGTCGCCACTGCGATCCGATGAGCCGACAAAGAGTCAGCCTTCGCAGTCGCGCCGAAAGGAACATGTCCCCATGCGCACTGCTCGCACCCTGTTCGCTTCAGCCGCCATTACGGCGGTGCTCGCAATCTCTGCCCCTGCTGCGAACGCCATGATCACGGAGGACATTGCCGCGGACAGTGGTTCTTCCTCCAGCAACCACGACCACGACCGGAACGGCGACCGCGACCGCGGCCGGGGCGACCGTGACCGCGACCGCGGCCGCGGCGACCGCGACCGTGACCACTGCCGTGACGGCCGCGGCGGCGACCGTGACCGCGGCCGTGGCGGCGACCGTGACCGGGACCGTGGCCGTGACGGCCGCGGCGACCGTGACCGGGACCGTGGCCGCGATGGCCGCGACGGCCGGGACCGTGACCGGGACCGTGGCCGCGGCGACCGTGACCGCGACCGCGGCCGCGACGGCCGCTGTGACCGCATGCCCAGCGGTGGCGTGCACACCGGTGGTGGCGCCATGGCCAAGGTCATCGTCGCTGACTGGGACCAGGGCAGCGGCTACGGCGACGACCACGGCCGCGGCGGCCGCGACGGTGGCCGTGACGGTGGCCGTGACGGTGGCCGTGACGGCGGCCGTGGTCGCGGCGGCGACCATGACCACGGCCGCGGTGGCTACGGCGACCGTGACCGCGACCACGGACGTGGTGGCTACGGCGACCACGACGGTGGCTACGGCGACCATCAGCGGCCGCACGGTGGCATCCACACCGGTGGCGGTGGCATGGCGACCGGTGGCGGTCTGGCTGCCGGCTCCGTGCTGATGCTGGGTGGTCTCGGCGCCGGCGCCTACATGCTGCGCCGTCGCAACACCTCGGGCGCCTCTGCGGCCTGATTCGGCTGCTCCGTTACGGAGGCCGCTCTGCTGTCGCGGCCACCGCTCCTCGTGGACGGTGGCCGCGGCGCTTTCGTTACCGCCGTTGCACAGCCCTCGCCGCCGTCCCGTTCATGAAAGGCTCCGTCACATGACCGCCCCGCAGTCGCCCCAGCCGAATTCCCGTCCACCCCGGATCGCCTCCGCGTCCCGCCCCGTCGGCCGCGGCCTGCTGTGGTCTGCGGGCACGTTTCTGCTGGGTTCTCTCCTCGTCTACAACTCCGTGGACACCTCGGCAGACCCCAAGCCGCTGTCCCGCCCCGCCGTGGCCTCCTCCGCCACGCCGGGAAGCCGTACGGCCGCCTCCCCGCGGGTCCCTGATCTGGCCCTGCCCCGTTCCGCGCCGAAGCGGGTGTCGATTCCGGACATCGCCGTCGACGCGCCCTTCACCACGCTGACCCTCGGTCCGACCGGCCAGCTCAATGCGCCGCCCGGGAATGACAGAAACCTCGTCGGCTGGTTCAAGGACGGTGCGTCACCGGGTGAGCGCGGCTCCGCGATCATCGCCGGTCACGTGGACACCAAGACCGGACCGGCGGTGTTCCTGCAACTCGAGTCGCTCAAGCAGGGCGCCTCGATCAACATCACTCGCGAGGACGGTGTCGTCGCGACCTTCAAGGTCGACTCCGTGGAGACCTTCAGCAAGGCGAACTTCCCCAACGACCGGGTCTACGCCGACGCTTCCACCGCGCAGCTCCGCGTGATCACCTGCGGCGGCGCCTATGACAGGAAGGTCAAGGACTACGTCGACAACATTGTGGTGTTCGCCCACCTCGCCTCGTACCGACGTGCCTGAGCGGGCTCTCCTCGCACTCCGGAGACCACCCGGGCACCGCACGGCAGGCCCAGGCCGACCTCGTCGTCGGCCTGGGCTTCGTCATGGCCACTGCCGGGAGGGGCGCTGCCGTGCTCGGTGACCGGGCCCTAGCCCCGGACCCGGACGCTCCCGTCCCAGCGCCAACCCGTGCGGCGGGGGTGGCCCGGCAGTACGGCGCGCCCGGTGGCCCACAGTAGGGTCGCCCACGGATCGTGGCCCTCCGGGACGTCGGGGAACAGCCGGGCGAGTACCCGCAGGCACAGCTCCGCGGGCGGGTTCCATTCGAGGCCCAGCCCCTGTGCCAGATCGTAGGTGTGCACCAGGGTCTCTACGGTGCCCATCGCGGCGAAGCCCTCGGGGTCCGACACACCGAAAACATGGTGCGCCCGCACCTGCGGCGACGCCGTCCGCACCATGGCCACCAGCAGCGCTCCGGTCGCCTCCAGCACCTGCAGCAGCCCGGCGGGCCCCGCCGCACGGTCGGCGTGCACGGCATTGGCGGGCCCACCGGCTCGCCGGCTCTCCCACACGAAGGGCACATTGCCCTCCAACGGCGGTTTCCTGGGGCCCAGTTGGACGGCATAGGCGAAGAGGTCGTCGCTGAGGTGCTCGACCGTCTCCCAGCAGTCCCATTCCAGCGCACCGGCCTTGCCGTCCCAGGCGGTCGGGGGCGCCTCGCGCAGTGCCGCCACGGCGAGCTGTACGGCACGGTCCAGGGCGTCCGCGGGGCCGGCGGACGGCCGCGGAGCTCGGGCTTCGGTTGCTCGGGACATGGTGGGACCGTACCGCGGGGCTGGAGAACGGGTGGAGCCGGGCCTGCTGGTGCCGTCGCATGGTTTCTGACGGTCTATCGTGAGCACATGTCCGCCCCTGAACTGATCCGTATCGTCTCGCGCGATTCGCCCATGGCTCTGGCCCAGGTGGAGCGCGTCCGCGCCGAACTCGGTGCGCTGCACCCCGGCATCGCCACGGAGGTCATCCCGGTCAAGACGACCGGCGACCGCTGGATGGGCGCGCTCTCCCAGGTCGAGGGGAAGGGTGCGTTCACCAAGGAGGTGGACGCCGCCCTGCTGGCCGGCGACGCGGACCTCGCGGTGCACTGCGTCAAGGACATCCCGGGTGACCGCCCGCTGCCGGCCGGTACGACGTTCGCCGCCTTCCTGGAGCGCGATGACGTCCGTGACGCGCTGATCCACCCCGGCGGGCTCACCCTCGACGAGCTGCCCGACGGCACCCGGATCGGTACCTCCTCGGTCCGCCGGATCGCCCAGCTCGCGGCCTCCCATCCGCATCTGAGGTGTGTGCCGATGCGCGGCAACGCCAACCGCCGCATGGAGAAGCTCGCGGCCGGGGAGGCAGACGCCCTGCTGCTGGCCGTCTCCGGTCTCGAACGCATCGGCCGTACGGATGTGATCACCCAGATCCTGTCGGTGGACGAGCTGTGTCCGCCCGTCGGAGCGGGTGTCCTGGCCCTCCAGTGCCGCCAGGACGACACCGAGACCATCGACGCCGTCAGCGGTCTCGGCCACCCCCGCACGTTCCAGGAGACCACCGCCGAACGCATGCTGCTGCACGTCCTGCAGGGCCACTGCAACAGCCCGATCGCCGGCTACGCCAAGACCGACCGCCGCGGCGAACTGTCCCTGCGCGCCTGTGTCTTCACCCCGGACGGCAAGACGGTCCTCAACGCACACGAATGGGCCGGCCCGCTCACCCCCGAGACGCTCGGTACGTCCGTGGCCGTCGCCCTGCTGCGTCAGGGCGCCCGCGAGCTGATCGACGGCATCGCGCACTGAAGGCCGACGTGCACGGCTGCTCGTGCACGGCTGCCTCGTCGGCACGGCTTCCGTCGTGCCCGAGGGCAGCGGCGAGACCGAGGGCGATCAGCCCGGTCCGTCGATGAGGTCGACCCGGAACGTCAGTAGCTGGGTACCGACCGCACGTACGGCAGCACTGTTGAGGCGCGGCAAGGTCTTGAGCCGGGCACGGGCATCGTCGTGCGGAACGGGGTGCGCCGTGCCGGCATACCACCGCCCCTTGATCCGGACCCGGACCTGCGGATGCGCCCGGATGTTCCGCACGTACTGCGACCTGTCGCCGTACTCCGAGACGAACCAGAACTCACGCCCGGTGCGGCGGCCACCGATCGGAGTCCGCCGGGGCAGTCCGGACTTGCGCCCCTTCGTCTCCAGCAGGGTCTGGCGCGGCAGCCGGGAGAGGAGGGGGTTGCCGATCCTCCTCTGGAACGAGGTGACGGCCCGATACTTGATCTCTTGGTAGCGCGACATGGTGGCTGGCCTCCCGTTCCTGCGGACACCTTTCATGATCCCCCGTCAGGCGGGACGTGTCTCCTCGGGGCCGTCCGGCTGCGTGGCCGTGCCGCGCGGGCTGTCGCTCCGCCATGGCACGACAACGACCTGCTCGTCGTCCTCGTAAATGATCTTTCCGGGGTCGGCGGACTCCACCCGTTCGCAGGCCACGTCATGTGCGGCGAGAAGCTCCAAGTAGCCGTCCACCCGCTCGATGAGCCGCACGGCGGAGGTCTTGAACCATGCCACCGCCCCGGGGTTCAGGTCGCGGTCGTAGACGGTGGGATCGACGTGGGTGGGGTTGGTGTAGTGGGCGTCGTACCAGTCGTTCCCGGCGCGCCAGAAGCGGTACTGCTCCTCGCTCAGCCTGCCGTCCCGCGCCAGGCCGTTGGCGAGGGCGAAGATTCCGGGGAAGTGGCCCCGGGGGCTGCGACGGGTCCCCTGAAACCTTACGTACAGCGTCTCACCCATGAGACCCCCCTCACTCACGAGATGCCCTCTGACCTACGAGACCGACTCCGGTGGCTCCCGATGACTCTCACGGTTCGCGGCATGGACTCATCTTCACCGAAGAAGCCCTGATGGGGCATGGTTCTCGCCAATCCGTGCGCACCTGGGGCTCGAAGACGGGAAGGGGATGCATCGGGGCACTCAGCCGGCCACTGTTATCTGCTTCACTTGCCGTACCGGCTGGACCCGCCATGGCGCCGCCATACCCGCTCTGTGCAGGGACGATGCCTGTCATCGCCACCGGTCTCAGGGGCCGAGCTGATCTTTGCGTGCTCGCCGCGGTCATGACACGATGTCCAGCGCCGCACGGGGGAGCGGCGCATGTGGGGAAACCTCCCTTTGCGCACCGCATATTCACCGTGGTGCTCCCTTGTTCTCAGGGCGGCAAGAACCTACCGAGCCGCAGCCGAAGAATCACAAGGGAATGGGATTACCGAGATGACTACTTCCACGCACCCCGCCAGCCACACCCCTATCTACGAAGAGCTCGTCGAGGAGCACGGCGATATTCTCGCCGAAGCCCGTGCGGCCGCGGAGCATTCGCAGCTGACGGCGTCCCAGGCACTGGACTGGAGCGATCTCCGCCGTCGCGAGTGACGCCTCGCCCGCCCTCCGTTGCCGGCTGCTGCCTGGGGCCTGTCCGATGGGTCAAGGTCGGAAAGGCCCTAGCCATTTCCGGGGAAGGCATCCAAGAGCCGCGTCGGAGCCGCTTGCTTCCATGAGTCCACGAGGATGTCTCGCAGTTCGTCCATGTCTTCCAGCGCGGACAGCCGTACCCGCACCCAATGGGAACCGGCCTCGTGGGGCGGCACCCAGAACTTTTCCGGTTCCGCCGCGATCAATTCCTGCCGCTCATGAATGGGGCATCGCACGGCGACCGATGTCTCGTCGTCGGGGACGGTGAGGAACATCTTCCCGGCGACCCGGAAGGTGGGCATCTCCCAGGCTTCTTTCTCCACCGTCTCGGGCAGGGAAAGGGCGATACGGCGGACATCAGCGGAATCGATCACGCCACCACTTTAGGCGGCGGCACCATTCATGGGCAGCTCTCGGTGGGGCCGTTCATCGGGACGCCCATGAGGGAGTGCGCGGCGCGGCGGGTTCGGACCGGCGCGCCGGACGGCCCTGCGGAGGGCCCCGGCCGCTACGGCCTAGGGAGGGCCCCGAGCTTACGGCCTGCGCAGCAGGGTGATCCCGTCCTCCTCCGCCAGCTGGACGTAGCCGTGCGCGCGATAGAGACGCAGCATGTGCTGGGTCTGCGCCACCGGGCAGGGGGTCTTGACGGTCGGATCGTGACGGTCCGATACCACCCAGCGTGGGGGATCGGCCGGGAGGGCGGTCGGTGCCGCGGGATCGGAGCCGGTGCCGAAGCAGACCAGGCTGACGGTGGTGCGTCCCGTCAGCATCGGGGCCAGCCGGTTCGACGAGGCGACCGTGTCACCGTCGGGGATGCGCGCCAGCAGCCGCTCCGCCGTACGGACATGGGCCGGGGTGCGCCATGCCCAGGGGAGCACCAGGTCGTGGAGCGGGTACACCGCCGCGGTGACCGCGGTGAAAGCGGCGGAGAAGGTGAGGAGCCTGCGGCGCCGGGGAGGCGGCACCAGATCCGTCCGACGGTGGAGTACATCGACGAAACCGGCGAACACCAGGGGCATCAGAATCGCGTTGTAGTGGAAATTCGGCTGCCAGTAGTGCTCGTTGCCGGCCAGCAGTCGCCAGGCGAGCGTGGGCACACACAGCAGTGTCAGGGGCGAGCGCAGGCCGACGAATGCGGTGGGCGCGGCGAGCATGAACAGCAGCAGCCATTTCATGGGCGGCCAGAACAGATGCAGCCCGAGAGCCGCGACACCGACGGCACTGCCGGCCGAAGAGGCCTCTCCCGGCATCTGATGCCAGTAGTCGAAACCGCCGCGGGGATTCATGGCAGGCAGCAGAACGAGAATTTCGACCGCCGTCCCCGCTGCACCGATGCATACGACGGCCAGGCCGAGCAGAAGCGGGGAGCCCCGCCGCGTCGTTTCCTGCGTACGGCGTTCGCGCAGTCCCTGCCAGGCGATATAGCCACCGATGGCGGCGAGCGTGAGTCCGAGGTCTTCCTTCACCAAGAGGAGCGGCAGCGCCCAGGCTGCCGCTGCCCGCCAACGCCGGTGCCCGAGCGCGGTCACACTGAAAGCGAGCAGGGGCACCGCGAAGCAGATTTCGTGGAAGTCCTTGGTGACTCCCGTGACCAGGCCCCAGGAGGCGCCCAGTCCGCAGCCCACGGCCAGACCGGTGACCGGTCCGACGGCGCGGTGCGCCCAGCGGGTGAGGGGATAGCAGGCCGACGCCATCAGGGCGGCCTGCACCACGAGCAGCGTGACCGAGCTGGGGAAGAGCCGGTACAGCGGGGCGACGAGCACCAGGATGGGATGGAAGTGATCGCCGAGAAGATTGAAGTCCGGGCCCTTGAGTTCCACGATCGGGGCCTGACCGTGCGCATAGGCGCGGATGGCCTGCTCGAATATCCCCAGGTCGTAACCGGCGTTGAGCATGCGATCGTTCCGCAGCAGCGCCACCAGGGTGTAGACAGCAAAAAACACCGCGGTCACGGTCCAGCCCATTGCCCGTGGGCCGGGCAGACGTCTTCCGAGTGCGGTGCCGAAGTCCGAGAGTTTCCGGTCCGAGGATATTCGCTCGGCCCACGGGCCCCTGAGCCGCTCCACCGTCTCCACCATCGCACCCACCGTCATCGACTCGGAAAAGAACGCGGTGTGCTCGCCCCGGCGGAGCGACATAGTGAGGTGAACCAGGTCCGTCCGGACGGCGGTACGACCGCCGGAACGCACCGCACGTGAGTGTAACCCCGCGTCCCACCGGGCCAGTTCGACGAGGTAGGGAAAGGGAGCGGGGAATTGCGGCGGAAAGACTGGAGAGGGTCTGGAGAGGGCGGAGGAGACGGGGCGGTTGGTGGTGGTGGGCCGTGCCGATTCGGCTCAGGTGGTGGAGTGCGGGCCTCTGTCCCGGATCAGATTCTCGACGTGGTCGAAGCGCGCATGCAGGGTGTGCAGCTCCGAGCGGAGTGCCTCCGCGTCCTCGCGTGCATGGCTTCCCACGGTCTTTCCCAGACGGACCAGGTCCTGCTCCGCGCGGCCGACGAACCAGGTCGCCAGGGCAGCCGTGATGACACCGAAGGCCGTAATGGCGCTGAGCATCAGCAGGGAAGCGATGATGCGGCCCCACAACGTGACCGGATAGAAATCCCCATAGCCCACGGTCGTGGCCGTCTCGATCGACCACCACAATCCCGTGGGAAAGGACGTGATATTGGCGTGCGGCGCGCCGGATTCGGCAACCACGACCAGAGCGGCGCCCCCGAGCAGCACCGCGGTCATGACCAGCGTGACCCAGAGCGCCGCCTGTGCATGAAGCCGGCGCCACGCCTCATTACCGAAGAGGCGATTCAGTACGGACAAGAGAAACGACGGCACCAACGGGCGTCACCTTCCACTGCGGCCTGGTGGAAACCGGCTTTCGGCCATCGCTGACATTAACAGGAGCCGTCTTCATACCCGGATATGTCGCTTTCGGTTCCCGTGTTGGTCAGGAACCGCGCTCACTTCGTTTCACGGCTTTGCCGGGGAGTGGCAGGCGGATCGCCGCGCACGGCGTGCACATAAAGCGCCAGCGCGTCGACCGTGAAGTACGAGCTGTACGAGACATCCGGGAAGTCACCACCGGTGTGGTAGCCGCCGATGACACCGATCAGGGCGTATCCGCTGAAGTCCCGTACCAGGAAGGGGCCGCCGGACGTGCCGCCGATATAGCCCGCGCAGGCAATTTCCAGGAAGTCGCCGGGGGCGGCCGGGTCCGTGCTGGTGTACCGGTGGGTGGAGGAGTTGCAGTCCAGTGGTTTGGGGTGGGTGGTGTCGCTGTTTCCGGGATAGCCGATGAGGCGCACGTTCCGGTGGTCGTACCCCGGGTACGGGAGGAGGTCGAAGCCGCCGGTGACGTCCTGGACCTCGGCGCCGTCCTCCCGTGCCGTGAGCCGCACGACGGCATAGTCCCAGCGGGCTCCGCCGTTCGTGCCGAGGTCGTAGTACCGCTGGTCGAGGTAGATGCGGTCGACCGGGTAGATCCCGTGCGGCTTCAGCCCGTCGTGATACTGCGGCACGAACGACAGATGGCGCTTCGGGTCGGGCGAGCGCAGACAGTGTGCGGCACTGACTACGAGGTCGCGGTGCGGACTGCGGACGACGGTTCCGCCGCAGAACCGGCCGGTGTTGCTCCCGTCCGTCCAGAAGAAGGTCCCCACCTGGGGGAGGCCGTCGAACGGGTGGCTCGGCGGGGGCGGGTCCGCCGCCGGGCGCGCGGCCCCTGACGTCCGGGTGACGACGGCCGGTTGAGCCGCCCTCATCCGCTGGGCCGTCCAGTAGGTGTCGTCGGCAGCAGCGGGTCCGGGGCCGCCCGCCCTACCCGCCGCGTGCGCAGGCGTTCCGGGCGGGAGGGCGAGCGACAGTCCGAGAAGCAGGGTGGTGAGCAGCGGGGCGAAGCGGCCGCGTACAGCAATCGGTCTGCTCATGGTCCGAGTCCTCCAGAGGGCACGGCGTACGGCACGAGGGACGTGCGCGAGCGGGCGTGCCATGGTCCTACGGCGGGGAGGCGCCTGGCGAGAGACGGGGCCGGACTACGTGCGGTGAGGTGCCGAGTGCCGAGTGCCGATTGTGGTCAGTGCGACGGGAGATGCCGGGCGAAGAAGGAGTGCACCTCGCTGCGCACCATGCGCACCGACACCGCCGGATCGATCGCGCCGACCAGGGAGTTCCGCCCGGCTGCCGTCATCAGCCCGGCGGCCTGCAACTGGGGGGCGAAGACGGCGTAGTCGGTGAACACCCCGTGTGTGGCATTGCCGAGCTGCCGTCGGCGGGTGTGACCCCTCGGATGGGCGAGCATCGCCGACCAGGATGGCTCCAGCGCCTGCTTTTCGGGGAATCCCTCGGTGCCCACGAGGAGCAGCGGCCGGTCCACTCCGTAGTGGGCGACCGGGAGGAGCTTCCCTTCCTGGCCCGGCTTCTCCGGCGCGTAGTCCAGGAAGCCCTCCAGGTCGATCGCCGCGCTGATCCGCCGGTCCTCGTACATGGTCTGGGCCGCGGTGGTGCCGCCGGCCGAGTGACCGTACATGCCGACCCGCCGCAGATCCAGTGCGCGACCGAGGGCCTCCGGCAACGGGCGCCCCAGTGCGTCGGGGTTCCGGCCGGCTGCCAGCACCGCCAGCTGGTCCAGCACGAACCGGGTGTCCGCGATCCGGGTGCCGACCACGGTGCGGAACATCTTCGGGTCCGTCCGGGGGTTGCCCCGGAACACGGTGCAGCGGACCCGCTTTCTTCCCGTCCTCGCGTTTGGGAACTCGACCTCGCTGCCATCGCCGGGGTGGTCGATGGTCACCACCACGTAGCCGCGGCTCGCCAGCTCCTCGGCGAGCCCGGTGCCCAGGGTCCGCGGGTCACCCCCTCCCGGGCTGTACAGCAGCACCGGTCGTCGTACGGGCTGTGCGGGCGCTCCCGTGTGCGCGTGGGTGCGGGTGGCCGCCCAGTTCACCCCGGTCGTCGGCAACTCCCGGTGGAAGAGCGGGTCGATGTGGGGGAGAGCCGCGGCGGCGCCCGCGGTCATCTGCGCCGCGATCGGACGGCCGCGGACGGTGCGGGCCGGATAGAACACCGAGACCATGACCTCCCGCACGGGGAGGGGCTCCCATGGATCGTGCCGGGAGCGGTCGACCAGATACAGCGTGGTGACCCCGATGCGGTGCGGGCCGCTCGGCGCCGGCAGTCGCAGGGTGACGTCGTCCGTGGTGTGTGCGGGCCCTGTCGCCTTCGCGGACTGTGCGCGGGCGAAGCCACCGCCGATGAGCAGGAGAGCGGCCGCTGCGGCCGTCGAGGTGACGGTTCGTCGGCCCACCTCGGCCACGCCCGTGCTCCCCGGGACGACAGCGTGGCCCCGCTCAACTGCCGAGGCGCGGCTTGCCTGTTCACGATTGCTCGCCTTGCCTGATTTCGTGCGGAACATGACTCTCCCCTTGTGTCCGTGACGTCGTACTCGTGGTGCCTGTGACGTCGTACTTGCGCCGTGCGGCGGCCCCCTGAGTGAATGACGGAAGGGGGCATGACCTGGAGGTTGGCATGCGGCGGGGAGGCCGACCATCGTTTAGGCCCTGCCCTGAACGCTGGCGCAGTGCCGCGAGGGGGAGTAGTGATCCGGATCCATTTCACGGCGGCCGACTTCGCCCAGGTCCGGTTCGCCCCCCGGCCGGCTCCGTTGCTGGAGCTGAATGCGGCCCTGATGAAGATGACCCTTCCGGATGACGAGGTGCTCTTCGGCCGCTGGCGACGGCGGCTGCTCCGGTCCTTGCCGCCCGCCGTCCTGCCCCTCAAGGATGTGGTTCCCGGGACGGTGCCACCCCTCTTCCTCGACATCTTCGACGGCACACTGACGGAGGGGTGGGAGACCATGCGGGCCACCCCACCGGACGTGGTCCGCGCCGAGCTCCGGCGGGCCTACGCCGGGCAGCCGTCCCCGGCTCCGTCCTGGATCCGCGCGCTCTACCGGGGCGAGGGCGGAGCCTGGGAACCCCTACGGCGAGCCCAGCACGCGGCCTTCGAGACGGCACTGCGTCCCGTGTGGCCGCTGGTGCAGGACCTGCACCGGACGGAGTTCACCCGCCATGCGCTGGCCGTGGCCGAGCACGGTATCGGCGCCGCGCTCACCACACTCGTTCCCGGCACCCGACTGCACCGGGACGTCTGGGAGTTGGCGGCGCCCGTCGAGCGGGACATCAGGCTGGGCGGGCGCGGCGTGGTCCTGATGCCCACCTTCCACTGGACCGACCACCCCCTCCTCTCCGACCTGCCCGACCGCCCCGTGACCGTGACCTATCCGGCCGGCCCGGGGCTGCCGCTCCCGGCGGACGAGGCGGAAGGGGCGGACCAGGCGCTCGCCGCCGTGCTCGGGCGGACCCGCGTCGAGATGCTGCTTCTGCTCGCCGAGGAACACACCACCAGTGGCCTCGCCCGGCGGCTGGCCGTCAGCAATGCCACCGCTTCCGCCCACGCCACTGCGCTGCGCGGGGCCGGTCTGATCACCACGGTCCGCGCGGGCCGGTCGGTCCTGCACCGGAGGACCGCCTTGGGGAGCCTGCTGGTGCAGCGCCACAGCGGAGGGCGGAGCGCGTACGACTGACCGTGCGCGACGACCCATCACTCACCGTATCTCTTGCGCAGCTGCGGTCGATGCCGATGCCGATGGCGCAGCCCGCGAGCGGCAGGCGCTGCCGATACCGGTGGCGAAGCCCATGCACGGCGGGCGCCGCCGAACGCCCCCCGTATCCACCCGGCACCCGCTCGCTCGCCGTCCGCAACCGCCGGGAGGTAACCTGAATCCACTGGTTGATCCACTGTGATCCGCTGTTTCTGCTCCTCAGTGCCGGGGGAGGTCAGATGACCGCCGGTGTGAGTCTCCGCCCCAGCAAGGCCGACGCACTGCGCTATACGCCCATCGCCGAACACGGTCTGATCGGCGATATGCGGACCGCTGCGCTCGTCGGCACCAACGGCACCATCGACTGGTATTGCTGTGCTCGATTCGATGCACCCAGTGTTTTCGCCGCGATCCTGGACGCCGACCGTGGCGGGGCCTTCGAGCTGGCCCCGGACGTGCCCGCGCGGACGAAGCAGTTCTACTTCCCCGACACCAATATCCTGATCACGCGATTCTTCGCGGACAACGGTGTGGGTGAGGTCCAGGATTTCATGCCGATCGTCGATGACTCCCGTGAGGCGGACCGGCACCGGCTGATCCGGCGGGTGCTGTGCGTCCGCGGATCGCTGCCGTTCAGCGCCCGGGTCGCGCCCCGCTTCGATTACGGGCGCAGTGCCCACACCGTGCAGGCCCGGCAGGGCCAGACGGTGTTCGACTCCCCGAGTCTCTCCCTTGCGCTGACGTCCAGCGTTCCGGTCGAGATCGACGGGCCGGACGCGCGTTCCTCGTTCACGCTGAGCGAGGGGGACACCGCGGTGTTCGCGCTCGACCGGATCGGTGACGGCGTGGAGCTGCGAGCCTGCCCGCTCATGGAGGCGGAGGAACTGTTCGGCGCCACGGTGCACTATTGGCGCCGCTGGCTGTCGAAGTCCCGCTACCGGGGACGCTGGCGGGAGATGGTGCACCGCTCCGCGCTCACCCTCAAGCTCCTCACGTACGCGCCGACCGGCGCCATTGTGGCCGCTCCCACGACCAGCCTGCCCGAACAGGTCGGCGGCGAGCGCAATTGGGACTACCGCTATGCGTGGGTGCGCGACGCCGCCTTCTGCATCTACGCACTGCTCAGACTGGGCTTCACCGACGAGGCCAAATCCTTTGTGCACTTCCTGTCCGAGAACATCTCCCCCCGAGGCGGCCCCGACGCCCCATTGCAGATCATGTACGGCATCGACGGTCGCAGCGATCTGCCGGAGAGCGAACTCCGCCATCTGGAGGGCCATTTGGGCTCGTTCCCCGTACGGATCGGCAACAGCGCCGTCAACCAGCTGCAGCTGGATATCTACGGGGCCCTTATCGATTCCCTCTACCTCTACGACAAATGGGGAGAGCCGCTGTCCAGCGAGCACTGGGACACCGTCGGCACTCTGGTCAACTGGGTCTGTGACAACTGGGACCAGCCGGACGAAGGCATCTGGGAGACCCGCGGCAAAATCCAGAACTTCCTCTACTCGCAGCTGATGTGCTGGGTCGCCATCGAACGCGCGATACGGATCGCCACCCACCGGGGCCTGCCCGCGGACATGCTCCGCTGGGCACAGGCCCGCGACGCGATCTACCGGCGCATCATGGAGCGTGGCTGGTCGCCCGAGCGGAAGGCGTTTGTGCAGCACGAGGGCGACGATGTCCTCGACGCCTCGGTGCTGATGATGCCGCTGGCCAAGTTCATCTCTCCCACGGATCCGAAATGGCTCTCCACTCTGGACGCCTTGGGCGAGGAACTGGTCTCCGATTCCCTCGTCTACCGCTACGACCCACGCAACAGTCCGGACGGGCTGCGGGGCGAGGAAGGCACCTTCTCGATCTGCTCGTTCTGGTACGTCGAAGCGCTCTCCCGCGCCGGCCGGGTCGACGAGGCCCGCCTCGCCTTCGAGAAGATGCTCACCTACGGCAATCACCTCGGGCTGTACGCCGAGGAAATCGGCCACACCGGCGAACAGATCGGCAACTTCCCGCAGGCCTTTACCCATTTGGCCCTCATCAGCGCCGCCTTCAATCTCGACCGTGCCCTGGGCTGATGCGTCAGGCGAGGAAACCTCCCGCCCACGCCACCAGGGCAACGGCACCGTCCAGCACGGCTAGCACGACACCGGCGACGGACACCATCGCCAGCAGCTCGGCCACGCTGTCACGCCATGACCTGACGGTGCGCCGCTGATCCTTCGGGGAGTTGAAGGCCTGGAACAGGCAGAAGGCCAGCACGCTCAGGGCCAGGCCCAGCTTCCAGATCAAGGACAGCGCCGGCCCCAGACCGGTGGCCTGGTACGTCGCCGCGTCCGCGCTTCGGCGCATGGCGATGGCCGCGCCGTCCGCGTAATCGTCATCGGCGTCGTCCAGTTGCTGAGGAGACACCTCGGCGGGGTCGTCGTCCGCGGTGAAGGTGCCGTTGCACACGTACCGGGACTTGCGGCGACTGTCGTCCGCGTCGTAGCAGTGCGCCACCTTGTAGCTGCCCGGGGTGCCGGAGAGGCCGGTGGCAAGCGCCAGGTCCCCGGTGAACGTGACGCCCCAGAAGGCCGCCTCGACGGCCACGAAGAGACCGAGCGCCCAACCGAGGATCCGCCAGGTGCGCTTGCGCTCCGGCTGCCGTGTCGCCCGGCCCTTGGTGCGCTCCGTGCTCTTACGCTGTGCGGTCTGCTTCTGCTCGTGCATGTGCTGCTGGCGCTCCGTCGTCCTCTGGGTGGGGCCCGGCGCCCCCGGTCATGATCGCAGTGCTGGGGCCGCGACCCATGTCCGGGCGGCCGATCTGGCCGGGTTCGCGTCGGGCGGTGGGGGGTGAGCGTGCGTCCTCGCCCCCGTCCTGCCGACATCCGGTGAACGCACCGCCTGCTGCAGAAGCACCGTGATATCGGGAGCAACTGCCCTGCGTTGTTGGTTAATTGAGGTGAAGTCAGGTTCCGGCGTCGATTCTCCGTCAGAACTCTTGACGCCCCCGTCACACAGGATGAACATGCATCGGGCAAGAGAGCGCTCCCATGAACGTCGACCGTTCACTTCCTGAATCAGGAGAGCTGCCATGCCCACACCCCCCACACCCCCCGCGGACGCCACCGCTCCCCGTACGCCGAGGCCCGCACGCCGCAGTGTGCTGGCCGCGATGGCAGCCGCGCTCCCCGCCGCAGGTCTGCCCCTCCTGCCCGCCCGTGCCTCCGCGGCGCCGGCCGCCGGCGCGCTGCCGGGCGGCGGCGACCTCGGCCCGAATGTGCTGGTCTTCGATCCCGGTACGCCCGGTATCCAGGGCAAGCTCGACGAGATCTTCAAGCGGCAGGAGAGCGCCCAGTTCGGCGACGGGCGGTACGCGCTGCTCTTCAAGCCGGGCACGTACAGCGGCCTGAACGCCCAGCTCGGCTTCTACACCTCGATCGCGGGACTCGGACTCTCGCCCGACGACACGACGATCCTCGGCGATGTGACCGTCGACGCCGGGTGGTTCCACGGCAATGCCACCCAGAACTTCTGGCGTTCGGCAGAGAACCTCGCGCTCCGCCCGGTCAATGGCACCAACCGGTGGGCCGTGGCGCAGGCTGCACCCTTCCGGCGGATGCACGTCAAGGGCGGACTGAACCTGGCGCCCGACGGCTACGGCTGGGCCAGTGGCGGCTATATCGCCGACAGCCGGATCGACGGCACGGTGAGCCCCTACTCGCAGCAGCAGTGGTACACCCGCGACAGCTCGGTGGGCGGCTGGGCCGGCGCCGTCTGGAACATGGTGTTCTCAGGAGTCGAGGGAGCCCCCGCGCAGAGCTTCCCCGACCCGCCGTACACCACGCTCGACACCACCCCGGTCTCCCGCGAAAAGCCCTTCCTCTATCTCGACGGGGCCGATTACCAGGTCTTCCTTCCCGAGAAGCGCGCCCACGCCCGCGGCACCACCTGGGGCAACGGCACACCGAGGGGCGAGTCCCTCCCCCTCGACCGGTTCTACGTCGCCAAGCCCGGCGTCGACGCCGCGACGCTCAATGCCGCGCTGGCCCAGGGCCTCCACCTGTTGCTCACACCCGGGATCTACCACGTCGACCGGCCCCTCGCGGTGCAGCGCGCGAACACCGTGGTCCTGGGCCTGGGGTACGCGACCCTCGTCCCGGACAACGGTGTGACGGCCATGAAGGTCGCCGACGTCGACGGTGTGCGGCTCGCCGGGTTCCTCATCGATGCCGGCCCGGTCAACTCGGCCACGCTGCTGGAGATCGGCCCCGAGGCGGCATCCGCCGATCACGCCGGCAATCCGACGACGGTGCAGGACGTGTTCCTCCGGATCGGCGGGGCGGGCCCCGGCAAGGCCACGACCAGCATGGTGATCAACAGCAACCACACCATCGTCGATCACACCTGGGTCTGGCGGGCCGACCACGGGGACGGCGTGGGCTGGGAGACCAACCGGGCCGACTACGGGGTCCGGGTCAACGGCAACGACGTACTGATGACCGGTCTCTTCGTCGAGCACTTCAACAAGTACGACGTGGAGTGGCGCGGCGAGCGGGGGCGGACGGTCTTCTTCCAGAACGAGAAGGCGTATGACGCGCCCAACCAGGCCGCGGTGCAGAACGGCAGCACCAAGGGCTACGCCGCGTACAAGATCGCCGACGAGGTGGCCACGCACGAAGCGTGGGGCCTGGGCAGCTACTGCTACTACAACGTGGATCCCACCATCC
This sequence comes from Streptomyces auratus, assembly GCF_050433025.1. NCBI lineage: Bacteria > Bacillati > Actinomycetota > Actinomycetes > Kitasatosporales > Streptomycetaceae > Streptomyces > Streptomyces auratus. The sequence goes on along the minus strand of NZ_JBNGCB010000001.1, from coordinate 407,509 downwards.
GCCAGGACCACGGCTTCGAGGCACCGGGCACGCCGGGTGTGCGGCTCCACGACCTGCTGGTGGTCTCCCTCGGAGGCAAGGGGCAGTACGAGCACGTCATCAACGGCATCGGCGCTCCCACCTCCGGCACCTCGACGGTGCCGTCCACGGTGAGCTCCTATCCGTGAGCCCTGACCACCCGCCCTCTGGTCCCTGACCCCCGACTCCGCTCTGACCAGGGGCGTACGGCCGGTGGGTCGAAGGATGTAGTCCGTGATCGCGGTAGATCATGCTGCGGGACGGTTTGCCGAGCGGTTCGTCCCGTGCGTGCCGGGGCGCGGTTTCCCTAGCGGATGCTGGAAGCACACGAAGGTCTTGACGGCCTTGCGGGGGGCGGTGGTGCGGGGGTCTCCCGGTGCTGCCGGCGGCGGGCGACAGGGCCCCGTCGGGCCGGGTTCGGTGGAGACGGACGGTGTCGGCGGCAGGGGCCGCGGCGCGCCGCACCCGTACGCCCTTCCGCTGATGGGAAGGGGGAGCTGATGTCCACGACCTCCGGCAGGGGAGCGCCGGCCCGGGGATCCGCGGTGCGAGCCTGCGGGCGGGCGCTGCTCGGTGGTGCGGTGATGGCGGGTGCGCTGGGAGCGGGGAACGCCCTGGGCGAGGCGCTCGCCCGGACGGTCGGTGCCGAGGGGTATCTGCGGCAGCTACTGCCCGCCGTACTGGTGAGCACGCTGGCCGTCCCCGTCGTGCTGCTGTGGTGGGCCGGACGGCCGGCAGGGCTGCGTCCCCTCGGGCTCGGCCCGTGGTCCTTTGCGCCGCGTGCGTTCCTCTGCGGCGTGGCCGTCACCGTTTCCTGCGCCGCCGGCGTCCTCGGTGCCGGTACCGCGCTCGGATGGGTGCGCTGGTCCGAGCCGGACCCGGCAGCGCTCGCGACGTTCCTGGCCCGCAATGCCGTGGTGGCCGTGCTGCTGGAGGCGCTGCCGGAGGAGACGACGCTGCGCGGCCATGCCTGGGCCTCGTTGCGCGACCGGTTCGGCGGGGTGCTCTCGGCGCTGGGAACGACGGCGGTCTTCCTGCTGGTGCCGGCGGCCTCCACGGTGGTGCAGGCCGGAGTGTCCCGTGCCGTGGGCGTGCCCGCTCCGCCGATGGGCCTGGCTCCCGCGGGCCAGGACCCGGTCGCGTATCTGGTGCTGCTCGGCGTCTTCGGTCTGACGCTGGTGGCCGCACGGAAGGCACCGGGCCCCGCCCCGCTGTGGACGGCGATCGGCACCCATGTGGCCTTCCTGAGCGTCAATCGCGTCCTGTTCGAGGGCGCGGCGCGTGGCGCGGGCTGGTCGGCAGAGGTCGGGCCGGACCACGCCGCGGTCCTGGGCCTCGGATATCTGGCGGTCACGGCGACCGTCTTCGTCGGGGCGCGGGTGGTGTCGTCCCGGGGGAGAGGGGCGGATGCAGCGGTGGCCTACCGGGGTACGGGCAATCCCGGACAATGAGACATCGCAGATATTTGCGGTGATGTACGTTTCTTCCGAATTCGGCGCCCGTCCGTAGTGGGGGACGGTGTGCTTCCGGAGCAGGTGGGGCGCTGCGCAGTCGCCCTGACTGCGGTCGCGGGACGACGGGAAGGGGCGCTCTCTTACCCCTCTGTCCGTGAAGCAAACCAGGGGATTTCCCGATTGCTTACGGCGGATATGGGCAAGCGGTTATCCGGAGGATGATGGCAGTGGTTCCCCTCTTCCGTGCTGTCTGAGGCGCTCATCTCTTTCGGCGCCCGCATCACAAGCAAGGAATGGGGTCGGGTCGGTGAGTTGATTTGCCGTACGGCTGCCGGGCCCTCAGGGTGTTCCGCAGCGCCATGGCTGTCCTGGCCCGCAAGGGCAGGACCGGGTTCGAGCTGATCTTTCCGAACCTTCGCGACGAGCACGCCATTTCGTCCGACATGGAAAATATGTGGTTGATACCCCGGGAAGAGGGCACGCTTTCCGGCCTGAAGGCAAGTCGACGCGAACGAGGTGAGCTTTATCATGAGCACCGCCGAGGCTCCACGCACGGTCACCGCGTCGCCGGTGCTGGAGCTTCAACTGGACTGCCGCTCCGAAGCCGTCGGACCCGCACGGCACCTCGCGGGCACGTACATGGCGCGCCTGGAGCCCTCCGTGGAACGGGACACACGGGAAGCGGTGATCCTGGTCCTCTCCGAACTGGTCACCAATGCCGTACGGCACGCGGGCGGTAAGAGCTGCACGCTGCGGCTGCTGGCAGATCCGGCATCGATCGTGGTGTCCGTGGGCGATGCCAGCCCCGTGCTGCCCCGCCCGCGTACTCCTGACGTCACCGGAGAAGGCGGCGGATTCGGCTGGTCGATGGTCTGTCGCATCGCGACCACCGTGGAGGTCAGCAGGGGGCCGCAGGGGAAGACCGTGACCGCGACCATCCCTCGCCAGGAACGGCGGACGGGGCCCGGTCAGGACGCGGCCGCTGCGCCGCGGCCTGCGAGCACCGCCGTCCTGCGCGGCGGCCACCCGGGCTGACCGGCTGATCGCCGCCATCCGGCGAGGTCGCCCCCGGCCGAGGTTTCCTGAGTGGAGAAGTCGGCATGGACGACGGCGGTGTCCAGCCCCCCGAATTCCTGCCGGTGAATTCGACGCCGAGCGAGCGGTGTCGTAGGTGCCGAATCCCGGGAGTGGCCAACAGCTCGGCGGGGTCGCCCAGTGCCCTTCGCCCAGTTCCCCGGAGCAGCTGCCACAATGCGGCATCGACGTCGCGACCTGTGAATTCCGTGCCTGAGCGGGCGTCAGTTTATTCCGCCGGACCGGCCTGCGAACGCACCCCTTTCCCGTTCCTCTCCTGACCGTGCCGCACCGGGAACACAGCGCCCTCGCCGTGACGGGGCGTCCCGGATTCCCGCATGGACGAGGACTCCATTCCGCCCGGCGGGGGATACCGACGAGGAAACCGTGGGCAGGGACTCGTACGAGGTCAGGCAGTGGCCTCCGGCCAGGGGACCTGGGTGGCCGTCGGGGCGGTGTAGTCGATGCCGGGCACCGCGAAGCCGTAGAGCCGCTGGACCTCGGCATGGAACCAGTCGAGGTCGGCGAGATGGCTGATGGTCTCGGTGGTGGCCGTGTCCCACCGCTCCGTGACGGCGGCCTGGACCGCGCTGTTGAGCTCCCAGGCATCGAGCCGCACCCGGCCGTCCTCGTCGACCTCCAGCGGCCGGGCGCCCGTGAGCTGGTCCCACAGATCGGCCAGCTGGGCGATCGGCGGAACCATGGCCTCGCCGAGGGCGCCGCGCAGCAGGCCCACATAGAGCGCGATACCCGGGATGGCGGTGGAGGACTGGGTGACCGCGGCCCCGTTGACGGAGGTCACCGCACGGCCGCCGACCAGCTTGTCCAGGCGCTCGTTGAGCGTACGGGCGGTCGCCTCCAGGTGGGACTTGGCGGCCCCGATGGTGCCCTGTCGGTAGATGCCGTCCGTCAGAGGGGATCCGATGTAGGACAGGGCGGCCGTGGTGAAACCGTCGGCGAGCAGACCGCGGTCGGCGAGATGGTCGACCCACCGCTCCCAGTCCGCACCGCCCATCACCGCGACCGTCTGCGCGATCTCGTCCCCCTCGGCCGGTGGGGTCTCCACCACCTTGACCTCCGGCGTGCCCTCCCCGTCGAAGACGAGCGTCTTGGTGCGGTAGGCCTCGCCGATGGGCTTGAGGACGGAGGTGTGGACGGCGCCGGTGTCCGGGTCGGTGCGCCGCGGTGCGGCTACCGAGTAGACCAGATGGTCCAGGCGGCCGAAGCGCTCCCGGAGGAGGTCGGCGACCTGGTCTTTCATCCCGTCGGAGAACGCGTCGCCGTTGAGGAACACCATCTCGTGACCGTGCCGGCGGGCGAGTTCCGCGGTGGCGGCGGTGCGGTACCAGCCGGCGGTGGCGGTGCGCCGCTCGGTGGGGGCCTTCTCGAAGCAGACACCGATGCCGCGGATCCCCGCCCGGGCGAGGCCGGCGATCGTCGCGGCCAGCCCGTAGCCGGCCGAGGAGCCCACGACGAGCGCCACCGGAGCGCCGTCCGGGGCGCGCTCGGGTGCGGGGGCGGCCTGCCACATCTCCTCCACCAGGCGTGCGCAGCCGGCCGGGTGGGAGTCGAGGAACAGGAAGCCGCGGCTGCGCGGGGTGATGACACGTTCGCTCATGACACGTCCTTCGGGTCGTCGCGGAGGAAGCGGCGGCCGCCGCCGGAGCACGTACCGCGCCCTGCCAGTGTGCGACCCGGCAGCCATGCGTGATCGTTTTGGCGGGCACAGTAATGCGGGGGCGGTTTTGGAGGTTTTCCCCGCGCGGCGACGGGCGGCCCGTCGTGCCACGCGTGCCTGCCCCGGGACGGCGGACCCCGGACCGTCGTCGAAGCGGATGCCGCGCCTCCGCACACTCCGTTCATGATCACGCGACGGACGTGTGGTGGTGGCGCAACAAGACGGAGCACGCGGTCCTCCCGTGCGTGGCGGGCGTATCCGACCGGCGCCACCGCATCGGCATCCCGGTGTTCGCCACCCGCCACTACGACAGCGCGCTGATCGAGGCCGCCCGCTCGCGCGCCGCGGCGCGCTGGTTCGGCGAACACGAGCGGTCCTGACATCCCCTCGGTCGGCAGCACCGCGCGCCCCGCCCCGTTGACCGCCGCGCCGTCGCGGCCACCCGGTTGCGGAACCGACCGCACCAGCCAACTGGCCCATCGCGCAAGGGTCCTTCCTGCGGGGAAGGAGATTTCCCCGCAGGAAGCGGAGCGTAATAAAACCGATAGCAAGCAATTCGTGGAGGGTATGTGAGAGTTGGTGTGGTGCGTGGCACACTCCCTTCACCGGTCGCGAGCGACGAGGGGGGCGGGCGGGGTGCAGCGTATTCCTGTGGGGTTCGGGGCGGAGTTACGGCGGCGAAGGATCGAAGCGGGGCTGTCTCTGGGGAAACTGGCAACCCTGATTTGCTTTTCCAAAGGGCACTTGAGCAAGATCGAGCGCGGCGTCAAGGCACCCAGTCACGATCTTGCCCAGTTATGCGACAGCGCCCTCAACGCGGGAGGGCAACTCAGCAGCCTGATTTCCGCACCCGAGCGCAGTGTTGACCAGGCGCCCCGCACCGACGCGGATGTTGCTGTGCCCTGGACATTGCGTATGCAGGCCGGCGGCGAGAGCGACTTCGTGGCATTCGACCATGCGTCGCCCGGCGGCGGGTCCGTGCCCGCCAGCATTGTGAGCTGGTCGCTCGCGCCCCCGCTCCTCGAAAGCGGGGAGACGAATTCGGCATTGCCCTACTTCCGTAATGTCTTTGACGAGTTCCGTCGGCTGGGCCAGCTCTTCGGGCCTGCGGTGGTCGCACAGCTCTGCATCGCGGCCACCAGCGCGCTGCGGGGCATGGCGCACCAGGCTCAGCCCGCACACCGTGGCGTGGTGCTCCGGCTCGCCTCCCGGTTCGCCGAGTACACCGGGTGGATGGCGCAGGAGGCGGGCAGCGACGCGGCCTCGCTGTGGTGGACCGAGCAGGCGGTGCAGCTGGCCGCGGACGGCGGTGATGACGAACTCGCCGCCTACGCCCTGGTCCGCCGGGCCGAACTCGCCCTGTACACAGGCGATTCGATGGCCACCGTCCAGCTGGCACGGCTGGCCGGGCAGCAGGCCCGCAGCGCACGCATCCGGGGACTGGCCGCACAGCGCGAAGCACAGGGACACGCTCTGGTGGGGGACCGCGATGCCTGCCGCCGGGCTCTCGACCGCGGTGCGGAGCTGACCTCCGGCGCGGCCCCGCCGGGCGATGCGGACCCGGTCCTCGGCAGTATCCATCTGCCGGATCTGACGGCCTTCGTCGCCGGCTGGTGCATGCACGACCTCGGCTCTCCGGCGGAGGCCGTCACCCTGCTCGGGGACGGACTGGACGCCATTCCCGCGGAATCCCGTCGGGCCAGGGCACGATATGGCGCCCGGCTGGCGCTTGCGCTGGCGAACGTCGGGGAAATCGAACCGGCCTGCGCGATCGCCGAATTGGTCGCCTCCCATGTTGCCCTCATCGACTCGGCGACCATCCGCGCCGATCTTCTGCGGCTGAGCCGCGTACTCAATCGTTGGCCAAAGAATCCCACTGTTCGCCGGACCCTTCCGCACCTCGCCATCGGTCTGCACGCCCACCGGATCGGCCCCGGAACTCCGGGCTGACTTCTGCGCCACCGGCCCGCCCCCACAGAAGGCCGCCCGAAGAACCGCGCTTCTGCGTACCCGTGGTGTTCCGTTGCCCGGCCAAAAGGCCGAAGGCAACGCGTTGACCACGCCTGAAACCCCTGTGAATCTCGGCTTCATCCCCCTATAGCGCGACAGCCCTACTGGCCCCTGCCCTACCGGCTGCCGCAATCCACTCCGTCCCGGTGAGGAAAGGCAGAACATCATGGCCGGCATTTTCATCAACTACCGGACAGGCGACGGCACCGAAGCGGCCGTCCTGCTCGATGAGCAATTGAAGGGCGTATTCGGGCCGGAGAATGTGTTCCGGGACCGCCGCGGAACCGCACCGGGCGAGCACTTTCCGCCCCACCTGTGGCGCACCCTCGAAAGCTGCCCGGTCCTCCTCGTGCTCATCGGCCGGAACTGGCTCACGCTGTGCGACGACACCGGCCGGCGCCGGATCGACGTCCCGGGCGACTACGTCCACGACGAGATCTGCGCGGCGCTCACGTGGCGCCGGACGGTCATCCCCGTGCTGATCGACGGCGCCGCGCTCCCCACGAAGAAGGAACTGCCCGAAGACATCGCGGAATTGACCGAGCGGCAGTTCATGCACCTGCGGGTGCCGTACGCCCACCTCGACCTCCCCGTCATCACGGACGAACTGCGCAAGCACGTACCGGTGAGCCCGCCGCCGGTGAGCTCGCCGCCGGCGACGCCCGCCGCCGGCGGATCTCCCCAGATGAGCGGGTTCACCTTCGGCGACGGGAACGCCGTGAACTTCGGCAGCGGGGCCGCCACCAGCTACACGAACAGCGCCGTCAGCCACGGCGGCACCGCCATCTACAACGAAAACGCGGACTCAAAGAGCGACGGAAAGAGCGACGGAAAGCGCGACGGTACGAACGGAGGAACGTCGTGAGTGACACCGGACAGGCCGGCGCGGAGGGGGCCGCGCCGGAGGACGTACCGGGCGGGGATCCGTCGCCCGGAGCCGCGGACGAACCGGCACCGAGCGCGGCCGAACCGGCGGAGCCGGCCTCCGCCGCGGCGACGGACCGGGCGGACGCGCCCGCCACCGCCCCGGCCGACGACGCACCGCCCAAGAACGGGGACAGCAAGGTCTCTCCCCAGGAGAAGGAACGGACGGCTCCCCGCCGGGAAACCGACGAGGGCGGCTCCTTCTCCCGCTACCAGGAGGCCCGGCAGCAGATCTCCCTGAACCGGCTCAACCGCAGTGCGGTCGCCCAGGGCGGCGGTAACGCCTTCTACGCCGAGCAGTTGTCCATCGGCGGGGACAACCGGGTCGAGGTCCAGGCGCTGAGCGTGCCCTCGCTGCAGGTCGCGCAGCAGCTGGACTGCCATCTGGACGTCGACCAGCAGGCACAGATGGCCGCCCGGCTCGCGGCACAGCACGTACTGCTGCTCGCCGGGAAGCCGGGCAGCGGCCGGCAGTCCACGGCACTGACGCTGCTCGCCGGCTGCTGCCCCGACGACCGCATCAAGATTCTGCACAGCGAAGCCCCGGGCATCCTCCAGGAGATCTCCCGGCGCGCGGACGAACTGCTCACCCCCGACGGCTTCGTGATCGACCTCGACGACCGGGAGGTGAAGCTGTCGACGCTGGAGACGCTCGCCCATCTCGCCCGCAAACAGGGCGCCTTCGTCGTCGTCCTCGGCGTCCTGGGGCGGGTGGACCCGGACCAGTTGGGGCCGCACGCCTTCGAGCACCGGCGCCCGGTCCTCGGCGAGATCCTCGCGGTACATCTGCGCCGGCTGCTCGCAGGGCACCCCGGAGCGTGCACCGACCCGGACTGCGGCGCCGAGCACACCGCGGCGTTCACCGCCCGGATGCTGGAGTCACCGCAGGTGCAACGCACCCTCGACGGCGCGGTGTCGGTCCGCAGCGTCGTGGAGTTCGCCGAGGTTCTGGCACAGAGCGTGCACACCGAGGACACCAGCCTCACCGAGGTCATCGGGCAGTGGCGCGACCGGCTGCGCCGGCTGGCGAAGCAGCTGCTGCGCGTCCCCACCGAGACCCCACAGGGCTCGGTCCTGGACCCGCACCGCCAGGCATTCCGCATCGCCTATGCGTTCTTCCACGGCCTGCCGCTCGCCGATGTCTTCGAGGCGGGCCAGCTGCTCAGCGCGAGCGTGCTGCCGCGCTACGAGACCCGTGAACTGGCGCCCGCCAACCACGTCTTCGAGCGGGAACTCGACCAGCTGATCCCGCCGGAGATGCTGGCCTCCGCGGACGCCGCGTCCGACGGCCGCGCCGACGACAACCCCCGGTGCGCCCGGCTGGTGGACGAAGAGCTGATGCACGCCGTCATCGAGGTCGTCTGGCACGACTACGACAGTCTGCGTCATCCCCTGCTGGAGTGGCTGACGGCGCTGGTCGCCGGGCCCCTGGAACGGATCCGGGTACGGGCCGCCCAGATCGCCGGGATCCTGCTCTGCCACGACTTCGACAGCGTCTACCGGGACCTGATCCGGAACTGGGCCGGGGGGAAGAACACCGCCTACCGGCAGTCCGCCGCGCTGGCCCTGGAGATGGCGGCCCACGACCCCCGGCTGATGCAGCGGGTACGGGGCCAGATCAGAAGCTGGCTGGGCAGCCCCCGGTGGCAGTTCCAGGACAGCGCGGCCCGGGCGTACGGAACCCTGGTCGGCGCGCAGGACGTCCCGGACACCCTCTGGGCGCTGCGCGAACTGGGCACCCGGCCGGAGTTGGCATTCAGCAGCTCGGTGGCCTTCTCGATGGCCTGGCTCTACCTCTCCGCCGCCCCGGGCCCGGCCTCCGACGCCCTGGACCACTGGATCACCTCGGACAACGACCATCTGACCCAGCACGCGATCCGCACCCTGCTGATCCTCAGCCGCTACAGCGCCGGCCCGGACCGCCGCGACCGGCCCGTGCTGGCCGACACCGCCATGAGCGACCCGGACCGGGCGGACGCCCTGGTCCGCCTCTGGCGCCATGCCCTGATGGGACAGCACAGCTCGACCCGCGCCTGGGACCAGCTGCGGCGCTGGCTGCTGGCAGGGGACGCGGACAAGGAGCTGGCCGCCTTCCTGGACGCGCTCGTGCCCCGTATCTGCGCCCGGCCGCTGTCCCTCCGTGCCGGGTTCTACCTCGGTATGTGGGCCGGCCGACACCCCGACTCCCGCACCGTCCGCCAGCTCCGGCACCAGCTGGCCAAGGGCACTTTCGCCACCCCCTCCGCGTCCTGACGACGCCCGTACGAAGAGGAGATGCACCATGACGGAACGCAAGCGACTGCGTACCAGGCTGCGCGACTGGTGGCGCCGGGTCACCGGGAGGGGCGGCACGCAGACCGACGGCGGCCCGGAGCGCGTCGACGAGCCGGACGACACCGGCACCACGACGGGCGGCCAGGCGGCACAGGCCGAGGTGGGGGTGGAGCTGTCGCCGGCCGAGGAGGCGCTGTGGGTGGCGGCCCGCGGCGATGTGTTCACCTTCGAACTCGTCCCGCACTTCCGCTGGAGCAGCCGGGAGATGACGCTGGACGTGCTGCGCGAGCGCGCGGCGGTGCACGAGGAGGCGGCCCGCGGCAAACTGCTGCGACGTGCCTGGTCCATCGCCCGCAGCTGCGATCCGGGTGACCCGGTGGCCGCGGAGAAGGCCGTCAACAAGGAGCTGCGCAGCGGCTGGTGCTACAACGACGACAAGGGCCTGATCCGCTGCCGGCCGTCGGTGCGGATCCGGATCGATCCGGCCCTGCGCGAACACGTCCTGCCGTTCCACCTCGCCGAAATCCGGCTGAAGGAGGAACACCGCCTCGGTGAGCTCAAGGCGGACCAGGTGCAGGCGCGCACCGAGCGCTGGCTCCAGGTCATGAGCGAACTGGAACTTCTGGACACCCTGGGCCCGGCCGAGCGCCGGCTGCTGGTGCCCTTCGCGGCGGCCCTCGCCGACGAGGACTTCTGCAAGGTCATGCACGCCCTCAAGAACACCCGCCGCAACGGGGCCGAGGCGCTCGCCGAGGTCCTCACGGCCGCGGCCAAGCACCACGAGCAGGTGGGCCTCTTCGAGTACGCCAACGCCTACGACAAGGCGCTGAGCGAGTTCTGCCGGCAGATGGGGCTCAGCCCCTTCTCCTGGGTGGACACCGTGACCGACGTCGAGGAGCTGGCGCCGTGAACCCCACCGACACCGCAGCGGTCCGGGCACCCGGGCACCGCCGGGCACCGGGGCGGCGCGGGGGAGCGCCCCTGCTCGCCGGAGCCCTGATGGTGGTGCTGATAGCCGGTCTGACCAGCGCATGCGGCGGTGGTTCGGCACCTTTGGACGCCTGCGGCTGGATGAAGGAGCCCGTGGAGGCGGGCGCCGACACCGGCCACACCGTGGTCCTCGTCGACGCCTCCAACTCCGTACGCGGCACCACCGCTGGACGCGACTACGCCGGCGGCATCGGCGCGCTGCTGGCGGCGCTGGTCGAGCGCAAGGACACCGTCTCGGTGGGCAGTTTCAGCGGCGACTCGGCGCAGATCACCTGGACCGTCAAGGACCGCTCCGCCGACTGGGTCACCCGCAACGACAACGCCATCAACCAGAAGAAGCGGAAGCAGCAGGCGGCCGAATGCCTCAGCGGCTTCGTCACCAAGGCCCAGGGGGCCGCGCCGCGCAGCAGCGGCAGCAATGTGCTCGCGGCCCTCACGGCGGGAGTCGCCGCGCTGGACTCCGTACGCGGCCCACACCGCCTCCTGGTACTGACCGACGGGCTCTCCACCGCGGGCTGCGCCGATCTGCGTGCGGCCGCCTTCCGGGACAAGAGCGAGATCAACGCCATCGCCCGGGTCTGCGCCGCCCGGGATGAGACACCGGACCTGAAGGGCGTGGACCTCACCCTCGCCGGCCTGGGTCAGCCGGCCGCCGACCAGCCCGCTCCGACGGCGGCCCAGCGCACCTGGCTGAGCAGTCTGTGGCGCACGCTGTGCGGCGCCGGCAAGACGGCCTCCGGCACCTCCTGCACCGTCGCCCCGACGGCCATCGGCACCGTGGAGCATCCGCGTCCGCACCAGCAGCCCCCGCCGGACCCGGTGGTCCGCTACGCGAACGACCGGCCCGAGACCTACCAGCTCCCCGGCGCGGCGCTCTTCGACACCAGCTCCTCGACGGTACGGCGACAGGCACTGCCGCTGCTCAACGACGTCGCGGTCAGCGCCCGTACCACGCTCGGCAGTCGGGTCGCCGTCTACGGCTACGTCGACCCGCGCGGCCGCCCGGACAACAACCAGCAGCTGTCACAGGCCCGGGCGGACGCGGTGCAGAAGATCCTGACCGGACTCGGGCTGACGCGGGTGACGGCGTACGGCCGCGGCCTGCCGAAGGGGTGCGCCACGCCGCAGCGCGCCGCGGGGAGCCGGATGTCCGCCGCGGAACGGCTCCAGTGCGACCGGCGCGTCGACATCGAAATCATCAGAAAGTGAGGGCGGCGCCCCGCGATGAACACCACCAACGGAAAGCACCGCACCGGGCCGGCCGCCCGTTATCAGTCGGCGGCGATGGACTGCCCCGGCAGCGACCCCACCTTCGTCGGACTGGACGTCACGGCGCGACCGGCCTCCAGACCGGCGGACCAGACCGACAACCGGGAACAGGCCGCCCTGATGCGCGCCTTCACGGATGCCAACACCGCATTGACCGCCGCACAGCCGGGGCTCGGCCACGCCGCCACGGCCCTCGCCCGCACCTATCAGGAGGCTCGGACCACCATCGAAGCGGCCGAGCGGTTCGCCACCGCCCGGTCGTCCCAGCGGGCCCAGGAACACATCGGGGAACTGCGCGCCCGCCACGCCGACGACGGGCCCGAAAGCCTCCGCCGTCCACCGGTGCTCTGGCGGCGCCTGCTGTGGCCCACCCTGATCGCCGGGGTGGCGTTCGACACGATGTTCATCGGCACCCTGATGCAGCGGTTCTTCGGGCTGGCCTCGGGAGAAGTCCCCTACTACCTGGCCTACTTGCCGGGGTTCGGGATCGCCGTCTGTCTGCTGGCCGCCGGCAGCCTGCTCGCCGAGTCCCTCTTCCGGCGGCGTACCCGCACCGCCCGCGCGCTGGAGCGGACGCGCCGGGGGCCGATCGCGGCGCTGCGTGCGGCGATATGGCCCAGCAGCCCGCGTACGGAGCGGCGCGAGCCCGGCGAACTGCCCTGGCCGAACGCGGCCGGCCCGGTGCTCTTCACGCTGGCGATCCTGGCGATGGTCGGTATCTGGGCGAGCATGCGCGCGGCCGACGCGGTACGCGAGCAGGTGGATCTGGCGCCGGACCAGAACGCCGTCATCATCCTCACCCTGGTGCTCAGCACCGCCGCGATCGTGGTCAAGGTGCTCGCCCACAACCCCTGTGCCGACAGCGACCGGGAGGCCCAGCGGTCCGTCGCCGCCGCGGAAAAGCGCGGGAGGGCGTTGGTGTCGGAGGCGCGGCGCAGTCTGGTGGGGCACACCGAGACCTGGTGGCGGCTGCGGTCCGCCGTGGAGGCCGCGGCAACCGACGCCCGCCGTACGCTCGACGAGGCATGCATCCGCATCGTCGAGGAGCGTGCCCGCACCGGCCTGGCCGGCAGCTTCGACCTTCCGCTGACCACGCCGGCCTGGCCGTACGCCAGGCCCGCACGCAATGGGTCCGGCGACCGTCCGGCCGGCTCGGAGCGGGGGGCCGTGCGCCCCGCCCCGCCCCGGGCGCGTCTCGAACTCCTCGACTGTGCCGAGGCGTTGCTCGTCCGCTACGGCCCCGAGCCGCTCGAAGACCGCCTTACCGGCGTCGCCGATGACCTGAACTCCCAGTTCCGTGACGCACCCGGGCGGGCTGCGGGGCACACCGCGGCGGACTCGTCGGACCCCTCCGGCGCGTCCCCGGCACCTGACGGGCAGCAGAGGCACGGCGGGACGCCGGAGCACGGGGAGCCGCCGGAAGCCGGCGAGGTGCGGAAACGCGACGAGCCGCAGGGGGCCGTGGAGCCCGGGGAGTCCGGTGAGCCCGGACCGGCTCCCGCGGGGAAGCCCCGCACCGCCGACGCAAAGAGCCCGCCGCCCGAGGAGGGAGGAACCACACCATGACCGTGCAGCCGCCCTTCTGCCCGGAGGAAGTCAAACACCTGGAATTCCTTCAGGCGGTGATCGCCCGCCATGCCAACACCTCCTTCCTCGTCAAGAGCTGGGCCATGACCGTCAGCGGGGCCTTCATCGCGGTCGCGACCCGTGGACCGAGCTGGAAGACGGCCGCGGTCGCCGTGGGACTGGCAGCGGGCTTCTGGTTGCTGGACAGCTTTTACCTCCGGCAGGAGCGGCGGTTCCGCACCCTCTACGAGAGGGTCGCCGACCGCGGGGCCGCGCAGGTGCCGCCCTTCACCATGGACGCCGAGCAGCACGGCGCCCCGGTGCCCTGGCGCGCGGTCGCACTGTCCAGGACGATGCTGCTCTCCTACGGAGTCCTGGTCGCCCTCGACACCATGACGGTCCTCTTCCTCGCCTGACCGCCGACTGCGGGCCCGTAGACACCCCCTAGCGGGCCCGCGCAGCGGTCATCCCCCCGCTGGAGCGTCGGTCCACGGCAGCAGCAGACCGTCGCCGTCGGTGCGCGGGACGAGGTGGAGATGGAGATGGCGGACGGTCTGGGTGGCCGAGGTGCCGCGCGAGGTGATCACGTTGCAGTCCCCGGCCTCCGCCGCGAGTTCGGCGGCGCGCAGCATGGTGGTCGCGGACACCACCGGGTCCTCTGCCACATCGGCTACATGCACCCGAGGGATGACCAGCGCATGTCCGGCGGTGACCCCTCCATGGTGCGGCCGGATGGCGATGGTCTCCGGCCACTCGCGCAGCACCGTGGCCGGTGCCTGGCCGCCCACGATCAGACAGAAGGGGCAGCCGGGCCGCCGAGCGGCCCGGGGAGTCCGCGGACGCTGCGGACGGGCGCCCGGCAGGCCGCAACCCGCCTCGCGGAACTCCCCGTCACAGACCATGAATCCTCCGCATCGCAGTCGTCGGGGCGGCCGGCCCGCGTCGAGCCACCGTCATCGGGCCACAGTCATCGAGCCCGGAGCCATCGCGCCGCAGTCATCGCCCGGGTCTCACCGGGCCGCTGGCTCTCCGGAATCCATCATCCGCAATGGAGACCGCTCATGCGGCACTTAGCCAGATTTCGGGTTGTTTGAACGCAATGTTCCCCACTTGGGTGGACCTCACTCGGGCGGGCCCTCTCAGGCGGCCCACGGCCGGCCAGACCCTCCTCACCACAGCCTGTCGATCTCCCCCGGATACAACTCGATGCGCGAGTGCGGGAAGGACGAACGGTGACGCAGCCCTACGGCCGAGAAAAAGCCGGCCATGGTGACCTTGGCGAAGCCGGGCCGGTCGCTGGGGAAGGGATCCGACGGCGTACCGCCGATCAGCACCGCGCCGGGCAACTGCTGCCAGCCCGCGCTCTCGTAGAAGGGCTGCAGCGGCCGGTCGCAGGTGAACAGGCCGAGGTCCAGCTCCATGGCGGCCATCTCCGTACGGGCGGCCGTCACCAGTCGGCGGCCGTGGCCCTGGCCGCGCGCGGCCCGGCGGGTCACCACCGTGCTCAGGCCCGCGGCCCGGAACCGCCGTCCGTCGTGGACGATCTCCTTGCGGAGGATGTCGAGCGCGGCGAGCACCGAGGAGCCCTCGACGAGCAGCATCGACACCGGCCGCAACGCCGGGTCGTGGGCGAAGGTACGGGGCGCCGACGCGGAGTCCGGGGGCCAGGCCTCGTCCCTGAGCTCCGACACCTGGGTACGCAGCGCGGGCGGGACATCGGCTTCAGGACATGTCATGATCGGCACACGGCCATTGTGACCGCCCGTACAACGGAGACCAAGGCTTTTCCGGTTCCCGCCCGCCCGGTCTACGCCCGCCGTGCCGGTCACGCCCGCCGTGCCCGAGGTGATCGCGGACGGGCATTACTGCATGTCAATGGCGCCCATCGGGCAGGCGGCCGTCATGGGATTGCTGAGGCGTTTGGAATGTGCGGTGGAGGACTGCGAGAGCGCGCTGCTGGCCAGGATCTTCCACACCGACCCGGTCCAGTTGTGCGATGACCTGCGGCGGGAGTGCGATGAGCACGCCGTCGTGTGCAGCCAGCACCGAGTCCTGGTACCCAACGACTACACCGTCGAACTCGCGAAGGAAGTGCATGACGAACTCGCCGCACGCGGCGGCGAGGTGGGGCGGCAGCTGACCGATGTGCTGGCCCGGCACGCCGTCGAGCGCGGCTACGAATGGGCGGGCCCGCTCACCGTCCACGTCACCGCCGCCGAGGTGCCGAACGGCCGGTACCGCGTGTCGAGCGCCGCCCTCGCGCACGTCCCCGCCGATGCCGCCGGCCCCCAACACACGTCACCAGCGGTGGGATTCACCTGATCGTCCGGCGCTGCCGAGGCAGACTGGGTGTCCCGAATATCCTGTGGAGGCCTGAATGGACCGGACCGCACGCCCTCAGTTCGAGGAGATCACCCTGCAGCCCATCGGCCAGGTGGTGAGCCTGCGGGGTGAGCTGACCGACGACCACTGGGGAGAGGTGCCCGCCGTGATCCGGCTGGACGGTGCGGTCTACGGCGAGGAGTCGCTGTCCGGGCTGGCGGACTTCTCCCACCTGGAGGTGGTCTTCCACTTCCACCGGGTGCCCGAGGACGAGATCGAGACCGGCGCCCGGCATCCGCGCGGCAACCCCGACTGGCCGATGGTCGGCATCTTCGCGCAGCGGAGCAAGGACCGTCCCAACCGGCTGGGCGTCTCGCGGTGCACGCTGGTGAAGGTCGACGGCATGGACCTGCACGTCCTCGGCCTGGACGCGGTGGACGGCACCCCGGTACTCGACATCAAGCCCTATCTCCACGAGTTCGGCCCCCGCGGAGAGCTCCGGCAGCCGCAGTGGGCGACGGAACTGGTGGCTCAGTACTACTGACGGCCCGGGGCCGCGCCGTGGGTTGCCTGCGCCACGGCCCGGCCCCGTCGGCCGTCCGCCGGGCTCACTCCATCGAGTCGGCGATCTCGGCGATCACCTGGGCATGGCACGGCTCCGGAAGGCACCAGCAGCCGAGCCGGCGGCCACGCAGGCCGGGCAGCAGAGCGAGCAGATCGGGACGCGCCAGCAGATGGGTGCGGTACTTCGCCAGGACCTCCTCGCGCGTCCCGTCCGGGCCCGGACGGAAGGGGCTGGCCAGTGGTGAGGCCTTGAGGTGCCAGCCGCCCCGGTTCATCGCCCGCCCGACGTAGACCACGTCGGCGTACTCGGGATCGTCCCGATGGCCCTTGAGATTGACGACTGTCGTGCGCTTCATACCGTCATTCTCTCGCCGTCCGCGGCATCCGGCAGCGCGCCCCCCCCCGCGAAGGTCGACGGCAGGTGCCCCGTCGAGACCGCACCCTAGAGAGACGGCGGACCGCCCCCGCGTGTTCGGGGTCACGCGGGGGCGGTGCCGGCACCCGGTGACTACCGGTGTGCTGCCGGGCGGTCCCGGCGGCTTAGAGCGGGCGGGCCCACAGGTCCCACTGGAGGCCTCCGCCGTCGCAGAACGGATCGGCCCACTTGCCGCTGCTGACCAGGTCGGTGCCGGCGGCCTGGCAGCCGCTGAGGGTCCAGAACTTCTTGCCGGTCCACACGGTTCCGGGCGGGCCGTCCATCGGCTTGGCCGGGTGCTGCGCGTGGGCCACCGGTGCGGCGGCCGCGGTGGCGGAGCTCGCATGGGCCTGAGCGGCGCCGCCCAGTCCGAGGACCGTGAGGGTGGCCGCAGCGAGTGCGGTGCTGAGAATTCGCCTGTTACGCACGTGATTTCCTTCCCCGTTGTTTCCGGACCCCTTGCGGGCCCGTCACCCTGCACACGGATGCGGCCCCTTCGGCGTATGACACCTCGCGACGTGATGTGGGTCACATGGGGAGTTCGGCGTCGGCCGGGCGGCTCGCGCTGCCTGGATGTGGTGAAAACCCGTGCACAAAAAGGGATTTGACGAAGCGTCAATCCGGAGCGGGCCGACTTGGGCGTTCGCCGGTTCTTCTCAGGGTGTTAGTCGGAGACGCTTGCCTTGGAAGTGGGTCGATGGATAGCGTAACCAGCACCTAAAGCTTTCTGAACAGCTTTAGTGAAAGCTAAAACACTGGATCGTCCCGGGTGGGGGAGAAGTATGCAGATCAAGGTTGCCGTGGCGTACCACAGCGGCTACGGCCACACCGCAAAGCAGGCGGCGGCCGTCGCGGCCGGCGCCGAGAAGGTTCCCGACACCCAGGTACGCCTGGTCTCCCTTGCCGAGCTGAACGACGAACTGTGGGAGGTGCTGCAGGAGTCCGACGCGTTGATCTTCGGCACGCCGACCTACATGGGCGGCAGCAGCGCCGTCTTCCGTGCCTTCGTCGAAGCCACCAGTGCGGTCTGGGGCGACAACATGCGCTGGAAGAACAAGATCGCCGGCGGCTTCACCAACAGCGGCAACATGGCGGGTGACAAGCTCAACGCGCTGATCGACATCGCGCTGTTCGCCGCCCAGCACGGCATGATCTGGGTCGGCCTCGCGGAGTACGGCGGCTGGAACACCTCCACCGGAAGCCCCGAGGACCTCAACCGGCTCGGCAGCTGGCTGGGTGCCATGTCCCAGTCGAACAACGACGAGGGGGCCGACGCCACCCCCTGCGCCAGCGACCTGCGCACCGCCGAGGCCCTCGGCCGCCGGATCGCCGAGACCGCCCACATCCACCGGGCCGGCCGCGCGGCCGTCGCGTTCGACGAGGTGTCCGGCTGACGCCTGGCGGACCGTACTGAGGCAGCTGCGACGGGAGGGGGACCCGATGAACAGCGGTCAGAGGCAGGTGCGCCCTGCGGACGTCACCACGGAGGTGGTCCGCAGCGGCGCGCCCTGCCGCCGGGTGCGTCATGCGGCAACTGCCCAGGGGGGCGGGGCAGCTCATGCCTTTCCGGTGCGGGCGCCGGGGCCCGGTCGCCCCGGCCTGTGGCGCGGACGGCGCGCTCCGTGCCTCCGCCTCCCGCTGCGGAATCCTGCGGGCCGAGCCCGCCCTCCTTCGCACCCACCCCGTCCCGGGGAACGGCAGGATGAGCGCACACCGTCAGCCGCTCGCCGCGGCAACGGGTGTGGTCCCGCGTGCTCCTGCCGGGCCGTCGTGGACGCCCGCGGCCTGCGCCCGCCGCCCCGGACCCGTAGGGGCCGAAGCCGTGACCTCGCCGCCGCACCGGCTCCGTCATACCGCTGCCACCGGCCTCGACCGAACCACTCCTTACCGACCGCACAGCGGCCGAGGACACGGCTGCCCGGCTGCGCAGCGGCTTCGTACGCCACGCCGGAGAGGAAGCGCCGGGGCCATGCGGCCGCAGGTGCCGCGACGTCCGGGCGGCCGCGTTCTCCCGTGCGGTTACGGGGCGAGGCACCGGCGCCGGGCAGCGCGCACACCACCACCAGCTGAACACCGCCCGGCGGGCTCTCCCCGCCGGGTGACGCACCACGGCTCCACAGTGCGGAACACCCTCCGCTGCGCCTTCCGGGCGCGGCCGGAGCCGGCCCGCCCCGGGGCGTACCCGTTCCCTCCGGTCCCGGCCGGCTGAAGCTCGTCCCCGTACGGCGGTCCCACCACCTTCACCGTGCCCGCGGGCCTCCGCGAGCACGGCATGCCCTGCCGCGCACCGTCTGCGCGGTGCTCCCCTGCCATCCCGAGGAGATCAGCCATGTTCAAGACCACCACCGACGCCGAGCTGGCCGGCAACCCGATCGATGAGGTGATCGGGTCCACCATCCGCTATGCGGCCCTCACCTCCGCCGCCAAACTCGGTATCTTCACGGCCCTGGAGGAGGGCCCCAAGACCCTCGACGAGCTGGCCGCGGCGATCGGCGCGAGCACGGACGGCACCCGCGCGGTGGCCGATGTCGCCGCCGTCCTGGGCTGGCTCGCCCTGGAGGACGGGCGCTACCGCAACGGCCCGCTCGCCGAACGCTGGCTGGGCAAGGACGCCGAGTACGACTTCACCCCGGCGCTGCTGTGGGCGTACGAACTCACCAACGTCATGTGGGAGCTGCCGCAGGCCGTACGCGACGGCAAGCCCGCCCAGTCCCTGTGGGAGCGCTGGGCCGACAACCCCGAGGCCGGGCGGGACTTCTCCGCCTACATGCGGATCAAGTCGCGGCTGACCGTCCAGCCCATCGTCGACGCCGTCCCGCTGCCCGAAGGGGCCCGGCGCCTCCTGGACCTGGGGGGCTCGCACGGACTGCACTCCATGGCCATGTGCGAGCGGCACCCCGAGCTCTCCGCGACCATCCTCGACCTGCCCGAGGCGCTCGCCGACACCGGCGCCGCGATAGCGAAGGCGGGCCTGGCCGACCGGATCACCCTGCAGCGCGGCAGCTTCCTCAGCGGCGACCTCGGCACCGGCTACGACGTGGTCTTCCTCTTCGAGATCGTGCACAACCACACCGACGAGGAGAACCGGGACCTGATCGCCCGCGCCGCCAAGGCGCTGCGGCCCGGCGGCCGGATCGTGGTCCTCGAAGACGTCCGCGGTGAGCAGCTGGACGAGCACAACGCCGCCTTCTCCCTGGCGATGTACGCCTGCTCCGGCGACCGCACGTACAGCCTGCCGGAGATCTCCGGCTGGCTGACCGACGCGGGCCTGTCGGGCGTCGAGCGGATCGCGCTGCCCTCTTCCGTCTCTCTGGTCGTCGGTACCAAGTAGAGCCGGCAGCCGGGGAAGGGGGGAGCACCGTGCAGATCGATCTGGCACACCGGTCGACCAGCTCATGGCTGGACGCCGCGGACCTCGCTCGTGAGGTCTACGCCCAGGCATACGGCGCCGATGTGGCGCCCCGGCCCGACTCATTCATCGTCGCCCGCCCGGCCGGCGGCGCGACCGAGGAGCCCGCGGCACCACTGGCCTGCGCGGGGCTCACCTTCGGCAGCGACCGGGAGCTGTTCTCCGAGCGGTACCTCGACACCGGCGTCGAGGACGCCGCACTGGCCCGTCTCGGGGTCTCGGTGGACCGCAGGCGGGTGGTGGAAGTGGGGGCGCTGGCCACCCGCCGCTCCTCGGTCGGCCGCGAACTGATCAGAGCCACCCCGATCATCGCCTGGTGCCTGGGCATGGAGTACATCCTGTGCACCGTCACCCGGAGCCTGATCACCACGCTGGGCCGGACCGGCATCTGCTTCGTGCCGTTCGGCCCCGCCGACCCCCGCCGGCTGTCTCCCGAGGAGGCGGCCCGCTGGGGCTCGTACTACGACCACGAACCCCAGGTCGGTGTCATCGCACTGAACGCCCTGGACCGGCTCTTCTCCGACGCCACCGGGCGCTACTCCGTCACCGATCTCCAACTGAGCATCAGCGCCATGGAGGTGGCCGGCCATGCTGGGCATTGAGCAGAGCCTGGTCGGAGGCGGCGAATCGACGCGTCCGCTGATCGAGGTGCTGGGGGCGGACGGTGCGGTGGCGCGCACCCTCACCTACCGGGAAGTGACGCGCCGGGCCGCGGACCTCGTCGAACGGATCGGCCCCGGGGACGGCCGGCCGCCACGGGTCGGCGTGGTCTGCGGCAACACCCCCGAATTCGTCATCGCCGACCTCGCCCTGATCGCCGCGCACGCGATCGAGGTCCCGGTCCCGCTCGCCTTCTCCGCCGAGCAGGCCGCCGGTCTGCTGGCGGAGACCGACCTGTGTGTGGTGGACGCCGCCGGTCAGGAACGCCTCACCCAGTGGGGGAGGGAGCGGGTCCTGCGCCCGGACTGTACGGTGCTGCCGCTGACCACCGACGGGCCGGTGCCGTCCGCGCCGCTGGTGCTGCGCGGGGCCGGGGCCGGCGGTGCCGACTGGGAGTGCAAGGTCATTCACACCTCCGGGACGACCTCGCGTCCCAAGGGGGTACGCATCCGGGCGGCGGCCCTGAACGAACTGCTGGGCTCACTGCGGTCGGTGATGCCCCGCGGGGCCTTCGCCCGCTATCTCTCCGTCGTGCCGTTCAGCCTGCTCATCGAGCAGGTCACCGGCCTGTACATGGTGCTGCTCGACGGCGGGACGCTCGTCCTGACTCCGCCCGGCAAGGCCCTGGTCGGCACCGCCGCGGCGGCCGCCGCCGACATGCTGCCGTATGTGGCGGCGGCCCGGCCGACCGCGATGGTCGCCACGCCCGCGCTGGTCGACGCCTTCGCCACCGCCGCGGACGAGGCCGCGAAGAGCGGACAGGAGGTGTCGAAGGCCCTGTTCGGCAGCGATGTCGCGCCGCTGCTCTGCTGCGGCGGGGCGCCCGTCCACCCCGAGCTGCTGCGCCGGCTGGAGGACCACGGCCTCCCCGTCCACGAGGGGTACGGACTGTCCGAGAACAGCTCCGTGGTCAGCTGGAACACCCCGGCCGCGCGCCGCCCCGGAACCGTCGGCCGACCGCTGCCGCACGTCCGCGTCCGGATCGCCGACGACGGTGAACTCCTCATCAACAGCACCTCGTTGTTCGCCGGCTACACCCGCGACGACCCCTCCAGTCTGATCCTCGACGCCGACGGCTGGCTCCGTACCGGCGACCTGGCCCGGATCGACGAGGACGGATTCATCAGCATCACCGGACGCAAGAAGAACGTCATCATCACCGCGGCCGGCCGCAATGTGGCACCCGAGTGGGTCGAGGCGCAGTACGCCCAACTCCCCTTCGTCCGCGCGGTCGCGGTGTTCGGCGACGGACTCGACGCCCTCCACGGGCTCTTCCTCGTCGAGGAGTCCACCGACCTCGCCGCGGCCGGGGAGGCCGTCCGGGAGTTCGGCGCGGCGCAGCTGTCCGAGGTGGAACGGGTCGCCGTACCGCACCTCGCCGTCGCCGACGAGCGGCTCTACCGCAGGTTCTTCACCGTCACCGGACGGCCCATGCGGGCGGCCATCCGCGCCGCCCTGTCCAACGGAACGCTGTACGACCACCAAGGAGCAGACGCATGACCACGATCGCTGACGTCCGGCCCTACGGCGGTGCCACCGGCCGGCTCGTCCTGCCCGCCGGGGACCGGTCGCTCGGTGCACTGGACCCCGCATGGGTCACCGGGCTGCTCGCCGACGCCGGGTTTCTGCTCTTCCGGGGCTTCGACACCGACCTGGAGGCGTTCACCTCGTTCGTGAAGGCGCACTCCAGCCGGATCACCCTCGATCCGGCGCGCTCCTTCCACGGCGGGTCCGTCGCCCAGAAGGTGGACGCGGGCACCGGAGCCGTCGGCCTCCATCTGGAGAACGGCAACAGCCCCTTCGGCCCCGACCTCACCTGGTTCCTGTGCGAGAAGGCCGCGGCCAGCGGCTCGCAGACCACCGTCTGCGACGGCTACCGCGTCTGGGACGAGGCGAGCGACACGGCCCGCGCGGTCTTCGGCGTCAAGGACATCATGTACAGCCGCCGGGTGGAGGAGCCCAAGTGGAAGGCGTTCGTCTGCCACCAGTCGGAAGGCCGTAAGGACCCCGACCAGGTCACCTTCGACGACATGAAGGAGCTGGTGGGCGGCAATGTGTCCACCACCCTCCAGCTCAACGACGACGGCTCCATCCACTACGCCTACCGCACCGGCGCCGCCCACCCCACCCTCTTCGGCAGCCGGCTCTCCTGGGCCAACAGCGTCTTCGGCCCGTCGTACAACTACGAAGCGCCGCGGATCACCTTCGCCGACGGCACCGAGATCCCCGAGGAACTCCTCGCCGAATTCCGCCGCCTGACCGACTCGCTGACCGAGGAACTCGACTGGCAGGACGGCGATGTGGCGCTGATCGACAACACCCGGGTGATGCACGGCCGGCGCGAGATCCTCGACACCGACCGGACCATCTACAACGCCCAGAGCTACCTCCAACCGGCGCTGCTGACCGCCGCGCGGGACGGGAGGGCACAGGCATGACCGCCGCACCCGCCGGACTCGACGACCCGCGCGTCGCAGCCGTCCTGGACGAGATCGCCCGGACTGCCGAGAAGAGCGACCGGGAGGTGATGGAGCGCGCCTACGCCACCGCGGCCGACTGGCCGCAGCCACCGACCGCCCAGGAGGCCGCCGAGCTGTGCGCCCAGGCCGCGCTGCCGGTGCACCCGCAGGTCGGCACCTTCCTCTACCAGCTCGTACGGAGCCTGCGCCCGGCCCTGGTCGTGGAGTTCGGCACCTCCTTCGGCGCCTCGACGATCTACGCGGCGGCGGCCCTGCGCGACAACCGGCACGGCCGCATCATCGGATCGGAGCTGCATCCCGGGAAGGCGGCCCGCGCCCATGACCACCTGGCGCGCGCGGGGCTGGACGCCTGGACCGAGATCAGGATCGGCGACGCCCGCGAACAGCTCGCCGACCTCCCCGGAAGCATCGACCTGCTGCTGCTCGACGGATGGAAGGAGCTCTACCTCCCCGTCCTCAAGGTGCTCGAACCCGCCCTGCGGGCCGGCACCCTGATCGTCTCCGACAACCTGCCGATGCTGCCGCCCGAGTTCACCGACCATGTCCGTACCGCCGGCAACGGCTACCTCTCCCAGCAGCTGCCGCTCGGAGACGGTGTCGAACTCTCCCTCCGCCTGTAGTAAGCGGGACACTGCTCCCGGGCCGGAGCGCGCGCACCCGCCGGCCTCCGCGCCACCGTCGTCCACACGGAAAGGCACCGAACACCTGTGAACCCCCGCACCCAGCGCCGCACCCTGCTCCGGGCCGGCCTCGCCGCGCTGCCCCTGGCGGCCGTGGCGCCGGCCGCCCACGCCGCCGAGCCGTCCGGCCATCTGACCGTCGCCGATGTCTCCTGCTGGACCGACGCCTATCTGGAGGCCTGGCGGACGAAGAACGACACCGCCGCGGTCCGGCTGTTCACCCCCGACGCCGTGTACGAGGCGGTGCCGGGCGTGGCCGCGCAGACCTTCCGCGGCCGCGACGCCATCGGCCGCTACTGGCGCGACATCACCGCCGGCCAGAGCGAGATGACCGGCCGCCACGGCACCCCGGTCGTCACCGGCAACCGGGCGGCCGTCGAACTCTGGGTCACCCTGCGGGCGCCCGCCATCAACCCCGACGGCGAGCACTGGGTCACCTTCCTGGAGACCAACATCCTGCTCTTCGCCCCCGACGGCCGCTGCCGGCGCAACACCGAGTACTGGAACCTCCAGATGGGCCGACTCGACCCGCCTCAGGGGTGGGGAGCCGCGTGACCACTGCACGTACGCTGATCACCGGTGGCCGGGTCCTCACCATGGACCCGGCCACCGGTGAACTGCCCTCCGCCGACATCCTGGTGGAGGACGACCGGATCACCGCCCTCCGCCCGGACCTCGACGCCACGGGGGTGAGCGAGCGGATCGACGCCCGCGGATGCCTGGTGCTCCCCGGCTTCGTCGACACCCACCGGCACATGTGGCAGGCGGCGCTGCGCGGCAGCGGCGCCGACCAGACCCTCGACCAGTATTTCGCGACGGTCCTGCACACCCTGGCACCGCAGCTCACCGCCGACGACCTCCATCTGGGAAATCTCCTGAGCGCCCTCGGCGCCCTGGACGCGGGGGTGACCACCGTCCAGGACATCTCCAACGTCGCCAAGCCCACCGAGGAACACACCGACGCCCTCCTCGACGCGCTCACCTCATCCGGCCTGCGCAGCATCTTCGCCTACGGACACGGCACGGCGGACGACGCCCGACGGGTGCGTGACCGGCTGCACCACAAGGACAGCCTGGTGACCATGGCGCTCAACGCCGAGGCCGGCAGCGACGAGAGCACCCGGCGCGGCTGGGCGCTGGCACGGGAACTCGACGTGCCGACCGCCCTGCACGTCCGCGGCGGCAGCCCGGTCTCCCGGCTGCGCCGTCTCGGCGTACTGCGCCCCGGCACGGTCTTCATCCACGGCACCGGCATGGAGCAGGGCGAACTGCGCCTCATCCACGACAGCGGTGGGGCGCTGTCGGTCGCGCCGGCCATCGAAATGACGATGGGCCACGGGCTGCCGCCGTTCGCCGCGGCGGCAGCCGCCGGATTGCGGCCCAGCCTCAGCGTGGACGTCGAAGTCGCCGCGCCGAGCGATATGTTCACGCAGATGCGGGCGGCCTTCCAGATCGGCCGCTTCGCCGCGCTGCACGGCCATGCGGGCCCCGAGGCGCCCTTGCTCACGGCGCGCGACGTCCTGGAGTTCGCCACCCTCGGCGGCGCCGAGGCGCTCGGCATGGCGGACCGGATCGGCTCCATCGCCCCGGGCAAGCAGGCCGATCTGCTGGTGCTGCGGGCCGACCGCCCCGGTGTGGCGCCGGTGCACGACGCCGTCGCGGCCGTCGTGTCGTCGATGGACCGCGCCGACGTCGATACCGTCCTGGTCGCCGGGCGGATCGTCAAGCGGGCGGGGGCGCTGCGCTACCCCGGGCTGCCTCGGCTGCTGGCACAGGCGGAAGGCGTGCGCGACCGGCTGGCCGCCCGCTGAGCCCTCCGCCGCCGGCGGCCCGGCGTCAGCGGCGGATCAGCACGCCTTCCTCGATGGCGGCGAGCGCGATGCGCAGCTGTTCGCTGAGCGCCTTCGCGGTGCGCTCCGGAATCCGCTCGACGAGCCGGGCGTGCACGGCGGTGGTGGCGCGCACCGCCGCCTCGGCGGTCTCCACCCCGCTCGGCGTCAGCTGCACCCAGCTGCTGCGCGCATCGTCCTCGGCCGCCGCGCGGGTGACATAGCCGGCCGCCACCAGGCGCTTGATGACATTGCTGGTGCCACCGGAGGACAGCAGCAGGGCGTGCGTCAGGTCGGTCGGCTTGAGGCGGTACGGGGCGCCGATGCGCCGAAGGGTGGCGAGCACGCCGTACTCGGCCTGGGTGAGCCCCAGCTTCTCCAGCTCGGCGCCCGCGGCGATGTCGAAGGCCGACACCAGGAGCGCGGTGCGTTTGGCCAGTTCCAGCGGGAGACCGGCGATTTCGGGCAGCTCGTGTCCCCAAGCCGAGATGATCTCGTCTACGTGGTCAGGCTCCATCGTGAGCCGCCTTCCCTCTGCCCGATTGCTCCATACAAAGGTATCTCACCCTCCGCGCAGGCATGTTCTGACCTGGGGAGACTGTGTGCGCAGCAGATGTGGACACCGTGAAAAGCTTTCCATCTACCTTTCAATATAGCTTTTCACAATGCTTTCTCTCTATGCTTCTCGCATGTCCCTACGTGAGTCGAGGCGTGCCCTGGCCCTGGCGGCGATCCTGGCCATGGCTCTGACCTGTGCCTCTGCCTGTTCCGGCCACGCCCCGGACACGGCCGCACAGGGGAGCGCGATGGCGGAAAACCGCCGCTCCGCCGAGGAAGGAACCGTCGGAATGCCAGAGTTCACCGCCGCACCCGCCCAGCTGCCGAAGTGCTTCCACGACGTCCGGCGGGCCGGCGCGTACCGCCTGCCCGGCTCCCGGGGCAGCGGCCGGCTGGTCAGCCTGGGCGCCGGCCCGCGCGGCGTGGTCTTCGCCCCCATCTCCTGGGGCGACGCCTGCGAATGGGCGGCCGAGGCCAAGCGCCTCGCCGCCGACGGCTACCACGTCGTCACCTTCGACTGGGGAACGGACCGCCGCCGGACCATCTCCGATGCGACCCGCCTGCTGCGCGCGCACGGCGCCACCGGCGTGGCCTGGGTGGGCGGTTGTATGGGCGGCACGCTGATGCTCGGCATGCTGACGGACCGCGCCGAGCGTCCGGCCGGCGTCGCGGGCATCAGCCCGCTCGCCTCACTCGGCGGCTACACCGCCGGGAACGGCTCGTCCTACGACGGTGAACTGCTGCTCCTGGGGACCGCCGACGATCCGCTCGCCGACGAAGGGCGGCTGCGCGAGGTCGCCCGCGGATTCCCCGACGCCGAGGTCGAGGTCCTGCCCGGCACCCTGCACGCCGCCGAGATCTTCGCCGGCCCGCATGGCGACGCCGCCCGCCGCAGTCTGGACGGCTTCCTCGGCCGTACCTTCGCCCCGGCGGGCGGCTGACCCGTGCGAGGCCGCGGGGCCCCGGCGGACCGGATCGGCTCCGGTCCGGTCCGCCGGGTGCACCGCGGCGGCGAGGTCAGGAGTGGGTGGCGAAGTCCTGCGTCCACCACGGGCCGTTGGCGCTGAGGTTGACGCCCACTCCGGTGGACTTGTAGGAGCAGTTGAGGATGTTGTCGCGGTGGCCCGGGCTCTTCATCCAGCCGTCCATCGCGGTGGCCGGGTCCTTGGGGCTCTTGAAGATGTTCTCGGCCCAACTGCTCCACGGGAAACCGGCGTTGGTCATACGGGTGCCGGGGTCGACGCCCTCGGGTGTGTTGTGCTCGTAGTAGTTGCGGGCGGCCATGTCGTCGGAGTGCTTCTGCGCGGCGGTCTGCAGATGCGAGTCCACGGTGAGCGGACCGCAACCGTGCTGCGCCCGCTGGGCGTTGACCAGCTGCACGATCTTCTGCGCGAACCGTGCGGCGGTCCCCGTCGCGGTCTGCGTGCCGCCGGGGGCGCCGCCCCCCGTTCCGGACTCGACACGGGGCGTTCCCGACGTACCCCCGGAGCCGCCCGTGCCGTGGCTGGAGCGGCTGGGGTGCGGCCGGGGCGAGGCGGGTCGCTTGCTGTGCCGTACGGACTTGGACGGCGAGGCGGAGGGCTTGTGGGTCTTGGGGGAGTGCGAGGTGCTCGGCGCCTTGGACGGGGAGGCGGCCGCCGTGGGCACCTCCGGCGCGGACTGATTCGCGGCGAGCGCCTGGTCGGCCCCGGAGCCGGGCCGTATCAGCAGCACACAGGACCCGCCCACGACGATCACGGCCGCCACGGCCACCAGCGTGGTGTTCCGCCGGGCGTGGCTGCCGCCGCGGTGCAGACCGCTGCGGCGCCCGTGCCGCCCGCCCGGGCGGCCGGCATCGGAACGCCGGCGCGCGGCGGACTCTGTCGCCCGGCGGCCGCCCTCGGTCGGGGCGTGATCGTGGAACTCCGGCTGACGGTGGTCGTTGTTCATGGTTCCGTTTCCTGTGGGGGTCAGGTTCGGCCGGGCCGCGGGGCCGGCCGGATCCGTGGGCCGGTTGGCCCGGTGAGATCCGTCGTCCCTGTGGTCCGACACATGGGAGA
The DNA here is from genome assembly GCF_050433025.1 of Streptomyces auratus. Taxonomy (NCBI): domain Bacteria; kingdom Bacillati; phylum Actinomycetota; class Actinomycetes; order Kitasatosporales; family Streptomycetaceae; genus Streptomyces; species Streptomyces auratus. The sequence continues at coordinate 379,296 of NZ_JBNGCB010000001.1, read as the reverse complement.
GCACGGGTGCGGACCCCGATAACGGAAACTGCGAAAAGTTTTTTCGGGAGCGCGTGCGGGATGCCGCTGCGGGCCGGTCCGGGCCGGGCCCGGGGCCGGGATCGGGGCCGGCGTCGCGTCCGAGGTGGCGCGGCCGGGCGATCGCCGTGTGGACCGAGTCGCCGGGGTGGGCGGGCGCACGCGGATTTCCGGATCCACGTAGGTTTTTCTGTTATCAGGGTGCGCCCACCGGGTCACCTGGGTGCGGGGGCCATGGGTACGCACGGATGAACAGGAACGAAAAGGCGTGAAGCAGGACAACGGGACGGCGGCCGTCGAGGCCGCCCAGGCCGGGGACGAACAGGCCCGGGAGCAGCTGGTCGCCGCGCACCTGCCGCTGATCTACAACGTCGTGGGGCGGGCGCTGGACGGCCATGCGGACGTGGACGATGTGGTGCAGGAGACCATGCTGCGCGTCCTGGAGTCGCTGACGGATCTGCGGGAACCGGCGTCGTTCCGCTCCTGGCTGGTGGCGATCGCCATGAACCAGGTCCGCCGCCGGTGGACCAGCGCCCAGAAGGCACCCGTCGTCGGCCTCGACCAGGCCCCGGAACGGGCCGACCGTTCCGCCGACTTCGTGGATCTGACGATTCTGCAATTGGGACTGTCCGGCCAGCGCCGTGAAGTGGCCGCGGCCACCCGGTGGCTGGACGAGGCGGACCGCTCGCTGCTCTCCCTGTGGTGGCTGGAGGCCGCCGGAGAGATCACCAGACCGGAGCTGGTGGCCGCTGTAGGGATGGACTCACGTCATGCGGCCGTCCGTGTGCAGCGCATGAAACAGCAGCTGGAGGCCGGACGCGTGGTGGTCCGCGCCCTCTCGGCGGATCCCCCCTGCCCCGATCTGGCTCAGCTGACCGCCACCTGGGACAACGAACCCTGCGCCCTGTGGCGCAAGCGAATAGCCCGCCATGCCCGCCAGTGCGCCGCCTGCTCCGGTCACTGGAGGGACCTGCTGCCCGCCGAGGGCCTGCTGGCCGGTCTCGCCATGCTGCCGCTGCCCGCCCATCTCACCCCGCCCTCGGGCCTGTCGGCCCCCACGGCCGCGACGACGCAGGCGACCGCGGCACCCGCACACCACGGGGCCGCCGGAGGGGGCGCGCACCCTTCGCCCACGCGGCCGCCGGGCCTGCGCCGGGTGACCAAGGGCACGGCCGTCACGGGCACCGCCACCCTCACGGCGGCAGTCCTCGCCGCCGTGTGGTGGTCCGGCGGTACGCCCCAGGACGTACGGAAGGACAAGCCGAAGGCGCAACGGACCGTGGCCGCCCACAGCCCGTCGCCGAGCCCCACGCCCACACCGACCCCTTCGCCGTCGCGCTCGGCGACCCCGTCCCCCACTCCGACCGCCCCGCACACCCCCACCCCGTCCGCCACACCGCCCGACCTGGAGGAACAGGTCACCGCACTCGTCAACGCCCGGCGGGCCCGGGCCGGCTGCGGGCCGCTGCGCATCGACCGCCGACTCCACACCGCCGCCCAGCGGCACTCCGCCGACATGGCGGCTCGCCAGTACTACGAGCACGACACCCCGGAGGGCAAGGGCCCGGACGACCGGATCACCGCCGCCGGATTCCGCTGGAGCAGCTGGGGCGAGAACCTCGACCGCGGCCCGCGCACCGCGGCCGCGGCGGTGAACGACTGGATGGGCGACAGCATGCACCGCGACAACCTGCTCAACTGCACCTACACCGCGGTCGGGGTCGGTGTCGTCGAGGGCGCGGGCGGGCCGTGGTGGACCCAGGACCTCGCCGCACCGCGCTGACCGCCGGCCCGCCCCCGGACCGCTCGTGAACCGGCAGGCTCACACCCCAGCTTTCACGCCGCACGGGGCAGGCCACTCACAGCGGCCTGCCCCGCGCCCCGCAGCCGCCCTAATACGTGGCGACCCGCCAAGTCAGCGAGCGGGACAGCAGCTTGCGCACCGCCGGGTCGCGGACCGCGCCCGTACGGTCGATGGCCCGGGCGGTGACCGTGTGGGGTCGGCCGTCGGCCGGGACGCCGAGGGCCCGCGGGACGACCGTGTGCCGGCCGCGGGCGGCCTTGCGCTCGCGGCCGTCGACGTACCATCTCACCCGCGCGGAAGCGGGCAACGAGACGCGGATACGAGCGCCGCGGGGCACCGCCCGATCGGTGGGCACCGGACTGCTCAGCACGCTCGCATAGCGGTAGAAGCCCGCGATCATCGCCTCGCGGCCGGGGAGGTTGAACTGCCGGCCGAGCGACCGCATGATCGAGTTGTCGGTGGGGCGGTTGAGGCCGTGCTCGTAGTAGCCGCCGCCCTCGAATGCCCCGACCGCGCCGCCGTCCGGCGACTCCTGGCCCATCCAGCGGTACCACTTCTGCCGCTGGGCGGTCATCTGGTCCGCGGAGAGCGTGCTGAGGTTGGCCTGGGCGGGCTCGGGGCCGGAGTAGGTTCCGGACTCGCCGTATGCGTACTCGTCGGCGAGCTTGCCGAGCGAATGACCGGTCTCGTGCACCGCGATCTGGTCGGACCGGTCGTTGTCGGAGGACGCGGTGGCGATCCCGTCGTAACCGACCTGCGAGGAGATGTCGTTGTAGCCCGCACCGCCGTACTTGGTGGAGTTGGAGAGCTCCACGACGAGGTCGGCGGCCGGGGCCTTGGCGGCGTACGACTCGACCTTGTCGGTGTCCACGCACAGCAGCCGCTCGGTGCCTTCGCAGAAGAAGGCGGAATTCAGGGCGGTGTCCCGCACCACGTCCTTGGTCGGGTCCCCGGAGACTCCGGAGTCGTGCGAGACGGCGTCGACGGCCCAGACGTTGAAGAGGCCGGTGTACGAGGCGTACGGCTCGACGGCGGTCATCTTGGCCCATTTGGCGCGGACGTCCGCGTGGAAGTCCTCCTGCTGGGCGGCGGTGTAGCCGTCGCCGATGAAGACGACATCGAGCTTGCTGCCGACGGGGCCGTTGTTGACGATCGGGGTGACGTCGCCGTCCCCGGCGGCGATCGCGGTCCGTTCGGACGGGGAGAGGGGCTTGGAGACCGGGACGCGGGTGTGCCGGGGGTGCCCGGAGTCGCCGGTGAAGTACTCGACCTGCTGGGTCCGTTGTGCGTGTTGGGGCGGTGCCGGAGTGGCGCCCTGGGCGGTGGCCGCGGCGGCTGTCGCAGCGGCCACCGCCACCGCGACGATTCCGGCGGACACCGTGGTGCGTATGGGACTGCGTCTGGAGGCACATCTGTGCATGGGGGGTTCCTCCCGGATCCCGCCGCACCGGCGGCGGGTTGAAGCCGAATTCAGGCGCGCTCAACGTAGAGGCTCCGGTGGCGCGGAGCAACGGATGGTGCGCAAGTGGCGTTCTGAAGGGAGGAGTTCCGGAAGGGCACGCGTAGGTAAGGCACGGGGCGGGAGGCCGAGCGGCGAACTCGCCGTCGGGTGTGGGTGACCGGCTGCGGGGAGAGGACGGTGCCGTCGACCGCGTCCGATGGATTCAGCAGCTCTACGCCGCGGGGCTACCCAGCAGGACTATTGGCAGGTGGCCTACACAGCAGGCCCACCGCCCGAAGCCCGAAGCCCGAAGCCTGGCGCCGGCCTCCCGCTCAGCTGCCCCGCGCACGGCTGCGGAACGCAGTCGGAGTCTCCCCGGCCCGCTGCCGGAAGAACTTGGTGAAGACCGTGGCATCGGGGAAGCCGAGCCGGTCGCCGATGGCGGTGGCGGTGCGGTCGGTGTGCACCAGCAGCCGCTTGGCCTCCAGGAGGACCCGGTCGTCGATGAAGCGCTTGGCGCCGCACCCGGCGGCCTCGCGGGTCGCGCGGGTGAGGGTACGGACGCTGTACCCCAGCTGCCGGGCGTAGTCCTCGACCCGGTGTGTGCGGGCGAAATCGCGCTCCACCGCCTGCTGGAAGCGCCGGAACGGCTCGCTGCCCGCCTCGTCGCCGGCCTGCGCCCCGTGCAGATGGGCCAGCCGCAGTACGAGTACGGCCAGCAGATGGCGGACCACGTCGATGTGCACCTCCAGCGGCAGCGCGGCCGGCCGCCGGTGCTCGCTCTCCAGCAGCTCCAGGACGTGGCGTACGGCATCGCCTTCCGCGCCCCCGGGGGTCAGCGGCAGCCGCCAATTGCGCTGGTCGACACGGGCGGCGTCCACGGTGGCGGGAGTCAGGAAGCCCGGCAGGAAGAGGACGACGGTGCCCTCGGCCTCGGTGAGGACGGAGCGGTACTGGCTGATCTGGCCGGGGCGCACCCACAGCCAGCTGCCCGGGGTCAGCTCGTGTTCGGTGAAGTCCACGGAACAGCGCAGGGTGCCCGCGCGCACCGAGATCAGCTCATGGAAAGCCAGGCGCTTGGGTGCGTACGGGACGATGCCGTGCCCGCGGGCGCGGGCGAGCAACTCGGTGAAGTCGAGGACTTCCGCGCCCGGCGGGGCTCCCGCCGAAGACCGGAAGGGGACCTCGGTGACCTCAGCGTGTCCGTTTGTGTCCATGATCTGTCCTCAGCGTGCCGCTCCGAAGGGGTGTCACGCGCCTAGCGTGAGAGCTGACGAAACCGGTCGGACCACGTACGGGCGGACGCCACACAAACCCGTTGTGACGATGCGGTGAGGGGACGGGTGACCGAAACGTCCACGGGCCCCCGACGGGCCGCGCCCCCTGCTGGGAGTTCGGGCTCAACTCATCGCGGATTTTGGACATCCACCACGCCCCCGAAGCCCCCGCCGTCCCGCCACTGCGGACCACGACCCCCATCGGCCCACAGGGCAGGTCCGCAGGCTGTTGCATGCTGGAGGGCGAGAAGATCCAGAAGGAGGTCTGATGAAGGGCGGTGACCACCCCCCTGCCGGTGTCCTCCTCGTAGGGCAGGAAGGTCCGTTCCCGGTTTTTGCCTTCTCGTGACAGGTATTGAACGGCATCGGGTGTGCCTCCGTATCTTTCGATATCCGTGCCTCAGCGGCACTGGTCCACGACGCGAGGAGGACACCATGACTCACCCCGGTATCCCGCCGATCCAGGCATTGCCGGACGGAGACGCCGAGCTCTCCTTGGTGGTTCGCCTGCAGTGGGAGGACGTCGCCGCGCTCGGTCAGGACGCCGCCCGGCTCGCTGCGCGTTGGAAGCGCCCGGTGACCCTGGACGAGGCCGCCGGTCAGCGGCTGCGCATACGTCCGCCGGCCGCTCAGCCCACTCATGCCAAGACGGTCGCACAGGAGCGGGCGCAGCCCGCCGTGGCGACCACGACGGTGTCGCCCCTGCCCACCCGTTCCCCACAGGAGCAGGCCCGGCAGGCGATCGAGAAGATCAACGGAACCGCCGCGCACGAGACGGCATAGCGCCGGGAAGGGTTGAGGGACACCAGGGGAGCGCCGGCTCTGCTGGGCAGGGGCGGCAGTCAGGGACTGCCGCCCCCGTCGACTTCCCGTGCGGTGGGCCCGCGGTGTGGCGACCGGCGATGGTCCCGAACCGCCCCTCCGCACAGCGGAGCCACCGCCCCTCCGCACAGCGGAGCCGTGCACTTCGGGTTCGGCTTCCGGGCCGGAGCCTCAGCCGTTGGCCAGGGTGCGGCCGAGGAGGGGGAGCAGGCGGTCCCAGTGAAGCTGCAGTGCGGCGGGGTTGAAGGCGTCGGTGTCGGACAGGGTGAAGCCGTGGACGGTGCCGGGGTAGATCTCGGAGGTGTAGTCGATACCCGCGGCGTCCAAGGCCTGGTTGAGCTCGCCGAGGGCCTCGGGCGTCATATCGGTTTCGGCGTGGCCGAGGTGGACCTGGGCGGTGAGCTCGGAGAGGCTGTCGGGCCCGTCGGCGCCCACGGGGCCGTGGAATCCGGCGACGGCGGCCACCTGGCCGGGGTGGGCCGCGGCGGTGCGCATCGCCAGGAGGCCGCCTATGCAGTAGCCGGTCACCGCGACCGGTCCGGCGCCGACCTCGGGCTGGGTGGTGAGGAACCTCAGGTAGGCGTCGGCGTCGCTCAGGACACGTTCGGCGGTGTGCGCCTCGATCAAGGGCATCACCTGGGCGACGACCGCGGGCCGGACGTCTTCTCCGATGTGCTCGGGAAGCTCGATCAGCGGTGCCGGACCGTGCCGGTAGAAGAAGTTTGGGACGAGCACGTAGTACCCGTGCTCTGCCAGTTCGCGGGCCATCCCGCGCAGCACGGGGCGGATGCCGAAGGCGTCCGCGTACATCAGCACCCCTGGGTGCCGCTCGCCGTGGTCGGGGAAGGCGGCAAAGGCGTCGGCCTGGCCGTCCGTGGTGGGAATCTGCACCATCTTGCTGGGAATAGCGGTCTTCCTTCCTTGGCGTTCACCGAATGAACGTTTACATCACTAACGTTTTCGGCTGAGTGACCGTACATCGTTAGTCGAACTAACGCAATGAGTAAGATGGGCGCCATGACCAGAGCCGAAGCCGCGGACATGCCCGACGACGGCGCGCGTAAGACGCCCGACAGGCTGCGTCGACAGGCGAGCCGACTGTTGTCGCAGCTGACCGCGCGGTCCGACCGGCTGATCAACGAGGGGCTGGCCCAGGTCGACGCCCGCAAGTGGCACTACGCCGTGCTCGCCTCACTGCAGGAGTACGGGCCGGGCAGCCAAGCGACGCTGAGCCGGCGCACCGGCATCTACCGCAGCGACATGGTCGGCGTGCTCAACGAACTGGCCGAGCGTGACCTCGTCGAGCGGGTGCCGGACCCCGACGACCGGCGCCGCAACATCATCACGATCTCCGCCCGGGGCCGCCGTCGCCTACCCCGCCTCGACAAGGTCCTGGACGGCCTCCAAGACGAACTGCTCGCGCCGCTGAGCCTGGCCGAACGCGACCAGCTCGTGCAGTTGCTCACCCGCTTGCTGGACCACCACACCCGAACTTCCTGACCCCGCGTCACCTCCGCAACCCGCAGGGCCACCTGTCGGGAGCTCCCCCCGAGGACTATGCGCCGTAGCCCTTTGAGTCCGGGAACCTGCTCCGCCGCCCGAGGGAAGATCATCGGCCCAACGGCCCAACGTGCGCCCTCGGTACGTGCGCTCCCGCGCCCGCCGGTGATGCTGTGACCAGCCGGCGGCACGGGCGGCCACGCCGGGGCCGGCCCTTCCCCGGCCTCCCGGGCAGCACAGGCATGGAGGCATGCACACGCGATGGTCCCACTGCTGGCGGACGCTCCGGCTCAACTGCTCCCGGCCAGGGAGCTGATGGCCTTCACGCTGGCCTGCCACATCATCCTGGTGCCGTTCGGTGTGGCACTGCCGCTGATCACCCTGGTGATGCACCACCGCGGTCTGCGCCGTCACGACCCCGCCGCGCTGCTCCTCGCCCGACGCTGGTCGGCGGTCATGGCCGTGCAGTTCGCCGTCGGTGTCGTCACCGGCACCGTGCTGTCCTTCGAGTTCGGGCTGCTCTGGCCGGGCCTGATGGGCAAGTGGGGCGGCGTCTTCGGCATCGGATTCGGGGTCGAGGCATGGGCCTTCTTCCTCGAAGCGGTGCTGATCGCCATCTATCTCTACGGCTGGCGGCGGCTGAAACCCCGCACCCACTTCCTGCTCGGCCTGCCCTTGCCGGTGGTCGCCCTGCTCGGCGCCTTCGGCATCCTGGCGGCCAACTCGTGGATGAACACCCCCCAGGGCTTCACCCTCGACGCCGCCGGAAAGCCGGTGCACGTCCAGGTCTGGTCGGCGATCTTCACCCCGATGTTCGGGCCGCAGTACTGGCACTTCGTCGTGGCGATACTGATCACTGCCGGGTACACCGTCGCCGGGGTCTATGCCGTCGGCTGGCTGCGCGGCCGCCGCGACCGCTACCACCGACTCGGCTTCACCGTCCCCTTCACCCTCGCCGCGGTGTTCACCCCCGTGCAGTTCCTCCTGGGTGACTCCCTGGCCCGGTCGGTCTTCCACAAGCAGCCGGTGAAGTTCGCCGCGACCGAGATCGTCTGGCGGACCGACACCCGGGTACCGGAATACATCTTCGGCCGTCTGCACCCGGACGGCAGCATCTCCGGCGGCATCAAGATCCCCCAATTCGACTCCATCCTGGCCGGGTTCACCCCCGATACCAAGGTGACCGGACTGACCTCCGTCCCGGCGAGCGACCGGCCGACGGCCACCCAGGCGACCATCGTCCACTGGGCCTTCGACCTCATGGTCGTCCTCGGCTCGCTGCTGATCCTGCTCGCGCTCTGGTACGGCTGGTGCCGGCTGCGGCGGCGCCGGCTGCCCGCCTCACCGTGGTTCTTCCGCGGCGCGGCCTGCGCGGGCGTCGCCTCCGTCGTCGCCGTCGAATGCGGATGGATCACCGCCGAAGTGGGGCGCCAGCCCTGGATCGTCTACCAGCACATGCGGATCGGCGAGGCGGTGACGGCCACCCGCTCCAGCAGTCTGTGGATCATGCTGGGCCTGGTGGTCGTGGTGTACGTGTTCATTTTCGGCTCGCTGCTCGCCGTGCTGCTCAAAATGCGCGCGGGCTGGCGGCTCGCCGACGGGCACCGGCCGGCGGGGGAGCGGCGCGAGGCACCGGAGACCGACACCCCCTACGGCCCCCGCGCCGGCGTAGCGGCCGGCCCGCCGCAGTCCGGTGACACCGGGTCAGGACCCACCGAGGACGGCCGGCGATGATGCCCGCGGTCATCGCCGTGGTGCTGCTGCTCGCCGTGGCCGCCTACGCCTGCGCCGGCGGCACCGATTACGGAGCCGGGTTCTGGGACCTGACGGCCGGCGGCGCGGAGCGTGGCAAGCGCCCCCGATGGCTGATCGACCACGCCATGGCCCCCGTATGGGAGGTCAACAACGTCTGGCTCGTCTTCATCTTCGTCCTCATGTGGACCGGCTTTCCGGTCTTCTTCCAGACGGTGTTCTCCGCGATGTGGCTGCCGCTGGCCCTGGCCGCCATCGGCCTGGTGCTGCGCGGCGCCGGCTTCGCACTGCGCAAGCCCCTCCGTCGGATCGCCGGGCGACGCCTCTACGGTGCCGTCTTCGCCATCTCCTCGCTGCTCACCCCGTTCTTCCTCGGCGCGGCCGTCGGCGGAATCGCCTCGGGCCGGGCGGTACCCGGAACGGAGGCCTCGGCCCACGCCTGGTCCAACCCGACCTCCATCCTCTTCGGGCTGATCGCCATCGTGTCGACCGCCTTCCTCGGTGCCGTGTTCCTGGCGGGTGACGCCGTCCGCTTCGGAGCCCCCGATCTGGTCGGCTACTTCCGGTGGCGGGCCCTGGGCAGTCTGGTCGCGCTCGCCGTCCTGGCGGCGATCATGCTGACCGTCACCCGGAGCGACGCCCCGCACGTATGGCACGGACTCACCCACGGCGTCGGCCTCGGCCTCGTCATCCTGGCCGGAGTCTGCTCCCTCGCCACCGGATGGCTCCTGCTGCGACGGTCCGGCGCCTGGCCCCGGATCACCGCCGTCGGCGTCGTCGCGGCGGCGGTCCTCGCCTGGGGTGCCGCCCAGCGCCCCTACCTCATCCCCACCTCCCTGACCGTGGCCGACGGCGCCGCGGCCGCCAGCAGCCTGCGCTGGCTCGGCCTGGTCACCCTGGTGGCCGCGTTGGTCGTGGGCCCGGCCCTGGCCCTGCTGTACTGGCTGGACACCCACGGCGAACTGGAACCGCTCTCCGACGCCGACCTGCGCACCGAACCGGACCACGAGGACCCGACCGGATAGGACCCGACCGGATAGGACCCGACCGGGCGCCACTGACCAGGCGGCACAGCGCGCAGTCATCAGGAGCGGGCGGCCGTCATACAGGAATGTGCCTCCCGGCCCATGGGGCGCCGGGAGGCACTGCGGCCGGCGGAGCGATCGCGGCGCCCCTGCCGGATGCGTGAAGTCGCGCGTCCGTTCAGCCGCACTCCTGCACTGTGGTCAGCGCTTCACCACGAACGCCCGCCCCTTCTTCGCGCCCGCCGAGCAGGACTTCTTCTCCGCAGTGGTCATCTTGCGGGTCTTGACGGTCACGGCGTTGCTCTGACCGTCCGTCCCGTTGGCCGCGGGGCCGGTGACCTTGTCCGGCACGAACCAGAAGTAGTGGCCCCACTTCGGGCTGTCGTAGTGCGTCTGCCAGGTGCCGGAGACGGTCTGCATGACCTGGGCCCGGGAGATCCAGCCCACCTCGCCGGGCTTGACCGTCATGTTCAGCGAGCTGTTCTCGGTGTGCGAGCTCGACCAGGTGTGGCTGTAGGTCGCGGTGACGCTCAGATCGATCAGACCGGCGATCTTTCCGCCGGCCGTGACGGACACCCCGGCGGAATCCGTGGAGCCCACGGTGTCCGACCAGCCCATCGACTGCGTGGCATCCGAAGTGCTGCAGTTGTAGAGCGAGTTGGAGACCTGACGGAAGTCTCCGAGATACGCCTTGCCGAGCGTCGGCTCGTTGAAGCTGCACTTGCCTTCGCCGGAAGCACAGTCAGCTATGAGCTGCTCCCGGGCGGGCCCGTCGTCCGCGGCGGCGGCCGGCACGGCCATCGCTGCAACCAGCCCCAGTGACGCCGTGGTCAGCGCCATCAGCCGGCGTCCGCGACGGGTCACTCTGTTGTTCGTCATCTTGCTGTTGCCTCTCGCCCAGCCTCGTGGAAGCGACGAGTCCGGTGTGGAGTTCGCCGCTGTTGAGTTTGAGCCTGGAGTGAAATCTCCGTCAACTACACCAATAATTGGCAAAGTTGTAGTTGATGATCGAACAGGTGCCGTACAAGGGCGTACCGGAGGTAACGTCAGGTACGCTGACGCCCTTGGGCGGGTGGTGCGTCAGGCCTCAACCAGCGGCGCGTGCGCCCTCCAGGACGGTGCGCACGGTGCGCGACACGAAGTCCTTCTCCAGCGGGAGTTGGCGGAGTACGACACGGATCCAGGCGGCCCCGGCCAGCAGGTCCACCAGGAGCATCGGGTCCGCGTCCGGCGGGAGTTCGCCGCGTGCCGCGGCCCGGGTGAAGACGGGTTCCTCGCGGGCGATCCGGTCGGCGAAGAAGTCCTTGACGTGGGCGGCGAGTTCGGCGCTGTGGGTGGCGGCGCCCAGTACGGCGACGGCGATGTCGGAGGCCGGCGGCGTGGTGAGCAGGGTCGCGATGGTGTGCAGCAGGGCCTCCAGGTCTCCTTGGAGGCTTCCGGTGTCGGGCGGTGCGAGGTCGAGTTGGCGGGCGCCGATGAGTGCCGCGCCCAGGAGTGCGCCCTTGGACGGCCACCAACGGTAGATCGTGGTCTTGTTGACGCCGGAGTGCTGGGCCACCCCCTCGATGGTCAGGCCCTCGTAGCCCTTCTCCGCGAGCAGATCCAGGGTGGCGTCGAAGATCTCCTGCGCCTTCCGTGGGCCGCCGCTCCGTCGTGTTCCGTGCCGCTCCTCGCTCATGGGGGAGAGACTAGCATAGAAAAACAACGCAACGTTGCGTTGCATTTCAGGTAGCGTGCCGCACATGGAGTCCCAAGAAGCCGGGGTGCCCCTCGTGTTCGTGCACGGTCTGCGTGTGAGCGGCGCGATGTGGCAACCCGTGATCCAAGCCATCGGGAAAGACCACCCCACCGCGGCACCCGACCTGCCCGGCCACGGCAGCCGGCGAGGTGAACCCTTCACTGTCGCCGGCGCCGTGGCGGCGGTTGCCGACGCCATCGACGAACTCGGCGGCCGGGCCCTGCTCGTGGGGCTGTCCCTGGGCGGCTTCGTCGCCACGGCCACCGCCGGAGCCCACCCGGACCGGGTCCTCGGCCTGGTCGCGATGGGCTGTTCCACGCAGCCGAGCGGTCTGTTCGCCGCCACCTACAAGGCAGCAGGCCGGCTGGCAGTCAGATATCCCCGACGAGCCGATCGGCTCAGCGCATTCGCCTTCCGCCAGGCCCTCCCCGGGCCCGCGGGAGAGGCCCTGGTCGCCGGGGGCCTGAGCTCCGGGACCGCGTCGAGCGTCATCAAGGCCGTGTGCGAGACGGACACCCTCGCATCGCTCGCCGCGTATCCGGGCCCGGTCTGGCTGGTCAACGGCGAGCACGACCACTTCCGCCGCGACGAACGGGACTTCCTCACGGCCTGCCGCGACGGCCGGCTGTTCCTGCTGCCCGGGTGCGGGCACCTCACCAGCCTCGCCGATACGGGGGCCGTCGCCGGTCTCGTCCGCGATGCCGCGGCGGTCGTCACGGCCCGGACGCACGGCTCGCCGACATGGGCGGGCCGCCGGTGACCGCCCGGGTGTGGAGCGTGCAGGAGTCCCTGGAGGTTCCCTTCCCGCCGCAGACCGTCTACGCGGCCCTCGCGGACGTCCGGCGGATGACGGAGTGGAGCACGGAGGTCATCGGGGTGTGGCCGCGCGGGGAGCGCTTCGTCGGGATCAACCGCAAGGCCTGCTGGGTCTGGTTCACCACGTGCCGGATCGTCGTCGCCGACCCCGGCCGGGAGTTCGCCTTCGACGTCACCACCTTCGGCCTGCCCGTGGCGCGCTGGGGCTACCGTCTGACCCCGGCGGGGGAGGGGACCCACGTCACCGAATACTGGGTCGACCAGCGTCGCCGCGGATGGCGTCGCCGGGTTGCCGAGACGCTGGGACTGCTCTTCACCGGAACCCCGCCCGCCCGGCGCGCCGCACGCAATCGCGCCGCCATGCGCGTGACCCTCCAGCGGCTCGCTGCCGGGCTCCGGGCGGCAGCCTGAACCGTACGGGCGCCCCGCCATGGGCCGGTGGCGGGGCGTCCGGACCGACACGGGCGCAGGGAGGCCGGACACGTCGAACCTCCGGACCTTCTGACCTGCTATATCTCCATAAAGCGCCTCGCCTCGCGGGTTCGATCGCCGGGCCGGGAGAGACGTTCCGTACGCAAAGCACAAGGTCCGCCCGCCCTTCCGCTTTCGGTCCCCCGAGGGGTAGTCCTGAGGTCGGCGCGCATCAGCCGCTCACTCATGCCCACCCCGACCAGAAGGACGGACCGTCATGACGAACGACCTGTTAGCCGAAACGGCACCGGACGAGGGGGCCGGCGAGGGCTGGTACGTCGACGAACGCTGCACCAACTGCGATGTCGCCCGGCAACTCGCCCCCGATGTGATCAGCGAGAAGAACGGGCGCGCGGAAGTGACCCGGCAGCCGCAGAGCGACGCGGAGGCCCGGCAACTGCATGCGGCCGCCTTCGCCTGCCACACCCGGTCGATCCGGCATTCCGGCCAGCGCCTCAGCCCCGAACTCGACCCGTTTCCCCTCGCCCTGGACGACGCCGTCCACCTCTGCGGCCACAATTCCCGCCATACGGCAGGCGCCAACGCCTATCTGCTGCACCGCGTCGACGGAACCACGATGATGATCGACACTCCCCGTTGGAGCGAGCAACTGGCCAGCCGGTACGAGGCGTTGGGCCCCGTCACCGACGTCCTGCTCACCCACCAGGACCACGCCGCACACGGCCGCCGCTACGCCGACCGGTTCGGGGCCCGGCTCTGGATCCACGAGGGCGATCTCGATGCCGCACCGGACGCGGACCGCGTCATACGGGGCACCGAGCCGGTCGAGATCGGCGCCGGGGTCCTGGCGTATCCGCTTCCCGGCCATACGCGCGGCAGCGTGCTCTACCTTGCCGATGAGCGGTACTGCTTCAGCGGCGACAGCTTCTACTGGTCGCGCACCACCGCCGACCTGGAGGTGGCCGCCTCCGTCACCTGGTACTCGATCGTGGAACTGGCCGCCTCCCTGGCGCGGACCGCCCCGCGGCTGCGCTTCGAGTGGGTGCTGCCCGGCCACGGCGACCGCAAGCGGCTCCCCGCGGCGGAGATGGCCCGCCGCCTCGCCCGGTTGGCGGCCCGTACCGCGAAGCTGCAGCCGCAGCCCGTCGACTTCACCGGGGTGCGCTGGTGACGGTACGGGCCCTCGCCGGGGCCCGCGGGCGGGAGGCGCCGCGGTACGGTCACCGGGCCCGGGTGGCCACCACCAGGCGGCACCGCGGGCTGCCGTCGGGGCGCCGGCCGAGTTCCGGCAGCGCCTGCAGCTCCACATCGAATCCGGTCCGGGTCAGCTCCGCACGCACGTCGGCGAGCCGGAACGTCCGGTAGTACATGACGAAGCTCGGGTGCCACAGCGCATTGCGGACCCGCATCGCCGCGTCGAAAGCCAGCAGCGTCCAGTAGCCCAACGACCCCGGCCGGGCGGGAGCCGCGATAGGGAAGACGAACCGGCCGCCGGGGCGCAACACGGAGTGGACCTGCGCGAACAGCTCCGGCCGCTCGCGGGGCAGGAAATGCCCGAACGCGCCGAAGCTCACCGCGAGGTCGAAGACCGGTCCGAAGGGGAGGGCCCGGGCATCCGCGCGTACCCACTCGACCCGCGGTGCGGTCGCCGTCACCCCTGCACGGGCTCGGCCCGCGGCGAGCATTCCCGCGCTGATGTCGACACCGGTGACCCGCTCCCGGCAGACCTGCCGCAGGACGCCCATGCCCGCGCCGGTCCCGCAGCACAGGTCGAGACCGCTGTCGAACGGCTCGAGCTCGCGCAGTGCCCGCGAAACCGGGGCCAGCACCGCATCCGGGGTCCGGAACGGAGTGCGGTCGAACTTCGGGGCGAGCAGGTCGTATCCGCGCTCGACGGAGGACAGCGCCTGGACGGCGAGTTCACGGAGGGTGGGGCCCTGAGGTGCAAACATTGTCTTCAGCATAGAGCCGGACCTCCCTGGTCGCGTCGGCCGCGTGGGGTGAGCCCGCCGCGCACCGTATTTCCGGGCAGTGACTCCGGCCCCGCATGACGTGGCCCCCGGTGACATCACCGGGGGCCATCGGCACTTCGGTCGGCACGGTGCCGAGGTCGGCTGATGCCTCGGCCGACACCTGTCCGCCGGGCGTCAGCCGCCGAAGCAGGGCGTACCGAAAGCGGGGTTGAGCGCTCCGATGACGCTGATGGTGTTGTTGCAGAGGTTGACCGGAACATGGACGGGCACTTGGACGGAATTTCCGGAAACGATGCCGGGTGAGTCGAGTGCTGCCCCCGAGGCACCGCTGTCGGCGGTGGCCAGACCGGCGCCGCCGAGGACGAGGGCGCAGGTGCCGGCGGTGACGAGGGCGCTCTTGATCCGGTGAGCCATCGATCCGTCTCCTTACTGGTGGAGGAACGGCGGCCCCTGGCGTCGCACCCCTGAAGGCACCGGCGCCACGGCTGGGAGCCGCCCGTACAGGGGCTGTCGTTCCCCGCCGGGCCGTCCTCCAGAGACGCCACGCCCGAAGAGCAGACTTTTAGGTGATATGGCCGCCGGTGTTGACGGCCGGGCGGGCAAGCGGACAACCGGTGTGATGGGCGGTACGAGTCGGGCCGCGCCGTCCCGCCGGAGTCAGCACCCGGGAGCGCTCCCCGCGTCAGGCCGGGGCCGCGGGCAGTACATGGGCGCCGGTCCGGTCGGTGCTCAGGCACAGCGAGCAGACCACCCCGTCATGACTGGGGCAGGCGGCGAGGTCCGGGCGCTCGAATTCCTGCCGGCACACATGGCATGCGTACGTGGCCGAGCTGGGGTTGCCCTCCGCGTCCAGCAGCGGGGCGTCGATCCCGTCCGTGGTGCGCCGCAGGTAGAACCGGCCCTTGGTCAGGACGGCCAGCACCGGGGTGAGGACGAAGGCGATCAGGGCGGCCGCGACGGGGGAGTACGGCTGGAGCGCGTCCCCGAGCGCATGGAAGTACAGGGCGATCGACAGGCCGGACGCGGCGACGAAGGACACCACGCCGACGGGGTTGACCGCGTAGAGCATGCCGCGGCGGAACTCGGGGGCCTGCGGGGAGAGCTTCAGCAGGTACTTGTTGACCATGATGTCGGTGGCGACGGTGACGATCCAGGCGATGGCGCAGTTGGCATAGAACCCGAGGATGTTGTTGAGGAAGCTGAACATGTCCCCTTCCATCAGCAGGAGCGCACAGGCCAGGTTGGCGAGGACGAACACCAGCCGGCCCGGATAGTGCTTGGTGACCCGGGTGAACGAGTTCGTCCAGGCCAGCGAACCGGAGTAGGCGTTGGTCACGTTGATTTTGATCTGGCTGATCACGACCAGGACCACCGCCAGCGGGATGACCAGCCAGGTCGGCATCATGGCCGCGAAGGCGCCGGTGAATTGGTGGATCGGCTCGGTCGCCGAGGCCGGTCCCGCTTTTGCGAGGACGTAGACGGCGAGGAAGACCCCGATGGCCTGCTTGAGTGCGCCGAGCACCACCCACCCGGGGCCGGCCAGTACCACGGCCGTCCACCATGTGCGCCGGTTCTGCTCCGTCTTGGGCGGCATGAAGCGCAGGTAGTCGACCTGTTCGCCGATCTGCGCGATCAGGGACAGGCACACGCCCGCGCCCAGCAGGACCGAGGCGGCGTCGATGCCGCTGCCGCCGTGGGAGCCCGTATACGACAGGAAGGTGTGCACCGTGCCGGGATCGGTGCTGACCAGATACAGCAGCGGCCCCACCATCAGCAGCAACCAGAGGGGCGTCGTCCAGACCTGGAGCTTGCTCAGGGCCTTCATCCCGTAGATGACCAGCGGGATCACCATGCAGGTCGAGACCACATACCCCAGCCACAACGGCAGGCCGAGGCCCAGCTTCAGTCCCTGCGCCATGATCGAGCCTTCGAGGGCGAAGAAGATGAAGGTGAAGCTGGCGAAGATGACACTGGTCAGGACCGAACCGTAGTAACCGAAGCCCGAGCCCCGGGTGATGAGGTCCAGGTCGATGTTGTAGCGCGCCGCGTAGTAGGCGAGCGGGAAGCCGGTGACGAAGATGACCACGGCGGCGACGAGGATCGCGGTCAGCGCGTTCGCGGTGCCATGGGTGAGCCCGATGCCCGCACCGATCGAGAAGTCGGCCATGTACGCGATGCCGCCCAGCGCCGTGGTCGCCACCACCATCGGTGTCCAACGGCGGTAACTGCGCGGCGCGAACCGGAGGGTGTAATCCTCCAGCGTTTCGTTGACCGCTCCGTCGGCGGATGCCTCGGTCTGCGGGGGCTGTCGGCCGCTGTCGGGAACTGTCAACGCTTCCGGTCCTGAGTTCATGGCCGGGACAGTAGGCAGGGCGTGTTTCCCGCGCGGTCCTCGCAGATGAAGCGGGTGTTTCCGCCGGGGCGCGGAGCTCGGCAGCACCCGAGGTGCAGGCCGTGCCCGGTGTCTGTCGGCAGGCGCCGGGGACCGGAATCGGCTCCGGCCGGCCCTCGCCTCCGTACGCAAACGAAAGGCGTCCTGCGTGCCCTGGCTCCGTCTCTCCTGCCGCGGAGTGGGTAACCATAGGGACCCAGCGGCAGCCGGCAACCGGGTGCACCGGCCGGCATCCCGGATCCCCCGTACTCTCCCCGCAGGAGTCACCGTGACAGCGGACCGACACGGACACCCGATGAGCGACACCGGCACCGAGGCCGTGGTCCAGTACGAACAGGCCCTGGACGACCTGATGTTCTTCCGGCCCCGGGTCGCGGAGACGGCACGGTCGGTCCTGGCCGCCTCGCCGCGGTCGGCGATGGGGCAGGTGCTGGCCGCGTATCTGGGCGTGCTGGGAACCGAGCAGAAGGACGCGGCCGCGGCACGGGACGCCTTCCTGCGCTTCCGTTCCGGCCTGGACACCGAGCGGCTCACGACCCGGGAGCGGATGCATCTCGCCGCCGCGACGGCATGGCTGGACGGCGATCTGTACGGCGCCGGCCGCACTCTCGGCGAGCTCAGCATCGCCTTCCCGCGCGATGCGCTGGCGCTCTTCGCGGGCCACCAGCACGACTTCCTCACCGGGGACGCCCAGCGCCTCCGCGACCGCATCGGCGGAGCGCTCGACGCCTGGCCGGACGACGATCCGCACCACGGGCCGCTGCTCGGCATGTACGCGTTCGGCCTGGAGGAGTCCGGCCACTACGCACGCGCCGAGGAGGTCGGCCTCGCGGCTCTCGCGCAGCATCCGGGCGACGTGTGGGGGATCCACAGCGTGGTGCACACCTATGAGATGCGGGGACGCTTCACGGACGGTATCCGCTTCCTCGACGCCCGTACGGAGGACTGGGCGAAGGGCAGCCTGCTCACCGTCCACAACTGGTGGCACTACGCCCTGTTCACCCTGGAGTCCGGCGACACCGCCCGGGTGCTGGAGATCTACGACGCCGCCCTCCACCACGACCGGTCGGAGGGGGTGGCGATGGAACTGCTGGACGCCGCGGCCCTGTTGTGGCGCCTGTATCTGGCCGAGGAAGAACAGAGCGCCCGATGGGCCCGGCTCGCGGACGCCTGGGAGAGCCGTGATGACGGCCCCCACTACGCCTTCAACGACGCCCATGCGGTCATGGCCTATGTGGGGGCGGGTCGTATCGCGCGGGCAGAGCGCCTGGTTCAGGAACGGGAAGACTGGCTGGCGGGGGAGTCCGGCGGTGCCAACCGTGCGATGACGGCCGGGATCGGGCTGCCCGTGTGCCGCGCACTGATCGCCTACGGACGGCAGGAGTACGACCGGGCCACCGATCTGCTGCTGCCCGTCCGTCACCGGCTGAACGACTTCGGCGGCAGCCACGCCCAGCGGGACGCGATCCAGCGGACCCTGGTCGAGGCCTCCCTGCGCGCAGGCCGCACCGCACTTGCCGGGACCCTGCTCAGCGAACGGAGCCGGCTGCGCCCGGTCTGCCCGTACAACTGGTTTGCCAAGGCCCGGCTGGCGGACCAACTCGGCGACCCGGCGCGGGCCGCGGCCGCCCGCCGGCGTGCCGCGGCGCAGGCATCGGCCTGAGCCCGAGGGGACCCGCCGGGGGAGGAGTGGGCCGAGGGTCGGCAGACGTGCGTGGTGCTGCGCAGGAGCCCTCCGAGGCCGGGTCGGGAGAAGGAGGGGCACGCAGGTGTCGGCCTACGGGGAGTCGGCGCAAGTCTTCTCGCATTTTGTGCGAAGTAAAGGCTTCACTGATAGCAAAAGAAGGGGTAGCGTGCGGAAGCCCAGGGGGCCGGTGCCGGCCCGCCGGTCCGGCACCGGCCCCCACGACACCCCTGTCCTCCACACCCCCAGGGAGCCGTGAGCCCGCCATGACCGTCACCTCCGCGATTCCCGCCACCATGCGTGCCGTCGTACTGCACGGGCCCGGGCAGCTGAGCATCGAGGAACGCCCCGTCCCGGTCCCCGGCCCCGGAGAGGTCCTGGTACGCGTCGAGGCGGTCGGGACCTGCGGCTCGGACGTGCACTACTACCGGCACGGACGGATCGGCGACTTCGTCGTGCGCGAGCCGCTCGTCCTGGGGCACGAAGCGGCCGGCACGGTGGTCGCCTGCGGTCCGGGCGCCGATGCGGACCGGAAGGGCCGGCGCGTCTCCATCGAGCCCGGCACTCCCTGTGGCAGCTGCGCACAATGCCGTGCGGGCCGCTACAACCTGTGCCCCGGTATGCGCTTCCTCGCCACCCCGCCGGTCGACGGCGCCTTCTGCGAATACCTGGCCGTGCAGCAGGACTTCGCCCATGAGGTCCCCGACTCCCTCACCGTCGAGGAGGCCGCCCTGCTGGAACCGCTGTCCGTGGCCGTCTGGGCCTGCCGCAAGGCTCGGGTGGCCCCCGGCGACCGCGTACTGATCACCGGCGCGGGCCCGATCGGCCTGGTCGCCGCCCAGACGGCACGGGCCTTCGGCGCGGGGGAGGTGCTGGTCACCGATGTCCTCCCGCACCGTCTCGCACTCGCCCGGGCCGCCGGCGCCACCGCCCTCGATGTCTCCCGGAACCCGCTGCACGAGGCGGAGTTCACGCCCACCGTCCTGCTGGAGTGCTCCGGCGTCCCCGCGGTCAGCAGCGAGGCGATCCGTACGGTGGGCCGGGCCGGCCGGGTGGTGCTGATCGGCATGGGCGGTGACGAGGTGCCGCTGCCGGTGAGCCGGGTGCAGCACCACGAACTGGAGGTGACCGGCGTGTTCCGCTACGCCCACACCTGGCCTGCCGCGACGGCCCTGGTGCAGTCGGGAGCGGTCCGGCTCGACTCCCTCGTCTCCCACAGCTACGGTCTTGCCGAGGCCGAGAGCGCACTGACCGTCGCCACCCACGACGCGACCGCGGTGAAGGCCGTAGTGCACCCGCAGCGGTAGCCGCGCTGCCGCTGTCCGACCGGAAAGGGGCGGCCCCGATGGCTTCCACACGGTCGTCGCTGGCCGAGGTCGACCGGCGACGGCAGGACGTGCTGGCCCATGTCGTCGAGCACGGCGAAGTGCGCATCGACGAACTGGCCCGACGCTTCGGGGTCAGTCTGGCGACCATGCACCGGGATCTGGACCAGCTCGCCGAACGCCGGCTGCTGCGCAAGGAACGCGGGCGGGCCGCGCCGTTCCCGACCCTCACCATGGAGACCGCCACCCGCTTCCGTCTCGGGGTGAACCTCCCGGTGAAGGAGGCGCTGTGCGCCGCCGTCGCCGAGGAGATCCGGCCCGGCAGCACCCTCGTGCTCGACGACTCCACCACGGTCTTCCCGCTCGCGGCGCGGATCGCCCGAACCGAGGCGGTCACCGTCGTCACCAACTCCCTCGGCGTGGCCCGGCTGTTCGACGACACACCCGGCGCCGATGTCACCCTCCTCGGCGGCCGCTACCGCGGGGAATTCGGCTCCTGCGTCGGCCCCGAGGTGCTGCGCGCCCTCGGCCGTCTGCGGGCCGATCTCGCGGTGATGTCGGCCGTGTCCGTGCTCGGCGGCCGGCTCTTCCACCCGATGCGCGACTACGCCGAGATCAAGGAAGCCATGCTGGACAGTGCCCAGCGGTCGCTGCTGCTGGTGGACCACACCAAGTTCGGCAAGTCCGCCACCCATGCCTACGGCGACATCGGCCAGTACGACCGGGTCGTCACGGACCGCGGTACGCCGGCCGGGGAGTTGGCCGAATTCGAGCGCAGGGGCGTGAGCGTCGAAGTGGTCGATGTCTGACTGTCGTGCCCCACAGGCCCGGCGACGACTGGGCAGCGAGTAGTCGGCTCCGCCACCCACACCTCCGCTTTCGCGACACCGTGGCTCTTCTCGGCCAAAAGCAGGCCGGCGCACAACTCCGTCACCCCTCCGCGCGTCCTACCGCACGCAATTGTGCTCAGATTTCTCTGGAGGTAAGACATGCGACGGTGGGGGACAGTGGCGGCGGCGTTCGTGCTCGCGGGCGCCGGGGTGGCGGGGACGGCCGGTGTGGCCGGCGCCGCGACCGGGCCGGCGGGCAAGGCCGCGCCGTCCGCGGCCTGTTCGACCGTCTGGGGCAGCGGCAACAAGTCCGCCACGGACGCGAACGCCGCACCGCTTACGAACATCAGGACCGGACGCAACGCGTGCTACGACCGCATGGTCTTCGACATCGGCGGTGCCACCGGCAAGCTCGGCTACCACGTCGGCTACGTCGACGCGTTCCACCAGGACGGCTCGGGCGAGAAGATACCGGTCAAGGGCGGCGCCATTCTGGAGATCTATGTGTCCGCACCCAGTTATGACCCGGCGACGGGCAAGCAGACCTACCGCGGGTCGGCCGGCAAGTCGCTGCCGGGAGTGAACATCAGCGGATACAAGACGTTCCGGGACACCAAGTTCGGGGCGAGCTTCGAAGGGCAGACCCAGGTCGGCCTGGGCGTCCGCGCCAAGCTCCCGTTCCGGGTGCTCCGGTCCGGTCACCAGCTGATCGTGGACGTCGCGCACGCCCGCTGACCCGCTGGATCACCCTGGGCCACCCGGCCTTGCGCCGCCTTAGCCGGCACCCCGAGCTCCTCGGGGTGCCGGCGCCCTCAGGCGAGTGCCCCGGAACCCGGCGGCGCGCCCTGCTCGGATACGGATAGAGAAATACCCCGGACTGAATTGACAGCCGGGGTATTTCTCTGCGTATATTGAGGGCTTCTGTGTCTGCGTAGATTCACAACCTGAAGCCCAACTTCTATCCGAACTTTATCCGAGCGGAGCCGAATTGTCAAACGAGGAATTGCGGCGCGAGCAGGAATTCATCGATCTGCTCTATGAACGCCTCGCGGAAATGCGGACCGGGGCGGCGGCGACGGTGTCCGAAGCCCTGCCGCGGGAAGGGAACAACGCCCAGGCACGGCTGGAGCGCGATGTGCTGGTGGCCGAACAGTCCGGGCTGCTCGCCGCCTTCGACGCCGGCGAACACGGCCTGTGCTTCGGCCGGCTGGCCTTCCGCGACGGCCGGGACCACCACATCGGCCGCATCGGAATCCGGCGCGACGACCCGGAGCGCACTCCGCTGGTCATCGACTGGCGGGCCGAGGTCGCCCGGCCGTTCTACCTCGCCACCGGGCACACCCCCATGGGGCTGCGCCGCAGGCGTCACCTCACCACCGAGGGCCGGAGGGTCACCGCCCTGCACGACGAGATCCTCGACCTCGCCGACGCCGTACGCACCGGCCATGAAGGCAGCGACGCGGACGCCGTGTTGCTGGCCGCGCTCGACGCCGCGCGGAGCGGACGGATGCACGACATCGTGCAGACCATCCAGGCGGAGCAGGACGCCATCATCCGTGCCCCGCACGACGGCATCCTCGTCGTGGAGGGCGGGCCCGGCACCGGCAAGACCGTCGTCGCGCTGCACCGCGCCGCGTATCTGCTCTATGCGCACCGGGAACAACTGGCCCGCCGCGCCGTGCTGATCGTCGGGCCGAACCCGGCCTTCCTCAGCTACATCGGGGAGGTGCTGCCCGCGCTCGGTGAGACGGGCGTGCTGCTCGCCACGCCCGACGAGCTCTTCCCGGGCGTGACCGCCACCGGCACCGACACCGCCGAGGCCGCCGAGATCAAGGGCCGGGCGGCGATGGCGGATGCGCTGGCGCACTTCGTACGGGACCGTCAGACCCTGCCCGACCCGGTGATCGTGATCGACCACGAGGACGGCGAACTCCGGCTGGACGCGGACCTCGCGCGCGCGGCACGCCGACATGCCCGCGCCTCCGGCCTGCCGCACAACCTCGCCCGCCCGCACTTCGCCTTCCACGTCATCGACGCGCTCACCACGCAGCTCACCGAACGGATCGGCGCGGACCCCTACGGCGGGCCGAACCTCCTCGGCCCCGACGACGTCGCCCAGCTCGGCAAGGCGATCGCCGTCAGCTCCGAAGTGCACGGCGCCATCGAGGAGTTGTGGCCGGCGCTCACTCCTCAGCAGCTGGTCGCCGACTTCCTCGCCGAGCCCGTCCATCTCCCCGACGCCGACGCGGACACCATCCGCCGCACGTCCGGCGGCTGGACCCCCGCGGACATCCCCCTGCTGGACGAGGCCGCCGAGCTCCTCGGCGACGACGACTCGGCCGCCCGCGCCGCCGCCGAGGCACGACGCCAGGAGGAGATCGCCTACGCCCAGGGCGTGCTCGACCTCACCTACGGCTCCCGTACCCAGGAGTTCGAGGACCGCGACGACGACGATTCGGAGGTGCTGGCCGCGCACGACCTGGTGGACGCCGAAGCGCTCGCCGACCGGCAGGAGGAGGCCGACCACCGCACCGCCGCCGAACGTGCCGCGGCCGACCGCACCTGGGCCTTCGGCCACGTCATCGTCGACGAGGCGCAGGAGCTGTCCGCGATGGCCTGGCGGCTGTTGATGCGGCGCTGCCCGATCCGCTCGATGACCCTGGTCGGTGACCCGGCGCAGACCGCCGAACCGGGTGGCTGCGGCGCGTGGGAGTCGATCCTCGCGCCGTACGTCGGCGACCGCTGGCACCATGTCAGGCTCGGCGTCAACTACCGTACGCCGACCGAGATCATGGACGTCGCGGCACAGGTGCCCCGGTCCGCGGACCCCTCCTTCGCACCGCCGCGGTCGATCCGGTCCACCGGCGTGCGTCCGTGGGCGCGGTGCACCGATGACCTGGTCCGCGCGGTGGCCGAGACGGTGGCACGGGAGATGCCCGGGGAGGGGCGGCTCGCGGTGATCGCGCCCGATTCCCGCTGTGCGGCCCTGTCCGCCGCGCTCCCGGACGCATCCGGCGGGACCTCCCCGGATCTGACCCGCCCGGTGGTGGTGCTCGGCCCACGGCAGGCCAAGGGCCTGGAGTTCGACACCGTCATAGTGGTGGAACCCGTGGAGTTCGGGGCCAGCGACCTGTACGTCGCGCTCACCCGGGCGACACAACGGCTGGGCGTGCTCCACACGGAGCCGTTGCCGGCAGCGCTGGCGGAGCTGGCGACGGCGGAGGCGGCCGCGGCGACCGTCCGGTGACCGCGGACCGAGGGGCGCCGCATGACGGCATGCGGCGCCCCTCAGGTCACTCTCGTTCTCCCGCTTGCTCCCGTGCCAGGCTCCGGTGGACCGCGGCGGAGATCCGGTACACCACGCACGGGCGCAGCGGGCCGTCGGCCAGATCGGGATCGTCGAAGTCATCGGCCGGATCGCGGGTCATCCCGAGGCGCCGCATCACCGCCTGGGAGCGGAGGTTGGTGGCGGTGGTGACGGCGAGGATCTCCGGCAGCCGGAGGGTCTCGAACCCGACGGCCAGCGCGGCGCGGCCGGCCTCGGTGGCGTAACCGTGTCCCCAGGCCGAACGGGTCAGCCGCCAGCCGGCCTCCACACCCGTGAACGGCATGTCGTCCTCCACCGGATCCAGTCCGGTGAAGCCGATGAACTCTCCGGTCGCGCGCACCTCGACCGCCCACCACCCCCAGCCGCGCCGTTCGAGATCGGCCTGGAAGGCGGCGGCACGCACCTCGCTCTGCTCGCGGGTGAGCACCTCGGGGAAGTGTGCCCGGACTTCGGGATCGGCGTTCATCGCCGCCCAGGGGGCGAGGTCGGACGCCCGCCACTCCCGGAGTATCAGCCGCTCGGTGCGCAGTTCAGACATCGCGCCAACGTAACCGGCTCCCGCCCGCGGGGCGAGCGGATATCCGGCGGCCCCCGCACGGGCGCTCCTCGACGCCGTCCGAGCACGGCGTCGAGGCTGCCCCGTACGCAACGGCGGCCGGGCCCGCTATTTGACCGAACCGGCCATGATGCCCTGCACGAAGTGCCGTTGGAAGGCGAAGAACACGATCAGCGGCACGATCAGGGACAGGAAGGCGCCGGGCGCCAGCACCCCGATGTTGCTGCCGAACTGCCTCATCTGCGACTGCAGGGCCACCGTCAGCGGCTGCGATTCGTTGTCGGCGAAGAGCAGGGCGACCAGCATGTCGTTCCAGACCCACAGGAACTGGAAGATGGCCAGGCTGGCGATGGCGGGGCGGCCCAGCGGCAGGATCAGCTGGGAGAAGATCCGCCACTCCCCGCCGCCGTCCATCCGGGCGGCCTCCAGCATCTCCTTGGGGATCTCCGCGAAGTAGTTGCGCAGCAGGAAGATGGCGAACGGCAGCCCGTAGGCGGTGTGGAACAGCACGACGCCGGGGATGGAGCCGAACAGCCCGAGTGCGCCGAACAGCTTGGCCACCGGCAGCAGACCGATCTGCACCGGCACCACCAGCATGGCGACCACCACGAGGAAGATCCAGTCGCGGCCCGGGAAATCCATCCAGGCGAAGGCGTATCCGGCCAGCGCGGCGATCACCACGACGGCGAGGGTGGTGGGCACCGAGATCAGCACGGTGTTCCAGAACGCCTGGACGATGCCCGAGTCCTTCAGCAGCGTCGTGTAGTTGTCCAGCGAGAGCTGGCTGGGTGCGGTGAGCGCGGTCCACCAGCCGCTGCCGGCGTTCGCCTCCTCCGTACGGAGGGAGGAGAGGAACAGCCCGGCGGCGGGGGTGAGCCAGACCAGACCGATGACGAGCAGGAACAGTTGGATCGCGCCGCGGCTGAGCCACTTCGCCGGCCCTGCGGCCGCCCGCTTGCGGGGCGCGGCGGTTCCCTGAGCGGTGGTCATGACTGGCTCCTGCGGAAACGTCGGATGTTGAGGGCCATGGCCGGGACCACCAGGAGGAGCAGCAGCACGCCGAGGGCGCTGCCGAGCCCCTGGTTGTTGCCGCCGCCGAAGGAGACCAGCCACATCTGCAGGGCCAGGACGTTGGCGTCCTGCTGTACGGGACCGGGGGCGATGATGTAGACGAGGTCGAAGACCTTCATCACGTTGATCACCATCGTCACGAACACCACGCCCAGGACCGGGCCGAGCAGCGGAACGGTGATCCTGCGGAAGACCTGCCACTCGTTGGCGCCGTCCATCCGGGCGGCCTCCAGCACGTCCCGCGGCATCGAGGAGAGCCCCGCGCCGATGAGGACGAGCGCGAAGCCGGTCCAGATCCACATGTAGGCGCCGATGATGGCGGGTGTGATGAGGGCCGGGCCGAGCCAGGGGACGCCCCCGTACGGGGCGGCGAAATCCTTGGCGGGGAGCTGCACGGCGTAGGACCCCGGAGCCAGATGCGGCAGACGGTAGGAGCCGTCCGGGCCGGTGGTGGCCGTGGCCGCCACCTTGCCGTGGGAGTCGACCGCCTCGACGGTGAGCTTCGGCAGCCCGCGTTCACCGCGGTCCACGGCGCCGGTGGTCCCGCCACCGCCGGGAGTGAAGTCGAGGTAGACCACACCGCGCACCTCGCCGCTGCCGGCGGGGGACTTGGCGGCCGGTGCGGCGGGGCGTGCCGTCGGCGGCATGTCCTTGGGTGCGACACCGACCAGGCCGAGGTTGGCGATGTGGCCCGGGCCGGTGCGGTGCGCCGTGCGGTAGGAGCCGTCATGCCCCTTGGTCAGCTGCTTGTCGCCGAGGCGTGCCTTGGCGGTCGGGAAGGAGGCGGACTGCCCCTCGAACTGGTCATGGATGCCGACGGCGACCGCGTTGAGCACGCCGCGCTGCGGATCCTGCTCGTAGGTGAGCCGGAAGATGATGCCCGCGGCGAGGAAGGAGATCGCCATCGGCATGAACATCAGCAGCTTGAACGCCGTCTTCCAGCGGATCTTCTCGGTCAGTACGGCGAGCACCAGGCCGAGTCCGGTCAGCAGCGCGGGGGCGAAGACGACCCAGATCGCGCTGTTACGGATGGCCCGGAGCGTGGCCGGGTCCTGGAACATCGCGGTGTAGTTGCCGGCCCCGACGAAGGTGTTGCCGGAGGCGTCGTACATGCTCCGGACGACCGAGAACACGATGGGGTACGCCACGAGGGCGCCCAGCAGCAACAGCGCGGGCAGCAGGAATATCGCGGCGATCCGCCGGCGGCGCCGGACGGAGCGCCGCACGGCGGCGGCACCGGCGCTGCCGGGTGTGCCGCGAGGCGGGTGGGGCGCGGTGCCGCGCGCCTGGGCGGGCGGCACCGCGGGAGAGGTGACAGGCATGGATCGGGCCTTGGTCCTTACTTTCCGTACGCCTTGGCCGCGGCGGCCTCAAGCTTGCTGGCGGTTGCCGCGGGGTCCGAGGGGTCGCGCAGGAAGTCCTGCAGCAGCTTCCATTCGCCGGCTCCCTGGGTGCCGCCGAAGGCCGCGGGCGCCTGGTCCGACATGTCGAAGCGGACGGAGTTCCCGGCGTCGGTCAGCGACTGGGCGGCGTTGCGGGTGACCTCGTCGTGGTAAGCGTCCGCCGGGACCTTCTTGTTGGGCGAGATGTAGCCGCCGGCCTTGGCCCAGACGCTGGCTGCCTCCGGGCTCGCCAGGTACTTCACCAGCTCCATCCCGGCCTTCTTGTTCTTGCCGGCCTTGAGCACCACGGCGGCGTCACCGCCGCTGACCACCGGCGCCTTGCCGCCGTCGACGGCCGGGAACGGGTAGAACTTGGCGTCCTTGCCGACCTGCTTGTGGAGCTCGTCGGTGACCAGGGCGCTGACGAAGTCACCCTCGTACACCGAGGCCGCCTTCGGGTTCGGGCCGAAGACCTGCTGGACGGACTCGGGGAAGTCGGTGCGCAGCGCGCCCGATCCGCCGCCGGCCACCAGGTTCTTGTCGCTGAACAGCTTGCCGAGCGCGGTGAGCGCCTTGACCACGCTGGGGTCCGTCCACGGGATCTTGTGGGCGGCGAGCTTGTCGTACTTCTCCTGGCCGGCCTGGGAGAGATAGATGTTCTCGAACCAGTCGGTGAGCGGCCAGCCGGCCTCGCCCGCGACGGCGAACGCCGGCAGGCCCGAGTCGGAGAGCGTCCGGCCCGACTTCAGCATCTCGTCGTAGGTCTTCGCGGGCTTGACCCCGGCCTGGGAGTAGGCCTCCGGGCTGTACCAGACCGTCGACTTGTGCGAGGCCTTGAAGTACAGGCCGTAGTAGGTCTTGCCGACCGTGCCGTAGTCCTTCCACACCTTGGCGTAGTTCTGGTCGGCCGCGGCGGAGACCGCCGGCGACAGGGGCGCCAGCCAGCCCTTCTTGGCGAACTGCTGGAGCACGCCGACCTGGGGGACCATCACCACGTCGGGGGCGTTGCCGCCCTCGACCTGGCTGCCGATGACAGTGGAGACGTTGTCGCCGGTGGAGGTGAAGCTGACCTTCGCGCCGGTCTTCTGGGAGAACGCGTCCAGGACCTTCTTGAAGTTCTGCTGCTCCACACCGGTCCAGACGCCGGCCACGGTCACGTTCTGGCCGTTGAGCTCCTGCTTGCCGCCCCCGGCGGATGCTCCGCCGCCGCATGCGGTCGCGGAGAGCGCCAGGCCGAGCACGGCCGCGCCGGAGACGGCGATGCGGGTGTGTCGTACTGCGGGTCGTCTCATGGTGGGTTCCCTTCGGGAGGACTGCGGAGGACGGGGGGTGGTGGGGCTATGGGGCGTCGGGAGCGTGCATCCACCAGGCGGCGGTGGAGCCGGGGAGCGTGCCGGCCGGGCAGTCGCCGCTCGCGAGAAGGGGGCGCCCCGGTACGGGGGCGGATACCGGCTCGGTGCCGAAGTTGACGGCGCAGACCAGGCCGTCGCCGCGGACGAACGCCAGCACCTGGGGCGGGGAATCCAGCCAGCGCAGCGTGCCTTCGCCGAGTTGGGGGAGACTGCGGCGCAGCTGCAGCCCCTCGCGGTACAGGTGCCAGAACGAGCGGGTGTCGGCCAGCGCCCGGTCCGTGGCGTGCTCGGCGAACCAGGCGGGCTGCGGCAGCCAGGGCCGGGCCGCGTCGGTCCCGTTGGTGAAGCCGAACGGTGAGGCGTGGCCCGACCAGGGCAGCGGCACCCGGCAGCCGTCGCGGATGTGCTCCCGGCTGCCCGTGCGGTGGTAGATCGGGTCGGTGAGGACCTCGTCCGGCAGGTCGACGACCTCCGGCAGGCCCAGCTCCTCGCCCTGATAGACGTACGCCGCGCCGGGCAGCGCGAGCATCAGCAGGGCGGCGGCCCTGGCGCGCTCCGGGCCCAACCCGCCGCCGGGCCCGGCGGCGCTCCCCTCCGTGCCGCCGCCGGGCTCGGTCGCATAGCGGGTGACGGTGCGGACCTGGTCGTGGTTGTTGAGCACCCAGGTGACCGTGGAGCCGGTGCCCGCGATATCGGTCAGCGCCTCGGTGATCACCCGGCGGAAGGTGTCGATGTCCCAGCGCGCGGTCAGCAGATGGAAGAAGAACGCCTGGTGGAGTTCGTCGGGCCGGACGTACGCGGCCTGCTCGCTCGGCGTCCGGACGGAGACCTCGCCGACCAGCAGCCGGTCGCGGCCGTCGCGGGCCGTATACGACTCGCACAGTGCGCGCCACTCGCGCCACACCTGGTGCACCTCGGGCTGGTTCCAGGCCAGCGGGTTGACCGAGTCGCGGGTGCGCTCATCGGCCGCCGGGTCGGGGGAGTCGGGAAGCTCGGGGTGCTTGAAGAGCCCCGCGGCCACATCGATCCGGAAGCCGTCGACCCCGCGGTCCAGCCAGAAGCGCAGCACGTCCTCGAAGTCGGCGGCCACGGCAGGGTTGCGCCAGTTCAGATCGGGCTGCTCGGGCGTGAACATGTGGAGGTACCACTGGCCCGTCGCGGCCTCGGATGCGGAACCGGCCTCCTTGACGCGGGACCAGGCGGGGCCGCCGAACATCGCGCGCCAGTTGTTGGGCGGCAGCTCACCGTCCGGGCCGCGCCCGTCGGCGAAGTGGAACAGCGACCGTGCCGCGCTGCCGGGGCCGTCCGCCAGGGCGGCGCGGAACCACGGGTGCTCGCTGGAGCAGTGGTTGGGGACGATGTCCAGCAGCACCTTCAGACCCAGCCGGTGGGCGTCGGCCACCAGGAGGTCGAATTCGGCGAGGTCGCCGTAGACCGGGTCGACATCGCGGTAGTCGGCGACGTCATAGCCGTGGTCGTGCTGCGGCGAGGGGTAGAAGGGGCTGAGCCAGATGCCGTCCACCCCGAGCTTCTTGAGGTACGGCAGTCCGGTGCGGACGCCGGCCAGATCGCCGATCCCGTCGCCGGTGGTGTCGAGGAAGCTGCGGACGTAGACCTGGTAGATCACCGCATCGCGCCACCAGTGCTGGGCGGTGTCCCCGGACCCGGCCGCGGGGACGGCCGAGGGTGCGGCAGAAGCCGGACCGTGGAGCGAGGGGGAGGGCGTGGAGTCGGCCGAGGAGCCGTTCCCTGCCGTGGCTATGAGCATCTGCCGTGATCCCGTTCTTGCCTGGGCATGCCGTGCGGCTGCGTTTCGCTGTTATGCATGCATGTTAAGTAGGCATGACTTTTCGATGTCAACGAAATAGACGAAACTCGCTGCGAGATGCCCGAATTTGTGGGGAATTGAGATGTCAGCCTGTACCTAACAAGTACGTACAAGCGGAGGCGGTGACTCCGAGAGGTCAGCCGCGGTCGACGATCGCGCCCAGCTCGCGCGTCAGCCGCGCGACGGTGGCCGAGGTGCTCCGCCGATGGAGCAGCGCATCATGCATGACCGCCTGCACCGCCAGGCTCACCTGGTCGTACTGCGGGCTCTTCAGACGCGGCTTGGCCGCCAGCACCGCACGCTGGAGCGTCGGGAGATACGGGAAGCGCCGCACCAGCTCCGGATCCCTGTACAGGTCGGCCCACACCGGAGGCAGCGCGCCCTTGGTCAGCACTTGGCGCTGGACGGGCTCGGACGTCAGATAGGAGATCAGCTCGGCGGCCGTCTTCTGATGCCGGGAGTGCGCATTGACCGCCAGATTGGAGCCGCCCAGCGCGCTGGAACCCGGCCCGTCGGGCCCCGGCAGCGGCACCGCGCCGAACTTCCCCGCCACCTTGGAGGAGGGGGCGTTGCCCAGCGCATACGCGTACGGCCAGTTGCGCAGGAACAACAGCCGGCCGTCCTGGAAGGCCTTGCGGGACTCCTCCTCCTTGTAGGACAGCGCCCGCTGCGGGATCCAGCCCTCGCGCACCCCGTCCAGCAGGAACGACAGACCCCGGCGGGCCGCGGGGGAGTCCACCGTCACGCGCCTGCCTTCGCCCGCGAGCACCGTGCCGCCCGCCGACTGCACGGCCTCGACGACATTGGCGGTCAGCCCCTCGTACGGCAGGAACTGGCCCGCATAGCCGTCCAGCCCGTACTTGGGCGCGACCGTCTTCGCCAGACGTGCCAACTCGGCCCAGGTGCGCGGCGGCCGCGCCCCCTCCCGGTCGAGCACGTCCTTGCGGTAGTAGAGCAGTCCGGCATTGGTCACGTACGGGACCGCATAGAGCCGACCGCGGAAGGTGGCGGTGTCCACCACGGGAGGCAGGAAATGCCGGAGCGGGAACTGCGCGCCGTCCATCGGCTTGATCCAGCCCGCGGCCGCGAACTCCGACGTCCAGGCCACATCGATGTTGAGCACATCGAAGCGGTCGCTGTGCGAGCGCAGCTCGGTGACCATCTGGGCCCGCACCTCGTCGGCCGCGTCCGGAAGTTCGACCAGGGTCACCTTCTCGCGCGGGTGCCGGTCGTTCCAGCCGTCGAGGACGCCTCGCAGATAGCCCGTGAGATCGCCGCCCGTCACCAGAGTGAGGGGGCCGCGCCCGTCCGAGTCGCCCGCCGGCTCACCGGCCCGGGCTCCGTGACTGCCCGCGAACAACAGGCAGCAGATGAGCAGGGCCCGTCCCGCGGCATGCTTCCACCGCATGGGCTCCTCCTCACACCAGGCGTCGAGGGGACACGGACCGACAGCCCGCCCCATGTATACCTGTTAGCCATGCGGGATACTAGATGCTGCAGGAAGATGCGAAAGCGACCCGGCTCACAGTGGGACGAGCCCAGATGACAGGCATGTAGGGCGGAGAGGGAGAGGGAGAGCGTGCGGCTGCCACTCCTGGCTCTGCTGGTCGGCGGACCCGCGCACGGCTATGAACTCAAACAAGCCCTTGAGAACCTTCTGGGCGCGGCATACCCTCAGCCAAATGTCGGCCAGATTTACGTCACCCTGGGCAGGCTGGAGAAGGCGGGCCTGATCGAGGGAGAGGACGTCGAGCAGTCGGACCGCCCGAACAAGCGCATCTACCGGATCACCGCGGCGGGCCGCGAGACCGTGGACGCCTGGTTCGAGGAGTCCACCGCCGAACCCCGGGTTCGGGACGAGTTCTTCATGAAGCTCGCCCTGGCCCCCCTCACCGGGACCGCCAACCAGATCTCCCTGATCAACAAGCAGCGCCGCCACTACCTCAACACCATGCGTGACCTGTCGAAACTCGCCGCGGGCGAGGACCGGGAGAACCGGGTCGCGCAGCTGTTGATAGAGGGCGCGATGCTGCATCTACAGGCGGATCTCGACTGGCTGGAGCGCTGTCAAGAGGAGTTGGAATGAACCCGGACGAGCCGTCCGGCCCGATAGTCCGGGCAGCCGGCCTGGTCAAGACCTACCGGCCGGAGGGCGCCGCCCCCGTGCACGCCGTACGGGGCGTCGACCTGACCGTCGCACGCGGGGAATTCGTCGCCGTCACCGGCCCCTCGGGCGCCGGCAAATCCACTCTCCTGCATCTCCTCGGCGGCCTGGACCGCCCCGACAGCGGCTCGCTCTGGCTCGACGGCCGCCAGGTCGACGGCTACCGCGAGGCGCGCTGGGCCGAGCTGCGCCGCAACCACATCGGCATCGTCTTCCAGTTCTTCAACCTGGTCTCCAACCTCTCCGTCGCCGACAACGTGGAGCTCCCCGCGCTGCTGGCCGGCCGGTCCCCCCGGCAGGCCCGGGCCGCCCGCGGCGAGCTGCTCGACGAGCTGGGCCTGACCGGCAAGGAGAACAGCGCACCGGGCGAGCTGTCCGGCGGCGAACAGCAGCGGGTCGCCCTGGCCCGCGCCCTGGTCAACACCCCCACCCTGCTGCTGGCCGACGAGCCCGCCGGCAGCCTCGACAGCAAGGGCACCAGGGAGGTGCTGCGGCTGCTCGCCCGCTTCCACCAGCGCGGACAGACCATCCTGCTGGTCACCCATGACGCCAGGATGGCCAGCGCCGCGGACCGGGTGATCAGCTTCTTCGACGGCCAGGTGGTCGACGACGCGCACCTCGGCGGCGGCCGGCACCGCCCCGAGGCCGGGGTCGCCGACGTCCTCAAGCTCAAGGGCTGACCGGCGTGCGAGCAGCGGCCCGCTGGACCCAGGCGCATCTGCGGGCACACCGCCCCGCGGCGGTGCTCATCGTGCTGGCCACCGCCGGCATCACCATGTCGCTGCTGCTGGCCACCACCCTCTTCGCGTACGCGACCGACCCCTGGCAGCGGGTCTTCACCCAGTCCTCCGGCGCCCACGTCTGGATCCACACCCAGGCCGGCGCCCCCGCCGGCTCGCTCGCCGGCCTGGACGAGGTACGTGCCACCTCCGGCCCCTTCCGTACGGTGCGCACCTCCGCGAGTCTTCAGCCCGGCGGGGCCAAGGCGACGCTGGAGCTGCGCGGCACCGACCGGCGCCCCGCCACCGCGGCGCCCCGGGTCGTCGCCGGCCGCTGGCTCGACCCGGCGTCCGACGCGGGCGCCGCCAAGGGCATTGTCCTGGACAGCTCGGTGGCCCGGGCGATGTGGGCCAAGCCCGGGGACTCCCTCGTATTGAGCGGCTTCCGGGCACATCTGCGCGTGGTGGGCGTCGCGGACACCGCCGAGGTCAGCTTCCGGGCCGGTGAGTCCCCGGGGGTGGCCTGGGTGCTCCCCGGGACTCTCGCGGCCTCGACGGCGGGCCAGGATCAGCGCGGCCGCACCATCGGGCTCCGGCTGGCCGACCCCGCGGACACCGATTACGTGGTCCAGCGGGCCGTCACCCAGCTCGGCGCCGACCAGATCACCGATGTCTCCACCTGGCGGCAGGCCAGAGCCGAAGCCGAAGGCGACAACCAGCTCCTCGGCCGGCTGCTCGGCGGATTCGGACTCGGCGCGCTGCTCGCCGCCGCCCTGGCGGTGGGCGGCGCCATCAGCACCCGGATCCGCGGGCACCTCCGGGACATCTCGATCCTCAAGGCCATCGGGTTCACACCCGGCCAGGTGGTCCGGATGTTCCTCGCCCTGCACCTCCTCTTCGCCCTGCTGGGCGTCGCCCTCGGGGCACTGGGCACCCAGGTGCTCGGCGGTCTGATGCCCGGCCGGATCGGGGAGGCGCGGGCCGTGTGGCAGCAGCTTCCCGGGCACACCTGGCTGTCCTTCGTGATCTCCGGCGGTGTGGTGGTCTTCATCGGCTCGGCGACCTGTCTGGCCGCATGGCGGGCCGGGCGGGTGCCGCCGGTGCCCGTCGCCCGCGCCGCCGCGGTCACCGGAAGCCGGGGTCCCGGCCTCACCCGGCGGGCGCTCGGCCTGCGCGTCCCCCCGGCCCTGGTGCTCGGCTGGCGGAGCGCCTTCCACCATCCGCTGCGCTCGTCGGCGGCCGTGGCACGGCTGGCCGTCCCGCTGCTGCTCATCACCGTGGCGCTGGGCGCCTGGACCACCCTGGACCGCTTCTCCTCGCACCCCGAGCACGTCGGTCTGCCCGCGGCCCTCACCGCGCGCTCCGACAGCCTCGGCGACCAGGAGCTGCACCGACTCCTCTCCTCCCGGCCACAGCTGACCGCCTACCCCGGTGCCGAGGTCCAGGCCCTCGTACCAGGGCAGACCGGGACCATCACCCTGCGGGGGCTCGGTACGGATACCCGGCCCTACCCCTTCGCCGTCGTGGAGGGGCGCGCCGCCCACGGCCCCGACGAAGCGGTCGCCGGACAGGGACTGCTGGATCTCCTGGACGCCCATGTCGGCGACTGGGTCCGGATGACCGTCGCCGGCCGCCCGTACGTCCTGCACATCGTCGGCCGCAACATCGAAACGGCCGACGGCGGCCGGGTCGTCTCCACGTCCCTGGACACCTTGCGCGACGGTGCGACCGGCGACGGCGCGCCCCCGGCGGGCCCGTCCCACCCGGACTTCTACAACCTGGTCCTGCACCACGGCGCCGACGCCGGCGCCGTGCGGGACGCCCTGACCAAGGCGTCCGCCGGCCGGCTCGAAGTACGGGAGGCACCCAACCCCGCCGACCAGCTGTCGGTGGTCCGCGCCGTCGCCGTCGGCTTGATCGCCGTCCTGATCCTGATCGGACTGGCGGAACTGGCGACCACGGTCGGTGCCGGCGTCCGTGACCGCAGCCGCGATCTGCTCGCCCTCCGGGCCGTCGGCCTGACTCCCCGTCAGATCACCGCCGTCATCGTCTCCGCCACCGCCTTCGTCACCCTGGCCGCCGCACTGGCCGGTACGGGACTGGGCGTCCTCGTCTCCCAGTGGCTCATCAATCTCCAGGGCAGCACCAGCGGTTGGGGGACCGGTATCGCCCAGCGCCCCGCCGTCGCTGTTCTACTGCTGGTCATCGCCGTCGCGGTGGTGATCGCCGGAGCGGCCGCGGCTCTGCCGGCGGCCCGTGCGGCGCGACGGCGCCTGGCGGACTCGGCTGCTGATCTGCTCTAGGGCGACACGCCCTGGCTCCGGGAGCAGCGGCCGCAGGTGCGGGCGCCTGATCCTGGATGCCCGGCCGCCGTAGCCAATTCCTGCGACCGACGAGGCACACCGGACCACCTACAAGCACCCCCACCGGCCTGTTTCCTCCCCCACCCACGGGAGGGGCCGCGCCGCAGGACGAAGTCCGGAGGAGCGGCACCGCTCCCGACAAACCACGCCCGCCGCTGGGGGTACCTCCCAGCGTTAGCTGGGGGAGCAACGGCGAAAAACCACCACGGCGGGACGGCAAAAACGTGGGAAAACTACGCCGGCTCACGTCGGCTCTGCGCCCCCGAGCACGGCAGAGACCCCCGGCCGGAATCCGGTCGGGGGTCTCTCGTGCACCGTGCGGGTTCAGCGGACGGACCGCGGCGGGGGACGAGGCCGGGGAGTGCCGGCCGGATTCCCCGAGCCCGTTACTGGGCCGCGCCGAAGTCCTGCGTCCAGTAGTCGCCGGGCTGGGCGTGGCCGACGCCGATCTCCTTGAAGGAGCAGTCGAGGATGTTGCGCTTGTGGCCGGGGCTGGTCATCCAGCCCTGCATCACGCTCTCGGGGGAGCTGTAGCCGTAGGCGACGTTCTCGCCGTAGGCGCTCCACTGGTAACCGGCCTTGGTGATCCGGTCGCCCGGAGACGAGCCGTCGGAACCCGTGTGGGACATGTTCTTGTGGTCGGCCATGTCCTGGCTGTGGTCCTGAGCGGCCTTGGTCAGCTTTGCGTTCACGGTCAGCGGGGAGCATCCGGCCTTGCTGCGCTCGGCATTGACGAGTTTCACCACCTGGGCCGTGGCTCCGGACGCCGGGGCGCTGGATGCCGAAGCGCTCGGGGAGGGGGCGGCCGCCTTCGAGGCGCCCGCGGTCGGCTTGCCGCTCCAGTCGTGCTTCCCCGACCAGTGATGGTGGTAGCCCGCACTCTGCCAGTGACCGTGGTGCCGGCCGCCCGCTTGCCCGGGCTCGTTCCAACAGGCCATGGCCGCGGAGGGCACAGCCACGGCGCCGATGGCGAATGCGGCGACGGTTATCTTCCGGTAGCGCCGCGTTCTGCGATGTTTCGTCATGCGTGACCTCACTCGGTAATTGCGGGGCGCCCTCCTGACGCGGGCGAGCTCGGCGCAATCCCGCGCCTGAACTGCGGAGACGCCGTGCGGTTCGCATTCTTGGGAAGCCGTGTACGCAAGGCAACAAAGGGCACGTACTACCGCGCTTCGTAGTGCCTGACGACTCTTGCCACAGGTATGCGGGCGTGCTGGTCCGGCCCCCGGCGCCACCGGGAATTCCTGTTGTCCCGTCAGAAGTCGTTATGGATGCGATACGCGGGCGCATATCCCGCGCGGGTCGAATGCCGTCGCACCCGGTGCGAGATATGCATAGGCCAAGACGGACAAATCTCTTATGTCGTCAGGGGCTTTCTACTACTCGGCTTAGTAAGGGTGTGAACGCGCTATGACGGATGTCACGGAACCGTGGAATTCGGGTCGGCGTCAGTGGCGCTTGTGCGGGTGACGCAATGTCGGAACTGCGGGCAATTCGCCGTCGGCGCCGTTTCTCTTGCTGTTTATGGTGTCGGTTCCGGTGTGGACCTCATTGCGGCTTCCGGCCACTGGGGTCGCGTCGTCCGGGCAGGAGCGGGTGCGGCCGCTCCTGCCCGGGATCCGTTCGGTCAGCCCGCGGAGCCGGAGCAGCCGGCCGGGGTCGTCGCCGCACGCTGGGAGTACTTCCACTCCGGGTCGAGCAGCTCGGTCTTGAGCTGCTGCGCCGCGGCCGGGCTCTCGACGATGTAGCCGAAGTCCTGCAGCCAGGCCGGGTAGAGGTTCTTGGAACCGATGTAGAACGCCGAGTCGTCCACCGAGACCAGCTTGTGGTGCAGCGCGTACGGCTTGCCGTCGCCCCAGGTGCGACTGTCGGAGCTGCGGAACGAGGCGAGTTGCAGATTGCTGCACATCGCCCGCGACGCCTTCTCGTTGTCGCCGGTGCGCGCCAGGAGACGCTTGCGGAGGGTGTCGCTGATCTCGTCCAGGGACTTGATCTGCGAGTAGCCCCCGCTGCCGACGGCGCCGCGGTTGGCGGGATCGCTGACGACGATGCGGACCTTCACCCCGGCGGCCAGCTTGGCCGCGAGCGTGTCATAGGTCCGGATGTCATAGCGCGGCAACGGCGGGCAGGTGGCGTTCAGGTCCTGCTGCGAGATCTCGACGTGGCTGCGCGCGCTCGCAATGAGTGAACGCAGCGCGTTCTCCTCGGGGTTGACCGTGTCGTAGTCGCGGTCGGCGTTGGTGTTGTCGTGCAGCCCCACGGTGCACTTGGTGTCCGGGGCCGTGGGCAAGTCCGGGTGGTACCCCGAGGAGGGGTCGGATTCCTTGATGCCCACGCCGAGACCGCCGACCGCGAGGACCGGCACGTCGCCGGCGGGCGCGGCGGGGGCGGAGTCCTCGTCCTTCTCCAGCGACGGCATGCAGGACGCGCCGTTCGACGTGGCGAGCCAGACCTTGGCCGGGTGGGACGAATTCTGGCAGGTCCAGCCCCACAGCGTGTCGAGGCACTTCCCCGCGGAGCGGGCGGCCGGCCCGGTGAGCGCCATGTCCACATCCGACACCGGGTGGGCGGTGTCGAGGTAGTCGTCCTTCCAGCCGTTGATCCCGCCCGTGACGGCCGTCGTCCCGTCGACCACCAAGAGCTTGGAGTGGTTCCAGGAGAGGGACGTCTTCGACGTGGTCATCGACGCGACGTTCAGCGTGACGTTCTTGGCCGCCGCGCCGAGCTTGCCGATCAGTTCGTCCCGGTAGCGGGAGGGGACCACATTGAGGTGATAGAGCGGTGCGGCGCCGACCAGGATGCGCACCCGGGGAGAGTGCCCCGCCGCGACGGACGCCTTGAGGCCGGCGACGATGGCGTCCTCGAACCCGCCGTTGGGAAAGGGCGCCAGCGAGGAGATGTCCACGGTGCGCTGCGCGGCGGCGATGTTGCGGGTCATCTTGTCGAGCAGCCGCCGGGATCCCGTGCGGTCCTTGCAGGCCGGGTCGCCCCAGCAGCCAGGGGTCTGCAGCAGCCAGCCGGAGGGGTCGTCCCCCGGGGCGTCCAGCCGGTTGCCGTTGGTGCGTTGCCACACCGAACCCTCGAGGCCGGGCGAGGTTTCGCGCAGCGACCGCTCGATGGAGTCCAGGTGAGGGGTGGGCGGGGTGTCCGCCGCGTACGCCGATGAGGCCGGTAGCGCCGCGCACACGGTCGTCAGGGCGACGGACGCCGGTATCAGGCGTCGGAGACGGTGAGGAGCCAAGAGCTTTCCTTCTTACGGTGACGGGGGGAGCCGGGCGCTGACCAGCCGCCCGGCTCCGGTTGTTACCAGACGGTAGCGGCTGCTTCCTTATCTCCCCCGTACAGAAGACGATCTCCGCTACACCTTCTGTGGACGCACCGTCAGCTGCGGGGCCTCATGGCGGGAAAGCCGTGCGGCGGGTGACGGGCGGCCTCCCGAACCGTGTCGGCAGCCGAGCATGACGAGGCGGAAGCCGGGTACCGGGCCAGGACACCGGATCCACCCATCGAGGAGGCACGGCGACTGATGCCCCGCAACGACCCGACCGGCGAAGACAACTCCCCGCTGCCGCACGATCTGCCGAGCCAGCAGGCCGATGCCGACAGCTCGGTCCCCGACCCGTGGGACCCCGAACTGTCGGAGCACGAGACCGACGGCCCCGACGAAACGATCCCCGACACCGACCAGGCCGGCACCGGGCGAGCCGGCGGCCCCCAGGGCGCGGGCGTCCACCCCGACCAGCCCATCCCGCATGAGCCGGTGGACTGACGGCGCCCTGCCTGTCTGGCTGTCCCGTTTCCCCTTCCGTCTCCGGCTGCCCTGAGCTAGCTGCTCAGGGCAGCTCGGCGTCTGGCACCCCGTCACCGGGCCGGCCGACCCGTGTTCTTCTCGTCAGCCGTCTCGTCAGCCCGTCTCGTCAGCCGTCCCCTGACTCGACCCCTGAGGCTTCTCGTGACCTGTCTCCCGAGTCGTCCGCCGACTCGTGTCCTGAGCGTCTCGTGGGACGTCCTTCTTGGGGCGGCCAGGTGAGTCCGCCCGACCCGGCACCGTTCTTCCCGCTCCCGTCCTGCACCGCGACGTACATTGCGGCTGGGGCCCGCGCCGGCCCATCCCACGAGATCGGAATGTGTCATGAACTGCTATGACTGTGTGCCGGACGCAGACGCCGCCGCGGTGGCGATCTGCCGGAACTGCGGTGCCGCCCTGTGCGAGCAGCATGCCGTCTCCGCCCCGCAGACCGTGGTGCGGGTGCACGGTGTCGGTAAGACCACCGCGCCGGCGATGGCCCGCCGCATCGTGTGCACGGTCTGCCGGGGGGCGACCCAGGACGAATGAGTCCGGCGCAGGTCCGACGGGTGGCAGGGTGCGTGCGGTGACGACCTTTGCGTTGATCCCGGGCGGCGCCTGTGACTCATGGCACGGGCATCTGCTGGACGGGGAGTTGCGGGCCCGCGGCCACGACGTGGTGAACCGGCGGCCCCGCTCGGCTGTCTGACGGACCGAACGGGGCCGCGGGGCTCAATGCTCCCTGGCAGAGCCCGCGTTCGGGTAGGGCAGATGAGCCAGTGCGGCGATCAACCGCACCGGCAGGTACGCCGGCCAGTGGGGTCGGGCCGCCTGGTAGGCGAGGTACCCGACGGACCTGCCGACCTGGATCTCGTCCGGCGTCTCCGCCTGGTACACCACCCGGCAGCGGCCCGCGGCTTTTTTGGCGCGTTCCCACAGCGCGGGCGCGGGCTTTCGCTCCGCCTCGGTCCGCGGGGTGAAGATCCGGTCCCCGAAGTCGGACCAGGCGAACGGGCGGGTGTCGGCCCAGTCCTTGTCGATCACTTCCTTCAGCTTCGCCGCACGCGCCGCGTCCGTGGCGCCCCACGAGGGCGGCACGTTGGTGATCAGGCCGACCGGAATGCGGCGGGCACGCAGCGCACGCAGATGCTCGGCGGCTCCCGGCATGTACCGCACGCTCTCGTCCTCGGCCGTGTGCACCAGCGTCTCGCCGAGGTCGAAGTACACCATGACGCATCCTCGTGCGCGTCCTGCGTCCTCGGAGGTGCGCGGTATGCGCGTGGCTGCACTCGCGGTCGGCACGCTTAACGCCGCCAGGCCGCCCAGGGCGAGCAGCAGGAGCCAGCTGGTTCTGCGACCGGATGTCTTCTTCATGGGGGATGGCCTTCCCGTAGGGGGACATCCGATCGTATATGCGCCATGTGCACGTCACTCGGCAGACTGGCATGGTCCAGCCAGAGTTTCCGGCCGGTGTGACAGCTGGGCAGGTTCGGGGTAGGGCGAGCGCTAAGGCTACGGGTCCACGGGGGCTCCGCAGGGCGTCAGGATTCCAGGAGCTTCCGCTTCTCCGCCTCGAATTCGGCGTCGGTGAGCGCTCCTTGAGCCTTCAGCTCGGTCAGCTTCTTCAGCTGGGCGATCTTGAGGCTCATGTCGTCGGGGGGATCCGTGTCAGGCGGTCCGGCATCGGTCCCGCCGCCTTGCCTCTCCTGCTCGTAGTCCTGATCACTCACGGGGACACCTCGCTCACTCTCCGGCTCGCGCCCTGCCCTGGGGTACGGCTTTGGGCGCATCGGGCCAGATCCGCGGCCCACGGTCTCCATTGCACCGCCCCGCGCAGCCGCCCGCATTTTGGTGGAGGGGCGGACCTGGGGAAAGGGCCTCTGGGCCCGGAGAACCGGGACACTCGGCGAGAGTGACGGGTCCCCCGAACGGCCGGATGGCCGTATGCCGATTTCCCGGAGCCGGCCGGGGCGGGACAGCGCGGCCTTCTCTATTGCGCGGCCTTCTCTGCTCCGGTGCGGTCAAATGGTCGGACCCGGCGGTGGGATGCGCCGGGAACATACCCGTGGAACCTTGGAGGGGTTCAGCGCACCCCGGCAGGTGGCCGGTCAGTAGCTACTCTTCCGCAACGAGGCGAGCCATGACCAAAAGTAAATCCGTCACCGGGTGGACGAGGTTTGCCGCGGTGCTGCTGGTATTCGGTGGCGCCATGACGATTCTCGCGGGCATTTCCGCCATCGCCAACGACCGGATTTTCTTCACCACCCGGCACTATCTCTTCAGCTTCGACGTCATCGGCTGGGGATGGGCCCATCTGATCCTGGGCATCGTCATCCTGCTGGCCGGCCTCTCGCTCTTCAAGGGCGCGACCTGGGCACGTATCGTCGCGGTGATCCTGGCGGGCCTCGGCGCGGTCGCGAATTTCCTCTGGATCCCGCACTACCCGTTCTGGGCCCTCACGCTTCTGGCCATCGACATCGTCATCATCTGGGCGCTGTGTGTGGGCGACCGGCGCGCCCACACCTGACGCCGCTGACGCCGGGCTCGGGGGCGCGTCGCGGCGACCGTCACAAGGCCCTCGACCCTGCCTGACGGGCCTCTGACCAGGTGTTTCTCCGACCGTCAGCTCGCCCGCTGCGGTATCGTGCGGGCGCAGAGCGCCTGACTGCCCGGTCGCCGGCGGCCTACCCGGCGCGGCGGGAGCCTCCGCCGGCCGGGCCCCGCCTCGGCCCGGCCGCTCGTCGGAGAGAGCCGTCGCGCTCAGGCCCGGGCGGAGAACGGGCAGGCCCAGTCGGCCGGCTTGGGACGGCCCGAGTAGCGGCGGGCCTCGGAGAGCTTCTCGTACTCCAGGAGGTTGGGGTTGATGTCGCCCTGCAGAAGGATGTCCTGCTTGCGTATCTTCTCCTGCAGCCGGTCCCACAGGCCGGCGGCCTTTATCCGGTTGAACTGGTCGTGCGAGTTGAAGGCCAGCATCGGGAAGGGCGGGCGGCGGCCGATGCGGCGGTGGGTTTCGTGCAGCCCGATCACGAAGAACGGGTGCCCGGCGACGCTGTACGCGAACGCACCCGACGACGGGTCGGGGTCGTACCCCTCGGCCCAGGCGTGCGAGCGGCTGTCATGGTCGTGCACCGCCTGCAGGTGCTGCCACAGCAGCTGCTCGAACTCGGTCTCCTCCAGTTGCAGCGGACCCGAGAAGGTGGCCACGAAGCTGGTGAAGGGCTTCGCGTCCCAGTCCACCGCCTCCACATACGTCTGCAGATCGGCCGCCATCTGCTCGGCCGCCGCATCATCCCCGAACCAGGTGTAATGGCGGTGCGTGATGCCCCCCTGTCGCCAGGCCGAACGGCCCGCGAGACAGGCAAAGGAATCGCCGAGCAGGAACTGCTCGACTTCGGTGGCGGCGGTGGCGGCCGAGGTGGCGATGGCGTCAACCGTCATGTTCGTGACCTTCGGTGAGGGGGGCATTACCCGAGGTGGGGCCCGGTTGGGAGTAGGACCCTGGCAGTCAAGATCGGTCGAGGCCGGTTCGTCAAGATACTCCCGGAGAGCCCCTTCGAAGTACCCCCGCCGACAGCGTCAGGACCGCGGCTGCGGCGGTCCGATCGCTGCCGGTTTCGCCGCGCTCCGTGCCCGCCCACGCGGCTGCCGGGGCCCGCACGCCCCGGACACCGGTCGGCCGGTCCGAGCCCTGCGCCGGCGGCTCGGACGGGCGGCTGATCCGTCCCGTCCGCCTGCTGCGGCGGCCGGGGGCGGCCGCGGGGCGACTGTGTGGCAGACGGGATCGAGGAAGGCGGGTCAGGCCGAGGCGGGCGCGGCTTCCTCAGTGGACTCCACGGCATCCTTCGCCTTGGTCCCGGTACCGGCCTGGGCGGCGGGGGCGGGGCGGGAGTAGAAGACGCTCCGTCCCTGCTTGCTGCGGTGCGCCAGGCCCTTGGCGACGAGCGAGGTCTCCAG
The DNA here is from genome assembly GCF_050433025.1 of Streptomyces auratus. Lineage (NCBI taxonomy): Bacteria > Bacillati > Actinomycetota > Actinomycetes > Kitasatosporales > Streptomycetaceae > Streptomyces > Streptomyces auratus. The sequence continues at coordinate 335,963 of NZ_JBNGCB010000001.1, read as the reverse complement.
AGTGTTGCGCACGGCGGTCTCCGGCGCGCCGTGGTCCGGGTGCTCCTGCGTCAACAGCTTCGTCATTTCCGCCACTGTGCGCGGCTGCTCGTCGAGCAGCGCGAGCACGCGGTCGGCGCGAGTGGAGTTCTTCTGCCGTGCCTTGACCCGGGCCGTCGTGGCCTTCCGGGTCTTCTTCGTGCCTCCCGCAACCTTGGCCGGGGGCTTCTTCGCGCTCCGCGCCGCCTTTGCGGGGGCCTTCTTCGCCGACTTCTTCGCCGGCTTCGCCTTCGGCGCAGTGGCGTCCGACCGTCGCGCCGCGGGTACCGTCACCGGAGGCGCCGCCTCGGCGTCGGCCTCCGCGGGCTGCGGCGCCACGGGTTCCTCCGATGCCTGAGTTCCGAGGTGCAGCTGGATGTCCTCCAGCTTCGACTTGAGCTTCTGCAGCTCGTCGATTTCGAGTGTGATGCGCTCCAGCTTGGCAGCCACCTGTGCAGCGAACTCCGAGTCTGACATGACAACAGCCTGCTCTCTCTCGCCTGATCGATCTGCGGTTGGCTGGATGTTACTCATCTCTCTCCGCAATTAACCCAAGGTCTCTTGTTCTTGCCCTGGGGGTGCTTGGTCGATGAGAGTAATGTCGTCGCCGAACCTGCCTTTCTGTGCGAGGAGTTGGGCTCTTCTCCAGGCCGCCTGAGCAGGGAAGAAAAGAGTCCGTAATGAGCCATCCGAGAGATGGTCGGTGCCCCGCGGCCGTCGCGCCGCGGAACTGAACTGCACCCGTTTTTCACTCCTTTGAGGCTTTTGATCGAAGGCTCGGCATGGTCTTGTTCGGTGTCGGTGTCGGTGTCGGTGTCGGTGTCGGTGTCGGTGTCGGCGTCGGCGTGGGGCGTTGGCGACGGTGTGGGTGTGGGTGTGGGTGTCGGCGCGGGGAGGGGGTCGCGGGAGCGGACCAGCGTGTGGGGCTTGTGTGTGCTGCGCGGTATGACGTCCGCCTGCGGAGACAGCGCTACTTCCGTTCCTCGAAATGACCGGGCCCACAGCCCTCGTGCCACCTCCGTCGAGCACCCTGTGCAACCCCCCGAATGGCCCAGCATCACCTGCGCCGTACCGGGATCGGCAGTAGACAGAGGCGACGGGTATGACGAGGCACCGGCAGCGGGAGGAGCGGCTCGGGATGCATGTCGTCGTCGATCTCAATCGCTGTCAGGGCTATGCGCAGTGCGCGTTCCTCGCCCCCCGCGTCTTCACGATGCACGGCGAGGAGAGCCTGCTGTACACCCCGGTCGCTCCGGACGACCAGCAGGAACGGGTGCAGCGGGCCGTGGCCGCATGTCCGGTGCAGGCGATCCTCGTGGGCGAGGAGGCGGGCGCCGGTGCTCGGTGAACCAGGCGACGGCCGGATCGTCGTCGTCGGCGCGTCGCTCACCGGTCTGCGGGCGGCCGAGACGCTGCGTGCGGAGGGTTTCACCGGCTCGCTGACCCTGATCGGGGAGGAGGAACATCCCCCGTACGACAGGCCGCCGTTGTCCAAACAGGTCTTGCTCGGGAAGGTACCCGCGGTCCAGACCGGGCTGCCGCAGCGCCGTCGACTCGACGCACATTGGAAGCTCGGTGTGCGTGCCGCCGGGCTCGACCCGGTCGGGAAACGGGTGCTCCTCGCCGATGGTGCCAACGTGCCCTTCGACCGGCTGCTGATCGCCACCGGAACCCGTGCCCGGCCCTGGCCGAACCCGGACGAGGCCGCCATGGACGGGGTGTTCACCCTGCGGACCAGGGAGGATGCCGCCGGACTCGCCGAGCGTCTGGACGCCGGGCCGCGCCGGGTGCTGGTCGTCGGTGCCGGGTTCACGGGCTCGGAGATCGCGTCCGCCTGCCGGGAGCGCGGACTTGAGGTGACGGTTGCGGAGCGGGGGCCCGCACCGCTGGTCGGCGCGCTCGGCGGGACGTTGGGCGAGCTGGCGGCGAAGCTCCAGCGTGCGCACGGGGTCGACCTGCGCTGCGGGGTGACGGTCACCGCCCTGGAGGGCAACGGACGGCTCACCGGCGCTCAGTTCTCCGACGGGACGAGGATCGACGCCGACATCGCCGTGATCGCACTCGGCGCGGTCCGCAACACCGAGTGGCTCGCCGAATCGGGGCTCGCCGCCGGCCCTCGGGGCGTGACCTGCGATGCGGGGTGCCGCGCCTTCGACATGTACGGAATCGTCACCGACGACATCTTCGCCGCCGGTGATGTGGCCCGGTTCCCGCACCCGCTCTTCGAGTATCAGCTGCTGTCCCTGGAGCACTGGGGCAACGCCGTGGCGCAAGCGGAGGTGGCGGCCCACAACATGGTCAACCCCGGGCCGCGCAGGCGTCCGCACCTGACGGTACCGGCGTTCTGGTCCAGCCAGTTCGGCCTCAACATCAAGTCTGTCGGGGTGCCTACCTTCTCCGACCAGGTGGTCATCGCCCAGGGGTCGCTCAAGGACGCCCGGCTGGTCGCCGTCTACGGCTACCGGGGGCGGGTCACCGCGGCCGTGAGCGTGAACCAGGCGCGGTCGCTGGAGTATTACCAGCACCTGATCGAGACGGCGGCGCCGTTCCCGCCCGCGCCGGGTGCCGCCGACCAGAGGGAGACCCCGGTGCCCATCCCCTCCGACGTACCGGACCCCAAGGTGCTCTCGCACGGTCCGACCGTCGCCCTGACCGGCCACCTGCCGGACCGGCGCCTGACCGTGGTGCAGCCGGCCCGCTGAGACCACCGCCACTCCCTAGCGATGAGGAGCCCCCGCCCATGGCTGCGGACACTCTGTTCCAGCGGATCACCGACTACGCACATCGTGCCGACCCCTATCCGCTCTACGCCGAACTCCGCGAGAACGGGGTGGCGCGACAGGACGACGGCAGCTATCTGGTCGGGACGTACCACGAGATCGCAGCCCTGCTCCACGACCCTCGGATCAGTTCGGACCGGCGGCACCGCACCGCACCGGACGAGACCGCGGGCGCGGAGGAGCAGCTGCCGCCGTCCTTCATCGGACTCGACGACCCCGAGCACCATCGGCTGCGCAGCCTGGCGATGCGCTCCTTCGGCCCGCCCCACACACCGGACCGGGTCGACGGCATGCACGGGGAGATCACCCGCATCGTGCAGGACCTCATCGCAGGTTTCCAGGGCAAGGAACGGATCGATGTCGTCGACGATTTCGCCTATCCGCTTCCCGTCACCGTGATCTGCCGGCTGCTGGGCGTACCGACCGAGGACGAGCCGCGGTTCCGTCTGTGGTCGGACGCGATCGTCGCCGGCTTCGACCCCACCCCCGGGGAGGACCCCGTGGAGCGGCAGCGCGCCGGCACGGAGGCCCGGAAGGCGATGGCGCTGTATCTGGGCGAGCTCGCGGAGCGGCGCCGCGGCCACCCCTCCGACGACATGCTCTCCGCCTTCGTCAACGACGCGGGCCCGGGCGGGCAGCTCACCCCGCTGGAGACCATGACCACCGCCGTCCTGCTGCTCATCGCCGGCCACGAGACGACCGTCAACCTCATCACCAATGGCATGCTCACCCTGCTGCGCCACCCCGAGGCGCTGGAGCGTCTGCGCAGCGAACCCGCGTTGATGCCCAGGGCGGTGGAGGAGCTGCTGCGCTTCGAGCCCCCGGTCCAGATGCTGCCGCAGCGCACTCCGCTGGCCGACATCGAGGTCGCGGGCGTCACGGTTCCGCGGGGTTCCCCCCTCATCCTCATGCTCGCCTCCGGCAATCGTGACCCCCGGCGGTTCTCCGACCCCGACCGCTTCGACCCTGCGCGCGAGGACAACCAGCACCTCGGCTTCGGCAGCGGGGTGCACAGCTGCTTCGGCGCGCCGCTGGCCCGTCTGGAGACGCAGATCGCGCTGCACGAACTCCTCCGGCACCTCGACACTCCCCGCCTGGTCGAGGACCCGCCTGAGTACCGGCGCAGCCCGGTACTCCGCGGCCCGCGGCATCTGTTCATCGAGCGCGGCGGGGTGTGAGAGGGCGGTAACCGGAGTTCTGCGGGCTCCGGTACGGGGCCGGTGTTCCTCGGCGTGGTTCTTCGCAGGCGGCCCGCGGGGCCGTCCCCGTTCCCCACTCGCCGCGCAGTCCGGTGGATTCGACCGGAGCCTCGGGGCCTACCGCTGACTCGTGCCGGGAGGGCCAGCATCGACGACCTGGAGGCGGCGGCGCCCGGCCGGTGAGGCGCGGATGTGGGGCGGCACCCCTGGCGCGAGCCGGCGCCGGGGGTCAGGGCGTGGGCAGCCCCGGCCCCGCGCAGTGCACATCCGTGCGCGGCACGCTGCCGTCGACCAGATAGGCTGCGGCCGCACCGTCCACACAGCTGTTGCCCCGGCTGGCGAACACCCCGTGGGAGTAGTCGTCGTGCAGGGTGACGAGGCGTGAACCCGGGAGCCGCCGCTGGAGTGCCCGGGCCCCTTCGACGGGGGTGACGGGGTCGTGCGCGGAGGCGATCAGCAGGACGGGTGGGGCCTGGGGGCTGCCGAGCGGTGTGGGGTGTGCGGACCGGTGGTGCCAGTACGCGCACACCGAGGCCTCCATCCCGGTGAGCACCGGCTGCGGGTCGAGCCGCCGCATCCGCCGGATGTCGGCCAGGACGCGGGACGGCGCGGGCGCCGGTCCGTCAGCGCACTTGACGGTGCGGTTGGCGGCTTCATACGTCCGTGACGCGGCGCTGTCGAAGGGCTCTGCCGGGCGCAGCGGCCCGACGGTGCCGTCGCGCAGGTAGCTGCGCAGGCCGTCGGCGAGGCCCGCCCAGCGCTCGGTGCGGCCCAGTGCCCGGTACACGGTGCGGTCGAACTCCGCCGCGCCGAAGCCGTTCACGGGGTGCCGCGCAAGCCCGTCACGCACCCGCTGGTACGCGCCGCGCACCGCCGCCCCGTCGGTGCCCAGCCCGAAACGCTGCGCGGAGCGGGCGGCCCATGCGAAGAAGACTGCCCGCTGGCGCACCAGCGCCCGGCTCTGGCGGAGATCGAAGTCGTACCACTCCCAGGGTCCGACGACGCTGTCCAGCACCATCCGGCCGACCCGGTGCGGATACCGGGCGGCGTACGCGGCCCCGAGGTAGCTGCCGTACGAGACGCCCAGGAAGCCGATGCGGCGCTCGTCGAGCGCGGCCCGTATGGCGTCCATGTCGCGGGCGGTCTCCGTGGTCGACAGATGCGGCAGGGCGTACTTGACGCCCCGGGCGCAGTCGTCCGCGGTCCCCCGCAGCCCGTCGAGATACGCCTTCTCGGCCGGCCGTCCCACCGGCACCGGATCCGGCCCCGGGCTGCTGAACAGACCACCCATCGCCCCGCAGTCCGCGGGTGCGCTGTGGCCGGTACCGCGTGGATCGAAGCCGATCACGTCGTACGAACGGCGCACCCGCTCGGGCAGTTTGGCGCGCTTGGTCACGGCGTAGGCCAGGCCCGGGCCGCCGGGCCCGCCCGGGTTGACCAGCAGGACGCCGCGCCGTTCGGACGCCGGTCCGGAGGCGCGGACGCGGGATATGGCGAGGCGGAGCTGCTTGCCGTCCGGGTGACTGCGGTCCAACGGGACGTGCAGAGAGGCGCATTCGACGCGGTCGGGGGCGGGCGGGGCCGGTACGGAGTCCGGGCAGGCACCGAAGTGGAGGGCGGGGGCCGGGGGAGCGGCGTGCACCGGGGCGGCCGGGAGGGCGGCGATGGTGAGCGCAAGGGCGCACAGCAGGACCGTGCGGTGTGGGGCGGACATTACGGATCTCGCAATCGGAGGGAGGAGGGAGAAGAGCGGAGGGCGGCTGTGGGAGTTGGTGTTGAAAATGATTATCGTTTACAGTGTGGCTCGGTCAAGCCCGACGGTCCTCACCGGGGCTCCGCCGCCCCCTGGGGGCGTGCCACCACCACGCCTCAACACCGCCCGCGACGAAGGGAAACCGTGGCTCATCTGCTGATGGTCGAAAGCTGGGTCGGCGCAATGAGCAGGCTGCTCCCGCGCGCGATCCGGGAAGCCGGACACGAGTTCACCTTCCTCACCCGCGATCTGCACCACTACCTGCGCACCGCGCCCGAGGGCGCCGCCCACCCGCTGCTGGGCGCCCGCCATGTGCTGACCGCCGACACCAACGACCCCGAAACTCTGTTGCCGTACATCGAGGGGCTGCACCCCACGCTCGGCTTCGACGGGGTGCTCACGTCCTGCGACTACTACCTCCCGACGGCCGCGCGGATCGCCGGCCGCCTCCACCTGCCCGGCCCGGCGCCCGCAGCGGTCGAGAACGCCTGCCGCAAGGACGCGACCCGGCGGCTGCTCGCCGCGGCAGGACTGCCCGGCCCCCGCTTCGCGGTCTGCGCGGACCGGTCCGCGGCCACCGTCGCGGCGGCGGAGATCGGCTATCCGCTGGTGCTCAAGCCCGTCGACCTGTGCGCGGGCATGTTCGTCCGGCGCATCGACGACGAAGCGGAGCTGGTCGCCGCCTGCCGCGCGCTCGACGACTTCCCCGTCAATGCGCGCGGTCAGCGCCGGGCACCCGTGCTCCTCCTCGAAGAGCTGCTGCACGGCCCCGAAGTCAGCGTCGAGACCGTGACGTTCGACGGCACCACCCAGGTGGTCGGGGTGACCGACAAGAGCGTCGGCGGGGCACCGGCCTTCGTCGAGACCGGCCATATGTTCCCCGCCGAGATCCCGGCGGACGACGCGGCGGCGGCCGGGGAGACCGCCCGCCGGGCGATCGCGGCGCTCGGGCTCGACGGCGTCGTGGCCCACACCGAGATCAAGCTGACGCCCGACGGGCCGCGCCTGGTCGAGGTCAACCCGCGGCCGGCCGGCAACCGCATCACCGAACTCGTCCGCCATGTCACCGGCATCGACCTCGCCGCCGCCGCGGTCGACGTGGCGCTGGGCCAGCGGCCCGATCTGCGGACCCGGGACACCGGGCTGCGCAGCGCCGCGATCGGCTTCCTCGTGCCGCGGACCGCGGGTGTGCTGGCGGGGATCGACGGCGGCGACCTCGTGCGCCAAGAGCAGGACGTGCTCGAAGTCCACCTCGCCGAGCCCGGCCAGGCCGTCAAGGAGACCGGCAGCAACAACGCGTACCTGGGACACGTCATGGCCGGCGATGCCGACGGCCCGGCCGCCCGCCGCCGGGTCGAGGCGCTGCTGTCCGGGCTGCGCCCGCGGGTGGTGAACCGATGAACAGGGCACTCACCCGCACCCCCGCCGTCACCACCCCGGCGCCGGCCGCCTCCTACGACGACCTGGTGACCCGGGTCCTCGACGGCGAGTTCGGGCCCGACCCGCGTACCCGGCACATCGCCGTGGCCTTCAGCACCCGGCAGGCCGTACGCCACGAGGGCCGCAGCGGTGGCTACCGCAACGAAGTGCTGAGCCTGCGGCTGGACGCGGCGGTCGGCTCCTGCGCCGTGGAGCCCGGCGCGCTGCCGGACGCCGCGGTCGAGGACTGTGTGGGCGCCGACATCGCCCGTCTCCTGCAACACCCGTTGCGCCCGGTGCGGGTGGCCGCGCTGGACGCGTATCTGATGGAGGTGCTGCCGCACACCCCGGCGCACGGGGCGCGGCCCTGGTCGCTGCCGGCCGGATCGTCGCTGCGGAAGTCGCGGGCCAGGGCACGGGCCGTCACCGGGCTGCTCGACACCCCGCCCGGCACGCGGGTGCTGGTCGTCGGAGTGGTCAACTCGCTGCTGGAGGCGCTGCGTACCCGCGGCCTGTCGTACGTGCCCTGCGACCTCAAGGGCGGCACGACCGAGTGGGGCGAGACCGTACGCACCGATGCGCCGGCCGAGCTGGAGCGCTGCGACGCGGTGCTCGCCTCCGGGATGACCCTGGGCAACGGCAGCTTCGAGCCGCTGCGGGAACACGCACGGCGGCACGGCAAGCCCCTGGTGATGTTTGCGCAGACCGGGAGCGCGGTGCTGCCGCGCTTCCTCGGATCCGGGGTCAGCGCGGTATGTGCCGAGCCCTACCCGTTCTTCTGGCTCGACGGCGGGCCGGGCAGCATCCACCGGTACCGCACCCAGGCACCCGGAGCCGTCCGGTGACCACTGCCCTCCTTCGCCCCACCGGCAACCGGGAGCTCCTCGGCCTGCTCGGCCGCACCCCGCTCGCCCGGGTCACCACCGACCTGCCCTGCCCGCACCCCGGCTTCTGGGCCAAGCTCGAAGGGCTCGGCGCGGGCGGCATGAAGGCGCGCGCCGCGGTGTCCATGCTGCTCGGCGCCAGGGAACGCGGCGAACTGCCGCCCGGCGCCCCCGTCGTGGAGTCCACCTCCGGCACCCTCGGCATCGGACTGGCCTTCGCGGGCCAGGCGCTGGGCCATCCGGTCGTGCTGGTCGGCGACACCGAGCTGGAGCCGTCGATGCGCCGCCTGCTGCGGACCTACGGCGTCCGCCTCGAACTGGTCGACCGGCCGGCGGCCGAGGGCGGCTGGCAGGCGGCGCGGCTGGCCCGGCTGCGCCGGCTGCTCGCCGAGCTGCCCGGCGCGTACTGGCCCGACCAGTACAACAACCCCGACAACGTGGCCGGTTACGCCTCCCTCGCCGCCGAGCTGGCCGCCGCCCTGGACCACCTCGACATCCTGGTGTGCAGCGTCGGCACCGGCGGCCACAGCGCGGGCGTCATCGGCCCGCTGCGCCGGCACTGGCCGCATCTGCGGCTGATCGGCGTGGACGCCACCGGCTCGACCATCTTCGGCCAGCCCGCCAGGGCCCGGCTGATGCGGGGCCTGGGCAGCAGCATCCACCCGCGCAATGTCGCCTACGACGCCTTCGACGAGGTGCACTGGGTCGGCCCCGCCGAATCCGCGGACGCCTGCCGCAGGCTGGCCACCGGCAACTTCGTCAGCGGCGGCTGGAGCACCGGCGCGGCCGCCCTCGTCGCCGCATGGGCCGCGCGCGTCCACCCCGGAGCCATGGTCGCCACGGTCTTCCCCGACGGGCCGCAGCGCTACCTCCACAGCGTCTACGACGACGACTTCGCCGCCGCCCATGGCCTGGACCTGACCCGCGCCGCCACCCGCCCCGTCGAGATCCCGCACCCGCGGGCCGCGGAGGCGACGGGGTGGACCCGGTGCCGGACCGTCGCCGACCCGCTCGCACCGGGGGACCCGCTCGCCCCGGGAGACGACGGCCCACCCGACCACACCGGCCGGCGCCCGCTCCGCGCGCCCACCGCCGCCGCGCCGCCCCGCCCCGACCGCCGAACCCCCCGGGAAGAGACACCGTGAAGGTCCGCCACCGCACCGTACGACTCCAACTGGCCGAGCCACTACGGATCTCCCGCTCCACGATGGCCGCCCGCGACGCCGTCTGGCTCGCCGTCGAACACCAGGGACAGCGCGGCTACGGAGAGGCCGTCACCAGTACGTACTACGGCCTGGACGCCGGCACCATCGGCCGGTGGCTGCGGGACACCGCGGCGGACCTCGCCCGCTGCGCCGGCCCCGAGACCGCACTCGACGCCCTGCGGGACGGCGAACTGCCCGCGCCCGGTACGCCGCCGGCGGTGACCGCGGCGGTGGAGTCCGCGCTGCTCGACCTCGTCGGCAAGCGCGCCGGCCGCCCCGTCCACCAGCTGCTCGGCACCTCCGAGGCGCCGTGCGCCACCACCGCCCGCACCCTCGGCATCACCTCGCCCCGCGCGGCCGCCGAGCAGGCGGCCCGGCTGGCCCGGCAGGGCTTCTCCGTCCTCAAGATCAAGGCCGGTGTCCCGGACCCCGACGACGACCTCGACCGCGTCCTGGCGGTCCGCAACGCCGCCCCGCACGCCCGGCTGCTGCTCGACCCCAACGGCGCCTGGACCCCGGCCCTGGCCGAGGTCCTGCTGCCCCGTTATGCCGCACTCGGGGTCGAGGCCGTCGAGCAGCCGCTCGCCCCCGGCGACCCCGAGGCGCTGGCCCGGCTCGCCGAACGGTCACCGCTGCCGGTCATCGCCGACGAGGACGCGGTCGGCGAGGAGGACGCCCGGCGGCTGGCCGGCCGGGTGCAGGGCATCAACGTCAAGCTCGCCAAGTGCGGCGGGGTCGCCGCGGCGCTGCGCATCGCCGACCTGCTCGCCGGCAGCGGCACCGCGCTGATGCTCGGCTGCCTGACCGCCAGCACGCTCGGCCTCGCACCGGCCGTCCACCTCGCCGACCGTGCCCGCTGGACCGACCTCGACGGCCATCTGCTGCTCGCCCACGACCCCTGGACCGGCATCGGCGGCGCGGACGGCACCGTACGCGCCGGCCGGCGCCCGGGCCTCGGCGTCCGCCCGGTCCGCCACCACCGGCCGACGGGCGCCCCGGCCCACGGACAGGAGACACCCCAGTGAAGACCTGGCACGAGCTGCGCCGCTTCCCGCTCGCCATCCGCCTGCTGCTGGTCAACCAGTTCGGCGTCAACACCGGCTTCTATCTGCTCATTCCCTACCTCGCGGTGCACCTGGGGGAGGACCTGGGGATGTCCGCCGCGGTCGTCGGCATCGTGCTCGGCGTGCGCAACCTGAGCCAGCAGGGGCTGTTCCTCATCGGCGGTTCGGCGTCCGACCGGCTGGGCGCCCGCGGCGTCATCATCGCCGGCTGCGCGCTGCGGACCGTCGGCTTCGGGCTGTTCGCGCTCGGCGACGGCCTGGCCGTCCTGCTCGCCGCGTCCGTCCTCAGCGGGCTGGCCGGCGCGCTGTTCAACCCCGCCGTGCGCGCCTTCCTCGCGCAGCAGGCGGGCAGCCGGCAGGCCGAGGCGTTCGCCCTCTTCAACGTCTTCGCCACCACGGGTGCTCTGGTCGGGCCGCTGCTCGGCAGCGCCCTGCTGCTCGTCGACTTCCGCGTCGCCGCAGTCACCGCCGCCGCGCTCTTCGCCCTGCTCACCATTGCCCAGGCCCTGGTGCTGCCTGCCGGCGAGGTCAGCCCGGCGGCCGGCGGTGTCCTCTCCGACTGGCGCGAGGTGCTCGGCAACCGCGTCTTCCTGGCCTTCGCGCTGGCCATGGTCGGCATGTTCACCCTGCAGAACCAGCTGTACCTGCTGCTGCCCGACGGCGCGCGGCGGGCCACCGGCTGGGACGGCGCGGCCGGCCTGGTCTTCCTCGTCGGCACCCTCGCCAACCTCGCGCTCCAGATGCGCCTCACCCGGGCGCTCAAGGAGCGCGGGGAGCGGGCGCGGTGGATCGGCGCCGGGCTCGTCCTGATGGGCCTGGCCTTCGTCCCGCCGATGGCCGTCGCGGGCCTGGACGCCCCGCCCGGCGGCCCCGGTGACGCCGTGCTGCGGTCCCTTCCGGTACTGGCCGGCGCGCTGCTGCTCTATCTGGGCGTCATGATCGCCCAGCCGTTCGTGATGGAGCTGATCCCCGCCTTCGGCCGCGCCGAACTCACCGGCACCTACTTCGGATTGTTCTACGTCGTCTCCGGCGTCGCCGCGGCGGTGGGCAACACCGTCGTCGGCTGGGCCATGGACACCGGGTCGCGGATGCGGACGCCCTGGCTGCCGTGGGCGTGCTGTCTGGCCTTCGGACTGCTCTCGGCGGCCGGAGTCGCCTGGCTGCACCGGCTGCGGGGGCTGCCGGGGCGGACGACGGGGGAGGCGGAGCCGCCCGCGCCGGACGGGGCAGTGGCGGTGGCCGCGCCGGCCGAAGTGCCCGCAGCCACCGCGCCGGACGAGGCGACGACGGCCGAGCCGGCTCGGGCGACGGAAAGAGCGTGACCATGACCAGCGCCAATCTGCTGACCGACAACCCGGAGCTGTACGAGGCACGCTTCCCCGACGCCGAGCGGCTGGCCGGCCGCTGGGCCGAGGACTGTCTGCGACGGCACCGTGCGGGCCGACACGTCCTGGACCTCGGCTGCGGCACCGGCCGCGACGCCGCGCAGCTGCACCGGGCCGGCCGCCGCGTGGTCGGCGCCGACCTCTCCGCCGCGATGCTGGCGTACGCCCGTACCCACCACCCGGGGCCGGAGTACGTACGGGCCGACCTGCGCGGGTTCGACCTCCCGGCCGGTCCCTTCGACGCCGTCGTCTGCCTGGACAGCGCCCTGCTCTACTGCCACACCCACGCCGAACTCGACGGCTTCCTCGCCTCCTGCCGACGCGGACTGGCGCCCGGCGGACTGCTCGTCGCCGAAATGCGCAACGGCGCCTTCTTCCTCGGCCGGACGGAGCTGCTCGACGCCCCGGCCGTGCACCACTTCACCTGGCAGGGCACCTCCTACACCTCCACCACCACGCTGTCCGTCGACCGCACGGCCCAGCTTCTGCGCCGCACCCGCGTCTGGACCGCCGACGACGGCTCCCCGCCGCACGAGCAGCGCTCCGCATGGCGGTTGCTCTTCCCGCAGGAACTCCACCAGGTGCTCGCCGCGCACGGTTTCCAGGTCCTCGAACTGCACGACGGGCCGGGGCCGCGGACGGTGCCCGCCTGGCAGGAGGGCACCGTGCCGGGCACGTCCGCCGACGGGGACCGGCTCCACCTCGTCGCCCGGCTGACCGGCAGCACCTGACGCCCCGCCTCCGCTCCGACCTTCCCTCCGCCCGCCCACACCAAGGAAACCGCCATGTACGACGGTCCCGTTCCCGACTCCCGCTTCCCCGGCCTGCGCCGCCGCGGCTTCCTCGCCGCCGGTGGCGCCGCCGGACTCGGCGCCCTCGCCCTCACCGGATGCACCGGCCCCGCCGCCTCCGATGACGCCGCGGGCGGCGGCCGGCCCCGGCGCGGCGGCAGGCTGCGCGCCGCGTTCGCCGGCGGCGGCGCCAACGAGACCCTCGACCCGCACCAGGCAAGCCTCTTCGCCGATGTCGCCCGCGCGAAGGCGCTGTTCGACAAACTCGCCGACTTCGGCGCCGACCTCTCCGCCCGGCCCCGGCTCGCCGTGTCCTGGGAGCCGAACGCCGGTCTCGACCGCTGGACGGTGAAACTGCGCAAGGCGTCCTTCCACAACGGCAAGCCGGTCACCGCCCGGGACGTCCTCTACAGCTACCGGCGCATCGCCGACCCCGACAAGGCCTTCCGCGCCAAGGCCTCGCTGGAGCCCCTCGACCTCACCGCCAGCCGGGCCGTCGACGCGCGCACCGCCGAATTCGTCCTGAAGCGGCCCACCGCCGAATTCCCCAACCTGCTCGCCGCGTTCGGCGCCTACATCGTCCCCGACGGCACCAAGGACTTCACCGCACCGGTCGGCAGCGGCCCCTTCCGCTTCGTGTCCTTCGCACCCGGACGGTCCGCCGTCTTCCGGCGCCACGACGACTACTGGGACGGCCCGCCCCACCTGGAGCACCTGGAATTCCTGGTCGCCAACGAGGAGTCCGCGCGGCTCAACGCGCTCCTGGGCGGCCAGGTCGAATACGCCCATGAGCTCACTCCCACGACCGCCCGCGCACACGAGGGCAAAGGGCAGATCGAGATCATCCGGCTGCGCAACAGCGCGATGCAGGCGTTCGCGATGAAGACCGACCGGCCGCCGTTCGACGACCGGCGGGTGCGCGAGGCGTTCTTCCTCCTCGCCGACCGCAAGGAACTCGTCCAGGGCGCGCTCTCCGGAGCCGGCGAGATCGGCAACGACCTGTTCGGGAAGGGATACGAGTACTACGCGGACGGCCTGCCGCAACGCGCACCCGACCTCGACCGGGCCCGCCATCTGCTGAAGCAGGCGGGCGCCGACGGGCTCCGGGTCACCCTGGACACCTCGCCCGTCGCCGCCGGCTTCACCGAGTCCGCCGCCATCTTCCGCGACCAGGCCGCCAAGGCCGGAGTGCGGGTGAAGGTGGCGATGGGCAGCAAGGACAGCTACTGGCAGGACACCCTCGACTCCGGGACCCTGTGCTGCTACCGCTCCGGCGCGATGCCCCTCGAATCGCACTTCTCCCAGCGGCTGCTGACCGCCTCCACCACCAATGCCACCCACTGGCGGCACAAGGACTTCGACGCGCTCTACCAGCAGGCCCAGTCCACCCGGAACACCAAGGACCGGGCCGCCGTGTACGCCCGCATGCAGCGCCGGCTGTACGCCGAGGGCGGCTTCCTGGTCTGGGGCTTCGCCGACTGGATCCTGGGCACCGCCCGTACCGTCCGCGGGGTGGACCGCCGGGCCCCCGCCAACACGCTCGACTGGGCCCGCTTCGACAAGGTGTGGCTCGCGTGACCGGTCTGCGCTCCTGGCTGATCCGCCGGCTGCTGCTCGGTGCCGGGCAGACCGCCGCCGTCGTGCTGCTCGTCTTCGCCCTCACCGAGGCGCTGCCCGGCGACGCCGCGGTGGCGCTCGCCGGCGACCAGCCCGACCCCGCACGGATCGCCGCCATCCGTGCGGCCATGCACCTGGACCGGCCCGCCGTCGAACGCCTCGGCGCGTGGGCGGCCGGGCTGCTGCACGGCGACCTCGGCAGCTCACTGGTCTCCGGCCGGCCGGTCAGCTCCTACCTCGCCGACGGCTTCGGCCCGACCCTGTTGCTCGCCGCGCTCACCCTGCTGCTGCTCGTCCCCCTCGCCGGCGGCCTCGGTGTCCTGGCCGCCCGGTACGAGGGACGGTTCGTGGACCGCCTCATCAGCGCCGTGACCCTCGGCGTGTACGCGGTACCGGAGTTCGCCTTCGGGGTGCTGCTGGTCACCGTCGTCGCGCTGCACCTGGGGTGGCTGCCGCCGACCGCCGTCGGCTACGGCGGCGAGCTGCTCGCCCACCCCGCGGTGCTGGTGCTGCCCGTGCTGGTGCTGCTGTCCCGGCCGGTGTGCTCCCTGGCGCGGCTGGTCCGGGCCGGCATGATCGACGCCTTGGCCGCGCCCTACATCGCGCACGCCCGCCGCTACGGCATCCCCGGGGCCCGCATCCGCTACGCCCATGCCCTGCCCAATGCCCTGGCACCCGCCGCCCAGCAGCTCGCCCGCACGGTCGACTGGCTGCTGTGCGGAGTCATCGTCGTGGAGGCCCTCTTCGTGATCCCCGGACTCGGCACGGTCCTGATGAACGCCGTGGCGGAACGCGATGTCCCCGTCCTCCAGGGCCTGGCCGTCGTCTTCGCCGGCACCGCCGTCGTCCTCAACCTCGCCGCGGACACGGTCGTGTTCCGCTGTACGCCCCGAGCCGGGGTGGCGGCGTGAGGCGCCCGTGGACCGGCCGCGCCGGCCGCTGGGCCGGTGCCCTCCTCATCCTCGCCGTACCCCTGCTGCTCGCCCTGCTCGGCCCGCTGTTCGCGGGGGAGCCCGGACCGCGCGCCGCCTCCTTCACCGCCGGCGGCGGGCACTGGGCCGGCACCGACTTCGTCGGCCGGGACGTCTGGCGGCAGGTGCTGCTCGGTGGACGCCCGGTGGTCGTGGCCGCGCTCGCCGCGACGATGCTGGCCTACGCGGTGGCCCTGCCGCTGGGCCTGTTCAGCGCGCTGACCCATCGCCGGTGGCTGGACGAGCTGTTGATGCGGCCTTTGGACGTCCTGCTCGCGGTGCCGTCGCTGCTGCTCATCCTGCTGGTGGCGGCGGTCATGAGGCCCGGCGCCGCGGGCATCGCGCTGCTGGTGGCCCTGGTCAACATCCCGGACGCCGCCCGGGCCGTCCGGGCCGCCGCCGCCGAGGCGGCCTCGCGTCCCGTGGTCGAGGCGCTGCGCATGCAGGGCGAGTCCTGGGTGCGCACGGCCCTGGGCTATGTGGGCCGTTCGGCGCTGCGCACCCTGGCGGCCGACGCCGGGGTGCGGCTGACCGGCGTGCTGTACCTGGTGGCCACGGCCGCCTTCCTCGGCGTCGGCGCCGCACCGGACGCCGCCGACTGGGCGGTGATGGTCGACCGCAACCGCACCGGCATGTTCGTCCAGCCCTGGGCCGTCGCGCTGCCCGCCGTGCTGATCGTGGCGCTGACCATGGGCACCAACCTGCTCTTCGACGCCGCCCTCACCGGCCGCGGCCGCAGCGCCGGACCGGCACGGGAACCACAGCCCGGCCACACCCCTGCCGACGGCGACGGCACGGACCCCGGCCCGAGCCGAATGGAGAAGCCCAACCCGTGACCGTGAACACCGTGCACGAGGCCGCCCGGATCCAGGACCTGCGGGTCGAAGTCGACGGCCGCGCCCTCGTCGACGGCGTGAGCCTGCGGCTGGCACCCGGCCGGATCACCGCACTGATCGGTGCCTCCGGCAGCGGCAAGTCCACCACCGGACGCGCCCTGCTCCACGAGTACCCGCCCGGCGCCAGGGTGACCGGCGAGGTGCGGGTCCCCGACGCCCTCGTCGGCTATGTCCCACAGGACCCCGCCACCGTCCTCAACCCCGCCCGGCCGGTCGCCGCCCTCCTCCAGGACATCGCCCGCACCCAGGTACGTCATCTGCCGCGCTGCGCCCGCCGCCCCGCCATCCGGGAGCGGGTGCTGCGCGCGCTCGCCCGGGCCCGGATACCCGACGGCGAAACCCTGCTGCACCGCTACCCCCACCAGCTCTCCGGCGGCCAGCAGCAGCGGATGGTCCTCGCCCAGGCCCTGCTGACCGGCGCCAGGACCCTCGTCGCGGACGAACCGACCACCGGCCAGGACGCCCTGACGAAGCAGGAGATCGCCCGCCAACTGGCCGCCGTGGCCGGGCAGGGCATCGCGGTCCTGCTGCTGAGCCACGACCTGGACGTCGTACGGTCCCTGGCCGACGAGGTCCATGTCCTGCGCGCCGGCCGCATCGTGGAATCCGGCCGGCCGGAACAGCTCTGGCGCTCCCCGCAGCACTCCTGGACCCGCGCCCTCCTCACCCGGGCCGCCCCCACCGGGCCACCCGAATGCGGGCTCGCCGCCCACGGCGAGACCATCACGGAGCGCGCCGACGACGAGCGGCGCGACGCGTCCGTGGCCGAGACCGCCGGGGCCGCCGTCCTCCCCGTCCCGGACACCGTCCTCCAGGTGCGCGGCCTCACCGCCCGCCACGGCACGTCCCCCGTCCTGCACGTCCCCGAACTCCGGCTCCCACCGGGCTGCACGGCCGTCGTGGGCCGCTCGGGCAGCGGCAAGACCACCCTCGCCCGCTGCCTGGCCGGACTCCACCGGACCCACGACGGACGGGTCCTGCTCGACGGTGCCGTCCTGCCCCGCAGCCTCCGCGACCGGACCCGTGCGCAACTGGCCGCGGTCCAGTACGTCTTCCAGGACGCCCGGGCCGCCTTCGACGCCCACCGCCCGGTCCTCGACCAGGTGGCCCGCAGCGCCATCCGACTGCGCCGGCGCCCCCGTCCGGACGCCACGGCCGAGGCCGAGCGGACCCTGCGCTCCCTCGGCCTCGCCGGTGACCTCGTACGCCGCACACCGGCGGAGCTCTCCGGCGGCGAACTGCAACGCGCCGCGCTCGCCCGCGCCCTGCTGGCCCGCCCCCGGGTCCTGATCTGCGACGAAATCACCTCCGGCCTGGACACCGTCACCCGGCGGAGCCTGCTCACCCTCCTGGAAGGCCTGCTGCGGGCCGATCCGGACCTGTCCCTGGTCCTCATCACCCACGACCGCGACACCGCGGCCCTCGCCACCGCCCTCGCCGTGCTCGACGCGGGCCGGATCGTCGAACAGGGCCCGGCGAGCCGGCTGCGTACCGCTCCCCAACACGCCCTCACCGCCGCCCTGTTGCAGACGGCCGCCGACCGCAGCAGCGGCGAGGCTGATGTCGAGTGGGCTCATCAGTAAGAAGACGCCCCGTCCACCAGCCGCAACGGCAGGGACTTCAGCCCATGGATGAAGTTCGACACCAGCCGCCGTGGTGGTGCGGCAACCTCCAGAGCGGGCAGCAGGCGGCAGGTCTCCTCGTACAGCACCCGCAACTGCAGCCGGGCGAGGTGCGCGCCCAGGCAGACGTGCGGGCCGTCGCCGAACGAGACATGCGGATTGGGGGAGCGGGTCAGATCCAGTCGGTGCGGGGCGGCGAAGACCCGCTCGTCGTAGTTCGCCGCAGCGTGAAAGACGACCACCTTGTCCCCGGCGCGCACCGAACGGCCGGCCAACTCGGTGTCGTACGCCGCGGTCCGGCGGAAGCTGAGCACCGGCGGATGCCAGCGCAGTAGCTCCTCCACCGCTGCCGACATGCCCACGGCTCCGGTGCGCAGCCCGCGGTACGCCTCCGGGTGCCGGGCCAGGGCCAGCAGCCCGCCGGGAGCCGCGCTGCGGACGGTGTCGTTGCCCGCGATGGTCAGCAGGAAGAAGAACATCTCCAGCTCGGGAACGGCCAGTTCCGCATCCGAGGCGAGCGTGGTCATGACGTCATCGCCCGGATGCCGCCGCTTGTGCGCGGCCAGCTCGCGCGCGAAGGCGAACATGTCCTGGAGCATCGCGGGCGAGCGGGGATCGGCCGGCCGCCCGTCCGGGCCCGCTTGGGCCGGGGCCGCCTCGTCCGGGTCCTGGTAGCCGATGACGCGTCGGGTCCAGTCCAGCAGCAGCCCGCGCTCACCGGGCGGTACGCCCAGCAGATCGGCGAGGTTGAGCAGCGCGAAGTCGTCGGTGACGGCATCGACGAGGTCGCACACCCCGTTCTCCCCGCGTGCCGTATCGACCGCCGAAGTCAGCAGATCTCGCGCCCGTTGGCGCACCACCGCTTCGAAACCGTCGATCCGGCCGCGGGTGAACGCACGGCTGACCGCGCGCCGCAGCCGGCCGTGGTCCGGGGGGTCCTGGTTGAGCATCATGCGGCGGATGAACGGCAGATCGGCCGGGTCGGGGTCCCGGATCTGGGTGGCGCCCAGCCAGGAGGAGAAGGTGCGGGCGTCCTTCAGGACCCGTACGACGTCCGCATGGCGGGTGACCGCCCAGAAGCCGGGACCGGCGGGCCAGCCGAGCACCTCGTGCTCCTCCTGCCAGGCCACCGGATGCCAGTCGCGCAGGAACTGGTACGCCGTATGCGGCAGACCGTCCACATAACCGCGCGGGTCGAATACGTCCGGCAGCTGCGGCTCCCCGGCACCGGCGGCGGGCCCCGTCATCCCGCGTCCGGCCCGTCGCCACCGCCGGTGCCGTCCCCACCGCCGTTGCCGCCCCCATCGCCGTCTCCGTTGGCGTCGCCGTCGGCACGCAGGAAGTCCTCCACGACCCGGATCAGCTCCAGCGGTGTTTCGTCCATCGCATAGTGCCCCGCCGACACCAGCTCGATCAGCTCGCTGTTGGCGTACCAGCGCATCCAGGTCCGGCGCGTCAGTTCGGCGGTCAGCGCCGGATCCAGGGTCCCGGTCACCGCCAGCGCCGGCACCGCCGAGCCGTCGACCTCGGCCGCGAACCCCTCCCCGGACCAGGAATCCAACCAGGCCCGGACCGCCGTGGGATCGCTGCACGCCACCGAATGCCGCACCATCCGGTCCAGCCAGGCATCCGGGCGGCACCCGCCGGACGTGAAGTCGATGATGGCCCGGCGGTTCTCCGGGGTATGGGCGGCGGACGAGAACAGCTCCCACTGCTCCGGCGGCAGGGGCAGCCCGGAGGCCGGGACCGGTGAGATGCCGACCAGCCGTCGCACCCGCCGCGGTGCCGCGGCCAGCACCCGTTGGGCGACGCCGGCGCCCATCGAGTGGCCGACCACCGAGAACCGGTGCCAGCCCAGCCGGTCGGCGAGCGCCAGCACATCGCCCGCCCCCTCGCCGGTGGTGTACGCGCCGGCCGCGCCCCGTGCTTCGCCGTAGCCCCGCAGATCGACCACTGCGTACTGGAACGCGTCCCGGTCGAGATCCGGCAGGACCGGGTCGAAGGCCGACCTGTCGCTGAACCACCCGTGCACGGCGATGACCTTGTGCGATCCGGTGCCGTGCAGGGCATGAGGCAGAACGAAAGAAGCCACGCTCACTCCAGATTTGGTGCTACGCGCCGACGGCCGAGGGCCACGTCCGTCCACAGTGACCATCACCTCCCCGCCCTGCAAGAGCGCCACGGCCCGGCCCCTGCCGTGAGCCTGACGCCATCTCAGCCGCCGGGACGATCCCCGTGTGCTCTTGACCAGCCCAGGCACTCAGCGTGACAGTGCGCTGATGACCAGTGACGCAACATCAGCACAGACGCCGGCAGAGAGATCGGCGAAGCCACCGGCAGAGATGTCGACGGAGAACTTATCGGGGCCGGAGCCGGACCCGACGAGCGCGGGCGGTGCGGCGGGTGGGGAGAGCATGCGGCGGGTGGCCGTGGCCTCCTTCATCGGGACGGCGATCGAGTTCTACGACTTCTACTGCTACGGCACGGCCGCCGCGCTCGTCCTCAACCAGGCGTTCTTCCCGACGCTCCACCCGGTCAACGCCACCCTCGCGTCGTTCTCGACCTACGCCGTGGCCTTCGCCGCACGGCCACTCGGCTCGGTGCTCTTCGGCCACTTCGGCGACCGGGTGGGCCGTAAATCCGTCCTGGTGGTCTCCCTCCTGCTGATGGGGCTGTCGACCGCCTGCGTCGGACTGCTCCCGGGCTATGACACCTGGGGGATCTGGGCACCGGTGGTGCTGACGCTGCTGCGCTTCCTCCAGGGCATCGGACTGGGCGGCGAATGGGGCGGGGCCGCGCTGCTCGCGGTCGAGCATGCGCCGCGCTCCCGGCGCGGGCTGTACGCCGCCTTCCCGCAACTCGGCCCGTCCGTGGGGTTCTTCGCGGCCACCGGGGTGTTCTGGCTGCTGTCGTCGGTACTCGACGATCAGGCGTTCCGCTCGTGGGGCTGGCGGGTGCCGTTCCTGTTGTCGTTCCTGCTGGTCGGCGTCGGACTGTTCGTCCGTCTGAAGATCAGTGAGACACCGGTGTTCGCCAAGGTGCGGGAGGCGCAGGGAGCCGCCAGGGTGCCCGCCGTCGAGGTGCTGCGCAGCCACCCGCGCGAACTGCTGCTGGCCGCGGGCGGCATGATCGTCGCCTACGGCCTCTTCTACACCGCCACGACCTACTGCCTCGCCTACGCCACCGGCACCCTCGGCATCGCCCGCAGCACCATGCTGGCCCTCTCCCTCGTCGCCTGCCTCTTCCTGGCAGCCGGGACCTGGCTCGCCGCCACCCGCTCCGACGCCGCCGGCCGCCGCCGGCTGGTCCTCGCCGGCAGCGTCCTCTCGGCCGGCTGGGGGCTGGTCCTCTTCCCTCTGCTGGATACCGCACAGCCGGTGCTGATCGCCCTCGGCATCGGGGGCGCGCTGTTCTGCATGGGCGTGGTGTACGGCCCGATGGGGGCGTACCTGCCGGAGCTGTTCAGCGCGAGGGTGCGCTACTCGGGCGCCTCGCTCGCCTACAACCTGGGCGGTGTCCTGGGCGGCGCGGTCGCTCCGCTGGTCGCCACCCGGCTCCAGTCGGCGTTCGGTTCCGCGTCGGTCGGCTGGTACCTCAGCGCCATGGCGGTCCTCTCGCTGCTGTGCGTCCTGGCGCTGCCGGAGACCCGCGAACGGGAGCTGACCTGAGCGGCTCGCAGCCGGGACGGCCCGCCAAGGCAGGCGCGGATCCGGCCCGCTCCCTCCGGGCCCGCGCAGGTCATTCCTGGTGCGGCGGAGGCAGCGCCTGACGGCGGCGCTGCAGGAAGTGGCGTTCGGCCGCATTCCCGGTGCGGTCGAGCGCCCGCTCGTACGCCTCGGCCGCCTCGGCGGTGCGGCCAAGACGCCGGAGCAGATCGGCGCGGACGGCATGGAAGAGGTGATAGCGGTCGAGGGCGAGGTCGTCGACGAACGCGAGCGCCGCCTGTGGTCCCTCGATCTCCGCCACCGCGACCGCACGGTGGAGGGCGACGACCGGGCTGGGGGCGAGCGCGAGCAACTGGTCGTAGAGCTGAAGGATCTGCGCCCAGTCGGTGGCCGCCGCGGTCGGCGCGTCACTGTGCACGGCGTTGATCGCCGCCTGGATCTGATACGGGCCGGGCTGATTGCGTCGCAGGCACCGCCGGACGAGGGCCTGGCCCTCCTCGATGAGGGCGCGGTCCCAGCGGCTGCGGTCCTGGTCGGCCAGGAGCACGAGGTCGCCCTGCGGTCCGGTGCGGGTGGCCCGCCGCGACTCGGTCAGCAGCATGAGTGCCAGCAGGCCCAGCACCTCGGGCTCGTCGGGCATGAGCTCTGCCAGCAGCCGGCCGAGGCGGATCGCCTCCCGGCAGAGGTCCTCGCGGACCAGGGCCGCACCCGAACCGGCCGCATAGCCCTCGTTGAAGATGAGGTAGACCACGGCCAGGACGGCCCGCAGCCGGTCCGGCAGGTCGGCATCGGTCGGAATCCGAAAGGGAATCCGCGCATCGCGGATCTTGCCCTTGGCCCGGACCAGCCGCTGCGCCATGGTCGGCTCGGCCACCAGGAAGGCACGGGCGATCTCCGCGGTGGTCAGCCCGCCCAGCAGCCGCAGGGTCAGGGCGACCCGGGCGGCGGGAGCGAGCGAAGGATGGCAGCAGGTGAACATCAGGCGGAGCCGGTCGTCGCGCACGGGTCCCTCCTCGGCCGGTTCCCCGGCAGCGTGCAGCAGAGCGGCTTGCGCCTGCCGGTTCGCGCGGGACCGCTCCCGGCGCAGGCGGTCGAGGGCCCGACGGCGGGCCGTGGTGATGATCCATCCCGCCGGGCTCGGGGGCAGCCCGGCGGACGGCCACCGTTCGATGGCCGTGGTGAAGGCGTCCTGGACCGCCTCCTCGGCGACGTCGATGTCACCGAAGACGCGGACCAGGACCGCGACCGCACGGCCGTACTCCTCGCGGAACACCCGCTCCACGTCCGCTGCGGTCGCCTTCGCCATGCCGGATGTCACTCGAAGGATCCGTGCTGAAACGGCCTGACCTCGATGGGGAGGGTGGTGGCGCGGGCGAGCTTGCGGCCCCATTCGAGGGCGGCGTCGAGGTCGGGTGCCTGGATGACGGTGAAGCCGCCGATGTGCTCCTTGCCCTCGACGTACGGGCCGTCCGTCATCAGCATCTCGTCGTCCTTCTGCCGCACCACGGTGGCCGTGCTCGGCGGGTGCAGCCCCCCGGCGAAGACCCAGGCGCCGGCGGCCCTGAGCTCGGCGTTCACGGCCTCCACGTCCCGCATGATCGGCGCCAGGAACTCCGCCGACGGCGGGGGCCCGTCGGGCTGGTAGATGCTGAGCAGGTAGTGCGTCATGGTGTGCCTCCTTGGCCGATCGCTCCGCCGGCGCCTCGCCGGCCTCTCACCCTCTATACGAACGGCCTCGGCCCGGATCGACACGGTGACGCGACCGGCCGGAAAATCTTCCGCCGCCCGAGCGCGGCGCGGCGCAGCCGTCCCGCCCGGCCGCCCGCCGTCCTCCCGCTGCCGCATGCCTTCGGGGGAATGCGCGCCCGCGCACGTTCGAAGTCCACCCCAAGGTGATACCCGTCTGGTACGCGCGGAGGCGGATGCCTGCCTCTCCGGGCAGTCGTCCCCCGTCCGGCCCTGGGCAGGGGGGTGGGAGGCGGTGGCGGCCAGGTGCAGAACCCATCCGGCAGGGAGCGTGCGCGCTCCTCCGCCGCCCACGGGGGCAGGACCGGTGCACGTACCGCCCGCGGCGCGTGGGCGGCAGGCGCGCGCCGGTCACTCGGCGGTGCCCCGGACCGCAGCTCGTGGGAGGCCGCACACATCTCTCCGACGCTCCGACTGGCGGCCGCGTACGGCTGGCGCCTGATCGTCGTCGGGGTGGCCGTCTACCTGGTCTTCGCGGCGCTGGGACGGTTCCACCTGGTCACGCTGGCGGTGTTCCTGGGCCTGGTGATGACGGCCCTGCTGGAGCCGCTGGTCAGTGTGCTGCACCGCTGGATGCCGCGGTCGGCGGCCGTCGTGGTCGGCCTGCTGCTGGCCATCCTCGTCCTCTTCACCGTCCTGAGTCTGATCGGGGCGAATGTCGCCGGCGAGTGGGAGGGGCTGCGCCGGGAGTTCGACGGCGGTGTGGCCAGGATCGGACGGTGGCTCGAAGGCCCGCCCTTCCACCTGCGGCCGGGGACCCTCTCCGATGTGCAGGCGCAGGTATCGCGGTTCGTGGCGCGCCATCGGGCCACGCTCATCAACACGGCGCTCAGCGGGGTGGGCCGGCTGGTGGCGGTGCTGACGGTGGGGGTGCTGGCGCTGTTCTGCTCGGTCTTCTTCCTGTACTCGGGCGACCGGATGTGGGCGTGGTTCGGCGGCCAGCTGCCGGTGCGCGGCCGCCGTCCCGTGCACCTCGCGGGGCGCGCCGCATGGGTCACCTTCACCGGGTACACCCGCGGAATCGTGGTGGTGGCCGCAACCAATGCGGTGCTCGTGGGAGTGGCGCTGTTCGTGCTGCGGGTGCCGCTCGCCGTCCCGCTGGCCGTCCTGGAGTTCTTCGCCGCCTTCGTCCCGCTGGTCGGCTCGCCCGTCGCGCTGGCCGTGGCCGCCGTGGTGGCGCTGGCCACGAGGGGCCCGCTGGTGGCCGCGGTCGTGGTGCTGCTGATCGTGCTCATCGGGCAGCTCGAAGGCCATGTGCTGCACCCGCTCGTGATGAGCCGGGCCGTGCGTCTGCACCCGATGGTGGTGGCGCTCTCCGTCATCTGCGGCAGTGTCGCGGCGGGAGTGGCCGGAGCGGTCGTCGCCGTCCCGCTGGTCTCGGTGGTCTGGTCGGTCTACGGCGTCCTGCGCGCACCCCGGCCCGCCGTGTCCCAGGGGAGCTGAGCGCGTCCGGCCGTCCCCTTCCGACGCCCGTCAGAGGCCCACCGTGGTCAGCAGCGACAGCAGGCTTCCCTTGCCCAGCGCGCCCACGCCGCCCCGGATTCCCGGGTCGGCCACCGCGGTACCGGCCAGTGCGGCGGAGAGCGGCAGCAGAATGCAGAGCACCATCGCCGTGCGCATCGATCTCTTCATTGCAGTCTCCTTTCGTCGTCTCGTCGTCGACACCATCGGCACGACCACGGCCGCACTTGAATCCCCGACGTGATGCCCGAAGTGGCAGCCGCCGGAAGCCCAGTTCCGCCCCTGTGGGACGATTCCGGGTGCTGCGCACGGGCGGAAACCGCACCGTGCGGCAGGAACGTCGTCCTACGGGTGCACTGCGGGGGGAACCGGGTGTTTGCGATATCGCTGGGTGCGGACGGTGCCGAGCTGCGGCCGCTGGAGCCCTGGCACGCCGAGGAGTACCTCGCGCACATCGACCGGGGCCGTGAGTACATCGGCCGGTACATCGCGCTGGCCGAGCGCGCCACCGATCTCGCCTCCGCCAGGGCGTTCCTGCAGTCCTACGCGGACAAGGCGGCGGCCGACAGCGGTCGCCTCTACGGCATCTGGCAGGACGGTGTGCTCGTCGGCGGCGTGCTGTTCCGGACCTTCGACGCCGCGTCGGGCACCTGCGAGGTCGGCTGCTGGCTGGAGGGGGCGGCCGCCGGTCGTGGGCTGATCACCCGCGCGATCCGGCTGCTCATCGACTGGGCGGTGGACGAGCGCGGCATCCACCGCGTGGAGTGGATCGCGGCCGCCTCCAACACCGCGAGCATCAACGTCGCCAAGCGGCTCGGCATGGTCCGGGACGGAGTGCTGCGCGAAAGCAATCTGTACCGAGGCGTCCGCCACGACATGGAGATCTGGTCGGTCCTGGCCCCGCAGTGGCGCGAGCTGCGCGCATCGGGCCGGCCCCGGCCGCCCCTTGCTCAGCAGTAGCAGCCGGTCCGCGGCAACCACCTGACGCTCAGCCGTCCGCGGTGCCCCGCTCCGCGAGCCGTTCCACCGCGGTCAGGACGCGGCCGGCCCCGTCCTCGGCGTCGAGCAACGCCGCGAGCTGCTGGGCGCGATGACGGTAGCGGGGTTCCTCCACGGCCTTCCGGATGGCCGCCGCGAGACGCTCCGCGGACAGCTGCCGGAACGGCACCCGTCCCGGACTGACCCCGAGCGCGGTGAGGCGCGACGCCCAGAACGACTGGTCGAGCATCATCGGCACCGGGACCGCCGGCACCCCCGCGCGCATACCGGCCGCCGTGGTGCCCGCGCCCGCGTGGTGGACGACGGCCGCCATCTGCGGAAACAGCTGTGCGTGCGGGACCTCGCCCACGGTCAGGACGTCATCGCCGTCGACCGACAGACCGGCCCACGCCGTCTGGACCACGCCACGCACTCCGGCCAGCCGCAGGGCCCGGCCCACGAGGCGTCCCAAGCGCTCCGGCTCGTCGAGGGACATGCTGCCGAAGCCCACATAGACCGGCGGCGGGCCGGCTTGCAGGAAGTCCGCCAGCCGGGAATCCGGTGTCCAGTCAGGCGCCTCCCACGGCCACCAGTAGCCCGTCACCTCCATTCCCGGCCGCCAGTCCGTGGGCCGCGGCACCACCACGGGGCTGAAACCGTGCTGCACCGGCCAGGTAGCCCGGCGCCGGGCGAGTGCGCCGGCCGTCACACTCAGCTGTCGCTTGAGGTGCTTGACCCCGGTGGCGAACGCCAGGTCCAGAAGGGACTGGGCGCAGCGTCCCGCGGCCCGGTTGCCGAGCGGTCCCAGCGACGGCAGGTCGGCGATGACCGGCGGGAACTCCCGGGTGGGGGCGAGCGGCTGCAAGAACACACCGGCGCTGGGCAGTCGCAGCCCCGCCGCGGCCACCAAACCCAACGGCGCCACGCTGCTGGAGAACAGCAGGACATCGACGCCGGACGTACCGGCCTCGATCAGCGCGTCGGCCATCTTGGGAGCCAAGTCCCTTGCCAACTGCACCTGTTGGACCTTGGAGAGCCGATACCCAGGGCCCTTTCCGCCGGGCCAGCCGGGCTTCTCGTGCCCGGCTCCCGAGGTGGCGTACGGGTCGAGCGGAAGCGGGTGGAAGCCCAGCCCGCTGCGGCGGACGTGTGCGGCCGAGCGGGTGTGGGTGGCCATCACCACCGTGTGGCCGGCTGCCTGCAGCCGGCTCCCGAGGCCGGTGTAGGGAGCCACGTCTCCGTGTGAACCTGCGGTGGCGATCAGGATGTGCATGGTCGGAAGTGTCCCGTCTCTTGGGGGAGGAGGAGGGCGAGTGCGCAGCCCGTCACCCGGGCGGACTAATCTGCGCAACCCCGCACCACCTCGCGCCGCGTGGTCAGTCTCGTCGGGCGACCACCCGGTACGCGTTGGACAGCCGGGTGCGCCGGGTGAGGGGCGCCAGCAGAAGGTCGAGCGCGATCAGGACGAGCAGCGCGGGTGCGGCGGCCAGCAGGGACAGCGCGCGGATTCCCCGGCCGAGCGGGCTCGGCTTCTTCGGGAGCCACGGCAGGTCTTCGCCCGGCAGGACGGAGTTGAGTACATTCACCGCCGCGGACGTCAGATCGGTGGGGATGTGCGGCTCCTTCCGGTCGGTGGCCACGATGGTGAAGCCCTGCTCGGTCAGTGCGCTGCGGAGGTTGTCCAGCGGAATGAGGTGCAGGTGCTGGGGCTGGAGCCACGGGCCCCACCACCGGCCGAGCAACCGGGCGGCGGCGGACTGCGGGTCGGGGACTTCGACCAGGAGGTGGCCGCCGGGCCGGAGCACCGTCCGGGCGGCGGTCAGTTCACGCCGGGGCGCCAGGGTGTGCTCCAGGTAGTGATACATGCTCACCACGTCGTAGTGGCCGGCGAGCTGCCCGGCCAGGCCGGTGAAGGAACCGCGGTAGGCCCGGGCGATGCGGCCCGTGCGGGCGGCGATCTCGACGCCCTCGCCCCAGTCCAGCCCGTGGAATTCGGTGCTCGGGTGCAGGCGCCGGGCCTCGGCGCAGAAGTGGCCGTGGCCGGTGCCCACATCCAGCCAGCGGCCCGGCCGGCCGAAGGGGAGCATCGCGCGGGCGCGGGTCCGGTAGAGCTTGACGGCGAGGGGCGAGGAGGCCATCCGCGCCATCGTGGCTTCACCGAGGCCGTCGTAACAGTCGCGGTAGTAGAAGTCCAGGCCCTCCGGGCTCAGTCGGGGGTTCTGGAAGACGTGGCCGCAGTTGTGGCAGGTGTCGAGCACGAAGCTGCCCGGTTTGCGCTGGGGATGATTGGTGGTGCGCAGGCGCTCGCGCAGTCGGGGGGAGGTGCACCAGGGGCACGTACTGCGCGGCGGCTCGAAGAATTGCGCCAGCCCGCGTGCCAGCTCGTCCTGGTAGTGGGGCCGGTGGGCGGCGACTTGCTCGCTTCGCGACGTCATCAGGAGCCTCTTTCAGCTGTCGTCCTGCGGGGGGAGCGGTGCTGCGGGTGGGGGAGGCGCGGGGCGACACGCACGGTCGGCTGTTTCGTTCACGGGGCTGCCGCCAGCCGGGGACGCTCACGACGACGGGCGCGCGGCGAGGAGAAGCGCCGCATGCACGGGCGCTCCACTCCCGCGTACACCAGCCAGGAGAGCAGAAAGATCACGGGGAGTGCGGCCAGGATCGCGGCGAGTCTGCTCCAGCCCAGGTGCGTCAGACCCATGAACATCAGCCCCAGCACCAGCAGGTGCACCAGATACATGGCGTAGGAGATCTCACCGAGGAACACCAGCGGTGCAGTGCGCAGCAGCGATGCTCTGCCGCGCAGATCCAGTTCCGCGGTGGCATGGACCAGCACGGCGAGCGAGCCCACGGTCGAGGCCGCGTACAGGAAGGTGTGCGGCAGAAGGGACGCGTTCACGATGACGGCGCTGATGACCCCGAACGCGGCAGGCAGCACGCCGATGCGGGGAAGCCGGATTCGCTCCGCGGAGATACGAGCCACGATCATGCCGAGCACGAACTCGGGCAGCCGGGTGACCGGGAGCATGTACAAGAACCAGTATCCGGGGAAGAACCGCCCCTCAGGGTTGAGGACCAGCGCACAGAACACCGGCCAGGCCCAGACGAGGGCAATCGCCGACACCGCGCCGATCAGCAGTCCGCGCCGCGACAGCCGCTTGATCCAGGGCAGCAGCACCGGGAAGAGAAGGTAGAAGAACATCTCGGCGGCCAGGGACCAGGAAACAGGATTACCCGCGGAGAGAAAGCGCTGGCTGGGTACCCAGGTGTTCACGAGGAAGAGACTGGTGAGGTGGGCCACTATTCCCGAACCGCCCTTGGCGGTCGCCGTACCTGCGAAGGCGAGGGCGCCTACGACCACACACCAGGTCAGCACGTGATTGGGCAGAATCTTGGCGGCCCGCCGGCGCCAGAAGGAGCGCGCGGTGTCCGTTGGGCGGGCGGAATGGGTGAGGACGAATCCGCTGAGGATGAAGAAGAGCGACACCGAACTCGCGCCGACCCACACTTCGGGCCCGAGCGTCCTGGCGAGGTGCGGGTTGAGCAGCAGGACGCTGTGCGTGTAGACGACCCCGCCCGCGGCGGCAAAACGCAGACCGGTCAGCGAGGGCAACCGTCCGCGGCTGGAACTCCCGCCGTCTCCCGTTGGCGGCCCCGCATCCGTACGGCCGGCCGGGGCGCTGCCCGCCGTGGCCGTGGGGCGGGATGACGACCTGGAGAGATGGCGCATAAGAGGCCTCCTGCGAGAGCACGCCCAAGCCCATGACCACCACGTACATGGAGGGGAGGTGCATGGGGCGGAGCCCGCCTGGGATCGGATGGCATGGCTGATCCTGGCCCGTGCAAAGGAGTGGGCGGCCCGTCGCGCGGCTGGCTTGATTGACCCATTTCCGGACGCCCCGGCAATAGGGGGGTGGGCCGATTTCACTCGTACGGCCCAGCTCCTCCCGAGCCCACCAGGGAGGGCCACAGGGGCACCGCCGGTGTGCTGTAACGGGGCCGATGCGCGCTCTGCCGATCGGGTGACATGGCGTCAAGGCACTTGCCGGTGCGCCCACCCAGGTGGATTACTGGCTCCGTTCCAGTCCGGTGGGCCCGCCCGTCCCTCTCGGGGAGCGGCAACTGGCCTGCCCTCACTGACCACTTGAGCGCGCGGGGAATCGGTGCAGCCCTGGCGCCGTGGTGGTGCGCGCTCCCGAGGGGGCGCATGCACCAACCCGTGCGGTGCGTTGGCGTCGGGGCCCGGCGGCGCACGCCATCTCTCTCCGGGGGCGTCATGCCAACCGTCCGCACTCTGCGATCCCTCCTCGGTGTCGGTGTCCTTGCCGTGGGGCTGGCCGTGATACCGGCCCCGGCACACGCCCAGACCTCTGTGCTGTGCAGCGAAGCCGCCCTGGTGAACGCGATCACGGCGGCGAACGCAGCCGGCGGCGACACCTTGGCGCTGTTTCCGTTCTGCACCTACCGGATCACCAGTGCCCACGGCACCAGCCCGGTGGGACCGGTGGGGCTTCCGCCCCTCACCGCTCCGATCAGGCTGACGGGCCTGGGCAACATCATCGAGCGCGATCCGGGCGCCCCGCCCTTCCGCGTCCTTCAGGTCGAGGGGTCCGCCAACGTACCCGGAACGAACGGCCAGTTGGACGCGGTCGGGATCACCTTCCGAGGCGGCAGCGCGGTGTTCCCCTATCCGGGAGGCGGTATCTCGAACCTGGGCGGCACGGTCTCCCTGCGCCTCAGTTCCGTCACCGGCAACACCGCCGTGGCCGGGGGCGGCCTCTACAACGACAACGGTGTCCTCACGCTGAACGGCAGCTCCGTCGCCGGTAACACAGCCGCCTTCGCAGGCGGCGGGATCTACGTCAACTCCGGCGCCGTGACGCTGTCGGGCTCCACGGTCAGTG
The DNA here is from genome assembly GCF_050433025.1 of Streptomyces auratus. Taxonomy (NCBI): domain Bacteria; kingdom Bacillati; phylum Actinomycetota; class Actinomycetes; order Kitasatosporales; family Streptomycetaceae; genus Streptomyces; species Streptomyces auratus. The sequence goes on along the minus strand of NZ_JBNGCB010000001.1, from coordinate 305,608 downwards.
GCAACACCCCGGACAACTGTGCCCCGTCAGGCAGCGTCACCGGCTGCTCATGACGGCCGGCCGAGGCCCCGGCCGAATGCTCCACCACGCAGTCCCCACCGCAGCCGGCGGCGAACGCAGCCTGTCGGCCGCGGTTCCTCACCCCCTTCACACACCTCGCTCAAGGAGGCCATGCCATGCCCCTCTCCCCGAACCAGGGCTCGACCGGAGGCGGGACCACGGTCACCATCACAGGAACCAACCTCGGCGGTGCCACGGCGGTGCACTTCGGCTCCAAGACAGCCACCATCACCGCCAACACCGACACCTCGGTCACCGTCACGTCCCCGTCCGGCACCGGGACGGTCCCGGTGACCGTGACCACCCCCGGCGGCACCAGCAACCCGCTGTCGTTCTTCTATATCGGTGCGCCGTTCAAATCCAGCCTCAGCCCCCTCACCGGCGTCACGGCGGGCGGCAACACCGTCACCATCAACGGCACCGGACTGACCACCGCCAGCGCGGTGCACTTCGGGGCCGCCACCGCGACCCCGGTCGTGGTCAACGACGGCCAGCTGACCGTCACCGTACCGCCGGGTGCGGCGCCCGGGCCGGTGAGTGTCAGCGTCACCACCGCCGGCGGCACCAACAACGGCCTGACCTACACCTATGTCGACGCACCCACCATCGGCACCCTCAACCCCAACTCCGGTCCGCCGACCGGCGGGACGGTGGTGACCCTCACCGGCACCAACCTCAGCACCGCCCAGGGCGTCACCTTCGGCGGCGTGTCCGCGGCGTTCTCCGTCATCAACGACACCAGCCTGTCCGTCGTCTCCCCGCCCAGTGCGGGCGGCGCGTCCGGCCCCGTCGACGTCGTCGTGACCACCAACGGGGGCAGCGCCACCGCCGCCGGTGCGTTCACCTACGTGGCCGGACCCGGTATCTGACCTGCCGCCCGGTCCGCCGACCGCCTCGGCTTCGCCACCAGGCGCCCGGACAGCCTGCCCGGACAGGGTGCGCCCTGCCCTGCCCGGGCCCCGCTCTTCTCCCTTGACGAGCCTTGGCCTGGCACCATTTCGCCGGTGCCGGGCCCGGGCGCCCGCCCTCGAAGGACCATGGCTGTGCATCCCTCTGAAAACCTGCCGTCCGCTTCCGCCCCGCGGCCGCTGGCCGCCGCCCCGCCCACGGTCACGTCCGTCTCACCCACCTCGGGTTCCACCGCGGGCGGCACCAGTGTGACGGTGACCGGCACCGGCTTCACCGGCGCCACCGCCGTGCGCTTCGGCGCCACGCAGGCGCCCTCGTTCACCGTCGACTCCGACACCCAGATCACCGCCGTCACTCCGCAGGGCACCGGAACGGTGCAGGTCACCGTCACCACCCCGGCCGGCACCAGCAACCAGTTCGTCACCTACGGCTACACCTCCCTCTCCGCGCCCGTGCTCTCCGCGCTGAGTCCGAGTTCGGGTCCGGGGGCCGGCGGGACGGTGGTGACGCTGTCGGGGTCCGGGTTCACGGGGGCGACCGCGGTGCGGTTCGGTGCGGTCCCGGCGTCGTTCACGGTGGTGTCGCCCACGCAGATCTCGGCCACGGCGCCGGCGGGCTCCGGCACTGCCCAGGTGACGGTGACGACCCCGGGAGGGACGAGCAACGGGGTGGCGTTCACGTACACCTCGGCTTCCGTTCCCGTGCTGTCGTCGGTGAGTCCGAACTCGGGCACCACGGCCGGCGGGACGACGGTCACCCTCACCGGCACGGGCCTGGCCGCCACCAGCGCGGTACGTTTCGGCGCCACCGCGGCGACCTCCCTCACCGTCGTCTCCGACACCGTCCTCACCGCCGTCGCCCCGCCCGGGAACGGCACCGTGCAGGTCACCGTCACCACCCCGGGCGGCTCCAGCAACGGGGTCTCCTACACCTACTCCGTGACCCCCACCCTGAGCAGCGTCAGCCCGAACCAGGGGCCCACCTCGGGTGGGAACACCGTCACCCTGACCGGCGCCCACCTCACCGGAACCACCGAGGTCGACTTCGGTGCCACCCCGGCGACGTCCTTCACGGTGCTCTCCCCGACCCAGATCACCGCCGTGGCTCCGGCGGCGGTTGCGGGGGCGGTCGATATCACCGTGACGGCTCCGGGCGGGACCGGCACCCTCCGGAGTTCGTACTTCTTCGTCAACGCCCCGGTTCTCACCGCCGTCGCACCGCTCTCGGGCCCGCTCGCGGGCGGCAACACCGTCACCCTGCTCGGCACCCACCTCGTCGAGGCCACGGCGGTCCGCTTCGCGAACACCGCCGCCAGTTCGTTCACCGTGGTCTCGGATTCCCAGATCACCGCGGTGGTCCCCGCGGGGGTCGCCGGAGCGGCAGACGTCACCGTCAGCACCGCCGGCGGCACCAGCAACCCGGTGACCTACACCTACGTCGCGGCTCCCGTCCTCACGACACTGGCCCCGACCCAGGGGCCCACCTCCGGCGGGAACACCGTCACCCTCACCGGGACCCACTTGTCCCAGGTGACCAAGGTGCTAGTCGGCACCCTGCCCGTGGGCTTCGTCATCGTCTCCGACAGCCACCTCGTCGCCGATGTCCCCGCGGGAGCCGTCGGGCCGGTGGACGTCACCGTGGTCGGCCCCGGCGGCACCAGTGCCCCGCAGAGCTACACCCGGGTGTCCGCACCCGGCATCTGACGCGGCGGCCGGTGGCCGGGTTACGGCGTCCGGTCCAATCGACAAGAGAGAGCTCTACCAGCGCATCCGGCACGACGCTCAAGCGGAGGATCTCTGGGCGATCACGCGCATGCCGTCTGCGCGGTCGGCAGCCGCGTCGCGCCGCGGCCCTGGGCAGGGGCCGAACGGGTGCATCCTGAGCCGGTCTGCGGGGGTGGGCCATTGTGATCGCGATCTTGCCTCGGGCGCCGGGTTATGGTCCCGCGTGGAAACGCTCCCCCTGGGGCAGTTCCCGCTGCTCCCGCTGGTGTTCTTGGAGGCTCGCCGGGTATGCCCCATTCGTACGGCGGGCCGGCGGACGGCCGACGTGGCTTCCCGGCCGGGCTCCGGTCGCGAGCGGGCGCCCTGCTCGCAGCCGTCGCTGCGGTGCTGAGCACGCTGATCATCGCCACGCCCGCCGCTGCGGCCGTGCCCAGTTGCACGGTCGGGGCTTACGTCACCGACCTCTACGAGGTGGATCCGGTCAGGCGCACCGTGGACGCGGACCTGTGGCTGTGGAGCCTGTGCCCACGCAAGGATCTCGCCGCTCTCCAGCGTCTCGAGTTCATCAACGCGACGAAGGTGTCGCTGACCGAGCCTTCCAGCGAGAAGGTGGGCAACGAGTACTGGACGCAGGTCAAAGTGTCCGGGACCTTTCGGCAGAACTTCGACCTGACGGACTTTCCGTTCGACAAACAGGTCGTCCGGATCCGGATCGAGGAAAGCGCGCTGGACGAGTCTCGGTTCGTCTACCGGGCGGATGCGAAGAACACCGAGTACAACCCCAGGATCCATCTCGAGGACTTCAAGATCACTAAATTCCGGATCGGTGTCGTGTCCGCGCCCTACCGGACGAACTTCGGCGATCCCCGGCTCAAGCAAGGAGGCAGCAGCCGCTACTCCCAGCTGGTGATCGAGTTCCATCTCGCCCGAGAGGACCTCACAAGCTTCGGCAAGTATGTCCTGCCGGTATATGTGGCTTTCCTGGTCGCCATGATCTCGTTTCTGATCTGGTCGAAGGACGACGAGGTCGCCATGATCACACGGCTCGGGATTCTCGGTACCGCGCTCTTCACGATCATGCTCAACTTGCGGACGGTCGACGAGGCGCTGGGCACCCTCCTGAACGTGACGCTCGTCGAAGAGATCCACTTCATAAGCCTGGTCTACGTACTGATCGGTGTCGCCAACACCACCTACATCATGAGGCTGTTGACCGATCCCATGGGCCGACCGGCGGCGCGGCGCGTCAACAACCGCATTTTCGCCATCGCTACGGGCCTCTACCTCATCGCCAACATCGTCGCCATCTCCCTCACCGTGTCGTTCTGAGTCCGTACACCGCTCGGCGCCGAGGCGACCGCCGGCTCCGCAGCTGCCGGGCTCCTGACCCGAGCGATCTCCCTGAACGAAGCCACGCCGGGGTGCGCCGTCGCTGATTGCCAGCGACGTGTCGGACAAGGCACCCTTGCGTCATGTCGCACGTGAGACTCGAAGCCTGGATCGGCGGAGAGTGGCTGGAAGTGGATGCCGTGAGCGTCTCCGTACTGGAGTCCGCGCTGACCCTCTCCTTCGAACGCCAAAGGACCGAGTCCGGATACCGGAGCCTCATCTGGGAGCCCTTGGAGAAGTTTCTCCGGGAGTACCGCGAGGAGCCGGTCGTCGTGGTGCCGCTCGGGCGCAACTTGCCCGTGATGTTCGGCCCCGGTGCCGCGGGGCCCTTCCGGCTGTCGGAGATTGCGGACGGCTGACCTGCGCGCGAGGACCGGACGGGCCTGCTGAGCTCCGCCCCCGCCCTCCCTGTGACATGTCCCTCGACACGGTCGCGGGGAGGACGGACGGCCGTGCAGCCGGTCTATGCCGTGCGGCGGATGAGGTCGGCGGCCTTCTCCGCGATCATGATCGTCGCGGGGTTCGTGTTGACCGAGACGATCGTGGGCATCACCGACGCGTCCGCCACCCGCAGGCCCGTCAGCCCGTGCACGGTCAGATCCGGCGCGACCACCGCCTCCGCGCCCGTCCCCATCGCGCAGCTGCCCACGGGGTGGAAGTACGTGCCGGTGGCGCGCGCCAGGAAGGCGCGCAGCTCCGTCTCTCCGGTGACGTGGTCGCCGGGAAGCACCTCGCGTGCGCGCCACCGGCGGAGCGGACCCGCCGCCGTGATTTCCCGGGCCACCTCGAAGCCGTGCAGCATGCGCCGGACGTCCGACTCCGTCCCGAGGTAGTTCGGGTCGATCAGCGGCGGGGTGTCCGGGTCGGCGGTGGCCAGGCGCACCGAGCCCCGGCTCTGCGGCACGGTCGCCACCCCGAGGGTGAAGCTGTTCGCCGGTGCCTGCATCGTCGGCGGGTGGTAGGGGATATGAGCGAACATCAGCTGCATATCAGGGCCTGGCAGCGACGGATCGCTGCGCCACAGCAACGACGTCTCCGCCAGGTTGGTGCGCCCCGCGGGGATCGGACGGCTCGCCTCGAAGACGAGCGGGCACAGCGGGTGGTCGTGCAGGTTGTGTCCCACACCGGGCAGCTCGTGGTGGACCTCGACCCCGGTCCGTCGCAGTTCCTCGGCGGGGCCGATGCCCGAGAGCAGGAGCAGGCGCGGGGAATCGATGGCGCCGGAGCTGACGATCACCTCGGCGTGCGCATACGCGGTGACCGTCTCCGCGCCCCGGCGGAACTCCACCCCCGTGCACCGGTCGCCGTCGAGGAGCAGGCGGTGCGCGCGGGAGTCGGTCGAGACGGTCAGGTTCGGCCGTCGGGTGCGGACCGGGTGCAGATAGGCCTCCGCGGTGCTCTGGCGTCTGCCGTCCGCGATGGTCAGGTCGTGCCAGCCGGCGCCCTCCTGGCCGGCGCCGTTGAAGTCGTCGGTTGCCGGGTGGCCCGCCGTGACCGCGGCGTCGACGAAGGCCTGGGAGACCGGGTTTGCCTCCTCCGGGCGGGCCGGCGCGGGGCGCATCGGGCCGCTGTCGCCCCGGAACTTCGGATCCTTTCCGGTGACCGTCTCCATCCGCCGGAAGTAGGGGAGGAGCGCCTCGAAATCCCACCCCGCGCACCCGTCGGCGGCCCAGCGGTCGAAGTCGTTGCGGTGTCCGCGAAGGAAGACCATCGCGTTGATCGCGCTGCTCCCGCCCAGCGTTCTGCCCCTCGGGTACGGATGGGCCAGTCCGCCGGTGCCGTCCTGCGGCACCGTGGTGTAGGCGTGGTCGACCTCGGTGCCGAATAACGTGGGCCACGCCGGCGGTACGGCGATCTCCGCCCGGGTGTCCGCAGGTCCGGCCTCCAGCAGCAGCACCGTTCTGTCCGCGTCCTCGGACAGCCGCGCGGCCAGCACACAGCCCGCCGACCCCGCCCCGACAACGATGTAGTCGAACTCCTCCGACACCACTGTGTCCTCCCCTTCGTCGGCAGGCCGCGCTGACGGCCTCCTGCGGGTCGGATCGTACCGTCGGTGGTGCGGGAGGCGAGGTCAACTTCCGCCGTACGCAGGGGATATGGCGGAGAAGGAGTGGGTTCCGGCTCCTCCGCCCTCCGGTCAGGCGGCGGCGATCCGGGCGGACACGCAGGGGTCCTCGTTGCGGAAGCCGAGGCGGGTGTAGAGCCGCTCGGCGGGGGCGTTGTCGGCGAGCTGCCACAGCGTGCAGAACCCGTACCGGCGTACGGCATACCGGGTCAGCCACGAGGTCAGCGCCGCGCCGAGGCCCTGGCCGCGCTGGGAGGCGTCGGTCGCGACGGACGCCATCAGCGGGGCGCCGCTGTCCCGCAGACTGCTCATGGCGCCGCAGGCCACCAGCCGCCCGTCGGGGTCACGGATGCCGGCCCACACGCTGACGTCGGCGGAACCGGGGCCGGTCGAGTGGGCCGGGCTGTGGATGTTGAGGAAGGCGAGCAGCTCGTCGTGGTGGGACTCGTCGAGTACCACGACCCGCTCCTCCGCCCGCTGGACCGGCGGTTCCTCCAGCGTCCAGCGGAAGACCCACTCGACGACATCGCTCACCGGCAGCAGGCGGCCGGTCAGGGCCTCGGTACCGCGCGGACCGGTGAACTCCCGCACCTCGTCGGGACGGCCCAGCGCGGCGCGCAGGACGAGTCCGGCGGCGGCATCCGGTTCGCCGACGCTCCACATGTGTCCGCGGACACCGTCGAGCCAGGCGACGGCACCGTGGCCGGTCCAGCTGATCCGGTCGGCCGGGTGCTGCCGCGCGGCGCCGAAGCGCAGCAGGGCAGCACCGGTCTTGCGTTCCAGGCCCTGGTTGAACAGGTCCGCGGTCCGGGGAACAAGAGTCGTTGCCTGCATCGCTCTCTGGGGAAGGCCGTAGGGGAGGGGCTCGGCCCGGACGCGCGCAGGACGCGACCGGAACCGTCTGTCTGAGTATGGGGATCCCGGCAGCGGCTGCGCACGCGCGCGCCCGGCCGACCGGGACGGCCCACTGTCGCACACTGCCCCTGGCCCGGGGCAAATCCCGGCGGAACCCGGAAGTGAACACCCGGTGGCGGTCCGGGGCAGAGACGGTCGGCCGGGCCGGGCCGCGGCGTGAATCAGCAGGTCGGGGAAGGGGCGGAGATGGGCGGCGGGCCGCAGCGCTCGGCCCTCGCACCGGGCCCGGCCGCGGTGCGTGGCCCGGGCGCCGGCTCCCGGAGCGGTCCCGCACCACGTCTCCGGAACGCTTTCCGACGGCGGCGGGAACCAGGCAGCCCCGCGGGCCGACTAGTGGGCTGTGGAATGGCGCACGAAGAGGCCGCGGCCCGCTGAGGCCCGGCACGGGAGTGGTGGGGCCGGCCTGGCGGTACGGCTGCGGGACGTGGTGTGCCGGCATGGCCGGCTGGAGGCCGTGCAGGGGGTCGATCTCGATGTGGCGGCCGGTGAGCGGATCGCGCTGACCGGGACCAACGGCTCGGGGAAGACGACCCTGTTGCGCGCGGTGCTCGGGCTGCACCGGCGGGTCGACGGGGAGATCCTGGTCGGCGGGCGGGGCACGCGCACCGCCGCCGAATGGGCATGGCGGCGGCGGGCCTGCGCATGGATTCCGCAGCGGCCGGCGGCCGGGCGGTTCCCGCTGCTCGCCGGTGAGCTGCTGGCGAGCAGCGGATCCCCGGCCGAGGCGGCGGAGGCGGCCGGGCGGCTGGGCGTCGGAATGATGGCGGACCGGCCGCTGAGCAGTCTGTCGGGCGGCCAGTTGCAGCGGATGCACCTGGCGCGTGCGGTGGGCTGTGTCGCGGCCGGCGCCGGGGTGCTGCTCGCGGACGAGCCGACCGCGGCGCTGGACTTCGCGGGGCAGGAGGAGGCCGCCGAGGTCCTCACCGGCCTGCCGGTGACGCTGCTCGTGGTCACCCACGACCGGGCGATGGCCGCCCGCTGCGACCGGACGTGGGAGATGGCCGCCGGGCGTCTGCGGGAGGTGTCATGAGCGCGCTCGGACAGATCGGTGAGCTGTGGCAACTGGTGCCGGTGCAGCGGGCCGGCGGCGGGTTGCTGCTCGCGGCCTTGGGACTGCCGATCGTCGGGGTGGTGATCGTCGGTCTCGACATCGTGCCGGTGCGCTTCGCCATGATGCACGTCGCGCTGCTCGGGATCGCCGTGGGGCAACTGCTGGGTCTCGACCCGGTGCTGTGCGCGCTGGTGGCGTGTGCGCTGGCCGGCGCGGGGGTGGCGCCGCTGGCGCGGACCGCGGACGGCCTGTCGGGGGCGATGGGGCTGCTGATGAGCCTGGCCATCGCCGCCGCGCTGTTGCTGCTGGCGCTCTCCGGGGTCAACGCCAACGGCGCCTTCGCGCTGCTGTGGGGCTCGATCCTGGCGGTGCGTCCGGCCGATCTGGCCGTGCTGGGGGCGCTGGCGGTGGCGGTCCCGGCGCTCTTCGTCCGGCGCCGCCGCGACCTGGCGCTGCTGCTGCACGACCGGGAGCTGGCGCAGTGCTCCGGGGTGGCGGTGCAGCGGCTGACCGTGCTGCTGCTGGTCCTGGTGGCGGTCGCGGTGGCAGGCGCCATCCGGCTGACGGGCGCGCTGCTGGTGGACGCGCTGACCCTGCTCCCGGCCCTCGCCGCCCGTCGCCTCGGCCGCTCCCTGGTGTCGATCACGGTGTGGGCGGTCGGCATCGGCGTCGTCGTCAACGTCGTCGGATTTCTGCTGTCGCTGGCCTGGGACCTGCCGCCCGGCCCGGTACTCGTCCTCGCCGCGGGGGCCGTCGCCCTCGTCGCGCATCTCATCCCCGAACGGAGAACTCGCTCATGGCGCCTGCCCGCCGCTTCTTCCGCCCCGTCACCGCACTGAGTGCGGGGCTGCTCCTGCTGACCGGCCTGACCGGCTGTGGAGCCGGGTCCGACAGGGACGCCGCAAAGGGGTCGTCCGGCCCGGTCGTCGTCGCGACCTCCAGTTGGGAGGCGGCGCTGGCCAAGGCGGCCGGTGCCAAGAACGTCAAGTCCCTCGTCCCCGCGTCGATCCGGCATGCGCCCGACTACGACCTCAAGCCGTCCGACCTGGCGGCGGTTTCCGGCGCCGACTACGTCCTGTACGCCTCCTTCGAGCCGTTCGCGGGACGGATCAAGGAGGCGGCGGGCTCCAAGGCGAAGCTGGTCGAGCTCACCCTGGACAACGCGCCGGCAACGACGAAGGCCCAGGTCACCAAGTTGGGCAAGAAGTTCGGCACCGAACCGGCCGCCGCCAAGTGGAACTCCACCTTCACCGCGCGCTGGCAATCCCTCGGCTGGCAGGTGAAGGCCAGTTGGCACGGCGGCAAGGCCCCCACGGTGGCGGCGCAGAAGTTCACGACCTGGGCGGCCGATCTGGCCGGCGCACGGGTGGTCGGCACGTACGGACCGGAGGCGGTCACCCCCGGCCAACTGTCCGCGCTGACAGCGAAGAAGCCCGCGTTCGTGCTGGAGAACGAGAACATGTCGACCGGGACCGTACTGCCCGGCTCGGGCGCCGAGCAGCTGAACATCATCAACTACCCGGGTAAGGACCTCGACTTGCTGGCCGTGTACGGCAAGGCCGCCGCGCAGATGAAGAAGGCGTTCGCGCGGGGCTGAGCAGAGTGCTCCGGCACTCCGGCCGTGGGGGCAGCTGCCTGGATCAGCTGGATTGCGGTATCGGACGTTTAGGGTGGATCGGGATGAGTAGGGGTCCCGTCCGTCGTGGCGGGGTGCCCCGATCCGCTGTCCGAGACTGAGGAAGGGCGCCGTGCCGCGTACCACGCTCCAGCCGCAAGAACTGTTCTCCAGCCGGCCGTGGGGATTCTCCCAGGTCGCGGTCTCCCCGCCGGGAAGGATCGTCAACATCGCGGGGCAGGTCGCCTGGGACAGGAATCATGAAGTGACCGCTGTGGGGCGGGAGGCGCAGCTTCGCCAGGCGCTGCAGCATGTGTTCATCGCTCTCGACGCCGTCGGCGGCACCCCGGACGATATCCAGATCCTGCGGCTCTACCTTCCGGACTTCGAGTCCGGCCCCGAGGCAGATCTGATCGGCCGCGTCCTCGTGGAGACGTTCGGAACCAAGAACCCGCCGCCGTCCTCATGGATCGGAGTGCAGGCTCTGGCGCAGCCGGAGTACCTCGTGGAAGTCGAGGCCATGGCGGTCGTTCCGGAGGAGGCGCACAGCGCGGGGTAGTGACGCCGTCCGTCGGTGCAGCGGACCGGCTCATGACGCGCCGGCGCCAACGGCCCGGACCGGCCTTGACGACAGCGGGGGGCAGGACCGCCGGGCGCGGCTCTGCCCCTCCTCCCCGGTGTCAGCCGGCCTGCGTCCGGTCGGTGGGGAACGCCTCGGCGGCCCGGTCCCGCAGTGCCGCCCGGTCGGGCTTGCCGGCCGGGGTGAGCGGCAGGTCGCCGGCGATCAGCAGCAGATGCTCCGGGTGCTTACGGCGTTCCAGCCCGAGCCGGTCCAGGTGCGCACACAGGCTCTCCAGCGCCGGCTGCCGACCGGGCCTGGGCACGACGCAGGCCGCGAGGCGTTCCCCCATCAGCGGATCGGGGACGCCGACGCACAGCACGTCCCGTACGTCCGGATGGGACGAGAGTTCTCCTTCGACCTCGGCGGGGCTGACGTTCGCGCCGCCGCGGATCACGATGTCCTTGAGGCGGCCGACCACGCGCAGGGTGCCGTCGTCGGTGAACCGGCCGAGATCTCCGGTACGGACCCAGCCGTCCGCCGTGCGGTAGCGCATGTTCAGCTCGGGCGCGCCGACGTAGCACATCGGGGTCATCGGGCCGCGGGCGAGGATCTCTCCCGCGTCACCGGAAGCGCCGCCCTGGAGGGGGGCGATCCGGATCTCGCAGACACCGGGGTCGGGCCGGCCCACCACGATCCCGGGACCGGTCTCCGGTCCGGCCGGCCCGGCCAGACCGCCGTGGCAGTGGACGCCGTCGGCGGAACCGTAGAGGTTGACGACGGCGCAGCCGAAGGCCCGGCGGGCCTCTTCGCGGGTGGCCGCGTCGAGCGCGGAACCGCCGAGCACCAAGGCGGTGGGGGCGGCGGGCCGTTCGTGCTCGGCCGCCGGCCGGTCGAGCATCATGCGCACCATGGTGGGCACGGCCATGACATGGGTGGGCCGGTGGGCGCGGATCGCCTCCAGGGCGGCGTCCGGCGTGAACCGGTCGAGCAGGACGAGGCAGCCGCCGTGCCGGGCGAGGGTCACCGCCGTGCCGCTGCTGCCGAAGGCCGAGGCCAGCGGCACCAGGAACAGACAGCGCGGTGGTGTGCCGTCCCGCAGCAGTGACGCCAGCGAGTTGCCGCGGCCGCCGGCGAGCGCATTGTGGGAGTACGCCACCATCTTGGGCTCGGCCTCGGAGCCGGAGGACACCAGGATGCGGGCGGCCGCATCCGGGTCGGGACGCGCGGGCACGAAGTCCTCCGCCTCGGTGTCCAGCAGCGCGTCCAGCGACAGACAGCCCTCGGGGACCGGACCGGGTCCGGCCGCGATCACCGTGTGCAGCGCGGCGAGTTCCACGCTGACTCCGGACGGACGGCTGAGTTCGGCCAGCTCCCGTGCGTGCGCGAGGCCGCGGTACTCGGTGGCCGCGAGCACGGCCCGCGCACCGGAGCGGCCGAGCAGGGACAGCGCCTCCCGCCCGCCGCGCCCGACGGGAAACGGCAGGGCGACGGCCCCCAGCGCGGCAATCGCCAGGTCGGCCGCCACCGCCTCTCTGGTGTTGGGGAGTTGGACGCCCACCGCGTCGCCCGGACCGATGCCCGTTCGGGCAAGTCCCGCGGCCAGACATCGGGCCCGGCGGTCCAGATCCGCGTAACTGATCTCGCCCTGCGCGTCGATCACGGCGGTGTCGTGGGGGCGGGCGATCCGCCGGGCGCGGAACAGGCTGTACAGATCCAGGTCGGGGCAGTGTCCTTCGGCGGCCCAGGTGCGGCGCAGGGCGGCCGGGACGAGGTCGTGGAACCGGGGTGTCATAGGAACCTCCAGGGCGAAGGGACGACCAGGGAGCCGCGGGTGTCGCGGGTCAGGGCCGCGCCCACCCGCGGGTCGGCCGGCAGCGTGGCAAGGTCGGTGGTGACGGCGGTGGCGGCGTGGCCCCGTGCACGCAGGGCGGCAACCGCCTGATCCGTGGGCAGCTCGCGCAACGTCGGGAAGGCGGCGGCCGCCGTACGGGAGGCGGCATCGGACGGGGCGAGCCAGCCGTCGGCGGTCGGCAGCGGACGGCGGAACCCGGCCGGGCGGCGCGGCGCCCGGCCGCCCGCGGCCCGGTGCACGGCGGGTGCGGTGAGCAGCTCCGCGGCGCCCAGCAGCGAGGACTCCACCCGTACGCCGCGGCCGGCGCGCTCGCGCAGCAGCAGACCGGCCAGCACCGCTCCGGCGCCGAGCAGCCCGCCGAGCACATCGAGCAGGGTCATCAGGGAGGGGGCGGGCGGCTCGTCGACGGGACGGGCCGCTTCGCCGACGCCGGTACGGGCCTGCACCATGAAGTCGGTGCCCATCGGGGCGTCGGGGAGCGGGCGGTCCGCCCAGCCGCTGGTGTACGCATACACCAGGCCCGGGTTGACCGATGCGAGGCGCTCGGCGTCCAGCCCGAACCGTTCCGCCCTGCCCGGCGCCCAGTTGTGCAGGAAGACCGACGCGCCGGCGGCCAGCTCCCGCAACTCCCCTTGCCCGGCAGGGGACTTGATGTCGATCTCGATGGCGCGCTTGCCCCGGTTGAGGGCGAGCCAGCGGGCGGAGACCTCCGTACAGCAGGGTGGCATGCCGCGCAGTGGGTCCCCGCCCGGCGGTTCGATCCGCAGCACGTCCGCGCCGAGCAGGCCGAGCAGATGGGCGGCGAGCGGCGCCTGGACCCGGCGGCCCGCTTCCAGCACGGTCAGGCCGGCGAGGGGGAGCGCCGCCGGGGGAGTGGCGCTCTCGGCCGACGCGCTCACCGGCTCGTCCCGCGGGGTCACGGTCCATGGCCCGCCGGAACGTGCCGCCGGGTGCCCCGCCAGCGGATACACGGCACACACCTCGGCCCCCGAGGACGCGGCGGCCTGCCGGACCCGCACCCAGGAGGCGGCGCGCGCCGTCGCGTGCAGCGGCTCGGGCAGTGGCGCGCAGGCGGTGGCGTACCGGAACTGGAACGGCCGCCATCCGGCGCGTATCGCCTCCTCGGGTGCACCGAGTGCGCGCCAGAACCGCGCCCAGGGGCCGGGCTCCAGCGCCTCCAGTTCGAAAGCCGTGCCGCAGGAGGAGGTGAACGGCGGGCCGCCGGGGGCCGACGGGACCGCCTCCGCCTCCGGCGCGTTCGCCGCGGCGAGGTACTGGGAGAGCGTCAGCAACGCGGCCCGGTCGGCCCCCGTGCCCAGCTCCACGGCGCCGCTGACGCCACGGGCCCGGCCCAGCAGCCCGGCGAGCAGGCCCTGCACCGAGAGCACCGACGCACAGGTGGCGGCGTAGTCGACGGCGAGCCCCCGCGGGGCCCCGTCGCGTCTGCCGTGCACATGCATCATTCCGGTGGCGGCCTGGACGGTCGCCTCGTCGGCGGCATCGTCGTCCGGCAGCACGTCGGCCCAGGCGGTGTACGCGGTGACCTCGCCCAGCCGGAGGCCGGTGGCCGCGAATCGGGCGGGGCCCGGCGGCGCGGCCGGGGAGACGCCGGCCGGTGTCGCGTCGAGGCGCGCACCGAGCGCCCGCAGCGTGCCCAGCGACGGTGCGGTGAGCGCGGCCGGTCCCGAGACCTGAATGTCCACCTCCTCCAGTGGTCGCATCGCACCGATGACAGTGGGGTGTGCCACGGCATTCCTCTCCGGCGGCGGCAGTGCGCCGCACATCTCGCACGGACCTGAACGGACGTGGACGGACGGATGTGGACGGACGGATGTAGACGATCGGCGTGTGGACGATCGGCATGTGGACGGGCGGGAACCGGACGACTCCTCGGGCCGACCAACTCCACGGCCAGTAAGTCGGACTGTCGGTTCACCGAGTTCCCGGTGAATGCGGAGGAAAGCCGTGAACCTCATGAATTCCGAGCAGGGCACGTCGTGCGCCCCGGCCCCCGCGCAGGCGGACCGGCAGCCCGCGGGCCCCGCGTCCGGGCGGCCGGACTGCCCGCCCGGGGCAATTCAACTGCGCGACCGGGTGGCCGAGTTCGTACGGGAACGGGTGATGCCCTGCGAGCCGGTCCTCGACGGCGGCGGCCCGGCCGCCCGGACCGCGCTGCGCACCCTCCAGGACGAGGCGAAGGCCGCCGGGCTCTGGGCGCTGCCGCTGCCCGTCGAATTCGGCGGCCAGGGGCTGCCGTTGACCCACTACGCGCACCTTGCCGAGGCCGAGGGGGCCAGCGACCACGGCCCCGCGGCCCTCGGCTCGGCGCCCCTGCTGGACGTGCTGATGCTCGAAAGGCATGCGAGTGCCCCGGTCCGGGAGCGACTTGTCCGGCGCATCGTGGCCGGCGAGCTGCGCAGCTGCTACGCCATGACCGAACCCGACACCCCCGGCACCGACCCGGCACAGACCGCGACCCGCGCCGTGGCCGGCCCCGACGGAACCTGGACCCTGCACGGCCGGAAGTGGTTCATCTCGGGCGCCGGCGAGGCCGACCTGGTCACCGTACTGGCTCGCACCGGCGGGACGGGCGGTGACGAGGAACTGTCCCTGCTGCTGGTGCCCACAACCGCCCCCGGCTTCCGGGTGCTGCGGGAACTGCCGGTCCTCGGCGCGGGCGGCCAGTGGGAGATCGCCCTCGATGGTGTCACCGTGCCCGCGGACCATCTCCTCGGCGCGCGCGGCCGGGCCCTGCGGATCGCCGGGGAACGCCTGGGCCTGGGCCGCACCCTGCGCTGTCTGCGCTGGCTCGGACAGGCCGAGCGGGCCTTCGACCTGATGTGTGCCCGAGCCCGTACGCGCACCCAGCGGTCCGGCCCGCTGGCCGACCGTCAGCTCGTCCAACAGCTGGTGTTCGACTCCCTGCTGGCCATCCGCACCACCCGGCCACTGGTCCACGAGGCGGTGGCCGGACTGGCCGCGGGCGGCTCCGCCCGGCTGGAGACGGGCCTCGCCAAGGTCGCCGCGGCCCGGATGCTGCAGCAGGTCACCGATGCCGCGATCCAGGTGTACGGCGCGGCCGGCCTCGGGCCGGACACCGCACTGCCCGGCCTGTTCCGAACGGGCCGCGCGGCCCGGCTGCTCGACGGGCCCGACGAGCTGCACATCGCGTCGGTGGCCCGCCGGGTACTGCGCGACCACCCGGCGGCACCCGGCGTCACATCGTGAACGGCCCCACCAGCCCGGTGAGCAGTGCCAGCCCCCACGCGAAGAAGAAGTCCCCCCAGACCAGTTCATGGCGGGGGGCGAGGCCGCGGGCGGCGTCGTAACAGCCGTCGCGCAGCGCGCCCGTGGGGGACAGATGCGCCACGCTCAACCGGTGCAGAATCTGCTCTCCCCACCGCATCAGAGGGCCGCCCTCGGACCCGCGGCCGGCCGCCCGCGCGAGCGCGGCCAGCTTCAGTGCGGCCACCGCCTCGATCGCGGCGGCGGAGGTGTCCGGCGGGCCCGGCGGGTGCCCCGCGCCCGCGGGAGGACCGTCCTGAGCCGGCGGGACGAGCGCCGCTCCCGGCGCCGTACGCAGCGCCACCAGCCGTCCGGCGGCCTCCCACAGCCCGCTCTCCCCGAGGTGCCGGAGCCCGTCCGCGACCCCCAGCAACAGCCATGCCGCCGTACGGCTCCAGCCGGGCGCCGGCTCGGCGCACGCCGCCCAGGTGCCGTCCGGCCGGGCCCGCCAGGCCGGACGCGGCGGATCCTCGGCGAGGCACAACGCCAGATGCCGGGTCAGGTGCCGGTAGGCGGCGGCCCGACCGCCGCCCGGAGCACCGGCCAGCAGCGGCACCAGCCCCGGAACGCCGTCCGCGCGCGCCAGCAGCCGCGGACCGCCGAACGCGGCACCCCACGGCACCACACCAAACTCCGGCTCGTACGCCGCCAGACAGGCCCGTGCCGCCCGGTCCCGCAGCGCGGCCGCCGCCTCGTCACCGCCCGGCCCGGCGGCCAACGCGGTGCCGTACCAGAGCACCAGCCCCCGGGTGGCGGTGTCCTGGTCGGCCCAGTACCCGAGCCGCTCGGTGCAGCGGGCCGCCGCCGTCCGGTCCTCCGGAGCACCCGAGGACAGCGCACGCAACCACAGCAGCCCGGCCCAGCAGCCCCCCGTCCACGAACCCCGCCCGGTGGTCGTCCACTCACCGGTCTCCGGATCCGCGTACAACGGGAACCGCGCCCCGACCTCGTCCGCCGTCCGCGCGACCCGCTGCAGAACGGCCGCCAGCGCCGGCCCGGCCCAGTCGGCCGCTCCGTTCGCCGTGTCTGCCGCCGCCCGCACCGTGCCGTCCGCCTTCCTCATCACGCCTCCCCGTGGTCACGCGACCTCAGCGGTACGGCCACCGCCGCGGCCGCCGCGAACTCCACCGCCACCAGCAGCCAGCCCGGCCCGTACCCGCACGCCGACACCAGCGCGCCGAACAGCGGCGGACCCACCGCGAAGCCGGCGAAGAAGCCCGCCGACACCAGCGCCGAATCCGCTCCCGCACGTCCCGGTGCGGCGCTCTGCAACACCAGCACCATCGACACCGCATTCGCCGACACCGCGAACGACCCGACCGCGACCGCGGCCGGCCACACCAGCAACGGCAGCACGAGCGCCAGCGCCAGCAGCAGCGCCGCGCCCACCGCCCCGGCGGCCAGCAGACCGGGCAGCGCCCGCGCCCGCCCCGGCCGCCCGGCGATCCGGGACCAGCCCACCCGGCCGCCGATGCCCGCCAGCCCGAGGACGGCCACCAGCGCGGCGGCCGCGACCGGCGTCAGGCCCAGCCGCTGGGAACCGAACAGCGCCAGATAGGTGTTGACGGAGGCGATGCCGCACCCGAGCAGCACCGAGAACCCCGCCAACCGCCCGACCGCACCATGGGTGAGCGACGCGGAGCGCGGACCGGCGGCGACCCGCGGCGGGTCGGGCGGCAGGACGCGGGCCGCCCACCCCGCGGCCAGCGCCGCCGCACCGGCCGCCGTCCACACCGCGCCACGCCAGCCCACCCCCGCGGCCAGCACCGACAGCGGCAGCCCCGCCACGAAGGCACCGACCTGGACGCCCGACTGCTTGAGCCCGGTGACCGCCCCGCGCCGCTCGGCCGGAAAGGCCGCAAGGATCACCTTGTTGGTCGCCGGGTTGGCCAGCGCCTGCGCCAGACCGCCCAACGTGACGGCCGACAGCAGCACAACCGCCCCTGGAGCGGCCCCGATCAGCGCCAGCGAGGCCGCCGCGAGCAGCAACAGCGCGACCAGACACCGCCGTGGCCCGACCCGGTCCACCAGGCGCCCCGCCACCGGCGACAGCAGCGCCGCCGCGCCGAACCCCGCCGTCGTGGTCAGGCCCAGCACCGTACGGGATAGGCCCAACTCGCCGACCAGCCACGGCCCGAGCGCACCGATCAGAAAGAGCTGCATCATCGAGAAGGCCATGGCGGATGTCAGCAACGCCGTCACCCCCGGCCCCGCGCCCCGCGGCCGGGGTATGCCCCCCTCCGGCCCGGCGTCCTCCGCTTCGCCGCCCCGCTGCACCTGCACCACACGCCTCCTGACCCTCCGGCCCCGCCGCGGGACCCGGTCCAGTCAGTCGTACGGGCCCGGTTGTCAGTTCCCGACGCCGCACTCGGCCCGGCGCCACCCTGCGTACGAAGGCCGCACCGCCGCACCGCCGCACCGACCCACGCCCCCGGCAGCCCTCCCTCAAGACGCCCGGGGCAGAAGCGAACCGATCCGGCCGATATCGGACCGCTGCTCGCCCCGCGGGCCCCGGCGCAGGTCAGGACCAATAACCAGCCTGTCGATCGGCTGCGACAGATCTTGTACGCACATGAGCAACCCTGCCCGGACAACAGGCCGGAATGGCAGCATGATTGCCATGACAACCGGGCCGGTCTCACGCGCTGTACGCGCCGCGGCTTTCGCGGCCGTCTGCGTGACGACAACGGCCCTCGGGCATGCGCTGATGGCCGCGGAACCACTCCCGTGGTGGGCCGTGCTCGCCGCATTCGCCGCGACGGGCCCGGTGGGATGGTGGCTGACCGGACGGGAACGGGGCGGCCTGACCATCACCGGCGCCACGGTTCTCGCCCAGCTCGGGCTGCACGCACTGTTCGACCTCTCGCCCTCCTGCGCCGGCGCCAAGGGCGTCGACGCCATGCCCGAACGGCACTGGGCGGCACGGCTGTTCCGCCACGCAACAACGGCCCCCGACCCGTCCTCCCTCCCCGCACCGTCCTCGGCACTCCGCCTCCTGCCCCCCACAGAACTCGGCCCCACGGTCACCCGCCCGCCGCTGCCCACCCCGATGGGTGCCATGCGCGGGATGGCCGACATGGCAGGGGCCACGATGCCCGGTACGGGGCACCTCGGTGCCACCGCCGGCACCATGGGACACCCCGGCCACCTGGACCTGACGCCCTCTGGCCATGGCTCACTCGGCATGCTGCTCGCCCATACGCTGGCCGCGGTCCTCTGCGGCCTGTGGCTCTGGCGCGGCGAGGCAGCCGCGTTCCGGCTCGCCCGCAGCTTCGCGGCGGCGCTGTTCGCCCCCCTGCTGCTGGTCCTGCGGACGATCGACCGAACCGGCCTGCGGCCGCTCGCGCGCCGGGTCCCGGCCGACACACCCGCCGTGCGCCCGCACGGCGCGCTCCTGCACCACGTCGTCGTCCGCAGAGGCCCACCAGGGCTCCCGGTCTGCTGCTGACCGTACGCACCGCACCCCCGGCGCCGCCCTCCGCTATCCCTCAACCCCTTTGATTCCCGGCGGCGTTGACCGGTCGGTGACGTGCGAAGCGCCGGCATACCCGCACGGCCGGCTTCCCGGCCGGCCACCCGCCCGCGACCTGCCGGCCCCTGCCCTTCGGCCCTCCGGCCCGCGCACGGGCGTGCTCCTGGACTGGACGACGCGACCCCATCGCCTCGCTCGTCTCGCGCCTCGCCCGTCGCACCTCGCCCGTCGTCGTAGACCTCGGTGAAACCGGAGGGCCCCGCACCCCGACCGGGACCCCGGGCGCTGCTCTGCCATGCCCTGGTGCACTCCCGCTGCCTCCGAAGGATGTTCTCGCATGATTGCTGCCCTGACCGGGCCGTCCCCCTACAAGCGGACCGCCGCGGACGACGAGCAGGTGACCGGCCTGGCCCTGGCCGCCAGGAACGGCGACCCCGACGCCGTCGAGCGCTTCGTCCACGCCACTCACCGGGACATATGGCGGTTCGTGGCTCACCTGAGCGGGGACACGAACGCGGCCGACGATCTGGCTCAGGAGACCTTTCTGCGTGCCCTCACCGGTCTGCCGAAGTTCGCCGGCCGTTCCTGCGCACGTACCTGGCTGTTGTCCATCGCCCGCCGGGTGGTGATCGACCGCTACCGCTCCGCCGCGGCCCGTCCGCGGATCGCCGATATCAACGACTGGCAGGCGGTGGCCGAACACCACCAGCCGAGCGGACTGCCCGGATTCGACGACGGCCTGGCCCTGAGCGAACTCCTCGACACCCTCGACCGCGAGCGCCGCGAGGCCTTCGTCCTCACCCAACTGGTCGGCCTGCCCTACGCGGACGCCGCGGCCGTCGTCGGCTGCCCGATCGGCACCGTACGCTCCCGGGTGTCCCGGGCCCGCGCCGACCTCGCCGGATGGCTCAGGTCAGCCGAGAAGTGCGCACGAGTCCCCCGCCCGGCGATGGCCCGATGAATGCGCCGGCCACGCAGGGCACACATAGGGCGGCTGCCCCTAGGTGAGCCCGGTCTCCGCCTTGCTGAACAGCACTCCCTCGGAGTAGAAGAACACCGCATTGCTGCTGCCGTCGGCGCCGTAGCACGTCCAGGTGACGGGGTAGCGATCGCCCGGTTCGGATTCTCCGTCCTGCTGGCAGGTATTGGCGTAAGCGCGGAGGAGTTTCTCGCTGCTGCCGGCCTTGATCTTCTGGTATTCGGCGAGCGTCAACGGGTCACTGCTGACGGCGAACCCTTGATAGGCGCCGGCGATGACGAGGAGGCCGAGGAGGGAGCCGCCGGCTATCGCGCTCTTCTTCACAGTGGGGTGTGTTCCTTCGCGGGTGTGGTGGGGCGGACCGGGGAGAGCCGGGCTTCGCCCCGGAGCCGCGGCAGGTCGCCTCAGGGATTGTAGAGGGCGACGAACCGGTGGTCAGGGCACCCACGAGCAGGGCGGTGGCCCGGCGGAACCTCCGCCGGGCCACCGCCTCGATCTCTGCACACGCGACCGTGTCTGCCGAAGGGGCTGCGGGCAGCCTTCATCGCTTCACGGCGTCCTGGGCCTGCTGCCCGGCCTCGCGCAGATCCCCACCGGCGCGCTCGGCGCGACCCTCGGCCATCATCCGCTCAAAACTCAGCCACCCATCCGACTGGCCCGCGCCCAGGAATGACAGTCACAAGAACGCTGGGTGCCGGAAGGGATTCGAGCGGTCTGCTGTCGGCGCCGCCCGGGTGTCGCTACGCTGATTCGCATGGATGCCAGGGACTCGGACCCCGCGGACCCAGTTGACCCCGCTGAGAAGTGGCCACTGCCTCCGTCGTGGATGTGGAGCTGCCAAGAGTGCACCGATCTCTACAAGGCGATGAAACAGGCTCCCGAAGTGGTGGATGCCGCGCGGGCGGCGAGCGAGCCGGGGGTGGACTGTGACCCCTTCGACACCATCGTCTCCTCGCAGATCCACCTCGCCCGGCATATCGCCACCCACCACACCTCGGAAGTCCCCGCCATGGACCAGGGCTGCGACCGGTGCAAGTCCGACATGACGCGGCAGATGCCCGTCGTCCTCGTTCTGGAACACCGCGCTCGCCACGTCTTCGCCCCGCCCAGCATCGCCGGCCTGTTGTAAGGGAAGCGGGCGGGGAAACCGGGAGTACGGCCGGGAAAGCGGAGAGCCGTCAGGGGAGCGGCTGACTTCGGCCGATCCCTCTTTCCTCGTCGGCACGCTTCTCGGCGATCTGGTGAATCAGACCAACTGGCCCAGAAAAACCATCAGAAGCAGCAGCGCCACGAGCACGCCCAGGCCGATGGCGCCCGCCCGGCCACCGCCTCGGGGGAGGAAGACGGCCACCACCGTCCCCAGCGTCGTCAGCGGCACCACGTACCACGCGAGGGCGATCAGCACGTCGATGGAGTGCGGATTGCGCACGCCGTCCCGGCACGTATCACAGGCGATGGCGAACAGCGGCCCAAGCCCTCCCACAAAGAAGCCCACGGCCAGCACACCCATGGCGAGAACGGTCAGCCGGCCCCAGTCGGCCACGGAACGCCGAGGACGGCGGCCGGAGTCGTCAAGGAAGGGCGAACCGGAATCGAAAGGGGCGTCGGTGTTCTCCATGTGACGGATGCTATGGAGCGCATTGCCCGCGGATATCCGTTGTCGTACTCAGCTGCCGGATGGTCATGGTCTGAGTATCGCCGGGGTGGTGGTTTCGCGGCGGTTGCTGCGGTGCGGCGAATTCCGTGGAGTGGGGCGATGCGGGCCATGGGTGCCGACCGGGGAGCCGTTGCCGGGAGCTCTACGAGGCGGTCGGCGGTCGTCGGTCGGTAGTCGTGAGGAGGGCCGAAGCCGGGCCCCGCCCGCTGTAGGCGGGGCGCCGGCGTCAGGGCGCGGGCGTGAACAGGTCTTGGCTCACTGCCGCGTCCCTGACCTCCTGATAGAGGGCGGTGAGGGTTTCGCTCACTTGGACGCGCGGCAGTTGGAGCCGGTCCAGGGCCTCCGCGTCCGCGCCCACGTCCTGCCAACCCTGGCCGGTCAGAAGGCGCATGAGTGCCGGGTTGAGCCGGTCCACCCCTCGTACGATGCGGGCTTCGGGCGTGACCCCTTCCTCGTACTCGTGCCACAGGCTCAGGAACTCGGTGCCGAGCCCGTCGGGCAGTGGTGCGAAGCGGCGTTGGGCGACCTCCTCCTCCACCCGGGCCTTGTCATCGCCGTTCCGGGTGCTCCAGGCTGACGGGTCGCCCGCCTCGATTTCCACGAGGTCGTGCATCAGGCACATCTTGAGCATCTTTTCCAGGTCGAGCGACCGGCCGCTTTCCCGCTCGAACTCGCGGTGCAGGATCCAGCTGATGAGCGCCAGATGCCATGAGTGTTCAGCCACGCTTTCCTTGCGGCTGGGCGTGGCATTGTTATGCCGCTCAACTTCCCGTAGCCGGGCGGTGAAAGAAATGAAGTCGAATACTTCCCGAAGGTTACCGTCCATGCCGTATGTCCGTTCTCTCATTCGTATCGCCGTTGTGCCCCGGAACTTCTGCGGACTTTAACACCGGCGATATCGGAGCATGTGTGATCAGGCCAGACCAACGACGCGACCGCTGCCCTGGGCTGCGCCTCTGACCTGCCCTGGCTGTCTTAAAGCGATCGTTGACCGGCGCCCTGACTGGTCATAGATTCCTCCTGCACGTAACATGCCGTCAACAAGAGGAAATCCCATGGCAAAGTTCTATGCGGAGTCTGAACTCGACGGAAAGTTGACCGGATTTCGGTCACGTGGACCGGCAACCCTGACGGAATGCCTGGCGCCCGGAACCCTCTGGCAGCCGGTGTTTCAGATGACGGTTATGGCGAACACCAAGAATGGCCGAAGTGTATTGACAGGTACGCGTCGGGCGGACAGTAACCCGACCCACCCCAATGTCATCAGCACGCCCACCAGCATGCTGCCACTGGAATTCGCGCGATGTTACTTCGACAGCATCGCCGCCTCGGCCACCGACCTCGTGCCCGTCCATCTGACGGAGCTGCGGGCCGACGATCTGAGGACCGTGGTCCGGTTACCCGAGTCCGCCGCGCGCGGCGTGGTCCCCGACCCGTCCTCGGCACTCTCGTTCCTGGCGGGAGATCTGCTCGCCCGCAAGCTCGGCTGCGAGGGCGCCATGGAGGCGGCCTCCCGCGAGAAGCCCCTGGGCACCTGCCGGTTCTCCATGGTCGGGGCCGGCTTCAGCTATGTCGCCGACCGGCCCACCGAGGACCCCGAGAGCCCGGAACCGCTGTATGAACCGCTGCTGATGTTCGGAGCGATCCTGGAACTCCACGACCCCACGGTCATCCCGGAGCAGACCGCTTCGTACAAGGACCTCTGCTGGACCTCGCCCGAGGACTACGCCGAGGGCGTCCGTACCAAGCGCATCGAGAGCTTCAACCCCAAGTTCCTCGACCACGCGGACGAGGCGGACAGCGACTCCGTGACCGTGTGCGCCCGGGGCCTGTGCCTGCAGACCACCCACAAGGTGCTCACCGACCTCGCCTCCGGCCCCACCACCGGCGCGTCCATATGACCGCCATGACCCGCACCCTGGACCCCCGGCAGATCCGCGCCGACTTCCCGATCCTGCACCGCACGGTGGGCGGCGGAGAGCGTCTCGTCTATCTGGATTCCGGTGCGACGTCCCAGAAGCCCGTACAGGTCCTCGACGCCGAACGGACCTTCGCCGAGACGTCGAACGCGGCGGTGCACCGCGGAGCGCACCAGCTCGCCGAAGAGGCAACCGAGGCCTACGAACAGGCCCGTGGACAGATCGCGGCCTTCATCGGCGTACATCCCGGAGAAGTGGTCTTCACCAAGAACGCCACCGAAGGCATCAACCTCGTCGCCTACGCCCTGAGCAACGCCGCCACCTCCGGCGACGCGGCCGCGCGCTTCCGCCTCGGCCCCGGCGACGAGATCGTGGTGACCGAGATGGAACACCACGCCAACCTGGTGCCCTGGCAGGAGCTGTGCCGGCGCACCGGCGCCACCCTGCGCTGGCTCGGTGTGACCGACGAAGGGCGCCTCGATCTCTCCCGCCTCGACGAGGTGATCACGCCGCGCACCCGGCTGGTGGCCTTCGCCCACCAGTCCAATGTGCTCGGCACGATCAACCCGGTCCGGCAGATCGTTGCCAGAGCCGCCGAGGTCGGCGCGCTCACCCTGCTGGACGCCTGCCAGTCGGTTCCGCACGCCGAGGTCGATTTCCACGCCTACGGAGTGGACTTCGCGGTCTTCAGCGGCCACAAGATGCTCGGCCCCTCCGGGGTGGGTGTCCTCTACGGACGGCGCGAGCTGCTGGAGGTCATGCCGCCCTTTCTCACCGGCGGTTCGATGATCGAGGTCGTCAGGATGACGGAGTCGACCTTCGCCGCGCCGCCCCAGCGGTTCGAGGCCGGGGTGCCCATGGTGTCCCAGGCGGTCGGACTGGCCGCGGCCGTACGCTATCTGACCTCCGTCGGCATGGAGCGCATCACCGCTCATGAGCGGCTGCTGACCGAGGCCGCGCTCGGCGCCCTGTCCGCGCTCGACGGCGTACGGGTCCTCGGTCCCACCACGACCGCCGCCCGTGGCAGCGCGGTGTCCTTCGTTGTCGACGGGGTGCATCCGCACGATGTCAGTCAGGTCCTGGACGCGCACGGGGTGGCGGTCCGGGTCGGGCACCACTGCGCCTGGCCCCTCCACCGCCGGCTGGGCGTGCCGGCCAGCGTGCGCGCCAGCTTCTATCTCTACAACGAGCTCGCGGACATCGAACCGCTGACCTCGGGAATCCTGGAGGCACAAGCGCTCTTCGGTGCCACGGCGCCGGGGCCGGAGCGGAGCGGGGGGACCGTGGCGTGCGCCTGACGGCAGAACACCAGGAGATCATCCTTGCCCACTACCGGGCCCCGCACCACAGCGGACTCCGGGAGCCGTACGACGCCGAGGTCCAGCGGTTCAACCCCACCTGCGGGGACGAGCTGACCCTGCGCGTACGCCGGAAGGGAGAAGGGGAACAGGCGGCCATCGAGGACGTCTCGTACCAGGTCCAGGGCTGCTCGATCAGCCAAGCGTCCGTATCGGTGATGACCGATCTGGTCATCGGCCGTACCGCCCGGGAGGCCGAGGAGCTGCACACGGAGATCGCCGCACTGTTGCGGGAACGCGCATCGGAGTCCGGCGCCTGGCCGTCCCATCTGGGAGACGCCGCGGCGTTCCGCGATGTGTCACACCACCCCGCGCGGATCAAATGCGCCTTGCTCTGCTGGACCGCACTGCGCGAGGCACTCTCATGAACCATGCGCCAGGCACTCTCATGACCCAACGGACCTCTCCAGGAGGCGACTTCGGAATCGACGGCACCCTGACTCTGCTCGCCCGGACGGTCACAGCAAGCGGAGATCCTCGCCGCCGGGGCCGGTGTGCCCGGCAGCACGGGAGCCGCCCGGGCCACTGACCGCGCCTTTGTTTCCTACACGTCCTCATTGATGTCCGGTACCGGCCCGCTTCGGGCCGGCCTGCCGGAGGGCCGGTGGCCGTCGCGTATGTGACGGCCACCGGCCACTTTGTCAGGCGTCGATCCCGCGGTGTAGGTGGCGAAGGAGATCAGCAGCCGGAATACCGCCCTCCACCCGCACCCGGAGACTGAGCCGGGGTGCGACCTGAGGCGTATGTGGAACGAGACGCCGGGCGGACGCCGGAGCCGGAATACCGTCCCGGACGGAGGGGACGGGTTTCGGCCGCCGGAAAGCGGCAACCTGTGTGTCATGTCCAGACGCACGCATGACAGCAACAACGGAGCTGCGAAAGCCATCGTCATCATCGCGGACTGCACCGCGCTGATTCTGGGGCTGTGGATACTCTTCGCCCTGCTCGACGCCAACCGGGCCAATGACCTGGTCAGCGCCGTGCACGAGGCATCGCTCTGGCTGGCAGGCTGGTCGCACGACCTGTTCACCATGGACACGGCCTGGTTGCGGACCGTACTGAACTTCGGGCTGCCGGCCGTGGTCTACGTCCTCATCGGACACTTTCTCGCCGCCCGGATCCGCCGGCTCTGATTCCCGGGGCAGGGCCCGGCAAGGAAGCCGCCCGCATCAGCACCCCGACAAGGAGGCAGCGTGTACGAGGCCCCCGCAAGGACGGCCGCCCGCACGAAGCCCCGGCTCGGCGAGGGGCCCACCGGCGGGGCACCACGGACGGCCCTCCCGTGCTTCAGGACCGGGTGATCTTCGCGGCGGTGTCGAGGAAGAAGGCGTCGATGCTGTGCACGGCGCGGACGAAGTCGTCGAGGTTGACGGGCTTGGTCACATAGGCATTGGCGTGCTGCCGGTAGGCGTCCTCGATGTCGTCGGGCGCGGCGGAGGTGGTCAGTACGACGGCGGGGATGCTGCAGAGGTCGGAGTCGTCCTTGAGGGCGGCGAGAAGCTCCCTGCCGTTCATGCGCGGCATGTTGAGGTCAAGGACGATCAGATCGGGGCGTTCGTTGGCCGGATCGCGCAGGTACTCCAGCGCGGCCACCCCGTCGACGGCCTGGTTGAGGGAACGGGTCATGTCCCGTGCGATGAGGGCGTCTTCGATGAGCATCGCGTCGGCGGGGTCGTCCTCCACGAGCAGGACGCGGTAAGGGCGGTCGGTCGTCAACGCGTTCATGGTGGCGCTCCCGTGATCGGGGGTGGGTAGGGGACGTGAAACAGGGCGGGAGACGAAGACCAGACCGGGCCAACGGCGCCGGGCTCCCTGCCGGCTGATGCCCCATGCCTGCCCGAGCTGAGGGTAGTTGGCGCCGTTCCCGGCGGCCTCCCGCGCCAGTTGCCGGGCGCAGCGGGCGACGGCACGGTCCAGGTAGGCGAGGGCGTGCAGCCGGGCCAGGGCGGGATTGCCGTCCGCGGCCGGCCCCGGCTCCGTCGTCCCGTCCTCGTGCTCCGTTGCGGGTGCGGGGGGAAAGCCGTGTCTGGCCAGTTCGTCCGCGAGCTGGTGGACTGCTCTTTCGGCGAGCTCTGTCATCCGTTCGGGTTCAAGCGGGGCGGGGGGCTGCTCGCGGGCCATGGCGCGACCCTACGGCGGCTCCTGCGGTCTCGACAACCACTGTTGTCAACCCTCTGTACTCTATGGCTGCTTGTGCCTACACACCTTCGCCTCCTCCGAGGCGGTAGAGCAGAGAGCAGGCGTGATGAGTCAGCAACTCCCGCACGGCGTAGGCCCCGAAGGAGCCGACGAGCCCGCCGCCCCGGCCGCCGCCGATCCGCCGCGGCGGCGACCCCGCGCGGGAATGCCGTGGACCACGCGCCGGGCGCTGAACGTCAGCGTGGCGGTGGCGACGGTGCTGCTGCTGGTCCTCGGCGGCAGTGGTGTGTGGGTCCATGCGCGCGCCGCGGACGCCACCGACCGCCTCGTCGAGCGCTCCAGCCCCGCTCTGATCGCCGCGGGCAGCCTGGAGAACGCGCTGATCAACCAGGAGACCGGCATCCGCGGATACGGGCTGACCGGCCGGCGGGAGTTCCTGCAGCCTTACCACGACGGGCTCTCCCACGAGAAGGCCGCGGCCGGCCGACTGCGTGTACTCCTCGGGCACGACGGGCCGGGCGCGCAGGACCTGGCGCGCGTGCTGGACCGGACCGAGGCCTGGCAAAAGCAGGTCGCCCGGCCCGTCGCCGCCGCACCGAGCGGCAGCCCCGTCCGCCTCGCCGCCCAGCGCACTGGCGCGGGCCTGCGCACCTTCGACGCCGTGCGTGCCGCACTCGGCTCCCAGCAGCGTCATCTGGAGCACGAGCGGGCCCAGGCCCGGGCCGAACTTCACGACGTGGGGGCACTCCAGAACGGCATCTTCTCGGCTCTCGCCGCGGTGGGATTCGTGCTGCTCGTACTCGCCGTGATCGGCCTCCGGCGCGCCGTGACCGACCCGCTGGGCAAGCTGTCCGCGGATGTCCGCGCCGTGGCGCGGGGCGACTTCCGACGGCCTGTGCAGGGGAGCGGACCGGCCGATCTGCGCGCCCTCGCCTCCGACATCGACGGTATGCGGCAACGCCTCGTGGACGAGCTGGCCTTCCGTGACGAGGCCCGGGCGCAGCTGGACGCGCAGGCCACCGAGCTGCAGCGCTCCAACAACGAACTGGAACAGTTCGCCTACGTCGCCTCGCACGACCTGCAGGAACCCCTGCGCAAGGTGGCCAGCTTCTGCCAGCTGCTAGAGCGCCGCAACGCCGCACAACTCGACGACCGGGCACAGCAGTACATCGCCTTCGCGGTGGACGGTGCCAATCGCATGCAGGCGCTCATCAACGACCTGCTCGCCTTCTCCCGCGTCGGGCGGGTACACGCCGAGCACACGGACGTCGATCTGGAGGCGCTCCTCGGCCAGGTGCTGGAGTCCCTCAGCATCGCCATCGAGGAGTCGGCCGCCACCGTCACCCACGATCCGTTGCCCACGGTCCCCGGTGACACCACGCAGCTCGGGATGCTGCTGCAGAACCTCCTGAGCAACGCCCTCAAGTTCCGCTCTCCCGACAAGCCCCCGTCCGTCCATCTCTCGGCTCACCGGACGGACGGGTACTGGCAGTTCTCGGTGGACGACAACGGCATCGGCATCGACCCCGCCTACAGCGAGAAGATCTTCGTCATCTTCCAGCGGCTCCACACCCGGGAGAGCTACCCCGGTACGGGCATCGGCCTGGCCCTGTGCAAGAAGGTCGTCGAGTACCACGGCGGCACCATCGCCGTCGACCACGACCACGCTCCCGGCACCCGCATCACCTTCACCCTGGCCGACCACGCCCCCGTGATCCCGGCTCCGACGACCACCGAGCCCGCCCTCCAGGGAGAAGCGACCGCCTCATGACCACACCCTCCGCCGGGCCGCTCCCCGCCATCCCGACGCAGACCGCGGACGGATCCAGTGTCCTCCTGCTGGTCGAGGACGACGCCGGCGATGCCCTGCTCGTCGAGGAGTACCTCAACGACACCGAACTGTCCGTCAGCCTCACCTGGGTGCAGACCTTGGGCGAGGCACGCACCTACCTCTCCGGGCGGACCCCCGACTGCGTACTGCTCGACCTTCATCTGCCGGACGCCTCGGGGACCAGCGCGGTCCAGAGCATGCAGAGCCTGTGCCCCGACGCGGCCGTCATCGTCCTCACCGGCCTCGACGAGACCCGCGCAGGCCTCGAAGCCGTGGCCGCCGGCGCCCAGGACTACCTGCCCAAGGGCCGCGTCACCCCCGAGCTCCTCGAACGCGCCATCCGCTATGCCCTGCACCGCAAGCACACCGCACGCGCCACCGCCCGGCTGCGGGAGAACGAACTGCGCGCCCAGGAGAACGCCCGTCTGGAGCGCGGCCTGCTGCCCGCCCCACTCCTGCGCTCCACGGACGTGCTCGCCAGCACCTGCTACCTGCCCGGCCGCAAGAACGCCCTGCTCGGCGGCGACTTCCTGGACATCGTCCAGACCCCGGACGGTCTGCTGCACGCCGTCATAGGGGACGTCAGCGGACACGGTCCGGATGCCGTGGCGCTCGGCGTCTGTCTGCGCATCACCTGGCGCTCCCTCACCCTCGGAGGACACCGCGACACCGAGCTGCTGGGGCTCATGCAACAGGTGCTGGTCGCCGAACGCAGCTCCCCGGTGATGTTCGCGACCTGCGCCATCCTCACCCTCGACCCCATCCACCACCGGGCCACGGTGACCCTCGCCGGCCACGACGAACCGTTGCTGATCCCGCCCGTCGAGGCCGCCCGGCCCGTCGAGGCCCGGCACGGCATCGCCCTGGGCATGCTCCCGGGGGAGGGCTCCTGGCACCCCACCCACTGCACCCTGCCGCCGCGCGCCGCTCTGCTCATGCACACCGACGGGCTCGTCGAAGGCCACACCACCGACAGCAGCCAACGCCTGGGCACGGATGGTTTGCTCCGCATCATCGAGGACGGCCGGCATCTGCCGCCGCCGGCACTGATCGACCATCTCACCGGCACCGCCCGGTCCCTCGACGCCGGACGGCACACGGACGACCTGGCCGTCCTCGTGCTCAGCTGGAACGGCTGAACGCTGGCGACGGGCGCGCGCTGGACACCGACCACAACGCACCGGAATCGGCTGCGGCCCGCCCGGCTCCGTCGCCTCCAAGGGCCGGCCGGGCCATCAGCGGCCCCGCTCCGTGCCCGTCAGCCCTTCCTCTCCTGCGGGATCCGCTCCAACAGACCCCGCAGGTCATCGGCGTGCTCCTCCTCCTGAGCAAGGAGCTCCTCGAACACGCGCCGGGTGGTCGGATCGCCGTCGCCGAGCCACTTCGCAATCTCCGTGTAGGAGGCGATCGCCACCCGTTCGGCGACCAGGTCTTCCTTGATCATCTCGATCAGGTCGGTGCTGGCGTCGTACCCCGCGTGCGCCCGCCGCGTCAGGGTGTCCGGATTGAAGTCGGGCTTCCCGCCGAGCTGGACGATGCGCTGCGCCACCTTGTCGGCGTGCTGCTGCTCCTCCGCGGCGTGTTCCAGGAACTCGGCCGCGACCGGCTCCGAATAGAGCCCGGACGCCGTGTAGTAGTGCCGCTTGTACCGCAGCGTGCACACGATTTCCGTCGCCAGCGCCTCGTTCAGCACCTGCAGGACACGCTCCAGGTCAGCGCCGTAGGCATCGGTGACCGGCCCCTTCTCGATCTCGCGACGGGCTCGCTCCCTCAGGGTTTCGACGTCGGTCAGGAATTCAGCCATGAGTCTCTTCCGTTTCCACTCGACCGGCTTTCACGAGGGCACTGTCCCCGGCCGCCGTCCGGTGACGGACACAGGCGCGCGGTCGCGTCCCGGTGCACCACCCCGCCGGACGTAAGGACGGCAGCGGAATCCGGCTGCCGGATGGCCAGTCTGGCCCTGTCCTGTCCTCTGCCCCGGCCCGGCCCGGCCGCGTCCTGCCTGACGAATACGGCTCGCCGGCCGGGACCGTACGGCTGCGGTGGGATGCCACCGAGGAATGTCGCCCGTATCGAGGGGCATCCGTCTGGGGGAGGTCGTTCCGGCCCGGAGGGAGAGGTCGGCGATGAGCGAGGACTCGGGACGGGACCCGTCAGAGGCGACGCCCGGACGAGAGCCGTCAGGGCCGAGGTCCGGACGGGAACCGTCAGGGGCGGCGCCCGGTGACCGCGACGGGGAGACCAGGAAGACGGTGTGGGTCGCCCTCGCGGCCAACGTCGGGATCGCGGTGGCCAAAGCAATCGGGGGAGCGCTGGCCGGATCGCCCGCTCTGCTGTCCGAAGCGGCGCATTCGGTCGCGGACAGCCTCAATGAGCTCTTCCTGCTGGCCGCTCTGAAGCGCAGCGAGCGTCCCGCGGATCATCTGCACCCTTTCGGATACGGCAAGGAACGGTTCTTCTGGTCCCTGCTCGCGGCCGTCGGAATTTTCGTTACCGGGGGCTGTTTCTCCTTCTTCCAGGGCATCGAGGCCTTCCACGCCGGAGAGTCGGAATCCCGCGAGGGATATCTCATCGGCCTCATCGTCCTGGCCCTCGCGATGCTCGCCGAGGGGACGTCACTGATAAGGGCCCTGTCCCAGGTGCGCGCACAAGCCAAATCCCACCACCGCAGCACGCTCGGCGAGATCAGAAACACCCAGGACCCCACCCTGCGCACCGTCCTGGCCGAGGACAGCACCGCATGCCTCGGAGTCCTGCTCGCCCTCCTGGGCATGGCACTCCACATGACCACCGGCAACGGTGCCTACGAGGCATGGGCCGCCCTGCTGATCGGCGCCCTTTTGGTCTATGTCGCCTTCATGCTCGGCAAGAGCGCCCGGGCACAATTGATCGGCGAGGCAGCCGCTCCCGAATTGCAGCAGCAGGTCATCACATTCCTGGACGACCAGCCCGAGATCGATACCGTCACGGCAGCCATGACGATGCAACTCGGCCCGGATTCGGTGATGCTGGCGGCGCGTATCGACCTGGTGGCCGGCCTCGACAGCGAACAGGTCGAAGAGGCCCTGATGCGGACGAAGGCGGAACTCCGCGCCCGCTGGCCACAACTCGACCAGCTGTTCCTCGATGTCACCGACGCCTCCACCGCCGACCGGGCGCGCGCCGTCCGCGCACGTCACCGGCTGGACGACGTGGTGGAGCGGCGCAGGCAGGTGGACGGTATCTAGGGGCTGACGGCGCGTCGGCGCGACGTCCTGTTCGGCCCGTGAGGCGCAGCACGCCGGCACATCCGACACAGAACAAGCCGTTACGGATGCCCCGCCCCTCGCATAAGAAACACCTGAATTGAAAGGTATGGCAAGGGAGGGCGCGGGCACACGGTGGTGCGGAGGTTGATAACTATGGTCCCCCTGCTTCTCGTTCTTCTTCTCGCACTGCTTCTCTTCGGTGCGGGATTCGCGCTCAAGGCGTTGTGGGTCGCGGCCGTGTTGGTGCTTGCCGTGTGGCTGCTGGGCTTCGTCCTGCGCTCGGCAGGAGCCGGTGGCAAGCGAGGCCGCTGGTATCGCTGGTGACGATCGATGCACTCACCCCATACCGGTGAGGGGCTATTCGATGTCGAGCCCACGAAAAGAGGAAATACGTTGCTGACGCCCCATTCGGCGATATTACGAGACCTTGTGAAGCAGTACGAGAAGCTGCACGCCCGGCTCTCGGAGCGAAGCTCCGCGGAGACGCAGCGGCACTTCGACGACACCTGCTACACGCTCTGCGTCTCCACCGGCACCCGGAACGTCGAAGCGGCCCTGACCTTCGCGGCTGGGCAACTCGACGCCGATCTGGCAGAGGTGGCCTACGCCTCGCCCACGGCGTCGTCACTTCAGCTCGCCAACTGAACAATGCGGGGCCGGCCCCCGGGGTTCCCCGCCTCCTCCTCAACCATCCGCTCCCGCAAAGAACCGACGAAGGGATTCGCTATGAGCGCCGAAGAAAAGGCCAAGGCCAAGACCGAGCAGGCCGCCGGAAAGGCAGAGAAGGCGGTCGGTCGCGCCGTGGGAAATGAACGGATGGAGGCCGAAGGTTCGTCCAAGGAATCCAAGGGTGATCTGCGCAGCGCCAAGGAAAAGTCCAAGGACGCCTTCAAGGACTGATGGCTGTCACGTTTGTGGTGTGCGAGGCCGACCTCCCCGGCCCCGCACACCACATGCGTGTCAGGCATCACCAAAGGCGAGCCCTGGTGACCAGGCGGTTCTCAGGAAACCTCCGTCAGGACCTCGTCCCGTGGCGCGGTGTTCCTGCGCTCCTGTACGTGGGCGTAGCCCATGAGGCCGATCAGGATGGCGAGGAGGACGGCCGACGAGCCCGCTGTGCCGAGGTCGAGA
This sequence comes from Streptomyces auratus, assembly GCF_050433025.1. NCBI lineage: Bacteria > Bacillati > Actinomycetota > Actinomycetes > Kitasatosporales > Streptomycetaceae > Streptomyces > Streptomyces auratus. The sequence continues at coordinate 272,447 of NZ_JBNGCB010000001.1, read as the reverse complement.
CCGCCCTTGGCGAGCGGCTTGGTGAGGAAGTCGCCGGCCGTGGCCCCGAGGGGGCGGGTGAGCACGAAGGCCACCCAGAACAGCAGCACGTTCGGCACGGCAGGCACCCGCATGAGGCCGACGAGGACTGCGAGCACGCCTGCGACCAGCAGTGCACCACCCGCGTACCCGAGTCCGGAGCTGTCGGACAGGAAGTCACCCATTGACGTGCCCAGTGTGTTCGACACGAGGATCGCCGACCAGAAGAGGGCCTCCGCCCGGAAAGTGACGATATCGCGGATGGAAAACGTCAGCCCGGTGCACTTCCAGGCGATGAAGATGGCGATCAGCAGCGAGATCAGGATCGCGGCACCGGTCGGGTATCCCATCCCCAGGCCCTGCGGCCCCCAGCCCAGCGAAGTGGCTCCGCCGGTGAGGTACTTGCCGCTCGCGTCCCGGTTCATGAAGTCGGACATCGTCGTACCGGCCATGCTGGTCGACAGGATGACGGTCCAGTAGAAGAAGGGGTTGTAGCGCTTGGACCGGAGCTGTACGACCAGCGTGACCACGAAGACCACGAACAGGGCGATCGTGGTGAGGAAGTAGCCGAGCTTGAGGGTCTGCGCGAAGAGGTCACCGGCTGTCTCGCCAAGCGTGGTCGCGGCGATCTTCATGATCCAGAAGGCCAGGGTCACCTCTGGCAGCTTCTTCATCACGTACTTGTTGGTGCCGGCGACATCCAGGTCGGTGAGGATTTCTGGCTTGTCCAATTCCGTCTCTCCGGGTGGGGGTTCGGCGTGGGCGGCGTACGCGACGTCACCCGCGGCGTGAGGTCACACGCCGTCCGACCCTCCCAGCTCGAACCTGTACACAACCTGAACGCTGACGGCCACACCCACGAAGTCGCCCGTACGCGGGAACGGCAGGCCCGGCCTGATGCGGTTTCATGGTCGGTCGCCCGCCAGGCTGATTGAGCGTTTCGGCTCGGCTGAGCAGCGGGAGTTCCAGACGGCGGCTGGGGCAGGGGACGCCGGAGGCGACAACTCCGCAACGCAACCGTGGTCGCCAACCCTTTGGGAAATCAGGCGTGTCGGGCGGCTTCTCGTCACCGAGCAGGCCTGTCGGAAGAGCGGGAGGGGCCTGCAGTGGCGCGGCCGAAGTCAGTGGTCAGCCAGTGTTCGATGGACGCATCAGGGAATTCGTGGGGCTGATAGGTACCCGCCACTGGGGAGAGGTCAGTGAGCCGGTCGAGACGGAAGGTGCGCCAGTCGTCCCGGTCGAGATCGAACGCCACGAGGTACCAGTGGCCGGCGCGCAGGAAGTGGCGGTACGGCTCGACCAGGCGGGTGGACGGTCGGCCGTGCTGGTCGACGTAGCGGAACCGAAGTCTGGGCCCCTCTGCCACCGCGTCGGCGATCACGCCGACCGTTGCCGCCGCGACCACGGCGCCGGGCTGCTGGAGCACCTCGGTTGCGAGGTCGGTGGCCGTCCACTCGCCCCCCGACTGCAGCAGAGTGAGCAAGGTCAAGGTCCTGATCGTCGGGTCGAGGTCCATACCCTCAGCCTTCCAGGAGAGGCGGACAGGTTCAGGCCGCCTCTGCTCCTAGCCTGCATTCGGAGTCACCGAAGGAGAGGAAACCATGCAGATCGCTGTCACTACCCCGACCGGCAACGTCGGTCGCCACGTCGTCGCCACGCTGGTCCGCGCCGGGGTCCGGCCGCGCGTCTTGCTGCGCGAGCCCGCCCGCCTGACCCCCGAGGTACAAGACGAGGTGGATGCTGTGCAGGTCGACCAGTACGATGCCGACACGGTGGTGGCCGCCACGGAAGACATTGACGCACTGTTCTGGGTGGACCCGACCACCGGCAGCGAGGATCCTCTCGCCGACTACGTCCGCGCCACCAGCAGCGTGGTCCGTGCCGTCACCGAGAACCGGATCGGCCGCGTCGTCTTCCAAAGCAGCGTCGGCGCCGAGAAACGTCACGGCGCCGGAGAGATCGACGGCCTGGCACACACCGAAACTGCTTTGGATGGCACGGGCGTCGACGTCACCCACCTACGCTGCGGCTACTTCTTCACCAACCTCGAACTTCAACTCAATGCCCTGCGCGCCGGCACCCTCCAGGTGATCCTTCCACTCGACCACCCCATGGCCTGGGTGGCGCCTCGCGACATCGCCGAGGTCGCCGCCACCCGTCTGCTGTCGCCCGCCTGGTCCGGACGCTGCGTACAGGCAGTTCACGGACCCGCCGACCTCACCTGGCGACAGGTCGCCCACATCCTTACCGCCGCCACCGGCCGGCAGATCAACGTCGAACAGATCCCCGACGACGCCATGCGCACCCAACTCCACCAGGCCGGGATGACCCACGGATTGGTCGAGGCCGTGCTCGGAATGTCGACCGGCCTGCGCAAGAACTTCGTCCCCGAACAGCGCCGCACCCTCCGGACCACTACTCCCACCACCCTCGCCGCCTGGGCCTACGACCATCTCCGACACCAGATCGTCGACGCGGCGTAAGTAATCCGGTCAGCTAACAGCGGCTCCCGGGCCTACCGCATCCGTGGCGTGTTCCCCTCGGTGACTGTGAACGTCAGGGTCAGAACGGCGGAATCTGCGCCGGAACGAGCCCGGCCTGACGAAGGAGCCCGTGCAGGTCCGTCTCGCCCCAGAACTCGACGATCCGTCCTTCCCGGAGGCGATAGGACTTCACGCCCGTCATGGTCAGGTCGCGCCCGGTACGGTCGTGGTGATAGGTCAAGGTGAAGGCCACGGTGACGCGCTCACCGGCGGCGAAGAGGTCGTCCACCCGCACGCGGCAGTTGGACAGACCTGGAGTCAGGACCGACTCCTCCGGATAGCGCCGCCCCCGCACGTGCTGGCCGGCTCCATGGACAAGTACGTCCTCGGCGACGAGTTCTGCGAGCTCATCAACGTCCTGTGTCTCGAACACTCGAAGGTAGCGGCGGACCACATCGGCATTGCGCTCGCCGATGGCATCGGGTGAGTCAGACATGGTAGGAGCGTATCCAGCAATGACTGCTGTGCCACCAGACAGGCGCCAGCTACCTCGACCTCACGACTTGGTGATGGCTCTGAGGAGGCCGCCCGAAGCCGCTGTCCACCGCTCCAGCCGTCGCCCCGCGGTCGGCGGGGTTCAGCCCAGGCTCAGCAGCGCCGGTTCGGTGGCCAGTTCCCGGAGGGCCGCCCGCGGGTCCGGGAGCAGCTTGCGCTGGTCGAGGTCGAGCAGGCCGCCCACGGCGCTCAGTTCGGCGGCCACCATGCCGTCCGCCGTGGTGACGGTCTGCTCGATGACGAATGTCTTGCCCTCGCCCCACAGGAACGCACAGCTGACCTGGGTCTCGTCGCCGGCCCTCAGCTCTCGCTTGTAGCGGATGGTCGTCTCGATCGTCACCGGGCCGATCCGCCGCTCCACCATGGCACTCTGCCGGATGCCGGCAGCCTGCAGCAGCGACCAGCGGGCATGCTCGGCGTACTGGAGGTAGACCGCCTGGTTGAGATGGCCTTGGGTGTCCGTCTCATAGCCGCGAACGGTGATCTCCACGACGAAGGGCCTGCCGCTGCCCAGTTCCTCTGCTGTTTCTGCCACGTTGTCGTCCCCCGGCTCCTTGTAGGCGCCGACCTTCCGGCCGGACGCGTCGGACCTCATAGGTCACTCGCGTCACATGAAGGTACCGGGCAACGCCCGTCAGGTACCAGGCTGTCTCAACCATTGGCAAAAGGCCCTGCGCCAGAAGCCGTCTGACAACTCCTGCTACATCAACGGCGACATGTGCGGCCGAGCCGGATTCCCACTCCTCCGGAAGCGGGTCCTCCTGTCGTGACGGAAAGCGACGACTCCACAGTTGTTGAGCCAGAACCAGTTCCGACGTGGCGGCGTGACAGCGATCGAGCCCGGTGCGAGGGAATGTCCATATCCCGGGGAATCCCGGGGAAGGGGAATACCGGGGGGAGGGCATCCGGGCTCAGGTGACTACCGCTACTCCTCGATGGCGCCGCCGATGCTGCGCAAATGCCGCCGGAAGGTATAGGCGGGGTCGGCGCTGCGCTGTGCCAGGTAGTCGTCGAAGGCGGTTTGCCGGCGCAGCGTCCGTCCCGCTCGGATGCGGCGGGCTTGTTCGCGTTCCGTCTGCCGGATTTGGTGTGCGGTGGCCAGCACGTCCTCGGCATGCGTGGCGGCGAGGAACAGGACGCCGTCCTCGTCTGCGAAGGTCAGGTCGTCGCCGGTGACCAGGTGCGAGCCGAACCGCGCCGTCATGAGCGCTTCGGGTTCCTGCCCGTCCAGTCGTACCGGGCCGAGCGGGTAGGCACCGTAGCTGAACACCGGAAGTCCGATTTCCGTCAACTCCGGGGTGTCCCGGTGCAGTCCCCACACGACCAGGCCCGCCACCCCTGCCGCCTCGGCCTCCAGCACCACCAGGTCGCCGATGCATGCTTCGTCCGTCCGCCCGCCGTTGTCGATGACCAGGACATCACCTGCTTCGGCCCGGCCGAGCACCTCCAGGAACACGTCCACGCTGCCGTAATGCCGTACCGGCAACGCACGTCCGGCGAGTCGGTGTCCGGGGAGGACGGCCTTGACGCCGGGCGGCGCCGCGCGCAGCGGTACGCCGTGGCGCATACAGGCGTCGGCGACCAGCGGCGTGGACAGGTCAGCAAAGGATTCCCACACGCGTTCTCCCTGGCTTGGGTTGGCGCGGCCGGTGATGCCCGGTGCAGCAGGCCGTGGCGGGATTTTACGGGGAGCCCTTCCACGCGTCGACGCTCAGCGCGCCGCGGAGATGCGCGGTGGGCGGTGGGGCGACGCGCCCGGTCAACCATGCGGCGCGCCCCCTGGTCCGGCGCACAACGACGACCGGTGCGTCGTCGCTGAGAGGTGGATCAGGCGCGGCCGAGCGGCCACCCGGCCGGCGGCCACGTGGCCGCGAAGGAATGGGCTACGTCGTCGGCCGGCCTGTGCGGCGTCGAGGTGAGGGCACCGCATCGCGGGGTCGGTCCTCGTGGGTGAGACCTGCGTGAGACCGGCGGTAACCCTTGGGGCGTCTGAGTGGATGTAGGGGGCGTTGCGTTTGTGCTGGTAGGCGCGGGGGAGTGTGCACCTGGCGCGGTGTGGTTGTGCATATGTCCATGTTTTGTAACACCAAACCGGATTTCTTCTGCCAAGGGGTGACGAGGCGTCACTGTGTGGGGGCCCGGTCAAACCGGCCGGGTATCCGGTTTCCGGCGACACCGTCATGGGCGCCGTATCCAGGGGGTTTTCGTGCTCCGTAACGCTTCACGCATCGCCGCTGCGGTCCTCGGCTCCGTAGCTCTTGCCGCCACCGCTGCTCTCCCGGCCGCCGCGGCCGGCCACAGTCACCACGCTCCGGCCCGGCACCACTACCGCCACGGAGTTGTTCTCGGTGCGATCCAGTACGACAGCCCCGGGCGTGACGACCGCTCCAACCGGAGCCTGAACGCCGAGTACGTGACGGTGCGGAACACCAGCCACCGGCCGGTCAACCTTCGCGGCTGGACTCTGTCGGACCGCTCCGGCAACACCTACCGCTTCGGCAACCTCTGGCTGAACGGGCACGGTCAGGTTCGCGTGCACACCGGTATCGGTCGCGACACCCGCTGGGACGTCTACCAGGACCGCCGCAACTACGTCTGGGACGACAACGACACCGCCACCCTGCGCAACGACCACCGTCGCATCGTCGACATCGAAAGCTGGGGACGCTGGGGAGGCCACGGCGGTCACCACGGTCACCACGGTCACGGCCACTGACCGGCCTTGACAGGCCGGTGAGCTGATACCGCCGCACCGGCCACCCACCACGGTGCGCCGCAAGGTTCCTGCCCTGCGGCGCACTGCCATGTTCCGGCCCGTCGGTGTTGCCCGCCGGTGCCTGCCGGTGCCCGCCGAGATGATCCGAATCATCTGGCCTTGATCGTCGAGGCCACCGTAGCTCGGTGCACGGCGGGGTGAAGGAGCGGTGGTCGGCGAGATACCTCCCGTCGTTCCCGCCGGCCGGATGGGCCAGATCCAGCAACCTGCTAGAACGGCGGCAGAAGGGCCACACCGTGCACCGTTCGGGCGCACGGACTGTTGTGCCGGGTCCCATCGGGGTACCTCGCCATGGGCCGCGAAACCGCACACCCGGAACCGAAGGAGTCACTGTGAAGTTCGGTGTATCCACCTTCCTCACCGACCAGGGCATCGCGCCGACCGCGCTCGGCCGTGCCATCGAGGAGCGCGGGCTCGACTCCTTGTTCATCGCCGAGCACACACATATCCCGGTGTCTCGCCGTACGCCGTACCCGGGCGGCGGCGAGCTGCCGGACATCTACTACCGGACCCTCGACCCGTTCGTCGCGCTCAGCGCGGCCGCCGCGGTGACCGAGCGCCTCCTGCTGGGTACCGGCATCGCTCTGGTGGCCCAGCGGGACCCCCTCACCACGGCCAAGGAGGTGGCATCCCTGGATCTGGTCTCCGGCGGGCGGGCAATCTTCGGGGTCGGTGTCGGCTGGAACAGGGAGGAGATGGAGAACCACGGCACGGATCCGCGCACCAGGGGCCGTCTCGTGGACGAGCGGCTGCGGGCCATGCGGGAGCTGTGGACGGCGGAAAAGGCCGAGTTCCACGGGGAGTTCGTCGACTTCGACGCCGTCTACTCCTGGCCGAAGCCGCTCCAGCGGCCCCACCCGCCCATCTATGTGGGCGGCGGCGAGGGAGCGTTCCCGCGAGTCGCCGCACTCGGCGACGCCTGGCTGGCCATCAGCGGCCCGCCCGAAGAATTGGGTCCGCAGATCGACCGGATGCGGAGCATCGCGGGCCGGAACGTCCCGGTGACGGTCTACGCGGTCCCGAACAACCCCGAGCTCATCGAGCAGTACACACAACTCGGCGTGGAGCGGCTGCTGTTCTACGTGCCGACGAAGCCGGAGGCCGAGACGCTTCCGTACCTCGACCAGCTCGCCGACCTCACGCGACGCTTCCAGTGAACCGCCAGGAGCCGCAGTGCCGGCAATGACAACCGGCGAGGCCCGCGAGCGCTTCGCCCGGGCCCGGGTCGCCCACCTCGCGACCATCGACGACGCCGGCCGCCCGCACCTGGTCCCCGTCGTGTTCGCGTTGACCGGTGACACCGTGGTGTTCGCCGTCGACCACAAGCCGAAGCGTTCGTCCCAGCTGAAGCGGTTGGCCAACATCCGTGCTCACCCGGAGGTTTGCCTTCTCGTCGACGTCTACGACGAGGACTGGGACCTCCTGTGGTGGGCACGGGCGGATGGCACGGCCACCGTACTGCCACCGGCCGAGACCTCGACGGCTTCCGCGGGGTACGTACGCCTCCTGGCGGAGAAGTACGGGCAGCAGTACGCCGATCGCCCGCCCGCGGGGCCAGTGGTGGAAATCGTGGTGTCCCGTTGGTCCGGCTGGCGCGCCGTATGACGGTCTTGGGGTGGGGGCATGTGGTGACTGCCGTCCTCGGTGGCCGGCGGCGGCGTCCGTAGACGTCCGGAGACGCCCGGGCACGCCAAGCAGTCTCTGGCCGATGACCGCGAAATCCGGCGGGCCTGAGTGCGACACATGGCGAGCGAGCGGCTGCGAGTGAGCGCCTCACGCGGGAGTGGGTGGCGGAACGAGTAGGCCCCCGAAGGGGCTGCTGGCGGCGCCGTGATGCGGCATCCGGCCCAGGTCACCCGTCCTGACCGGGGCGGCCCTCCTGTTGCGCCAGGAGGGTGGTGGCCCAGCCGTGTTCCAGCAGGGTGAACAGCTCGCGCATGGTCCGGGCCGGGTCTTCGCTTGCGCTGGCGATGCCGGGGGCTTCCAAGGCGAAGCGTGCCAGGCCCGTGACGGCGGGGGCGTCCGGGGCAAGCCCGGTGGCATCGGCGAGGGCGGCGGCCAGTGCCTTCTCGTGGCGCGACCACATGAGCCGGGCGTAGTCCCGCAGCGCGGGGGTGGATTCGACGAGGACGAAAAAGGGGTCGTCGGTCGGGACGGCGGTTCGGGTGTGCACCATGTGGTCGCGCAGGGCGTGCAGCACGGGCTGGCCGGGGGCTCGGTCGCGAACGGCGGCGACCAGGGCGCTCTCGATGTCCGCGTCCAGATCGAAGACGAGGGCTTCCTTGTTGGGGAAGTGCTTGAAGAGCGTGCTCAGCGAGACATCGGCCGCCTCTGCCACCTCGCGCACACCGACGTTGTCAAAGCCGCGTTCGGTGAACAGCCGCAGCGCGGCATCCGCCAGGGCCTGCCTGGTCCGGGCCTTCTTGCGCTCGCGGCGCCCTGTCGTCGTCTCGGCCATGCCCCCACCCTACCCCCTTGAGGCGATTCGATCGTAAAGGCGAACGGATGGAAAATCGGAGCAGTTGTACTTTTGGAGCGGCTGTGCTTCCGTGGAGGGCGAGTCCGGCTGACCGGCGTCACACTCCCGGAGGCCGCACCGCGTTCCCGCCTGCCGTCACCCGCGAAACGGAGCCCGACCCCATGCCCATGACCCCTCGTATCGCGATCGTCGGCGCCGGCCCAGGCGGCCTCGTCTGTGCACGCGTCCTCCAGCGGCACGGCGTGCCGGTCACGGTCTTCGAGCGGGAGGCCGACCCCCACTCCCGCCAGCAGGGCGGCACCCTCGACATCCACGAGGAGACCGGTCAGGCCGCGTTGCGCGCAGCGGGGGTGTTCGACTCCTTCCTCGCGCTCTCCCGGGCGGAGGGCCAGGAGTGGCGCCTGTACGACCGCCACGCCACCCTGATACGCCACGACCAGGCCGCCGAGGGTGATCTGAGCCGGCCCGAGATCGACCGCGGCCAGTTGCGCACCCTCCTGCTGGACTCCCTCGCCCCCGGCACGGTCCGCTGGGGCCACGGCGTAAGGGCGGTCACCCCGCTACCCCACAGCGGCGCCCGGCTGCACCACCACGACCGCACCGCCGAGGACTTCGACCTGGTCATCGGCGCGGACGGCGCCTGGTCCCAGGTACGCCCCGCGCTCTCCGACGCCCAACCTTCCTATGCCGGTGTCACGATGGTGGAAGCCCACTTCGACGACGTCGACCACCGTCACCCCGGCATCGCCCACCTGGTCGGCGCCGGCACCATGTCGGCCAAGGCGGGCCGCCGCAGCCTGGTGCTGCAGCGCAACAGCAACGGGCACGTCCGCGCCTACCTCAACTTCCGCGGCCCCCAGGACTGGCACGCCGGCCTCGACCTCGCCGACACCGAAGCCGTACGCACCCGCCTCCTCGCCCAGTACCAGGGCTGGCACGAGAGCCTGCTGGACATCGTGCGCGACAACGAGGGCGGTTTCGTCAACCGGCCCATGTTCGTCCTGCCCGTTCCTCACACCTGGCAGCGCGTCCCCGGCATCACCCTGCTCGGCGACGCCGCCCACCTGATGCCGCCCGTCGGGGTCGGCGCCAACCTCGCTCTGCTCGACGGTGCCGAACTCGCCCAAGCCGTCATCGGCCACCCCACCATCGACGAGGCCCTCGATGCCTACGAAAGCGTCATGCTGCCCCGCGCCATAGACAACGCCAAGATCGCCGAGCAGTTGCTCACGACCCTCATGCCCGACACCGACTCCGACGACGCCGTCTTCCCCGACACCCTCTGGCCGGCCGACGCCCTCCCTGACCCGAGCCCCGCTCACACCGCCTGAGCCCGGCCGACAAGGCACCGCCCCTTGATGCGCGCCGACGGGACAGCCCACCGGATGACCCGTGTACGGGACGCACGTCACTCACGGAGAGCGCCTTTACGCGCCGCCCTTGGGTACGGATGCGGTCGGCGAATGCGTCCGCCCGCGGTCGCCGTCTTGCCGTCGCGGGAACGGTGCTTCTGGGCAAGTATGGTGATTCTGCGTGATCTCTCCATTCCTGTGTGCTTGAGTCGGCTCCGTGGGCCCGAGAGCCGGTCCCATGGTGGTGCTGAGAGGAGTCGCGACAGTGCATGCCAGCAAAGGGGACCGTCTCGTGGTCCACGGCCGGGTGGTCGGGAAGCATGACCGCGTCGTAGAGATCGTCGAGGTGCTGGGCCCGGACGGAACGCCGCCATACCGCGTGCGCGCGGAGAACGGTCACGAGACGATTATGACGCCGGGACCCGACTCGGTTGTCGACCACCGCAAGGCAACGAACCTGCCTTAGCGGAAGCATGAGCGTAAGCGCGGTCGACGCTGTGCGGCAGGTCAGCCGGTGGGCCTGGGAGCATCCCGGGCTCCACCGCCCGGATTGTCGATGCCCTCAACCGAAGCGCCCATCCCTTACGGACCGTCGAACCGCAGGGCGACACCGACGAACTGCGTCCTCTCGACCGCATGATCGGCGACGCCCGGGTCGTCGGTATCGGCGAAGCCACCCACAGCTCGCACGACTTCTTCGCCCTGAAGAGCCGCATCTTCCGTCACCTCGTTGAGGAGAAGGGTTTTCGCACCCTCGCTCTGGAGGCCGGCTGGAGCACCGGCCTGCGCCTCAACGACTGTGTGCTGCACGGAACGGGCGACCCCGGCCGCATCATGAGCGACGAGTTCCAGAGTGACTACCTGTGGTGGAACAACACCGACTATCTGCGGCTCATCGAGTGGATGCGCGCGTACAACGTCCGCCACCCGCACGACCCGGTCCGCTTCATGGGCGACGACGTCGGCTGGACCGGACCGGAGGTGTACGACGCGGTCACCGGCTATGTGGCCCGCACCCGCCCGGAGCTGAACGCCCGCTTCGCCGAGCTCTACCGAGGGCTGCGTCCCACCGTCGCGACGGGGACGTACATGAAGCACTATCTAGACACGCCGTACGCCGCGCGCAAGGAGACGGCGGACCGGACCGGCCGAGCACTTCGGTTGCTGACGCGCCGGTCTCCGGGCGCGGACCGGACGGCGTTCGACCGGGCCGTGCAGAATGCGAGGGCCATCGACCGGACCGCCCGTCAGTACCCCTTCGACTTCGACGACCCTGCACAGCGCGCCGCGAGCATGCGCTACCGCGACCGGGCGATGGCGGCCAACGTGGTCTGGTGGCAGCAGCACACGGGAACCAAGATGCTGCTGGCGGCGCATAACGGCCACGTCGCCCATCAGACACCGGAGCCCGCTCAGTAGCCCCGGATGCAGGGCGCGTTCCTGCGCGACAGCTTCGGGCCGGCCTAGGTGAACGTGGGCCTGACCTTCGACCAGGGTTCGTTCAACGCCACGGGGACCGACGGCGCGATCCACCGGCGGACATTCGGCCCGGCGGGCCCCGGCAGCAACGAGCGCACCTCGGACCGCGTGCGGTACCGGAACTACGCGGCCGACCTGCGTACGGTCGGCTCACCGGCCCGCGCATGGGCTGGCCGCGGCCCGGCCGACACGCAGCATCGGCACCGCCTACCCGGCCGGCCCGTACGACATCGCGCTCGGCCGCAGCTACGACATCCTGATCCACCTGCACCACGTCACCGCAGCACGGCTGCGGGGCGACACATGAGCGGTCGGCGGGGGACCGTACCCGGGACGATGTCGACGTCCGCGTACGAGCCGCGAGCGAGGGCGGCGGACCCCTCCCGCACCCGTCCGTTTCACCCGTCGCGACGACTGCTTAGCCCAGCTGGCCCCAAGCCGTGACGACAATGACGGGGTCTCCGGCCCGCCGTGCTTCCATCGCGTCATGGAGGTGCTCACGTGACCGCTGGAGACCGAGAACGACAGCAGGACACCTACGCGCGAGCAAGTGCGCCGCGACGGCGCGTGCTGGCAGCGGCAGCCCTGGCGCCGATGCTGGCAGGCGCGCCGAGCTCCGCTCGTGCCATGGCCCCTGGCGCGACTGGGGCGGCCGGGGAGAGCAGTCCCGGGCTGGTCGAGCCGGTGCCCACCGCTCTGTCGGACTGGACGGCCGTGGCTCAGGAGCTGGGTCGCACCGGCGAAATGAAGCGAAATTTGATGTACCACACCGGTCTCCCCCGTCGGGACCTCCGGGTGGTGTCCCGCAGGATCACCATCAAACCGGCCCTCGCCCTGGGCTCGCATGTGTCCTTCGTCCGTTACGCCGACGGCGGCACGCTGTTGATGGGCGATGTGGTGGTCACCGAACGCGAACTGCAGGAGTTCACCGATATCCTGCACGAGCACGGGATCCAGCAGACTGCGATTCACAAGCATCTGCTCTCCCAGACTCCCGACATCTGGTGGATCCACGTCCATGCGCACGGCCACGACCCGGTGGCCATTGCCCGCGGCCTGCGCGCGGCATTCGACAGCACCGGCACCCCGGGCCCGCTGCCGTCCGATCCGCCGCAGTCAGTCGACCTGGATACCGCCGGCATCGATGCCGCGCTGGGCGTCAAGGGCACCATCGATGACGGAATCTACAAGTCCATCTTCGTCCGACGCGAGACCATCACCGATGGCGGCCTGGTACTCCCTCCGGGCCTGGGATCGACCAGCGCGTTCAACTTCCAGCCGCTGGGCGCCGGTTGGGCGGCGGTCAGCGGCGACTGCGCCCTGATCGCCAAGGAGGTCCAAGACGTCCTGGTGGCCCTGCGCCGTGCCGGAGCCGAGCTCGTCGAGCTGCACAACCACGGTCTGACCGACGAACCCCGCCTGTTCTTCACCCACTTCTGGGCCGTCGGCGACGGCGTCAAGCTCGCCCGGGCCCTGCGCCCCGCGGTGGCGGCCACCAACGTCGTGCCGGCCGGCGGCTGACCAGCCGCCCCCCGCGGAATGGATGACGTCCTGGGAATGACCCGATGCCTTCGGACGGCCGATACGGTCCCCCCTCGGCACCGTGCGATGTGGAGAAGGGTGCGGCGATGGGCTACGCGGAGATCAACGGGCTGTCCCTGTACTTCGAGGGTCACGGTTCCGGCCCGGGTGAACCGCTGATGTTGCTCCATGGTGGCTTCGGGGCCGGCGAGACGTTCGTGCCCGTCCTGCCCGCCCTGGCCGAGCAGCGCCGGGTCGTCCTGGTCGACCTGCAAGGGCATGGGCGCACGGCGGACATCGACCGTCCGCTGCAGCCGGAATTGATGGCGGACGACATCGCCGAGCTGATCAAGCACCTCGGACTGGGGCAGGCCGACGTGATGGGCTACTCCCTGGGCGCCGACGTAGCCCTGCGTACCGCAATCCAGCATCCCGCGCTGGTGCGCCGACTGGTGGTGGTATCCACCCCTGCCCGGCGGGACGGCTGGTTCCCGGAGGTGGTGGCCGCGATGGACCGGATGAGCGCGGAAGCCGCCGAGCCCATGGAGCAGGCCCCTGTCCATGAGCTCTACGCGCGGCTGGCGCCCCGGCCGCAGGACTGGCCGGTGCTGGTCGGCAAGATCGCCGAGTTGAAAAAGCAGGACTACGACTGGACGTCCGACGTAGCGACCATCACCGCGCCGACGATGCTGGTCTTCGCCGACGCCGACGCGGTACGGCCCGCGCATGCAGTCGAGTTCTACGCCCTCCTCGGCGGCGGCGAACATGACGCCGGCTGGGACGGATTCGATCGCCCGGCAGCTCGACTGGCCATCCTGCCGGGCGCCACGCACTACGACATCCTGCACTCTCCCCTCCTGGCCAGGATGGTCGTTCCGTTTCTGGACGCGCCGGCCTGAGGACACAACAGCCGGGTGCCGTTGGCGCGGTCGAAGCTGGTGAGGGCGCCATCGTTCAGGGCGCACCGCCGGCACACGTTCGCAGCAGGACGGCGTAACTGTACGCGCAGCAGGGCACGTTGGCGCTGTCGCACGTGAACGCCATAGGCGAGAGTGACGGCATGACGACACTGCCGCATCGCTTCCTCCGGGCACTTGACCAGTTCAATGGTGCCCACCCTTGGGACCACAACGCCCACTACCACCCCTGGATCCTGCGGCAGCTACCCCAACGCTTCGACAGCGCCCTGGACGTGGGCTCCGGCAGTGGCGACCTGGCAAGGCTCTTGGCCACGCGCGCCACCAAGGTGCACGGAATCGACACCGACTCGAAAATCATCGCCCGGGCACAGGAGCTGACCCCGCCGGCAACGCCTGTCACCTTCACGACCGCAGACGCGCTGACCGGAATTCCCGCCGACACCTACGACGTCATCACCTGCGTCGCCGTGATCCACCATCTGCCGTTCACCCGCGCTCTCACCACCTTCCGCCAGCACCTGGCGCCCGGAGGAACCCTCGTAATTCTTGGGCTGTCGCTCCCGACAACCCCAGTCGACTATCTGCTCGGAGCCGCCGCCGGCCCACTCAACGCCGCCACGGGCTGGCTCAAGAACAAGGGCCGTCCCGCACCTCGTCCGGCCTCGATGACGGCCTTGACCCGACCAGCGGACATGGGCTTTCCCGACATCCTCCGCAAGGCCCGTGCGGTCCTGCCCGGGGCACGACTGCGGCGTCGGCTGTTCTGGCGCTACACGCTGGTATGGCAGCAGCGTTGAGCGGCCTCTCCGTCTCAGTGGAGCCAGAACCACGATGTGACGCTTCGGAGAAGTGTGCGTCCTGCTCACCTGCGCGGAGGGTCAAGCGCGGGATGAGCAACCCTTGACCGAAGGTTGCCGCTTGGGTGGCGAGCCCTTGGCGGGGCGCGAACTACGTTCCCTCCATGCCTCTACGAACCTCGACCCTGCCCGTGCTCCCGTACCGCAAGCCGACCCGCGGCCGGGACTACTGGCTGCTGGACGACGTACTGCCGGACCCCGATGCCGTGCGGGAGCGTTGTCTGGCCAGGAACGACTGGACCGAGGGCTACCCCCACAAACCCGAGAGCTGGCCGGGTCTGCGCACCATGCCGGCGCTCGAACCCGGTGAACTCGCCCATGTCGAGAAGCTGGTGCGAAAGGCGACCGGCGCCCCGAAGATCTGGGCCGAACGCCCCACGGGCGGCGGCACCGTCAACCACAACTGCGTCCAGGTCGTCGGCGAGGGCGAGTGTGAGCCCCGCCCCCACACCGACTCCCGGAACCTCTGCCGGTACGCGGCCGTGCTCTATCTCAACCCCCTGGTCCCCAAGGACTGCGGCACCAGCTTCTACCGGCAGTCCCTCCCGGGCGGCACCCTCGGAGGCAACCAGGTGGCCCCTCCGCACAACAACCTGGTCGACGCCCTCGGCACCCGCTTCGTCGCGCCGGACTCCTTCACCGAGGACGTCCGCATCCCGCACCGCGCCAACCGCCTGCTGCTCTACTCCGCCAACCTGATCCACACAGCGACCCGTTACTGGGGGACCACCCTGCAGGAGAAGCGGATGACGGCGGTCTTCTTCTGGATGGCTTGACGCCGCCCGCTTTCTCTCCCCCTGCAAGGACGCGGGACGTCGTATCGGTCCGCCTCCCAGCGCCAGATCAGGCAACGCTTGCCCCGCTGGATCTCACCCGTACAACTGCTTCTGAGTGAACGTCCACGCTGTCCTGGCGCCGGGGGCGCCCCGACCTCAGCGGTCCTCGCAGGCAAGCGTCAGGCACAGCATCAGCACCTCGTAGGGGGTGCTGTCGCTCTGTGCGGTGGTCGCCTCCTCGGAGTCCGCGACGAACCGCCACTGCGACGGCTGGGCGTGCTTGGTCTCGCCTTTCTTCTCCACCTCGACGTGGAGTGTGCGGGCCTGCGGATCGTTCGTCTCGACGAGCACTTCGTCGCTGTCGACCGAGAAGTGGTCGTGTAACAGGATCAGACCGAACCGGTCCAGGTTGCCATGCTTCTCCAGCACGGCCTTGATGTCCCTGGCGAACTCCGCGTCCTGTGGGCCGAGCGGTTCTGCGTCTTCGAAGCGAGGAAGGTGGTGCGATGCGCGGCTGGTCTGCGTAGGCATGAGCATCTCCCTTCGACCGCGCTCTGCGGTCTCAAGTCACCATACGCAAAGGGTTAGTTGCGGCACAGGCGCCCGACGGAAGTGGCGCCGCCGCTAATTTCATACAGGGCCCTTTGTTTGGGGTCCAGGGGCCACACACTGCGGAGCATCCACTTCCGCCTTACGTGATTTGTCGGAACCTAAGTGGCTACGGTCAATTCCCACCCGATTATGGCTGGAACCACGGTTGTCGACGATGCAAGTGGTGCAACGGGTTGCATGTCCTTCCGACTCTGAGTGTCAGCAATCAGGTTTGCTCGGGAAGGCCGCTCCGGCACGATGGCGTGGTCGAGGATCATTGTTGAGAGTTGCGCCGCTTCACCTGGCAACTGGGAACTCCTGCTTCGCCGTTCTTCACCAAGTCGAACGCCCCGGGGCGTGATCTACCGCTGGCGCCGCGCTGGTGGCCGGTGCGCGGCGCCACTCCGGCGGCCGTCAACTCGGTGAGTTGACGGGGCTTCCGGCACGCGAATGGCACGCGGCGCGGCCCGGAGATGGTCTGGACAACAAGCAGGCTCCAGGTCGCTGACCTGAGGCTTCCGTCTGGAGCGGGTGACGGGAATCGAACCCGTGCTCATAGCCTGGGAGTCATCGGCGGCTTTAGCGGCCATTGGGCATCTGACCTGCGTAAACGCGACCCGGTGGGGCCGAGCGGGGAGTGTCGAGGGGCGCCCGTGTTGACCGTGCTTTACCGGTCGTGAGGGCACGCGGAGGGCACGGGCCTCGTCAGGACGCCACTGGTTGCCGTCAGGCTGTCCCTCGCGGGCAGGCGGAAGAGTGAAGGCGCGTGAGTAGGGCTTGGTGCTGTCCGGGCTACGAGCGTCCAGTGCCTTTCAGGGCGGGGCGGCATCGCCAGCGGATCCCTGATGCAGGTGAGGCGGAGGGCGTCGCCTGTGGGTGGCCGACTGGCCAGGCCATACAGCAGCGGGCCGCGCAAATTTGAGAAGAATCCTTCCGGCTCGCTCATACAGGCGTGGTCCGGCTACGCGGTGTTTTCCACTCCGTTCGCGTGGCCATGTTCGTCCTCACGAGGTCGGGCCGGATCGTTGAGGAGACTGTGCTGCGCGGGCGGCGTGGGAGTGAGGTCGTGGGGGCCGTCTCCTGGCTGTCGACGGCCATGCCGGGCCCCGGCATCGATGCCCAGGGCAGGAGCTCTGGGGAGGGCGAACGCAGGGTAGGGCTATGCACCTGACTCCACACGAACAAGAGCGCCTGATGATTCATGTGGCGGCGGACGTCGCCGAGAAGCGCAGGGCCCGGGGGATTCGGCTCAACTATCCCGAGACCGTCGCGCTGTTGACCGTCCACGTCCTTGAGGGCGCCCGCGAAGGGAGAACCGTCGCCGACCTCATGTCGTCGGGGCGGAAGCTGCTGACCCGGGACGAGGTCATGGAAGGCGTCCCGGAGATGATCAAGTACGTGCAGGTGGAAGCCACGTTCCCCGACGGCACGAAGCTGGTCACCATCCACGAACCCTTCCCGGAGGTGGGCGAGGACGAGGCGGGAATCGTTTCCCCGGGGAAGGTGGATTTCTCCCCGGCGGAGGACGACGAGTTCGTGCAATTCAACGAGGGGCGTGAGGTCACCCGCCTGAAGGTCAGGAATCCGACGGACCGTCCCGTCCAGGTGGGGTCCCACTACCACTTCGCCGATGCGAACGCCGGGCTGAAGTTCAACCGCAGGGAAGCCTGGGGCAAGCGCCTGAATGTCCCTGCCGGCAGCTCGGTGCGCTTCGAGCCCAACATCGAGGAACCCGTGGACCTCGTTCCCATCGAAGGCAAGCGGGTGGTCCACGGGCTGCGCGGCACGACCGACGGTCTGCCGGAAAAGATCGACGGCTCACTGGACGACACCCGCGGAGAATTCGACGAGGACTGGGAGGAGCTCGATGACTGAGTGCACGCAGGGCCCTCAGAAGCCCAAGCCCCCCAACGCCCTGACCCGCGCTGAGTACGCGGACCGCTTCGGCCCGACGACCCGCGACCGTATCCGCCTCGCGGATACGGAGCTGCGGATCGAGATCGAGGACGACTGGTCGGGCGGCCCGGGCCGCAGCGGGAACGAGATGGTCTTCGGCGGCGGCAAGGTGATCCGCGAGTCGATGGGCCAGTCCACCCGGCCACGCGGAACGGACATCGCGGACGAGCCCGGGAGCCCCGACGAGGGCAGCGACAGTGGCTCTGACGAGTCGGCTGCGTCTGACGGGCCCGCTGACGGCGACCCCGGCGAGGCCGTCGAGCTGCCGCCCGACACTGTCATCACCGGCGCCGTCATCCTCGATCACTGGGGTGTCGTCAAGGCCGATGTCGCCCTCCGCAACGGCCGCATCCTCGCGCTCGGCAAGGCGTACAACGACGAGACCATGAACCGTCTCCACGAGGGGGCCGGCATCCACAACGGCGTCGGTCCGGTGCCCGCGGATTTCGTCATCGGTCCCGACACCGAGGTCATCGCGGGCAATGGGCGGATCCTGACCGCCGGGGGCGTCGACACACACGTCCACTTCATCTGTCCCGACCAGGTCGGTGAGGCGCTGGCTGCCGGTGTCACCACCCTCATCGGCGGCGGAACCGGGCCGGCGGAGGGCAGCACCGCCACCACCGTCACGCCTGGCTCCTGGCACATCGCCCGCACCTTCGAGGCGCTGGATGCCTTCCCGGTCAATATCGGTCTGCTCGGCAAGGGCGCCACCATGTCCGAGCGGTCCATGTACGACCAAGTGGACGCGGGCGTCATCGGCTTCAAGATCCACGAAGACTGGGGTGCCACCCCTGCCGTCCTCAAGAAGTGCCTGGAGGTCTGCGAGGAGACCGGCGTCCAACTCGCTCTGCACGCGGACTCGTTGAACGAGGCGGGCTTCGTCGATGACACCATTACGGCGATCGGCGGCCGCTCCCTCCACGTCTTCCATGTCGAGGGGGCCGGCGGTGGCCACGCCCCCGACATGATCAAGATGGTGAGCGAGCCGAACGTCCTGCCCGCCTCCACCAATCCCACCCGGCCGCTGACCGTCAACACGGTCAAGGAGCACTTCGACATGGTGATGGTCTGCCATCACCTCAACCCGGAAATCCCGGAGGATCTCGCTTTCGCGGACTCCCGGATCCGCCCTTCCACGATGGCCGCCGAGGACATCCTGCACGACCTCGGTGCCATCTCGATCATGTCCTCCGACGCCCAGGCCATGGGCCGCATTGGTGAGATGATCACGCGCACCTGGCAGACCGCGCACGTCATGAAGGTGCGCCGGGGTTTCCTGGAAGGTGACAGGCTGCCGGAGGGCGAGCGGCCGACTGGCGGCAAGGGAGCCGACAACAGGCGTGCCCGCAGGTACGTCGCGAAGTACACCATCAACCCGGCGATCGCCCAGGGCATCGATGCGGTGGTCGGATCGGTGGAACCCGGCAAGCTGGCCGATCTGGTGCTGTGGGAGCCGAAGTTCTTCGGGGTCAAACCGCACCAGGTCATCAAGGGCGGACAGATCGCGTATGCGCAGGTCGGCGACGCCAACGCGTCCATCCCCACCCCGCAGCCGGTCCTGCCCCGCCCCATGTGGGCCGCCACCGGCCAGGCGCCTGGCTCCACGTCCTTCAACTTCGTCACCCAACGCGCCATCGACGACGGACTGCCCGAGCGCCTCGCACTGGGCAAGCGATTCAAGGCGATCAGCTGCACGCGTGGTGTCCGCAAGGCGGACATGAAGGAGAACGACGCCACCCCCGACGTCCGGATCGACCCCGACACCTTCGATGTGATCGCCGGCGGAGCGAGGGTGGAGGACGTGACGACATCCGTCGAAGGCAAGATCGTCGAGCGGAACTACCCCCGTGAACTCCCCATGGCTCAGCGCTACTTCCTCTTCTGAGCTCTTTCCGGGCAAGGGAAGGCATCGACACTGCGGCCGGCTACGTGTGGCCGGATGAGGGAAGGTGAACTGCGAAAGATGAGCCGCGCCGCACTGCTCGTCCTGGCCGATGGCCGGTTCCCCGCCGGAGGGCACGCGCATTCCGGCGGGGCCGAACCCGCCGTGGCAGCGGGCCTTGTCAAGGACGCGCACTCGCTGGAGGAATTCTGCCGCGGGCGGCTGCACACCGCAGGCTTGGTGGCTGCGGCGCTGGCCGCCGCGGCCGCTGCGGGCCATGATCCGGTGGCGATCGACGAGGCCGCTGACGCCCGTACCCCCGTCCTGGCGCTACGGACCACCGCCCGCAAGCTGGGGCGGCAGATGATGCGGGCCGCCCGCGCAACCTGGCCATCGGCCGAGCTCGACGCACTGGCCGCGGCCCGGCCGCGGGGCGCGCATCAGCCGGTGGTGCTGGGGCTGGCCGCACGGTCCGCCGGGCTGACCCCGCTGGATGCCGCGTACGCAGTGGCGTATGAAGCCGTCAGCGGTCCGGCCACGGCGACGGTCCGGCTCCTGAGCCTGGACCCCTTCGATGCCGTCGCGGTCCTCGCCCGCCTCACCCCCGACCTCGACCGGACCGCCGCCGCAGCTGCGGCAGCCGCTGCACGCATCCCCGACGAGGGTCTCGACGCGCTGCCCGCCGCCTCCGCACCGCTACTCGACATCACCGCACAGCAGCACGCCGCCTGGCCGACACGACTCTTCGCCTCCTGAGCACCAAGAACCCCCGGAACCCGAGAACGCCATACACCTCACGCAGGACTGGAGCCCGTATGCACCGCGACCATGGCGAGACGTTTCCTGAGCGCCACACCTTCAGCGCCGCCGACCCGGTACGGCCCGGCTCGACATCCAAGGACCGGAAGGGGAGCCGAGGCGGAGCGCAGCGGAGCGGGCGCCGGCGCGCCCTGCGCATCGGCCTCGGCGGACCGGTCGGCTCAGGCAAGACCGCCACCGTCGCCGCACTGTGCCGTGCGCTGCGCGACGAACTGTCCATCGCCGTGGTCACCAACGACATCTACACCCGCGAGGACGCCGAATTCCTGCTCCGCGAGGCCGTACTGCCCGCCGAGCGGATCACTGCGGTGGAGACCGGCGCCTGCCCGCACACCGCCATCCGCGACGACATCTCCGCCAACCTGGAGGCTGTGGAGGACCTGGAGGAGACAGTGGGACCACTCGACCTGGTGCTGGTGGAGTCGGGCGGCGACAACCTCACCGCCACCTTCTCCAAGGGCCTGGCCGACGCGCAGATCTTCGTCATCGACACCGCCGGCGGCGATGACATCCCCCGCAAGGGCGGCCCCGGCGTCACCACCGCCGACCTCCTGGTGATCAACAAAACCGACCTCGCGCCCTACGTCGGCTCCGACCTGGAGGGCATGGCCCGCGACGCCAAGGCCCAGCGCGGCGAACTGCCCGTCGCCTTCACCTCCCTCAAGACCGACTACGGCATCAAGCCGGTCGCCGACTGGGTCCGCGAACGCCTCGCCGACTGGAGCGCGGGTCCCGCATGACCCTCACGCATCCGCACGCCGCGTCGGCACCCGACCGCACCGCCGTAGGGGTACGCGCCACCGCTCGCATCCTGGCCGCCGCCAGGGGCGGCACCACCGCACTCCCCATCCTCGACGGCGACGGCCCCTTCGAACTGCGCCGCCTGCGCTCACACGGGCTCCAGGCACGGGTCTGCATCGTCGGCGCCATGACCGCCCCCCTCGGCGGCGACCGGCTGCGGATCGAAGCCACCGCCCAACACGGAGCGGCGCTCCACGTTACCTCCGCCGCCGCGACCCTCGCCCTGCGCGGCCCGACCCCCGAACACGCCACCTACGACGTGCACCTGACCGTAGGAGAACACGCACAGCTCCACTGGCTCCCCAAGCCCTTGATCTGCGCGGCCGGCAGTGACCTGCGCCAGACCTGCACCATCGATCTCGCCCCCACCGCACGGCTCGTACTGCGCGAGGAACAAGTCCTCGGACGCACCGGCGAACCCCCCGGCCACGTGACCACACGCCTCACCGTCCGATGCGACGAGCGCACGCTGCTGGACCAACAGGCCGCCTACGGGCCGGGCGAACCCGGCTGGGACGGCCCGGCAGTTCTCGCCGGCAACCGCGCAACCGGGCAACTCCTGGTCGTCGACCCGGCCTTCGAGGAAAGCTCCCCCGAAGTCCGCCTGTTCGGCGGCGCCCCGGAAGACGGCCAGGCAGTGCTGACACCGCTCGCAGGCCCCGCGGTCCTCGTCAGCGCCGTAGCCACGGACGGCTTCCACCTGCGCCACCTCCTCAGCGCTGCACAGAACGCTTCCCACCGGCCCGCCACAAGCAGCAACGCGCTCTGAAGGACAGGTGGCAGAGGGCGGTTCGTGAGTGGACGTGCTTGGCTTGGTCATCGCCGTCACCGTCCTCGCCGCGAACACCCACGACAACACCGCGGGCATCGCTCTGCCGGACCAGGTCGCCGACCACACCGGCGGCACCGTCCGCAAGGCCCTGGCCTGGTCGACCGGGGCTTCAAGCAGGTCGCCCGGCACGGCAACCGCCTCGACATCAGTGTCGATACCGTCGAACGCAACCCGCAGGACAAGGGGTTCGTCCCGCAACCGGAGCGGTGGAGGGTCGAGCAGACCTACGGGATCCTGATACTGCACCGGCGCCTGGTCCGCGACCACGAACACCGCCCGTCGTCGTCCGCCTCCCGTGTCTACTGGGCGATGACCCACGTCACGGTCCGCCGTCTCACCGACGCGAACACCGCCACCTGGCGCGACCTGCAGTCGGTGGCCACGTGAACATCCAGCCCCTGCTCGAAGCACTGGACGTCCAGGAAGACGCGGCCCAGGCGCAGCCCCGCCCCAACCTCACCGGGGAACGGACCTCAACTCATGAACCGCCCGCTCAGAGGTCTCCGGGCATCTGAGGTGGTATCTCGCTCATCTCCGGGTATGGCGTACGGGCTGTCCGTATGTGGCTGATCCGCTGGAGAAGTCCCGTGCCGGCTCAACGCCGGTGCCGAGGCGCAGCCAGGGCTGTCAGGCGGCGACGAGCGGGTCATCGGACCGGCGGGCGCGCTGGATGCGGGTTTCGAGCCGCTCGACCGGACGTACACTCTGCCCATGGGTCGTACAAATGCCGTGAGGGAGTGCCTGCAGCAGGCCTCCTGTGCGCTGCGCCCAGCCGTTGCGAGTTCGGCGGTCATGGGCCCGGCGACCGCAGCTGATGCCGACGCGCCGGAGACCGGCCGCGGCGCTTTGCACGGCCACGGCTAGCGATCCTCAGCTGCCCTGCCCGGGTCCATGTCCCGGCCCGCCGCACTTCCACGAACACCGCAGGACTTCGCCCGCCGGGCTGAGCTTTCGCTTCCGGCTCTCATCGGGCATGTCCCGCCACCTGCTCCACGGCATCACCGCAGCTTCCGGCGCTCCGCCGGTGCTGCCGCCTGGCGACGGCCGCACAACCGGTCCGAGCCACCTTCGAAAGGGATTTTTGTGAGGCTGAGCGAGCTGCTTGCCGGGCACGACCACCACGTTCTCCATGGCGACCCGGAGACGACGTGGATCACGGCGGGAACGACCTTCGACGCCGACCGGGTGACACCTGGTGCGCTGTTCATCGCGGTGCCCCGCCACCGTGAAGGCGGTCCCGGCTCCGTCGGGCCGGCCCTTGCACGCGGCGCGGCGGCGGTACTCGTCGACGGCGGGGAAGCGGACCTTCCGGCGTCGGTGTGGGCGTCGGCGGCGGGTGTGTGTGCCGTGCGGGTGCCGGATACCCGGACGGCGGCCGCGGTCGTCGCCTCCCGCTATTTTGGCGAGCCGGGGCGGCAGATGGACATGGTGGCGATCACCGGCACCAACGGGAAAACGTCGGTGTCGTACATGATCGAGTCGGTGCTGCGGCTCTCCGAGGGCGCGAAAGTGGGGGTCATCGGGACAGCCGGCAGCCGGATCGGCGACGAGCTGATCCCGATGCCACCCTCGGTGCTGACCACGCCGGAGTCGCCGGACCTGCAGTACCTGCTGGGGTGCATGCGCGACCGCGGGGCCGGCAGCGTGGTGCTGGAGGCTACGTCAATGGCCCTGCTGACGCACCGGGTGGACCGCTCATTCATCGACGTCGGGGTCTTCACCAACCTGACACAGGATCATCTGGACGATCACGGAACGATGGCGAACTACCGGGACGCCAAGCTGCGCCTGTTCCAGGGCCAGTGCCGGCGCGCGGTGGTCAACGCCGACGACCCTGTGGGCGCTCGGATCCAGACGTTGATGCCCGGCGCGGTGACCACGTATGCCCTCGACGCCGAGGCGGACTACCGGGCCACCGACCTCACCGTGGACGCCTGCGGCACGCGGTTCACCCTGCACCACGACGGCCGCAAGTATCCGGCGGCGATCCCCGTCCCGGGCCGGTTCTCGGTGGCCAACGCGCTGGCAACGGTGGCGGCCTGCCACCTTCTGGGGCACGACGTGGGCGGGCTGATCGCCGCGCTCGAGCGGATGCCTCCTGTCCCGGGCCGGTTCGAACGCTTTGAGACCCCGCGCGGCACATCGGTGATCGTGGATTACGCCCACTCACCGGACTCCCTGGACAAGGTCCTGACCACCATCCGCGGCTTCGCCCGCGGCCAGGTCATCACCGTCTTCGGCTGCGGCGGGGACCGGGACACCACCAAGCGAGCCGACATGGGGAGGATCGCCGGGACCCACTCCGACCTGTGCGTTCTCACCTCCGATAACCCCCGCAACGAAGACCCCCAGGCGATCCTGGACCAGATCGCCCCAGGAATCGCGGCGACCGGCACACCGTTTGAACGCTTCACCGATCGCCGTCGGGCCGTCGCCTTCGCCCTGTCCGTCGCGGGCCCGGACGATATCGTCCTGATCGCCGGCAAAGGCAGCGAGCCGCACCAGATCGTCGGTGAAAAACTGCTGCCCTTCAGCGATATGGCAACAGTGCGCGAACTCGCCGGGGCATAGCGGCCCTCCCGCCTCAGGCGCGCCCCAGCCCGCACTGCGGCACGACTGAGCCTGTGCGACAGATCCCCCGCCTCACGTCGACGGGAGCGATCTCGTCATGAGGAGGTCACACGACTTATCTCGGTGTCATCGCCAGGAGTGCCCTTCATGTCGGACGGCTCTGAAGATCTCAGTACCGCACGAAAGGTTTCCGTGCGACCACTGAGAGTAACTAGCGTACCGACGCTCCGGACTCGACTCTGCTGAAGGTTGCGCCGCCGCGCTCGCTGGAAAATCTCGGCCCTCCAGCCGGCGCACAGGAAGATCGCTTCGATGCGGTGGGTGTTGGCTTCGCTCACCGGGTGGTCGTGGTGGGCGCCGATGCATTCGCGGAGCCACAGCATGCGGTCGACGGTGACGGTCAGGCCGGTTTCCTCGTGGACTTCGCGGCGGACGGCCGCCGGGCCGTGGGGAAACACCCCCGCGATCCGGCGTCGTCGTTAATGGTGTGGACGGATCACCATCACGGCGCCTAGTCTCCGACGCGAACCGTGATGCAGCCCGAGGAGGTGAGACCCATGAACGTTGTACGCATGTGGGTGCTCCCCTCATCGTCACGGTCGGGCGATTGACATAGGTCGCCGGGAGCGCCTGGACCAGGCACTCCCGAAAGGCAGAGACCTATGAAACCCAAGAAATCTTTGAGTCCGACCGTGATCGCGCGCGTCGCCGACCACCAATGGCACGCGCTGGAGGACGACCAGGTCGTCGGCCGCGGCGAGGCATGGCGCCGCCACGACGGCCGGCTCTTCGTCAGTGTCGACGCGTGGCACGACGCGGTGTTCGACCAGCTGGCCGGTGCCATGCTGGCGGACGCGGACCTGCCGAGGCCGCTGTACACGATGGTCGACGAGTCCGATCTCGGCCTGAAGTCCCACTGGGAGCGCCTCGGTTTCACGACCCGGCGCCGCGAGTGGGTGTGCCTCGTACCCACCGACCCGCGGACCACGGGCCTCGGCGCGGCGCGGCCGCCGTCGGGCGTGACGATCCTCCCCCTCGGCACGGCGGAGAAGGACCCCCTGCGCGAGCTGGACCGCACGATCCGGGCCGAGGTCGAATCCTCCGTCGGATGGCAGGAGATGCCTGCCGAAGTCCTGCCACGCCTTGACGACGCCACCGTGGTGGACCCGACGAAGTACGCGGTCGCGAGGGAGGCGGAGTCCGGCGCGTACGTGGGACTGCTCCGGGTGGCACCGGTGCCCCGGCAGCCGCGGATCGGCCTCGTCGCGGTCCGGGCCGACTGGCAGCGCCGCGGCATCGCGCGGGCCCTCCTGGCCGAGGTCCTGGGTTCCCTGCACCGTTCCGGAGTCCGGGCGGCATCGGCCGAAGTCGCCGAACGCAACGCGGGGGCCACGGCCCTGTTCGACAACATCGGCGCCGAGCGCGCCGGCAGCAACCTGGAGGTCGTACTTCACTGATGCCGAAGACAAACCCTGGTATCGAGATCGAGGGCACCGTCGTCGAGTGCCTGCGCAACGCCACGTTCCAGGTGGAACTGGAGAGCGGGCACAAGGTGCTCGCGCACATCAGCGGGAAGATCCGGAAGAACTACATCAAGATCCTGCCCTTTGACCGCGTGCTCGTGGAGCTCAGCCCCTACGACCTCACGCGCGGCCGGATCCTCTACCGGTACCGCAACTAGGACCGGAACCGGCTGACGGCGGGCGCCTCCACCAGGGGGCGCCATGCCCGCGCCGTCCGCTGCCGCGTCGAGGTTGACGGCCAGCGAGCTAGAGCCAGCAGCCGGAGACGGCCGGCGGCTCGCCGGCCGTCTGCTTCCTCGCGTACTCCATCAACTCGCTGACGGCGGGCCGCTTCTTCGGGTCCCTGGCGAGGCACCGCTTGACGGCGGTGCGCAGCGTGGGCGGACAATCGTCCAGCTCCGGGGGCTCGTGAGAATCCGGTAGAACAGGGCGTCCGGGTTGCCCTCGCCGAAGGCGGTGCGTCCGGTGGCGGCGAACACGGCGAGGTTACCGAGCGCGAACACGTCCGTGGCCGGAGTGGCGGAGCGCCCGCGGATCTGCTCGGGGGCACATACGGGGTGGCCGGCCAGGGCAGCTTCGCCTCGCTGTCGGCGTCGACGACCGGTGCGGTGTAGAGGCCCTGGACGCGCAGGGCGGCCTCGATCTCCTTCCGGAAGCGGCGCCGGAACTCCTCGTCCTGGGCGTAGTCGGGTCGTACGACCTTCACCGCGAGGGCGCGCCCGCCGGGGCTGAACGCGAGATACCCGCGACCCCCGCCGCCCGCGCCGATCCGCGCGCGTAAATCAGTGTTCCGAACCACCGGAGCTGGACTCCCTGAGCCGGAGAACGTCTCGGGAGCGGCACGAGCGGAGGGCTGTCGTGAGGGCCCGCGCAGCATCGTTGTTGCGCCCTGTAGGCGGGGCGACTCCGGCGATCTGGCATGAATCGTGTGAAATGACGCCATAGAGCCTTGAGTGCGCACAAGGAGAGCCGTGCATCTTGCCGTCCCAAGCCGCCAGACGAGGAAGCCGACCCCTTCCGGGGCTTCGCGCGACGTACCGGCAGCGGTGCTGCTGGCGCTGACCGGGTTGCTCTACAACGACTGGTTGCTGGCGTTCGTGCTGCCCACAGGCCTGGACGCCAGGCACTCGTACGTCAGCGAGCTCTACGCCACCGATCAGCCCTGCCATGCGTTGTTCGCCCTTATCGAGATCACTGCTGCTGTCAGCGTCATTTCCGGTGCCCTGTGGGCACTGCGCCGAGCGTCGGGGCGGTGGTCCAGCGCCGGCTGGTGGTCGTTGATCGCCTTCGGTGTGTTCTCTGTGACGGATGTACTGTTCCCGATGCGTTGCGCGGCTTCGGTGGAGCGAAGGTGCGAGGTGGTCAATCCGATGCACACGACGACCAGCGCCCTCGTGCATACGGCCATTTTCGCCTCGATGTTTCTGCTCACCGTCGCTGCGCGCCGCGAGGCCGCCCCCCTGCCTGCGATCCGCCGCTGGGGCCCCGTCATCCTGCCGTGCGCCCTGGTTTCCGCGGTCGCCACCGTCGGCCCCTTGTTCGGATACCCGGGCTGGCACGGGGTGGCGCAACGGGTGCACCTTCTCCTCGTCGGCGCATGGCTGCTCGTGGTGGCCCATGCCTTGCGCACGCGGCACCGCCGAGAGCAGCGCATCGGTTGATCGCAGCTGTGCCGGAAAATATGTGGACCGTTCCGGCGAAGGCTGGTGCAGGGGTGCTGACGGCCTCGCGCAGGTGAAGGCCATGCGCGCCGAACGACGAAGCCGGCCGTCGCAGGTGCTTTGGCGGCGGCCATGCCGGCTGACGTAGCCCCGTCGTGCCCATGTGGATGGACGCACGGCTCCCGGCTGAAATGCGCAGGGCCTCAGGAGCCTCAGGGCCTCAGGAGCCTCAGGGTGGAGGAGTCGCCGTGCGAGCCCTGCTCAGACGGGCGCGTACGCGGGTTCCACGGAACGGCGGCCCCATGCGGAGAGAGTGAACTGCGGGATGTCGATGAACGCTGGGTCCTTCAGCAGGGTGGCGAACTCTGCCAGGTCGGCTTCGGTGACGAGCCCGTCGGCGAGAAGGGCGGGGGCTGCCTGGGTGATGAGGGGGAGCCAGCGGTCCTTGTCGAGTCCGCCCATGCAGCCGGGGTTTGCGGCGTAGGCCACCTCGGTCAGGGCGTTGCGGGCGAGGAGAGCGGGAAGGCCGCGGGCCCAGGTCATGTCGGCGCCGTGCTCGCGGTAGGTGCGCTGATAGGCGTCGAGGATGCGCCGGACCAGGGGAAAGGGTGAGGTTTCGGCCGGCAGGTGGTAAGGCTCTTCGATGAGGAGCCAGCCACCGGGGGAGAGCCAGCGGGTGGCCCGCGCGATCATCTCGTCGCGCTCTGCGAGGTGGCAGAACAGATAGCGGGCGTGGATGAGGTCGAAGCTGCCGGGGGCGAAGTCCGTGTGTGTGATGTCGGCTTCCTGGATCTCCAGGTTCGCGGCCCGGCCCGCATCGAGATGGCGGGTGTCGAGGTCGACGGCGACCACGCGTCCGTGCGGGCAGCGGTTGGCGAGCCAGTAGGCGATGGAGCCGGCGCCCGCGCCCAGTTCCAGGCAGTTCCAGGAGGCTTCGATGGAAAGGCCATCGAGGAGGGTGGTGGTGAACGCGTCGACGCTGCGTTGGATGGAATCCAAGCGATCACGCTCGCGGTGGGCGTCATTGCTCAACATGCCCGTGGAGTAGGGGGTGTTGGCAGTCTGCTGTGTCATGGGCTTCATGGGCATCGCCTATTTCGTGGTGGTGGCGGAGGCATGGTGAGTACGCGCGTCCGGCGGTAGCTCGAAGGAGCGTACGACGGGGAGTGTGCGGGCCCGGAGGACGGCGAGCAGGAAGTCGGTTTCGCTGCGGAGGTCGTCGTGTGTGGGCCGTTCGGTGGCGAGCGGATTTGGCTGGGGTGTGGCTGCGGCTGTCTTGGCCAAGAGGGCGGCACGCAGCCAACACGCGGTGATCGCCGGCTCGATCTGTTCTTCGGGCAGGTCCTGGGAGGTGACGTGGCGGCGGGCGTGTTCCATCACCTCGGGCGTCACATAGTCCTTCAGGATGAGCAGGACGTCGCGGATCTCGATGACCTGGCGGTAGAGCCGGAGGTGGATCGCCTGTGGGCCGCCGAGCACCGCGCGGACCCGGGTGTGCGGTCTCTCCAGGGTGACGTGCGGGACGGCCTCGGTAAGGTCGCGCCACAGGGGGTGCAAGCGCCACAGGGCGCTCGTGTTGCGGGCCGTCCGGCGGATGGTGAGGGCCAGCGGCATGCAGACCCCGGCGGTCATCAGCCAGGCCGTGACACCGATATTGAGCGGGAACAGTGCGCCCAGCCAGGGAGGGCGGGCGAGGAGGAAGGCCAGGACGACGGCCCAGAACACGGAGGACGAGGTGAAGCCGGCGGCGAGCAGCAAGAGGCCGGTGCGCAGGGGCCGGTCGTCGCGGGCCTGGCGGCCGTAGCGCATACACAGTACGGCGCACGGGATCGTGCCGACGAGGTGGGCTGCGACGAGTAGCCACCAGAAGGGGCTGTACCACGGGACGGCCTCAGTGGTGACGCAGCCGGCGTGCGGCGCGATGGTGTCGTTGAGCACGATCAGGGCGCCGATGGTGAGGACCATCGGGCCGTAGATCAGCCAGGGGTGGCGCCGGGACATGGCCGCGAGGACGAAGTCGAGGATGAGGGCCGAGCTGAGAACGCCCCACGCGTTCATGAACAGGCCGCAGCTCTCGGCGAAGGTGAAGGTGCTGTTCAGGACCGCGGTCACGGGGTCGAGATAGACGGTGATCGACCCGGCGATCCCGATGACGGCGATCAGCAGCATCTTCTGCTGGTGAGAGCGGCGTGCCGTGGGCCAGCGGAGGATGATGACCAACCACAGTGCCAGTGCGCCCAGGAGCTCGACGCGTTCGCCCAGTACATAGAGGGAAGGTGGGTGCATGGCTCCTACTCGCGGATCCCGAGGGCGGCTTCGAGCGCGCCGCGCACACCTGTCGACGGCGAGGGCGTGAGTATCCCTGCGGCGGCGTGGATCAGGCTGGCAACGAGTTCGGCTTCCTGTTCTTGCTCGGTGGTGTAGTTGGTACGAGCCAGCAGCCGGCTGATCAACTCGGGGCTGATGCTGGGCAGCAGTGTGCTCAGGGCGCCTTGGTTCTCCTGGTCAGTGATGCTGTGATCGCACAGGATGTGCCCGATCTCATGGAGAATGATGTGTTCCTGGTGGAACTTGGTGGTCTTCTCCTCGACATAGATGTTGTCGCTGCCCTCGGTGGCGATCCACAGCCCGCAGGCGTTGAGGGAGGAGCCGAGCGAGACGGTGTGGATCAGGATGGGTCGGCCCCGCCGCACCGACAGCTCGTGGATGAGAGCCTCGACGGAGAACGGCCTGGGGAGGTCGAGCGCGCTGACGAGCGCCTGGCACCGTTTGCGGACCTGCCGTGTTGTCATGGTGCCGCCTCGCTCCTCGCTCGGACACCGATGGAAGTAGACGTCCTGTACGTCATACATAGCCAACCTTCTTGGCTGTCTATTGATCTGCTCCGGGCATCGGCCGCCGGACGCTGCCGGGCCGGCCCGTGCTGGGTAATGTGGGGCGCACCATGGGGTGTTGAGGTCACCTGGAGTCTGTCGATGGCTCGGGGCCGGATAACACGCTGGTCCTGGACGAAGTACGCACTGCAGAGGACGCCGAGACCGCGCGCGACCTTCATCAGGGTCCCGATGGTGAGGTTGGCGCCTCGGCACGAGCAGCCGACGTCAGGTTGCGTGGGGAGAGACCGGAGAGGTGGGCGAGCCTGGCCGGGTTGAGCGGCTCCTCGGTGTGGTGCTTGCGGCCTGTGTGGCGCCGGCAGACGTAGCGGAGTCGTACGGCGATTTCAGCCGTCGTCGCGTGGACATGGACCTCTGAGGCCCGTGGTGCGGCCCTGCCGGTACCGCGTTGCTTCTTCATCGCCCACCTCCTGATCGCCATACTGCTCGAAGGCGCAGGGTGTGGCAACTGGGCCTGAAGGGGCGTCTGATCCTGGGGGCAGCGGACTCACTACTCACCCGTAAGCCATTTACTGACGCGCTATCAGTAACCCGTAGCGAAGGTAGGGCACTTGACCTACTGATACTGCTCGCCTCGATGTGGCAGGTGCCGCCGAAAGCCTCTTGCCCCCTCTGGCCGCCCTTTGGTTACGCCGTTCACCCGCGGTGTACGACCTTCTGCTCGTAGCTCCTTCGCCACACCCGCCATCGATCAGGGAGGAACCATGCGCATCGGGGTCTACCTCGCGCACCCGTGTCCGGGCAGCTTCAACCACGCCGTCGCCGATGTCCGCCGAATCGTCTTCCGTACGGTCACCGACTCGGCCGACGACTTGCGCGCATCCTGGCTGCGCCAGGCACGTCAGCAGGCCGCTGCGCTGATGGTCTGACACCGCCATCCATTCCGCAGGTACCCGGAGTTGCTCACGCCGTCCGTCACGCCAGATGTGGTTGCAGTATTACGACGTGTCCGACGATCCTCTCAGGCCGCGCCAGGCAGGACATGGGCTGCTTTCCCGGCGGTGCTGACCAGTCTCGCGGTCACCGGCGGCCTCGTCGTCCTCGCGGCGCTGAGCCCGGTCGGCCGATGCCGCGTTCTGGGTGGGGTCAGCGCGTACGTACGGCGTGGTGGTGGCCAGCGGTACGAACCCGAGGCGTCGCAGGATCGGACGGCTCTGATCGGACGCGTCGACCTGGAGGTGGCGGTAGCCGTGTTCGGCTGCGATGCGGGTGCGGAAGGCGACCAAGGCCCGGTAGACGCCCCGGCCGCGCCACTCTGGCACGGTGCCCCCGCCCCACAGGCTCGCGAAGGACGTACCCGGGTGCAGCTCCATCCGTGCGGCGCTCACCGGCACGTCACCGGCCATGGCGACGACCGCGGGAGGCAAGCCGGCGGCCAACTGGTCGAGCAACAGCTGCCGGTGGTACGGCCGCGCTTCGCCGAACGCCCGCTCCTGCGCGGCCACCGCGAGCTCGACCCCGGCAGCATCGGTCACCGGGAGCAGGCGAACACCCTCGGGTAGTTCAACGCTCGTGGGCAGATCTTTGATGTCGGCGACCATCAGCGTCTCCTCGGGCTCGGGTACGAAACCCGCTGCCCGCAGCCGTCCGGGTAGGTCGGCCGGCCGGTCGTGCCCGTACAGCTTCCACTCGAACCCGCGCCCGAGTGAGGTGAAGTACTCGACCTGTTCCGCGACCGCGGCGTCTGCAGTGGCTTCGTCCAGATCCGACCAGACGATTCCGTTCCAGCTGTCGGCGTCTGCGCCGACATGGCGAACGACGCCGCCCACCCGCTCTACCCGGGCTCCGGGCCCATCGGCCCGGATGCCCTGTCGCATCTCGCGATCGAAGACCGCAAGCATGGTTTCCTGATCCATCCGCTCACTCCAGCATCACCAGGCGCACGAGGCAACGAAAATTGAGCGGGCGGCCCCTACCCGAAGCGGGCCCAAGCCACGGCCTCGCGGTAACCGCCCTTGGCCTGCGCGGACTTGAGGCGACGACGGCAAGAGTGCGCACAACGCCGACGCCCTCACCGCTGTAAGTCCGCTAAGGACTGCCCAGCAGGTCATGAACGACGCCAGAGCCGAATGGCTGCAAGGGTCACGGTGCCGTGGGAAATGTACGCCCTCTCGTCGAAGCGGGTGGCTACGGCACGGAAGCCCTTGAGCAGGGCCCGCTCCGTCCACAATAGCTTGCTAGTATGCTAGCATCGCCTCGTGGGTGATAAGGAAGTCAAACAGTTCAATGTGTACCTGCCGATCGAGCTGATCAAGCAGGTCAAGTACCGCGCCATCGAGTCGGGCATGTCGTTGTCGGCGTTGGTCGCTGACGCGCTGCGCACCTACCTCGACGACGCCCATGAGCACACACAGCAATCGACTGAGAAGGAGACCTGACATGGCGACCGAAGGAATCGAGGCCGTGTTCCTGACGACCCACAACTGGGGTAAGGCGGCGAAGTTCTTCCAGACACTGGGTTACGAGTTGGAGTTCTCGACCGACCACAACTCCGGCCAGCTCCGCAACGGCGACGGGCCGCGCATCTTCATCGCCGAGATCCCTGAGGACCGAGAGCCCCAGACGCAGATCGTGCTGAAGGTGCCGGACGCAGACACGTTCCCTCCCGATCCTGCCGTCGAGGTGGTCACGCCGTTCGAGGACACCCATTACGGGACCAAGGAGATGACCGTTCGCGACCCCGACGGGCGCCTGTGGAGCCTCCAAGCTCCCGCCAAGAACTGACCACAACGAAAGGGGAACACCATGGCAGACGAGCAGACCGAGGCACCGGACAACACCGCGGTGCGGACCGCCCTCTGGCGGGCCATGCACGTCCAGGTCGACCCGCCGCCGCACGTGCTCGAGGACGAGATCGGCCTGCAACTGGCGGCCCCCGGCGATGACTGGCGCCGCCGCCCCGACATGGACCCGCGCACCACCAGCGCGTTCCGGGCGGCCATGGTGGCCCGCTCGCGCTTCATCGAGGATCTGATCGCTGAACAGGCCGACCAGAGCGTCACCCAGTACGTGATCCTGGGAGCCGGCCTGGACACCTTCGCCCAACGCAGGCCGGAGGTCGCCTCCCTCCTACGGGTCTTCGAGGTCGACCAGCCCGGCCCGCAGGCCTGGAAGCGCCGTCGCCTGGTCGAACTCGGCTACGGCATCCCCGACTGGCTGCACCTGGTGCCGGTCGACTTCGAGGCGAGCGAAGACTGGCTGACGCAGCTGGCCGCTGCCGGCTTCGATTCCACCCGGCCGGCGGCCATCGTCTCCACCGGCGTCTCCATGTACCTCACCAAGGACGCCACAGCGGCCACCCTGCGTCAGATCGCCGGGCTCGCCCCCGGCTCGACGCTCGCCATGACCTTCCTCCTGCCGACCGAACTCCTCGACGACGCCGACCGCCCCGGCCTCCGAGCGAGCAAGGAAGGCGCGCAGGCATCCGGAACGCCGTTCATCAGCTTCTACACCCCGCCCGAGATGCTGGAACTGGCCCGCGAAGCCGGCTTCAAAGACGCCCGACACCTGTCGGGAGCTTCGCTCGCCCACCGCTACTTCGCCGATCGCACCGACGGACTCCGCCCGTCAAGCGGCGAGGACATCCTGCTGGCCACCACCTGACCCTCGTCACGCGGCATCACCCGCCCGCACCACCTCAACCTCGCCGGATAGGTAAGCGCGGGCCCGCGCCCGACTTTGGAGACCGCGTACGCCCGACGCGGCTGGTGCCGGCCGCGGTACGACAGCCTTCGCCGCCCCCCTCCGAACCCCTCGGGGTGGCTGGGCGAGGTGAACCGCATCTCCGCCATTTTCGTCTGCTTCGGCTTGTCCTTGGGGAAGTGGTGGATCGTTTGGCACTGGTTGAGCCCGCGGTCGACGGCCTTGTCCTCCCTGCCGTGGACGATGTCCGGGTCGATGCCGGTCAGTGCGCGGATGTATCCAAGCTTCGTGGCGACATTCGGCTGGGGAGGAGTGCCTGCGGTGGCTTCGCCGTCCGAAATGGCCTTGGAGGGGGCACTCGGCGTCGTGGTGTTTGCCTTCTAGGCGGTGGCGGCGGTGCGCTTTCCGGGTCGGCGACCGGGCCGCGGCCGGCAACGTCGAGTTCGCCGACACCCGACCAATAGCTCGTGGCCGAACCGCATCGAGGCCAGGCCCAGTTCACAGCCCTCCGCTACTTCACGTCGGACGGCATCCGGCCACGCCGGCCACAAGGAACAGCGCAGCTTGTCCGCCGCTACATCATGTGGCGGAACAAGCACACCACCACCGATATTCGCTTGCACACCCTCGTCACTCGGGTCAACGTCGCCTGACACCTGATGAAGGCAGAGAAGATGACCACGCAGACCCACCACGTCGACCACGAACTCATCCGGGCCGCGGCGCACGTCGCTCGCACTCGCTGCCGGGGCGACAACCACACCATGGCGGCCGCGGCCCGCGCTCAGGACGGCCGGATCGTCACGGCGGTGAACGCCTACCACTTCACGGGAGGCCCCTGCGCCGAGTTGGTCCTCATCGGCGCGGCAGCCGCCCAGGGCGCCTACGAGCTGGACACGATCGTCGCCGTGGGCGACCGCGACCGGGGTGTCGTTCCGCCGTGCGGCCGGTGCCGTCAGGTCCTTTTCGACTACTTCCCCGCGCTGAAGGTCATCGTCGGCGAGGGCGACCACGTCCGAACCGTCCCTGTCACCGACTTGCTCCCCGAAACCTACGTCTGGGCCGACCACCAGCTCGATGCCGAGTAAACCGCCCCTCAGCCGAGCTGGCACCGCCGGCCAACAACAGGGCGAAGGATGCCTGATGCGGCACTGGTGAGGGGCGGTGGAGCTGGGGGAGGGGAGGTTCTGCGCCGGCTGTCGCGCGTCGTAACCCGAACCTGGCGAGGTGCCCTCAGACGGAGGCCATCGGGCGTGCGTCGTCGGGGGTGGCGGTGGGTGCCGGGGCGGCTTCGGCGGGGGACGGGGCGCTGGTCAGGCCCCGTTCGTGGGCCTTGACTCCGGACCGCACCGCCCAGAAGTAGAAGACCGGGGCGGTGACCGCGATCAGGGCGGTGCCGAGCACGCCGGGGAGGACGTCCCGGCCGCCGAACTCCTCGCCGCCCAGGGCGGACACCGCGGCCGTCCACACCAGGAAGGCGATCATCCACCAGGCCGGCGCGAACTGCCGCAGAAGCCGCCGCTCGCCCCGGCGCCACAGCACCAGCGCCGCGACCGGTGCGGCCACCAGCGTCAGCACGGTGATCTTTCCGGTCTCCGGCCACTTCGACCAGTACAGCGCGCAGGCGGCGAAGGCGAAGGTGACCGGGCACAGCACCCCGGCGGCCGGCAGCCGGAAGGGACGGGGCAGCTCCGGGCGGGTCCGCCGCAGCACCCCCACCGCGATCGGGCCGATCAGATACGAGATGACCATGGCCGCCGACACCACGCCGGCCAGCGCCTGCCAGCTGCGGCCGACGGTGAGCAGCAGCACGACGGAGAAGCCGAGGTTGAGCCACATCGCGGGGCGGGCGGTGCCGTAGCGGGGGTGCACGGCCGCCAGCTTCCGGGGGAAGAACCCGGTCTCGGCGAGGTTGGTGACCATGTACGCGGCCGAGGCGACATTGGCGATGTTGGACCCGGCCGGCGAGATGAACGCGCCGAACTGCAGCATGGTGACCACCCAGTGGAGCATCAGCAGCCCCGCCAGGTCGGCGAACGGCGAATTGAGGTTCACGCCCTGCCACCCGCCGGACCGCGCCAGCAGCTCGGGCGGCACCGACCCCAGGTACGCGGCCTGCAGCGCCAGGTAGATCACCAGGCCGAGTGCGAGCGCACCGACCAGGGCGACCGGGATGGCCCGGCCCGGGTTCTTCGCGGCCCCGCCGAGGTTGACCACGGCCTGGAAGCCGTTGAAGGCGAAGACCACACCGCAGGTGGTGACGGCGGTGAGCACGGCCGACCAGCCGTACGGGGCGAAGCCGCCCTGGGCGGTGAAGTTCGAGGTGTGGAAGCCGGACCCGACCAGGGCGAGCACCGCCAGCACCGGGATGGCGAACTTGACCAGGGTGAGCACGGTGTTGGCGCGGGCCAGCAACTGGACGGACCAGAAGCAGGTCAGCCAGAGCGCGAGGGTCAGGACCAGCGACATCGCCGTGCCGGAGAGGGTCAGCTGGTGGGTGGCCGGATCGACCAGGCCCTTCGCCCAGCCGAAGCTCCAGGACGTCATGTACTGGGTGGCCGCGATCGACTCGATCGGGACCAGTGAGGCGGTCGCGATCCACACTGCCCAGCCGGTGAGGAAGCCGAGGACCGGGCCGTGCGAGAGGTGCCCGTAGCGGGCCATGCCGCCGGGTATCGGGTAGGCCGAACCGACCTCCGCGTACGACATCGCGATCAGGCCGATGAAGACGACGCCGATCACCCAGGCGACCAGCGCCGCAGGGCCCGCCACCTGGGCGGCGGAGCCGGCCCCGAAGAGCCAGCCGGAGCCGAAGATCGAACCGATGCCGATCATGATGAGGGCGAAGAGGCTGAGCCCCTTGCGCTCGCCGGCGCTCATGTCCATGGGGAAGTGTCGTCCGTCCTGGTGTCGCGCATGCCCCGCGCTGTAGGAGGGGCCGCTGTCGTCTGCCGCCGACCACTTTATTTCCGGCCACCTAGCGGGAACGCCACTGAGCTGCACGAACACCACGCAAGACCGACCCCGGCAGACCACGAGCCCAGGGCCAACTTCCCCGGGATCACGGCCCGTTCGGTCCCCGGCCATCGCACGTCGGCGGCCCGGGAGATCACTGCATGAGACGCGTCACAGCGAGGGGTAAGCGGGTGCTTGTGCGCGAGGGATATGACGCGAGCCTTCAGGGCCTCGGCCCTCCTCGCCAGAGGGCCTCGCGGCGGGGGAGCGGCACGAGGTCACGGGTGGTGACGCGGCGGTTCCTGCCGCCGCGTTACGGGGCCGGAACGTAGGAGAAGGCTCGCTGCCTGCGCTACGGGTAGCGGCCGCGGGGGGCAACGAGGTGGGCATGCGGGCTCTTGCCGTAGGCCGCGGTGCCGGTCACGGCGACGTGCTCAGCGGGCTGCAGCCGCGGGCCGGTGGACCGATCGCGGAGATTCGTCGGTACCACGTCGGCGCTGGTACGAGTCGCGGTCATCCGGAAGTGGCATCGCCCCAGCTCTGGGCGATGACGGTCTTGGCATTGCTCTGCTGGGTCTCGGTCGGGAAGCTCGGCGTGCCGGAGACCTTCGGCAGCTTCGCGGCCGC
This sequence comes from Streptomyces auratus, assembly GCF_050433025.1. Lineage (NCBI taxonomy): Bacteria > Bacillati > Actinomycetota > Actinomycetes > Kitasatosporales > Streptomycetaceae > Streptomyces > Streptomyces auratus. The sequence goes on along the minus strand of NZ_JBNGCB010000001.1, from coordinate 234,474 downwards.
GGTCTTGTCGAGCGTGCCGGCCTTCTTCATGGCGGTCATCAGGGCCGGGCGGGCGTATCCCTTGAGCCTGAGGTTCTGGCCCTCGGCGCTGTAGAGGTACTCCTGCCACAGGCGCGCGGCCGCGGGGTGCGGTGCGTCCTTGTTGATGGCCTGCGAGTAGTACTGGGAGAACTTGCCGTCCGAGGGGACCGCGACGGTCCAGTCGAGGCCCTTGGACTTGAATTCATTGGTGTACCCGGCGTTGAGGTAGTCCCAGTCGATGCTGATCGGCGTCTTGCCCTTCTCGACGGTGGCCGGGGTGGATTCGACGGACGTGAAATTGCCGCATTTCTTCAGCTTGGCGAAGAAGTCCACGCCGGGCTGGATGTCTTCGAAGGAGCCCCCGTTGGCGAGGGCGGCCGCGTACACGGCGGCGAAGGCCGAACCCGACTTGGTGGGGTTGCCGTTGAGCGCGACCTGCCCCTTGTACTGCGGCTGGAGCAGCTCCTTGAAGCTGGTCGGGCAGGTGTGCACACGCTTGGCGTTGCAGCCGAAGGAGATATAGCCGCCGTAGTCGTTCGCCCAGCGGCCGATCGAGTCCCTCTGCACATCGGGGATGTCAGCGAAACCGGCGACCATGTACGGCGCGAGCAGCCCGTCCTGAGCGGCACTCTGCGCGAAGGAGCTGCCGAGGTCGAGGACGTCGGGCGCGTTGTCCTGGCCCGTGCGCGAGGTGACCGCGCTGATCTCGTCCTGGCTGGCGCCACTCGGGTTCTCGACCTCGACCTTGATGCCGTACTTCTTCTTGAAGCCGTCGATCAGGGCGCCGTAGTTGGCCCAGTCGCGGGGGAGCGCGATCGCGTGCAGCGTGCCCTCCTGCTTGGCCGCCGCGGCCAGGGCGTTGATGCCACCGAAGGCCTCGGCCGTGGTCGCGGTGGCCGCGTTCTCTCCGCCGCCGGTCGAGGCGTCGGGGCCCGCGCTACAGGCGCTGAGGGCGAATGCGGCGGCGACGGCGAGGACGCCGGTGAGGACGGCGGTCCTCGGCAGGAACACGATCACGGACTCTCCAGGGGTACGCAAGAGGTTTGAGGGGATTCATGCGGGGCCACACAGGGGATGTACGTGGGGGTGAGCACTTGTCCGACGACGTGTCCGAACAAGTGGGGCCTCATTAGGCCCAACTATGGTGTCCGTCCGGTAAACATGGGTAAAAGTAGTGACTCCGATTCGCTCACAATGGCAGCTCGCACGGGTCATCACGGCGCCTCCTCCAGGCTGACCGCGCTCCACACTTTGCGCACAACTCCGCGCGCGAGAGGAAGATTGGCGGCACGACACGAGGAGATCGCCGAAGAGCTGAGGCGGGCGATCGACCGAGAGGACTGCAGCGCGGGCAGTCTGCTCCCGCGGAGACCGAACTCGCGGCTCACTACGGCGTTTCGCGCGGCACGGTCCGCCAGCCGTCGCGGCCCTGACCGCCGAGGGACTCATCGGGTCACACCAGGGCGCCCGCCGTGGGGAAGGCAGCGCGGCATTGTCGTCTTCGGCGCCTCGGCCGAGGGCGGCTTGGGTGCGGGTAGAGCAGCTGGAGGGGTGCCGTGGGTGAGCGGGAGACGTGGATGACGGAGGAGTTCGGCTCTTCCCACGAGGGTGCGGTCGGTGTGCTCCTGGCCGACGGTTCCGTTCCGGCCCCCGTCTTCTTCGGGGCGAGCTCCAGTGCGGGCGGACAATCGGTGTCGCAATGGAGCGTCTATGACGGCGGGTCCGCGCACGGACCGCGGGCGGCCGCACTGCGCGCGGTGTGCTCCTGCGGCTGGAATGGCCCGGAGCACCGACTGGACTGGGACGCGATCGGCGAGCGGAAGCTGACCGAGGCGGCTGACGGGACGGCGGACATCTGCCTGGAGGGCTGGGACCCGCACGCCGCCGAGGTGGAGCAGTCGGCCATTCCCTTGTCGGAGGCGGTCACTTCCTTGCTGGCCCAGCTGCAGGAGGAGATCGAGAAGCTGGCGAAGACCTCACCGCTGGCGGCCGTGCGGGCAGCCCGCGGGCTGGAGGTGACCGCCGTACAGGTCGGGTACTGGCCGGCCCACGAGGCCCGGCGGGATACGACAGCCGAGCGGGCCGCCGCCGCCCTCGGTCTGGATGAGGACGCGGCCCGGAAGCTGATGGCCCGCTTCGGCGGCTGGAGCCCCTACCGCTGAGCGCCGGCCGGGCGCCTGAGCAGGAAGGCCAGCGCTCGTCGCTCGGCCCGTTGCCGTAGTGGGGGCAGGCCGTTCCTTCCTGCTCGGCCTGCTCGGCCTGCTCGCTGTTCTCGCTCACGCCGCACCTGTCGATCTCGTCAAGGATGTGCGTTCGGCGGGAGTCGTCGAGCAGCGCAGCGCGGGCCGCCCCTCGGGCCGGCGCACGCAGGGCATCGACGGACAGGTCGCAGCGCCCAGCGGCGACGAGGTATTCGTTCGTCAGGCGACATCGACCGGCCCGCGGCGCGTGATGTCACGTTGGCTCTCCTAAGACATCGTCCTATTTGGTGAGCGGCGGTGGCGGATCAGGTCACTGCCGTTGCCGTGGACGGATGGGTTCAACTGGCTTGGGAAGCCTGGTCCGCCAACACCCGCACTTCGCTGGCGACGGCGATGTGCCGCTCGCGTGGGATGTCATGGCCTACGCCCGGTTGGAGGACCAAGCGTGCGTCTCGGATCGCTGCGGCCGTGGCGCGGGCTGCGGAGGGCTTGAGCAGGGGATCGTCGGTGCCGTGCAGCACCAGCGTCGGGACGCGCAGCTCTGCCAGGGACGGGCCGTGCCACTTCGCGCCGATTTGGCGGGACTGGGCCTTCGCGTCGGTAATGCCGGTATCCACGTCGGCGGTGATCCGCTCCAACGCCTCCGCCTCGTCGAAGGGATAGCCGGGCGACGCGCAGAGGCGCGCGACCGCGAGCCCGGTCGCGATCCTTTCCTGCCGATTGTGTGCGGGCTTGACCCGGGCGAACTTGGTGAGGGTGCCCAAGCGGAGATGGCGGAACGCGCCCAGGCCACCGACGTCGCTGGGCAGTGCTGCGGACGAGGTGAGGGTGCGGACCCGGTCCGGGTGGCGTAGCGCGATGCGCTGAGCCGCGACGCCGCCGAGCGAGTGCCCGAAGAGGTGGGCCGACTTCCAGCCGAGCGCATCCATGACCGCGATGGCGTCGTCGGCCATGTCCTCGGCGGTGTAGGCCGCGCTGCGGCGGCCGGCCAGCGAGGCGAAGGGGTTGCTCGGAGAAGCGTTCCCCGCCAGACGCGTGGAGTCACCCGCGTCGCGCTGGTCGTAACGCGCGACGGCGAAGCCGGCGTGGGCGAAAGCCGCGCACAGCTCCCGGGGCCACCAGTGCCGAGACACCGCGAGGCCCATCACCAGAAGCAGCGGCTCGCCCCCCGCGCCCTCCTGGAGCCGATCGTAGGCGAGCTCGACAGTGTCATTGCGGGCAAAACGGCGTTCGGTCCAGGTCATGCCGACTCCCTCGATGGGTCAAATTACTGCGATCAGCGTTCGCAGTATTAGGCTACAGCCAGTCCAGGACTCCGTGGCAAGGAAAGGTGGCGGGCAGTGTGAGCGAACCTGAGCCCCGACGCACTGTGTGGTCGCGCCCCGAGCGCGGCGCGCGCGGACCCGCGCCCGAGCGGAGCCGTCGTCAGATCACCACCGCCGCCGTCGCCCTGGCCGATGCCGAGGGCCTGGCCGCCGTTTCGATGCGCGCTCTCGCACAGAGTCTGGGCACCGGGCCCGCTTCGCTCTACCGGTATGTGGCCAGCCGTCACGACCTGCTGGACCTGATGGCAGACGCGGTCGCGGGAGAGATCGACCTTACCGCCGCGCCCAGCGGCGACTGGATCGATGACCTCGTCGGCCTCGCCCTCCAGACCAAAGCCGCCTACGTGCGCCACCCTTGGCTGCTCGACCTGAACGCCCAGCGGGGCAATGCGATCGGACCGCACGCGGTCGACTACCTCGACCATGCCCTCGCGGTACTGGCCCAGGCGCCCGGCTCCAGCCAGCAGAAGCTGGAGACGATCGGCCTCGTCGGCGGCCTCGCCACACTCTTCGCCCGCCAACAGATCACCGCCACGGCGCCGCCCGCGCAGGCGGCCTACCTCGCCGACGTCGCCGCCGAGGGACGCCATCCGCACCTGCTCGCCGCACTGGCCACCGCCGGGCCGCCCCCGTCAGGCAGCCCCGCCGAGCGGGACGCCCTCTTCGCCCGACTGCTGGGCCGCCTCCTTCCGGGGCTGCTCAGCTAGTACTTTGGTGGACTGAGAGCGATATCTGTCCGAGTCCTGGACCGTGCCGGGCGGCGAAGGTCCCTGAGAGTCGGGGGTTCGCGACCAATGCGAGCTGGTCCGCCGTACTGGTCGAGGTCCAGGCCGGACTTGCCCGCGAGGCTCGCGTCGCCGCTGGCAACGCAGCCGGCGCAGGCGGCGAGCTGCATGCGAAGAGCCCCGCCGGTCGGACCGGCGGGGCTTCTAAGGCGTCAGATCATAAGCAGTAGCCGCGTGTGCGGGACCAGCTTCCGGTTCACGCTGGTGCTCTGCACAAAGATTGTGAAGTCGTCGTTGTGGTCCGGCTTGACGCGAACTTCCATGGCCGGCAGGCCGAGCAGGGCTCGGGCCTCCGGCCCCGTGTACACCCGGTCTGTCTTCTTCTCCAGCACTGCAATCTGCTTTCGCGCCTGGACCTTCTCCGACTTACTCAGCTGATAGAACGCACAACCGGTACGGTAAGTGTGCCCGCATTCAATGACCCAGTCCCGGATCGCCGCTTCTCGAGCCACCGGAATCAGCTGGTACTCGGACGGATCCACAGGAGTGAGCCCGGCTGCCTTTATGGTGTCCTTGTTGACGGCTTCGGCGCCCGTGGAGAACACCGCCCGTGATCCCCGGATGCCCTGGGCGCGGCCCACCATAAAGTTCTCGGTTGCCTGCTGGATGACCTGACCGGCCTCCTCCAGACCCTGTGTGCTCGTGGCATCCCAGATGGCGATGTTGTCCTTCGGGAAACCGCCTTGCATGGCCTCGCGCTTGCCCATCTGGTCCGGCACAAGGACGGCCAGCGTCCAGTTGTCCTCCTGCGTCTTCATCATCTCGGCCACGGCCTGCACCAGTTCACGTGGATCCCTGGTGGGGGCATCCAGGCAGCGATGGCTTGCGTTCTCCTGTCCATCCGTCAGGACGAACGTCAGGAAGCTGTGGTCGCCGTAAAGTTGAGCCGTCTGCGCCAGCTCCCGCTGCGACTTCAGCGTGGCCGCCAGTAGAGCCGTCATTCCACCGACCCGGTACAGCTGCTTCAGGGACGGCATGCGCAGCACGTCCTTGTCGTAGATGACGCACTCCACCTTGTCTGCGAAGACGTACACCGTAACGCGGGTTTCCTGGTCGAGTTCTTTCGATCGGCGGGCCAGATATGCAATCTGCTGGTCGGCGACTTCGACGACCTTGCGGCTCAGGTGTGACATGGACGAACTGGCATCCAACACAAGAGCAACGTGATTGATGTAGTTCTGGTTTCCGGACATAACTGCTCCCCCTTTTTCCGACTCGATGCTCCTACCTTCTCACCCACCACTGACAATCGATCTTGGAGTCCAGGTGGGGTGCGGTCACGGAGGCCTGCCGGTGGGTCAGCTGACCAGATGTCGTCGGGGGAGAGTCGGCGTACGAGGCGTCGGCCCGCGTCACTGACCGGGCTTGACCCGGACGCATCGGCACCTGGCACCCGAATCCGTCGGCGAGTGACTGCACGAGCGTGGCGCCGACGCCGTGGCAGCGGTAGGTGTCCGCCACCCGGATCAGGCGAAGTGAAGCTGGCGGGAATCGAGCGGGCGTTGCGCCGGCCTTCTACAGGTGGCCCTCCGCCGTCGCCGACCGAGGCGCGCTCCGCACAGATGGGGTGCCAGCGGCCGAGCCTCGCTGGTGAAGAGCGAGAGTGGGTCTGTCACGGCCGGATTCCACGCACCGTGCGATCCGGTGCTGTTCATCTGCTGCCGAGTCCGGTGGGCAGCCTGCTCGGTGGCTGTGAGCTCTCGACCGACCCGGGCCCGTGGGTCGGGGACTGGCTCACCGCCGGTGATGCCGACTGGGGTTTGTACGTCCCCGTGCGCCGCGAGCCCGTGACCGGCGTCGTCCTTGCGAAGGTCCGGCCCACCGTGCCGCTGGCAGCCGCCGACGGCCTACCGGTCCGCACGGCTCCGCTCCTGGCCCTTGCAGTCCTTCTCAGGCCGGAGACCTTGCCGGAACACGGGCGTGGCCTCGTTCTGAGTCGGCCACGATCCACGCGATGGCGGAATGGCCACACCACCTGCGGCACGTTCACGTGCCGGACCCTGCAGCGTCAGCCCTTCATGGCCGCCCAGAACTCCTCGAAGGACATCTGGCCATCGCCGTTCGTGTCGAGCGAGTCGATCAGGCCTTGGGCTTCCGACTCGGTGATCTCCGAGCCCTCCAACTCCGCCACGACCTTCCGGTATTCGTCTGCGGTGACCAGGCCATCCCCGTCGATGTCGTAGCGGTCGAAGACCTTCCGCGCCGCCGTCTCCATGATGTCTGCCATGTGCTCCGCCCTTGTGCGATCTTCGCTGACGGGCCCAGACTATCCGGCCGCGGAAGACCCACAGGACCCGGCCCGCCGCCCTGTTCCTCCATCCTCCGGAGCCACACGGCGTGCCCGACGGCCCTGCTGGAGACGGGCATGCTCCTGCTGGACAGCCCGGCGCTTACAGCTATCCCGAGTGGCGGGACGTAGCGGCTCTGGTCCACTTCTTGTGGTCGCCTACACAGGGTGGCTGTGGCTGTTCGATCCACGGGCCCGACCCGATGCCGCACGAACCAGCCTGGTCCGCTGTACGAGGGACGTAGCGGCCCTCTCCCACTCGGGATGCGCGAAGGCGAACCCGGCCGCGCGCAACCGCCCTGGCACTACCCGACGGCTCTTGAGCAGCAGCTCCGTGTCCGAGCGCAGCGCGAACGCCCCCAACTCGGCCATCCAGCGCGTCGCTGGCAGTCCTACCGGGACGCCCCAGGCCGTGCGCAGTGCCCGCATGAAGTCGCGGTGTGGAAGGGGGCCGGGCGAGGCGAGGTTCACCGGCCCCTCGATGTCGTCCCGGGCGATCAGGAACTCCACCGCTCGCACGAAGTCCTCGTCATGGATCCAGGAGACGTACTGCGCGCCGCCGGCCACCGGACCGCCCAGTCCGAGTCGCGTCAGCCGAGACAGGACGTCGAACACACCGCCCCGATCCGGGCTCATGACCATCGCCGAACGCAGCGCCACCTTGCGGGTCGCGGGCGTCGGGGCCTCGGCCTGCGCTCGCTCCCAGTTCTGCGCGATGTCGACGCTGTACGCCCAGTAGTCCGGCACCCCGGCCTCCGAGCCGCCGATCACCCCGGTCGCCTCGTCGTGTGCCGCGTCGAAGCGGTGCGCGTAGACCGTCGCCGTACTCATCTGCAGCCAGACGCGCGGTGGCCGCGCGGCGGCGGCGATCGCCTCGCCGACCACCCGCGCCGAATCCACCCGGGAGTCCATCATGGCTTGCAGGTTCTCGGCGGTGTAACGGCAGGAGACGCTGCGCCCGGCCAGGTTGATCACGACATCGCAGCCGTCGATCGCCGCAGCCCAGCGGCCGAGCGTGAGCCCGTCCCAGCCGATGTCGTGCGCCCGCACGGGACTTCGGGTCACTACCGTGACCTCGTGTCCGGCCGCCGTCATCGCGCGGGCGAGAATCGTGCCTACCTGTCCGGTTCCCCCGGGCAGCACTACCTTCATCGAACCCCCTCGGCTTCGCTCGGCATCAGCGTAGTCCTGCTTTTTGAACGCGTTCAACTGGGGGTCGGTGCGAACCTATGGAAGAGCCGGTGCAGGCCGGCGGCTGATCCCTGCCCGGAATCGGCGGCTCTCGCCGAATTACCTCACACACCGTCAGCTCACACCGCCAGATCGTCAGCCGGTGATTCGGGCGCAGAGCCAGCCGCGTTCACCGATTAGCGGCCAGCACTGCCGCGAGGCCTTCTTGCAGGTCCTTGACGAAATACTCGGGAACCTCCAGCGAAGGGAAATGACCCCCGCTTTCGGGCGACCTCCATCGGACGATCTGTCGGTACCGCTCCTGTGCCCAGGGACGCGGACACTTCTCGATGTCGCGGGGATACATACTGATTGCTGACGGGACGTCGACCCGAAGTTCCGGGTCCAGCGAGTTGTGGCTTTCGTAGTAAATGCGGGCCGCCGACGCGCCGGTCCGCGTCAGCCAATACAGGGTGACGTCGTCAAGAATCCTGTCTCTGGAAATCGTCTCGAACGGGCTATCTTCGGTATCTGACCACTCGGCGAACTTGTCAAGGATCCAGGCAAGAAGCCCGACCGGTGAGTCGACGAGCGAGTAGCCGATGGTCTGCGGTCGGGTCGCCTGCTGCTTCGCGTACGCCGCGCGGTGGCGCCAGAAATCGCGGGTTTCCTCGGTCCACTTGCGCTCGACCGCTGTCAGCCCGTCCGTTGTCAACCCGGGCGGCGCCTCCGCGAACAATGTGTGGATGCCGAGAACGTGCGCCGGGAACCTGCCGCCGAGAACTGTGGTGATATTTCCTCCCCAGTCGCCGCCGTGGGCTACGAACTTGCTGTAGCCGAGCCTTCCCATCAGTTCCACCCATGCGGCCGCGATCTTTTCGGTTCCCCACCCGATGGTGGCCGGCTTGTCGCTGTAACCAAAGCCTGGTAGTGACGGGACCACGACGTGGAAAGCTGGCGCGTCTGCATCTTTCGGATCTGCCAGCTCGTCTACTACATCGATGAACTCAGCAATGCTGCCCGGCCAGCCGTGCGTCAAGACCAGAGGAGTGGCATCTGCACGCGCGGATCGGCGGTGCAGGAAGTGGATTCCCAGATCGTCAATGGTCGTGCGGAACTGGCCGATCTTGTTAAGGCGCTCTTCGAACGAGCGCCAGTTGTACTCGGTGCGCCAGTAGTTCACGACATCGACGAGGTCGGCGAGAGGAACGCCCTGTTCCCATCGACCAGGGTCGGGCCCGGCGCGATGGACCGTCTCGGCCTCCGGTAGCCGCGCCGTGGCCAGTCGCGCGCGCAGATCGTCGAGGTCAGCGTCAGTTGCGTGGGCTTCAAATGCTTGCACGTCGCTGGGCATGAGACCTCCTGGTCCTCGTGGAACCGGCCTGGACCGTCGCGAACCGGCTAAGACGGTTCTAGCGTGTCTCGAGGCCGGTGCGCAACCCGCTAAGGTGGTTCCATGCGTGCTCGGTTCCCTGACTTCCGTCTCGGCAAGGTGCTGGCGACCAGCTTCACGGCGACCTTGACGGAGCGTCGTGGCAACGCCGTGGAACGCATTCCCACGCCGCAGCGATTCGTCGACTGGCTGGCAGTGAACGGCCTCGCCGTGGAGTCCTGCACTACCGCCCAGCTCGAACTCGCTTGGGAACTGAGGGAATCAATTCACGCCGCCTTGACAGCGGCCGCGAGCCAAGACGCTCTCCCTGCGTCTGCTGTGCTAGTCATCAATGACTGCAGCATTCAGGGTCGGGCCGCGGCTGTCCTGACGCCTGAGAGCAATCGGCGATGGCGACTCAGCTCGGCTTCCTGCGTAGAAGATGCCCTAGGCGTGATCGCCGCCGACGCGATCAGCATCATCGCGGGCGAACGAGACGGAAAATTGGCCTTGTGCGCATCGCCAACCTGCCAAGCCGCCTTCTTCGACACCAGTCAAAGTCGCACCCGCAGATGGTGTGACATGAACACGTGCGGGAATCGTCGGAAGAAAGCGCGCTTCAATGCCAACCAGCGCAAAAACCCCGGATCGGCAAAGTAATCGTTAGCCTCGGTGCACATCCAGATGGGCCCCACGCCTGCGACATATCTGTCGCGTTGGGTGCACCCCAGCGGCACCACTAAGAGCCGATCCGTCGCCTTCGATCAATGTGCTGAAACAGTACGTCTACGTGTACTGAGGGCCTGGCTGACCCTGTGAGCCATGAGCCGCAACCTGCTGCGCGCCGACGGCGCCCTGGCCGGCGCCGTGCACGCCAAGGCGATGACCGCCACCATCCGCGCGCATCTGGTGCACGTTCCGGCCCGGCTGTGGACTCACTGGCTGCGCAGCCCCGCTTTCAACTGATTCCGAAGTTCAACGCCGTTGCGGCGGGACGGCCGAACAAGCGTGATATCGGAATTGCCTTGGCGGAGCGACCGTACGGATTCCGTAGTACGCCGGATCGGCTCTGGCGGGTCTTTGCTGTCTAGGCATTCGTAAATCGTGACAGATGTGGCCTCGGATACCCAAAGGGGAGTGTCTTAAGGAGGTGTGGCTGCAATGCCAACCCCCTTGACGGTTCCGCGTGTTGACCTTAAGGATCGTGATTGATCAGGATCGTGATCACGGCCACCGGGTGCGCGGCCGCTCCGTCTCTTTTCTTCGGCATCCGGGGAGAAAGGGAGAATGGACCCCTCCGGCTTCACCGCAAGATCGCCCTTGGAGTTGAATTGCATCGCTTACGGCCTTATGGGGCCTTGATTGCCGCTGCGGGAAGCTGGGGTGTGGCTACCGCTGTAGCGAAATATGCCGTGGACGGGATCGGCGCATTCACCACCCTCTTCATCGAGGTCGGCACTGCTGCGGCCGCACTGTGGATCGCCATGCTGCGCATGCGTCCCCGCAGGACCGTACCGCTGCGCCACTGTCTTTTTCTCGGGTTGCTGGAGCCGGTGGTGGCTTACGGCGCGCTCGATCTCGGACTGCAGCGCACCGGTGCGGCGGATGCCGCACTCCTGGACGGGCTGCAATCCGCAATGGTGCTGGTGATGGGCGTCGTCTTCATCAAGGAAGCCGTCACCCGCCGCAGCGTGGCGGGTGTACTTGTCGCCACCGTCGGCGCCGCGTTGCTGACCGGTGCGCACTTCACGCTCAGCGGCAGCATCGGTGATGCCCTGGTGCTTCTAGGGGCTATGGGGGCGTCGGTGATCGTGGTCAGCCGTCTCGCCGCGGAGGCGTCGGCACTGGAAGGACGGAGGATCAGGGCCTCGGTAGATGTTCACGAGAAACGACAGCACCAGTGGCTGAGGAGTCTTGACGTACCGGCAGGCGATAATGCGTTGTCGGCCTCGGCTGGACCGCGAGACCATCCGGTGCATGGAGAAGCCTGCCGAGAGTCTCAGTTCTGACCAGGTTGGATTGCACCGATGGCGCATGGGCGATCTTGATGCCTTGGAGCGAGCGATCTACGAGTCTTTGGACCACCTGGTGCCGTGGATGCCCTGGGCAGCCGACCCGGGTAGACAACAGACCGCTGACTTCCTCACGCGGAAACAGGAAGAGTGGGAGACCAAGCAGGCCTTTGACTACGCGATCACATCAGGTGCTGTGCTGATCGGTGCGTGCGGCCTCATGCGACGCATCGGTGCGGGCGGACTCGACATCGGTTACTGGCTTCACCCTCGTTGGACCGGGCGGGGTCTGGCCACGATGGCCACGGCGGCGCTCGTCGGCCAAGGATTCCAGCTGGCGGGCATCGACCGCATAGAGATCCATCACGATGCCGCCAACCCTGCCAGCGGAGCCGTCGCCCGCCGCTTGGGATTCGCTGAGGTGGAACGCAGGCAAGCACCTGAAGGGCCCTCCGCTCCTGGCGGAGTGGGGATCGACGTCATCTGGCGGATGACTGCAGTCCAGTGGAGGGCGAGTACGGCTGGGCACGCTGAAGGCGCGAGCTGAGCAGGTGTTGTTCGTGTGTCTTCTGTTGGCGACCCCTCCGCCCCTGAGAGTGGAGGGTCGCCAAGAGAGCGGGCCGCCAGGCGTCTCAGGGCTGCGACACAGTGGTCCGGTTCCAGGCAGGAACCGCCCTTCGGCATCAACAGCGGTCGCTCTATGGCGAGTTTGCGTCGACGGTCCGCAGACTCGACCCGATCGTGGCTTCGCCGACCTGAAGAACCGGCGGATACTCACCGAACTCCGCACCGCCCCTGCTCGCGCCCCCCAGCTCCTGTGCGCCCTGCTCGTCCTGACGAAACTCGAAGTCGCCCGCTGACAGACGATCTGCACGGAAGACGGCCCCCACCACCAGCAGCAGCAGGAGCCCCCGATGAAGTCCGTGTGCGTGCTGAAGAGGGTAGAGAGGTGGTTGTCGTTGAGTGAGAGGACGAGAAGACGTGGATGTGTATGAAGCGGTGGACAGTCGCCGGTCTGTGCGGGCGTTCAGCGATGAGCCGGTGTCCAAAGAGGTACTTGAGCGAGTGCTGGCGACAGCGGCGCGGGCTCCGTCGAGTGGGAACCTCCAGCCGTGGCATGTGTATGTCGTGACCGGCGAGCCCTTGGCCGAGCTGAAGAGGCGCGCGACGGCCAGGGCGCTGGCGGGAGACCCGGGTGATGAGCGGGAGTATCCGATGTACCCGGCCGAGCTGACTTCGCCGTATTTGGATCGTCGTTCCGCCGCGGCTGTCCAGTGGTACAAGGCGATGGGAGTCGAGCGCGAAGATCCCGACAGGTCCACGAAGATCGCCGCCTTGAACTCGGAGGCGTTCGGGGCGCCGGTCGTGCTGTTTTGCTACCTCGACCGGACGATGGGGCCCGGGCAGTGGGGGGACGCTGGGATGTACTTACAGACGGTCATGCTGTTGCTGAGGGCGGAAGGGCTGCACAGCTGCTCCCAGGTGATGTGGACGATGTATCGCAAGACCGTCAGCCAGATAGTCGGAGCCGATGACGGGCTCGCACTGTTCTGCGGTGTCGCGGTGGGATTCGAGAAGGAAGGCGCGCCACGGCTGCGTACCGGGCGCGCGGCCATGACAGAAACGGTGAGCTTCATCGGAGTGTGACCGCTAGGCGGTTCCGGCCCGTCCGCGCGGACGGGCCGGAACCGACGACCTGCGGAATCACTCATGGGCGCCGCTACGAAGCCCTGGGCACCACCGCCTGCTTACGACTCCGGCTGCCCTGACTTCGCGGACACGACCTGGCCCACGGGTATCTCCTTACCGGTCAGCTGCGCCCGAATGCCGTTCTTCGTCACGGAGATGTCGCGCAGCCGAATGTCGCCCGGCAGGTTGTCCGGAAGCTGCGCGGAGAACTCCATCTGCTGCGCGACCTTCGGCTCCCGGAGTTTCTGTAGGCCTTGGACGAGTGAGGGATCGATGCCGGTGGGCCTGAGCAGCGACGGATGGTCCACGAGCGTGTCCAGCACGCGGCCCTTCATCATCTGCTGCGGAACGACGTGCTTCCCGGTCGCCTGCTGCAGCTCGCCCTCGTCCATCTTGTCGGCGACGGGTGCAGTCAGCTGCAAGCCACCGCCCTTGCCCGGTACGTACGTGAGCAGGCCGGGCACCACCACGCGCGTGTCCTGCACGGTCATGCGCAGGCCGCGGTCCCCGGTGCGCTGCAACTGCGCACGCCCCCGGATCTGGGCCTGCTTGTCGCCCACCGGCACGTCGCCGCCGGCCAGCACCGTGTTCTTCTCGGGGCCGGGCATCAAGTGGACCTGCGACGCGCCGACTTCGCGGTTCAGGTCCTTGAAGTCCAGGAGGATGTCACCGCGCACCCGGTTCAGCACCGCACCCTTGACCGAGGACGGCAGGCTGCCGACGATCCGGATGTCGTCCACCGTCCCCTTCACCTGGGCGACGGAGACCGGCCCGGCGTCGACATCGGGGACGTTGACCTCGACGTGGTCGACGTTGCCCGCGAGCACCTGCCCGATGAACGGGAAGCTGTCGATGTGCACTTCGGGCTCGGCGCGTAGCTTCAGCGCCTTCTGCACCTGCTGCGCTGCCAGGTTCTCCGCGTAGAGCACGGCCCACCGGTCACCGAGCGCAAGAATCGCAAGAACGACGGCCAGCGCGACGGCCACCTTCGCGGTCCTCCGCACGATCCGACGCGGCTTGCGCCCGGCCCGCGGGTGCTCCTTGTCGTCGCCGTTGATCGAGTGGTCAGTGCCTGCGTCGGCTGCGGTGGCAGTAGCGGTGGTACTGGTGCCGACGTCAGCGCCGGGGCCCGAGTCGGTGCCGTTGTCGGTGACGGCGGTAATGGCGGTGTTGGCGGTGTCGGCGACCGTGGCGCTGCTGGTGTCTGTACCGGAGCCGACGCCGACGGTGTTGCCCTGAGGCGACGAGGCGTCCGGCTCTTCGCCGCCCTGGGCCGACGACTCGTCCGGGCCCTGGTTGTCCGAGGCCGGACTGTCCTGGCCGGCACGGCTCGCCGGTACCCGCGCCTTGAAGTCTGCGGAAGGTTCGTTGGAGAGCATCGCCACCATGCGAACACAGGCCAGGCACTCCAACCAAGTTGTGGAGTACGAGCAGCTCATGCAATCCGTCGGTCCTTCAACTCGCGGCCATGCGGTGCGCAAGCCCCCTGATGCGGCCTGATCCGCCGGACGGGCCCTAGTCGGCGTCCTCGGGGCGCGCGGCCAGGACACGGGTGAGCAGGTCGGTGAGGGTGGCCCGTTCCTCGGCGTCGAGGGTGGCGAACCACTGCTGCTCGCGGCGGGTCTGCTCGGCGAACGCCTCCCGGACGGCTTTCTCGCCCATGGCGGTGAGGCCGGCGGCGACCGCGCGCCGGTCGTCGGGGACTGGCCGGCGTTCGACCAGGCCTTCCCGTTCGAGGGTGTTGATGGCGTTGGTGACCGCGGAGCGGGACATCGCCGAGATCTCGGCGAGCCTGGCGGGCTGGGTGGGGCCCAGCAGCCAGAGCTTGAACATCAGCCGGAAGCCGGGGAGCGTCCAGCCGCGCGGGCGGTGGATGTGGCTCTCCAGGTCGGCGACGACCAGGTAGGACAGGTGGAGCAGGTGGTAGGCGAGCGCGAATGCCTCCGGGTCGGCCGGTGAGGGCATGCCCGCCAGTCGGTCGCGAGCGTAGGCGGCGTATCTGAGATCTGGTCGGTCCACGGACAGAGTCTTGCGCATGGAGGCTCGCCGCGAGATTGTTACGGCCATAACAATCGTCGCGGGAGGGGTGCTGTGCGGATCACGATCGCAGGAGGAGGTATCGGCGGGCTCGCCACCGCACTCAGCCTGCATGCGGCCGGACTCGACGAGATCGTCATACACGAAGCGGCCCAGGAGATCCGTCCGCTCGGCGTCGGGATCAACCTCCTCCCGCACGCGGTAAGAGAGTTGACCGAGCTCGGCCTGGGCGACCGGCTGGCCGCGATCGGTGTCCCCACCGCCGAGCTGGCGTACTTCAACCGGTACGGGCAGGCGATCTGGTCCGAACCGCGCGGGCTCGGCGCCGGCTACCGGTGGCCGCAGTACTCGGTGCACCGGGGTAGGCTGCAACTGCTGCTGCTGGACGCCGTTCGCGAGCGCCTGGGTGCACACTCCGTCCGAACCGGGAGCCGGATCACCGGCCTGCGCCACGACTCCGACCTGCTCGTCGGCGCCGACGGCATCCACTCGGCCGTCAGAGCCGCGCTCTTCCCCGGTGAAGGGGCACCGCCATGGAACGGGCTCATGCTGTGGCGCGGCACGACCTACGGCGAACCGTTCCTGACCGGCCGGTCCATGATCATGGCCGGAGACGGCACACAGAAATTCGTCGCCTACCCGATCGGGGACGGACGGCTGATCAACTGGATCGCCGAGCGGCCGCTGGACGGCGAACCGCCTGAGCGCGGAAAGTGGAACCGCCCCGCCGACCTGGCCACAGTCGTGGAGCACTTCTGCGACTGGACGTTCGACTGGCTGGACGTGCCGGGAATCATCGCGGGAGCCGGGGCAGCCTTCGAGTACCCGATGGTGGACCGCGATCCCTTGCCGTACTGGACAAGGGATGACGTCGTCCTCCTGGGCGACGCCGCGCATGCCATGTACCCCGTCGGCTCCAACGGAGCGTCCCAAGCGATCATCGACGCCCGGGTACTCGCCCACTCGCTCGCCACGACCGGCACCGCCACCGCGTACGAGGACATCCGCAGACCCGCCACCACCGCGCTCCAACTCGCCAACCGGCGCCAGGGGCCCGACGTCGTCCTGAGGCTCGCCCAAGAGCGGGCTCCCGAGGGCTTCAAGGACATCGAGCAGGTCGTCCCGCTCGCGGAGCGCGCGGAGATCGCCGCTTCGTACAAGCGCACCGCAGGTTTCGACCCGAGCCTGCTCAACGAGCGCGCGTCGTGGAGCGTGCGGTGAACCTGCGGAGCCTCGCCGTCTTCGAGGTGAGACTGGACCCGATCCTCGACCTCGGCGACTCGCACTGGGGCCGCCGCCGAGTGATCAACATCGTCGGCGGGACATTCGAAGGGCCCCGACTGTCCGGGGTGATCCTGCCGGGCGGCGCGGACTGGCAGGTGCTGCACCCCGACGACGGCATGGCCAGCATCGATACCCGCTCCACGCTGCGCACTCACGACGGCGCACATCTCTACCTCTCCACCAGCGGCGTACGCCACGGCAAACCCGAGGTTCTCCGGAGGTTGGCCGCCGGAGAGGCGGTGGACCCTGCCGATTACTACTTCCGGCTCTTCTGCCGCTTCGAGACCGGGGACGAGCGCTACCGGTGGCTGAACCGCACCCTGGCCGTAGCCTCGGGCGCCCGTACCCCCGAGGCCGTCCGCTACGAGGCGTACACCCTTGACTGAGTGCTGGTGACACCACGGGTGTTAGTGAGGCGTTATTGGTTCGCTAGCGATCTCCGTGAGAGTCAGGTGCGTCCAAGGGTGTGGGTTGAGGGCCGCTGAGGTCTTCAGCCTTCTGCCCCGCACGTCGAACGGGGGAGCACGAAATGCAGAACATGACGTCGGGCACCGACGGTCGCGCCAGGAGGGCCGCGAAAACGGGAATGGGGCGGGGGCTGCGGGGCCCGTTCCTGGAGGCAGGGGTGCCGCCGGCAGTCTGCGGAGCGCCGACCACAAACATCGTGGCATGCGTTCCCGGAACGGCTTCCGGCGGGGGAAAGCTCCCGGGGACCCTCCAATGACTTCGGAGCGTACGCGACCCGCGTCCCTCCGTTGAGACTTCTCCTTCTCGGGGCCGAATCGGAACCCCAGTATCCGGCTCCCACTCTTATCGGGTGTCCCACCTCTCTGGGCGCCCCATTTACCAGAACGTCGAATGAATGCGATGGCACCGTTATGCGTGAATTCAGCCGCCGGGGGATATGTGGACTCGGGATAGGAGCGGCGGCCGCGCTCTCCGTCGCCGGCTGCTCATCCTCCGGATCGTCGGCCTCCGGCAAGGTCGGAACCGAGCCGGGAAAGACGGCGAAGAGCAAGCCGATTGGTGACGGCTCGACCAGCTACACCGGCAAGCAGCCGAAGCAGCCGCCCAAGCCGGAGCGGCTGGAGCCGGGACAGAAGCCGCCCCAGTTCGTGGTCTTCTCCTGGGACGGGGCGGGCGAGGTGGGCAACGGCCTCTTCCCGCGGTTCCGCAAGCTCGCCCGCGACCACAACGCCTCGATGACCTTCTTCCTCTCCGGGTTGTATCTGCTGCCCGAGTCGAAGAAGCGCCTGTATCGGCCGCCGAACAACCCCGTCGGCGCCTCCGCCATCCCCTACCTCACCGACGAGCACATCAAGATGACGCTGAAGAACGTGCGCGCGGCGTGGCTGGAGGGCCATGAGATAGGCACGCACTTCAACGGCCACTTCTGCGGCGACACGCCGGCCGACCGGGGGTCGGTCAAGTTCTGGACCCCCGCCCAGTGGGACTCCGAGATCGAGCAGGCCATGGACTTCGTCACCAAATGGCGGACCAACACCGGCTTCACCGACCTCGAACCGCTCCCGTTCGACTACACCAAGGAACTGGTCGGCGGCCGTACACCGTGCCTGCTGGGCCAGGAAAACCTGCTGCCGACAGCGAAGAAGCGCGGCTGGCGGTACGACGCCAGCTCCCCCGGCGGCCTCCAGGTCTGGCCCACCAAGAAGCAGGGCTTGTGGGACTTCCCGCTCCAGACGATCCCGTTCGCCGGACGCCCGCTCGGAGTCCTCTCGATGGACTACAACATGATGTTCAACCAGTCCCAGAACTCCACCAAGGGCCCGCCGGCCAACTACCCGGGCTGGCGCAAGCAGGCGACCGACGCCTACGTCGCCGGCTTCCAGCGGGCCTACGAGACCAACCGGGCGCCCTTCTTCGTCGGCAACCACTTCGAGCAGTGGAACGGTGGCATCTACATGGACGCCGTCGAGGAGACGATCAAGCACATCGGAGGCGGAAGGTACAAGGACGTCCGGATGGTCTCCTTCCGCCAGCTGTGCGACTGGCTCGATGCGCAGGACCCGCAGGTCCTCGCCAACCTGCGTCGGCTCAACGTCGGAGAGAAGTTCACCGGACGCGGCTGACAACCCGTATCGGGGTGCGGAACCTCCACGTAGTGGAGGGAAGCAGCTTTCGCCGGCTCGGCCGCAATGCCGGCTTTCGCCTGTGATCCCTCCTGCCGGTATCGCGCCCCGCCGCAGGGCTTGCCGTGCGTCTGCGGGTGACAGCACGAACGGCGTACGACGTACTCACGGTGCTTGGCAGCCTGTGAGCTCTTCAGGCACGGGGCGCTCCTGATCAGAGCGCTTGGAGGGTTGAGCGGCGCCTACGGACCAGGGTGTGGCAGTCTTCGCTTGAGGTGGCGGTGAGATGCGCACCTGCAGCCCCGGATCGTGGTTCCGTCGCGGCGGCCGACGGTTGCGCTGCGAATGGCTGTGACCAGCTCGGCCCTCTCACGCGAAGTGGGGCGTCTCAGCCTTCGTCCAGCACCGTCCGGATCACATGCCGGGCATTGCGCGTCATCACCGGGTTCGTCCTCCGGTAGTACGGCAGCGCGATCAGTGCCTGCGAAAGCGTCCGCCCCCGGCCGCGGATCCAGGTCGCGTCGTCCACACCCAGCGCCTCCCGGAAGACGTCCCTCGCCCCGGCCGGCAGCAGATTCCACGCCGGGAACAGATCGCACGCCGGATCACCCGCCCCCAGGCACCCGAAGTCGATCACCGAGGTCAGCCTGCCACCTTCCACCAGCACATTGCCCGGCATGAGATCGGCATGCAGCCACACCGGCGGGCCGTCCCAGCCCGGGGCCCGCAGCGTCTCCTCCCACACAGCGGCAGCGGCAGCACAGTCGACGCCCTCCTGGGGGAGCCCGCGCAGTTCCTCGATCGCTGCCCGGGTCGCCGCATCGAGCGAGGCAACCGGCCCGCCACGGTGGGCTTGCGGCGCCCCGGGCAGGCTGATGCTCCGCATCGCCGCCACGAATTCGGCCAGATCCTCGGCCAGCACGACCGGGTCGCTCAGCGCACCCGCCTCGGGATTCTCTCCCGCGAGCCACCGGTACACCGACCACGGCCACGGATAACCCTCGGCGGGCCGCCCGGCTCCGAGCACCTCAGGAATGGGGTGGGGCAGGTGGGGCGCGAGTCGGGGCAGCCACGTTCGTTCCATCGATACGTCGTTGGCCCCGCCCTTCACCAGCGGAAGCCGTACGACCATGTCGTCGCCCAGCCGGTACATGGCGTTGACCGTGCCGCCGGACGGAAGCCGCTCCAACGCCAGCGCCGCCCACTGCGGAAACTGCCCAGTGATCAGCCGCCGTACAAGGTCCTCGTCGACGGGATGCATCCCGGGATGCATGTGCCCTGTGCTCATGGCACGTCATCCGACCGCCGGACGCCGACTAGCGTCAAACGCTTTTCCGGCAGGCCCACTTTCGCAAGACGCCCCAGGGCGCGTCGTTCGGATCATGGTGTCCCGGGCCCTCCGGACGGCAGCGTCTACGCGAGCGGCCGGGCGCTCTCCTCCTGCTCGTCGGACGCTCGTGCGAATCCGTCTGTCAGCCTTCCCGGATGAAGCCCTCCCGCACCAGCCAGTCCTTCGCCACCTCGTGCGGGTCCTCCCCGTCCACGTCCACCCGCGCGTTCAGCCGCTGGGCCTCCGCCCCCGTGAGCCGCTTGGTGATCGGGGTGAGGAGGTCGGCGATGGCGGGGTACTTCCTCATTGTGGCGCTGTTCATCTCGGGTGCCGCGTTGTAGTTGGGGAAGAAGTGCCGGTCGTCCTCCAGCACCTTCAGCTTGAGTTCGGGAATGCGGCCGTCGGTGGTGGCCGCCACTCCGAGGGCGCAGGCCGCGCCCTCGGCGACCTGGGTGTAGACGACGCCGTCGTCCATCTTTTTGAAGTTCCCGCGCCGGAGGGCAAATCCGTACGTCTTCGCCACGCCCGGCAGGCCGTCCTCGCGCACCGAGAACTCGCTTCCGCCGCAGATCGTCGCCGCGCCCGGGTCTTTCTTCGTCAGACGTGCCACGTCGGAGAGTGTGCGCAGCCGGTACTTCTGCGCATTCGCCTGGTTCGCGACCAGCGCGTAGGTGTTGTTGAGCGGGGCGGCGGACAGCCAGGTGATGCCGTTGCGGCGGTCCTCCTCGCGTACGGCCTCCCACTGCTCGTACGGGTCGACGACCCGCTTGGTGTGACCGAGGTAGGTGATCCAGGCCGTGCCGGTGTACTCGTACATCCCGTCCGCCGCACCGGACTTGACCGCCTCGCGGGCACCGATCGAGCCCTGGATGTTCGTCCGGTCCACGACTTCCGCGCCGGCCGCTTTGAAGACCAGCCCCATGATCTGACCCAGGATGATCTGCTCGGTGAACTCCTTTGATGTCACGGTCAGTTGGGCGCCCTTCAGCGGTCGCCCCTTCCCGATGGAGCCGGGCTGCACCGAGTCGGCCAGCGGGCTTCCGCTGGTCAGTCCGCAGCCGCTCAGGCCTGCGGCGGCGAGCAGCAGGGCGCCCGCGCCCGCGACGGCCGTCCGTAACTGGGCCAGGCGCATCAGTCCACCTCCAGTCCGCGTGGGCGTAGCAGCAACCCGACGAGTGTCCTCAGCCAGTCCATGATCAGTGCCATGGCGACCGTCAGTACGAAGCCGAGCACCAGCACAGGCATGCGCTGGTTGGTGATGCCGGAGGAGCCCGGGTCGCCGAGTCCTCCTCCTACGCCGAAGGCGGCCGGCGTCGCGGTGCCGACGTTGAGCACGAGCGCGGTCCATACGCCCGCCAGGATCAGCGGGACGACCAGGGGCAGTTCGGCCCGGAACAGCATCAGCAGCGGCGACATCCCTCTGCCCTTGGCGGCCTCGACGGGAGCCGGGTCGACTCCGCGCAACCCGACGACCGCGTTACGGACCACCGGCAGCAGTCCGTACAGCGTCAGCGCGATGACGGCCGGCGCGACGCCGAGGCCGACGACCGGGACGGGCAGGCCGAGGAGAGTCAGGGAGGGGACGGTGAGGATGCTTGCGGTCATGGTGATCGCGAGGTTTCCCGCCCACTCGGTGCGGTAGGTGAGGAGGCCGGTCAAGCCCCCGAGCACCGTGGCGACGACCCTGCACGGGAAGACGGCGCCGGCGTGCTGATAGGCGTCCACCAGTAGCTGCTGGCAGCGGGTGCCCACGTACTCCCAGAAGGTCACTTCTCGGTCCCTCCCTCAGGGCCGGTCCTCCAGCGGTCCATACGGCGCCTGCCGCGACGCCTGGCGCACCAGTGGAGTGTTCCGGAGCGGCACCGGATTCTCCAACGTGATCGCCGTCGAGGCCCGCACGATGCCATCGATTCCCACCATCCGGTCGATCACGCGCTGCAAGTCGGCACTCGAGCGTGCCACCGAACGGCACAGCATGTCACCACCCCGTCCGCGGCGAGGAGTACTTGGGCCGCGCCCGACGGGAGCCGCATCACCGGTTCAGCAAACTCGCACCTCGCCAACCGCTGACCCACCCGGGAGTCCGACATGACTCCCCCCGGTGGTGAGGGGACGGTACCGGGTCGGAGGGGTTCCCGGTGTCCGTGGCAGGTCGTTTGACACGGATGACGGCGTCGCCGGCACGCGGGGGCGTACGAAACGGCTGGCCCGGGAACGTAGGCGGCCGGGATCGGGATCACCGTCCGGATGCCGCGTTTGCGCAGGTGGTCGCGGATGGCGCGGGAGGAGTACGCCTTGTCCGCCAGGACCACGTCCGGCCGGCTCCGCGGCCTTCCGCGGCGGCGGGGAACGCGCAAGCGGGCCATCACGTCCGTGAAAGCGGGTACGTCACCGGCTGGCCCGGTCGTCGTCTGCGGTTCTACCTGTCCGCGACCGCCGCTTCCCGGAGGACCCTGCCCGGTTCCGGCGCCGCCCCCAACGCCCGGTCGAGGTCGGCCCACAGGTCCTCCACGTCCTCCAACCCCACCGAGAGCCGCAGCAGCCGGTCGCTGACTCCCGCGCCGCGGCGGTCGTCGGCGTCCACGATGCGGTGGCTGATGGACGCGGGGTGCTGGATGAGGGTGTCGACGCTGCCGAGGCTCACGGCCGGGGTGATCAGTCGGACGCCCGCGATGACGTCGTGGGGGTCGCCGGCTACCTCGAAGGCGACCATGGCGCCTCCGATGCGCGGGTAGTGGACGCGGGTGACGCGGGGGTCGGCGGCGAGCCGGCCGGCCAGCTCCGCCGCGGTCGAGGACGCGGCTCGGACCCGTACGGGCAGCGTCGACAGACCACGGAGCAGCAGATAGCCCGCGAGCGGATGCAGCACTCCGCCCGTGGCGAACCGCACCTGGCGTAGCCGCCCGGCGAACTCCTCGTCGCAGGCCACCACGCCGCCCATGACGTCTCCGTGGCCGCCCAGGTACTTGGTGGCGCTGTGCAGGACGAGACGGGCTCCCTGCTCGGCGGGGCGTTGCAGCACGGGGGTGGCGAAGGTGTTGTCGGCGAGCAGCGGGATGGAACCGCAGGCGTGCGCGACGGCTCTCAGATCGAGTTCGGCGAGGGTCGGGTTGGCCGGGCTTTCGACCATCACCAGGCCGGTGTCGGGGCGCAGCGCGTCCGCGATGCCCGCCGGGTCGACCCAGGTCACCTCGGAGCCCAGCAGCCCTGCGGTGAGCAGGTGATCGCTGCATCCGTACAGCGGTCGTACGGCGACGACATGGCGCAGGCCCATTGCGCTGCGTACGAGCAGCACGGCGCTCAGCGCGGCCATCCCGGTGGCGAACGCAACCGCGCTCTCGGTGCCCTCAAGACGCGCGAGGGCGGTCTCGAAGCGGGCGACGGTCGGGTTGCCGAGGCGGCCGTAGACGGGCGGGCCCTCCGGTTCGCCACCGTCGGTCGCGAAGGCGTCTATCCGGGCGGCCTCGCCCCGGCTGTCGTACGAGGGGTAGGTCGTGGACAGGTCGATCGGCGGGGCGTGCACCCCTTGCCGCGCGAGGTCGTCCCGCCCGGCGTGCACCGCCTCGGTGGCGAGCGCCCGGGATGCGGGCACGCCCGGGACACGACGACCGGTGCCGTCGGGAGATTGGCCGGTTCCCTGCGGGTCGGCCGGTACGTCATATGCGTCAAAGCTGCCGGAGTCCATGCCCAGGAGTCTGAACACCGAGCGGGGTCGGATGGCCGGAGCTCGTGTTACGTTCGGCACATGGCCGATTCTGTCGTACTCGATCCGGTGGATCTCCATCTGCTACGGCTGCTGCAGAACGACGCACGGATGACGTACCGCGATCTCGCCGCGCAGGTCGGTGTCGCGCCTTCGACCTGCCTGGACCGGGTGACCAGGCTGCGCCGCTCGGGAGTGATTCTCGGCCATCAGCTGCGGCTGGACCCGGCGAAGCTGGGCCGGGGCCTGCAGGCACTGCTGTCCGTGCAGGTCAGGCCGCATCGGCGGGAGTTGGTGGGGCCGTTCGTGGAGCGGATCCGGGCGCTACCGGAGTCCATTACTGTCTTCCATCTGACCGGGCCCGACGACTATCTCGTCCATGTCGCGGTCGCGGACATGGCGGATCTTCAGCGGCTGGTCCTCGACGGGTTCACCTCGCGGTCCGAAGTGGCGCGCGTCGAGACCCGGTTGATCTTCCAGCAGTGGGACTGCGGCCCGCTGCTGCCACCCCGGCCCGAGGGTGCTCCCGCCTCCACGACCACCTCCGACCATCAGGCCCCCGGGAACCCCGGGGCCTGAGGCGTACACCGGTCCAAGTCGGAGCCACAGGCTCGGCTTCAGGGGCGGCCGCCCGCCGAAGGGCGACAAGGGCGAGATCGCGGCGAGTTCTTGCGCCCGGCCGTGTACGCACGTCCTCGACCGCGACCGCCGGGCGCGCCGGTGCGGCGCCGCCTGCCGGTGGGCGGTGGCGCACCGGCGCCATTCCGGAACAGCCTCCCGACCTCGCTGTGGTCACAGTTCGGTAACGCACGGGTCATCACGCCCAAGTATGACATTGTACATGTCACATACTTCCTCCATGAGAAGAGTCACGGCCTTGATAGCGGCCGTCGCCGCAATCGGCGGGATGACAGCGGGTGTTACGCCTGCCTCTACCTCCCGGTCAGCACCCGAGGGCGTCGGTGAAAGGAAGCTCGCGTGGAGCTCCTGCCACGACACGACCACCCCCGCGTTGCAGTGCGCCATGCTCGAAGTGCCGCTGAACTATGCGCACCCAAACGGAACCAAGATCAAGATCAAGGTGAACCGGCTCCCGGCCACCGCCCCCAAGGGCAAGCGGCAGGGCCCGATCCTGCTGAACCCCGGCGGTCCCGGCGACTCGGGCCTGTGGATGCCCGGCTACATCTCCGGAAAGATCCCGCACGACGTCGCCTCGACCTACGACTGGATCGGCTTCGACCCGCGCGGCACCAACGCCAGCGCCCCACACGTCACCTGCGACCCGCACTACTTCGACGGCGAGCGGCCGGACTATCAAGTCGCCCAAGGCACCTCGAAGGTGTGGCTGGAGAAGGCGGCCAAGTACGCCGCCGACTGCGCCGCGAACTGGAGCTGGTTCCTGCCGCACATGACCACCGTCGACAACGCGCGCGACATGGACAGCATTCGGCGGGCGCTTGGTGTCCAGAAGATCAACTTCTACGGTGGCTCGTGGGGTACCTCGCTGGGCTCGACATACGGCCAGCTCTTCCCCTCGCACGTGCGCCGGATGGTGCTGGACAGCATCGTCGGCCCGACCATCGACTGGTACGACCACAACATCCTGCAGGACAAGGAGCACCAGCGCCGGTTCGACGCCTTCGCGGCGTGGACCGCCAAGGCCGACTCCGTCTACCACCTGGGCACCGACGCGGCCGCCGTCGAGAAGGCATACCTCCGGGTCGAAGCCGCGCTGCGGACCGATCCGGTGGATGCCGCCCCGGCCCCTGGCAAGATCGGCCCCGCTGAGTTCGAGGACACCTTCTACGGTGGCGGCTACAACTTCCTGCGCTGGCCGCGGATGGCGACCGTGCTGTCGGCCTACCTCGCCAAGAACGACACCCGCCCGCTGAACATCGCCTACAACCGCTACACGGCCCCGGGCGCCGACGACGGAACGTTCCCGGCGTACAACGCGGTCCAGTGCACCGAGAACAACTGGCCGCGCGACTGGGAGTTCTGGAAGAGGGACCAGGCCAAGGTCAACGCCATCGCGCCCTTCTACACCTATAACAACATGTGGTACAACGCTGCCTGCATGTTCTGGCCCTACCAGGGCGACCAGGCCGGCCGGCTGAAGATCACCGGTAAGGGCTTGCCGCCCGTCCTGCTCTTCCAGGCCACGGAGGACGCCGCCACCCCCTACCCGGGCGCTGTCGCGATGCACAAGGCGTTGCCCGGCTCCAAGTTGGTCGTCCAGAACGGCGGCAGCTTCCACGAGATCCTCTTCCACGGCAACGCCTGCCTGGACGACACCTTCACCGCCTACCTGCGGGACGGCAGCCTCCCAACCGGCAAGGGCTTCATCGCCAAGACCTGCGCCCCCGAACCCGACCCCACCCCGGTCTATGTGACCCCGTCCTCCTCCGCCACGAAGGCCGGGCCTGCTCTTCGGGCCACCGACCCCCAAGCGATCCACGGCACGCGGTAACGGATTCAGCGCTCAGCACCGCAACTGCGTTGTGTGGTGTCGAGGCCGCAGCTCCATCGGCTGCGGCCTCGGCGCTCGTAGTGGCTGCCGGAGACGGAGCAGCATCACCACCCTGCGCGGTACGGGCTACCGCCTGGAGACCCGGCAGTGACACCCCTCGTCGGCGAGGACGAACCCGGCCGCCGCCTCGGGAGCCCGCGGTTCCTTCGCCGGCTGCCCATCGTGCTGCGCCTGGTCATCGCCCTCGCCGCCGCCATGTCGCTGGTCCTCGGCGGGGCCGCCGCGCTGGTGTACTGGCGCGTCGAGAGCGCCCTGGACCAGCAGCTCGATGCGGACCTTGCCACCTACCACCACACCCTGGTCCGCGACCTGCGCGCCGGCCGCTCTCGCCGAACGGCCCTGACGGCAGCGCCTACCAGATCCTGGACACCCACGGATACGTCATCGAGGCCAGTGCCCTCGTACGCACACAACACCTGCTCACCGTCGACGAGATCACCGCCGCCGACGACGGCACTACCGTCCAGTACCAAGCACCTCACCCGAGCACCGGTGGACCTGGCCGACCTGGTCGACGCCGCCGTCTCCCCACTACGGGCTGCCGAAGGCGATGACCGTTCGATCACCGTCGAAGTCACTCCCGCCACCGTCACCATCGATGCGCGGTGGCTCCGACCGGCCATCGGCAACCTGATCAGCAACGCCCTGCGCCACGGGCACGGGGATATCCACCTCACGGCAACTGCCGGCGAGGACAGGCTGCGGCTGACCCTCACCGACGAAGGGCCCGGCTTCCCACCCGACTTCCTGCCCCGCGCGTTCGACCGCTTCACCCGCGCCGAAGCCAGCCGTACCAGCGAAGGATCTGGTCTTGGGCTTGCCTTCGTCGTAGCCGTTGCCACCGCCCACGGGGGCGCCGCACACGCCGAGAACAGCGGGTGCGGCGCCGCTGTCATTCTCGACATCTCATGCTGAGCCGTGCGCATGGGCTGGGGGCCAGTCGGTGTGATTTCCCTTTGCCGGAGCATGTCCTCGGTCTGCTCCTGCCCGGAGGTCTTCGTGGCGTGCGGCCACTCATTTTTCGAGTTGGCGCAGATCCCAGACCACGTGGCTCTCTACGAGCTTGTCACCGTCGAATGTGTAGATGTTGATGCCCTCAAGCGACACCGTCCGGTCGCTCGGCTCGATACCCAAGAACTCGCCCGTGTGTCTTCCCGTTGCCGTCCAACGAGTTACCACCTTGTCTCCCTCCGCGATCTGGTCGTGGATCTCATGGCGCAGATCGGCGAACGCTGCGTACATCTGCTGGTAGAACTGCTTGGTCTCTTCCAGGGAGAATGCTTCACGGCCGGGAAAGTTGAGCTTGTAGTTCGGAGAGAAGAGTTCGTCCAAGACGCCGAAGTTCCCCGCATCAAGCTCGGCGAACCGTCGTCTCACGATTTCCTTGGCGTAGTCGGTACTCAGTCGTGTGCCCATGAAATTTCCAGTCGGTCGGCTGTGTTCGGCGAGTTTTCTCGTGTCCGAGCCGCTCAGGGTAGTTTCAGCCGTCCGGGCAACTGGGAGCCACGAGGATCACCGCCGTCAATTCGCCCCATCGGCTGCGCACACGTCTAGGCGGCCCGGGACGCGACGGGTGACGGGCGGATCCGCCTGGGGAAATGAGAGGCACGGTCCCCCCGGTACGCGGTACGGTGCGCCGATGTCAGCGATCAAGAAGTTCCAAGTCACCTTTGACTGCGCAGAACCTGAGCGTCTCGCTCGCTTCTGGTGTGAAGTGTTGGGGTACGTCCTACCGCCGCCACCGGAAGGGTTCACCACCTGGGACGATTTCAACCGCACGCTGCCTCCTGAGCAGCAGGGCTCATGGTTCGCGTGCAGTGATCCCTCAGGCGTGGGCCCGCGCCTGTACTTCCAGCGCGTCCCCGAAGGAAAGATCGTTAAGAATCGGGTGCATCTCGACGTCCGGGCCGGCACCGGACTCGTGGGGGACGAGCGCCTCGCCGCGCTCGAAGCCGAGTGCGCACGACTGGTCGCGCTCGGTGCGACCCACGTGCGCACGCTGTATGCCGATGAGGAAAATGAGTCGTGCATCCCGATGCTGG
This sequence comes from Streptomyces auratus, assembly GCF_050433025.1. NCBI lineage: Bacteria > Bacillati > Actinomycetota > Actinomycetes > Kitasatosporales > Streptomycetaceae > Streptomyces > Streptomyces auratus. Next base: position 206,596 of record NZ_JBNGCB010000001.1, on the reverse strand, counting down.
ACATCGAGGGCAACGAGTTCTGTATCGACTGAGCACTCTCCGATCCGGGGAGGTGGAGAGCCGCATCCCTTGGCCCCTCCGATCCCCGTCACCCGCTCCAAAGACGAAGGCCCAGCTCAGGGGTACACCCCCCAGGCTGGGCCGCTGTGTTGTCTAGACCGATTCAGGCACCTGCATCACCTCCACACCACCTGCCCCTGGTTCGGCCGGTCAGAGCCCTTCCACCGTGCGGCTCGGACCATCCTGTCCGAGCCTCCCGCTAGCGGAGGCCACCCAGTCGGGTGCCGATCGCTGCGGCCAGTTCCGCAATCCCCTGTTCCTTCAGGACGCTGTAGTGGTCACCGGTCAGCTCGACGATCGTCGGCGGGGTGGTGGAGTAGTCGGAGTGGGCCTCGATGAACGAGTAGTCGTCGCCGGCGGCCTTGAAGACGGTCACCGGGGTGTTCAGGCGGCGCTCGGTGAGTTCACGGAAGGTGTACTCGAACTCGTAGGTCTCCGCGACGATGCGGATGATGCGTCGGATCAACTGCTGGTCGAGGTCGGGCAACCGGTCGTGGACGAAGCTCACGAAGCTGTCCTCGTCCCGCGTGGCCGCCAGGCAGGCATCCACGTCGGGTCCGCTGACGGTGCCGGTGAAGACCGAGTACAGGATCGCGACATAGACGGGGTTGCGGTAGGAAGACTCGCGGCCGAAGCGGTCGGCGCCCTCCGCGCGGACCTTGGGGTTGCCGGGGCAGATCAGCAGGAGGTGGTCGACCCGGTGGTTGGACTGCTCCAGCTGCCAGGCGGCCTCGAAGGCGACCCGGGCGCCGAAGGAGTAGCCCCACAGGCCGTAGGGACCTTCGGGCTGGGTGCGCAGGATCTCGGCCACGTCGGCGGCGGCCATCTCGCGGATCGTCGGGTACGGCGTTTCCAGCACGTTGATGCCGTGCGCCTGGATGCCGAAGAACGGCCGCCCGGCGCCGGCCTCGCGGGCCAGCAGGCGCAGGTTCATCGGATAGCCGCCGAGGCCCGGCCAGCAGAACACCGGACGGCCGGAGGCCTCGGCGTGCAGCGGGACGAGCCGCGAGGAGGGGGTGGCGCCATCGGCCTCGATGTGGGCGGCGAGGTCGGCGAGCTTCGGGTGTGCGAAGACCACCTGGAGCGGCAGGCGGAGGCCGAACTCGCGGTTGATGCGGTTGACGAGCGCCACCGCGATCAGCGAGTTGCCGCCGGAGGCGAAGAAGTCGTCCTCCACGGACACCTCGTCGTACTTCAGTGCCTTCGCCCACGCGTCGGCCAGCCACTGCTCCGCCAGGGTGGCGGGGGCGACGTAGGGCCTGCCGGTGTCGGCGGACCGCACCTGCTCGCCGTCGGTCAGGGCCTTGACATCGACCTTTCCGTTGGCGGTGAGCGGCAGCCGGTCGAGCACCAGGACGCGGTTGGGAATCATGTAGTCCGGCAGTCGCTCGGACAGGTCGTCCCGGATCAGCTCGGCCGGGCCCTTCATGTGCACGGCGTCCTCGTTCATGCCCTCACTGCGGATCTGCTCCTGGCTGACCTTGCCGCCGAGGAAGAAGTAGGACGGGCCGGTGGGTATGGCGCAGGAGGCGAGGATGTCGTCCACGCGTCGTGCGGCCGGCAGCGGGTGGCCGGTCTTGGAGCTGTAACCGGAGGACATGAAGCCCAGGGAAAGGGCGTTGCGCTGGAGATGGTGCAGCCTGGTGCCCATCGCAATGTAATGCAGCCACTCTTCGGCCGCGCGGCTCACGGCGGTGATCCCGAAGCTCGCCCGCTCGTACACCTGCTGGTTGATGGCGATCACGTGCTTGGGCTGGACGAGGGCGTCGGAGAGGGGCTCCAGGTCGCTGCCGGTCCACCGGTACTGGCCGACCGGCAGCCCGTCCACGCCGCCCGGGTGGGCCTGTACGTAGATCTCGGTGGGGTCGTGCGGGGGCTTGCCGTCGTTGCGGTCGACGGTGAAAGTGCCCAGGTAGTAGTCCTCGGCGGCGACATCCAGGATGTCCTTGACGGCGGGCCGGTGGGCGGCCGGACGGATCGTGAGGCCGTACTCGGGCAGGATCTCCTCGAAGACGCCGAGCATGTGGCCGGTTTCGAACTCCAGCACCTCGCGGATGTTGTTCTTGTAGACGGGCTCGATGGCCCGCTTCTTGCCGATGAAGTGCACGCGCAGGCGTGCGTCGGCGTCCTTCGGCGCGTCGGCGATACGTACCAGGGTGTGGTCGGCGGGGTGGTGGTAGTACACGCCGGCGTCCACACCGTTCAGCCCGCTGGTCTCCAGGTACAGCTGCGTGGCGTACAGGGCGCCGGGGGAGGCGTAGGAGTACTTCGGCAGCAGGCGTTCCTCGCTGTGGAACTGGGCGAACCAGCGCAGGAGTTCGCCGAGTTCAGGGAGGGTGAGGTCCGCGAGATCCCGGGAGTGGGCGTCCGCCGGGCGCGGGGCCAGCAGGGCGAGGATGTCGTCGCGGGTGACCTGTCCGCCGTCGAAGAAGCGGTAGGTCTTGCGGGCGAACGTCTCGCGCCGCTGCCGCGCGGTCTCCTGCCGGCCCGGCAGGGGCACGACCTGCCTGCCGTCGAGTTCGTGCGCGTCGCGCAGGCCCGGGTTCGACAGCTGCGCCTTCACCTGGACCTTGCTGGCCTTGGACTGGTGGTGCGAACCGGCGTTGCCCTGGTCCATCAGGGCGGCTTCCTTCGGGTTCAGCTCGATGCAGGCCAGGAGGTTGGTGGAGCCGGTGCGCGGGTCTTCGGCGGTGATTGCGGCGGCGCGGCGCACCCAGGTGTGCTCCTCGATGGCCAGGGCGATCTCGTCCAGTTCGACGCGGTAGCCGCGCAGCTTGATCTGGTTGTCGGTGCGGCCGGCGAACTGGATCGTGCCGTCGGGGTTCCAGTACGCCAGGTCTCCGGTCCGGTACAGCCGCTCGGTCGGCACGAACGGGGAGGGGACGAACCGCTCCTCGGTCTGCTCGGGCCGGCCCAGGTAGCCGCGGGCCACCTGGACGCCGCCGATGTAGAGCTCGCCGGTCTCCCCGATGTCCACCGGCGCCCGGTTCTCGTCGAGGATGTAGCACGGGGTGTTGTCGACCGGCACGCCGATGGACACCGAGCCCGGCCCCTCGGGCAGCGCCTCCGGGTCGACCAGGTGGGCAGTGGCGTTGATGGTGCACTCGGTCGGCCCGTACAGGTTGACGAGCGATGCCCAGGGCACCTCGTCGAGGAAGGTGCGGGCCAGCTGCCGGGACAGGGCCTCGCCGCCGGAGAACACCCGGCGCAGCACGGTGCACGAGGTGAGCCGCTCGGTGTCCAGCAGCGCCTGCAGCAGCGTCGGCACGCACTGCAGCGTGGTCACCTCGTGCCGGATGACGGCGTCGATCAGCGCCTCCGGGTCGCGGTAGCTGCCCGGCGCGGCCATCACCACGCGGGCGCCGACGGCCGGGGCGAGGATCTCCCACTGCGCGGCGTCGAAACTCATCGGCGTCTTCTGCAGCACGGTGGTGCGCGGGGAGAGGTGCCCGCACATCTGCATCCACTGCATCTGGGACAGGATGCTGCGGTGCTCGATCAGCACGCCCTTGGGCCGGCCGGTGCTGCCGGAGGTGTAGATGACGTAGGCGAGATCGCCAGGTGCGGGCGCCGGAGGTCCGGCGGGCGGGCACTGCGCGGTGTCGGTGAGGGGGATGATGCGGGTGCCCCGCGGGGCCAGGGCCTGCAGCCGGGCAGCGAGGTGGTCCTGGGTGACGATGACGCGGGTTCCGCTGTCCTCGATCATGTAGCGCAGCCGCTCCTCGGGGTACTCCGGGGACAGCGGCAGGTAGGCGGCGCCTGCGAAGAGGATGCCCCAGGCGCCGGTCATCAGGTCGAGGGACGGTTCGGTGTACAGGCCGACGCAGTGGTCGCGGGCCGCGCCCAGCGCGTTCAGCCGGCCGGCCAGCCGGGCGGCGGCGGCTTCCAGCTCCCGGTAGGTGAGGCTGTCGGTGCCGCTGGTGACTGCGGTGGCATCGGGCCGCGCGGCGGCCTGCCCCCGCAACAGATCGGGCAGGCATCCGCCCAGGCGGAGGCCGTGGACGCGGGCCGTGGAACGTGTGGTGGGCTGTGCTGTGTTCACGGTTTCCCCTTGACTGCTGCGTAGTGGTGAGTCGACGCCGGTGACGGGCCGTCGGCCCGCTTCCCGGCGCGTGGCGGCTGCGAGTTCTGGGCCAGCGCGACGGCGGCGATCACCGTTGCGGCGCCTGCGAGTTGGAGGGGTGTGAGTTCCTGGCCGAGGAAGAGGTAGCCGAGGACCGTCGCGGCGAGCGGACTGGCGAAACCCAGGATCGACACCACGAGTGCCGGCAGCCGTCCGATGCCGCGGAACCAGACGGCGTAGGCGAGCAGCGCCCCGATCAGGCTCAGGTAGGCGAAGCCCGCGAGGTTGGGGGCGGTGACGCCGGTGGGCAGTCCTTCGGCGGCCAGCGTGACGGGGGCGAGCAGCAGCCCACCCGCGGTGAGCTGCCAGCCGGTGAACGTCAGCACGCCCACGCCCTCGGGCCGCCCCCAGCGTTTGGTGAGCACGATGCCGGCGGCCATGCTGACCGCGGCGGCCAGCCCGGCGGCGATGCCGACGAGGTCGATGCCGGCCTGTGGGGTGAGCGCGAGGAGCGCCACGCCTGCCACGCCGAGCAGGCAGGCGGCGAGCCGGGCCGGGCGGATCGGCTCCTTCAACAGCACGGCACCGAGCAGCAGTACGAGCGTGGGCTGGACGGCGACCACCAGCGCCGCCACTCCGCCGGGCAGATGGTAGGCGGTCACGAACAGCAGGTAGAAGAAGATGCCGATGTTCAGTGCGCCCAGGACCAGGGCGCGCCACCACCACGCGGCACGCGGCAGCTCGCGGCCGATCGCGAGCAGCACCAGCCCGGCGGGCAGCGCCCGCACCGTGGAGGCCAGCAGCGGTCTGCCGGGCGGCAGCAGTTCCGTCGTCACCAGGTAGGTGCTCCCCCACACAGCCGGAGCCAGCGCCGTGAGCGCGGCGTCGAGAGTCCGTGTCAGTCCGGGAGCCGGTGGGGATGTGCGCAGGGCAGAGGGCATGCGTGGACCGCCTGTCCGTTCGGGGAATGGGTCGTGCCTGGGCCTGCTGGGTGGCGTGTCAGTGGAGCGCGGAGTGCAGGAGAGCGTCCTGTGGCGTGAGCATCAGGTCGCGGAGGGGCTCGACGTAGACCGAGCCTTCGTACCGGACGGTCCCGCGCCGGACGCCGGCGCGGGTGAGGGTGTCGTGCAAGGTGGTGCCGGACACCGCGGTTCGTACGACCGTGGTGCCGCCCGGGGTGTCGACGACCAGCTCGTCCAGCCGGCTCCAGCCCCGCTCCGCCAGCCGGTGCGGGATCGTGCCGCCGATCACCGCGGCGGCGGCGACGGTGATGGCATCGGCCGGCGGCAACTGCCCTGACCTGACCGGCGTCGGATAGGGCAGCACCGCCAGGCGCCGGTACTCGTACTGGCCGACCGCGGCGACCCTGGGAAACACACTGTCCTCCGGCAGGTCCAGGCGGCGGGCGGCGGCGCGGCGGATGCCGGCGAGCCGCCCACGCACGGATGCGTCGGCTGCGAACAGCTCCTCCTGGTCCGTCAGGCCGAGGTCGGCGGCATCGACGAAGACATGGGGGTTGCCGGCGGACACCAAGGACACCGGTATGCCGTCGAGTTCGTCGCACGGCGTCCCCGTCGGCAGCAAGTCACCCAGGCGCCGGGGAGGTTGATAGCCGAACTCAACCGAGAACGTCAGACTGCGGCTCGCCTCGCTGACCTCACACGCAACGCGGTCACCGGTGTTGAGGACGTTGACGCGCAGCCGGGATGCGGCGGTGAAGGACGGGAGCCAGGCAAGGCGATGAGCCACGACGACGGAGGACAGGATCGAGTGCCCGCAGGCGCCGCGCAGTTCGAAACGCGGCGGTGTGCCGGGCAGGTACTGGGCGAACAGGTAGTCCAGGTCGAACGAGGGGTCCGCCGACGGCTCGATCATGGCAATCGCCGTGACGTCGGCGCCGTGGCGATCGGCGAGCCAGTCACGTGCCACCATCAGCGTGTTGGTGAGTTGCCCCTTGTCGGCGGGCAACACCCTGCGGTCCAGTACCAGCGTGGGATCGCTCTTTTCCGCCGCGTGACACAAATGCCCGATCATCCCGTTCCTCCATAGCTGTGTGTGCCATGGCCCTCGGACAATGCCGTCGGCACTGAAAACCCGCCAGTGGCGGTTGCCCGAGTGGGGGGGCCTGTTGCAGCTTGATCGGGGCTGGATCGGCTCACAACACCCCCTTGGTTAACGGGCGAGGAACCACGCGTTCGACCAGGTCAGGCCGTAGTAGTGATCGTTATCACAGCCTGGCCCGCAACGCCGGCGAGGTGCCGGAACGCCCTCGCGGACCGCTCTGAGCTGGTCTGCTCCCAGCGTTGGTCGACTGTTCTCCAGAGGGCTATCCCCGTGCACGCGGCGTCCATGTAGCGTCCGGGACCGCCAGGCGGGTGCCGCTCTTCGTGGCCGAAAACTGCCGTCACTTCTCCTCCCCCCGTACAGCGCATCCGCTACGGCAGTTCCCCATCTCCCTGCATTGTGAAGGGCTGAGGCTCATGTACCGCTCTGTCGCGTCTCCCGGGTCCAAGGTTGCCGGTCCCGTGCACTCATTGGTCCGCATCGTCGTCGGGTTCCTCTTCTCCTGCCATGGCGCCGCGTCGCTGTTCGGGGTGCTGGGCGGAGCCGTCGGAACGCACGGTGGGACGGTCCCGGTCGGCGCCTGGCCGGGGTGGTGGGCAGCCGCCATCCAGCTGATCGGCGGGGTAGTGGTGGCGCTCGGCCTGTTCACCCGGTCGGCGGCACTGATCTGCTCCGGTTCGATGGCGTACGCCTACTTCGCCGTGCACCAGCCGACCGGCCTGCTGCCGATCGAGAACAACGGTGAGCCTGCTGCTCTGTACGCCTGGATATTCCTGCTGCTCGCCACCTTCGGCCCCGGTCCGTGGGCGCTCGAACGACTCCTGCCGACGACCCAACGGGAGCCGCAGCCTTCGGCCTTGGCCGACCAGGCCACGGCGGACGTGTAGCGGGGGTGGCCCGTTGCCGTGCGCCGGCAGCTGCTGCGGGCGCACGGCACCGTCCACTCTCGGAGGGACACGCCCTAGTCCCGGGCATCGCACCACCGGTACTGCTCACATCAGTTGGGCGGTGCCGGAGTGCTAAGCGAGGTGCACCAGGAGGAGCAAACCTCCCACGAGGATGAGGGGGAGACCCATTGCCCGGAGGAACCCGGGGCGTGCCAATGGTCCCGGCACATAGGACGTCTCAAGGCGTCCGTTCCGCCACAGCATTTCGCGGTGCCGGTCGGCCGCCTTCTTCTGGACCCGCTCGCACCTGTGCCGGATGAAGGCGCCGACATCGAACAGCACGATGACGCCCACCACTATGTACAAGATCGCAAGCCCGAGCCCCATACCGGCCAGCCTACAATGCGATCTTGCGCGCACATCGTGAGCCGCACAGTTGGGTTCAGGGTGACAAGGCCGCATCCGCCGTGGTGTCACACTGCCTACGAGTCAATGCCATACAAGGATGCCGCGTTGGCCGACGAGAACTGCTCGCGTTCCGCGTCTGACGAGAAGTGGTTTAGGAAGGAATCGATTTCGTCCCTGGTCGGCCGTTGGAACGGGTAGTCGGTCGAGAAGATCAACCGGTCGACGGTGGTGACGGACAGGGCGTGCTGCAGGAGCGCCGGATTGAGCATGCCGGAGGTGGTGATATAGAAGTTGGACCGGATGTAGTCCGATACGGATCGCTCCAATCCGGCGATACGGGCAAGGCTGTCGGCTCGGTCGAGCCAGAAGAGCAGCATCTCTCCCCAGTGCCCGAGCACGACTTGCAGGTCGGGATGACGGTCGAACGTCCCTCGCAGTACCAGCCGGAGCGCCGCGATCGCGGCGTCCAGGTGCCACCCCCACCCGAAAGTGGCGAGGGCCAGGTCCGTCATGGGGTCGAATCCGCGATAGGAGGCGTCGCGCACTGCGGTCGAGGGCAGCTGCGGATGAATGAACACGGGCTGGCCGAGTTCTGATGCGGCGGAGAAGAAGTCGTCATAGGCGGGGTCGTCGAGGAACAGGTCGCCCGATCGGCCATAGACCATGGTGCCTACATGCCCCATGCCCGCAGCTCTTTCCAACTCGTACGCGACGTCCTTTGGTGACGACATGGGGAGAGTGGACAGCGAGCGGAAACGGGCCGGGTGCCGGGCAACGGCCGCCGCGGCCATATCGTTCGCGGCGCGGCTCAGAGCCAGTGCCTTGCCGGGCGGCAGCGGCTGGACTCCCGGCGGTGTCAGGGCGAGGACGGACACGTCGATTCCCTGAGCGTCCATGGCCGCGATGCGGCCGGCCCCCAGGTCCTCCAGACGTTCCTGGTTGTCGCCCATCTCATTGAAGGCAAGGCTTTCGTCAGGCAGTGGCACAGCTCGGAGGGCGGATGTCACGTTCGGCGTGATCCAGTGTTCTTCGACAGCAATGAGAGGCATGGTCGTCCTCCTCAGCGGTTTCCTGCAGCGGCCACGTCAGCCGCGGGTGATGGGGCGTTTCGAATGACGGGACCGCTTACGGTGCCTACTGGTCGTCAGACTTGTCCGCAAGGGTCGCTCTGCGGGGCTTACCAGGGCACTGTCCGACCCGAGCGGTCCAGATACGCCAGACCCGGCGTGCCCAGTTTGGACAGCAGAACGTCCACCAGCAGCGGGACGCTCTCCTCGACGGTGAACGGCGCGTCCGGCCCTCCGAGCGCGGTGCGGATCCAGCCCGGTGCCAGGAGGGCGAAGCCGCGCTGCGTCTCGGCCTGGCGGGCCGCGAAACTGCGCATGAACATGTTCAAGGCCGCTTTGCTTCCCCGGTAGACCTCGCGGCCTGCGGTCGTGTTGTTCGTGATGCTGCCCTGCCCGGACGACATCGCTCCGATGAGGCCGGTGGGGGACACCAGGTCTTCGAGCGCCTCGATGACGCGCATGGGGCCGAGAGCGTTGGTGATCATCACCTCGACAAAATCGTCTGTCGCCACTTTGCCGATCGGTGTCTGCTCATTGTTCGTGGTCCCGGCGTTGACGAAGAGCAAGTCGAGCCGACGTTCCGCAAGACGCTCGTGCAGGGGCGCAAGGTGGTCGGGCTCGTTGACGTCGAGATGCTCGATGGTGACGCGGCCCTCGGTCCGGTCGGCGAGATCGTGCAGGGGAGTTGGCGCGGAGGTATCGCGGACCGTGCCGATGACGTTCCAGCCTCGGCCGAGGAGTTCAGCCGCCATCGCGTGTCCGAGGCCGCGGGAGGCTCCGACGATGAGGGCGGTCGGCGTGCGCTGCCCTGTGACAGTCGATGACATACAGCGTCATCTCCGTTCCTTTGCGTTGCGAGTTCACTTCGTGCGTCCTTGACTCAGACCGTCTCGGGGCGACACCGGGGTACGCACCGTTGTGCCCCTTCATCGGCAGGGAACAAGTCTGCTTGCCGTGCTGCCGCAGATGCGATCCAGGAAGTTCAATTTGTAGGATTCCTTCTATGGCAGGTGCATCGACGTCTCAATCCCTCGCGATCCAGCCCGATGATGTGCGAATAATTCGTGCACTGCAGGTCGCCCCGAGAGCCTCCTTCGCCTCCATAGCAGCCGCGCTCGGCCTCACCGAAGGCACCATCAACCGCCGATATCGGCGCTTGCACGCCGAGGGCGTCATCCGCGTCGCCGGTGTGGTCAACCCGGGGGCGTTGGGACAAAGCAGATGGCTGGTACGACTACGCTGCCGGCCCGGCAGCGTCACGGCGATCGCGGGCGCGCTCGCCAAGCGAGACGATGTCAACTGGGTAGCCCTTGGCGCAGCCGGCTCCGAAGTCACGTGCGCGACTCAGTCACGAGATCAAGCGCAGCGAGAAGAGCTGCTCGGCCAACGGCTTCCGCGCACCGCGGCGGTGCTCGACATCAGCGCCTTCGCCATGCTCCGCCAGTTCATGGGAGGCCGCGGCCACTACTGGGCCGCACTCCACGGCACGCTGTCCCCGGAGCAGGAAGCCATGCTCGGGAGCGACGGCCCCCCCTTCGCGGAGTCTCCGGTCGTCACCGACGACCCTGTACATCTCAGCGCCGAAGACGAGAGGATTCTCGGCGCGCTCGCCGCCGACGGTCGGGCCAGTCTCGTCGACCTCGCCAGAGCGGCGGATTCCACACCCGGCCGCGTATCCCGCCGGCTGGGCGTCCTGCTCCAACGACGCGTCGTCCACATCGACGTCGAGATCGCCCCAGCAGCCTTGGGCTATCACGCGCGGGCCAACCTGTGGCTGCGAGTGCATCCGTCAGAGGTGAAGAACGTCGGACGCTCGCTGGCACGAGAACCGGAGATCGCCTTCGCCGCGGCCATCTCCGGCCCCTACAACATCCACGCCGTCGCCCACTGCCGAGACCTCGACGAACTCTTCGAATTCACGTCGGAACGCATCGGGGCCCTGCCCGGCCTGCAGAGCATGGAAGTCTCACCTGTCCTACGGCACGTCAAGCAAGCCGGCACGCTACTGTCCGGCGATCGCCTCGTCGGGCCCACCACTCAAGCGTGAGGTAAGCAGGCCCGCGGCGTCGCGACGCGTGACGGCAAGCCCGTCGTCCGCTACGAGGCGCGTCCAACTCACCTTCGTACGACAGTGCCTGTGACCTCCTCGCCACCACACAAGCGGTGCAACCACCCGCAGTACGCCGGAGAGCGAAGATCACTCCTGCCGGTGCCGTTCCACAGCTTGTTCGCGGTAGTACGTGCGCCAGATCAACCGGTGCACTCGCGTCCAGCGCGGTACGGATCGCACTCCGGGGATGAAAGGCACGAGCATCAGGCCCACGCTGAGCAGGGCCATCAGGCCCCAGATCAGGGCGTCGGCGTTGCCGGAGGACTTGAAGGGCTCGATCTGATACCAGAAGGTGTAGAGCCACAGCCACGCCTGGCCCGGGTAGTTCCCGGTCTCGTTCATCATCCCCCACTGGTCGCCGCCGAGGTGCTCGGCACGGGCACGGGACTCCAGGTAGGAACCATCGGAGAGGAAGAGCAGCGGACGGGTGTAGTCGGTCTGGTAGAACTTGCCCTCCGCCTGGAGTTCGCCATCCAGCGCGCCGCTGCGGGCCAGACCGAGAAGGCGTGCGATGAGGACAGGGACCGGGCCGTAATCGCCCTTCGCGGGGGCGCCGCCGTCGGCCTTGGCCAGGGCGTCGGAGTAGGCCGAGGTCCATGCCTGGCGCCGGGCCGCCGGAGCGGCGGCCCAGGCGGCGAGGCCCGCGCTGACGGCGGGTGGTTCCGGGGCATTGCGCAGTGGACGCAGCACGAAGTCGTTTGCCGTGTCCACCGGGACGCGGACCCCCGCGGCGCTCTGCAGCCCGACGGGCCCGAGTTTCTGCGCGGCGCCCGGCGTGTGAGTGTACGGCGGCCCGTACTCGGCCGTGCCGCTGGTGCCGCCGAGCTCGGACACGGCGGTCGTCGTGAAGTCGGCGCCGTCGGCCCTCGACCAGGAGGCCAGCGTCACCGGCTTGACGTCGGGCGAGGAGAAGACGGCGGCCAGGGCCGCGGTGAGCAGCGCGACCACCACCAGTGCGATCGTGAACTCCTTGACCAGGTCGTAGGGCCTGGTGGGGAAAGCGGCCGGGTCCGGTACGGCGCGCTTGACGGCGCGTCGGGTCATTGCGCTGCCTCCTGCGTGGGCCCGTCCGCGGGATCCGGCGCGGCGTCGATCGGCGGCACGATCCCGCGCAGCCGGACCAGCAGGACGTGCCAGACCGTCAGCAGGCCGAGGGCGAAAGGCAGCAGGACGATGTGCCACATCAGCATCTGGCCGAAGTCCAGCACGTTGAAGAACGCGCCGATGCCCACCGAGTTGAGCCCGTCCTTGGCCTGCCCGGCGATCCACTGGGAGTCGAAGTTCTGCTGGACCAGGTAGCCGGTGAAGGCCGTGCCGATCGAGGCGAAGAAACACACCGCACCGGTGACCCAGGTCAGCGCCCGCCGACCGCGCCAGGCGGCCATGAAGAACTTGCCCCACAGGTGGATCACCATGAAGAACATGAACAGCTCGACGCTCCACAGGTGCAGGCCGTTCACGTACGTGCCGGTCCCCGAGACATGCCACCATGCGGGCCCCTTCAGGGCCAGCACCCCGCCGGTGACCAGGACGACGATCAGCGCGGCCACGGTGAGCACACCGAAGACGTAGATCCATGAGGCCATGTACGCGGGCTGGGTGTCCGGCAGCAGCTTGTCCGGGGGCAGTGCCCGCACCGCCCGCCGTCGGACCGCTCCGGTCCAGCCTCCTCCTACCTCGCTCATCGTCGGCCTCGCCCTCGGGGGAAGGGCAGGAGCAGGGCCGCCACGAAGACGACCAGCATCACCCCGATGACCACGAGGTTGGCGACGGACAGCTGCACCACTCCCCAGTGCACGTAGTGACCGGTCCCGTTGAGATCGATGGGCGCGGAAAGCACGCGCTCGACGGAGGGCGGATGTCCTGTCATGGGTCGGCTCCCCTCGAAGTTCGAGAGCAAGTAGAGCGCCTTGTAAGACCCTCGGGCTGCTGACCCGGCCGGGCCATCGGCCGAACGGCTCAATCGCGCAAGAGCTGCCCGGTCCGCGGCGTATCCCTTCCTTGCTCGTCCCGGTGGGATCTGCGCCAACAGCTCATCTCGTTTGGCGAGTCGTCGGTAGCAGATGAGGGTGCAGGCTATGTCTCGTCGGGCACGTGGCCGACTTGTGCGCCGGCGATCCCGCCGTGCAGGAGGCGGCCGTGGTGGTCGAGATCTTCGCCGCCGGGCACCGCGCCGTGACCTCCGCCGGCGACCTGCCGGTGACGCGACGAGGTGCGTCGGGCTGTCGGAAGGGTTAGCGTCGAAGCTGGGTCGGGGCCAGTGACACGCACCATCGGCCGTCCCGTTCATGGCAGGTGAGCCGACCGCGATCGGCCGCGACCGAGGCCCCGGGGGTCGGACCGCTTCGTCAGCAGTTCGGCCAAGAACGTGGGGAGCGAACCATGGCCGCCCGGATTGCCGTCAACGGGCTCGGCTGCATCGGCCGCTCGGCGCCGACCGAGTATGCCTTCGACGTGGCCGGCATCGTCTGCGTGACCGCACGGAAGACGACCGAAGCGGAGGGGGCCAACGAGATCTTCCGGCAAAAGGCCGCACGTGGCCGCTACCAGGACGGCCTGGGTGCCGTGGCCAAATTCCTGGTACCCAGCGGCATCGTGGCGTGTCCGCGAGCATCCGCCGTCGGGTTCACGCTGACCACCGTTGCCGACGACCTGCCGGCGGTCACAGCCGGGTACGACAATGAGCGGGCCCGCGTTCAGCAGATGGTCCGCCAGGCAGTGGCCATACCGGGCGAGGCGGCAGCTCCGCGATGAGCACGGCAGCACCGGATCCCGCCACGGCCGGGCCAGTTCTCACCCTGACGATGAACCCCACCGTCGACATCTGCTGGGATGTCGACCACCTTGCCGACATCGGCAAGAACCGCGCTCGGGTCAGGTCTGTGGCCGGCGGGGGCGGGGGAATCAACGTCGCCCGCGGTGTGGCGCGATGCGGAGGACGGGCAACCGCCGTCCACACCGCCGGCCGCGAGGTCGGCTGCCGCCTGAACAGGTTGCTGGACGAAGAGGGCATCGACCACATCGCCGTCGACATCGATGGTGAGACCCGCGAAGCACTCGTGCTGTTCGAGACCGGGTCGCGCCGCAGTCATCACATCGTCCCGCCCGGCCCGCACCTCGACGACCAGGAGGGACGACGCTGCCTGGACGTGCTGGGGCAGGCGATCGGCACCAGCAGGTACGTCGTAGCCAGCGGCAGCCTGCCCAGCGGCCTGCCTGACGACTTCTATACGGCCGTCGCCCGCCGGGTCAAAGCGGCCGGATCCCGGCTGGTGCTGGACACGTCGGGTCCGGCGCTGCGGCAGGCGCTGTCAGAAGGCGTCTTTCTGCTCAGGTGCAACCGCACAGAGGCCGCCGATCTCCTCGGCCGGACCGTACGCAGCTTCGACGATGCCGTGGCCGTCAACGAACAACTGCTCACCACGGGGGCCGCCGAGATCGCCATCACCACGATCGGGGACCTGGGCGCGCTCTGCTCGACCCGTCACGGCCACACCGAACTGCATGCACCGCCGATGCCCGGGGAGCTGCTCAGCGACGCCGGTGCCGGAGACAGCATGGTGGCCGCGCTCACCGTACGGCTGACCGCAGGGGACGATCCGGTCAGTGCCTGCGCGCTGGGGGTGGCCGTGGCCGCCGCGTCGGTGCTCACCCCCGGCACCGAGCCCTTCGACCGTGGGCTGGCCGAGTCCCTCTGCCCCGACGTAGGGATCACGTTCCGAACCAGCTCGTGAATGACAACGCCCGACGCCTTTCCGCCGTACCGATCCACCTCCCGTCGCTACGTGAGACGACCTGCGCATCGGCCGCAGAACATCTGCAGGCCACTGTCAGCAACGGCGTCATCACGCTGCATGGGCGGGTTCGGGACACTCCATGCATCCCGGTGGCTGCGTGCCTGGTGCGAGCTGTCGAGGGCGTGGTGGACGTGGAATTCGATGTGACCGGCCCGGATGCCGCACGGGCGGGGCCCACGGCGGCGGACTGGTCGGGAGAAGCGCGGTGAGGAGGATGGCACATCCCCTGGCCTCAGGATGGAGGGTTCGGCTCTGCCCTCCGGGGTGCTGGAGTGGGCGATCGTCCTGGTCGGCACCGGCATCTCGATGCCGTGGCGTCGAGCCTGCGCCTCCAGTGGGTACCCGAGCCGCTCGGTGGCCTGCTGCCATTCAGTCACTCCGGTATCACGCGGGGTGTTCCGGACGCTCCGCGTGCACAAAACGCTGGGGTGACCACTCCAGGGACCACGCGGCGGGAGCGTCGGGTCTGAGTCGCCGAGTAACGTCCGCGCGCGCACCATGGAACGCATCCGAGCGCACTCGATTCGCGGAGGTGACCGCGATGAACATGCCCGTTCGACACCGGCCCGGTAGCCTGCTGGAAGGTGCTGTGCCCTCCCTGAGCTGGGGTGGTCCCCTCACCTCGGAGATCGATGAACTGTTCCAGCGAATGGAGCACCTGCTGGAGTCCGCCGGTGCCGCGCCCTCGTTGGGCGCAGGGACACACTTGGCGCCACTGGCGGATATGCACGAGACGGATGACGCCTACATCATCGAGGCGGAGCTGCCCGGTGTGCAGCGTGACGACATCGATGTCGAGGTCAGCGGCCAGGGGTTGCACATCTCCGGCGAGTACAAGCAAAGCGAGCGCGAAGGCGTATTGCGCCGCTCCACCCGCCGGACAGGCAGCTTCGAATACCGGGCCCTCCTACCCGCCGATGTGAAAGCCGAGGAGGTCACGGCGAGCCTGGCGGACGGTGTACTGACCGTCACAGTCCCCAAAACACAGGCCACAACGCCACGGCACATCGACATCACGACCTGAGACTGCCGACGAAACACCGTATGGGGCGGGCGCCTTGGGGCGTCCGCCCCGTAACGCGAAGGACCGTCCGCGTGTGACCATCCTCGATCCGTGCGGAGGGACGATGCCAGGGCCGACAGGCCCGCATCGAGGCAACAGGCAGGCCGGGCCCCGCGGCAGCACCCTCTCGCACCACACGGCGCGGTGTGCCGAGCATGCGGCCCGCACCATCTGCGAGCTGCCGCGAAGTCGGCGCGGTCACCGAGCGTCTCACCACGGCGACTTGTTGCCGCCCGTCGCGGTGGCGTCGTCATCAGCGGTTGGCTGCTGTCGTAGTACGTCCAGGACGATGGAACCGGCGATGGTTTCATGGATGATGAGCCGGTTTGCGAGGTCGTCGAGTGCCGTGCGGTGTTGGCGCAGCAGGGCCACGGCGCGTTCCTCGGCCTGCCGGACGAGGCGGGTGGTTTCCTCATCGACGATGCGCTGGGTGTGCTCGGAGTACGGCCGCTGCAGGGCTGCTTCGGGGGGCTCTTCGCCGAGGCGTTGAGGGGTGCCTGAGGCGTAGCCGACCGGGCCGAGGGCGGGGGACAGGCCGAAATCGCGGACCATGCGGCCGGCGATCTGGGTGGCGCCGGCCAGGTCGTCGGCGGCGCCGGTCGAGCCCTCGCCGAAGGCGACGAGTTCGGCGGCCCGGCCGCCGAGCCGGACGGTCAGCAGATCGTTCAGATAGCCCTCACTGTAGAGGTGGCGTTCGGCTTCGGGGAGCTGCTCGGTGGCGCCCAGGGTCGGTCCGGAGGGCAGGATGGTCACCTTCGCGACCGGGTCGGCGTGCTCGCACAGAGCCGCGACGAGGGCATGCCCGGACTCGTGGACGGCGACCGCATGGCGTTCTTCGGGAAGCAGGGCGTTGGAGGTTTCCCGCCGACCGAGCAGCACCCGGTCGCGGGCGGAGTCCAGATCCTGGGCGGAGATGACGGTGCCGCCCGCGCGGACTGCGTGGATGGCTGCCTCGTTGACGAGGTTCGCGAGATCGGCTCCGGAGAAGCCGGGCGTGGCTCGCGCCACGACGTCCCAGTCGACGTCGGGTGCAAGTGTCTTGCCGTGGGCGTGGACGATCAGGATCGCCGCTCGCTCGGCCTGGTTCGGCAGCGGGACGGTCACATGCCGGTCGAAGCGTCCGGGCCTCAGGAGCGCCGTGTCGAGGGCTTCGGGCCGGTTGGTCGCGGCGAGCACCACGATGCCGCTGCTCTGGTCGAAGCCGTCCATCTCGGCCAGGAGCTGGTTGAGGGTCTGCTCGCGTTCGTCGTTACCGCCCAGGCGCACCCCGCCGCGGCGGCTGCCGACGGCGTCGATCTCGTCGATGAAGATGATCGAGGGAGCACGTTTGCGTGCGTCGGCGAAGAGGTCGCGGACCCGGGAGGCGCCGACCCCGACGAACATCTCCACAAACGCCGATCCGGTCACTGACAGAAAGGGGACCTCGGCCTCGCCGGCGACGGCGCGTGCGAGCAGCGTCTTGCCGGTGCCCGGTGGCCCGACCATGAGCACTCCGCGTGGTCCCTTGGCTCCGGCCGCCGCGTACCGCTCCGGGTGGCGCAGGAAGTCGACGACCTCGCTGATCTCCTGCTTGGCGCCCTCGTATCCGGCGATGTCGACGAAGCGGGTGGTCGGCCGCTCGGCCTCGATGATCTTGGCCCGGGATCGTCCGATACCGCTCAGTCCCCCGGACAGCGTGCGGGCGGCCTTCCGCCCGGTCCACAGGAACAGCGCACCGAGAAGGACCAGCGGCAGGACGAATGCCAGCAGCGTCCCCAGGCCGCTCCCGCCGCCGCTGTGGGAGGCGGTGATATCCACTTTCTCGGATCGCAATTGTTGCTCAAGGCTACTGTTATCCAGTGCGGTGGGGATCTGGGTGGTGAATTTCCGTCCGTCTTTGAGGGTTCCGTCGACAGCTCCCTTGTCGTCGATGTCGACCGTCTTGACCTGGCCCGTGTTCACCTTGCCGAGGAATTGGCTGTACGAAACGGACACCCCTGGCGAGGGCTGGGAGCGCATCAGGAGGACCAGGAACACGATCACCAGAATGACGGGCAGCAGCCACGGCCGCCAAGTGGGGCTCGGTTGCGAAGCCGGCGGCTTGGGCGGCTCGCGTGGCGGCCCCGGTTTGACCGATCGCGTCGGATGCCGACCCGGTAGGCGGACTGCTGTGATCATTGGATGGCTCCTAGACGAGACCTCCCACGACGCGGCTCTTCCGCCGGACGGCCGATGCCGGCCACCGCGGGCGTCTCCCTTCCACGCTATTCCCGTGACCTGCAGCGCGAAATGCGGCAGCACGGGTCCGGCACCGCTCGCCCCGCGGGCGAGGCCGGACATATCGCAGTCAAGGGGACGCCGCAGCCGCCCGACCGAAGCCGGCCCATTCGACCCATTTCCTGCACGGTCCGCACTCCGCAGACTGATTCCAGGCCCCACGGGGCGGCGCATGAGGGCACATAGCCCGTGCCCGCCCCCACCGGACGAACTTGAGGGAGTCACCGCCATGACCACCGCACGCGACATCATGCACAGGGGTGCCACCTGTGTTCAGGAGACCGAGACCCTGGTGGACGCGGCACGTCGGATGCGCGAGCTCGATGTGGGCGCACTGCCCCTCTGCGGCCCCGACGACCGTCTGCACGGGATCATCACCGACCGCGACATCGTCCTCAAATGCCTCGCCAAGGGCAAGGACCCGCACACGATGACCGCTGGTGAACTCGCTCAGGGCAAACCCGTCACCATCGGTGCCGACGCCGGGGCGGAACAGGTCCTGAAAGCCATGGAGGAACACCGGATCCGGCGGCTGCCGGTCATCGACGACCACCGGCTGGTCGGCATGATCAGCGAAGCCGACCTTGCGCGGCACCTGGGAGAAAAGAAGGTCGGGCACTTCGTCGAAACCATCTGTGCGACCGCTTGACCGCTTGAACGCGTGACGGCCGGTCACTCGCCGTGGTAGAGCCTGTCGACGTCGACCAGGAGAACCTCGCCCCGGGCTTCCGCAGCCCGCAGTACCGCTACGTCCACATCGAGCCGGCTGGACCCCACAGGGCCGGAGGACAGCGCCGCGCACGGCCGACTCGGGGTCCCCTTCGAAGGTGCCAGGACCGGCGTATGCGGTGGCCCAGCCCCGGCAGATCTGGGCAAAGCGGGGGGCTGCCACGGCGGAGTCGAACGTGGCGCAGGCGTGTTGCCACACGGTGGCCGTGTCGCCCTGCTCGATCGCGGCGCGATGGGGCCAGGCGACGGCATGCTCGAAGGCCAGCAGCGGCTCGGCGATGCGGTAGCGGGTCAGTGCGGGCCGGAACGCGTCCGGCTCTGCGTGCAACAGCCCACGGTTCTGCAGTACGGCCAGGACGTGGGAGACGTCGGTCAGCTGGGCTCCGAAGCGTTCGGCGATCTCACCGGGCGTGGAGCGGCCTGCTGCGATCGCGACCAGCGCGGAATGGGACAGCGCCCGGTCCGGGGGTTGAGGACGGTTCTGCACACCCATGCGTCGAAGTCACGCGGGCCGGTAGGGGCGTCGTCGCACACAAGGTCCCCCCGATAGGCGGGAGTGCCGCCCACGACGGCATGTACCTGCACGGCAAGCCGTGGGGATCGAATGCCCCAGAAGCGCGCCGCTTCGCGGAAGTCGAACGGCCGCACCAGGAGTTCCAGCGAGGCGAGCCGGTGCAGCGACGACGGGCCGGAGAAGAGCCTCCGCTCGGGGTACCCGAGGAACTGTCGGTACGTCACCGGGGCGAGCCGGGCGATGAGTCCGGAGCGGTATCGGATCAGGTCGGGGCTGGCGAGTTCGTCGTTCCCGAACCGTCGCATTTCGGGCTGGGCGATGTGCTCTTCACGGCATGCCCGGCGCGTTGCAGTTGCCTGGCCGGGCCTGTGGGAAGTCCTCGTCGGCCGCTGTCTTGATGAGCTCCTTGAAGTGGTCGACGACGAGGGGGAGTTCGCGGGCATCCGGACGGCGTGCCAATTCCGTCCTGAGCTGCGCCTCCCGCGCTCCCCAGTCGGCGGCGGCCAGGCCCGCAGGTGATCCGTCCACACCGACGGTCACGGGGCGCGTCATCGCGTACCTCCGGGGGAGCGGAAGCATCCTTGCCTCTCCACGCTGCGCGGAGTGCGCGGCCGAGGGGATGGGCCGCAGGGCCTCATCACGGGCCGACCGGCCCAACGGGTGGCGCGGACGGAGTGCGCGTGGGATGGCGTACTGCGTCGAACCCAACGTTGACGATCAGCAGACGAAGGGGCCGGACGGCCCCTGCCCGGCACGGACGGCCACGCGCAAGCTGAAGGTGTCGTAGCGGCCGCGCGACGGCAGTCCGTACCGAGGAGGCGTCATGGAGCACACCCCGTGCACGGTCAGCGATGTGATGACTCAGACGGTGGTGGCTATCGGTCAGGAGGCGCGTTTCAAGGAGATCGTCGAGACGATGGAGCAGTGGAAAGTCAGCGCCCTGCCTGTGCTTGTGGGGGAGGGGCGGGTGGTCGGCGTGGTCTCGGAGGCCGATTTGCTGCTCAAGGAGGAGTTCCGGGAAGCGAACCCCGACCGGATGGAACAGCTGCGGCGGTCGGACGAGGTGCGCAAGGCCGGCGCCCTGACGGCGGGGGAGCTGATGACTGCGCCCGCCCTCACGGTGCAAGCCGGCGACTCCCTCGCGCAGGCGGCGCGGACCATGGCGTACAAGTCCGTGAAGCGGCTTCCCGTCGTCGACAGCGAGGGAATGCTGCAGGGGATCGTCAGTCGCTCGGACCTGCTGAAGGTCTTTCTCCGGTCCGACGAGGACCTGGCAGCGGAGGTACGTGCGGAGGTCGTGAACCGGCTGTTCTCCGATTCCGCAGAGGAGATGTCGGTCAGCGTCACCGATGGGGTGGTCACGCTCAGCGGCCAGATCCGCAACAAGTCGCTCCTCTCCGTGGCGGCACGGCTGGTGCGGGCGGTCGAGGGGGTCGTGGATGTGACGTTCGACCTCAAAGGAGCGGATCCCGAACGGACAGGGCCGGTGGTGGGCCGCCACTTCGAGCATCCGTAGGGGCCCGTCACGGGGGGAGGAGGAGCTGCACGACGCGCGGCCGGCACACAGAGTCGTCGGGAGAGCGTCGGTCCCTCAGGGCGGCACCGGACGGCACCGGACGGTCCTCGGGCCGATGGCCCACGAGGACGGATCGTAAGAGGGAGAGGCCGTGAGGAGTGGAACCGCCATGACGGACACAGCCTCCGGTGCGCGAGAGGTCTGTGCACTGCTGTCCGACGGAAGTACGGTCCGGCTCCGTCCGGCGCGCCCGGACGACCGTGGACCGGTGCTTCGGCTCTACGGTGACATGTCCGCGGACAGTCTGCGCAGCCGATTCTTCGTGGTGAGCCGCCGCTCCGGCGAGCAGGCCGCCGACCGGCTCTGCGCGCCCCCAGAAGCCGGCCACCGCACGCTGGTGGCGATACAGGGGGACCGGCTCATCGGCGTCGCCGAGTACGAGCTCGGCGACGACGCCACCTCCGCCGAGATCGCCCTGGCGGTCGCCGACGACTTCCACCGCCGAGGCGTCGGCACTCTGCTGCTGGAGCACCTCGTCCACATCGCCCGCGAGAACGGCGTTTCCGCCTTCACCGCCGATGTGCTCGCCGACAACCACCTCATCCATAAGGTCTTCGCCGACCTCGGCCTGCGCGTCACACGTCAGTACGACGGACCCACGGTACGCGAGGTCATCCGGCTCGAACCGGACGAACGTTATCTGGCAGCGGTGGACAACCGGGGCCGCACCGCCGGCACCGCGAGCTTGCAGCCACTTCTGCGTCCCCGCTCCCTCGCGGTGATCGGAGCCGGAACCCGATCGGGTTCGGCCGGCCGGGCCGTACTGCACAACCTGCGTGAGGCCCACTTCAACGGGTCGCTCTACGCAGTGAACCCGCACGCGCACGCCGTGCTGCGCATCCCCGCCCACGCATCCGTCACCGACCTTCCTCACCCGCCCGACCTCGCCGTCATCGCGACACCGGCTGCCGCTGTCTGCGACACGGTGGTCCAGTGCGGCAAGGCCGGAGTCAGAGCGCTGGTGGTCCTGGCATCCGGTCTGGACGACGGCGCGATCGCGGAGCTGACCGAGGCATGCCGCCACTGGGGTATGCGGATGGTCGGCCCCAACTGTCTGGGCATTGCCAACACGGAGAAGTCCGTTCGCATGGACGCGACCTTCGCCGTGACGAAGCCGGTGCCGGGTACCGCGGGGGTCGCGGTGCAGTCCGGCGGAGTGGGCATCGCGCTTCTCGACGGGCTCTCCCGCCTGGGTATCGGCATTTCCAGCTTCGTCTCGCTCGGTGACAAACGCGATGTCAGCAGCAATGATCTTCTGCAGTGGTGGGAGGGCGACGGCAGGACCGAACTGGCGCTGCTGCACCTGGAGTCGTTCGGGAACCCTCGGGCCTTCTCCCGTACGGCGCGGCGTGTTGCCCGCCGTATGCCGGTGCTCACGGTCGATGCCGGGCGCTCGGAAGCAGGCCGTCGTGCTGCCGCCTCGCACACGGCAGCAGCGGCAACCCCCACCATGACCCGCCGGGCACTGTTCACCCAGGCCGGCCTGACCGCCACCCGCACCCTTGGTGAGCTGCTGGACACCGTGGCGCTGCTGCACTCCCAGCCGCTTCCTGCGGGCGGGCGGGTCGCCGTGGTCTCGAACGCCGGGGGCGCCGGAGTGCTGGCCGCGGATGCCTGCGTGGATGCGGGACTGACCGTCCCCGAGTTGCCGTCGGACCTCGGGGGGAAGCTGCTGGCCCTGTTGCCGGCAGGTGCCAGTGCCGGAAATCCGGTCGACACCACACCGGAAGTGAGCGCGCAGGAATTGAGCGAGTGCGTAGGCCGGCTTGCGCGCTCCGGAGCGGCGGACGCCGTCCTGGTTGCACTGGTGCCGACCGCTTTGAACGCGGCTGTCGGTGCCGATCTCGTCACTGCGGCGACATCAGCGCCGAAGGGGCGTGCCGGCGTACCGCTTGTTGCGGCGCTGCTCGATCAGCCGGAGCGCGTCCGCTTGCTGCGCACGGAAGACGGGCCGGCGGTGCCCTCATACAGCGAACCGCAGTCGGCGGCCCAGGCCCTGTTCCATGCCGCTGAACGGGCACGCTGGCTGGCCAGGCCACCGGGCAGGTGCGTGGAGCCGGCAGGCATCGACGGGCCGGGTGCACATGCCCTCGTGGAAGCATTTCTCGCGCGGGATCCGGCCGGCGGCTGGCTGGATGTGCGAGAGACCGCACGGCTCCTCGGCTGCTACGGCATCCCCCGGCTGCCGCAGGCATGCGTCACCACTGAGCGGGAGGCTGTCGATGCTGCCGCACGCCTGGCGGGGCCCGATGGTGCGGCGGTGCTCAAGGCACAGGGACCCGGGCTCCTTCACAAGAGCGAGCAGGGCGCCGTCCTCCTGGAACTGCGCGGGGAGTCTCAAGTGCTGGCCGCCTACCGTGATCTGACCCGCCGCCTCGGCACCGCGATGACCGAAGTTCTGGTCCAGCCGATGGCTGCCCGTGGTGCGGAGTTGCTGGCCGGCGTCGTCCAGGACGAAGTATTCGGAGCGCTGCTCCTCTTCGGCCTCGGCGGGACCATCAGCGAGCTGCTCGCCGACCACGCCGCGCGCCTTGCCCCGCTCACCGACACCGATGTCCACGAACTCATCACCGCACCCCGGTACGCGCCCCTGCTGTTCGGCTACCGGGGCAGCGGCCCAGCCGACATCGCGGCCTTGGAGGACCTGCTGGCACGCCTCTCCCGGATGGCGGACGACCTGCCCGAGCTTGCCGAGGCGGAATGCAACCCGGTGATCGCCAGGCCGGATGGCATCACTGTCGTCGACGCCCGGGTGCGCCTGCTGCCGCGCCATGCGCGTGACCCCTACCTGCGCCGGCTTCCGTGAGGCCGGGCACGAGCCGAGAGAGGGCAGGAGATGAAGCGCCGACAGGTGGGAAGCGTCATGACCGGGGATGTCGTCCGCGTGCGCAGCGGGACATCCGCCCAAGAAATGGTGCGATTGCTGGCGGAGTACGACATCAGCGGCCTGCCCGTGGTGGATGGCGATGACAAAGTGATCGGCGTGGTCTCC
The DNA here is from genome assembly GCF_050433025.1 of Streptomyces auratus. Taxonomy (NCBI): domain Bacteria; kingdom Bacillati; phylum Actinomycetota; class Actinomycetes; order Kitasatosporales; family Streptomycetaceae; genus Streptomyces; species Streptomyces auratus. The sequence continues at coordinate 183,010 of NZ_JBNGCB010000001.1, read as the reverse complement.
GCGACGGACCTGGAGCCCGAGGGGCGCAGGACCGGCAGTGGCGCCAATCCCGATGCCGGCCAGTTGATGTCGGTTCCGGCTCGCACGGTCCGTGCCGATGACTCCGTTGTCCGTGCGGCCCGCCTCATGAGCACGAGCGGAATCGAGCGGCTCCCCGTGGTGGATGAGGAGGCACGGCTCGTCGGCATGATCACACGGCGCGATGTGCTGCAGATCTTCGCCCGTCCGGACTCCGCAATCCGCGACGAAGTGATGGACGAGATCGTGGTGCGGGCGTTGTGGCTGAGCCCGCGGAGCGTAGAAGTGTCGGTCCACGACGGTCTGGTGACCGTTGCGGGGAGTTTGGAGAGCAGCGGCCAGGTGGCCGTCGCCATACGGATGATGCGACAGGTGGACGGCGTCACTGCCGTGGTCAATCGCCTCACCTACCGGCGTGAGGCTCCTTACCAAAGGCCGGTGTAGCCCGTCGGCCGCCTCGCGGTCCCGCGACGCGGTGTGTCGCACCCTTCGCGCGACGCGGCAGCTCGTGGCAGCTCACCTCTGGGGGTGGTGCCACTGTGAGTCCGCCTCCGCCCATTCCTTCTCCCACTGCGCGTAGCGTCGGCGGTTCAGCAGGTGCGCGCCGGCCCGCTCCGCGCCGAGGAGCACCACTCCGGTGCCGGACGCCGCAACGGTTCCGATCGCGATGCTTTCGGCGAGGGAACCTTCCGGACTGACGGGGTTCCGCACCACGGAGCCGTGCCGGTCGAGCCGGACGGTGATCCGGTCGCCTGCCTTCACGCCCGGTGCCACGGCCGTCTCTCCGGTCCGGACCGTGCCGTCCGGGGCCGTCCATCGCACCGTGGTATGAGGTCTGCCACCCGCGCCGCCCAAGGGCTCTACACCGATGCTCGCGGGAGGATCTTTCGTCACCACCGCGGAGACGGTGTGCCACTGGCGGCTCTGCTGCTGTGATGCGTCGTCCACTGCGCTCCCGGCCACCGCGCCTGCAGCCGGAGCCAGCACGGCAATGAGTACCCCCGTGGTCACAATCATCCAGGATTCCGCCACGTCGGTGCTGCGTTTGAGGGGGCTGCGCTGCCAAGGCCAGCGGATCTTCGAGGGAGGCATCATGCACCTCTTTCTCCTGCTGTAGTCCGACCGTCGCATGCCCGGCGAAAAGAGGAGAGGGGCCGAACGGGCCCACCCGGAGGCTGTGCGGGTGCCACTGCGCGGCAGGTGTGGGGCCGTTCAGCCCCGGCACGGCGGCTGCATCAGAGCTGAGCAGTGCGGTACGGCGAGCGTCACCCCGAAGGAATGCGCAGCGGTACTCGCCACACCAGTCTTGTACCGCCCTCGGACGGTGACTCCAGGGTCATCTCACCGCCCAGGCTCTCCGCCCGCCTCGTGAGGTTGCGCAATCCGCTGTGCCGGCCGTCGCCCGCCGTGCCCACACCGTTGTCCTTCACCGTCAGTGTCAGGCCTCCGTCACGAACGACCAGTGCGACGTCCGCGGCGCTGGCGTGTGCATGCCGTGCGATGTTGCTCAACGCCTCGCCGAGCACGGCAGGTACATGCTCGGCGATCTCGGCCGACACATCTGTGTCGATGAGTCCCTCCATGTGGAGCGCCGGGGTGAAGCCCAGCGTGCGGGTTGCCTGCTCCACCACTGTGACTGTCCGGACCCGCAGGCCGTGGGCGGCCCGGCGGGTGTCGTGAGTGCGGAGCCCGAAGATGGTGGACCGGATGATCTTGATCGTCTCATCCAGATCATCTACGGCCCGCAACAGGCGTTCGCTGGCTTCCGGATGATCGACGAAACGAAGCGCACTTTGGAGCGTCATTCCTGTGGCGAAGAGACGTTGGATAGCCAGATCATGCAGGTCACGCGCAATGCGTTCGTGGTCCTTGAGCAGGGTCAGCTGCTCGGCGCCCTGGCGTTGATCAGCCATCTCCATGGCAAGGGCCGCCTGACCGGCAAAGGTCAGCAGCGGCTTGGCCTCCGGTTCGGTGAAGGGATCACGACCGCGGAGACGGGCCAGCAACAGCACGCCGCGCACCCGCTCGCCGGCGGCCATCGGAACGGCGACCGCGGGGCCGAGCCCGGCCCACCGGGGCGGGCCGGCGGTGATCCTGGGATCGTGCTCGACGTCGAGGCTGATCAAGGAGCTTCCGGCAGTGAGTGCCGCGCCGACGAATGATCCATGGCGGGGGAGGAGCAGACCGCGGTGTGCCTCGGCATCCACACCGATGGCGAGCGCCACCCGCAAGGTGTCGTCGTCCTCGGGCAGCGCCAGCACACCGAGGTCGGCGGAGAGGATGCGCACCGCGTGGTCCACGATCGTCTCCAGGACGTCGGCCACGCCCGCTCCGGTCAGCAGCCCCGCGACGATCTCGCCGTTGGCCGCCAGCCACCGCTGGCGGTAGCGGGCTTCCTCGTACAGTCGGGCATTCTCGATGGCCACACCGGCTGCCACCGCCAGCGTCGACAGCACGGTCTCGTCCTCGGCGTCGAATTCCCTGCCCCCGCGCTTCTCGGTGAGGTAGAGATTTCCGAAGACTTTGTCGCGCACCTTGACAGGTACCCCGAGAAACGACCGCATCGGTGGGTGATTCGGCGGGAATCCGTACGACGAGGGGTGTTCGCCCAGTTCGGCAAGGCGCAGCGGCACGGGATGGCGGATCAGCTCGCCCAGAATCCCGTGGCCCGCCGGCAGCTCGCCGATGGACTCGGCCTCCTCCTCGGTGATTCCTACCGTCAGGAACTGGGAGATGCGGGAGTCGTCGCCGAGCACGCCGAGCGCCCCGTATTCGGCGTCCACGAGCGCGGCCGCGGCCTCGACGATGCGGCGCAGCACCTGCGGCAGCTCCAGTCCCTTGCCCACGGACAGCACCGCTTCGAGGAGCGGACAGGGCAGTCCGCCCCCGCTCCGTTCCACCGTCTGGAGGCGTTCTTGCAACTCCTCCGGAAGCGCCACGACCTGCCTCTCCGTGGCTCCGAATCGGCCAGGCATCTCTTCACCCACCACGCCCTCCATGTGGCCGCCCAGGCAGTGCGGTCACACCACCCACGGTAGTGACCGCGGACGGATGAGCACCCTGAACGGTGGACTGTTCGGTCCCCTCGTAGCGCCCATCGGCTCATTGGCCGGAAGGCGGACCATGGAGCAATCTCGATCACACGGCATGTACGTGCCGCTCGCCGCCGGCGAACGTGGTACGTCTTCCCTCCGGTGCCCCGGCGTCAGGACCCGGTCAGGACGGTTTTCTCCGTCCGTTCCCGAAGGAAGGGCAGTCATGGAGCCGGAAATCATCACTGTCGGACTCGACGGCTCACCAGAAAGTCTGGCAGCTGCACAGTGGGCAGCCGACGAAGCCGACCGGCGGCACTTCGTGCTGCGGCTTCTCCATGCCTGGATACTGCTCGCCGCCGAAGCGGCGGACACACCGCCCGATCGCGATCAGAACGCCGGTGCACGACGGATCGTGCGCCAGGCCCTGGAAGTGGTGCGCGAACGCCATCCGCATCTGCAGATCATTGAGGATCTGGTGGGCTCCGAGGCCGAGCCCGCACTGCTGCGCGCTGCGGAGGAGTCGCGGATGGTCGTGCTGGGTTCGCGGGCTCTCGGCGTGTGGGAGAGCTTTGCGCTCGGCGATGTCAGCCTGGACGTCATGGGCCGGGCCGACGGGCCGGTCGTCCTGGTCCGGGCGAGCGACCGTGCACAACCGGATGCTGCTGAGTCCACGGGTACCCCCCATGGCGCAGCATCACGGATCGTCGTCGGCGTGAGCCTGAATGGACCCTGCGAACCGCTCCTCGCATTTGCTTTCGACGCCGCGGCGAGCCGTGGAATTCCGCTACAGGTGGTACACGGGCGTCCGCTCCCTGTGCAGGCCTATGCGCCCTGGGGTGTGGACCCGGAGGCCGCGGCGGAAGTCGCCAGGCAGGCGGACGGTGAGCTGCGGGACGTCATCCGTCCGTGGCGTGCCCGCTTCCCCGACGTTCCGGTGGAGCTGACCGTGCTGCCGGAGAGCGCGACCCGGGCCATTGTCCAGACGGCCCCGGAGGCCGGACTCCTGGCCGTCGGCCGTCGACGGCACCGACCGTTTCTCGCGCCGCGCGTCGGCCCGGTCGCGCACGCCGCCATCCACCACGTGACCTGCCCCGTGGCCATGGTCCCCCACGACTGAGTACGGCGTGCAGCAGTCCCGCGGCAGCACGGCAGGAAGGGGTTGGCCCCCCCCCGGGGAGGGCCCGACCGGCCCCGTTGAGGAGCCTGAGGCCAGGGCTTCCGGCCGCCAGACCCTCCGATCACTGTCCGGCAACAGCGCGGTGCATGATGTCCTCCTCAATGCGTTGGACGAGCGGTCCGACAGCGGCTGCGACCTGCGGTGACAGTCCAGAGCCAAGACTGATGTCGGCAACTTCGACGACGTAGACGAGCAGTTCTCCGGGCAGCCGGTCCAATGCCTGGGCGAGCCGGACGGTGGCGTCGAGCGCGAAGCCGTGCGAGCCCGTCTTCCCCCGGGATGTGCGTGGGATATCGCCCCCGAGCCGTAGCCTCTGCACGCGGCCGGGCCGGGCCGGGCGAGCGCGCGCGGCGTCCACGACGATGGCCAGGCGGACGTCTTCCCAGGCGCTGATCAGCCGCGTCGGATCGCCGTCGGTGCAGGTGAATCTGATGCCGTGCGGGAGCGGGTTTTGCTTCCTGCGTTGCGCGAGGTCGGCCACCACGGTCCAGCCCACGCCGTCGTCGCGACGGTAGGCATTGCCGACACCGATGACGGCGATCCGCGCAGCGGCGGCAGAAGTATCCATGGCGTGATCACTTCCCCGCCTTGGCCTGGCAGCTCCGGTGCAGCGGTGACGGGCTGCTGTCCGGGCCCGTCCGGGTGGTCGACGGGGGCCGTATGGGCCACAGGAAGGCCCGGCGGCCCTGCGCTGGATCAGTGCGGACACACACTGACCGGGTTGGCGTGATTCAAGCCGGAAGGCGGGCGATGGCGGGCGACGGAACCACCGCGGTGATCGGCAAGGACGGGCTGGATGCGCTGATCAGGGCCTTGGCCGCGCGTGGTCGTACGGTCATCGGGCCGACCGTGCGGGACGGGGCGATCGTGCTGGCCGAGATCGCCGGCGGCGCGGAGCTTCCGTACGGCTGGGGCGTCGAGCTGGAAGCCGGGCACTACCGGCTGCGCCCGCGCGAGGACGGCGCGGCGTTCGCGCACAGTGCGGGACCGCAGTCGTGGAAGACGTATCTGCACCCGCAGCGAGAGCGGGAGTGGACGGCCGACCGCGGGGCCGACGGCGGGCTGACGGTGGTCGAGGACGACGCCCCACCGCCGTCGTACGCGTTCCTCGGGGTGCGGCCCTGCGATCTGCGGGCCATCGCCGTGCAGGACCGTGTGCTGGCCGGCGGTCCGCACACCGACAGCCGCTACCGAGCTCGCCGGGAACGGGTCTTCCTGGTGGCCGTGGAGTGCACCGAGCCGGGCGCCACCTGTTTCTGCACCTCCATGGGCTCCGGGCCGGGCGTCGATGCCGGCTACGACCTGGCCCTGACGGAGGTGGTGGACGGCAGCGGCCACCGGTTCTGGGCACGGGCCGGAACCGACGAAGGCGCATCCGTGCTGGCCGGACTTCCACGCCGGCCCACCGACAGTGCGACCGAGTCCGCGGCTCGGGAGACGGTCGCGGAGGCGGCCGGCCGCATGGGACGCAGCATGCCGCCCGTGAACCTGCAGATGCTGATGCGCGACACCCTGCACGCCGACCGCTGGAACGATGTCGCCTCGCGCTGTCTGACCTGCGGCAACTGCACCATGGCGTGCCCGACGTGCTTCTGCACCACCGCCGAGGACGTGACCGACCTCAGCGGGGACCACGCCGAGCGGTGGCGACGCTGGGAGTCCTGCTTCGACCTGGAGTTCTCGCATCTGCCGGGCGGACCGGTACGGGCGTCCGGGCACAGCCGCTACCGGCAGTGGGCCACGCACAAACTCGGTACCTGGTACGACCAGTTCGGAAGTTCGGGCTGTGTCGGCTGCGGGAGGTGCATCGTGTGGTGCCCGGTCGGCATCGACATCACCGAGGAGGCCCATGCCCTGCACCAGGAGCGCCAGGCCGCCGGCGGACCGGAGGGGGCCGCTCCATGACGGCCGGCGGGCACGGCTTCCTGAGTGCACTGCCCCCCGGCCCTCGTGACCAACTGCTCGGCTTCGCCCACGACGTGTCCTTCCCGGTGGGCCGGCGCATCTTCGACGAGGGCGGAGCGGCCGATCGGTTCTGGATCATCCGCTCCGGGCGCATCGCCCTCGACGTGCGGGAACCGGGCCGCGGCGAGACGGTCGTCGAGACCCTGGGCGAGGGGGAACTGCTGGGCTGGTCCTGGCTTTTCGATCCCTATCGCTGGCACCTGGGCGCACAGACCCGGAGTGCGGTCGAGGCGTACGAGTTCGACGCGCAGCAGGTCCGGGACGAGATCGACGAGGATCCCGTCTTCGGTCTTGCGATCACGCGGTGCGTGGCCGCGGTGGCCATCGGCCGACGGCTGCGTGCCGCCCGTACCCGCCTTCTGGATCTGTACGGCCCGCCCGGCGGCAGAGTCGTGTCGGCCGGCGGGGAAGCGCCATGATGGCCGCCCGCCCGGACTTGGTGCCGCTGCCGTACCGGGTGGTAGGACGCACGGAGGAGACTCCTGACACCGCCGAGATCGTCCTGGAACCCGTGGCATCGGCACTGCCGCCGTTCGTGCCGGGGCAGTTCGCGATGGTGTACGCCTTCGGCGTCGGCGACATCCCGCTGTCGCTGAGCGGCATCGACGGGCACCGGCTGACCCACACCGTCCGAGCGGTCGGCGCGGTCTCCCGAGCCCTGTACAACCTTCGGCCAGGGCGGACCGCCGGGGTGCGAGGCCCGCTGGGGGCCGGCTGGGACCTGCTCGCAGAATCCGGACGTGACCTGTTGGTCGTCGCCGGTGGCCTCGGACTCGCGCCGCTGCGGCCGCTGGTGCGTGACGCGCTCGCCGCACCGCAGCGATTCGGGCGTCTGAACGTCCTGATCGGTGCCCGAACCCCCGGCGACCTGGTCTGCGCCCGCGACATCGACGACTGGCGGAAGGCCGGAGCCCGCATCCAGGTCACGGTCGACCGCCCCGACGACACCTGGCAAGGGGACGTGGGCGTGGTGACCGCCCTCCTCGACCGGGCCGATTTCGACCCGGGCAACGCGAGCGCGTTCGTCTGCGGGCCCGAGGTGATGATCCGGGCCACCGCCCGCGAACTGGCCCATCGTGGCCTCGACACGGACCGGATCCGGATCTCCCTGGAACGCACCATGCACTGCGGCACCGGCCACTGCGGCCACTGTCAGCTCGGCCCGCTGCTCTTGTGCCTCGACGGACCGGTGGTCACCTGGACCCGAGCTGAACCCCTCCTTGCCGTACGGGAGTTGTGACATGACAGCGGTGCAGGAGAGAAGTCCTCAGCTGGCAGTGTGGAAGTTTGCCTCCTGTGACGGCTGCCAGCTCACCCTGCTGGACTGCGAGGACGAACTCCTCGGCATCGCCGAGCGGGTGGAGATCACCCACTTCCTGGAGGCCTCCAGTGCGCCCGGCCCGGGACCGTACGATCTGTCACTGGTCGAAGGATCGGTCACGACCACCCAGGACGCCGAGCGGATCCGGCGGATCCGCGCAGCGTCCCGCCGTCTGGTCACCATCGGCGCCTGCGCCACCGCGGGCGGCGTTCAGGCGCTGCGCAACTACGCCGACGTCGCAGAGTTCCAAGCCACCGTCTATGCCCGGCCGGACTACATCGAGACCCTCGCCACTTCCACCCCCATCAGCGCACACGTCCCGGTCGATTTCGAACTGCGCGGCTGCCCCATCGACCGGGGGCAGCTCATCGAGGTCATCACCGCTTATCTGGCCGACCGGACGCCCGACGTGCCCGCCCACAGCGTGTGCTTCGAGTGCAAGCGGCGAGGCACCGTCTGCGTGACGGTCGCGCACGGCACCCCCTGTCTGGGGCCGGTCACCCACGCCGGCTGCGGCGCACTGTGCCCCACGTACAACCGGGGCTGCTACGGCTGTTTCGGCCCGTCGAACTCGACCAACTTCCCCTCCTTCATCCCGCTGTTGCGACGTGATGGCGTAGAGACCCCGGACGTGGTGCGGGTGCTGCGCACGTTCAACACCGCCGCGCCGGAGTTCGAGGCGGCCGTGCGAAAGGAACTCCCGGAGTGACCCGCCGCGAATCGAAGGTGCTGCGGGTGGAATCGCTCGCCCGTGTCGAAGGGGAGGGGGCGCTGCACCTGCGCCTCGTCGACGGGGAAGTCGCCGCGGCGCAGCTGAACATCTACGAACCCCCGCGCTTCTTCGAGGCTTTCTTGCGCGGACGCTCCTACACTGAGCCGCCCGACATCACCTCGCGGGTGTGCGGCATCTGCCCGGTCGCCTACCAGATGAGCGCCTGCCGCGCGGTCGAGGACGCCTGCGGCATCGTCGTGGAGGGGCAACTGGCAGCGCTGCGCCGACTTCTCTACTGCGGTGAGTGGATCGAAAGCCAGACCCTGCACATCTACCTGCTGCACGCCCCGGACTTCCTCGGTGGCGACAGCGTCATCGACCTCGCGCGTACCCACCGCACCGACGTGGAGCGGGGCCTCGGTCTCAAGCAGACCGGCAACGCCCTCATGGAACTGCTCGGCGGCCGCGCCATCCATCCGGTCAACGTACGTCTCGGCGGCTTCCACCGAGTACCGACGAAGTCGGAACTGCGGCCCCTCGCAGAACGGTTGAAGCGTGCCCGGGATGACGCGGAGGCGACCGTGCGATGGGTGGCCGGCTTCGACTTCCCCGATGCCGGCATCGACACCGAGTTGCTCGCGCTCGCCGAACCCGGCACCTACGCCATCGAATCCGGGGTCCCTACGGCGATGGCCGCCCCGGGCTCCGCCGGCCTGCCCGCGGACACGGACCGTGCGCTGCCCACCCGCACCTTCCCACTCCACACGTTCATCGATCACGTCGTCGAGACCCAGGTGCCGCACTCCACCGCCCTGCACTCCCTGCTCGACGGGCGCCGCCACCTCACCGGATCGCTCGCCCGCTACGCCATCAGCGGCCGCTGGCTGCCGCCCGAGGTACGCCAGGTCGCACGGGAGGCCGGACTGGGCGACCCAGACGAGGGAACGGTGTGCCGCAATCCGTTCCGCAGCATCGTCGTACGTGCCATCGAGGTGTTGTACGCGGTCGGCGAGGCCCTGCGCCTGATCGACGCCTACGAACCCCCGCCCGGCCCGTATGTCGAGGTACCCGCACGGCGGGGCACCGGACACGGCGCGACGGAAGCCCCCCGTGGCCTCCTCTACCACCGTTACGCACTCGACCTCGACGGAACCGTCACCGAGGCCGCCCTCGTCCCGCCGACCGCCCAGAACCAGGCAGCGATCGAACACGATCTGCGCCGCACAGTGCAAGAGCGACTCCGTGCCGGTGACCGTCCCACCGATGACGAGCTGACCGCCCTGTGCGAACGAGTGATCCGCAACCACGATCCGTGCATCTCCTGCTCCACACACTTCCTCGACCTGACCGTCGAGCGCGAGGTCTGACAGGGCAGCCGGTTTCGTGCAGCACCCTCGCGGGGGAGCCCCTCGTGGGCTGGGTGGGTTCGCCGGGATGCTCGGCGGTTCGGCGAGTCAGAGCGGCCAGCACCACGCACAGTGCCCGATCGTTGCCGGTCCGCGCCCGGACGGGCGTCCCTGGGCGTCTGGACGTCGGAACTCACATCCGCGGTACGACCGCGACGGGGCAGGGCGAATGGTGCAGAACGGCGAGGACGACGGGGCCGAGAAGCATCGGCGTGCGCTGCATTCGACGCCCGACGACCAGCAGACTCGCCTGCGAGCAGGCCCCCAGCAGCACCGCTGCCACTCTGCCCCGTTGCACGTGTTCGATGACGTGAACAGCGGGGAACTGCGCCCTCCACGGCGCCAGGATGTCAGCAAGCTTCTTCTCCTCGGCGGCTGCGGGCTCATCCTCCACTGGTGACGGGGTGCGGGCACTGGGCGCAATACCGAAGAGTGCAGGGGGTTCCCACGCCCGCACGGCGCGCACGCTGAGGTGATGGGCCTCGGCGGCGGCGAACGCAAAATCCAGCACTGCCTCCCCCTGTGTCCCGGCCTCCTGGACGCCGACCACGATCTCGGGCTTCGCGTAGGCGGCGCCCTCCTCCCGCACGGTGACGACCGGGCACCGTGCGCGCCCCAGAACGTGCAGGCTGACAGAGCCGAGCAGGAAGCCGGAGATTGCACCGTGCCCACGCGATCCGAGCACCACCATCGCGACCCGCCCACTGCGGTCCACCAACGCGTCCACCGCCCGCTCAGAGACCTGTTCGGTCGTCACCGGGATCCCCGGATGCAGCTCAAGCGCCATGGCTTCGGCTGAGCCGAGCACCTCGGCTCCGTAACGCTGCTTGTTCGCGGCCTCCTGAGCGATGGGGATGTTCAGGGGCTGGGAGACCCAGGAATGCAAGAGGTGGAGCGAGAAGCCCCGGGCTGCTGCCTCCTCGGCGCCCCAGTGGACTGCCGGCACGCTGTTCCCCGTTCCGTCCAGTCCTACGACGACAGAACCGCCCATGACGTACCTCCGCCACAGTCAGGGCTGCGGGTGCACTCTTGCTCGTATCCAGCATCGGGGCAGCGCTGACGCGGACCCATGGGCCGGTCGGGACCTACCAGGGGACATACGGCGCGCTGGGGTGCCGCGGACCCGGTCGTGGCCCTGCGGGGCGAGGCATCCGGGATGAAGCGCCCGAGAGGGGGCCGGGTGGCCCGGGCTGACATCAGGGCCGGTCGGCCCCTCGGCAGAGCCCGAACGGACCTCCTCCGAGCTGCCCGTGTGCGCTTTACTGAAGGTGACGAGGAGGACATGGAGACGCGGAGCAGCGGAGCGAAACCGTGCACCGCGCAATCAGGGCCCGCGAGAAGTGGGCAGCCCTCCTCGCCTCTGTGCGCTTCCCGCCAGGCGATGACGGTCAGCCGTCGCTGTCCTCGGAGGGAACGACCGCGACGGTACACGGCGCGTAGTGCAGCATCGCGTGGTTGACGAGTCCGAGCTGCAGTCCCAGCACGTTTCTTCGCCGTTGAGCCCCCACCACCAGCAGATCCGCCTGGGAAGCGGCCTGCAAGAGCGCCGGGCGCGCACGACTCTCGACGACGATGCGACGCACGGGCAGATCAGGATGCGCGGCCGTGAGAGGTGAGAGAACTTCGTCCAGCCACTGCTTCTCCCGCTGCTCGTGGAAAATCCTGGTCTCGTCGAACCGACCGCTGCGCGCGGTAGCGCGTTCCCGGAGAGGCCTCGTCCAGGCATGCACCACTTCGACTCCGCAACTGCGGAGAGCGGCTTCTGCGAAGGCGCACTCGAGGGCCGCAGCGGTGCTGCTCCCCGGCTCTCCCAGCCCGAGCACGACCCATCGGCGGCCACCGGCCGCCGAAGCACCCGCACGTTCCACGATGACGGGGCAGTGGGCACGAGCGGCGACCGTCAGGCTCACCGACCCGAGGAGGCTGCCGGACAGACCGTGCCCCCGGCTGCCGACAACGATCGCCGCGGCACGCTCGCTCGCATCGACCAGCGCGTAGACCGGGTCCTCGTCGCACTCGTCGGTGGTCACGGCCACTTCTGGGGACCGCAACCGTGCCCGCTCTTCAGCGGTGGCGGCTATGGTCCGGTCGGTGCGGACGGGACCGAGCTGCCGAAGCCCGTGGGCAGGGAATGCAGGCCCTTCGTAGGGCGACCATATCGATGCATACAGGAGACGCAGCGGGCATCCCCGGAGTGCGGCCTCATCGGCGGCCCAATCCACCGCGCGCAGGGCGTCAGCGGAGCCGTCGATTCCTACGACCAGAGGAGGCTCCATGCGGTCACCGCCTGACGGGGAGGAGTCCTGCTCGTCAGCTGCCATCGTGCGGCCGGGATGAACGGCGCAACAGGGGCTCAATGGCCCAACAACGGACTGGTCGGCCTCGGGCCGGGAGGGCAGGTGCTGTGGCCCTGTGTACACATGCGGGGTGCTCCTGCGGATCGGAAGCTGGTGGGAGAGGACGAGTGTGCACGGCGGTGCTGGGAGCGCCGGCCGGATGTCGCATCGCGGAGGTAGCCATGAGCAGCCAACCGAAGGAAAGCGGCCGCATCGTCGTCGGGGTCGACGGGTCGCAATCGTCCAAAGAGGCACTGCGCTGGGCAGTACGGCAGGCGGAACTGACCCATGACAGCGTCAATGCGGTGATCGCGTGGGAGTACCCGCCCCTTTATGGTTCGATCGGTTGGCTCGATGCGCCGCAGTCACTCGCGAGCGACATGAAGGTGTGGGCAGAGCAGACGCTCGACGACGCCATCAGGGAGGTCGTGGAAGAGGGCGGCACTTCGAGGGTCGAGCCGACTGTGGCGTACGGAACGGCGGCGGCCACGCTTCTTGAGGCGGCACGAGGTGCCTCACTTCTGGTGGTGGGCAGCCGCGGACTGGGCGGCTTCAGCGGGGCGCTCCTGGGATCGGTCAGTCAGCACTGCACCCAGCACGCCCCCTGCCCGGTTGTCGTCATACGGAGCCAGTGAGATCGAGCGGGTCAAGCCCGGCTGCCGCCGTCCTCTTGCCACGCCCCCGGTCGGCGAGAACCGTCCTGGCCTGTGCTTCCGGGACCGCCGCGGTACCCACCCCGACCGGTGAATGGCTCAGCCGTGGGGTCCATCGGCCCACCACACCGCGCCGAACAGCCCCTGTCTTGCATCTCGGTCGGGTGCGCACTCTGTGGGTGACCGGCAAGGCAAGGCCGATGGCGACACGTCGTCGGCCTGGAACCGGGAGAGTGCCATGACCACCGCACCATTGCTCCATGTGCTTCCACCGGAGGGACGCGCACGCCTGATGCAATTTGCTCGGGAGGTGACCTTTCCGGCAGGAACGCGGATCTTCGAAGAAGGGAAGCCCGCCGACCGGTTCTGGATCGTCCGCACAGGTTCGGTCAATCTCGATATCCACGAGGCAGGACGACCTCCGGTGGTCGTCGAGTCCCTGGGACATGGCGATCTGCTGGGATGGTCATGGCTCCTGCCGCCGTACGCCTGGCGGATGGGTGCGGAGGCATTCACCCCCGTGCGGGCGTATGAGTTCGACGCGACGGCGGTACGCGCTTTGTGCGAAGCGGACCCGGCCCTCAGCCTGGCCGTGACCCGTCGCGTCCTCGCCGTCGTCGCCCGCCGCCTTCAGGCCACGCGGCATCGTCTGATCGACATGTATGGCCCCGGGGCGAGCACCATGCCGGCCCCGCCGTGAAGCGGCAGGCACCTGCGACAGCGATGCTGTGCCGTGTCGGTGATTCGGCCCAAGGCTCGGAAACCCTCAGGTTCGCCTTCCGGGAGGCCGAAGCTCGCGGCTGGTGCGCGCCTGGCGTCGCCCCGCACGCGAGACCACCGACCATCCGATGCTCGCCGGAGAGTCGGAGCGTTACCACGAAGACCGGGCAGCGGCCGTGCTGGACGGGGTGCTCGCGGAGGAGGTCGGGGAACACGTCGGTGCGGCTCTGGGACCGCGAGCGTCACCTCTCTGCGTCGCCCGGCAGACGGGTCGCGGCGACCGACGTCGGACGCTGAATGCTCATCCTCACGGCGTCGCCTTCGAGGGTGTATGGGCACCCATGACACGAATCCGGCGGCCGGTGATCCGATTCGGCTGGATCGCGATCCACTGGTGGCGTCCGTCTCCTATCCACGGGCCGGTATGCGCGTGTTCCTCCAACCGACGGGTCTCGTGGGAGTCGGTGACCACATGGGCGGGGCCCACGACCAGGACGCTCCAGCCCTGACTGAAGGCGTCATCGATGTGGTCGACCTCCAGCGCGACGTCTTGGCCGGCTGCCGCAGCCGGGCCGGCTTCCGGCGCGGTGCGGTAGGCGATCAACTCGTCGGCGACGGTGTAGTTCACGGGGAAGATGGCGGGTGCGTCATCGATGGTTACCGCAATTCTGCCGACGCCGTGCGTGGAGAGCCGCTCGCGGCACTCGGCGGCGCTGAGCACCAGAACCTCGGGATGCGCCGCGGCCTTGCCGAAGCCCGCGGGCAGTTCCGTCGTCCTTCCCACAAGCTCGGCCACCGTGGTCTCCAGTGCACTGGCGAGGCGCAGCACGAATCCGATGTCCGGGTCGGCAGTATGTTCTTCCACGTACTGGAGGTACCCGGGCGAGGCAGCGGCCCGGGCTGCGACCTCCTCGCGAGTCAGGCCCAACTCCTGCCTGCGCAGGGCGGCCCGCCGTCCCAGGTCACTGCGCGTCCGGGAGACCGCTGAGGCGGAGCCCGTCTCGGGGTTCGTCATCATGTACACATCCCTTTGTCGTCCCGGTATGCCCGGGGGCGGGGACCTCGTCAAAAGCGGTCGGGCCCGGGCCCGGGCCCGTGGTGGACGCGCGTTCAAGGCGCCTGTTGCCGTCCAGACCGACGGTGATGAGGTCATTCATGACCGAGCTGGGCCCCTTCGAAGGAGTCGGCAGGGCCGGCAGTCATGGTGGGCTTCAGGTCCTCGGCGACCGAGACGACGCCGTCGACACCGGTGCACATGCGTACCAGAACCGGAATGAGGAGGGGGTCCTCCACCGAACCGTGCAATGCCACCTCCCCCTGCATCACCTCAGCGGTCACACCACCGGCCCCGATACGCGCCGTGCGCCCGATGACCTCCCGCGTGATCTCCTCCTGTATCGCCTTGTCCTTGCGCAAGAAGACGCGCAGCAGGTCGCTCCGGCTGACAATGCCCAACAGAGCCTCTGTCTCATCGACCACCGGGAGGCGCTTCACGTGCTGCACCTCCATCAGACGTGCAGCCTCGACAACGGTCCACTCCGGATGCGCGCACACCGCAGGAGCCGACATGAGCTCGGAGGCGGTGCGCCCCTCGGCCCGTGCCCGTTCCCACGCCTCAAGATGCGGCAACGGCGTCCTGCCGGAGAGATCGGACTGGTCGGCTGCCTTCCGGAGCAGATCGGCCTCCGAGACGACCCCGACCGGTCTGCCGAGGCTGTCTAGTACCGGCACTGCGCTCACCGCGCTGTCGGCGAGTTTCTGCGCGATGTCCTTGAACGGTGTATCGAGCTGGACGCTCGCGACCTGCCTGGTCATGAGCTCACTTATCGTGCGGTGCTCCATCTCCGGCTCCTTTCGCCAGGGCGCCCGGCGCCTTGCCCCGCATCTCAAGGGTGATCGGAGCGACGGCTGTCCCGGCATGGGCCACTCGGCCCCATCGGACGGTCGGCAGGACCGAAGGGGGCCCGGTCGGCCTGCGTCAGGGACCTATGGCCCCTGACGCAGGAGGAACCGCTCCCACCACGCTGAGGGCATCCATTGATCCGCTTCCGCCCCGCCCGGGAGGCTCCCGGTGTTCATCCAGGCCCTCGACGACACGTTGGTCACACACCTGGTCGCCGACGCCGTCACCGCGCCGTCCATGCACAACGCCCAGCCTTGGTATTTCGACTACGCCCGACACAGCCGCACCTTCACGCTCTCCCTGGACCTCGAACGCGCCATGCCGCGCGCCGACCCCACGACCCGGGGCATGCACCTGGGTTGTGGAGCCGCACTGCTGAACCTGCGCGTCGCCGCTGCGCATGCCGGGCATCAGACGAGGACGACCCTCCTGCCAGACCCCCATGCTCCGGCGCTCCTGGCGGTCATGCGGCTTGATGATTCGCACGGGCACATGGACGAGTCCCTCCCCGGTCTCTATCCCGCAATGCACGACCGGCACACCAGCCGGTTCCCGTTCTCGGAGCGCCAGATCCCGGAGAACGTCCGTGCGGCTCTGACCGCGGCCGCCGCCGGGGAGGGAGCACAGCTGACCTTTCTCACCACCCCGCACCGCGAGACCGTGCTCGACCTGATCATGCATGCCGAGGGCTACAACCGCATGGACACCGCCCGCGAGGAGGAACAGCGTCGCTGGACCCGCGACACCTTTTCCGAGGAGCCCACCGCCGGCGTCCCCGACTACGCCTTCGGTCCCGTGAAACGCGGCGGCTCGGCCCCTACCCGGGATTTCGCCGGCCGGCGCACTGTGCCCGGTCGCGCGTACGCGGACTTCGAACGCTGCCCCCAGCTGGCGTCACTCAGCACCACGAGCGACGGACCGGCCGACTGGCTCCGCGCGGGCCAGGCGTTGGAACGCGTCCTGCTCCTTGGCACGCTCCAGGGGCTTGCGAGCTCCTTCGCGACGCAGGCCGTCGAATGGCCGGACCTGCGCTGGATCCTGCGCGACCCGGTCTCCGGGACCGGTCATGTGCACATGATCCTGCGCTTGGGATACGGCCCGCGGGGGCCTCGCACACCGCGTCGGCCAGTTGATCAGGTGCTGACGATCAAGCCGTGAGCCCAGCAGCGCTCGTGACCCCTTCGCCGGCACGTGGGATTCACCGGCTGTGAAAGGCGGATGCCGCGTCACGGGGATGCCATGGCCACCCGCGCGATCCGCCCCCAGAGGCGTCTCGGCCCATCTGCCCGAGCGCCGCGCAGACGCGGCGGGCCGACCGCCCGGCCTCCTCCCCGGGCCCTTCGGCCCATGCGAGCCGGGCCGGGGTCCGCGACTCTGGAATCAGCGGCAGGCTCCGGAAGGAATCGCCATGACCTGGGAGACGATCCGTAAGGACGCCACACCGGGCGTCACGCCGAATCTCGTCGACTACGAACGGACCCGCGCCGATTTCACCTGGTCGCGGGCGCGTGCCGCGCTGGCCGGGCTGCCTGGTGGCAGCGGGCTGAACATGGCGTACGAGGCTGTCGACCGACACGCGGGCGCCGATCAGGGCGGCAAGGTGGCACTGCGCTGCGTCGGGCGGGACGACACCGTCTCGACCGTCACCTATGCCGAGCTGGCCCGTCGTACGGCCCGCTTCGCGAACGTGCTGCGGTCGCTGGGCGTCGGTCGGGGCGATGTGGTGTTCACCCTGCTCGGACGGTGTCCGGAGCTCTACACGGCAGTGCTGGGCACGCTGAAGAACGCGAGCGTGCTCTGTCCGCTGTTCTCTGCTTTCGGCCCCGACCCCGTCGAGCAGCGCCTCAGGCTCGGCGACGCCAGGGTGCTGGTCACCACAGCGTCCCTCTACCGCCGCAAGGTCGCGGACCGCAGGCCGTCGCTCCCCGGTCTCGCGCACGTCCTCATCGTCGGACCCGGTTCCGGGGAACTGCCCGGCACCCTCTCGTTCGACGCGCTGACCGCTGCGGCCCCCGAGCAGTTCACCATCCCGCCGACCTCTCCCGAGGACATGGCGCTGCTGCACTTCACGAGCGGTACCACCGGTGCTCCCAAGGGCGCGATCCACGTGCACGAAGCGGTCGTCGCTCACCACGCCACGGCGGCATACGCCCTCGATCTGCACTCCGAGGACGTGTACTGGTGCACCGCCGACCCCGGCTGGGTCACCGGCATGTCGTACGGCATCATCGCGCCGCTCGTCCATGGCGTGACGCTCGTGGTCGACGAGGGCGACTACGATGCCCGGCGCTGGTACCGGATCCTCGGCGAGCAGCGTGTCAGTGTCTGGTACACCGCGCCCACGGCCCTGCGCATGCTCATGCGTACCACTCCGCGGCAAGGACGCCACGACCTGCCTGTCACCGATGACCTCTCGGCACTGCGCTTCGTCGCGTCCGTCGGCGAACCCCTCAACCCCGAGGCCGTGGTCTGGGGCCAGGAGGTGCTGGGCCTACCCGTCCACGACAACTGGTGGCAGACCGAGACGGGTTGCATCATGGTCGCGAACTTTGCCGCCTGCGAGATCCGGCCCGGCTCGATGGGGCGGCCGCTGCCGGGCGTCGAGGCGGCCGTGCTGGAGCGCGGCGAGGACGGACGGGCGCTGATCACCGAAGGCAAGGTGACGGTGCTGGAAAGGCCCGGTGTCGAGGGCGAGTTGGCGCTGCGACCCGGCTGGCCGTCCATGTTCCGCGGCTATCTGAACGACAAGGAGCGTTACGAGGCAGCGTTCGCCGACGGCTGGTACCTGACCGGGGACCTGGCCAGGCGGGACGAGGACGGCTGGTTCTGGTTCGTCGGGCGTGCCGACGACGTCATCAAGTCGGCGGGGCACCTGGTCGGCCCCTTCGAAGTGGAGAGCGCCCTGATGGAACACCCGGCGGTCGCCGAGGCCGGGGTGATAGGACGGCCCGATCCCGTCGCCGGGAACATCGTCAAGGCGTTCGTCTCACTGCGCCCCGGCACCGAACCGACGCCGGCGATGGAGCGGGAGCTGCTGGCTTTCGCCCGCCGCCGGCTGGGCCCTGCCGTCGCACCGCGGGAGATCGCCTTCGATCAGAACTTGCCCAGGACCCGCAGCGGAAAGGTCATGCGCCGGCTGTTGCGCGCCCGCGAACTCGGGTTGCCCACCGGCGACCTGTCCACCTTGGAGGGATCGGCATGAGCCCCGCCCGCGGTACCCGCAAGCGGAAGACCGCACCCTCCGCGCAGCGGGCCAGCACGGCGAGCACGGGCCGGACCACCGTGACGTCGGCTGCGGCGGCGTCCGAAGGGGAGCCTGTCGCCGGCCGGCCGAGGACCGAGCACCGCCGCGAGTTGCTGTACGCCATGCTGCGCATCCGGCGCTTCGAGGAGCGCTGCGTCGAGCTGTACAGCGCCGCGAAGATCCGCGGCTTCGTCCATCTCTACATCGGGGAGGAAGCCGTCGCCGTCGGCGTCAACGAAGCACTGACATCAAAGGACGCGGTGGTCGCCACGTACCGCGAGCACGGACACGCGCTCGCCCGCGGTATCCCGGCCGAGGCCGTGATGGCCGAGATGTACGGCAAGACGACCGGGTGCAGCGGGGGCCGTGGCGGATCCATGCACCTCTTCGATGCCGGCCGCCGCTTCTACGGCGGCAACGCGATCGTCGCCGGCGGGCTCCCGCTGGCCGCCGGGCTCGCGCTCGCCGATCGCATGCGCGGCCAACCCCGTGTCACCTGCTGTTTCTTCGGCGACGGTGCCTACGCGGAAGGGGAGTTCCACGAGACGGCGAATCTGGCTGCCCTGTGGGACCTGCCGCTGCTGCTCGTTTGCGAGAACAACCTGTACGCCATGGGCACCGCCATCGAACGCCATGAGGCGCAGACCGACCTGGCCCTGCGCGCCGCCTCGTACGGCATGGCGGCATGGGCGGTGGACGGCATGGATGTCGAGGCCGTGGAGCGTGCCGCCCGCCGGGCCGCTGAGAGTATTCGGGGCGGCGGGGGACCGCGCTTCCTCGAAATGCGCACCTACCGCTTCCGAGCCCACTCCATGTACGACCCGGACCGCTACCGCGACAAGGCGGAGGTGGAGCAGTGGAAGGCCCGGGATCCGGTCACGCGGCTCATGGACCGTACCCGTGAGGACGGTGAGCCGGGCGAGAAGGAGCTCGCCGGGATCGAGCGCCGGATCACCGAGGAGATCGACGCCGCCGTGGAGGCTGCCGAGCAGGCACCTGAGGAGTCGGCCGAGGACCTGCTGCGCCACGTCACCAGCCGTTCGGTGGAGGTGACCTGACCATGGGCACCGGCCGGCCGGACGAGCGGAAGACGACATACCGGGAAGCGATGCGCGAGGCGATGCGCGAGGCGCTTCGTGCCGACGACCGGGTCTTTCTGATGGGTGAGGACGTGGGCCGGTATGGCGGCTGCTTCGGCGTGAGCCTCGGCCTGCTGGAGGAGTTCGGGCCGGAGCGGATCCGCGACGCGCCACTGTCGGAGTCCGCGTTCGTGGGCGCGGGCATAGGCGCGGCACTGTCCGGGCTCCGGCCGATCGTCGAGATCATGACCGTCAACTTCAGCCTGCTCGCCCTCGACCAGATCCTCAACAACGCCGCCACGCTGCTGCACATGTCGGGCGGCCAACTGCCCGTTCCACTCGTGATCCGGATGACGACGGGCGCGGGCCGGCAGCTCGCCGCCCAGCACTCCCACAGCCTTGAAGGCTGGTACGCGCACATCCCCGGCATCCGGGTGCTCGCTCCGGCGACCATCGGGGACGCCCGCCACATGCTGGCTCCGGCGCTCGCCGACCCCGACCCGGTACTGATCTTCGAACACGGCAGTCTCTACAACACCGCAGGTGAACTGGCCCCGCTCAGCTCCCCGGTAGACCTGGATCGCGCTGCGGTCCGCAGGCGCGGCACCGACATCTCCCTGATCACATACGGCGGTTCGCTGCCGAAGGCGCTCGCGGCGGCGGACGAACTGGCGGCCGACGACATCAGTGCCGAGGTCGTCGACCTGCGTACGCTGCGGCCACTCGATGACCAGACCATCGACGCCTCGGTGGCGCGGACACACCGCGCAGTGATCGTCGACGAGGCGTGGCGCTCCGGCAGCCTGGCCGCCGAGGTATCGGCGCGGATCGCCGAACGCTCGCTCTACGAGCTGGACGCGCCGGTGGAGCGGGTGTGCAGCGCGGAAGTGCCGATCCCGTACGCGCGTCTGCTGGAACAGGCGGCGCTGCCGCAGACCGCCGGTATCGTCGCAGCCGCGCACCGGGCGGTGGACTGACGATGGCCGAGTTCACGATGCCGTCGCTGGGTGCCGACATGGACGAGGGCACGTTGCAGGAGTGGTTGGTGCGCGCCGGCGACCGGGTGCGCAAAGGGGATGCGGTCGCGGTCGTCGAGACGGCGAAGTCCACGATCGAGGTGGAGTGCTTCGAGACGGGGACGGTGGGGAAGCTCCTCGTCGACCCGGGGACGACGGTCCCGGTGGGCGCCGCGCTCGCGCTGATCGAGCCGGCGGGGGAGCCTGGGGTGCCGAAAGAGCGGGAGAAGCCTGGCAAACCCAAGAAGCGCCGGAGGGGTGACGAGGCGCGTTCGGAGGAAGGGGAGGCCCTGGAGCGGGGACCGGCCGCCCAGCCGGCGCCGGGCCCCGCGACGGAGCAGGTCCCGGCTCCGGCTGGCGTCAACGGCGGCGTCCGCGGCGACGAGGGCCCCTTGATCCGGCATCTGGCGGAGCAGGCCGGAGTCGACCTGGACGCCGTCCACGGATCCGGGCCCGGAAGGCGTGTCACCCGTGCCGACGTCGAGCGGGCGGCTGCGGCACGGCGGTTGCCCGCCCGCATCACCCCCCTGGCCCGACGACTGGCCGGTGAGCTGGGCGTCGACCTCGCCGGAGTGACCGGTACCGGCAGGGACGGCGCCGTCCGCGCGGCGGACGTTCGCCAGGCAGCCCCCGGCCCGGCAGCGCCTGCCGCGCAGGAGAGCGGCGGTACGGCTGCTGCCCGTCCCTCTGCGGAGCACCGGCCGGCAGGGATGCGCGAGGCCATCGCAGGCTTGATGGCCCGTGCAAACCGCGAGATCCCGCACTACTACCTGTCCACGACCGTCGACCTGGCCGCCGCAATGGACTGGATGCACGAGTACAACCGTCACTGTCCACTCGGTGCACGGCTGCTTCCCGCGGCCCTGTTGCTCAAGGCCGCGGCCCGGGCGGCGGGAGAGGTCCCCGCACTGAACGGCTTCTGGACCGATGACGGATTCAGCGCGGGCCGGGGAGTACACCTGGGCGTGGCTGTGTCCCTGCGCGGCGGTGGACTCGTCGCCCCCGCCCTGCACGACGCCGACACCCTCGAACTCCCACAGCTGATGGCCGGCTTGAAGGACGTGGTCAACCGTGCCCGTACGGGCAGACTGCGGGGCTCCGAGGTATCCGACGCCACCATCACGGTCACCAACCTGGGCGACCAGGGGGTGGAATCCGTTCTTGGTGTGATCTACCCGCCACAGGTGGCTCTGGTGGGCTTCGGAAGGGTCGTCGAACGGCCCTGGGCGGTCGATGGCCTCCTCGGGGTGCGGCCGGTGGTCACGGCCACCCTGTCGGCGGATCACCGGGCCACTGACGGGGCTGTCGGAGCCCGCTATCTCACTGCGGTTGACCGCTTCTTGCAGAGCCCGGAGGAGCTATGAAGCGCGACGAAGCACTGGACATGGTGAAGGAATCGCTGGCCGAGATCGTCCCGGACGCCGATTTCACGGCCCTGGGGCCCGATGACACGTTCCGGGATGCTCTCGAAATCGACTCGCTCGACTTCCTGAGCTTCATCGAGATCCTGGGCCGACGCACCGGATTCCGGATCGAGGACGAGGACGCCCCGTATCTCACCACGCTGGCGGACAGCGCAGACTTTCTCGTCGCTCGCACGGCGGTGACCCGGCGTACGGACGACCCCGTGCTCGAATCGGCCGACCGGCTCGCACGTCACCCCGAGGACGCCGACCCCGGACGGGCTGAACCCGGACCACGCACAGCATGACCCAGCTGCTGACACCCGGTGACGGCAGAGAAGGGCCGGCGACCGTCACCGGAGCCGCGGCCACCCCGGTGCAGACCGAGCCGCCCGGGGACGTCTTCGTCGCGCTGGACACTTCGCCGCGGGGGCTCACGGCGGCAGACGCCGTGGCGCGGCGGGGCCGGTACGGTCCCAACGAGCTGCCGCGCGCACGAAGCCGCGGCCTGTCGAGGCAGCTGGCCGCGCAGTTCACCGACCTGTTCGCGGTCGTCCTGCTCGTTGCCTCGGCGATCACCTTCCTGGCCTACGCGCTGCAACCGTCCCAGGACGTCGGTACGTTCCGGCTGGCCGTGGCCATCCTCGGCGTCGTCGTGCTGAACGCGTCCATCGGTTTCGCGCAGGAGTACTCCGCCGAGCGGACCGCACAGTCTTTGCAGGCGATGGTGCCGCACACCTGCCGAGTGCTGCGCGACGGGGAGCGGCAGGACCTGCCCGCGCACGAACTGGTGCCCGGCGACGTAGTGGTGTTGGAGGCCGGGGACGCGGTGTCGGCGGACTGCCGTCTCGTCGAGGCGCACGAGGTCTCGGTGAACAACGCGGCCCTGACGGGGGAGAGCGACGCGGTCGGCCGTACCGGCGAACCGGTGGCGGCCGGGCCACTGCTGGAGGCGCGCAACTGCGTGTTCATGGGCACGGACGTCGTCGCCGGGTCCGCGAAGGCCGTGGTGTTCGCCACCGGCGCGGCGACCGAGTTCGGACGGATCTTCCGGCTCGCGGCCGCCGCGCCACGGCAGAAGACCCCGTTGCAGCTCCAGGTGTCCTCCATGGCCCGCCGGGTGGCAGGGGTGGCTCTGGCCATCGGGGCGGCCCTGTTCGCGGTGCGCGTGCCGACCGGTCAGCCGTTCGTGGAAACCTTCGTGTTCGCGCTCGGGGTGATGGTCGCCCTGGTGCCAGAGGGCCTGCCCGCGACGCTGTCCGTGTCGCTGGCGATCGGCGTACGGCGCATGGCCCGCCGGCACGCGCTGGTCAAGAAGCTGCTGGCAGTGGAGGCACTGGGTTCCACCACCGTCGTGTGCACGGACAAGACCGGGACACTGACGCAGGCCGAGATGACCATTACGCACGTCTGGGCCGGCGGTGCGTCGCACCCGGTCTCGGGGGTCGGCTACGCGCCGGTCGGGGAGGTCACCGACGCAGCGCCCGTGCGCGAACTGCTGAGAGTGGCGGCGCTCTGCTGCAACGCCCGGCTGGTCCCCCCGGCCGACATGGGGAGATTCCCCCGGTCCGGGCGCGAAGGATGGCGGG
Source organism: Streptomyces auratus (assembly GCF_050433025.1). NCBI lineage: Bacteria > Bacillati > Actinomycetota > Actinomycetes > Kitasatosporales > Streptomycetaceae > Streptomyces > Streptomyces auratus. Next base: position 159,433 of record NZ_JBNGCB010000001.1, on the reverse strand, counting down.
TGCTGGGCGACAGCACCGAGGGGGCGCTGCTGGTCGTGGCGGAGAAGGGCGGGATCGATCCGGCTGCCGAGGAGGCCCGCGCACCGCGTGTGGCGGAGTACCCGTTCGACTCGGTCCGCAAGCTGATGAGCACTGTGCACGGGGCCACGGATGGCGACAGCTACCGTGCCTACGTCAAAGGCGCCCCGCAAGAACTGCTCGCCCGCTGCACCGACATCGACTGGAACGGCGAGCGACGGCCACTGACGGACGAGTTGCGCGCCGAAGTCATCGAGACGAACGACGCACTGGCCTCCCAGGGGCTGCGCGTGCTGGCGGTGGGGTGGAGGCCGGTGTCGGGCCCGTACCCCACTCAGGACGGGGCGGAGTCCGGGCTGACCCTGTTGGGACTCGTCGGCATGCTCGACCCGCCGCGGGCGGAGGTGAGCGACGCGGTCGATGCCTGCCGGCGAGCCGGGATCCGCATCGTCATGGTCACCGGCGACCACCCGCTGACCGCTGAGGCTGTTGCCCGTCGAGTGGGCATCGTGCGGCAGGCGGCGCCCGCCGTCGTGACGGGTGCGTCCCTCGACGCCATGAACGACGACGCCCTGGACGGCCTGCTCGCCGAGCCGGCGGAGCTGCTGCTGTGCCGGGTCAGCCCCGAGCACAAGATGCGGGTGGTCACCGCCCTCCAGCGTCGCGGCGAGGTGGTTGCGGTCACCGGCGACGGTGCCAACGACGCCCCCGCTCTCAAGCACGCGGACATCGGCGTGGCGATGGGTGCCTCGGGGACGGACGTCGCCAGGGAATCGGCGGTCATGGTGCTGCTGGACGACTCGTTCGCCTCCATCGCCACGGCAGTGCGACTCGGCCGTTCGGTCTACCAGAACATCCGCAAGTTCCTGATCTACCTCTTCAGCCACAACATCGCCGAACTCGTCCCGATCCTCGCCGCGACCTTCGCCGGCTTCCCGCTCGTGCCGATCACCGCTGTGCAGATCCTCGCGATCGACCTCGGCTCGGATGTCCTGCCCGCCCTGGCACTGGGCGCCGAGCCGCCCGAACCCGACGTCATGGACCGCCCGCCACGCTCCCGCCGGGATCGGCTGTTCTCGGCCGCCGTGATGGGGCGCATCCTCTTCCTGGGCGGCATCCAGGCGCTCGGCGTGTGTGCGGTCTTCTTCTGGCACATCCACGCCTCAGGGATCCCCTACTCCCACTTCACCGAGGACAACGCCGTCTACCGGGAGGCGATCACCATGGTTCAGGCCGGGATCGTGGTCAGCCAGTTCTTCAACGCTCTGGCGGTGCGCACCGACCGCCAGAGCGTGTTCCGGATCGGGCTGCTGTCCAACCCCTGGCTGCTGGCCGCGGGGTGTTTCGGCATCGGCCTGATGGCGGCGATCAGCTACCTTCCCGCGCTGCGGGCCGTCTTCAACACCGCTCCGCTGGCTGCCGCCGACTGGGCGGTCCTGGCGGGTTTCGGAGTGCTGCTGCTGGCCGCCGAGGAATCCCGCAAGTGGTGGCTGCGGCGCCACCGCTCCGGGAACGGGAGAGGAGGAGTCCGATGCGAGTGATCATCGCGGGGTGCGGGCGGGTGGGATCGGCCCTCGCGGTCCAGCTGGCCTCAGAGAGCCACGACGTACGCATCGTCGACCGTCGGTCCAAGACACGCAGGTTGTTGCCGGCGGCCTTCGCCGACCGCTTCCATGAAGGAAACGCCTTCAGCCGTACGGTACTTGAGGCGGCAGGGATCGAGCACGCTGATGCCTTCGTCGCCGTCACCTCCGGGGACAACAGCAACATCGTCAGCGCGCGGACGGCGAAGGAGACCTACCGGGTCCCCACCGTCCTCGCCCGGGTCCACGATCCGAGTCGCGCCGACCTCTACCGCGAACTCGGCATCCCGACCATCGGCGGTGTCCGATGGACGGTGCTGCAGCTCCACCAGATGCTGCTGCACCGCCATCTCACGCCCGAACTCACCTTCGGCAACGGTGAAACCCTGCTGGTCCGCTCCGAACTGCCCGCCTATCTCACCGGGCGGCGGCTGACCGAGTTCGACGTCGACAGTGAGATCCGCGTCGTGGAGGTCACCCGGGCGGGCCGCTCGATCGTGCCCGCGCACAGCACCGCCGCCGAACCCGGCGATCTGGTCACCTTCGCCGTCGCGGTCACCGCCCTCGGGCGGCTGCGCGGTTTCCTCGACAAGGAGCTCGGGACGTGAAAGCCCTCGTCGCCGGCGCGGGCCGGCTGGGCACCCAGATCGCCCAGGTGCTTGCGGCCGCTCAGAACGACGTCACCCTCGTCGACCTCGATGAGGACCGGATCGCCGAGCTCGAAGGCGGCCTCGCGGTGCGCCTCCTCGTGGGAGACGCCTGTGGGCCTGCCTTCCTTGAGCACGCCGGTGCTCTCACCACCGACCTCCTCGTCGCCGCCACCGGCAAGGATGAGGACAACCTCGTCATCAGCCTGCTCGCCAAGCGCCGGTTCGCCGTTCCACGCGTTGCCGCCCGGGTCAACGACGCGGAGAACAGCTGGCTGTTCGGCCACCGCTGGGGCGTCGATATCGCCGTCCCGGCCGCGACCCCGCTGATCTCCCTCATCGAGGAGGCCACCGGTGCCACCGACACCGTTGCGTTGCTCCGCCTCAGCAAGGCAGGCGTCAACGTCATCGAAACCGCCATCACCTCGCTGTCCCGTGCCGCCGGACGGGCTCTCGCCGACATTGCGCTGCCCGCCGGTACCGTCATCGCCACCGTCATCCGTGACGGACAACCCACCGTCCCTACCCCCGAGGTGCGGCTCAGGCCCGGCGACGAGCTTCTCCTCGTCTCCCACACCGCCACGGAACAGGAGATCCACGCCGCCTTCCAATGACGGGGCGTGGTGCTCACCCCCGGGTGGTCCCGCGTTCTCCGGCCTGCCGTGCGGCCCACCGGCGTCGTACCGCATCCTCGTGCTCACTCTGTTCCAGTGCGAGACCCACTCGGACGAGCGCGGTTTCCAGGCGGGGGATCCAGTGGCGTCGCAGGGCGCGGACCCGCTGACGGGTGCTCAGCAATTCCGCGCCGACGATCCGGGCCGCGGCTTGCGCGGCGGCGTACTCGGCGGCCGCCCGCACCGCCTCACGGTAGGCCGCCTCGGCGTGTACCAGGGCTGTGTTGCTCGGTGCGGCCGAGGCGGGAGCCCGGTCCGGGACCGTACAGGAGGCCCCGGACGGATGCCGCAGTCCCACGGTGGACGTCTCGTGGACGGTGATGTCCGCGATGCCGGCACCCGCTGCCGCTGTCGCCAGGGCCTGTTCACCGCCCAGGACAACTGCTCTCAGCAGCCAGGTTTCCGCCTGCCTCGCCTGGTCGTGCCAACGTCCGGCACAGGTCTGCTCGGCTTCGCGGAGCAGCTGGTGCCGTATACGCAGGATGCGCAGCTTTTGTTCGAGGAGGTCGGCTCCGCGCAGGGCGACGTCCAGGCTGTGCCGAAGGCGCAGGCGGCCGGCCCGGGAGGGCGGGGTACGGGCCACGGAGGTCATCCTCCCGTCCCTCGCTCGACGTTCCCCGCTCCTGTCTCCTGCGCCCCGTGTGCGTCGAGCAGACCGGCCGGCAGCATGGAGAGCTGGCTGCGAGGGAGCGTGAGCAGCACCTGCCAGGCGCCCTCCAACGTCTCATCCAGTGTGCGCAGTTCGTTGCTGCGCTGATTCATGAAGCGCCGCAGGAACGCCTCGTCGAAGTCGAGGTAGCGGCGGTCGGTCGCACTGAGCCCCGACTGTCCCACCAGGTCGGCGAGTTCCCGTACCTGCCGTGCCCGGGCGAGGGCGGCGAGCAGCTGCGCCGCGACGTCCAGATGATCGAGGCGGGTGCGGCCGGGGCCAGCGCCCTTGCGCATCAGGCGGGACAGCGAGGAAAGAGCGTCCACGGGCGGGTACACGCCCCGGGCGTGCGTCTCGTGCGACAGCACGATCTGGCCCTCGGTGATGTAGCCGGTCAGGTCCGGGACCGGATGGGTGATATCGCCCGCGGGCATGGTCAGCACAGGCATGACGGTGACGGAACCAGGGAGGCCGCGGATCTTCCCGCAGCGTTCGTAGAGCGAGGCGAGGTCGCTGTAGAGGTAGCCGGGATAGGCGCGGCGCGCCGGGATCTCGCCGCGGGCGGCGGAGACCTCACGCAGCGCCTCGGCGTAGCTGGTCATGTCATTCATCACCACGAGCACATGGCGCCCGCCGGTGAACGCGAGGTGCTCGGCGACGGTCAGCGCGACGCGTGGGGTGAGGATCCGTTCGATGACCGGGTCGTCGGCGGTGTTGAGGAGCAGTACCAGTTCGCCTGCCGCCGAGCGCTCCTCCAGAGCGTCACGTACGAAGGCGGCATCGGGATGTGTGAGGCCCATCCCGGCGAAGACCACGCTGAACGCCTCGCCACCCGCGGTGGCCTGGGCGGCGATCTGGGCAGCGAGCTCAAGATGAGGCAGCCCGGCCACGGAGAACACCGGCAGCTTCTGCCCCCGCACCAGGGTGGTCAGCCCGTCGACGGCACCGACGCCGGTGAGCACCGGTTCGGACGGTGGTTCGCGCCGCACCGGATTGATCGGGCTGCCGCCCACCGCCGCGTAGGTCTTCCCGAAGACCGGCGGCCCGCCGTCGACAGGCTCGCCGCGTCCGTTGCAGATCCGCCCCAGCCACCCTGGCCCGACCGGAATGCGCAGTGGTGCTCCGGTGAAGAGCACCCGGAGGCCGGCCGGGTCCATACCGGTGGTGTCTTCCAGGACCTGTACGACGGCGAGCCCCCGGTCCACTTCCAGGACGAGGCCGTGCCGCTGCTCGCCCGAATCCGAGGTGATCCGGACGAACTCGTCCCAGCCGACCCCTGACACTCCTTCGACCACAGCGAGCGGACCGCGCAGCTCGCGCACCGCCGTGTACTCGATCTCGCCCCAGATGGTCACCGCCGGTCTCCTCCTCCCGCACGGCCGAGCACCGAAAGGCGCCGGCGGTCCGGCGCGCCGTGGCCGTTCACCGCACCTCCCGGAGCCTGGCGAGCACGGCGTCCCGCCGAGCCGCCACTCCCGCGGCGTCATCCGGGCCGACCTCCTCGCGTGCGCGCAGCACCGGCCCGAAGTCCACCTCTTCGACAGCGGCCGCAGGCACGCCCGCATCGACCAGCTCACGGCAGCGGTCGATGACCGCGAACACCGCATCGACCAGGGCCGCGGTCTTCTCCGCGGCGCAGTATGCGTCCTGGGAGGACAGCGCACTCTGCTGGAGCACCGCCTCGCGCACCAGCCGCCCCGCGAGGACGCTGATGCGCTCCTGAGCAGGCAACGCGGTGATGCCGATCAGGTCGACGAGATCGGACAGCCGGTCCGCCTCGTCCAACAGAGCGGCGACGCGGTCGCGCCGCGTGAGCCAGTCCGGATCCCCCGTGGCTGCCTGCCCGGCGCCGAGCGCCGCCGCGTCACGGGAGAAGGAACCCGACCAGGAGACGGCGGGGTAGTGGCGGGCATAGGCGAGATCGCGGTCCAGCGACCACAGGCAGCGCACGAACCGTTCGGTGTGCGCGGTGACCGGCTCGGTCAGGTCGCCACCGGGCGGGGACACCGCGCCGATCACGGTGACCGAGCCCCGGCCGCCGCCCAGCGTGGTCACGGCTCCCGCCCGCTCGTAGAACGCGGCGATTGCCGAAGCGAGGCCCGCGGGATACCCCTCCTCCGCGGGGAGCGCGCCGGTGCGGGAGGCGAACTCCCGCAGAGCCTCGGCCCACCGCGATGTCGAGTCGGCGATGACGACGACGTCGAGCCCCATGTCCCGGAAGTACTCGGCGACCGTGGCGCCCGTGTAGATGCTGGCCTCGCGCGCCATCATCGGCATGTTGGAGGTGTTGGCGACGGTCACCGTCCGGTCCGCGAGCCGTCCGCCGGTGCGGGGGTCCTCCAGCGCGGAGAGTTCGGTGATGACGTCGGCCATCTCGTTGCCCCGTTCCCCACAGCCGACGTAGACGATCACGTCGGCGTCGCACCACTTGGCGATCTGCTGCAACAGCACGGTCTTCCCGGTGCCGAAACCGCCCGGCACGGCGACCGTGCTGCCCCGGGCGACCGGAAAGAGCAGGTCGATCACGCGCTGCCCGGTGTTCAGCGGTTCCTGGTCGCGGCTGCGCTCGCGTACCGGTCGCGGCAGCCGGACGGGCCATGAGGTGCCGGTCCCTACCTCGGTGCCGCCCACCACGGCCACCACTGCGTCCTGCGGAACGGAGCCCTCTGCAGAGATCTGTTCCACCAACCCACCGGAGCCCGGTGGCACGAGGACCTGTACCCGTACCGGCCCCGTCCCCCGGAGTTCGCCCAGGACTTCGCCCTCCGAGATCCGTGCTCCCGTGCCTGTCTTCGGGATGAACGACCAGGCGCGCTCACTGTCCCCGTCCCGGGCGGCGCCCGGGAGGAGCCGTTCCCCGCCGCCGGGCAGCGGGCGCAGCAAACCGTCGAAGATTCCGCCGAGCAACTGAGGACCGAGCCGAGCCGAGAGCGGGCTTCCGTGCGGGAACGCGGTATCGCCGGGAGCAAGTCCTCCCGTGTACTCGTATGCCTGGACGGTGACGGTGCCGCTGCTGATCGCCACCACCTCGCCGGGCAGCCCGGCCTCGCCGAGCGAGACCAGGTCATACATCGCGGTCCCGTCCGCGTACTCCATCTCCACCAGGGGGCCGGCGACGCGCAGGATGCGGCAGGACTGCCCGGACGACTCGTGCCGCAGAGCCGTCTCGGGCGACCGTGCCCCGAGAGCCGTTTCGGTTGACGCCCCTACGGCGCCCACAGCGTCTCCGCCTCGGGACCGATCCGGTCCAGTGCATGCGCGGCTAGGGCATCCAGTGTGCAGTCCACGCTCCGCCCCGCGGCATGAGCGACCACACCGCCGTCGGGGTGCTCGGTGACGTCCGCGTCCGGTCCGAGAAGCAGGTGGGCGCGCCGGGTCAGCCGGTCGAGCACAGCGTCGTAGCCGGCCGTGTCCCGCAACGCCCGGACGCGTTCGGTGGCGCGCAGACGAAGCTGCTCGTATGCCTCTCTGCGCCCACCCAGCTCGCGGGCCCTGGCAGTACGACGGGCTTGGACGAGGAGCGCACGCCCAGCGGACTGTCCCTCCTCCTCGCCCTGCCGACGGGATGCGTCCACGATCGCCTCTCCTTCGGCCCGGGCGGCGTCCAGCAGGTCCGCAGCCTCACGTTCCGCCGCGGCGAGGAGAGCCTGGGCCTCGGCGTGGGCAGCCCGGAGAAGTTCGGCACGCACCGGTTCGAGCGCGGCACCGGCTTCGCCGGGGACCGGCGTCCTCATGGCGGCAGCACCGCGGTGAGCGGCGGGATGCGATCGAGCACCGCCGGGCCCAGGGCGTCGGCCGCCGCAGGTGTGAGAATCACCAGGCCGGCCTCCTCCCGCACGTCCCGCCATGCCGCGCGGACCACGTCGGGCTCCTCGGCGACGAGGACGGTGACTCCGGCCAGGGCCAGCCCCGCCACCCGTACCTGCTCGCCGATCGCGGCCACGCGTCCCATGGTCAGGCCTTTCCGATGAGAATGATCGCGACGGCCAGGCCGTAAATGGCGATTCCCTCCGCGAGTCCGACGATGACCATGGCCCGGCCGAAGAGTTCGGGCCGTTCGCTGAGCGCCGCCAGCGCCGCGGCTCCGGTATAGGCGACGGCGATCGACGCCCCGATCGATGCCCCCGCCACCGAGATCGCGGCACCGATCAGGGCGGCTGAGCCGGAGCCGGAGTTCTGAGCGGCCGTCGCGGTGGTGGCGGCCTGCGCGGGCCCGTCACTGAGCGCCACGGCCAGCAGTGCGGCCGCGCCCACGAGCAGGAGCGCATCGGCGGCGACCACCCAGCGCAGGGCCGTCCGGCCGGAGCGGCGCAGCAGCAGCCGGGTGACGGCGAAGACCACCGCGACGACGGGGAGAGCGATGAGCCACGTGATCACTGCGACACCTCCGTGTGCTGTACGGGCAGGTGCCAGGGACGGAACGGACGGCCCTGGCTCTCGAAGACGCGCGAGAACAGTTCGTAGAATTCGAGACGCAACGCCTGAACGCCGGCGACCAGCGCCTCCAACGCGAAGGCGAGGGCGTTGCCCACGACGAAGACGACGAGGGCCGCGACCAGCGCCGCACCCCTCATTCCCGCCAGCCCCGTAGTGCCTTCCCACACGATCGAGCCGAGCGCGGCATGGGTGAGCCCGAAGGCCGCCAGCCGCGCGAACGAGATGACATTCGATCCCAGCCGCACCACCACGTCGAAGAGCTGGACACCGGTCTGGGCGGCGCCGCCCACGCCCCCGGCAGTCGTCGCGTACAGGCCGTACCCGGCCAGGAGGAGACCCACGAGCGCGACCGCCGCCCCTGTGAGCGCGAAGCCGGTGCGGCCCAGAGAGAGCGCGCCGACGGTCAGGGCGAGTCCGAGAAAGAGCGCCGACCCCGCGATGCCGGAGGCCGCGTACAGAGCACCCGCCGCCCCGTGCTCCCGCCAGCGGTTGATGATCCCGGCCCCGTAGGCCAGCACGAGCAGCACGGCACCGAGACCGACCGCTGAGGCGAGTAGCCGTACGGGCTCGTCCAGGGGGTTCAGCCAGAGCACCGGCAGCACCCCGGTCGGGCCGAAGAATTCGCCGTAGGCGACACCCGCCAGCATGCTGGCCAGCCCGGCTCCGGCGATGAACGGCCAGAGCGCGCGGAGCGACGCCACGCGGCGGGGGCGGCCGAGACGCAGCAGCAGCCCGGCGAGCAGCAGCAGTGCGCCGTGCCCGGCGTCGCCGAACATCACGCCGAACATCAGCACGTAGACGAGGCCGGCGGGCAGGGTGGGATCGAGGTCGGCGTAGGGCACGGTCCCGTACGTCCGGACCAGGGGCGCGAAGGAACGGCGCACGGCGCCGGCGCTGCGCAGCATGGTCGGCGGGTCGATTCCGCGCGGCGCCCGCAGCGGCACCAGTGCGCCCCCGGCTCCGGCGATGCGCTCGGCCGTCGCGGGGACCTCGGCGGCGGGGCACCATCCGGCGAGTGCCGCGACGGCCCCGTGCCGGACCGTGCCGGCGAGGCGCTCCTCCAGCTGTGCCTCGCCCGCCAGCAGATCCGTACGCCCCGCGTGCTCCAGTGCGTCGAGGTCCGGCGGGACGGGGCTGAGGACGGGGCTCTTCACCTCGGTCAGGGAACGCTGCATCCGTCGGGTGGCCGATCCCGGCGCTCCGGGCGTGCCCTCGTCGATCCGGTCGATCTCGACGCAGCCCGCTTCGGCGATCTCGACGAGGGTTTCCCGCAAGACCTCACGTGGGGCGACGATCGCCACGCGCTGCATGCGGACGGGCGTCACGGCCTCAGGCAGGAGCATCGAACACCCCTGTCGGTCTGCCGCCGCGGGCGGCGAGTTCCAGCGCACCCCGCACCCGCCAGGCATCCGCGGACAGCACCGCGACGGCACCGACCACCGGCCCGGAGCCCCAGCGGGATCCGCGCAACAGCTCGGACCCGTCCTGTTCCAGCCGGTCCCACCAGCGTGCCTCTGCCCGCCACAGGTCCGCCGCCTCGTCGATCCCGTCCAGCGCCCAGCGCGCCGTGGCCGGCAGATGCTGCCGGAAGTTGGCGAACGAGGCCGCGCGTACCGCCGCCGAGCCGAGCAGCCGGCTCGCACGCCGGGCAGCTGGCTCTGCCATGCGGCGGCCGACGACGAATACTTCGCGGCCGACCAGCAGCGCCATGCGGCCCGCTGCCCAGCGCGCGGCCTCCGGCAGGGCGCCCGCCGTCCGCACGGCGGCGGAGGCCCGCATTCCGGTGGCCACCGCCGCCGGCGACTCGGCTCCCGGGTCGCCCCACACGGAAGCGGCGAGCGCGGTCCGCAACTCCGGAGGTGAGGCCGTCCGGGCAAGCCGTGGCCAGGCGGTCGCCAGCGTGCCGAGCTGGTAGGGCCGGGCGGGCCGGGGGAGTCCGGCTCCCCCCACCGCGCGGAGGTGCTCCTCCGTGTTGGCGATTTCGAACCCGGCGGCGAGCAGACGGACGGCTTCTGCACCGCTCCGGGGCTGCCAGCCTGCCAGCACCCGCAGATGCCACAACAGGGTTGCTCCGACCGCCCGTTGAGCGTCGGCCAGTGACATATCGGGCCGGAGGTCGTGCCGATAGGCCGTGGCTCCCAGGTAGCGGACGGCATCGTCGAGCGTGGGCCCCGCAGCCACGTCCCGGGCACCGCCGGCTCCAAGGCACCGGGACAGCATGGCCCTGGCTCTGGTGACACCGGCTACCCACCCGCCGCCCATCGCGGGCCCCCTTCCTCCGGCGCACCGCGCACCTCGGGCGCCTTGTGATCACCCGTCCCCGTATTTTCGAGTTCCTCGGTCACGAGCGCCGACACACGGTCGAGCAGGACAGGCATCCGCGCGTCGGCCCGCCGGCGCACCACAGCCGCCTCACGCTCCGCCGATGCGAGCAGCTCCGCCGCCTCCGCCTCGGCAGCACGGCGCACCCGGTCGGCGCTCTCCGCCCGTATGCCGTGTGCGCGAGCGTGTGCTCGTGCAACGATCTCCGCGGCCTCTCGCTCGGCTCCGCGTCGAGTCTCGGCAGCCCTGCGCGCGGCCTGCTCACGTATGGTCCGCGCCGCTGTTTCGGTCCGCTCCAGCAAGGCGAGCGACGGCTCCAGTTCGGCCGAGAGCTCGGCGGAGCGGTCCGCGGGCACACCCCCGGGCGCCGCCCGGCCGGGCGAGCCGGCCGGGCGGAACCGCATCAGGAAATCCCGGAATCCGGCCACGAGCTCTCCTCAAGGTCAGCCCCTGATACGAGTCTCCATGCTGGGAACGGCAGTGTCGCGCCGGGTTGGTCCGTCCCCGGGCATGGCGCTGGACGGCACGGCGGTGCGCCCGTGGTGTGGTGAGTCCCGGTGCCGTGGCCGTTCTGCTGGAGACGGTGGGTTTGCCGACCTCCTCGGCGAGCGCCACCGCTCACGGGCTCACCTGCTCAGCCACTTCACGGGACCGGTGCGCGACACCGCGCGCACACGGTCGGCCGGGGCGGTGCCAGGTGGGTGCTCCGGGCACAGCCATCGCTGCAGGCGCATCACGACATGGCCGAGGCCGGAAAGTCCGGCGGCGATCGCGAGGTCGATGAGCGGCAGTGGCTCCGTGCCCAGCAGGGCTTGCAGCGGTGGCAGATAGACGCCCGCTGCCTGCAGGCAGAGGGCTGCGGCCACGGCGACCAGCAGGAAGGGATTGGCCAGGCTGCCCGGTCGGGCACGAGAGCCGATGGCGACACCCAGTTGGGTCGCGCCGAGGACCAGAAAGACCATGGACTGCCAGGGACGGCCGGTCTCCCGTGCCCAGACCCCGGCCACCAGGGTGACCGCGGTGACGAAGGCCCCCATGGCCAGGATGCGTGGCCACAGGCCGGCGCCCAGCACGCTCTCCTCCGGTGGGCGCGGCGGGTGGTGCATCACCCCCGGGTCGACGGGTTCCGCCCCGAGGGCGACACCGGGCAGGCCGTGGGTGAGCAGGTTGATCCAGAGGATCTGGGCGGGCAGCAGGGGCAGCGGCATCCCCAGGAACGGACCGAGGAGCATGACGAGGATCTCCGCGGTGCCTCCGGCAAGGGCGTAGAGCAGGAACCGGCGCACATTGGCGTAGACGCGGCGCCCCTCCTCGACCGCGGAGACGACGGTGGCCAGATTGTCGTCGGCGAGGACGAGGTCGGCCGCCTGGCGTGCCACTTCGGTGCCGCGCTGTCCCATCGCAATGCCGATGTCGGCTCTGCGCAGAGCCGGCCCGTCGTTGACCCCGTCTCCGGTCATCGCCACCACGTGCCCGGTCCCGCGCCATGCTTGGACGATGTCGAGTTTCTGCTCGGGCGTGGTCCGAGCGAAGACCCGCATGCCGGTCAGCTCGCCCGCTGTGCCCTGCCGTATCTGCTCGCCGGTGGTGACCGTCCCGCCTCCCGAAGCGATGCCGAGACGCTCGGCGAGTGCCCGGGCGGTGAGGGGGTGGTCGCCGGTGATGAGTACGGGGGCGATACCGGCTTGTGCACAGGCGGCGATGGTGGCGGCAGAGGTGCCCCGGGGCGGATCCAGGATGCCGATCAGCCCGAGCAGAGAGAGCCGTGTCTCCCAGGTCTCGGGACGCTCTGACCGCGCCTCAAGGTCGCGCGTGGCGACGGCGAGCACCCGGTGGCCGCCGCGCGCCAGCTCCTCGGCGTGTGCGGCCGCCCGCGCGAGCAGGTCCGGCCCGTCAGCCAGGACTTCGGGCCGGAGCATCGACTCCGGAGCCCCCTTGCACACGATGTGCAGTCCACCGTCCGGCCGGTGGTGCACCGTCGTCATCCGCTTGCGACCCGGCTCGAAGGGGACCTCGTCCACCCGAGGCAGCTCGCGGTCCAGCGCCGCCCGGTCCAGCCCCAATCTGGCCCCCGCCGCGAGCAGAGCGGCCTCGGTGGGGTCCCCCAGTGCCTGCCACTCCGTCCTGCCGTCCGAGGGGGGCTCCAGAGCGGCGTCGTTGCAGAGCAGCGCGGCACTCACCAGTGCGGCGAGGTCGGGTGCGCCGCTCGCCGTGACCGCCTGGCCGGCGCGCAGAACGCGACCCTCGGGTGCGTAGCCCGTCCCCGCGACCGTGGCTTCTCCGCGCGGTGTCCAGAGCTGCTCGGCGGCCATCCGGCCCTCGGTCAGTGTGCCCGTCTTGTCGGTGGCGAGCACGGTGATGGACCCCAGCGTCTCCACGGCGGGCAGCCGGCGGACGATGGCGTGCCGCTCGGCCATACGCCGTGCTCCGAGGGCAAGGGCGAGCGTGACCACAGCGGGCAGCGACTCCGGAACGGCGGCAACGGCGAGGCTGATCGCCGCGACGATCATCAGCTCCACCGGTTGCCCGCGGATCAGCCCCAGGGCGAGGACCACGGCGCACAGCGCCACGGTGACGACCGCCAGTGTGCGACCGAACCCCACCAGTCGGCGCTGCAGTGGCGTCAGAACGGGCGCGGTGCCCAGAAGCGATGCGATCCGGCCCAGGGCGCTCCGAGTGCCGGTGGCGGTGACCACGACGCGGCCGTGGCCCCGGACGACGACCGTGCCCGCTGACACCGTGCCACGCGACAGTTCGCTGCCGGGAGCCTTCTCCACCGGCACGGACTCGCCGGTCAACGACGACTCGTCCAGCAGCAGCGCTGCCGCATCCAGTACGTCACCGTCCGCCGGTGCAATGTCGCCCTCGGCCAGCAGGACCAGGTCTCCCGGCACCACCTCGGCCGCCGCCACGGATCGCTCCGCGCCGTCCCGTACGACCCTGGCGACGGGCGCACTCATCGCCGACAACGCCGCTACGGCCTCCTCCGCCCGCACTTCCTGGACGACGCCGACCACGGTGTTCACGGTGATCACGAACAGGACGACGGCCGCATCGCGGAAGTCGCCGGTGGCGATCGTCAGAGCGGCGGCCACCAGGAGCACCACGATCAGGGGGTCTCGCAACTGTTGCAGCACGCGCCTCCACACCGGAGTGCGCGGCTGTGCGGGCAGAGCATTGGGACCGATGTCCTTCAGCCGCCGCGCAGCCTCGTGCCCTGACAGGCCCCCCGAGGCAGCGGCGCTCCTGGACTCCTCGACGCCCACTCTGGCCTCCATCTCGGACGCTCCGGCGGTTCGTACCTGTCACCGACGCTACGCGCGCACGGGCTACCGGGCAGGCGGCCTCTGCTCCCGCGCGCCCGCACCCGCTGCTCCTCGACGACCTTCCGGTCGACCGGGTCGGCGGCGAGGCGAGGGGCGCATCGACTGCGGGCCTCCTGGTCCACCGGAGGCGCTGCTCGGCCCGGCTACGTCCGACAGAGCCCACTCGGCTTTGCCGGGTGCCACCCGGCCCTACCTGCGGAGCATCGGGGCGAGGCAGGCTCGTGAGCACAGGGCTCCCTCACGGGCGGCCGAGTACCGCCCAAACCCTTGTGTCGAGCCCTGTGGCGGTGGCCCGCCCCGAGTGGAGCGCTTCGTCCGGGCGGCCAGGACGAGGGAAGAAGGTCGAGCAGCTGCCCGTGGTCGACGGCTCCGGGCGTGTCACGACGACACTGCCACGCAGTGGCAGAGGCAGCAGGAACAGGCCCGACGCGCCTGGTAACTGCCTCCGGAAGGAGAGGGACCATGAGCAGCTACGACGTGCGTGCCCCGGTGGTAGTGGGAGTTTCCCGCTCGGCGAAGAGTCATGGAGCGGTCGACTGGGCTGCGGATGCCGCGACCAGGCGAGGGCGGTCGCTGTGCTTGGTACACGCTCAGGAGTGGCCCGCCGGTGCAGCTCCGAAAGACCGGCACGACTCGCCCGACCAGGTGTGGGCTTCGCACTTCCGCGCTACCGGGCAGTCGCTGCTGGACGACCTCCGAGAAGCCACAGCGAAGCGGGTGCCGGGGCTGGAGATCACCACCCGACTGCTCGACGGCCGCCCGACGGCAGTTCTGCGTGACGTTGCCGAGGAAGCCTCTCTGCTGGTGGTCGGTGCCCACCGGGTATCCGGGCCGGGAGAGGCCGTCACCTTCGGACGGATCGGCCCGGCCCTCGTGGGGCACCCTCCGTGCCCGGTTGTACTCGCGCTGGAGCCGACACGCGAGGAGGCCCGGTCCGGTCCCGTCATGGTGGGAGTGGACGGTTCCGCGGCTTCGGTCCCCGCGGTCTCGTTCGCCTTCGAGGAGGCTGCTGCGTGGGGCACGGAACTGCTGGCGGTACAGGTTCGGCGCCCACGCCACGGCGATCGGCCTCAGGACCTTCAGGAGTCCCTCCCTGACGTCTCGGAGGCACTTGCCGACTGCCGGGAGAAGTTTCCGCAGGTCGTGGTGCGAGAGGAGGTAGTCGTGGGGAACCCACCGGTCAAGCTGGCCGAGACCGCCGCGGAAGCACGCTGTCTGGTGGTGGGGTCACGCGGGGTGGGCGGATTCCGGGGCATGATACTCGGCTCGACCAGCCGCACCCTCTCGCACATGGCACCCTGCCCTCTGGTGGTCGTCCCACGAGAGGCCGAGTGACGGCAGACTGCGACGAGCACGCTCCGGGTGCATCCGCCAGAAGGTGACGGCGGTGCCGTCGGGGTTCGCGGCCTCGGCGCCGGTGTGGGACAGGACGAGTGCCGCCGCTCGTGCAGTTGGCCGGCCTAATCGGCGAAGGTCACGACGATCGGATGCACTGCTGTCAAGTCTGGACGCGGGTTCAGAAGAAGTTGAGAGCTTCCTGTGTCAGGCTGACGCGCCCTACTGGCCGGCGCTGGGAGACCGCGCGCGAGCCGACGCCTCACGGTCGCTTTCTGGAGGAACACCTCGATGAGCCTCAACGTTGTCAACGGTCTGCCCGCACACGTCTTGGTCGTGCACTTCGTCGTCGTGCTCGTTCCGTTGAGCGCACTGGCGGTCGTGGTCGGCGCGATGTGGCCGACTGCCGCCCGGCGCATGGGGATGGTGCTGCCGCTGCTGGCCCTGGTGACGCTGGCGAGCGTGCCTCTGGCCACGCAGGCCGGGGAGTGGCTGGAGAAGCGCGTCGACAGCAACGCCCTGGTACGCAGGCACACCGAACTCGGCGACGGGATGCTCCCCTGGGCTGCGGGCCTGTTCGTACTGGCGATGGTGATCTGGTGGACGAACCGCAGGCCGGCCGCGGCGGAGACCGCCCCCGGGGAACGGACCCGGCCCGCCTCCTCCCGGTCCGCACTGGTCGTCCGCATCGTGGCAGCGGTGCTGGCCGTAGGTGTGGCCTCGGGCGCTGTCGTGGACGTGTACCGGATCGGCGACTCCGGGGCGAAGGCCGCCTGGCATGACGGCTTCTCCAAGACCGCCACGGGCGACACCGACTGACACCATCGACTCAGTCGCCGCAGCGGACCCGCAGGGGCCGGCCCGGCGCCGAAAACTGACCATCGCGGCTTCCGCAACTGCCCCGAGACAGCCGATGTGCCCCGGGCCTGCAACTGGGGTTGGTGGTCGGGCAGCCGACTCAGCCCGGTCGGCTCGGGGACCTGCGGGGGCATCTCGGCAGTGTTCAGCGGCAGTTCGGCACGGGCCGTTCCCTCACACGCCACGCTGCGCATCGGCACTACTGAGCCGACCGCCGTGACGTGCCGGACGGGCCTGCCCCGGCGGCCCGGCCAGGATCGGCGGCGCCCTTCCTGCGTCGTGGCCACAGGAAGTAAACGACCACCGTCGCGGCCAGGGCCAGAAAGGCCGTGATGGCCATGGTGTCGGCGACGCCGGACGAGAACGCCTCGATCGCCGCCTGCATGACGGTGTGCCGGAGATCGGTCGGGAGTGACGCGATCGCTTCCCGGAAGGACGAGGAGTTCACCAGCGCCTGCCGGACCTGTGAGATCTGCGCCTGCGTCAGCCCCGACGCCTCGACGACGCCCGCGGCCTCCTGCGTGGTGAACGCCCTGGCGATCGCGGTGAGGACGGCGACTCCGAGCGCGCCGCCGAGCATGCTGGACATCTTGAACACACCTGCGGCGGCGCCCGCGAGCTCGATCGGGACTTCACCGACGGCCGTGTTGGCGACGGGGGTGCTCACCAGCCCCAGACCGAGCCCGATGACAATGAGCGCGACGGCAAGGTACGCCGTCGAACTGCGCGTACCGAGAAAGCCCAGGATGAACAGGCCCGCGCTGGCCACCACGAGCCCCACGACCGAGGGCAGCCGCCCACCCCACCGGTTGTCGAGCCGGCCCCCGAGCGGAATGCACAGGAAGACCCCGACGGTGGCCGGCAGCATGAGCACCCCGGCCTCCACCGCGCTGTAGCCGCGGGCGTTCTCCAGCCAGAGCACCAGCAGGAAGCTGAGACCGGCGAAGGTGAAGTTCATCGTGAGGTTGGCTGTGAGGGCACCGTTGTAGGCCCGGATCCGGAACAGCCGGAGGTCCACGAGCGGCTCGGCCGCCCGCCGTTCGATGAACCACCACCCGACCGAGAGCGCCACGGTCGCCACGAACAACGCCACGATCAGCGGATCTCCCCAGCCCACGCTCGGCCCTTCGGTGAGCGCGTACAGCAGGGCGAAGGCCGCCAGGACGATGGCCACCAGCCCCAGCCAGTCGATCGTGCGCGTGGCTTTCTCGTCGCGGGACTCCGGGGTCGTGGCCTGAACGACCACGAACGTGAGCGCAGCGAGCGGCAGGTTGATCCAGAACAGCCAGCGCCAGCCGAGGCCGACGGTGATCACTCCGCTGAGCGCAGGCCCGATGGACAGCCCGCCCCAGGCCACCGCCTGCCAGACCCCGAATGCGACGGTCTCCGCCTTCCCGGAGAACTCGGGCGGAATGAGGGCGAGCGAGGCCGGCAGAATCAGCGCGGCACCGACCCCCATGAGCGCACGCCCGATGACCAGCCACCCGACGTCCGGCGCGAGCGCGGCCGGCACGGAGAACAGGGCCAGCAGCAGGACGCCCAGCTGCAACATCCGGCGGCGGCCGAAGAGGTCGCCGAACTTGCCCAGGGCGATCACGAGCGCACCGGTGACGAGGCTGAAGGCGTTGTTCACCCACTGCAGGTTCGACAGGCTGGTGCTGTACTCGTTCGCGATCTGGGGGATCGCCACGCCGAGATCGCCGAAGGCGAGCCAGACCATCCCCGCGGCGGTGCAGATCGCGGCCAGCGAAACCCACCGGTGCGCGGCGACGGGACTGTTGGAGGGTGGTTCGGTCATCACGAGCCTGGCCTT
Organism: Streptomyces auratus; assembly: GCF_050433025.1. NCBI lineage: Bacteria > Bacillati > Actinomycetota > Actinomycetes > Kitasatosporales > Streptomycetaceae > Streptomyces > Streptomyces auratus. The sequence continues at coordinate 141,771 of NZ_JBNGCB010000001.1, read as the reverse complement.
TGCCGTCCCGGTGGCGGTCTGCGTTCTCCGAACGCGCTCGGAGCGTAACGACCGGTCGGCCGGCTCCCCTTCTCCCACGCTCGGCGCCCTTCGCGATTCACCCCGTCCGAACCAATCGGCCCCCCCATGTTGTCGGCCCGCGGGGCACCCGCACGTGTCGCGTCCAGGGCCTGTCGCGCGGATCTTGGCTGACGGTCATCAGCGGGTGTGTGACCAGGGGGTTTGGTTCGTCACCCTGATTCCAGGACCCCACTGGGAGGTCGAACCGGTGTCACATCGTGTGCTCGCGAGGTCAGTTGTCCCGAGGTCAGTCGTGCGGGACGACAGCGACCGGGGCCGGGCAGTGGTGCAGGACGGCGTGGGCGATGTGCCCGATGCGGGCCGGACCGGCCGCGAGGCGGTTGGCCCGCCTGCCGATGACGACGAGCCCGGCGTCGGCACCGGCGTCCACCAGGTGGTGCGCGGGCTGTCCGATGACGGATTGCTCGATCACGTCGGTGTCGGGGTATTTCTCCTGCCACCGCCGCAGTGCGATCCGCAGCGCATCGGTTTCCTGGGCCGCCATGTCAGCCCGCAGGCTCGGTTCGACGCCGAGGCCATAGGTGAAGTAGGCCGGTGGGTTCCACCCGTGGATCACCTGCAGCGGGGCCGCCCGCAGCGAGGCGGTCTCGAAGGCGAACCGGATCACGTCAAGGCAGGGCCGGCTCAGATCCAGGCCGAGGACCACCGGGCGGTAGGGCATCGCCCGCAGCTGCCGTCCGTCGGTGGCCGGCCTGTGCTCGTCGACGGCGGTCGTTCCGGCCCGTACGAGCACGACCGGCCGCTCGATGTGCGCGACCGTGGACATCGCGACGGAACCGAGGAAAAACCCGGCCAACCTGCCCAGGCCCCCGCTGCCGAGGGCCAGCAGCTCGGACTCCCCGGCCACATCGCACAGCACCTCCGGGGGCGGGCCCGTGAGATGGTCCGCGGTGATCTCCAGCTCCGGGTAGCGATGGCGCAATTCCGCGGCGGCCTCACGGGGTATGCGCTCGGACCACAGCCGGGGTGCGTCGGTTCCCACGAGCGGTGCGTGGGTGTAGGGCTGCCACTCCCAGGCGTGGACGAGCCGCAGCGGCAGGTCCCGGCGCAGTGCCTCACGGGCAGCCCAGTCCGCGGCGGCGAGACTGGCAGGGGAGCCGTCCAGGCCGACGGCCACGGGGCGGGTCATGGTGCGCCTCCAACGCGAGCTGTTCAACGATTCGCTTCCACGGTGGCCCGGCAGGGACGGTCCCGGTGAGGGGCTGCAGGGCCTTTTCGCGGGCCGACCGGCCCCTGTCCCGGGGCGTCGGGGGGAATCCTGGGGGCCGGTCGGTCCCCACGCGGGTCATATCGGCCCCGTCTGCCCGGACGCCTTGGATGCCACCGTAGGAGGCAGAGCAACAGCGAAGTCGAAGTGTCGTTCACCGGTGGGGAGTCGTACCACATCCGAGTGGGCGGGCACGAGCTGGTCGTCGACCAGCCGGCCGATACGGGCGGCAGTGACCGCGGGCCCACACCGGTCGAGCTGTTCGTTGCCTCGCTCGCCTCGTGCGTGGCGTTCTATGCGGGGCGTTTCCTGGATCGGCAGGGGCTGCCGCGCGGCGGCCTCGGCGCCGCAGCGGACTTCGAGATGGCGGACGACGGGCCTGCGAGGGTCGCCCGGGTGCGCATACGTCTCCGCGCGCCGACTTCCGAGCCCCTCGCCCAGGCCCCTAAGGAGGCGCTGCGCACGGTGGTGCACCATTGCACGGTCCACCACTCGCTGCTGCGGCCGCCCGAGGTGTCGATCGATGTGGACGTGACCTGACGTGCGGCGCGTAGCTCACCGGCACGACGACCGAACCGCCCATACGGTCAGGGACCACTGGCCCTACCTCCGGTTCGGGCGGCGCGCGCACGGTGAGGTCATGGACCGACATGACGGCTTTCGGGAGCGGGACCGGCACGAGTGCCTGCGACTCCTGTCGCTGGTGTCCATCGCCGAAACCGGGAGAGGAGCCGGCCGATGAACATCTCGAAGGTGATGAGTGCTCCGGCGGTGGCCGTCCCGCTCGGGACGCAACTGCGGGAGGTGGCCCGCCGGATGGAGGAGTACGGGGTCGGTTGCGTGGTGGTCACGGACCGCGGGGCGTTGCTGGGCATCGTCACCGACCGCGACCTCGCGGTGCGCATGCTGGCCGGGGGCCTGGGCACGGAGGCCCAGGTGGATGCGGTGATGACCCGGCCCGTGATCACGGTGGACGTGACCGACGAAATCCATGTGGCATACCGGACCTTCCGCAACTCCGGGGTTCGCCGCCTGCCTGTGTTGGAAGGGCACCGGCCCGTGGGCATGCTGGCCGTGGACGACCTGCTCCTGGATGTCTTCCAGCGGTTGGGTGACCTGCTGGGCCCGGTTTCCTGGAGCATGCTGGAGGGATCCTCCGGGGCGTGCACCACGGATCAGGGCTGAGTGGCCGGTCACCGGATGCGGCGTCCCGCGGTCGCCGTGACCATGGCGGCATACGACCGATCGTGATCGGCATCGACCCCGATCCGGGCACACTCAGGGCGCTCGCATGGTCAGGGGGTACTGCATCACACACGCTGTCCGGTCATCACCGTCCCGCATGAGCACGAACAGTAGCCGGCGGTTCACCGAATGGAGTTCCTCATGTCGGCACGGGGGCACGCCGACACCGGGGGAGCCGGGGGACCGGGGCAGCGGTGATCGCGGTGGTGACGGCGTCAAGCCGGTTCCATGTGACTGCCCAAGTCACCGATGCCATAATGGTGGTGAATATCGCTATACATGCATTTCTGTACAGCAGTGCCGCTGGGGGCGTCGGACTGTGCGCCCCTCCGCGGCCCCGTTGGGCTGCATGTCGCTCAGGCACCGCGAAAGGACCGGCATGCTTGAGAGAATCCAGGACGTTCCGGCCGGAGTCGATGCGGTGAAGGCTGTCGGAACCGTGTCGAAGAGCGACTACGAGACGGTGATCGAGCCCCTCATCGACGCGGCGCGCAGAGAAGGACGCCGCATCCGGATCCTGTACGAGGTCGGCCCGGATTTCCGGTCGTACACCCCGGGAGCCGGGTGGGAGGACCTCAAGGTGGGACTCGGCGCCCTGCGGTTGTTCGAGGGCTGCGCCGTCGTCACGGACATCCGCTGGCTCCGCGAGTCGACCCGGCTTGCGAGCTTTCTGGCGCCCTGCCCTGTACGGGTCTTCGACATGCGGCAGCGCGAGGCAGCGAGCCAGTGGCTGGCCTCACTGCCCGAAGGTCCCGGTGTTTCCCCCCGCCTCCTGACCGAATCCCAAGTTCTCGTGGTCGAGGTCGAACAACCCCTGCGCGCACAGGACTTCGACGCCTTGGCGGTCACCGTGGACAGCTGGCTCGAAACCCACGACGCGCTGTCCGGTGTCGTCGTGCACGCTCGCGAGTTTCCCGGCTGGGAGAACCTCGGAAGCCTGCTGCGGCACGTGCGTTTCGTACGTGACCACCACCGGAAGGTCCGAAAGGCGGCACTGGCGGCGGACAGCAAGCTCGCCGGTCTGGTTCCCCATCTCGCCAACCACTTCGTCCAGGCCGAAGTGCGGCGGTTCGGATACGACGAACTGGACGATGCCGTCCAGTGGGCGGCGCACCCTCAAGGACAGCACACGGCTGAAGCGGGTTGACGGAGCGGGGCCGGCCGATCGGCACCACCGTGCGGGCCCATCAGCATGCGGCCGGAGCCCGAAAAAGGGGCCGCCTAGGACTCGGACCGTAGCGAGGCACAGTTCTGGCGCTCGCTGGACGAGTTGCTCCCCCTCTTCGAACGGGAGGGCATCACGCTGACGTTGGAGCCCCACCCGGACGATTTCATCGAGAACGGATACGACGCGGTCAACTGATCCGGGGCATCAACCACCCCAACGTCAGCTTCCTCTACTGCGCGCCGCACACGTTCCACATCGGCAACGACGCTCCCGGCATCATCGAGTACGCGGGCGACCTGCTCACCCACGTCCACCTAGCCGACGCCCTCGACCACACGGCGTCCTCCGGCAACCGGTACATCCTCAACCCGCCCCCGGCACACCGGCCCGCATCCACCAGCACCTGAACATAGGCGGGGGGAGCCGACTTCGGGGAACTCTTCCGCGAACTCCACACCAACGGGTTCGACAGCACCCTCAATGCCTGCGTGTTCGCCGCGTCACCGCGCTGCCAGGTCAAAGCGGGCTTTCCTCCGCCTCGATGCGCCGGGCCTGCGCAACGACGCCGGACGGGCTGTACTGGGCCTTGAACTGCTGCCGGACGAGTCCCGCCGCACCCACTCCCGGCTGACCGTGCCCGGCCGGCCCCTGACCGAAGTCAGGGGCCCACGTGGAGGTGGGATGCCCAGAGGTCGGGCCTGCTGGGGTGAGTTTGCCGGATTTCTGCGATGGCCGTGTGGAGAGCTTGGGGAGCGTAGTCGGCGCCGTGCGCCGCTATGAGGGTGTAGAAGTGGTCGGCGATGTCTGATGCGACTTGGTCGTTGACGGGCCAGAGGGTACCGATGACGTGACGGAAGCCGGCCAAGTGGAAGGCAGCGGTGATATGCATCGCTTCGTCGGCGGCCAGGAAAATGACGTCACTGGTGGCGCAGGCCGATAGGTAGGCGAGGTCGGCGTTGAGATGACCCGGCAGGTCTCTCGGGGTGAGTGGCCGGTCATGGAGAAGCAGGCGACTGAGAGTGGGCTCGCGCGTGTCGGCCTGCGCATGGCAGGCGAAGTGCACGATCCGGGCATTGGGTAGGGCGGACAGAATGGCGTCGCGGGTGGCTCGCTCGTTGTGTAGGACCGTGGCATCGAGCAGGCGAGTGAGGCTGTTTGCCTCGGAAGCGGCACCCGGCAATGAGACTTGGCCGGGGGTTCGGCTCATTGCGACCACGAGAGCGTTTCCTGGTGGAGCTTGGGCGGTGTGGTCGGCAGGCATGGCGCGGACAGTGGGGAGGTAGGACGACACGGTTCTGGCCATGACTCCGTCGTGGCCGTCGCCTGCGGCGTGCAGGGGGAAGAGAGACAGGATGCCGACCGGGCACCACCATAGGCGGGAGCCGTTCCAGCCTGTGGCGGTCAGCGCCTCGATCACAGGACGGCCGACTGTGTGCCAGATCCAGGCGAGGACGCCGAGGACGTCGTCGTACTCCTGTGAGCCGAGGGCCTTCTGGAGGGTTTTGTGCTGGGCCCTGGCCTCAGCGAGGGTTAGGCCCGGCAAGGAGACGGGGCGGACACCCGAGGGGGTTACGAGAAGAGCCAGCCCACCTGTTTCGACAGCACTGACGGTGACGATTGGGCCGCGATCGGCCCTGCGGCAGAGGTCGCGGGCCGAGTACTCGGGAGCGTCGCGCCAGGTGTCCGCCAGAATTCCGCGTGCCTTTTCCAAGAGTTCCAGGGCGCGGTCGGGGCGGTCGGCCGCGACTGCGGCATCGGCTGCTTTCGCGCCCAGGCCGGAGTGCACGCCCAGCATGAATGCACGGTCTTCGTAATACTTGCTGCGCATCGCGACCTCGGCGAGAAGTCCGACGGCTGCCTCAAGAGCCCGCAGCCGTTCAGCCGGATCCGCGTGGGAAAGTGAAGCCAGTTCGGCCTGTTCAAGTCTGATCTGCATCCGTGTTCTCGCCGGCAGATCCTGGAGGCCGAGGGCCTCGGTGACCGCTGTTTTCGACCGGTGGAGATCGATCGCATCTTTGGTGCGGCCATAACGCAGTCGGAGTGCGGTGCTCAAGTCCAGGAGGATATCTGCACGTGGGCGGGCAGGGGCGAGCTCCAAAGCGCGTTCACCTGCGGCGACGGACTCGTCGAGGGAAGCGTTGTCACCCGTCAGTTCGTACGCTTGCCAAAGGGTTGTGGCGAGCATGGCGTGCAAGTGGTAGCGATCGGGTGCGCTTGCGATGGCGCATCGGAACAGGCGTATCGCCTCGGGCACGGCGTCGCGCTCACGGCGATGTGCAAAGCGCGTGTAGTAGACCTCGCCCAGCCCGCCCAGGAATTGGGAGCGACGCCTGTCGGTCGCCGCCAGCAGGTCAGCGGCCATTCGGCCGTTGGCAGTGGCTTTGTCCAGATCCTCGATCGAGCCCGTCCGCCGGTACCAGTGCATCTGGACCTGGCTGAGGTCGTAGAGGGCCTCGGCCCGCCGGAAGTCGTCATCGCCGGGAAGTTTTCGCACCACACGTTCCCGCCGCAGGAGGGCCCTGGAGAGGCGCTCGCTGTCTCCCGTACGCTGATAGTAGGCAAAATCGATATCGGAGCTGAGAGCGGTGAGCTGGAGCTCGCGCGGAAGAGCCATACCGGCCTCGATCACCGCCGCGTCGGCCTTGTCGAGGTCGTCGGCGAAGCCTGCTTGCCGGTAGCGCTGGAAGTACAGCATGGCGAGATGCCACTCAAGGAGCGGGTAGTTCTCGTGGGTTCGCTGGATCAGAACCGCGGCCTGCTGAGCTGTGGCGATCGCCTCGTTCATGACGTCGGGGTCTTTGACGGCAGCCGACCAGGCGGATAGAGCGCGCGAGAGGACCAGCAGCCGGGCCGGCTGCTCAGGGTCGGGGAACGAGACCGACTCCTGCAGGTATCCGATGGCGCGGCGCAAATCCGGAGCGTTGGGATCACTAAGGAACCGCTGATAGATTTTCTCGCCGCATGAGAACAATAGGTGACGACCGGTGGGATCCCCTGCGGAAGCGGATACGGCCAATTCCTCGGCGCACCCGAGTGCGGCCTCGTGGTCCGCTGTGTCACCGGTCGCTTCGTAGCGTTCCTCCAATGCCAAGAAAAGCTCATGCAGAGTGCCGAGGCGTTTACGGCGGCCTTGCGGCGCGAGACGTTTTCGCGCCACCGCGACGGCCTGGTCGACTTGCGCGGTGTCCCCGCGCCGTGCGGCGAGCAGCCGGAGCGCCCTCAGCAGGGCGATCTCACGCTCCTCGTGCTTCGGGTGGTCGTCATCGGTGGCCACGACGATGCGCTGCCAGGCGAACGCCGCACGCTCGGCCAGCACCGGATCGAGCGAGTCACGGGCGTCTTGACGCAGTAGTTCCGCCTCACAGACGCCGAAGTCCGCGAGGAAGGAGAGGATGTCCGGCGGCAACGCCATGTCGCCGTACAGCAGGCAGGGAGTGAGCGCCATGACCGCCGAGCGCATATCGGTCGGCGCCTCCGCCGCCAGATAGCGATAGAAGAAGAAGACCCCGAGCGTCAGGGACGACTCTGTGGCTTCGCCATCCCACGCCCTCCACGCTTCGACGAGGTGGTCATACATGCTGTCTGCGAGTGTGTGCTCCACATCGCCGGTTGAGTGCACCCGCTCGATGCAGGCTGCGAGTTCCTGCAGCGCACGAGAATCCATCGGATCGTCTCCACTGAGGTCTGGTCACGTGCCGAGTGCACGTTGGCGGCGGATGGCGGCCACGAATGCCCGGCCTCCGACGAAGAACGCGGGTGCCAGGACGATCGCGACGAACAGCTGAGGTACAGGGACGAACAGGGAGATCTCACCAAGCCCCAGGCTCACGCCTGAGGTGACCGATGTGGAGGTGACCGAGTGGTGCAGGACGAGGGGCAGGAGACACAGGAGCAGGCATACCGCACTCACCCCGATCACCGGCCAACCGTGCCATATGCCGGGGGCCGTCGCCGCAACTGCGATAGCGAGCAGGACAGCCGCGTCGGATGCGGCCTGGCGACGAATGCCGCGATCGAGAAAGAGCGCCCTGAACAGCCAGCCGAACTCGCCCGCGACGCCAGCCGCACACACGGCCAGGACCGTCCAGCGGGCGCCGGTGAGATGTCCGCGCGGCACGCAGGCGACGAGCAGTCCGGTAAGCAGGGCGACGATCCCGGCGTGGTAGAAGCCGCGCGCCGCGTTCGCCCAGCGCTGGGCCTGCTGCAGATGGCTTCGCTGCATCCCGAGCAGGAACTGGGTAGGAGCACCTTCCGTCTGTTGGCCGGGGAACCACTGCAGAAGGTCCGCCGGCGTGCACATGTAGCGCCGGGTCCACGCCGTCGCCTGGACAGTTGCGATCTGCAGCAGGCCGGCCGCGACGAACAACGCCAGCGACGCGTCCGGCCACCGGCTGACGGCTGCGGGGCCTGGGACGGACGACTGCAGTGCCAACACTGCCAGGGTGAAGCTGCCTCCGGCGAGCAACGGGGCAGCCACCCCTCCGACCGCCTGAATGCTCTCCAGATAGCCCATCGGCACGGGCGGCCGCCAGCTCATGTTCCCGCCCTCGGGCATTCTTCGGTGTGATCACTGTCGACCCCGCCGCAGGAACAGTAGTATCCGCGCCCGGCAACGCCTCGTTCAGCGGCAGCGCCCCGCTCGAAGGTGATCCGAGGTGACGGAAGGACCAGAGCTTCCGCAACCGCGTCCCCGACGGCGATCAGGTCGGCCGTCTCGGGGATCGCAACCAGCAACCGGATGTCGCCGGGGTCAACGCCGATCACGTCGTCCAGCTCTGCACCGAACGGTGCGAGCGCGGCACCGATCAGCGCTGCATCGGGTTGTTCAGTGGGTTGCCATGCCCCGCGTAACCGCAATATCAGCTCTTCACGCACAGGGTCATCATGCCCACCCTTCGTCCGCCCCATTGCCGGTTCCGGCCATCCGGACGGGCGCCCTCGCCGCGGCTCCCGGGTCTGGGGCTCCATGCGATCATCACGTTCGCTGTGGTCCACACAACGGCAGTGTTCAGAGCCGGCCCAGTCGTGCGACAAGGAGCGCGGCGTCGTCCGCGGAGCTGGCCGGACGTACCGCCGTCATCGCGTCACAGATCTCGTCGCCGCCCAGTCGCTTGCGCAGTCGACGCCAGGCAACTCCCACACCAACCGCGTAAGCCAGACCGTAAGAGGCGGCCATACCAGCAACGGCCCAGCGAGGGCTGAGAACAGCGAAGCACAGTCCTGAGACGGCGGCGTTGACCATCGCGACGATGACGGTGTTGAAGAAGGGTGTGCGCGTGTCCTCGTAGGCGTAGAAGCCGCGCAGTACGACGTATTGCACCGAGTAGGGAATGAGTGCCAGGCCGAAGGCCATCAGGACGTAGCCGATGCCGCGGGCGCCCTCGGCACCGGAGCCGGCGTAGAGCAGCGTGGCTATCGGTACGCCCAGCGCCAGGAAGGCGAAGGCGCAAGGCACGATGGTGACGGCTGAGGTTCGCAGGCCGTAGGAGATGTCGTCTACGACGAATCCGGAAACCAGCCGTCCTGGAAGAAACACGGTTCGCCTGGGACGGCAGCACCCTCACCGAACAGAGCACCCGGACCCTCAACGCATCCGAGGCCCTCACCCTGACCTGGGATCACGACGGCCTGACACCGATAGCCCAGACCGAGCGCAAGATCCTTCCCGAGACGCCGCAGGACGTTATTGACGAGCGGTTCTTCGCCATCGTCACCGACCTTGTCGGAACCCCCACCGAGCTCGTCGACGACGCCGGCCACATCGCCTGGCACGCCCGGGCGACGCTGTGGAGCACCACGAGCTTGACCCACTCGTCAACCGCCTGCACGCCCCTCCGGTTCCCCGGCCAGTGCTTCGACCCGGAGACCCAGCTCCACTACAACTACTTCCGCCACTACGACCCCGAGGCCGCCCGCTACCTGCCCCTCGACCCCCTCGGCCTGGCCCGGTGCCCAACCCCGCCACCTACGTACCCAACCCCCACACCGAGACCGACCCCCTCGGCCTTGCGCCCTGTAATGAACCCTCAGACATCACCTGGGGCGGACGGGTGCGCTACGGGGAGCCGGACGAGCACGGCCGGCTCACCGCCATGCACGAAACACCGCATTCATACCCAACAAAAAGAGAGGAACCTGAGGCAGGCACGTTCGGAAGCATCAGCCAATCCAGAACGCAGATCAGCCGAAACCAGCGCCACAGTAAGGACATTCGATGAATCCCTCCCTCGCTCGCCTCACCCAACTGCTCCCGCCCCCACCAGAGCCCAGGGAGAAGGACTGGAGTCCCGCAGAACAGGCCCTTCGCGTGGACGAGCTGCCGCCGGACTACAAGGAGCTCATCCATACATACGGCGGGAGCAACTGGGACGACTACCTCTACCTACTCGAGCCTGGCTGCCCCAACGACAACTACGACCTCATCGAGTGGGAAGACCAGCAGACTAAGGCACTGGACGGCCTCTGGGAATTCGAGAAGAAGCCCGCTGAACTCGAGGATGAAGCCACGCGTGTCATCCCCTGGGCCACCACCGATAACGGAGAATGCCTCTACTGGCTCGTCCGCCCTGGGCAAGCGGCGGACCAGTGGACCATCATGCTGAACGAATCAAGCGGCGACCGCTGGGAGCACTTCCCCGTATCCTGCACACAGTTCCTGGCATCCGCTCTCACTGGAGACCTGAAGTCCACCATCCTCTCGTCCCGATTCCCCCTGGCCGTCCACGAGTTCCGGCAACTCAAGGCGGTATAGAGACTTTCCCGGTCGCATGCGAGCCGGCGCTGCAATGGGGAAGATGAACGGCGCTCTGGCCCCGTTCCAGTGCTCCCGCAGTGTCCTGCAGTGCATTCCGCAGACATTTCGCCGCACGCCACGCCCCCGGTACGTCGACGAACATCTACGATCCGGTGGCATCGATCGCCGCCGCAATCGGGTACGTCCGCAAGAGGTACGGCGGCGCCGCGGACGGTTCCCATCTCGCCTCGAAGGTCCGGCAGTTCGACCCCAACCGGCGGGGCGGGGGCTACTGATAGTGAGGAATCCTGACCGATGGGCGCCCACCGCCAGCACTCGGACTGGTCGCCCGTCAGGTCAGCGGTCGATCTGAGTCGCACCGATCTTCAACCATGGGGGTTCCGGGCTGGTGACTGCTCATATGGTGTTCGTCGTGTCTTAGTCATGAGGTATCTCGACGGTGGCGGGCTGGCTGCTGAGGAACGGGCCCGACGCGAACAAGTCCGGTTTGCAGCAGCTGATTTGACCGAGGCCGGCCCCGTCACCCTCTGGCGTCCGTCAACCTGGCCGCATGCGGATGCCGTTCCCGCCAGCGTGCGTACACAGGGCTGGCGGCGCACGTGTCCAGATAGCCGTCGGCGACTCTGCGGTGGATTGCGGCACCGTGTGCGGCGAGCGGGCCGTCGCGGTGCCAGGCCAGAACATGCCGGTACCACAGAGGGTTTCCGGCCAGGGGACGGACAGTGACGCCCGGTGCCTCGATGAAGGTGGCCTGGCAGAGGCTGACGGCCAGGCCGGCCCGTACGATCTCGATCAACTGCCGGCCCTCGGCCTCGTACGGGGTGAACGGACGGCGATCCACCTGAGCGCAGACGGACGACCAGTATTCGCTCGTGCGGTCGCTGTCGGGGCGGGGGACCGCCCAGTCCTCGTCCATGAGCTGAGCCAGAGAGACCTCCTCCTGCGCCGCCAGCGGGTGGGCCGTCGGTAGGAGGGCGAAGACGGGCTCGGTGACGATCGGGTTGAGGACCACGCCCTCACGCGGCGGTAGCTCCTGGGCGGGATGGTCGCCGAGCACCGTCGCTTCCAGGCGGCCCGCCGCAAGGTCGTCGAGCAGAGTGGCGGGGGAGTACTGACAGCGTGAGGTCACCTCGGAGTGCGGCAGGAGCTCCTTTACGGCCAGGAGGAGATGGCCGAGCAAGGGGGCGCCGACCGACCCGATGCGGACGCGGTCAGGAGCCGTCGTCCGGAGGGCGGCCCGGGCGGTGTCGGCGAGGAGGCCGTCGATGCCCGGCAGGATGGCGCGGGCCCGGCTCAGTACCAGCTCCCCGAAGGCCGTGGGGACGGCGCCGGCCTGCCTCCGGTCGAACAGCACTCCGCCCAGCGTGGCTTCGATGCGGCGCAGCTGGGCGCTGATTCCCGGTTGGGTCATGCACAGGGCGGCGGCGGCACGAGTGAGGCTGCCCGCCTCGGCGATCGCGCAGACCACCCTCAGATGCCGTACCTCCAGATCCATGGCGTGGATGTTATGGAGCAACGACAGCTTTCGGACAGAGTCGTGCATCCGCAGTCTTATGTGAAATGTCACACGCCATACATCGAGAGGTAGTGATCCGGTGAGACTGCCCCACGCTTTGACGCCGGCGCGCACGGTGCTCCTGCCTGCGCTGCTCGCCGCCATGCTCCTGCTGCTCCTCGGCACGCCGCCCGCCAAGGCGGACACAGCCGACCCCTCAGCCTGCGCCCTGCGCGGTACCACCGGCTGGACGGACGAAGGCCACGACACCGACTACTCCGTCTTCCAGCGCCCTGCCGGCACCATCAAAGTCGGCATGATCTTCGTGGACTTCCCGGACGCCCCGGCCACCGAGTCCCCGGCCGACGACGCCGCGCAGCTCACGCCCGGCGCGGACTGGGTGTGGAACGCCTCGCACGGCAAGGCGTGGCTCGCCATCACCCAGCAGCAGCGCTGGGTACGGATGCCGCACAACTCCACCGACTACGGCTTCGCACGCGGTCTCGGCCACGAGGCACACGAGGCCTACCTCAGGGATGCCGTGACGGCCGCCGACCCGCAGGTGGACTTCTCGCAGTACGACATGGTGTACGTCGTCGCGACGAGGAACGCGTCGGCGATCTCCTTCACCCCCACGTACGTGTACGACCCCGGCACGGCGGGTGTCGTCGCCGACGGCACCAGGATCAAGTGGGCGGTGACCTTCGGCCAGGACATGTGGCACTGGGGTCCGAAGCTGGTCGGCCACGAGACCGCCCACAGCTTCGGACTGCCGGACCTGTACGCCTTTGACACGGGCAGCGATGGCCACCGGTTCGTCGGTGGCTGGGACGTGATGGGGCTGGTCGGCGGGAAGGCGCCGCAGTATTTCGGCTGGGAGTCGTGGAAGCTCGGCTGGACCGATGACAGCCAGGTCCACTGCCAGGCCTCGGCGGGCAGCAGCACGGTGTATCTCACCGCGGTCGAGTACGGCAGCGGCACCAAAATCGCCGTGGTGCCCACCGGTCCGACGACCGCGTACGTCGTCGAATCCCGGCGGTCGGTCCAGGCGGACACGGCGGCCTGTTCGACCGGCGCGCTGGTCTACAAGGTCGATACGTCCGTGCGGACCGGCTACGGACCGATCCAGGTCATGGACGCCAAACCCGCCGCCACTCCGGCAAGCGGATGCCGCCCGCTGGACGACGCCCCGTACTGGGCCGGTGAGTCCTTCACGGACTCCGCGGCCGGCGTACGGATCGACGTGCTGAGCGCCGACGGCTACGGAGAGACGGTGCGCGTCAGCAAGTCGTAGTGAAGAACAGCTAGTTGTGCCCCGGATTCCATTGTGTGGATCCGGGGCACAACCGCTTTCAGGCCGCCTCGGGGAAGTGGCAGGCGACCTCCCGCCGCTCTCCCGCTGCCGCGATCCGCAGCAGCGGTGCCTCGGTTCGGCAGACGGCGCGGGCTTTGGGGCAGCGCGGGTGGAAGGTGCAGCCGGGCGGGGGCGCCGCCGGGCTGGGCGGGTCGCCGAGGAGCGTGATGCGCTCGCGGGACCGTTCGGCTGCGGGGTCGGGCACGGGCACGGCGGAGAGCAGTGCGCGGGTGTAGGGGTGGGCGGGGGAGGTGTACACCCGTTCCTTGTCGCCGATTTCGACGATCCGGCCGAGGTACATGACGGCCACGCGGTCGCAGACCCGCTTCACCACCGAGAGGTCGTGGGCGATGAAGAGGTAGGCGAGCCCCAGCTCCTGCTGGAGCTGCTCCATGAGGTTGACGATCTGGGCCTGTACGGAGACATCGAGGGCGGAGACGGGTTCGTCGGCGACGACCAGCCGGGGGTTGGTGGCGAGCGAGCGGGCGATGCCGATGCGCTGGGCCTGGCCGCCGGAGAACTCGTGCGGATAGCGGTCGATGTGCTCGGGGATGAGACCGACCAGGTCCATCAGCTCGGCCGCGCGCCGGCGCGCAACCGCCGCCGGACTCCCCTGCACCAGAAGGGGATCGGAGATGATCCTGGCCACGGTCTGGCGGGGGTTGAGGGAGGAGTGCGGGTCCTGGAAGACCATCTGGAGCTCACGCCGCAGGGGTTTGAGCTCACGCTGGGAGAGATGGCTGATGTCGCGGCCGTCATAGGTGATCGAGCCGGTGGTGGGTTCGAGAAGCCGTACGATCATGCGGCCGGTGGTGGACTTGCCGCAGCCGGACTCCCCGACCAGGCCCAGCGTTTCCCCGGGCGCCACATCGAAGCTGATGCCGTCCACGGCCCGCACCGGAGCCGTACCGCCACGCCTTCCGGGGAAGGCCATCGTCACCTCCCGCACGCTGAGGAGTGGCTGAGCTGTACCGGTCATGAGGCGACGCCTTCGTATGCGGGGAAGTGGCAGGCGGCCGGATGGCCGGCCGGTCCGGAGAGCAGCGGACGTTCGGTCTCGCAGCGCAGCCGGTCGCTCGGGGAGGCGCCGGCTGCCCGGGCACAGCGGGGCGCGAACGCGCAGCCGGGGGCGGGGGCCAGCAGGGACGGCGGGCTGCCGGGGATCGCCCGCAGCGGTACGTCGTCGGCGTCGTCGAGACGAGGGAGGGAGTCGAGCAGGCCCCTGGTGTAGGGGTGGGCGGGGGAGGCGAACAGGGTGTCCACCGGCGCCTGTTCGGCGGCGCGCCCGCCGTACATCACCAGGACCTCGTGGGCGACCCGGGCCACCACGCCCAGATCGTGGGTGATCATGACGACGGCGAGCCCGTGCTCCTCCTGCAGCCGGGCGATCAGCTCCAGGATCTGGGCCTGGACGGTGACATCGAGGGCGGTGGTCGGCTCGTCCGCGATGAGCAGCTCGGGCTCGCAGGCGAGCGCCATCGCGATCATCACGCGCTGCCGCATGCCGCCGGAGAAATGGTGCGGATACTCCCCGGCGCGGCGCTCGGGCTCGGGGATTCCGACCTCGGCGAGCATCTCCACGGCCCGTTTGCGGGCCACCGAGCGGCGGGAGTGGAAGTGGACCCGGTGGTGTTCGGCGATCTGCTCGCCGACCGTGTAGTACGGGTGGAGGCTGGAGAGCGGGTCCTGGAAGATCATCGCCATCCGGCAGCCGCGCAGGCGGTTGACATCCCGTTCCGGCATCCCTACCAGCTCCTGCCCGTCGAGGCTGATCGAACCGGTGACTTCGGCACCGGTGTGCAGTCCGAGCACGGCCATGGAGGTCACCGACTTGCCGGAGCCCGACTCGCCGACGATACCGAGCGTGCGGCCCCGGTGGACGTCGAAGCTGAGCGAGTCCACCGCCCGCACCGGCCCCTGCTTCGTTGCGAACGTCACACTCAAGTCCCGTACGGAGAGCAATATCTGATGCTCTGTCATCAGAACCTCACCCTCGGGTCGACGACGGCGTACAGCAGGTCGACGGCCAGGTTGGCGACGACGATGAAGGTGGCGGCGAGCAGCGTCACGCCGAGGATGACCGGCTGGTCGCCGGTCGTCAGCGCGCCGTGGAAGAGTCGCCCGATGCCCGGCAGCCCGAAGATGGACTCGGTGATGACGGCACCCGCGAGCAGCCCGCCCAGGTCCATGCCGAAGAGGGTCAGGATCGGGGTCATACCGGCCCGCAGCCCGTGCTTGACGACGACGGTGCGGCGCGGCAGGCCCTTGGCGCGGGCAGTGCGGATGAAGGGCTCCGCCATCGTCTCGATCATCGAGCTCCGGCTCTGGCGCGCGTACATGGCCGCGTACAGGATGGCGAGCGCCAGCCACGGCAGCAGCAGATTGCTCGCCCAGTGCAGCGGATCGGTGCCGAAGGCCACGTACTGCGGATAGGGGAGCAGCCCCGCGACCCGAATCAGTCCGTAGATCAGCATCATCGAGGTGAAGTACACCGGCAGCGAGGCGGCGCCGACCGCGCCGACCATCAGGGCCCGGTCGACGAGGGTGTCCTTGCGCAAGGCCGCGGTGACCCCGGCGGACAGGCCGAGCAGCAGCCACAGCACCGCCGCGCCGCACGCGAGCGAGGCGGAGACCGGAAGCCGGTCCATCAGCAGGTCCCAGACGGACTCGCTGTTCTCGTACGAGTAGCCCAGGCACGGGAAGCCGCAGTGCAGCGCGTACTGGCCGCTGCCCAGGGTGCGGCCGGTGAAGATGCCGCTGAGGAAGTCCCAGAACTGCTGCCAGATCGGCTGGTCGAGGCCCATGTGCGCGCGGATCGCCGCCAGGCGTTCGGCGCTGCACGACTTGCCGCAGGCCGCGGCGGCCGGGTCGGAGGGCAGGACGTAGAAGATGGTGAAGGTGACGGCGGCGATCGCGACCAGTACGCCGATCACGCCGATCAGCCGGCGGCTGAGATAGCGGGTCATCCGCGGCTTCCCCTCGGGTCGAGGATGTCCCGCAGCGCGTCGCCGAGGAGGGTGAACGCGAGCACGGTCAGGAAGAGGCAGATGCTCGGGATGACGAAGTACATGGGATCCGTGTCGTAGAAGGCGACGCTCTCGGCGATCATCTGGCCCCAGGAGGGGGTGGGCGGGCGGACGCCGACGCCCAGGTAGCTCAGGGCCGCCTCGGTGGCGATCATGCCCGGGACGATCAGGGTGGTGTAGGCGATGACCGGGCCGGCGACGCCCGGAAGGATGTCGCGGCTGAGGATCCGCCAGGGCCCCGATCCGCTCACCCGCGCGGCGTCGACGTACTCGCGGTGCTTGAGTGAGAGCGTCTGGCCGCGGACCACACGGGCGATGCCGGGCCAGCCGAACAGGCCGATGACGGCGATCATCAGGACGATCCGGTTGACGTCCTTGGCCACCGACATCATCGCGATCATGAAGATGAGGGAGGGGAAGGACATGGTCAGGTCCATGAGCCGGGTGAGGACCGCGTCGGTGCGGCCGCCGAAGTAGCCGGCCGCGATCCCGGCCGCGGTGCCCGCGACCACGACGATCGCGGTCGCGGTGAAGGCGATCAGCAGGGAGACCTGGGCGCCCTGCACGACACGGGCGAACAGGTCGCGGCCGGTGACCGGTTCGACGCCCAGCCAGTGGTCGGCAGAGATCCCGCCGAGCGGACCGATCGGCGCTCCGCCCAGGTAGGGGTCGACGGCGGTCTTGTCGAACTCATCGGGAGACCAGCCGCCGAGCCCGCTGAGCAGCGGGGCGCCGGCGGCCATGAGGGCGAAGAGCACGACGATGAGGAGGGAGACCTTGACGGAGGTGCGGCGGCGCAGTTCCGCGCGGGCCAGCTGCCAGGGGCCCCTGCCGGCCAAAACCTCCGCTGGTGCGGTTGCCGTGATCATGATCTGATGGTCCCTCAGCCTTGGCCCTTGGAGGCGGCCTTGAGGCCGACCGTGGCGTAGTCGAGCTGGCCGCCGAAGGAGGTCTGGCCGTAGGCGCCGGCGATGTTGGTGCCGAGGACCAGTGGCCAACGGCGGACCAGGACCGGGACGGCCGGCGCCTTGGCGAGGATCTCGCCGTCCAGCTTCCGCCAGGCGGCGTTGGCCTGCTTGGCATCGGTCATCGCGGCGATGTCGTCCATCCGCTTCATGGTCGGCTTGTCGCGGAAGAGCGAGTGGTTGCCGGAGTTGCCCTTCTCCTTGATGAAGCGGCCGTCGAAGACGAAGGGAAGGAAGGTCGATCCCGACGGGTAATCGGGACACCAGCCCGTGTACACCATGTCGGTACGGTTCTTGGTGTCGCCGATCGTCGCGTAGAACGCCGACGGGTCGACGGTCTCGATGGTGACCTTGATCCCGGCCTTGCCCAGCGACTGCTGGATCGCCTCGGCCCGCCCCTTGTCCCCGGTCGAGACGGTCATCTTGGTCTCGATCCCGTCCGGCTTGCCCGCCTCCTTCAGCAGCTGCTTCGCCTTCTCGACGTCACCGGTCGCAGGGATCTTCAGGGTGTCGGGCTGCTTGCCGTCGAACAGGGTGGCGGGCATGTAGGCGGTGGACAGGTCATTGAACGCGGGTCCGCCGGAGGCGGTGAGCACCGAGTCCTTGTCGAGCGCGTACTGCACGGCCTGACGGACCTTCACCTCATCGAACGGGGCCTTCCCGGTGTGCATTTGGACCATGTCCGTGCAGTTGGTGGACTCGGCGATCAGCCGCTTTCGCACCTCCGCGTTCGGCAGCACCTTGGCCGCGCTCTCCGGCCGCAGCGCCCCCCAGGAGACGGCGGAGGCGTCCGGGCCCTGGCTGGCGATCAGCCGGTCGTCGATCTGGTTGGCCTTCAGCCCCATCACCACCACCAGCTTGTCCGGGTACGCCTTGCGCACCGTGTCGGTCGAGGCGGCCCAGTGGGTGTTGCGCACCAGCACCAGCTTCTTGCCGCGCTCGTACGACTCGATCTTGTACGGGCCGGAGGAGAACGGACGGTTGTCGTACTGCGGTCCCTTGTCCTTCTCCTTGGGCGTCGGGGCGAAGTTCGGCATCACCGTGACATTGGGGAACTCCGCGAAGGGCTTGCGGAGTTCGAAGACGATGGTGTGGTCGTCGGGTGTCTTGATGGAGTCGAGGTGCTTGCCCTGGGCCGGGCCCTGGTAGCCCTCGGCGCCGGCGAGGTAACGGGCCGCGTAGTCGGAGCCGCCCGGCAGGTCGGGGGAGAAGGACCGCTCCACGTTGTACTTGATGTCCTGCGCGGTGACCGGCGACCCGTCCTCGTACGTGATTCCCTTCTTGAGGTGGAAGGTCCAGGTCTTGGTGCCGTTGGACGGAGTGCCGAGGTCGGTTGCCAGGTCCGGGGCCAGCTCACCGCCCGCCGTGCCGGGGGCCGCCTTGTAGGTCACGAGGGTGCGGTAGAGCAGCCGGGTCCCGAAATCCATGTCGCTCATGACCCAGTTGCGGGCCGGGTCGAGGTGGGTGAAGTCCTGATTGGACAGGACCGTGAGGGTGCCGCCCTTCTGCGGAGTGCCGCCCACTACGGCGCCTTGGTTGGCGGTCGCCGGGTTCTTCCCGCCGGAGCCATGGCCCTTGGAGCCGGAACAGCCGGCCGCGCCGAATGCGGTGGTCGCCGCCAGGGCGGTGGCGAGGGCGATAAGGGTGCGCTTTTTCATCAGTGGTCACTCCGAGAACAGTCGGCCAGCCAGAGGGAAGGAGTACTGGAATGTGACCGGTAACATAGTAATGTGAAATTGCACTGGCAAGGCGTTGGGATGCCCGTTACTCACTCGTGTCCGAGGTTGCCGCCCTCGCGGATGAGGTAGTCACCTGAAACCCCGTGAAACGCTTGGCAGCGAGCAGTGCAATGTGAAATATTACTGTCGTGCCCACGAGAAACGCTTCGGACGTCATCGTCGTCGGTGCCGGCGTGGTCGGCGCCGCCTGTGCCTACTACGCAGCCCGCGCCGGCCTCTCCGTCACCGTGATCGACCGCGGCCCCGTCGCGGGCGGCACCACGGGCGCCGGTGAGGGCAACCTCCTGGTCTCCGACAAAGAGCCCGGACCCGAGCTCGCTCTCGCGCTGCTGTCCACCGGGTTGTGGCGGGAGCTGGCCGAACTGCTCCCGTCACAGATCGAGTACGAACCCAAGGGCGGCCTCGTCGTCGCCTCCGGTGAGGCCGGGATGCGCGCCCTGCGCGACTTCGCGGCCGGACAGGAGGAGGCCGGTGTGCGGGCGGAGGAAGTCCCGGGGGACCGGTTGCAGGACCTGGAGCCCCATCTGGCTCCCGGTCTGGCAGGCGGCTTCCTCTACCGCCAGGATGCGCAGGTCATGCCGGCCCTGGCCGCCGCGTATCTGCTGCGCGCGGGCGGTGACCGGGTGCGCCTCAGGCTCGGGGAGGAGGTCACCGGCCTGCTGACCAGGGCGGACGGATCGGTGCGCGGGGTGCGTACGGTGGCCGGCGAAGTGCATGCCTCGTACGTGGTCAATGCGGCCGGCACCTGGGGCGGTGAGGTCGCCCGGCTCGCCGGCGTCGAGCTTCCTGTGCTGCCGCGCCGCGGTTTCGTTCTCGTCACGGAACCGCTGCCGCGTGTGGTGCGGCGCAAGGTGTACGCGGCCGACTATGTTGCCGATGTCGCCAGCGGCTCGGCGGCGCTCCAGACCTCGGCCGTGGTCGAGGGCACCGCGGCGGGCCCGGTCCTGATCGGTGCCAGCCGAGAACGGGTCGGCTTCGACCGTACGCTGTCGACCGAGGTGCTGCGCCGCCTGGCGGCCCAGGCCACCGCACTGTTCCCGTTCCTGGCCGGGGTCCGGGCGATCCGGACGTATGCCGGGTTCCGCCCGTATCTGCCCGACCATCTGCCGGCCATCGGCCCCGATCCACGGGTGCCCGGCCTGCTGCACGCCTGCGGTCACGAGGGCGCGGGGGTCGGTCTCGCCCCGGCCACCGGGCTGCTCATCGCGCGGGCCCTGAGCGAGGGCGAACCGCCCCTGGACATGAGCCCGTTCAGCCCCGCCCGCTTCGAAGCCGCCGTCTGATCCGTCCACCGAGAGAGGAGGCCCGCAGTGGCCCGTACCCCCGCCGAACTGGTAGGGGCGAACCCCGGCTCGTCCTTCGAGATCACGATGGACGGCCGTCCGGTTACCGCCCTGCCCGGGCAATCCGTCGCCGCAGCCCTGTGGTCAGTGGGCATCCTCGCCTGGCGCACCACTCGCCGCACCGGCCGCCCGAGGGGTGCCTTCTGCGGCATCGGGCAGTGCTACGACTGTCTCGCCACCATCAACGGAGAGCCCAACCGCAGGGCATGTCTGGTGCCCGCCCGCCCCGGCGACGTGATCACCACCCAGGAGGGCGACGGCCATGCCCGCCTCAGCGTCTGACGCGTACGACCTCGCGGTGATCGGAGCGGGCTCCGCCGGTCTCGCGGGCGCCGTCACGGCAGCAGAACTCGGCCTCTCCGTGGTCCTGCTGGACGCCTCACCCCAGACCGGAGGGCAGTTCTACCGGCACCCTGCGCGGGCCCTCGGCGCGGCGCGGCCCGAGGCCCTGCACCATGACTGGCGGGCCTTCGCGGAGCTGCGCCGGCGCCTGGCGGAGAGCGACGTCAGCCATCTCGCCGGACACCATGTCTGGGCGGTCACGAAGGAGGACAGTGGCCCATGGGCGGTGCATGCCGTCACCGGGGCCGACGGCACCACGGAGCGGTCGGTGCGGGTGCGGGCCCGTACGGTCCTGCTCGCGACCGGCGCGTACGAACGCCAACTTCCCTTCCCCGGCTGGACCTTGCCGGGTGTCGTGGGCGCCGGGGGAGCGCAGGCCATGCTCAAGTCCGGTCTGGTGCTGCCTGGGAAGCGTGTGGTCGTGGCGGGCAGCGGGCCCCTGCTGCTCGCGGTCGCCTCCTCACTCGCCACCGCCGGCGCACAGGTCCCGGCCGTGATCGAGGCGTCCGGCTATCTGGGATACGCCCGGCACCCCCGCGCGCTCGCGGCCAACCCGCACAAACTTCTGGAGGCGGCGGCCCACGGTGCCGCGCTGCTGCGGCACCGGGTACGGCTGCGCACCCGCAGCGCGGTCACCGAGGTGCACGGCACCGACCGGGTGGAGGCCGTCACCGTCACCCGGCTCGACCGCGACTGGCGGCCCGTACGGGGGACGGGCAGGCGGATCGAGTGTGACGCGCTCGCGGTGGGGCACGGCCTCGCCCCGCAGATCGAGCTGGCCATCACACTCGGCTGCGCCACCCGCCCCGTGGCCGACGGGACCTCCGCCCTGGCTCTGAACGACCTTCAGGAGACCTCGGTGCGTGGCCTGTGGGCGGCGGGGGAGACCGGGGGAGTCGGTGGCGCGCAGCTCGCCCGCTCGGAAGGGGAATTGGCCGGGCTCGCGGCAGCCGCCAGACTGTCCGGGCGCCCCGTGCACGAAGGCCGCGTTCGCGAGCTGCAACGCCGCCGGGACCGGATGCGCGCCTTCGCCGAGGCGATGGCTCTCCGTCATGCCCCGGCAGCGGGCTGGGCGGGCTGGCTGACCGACGACACCGACGTGTGCCGCTGCGAGGAAGTGACCGCCAAAAGTATCCGCGAAGCCGTCACCGGCCTCGGGGCCCGCGACGCGCGCACCGTCAAACTCCTCACCAGGGCCGGCATGGGCTGGTGCCAGGGGCGGATGTGCGGAGCGGCCGTGGCGTGCCTGGCGGCACGCGAAGCGGCCGTGGAACCACCTGCCGAACGCCGCCCGTTCGCCGTGCCCGTGCCGCTCTCGGCACTCGCTTCGCTCGACGCGCTCGACGAACCCGCCGGGATGCGGCCCGACGCCTCCCCCGGGCTCTGAAGGAGCAGGGGGACCCCACCGGGCGTCGACGACCGACCCGCGGTCCGCCCTTGTGGGCGCCGCAAGCATTAATAAAATGTCACACGCTATCGAAGGGTTCACCGGCATGACCGCCACCACCTGGAACAGCACCCGCCCCTGGCGCGGAATCATGGTCGCCACCGCGCTGCCCCTGCACGACGATCTATCCGTCGACCACGAAGCGTACGCCGAGCATGTCCGCTGGCTGCTCGACAACGGCTGCGACGGCGTCGTCCCGAACGGCTCGCTCGGCGAGTACCAGACCCTCACCGACGAGGAGCGGGCCCGCGTGGTGCGCACCGCGGTCGAAGCGGCGGGCGACGGCGCGCGGGTCATGCCCGGAGTCGCGGCCTACGGCAGCGCCGAGGCCCGGCGCTGGGCGGAGCAGGCGGGCGAAGCCGGCTGCGGCTCGGTCCTCCTGCTGCCCCCGAACGCCTACCGGGCCGACGAGCAGGCCGTCGTCGCCCACTACGCCGAGGCCGCCAAGGCGGGGGTGCCGGTCGTCGCGTACAACAACCCCCTCGACACCAAGGTGGACCTGACGCCCGGGCTGCTGGCCCAGCTGCACCAGGACGGCAGCATCGTCGCCGTCAAGGAATTCACCGGCGACGTACGGCGCGCCTACGAGATCGCCGAACTCGCCCCGGAACTCGACCTGTTGATCGGTGCGGATGACGTCCTGCTCGAACTCGCCGTGGCCGGTGCGGTGGGCTGGATCGCCGGATACCCCAACGCCTTCCCCGCCACCTGCGCCGAGCTGTACCACGCCGCCGTCGCCGGTGACCTGGCCACCGCCCTGCCGCTCTACAAGTCCCTGCACTCGCTGCTGCGCTGGGATTCGAAGACCGAGTTCGTCCAGTCGATCAAGCTGTCCATGGACATCGTCGGCCGCCGCGGCGGCCCCACCCGCCCGCCGCGCTTCCCTCTCACAGGGGAGATCGAGGCCGGAGTCCGGGCCGCCACCGAGAAGGCCGTCGCCGACGGTCACCGCTGACCCCCCGCGCTGCTGCGAAAGGACACCTCGTGCGTACGCGCCACATCTTCCACGCCGTCGATTCGCACACCGAGGGCATGCCCACGCGCGTGATCACGGGTGGCGTCGGGGTGATCCCCGGCGCCACCATGGCCGAGCGCAGGCTCCACTTCATCGAGCACCTCGACCACATCCGGACGCTCCTGATGTACGAGCCGCGCGGACACTCCGCCATGAGCGGCGCCATCCTCCAGCCGCCCACCCGCGCCGACGCCGACTACGGCGTCCTCTACATCGAGGTCTCCGGGCTGCTGCCGATGTGCGGGCACGGCACCATCGGAGTCGCCACCGTCCTCGTCGAGACGGGCATGGTGCCGGTGAGCGAACCGGTGACCCAGGTGCGGCTGGACACCCCGGCCGGCCTGGTCACCGTCGACGTACACGTCCAAGACCGGGCGGCGAAGTCGGTCACGCTCACCAACGTACCCGCGTTCTGTGCCGGCCTGGACCGCAAGGTGGACGTCCCGGGGTACGGGACGGTCACCTACGATCTCGCCTTCGGCGGCAACTTCTACGCCTTCGTCGAACTCGACGCGCTGGGGCTGCCGTTCGACCGCGCCCGCAAGGACGACCTGCTGGCCGCCGGGCTCGCCGTCATGGACGCGATCAACGCCTCGCCGGACCGGCCCGTCCACCCCGAGCAACCGGAGATCGCCGGGGTCAAGCATGTCTACCTGGCCGCTCCCGGCTCGGACGCCCACCACTCGCGGCACGCGATGGCGATTCACCCGGGCTGGTTCGACCGCTCGCCCTGCGGTACCGGCACCTCGGCGCGGATGGCACAGCTGCATGCCCGCGGCGCATTGCCCCTGGACCGTGACTTCGTCAACGAGTCCTTCATCGGGACCCGCTTCACCGGCCGGCTGGTCGCCGAGACGGAGGTCGGCGGGCTGCCCGCCGTCGTACCGACCGTCACCGGCCGCGCCTGGATCACCGGCACCGCCCAGTACTTCCTCGACCCGGACGACCCCTTCCCCGGAGGATTCCTCCTGTGACCGCCGCCGCACCCACCCTCACCTCCCGCAATCCCGCCGACCCTGCCGATGTGCTCGTGTCGATGCCGGCCCCCGGTGCCTTCGCCGCGGCGGATGCCGTCGAGCGGGCCCGTGCGGCCCAGCCCGGCTGGCTGACCGGCGGTGCTGCCGCCCGGTCGGCCGCCCTGGGCGCGGTCGCCGCCGCCGTCGAGGCCGCCGCCGACGAACTGGCCGCCCTCGCTGTCCGCGAGGTCGGCAAGCCGCTCGCCGAGGCGCGCGCCGAGGTCGCCAGGACCGTCGCGATCTGGCGGTACTACGCCCAGGCTCCCTACGAACCCAGCGGCGCCGTCCACGACCCCGCCGTCGGCCCGGGCCTGCTGCTGACCCGCCGCCGTCCGCATGGTGTCGCCGGACTCATCACCCCCTGGAACTTCCCGTTCGCCATTCCGAGCTGGAAGGCCGCCCCGGCGCTCGCCGCGGGCAACACGGTGGTCCTCAAACCCGCTCCCGAGGCGACGGCCTGCGCCAGGCGCCTCGCCTCGCTCGTCGAGCAGGCCCTGCCGGCCGACGTGTTCACCGTGCTGCCCGGCGGAGCGACCGAGGGCAACGCGCTCGTCTCCACCGCCGATGTCGTCTCTTTCACCGGCTCGACGACCGTCGGCCGGGCGGTCGCGCGCGCCACCGCGGACCGGGGCATTCCGGTCCAGGCCGAGATGGGCGGCCTGAACGCGGCCGTCGTCCTCCCGGACGCGGACATCGGGCAGGCCGCGGCCCACATCGCCGCCGCGATCGCCGGATACGCGGGCCAGAAGTGCACCGCCACCAGTCGCGTGATCGCGGTCGGCGCGGCGCTCGACCCCCTGCGCGAGGCGCTCGCGGAAGCCCTGCGGGCGGTGACGGTCGGCGATCCGGCCGACCCCTCCACCGTGTGCGGACCCCTCATCAATGAGCACGCCCGCGATCAGGTCAGCGCCGCCTGGGACGGGCTCTCGGTCCTCGCGGGCGGAACCGTGCCCGGCCTTCCCGGCTGGTACGCGGCCCCGACCCTGGTCGAGAAGGTGTCCCCGGGCCACCGGCTGCTGTGCGAGGAGGTCTTCGGCCCGATCGCGGCACTGCTGCCCGCCGACGACCTCGCCCACGCGGTCCGGATCACGAACTCGGTCCCGTACGGCCTGGTCACCTCGGTCCACTCCACCGGACTGGACACGGTCCTGCACGGGCTCGACCAGCTCGACACCGGAATGATCAGGGTCAACGCGCCGTCCACCGGCGTCGACTTCCATCTGCCGTTCGGCGGCGCGAAGGCATCCAGCCACGGACCGCGGGAACAGGGCCGCGCCGCCCTGGAGTTCTACACCTCCAGCCGCACGTACACCCTGTCACCTGCAAAAACAATGTGACATTGTATGCTGGGTGATCCACTCGGCATGAAGGGATCACCACCGCTATGGGGCACCTGAAGCACCGCGACCTCAACGCCACCCGGGAGCGGCTGCGCGACCAGGTCGCCCACGCCCTGCGGGCCGCCCTGATCTCCGGTGAGCTGCGGCCGGGTGTGGTGTACTCGGCCCCGGTCCTTGCCGAGGACTTCGGGATCTCCGCCACGCCCGTGCGCGAGGCGATGCTCGACCTGGCCCGCGAGGGCTTGGTCGAGCCCGTCCGCAACAAGGGCTTCCGCGTCACCGAAGTCAACGAGCGCGACCTCGACCAGTACACCGAGATCCGCGCGCTCATCGAGATCCCCATGGTCGGCCGGATCACCCGGTCCGCCGGCCGCGCGGAGCTGGAGGCGCTGCGGCCGGTCGCCGAGGAGATCGTACGAGCCGCGCGCGAGCACGATCTCATCGGCTACCTGGAGGCCGACCGGCAGTTCCATCTCTCGCTCCTCGCCCTCTCCGGCAACGAGCGGCTCGTCGAAACCGTCGGCGACCTGCGCAAGCGCTCACGCCTGTACGGGCTCAATGCCCTGGACGAGCGGGGCGAGCTGATCCCGTCGGCGCAGGAGCACCTGGCACTTCTCGATCTGATGCTGGCGGGCGACGCGAAGGGCGCGGAGAAGTGCATGGCCAAGCATCTGGGGCACGTCCGCTCGCTCTGGGCCAAGAGCGAAGCCGCGGCGAAGTCCGCCCGGTAGCGGCCCGTTCGGGGCAGAGGGGACTTTGAAGACGGGTTCTTGGCGGGACCGCCCCTCCATAACGTGGAGTTATGCGGACCTGAGGGCTCCCCGCCGGCAGCCGACCACACCATGCTGGCTGTGCAATGTCACACCCCACACTGCGGCTGTTGAGCTGTGAAAGGGCCCCATGAACCCCGCGTACGCGACCGTCGACCATACCTTCACCGTCCCCCTGGACCACTCCGCCCCCAACGGGCCGGACATCCAGATATTCGCCCGGGAGGTCGTCGACCCGGCCCGTGCGGGCGAGCGGCTGCCCTGGCTGCTCTATCTGCAAGGCGGCCCGGGCGGCAAATCGCCCCGACCGTCGGCCGGTTCACCCGGCTGGCTGGCCCAGGCGCTCAAGACCCACCGGGTGCTGCTGCTCGACCAGCGCGGTACCGGCCGTTCCACACCGGTCACCGCCCGAGTCGCCGCCGGCTTCGGTTCCGCCGCCCAACTCGCCACATATCTCGGCCACTTCCGCGCCGATTCGATCGTCGCCGACGCCGAACTGATCCGCCGTCAACTGTGCCAAGGGGAACCTTGGGAAACCCTCGGTCAGAGCTACGGTGGCTTCATCACCCTCACCTACCTCTCCCAGGCACCCGAAGGCCTCAAAGCCTGCTACGTGACGGGTGGCCTGCCCGGCCTCACCGCCACCGCCGACGACGTCTACGCCCGCACCTACCCGCGGGTGCGGGACCGGGGCCTCGACTTCTACGCCCGCTACCCGGACGACGCCGCCCGCCTCAACACGATCGCCGAACTCCTCGCGACCACAGAGGTCCGGCTGCCCGACGGGGACCGGCTCACCATCCGCCGTCTGCGCACCCTCGGCCTGGCCCTCGGCATGGGCGACGGCTTCGAGCGGCTCCACTGGCTGCTCGATGAATCCCTGGACGCCGACGGCGAGTTGACCGACACGTTCCTCTCTCAGGTGATGAACCTGACCGGCTTCACCGACAATCCCCTGTTCGCCGTGATGCAGGAGACGCTCTACGGGCAGGGCGCCGGCCCGACCGGCTGGGCGGCCTCCCGGGCACTCGCCGGCTTCTCCGAATTCACCGAGGAGGCGGACCCCCTCCTCCTCACCGGAGAGATGTTCTACCCCTGGATGTTCCGCGAGATCAAGGGCCTGCGACCCTTCGCGGACGCCGCTGAACTCCTGGCCGCACGCACCGACTGGCCGCCCCTGTACGACCCCCACCGCCTCGCCGCCAACCAGGTCCCCCTCGCCGCGATCGTCTACCACGACGACATGTATGTCGACGCCGGACTCTCCCTGGATACCGCGCGCGAAGTCGGCGCCACCAGGGTCTGGGTCACCAATGAATGGGAGCACGACGGGGTCAACGCCTCCGGCGGCCGTGTACTGGCCCGCCTGATGGACCTGGCCGCAGCCCGCGCCTAACCCAGCTCATCCGTCCTTTCCCTCCCTCCCTTCCCTCTTTCCGCTGCCTCCGATGGGAGAGCCATGTCCGCCCTGCCGACCCGACTGCGGCCCCTCGCCGCGGCATTCGCCCTCGTTTCCTGCCTCACCGCCCCGGCTACGGCGGGTGCGGAGACCAAGCCCAGTTCGCCTGCCCCAGCCCCAGCCCCAGCCGCTGAGTGCGCTCTCCCCGGCAAGACCGGCTGGACCGACGAAGGCCACCACACCGACGCGGCCCAATTCCAGCCCGCCGGCGGCAACCACCGCGTCCTGACCCTTTTCGTGGACTTCCCCGACGCACAGGCCACGGACTCCACGGACGCGTATGCCACCCAACTCGCCCCGGCCGCCGACTGGATGAACAGAGCCAGCTACGGCCGCTCCCGACTCGCCATCAGCTCGTTGCACCGCTGGATCCGGATGCCCGCGGACTCCACCTCGTACGGCTTCACTCGCGGCCTCACCTTCGAGGCCCACGAGAAGTACCTACGTGACGCGATCACCGCCGCCGACCCCTACGCGGACCTTTCCCGGTACGACATGGTCTACGTCGTCCCCACGAAGGCGGCGGCCGCGATCTCCTTCTCCCCGACCTACCTCTACGACCCGTCCACGCCCGGAGTCACCGCCGACGGCACCCGCATCAAATGGGCGGTCACCTTCGGGCAGGAC
This sequence comes from Streptomyces auratus, assembly GCF_050433025.1. Lineage (NCBI taxonomy): Bacteria > Bacillati > Actinomycetota > Actinomycetes > Kitasatosporales > Streptomycetaceae > Streptomyces > Streptomyces auratus. Next base: position 113,378 of record NZ_JBNGCB010000001.1, on the reverse strand, counting down.
ATGTGGCGCTGGGGATACAAGGTGGCCGACCACGAGACCGGGCACACCTTCGGTCTCCCGGACCTGTACTCCTTCACCGGAGCCACCCACCAGTACGTCGGCGGCTGGGACGTCATGGGCAATATCGCCGGCCCCGCCCCGCAGTACCTGGGCTGGCACTCCTGGAAGCTCGGCTGGACCCGCGACGCCCAGGTCGCCTGCCTGCCGGGGCCCGGACGCCGCACCGCAAAGCTGACCCCGGTGGAGCGCCCCGGCGGGACCAAGATCGCCGTACTGCGCACCGGCGAGAGCACGGCGTACATCGCCGAATCCCGCCGCGCCGAGGGCAACGACAAGGGCGCCTGCTCCACCGGCGTCCTCATCTACAAGGTCGATTCCGCCACCCAGACCGGCGAGGGACCGGTCAGGATCATGAACGCCCACCCGACCGCCACCCCGCCCACCGGCTGCACCCAGCTGGACCTGGCCGCCTACAAGCCCGGCCAGACCTTCACCGATCCGGACACCGGAGCCCGGATCGATGTCCTCGCGGGCGGCGGCGCAGGGGATGTGGTGCGGCTCAGCAAGGGCTGACGGTCAGCCGCGCAGCCGGGCGTCTTCAGGCGCGCGCCGTCCGGCGGCGCTGTTGCTCGCGCCAGTTGGGGTGCACGTGGACCAACCTCTCCAACCACCTGCGGGTGCTGCGCGAGGCGGGCGTGGTCGAGACCGAGCCGTGCGGTAGGTACACCTACTACAAGCTGCGCCCGGACGCCATCGCCTCCCTCGCCGGTCAGTTCGCCGACCTCGCGGATACCGCGCGCCACCGCCGAAGCGAACCTCAAGCGGTCCTGCCCCTGATCCCCGCGCCGTACCGTCGTGACAGCACCAAGGAGGACGGCCCGCCGCGGCGGCGGCTCCTGGCGCGAAGCGGAGGCGGTCGGTGCGCGCGGGGTGGTTTCGGCGAGGCCGCGGGGTGAGTGGGGCGAGCGCGAACTGATCCGCGCGGGCTACCAGGCCATGACGGGAGAAGGCGATGGCCAGGACTTCCGGAGCCTGGAAGCTGCCGCCCGCGCCGCCGGGCTCCACGTCGACAAAGCCCGCCTCGCGCAGCACCTTGAGGTGGTCTGCCTAGCCGGCGTCGCCAAAACATTCTCGACCGGGTTGGTTGCTGGCCGGGTAATAGCAGGCGCGGAGGCTGGCGGGCCGAGGCGCGGCGATCATCGTCGTGGTGGTGATCGCCTCTTGATCTGCCGGCCGGGTTGTTCTCACGGCGGTCTGGGGGTGTGCGCCGGATCCGGTGATCTCGATACGGAAGCCGGGGTGGGTTGGCCAGGTGCGCAGCCATCCGGCGCGGCAGCTCGGGCTCAGGCGGATTTCGAGCCGAGTGCCGTCGGCTGCCGTGTGAGAGGCCAAGGTGGTGGGGTCCTCACACGCGGTCGTGCGCGGGTTTCGGCCTTCGCACGACCGCAGTTGGCAGATGGGCGCGCGGGTGGCCGATACGGGAGTGGTGGTCCGGGATGCGTGGATGATGGCGGCGCTGGTGACCATCGCCGCGCACAGCAGGAGGACACTGGCCGCGCTGGTCTTGGGGCGTGTGGTGATCAGGTCGGAGGTGGCCACCAGCACTCGGCGTGGAAGTCCGCCAGGCTGCGGGGACGGTGGGCCATCGGGTGTGACGGCTTCAGCGGCGACCGCCTTCGGGGAGGTCTGGCCAGGGTGAGGAGGGATCGTGTGCCCGCGTCCGCTCCAGGCTGCATCCGCCAGTTCCCACTGCGCGAGGATCTCGTCGTGGTTCTCTTGGGCGGCCCGGCACAGGGCCTGTACGGCATGACGGGGCGGGAACTGCTTGCCGTTGAGGTACCGGTCCCAGGATGACCTGCTGATGGCCGTGTCCTCCGCCAGCTCGGCCAGACTCAGGTGGCTGCGGTCTTTCAACTGGCGTAGTTCGGCGACCAGATGAGCGCACTCCTCCGGCAACCTCTCGGGCAGCCGGCGCCAGTCATCCGTCCCCCGTGAAGACCCCACTGTCCGTGCTCCTCCTGCGTCGTCATCGGTCGTTGCACGTGGTTCAGCAACGTTCATTGCACGTGGCGCAGCAACGCCCACGTCTGCTCGCCGACGGTCCCGTCGGCAGGCACGTGGTCTTCGTGCTGCAACTGCTTGACCCTTGCTTCCGTGTGTTCGCCGAAGTACCCGTCCACATCGCCGGCAGAGAGCTTGTGGCGCCGCAGCAGGCACTGCACTTCCGCAGCGTCGGGGCCGGTGGAGTTGCGCATGACCAGATGGGATGTCGTGGTGCTGTTGCCGGCGAACAGCAGATCACCGTGCCGGGTGTAGGCGCAGGTGTACTTGCCCACCCCGGCCATGGCGCCTTGCGGGCTCGCAGGGTTGTGCTGCCCCCAGGGATCGACGATCAGCAGGATCGAGACAACCACGGACAGCAGCAGCGCACCCGCAGCGAGGGACAGTGCCGCGACCCGGATCTCCGGCCGGTCAGGGGCCGCCTCCCGGTCAGTCGCGCTGCTCCCGGCCGAAGCTTCCGTAGCGGTGTTCCACGTCCCTTCGGCAGCCGCCCGCAAGGCCAGTAGCGATACGGCATCCGCTCCGGCCAACTTGGCCAGGTTCTCCACAGCCATTTCGGGCGGCAGCACCTTCCCGTTGAGATACCGCTCCCACGACGAGGCGCTGAAAGGCGTCTTAGCTTGGAGTGATTTCAAGCTCAGGCCGGTGTGGTCCTTCAGTCGTCGCAGCTCGGCCACGAGCTGCCGCCCGTGCGGATCCAGCGACCCGGGCAACGCCTTCCACGTCACGAGACCCCCGACAGCGCAAGTGCCACGAGGTCACGGCCCGACCACAGTCCTGCGCTCCCACCAGTCTGCTCTCATCCCGCTGCGGCCGGGGCGCATTCTCCTGCCTGGCCGCAGCCATGCTCTTGATCCGGCCACCGGTACGGCGTCCCATAACGCCCAACGCTGCCGTGGGTTACGTCTCCCCCCAGCACGTATCCGCAGGGCCGGGGCCAGATGCGTCCCGAGACTATTCGGCGGTAGTGATTGGCGCGATCGCAGCGCCGACGAGATGGTCAAACAGTCACGAGACAGGGCGAGTTGGTCGCGTCGAGCGAGTGCCGACGCCCATGTGAACTGACGCCATGGGCCGGGAGCGAATGCTATGGATGCTCCTTGGACCTGAGGTCATGGGCGGAGTTCTTGAGGTTGTGGGCGGTCCGCTCGAAACCGCCGGGCAGTCGCTCGAGTTGGGCCCTGATCTGGCGAAGCTCCTCGGTGAACCGTTCGGCGGCCGGGCCCGACCACACCTGGTTGCCGGCTGCCCTGGCCCCGGTTCCGCTCCGGCCGGCCGAACCCATCGGCAGGCCACTCAGCAGTTGTTCGACCATCCCCTTCCAGCCGGCGAACTCCCGGGCCAGCTGCTCCTTGTCTTCCGCGGCACCGCTCATGCCCGCACGCCCCCTTCTCTGGGCAGTTCACCCGCGCCGCCGCTACTTCTTCGCCTTGTCATTCTCGAGCGCCCCCAGTGACAGTGCGGTATAGCAATTGACCAGGTTGTCATAGTCACCCCCTATATAGCCGAGGTGTGCGGCAGTCAGCTCCTTGCGCACCCTCGCCGCGTATGCGTCCGTCAGAATCGACCTTGAGTCGCCGGGGCGCTGGTCTGAAAGCATCCATTCGGCGAGCTTGTGCTGCGGGTCGCCCAAGCCGTACTTGACACCGAAACCGACGAAAGGATCGCTGATGCCAGGCGTCTTACCCACTCCGATACCGATCACATCACTGACGAAATCCACCTGCTTGTCGTGATCGATTTGCGAGACCTTGCCCGCGCGCAGGAGCAGTCCAACGAAACCCGTCTCCGCCGCCTGCGCTGAGTGAGCGTCCTCCCAGAATTGGCTTTGGACATTATGGCTGTTCAGGTTGCGCAGGCGTGCGACCATGGCCGTCGACAACACTGGGTACTGCTGCATGTTCTCGCGCGCGGCGTCCTCAAGCGCATGGCGTCCCGCTGGATTGCTGACCAGGCCGGCGAGGAAGTCCCGGACGTCCGGAAAGTAGTCCTGGGGGTTTTTGGTCGCCAAGCCTGGGATGATCGGCGCGTTCGGCATGTACTTGTTGTTGATCGGCGTGTGATTCAGTTCCGCCGCATTGAGTCCCTGCATGAAACTCAGCCACGGAATATACGGCTTGAGTCGCTCGGTCAGTGCTGTCGCCAGGTCCGGCGACTGGGACATCAGCTCTCGAATCCGCGGGTCGGCGCCAACCTTGATCAGGTTCGTCCATGCCTGCTGTCGGCTCGGCAGGTCGCCCGCTGAGGAGTCGAGCGCCCGACGCAGGACGGCCGCGAGATCCCGTTGATACTGACGGAGGTGTCCGGAGGAGAGGACGTCCGGGTAGTACAGCTCCTTTGTGTACTTCGGGTCGTGCAGCAGGACCTGGACGACACCCGGCCGGCGCAAGAGCTCGCCGAGCAGGATCTGGCGGGCCGCGACCCCGTCGTCAGTGCCGATGCCCAGGCCAGGCACCGCCCGCAGGTCCAGGATGTGTTGGGCGGCCTCCAGCGCGAACTGATCCGTGTGGCCGTCGCTGAGCCGCAGAAAGATGGCGAGGACGTGGGGGTCGTACTGCAGGACATCCTTACGGACAGCCAGCGGCAGAGTGCCGCCCCGGTCGGCGGCGGCGAACAGGTCGGCCAGCGGCCCGTACTCCTGGCGGAGGTTCTGGAGTCCGTTGCCCATGCCCTGTGCCCGCGCCACGCCGGCCTCAGGGCTGATGCGCGCCGTGAGGATCTTGGCGAAGGTCTCCTTGCCGAGCGCCTTCAGCAGCGCCCCGGCGTAGTAGGGCTCGTACCGGTACGGACCGAGCTTCGCCAACTCTGCCGCCAGCCGTGGCAAGAGACGTGGATCATTCTGGCCCTGCTTCCAGAGTTCCTTGAGCCGCTCGCCTTCCGCTTTGCCGGCCGCCGCGCCCTGTTGCTGCGCCTGCTGGAAGTTCTGGTACGGCATCTCGGCGTTGTGCGGGACGTGATCGAATTCGGAACCGCCGGTCATCGCCTCGATGTACTGGATCCGCCATCGCAGATCACGGGTCCAGAAGTCCAGAGAGGACTGGTATCGCTGAATGGTGGCACTCGCCCCGCTGGCGTCCTGGTCCAGATCGGTGCCGGCCTCGTTCACCCCAGTGGGGATCTTCCGCGCGAGATAGCACACCGGCCCGGCGGCGTCGGTCAACGCATTGAGCAGGGCATGGGCGCCGGCCGGCTCGATGCCGCAGAACTCCGGCACCTGGTTCTCCTCACAGTGATTCGGTCAAGGTGGGCAACGATTCAAGGCGTGGGCAGCTGCCGGTGCGGTGCGACGGGCCGTTCATGAGCCCGCTGCACCGCACCGGTGTTGCCGTATCAGCGAGTGGCCGTCTCGATGTTCTGCGCGCTCTTGGTGACGGCTGTGCTGGCTTCCTCAAGAGCCTGCCGCATCTTCTCGAACGATGCCCTGGCCTCGCTCCAGGCGGACCGGAAACGGTCGGCGGCAGGCCCGGTCCAGATGCGGTCACTGTCGACGGTACGGCTGTTCAGGTCGCTGATGACGCCGTTCAGCTTGCCGGCGTTCGCGGAGAAAATCTTCGCCAATTGCTGCATTTCTTCGATGTTGCCGCCGCGGAGCGGAGTCGACATGATGGGGATATCCCTTCTATTGCATCGCGTTCTGCCCATAGGCGGGCGCTGAAAAGTATTTTTCTGGCTGTGGCTCGGAGTGTCATTGACGGTACGTGCAGGGTCGGTTGACGTACGGTGCACCGGAAAAGGGTGGGTGCGGGCCGGACGGCCAAAAGGAGTTCAGGCCCGCAGCGCCGCCCACGTGTGCACCCCCACCTGGCCATCGACCCTGAGGCCGTGCCTCTGCTGGAACTTCTTCACCGAGGCCAGAGTGTCGGGGCCGAAATTGCCGTCGACCCCGCTCGAACCGATGTCGTAGCCACGGGCCTTGAGAATGCACTGAACCTCGACGACCCGACTTCCGTGGTCGCCGTACTGCGTGAGCGTGGTGCCGGAGTAGGCGTTACAGGCCTTCCACGGCTGCGCGGCGGGTGCTTTCGTCGGTGGCCTGGGGGCGGCGGTGACCGTTCTGGTCCGCTGTTCCGGCGCTGTGGTGGGCACCGTCCTGCCCCCGCCGCGGTTGTCGGCCGGGTTCCCGGGCCGGGAGGTGATGATCACCGTGGGGCGGGCGGCCGGGGGGCGCTGCTTCGGAGGCTCGGCCTTCGTCGGCGCGCCGTGTGTGGGCGGCGAAACAGCAGCCGAAGAAGAATGTTTCACGATCGAGTTGACGGGTCGTCCACCGTGGGGGGACGCCGATCCTGCTCCGTTGAAGATGATCGCCACGGCACCCACCGCGACGACTGCGGCCCCGGCGCCCAGTGCCAGGGGCCAGCGCCGTTTCGAGTTCGCCGGCCGTTCCGTGCGTTCCGGTGCCGGGCGCCGCAGGACGGTCAGCTGGTCCATGGGCGACACGGCCGGCGCCCGGCCGCTCCAGCCGCCCCGGGCGTCGATCACGTCGGCGACCGGCTCCGGCCACCCCACCGCGAACGTGTGCTCCTGTGCGGCGTCGACGACCTCCTGCGGACCGGGCCGCTGCTCCGGGTTCTTGTCCAGGCACCGGCCGATGAGCTCCGCGAGGGACGAGTCGTGTTCGGCCGCCTCGTCGAGCACCTGCGCACTCGGCGGCGAGTAGATCACCCGGTGGATGACGTCACCGGTCGATCCTTCGCCGAAGGGCGCTCTCCCGGTCACGGCCAGCGCGAGGACCGAGCCGAGGGAGAAGACATCGGAGGCCGTGCCGACCTCACCCCCGTCGGCCTGCTCGGGTGACATATAGGCGGGCGTTCCCACATGCTGACCCGTCATGGTCAGTGCGCTGGCCTCGGCGGTGTGTGCGACCCCGAAGTCGATGACTCGCGCTCCGTCCGCGCCCAGCAGCACATTGGACGGTTTCAGATCCCGGTGGACGATCCCGGCGGCGGTGATCGCCGTCAGCGCCTGCCCGATCTCGTGGGCAAGTCGCCACACCACGGGCGCGGGCAGTGGCCCGAACCGGCCCACCGCGTCGGCGAGGCTGAGCCCGGGGACGTACACGGTGGCCATCCACAGGCGTTCCTCGTCGTCGAACCCCGAACCGAGCAGCCCGGCCGTGTACGTCCCGTGAACCCGTCGTACGGCCTCGACCTCGCGCTCGAAGCGGCGGCGGAACCGCTCGTCCTCGGAGTACTCCGGCCGGATCACCTTGACTGCGACCAGCGACCCGGCCTCGTACGCCCCCTCCAGGGAGGCGTCCCGCCCGAGGTAGAGCCGGCCCATCCCCCCGCCGCCCAGCCGGGCGAGCACTCGGTACGAACCGATCTCCCGCGGGTCCGACCCGCGCAACGGCTCCGCGCCGAGCCGCTGGAGGTCGGCCGCGCTCAGCTCGTCGGTACCGGGCCGGCTCGTATCCGCCTCAGCCATTGACAATCCCCCGAGAATTTCCGGTGCGGCCCTCTGGCGCGACCTGCCTGGCAATTGTTTCGACGACGCGATCGGGGGTCATTGACGCCGAGCGCAGACTTGTTGGCCCCCAGCGCACCGCGTCACCGCGCCACCTGCAGGCCCCCCGCGACCCCGTCCGTGACCAGATACCCGCGGCCGGGCATGGCCGCCATACGGTCATGACGGGGGAGAGCGGTGCCCAGGAGGTCGCCGTCGAGATCGTGGTCAGGGGTGAAGAGGATGCCGCAGCGGCTGTCGCGGACGCGCTGGGTCCAGTGGCCGTACGAGCGCCGCAGGGCTTCGGCGCGGCCGGCGGCGATGAGGTGGCTGCCGGGTGCGGGGGTGGAGAGCCAGCCGTCCAGGACTCCGTCCTCGTCCTCCACCGTGTCGGCGTCGTCGACCAGGAGAAGGGTCGGCCCCGGGCGCAGGCGGAGGGCCGCTTCGAGGTCGGCGTACGCGGTGACCAGGCCGGTGAGACCGGCTACGTCACGCAGCGGTGAGCGGCGGGGGGCGAAGGCGACGACTGCGGGCGGAGAGTCGGCCATCATGACCAGGCGGGCGATGGTGCACAGGGCGGTGCTTCGGCCCGAGCGCTGCGGTCCGGCGATCAGGGCATGTTCGTGCTCGTACAACCGCAGGGCGGCACAGCCCAGGGTCTCGGAGTCCAGGCCCACGGGGATCCACCACGGTTCGGTGCCCACCGCCGTCGGTGACGCCAGGTCGGCCGGCCGGACGTCGGCGGGCAGCAGGCCGATGCGGGGAGCGGTGCCGACCGCGCCGGGCCAGCGGGCGGCGGTCGCGGCGACGGCGGCCGGAAGGTCCGCGCCGGGCCAGGCGATCTGGATCACCTGCCGGTTCGCCGCTACCACCGCGCGGCCCGGCACGTACGTGGGAACCGAGCGGCGCGGCACGTCGAAGTACCCGTACTCGGTGGGGTCGGCCATGCGCAGCAGCAGTTTCTGCTGGGTGAGCGCCGCCCAGGCCGAGGGGACGGCGCCGGAGCGGTCGGCGGTGACCGCGAACCGGATGCCGACCGCCGGGCCGTCGGCGTAGACCCGTGCCAGCTCGTCGATGAGGTTCATCCCGGCGACGTCCTTGTCGAAGTCCGAGATCAGCGCGCTGATGTTGTCGAGGAGTACCAGCCAGTCGGGCACGCCCACAGCGCCGCGCGACTTGCGCTCGTCCAGTTCCCGGCGCAGGAGTCTGATGAGGCGGACCTGCCGCTCGCGTTCGGCGGATCCGATGTGGGCGCCGGTGTGCGGGAGCCCCGTCAGCGGAGCGAGGTCACCCGCGCCGAGGTCGAGGGCGAAGAGGTGGCACCGGTCGGGGGGCGTGGAACCGGCGACGGACAGGGCGAGTGAGGCCAGGGCGGTGGACGTTCCCGAGCCGCCGGCTCCGTAGACCAGGAGGTTGCCCGCCGCGGCGTCCCAGCCGACCGGGTACTGCCGCTGGCGGTCCGGGTCGTCGCCGAGGGCGTAGGCAGGCAGGCCGGTGACCTCGGTCTGGAATCCGCGTTCGGCAACCGGCGGGAGGTCCGCCCCACGCACGATCGCGGGCAGCGGATCCGGCCACGGGCGGCGCGGCTCGGCGAAACCGGCCAGGTCAGCCGCCTGCCGGGCCGCCTGGACCAGGCGTTGCAGGTCGGTGGCACCGTCGGGGGCCGCCGCGTCGGCCGGGCCTGGGGCGGGCATGCCCAGGAGGAACGGCAGGGCGCTCACCGCAGCGGTCACCGCCGTTTCCGGGGTGACATCGGTGGACAGAGCGGTCTGCACCGGCAGGACTTCGCGCGCGCTGATCCGGTAGTAGGCGCGTCCCCACTGGCGGTTGCCGATCCCCGCGGCAGCAGGGTTGTCGATCACGTCCTGGGAGTCCCCGGTGCTCTCCAGCCGGAGTGCGAGGCGCAGTTTGACGTTGTTCTTGATGGCGTCGCTGACTGATCCGGCGGGCCGCTGGGTGGCCATGATCAGATGCACGCCGAGGCTGCGCCCGCGCTGCGCAATGCTCACGAGCGAGTCGACGAAGTCCGGCAGGGCCTTCACCAGGGTCGCGAACTCGTCGATCACCACGACCAGCCGGGGCATCGGTTCGAGTTCGGCCCGAGCGGAGTCCCGCTGCCGCTGGTAGTCGCGCAGATGGCTCAGCCCCGTCTCCCGCAACAGGCGTTCACGGTGGTGGAGTTCGGCCTCCAAACAGCGCAGGGCGCGTTCGCTGAGCTGCTCGTCCAGGTCGGTGACCAGGCCGACGGTGTGCGGCAGGGCGGCGCACTCGTCGAGTGCCCCGCCGCCCTTGTAGTCCACCAGGGCGAAGGTCAGATGCTCCGGGTCCGCGTCGACGGACATGCTCGCGATGAGCGTGCGCAGCAACTCGCTCTTGCCGGAACCGGTGGTCCCCGCGATGAGGGCGTGCGGCCCGTCGTCATCGAGGTCGACGGTGAACACATCGCGTTCGGTGACCCCGAGCACGGCCCGGACCCTGAGGGAAGGCGCCCGTTTCCGCCAGTGCTCACCGACCGCGGCTCCGCTGACGCTCTCCAGGTCCAGCAGCGGCAGCAGCGAGATCCGGTCGGGCAACCCCGCGCCCTCGACCCGCATTTCGGGGTCCTCGAACCGGGCCAGCGCACTGGCCGTTCCGCATGCCTCGGACAACGGCATGCCGGTCAGCAGCACGTTCTCGGTGACCTCGCCGGAGACCACATCACGTACCCTCCCGGTGCCCTCCACCGATGCGGTGACCACCGACGTACACAGGGCGGGCAGCCGTGTGGTCAGCACCAGTCCACCGCAGGGTACGGAGTTGCTCGCGAGCAGATCCCGCAGCCGGCAAGGACGGCCCTCCAGCAGCGTGGCACCGTCCACGACCACCAGGAGTACGGGGCCTTCCTTGTCCTCGGTGCCGGCCGAAGCGGCGAGCAACTGCCCAGCCAGCGCGCCCGCCTGCTCCGCGCCGACGGCCACCAGCCTCGTCGTCCCGGAGCGCAGGTCCGCGCCGTGCGGCAGCCACTTCGTCCAGTCCCAGTCGGCGAGCCGGTCGGGATCGGTGAACACCGCCACGGTCACGTCCGCAGGTCCGCTGCCCACCACGGCCTGGCACAGAAGGGACCTGGCGACGGCCAGACACGCCTTCCGGTCACCCTCGAATCCCACCGCCTCGCCCGCCGACAGGCCGACTTCGACCGGCACCTGCGGCAGTACCGTATGGGCGCGCAGAATCTCCGCCGCCTCCGGTGCCGTACCGGAGGACGCGCCGTCCAGCGGCGGGGACCAGGGCAGGTCGGCCGAGCCGACCACGCCGCGGAGGAAGTCCGGCGCGCCGGGACGCCGCTCCCACAGCCCGATTTCCGGCGCCGTCGCCCGGTGTACCACCTCGGCAGGATCGGGATGGGCGGCCCGTCGCGCTCGGATCTCCGCCGCGTGGCGAGCGGCCACCGTCGTCTCGAACTCCGTGAGTTGGGCTGCGTAGTCGCGCCTCCCGCGCCGAAGGGTGAACCTTCCCCGTAGGCGCTCTTCTGCGAAGTTCCCGAGGAACATCAGCGGAGTGAGCGCCGCGATGGCGGCGTAGCGGATGTCTCCGGTGAAGGCAATCACCGCACCGGCCACGACCAGCGGGCCGAGCATGCTGGAGACGCTGAAGGGCGCCCGGTGCGCGCGGGACGGCGGTGCGGGGACCGTGATCGGCGGCCGGTCGCCGGGGCGTCCGCCGCGCGGCGCACGGTTGAAAGGCAGCGTCCCGCCGGGACCCGCCTCGCGGACGGCGTTGACGCGTTGCACGGGGCCGAGACCGCCCAGAGGCAGGACGCGGACCAGGACCTCGCCGCCGAGAGAGACCAGGTCGTCCGGCCCGATCCGGACCGGTTCGTGGATTCTGACGCCACGCACGTCCGTACCGTTGACGGAGTCGAGGTCGGTGACGGTCACCTGGCCGTCCGGGAGAACGACGAAGCAGGCGTGGCGTCGTGACACCCCCGTTGCCACAACTCGCACATCCGCTTCGGCGCCCCGTCCCAGGACCGTTCTGCCTGCCGCCAGCAGCACGGTCCGGCCTGCCTGCAGCCCACCCACGAACCGCAGGACGACGGCCGGCTTGCTCAACCGGTGCGTGACGGGCCTGTCGGCGCGGGCCACCCGCGATCCGTGGACCAGGCCGGACTCGCTCAGTACCGTCTGCGCGGGCAGTACCCGCCCGTCGATACTCAGCTGGCTTCCGGCCATGCCGAGAGCCGCGGCCAGGTCGGCAAGCATCGCGTCCGGCCGGCCGAGCCGCAGTTCCACATCCCGTTCGCTACCGCCGTCGACACAGACGATTCGCACCGCGCGCTGCCTCCACCATGGTCCAGGTACGACGGATCGCCGAGTCTGCCGGAGGCTGCGCCGGGAGGGCATTGGCAGCGCGCGCACAGAGGTTGACTGCCAGCGCAACACCCCCTGGCGGGGCGCCTCGTGCGACGTCTCCGCCGTTCCCTGCCCCAGGGCGCCCCCTGTGCGCCATGTGCCAGCGGGCAGCCGGAGCGCGGGACGTCTCAGGATGTCCCGTGGGACGCCTGATTCCTTCCTGGGACGCCCTCGGCCGGGCAAAGGTGTAGGTGCCGCCGCCCAGTACGGGGTGGCACGCGGCCGGCGGATGTCCGGTGTCAGCGCGCCCGCGACCTGGCTCATCGCCGTGGCACCGCCCGTCGGACAGCCACGCGCCGCAGGCAAACGTCGAACCCCCTCATCGCAGGCAGAGAAGACAGAGACATCTGTCGACCAGAGAAAGGCACCACCGCTCGTGAACGGCATCCAGCCGCAATGTCGGAACCTCCCAGCGTCCGATGGGTTTGACCACCCCCCGGAGTCGGCCCGGGGCCCTGCTCCCCGGCGGACCCATGGTCAGACCGAGGACATACGGCTGTGGGAATTCGGTCAGGTACGGGTGTCCGTACTGACACTGCCCGCACGGCCAAGGACACGCACGCGCCACACACTCCCGTACTCGGACCCGAGGACATGGCATCTCTCGTTGGTGTCCCACGCCGCGACGCCGCCAGGCCCAGACCATGACGGTACCCAGCGGGACACCGGCACGCTGATGCTCTGGGAAGGCTCGCCTCCGCTCGACGCTCCTGCGCTCACTGGCACCAGCACCAGCACGGAACCGACGGAGCGGGCCATCGTTTTGCATCTCCCGCTCGCCATCTTGCCGGTGCCGGAGCCCACACTGCGGCACCTGGCGGCACAACCGATACCGCCCACAACCGGGCCCGGGTTACTTCTGGCACGTTTCATGGAAGGGCTCGCGGATCAGTGCGCGACGCTCGAAACGAAACTGGCCTTGCGACTCGGGTCGGCGGCAGTGGACCTCTCAGCCGTGTTCCTCATGAATCTCGCCGATGCACGGGGTCTCCTGCTCCCTCAACCTCGCAAAGCAGAGCTCCTTGGAGAGATCAAGTCCTTCGTGATGCAAAACCTCGGCGAGCCGCGGCTGTCCCCAGCGCTGATCGCTTCCGCACATCACATCTCGGTGCGGTACCTGCACTGTCTCTTCCAGGCGGACAAGCACACGGTGAGCGGATTTCTCCGCGAACAGCGCCTGGAACGCTGCCGCGCCGAGCTGGCCGACCCCGCCCACGCCGCACGGAGCGTCGGCGCGATCCGAGCGCGCTGGGGCTTCCCGGACGCCGCGGTGTTCGGGCGCGCGTTCAAGAGGACCTACGGGGTCTCGCCGGGCGAGTACCGCAAGCGGCGGCTTGAGGCACCTTGCCCCAGCTGCAGGAGCGCCGAACACCGCTAAGACCGGCTCGGCCGCTGTCGCACCTGCTGGGCCAGCCCAGGAAGCTCAGCCGCTACGGGGTCGGTGAGACCTGTGTGAGAGCTGGTGACACGTCGAAGCCCGCCGCCCCGGCGAGGAACCCCATGAGGAGGCAACTGGCTGCCGTTCTGGGCCCAACTGGCTGCCACCGGGTCTTGCCCAATCCCGCCTCTCCCTCGACGAGCACCAACACCGGCGCGCCCCGCTGCGGCCCACGCGAGCGGCTCCCGTATGGCCGTATCCCACTCGTGCTCGCGCGTCCGGTCCCCCCTTCGCCGGCAGGCCGTTGCGAACACCATCGCCGCATCGTGGAGCGGCACCTCCCCGGTGCCGGCGAGGACCGGGGAGGTGCCTCGTGCATCAGCTCTTGACGAGCTTCCCCATGGCAGAGACCTCATCGACGTCACCGGTGTCGAAGAAGCTCCACGGCACGGTGAAGAAGCCGCCGTCTCCCCAGTTGCCGCCCCAGCTGTTCTCGATCTTCACGCCCTTGTCGTTGTAGCCGACGATGGTCACCTCGTGTCCGCCTTCGACCGGGTCGCTGTTGGAGTTCCCGGGGAGGTAGCTGAAGCTCGACGCGGTCTCGGCGTCCATGTCCATGAAGCTCTGGTGCACGGTGAACCCGATCGGCACCGGCATGCCCTGCGATATCGCGTCCTGTATGGCGGCCTTGGCCTTCGAACCTCTGGTGGGCAGCTGTTGCCACCCCGACAACTCGTAATGTGCCGCGTTCGCACGCTCGTTGTCGTCGGGCTGGGTCGTGTAGTCGAAGTCGCCCTGCCAGTAGTCGTCCTTGGTATCGATGCCCTGCTTCTGTTCCATGGGCAATGCGACGCTGGCCCAGGTGCCCTGGTCGTTGCCCTGAGCGATCTGCGAGTAGATGAACATCGGCGCCATCGGAGAGCCGCTGATGCCCTGCTCCTTCATCAATATGCCGTAGCCGGAGTAACCGGTGGCCCAAGTGACGCAGGAACCAACCCTTCCTTGGTTGCCGGGCGAGAGCGCGTACGTGCTCAGGTCGAAGCTCGACGGTACGTCACCGGACCGCGGGCGCGGTGCCTGCAGCGCCCCGTGCTTCACCGGTGACTTGGGGGCCTTGTGCGCTCTGAGCGCGGCGAGATCGAGGCCCATTCCGTGCTCGTGCTGCTGGGAATGGACGGGCGCGGTGTTGGCCGCGGTCGCGTTGGTGGCGACCACAGTCGCCAAGCAGGACACCGCGAGCGCGGTGCCGACGCTGAGGGTTCGCTTGATACGCACGTTTCGACTCCTTGATGTGAACTGCTGAGAGCAGCAGGGGTGGTGGATCGGGTCGTGAGGGCGCCAAGCCATCGCGAGTGCAGCCCGCCGCTCGAATTGCCGTTGCGCTCGCGATTTCACGAGCGGCGGATCGAGGCATGGCTGCATCGCCGCAAGGCGGCTGACTGTTGTCGGATCTGTGATCCGGTGGGCGCGAAAGCACGACGCCAATGGGTGGTCCGCGCGCGTGTGGGGGAGGTGGCACGGTGGGGGGCTCCTGTGTCAGGAACATGCCAATACGAAGCTCACGGTCATGCCTGGGAACTGGTCGCAGTCATGCCGAGTGAAGGGGGGTGGGAGACGCCAGGATCGCTTAACGGCGCTGTGGGGGATTCGGTTGATGGTCCGGCCGTCGACCCGCGCAGAAGTAAAGCAAGGCTCTGTATTCCCAGTCAATGCTCAGTACCAAGCAATTTATTCATCGCGTCATCCAGGCGTCACTGCTGGATGGCCTTTCAGGCTTACCTGCAAGCACCTGCCGCTCCACGCATTCCCGCAGGTAAGCCCGGTCAAGGACGTCGCGAATCGGGTTGTCTGGTTACTGGTAACTACCCTACGACCGCGTTGAGTTATGGAGCCACGCGGCTTCCCGCGTTGTGGCCCCACCGACACGAGAGCACCAAATGGATTTGTCCAGCCGGATCCAATACCGGCTCACCGAGTTAGTTTGCGGCAGGCTTTAGTGAACTTCCGTGAGGTGTACCAGGTGTACTTCGCATGCTCGCTATCGCAACGTTGCGATGCGATGGCTGGCCCGGGCCTGCCGTCCGTCTTGTACGCGCGCTGACCAGGACGCGGGTGTCGAGCGCTTCGGCCTTCCTGGTCCTGCGGTTTTCTCAGCGCTGCGGGTCGATCGCCACGGAGTAGAGCACCTTTCCGTCGATGTCGCGCAGCCGTACGGTCATGACCTCGGACGAGCCGTCGATGTCGACCTCGCCGAAGAACTGGTAGCCGTACGCCGGATTGTTGTGCACCGTGTCCGGGGCGAGGGACTGGAAGCGCACCTGGGGGCCGAACGTGCCGTCGAGCTTGTTGGGCTGGTTCGCGACGAGGGCGTTGAGCGGTCCGGAGACGAACTCCCAGAACGGCGTGAAGTCCTGGAAAGCCGCCTTGTCCGGGTCGTAGTAGTGGGCGGCGGTGTAGTGCACGTCCGCGGTGAGCCAGACCGTGTTGGGGATGTGCCGCCGGTGGATGAAGGACAGGACCCGGGCGATCTCCCCTTCGCGGCCCAGCGGAGCGCCGCCGTCGCCCTGCGCTACCGCCTCCTGGGCGGCGGCGCCGTCCGGCACCACGAGCGCCAGCGGCATGTCCGCGGCGATCACCTTCCAGGTGGCCCGCGAGGCCGCCAGCTCGCGTTCGAGCCATGCGACCTGCTTCGCGCCCATGATCCCGCTGTCCGTGGCGGGTCCGGTGTTCGCGCTGTTGGCGTCCCGGTAGGTGCGCATGTCGAGTACGAAGACGTCGAGGAGCGGCCCGTGCCGGATGACCCGGTGGACGCGGCCGTCGGCGCTGGGACCCGTCTCGATCGGCAGGTACTCGAAGAGCGCCTGGCGGGCGCGGGCGGCGAGGACGTCCACCCGCCGCTCGGTGTAGCGGGTGTCGGTGAGCACTTCGCCCGGATACCAGTTGTTGAGGACCTCGTGGTCGTCCCACTGGTTGATCTGCGGGACGGCCGCGGCGAAGGCGCGGAGGTTCTCGTCCATGAGGTTGTACTTGTGCTGGCCGCGGAACTCGGCCAGGGTCTCGGCGACCTTGGACTTCTCCGGGGTCACCAGGTTGCGCCAGACGCGGCCGTCCGGGAGGGGCCGGGTCTCGGATATCACGCCGTCGGCATACCAGAAGTCGCCGCTGCACAGGAAGAAGTCCGGGTCGCGCTCCGCCATGGCCCGGAAGATGCGGTAGCCGCCGGCGTCCGGGTTGATTCCCCAGCCCTGGCCCGCCAGATCGGCGGACCAGACGAAGCGCACGTCGTCGCGGACCGCGGGCGCCGTGCGCAGCCGGCCGGTCGCGGGCTCGCCCACGAGCGAGGCGTCGCCCGCATCCGACATCCCCTCGCCTGCCGACGGATACGTCGGAGACCCCGCGCTGCGGGCGGAGTGGGACAACCGGTACGCCGACCGACAACAGTTGTGGAGCGGCCAGCCCAACGGTGCGCTCGTGGCTGAGGCCGGCGGGCTCACACCCGGACGGGTGCTCGACGTCGGCTGTGGTGAGGGCGCGGACGCCGTCTGGCTCGCGTGCGGTGGCTGGGATGCGACCGCACTCGAAGTCTCGGGCGTGGCGCTTAAGCGGGCGGCCGGGCACGCGCGGGACACGGCTGTCGCCGTGCGCTGGGTACACGCCGCACTCACCGAGGCCGCACTTCCGCCGGCCTCCTTCGACCTGGTCTCCGCGCAGTACCCGGCCTTGCTGCGCACCCCAGACGCCGCGGCCGAACGAGCGCTGCTCGCGGCCGTCGCGCCCGGCGGCGTACTGCTGCTCGTCCACCATGCGGGGATGGACACCCAACAGGCGGAAGAAAGCGGCTTCGACCCGGCTGACTACGTCTGGCCCTCGATGGTCGCCGATCTACTCGACGACGACTGGGAGGTAGAGGTGGACGAGCAGCGCCCGCGCGTGACACCCGACGGTGGCGCCGGCGCGCACCATACCGACGACCTGGTGCTGCGCGTGCGCCGGCTGCGCTGAGACCCCTTCGCACGCAGCAGACCCGGCAACTGCACAGACTTGATGACCACGGCACTGACAACGGATTGCCGGGGACGCATTTCTCGGGGAGCCCGAGGGACGCATGTCTGGTCCGTGCAGGACTCTGTGCACATGCTGTCGGAACCGAGAAAAGCGTTAATCATGAGCGTCTTTCACGCGAACGAGGCACCCACGATGGGTCGATTCACCCGATCGCACGCCGGTACTCTCGAACCGCTTCGGGGGAACCGTCGGCTGCCCGCCGGGCCAACCGATACCGGCTCGGCCAGCAAGAGTCTCTTCCTGGAGCGGAGGTGGCCGACTTCACCACACAAGCTCCGATCCCCTCAGTCCCTGCCGGGAGAGGCGTCTGCGGCGCTGAGTTGGGCTGGCGGGTACGCAGCAGGATGATGTCCACCAGCGCGGCCCGGTCCCGGACTGCTGCTGTGATCCCACAGGTCGTCAAGGGCTTGACCGATGCGCTTGTAGTTGATGGCGGCGAGGTGCCGGGTTCCTGGGTCGGCAGTGGCGCTTTGCTGGCTCTTCCAGAGGGCGTCGAGGACGGCGAGGAGGGTGCGGCCGGAAATGTCGGCGGTGATGAGGCCGTCGTCCTTTTCGTCTACGGCGCCGGGGAGTCGGAAGTGCTGGCCGCTACTGGATTGAGCAACGAGGAAGTCCCAGTGGTCACGGTGGCACGTGATCTCGGCGTAGGCGATGCCGGCGGCGAGGGTGAGGAGCTGCTCGAAGTCGGCGTTGTCCGGTTCTGCCTGCTGGGCCGGGTGCGTGCTGGTCGGCTCGGGCTCTGCCGTCGTGGTTGCGGCGGTGGTGCGGGTGGCCGCGACTTCCGCACGCCAGCCTTCGACGGCGGCTCTGAGGCTGGCCAATTCGGCGAGGAGCTGTGTGTTGTCGCGTTCGGCCCTGTCGGGTTGTTGTCGCTGGACGTCATTTCGAAGGGCCTGGAGTTCGGTGTGGATGGCGTCGACGCGGGCGTGGGTTGCGGCTGTGGAGTCGCGGGCGTTCTGTGCTGCGGTGAGGGTGGTTTCGACGGCGACGCGGATTCCGGAGACTGCGTTTTCCAGCTTGCCGGGGAGCTCGTTGAGGATCTGGCGTGGGATGTCGCTGATGGCGGCGACGATGCGTTCGGTCTTGAAGGCCACGTGATTCCCCCTGGGTGTTGGTGCCGCGCTGATGCTCCCCTGCGGTGATCGGGTTGACGCGGCGGGTTTCGGCCGCTGTCGACTCGGGGGTGCGTTGGCGTGCAAGGCGTCGTGTTGGAGGTGGGGCCGCCCTGCCTTTTCTATGCGCGCCCGCACGGGTGTTCGTCTCTACGCGCCCCTGCTGAATGCCGGGTGTCCCGTCCAGCAGGGGATGATGCGATCTCCGTTCAGGTCATGCCTCTTGACCTGTGGCGCGTCGAATAGAATTGGACGGTTTCCAGGGGTAGATGACCTGCATTTGCTCGCTGGATGTTGGGTTGAGCTGCGACGCAGCAAATAGTTCCGGACGTCGACTCAGGTTCTCCCGGACGTGTTACTGCACGGCTGGGCCGGTGCGAACGCCTCAGTCACATGCTCCTGCGCGAGGGCGAACGCCGTCCCCCATCATCCGCGTCGGCGGCCGACGCAGCCGCTCCAGCTCCGACGTCTTCAACGCCGCCACCAGCTCACAGGGCAGCGCCGGGCCACGCCCGCGACCTTCGGGCTTCCGGACGGTAAAAGCTCGGCTCCACAGCCGGGAGCATCTCCGAGCAGTCGCGCGAGCACGTCTACCTGGGCGCCGGGTGTGCAAGCGACAGCTGGATGGGCGTGCCCAACGGCGAGTACCGCTTCAAGGGTCGTGCCATGGGTATTGCTGTCCGCGGGCAGTGTCACCACCGACAAAGAAGGTCACAGTGACGAGCCCTCCTTCTGAGCACACGCTCCCGCGCGTTCTCGGTGGCCGAAGAGAACTCTCGGGAGACCAGCCATGACGTTCCCGGGGCCAGCCACAAGGGGCCATCGATCCAACGCGCCCCGCCGTCCGAGCGTCGCATACGAGCCGTGGCCTGCCGAGAATTCCGGGGCGATCATAGGGGGCGCCTCGATACGCTTCGCAGATGTCGGGAAAGCAGCGCCCTGAGGGGACGTTGGGGCTGGACCCGTGGAGCAAGGGGTCCCGCATATGCGGTCTGTGCGGCGAGTACCGCACGATGACCAGGGCCCATGTGCCGCCCCGAGCCGCCGGGAACACCGGCGACGTGACCTGTGCGACGGTCCGCGTGCACAACAAGCAGCGCACCACCGGCCGTCCGAGGACCGGGGGGATGTGGCTGCGGGGCCTGTGCCAGGACTGCAACAACCTCGCCGGCAAGAACTACGACGCGGCCTACGGCGACTTCGCCGCGCGCCTTGCGGTCTACTTCGGTGCACGCAGGCATCTGTTCCTGCCGGCACCCAAGCCCGCTCCGCCTGTCTCTGTGGCACCGGGACGGGTCGCACGGTCGGTCTTGATCGGAATGTTCGCCACCACGCCACACCTGCGCAAGATGTTCCCCGGCCTGGCACGCGACCTTCAGTACCAGCACCCACACATCTCCATGCCCGACGGTGCAACCTTGCGGATGGCGCTGTACCCCTCACACAGCACGCGGCTTGCGAGCATGTCCTACGGGATGAGAGTCATCTCCCGCCGTCAGCACTACAACGTCTTCTCCGAGATCTACTTCCGTCCGCTGGCCTGGACGCTGAGTCCCAGCGACGACCGTCTCGACGATGCCGGGCTGGGGGACTCGGTCCTTGGTACGTGGCCCGTCGTGGACCAATGGCTGCAGTACGGCGACGATGTCACCGCACTCGACCTGCGCGACCTGTGCTGCCGCGGGATCCCCACGGTCGGCCATCCCCTGCGCGATGGACGGGGCGAGTGGGTGGAGGCCTTCCAGAACGACACCGCGGCTTTCCTCGAAGGAAAGATCCCGGCCTGACGCCGAGACAGGCCACGCACGTACGGTTCCGCTGCCTGTGCGTGCAGGGCGTGGCATCGCTCGAAAGGAACGCAAAGCGTTCCGGCCCACACTGTAGTTCGGCCTGAGAGACCGCATGAAGGATCACCTCCTGCAGGGATGTCCGCACCTAACCCGCGCTCACGGGCGGTGTGTTGGGTGGATCCGCTCCGCCCGAGGCTGGTGGTGCGGCATGGTGAGGCAGACGGCCGCGAGCCCCGATGGACGGAGCACCTGGATCCCCTCGGGCACGAACACGGTGGTAAAGACCGGATCCGGGTACCTCGGAGTCGAGCAGATTGCCGAGCTTGCCAGGCGAGCGCGGGCGCGGGGAAGCCTAGTGTTTCGCCGGCGCCGACCGACGCCCGGAGGCGGCGCACCGCCTGGCAGGCCTACCCGGCCGCATCAAGGGCCGGGAGGTGTCTGGAGGCGGAGCGTGGGGCCTTCGTCTCCTCCCCGGGTGTAGATGCCGATACCCATGACGATCTGCGACGGGTCCGCCTCGACGTCCTTGGCGGCACTGTCCTCCCCTTCGTAAATGGGGTACAGGAGCACCGCCCCCAGGAGCGACGACGCTTCCTCGGCCTGGTCCACCTCAGCGGCGACCACGGCCTCGTGTGACGGGTTAGTGATCCTGCCGAAGGGGTTCTTCTTATTACCGCGGCGCGTTCGGCAGAACAGGGGCAGCGATTCAAATCCGAGGACCGATGCCGTGGTCCCGTCACCGGCGGGCTGTGGCAAGACCAGCAGCCACTGGTCCTCCTTTCGTCCCAGCTGCTGCAGGTAGGGCAGGTGCGGGCGTAGCCGCGGACCAGTGCCCTCCAGCCCGCACAGGACCTGCATCAGGCGTCCGTGTCGGAGCAGACCGGTGCGGGCGCGCACGGCGGTGGACTGGCCGCTGAGCACGCGTGGCTCCGCCAGGATGTCCAACAGCGGTCGCCACAGCTGGACGTTGCGGGCTTTCGCTGCCGCGTCCTCGGGATGGGCGAGCGGCTCGATCCACCGGCCGGGCGAGCGGATCTCGACCAGTTCGGTGTGGAAGAGGGCGTTTCGTCGCTGCTCCGAGTCCATCGCGCCCAGGTACCCAGCCAGCAGCGGGGGCACTTGGGCAGGGGTGAGTTGCGGCCTGCCGTCGACTTCGACGGCGTAGCGCGCCAGATCCTCCTGGAACGAGAGCTGGTCGCGGAAGACTGCTGCGAAGGCGTTGAAGAGGCCCCCATCGGTGTCACCCGGGACCCGGCCGAAGTAGAGCCGCATCAGATCCCGGTAGCCCTCACGGAAGCCGGCCCAGCGTCCTATTCCTGCCAGGCCTACCACGTTGTCGGTGCGCGGACCCTGGTAAATGACGGTCAGACCCTCGACGGTGCCGAGGCGGGACAACCGTGAGCCGCAGACGAGGATCTTCCAGATGTGCCGCCGTGCGAAGTCCAGCTCGTGCTCGCCGCGTTCGCCATGTCCCGATTCATTCTCGATCACGACGGCGTGGCCGTCGGCGTCGATCCGCGACCACGCGGCAACGACGTAGGGCGCGAGCTCGTCGAAGGTGGAAGGGACGGCCAGGCCGTCGGCCCGTTCGCAGGAAACGGGCTCGACGTCCCTCTCGTACAGCTCGCGGAGCCGCCCCAGACCGTCGACCCCGTCGTACGACCCCTCATACCAAAGACGACGCAAGCGTGCTGCCTGGTCCTGCCTGCAGGTGATGCGATCCGAAGAGTGAACAATCATGGTGTGGTGGCGATAGGCGGATGGCGCGCCGCCCCCGCCCCGTGCCGCCCGGTACAGCTTTACCGCACCGGTCAGCACGAACATGTCCATCGCCTGTCGTTCGCCCTGGTCGTCCGGAGCACGAGGTTGCGAACGTGGGCCTTCTCCGAGGAGTTGGCGAAGGTCCGCTGCTCCTCCGGGATGTCCGAGTCGATGTCGTGGAAGTCCTCCACCCCCACGTACCCGGCAGGCCGCGGCAGGGACACGATGAAGTCCCTCGGGAACAGATCCTGCGAGACAGCCGGGTCCATGAGCGCGTCCACGAAGGGCGACGAGGCGTAGGTGACGTGCTGCGCCCTGGGCAGGAGGCCCAGTAGTTGGGACGTCGCGGCCTGGAGGGACGTCAGGCCCGCCTTTCCCGTGCCCGTCGCCTTCCTGCGCCCGTTCACGGTGGACGAATCCCACTCCGTGCCATCATCGATGATCAGCGTGGGGATCTCCGCCAGCGGCGACTGGATGCGCTGCAGGTCCTTGGCCAGCTTGGACAGGATGCTCCTGCTCTTCTTCACGACCATGAGCCGTACGGATGTGGCGTGCAGGTTCGCGGGGTCGTCCAGCGGCAGCTGCGGCACCTGCTTCTCGAACTCGAGCGCGCTCAGACCCTGGCGCAGGCCGGTGTAGTCGTTGTCGCGCGTCGTCAGACGGACGATGTCGAACCCGCCCTTGGCGGAGGGACGCCGGCCGTGGCGCAGGAACCCGTCGTCCTTGAACCAGTCGGGATCGTCCGCATATTCGGAGTTGTCGGGCTCGTCCGTGCCGGGCAGGATGTTCTCCCGGCCCACCAGATCGCGGTCGAGGGTCCGCTGGAGCTGATAGCGCAGCATGTTGGTCGGTGCCGTCAGCACGATGACGAAGCGATAGCCCGCGTCGACCGCCTTGGCCACGGTGCCGGTGATGTGGGTGCTTACGCCGGACCCCACGGGAGTGATCACAAGACCCCTGGACTGGTAGGCCTCCGCCGCACTCGGGTCGGCCAGCTTCTCCACTACCCGGCTTGTCGCCTCGTCCAGATCGGCCACCCTGGAAGCTGGCCAGCCGCGCCGAGCCAGCAGGTCCGCGTACGCGGGCCAGTACCACTCCCGCTCGGGCCGCACCTGCGGCTCGTACCATCGGGAGGACGGCGACTGGATCACCACGGGCCCGTGGCCCTCCCGGGATCCGGTCTCGGCGAGGAGCTTGCCGAGACGCCGCGCCATCTGATCGCGCTCCTGCTCGACCCGGGCCAGCTCCTGTTCGAGCTCGTGCAGTCGCCTGCGCAGAGAGTCCAGCTCGGCCGCGGTGCCGTCCGTGTCGACGATGGCCAGGCTGTCCTCCAGCTCGCGTACACGCGCCGCCGCTGCGCGCCAGCCGCGCTCGAGGAGTTGGATGCGGCTCGCCGGATCCATGCGGCTCTCTTCGTCCTTGCGAAACAGTGCCCACACCCGGGCCGTCTCCTGTCCGGGCAGCGGCTGCCGAGGGGGCTCGCCCGCGTCGTGCAGGAGGTTCTTCACGAAATCTTCCTGCGCTGGCCGCTCGCCACTGAGCATGCGGCTTACGGAGCTGGCAGCACGCATTTCCTTGGCCGCGTACGCTCGCAAAGGCATCTTTAGCCTGGAGAACAACTCGCGTAGCGCAAGGGCGAGTTCGCGGCGCTCCGGGCCTGCATCTGGATGAAGGGGCTCGAGGGCGCTGGCCCCGCTGCGGCGTCTACTGGTCGTCACCGGCCCAGTGTCGGTCAGTAAGCGAGCCCGCCGGATTGTTGCGCGCGAATTGGCAACGCGTTGCGGGCCATTGGCAACTGTTGCGCACTGCGCATCACCTGGCGCGCACTCCAAGCTCGCCACATGGATCAGACGCCTTTCGAAGCTTCCCGGCGCAAGACCTCCCGCCTCCGTCGCGCCTCCGCGGTCGTGACCCTCGGCTTCCTCGGTGGAATCGCGACAGGCCTGGGTCGTACCGCTGGAGCGGAGCTCTTGGGCTGGCTTCAGTCGCTGCTCTGAGGCAGCGACGAGGTGACGGCCGGCTCCGCGGCCGCAGTCATGGGCATCGTCATGCCGACCCGCCCGCCCTGGCCGTCAGGGCGAAGCGGTGCACGAACACCGTCACCGCAACGGTCACTGGCAAAAGTGTGGCTCGGCAGCGGCGAGGCCGAGGACGATGCCGATCGAGAAGAACGACAGCGGCGGCAGCGGGACTTTGCCAACTCCCACGGCGGGAAGCCGAAGATGACCGTCTTCCTCAGTGCGGCAAGCAACGTCGTTGTGGCGGTCGACAACGGCTCAACTGCTGCGGAGGGCTCGCCGAAGCGCGCCGCGGGCATAGAGGAGCAGTGCACGACTCGGCACCCCCGACCTTCCCGAAGTTCGGCCACTCTCGTCGGGCTCACTGGCCGTCAGAGGGCAAGTGAGCATTCGTGAGTGGGCGCAGATGCGGTCGGGCAGGCAGCCGATCGGTCAGAGCCTGTTTGCGAGGTGATCTGGAAGTCTTGAGCGCCGTGGGCATGACCGACTTCAGTTTCAACGACCTCTTGCCGGAGGGGCCAGCTCGGCGGCCGCAGCGGTTTCCCTCTGAGGGCCGTGGTGCGGTCGGCCGATGCTGCTGCTCTTTGATTACATGACGTCGAAGTCGGGTTCCCAGTCGGGATCCGGATCCGGTTCCTCGGCCAGTGACTGGGCTTTAGTGACTGGGCTTTAATGCTGGCGAGGTCCAGTTCCTGCCCGGTCAGTGTCAGTTGGCACACCCGGCATCCGAAGTCACGCGGGAAGAACCAGGTGTCGCCGTAGTCGCCGCTCTTGTCCCGACCGCCGACGAAGGCCGGGCTCCCGCAGGCCGGACACGGGGTGGGGAGGACGATGCCCCACACACCGGGTGGCGCCACTGCCGACAGGCTGGCGATCACGGTCGCCTTCTCGGTGTCGGACAGGCGCTTCGTGGTGTGCGCGAAGTTCGCTCGCGCCCGCCGGATCTTTGCTTCGTAGCGAAGCTTCAGCTCTGAAGTGGCCTGCGCTACAAGGCTTTTGGATGCTTCAGACCGGTCGCCCCAGAACCAGTCCGATTCCTTGGACAGTTCGGGCAGCAGGGACTCGACGTACGTCACGCCGGCAGCCAGCAGCTCTCTGCATTTACTGGTTGCAGGACCCCACCCCATATGAGTGACCCCGTTGCGGGCCTCCCGCAGCTCATCGAGGGCTGTCGGTGTTTTTCCCCTGTTCAGGAGATCCTTGACTCGCTTCACGGCTACCTCGCCGCTAATCGTCTTGAGGCCGGAACGCCCCTTCTCCGCTCTGTCTTCCTGGCCGCCGAGCACCAGAAGGTCGTTCACGGAAGGGCTAGAGCCGCTCAGCAAGGTAAGCGTGATGGAGGCGAGATACGCCTTGGCTATGTGTTCGACAGCGACAGCCATGTGGTGCACCGCGAAGTCTTGATCGACGGGTTCCTCAAGGTAGGCATCAACAGACGTCTGTGCCCACCGTTGAGCAGAAGTCACTAGCTCATCACGGATTTCATCCTGATTCATCAAGTAACCGTAATGCGACGGCACAGCCATGACGACAGTGCACCGCCCAGCAAATGGAAACTGGGATCGAGGCTTTGCTTGGTGCGCCCCCGCGCACCACCGTCACGGCAGCGGGGATGATGCGCTCTTGATGCAGGCTGCGCCTCTTGACCTGCGATGCTTCAAATGGAACTGGACAGTCTGCGGTAACCGGTGAAGTCCGAAACGAGGACTGTCGCTGCAAGCGAACGCCGGTCAGAGAAGGCGCCCAGTCTCCTGGCTGAGGCTGGAACCCCCGGGCGGCCCAGGGCAGTCGGTCATGGCGGAGTTGACCGCTGCGTCGAAGTCCTCGCGGAGTTCGGGCAACGACCGATCGCGTAGGGCGACGGTTTCGGTCCAGCCGCCCTGCGGCATGTCGAGGCGGGAGACGCCCTGGGGGAGGTCGAGCGCGAGCCAGCGCTTCAAGACGTGTTGTTCCGCCTGGACAGCTTGGTAGCCGGACAGCGGTGTAACGAGCACCTGACTCCACCCGTTGTGCTCGTGGACTCGGATCCGTCCGCTGCCGTCGTTGCAGATGCCGATCTTTGCAGCCCCCAAATCGGTGTGCACCAGCAGATACAGAGAGGAGGGCAGGGCCTGCTTGAAGCCGCGCCGAACGCAGTGAATACAGGAAGCCCTGCGACGCTGGATGACTTTGTCGAGCACAGCCTTTACCTGCTTGCCGCAGTCGACGTGCTCCGCCCTCCAGACGGCTTTGACACTCCCAGGGAAGGCAGTCAGCGGTCTCAGCCCTGCCTCCTTCATGATCTCAACGGCGACATCGGGATGCGTGGCGCGCTGGGCGCAGAAGCGACAGGAGAACTTCGTCTTGCGGGCGTTGCACAAAGTCGGGTCGACGATCTTCTTGCATGTAGTGCAGCGGCTGCGCCACTTCTCGTTCGAGCCCGGATAGGGGATGAGGGCCTCGAGGCCGAGGGCGAGGAGTTCACCGCGCGCGTCGGCGTCCGGGATCTGCGCGGATCCTGAGCAGTAGTCGCAGGCTCCGTTGCCGGCGTAGACGACGCTGGAGTACCACACGTCGATCTCGCGTAAGCAGGTAAGACACAGACAGCGCCAAGTCCCTTGCGTGCCGGGGAACGTCTCCAGCGGCTTGACGTTCGCCTCGCGGATCTTGGTCTCCGCAACTTCGGCCGGCACAGCCCGCTTGCGGGCCGCTGCGGCGGAGCTCTTGCGCTGCCCGCAGGTGAAGCAGGGGCCCTGTCCTTTGGTGATGACGCTGGTGTAGCTGGATCTGGTGGGCTGCCGGCACGCCTTGCAGATGGCTGGCCAGGGCTTGTCCGCGCCAGGGTAGGGGCCTTTGAGGATCAGCCCGCGCGCAGACATCGCCGCCGCGCGTGCGATGGGGTCGATCTTTGCCATGTTTCCTCCCTTGAGTCGAACGAAACGACGTCCCACACCGGGTGGGCAGGAGGGCAGCGTAGAGAGCCCCACTGACACCGATGGCGCTGCTCCCGGCGGAGCCGAGACTTCCGTTCCCGTGATGAAGACAGCCGATTGACCTTGTCCACGTCTCTGCGACGCTGCCGGGGAGTGGTCTACTGAGGGAATCGTGGTCCGCTGCGCGGTGGCCGATCCCGAAGGAGACCAAGTCCGGTGCCTGACCTGCCTGCTCCTAGCTCGACGGGTGTCCGTATCGCGGGTGACCGTTACCAGTGGTTGATCGCCTGGCAGGGCTGCGTCACAGCGGTATGGGACGCGGCCCTTCACGTGGCGAATCCGGTCGAGGCGGTCGGCGTCGAGGTGGACGGCGTGGGCAACGTCGACGACGTCGTCTTGTACCGCAAGCAGCCTCCGCACACCTACACGCAGGTCAAGTACGCGGCGGACAGCAGCACGCCGGTCAACGAGGACTATCTACTCAAGCCCAGTGACCAGGGCGGGCCGTCGATCCTGCGGAAACTGGCGTGGTCGTGGGAGCAGTTGGCCCAGGATGGGATCCCGGTCGATCTCGCGCTGCTCAGCAACCGGTCTCCGGACGCGGGAGACCCCTTGGTCTCTCTCCGGGATTCCCGCACCCAGCTTCTCCTGCCGAAGGCTGCCCGGCAGGGCCCGCGCTCGAAGACGGGCCAGGCGCGGGCCCGTTGGGCCGAGGGATCCGGCCTGAGCCAGGAGCGGCTGCTGGAGCTGCTGAAGGTGCTGCGCTTCGACCTGGCGCGGGACGTGCGACACCTGCACGAACACCTGCAGATGATGATGTTCGCCGCGGGGCTGCGGTTCGACGAGGAGTCCATGCACGCGGGAGCGGACTGGGTCGCCCGGCAGGTCGCCAACGGCCGGCGCCGGTTGTCCCTGGCGGACATCCGTGAGGCGATCGGGGCGATGCGGCTCGCTATGGGCTCGTCACGGGCGGTGCTGTCCGTGGCCACCTTGAAGCCCGACCCGATGGCGCAGGACGCCGATTACGCGGTGGACTGGGTGGACCGCTTCGAGAGCGCCTCGGAGTACACCAAGCGGCGCCCGCACGCCCCGGCGACCTGGAAGCAGCTGCAGGCGGACCTGGAAGCGGCACCGTCCCGGATGGGACCGGTCTCTACCGCCGTGGCCCTCACCGGCAGTCTCCGCCTGGCCCCCACATTCCTGGTCGGCACCGCCTTCCGGATGGTGACAGGCGCCGATATCGCTGTGGCCCAGGGTCCCCAGCTGTGGTCGTCCGGTGAGGAGTACGACGGCCCGCTGGAGCCGGCCGTCGACGAGCACCGCCTCGATCTCGGCCCCGACCTCGCGGTGGCCGTCGCGGTCGCCACCGACCCGACACGGGACGTGCTGGAATTCCTGCGCGCGCAGCAACTGCCCGTCTCCCGGCTGCTGGTGCTGCGTCCGCCCGGCGGTCCGAAGGACAATGCGATCCCGGACGCGGCAGCGGCCAACGCGCTGGCCGTCGGCATCAGGGACTGCGTCCGCCGCGCCTGCCGCACGCACCCCGAGATTCATCTGTTCCAGGCCGGCCCCAAGGGGCTGGCCCTGCTGCTGGGCCACCGGTGGAACCGGCTGCGCCCCACCACCGTGTACGAGGACGTCAACGCGGAGCAGGTGTACGAGAAGGCCTTCGTCGTCCACGCGTGAGCAGGATCGGAAGCCGCCGTGGGGCACGGCGGAGCGGCTGGCCCGGCTTTTCCCAGGACGTCGTCAGGGACCTGCCGTTGCAGGGGGCGGCGCGCCCTGGGGCAGACGCAGGTCATGGTGGACCAGCGTGAGGCGGTCGCGGGCCGCCAGCCAGCCCAGCGCGAGGGCGACCGGCAGCGGGCCGTGGAAGACCAGCAGTCCCTCCACCCCGGTCGCGCCGTCCAGATGCTGCGCCCACTGCCGCCGTGCGGCCTGCCAGCGCTCCCAGATGTAGGTGGTCACCGCGGCGTTGAGGCCCGGGTCGTCGGGCAGGTAGGCGCTGCTGGTGTCGATGACGAGGTAGGCGCCGCACGGGCTTTGCCCGCCGGAGGGGCCGGCATCGGGCAGACGGTAGCCGGTGTGGTGTCCCGCCCTGTAGGAGACCTGTCCGGTCGCGGCCACGTGGCGGGCGTCGTCGACCATGGAGGCGGCCGATGCCAGCCGCACGATCACCGCGATCCGGTGACGCTGCTGCCCGGGCGTCTCTGGGATTGCCACGAGCGCGGGTTCCTCCGCGCGGTCGACCGGCAGCAACTGGCAGACCCGGGCGCGCTGCTGCGCGCCGAGCGGGGCGCGCAGCGCGCTGCCGAGCACAACCCCGGGAACCACCGACCGCCCGGCCTGCTGCGACAGATGCATCACGACCAGCGATGTCTGGACGTCGTCGGCCAGGCGCCGCCCGAGAAGAAAGGCGTCCTGCAGGGGTGCGAGGACGTAGAGCGCGACCTCCGGCTCCGCGGCCCCGGCCGCCCGCAGTTCCTCGATCTGCGCGTCGACGAGCCCGGCGATGAAGTCGGCGGTCTCCGGGCGGCCCTGCACCGAGATCTCCCCGGGCCACAGGAGCGCGCGGTCGACGACCAGCGTCGCGCCGTGCGTCCGGCGCGAGGCGTTCTTCAGCGCCAGGACGCGGGACGCCTGCGTCCGGTCCGCCGGATACAGGCTGACCACCACGCCGAGCCCGCGCGGACGCTGCAGCACCCACCCCGTCAGGACCAGAAGCAGGGCCGCAGCGAAGACCCCGGCGAATACCCACGGCCGATGCGTCCACTGCTCCAGCATGTTCGGCACCACTCCGAGCGCGACGGCCGTACAGGCCGCCATCAGCAGCGTGCCGCCGCCCTCCCGCGAGAACACCAGCCGTCTCAACTGCCTCAACCACCGCATGCGCCCCACCCCTTCGCCCCGGCCCCCCGATCGCGACGATCCTGCGCCAGGGACCGGCGGTACGCCACTCCCGACACCGCTGCAGGCCGCGCGCCGGCGCCCCGGCCTGCGTCCGCCATGCCGAACCGGTGCGTCACCTGCATGTACGTGCTGCTCTGCCGCCCGCGGACCGCGTCGAGATGATCAACTGCCCTGGTAGGGAGGGGAATTGTCAGTGGTGCGTCCTACCGTTGTGGTTGAGCAGCCAGAGATGCCGCCAGCCGCCCCTTCTCCTCCAGGGGCCCAAGGCGCAGCGTGCACCCAGGGCTGAACGGCAAGCCCCAGGAGGCACACCGCATGGGCATCGATGATGCATTCGACGACTACCAGAAGACCGTCAACGAGTACCCCGACAAAACCAAGCTGGCCCGCGAGCGCCGTGACCTGTTCAAGGCCGCGCTGCTGAGCGAACCCGACGTGCTGGAGACCTTCGGCTCCGGCTCCCTCAGCCGCAGCACCCAGCTCCGGCCCATCCACGACGTCGACATCGTGATGGTCTACGACGGTGACGCCCACCCCGGGTGGGGCGTGAGCGGCCCGAGCGCCGAAGAGGCGCTCGAACACATCCGCACCCAGGTCAACCGGCTCCTGAGCCAGTCCAACGGCACCCGCGACAACGTGGTGCGGCACACCCTGCTGCGCAACCACGCCGTCAAGTGCTTCCTCGACGACCCCGACGACCCGCAGGCCTTCACCGTCGACGTCATGGCCGCGCTGCGTCAGGCGGACGGCACGCTGCTCATCCCGGAACAGCTCAACACCCGCTGGGTGCCGGCCAACCCCGAGTACCTCATCGCCCAGGTGGCCGAACGCCAGCGCGACTGGCCGCACTTCCGGCCGCTGGTCAGGGTCCTCAAGCAGTGGCGGAACACGGTGCGCATTGAGGGCCGCATCAAGTCCCTCGTCATGGAGGTCCTCGCCGTGCACTGCATGCCGGACTCCGGCAACCGCGCCACGGCTCTGAAGACGTTCTTCACCGCCGCTGCGGACCGGGTCCACGAAGGTGTCTGGGACCCGGCCGGCCTGTGTGGTGAGATCCAGCCGGACCTGGACCGCGAAGCGCTGGCCGCAGCCTTCACCGAGGCCGCCGACCTCGCTGACCAGGCCTGCGCGGCGGCGGCCGCAGGCGACACCGGTGGCGCCCTGCGCCTGTGGCAGAAGATCTTCGGCGACGACTTCCCCGCGCCCGCCGCACCGGGCAAGACCGCCGGGGCGATCACCGCACCGGCGCTCATCACCCCGCGCCCCATCAAGGACGCTCCGCAGGGATGACCACCGACCGCCAGCGCAGCGCCCGCACTCCCATCGCTTGGTGGGAGTGCGAGCCACGTCGACTGCACCGAGACCAAGAAGAGATCACCGCCCGCTTCCCCGGCTTGGCCTGGCAGCAGGACGGGGCCGGCACCTGGGAAGGCCGACTGCCCCGCTGGCCCTTCGCACGGCCCGAACCCACGCACCTGGCGGACTGGACCGGCCACGAGGGGCTCCTGCTGCGCATGGAGTATCAGCAGGCCTATCCCATGGTGGCGCCCCGCATCATCCCGCTGGACCCTCTGCCCGAGCCGCTGGAGTGGACCCAGCACCGCTGGCACGTCAGCGGCGACGCCAGCCTGTGCCTGCTGCGCGAGGACGCGGCCTGGACGGGCCGGGAGTCCGCCGTCGGTCTGCTCCTCAAGGCGGCTGGCTGGCGGATCGAATACGCGCTGATGAAGCACCACGCGATCGACGGGATGACCGCCAATGGCATCGTCAGCGACGACTGCCTCGACCACTTCCTGGCCCGGCCCCCGTCACCTGACGAGGACCAGCACCACACTGCGCGGCCCACCGAGCCGGGGGAGCCCGCATGCTGATTCTCATTCCGCACCGCGCCGCGGAAACCCTCCGCGGCGCGGGCCCCTGGGGCCGGCTGACCCTGCGCATCGACCGCCCCGAAGGCCGGGCCGTCGTGGCCGGCATCTCCCACCGAGAGAACAGCATCATCCCGGTGGACCCGGATCTGCGCTCCCGGCTGCTGGGCAGTTACGACTCCACGCCCACCGGCTACTGGTACCGGGCCTCCGCCGAACTGCACGCGATATGGATTGAACTGCGCAAGCGCCGCAACGCTGCAACAGCGCTCGACATCTTCAAGACCGCAGTGGCCGGCGGCTTCAGGACACCCGGGCCAGGGGGCTACCTGGCCCTCACCCACGCCCCCGGCATGCAGTACGCCTTCCCCGAACACCACCTGCCCGACCTCCTGGCCTGGCACATCACGCCCGCGCAGGCCGCCCCGCTTGCCGTGTCCGTCGAGCCCGTCACCACTGGCATCCACCAGCTCGACGGTCACTGGCCCACCCAACACCTGCAGCAGACACGAGTCATGCTGATCGGCACCGGCAGCATCGGCTCCGCCACCGCGCACGCACTCGCTGGCTACGGCATCGGGCACCTCACCCTCGTCGACCCCGACCGCCTCGACTGGCACAACCTCGTCCGCCACACCAGCGCCCGCCAACACATCGGCCGCTTCAAGGTCGACGCCCTGGCCGAGGAACTCGCCGCGCTGCGCCCCGACACCGCCACCACACCGCTGGCGCTGAACGTCATCACCGACGCCGACCGCGTCCGAGCGCACCTGACCGACGCTGATCTCGCCGTGTGCACGGCCGACGGCGTCGCCGCCCGCCGCGTCACCGGCCACCTGGCCCGCCGCGCGGGCCTGACCGCCGTGCTCGCCTGCGTCCTCAACGACGGGGCACTCGGCGAGATCATGCGACTGCGCCCCCGGCCCGGCCACGGCTGCCTCACCTGCCGCCGCCAGCACCTCATCGAAGCCGGCGGCATCGATCCCGAACCCGCGCTGGACGCCGGCTACGGCACCGGAACCACGCACCGCCCGATGACCGCCGTCGGCCCAGACCTCCACCTGGTCGCCCACCTGGCGGCCAAGACCGCCGTGGCGAGCATCCTCGAACGCGCCGGGCACCCCGACCAGCGCCTGCCCGGCGAGCACGCCCTCATCGCCCTGCGCCGCCAACCCGACTGGGCCCCGCCCTTCGACCTCGCCCGCACCACCGAACTGCGCTGGCTGCCAGCCGATCCGCCCCGAAACGGCTGCCCCACCTGCGAAACACCATGAACCCACAACCCGTCACCACCGTCCGCCTCACCCCAGCGGCCGCTCGCACCGTCGCCACCGAACTGCGCACGGCCGATCACGCCACCGAGACCGGAGGCATTCTGCTCGGGCACCACAGCGCGGATGTCGTCACCATCCACCACGCCGGCACCCCCGGCCCCGCAGCAGTGCGCACTCCGACCTACTTCCTGCGCGACCGGGCACACGCCCAGATGCTCGCCGACCAGGCCTTCGCTGCCGACGGCAGCGTCTGGATCGGCGAATGGCACACGCACCCCACCGGTCGTCCGATCCCGAGCGCCCGGGACACCGCCACCTACCAGCAGCTCCTCGGCGACCCCGAGCTGGGATTCACCAGCGTCGTCGCACTGATCCTCGCCCCGCGCGACGGGCAGTGGACCGGCACCGCCTGGGTAGCCCACGACCGCGGCGTTGCTACCGCAGCACTGGAGCTCCTCAAGCCCCACCCGCGCAATGAGGCAACCGGCCGCCTCCACTGAAGCGCTACGCCGGCGCGCGGGCCTCCGTGAACCTGCCGCCTGCCAGCGCGGCACCGGCAGGCCGTCGGCGCTACGCCCAGTCGTCGTCGCTGTCCTGGCGGCCCACGACCATGTCGTTGAGGCCTTCCTCGGTGATGGCCTCGGTGCCGTCCTCGATGGACTGCTGCGCCGTCTGGCAGAGCAGCTGGTCGAGGGTGTCCATGTAGCCGCCGGTGCGTTCATGGAGCAACCGCTCGAAGGCCAGCAGGGCATCGGGTTCGTGGTTGTACAGCACGAGGTTGCTGTCGTAGGCCTTGAGCACGCTGCGCCAGCCGTCTTCTGCTCCTTCCCGGAAGGGGATCGGTTTGATCTCCATGACGGGCAGGCTGCTGCGGAACTGCTGCGAGGTGCGCTGGTGTTCGCCGCGACGCCGGTTGTGCAGGCCCTCGCGGACGATGCCGGTGGCGCCGCGCCCGCAGTAGATGATCGACAGGCGCAGCCGGGCCTGGAGGGAGTCGAAGTAGTCAAATGCGGTGCCCAGTTCGCTGTCGTGGATGCGGTCGACACCGTCGATCAGGATGAGCGAGGTCCGGCTTTCCTTCATGTGGTGCACGACGGGTTCGGTCATGTCGGTGCTGCGGTAGTTCCGCTTCTCGATGTTGAGGGTGTGGTCCATGCCGAAGTAGTCCGCGAACGGCAGGGACCAGTCCGTGTTGCTCTCGCAGCGGGGCGGGACGTTGATGTGGACGACCGGGGTCCACACGCTGTCCGGGCGCCGCTCGTTCTCCAGGAGTCCCTGATAAGCGCGGCCGATCTGCAGAAGCAGGGTGGTCTTTCCGGCGCATCCGTCGATGATCATGCTCATCCGCTTGCCGGTGGGCCGGAACCGGTTGGTCCGCAGCGTGCGCCGTGCGTCCTTGATCCCTTGCGCCACGTCGGGAGTCATCACGGGGATCATCTCCCCGTGGTAGATCATGCGGGGATCGGTGTCGGTGACCTCTGTGCCCAGCGGAGCGCAGTCCGCCAGCTTCAACGGTCTGCGCTCGCGGCGCACGAAGGCATTGAATCCCGCCCGTTCGGTGAGGAGTTCCGGCTCATAACGCAGGAACTGGCGGGTGGAGTCCGCGGCGGGCGTCCGATGCGCGGTGTCTGGCTGGTCCATCACGTCTCCTGTCGGTCGCGCTGTGGCGGCACGTCGCCGCCCTCACAGGGCCCGGACGGCTGCCGGGCC
The DNA here is from genome assembly GCF_050433025.1 of Streptomyces auratus. Lineage (NCBI taxonomy): Bacteria > Bacillati > Actinomycetota > Actinomycetes > Kitasatosporales > Streptomycetaceae > Streptomyces > Streptomyces auratus. The sequence continues at coordinate 78,686 of NZ_JBNGCB010000001.1, read as the reverse complement.
GTCCCGGCCGGCGTGCCGCGGAAGATGTCGCCGGCCGTCCCGGCCAGGCCGTTGGGCCGCTCGGCGGGGGAGCGGCGCCTGCGGCCCGGTGATGAGGCGGGCTCCTGTCGCGGGCCCGCCTCATCGGCCGTGCAGTCCTCGGCGGTCAGGGGTGCACGCTGGCCGGGAAAGAGGTCCTTGGCCGCGACGTTGAGCAGCGGCGCGGGCGTCACGCTGCCCGGGACAGCGGGTGTGATCCCGGCGTAGGGGTTGACGGCCGCCTCGGTGATCTCCAGCGTCTGTGGGACGAAGGCGGCTGCCGGAGCGGGGGCGGGGGAGGAGTCGGATCCGGAGCCACGGCGCGCGCGGTCCAGCATTTTGTCCACCGCGCGGGCGATGGCCTCCTCGGTGCCCTCCCGGCCGTCCTGCTCGCTGACGAGGAGCGCGGCTTGCTCCCACAGGTATTGGGTCCAGGCGTCGTGGATCAGGTGCTGGTACTTGAAGTCGAACGGCACCCAGGGGTCACGTGCAGGATGCCCTTCCACGGTGTGGTCGTAGAGCCACACCCGTTGCGGGACATAGGGGTTGTAGTAGATCGGCCACCGCTGCCCCTGTCCCTTGATGCCGGTGTGGCGGTGCCTGAAGTCCCTGATGCGGGAGCTGACATAGGTCCGGTTGTCGATCTTGATGCCGTCGCGGGTGACGATCCGCTGCGTGCGTAGCAGCAGTTTGCGGTTCTCCTTGGGTGAGGCCGGCCGGGGCACTCCCTCGGTCGCCACGGCCGCCGCGTACATCTGATTCGGCGTCACCACCATGGCTGGGTAGATGGGGGACCGCAGCCCCTCGTGCGGCGTGGTCTGCCATTTGGTGACGACCCACTCGTGCCACAGATCCTGCAACTTGTTCAAGGACAGCAGGGGTTCGTGCTCGACGTTCTTGCCGCGTCGGTCCAGCCGGTTGCCGGTGTAACCGGCGACGAACTGGGAGAAGCCGCTCTTGATCGAGGCGTTGGTCCGCTCGATGATTTGCTTGTCGACGGCGGTGCGTTCCCGGGCCGGTTCCACCTCGATGCCCAGCGTCTCGCAGGCGTCCTTGAACTGCCCGGCCTTGAAGATCTTGGCGTTGTCGACGACCACGGTCTTCGGGCGGATCACCGGCCGGGCCGCAGCACCGGCCATCCGCGGGTCCTGCGCGAGCATCTCGGTGAAGGGCAGGTCGGAGTTCTCCGCCAGCGCCAGCGGAGCCCAGCCGGGACGTGCCGGCAACGGCGCCATCATCTGGGCCAGCAGCAAGGAGGCGTCCAGCGACTTGGTCCCGCGCCCGCCCCGGCGCCGGCTCCTCGGCCCCTTCTTGCGCCCCGAATGTTTCGGCACGATCATCCCGGCGGGCAGGCAGCGGGTGAGGTTGTCGACTCCGTAGGTCAACTCCACCTGCACCGGCCGTCCGTCGTCGCCGCGGGCGATCACGTCCAGCCCGGTGGAGTCGATCTGCACGCGCTCGCCCAGCAGCGACACCACGGGCGGGTGGAAGGGCCCGTCGGCAGGCTCCTCGTCCGGCCCGTCCCGCCGGGCTGCCCTCTCTTCCGACGCCACGGAGATCCCCAGCCGCTGCAGCAGCTCGTAGAAGGTCGACCGGGCCGGCCACAGCTCGTCGAACTCGTCCGGGTGGGCGCGGCGCAGGGCGATCCGCACGCGCCTGCGCAGCCGGGAGAGCGTTCCCGCCGACTCGCCATCCGGTGTCCGCTCCTGCAAAACCAGCTTCACGAGCCGCTCATCGCAGCGACCGTGGGGCGAGCTGGTGCGCAGCCAGCGTTGGTCGACCAGGCCGAGGATGCCCTCCTTCTCGTAGGCCAGGCACTTGCGCTGCACGGTGGCGACCGAGCCCGTCAGCCCGGCCGCCGCCAGCTCGCTGGCCTTGAGCGCGTAGCGGGCGCTGCGGGTGGTCGTCGCCGGGTCGTAGCCGGGCCGCGGGGTGAACCGGCCGTCCCGCACGCGCAGGGGGCGTCCGGTCAGCACCTCCAGAACGTGCCTCTGCCAGTGCCGAACCGTCTCCCGCTGGGGCTCGTCCAGACGGTCCAGCACCGACAGGTCCGGCAGCGTCTCCGGCTCCCTGGGGATTCCGTCCGCATCCAGCACGGCGAAGTCGCCTGCGGCGACCAGTACCCGCGCGTCCAGGCCGTGCTCGTCCAGGGCCACCAGGTGCACCGTGGAGCCCTGCACGGCGCCGATCAGATAGCGCCCGGCCTCCCACCGCACCGTCATCCCCGGCCGCAGCACGTCTGCCGGCCCGTCCGGTTCCTCCGCGTCCGACGCCGTCGGGGCACTCATGTGCTCTCCCGGGCCGCCCACACAAGGCTGGTGGGGATCAAAGGAAGGTCCCAGTTGGTGGCCAACTCGCCCGTCCACAGCAGATACCAGCACAGGGACCGGGGGAGTGCGAGACAGTCGGCACCCTCGCACAGGGGGCGCGGCCGGGCGAAGGCCTGCAGCAGCAAGGCCCTGGCCTCCTCGTCCGCATTCTCGTCGTGGCGGAAGTGCGAGACCAGATACAGGTTGCGGCGCAGCTGCCCGTCCGGAACCCGGGCCGTTCGGACCTGCCAGCCGGCCTCCTGCCCCGCTGCTCGCGCCACGGCCGCCTCCTGCTCATTGGGCTCCCGCCCGCCCCAGGCATACAGGTACAGGCGCCGTTGCCCGCCCACGGTGCGGGCCATAAAGGCCGGATCCACCACCCCGGTGTGTTCCCCGTCGCTCCACTCCAACTGCAGTGACGACGCGGACAGATAAGCGATGTCGGGATCCCGGTCGAGGACCAGGGCCGCGTCCCGGTGCTCCAGCGACCGGCACACAAAGCTCTTCTTCGTGGTCGACGACCAGTACTGCCGCACCTTCGACCTGCGCCCCTTGTACGGGCGCTGCTCGTGCAGCACCGGCCACTCCTCGACCGACGCCCCGTGCAGGGCACGCGGCGACACCAAGCGCTCCCGCCCCAGATCGTCGCGGTGACGGACCTGAACCTCCATCACATGCCTCCCGGTGCCCCGGAACGCGGCGGGCCCGCGGCCGTTTCAGCGTCACGGCAGCGGCGCCGCCGCGGAGCAGCACCACCGCCGTTCACCCGAAAGGGTGCAGCGGGCCTTGCGCCGGATACGACAAGCGCCTCGCCGCGCCGGACGGCCCGCCGCGCGGTCGCTACAGAAACAGCCGGTCCATCTCGTTCGGCATCCGCACCCACGGCAGGCAAGTGAGGTCCTGCAGCGAGGCCAGAGCGGCAGCCCCCTGCCCGCCGACTTCCGTCACCCTCGGGCCCCCTGTGCCGGAGCCCCCGGCCTGCCGGGCGTGCCGGAGTGGACGATGGCCGCTGATCCAGTGCTTCAGCGGCTCGCGGAACGCGAAGCCGCGCTGGCGCACCACACGTCGCAGCCAGTCCCGGCTGTCCGCCGCGCTGAGCCTGCCTGCGCGGCGGCGCTCTTCGCGCCAGGCTGTCGTGGCTCGTTCCATCTGATCAGTGTTCGGGGTGTTGAGCTGGGATGATCAGTTGGCTGGTTGGGGCTGGCGGTGTGGTCTGTGGTGGCGAGGGGCTTGACGTTGCTTGCGGGCTGGGGGTGGGCGGGGTCTGTGAGCTGTGGGTTTCCTGCTTCGGGGTGGCCGTAGGTCCGTTGGTCAGTTCTATTGGTTGGCCGGTCAGTTTCGTTGGGCGGCTGTTGTAGCTGATCAGGGGTGTGGATTCGTGGATGCCGAGGGTGCTCAGGAGGTGTTGTTGGTGGGGGTGGAGCTGGTTCCAGGCGCGCTGCTGGGTGCGGATCCATTTAGTGGTCGTGCCGGGGAAGGCGTGGTCGGCGGTGTGGTGGGCGTGGGCTTGGTGATAGCTGTGGTTCCAGGAGACCCGCCAGGGTGGGTTCCACCACGGGTCGAGTGCGGTGAGCTGTGTGTCGTGGGGCCAGGGCAGGCCGGTGCGGCGCAGGTGGGCGACGGCGCGTTTGCGCTGCTCGTACAGCCACCAGCCCAGGGGGAATCCGTCGTGTTCGGTGGTGTAGTGGGCGGTGCCGAGTCCGCCGTGAGTGTGTGCGTAGGAGCGGGCGTAGGGCAGGCCGCCGTCGATGGATGACGAGACGGTTGTGGGGCGCGACCGGCTGGCGCCGGTTCTGCGGCGCGTGCGTGTTTCCTGCTGGGGGCGGGCGGCGTGTGCGTCCTGGGGTGTTATGCCAAGGCCGGTCAGGAGTCCCTGTTGGCCCGGATAGAGGTCGTCATAGTTGATGCACTGGGTGAGCAGCCATCTGGTGGCGGCTGGAGGAAGTCTGGGGAAACCTGCGGCCGCGTTCAGAGCGTGGCCGTGGATCTCGTTTCTGACGGCATGGTAGGTGAATTGCCATGGTAGGCCCCAGGATGGGTTCCACCATGAGTCAAGGACGTCGAGGGCCTCGGCGCGACGGTGGGGGAGTCGGCCGTTGGCGGCCCGTTTGCGTTGGTGGGCGAGCCATGTCCCCAGCCGGTAGCCGTGGTGGTTCGCGCTTCTGGGCACGGCGAGGTGTCCGTGTCGGGCAGCGTAGGAGCGGGCGTGGCCCAGGCCGGTGTCGAATGAGGATTGCTGGGTGACGCGACGGGGCCGTGCGGTGGGGGCATTGGTGGCGGTGATGCCGAGTTGCGTGAGCCTGTGTTGCTGCCCCGGGTGGAGGTTCTGATAGGCGACGCACTGGGTGTACAGCCACTGCCCAGTCCAGTCGGGGGTGCCGGGGAATCCTTGGTCGGGGAGGAGCCTGAGACCGTCTTCGACGAGTTTGCGGGCGGCGCGGTGGTTGATCTGCCAGTCCCCGTTCCACGGGGGGTTCCACCACGGGTCGACGGCTGCCAAGAGCGAGTCGGCTGGGTAGGGCGCGGCGAACTTGCCGGTGTAGAGGTTGGCTTGGTGCCGCTGGCGGGCCAGCCAGCCTCCGACGGGGAAGCCCTCGTGCCGGTCGGAGGGTGATGCGTTGAGGTCGCCGTGCAGTGCCGCGTAGGAGCGGGCGTAGTGGAGCCCGGTCTCCAGGGACGGCCTGTGGGTGGCGGGGTTGGGGCGGGCGGTTGCGGCAGTCTGCTCAGTCAGTCCGACGGCCGCGAGCTGTCGGCGCTGTTCCACTGCCAAGCCGGGGTAGGACACACATTGGGTGTATAGCCATTGACCGAGCTCGTCATCGAAGGCTGCAAAGGCGCTTCCGGGGTCGAGGGGGTGGCCGGAGCGGACAAGATTGCGCACCGTGTAGCAGGCTCGCTGCCAGTCGGAGGGCCAGGGTGGCGCCCACCACGGATCCATTGTGTCCAACTGCTGCGTGAGGGCGGGATCGAGAATGCCGCGTCGGGCGCGTACGCGGTGGTTGGTCAGCCATTGGCCGATGGGGAAGTCGGCGTACGTATCAGTAGCGCTCGCACAAAGGTGCCCGTGCTGCTTCCAGTAGGCGCGTGCGTTGGTCAGGCCCCGGTCGCGGGCCTCGGCGAGGTTGCGACGCCGCGGCAGTGCGTGGCGGGCGGCCTCGGCACTGATGCCGATCTGTGCCAGTAGTCTGCGCTGCTGGGGGTGGAGGCTGCTGTAGACCTGGCACTGCCGGTACAGCCAGGTGCCGAGATTCTCGCTGGTGCCCGGGAAGCCCTGCTCGGGTCTGATGTCGGTGCCTGAGTCCAGCAGCCGTCGTGCGCGCAGATAGATGCGCTGCCACAGTGTGCTCCACGCAGGATTCCACCACGGGTCAAGAGCGGCCAAGGCCTGGCTGCGCTCGGGGGAGAGCTGGGGGCCTGCTGCGCGCTGGTTGGACAGCCACAGGCCGAGTTGGAACCCGTCCTTTTCGTACCGGTAAGGAATGCAGAGGTGGCCGTGTTCGGTGGCGTAGGCACGGGCGTGGCGCAGGCCGCGCGCGAACCCCTTGGCGGTCTCAGCCACGTCTGGGGCTGGCGCCCCCGCCGACTCCGTTTTTCCGGGCGCTTCGTCGACGGGCCGGGTTTCGGCCAGGAGCCGGGTGATCGGTGCGGGCCGGTGGGGCGGGGAGACGTGCCACATGCTGCGTGTCTTCGGCTTGTGCCCGGCTCTGGTGCGTACGCAGGCGCGTACCCAGGCGTTCAGCGGGCCTGTCGTGAGGGCGCTGAGGCGACCGGCGATCCATGGCCGCTCAAGACGCCGAGCCAGTTCGTCCACGAGGCCGGGGACATCGGCGAGCGCGTGCGGCTGATGCCGCCCCGCGTCATCGAGTAGCCGCTGCTGCAGGCTCGGGTCGGCGAGGGCCGCGGCCAGCGTGACGGCTTCGGGATAGGTCACCGCATCCCGCGCTGCGGCACGCCAAGCGAGGTCGTTGCCGGGTGCCATCAGCCGCAGCCGATCGGGCCAGAGGATCTCTTCCGGCCAGGGCTCGTCCCACCACGAAGCCATGATTGCCTGCGCCACGGTGAACGCTTCGCCAGCGTGCGCAGAGCGCCGCAGCAGCCGTACATGACGGCGCTGGGCCGCCCTGATCTGCGGCACATACCGCAGGTCCAGCTGCCCGGGGACGGCCGCTGCCCCGTCGACGACGGGTGCTTCCAGCATCCAGCACTGGTGCTTGACGCATACCCGGCCGTGCGGCAGCAGGTAGCGGCGTGCTTCTTCCTGGCCTCGTGTGGCGGTCGCGGTGCAGGCCCGGCATCCGGGGCCGGTCGGCGGGAAAGTGGCTGCGGTGCGGACCCATGCGGCCGGCCCGCTGCCGAGCCTGCTCGAAGGAACGTCCCTGCCCCAGGCCGGCAGGGCACGGTGCAGGTGTTCTTCGGGCATGCGGCAGAAAGCGGCGACCACCGCCCGGGCCTCGGCGTTGAAGACCACTTCTCCGTCGGGCCGCACCGTGAACAGATTGGGCCGCCGTCCCACGTCCACGAGCGCGCCGATGAGCTCTTTGGCCGTGAGCCTGTACCGGGAGGCGACTCTGCTCATGAACGACAGCGTCGTCTCGCCGTTCAGCGGAGCGACACGCACCGCGCCCAAAGGCGGTCTGTGCAGGGGTAGTTCGTTCTGCTCGCGCTGTGGTGGCTGCGAATGATCCCTGACGACAGGTTCCATCAAAGGGCTGGTGGTCTTCACCGCTGGTCCGCCTCGTCAGGATCCAGTGCCGTTGTTGCGGGGGCGCGGGAGGCGTTTTCGGGGCGGGCGGGCTTGCTGCTCCGCGCGGATGTCGAGCTGGATGCCGGCCAGGAGCCGTTTGGTGATCTTTTCGCTGCCGTCGAGGAGGGCGGTGAGGGCGGCTTCACGGATGAGGTGGGAGAGGCTTCCCATGACTCCGCCGGTGCGCTGGTGGAGGTAGTCGGCGTGCCGGGCCAGAGTGCCTTGGGTGTGGTGGCGCAGGTGCAGGGCGTTCTCCATGTCGGTGACCAGGTCCAGCCAGGTCGCGCGCTGTTCGGCGCTGCCGCAGGACAGCGCGGTGTTGCGGACCAGGGTGAAGCGGCCTGCCAACTGTGCGCCGCGCGGCCCGTTCAGCAGGGGGGATGCCTCGACGTCGACGCCTGCGTAGACGAACGTCGCCGGGATCCTCTCGCCGAGGTGCTTCATCTGGTCGGAGGTCTCCGCGCCGGCCCGGGTGCGGGTGTCGAGCAGGTGGACGTCGTCGACGAGGACCAGTGCGGTGCCCAGCTGGCACAGCAGGTGGCAGACGGCGTCGGTGATCTGCGCCTGGTTCATCCGGGCCGCGATGGGGATGCCGAGGAACCGGGCGAACTCCGATACCAGCATCTTGGGAGTGGAGGCGGGCGGCACCGCCAGGAACACCACGGGCAGGCGGTCGGTGCGGCCGGGGTGGCGGCGCTGCTCGGCGAGTTCGAAGGTACGGCCCATTTCGAGCAGGGTGGTGGTCTTGCCGGTGGTGGGCGGCCCGGACACGATCAGCCCGCGGCGCGCGGTGCCCTGTTGGCGGCGGTTAAGGAGCATAAGCCGCCGCACCGACAGCGAGATGCGCTCCATCGCCGGGGTGGTCAGGACGACGAACCGGGAGTGGTAGTCCAGGCGTTCCTCAAGCGACCAGTCCTCGTCCCCGGTGGGCGGGGGCTTCAGCGGGGGAGTGCCGACGAACTGCTGCCAGCCCTCCCGCGTGGTCGGCGGTGCATAGGCCGCCATCTGCTGCTCCTCGTCCGGGACGGGACCGGCTTCGGGGACTGCTACCACTGGGTTGCCTCCTGGCGGGCATCGTAGATCCGCGACGGGCGGGGGACTGCGGCCCGCCCGGATGGCTGTCCGTCCCCGTCGGGGCCGTCGCCGGCATCGTCTGATGTGCCGAGCGGGTCTTCGTTCTCGTCCCAGCCGTCCTCGAACTCTTCGTCGTCGGGCTCATCCAGGCTTGCTGGGGTGAAGGCGCCGACCAGGCCGTAGGAGAGGGTCGGGGCGGTGAGGGGGTCGGGCGGCTCCTGCTGGTTTGGGGCGGGCCCGGCGAGGGAGGCTGCGGTGCTGGCGCGTGCCGCGACGGTCCGCTCGCGGCGGGTGCCTTCCCCGTTGCCGGCCCGCCGCAGGAGGCGGTCCAGGGCCTGGGCGAGCTGTTGCTCGTGCTCGTCGCGGTCGCCGCGGCGCTCGACGGTCGCGCGGATGTGCCGCCAGGTGAAGTCGGTGAAGGGCAGGCTTACCCGCTCCTTGTGGATCCAGGGCACCTCTTCCCAGCCGGCAGGCAGCCGCACCCAGATCTGCTGGGGGTCATAAGGGTTGTGGTGCACCTCCCACATCCCGTGCGGGGCCGTCGACCTGCGCCCGCGGTGCGGGTTGAGGACCTCGTGGTCGTAGGTGCGGTAGTCGAAGCGGATGCCGTAGTCGTTGATGCCCAGCCGCTTGACCGGCATGAGCTCGACGTAGTCTTCTTCGCTGAGCAGCACCGGGACATAGCCGGTCACGCCGACCAGCGCGGCCCACATCTCGTTCGGCGACACCGCGAGCTTGGGGGCCAGCGGATGGCGCAGGGATGCGTGCGGGCGGTGCTGCCAGTCCGCGATCAGCCACTCGTCCAGCAGGTCCTGGATCTGGGGAAGCGTCCAGCACGCCTCGTCCTCGACGTGAGAGCCGCGCTGAGTGACGTCGGATCCGGTGTAGCCGGCCACGTACTGGGAGAACCGGTCGCCGATGGTGAGGAACATCCTCTCGACATGTCCCTTGGCCGGGCCGTTGGCCGGCGGCGCCGGCTGCACCGACACGCCCAGGCTGTCGCACGCCGCGACGAACGAGGCGGAGACGAACACCCGGCCCTGGTCGACGACCACCGTCTCTGGGCTGATTACTGGACGGGCTGCCGCCCCCTCCAGCCGCGCGTCCAGGGACAGCAGCCGCTCGTAGGGGATGATTGACCGGGACATCGCCAGCGCCTCTTCCCATCCCGGGCGCATCCGCATGGGCGTCACCATCTGCGCCAGCAGAATCGCCGCGTCCACCGACCCTGTGCCCATCGGCCGCAGAACGGTCGCGCAGATACTGCGCGTCGCCACGTCCAGCGCGATCGTCAGCTCGGCCTTACCCACCACCCCGTCGGCCAGGACCACCATCACGTCCAAAGGGGTGCTGTCCAGCATCACCAGCTCACCGGGCCGCAATGCCACCGTCGGGGTGAACGGCGGAGCCGGCCGTGAGGAATGACGGCGCCGCTGCGCCGCGGTTCCCAGCAGCCCCTGACGGTCTGCGAGGGCGTGCACCAGCCGGTTGAACGTCGAGGCAGGCGGCACCTTCACCGCCCCCGCGCCATGCGTATCCTCCAGAATCCAGCCGACCGCACGCCGCAGCCGGCTCAGCGTCCCGGTCGACCGCTCCCGCTGCGCATCAAGTGCCTGCTCGATCGCGGCGACCACTCGCTCGTCCGCGCGCCCCACCGGCGAGCGCCGCCGGGCGGCCCGGCCGTCCACCAGCCCCCACAGGCCCTGCTCCCGGTAGCGGGCCCGCATCCGCCGCACCGTCACCGCACTGGCCGGCTGCCCGGCCGCCGTCAGCTCGGCGGCCTTGGCCTCCTCCCGCTCCGCCATGGTGCGCCGGGCCGGATCGAACTCGGCCCTCGGCACCCGGTCCTGACCCGGAACGGGGCACCCGGTCTCCACCTCACGCACATGCCGCTCCCAGGCATACGCCCGCATCCGCACCTGCTCCGGCAGTTCCTCCAGGAGCCCGAACGGCGGTACTTGGCGCTGCGGGGCGTCCACCACTTCGAAGTCGGGGTCGGCGAACAGGAAGTTCGCTAGGACCGTGGCCACGGAGTTCTCCGTGTCGATCAGCTTTGCGCACGGCCCTTCCAGCATGACGACCGTCCAGGTCCGCTTCGCGAAGCGGACCTGCGTTCCGGGCTCCAGCACAGTGCCGCTCACACCTGCCCCCGCCGCTGGGCAACCGCCGTCACGGTCACCCGCTCGTGCAGGGGCACGTCGAGCGGAGCCGACAACTTGCCGTGCCACAGCGCGTGGAAGACCACCGGGAAGACCTGAACCGGGTCGCCGAGTTCACGTACCCCCTCGATCAGCGGGCGCGGCCGCCGGAAGACCTCGGCTGCGCCTACGGCAAGTTCGCCGTTCCTGTAGCGGGGGTGCCGGTACCCGGCCAGCCAGCGCAGATTGGCTGCCAGAACCGGATCCGGGGGCCGCAGGACCTGGTAGTGCCATCCGACCGCCGCGGCCGCGGCCTCCATCACCGCCGCCCGACAGGCCAGGCGCGGCGAGATGTTGCCGTGCCCGGCGCAGTCCGCCAGCAGACCCCTGCCGTCCGCGAGCCGAGCCATCAGGTGCGGTGCATGCCGCACCCAGGTTCGGTCACGCTCACGCCAGGTGAGTTCCACCGGGCGGCACGCAATGGCCACGACCGAAGGATCCCAGTCCAGCAGCATCACCTGGGTCCGCATGACACCGGACGCGTAGTGCACCAGCCGGCCATTGGCCGCCGACCACCACCACCCCGGCGCCATCCGCTTGCCGTGCCGCACCGGGAACCGTCGCACCGGACCGCACTCCTCCAAGCAGACACCACGTGCGGCGTCCGGCCACAACGTCCGCTGCTCGTCTCCTGCGTGGTCGACGAATCGAGCCTCCAGCCCGTCACCGATCCCGACCGGCAACTCCCTGTTCGTCTCTGCATCTTCCGGCATCTCTTCAGACAGCCCGGCGGGGCGAACGGAAGTGCGAACCGACTCGCGGACCGCCGCGAGCGGCGGCTGGTCGCATTCTCCGCTTGCCGGACCAGATGCCCGGGGACTGGCCTTCACCGCCGCCTCCTGCGCCGCTGCAGCGGACAAGAGCGCGGTGGGGGTAAGGCGGGGCGTCGGGCGCCGACGGGTGGTGCGTGTCGATCATGTGCTCCAGTCAAGCGTGCCCGCGCGTGCGAACCACCGGAATCGGCCAACTTCCGCCGCACAGAAACCAGTTCGCCCGGACTGCCGATGACCCTGCCCTGCCCTACACCGCTCACCCCCGCCGCCGGCCGCGCCCGCCCCGGTCACCAGGCGGTGTATGCGGCGGCGGCGCGGCCGTGCCGGTCGCGGAACAGGCGCCGGACCATGGGCGCGGTGCCGGTGCCCGCCCCGGCACCGCCGGTACCGGGGCGGCCGCGTGCGGCTGCCGCCTGCTCGGCCAGGGCCCGCAACTGGACCCGGGCCGAGGCGGGGCGGTGATCGGCGCGCAGCCACCATGGGTCCAGCCCGAACCCGCGGGGATCCTGCCGGCCGCGCCGAATGCGGGTGAACACGCCCATGCACTCCAGCAGCGGCCCGGCATGCAGCGGCCCGCCCAGCACCAACCCCACCTGCGGGGCCTGGCCGCTGCCGGCCAGCCAGGGCCGGCCGAGACCTGCTGCGAGTTCGCCGAAGAACGCCCCGTCCGGCCGGAACGGGCGCACCGGCCCGCCTGCCCCGTGGTCGTCCCAGATCCGTTCCTGGATCGCGGGGTCGAGCAGCACGCGAGCGAGCGTCACCGTCTCGGGGAAGACGACCGCGTCGCGGGCCACCACCCGCCACCACCAGAACCCCGGCCCGGTGTTCCCACCGGCGACCGTATGGAGCCGGCCCGGCCAGATCCGCTCCCGCTCCCATTCCAGGGCCTGCTCCCACCACGCGCAGACCACCGCGTGAGCCAGGGCGAAGACCCGTCCCGGATCGGCTCCGGCCGCAGCCGCGGTCCGGGCGACCTTGGGCCAGGCCAGCTGCGCCGCAGCAATGTCCGGGGCCGCCCTCAGGTCGAGGTTGTGGTGGCGGTGGCCGTCCCCGGCGGTGAGCATCCACCGCTGGTGCCGGGTACAGACCCGCTGCCACGGCGCGACGTACCGCACCACCACGGTGCCCTGCCCGGTACGTGCCGCGGTACACAGCGCGCACCCGTACCCCACTGGTCCGTGCTCCGCGGCCGAGGCGACCTTCCACCGGCCTGCCGGACTTTTCGAGACACCGCCGGCCCCGGCGGCCGCTCCGGGCCGAGCTGCTGAGCCCGGTGGAGCTGGATACGGCTCGTCGGCGAACGCGGGCAGCGCGCGGGCCAGGTCCTGTTTGCAGACCCCACCCAGCCGGGCCAGTAGCCGTCGCCCGGCTGGGTTCAGAAGTACTTCGGCGTCGTCGCGCGGGCCGGATTCGTCCCGTGGCCGGGAGCCGGTCCAGGTCCACCACGGCAGCAGTGCCGCGGGGTTCATGCCGTAGTGCCCGGCGAGCCGTGACATGTACGACCACGTCGTCTCCGCGCTCACCGGAGCGACTCGGAACGCCGTCGGTAGAAGTGTTCGTACGTCCGTGATGGACACTGGCTAGACCGGCGGTAGGGCCAGGGCGCAGGCGACCTCAGCGGACAACTGCTGCGCGCTGACGAGGGCGGCGTTGAAGGTCTCGGTCCAGCCACCGGCGGGCATCTGCGCGGGATTCAGGAACGGGGTGTGACCCTGGGCGCGCAGGCGTTTCAGGACGGTCTGCTCGATGAGCCGGGCGGCGGTGCCGGTCTCGAAGGGCCATTTATGGACCTCGGTCCAGGCTGATCCCGCGAGCCGGGCGATACGGTCCTCGCGGGTGTGCTGTCCGGTGATGCCGATTTTCACCGCTCCGAGGATTACGTGTGCCATGAGGTACAGCCATGCCGGTGCGGCCGGGTCCAGGCCGTACTTGGCGCAGTGCGCACAGCATGCCCCGCGCATGCGGACGTTGTTCAGGTTGGGGGAGACGACGTTCCCGCAGCCCTCGCACAGCGACATCCAGGGCGAACCGACGTTCCGGAACGGCTCCAGCGGGGTGAAGCCGGCCGCCTTCATGTCGGCCACGGCCTGCTTGGGGTCGCCGGGGCCGTGCCGGTTGCACAGCCCGCAGGCTCCGCCCCGGCCGATGACGTTGGAGTACCGAGGGGCGACCAGGTGGCCCGCTGTGCACTGCGACAGCCACGGCCTGCCGGTACCGGGGTAGGGGACCAAGGGCGTGAAGCCGTGGGCGAGCATCGCGGCCGCGGCCGCCACGGGATCGATCGGTGCGTTGGGCGCGCAGTACTTGCAGGCACCCTGGCCGCTCATTACGTTGTTCCGGTTGGGATAGATGACCTTCCCGCATCCAGGGTTGAGGCACCGGCACTTCCACGGTTTGCGTGCGCCGCCGGGGTACGGCTCCAGGGGCTCGGCATTGCCCAGTCGCCTCATGTCCGCTAATGCCACATCGTTCGCTACGGCGGGCACGGCCGCCTCCTCGTCGTCGTCGCAGAACCGGGGGAGCGACACTCTGCCATGGGCCACTGACACTGAGCCACCAAGCGCCGCTGAGGGGAGAAGCGGCCGCGTCGCCCGGGCTCGTGCACCTACTCAGCGCGCCGCTCGCACACCATGGGCGGTGGGCGGGCGCGGTGTCGCGGGGGTCGTGTCACTGCTCGGTGCCTCGGACGCGTGTGGTCGTGGGCTTACAGGGAGCTGGGGTCGCGTTGCGCCCCGCCGGGAAACCCCAACCCCAAGTGCGCACGAGCCGCCTGGCGCGGCCAGCCTGCTGCACCGCGACATGGAGCAGGCTGCCCACCGGACGTCTTCTGTATGGACCTGGCCAGATCCGCCGTCGACGAGCCCCGCCTGGCGCGCACCGTACTTGCCCCCGCCGACTACCGATGACCGCCGAAAGCACCTGGCGGGAAGGGTGCCAGCCCAACGGACGAGGTTGCGTCATGCTGCACCGATGAACCCTGAACTGCATTGGTACAGCACGACGTTGAACGTCTGGACGCTCGCGGGAACTCTCGTGGCCACCCTGGCTCTTGCGAAGGCAGCTGCCCAGGGCTGGCGGACGACGCTCGGGCGGCGACGATATCTCCGCTCCCGACTGCAGGTGATCGCTCCCGGAGTCCGGGCCGCCTACGTCGACGCGCTGCTGGGTGAGCCGACCTGGCAAAGGCACAAGACCTGTACCCGCATAGCCTCGGTCGAGGTGCAGTCGGCAAGCTCTGAGGACCGCAGGGTCGACATCACTGAGAGTACGTGGCCACTGGGCCGGCTGGGGTACCTGGTCACATGGTCTCAAGACGAGGTCGTCGTCGCGTATGCCCTCACGACGACCACCTGGTGGTTCCGGCCACATGTGAGGGTCGGCCAGAGCTCGATTCGGCTTGGCCACACGCCCCTGGCCACTTTGAAACAGCCTGGACAGCACCGTGCATGGCTGGGCGCCCGCCGGTTCGCCTACGAGGAGACCCACTACGTGGGCAATCCCGGTGGATACCTGGAATGGCGTGTGGGCGTGAACGATCTCGGCTATCGCGCCCGCCCTTACATCGGCGACCTAGATGGCACCGGCTGCCTTCCTGCAGGGCCTCTAGCCGCATACCGTAAGGAAGCGCTGATCAACACCATCTTCGTGAGCCAAGCCTCCTACGAGGAGCTTCTCGATGGCGCGTTCTTCGAAGTCGCTTTCGGCGTCGACCGCGACCTGGTACGACTTACGCAGCCCGAGTTTCGCGTGATCGACAGCCGCCTCAACCGCATGTGGGTTCATATTCGAACCTGGCGGTCGAGGCGCCGCTGCGCACGGGCCGAGAAGGAGAGCCAGGCGACCCGTTGACCCTCGAAACATGATGCCGGGCTGGTACTGCATCAGCGCCGCAGCGAATTGGCGGTCGCTGCAATTCAAGGAACGAGAGCGAAAGGCGAGCAAGAGGGGCGCGCTGATATTGATACTGCACGTAAGTTCTGTGGGTCAACCATGCAATACCACCCCGAGACAAGTGGCATTCCGGACTACTACGAGTGCGCGAATTGCCGCATCGGTGTTGGTGTAGAGCTCATCCGCGACGATTTGGCGCCCCTGAAAATGAGCTTGGGTTGGCCCGGGCTGGTCCACCGGTTTGAACACTGGCTTCGCGCCCGTTCGGTGAATCCGGTAGTGGGGCCCGTCGGTGCTGCGGCATTGTCGTCTCCGGGCCCGGTCGGGGCGCCAAGTGAGGGACTGGAGGGGTGGCATGGGTGAGCGGGAGGCGTGGACGACGGAGGAGTTCGGCTCTTCCCACGAGGGTGCGGTCGGGGTGCTCCTAGCCGACGGCACCGTCCCGGCCCCCGTCTTCTTCGATGCGGGCTCTGGTGTGGGCGGCCAGTCGGTGTCGCAGTGGAGCGTCTATGACGGACGGATCACGCACGGGCCACAGGCGGCCGCACTGCGCGCGGTGTGCTCCTGCGGCTGGAACGGCCGCGAGCACAAGCTGGACTGGGACGCGATCGGCGAGCAGAAGCTGATCGAGGCAGCTCACGGCACGGCGGACACCTGCATGGAGGACTGGGACACGCACACCACCGAGGTCGAACAGTCAGCCATTCCCTTGCCGGAGACGGTCACCGCTCTGCTGGTCCAGCTGCAGGAGGAGGTCGAGAAGCTGGCGAAGAGCTCACCGCTGGCGGCCGTACGGGCAGCCCGCCGGCTGGAGGTGACCGCAGGACGGGTCGGGTACTGGCCGGCCCACGACGCCCGACGCGACACGACAGCCGCTAAGGCCGCCGCGGCCCTCGGGCTGAACGAGGATGCTGCCCGCAAGCTGATGGCCCGCTTCGGCGGCTGGAGCTCCTACCGCTGATCACCGACATCGCAGACCTGGACCGCAGCGGGCACTGCCCCTGACCTGGAAGCAGCGAACCGGTCAGCCGCGCCAGAGCTGGCGGTGAGGTGAGGACGCGGTCGTAGGCCGCCGCCTGGACGTGCACGAGATGTTGCCGGGGCTCTGACAGGGCCCCGGCAACATCGCTGTTCGCCCCAAAATCAAAAACTCACTTGCGGTGGTGATACGGGGGTGATGCGCGTACCGCTACCCCGCGCGGCGGATTCGAGAAGCTGAGCCCAATCGGTTGCCGGCAACCACCCCTTCGCCATGAGGTGGGCTGTCCAGGCTGTGAGGTCTGCCCAGGTGCGCAGTTGCTGGACAGGCACGTGATAGCCGCTGTCGAAGCCGGCAGGGGAGCACGCGTTGTGGTGGACCGCCCACCGCACCGCATCGGGGCAGTCCATGAGTTCCTGGTAGTTGTGCACAGGAACCTGTCCCGGAGGGGCCTTGGCCTCGTTGCGCGCCTGCCAGCTGCGGACGGCAGCTTCCCGTTCTCTGACTGCCTGATGGCTGATCCAAAGGGCCCCCTCGTCGGATCCGACAATGGTCTTACAGCCGTCGCAGACGGCCTTGAGTTCGCTGATGGTCATGGGGGTGATCCTGCCGTCCGCATTGGCGTCTGGGGCCGGAGTTAAGCAAGTCGTACGTCGTCCGAGGGCCCCCTTCCCGCCACCGGGCCTGCCGTCGTTCTCGCTCTGGGACACTGAGGGTGGTCGGGCAGATTGGGAAGAGGTGCCGCCAAGTCCGGTCATGCCTTCGCTTCCGTGCCGACTGCCGAACGGAGCTGTACATGACCGAGTCCCCCGAAGACGGCCGCATAGAAGCCGTGCTCACCGAGTACGGTGGCACCACCTTCCGCTCCCGCCTCGAAGCCGACTGGGCCCAGACCCTGAACGGTGCCCGTATCAAGTGGTGGTACGAGCCGGAGACGATCACCCTGCCCTCCGGGGTCGTCTATATCCCCGACTTCTGGCTTCCGGAGATCGGCGTGTGGCTGGAGGTCAAGGGACCGAACGTGCCGCGGATCGAGAAAGCCGCCGCACTCGCCCGGGTACGCGCCTGCTGCTGTGAGCGCGAGTGCACGTGTCGCTGGCCCGGCGGGGAACTCGTGATCGCAGGACGGCAGTCCTTTCCCAGCGATGGCAAGGAGCCCGGCCGGCGCCCGCCTGCCGGGTACGTCGCCTGGGACACTCCAGTCGGCCCGTCCGCCTACTACATGACGTGCCCCAGCTGCGACCGTGCCCAGTGGATCACCATGAGACGCCCCTGGCGCTGCCGAGCCTGCCGTGCCGTGGTGGAGGGGCGGACCGTCCTCTACCGCAGCGCGGACCGGCCGCTGCGGTTCGTCGAGGGGCTGTCTACCGGCTGGGAACCTCCGCATAGAAACGCCCCGCGCGATGTTGAGGAGGACCAGGAATGCGCCTCCTCAGGTCCGGACGACTGGGGCTGACCGTCCGGCGCGCGAGTCGGCCAGTCGGCCGGGCTCCTCAGAGGTGTGTGCCCCTGCGGCTTGGCCCTCCCACCGCAGCCTGTCGGTCAGGCACGGATCTGTACGTGGTAGCCCTGATCGTCGATCTCGCGCAGGACGCTGACAGCGAGCATGAGCGCGGTCGTGGCGTTGGCTGCGGTGTACTGGACGGTGCCGGTCGCGTGGGCAGTGGCGTGCCGGTTGAAGCTTCCCGGCACCGGCTGGGGGTGCTGGAACGCGTCCAGTGTCTTGGCGAAGGGCAGGAAGACTGCCGCTGTGCGCAACTCGCCGAACGTGGCGTCGTCATCGTCGACGGTGGGAATACTCTGCTTGATCTTCTTGTAGCTCCACCAGCCACTGTCGGTGAGCCAGTCCCGGTTGGCGAAGGCCAGACCGCGGACGAGCGTGTCCCAGACATTGGCGGCGAGTGCCTGCGTGCCGCTGAACATGCCGCGTTCGGCCATACGCACGCATTCCTCAAGCAGTGCGCGCTGCACGGTGAGCCGTGCGTCGGAGGCTGCCTCAAGGGTTTCCTTGCAGGCGGCGAGTATCTCCGGTCGGCAGTCGTCGATGACCTTCGAGCGAGAGGATGCGTCGCCGGCGACGAGCAGCTGCCGGATGACGTCGGCCGGGGGCACCCACGCGAGGGGA
The DNA here is from genome assembly GCF_050433025.1 of Streptomyces auratus. Classification (NCBI taxonomy): domain Bacteria; kingdom Bacillati; phylum Actinomycetota; class Actinomycetes; order Kitasatosporales; family Streptomycetaceae; genus Streptomyces; species Streptomyces auratus. The sequence goes on along the minus strand of NZ_JBNGCB010000001.1, from coordinate 60,575 downwards.
ACGCCTTCCTGCATCAGCCGGACCATGTCCGCGTATGCGAGGCGTTCGCCTTTCCAGTTGCCCGGCATCATCGCGTCCAGGCGCTCCAGGGCCGACTGGAAAGGAACGAGGGCCTTGGCCAAGCCCTCCAGCGCCGGCATGGGAATCTGCACCCTCGGTGCCGGTGCGACAGCCGCAGCCACCCGCTGACGGATGGTGTCCGTGGCCGTGTTCACCATCTCCGCCAGCCGCGATTCGAAGTCGTTGATGTTGCTCATCCAGACTCCTTCCTGTGTGTTGAAGCATCTTCCGGCATGTGAGCCGTGACGACTCGCCTTTTTCCTCTCTGGCCATCACCGCAGCGGGGAGCAGCTGGCCTGGGCCGGCAGGCCGGCCGGCGAGCCGAGGCAGCGAGGTGCCGTGAGGCAGCGATCTGGAGCAACCTCCTGACTGTGGCTCATCATTGAGGGATGGCTGAGCAGATGGACCTGTCGCAGTTGCGGACCCTGGTCGAAGGGGTGCTGGTCACGCTGTACCAGCGATACCGTCACCAGGATTTGCCAGAGCTGTGTGAGCGGCTTGGTCTGCCGGCACCACCCTCGGCAGACGACGCTACGAAGCACGAGCGCTTGACGGCCAGCCTGCGTGCCTGCCCGGATGACCGTCTGCCGCCGGTTGCTGAGGCGGTACTCGAAAATGAGTACCTCTACGCCGGCGCGCGCATGGCGCTGGAGGACGTGCTGTGGCTCGGGCGCCACCACATCGAGGTGCCTGCCCGAACGCGGCGTGAGCTGGCCCGAGACCTCGATCTGACCGATCACCGCAACTACCCGGACCGTTTCCTCGCCCTGTTGGGCCGCCTGTGGGACCTGGGCGAGGACAGCTTCGAAGTATGGGGACCTCATAACGGCACCCTGCGTGCTGACATTCAGCGCCACGTGATCAGGTTTCCGGACTGGTCGCCCGAGGACCTCTTCGAGCATCTCGGCGCGTACGAGGCCACGCACCCTCGCTTCGGGCGCTTCCTTGAGGGGCTGGCGTCCTCTTCTGTCCTGCCCGATGAGGAAGCACAGCGTCGTTTCGTCGAGATGGCCAATCAACATCTGCAGCCCTTGGGCGCACAGCTGCGCCAGGAAGGGGAAGTGGACGGGTATCCCCTCTTCCACCTGGTCCAGCCGGGGCGCGGCAGTTCTCGCCGACCGCGCAACCTCATCTTCGCCACCTTGGGAAAGCCAGACATCCGGTTCACCAGCGCTCTCGACAACGACATCGAGATCGCAGAGCGCGCCGACCAGGTCCTGGTCTACGACCGCCCCGTCGGCAAGGACGGCCTGCTCTGGCGCGACCTGCTGTCCTGGTGGCAAGAGACCCAAGGGACCACCGACCCGGGGAAAGCGACCAGTACCCTATTCCGCCGCATGGAAAGGTCCCTGCCCCCTGAATCCAAGGGACAGATCAACCTGTTCTGGCTCTACCACAACATTCACAGGGACCACTTAGGCGACGTACCCGCTCTCCTGCCGGAGATATGGGTGCACTGGGACCCCAAGACCGTCCGCGAACGCGGCGTGCAAGCCATGCAGAACCTGCGCATGGACTTCCTCATGCTGCTGCCAGGAAGCAAACGTGTGGTGCTGGAAGTCGACGGCAGCCAGCACTACACACGCAACGGCGGAACCGAGCCCGACACCGCGAAGTACGCCGCGACCATGGCAGGCGACCGCGATCTGAAGTTCCAGGGATATGAAGTGTTCCGGTTCGGCCACGACGAACTGCGCGACCTTGACCACGCACGGCCGGTGGTCACCGATTTCTTCCGCAAGCTCCTGAACCGTCCCAGCGAAGCTCACTCCTGAGCCGATCAGCCCTCGGGACGGTCCGCCTGTCGATCCTCCCTCTAGTTGCGATATGCGGATGGCTATGACGTGCAGTGTTGAGAGTTCATGTAGGAAATCTTGGTCCTATTGTTGACCTGGGGTGGTATGCGCATGTGGGCTTGTCTGCTGTGCGATGTAGGCCAGTTGGCCTGCTGTGCTTGAGGTAGAGAGAGAATGTTGTAACTAGATCGATAATGCTCTTGGAGGCGTGTCGATTGAGGGCGGCACGAATACGCCTTTTGCTCCTAATGTGATGCATGTCAATGGGAGCTGTGGATGCGGCTTCTGTGCGGTGGGTAATGCTGGCTGAAGGCCGCGATTGTCGTTCCTCGTGATGGACTTGGCGCTGCTGGTCATCACCAGCAACAGGAGGCCTCCGGCACAGCCGGAGGCCCCGGCCGAGAATTGACGAAAGGGCCCCCGCCGAACATGGCGGGGGCCCTTAGGCGCAGGGAGTTGGCGCTCCAGCCAGCTGCCGGCGCCTGATGGATCAGTGCTGCTGGATCCAGAGAGCGAGCCAGCCGACTATCGCCGTTCCCAGGGCTGTCGACGCGCCGCGGACGAGACCGGTTGTTGCCTCCTTCGACAGGCGTAGCAGGGCCTTGCGCCGGGTGGAGACAACGGCGGCGCGGGGCTTTTGTAATCCGTGAGTGCTCGTAGGCTCAGCGGTGGACACGACGACTCCTTCACAGTGGTGATCGTGGTTCAGATGCAGAACGGCTCCCTGTTGCACCAGGGAGCCGTTCGTCAATTGTCCCGCAGGGCGGTCCGACTGACCGGAGCCGTGCCCGGCGGACGTTTTCTGCGCCCGCACCACCTACCCACTGACCTGCATGCATGACAGGGCGTCAGGGTGCGTTGCAGAAAGTATTTGTTCGTTCGGTGAGGCTGGGTCACTTTCCGCGTGACAACGTGAGTCATCGCGAGGTATCCCTGGACTTTCTGCGTCAACGAGGGGGAACCATGGGGCGGGTCTTGCGCATGCCAACCGAGGAACAGCTGCCGCCGGGCCCGCGGAGGGAGTTCGTAAAGGCCCTCTTCAGCTACTACCGATCAGCCTCCAGGCCGACGCTGCGCACGATCGCCGAGCTGATGCGGCAGAAGTCCCCAGATGCGACCAGCAGCCCGGAGACGATCCGCCGCACGCTGTTGGGGCTGTCAGTTCCGACCAGTTGGAGCACGGTCGATTCGCTACTCGTGGTGCTGTGCGACCTGGCACACATAGACCCCGAGCCGGCACCAGTCGATGACGACCTGTGGATCCGCTCGGGGACCAGAGCGGAGATCAAGGCGCTGTGGAACGCGGCGCTCGACGGCGCTGACGAAGGCGACCTCTGGGGCAGAGAAGGCACACAGACCTATCCGGAACCTCCGGAGTACAGCGACGAACCTCCGTTTTGAGCCGCCTGGTGCATTCCCATGGGCCGCGGCTCAGTCGATCTGGAGCTCACGCTCCGGGCGGCACAGTGCGCAGGCCTCCACCCCAGCGTCAGCGCCTCGACGGCCGCGCGGCGGGTGATCGGCCGCACCCGGGGTTGCCCGGCGGTGCACTGGCCGTGGTGGATGGCCACCGGACTCGGATCGGCGCCGACGGTCACCTGCACCGTCCAGGCCGGCGGCGGCACAGCGCGGGCAGCCTCCTGCTCCTGCTCCCGTTGCTCGGCCTGTCATTTCTCGTGATGGACTTGGGATCGGGGCGGCGGGGGCCGCTCCGTGGCTTGGTGCTGTCTTTTCCATCTGCCGGACGGTTCTCATGGCGTCCCAAGCCCCGCACAGCACGGTAAGCCCGTGTAAGGGAGCGAGATGCAATTACGTCCCCACCAGCAAGAAGCCCTGGCCGCGATCCTGGCAGCAGTCCGACAGGGCCGGCGACGGATGACCGTCGTGGCCGCCAGCGGCAGCGGCAAGACCCTCATCGCCCAGCGCGTCTCCGCCGAACTCGCCCGCCGGGGAGCGACGCTGGTACTGGTGCCGACCAAAGCGCTCGTGGTGCAGACTGCCCGTAAGTGGCGTGAGGCCGGGTACCGCGGCCTGCTGATCGGCGTGTGCTCCCTGTCCCAGGACGACAGCGGCCTGTCGTCCCGGGAGCTCACCATGACCAGCGACCCGGCCGCCATCGCGGCTCAGGTGACCGGCGCGCCGGGGCCGGCGGCGGTGGTGGCGACCTACGGCTCCCTGCACCACCTGGCGGCCGCCCACTCCAGTGGCCTGGGCGCCTGGGATCTGCTGATCGCCGACGAGGCCCACCGCACCTGCGCCGCGTTCGGCGAGGGCTGGGGCACCGTCCACGACGACACCCTGATACCTGCTGCCACGCGCCTATACATGACAGCCACGCCGAGGGTCTGGGCCGCCCGCGCCGACGCCGGTCTGCTCGATACCGAGGACCGTACGCCCCTGGCCACGATGGAGCACGAAGAGGTGTTCGGCCCCACCGTCTACCGCCTGGGCCTAGCCGACGCCATCGAACGCGGCATCGTTGCCGATTACCAGGTCCTGGTCGTTGTCGTGGACGACCAGGACCAGGATCTGCTCAGCATCCTCAACGATCCCCATCCCGCTGGCACCGCGCACCACGACGGCCTGCGCAACGCCGCCGTACAGGTCGCCGTCGTGCGTGCCATCCACGAACACAAGTTGCGCAGGATCCTGGCCTTCCACAACCGCGTTGAAGCCGCGACCGGGTTCGCCCGTACCCTGCCGCAGACTGCCGCCAAGGTCCACGATCCACTGCGCCGCGACCATCTGTGGTCGCACGCCGTCTACGGCGAGCAGGACGACACCGTGACTCAGTCCCTGCTCGCGGCTTTCGACGACCCCGAGCAGGATGTCGCGGTCCTGTCGAACGCCCGCATGCTCAACGAGGGCGTCGACTTGCCCGACCTGGACGCTGTCGTCTTCGCCGCGCCCCGTTACAGCACCATCGACGCCGTCCAAGGAGTCTCCCGTGGCCTGCGCCAGACCCCGGGCGCGGGCAAGCGCACCACATTGCTGATTCCTGTCTACCTGCCCGAGACTGGCGACGGCTCCGACATCCTCGAAAGTTCCGACTTCGCCGCCCTGATCGCGATCCTGCAGGCTCTGCGCTCGCATGACGAGTCGTTCATGGATCGTGTCACCCTGCCCCCGCCGACCCGCCCCAACACTCTGATCACCCGCGACCTGCTCTACAGCGACCCCGAACGCGCCGCCCAACTCGCCCGTGTCCTCGGCCTGAAGGTACTCGTCCCCGCCGCCGGAACCTGGACCGAGGGGCTGCGCTCCGCCACCGATTACCATCGCTCCTTCAACCACCTGAACGTCCCCTTCGACTACACCGACGAGGACGGCTTCGGCCTGGGGCAGTGGACCGCCAGCCAGCGGCTTCACCACCTGCTGGGGACCCTGCCTGCCGAGCGCCGCACCGCACTGGAACGCCTCGACATGCGCTGGACGCTGCCCACCACCACCCAGGCCATGCTCGACCACGCTCGCCTGTTCGCCCGGACCCACGGCCACCTCGCCTTCCCCACCACCACCGTCGTCGGCGGGTACGCGCTGGGTAAATGGTTGAGCACCTGCCGGACCCGCGCCGGCGCCGGGAGCCTGGACGTCGAGGTGCAGAGCGCCCTGGATCGGATCGACCAGTGGTGGAACCCGCCCTGGGCGCCCGCGTGGCAGTCCTACTACGCCCTGGCCAAGGCCCGTTACCGCGGCCGGGGCCAGACATGGAACCTGGCCGCGCGCACACCATCCCAGCACGACCTTGCCGCCGCCCGCTGGATGAGGACGCAGGAGACCGAGTTCTTCCGCCTGACGCCCGAGCAGCAGGACCTGCTACTGCAGATCGGAGCGCAACCCGACACGAAGATCCTGCTGCGGCCTGCCTGGGGCGTCGGCAAGAGGAACAATTTCAGCCTGGGATTGCCCCACGCAGCCCGTTTTCTGGCAGAGCAAGGTCACCTGGACATCCCCGCAGGCCACCAGGCCACGTGGGAGAGAAGTGCGAGCGGTCCTGCCGGCTCTTTCCCGCTGGGAGCCTGGTTCCATGAGCACCTCGCGACCCTGGTGACCCTGCCCCCCGACGAACGCCGCGCTCTGAACACGCTTCGTGAACTGGCCCGCCGCGCAGCCGGGTTCGGACATGACCCCGGCGAGTCCCGTTCCCCACAGGCACGCCGGAGCCGGACTGGAGGAGCTGACCAGCAGGACACCGTCGCAGATCTCACTGGCCGCCCGCACGCGTTGGCCGCCGCCTACAGGAAGGCCCGCCGGGGCAAAACGCCGACCGCCTTCGTCCTGCAGAGTGCCGACGGGTGGAGCGCCCGGGTCGACACCTCCACCACCAAACTGGTCGTCGTCCAGCCCGAAGCGGCCTTTAGCCTGCAGGTCTCGATCGAGGAAGCAGTCCGCGCGGGCAAGGCGGCTTGGGGGAGCACCGGGCCCGTCCACTTCTCGATCGGCGGAGTCCCCGACGAGGAGACCGCCCGCAGCTGGGCCGTCCACCTGTACGGCGTGACCCACGAGCACCTGAGCGACATGCTCAGCTACTACGGCTTCGTCGAAAGAAAGTTGCAGTGAACGACCCGGGGTGTCAGGCGCGGCCGCCGAGGTACCAGCCGCGTGGCGCTGGCAGTAACTGAATGGTCATCAGGTCGCCCAGCCGCCAGGACAGACACGAGCGGTCCGCGAACGTCGAATCCGCATCCATCGCCAGGTCGGTGTGCGGGGCGTGCAGGGACAGACGCCGGTAGCGGCCGCGGGCTGGCCGCTCCGTCTCAGTCACCGTCTTCTCACGCCCGGTCCGGCCCGGAGGCGCTGGACGCACCGGGGCATGCCGCACCATCCACTCCTCGACCGCGGCCAGGCCGTCCGTCACGGGGATGCCCCACTCCATCAGCAGCGCCGCCACCTTCTCCAGCCAGGACCGGTCCGCGCCCTCGGTGAGGGTGCGGCGTAGCCGCCGCCGCTCCCATGCGGCTAGTCGGTACGCGAGGCGCACCGCCTCTGGGTAGAACACCAGCGGCGCGACCCGCAGTTCATCCCGCCCCGCGCGCCCCAACGCCCGTCTGCGGGTTTGCCACACCGGCGCGTTGAGCACGGGGATGTTCCACCAGCACGACGCGATGGCGTAGGCGTCAGCGAACATTGCCCGCCCGCCCGCGCCCAGCCGACGCTCCAGCAGCACCCTCAGACGGTGGGCATCGGCGACCTCGGGCACGGCCGACAGCCGGATGGCTGCGGTTCCGGGCTCGCGCCGGTTGTCCAGCCACCGCCCGTGCGCGGCGCAGACCTGCCAGGTTGCATCGGCGGCCAGATAGGAATTCCACGTCGTGCCCTTGATGCGGGCGCACAGCTCGCACACCCGCACCAGGAAGCAGCCGGGGGTGTCCCAGGGCCAGTCCCACGCCGGTCCGCCTGCCGAGGTCAGCAGCCGGTTCGCGCGCAGGTTCGGCAGCGCGGACTGCAGCTTGTCGACCGAGTGGCCCGTCATCACGGCAAGCCGGTCCAGCGCAGCTGCATTGAGATAGCCGTCGCCGTAGCGCGGATCGCCCGGGACACCGGCCTTGCGCAGCGGTGTGCCGAACATGGGCCAGAACTCCTGGTCGGGGATGCTGTTGGCGTCTGCCAGGCGCCGAGCGTAGGAGCCGGTCGACTCCCCGCCGATCAACCGCACCGGCAGCCCCAGCCGCTGTGCCGGCTGCCAGGGCTTCTTCCGCCGCGGCCGACTCGCCGCGCCGTTTCCTGCACGAACCACTGTCACGCGCCCCTCTCATCAGCCGCCCCACAGCAGGGCGACCCGTTACCCCCGGCATGACACCCGTTACTTGCGCCGGACGAGCAAGCCCGTATGCGTCAGGCGCCCGCCCATCCACGTGCGGCGGGTCCGCTCCCGGCGGCGCAAGCCATGTCTTTGGCCGAAACTCTTCGATGCCCCCTCCGGGCTGGCACCCCGGCCACTACATTCCCGCGCGATCTGACGCAGGGGCACCGCCCCGAGAAGGGACGGAGGCGCCATGGAACTGCGGGAGCACCAAGTCGCGGCTCTGGCCGCGATTCAGGCTGCAGCGGCAGCCGGTGAGAAACGCATGACGGTCGTCTCGGCGTGCGGCACGGGCAAGACGCTGGTCGCCCAGCAGGCCGCGCAGCGCCTGGCACCGCAGGGCACCGTGCTGGTGCTGATGCCGACCAAGGCCCTGGTGACCCAGACCGTTCGGCGCTGGCGTGAGGCAGGCACGAGGGGGCTGGCGCTCGGCGTCTGCTCCCTCAGTCAGACCGAGAGCGGCCTGGCCCCCGCGGAGGCGGTGTTGTTGCGCCGCGACCCGCGGGCCATCGCCCAGGCCGCTCGCACGACTGGCTCGGTCACCGTGTTCTCCACCTACGACTCCATCCACCACACCTGCGACGCCCACGACCTGTACGGGCTGCCGCCCTGGGATCTCGTGATCATCGACGAGGCCCACCGCACCTGCTCCGCATTCGGCGAGGGCTGGGGCACCATCCACGACGACGCCGCCGTCCCCGCCAAGATCCGCCTCTATATGACCGCCACGCCCCGGGTCTGGGCCGCCCCGGACCGAAACGAACTTCTCTCGTTCATGGAGCGTGCCCCTCTCGCCACCATGGACCACCGCGAGATCTTCGGCCCGACCGTGTTCGAACTGGGCATGGCCGAAGCCATCGAGCGGGGCATCCTCGCCGACTACCAGGTCGTCATGCCCATCGTCGACGACGCCGATCTGCACCACATCCTCGCCGCCCGACGTCCCGCCAACACCGCCCACCACGACGGCCTGCGCAACGCCGCGATCCAGGTCGCCGTCCTGCGCGCGATCGCCGAACACGGGCTGCGCCGCGTCCTGGTCTTCCACAACCGCGTCCTCCTCGCGGAAGCCTTCGCCGAATCCCTGCCGACCACCGCGCAGGAAGCCGGCGAGCAACTGCGTATCGATGGCCTGTGGTCGCAGGCCATCCACGGCGAACAGTCCGGCGACTGGCGCCGGGACCTGTTGGAGGATTTCGCCGACCCTGACCGCGCGTGCGCGGTGCTGTCCAACGTGCGGGTCCTCAATGAGGGAGTCGACATGCCCGACGTCGACTCCGTCGTCTTCGCCGCCCCCCGGTACAGCGTCATCGACGCCATCCAGGCCATCGGCCGCGGCCTGCGCCAGCCACCCGGGGCGGGCAAGAAGACCACCCTGGTCGTCCCGGTCTACCTCCGACAGGGTCTGAGCACCACCGACCTGCTGAAGGGCTCCGCCTTCGAGAACCTGCTCACCCTCCTGCAGGCCCTGCGCGCCCACGACAACTCCTTCATGGACCGCATCGCCCTGCCCGCCCGTACGAGCGGCGGCAGGGCCCCGGCCCGGACCACTTTCTACGCCCGTCCCGAACGGGCCGCGCAACTCGCGCATGCCCTCGGCCTGGAGATCACCGTGCCGGCCATCGGCACCTGGGAGGAGTCCCACGCCTCCGCCCACCGCTACCGAACCGCCTTCGGACACCTCGACGTTCCCGCCGACTACACCGACCCCGGCGGCTTCGCCCTGGGCGAGTGTCTGACCAACCTCCGCCTGCGACATCTCCTGGGCCGCCTGCCCGCCGAGCACAGACAGGCCCTGGACGCCCTGGGCATGATATGGGCGACGCCAGCCCGCACATTCCAGTCCATGCTCGAACACGCCCGCGCCTGGGCGGGCATGCACGGACACCTCTACGTTCCCGTCAAGGAAGAGATCGGCGGCCACCCGCTCGGCTCCTGGCTGGCCGCCCAGCGCCACAAAGCCAAGACCGGCCGCCTTCCCCCCGAGCACGTCCAAGCGCTCGACGCGATCGACCCCGACTGGAACCCGCCCCGGACGGACTGGCATCGCCGCTACATCCGCGCCCGCACCCTCGTCGCCACCACCGGCTGGAAGCCCGCCGTGCCCTCCACCAGCCCCGCCGGCGAGCACCGCGCCATCGTGAACTGGGTCCTCACTCAGCGGCTGACCTTCTTCCAGCTCCAGCCACGCCAGCAGGAACTGCTGATCGACCTGGGCATCCCGCCCCTGCCTGGCAGCATGTACTCCGACCGCGCCTACGACCCCCAACGCCACGCCTTCTACGCGGCCCTCGGACATGCCGCCGCGTTCCTCAACCGCGAAGGCCACCTCGACGTACCCCGCCACCACCTGGAACCAGCCCCAGCCGCCCGCGCGTACGCCCCCGCCTTCGCACTGGGGGAGTGGATCCACCAGCGCCGCAAGCACCCCGAAGTCCTCACCCCGAAACAACGCCGCGCCCTCGAAGCGCTGCGCATGATCTGGGACCCCACCCTCAATACCCGCAAACACCCCGACCCGCCGCGCCCGCATGACGACACCAGGCCACGCGCGAGACGCCCGGCCGTGCCTGAAACCGCCGAACAGCCCCTGGCTCCTGTCCCGGACCGGGCTTGCCGATCACAGATGCACCACACGGCCGAGCGACACCTTCTCCAGCACCTCCAGCGTGATCTGCTCCTCGCCTGAGCGGATCGCGATCTGCGCCGCCTGGCAGACCAACTGGGACAGTGACCGCATATAGCCGCGGCTGCGCGTATGCAAGTACTCGGCCACCTTCCTTAGGTCGTGCGGCTGGTGCCGGTACAGCACCAGCTCCGCATCGAACAGGTCGATGACCCGCGCGAAGGCGATCGACTCCTCGTCGCTGAATCCCATCCGGCTGGTACGCAGCACCATGTGGTCGCCCCGCAACTGCTCTGTGCGAGCCAGCGTGGTGTCGTTGTCCCGGGTGAGGGGGTCGACAATGAACTGGGCGCCGCGTCCGCAGTAGACGAACGTCGCCCCGGTCTCCTCGCTGATCACATCCAGGTACTGGAAGGCCAACTCCGCGTCCGCGGCCGTACGCAGCCGCTCGATGCCGTCGATGAGGACCAGCCGCGTCCTCGCATTGCGCATGGTCCGAATTACCGACTCGGTGAGGTCTCCGCTCTCCCGCTCCTGGCCCAGGAACCGAGCGAACGCGCCAGCCCAGTTGCGCATGCTGCCGCGCGTCGGCGGAGGCACGTTCAGAGTGATGACCGGGATGCGGTTCTCGTCCGGCCCGTACAGATCCGACAGCCGCCGCTCCCAGTGCACACCGATCGCCTGCAGCACCGTACTCTTCCCCGTTCCGCGCGGCCCGTCCAGGATGATCCCGGCCTTGCCGTGCCGGCGCTGCTGGTTGGCCAGGATCTGCTCGGCCACCAGCAGCTTCGCCTTAGCGATCGCGGGAGTGTTGACCGTGCGCAGATGTCCGTGGAACAACAGCCGCGGGTCCAGACTGCCGACCTTCGTCCCCTCCGGGGCGCTGTCCTCCAGCTTCGGAGCATTCAAAGACGACTGAGCGAGCGCCCTCCACGCATGGCAGTTCTCCGGCCACGACGGCGCAGGCGGGGCCAGCAGCAACGGCTCAGGCGCACGCGTGTCGCGCAGCAGCCGTTCCTCCTCGACCGTCAGCTCCATTTCCACGGTGTTCCCCTCTCCAACTATGCAGGTGCCTCATCCGCACCGCACTCCCTCACAAGACGTCGCCGTCGGTGCCAGCGTCCGCCTGCGCCTGATCGAACTGGGCGAAGATCTGCCGGTAGCGCTCTTTGAGGCCCTCGCCGACGCCGTCTTCCGCCCGCGCCCTGCCGGCATGTGCCCAGGCATCTAGCGCGGGATCTGGCGCCATCGCACCCTGCTCCCAGTCGATGCCCGGCCCCTCGTCGCCTTCCGGTGCGCCGTACAGGCCGGTATCGCCCAAGCTGAGGGGATCGACATCCGGGTCTGGGACGGACGGGGGGACTTTCGACCAGTCGATGGGGTCGCGCTCCGCGTACGGGTCGAACTCCCGCTGCGGGGCCGGCTCGGGCAGAGGCGCATACCCGTCCGGCACCAGTACCCGCCGCGCCTCGTCAGGCCCCCGTTCAGCCCGCTCCAACAACTCGGCAAGAGCATGGGCGATCGCCTCCTCGTCCTCGGTGCGCCCGCCGCGCTCCAGATGCCGGGAGACCGCAATGTCCCAAAGGAACTGCGTGAACGGCGCCCCGACCACATGACTATGGACCCATGTGGCATCCACCCACCCGTTGGTGTTGTGATCGCGCAGCCACACCCGGGACAGGTCGTTGGGGGTGTACCGGACCTCCCACCGGCCTTTCCTCTTGCCTCGCAGATCCGAGCGTGTGAGCCGGAAGGGGTTCAGTCCTTCCTGAGGATCGCGGGAGGGGTGGTCGTAAGTGCGGTTGTGCAGACGGATGCCCTGCTCGCTCACCCCGACCCACGCCGTCGGCAGCAGCCGAAGAAAATCCTCGCGGGTCAGCGGGATCGGCAGGTAGCCTTCGACCGCCACGCACGCCGCGTACATCTGGTTCGGCGTCAGATGGGGCAGATAGGCGTCGTAGGGATCGGCGAGCTCCGGGTGAGGTGTGTTCTGCCACTCCAGGGCGATCCACTGCTGGAGCAGAGCGTCGAGCTCGGCCAGCGTCCACAACCGCTCGCCGTTCACGCTCCGTCGCACCCGCACCGGGTCACGGCCCGTGTAGCTGTTTACGTGCTGGCTGAACTTCGACTTGACCGTCTTGAAGCTGCGCTCCACGACCCCTTTGTCCTGGCCGGTGCGCTTGCGGGCCGGCCGCACCGAAATGCCCAGGTACTCGCAGGCGTCGAAGAACGTCCGTCCGGCGAACACTGTGCCGTGATCGATGACGACCAAGTCGGGGATGATCACTGGCCGGGCCGCGGCGTGCGCGAACCGGGGTTCGACAGCGACCAGTTCCTCATACGGCAGGTCGGAGACGCTGGCGTGGACGGCCGCGTCGTACCCGGGCCGCATCGGCGCCGGGACCAGGGCCTGCGCCAGCAGTTCGCAGGCGTCCACTGCCTTCGTCGCCCGCCCCTTGGCGCGCGGCGCCGACACCAAGCCGCCACGGCCGGCCTTCCGCCGCTTGCCTCGCCGGCTCGGCTGCTTGGGCCGTACCACGGCAGCGATGATGCTGCGGGTCGCCACACAGATAGCGGCTGTCAGCTCAACCCGGGCGGGCTGGCCATCGTCGCCCAGCACCCACACATCCAGGTCGGTCGAGTCGATCTGGACCAGCTCACCCGGCATCGTCGCCTTCGTCACCGAGAACGGCGGCCCCATCCGCGCCCCCGGCGCACGCGCACCCGGGGGAGAGTCCCAGTCCTTGGGGTTGATGCCCAGCCGCCCCAACAGCTTGTACAGCGTCGGCTCCTCCGGAACCTTCACTCCCTCCCCGTGCGCGGCACGCACCACCCGCCGCAGCGACTTGAACAGCTTCCGCGCATCCGACGGCGCGTCCGCCCGCCGGCGCTGGCGCTCTACCAGCACCAGAAGCTGCTCTACTACGAGCGGGTCGGTCGCCCCGTACAGCCGCCGTCGCTTGGTGCTGCGCCCATCCACAAGATCGACCACGCTGCGCCGCCTGCAATAGGCCAGCCGCTTGGCCTGGACCGTTTGCCAGGACACCCGCCTGCCCAGCACCGCGTTCATCTCGGCAGCCTTGGCCTGGTACCGCTCGATGAACGTCGTCGACGCAGGGTCGAAAGCCGGCCGCGGCCGCGCCCCCGACGGCGCCCCGAGAGGCAGCCCGGTGTCAACCTCGACCACCGCCCGCTGCCACTGCCGCGCCGCCTCCGCCGCAGCGACCGGGATACCCTCCAGCTCTGCGAAGTCGGGCATTTCCGACTGGATCAGGGGATGCCCGGCCGCGTCGAGGACAGCGAAGTCGTCCGCCGCTGCCAGCACTGACAGGAGCACCGCGGCCGGCACCCCGCCGCTCTCCAACGGGTCCAGCAGCACCATCATCCCGTCCAGCCCGGCCACTAGGTACCGGCCGCCCTGCCACCGCACCTCGTCCCCGCGCGCCAGCACCCCGCGCGGTGCGCCGCGCACCTGCAGCGACGCCCGGTCCGCCGCAGCGACCGGCCCCGGCCCGCTCACGGCTGCTCCGCCGCGAACGGGCGGCGCATCGCCTCCGGCTCGCCCGTGCTCATCGGCCCCACCAATGATCCGGGACCTAGGGGCACGGCCCAGTCCAAGCCCAGGCGCCGCTTCCACAACATGTGGTAGAGGCGGGGGAGGGCCAGCAGGCGCGACACCCCGCACTCTTCGACGCCCTCCGCCAGCGGCCGCGGCTCGGCGAACGCGCGAGCCAGCGCAGCCTCCACCTCCGCGTCACCGAAACGCGGATGCCGCCGCCGCGACACCCACCGCAGATTCGCCAACGGCGTCCTCCCCGGCAGCCGAGGCGACGCCAGCTGCCAGGCCGCCTGCCCGCACGCCTCGCGCCACACGGACATCTCCCGCTCGAACCGCTCGCCCGGCCCCTTAGCCGGCCGGGCGACCACCACCACCGTCGCTCCGGAAACGGTGCGCACGAAGAAGTCCGGCACCAGCCGCCGCTCGCGGCCCCGCTCCCGCCAGACCAACTGCGCGGACCAAGCGCCGAAATCGACCACCCCGGGATGGAAGTCCAGCAGCATCGCCGTCGAAAGCCGCTCCAGCGAACGGCATCCCACCAGCCGCCTGTTGGTCGCCGCCCACCACCAGGTGACGATGCTTCGCTGGGAGGGATGCCGCGACGGCTTCCACACCTCGCCCCGCTCCGCCAGCGCTACCCCTGCCAATCGGTCCGCTGGCACGGTCCGGCGCACCTCGTTGGCGTCGAAGTGAAGAACCTGCAACTCCCGTGCCATGACGCCTCCCTGGCATTACGTCGTACTGCCGCGGCGTGCCGCCGACAACGGACTGTCAGACCAATAGCACAACGCTCGCTACCCTCTGTGCGGCGAATAGCGCGATCCGGACAGTCTTTTGCGGGCCGCGGGGCGCCCCCCGCTACGAGGCCGCCCGGCGGACGGGCAGGTGAACTCCGTTGACTTGATAAGTGAGTGCTCGGCTCGGCTTGGTGGCTTAAGCGGCGCAGACGATCAGGTTGGGCGCTCGGCACGCCTCCAGGCTGCTCTGCAGCTACGTGATGGCAGGCGCGAGGGTGTGAGGGAAGCAGGTGGGGGCTTGACTACCAAGCTGGAGCCGTCTGTGCTTCCTCCGGCCTGGGACCGGCGAGCACGGCCGAGGGCTCTTGTTCGGCGGACACATTCGCATGAGGCTCGACCAACGTGGGGCCGAGAGCCCAGGCGATCTCTTCCGCACCTTGGTCGTACGACCACCAGTCCGCTGCCCCGGCGGCTACGAGGCGGTCGAGCGTGGAGGCTAGGACGTCAGGAGGCGCAGCGCACACGCGCCCGATCCTTTCCGCTTCGATGGCGCCCCGAAGGCTGCCGGGAGGGAGGTGAGTGACCAGTGCGAGTGCGGTCAGCTGATCTGCGGCCGGCAGGTTGCGAAGTGCGCGGCAGGAGGTCAGGCGCAGGGCTTTGTCTGCGGCGTGGGCACGGTCTTGTCGCCTTGGTGCCTGTGTCAGGACCGCGGCGTCAAGCAGCTGCGCTGTGACTCCGCAGGGCGCACCTGTGGTACCCGCAGCTAGACGGATAAGCCAGCCGGGTTGCTCCAGTTCCTGCCACGGAGATGATTGTTGGTCCAAGCGCATGCTTCGTAGGAGGCCTGCCGGCAGGTGAAGCCGGCCTGAGGCCGTTGTCCGCAACGCGCCTTGCAGGGCAAGCAGCCGGGCGGCGGCGCCGACCTCGGCAGGAAGTGCGGCCGCGAGGTAGCTAAGCATCTCGCGGATCCTGACTGCTGCTCCCGGTCCCTGCTCCCGTCTCCTGCTGCGTCGTGGGGGAGCGGGAAGGGCGGATACCGTGAATGCGGCTTCGGGGACGATGGCGCTGTGTGCTGTGGCGTGTGCGCAGGCACTGCAGGCGTCGGTCAGTCGCCACAGGCGCCCGCCGCGTTCGCAGGTGAGCACTAGCAGGATGGCGCCTGAACAGCCGCGATGGCGCGGATGCCAATGGCAGCCCCGCGCGTGGCACTGGCAGGTGCGCAGATGCGTCGGCAGTGCGGCGCTCCGGGCGTGGGCGGCCAGATGCCCCACCACGGCGGGTCGTACTGCCGCCGTTCCCAGCGGCAAGGGCCTGCTCGCTGTAGGACAGTCCGGGCAGGCCATCACAGGGCCGCCGCGCTGCGGGCGCAGCTCGACTGTCCAGGTGCGCCGCACTGTTCGTCCGGTCGCGCACAGCCTCATGACCGCAAGCCTTTCTGTCTCGTCCGCGTTGAGGAGGGCGCCTCGCGGGCGGTGATGGGGGAGGGGTGGGCGGAACGTTAGTGCAGACCTCTGCCCTCCCTCGCGTGGCCGTCACCTGCGGAAATAGGGCAGAGGTCTGCACTGACAGGGCAGGGGTCTGCACCGTCGGATAAGAAGGTGACGATCTTCCCGCCCGACCCCAACCTCACCGCCCTGCGCCTGGAGCTGGGACGGCTGCGGGGCGAGCGCGGATGGACCTACGACGAACTCGCACGCCGTAGTGGCCTGGCCAGGCGCACCCTCATTGAGATCGAACAGGGCCGCACCATCGGCACCCTCAAGACCTGGCACGCCCTCGCCCACGCCCTCGACGTCTCCATCGAGCACCTCTTCGGCGTCCTCTGCGACGGCCACACGCCGCCAGCCGACGTCACCGAATAGCTTCCTTGCTCCGCCCTTGGATAGATCACCCGATCCGGGCCTCGACCGCGAACGCACAGACGAGAATCGAATGAACTCACGCCACGAGTGAGCCATCTGTGGGATGTGGACGGCATGGGCACCGCGATTCCGGCGCGCCGACTGTCACTTTCACGGCCATGCGCTCCACCACCGCCTTGCCAGCCCGCCGATGGGACGGCAGTCCCACCCGCCCGCACCACCGTCCACGCGCCCTGCGCGTCGCCGCGGACAGCCCCAGCCGCCTGCTGTGTGCGGCTCAGCCGGCACGCTGCCGCGACTGCGGCAACCGCATCGCCTGGTACGCCCGCACCAACCAGCACCCCATCAGCCTCCATCCGCACGAGATGACCGCGGCCGCCGTTCCCGCCCGATGCCGCTGGCACGTCAGCTCCGGCATCGCCCACCCCGCCCACGACGGCACACCCTGGTGCCGCGTCCCCCACACCCCCCTTTGCCCCGCACATCCCGCCACCGCGCCACTCACTCAACAGCTCGCCGAGCTGCGCCGTCATCTCGCACTGCGCACCCGACGCCTGCTCGACGCTGGCGCCTTCACCCTGCACCCCAGCGAACCCGCACCGGCCCCACTCACCACGCCGTGCCAGCCCGCCCGACCCGTGGTGCAGCTGCTGTACTGCCGCTACCTCGCACAGCGCCCTCTCGACGACATCCAGTGCGTCGCACAGACTCGCCTACGCCACCGCTGCACCCACCCCGTCCTCACCCCGGACACCCCAACGGGAACCTGGACACTCATATACGCCACGCCCTCCCACGGCCAACTCAACCTCCCCGCATCCGAGATGGCCGTCTACGACCTGGGCCAACTGCCCTACACAGAACAGCTGCGCTGGCGCGCTCAACGCTGCCCCCTCCACGCAGCCGCCTCGCACGTCGCCGATCTCGCCCTCACCGAGTGGGAGGTCTTCGACCCACTGCTCCACCACTCGCACATGCACCCCCGCCTGCCCACCGCCATCCGACACCGCGGACGCAGCACGTGATACCCGCGACTCCGCCCACCGCCACACACAGTCCCACGCGCCACGACCACGGACCACGCGGTCGCCCGGCCCACCGCCAGTACGCGTCCGCGACCCAAGCGCTTCACCAGATCAGCAACGCCCCAGCTGACACCCAACCCCGAACTATCCAGATGGAGCCCAGGTGCTGAAACCGACCGACGAACAAGCCGCTGCTGCAGACCACTTCCACGCCGGCGACCACCTCGCCCTACAAGCCGGCGCCGGCACGGGCAAGACCACCACCCTCGCCCTGCTCGCCCACGGCACCAAACGCCGAGGCCGCTACCTCGCCTACAACCGCGCCATCGCCCGCGACGCCGCCACCCGCTTCCCCGCCAGCGTCACCTGCAAGACGGCCCACGCCCTCGCATACGCCGCCGTCGGCCACCGCTACACCCGCCGCCTCAACGCCCCACGCCGCCCCGCCTGGCAGACCGGACAAGACCTGGGCCTCACCAAACCCGTACGCATCGGCGAACGCGAGGTCTCACAACGCACTCTGGCCAACATCGTCCTACGCACCGTCACCTGCTTCTGCCACTCCGCCGACCCCACCATCACCCACCACCACGTCCCCCACCTCCGCGGCCTGGAAAGCCAGACCCTGCACCGACAACTCGCCCAGCTCGTCACGCCCTTCGCCTACAAAGCCTGGAGCGACCTTCAGCACCCCGATACCGGCAAGGTCCGCTTCGACCACGACCACTACCTCAAGATCTGGTCCCTCTCGGACCCGAAGATCGACGCCGACTTCCTCCTCCTCGACGAAGCCCAGGACACCAACCCCGTCGTCGAGCAGATCTTCAACAACCAGCGCAACCACGCCCAGCTCGTCATGGTCGGCGACTCCGCCCAGGCCATCTACCAATGGCGCGGCGCCAAAGACGTCATGACCGGCTTCGACGGCACCGCCCTGGCTCTGTCGAAATCCTTCCGCTTCGGGCCCCGCCTCGCCCAGGAAGCCAACCGCTGGCTCGCCATCGCCGACGCACCCATCCGCCTGCAAGGCAACGAAGCCGTCCCCACCGAACTCGGCCTCGTCGACCGACCGGATGCCGTACTGTGCCGCACCAACGTCGGAGCCATCACCGAAGTCCTCCAACTCCTGGCAACCGGATACCGCGTCGCCCTCGTCGGCGGAGGCGAAAGCCTACGCACCCTTGCCCTGGCAGCCCGCGACCTTAAAGAAGGCCGACGCACCAGCCACCCCGAACTCGTACTGTTCACCTCCTGGGGCGAACTGCAGGACTACGCCAGCCACGACCTGGCAGGGCGCGACCTGCAGCCACTGGTCGATCTAGTCGACCAGCACGGCACAGACTCCATCCTCACCGCCGTCAACCAGCTCACCGACGAACGCCAGGCCCAGGTAACCGTCTCGACCGCGCACAAAGCCAAAGGCCGCGAATGGCCAAGTGTGAGGATCGCCGGGGACTTCCCACCACCTCGCGACAGCGACGAGCAGGACGACGCCGGCCGCCCCATTCCCTGCCCCATTGATGACGCCGAAGCCCGCCTCGCCTACGTCGCTGTGACCCGAACCCGGACCCTCCTCGACATAAGAGGCCTCGCCTGGATCGACCAACACCCTGATGGAAACTCCCGCACCACCCCACCCTCCACAGATCCATAACGCCGGCCACACACCGTCGGCAAGCCAGCCCCCCCGGGAACTCAGCCGCTGACCACCACCCCAGAACCTGGGCAGCCTTGGAAAAACTGGATGTATGTAAAGGCTGTTGGCTTTGCATTAAGGGCGCGGGGGAGCGCGCGCCTGGCGCAGCATGGTTTTGCCTGCAACGGCAAGACCCGCATGCTGATCGCCCTGGGCACCGAGGCAGCGATGAAGGGCTACGGCCCGAGTCCATCCCACGCCGAGGCAGCGCTGTGGCATAGCGACGTCGTCTCCGCACCGCCTGACTTAGCGCCGCTCCCCGGCCGCCAACGGTGCGCCGCAGGCCGTGCCTGCGGCGCACCGCTGCGTCCCGCCCAAGGGAAAGGCTGTGCGGGCAGAGTCTGGTGCTATACGGGGTCGTACTCGACGTCGGTGCTCTCGCAGCTGCCAGCGAGCTGGCGCAGGGTGTCGTGTTCGCGCCGGTCGATGGTCAGAGACCAGCGGAGTTTGGTGCCCACCCAGTCGGCCAGGTAAGTACACCGAGCCTCGGCCGCAGGCGGCATCCACTCGGCCGGGTCCTGATCGGCCTTGGACCGGTTGGTCTTCGCGGTGACCGCGACCAGGGAACGTTCGGCGCCAAGGTCGTTGGCGTAGGCCTGACGTCGCGCGGCGGTCCATTGTGAGGCGCCGCTGTCCCAGGCTTCGGCCAGCGGCACCATGTGGTCGATATCTAGGCCCGAAGGCCCGTTCACGGTCGCTTCGTCGTAGTAGGAGCGCCAGACGCCACCGGTGATCTTGCAGCCCGCGCCGACCGTGGGCTCGATGACGGCTTCGGCGAGGAGGACTTCGGCCCGGGTGTTGCAGCCGTCCTTGTCCTCGTCGATCCAGTGGCGGAACTTGGTGCGCTCGTAGCCGTCGCGCACTTCGGCGGCCTGGGGGAGCGCTTCGATGCCGTCGTAGAGGCTGAGAGTCTCGGCAGCCTGTGCGGGGGTGACTGTGGTGAGGGATAGCAGGGCGAGGGCCGCGGCCGCGAAGGCGCGAGCAGTCGTCTTATCCATGATCCGTTGATAGCGCTGGTACGTAGACCGTCGGGCGGAATCGGCCGTGGCGGTCACTCGGGGGAGTGGCAAGTCGTACTGGAGCGAGGAATCACGAGCTGGTCCTTCACGACCCGGAGATCGTCCGCGCGGCGTCGGATGGTCAGGCAGCGCCGGGGTCGAAGCTGCCGCCGGTCAGCGGTGCGCGACGTAGGTCGGCGTATGCACGGATAGTGACGCCGGGCTGGCCGGGGGTGCGCCAGGGGGCGGAGGGGCCGCTGGAGAGCCACAGCCGGCCGAGCGCGGCCGCCGCCTGACGGGCGGTGTCTTCGTCGGCAGCGGTGACGTCGACGACGACCAAGCCCGGCTCGTGCAGATGCTCTTGGGAGATCTTCATGGTCTGCCAGACGCATGTCGCCGACCAGAGGGTTCGCTGTCTGTGCGCACATTCACCCGGATGTGGGCCTGCGTGAGGCGGCGAAGTCCGCATGTGCGTCCGGCGTCGTGCGGGGCCGTCGGTTGACGTGCCCCCGCACGGTGGGTAGACCTCACGCTGATACCAATTCACCTGACCTGGGGGTCCTATGCATTCCGTGCGTCGTCTGGCGATTCTGGCCTGCCCCGTGCTGCTCTTCGCCGCGGCTGCGTGCACCCCCAGCACCCACCAAGACGCGAAGCCATCCTCATCCTCGAGCCCGTCCGCCAGCGGCAACGACGGGGGCTTGCCGCTCGCCCAGGCGGTGGGTCGGCTGAAAACGGCAGCCGAGTCCCGTACCGGGTACAACCGGGACAAGTTCCACCTGTGGACCGACGCTGACCACGACGGTTGCGACACCCGCAAGGAGGTTCTCCTGGCCGAGGCGGTGAAGAAGCCCCGCGAGGGCAAGAACTGCCGGCTGACCGGCGGGACATGGCGCTCGTACTACGACGACAAGACCGTTACCAACGCCCGCAAGCTCGACATCGACCACGTCGTTCCCCTGGCAGAGGCCTGGGATTCCGGCGCTTCGAAATGGACTGCCGAGCGCCGCGAGCAGTACGCCAACGACCTGGGAGCCGACCGCAGTCTGGTCGCCGTCAGCCTGGGCCCGAACCGCACGAAGGGCGACAAGGATCCCGCTGAGTGGATGCCGCCTGCCAAGGACGCCACCTGCACCTACGTCACTGACTGGGTCACGGTGAAGCTCCGCTGGAAGCTGACCGCCGACCGCGCTGAGACCGCGGCCCTGCAGAAGATCGCGGCCGGCTGCAAGGGCGCGACGGTGAAGTCCACGCCGGCACCGTAGAGGCGGGCGCGGGGTGCCCTTGCGTCACATTCGCCGCAAGTATGTGCATCACACCGCTCATTTCCACCTCCTCCCAGACCCGTCCGCGAGCCACGAACCCTGTCCATGCATCTCCGACAGCCGTTCACCAGCCCGTGCCGACCATGACGGGACCGGAGGCTGCGGTCAGGGCGTGGGGGACGGCGGCAGGCGGCTTGGCGGGGAGGCTGGCGGCGTGGGGTGCGGCAAGGTGCATGGGGAGAGTTGGCATCCGTCCATGCTGGCGCGGAGCCGGCGGGGTGTTGCCCTGCCGGAGGCCGGTAGCGGAACGCCCCGCGCCGGATGGTTCCGGGCGGGGCGTCCTCCTGCTCAACTGTCGTCAGTGCCAGTTCTGGATCCAGGTGGTGAGCAGGGTGATGGCGCTGCCGCCGGCCGCGTACAGAGCCCCGCGGAGGGGCTCCTGCCACATCGGCCGGTGGAGCGGCCCGTGGGGGCGGCGCGGCTGCCGCTGACGCATGGCCCAGCGCTGGCGCCAGAGGTCCCGGCGCCGCTGGTGGCGGCCCCGGCGCATGCCGGGCTCGTCCCCGGCCGGGGTGGTACCGTCGTTTTCCAAGGTGTTCCTCCAAGAAATGTTGGGGTCCTCGAGGTCCTCACAGGTGGTGCATCGCGTAGGGAGCCCTCTCGACCAGTGGCCTGAGAAACCGGGTCGGGGATGGGCTCTCTTTCGCGTTGTGTCGATGGTACCGAGCGTCAGGTTGAACACCTTCTGTCTGGCGTTGAGTTGTGGATGTTCGCTGTTCCGAACTGTTCCTGTCTGTTCCTGGAACCTTGTTCAGGGGGAGAGGAGTTCGTTCTCAACTGGGCTTTTCCTGATCCAGTGTTAGGTGCGTCACATTCGCGCGGGTCTACACGATGGTGAACAGGGTCGACAGTGACCCGATGATGAAGACCCACGTTGGTGCGCAGACACTCGCCGATGGGGACGAAGGGCGCCACGCCGCGCGGGTCAGGGGTCGCTGGTGTCCAGGTCGAGGCCGAAGGGCTCCGGGATCCGCAGGGCCCCCGCATCCCCCTCACCCCAGGCGCATACGCCGCGCGCGTCTACTCCCGCGGCCTGCACACCATTTCCGAGGACGGGCTGGACGGCGAGGACCGCTACCACGTGGTGCTCTGGCCCACGGACGAAGACCACCCTGCCCAGGTCCTCAAACGCTACCCCGAGCCCCTTCCCGGCGGCTGACACCACCGAACACATCGGATCGCAGCCCGCACACGCCCGCCCCAGAAACATTCCCGGCCGCCCACTCAGTTGAGCGCGTGCGGGCCGCGATCCGCGCCCGGGTCGCCGCGATGGTCGATGTCGCGTTGGCGGCGGTCGACGTCACCGCGCGGGTGTTCGTAATGAACGGCGGCGGACGATTCCACCGCCGACACCCGCCCGCCGCTGCGCACCGACCCCCGGTCCAGCAACCGGGGGAGCGGGAGATCCCTCACGGTCCCGCTGCGCCACGACCGCGCCGTCCTCGCCAGCGCGATTGTGCGCGAGAAGCTGCGCACCACGACCGCCATGCGAGGCCGGGTGTATGGCATCGCCGCACACCAACAGGCCGCGATACCCGAGCAACTGCTCGCGCCCCAGGAGGTGGCCCCCGACCCCCAGCCGCCCGGAGCCGAAGCCCGGCCTCCGGCCGACGATCGACCGACCTGACGGCGCTGCGGGCTTTCAAGGAGTCGCGCACCGACATGGAGGCCGTCGATCTCACCAACGAGCGGCTGCGTCACTCTCCACCGCGCGGCGGACCACCTCGTCGGCCTCGGCGCGGTGCCGCCCGACCAACTTGGCCGGAACTAAAGTTGTCGAGATTCCAACGGTAACTATAGTTGTCGTATGGCTTCGATTGAGATCACCCCCGAGGAGCGGGCCGAGCTGGGCAAGGCTCTTATTGATGCCCTCAACCCACTGGCGGTGGCTATTCGCTCCCGCCAGTCAGGGCTGTCTACGGCCCGCATGTGGGAGGCGGACCCGGTTGAGGTGACTCTGTCCGTCCTCGCCGCCTGGAAGGTGGTGGATACGGAGGTCAAGCAGCTGACGGCGGTCGCGGCGACGACAGCCGGCTCCTGCGGCGCGAGCTACAAGCAGATGGGTGCGGTCTGGGGCATAACTCGCCAGGGCGCGCGCAAGAAGTGGCCCGACGCAGTTCCTCGTCCTGCAGCCGCGGCGGCGCAGACGGGCGCGATGCTCGAACTCTTCGGCGGCACGGCCGAACTGGTGCAGGACCCATCGTCCGGCGGCTGGGCCTGGGCGGGTGAAGGCGCGGACGAAACGCGCGGCGCCGCCGAGGGCGGCACCTGGTACGCGACGAAGGAAGAGGCCGCCGCTCATGCCGGAGCCTTTCTGCGGGAGCATGCCGCGCCCCTCTCGTAGTGCTCCAGTGCGGCTTCGCCCGGCTCGTTACCGGGCCCGGGGGAGTGGGGCAACCGACCCGGTCGCACCATCCTGCCGCCGCGTCGGCGTGTCACACCCAAGCCCGCCAGCCGAGCCGCAGACAACAAGACCAACGAAGGGGGAATCCATGCCAAGCAGTATCTCTGCACAAAAAGAGGAAAACGGACGAGCCTTGTCCAGGGACCATACGGGCATCGATGATGCACCCGCGCAAGGCGCCGAAGGCCCGACACGCCCCCTCACGCCAGGAGACCCCGGCGGAATCCAACGCCTGACGCCCCGCGAGCGCCAAGTCCTCATTCTCATCGGGCAAGCAGCACCAAACCGGGCAATCAGTCGGCAGCTGGCCATTACCGAACGCACCGTCAAGGCGCACCTCGCCAACCTGATGATGAAGGTCGGTGTCTCCAACCGCATCGAAGCCGCGATCTTCGCCTACGTCCACCATCACGCCATCTCAGTGCCGGCCCCCTGCTTCCAGGCCGGTTAGCGACAGTCGGGTGCCGAGCGCTCCTCCATGTCGGGACGAGCGCTCGCCCTTGAAGAAGGCCGATTTCGAACTATTGGGAGCTTTGCTGGCGGCGGGACCAGCTTGTCCGCAGTCATGAACGCGTTGAACACATGCTGCAGCCCGCATCGACAGGGGTAGTTCCACGCCTCCGCCACCGTCCGGCGCCGGGTCTCTCAACAGTGCCCGTCCCGCCGCGAAGGGCCGCCCATCCTAAGCAACGACCTGCATAGTCGACCAGTTCATCGTCCTTCCGGACATCGTCTTTTGGGTCAATGCCTAAATGGCCAATAGCGGAGTGGAGGTGCAGAAGGAAGAATTGTAAATGCCCGCCCGGAACTTCCGGTCGGGATGCAGGACTTCGCAACGGATCAGCGAACGACTGTAACTCAACTTCAAAAAAAGGGGATACGCATGCGCAACGGACTTCTGACGACTGCTGCAGCCATCACTGCTGCGGTCGTGCTCGGCGTCACGGCTCCGACAGCCACTGCGGTCGATCAGGCTCACACCACGGCAGCCACCGCCTCCGACGCATCTGAAGCCAGCATGCACGGCGGCAGCCTCACGGTCTATGAGGACAGCAACTTTGGCGGCAGGAAGAAGTCCTTCACGAGGTCGGACTCAAACCTCGCGGACAACCTCTGGTCCGACGGCCGGACGAACATGAACGACTCCGCCAGTTCGATGAAGAACACCACATCGGACGACTGGAAGCTGACCTCGGACGCGGGCTTCCACGGTGACGTCTACTTCGCCCAACCGCACTCTACAGACAAGAAGTTCAGCGACAACTCCCTCGGAAACGACGAGCTGAGCGCCGTCCGGCGACTCTGACGGCATTGGGGCGTCGAGAAATCGGCGCCCCCTCTCCGTTCTCCATATCCCGCGAAGGAGACGTTATGTCGCTACTGAAGAGGAGTGTCACACTATTTCTTTTTGTGGCGGTCATGGGCTGCTCGGCTACACCCTCGAAGTCAGCAAGTGACTATGTTGCAGCTCCTGCAGTCAGCGACACGGCACGAAACCTGAAACTGCCGTTCGACACTTACAAGAGGTCTCTGGCTGATGTGTATCTGATCGAGGCCGCCGAGGATACTCTCATGCAGGACTGCTTGAAAGAAAAGGGAATAGGCTGGGCCCTGGTGCCCCGGATCGGCGGCCACGACGTCGATCCCCCGAACCGGCAACGCTATGGCATCATCGAGCCTGAAGTGGCCAAGCGATTCGGCTATCACATGCCGCCTGACGCGCCCCAGGTTGCACGTCACGCGGCGGAAAAAGATGACCGACGCAGTAAATTGAACCGAAGGGAAAGAACAGCCGCCTACGGAGCATCGGGCACTGGTGGTTGCTGGAGTCAGGCCCGCGGTGAATTGCTGAAGCATGCACCGAAAGGAAACTATGACCGTCTTCAAGGGCTTAGCCTGCGCATTTTCAGAGCATCTAGGAAAGACGCCGCAGTGCGGAGGTCATTCCTGACCTGGAGTGCCTGCATGCGAGAGAAGGGGTTCCGCTATCGCGACCCCCTTGATGCCGCCTCCGACAGCCGGTGGTACACGTCGGAGACCCCCTCCGTGCAGGAACAGGACGCGGCAACGACGGACGTACGCTGCAAACGGCAGACTGGTGTTGTCGCCGTCTGGTCGACGGCGGAGACGAGAATGCAGCAGGCGGTCATTCATGCTCATGCCGCGGAGTTCCGGGACTTCAAGGCATCGAAGTGCCGCTATCTAGAGGCCGCGCGACGCGTTCTGAGTCGCAGGGCTGGACGGGGCTCCGCCCGTTCCGGGTAGCCGCTCCGGCGCGGCTCGCCCGCTTGACAATCTCGTCGACCAGGAACGCGGCCGTCTCGCCGGCCTCGGTGGCGACGCTCAGGTGCAGCAGGTGCAGCTGCTTGGCGGCCGGGGAGGTCGGGCTGAGCGTGTGGGCCGTGCTGTCTCGCTGGCAGCCGCAGGTCCGCAAGCGCCGCCGCCAACGAGCCGCCGACACGATCACCGTGGAGACCCGCGCACAGTTCGGCTACTCCAAAGGGGGCACGTCGCGGACCTGTCTGTCGGCATACTCGGAACCTCGCCAGCCTTTGGCACGGCGCGCAGGCCGCCGCAGCTGCTGCTGTTCGAGACGTCCGCCGAGCAGCAGTGTTTCGACTGCAACACCCGTCGTCGCCGCAAGGTCCCCATCGACGGCTGGAGGATGGAACACCTCCAGGAGTCGGCGGACAAGGCGAAAACGGCCGCAGTACCCGCGCCCCGGCGTACGGGCGGCTCGTGCTCCTGCGCGGAACCGGAACTGACCGCGGTCATCCTGGGCCAGTCCCACCCGGCCGAGCCCGCCGAGCAGACGACCCCTGCCAGCGCCATCTACACCGCCTCCTGCCGCGCCTGCGGCGGCTCGTACGACAGACCATGGCGCCGCCGCGCGCCCTGACCAGGGTGTCGCCGGTGGACGGAGCCGTCTCGGCTGCTGGCTACCGGGCAACGGATGCTGCGAGGGTGCGCAGGGGTTCGGTGAGTTCGGGGTGGTCGCCGCGGGAGGCGGATTGGAGGAGGTCTGCTGCGACGACGAGGAGTGAGGTGTGGCCGGCAGGGCTGTCCAGAATCGAGAATTCGGTTCGGATGCGGGCGGCGGTCTGCGGGGCGAGGAGAGAGTAGGCATACAGCAAAGCGGGGTCGTAGCCCGCTGGCGCCAGCCCGAACCCTTCGAAATCCAGCAACGTCGGCCCGCTCACGGTCAGGTTGGCGAAGTGGCAGTCGCCGTGAGCCGTAGCCCAGTCGATATCGACCGGCGCGGGGACGCCTGCGTATTGGGGGAGTGCGCGGTCGATCCACTGCCGGCGTACCGCGACGCGCTCGGTGGGTGTGGCGGCGATGGTCGCCAGGTCGGTGTGCAGGGATTTCCACCATGTCTCCGGCAGTTCTAGCTCACCGGTCAGCACGGGCTCCGGCGCGCAGGTGGGGGAGTCGATGAACGCGGTGAGTTCGGCGCGGTAGGCGATGCCGTCGCGCTCGGTGCCGTCGTGGATGCCGTACAGGGCCGGCTTGCACACCTCGGGGAAGGTGGTAGCCGCGTCCTTGGTGCCCTCCCACAGCTTCCCCTGCGCCTGCGCGGCCGGCGCAGAGATCAGCCGCAACCAGCAGGCTCCGTGGCTGGGGTGGTGCGCTTTCTGCCCGAGGGTGCGGCCCTGGTAGCCCCACAGCCGCTGCCCCTCGACCGTGACGCCGAGTGCGGCGCTCGCCTCCTGTTGTGCGGCGAGTGCGCGGTGTTCGTCAGCCGGGGTGGTGGGGGGCGAGTACATCGCACACCTTCCGCAGGGTCCGGGGCGGGATGGCCGCCTGGTCGAGGGCGGCGCGAGCGGCCTCCCAGTGCGCCGGAGCCGACGCCGACAGCAGAACCTTCGTCACTCCTGGGCATGAGGCGGCCGCCAGCAGGCACGCCTGCGCGACGGACAGCCCCGGCCGCAACAACGCGGCAAGATCGTCGGTCGCTGCCCGCACGAGTTCACCGCCGTGCAGGGGCGCGGAGGCGAAGACTTGCCAGCCACGCTCGGCTGCCTCACCGATCGGCCCCCGGCCGTCGAGGGCCAGTTCGAGTGCGTCTGCCTCGACCAGGCTGACCGGCAGCTGCACCGCACGCAGCCGGTGATCGGGGGAGCCGGCGGCCTCGGTGGCCAGGCGGTCCAGTTCCTCGACGGTCAGCAGACCCTCGGTGAAGCCGGACCAAGTGGCGATCCCGTACGTGCTCAGGTGTCCGGCTGCTGCCGCTTCCTCCAGGACGGCGAAAGCCTCGCGCAGCACGATCGGCAGCACAGCGGGATCGTCGGTGCGCTCGGGGTTGTGCAGGAAGACGGTGTCGAGACAAGCGCGGCCTAGAGCGGCACGGTTGCGCTCCACCTGCCAGCGCACATACCCGGCCGCCAGGCTGTGCCTACGCTCGGCGGCCTCAGGGGGCAGGACGCCGGCGGCCACAGCGGCGGCTGCGCCAGGCGCGGGGAAGCCGACCTTCGTCGACACCTGCAGCTCTGGATGGTCGGCGAGAACGGGAGCGAGGAGGCGGTGGGCACGGCCGGCCAGGTAGTTGGGGGCGGTATCCACCCACGCGGTACCGGGCCAGGCGGCCGCCCGCCGGGCCGCGGCGTCCACCTCCCGCAGGCGGTACGTGCCCAGCGCCAACGACGCCGTCACCACAAGCCTCCCCTCACTGTGGCGGCCTGAGCATCCACCAGCTCCCCGGCTACCGCAGCGGCGTCGGCGACCGTCAGCTCCGCAGCTGCCGCCAGGTCGGCCAGCGATACCCAGCCCCCGCTCAGCAGGCGCTGCAGCAGCGGTTCGACGGCTGGGTCGAAGTCCGCCTCCTGACCCGCCGCGGCGAAACGGACCACCACCGCACCCTGGCCATCGGCTGCAGACGTCAGGCGCGCCCGCCCTGTCGTCAGCCGGACACACAGATCCGGGTCGGCGGGCACGCCAGCGAGGTGGGGGAGGGCCGGGCGGAGCCGGCCAAGATCCTCAGCATCCCGGGCCGCAGCGAACTGCTCCAGCAACCCAGGCTCCTCCAAGGCGACCGCCAGATGCTCGCGCAACGACTCCACATAGGCAGCCTGGACGTCAGGGCCCGCATGCAGGGGCAGGTCGGCACGCACCTGCTCCGTGGCCCGGAGCATCTCGGAGAGCCAGACGAGCAGGTCGGCGCCCGTGTGCGGGGTCAGCCCGCACGTCAGGTGAAGGGAGCGGACGCCTTGGTCGGCGGCGACCGCGTGCCACCAGCCACGCGGCAGATACAACACATCCCCCGGCTCCAGAACCAGGTCGGCTACCGGCTGCTCGGGCGGAGGTTCGGGCTGGGCGGTGTCGCGGTGCATCGGCGCGATCCGAGTCGGCCCGTAAAGCCGCCAGTGCTTGGACCCCTCGACCTGCACCACGATCACGTCATGGTCGTCCCAATGAGTGCCGAAGCCCTCGCGGGCGCTCCACGAGGCGTAGGCGTTGACCTGGACATGTGTACGCAGCCAGCTCTCCAGGTGCTGGGCGAGGTCGGCGACCGGCTCATGGAGTTCGTCGATCGCATCGATCACCAACGAGGCCCCCTCAGCCAGGCACTGGTGCAGCTCGGTCGGGTGGGTGCGCTGCCAGACGGTGTGCCGGCGAGTGGTGACGGGCACTGCATAGCGGTGCTGGGGCAGCATCTCGCCGCCGGCGGACAGCCGCAGCCGCGGCACCTCAAGGCGGTGCGTGGTGATCAGGTCGTTGAGCGTGTCGAAAGAGACCAGAGCGCCGGGATCGGTCACGGCGCCAGGGACGTATTGGTAGTCGCGGTGCAGCGACCGGGCCAGGAACTCCTCCTGGCCCAGCCGCTCCGCGATGAACTGGGAAGTCATCGCTTCGGTCACCGTCGCCTGTCAGTCGTTGCCGTCCGAGCGGCCGGTACCGCCACCGTCGGAGGGTGTCGCGCCCCGGTCACGGGCGGCCTGGATCTGCCGACGGGCGCGGACCAGACCGCCACCCCCAGTAGCGGACCTTTCAGTGTGCTGCGGCATCGCTGCCTCCAAGTAGAGAGCTTCCCGGCACTCCAGCCGGAATAGAAACAGCGTCACGCATCAACTTGCCCCAAAGCATTGCCTGTTGGAAGCGCAGGCATTGCGGGTCCACCCGCAATGTTCCAACCCACAAGCGTACTGCCTCACCGGACCCAGCTCAGCTACCGTGAGGCAGGCTGACCGCTCCACAACGGGGGTGCGCCATAGCCACGATCACCCGCTCACGCCGCGCCACCATCGTCAAAGAGGCGGCGCAGATCCGCATGTACTGCCAACGCCAACGCCGCAGCACCGAACGTACAGTCACCGCCATCCGCAACGCCCTGCCCGAAGTCACCGCCCTCGAAGCCTGGCGCCTGGCCCTGGGCTGGTCCCGAGCCGACACCGTCGCCCAGATCAGCGACCTCTACCGAGCCGACGGTCTCATCCCTCCGGGCCCCTCGCAGTCCATGCTCTGCCGATGGGAACACGACCCCTACGACTGGCCGGGCCAGGAATACACCACCATGCTCTGCCGGGCCTACCGGGCACGCCCGGTGCAGCTCGGCCTCAGCCGAGCCGGCGGCGACGCCTTCGATGGCCTCGGGTTAGGGGCGAAGATCCGATACGGTCAAGCCGATGCCCAGGCGTGCGAGGCACCCACACGGGAAAGGGTGGTGGCGATGACCACATCCACCGGTCTTCCGGCCGTCCGCGAATCCCTCTACCTCGCCCTGCTCGCCGACCCCGCAGGCAGCAGCGCCGTCGTCGAGCTGGCCGAAGCCGCCGTCGAGCACTACGCCCTCAACTACAGCAAGCACCCACCCCACACCCTCTTCACCGAAGTGCGGAACGCACGCAACCTGCTGACCGAAGCACTGACCACCCACACCATCGAAGAAGCCGTCGCTGCCGAGATGCGACGCAGCATCGGCTGGCTCTCCGCTCTGCTCGGCAATCTCGCCTTCCACCTCGACGACCCCTCCGGCGCCAGAGCACACCTGACAACCGCCGGAACCTACGGCACCCGCACCGGAGACGCCCGACTGACCGCATGGACCTGGGGCGCCCAGAGCATGCTGGCCCGCGCCGGCGGCCAACTTGCCCGCTCCCTCACCCACGCCGAACAGGGGCTAGCGCACGCCCCTGCCGGACTCGCCCGCGCCCAACTGCACGCCTGGGCACAGGCGACGGCGCTCGCAGGGCAAGGCCGAGCTGAGGAAGCCGATGCCGCACTCGCGGACGCGAGCCGCGAATTGGAGGCGGACACCTTGGGCAGCGCACCGGGACGGTTCGGGTTCGACGCAGCCGAGTACGCGCTGCACGAAGCCGAAGCCCACCTCTCCCTGGGCCGCACCGAGCAAGCCGTTGCCCGAGCCGAAGCCTCAGTACGCCACGCTCCTGAAGGCACACCAGGCTGGGCGGCTGGCACGTTGGCGCTTGCACAGGCCGAGGCCGCGCTCCAGCCGACAGACGCCGCCCAGCGCGCCCTTGATGTGCTCGAGCGGGTGCCGGCTGCCAGGCTGCGCTCGACCTCCCGCGCCCGGCTGCTCCGCCTGGACACGGCCCTCGCCGCCGTCTCGGCGGCCGGAGTCGACGATCTTCGCGAGCGTGTCCAGGTATTGCCGCCCGTCATTGACGACCGCGGAGATGTCGCGAGCGCCTGACAAACCGTACGGCTGTGATCGGGCCACTACGTTCGCATTCGGCGGATATGGAGGCGCATGCGGCGCCGGAATCGCTGGCTGATCGTGAAGGTTCTCCAGATAGCCCGACGCCACCAGACCTGCTCGGAGGGGAGCAGGCCGGCCCCCTCTGCGCAGGCGTTCCGGCCGACCCGGAGGCGAGTTCCGCCTCTTTGAGGGCTGCATTCGCATCTGATCGGCTCTGAGGGGCCGTTGTCTCGGCCGGCTCGAAGACTGTGCTCGGTGGCGGGATGTGGCGGAGGGTGGCGCATGGGCACGCGGGGGCAGGATGTTCGATTTCTCGGCATGGATGGCTGGCGTGGGGAGCTGCGGCCGGAGTCTTGCGGCGCCGTGAAGTGGACTATCTCTGAGGCATTCTGACGCTGCATCTGATCGATTCCCTTTCGGTCCGATCAGATGCGCCCGAGTGGGGCCGGGTGGCGGTGGAGGGGGAGCGTCGGAGAGGTTTTTGGGGCGGCTGGTCGTCTCCGGCCTTAACCCTCTGTGCTCGTGGCGCGACGGCGTGCGGCGAAGTAGTCTCCCGGCAACCGGAATGACAATCCGGGAAGACAGTGACCCTGGCCGGGGCGTCCAATCCGTGGCCAGGGCCTGTCGAGCAACGTGATCTCAACCTCTTCGCCATGCTCTGGAGAAGCTCATGCCGAAAGGCCGCTATCACCCTCGAAGTCCCTTTTGGGCTTTGAGGTCAGGTGCCGAAATTATCATGCCGCTGCCCACCTGCGATGAAACGCTCAGCATCGATGTCTTGACGGTCACGGTGCCCGGAAGCCTCATCACCACGGTGCTGACCCTGCCTTTCCTGGCCACCGTAAGCTCCACTGAGAGCATCGCCGCAGCTGCCCTGGCCGCGGCCTACCTCAAGACGGTGACTGACACTCAGGTCTCCTACCAGCACATTCGCCGACGCATCACCGGCGGTCCCCAAAGGGCGATCCCCACCAGCCACTAGTTCCCAGCTGGCACGGAACACAGCCGCCCGCGGCCCTGCCGCAGCGAATTTCCCGCGCGGCAGGGCAAGGACGACCAGCCCCAGGCTTTCCCGCCGTAGGACCTGAAAGAGGCACACCCATGACTCCCGCCCCACCGTCGCGGCGGATCTGCAACAAGTGCAAGAAGCCGTTCCTGCATGAGACGCGGCGTGGACGCCCCCACTCCACATGCACCCTCTGCAGAGCCGCCGCCCGCCAGAACAACCGCAACCCCCCGGACTTGGCCCTGCCGGAGGCGGACCTGAACGAGGCTGCCGAGGACCTCAACCGCTCAGCCAGCGACTTCCTCGCCGCCGTCCAACAGAAGACCCCCACACCGCTCCTGCTGCACCGCATCAAGGGCCTCCAGCAGATGGTCGAAGACGCCGAGGCGGCTGCCATACGTCGCGGCCGCCTGCAAGGCGACCCCTGGAAAGTGCTCGCGCAGCCGATGAACGTCAGCCCCGAGCGGCTGCGCAAGAAGTGGACCGAGGAAAAACTCGATCGCCGCCTGCACCGCCGGCGCAGCCACCGCGACGGCCCCGCCTCCGCCGCGCGCAGCCGGACACCCCCGGAAGGCACCACCTCCCCGCCGAGAGATCCGGACGTCGACTCCGTGCCGACGATGACCCCGCGATTCCAGTTCGCGAGCGCCCTGTCCTGCCTCCAACGCCAGACCGGCCAGACCATCAAAGAAACCGCCTCCGAGGCCGGAGTCTCCGCCTCCTACCTCTCCCGCATCGTGGGCGGAACCCGCCTGCCGTCCTGGGACATCGCCGAGCGCATCACCAACGTCTGCGACGGTGACCTCGCCGAACTCCGCGACCTATGGGAAGCCGCCCAACGCCCGCCCGCCCCCGACACCGACAACCGCCCACCCGCCCCATCCCAGCAGCAGGCCGCACAGCGCGCCTTCCACGCAGCCCTCCGCGGCGTCTATCTCGGTGCCAACCGCCCCCATCTGTGGGCCCTGCGCCACGCCATGCACGACACCGTCACCATCAGCATCCTCGCGCGCACCCTCAAAGGCAGCTACATCCCCGACTGGCCTGTCGTGGCCCGCCTCGTCTTCGCCCTCCACGGCCGCCCCGCCGACCTCCGCCCCCTCTGGCAAGCCGCCTACCAGGACCTGCCCCAGGAGGGGCCGCGCCTTGCCGCCGGCTCCTTCGGATGACCCGCAACCCACGCCTCACCCATGGCAGGAACCATGACCCCGCACGCCACACCGGACACACCCGCACTCGCACTGCCCCCCGCCTTCGAGGCCTTCTACGCCCTCCACTACGCCCCCTACCTCGACTACGCCCAAGCCCACCTGTCCCTCGCCGAGGCCACCACCTGCATCAACACGGTGTTCGGCACCCTCATCTCCCGCTGGGACACCCTCGTCGGCTCCTATAACCCCACCGCCGAAGCCTGGGACCACCTGTCCCGCCAAGTCCGCCAGAGCACTCCGCTTTTACCGATGCCCGGTGACCGCACCCTGCACTACGACGTCCAGGTCCTCGCCACCCTCGGCTACACCGCCGCCACCATCGCCGCCATAACCGGCCGTGACCTGAGCAAGATCCGCTACCTCTCCCGCACATCAGCGACGCCCGCCCCCGCTCGCACGAGGCGGGTTGCGCGGACCCCGGCTTGACGCCGATAGGGGAAGCCCTCCGTCGCGGGACAAGGCGGTCTGCTGGAGCAGGGCGCACACCGAAGCGATGCGGGTCATGTGCGCGCTGAAAGCGTCGCGGGCGGCGTGGACGTCCCCAAGCCGCTTCTTGCGGGCCTCCATACGGGGGGTGACGAACAGTCCGGTCGCGAGGGCGGTCACCACGGCGGTGGCGGCGGCCACCAGCAGGGTCCACACGATGTTGGGCATGGGGCACATGCTCCCGCACCGCGGTGAAGCCTCCGGCGTTCAGGCGGCCGGGCCCATGCCTTCAAACCGAAGGCGCCCCTGACCTCGACGTCCCGGAAGGTCTCCGGGGTCGCGAAGGTCAGGGGCGCCTGGGAATCACAGGGCGATTGCAGAGGGCCAGCCTCATGCCGGTGATCGCGTCGGATAAGCCCTCGATATCCGACGCGAGGGAGTGCCTAAGAACCGATCGGTTCCTGGACACGAGCCCCGCAGCGAGCACTACGGCTTTCCCGCGTGTCCCGACACCACATCTAGTGGTTAGTGCGTGCCTGGCCCCCCAGGCGGGTGTCAACACCGGTAATATCGTGTCTGCTTCACCGGCTTCTCCTCGAACTTCGTTGAACTGCCATGGCAGTTCAACGGATCCACTGGTGCCTGATCGGCAGGCCCGGACCGAGAAGAAGGTGAGGTACGTGCTGTGAGCGTTCCCCTGGGCAAGCGCGGCAAGAAGAAGTGGTCCACGTACGAGTGGATCATGCTCTTCTTAGCCGCGGTGGGCACATCGGCAACGGTCATCGCGCAGGTGAGGTAGTTCCTCAGCTCTGCTGAGTGCTCACCCCGAACAGGTCGGACCACGGCCGGAGCGCTGAACATGCAGCGAGCCCGGTCGGGAGCAAGACGACCGGGCTCGGTAGCTAACCGCAGGAGGCTCGCGGTCTCTGGTGCCAGCCGGAGACTCGGGCCTCTTTGCATGCTCTGACCTGGCGGTCTGCACGCGATGGCTCTTAAGACCCGACAAGCCCGGCAGGGCGACGTCATATCTTAAGAGTCAAGGGCAGCTTACCCTGATTCGACGAGAAAACTACAGCACACTTGCATCACGCCGAATCCGCTGACCTGCGGTTATTGACGCCACTGGTGTTCTGGTGGGGGTGGGCCCCTCTCTCACAGCACGCCGATCATGGCGTTCTCCTCCCAGCCGTCGGCGTCTTCGAAGTAGCCCTCCATGACGCCGCTGTTGGGGACCCAGCCGCCCTGCTTGGCGCTGGTCTTGCGGTCGTTGCCGACGCGGCAGGATTCCTCGGCGGCGCCGCGGCGGGGGGAGTGCCCGGTGTGCCGGACGGGGAGCTCGGCCCGGGCGCTGAGCCGGGTGGCGACATCGCCGATGGCCTCCGGGGACAGTCCGCGGTCGGTGACGGTGTGCCAGCGGGGGTGCAGGGCCCGGAAGGCGTAGCCGTCGGGGTCGGTGAGGCCGGCGGCCTCGGTCCAGGCCCGCCAGGCGCGGACCGGGCAGGTGGAGGGCCCGGAGCTGAACGGCACCTTCACCTGGCGGGGGCTGATCTTCGAGACGCGGACATCGACCTGCAGGCCGTGCTTGGCCTCGACGACATCGCGCAGCCGCAGGTGGGCCACCTCGTGCTCACGGCCTCGCGCAGGCCGAGGCTGGCCTCCGGCCCGCCGACGCCGCGCAACGGGCACTTGACGTACTCGAACGGGCGCCGGCGCCGCGCTCGACCATGGCCCAGGCACAGGTCGGGCTTGCGCCGTATGCGCTGGGCAACCGGTTTAGAGGGTGGTCCGGTCGGGGGTGGCTTGTTTGCGGCGTCTGCGGTGTTCGCGTTGTGCTTGGGCGCGGGCGCATTCACGTGTGCAGTACTTGATGCCGCTGGTGCGGTTCTGGCCGTATGTGGCGCGGCCGCGCTGGCGGACGAAGGGGCGACGGCAGGTTTCGTTGGCGCAGGTCCGGATGGTGGCGTCTTCGGCGAGGTGGTTGTACAGCTGGAGAAAGGCGACTGACAGGATGTTGGGGTAGCGGTCGGCCAGGTCGCCGATCCCGATGCTGAACGGCTGCAGAGCCGCATTCAGCGTGCTGCGCAGGTTGCCGATCCGCAGGTCCAGCGTGAGCTCGCGCAGGTGCTCCAAGTCCCGGGGAAAAAGCTCTGGTTGGTCGTCGTTAGCTGCCTGCCACAGTGCCAGTTCGTCCTCGGTCACCGCCGCGTCCACGAGCGCGTCGAGTCCGCCCTCATGGCGTAGGGCAAGCCAGGTGGTGACAGCCTCCTGCGCCTGGGACACAAAAAGGGTGGCGAGTTCACCGTGCAGGGCGAACGGTCCGTGCACGGGATGGAGTTGTGCGTCGAGCTCGGTGTAATGGTCGTGGTCCTCGACGTCCCAGCTGCCCGAGGCGATGTCCCCGCCCAGCGGCCCGTAGGTGCGCATGACGTGGGCGATCGCGTCGTGGTCTGCGGGATCGAGGTCCATGAGTTCGTGGAGGTAGAAGTCCTCCGGCAGCGCCACCGTGTCTCCCCCGTAGTGCAGGTGGGGATCCCAGACGATCCACTCGCCGTCGGCCCGTGCCCCAGGCATTGGCATCAACTCCGGGGCGGGTACCGGAGTTCCGGGCCAGAGCGTAGGACGAAAGCGTGGGTCTACGTATGACGTCATGCGGGGCATCATAGTCATGCGGCAGTAGCACGAAAAGAGGTCGATTCGTATTACGCAGCGTGAATCCGGTAGAGAGGAAACCGTGGTGACGCACTGGCAGAACCGCAAGGCCATCGGCGACGCACACGAGCAGCATGTCATCAAGACGCTGCGAGCCTGCGGGTGGACGGTGCAGCCTTGCGGCCAGGGCACCTACCCGCCCGCGATCCAGCGCGCCCTGGCTCGCACCCAATCAGCGCTGCGCTACTTCCCCGACCTGATCGCCGCCCGCGACGGTGAGGTGATCACCATCGACGCCAAAGACCGCATGCCCAGCACCGACAGCGACCGGTACGCCATCAGTACTTCCACACTCAAGGCCGGCCTGCTTTTCACCGCCGCCCACGCCCCGACCCCGCTGTACTACGTCTTCGGTGATCTCAAGGTCCTCACGCCCTCCGAAGTCCACCACTACACCACCCATGCTCGGCCTCACCGCAGCGGAGCCTGGGTCCTGGTCGCCACGAAACGAGCCCACCCCTTCGAAGAGGTCTTCGGCGCACCCCCTGCCCTGGCGGCATGAGTCCCCGATCAGCCGCCGATGTCCTCCAGCAGGTCCTTCATGACCTCTTCGATGCCTTCATCGACGGCGGCCATGGCTGCCTGGCAGATGAGTTGGGAGAGCAGCTTCATATGGCCACCACGGCCCGGGAGCTGAGACCCTGGGCCGGCCAGGGCCGGCGCTGGGCCTCGGGCCGGCCGAGGGCAAGTAAGCGGCCTTCCTGGCCCAAGGATGTGAAGTGACCGGCGTAGACCTCTCCGCCGGTCAAACCTGGCCGCGGCTCGCCCTGCCGGGCGAAGTGCCGGGCGCCAGCGGGAAGCGGATGGAGAAGCGCTCGGCAGCGAAGTGGACCGTATGGCCGAGTGCTGTGGTGCACCACGCAGCTTCTCTTGTAGCCACGAGGGCGACCGATCAGACGACGCGGACGGGGACGTGACGTCCGCTCAGTAGGCTCTGGAGAGAATTGGCTTCGTCTTCTGGCACGGCGAGGGCCGCCAGCCGACGCGCACGGGTCACGGCTACGTACCACACTCGCAGGGTTTCGTCGGTGGCGGGATCGCCGATGGCCCAGCGGCGCGTGCTCCCGGGCTCGGGCAGCAGAAGGAGCACGCCGTCTGCTTCGTCGCCCTTGAGCTGATGGACGATGTTGGTGCGCACTCCGGTGGCGACCTGGGGCCGCGCCGTGGTGGGTCTTCCGGCCGGGCGGCCCTTGCCGCCTTGTGGAGCAGCCCCGGACAGAGCGGGCCAAGCCTTCATGGCCTGCCATACCTCGGGGCCCCACTGGGGGTGAGGCGGGGGCAGGCTGTGCAGGAAGGCGAAGGCCGTGCGGTTGACCTGGCCAGCGGAGAGGCGGTGGGTGGCGGTGATGCGTTCAGGGCTGCCGGATTCGCCGGGGTACCAGTAGCCGAACAGGACGCGCACGGCGATGGCGCAAGCCCGTGTGAGGTCGTCGCTGGTGGCGCTGCGGGTGTGGGCGACGGCGCGGGCCCAGGCCAGGCTGGTGATGGTGTTGGTGTTGGGCCGCTCCCGAGTGACGCCCGGCAGGGTGGCGTACTTGTAGGCGGTCACCAGGCAGTCCTCGGCCTGGACGGCGTACTCCTCGGCGAGCGCGCGGAAGACATCGACTATGCCGCTACCGGTCGGGGCGTGCAGATGGCGGCTGCCGGAGGCGGCGAACCGGGTGGGCAGCAGCAAGACGGGAATCTCGTCGCCTCGCACGACGGAGGTATCCGGCGGGCGCTGCCCCGTGCGCAGGGTGGCCGCCAAGCGGCAGATGACGGGGGAACTGCGCCAGTTGCCCGTCAGCCGGTGAGAGGTGGGAGACAGCCGGGCCGCGAAGCTCTCCAGCGCCAGCGGTTCAGCTCCGCGCCAGGCGTAGATGGCCTGATCCGGGTCGCCGACCAGGACCAGCGGCAGCCTGGCGCCGTGCAGCAGCTCCAGGATCGCCAGGTCCGCGGCGGAGCAGTCCTGCGCCTCATCGACGACGACTTCCACGAAGCGGGACCGTAGCGGGGGCAGGAGCCCTGCCAAGGCCTCAGCGTTGCGCAGGTTCCACAGGGCCAGCACCCGCGCCTCGTGCCCTGTGAAGTATCCATGCTTGCACCACGAGTTGCGGGTCTCGAAGATCTTCTCCTGCCATGCCTCCTGGCTGTAGGCGCTGGCCTCGATGAGTTGCCGGGTATCGTAGTCGAGTTTGTCCCAGGCAACCGCTTCGCGTGCCCTGTTCTCAGAAGGGTCCAGGGTCATGGGAAAGCGGTGCAAGGAGATCTCTCGGTCCATACCCGTGACTGGGGCCTTGATGCTGGCCCACGACTCCAGCAAACGAGGCGCGGGCTCGGCCGTCCGCCGCGGCTTGACCAGGAACTCCCACAGGAACGAGTCGAGCGTGCCGATGAAGTGTGGCGCCTGGATCAGGTCGGCACGACCTGCCTGGCGGCAGCGGCGGGCCATCTGATCTCGTGCCACCCGCGTGAACGAGATCAGGGCCCGTCCCTGTCGCAGCAGACGTCGGGGGGACTGCAGATGCCGAGTGGTGATCACATGCGTCTTGCCCGCGCCTGGACAGGCAGGAACGTAGGCAGGCGCCCGTACGGCAATGGCGGCTT
The DNA here is from genome assembly GCF_050433025.1 of Streptomyces auratus. Taxonomy (NCBI): domain Bacteria; kingdom Bacillati; phylum Actinomycetota; class Actinomycetes; order Kitasatosporales; family Streptomycetaceae; genus Streptomyces; species Streptomyces auratus. The sequence goes on along the minus strand of NZ_JBNGCB010000001.1, from coordinate 21,089 downwards.
GTTGCTGAGCCTCGGCGATGGCCCGCACTGTAGCCGTCTCCCCGGACCCGGTCATGGCGCGCTCACCGCCGCGTTGCTGTCCGTGGCGGTGATGAAGCCGATAGCGTCCGCCAGGTACTCGGGCACGGTGAACGCCACCGCCGGGTTGGCCAGCACGTCGGCAAGTTCCTGGGCGAATCGTCCTTTGGAGATCTTGGTGCCCTTCGCGAGGTCTCCGTGTGCACCGGTGAGGGTCCGGCTGGTCTTCGTGACGAACAGCTCTCCGAACGCCAGGGCGGGATCGGCTGCCTCACGAACTTGCTCCCAGCGGCCCTCCGAGCGCGGCGCGCAACGGATGAACGCCGCCCGCAGGGCCGGAATGTTGTCGGCCGACCACAGGGCCGGCTCCAGCGTCCGGGGTGCCGCGGCCAGGTGCAGCGCGCCGGGAGAGCCCCAGCGGCGGGGCAGTTCCCGCAACGAGTGCAGCCGGGCCGGTTCCGGCTCCCCGGGCGCCACATCTGTGTCGGTGATCAGTGCCACCCGCCGTCCCAGACACATGCCGTCGACGGGCGCCAGCAGCACACGCAGATAGACCTCGAACCCGACGCCGTCCACGATCACCCGGGTGGTGCCGAAGAACCGCTCCAGCGCCTCGAACGCTTCCCGGCCCGCCTGAGCGCCGACGCCCTCACCGATGGTCAGAACACGCTGGGCCAGAGCCGGCAGCAACAAAAGCTCGGAAATTCCTTCCACCAGGATCGCCCGCGAGGCGAACAGCAGGGCGCTCTTCGTGGCATCCAGGTAGCGGTCCAGATGCCGCACCCGATCCGGGCTCAGACGCAGCCGGGGGATGGGCAGGGGCCTTGCCTGCCAGCCGTCGGACAGCTCGGCAGGGCACCGAGCCATGACCACCAGATCCTCCACACTGGCCGCGGCCGACAAGATGGGGGAGTGGGTGGTGACCACCACCTGCAGATGCCCGGCCGGCTCCGCTGGGTCACCGGTCGTTCGACGGCGCGAGAACCGCGCCCGCTGCTGCAGATAGCGCAGCAACAAGGTCTGCAGCTGCGGATGCAGGTGCGCCTCGGGCTCCTCCACAAGCAGCACCGTCAGATCGGCCTCCGCCGCCGCGTCCAGCTCCGCCATCACTGTGGCGATGAACAGGGTGTTGGCGTAGCCCAGCCCAGAGGCCGACAGAGGAAAGGTCTGGGCAGAGGCATCACCCATAAGCACCCGTAGCGACCGGGCGATCGAGGCGAACGTGGGCTCTGCTAGGGCCAGTTCACTCATCTGGGGATGCGCGCCGACGGTCAGGTCCCGCAGCGGCTCATTGATCTTCTCACCGACCTCGGCCACGTCCGGGTCCGCGGCAACTTTTTTTAACTCGGTACCGATCCGTTCCACGAACGCATCGACCTGCTCGTCGTTCCCCAACAGCCCACGAAGAATCGTTCGCACCCGGTCACCGCCGGCCGATGCCAGCTCCCGCTCCGCATCGCGCAGCGCAGGCAGATAGACATGCCGGACACCACCCCGCGCCGTAGGTTCCCCCGTGACCGGATGACCCGCGCTCTGCGCCCAGGTGACGCTTCCACGACGCCCGCCGGTTTGCGGCGGCGTCCAGGACACCTGCCACCGAGCTGTACGGCCTTCGGAAGCCCCATCGCGCAGCAGAGCCTCCAGATACGCGCCGCTTTGCTCCGGACCGATGTCGGCCAGGTCCAGCTGAAGGATCGGGCCGCGCTGCGCGGCCGCCGATTTGAGGACATCAGCCTCCTCGAAGTACCGCACGCGGCGCCCGTCCAGGGGATCCATGAGCAGACGTATCGCATCAATCACGCTGGACTTGCCCGCGTTGTTCTCCCCTACAAGCACGGTCACTTCCGGGCGCAGCGGGATTCGCACCCGCTCACAGGACCGGAACCTCTCCACCAGCACCTCGGACACATACACAGGCGCCCCGCCCCCATCCCCGATACGTCACCCTGAGCAGCGATGATCAACAGATGATCGTAGACGTTGCATGCCCCCGCTTGGGCGCAGCGCTCAGAACTCCTCGTCGTCAGGGTCGCTGAACAGGCCGAACTCGGGCACGTAACGCAGGGGCATTGCAGGTATACGTTGCACAGCTGCCAGTCCGCACGCAGGACGGGGCGGGCCCGCCGGGTGCTGAGGCGGCGTGCGGAACCCGGCCCCCACTCCATCGGTCCGCAGCCGCCTGTACCCCGCTTGTCCGCGGTTTCCTCTTCCCCTACGCGCGCCTCGGCCGGAGCGTGTCCAGGGCCTTCTCGACGTCCTCCTTGGAGTTGTAGATGTGGAAGGCCAGCCTCACGCCGTCGCCTCGGACAGACGCACGCAGGCCGTGGTTGGCGAGTCGCTCCTTCGCCTGAGGAATGCCACGCACGGAGACGATCGGGCTCTGGCCCCGGGGCATGCCCATACCTTCCCGAAAGTCGTTGGCGAGCCCGATGCCATGGCGGTTGATCGTGTGGACGCCTATCTTTTCGATCAGCTTGAGCGCCGGCACGGCTCCCAGCCAGGAGAGCCACGCCGGGCTTGAGTCGTGGCGGCGGGCATCGTTGGCGAGCCGCAGTGGTGGGCCATACAGCGATTTCGAGGGGTCTTCACCGGCGCACCAGTTAGCGCTGTGCGGAAGGAGCTTCTCGATCATGTCCTGCTGGATCGCCATGAAGACGGCCCCGCGGGGTGCACCGATGAATTTGTATGCGTGACAAATCAAGAACGTGTATTGGTTGGCGTCCAGTGGCATCCAGCCGACAGCCTGGGTGGCGTCAACCATCGTCCACGCCCCGCAATCGTTGGCCTTGCTAGTGATGGTGTGCAGGTCTGCAACGGAACCGTCGATCGACTGCGCTGCGGAAACGACGATCAGTGAGACGCCGGGGCGTATCGCGTCGGCAAGCCGTTCGAAGGGAACGAACTCCACCTTGTAGTGCCGCTGCTTTTGGTGGGCGAGGAAGGGCCAGCAGGCCGAGGTGAACTCATCCTTGCTGATGAGGACTGTCGTCCCCCGCTTGACCGTATTTGCGATCGCCGCGACGAAGTCCGCCGTCGTGCCATGGATAGCTACGCGAGAGGCGGGAACACGGACGATCCGCCCGAAACTGTCCCGGGCGGCCGCTACCGCCTCGTTGTACGTGGCCAGGGTGGGTCTGCCGTGCAGCCACTGCCAGGATCCCTCCGACACGGCGACGGCCGTGGGGAAGCTCGGCAGGCCATAGGTGGCTGTGTCGAGATAGCCGCTGTTCGGCACGAACAGGTCTTGGGCCTCGTTGATCGTGAGGGGATTATCCCCTATCTCGCGGAGGCTTGCGTCAACGTCACACATGCACGTCGGGCTGGGCGGCAGGCTGGTGGGGAGCGAGTCTCCACCGCGAGTGCGGGGGGCCTCGCGGTCAGCGCGCGTCTCGAGTGGCGTTCGGTTCGGATCGTCAGTGTGCATCGGCTTGTCCTTCGCTTCCGTGACGGGGGCGCCGTTGGGCTGGTGGGCGGCCGGTTGCTGGTTCACGGATTGCTCCTTTACCTGTGGTTGGATTCGTCGAACCCGGAGTACGCCGGGCAATGCCTCAAGCGTGGCTCTGCCGAATCTGTCAAAACAACAGGGTCCGGCTCCCTTTTTTCGTCGAATTGCTGCACGTCAGCGCGCTATTGATGTCGATCAATCTGCAAGGCTGGATATTCGTACAACGCTTCTGCGGGCAGCTACAACACGCGTTCGCGGATGCACAACAAACGCGCTAAATTCGAGATATGGCTCGAGTAGACCAGGAAGTAAGGAACATCGGCGATGTCGACGAGTTGATCGCCTGGGCCGTAGCTGCGCAGCTAGCCCGGCTAGACGAGGATCACAAGATCAGCAACAGAGCCGTCGCTCGTGCATCCGGCTGGGACCCCGGAAACTTGGTCAAGGCACTCCATCAAGATCGTCACAGACTCAATGGTGAACGGTTGAGGCAACTCGACGAAGCGATATGCGGCCTGGTGCCGGAGATGGAAGACAACGGAAGTCTGACCTCGTTGAGCTTGCGACTTCGAGGATTGACCGACCGGACAAGTCTTGTGGCTCACGTTCCTTGTAGCTGGGCTCCCGAGATGCTGCTGAACCGCCCCACCACCGAGTTCGACGTCCTGATCCAGGCATCGGCGCTCCTCACCATGTTTATGGCGGTGGACAATTCGAAGTCCGAGCGTGAAGGGATCCGAGCGATCCGTCAGCACTATGAGGAACAGATCGGCAAACTTATCGATCGGCTCATCGTGATCGGTGCATCTCCACCAACGCCACGAAATACCGATGCACTGGCTCTAGTTGGCGGCCTCGCCAAGTACTCATTCGAAACAGCAAAATCTCGCCTGCACCACGCTTTGCGTACGTTCCCCCTGGGCTTCAGGATGTGGCGGACGATCACGGCGCTGGTCCAACTCAGCGAGACCAATCCCCGCCTCGCCAATAAAGTCAGAGCCTGGGTCCACGGTCTGCTCAACGAAGCGGATCAGCTTCGGCAGGTAAACGTATACCCTGGTCGATCTCTCGAACTTGAACTGGCTCTGGCTATTCCGCAGGAGTGGTCACCCCCCGGAGATCAGGACTGGATCCACCAGCTTTTGCTCACCCGCGCACGCAGCGCAACCGCAACCATCAGGGAACGTGGAACCGCCGTTCACGGACTGTGGCAACGCACCCTCACTTACGACCGAGCTCACAGTGGCAGATGCAAAGATGAACTTCGCTCCCTCATCCAGGAATTCCGATCACCCGATGCAAGACCGGATGCTGTAGCCGGCCTGCAGTGGGTTGCCAGCACGCTCCAGCACGTCCTCGAAAATGACGTGGCATTCTGCAATAACTGGCCACAAATAAACGAACCGTGGCTTCATGTAGTCAACGGCGCGGCCGAGTCGCTGAACGACGAGTTCATGCCCGATCACATTCGGCCCGCAGCCAAGTCTCTGTTTAGGCACACACTCCTCCAGAACGCCGGTGTTGAGCGCCGTCAAGCCATCGACACACTCGTTGCGGGCGGGTGGATCGAACCCATCGTCAACGCCTTGGGGAACGTGCTCACTCACGAAAAGGCGCAAGTATGGCTGCGCATCCGTGCCCTATTCGCACTAGGCTTCCTTCAGCACCGTGACCTGGCAGTAGCGCAGATCCTCAACACAGCATTCCAGGAGGCGTTTGACAAGATTACAAGGGCGGACCCTCATCCTACGCGCGCTGAAATAAGTGAGATGCACGCCGTGTTGTTTGCCATAGGAGACTGCTTCGGTGCAGAGTCGCGAACGCCCGAACCTCAGAAAGCCAAAGAACAAATAAGATCGGACGTTCTAGAAAGCCTGAGTCGCCTCATAGTTGACGGCCAGACAGATGCGCTTCAACGTCACCTAATCGCTCGAGCAGCTGCCTACATGCTGACTGTCACTGCCTCAGATCGCACACAGCAAGACAAGCTTGATACGTCAGAGGAGCTACTAATCCACCTCCGTAGATGTCATCCGGATGGCATCACTCAACAGTTTTGCGACTGGGCGCTAAAGTTCCGGTTCGACAACGAAAGCGGAAAGGTGCGCCCCTTGTTTCATGCGACTCTCTGAGTACCTAATTTTGTAGGGGCCTGTATCTGGTTTTCACTGGCCACCGGAACCCGGCCAGCGTCGCCGCGTCAACCTGGACGAACTGACCGCTGCGGTGACAACCCGCGGGCCCTCACTTACCCCTGGAGCCATCGCAGCCCACGCCTGCAACCGTCGGCTGGCAGCCCAAGCCCGCAGCCGCGCCGAGCACACGGCCGCATCCACCGGATCCGTGCATGCGCGTGAACTCGTCGAACCGGCCACTGCCTTCAGCCGCCTCCACAGCCTCGGCTGGATCACTCGCCTGCTCAACACACCAGACCCCGATGCGCTGCTCGCCCAGGCTCTGCAGGTGGTCGCCGACCTGCCCCCACCCGGCCAGCGCATCGACCGCCGCATCCTCGTACCGGGCAATTCCCACGCCCTCGACGCAGGAACGCTGCCCGCCCTCGTTCTCGCCCTGACCGGATCCATCGCCACGACGGGGCGTGCAAGCTGGGCCCGCCTCGGAGTGGCCTGTGACGACCTGCTTGGTGGACTCATCATAGGGAAGACCGAGGGGGACAGATCGAGCGTTGCCCGTGCCGCACCCTAGGCTTCCGCCTATGACGGTGGTTGAAGGTCCCCGGCCCGCCGGCCCGGATAAGCGGCCGTTGTTCCCGGATCAGGTTCAGGCGCTCCAGCGGGCGGTCAAGCATCTGCGCCGTCCTGGAACGCGCGGGCTGTACGTGGCGGCGACGGGGACGGGCAAGACGCTTGTGTCCATCCGGGTCGCCGACGAACTCGACGCCCGGTTGGTGTTGTTCGTGGTACCGACGCTGGATCTGGCTGCGCAGACGGCTCTGGCGTGGCGTCGCGACGGGCACGGCGAGCACATGGTGATCGTGTCCTCGATGGACGCAGCCGGCCGGGAGGATCTGGTTGCGGCGAGGGTCGGCTCGACCAGCAACGCCCCCGCGCTCGCGGCGCTGCTGTCGGTAGTGGGGGAGGGGGATGATCAGGTTCCTGCGGTGACCGTGATTTGCACCTACGACTCCCTCGACAAGATCGAACAGACCCAGAAGACGCAGTACACAGTGCCGCCGTTCGACCTCGCGGTCATGGATGAGGCGCACAGGATCGCCGGCCGGGCGGACAAGAAGTGGGCGGCCGTCCACGACGCCACGCGCATCCACGCGGATCGCCGTCTCTACATGACCGCCACCCCGCGGATCTTCGGCTCGCCCGAGCTGGCGGAGTCCGCCGACACCTCCCGCCCACGCCGCCGACACCGCGCCGGCACTGAGGCGGACCTCGACGCCTTCGCCAACTCCATGGACAACGAAGCCGTCTACGGCAAGAAAATCTTCGAATACCCTCTCGCGTCCGCGGTGGCCGACGGCCGGGCAGCGGACTACCGCATCGTGGTACCCACCCTGGCCGACGCCGACCTACGCGCACGCCTGAACCTGCCGACTCCCGGCGCCACCGGCAACGACGAAAACCAAGGCGAGGCTCAGGAGGCGCTGCGCACCACGGCGCTGCACCTGGCCGTCCTCAAAGCCATGACCGAGCACGGGCTGCGCCGGGTGCTGGTGTACTTCACCCTCGTCTCCGACGCCCGCCGCTTCGCCCGCGAACTACCTCACACCCTGCGCCTGCTGCGCCGCACCGCCCCCGAGCTGTGCCCGGACATCACCCCGGAGCTGTTCTTTGCCCATGGCGAGCACACCCCCGCCGAGCGCCAGGACATCTTCGACGACTTCGCCGCCGCCTCTTGCGCGATCATGACCAACGCACGCCTCATCTCCGAAGGCGTCGACATCCCCAGCGTGGATGCGGTGGTCTTCGCCGACCCCACCCGCAGCGTTATCCGCTGCGTCCAGGCCCTCGGCCGCGCCCTGCGCGTCGACGTCTCCGGCAAGGTCGCCAGCCTCATCGTCCCGGTCTACGTCCCGCCCGGCGCCGACCCCGAGAACATCCTCGGCACCGCCTACGAGCCCGTGTGGGCGATCGCGACCGCGCTGGCCAGCCACGACCACCGCATCCTGGAGCGCCTGCCCGACAAGGCCAACCGCCTCCCACGCGAGACCAGCGACATCATCGAACGTCGCTGGCACTTCGACTTCACCGTCCACCCCGAGCGCATCGCCCGAGCCATGGACCTGGCCTCCTTCGACCCCCGCGACCCAGCGGTCTCCCGCTCCCGCCGCCTCGGGCTCGCCGCCGCCCAGGCCTACCGCGACGAACACGGCCACCTCGACGTCCCCACCGACTACACCGACCCCGCCGGCTACACCCTGGGCACCTTCATCACCACCATGCGCGATGCCCACACCGCTGGCCGCCTCGAAGCGGACTGGATCGCCGAACTCGACGCCCTGAACATGATTTGGGACAAGCACGCCGCCGCCTGGCGCGCCCGCCTGACCGCGGCCGGCGACTACCACGCGGCCCACGGCCACCTGGCTGCCCCCGCCACCACCAAAGTCGGCGCCTGGCTCGCCGAACAACGCCACCTCGCCACCAAAGACCAGCTGGACCCGGCGCGTGCCGCCAACCTTGCCGCGCTCGATCCTCACTGGCGCCTGCCCCATGGTGCGGACTGGCACCGCAAGTACCACCTGCTCCACGGCCATCTCGCTGCCGGCCACGACCCGGCCGCCCTCTCCCACGACACCCTGCTCGGCACGGTGAAGATCGGCGCCTGGCTGCATCGCCAACTCACCACCTGGCACACCCTCCACCTCGGCCAGCAGCGACTCCTGTCCGGCCTCGGCCTGACCCACGACAACAACCCGCTGGCCCCTACCCGCCGTACCCGCCGCACCTTCAGGCAGACCGTCCAGCTCCTGGAACTCTTCCTTCACCGCGAAGGCCGCGCCCCCACCGCCCGCGAGACGATCCGCGTCGACGGCGAGACCGTCAGCATCGGCGCCTGGCTCGCCAAGACCCGTACCAAGCACCGCTCAGGCCAGCTCCCCGAGACTCACGCATGCCTGGTCGCCGCGCTTTTTGACGGCGACTGGACGACCGAGACCGCCGTCCCCGCCATCCTGGCGTAGACGCCTGCCCGCACAGGGAGGGGGCGGAGCCGGGCCCGTATGCTGCGTGCGCCTGGAGGACCGCGCCGCGCGCCCGCCGTTCAACCTTGGCCGCCGTGCTCCCGTACTTCGCTTCGTCACTCCATGGTCAGGTTCGTATGCGGGTGGTTACTCTGGCGTGATGGATCACGAGGGGGCGGAGCAGGGGCCGGGAGTTGCGGTGACCAGCCGGGAGCAGGACGCGGTGCGCCTGCTGCTGTTGATCGACGGGGCGTGCGAGCCGCTCACGGAGGCGGAGAAGGCCGTGCCCGGCCTGGAGCGGGCGGTGGGCGTGATGCGGACGCAGGTCAAGCTGCAGAAGCTGGACTTCTGGCTGCGCAACCCCGACTACCTGGCCAACGAGCTTCTGACTGCCTACGAGACCGAGCCCGAGGAAGCACTACTGGACCTCGCCGGCCGCATTCTGGACTCCGAGGAGCCGGAGGTGCGGCGCTATCCGATGCTGCGCCACCACTTCGGCGCCTACGAGTGGCTGGACGACGCCCTGGCGGTGCTGCGCAGCGCCGGGCTGCTGGTCCGCAAGCGGCGGGGAACGGTCAACCGGGTGCGCCAGCACGACTACTTCCTGCTGGAACACGGCCGTCACGTCGCCCGGGAGATCATCCGCCAGGAATCGGATTTCGGCTACTACGTGCAGCGCGTCGAGGACGTCCTGCGGCTCGCGGGGGAGAAGAGCGGCAGCGAGCTGAAGAAGCAGCAGTACCTGACGCGCGAGTACGCCGACACGCCGCGGGGGAGCCGGATCGGGTCGATCAGTGAGCAGGCGCGCCGCCGGCTGGCGGCATTCCGGCAGCAGCTGCAGGTACAGGGAGCGGGGGGAGCATGAGCACGGTGCAGGAAGAGGCGCTGCTGGAGACGCGTATTGCGGACAAGGCGGGTGTGAAGGTCGACGATGTCCGTGACGTGTTCGCCGCATACGGACTGCCATTGGTCATTTCCCCGGCACGTCCGCGGTCACTGCGGGTGCGCCGGCTGCGGGTGGCCGGGGAACGCACCGGCGACGTCGAGCCGGGCCCGTTCGACAAGACTTTGTCTTTCTCCGCAGGTCTGACAGCGCTGGTCGCCTCGAACTTCCGGGGCAAGACATCGGTGCTGGAACTGCTGACGTGGTGCCTGCGCGGCACGCCGCGCAGTGAGATGCAAAACCGTGTCCGCAGCTGGCTGCACCACGTCGACCTGGACGCGACCGTCGCGGGGGAGCCCATGGCGTTCCGCCTGGACCTCACTGACGGGGAGATCACTGCGGCAGTCGTCCTGACCGGCCCCGACCCGGCCGCACTGGCCGGCGTACGCGGCCCCGCCCCGGACCGGGGCATCACCGTCCTGCTGCGAGCCTCCAGCACCGACAGCTATGCGGAGCAGATCGCCGGCCTGATGCTGGGGCGGATGGATCTGCAGCCCCTGGTCAACAGCTTCAAGGAGACCAGCACCCAGACCCACGGGTGGCCCGCCTACTTCGGGGCTGTCTACCTGCCGGCCGGCGGCGACAAGGCGCTGCTGGGCGAGGTCACCTCCAACGGACTGCCGGGCCGTCTGCTGCAGGTCTTCCTGGACCTGCCCGCGGCCGCTGCCCTCACCCGCGTCAAGACCGTGCACGACGTGCGCGTCGCCGAGGACAAGGCACGCCGCGCGGTGGCGGCCGCCGAAGCGGCGGAACGCGCATCCGAACGCGAACGCCTGGAAGCCGAGCTCGCCCAGGCCCGCGAGGCGCTGGCACGGCTGCTGCCCAGGGACGGCGAGGACGCTTCCCTGACAGACCTGGCCCACGACGCGGTCCAGCTCGCTCGGGCGCTGGCCGACGCGCAGGACGCGTGGGACGAGGCTGTGCGCGTCTTCCGCCGGGCGCGCACCGAACGCCAGCAGGCCGCCAAGCTCCTCAACGACGTCACCGAAAGCGCCACTGCCCGCCTGCTCTTCCATGGCCTGAACCCCACCAGCTGCCCCCGCTGCGACCAGCAGATCGACGACACGCGCCGCCAGCAGGAGCGGCACGCCCACACCTGCGCTGTATGTGCGCGCGAGGTGGCCGGAGACGACGAAGACCCGCAGGACATCACCGCCGAGGCACAGCAGCGGCTGGTGACGAGTACCGCCGCCGAAGCGGCAGCCAAGCAGGCTCTGGAGCAGGCCGAGGCCACCGTCGATGGCCTGACACGCCAGCTGGAAGGTGCGCAGGAGCAGCTGCGGCGTGCCCAGTCCGCCGCCGACCTGCCCGCTCGCCTGGCCGCACAGGAGAACGTGCTGCGGCTGGAAGGCGCATTCAGCGTGTTCCGCGAGCCCGAGGAACCGGCCCTGGACGAAAGCGAGGCCAAGGCCATCAAGGTCCTGGCGGCCGCCGCCGACCTGCTGGAAAAGGACAGCAAGACGGCAGCCGAGGCACTGTTCAAAGAGGTCAACGAGGAGACCGCCGAGCTGGCGACCCTGTTCGGGGTCCCCTCCCTTAAGTCGGTGGCGATCGACCGCGGCGCCCGCCTGAAGATTTTCCCCCTCGGCAGCAAGCAGGAATGGTTCAAGGACCAGACCGCCGGCGCACGCCTGCGGCTGCGCATCGCGGTCGCCATCGCCCTGCTCAGGGTCGGTCGGGCAAACGGCGTATCCACCCACCCCGGCCTGCTGCTGATCGACAGCCCCAAGTCCGAGGAGATGCAGTCCGCCGACGCCCATAAGCTCTTCAAGGAACTGGCCACCGTCGCAGCCGAGAGCGACCTGCAGGTGGTCATCACCACCGCGGACTTCGACCTGGCTCGCGCAGCCCTGCCCGCCGACAGCATCCGGCAGGCCGAGCCCGGCGCTTCCCTATGGTGATGCCTCACCCGAGAGCACGCAGGAAAGGACGGCTGCCGTGCCGCAACTCGCCGACCGGCTGACCGAACTGGCCGCGGACGGCCAGCCCATCACCTTCCCTGCCCTCGGCCTCGCCCTCGACACCGTCGCCAGCCAGGCCGGCGACGTGGCCGCCGGCCCTTTCGCCCCCTACCTCGCCGAAGCCGTCGCCGACGCATACAACCGCAGCGACACCCAATGGCAGCCCGCGGCCACCGCACTCCCCGAAGGACTCGCCGCACAGCACAGTGTCCTGCACCTCACCGCGGCCATGGACGCCCTCCTCCACAGCCCCGCCGCCGCCAAGGCACTGGGCAAGCCCCTGACCGCAGCCCTGCTGGACGGACTGCCCGACCGCATTAAGGCCGCACCACTCCTGGCCGCCGCCTGCCTCGAAGCCGCCGTACGCCTGGCGGTCGCCGAAGCGGTCACCCCCTTCAAACTGTGGCAAGCACTCGAGGACGTGCCGACCGACGGCCCCGAAGACTTCCTTGAACGCCTGCCCCGCCTCCTCGGCCTCACCCTCGACCGATGGGCCGACGAGGAAACCATCGCCGACACGGTACGCACCCTGCTGCAGCAACTCACCCACGACGAAGCCACCGACGTGGACGCGATGTTCGAACTCGGCTGCGACCTGCTCCGCCGCGCCCTTTCCTCCCAGGACATCGGCACCGTCACCACCCACCTCGTCCAGGCCCGCCATCAGTTCGAGACCGCCGCCCAGGCCGAAGAAGCCCGCCACGACGCCCTCACCTACGCAGCGGTCTGCGACGCCATCCTCGCCTTCGGCCGGGAAGACGCAGCAGCCATCAACCACGCCGCCGACGAGATCGCCGACACCCTCGACCAGAGCCAGGCCTGGCTCCACCGCACCCACCAGCCCGAATGGCTCCGACCGCGCCGCTCAGCGGAAATCACCTGGCACCACCTCGTCCTCCAACTACGCGCCGCGGCCACCACCCTCCAGGACGATGCCTGGATGGACGCCTGGCACGCCCTCGACACCGTCCTCGCCGCCTACAGCGCTGCCCGCACCGTCCATCCCCTGGCAGGCGACACCGGCCAAGGCCTGGCCCTGCTGGTCCAGCCCGCGATCGAAGACAGCTTCCTGCGCCAGCAGGCCTTCCTGGCACAACTGCGTCGCGCCGCCCAGGAAACAACCCAGCACGCCGCCCGCGGCTTCGATGTCGCCACCGCCAACACCCTGCTCACCGCAATCGAAACCGCAGCCCAGCGCGAGACGAACTCCGCCAACTCCTCCAACGCCGCCGACGACGGCAGCGATGACGACGACCCCGGCGGAACGGCGCTCGCCCGCCTGCAACGCCTGGCACCCACCCTGCTCCTCCAGCTCAAAGACCAAGCCCTGGGCATCGCCAGCACACTCGATGACCAGCAGCTCCTCACACTGGAAGGCCTCGCCCACGCCAGCGACGTCGCCCGCCTCAAAGCCACCGACCCGCTCATCGTGCCCAGACTCGACAAGCTCATGGCCGAGTTGTCCGCCCATCCCTCGTTCACCGGGGAAGTCCGCCAGACCTTCTCCGTGCTGGTCGAGCAAACCCTTCTCTTCCTCAAGAGCCGCTCCGACATCACCCGCACCAACCTCTTCGGCTCCACCAAGAAGGGCGAACCACCCCCCTTCGACTACCGGCGCAAACCCGAGGGAACACGCAAGCCCGTCGAGGCCGACCTACAACGCGACTTCCATCAGTGGCTCCAAAAAGGCCCCCTGCACAACGTCGTCCTCGTCGAACCCGTTGACGTGGGCATGGGCCGCGCCGACGTCATGGCGCACTTCGGCTCCCTGCGCTACCTCACCGAGATCAAACAGGACGCCACCGACAACGATCCCCAGTACCTCGAAAGCTGCTACCTCACCCAGGCCGCCGAGTACAGCAACACCAACGCCCCCTTCGGACAACTCCTCGTCCTGGACCTCACCCCGAAGAACGACACCCAAGGCAACCTGCGCGTCGATGAAGTCGCCTGGACCACCACCCATCGGCCCCGCGGGGCCACAACAGACCGGGCAGTCGTTGTCGGCATCGTCGCCGGCAACCGCGCCACACCCTCCGCCTACTCCCGCAAGTAAGCCAAGCATCCATCAGTTTGCGACCACTGCCCTTACCACTCGACGAGGATTCCGCCGACGACATGATGGTGCTCGAGGCGATGATCACGCGGGCTCGTCGCTGGCATGGGACCTCTGGAAAAGCAAGGACTGACGAGGTGTCCATCAACGCAGAGACCAATGTGCGCATCGCCCCCTGCACCCTTGACGCCCTGCGCCGCATCATGGCCCGGCGGGGCACCTCTCGGGACGAGACGGTCCGCCAACTGCTCACCGAACACCTCACAGCACAAGAACAAAAGCACCCAGAGGACCGGCTCACTCACACCTCCACCGTGCTGCGCTACCCCCCGCCGCCGCGCTGGCGGGGCGATGCAAGGAAAGACGTGCCCTTACGTGTGCGGGCGCCGCACGGCCTGCTGGAGCGAGCCCGCGCGGTCTCGCTGCGGCTACCGGGCCAGCACCCGCGCGCCTACCGGGACTACCAGGGCCGCATGCTCACCGACGCGGTGACGACCGCCATCGCACGGAACGAGCGCTTCGACGACAACTTTCTCACCGGCCTGCTCCCGCTGCTGCGTCACGGCGCCGCGCTTGGCCTGTGGCGGCTGACGGTGGCCGCAACCAGTACCGGTCCCGAAAAGGCATGGCTGGTGGAAGCGGAGGCCGTGCGAGCCGCCCTCCACCTGTCTAACGTCCCCCTAACCCCCGACCATGAATACGTGCTGCGCGTCGCGGAAATCTTGGAGCGGGACGAGGCATGGCACGCAGCGGACCGCTTCCGCCAGGCAACCGGCCTTGCCCGTGGCTACCTCACCGGCCCCAATGCCGGGCGCTGGGAGCAGGTCCTGTACGACCAGGACGAGGCGTTCAACGAGATGTACCAGGACCGCCTACAGGCCGACGACAGCGATGACAGGCGGTGGCGCAGGCGGCACGGGATCACGAGCTACGACTTCACTGGCCGGGGCGGAACCGCGGTCTGGCGCGCTCAGCGCCGGGCGAGCCTCGAGTACTTCGAAGAGTGGCTGGTCAAGCGTACGAAAGGAGATCCCGCAGCCGGCGTGATGGAGGAACCGGCCTCGCCCGGCTGGCTGCTGCGCACACCGCCCACCTGGCTCGCCCACGCCCCCGCCCGGGCCGCCGCTCAACCGCCCGAGCCGTTTTCTGCCTGGGCGGCAAACGGCCGACTGCTGGCCTTCCCCTACCTGGGACGGCAGGCCTTCTGGCCGCTCCTGCCCAGGCCGGGCTCGGAATGGCAGCCGGTGCCCGGCTTCGAACCCGTGGCCGCAGCGGCCGCCACGCTGCGCCCCGACCAGGTCCTCGGCTTCATCGAAGCCCTCCTCATCGACTGGAACCACACCTTCGCCGAGGAGCCCTCCCTGCGGATCGCCCTGGACCTGCCCGCCGACAAGGCGCGCCGCTTCGGCTTCATCACCACCAAGGAACAGCACCGGATCATGGCCGAGGCCCGCGCCATCACCCTGGAGAACATGGACCGCTTCATCGACCGGGTCGCTGACACGGGGGCCAGCGAGATCTACCTCCAGAAGCTGAAAGAGGCCCGCCGCAACGCCCGCGAGTTCCACCGCCTCACCCTGAAGTACAACGAGCACAAGAGGCCGACGTTCGGCGTGGCCCGGGCCACCTGGAGCTGGCCCGGACGAACGGTGGCCGCCGAGCTCGTCGCCGGAGCCCCGCCCGACCTCCTGCAGTGGCTGGCCACCGCAACCCACCAGCGCAGCACCCTGCTCCTGGAGCAGGCGATGCAAGCGGCCTGGCACCGCGCCTTCGACCAATACGGCTTCCGTATGTGACACCCACCGATACACAGACTGACCCCCTGTCCTGTGAGCTGGATGCACGCCCAAAGACATAAGCCGGGCACGACATCCGCGCACCTTTCAAAGGGCGCCCACCTGAAATGGGGGAGACCTCGCAATGTCCCGACCGCTGATCTCGTTCCTGGCCGCCGGCGTCACCGGCCTGGTCGTGGCGCTGACCGGCGCCCCGTGGTGGCTGGCCGCCACCGCCTTCGGCTGCCTCACACTGGGCCTGGGCGTCGTCGCCCTCCAGTCGGTCTTCCCTCAGGAGTCCGCGCACCGGCTCGCCTGGTGGCGCGACCGCCGCCGCCACCAGTAACGCCCAACGCGTCAACCAGGGCGCGCCCTTGCGCACGGCGGGACCCCAACCGGTCCCGCCGTGCCCAGCAACGAGCGAGCCCACCGATACCGCGACCACCCGGGAAGGACTGCCCCGCGAGGTTCTTCCCGTCCCCGCCCGACCGGTGTGACCAGATAGAAGTGCCGTCCCCGCCTCAAGGGGCCGGCACGAAAGGAGTCCGATCGTGAACAGAACGCGACGGCCCGGCCCAGATACCGGTCACTGGGTCCTGCTGTGGCTGCTGGTGACTGCCGCTGCCGTGCTGGCCGCCCGGAACCAGCAGTGGACCAGCGCCGTCACCACAGCGACCGCCGTCTACGCCGTCGCTGGCCCGGACCGCAGGAGCCGACTGTGACCCGCACCCCGCCCACCGCAGCGGAACTCGCCCTGGCCGCCGAGGTCAGCCGCTGCGGACTGACTGCCACCTCCCACCAGCTCGAACGCTGGCGCGCCAAGCGCTGGCTGGCCCCCACCGACCAGTGGACCGACCCCGCAACCAGCGCGCTGCGCCCCGACATCGTCCACCGAGCCGCATGGCTCGCCGCCCTCTCCAGGCCAGGCCGCGGCATCAGCTGGATCGGCTGGACGTTCTGGGCGATCGACGACACCAAGCAGACCGCTGCACTGCTGCGCCAGGCCCTGATCCGGACCATCCAACTACCCCTGCGCCAGGCGGGCATCACCCTGACCCAGATCCCGCAGGGCGACAGCGACACCGCCTTCGAAGCCCGCCAGGACCTCGCCGAGCGGCTACTGCAGGGGCGACGCGCCATCGGACGGGACCTGGACGGCCTCCTGCGCAACCACGCCGACACCGCAGGCATCGCCCTGCCCGAACCCCGCACCGTGTCCAACCCCTTCGACACCACGCTGATCCGCATCGGCGCCCGGCTGCTGACCGGCGGCATGGCCGACGTCAGCCCCGAAGAACTCACCGATGCCTGGCGCAGCGTATGGACCGGCCCGCCCGAGCAGCTCGACCGGATCACCGCCGCCCACCTCGCCGCCGACGAAGCCGGAACCGACCTGCGCGCCATCTCCCCACTGGCTCACGGACTGCCAGGGCTCGTCCGCGTCTTCGAACAAGCAGACGCATACCTGCTATGCGAGGCGGTCCGCGCATGCACCAAAGCCTCCTCCACGCTGATGAAACTGCTCCTGGAACGCGCCGACGCCGAGATGCTGGCAGAGCTGATGAGCGATGTGATGTGGGACCAATGGGTCCGCGTCGGAGGCATCGCCCCCGCCAGCCGGCTGGGGGAGGCCGCGATCACCCTGAGCACCGTGCAGTATCTCCTCGTCCCTGCCTGGGCCGAAGACCTCCACCGCTACCAGGACCGCATGGACCGCCTACTGGCCGCACCCACTGCGCCAACACCGGACGGCCGCCCCGTGTGACGCCTTCCGCCTTCACCTCCCGGCTGCCGGCGCAGCTACGCCTTCTTCGACCGTGTCCGCCCCACCTCCCGGGAGAAGGTCGTCGAGTTCGCCGCCAAGTTCACCCTCTTGCAGATCGAGGTCCCCGACTTCGCTCTTGCGGCCCCGGTGCTTGCCGACCGTATGGCGCAGTGCCTGCGTCTATTCGCCGACCGTGACCAGCGCCTGGCCAGTAATTGCCTGGCCAGGCACATGCCCCGATTCGAGAAGGCCGAGCCTGCCATTCAGCTCGCGGCCCTCGGCGACCTGCCGGCGTTCTGGGGAACTCTGCCCGATCCCATGCGCACGCTCTACAACACCAAGATCACGACCATTGCCGACCAGGTGCCGCACAATGTCTACCTCAGGCCCGATGAGACCCGAGCCCTTGCCCTGGTAATTCATTCCGAGGTCCGTACGAGCCTGCCCGCTCTGACGGACGCGTTCGAGAAGCTCCCGGTATCCGAGCGGTCCCGGGTGATCAGTATCCGACCGGACCCCTACTTCCTCCCGTATCTGCCCGGCCTGCTCATGGGCGTGCGCAGCTTCGACGAGGGCGAGTTCGTCGCTCGTACCGCCGTCCTGCCCAGCGCCGGCCTGATGAGCCTGGACGATACGAAGGCTGTCCTCAGGGCGTGGTGGGACAACGAAAACGGCCAGACCTGGGGCGGTGCCATGCCCGGCTACCTCGTTGCGCTCTACCTCACCACCACCCACCTCGGCGAGGCGAGGGACGAGACCTGGAGGACCTACCTGGAGGAGCTCCGCTCGCTCCCGGACCTGTTCAACGCCATCGCCCGTGGTACAGGCCTGGCGGAGGCGATCGTCCCTGGCTGACCACCGCCTCCCCCTGTCGGGCCCTATAGAACCGGAGCCTCCCCGCTTTCGTCGGCCTGATCGAAGACGTCCTGCAGAGCTTCGACAGCACGGTGGTGCCCGGCTGCCGAGAGCTCGCTGGCCACAGCCTCGACGATGAAGGCCTCGCCGGCGTCGATCGCTGTGGTCGCGAGGGCTGTTCCGAGGTCGACCGTGTCCGGCTGCTGCAGCCGATGCCACAGCAGGAGCCGCAGTGGCTCCACAGTGCAGCCGCGGTCCCGGGCGGTGAAAGCGAGTTCGTCGGCCTTGGCGTGCTCTCCCTGCTCCTCGGCCCGCATCATGGGGCCAGTGGTCTCGCCCGCCTCGATCCCCTCCGCATACAGGCGGCGGGCCCCTTCGATGTCACCTTCCTGGTAGTGCAGCCGGACCAGCTCCTGGTAGCAGCCCACGAGCCCGGCGTCGATCGCCTTGCGGAAGTAGTTCTTGGCCTGCGTGAGATTGCCTGCCCGCTCATAGCGGTAGGCCAGCCGGGAATAGGCGTAGATATCCCCGCTCCCGTTTCTCGCGATCCGTTCGGTCCACTCGACAGCCTCGTCGAACAGCCTGTCCTCGGCGAGCATGAACACCAGCGCCTGCATGGCGTCATCCTCGCCGGCCTCAGCACCTCGCCGAAACCACCGCTCGGCCTCCGTCCGCTGGCCGAGCTCCAGGTGATGGCGCCCGACGTGCACGAAGGCATCCCGGTGCCCCTGGTCTGCGAGCTCACACCAGACGGCCGCGGCCCGCTCGAGCTCGCCAATTTCCGTGAGATGGCGTGCTTCCTTGCGCCGGTAGAAGTAGGCGAGGACGGCATTGCGCTGGAGTTCCCCGGACGCTCGCTGCTCGCCAATCGTGGTCAGAGCGCTCTCCGCACGCGCCCTGTCGGCCTCCTGCCCCAGCAGGTAGGAGGAGCTGCGGTCGTACAGACCGAACAGGTCCCTGCCGTCTGAGACCGAAGCGGACACGCGTACCCGCCCTCGCTCGTACGCGGACCGGGCGAGGGCCAGACGGTCCTCGTCGGTGCCGGCATGCTGCAGGGCGGCTGCCCAGAACGGCGCGGGCGGGCAGTCGTGGCGGAGCTCGTAGCGGCCGATTTCGAAGAGATAGTCGGACAGCCGGTAGAGCGGCTGGTCCGGTGGGGGAGTGCCGGGCCTGGGCCGGACCGGGCTCAGGGGGCCGGGGACGCCCCGGCACGGGGCGGAAAGGTACTCCAGGGCGCTCTCGAACCACCCAGGGCGAGCATGTTCATCCCACATGTGGTCAGGGGCGAGAGAAGCCGCAGTGGCTTCCAGCCCACGCGAGGGCAGCATCGGGCCGTGGCCGAGGCGGCGCAACTGCACCGCGGCGATGATGAGGCACTGGGCCATCGGGGAGGCGTGCTCAACGCGCTCCAGAAGTGCCGGCACGCCCGCGAGGTACTGGGTGAGCCGCCCGTCAATGGCGACTGCGGAGGCCTCGGCCACGCGCGGGTCGGCCTGTGCCACCTCCTCAAGGACCGCGGGATCACAGACGAACTGGTCCGGGATCCGCGCGTGGACACCGACTCCGGTGAGCAGGGCCCGAGCCTGGGGGTAGCCATCGTGCGGCGGAGAAGTGGCGGTGAGGCGGTCCCAGTCATCCAGATTGGTGGTGGCGAGCGCGAGGACGGGACCGCGCCCGGGCGTACGCAGCAGTTCACGCAAGCCGGCAGCAACCTGCTCGCCGACGGCCGGGTCACTGGTCAGCAGATACTGCTGGATCTCGTTGAGCCAGAGCACGGTGCGCGGCTCGACCTCTGGCAAGCCCGTGAGCACCGCATCAGTGTGGCTTGGTGCGATCGGATGCCACAAACGCCACTCGTCCGACAGGAGTCGAACCGCCTCCCAGCAGGCTCGGGTCTTTCCGGTGGAAGAACCACCGATCAAAGTCACCAACGTGCTGCGGCCATCCAAGGCGCCGAGAACCGACTCACGCAGCAGCGCATCGTGTTCGCGCTCCACGTACACCGGCAGCACCGGCAAAGGGCCGGATCCGTCATCGCCGGAGACGTCGATCGCCCGCTGGACCTCCAGGTCGAAAGGATCACGGACGTTGCGCACCAGCCACCCGAGCCGCTCGCGCGCGTTGCCCCGAGCCTGGCCAGCAGACCGCTGCACAGCGGTCTGGCGTAGGGCCAGTAACGGCCTCACATCTGTGCTCAGCGCCTTGGCGAGGGCCACCAGCGTGGCCTCGGACGGCACCTTCTTGCCGTTCAGCGCCTGGCTGACCACTGTCCGCCCCAAACCGCTCCGTACCTTCAGCCCACCTACCTGCAGACCACGCTGCGCCGTGAGCACGCGCAGCCGTAGCCCGAGTTCCGACAACGGATCTTGTACTTCCCCCATGTCCTGCCTGCTCCGTCCCTCGGGCGACCGTCTTCATTCAACTTTGTTCGGCCCGAACCCTGGTGAACACCAAAGCCGCGAAATTCACCGAAGTAATCACCGTCCGATCAGCTTGGGAAGAAGACATGACCTCACCCACACACCTGATGCTCCTGGCCCTGCTCCTGACGGTCCTCACGCTGTTCTGCACGCTCGTAGGTGCAGCGGCCGGCCTGCTTGCTCGGATCGACGGCGCAACCTATGCCACCGCCCTGCTGCGCGGTGCTGTGGCCTTCGCCGGCAGCGCCACCCTGTCCCTGGCACTGCTGACCTTCGCGATCACGGCCGGGCGGCCTTGACAACGAACTTCGCCCCGGCGGTGCTTCCGTGCTCCCGGCCGTGGGAGCCGCTGGGCAACCGTCAACTTGTTGGCAGGGGCGGGCTCGGCGTCGGCGAGCGCGGGATCGGGGTGGTGCGGCAGCAGATCCCCGCCGGGCGATGAGGACCCAGGTCACGGACGAGTCCGGCGGTGCACGAACTCCATGCCCAGCACGAGCAGAAGCTCCCCTCCCACAGCATCAAACCGCTCCTGCAAAGTGGGCGAACGGGAAAGGCCAGCCAGCTCACCCGCCTTGGCCGCAAAGACTTCCCGATGCGCGAGGTAGTCGGTCATGGAAGCGCGGTGGACGACCCGGGCCCGCTCCAGCAGCGCATCGTCTACCTTCCCGTCTAGCGTGCGGCCCAGCGCGGCGCACA